>CANMSL010000068.1 GCA_947500505.1 uncultured Aquimarina sp. | reverse complement strand
TCACTTACTGTTAGCGTAGTATTGGTGGTATCGGTCTCTGCATTTGTGATATTCACTTCAAAGGTCTCCGTAGGTTCATTCGTCGTATCCTCCACCGTAGGAACGGTTACATTCACTGTCGTACTGCCTGCAGGAATCGTAACGGTCAGTGTAGCCGGTTCTGTATAGTCGCCTGTCTCTACTGCTGTGACATCATCAATCGTAAA
>CANMSL010000067.1 GCA_947500505.1 uncultured Aquimarina sp. | reverse complement strand
CCTACGGTGGAGGATACGACGAATGAACCTACGGAGACCTTTGAGGTGAATATCACCGGAGCCCAAACTGATACGACCAATACTACCTTAACAGTAAGTGACGACCAGGGAATTGGTACGATCACAGATGATGATGGTGCCCCTACGGTAAGTATCAATGATGTCACCGTTGCAGAAGGGGACGCTGCTGTCTTTGCAGTTACGCTAAGCAATCCAAG
>CANMSL010000066.1 GCA_947500505.1 uncultured Aquimarina sp. | reverse complement strand
CCTACGGTAACCAGTTTACCTGCTAATCCTGGTTTAAGTGTTATCAAAACAGTTCGTGTTGCAGGTAGTGTGCTGAATGATGTGATCGAATATGATATTGTAGTGACCAATACAGGAAATGTAACACTTACAAATATTGAGATTACCGATGCCAATGCAGATGCAGGCAGTATTGTAGGCAGTCCTATTACGAGTTTAGCACCGGGCGACAGTTTTACA
>CANMSL010000065.1 GCA_947500505.1 uncultured Aquimarina sp. | reverse complement strand
TGTAAAACTGTCGCCCGGTGCTAAACTCGTAATAGGACTGCCTACAATACTGCCTGCATCTGCATTGGCATCGGTAACCTCAATATCTGTTATAAAAGTATTTCCAACATTAGTCACTACAATATCATATTCAATAACATCATTTAAAACACTACCAGGAACTCTTATAGTTTTGGTCACCTGCAATAATGGATTTGCAATTTCATCATCCGTTATTGTACCAAT
>CANMSL010000064.1 GCA_947500505.1 uncultured Aquimarina sp. | reverse complement strand
ATGACCCTACGGTAACTATTTTAAATAGTAATCCAGAACTGACTTTGGTTAAAACAGGAGTTTTAAGTGGCTCTAATGTCGGAGATGTGATTACCTACACCTTTACAGTGACAAATACAGGGAATGTAATAGTGAATAACATATTTATAGATGATATCCTTACAGGTAGCACAAACCTTGCAGTTACCCCTTCTAGTCTAGCACCTGGAGAGCAAGGAACGGCCACAGCGACATATGCTATTTCACAAACTGATATTAATAATGG
>CANMSL010000063.1 GCA_947500505.1 uncultured Aquimarina sp. | reverse complement strand
CCTAAAAAACCGCACATCAGATTCCAAACTCAAAATACAAATCAAATTTGCTTGTTCTAATAATCGAACTCAGGTTAATATTGTTATATAAGAAGTTAAATATTTTTTAGAAAAGTTTTCCAGTGCTAAAAATTACCCGTACTGTTTTGGGTATTGAGTATTATGGAAAACCCTTATAAGAATTTAATCTATAGGATTAAGCAAAAATTCCTTGGTTGTTATGTTAGATGGGTTTTGAAGGCAGGCTAGAGCGAATTAGTCTTACTTTAAGTTGGGCT
>CANMSL010000062.1 GCA_947500505.1 uncultured Aquimarina sp. | reverse complement strand
TCACTGCTTGGATTGCTTAGCGTAACTGCAAAGACAGCAGCGTCCCCTTCTGCAACGGTGACATCATTGATACTTACTGTCGGAACTGCATCATCGTCTGTGATCGTACCGATTCCCTGGTCATCACTTACTGTTAAGGTTGTATTCGTGGTATCGGTCTCTGCATTTGTGATATTCACTTCAAAGGTCTCCGTGGGTTCACTGGTCGTATCCTCCACCGTAGGGACGGTTACATTCACTGTCGTACTGCCCGCAGGAATCGTAACGGTCAGTGTAGCC
>CANMSL010000061.1 GCA_947500505.1 uncultured Aquimarina sp. | reverse complement strand
TCGGGGTGTAGCGTAGCCCGGTTATCGCGCCGCGTTTGGGACGCGGAGGTCGCAGGTTCGAATCCTGCCACCCCGACAAAATAGAGAGTTACGGTTGCGTAGCTCAGCTGAATAGAGCATCCCGATTTCTTAATCGGGACGGTCACCAATTAATAGAGTTACAATTTTACTGGTCGCGTAGCTCAGCTGGATAGAGCATCTGCCTTCTAAGCAGACGGTCACAGGTTCGAATCCTGTCGCGATCACAAGAGCCCCGCAATTAGCGGGGTTTTTTGTTTAAAACCGAATTA
>CANMSL010000060.1 GCA_947500505.1 uncultured Aquimarina sp. | reverse complement strand
TTCAGCAGTGATACTAACAGGCTCTTCCCATCTGGTGAACGATTTACAATTACGCATACGTTTATTAAAAAAATAACGAAAGTAAATCAAATAGTAGAAAGTGGTGAAACAGATTTGAGCATCGATAATTACCAACGGGTTAAAACAATATAATCATAGAAAAACACAGGTAATGGCAGGACATAAATACATTAGTTCGACAGAAAGATATTTACAAGGCGATTTAGAAGATCTACATGAGATCATTAATAACTTCCATCCAATACATTAAAGACAAAATAAAAAGTACTTATTTAAGTGCTTTTTATTATCTTTGCT
>CANMSL010000059.1 GCA_947500505.1 uncultured Aquimarina sp. | reverse complement strand
CTGTATAGTCGCCTGTCTCTACTGCTGTGACATCATCAATCGTAAAGGTAACCGTGATAGCCTCACTGCTTGGATTGTTTAGCGTAACTGCAAAGACAGCATTGTCTCCTTCTGCAACGGTGACATCATTGATGCTTACCGTGGGGGCACCATCATCGTCTGTGATCGTACCAATTCCCTGGTCGTCACTTACTGTTAGTGTAGTATTGGTGGTATCGGTCTCTGCATTTGTGATATTCACCTCAAAGGTCTCCGTGGGTTCGTTGGTAGTATCCTCCACCGTAGGAACGGTTACATTCACTGTCGTACTGCCCGCAGGAATCGTAACGGTCAGTGTAGCCGGTTC
>CANMSL010000058.1 GCA_947500505.1 uncultured Aquimarina sp. | reverse complement strand
ACTGGTTTGCCAATATTAACTACCAATTTTTCTTCATCAGTCTGTGGATTAAGCCTGGTCACATATACATCTAATCCACCTAATCCGATATGTCCATCAGATGAAAAATAGAGATCATTAGTACCACTTATGAATGGAAATGTTTCCTTACCCTCTGTATTTATTCTATCACCTAAATTTTTTGGTTCTCCAAAACTTCCGTCGGAGTTTATAGCGACTTCATAAATATCCGACTGTCCTTCTCCTCCAGGCATATCTGAAGAGAAATACAAGGTTTTTTCATCTATGCTAAGTGCTGGGTGAGCAGTAGAATACTGATCACTATTAAAAGGTAAGTTTTGCGGTGTAGTCCAACCTCC
>CANMSL010000057.1 GCA_947500505.1 uncultured Aquimarina sp. | reverse complement strand
GTCGTATCGGTCTCTGCATTTGTGATATTCACCTCGAAGGTCTCCGTAGGTTCATTCGTCGTATCCTCCACCGTAGGGACGGTTACATTCACTGTCGTACTGCCTGCAGGAATCGTAACGGTCAGTGTAGCAGGTTCGGTATAATCTCCCGTCTCTACTGCCGTGACATCATCCACCGTAAAGGTAACCGTGATAGCCTCACTGCTCGGGTTGCTCAGGGTAACTGCAAAGACAGCATCATCTCCCTCTGCAACGGTGACATCATTGATACTTACCGTAGGAACTCCATCATCATCTGTGATCGTACCAATTCCCTGGTCGTCACTTACTGTTAGCGTAGTATTGGTCGTATCGGTCTCTG
>CANMSL010000056.1 GCA_947500505.1 uncultured Aquimarina sp. | reverse complement strand
ATGACCCTACGGTAACTATTTTAAATAGTAATCCAGAACTGACTTTGGTTAAAACAGGAGTTTTAAGTGGCTCTAATATCGGAGATGTGATTACCTACACCTTTACAGTGACAAATACTGGTAATGTAACAGTGGATAATATATTTATAGATGATATCCTTACAGGAAGCACAAACCTTGCAGTTACTCCTTCTAGTCTAGCACCTGGAGAGCAAGGAACGGCCACAGCGACATATGCTATTTCACAAACTGATATTAATAATGGTGAAGTAATAAACAGTGCTACGGTTATGGGAGAAGATCCAAATGGGGATGCTATTATGGATGTATCCGATAATGGAGATGAAACTGTGGATGATAACGGGGATAGTGACCCGACAAATGATGAGACCATA
>CANMSL010000055.1 GCA_947500505.1 uncultured Aquimarina sp. | reverse complement strand
GCTCTATTGATTGGTAAATCTAGGTGATCGCGCAAATACCTATACACTTCATTACCAATCCGTCGAGCTACTGCCTTACTACTGGTATAGATACTAAAATCATCAGCATAACGGATAAATCGATACCCTCTGGACAATAGATAGGTATCTAATTGATCCAGTAGAATATTGGACAGCAATGGACTCAGTGGACTGCCTTGTGGCAAACCCTTGCGACGTTTGTGTAAACGACCATCAATCTCGATAGGAGCTCGTAGCCATTTGCGAATCAATCGTAAGGTAGTCCGGCAAGGGACTCGATTATAAATCAATTGTAGTATCTTGTAGTGTTGAACTTGGTCAAAGAAACCTTGCAAGTCAATATCAACGATGTCTTGGAATCCAGCATTGATATAC
>CANMSL010000054.1 GCA_947500505.1 uncultured Aquimarina sp. | reverse complement strand
TATATCTAAAGTTAAAAGAACCTAGGTGTTAGCATTCTGTTATATTTTCTGAACAACTCAAAACGTAACATCACCTCGTAACTCCCATCATTAAACTGGGTACGTCCTAACTCTGTAGTTTCTCTATCATATGCAAAGCCGATCATCAATGAGTCTGACACCTGAAACCCTGCCATAGCACTAAAAGCAGCGCTCCATCTGTAGGCGGCACCAAGTGTTAGTTTGTCATATAATAAAAAGTTTGCTGAAATATCAACCTGTAACGGAGCTCCAAAAACCAGTTTACTAAGAACGGCCGGCTTAAACTTTACAGAATCACTCAAATCAAAAACATGACCGGCAATTAGATAATAGTTGATCCTTTCCTCCGCTATAAAAGTAGAAGAATCATTACTACCTACTGTAGACTCTTCATCAAAATGATTGGTTTCTAAAAGATTGGGAGCACT
>CANMSL010000053.1 GCA_947500505.1 uncultured Aquimarina sp. | reverse complement strand
GTAACTGTTTCATCTTCTGCATCTCCGTCATTATCCAGATCTACATCTGTAGTATCATTCGGATCATCGGATAAATCAACAACATCTTCACCATTTGGATCCTGACCAGTTACCGTAGCCTGATTGACTATTTCACCAGACAATACATCTTCAGCGGTTAATACATAAGTCGCCGTAAATGTGGTAGTGTCCAGTTCACCAACCAATAAGTCAATAGGACCTCCTGTAATCACAATACCAACTAACGGGTCTGTAAGGATAATATTGGTAATATCAATATTACCTGTATTCTCTACTGTAAATGTATATCGAATTTCATCTCCCACATTAGGAAGATCATCTCCATTTGTATCTACATAAACCCCTGTCTTGGTCAAAGCCAAATTAGGCAATTGGTCTATCGTGGTTATGGTCTCATCATTTGTCGGGTCACTATCCCCGTTATCATCCACAGTTTCATCTCCATTATCGGATACATCCATAA
>CANMSL010000052.1 GCA_947500505.1 uncultured Aquimarina sp. | reverse complement strand
TGGTTTACAAATACGAAAAAGATCAATTATTGATAGCAGCTTGTCGTTATCATTATGGTAAATAAGCCAAGTGATTCCCCCAGCTGGCGCGAGCGACATTAAGTAACGGCTAGCGCGATGCCTGTGGCTCGTGCCGATAATGAGTAAGAAATAAATGATAAGAACCAGTTACAATGACGTAGCTGGTTTTTTTATGCAATAGATTTAAGTTTTACATTTTTTATAAGTGCATTGAGAGTGTATAGAATATGTTCTTTATCGTTATCATCAATTTGTTGTACTTCGATAACACGTTTTAGGAGTTGGATATCTACTTTTACGGCTACTTTACCGATTAAGAAATCCAAAGATACTTCTAACACGTCCGCAATTTTAGAAGCAACTTTTATAGAGGGTTTTACTTCATCACGCTCATACCTTCCAATAATATCTTCAGCAGTGATACTAACAGGCTCTTCCCATCTGGTGAACGATTTACAATTACGCAT
>CANMSL010000051.1 GCA_947500505.1 uncultured Aquimarina sp. | reverse complement strand
GTTAAGGCACATACTTGTTATCTGAAAAGCAAAACGCAATCTGAACCTGTCTGCGGACGAGCCTCGATCGTATGAACTGAGAGTTTTTGCAGTGGTTTGTCTCGGATTCAAAATAAAAAAGCGATGAAAAAATAACTCAAAAGGAGTATTTCGGAGTAGTAACGTGCTGAAAAATCGCTTTTTTTGGCTTATCACGATAATTTTGACGGAAAAAGGGTTTGTGATTTTTTAGTTTGGTAAGTGATAAATCCAAAGGCAGTAAAGTGATCGCTGGAGATTAAAAAAAATAATACGGATCAGTTCGCGATCTGATATCACTTTACTGCGACTTGTTTACTAAGTTAAGGCTTGTAAAAGTGGTACGTGCCATAACACGATGTATGAAATCAGGGCAATTTTCGCATATCCAATGGTTATTTTGTATTTGTAATGGCACTGATTTTTAATAGGTTTGTAAAATAAATCAAAAACAAGCGCGGCTGGATCGGTGGTTCAGGTAGTTTTACCAGGCCCCGATTCATACATTTAGCGTT
>CANMSL010000050.1 GCA_947500505.1 uncultured Aquimarina sp. | reverse complement strand
AACGCTAAATGTATGAATCGGGGCTTGGTAAAATTACCTGAACCACCGATCCAGCCGCGCTTGTTTTTGATTTATTTTACAAACCTATTAAAAATCAGCGCCATTATAAATACAAAATAACCATTGGATATGCGAAAATTGCCCTGATTTCATACATCGTGTTATGGCACGTACCACTTTTATAAGCCTTAACTTGGTAAACAAGCCGCAGTAAAGTGATATCAGATTGCGCCTGCCTGCCTCTGGCAGGAATTGCTCCGTATTATTTTTCTTAACCTCCAGCGATCACTTTGCTGCCTCTGGTTTTATCACTTACCAAACTAAAAAATCACAAACCCTTTTTCCGTCAAAATTATCGTAATGAGCCAAAAAAAAGCGATTTTTCAGTACGTTACTACTCCGAAATACTCCTTTTGAGTGATTTTTTCATCGCTTTTTTACTTTGGATCCGATACAGACCACTGCAAAAACTCTCAGTTCATACGATCGAGGTTCGTCCGCAGGCAGATTCAGATTGCGTTTTGCTTTTCAGATAACAAGTATGTGCCCTAACG
>CANMSL010000049.1 GCA_947500505.1 uncultured Aquimarina sp. | reverse complement strand
GAATCACTTGGCTTATTTACCATAATGATAACGACAAGCTGCTATCAATAATTGATCTTTTTCGTATTTGTAAACCAATCGATGTTCTGATGTAATACGCCTTGACCAATATCCTTGTAAATCTCCTTTTAAAGCTTCGGGTTTTCCTATGCCTTCAAAAGGAGTACGCATACAACTTTTAATGAGTTCGTTAATTCGTTTTACTATTTTCTTATCGACTTTTTGCCAATACAAATAATCTTCCCAAGAGGAAATAGACCAAATTAGTTTCATCTATTCGATTAAATCTTTTTCGATACCATTACCTACCTCTAATTCTTTGATAGAGTTTAATAAAATGTCTCTATTTTTTCCTGTTAGCAAATAAGTAGTTTCTTTTAATGAGTTGTATTCGTCTAATGATATTAATACGAGGTCTTTACCATTTTTACGCTTGATAATGATATCACTTACATCATTAACAACTTTATCTAACCAGTGTTTTAGATTTGAACGAAAATCTGTGTAATTTACTGTTTCCATAAAGCAAAGATAATAAAAAGCACTTAAATAAGTACTTTTTATTTTGTCTTTAATGTATTGGATGGAAGTTATTAATGAT
>CANMSL010000048.1 GCA_947500505.1 uncultured Aquimarina sp. | reverse complement strand
GACGGTCACAGGTTCGAATCCTGTCGCGATCACAAGAGCCCCGCAATTAGCGGGGTTTTTTGTTTAAAACCGAATTACAAATGTTTATAGTTTACATACTCTTTAGTACATCTCAAAATAAATATTATATCGGTCACACTTCTGATATGAATGATCGTCTAACAAGACATAACCAAGGCAGAAGTAAGTCTACTAAAAGCGGATCTCCTTGGATAGTAGTATACACAGAAGAATATGAGACAAAATCTGAAGCATATAAAAGAGAAACGGAAATCAAAAAAAAGAAATCAAGAAGATATATTGAACAATTGCTTGACTCAGTTGGATAGAGCATCCCGATTTCTTAATCGGGACGGTCACAGGTTCGAATCCTGTCGCGATCACAAGAGCCCCGCAATTAGCGGGGTTTTTTGTTTAAAACCGAATTACAAATGTTTATAGTTTACATACTCTTTAGTACATCTCAAAATAAATATTATATCGGTCACACTTCTGATATGAATGATCGTCTAACAAGACATAACCAAGGCAGAAGTAAGTCTACTAAAAGCGGATCTCCTTGGATAGTAGTATACACAGAAGAATATGAGACAAAATCTGAAGCATAT
>CANMSL010000047.1 GCA_947500505.1 uncultured Aquimarina sp. | reverse complement strand
GATTTATCCGATGATCCGAATGATACTACAGATGTAGATCTGGATAATGACGGAGATGCAGAAGATGAAACAGTTACAGATATTCTTTCAGAGGATGATGTAATAGTATACACAGGAATTTCACCAAATGGGGATGGTATCAACGATGTTTTCGTAATAAGAGGTATCGAAAACCTAGAAAATACATTAGAGATTTATAACCGATGGGGAGTAAAAGTCTTCAGTATGGATAACTACGGTAGAAACGATAACTTTTTTAGAGGTATTTCTAACGGAAGAACTACAGTACTGTCAAAAGATGAACTACCGGTTGGTACCTATTATTATGTGCTTGAGTATGTTCTTGATACTGGAGAGCGTAAAAATAAAACAGGATATCTGTACATCAATAGATAATTAATTAAATAAATGCCCGTATGCAAAATGCTTACGGGCATAAATAAAAATATTAAACCAGAGTTAATGAAAAAAATATACATATTAATAATTACCTCAGTATTTTTAAGTTTTGCATTCCTGAATAATGGATGGGCTCAACAAGATGCACAATATACCCAATATATGTACAATACGATAAGCGTAAACCCTGCTTATGCGGGTAGTCGAGGCGTATTGAGTATTATGGGATTACATCGTAGTCAGTGGGTAGGATTGGATGG
>CANMSL010000046.1 GCA_947500505.1 uncultured Aquimarina sp. | reverse complement strand
CGTTGTAAACAATTATGAAATCGAGATTCACAATATTAATATTTCTGATTTTACCAATTTTCGGTAATGCACAAGATTTTGAGCTGAAAAAACCAAATGTTGCGGAACTGAATGCGGAATTGAAAAAGACGAATTATACGCAAGACGTGACATACTTGTATCTAAATCGGAATTACAAGGCGGAATCTGAAAAATTAGAAGTTAAAAAGTATGACTATCCCGATTATGACATTTGTGCTTTTAAACAAAAATTTGAAATCGGAATTGCATACTCGGAAGAGCAATGTAGAGAAGCTGGTGGAATAACAACAAAACTAACTTTACCGAAAACCGACAAACAAAGTCTAATTCAATGGGTAGAATTAATTTTCAAAAGTTCCCCAATGGACATAGAACACGGATGGAATTCGGATAAAACCAAATTTGGACCGACTGACAATGGAGCTGGCTGTTATTACGAAATAAAAGAAACGGAAAACAATACGAAAATTGATATGTATTGTGGATGTTAAAAACTGTTTACAACACGATATATGTGTTCATAACAGCTAAGTGATCAATCAAATGGTTGTTGTTTTTTTGGTAAGGCGCAATGCTTGCAAAAAGTAAAAGTTAGCAACCAATGCGCAGAAATATCAAAAGTAGGGTAACATTTTGCCCTGCTACGACACATAT
>CANMSL010000045.1 GCA_947500505.1 uncultured Aquimarina sp. | reverse complement strand
TAAATCAAAAACAAGCGCGGCTGGATCGGTGGTTCAGGTAATTTTACCAAGCCCCGATTCATACATTTAGCGTTGTAGAGCATACCGAAAAAAAAAGATATTGGAAAGTTATTATACATATTATGATATTGCCGAAAAACTAAATATCGGAGTTGACACGGTACGGAGACACGTAAATAAAGTTAAAAAAGAACTTGAATTGAATCCTGTAAAGCAAAAAACAGTTTCGAGTAAAGGTTCTTTAGTTAATTGCTTGTCCACTGATGACACTAATACTTTCATCAATTATTTCGAAACCAAAGAAGAAAGTAGTGGTAAAAATGACCTTTTAACAACAAGTAGATATGGCTTCTTTTATATTATTCAGCTGATTCCTGAATTTAACCCAAACAGAGTGAAAATCGGATTTGCTGATAATGTAGAAAAAAGATTGAAAGAACATCAAACAGCCTCGCCCACTGCCAAACTTGTTGGAAAATGGAACTGTAAAAGAGCTTGGGATCAGTGTGTAATGGACTCAATTACTCGCGAGAATTGTAAATTAGTTTTAAACGAAGTTTACGAAGGAGATTTAGCTGAATTTGTTAAAAGAACGGATGATTTTTTTGCCAATATGCCTAAACCAGAAAATAGAGTCACTCTTTCGGAACATTCACCTATGAAAAAAAAGTAGTACGCTCTACAACATTATATATGAAATCAGAGCAAAGTTTAGTACTGGATCGAAAGGTCACTTCCTTTTTGCTGTGGCGCTAGATTTTTATAAATTAAACAAGAAATAAAAATGCGCAGATAGATCAATTGGATTAGGCTTACTTGCCTTGCTCCGATTCATATATTTGGCGTTAGGGCACATACTTGTTATCTGAAAAGCAAAACGCAATCTGAATCTGCCTGCGGACGAACCTCGATCGTATGAA
>CANMSL010000044.1 GCA_947500505.1 uncultured Aquimarina sp. | reverse complement strand
AAGGAATACAAGGACCAACGGGTGCCACTGGAGCAACCGGAGCACAAGGGCCGACAGGTGCCACTGGAGCACAAGGACCGACTGGCGCCACTGGAGCAACCGGAGCACAAGGAATTCAAGGACCGACAGGTGCCACTGGAGCAACCGGAGCACAAGGAATACAAGGACCAACTGGTGCTACTGGAGCCACCGGAGCACAAGGAATACAAGGACCAACGGGTGCCACTGGAGCGACCGGAGCCACTGGTGCGCAAGGACCGACCGGAGCTACTGGAGCACAAGGAGCAACAGGAGCGCAAGGAATACAAGGACCAACGGGTGCCACTGGAGCACAAGGACCAACTGGAGCTAATGGAGCCACTGGAGCACAAGGACCAACAGGTGCAACTGGTGCGCAAGGACCAACAGGTGCAACTGGTGCGCAAGGACCAACAGGTGCAACTGGAGCACAAGGACCGACAGGTGCCACTGGAGCAACTGGAGCGCAAGGAATTCAAGGACCAACGGGTGCCACTGGAGCACAAGGAGCAACCGGAGCACAAGGAATACAAGGACCAACGGGTGCCACTGGAGCAACAGGAGCACAAGGAATTCAAGGACCAACTGGAGCCAATGGAGCAACCGGAGCACAAGGAATACAAGGATCGACTGGAGCAACCGGAGCACAAGGACCAACTGGTGCGCAAGGACCAACTGGTGCTACTGGAGCCACCGGAGCACAAGGAATACAAGGACCGACAGGTGCAACTGGAGCCACTGGAGCACAAGGACCAACAGGTGCAACTGGAGCACAAGGACCAACTGGTGCTACTGGTGCGCAAGGACCAACGGGTGCAACCGGAGCACAAGGACCGACAGGTGCCACTGGTGCGCAAGGACCAACTGGAGCCACTGGTGCGCAAGGACCGACAGGTGCCACTGGAGCACAAGGGCCGACTGGAGCACAAGGAATACAAGGGCCGACAGGTGCCACTGGAGCGCAAGGACCAACGGGTGCAACCGGAGCACAAGGACC
>CANMSL010000043.1 GCA_947500505.1 uncultured Aquimarina sp. | reverse complement strand
AACCTGAGTTCGATTATTAGAACAAGCAAATTTGATTTGTATTTTGAGTTTGGAATCTGATGTGCGGTTTTTTAGGGAGGAAACTGTATGCTATAAGTCCAGCGATCATATTGCTTAGAAAATTTCCAAAACTTCTGTGTCTGGAGTGTTCTATTTGACAAATGTTTTTCAATTCATCATTTACAGTTTCAATTACCGAGCGTTTTCTCAAAAGTATTTTATCAGATAAAGTCATCAAGCAGTTTTTCATGTTGTTTTTAATGTTTGTAATGAGTTGAACACCATCGACAAACAGTAATTTGGCCAGGTCTTTACCCACATACCCTTTGTCGGCAAATAATTTTCCGAATATCTTATCTAGAAACCGCTCTTGTTTTAATGGGGCCCTATCATCATCACTGGCTTGGGTAATGGTAAAGGTCAATATCTCACCTTTATCGTTGATCACTATATGAAGCTTGAAACCGTAAAACCATCCCATCGTTGACTTTCCTGTATTGGCTATACCATTAAATACCTTGTTTCTCTTGATTCGTTTGTTTTTACACACCCGGATTGGGGTTGAGTCCACAAAAGAAATCCCTGTACACTCACCTAAACAACATGTTTTTAAAAATAATGTCATAGGCATCAGGTTACGCTGCATAAGTTCTGTAAACCTATTATAAGACACTGTCTGCGGAAATTCCTCTTGCATGTGTTTCTGAACATAATGAATATAGAAATGTTTAAAAGTCCTGAATCCACCAAGATGAAAAAGCACGGTAATAGTGATGATTTCGCTTTTAGACATCACAGCGGGACGTTTAGCAGGGTTACCAAGCAAGGCTTTGTCCACTATTTGGTCATATTCTTGGCAAAATTCATCAATAACACAAAAAATTTCAGTAATTTTAGAGTAAGAAACCATAGATAGATTTTTAGATTAAAAAATTGAATTTCAACACTTTAATTTACTAAAAATCTATCTTTTTTGTTATAAAAATCTTATCAAATATTAATCGAACTCAGGTTA
>CANMSL010000042.1 GCA_947500505.1 uncultured Aquimarina sp. | reverse complement strand
ATAAAAGTAGAAGAATCATTACTACCTACTGTAGACTCTTCATCAAAATGATTGGTTTCTAAAAGATTGGGAGCACTCAAACCTACATAGAATTTATTCGTATGATAGTAGATCCCTACTCCGACATTGGGACTGAATTTGTTATCTATATTATTTTCGAAATTAGGATCATTGATGTCAAATTGTGATAAACGCTGAAAGTCTACATTAAGAAGATGCCCTCCAGCTTTTAGACCAAAACTTAACTTTCCTATATCTGATGTTGGAATTGTATAGGAAAAATCAATACCAAAATATGTCTCATCTGTCGGGCCTATCTCATCATTAACGATGGACAATCCCAATCCTACACGATTATTATCTCCTATGGGAGTGTTCAGAGTCAATGTTTGTGTACGAGGAGCACCATCCAATCCTACCCACTGACTACGATGTAATCCCATAATACTCAATACGCCTCGACTACCCGCATAAGCAGGGTTCACGCTTATCGTATTGTACATATATTGGGTATATTGTGCATCTTGTTGAGCAAAACTATAATTGGTTAGTAAGCCAAAAATAGTCAGCATAAGTATTGTAAATAGTCTATTCATAAGCATTATCATTTGATTTAGGGAATAACAAATATATACTATTCCAAATAAAAATTTATCTGTTAATATATAAGTAACCTGATTTATATGTGTTTACCCCTCTGGCATTTATGTATTCTAAGACATAATAATACGTTCCTACCGGTAATTCGTTTTTCTGGGAAATGGTAGCTCTTCCATTACTAACACCATTAAACAATGGAACACCAGTTTGTTCATATCCATTCTCTTCAAACACCTGAACTCCCCATCTATTATAAATTCTAAGAGTATTATCAGGGAAATTTCTTAGTCCTACAATTCTGAACTCATCATTAATTCCATCTCCATTAGGACTAATTCCTGTATACACGATAATAGGGTCATCAAGATCTGTAAATACTCCTTCTATAATCGTAACTGTTTCATCTTCTGCATCTCCGTCATTATCCAGATCTACATCTGTAGTATCATTCGGATCATCGGATAAATC
>CANMSL010000041.1 GCA_947500505.1 uncultured Aquimarina sp. | reverse complement strand
GAGACCGGAGATTATACAGAACCGGCTACACTGACCGTTACGATTCCTGCAGGCAGTACGACAGTGAATGTAACCGTTCCTACGGTTGATGACTTGATTTTTGAACCTACGGAGACCTTTGAGGTGAATATTACAGGTGCACAGACGGATACTACCAGCACTCCGATCACGGCCAGTGATCCGCAAGGAATTGGTACAATAACGGATGATGAAATTGCAAATCCATTATTGCAGGTGACCAAAACTATAAGAGTTCCTGGTAGTGTACTGAATGATGTGATCGAATATGATATTGTAGTGACAAATACAGGAAATGTAACACTTACAAATATTGAGGTTACCGATGCCAATGCAGATGCAGGTAGTATTGTAGGCAGTCCTATTTTGAGTTTAGCACCGGGCGACAGTTTTACAGTAACCGCTAATCAGACAATTACCCAATCAGCTATTGATGCTGGATATATAGAGAACAGTGCTACAGCTACGGGTGATAGTCCTGGCAATACAGATGATGTAAGCGATGTGAGTGATGCTGGTGATGAAGGAGTTGAGACTCCGAATGGTGATGGTACCACAGATGGTATTACAGACAATGACCCTACGGTAACCAGTTTACCTGCTAATCCTGCCTTGAGTGTTATCAAAACAGTTCGTGTTGCGGGTAGTGTACTGAATGATGTGATCGAATATGATATTGTAGTGACAAATACAGGAAATGTAACACTTACAAATATTGAGATTACCGATGCTAATGCAGATGCAGGTAGTATTGTAGGCAGTCCTATTGTGAGTTTAGCACCGGGCGATAGTTTTACAGTAACCGCTAATCAGACAATTACCCAATCAGCTATTGATGCAGGATATATAGAGAACAGTGCTACAGCTACGGGTGATAGTCCTGGCAATACAGATGATGTAAGCGATGTGAGTGATGCTGGTGATGAAGGAGTAGAGACCCCGAATGGTGATGGTACCACAGATGGTATTACAGACAATGACCCTACGGTAACCAGTTTACCTGCTAATCCTGGTTTAAGTGTTATCAAAACAGTTCGTGTTGCAGGTAGTGTACTGAATGATGTGATCGAATATGATATTGTAGTGACAAATACAGGAAATGTAACACTTACAAATATTGAGATTACCGATGCCAATGCAGATGCAGGTAGTATTGTAGGCAGTCCTATTGTGAGTTTAGCACCGGGCGACAGTTTTACAGTAACCGCGAATCAAACGATTACCCAATCAGCTATTGATGCTGGATATA
>CANMSL010000040.1 GCA_947500505.1 uncultured Aquimarina sp. | reverse complement strand
GATTAGGTGTTTACACTAAATTAGTTTCTAACCTTGTCGATTGTTGTTTATGTCTTAGGTTTCTTTGATCAAAGAAACCTAAAAATACATTTCTATAATAGACTTTCCAAATTCCGTTTCCTTGTTCTTGGATTCCTACATATTTTCCTTTTAAAGCAGCAGTTAAATATACCCAGTAATAAGACTTCCATCTAATGGCTCCACTCTTGGTTACTTTGAGCACTTTATAGTCGTTATCATAGTCGTAGTGTGCTATTTTTTCAGGATAAGGTCTGCAGGAAAAATCGTGTACATCAGCTGGTGTTTTCATATCCAAAGCTTCGTGTGGTCTGATGTGATTATATTCCTTTACAAAGTGATTTAAACGTCTTTGTTGAGCTTTTAAATCATAGGCAGAAGGTTTAGCACAAGCAGCCTTTAAATCGCGGTGCATACGTTCGTGTCTTCCATTTTGTTCAGGGTGTGCTGGGTCAGAAAATACAGGAGTGATTCCTAGTTCTATAAACCAATAAGAGAGTTGTGTAAATCTTTGAATAGCTCTTACCGATCCAAAGGGGCTTCCATTATCGGTATGTATTTGTTTTGGTATCCCGTAAACCCTAAAAACCTTTGTAAATTCTGTCTTTGCAGCTTTTAGGGTTTCTTTATAGTGTCCTTTGGCTGTGAATAAGAATCGACTTTTAGAGTCGGCAATAGTAAGAGGATGACAATAGATTTTATTACCCATTAAGAACTTTCCTTTATAATCAGCGCTCCATACTTCATTACAGGATTTTGGATCAAAAATAGGGTAGAGAGGCTTTACTCTTCGCATTCGTTTTTGAGGATTGACCAGACCATTTTTTCGAAGAATATTATGAACAGTAATCACAGAAGGGATTTCTTCTTCAGCAAACTCTTTAAACAATAAAGTTCTAATTTTCTTAGCTCCCCAGAGTTTGTGTTTTTCTTTTAATTTAAGAATACCATCAATGATTTTTTGATCGGTTGCATTAGGATGTTTTCCTGGTTTTCTGGATTGTTCTTTTAGACCTTCAAAGCCTTGGTTTTCGAATCGATCAATCAATTTATAAGCTGTTGGTCTGGAGATTTCAAAATTCCTACACAATTCTGTAACGGTATATTTTCCAGTGCGCCATTCACAGATAAATTCAATTTTTTGTTCCATAGTTGTTGTCGTTTTCCAAGGCATGATAATTTGATTTTTCCCTCAAATTATACCTTAAAAAGTGTAAACTATGTTTCTTTAACTTTGTAAAGGATGTTTGTTTAACGTACC
>CANMSL010000039.1 GCA_947500505.1 uncultured Aquimarina sp. | reverse complement strand
TCATTGTTGTCCGACTAAAATATAAAATATGAAAAAAATCATTTTTAAGGCCAGTAAATAGGTTTTACTTTGTTTTTTTCCAATAGCAAGGGGTCTTGTCAAAACAGTGCTAGTTGTTTATTGGGTGGCTTAGTGGTTAGTTCTATCCATTTTTTATCTGGATTTTCTAGAAATCTAAACAGGTCGATATAGGTCATCAGATGGAATCGTACCATTGATACCATATTTGCATATGCCCATTTACGCTTAGTTCTACGCTGAATTACTAGCATTAACAGCTGTATAATCAGACCACACCAGATTTGTATCTCTATGGCATTTTGGTTGTCTCCAAGGAAGTATTTGAGCGGGAAGTTTTGTTTAAGTCTTTTGAACATGGTCTCTATCTGCCAACGATGTTTGTAGATATTGGCAATTTTGTCCGGTGCGATTAAGAAATTATTGGATATAAACACGTAGAGTTTTTCTTTTTCATTGTCCCAGTAAGCAACACGTCGTAGTTCGATGTTTTTTTTGCCCTTATTTACCATAATGCGTTCATCTTTGAGTATTGCATTGCTGGTGGTATCGGACAGTTCAAATTCCTCAACACTGTTGTCTACAGCATTATCCTTCTGTCTAGTAACAAAATAGACATCTTCGTTAGTCCATTGCAAGTATTGTCTATAATCATTGTAAGCCTTGTCAAAGACCACAAAAGAACCCTTCTCCAGCTTTAGGTCTTTGAGAAAAGTATGATCATGGGTTGCTGCACTGGAAAAACGGACAAGACAAGGCACATCTTCCAAAGCGTTGATCATGGTATGCATCTTAATGCCTCCTTTCTTTTTACCAGTGATAGGATTACGTCCCACTCCTTTGAGAATATCGCTAAAAAGACTGATGGTGGTCGAATCCACAATCTTCAAATGCTTTATTGGAGGAGAGAGCGGACTGCTGTCCGACAAAAAGAGACGATACTTTTTAAAGAGCTCATTATAAATCTCAGCAAATACATTACTCTCACGCTTACTATTGGCATCTGACAAGGTGCTTCGTCTTGGAAAGTGCTGGAGGTTCAAATGAGTGATGCGACCCTCGCAAGCAAGCAGTATAGTGGAGAGTTCGCGAAGTGAGCTTACACCACTTAGAGTGGCATAAAGCATGGTAACCAAATGATCATACGTCTTGAAGGTCTTATAATATCTATCGCTTTTATACTTTGATACCACTCCAGAAATACTATGGGAAGGAATCAATTTTAAAAGTTGCTTGATGATAGGTTGTCCGCTAAAATGTGTACTTTTATTCATATCTCGATTGTTGTGGTAACATCAAGATATAAATAAGCGGGAAATCCAAATAGGGAAATCCCGCTTTTAAAATGTTTTACCGGACACTACTGAT
>CANMSL010000038.1 GCA_947500505.1 uncultured Aquimarina sp. | reverse complement strand
TCCCTCAAATTATACCTTAAAAAGTGTAAACTATGTTTCTTTAACTTTGTAAAGGATGTTTGTTTAACGTACCAAATTGCAGCTAACGTTATAAGTATGTGTCGTAGCAGAACAAAATGTTACCAAACCATCGACAAATCTGCGTAGATTTTATAATTTTCTCTCTAAAATCTTTACGCCATAGCAAATATACAAGAACCTTTGGGTTATAACTTAACTGCTATGACATCATACTTGGTGTTAGTGGTAGTTTTTTTTGATATAATAGATAATATGTATATATTGCAAACTTAACTAATAGGTTAAGTTTTTGGAAAATTTCTATTCAATTCATTTTTGTGATGAGACTAAATTTAGAGTTTATCTTAATGGTAGTAACTCTGAGTTGACAAAGAAATTCACTGAAATAAATAGAAATGAAAAACTGACAAATAAGTTTGTACTTGTTATAGAATCCGTTAAAAATAAGATTGCAAATAAGACCCAATTTAATTGGGAATCAAGTTGTAGTCTAGGAGAAATCTATGCAATTAAAGTGGATAACCATAGGTTTTATACTTTAGTTTGTAAGAACCTAGGATATCGAGAATTGTATATTTGTAGATATGGAAGAAAACAAACACAGCAAAATGACAAAAAACTTATTGCCATTATAAACTCTATTTCAAAAATTTCTATTCAAAAATTATTACAATGAGTAAAGTTATTGATAATTCAAATTATTCTTTGAACTCTTATATAGAGAACAATAGAACGAAGATTGATGAAGCTTTAGTTAGTTTAAGGCTAATGAAAGAAGTCGATGATTTTTTAGAAATCAACAATATTAGTCAGCGTGACTTTGCGAGTAAAATTGGTTATTCAGAGGCATTTATTAGTCAATTAATGTCTGGTTCAAAGAAAATTAACACCTCATTTATTAATAGGTTAGAAAAAAGATATGATTTAAAGATAAATTTTAAAATTACTTGTAAGGATAATAGTAACTTTATTTCTAAAATTTCAAATTCCTCTATTCAAATCAATATTAATATTTTCGGGTTAATTGAGTCTGAAAATATATTTTCTTTAGAAAGTAATAATAGCGATTTTTCTGAGTTGAATTCAAACTTGTTTAAATTAGAAATGTAATGAGTGACCGAAATAAGAAAACCTTGAACATTAATATTAGATTTGCTGAAATTAATGTCAGTAAGTATTCGCAGTATGACTTGGAGAATGAATTTGAGAAAGATAGATTTCCATTAGTTGATTTCAAAAGTAATTTTCAATTCAGAGTCATAAATGATGAAGAGAAATTAGGATGCCTTATTACAGTGAAAATTGTAATTAATGAAACAAACGAAGAATTTGCTGAATTAAAAGTCGAAAGTATTTTTGAGATTAAACCTTTTGATAATATTAAAAAATCAAAGTCAGGCGAAGGATATGAGATACCAGATGTTTTAATGTTTAATATAGCATCTCTTTCAGTATCAACTGTTAGAGGTATTTTATTTGAAAAATTAAAGGGAACAATAGTTCAAAATGAAATTTATCCTTTAGCGGACCTATCAACCTTATTTCTTAATAAAAAAAATCTCCACGAAAGTACTTAATGTTTGTTAAGATACATAGTTTACACAAGTTAAAGATTAGGTGTTTACACTAAATTAGTTTCTAACCTTGTCGAT
>CANMSL010000037.1 GCA_947500505.1 uncultured Aquimarina sp. | reverse complement strand
TTCATACGATCGAGGTTCGTCCGCAGGCAGATTCAGATTGCGTTTTGCTTTTCAGATAACAAGTATGTGCCCTAACGTCTCTTGTATGTTGCGGATTGCTTCCCGAAGGGAGCATATGCAATATACAAACTGTTGTGCTTTCGTTTTTTAATTATTAGTTTTCATTTTTAGAGTAATCTCTCCAATATTGTAAGCATATATTGAGGCAGGTAGAAAAGTAAATTTCAAACCTTGTATCTCTTTTATTCCTATTTGATCAATTGAAGTGACAACAGCAGATTCAAATTTATTTGTTTCACAAAACCTAATTAAACTTTTCAATTCTTGAGGCTTTTCAAAATATCGATTACTCCATTTAATTTCTACTCCCCAAACTGGTTTATAACTTTTGTCATCTACTAATACAAGATCTATTTCGCCTTCATTTCTCCCTTCTTTCCATCTAGCATATGTTAAATCTAGTTGCTCTCGATGCATCCATTGTGAAAGAATTGCAGTTTCCACCATATTTCCCATTTCTTGATCTGTTTCACTTATTGGAGAAAATAAAGCAGTGCGAAGTGATGGGTTGGTAAGATATACTTTGAAGCTTGTTATCCTTTTTAATCTTTTTGCATTGACTCCAACCTTATTTAATACCTTAATTAGGAATGCCGCTTCTAAATATTCTAGATATTTTTTTAGCGTATCTTTTTGAATTCCACTTTCTCTAGACATAGTTTCATATGAAAATTCATTTCCAGTATTATATGCTATGTATGTGAAAAATCTGTTTAACTCTTGAACATCTTTGATTCCGTATAAGCTTGGTAAGTCTCTAAGTAGAACTTTGTCTACAATATCATTTTTAACATATCTACCCATATCGCTTTGTATTTTTTCAGACAAGACAACCTCGGGGTATCCACCAAAATTTAAATAATGGATAAATTCTTTATTTAATGCTTTTGAATCATGAGTTAAACAATACTTTATATCCTTGTTTCCATATCGAATTTCACCTTCAAAAATTAAATGGTCTAATTTTTTCAAATGGATATATTCTTGAAATGTTAATGGAGGTAGTAAGAAATCAGTAAATCTTCCCGCTCCACTCTCCGTACTATGCCATTTCAAAGCTGCGGCAGCCGATCCAGAAACAATAAATTTAGTTTCAGGATATGAGTCAACTAATACTTTTAGATGTCTTTCCCAATCTTTCAAGTACTGTATTTCATCAAAAAAGACATAACAACCATTAAGGTTTTCAAGATTTAAAGATTTTTTACATAAAGTTAAAATGTCTTCTAGGCTTAAATTGACATAAATTGGATTGTCAATTCCGATAAAAAATAATTTGTGAGGATTTGTTTCTTTTTTCAGTAAGTTTTCGATGCAATGAAATAACATTACTGTTTTACCAACCCTTCTAGGTCCCATGAGAACTACTGCTCTTTTAATATTCTTTTCTAGTACAAATGGATAAAATAGATCAAAATACAATCTCTTAGACATTGAACTATAAACGTTAGGTATATCCTTGGTAATCCACCATGGATTTTCGTAACGAAGACGTTCAATAATCTTTTCTGTTGGAATAAGGTTTAACATACTTTAATTTAGTCTTAATATAACAAATATATATAAAATAAACAGATTTAAAACTATCTATTGTTTAATATAATGCATACTTAAGGTTTAAGCAAGAGATATAAATGTTTAATTTGACAATGTTTGTTAAGATACATAGTTTACACAAGTTAAAGATTAGGTGTTTACACTAAATTAGTTTCTAACCTTGTCGA
>CANMSL010000036.1 GCA_947500505.1 uncultured Aquimarina sp. | reverse complement strand
TGTCGAGTAGACAAGGGGAGTTTCACCCCGAGCCTCTCACAGAACCGTACGTGATAGTCTCCCATCATACGGCTCTTCTTATACAAATCTATGATTTAACTTGAATATCCCACTTGCCAATGGTAAAAAAGATTGGGGAATTGTTCCCGAACCCTATCCAGCCACCTGTAAGCTTTGTTCAAGTTATGACGATACCTCTTATACCGGTACCTTGCCCATCTCACCAGCTTTATACGAAGTATATAGAATACTTTGGAGAGGCTATAGCCACGGTACTTACCAAAATAGCGTATCCATCCCCTGAGTTTCGGGTTTAAGTGGTGTGCAATACCAACGATACTATCACAACGCATCCTTGGGATTTCCATTTTCCTGATAAGCTCAAAAATTAGTGACCTTGATCGGATACTCATCGCACAATCAAATCCTAGGAACAACCTTCCTGTTTTCTTTGATTTTGAAGTGCGTGGCTGAAAGGTATATCCCAAGAAGTCAAACTTTACTTCTTTGTGATCTTTCTGCCTCCTGTAATCCTTACAATATACGATCTTTGTTTTCTCAGGATGTAATGTCAATCCGCAATCCTCAACCCTTTCCTTGATTTTGTATAGGCTACACTTTGCCTGATCTTGTGTCTGGCAGTGGATGATAATATCATCTGCATAGCGTACAAATTCAATGGATGGATCCATTTTCACTAACCAAACATCTAAGGTGTAGTGCAGGTACAGATTGGCCAACAGTGGGCTGATCACCCCACCTTGCGGTGTGCCTTTAGTCCTTGCAATGATCTCACCTTTTCTGTTCTGTAGTGGGGCATTGAGCCATCTTTTGATATAAAGCTTGACCCAATTCTCACTCACGTGCCTGTCCAATGCTCCCAGTAGCTTACCGTGGTCAATCTCATCAAAGAAATTCTTGATGTCCAGATCAATCACCCAGTCGTATTTCCAGCAGTTTTTACGAACTTGCTCTAGTGCTTGGTGTGCACTACGATTAGGACGATAACCGTAGGAATTAGGATGAAAGATAGCTTCCATTCGTTTCTCTGTATGATTTTTGATCACTGTTTGGGCTACCCGGTCACTGATCGTTGGAACCCCTAATTGGCGGATCGAACCATCCTTCTTCGAAATTTCAACCTGTAGCACGGGTGGTGGAAAATAACTACCAGAGGCTAGTCGGTTCCAGACCTTGTACAGATGGTTACCCCTTTGTTTGTCGTATTCTGACATACTTAAGTTGTCAATACCTGCACTCTTGCCTTTTCGCTTTACCTCCAGATAAGCTTCCCATACCATCTCTTTGGTAATAGGTATTGATTTTGTCTCATTCCATAAAGTCATCCTCTCTTAAGTTGTTAAATAGTATAAGACTGTATAAGCCCATCCCTTCGCTCCGGTCTCATTACAAAACCTTCTTCACTACTACGGAGGAATCCGCCCCTGTACACCCTATCGGTATTCTGTCTTTAAGTTGTACTTATTGCACATTTCCCTTGGCACTGGTATACAGGTTCCCGAGTTCCGTTAATAAGCCCGGATAAAGGTCACGCCCCCTAAATGACGCCTACCGCTTAGCCAGTAAACAGGTTTCCGCTAAACTGATCACGGATCACATACTTAATCCGCTTTTGATAGAAGGTTGCACTTTCTCGACACTTCTTCAGGGGTTCATTTGCATTCGTCTCTTTTATCCATACCTGACCGCGTTCTTGACGCGATCTTTTCCATAACGCTCAATACCCTGGCTCTTGACCAAAGCACCTTATGGTGGTTTGATGCTCTCTCCTGTAAGACAACATCGGTGGGTCGAATCCACCATCTTATAAACAGTTGCGTAACGATACTCAGCCGTTCGTTACTCTCGGCACACATA
>CANMSL010000035.1 GCA_947500505.1 uncultured Aquimarina sp. | reverse complement strand
GCGCAAGGACCAACTGGAGCCACCGGAGCACAAGGACCGACTGGAGCCACCGGAGCACAAGGAATACAAGGACCAACTGGAACAACCGGAGCACAAGGGCCAACTGGTGCCACTGGTGCGCAAGGACCAACTGGAGCCACCGGAGCACAAGGACCGACTGGAGCCACCGGAGCACAAGGAATACAAGGACCAACAGGTACAACTGGAGCACAAGGACCAACGGGTGCAACTGGAGCAACCGGAGCGCAAGGACCAACTGGAGCAACCGGAGCACAAGGAATACAAGGACCGACTGGAGCAACTGGAGCACAAGGACCAACTGGAGCAACAGGAGCGCAAGGAGTTCAAGGACCAACTGGTGCCACTGGTGCGCAAGGAGTTCAAGGACCAACTGGTGCCACTGGAGCACAAGGAATACAAGGACCAACGGGTGCCACTGGAGCGACCGGAGCCACTGGTGCGCAAGGACCGACCGGAGCTACTGGAGCACAAGGAGCAACAGGAGCGCAAGGAATACAAGGACCAACGGGTGCCACTGGAGCACAAGGACCAACTGGAGCTAATGGAGCCACTGGAGCACAAGGACCAACAGGTGCAACTGGTGCGCAAGGACCAACAGGTGCCACCGGAGCACAAGGACCAACTGGAGCCACCGGAGCGCAAGGAATACAAGGACCAACGGGTGTAACCGGAGCGCAAGGACCAACTGGAGCCACTGGTGCGCAAGGAATACAAGGACCAACGGGTGCCACTGGAGCGACCGGAGCACAAGGAATACAAGGACCAACAGGTGTCACTGGTGCGCAAGGACCAACTGGAGCAACGGGAGCACAAGGAATACAAGGACCGACTGGAGCAACCGGAGCACAAGGACCAACAGGTGCCACTGGAGCACAAGGAATTCAAGGACCGACAGGTGCTACTGGTGCCACTGGAGTACAAGGAGCAACTGGAGCAACTGGAGCAACTGGAGCAACTGGAGCAACCGGAGCGCAAGGAATACAAGGACCGACAGGTGCAACTGGAGCAACTGGTGCGCAAGGAATTCAAGGACCAACTGGAGCACAAGGAGCAACCGGAGCACAAGGTATACAAGGACCGACAGGTGCAACTGGAGCAACTGGAGCGCAAGGAATACAAGGACCGACAGGTGCCACTGGAGCAACAGGAGTACAAGGAATTCAAGGACCGACAGGTGCCACTGGACCACAAGGACCAACGGGTGCAACTGGAGCAACTGGAGCGCAAGGAATACAAGGACCGACAGGTGTAACTGGAGCAACCGGAGCACAAGGAATCCAAGGACCGACTGGTGCCACTGGAGCAACCGGAGCACAAGGAATTCAAGGACCGACAGGTGCTACTGGGGCAACTGGAGCGCAAGGAATACAAGGACCGACAGGTGCAACTGGAGCAACCGGAGCACAAGGAATACAAGGACCAACGGGTGCCACTGGAGCAACCGGAGCGCAAGGAGTTCAAGGACCAACTGGTGCCACTGGAGCACAAGGAATACAAGGACCAACTGGAGCAACCGGAGCGCAAGGAATACAAGGACCAACTGGTGCTACTGGAGCCACCGGAGCACAAGGAATACAAGGACCAACAGGTGTCACTGGTGCGCAAGGACCTACCGGAGCTACTGGAGCACAAGGACCAACAGGTGCCACTGGTGCGCAAGGACCGACTGGAGCAACCGGAGCACAAGGAATCCAAGGACCGACAGGTGCTACTGGAGCAACCGGAGCGCAAGGAATACAAGGACCAACGGGTGCCACTGGAGCAACCGGAGCACAAGGGCCGACAGGTGCCACTGGAGCACAAGGAATACAAGGACCGACAGGTGTAACTGGAGCAACCGGAGCACAAGGAATCCAAGGACCGACTGGTGCCACTGG
>CANMSL010000034.1 GCA_947500505.1 uncultured Aquimarina sp. | reverse complement strand
TCGACAAGGTTAGAAACTAATTTAGTGTAAACACCTAATCTTTAACTTGTGTAAACTATGTATCTTAACAAACAGTACTTCAAAAAAAATAAAATGGAAGATAATATCATACCGATTTTAATGTTTGGCATCCCTAGTCTGATTCTTCTAATTGGAGGAGTAAATGGGTTAATTAAAAATTCAGTAATTAAGAAAAACGGTATTAAAACGATTGCCACAATTATTGACCGAAAATTATATACAGAAAAAGATTTAGAATATGGCGATAGAACATCAACTTATCCAGTTGTAGAATTTCGCGATACAAGTGGAAATAAAATTGTTCAAGAATTGGACCAAGGAGATGGAAGTTATATGATTGGGCAAAGATTAAGCATAATATATTTAAAAAGAAATCGAAGTTATAAAATAGTAACTAACTCTAACCTTTTCTTAGTTAGATTCCCTTTAGGAATGGCAATTATTGGACTAATTATATTATCCACAATCTGTTATTTTGTTATAACAAATTAACAACATATTGAGTAATGAAATTCTGAGCTATTTTACACAGATGGACCGCACTCAGACGAAACTGTTGATACGGAATTCTTAACTTGTTTATGTAAATGGACTTTACTCGGGCGGAAAAAAGTGAGACGGAATTAAAATGTGCTTACTCGAATGTGTCGTACCAGCAGCTAACAATGACTATAATTAATACGGGTTTTGGTACTTAACCCAAAGTTTTGAGCTTTAAATCAAGTCCGCCAAATCTTTTTGATTTGGCTTTATAAACAAAAAGATAAAACAAAATAAAAAGTTTTGGCTAAGTGCTTAATCAAAAGTTCACTACTTTTAAGACCCGCACTAATCATAGTCGGGACGTTGTAGCACATTAAACCAAAATTACGTGAAAACAATGAATACCTATATAATCTTCGGATTTTTAGCATTAATCGGAATATTTGCTTTGATTAGCTGGAATTCAAAACGGAATTCAAACACACTTGGAATTGCCGAAAACAAGACTGAATTACGGAATGGTGAAATCCGACAAGAAAAACGAGATTTAAAACTTACTGTCTCTTATGACTATGGAGAAAACACAAAAACCATATCTGGAAAAGCGACAGCGGAAATAATAGAAAGCACGATGGAATCAATTAACTGGAATGAATTTCACATTGTGCAACTGGAAGACGAAAGTGATAATTCTTTTAAAGGTTTACACGTGAGTGGAAGTTTATTGGAAGATGGATTGGCTTCTGGATTCGTGACAGACGACGACCATATTCTAATGGTAAAGCCGATAGCAACAGTTGACCAAATGACTGAAATACTACTTGACTTTTTGAAAGGAGAAGATATTTGGCGGAGTAAATATGAATATAAATAACGTGCTACAACAATGTATAACCGCAATTACTGCGGATTCGACTACGTCCGAATCCACTCGGAATTGCTAAAGTCTGTGTCAAACCGAAAATTAACGCATATTAACCCGTAACTGACGGTTATACGAACCGTTAGCAGCAAGCAAAAAAACTGAATGACAACGAAAGAAAAATCTAATATTCAAGAAAGTTTATCAACTCTCTATCTTAGGTTAAATGGATATTTAACAACCAGTTTTATCATTCACAACAGTGAGAAAAAAATTTCTGGTGAATTAGATGTCTTAGCTATTAGATTTCCAAATCATTCTCAAAATGACACTGAACACAATTCATCTGAATTCTTAGAAGTACCAGAAACTATTGACTTAGTAGTCGCAGAAATAAAAAGTAATGGAAAGTCAATTCAATTCAATAAACCTTTAAGACAACCCGAAAACGCAGTTGAAGTGTGGACAAAAATCCTAAAGTGGATTGGAATTTTAAATGACACCGAAATAAACAATGTTGTCCCAGAATTAATTGAATTGGTACAACCTAAAGAAAATACAAAACTTATCACTTTAAAATCAAGTAAATTAATAAGCACCCAGTTTGGTCCATTATCTATCAGACCTATTCTCTTTAGTCCTGAGCGAATTGATCTAAACAATACTGACAAATTCATTGGTTGGACAGAATTGAATGATTTTATATGGCAATGCCTTTGTCCAAATGAGCAAAGAGATGAATGTGGAACGCGTTATGACTTTACAGCTTGGGGAACTTCTCTATTTGAAATTGTTAAAGTTTTTAAGGACAGACAGAATAGTCAAATAAAATTAGAATCGATAAATGAATTATACTCGGAAATTGAAATGTTGAGAAAGCCAGCTGCTAACACTGTATATAGCAAATAGGGCGTTTAGTGGTTTACAGGAGTTCAGTGCTATTTACCAACACCGTCAAATCGTTGATTTGGCTTTTAAGAATGAATAAATTAAAAACAAAATACAACGTTTTGGCTCAGTGCAAACTCGAAAGTTTATCGCTTTCTACTGCCCTACGTTTCTTATACTTAACGTTATAGGCAATTAGGTACGTTAAACAAACATCCTTTACAAAGTTAAAGAAACATAGTTTACACTTTTTAAGGTATAATTTGAGGG
>CANMSL010000033.1 GCA_947500505.1 uncultured Aquimarina sp. | reverse complement strand
AATCATCCGGAAGGATATTTGGAGACAAATGGTACAGGTAGTTATGATTATGTCTACCAATATAAAGATCATTTAGGCAATATCCGATTGTCCTACTCGGATAGCGACAATGACGGGAAAATAGACATTGAACGAAATAGCATTGATGTCGATGGAGATAATGACTATGCGCACGAAATATTAGAAGAGAATAACTATTATCCCTTTGGACTACAACATAAAGGGTATAACTCAACCATAACTGGTAGGGAACACAACTATGGGTTCAATGGGATTGAGCAAACTGAAGAGTTAAACCTTGATCTTTATGAAATGCCTTTACGTCAATATGATCCTGCAATTGCGCGTTGGACTTCTATTGACCCAATTACACATCATTGGCAATCTACTTATAGTGCTTTTGATGGAAATCCAGTTTTTTGGGCTGATCCTTCTGGAGCATCAGTTGAACAGACCGAGAATGGAACTACTTATACTGGTGAAGATGCTAAAGTTGCGTTTCTTAACCTAAGAGCTCAACATGGTGGTGGAGATAAAGATAAAAAGAAAGGAAAAGCTAGTGTTTCTACAGGAGATCTTAGTAATCCTATTTTAGAAGGAGGAGAAACAGGAACATCTGAAGTTACAGATCGTTATGCTTTTTCAGGAGATTTTAATGCTTGGCAGGCTCAGCATAATGAGGATGGTTTCTTTCCAGATGATCCAGCAGCAGCTTGGCAACTATATCAATCTATTTATGGGGCAGATCATACAGCCTTTGCAGATGCAATGGATAGGGCTAGAAACTCCGAAGTATTAGCTAAAAAGTTACTACATTTTGGTAAGTTTATGGCTATGATGTGGGGAATGGGCGGCAACTATAATCTTGGTGGTGGTTCTTTGCCTACAAGAGGATATAATTTTAGAGGGATTCTTTCTGATAGGATTATTGCATATAGAAATTTTGGGGCAAATGAGTTGGCAGCTTTTAGGGCAGATGGAAATCAATTTTCGCTTAAAGGAGATTTTGGTCGTAAACAATTCTGGTTAGATCAAAAAGGTTTAAACATGTGGAAAAACTCTTCTTTTGCTAAGCCTCATACCATAAAAATAAGTGTTCCAAGATCACATATGAATCAGTATAGATATTTAGATGGTAATCATGCTCTTGATTATGGAGCAGGTAGTCTAAGTAGATTAAATAGTTCATTTAGAATACTATCACTTGAATAAAATAAAAAGTAATGATGACAAAGAAGTATAAATTTGAGTTCTATTTTTATAATGAACATGCTAATAATTATTCTAATTATTTTAAGAATAAGGCAAGGCTACCTATTTGGAAAGAAGGCTTTCCTGATAAAAATATGACCGCAGAGTTTTTAGAGTATAATGAAACTGATGATAAAATATTAGGATATTTAAATGTCTTATTAGGTGATAAGAAAGACTTATTAATATCTGATGACAGAAAATATTTGATGAATCACCCTGATAGACTTGTTGGACATTTAATTTTGTTAGATGAAAATTAATTATAGTATGGGCTAGTTCGAGTTTGTAACTCGGACTTCCATACGAGTAAGCAGATAAAGAGTAAAGACCAGTTGCAATGTAAGTTGTGGCTGGTTTTTTTATTGGGTTAGTTTTTGAGTCAGGTCAACCCCGCTCCGCAAAGTCTCCTGACTTAGCGGGATGCTCAAAGACGGATTTATAAATGATAAAGACCAGTTACATTGATTTGTAGCTGGTTTTTTTATGATAGATAAGCCTGCTTAGCTTTATAATCTCTCAAATATGCAGAAATAACTTTAAGCAAGGTGTTTTTTTCTTCAATTGGCAACTCTGCGATCTTTTTAAATTCTTTGATAATACTAGCGTCTTGAACACTGTCCATTATCTTTTCATCAGCATCTCCACAAACTAAGTAATCAATAGAAGTACCAAATAAATCAGCAAGTTTTTTTAAGACATTGGCAGGAGGTTGTACATCTTTAATCTCATATCTAGCCATTTGAGTATGAGAAATGTCAATTTTCTTTGCGAGTTCTGATTGTGTAATCCCAAGCTCTTTTCTATGTTTTTGTATACGTTCTCCCAAAGTCATAAAACCATCTTTAAAGAATAATTATTAACACAAAAATACCTTATAAGTTCAGGTTTTACAATATAATACATCTTATTGTTGATAATTATTATACGTAAATATTTGTTTTATTCGTCTTTTAAGACTTATTTTGAACTTAAAAGACGATCAAATATTTATTAACAATGACCCTGACCCAGTTAAAAAACAACGTAGATATCCTCGATATCGCCCACGAACTAGGATTACAACCCGATAAAAACGGCAAATGTATCTGTCCATTCCACAAGGATAAAAAACCAAGCTTACAGTTTAGCCAGAAAAAGCAGATTGCAACTTGTTTTAGTGGTAATTGTTCTGCAGGTACAATGGATGTTATCGAACTGGTCAAAAAGTTCTACAGTTGGGAGCTTCCAGAAGTTCTAAAATGGTTACAGTCAAAGACTGGAAATTATAGCATTACCGATGATGCTACCAAAAACCTTAACCAAGAAGATCACCAAGAAATCTACGAAAGTCTACACCCCAAATTATCACAAAGCAGCAAAGCCAGAGAATATCTAAAATCACGTCACTTAGATTACAAAAA
>CANMSL010000032.1 GCA_947500505.1 uncultured Aquimarina sp. | reverse complement strand
AAATAAATCAAAAACAAGCGCGGCTGGATCGGTGGTTCAGGTAATTTTACCAAGCCCCGATTCATACATTTAGCGTTGTACACAACCTAAATGAACATCGATAAAAAACAAAAAGACGGATTAGATTTAGCCTTTAATGAATCTACAATAAACTGTATCGGAATTGAATCGGACTCGGTTGAAATCTTGTTGAGTTGTATTTCGATGAACGCAGATAAGGAGTTTCCTGATGACAATCGATTGAAAATAGTATTCTCGGATTATGGAAGAATTGCTATAAGTTATCGAAAAGGAACTTGGGATGATGAAAATGCTGAAATTGAGGAAATAAAGCCTGACGAATTGAAATCTAAATTTGACAGACTTATACTCGATTCTATGTATGGTTGGGAATTTATAAATCTTGAGGAAAAGCAATTTACGGATTGGTCTGATAAAATCAGCCTTGACGAAATTAACAACTTAAATTGGTCGGATATGAATACAATTGACCTTTTTGCAGAACAAGTTGGTAAAGATGAAATTACAATTGACATAAGGATATGGTTTAATGATTTTAGAGTTTTTGATTTTAAAAACACAGAACTATCCAAAAAAGAATTTGCTGAAAACGCACAACGTGGATGGAATCAAATGTATGAAACTGGAATTGAGACTGAAAACCATAAGAGTAAGAAAATGAAATAAGGCAGATGTACAACAATGGCTATAGTTAATACGGGTTTTGGTTCTTAGCCTAAAGTTTAGGCATATTTACGGAGCCCGCCAAATCTTTTTGATTTGGCTTTATAACAAAAAAGATAAAACAAAATAAAAAGTTTTGGCTAAGAGCTTAATCGGAAATTCAGTAATTTTAATTCCCGTACTAACCATAGCCGAGACGTTATGCACAAGCAAGTGGAATCTGAAAATAAGGATGAATAATCGGACGGGATAATGGTCAAAGACCTGAGTATTTTTGCAAAGGTTTTTGCTGACACAAAGTTTCTCGATGATTAGCATCTGACAAAATAAAGGCTATCGATATTTTGTCATGGTAATCGCTAAACCCAAAGCCGCAAAGCGATCGCGGGAATTTAAAAAATATAACGTAAATAGTTACGCAAGCAATCATCGCTTTGCTTAGGTAACTTTACAAAGTAACGGCTGAATAAAAAAAGCCAGTGCATAACAAGATGTATGAGTTTATAGCGGCGGAAATTCCTAACGGAATTTCACGCTAGTTTACTAACTTTGGGCTGTGACGGAATATTAACTGTGTGTTTGTCCGCCATAAACCATACATTAACCGTTATGCACAAGCTAGAAGATCTGAAAAGCAGGACGGATAATCGGACGGGATAATGGTCAAAGACCTTAGTGTTTTTATAAAGGGTTTCGCTCAAACCAAGGTTCTCCCCTATCAGCAACGGACGGAATAAAGGTCATCTATATTTTGTGATGGTCATCGACAAGACCAAAGTCGCAAAGCGATCGCGGGAATTGAAGAAAAATATGTCGCAAATGGTTCGCAAGCAATCATCGCTTTGCTTAAGAATATTTGCAAAGTAACGGCTGAATAAAAAAGCCAGTGCATAACAAGATGTATGAGTTTATAGCGGCGGAAATTCCTAACGGAATTTCACGCAGGTTTTTTAACTTTGGGCTGTGAGGGAATATTAACTGTGTGTTTGTCCGCCACAAACCATACATTAAACGTTAGCTACAAGTTGAGTACACTCTAACTTTTTGAAAGGACTGTTTTACTCATTATGCATTTTCTGAAACGTAACATAAATATACTTTTGGAAATCTAAAAATGAAAACATGAAATTACCATTAATAATTACAGTCTTGTTCCTATTATTCTTTTCTGTCAGCCCTTGTTATCCTCAACGAATGACTAAATCTGAATTTAAAAAACTAATTAAACAATCCAAAAAAGAAGAAAGACAAAACGGATATTCTTACTATTTTAAAATTATTTCAAACAATAAAGACAGCGTCTTCTTCAAGTCCCGAAAAGTTGAAATCTATACAAGCGAAATCGCTACTCGTGAAAAAAATATCTGCAGAACCATTGAGCTAAAATTCCAAAGAAATAATAGAATGAATTTCATTGACTGTCAAACTTGCGATGAACCTTCTTCTTGTTATGTAACGACTGATAAAAACATATATAAATATCGAATCAAAGAAATTGACAATGAATTATATCTTTTCTTAAAAAACAATTACAACGAAATTAAATTTAAAGTTATTTCGTCTGAAGAGAATAAACTGAATTCGAGAAAGTATTATAAAATTGGAATGGAAAAAACAAATTAAAAACCAGTAGCTAACAATTTGTATATTGCATATGCTCCCTTCGGGAAGCAAACGCACCATACAAGAGACGTTAGGTATAATTGATATGAAACAAATTTTAATATTTATTTTACTAATTTCCAATTTGAGTTATGCACAGCAAAAAAATACTGGAAACAACAAAGAAATTGCATTGAAGTTCTGTCAAGAATTCACAAAACGCTATTCTAAAAATAACAGTTACCAAAATAACCGAATGATCTACATAAAAAATGTAGAAATCAATCTTCTGACATACGATACGGATAGGAAAGAAAATATTTTACGAAAGCTTCACGAATTATGCCCTTCATTTCTAGAATATTCAACTATATCAAGTAAAATAAAAGCTAATCAAAAAGGGCAACCTGACGCTTTTAATCTTTGGGATATTTTTAAAAATAGTAAAAATGACATTCCTTGGACGGATAACGAAAAAAAACAATTTGTTGATGTATGTAATTATGCTCTTTCTAAAAAAAGAAAAAATAGCTTAGAATTATGTGAATGCACTATAAATAAGATTTCTGAAAGGTTAAGCGCTGAATATTTTCTAAATCTATCAACCAATGAACAAGGATATCTGGGAGGTCAAATAGGATACATATATTGTTCTGAATAAAAATATACCTAACACTATATATGTGATCATAGCAACCAAGGGATCAATCGAATGGTCTTTGTATATTTGGTAAGGCGCAATGCTTGCTCAAAAGGAAAAGTTAGCAATCAATGCGCAGAAAGATCGAAAAACAGGGTAACAATTTGCCCTGCTACGACACATATATTAAACGTTAAGGCGCATACGGTACGTTAAACAAACATCCTTTACAAAGTTAAAGAAACATAGTTTACACTTTTTAAGGTATAATTTGAGGGAAAAA
>CANMSL010000031.1 GCA_947500505.1 uncultured Aquimarina sp. | reverse complement strand
CAATCGACAAGGTTAGAAACTAATTTAGTGTAAACACCTAATCTTTAACTTGTGTAAACTATGTATCTTAACAAACAGTAACCAAACTGACCCAAGAAAAATGAAAACAATAATAATATTTTTGAGTTTCGGAATTTTGATTTCTTGCGGAAATAATGCGAAAAAGAATAAGTCTGAATCAAAAAATAGAATTGAAATTTTAAATGGAAATTTTTCTAATTCAGAAATTGTTTCTGTAGAAATAATTGAAGTTGAACACCCAATGCTTGGTGGAATTGTAAATACTGTAAAACTGAATAGTTTGCAAAAGGAAAAGTTTTTGAGTGATTTAGATAATTTAAAGAAAAAAGGACTGTTGAAATGCGGAGCGAAATATGTTGTAAGACTGAATATGAAAAAGGACACTTTACGATTAAAAGTTTGTGGAAATAATATTGCAAACAGAAAAAACGACTACTATTTTGAACTTGAAAACGGAAAAAATATAATTGAGGAATATATAATAACTGAATAAACCAGTGCATAACACCGTATAAAATTAATTGTTTGGTACGAGCCTACTTACGAAAATCTTCGCGGATTTTCTATTCGGTTTGTATTTGTTAAATTCGTTGCTAAACCACGCAACTAATCTTATACAAAACCGTTGTGATACATCCCAAAAAATATTATGAAATTAAAAGCATATTTTCTGATTTGTTGTGTTGTAATAAGTTGTAAGACAAGATCTGATAAACCAAAAAATGAGACTACGGAATCAAATAATCTCTCAGAACAAGGTAATAACTCAATAGAAAAGAATAAATTTTCTGAATATTTAAAAGCGATTCCTTTTTTAGAACTTCCCTACTCCACTTCTTGCGACGATGATTATGAAAACCCACCTGAATTGGATCAGAAACTTAAAAAGAAATACGCTGGTGGAGACTTAGAGTCACCTTTTAGAAGAATTCCGAATAACCAAGACTTGGAAGTTATTTTAAACTTGGCTCCCGCTGATGTTTTATTACCAATTGTTAAGATATATGATAAAAACGGATATCTAAAAGCTTCTCAACAACTTTTCTTTGGATATTGTGGCGGAGAACCAGGATATTATCATAAAGAATATATAACCATAAATCCTAACCTGACAATCGAGCATATTGATTCAACTTGGATGCATAAAGTTGACTCTCTCGAAAACGAAATTAAGGGAACTGAAAAACTTGAAGTAGAAACTTATAAATACGAAATATCCAAAACTGGAGAAATAAAAAAAATTAAATAAGACGTATCACAACACGATATATGTGATCATAGCAGCAAAGTGATCAATCCATTGGTTGTTGTATATTTATAAAGGCGCAATGCTTGCAAAAAGTAAAAGTTAGCAATCAATGCACAGAAAAATCGAAAAGCAAGGTAACATTTTGCCCTGCTACGACACAAGTCTGATAAATAGTTTAGGGTTTGGCTTTACTAAAGGTGACAAAAATGTATATTTGGAAGGAAAAAAAGTAATTAAAGCTAAACCTAATACCTTCAAAATCATAAACAGAAATTATTCGACAGATGAAAAAAACATATTTTATCATCAAAGGGTAATTGAAAATATTGATTTACAATCATTTGAAATTTAACCTACTCAAAGTTATTCAAGAAACCCTGATAAAATTCTGAATTCTTCTTGGGCGAAAGACAAAAGGAATTACTTTGAAATTGGCTATATAAATACCAAGGAAAAATATGAAAAGCATATAAATCCGGATAAAACTGAATAAAAACGCACTGCAACATTGTATAAAATCAATTGCTAGTTTAAGCCTATTTACGAAAGTCCTCACTGACTTTCTATCTGTTTTTATTTGCTAACTTTAGTGCTTAAAACACACAACTACTCTTATATAATAATGTTAGGGGCAATTTGACAGAACAAACTAAATGAAACTAAAATATTTGTATTTCCTACTAATCACCATACTTACATTTTATTCGTGTAACGCTCAAAAACAAGAAACTGACAATCGACTTTACGGAGTTTGGAATTCAATAGGCTATGCACAACAATTAGAAATTTCAAAAAAGAATATTACAATACGTGATACCTACGAAAGTGGATGTAACCTGCACACAAAGCTGCCGACAGCCTATTTAGAAGAAATTTGTACCATAACCAACTTGACAAAAGACAGCCTACAGATAAAAGTAGGCTTTACAAATTACAACTTCGTTCGTTCCAAAAAATCTGATATTTGTGAAAAAGGTAAAAACAATCCTTTATCAAATTTTGACGCACTATGGGAAACTTTCAAAGAGAACTATGCCTTTTTCAATTTACGAAAAGTTGATTGGAACCAGCTAAAAGATAAATATCGTAAACGATTATCAAAAAAATCATCAGATTTAGAGCTCTACACCATTCTAAATACAATGATTTCAGAATTAAATGATGGACATGTATCTATCGAAATCCCAGATTCGTTGGAAGACAAAATTGAAGAAAATAATGAGGATACTGATGATTTACGTGTTAAAGTAATTTATTCTATTACTCGAAAATATATTCCCAATTATAAAACATACAATAAAGGAATGATAAATTGGGGATTTATAAACGATAGCATCAGCTATATCCAGTTTAATAACTTTGAGGATTTAGCTAATTATAACATTTCCAACGAACTAACTGCTGAAGAATTTATCGAACAATATTGGGAAAATGCAGATAAAAGCTCGAATTACGCAAAAGATGTACTCACGAGTTTTAAAAAGCAAATGGCGATCATATATGAAGATATTAAAAACACTAAATCTTGTATCATAGATGTTAGATTTAATGAAGGTGGATTTGACCAAATTGGGTTAGAAATTTTAAGCTACTTTACAAACAAAAAAAGAATAGCCTTTTCAAAAAAAGCAAGATTAAAAAACGGATTCACAAACACTCAAAATATTTACATTGAACCAAACGAAGTGAACTACAAAGGGAAACTTTATTTGCTAACAAGTCCTCAAACAGCTAGCGCAAGTGAGACCTTTATTTTGGCATCTCAAAACATAGAAAACGTGACAAGGATTGGCTCAAATACGGAAGGAATTTTATCGGACGTTCTTTCTAAAAGATTACCAAATGGATGGGAATTCGGACTCTCAAACGAAATATACGAAAATGTAGAGGGGAAGAATTATGAAATGACTGGAATACCTACAGACTATGAGATCAATTACAGTAGAATTGCAAAGGATTTTTATATGGATTTACTAATAGAATTAAAAACTAATGACAAAGCTATTGAAAAAGTAATTGAATTGGATGAATAAAAACTGCCCCTAACAATGTATGCGTCAATGCTCCCATCCGGTCGCACAGCGCATATGTGTGCCGAGAGTAACGAACGGCTGAGTATCGTTACGCAACTGTTTATAAGATGGTGGATTCGACCCACCGATG
>CANMSL010000030.1 GCA_947500505.1 uncultured Aquimarina sp. | reverse complement strand
AAAAACTAGCTGCAGGATTTAATACAGGCGCAGCATATGATAAGCTAAAATACTGTATCATCTTTCCTCTGAAAGATAAAAACAATCAAGTAGTATCATTATACGGAAGAAGTATTTACGACAATGCCAAATGCAAACATTATTATACTACCAACAGAAAAGGCTTATATCCAAACTATCCAAGTCGGGAAGCCCAACAGCTAATTATTACAGAGAGTATCATCGATGCAGCTACACTAGGTCAACACCTTTCTTTTTCACCAGAAACCGAAATATTTACAGCTTATGGAACAAATGGCATAACTCCTGAACACTTCAAGGCTATTTTATATCTGCAGCAATTACAAGAAATTATTCTTTGGTTCGATGGCGATCACGCCGGGCGTGAGGCCATAAAAAAATACACTAAAGAATTACACGAGTTAGTTCCGAATGTAACGATCAGTACAATAGAAATGATCGACAATGAAGATATTAATAGTCTGTTAGATACTCACGAACCTGAAATCTTACAACACCTTTACAAGAAAAGAGAAATACTTTACACCAATACTGCAGAAAAAGAAATCCCTAAAACTCCCATAAAATCTAAGAAAACACCAAAAGAAAATTGTAGCATAACTATCAAACCTAATCATACAGTTTATACAGATGAACACTTAAAAATAGATGTTTTTGGTAAGCTGAACTTAAAAGACTTAGGAAGTCTAAAAATGACATTGGTAGTCTATAAAGCTGCAAATCTAGAACAAACCCCAAGCAGAAATACGATTGATTTATACCACGATGATGCCGTAGAAAAATTAGTTAGAAAAATAGCAGAAAAACTACAAATCGGCACTTCTGTAGTTAGAATGGCTTTAGACAAAATTACCAGAGCTTTAGAAACCCATCGATTAGATAAGCAAAACGAGTTACCACAACAGAAACAACGATACAAACTACGAAAGATTACAGGTATCGAAGAAAAAAGAGCATTACAACTATTACAATCTAAAAATCTTATAGAAACACTCACCAAACAATTACAAGCCACAGGAATCATTGGCGAAGAAAAAAATGCAATGTTCTTGTTTACAATCCTACTCAGTCATAAAATGCATAGAACATTACACGCAGTTGTACAAGGAACTAGCGGAAGTGGCAAAAGTCATCTGATTGGTAAAATAGCTGATTGCATGTATGATCAGAATAAAATCAAACGCTTTACCAGAGTTACCGATAAGAGTTTTTATAATTACGGAGAACAAGATTTATGTAACTGTGGTATTATCCTCGAAGATTATGACGGACTGACCGAAGAAGCAGAAATGGCGTGGCGAGAGTTGCAAAGCAATGGAAAGCTCTCCAGTAGCGTAAGTCAGAAAAATGAACAAACTGGAGAAATTACCACAGGCGAAAAATATGTTTTTGGTCCAATAGCAAGTTTAGTGGCAACCACTCATTTTAGGATTTATGAAGATAATGAAAGTCGTGTTTTTGTGATTGCTATTGATGAAAGTGAAACCCAAACCGAGAAAGTATTGGAATATATGTCTCAAAAGTCAGCCAAGATCATCACAGATACAGAAGAAAAACAAATCAGGGAATCCCTGCAGGATATTGTGTATATGCTCAAACCTTATAAAGTCAAAAATCCATATCGATTACAACTTCCTAAAACCACCAAACAACGAAGAAGATTAACCCAAATGTTACACGATTATATCGAACAAGTAACATTGTTACATCAGTATCAAAGGCACAAAATAGATCATAATATGCTAGTAACGCAGTTACAAGATATAGAAATAGCCATTGATTTAATGTTCAATAGTATCATCCTTAAAACTGATGAATTAGATGGAATCCTGCGACAGTTCTATGAGCATCTAAAAAAGTATGTAGAATCAAAAGGCAAAGACTATCAATTTACACGCAGGGAAGTACGGCAAAAGTTCAGGATTAGTAAAACCCAAATGCAACGTTATATCACAGAATTAGAGGAACTAGAATATATCCATAAAGGCAGTTCAGGATTACGAAATAGTTACAATTATAAAATCAGTTACTGGGATAATATAGAGAAGTTCAGAGTAGAAATACGCAAATATCTTTATGATCAGATAGAAAACTACAGAAAGTAACGCTACAAACAAGCTAAATAACAAAAAGACACTATGTGTCTGGATCGCTTTGGATCAGTTATGGATCGGTTACGGATCGCTTTTGGATCAGTCAAATAACTTTGGGTCAGTTGTTTAACTACAAAAGCGGTCTAGCGATCCAAGACAAGTATAATTAGAGTAAAAATCTACTACCCACTACCTTACAGAAGAATGTATAACAATCAAATCCATATAAACAATGAAGCAAGAACGCAAAAAGCGATCTATAAGACGCTATATCAAGATCGACAAGCTACAGTACCGTAAATATCACGTAGCAGATCTAAATATGATTATTAAAATCCTTTATCCATATCGCCAAACCATTAACAAGTATCAAAAACTACTTGACCAGACTTCTTTTAATAGCTACCAGAAAAATATCATTATCCAAACAGCTCACAGTCTAACAATCGTAAATGAACTCTACAGAGATCAGGATAAATACAAAAGATTATATGTAACCAGAGAAGATGTATTTAATGCGATCTATATGTTACAGAACGAACTTCACTTACCAAAACAAGAATATCTTTTATCACCAAGCCTAAGATGGTTTTACAATCAATTACAACAATACTTTTATGATACCGCATTTACTAATACAGATGTACGTAAAAAGCTAGGAACAAGCCGAAGTAATATCTATTACAAACTTAGTGAATTAGCAGACCGTCAGTTTATAGAAATCATTGATAAAAAAGGAGTATCCCTTGTTTACAAAATCAAAGTTACTTCCTTATGAAAATAGAAATCAATATCAAGAATAAGGAAGAGTTATACTATTTACAAAGTTCCTTAGTTGCGGCTATACACAAGCTCAGTCAATCCGAAGAAAATAACCAAGACAGTATCTTTTGGTTATCACAAATCTTGGTTTTATCCTATCAACACTAAAAAGCCAGGTGTCTCCTTACAGTCGAAATATTATTATGGGCGCAGCAAGAAAAATGCTTTGCCCATAAGCTGTTATAAGGTGTTCCTTCGTCACGCCACAAGCTATTTTTTGTTATTCCACAAGTGCAGAAAATAGCACTTGTTCCATACCGTTCCAACTTCCTCACCTTCGGTCGTCAGTCTCCACTACAAATAAATAGCCTTGCTCTGTTCCTCTATCACTCGCAGCTACTTTTTTGCTTAAAAACAATAAGGTACGCTATCGCTGAATAGTTAAATTAAGCAAAACCGCTGCTTCATTGGCTACGCCGCTTGGTCACAGCCTAGCCGATTATTTATGTGGAAGTTTATATCTGATAAATCGGAACACATAAAAATCGTCTGGCACACAAAACCGTTACACTCCTTTTTGTGTGTCGGCTGCTCCTCTCCGCTATGGCTACGCCAGTTTTGCGTGCAACGCAGCTTCGTTCAATCGCCACTAGGCTATGATTATTATTGAAGTTGAAGCTCGGCAGCTTCTGCCTTTACGCACTTCAACTTCAATAATAATCGTTCTTACTCGAAGCGGAAAAAATATTTTAAGAAAAAGTGGAATGCGTTGGATTATGTGGTTGGACTTCCACTTTTTATTAAAATACTAGCCTTAATGGCGACTGAATGACCCCACAACGCTTGGGAACAGCTCTACGACACGATCATTTAGGTATAATATTGTAATATCTTCAGTAAAAATCGTCTGTTAGAAGTCAGGTTTTGAGCGCCCTTCGATAAACTCAGGACAGGCGTTGCCAGCTTGGGGCGAAGCTACGGGAGTATTGCTACATAATACTTGTTATAGACCCTGACGAAGGAAGAGCGGGTATAACTCGTATTATGTACAATATCGTGGATAAGGAAGCAGTAGCAAAACAGGGGTTTATTGCCTTAGCAATCAATCTGGATTGCTGCTGCAAGGACTTTAGTTATTTTAGTACTTTAGCCATAGCAGAATAATGATAGAAAGAACGTTCTTATTTTTTGCTTTTTAGCAGAGATACCTCTTTAAAAAGGATGCAGATTTTTATTTTTTTGCATTAGGTATGCAGTTAATGGGAATATGATTACTGATCATAACAAAGGTATCTCTAGCATTGCATATAATCATCTCAACTTACCAAAGACTG
>CANMSL010000029.1 GCA_947500505.1 uncultured Aquimarina sp. | reverse complement strand
ATCGACAAGGTTAGAAACTAATTTAGTGTAAACACCTAATCTTTAACTTGTGTAAACTATGTATCTTAACAAACATTTTGACTTCTAATAATCAATGGAGATTGAAATTAATCAAAAGAGATTCAATTTTTTTCAGGATCAATATAAAATTATTATTGATGGACGACTGAAGTTTCTGGCTAAATCCAAAATACTAACTTTTTATCCTAAGGTTGGAATTTACAATTTGGACAATAGACAGGTGTTAAGCGTTGAAAAAAAGTCCAGAAATATTATGGATTTAAATTATTCTTTGAAATACAGCGAAAATGGATTCGTTGATATTAATTCGGACTCTTTAATTTCTTACTCAATAAGAAACTCAAAAGGTACATTCCATTTCTACGAACAGGAAAATAATTTGATTGGGATTTTTCTAAACGATAAGCAAATTGGACTTATTGATAAGAACGAGAAAGTATACTTCGGCGCTGATAAGTATATCATAAAATTACAAAATGAAGTGATCGATGAAATCTTAATTATTGGATTTGTAATTGCTTACGATAATCAGAAAAATAATGATAAAAGCGCTCTGGATTATGATTGGGGAAATGTTATGATAAAACCGGTTGTATCAGTTGACCCAAATTGGACTCCTGAAAAATAAAAACGTTTTACAACACAACCTATGAACAATACGGGCTTTGGGCTTAAACGCTAAAGTCTGTGTATATTTATAATGTCGCGAAATCTTTGGGATTTCGCTTTGACATAAAAAAAGAAAAAACAAAACCAAAAGATTTCGCTACGTGCGTGGCGGAAAGCAAACGCTAGTTTGCTCCCGTACTGTTCATAGCTCAACCGTTATGCGCCAGCATCTGAGGTCTGAAAAGCAAAACGCAAGCAACACTCAAAACTGACAAACGCCAGATCAAAGACCTGAGTATTTTTGCAAAGAATTTTAATGATCCAACGGTTCGCTCCTATCCGTAACTGACGGAAGAAAGGTCATCGTCATTTTGTGAGAATTGTTTCCCAACCCAAAGTCACAAAGCGATCGCAGGAAATGGAAAAAGCAGTTCGCAAGGGGTTCGCAAGCATTTATCGCTTTGCTTTAGGCTTTTTTAAGAAGTATCGCCTGAATGAAAAGCCGGCGCATAACAACATGTATAAGTTCATAGCGGCGGAAATTCCTAACGGAATTTCACGCGCTTTTGCTACCTTTGGGTCAATGCGGAACGTTAATTTTAGATCAGCCCGCTACGAAACTATACATTAAACGTTAGCGTTCAGCGTGAAAAAATGAAATATACGATATCACTTATATTACTAATATTATTAATAGGATGTGCTAAGAATAGTGCTTGTGATAACAAATTTGACTTTATTTCATCAACAGATACTATTCCAATCTTAAACTTTGATATTAAAACTCCTTATTATCTAACTAGAAGTGATATATCAAACCTATATTATAATGTAGATTTGTGTAAGCTCTGTTCTTTAATTGAATTTAAAATACCTTTTGATATTGAAAGCAAAAACGGATTCTTAAAAATTATGACCGATTTTGACACACCATATTGTACTAACTGCCCAATTCCGAATAGATTCAGAGATTATTATCGAATTAACATTAACAGGAAAGATCAACTATTCTTGGAAGATCAACTGAGTAGTATTCAATCATTAGAATCAAATATCGAAAAATATATTCAAGGAATTAGTAAAAATGATATAAACTCAAAATCTTTTAGTCACGTAAATTATCTAATTCATTGGGAAAAAGGATCAAATCAAAAGTTTTTAGACTCCATTTTGACAAAAATATATAATGCTCACTTAAATAGTGTCGAAATTAAGATTCGTGAATCTAATAAAGATTTTTGTTTACTTAGTAAAAAAGAGCTTATAGATTTAAAAAATCATTACCCACTCAATATAGAATTTGACCTTGGTAAGTTTGAAAAAATGAAAGAAAATATTGAACGGAATTTTAAAACTAAAGTGGAGAACATTTCATTATGAATAAAGCCGAAACGCTAACATCATATATGAAATCAGAGCAAAGTTTAATGCTGGATCGAAAGGTCATTTCCTTTTTGCAATGGCGCTAGATTTTTATAAATTGAATAAGAAATAAAAATGCGCAAATAAATCAATTGGTTTAGGCATACTTGCCTTGCTCCGATTCATATATTTGGCGTTGTGAGCAATATAAAACTACTCTAAATATAAAATGACTACAAAATTTTCTGATAAATTCAAGACGAAAACAGATTCTGATTTGATACAAATTATTGAAAATACTAGCTCATATCAAAGAGAGGCAGTTTTGACGGCAATTTCAGAATTGGAATCAAGAGGAATCGTAAACGAGGATATTATTAGTTGTAAAAATAAAATTCAGTCTCAAATTCAGCTTGAAAATCAAAATCAACAACTAACAGTTGAAAGTAAAATTCCTACTGATTTACCTAATACCATTTCAAATTCAGCAAAAGCTATTTATTTGTCAGCTGCTATTGGAATAATAAATCCAATACTTGTCAATTTACTTACTGAAATTGATAATTTTTCAAATCCAACAAACCTTGTAATAATTTTAGTAAGCACTGGAATTTTAGCATTTTTGGGATACGATATAAGTCTAGGAAAAAACTGGGCGAGAATTGTCTTCACAATTTTATGCGGACTTGGTTTTTTGATGGTTCCATTCATCATTCCAGATACTTTTCGTTTGAATCCCATAATTGGAGTTTTATCATTGTTTCAAGCTATCCTTCAGGGATTTGCAATATTTTTACTATTCAAATCTGAATCAAGAAATTGGTATAAAAAACAGAAAGAAAAACCGAATAAAAACACTGCTCACAACAATATATAAGAAAACATAGGGCTTTTGGGCTTAATCAAAAGGCTTGTGTTTATTTGCAAAGTCGCCAAATATAAAATTTGGCCTTTATGAGAAAAAAGATAAAAGCAAAATATTTATATTTGGCTTAGTACCAATCCGAAACGTTCCGCTTATCACCTGCCCTACGTTTCTTATACTTAACGTTATGCACAAGCTAGAAGATCTGAAAAGCAGGACGGATAATCGGACGGGATAATGGTCAAAGACCTTAGTGTTTTTATAAAGGGTTTCGCTCAAACCAAGGTTCTCCCCTATCAGCAACGGACGGAATAAAGGTCATCTATATTTTGTGATGGTCATCGACAAGACCAAAGTCGCAAAGCGATCGCGGGAATTGAAGAAAAATATGTCGCAAATGGTTCGCAAGCAATCATCGCTTTGCTTAAGAATATTTGCAAAGTAACGGCTGAATAAAAAAGCCAGTGCATAACAAGATGTATGAGTTTATAGCGGCGGAAATTCCTAACGGAATTTCACGCAGGTTTTTTAACTTTGGGCTGTGAGGGAATATTAACTGTGTGTTTGTCCGCCACAAACCATACATTAAACGTTGTAAACAATTATGAGGAACATTCTTACATCAATTTTAATTCTTTGCTTCATTGGAGCAAACGCTCAGCATTGGAGTGATATTAATGCTGATTTAGGAATATCTGATACTCTTAATTATCCAACTGAAATAAGAATTTATGCAGGTCCTGGAATAACGAATTATACTTCACTTTTTAGAATGTATAAAAATGAGTCTGATGAATGGACAGCCGAATTTTATGAGCATTGGTCAAAAGTTGATAGCACAAGTGAACTGAAAACAGAGAAAACAGTATTGAATTCTAAAAGTGATATGGAATATGTTTATCTGAACTTATTTCGGAGCTACATCTTTGAACTGCCAAATAGAAGCGAAATAGATTGGAAATTATCGGAAAGAGGTGTTATTAAAAAAGAAGAAAGAAGATATAGCAGTAAGCATAAAAAAACAAGAACAGAATTGGATATTCTATCTAAAAAATCAACGGCTCTGGATGGAACAAGTTATTTTTTTAGAGCAAAAAACCGATACAAATCAAACGAATTTGAATTTGGAAATCCATTTTTTTATAATGAAAAATACCCTGAAATTGACGAACCAAAATACGTTTGCGAACTAATTGAAATTATCCGTTCTGAATTTGAAATTTGGAAAAAATAACTGTTTACAACAATGGCTATAAGTAATTGCTTGTTCTCGCCTACTTTGGAAATTCCTGCGGAATTTCCAACTTGGTGTGTACTTGTAAAGTTAAGTGCTAACCCACGCAACTACTCATAGCCGAGACCGTTGTAAACAATTATGAAATCGAGATTCACAATATTAATATTTCTGATTTTACCAATTTTCGGTAATGCACAAGAT
>CANMSL010000028.1:2500-6033 GCA_947500505.1 uncultured Aquimarina sp. | reverse complement strand
GGGTTCGATTCCTTAGTTACTGACAAGAGATCCGGAAGTAGTTTTGACAGATTGCTTCTTCCTTTTTCAAGGGGAGTTCCGACAGTGTCGGGTAGGGGTTTTAAAAGTTCATTGATATATTGATTGACAGCGCGTATTATGACTATTTTATATAGTTATTTTACAGATAAGAATTAAGACTAGAAATACTTTTGAGATACGATTTTAAATTCCTGTTGTTATTGTTAAATAATATTTAAGAATACACGATGAAGAGTTTGATCCTGGCTCAGGATGAACGCTAGCGGCAGGCTTAACACATGCAAGTCGAGGGGTAACATTGTAGCTTGCTACAGATGACGACCGGCGCACGGGTGCGTAACGCGTATAGAACCTACCTTATAGTAAGGGATAGCCCAGAGAAATTTGGATTAATACCTTATGGTATCAATTGATGGCATCGTTAATTGATTAAAGATTTATTGCTATAAGATGGCTATGCGTTCTATTAGTTAGTTGGTAAGGTAACGGCTTACCAAGACATCGATAGATAGGGGCCCTGAGAGGGGGATCCCCCACACTGGTACTGAGACACGGACCAGACTCCTACGGGAGGCAGCAGTGAGGAATATTGGACAATGGAGGCAACTCTGATCCAGCCATGCCGCGTGTAGGAAGACTGCCCTATGGGTTGTAAACTACTTTTATAGAGGAAGAAACGCCATTACGTGTAATGGTTTGACGGTACTCTACGAATAAGGATCGGCTAACTCCGTGCCAGCAGCCGCGGTAATACGGAGGATCCAAGCGTTATCCGGAATCATTGGGTTTAAAGGGTCCGTAGGCGGGTTTGTAAGTCAGTGGTGAAAGTTTTCGGCTCAACCGGGAAATTGCCATTGATACTGCAAGTCTTGAATCATTATGAAGTGGTTAGAATAAGTAGTGTAGCGGTGAAATGCATAGATATTACTTAGAATACCGATTGCGAAGGCAGATCACTAATAATGTATTGACGCTAAGGGACGAAAGCGTGGGTAGCGAACAGGATTAGATACCCTGGTAGTCCACGCCGTAAACGATGGTTACTAGCTGTTCGGATTTCGGTCTGAGTGGCTAAGCGAAAGTGATAAGTAACCCACCTGGGGAGTACGTTCGCAAGAATGAAACTCAAAGGAATTGACGGGGGCCCGCACAAGCGGTGGAGCATGTGGTTTAATTCGATGATACGCGAGGAACCTTACCAGGGCTTAAATGTAGATTGACAGGTTTAGAGATAGACTTTTCTTCGGACAATTTACAAGGTGCTGCATGGTTGTCGTCAGCTCGTGCCGTGAGGTGTCAGGTTAAGTCCTATAACGAGCGCAACCCCTGTTGTTAGTTGCCAGCGAGTAATGTCGGGAACTCTAGCAAGACTGCCGGTGCAAACCGCGAGGAAGGTGGGGATGACGTCAAATCATCACGGCCCTTACGTCCTGGGCCACACACGTGCTACAATGGTAGGTACAGAGAGCAGCCACAACGCGAGTTGGAGCGAATCTATAAAACCTATCACAGTTCGGATCGGAGTCTGCAACTCGACTCCGTGAAGCTGGAATCGCTAGTAATCGGATATCAGCCATGATCCGGTGAATACGTTCCCGGGCCTTGTACACACCGCCCGTCAAGCCATGGAAGCTGGGGGTACCTGAAGTCCGTCACCGTAAGGAGCGGCCTAGGGTAAAACTGGTAACTGGGGCTAAGTCGTAACAAGGTAGCCGTACCGGAAGGTGCGGCTGGAACACCTCCTTTCTAGAGAAAGACGATACACAGGAATTGTGTTTCAGGAATGTTTTTAGTCTTAAGCTGTTAATTAATTTTATTTTTTTTAGTATTGAGTACCGAGTATTAAGTATTAAGTAAGGATTGTTTTAGATTTTATCTAAGTACTCATTACTGATTACTCACTACTATAAAACAGTCTCATAGCTCAGCTGGTTAGAGCGCTACACTGATAATGTAGAGGTCGGCAGTTCGAGTCTGCCTGAGACTACAAGTCGAAAGGCAGTGCGAGAAGCCTGTCCCGAGCGAAGTCGAGGGGAGTCTGCCTGAGACTACGGATTAAATGTTAAATGTAAAACTGAAAAATTATAAAGTTTAAAGTATATAAATAGACTTACTTTATCATTTTAAATTTGAACTTTTATATTTATTATTTACAAGTTCATTGATTATATACTGAAGAGGAAATTTTAGAAGTTGGGAAACCAGTTTACAGTACGCAGTTTGCAGTACGCAGTACATCAAATTAAACTGATTACTGATTACTATTTACTGCTTACTAAAAAGACGGGGGATTAGCTCAGCTGGCTAGAGCGCCTGCCTTGCACGCAGGAGGTCATCGGTTCGACTCCGATATTCTCCACGACCAGAGAGATTCAGCCATATGGGGTTGGAGCATCCCGATCTATCATCGGGAAGGTCATCGGTTCGACTCCGATATTCTCCACGATCTACTAGATTTTTTAGATAGTTAGATTGGTTTGATTGTTAGATAATTAGATAGTAATATTTATGCATCGAATGATCTAATCATCTATAAATCTAATGATCTTTATAGAGAAAGTTCATTGACATATTGATTTAAAGAATACGAGCGTTAGATGTTCTCACAGGAGACATTTAACGACAAAACTAAAAGAGATTAGTTTTTGGTTGTTTTTATTGAGTTTTTATTTACTAACTACTTGATACTAATTACTGAATACTGATTAAAACTAAAAGAGCAAGTTAAAGCAAGACGCATAAGCTAATTAAGGGCGTATGGGGAATGCCTAGGCTCTCAGAGGCGATGAAGGACGTGATAAGCTGCGAAAAGCTGTGGGTAGTGGCACATACACTATGATCCGCAGATATCCGAATGGGGCAACCCGGCATATTGAAGATATGTCATCCCGCACTTGTTGCGGGGAGCGAACCCGGAGAACTGAAACATCTAAGTACCCGGAGGAGAAGAAAACAATAGTGATTCCGTTAGTAGTGGCGAGCGAACGCGGATTAGCCCAAACCTATGATGTTACGGCATTATAGGGGTTGTAGGACCACGATCTAAGATGTATATTGAATTAGAACAGTTTGGAAAGACTGACCGTAGAGGGTGATAGTCCCGTATAGGTAAGATATATTGATTTAGTGGTATCCTGAGTAGTGCGGGGCACGTGTAACCCTGTATGAATTAGTGGGGACCATCCCATAAGGCTAAATACTCCTGAGAGACCGATAGTGAACCAGTACCGTGAGGGAAAGGTGAAAAGAACCCTGAATAAGGGAGTGAAATAGATCCTGAAACCATACGCTTACAAGCGGTCGGAGCTACGCCTTGGCGTGGTGACGGCGTGCCTTTTGCATAATGAGCCTACGAGTTACTTTTACTAGCCAGGTTAATCCGTTAAGCGGAGCAGCCGTAGCGAAAGCGAGTCTGAATAGGGCGTTTTAGTTAGTAGTAGTAGACGCGAAACCGTGTGATCTACCCTTGGGCAGGTTGAAGCTTTGTTAACCCAAAGTGGAGGACCGAACCC
>CANMSL010000027.1 GCA_947500505.1 uncultured Aquimarina sp. | reverse complement strand
AAATAAATCAAAAACAAGCGCGGCTGGATCGGTGGTTCAGGTAGTTTTACCAGGCCCCGATTCATACATTTAGCGTTCTCTACAAGCTTAAGCCAACGCTCGAAACAGCACATTTATTTTTCCCAAACTAACAGCCAACGCTGAAAAAATAAAAGAGCTGTTTTTTTGCCCTTGCGCTCGGAAAGATTCCAAATTAAGTATGTTTTGTTTGTTTAAGTTAATATATTTGCGTAAAACACAATTAAATTTGATTAGAGCACAAATGAATCGGATAAAAGTTGCATTAGCAGAACGTCGACGTAAAAATAAATGGTTAGCTAAAAAATTGGGAAAGGACGAGTCTACAATTTCTCAATGGTGCACTAACTCTAGACAACCATCATTAAGTAGCCTTTATGAAATAGCTGATGCCTTAGATATTGACATAAGAGAACTTTTGCATCCAAATAAAGCAATATCTAAATGAGTAGTAAGAATAAATATATAGACCTTTTTGCAGGATGCGGTGGACTTTCACTAGGGTTATATAACTCTGGTACCTGGAAAGGAAAATTTGCAATCGAAAAAAACGAAGATGCTTTTAAAACACTTAACCATAATTTAATCGCAAACAAGAATCATTTCGAATGGCCTAATTGGCTAGAAAAGAAGAATCACGACATAAATGATATAATTAGCAAATTTGAAAAGGAATTATCTTCTCTAAAAGGAGAAATAGATTTGGTAGCAGGTGGACCACCTTGTCAAGGATTTTCAACCGCTGGAAAGCGAATAGAAAATGATGAAAGAAATAATCTTATAAAATCTTATATAAAATTTATTAGAATAGTTCAGCCTAAAATAATATTCTTTGAAAATGTCAAGGGCTTTACTCAAAAATTTGACAAAAATAAGCAACAAGGAAAAGTCTACTCTGAATACGTAAAGAGCGCATTACGTTATTCAGCAAAAAATGGAAAGTATTTAGGCTATAAAGTTAAGGGTAAATTGATTGATTTTTCAGAGTTTGGTATTCCACAAAAAAGAACAAGGTTCATTTTAGTCGGTATTAGGAAAGATATTGCTCAACAAACAAATCCAAAATCATTTTTTGAAACTCTTAGAAATGAAAGAGAACAGTTCCTTATAAATAAGGGAATTGGACTCAATAATTCATTGGAAGATGCTATTTCAGATTTGCTTAGAACTAATGATGTAATGTCACCAGACACAAAATCTTTTAAAGCTGGAACCTACAATAAAATTGAGTCAGATTATCAAAAAATACTACGTGCTAATTGTTCAAATAAAATTCCTGACAGTCATCGTTTTGCAAAACACAAACAGTCAACGATTAAGAAATTTGAATACATATTAGAAAATGCAGATAAGAACAAAACTTTATCTACAGAAATTAAAGAAAAATTTAATCTTAAAAAGAGAACACTTATTCCTTTGGCTGGCAATACACCAACACCTACTATAACGACTTTACCTGACGATTATATTCACTACTGCGAACCCAGGATTTTTACTGTTAGAGAATATGCCAGAATTCAATCATTTAATGACTGGTATGAATTTAAAGGTAAATACACAACGGGTGGAAAAAGAAGAACTCAAGAAGTTCCTCGATACTCACAAATTGGAAATGCCATACCACCTATGTTCGGAGAACAATGCGGTAAGGTTTTAAGTAAATTCGCTAATTTATGAGTAAAGAATATTTTAGAATAAGTTCAGGCTTAAAAAATCTTATAGGTAGCGAATTAATCACAGACAATTTTGTTGCTGTTTTTGAATTAGTTAAAAACTCTTTCGATGCTAGAGCTTCGGAGGTTTTGATAACATTTGAAAACATAAATTCAGAGAATGCAAAAATTATAATCCAAGACAATGGGAAAGGAATGGATTATGATGACCTCATTAATAAATGGTTATTTGTAGCGTATTCGGCTAAAAGAGATGGAACAGAAGATATTCTAAAGAATAATAAGGACTTGAACTATTATGCTGGCGCAAAAGGAGTTGGTCGCTTTTCTTGCGATAGACTTGGAGATTTTCTAAACCTTATTACTATAAAAAATGAACCAAAGTCTAAAATTGAAAATATTTTCGTTGATTGGAGGCAGTTCGAGAAAGACCAAAATAAAGAGTTTATTAAAATTCCAGTAGAGCACAAGGTTCTAGAAAATACAAAGTATAATATTAGTAGTGGTACAGTCTTAGAAATTAGTGGTATTAATCCAGATGAATGGAATCGAGACAGCCTTATAAAGTTAAAAGATAAATTATCAAAACTTGTTCGGCCAGACCTAAATAAAATCAAGAAAGAAAAGCCATTCAAAATTACATTAAATGTTCCAGAGGAAATAGATAATGATCTTGAACTGATTGCAAAGAATAAGGAAAAAGGAGAAGGCTTTATTTACAGACATACTGTAAATGGAATAATTGAAAATTTTGTTTTTGATGAACTAGATATCAGAACGACAAAGATAATTACCGAAATTAGTACAGATGGCGAGGTAGTTACTACAAAATTAGTAGATAGGGAAAATATACTATATCAAATTGAAGAAAAAAATAAATTCAATTTTCTTAGTGATATCACGATACAACTTTATTTCTTAAATTTTTCTGCCAAGAACATTTTCAAGAGAAAGATTGGGGTCTCAGCAGTGAACTATGGAAACCTATTTGTTTATAAAAATGGGTTTAGAATATTGCCATTTGGAGAACCAAGAGATGATTCATTTGGTATCGATGCAAGAGCATTACAGGGTTTCAGCAGATATATTGGTACTAGAAATTTAATTGGACAGGTAGAAATATTTGGAGACAACAGTAATTTAAGAGAAACGACTAGTCGTGATGGTGGTTTAGTCAAAACAAAATCCTATTCACAATTAATAGAGTACATATTTGAAACTCTAAAAAGACTAGAAAAATATGTAGTAGAAGTTACTCAATGGGGAGTTAATGATGATGATTTTGAAAAATTAAACACTAAGGAAGTAAAAGAGAAATTAGTTAAATTAATTTCTAATATTGCCGACGATAAAACACTACTTAGCTTAGATTATAATTCTGATATCATTAATTTAGTTTCAGACCAGCAAGAAGGAAGTGCAAAAAAATTAATAAAGAATTTTAAACGAATAGCATCCGAATCCAATAGCCCAAAACTACTTAAGGATGCAAATAGGCTAGAAAAAACGTTAACATCAGCTTTAGATGCTAAAAAATCTGCCGAAAAAGAGTTAGCTACGACAGTTGTCGAGAAGAAAAAAATAGAGAATGAACTTGAACTACAAATAACCGAAAATCTATTCGCCAAAGCTGACAGAGGAACTGAAAAAGATGATTTATTAAGTATCCAACATCATATATATAGACACTCTGCTCAACATATTACAAAATATATCGATGATTTGGTTGTTTCAATTAACAAAGATGAACCAAAAGAGAAGTTACTTAGTCTAATCAGTAAAATTTCATTTGAGAACAAAAAAGTTATTACTCTATCCAAATTTGTTACAAAAGCTCAATTCGACACAACTATAACCAAAATCAAAGCTGATTTAATAACTTTCATCAATGAATATGTTATAAATGTATATCAGGAATACAAGCATTTGATGATGAACCATCAAAATTTAAAAATACAAACTAAAAGACCTGAAGATTTTGATTTCATTTTTTCATTTAGACCTATTGAGATAATTATCATTTTAGATAATTTATTAAACAATTCAATTAAGGCTAAAGCAACAGAGGTTAACGTCAATTGGAAAATTATAAACAAAAAAGAAGTTGAGCTACACATTAGAGACAATGGTGTTGGGATTAATGAAAAGATAAAGGATAAAATTTTTGAACCACGATTCACAACGACCAACGGCTCTGGATTAGGCTTATATCACACAAAAGAAGTTGTTGAAAAATTAAATGGGAAAATAACTGTAAATAACGAAATAGCTAATGGCGTTGAGTTTATTATAACTTTCAAAAAATGAAATTAAATTATAAAATACTTTGGATTGATGACCAAATTGAAGACTACATTGATATGGGTATCAAATCTGAACTTGAAATCTATGTCGATTCTTTAGGGTTTATTCCCACCGTTGAATGTTTTGAAAATGGTAACCTAGCTGAACAATCCATTCAAGAAACTAAATACGACTTGATTTTATCCGATTATAATATTGAAGGAGGAGATGAACAGGGAGATATATTAATACAAAAAATTAGGGATGGAGGTGTTTTTACAGAAATCTTATTTTATTCTGCACAGCCTGATTTTGATGAAATTGCCAAAAATTTATATAGAGACAGAGTTTCTTTCTACAGCCTAATTGGAGACGAAAGTTTTAAAGGATTTAAAGACAAGGCGTTTAAATTGATAAATCATACGGTTGAAAAATTACAAGAATTAAACAGTATCAGAGGTTTAGTAATGTCTGAGACTAGTGAGTTGGATAATACAGTTGAGGAAATCCTTTTATCTTTTCTAACAACCGAGAACGAACACTCGCAATCTTTGAAAGACTATATTTCAAAAATGATAGTTGATTCTGCGAAAAGTAACTTAAAAAAAGCTGAGAAATTTAAAGAACTAGAACCTCAAGAAATGATAAAAAGTCGCATTTTCGACGCTGACAAAAAATCTAGGGCAATAAATAAAATGGTTTCTTTAGTTGGAGCGGACGGAGAAAAATTTGAAAATTTTTATGCCAATTATAAAGCCGATGTTTTGGATACTAGAAATGACCTGGCTCACGCTAAAAGCGATGTTATTGACGGAGTTGAATATTTAATAATTCATAGAAAAGGTGTTGAACACCCAGAAAAATTTAATCAAGAACAATGTATTGCGATTAGAAAAAATCTTCGTAAGCACAGAGATTTGTTAAGAACAATTCGTGAATTAATAATTGGAAAATAAAATGCCAACGCCACGAGTCATACACATTTACAGTCGCACCATCCAAGCTTCACCCAAACTGTAAAAGAGTATGTCTCTGCCAACGCTGAAAACTAATCTGAACGCAGAAAGCCAGTAGAGAACAATGTATAAAAATAATAGCGGTTTAATTGCTAAATCGAAAGTAAGTGAATATAAAAAGATCTGTTTTTAACCGAAAAGTTAGTGAGTGAAAATCCGCTACTATTCTTATACTAGACCGTTATGCTCCAGCATCAAGAACGAAAACGGAATGTAAAAAGCAATACGCAAACAGACTTTAAACGGACGGGCTACACTGCAAAGACCTGAGTATTTTTTCAAAGATTTTTACCAATTCAAAAGTTGGAGCTCTTCCCGGATTCGGACGCTGTACGCGGTAGCGAACTTGTGGTGGTTTAGCCTAATCCAATTGCAGCAAAGTGATCGCGAGAGTTAGAAAAGCAATACGCAAGGGTTTCGCAAGCAATTATCCCTTTGCCAAGCAAGTTTGCAAAATACAGGCTTCATAAAAGCCGGTGCATAACAAAATGTATAAGTTCATAGCGGCGGAAATTCCTAACGGAATTTCACGCACTTTTGCTACCTTTGGGTCAGTGCGGAACATTCCTGGCGAGTTTGTCCGCTACGAAACTATACATTAAACGTTATGCTCCAGCATCAACAACGAAAACGTAATCTGAAAAGCAATACGCAAGCAACACTCTTAACGGACGGGCTACGCTGCAAAGACCTGAGTATTTTTTCAAAGATTTTTACCGATTCAAAAGTTGGAGCTCTTCCCCGATTCGGACGCTGTACGTGGTAGCGAACTTGGGATGATTTTAGCCAAATCCAACGGTAGCAAAGCGATCGCGAGAGTTAGAAAAACAGTATGCAAGGAATTCGCAAGCAATTATCCCTTTGCCAAGTAAGTTTGCAAAGTACAGGCACTATAAAAAGCCGGCGCATAACAGAATGTATAAGTTCATAGCGGCGGAAATTCCTAACGCCTGCCTGACGGCAAGGCAGGGAATTTCGCGCACTTTTGCTACCTTTGAGCAGTACGGAACATTCTTTTTCGAGTTTGCCCGCTACGAAACTATACATTAATCGTTATGCTCCAGCATCAACATCGAAAACAGAATCTGAAAAGCAATACACAAGCAAACTCTAAACGGACGGGCAACGCTTCAAAGACCTGAGTATTTTTTCAAAGATTTTTATCAATTCAAAAGTTTGGAGCTACTCCCCGATTCGGACGCTGTACGCGGTAGCGAACTTGTGGTGGTTTAGCCTAATCCAATTGCAGCAAAGCGATCGCGAGAGTTAGAAAAGCAATACGCAAGGGTTTCGCAAGCAATTATCCCTTTGCCAAGCAAGTTTGCAAAGTACAGGCACTATAAAAAGCCGGTGCATAACAATATGTATAGTTTATAGCGGCGGAAATTCCTAACGGAATTTCACGCTGGTTTGCTATCTTTGGGGTCAGTGCGGAATCAGAGCCTTGTACTTGCCCGCCACAAACCATACATTAATCGTTATGGAGCATTCTCTGGATCTGAAAATCAGAGCGCAATCAAAACACAACGGCGGACAAACGCCAGCCCAATAACCGCTGATTGTTTGCGGTGGTTTGTGTCTTATCTAAGAAAAAAGCGATGGAAAAATACTGAAAATGTAGGGTTACGGAGTAATAACGTACAAAAAAATCGCTTTTTTGGGCTCGTAACGAAGAAATTGACGGTTAAATTTTGAGTTCTTGATTTTTTAGTTTGGTCAAGAATAGTCTCGACGGCAGCAAAGCGATCGCGGAAAAATAAGAAAATCAGTACGAAGTACTCCGGAAGTAATATCGCCTTGCTGCGGAGTATTTGCCAAGTACAGGCTTGTGAAAATGGTACGCTCCATAACAAGATGTATGAAATCAGGGCAATTTTCGCTAATCCAAAGGTTGTTTTTTGTTTGTGATGGCGCTGATTTTTAATAGGTTTGTAAAATATATCAAAAACAAGCGCGGTTAGATCGATTGGTAAAGGCATTTTTGCAAGCCCCGATTCATACATTAATCGTTGTAAACAATTATGAAATCGAGATTCACAATATTAATATTTCTGATTTTACCAATTTTCGGTAATGCACAAGAT
>CANMSL010000026.1 GCA_947500505.1 uncultured Aquimarina sp. | reverse complement strand
CATCGGTGGGTCGAATCCACCATCTTATAAACAGTTGCGTAACGATACTCAGCCGTTCGTTACTCTCGGCACACATAAGAATAGTGGCGGTTTTAAGACCACAAACTTTTCAGCTTAGACCAAAGTTTATTATTGTTATTATCATTCGTTTTAGCAGAATTTCCACCATTATTTTTATACGGTGTTGCCATTAGTTTTTTCAGTTCTGTATCAATCCAATTTTCATACCAGTCAAGAAATGTAATTCTATCTCGATTTTCGATGTATGGATTTGGATAAATTCCTTGGTCATTACACCTGTCATCAACCCATGAGTTCCCGTATTCTTCTCCGTTAACCACTAAATTCATTGAAACACCACAACCAAAATTCGAGACTCTCAAAAGTCCATTCGCCCATTTGTTTTGAAAATATTCCTCATCTTTTTGCTTAAAGTATTCATCTTCGTTTTCATCAGTTACTTCTCCAAATTCAAGATTCCAATGTGATGTATGTGGAAATGGCTGTGATAAGTCGTTCAGGTCTGTTTCGTCCTTATAATCTAGGTCTGAAAAAAGGCCGTTTTCAATTGGTTCCAATCCATAATATGGTCCAGCTCCACCATTTCCAATTTGCATCAAGAACTCTTTGTATTCATTCGGTAATTTTATTCCATTATTTTACTCAAATTCCGTTAATTTCTTTTCCGATATTGTCTGATTTAATATGTATTTATGTTTTTCAGAACCGAACACCTCAAAATTCCTATCCAACCTTTTTAGTAGGTCAATTTTTGATTTTATACGGTCGATTTGTTCTTTCATTTCGAGGTTTTCTTAAATTACTGGCAACTACTAAATAACAGCGATTGTTGTTATTTCCGTTTGTAAATAATTACAAGTATTTAAAAACATCTAATTACAAACGGGTTCTAAAGAAACATAAATTTCCCCAAATAAAAAAAACAGCAAGATGTGTCTTGCTGGTTTTTGGTGCTATATAAACCTAAGTGCTATCAATATATTAAAAAATCAGTTCTTAATACTACATATTATCTACTGTCAGGTCGAGCGGAGTCGAGACCTAACTTAATTGATAAAATAACCTCTCGACTCCGCTCGAGGTGACAGCTTCATTTGATTAAAAAACGAATTTGCTTTATTAAACTCACCCTTCGAGCACTTCGACACGTGTCCGCCTGTGGAGGAAGCTCAGTGTGACACCTCAGGGTTCGGGATGTTCAAGGACTGAGGCTCTCGAAGTCCGATTTATTTAACTATAGCAGGAAGTATATACTTCTCTAGCATATTTTCGGGCTGTTGTAGTAATTTTCGGTTTCTGTAATTACCCGAGGTGATCACTACTACAGACTCCAGTTCTGGGATCACACAGATATATTGACCGCCAGCACCTCTTGCTTCTATCGATGAGACCTTCTTTTCTCCTACGGTATACGTTTTATGCCACCATAAATAACCATATTCATTTTTATCTTTTGCGTCTTGTAGTCGTCTATATTTTTTAAAGGATGCTATTACCCAGTTTTCAGAAATGATTTGTTTTCCTTTCCATTTACCTTTATCAAGATATAATTGCCCAAACTTCAGCATATCTCTTGGGGTTAAATACATACCACCTCCAAAATAAGGTGTAGTTGCTGTATTCTCTGTCTGGATGATATAATTCGTAATACCAAGAGGTGCAAACAGCTTTTGTTCCATATACAACTCTAATGGAGATTGTAACTCCTGATCTAAACTTACCCCCAGTAAAAATGGATTAGCAGAACCATAATTTGCGTGCGTTCCTGGCTCGTGTATCATTTTCGCTTCTAAGGTTGTTTTTAACCAATTATCAGAACTTTGATAGTTATTCTCTGATGCGGCACCATCTACATCCAGTCCAGAACTCATGGTTAGTAAATCTTCGAAGTTAATCTTTGATTTTAAAGCATCTTTAGTGTATTGAAATTCTTTAGGTATACAATCATATAGTTTTTGGTCTACATCTGCTAAAATTCCATCTTCGATGGCGATCCCAATCATTGCAGAAGAAATACTTTTGGATGCGGATCGCTGATCGTGAGAAATATCTAGATTGTGTCCATCAAAATACGCTTCAAAAACCAGTTTTCCTTCTTTGGCAATCAGCACACTGTGTGTATTGGGTAGTGCATTGGTATTCACCTCATCAATCAACTTCGATAAAGAAGTGCTTGTTGCGCCAACATCTGCAGTACTTGCTATGATCCAACCGTCATTTAGAGCTACCGGTTTATGTACATTTTGATTTTTAGGGCCGCTTGGTTTTAAAGTTGACAAATCAATATCAGAACGCTTAAAATTGGTAACCGTTAAGGTTTGCTTGCCTAATAAAGTTTCCAGTTCAATAGTATCTTCCAGGAGCTTAGCTCTAAATCTAAGACCAGTTTTATAATCCCTAAATACAATAGCATCTCCTTCTTTTTCACTACCATTAACCCAAGTTCCTGTGAATCGTTGATCACCGTAAAACGGATACATAGCAAGACTACCATCTTCATTATTTTCTACACCTAGATACATGGCTTGTGATTGCAAGCTATCCACCATAAATGGATTCCAAACACCTTTATATATCTCATCAATTTTATGTAAAGTAAGGTGATACATTAAAATTCCGGATTTTATAAATCCCGTGACTGCTGTTTTATCTGAGGTAAAAGAAAGATCAAAATGAATATCATCATCAATACTTCCCTGAAGACGTTCAGTATTGGTTACTACTAACTTTTCTCTTATCGTAGATTCAGGATTCGTAATGGTTAGCTCATATGAGCTGTTTGGTGACTCTTCTAAAACGAGAGCAAAATTTAAGGTATTTGTATTTGCTAGTGTTCCTTCCCAGTTTCCTTCATAGGTCTTTGTTTCCTGTTGCGAGCAACCTGTTAGTATGGATACAAAAAGAAGTACTGCTGTCGTTACATTTTTAAACATGGTTTTTATACTTTTTATGAAAGTCAAAAGTACTTTCTTACTCCTTCAAAAAATTGTATCAGATTAACATGATACCAATTTTATTATAAAATAACATATTCATACTTGTTCATTCTTCACGCTATTTTCTTGTTCTAAATTTCCGTAGCTAAGGCTATGCAAATTCATCACGGCGGCATAGCACAAAAAAGCAACTTCGTTTGCTATACGACATTTTACAAATAAATTGGTATTACAAATTTTTATCCAGGTTTTTTCTGTAAAAACTAGGATTCATTTCAAAATAGGATTTAAATACACGATTAAAATGACTCTGATCTGAAAAACCCGTTTGATAGGCAATTTCGGTTAATGAGTTTGACGAATCCAATAGCAAAGGAATTGCTTTTTTGATTTTATGTTGTCTGATATACTCGCCAAGACTAGTGGAAAGGTATTTTGGCGCAGCTCTGGAAATATGCACCGGATGCACAGCCAACTGATCAGAAAGGTATTGGAGGCTCAGTTCTGAAGTATCGTAATGTAACAGTTCTTGCAATCTAATGATCCAATCAGGAATGTTTTTGGAGTCATTTTCTTTAATCTCTCCTAACGCTTCACTGATTTGCAACAGTAATAGCTCTACCGAAACTTCACTATACTGATCTGATAGTATAAATTCGTGATACAGTTTTGCAAAAAGAAAATGTATTTTAGGATTTTCTATTAGCTGACTCCCTTCCAGCAGATTGATATCTATTCCATTGTTTTGGAACCAGTCTTGCTGAAATTCTAAATGAAATCCACTTGCTTTTTCAGAATGTTTAGAACCATAATGAGCTTCTTGCCAATTATTAAACATTATGCTTCCGGATGGACATAAGGTTTTTGTTTTGGTATTACAATCCATCATATTGCCTTGTAGCACAAACATAAAATAAGGATTCTCATGATAGTGCCAAGCTGTTTTTTCTACAGTATATTTGTATTGAGATAGTAAAATACCATTAAAGGAAACCTCTGAGTTTTGTTTTCCATAGTAAGTTCCTTTTGTTAATATTTTCATTCGTTGTTTGGCTTGCAAATAATATCATATCGCAGAATATCTAAAACAAAAATTCTGTGAAGCTCTAAGATAGCAAATTGCATTGGAATCGATATCTGTTAGGAAATAAGAATCTATTCACAATTATCAGTCACCTTTCGAGCTACCTTACCCTTCGAGAACCTCAGGGTTCGAAGTAAACGAGGACTGTACTTCGACAGGCTCAGCACTCGGGTCTTCGAAATCCGAGTCCGGCTTATTCTTCCACAGAAGCTGCGGTTGTATCAATTACAGTTTCTGTTTCTATTTCTGGCACTGGAAAATAGTTTTTGGTGTTTTCTTCAATTACCTTTTTCAGGTTGCTTAAGTTTTTCTCCTCTTGCTCTTTCATCGCACCTGGCATAAAAGAAATCAGTGATTTTGCAAAAATACCATTTCCTTCAGTAGTTGATTTAGAAGAGATAGTTGTTTTACCATCATTTTCCTTTAAGAGTATTTCGTAATCCATATCCATAAAATCCATAGTAAAAGTCATTGCCATACGTTCGTTGGGTTCTAAGGCAGTGATGGTCTCTTCCATCACCATTTCCTGGCCGTTATCTTCTACATAAACTTTAGAAACTGCCCCTACAGTATTGGCAGTACCACTCACCAGTTCTGTTCTTTTAAACCCTTCTATCCATTCGGGTAATTTGGTTTCATCAGACAGCACTGCCCAGGCTTCCCTGGCTGGTTTATCGACTACAATTTCACTTTCGTAAGATACCGATGGCGTTAATAATCCTTTTCCGAAGAATATTAATGCCAGTACTATAATTAGATACAGTAAATACTTTAAATACTTCATTGGTTGTTATTTATTGGTTTTGTATGTTGTAATTATAAAAAGTTTTGTATTCCTATAAATGTAATCATTTTTCGGGTAAAGCAGAAAGCACTATTTTCAAATAAAAAACCAGCAAGCAGATCTTGCTGGTTTTGTGTTTTGGATTCTACTGCTTCACCCTTCGAGTCACCTCAGGGTTCGTATATTCGAGGACTGAGGCACTCGAAGTCCGGTTCTATTTATTTACTGGCAGCGATCCAGGTATTGATCTTATCTTCTAATAAAGCCAGAGGCACACAGCCGGTTTCTAACACTTCATTATGAAACTGTCGTACGTCAAATTTAGCACCCAACTCCTTCTCTGCTTTGGCACGAAGTTCTCTGATTTTAAGCTGTCCGATTTTATAGGATAATGCTTGTCCGGGCATTGCCATATAACGTTCGATTTCAGAAATAATACCCGCCTCGGATTCTGCTTCATTATCTAAAGAGTATTGAATCGCTTGCTCGCGTGTCCATCCTTTAGAATGTAATCCAGTATCTACCACTAAACGAATTGCTCTGTGCATTTCTGCTCCCAACATCCCAAAGTATTGATAGGGATCTGTGTACAATCCCAATTCCTTTCCCAGAGATTCTGAATATAATGCCCAACCTTCACCATAACCACTATACCAAAGTGTTTTACGAAATTTTGGTAATACTTCACTTTCTTGAGTCAATGAAATTTGATAATGATGTCCGGGAATTGCTTCGTGTAAAAATAAGGATTCATCGCTGTAAATATTATACTTAGTTACATCTGGAATCGGTGTATAAAAGATTCCTGGTCTGGTTCCATCTAATGATCCCGGATTATACTCTGCACTAGCAGAATTTTCTCTAAAGGCCTCAGTGCGTCTCACCTCAAAAGGAGTTTTTGGTTTAACGTCGAATAGTTTTTCGATCTGTGGTTTCATACGATCGTGAATCGCATTAAAATTATCAATTACTTCCTGAGGTTCTTTAAAAGGCATTAATTCCTTTTTGTTGCGTACGTAATCAAAGAAAGATTTTAGATCGCCTTTATATCCCACTGCTGACTTAATCTTATCCATTTCTGAAGAAATACGAGCAACTTCAGACAACCCTAGTTTATGGATTTCGTCTGCAGTCATATTGGTAGTTGTATACAATTTGATCTGATGTTTATAAAATGCTTCTCCATTCGGAATTTCAGAAACACCAGAACTGGCTCTACCCGCTTCTAGATAATTTGTACTCATAAACTGGTGTAGACTTTTATAAGCCGGAATGACCTTTTCTGATATGATTGCGCGATACGATTCTTCAATTTGTTTTTTATCTACTTCTGAAAAATCTTCCGGAAGGTTTTTGATCGGGGAATAAAACAGATGAGTATCCAGATTTTCAACCGTCAACACCTTTAATTGTGGCAATACTTTTAGTATCAATGCTTTGGGAAGCACATAACCCTCTTCCATTCCTTCCTTCATTTTTGCCTCTGCAGAGGTCATCCACGCTATATATCCTTCCAGACGTTTTAACCAATTGTTATAATCCTCCACAGTTTTAAAAGGTTGAGCGCTAGATCCGCTAGCTAATTGTCCGACAACTAAATTAATGGACCACATCTGATCAATTGGAAAATAGTCCTGACGAAACTCAAAACTAGCCAGATTCATATCACATTCCCATTGTAAAATCGCTTTGGTCATTTGTTGACTCTCAGAAAGGTCAGCATCCTCAAACTGACTTAATTTATTTTTATATGTAGTATAATATGCTTTTAACTTTGCTACCGTTTCATCTGCCAACGGATTCGGAAACTGATCGTTAAATCGATTATCTCCAGCAAATGTAGCCTGAACCGGATTAAGCTGTAATCCTTCTTCATAATAAGCTTCCAGCATTGCGTTAAAAGCTGTGGTAACATCTTTAGGCGCTTTTTCTGTGGTAGATTTTACTGATTTTTCGTTTTTACAAGCCGTAAAAAGAATAGCAAGACACGTTGCTATCAACATTCTGTTTATCATAATAGTTCGTTTGTTATCATTGAAGTATAAGGTTAACCTCAATCCCTAAAAATAAACATATCCCTTTGTAGAATTGGTTAAGGTTTTCTTAATATAAGATGCATTCTTTTTACATTACAACCCTCCTTAATTTGAATATATTTTTTAGTCTTTTCCATACGTTTTAATCTGTAGATTAATCCCTTTTTCTTAGTTGTATAGGATATGTAATATTTTTCTTTGAATACTCCATTTGGGATGTTTCTAGTCTGCAACCATCTTTCATACAGATTACCAAAACGGATGACTGGTAGATGATTTTCAGTTTCTTTATCAATAATATAATGTGCCGTAGCTAACTTTTTTCTTTTCTCTCTTTTATATTCATTAGATCTGGCTTGATAATGATGATAAAATATGTTATCGATAATGGTATCCTTTAAATTGGTAAAATCAATCTTTTTTGCTGATTTCTTATACGGATTACTTCTGGAGTTCAAAGATCCACAACGAATGCTTACTGTTTCAGCCATGTAAAAATCTTTTTTTCTTACTGTAATATCAGATGAAATGATACTATCATAATGCTCAAAATGCATTTTAAAATTAGTACTATCTTTTTCAAATACTTTCAATAAATAACTATTATCCTTTGAGTTCGTAAAGAATAATTGTGTTTGTGTTTCTGCATCTTCGTTAAGTTGAAATTCGTACTCCAAAACGTGATCAAATGTGTGCGTTTTTTGAGCAAAACCATCCACGTATATCGCAAAAAATAAGAGTAACGTAACAGAATTAATTGATATTATATTTAGTTTTATAGATAACATTTGAAGAAATCTTAAATTACTTGATGGATAAGCCACGACAAATATTCTTTGGTGAAATATTCTTATATATTCTATCTATTTTATTCAATCTATCTGATTTTAAGACCTTCTTCTGATACTGCTGTGAATAATCTTTATCAAAATTTACATATAAATTAAAAGCCTCCAAATCTTCTTTCTTTTGAATATGTTCAATAAAATTTATCAGTAGTGTCCGGTAAAACATTTTAAAAGCGGGATTTCCCTATTTGGATTTCCCGCTTATTTATATCTTGATGTT
>CANMSL010000025.1 GCA_947500505.1 uncultured Aquimarina sp. | reverse complement strand
TTCAACACTTTAATTTACTAAAAATCTATCTTTTTTGTTATAAAAATCTTATCAAATATTAATCGAACTCAGGTTAATAAATTATAGCTTTGCAAAAAAAGTAAAAACCATGCACTTCATACCAGAAGCTTTAGATACTTACATAGTAGATCATACAGAAAAAGAACCTAAATTACTACAGCAATTAGCCAGGGAAACCTATCAGAAGATATTACAACCCCGCATGCTTAGTGGCTCTTATCAAGGTCGCGTATTAAGTATGCTCTCTAAATTGATTCGTCCAAAAAATATACTGGAAATCGGAACCTATACGGGGTATTCGGCATTATGTTTAGCCGAAGGAATGAAAAAAGATGGAGTTTTACACACCATTGATATTAACGAAGAGTTAGAAGATTTTCAGCGTAAATACTTTAATCTTTCTACGTATGGTGATCAAATACATCAACATATAGGAAATGCCACAGAGATCATACCCAATCTGGATATCGATTTTGATTTGATTTTTATCGATGCCGATAAACCGAATTATTCTACATATTTTGAATTAATCATCGATAAAATGAATCCTGGTGGTGTGATTTTATCCGATAATGTCCTTTGGAGCGGTAAGGTGATTGAAGAAATTGTGGAAGATGATATTTCTACCAAAGCCTTGTTAGCATATAATAAGCTACTGATAGAAGATGATCGTGTAGAAACTGTATTGCTCCCCATAAGAGATGGATTGACCATCAGTAGGGTGTTATAAAAAAAGTGGAACCTAAAAGATTCCACTTCTTACATATATTAGTAACTACAGTTGCTAATTCATTTATTATTGCACAGCTTTTAGTGCATCAATATTACCGTAACCAAACTTGCTATTACGATTAGGATAAAACTCTCCGGCTCTTTTTAATTTATCCAATACCTGCGCTCTGGACATACTTGGATTACGTGACCATACTAGTGCAGCTATACCAGCGGTCATTGCCGTAGCTACAGAAGATCCGCCAACATAAGATTGCGCTCCGCTATTAAAGCCTAAAACAGGCACAGTTCTGCTCGTGTCGCCAGCTCTCTGCATAATGATTGTAAAATCTATTTTGCTTCCATCGTGACAGATATCACAACGATTGTATCCATTATCTTTTAAACCAGTCACTGCTACAGTCTCACTCATACTCGCCGGAAAAATAACACCATACCAATTCGTGAAAGTTGTAGAAGTTCCTCCGGCAGCAATGATCATTTTTCCTTTTCCGTAAGCATACTTTACAGCATCTTTTACATTTCCTATAGACCAGGGATATCCAATTGACATCGATATAATTTTTACATTACTTCTATTTCCTAATTCCTTTAATGCATTGCTTACACCCTTACGTTCGTGATAATCATTTAAAACTACATCTTCAGTTCCTCTATACGCTACCAAATTAGAGTTATATGCTACGCCAACTGGCATAAAATCATTATTACGTGGAGATGCTAATGCTGATGCCATTTGAGTTCCGTGACCGCATCGATCATTAGGCCCATCAACATTATTAGACCACCACCAAGGTGAATCTATAAATGTTCCAAAACGCTGTACGGATCTACCATTAGAATCACCATCATTAAATCCACTACCTAGCAAATTTTGACTTGCAGAGATCCCGGTATCAATCAGACCAACAGTAATTCCTGCTCCTGTACTAATACCCCACGCATCATCAATATTGTGATTCCTAAAATTCCACGGCATTCTTGCATTCGGAGAGATCACAGTATAATCACCGCTATTGATAGATTGTCCGCTTTGACTGCATCCAGCCGATTTTTCCTGTGCTGTATCTGATTGAAGGTAAAATCCGTATCCATTGGGTTCCAAATAACGAATATTGTTCATTGCTTTTAATTCTACAATAGTCTCCAATTTTGTAACTCTGAGATCCAAAACATTTAGTACATCATCTTCTGACACCTGAACATTAGAACGGGTAGTTCCTTCTGTATTTTGTACCGTTTTATAAATATCTTCGATTAAAGTGTTCAATCTTGAAGATCGCTGAGTTCCATTGATAAAACTCTCTCCTTTATCACCAAATCCTATAGTTAGCACTTCTCCGCCGTGCATAACGGCGCTGTATAGGATATGCGCAGAAGCGTCATTAGCCCAATCCAAATCTCCTTTTTTTTTTAGTTGTGTTTCTATAAATGAATTAATTTCTTCAATAGATAGGATTTTTTGAGATTCTGAGTTTTCGTCAATAATTTCTGTGGGGTCGTCTTTAGAACATGATAGGACAAGAAATAGCCCTAAAATTAGAGGAATAATTTTTTTCATTTTAATATAAGATTAATGAGTTTGTGTGATTTTGATTTCTTAAGGCATTACTTTCTTAAAATATCAAATAATTATCATTTAGTTAATTTCAGTACTAATTTATTAAATAAAATTTAAATATTAACACATTATGTTGAAAGAATCTTAAAAAAAACTTCGTTGCTATGCTTGCATAAGACTAAAAAACAACATGAAAATATAGATAAATACCCTTATTTGCAGGGCTTATGAAGAAAAAGATTACAAATAAAATTTATCCAGAAAAAATAATTTTTTTTGATAAAAATCTAAAAAGCGAAAGGTGATTTTAACAAAATAATAAAATATGAGAAGTAAAAAATCAGAACTTACGTTTCACAGGGCCAGTAACTTCTTCGATATCTTTTTTTACCTGAGTTATTTCTTTTTTGATATCCGAACTGATTGAAGTATGAATATCGGTATCAATACCATGCTTTTCTGCACTCTTGGTAATTTCAGATTTGATATCATTCGTGGCATCTTTTACAATACGCATTCCTTTGCCTAAACCACGTGCGATCTCCGGTATTTTATCGGCACCAAAAACCATCACCAGAATAAATACTATAAAGGCAATTTCAGTTCCACTAATAAACAAAGGTAATGTAGTCATAACAATGCAAATATAGCTACAATAATGTACAGAAAAAAGCCGTTTGTAATTACAAACGGCTTTAAATTATAATTTTTAAAGATATTTTAACCTTATTGTCCTTTAACTTTATTTTTGAATTTGTCAAACTTACCTGATACATTCTCTTGAGGCCAGCTATTGTTTGACGTGTCAATATCCGCTGTTTCCAGATTAGGATCAACAACGATCTTAGAAATAGCTTTTTCTGAAGCTATGGCTCTTTTTACCGCGGCATCATTCTTTCTCCAGATTTCTGCCGGATATGTTACCGTTTCTGAAGTTCCGTCTTCATAAGTATATTCTACGATCAGTGGCATTACTAATCCTCCTGGTTTTTCGAAAGTAACTTCGTAAAAATACTTAGGCTGTTTGATTAACTCTCTTTCTTCTACAGAAAAATTATCGATTAGATATTCCTTTAAGGTTTTAGCATCCTCAATGATATTTCCATTCTTTTTGATAGTTTGATATTCCTCACTTCCTTCTTCAACCATGAATACCAATGGTCCAAAATTTTCTACCTTGGCTCCTCTTGCCGCTGCAAAATCCTTTGCTCTTTGGTTAGGTTCTTTAGAAACCACAAACTTCTTTACTTCCTTCACACCGATATCGGTATAATCAGTGGTATAAAACCATCCTCTCCAGAACCAATCCAAATCTACTGCTGATGCATCTTCCATAGTTCTAAAAAAATCCTCTGGTGTCGGGTGCTTAAACATCCATCGTTGAGAATATGTCCTGAACGAATAATCGAACAAATCCCTACCCATAACAGTCTCTCTAAGAATATTTAAACCTGTTGCCGGCTTAGAATATGCATTAGCTCCAAACTGATGAATATTATTAGATTGCGACATAATCGGAGAAATAAAACTCTGATCACCGCTCATATACGGAACTATTTTTGCTGCAGGACCTCTTCTTGACGGATACTTTTTTAAAGGTGCAATTGCATCCGGGTACCATTCACCAAAATCCTGCTCCGCCACATATTGCACGAAAGTATTAAGTCCTTCATCCATCCAGGTCCATTGACGCTCGTCACTATTGACAATCATAGGAAAGAAGTTATGACCTACTTCGTGAATAATTACACTCATCATTCCGAACTTAGTACGATCACTAAACTTTCCTTCTTTATCAGGTCTCCCATAATTCCAACAAATCATAGGATATTCCATACCTTGATTTTTAGCGTGTACCGAGATGGCCTTATGATAAGGGTAATCAAATGTCATTCGACTATAGGATTTTAATGTACTAGCCACAGCTTTTGTTGACCAATCTTCCCATAACGGATTTCCTTCTTTAGGATACATAGAAACTGCCATAATATCTTTATCGCCGATCTTCACAGCCATCATATCCCAAATAAATCTTCTGGAAGTTGCAAATCCAAAATCCCGAACGTTATCAGCTTTTAGTTTCCAGGTTTTCTTGTTTTCGGAAAAAGATTTTTCTTTTGCTTCAGCTTCCTTCTGAGAAACTATAACTACTGGTGTATCGTATGATTTTTTAGCTTTCTCATAGCGATTCATCATTTCTTTACTAAATACTTCTTTTCTATTTACTAACACTCCGGTTCCATCCAAAATATGATCAGAAGGAACTGTAATATTTACTTCAAAATTTCCAAAGGGAAGTGCAAATTCTCCTCTACCCCAAAATTGGTGATTCTGCCAGCCTTCTACATCATTGTATACAGCCATTCTTGGATAAAACTGAGCGATTACATATGCTCTGTTACCGTCTTCAAACTCTTCATACCCGGATCTACCTCTGCCATTAACGTGGTTATTAATATTATACCACCAATCAATGGAGAATACAAATTTCCCTCCAGAAACCAGATCTTTAGGCATTTCTACACGCATCATTGTACCATTGATAGTATATTGTAATGGCTTACCCGAAGTGTCCTTAACTGCCATGATATTGAAACCACCATCAAAAGATTCTCCCATATATTTACCCACAAATCTATTCGGTGGATCTGCGGCATCAACACCAGTTGGTTGTATCAAAGGAGTCTTGGATTTTCTAGATCGCATATTCTGATCTAATTGCACCCAAAGAAATTCTAAATTATCTGGAGAATTGTTAGTGTAGGTTATGGTTTCTTTACCGATAAGCTTTTTGTTTTTATCATCAAGCTCGATATCCATTTTATAATCCGCCTGTTGCTGATAGTAGGCAGCTCCGGGAGCACCAGAAGCAGTTCTATACATGTTAGGAGTAGCAAACTCATCGTACATTTGCTTAAACTTGTTTTGATTTGTATGTCCTAACTCACGAGTTTGCTTACTTTCATTTTGGTTTTGAGCATATAGTTCCAGACCTGAAACTAAAAAAGTAACGGAAAGGATAAAAAGTACTTTTTTCATTAGAGTGTAATTGTGTTAAGTAATAAATCGCAAAATAGTTGTTTTTTAAAAGTTTAATCATTTATTTACTAAACTTTAACATGCCTTTATCCTTTTCCTTTTGTAGGATAAGGCTCTTACGGTTTTCTCCTTTTTTTACGTGAATAATATTCTGCTGCTCTTCAAAAAAATCCATCAACGCCTTATTAGAAACGCTTATTGTTTTTAATTCAGGAACATTTTCTACTTCTAAATAACACAATACAAGATCATTATCATATTCTTTCCCTATAAAATTAAAAACTACTTCCTGACCATTCACAGTGATAATCAATTTTTGATTTAGATATGCTCCTAAATACTTATCTACCTTAGCCTCGTGTTTTTGAGAAACCAATTCTATAGTTTCGTCATAACGACTTCTTAGCACTTTTTCAATATCATCTATGAAAATCCTAGAAATAATTTGCAATGACTTTTGTTGCTCATTATATTCTATTTGTGTAACACTAACGTAGAACTTATGTACAACTGTAAATGAACTCATAGAAATCAGAAGTACAGATAAAACGAAAAATAATTTCTTCATTTATTTAAAAATTTAAAGGGTGGTAAATGTACTATTTTGATATAAAATATTGTGCCAAAAGTACTTCATTCTGAAAAACAGTATTTTCTAATCAACTTCTTTAAGTGCTTTGTACAGTTTTGCTTTTTCCTGAAAGAATTCCAGTAATGATAACCTTTTTGAGTTTTCTAAGAGATTTTCAAAATACTTATCCTCTGCACAGTAATACATAAAATCTGAGATCAGATCCTCTGACAATCCCAAATCTTTAATAAAAAAAGCAGTATTGAATGACGTCTCTCCTTTATTAACTAACTTATCTAAATCCTGAATGGCTTTAACGCGTTTTAGTTTTTTCAAAGTTCCATTTAAATAATTAATTGGTCTATCAATAATTCCCGATTTTGCCGTATAAATTCTTCGCTCTACTTGCGTCGGTTGTTCAATGTCTCTGAATGGAAGACCTAAACTTTTGTTGTTTACAAAAGGTTTGACTTCAATATCCTTCGTATCTTTATTTACATTCCCAGACAGCCTCAGATTACTAACATTTACCTGATCTAATTTTTGAATAACTGGTAATAATCTAATTTGAAAATTTCTGTTCTCTAAGTCTTCTTGCGACACAATAAGGGAAACCACTTTATACTGAACTGATGAAAAAATAATGGAATCATTAACGGCTGCCGGAATTTCGAAAAAACCGTTTTGGTCATTAGTAGTTCCTATTTTCTTAGTGTAGTTAACTATATTAATTGCGAAACCTTCTAAAGAATCTGCTATAATTGTACCTTGAAGCCTTTCTTGCTGCCCAAAAACACTGTTTAAAAAGAAAATAAAAAATATAGTAAGTATTGTTTTAGCCATGTACTGAATTGGTTTTATGACTAAAATCTAAAACCGGAGTTAAACAATCAGCTTGCTTAAGTATAAATATATGGATTTTTAAACTTCGTCTTATAATTTCAAAAGACGAATAGCAATCAATAATGTTGCGGAGAAATCATTTTATTTATTATTGCCGCTCCTTATAAGCTTTACTCTGAGCAACCAGGAATTCTATTAAATTTAGCTCATTTCCTTCTTCCAGGTATGTTTTATCCAACCCATTCTCTTCTGCAAAAAATATAAAATCATTGATCTGATGCATCTCTAGGGCTAGATTCGTTTTAAAAAATTCATCATTGTATATATTCCTCACCTTTACATCAAGATCTACAGGAACCTTTTCTTTATTTACATCTTTATCTTGAAAAACAACTTTAAAAAGATTGACAAAATTTAGTCCATAAATCATTCGATCCTCTAAAAACACTTTATTTTCTAATTCAGAAAGTTCATCCGGAGTCCAGTCATAATCCGTATCATTAATTCTATCTGATGTAAGTTTGGCAACTTCATCAATTCCACCTTCCGAGACGTTTATTTTTTTTACATCAATAGATACATTCCCTAATAAATCGTATGGCGTAACGATCACTTCATCTAAAAAATTTACAGATTCATTTAAAAATATGTTTAACCTTCTGTTATCTAACACCCCTTTATCAATTAATACTACAAATTTTTGATATTGCATTGCGATAACTTCTAACTTATCATTGGCGCCGACACTGATTCTGAAATTACCCTCACTATCGGTAATAGTACCCTTTTTGGTAGTGAGATTATATACCACCACCCCTTCCACATCATCACCTATAGGCGCACTGATACGCCCATCAATCATAACCCTAGAAGTAATCTGTGCAAATGAAAGGCTCATGACACAGCATATAAAAAATAAGGATAATTTCATTTTCATAGTAAGCTCAATTAAATTTGTTTTTATTGAAGATACTATATTTTTCAATATGATGAGAAGATTTCATTATAAGAAAACGTTAAACTACCTTTACCAAAAACAACTTTATGCGAAACTGTTTGATTGCCAGTACCTCTACTATTCACGGCAGTGGTCCCTTAGAATATTTATTTGAAGCTTTATTAGAGCTTTATAACGAATCTAATGAAATACTATTTATTCCTTATGCTCGTCCCGGAGGTATTTCTCCGGATGAATACACTATTGGTGTCAATAATATTTTTAAAAAAATCAACAAAAGGATACTTGGAATTCATATGTTTTCTGATACAGAAGAAGCTTTTAAAAATACACAGGGAATTTTTACAGGTGGAGGAAACACTTTTCTTCTGGTGGATCAACTATATAGAAACGAAGTTCTCGCACCCCTTAAAAATGCTATAGAAAAAGGTACGCCTTATCTAGGAACCAGTGCCGGAAGCAACATATGTGGGCTCACTATGCAAACTACCAATGATATGCCTATTGTGTATCCTCCAAGCTATAAAACTTTAGGGATTATACCATTTAATATAAATGCCCATTACCTGGATCCTGATCCGAAATCTACACATAAAGGCGAAACCAGAGAAACTCGTATTAAAGAATTCCATACAATAAATTCCCAACCTGTGGTTGGACTTAGAGAAGGAAGTTGGTTAAGAATTCAACAAGATAAAATTATTCTAAAAGGTAATTTATCCGCAAAGATTTTTGAACAAAACAAAAATCCATATGAAATAACACCCAATAGTTCTTTATCTCAATTAAATTAAGATACATATGCAATATCAGGAAATTCTAAATATCATTGAAGCAGAAACTTTGAACAGATCAAATACTGGAAGAGTGGCTTCTTACATTCCGGAGTTAGCAAAAATAGACGCTGATAAATTAGGAATGCACTTATATTGCATTAATTCCGGTCATTATGGTTTTGGCGATGAAAATGAACGTTTTTCTATTCAGAGTATTTCCAAAGTCTTTTCGCTTACGCTGGCAATGTCCTTATTAGATGATGAATTATTTAAACGAGTGGATGTAGAGCCATCCGGCGATCCTTTTAATTCTTTAATACAGCTGGAATATGAAAATGGTATCCCAAGAAATCCTTTAATAAATGCAGGGGCATTAGTTATTGCTGATACGTTAGTTTCAATTTTAAAAAATCCACAAGAAGAATTTTTAAATTTTATTCATGTAATTACCGGGGATACAACTATTGATATCAATTCTAAAGTCTTTGATTCCGAAAAAAAACATAGCTACCGAAATGCTTCATTATTAAATCTTATGAAGTCTTTTGGAAATATAAAAAACGATCTAGAAACCGTTTTAGACCTGTATATTTATCAATGCTCTATCGAAATGTCATGTAAGGAACTGGCGACGGCTTTTATGATCTACGCTAATGCAGGTAAAATCTTATCGAATGATGTTCAAATAATTCCTTCAGGAAAAGTAAAACGAATTAACGCGATTATGCAAACTTGTGGATTTTACGACGAGGCAGGGGAATTTAGTTTTAGAGTAGGCTTACCGGGAAAAAGCGGTGTAGGTGGTGGTATAGCAGCCATCCACCCCGGTCATTATGCAGTAACAGTATGGAGTCCTCCACTTAACCCTAAAGGAAACTCTAAGTTAGGAATGTATGCCTTAGAAAGACTAACCACCCTTACAGGGTTTTCCATTTTTTAATCCTGGAAAAAACGTTTGATTCAAAAAAGCTATATTTGGTTAATTACATCTAATAATTAATTTCAGAAGAGAAACTTCGTCCTGTCCCCAAAAAAGTAAATATGAGTAAAAAAAGTATAGATAATGTATTAAGGTATTTGGGATTACCAATATTACTAATTGTTACAGTATTTGTATATCTCAATCATTTTGACAATCCATTCTTTTTTGACGACCATCATACAATCACCGATAACCAGTCAATAACCAGTTTATCAAACTGGACTACTTTTTTTACAAATGCAGATACTTTTAGTTCTCTTCCGGCTAATCGTTCTTATCGGCCGGTGGTTACACTAATGAATGCAATAGACTACAAAATTGGCGGAGGTTTAGATGCTAACACCTTTCATTATCATATTTTTTTCTGGTTCTTATTATTAATAGTTTTAGTATTCATACTATCAAAACATATTTATCGATTATCCCTGACTTCAAACAGTAACATCACATTCATTGCCTTATTTTCGGCAGCTTGGTTTGCCTTACATACGGCTAATGCAGAAACCATAAATTACATTTGTGCAAGATCTGATTCTTTTTCAACACTATGTGTAGTAGCGTCACTTCTTCTATATATACATCCTATTGGTAAAAAATTCTATCTTTATCTAGTAACTGCCGTTATCGGAATTTGGACAAAACAAACCGGAGTTATGTTTTTTCCAATTTTATTTGTTTACATCCTTCTTTTTGAAGAATATGACATCCTGATCGATTTTAAGACTAACACCAGAGAAAAAATTTTTCGATTTTCCAAAAAAATTGCCCCAACTGCAATTGTCGTTATATCGCTATTTCTTTTCAATCAATACTACCTTACTCCAGAATCAACAGTTTCTACAAATTACACGGTAACAAGATTCGAATATATCAGTACACAATGCTTTGTAATAATGAATTATTTAGGGAGTTTTATTTTACCAGTAAATTTAAGTGCTGATCCTGATATCGGTATCATTAAGCCTTGGTATGATATTCGAATTATTGCAGGTTTTATTGTAATTATATCTTTGGTTTTTATAATGATCAAAACTTCTTTCAAAGAAGAATTAAGACCTATTTCCTTTGGGATCGCATGGTTTTTTATTGCGTTATTACCTACTACCCTTAATCCTCTATTTCAGATTGCAAATGATCACAGAATGTTCTTCCCTTTTATTGGACTTTTTATAGCTGTACCCTGGATATTCAAAGTACTCTTTGACAAAGCTAAGCTTGATCAAAAGATCAAAGGATATGATCTCATAGTAACCCTAACAATTTTTTGTTTACTCGCTTTACACGCCTATGGAGCTCATAAACGCAGTGAAGTATGGAATTCTAAAGAATCATTATGGAAAGATGTAACAATCAAAAGTCCTAATAATGGAAGAGGATTAATGAATTACGGAGAAACTCAAATGTCAAAAGGAAATTATTCCACTGCAGAAGAATACTTTAAAAGGGCTAATAAGTTAATCCCAAATTATGATATCTTATATATAAATTTTGGAATTCTTTATGGCGCTCTTAAGGATCATACTAAAGCAAAACAGTATTTTGAATCAGCAATAGCTTTAAAATCATCTTCGCCAGCTCCTGAATATTATTATGCACGTTATCTTTCAGAACAAAAAAAATATAAAGAATCTAAAGAATACTTAAAAAAAGCATTATCCAAAAGCCCTAATCATCTACTGTCTAAACGATTACTAGAAAAAATTTCTAATAAAACCATTCCCCCAGAAAGAGAAATTGAAATATTAGTAAAAAAAATAAAAACAAAGCCAACACCAGAAAACTATCTAAATTTAAGTTTAAAATATTATGAACAGCAAGAATATGATTTAGTAATTCAAACTTGTAAAGAATTATTAAAGATAGACCCTAATAATACATTGGCTTATAATAATATCTGTTCTTCTTATAATCAATTAAAACAGTGGAAACTTGGCGCAGAAGCTTGTAAAAGAGCTCTAGAAATAGATCCTAATTATCAATTAGCGAAAAATAACCTTAGATGGGCTTTGGAAAACATCAACTAACTAATAGAATAAATAGAAAATGCTAAATAACAAAACAATCGCTGTAGTAATCCCCTGCTACAATGAGGGTACGCAAATATCAATGGTAATTGACAGTATGCCCGAATTTGTAGATCGTATAATAGTAATTGATGATGTTTCTAAAGATAATACAGTCGAGGTAGTCTTAGAATATTTGAAAAAAAATAATGATTCTCCACTTAAACTAACTTCAAATCTGAAAAAAAACATTGTTCCCACGATTTATAATCAGGCGGATATAGAAGTACACCAAAAAAACCTTGAAGAAGTAAAAAAATTCACACCAATTGAAATTCTGAATGAAAATCCGGATGAAGAAAAAATTATCCTTATAAAACATAAAAAAAATGGAGGTGTCGGGGCGTCTGTAGCTACAGGATATAAATGGTGTAAAGATCACGATATTGATTGCGCGGTGGTTATGAATGGTGATGGGCAAATGGACCCAAATGAACTTGAATCTATTTGCAATCCTGTCATTTTTGAAGATATTGATTATGTAAAGGGAAATAGGTTAATTCATAAAAGCGCCTGGGTGATTATTCCCAGAATACGCTTTTTCGGAAACTCTATCTTAAGCATCCTTACTAAAATTGTTTCTGGTTATTGGAGCATTTCAGATACTCAAAGTGGATATACTGCTATGTCTAATAATGCATTAAACTCTATACCCCTATATAAGATCTATAAGAGATATGGAATGCCAAATGACGTTTTGGTAAAACTGAATATCGCTTTTTGTACTATCCGAGAAGTTAAAATAAAACCAGTTTATGGTGTAGGTGAACAATCTAAACTTAGTGTTATTAAAGTAACCTTCCCCATTCTGTTTTTATTGATTCGATGTTTTTTTAAGAGATTAACAATAAAATATTTATACAGAAGTTTTCATCCTCTTTTTCTATTGTACTGGATAGCAATAATTATTGGAATAATTAACTCTTATTTCCTCTATCATTTATTACTCAACTTCTTTGTTCCAAACTCAAAAACACCTACTGATTATCTTATCATTTTTATTTTCCTCACCATTTCCGGTTTTCAATCATTTTTGTTTGCAATGTGGATGGACATCCAGGATAATGAGCGGTTATCTAAATAAACGTTTTGTAAATGTTTTAAAATCAATTAATTAAAACTAAACATCAAAAAAAAATTTGAAACAGATTGATCATTCAAAATTAAAAGCCAAACCGGAAACAGAAGATTTTTCAGGTAAATATGAAGATGAAAATTTCGTGTCAAAATTTTTAGTTGACAGCTATTTTAAGTCGGTTCAAAAACTTTTAGACAAGGTAAAAGATATTAATTCCTCACATGAGATTGGTTGTGGTGAAGGAAGATCTACAGTAAGGTTAAACAAAATGGTTTCTAAGCTTACTGCATCTGAATATGTAAACAAATTAGTTGATGAGGCAAAAAAAAACAATCCAACTTTGAATATATTTCAAGAAAGTGTATATGAGTTAACCTACGAAGACACAAGTATTGATCTAGTTTTTTTACTCGAAGTGTTGGAGCATTTGGACTATCCCGAAAATGCCCTCGAAGAAATAAAAAGAATATCAAAAAAATATTTGATTTTAGGAGTTCCCAGAGAACCATTATGGCGTTTTTTAAATATGTGTAGATTCAAATATTTAAAAGATTTAGGAAATACTCCAGGACACCTTAATCATTGGTCGAAAAAAGCAATAATTAAATTAGTCGAAAAAAAATTCGGTAAAGTTATCGCTGTAGAATCACCCATACCTTGGACAATTATCTTAGCCGAAAAACGGAATTAGTCTAACGTATTAGAATTATACGCAAAAATGTTTAAAATCGATAAAATATTAAACAAAGAAAATAGAAATCTAGCGGTAAGATATGTATTGATTAGCATAATAAGTTATGGTTTTGTTTTTTCGGGCTTGATATTTCTGGTAGACATTTTCAAAGTAAACAAAACCTATTCATTCTTAATAGTTTATGGAATTAATTACATATTTCTTTACGTCGTACAATTAAAATATCTTTTCAAAACCAACCATAACAAATACAAACTGATTCGCTTTATTGTTTTTATTCTGTTTTTTTACCTGTCTGCAAATTTGATATATAATGCGGGATTAAAATTAGGTCTACACTATTTGATTTCCACCACTTTCACCATTATTGTTTTAATGCCACTAAGAATAATCGTTTCAAAAATGATTGTTTTTAAAGATTAGCAAAGTATTCTTTTTTAGTATATTTTCTTGGAAGTTAACTATAAAGTTAAAAAGAAGCCTATCATCAATAAAAAAAGCCTCATCACTTAATGACAAGGCTTATGAGCGGGAGACCGGGTTCGAACCGGCGACATTCAGCTTGGAAGGCTGACGCTCTACCAACTGAGCTACTCCCGCGTTAAGGAGCACAAAATTATCAGTTTTTTCAAATAAAAAAAATAAAAACATACTTTTTTAGTCATATAAAACAGAAAAAATTGATAGCTTGAAAGTTACAAAAAGCACAAAATATTATATCTTTTAAAAATGAAAATGTTAAAAAAAAATGTTTTTTATCGAAAAAAATCGTACTTTATCGGAATTATTGTATACTTTTGTGATTAACATACTATTAATATCTTAGCAATAATTTAATTTTGAATAATTGTTAGAGCCCTAATATTGAAATTTTTATCTTATGGAAAAACCTTAATTTATATAAGGTAAAAATTACTGAAGAAATACCTACTTACTATGAAGATAAAACTACTTCTAATTATATTCATACTTATATCAGCGACCTCCTTACTAGCACAGGTTAAAGTTGGTGATAATCCTAATCAAATTGATAATTCCTCTATATTAGAATTAGAAAGTATTGACAAGGCTTTTGTTCTTACTAGAGTAACAACCGCACAAATGAATACCATTACTCCTCTCAATGGAGCATTGGTATATAATCTAGATGATAATTGCGTTTTCCAATACAGTAATAATAATTGGAATAGTTTATGTTCTGGAAATGACAATCAGCAATTAATTTTTAATACACTCACAAACATTCTTACTCTAGAAAGTGGAGGTCAAGTTGATTTAACTTCTTTAATTAATGATCCCGATCCTGATCCAACTAACGAAATACAGATATTAAGCCAAACTGGTAATACAATTACGTTATCTAATGGAGGTGGAAGTATTACCGAAACTATATCCACCCTACTTGATAATGGAGATGGTACTTTTACTTATACTGCAGAAGATGGTTCATCCACTACAATAGGATCAGTTGGACCTCAAGGACCAACCGGAGCACAAGGACCAACTGGATCCACTGGTGCACAAGGACCAACAGGAGCCACTGGATCACAAGGAATACAAGGACCAACTGGAGCAACCGGAGCGCAAGGAGTTCAAGGACCAACTGGTGCCACTGGTGCGCAAGGACCAACTGGAGCCACCGGAGCACAAGGACCGACTGGAGCCACCGGAGCACA
>CANMSL010000024.1 GCA_947500505.1 uncultured Aquimarina sp. | reverse complement strand
GTAGGGACGGTTACATTCACTGTCGTACTGCCCGCAGGAATCGTAACTGTCAGTGTAGCCGGTTCTGTATAGTCGCCCGTCTCTACTGCCGTGACATCATCAATCGTAAAGGTAACCGTGATAGCCTCACTGCTTGGATTGCTCAGGGTAACTGCAAAGACAGCAGCGTCTCCTTCTGCAACGGTGACATCATTGATGCTTACTGTGGGGGCACCATCATCATCGGTGATCGTACCGATTCCCTGGTCGTCACTTACTGTTAGCGTAGTATTGGTGGTATCGGTCTCTGCATTTGTGATATTCACCTCAAAGGTCTCCGTAGGTTCACTGGTCGTATCCTCCACCGTAGGAACGGTTACATTCACTGTCGTACTGCCCGCAGGAATGGTAACCGTTAAAGTAGCAGGTTCGGTATAGTCGCCGGTCTCTACTGCCGTGACATCATCAATCGTAAAGGTAACCGTGATAGCCTCACTGCTTGGATTGCTTAGCGTAACTGCAAAGACAGCAGCGTCTCCTTCTGCAACGGTGACATCATTGATACTTACCGTAGGAACTGCATCATCATCGGTGATCGTACCGATTCCCTGGTCGTCACTTACTGTTAGCGTAGTATTGGTCGTATCGGTCTCTGCATTTGTGATATTCACCTCAAAGGTCTCCGTAGGTTCGTTGGTAGTATCCTCCACCGTAGGGACGGTTACATTCACTGTCGTACTGCCTGCAGGAATCGTAACCGTTAAAGTAGCCGGTTCTGTATAGTCGCCGGTCTCTACTGCCGTTACATCATCAATCGTAAAGGTAACCGTGATAGCCTCACTGCTTGGATTGCTTAGCGTAACTGCAAAGACAGCATTGTCCCCTTCTGCAACGGTGACATCATTGATACTTACCGTAGGAACTCCATCATCGTCTGTGATCGTACCGATTCCCTGATCGTCACTTACTGTTAGCGTAGTATTCGTCGTATCGGTCTCTGCATTTGTGATATTCACCTCAAAGGTCTCCGTGGGTTCATTCGTCGTATCCTCCACCGTAGGAACGGTTACATTCACTGTCGTACTGCCCGCAGGAATCGTAACGGTCAGTGTAGCCGGTTCTGTATAGTCGCCTGTCTCTACTGCCGTGACATCATCAATCGTAAAGGTAACCGTGATAGCCTCACTGCTCGGGTTGCTTAGGGTAACTGCAAAGACAGCAGCGTCCCCTTCAGCTACCGTGACATCATTGATACTTACCGTAGGAACTCCATCATCGTCTGTGATCGTACCGATTCCCTGGTTGTCACTTACTGTTAGCGTAGTATTGGTGGTATCGGTCTCTGCATTTGTGATATTCACCTCGAAGGTCTCCGTAGGTTCGTTGGTAGTATCCTCCACCGTAGGGACGGTTACATTCACTGTGGTACTGCCCGCAGGAATGGTAACGGTCAATGTAGCCGGTTCTGTATAGTCGCCTGTCTCTACTGCCGTGACATCATCAATCGTAAAGGTAACCGTGATAGCCTCACTGCTTGGATTGCTTAGGGTAACTGCAAAGACAGCAGCATCTCCCTCTGCAACGGTGACATCATTGATACTTACCGTAGGAACTCCATCATCGTCTGTGATCGTACCGATTCCCTGGTTGTCACTTACTGTTAGCGTAGTATTGGTCGTATCGGTCTCTGCATTTGTGATATTCACCTCAAAGGTCTCCGTAGGTTCATTCGTAGTATCCTCCACCGTAGGGACGGTTACATTCACTGTCGTACTGCCTGCAGGAATCGTAACTGTCAGTGTAGCCGGTTCTGTATAATCTCCGGTCTCGGTAGCCGTGACATCATCCACCGTAAAGGTAACCGTGATAGCCTCACTGCTCGGGTTGCTTAGGGTAACTGCAAAGACAGCAGCGTCCCCTTCAGCTACCGTGACATCATTGATACTTACCGTGGGAACTCCATCATCGTCTGTGATCGTACCGATTCCCTGGTTGTCACTTACTGTTAGCGTAGTATTGGTCGTATCGGTCTCTGCATTTGTGATATTCACCTCAAAGGTCTCCGTAGGTTCATTGGTAGTATCCTCCACCGTAGGGACGGTTACATTCACTGTCGTACTGCCCGCAGGAATCGTAACTGTCAGTGTAGCCGGTTCTGTATAGTCGCCTGTCTCTACTGCTGTGACATCATCAATCGTAAAGGTAACCGTGATAGCCTCACTGCTTGGATTGCTTAGCGTAACTGCAAAGACAGCATTGTCCCCTTCAGCTACCGTGACATCATTGATACTTACCGTGGGAACTGCATCATCGTCGGTGATCGTACCGATTCCCTGGTCGTCACTTACTGTTAGCGTAGTATTCGTGGTATCGGTCTCTGCATTTGTGATATTCACCTCGAAGGTCTCCGTAGGTTCATTCGTAGTATCCTCCACCGTAGGGACGGTTACATTCACTGTCGTACTGCCCGCAGGAATCGTAACGGTCAGTGTAGCCGGTTCTGTATAATCTCCGGTCTCGGTAGCCGTGACATCATCCACCGTAAAGGTAACCGTGATAGCCTCACTGCTTGGATTGCTTAGGGTAACTGCAAAGACAGCAGCGTCCCCTTCTGCAACGGTGACATCATTGATACTTACCGTAGGAACTCCATCATCGTCTGTGATCGTACCGATTCCCTGGTCGTCACTTACTGTTAGCGTAGTATTGGTCGTATCGGTCTCTGCATTTGTGATATTCACCTCAAAGGTCTCCGTAGGTTCGTTGGTAGTATCCTCCACCGTAGGGACGGTTACATTCACTGTCGTACTGCCTGCAGGAATCGTAACTGTCAGTGTAGCCGGTTCTGTATAGTCGCCTGTCTCTACTGCCGTGACATCATCAATCGTAAAGGTAACCGTGATAGCCTCACTGCTCGGGTTGCTTAGGGTAACTGCAAAGACAGCAGCGTCCCCTTCAGCTACCGTGACATCATTGATACTTACCGTAGGAACTCCATCATCGTCTGTGATCGTACCGATTCCCTGGTTGTCACTTACTGTTAGCGTAGTATTGGTCGTATCGGTCTCTGCATTTGTGATATTCACCTCAAAGGTCTCCGTAGGTTCGTTGGTAGTATCCTCCACCGTAGGGACGGTTACATTCACTGTCGTACTGCCTGCAGGAATCGTAACGGTCAGTGTAGCCGGTTCTGTATAGTCGCCGGTCTCTACTGCTGTTACATCATCAATCGTAAAGGTAACCGTGATAGCCTCACTGCTTGGATTGCTTAGGGTAACTGCAAAGACAGCAGCGTCTCCTTCAGCTACCGTCACATCATTGATGCTTACCGTGGGGGCCGGATCATTAATCGTTCCGGTTCCGTTAACTCCTCCTACCGTTAAACTTGTTGTTTCCCCATTATCTGCTAGAGCATCGGTCAATGTAGGATAGGTAACCGTAAAGTCGGTAACTCCGGCTGGAACCGTGATTACCCCTCCTGATAAGGTAACTCCATTACTAAAAGTTGGAGCGTTTGTATAATCTGCACCTGCAGTAGCCGTACCATCTGCTAATACAAATGGATAATCTGTTGGATTGCTGGTAGCTCCGCTTAAAGTAACTGTATGCACTAAGTCGGTACCTTCCGTAACTGTTGGACTACTTACTATATCAACCGTAGGAGCTGCCGGATCATTGATTGTTCCGGTTCCGCTAACTCCTTCTACCGTCAAACTTGTTGTTTCCCCATTGTCCGCTAAAACATCGGTCAATGTAGGATAAGTAACCGTAAAGTCGGATACCCCAACTGGAACTGTAATTACCCCTCCTGATAAGGTAACTCCATTACTAAAAGTTGGAGCGTTTGTATAATCTGCACCTGCAGTAGCCGTAACATCTGCCAACACAAAAGAATAATCTGTTGGGTTTACAGTAGCTCCGCTAAAAGTAACCGTATGTACCAGATCTGTACCCTCCGTAACTGTTGGGCTATTAATACTAGTAACTGTAGGTTCTGTACATACATTTATACCCGTGTTTGTAACTGAGGCATTAGTTCCTATACTGTAGTTGATTCCTATCTCCGAAACGACTAATCCCGTAGAAGGATCAGTGGTAGGAGGTGTTCCAGTTCCATAAGCCTCGCCGTCTCCTCCATCTGCATTAATATTATCATATGCTTCATTAGCATCACTACACCCGTCATTATCAGAATCCGTATCTTGGGTATTTGGTATACTATCCCCATCAAAATCACAAAGACTTTGTGAAATCAATATATCATCTATTGCCAAATCGTTACCAGATCCACCAGGAGCATTGTTTATGAGTACGAACTCAATAGGATCACTAGAAGTCGGAGTAAAAGCTCCTGTAAATTCTTGCCAATCAACGGTTCTTAATAAATCTCCGGTATTAAAGGTATATACCACCGATCCTCCTTGTTCTATATTACAAGTTATATTTGGAAACACTCTACTATCAGTGCTAGGCGAATTTTCAAAATCAATATTTATAGCCCAAAACGCTATATTAAGTGGTTGTCCTTCAACTACATTAAAAACTGATCTTCTATAGAATTCAAGACCTGCTATATTGTTAGAATTGTAAATAGCCATTCTACCTGTAAAATCTGTTGGTCCTGTAGTGTGATCACCAATTGTTTTCCAAACAACAGAAGCAAAAGTTGGGGCAGTTGCCTGAATATCTTCGAATATAGTATATTCTCCGTCCTGAAGATCAATTGGATTCCCAGCACCATTACCCGAACCTGTTCCATCTTCATAGCTATAATTTGTATATACTGAAGAAACACGAGCGCCATTACCTACTCCAAAATCTTCTGATAACAATGTAAAATTAACACGAGTATCTCCAGAAGCACACCCATTCTCATTGCTGTCTAAAATACCATCGTTATCATCATCTAAATCGGTAGTATCCGGAACCGAATCACCATCACTATCTTTTAGCACTACAATACTAACCACTGCTATATCGCAAGAAAGTGTAGATCCTGTAGGGCAAATTTGATAAGTCAATGTATACTCTCCAACAGGAACAGAGCTGGCCACATCTACCGAACCGCTCCCTGCGTTAAGAGTAATTCCTGGATTATCTGAATTCACTAAGGTTAGGTCCACCGTTGACGTGGTAGGTGTTGCTCCTTCAATATCATCATTACTTAAAACGTTAGCTACAGTTTGTCCTCCTATTCCCTCTACTACCGTAGCACCTAAATCATCAACCGCATCTATTTCGATATCACAAACATCGCCAAAACCATCATTATCAGTATCTTCTTGACCTGGGTTTGCATTATTCGGACAATTATCTAGAGGATCACCTATACCATCTCCGTCAGTATCAGCAACAAAACCATCAGAAACTGATGCTGTATTTATTCCATCAACTACCGTAATAACAGTTGGGTCGTCTCCTTGCGTTTGTATTGCATTCAATGGTAATTCAGGATCAGAATCCAGAATATCAATAGTTGCATTACCTGGAGGTAATGTAGCACTATATGTTCCATCAGAGTTTGTTTGTATTGTTTGTGTGTTACCATTAACATCTGTTATAACTATGGTAACACTTCCTATACCAGATTCTCCTCCATTTTGAGATCCATCTCCATCAGCATCATTATAAACTACTCCGCTTATAGTACCCGTATTTACGCAATTAACAGTATTAGGACTAATACTATTAACAATCTCTCCATTAGCTCCAATTGTCGCTCCATTTGCCGGAAACTCAGTAACAGCACCACTCGTAGTGATACCATTAGATCCACCACTTACATTAATTATAGGTGTACCCGCAGAAATAGCTACAAAACCAGCTCCTCCTCCTCCTCCAGGACCTTCACTTTCATTACTAGTAATTAACTGATCCCCACCATTACCACCATTGGCACTCAAAGTCAAAGAATTCGCGATTGAAGCAGCTCGTAAAACAATACTACCTCCACCTCCACCTCCACCAGGTGCATCATTATGATTTGGTACTGTTGGTAAAGCATTAGCTCCATTTGTAATTATATTTCCAGATCCTGTGATAGTATCTGCGCTTAACATAATAATACCACCTCCATTGGCAGCATCTTGACTAGCACTGTTATTTCTATCTCCAGCTCCTCCTCCTCCTCCGAGGAATATTCTATTTTGTTCGTTTGCGATTAGTGGTCTACCGCCTAATCCTCCTACGGGATCTCTTCTGTCACCTCCCCAGGCATTACTACCAGGAGCTAGTGTTAATGCATTTTGATTACTAGAAGCATATGAATAACCTCCTCTTCCTCCCCCAGAAGAATTAGTCAGAGTATTACCGTTAGCAATATAATCCGGATCTAAAGTCCAAGCTGCAGCTCCTGTACAACCAGCGCACATAACTCCGGCACCATTAAACCATACATTACCGTTATTTCCGTTGGAACCACCTCCGCCACCTGAGTTATGGCCATTTCCACCACCTCCTCCATTAGCCGGTGCTCCTCTTCCGTATCTTCCTCCTAAAGCATCATAATCAGCTTGAAAACCAACAATACTTTCACCTTTTTCGGCAGCATCGCCATTACTGGTTGAAACATAATCAGCTTCCAAATTAGCGCCAGTTGGTGATGTACTATTCTCAATAACACCTCCTCTAAAGCCAAGACCAGAGGTATCTATATCTCCATTTATGTTTATGGTAGTTGCTGTAATTACAACCACTCCACCACGTCTACTACCAGCAAAATCTTCCCAAGGTAATGCCGTAACCGATGCTCCAGCTTGTATAGTCAATGTATCATATTGAGGAACTTTAATTACTTGAGTTCTTCCTGCAACGAAATAGTTATTCGCTATTTCACACGTTAATGTTATAGTATTTGAACTAGTATTTAAAACATAACCAAACTCATATAAACCTGCACTTCCATAATCAGTAACGTCTCCATAATTAACACTATTACTGGTATCAATTGTTGCTCCTTGTGCTTGATAAATCAGAATAAGATCTCCACTAGAAAGACCTCCAAGATCCACAACGATGCTATTGACATCAATCGTAGTTGACCCAGCGGATATATCTGATGTAATCGGACTATAAGTATTTAGAACAGTATTTGCAGCTGACACTACTAAATCGCCATCACTTCCTTCCTGTGCGGTGGCGTTGTAGGTAAATAAGAAAATAAAGGTCAAAAGAAGCATACATACTTTTTGACCCAATACGATTTGGGTATTTTTTTTCATATGACGATGGTTTATATAATGTATATACGAATACCAAATAGGTTTGGTTTTCATATACATAAAAAAAATTCTAATTAACTAGTATTCTATACTTTATTCTAGTAAATTAAAACTTCATATCACAAATATTACGGAAAAACCGTAATGTTTACAATATACAAATATTGCAATAGATTTATAATTTTAATAACTTTTTTCCCGTATATTTTTCAGATTTTCGACGAAATGCATTTTTTTTAGCCATAAAACATATTTAAAATACAATATTTCGGAAACTATTAGTTTATAAGGTTCTATCCCCTTTATGCTTTTAAGTAGTATATTTGCAAACTTTAGCTATAGAACTACAATGAAATTCACTAACGAAATAAAAAGAAGAAGAACTTTTGGAATCATTTCCCATCCTGATGCCGGTAAAACTACTTTAACAGAAAAATTGCTCCTATTTGGAGGTGCTATACAAGAGGCAGGAGCTGTTAAATCCAACAAAATAAAAAAAGGCGCAACAAGTGATTTTATGGAAATAGAGCGTCAAAGAGGAATTTCTGTTGCCACCTCTGTTTTGGCTTTTGAATATCAGGGGATCAAAATAAATATTCTGGATACTCCCGGACATAAAGATTTTGCAGAAGATACTTTTAGGACGCTAACAGCTGTAGACAGTGTAATCGTGGTAATTGATGTTGCAAAAGGTGTAGAGGAGCAAACTGAGAAATTAGTTTCGGTTTGTAGGATGCGAAATATTCCTATGATCGTTTTTATCAATAAATTGGATCGTGAAGGAAAAGATGCTTTCGAGCTTCTGGATGAAGTGGAACAAAAACTTGGTTTAAAGGTAACTCCTTTGAGTTTTCCTATTGGAATGGGTTATGATTTCAGAGGAATCTACAATATTTGGGAAAAAAACATCAATCTGTTTAGTGGAGATAGTAGAAAAAACATAGAAGAAACTATAGAAATATCCGATTTATCCTCCCCAGAACTAAATACACTCATTGGTGATACTGCAGCTGAGAATTTACGTGAAGAGATAGAATTAGTAGATGGCATCTACCCTTCATTCGATAAAGAAGCTTATCAAAATGGAAATTTACAACCTGTTTTCTTTGGTTCAGCACTAAATAATTTTGGTGTACGAGAATTATTGGATTGTTTTGTATCAATTGCGCCAACACCAAGACCCAAAGAAAGCGATATTAGAGTTGTTCAGCCAGATGAAAAAGATTTTACCGGTTTCGTATTTAAGATTCATGCGAATATGGATCCAAAACATCGTGATCGATTAGCCTTCATTAAAATAGTCTCCGGAACGTTTGAAAGGAATGTATCTTACCTCCATACCAGACATAATAAAAAGCTTAAATTTTCTAGTCCAAACGCCTTTTTTGCAGAAAAAAAGGAAATTGTAGACATCTCATATCCGGGTGATATTGTTGGATTACATGATACCGGGAATTTTAAAATTGGTGATACGTTAACTACCGGAGAACAATTAAATTATAAAGGGATTCCTAGTTTCTCTCCAGAACATTTCAGGTATATCAATAATGCTGATCCGATGAAATCCAAACAGTTAGCCAAAGGTATTGATCAATTAATGGATGAAGGGGTTGCTCAATTATTTACTCTAGAACTAAACGGAAGAAAAGTAATTGGTACGGTTGGTGCTCTTCAGTATGAGGTAATACAGTACAGGTTAGAGCACGAATATGGGGCTAAATGCACCTATGAAAATCTAAATGTCCATAAAGCTTGTTGGGTAGATGTGGAAGATGAAACTAATGATGAATTTAAAGATTTTAAACGTGTAAAAAGCAAGTTTCTGGCCAAGGATAAGCAAGGACAATTAGTATTTTTAGCAGACTCCTCATTTAGTTTACAAATGACTCAGCAAAAATATCCTTCAATAACTTTTCATTTTACTTCAGAATTCTAAAGTTAAATTAGAGGATCTTTAAGGTTATTTCCTAAAAAATCGAATACTTAATACGGAATAAAAATAAAACACTGTTAGATATAAAATATGTAATCTAGTTTTTATTTTTATATTTTAAAAACTTATTGCATACCTCCCAACAATAGAAAAAATCTATATTAATCTTTAGAACTATCAAAAGAGCGTTTTCCTAGAAGGATTTCGAAGAACAACTTAAAGTCAGAAATCAAACTCCAAAAAGGATATTTAAAAGTTGCCGGTTTGTTTTTTTCGAAAAAAGCGTGACCTACCCAGGCAAAACCATATCCAGTAACTGGTACTAACAACCATTTCCAACTCCAACCGTAATATATAGCAACAGCTATAATAACGAATACCAAAAAAGTTCCGATAAAATGCAATGTCCTACTTGTTTTATTTTGATGTTCTGTTAAATAAAACCTGTAGAATTCCGGATAAGTTTTAATTCGATCAGACATATTTATTTGCTATTAAAAAAGGATGATTAAGATAGGAAAAAATCGCCTTCGGATCAAGTACAATATATTTCAAAAAAAATCCGCTAAGTTTAGAAAATCAGCGGATTCTTTATTTTGTATCAATTAAATTCTATGCCTGTCCTGTAGGACCAAAATTTAAAGGGATTGGTGGTTGCTCATAATCTTTGATTTCTCCGTGGGCAGCCTCGAATCTTGATACATTATCTCCTAATGCTTTCAAAAGTCTTTTGGCGTGTTGAGGAGTTAAGATAATTCTACTCTTCACCTTACTTTTAGGTCTTCCGGGCATAATATTCACAAAATCTACCACGAATTCGGATACTGAATGATTGATAATAGCCAGATTACTGTATACTCCATCTGCTATAGCATCATCCAACTCTATGTTTAATTGATTTTGTTTTTGTTTCTTTTCGTCCGCCATTTTGAAAATTGTTTATTAGAACACAATGGTTCTTAAAGCAGAAAGCCTGCCAATAGGCAGGCTTTGCTGATTAATTATAATTAACTTCTTGTCGTTGTTCCATTCGGTCTTCAAACTCTTCCTTAGAACCTACTATGATACTCTCATAGTCTCTCATACCGGTTCCAGCTGGAATTCTATGTCCAACGATTACATTCTCTTTCAATCCTTCCAGATCATCAACCTTACCACTTACTGCAGCTTCGTTTAACACTTTGGTTGTTTCCTGGAATGATGCTGCAGAGATAAACGATTTAGTCTGAAGCGAAGCTCTGGTAATACCCTGAAGTATTGGAGTCGCTGTTGCAGGAGTAACATCTCTTGCTTCTACTAAATTCTTATCTTCTCTTCTTAGAATAGAATTTTCATCTCTAAGATCTCTTGGTGATATAATCTGACCTGCTTTCAGGTTTTCGCTATCACCAGCATCTTCAACTACCTTCATTCCGAAAATAGAATCATTTTCTTCAATGAAGTCAGCTTTATGAACCAGTTGATTCTCTAAGAAAATAGTATCTCCCGGATCTTGAATTCTAACTTTACGCATCATTTGACGTACTACAACCTCAAAATGCTTGTCATTAATCTTCACTCCTTGTAATCGATATACTTCCTGAACCTCATTCACCAAGTATTGTTGTACCGCAGAAGGTCCTTTGATCTTTAAAATATCTTCTGGAGTTACAGAACCATCAGATAAAGGCATACCTGCACGTACAAAATCGTTCTCCTGTACAAGAATCTGATTAGATAATTTCACAAGATACTTCTTGATTTCACCAATTCTGGATTCTACAATAATCTCACGGTTACCACGCTTGATTTTACCAAATGATACTACACCATCTATCTCACTTACAACTGCAGGATTTGACGGATTACGTGCTTCAAATAATTCTGTTACACGAGGAAGACCTCCTGTAATATCCCCAGCTTTTGCTGACTTACGAGGAATCTTAACCAACACTTTACCAACTTCGATCTTTTCATTATCATCTACCATCAAGTGAGCTCCAACCGGTAAATTATAAGAACGAAGAACTTCATCCCCTTTACCCATAATTAGAAGCGTAGGTATCTTTTTCTTATCACGTGATTCTGAGATTACTTTTTCCTGGAATCCAGTTTGTTCATCGATTTCTACCTGATATGTTACACCTTGCTCTACATTTTCATAGCTTACTTTTCCGGCAAATTCCGAAATAATCACACCATTATAAGGATCCCATTGGCAGATACTCTGATCTTTTTCAACCGCATCTCCATTCTTAATAAATAATTGAGAACCGTAAGGGATAAGATTTGTACTTAGTACGATCTTCGTTTTTGGATCGATAATCTTAACTTCAGAAGTACGAGAAATTACTACGTCAATCTCATTTCCGTCGGCATCCTGACCTTTCACCGTTTTCAATTCTTCAATTTCCGCTTTTCCGGCAAATTTAGATTTTAATTGATTTTCCTCCGAAATGTTACTTGCAATACCTCCAACGTGGAATGTACGTAATGTAAGCTGTGTTCCCGGTTCCCCAATTGACTGGGCAGCAACAACACCTACTGCTTCACCTCGCTGAACTGTTTTACCAGTAGCTAGGTTACGTCCATAACATTTGACACATATACCTTTCTTAGCTTCACAGGTAAGAGCGGAACGAACTTCTACAGATTCTACAGGAGAGTTTTCTATATTCTTAGCGGTTTCATCATCAATCTCTACACCAGCTTCTACAAGTACTTCTTGAGTTAATGGATTGATAACATCCATCAACGAAGTTCTACCTGTAATTCTGGCAGCAAGACCTTCTATAATCTCTTCATTTTTCTTTAATGGGCTAACCTCTACTCCTCTTAATGTTTCACAATCCTCAACATTAACAATTACATCTTGTGCAACATCCACTAAACGACGAGTAAGGTATCCTGCATCTGCCGTTTTAAGTGCTGTATCCGCAAGACCTTTACGAGCACCGTGAGTAGAGATAAAGTATTCTAGAATCGAAAGTCCTTCTTTAAAGTTAGAAAGAATCGGGTTCTCAATGATTTCTCCACCAGCTGAATTTGATTTTTTCGGTTTAGCCATCAATCCACGCATTCCTGTAAGCTGACGAATCTGTTCTTTAGATCCCCTTGCTCCAGAATCAAGCATCATATATACCGAGTTAAATCCTTGTTGATCTTCTCTAATACGTTTCATCGACAACTCTGTCAACTCAGCATTAGTTGATGTCCATATATCAATTACCTGATTATAACGCTCATTATTAGTAATAAGACCCATATTGTAGTTTGCTACAATATTATCTACCTGTTTATTAGCATCAGCAATCATAGTATGCTTTTCCTTAGGAATAATAATATCACCTAAGCTAAATGACAGTCCACCTCTAAATGCAAAGTTATAACCTAATGTTTTGATTTCATCTAAGAAAGCTGCAGTTTCAGGAACACTGGTCACTTTTAAAATATCACCAATAATATCTCTAAGAGACTTTTTAGTCAATACTTCATTAATATAACCAGCTTTCTCAGGTACTTTTTCATTAAATAAAACTCTACCCGTTGTAGTTTCTATGATTTTAGTAACTAACTCTCCATTTTCGTCGATATCTTTTGTTCTAACTTTGATATTAGCATTGATATCAAGTCTTTTCTCATTATAGGCAATGATTACCTCTTCTGGAGAATAAAACGTTAAATCCTCGCCTTTAATTTCTAATTCTGGTGTAGATCTACGGGACTTAGTCATATAATATAGACCTAATACCATATCCTGAGAAGGTACTGTTACCGGTGAACCATTAGCAGGGTTTAAGATATTATGAGAAGCCAACATTAATAACTGAGCTTCTAATATTGCTTCTGGTCCTAGTGGTAAATGTACCGCCATCTGATCTCCATCAAAATCGGCGTTAAATGCTGTACATACCAAGGGGTGTAGCTGTATTGCTTTACCTTCAATAAGTTTCGGCTGGAAAGCCTGAATACCTAAACGGTGAAGCGTAGGAGCACGGTTTAGTAATACCGGATGTCCTTTTAGAACATTCTCTAAGATATCCCAAACAACGGGCTCTTTTCTATCTATTATTTTCTTTGCAGACTTTACTGTTTTTACAATACCACGTTCAATCAACTTTCTGATCACAAATGGTTTGTATAACTCAGCGGCCATATTTTTAGGAAGACCACATTCAAATAATTTCAATTCCGGTCCTACAACGATAACAGAACGAGCAGAATAATCCACACGTTTACCAAGTAAGTTCTGACGGAAACGTCCTTGCTTACCTTTTAACGAATCTGATAAAGATTTTAATGGTCTGTTAGAATCTGTTTTAACTGCAGAAGCTTTACGAGTATTATCAAATAGAGAATCAACAGACTCCTGTAACATACGTTTCTCATTACGTAAAATCACTTCAGGAGCTTTGATTTCCATCAAACGCTTCAGACGATTATTACGTATAATCACACGACGATATAAATCATTTAAATCAGAAGTAGCAAAACGACCACCATCTAGTGGTACTAAAGGACGTAATTCTGGCGGAATCACAGGCACCACTTTAAGAATCATCCATTCCGGACGGTTTTCTCTATTCTTATTTGCATCACGTAACGACTCTACAACCTGAAGACGTTTTAAAGCTTCAGTTTTACGTTGTTTAGAAGTTTCGTTATTCGCTTTATGCCTTAATTCGTATGATAACTCATCAAGATCAATTCTCTTTAAAATTTCGATAAGGCACTCTGCCCCCATCTTAGCGATGAATTTATTCGGATCCGTATCATCAAGATATAAATTCTCCTGAGGAAGACTGTCTAAGATATTAAGATATTCTTCTTCTGTAAGGAAATCCATTTTCTGAACTGGTTCTCCTTCTTCATTTTTAGCGATACCCGGTTGGATTACTACGTATCTTTCATAGTAAATGATCATATCTAATTTCTTAGATGGTAATCCTAATAAATATCCTATTTTATTTGGCAAAGAGCGGAAGTACCATATGTGTGCTACCGGCACAACTAAATTAATATGACCTACACGATCTCTACGGACTTTCTTTTCCGTTACTTCAACTCCACATCGATCACAAACAATACCTTTGTAACGAATTCTTTTATATTTACCACAAGCACACTCAAAGTCCTTTACAGGTCCAAAAATACGCTCACAGAACAAACCATCACGTTCAGGTTTGTGAGTACGATAATTGATAGTTTCAGGTTTTAAAACCTCTCCCTGCGACGCCGCTAAAATTGACTCAGGAGATGCTAAACCTATCGAGATTTTATTAAATCTCTTTACTGTATTCTTATCATTATTTCTTGCCATAATATATGGTTGCTTAAGAATTATTGTAATTTAAAATTGAATAATAGTTTGAAACAAACTGTCTCCTTCGACAAGCTCAGGATGACAGTTTGAATATTCTTTATTATTCTTCTAATCTGATATCCAGACCCAAACCTTTCAATTCGTGCATAAGTACGTTGAATGATTCCGGTAATCCCGGTTCTGGCATAGGTTCACCTTTTACAATACTTTCGTATGTCTTAGCTCTTCCTATTACATCATCAGATTTAACAGTCAATATTTCACGAAGGGTAGCAGAAGCTCCATAAGCTTCTAGTGCCCATACTTCCATTTCTCCAAAACGCTGACCTCCAAACTGAGCTTTACCACCAAGTGGTTGCTGCGTAATCAATGAATATGGACCAATAGAACGTGCGTGCATTTTATCGTCAACCATATGCCCTAACTTAAGCATATAAATCACACCAACAGTTGCCGGTTGATCAAAACGATCTCCTGTACCACCGTCATATAAATATGTATGTCCGAATCTTGGAATTCCTGCTTCATCTGTAAATTCATTAATCTGATCTAAAGAAGCTCCGTCAAAAATCGGAGTAGCGTATTTTCTACCTAATTTCTGACCCGCCCAACCTAAAACGGTTTCATAAATCTGACCAATATTCATACGAGAAGGTACCCCTAATGGATTCAATACGATATCTACCGGTGTTCCGTCTTCTAAGAATGGCATATCTTCTTCTCTTACGATACGTGCAACAATACCTTTGTTACCGTGACGACCTGCCATTTTATCCCCTACTTTTAGTTTACGTTTTTTAGCAATGTAAACTTTAGCAAGTTTTATAATTCCAGAAGGTAATTCATCTCCCACAGAGATTGTAAATTTCTCTCTACGTAAGTTACCTTGTAGATCATTTTCTTTAATCTTAAAATTGTGGATCAGATCCGCAACCATCTTATTAAGGTTATCGTCAGTAGTCCACGTACCTTTGGTAAGGTGTGCGTAATCATCAACGCTATTAAGCATTTTCTGAGTAAACTTCTTACCTTTTGGAAGCACTTCTTCTCCTAGGTCATTAATAACCCCTTGAGAAGTCTTACCTCCAACGATTACGAATAATTTATCTACTAATTCTGCTTTTAATAAGGCAAATTTAGCATCATAAGACCTTTCTAAGATAGAAATATCCTCTTTGTCCTGAGAACGTTTACGCTTATCCTTGATAGCACGTGCAAACAACTTCTTATCAATTACAACACCGTGTAAAGATGGAGAAGCTTTTAAAGAAGCATCTTTAACATCTCCCGCTTTATCACCGAAAATAGCTCTTAGTAGTTTTTCTTCTGGTGTTGGGTCACTTTCTCCTTTTGGTGTGATCTTACCGATAAGAATATCTCCCGGTTTAATTTCTGCACCAATACGGATCATTCCGTTTTCATCAAGATCTTTAGTAGCTTCTTCAGAAACATTAGGAATATCATTAGTTAATTCTTCATTCCCTAACTTAGTATCTCTCACTTCTAAAGAATACTCATCAATATGAATTGACGTAAAGATATCATCTCTAACTACTTTTTCAGAAATCACGATTGCATCCTCAAAATTATAACCTTTCCAAGGCATGAAGGCAACCTTCATATTTCTACCTAACGCAAGCTCTCCATTTTCGGTTGCATATCCCTGACATAAAACCTGTCCTTTATTTACTCTATCTCCAACCCTTACGATTGGTTTCAAGTTAATTGAAGTACCTTGGTTAGTTTTACGGAACTTGATTAAATTATAAGTTTTTGAATCACTGTCAAAACTTACCATTCTCTCCTCTTCTGTTCTATCGTACTTAATAGTAATTTTTTGAGCATCTACATACTCAACAACACCGGCTCCTTCAGCATTTATTAGTACTCTGGAATCTGACGCTACTTGACGCTCCAATCCAGTACCTACAATAGGTGCATCTACTCTTAATAATGGAACTGCCTGACGCATCATATTTGATCCCATTAAAGCACGGTTCGCATCATCATGTTCTAAGAAAGGAATTAACGAAGCCGAAATAGAAGCAATCTGGTTTGGAGCAACATCTGCGTAATTTACAGATGACGGATCGATCACCGGGAAGTCACCCTCCATACGTGCAATTACCTTTTCACTTTCTATAGTACCATCCTCTTTTAATGGTAAGTTAGCCTGCATTATCAATTTTTCTTCTTCCTCTTCCGCACTTAGGTATTTAAACTCACTTAAATCTACCTTACCTTCTTCAACTTTGCGATAAGGTGTTTCCAGGAATCCCATAGAATTTACTTTCGCAAACACAGCTAATGAAGAAATCAAACCAATATTTGGACCTTCAGGCGTTTCTATAGGACATAAACGCCCATAGTGTGTATAATGAACGTCTCGAACCTCGAAACCTGCTCTTTCCCTTGATAAACCACCAGGTCCAAGTGCAGATAATCTGCGCTTATGAGTGATCTCTGCTAATGGATTTGTTTGATCCATAAACTGAGAAAGCTGATTCGTTCCGAAGAATGAATTAATTACTGACGATAAAGTTTTAGCATTGATCAAATCAATTGGCGTAAATACTTCATTATCCCTAACATTCATACGCTCACGGATTGTACGAGCCATACGAGCTAAACCAACACCAAACTGTTGTGACAACTGTTCTCCTACCGTTCTTACACGACGGTTAGAAAGGTGATCAATATCATCAATTTCAGCCTTAGAGTTGATTAACTCTATTAAGTATTTTATAATAGTAATAATATCTTCTTTGGTAAGCACTTGCTTATCCATTTCGATATTAAGACCTAATTTTTTATTCATTCTGTAGCGACCTACTTCACCTAAGTTGTAACGTTGGTCTGAGAAGAATAACTTGTCAATAATACCTCTGGCAGTTTCCTCATCTGGTGGTTCTGCATTACGCAATTGACGGTATATGTGTTCTACGGCTTCTTTTTCAGAATTCGTAGGATCTTTTTGTAATGTATTATGGATGATGGCATAATCACCTTTTTGATTATCTTCTTTATGAAGCAAAATAGTTTTAGCACCAGAATCCACGATCTCATCTAAGTGATCTTTATCTAGAACAGTATCACGATCCAATACAATTTCGTTACGCTCGATAGAAACAACTTCTCCCGTATCTTCATCAACGAAATCTTCATGCCAGGTATTTAAAACACGTGCGGCAAGTTTACGACCTAATACTTTCTTTAATCCAGATTTAGAAACTTTCACCTCTTCTGCAAGGTCAAAAATCTCTAAAATATCTTTATCTCTTTCAAAACCGATAGCACGGAAAAGTGTCGTTACCGGCAATTTTTTCTTTCTATCAATATACGCGTACATAACGCTATTGATATCAGTTGCAAATTCTATCCATGAACCTTTAAAAGGAATTACTCTGGCAGAATACAATTTTGTTCCATTCGCATGGAATGACTGTCCAAAGAACACACCAGGAGAACGGTGTAATTGCGATACAACAACACGTTCTGCACCATTGATACAAAATGTACCACTAGGAGTCATGTAAGGAATCGTGCCTAAATATACATCCTGAACAATAGTTTCGAAATCCTCGTGTTCAGGATCCGTACAGAAAAGTTTCAAACGAGCCTTAAGAGGTACACTATAGGTAAGACCTCTCTCTATACATTCTTGTAAATCATATCTTGGCGGATCTACAAAATAGTCTAAAAATTCTAGTACAAATTGATTACGTGTATCCGTAATCGGGAAATTTTCCATGAAGGTATTATAAAGACCCTCATTTCCTCTTTCTTCAGACTTTGTTTCTAATTGAAAGAAGTCCTGAAAAGATTTAATCTGGATATCTAAAAAATCTGGATATTCAGGTCTATTCTTTACAGAAGAAAAATTCAATCTTTCAGTTTGCGTTGCTAACATCAATGGACGGAATTAAATTAAAATTTAAAAAACAGCGTATTTTAATACATCGTATTTATATACGCAAAATGGTTTAGACCTCAGAGAGAATTCTCCAGGTCTAAACCTCTATGTCAATATGTGGTAAGCTTACTTAAGCTCAACCTCAGCTCCAGCCTCTTCTAATTGAGCTTTAAGAGCTTCTGCTTCATCTTTAGCAATACCTTCTTTGATTGCACTTGGAGCATCATCAACTAATCCCTTGGCCTCTTTAAGACCTAGTCCAGTTAATTCCTTCACAAGCTTAACAACTGCCAATTTAGCACCACCAGCTGCTTTAAGGATTACATCAAATTCAGTTTTTTCTTCAGCGGCATCTCCACCAGCGGCTCCACCACCAGCAGCAACAGCTACTGCAGCAGCAGCAGGCTCGATACCATACTCTTCTTTTAATATATCAGCTAACTCATTAACTTCTTTTACCGTTAAGTTAACTAATTGTTCTGCGAAATCTTTTAAATCTGCCATTTTCTATCGTTTTAAATAATTTTTTAATTGAAATATAATTTGTTAAAAAGTGCGTACTCGCCTAGATTATCCTTCTTTTTCGGATAATGTTTTAAGAATACCAGCTATGGTACCACCGCTTGATTTTAATGCTGAAATAACATTCTTAGCAGGCGACTGTAGTAAGCCAATAATTTCACCGATAACTTCTTCTTTAGACTTGATATCAACAAGTGCATCCAGAGTTTCATCACCAACAAAGATTGCTTCTTCTACAAAAGCTCCCTTCAATAAAGGCTTCTCGGACTTCTTACGAAATTCCTTGATCACTTTTGCTGGTGCGTTACCTGTTTCAGAGAACATAATAGAAGTATTGCCTTTTAACACCTCTGGTAATTCTCCAAAATCCTTATCTGATTTCTCCATTGCTTTCGCAAGGAGAGTATTCTTAATTACTTTTAATGATACGTTAGCTTTAAAACAAGCTCGACGTAGATTTGAAGTTGTTCCTGCATCCAAACCTGAAATATCAGCTAAATAGATATTAGAGTTTTCAGCTAACTGAGCAGTTAAGTCTTCAATTACTTGTGATTTTTCTTCTCTTGTCATAATCGTTTATCTTAATTACCCAGCAAAGTTCTTAGAATCAATCTCCACACCAGGGCTCATTGTAGATGACATATAAATTGATTTAATATATACACCTTTAGCGGCCACAGGTTTTAACTTCACTAATGTTGTTATTAGTTCTTTTGCATTTCCTGCGATTTTTTCAGCAGAAAACGATGACTTTCCGATTGCAGCGTGAACAATACCGGTTTTATCAACTTTAAAATCAATTTTACCAGCTTTTACATCAGAAACAGCTTTTGCTATATCCATTGTTACTGTACCAGTTTTAGGGTTAGGCATTAAACCTCTAGGTCCTAAAACCCGACCTAATGGCCCTAATTTACCCATAACACTTGGCATTGTTATGATCACATCAACATCAGTCCATCCACCTTTAATCTTATCAAGATACTCATCAAGACCTACAAAATCAGCTCCTGCTTCTTTTGCTTCAGCTTCTTTATCCGGTGTTACCAATGCGAGAACTTTAACATCCTTACCTGTTCCGTGAGGTAATGTTACCACACCACGTACCATTTGATTTGCTTTACGAGGATCCACATTCAGACGAACTGCAAGATCTACAGAGGCATCAAAATTTACGTTTGTTATTTCTTTTACCAAAGCTGAAGCTTCATCTATTGAATAAGCTTTATTCTTATCAACCTTAGCTCTAACTTCTTTTTGCTTTTTAGTTACTTTTGCCATTTTCTACACGTTTTTGGATTAAAAAGGAGCTTGTCCTTTTACAGTTACACCCATTGAACGAGCGGTACCGGCAATCATTTTCATAGCAGATTCTACAGTAAATGCATTTAAATCTTGCATCTTATCTTCTGCTATCGCACGAACTTGATCCCAAGTAACACTAGCCACTTTTTTACGATTTGGCTCTCCTGAACCTTTTTTCGTTTTTGCTGCTTCCAGTATCTGAACTGCCGCAGGTGGAGTTTTAATTACAAAGTCAAAAGATTTGTCTTTGTAAACACTTATAACAACCGGTAATACTTTACCAGCCTTATCCTGTGTCCTACCATTGAATTGCTTACAGAATTCCATGATATTTACTCCGGCAGCACCTAAAGCAGGTCCAACTGGTGGGGATGGATTAGCCGCTCCTCCACGTACTTGAAGCTTTACAACCTTACTTATCTCTTTAGCCATTTTTCTAATTTTAAATTAGAATTGTTCTATAAAGTGGAAGCAATAAGAACAACTCAGAATATATAATGTAACAATTATTATACTTTTTCTACTTGCATATAGCTTAATTCTAATGGTGTTTTTCTTCCGAAAATCTTAACCATCACCTCTAGCTTACGCTTTTCTTCATTAACCTTTTCTACAGTTCCATTAAAGCCATTAAAAGGACCATCGATTACTTTTACTGTTTCTCCAACAGTGTAAGGAATAGCCACATTATCAGTTTTCACAGCTAGCTCATCAACTTTACCGAGCATTCTATTAATTTCCGCTTTTCTTAACGGCACTGGATCTCCTCCTTTTACTTCTCCAAGAAAACCAATAACTCCATTAATAGATTTTATTATGTGGGGTATTTCTCCAGAAAGGTTTGCTTCAATCATTACGTACCCAGGAAAATATACTCTTTCTTTATTTATCTTTTTACCGTTTCGGATCTGAACTACTTTTTCTGTTGGCACCAAAATTTGAGAAACATAGTCTTCCATACCCATGTGAGCAATTTCTCGCTCAATATAGTCTTTGACCTTGTTCTCTTGACCACTTACAGCACGTACAACGTACCATTTCTTTGTATTACTAACCTCAGCCATTTTACTTTATGATTTAACTAAAGTGAAATAATACTCTATCACATTACTGAATACAGTATCAACTCCCCAGATAGCCAAAGAAAAAATAACTGAAAAAACTATAGTAACCAAAGTCAGCCTTTGAGCCTCTGGCCAAGGAGTCCAGGTTACGTGGTTTTTCAACTCGTTATATGATTCCGTAATGTAATTTATTAATCCAGCCATCTTGTTATTCTTTTTAATGACAAAAACTATTGTCATTTGAAATTCATTCTACAAGCTTTATGCAATGAATATCAGCACAAGCTACTTAAGCACGGGTTGAGAGGCTCCCTTCGACTTAGCTCAGGACAGGCTTCTCGCCCAAATTCAATTTTATTATTCAACAGAATACCCCAAAAAAAAGTAAGGTATTCATTTGCACGGGTTGAGAGGCTCGAACTCCCGACACCTGGTTTTGGAGACCAGTGCTCTACCAACTGAGCTAAACCCGTATACATAAGTCAAGGTATTCGCCTTAGCGAATACCTTTCCTTAAATATCTAATATTTGTTTAGTCTAAAATTTCAGTTACCTGTCCAGCACCTACTGTTCTACCACCTTCACGGATAGCAAAACGAAGACCTACATTCATTGCAATTGGCTGAATTAGCTCAACAGTAATTGTTAAGTTATCTCCAGGCATTACCATTTCAACTCCATCAGGAAGCGCAATGTTTCCAGTTACGTCAGTCGTACGAACGTAGAACTGAGGACGGTAATTGTTATGGAATGGAGTGTGACGCCCACCTTCTTCTTTCTTAAGGATATATACCTCAGCTTTGAAGTTTTTGTGTGGAGTTACAGATCCTGGTTTAGTGATTACCATACCACGAGAAATTTGAGTTTTCTCAATACCTCTTAATAAGATACCAGCATTATCACCAGCTTCACCTCTATCTAAAATCTGACGGAACATTTCAATTCCTGTGATGGTAGAAGTTAATTTCTCGGCTCCCATACCGATAATCTCTACGGGATCTCCAGTATTAGCAATACCAGTTTCGATACGACCTGTTGCTACAGTTCCACGACCAGTAATAGAGAATACATCTTCGATAGGCATTAAGAAAGGCTTGTCGATCTCACGTAATGGTTCTTCGATCCAAGCATCTACTTCCTTCATTAATTCCATTACAGTATCAACCCATTTTTGCTCTCCGTTTAGAGCTCCAAGAGCAGAACCAGAAACTACAGGCCCGTTATCTCCATCATACTCGTAAAAAGAAAGAAGATCTCTTACTTCCATCTCTACTAGCTCTAACAACTCCTCGTCATCAACCATATCCACTTTATTAAGGAATACAACGATTCTTGGAATACCTACCTGACGTCCTAAAAGGATGTGCTCACGAGTTTGTGGCATTGGACCATCTGTAGCAGCAACCACTAAGATTGCTCCATCCATCTGAGCCGCACCAGTAACCATATTCTTTACATAATCGGCGTGACCTGGACAGTCAACGTGTGCATAGTGACGATTTTCTGTTTGGTACTCTACGTGAGAAGTATTAATAGTTATACCTCTTTCTTTTTCTTCTGGAGCGTTATCGATAGTATCGAAATCTCTAGCCTCAGAAAGACCAGCATCCGACAATACCTTAGTAATCGCAGCCGTTAAAGTTGTTTTACCGTGATCAACGTGTCCAATAGTACCAATATTTAAGTGCGGTTTGGAACGATCGAAAGTTTCCTTTGCCATAATTAATTTATTTAATCTTAGTTATATATTAGTGTTCAATTAATGCTTCTGAACCAAGAGCCAATGACGAGATTTGAACTCGTGACCTCTTCCTTACCAAGGAAACGCTCTACCCCTGAGCTACACCGGCTTTTTAAAGTATACAATGATAAACCAGAGTCCTTCATTATATATCGAAAGAAAACCGATTTATCATTACTTTTATTTTAAAAATCCAATGCTAATACTGCATCAAGATTAGCTCTGTATTTTTTAGAGCGGGAGACCGGGTTCGAACCGGCGACATTCAGCTTGGAAGGCTGACGCTCTACCAACTGAGCTACTCCCGCATTTACAATTCTGAAATCAAAATTGAAGGTTGTGGGGAGAGCAGGATTCGAACCTGCGAAGGTAAAAACCAACAGATTTACAGTCTGTCCTCGTTGGCCGCTTGAGTATCTCCCCAATTTAAATCATTATTTTAGAATGAACTTCTAAATTTTGAATGCGCAAAAGTAATCAAATATTTTACATTTCAAAATTTAATTTTTAAAGCTTTAATTTTATTCAAAATAAACACTCTAAAAGAGTCGATGGAGGGACTCCCTTCGACATTGCTCAGGATAAAATTCTCGTCCCTAATTTTCATATAGCTCGAACACAATTCAAACTAGAAAATCCCTTGCAAACTTCAATATTTCAAGAGCCGATGGAGGGACTCCATTCGACATTGCTCAGGATAAACTTCTCGTCCCTAATTTTCGTATAGCTCGAACACAATTCAAACTAGAAAATCCCTTACAAACTTCAATATTTCAAGAGCCGATGGAGGGACTCCCTTCGACATTGCTCAGGATAAACTTCTCGTCCCTAATTTTCGTATAGCTCGAACACAATTCAAACTAGAAAACCCCTTGCAAACTTCAATATTTCAAGAGCCGATGGAGGGACTCGAACCCACGACCTGCTGATTACAAATCAGCTGCTCTAGCCAGCTGAGCTACATCGGCTTTTGGTTACTCTTTTAAGCATAAAAAAGTCCGCTATTTCTAACGGACTGCAAATGTATAGAATTTATTTCTTACACAAAACAATTTTTAAAAAAAAAATCATCAAACATGTGCATTTAATTTTTCTTTCCGTTTTCGTAATTGTCTTTCCAATGAACTTACACACTCATCGACACCTTCTTCAAAACTTTTGTTTATTTTTTTAATTATAAATTCATCTCCAGGAACACTCAATAAGATCTCAGTAATTTTATTTTCTTTTCCACTTGTATTCATAACTTTCAAAAAAACATCAGCATAAATAATACGACTAAAATGATTTTCTAACTTATCCAATTTTGCTTGAGTAAAATTTACCAATTTCTGGTCTGCATTAAAATTTACGGATTGCAAGTTCACTTTCATAGGTGTTATTTTAATTGGTTGAACAAATTTTTAAAGCCTAAAAGATAGTAGCACAAAACATGCGTTACTTCTTATTCCTTGGATGAGACTGATTATAAACTTTAGCCAACTGAGCCACACTTTGATGCGTATATACTTGTGTAGCGGCTAAACTGGAATGACCAAGCAATTCTTTTACAGCATTTAAATCCGCACCTTCGTTAAGCAGGTGTGTCGCAAATGAATGTCTCAATATATGCGGACTAGTTTTAACCTTTGAAGATGCCTTACTAAAATAACTATTTATGATTCGATACACAAGTGTTTCGTATATTTTAACTCCTTTTTCTGTTAGTAGTAAAAAAGGAATTTCAGGATCCGCCAAAACCTCTGCTCTTAACACTAAATATTGTTTTAAAATAATTATTGAAGATGAAAGCAAGGGAATAAACCTCTCTTTATTGCGCTTACCCAAAACTTTTATCTGTTTTTTAGAAATATCCAGGTCTACCAATTTAAGGTTTATCAGTTCTATTCTTCGCATTCCGGTTGCATAAAAAAGCTCCACTATGAGCCTATCTCGGACACTTCTAAAATCTTTTGCGTCATTTAATCCCGCTAAAACTTTATCAACTTCGAGAATAGAAAATGGGATTTGTATTTTTTTAGATGCTTTTAGAGCCTGATGCTTTGTTAAAGGGTTTTTATCTATCTGATCAGATTTAAGCAAAAACTTATAAAAAGTTTTAAGTGAAGATATTTTCCTGTTGATAGTTCGATTAGAAACACCTTTATTTACCAAACAAACAATCCAAGAGCGAATTTGTGAATAATTTGATTTTAAAATATCTCGGTCACCATACTCTATTTCGTGAAATTCAATAAAAGACAACAAATCTGCTTTATAAGCGGTAATCGTATGCCTGGAGTATTTCTTTTCTAAAATTAAATAATCTATAAATTCATTCAGAAACATAAAAAACCATTAGATTGTAAAAGTATAAAACTTTTAGCATCTAATGGTTTTAATTTATATATACTGAAAAACGAAGTTCGATTCCTTCTAAGAGAAATCAATACATACAACGTTTCAACTTGTTTTAAATCTCTTCTTGATCCCTTAAGTGCTGAATATACTGCGCTTTTTGAATCTGAGCTCTACGCTCTACAGAAGGCTTTGTGAACGCCTGACGCTTACGCAGCTGACGCATAGTTCCTGTTCTGTCGAATTTACGCTTAAAACGTTTTAACGCTCTATCTATATTTTCTCCGTCTTTAACTGGTATAATTAACATAGTGTTACCTCCTTTCTTTAAAAATTAGGCTGCAAATATACTACAAAAGTATTATCTACAAAGCTTTTTTTTAAGGAAGTTAAATTTTTAATACATTTTTGAATTTGGACATTATTAATACTACACAGAAAACAGTTTCTCACCTGCTTCTAACAACTAAAAATAAGTAAAAAACTGTAAACTATACATATAATAATCATTTTCTGTAAACAGTAAAGAATCATTTACTTAAGAGACCAAACTGTGTATCCTTTTGGCGGCGCTTGTATCTTTACCCACCTTCCTCCTTGCGTAACAGGTTCCCAACTAGAATTACCTGTATAATCTTTTATTCGTCTACTAGACCAGTTCGTCTGAATCCATCTTTCTTTCCAGGAATTAGAATTATTTATATAGACAATCAAACCGTTCTTACCTCCACCACCATTTCTTCTGGAAATATATTCATCATTATCCGTCCAAAGGTTTGAAGTGTTTCCGCCAGCCAGATTATTATGAATCCAAATTAAGTTATTTAATTTGTTCTTATCTAACCAATCTTCATAATCTCTATAAAAAACAGCCGGATAACCTTCGTGCGTCAAAATATACGCATATGCCAGTAGCTTATTGGTATAAATTTCATCGGTATCATGATTAGCTACAAAAGTAACAGCTCTTGAAGCATTTCTTTTCCAAAGCATATCTCCGCTAAGTGCATTAAGGTTATTACCTACAAATGCATCCCTCATCTTATAATAACAAGCAAAATCAAAGGCTGACATCTGTGCCTGATCTGTCCACCATTTTAATGTATTTACATTTCCATCCCAGTACTCACCAACTCCAAATACGCCTGTTGATTTACGAAATTCATTTGCCACCCAAGGAGCAAAACCTTTTACGTAGTCAAACCTGTATCCATCAAACCCCATTGTGTTTTTATAATACTTAGCTACAGAATTACTTCTTTTCCATAACCAATCCTGAACATAGGTCTTATTATGACTTAGATCAGGGAATCCACCAAAAAAACCACTATCAGAATTGTATGCTTCATTTGGATGGAAATCGTATTTTGTTCTATTAAATTTATTAGATAACGGATTAAACTTTGTGTACGTATTTTTCCCGGCAAATTCATTCCATTCCGAATCACCACCACTATTATGGTTAATTACTATATCCGCGATTACATTAAGGCCTTTATTGTGAGCACTGGAGATCAAAGATTCTAATTCTGATTTAGATCCAAATCTGGTTTCAGTGCTCCCCATTTGATTAAACTGTCCAAAATCATAATAATCAAAAGGATCATATCCCATCGAGAATGCTCCATTTTGAGCTTTACTAGCAGGTGGTAACCAGATTGCATCAATCCCAGCATTACTCCAGGAATTAACCTTTCCTTTAATTACATTCCACCATGTACCTCCGGCAGGAACATCCCAATAAAATGCCTGCATCATTACTCCGGTTCCGATTGTCTTGAGACCAGCTCTAGTAGAAATTAATTCTTCAGGTTTTACCGTTTCTGTTTCTACAGATTCAAAAACCTCATCTTTGTTACACGATACTAAAACAATAGATACCGTCAACAGTAAATAAATGAACTTAAAAGTTTTCATAAAAGTAAGTGTTTGTGTTAAATTTATCTCAATGTAATATTTTTACCGATAGCGAAAACGTTTGAAACCTTACGCAAACGTTTTCGTGTTGATAAAAAGTTAACACTTACACAAAAACTCTAATGAAAATTTAATGATTGCTTATTTTTTTATGAAATAATAAGTCGAATCCTCAAAGGAAAATGGTTTTTTTAACTATATATGTACGCTATTTTTTAGTTATAAATAAGACTGCGAAAATTATAAAAAAACAAGAATCTGGTTTGTACTCCTTTTTGTCGATCACCATTTTGGCAAATTGAAAAACAATTTTCGCCAAAATCAATATCGATTACTTATGTACCGCAGGTTTGTACTCCTTTTTGTCGATCACCATTTTGGCAAATTGAAAAACAATTTTCGCCAAAACCAATATCGATTACTTATGTACCGCAGGTTTGTACTCCTTTTTGTCAATCACCATTTTGGCAAATTGAAAAACAATTTTCGCCAAAATCAATATCAATTACTGATGTACCGCAGGTTTGTACTCCTTTTTGTCGATCACCATTTTGGCAAATTGAAAAACAATTTTCGCCAAAATCAATATCGATTACTGATGTACCGCAGGTTTGTACTCCTTTTTGTCAATCACCATTTTGGCAAATTGAAAAACAATTTTCGCCAAAATCAATATCGATTACT
>CANMSL010000023.1 GCA_947500505.1 uncultured Aquimarina sp. | reverse complement strand
AAAAAACCGCACATCAGATTCCAAACTCAAAATACAAATCAAATTTGCTTGTTCTAATAATCGAACTCAGGTTTTTATATTCAGGGAGATCCAAAAGCAACGACAGCAGATAAAGAAAAGACATATATCGATGCTAAAAGCAAATCAGGTTGGTATACCTATGCGAAATCAGAGATTGTAAATAATAAAAATCAGCTAACACTGGTTTTTGATAAAGCCTTGGTTGGAAAAAAAGTACAAATAGAAACATTTAGAGGATCACCGGATCTTAATAATGCTAAGGATTATGTTAAGACAACTACAGTACAAGAAGCACCCGCTCCTAAAATTACCAAACGCGAAACCACTTCGCTATGGTTGCAAACCCAATGCGAAAGTGTAGAAAGCCCGGGAGAAATGATTGATAAGGAGTTTAAAGAAAACTTTAAATTTATTACCCCCGATACTATTCATATTTATTATGATGGGAAGATTAGCAAGTTAAACCTAGATGGATTAACCAAAATAAAATACCGATATCATGATAAAAATGGTGATTCATTTCATATCTGTGATGGGAATTTGCTCAGAGTTAAAAAGAAAGCTATTGGTAAACCAGTATCAAGCTTCAGAACAGAAGCAGCTGTAAACACTATAGATTATGTCTCAAAAAATGTTAGTGGAGTTGATGCAAAAACTTCTCGAGTATATGCTAATGGTGATGTGATTACCGATGGAAAAAAATATAATCAAGAACATTACAAAATAGAATACAAGTGCTATAATGAAGAGGTGACACTTGTACATATGAAAGAAATCAATAGATCCAAAAAGCCAAAAATGAAATTCCATTTTCATAGAACACTTAGAAAATATTCTAACCCATATTATTTTGCCGCTTTTATTGGAGCTTTGGCTGAAGTTGAATTCGATGTTTCTTGTGGCGGATCTTGTTATCAAGACGGCTCAGCTTTTCCTAGTTTAGAACATAGTAACGGTTTCGCTATTGATACAGGTTATAAGTATAAAAAGGTCGAAGACAATAAAATAATTGCAGCAATGGAAAATTTTGGCTTCACCAAACGAAGAAGAGGTAGCACTAGTTATCTCGATACTCTTACTGGACATAGTTCAAGAGATGCGGGATCCTTACACGACACACATTTACATTGTGGTGAATTAGTTATAAAATAAAAATAAACTGTAATGATTCGATTTATATTAACACTCTCTTTTACTATTTTTGTTTTAGGCTGTAATTTAACTTCTAAAAGCAATAGTAATCTTGAGAACCTGAGTTCACGAGCAAATACCTCCTACACTCAACAACAAACTGAATCCAAATCTAAATGGGTAAATCAAGAAATTGGTTCACAATCATTATTAACTGATTTTCCTGAATTTTGGTCATATAGAGGTAATGAGTCTGAAGAGGCTGATAAAAATAAATTCAATTTGCGACTTAGGGAAATTGAAAAATCAAATAAACTCAATAAATCAGAAAATATCTCAGATGATATATCATATAAGGGGAAAAATCATTTTGTACCTTATTATGATAGTTTTTATAGCCTTAAAAAAGAGAAAGGATTACCAAATTTTGACTTAATTAAACGTTTTTATTTCAATGAAAAAACTACTATTTCGATTTACAAAAAAGAAAATTACAATCAAAGTTCCGGTATTCTTCAAAGATTAGATCTTGTTATTCATGACGGTCAGAAAGGTTTAGTAGATGGATTAAATATATGTTTAATTGGTAGTGGAGATCAGCACGCCTATTCGAATAATTTTTATATTAACAATGGTATTATCTACTTAAGAAATTTTTATATCTATGAAGGGGAATCATCAAGTAGTAGAATCGTTAAATACAAAATATTAAACTCGGGAAATGTTGTTCCTTATTTTGAACAAAAAGAAGGTAAGTTTAATAGCAAATCGGAAAAAGGAGAAATAAAAAACAATACTAAAACTGGAGATTGGATAGAAATAAAATACAACAGATTTTTAGGCGAAAACACTTATTTAATGGCTAAATACAAAGAGGGTAAACCAATAGGTAAGTGGAATTACTATAATCTTGCTGATAACAATCGAAAAGGCTCAAAACTCCTAATGATTGAGGAATATTCTGAAGAAGGAAAATTGCTGAAAAGAAAAATTTTTGAAAATAAATAAAGTACTTATATCATCTCCAAAAGTAAAGCAGGGTTATATACATACGCAAAAACAGAAGTGGTAGATGACAAAAACCAACTCACCATCGTATTTGATGAAGCATTAATTGGAAAAAATTACAAATAGAAGCGTTTAGAGGATCACCGGATCTTAATAATAAAAAAGATTATGTAAGAACTACAACAGTACAAGAAGCACCCGCTCCTAAAATTACAAAACGAGAAACCACTTCGCTCTGGCTACAGGCCCAATGTGAAAGTATAGAAAGCCCGGGCGAAATGATTGATAAGGAGTTTAAAAGTTATTTTAAATTAGAGACTCCTAATACCATTCATATTTATCACGATGGGAAAATGAGTAAGTTAAATCTAGATGGATTAACTAAAATAAAATACAGGTATCATGATAAAAATGGTAACAAACACAATATTTGTGAATGCGAGATATATGAAACTTTAAAAATGGGTAGTGGTAATAAGACCAAGGAACCTTCGGCATCAGAGAAATCTTCTGCTACAAAAATAGATTATGCTTCAAAAGGAGTCTCCGGTGTTGATGCTAAAACAACTTGGATACTTACTAATAATGATGTTTACACTGAAGGAAATCTAGTTGCCGGATATACTCACCTTTATTATACCGCAACTGATGAAAAAGTATATATGGTTGTAATGCCTAACAATGGATTAAATTATAAGAATGGAGAAATAAAAATAAAATTTATTTGGCACGAAACTTTAAGACGATTTAGCCAACCAGAAGTTTTTGCAGCTTTCATCGGAGCATTAGCTGAATGCGGTTATCCTGATATAAAAAGCGGAGGTTCTTCCTATAAAGATGGTAGTAGCTATCCAAGTCTTTCTCATAATAATGGTTATGCCATTGATACTAGTTATTTATTAAAATCCAATGGAGCTTTAGATAAAATACGTCAACAAAAATTCATTAATGCTATGCTGAATTTTGGTTTTGTTAAACAAATTAAGGGTAGTGCACCCAGATTTAGTAGTCTAACGGGAACAACTAGTTCTAATTCAAGACATAATGATCATCTACATTCCGGAGGTGCTCCTAAGAATGAAATCATTAGGTTTGATCCTAAATATAAATAATGAAAAATAATATTATAAATTGGAGTCTAATTTTACTTATTTCTATTGGATGTAAAAATAAGGATTTAACAAAACTTCAAAAGGAAATATCGCAAAAGACCTCTAACAATTCTGAGCAAATCCTTCTTAGAAATAGTCAAGACACACTATACAAATCTATTCAAGAAGTTAATTTGCCATTTGGAGACAAAAATATATTGATTAATTTTCCAAAAAAGTGGAATTATCCATCAATTTATGAAGTAGAAGATAGAAAAAAAGGAAAGTATGAAATTAACTTAGAATCTGTCAGTAAAAGATTCGATTCGATTATGTACAATACGTCACCAGAAATTAATAAAGATTCTACCAATTGTTTTATTGAAAAAACAGATAAGTATTTTAATTATTATGATGATTATGTTAATTATATAATTAAGCAAAAAGGAAGTAATTCTATAAACATTCCAGTTTTTAAAATAACTGATATTGGTAAAGGTGTTAGTGCATTAATAGTATCCCAGTTTAATCCATTAACACCAGATTATCAAAACCTGTTAACGTACCATAGTACTAATGGCGAAATTATTGACGGTTTAAACATTGGATATTCCAAAAATGTATTTGAATTTTCTCATTCAGGAAAGTATTACTTTATCGACCAAGAAAAAATTATTCATTTAAAATCTTTTCTAGTTCTTGAAGATGAAACAATATTGAAATATTATGAAAAATTCAAGATTCTGGACTCAGGCAATATTGTTCCATATTTCGTACAAAAAGAAGGGAAGGTCAATAATGCTTCAGAAACTGGAAAAATAAAAGACAATACTAAGGATGGTATTTGGACAGAAACTAAACCAAATATGTATGTTGAACAACAAACTTATGTTGAAGCTTTATATAAAAAAGGTATACCAATTGGAAAATGGAATTACTATGATTTAACTGATGACAATAAAAAAGGCGGTAAACTTCTAATGAAGGAAGAATTTTCTGAAGATGGGCAGTTGCTTAAAAGGGAAATTTTAAACAGTAATTAGGTAAGAACTTATGCTAAAATGGAGCTGGTAGATGACAAAAACCAACTCACCATCGTATTTGATGAAGCATTAATTGGAAAAAAAGTACAAATAGAAGCGTTTAGAGGATCACCGGATCTTAATAATAAAAAGGATTATTTTAAAACAACTACTGTACAAGAAGCACCCGCTCCTAAAATTACAAAACGAGAAACCAATTCGCTGTGGTTGCAAACCCGATGTGAAAGTGTAGATAACCAGTGAGAAATGATTGATAAGGAGTTTAAAAGTTATTTTAAATTAAACGCCTTGGCTTGACTATGTAGTAAAAAGTTTACATTTAATCATCAAACGATCTATATTTTGCCATAGCAAACATATAAATACCATAACATAGAAGTCCTAAAGCTACCAATCCGAAAATCCAGGGCCCTGACGTATTTTCCTGTATAAAAGAAAAAGCTTCAGTAGTTCCTTTCATTTCTCCCGAAGAAGAAGTATTGATTCCTCCTTTGATAAAAAAGTAAGCTATAATTCCAACAACTATTCCGCGAGAAACTAATCCGGCATATCCGATTCGTTTTAAAGATGTTTTCAGCGTGGCACTGGATATCTCAGCAATCTTAAACTTTTCAAGAAAATCACCTTTATAAGCTTTTATAAATTGATAAACACTTTTAGTCGCCAATGCTATTCCAATACCTATAAAAATATAAGAGGAAAAATTACCTAAACCTGAAGAATCTCCGTTATTACCTGCGTTACTGAAAATCTCTACGATAGAAAAAATACCCAAGGCTAAATATACAGCACCACTAATAAAGAAACTAATTCTTTTTATAGTGCCTTTGCCGTCCGAGCCAATGCCTTCAGGGTCAGAAATACTTTGCATAAATCTCCAAACAGCATAACATATCAGACCGATGCCTAATACTGCAAGGATTAATTTGCCAAATGACTGTTCTTCTAAAAATTGAATAACTTGTAGTTTTCCTGCCTTTTGCCCCCCTAGATTGAATGCAGTCATAAACGCCAATATTCCTGTTACTCCATACACTACGCCCTTAGCACCGTAACCTACCCGAGCAACTGTTTTGATTTTTGAATCCATATTATAATTTGATGTTTTATTTTCAAAAAGTTAGATATGGAAAAATAGGTATATTTTGATTGTGATTTGTGCTGTAAACAAATCAAAACTATCGCATTCCGTTTCAGAATATTTAAGGGTATTCTTTCCTGTTTTATTTATTGTTAGTAAAAGATACAGAATCTCCCTCTTTTAAATTCCATTGATCGGATAATCCGGCATTTATTTCCAAGACATACTTTGCTGGTTTTCCAGACGGTAAAGATGTTTCGTCAAGTGGTTTCGTGTTTTTTTGGAAACTCACAATTTTATATTGATCGTCTATATAAATAATATCTAATGGAATAAGAGTGTTTTTCATATAGAAACTTTGTGGTCTAAAAGCTTTCTGAATAAAAAGCATCCCTCTTTTTTCCTGCATAGCAGTACGGTACATCAGACCAGTTTCTCTTTCGTAATCATTATCAGCAATTTCGATATCCAAAGTAACAATTTGATTAGGTAAAGAATCCTTTAGTCTATAAACTGAAAGTTCTCCCTCTTTGGTAAATTTTATCTCTTCAGTAATTGTTTTGTCACTCTTTGAGCTTTCTTTACAAGAAAGAATTGTTAAACCAGCCAGTGCTATAAAGGCTATAAAAATGATCTTTTTCATTAGTAATTTTCTTTTTTTTATTCCAATAAAAACTGGAATTTATTCAGAATTGAAAAGTAATAGTTTTATTTTGAAAAGACAATTAAGAACGGGAACAAGAATTTATTAAAAAAAGCCGCACCTCAAAAATACGAGGTACGACTTTTCTTAACTAACAAGCATTTTATAATTGCGATTTGAGAATTATGAGTAGATAGTAATTAGTATTGAGTAGTTAGGGCAAAATATGAATGAAAGTTAAAAATTGGCAATTCCAACTTTCAATAATTCTCCAAATCATAATTCTAGATTCGTAATTTATTAAACTCCATCATTGCCCCAATCTATTTTTCTGGATACCATCATAATCGTACCAAGAATAAGGAATAGTCCTATGCTTCCTACCAACAGTGCGTAGTTTTCTAACTGAATGATCACAAAGATAAATACATACAACGTAGTGAGTGAAGCTCCGATAAATCCCATAAACTTAAAACTTTTCAGAATTGCTTTAGAATAAATAGAAATCAATAAGACTACGGCGATTCCGGCTACTCCATAAGCGTACAAAAAGCTGGAATGTTCGGAAATTGAGATCAACAAAGTATAAAACATAGTAAGTGCCAATCCGATCATTAAATACTGGAATGGGTGGATCTGTATCTTACTCACGGTTTGTATCAGAAAGAAAATTAAAAATGTCAAAGCAATTACCAAATATCCGTATTTGGTGGCACGCTCACTTTTTTGATATTCATCGACTGGGATCAATAATTTTACCCCAAAAGCGGATGAGTTGATATGTGGTAAATCACCAAAAAACTCTTGTTCAAACTCCCTGTTAATTTGTAAAACTTTCCAGCTTGCTTTAAAACCATTTTCGGTAATCTCTTTGGTTTTTGTATCAGGAAGATAATTGCCATTAAAACTTGGAGAAGCCCAGTTGGATGTCATCTCCACATTAGTTTCCCTGCCTACCGGAATAAATCGTAACTGCTCACTACCATTTACTTTTAGTTCCATTTCGAAATTGACATTGTTTTCTTTTGGTAATGAAATTTCCTTTAGGAATTTAGTTTCAAATCTGTTAGAATTATGGTTTTGTGTATATTTCGATTGTAATTGATAATTTTCGGTCCCGATTTTTAGTTCGAGGTTACTTCGGATTCCTTTAGAATTTGTAGAATTTATAATAACAGTTGCTTTGTTCCATAGTACGTCCTCCGGTTTAATATCCTGAGTTTCAAAATTGGGAGTAGTGAAGGAGCCTTTAATTTTAATATCAGCAGTGTAGACTACTGATTCATAAATACTTCTTCCTAGGTTTTCGGATTCTACATTGGTTTTAATATCCAGGGTATTAGGAAAAAAGAAGGCCTGATGGATGGCAATAATATCTTCCTGAATGTAAGATTTGGTTTTTTCGTCCCAGATCTTTTTGAGCTTATGTGTTTGATAAGGGATTTTTAAAATTGGACCATATAGTAAGACTTCATTGCCCCACTTTTGATTGATCTCGCTGACTACTTCTTTCTGTCTGTAAGCACGTTCTTGTATAAGGTTTTTGATGAAAGAAAGTGGAATAAGCAATACCAGGATTAATATCCCTACCATAAGCATTCGAACGGTGATCGAAGTTTTTATCCACTGTCCAAAGGATTTTTTTTGTTTTTGAGTTTCCATAGTTTTCGAAATTTATAATGATATACTTTTTAGTTATTTTCTTTTTGATAATACTGAATCAGGTGGTAGGTTATAATTAAAAAACCGCCAAATCCTAGTGTAAATGCCCAGGTATTGATGTGTTCTATCGGAAATCTTATTCGTTGAAATATATCACCCATAATCTCCAGCGGATTTTGTAGTAGATCCCAGCTGTTCCATCGTAGAATTCTTCCTATATAAATCCCAAAACCACTTAGTAATAGTACCAAATGAGTTATGAAATAAGTTGTTTTCTTTGAAAAATGTTTCCGAAGGAGTACTTGCATTGTTTGTAAGGAAGTAAAACCCACAATTAGGCCATTAATAGCAAAGGATAGAATGAGTAATACATCAAACCACACTGACTTTAGGGTGCTTATGCGGATGTGCTGTAAATCTGTAAGGATATAAGGAGCATTAGGAATGAAAGCCAACCAAAGGATAAATCCGGTTCCAAACAGCAGTTTATTTTCATGTATTTTTCTGAAACTTAAGATGGTAGTTATTCCATATGGGATGCATGCTAAAAACAGATTCCAAACAAGGAATAAGAAAAAATTGGATTCTAATCTTGTGATTCTTATCAGTAAAAGTAATAGGCTAAAGGTTACTGCGATGCTAAAACCTTTGATAAATGGTAATTGCTTATGAAAAATTTTCATGATAAAACAGAGTTATGAAAAGGGTTATTAATAACTATAAAAAAGTATCCAAGGGCAATCGGAATATTAAGCAGGAATACTACTATGGTCATAAGGTTTTCCCTGTAATACTGATAGTTTATGATAGCATTGGCGAGTAATCCTATAAATGTAATTCCATTAAAGACCGATGCGACCAAAACATAAAAAAGTCCGATAATTATTATTTGTTCCCACGGAATAATGAGGTGTACTAATAATAGTATTGTGCCTAACAGGAAACTAAAAGTAGCAACCATAAGAGCATTTCGGTTTGTTGATTGTGTTATTTGCATACTGTAGAAATTAGAAAGGTAGTTCGTATGGTGTTTAATGGTTGGTTTAGTAATTTTTTGAAATCTAGCGAATAGAATGTGTATGCATCACAGCCTTTTCTAAAAGCTACTCTGAACATTTTTAATTTATCCGGATAGAGTAGGGTGCCAATGAAAATTACTGTATAGAGATATACACTCTTCTTTCCGTTGCCAAGAAGATAGTACTGCATGAATATTTCTTCGGGTACAGTAATTCCTGTTTTAGTCAATACATGAAACACATCGTGATTTTCTAGCTTGGGCTGTGGGCTGAAATCATGTTGTAATAAAAAACTTCCTAAGTGAAAACCAAGGCTGTTTTTGGGATACCTTAATAATTGGGATACAGATATATCCCACGGAGTTTCTTTTTTGAACCATCTTTGATATGGAATCTTACTCCATTCGTATAAAATTTCTAATATGATTGATCTCATTGTTAGTTTTAAAGTACTTTGAAATTCAAAGTAAAATTGATAAAAAAATATCGACTCCCACATTCGGTATAGTCGAGATCTTATTGTTTTAATAGTTTTTCTATGGCATCTATGTGCTTTTTAAATGCCTCACGACCTTTTTTGGTAGTGCTATAGCGCGTATTGGGTTTTCGTCCGATAAATGATTTTTCAACTAAAACATATTCCTCTTTTTCTAACGCTTTCGTATGACTAGCTAGGTTACCATCTGTAGCTCCTAACAATTCTTTTAGCATTTTAAAATCAGCATATTCATTGACCATCAGGATAGACATAATGCCCAACCGAATCCGATGATCAAATGCTTTATTTATGTTGTTAATTATACTACCCATTTTCTTGTTTTCCAGCTGAGAATGTAGTTTAACCTTTTTTCGTTATTACGTTGCTAAATTATTACAAACTGTAAATGTTTTATTGAAATTTATCTATCGTGTTTAAAATAAATCAAACTACCATATAGGATATGCATTACTCCAAACCCAAGCACCCAGAACCAAAAACCATAGGTTGGAAATACAGCACATATCAAACCTAATATAATTTCTACATATCCCAAATATTTTACATTGCCAATAGTGTATTTTGAAGCGTTGACGAGTGCTAATCCGTAGAATATCAGCATTAAAGAACCCGTAAGTCCGTAGTGATGATTATAAATTTTTATAATGATAAAGATACCTCCGGTTATTAACGGAATAAGAAAAGCTGTAAGTAACCTTCTGGAAGCACTATTCCATAAAGTCTCATTATTTTTTCTTGCTTTTCTACTACTTAATAAAGCTGCAGTCAACACGCTTAAGAATGCTATAGCAACCAGATCAATCAGGATATAATTAAAAATTTTTCCGTGTAGAATGAGATAATCTCTTCCACTAATGCTTACAAGATAATATGCTATCGCCGCTCCGACGATGGCATAGATTCCTGCTAATATGCCTGATAGGCCACTTAAAGAAAAAAATCTGGATGATTTATCCATCAAGACCTTGATCTCTGTAATATCTTTTAAATAATCTTCTGTGCTCATATTTAAAGTACTTTGAAATACAAAGTAAAATTAAAATATTGAATTGTGCAAATGATTTTTTAGATTTAATGAATAATACAAAAGATCCATTTATAAAATGAAGCCAGCAGAGGAGTATATACTAAATCAACCGGAACCTTTTAAATCAATCTTGCTTCATCTACAGGTTATCATTGAGACTACATTACCAGAAGCTGAGTTATTATTCAAATGGAAAGTACCTTTTTACTATGTTGGTAAAAGTCCAATCTGTTATCTAAACGTTACAAAGGGATATGTAGATGTTGGTTTTTGGGGAGCTCAATATTTTACAGATCACGTAGATAAACTGGAAGCAGACAAAAGAAAATATGTAAAATCCCTACGCTATCGGGCATCAGAAGAAATTAAGGAAAATATTGTGGTGTCTATTTTGAACCAGGCATATGCGTTTAGAAACGAAAAATTTATAATGAATTAACGGTCTGTCTGATCGCAACTAAATTACTTAATAGTTTTTCTAAATACTGAAGGTCTAGCATATTTGCTCCATCACTTTTAGCATTAGCAGGATCAAAATGTGTTTCCATAAAGAGTCCATCTACTCCGGTCACTACTCCGGCACGTGCAATCGTCTCTATCATATCAGGTCTACCACCTGTTACTCCGCTAGACTGGTTAGGTTGTTGTAAGGAATGCGTAACATCCAGCACTGTCGTGGCATACTCCTTCATCGTTGGGATTCCTCTAAAATCTACGATCATATCCTGATATCCAAACATAGTTCCCCTGTCTGTAATCATTGCCAGATCACTACCGCTATCTTTTACTTTCCTAACTGCATGTTGCATCGCCTCCGGACTCATAAATTGTCCTTTCTTTAAGTTTACAGTTTTTCCGGTTTTAGCGGCTGCTACTACTAAATCTGTTTGTCTCACCAAAAATGCAGGAATCTGTAAAATATCAACATATTCTGCTGCCATCGCAGCATCGTCATTTTCGTGGATATCTGTTACAGTCGGTACTTCAAAAGTTTCTCCAACTTTACGTAAGATCTTTAAAGCCTTTTCATTTCCAATACCTGTAAAACTATCAATACGACTACGATTTGCTTTCTTAAATGAACCTTTGAAAACATATGGAATTTTAAGCTTAGAAGTAATTTCTACTACTTTTTCCGCGATTTTTAAAGCCATTTCTTCTCCTTCAATAGCACAAGGTCCGGCAAGAAGAAAAAAATTATCAGCATCCAGGTTTTTTAGATTTTTGATCTTAGAAAGTTTCATATCGATATTTTAAGAATGCAAAGATACTTGTTTTAACAATTGAATGAAAAGATTATATAGCAAGAAGTAAGAAGGTTATAATAATTATTGTGCGAGCCGACCTGTTTTGGTTTTTTGCAATAAAAAGACCTACCATAAAGTTCCGATACATAATTTGAGTTTAAAAGAATAAATAGCTTCAAATACAGGTTTTAAATACTTGATTTTTAGGCTTTTTTAATATTTTTAATTTAATATACAACCTATCAAAATATAACGTACATTTGCACCCTTAAATTCAGGCGTATATGACTGCTATAAAAAATATTGCTATTATTGCTCACGTAGATCACGGTAAAACTACCTTGGTGGATAAAATTATGTATCACTGTCAATTGTTTCGTGAAAACGAAAATACAGGAGACTTAATTTTGGACAACAATGATCTGGAGCGCGAAAGAGGTATAACGATCACTTCCAAAAATGTTTCTGTTACTTACAAAGGAACAAAAATCAATATCATAGATACACCGGGTCACGCCGATTTCGGAGGAGAAGTGGAGCGTGTTTTAAATATGGCTGATGGAGTTTTATTATTGGTAGATGCTTTTGAAGGACCGATGCCACAAACACGTTTTGTTTTACAAAAAGCTATTGATCTTGGTCTAAAGCCTTGTGTAGTCATAAATAAAGTAGATAAAGAAAACTGTACTCCGGATGAAGTTCACGAAAAGGTATTCGATCTGATGTTTGAATTAGGTGCAGAAGAGTGGCAGTTAGATTTTCCGACGGTATATGGTTCTGCAAAAAACAACTGGATGAGTGATGATTGGCAGAAAGAAACAGATAGTATTGAACCATTATTGGATATGGTGATGGAACACATTCCATCTCCAAAAATTGAAGAAGGAACATTACAGATGTTAATTACGTCACTGGATTTCTCATCATTCACAGGACGAATAGCAATCGGTCGCTTACAGAGAGGAAAATTGACTGAGGGAATGCAGGTGTCATTAGTAAAACGCGATGGGACTATCAAGAAATCTAAAATAAAAGAGCTTCATACCTTCGAAGGTTTAGGAAGAATGAAAGTAGATGAAGTACAAGCAGGAGATATTTGTGCTTTAGTAGGTTTGGAAGGATTTGAGATCGGAGATACTGTAGCAGATATCGAAAACCCAGAAGGGTTGAAGACAATTGCAATCGATGAGCCTACAATGAGTATGTTGTTTACTATTAACGACTCTCCGTTTTTTGGTAAAGACGGAAAATTTGTTACTTCCAGACATATCAAAGAAAGATTAGAAAAAGAATTAGAGAAAAACCTCGCACTTAGGGTAAATGAAACTGACAGTGCAGATAAGTTCATGGTTTTTGGTCGAGGTGTTTTACATTTATCTGTGTTGATCGAAACGATGCGTCGTGAAGGATATGAATTACAGATCGGGCAACCTCAGGTTATCATCAGAGAAATTGATGGCGTAAAATGCGAACCGATTGAAGAATTGACCATTGATTTACCGGAAAATGTCTCTGGGAAAGCGGTTGAAATGGTGACACTGCGTAAAGGGGAGATGTTAAGTATGGAAGCAAAAGGCGACCGTATGATATGTGAATTTTTGATCCCTTCTAGAGGAATTATAGGATTGCGTAATCAATTGCTGACTGCTACTGCAGGTGAAGCTATAATGGCACATCGTTTTAAAGAATACCAACCTTTGAAAGGAGATATTCCGGGACGTATTAATGGTTCTTTAGTTTCTATGGAAAAAGGTACTGCGATTCCATATTCAATCGATAAGTTACAGGAAAGAGGAAAGTTTTTTATCGATCCGGGAGAAGATATTTATGAAGGACAGGTGATCGGAGAAAATTCTCGTGGAGATGATATGACGGTCAATGTCACTAAGACCAAGAAGTTATCAAATGTACGTTCTTCAGGAGCCGATGATAAAGCAAAGATTGTTCCTGCTATTAAATTTTCTTTGGAGGAAGCTTTAGAATATATTCAAAAAGATGAATATGTAGAAGTTACTCCTAATTATCTACGATTAAGAAAAGTATTCTTAACAGAAGTAGAACGTAAAAGAAATAAGATCGTATAATCTGATTTCCAAAATATACAAATAAAAAATCCCGAGGAAACTCGGGATTTTTTGTCAAAATTTTGGGGTAATTACGGTTTTGGGATCAATTCGTATTTGAGGGGTACTTAGTTTATTTTTAAGCTTCTTTACTTTCAGCAAAAATACTCGCTTATGCCGACTAAAATCTTGTAAAAACCTTTAAAATACCGGTAAAATACATATTTAATCGATAAAATACAATAATTCATGTTTTCAGATCAAAATCTCGTGGTAGAATTAGTTGGATATTTTGCATCATTTATGGTGCTCATATCCTTTCTAATGCGTAACATCAAAAAACTTCGACTTATAAATATAGTGGGGTGTGTGGCTTTTGTAATTTATGGGGTATTACTCAATTGGTCGTTACCAATAATTATTACTAACACGGCAATTGCTGGTATAAATTTTTATTACCTTTTTCTAAGAAAAGAAGCATAGCTTGATTTCTTATAGAATAAAAGTAAGGCTTATATTCCGGATACTCAAACAAATTGGCTATTTTCACTTTCCCAAATAATTATTTTGCATACGTATACGATTAAGCAATATCAAAAGGATAATTATTCACTTTGGAATACTTTTATAGATGATTCCAAAAATGGCACATTTCTTTTTCATAGGGATTTTATGGAATATCATTCAGATCGATTCCAGGATTTTTCCCTAATGATTTATGACCAATCAAAATTAGTCGCAGTTTTTCCGGCCAATATAATGAATGAAGAAGTACATTCTCATCTGGGACTTACTTATGGAGGTTTGTTATTAGGAAATAGTATAGGGGGAGAAAAGGTAAAAAACGTGATTTCTGATATCATAGTTTTTCTTCGTACTCATAAAGTTGTTAGTATATATATCAAGTCAATACCAGTTTTTTATCATCAACGACCTTCTAATGAATTTACGTTTTTCTTTTCAGAGTTTGGAGCTAAACTCTATCGTAGAGACCTTAATCTAGCAATAAATTATAGTTTGCCTATTACTATTCATAAAAGTAAATTAAAGCATTATGAAAAAAGAAAAGGTATAGGTTATGTGTTGGAAGAAGCAGATGATTTTTCTGAATTCTGGAATGATGTTTTGATTCCGAGATTAGAAGAAAAGCATCATACAAAACCCGTACATTCCTTAGAGGAAATTCATTTGCTCAGAAAGAAATTTCCAGATTCTATAAAACAATTTGTAATTCGCTTAGATAATGAAATCCTTGCAGGCATCACTATCTTTAAGACTAAAAAGGTAGTAAAGTCCCAATATGGTGCTGTAACTACCAATGGTGAAAAACATAGGGCATTAGATTATCTTTTTATATCCTTAATTAATAAATATAAAGAAGATGGATACGAATTCTTTGATATGGGGACAGTAACCGAAAATAATTTTGGACTGCTGAAACAAAAAGAAGAATTGGGTTGTGAAATTTACACACAAGATTTTTACAAGCTGGATTTTTAGTTGCTATTCGTGAGCTTTCCAAGTTTCAATATATTTCTTTGCGATTGCTTTATAATGATGTTCCTTTTCTACGAAGGTCCTGGCGTTTTTTCCTATTTTAAAGATTTCGTCTGGATTAAGAATTAATTGCTCCAGCTTGTCTGCAATTTTACTACTATCAGGAGAAGCATCAATAGCTACAATATTTTCTAAATTATAATAGGTAGTAAAAGGAGTACCAGCTCCTGTAAACACTACTTTTCCCATAGCCATCGCTTCTAAGGCGTTGTATCCTTGATCATGGGCTTGTGCCTGATCCAAAATAATATGAGCGGACAAAAAATGTTTAATATATTCTTTATAAGGTAGATCCCTGGTGGTGATAACCTCAATTTTATCCGGATATTTTTGAACTATAATGGATAAAGCTTCCTCAAAGTATTTATTTCCCTTTTTCAGATAATTAGAGCTATTGATACCGTGAAACATTCTTATTTTCTCATTATTCGAGAAAGGGATATACACAATTTCATCAACATTGACCGGATTAGGAATAAGTGGCAATGTCTTAGGTGTATTTTCGTATGCAATTTTATATTCAACACTTGCAGGGATAACACCTTTGATATATTTAAATACAAAATCGTGTATTGCTTTTTGTTGTTTTGAAACAAATTTTAATGTGTATTGATACTTCTTTTTTAAATTAGGATTATTCAGTAAAGGACTTACGGTACTATACGGAAATTTTCCTGAAAGCAGGAAGGATATATACCTGTAGTCATCACCACAAGCGAGTAAAAAGACTTTCTTATTGTTTCGGAAAAGGAACGATAAGAGTTTCTTTTCAAAATAAGACCCAATATTAAAAGGAGTTTCATTAATTAGTTGAACAAAGTCGTAATTGATCAGTGATTTTTTATGCTTTTTAAATCTAATGAAAGTCTCAATAGATGCCAGATCAATAGAGGTCATTTTAAAAATAAGATGTCGGATCTTATTAAGTATAAAGTTATTTTTTATAAAGCTACCATCGATATTGATATCTACTGGGTACTGTTTAAATACATCCCCGTTACCGACAAGAGTTACCTGATGTCCATTTTTTAATAAACCTTCTTTAAGCGAATTGTGTAAACGACTATATTCTCCTACTAATAGTATTCTCATCAAACCAACATTAAGCCTCTATATGAAAGACTCTAAAAATTTATCAAACGTTCTTATGGGCTTACACAAAAACAAATATCTTTGTTGTAAAGGTATTTTTAATACTTTAATAATAAAAACCGAATCCTGCCGAATTCTTTTAAACGTAAAGTATTCATAAAAGTAGTTAGATAATTTTATAATGGTAAACCAGCATCAAACGATTCCATTTTTAGATTTGCACAAGATTAATGGTCGTTATCAAGAGGTATTCAAAAGCTGTTTTTCTAATTTTCTGGATTCTGGAAGGTATATTAATGGAAGCTCTTTGCAAGAATTCGAAAGAGCATTTGCATCGTTCTGCGGTGCTGACTACTGCATAGGTACTGGCAATGGTTTAGATGCGCTTACCCTAATTCTAAGAGGATATATGGAATTGGGTGAAATAAATCCCGGAGATGAGGTGATCGTGGCAGCAAATACCTTTATTGCTACCATATTGTCAATAAAATATGCTGGACTTAAACCTGTATTGGTCGAGCCGGATGAAAAAACGTTTAATTTGGATGTCCAACAGATTGAAAAACACATTACTGATACCACAAAAGTTATTTTGCCTACTCATCTCTATGGTCAGTTAGCGCAGATAAAAGAGATCAATGAAATAGCAAAGAAGAAAAATTTATTGGTTATTAGTGATGCGGCTCAGGCTCATGGTGCAAAAATTAATAATGATCACCTGGCAGGAAATCTTTGTGATGCCACATCCTTTAGTTTTTATCCTACTAAAAATCTTGGAGCATTAGGAGATGCTGGTGCTGTGACTACTAACAATAAAAAATTAGCAGATATTGTTAAGAGTATCGGGAATTATGGTTCACCAAAAAAATATCGAAATGATTATCTGGGGGTAAATTCCAGGCTGGATGAATTACAGGCAGGATTTTTATTAGAAAAACTAAAGGATCTGGAAGACGACAATAGGTTTAGAAGAAAAATAGCAAAGCGGTACTTGTCAGAAATTAAGAATACAAAGATTCGTTTACCGTTTTGGGATGGTTTAGAGAATCATGTATTTCACCTTTTTGTGATCAGAGTAGCTAATCGCTCCGAGTTTTGTGAGTACTTAGATGAAGTAGGAATAGGATATCTTATACATTATCCAATTCCACCGCATCATCAGAAAGCGTTGATAGAGTTCTCTGATCTGTCATTGCCAATAACAGAAAAAATACATAAAGAAGTGGTTAGTATTCCTATAAATATTACGTTGGAAAATCCACAGATTGACTATATCATTAGCAAGCTAAATCAATATTAATAGGGTGAACTCTTACTTCGATAAATTAAAAGGTAATGTTTTAGTAAAAGTGAGTTCTTTTAATGCTATCGGTGTTTTCGTAAAAATGATTACCGGTATTGTAAGCCTTAAAGTGGTTGCAGTATTTTTAGGCCCCGAAGGATTAGCGCTCATAGGTAATTTACGTAATGTCTTAACCTCAATACAGTCGATAGGTACCCTGGGGTTGCACAATGGGATAGTAAAATATACGGCAGAGTTCAAAAATAACAAAGAGGAGCTAACCGCAATGTTATCCACAACGTATTTTCTTTGTTTTATAGTAACAATAATTTTATCAGGCTGGCTTTTTTTGGATCCGGGTTTTTGGAATGATTTAATTTTTGGTAGCGTACAAGATTATGATTTTATTTTTAAAGCCTTAGCCATTGCTTTACCGTTTTATTCTGTGAATACACTTCTTTTAGCCTTGCTCAATGGTTTTTCTAAATACAAACTATATATTCTTATCAACATCATCAGCAGTGTTCTAGGTTTTTTTGTTATAGTTTTATTAGTTTATAAGTACAGATTAGAGGGAGCATTTTTAGCAATCGTGATTGCACCCGCGTTATCTCTATTGATAACAATAGCGATTACTCTACGTCAAAAAAACTTTGTAAAACTGTTACCAGAATACACGATTTCACTAAAATATATAAAACATTTAAGTTCGTATTCAGTGATGGCATTGATATCCGCAACAGTGTTACCGGCAGTACTTATTAGAATCAGAAATTACATTGGTAGCACAGAAGGAGTAAGAGAAGCCGGATATTGGGAGGCAATACAGAGTATTAGTAATCAATATATGCTATTTATAACAACATTGTTAACGATTTATCTTCTTCCTAAGTTGTCAGAAATAAAAAGAAGCAAAGATTTTAAGTGGGAAATACTAAATTTTTATAAGACGATCTTACCAATATTTCTTCTGGGGTTTTTGATCATCTATTTTTTAAGAAAAATCATCGTTAAAATTCTTTTTACTGATGATTTTACGGCTATGGAGCCTTTGTTTATATGGCAGTTATCCGGAGACTTTTTTAAAATAGCATCTTTGGTAATAGCCTATCAGTTTCTGGCTAAAAGAATGTTTTGGTATTATATAGTTACTGAAATTATTTCATTTGGATTTTTATATTTGGCAAGTATATATTTGATTAATCAATTTGGTTTTACCGGAGCTTCTATGGCTTATTTTTTTAATTATGTCTTTTATTTTCTATTATTGGTATTGGTATTCAGGAAATCATTTTTTGGACCGGATAGAAGTATTTAATTAGAAGTGGAAGAAAGGAACAAAATAAAAGTTTGCATAATGGTTTCTTCCTTAGGTGTAGGAGGAGCAGAAAGGTCAAGTGCGATTTTATCCCGAATGTTAACGAATTCAGGATATGATGTAACCATCATTAGTATTTTAGATGATATAGTTTATGATTACAAAGGAAACTTAGTGAACCTGGGACTGCTTACTTCATCAAATAAAGGTTTATATAAACGTTGGCGTAAGTTTATAATTAGCAGAAAACTACTCTCTAAAAACAAGTTTGATTATATCATTGATGCTGCTCCGAGACCTTGGTGGTTAAGGCAATGGTTTATCAATACTTTTGTATACCAAAAAACAGATACCGTATTTGTAGTACATAATTACAATCTGAAGAGTTATTTTCCTGACAATAAGTTTTTAGGAAATAATTTATATAAAAAAGCATACCAATTGGTTGGGGTTTCTAAGGAATCAGTACATCATTTTAAGGAAAAATATGATCTGAAGAAAGGGAAATGTATCTATAATGCTTTTGATGAATCTCATTGGAACACGCTTTCAGATATAAAAGTGGAAATACCTAAGGATTTATATATCTTATCTTACGGTAGAATATTGGATGAATCAAAAAATTATAGCTTTTTGATCAAAACATATGCCCAATCAAAATTACCTGAACAAGGAATAAAACTTCTTATAATAGGTGATGGACTGGATAAAGTTAAAATTAAAAATCTGGTTACATCTTATAAACTGGATGACTCAGTACTGTTTAAGGGATTTACAAAAAATCCATTTCCATATGTCAAAAACGCATTATTTACCACCCTAACTAGTAATTATGAAGGTTTTCCTATGGTTTTGATAGAATCCCTGGCTATGGGAACCCCTGTTGTCTCCGTAGATTGTAAATCAGGTCCTTCAGAGGTTATTGTTACGGGTAAGAATGGTATCTTAGTACCTTTCAATAATGAGCAGGCATATGTCGAAGCGTTGAATAGAATGGTAGATGATCAGCATTTTTACAAACAGAGTAAAGCCGGAACGATCGAAAGTGTATCAATTTTTAAAATAGAAAATATAATTCCGCAATGGCAGGCAATACTTCCACCCAAAAGATAATAAGTACTACAACTGTTGAGGATTGTATTATTCTAGAGATTCCTAAAATAAAAGATCCAAGAGGAAATATAGCAGTTGTAGAGAAAGATGTTATACCATTTGAAACAAAACGAGTTTATTTTTTATATGATGTTCCCAGCGATGCCAGTAGAGGTGGTCACGCGCATAGAAACCTGCGTCAGTTTTTGGTAGCCTTAAGCGGCAGCTTTGATGTAATTTTACATGATGGTGAAAAACAAAAAAAAATCACTTTAAATAAACCAGATAAAGGGTTGCTAATTAAGCCGGGAATTTGGAGGGAATTGGAAAATTTTTCTTCAGGATCAGTATGTCTTGTTTTGGCTTCAGAAGTTTTTGAAGAAGAAGATTACATTCGTAATTTTAATGACTTTACATTATTCAAACGCAGATAGTTTAATATTGGCGTTAAGTATTAATCTATCTCTGATTATTTTTAAAAATCTGTACAAAAACAAAGGACTTATTAAAAGTATTTTCTGTTTGATGTTCAGATTTTTGTAATCGATATTTTGGCTGTATTTTTTTGCAGTTTTCTGATCTCCAGCAGATTTATAGAGAAGCGAAATAGCATATCGGTTTTGATCTAAGTAGTTTTTTAAACTTTGATTATTTTTTTCTGCTTCTTGGAACTTATCTAAATTCATAAAATTTCTTTTAAGTGTATCCGTATTCGAAACCCTATTACCTGCATCCAGGTTATAAGTAGCTGTAATATAGGTAGCCAGAGCTACCTGAAATACCAGAGCAATTCTAATCCAAAGATCCGTGTCTTCTCCAGCTCCGTGTGTGATAGAAGTGTCAAAAACTCCAATGGAGTTCAGAACATTTTTAGGTACTGCACAAGCCGAAGTCCAGACGATATGATCTATAGTACTAGCATCAAAAAAGTCCTTTACTATTATCATCGAATTGCTTTTGGCATCAATATTTTTGAAATTCGCAGGAAAAGTTGCTTTCGAGTTGAACCTTTTTTCGTAAGACGTAGCATATAATCCTGCTTCTGGAAATTTTTGGGATAATTTATACAATATTTCCAGGTGATTAGGATACCAGAAGTCATCTGCATCCAGAAACGCAATAAGATTACCATTGGCTTTTTCTATTCCCAGATTTCTAGCTTTGGAAATACCATTGTTTTTTGTAGAAAAATATAATATTCTTTCGTCTGTAAATTCCTTTACTACCTTATCACTATCATCTGTAGAACCATCATTAATGATAATGATTTCATAGTTAGTAAAGGTTTGATCCAATACTGATTGTAATGTTTCAGCAATACTATTCTCCTTATTATATAGCGGAATTAAAATAGAGAAAAAAGGCACTATGTTTTATTTTTAATTAAACAAAAGTAACCTAAACGGTAGAAATCATAACATAAAATAGAAGGATAGGAGGAATTGAAATTTATTTTTAGAAGATTTCTTGAAATTCTAAAAAACCAAACAATAATTTTATCCAGCTTTATTTTATTAATTTTATAATATAGGCTTGAAACCTTATATCGCTTATACGTGAGTTTATCAGTGTTAATCAACTCAATAAGATTTTCAATAGCAAATTCAGTTTTTCTTATAAAAGTATCTGCATCATCATTAGCATCATGTATAACAGGATTATCAACATATCGGATTGAAATTTTGTTTTTAGAAATATCATCAAAAAATACTACATCTTCGCATCCATATTTTTGCAGGGATTCATCAAACTTGATAGTATTAAAAATTTCCTTTTGAATTAAAAAGTTCGACGAACAGACAATCGATCGCTTATTGGTTTCGCTTTGCTGTACAGATTCTCTTTTTTTCGTGTAAATCCATCGTAGTTTATAAGGTTTTTTAGGTGGTTGTTTTAAATGAGTCATTCCACCGGTTACTACTTGATAGTTACTTTTTTCTAAGTAGATTTTAATAAAATTCTTTGACTTAGGAAATGTTCCGGCGTCAATAAATAACAACCTACCATAAGAGGCTTTGAAAGCCAAAAGATTTCTGATAGCGCTTCGTCCTATATTTTGAGGTAATTTTTTAAATACACACCCAGATATGTCATTGATAGCTTCATTTTCTATATAAAATTTATCCGAATGATCATCCAACACCAATATTTCGAACGGGACATTGCATACTGAAACTTGTTTGTGTATTTCCTTAACCAGAGGAATTACGTTATAATTATAAACCGGGATCAAAATTGACAACATTTATAGATGCTTTACTAGAAGTTAATAATTATTTTTAGGACAAATTTATTATTGGATAAATGGACCATCTCCATAGGGATACAATTGCCGATCTTATTTTTTTAAAACTCAAAGATAATGAAGAAGTTTTAAAAACTCATTTTCACCAAACTAGTGAAGGTATTGGCTACTTTTATATTGATGATCTGTTACCAGAAGATATAGCCAGATATGTTTTTGATAAATTTCCACATACCAAGGATGTAAAGGTTAAGAAAAGTATACGGGAGTATAAGTATGTAGCTGCTCAGATGAATAAATATCACCCTTTGCTGGAAGAGGTGATTTATGCGTTTCAGCATACTAAAATTGTTTCTCTCATCGCAGATATATGTGATTATAGCAACATAAAGCCTGATGAAAATCTTTATGCAGGAGGAATTTCCATGATGGGAAAGGGTAACTATTTAAACCCACATTTAGACAATTCTCACGATAAGGATGTCAAATTTTGGCGTGTACTTAATCTACTTTACTACGTAACTCCGGGTTGGAATGCTGATAATGGTGGAAACTTAGAACTTTGGACAGAAGGATTAAAATCCAAACCTGTATCCATCAATTCTAAGTTTAATAGACTAGTGGTAATGGCTACACATAAGAATTCCTGGCATTCTGTAAGTAAGGTTAAAGTTGACCAAGTAAGATGCTGTGTTTCTAATTATTATTTTTCTACGGAACCGGTGGGGTCTAAGAAAACCTTTCACGTCACTACTTTTAGAGGGCGTCCAGGTCAGTTTTTTAGGGATAAAGTGCTTAAGTTGGATTCATCATTACGAATGGGAGTTCGAAAAATTTTTAGAAAGGGAATTAGAGAAAATCCACACGTTTATAAAAAAAATGATACTTCTGAGGATAAGCCTAAAAAGAAGAAGTAATGATAAATGCAATGCTTAAAAACATAAAACAGTCTTTCCGGCCAGAATTTTTAGTGTATTTTTTCGCTTGTGTTCTAGTTTTGTTTCGTGGAATTATTTACGAATTAGATAGTTATGCCTTTTTGTCGATGGAGATTAACAGATCTCCTGGTTATATAATTTTTCTATCTTTTTTTAAGCAAGTTTTCGGAAGTTATTTTGAGTACCCATTATTGATCGTGCAATTAGCTATTAATATATACGCTGTGTATATGCTACATCGATGTATTGTAAAAATACTAAAGTTTCAAAAGTTGTTTTCTATTCTTAGTTTACTAATCCTTATTGCCCCCTTATTATATCTTTACCTTACCCCTAATAAAATATTAACAGAAGCACTGGCATATCCTTTATATCTATTTTTTATTACTCATTGTTTTTATGCGATCACCAAAAAAAGTCAGAAACACCTTGTTTACGGTGCTATTATTCTTTTGGTTTTAATCTTTGTTCGAGGTCAGTTTTTGGCATTAGTCCCAGTTGGCTTGATCGTGGCGTTTTATTTAATGAAGATTACAACTAAAAAAAATTATCTATTCATCGGGTTATTGTTTTTTACGATTCCGTTTATAGCTAATGTGTTGGACAAAAGTTTTCATTATTATCAGTATGGACACTTCGTAGCAACACCTTTTACAGGACCTAGTATTGGTGCAGCTGTTTTTTATGTTTCGGATAAGGAAGATATTTCTCTTTTTGATTCAGCTGAAAAAAAAGAGTATTTTCAATTGGTGAAAGAAAAACTGGATAAAGAACAATGGACCAGTTCATTTGCCAATTCTCATGATTCTATAGGTTCTTTTAGCCATTTTAAAGATAACTATGTAAACATCTGCAATCAGACGATTCATGAATATGGGTTGCGATACTTTGAAAAGAAAGGACTCTCATCCAATATGCAATATATAGCTACTAATAATGTATTGTTGGAAATGTATAAGCCTTTGCTGTTCGATAATTTTAAAGAATGGCTGAAGCTCTACATTCAGAATATAAAGGCATCGTTAGGAAACAGTAAATATCTTTTGTTGCATGTCATACTATTTTGTGTCGGTATTTTCTTAGTATTAAAGCAAAGAGATGTAGTTGTGGGATGTTTTATAGTGTTTAGTATGCTATGTACATTCTCTAATATGATGATTGTTGCCTTAGCTACACATTCTGATAAGAGGTATGTTTTTTATAATGACTGGGTACTCTTTATTGTAATCTTTGCGTTTATTGACAAATATTTCAAGACAGTTGCAAACGCAAAGAATTAATTCTCATACACGCCAAAAATAAAATCACTTGAATGTTTTTTTAGGTATTCATCTTCAAATTCAAAAAGAATATCCAGCGTTTTTTCTTTTTCTGCGTTAAGTTCAAGAAAATGGTCAGACAGATCCTTGAGAACATTTGCCAGAAGGTTACCACCATACGGAGCTTCATAGATTGTGCGGTAATTTTTATGAATAGAAGGCATAATTTGTGCTGATTCTACACATTCTGATGGGTCTGCCAAAATCATTCTGATAATTCCAGAACCATATATTCTATTTTTATATAGATTGAGCTTAAACCTTTTTCTGTAAGGCTTTGGTATAATTTTTAAAGCATTGTTAGCAGCAACTATTTGTTCCTTTGGAAATTGTAATCTATTAGGTCCTACAAACTCATTAATGATAAGCTTACCATTGGTTTTAAGTGTTTTTTTTATTTTATGACCGACAAGTTCTTCTATATTTTTAAAGTGATGAAGCGAAGCATGAAAGAATACAATATCAAAATAGTTCTCAGGGAATTCATATTCATACAAATTTTGAATCTTAAAATGGATATTGTTAAGGTTATGTTTAGTTGCTATCTGTTTTGCCGAATCAAAAAGTACCTCGTTAATATCAATACAAATGATTTCTTTAAAATTATTATAACTAGCAAATTTAAGTTCGTGACTACAGATCCCGCTACCCAAAGACAACATTTTTAGGCCTTTAGAATCAGCCAAAAACTTTTTCATTACAAAATCTTCATATTCCAGATTTTCATCTCCAGTGATAAGTTTGTTCCATCGTTGCTGAACTTTTGGGATGATCCACCAATTAGCTGATTGTATATTTAATTCGTTAAAAGCGCTTTTTGTTCTCTTGATGCTATGTAGATTAAGTTTAGAAGTGATAAAAGGTAATCCTCGCTGCCGAAACTTTGTGTAGGTTTCTATAATATCATCAAGAGTAATCAGTCGCATCAAACTTTATTATTAAAAAATTACCCTTTTCGTTGTACCACTTCGAAAACTTTATTGCCTTCACATTTTAATGTTTTAGACGGGTACTTGAGTAATAATGCGTAATCGTGGGTTGCCATTAAGATGGTATTACCATTTTTATTGATATCCTGTAGTACTTCCATCACTTCTACAGAAGTCTGCGGATCCAGATTACCAGTTGGCTCATCAGCTAGAATTAATTCTGGATCATTTAGTAGTGCCCTGGCAATCGCTATTCGTTGTTGCTCTCCACCGGATAATTGGTACGGGAACTTAAAATCTTTAGTTTTCATCCCTACTTTATCCAGCACATTATCAATTTTACTATCCATTGCTTTTTGATCTTTCCAACCGGTTGCTTTTAGCACAAACAGTAAATTGTCCTTGACAGTTCTGTCATTAAGTAGCTTAAAATCCTGAAATACAATACCTAGCTTTCTTCTTAGATATGGTATTTGATTCTCTTTTAATGTACTAAGATCAAAATCAACAATACTGCCATCTCCTTCGATTAAAGGAATATCTCCGTACAACGTTTTCATAAAACTACTTTTCCCGGTACCGGTTTTTCCGATGAGGTATACAAAGTCTCCTTTATTAACTTCTACGTTAACATCTGATAGAATTAAGCTTTCGCGTTGATAAATTGAAGCGTTTTTAAGGCTTAGAACCGGATCCGACATAGTATGAGATTCAGAGTTTAGTAATATTTAGTAAAAGTAAAAAGTTTTGGCAGAAATCAGATTACAAATTGAATTTTCGTTGAATATTAATTGATAACTATCTTTCTGAATAAATATTTTGTACTCATCATACAAGAATTTTATCTAAAATAGAGTCGGATACCTAGTTCTAAGCAATTTATATTTTCAGTTAAATCCTAAATAATAGATAAATCTTGAAATCCAATGTAATTATCTCCAAAATATTTCGTTATTATGATGAAGATTAGGGTATCTTTAACACAAAATTTATTCGCGGGAAACGATATTTACTTTAAGAAAAATTGGTCAAGGTAAATCCTTGAAATTTCTATTAAACTGGTGTTCCGGTAGCTTCCGGAATGGTAACCTTGAAAGAAATATTTACATGAACAAATACATCACTTTGATGCTTTTTGTAGCGATACTATCTTCTAAGATTTCTGCGCAACAATCAGCAATTTACACTAACGAATTAGTATTGTTTAACCAAGCTTTAGAACTATATAATAACAAACAATTTCTGGCGGCTCAGAATTTGTTTGATAAAGTCAGGGATGCTGTGGATGATGAGAATATTGATGCAGAATGTACCTATTACATTGCTAACTGTGCGGTGTGGCTTAATCAAAAAGGAGCAGATGCATTGATGGAGGATTTTGTAGTACAATACCCTACCAGTATTAAACGTAATGCAGCCTATCTGGATGTTGCTAATTACTACTTTGATAATGGCAAATATGCATATGCTCGCAAATGGTATGACAAAGTAGATGAAGGTAATATGAGTCGTTCTGAAAAAGAAAAATTCAACTTTAATAACGGATATGCATATTTTAAGATTCAGCGATTTAATGAGGCAAAGAAATTCTTAAATAAAGTAGAAGAGACCGATACATATGGGGCTCAAGCTAAGTACTATTTAGGTTTTATTGCATATGAAGGTGATAATTATCAAGAAGCGGATAAATTGTTTGATGAGGTTAAAGATCTGGATAAATACAATAAAAACTTATCATATTTCCAGAGTGATATGAATTTTAAATCCGGGAAATTTCAGGAAGCTATTGACGATGGATTGAGGCAGCTACCTGCATCTAAACCTTCAGAAAAATCAGAATTAAATAAGATTATTGGAGAGAGCTATTTCAATTTAGGTCAATATGATAAAGCAATTCCTCACCTAAAAGCTTATAGAGGCCGAAAAGGTAAATGGAACAATACAGATTATTACCAGTTAGGATATGCCTATTATAAAGGAGGTGATTATACAAATGCTATCTCAGAATTTAATAAAATAGTAGATGGTCGTAACGCTACTGCCCAGAATGCGTATTATCATTTGGCAGAATCGTATCTAAAAACAGATCAAAAACAGCAAGCTTTAAACGCATTTAAGAATGCTTCAGAAATGAACTTTGAAGCGAAGATTAAAGAAGACGCATTATATAATTATGCTAAGTTGAGTTACGAGATCGGCAATTCGTATGAGAGCACTCCAAAAGTATTACTTTCTTACGCACAAGCTTATCCTAATTCTGAATTTCAAGAAGAAATACAAGAATTATTGATCAGTTCTTATATCACCTCTAAGAATTATAAGGAAGCAATGGATCTATTGGAGGATAGCCGTAATTTTGAAGATAAAGTAGTATATCAGAAGGTAGCGTATTTCAGGGGTGTAGAATTATATAATGAAGCAAATTACTCAGAAGCAAAAGTGTATTTTGATAAATCTTTGGCTCAACAAACAGATCCGAAATTTACGGCAAAAGCCATATACTGGAAGGCAGAATGTGATTATTTACAAAATAATTTTGAAGATGCATTGATTGGGTTCAAACAGTTTAAAGGAAACGAAGGAGCCTCTGATACTGATGAATTTGCTACTATTGATTACAATATTGGTTATAGTTATTTTAAACTAAAACAATATGTGCAAGCTGCAGATTTCTTCGAAAAGTATGCTAAAAAGAGCGATGTTGATGAAATTCGTCTGACGGATACCTATTTAAGATTGGGAGATAGTCACTTTATTTCCAGTAAGTATTGGCCGGCGATGGAAGCGTATAACAAGGCAATCAAAAATGGCGGAGTGGATTCTGATTATGCACATTATCAAAAAGCTATTAGCTATGGTTTTGTAAAAAAGAATGGTAAGAAAATTAATGACCTGGAAATGTTTCTGAAACAATATCCCCGATCTACTTATAGAGACGATGCCATGTTTGCTTTAGGAAATACGTATGTGGCAGAAAATAAAACACAAAGAGGGATTGAAGCATATGATCGATTGATCAAAGAAGTTCCCAGAAGTTCATATGTACCCAAAGCATTGTTAAAACAAGGGTTGATTTATTATAACGGTGATCAAGGTAATAGAGCATTGACTAAGTTTAAAAGAGTAGTAGCTGATTATCCAGGAACAGATGAAGCAGTACAGGCGGTAAATACAGCCAGATTAATATATGTAGATTTGGGTAGAACTGATGAATACTCTAGCTGGGTAAAAGGTTTAAGTTTTGTAGATGTTACCGATGCAGATCTGGATAATACTTCGTATGAAGCAGCAGAAAAACAATTCTTAGAGAATAATGATGCTGCTGCTATCACCGGTTTTCAGAAATACCTGGACGAATTTCCGAATGGTCTTCACGCTTTTAAAAGTCATTTTTATTTAGCACAATTGTTTTTCAAACAAGATGATAAGCAAGCTACAATTCCACATTATGAATATGTATTGCAAAAAGAGCGAACAGAATTCACGGAACAGGCTTTAGCCAGATTATCACAAATTCATCTGGAGAACCGTAATTATGACAAAGCCATTCCGGTGCTTGAAAGATTAGAAAAAGATGCAGATTTTCCTCAGAATATCATTTTTGCACAATCCAATTTGATGAAATCACATTACCAATTAGTGCATTATCAGGAAACTATTGCGTATGCAGAAAAAGTATTGGTAAATCCAAAAATCCAGAATGATGTAAAAAGTGATGCCCAGATTTTTATTGCACGTGCTGCATTACAAACTGCCAATGATGCCAGAGCTAAAAAAGCTTATGCAGAAGTGAGAAAAATAGCTACAGGAGAATTGGCTGCAGAGGCATTGTATTATGACGCTTATTTCAAAAATAAGGAAGGGAACTATAAAGCATCAAACGAAACGGTACAAAAACTGGCAAAAGATTATTCCGGATATAAATTATATGGGGCTAAAGGTCTGGTCTTAATGGCTAAAAACTTCTATGGATTAGAGGATGCTTATCAGGCTACTTATATTTTAGAAAGTGTTATCAAAAACTTCACTGATTATCAGGATGTAATTGATGAAGCACGATCCGAACTCCAAAAAATCAAAGCTGAAGAAGCTAAAACAAATTCATCCATCCAAACCGAACAATAATAATCAGTTATAAACTCTTAGCTATTTATGTCGAGATATTGTAAGAAATCAAGAAGAACTTATAGGTTTCTGAGACCTGTGAAGTCTAAAATAATACTGCTTTTCCTTAGTATGACTTTGATGAGTACTACTTTTGCTCAGGAAAAAGAAGAGGAAGAAACCATAGAAACAGAGCGTGTCGTGATTGTAAAAGCATACACACCTACCATTAGTGATGCTTTTAAGGTTAAATCTACACCAGTGCTAAATGACTCTGTTACACAAAAGAAAAAACAACTCCGATACAGTATTTTTTCAGTTCCGGTGGCATCTACATTTACTCCTGCTAAAGGTAGGGCAGCAAATATAGACAGACCCAAAAAAATACCTTTGTATGATAATTATGCGACTTTGGGATTTGGCAATTTTACCTCGGTATTGGCTGAGTTTTATAGTAATTTTCAGGTAAACCGCACCGATAATATTGGTTTATACTTACATCATAACTCCTCTCAGGGAGGTATTGAAGATGTAGTGCTGGATGATAAATTTTACAATACATTCTTGGATGTTAATTATACATCACGTACTAAAGATTTTACATATGGTATAGAAGTAGGAGCGGAGCACCAGTTATACAATTGGTATGGTTTGCCTGAAACTCCTACACTTACACAAGCAGAAATTGATGCAATTGACCCCCAACAGAATTATTTTGGGGCCAAGTTAGGGGGCAAATTGCAGTTTGATGATTTATATTTTAAAAGAGCTTCTCTAAATTATCGTTATTTTGGGGATGCATTGAGTACTTCAGAACATCACGCAGTGTTTACACCCACATTCGAATTTGAAATTGTAGATGAATTAATTACTACAGACTTCATTATTGATTATCTAGGAGGAAGTTTTGATCGACCTTTAGATTTAACACTGCAGACCCCAAACGATTTTAGTATTCTTAATCTTGGGATACAACCAAGTCTGGTGGTTTTAAGAGATAATCTAACGCTGAATCTGGGAGCAGCAGTTTTTTACAGTATCGACAGTCAGAATAATGATAATGATTTTTTTATCTATCCCAAGGTCACAGCATCTTACAGACTGTTAGATGAAGCGGTAATTGCCTATGGTGGTTTAGAGGGAGGCCTTAGACAAAATACATACAGAGATGCAGTGCAAGCCAATCCATTTGTGTCACCAACGTTGTTTTTAACCACTACGCATAATCAATTCGACGCTTATGTCGGGTTGAAAGGAAAAATTTCTGATGTGGTAAGTTATAATTTTAGAGGAGGTTATGCTTCTGAGGATGACAAAGCACTATTTGTAAATAACAGACCACAAACATTGCGATTAGAAGGTTATGATTATGGAAATTCATTTGCTTATCGGTATGATGATGTCTTAACGCTTAGCGGATACGGAGAGTTGAATTTTAATATCAATAAGAAGTTTAGGCTAGGCGTATCTGCAGAATATTTTGATTACAATACAGAAGATGAGCAAGAAGCCTGGAATTTACCAGAAGTAAAGGCTTCTGCATTAGTAGATTATCAAATTACGGATCAATGGTTTGCCGGAGCACAATTGTTTTATGTTGGAGAACGAAAAGATATTGATACCTCCGTTGCATTTGCACCACCAACTCCTGAGGCTACCGTTACGTTGGATAGTTATTTTGATGCTAATGTAAATCTTGGTTATCGATTTAATGATAAATTATCTGTTTTTGTAAAGGGGAATAATCTTGCAGGTGAAAACTACGAGCGTTGGTCTAATTTTCCTGTACAAGGAATACAGGTATTAGGAGGTGTAACCTATAAGTTTAATTATTGATTTTTTAGGGTTGAAATTTTGTTAAAAATATCCTACTCAAAAATTATACACTAAAAAACACTATTTTTTCGAGGTAATTGGAAAAGAATTGAATATGAGAGGAATTACTTTTTGGATATTGATGCTGCTATCAATATTTACATTTGCCCAGGAAAATTTCAAGGTATATTACGAAGAAGCTGAAAATGGGTACAAGATATATGCAGATAATGGGGAGTTTTGTCCGGTTTCTGTAGAGATTGATTTTAAAATTGAGAATCTTACCTCTAGTATCGGAGATATCAAAATCATTGAGATACCTGCGCAAACGACCAAATTTTATATTGCAGATCTAACCGTTGTGGATAGAAGAAAAGCTATCAGATTAGGGTTTGGTGTGCGCTATAACCACGGAAATCACTTACAAACATCTTATGATAAAAATTATGCATATCATTTACCTTTTAAAAAAGGTTCCTCCAGATTGGTAACGCAGGGGTATGGCGGAAACATTTCCCATCAAAATGAGTATGCATTAGATTTTAGGATGCCTGTAGGGACGGATATATACGCTGCAAGAGATGGTATTGTAGTATTGGTAGAACAAAGTTTTAATAAAACCTGTACAGGTCAGGATTGCGCAAAGTTCAATAACTATATTTTGGTGTATCATTCTGATGGAACTTTTGCAGAATATACCCATATTAAAAAAGATGGTGCTAAGGTGAAACCAGGTGATACCGTAAAGAAAGGTCAGCATATTGGCTATAGTGGTAATGTGGGTTGGTCCACTGGTCCACATTTACATTTTATTGTATTTCTACAACGATTCAATGACAGAGAAACACTTCCTACCAAGTTTCTAATAGGTAATGGTAAAGAAATTACCCAGTTAGAAGAGAAGAAGGAGTATTCTCGAAATTATTAACCTTTTTCCGTATAATGGACATTAAACGGATGTACAATAACATTATTCTTGCAACAATAAAAGTAAAGTAACCATCCATCCTATATGAAAAATAATTGTATCCTTTTTTTTATATGCTTTTTTGTTTCTGGCATTTTTGCTCAAAAGAGAACAGCTGAGAATTTGATTTTTGCAGATCAGACAGTAACTTATTCGAGAGTTGATTATTCTAAATATGGGACATTACATTTTTTTGTTGCCATGTATGATGATACTGAAGAATTAAAGAGAGTAGAGAAAGAAGCAAGAAAGTGTTTGAGAAGAACACCAAGATTGTATCATACACTTTATTTTTTTCTGAAAGTTCCTAAAGGAATAAAAGATCAGGAAAAAAAAGAAAGACTATTTATAAATTTTCATTGTTGTCCGACTAAAATATAAAATATGAAAAAAATCATTTTTAAGGCCAGTAAATAGGTTTTACTTTGTTTTT
>CANMSL010000022.1 GCA_947500505.1 uncultured Aquimarina sp. | reverse complement strand
AGGTTTGTACTCCTTTTTGTCAATCACCATTTTGGCAAATTGAAAAACAATTTTCGCCAAAATCAATATCGATTACTGATGTACCGCAGGTTTGTACTCCTTTTTGTCAATCACCATTTTGGCAAATTGAAAAACAATTTTCGCCAAAATCAATATCGATTACTTATGTACCGCAGGTTTGTACTCCTTTTTGTCAATTACCATTTTGGCGATAATCTCTCTCAAGATTTCAGAGGTACCTCCTCCTATTGGACCTAACCTACTATCCCTAAATAGTCTTGCCAATGGATATTCTTCCATATATCCATAACCTCCTAACATTTGAAGACACTTAGAGATCACCTCATCAGCAATTTTAGTAGACAGTAATTTAGACATACTAGCTTCTTTTACTACATATTGTCCTTCGTTAAGTCTTTTTGCTACAGAATAATTAAATTCTTTGCACATTTCTAATTCGCTTGCCATATCAGCCACAGAATGTCTAAGTGCCTGAAATTTATCAATGGTTCTTCCAAAAGCTTCACGTTCTCCCATATATTTTATGGCGTACTCTAAAGCATATTCCGTTCTTGCGTGAGCGTTAATACCCATGATTAGTCTTTCAAGAGCAAAATGCTGCATAATATAAGAGAATCCTTTGTTCTCTTCACCCATTAAATTTTCTGAAGGAATTTTTACATTATCAAACGCAATTTCTCCAGTATCTGAAGCTTTCCAGCCAAGTTTATCTAATTTTGTCGCAGAAACACCAGGTGTATCTCTATCAATAATAAAAATACTAATCCCCTTATTACCTAGCTCCGGGGTAGTTTTAGCGGCTACCACTAAATAATCACTATAGACACCATTGGTTATAAATGTTTTTGATCCATTAATGACATAAGACCCTCCTTCTTTTACAGCAGTAGTTCTCATACCAGCCACATCCGAGCCTCCAAATGGCTCAGAAATACATAGACACCCTATTTTCTCACCACTGATGCTGGTTCTTAGATATTTCTCTTTGATTCTATGATCACCTTCTTTATTTACGTGGGTCATTGCTAGATATACGTGCGCCCACATTGCGGCTGCAAAACCGCCTGAGTTAATTTTCTGTAATTCTTCTAAAAATATTACAGTATAGAAAAGATCAAGATCAAGTCCGCCATATTCTTCGGGATAAGCAATACCAAAATAGCCCATCTCGCCAAACTTTTCCCAAATAAATCTTTCTATATCGCCAGTCTTTTCCCACTTTTCGATGTGTGGAACTACTTCTTTTTGTAAAAAATCTTTAAGACTTTCTCTAAATAATTCGTGCTCTTCTGTAAAATACATGTTGTTTAAATGATAACTTGATTTATATAGCTAACATATTACTGTAAAAACATTAAGAAAAATTAAAATTAAGGTATTATCAATATTCACAGCAATTTTTTCCAATTTTTAATTTAATGTCAAATATAACGCTATTCTATCTATTTTTTCTAAAGAAAAACCTTCAATTTTTCCTAATTCTTCAAAATCAGCTATTCCGTCATTTTCTTTGACAAAATCCTTAATCTCAAGAGCCATTTCAAAATCAAAATAAGGAACTTCCATTAATTCTTTTACTGAAGCTTTATTGAGATTTATTTTCTTAATCATCTTATTGGTCTTTACGGTATAAAGAGAAAGAATTTTTTTACGTTGATTGTCATAAAGACCATTCACATCCTTTAATTGAATATCACTGATAAATCCATTAAGTTTATTTCTATATGTAATAATTCTATCGGCTATGAAATCAGGGACTCCTATTTCTTGCTGAAGACTCAAGGAAGTAACCGTATTAATATCCTTTTTTTCGGCAAAGGATTTCGCAGGATACTTTTGTTTTTGGAAGTATTTTGATTTTTGAGGGTTTTGAACCCATTCGGGAAATTTAAATAAGGGGGATATGGCTGCTAATAAAGAATCTGAAACTCCCGTTACCTTCTTAAAATCTGAAGTCGAATTAATCCAATTGTTTTCTTTTCTATAGGCGTGAAGCCTGTCTAATTCTGCCGTAGACATTCCTAAAAAATATCCTTTATACTCTGTAATAAAATTGGGGTTAAATGGACGCTGTTGATACGATTTCTTTTTACTTAAGACTTCCTTTTTAAGGGAATCAATTTGTGTTTGAAATATAGATAACTCCTCAAAATCATTTGAATTATCAATCGATTGAGATGCTGAAAAAAAGTATAAAATCAAAAGAAAAATGAGAATTGCTAAAAGAAGAATCCCATTTCGGAAACGTCTGTGGATCTCGAAATGGGATTTAATAGATTTCATATTAGATTACAAATGATTCTTAATCTTTAGAAGCCTTTATAGCATCGAAATAACGTACAAGTTGTTTTTTAACTACCGGAAATAAGAAGAATAATCCTACCATATTCGGAAAAACCATTGCGAATATCATTGCATCAGAGAATGCCCAAATAGAATTCATACTTGCGGCTGCACCAATCACAACAAAAGTTAGGAATAAAAATTTGTATGTTAAATCTGCGGCTTTACCTCTACCGAACAAGAATTTCCAAGATTGCAAACCATAGTATGACCAGGAAATCATGGTAGATACAGCAAATAATACTACTGCGATTGTCAAGAAAATATCAGAATAAGGAATGAATTTACCGAATGCTTGAGCAGTAATTCCTGCTCCCTCATAAGAAACTCCATCTATAAAAACAGCTCCACTACCATCTCCTCCATATTGAAAAGCGCCTCCAGAATTAAAAATAATAATCACTAAAGCTGTCATTGTACAAATTACTACTGTGTCAATGAATGGCTCTAACAAGGCAACTAAACCTTCAGAAGCTGAATATTTAGTTTTTACTGCAGAATGAGCAATGGATGCTGATCCTGCCCCTGCTTCATTAGAAAAAGCTGCTCTTTTAAAACCTACCAATAGCACTCCTATTATACCTCCAACACCAATTGCTTTAGGATTAAAAGCTTCTGTAATAATCATACCTATAGCATCATCTATAAAAGAAAAATTACTAAAAATTATATATAAACAAGCAATAATATACATAACCGCCATTAAAGGAACTACCTTCTCAGTAACAGAAGCAATACGCTTAATTCCTCCTATAATTATAATTCCAACAAGAATCGCTAAAATAACACCTATAATTGTTCCAGCTCCTGCACTTTGCAAACCGAACATTTCTTTTAAAACGATAGTCGCTTGATTAGACTGAGCAGCATTACCCCCTCCAAAAGATCCGCCAATACAAAATATAGCAAAAATAACCGCTGCAATTTTACCAATTGTAGCAAAACCTCTTTCTTTAAGACCTTTACTTAAATAGAACATGGGGCCACCATATACAGTTCCATCCTCTCCGACATCCCGGTATTGTACTCCAAGTGTACATTCTACAAATTTAGTGGACATACCTAACAATCCACAAATTATCATCCAGAATGTAGCTCCAGGTCCTCCAAGAGCGATAGCCAAAGCTACACCAGCGATGTTCCCATTACCTACAGTACCTGATACCGCTGTTGCTAATGCTTGAAAGTGAGAAACTTCTCCTTCTTTACTTTCATCTCTTATTGTATCTCTTATGTCACCATCAACTGCCGCGTCTGGATCCCCTAAACTATGTTCCTCTAAATCATCATATTTACCTCTCACTACATTTATAGCTTTTGGAAAATATCGAATATTTGGGAATCCAAAATAAATGGTAAAGAATATTGCACTTAACACCAATAAGATAATAACGAAAGGAGCTCCGGCAAACACTTCAAAAAAGATCACACTAGAGAAAAAATCTGAAACTGGTTGAAACGCTTCATCTATTTTTTGATCCAGACCTTTTTCTGTGGTCTCTTGTGCGAATGTTATAAATGGAATTGTGAGTGTTAAAATTGAAAGAAGAATTCTCTTCATAATGAGTGAGTTAATTGATTTTAATTTTTAAAAGTGAGCAAGATGCTAAAAAAAACCTTTGTTTACAATAATTTAACGGTTAAATCTTTTGAAATACTTTAAATATCAAACTCTCTATTTAATTTGTTGACTTGCTCCGGACGCCCTATAATTACGATCTTCGATCCTGGCTTTAATAAGGTTTCCGCACCTGGATTTACTACATACTCTCCTTCTGGTGATTTATACCCAATAATAGAGCAACCAGTCTTAGATCTCATATCAATCGTTCTGATTGTCCTTTCGTCTTCATCGTCAAACATATCCTCGAAGGAAACTTCTTCTATATTGATAGATTTTTTACCCACAATAGAAAGATTATCTAGAAACTCTATTAAATCAGGAACTACTACTAAAGAAGCCATATGGTCGCCTCCGATTCTATCCGGCATAATTACATTATCGGCTCCTGCAAGCCTTATTTTTTTATAAGAAGCATCTTGCGAGGCCCGACTAATTATCTTTAAATCTTTATTGATCTGTCTGGCAGAAAGCACTATAAATAAATTATCCGCATCTTCTGGCAACGTACAAATTAAAGTAGACGCTTTTTTAATTCCCGACTCTACTAACACATCATCTTCTGTAGCGTTCCCTTTAAGAAACAATAATGTCTCATTCTGATATCTTTCGATAACACTCTCTTCTTTTTCAATGATAATAAAGTTCTTATCATAAGCGGTTAATTTTGCTGCGGCTTGTCTGCCATTTCGACCATATCCCACAATAATGATATGATTTTCTAGTTTATTGATCATCTTTTGCATTTTACGATTTTGTACTCTCTGTGGATCATTTTTACGTATAATATATTCTGTTATTACCGAGACCGAATATGCAAAAATTACTACGCTAGTCGATATCAAAAATATGGTAAATAATTTACCATTTTCATCCAAAGGCTCAACTTCTCCAAAACCAACGGTTGTCATAGTTATCACTGTCATATACAATGCATCTATCCAACTATAATCAGAAAAATACCGAAAGCCCAAAACACCAATCGTAACTACAACAATCAACAAAGTTAATGCGATAAGTATTTTTGGTCTTCCTGAATTGTAGAGCTTTATCATAAATCAAAAACTGAAGTTCGTTTTGTATACACGAGATCTTTTAATTTTAACCAAAATGCAAGGTTTAAATAAACGACAAAACCTAATCCTGCAGTAGCAAAAGTTAAGTAAATAAAAAACAACCGTACATTTTTAGCACGCATTCCTAATCTATCGGCTAACCTACTTGAAACGTAAAATCCGTTTCGTTCTAAAAAATGTCTTAGATTATAAAGCATAATGCAAAATAATTATATTATCCTTAACTACCTTCTCTATTCAATAAATAATTACCAATGGCACATTTCAGACACGCTTTTTGATCACAATAATTATTTTTAAGCTGAATCATAGATTGAGAGTGTAATGCATCTTCGATTACTACTCCAAAATTGCTAAAATTATCTGTTATGGTATTCTTTTCTGCTGGTAATTGGGAAATTAACGCTAAGATTTCTTCTGAAATATCTTTCCCCTGACTCTTTGCATACACGAATTTTAAGGGAATAACCGTATTTATTAAAATCAAATGAATAAATGATTTGGATAAAGTTTTATTTCTACCTGGAGATTCTTTACTAAAAGTATAATGAGTTTTCCAGAAATCACTAGCACTAATGTTAAACAGTTCATAAAATGAATCAAGTTCTTTGGTCTGAATAATTTTAATAAAAAGCTGTCTGTTTTTAAAATAAAGATTTGCCAATTGAGATATCCGAATCGTCGGGAAATTAGCTGGACGCAACCTAAAAAAATGAAATGGAAATACTCCCTGATTGGTCAACCCGAACTTATTTTTCAAAAACTCATAATATCCTATCAGCTCCTGAACATATAAAACATCAGAATCGGCATCCAATAAATTAGCCTGTCCGTAAAATAAGGCCTCTGTTTCTTTTTGATGAACACTACATTTTCTTAGAATTGAAAAATCAAAGGAATTTGCCAAACTTAGAAAAGCTTCACTATTGATTTTTAATCCAAAATTTTTTGCTAGCAATTTAAAAAGTACAGCTTCCCAATCATTAGAGGATGTCTCCAGCAACTCTGATATCAATACAGACTTTTGTTCCAAGCGTTCTAGATATAATCTTTCTTGCCAGTTGAAAATAGTAAAATCGGATACTTCTGAAAGCTGTTTTTCACATTGCACCCAACTTTTATCTTTACTTTGAAAAAGTCTTTGATAACGTAACAATAGACTGTCATCAATATAATCTTTCAATTGTAAAGCGGGTATTACAGAGTTATCTTTTCTAAAAATTTCAATATCATCCTCCCAAACTACATGCAATATTACATTGTCGTAAGCTGGGTCATTTTCGTGATGATGTACATACCAATCACTCGATTTTATATGAACCTCGACATTGCCGACCCACCTTTGATTGTCAATGATTAACTGTGCGTTAAAAAAATCAGGTCCGGAATGCATCTCATTATGATCACCAACCCGTTGAATTATAACAGGAAGTAAACTTGTAGTTCTTAAGTTTGAAAAATCAAATTTTTCATATTTCCATAGATAATGTAAAAGTTCTTCATTCATGATTTTAACAAAAATTACTGTCATTCCTATTATTATGTGTCTTTAATCATACAAATGTTACCTCTGTAATTGTAATATGTCGTATTTTTTTTTATAAATGGAAATGATGTAGAATGATTCTTTAGTTTTTTACACAATGGCAGGTTCTAAACTAATGCTTATTCTAGTTAAGCAACTGCTAAAAAAAAGAAAAAATTAAAGTCCGGATTCGGACAAGAAGAAACCGTAAATACTTTTATTTAGATTAAAATAGTCACTTCTTATCATTTTGACAAGTTACAGAAGATATATTCTCCCTTAAAAACATACTAAAAGAGACCCGTTGTGCATTTTGACTTTTTTATTCAAAACTCGTCGATTCGAGTGCTTCGACTAAAAGAAGAAGTGCCGAAGTGCTAAGTAGATATCGAGAATAGAATTTTAATCTAAAAAAGCTATTCTCGAGATAATTTTCCTCCATTTTATTTTGGAAAATTACTCGAATCTACCTGGTTTGGTAGACAGGTTGATGTTTTTTTTTAAGACTTCTTTCAAAATGCGGAACGGGTTAAAAGACAATAAATAGTGTTATTTCCATCAAAATATACTTAAAAAAAACTTAAAAACGCTAGAATTGGACTATTGGTAAGATTTTATGTATTAATGGAAATTATTACAATCATATCATTTCTTTACTTTGTTTTATAATCAGGGAAGATAAGTTTTCAGAAAATATATAGATTATAAAATCCTAAGCTTAGTTGAGTTTGTGTTAGGTTATAGATGGTTGTCATTTTTGACGACCATCTTTATTTATATCAATTTTTCATTTAATTACATTTGGATATCCGGATAGATATCGAACTTATTAAAGAAGGCTTTCTTAAATTTTGAGGAGTTAGAATAGTTGAGATTATTCATTACTTGTTTTATAGACAGTCCTTCTGTAAAAATCATATTGTAAGAGCTTTCTAGTTTTTTATTATTAAAAAACTCAAGAGGTGTCTGATCATGAATCTCTTTAAACATATTAAAAAAATTTGTGCGGCTCATATGGGCCATAGATGCTAATTGATCAACACCAATAAATGGTTCATGCAAATTATGCTCAAGGTAATTACTTACTTTATAAATATTTCCTACCTGTGCACTGTTTATATTGAAAGGGTTACTCTCAGTTTCCCACATCAAAACGTCTTTCCAAAAAGTTTCTAACAAGCGAATTCCCCTTGCGATAAAAAACAAATAATTCTCTACTTTATTCAAATCGGGAGAAACAATTTGATCAAAAAGTACCGATTGCTTGTATGAAAGATAAAATTTATTAATATGTTGATGAGAGTATCTTATATATTGATCTACCTTCTCGGCCATATTATTACTTTTAAGAAAGTATGGTTTCGTATACTTACTTTTTAATACAATCATAATAGATTTTACATCTGCCCCTTTTGTAATATAAACACGCTCACCTTGCTGCGCATCCATACATCTCATATTGCCTGGTGTATAACCATCAGAATAAGAACTTATAATTTCATTTTTCTCTATCTGATGATCTAAAGAATATTTTCTAAAATGTAAAATGATATCTTTCTCTCCTATAGGTTCTCTAACATATTCTATATCAGTATATGATCTATAATTATTAATAAAAAGAAAAACCTCCGGAGATATTTTATAATAACTCAGATATCCTTCTCCAATTTCAGGAGGAAAATATATTCTATCGGTAGTTCCGATAGGATCTAATTGAGATCTGAAATAGTTTCTTAGTTTGTCTATATCAGAAAAATCAAATGAATATTTTTGCATAGCCCCACGATTTTATACAAACCATTCTATTTATAGATTAATGTTTCATCAAGAAGTTGCGTAGAAACACCAATAAATTCGGTTTAGAGTATAAAAACAACCCCTATATTAGTTTAAACAACCAATAGAGGGGGTTCCTTATATGATATAAATATAACAATTTATTTTATATGACTGATCACATCATATTTTGTAATGATATGATGTTTACCATTTTCTAATGCTACAAGCACAGCAGGATTACCATTTTTTATCAATCCTGAAATTTCATCCAGGGATGTATTAGCTTTTACAACCGGAAAAGGATCTTTCATGATCTCTTTAATAGGTGTATCACCCATATTTTTATCTTCCAGAAATGCAGTAAACAAAGCACTTTCATCTACAGACCCTACAAAACCATCGCTATCAAGAACCGGTATTTGAGAAATCTGAAATTTACGCATACGTTCGATTGCGTGAGAAACGAGTTCTTCTGTCTTTACAGTTACTAAAGGCTTCTCTTCATGATTTTTAATTAAATCGATTGCAGTAGATACTTCTTCTTCAAGAAAACCACGCTCTCGCATCCAATCATCATTAAACATCTTACCTACATAGCGACTTCCATGATCATGAAATAGTACCACCACTACATCATCTTTCTTAAAGTGATCTTTTAATTGTAATAATCCTTTAATCGCAGCTCCAGCGCTATTACCTAAAAACATGCCTTCTTCTTTAGCTAGCCTTTGTGTATAAACTGCCGCATCTTTATCGGTTACTTTAGTAAATCCATCAATTATTGAAAAATCTACGTTCTCTGGTAGAATATCTTCACCAATACCTTCTGTGATATAAGAGTATATTTCATTTTCATCAAAAATACCTGTTTCGTGGTATTTCTTAAAAACAGAACCATATGTATCTACTCCCCAAACCTTAACGTTTGGATTTTTTTCTTTTAAATATTTACCTACTCCTGATATAGTCCCACCGGTACCTACACCTACTATAAAATGTGTAACCTTTCCACCTGTCTGCTCCCATATTTCTGGACCTGTACTTTCATAATGCGCTTTTGCATTAGAAGGATTATCGTACTGATTTACATACCAGGAATTAGGAGTTTCTTCCGCCAATCTTTTAGAAACAGAGTAATAAGATCTAGGATCATCTGGTTCTACATTAGTAGGGCAAACCATCACTTTTGCTCCAACTGCACGTAGAATATCCATTTTTTCTTTCGATTGTTTATCAGCCATTACGCAAATTAGCTTGTACCCTTTTACAATCGCAACCAGAGCTAAACCCATTCCGGTGTTACCCGATGTACCTTCTATAATTGTACCTCCTGGTTTCAATCGTCCATCCGCTTCTGCATCCTCAATCATCTTTAAAGCCATGCGGTCTTTTACCGAATTGCCGGGATTAAATGTTTCATATTTTGCTAATACCAAAGCATCTACACCATTTACTAAAGTATTCATTTTTACCATAGGCGTATCACCAATGGTTTCTAATATATTATTTGCGTATTTCACAAGCTTATTAATTTATTACAATCTCTTTTTATTGTTTTTTATGCGGTGCAAAGATACAAATACAAAGTCATTAAGAGGAGGATGTTCCCTTATTTCATACTACTGAAATCTAATTGCCTTAGAAGGTGATATTTTGGCAATTACGTATGAAGGGATAAGTAGCATCAATAAGCACAAAATCATTGTTCCGATATTAAGTAATAGAATATACCAAAAATCAATGTAAACCGGAGCAGTACTTACATGATATGTTGCCGGATTAAGACCAATAACTCCGTAATATTTCTGTATAAACAATAAACCAATACCTATTAGGTTACCCCAAAACAATCCAAGAATAATAAGGTAACCAGCATTATATAAAAACACTTTTCTAATACTCCAGTCATTGGTTCCTAAAGATTTAAGAATTCCTATCATAGGTGTCCTTTCTAATATTAGAACAAGTAGTGCTGTAATCATATTGATTCCTGCAACCAATATGATGATGCTGATAATACCAATTATATTTAGATCAAATAGTTTTAACCATTCAAAAATACTTCCATATTTTAAAGCAATAGTTTGTGCTTGCAGGTCTGAGGGAATACTGTTATATATCTCTTTCCCTTTTCGATCTATCTCATCAAAATTGTCAATAAATACTTCGAAACCACCAACTTCATCTTCTTCCCATTTATTCATTTTACGAATATGTCTAATATCTGCAAAAATAAATTTCTCATCAAATTCCTGAAATCCGGAATCATAAATACCTACTATTTCAAAAGCACGAATATTAGCAGGAATATTAGAACTGGAATTTTTCTTTAAAAATACAGTATTTGCTTTATCTCCAACTACCAAACCCAATCTGGATGAAATATAAGTAGAAACTAATATTTCATTGTTCCTAGGGTCTTTAAAATCAGGTAACCTACCTTCAATCAAATATTCTTTAAAATAAGACCAATTATAACTGCTTCCTACTCCCTTAACCACAACACCTTCAAAATTATCTTCAGTTCGTATCAGGCCGCCTTTTGTGGCAAACTCCTGTACATAATCAACACCGTCTACATCTACAAAGTTTGGATAAAAGTGTTGCTTCTTTTTTAAAGGAATTAATGATTCTACACTGTTATTATTATCATAACTGGTGATAATTACATGTCCATTAAACGCTGCAACTTTTTCTCTTATTTTACGTTGTAAACCTATACCGGTGGCAACAGTTATCAGCATCATAACCATCCCGATAGCGATGGCGAAAATGGCAATTTTAATAATTGCTGATGATATGCTACTTTTATGTTCCTTACCTTTGATAAGGCGTTTGGCAATAAAATATTCGAAATTCAAGGTTATCTATGGTTTTTATCAGAAATATATCCACCCACTTGGTAGAGAAATTCAAAAATACGTTTTTATTCTTTTTCACACTGTTTATTTCTTTCGGATGCGGAACAAAAACTTCGTCTCAGACAAATTCTGAATTAGAAAAATCTGCTACTAACCATAAAAGTGTAATTGCAGAAAATCAAAAACAAGATTCTTTAAATGTTTTAGAACCTATTATTGTCGGAGCTAATCAAACAGAATTGTACCTGCCCATACTAAAAGATAAAAAAGTAGCTATCGTAGGAAACCAGACTTCAGTTATTTTTAAATTTCCAAATCTGAAGCCTCTTTTACAAAACGAAGGAGTAACTCCCAATGCTCTTGATCAATATACCCATCTTGTAGATTCATTATTATCTGAAAATATTGCAATACAGAAAGTTTTTTCCCCGGAACACGGTTTTAGAGGAAAAGCTGATGCCGGAGAACTAGTGGCAGACGGAATAGATGTCCAAACAGGATTGCCCATTATTTCATTACACGGTAAAACCAAAAAACCTTCTGCCGAAGCACTTGCTGATATTGAAATTGTAGTTTTCGATATTCAGGATGTTGGAGTTAGATTCTACACCTACATATCTACGCTCCATTATGTGATGCAGGCCTGTGCAGAAAATAATATTCCGTTATTAATATTAGATCGACCCAACCCTAATGGTCATTACATTGATGGTCCCACATTAGAACCGAAGCACTCCAGTTTTCTTGGAGTTCATCCAATTCCGTTAGTACATGGAATGACTATAGGAGAATACGCGCAAATGATTAATGGTGAGGGTTGGCTAGGAAATAATCTTAAATGCGAAATCGATATTATTCCTATTCAGAATTACACTCATAACACCTCTTATAGTCTATCAATACGACCTTCTCCCAACCTACCCAATGACACAGCTGTAAATCTCTATCCAAGCCTTGGCTTTTTTGAAGGGACAACGATCAATGCCGGTCGTGGTACTGAAATGCAGTTTCAAATTTTTGGATCTCCGGATTTTACCATTGAACGCTATGATTTTGCGTATACCCCACAACCTAATTTCGGATCCAAATATCCTAAACATAAAGGAGAAGTTTGCTATGGAAGAGATTTAAGAAAAACAGAACGTCTCTACGGGATCAATCTAGAATGGTTACTGGAAGCTTATCTCAATTCTAAAAACAAAGAAGGCTTTTTTAACACTAAGTCATTTACAATTCATGCTGGAACACAAAAATTACAACAGCAAATAGAACAGGGATATACTGCCAGAGAGATTAAAAAAACCTGGATAAAGGACCTAGAAAAGTTTAAGAAAATACGCTCCCAATATCTTCTCTACGATTAAAATAAATGGGGCTGATGAGACCCCTGTTTTCAGGGATATTAAAGCCTGTCAGATTTAATACCTTTGTTTTCACAAATGTATGGGAATAGTAAACTTATTACTTTAGAATCGAACAGTTTTATTGAAAATCAACTAACTTACTAAATATCGTTCGAAAATGAACTTATAGAAACCTGAAGTAAATGAAGATAGTAAGAAATCAATTATTATTTTTTATCATAATCCTTTCTGCGCAATATGTAAGAGGACAACTTGATAAAAGTTCTCCCGAAAGTGTATCTCGTAGGTTTCTAATCGAAGCCGAAAAAGAAGAAGGAAAAAAAATAGACTCTTGTTTTACACTTTTAAATAACTACAGAAGCAAAGAAGCTTATAAGCTAGCACACAGATACCTGAAAACGTTTAGAACAGATCGAGGTAAAGCTAATGCTTGTAATGCACTTTGTGTATATTTTCAGAAACAAGGTATGATTGATTCTTTACAACACTATGCGTTTCAGATATTAAAGCTAAAAAACTTCTCGTCTAGAACTATTAAATACAAGTTTCAACTACATGCTTATAATAGAATTGCAACAAGTTATATCATAAAGGGATTATTTGAAGAAAGTAAAAAATGGTATTTAAAGGGAATCGATCTAGCCGAAAAAACTAATGACACCGATTTATATTATTTACACACTTTTGGTTTAGCCAGAACATATCAGGAAACGGGAAATTATGAAAATGCGCTAAAACTTTTCAATCAGTGTACTAAATATAGAGGAGATCCCGAATTACTATATGGAAGTTTTATTAATATAGGCGATATATATAATCTCATGGAAGATTATGAAAATTCGATTCGATATTTTGAAAAAGCATTAGATTTTTGTATTGAATATAAAGATAAAAAAGGTATCGCCTCTGTTTATTTAAATCTAGGAGCAATTTATGAAAAACAAAATAAACTCGATAAAGCTCTTGATTTCTACCAAAAAACTATTGAGATTTCAGACACAAACGGATTTAATCAGTCAGGGGAATTGGCAAGAGCAAGTGTTGGTTCAATATTTATGGCTCAAGAAAATTATGCAGATGCAGAAATCATAATTTCTTCCGGATTAGAATTAGCCCTAAAGTACGGTTGGTTAGATAGACAATTGAAAATTTATGAAGATCTTAAACAAATAGCTCTGGCAACAAAAAATTATAAAAAAGCTTTTGAATTTTCTACTAAACACTTCTCGGTTAAAGACTCTATAAATCGATTGCAAAAAGACAAAGAAATCAATACACTGGAAGTTAAATACAAAACACTGCAAAAAGAAAAAGAGATTAAACTATTACAGGTAGAAAATTCTAATCGCAGTCTGGAACTAAAAAACCAGAAGGAAGCTTTTAAAAACTTAACGCTACAACAAGAGATTACAAGAAAAGAGAATGAAAACAAACTGCTGTCATTCCAAAACACAACTGATAAAACTTTAAAAGATAATATCATCCTTAAAAAAAATCAGGAGCTTAAAAACGCACAATTAATTATACAACAAGCGGAAACTGAAAGACAAAAAAGCTTTAAATATATCATCCTAATTGCTTTTTTTATACTGTTAATTCCGGTAGTCGGACTGCTGATTACATATTATCAAAAAGTAAAGGCTCAAAGTGAATTAACTAAAAAACAAGAGGAAATAAATGAAGAAAAAATTTCGTCTTTACTTAAGGACCAGGAATTGAAAGTTATCAAAGCCTCTATGGAAGGTCAGGATAATGAAAGAAAACGTATTGCTCAGGAACTTCATGATAGTATCGGAGGAAATCTGGCCGCCATTAAACTTCAATTAAATGCTGCTAAAAAGAATGAAGCTGTTTTAAAAGGAATTAATGCTCAGATTGATGACACCTATGAATTAGTTCGAGACCTCTCTCATAATTTAATTCCTAAAAAGTTTAGTAAAAATAATTTTTGCGATGTACTCGAAGAGTATTTAAATAATATAGGGGGGACTAGTAAGTTAAACACCATATTTAGTGCATATCCAAGGAAAGTAATTGATCTTTTGGATGAAACATTACAAATTGAAACTTTTAAGATCATACAAGAGCTAGTAACGAATAGTATCAAACATGCCAAAGCATCTACTATTGAACTCCAACTTAATTTGGTAGCTAATGAATTAAATATACTCTTCGAAGATGATGGTGTAGGTTTTGAAGTGAATAAAAGAAATGAAGGAATCGGATTTAGAAATATAAGAAGCAGATTACATAAAATCTCAGGAACTATAGATATCGATTCCAGAGTAAAAAGAGGAACTATTATTAATATAGAAATAACCAACGTAAAAAATATCAAGGATGACGTACAATCTGATTATAGCTGATGACCACAAAATGTTTTTGGATGGCTTACTAAGCATCTTACACTCTGAAGATGATTACAACATTCTACTTACTGCTAAAAATGGTAAACACATCACCAAGTATTTGGAAATCAATCCGGATGAAAAAGTAGATCTCATCATTACAGATATTACCATGCCCGAAATGGATGGAATAACTCTCAATAAGATGGTAAAAGAAAGAAAATCTACCATCAAGACGCTGGTAGTGAGCATGCATAATAATGCTGACATGATTGACAATCTTATAGCCCACGATGTGGATGGTTATGTACCTAAAAATGCCGAAAAAGAAGAACTTCTTAAAGCTATACAAACTATATTAAACGGAGAAAAATACTTTTCTAGAGAGATCAAAGATATTTATATGGAAAATAAGTTTTCCAAAAAGAAAAACGAAGAAGTAAAACTTACTCAAAGAGAAATAGATGTAATTACACTCATTGCGCAAGAATTTACAACGCAAGAAATAGCCGATAAACTATTCTTAAGCAAACATACTATAGAAAGCTATAGAAAGAACTTGATCGCCAAACTAAATGTAAGAAACTTGGCGGGATTAACTAAGTATGCAATGAAAATGAAATATATAGATCATTAATAATTATCCGTAAATATTTGTTTTAAAATAAAAGTTAAGATACCGTAGTACTTTCAAATTTGAAATAAATCTATTAACATCTATTTCTTTCATTGATCAGGTTTTCGATAGAATGGATTCCTAAACCCTTAAGCCTTTAATTAAAAATGAGTATCTAAAATAATCGACTCAAAATTGGCATATGGTTATGAAACAAAGAAGAAATCTTAAAAAGATTATTGAACATTCTTTTATGTTCATCTATACTAATTTTATATTTTCACAGTAAATGAACGTAAACAAAGAAGTACACGAAATAGTTTCTCTGGGGAGAGATCAAATCATTGATATAGCTATTAAAAAAATACAAAATCACTGTAAAAATACAATCTCTAAAGGAGAGTTTCATTTTATCGAAGTAGTTGCTACAAAGAGTGATGTTAAGGTAGAATTAGGATACAATGTGTCTTATTATCCTTTAGTACTTGATAATCAAAGCTTTAAAAACATTAAGATATCAATCCTGAATTTTTCACCACTATCCATCGATTGTTCGAATTTAAATTTTCATAAACCGGATCATCCCCATCGTGATGCCATAGATTTTGTGATCAGAAATTTGTATTCCACTTCCCGTAGTTTTGATACTCTGAAAAATGCCAGTACTTTAATGTCAATTTCAGAAGAAGAAGATCATTATCAAGTAAATGTTGGAACCCGGAACTCTCAAGTAAATGGAGGGTCTTTTTCCAGACGTAGAGTTCATAAAGTTACTGGTAAAGTAACTGGTAAGTTGTTGGGAACTTATGCTCGCAACCCTCATATAACTTTGATATCGGGAGGTTATAAAATTCGTCGTAAAAAATTCTCTAATCTTTTGAATGTTTCTTCGAATGTAAATGAAGATGGTAAATGGATTGAAGAATTTTATTACCTAATACATTAAGTTTTTTAAAAACTATCGAAAATAGTTTCGTCTTTATACTGTACTGGTATATTAGTTAATTTACCCTCGATTACCGAAACCATCCCCAAAACGATAACTAAGTATAATTCCATGGGTATTATTAATAGCAGTACTTCTTACCGTTTGGTTGTAATTATAAAGTACTCTCCAGTGATCCAAGAAATAAAAACCTGCCAAAAAATTTATAGAGGAACTTGTTCTATATCCTACACCAGCCTCTATTCTATTTTTATAATTTGCCGTAATATTAAGATCTGTCTGTAACGGAGCCCCTGACACATACTTGATCAAAACATTTGGTTTAATCATTACTTCCTGAAAACGGGAAGTGAAAAATCTATATCCCATATAGACGTAATACGGATTATCAAGGTTCACATTATCATCAGAAGCTAAAGAATTCCCTAAAACGTTGGCTGTAGAAAAGCCAATATATATGTGTTCTCTGTTATATAAAATTCCAATTCCAATATTAGGAATAGTAGTATTGATATTATTCTCAAAATTAGGGTCATTCTGTATTCCTAATTCTAATAAGTTTTCATTGTACAACAGAACTCCTGCTGTAATTCCAAAAGATAGCATATTGGGGTTGTAAGACCACCATCTGGCACGGTTATAATTACGATCAAAGACAATTTTATAAGCATAAGACGCGAATAAACTGGTGGTAGTTGTAACTCCAATTTTATCACTGGAAAACCCAGCACCTAAACCAACATTGCGAGAATTCAATGGTGTATTAAATGTCAACCCTATATTTCTGGGGCTTCCCTCGATAGAATTAAGATAACCTCTATTTATCAACGTTACATCTGCATTAGGATAAAAACCTGCATGAGCGGGGTTAATTAAAATTGCATTGTAATCATAATTTGCAAAAACAGGTGTTTGTTGACCATAAGTTTTATATAATAAGAATCCATTCGATAGTAAAACGACTATCAATGTTATATTGATTTTTTTCATGAATTAGCGTTTTAAGACAAGAAAACCGGTTGATTTTCTTAAATTGTTAGAGCCTTCAATTTTAATATCAAAGAAATAAGTTCCTTCTGGTAGTTTATCCGCACCTAGACTTCTCTTTCGGTTAGCGATCCCGTTAAATACCCGAGAAGTATTGTTGTAACCATCAATCTCAAAAACTAAATCTCCCCAACGATTATATATTGAGACTTGATTATTTGGGTAATTTTCAATACCATCTATTTTCCAAAATTCATTGATACCATCTCCATCGGGAGAAAAACCATATTTCGTTTCATCTTCAGATAATTTCTCCACAAATACTGTTATTGTATCTTCCGCAGTACAACCTTCATTATTGATAAATGTAACTGTGTACGTTATAGTCTCTGTTGGGCTTGCAATTGGGTCGGCAATAGCGGCATCAGTAAGGCCTGTATTCGGTGACCATATAATAGTTCCTGAATCTGAAACTTCGGCATTTAACTGTACTTCTTCTCCTTCTATGATTTCTTCATCGTCTCCCACTTCTATTGTTGTTGTATCCTTATCAAGTCTAAAACTACATTCCGTATTATTACCACTTGCATCCGTTGCTGATATCCTTAGAACCATTCCATCAACAAATTCAGTTCCAAAAGCGGGAATTTGTGTAATTATTGGGGCAGGATCACTATTATCGGTGACAGTTACCGTTGATATATAATCTGGAACTATTGTAGTACTGCAAGGGACGATTTGATCAGGCAGACAATTAATCACCGGATCCTCAGTATCGGATGATGCAGTAATCTCAAATGAACAATTATTCGAATTACCACTTGAATCTGTAGCTATAAATTGTATTGTCATTCCATCCACGAAGTCTGTCCCCATTGTCGGGATTTGTTCAACAGTTACATTAGTATCACAATTATCCGTGAACGAAACCAAGCCTGTATAATCTGGTATTACCGAACCGATAGATAGCATTTGATTACCAGGACAAGTCATCACTGGTGCCTCGGTATCATCTATTGTAATTATTTGAGTTACATTAATACTGTTACCCGCTTCGTCCGTGACACTATAGGTTCTTGTTATCAATCCAGGTGTAGAAACATCATCGTTTACAAAAGTTAAGATAGGATTTTCAGTGCAGTTATCTAGAACATTTGTAACTATCAAAGGATCTGGTGATGGAATGTTATCGTTACATTCTACCGTGATAGAATCGGGATTATCAGCAGTGGGCGCAGCAGTGTCGTTTACTGTAATTACCTGCATAACCTCAATACTATTTCCAGTTTGATCTGTTACGCTATAAATTCTTGTAATTACCTCAGGATTATTATTTCCATCACTGGTATCCCCAACAAATGCAACTACAGGAGTGATTCCACTATTGTCAGCTTCATCTGTAACAACTTCTATATCAGGATCTGGTACATCGCCCTTACATTGGACAGTTACAGGTTCGGGATTACTTGCAGTTGGGTTTATAATATCGCCTGTGTTATCATCAGATACTTGAAAACTACATTGTTTAATATTTCCGTTATTGTCAGTAACTGTAATTACTACCGTGATCGTACCGCTAGAAAAAGTCGTCCCCTCAGCAGGATCTTGTGTAATCTCCAGATTTTTATCACAATTGTCAGTAGCCTCAATTTCAGAAGTGTAATCCGGTAGACTTGAATTAGCAGAAATTGTCTGATTAGTTAAACAGGTTTGTATAACCGGAGTTTCGTTATCTACTAAATCTCTTCCGAAGATTACATAAGCCATTCCGGGATCAGCGTTAACGACAAAATCAGAACTAAAGCTTCTATACCGACCTATAATAATGTCATCAATTCCATCATTATTAATATCTCCTGCATAGGAAAGAGACAAGCCATTATTAAAATTCTGAAAAGATATTTGTAATTTATCTTGTTGATTATTTAACTCGACTGGAGCTATTTCTTCCCAAACTTCTTTACCATACAACAAAAAGACATTTCGTGATATAGCAAATAATAAATCGGACAAACCATCATTATTAAAATCACCAGCATAACTCAGGTCAGATACTCTCTCGGATAAAGTAAAACCGTTCGTTCCGTCTAAAGTTGCCAGGTCAAAGACTTCTGGAAAAGAATTTGTACCAAAAAGAACATATTGATCACTGAAGGTAACATCATTTAAACCATCACCATTGATATCGCCAGCACTTTCTACTGTTAATGATAGATTTATTGAAGAATGCTCGATTGCAAAACCATTATTGCCATCCAGATTTGAAACGTCTAGAAAAACTGGAAAAGATTCGTTACTACCAAAAACCACAAACTTTCTTGCCTTACGTCCACCTAGAACAAGATCATTTATATTATCACCATTTATATCCCCTAGACCAGCTACAGAATATCCTATCTTATCAGAAGTCATATCGTCCCCTATAATCGTAAATCCGTTACTGCCGTCAATTTCGCTTACACGAATAACAGAAGGAAAACCGGTTGCACTTCCGAATAAAACATGACATTTACCAGTTAGATCACTCCCACTACCAGATCCCTCGATTAATGCTATATCATCTATTCCATCTCCGTTAAAATCTCCAAGATTATCCAGATCATACCCTGGTCTTTCAAAACCATCAATACCAACAACTGTAAAGCCATTATTACCATCGAGTGTTGAAAGTAAAAACTCACTGGGAAAACGAGAAGTTCTTCCATAAATAATGTATGTATAACCCAATTCTGACCCTAGTGGTGTCTTCCTAAATGGGTCACTTATCATAATATCATCTAATCCATCATTATTAATATCTCCAGTACTACTTACGGTAAACGCTGTATTAGGTTGACTAGAATATGGTGTATCGTCTCTGATTATGAAACCATCTGTACCAGTAAGATTTTTAAGATTAATATTTGGTGGAAAGCCTGTTTCAGTTCCATAAATTACATAAGCCCCACCAATAACATCAACAAAATCAGCATCATAAGGCCCAACAAAACTTAAGTCATCTCCTCTAGCTGCAATTGCAAAATCTTCAATTCCGTCTCCATTAATATCTCCAACAGTATCTACATCTGTACCTGCTTTGCTTAACGCCTTTTCGCCATATATAACAATACCATTTTCTCCGTTTAAATCTTCAACTGAAAAATTATCAGTTTTACAATCTATCTCGGAAAAAACAGTTCTAACACTCACTAAAAAAGTACAGGAGGATACATTTCCAGATGCATCTTCTGCAGTAATCGTGACATTTGTATCGATTGTAAATAAAGAACCTTCTGGTGGTGATTGAGTAAAATTAATATTAGTATTAAAAGTACAATTATCGTTTATTGAACTTAAATAGGTTATATAATTAGGCAATACCGAGTTTACATATAATTCTTGGGTACCAGAAGGACAAGTTATCGATGGCGCTTCGGTATCAATAGTATCCAAGGTATTGCCAAAGAATAGATATGCATCGCCAGTTTCATTGTAGAATGTAGCTCTTGCTTCAGTTCCTACTGCAAAATCGTTAAAACCATCATCATTAAAATCACCTAAAGCACTAACTAAGTTTCCAAATCCACTATCATTGTTTCTTTCATCATAAAATATTTGAAATCCATTAGCTCCGGATAGACTGTTACTTTGAAGTGTCGCAGGAAGCGAAGAACTACCATACAAAACATAAACACTACCTGCTCTGGCTGGCCCTGACCCTTTGGAAGAGATTAATAAATCACTTATTCCATCATTATTGAGGTCTGTAGATCCGTCCACATCATATGAAGAGGGACTCCTGAAATTGATAAATTTGAAACCATTAGATGAATCAATATCTTCAACATTAACCAAAGTAGGAAAATTACCGTTTCTGCCATATAATACATAGACGCTCTCTCTTTGGGTTGCGATAGAAAAATCATCAATGCCATCATTATTAAAATCGCCAATACCCGACACAGAAAACCCAAATTTATTAGCTTCTGAATTACCATTTACATAAAATCCATCAGCACTATTTAGTGTAGATAATCTTAGGACAGGATCAAACGTCGTATTTCTACCGTAAACAACTACTACTCTACCAGTATCATTAGTGGCATCTACATCATATCTTGGAAACCCAATGACAATATCCTTAACTCCGTCATTATTAATATCTCCAGCATTTTTTACATTCAATCCACTACCTGAAAAATCTTGAAGATATCCCTCTATTTTAAAACCGTTATTTCCGTCTAATGACGCAACATCTATACTTGAAATATTTGATGATCCAAATAGAACGAAACAGTTTCCTATATTCCTCATACCTGACTCAGTACTTGATGGGTTACCGATAATTAAATCGTCAACTGTGTCATTATTGACATCTCCAAGGTAACTTATAGTTTCGCCAAAACCTGAATTCGAAGAGGAGTCCTCAATCAGTATACCATTCACGTCATTTATATCCGCTCTTGTATAAGTAGATGAAAAACCTGAAGTACTTCCAAAAAGTAAAATGACTCCACCTTTGTAACCAATAATAATATCATCTAACCCGTCATTATTAATATCTCCAGCTTTACTTATTGATCTACCTAAATTCTCTGAAACACTTATTCCCTGTAATACAAAGCCGTTAGAACCATCTAATGATGTGATATCGATATCTAAAGCAGATATTCCTGTAAATCCAAAAATTACATATACCTCTCCAGCATCACTAAAAGTGTTAACATCAACATTAGGAGCACTAATGATCAAATCCATTATTCCATCACCATTAATATCCCCTGCAGAGCTTACGCTTTGCCCGAAGAGATCATTTGGGTTTTCTCCCTCTAATATGAATTGCTCAAAATCAGTCAACTCTAATAAAGGCACATCAGGGCATTGTCCGAAAAAGTTCGTAGAAACTAAAAATAGCACAAAAATTGACAGATAAGAACATGGTCTGGATTTTAGTAATAGATATAAAGAGTAGATTCCCATAACTGCAAAATTTATAGGTCAAAATTAAATATCGATTTTTCATTGTAAATCACCATAAACAATGATTTGCAGAAAGTATTTATACCCTGTATTCAGGGGGTTAGTTTAAATCACTTCAGATAAATACACCTATTAATCTCTTCGAAATGAAATATCTTCAGATAATATTTTATCTCTTTATACGTTTTTTATATAGCTTAAGACATTAAATTACAATTAGTTGACTACTTATCCACTCAAAACTTCATAAGCGTCAGAAATAAAAAAAATCTACATTCCCGCGATAATATCTCAAAAAATTAATCTAACTCTCAATAGACATCTTTCAGTTTTTTTGGACTTTTCTCCTAATAAATGCACAGTCTTTAGCATATTCGTCGGAATCTTATTTTATTTATCATTTACTTCTAATTCTTTAAGCAGTAGCTTCTTCAAAATCAACAAAGATTTTAATTGCTATCAAACTAATGATCAAATAGATTATCAAGTAGGTCCCCAACAAAGTCTTACTACAATATCTGAAGTTCCCTGGGCAACTTTACAACCGGGAGATCGAGTTTATATTCATTGGAAAGATACTCCTTACAAAGAAAAATGGGTTATTAATAGACAAGGAACCGAAGATCAACGAATAGAAATTATAGGTGTCAATGGACCACAAGGACAACAACCAGTTATAGATGGAAATGATGCAGTTACAGTCTCTGGGGTTAACTATTGGAATGAAGAAAGAGGAGTCATCAAAATTGGTGGATCCAATGTTCCTGCAGATGGCTTACCTGGTTATATAACCATAGAGAACCTAGAAATCAGATCCGGAAGACCCCCATATCAATTTACCAACGATAACGGTCAGACAAACACCTATTCTGATAATGCCGCAGGAATTTATGTAGAAAAAGCTACCAATCTTATCATTAAAAACTGTACCATACACGACTCAGGTAACGGATTATTTATTGCCGGCAATAATGGAAACATGCAAAACATTATGGTAAAAAAAATTATTTCTATGACAATGGTATAAACGGAAGTATTTTCCAACACAATACGTATACTGCAGCGATTGGAATCACCTATCAATTTAATCGATTTGGCCCCTTACGTTCAGGAGCAGGAGGTAATAATCTAAAAGACAGATCAGCTGGTTTAGTGGTTCGTAATAATTGGATAGAAGGTGGTAATCGGCAATTGGACCTGGTAGACGCAGAAGATTCTCAGATATTAGTAAATCACCCTAGCTACACTACCACTCACGTATATGGTATTGTATTGATAGAACCTGATGGAGCAGGAAATTCTCAGATAGTTCACTATGGTGGTGACAGTGGTACCCAAGCAGATTATAGAAAAGGTACTTTGTATTTTTATAATAATACAGTGATCTCTACCAGAACTACTAATACTACTTTGATTTCGCTATCTACAAATGATGAAACTGCCAATGTTTTTAATAATACAGTATATACAACAGCTTCGGGAAGTAATTTTGCAATGATTAGTAATAATGGAACATTTAATATGTATCATAATTGGTTAAAAACCGGATGGAAAGACTGTCATTGTAATCCAAATGGGGTTGTAAATGATACTGGTAATAACCTTGCGGGATCGGATCCTCTATTTGAAGATTTTGATGCGCAGAATTTTAGATTACTTCAGAATTCACCTTTAATAAATCAAGGGGATGTTATCCCTGCTGCTTTATTACCAGATCACAATGTATCACAGGAATATGCAGAACATCAAAACTCAACAAGTAGAGATATATCAGGGGATATAGACATTGGGGCTTATGAATATAGCTCAAGCTTATCTATAAATGATGAAACATTTGATAACGATGCTTTTATTTCGCCAAATCCTACCTCTGGAATTTCTAAGACTGATCTGATGAATGATTTTATAAAAAGCGTGATTGTCTATAATGAATTGGGGCAGTAAATTAAGGCAACTAACGCGAATAAAGTTGACATTTATAATGTAACTAGTGGTATTTATTTTGTAAAAATCACTTCACAAAGTGGAAAAAAAGTCATAAAAAAGGTCATTAAAAAATAAAAAACTTACTAAAGAGTAAGTATGATCTGGGTGAAATCTTGATTCAAATAAACCAATATTAAGAAAATCAACAAATAAACAAATATGTCTATTTATCTTTGACTTCAATTTAAAATAGAATCTGATAATAATACACCCTTTATTTATCGAATTATATTATTAGCTTCTCAGATAATCTCCTCATCCGGATCATTATCCACAATATGTTTACCTACGGTTTGGCGAAATAATATCGTTGGCAAATATTCTTATAAACGAAATAAAAATGCCCATCAGTTTTCTCTGTATCTATCGCAAGTTCACAACGTATTACACGTTTTGGTTTATTTTCTTAAATATAGACTCGAGAAAAGCTGCATAAAAAAGCTTATTCAAAAGGTTTACTGCAAAATAATCCTTTATCACAAAAATTTACTCACTGTTTTCAGGGTACTGATTTTCACCAGAAAGGGTGTTCTTAATAGCTTATATATATCACATCTTTGTACTGTAGGTTTTGAGAAAAAAACACCTCAAAACGTATAGCATTAAACTAATTACTAACCCTATAAAACCATAAAGATATGATCTGGGGAATTTCATTAATTTTATTAAGCATTTTAGCAGTACCATCATTATTGCTTTCAAAAAAACCTAACGCCAAAGAACTTTTAGAAAAAATCGAACCATACCAAGGATGGATTGGACTTGTATTTTGTTTCTGGGGTGTTTGGGGAATTATTTCAGCAATCTTAAATCTGGGATGGCTTACTACATATCCAATCTGGTGGGTAACCTTATTAGCCGGAAATATTATTTCTGCGGTACTTGGATTTATGTTAGGTTTTGGACTTATCAATAAATTTTTCTTGTCTAAAAATGAAGCAGCCAAAGAAAAAGCTAACGATCTAAGAGCAAAATTAGCTCCTAAACAAGGTAAGTTAGGAGTTTTTGGATTGATCGTTGGTGGATGGATGATCGTAGCATCATTTCTTTTCTTTACATAATATGTTAGTTAGTTGAAGAATGGAGGGAGAAAGAAACCTTTCTTTACGTTTTTATTCTCTCTCCTACTTATGAACTGCAGTAACTTTTTCTTTACTAAAAATAACAGCTAACTATATTGATTTATCATGATTATTTTCGGAACCAGTTCTTCTATCATCCATCCTGCAAAACTTGATGGGGGTTGTTGTCCTTTTTGTAAAACAGAAAATCAGATGTGGATTCAAGGATATCGAAAATACTTTCACATTTTCTGGATCCCATTTTTTCCTTCATGGAAAAAAGTGTATTCGATATGTAGTCATTGTAAAGGAGTTTTTGAGAAGTATGAGTTTGAAAGCAAAGAACTGATTAAATGTTTCGAATACTTTGAGAATCATAAGATTAAAACTCCTTGGTATCATTTTACAGGTATTCTCATATTACTGGCATTAATAATAGGGATAGCAGTAGTACCTTTTTTAACCAAATAAAATTTAAAAAACACATAAATTATCACACGATGAAAACAAAACTCTTAACCCTAACAATCTTATTGGTCATAGGAAGCACAGTGACTTTACAAGCTCAGAAATTAAAGAAATTCAAAAGTACAATTGTAAAAAAGATTGGTCCTAAGGAAATTAACATACCTTATACCGATATGACCTCCTATTTAGAATATGTAGACGGAAATAATGAGGACGAAGTGGTAGAAGGGTTAAAAAATTACTATGTATACATTTGGATTCCTGTAGCAGCTAATGAAATTGGAGTACGAATGAAATCCCCTGTCGGGAAAACCAAAATTAAAAATGCAATAACCTCAGCGTTATATCAAAAAAATGCTGCTTCTAAAGATGTTTTAGATCAATTTATTTCATTACAACGTTCTGATATTAAAAACCCAGAGAATATGAATGAAGATAGCATCAAAAATGCTAATTGGACAGAAATGCACCCTAACGCAATGGATGGCGATTTAACAGATGATGATGACACCACAGAAGAAGCACGATTTGTAAGCAAAACAGATGATCCGTTTAATGTTCTATCCAGAGGTCTGTACCGTATTAGTTTTCAAACATACAATCACGATGGTGTAAAAGGAACTTTTTTAGGACAGATAGGATTTCCGGTAAAAATCCCTGGGATTGTTATTTCTCGTAGTATAGAAGATTTAAAAGCAATTACATTATCAAAGTAAAATTTTTTAATGACCCGAGAGTAATCAATAAATTCCAGACGTTAGATATTAGATATTACTTGATACAATCGGGTCATTTATTATTTTAGTAAATTCAGAAATAACAACTAAAAAGATGAAATCCAGTTTACTGCTATCACTATTATTTATACAAATAACATATTCTCAAAATATGAAACCAAATGAAGAAGTAAAAAAGCTAATTGAATTAGGCAGAGACCATATTATTGAATTAGCTATAGATCATTTACAAAAAGATATAACAACTAAGATAACTAAAGACGATTTCCATTTTATTACTGTAAAAGCAAGTAATAAAAGAGTATTGGTCAATTTTGGATATAATGTCATATACCTACCTAAAAACACCAGTTACTATTCAGATTTTATAGTTGAACTTCCGTCCAGATCTGTTTCTAAAAGCATAGAAAGTAACGAAGGAAGTAACACCACTTTTTATCATCCAACGCAAGAACATCTAGCCGTAATCAATTTCATAAAAAATCCAAATGGAAACAGCATAGATGTTTTTAATAAAGGAATACCATATTCTCCAATGTTTATTTATGAAGAAGAAAAACATTATTTAGTAGAATTTTCTTCTCGAGACCCTTATTTGGGTGGGGTGTATTCTACCGAGGAAATTCATAAAGAAACCGGAAAAATACTGTCTTCCTTAAGTGGACACTATGAGCCAGCTCCCATAATACACGATTCTAATGATAAACAAGAGATATTCGTAGAAATTAAAGAATAAATATTTGTCTATTGATCTATAAAAGCTAACTCTAATACAAACTTTTCTGAATTTCGGTGTGTAGATCAAAAACTTACGCCCCCAGAAAAGACTTCAATTTCTAATCCTAATGACCACAAACTAAAATTTATAAGATTTAGTTCATCACCCCATATTCAGGGTATTATTTTTCACTGAAAATTGTGTAAAAAGAAAATGACATTTTTTTCAGTTTTGTCTTGTGATATATTCAAACTAACAAAAAAGGATCACAATGGATTTACAACAGATACTACCCCAAATCAAAATTCAAAAATCTCAAATATTGCTTCTGCAAATAGTTAAGTTTAATGCACGAGTTATAGAAGAAAAAAATAAAAATCTGATAACTATACATATCAATTCATTTCACGGTCTATCCATTACAGGAAAACCAATCAAAATAGATGATCATAATAATTGCGTATTTATTAATGATTCTGGCAGCATTGGATTCTATGAACTCCCGGAGACATTTAACCTTGAGGTGATAAATCCAGAACCTATTTGGGATATATTAACAGACGGAATGTATTTTGACCTTTCTTCATCAGATATTCCAACAACTTTACAAGTCAAAAAGAATTGGGCTGATGTTCAAAGCGAATTAAAAAACGCATACGGTTTCGACCTTGACAAAGAAATACTTAATGATTCCGAATTAACGGATGTTCTGAAATATCAAATCCAGAAATTTGGTATCATTCTGCAAGAGGTATTTGCTTCCATTGCGATTGATCAAGATGGTACTGATGCACTAAAATCTTTAAGAAAAGTTGGCATACGCCAAGCTGATAAATCCTTACAGGTTAAGATAGTCGATACAAAAGAACTTTTAATTTATTTAGATCTAAATAAAAAATTAGATCAGGATATAGTTCCTAGACTTCAAAATGAAATAGAATCAAAATTTTAATATAAATAACTTTTAATACTTATAATTATGGGATTAGCAGAGAAAAGAACTGCAAAAGCATTTCAAGAAAACAATTATCCAGCACTTACTAAAGAAATCAACGAAATTGCTGGTAAATCATTCGAATATGAGGTGAACTGGGACAGTCTAATGAAAGATGGATATAGCCAGTTCTACGAAGACGGATGGACTAAAATCTATTTCACACCGCTTATAGAATCGTTAAAAACAATTTGCGAAGATGAAATGGGTAAAGAGGCAATACAAGAAAGCCTCGATAAAATTATAATTAAAGATGAAGCAGATATTTCTAACGGAAATTCATGGTCTAATTTCGAAAACAAAGTTCTGACCTTAGATCACTCTGCAATTTATAATATAAGGGAGGTAGAAGAACGCACCGAAGGTCTAACTAAAACATTGGAGAACGGTTTGTAATAATCTTAAAAATAGATATCCTAACACTAGGATATCTATTTTTCAATAAAATGCACGGTACTAATAGCGAGAAAAGATTTCTAAAAAAACTATCATTAATTTTAAAGTAAGAAATGTGTACACAAAGAAAATTTTAATCTTACTAATTAGCATAAACATATATTCGATGCAAGCACAAGAATCAAACTCTGATATGCATGTCACGGCAGTTGCCGAACTGACGGATATTTTTTCTACAGGAAAAAGGCATGATTCTCACATACTTTCCTTTAAGATTAAAAAAGTACTTTCCGGAAATATAAAAGATTCAATTTTTAGAACACATGAAATATATAGTGATTTTGGGGCATCTGATATATTTATAAAGACAAAAACAAGCCCATACAGTAATGAACCTATGCAAAGTGTAGATGTAATTATTAAATATACACCAAAAGGTCGATTAAAATGGGTTGCGGAAAAAGACAGAAGATTTAGTTTGGAAAGTTTAGAGTCTCTTTTAGAAGCTTATGCTCAGAAAAATAACCTAAAAGGCAACTACAATATGCTCACCGAACGTGAAGGGAAATTGTTTTTTGGTGAAAACCTTGACGACAGAAAAGTAGCCGTAGAATCTCATACAGGCTCCAGAAAATGGAAAATCGCGACATTTGAAAAATAAAAAATAAACTGCGATGACTATATAGGATATGTAGAATGTGTACTTGCAGTTATTTCAGAAAATCAGTATAGACAAATAACTATAAACTATTCAATAAGTACAAATTAAAAAAACAATAATTATGGAAGACTTAAAAAAAACTACTATTGAAAGTTTACCAGCAATCTTGATAGATAAAATTTATATAAAAAGTAAAAAATTATTATGTAAAAGTAAATGGTTTGAACCATTTAAAGAGCTTGATTGGGGCGGTGATGGTTATTTAAATTTATCAATCGAGAACGAAAATGTCAAGATTTTTGCTACAGAAAATTATGAAACACATTTGATATTTCAAAGTATAGATCTTCGGGACAAAGTATATGATTGGATAGTAGATAATGATGTAGAGTCACCGAAATATTGGAAAAAAATTGCACAACCGATTAAAGAAAAATTAGAATCTGATAATATAGAACTAATTAAGGAAGGAATTATTGATTTAAAAAATTGGGTAAAAGGATACGAAAAAGAACATGTAGATAACTCGATGAATAGTGCTGATCTTTCTGTATTTGGATATGATTATGAAAACTGGGAAGAAGGAGATTTATGGCCAAATCCTTTATTTGATACTATACTGGAGAAATATAAAGAAGAACTATCTCAAGAGGATTTACTCAATCTCATTGAAGCATTACATAACAAAAATGAGGAATTTGCTGATACAGAAGCTGTCTATACTGCCATCAATTATCTCTTAGAAAACAGAACTCCTGAAATCGAATTATTAATAGTAAATAAAATTTCAGAAGCATTAAAATGGCACGAACCAGGACATAGGTTTTATGAGCTTTCTTTACTTGACAGGCTTATTGATGAGATTTTTCCAACATTTTCAGTGCAACCAATTATCGAGTTACTCGAAAACGCACACGAAGATAATCTCCGCTCCGAAGAAGGAGATGATTTTGTCTCTTTAGCATACGTAGCATTAGATAAATCTCCTGATGAAGAGCAGGCGGAGATACTTAAGGAGTTTATTGAAGAATATGGTGATCAGGACAGTAACTAAGCGCAATGGTTGAAATCTAGTATTCAGATCTATCTTCAATAGTAACTCAATATACTTACATACCTTATAAAATGAGAATAAAATCTAATCAAGATCAACTTGCCAAAATTTTTCAGCAAAAACTAGATCGAATAAAAGAAAGTGATCAATTTCATCTTGTAGAAAATTTTATTCCAGATGCTGAAAAGGAAAATTTAATCAAAAAAGAAATAGAAAAGGAAATAGTAAAATCGTTTCATACAATTTCTGAGATTCTAGATCAAAAAAAGGACGAAAAACCAAACGCTTTTTTGTTTGAGTTTGCTGGTGCCGATATATCTCCTTACATTCCTACTACTTGCTGGATTAATGGACACTCACTCATTGAATATTCTGACAAAACTCTTAAATCAGAAAAATTGATTTTTGAAACTACCGGCGGATTTGATTTGGAACTCTTAGAGCCTTTATATGAAGTTCTAGAAGAGAATGATGAATTATTGGATCTTGATATCTATGATGATATGAAATTGATGTTAATCTATAAAACCTTCTCGATTATAGCAGAAGTAATAAAACAGGTATTATCAGATTATAATTTCTCTGATCTTGTCATAAATCAGCCTTTTTATTTTTTAATCACCAGAGGTCACGATGAGGATATTGAACTTCTATTGTCGGTTCAAAAAACATGAAACCTTTAGTGGTTCATAAAAATGAACTAAAAACCAATAATCAATGAAATATATCTTTATTGTAATTCTTATAAGTTTTAAAATGACGTATTCACAAAACAAAAATCCGAATCAAGAAGTGCAGAAGCTTATCGATCTTGGGAAAGCTAAAATTATTGAACTAGCTTTTAGCCAAATTAAGAAACAAGATGCAGACATCAGTAAAGATGACTTCCATTTCATCTCTGTTAAGGCAAGTAATCGAAGAATTATTGTAAATTTTGGATATAACCTTATATACCTGCCAATAAACAGTAGTTATTATTCAGATATCAAAGTAGAATTACCTTCTAATCGTGTCTCTAAAGATATCATCAGTAATGAAAGTAATAATTCTAATTATTACCGCCCAACTATAGAACATATTAACGGAATCAATAAAGCTCTAAATCAAGAAGATAAAAAGACTGACGTGTATCACAAAGGAAAAAGCTGGTCTGTAACTATTATATACGAAAAAGAAGATCGTTTTTTAATAAATAGTTCTGCAAGAGAACCTCATCGCGGAGGAGGGTATTCTAAAGAAGAAGTCGATAAAAAAACTGGAGAAGTACTTTCTTCACTAATGGGTCAATACGCAACGATGCCAGAAATTTTACCCAGAAGAGGGTTAAATGGTGAGTTAATTGAAAGAGAAGAATTTATCAATATAAATGAATAAATCAGGTTACTATTAATTTTAAAAATAGTATTAAAAAATGCAAAATACTGACTATAGATAGCTGTAGATAGACTAAAACATAAAGATGAAATCATTACAAAAAGATTACAAAAAATCATTAGAGAAATACAAAGGTGACAAAACTAAGTTGTCTGATATTAAACATCATCAATCAAAGTTACGTGAAGAAATACAACAGTATTTTCAGGATTGGTTAAATCCTAAAATGACAGGTGAGGCGGCACTGGAGCCAATAGCAAAAATAAATATCGAAGTTGATAGCCAAGGATATGTGTATACGTCACTTTACAACAAAAATGGTAGATGCTTAGTAAGTGAAGGTGCCAGTCCTGATCTGTATGAATGGGGTTTGGTAAGTAGCGATGAAGAAGACTATGAGTTTGAAAAAAGACAGGATTTAGTTGCTCAGTTTTTAGCATTATGCTACGTTGACGTATTACCAGAAGCTTGCGAAACGGATAATTTTCTTAGTCTTCCTCGAGAATCCGAAATAACGTTTACAGTGGGAGCCCATTCTGGTTGGGAATATGAAAACTTATACATATATAAAGGAGATAAACATAGTATAGATCACGGAAATGTAAGATTCAAAAGACTTTCTTACGCCGCTGATTGTTATACTGCTCCAGGAACAAAAGAAGAAATTTATATGAATCAAGTGAGAAAACTTGATGTAAGATCGTGCGCAGATGAACTAATTCCAGTTTTTAACGAATTTCTAGAATGGCTCTCTTTGCAAAACAGTGAACCAATCGAAGATATATTAATAGTTTGGTCTTCAAATTTTGAGAAGGATACAGCTTTTGGTGGTATACACGGTGATAATGCTTATAGATGGCCTAAAACTTTTGAGTTATCGAAGTGGTTTCCTGTAAACTCATTTATAGATCTAGATGAGTATGCGACAATACGATACTCTGTATCATCAAAAATTGCACAGATTGCCTGCCTAGCTGCAGAAACTTTTATAGAGTTGGATTCTTTTAAAAAACTTTCAAAAACTGATAATTTGAAGATGAAAGTGCACAATCGAACCGGAGGACAACCTGTAGAATTTTATCCTTTTGATAACTAATGTTACAAGCAACTAGAATTATTAGAATTGTATTTGTTGCTGTTGCAAGTATGTTTACATCCTGCTTTTCAAGATTAGAAAGACCAAAAATTACCGGAGTTATTGTGGATTATGACAATCGTCCTATAAACAATTGTAAGGTTGGGGAAACTATTACTGACACGAATGGATACTTCACGCTACCTGAGATTTTTGAATATGGTTTTTTTACATCTAATATAATCGGAGCAGATAGAGCTCCACTTATAGTTTTCGAAAATATTGAAAAACAAGGATATGAAGAGAACATCCTCACTTTAATTAGTGGTCCCGGTGGACGCAGCCAGAAAAGTTTTACTTGGAATACCGATACAATTCACTTAAAAAAAGGGGTAACAGATCTTTATAAAATAATAAGAAATCATTGGATTTTAAAAAATGATGTGATTGAAGATACAATTTACTTGGTCAAGCCTAGATTTCATAAAAGATGTAGTTCTTTAAGATGTCAGACCATTTCTTCTAAGTTCTTTTATAACTATTATGATTATTCTGCATTTCAGGAAATGGATAGTTCTTCAGGTGAGTTTAGAAGTTTTTTTAGAAAAGTTAGCTTCGTAAGCAAGTTCCACGACAATATAAACAGCAACCTAACATTTGATAAAAAAGATCTATCAATTACCAAACATAAAAAGGTTGAAGTAATGCCAGAAAAGATCAAATATTCTTTTAAAAAAGATAGCATTATAATCTTCGAAGGTAATTCTAAAATCCTGGAGGGAGAATTTAAATTGATCGATTTTGATTACGAGTACTTGATATTAAAAAAGTTATGATTAAAAGATCTAATTCTGATTAATGATGAAACTAAAAAGAAAAATTAAGAAATTTATGCCCTTCTATTGCTTTTATGTTCCAATGGCATCAATTCCTTCATCTTCTCTACAATATTATAAGCAGCTGGACAAACAGCTATATTTTTCATCGTTAAGTCAGAAATTTGATGAAACTTTTTTCGATCTGTGTGCGGAAACTCTTTGCAGGCCTTTGGTCGCACATCATAAATCAAACAATAATTATCCGAAGCTAAAAAAGCACAAGGTACTTCCTTCAAAACAAAATCTCCATCCTCATCCTTTTTTAGATATTGATCCTCAAACTGATGAGATTTCATTTTTAGATGTTTGGCAATACGATCCACATCAATATCTGTAAATAAAGGACCAGTAGTTTTGCAACAATTCGCACATTCTAAACAATCCGTTTTCTGAAACTCCTTTGTATGTAAATCCTGCATGAACGTATCCAGATTCTTAGGTGGTTTCTTTTTCAGCTTTGCAAAATACTTTTTATTCTCGTTCTGCTTATCTTTGGCCAGTTTTGGTAATTGATCTATGAATTCCTGCATAGGACAAAATTACAAATTATGAATTACGAATTAGGAATTGAAAACCATAATGATTGACAAAGATGTTTTTGGGCAGGCAATAAAGGACTTTTATACTAAAAAGTCACGTGAAGATATTATAGTACAGGCACCCGATTTTGATAACGATATCATACCGGTTCCCTATTTATTTAGATCCTATGATGAAATGCCAATAATTGAACAACGAGCTTTGGATCTTTCTTTCGGAAATGTGCTGGATGTAGGTTGTGGTGCCGGAAGTCATAGTGTATTTCTTCGAGAAGAGCGAAAACTAAATGTGCATGCCATAGATATATCAGAAGGAGCCATCGAAGTTTGTAAAAAAAGAGGGATTACGAACGCAACCGTTCAGGATATTTTTGATCTTAAAGAAGTACAGTATGACACATTATTATTTTTAATGAATGGAAGCGGAATCATAGGGAAGTTATCCAATATTGATCGCTTTTTTTCCGGTATTAAAAAATTATTGAATCCTAATGGTCAAATCTTGATTGACTCTTCGGATATTTCATACTTGTATGCAGAGGATGATGGAAGTTTTTGGGTAGATGCCTCGGCTGGATATTATGGAGAAATGCAGTACAAACTGAAATATAAAAATGCTGAATCCGATTGGTTTGACTGGCTATATATTGACTACAATACCTTGCAAAATGCTGCAAATGCCAACGGTTTTGTTTGTGAACTAATGCTTGAAGGAGAAAACAATGACTTTTTAGCTAAACTAACTTTACAATAAATTAGTAGCACTTTTAGTTCTTAAATATACCTCCGTGGTATAATCTTTGATGAGTAAAAATGTTCCTTTATACGTAAAATCAGGAATTAACTAACTAATCTAAAAATAAAATTATGCAATTTACGAAGCTGTTAAGCATCCTGTTATTTACATCTCTGGTACTGGTTAGTTGTTCAAATGACGATGATAATGATACGCTAATTGAGACCAATGCAAGTCCAAACAAACAGCCACTCGGAAACGCAGCAAATGACCTTCTAAGTGATATCAACTTTAAGGGGTTGACTATAGAAATAGTATCTGTTCAGGGTTTTGAACCTACGCCTACCGCGGTAAATGCGTTTAGAAATTTTCTGGAGGAACGTCTTTTTAAACCAGACGGTATTATTATAAATCAGCGTACGGTTTCCTCTTCGGAATTAGCACCTTTTAATATTCAGGAAATAAGTCAGATCGAAAATACAACCAGGACATTATTTAATGAAGGAGATGAAATCACCGTATATATATATTTTGCTGATGGTAGTAATGAAGAAGATTCTAATACCAGGGTCACACTAGGTTCGGCATATTTAAATACTTCGATGGTAATTTATGAAAGCACATTACGTAGCATAAGTAGCAATCCTAACGCTCCCATGCTTTCTACTATTGAGGCTGCTACTTTAAACCACGAATTTGCACATTTATTGGGCTTGGTTAATATAGGCACGCCCTTACAATCACCGCATGAAGATGCTACATCCAGAGGTCATTGTAATGTACAAAGTTGCTTAATGGAAGCTGCCATAGAATTCGGGAACGGCATGATGGATATGCTCGGTAATGGAGTTCCGGAACTTGACGCACTGTGCATCGCTGATTTACAAGCGAATGGAGGACGATAGTGATTAGTACAGAGTATTGAGTAGTTAGCAGATAATATGCGGTATTAAGTGGACAGTGTTCAGTAGGAATCAGGAGTTAAGAAGTTAGAAGTTTTGTCTTATTAGTATTGCGGACTCATAACTTAAAAAGAAACGTCGTCATATACCAATTATTCACAATAAAGCACCCTCATCACTCACCTCTCAAAGCAAAGCGTCCTCACCTACTCACCACTAACATACACCTTTTCCCCACCGACATAGGTAGCGTATACTTTAATGTTCGGAATCTTATCTTCCTCAATTTCCATAATATTTTCTTCCAGAATCACAAAGTCTGCAAATTTACCTTTGGTAATACTTCCCTTTTCGGTTTCTTCAAAGTTACTGTAGGCTGCCCAGATCGTCATTCCTTTTAGGGTTTCTTCTCTGGTTAACCCATCTTCTTTTTGGAATCCATCTTCTGGATACTGTTTCAGATCTTTACGGACAACCGCCGCATAAAAAGTATAAAACGGACTTACATTTTCTACCGGATAATCAGTTCCTAAGGCTAACTTATCAGTTTTATTCAATAATTGTTTATAGGCATAGGCACCTTTGATTCTTTCTTTGCCTAATCGCTCATCTGCCCAGTACATATCGCTGGTGGCGTGCGTGGGCTGTACACTCATGACCAAATTATCATTGAGCATTTCGAATTCTTCCGGAGCCACTACTTGTGCATGTTCAACACGCCATCTTCTGTCTGACTTATCTTTTAACACATCATAATAGGTATTCATCACCACAGCATTGGCAGAATCACCAATAGCGTGGGTATTCATCTGAAAAGGAGAACCTGCTAGTCGTTTAGCCAATTCCTTAAATTCTCCTACACCAATCACCATCGCTCCGTAATGATTCTCTTTATCCGAGTATGGCTTTTTAAGCACTGCTCCTCTAGATCCCAGCGCACCATCCGCATATACCTTGAAAGAAGACACATTAAGTTTATCGGTCTTGTGCACTCCTTGTTTTAGATACTGATCTACGTATTCCGGAACATTGCTCACCATCGCATACATGCGAATTTTTAGCTGATCTGCTTTCTGTAAGCTATCAATAACCGTGATCACATCAGGACTTAATCCGGCATCATCTACGGTTGTTAATCCATAACTAAAATTGATTTTTTCTGCGTCTTTTAGTGCAGCCACTTGCTCTGCCACCGTAGGTTGTGGAAAGATCGCTTCTACCAACTCCATCGGATTATCGATCAGTACTCCTGTTAGTTTTCCATCTTTTTGAAGGATTTCGCCTCCGGACACCTTCGTGTCTACCGCTATTTTAGCAAGATCTAGTGCTACCTGATTCACCAGCATCGCATGACCATCTACTCTAGTGACTGCTACAGGAGTTTCAGGAAACAAACTATCCAGTTTTTCTTTAGTTGGAAATTCTTTCATTTCCCAATCATTTTGATCCCAACCCCGACCGGTGATAAAAGATACTTTTTTCTTGTTCTGAAAATCAACGATACGCGCCAATACTTCATCATAACTCGTAGTACCGGTTAAATCTACTTTTTGCTGCTGCAATCCCAATCCATAAAAATGACAATGAGCATCAATCAATCCCGGTACAATCGTTTTACCTTGCGCATCCACAGAATCCGTAAACGTAAAGGCGTTACTTAGCTCTGCTAAATTACCCACCGCAATAAACTTATCATCTTTTATAACAAAAGCTTCTGCTTTGGGTCGTGTATCATCTACGGTATATACATTGGCATTAAAAACCAGTAAGTCTGCGGTTTCTTTAGGTTGTTGACAAGAAATAAAAAGGAGTGTACTAAGACTAAGAAAAAGTACTTTTTTCATGAGGTGTTGAGTTTGAAATGTGTTTGCCCTAAAATTAAAGATAAAAATGATGATATCAGGTTTTTATCATATTCTTAACTTTTTGTCATGGTTGGTGAAATTTGGTTTTGGGCGCATTTGCCATATTATTAGTAGCAGATTTTGAAATGATATCTTTTCCATATAGGAATTATTGTAAATATAAAAAGTGAGGATCATTACTTGTGTCCTAATGGTGCGATAGTGACGTTCAAGCAAATGTTCAATACTAATCGCATCACGACCTTAAAGAAAGAAATATCATATCTCCGGTAAGATTTATAGGAATATCCTCTATCAGCACGTTGTTTAGGGAAAAGTGTTCAGGAGAAGAAGTTTAGTGTAACGTATTACAGCGAAGAATATGAGCAAAACAATGCCCGGATAGCTACCTAAGGGTAAAGTGATGAAATCCAAACGCCAAAGTACTGTTGAGCCAGTATTTGGAACGCTTACCCAATTTATGGGTCTTCGAAAGATCAACACCATTGGCATTCAATAAGCTATTTTAATTTTGTTACATATAAAAATTGTGCTGTTAAAAATACTCTTAAAAAGATCGCTTTTAAGTCTGATTTTTTAAAATTAGAGGCTTGTGAAACGGTTACTAATGCAATGCTGCATCCCGTTATTGATTCATCCATTTATTAAATTCGCTGGTTTTACTTTGACTTGTTCTGAGCCATTCCTTTACTCCCATTATTTTAATTGCTATCACATTTCTTGAATAGCGTTGTATTTCCTGTACATATCTTTTATTGACGATATCGCTTCGATTGATTTGGAAGAAGATTTTTTTATCTAACTCCGAAACAAACTTATGCAAGCTATTTTCTATTGCAAGTAAGCGATTGCCATTTTCAGTTATTATGAAAAGAGCACCTTCTTCAGCAGTGATTAAGGCGATTTCATTAGTTTCTATAAAAGCAGTGCTAATTCCTTTTTTATAAGAAAATCGTGTTTTGTATTCATTAGTTTTCTCTTGCTGCTCAATGAATAAAGTTTCTAGCTTTTTTAGAATATATCTTGAATCTGGCTGATTTTGGCTTAGGCTTAAGTATTTAGTCCACGCTTTCTGAAATCGTTTAAAATTAAAGGGCTTGAGTAGATATTCAATTCCCATACCTTCAAAAGCATTTGTCCAAAACTGATTGTAGGCAGTTGTAAAAATAATAGGGCAATTGATGTTGGCTTTTTCTAAAAAAGAAAAAACATTACCATCTCTTAATTCGATGTCAGAAATAATTACATCTATTTCTTCTGGATTTTGAAAAAAATGGTATATTTCTTCCAGACTTTCCAATTCAGCGATAACCAAGACGTTTTCTTCTAATTGATTTAAGAATCGATTCAATTTGTTGCGACCAGAATTCTCGTCTTCTATGATAAGTACTTTAATCATTTGGTTATCAATGGTAATTTAATGATAAATTCATCGTGATTGTCTTCAATGACTATTTCTTGAGTTACTAATTGCTGATACTGCATTTTTAGATTTTCAAGAGCTTTACCACTTGCGGTAATTTTTCGAGATTTTCCAGCTTTGTTATTATGTATAATGAGGTAACTATTCGTCTGTTTAATAGTAATATTTACAGTACTATCCTTTTCGGGTTTATTGTGTTCTAACACATTTTCAACTAGTGTTTGGCAACTAAAAGGCGGAATTAAAAATACATTCTTTTCAAACTCTTGTTTGGTGAGTTTGTACTCATTAGGATATTTCTCTTTCATCATTTCAAAATAAGATGTTGCAAACGCTAACTCATCTTCTAAAGGAATAAGCTGCTTGTTGATATTATCTAAGCTAAAACGATAAATGCTTGCAAATTCTGCCAAAAAATCGGATGCCTTATTGGTATCACGATGTACCAATTCATCCAAACTATTGAGATTATTAAACAAAAAATGAGGATTAAGCTGTGCCTTTAGATTATTGATTTTGCTTTTACTCAAAGACTGCTCTACGTCCTTTAGGTATTGTTCTTGTTGGATATTTCTTCTATAAAATACATAGCTCATAAAAATAATACTGAATAAAAAATAATCAATAACATAAGACATATTATTAATTAAAACCAAACTCAGAGGCTGAAAATTTCTATCAAAGGTTCCAAAACTTAAAGCGACTATCAACGAAAGTATATTGGCGATGAGCACATAGAATATCAAACCTATAACTATTGCATAACTTAACTTTTTCCATTTTACTTTTGGATACAGAATTCCCTCTTTTTTTAATAATATAAACTTTAATAAAGCAAATACGATTATAGCATAAATCAAGCTAAGCAATGGTGCTTCTGGTGTAAAAATGTACCAATCAAAAACTTTTTGTGATGATATACGTTTTGAAATAACATTCAAATAACTCAATGCAAAAGTGAACCCTAGTAGGTATTTATTCAAAATATTTAAGTTCAACTTCATTGGCAGTTTTGATTTTTGATTTTTAAATTAAAATAAAAAAGAGACATTTCATAGTTTAAGCAATGAAACATCTCTTTAAGATAAAACTATTTTAATTTTCTTCAGGCCACGAGTGCTCTACTTCCATATTGTCATTGTAGGTTTCCAATCTCGGTTTATTGTCTTTGCCTATGTAAAACATAGCTTTAGGTTTACCTTTATCGTCGAATAAGAATAACCCATTATTTTGACTACGAGATTTACCTAACATAACACGAGGGACGCCCGGACCAAACTTTCCTTCTGTGGAAGCCTCATCTGGTCTTCGATCATTAAATCTAAGAGATGAGCTTACACTTCGGTTTCCATCACCATCTTGATAATCTTGATTGAGCAGTTGCATCACTTGGTCGCCATTATATTGGTCATAGGTAAGCGATAATCCTGAACGATGCTCGTTTCCTTTTTTCATACCATCATAAATTAATCCGCCACATTCTATACCATCCTCATTAAAAAATAACATTCCTGCTCTTTTTTTTCGACTTTTATTCGTCGGGATGTCATTGATTTTTGTTCCTTCACCAGTTGGGAATTGGTCTACATTTGTAATAATCATTTTTACAGTACCATCTGGCTCAACAATATTGATGCGCTCAACATCAATAGTAGAGAATTTTTTCGCTATAGAATCATTTGTTTTCTCAGTAAAAGAGGTAAAAGCTAAATATAAAATTGCCAAGAGTGTTATCCCATTAAAAATTCTGTGTGTTCTCAATTCTTTCTTCATTTTTTTGATTTTTAAATTAATGATGAAGTAAAGATGCGGTTTCAACTCTTTTAAAATATTATAAAACAAATGAACTAAGGAATATTTTTAATGAGTTAATGATTTTTTTAATGGGATGTAATGATTTGGCTACAAGCAGTTGTGTGGGTTGGTACGGACTTTTTAGGATAAGCTTGTAAAAGCAATGGTTTAGAGCCAATGTTGTCATTAATACTTTATTCATTTTTTGGCCATATTTTTTTAAACACTACGGCGACTATAAGCATATCTTCGGACGGTTTTTCTCCACTTTCTTTTAAGAAACTTTCAAAAAAGTCCCAATGTGCTATTTTCCATTTTTCAAGAGGTTCAATGTTCGTTCCCATGTCCAATTCAGCGTATTCTTTGGATATTTTGTTGAATGGAATAGTATCAATACTTACATTTTCTATTATAGCTTTTGCCTTTCCATTAAAGTCCGTTATTATTTGTTTGGTTCCAACGGTTGGTAAATCCGCATTGTATTGTTCGTACAAGCTATAAAGTCCAGATGAAGCTCTCTTTTTTCCGATCAGAGTCAATTCCGCCAACCGATTTGCATCTTTCTCATTATTATGGAAAAAGTCCGATTCGGGAAGTTTGTCGTTTTTAAAATTAGGGTTTGATTCGGTAAAGTAGTTCCACATTTCAGAAACTGATTCATCAATTCCCTCCTCAGTTTCTATTGTCATTTTAGATTGATTATCAGTTCCGATTTCACTTTCGCTTTTGGTTTCGTTTTTACAACTGATCAAAATCAAAAACAGAAATATTGAAATGTTTCTCATGGTTTTTTCAGTATTATGGTAACGGACTTGTGTCGAGTAGACAAGGGGAGTTTCACCCCGAGCCTCTCACAGAACCGTACGTGATAGTCTCCCATCATACGGCTCT
>CANMSL010000021.1 GCA_947500505.1 uncultured Aquimarina sp. | reverse complement strand
CCTAAAAAACCGCACATCAGATTCCAAACTCAAAATACAAATCAAATTTGCTTGTTCTAATAATCGAACTCAGGTTATTAGATAAATAAACTATAAAAGCTAACGGTTAGCATAAATATACTAACCGTTGAAATTTGATATCAGATACAAATACTAACCTAGTTGTATACAATTAGGCCCTGCAAAGTATCTGTCAGTGAAGTTTTCACATCGGTTGCATTCAGCATTCCAATACCTTCCACTAGATGTACAACGACCAGCCTCTGTACCTTGATTAAAATGATCATCTTGCTCAGGCAAACCTACATCCCCAAAATTGTTAAGGTCACCTCCGTGAATAGATTTCTGTTCTACTTTACCTAATGATTTAATTCCTTCTAATTTTAAAATGTTTTGTAACATAATTTTTCTGTTTAAATAATTATTTGTTCTTGAACTTTTATAGACAATCAAGTTTTTGCCTGTACTCTATAATTGAGTTACATAAAGTAGTTCAGGAAAAAAGAATCTGTTACCCAAAAAAATAAATTATTTTCTAAATTTTTTATAAGTGAATAAGATAAGTCCTAAAAACAGTAAGAAACCAATCAGAAATATCCAGATATTAAATCCGGAAACAGAAGGTAATGGATCGGGATTACCTATTAGGATTAGGGAAGACCAATAATATGGGGAAGCTTCACTTAAGGAATGTTTCTTAAGATAGTTTAATTTTGCTTTTCGCAAAGCCTCTGACTTAGAGGTTCCTTTTTTTAAATAGTGGTAAAAATCAGTAGTCAACTCTAATGTAGATTGATCATCTGCTTTCCATAAGGTCGAAACCACACTATTTGCTCCTGTATTGAAAAAACCTCGTGCCAGGCTCATCACACCTTCTCCTTTTTCTACTGTTCCTATAGAGGTATTACAGGCACTTAATACCACCAGTTCTGCATTGTTTTTAGTTGCATAGATATCATTTAATGTTATTTTCTCTTGCGCGCTGGCGATCCACGGAGTAATAGAGTCATTAGCATTAGCGTGCGTAGAGAGATGGATGACTTCATAATCTGTTAATTGATCTATTAGATTTTGTTTAGAAGCTTTGTCTTGCGATAAAATCGTGCTATCAAACCCATTAGCTGCCTGATACACCTCTGTTTTACTATTGGGTAATGTAGAAAGGTTATCAGAATAGGTAACAGGAACAAAACCCAAGAACTCTTTTTGCGGAGTACGAATGAGTTGGTTGTTCTCATAAAGGAAAGAAATAGAATAGGCATAACTTATTTCCTTCTCCTCAACCAAATATTGATTTTTTTCCGTAAGTAATGCTTCAAACGGTATATTGTGTAAATTATAATCAGGGATGATAATCACTTTTTTTGTTAGATGCGACCTGATATGCTCAGGGATTAATGCATTATAAAGGTTATTACTGATTATTTTATATTCTTCTCGCTCTTTTTTTGATGTAAAAGGTGATGTGATTAGGTTGCTAAATGTTGAAATGTTCTTTTTTAGATTCTCTATATTTTCAATTTCAAAAAGCTCTATATTATTTTCGTTAATTAAAAGCCCAAGTCCTTGCTCATCATCTAATATATATTGAATAAAAGAGGTGTTATGAACACCGGCTTGTTTTTGTGTTTCTTCTAATGATAATATATCAGTAGCTTGTTTAGAACTGGAATATTGTGGATGATCTGTCTGTAAGGAATCTATAAACTGTCGATAGTTTTCTTTTTGGTCAAAAAGATGAATTTTGAGAGAATCAATAGATGTTTCAGAAGCTTTATTGAGAAGGTTTTGAGCTTTGGCAATTTTTCTTTTCAATAGAAATTCTTTTTCTACAATACTATCAGAAATATTAGCCATTCTTTTTAACTGCTCATTGTTTACATCTTCTAGTAATAGTAACGCCTTATTTTTTTCCATAAAATAATAGGCTTTTTCAGGTTGATTTAGAAGCAGACAAGTTTTTACTGCATTGGTATATAAATCAAACGATTGTTCCCTCCAGAATAATTTTGACTGTTTTCCAGAGCTTTCCAATCTTATTTGATCAACCAATAAATCAGCATATTCAAAATGTAAAAGTGATTTTCTGAGAAAACTTTTTGTAATTGAGTCCTGATTTTTATTCTCACAAGCTTTCAGATGAGCTAGGCCATTTTTCTTTAAGATATAAAGTAAATTGTTTTTATCGTCCGCTTTAATAGTGGATTCTATAAAAGAAGGAATGTCGTTATTACTTCTTGATATATTTAGAGTATCCAAAGCAGTTTCAAAAGCTTGTATAGCATTTTTGAGATTGTTTTCATATAAAAAACACAAACCTATATTGTAAAGGGTTCGGGCATTAGAACTTCTTTTATTTTTTGAAATTGATTGTGATTTTCTAAAATAATACAATGCTGAATCAATATCTATTTTATGATAAATATTTCCAATATTATTATACGTTGTAGAAACCCAACTTGGTCTTTCATTTTCTATAGCTATGCTCAAGGCATTTTTATAGTATCCCAAACAAATGCTAGGATTATATTCTTTATCACTATTATAAAGATTTCCAAGTTTTTGATTAATAGTATATTCCTGAAATAAAGTAAATTCTATTAATGATCTTAATGTATCTGCAGCATTTAAATTTTGAATACCAAGTTTAATATTTTCTTTTTTTAGTATCCTTTGGTGAATAGAAGCTAATTCTAAATGTGCTCTGAGTTGATAACGGTATTGCTTTTGTTTATTGAAAAGTAGAATAGCTTTGTCAAGGTGTTCTTTTGCACTGTGTAAGTCTCCGATTTTCCTTAGATTTTTTCCGATAAAGAAATGTGCTTTCGCAATATCCTTTTCTGATGCTTGAAGCTGTATTAATTTTTTATACGCATTAGTTGATTTCAAATAATCTCCTTCAACCCTTGAATATAAGCCTAGGTTCTGGATATTACTTAAATGATAATTTCTATTGTAAGGTTTAAAAGATTCGCTTAATTCTACTGCTTTTTGTCCAAAAGACACTGCTTTTGAGATGTTTGTTCGATATAACCAGGCAGCATATCTTGGAAGATCATAACCATATTGAATAGAATCATTTTGTGCCAGATATTCCTTTAAGAGTTGTTCAATCTCGAATTCTTTTTCGAGATTTGATCGCTTGGAAGATGATGTAATTTCCAAGAATAAATCTTGCTTTTCTTGAGAATAAAGATTGGATGTAAAAAAAGAAAGAAATATAAAGAGGTATCTGAAAAACATAACTGAATATTTAACCATTATACCTCTTTTTAATAATAATTATAAATTTGATGAAGGCACAATTGGTCCCGGAATAACTGGTTCATCTCCTAATTGAATAGGATCGCTACTCTCTTCATCATCATCATCATCATCTTCACAAGTATTTCCTATTTCGCATACTTTACTACATCCAGCTCCTTCAATACAAACAGGATTTGCAGGATTTAGCCCTAAGGATATAACCCAAGCTTCATATTCACTACATAATACGAACCACCTTTCCGTGTCGTTATCTATGGTTTCATATCCGAGGATTGTAAAATAATTGGAAGAATAAAAATTTCTAATAGCAAATTTTTCACTATCTGTTAGATTAGGGTTCTCAAAATCAAAAATTACCGTACATTCTTGTTCTTGCCCATCGTTTCCAGTGATAATATTAATGGGATTAGGGTTGTTTTTTTGAATTGAAGAATTTTCTTCAACTTGTTCAATTTCATTAATTTCATCTGTCGTACAATTCATGAATGTCGAAAATACTGCAAGAGTAATGAATAAGGTTAAAATTTTTCTCATGGTTTACTTTTTTTGTTTTGCAATAATACTATATTTTTATGAGCCATTTACTGAGATAAGTTTGAAACTCAATACTTAGTTACAAACAGATCAGTTTTGTTACCCAAAATATATAAAGTTTTTTTCAACAATATTAATGCCAGATAATCAATATTTTATTCAAGGAATTCTAAACTCTGATGAGAGAGTCATTACAGAGATATATACTCATAGTTTTCCTAAAGTGCTAAAATTTGTACTTCAGAACAAAGGACAACAAGTAGATGCAGAAGATGTTTTTCAGAAAGCTTTGATGCAGATTTCCGTAAGGATAAAACATAGAGATTTAGAAACAATCCGCTCTACCTTTGAGGCGTATTTATTTACCGCTTGTAAGAATTTATGGAGAAGAGAGTTAAATAAATCAAAAAAGACGGTAACAAATGATGGGGTAATGGAACTAGTCAGTGAAGAATCGGATATGGCATATGCTTTATTAGAGCAGGAAAGATGGGAACTTTTTAAAGAAAAATTAGAAAAGCTATCGGATAACTGTAAGCAGATAATGATGCTGTTTCTTAAAAAAGTGTCTTATGCAGATATGGCAACCCAATTGTCATATTCCTCGGAAACTGTCGTAAGACAACGAGTGTTTAAGTGTAAAGCCAAACTTATAGCAAGTGTAAAATCCGATAACCGATTTAAAAATCTGATATCATAATGGATACCAACCAAGAAAAATATCATGATCAAATCGATGCGTATCTCAGGGATGAACTTTCTGCTGGGGATAGAGCTCTTTTTGAACAATCTTTACAAAATGATCCCGAACTATTGATCGAGTTTAGGATACACCAGGAATTATTTGTACAAACAGACGAAACTACCTGGATCAACGAATCTTTTGCTCCTGATAAAAAAGATGTAAAGGAAGTAGAGGCTTATTTTAAAAGCTCAGATGCACAAAAATTAAAAGATACTATTGCCAGAGTCCAAGCAAACTATCAGAAAGGAAGTAATACTTCTTTTTTAAAGAATAAATTATTTATTCCGATCCTGGCGGCAGCATCTATTGCTCTGTTTGTAGTATTGTATCTGGTTGATTCCAATAGTTCTACTCAGGACTTGTATGCTACATACAGCCAATGGCAGAATTTACCTTCACTTACTAGTAGGAGTGATGAAAACCAACTGGCACAAGGTCAAAGGCTATTTATACAGAAGCAATATGATAAGAGTTATATAATATTTAAGAATTATCTGAATACTACAAACGAAATTGTTCCACCTGTATTAATATATGCGGGGCTTTCGGCATTAGAACTTAAAAAATATAAAGATGCTATTTCGTATTTTGATCAATTAATTGCTTCCGATGCGATCGATCAGTCTAAAGGATATTGGTATAAAGCATTAGTGTATCTAAAGCAGAATAAAAAAAATGAAGCAATACAGGTTTTAGAAATTATTCTTAAAGAAGAGCAAAATTATAATTTTGATGAAGCAAATGTTTTATTAAAAAAATTACAGTAGTCGCTCTATGAACTACTGCAATTTTTACATTACTTTTTTAAATAAAAATACTTTCTATTATCCGAAATTTAACAAGGTACACAAAACCATAAATCGGTTAAAGGATGTATTTGACCACATTCACCAGGAGGACAAGGAGGGCAATGTCCACCATTTACTGTTTTTTGTACTTTTTTACTAAGTGTATTAACATTGTCTAATTTTTTTTATTTCTTTCATAAGAATAAAGGTTTAAGATGATAATTTTTTCCTGAACATTTTAAAGACACTCTGGTTATATGTCTATGAGTTGACCGATGAGGCAGGTGATTTTTCAGTTTTGATTAAGATAAGAATTAAGGGTAATTTCCCTAAATTTTTTAACAGATTTTTAAAAGATTATATAATCTCACCTGTAATCTGTATTTTTGAATTAAAACTCAAAAATGCACTTCGAAAATAGTAGAGAATTTGCTAAGAAATTAGATCAGCAAGACGCTTTACAATCCTATAGACATCAGTTTATTTTTCCTAAGGTTCATAATAAACAAGTTATTTATTTTACTGGAAATTCCTTGGGACTTCAGCCAAAAAACACTAAAAACTATGTTGATGAAGTAATGAAAGATTGGGCGGAACTAGCCGTAGAAGGGCATTTTTATGCAGAAAAACCCTGGTGGGATTATCACGAACGAATGGCAAAACCCTTAAGCAAAATTGTAGGTGCTAAACCTTCTGAGATTACGGTGATGAATACGCTTACAGTAAACCTTCACTTATTGATGGTTTCTTTTTACAGACCAAAGGGAAACCGATATAAAATTATTTGCGAAGAAAAAGCTTTCCCAAGTGATCAATATATGTTGCAAAGCCAGGTTCGGTTTCATGGCTACGATCCGAAAGATGCTATTGTAGAAATTAAAAAACGAAAGGGAGAACATAATTTCAGGCTAGAAGATATACTATCTACGATTAAATCGGTAGGAGAAGAGTGTGCGCTGATTCTAATAGGAGGAGTAAATTATTATACAGGTCAGGTTTTTGATATGAAAACCATAACGAAAGCCGGTCATAATATTGGGGCATTTGTAGGTTGGGATCTTGCACATGGAGCCGGTAATATTGAATTAAAACTTCATGATTGGGACGTAGATTTTGCATCCTGGTGTAGTTATAAATATATGAACAGTGGCCCCGGAAATGCTTCTGGTTGTTTTATAAACGAACGGTTTCATAATAAAAAAGATATTCCACGTTTTGAAGGGTGGTGGGGGACCAAAAAAGATTCCAGATTTTTAATGAAACCAGAGTTTGAACCAATGCCAAATGCCGATGCATGGCAATTGAGTAATGCCCCTATTTTATCTCTGGCGCCGTATCTGGCATCACTAGAATTGTTCGATGAGGTGGGTATGGAAGCTTTGATAAAAAAACGAAATCTAATTGTGGCATACCTGGAGTTTGTGCTTAAAGAAATTGATGCTGAAGTGGAGAGTAGTTTTGAGATCATTACTCCGTCAGATCAAGAAGAAAGAGGAACACAATTATCTGTTTTTCTTCATGGGGAAGGAAGGAAACTATTTGATTATTTAATGGAGCATGGAGTGATTACAGATTGGAGAGAACCTAATGTAATTAGATTGGCGCCTGCACCATTTTATTGTTCTTTTGAGGATATGTATGAATTTGGTCAAATTCTAAAAAGAGGAATAGTGGAGAAGAATACTATACAATAAGTTCATTTAATTCTCTGATGTAAGTGGAAGGAGAAACACCCGTATGTTTTCTGAATTGTTTACAAAAATAAGAAGGATCATTGAATCCACATTTATACAAAACTTCTGATACTGAGGTGTTTTTATTGTCAAAATACTCCTGTGCTTTTTTAATTCTAAATTCATTCAGAAAGCCGATAAAACTTCTGTTGGTCGCAGATTTAAACATCCTGCAAAATGAATTTGTAGTCAACCCCAATTGTGTCGCTATGGTTTTAGACTGAATTGTTTGGGAATAATTTTTATTAACATACTCAAAAACCTTTCTAATCCTTGGTAAGGATATTTCGTCAATTTCAGGATAATGGCTGGATGTTGCAATCCACTTATTACCACTGGAGATCGAAAGGTGATAAAGTATATGCATAAAGTTCAATAATTTCTCCGCACTACTTTGAGATGAAAATTTTAAGAATGAGCCAGATAATTTTTCTTTAGTTTCTTTAGAGAAAATACAAGCTTTCGGTAATTTTTTTATAAAATCAAACATCGTAGAAAATTCCGGAAAATGTTGAAGTTTCTCAGTTATAAAACGTTCACTAAATTGAATAACTACCTCTACATTATCTTCTGAATCATTGTTTCCAAAAGGCATATGGGGTACGTTTGGCCCGAGTAAAATAAGCAACCCATTTTCATAGGTTTCTGTACTTGATGCCACCTGAACAATCCCATTGCCATTTCTGACGAATACAATTTCATATTCGGGATGTATATGCCAGTTTATCAAGTTACAGAGAGAATCTTTGGTGTAGCTTTCTATTTTCAGCGATTTGGATTGTTCCAGATAAATGTTTTCATAAGATAGTTTCATCTGTTTTGTCTGATGGTTTTTTATTGGTAATTTGTATTTGCTGTAATAATCAAACTGATAATAAATAAGCAATTTTGATTTTATTTATATAACAAAATTATCATTTTTAGGCATTAATGTATATTCTAAAGAATATTTTGTCTTAGTTTTAGGATATTTTGTGTTAACAAAAATCTGATTCCGTGATTAATTTTGACACGCAACTAATTAAATAGCAAACATTGAATTCTTTATACCTGATCGTTACGAAATTAAGATACTTTGGACCAGCGTGGGTTTTTGCCTCTCTTAATATCATTACAGGTACTTGGGTACTTTATATTCCTAAGATAAGATCAAAATTGTCAATTGATGATGCGCAATTAGGAATTGCACTTTTCTGTTTTGCTTTGGGTACGCTGGTGATGATCCCGTTAGCCTCACTGATTATAAAAAAACTTGGAGTTGGTAAGGTAACAATTTTAGGCATAACGGTTTTTTCATTGTTATTTCTAATGCCCACGGTCGCTACAGACTATATAATCCTATGTATTGTTTTATTTATGGTAGGTTTATCTTCCTGCTTAACCGATATTGCGATGAATGCGCTGGTATCTGAGATTGAACAAAAAGATGATATACATATTATGTCTGCTTCTCACGGTTTTTTCAGTTTAGGAGGAGTTATTGGTGCGGGTATCGGAAGCCTTTTGATTGTATATTTTCAGGTGCCATTTGTGCATATGTTATTTGCTACTGCATTCGTGATTATTACCAATCTATTAGTTTGTAAAGAGTATATTACGATTAAAGTAAAAAGTGAAGAGCGCTCTAAAAAATCTTTTGATTTAACACTTATAAAACCACTATTAAGACTTACGATTATAGCATTCTTGATTATGGGTAGTGAAGGTGCAATAGAGCACTGGAGTAAACTTTATATGCAGGATATCGTAAAAATTTCTTCAGAAAAGATCTCCGGGTTTGGATTTGTAGCTTTTTCAGTTATGATGACTTTAGGGAGGTTTTTTGGAGATGCAATCAGTAAATATTTTGGGTCGTTAGCAATAATAATTGGAGGTTGTATTATAAGTGCTTTCGGTTTTTTAGCTGTACTTGGCACTACTTTATTTTTAACTATAACCGGCTTTGGGTTGGTTGGTTTAGGTTTTTCCGTGATCATTCCTGAATCATTCAGATTAGCCGGAAAAACAAAAGGGGTTTCATCTGCAGAGGGAATATCCTTCGTAGCAGGATTTGGCTATCTTGGTTTCTTAATCAGTCCGCCATTTTTGGGATTTTTATCCAAAATAGATAGTTTAAAGCTTAGCTTTACCGCTTTATTAGTAGCCACTTTAATAGCATTAGCGGTAACTTTCTTTATTTCGAAAAGAGCGTCTAAATGATCTAAATCAAAATTTGAGGTTATTCTGTAACCACTTTAATATTAGTAAAATAGAGTTTCCAGTCACCCTCATTACGTTTGTGGGCTTTGGCAATTTTAATTCCGTCAAAATTTTCATAATCTTCCCATGAAGTAATTAAAGATGGTTCTGTATTGTTTTTTTCTCTATATACCCATTCTTTAATTTTAAAATCTCCTTCAAAATAAAAGTCATAAGCGTCTCCGGGAGTATATCCTCCTTCATTCTTATAAACAATGGTTAGTTTTTGCATTTCCTTATTGCTTATAGGAGCGATCGCATTGGCTTCATGCTTAGAAGTAAAACTTTTTTCGTCCCAAACCAGATTAAAATGCGCTAGCAACCAGTATTTGTCATTGATAAATCCTTGATCTGCTTTTAATGAAACACTATCAATATCTTTTCTGTTGTAAGATAAAGTATCCTGCGCAGTGATCATGGTAACTTCATCTTTTTTAGGATTCCATCTCCAAGAACGTTCATAATGGCTACTATCACGATCGACGTTAAAAGTAAATTGTATTTCTTTTACTTTTTCCCAATTCTTATAACCATTGGCATCTGCTATTGCTTCTGCGGTGGTAGGGATTTCATTTTTAATGGTTTCAGTACTTTTTATTTCTTCTATATCTTCTTCATGTTTATATTCCTTTTTTGACTCTTGTTTACAGGCTAGAATAGTTAGAGAAAATAACGATAGTACTATGATATTTTTCATCTTGGAGTTGGATTTTTGACAAAAATATGGAAAACAAAAACCTTGCTAAATTGAATTAACAAGGTTTTAGGTTTTGAATCAGATGTATTTTAAACGTAATTTCTAAGCAAGCTCCGAATCAACAAACTTATTTTAATCGTTTTTAAGTTATTATTTTACAATCAATTTATACTGTGGAGTTTTATTCAAAGGACAGAAATAATTGTATTCACCTTTTTGTAATGTTACTGTTTTGGAACTCTCTGTTTTTCCTTCTGCAACAACTTTAGTTACATATGCTTCCTGAATATGGTTTTTAGGATCTGAAGCGTCTTTTCCCGACGACACTAATACAAAACCTACATCTGTTCCTGAGTTATTGTTAGAGATATTAAAAACATAACTTCCTTCAGAAAGCGTTACTTGTTTCTGAGTAAATTCTCCCTTAGTCTGTTCCAGAGAAACTGTTTTAACTTCTTGTGCAGATGCGCTCAATGTAATTGCAAAAATAAATGTGAATAATGTGATTAACTTTTTCATGATTTTAATGTTTATAATTATTGTTTAAATGATTTTTTGATTTTACTTAGAGGAAAGAATTTCTTGATGAGTATCTCTTTACTCTAAGCATTTGCAAGTGATATATTTTAAGCAGTTGCAGTTTCTAGTGGCTGCGCTATCGGAAAATCAACAGGGACTTGTGTAGTGCTATGGATATAGTTAGAAATTGTTTTATCTCCGACCAGTACAATAGTATCTATTAGATTTCCTTTGCCATATCCTACGGCAAAGAAATTATCCACCACCTCCTGATCAGCACGACCTCTGTTTTCGGTAATGTTTTTAGCTAGTTTTGCTAAAGCATCTAATTTATTGTCAAAAGATGCATATCCAGCTCTTAATTCTAATATTTGCTCATCAGTAAAACCGTTCATTTTTCCTATAGCTGTGTGTGCTGATAAACAGTAAATACAATTATTTACCTGGCTCACCGCTAGATTTACTACCTCTTTTTCCCTTGCTTTTAATGATGTTTTAGCATTGGATAAGTTTAGATAGTTTTCTAACGCAGTCTCGCTATGTGCGTACGTTGCGAATAAGTTTGGTACAAAACCAAGTGCGTTATTTAGATTGTCAAAAATTGCCTGATTTGTTGAATTTACTTCTTCTCTTGTTGGTACCTTAAATGTTGTCATAATTATTGTTTTTTAGTATCCTTTATATAGTAAGGATGGATTTATATGTATTATTTTAAATGCGGTTAATTTGACAAGGCAAAGATGCGATAGGAAAACTGTTTGTAAAATGTTGGTTTTTCCCTATAACTTGTCAATTTTTCCCTTCTATTGTTTTTGGGTTTGTATAGAGGGTCTTTCTGTATCACAGTAAAAGTCATGATGACTTCTTTGATCACAATGCATTTTTGGATTTAAAGTGTTTACTATTTGACTTTTTCCCTGACGGAAAATTTCGATTAAATTGAATATTGATTTGTTATTTGCTATCATTTTAATTGTGTTTTAAATTAATGATACAAAGATGTAGTAATTCACAAGCTCCTAGAATGTTAGTTTTTCCCGATGGCATGTATATTTTTCCTTATTACATAAAAAAAACCTCCTGAGTAGGAGGTTAGAATGTTTGTGTATATTTTGACTGGTTCTAAAAAAACTTAATTTCTTTTCGTTTCATCCAGAGTATGATACCACTAAGAATGAAGGTTAAAATTGCAGTGATAAATAAGACACCTCCGTCATTATTAATTTCAATCCCTAATGTTGTAATGTGCATAAGAATAGCACCACCGATAACACCTAGTGTTAATGTAGCTCCTATCCAGGCAGTTTTAGGTATTAGTAATAAAATACCAGCAATTAGTTCTGCAATTCCGATTGCAATTCTCCCATAAGGCTCAAGACCAACTTTGGAGAATATATAGACGCTATCTGGATGTCCGGTAAATTTAAATCTAAGGGTTTGGATTAGGATAATTGCAACAATTATCCTTAATACCAGGGGTAAGGCATTCTTCATTATATTATTTTAGAGTTTGTGTTAGTTTTTATAGAACGCTGGGTAACGCGTCTATTTTCCCATTAAAGGTATCCTTTCTGGATATAAAATACAATTCTTGAAGGTTGTTGTCAATAGAGAATTGAAGGGATAGTTGCGGTAAACGGTTCATTAAAAAAACCTGAAACGCCTTGGTATTTCTACTTCTGTTAGCAGCTTTACGTATGATTTTCAGGTAAGAAGCTGTAACTAACTCCATATTATTTTTATTAGAAACAAAAAGTAAAGAGCTATTTTTTCCCTTTGAAATTTTTATTTCTTTTTTAAATTTAATCTCATTTGAGGCAATCAGGTCATCATTATAAATGCTAAAAGTGTTTTTATATACAATCTCTCTGGTGTTATTTAAATAAACTGTTTCTAACTCGGTTTGGTATATTTTCTCCTGTGAATAACCTGATAAGGATCCAACAGAGAAGATTAAAGTAATTATGATTGTGATATTTTTATATAAAGCTTTCATATCAAAAAATTTTTACCCGAAACGCCTTCGGTATTTAGTAAATCAATTATTAGACTACAAAATTGGGGCAAAAATATATAGGATTGAAGATCCGTATTTCCTTCTTCATTGTCCATAGTTCCCTGTCGTTCTAGCTATGAATGTTAATAGACATATCAGCAGAAAATCCTATGAACAATTTATATTGGCTAATTGGTCGTTTATAGTTTTGAAAACTTACAAAAAAGATATTTTCAATACACCTTGTCTTTATTTTATAATAGAAAACACTTGAATTGACGATTTTTATAGTTTTTTTAATTTTAAACTAACCTCAGATTCATAATTCACTCTAATTTAGGCATTAATCACCGTAAACTATGTTATAAAAAGTTTAATTATTATAAAGAAAGCATAATTGTTTTCGATCCGTTTGATTATAGATGTGCAGTTTTAGTTTTATATGTTAATTTAATAATTCATAAAAGATTTATGTTCATAACACCATGCCCAATATTCATTAGGCTCTGCAGAAATTACCGTAGGATGTTTATAATCTTTATAATGCATATTTGCATGTTTATTAGGAGAGGAGTCGCAGCATAGCGTAACTCCGCATTCCTGACAAGTTCTAAGGTGTACCCAAGGATCTCCTGTTTTGATACATTCTGCACACTCATAAGTAGTATAGTTTTTAATGTTTTGAGTGTCTAAATTTTTCAGATGATTGCAAATTTTAGCTTTAAATTCCATATCATGTTTCTGCTAAATATTCGTGTACAAACTTTATTGCCATAGCGCCTTCTCCAACCGCAGATGCAACTCTATTCATGGCTCCGGCTCTAACATCTCCAGAAGCAAAAATTCCTGGACTACAAGTTTCTAGTAAAAAGGGTTCTCGATCTTTTTTCCAGATTTTTTTGAAATTCTCGTATCGGGTCAAATCTCTTCCTGTCTCAATAAAACCTCTTTCGTTTTTGATTATGTCAAGTGCTATCCAATCAGTGTAAGGTCGCGCACCAATAAAAATAAATAATGCGTCGGCATCAACTGTTTTAGTTTCTGAGGTAATCTTGTTAGACAGTTCTAAGGAGGTAAGCCTTTTATTTTTTCCAATTGCTTTTGTAATATTTGTGTGACCTAGTAATATAATATTATCGATAGCATTAATCTGATCGATTAAATAGCTGGACATACTGCTGGTAAGATCTTTTTTACGAACTGTGATATATACATTTTTAGCAAACTTAGAAAGGTAAACAGCAGATTGTCCTGCAGAGTTGCCACCACCAACTATATATACTTCTTTATCAGTACATGCCTGGGCCTCGGTCATTGATGAGCCATAATAAACACCTGCCCCTGTATAATTTTCTATACCTTCAGCTTCTAACTTTCTATAGTTAACACCTGTAGTTATAACAACACTTTTTGCACTGATACATTCACCATTACCGAGAGAAATACTTTTATATCCATCTTTTTCCGTTATAGAAGTAACTTCTTGGGGAGACAGGAATTCAATTCCAAATCGTTTAGCTTGTGTGATCGCACGATGAGTTAATTCCTGACCACTTAAACCATTGGGGAATCCGAGATAATTTTCAATTCTAGAACTGGTTCCGGCTTGACCTCCAGGTGCGTGTTTCTCAATCAACAATGTTTTTAAACCCTCGGATCCTCCATAAACTGCGGCTGCCAGACCTGATGGACCGGCACCGATAATAACAACATCATATAAATTATCTTGCGGATGAGCATTTAGACCAAGAGCAGTAGCTAGTTCTACGATATCTGGATTTTTGTAACAACTACCGTCTTGTAATGAAATTACTGGTAGATCAGTAGGTGTCAATTTATGTAGTTCTATAATTTCCTTCGCTTTATCGCTAGTTTCTGCATCCAACCATTGAAAAGGGAATAAGTTTCCTGATAAAAAATCTTTTATATCGTGAGACTTTGGCGAATATTGATAGCCAATCACCTTAATTCCATCAAAATCAGGTTGATAATTTACTTGCCATGTGTCCAACAAGTCATTAAGTGTTGGATATAGTTTTTCCTCCGGAGGATTCCACGGTTTTGTAAGATAATAATCTAACTGAACATCATTGATAGCTTTGATCGCCGCATCTGTATCTGAATATGCTGTTAGCAGAACTTTTTTTGCTTCCGGAAAGAGATTCTTAGCTTTTTCCAGAAATTCTACACCCAGCATTTCCGGCATTCTTTGATCTACTAGAAACAGCGCAACAATCTCATTTTTCTTTTTTAAATCCTCTAGGGCTTCTAGCGCATCATTAGCGGATTCTGTGCTCATAATCCGGTATTCTTTTCGATATTCTGATTTTAAATCCCTGGTTACGGCACGCAATACCTGGGGATCATCATCAAGGGCAAATATGATAGGTTTTTTCATTATTATTTTAGATTAAATAACTGACTAAAAATTGAAGTTATCAGGATCCGGTCCTGTCCGTTGATTTTTATCCAACGAATCAATATAGTTCATATCCTTTTTAGATAACTCAAAGTCAAAAAGATCAGCATTAGAGATGATTCGTTGTTTCTTTGATGATTTAGGAATCGTAATAACTCCTTTTTGTAGATTCCACCTTAAGACTATCTGGGCTACAGTTTTATTATATTTTTTTGCTAAATCATCTAAAATGGACAATTCAAAAATCTTTCCTTGCATCATTGGTGACCAGGCCTCATACTGAATTTTATGTGTATTGCAGAAATCAATTAGATCTTGCTGTACTAAATACGGATGAAATTCCATTTGATTGACCATTGGAGTTATTTCTGAAGTTTCCATTAGAGTTTCTAAATGATGTTGCATAAAGTTACTTACTCCAATAGCTTTAACATGACCATCCTTGTAGAGCTTTTCCAGTGCTTTCCAGGTTTCAGTATATTTTCCTCTAACCGGCCAATGTACAAGGTATAGATCGATATAATCCAATTGTAACCTTTGCATACTTTTATCAAACGCTTTTAGTGTTGACTCATATCCTTGATCAGAATTCCAGACCTTACTTACTACAAAAATATCTTCTCTGGATACATTATTATTACGTATTGCTCTACCGACCCCTTCTTCATTTTTATAGATACTGGCAGTATCAATATGGCGATATCCTGCTTCCAAAGCCCATTGAATTGCATCAACTACTTCTTGATCATTATCGGATAAATATACTCCAAGACCAAAATAGGGCATTTCCACGCCGTTGTGTAACTTAAAAGTTCCTTTTATATCCGTAATATTTTTCATTGCCATAGTATTATTTTGGTAAATAGACGGTAAACGTTGTTTCCCCTTCTTTAGATTGTACTGTAATTTTACCACTGTGTTGGTTAATAATTCTTTTTACTACTTCTAATCCCATTCCGGTTCCTTCTCCAATGGCTTTGGTAGTAAAAAAAGGATCAAAAATCGTGTTGAGGTGTTCCTCTGGAATCCCTTCTCCATTGTCAGTGATTTCTACTTTGATGAATTTTTGATCATCAAAAGTATTTATTTTCAAAACTCCGGACCGTTCCATAGCATCAATAGCATTATCAATAAGATTAGTCCATACCTGATTCATTTCACTTACAAAAATCTTTGCTTCCGAAAGGTTCTTCTGAAAATCTTTTTCCAGTACTATATTTTTACTTTTCAGTTTATGGTTAAGCATCGTTAAAGTACTCTTTATACCTACGTGGATATCCGTAGAAACTTTTTCAGGGGCGCGATCCATATGGGTATAGCTTTTAATAGAACTTACCAGACTGGAAATCCTATCAGAAGCTTCACCGATTTCGTCTACCATTTTTTCTGTGGTCAAAACGTTTTCTATCCACTCTATGGCATGAGGAAAGTTTTTCTCGCCCGTAGCTTCATGAATTTCTTCCATTGCAGGAATACCCATACAAAAATCCATTAATGTTTCCGTTAGCTCATAGGCATTTTCTACATTGTGTTCTTCTAACCATTCTTCTAATTCATCTTCTTTTTCATTACGCTCCGTCAGCTTCATATTGTTTTCTGGGCGGTTGTTTAGTTTATCAAAAAGAATAGTATTAATCACATCAATTTCTTCATCTGTGGCTCGGATAGAAACTACTCTTTTAAATTTTTCCGGTACATTACCTAAATGTTTTTTCAGTGCTTTGGCACTTCGTACCATAGCAGAGGCAGGGTTATTGAGTTCGTGAGCTAATCCAGCAGATAATTTTCCCAGCGACATCATTTTCTCCGCCTGGACATTGTCTTTTGTAAATTCTCTTACCCGAGTAGTCATTTTATGCACCAGGCTTTCTGTAAGTTCATAATGATCAGAGATCATTTCTTTGAAATAGGATTTTTCAAGAACCAAAACTTTACTTTCCTCTACTACTTCACCAAACCCAATTGCCGAACTCGCCCTTGAAAAAGGAAGCAATCCTCCGATTTGATTTGTATCTATCATAGCGACGTGTTTATAATTTCCGTTTTGTTCAATTTTGACTTCTATTTTCCCTTTAAGAACAATGAAAAGTTGATCGATAGGATCTCCTTTCTGAAAAAGATAGTCACTTTGATTCAATGATTTTATTGAGGATTTGTCAATTAACCATTGTAATTGATCAGTCGGGACTTGAATAAAATCAGGGATTTGTTGGAGGTTTTGTGCAGAAAATTTCATTAGCCTAAAATTAGGTAATAATAATGCTCTTTCCAATATTTATAAAGACCTGAAATCTTAAGGTTTTATTAAATTTGATCATTGTAACCTAATGGTGGTCCTATCGGTCCTTCTTTAGCCGAAAAGCTTTTGGGTAAAGTAAGTAATGATTTATTATATTTAGAGGGTATAAATGGTAAAACAATGTCTAATAATCTCGAAAAATATTTTTCCACTAATGCTAAGACCTGGGATGAGAAAGTAAAAGTTCACGCGTCCAGCAATTTTTATGATGTAGAGACTTTCAAAAAAGGAGCTACTTCATTAAATACTTTTGAATTAAATGCTTTAGGAGATGTCTCTGGAAAATCTCTATTGCATTTACAATGTCATTTTGGCCAGGATACTCTAAGTTGGAGTAGAAAGGGAGCGAAATGTACAGGAGTAGACCTTTCTGAAAAAGGAATTGAATTAGCCAAAAAATTAAATACTGAATTACAACTAGATGCTGAGTTCATTTGTTGTAATGTTTTAGATACTTCTAATTATATTCAAGATCAGTTTGATATCATATATACCAGTTACGGTGTCATCGGATGGTTGCCTGATTTAAAACCTTGGGGTAAAATGATCGCAGAGAGGCTTAAAAATGGAGGGACTTTTTACATGGTAGAATTTCATCCTATCGTTTGGATGTTTGATTATCTCGAAGGGATTCCCAAAATAAAATATGGATATAATCAGAAAGAGGTGATTTATGAAGAATATAAAGGTACATATGCAAATACGAATTCTAAAATGATCAGTAAAGAATATGGTTGGAATCACGGGTTAGGTGAAGTTATCTCGTCTTTATCCGAAGCAGGATTAACCATTGAATATCTCAGGGAATATGACGAATCTCCTTACGATATCTTTCCGGATCTTATGAAAAATAAAAACGGAATGTTTGAAAGCTCTGATAAACTATTCCCACTTCTATTTGCTATTAAGGCTTTTAAGTAACAATTCTTTGATAATTTTTTTACATTTGTTGAAGGTTTTAATGTTTGCATAAGCTCTGATGTATAAAAGAGCTGGTTTGTCAAGGACATTAAGACTCGGATCTTATTGTGTAGTTCCTTTTCATACTTTGACAAACTGGAATCACTAAAAAGTATGCAAACAAAAAATATAGTAATTGTAGGAAGTGGCTTAGCAGGGTCGTTATTAGCAATTTATTTAAGGAAACGGAATCATAAGGTAACCGTATTTGATAGAAGACCGGATATCAGAAATGTGGAGTTTAGCGGTCGTTCTATTAATCTTGCCATGTCTGTTCGTGGCTGGGAAGCATTAGATAGGGTTGGTATTGGCGAAGAAATCAGAAAACTGGCGATCCCTATGCATAAAAGGGCTATGCACGTAAACGATAAGCCAGAGTATCATCAATATTATGGTAAAGAAGGAGAAGCAATTTATTCGATATCCAGAGGAGTTTTAAACCGTAAAATGATCACATTGGCAGAAGAATCTGGTGTCGTTTTTAGATTTAATGAAAAAGTATGGGATGTTAATTTGCCGGAAGCTAAAATATATACAGGAGAAACCGAAAAAGGAGCCTGGAAAGAGTATCAGTATGATATGATTTTTGGCTGTGATGGGGCATTTTCCAGAGTTCGACATAAGATGCAGAGAAGAAGTAGGTTTGATTATTCTCAGGATTTTTTGGATGCCGGCTATAAAGAACTTAGTATACCTGCTAACGAAGATGGTACGCATAAACTGGACAAAAATTCACTTCATATTTGGCCCAGGGGTAAATTTATGTTGATCGCATTGCCAAACCTTGATGGAAGTTTTACTTGTACGTTGTTTATGCCACACGAAGGAACAAATTCCTTTGAGAGTTTAAAAAATGAACCTGACGTTATAGAATTCTGGAAGCGATATTTTCCGGATACCATCACATTAATGCCTACTTTGCTTAAAGATTTCAAGAACAATCCTACAAGCGCATTGGTGACTATAAAATGTTATCCCTGGACCTATTGGGATAAAGTAGCTTTGGTAGGAGATTCTGCTCACGCTATTGTACCTTTTTACGGGCAAGGTATCAATGCCGGTTTTGAGGATATTTTAGTGCTAGACGATATTATCGAAGCTTACAAAGGAGAAAACTGGCAGGAAATTTTCGAAAAATATCAAGAATCACGAAAGCCTAATACCGATGCAATCGCCGAACTTTCTTATCGCAATTTTATGGAGATGAGCAGTAAAACGGCGGATCCTAAATTTCTTTTAAGAAAAAAAATAGAGAAACGATTTTCCGAAAAGCATCCGGATAAATGGGTGCCATTGTACACCAGAGTTACCTTTACGCACAGACCCTATGCAGAGGCCTTAGAAACCGGAGACCACCAAGCTAAGATCATGAATAAAATTATGCAGCTGGATAATATAGAAAATATATGGGATACCGATGAGGTGGAGCAATATATGTTAGAATGTTTAGAATCTCATGTTGCAAGTACCGGTCTATAAAGAATCATTAAGATTAAAAAGTGTCCTTTTAAAAACTTTTTAAAAGGACACGTAAAGATCAAAATTATAGTTTTACTCGAATTGTCTTTTCTGAGATATCGTTATATCTTTTAAAATATAAGATATGAAAGAACTGTAAATTTTTATATTTTACAATCTTACAAATGTGCGCACACCATATCGATTGAGTAAGAACAAAAGCTATATATTTTCTCAATTATTTGTTAGCTATTCGACGTTTTTTTAGTAATTCTTTTTTTATTATGTCGAAAGTAAATTCTTTACCATCTCTAATGACCGTTATGTTTAATGGTTCTGTATTTTTTAATGTTCCGCTTCTCCAGATGTCGCAGTATTGTTGTTCTGTAATATCTGAATAATTAGTGTCATTAATGCTTAATATCTTATCTCCTTGTTTTAAAAAATCAGAAGCACTCGAAGTTTCAATAATTGAATTTACGTAAACGTTTTTTTCTTTATAAAGTATTGAAAACCCATAAGTTTTATAAGAATCATTACCAGCACGGGTAATCTCTATCATTTTTATTTTTTTGTTTTTCCAGTTTAAAATTACTCTGTAGTTCTTAAAGAATGCTAATCCTAAATTATTACCACTTCCACTTTGTACACTTGTAAATAAATTTTTGACTGTATGATTTCCTATTTTCATTTCGTCAATTATTGTATGATAAAATGGTTTGTTTTCTGAACGACCAAATCCACCAAAAGCTTTTTGTTTACCTTTTACGTATTTTTTTATTAGTTCTTTATCCAACTGTTTTTTGAAGTAATCTATTCTTAATAGGTTAGTTCCAGCATTTCCGAAATCTACAACATTATTTAGTATTTTCTTTCCATTAATTTTTAGGGATATCGAAGGGATTCCTGCAGTTCCAATAAATATTTTGGAAGTAATAGTGTTTTCAGGAAGGTTCAATTTTTCTTCATCATTGGTTATTGTGATTAACTGATTTTTAAAATCAAAATCCCAAATGGCTTTTCTCATTAAGTTAGACCCAATAAATCCATCAATTTTGGTACAGCCTATTTCAACAACTTTATTAAGGTCTACTATACCTGCAATGGTTTGTTGGAAATCAATATTTCCTATTTTAATATTACTAATTTTCGTATAATTAGTTGAATTAATTGTAGAATTAATTGCCTTTATCTCTTCAGTACCTAATACTTCAAAATTTAATTCCTCATATAATTCTTTAGTTATCAAGTTTGAAGAGCCGGTGTCCAAAAGAAAGTTATATGTTTTATTTTGAATCCCTACTTCCAAAACAATCCAACCATTAACATATTTAAAGGGGATAGTAGATTTAAAATCGTTTTGAAGAACATTTCCTTGTTTTAATATCTTATCTATTTTGGAGCTAGCACAACTACTAAGAAGTATAGTTGCAATTAATAGTTTAATTATTGTTTTCAATGTTTTTAAGTATTTAATGATTATTTTAAAATGATTTGATTTTCCACTGTTACTTGAGATTGCGCAATGACGTTTTTTAATTTTTAACTGGCACAAATATAGGGTTGAAGGAAAGCCTGAAACAAGCTTGATATCACTGATTTCATTGAAAACGAACTTCGTTTTCAATGAAATCAGTGAATAATTTTTGTTTATAAAATTTTGTTAATCAGCACTTTAAATCTAAAAAGGTTAAAAACAGAAAATGGTATATTTGTGCGGCAAAAAGTTAATGTATTTAATGTCTTTTATAAGGTGATGTAATAATTTTTGTTCGATTTTTATGAAAAATATGAGATATGTAATCATCTTTTTATTAGTTACGATTACCGGAGTATGTCAAGATAATGAAAGAATTCTTTCTGAGGATTCATTACAAACTTTTAGTTATGATGATCTGAGTAAAAAGTTCGATAAAAAATTAGATAAGGATAACACACTTGCCAGAGTATATGCTGTAGCTTATTTGAACAAAGGTAAAGCTGATAAAAATTTAAAGGAGACTGCTGTTGGATACAGCTTAGTTTCTTATACATATAATGACTTAATGTTTAGGTCGATATATTTGGATAGTGCTATATCAATTAGTAAAAAAATAAAGCATAAGCAATATCCGGCTCTGTTTTATATTAACAAAGGAGGAGCATACGAAGAAAAAGGAAAATTTAAACAGGCGCTAGATAACTATTTAATTGCTATTAAGTGGACTAAAAAAGTAAAAAATCAGCATTTAGAATTTGTTACAAAGCATAACATCGGTTTTCTAAAGAGAAGTTTAGGAAAATATGACGAGGCCAAAGCACTATTCAGAAGTTGTCTTTTGTATGATTCTGCTAAAGAAATTATGTCCGCTAAGGATTCTTTGAGTTATTTAATCACATTATCCGAATTAGTACATACGTTTAGACTTAATAAACAAATAGATTCTGCCATAATTTCTAATAACGAAGGGTTGGTATCTGCTAAAAATAAAGATATATTTTACTTGTTTAAATTGAATGAATCGATCTTAGATTATTATAAAGGCAATTATAAAAAGGTTATTAAAGGTAGTGATATTCTTTTGGAAAAATCATTAATCTTAAATGAGAAGTATTTCATTAAAACAATTGATTTAGCTAATCTTTATTTATACAGAGGGAAGTCTTTTGAATCTTTAAATAATCAAGAAGCCTCAATAGAATGCTACAAAAAAATAGATTCTTTACTTCAATTGTCCAATTATATGATTCCAGAAACTAGAATAATCTATAAAAGTCTTATCGATTATTATAATTTAAAAGGAGAGAATACTCAACAATTGTTCTATATAAATAAGCTATTAAAATCCGATAGTATTTTGGATAATAATTACAAATATTTAAATGAAAAATTGATAATCGACTATGATACACCAGAATTATTGTCAAAAAAAGAGAAGCTCATAGAGAGTTTAAAAACCAATCGTACTAATTTATTTACAGGTATTGTAGTGCTTATATCTATATTGATTATCTGTTCTGGGTTTTTAATTTTATTTTATAAAAGACAAAAAATATATCAAGAAAGGTTCGAACAACTAACTACAGACAATGAGGTAGTTTTGCAGAGTGCTAACATGGGAAAAGAATCAGTAGTAGAGCGTTCTGATACCATCGAGGTCCCAAAAAAAGTGATACAAACTATTTTAGAAAAGCTAGAAGATTTTGAAAAAAAACAGGGGTTTTTGAAAAGCAATATGAGTGTTAGTACTTTAGCTAATATAACTAACACCAATTCTAAATATTTATCTAAAGTAATTAATAAGTATAAAGGGAAAAGTTTCAGTTATTATATCAATGATTTGCGAATTGAATTTGTAGTAGAAAAACTGAAAAATGATTCTAAGTATAGAGCGTATACTATCAAAGCTTTGGCATCAGAATCTGGTTTTAATACTACGGAAGCATTTTCTAAATCATTTTATAAGAAAACAGGAATTCATCCTTCATTTTTCATAAAACAACTAAAAAAAATAAGGGATAGATAAATGCAATGTCAGAAAAAGATTCATCGGTTAGTGCTGTTTAGAAATAATTCTATTTTCTGCATCGCAATCACCTTCCGAAAAAACCTTATCTATTTCTTTAAAATCCTGTCAACTCTCCTTTTTTGTAAGAATAAGCTCTTATCACTTTACAAGTATTATTCAGTGTACTATGTTTTATTGCCATATTTTGTGCAATGCAAAAAATTAGTTCACTTTTTAGGGTAACATAAGGTAATCTCAAGACACTTATACATGTTATCCGCGTGGATAATTTTGAATCATTTTATTAATTTGAAACTTTTTAAAAAATTAAGAAAGTAATTTTAGGCTTATTTTTGGCTGGAACTATGATAAGTTTTACCGCTAACTCGGGTGAGAACATTGAAGAAGGTGTGACTACCTGTTGTACGTATACTAGTTCTGATGGAACTTCGGCCCAAGGTTGTGTTAGTGGTTCTGGACCTTCTAATACGGAAGCTGCTTGTAGTAAAGCTAGACAAAGAGTATTGGAGCAACAGCTCGAACAATTCTTTGCAGAACATGAACTTTAGTAATGTTCTGGAGTTTAAGAAAAGCATACTCAATTTTAATTGAGTATGTTTCTAGTTTATTATTTAAAAGAAAATCATGAAAAATCTCATATTTTATTACATTTTTTTATTTAGTTCTCTTATAGACAATAATATAAATGCACAAGACATGTATTCACTAACATATGAATATACGAGTCATATCGGAAATATGTCAGAAAGCAAATTAATAATACAAAATCACGAAAGTGTTTTTAAAATATTTTATAAAAAGCAAGGGGAGATTATTAATGAAGATGGAACACTAAACAAATATGTTTTAGATGATGAACTTGGAACTTTTATGTATTCAAATGATTTTGATAATTACGTAAGAACTCCTTTCAGAAAATCCAAAGGAGGTACGGCTTATGTTTATAAAAAAGGCGCAGTAAAATGGGAGTTAACCGGTGGAGCCAAAATAATTAAGGAGTATTCTTGTCAGGAAGCCCTAGTAACTCTTAATGGCAGAAGTTTTTCGGTATGGTTTACTCCAGAGATTCCTATCAACAAAGGGCCTTTAAAAATAAACGGTTTACCTGGTCTTATTATAGAGGTAAAAGAAAAAAATGGCTTTTGTAAGTTGAGTCTTTTGAAAATTAAGAAAAGTGATGAAGATCAAAAGTTATTCAACGATATTAAAAAGTATTTTAGGGAGTACCCTGTTTTACAATATGATGAGTACGAAAAAATAGTCAAAAAGCTTTTGTTACCTCTAAAAATTAGATTGGCAAAACGTTTGGCAGAAGATAGACATAATGGATATGAAGTTGAATTTACATTTCCTAACGGAGATTACTATTTTGTTAAAAGTATTATAGATATTCCAAGGGGTATGATGGAAGAGTTAAATAAGATTAATTTATAACTCGAAAAATGAAAAAAGTAAATGTTTTTTGTTCTTTATTGACTGCTTGTATTGGTTTTAGTTGTTTTGGACAAGAATCATATTCACTAACCTATGAATTTATAGATTATCGAGCTGATGTGTCAGAAAGTGTTTTGATAGTAAAAGGCGATCAAAGTGTTTTTAAAATATTGCACAATGGTAAAGAGGGATGGACCCAAAATGAAGATGATACCAGAGGCACTTATATTTTAAATGATGAATTGGGGACTTTTACATACTCTGCTGATTCTCTTACCTATGTAAGAACCCCATACAGAAAATCAAAAGGAGGAACTGCTTATGTTTATAAAAGAGGTGCTTCAAATTGGGAATTGACCGGTAACTCTAAAAAGATTAAAGAGTATTTATGTCAGGAGGCGTTGGTAGTTCTAAATGGTAGGAAATTTTCTGTTTGGTTTACGCCAGAAATATCCATCAATAGAGGACCATTAAAATTACATGGTTTACCAGGATTGGTTGTGGAGGTAATTGAACTTAATGGCTTCTGTAAAATAAACTTAGTAGACCTCAAAAAAACTGATAAGGATACGATAGTGATGGATAGTATTATTCAGTTTTTTAAAGAAAACCCTGTTCTTGAATATAGCAAGTATGAAGAAATAGTAAAAAAAATATTAGTAAGGCTTAAAATTAGAATGGCTAAACACAAAGCTGAATCAATACAAAGAGATGGAGGAACATTAGAGTATAGTTTCGCTCATGGTGATTACTACTTTGTTAAAAGAGTTATTGATATTCCACGTGGTACTATAGAGGATTTAGGCAAGATAGATTTGTAATTTAAAGTTTTGAAAAATTGTAAGTTGAGACAAATCGTTTTTTTTAGTATGTTTTTTGTAACTATTTCTTCTTTTGCACAAGATATGTATTCGCTAACGTATGAATATACAGATTATAGAAATGATATTTCGGAGAGTACTTTAGTTATCAAAGGTGATGAAAGTGTTTTTAAAATATTCTATAATAGAAAAGGAGGTAGCACTTACAATCGAGATGGTTCCAGAGGAGTTTATATATTAAATGATGAGTTGGGTACTTTTATGTATTCAAATGATGTCAAAAATTATGTAAGAACACCTTTTAGAAAGTTGAAAGGAGGAACCACTTATGTTTATAAAGAGGAAGGAGCATTAGATTGGAAATTAACTGGGAATTCTAAAAAGATTAAAGAATATTCTTGTCAGGAAGCATTGGTAACTCTTAATGGCAGAAGCTTTTCTGTATAGTTTACTCCAGAGATTCCTATCAATAAGGGACCGTTAAAAATAAATGGTTTACCAGGTATTATTATAGAAGTAAAAGAAAAAAATGGTTTTTGTAAGTTAAATCTTCTAGATATTAAGAAAAGCGATAAGGATCTAAAGTTATTCAATGATATCAAGACATATTTTAAAGAGTATCCTGCGTTACCATATGAAGAATATGAAAAACTTGTAAAAAAACTTGTGTTACGAGTAAAAATCAGATTAGCTAAACGGAAGGCTGAAGTTTTGAATAGTGAAGGAGGAACTCTGGAATATAGTTTTGCTCACGGTGACTTTTACTTTGTGAAAAGTATCATTGATATTCCTAGAGGAACGATGGAAGAATTAGGCAAGATCGATTTGTAATCTGTTTGCAGTAGATATTAAATTTTGATTTTATTCAGTATGGAAAGGAGTACTATTTTGCTAATTGCAAATAAAACCAGGAAAAATTAATAAATTGAAAATAAGACTAAAAGATTTATCAGTTGTTTTATGTGTATTTTTTACTGGAATATGCTTTATACATGCACAAACAATTACCGGATCAATTAAGGAAGAATCCGGAAAACCAATACCTAAAGCAAATATTCTTGTCAAAACAGATAAGATAGCTCCTACTATATCAGAATTTGCTATAGCGGATAATCAAGGAAATATTCAATATAAACTTAAAAAAAACTACACGAATACGGTCTATCTGGAAATAAACGCACTGAATTATGAAAAGGCTATTGACAGTATTGTTAACCCCTTACCTAATAAGCAATATAATTTTGACTTCATATTGGTACCAAAAACGACACAATTAGAAGAAGTCATTATTTCAGAGCGAAGAAAATTTACTATTAAGAAAGATACTGTTGTATTTAATGTAGAAAAATATAAAGACGGAACAGAAAGAAAAGTAGAAGACGTCCTAAGAAAACTTCCCGGTGTAGAAGTTGCTGCTAATGGTAAAGTAAGTTATAAAGGTAAAGAAGTTGCTGCTGTGCAATTAGATGGGGATGATCTTTTTGGCAGTAAATATACGATCGGTACTAAAAATATATCGATCGATATGGTTGATCAGATAGAAGCTATAGAAAATTTCTCAAAAAACCCGTTATTAAAAGGTATTGAAAATTCTAAAGCGGTGGCATTAAATCTTAAGCTAAAAAAGAACAGAACAGATTATTCCGGCACTGCCGACGTAGGTTATGGATATGGAGATAAATCTTATACAGATGTTTCAACAACTCTTTTAGGAGTTTCTGCTAAAGTTAAGTCCTTTTTGGTCGGTTCTTTTAGTAACACCGGCAGCTATCCCATAACGGGACATAATGATGGTGCATTGTTAGCAAATAGTGTTGATAATCAAAGTAATATTTATAGCAAACAAATAATCAACCCGAATACTATTTCTAATATATTGGGATTTAACAGATCCCGGGTCGATGATCAATGGTATGGAAGTTATAATATATTATATAAGTTTTCTTCTAACGCAAAGGTAAAGGCGAATATAATCTATCTAAAGGATACGGCATTTCAGGAAGAACGATTTCAAAATAATTTTTTCACGGGAGAAGAAGATTTTGGTTATACGGATATCCTGAATAGTACTCAAAGAGACCAGGCTAGAGGTTTAGACCTTAATTTTACATTAAATACCTCAAAGAGCTCTTTATTAGAAATAGAAACCGTTATCAGCAAAAATGATCAGGGTGCAGATACCGATTTTACCCGTAACCTGGAGAATTCATTTATGACCGGCTTGTCAACTGATGATTTTTTACTCAAAAACAAATTGCAATTCACCTATAAGCTTCACAAACAAGTTGCATTACAGTATATATCTCTATACTCGAATAATGAAATCCCTCAGACTTTTAATACAACGGGTAATTTTTTTAGTCAGGATGATGTCAACAATTCATACAGGCAACAAAGTGAGTTTCATAAAGAAACTTTTCAAAATCGGTTTATAGTTTTAGGTAGAAAAAAAGATATTAAATATTCTTTTATTACTGGTGTAGATCATCAGCATAATCCCTTCAGGTCAGTGCTTGAGGAAAATGAGGATATCGTATCGGATTTCCAAAATAATTTTATATATCAAAAAACAGATTACTTTTCAATTGTATCGGGGATTTATGATAAAAACTCGTGGAAGATTGAGCCTGCAATTGCCCTAAGGTATTTAGATCAAAATCTTAGAAGTAATTTAAATTTTTCTGAAAATAGTAGTAGGTCAGTCCTGGTGGCGGAACCGTCTATTGCTGTAACTTATAAAATAACACCAGGTTCGAGGTTATTTTTTAAAGGTAATTATGAGCAAAACACGCTGGATGAAAGTTATCTGTTCTCTAATGGAGTCATTACAAGTAATAGAATTTTGAAAAGTAATATTCCATCTTTCGATTTACTAAAGAGACAAGATTATTCTATAGGATATGGTTTGGGAAGTCTGGCAAAAAATATTGATATCACAGCAGTTGTAAGTTATAGTCAGAATGACAACACCTATGTTGCAGATGTAGAGGTAAATCCTAATTTTACGGGAATTACTTATTTTCAATTGCCTGTCACCCTCGATAATTGGTTTTTTAAGGCTTCTGCAGAACGTTATCTTGGGTTCATTCAAACAACTTTAAAGCTAACCTCGTCTTATGGGATTTCAGAATTTAAAAATGTGGTAAATCAGTCAAACATCAGAGATGGTGAATTTAAAAGTTATACAGGAGAGATATTCGCTAAGACAGCTTTTAGAATACCTGTAAATTTTGAAAATTTCTTTACTTATTCCGCTACTGATTTTTTGATAGACAATGAATCATCAAATACTAATAATGTTATTAAGAATTCTTTTAAAACAATTTTTAAATTGGCAAGAGGATGGTTGTTTACTTTTTCTTACGATTATTTTAGACCAAACACCAAAAGTAATGAGGATTTCTCATTTCTTGATTTTGAATTGAAGTTTAAACCCGAAAAGATTAAATGGGTTTCTGGTCGTCTGATAGGTAAAAACTTACTGGATAATCGTTTTTTTCGTCAGGTCGAAAACTCTGATTTTTCTTCTACAATTTATCAAAGTAATTTAATTCCAAAGTATTTTATGTTGTCGCTGGATCTAAGTTTTTAGTGCAGTGCAATTATTCAATAAGCCTCTTTAACCATTTTAATTTTGAGCTAGTATAAGGTGAGTATTTAAGATTCAGTTCTATCCAGAATGTCTTCTGTAATATACTTTTGTAGTGAGAAAATGTCTCGAATCCCGCTTTTCCGTGATAATTACCGATACCACTATTGCCAACACCTCCAAAAGGTAAGTTTTCTTCCATAAAATGCATCACAGCATCGTTTACCGCACCACCACCAAACGAAATTTCATTAAGAATTTTATTTTTTATGGTTTTATTTTTTGTAAAAATATAACAGGATAAAGGTTTGGATAAAGTTTTAATATCAGCTATAGCATTATCAATATTATCAAAGGATAGTACCGGTAAAATAGGGCCAAAGATTTCTTCTTGCATGACTTTGTCAGAAAAAGATATATCCTTCATTACTGTAGGAGAAATAATTCTATTTTCTGCATCGCAATCACCTCCAAAAAATACTTTATCTATTTCTATAAAACCCTGTAATCTCTCAAAGTTCTTTTGGTTGATGATCTGGGTATAGTTTTGATTCTCTATTTTATAATCAGCACTTTCTATATGTTTTTTGATAGCGGATAAGAATTCATCGTGTATAGCAGATTCTACCATCACATAATCGGGTGCGATACAAGTTTGGCCGGTATTCAGAAATTTTGCCCAAACCAAACGTTTAGCCGTCATATCAATAGTAACGTCTTTGGTAATAATTGCCGGGCTTTTTCCTCCTAGCTCCAGCGTAACCGGAGTTAAGTGTTTTGCGGCAGCCTGATAGACAATTCTACCTACGTGCGTACTTCCTGTAAAGAATATTTTATCGAACTTATTTTTAAGCAGTTCTGTAGTTTCCTCTACTCCTCCTTCTATTACTTTAAAAAAATCTGGATTAAAATTTTCATTAATTATTTTAGCCATTATTGCTGAGGAATGTGACGGTATTTCGCTAGGTTTAAGAATAACAGTACATCCAGCCGCAATGGCAGCAATTGCCGGGGCAAAAGATAGTTGATAAGGATAATTCCAGGCACCCATTACCAGGATAGTTCCAAAAGGTTCCGGAATGATATAACTTCTTCCAGGAAGATTTGCTAATCCGGTAGAAACACTTTTTCTTTTAGACCATTTCTTAATATTTGCTGAGGCTACATCAATCTCATGATAGATAATACCTAATTCTGTAGTGTAGGTTTCATATTTGGATTTTTTGAAATCACTATAAATTGCTTTGTATAACAACTCTTCATTTTTCTTAAGAATATTTTTTAAGCGCTTTAGCTCTTTGACTCTAAAGGAGATATCCTTAGTTGCATTAGTATTAAAAAAAGCCTTTTGTTTATGTATGATTTCCTGATAATTCATAATTAGAAATAGGGTTGATATCAAACAAATTACGATTCTACCTGCAAACGTTTTTTTAGCTCCAGTTCCTTCTGCATTTGTTTTACAGTAAGGGTACTTCCGTCGTGACTCCAACCGGGAGGACCAAAAATATACATAAACTTATGATACCAATTTTTAGATTTTTTGGTATCGTTCCAGATATCTCTGTATTCGTGAGTTAGAATAACCCAGGGATTGTAGGAGTTTGGCGCATGAGTAACGCCATATTGTACTTCAATATCATCATCAAGCTCTTTCCAGGTACCAAAAATTTTATCAAAAATATTAAGGAACCCTCCGTGATTTTTATCCATATACTCTACATTTTTGGCATGATGTACCTGATGCATAGTGTGTGTGTTAAATATCTTTTCGATAATTCCCATTTTAGGTATGTATTGTGAGTGCAATTGAAATTGCCATAAGGCTTCAATACCAAGACATACAATTACCATGTTAGGATGAAATCCAATTGCAGGTATCCACATATAAAATAATGGTTTATATAAAAGAGTAAACCAACCATTACGAACTGCAGTTCCTAAATTGAAGTTATCAGATGAATGATGAACAATGTGTGCAGCCCACAAAGCGCGAACCATATGATTTTGTCTATGAAACCAATAGTACGTAAAATCATCAGCTAATTGGCATAATAACCAAATATACCAGGCAAAACCAAAGGATTGCCATCCCATAATATTAGTTCTAACACCGTCTACCTCAGGATTAAAGAGGTTGTAAACCGCATGAAATAAAATAATCGAGAAAATTGTCTTGATCAGCGGTCCCAATATGGCAGATCCAACCCCCATTGTCAAGCTTGCTCTAAGATCTTTCCAATTATATAAATCCTTATGATCGTGCGTTTTGCTATAGGTTAGTTCTACTAAAATAAGTGCTAAAAAACACGGCACACCGTATTTTAGGGGCTCGATAAAATCCATTCCTTTTTGTTGTCGTCTTAATTAGGGCAGAATATAATAAGAATTTATAGGAAAACTTTAACATTTTGACTTTTTAAATGAAAAAAGCAATTTTTTAACTATTGTTTACATTACTACCCCAAATTTCTCAGAACTATATAAAATTATTTAGCGAAGATTTGTGAAGGGTCTTTAAAGGATTTAAATTCGAGGGCGTTACCACAGGGGTCATAAAAAAACATGGTTGCCTGTTCTCCAACTTCTCCCCGAAACCTGATATATGGTTCTATAACGAATTTTACATTTTTATCAGAAAGCATTTTTGAAAATTTTTGCCACGTATCCCATTCTAAAATTATTCCGAAATGGGGTACAGGAACTTCTTTACCATCCACACTATTGTGGTGTTTGCTTGTACTATCAGATTTTTGTTTATAATGTATAACTAGTTGATGTCCGAAAAAATTGAAATCTACCCAATGTTCACTACTGCGGCCTTCTTCCAGATCAAGTGTGTTATTATAAAAATTTCTGGCAAGATCTAAGTTATCTACGGGGATTGCCAGATGAAAGGGGGATAATGTTTTCATAGTTATGACTGTTATTTCTAAAGGTTTTTAATATTGAAGATATTAGAAGTTATTCATTTACTCTATTCCAAATATCTAAATACATTTTCCATTTACCATTAATTTTTTTCCAAACGACTACATATTTTCCTTTATAGCGTACTTCTGTTCCATTATCATTTTTGTTTTTACCCTTATAATATCCATAATCGTGAGCGGTATCGCCAAGAACTACTATTTCTCCCGGGATGATCTGGTGTTCTATCGGAGTATAACCGGATGAGCTTGCCCAACGTTTTTTAATCGCTTCATACCCGGAAATAATTGAGCTGTTGTCTGGAAAAATTTTAGCATCTTTAGTATAGATCTGGGCAATTCCCTCATAATCCTGCTTAAGATATGCTGTAGAAAAAGATTTTGCGACAGCTTTAATTTGTTCTTTGTCAGATAGTTTTTTTGTGTCCTTGCGTTTTATACATTCTATCTTCCAGGTGGGATAAGAAAATGTTTCATCTGTGTTAACCCATTCTCCAAGCCATTTAAAACCATCATCACTGATATCGTAGAAATTAATCTTATAAAACCCTTCAGTGCCATTAGGAGCCTTTTGTTTACGATAAAGAATAATTTTATCTTCTTTTCTGTTCCCTTCCCAGGCAGATAATGTTGGAGTAGGTGAGGTATTAGAATAATAGTGAACATACCATTTACTACTGTCTGCAATAAACTGTCTGATACTGCCGGAATGTTTACCGTCTTCTTTGATAGTTTGATCCTGAACACCAGTTCCATTCATAATATACTTAAACTCCCAGGTCATTTTGTTTGGTTTTGCCCAGGTTTGATCCTGATTTCTGGTTTGTGAGCTACAATCACATATACCTATCATAGGGTGAAAATCCTTAATTTCTTTGGGAGAATTGGGATTAGGTCTGCCAAAAGGATACGTAGGAGATAGTTCATATTCGCTTTGCGCATTAACTGCTAAAGAAGTAAAAATCACTAAACTTACTAGTAGTGCCTTCATAAATGTTATGAATTGATTAGTATAGTAATTTACCTATTTTGAAATTTTTACAAATAAAAAGAAATAAGAATTAGGATATAATTAACAGCCGATTTTAGCGTTTTCGGTCACTTCTTTTTCGCTTTTTATGAGGCAAAGTGTCTTTGTGAGTGGAATTTTTTCTAGAGTGATTTTTGTGATTGAAAGGTTTAGTATTGCTTTGCTGTCTTTTTGTTTTCTTTTCCTCAGTGACGGATGCCTCTTCCGTTTTACTGGATTCTCCCACATCAGAATTAATAATTTGTAACTCTTTTTCTGTTAAATATCGCCATTCGCCAACCTGAGTATCCAAACTTATATTCATAATTCGAATTCGTTTCAAGCGTATTACCTCATATCCCAGGTATTCACACATTCTTCGGATCTGTCTATTTAATCCCTGAGTAAGTACTATCCTAAAATCATATTTATTTATCTGCTCAACTTCGCATTTACGAGTAACCGTATCCAAAATAGGAATGCCGTTTCCCATTCTTTTAATAAACTGAGGACTAATTAACTTATTTACAGTAACGATATACTCCTTTTCATGATTATTTCTTGCTCTCAGTATTTTATTTACAATATCACCATCGCTAGTCAATAATATCAGACCCTCACTAGGTTTATCTAAACGGCCAATAGGAAAAATTCGCTTAGAGTAATTTATATAATCAATGATATTATCTTTTTCATTTTGAGCCGTGGTGCAAACAATTCCCACGGGTTTATGAAAAGCAAGGTATACGTGTTTTTCTTTTGGTTTGTTAATTAGTTCACCATCAACCCTTATCTCGTCTCCCGAGGCTACTTTTGTACCCATTTCGGGTATTTCATTATTTATAGTAACTCGACCTTGATCAATTAGTTTATCTGCTTCGCGACGAGAGCAGTATCCAACTTCACTTAGAAATTTATTGAGCCTTGTAAGATTAGATTTTTCCACAGTGCAAAGGTGATTATAAAATTTATTCTTTCAAAAAATCAACGATCATATCATCTACTTCATCGAAAAACAATGAATGCCCGAAACCTTCTGTAGTAATAAATTTTACATCAGACCAGTTTTTATGAATTTTCACAGCTCCCGAATGTGGTGCAATATCATCTTGCTTATCGTGTATAAGTAATCCCGGATGGGTTAAGCTTTTTGCAAACTCAGCAACAGAAAATTCTTCAAAATAAAAACCAAATGTATCTTTAAAATGCTGACTTAAGGCTTTCATAAATTTATCAGAAAGCTTGAGCGTTTTTTGATATCCTTTCATAATAACAGATAGTTCAGTAGGTGGAGCAAGGATAACTAACTTTGCTATTTCTGCATTTGGAAATTTAAATTGATGGAATATAGTGGTCATACCGCCCACAGAATGCCCAATAATATAATTAGGACGATATAGCTCAACTATCTTCTGGAGACATTCTGCATATAAAGGTACGCTAAGTGTTTTGCCAGAAGAATTTCCATGAGCCGGAGCATCAAAAGCTATGATGTTGTAGTTTTGTTGATGCAGTTTTTCAATAAGTGTTTTCCAGCGATGACTATTACTGTCCCATCCATGAACCATTAAGACGGTTTCTCCCATATTAGGCCATCGATATGTTTGTAGATAGTTTCCATTTACAGAGATCACTTCATCTTCTGCCTCTTCTAGAAAATATTCTTGCTCCGGTAATACCTTTCCTTTTAGTGGTGTGCTGAATAAAATATATGCTCGATGAAGCGCCTTCTTTTTATTTACAGAAAACAGGAGTAAAAGTCGTTTTCCGATTAAAACCGGAATGTACTTTTTTAATTTTTCTTTCATCTATTTGTTTTTATAGTTTCAACAGTCACATTTCGACTTGGATCAATGCAGGAATCTAATTTCCAGGCGTCAAGATAATTGCTACATCTTATTGCATCATTCTTCTCGGTGTACCGACTCTATTGAAAACGCCGGAAGACAGATGGCTAAATATTCACATTCTTCTTTAAAAGGATTAGCATATTGGATTCTGGAGTTTTTTTTGATTTTAATAGATTGACCAGGCTCTAAGATTACTTTTTCATTGTCAATGATAAACTGTTTCTTACCGCGAATTATATAGGTGTATTCATCAAATTCTGGGGTCTGGAATGGTTCGCTCCAGCCTGGTGGCGCTATCATATGAGCAATGCTAATTTCAGAATTACCGTCGGTTGCTTTTCCAAAGTGCTCTTCAATTAGTTTACCATCGCTTGTAGGTACTACAAAAGGTAATTTCTGAATTTGATACTTTTTACTCATAAGAATGATCATCAAAATTTAATTATCATTCCAATTAATAATGAAATGTTTGATTTTTGCAGAATCCGGAATTTGTGAAGCTTCAATTTTTTTATCCGTATTAAACTTAAGTTCGCTTGGTAATTCTTTTTTATCTATTGTTATAGATGCCTGAATGCTATCCACAAAAATAACCGCAGCACTTAATGTGTTGTTAATCTTGGTGATTGTATAATTATCCTTGATGTCTTTAAAAACTCCATTGACAGATAATCCGGATGTTGTAGTAAATTTAGGATCGATCACTTGCACACTTTCGATCACAGATGAGGGATCGTTTTCTTTTTTGGGTTCCAGTGATAATAATTTTGCACCACCTTTTTCATAAATCTCAATGGCATTGGACATACCCGCGAATTGACCAGTTTTGGACATTTTTACAATAGAATCTTTCGCATAGATTGAATCTAATTGATTTACTTTTGTAGTACTGGTAAGGTTTCCTATCCTATTATAAGAAATTTCGAAAGGGTCTTGTTTTTTATCTTTCTGACAACTAATAATAGTTAGACAAACAAGTAAAAGAGAACTAATTTTTTTGAACATAATGGTTAATTATCCTAAGGTTAAACGAAGATTTGTGTTGTTTTTAGCGCAATAATTTATTTAATATTCCTAGTGCCCCTCTGATAAAGGTAGCACTGGTTAAGACTTTAATAACGGCTTTTTCGGTAGTGCTTGATCTGCTACTTCCGGAACGTGAACTTGATGATTTTCGATTCAATTTTTCTCGTTCTTTCTTAGCAGCTGCTTTTGCCTCTTCAGCTTCCGCTTTTTCTATTTTTTTATTAAGAATCTCGTAAGCACTTTCTCTATCAATATTTTCATTATATTTCTTAGAAAGTGAAGATTTATTTAATAAATTCTTTAACTCGCTTTCCGAAAGAATATCCATTCTACTCATAGGTGCTCTTAGCATTGTTGCTGCGAGTGGAGTCGGACGACCTTTTTCATCAAGAGCAGATACCAAAGCCTCTCCAATACCTAACGATGTAAGTATTTCTTTAGTATCGTAATATTCTGAAATCGGATAGTTTTCTGCGGTGAGCTTGATCGCCTTGCGATCTTTTGCTGTAAATGCCCTAAGTGAGTGCTGTACTTTAAGCCCTAATTGACTCAACACACCGTCGGGTACATCCGTTGGATTCTGAGTAACAAAATAAAGACCGACACCTTTAGAACGAATTAGTTTTACGATGCTTTCTATTTGATCCATCAAGGCATTAGAAGCTTGCTTGAATATCAAATGGGCTTCGTCCAGAAAAATAATTAATTCTGGTCTTCCGCTATCTCCTTGTTCCGGAAATGTACTGTATACTTCTGCCAGAAGACTAAGCATAAATGTAGAGAATAGTTTAGGCTTATCCTGTATATCAGTTAGTCGTATGATATTTATAAATCCTCTGCCATCATCATCTACTCTGCATAAATCCTGTACATCAAATGATCTTTCTCCAAAAAACAAATCTGCACCTTGCTGTTCTAGCTCTACTATTTTTCGCAATATCGCTCCCGTAGACGCTGTAGATATTCTTCCATAATCTTTTTCAAGTTCTTCTTTGCCTTCGCGAGTAGCAAACTGGAGTACTTTTTTGAGATCTTTTAAATCTAATAAAGGTAGCTTGTTATCATCACAATACTTAAATATGATAGAAATGATACCAGCCTGTGTTTCTGTTACATCTAGTATTCTAGAAAATAAAACCGGGCCAAATTCACTAACGGTTGCTCTAAGTCGTACTCCATCTTGCTCAGAAAGAGACAGAATTTCTACCGGAAAGTCCTTTGCCGTAAATGGGATTCCTATTTTTTGGTGTCGTTCATCAATTTTAGGGTGCCCCGGACTGGCAGCAGCTAAACCACTAAGGTCTCCTTTGATATCCATAAGAAGAACTGGTATTCCTTCTTCGCTTAAGTTTTCTGCCAGGACTTGTAGTGTTTTGGTTTTACCAGTTCCTGTGGCGCCAGCAATAAGACCGTGCCTGTTTAGTGTTTTTAGAGGTATCTTAACGTGAGCGTTTGTCACAGTTTCTCCGTTGTGCATTGCAGCTCCTAAGGTAATAAAGTCACCTTTGGTTGTATACCCTTTATTAATGTGGTCAAGGAATTCCTGATTATTACTCATAACTGATGTAAATTTTGATAAAAATAGGAATCTTACGTATTCTATCGAAATGAATGTGGTTTTGTTTTAGGTAAATTTAAAATTTTTGTTTTAATAGAAGATGTGTAGAAAATTATAGGCTACTTTTATAAATACTAAACCATAACCTTTAATCTTAATGAAAAAGATATATATAGTAATAGTTATAACTAGCTTTTTGCTTGGTTGTTCTCAAAAATCAGATTCAAAAAATATCGTTATTTTTCACAAAACTCACGAGCCAAAAAAAAATAATGCTCCCTTCTCTGATGTAGTACAGGTTGGTAATCTATATTTTTTATCCGGTCAGGTAGGAATGGATCATACAACTCGTAAATTGGTAGCCGGTGGAATAGAATCAGAAACAAAACAAACACTCGAAAATATCCAAGCAGTATTGAAGCATCATAATATGGATCTGAAGAATGTGGTCAAGTGTACTGTGATTTTAGCCGATATCAATGATTTTTCCACTTTCAATGAGGTGTATAAAACATATTTTCCTCAGAAGCCGGCCAGAACTACTTTTGCGGCTAAAGGTCTTGCTATAGGAGCAAAAATTGAAATAGAGTGTATAGCGGTCAGGTCTGAATAGGCAGATCATAGATAAAATCCTATGAAATAGCCTAAATTTCACTAAATTTTAATGTGGATAATTCTCGAAGATTCGTGATTCTTGGTTTATCATTCGTAATTTATTATCTACCTTTGCATACTTATGCAAAAAAGTACGGAAAAACTGGTGAATGAAGGAAAGATGCTTCCTCTTATGGAAGAATTTTATACCATACAGGGCGAAGGATATCATAAAGGTACTGCAGCCTATTTTGTAAGAATAGGGGGGTGTGATGTTGGATGCCATTGGTGCGATGTTAAGGAAAGCTGGAATGCTGATTTACATCCTCCTACAGCAACAGATGTTATTGTCGAAAATGCAGTAAAATATAGTGATGTAGTGGTGGTTACCGGTGGAGAACCTTTAACGTGGGATATGACAGAACTAACCGCAGGACTGAAGCGTAAAGGAGCTACAACGCATATAGAAACTTCTGGTGCATATCCGCTTACAGGTAAATGGGATTGGATATGCCTTTCGCCTAAAAAGGTAAAACTTCCTAAATCTGAAATTTATAGCAAAGCTCACGAACTGAAATGTATAGTCTACAACAAGAGTGATTTTGATTTTGCCGAAAAGCAAGCAGCTCATGTATCTAAAGATTGTGTGTTGTACCTACAACCCGAATGGAGTGTAAGAGAAAAAGTAATTCCTATGATAGTAGATTACGTTATGAATAACCCTAAATGGAAAGTGTCCTTACAGACCCATAAGTATTTAAATATTCCTTAGTCAGCGTATTTCAACAACTGTTTTAGACGAAATTAGATCCATGTTACGAATTGTTTTTTATGAGTTTACGGTTTAGCCATAATTTTTAAGGGAATTATCCCTATTCAAAAATTATTTTTTGTAAGAAAAACCTTTCTAATTCACGCGTATTTGATCTTGATTCTATTACTTTTGGCGATTATACGAGTTTATTAACAAATAAACAAAAATTTTTCACCTATGTGTTTGATAATCATAAAAGTAGTTGCTAATTTTAAGTAAACAATTTACAAACACTTTACTATGAGAAATTTTTACAATATTCTAAGTTTACATTTTAAGTCTGCAATAAGCTTTATTAAGGAATTACCTTCAGCTTCAAGCTATGTGATCAGACATTAACAACTTTAATACATAAATTTGATTCTATGTATTTTACATATCTGTAAAAAGGATTGTCTATTTTGATAATCCTTTTTTTATGTAAAATTTAGAACAGATATTTTTATTCAGAAAGTAACTATAAAAATTCATCTCAAAACAATTTCAGCCTAACGAAGAATATATGATTTTTTAGACTATGTATAACTTTAATAAAAATCGAAACAAAAACCAAGAGCTAACGTTTTTCCTGATCTGATTATTAATTTTTCTGAGTATCCGTAAAGCCTAATAATGATAGCTTGAATGTCAGGTCGAGGCCTGAGATAAAATTTTATCTAGCGTAGGGATTTGACGTACCAAAGCAGGGTTTTGAAATCTTTTTTCACCAGTATAAGATTTGTTTTGCGTTAAAAAATCTAGAAGCCCTGGAAAAATTTTAGCAAAAGAAATTTGGTTTGATTAAAGACAAAAATACCTTACGACATAGCGTAAACTTTGGACAGATGGTGTGATGGAGTGTCTTTTCTTATGTTTACTTTTCTTACCGCATCCGACGAGTAAAGCGAGAGGAATGCGCCATAAAGAAAATGAAAAAGGATAAATCAAAGATTAGTCTTAAAAACTTAATTAATAGTTGACTATAAAATATGTCAATGGTAGCGCAGTCGAGACCTTTTTTTAGTAATTTAGATTTATTGACCTCTCAACTGCGCTGCAGGATACAATAGGTTCTGGTAGATTGCGGATATTCATTTATTTTTTAATTGGAATTCTTTTTTTCAAGAAATCATAATTAATCTTAGTTTAAGAAACAGGGGGATAAGCCCCCTAATTCTTTAAAGTTTTTGTAAGTAAATTCTTTATAGTTATTACTCATAATAATTTATTTTATACTTACATCGGGTCTAAATAATCTTATATCTAAAAATTAGGTTTCCTGTTGTTAAATTTTTTATTCAACTAAGTTTGAGATTTATCTTTGTATAACAAATTAAAAATCAAACTAATATGAAGTTTTTTTACGGTATATTCACAATTGATATTAAGGCATTAAAAAGTTTTTTAAGAGAGTTGCCTTCTGCTTGTAGCAATGCTATTCATAGATAAGATAAAGTGATCAAGTCTGCTAACAGGTTTCATAAAATACTTATGTTATGTTATTTGGAACATAAATCGTTAATTCTATGAAATTAGATAAATTTCATAGGGCAAGTAGGAATAAATTATACTTGTATAATTGAAATTTGAGTTGTTTGTCGATTAAAAGATTGTTTACATCTAAAAGTTCTTACATATTTTGTTAAAAAAGTTGATTATAAGTCTCTTAGATAGTATATTGTGTTTAAATAAATTGGAAATATTATGGGGCTATTTTACACTAAATTCAGATTAACTTTTAGGATTGTCATGGACTTTCTTAAAGAATTACCGGGAGCGTCTAGTCACGCTATCCACAGATAGTTATTATTTCAGTGAAATAATTATACCTTTTTAGTCAAAAGGTACTTAAAAAAAATAAAAAACGAGGTTTGTTACAACCTCGTTTTGTTTTGGAGCGTGTTTTATATATTATATTACATATAAAAAGGAACTTCTACTCTTGTAGTTTCCCATCCCAGTACCATGTGATAGCCTTTATCTACTTTTTTAAAAGCAATAGAAAATGCTTCTAATTCATCTCCCTTTCCAGCAGGAACTGTTATTCTTGCAACATCTTTACTTTTGTCATATGAATATGCTCCCCAAACATCCAGATCAGAATTAAGTATAACCGTCCATTCTTTTTCACCCGGTATTGTAAATAAGGAATATGTTCCCGCTTTTACGGTATTGTCTCCTAACTTAATGTCTTTAAAAAGTTTTATCTCTGTAGCCTCATCAGCACCTGTTCTCCATACCTTTCCGTAAGGGACTTTGTCCCCGAGCATCGTCCTACCTTTTTTCTGAGGTCTGCTATAGATTACTTTGATATCTGGTTTTGCATTTTTATCTGCCTTTGCATAAGAAATATCTGTTGGGCTTTTTTGTAAACCCGCAAATTTCTGAGCTTGGGTAGCTGTTACGGTTCCTAAAAACATGATAACTGCTAATAAGAGTGATTTTTTCATAATTCGTGATTTTATTTTTTAACCGTTGTAAAGATATATGTGAACCTACATATGAAATGTTAATCCTGTCATTAAGTTCTGTTAAAAGAATCGAATAACAACCTGTTAGTTTTCTACAGTTTTTTAGCTTATTAATTTGATTGTTTGTAAGTATATGGTATTTTTTTATTTAAATATGAAAGTAATAAGTGTTTTGATATTTAAATAGTGTAACTATAAGTTCATCTTTGACTTCTCAATTAGTAGAAAAAGAAGATATGTGTGGAATAGTTTGCGCTTTTGAATTAAAAGAAAAAGCAGAGGTGTTAAGACCTCAGTTACTGGAGATGTCAAAGAAAATACGTCATAGAGGACCGGATTGGAGCGGTATTTATGCAGGTGAAAAAGTAATTTTAGCTCATGAAAGATTAGCTATTGTAGATCCGGTATCAGGAAAACAACCGTTATTCAGTGAGGATAAAAAATTAATTCTGGCTGCTAATGGCGAAATTTATAATCATAGAGAAATCCGTAAGAAATTTGATGGTAAATATAATTTTCAGACAGCATCTGATTGTGAGGTTATTTTAGCTTTATATAAGGAAAAAGGTTCACAGTTTTTAGACGATCTCAATGGTATCTTTGCGTTTGCGTTATATGATGCTCAACAGGATTCATATTTGATTGCTCGTGATCATATGGGTATTATTCCATTATATATGGGTTGGGATCAAAATGGAACTTTTTATGTCGCTTCAGAATTAAAAGCGTTAGAAGGAATTTGTACCAAAATAGAATTATTTCCTCCTGGGCATTTTTTGGATAGTACCACAGGAGAGCTAACTAAATGGTATGTGAGAGACTGGAGTGATTATGAGGCAGTAAAAGATAATAAAACCAGTATTGATGAGGTAAGAGATGCACTTGAATCAGCTGTTCATAGACAGTTAATGTCTGATGTTCCATATGGTGTTTTACTTTCAGGAGGTTTGGATTCTTCGGTTACATCTGCCATCGCGAAAAAATATTCAGAAAAAAGAGTAGAATCTGGCGATACCAAAAAGGCTTGGTGGCCACAATTACATTCCTTTTCTGTTGGGTTAGAAGGATCACCTGATCTTGCCGCTGCACAAAAAGTGGCAGATCATATAGGAACAATACACCACGAGATTAAATTTACTATTCAGGAAGGATTAGATGCTATCAAAGATGTGATATATAACCTGGAAACCTATGATATTACTACGATTAGAGCTTCCACTCCGATGTATTTGATGGCAAGAGTAATAAAATCTATGGGTGTAAAAATGGTTTTGTCTGGTGAAGGAGCTGATGAAATTTTCGGGGGGTATTTATATTTCCATAAAGCACCTAATGCCAGGGAGTTTCACGAAGAAACTGTTCGTAAACTGGATAAGTTACATATGTATGATTGTTTGCGAGCCAATAAATCACTCGCTGCCTGGGGTATTGAAGGGAGGGTTCCTTTTTTAGATAAAGAGTTCATGGATGTAGCTATGCGGATTAATCCAGAGGATAAAATGATTAATGGAGAACGGATGGAAAAATGGGTGATTCGTAAAGCTTTTGAGTCCTATTTACCAGAAAGTGTAACCTGGAGACAAAAAGAACAATTTTCAGATGGAGTAGGATATAGCTGGATCGATACACTTAAGGAAGTTGTGGAGATCGAAGTTAAAGATGAGCAAATGTCCAATGCACATTTTAGGTTTCCAATTCAAACACCACAAAATAAGGAAGAATTCTATTACAGGTCTATATTCGAAGAACATTTCCCTAGTGATGCTGCAGCATTAAGTGTACCGCAAGAACCGTCTGTAGCGTGTAGTACCAAAATAGCATTAGAATGGGATGAAGCTTTTAAGAACTTAAACGACCCAAGCGGAAGAGCAGTAACAAACGTTCATGATGATGCTTATTTGGTAGATGAAGTTGTGCAATAAAAGAATATCAAAGAATTTAAAGATTTCAGCTTGAGCCGCTGAAAGTTGAGTTAATTGAGATGTAAAACCCCAAGAGTCTCTTTCTTGGGGTTTTTGTTTTCAGAATGATTTTTTGGGTTGTAGGATGTAATCAATAAGATTTAGTTACTTGTACACCTTCCTTGATTGGACCACCCTCTGCCTTCCAGTTTTCTGTATAAATAACCATTGTAGGTCACAAGATCTCCTGTAGCATAATTTCTACTACCATTGTAGGCGTCTACACCTTCGCAAATATCTGAAATCTGCGTGTCTCCACACTTTCCAATTTGATTCCAACTATTAAAATCTCTTTCATATAAGAATCCTTGGTAAGTAACTCTATCGCCTACATTATACCTAATATTACGAGACCATTCTTCAATTCCTTCACATATATCGTTTCCATCACCACCACCGTCTCCATCGGGATATAATAAATTAGTACCCGCGATATCTTCTGCAGATAATCTGCCGTTAAATGGAATACGAGTTCCATCTAATTCAAGCATTACCGGTTGTCCGTTCTTACTGAATGTAAAACTACTGTAAATCATTATCGATTTTACATCAAAAGGTCCAGGATTCACAGAATTATTACTAATTCTAAATTGGCTAATGGCACCATCTTGTATGTTTTCAGGAAAAATTTGTACAAATTGATCTCTGTCACTTCTGTTTTGTTCGTGTAAGTATCCAAGGGTATGTCCTATCTCGTGAGTCATAACACCAGTTCCAGTTCTAACACCCATATTTATAGTACCCCTAGTTCCTTGAACACCTAAACTGGCATTTGCACAATTACAATTATCACCATTATTTCTAATAGTAACGTAATAATTTTCATTTGTTCTTTCTTTAAACTTGATATTAGTTTTAGAAGACCATTGCTCTATAGATTCTAAGGTAACCTGTCTTTGATTGGAAGTTAGATTATTGCTTAAAACATAGATAATTGTGTTATTCGGCCATTTTGTAACTCCAGGAGCTAATCCGAGTTTTTCAACCTCTCCAGGAACAGGATTGATATCAAAATCACCGTTGTCAAACATACTTTCATTATAGATCACATCTCCGGCAATATATTCACCATTACCAATAGGCTTGACGTATAAGGTTTCACCGAGAAAAGATTTTTTTTCGAGTTGAGTGTTATTAATTTGTTCAGACTCTTCAAAATCTTCATTTGTACAGGCGCTTACTAAAAGTCCTAAGCAGATGAAAGCAGCTTTACCGTAATTAATTAATTTTTTAGTTTTCATTTTGAAAAAAATTAGTTGAGTTTTTGTTTAATGATTATTAAATTTTAAGTATTATACTACTGTACTGCTAAAACGAGAAGCGTATCTATTATTGTAAATTGGAGTGTTAAATTAGTTTGTCATTTAGTATTCGTAATTGTTGATTGAGAAAGCGCAGGTAAGTAAAGAGAATATTTAAAGCTTTTAAGGTGAGTAGAATTCTTTGTTAGTGAAGCTTTGTTTTCGAAAAATTGCGGAGCGATATATTTAAAATGGATAGTTAAACTAATTCTACTTACTGAGCTTTCAAAGATATATAACTGGATCTCCTACCTTGTAGCTGGTTTCGAAATTTTGAAATTGTTTTCAGTTGAATGCCTTTTGGGCTTACTCTTAGGATATTTACTTTACAAATTATTTTTAATTAAATATAAAACAATAGTAACAAAATAAATACGCTAATTTCTAAGGTGTTTGTTTACAAATCGTTAAGGTCACTTTTGAGTATATGAAAAATTATTAATTTAATCTTAAATCGTTTTTAAGGTTGTTTTTATCGCTTTTAAGAGTGTTTTTTGTTTTTCTGGTATTCTTCTTAACTAATTGTTGATAACTCTTTAAATCATATCGTATAAAACACTTTGAACATTTCACTCTTTTTTTATCTTTGTTTGTTGACCAAAAATTGTAATTAATTAAAGCTGATTTATGAGCGAAGAAGCAAATAAAAATAATTATTCTGCCGATAGTATTCAGGCGTTAGAGGGAATGGAACATGTGCGTATGCGTCCGTCGATGTATATTGGAGATGTTGGAGTGAGAGGATTACATCATTTGGTGTATGAGGTAGTGGATAACTCAATTGATGAAGCACTTGCCGGTCATTGTGATACTATCGATGTAACAATCAATGAAGATAACTCAATAACCACCAAAGATAACGGTCGTGGTATCCCCGTAGGAATCCACAAAAAAGAAGGTGTCTCTGCTTTAGAGGTTGTAATGACCAAGATTGGAGCAGGAGGTAAATTTGATAAAGATTCTTATAAGGTATCCGGTGGTCTTCACGGGGTAGGAGTTTCTTGTGTTAACGCACTTTCTGATCATCTACATGCCGTTGTTCATAAGGACGGAAAGGTTTGGGAGCAGGAATACGAAAGAGGGAAACCATTGTATCCGGTTAAATCTACAGGAGATACTGATTTTAATGGTACAATTGTCACTTTTAGACCGGATCCTACTATTTTTCAGCAGACACTAGAATACAATTACGATACGTTGGCTAGTCGTATGAGAGAGTTATCATTCCTTAATAAAGGAATCACGATTACGTTAACAGATAAACGTCATACAGATGATAAAGGAGATTTTGTTTCTGAAGTATTTCATTCTAATGAAGGGTTAAAGGAATTCGTTAGATTTTTGGATACAAGTCGAAGTCCTATTATTGGTCATGTGATTTCTATGGAAGGAGAAAAGAATGACATTCCGGTAGAAGTGGCTATGATTTATAACGATTCGTATGCAGAAAATCTTCATTCTTACGTGAACAATATTAATACTCATGAAGGTGGGACACATCTTTCAGGATTTAGAAGAGGGCTTACTTCTACTTTAAAAAAGTATGCCGATGCTTCAGGAATGCTGGATAAACTGAAGTTCGAAATAGCAGGAGACGATTTTAGAGAAGGTCTTACGGCTATCATTTCTGTAAAAGTTCAAGAACCACAGTTCGAGGGTCAGACCAAAACAAAATTAGGAAATAGAGAGGTTACTTCTGCTGTATCTCAGGCTGTTTCAGAGATGTTAGAGAACTATCTTGAAGAAAACCCTAACGATGCTAAAACCATTGTTCAAAAAGTAATTCTTGCGGCACAAGCACGCCACGCAGCTAAGAAAGCTCGTGAAATGGTACAGCGTAAAACCGTGATGAGTATAGGAGGGCTCCCTGGTAAATTATCAGATTGTTCTGAGCAGGATCCTGCTTTATGTGAAGTATTTCTAGTCGAGGGAGATTCTGCAGGCGGTACTGCTAAACAAGGACGAGATCGTATGTTTCAGGCAATTTTGCCTTTACGAGGTAAGATCCTGAATGTAGAAAAAGCAATGCACCATAAAGTATTCGAAAATGAAGAAATCAAAAATATCTTTACCGCACTTGGTGTAACTATTGGTACAGAGGAAGATAGTAAAGCTTTAAATCTTTCTAAGCTTCGTTACCATAAAGTAGTAATTATGTGTGATGCAGACGTAGATGGTAGTCATATATCCACATTAATTCTTACCTTCTTTTTCCGCTATATGAAGGAATTAATTGAAGCAGGACATATTTATATCGCTGCTCCACCGTTATACCTGGTGAAAAAAGGTGCTAAGAAACAATATGCCTGGAATGATGATCAGCGAGACAGAATAGTTCAGGAGTTTGGTGAAAATTCTAAAATTCAACGATATAAGGGTCTTGGGGAAATGAATGCGGAGCAATTGTGGGATACTACTATGAATCCTGAGTTTAGAACTATGCGACAAGTAACGATTGATAATCTAACCGAAGCTGACAGAATTTTCTCAATGTTAATGGGAGATGAGGTGCCACCTCGTAGAGAGTTTATAGAGAAAAATGCTGTTTATGCAAATATCGATGCTTAAAAACAGGTGTCGTAAATAATCCAGAATAAAATCCGTTATATAATCTATAACGGATTTTTTTATATATTGTTCCGCCTATAAAACCCAAATCTAATGGAATGAGCATATCAAAATGTTTGGATCTTTTCAAATTTCTGAAGTGTTCATTCCAACTGTCTGCCTGCTAAGGCAGATCTGATTATTGAAAAATACATATAACAGATGAAAAAAACTATCCTACTTTTTACGATGCTTTTACTAAAAGTTTCATACGCTCAGACCAATGTTGATCAGTTATTGGAATTAGGTATAGAGAACGCACAGCGTTTTAGCACAGATTACTTTGCTCCTGCAGGAGAAGCTTTAGTAAATAGTATGTCTAATGGTTGGTATAAAACTGCCAGAGTTAAGAAATTATGGCGTTTTGAAGTAGGTTTTATTGGAAACCTGTCTTTTGTAAGAGAAGAAAAACAATCTTTTTTGTTGAATACCGCAGAGTATGATGGCGTAGAATTCAGAGAAGGTCCGCCAAGCCAGCTTGTCGCAAATGCTTTTGGAGGTGATCGTGGTGATATTGTGGTCGTGTTAAATCAAGGCCAGTTAGCACAAGTAGAAGTTACACTTCCTGATGGAATTGGTGATAAAGAAGTAAATATTGCACCTACTGGTTTCTTACAAGGTTCCATGGGGATCTCCAGAAGTACAGAGATCAAGGCACGTTTTTTACCAAAAATTGCTATTAGAGAAAACACTGAAGTTTTTTTGTACGGATTAGCAGTACAGCACGAGTTGACTGATTGGATTTTTTCTTGGAAAAGGCTTCCTTTCAGGTTTTCCGGGTTGATAGGATATACAAATGTCAGGGGTTTTTATGATTTTACTGCAGACAGTGGGACTGATGGAGCTGATCAGGAGATACGATTAAAATCCAATTCGTGGTTGGTAAGTGGTATTATTTCTACAAAATTATCAAAACTGAACTTTTATGGAGGTTTTGGATATTATACAGGCAACAGCACTGCTGATGTTTTGGGTACATATCAGGTGCAAAATGGTCCATTGGCCTCGCAAACGGTAGAAGACCCAATTTCTGTAGAAAATAAAACATCAGGTCTTAAGGCAACTCTTGGAGCTAATGTAAAACTTGGGTTCTTTAGAGCTAATATAGATTATACACTTCAGAACTATCAAAACCTATCTATTGGATTAAATTTTGGTTGGTAATTTAACGAAGTATTCACAGACAAAATCGTTAAAGAATTTGTATTTTCGCGCTTATATTGAAGAAATTCAATAAGCTAAGATAATATTAATCAAAATCATATATAAATAATGAAAGTTACAGTAGTAGGAGCAGGTGCAGTTGGTGCAAGTTGTGCTGAATATATCGCCATAAAAGATTTCGCTTCAGAAGTAGTATTGTTGGATATTAAAGAAGGATATGCAGAAGGAAAAGCAATGGACTTGATGCAAACAGCTTCATTAAATGGATTTGATACCAAAATAACAGGAACTACGAATGATTATTCTAAAACTGCAGGAAGCGATATTGCTGTAATTACATCAGGTATTCCCCGTAAACCAGGGATGACACGTGAAGAATTAATTGGTATCAATGCCGGAATTGTTAAAACGGTTTCTTCGAGTTTGATTGAGCATTCTCCAAACGCAATTATTATTGTAGTTAGTAATCCTATGGATACGATGACATATCTGGTTCATAAAACCACAGATCTTCCTAAGAACAGAATAATTGGTATGGGAGGAGCTTTGGATAGCGCTCGTTTTAAATATAGATTGGCAGAAGCTTTAGAAGCCCCGATTTCTGATGTAGATGGGATGGTTATTGGTGGTCATAGTGATAAAGGTATGGTGCCATTAACAAGATTAGCAACTAGAAATAGTGTTCCCGTTTCAGAATTTATCTCAGACGAACGTTTAGAGCAGGTAGCGGCAGACACTAAAGTTGGGGGAGCTACACTTACTGGTTTGTTGGGAACCTCCGCTTGGTATGCACCAGGTGCTGCAGTTTCGGGACTGGTTCAGGCTATTGCTTGTGATCAGAAAAAGATATTTCCTTGTTCTACTTTATTAGAGGGAGAATATGGCTTAAATGATTTGTGTATTGGAGCACCGGTTGTTTTAGGAAAAAATGGTATCGAAAAGGTTGTTGAAATTAAACTAAGTGATGCCGAAAAAGCAAAACTTGCAGAAAGTGCAGAAGGAGTGAAGAAAACGAATGGTTTATTAGAATTATAGACAGTTCAAAATTAAAATATATACATCATAAGGGCTGTCTTCATTTAGGCAGCCCTTAGTTTTTTAGAGAAAATCCATGATCAAAAAATCCTTTGAGACCTTTATCGTTACTATTAAAATTATATTTCTTTTGATACTTGTAAGTTCCTGTAACTTCGGGCCACAACCAGATAAAGTTATCCAAATAACTTTAGAGCTTGATGACAGAGATGTGTATGATGGTAGCCAGATAGATTCAGTAATAAATACATTAAGAAAAAGATTAAAAAAAATCACGCTGAAACCTGAGGTGGTAGGCTTACCTGATCAGCATAGAATAAAAATTAAAGTAGCTACGTATTATGAAGTTGAACGTTTTAAGAATTACATACTAAATCCAGGAAAACTGGATTTTTATGAGACCTATAAGAATGATGAAATTACTCCTTTTTTGATTAAAGTAAATATGTTGGCAAAAAGAAAAGATACCATAGTAAATCCTTTGTTTGACTTAATTAAGGAAACAGGTTATAGTGGAGGGCCTATTTTGTTTTCTGTAGAAGAGAAAGATACTGCAGAAGTAAAAAAATATTTCTCATCGAAAGCCGCAGAATCTGTTTTACCCGATAAAAAAAGGTTTATCAAATTTCTTTGGGGTGTTAGAGATAAGGGAAATGGTTATTTTCCATTATACGCACTTAAAAAAAATAGGTTAGGAAATCCGGCACTTAGTGGTGATTTAGTAACAAATGCTTTTGTGGACTACAGTATGTTAGATAAACCAGTAATGTCTATGCGAATGAATGAAGAAGGTGCTAAAAAATGGGCAGATTTAACAGGTAAGGCTTTTCAGCAAAGATCACAGATAGCAATTGTTCTTAATAATGAGGTGTATAGTGTCCCGGGAGTGTCTAGCGGGCCGATACAAGGTGGACGTTCTGAGATTTCAGGAGATTTTACTGTCGAAGAAGCCCAGGATTTTGCCAATATTCTTATGTCAGGAGCTTTGCCTAAGATGAAATTAGTAAGTTTTGAAGTCGAAAAAATAAAATAAGGAGTACGGAACTAAGATGTGTAATAGCATTATATTTATTAAGAAGTCTTTAGAAATGAAGTTTTAATTTTTCTATATTTGCGGGCATGAGGAAAGAGTGGTACTTCAGAACCTTACTTATTGTGTTTGCATTGCTTGTCGTAATGCAACAGCAAACTGTTGTGCCCAATCAGGAAATTGTCCTAGAGTTTGCTAATGCTAAAGTAACTTCGTTAGAGGTTCAGGATGCTATTGCAACAGTAAAACGGCAATTAGAATCTATAGGTGTAAAAAACGCCAGAATATCCAAAGAACTTCGTGATGGTAAGCTCAAAATTGCTTATTACAGTGATGCAGATGTAGAGAGTATAAAAAGAATACTTTCTAATGATCAAAATGTGACATTAGATCACGTTTTTTATAATCAGAATAATTCAGATGATTCGTTACCCATAGAAAAAAAATCTGCTGATTATAATTTGGATGTATATAAAATCCAAAAAAGCACGGATTTTGATACTGATTTCCACGGAGTTTATGTGTTAGAAATAAAACATAAGCAGGACAGAGCTTCCGGTTATTATACATTTGGATATGTAACAGATGAAAATTCAAATAATACTAATAGGTTACTAAAATTAGCTAAAAAAGTAAATGATGCAATCGTAATTGCGATCGATACTATTTCCTATAAAATTCCTGAAGTGAGAGCTGGACCCATTACCTAATTCGGAATTTTAACTTCAGTCAAATTCCTAAAATCCATAGTTTTTAAATTAAGATAAAGAGTGAATTACATTCTTTGCTCTTCAATACAAGGTTTGTTTATACAAATGATCAAGCTAATTTAAGATAGAAAATTAATTAATTAAATATAATCGTCAGATCCGGGTAATTATACAGTTGCCACTTTTAAAAAAGATTTGACCAAAATAAATAACAATGCAAAATAAAGGACTTGTTAGAGTATTTGCGATCTTATTTGGATTGGTATGTATTTACCAATTATCGTTTACCTACTTAACATATACAAAAGAAAAAGAAGCTGAAGCTTACGCGATAAATCAATATCCCGAAACCGTAGAGAATTACTCGAAACTAAGAGAAACTGCAGAACGTAATTATCTGGATTCTATAGGTAAGGATCCAATCTTTGCAAATTTTAGTTATAACGATGCTCAGTCTAAAGAGCTTAATAAAGGGCTTGATCTTAAAGGAGGTATCAATGTGATTCTTCAGATTTCTGTAAGGGATATCTTAGAAGGACTGGCAAACAATTCTAAAAATCCGGCGTTTATACAAGCTCTAGATGCAGCAGATCAAACTCAGAAGAATAGCCAGAATACGTATGTAGAAGATTTCTTTATTGAGTTCGAAAAAATTCCGGATGCGCAATTAGCATCACCTGATATTTTCGCAAATAAGAATTTAAGTGACGATATCACTTTTGATATGTCTAACGATATTGTGAAACCAGTTCTGAAAAGAAAAATCGACGAATCCGTAACTTCTGCTTTCGAGGTATTACGTAAACGTATTGATAAATTCGGGGTTACTCAACCTAATATCCAGCGTTTAGGAGAGTCAGGACGTATTCTTGTTGAATTGCCTGGTGCTAAAGATGTGGATCGTGTTAAAAAACTTTTACAGAGTACTGCTCAATTAGAATTTTGGGATGTATATAATATCAATGAAATGTCGGCATTTCTTGGAGCTGCTAACAATATCCTGAAGCAAGATCTGGAAAAAGTAAAAGACGATGCGAAGGAAGATGTAGAAAATACAACCGAAAAAATAGCAGATTCTACTCAGGCAGATACTTCTAAGACGGCAGAAGATGATGCAATTGCCGATTTATTAGAAGATGCTGAGGATTCTACAGATTTAGAAGCTGTTGTGAATCCAATTTTTGATTTATTATCTGATCAATCAAATGTATATCAGGGAGGTCCTATTTTGGCTACAGTAGCTATTAAGGATACAGCTCAATTTAATACATACCTAAGAAACCCAAAGGTAAGATCTTTACTTTCTGGAGATCAGCGTTATGCTCGTTTTGTATGGGGTAAACAAGAGAAGGATGTTGAGGTTCTTGATCTATACGCTCTAAAAGGAAATCGTGATGATACACCTGAATTAGGTGGTGGAGTGATTACGGATGCAAGACAAGATTATAATCAGGTTGGTAAAGTGGCAGTGTCCATGCAAATGGATGGTAAGGGAGCTAAGAAATGGGCAGAAATGACTAAAAAAGCCGCTGAGCAACGAAGTCAAATTGCAATTGTATTAGATGATATCGTTTATTCAGCACCAGGAGTTAGCGACCCTAATGGGATTACTGGCGGTCGAAGTGAAATTACAGGAGAATTTACAATAGAAGAAGCAAAAGATTTAGCTAATGTTTTGAGAGCGGGTAAATTACCTGCATCCGCAGATATTATCCAGAGCGAAGTAATAGGACCATCTTTAGGACAAGAAGCTATTGATAGTGGAATTATGTCTTTTGGTATCGCGTTAGTGCTAATTTTAATCTGGATGATTTTTTACTATGGTAAAGCAGGAGCGTTTGCTGATGTAGCATTAGTAGTAAATATTTTATTCATTTTTGGAGTATTAGCAGGTCTAAAGGCAGTATTGACATTGCCTGGTATTGCCGGTATTGTATTAACGATTGGTATGTCTGTGGATGCGAACGTACTTATCTTTGAGAGGATTAAAGAAGAGCTTGCTAAAGGTAAATCTCAAGTAGATGCCATCAAAGATGGATTTAATAATGCACTGTCATCGATATTGGATGCTAACATTACTACTGGTCTTACAGGTTTAATTCTTTTATTTTTTGGTACGGGTCCAATTAAAGGTTTTGCAACTACTTTATTAATTGGTATTCTTACTTCATTATTTACAGCCATATTTATTACTAGACTATTTATAGATGGATATGGTAAGAACGGTAAAGAGTTAGCATTTTCTACTGCAGCTACGAAGAATTTATTCAAGAATGTAAATATTGATTTCCTAAAGAAGAGAAAGATTGCATACGGTATTTCGGCCGTAATAGTGTTAGCAGGTTTAGGCTCTCTATTTACTCAAGGTTTAGATCAAGGTGTAGATTTTGTTGGAGGTAGAACCTATACAGTTCGTTTTGCTAAAGATGTTGTGCCCACAGATGTAGAAAAGGATTTAGTGGCGGTTTTCGGTAGTGCACAGGCCAAAACATTAGGAGCCGATAATCAATTAAAAATTACGACTAAATACAAAGTTGATGAAACAGGTGAAGAGGTTGACTCAGAAATTTCTAGATCATTGTTTGATGCATTAAAGCCTTATTTAACTAACGGATTGACCTATGAAGAATTTTCTAATGGTGATGAAGATAAGCAAGTAGGGATTATGCGTTCGATGAAGGTTGGACCAACAATAGCGGATGATATCCAGCAAGCAGCTTTTATTTCTGTAATTGGATCATTAATTGTAGTATTCTTATATATCCTATTACGTTTTAGAAGATGGCAGTTTAGTTTAGGTGCTGTGGCAGCCGTATTCCACGATGTATTAGTGGTGTTAGGTGTATTCTCACTTACCTGGAAGTTTATGCCATTTAATATGGAGATAGATCAGGCGTTCATCGCAGCTATATTAACGGTTATTGGATACTCGCTGAATGATACGGTGGTTGTATTTGATAGAATTCGTGAGTATTTTGCAGAACATACGACCTGGCCACTGGATAAGAATATTAATGGAGCCTTAAACAGTACATTAAGTCGTACGTTAAATACGTCTTTAACTACGTTATTAGTATTGATTGCGATATTTATTTTTGCAGAGCCACTAAGAGGATTTATGTTCTCTTTAATTATCGGAGTACTTGTAGGAACGTATTCTTCATTATTCATTGCAACACCAGTGATGTATGATACCGTGAAGAAAGTAGGATTAAAAGAAAAGAAGAAAATCGAAGAATAGCCAAAACTTAAGTTTTAGTCTAAAAAATCCATTGCGAAAGCAATGGATTTTTTGTTTTGTAAGCGTTGATTCTTAGAAGATGATACCATACTTTTCAGTATATCCCTATAACTACAATTAGGATTTCAAAAAGACAGTGATCAAATTTTGTAAACCTTTATCGAGCAACTATATGCGAAAAGAAATATTACAAAAAGGGAAAAAACCGCAATATTTTTTTATTTTAGAAATAAGAATCGATTTTATACTATTTCATATAATTACAAGTTAGAAGGATATGGAGATTATGATGAGATTCTTAAAAATATCGATAGTACAAGAAACAAGTTTCGATATCATTGAAATCCAAAGGCTAAAGCATGAGCAGAACTAGACAATTATATATAACAGTTGAGATGATGGGTAGGTCATTTTCTTTTGAAAATGAAATCCTTACTTTAGAAAGCCCAGAAGAACCAGAGGTTATCAATGCCTATTTTGCTGAGAAAAAAGTTAAAAAAGAATCTCTTAAAAATGGTACGTATCAATATACTTTTGACAAACTAACGAGTACAGATAACAAAACAAAACGCTCCGATGTAGCCAAGGCTATTCATAAAAGTATTAATGACGGACTATCATCACAAAACAAGGAAGTAAAATTAATAGATATCACAAACGTTATTAATGAAAAGGAAACAGGTAAAGAATGGCCTTTGCAAAGCCACGCGAAAGATAGTACGCTAACCTTTGATCAATATAAAAACGAAACCCGAACCTATTACAAAAAGATTACGGGTGCCCCGATGGGATACCAGGTATATCTCGTTACGGAAACCAAAAACTTAAAAGACAAAAAAGTAAAACTTAAGATCCATGAAAAAGATAGTGATCTTAAAGTATTGAAAACCAAAGATGATATTTTACCTGTACTTATTTTTAATAAAGAAGAAGATACCAGTACAGAAACAGAAGCCAGTGATTGGATAGAGATTGATGTAAAAGAAGAAAGCGGAAACAAAGAAGGTGGGCATTTATTTTTGTATAATGAAGAAAATGAAAATAAGGTCGAAGTAGGGATTAAAAAAATACAACTCCGTCCTAAAGAAGACAAGATCAAAACTGAAGGGGAAGACGCTCATCAAAGTTTTGAAGGCTGGCAGGAAGCACTGTATATACGAGAAAATGAAACCGAAGAAGGAAAAAAAGCGATCGAAGATGCCAAAACATTAGTAGAAATGCGTAAAAGTGAAACCTTTGTCACTTTAACGAGAGATACGGATGCAGACAAATAAGAAAATAAAAAGAGTTTTCCTAAAGAGATAAGTGGACCTAAAACTATTAGCATAGGTAAAGATGCTGTGTATACTTTGGATACATACAATACCACGGCTACCGAAGACGATAAAAACAATATTCGCTGGTCTTTTTAACCTGAGTTCGATTAATATTTGATAAGATTTTTATAACAAAAAAGATAGATTTTTAGTAAATTAAAGTGTTG
>CANMSL010000020.1 GCA_947500505.1 uncultured Aquimarina sp. | reverse complement strand
TTCATACGATCGAGGTTCGTCCGCAGGCAGATTCAGATTGCGTTTTGCTTTTCAGATAACAAGTATGTGCCCTAACGGTCTCGGCTATGAACAGTTGCGTGGGTTAGCACGGACTTTTGCAAGTACAGGACAAGCTGAAAATTCCGCAGGAATTTTCAGGATAAGCCTGTAAAAGCAATTGTTTATAGCCATTGTTACCTCTCGTTTTTTTAAGTTAATGTTAGTCCTCCATCTACATTTGTAATTCCACCTGTCATATATGGATTGGTTAAGATTGAGTAATATGCATAAGCTAATTCATCTGCTGTTCCTAGGTGTTGAACTGGTAAAGTTTTTTTAGCCCAATCTGTGTAATTTTCTTTCTCTTCCTTTGTCCATACTCCTGTTCCCACAACTCCTGGCGCAACGATATTGACCCTTGTTGGCGCGATTTCGAGTGCAAAAACTTTGGCAAAAGTCGCTACAGCCGAACTTGCTGCATTCATTATCGAAGCGTTCTTTGAAGGTTGAAAAATCGCCACGCTTGATGTTACAACTATTGCACCATCTTTTGAGATGTAATTTGCAGCAGCTCTGCAACAATTAAAGGTTCCCCAAAACTTTTCCATTCCTCGTTCGGCAATTTCCGTCGGCATAGATTTAATGGGTGAGAAAAGCTTGGTTTCGTCAGCAACTGCTGTGATTGTCATAAAATCAAATTTTCCAATTTCATTGAATGTTCCGTTCACGGAATTCTCGTCGAGCATATCCATTGGATGTACAGAAGTTTTGCCTCCGAGTTCATTTTGTAAATCCTCTAATTTGCTTTTAGTTCTGCTCAACAAGCAAACGTGAGCTCCTTTTCCAACAAATATTTTGGCGAGTGCTTTTCCAATTCCAGATGATGCACCCACAATTACTATTTTCTTGTCTTTAATTTCTATCATAGGTATTGTTTTTTACAAATGAGAGGTAACATGTGAATATACCCAATGTGGTATATTTCCATTATATTATTCACAAATCTAGTGGATTTTTGATCGATTGCAAATTGTTAGTCGCTACCTGAGTGTATATTTCTGTTGTTTTACTAGAACTATGACCCAATAAAACTTGTATATAGCGTAAATCTGTACCATTCTCTAAAAGATGTGTTGCAAATGAATGCCTCATCATATGTGGAGTAACTCTTTTGTATATCCCAGCCTTTTTGGCAGATTTTATAATGATGTTTTCTACACTTGTTGTACTATATCTGTTACCTTTTGGCCCTTCAAATAAATACTTTTTGGGTTTCCATTCTTGATAATATAATCTTAAATCTTTTAGTAAATTTTCAGAAAGTAGAGTATACCTATCTTTATTACGTTTTGCATTTTCTACTCTTATTAACATCCGTTTACTGTCAATGTCTACAATTTTTAAATCCAACAACTCGCTTCTTCTTAATCCTGCTGAATATAAAAGGCTTACAATGCAACGGTGTTTTAGATTATTGGTGTGTTCAATAATACTAATTATTTCTTCTTTTGATAATACTTTAGGTAATTTTTGTTGTTTATGAGGTCTTTCTATTGCATAAAATCGATTCGGCATTTCCATCACTACTTCATAATAAAACTTAATACTATTGATAGCTTGATTTATATAACTATTAGATTTGTTTTGATGTATGAGTGATTGTAAATAGTTACGTATTTCATCTTCTGACAACTGGTTAATTTCTCTGCCTGAATACCTGTTTATGAATCTTTCGAATTGCGAAATGTAGGTTTTACAGGTGTTTATAGCATATCTTTTAAGCTCTAATTTTAATAGATATGCTTCTGGAACGTACCTAAAATTAGCTGTTTCAGCCCTTTTTCTATACCAATTAATGTCTACAACCTCATTCTCTCTGATTACTTTTTCCTTAAAAAAGAAATTACAATTAACCCAGGCAACACCTCTAAACTTCTCAAAAATCAAGTCTAAATTTTTCTTAGTATTAGCTATGTAAACCATCCCGAATTGCTCGCTCCACTTGGGATTGGGTAATTCTTTAATTAAAGCCTGAATCACTTTATCCGGGTAGAACTGCAAACCGATCATTTTTTGTTGATCGATCATTAGGTGCTTCAGCGTGATATGTTTGCTAATATGTTTCATGCATGTCAAATATGTTTGATTATATAACCAATCGCAATCAAAGCCATCGAATTAAACGTTTAATAAACGTTTAATTCGATGGATAGGTAACATTTTTTAGAATAATGACACTATTTTAGAAAGAGATGTGTTATGACGCGATATTGTAATTATTGTAATGAGAAACTAGAAGGAAGAATGGGTAAGAAATTTTGTTCTTCTTATTGTAGATCGGCTTTCTTTTATCAAAAAACTAAAGAGAATGAATATACCTTGTTTAAAAAAATAGATAAACAATTAAAAAAGAATCGTAAAATATTAAAAGGATATAATAAAGCTGGCTTAGTAACTATCCGTAAAGAAAAATTAATAAAGGAAGGTTTTGATCCAAAGTACTTTACGCATTATTGGAAAAATAATAAAGGACAAGTGTACTTATTCTGTTATGAATATGGTTTTCTGAATGTAAAAGACAAACAAAAAGAAAAGTATGTGCTGATCCAATGGCAGGCATATATGAATCCATCTTAAAATAGCAATTTCAAAAATAAAATTACACTTGTAATGTAACAAATGATAAAAAATACGTCCTATTTTTTTAAGAACATATAATGGTTTTTACTTTATGAAAAAAATAATAGGGGAGATTATAGAAGTATTAAAAACTGGTCATATTGCCAGAGAAAAGCAGGGTATAAAGAAGTGCCTTTGGAGTGTTATAAAAATTTTCATTCTTATGAGTGCTCTTAGATTAATAGTACTATTATTTACAGGTCTAGTACTTTATTTATTGGGTATTGAAATTCCTGAAAACTTAACTCAGACTAGTTTATCCGAAAGATCTTTTATGGGAAGAATGTTTTTGGCATTGATTCTGGCACCCGTTCTAGAAGAATGCGCTACCAGGTTGGGACTTGTTTTTAGCATCAGAAATTTTGTGATTGCTACTTCGCTATTACTCTTCTATAGTTTACATTATGTTGTTAATAAAATCGGAATTGTAGATACTATCGGTTCGATATCAATGAATCAACGGATATTGATTTCGGGAATTTATGGGGTAATGACATTTGTTTTATTAGTAAAAAATAATAAAATTAAAGAGTTTTTAGCTAATTTTTGGAAAAGACATAAACGAGTTATTTTTTATGCATCGTTCTTGTTTTTTGGTTACATGCATTTGTTCAATTATGAATTAACAGCACAAAATATTATGATATCACCAATCATGTTAAGTTCTCATTTTATAATGGGGATATTTTTGGGGTATGCCAGACTTAAATTAGGATTATTTTCTGCTATAGGCCTACATACACTTAACAATTCTATAACCTATATGAAGTATCTTTTTTAGCAAAAGTATCCTGAGATTTAAGAAGGATGCTTTACTAAAATAATATAACAAACCTGTCTCACTGGTCGGCTGGTAGTTAGCTTGGATACCTTAACTAATATAATTCCAGATGTTTTTATGTTTTGCTAATTGCTGATATGTAAACAATAACACTTTATTCTTCTCCAGAGATAGAGAAGGGTCTTCTTTTAGAATTTTCATCGCGTAATACCTTGCTGTTTTTAGTATGTCATTGTCTCTTACGATATCGGCAATCTTTAGATTCAAAACTCCGCTTTGTTGTGTGCCCATAATATCTCCCGGTCCACGTAATTTTAGATCTACTTCTGCAATGTCAAAACCATCATTGGTGCCAACCATAGTTTCTAATCTGGTTTTACTGTCTGATGATAATTTATGGCTGGTCATCAGGATACAAAAACTCTGTTCTGCTCCACGCCCCACGCGACCTCTTAATTGATGCAACTGTGATAATCCAAAACGTTCTGCACTCTCAATGATCATCACACTGGCATTAGGAACATTGACGCCTACTTCAATCACAGTGGTAGCTACCATAATATTGGTTTCTCCTTTTACAAAACGCTCCATCTCATAATCTTTGTCAGCAGGTTTCATTTTACCGTGAACAATAGATATCTGATAATCCGGAGCAGGGAAGGAGCGGGCAATACTTTCATACCCGTCCATGAGATCTTTATAGTCCAAAGCTTCGGATTCCTGGATCAATGGATAGACAATGTAAATCTGTCTTCCTTTTTTAATCTCATCCGAGATAAATTTGAAGACCTTTAAACGGTTACTATCATACCGATGTACTGTCTTTATAGATTTTCTTCCTGGTGGTAATTCATCAATCACGGAGATATCCAGATCTCCGTATAAACTCATTGCTAAGGTTCTGGGAATCGGGGTGGCCGTCATTACCAGAATATGTGGTGGATATGTATTTTTATGCCAAAGTTTAGAACGTTGGGCTACACCAAATCGATGTTGCTCGTCTATAATGGCCAGTCCTAAATTTTTAAACTGTACTTTATCCTCTAGAACTGCATGCGTACCAATAAGAATGTGCAGTGTACCTTCTTCTAATTCTTGATGAATTATACGGCGTTCTTTAGTTCTACTACTACCCATTAACAGCTTCACATTGATATCGAGATCTTTTGTTAGTTCTGATATTCCTTGATAATGTTGATTTGCTAAAATTGCTGTTGGTGCCATTAAACAAGCCTGAAAACCATTATCCATAGCTAACAACATGGTCATCAATGCTACAATAGTTTTTCCGGAGCCTACATCTCCTTGCAGTAATCGATTCATCTGTGCGCTACTACCGATATCTTTTCTGATCTCTTTGATTACTCGTTTCTGCGCATTAGTTAGTTCAAAAGGTAAATGATGGTTAAAGAAATTGGTGAAATATTCTCCCACTTTTTCGAAAGGAAAGCCTTTAATCTTTTGTTTGCGGATCAGTTTTTTGGTAATAAGCTGTAATTGAATGTAAAATAGCTCTTCAAACTTTAATCGATATTGTGCTTTTGCAAGTAATTCCTGATTTTTCGGGAAATGAATATTGAGCATAGCCTCACTTTTGTGAATCAGTTTCAATTCTGATCGTATCTCATCGGATAAGGTGTCATAAAATCGGGCTTTGGTATCCAGAAACAACTGTTGCATCATTTTGCTCACTACCCGATTGGTGATTCCCTTATTGGACAGTTTTTCTGTAGAAGGATATACCGGTTGCATCATTACTTTCAGGTTCTTTTCATGTTCCGAAAGTAATTCCATTTCTGGATGTGGCATACTATAACCATTATAGTATTTGGTTTTTCCAAAAATTACATAAAGAGTGTTTAGTTGTAGGTTTTCTTTAATCCATTTATGACCTCTGAACCATACCAATTCCATTTGGCCCGTATCATCAATAAATTTCGCTACTAAACGTTTTCCACGCTTCTGTTCTACCATTTTTATATGAACAATCTTACCCACCATCTGTACCTCTGCAGAGGTTTGTTGCAACTCATTGATTTTATAATACTTCGTTTTGTCTATGTATCTATTCGGAAACAAATTAACCAAATCCTGATAGGTATGAATCCCTAATTCTGTGCGTAACAGATCAGCTCGAGAAGGGCCAACACCTTTTAGATAATCGATAGGAGTTTGTAAGATATTCGGATTCATTAGAGCGAAGATAAACTTCACTGTTTAAAGTTCAAAGTATCAATTTCGAAGTTTTAAGTGTACAATGATTATTTAGAGTTTGATTAGTCTTTGACAAAATAGATCGATGTATTTTTTAATAATTTGTTTTCACAGTTTTAATTGTATTTAATTTTCGTCCTTTTTTCTTTGATTTGACTTTCTGTTCATTTTCTTTGCTTGCCCAAAGAAAACGAACCAACCTGTCCGCCGTACTTGCGTACTTTGGAAGGCGGGAAGAAAAGGCACTCCTTCGCACCACCTCGCCCACAGCTTACGCTATGTCGTAAGGTATTTTTCAGTTTTAACTGAAAACCAGATTGGTTTTGCTAAAATCTTTCCAAGGCTTCAAGATTTTTTAACGTAAAACCAATCTTATACTGGTGAAAAAAGATTTTCAAAAGCTCTGTTTTGGAACGTCAATATATTCAATGGATAAAATTTTCGTTGGATGTCTCAGACTGCCATCCAGTTTTGTAATTAAACTGTTTCAATAACGTTTCTTGATAAATACAATCAAGCAGTACATTAGTAAAGATGAAAAGCTTTGTCACATAACCAGACTAAAATCGTTATTTTGGCAGAACATTTGATTATTGATCTGTATGCGATTTATTTTATATCTGATTATATGTGTGGTTTCCTTTAATTTAACTGCACAAGAAGGAGTCTCCACTCTAGTGGTGAATGAGAAAAAGGAACAACCTTCTGTAGATTTTTTGACAGGGAAGGTGAATATTTTTTTGGAATCTAATTTCAAAAAAGTGGAAGGAAAAGTTATTTATACTTTTAAAGTTCTTCAAGCTGCAGATACCGTCGCTATCGATGCACAAAAAATGCAAATAATGGATGTTTTATTGGATGGCAAAAAAGCCGAAGTATCCTACGATAACAAAGTGATTAAAGTTTCATCAGATTTTAAAAAGGGTTCAGAACATACTATCGAAATTCAGTATATCTCGGTTCCACAAAAAGCATTGTATTTTTTGAAGGATTATCAAGGAAATGAGCAGATCTGGACACAGGGACAAGGCAAATACACCTCCAACTGGTTACCGAGTTTTGATGATATGAATGAAAAGGTAGAGTTTGATATGACGATCAATTATGATTCGGATTATGAAGTGATCGCTAATGGGAAGTTGATGAATAAGAAAGCTGTTAATGATTCTATCCAACAATGGGAGTATGATATGCAACAACCTATGAGCAGTTATTTATTGGCTTTGGCCATTGGGAAATATGAGAAAGTGGTAGAAACGTCAGAAAGTGGCATACCTTTAGAAATGTATTATTATCCATGGGAAAAAGATAAGTTCGAACCCACATATAAGCATAGTAAGCGCATGTTTGATTTTCTTGAAAAAGAGATTGGATATTCATACCAATGGCAGAATTACAAACAGATCCCGGTAAAAGATTTTTTGTATGCCGGAATGGAAAATACCGGAACCACTATTTTTTCTGATGCATTTGTAGTAGATGCTATCGGATTTAACGATCGTAATTATATCAACGTTAACGCCCATGAATTAGCCCATCAGTGGTTTGGGAATTTAGTTACCGAAACCGAAGGCAGGCACCATTGGCTGCAAGAAGGTTTTGCTACTTATTATGCTTTGTTGGTAGAAAAAGAGATTTTTGGAGAAGAATACTTTCAGTATAAATTATACGAAAGCGCCGAACAGCTTACAGAGCAATCCAAAGCGTCTGATGCTACTTCTCTATTAGATCCCAAAGCGAGTTCTCTGACTTTTTATCAACGTGGTGCCTGGGCATTACACGCGCTACAAGATAAAATTGGTGATGCGAATTTTAAGCAAGTAATTAAGGACTATCTCGAGAGTCATCAATTTAATAATGTAACAACATCGGATTTTATTACAATAGCGGAGCAGGTGAGTGGACAGGATTTATCAGAATATCAGAAACTGTGGCTGGAAGCTATTGTCTTTCCTTCTCAGGAAGCATTAGATATTTTAACAGCTTCTCCATTCATCAAAAAATATCTGAGTCTCGCTGCAGAACGTACACAGCCTTTAACCGGAAAATGGGGAACACTCGCCACAGCGCTGGATTTTCCTGTTAATGAATATTTAGGTCAAGAAGTAATCTATCAGTTAGAAGGAGATACCTCTAAGGAAGCGATTGCACTTTTTACCAAAGCTTTTGAAACTAATAACCTTTATGTGCGTCAGACTATTGCTAACACTATGAGCACAATTCCCAAAAGTTTACAGAAACAATTTGAAACATTATTAGAAGATAAGTCATATGCAACAATAGAACCGGCATTGTATCATTTATGGGCTAATTTTCCTTCAGAAAGAGGTCGTTATTTAGAGATGACCAAGGATATTGTAGGTTTTCATGATAAAAATGTACGGATACTTTGGTTGGTGTTGGCACTTAATACACCGGAGTATCAAAAAGAAAAACATCAACAGTTTTATGCAGAATTATCAGGATATTCATCTCCGATACATCATTTTGGCACTCGCGAAAATGCATTTACTTACTTAGAGAGTTTACAGGCTTTTTCTGATCAAAGTTTAGTTGATTTAGTAGATGGAGCAGTACATCATAATTGGAGATTTCGCAATTTTTGTAGGAAAATACTAGATAAGTTACTGAAGGATCCCAAGTTTCAAAAGAAATATGTAGATTTAAAGAGTAATTTGCCAATAAGGCAACAAGAATTTTTACGAAAGAAATTAACCCCATAAACTAAAATATGCGTGCATTAGTAATTTCCGGAGGAGGAAGTAAAGGAGCGTATGCAGGTGGTGTAGCCCAATATTTAATGCAGGAACAAGGTAGAACCTATGATCTTTTTCTGGGTACATCTACCGGAAGTTTGCTAATCCCACAATTAGCCTTAGGAAACATAGATAAGGTCTATGAAATATATACTAACGTAAATCAGCATACTATCTTTAGTGTCAATCCTTTTAGAACACGAAAAAAAGGAAATCGTGAGTTTGTATCCATCAATTTTTTTAATACCATAATGCAATTTCTGAAACGTAAAAGAACGTTTGGTGAAAGTAAAAATCTCAGGCGAAATATCCACAGAAATTTTTCTGAAATTGAATTTGAGCTCGCTAAGAAAAAGGTTAAAGATATCGTAGTAACGGTATCTAATTTGACAAAAAACACCACAGAGTATAAATCAATTAATGATTTCTCTTATGAGGATTTTTGTGATTGGATCTGGATATCCTGTAATTATATTCCTTTTATGAGTTTAGTAACCAAAAACGGTTGTGAATATGCTGATGGAGGTTTTGGATCTATGGTGCCTATTAGAGAGGCAATCAAAAGAGGAGCTACTGAGGTCGATGCCATCATTTTGGAATCCGAGAATATGGAACATAACAAGGTCTTAGGAAAGAATCCTTTCTCCTTAATGGTCAATCTTTTTAGTTTTATGTTTGATCAGGTGGAGGGGCATGATACAATAATAGGTAAATTAGCTGCTAAAAATAAAGACGTAGTGCTTAACTTATATTATACACCTTCGAAACTCACAGAAAACTCGTTGGTTTTTGATAAAAATCTAATGCGAAGCTGGTGGCAACAAGGGTTTGACTATGCTGCCGAAAAAGCAAAACATGCAGAAGAGAACAAGCTAAAAGATATTGATATGGCTGGGTAGTCTTTGTTTTGATGAGATAGGTTCTGGATAAACACAAGAATGAAAAATACAGTTTTTTGTAATGAAGAATTTGAAATCTGGGGGATTACTATTCCAGAATTTGAATTAAAAGAAGGTGAGCTAATTAGGATTTATGATTCTAGAGTTTATCTAGAAAATGTACCAGCAAATTTTGATTTGACCCTTGAATTGATTCATAGATTTAAAAATAAAAAAACCGATTTTACTTGGGCTAAAAACTATTACCAAAATAAGATTATTAAATATATAAAGCCTTTGACCATAAAAGCTTATTTAATTAATAAAATGGGAATTAATATTCAAAGTGCTGCGAATATAGTTGATGAAATAGGTGTCAGGCTAAACGAAAGATTTGAATATTTAGATTTTACAAAGAAAAAGGCTTTGATTATTAAAGCTAATTTTGAAAAGAAGAAGTGTATCCTGTTTGATTACTATGGCGTGGACGCTATGGGAATTGAGTTTTTAGAAAAAATCATCAATGTAGAAATAGAAAGAGGAAAATCGGCCATTGCATTTGATAATTTATATTATGCGCATGAAATTGAACCTTACTCAAATATTAAACCCATAAAAATAGCTTCAGGATTTGACTTAAATCTAATTAGAACAAATCCACCATTGTATTTTTAATAGCGTCCTGGCGGGCTATCCACTATATCGTTTTTATGGGTACCCTGAGGCGCTCTAGAAGAGTACTTACTAAAATAATAGTAGACTTGTCCTGAGCCTGTCGAAGGGTTTCTATCCCTGACGCAAAATCGTTTGCTATAAGTAGCTAAATACAGTCAAAATTGAAGCTGAAAACTTTGTTTTATCATCAGAAATGATATAATTCCAGTTTTAGCCACATTTTTTTCCTAAATGAAGAAAAGATCTGTATGTATAATAATATAAAACTTCTTCTAAAGCCATTTTAAGGGCTTTATTTATGGGTAAAATTATATTTCCTAATTTAAAATCTATCTGATTTAAATTTATATAATATTCTGTAAATATTGGGATGTATAGTCCTTTAGATATCGCCTCTACCGCTGAATTAAAGTTATCGGCCTGACCTTCTTTAATGATTTTACAAGTAGCCAATCTTAAATTTCCGTATTTGTCAGTGTTGGCTGCAAATCCAAAAAGTCTACAAATTAAACCGCGGTATTTGTAGTTGCTACAACGACCTTGATCAATAACAGATAAAGGTTTATAAATTAAACACGTTAAGCTTTTGGTTTTATTAAGCTGAATGATGGTGTTTTCTGCTTCTCCATTTAAAAATAAGTGAAATGCCCACGGTAAAAATTCTATAGGAGAAGCTTCTACATTTGGGTAAGTACAACATTTTCCACAGCCAGAGACACAACGAAGTCCTGAAGATTCCTCAAACTGAGCGGTTTCTAGTTCTAATTTAGAAAAAAGACTTTCTACTAATTGAACTTTTCGCTCTATCGACATTATTTTTTACCGAAGGTAGACTATTTACTACCATGAACGTTGATTTTATTTTGAAAAGAAATGAAGATAGTTTAGGTGTGATTATTGGTAACGCTTGAGGTATGGTACGTTTCCATCAAAAAAGAGTGTATCAGCTATATAAATAATACGGGCATTTATTTAGTAATAAATCTATTAAACGATTGCCAATATTTGTCTTTATAAATGTCAAAGTCGAATTCAATACTGTTTTGATATTCTTTTTTGATTCGATGTAGGACTTTTGATGGTTTTCTAAAATCAATACAGGCATAGTAAATTTCTCGTACGGAATCTGCCGTTTGTCTCCCAATATTTAAGTAACCATCCGAATCTTTTAATTCTATCATTATTTTATCTTCAATTTCATTTAGAAGCTGATATGTCATGTCATTTGGCATTCCATTATTGTTTTTTCCGTTATACTTTAGTTCAACAGTGATAATCCAAGGATGTGATGCTTTACTATCCCAACATAACAAATCAGAATTAACGATTGCGAGTAATGGAAGACCACTTTCTAATGTAGCTTCTAGGCTTGAATAATTATCATTATCAGTATTGTGTCTTAAACCTTTATACTTTTCTATAAATTCTTTTTCTCTCCAAATTAGAAAATCTTTCAGTTTAGAAATCGAGATAAGTTCTTTTTCTGCTTGATTCTTAGAAATTACTTTCAAGTTGTCGATAGTGGTTACTGAGTTTAATTCTCCAAGATAATTGTCAAGGAAAATATACGTACCATTTATTATAGTCGACTCATCTCGTTCATTATAATCATTATGCACAACTACAATATCAATTTCATCAGGATAGTTTTTATGGTCAATAGAATAAAATGATAAATTTTCTTTGTCAAAAATGTAGTCTGCCATTTTTATTCTTACATTTTTTATGTCAATAGCTGGTTTTAATGCTGTGAATTTCCAATCTACCATTTTGGGAGCTGCCTGAACAAGCTCTTCGACAAAAACGATATTCTTGATGACCCCATCCGGTGTTAATACTAATTCAGAAATATTATCGTCATACATTCCTGCTAAGTACCAAAATCCATCTTTTAGCTCATTCAGTTTTGGTGCTAACTTGTCAAAGAAAACACGTTTAATATCACCTTGATTTTTAAGAACGTTATGAAATTTTTTTTCATTTTCTAGAAACCAACCCCAAAAGTCAGCGTAAGAGTTTATTGGCTGCTCTTTTCTATTAAATATTGATTTTAAAAAACTCATATCCTCCTATTAATTATATTTTTTTCGCTTTGCAAATAATATCCGTATGTATAGTCACAAAAGGTAATTAGATACTTCTTATCTTTTTGATCATAAATGTATATAACTACTATCTACTAAAATAAATCCCCAACTTCACTTTTAATAGCTGCTAGAGCTGTATCGCTTGGTGAACCTTTTTCTACGGTAGTGGTAAGAATCTTTTCTCTCATTTTATCTGCAACATTTACTTCTTCTAATAAAACGGTTTTGCGAATCAGGGCAATAGTACCATTCTTAGCAGCCTTTACAATATTCCAGCATTCATCTGAGATATAAATTTGTTGTGTAAGATTATGATCAAACTCTTGTTCAATAGTATTGACCAATAAGGATTCGTAGCTTTTGATATCGTCTCCTATCGGAGGTGTTCGCAATAATAATTTACCCGGAGAAATTCGTTCTAAAAAAAGTGCCATACGTTCATAGGCCTGTAATCTAAGTGGTAATGACTGCTTTTGATTTTCTTTATGCAGCAAAAATCTTCGTCTTTTTTCTTCATTATCCGTATGTGTTTTAAAATAGTACAATGCCAATAGTGTAATGAAAAGAGAAGGTATCAATGAGATTAATAAAGGAATAATTTCTAAGTCCATAGATATTGTTTTATGATTGATATTTTTCTTTGTAATGTCCACCCAAATAGGAACAATCTTTTAGATCTTGTGTACAGGTAAATGCCACAGGTGTTTTGCTATATTTAAAAGAATCTTCTAATGTCTTGGTAAGTTCACCGTCGTCTACATTGATGTCTATATCTTTCATAGTAAATTGACTTGAATGTTCATATCCTGCTGCGTGGGTGATTTCTATAAGTTCTTTTCTAAAGGATCTAAAATACTGCGCCAGCCGATCGGATTTAAGAGGCACATTGATCCCTCTTTGTAACCATTTACTCTGTGTAGCGATACCGCTGGGACATCGATTGGTATGACAAACCTGAGCCTGTATACAGCCGATACTCATCATCGCTTCTCTGGCTACGTTGATACAATCAACACCCATTGCAAATGCCATGGCGGCTTTGGCAGGAAATCCTAATTTCCCACTACCTATAAAAACCACTCTATCGGTAAGATCATGTTTCTGAAATATCTTATAAATAGCAGTAAATCCATAAATCCAGGGTAAGGATACGTGATCTGCAAAACTCGGTGGTGCCGCTCCTGTGCCTCCTTCACCACCATCAATAGTTATAAAATCAGGGCCTCGATTCGTTTTTATCATCAGTTCTGCCAGCAGTTCCCATTGTTCGGTTTTACCAATGGCAGCTTTGATTCCTACGGGTAATCCTGTTTCTGATGCAATATCTTCAATAAGTTGTAATAATTCAGGAACATCCTTGAAAGCTTTATGAGTGGATGGCGATAGTACATCTTTACCCACTTCTACACCTCTAATTTCTGCAATTTCCTGACTAATTTTAGCTCCCGGTAGTACACCACCTTTCCCTGGTTTGGCACCTTGAGAAAGTTTTATTTCGATTGCCTTGATAAAAGGATTCTTTTCTACCAGATCTTTCATTTTTTCCATAGAAAAATTTCCATCATCGGTACGCACTCCAAAATAACCCGTTCCGAAATGAAAAACTACATCACCGCCATTGCTATGATATGGCGATAATCCGCCTTCTCCGGTATTATGATATGCATCCGCATTTTTAACTCCGATATTAAGTGAGTCTACTGCACGCGCAGACAGAGAACCATAACTCATTGCAGAAATATTGATAATGGAGGCAGGGCGATATGGTTTTCTGCGTTGATTATATGCTCCCATCACCTTTGCGCAAGGCAAAAAAGTTTTATCCAGTTTATTAGGATGGTCTTTATCCATCTGGAAAGGAATCATACAATTCTTAATAAAAATATGTTGGTGTTGATAAATATCCCTATCCGTTCCAAAACCCTCATAGTTGTTTTCGTTTTTGGAGGAAGCATATACCCAGCCTCTTTCTATTCTATTGAAAGGAAGTTCTTCTCGATTGTTCGCAACAAAATATTGTCTCATTTCCGGACCGATACTTTCTAACAAGTATCGCAAGTGACCAACAATCGGATAGTTATGGCTAATTGTATGTTTTCGGTTAAAGAATATATCTCGTATTGCTATCAGAGCGAGTGCGATTAAAATCCACATCCACCAGGATATAGCACCTAAAAAATGTAAGATAGTATCCATGATCAATTTGTTATTGCGCGTTTAAATAATTTATTGCTAATTGAGACATTACCTTAACTCCTAGTACCAAACCACTTTCATCGATATAAAAATCCGGTGTGTGATGTGAAGCAGCTTTTTCTGTATCCGGAGATTTTCCACCTAAAAAGAAATAGAAACCTGGAACTACTTCTTGAAAATACGAAAAATCTTCTCCACCTGTTGTCGCCTTTGATAAAACCACATTTTCTTTCCCTGCAATTTCCTGAATGGTGGGTAGCATTTGTTTTACTAGTTTAGGATCATTATAGGTTATAGAAGTATTGTTTTGAAAAGTAATAGATGCTTCGCCGCCATACGCTTTGGCAATGGCAGGTACCATTTCATTCATACGACGAATAATCATCTCACGCATTTTGGGATCAAGGGTTCTGACGGTACCTATCATTTCTGCACTTTCCGGGATGATATTAAAACGTACCCCACTTGTAATTTTTCCGACTGTAATCACAGCAGCTTCATCTACCAGGGGAGATTCTCTACTGATAATGGTCTGAAGGCCGTCTATTATTTTTGCTGAAATAAGTATCGGATCAACACCTGTCCAGGGAGCAGATCCATGGGTTTGCTTTCCTTTTACATCAATCACAAAACGTTCTACCGCTGCCATGGTTCCACCTGGTTTGTAGCGTATCATTCCGACAGGAGTTCCTGAATTGATATGTAACCCAAAAATAGCATCTACATCAGGATTTTTTAGAACCCCTTCTTTGATCATCAATTTTGCCCCGCCTTCTTCTCCAGGTGGTGGTCCTTCTTCTGCAGGTTGGAAAATAAATTTTACCGTACCGAAAATTTTGTCTTTGTTCTTGCTTAAAACTTCAGCCACCCCCATCAGGATAGCTATGTGTGTATCGTGACCACACGCGTGACTTACACCAACCTCTGTATCGAGGAACGTTGTTTTCACTGTGGATCTAAACGGTACATCTGCACGCTCTGTAACCGGAAGTGCATCAATATCTGCTCTTAAAGCTACTACTTTACCATCCTTTTTACCTTTTAAAATACCAACAACACCTGTTTTTGCTACGTTCTCAGTTACTTCTAAACCTAGATCTTTGAGGTGTTTTGCAATTTTTTTTGCAGTTTCGAATTCGCGATTAGAGAGTTCCGGATTTTGATGAAAATCTCTTCGCCATTCGATAACCTTACTTTCTATTTTTTCTGATAATGAGTTTACATTTGGATCTATTTTCTGTGCTTGAATACTACAACATAAGAGTAGTAAGATGATAAGAAAATTATTTTTCATGGAGTGCGTTGCGTTAAAAATTAATGAGTCTGTAGTGCTCGTTTTGTAATTGTACCAAAGCAGTCATTGCGGATAATGCCAATTGAATATTAGGGTGTACATCTGATTTTGAAATATTTCTGTATGCAGCAGTTTGTCCACACAATATAACCTGCACTCCTTTTTCTGTAAGTGCTGATATTAAAGGTGTATTGGGGTTACTGATACCAAACTTCTTTATATATTTCTTGTTATTTAGTAGATCATTGGCGGCATTTCCGTGAATGACTAGAGCTATTTTCATATTTTCTGAAGATACTCCTGCATTTGCGTGCATATTAAGATATCTCGCTGCTGTATTTATGAGGGGATTCACCTTTGTACTATCGTCAAAAGAGCGCCCTATATCGAATACAACTTTCATTTCATTTTTTGTATCTGTTTTAAAGTCTGGATTCGTTACTTCATATGTTTTTCCAAACTCTTTGATAGTATTTCCTTTTTTAGATTCGTTTTGACAAAAAAGTAATCCCGGTAGAATCGCCAGAATAAATAAAGTTGCATATTTCAAAGGTAAAATTTTTGGTTTCTAAAGATATTCAAAAATCTATAAATGCAAAGTTAAAATGTGTTTTTGATCTCTTCTAAATAGAAAAGGCATATTTCCTGTTCAGAGAAATACGCCTTTAGCAACTTTTACAATATATCTATAGTTTTACGAACTTACCTACGGATTTATTGTTAATGAGCACAATGTAGAGTCCGCTGGATAGATTGGTTAAATCTATTTCTGGAGATATATTAGTATCAACAATAATTTGCCCTGAAGTATTTACAACTCTGATGTCTTTTTCATTAACTGTCAATCCATCAATTCGAAGTATATCTCTGGTAGGATTTGGATATAAGTTAAACACACTAGTTCCCTGGCTCAGATTAAGCTGAGATAAATCAACAGTAAAAATTTCTGAAAGAGTACTACATCCTGTTTCGTTAAAAACTTCTACACTATATTCTCCAATTTGATCAGGAAGATACTGTGCATCTGTACCACCTGTAATGGCTTCTCCATTATGATACCATTGATACTGCGGATAAGTAACAGCTGTCGAAAGATTTTTGGAATCCGGTATTGATATGATTGGAGTATCCGGATTCTCTTCTACAATAACACTGATAGCAGTTCTGGTACTGGTACTACAATTATCAAAAGAACCAGCTACATAATATGTTTGGCTCGATTGCGATGCTGGTATTTCTAAAGTAGCTCCCATATATATGGGATTTCCTCCGGTAGGCGTCTCATACCAATCGAACTGACTATTTCCGGTAACAGTCAAAGAAGTGGATTCGCCTATACAAATATTTTGATTTTGACCTACTGGTAATTGAGGGATATTAATAGTTATATAGTCATCTCTTTGTCTGGTATCTTGACCAGCGCTGTTAGAAGTAGTAAGCGACACACTGTATGTACCACTATCGTCATATGTATGTGTCGGATTTCGTTCTGTAGAAGTGTTTCCGTCACCAAAATCCCATAAATAGGTGTTTACATTGTTAATAGTTGTACTGTTAAAATTAACCGTAGCACAATTAGTAGAAGCTTCAAAATTACTAATAGGTGGTTGGTTATTATCGCCAGGAATATATTTACCAGAGATAAAATAATTACCAATAGAAGAGTAATCCGAATATCCTGTACTTAGATTACCTTCGCCTACACCATCTATTTCTATAAAATATGTACCAAAGAGAAGATCCATATCAATACTTGCTGAAAGCCCTGAAGGATCGGAAACTGCAATTTCTTCACCTATACCATTCAGGATACGAGCTTGGATATTTAGGTTAGGATGATCCGGGTTCGGTTGAAAATCAAAAGATACATTGCCTGTTTCAATTACAAATGAAAACACATCTTTATCATTGCGATTATGTATAAAACCGTAATTTTGATCAGGACTAACATTTCCATCGGCATCTACTAGAATGGGGGTAGCTTCTGTAATTATGTCCTTGTGATCGTCTTCCCTAAATCCAACTCCATTTTGAGTTCCGGCTATGATCTGTATATCATCTTGTTGTTGGTTGGCATTGTCATATTCACCGATACTCCAATGTCCGATTGGTTTACTGGCACTCCATCCCATAATTGGAGACCATTGGCCGTGCCCTCCATAATATTCTTCTCCAGGTCTTCCATCGTGACTTAGTCTAAGCGTATGTCCTATCTCGTGAGACCCTGTTTCTCCAGCAGCTCTGGTTGATAAATTGTACACCCAACAAGGATTATCAGAAAAATTAGAAGAAAAAGACCCTAAATATGCAACACCTCCCGATCCCGGAGCGGCATCCTTAGTAGGTGTAAAAATACACATCATTCTACGATTTCGGGGAGCAGCATCATAGAGATCCCTTCTTGTAGTTATATTTAGATTAAATGCTCTGAAATCCTCGGCCATTATTTTCCAGACTGCTATAATTTTTTGATTAGAAAAATTAGGAGATTCAGCGTTAATGGTACCGCCACTAACCCAACTAGTTCCTGAAACTACCTCTCCATCAAAATCCAAATAAATAATTCCAGGAGCTCCCGGCAAACTTTCTAATTGAGGCACCATTTTAGAAAAAACATTATTAGTATCTATATCATTCTCTTCTTTATTTGCTTCATAATCAATACATAGAAGCGAATTAATGTCCACTTCTTTTATGTATACCTTTCCCTGATCACTAGTATAAATTCGATACCCTTCTTTTTGGTTTCTAAGCACCAGGTTTCCCTCTATTTTATTTTCAGTTTTGTAGAGTGTGAAAGAAGAAAGCTTCTCATTATTAATCGTACCGATAAGTGTGGTTTTATTGTCACTTACTTTTTGCACATTCATACGTAAAAAAAGAGAATTGTTTTTAGAGAGTATTAGTTGTAATCCATTAGTTTTAAGAGTTAAGTGTTGGACAAAGCTGTCTGGACTTTCATCAATTTGAAATGAATTTTTATCCTGAGCATATATAAAAAAACTATTCAGAATAGTTAAGCACATTACGATTATTTTGAAGTGGGTTCTGGGTATCATGATTTTGTTGAAGATATTGATTGCCAAAATTAGGTGTTAGTCTTTAATCCTTGAATTTTACATATCTATTAATTATTGCATAACATACGAAAGCATACGATTATTGTATAAAAGACAATAAATAAAACTCTCAATCTATCTAGAGGACAGTATTGAGAGTTTTATGGTAATGAAAGTTAAATTTAAGAAATACTAATAATTCTTTCCAGAGGTATAATGGTAGCTTGTTTTAAAATTACTTCTTTATCAGTGATTCCCCATATAGTGGTTTCCACTTTTTTAAATCCTTCATTGTCAACAAATACGATTTTTACTTTATGTCTTTCTAAATTACCAAGAGATAATGCTCTTTGTAACTCTAAGATTCGATCAATTTGATCTTTTCGTTTATTAAGCACATCTTCCTTTGGAAAGGTTAGAAATTTAATTTGTTCTTTTTCAATAGGCTGAACATTAGTGTTTGGGGACATAGCGATAATATTAGGTTATATGTAGGGGTTAAAAGTTCATACTTAGTTGGTAAATGAGTTATAAATATATGTATTTTATCTTGAAATATTGCATTTAAACGATATTTTTTAAACTAAAAGATATTAACAATGTAAGAAATGTTGGTCTTTTCGAGATCTGTCAATAACTGATAAGTATGATAAAACGTTCATGTTTTGTTTATAAGTATGCGTAATAATAATTCGATAAAATGGATAGTTTCCTTAAATTTCGAGGCTTATAAAAATTGAAAAATTGGAAGAATATTTAGCTGGATTAAATGATGCGCAACGAGCCCCTGTATTGCAGAAAGATGGTCCTATGATTGTGATAGCGGGTGCTGGTTCCGGAAAAACAAGGGTACTTACTTATAGAATTGCTTATTTGATGCATAAAGGAGTAGATGCATTTAACATCTTATCCCTGACCTTTACCAATAAAGCAGCGAGAGAGATGAAAAAACGTATCGCTGACATAGTAGGTGCCAGTGAGGCAAAGAATTTATGGATGGGAACATTCCATTCTATTTTTGCTAAAATCCTTAGAATTGAAGCTGATAAATTAGGGTATCCTTCTAATTTTACTATTTATGATACACAGGATTCTCAACGACTCATCGCTTCCGTAATTAAAGAGATGGGACTGGATAAAGATATTTATAAGTATAAGCAGGTTCAATCACGTATTTCTTCCTACAAGAACAGTTTAATAACTGTAAAGGCATATTTTCAGAATCCAGAGTTGGTCGAAGCGGATGCGATGGCAAAAAGACCTCGTATGGGAGAAATTTACCAACATTATGTCGATCGCTGTTTTAAAGCAGGCGCTATGGATTTTGATGATCTGTTACTTAAAACCAATGAGCTGTTAAACCGTTTCCCTGATGTGTTAGCAAAATATCAAAATCGCTTTAGATATATATTGGTAGATGAGTACCAAGATACAAATCACTCTCAGTATTTAATTGTTAAAGCACTATCAGATAAGTTCCAGAATATATGTGTAGTAGGGGATGATGCTCAAAGTATATATGCATTTCGCGGAGCGAATATTAATAATATCCTTAATTTCCAGAGGGATTACGATAATGTACAGCAATATCGATTAGAACAAAATTATAGATCTACCAAGAATATTGTAGAGGCAGCCAACTCTATTATTGATAAGAACAAAACGAAACTTGATAAAGTTGTTTGGACTGCTAATGATCCGGGACCTAAAATTTTTGTAAATCGTTTATTGACCGATGGTGATGAAGGAAGATTCGTGGCGAGTTCTATTTTCGAAAATCAAATGCAGCATCAGTTAACCAATGGTCAGTTTGCTATACTGTATAGAACAAATGCACAGTCCCGCGCAATGGAGGATGCACTTCGGAAAAGAGATATTAAATATAGGATTTACGGTGGGTTGTCTTTTTATCAAAGAAAAGAGATCAAAGACGTTTTAGCCTATCTTAGATTAATCATTAATCCTAAAGATGAAGAAGCATTAAAACGTGTGATCAATTACCCGGCACGTGGAATCGGGAATACTACAGTAGATAAATTAGTAGTAGCAGCTAATCATTATGATCGACCTATCTTTGAAATCATAGAAAACCTGGATCGCATCAATCTAAAAATCAATAGCGGAACCAAGACCAGGTTAGAGAACTTCTTGAATATGATCAAGAGTTTTCAGGTAACTAATCAGACTTCTGATGCTTTTGTGCTGGCAGAAATGGTGGCAAAAAATACAGGTTTACTTCAAGAACTTAAAAAAGATGGAACACCGGAAGGCATTGCACGTATCGAAAATATAGAGGAGCTATTGAATGGTATTCGTGATTTTGTAGAGGGACAAAAAGAATTGGCAGATGAAACAGGATCCCTGGCTGAATTCTTGGAGGATGTAGCCCTGGCAACAGATCTTGATCAGGATACTGGTGATGATGATCGGGTGGCATTAATGACCATACACTTAGCAAAAGGACTAGAGTTTCCTTATGTCTATATCGTAGGTATGGAAGAAGATTTGTTTCCTTCTGGAATGAGTATGAATACCAGATCGGAATTGGAGGAAGAAAGAAGATTATTTTATGTTGCCTTGACAAGGGCAGAAAAGCAGGCATATTTAACGTATACACAATCTCGTTATCGATGGGGTAAACTTGTGGATGCAGAACCCAGCCGTTTTATTGAAGAAATTGATCCTCAGTATCTAGAATATATTACTCCTATTGATACCTATCGTTATAAACCCTTAGTAGATACTGATATTTTTGGAGAGGTGGACAAAAGTAAATTGAGACTTAAAAAACCGGTATCAGGATCACCACCAGTTTCTCATAAACCGTCTGAGGAACAACTGAGAAAGCTAAGAAAGCTGCGTCCTGTATCTAATGGAACAGCACAGAACGCTAAAACAAATCTATTTGATGGAGATCTTGTACCCGGAACTATTGTAGAACATATGCGGTTTGGTAAAGGAAAAGTCCTACAACTTGAGGGAGTTGGTCAAGATAAAAAAGCAGAGATCAATTTTGAAAATGGAGGGATAAAAAAGCTTTTACTGAGGTTTGCTAAATTGAAAGTGATAAGCTAAAATATTTTCACTTTTATGAATTCAGCAGGATGCTAAATTCATAAAATCAAAAACCGTCGATTCAAGTTGTTTTTTGGACCAGAGTGAAAAAAAATAGTTTCGAGGATAGATTTTTGATAAAAAATTTTACTGTTCTCGATACGATTCTCCTTAAGTCGAAGCACTGGAACTGACTTAATTTTTATTATATTGAGTTAATTCATAGTTGATATCTTAAATTTGGTTAACATCAGCTTGTAATATATTCTTTCTTTCCTAAATAACACCAGTAATATTATCCTGTTAATTCTTCGAATTTCTCTGAGCGTAATTTTGAAAATTCAAAGAGAATAGTAATACTTTTAAAAATGGTTATTTTTTTGATCTTTAATTAGTTATGAATTAGTTTTTTTTGTATAAAAAGTTTGGCACGTGTTTTGAAAACTACTAGATAACTGATAAAGGAATAATGTAAATCAGTAAAAATGTATATTAACTTTAAATAAAGAAATCATGACAAATTTTATTTCATTTAAGATTAACTGGAGTGTTTTAAGAAAGTTTTTACAAGAATTACCAGCTGCGAGTAGCCATGCAATTCATAGATAGACTTTCATATTTAAACCCCGTACAAAATGTTTACAAACTACTTCTAAAAACTGGATATAAATTGCTTTTTATATCCAGTTTTTCTTTCCTTATGTATCCAGATTATTTTTTTCTTACGTGTTGATCATAACATTTTATGGCTAAACCTTCTTTTTTTTAGAGTCAAACCACGATTTAATTGGGTGGTTTTCAGGGGTGTAGTTTCACTGAAAATTTGGGTGACTTTGAAACTATAGTTTTTTAAATTTGAAATAACCTAGACACAGTATTATTCTATATTCATAATATTTTGATCATTATTGAATAGGAATGATCACAGCATTGGTTAGATTCTGATGGTCTTATAGGTTGTTGCACAAATTAATCTTAAAACTCAGCGATGGCACTTCAGTCAAACATTCAATTATTTATTGGTGGAGTTTCTATAAATGCATTTAAGGGACTAACCCTTCAGCAGGAAATTGATAATCATCATACACTCGAATTATTATGTAGAAAAGATGTTTTGGAAAATATTTCTGACCAATCCGAAAATGAAAGCAATGATTTTTTAGGACAAACCATTATTCTTTCTATATCTTCTCTAGACACAATAGATGTATATAAGGAACTTAAATTTAATGGAGTAGTTACCGAGGTAAAAGTAACTAACGGTTTTCATCAATCCATAGGAGACTCTATTTTGATTAAAGCTAAGAGTAATTCAATATTAACTGATGACGGACCTCATTATGCATCCTTTAGTGATGAGAGTTTAGAATCTATTCTTTCTACTGTTTTCCAAAAGTACGATCGTTCGAAATTGAATACAATAATATCCACAAGATCCGACAACAGTTTACATTATTGTGTGCAAAACGGAGAAAGCAGTTTTGAGTTTGCCAGTAGATTATCTGCTCAATATGGCGAGTGGTTTTATTATGATGGAGAGAATCTGGTTTTTGGCAAACCTTCAGAATCCGAAGAAGTAAATCTAACTTACGGATTGGACTTACAGGAGTTTTCAAGAAGTTTGCATCCCAGGCCTAATAGTTATTCCTTCTTTACTAATGACTATATAACTAATGAAAAACACCAGGTAATTACTTCAGAAATTACAAGCTCCATAAACGGTCATAACGGATACGCATCTAATAAAAGTAGAGAAATGTTTCCTCATAAGACTCAGGTTTTTCTAAACACATATAATGATCCTCAAACAAAGCAAAGGTTGAGTACACTTGTGAAAGAACAAAAGAAAGCAGAAGAAATTAAACAAGTCATCATTTCTGGTAAAAGCGATAACCCAGGAGTTAGTTTAGGTAAGAAGGTGAAAATAAGAGAAAAGAATAATGATCAGGGGGTTTACAGAATCATAAAAATAACGCATACTGCAACAGAAAACGGAAAGTATGTAAATCATTTTGAAGGAATAGCAATAGATCAGGACGTATATCCAAATACAAACATTTTTAAGACACCTAAAAGTGAAACTCAGGTTGCAACGGTTACCGCGAACAATGATCCGGATGGTCTGGGAAGAATAAAAGTACAGCTAGATTGGCAAAAGCCATTAGGAGTGTTTACACCTTGGCTTAGGATAATGACTCCTCATTCTGGTGGCGAAAAAGGGTTTCATTTTATACCGGAAGTTGGAGAAGAAGTATTAGTTGGTTTTGAAGGAGGTAACGCAGAAAGACCTTTTGTGATGGGAGCTCTCTATAATGGTGGTGCAAATCCTGCAGGATGGAAAACGAATAAAAACAATGTGAAAGCTATTAGAACCAGAAGTGGTCATACCATTGAATTAAATGATACTGATAAAGGAGAATTTATCACTATAAAAGATAAACATGAAAATCTTATTCATATTGATACTGCGAATAACAATATGGTTATTACTGCATTAGAGACAATGACACTGAATGCTAAGAATATGGAGATCAATGTAGATGAAGATTTAGATATTAATGTAGGGAATGATAAAACTGAGCGGATTACTAAAACTCATAAAGTAAATACAAGTAAAAGCATAGAATTTGCATCCCAAACAAAATCCGTTAATGTTAATTTGTCTTATATGCAATCCGCAGGAAGTACAAGCCTGATTTCAGTAGCAGGTGATTTAACAATGCACGCTAAAGGTGTATCCACTCTACAAGGTAATTCTGATGTAAAAATTAGTAAAGGCTAGATGATGAGAATGTTAATAGACGATCAGGTGACAATGAGGATACTTCCAACACTTGGAATAAGTTATCATCATGAAATAAACTCAGAGGTTAAATGTCATAATCGTACAGAATATCAAGGTATTTATAAGAATCTTGACGTACAGATTATTGAATACAATCCTATGTTCTTTACGGTAAAAATTACCACGAAAATAATCCGGATAGAATTGGATTCTGTTCTTAAAAAGCAAGAGGATTTAACGAAATCTATATATGAGGTATTGGAAAATATTGAATTTAGGATGAACTGGAAAGGTGAGTTAATTCAAATTGTAAATCACGACGACATTATAGAGCGCTGGAAGGAACAAAAATCAAAACTTAAAGAAAGATATAAAGGTCAAGCAATCGAACGTTATTTAATTGGGATAGAGAAGAAAATTCAGCAGCACGATAAACTGCTTTCAGATTGTTTACAATACAGGTTATATGGATTACTATTTAATGATTTATTCGGTTTTCACTCTAGTGATCCGGACGAAACACAAAATAGGATTCGTACTCATGGAAATATGGTATATCAACTACCATTAGCCATTTGCGAAAAAGTTAAACTCTTAAAGACAGAGAAAGATAAAATAATCCTTGGGATAACCGGAGATCTAAACGAAGAACAAATATATGCAGATAAAATTCAAAGTATTTTCAAAAGAAAAAATATATCAGACACTAACGGAATTAGGTTAACTGATTACAACGGAGAATATATATATGATAAAGAGACAGGTGTTTTTGATACTGTCGGTCTGAGTATAGTAACGGAGTGCGGCAAAGAATATAGAAAGATTCAGAATCACAAACTAAAACAACAATAGGTAATGTAATAGAAAATAGGTATGAGTGGTAAGAAATATGTTTGTAATGGAGCAAAAATAGAATGTCCTTTATGTACCAAACCTATTGGAAAACTTAAGGTAACATCTAACACAATAAAATTGCAAGATAAGACCTGGGCCAATGTAAAAGATAAGACAAAAGCTAATTTAAAATTTAGTGGTAAATGTATAAAAAGTCCAAAGCAAAAAATTCCCTGTAAAGCAATTATCGCTCCGATTAAATGGATTAATATTGGGGAAATTTTAATTCAAGGTGATAAAGCTTTATTAGAGTGTTCTACCATAAAATGCAGTTACGGAGGAGCCACCATCAAGATAAAAGATCATATCCAAAAATCAGAACCGGAAGCTATAGAAGCTACAGATGTAGATGGAATCACTCCAGATGAACCAGTGTCTAACACTTTGGTTTCATCAGGATTTGCGAATTAGTATAGTTATGATACTTCAGTTTGAAACAAATAGGATAACTCTAAATTTCTTTCCAGAATTAGAAATTAAGCAAAAGCAATATATTATAAAAGCCTATGCTAAAAATCCGGATATAAACTCGGATAAAAAATTGATTTATACATCAGATTCCTTTAAGATAAAACCAAAAAAAAATGCTTATTTTTTAGATGTTGACTATTGGTATTACACAAGAGTTGCAAAATATTTAAATAATAGCAGTGATTCATTGCCTATTCGTATAGATTTTTATTTTTCAATTTGTATTGGAGATGAAGAAAATGAAATTCCTAATCCATATAGGGTGCATTTTATAAAGTATATACCTGAGTTACTGGAAATAGCGGGGTATAAACAGGCTAAAAAAGCTCACAGTATGTGGTTTCGTTTACCAGCAGAAGATAATGCAGACATAGCTGAACCGGTTATTAATCTTATTGATTTTACTGTTTTATTACATAATTCTTCTAATTTCAAATATATATATCAAAAACATTTAGAGAAGATTATTACTCTAATATCTACAGCGAATAGAAATGATGTCAAAAAATCATTGGCTAATCAGTTGCAAAAGTTTATAGATATAAACACACAAGAGATAGCATATTCTTTCGGGAATACAGATTATAAGTTTACAGATTCTAATGATTTGTTGGTACCCGTATTTGATACGTTTTATTTTTATGAAGCACAATTACAAAAACAATTGGTTAATGGGATAGACGATGAAATGGATGGTTTATTATTCTCCGATTGTTATTTACGAGTAATCGCTTTGGGTAAAATAATCAAGAAAAAAACTCACTTAGGGATACGTGTAGAACGTTTAGGTTTTTATCTAAAAGATCAATTTGGGTTTAGCGAATACAATGACGAGGTTTCATTAAGCTATTGTGAAGTTATAGATAAGGAAAAAGTTGTTTTTAGCAGAGAACCTATCATAAATAATGAGAGTTTCAAAATTACTTCTGCTAGTTATCAAAACTATAGAAAAGATCACGAGTTAGGAGGGGATTTTAATTGGTACTCCAATATACATTTTGAGGAAGTATCTATAGATCTTATATTATGATTCATTAAAATATTTTAATATGTTAATATTAATAGCAGTAGTGGCTGTAGTAGCTTTGGTGGGAGTGTTAGCGTACCCGAATATAAGAGAAGTATTAATTCCATCAACACCTGATATTCCTGTTCCGGATTCGGATATGGCTGCAGAAATAGATGAGGTTTTAGAAGGAATAGATACAGAACCTGCTGTGCGTCCTGAAGCAAGACCAGAAAATCTAATTCCCGATAGTCAGGGAACCGTGAACGAGGAACCAGAAACAGATGGAGAAGCAACCGAAGAAGCATCTTCTGATCAAGAAGAACAGACAGAGGAACTGGCAGATAATTCAACGGCGGCTAATGATGCCAAAAATGATGGTATCAATGATGCTTATTTTGCGAAAGAAATATTTGTGGAAAAAGGAGAAGAAGTAGCAGGAACCTATGATGAATATAGATTTGGAAACAATAAAAACTACCCAGAAAATCAAGGGAATAAAGATGGAGATGCCAATTATATCTTAGAAAAGACAAGGAGTATTTTAAATGCTAAGAAGGAGTTTACAACGAAAGAAGCTATTTTAAACTCCATCGATAAAGATGTTTACAATAAAGGTGATGCCATCAGTTTTATTACCTTTAAAATGACTCCTGAATACGAAAAAATTGATAGTGCTCCTCTTAGTAGTGAAGTATTCATTGTGGCAAAAACGACTAATCTGGATGAGGAAACGATTACGATTACCATACAAGAAAAAGAAGAATTATTAGTTAAAAAAGATGCACCATTGCCTGTTTTAGAGATTCCTGAGAAAGAAGAAGAGTCTAAAGAAAATAAAACGCATACACGCAATGAAGAAAAAATGAATGAAGAAACCAGTTCAGTTATAAATTCTGAATCAGAAAGTACTGAAACTACTCATCAAGCAACTACAGATTCAGGAACTTCTGAAATTGAGACATCTGATTCACCGCAAACCAGTCAGGAGAGCGAAACAAAACGAGAAGATGCAGAAGAAAATGAGATTACCGAAATTAAGGCGATTGTAGAGGAAGGAATTGCCAAAAAGAAAATAAAGTTACGACCTAAATCGGCTGAAGATTTAAAAACTTGGACAGAAAAATTAAATGGAGGATCAGAAGATGGCATGCATACGTATCAAGTACAAGGTAAGTTTACAGTAACAGGTGATGCAAATACTATTGCGACTACAATACAAAAGCGAAGTAATAATGCTTTGGCACCTAATCATTTCGTTAAAAAAGAAGATATTATAGAGCATCTTGTTGAGGGTGCTACATACAATAATACCACTTCATTTGTGTTTCCAAAATACAAAAAAGGCTCACAAACCGAATTTTTATGGCTTAAAGCACAAGCTTATAGGGGAGAAGAGGAACATAATAAAGAGTTTTTAAATGAAAGTAAAGACAAAGAAAATGATAATAGTTCGTATTTTAGGATAGGAAAGAATAAAAACATTATATTTCCTTTATTGATTAAACCTCTCAATGATATAGAAGGAATCCATAAAAATTATTATTGGGCTGCAGATCAGGGTAGCAATCAAACTACATTTCGTTCGAATAGAAGGGGTTCCAGAAAACACGCTGGAAGAGATTTGTATACAGAACCACTTACGACTATGGTTGCAATAGCTGGTGGAGTAGTTTTGAATATTTCGACAAATTTTGCTTATGGTACAGGCGCCATTACCATATTACATGAAACAAATGATGGAAGAAAGTTTATTATTAGGTATGGAGAAGTAGAAAATAGCACTGTAGAAGTTGTAGTAAACCAAAAAGTTGAACAAGGTACAATCTTAGGAAAAACTGGTTTTTTAAGAGGAATTCATAATAGAATAGTTACTGGATATAGTATATATATGATTCACTTCGAATATTATAGTGGCGAGGAAGGTTATGATCTGTCAAAATCTTTATCAAATGGAAGCAGCCCGTTTAGACGACGTGCAGATTTGAAAGATCCTTTACCAATTTTAAGAGAAGGTTATGAAAATACATTTGGAGAAGGGAAAGCATTTAATGATTGGGCACACAGTCCATTTGGAAACAGAATTGCATTAAAAGAATCTCAAAATAATTATAACCTTTGTAATAGAAGAAGGGGTAGAAACGATTATCCGATGGTCAGAAGTTATACAATTGTTGATATGACTATTGCTGAAGTAATGGCTTTACAAAGAGACACTTCTGTATTATTTGCCACTGGACGTTATCAGATTGTGCCAGAAACATTAATTGAAGGTGTAGGAATGCTCGGATTAAATGTAAATGATAAATATGATGAAGCAATGCAAGATAGATTGTTTAATGAATATCTAATTGATTTAAAAGGAGGTAGAAAAGCAATAATTAACTTTTTAGAAGGTAGTGGTTCTGTTGAAGATGCTATGTATGCCTGTGCAAAAGAATGGGCTAGTATTGGTGTAGAAATTGGGCGAAGATTAGCAAATGGGAGCATATCAACAAATGGACAATCGTATTATGACGGTATCGGAGGCAATAGAGCTCATATCGGACCAGATGAAATCAAAACTTTACTTATAACATCGAAAGAAAATATAAATAGCTAAAATTATGAACAAAAATCTTTTATTTTTTTTACTCGTTTTAAGCTTTTTATTTTTTGATTGTAAGAACAATGTTAATAAAGTAAAAGAAGCTGATAATTATGAAAATAAAGTATCTACTAAAAAATCATTTGTTCTTAGTTGTGGATCGGGATGTGCTATAACATATGTCGAAAAAGATATTGTTAAAAGTAACTCTAACGTGAAAATATTCTTTGAAGTGATATCTCATGTCAATGGTAAACAACAAGAAGTTTCCGAAAAAGAAATTATAATTAATTTAGAAAACTCTACAATAAAATCAATTCAAAACAAAATAGACGGTATTTATGAAACTCTTGATAAAGAAGATAATATATATATCGAAATCGAAAGAAACTATAGCTATTTGGTACAAGGTGAAGTGAAAAATTTCTCTAAAAAAACCTTTGGAGACACTATTTATTTTGAAGAAATAATGAACTCCAAACTTGTAGGTTTATCTTTTATTAGTGATACAATTTCTAATCCATACGAAAGATATGAACTAGATTTTTCTACTGTATGTTATTGCGATGCACCTTCATTCTATATAGATAAAAAACTAATGGAAATTATTGTATTTAACTATTGTGATACTGGTAAAGTTCCAAATAATCTAGAGCATTCTTATACATATGAAATCATTAATACTGAAAATAGTACTGGAAAAATAAAATTCACTACCAGTACTTCCATTAATTTTATCTTCAGTAAAATTAAAGATCTTCCCATATATAAATTAGAAATAGAAGGTGAACTTCCTAAAACTTTTATAGGTAATGATTTAAAAAAAGTATTTACATCGCAACCAGATAAATTCAAATCATTTGATTGTGGTGATTTTGATGGCTAAATAAATAAGATTGGTAAATTATGAGGAAGGAGTGGAGTTAGCAAATATTTAGAATATTGATTTATAAATTATAATACCATTTTCTGTGTATTTTTATGCAAAAACATCGATATTTTAGGTAATTATAAACGCTGTTTTTGGGTAAGAGATAACACATTTTTAGGGAAGGCTACAAGTAAATGAAATGCTTACTACCAAAATCGATGAAAAACATATTATTTTTTTACTAAGGCTTTCCTTACCTTAGATCAAACCAATGTTATAAGCATATTGTTTACGCAATTTATTTTGATCTTATCTGATTATCCGGAATATGAAAAGCGACAATATTTTCAATTGGGAAGGCGTCGTCTTTATCAATCTAAAGTAATATTATTAGTACTAAATGAAAAGGGATTACGCAATAGCCACCAGAAATTTGTGATTTGTTTTATTTGAAAACCTTGTAGTTGAGAGGATATTACTACAGAAATTTTGAGGCAGATTTCAATCCACCAACCCCATCTTGATTGCATATTTAGCCAAGCCTACAACGTTTTTTACACTGAGTTTAGAAATCAAACTGGTACGGTATCCTTCTATCGTATATTTGCTTAAAAAAAGCTTATCTGCAATTTCTTGTGTGGTGTATTCTTTGGCAATCAATTGAAGTATTTCTTTTTCTCTTTTACTCAATACTATTTCACTATTTTGCTTTTGCTCAAAAATGCTTCTTGTATAGGCTTCTTTTATACTATCCGAAAAGTAATTGGTGCCGTTTAGGATGGTTTCAATTGCTTTCAAAAGTTCTTCTTTCTTTGCATTTTTGGGGATATAACCATTTACCTGATCTTGTGTTAATTCATAAATTTTTTGCGGATCTGATAACATGCTAACGATTAGTGTTTTTATAGAAGGATGATGTTCTTTAATATATTGATTAAGCATGATTCCATCCATTTTTGGCATATTGATGTCTAATATAGCCAAGTCAATTTGATCCGAAGTATTAATATCTAAATACTTTTTAAGATCCAAACCGTTACTAGCTGTATATACAATCTCGTAATCAGATTCATGAGAAATGATACTCAACAAACCATCTAAAAACATTTTGTGGTCGTCAGCTACTACTAATTTGTATTTATTATTTTTTGTCATTTAGTATGGTAGGAATTTCAATACGTATTGCCGTTCCTCTATTAATTGTAGAATCGATATCAATTGTTGCTTTTAATAACGACAAGCGCTTTTTTATATTTTGTAAACCAATTCCGTTGTTTGTTTTTTTAACATCGAAACCGATGCCGTCATCTTCAAAAATAATCTCTATAGAGTCATTATATACATTTAGACAGATCTCAATTACTTTGGCTTTCGCATGTTTTAATGCGTTTGTAATTAACTCCTGAATGATTTTAAAGATTTCAACCTTCTGATTATCATCTATAACATTAATTTTTTCTTCAGGGTGTGGTATAAAAGTAATTTCCGGTTCTGTCACTTTTTCTATAGTCTTGATATAATCCGTGATGTAATTTGCAAATGCTGTCTGACTAATTTTTTTCGGGATAAGATTATGTGATATTTCCCGGACTTGTTCATAGGTGTCATCCAGTTGATTGATGATTGTTTTCTGAATGTCTTCATCTTTTTGGATATCTTTCATCTGGAGCTTTATAGCCGCCAGACTACCACCAATACTATCATGTAATTCTCTGGCAATTCTGCTACGCTCTTCATTCTGAGCAATTACGTAAGTATTCGCAAGTTTTAATTCCTGTTCTTTTAAGAAAGAAGCGATTTTTTGTTTATTAATTTCTTCTTTTTGAGCATTGTATTTATTTTTTACTCGTAGTTTTTGATAGTAAACAAGAAGTAATCCAAGAATCGGAATAAGAACCGATATAAAAGCAAAAATATAGAACCGCTTTAACAATTGTTGCCTTTTAATTTCTGAATCTTTTAATAACTGATTTTCTTTAAGCTCTAGAATTTCTTTCTCTTTGGTCGCAGTTTCATATTTTACTTCCAGTTCGGTTATCTCTTTCTTTTGCTTCCTATTATTTAGTGAGTCCCTAAAGATGTGATATTGAATTAGAGCTTCGTTGGATGCTTTGTAATCCTTTGCTTTTTTATATACAATTGCTAGATTTTCATAAATATTTTTTTGTATTTCCAAATTAGAAATTTCTTCAGCTTTTGCTATCGAATTATTGAGAACTTGTATTGCTTCAGAATAATTTCCCAATATACCTACTACAAGTGCTTTGTGAGCAATCGCATTTAAACTTTTATCTACAAAACCATATTCGTCTGCAATCTTTTTACTTTTATCATAATAATCGATCGCCTGATCATATTTTTTAGCTTCATACAGAACGGATCCTAAATTTAAAGCGATAGTGGCAGATACCTTTGGATCCTTTTCTGGCGGAACCATTTTAAATGCTTTTAGAAAATATTCTTCAGCATTTTTAAAATCTTTTTTTAGAAAATAGATAGCTCCGATATTTACATAATTACCATAAATTGCCTGTTCATTTTCTGCCTTATTGATGCTTTCTTCTAAAAAGCGGATCGCTTTGTCATATTCTTTTTTATTGGCATATACTAATCCTAAATCAGACTTTATTTTAACAATCATTTCCTGATAATCTATTTCTTCAGAAATTTTAAGACTTCGATATAGTATTTCTATGGCGTTATCCATTTGACCACTCCTGCGAAAACTAGATCCTAATAATCGATATGCCTTGGCTAAGTGTTTTTTGTTTCTAAGATGGATTAAAGACGCCCTGGTATAATACATAGAGGAATCCACCACGCCAGTAGAATTGAAATAAGTTCCCAAATAAAGTTTTGCTTTTGCTCTGATAGAATCTTGATAATTCTTGTGCTTCGAAATTTTGGATAAAACAGTATATGAATATGTGGGGTTAATATCCAAAGAATCAATCGCACGATCGAGTTGTAGGTTCGCTGATTCCTGCCCAAAACAAATGAAAATGCTCCATAGAAATACATAAACAAAAGTTTTTCTGAGGCGTATGATCTTCATTTGTGTAGATATTACTATAATAAGTTGGTTCTATCCACGAAGGTAAAGATTCCGTAATTAAGTTTATCAATGAAACTTAAATTTAATAAAACTTAACATCATTAAATCTCAATCTAATGAAATAATTTAATAGGAAGATGAGTAGTTTTATATCAAATGGAAATTTATTGTTTAGTTCTGAAAATAACAAAAAAACACCTGCTTTTTTCTTTCTTAAAACCATCTTTGAGTTGTATCTTTATAAGGTAATTAGAGTCATATTCTTTCACTAAAAATTTTCTATGGAAAACCTTGATGCAGCAAGACTCCAAATGGCATTTACCCTGATATTTCACATTGTTTTTGCTTGTATTGGTATGGTGATGCCTTTTTTTATGGTGGTATCACATTATAAATGGTTGAAAACTAAAAATCAGGTGTATTTAACGTTAACCAAAGCCTGGCAAAAAGGTGTTGCAATTTTTTTTGTTACCGGTGCTGTTTCCGGTACTGCCTTATCCTTTGAATTGGGATTATTATGGCCCGAATTTATGAAACACGCCGGACCAATTATCGGAATGCCGTTTTCGCTCGAAGGAGCGGCTTTTTTTATAGAAGCAATTGCACTGGGATTTTACCTGTATGGTTGGAACAAACTACCCGAAAAATTTCATTGGTTTACAGGTGTTATTATTGGATTATCAGGAGTGGCTTCAGGAATTTTAGTAGTAGCGGCAAACGGTTGGATGAATTCCCCTAGTGGATTTGATTATATAGACGGACAGTTTTTAAATATTGATCCGGTACAAGCAATGCTAAATCCAGCTTGGTTTACACAAGCATTGCATATGACCTTAGCTGCATTTACTGCTACTGGTTTTGCTGTTGCCGGTATTCACGCCTATCAAGTGTATAAGGGTAAAAGAGTAGACTTACATACAAAAGCGTTTAACATAGCAGTAACTTTCGGAGCTATTGCAGCGATATTACAACCCCTAAGTGGTGATATTTCAGCGAAAAATATCGCTGAGAGACAACCGGTTAAACTGGCCGCTATGGAGGCACATTATAACACAGAAAGAGGAGCTCCATTGTATATAGGAGGTATAGTGAATCCCAAAACACAAGAGGTCAATTACAAAATAGCGATTCCAGGAATGTTGTCGTTTTTAGCATTTGGTGATTTTGATGCAGAGGTCAAAGGGTTAAATGATTTTCCCGAAGATGAACGACCCAATGTACCGATTGTTCATTACGCTTTTCAAACTATGGTAGGAATCGGAGGTATGTTGATGTTAGCCGGATTGTTATATTTTATTTCTTTAAAAAAGAAACAATGGTTTAAAAATAAGAAGTATTGGTTGTTTTTTGTAGCATTGGCTCCTTTAGGATTTATTGCATTAGAAGCAGGTTGGATCGTAACCGAAGTAGGGAGACAACCATGGATCATTCATAAAATAATGAAAACTAGAGATGCAGTTACTCCAATGCCAGGAATTGTATTTAGTTTTTATATGTATATTCTGGTATACTTGACCTTATCAGTAGCTGTTACTTGGTTAATGATTCGTCAGATCAAAGTTCTCAATGCTAAAAAATAATTGATATATGCTTTACGTTGTTTTATTCTTTTTAATGTTTTCTTTATATCTATATGTGGTTCTAGGAGGTGCTGACTATGGCGCTGGTATTGTAGAGTTATTCTCATCAGAAGAAAATCAAAAAATCACCAAAAAGACAATCTATCGTGTGATGGGGCCGGTATGGGAAGCAAATCATATATGGATCATCATTTTGATTGTAATTTTATGGATTGCGTTTCCTGCGTATTATAATATATTAGTAGTGCATCTGCATATTCCTTTGACAATAGTTCTTTTGGGAGTTACACTAAGAGGCGTTGCTTTCGTATTTAGACATTATGATGCAATAATTGATAATTCTCAAAAATTATATGACATAATGTTTAAAATTTCCAGTTTGATCACTCCGATTTTTTTAGGGATGGTTTTTGGAGCTTTAATTAGTGGGAAAATTCAGCTTACTGATGACATAAGTAACCTAACATTTTATGAAGCTTTTGTAAAACCTTGGCTTAATGTGTTTAGCTTTTTAGTAGGATTGTTTTTTGCGGCGCTTTGTGCGTTTTTATCTGCGGTTTTATTAATAGGAGAATCTGTCCAAGGAGAAGAAAATATTTATATTAGGAAAGCCACAATTGCAACTGTTGTGGTATTTGTAATTGGGTTATTAACCTTTATTTACGGATACGTTAACGAATATATGTTCGTGAATATATTCATTAAAGACCTTTACGCCGTCTCAGCTATGGTAATTTCTGGATTGTTGTTAATACCGCTATGGTTAACAATAAAAAAAGGTAGAAGAGTGTTGAGCAGACTTTTTGCCGGGTTACAGGTATTTTTGATTTTGATAGCAGCTTTAATACCACATTTTCCTAATATAATTATTACAGAAACTCATGGCGTTAGTTTATTAAAAAATATAGCACCTGACAGTGTGATTAATGTTTTGGGTGTTTCCTTGACAATAGGAGGAGCAATAATTATACCAGGACTTTTTCACTTGCTAAAATCATTTAAGATGATTAAAATTTTAGATCAGCATAATAATCCTTCGATATAACAAAAGTATTTTTATATTTGTCACCCAATTTCGGGTAGTAGCTTAGTCCGGTTAAAGTGCTGGTCTGGGGGACCAGAGATCGGAGGTTCGAATCCTCTCTACCCGACCAAGAAAATCCAATTGTGATAGCAATTGGATTTTCTATTTTAAAACATAACCAAGTTTGCTTGATGTTATGTTTTAAAATAGAAAAGACAAATAAGGCGGTAGCCGGTATTGGATTTTTTTGAGCACCGACCCCTTTTAGGATCAACGAAGTTAATCCTTGACCAAGTTTGCTTGATGTTATGTTTTAAAATAGAAAAGACAAATAAGGCGGTAGCCGGTATTGGATTTTCTTGAGCACCGACCCCTTTTAGGATCAACAAAGTTAATGTATCAGAGCCTTTATTGTAGTTAAAAACTATTATAATTCTATTAGAATTTAGAACAGAATATCAGTAATGAATTAAAGATATTTACGACAAATGCTCTATAATATCAAAAATGCTTCTTAACCAATGGATATGGTTATTTTTGAGATAATTTATTTGTTAATTTGAATATGAGACTAAATTTTTCAAGTATAAGAGATGATAGCTCCTTTATTTATACAGATTTTAACTGTTCTTCGGCACTTGATTTATTGAGGGATAAAGGGTTATATAAAATTATCTGGAGTAAGGATTGCCCTGTGAGTTTTCTTGTCGATGGATCTCTTATCGAATTAAAAAAAGATCAAATTATTTTTTGTACGCCGATGAATGTTTTAGAGATAGAGCAGGGTACAGAAGGGATAATCTCGTTGGTTTTTAATAGAGAGTTTTATTGTATAAAAAATCACGATCAGGAGGTTTCCTGTAATGGTTTTTTATTTTTTGGATCTTCTGTTCCCCAGATATTATCACTTAACGAGAAAGAAAAAATAAGTTTTTCTGTAATGTTTGATTTGTTTAAGGAAGAATTTGAGATGAAAGATCAGATACAGGGAGAAATGTTAGAAACACTTCTTACAAGGTTTCTTATCAAATCAAGAAGAATTGTAAAACAAGATTTACCAGAGCCGAAATTGAAAAGTAATCAATTGGATATCGTTAGAAAGTTTAATATTCTTATTGAGCAACATTTTCGTGAGAAACATCAGGTTGCTGATTATGCAGCGTTATTATTTAAATCTCCAAAAACTTTATCGAACCTTTTTCATAAGTATAGCGATAAGTCACCTTTGGCCACTATCAATGAACGCCTTGTTTTGGAAGCAAAGCGGTTATTGTTATACTCTGACAAAACTTCTGAAGAGATTGCATACGAACTAGGATATAAGGAAGCAGGACATTTTTCTAAATTTTTTAAAAAACATACAAGAATGAACCCAACAGAGTTTAAGAACAAAAAATTTACGAATTCTTAAATGGATTCTATATTATCATATTTTCACAATATGGTTTACCAAAAAAGACTGCTTTCCAGACAGCCTCTTTTTATTAGATCAATGAAATACTTTTATTTTACTTGTTTTTCATGTTATCTTTTACCAAATTATAGAATTGATCAAATTTTGGATCTATGATAATCCTAGTTACAGTTTCAATTCCTTCAGTACCATATTCGCTTTTTCCTAAAGCTTCCATTCGTTTAGGATCCACTTTATAATCTGCTTGTAGCACTCTTACGACAGAAGCAGCCTGTCTGGAGCTTAAATCCCAATTATCCAAAAGTTTTTTTCCATCTAATTTCAGCGCATTACTATTTCCTTCTACCAGGATGTTAAGATTCGGATTGGCATTAAGGGTAGCTGCGATTTTCTCTAAGGTAGGTTTGGCCTTTTCGTCTACGATGAAATTTTTATCATCTTCCCCAAATAGTGTAGTATTCGGTAAAACGATAAATATGGTTCCATTGCTAATTTTTATATTATCACCACCAATAGCATTTTTAAATTTGCTAAAAACAGTTAGGTTTATAGAATCATTAGCAGTAATGGCATCATTGATTACATTAAGCTGTCTGTCCTTTTCTTTAATAATTTCCTGAGAAGTCTGAAGATTACTGGCCTTTTTGTTAGAGAGTTCCGTAAAACTGTTCATATTAGCAAGAAGCGTAGCATTGGTTTCCTTTAAATCATTCACCTGAGTCTCCATGGTTTTTACTTTGGATTCAGCTACTTTTTCGTTCTTACGGGCTTCAGTTAACTCTCCTTTAGTGGTTTTCAACTCTTGTCTTAGCTGATCAATTTCTGCTAGAAGGTCTTTCTTTTTTTGTGCGTGTACAAATGAATTGGTCATAAGCAGTACAGAGGCAAATAAAATAATTTTTCTCATTGGTTTAAACGATTTGTTGCAGCAGCAAAAATATAACAATTTTAGAAACTATGATCAAAAACAAATGCTTATGACTTTTCTAGCAGTTTTTTAGCGTTGTCAATGCTAGAATTAATTTGATCTCTTAACTTATTAACTTCTATTTCTTCTTCTTGTAACATTTTCATTTTAGCAGTAAACTTTTCCATATCATCAGAGTTGCTTTCTTCTCCGTGAGGAAATTTATTGCTAAAATCACTCATCCAATCCATCATAAAATCATAGGAATCCTTAAGATCTTTTTGGGCTTTTGCATATGACTTTCCGGTGGCTGTGGTATCAATCTTGGGTTCGAGATCTTTAATTAGCGAGCTCATTGTCCCCATCTTAGGCATTACTTCATCATGTACGTCGATTACCTTTTGCATTAAAGTATCAAACTCTTGTTCTTCCTTTGATAATTGATTACAGGAAAAGTTGAAAAGAAGTCCTCCAATTAGCAGGAAGAAATATAATTTATTAGTTTTCATTGTATTATTTTTTTAAATATTTCAAATGTATTACTTTTTTAATTAGCGAAATGCGAGCACTCATATAGATTGTTATATTTTAGAGAATTGATGTTTTCTAATGTATTCAATTGCTAAAATTATTAAAAGGCCAGCTCCAAAAAGGGGGAATATTATTGAAAGTATCCCAATTAATATTATAATTCCGTAACCAACCTTAAAAGCAGCAGGAACTTTAGGAACTCCTAATTTTCTTTTTCTTTTTCGTAAAATATAAGATACTAAAGCAGAAATACTAAGTACTGTTAATGCAATTGTGGTACATAGCATCAACCACCAATTCCAAGCACCAAACTCACCTTGATGAAATGCCATAAACCACATTCGAACTCGCATTAGAATTCCTACATCTTTCCAGGTATGTTTTAGAATAGTTTCGCCTGAATACTGATCAAAGTGAATTTTTTGCTGGGATGATAAATCAGATGGATTGAAATTAGATACACTAAATACTCCTTTTGGATCTTTTGGAAAACTCAGTGTTACCGTACCTGGAAGTTGTAATGTTTTTGCTTTAGCTACAATTTGATCCAGTGTTAAAGGGTTTCCAGAAAGATTAGACTGTAATTGATTTCCTTCCCAAGTACTGGGGTATCCAGTGTTGGTCAATTTTTGTATCGTTTTAAAGTTTTGGCCAAATATATCTGTCCAGGGAAAACCTCCAGCTAATATCATAAGTAATAAAATAGAAATCCAAAAACCCAGAATTGCATGAATATCTCTATAAAAAGTTCTTCTATCGATATTTGTTCTTGGTATGAAATATCCTTTCAGCTTCCATCCTCGTTTGGGCCACCATACGTATAAACCTGTTATGATTAATACGATCATCCAACTTGCTATGAGTTCAACGATCTTGGTGCCGAATTTATCCATTAATAATTCTCCGTGTAATTTTCTTACAGTATGCATATTTGTTTTTTTGCTGATAATCTCTCCGGAAACTATACCCGTATATGGGTTCACAAACAAACTACTTTTGTCTCCAAATCTACCAGAAACAAATTCGGTAGCTTGATTGGGAGATGTACTTAGAATTACGGAATTAGGTTTTTTTAAAGCATTATTGTTTGCAATTCGCCATTGTTCTTGTAACAAGATAGGAGTTCCTTGAACAGTAACTTCTTTTATGTTTTTTTGTTTCGGAGTTTCATAATCTGATTTAAATAGATATATAGTTCCGGTTATAGAAAGTATTAAGACAAAAGGAAGTGAGATTAATCCAGCGATAAAATGCCATTTCCACAGCCAACTATTAAGTTTTGATTTTTTTTTCATCATACATTGTTTTATAAAAACTTATAAAAAGATCCACTCTCGACATTATCTATTACCTCATAATAGAGTAGTAGTGTTTAGAAACAAATAATTGAGATGTCAACTCTTTATACACATACTCAATGTGACAGCAGACCATAATTATATTTTAGGCACTTCTTTTTTTAAAAATTACATCTCATTCCAAGATGAAAAGCTCTTGGGTTTCCAATAGTGAAACTATTTTCTCCTCTAAACCTGTTATAAGAGGCTCTTGCTGCATATAACTCGTCAAAAATATTTAACGCGTGCCCCCATATTTCAATTCCCTTTAAGGCAATGGTTGCTCTTAGATTAAAAATATTGTGTCCGTCATAGGTGGCTGTGCTAAAAGTTCCATCTTCATTATCAACCTGATTTTCGAAACTGGTATTATATTTCCCTACAAGTTCGTGTTCTGCCGTAATGCGAAAACTAATTTTCCCAAAATCTTTATTATATGTAATTAAAGAGGTTCCTAATAGATTAGGAGCGGTTTCTCTTTCCGTGTCCGAATAATCAATACCACGATCAAAAAAGTCTATGTAACGATGCTTTGCATAACTACCATTATGTGAGATTGATAATTTTTTAAACGGGTTCCAGGTAACTCCATACTCGATTCCATAGGATTTGGTTCTACCAGCATTTGTATTAAAAAAGTTATCATCTTCATCACGTAAGGTGATAAGAGTATTTTTTCCTTCTAACACATATATGGCGGCATCTAATGTAAGTTTCAATGGAACGGAATAATACCCTCCAATTTCATAATTATTATATCTACTCGGTCTAATACCTTGTACTTCGTTTCGATTGCGATATAACGTAGAAACTTGTGGCGGAGTAAATCCTTGCGAATAATTAGCATAGATTCCTGTCCTGCTAGAAAAATTATAATTGATCCCTATCTTAGGGGTTAGATTATTGAAGTTGTCTACAGCGTCTTCTACACCTGCAATCTGATCTACCTGATTATCATAATCATATTCGAATCCATCATACCGTATAGCAGCAGTAACTTTTAATTCCTCAATAGGGGATATCTCATATTGTAAAAACCCTGCATAGTTAAAGATGTTTGCTTTATAATTCAATATAAAATCTCTAGAATTAATGCTAAAATCTATATTCCTTCCTGTCATCGGATCTACAATAATACTAGTAGTTTCTGCTACATATTCTTGTGGAGAAAAATCACCAGTAGCTCCTAGAATCAATAATGAATCAGCAAAATTAAAACCTAATTTATGCTGGATTAATCCAACATAACTTTTGAATTGGTTAGAATTTACTTCTCCAGATCCAAATCCGGTTAATTGTCCTTGATCTCTAAACTGACGAACTCTATATGATGGGTTTTGATCCATCATATTATCTCTGAAAATAAAATTAAATGAAGTTTTATTATGATCATTCCAGAACTTATTTAGCGTTGTTCTCATTCTAAATGCTAAAGCTTCTCTTTCAGTAAAGGTTTGATCACTTTCAAAATTTCCTTCAAAATAATCTGATTCGCTTAAAGAACCGGTCATATCAGATTTATAATCAATAATATCTAAAACAGTTGTCCATTTTGTAGTGTTAGATAGGTCATAGACAGTCTTAAAAGTAACGGCTAGTTTTTCGTAATCACTATGTTCGATCGGTCCATTATTACGTTGTACATAGTGTCCGCCAAAATAGAAACCGAATTTATTATTGGTTTTATCTGATACTTCTAATTCATACCGAGTTAATCCTATATCATTAGTCTGGAAACCAATACTCCCTCTCAGGTTCTCTGTTGGGTTTTTGGTAATAAAATTAAAACTACCACCAATGGATTCACTACCATAGATGCTAGATGCCGGACCCTTTAACACTTCTATACGGTTATAAGAAATGTCATTCATTTCTAATAAAGCGTTATGATTAAATACTGAAGTAGGTCGTATCTGTAATCCATCTTCTAGGTATAAAAAGAGTGCTTTTGTAGAAATAGGAGAGCGAACAGCCATAAAATGTTGTTCATTACTAGCTGCTCTAGAAGTAGACATAAAAACTCCTGGAATTTGATTTACTAATTGATCGATACCAAAAGCTTTTGTTTCTTCAATAGTTTTTGCAGAGATTGTAGTGATTGACCCAGGTACTTCTGAGCGTTTCTGAATTTCTCTACTAGCAGAAGTAACAAATACTTCTTCTAAGGCTACATTATCTGACGTAAGCCGTATGATGTTAATACCATTAGTAAGTATTGCTCTTTTAGTTCTATATCCTAGAAAACTAACAATTACCTCCCTAGAATTTTTAAGAACGATTCTAAATAAACCTCTATCATCGCTCAGTACACCATTTGTAAGTGTGTTTGATTCAATTATTGTTGCTCCAAGTATTGGGTTATTAGAACTATCCACAATTTTTCCTTGAAAAGATTGTGCGTAGCTACTTATTCCTAGAGTAAGGAATATAGCTATTATAAATATATTATTCATTATATAAAAGTAGATGCGCTATTTTTTAGGCATAAATGATCACATAAGGATATATGCTCATGATGCCTTTAGTAGCTTTGATTTTTGAAAATTGATATAAGAACCTGCTAACTAGGAATGATTCTTAGTTATTTTTCTTATTCCGATATCACTATATAACTGGTTATGAGAAATAAATTTCGGGAGGGTGATCAATACTTTTAGAAACATTTTTAGGATGAAAATGAATTAGTTTCCAATTGGAGTTGTCCTCAGAATAGAATTTTAGAATATTTTCAATTTGAATGGTATTATCTTCAAAAAAAAGAGGAATAAATGCTTCTACAATCACTTTTAAAGAACTGTTTTTTGTATCAGAAGTTGTCTTACTCATCTTCATTTGGGTCATTAAATAACACTTTCCATTACAATTTAGTTTTGGTCTTTCTTTATTGACACAATATTTTTCTATAATTGTATCTATATTGAGTTGATAGTACATTACGGTACTGATTTCTATTGCAGGTCTTATGGCAAAAGCGGTAAATAATAGTATAGAAAAAAAGACTCTCAACAAAATGATTTTCAGGTTCGCAGCAAATATACTACTCTTCAGAAAAGTAATAAGGATAGTTGATCTTAAAACGATAAAATATAATCTATAATTTTATTTTTACCTTGTAAATTCTACTTAATCCATTTTCATAAGAATTCATAAGTTTCAAGAGCTGTCCTACATCCTTTGAAGCTGAAAAATCCTTCTTTATGGAAGTCCTTTTACTAGTAAAGTATAAAGTGGATGTTTTTATGTCATAATAAGGGCAATAATCCATTTTATTTGAGTTGACTTGACCTGACAGGTTTTTAGCTTTAGACCAGCTACCGTTCTTTGTTTTATAGGAAATATATAAATCACCACTGCCTAAACCATCTTCACGTTGATACCCTCCAAAAATCAAAAAAGATTCATCAGGAGCGATATAGGCATTGTATTCATATCCTTCAGAATTTATGGCTTTGCTCAATGATACAGGATCAGTATAGGTATTGTTTTTCCATTCGCTCATAAATATGTCATCTTTTCCTTTTGTACCAGAGCCGGTACTGGTGAAATATAAATTACCGTTTCTAGATACAGAAGGATAAAATTCATTTCCATCTGTATTGATGGGGGCACCTATGTTTATTGGTTTGGACCAATCGGATGTAGTATCAGTTCTTTTGATATACCAAATATCTTGATCCTTTTGGTCATTCGCTGAGCCTTCTTTCGGACGATTAGATACAAAAAAAAGTGTAAGTCCATCAGGGGAAAACATAGCTTCCAGATCACTATACTGACCAGAAAAAGTTGCAACTTCTGGAGCTGACCAATGATCTCCTTTTTTTGTAACTTTTATAATTGTGGAGAGTTCTCCGCTATAACCCTGAGCAGTGAAATAAATTTCATCCTGGGTAGGGGAGATCGTAAAATCTCTTACACTGGGAAATTTTGAAATAATATTCGGAATAACTGGCTGTGTTTTGAAAACTTCTTGACCAAAAGAAAGTTGACTTAAAAAAATAAAAATCATAACCTTTTTCATGAATATACATTGGATTGGTTTATGGGAATATAGTCAATATTGTTACACCGGAATATTAAATATTTTATAAAACAATATACCGGCACTGGTCTTAAAATAGTAAAAGAAAACATTCTTATGCTAAACTTACCTTTTAGAGAATTAAGACAGTACTTTATCCCTTATTGAATCCTCGACTATTGGGCATATCGCAAAAGGAAATAATAGTAAGACAATAAAATTTTCAATAGTACAGTTCTAATTAGATTTTTAGTAATGATAAATATCAATTTATACAAGTCTCCAGAATCTGGAAACAGATAATATCATTAAACAAAAACCGGTTATCAAACACTACATTTGATAACCGGAATCAATGACTTTCATTTCAAGAATTTAATACTATCTAATTAGTTCTAGTGCTTCTTTATTTATTTGAGTATCATTAGAACTAATTGTATGATAGATGATCTGACCTTTTGGATTTACTTCCCAGAATTCATTTCCGTATGTGCGAAAGTACTCGTGCTTTTCGTTTCTCCATTCGTATATGAATTGAACTGCAATTTTATTCTCAGAGCAAACCGTCAAATTTTTTATAATGGTATACTCTAATTCTTTTTGCCATTTAATTTTTAAAGCGGCTTCTAAATCCTTTCTATTGGTAATTATCCTACCTCTATATCGAAAATAAAATCCATCAACAGCAAAACATAATAAAATACGTGGGATATCATTCTTATTCCAAAGGTCTTCAGCTATTTGAACAGAAGCTAACGCAGTCTCCTCTGTAAACGCAGGTTTTATTAACTCCATAGTATACTAGGCTACTGCTTTTACTCCTTGCTCATTTTCTCTGATTTTGTCTTGATTTACCACTGTAAAGGGATTTAAGTATAGATTCTTCTCTAAGTGGTCACCAATAACTTGCTTCATTCTGGCAATCATTATTTCATAATCTGCACCTGACTGGTTTTCTATGTTTTTGATTTTCCCAACCCTTTCTTCTTCTTCAAGCATAATAGCTAATACTTGTTTTTGCATTCTAAAGTGCTCTGTATATAGGTGTCCCCATACGTTAGTGTCCGGGAATTGGTACTCCTCTTGGTGCTGAAATTCATTATAATGCCCTCTCGAAGATACTTCGCCAAACCTTCTGACCAAAGCAATTCCTTCTGGATGATTATGAGACATGTAGGCTATCTGATTTTGATCTTCAAGCATTTCATGAAGCTCTTCTATACGTTGCGAATAACCTTCAAAAGTTTGTTTAGAAAAATTATTTTCTGACAGAGCTTTGAGAATAGCGATTTTAGCATGATATCCCATTGCAACTCCACCTGTTAGTCCTGGAGAACGTAGTGGATCTACAAAAAAGGCTGCATCTCCTACAGCTAGCCAACCATCTCCAGCAAACTGTTTAGCACGTCTTCTGTAATTTAATCTTTTTGCATAAGGTTTATGATTTGGATAATATCCGTTAAGAAGTTCAGCTCCTTCTAATAATTGCTTAAATGTTGGGATTTTCTCAAGATATTTTTCAAAGGTTGCTGCAGAACCTTTTTCACGTATCACATTATCTCTATCATTTCTTAAGGAAATTCCTATACTCCAGATTTGTTCATAAACACAATCAAATTTGGTGGCTAATTCATCTCTGCTTAATAACGGGCTTTCCGGATCGCTTAAATATTTTAGCATTGCAGAAAGGTTTTCATCCTTAGATTTTGTCCACGAAACTATCGGTATATACCATACCCAACCCTCTTTAAAACAGATGTGTTGTGTATATTCATCTCTAGGATTTTCTGCATCCAGAGCCCAGTTTTCATAATCCTTAAGCCATTTTACATTTTTATAATATGCCCATACGGAAGAAGTTTGGAAAGGAACATCAGATTCTATATAATCTCCGTCTTCCAGATAATGATTATTGATTATACTTGCTGGACCGGTAGCATCTACAACCATTTTACAGTTTAAGAAAACTTCCTCACCATCTTTGATGTATTTAATTTTGTTTCCAGACGCGGATAGCTCGCATTCAGCAGCTTGTACACGTGCTCCTCGAATTATCTCTACACCTTGACGTTTGCAATTATGTTCTAATAACTCATCAAACGTTCTTCTTTCTATCTGAAAGGTTTCATCAAATGTTTCGATAATATATTCAGGAAGTGTTCTTAGATCAGTATTATACTCATCAGTGTGCCAAAAACCTAATCCCTTTTTTGTGTAGAAAAGATTCTGCCAAGCTTCATGACGAATATCGTTGGATCTAACGGCTTTACAAAAACCGGATAAAGTACTTTCTCCAATTTTGTGAGGATACTTTTTTTGACTTTCTAACACAATTACGTTGTAGTTGGGATTTTCTTTTTTAATCCACGATGCTACATTCAGTCCTTGAGGTCCCGACCCTAATACTGCTAAGTCATAATTAACATTTCTCGATTTCATAATTTTAGGTTTTAAGATTAAATAATTAAGATTAACATGGCTAGGTGTTATAAATCAAAATATTTTTATACGAGTGGTTAATTCGTTTCTTAATTGTTAATGAAATGTTAACTCAAATGTATTTTTATTTCCCTTGATTTATGTGTATTATTTTGTCAAATTATTATATTATTTTGTCTACACTTTTTTTTGTATCAATTGAGCACTTGTTTTATTTATATTTTTCTATTTGATATCTTTTTAATACAATATAATAATGGACATTTTGTCTTTTAAAATTCATTGTTTACTTGTTTAAACTGAAAATAATAGGGTTTTTAAATATTTAAAAACCAGAGTTTTATCATAAAAATCTCTAGTTGCGTTTCTAAAAGTTCAGGAAGCCGTTACTCGTGTTTTTTATTCAATTAAATGAGCTACAGTTATGTTTGAGTATTTCATATCAGAACTTGTATTATCTACATATAAAGTTGTAAATCTGGATGTATGTCCTAAAGGTTTTTTATAATAAAAATTCCCCAAGTATCTAAACTTGAGGAATTTAGTTTTGATATAGTTGATATAATTACCTATGAATCGTCTGCGTTCTGTCTGGTCCAACAGAAACAATAGTAATTGGTGTTTCTAATTCTTTTTCTAAAAATTCAATATACTCATTTAATTCTTTCGGGAATTGTGATTTATCATTCATTTTGGTGAGATCTTCGGACCAGCCATTCAATTCTGTATAAACAGGAGTTACATTTTCCGGTTCTATATTATAGGGTAGATGAGTAATTGTTTTTCCTTGGTAATCGTAAGCGGTGCATACTTTTAGCTTTTTAAAACCACTAAGTACGTCACCTTTCATCATCATTAGTTGTGTTACTCCATTTACGTGTACGGCATATTTCAAAGCCACGAGATCTAACCACCCACATCGTCGGGCTCTTCCTGTAGTAGCACCAAATTCATTTCCTACCCGTCCCATAGTCTCACCATCTTCATCAAATAATTCGGTTGGAAATGGGCCGCTACCAACACGAGTTGTATATGCCTTAAAAATCCCAAATACTTCTTTGATTTTATTAGGAGCTACGCCTAATCCTGTACAGGCTCCGGCAGCTGTAGTATTAGAAGAAGTAACAAAAGGATACGTCCCGAAATCTATATCAAGTAACGATCCTTGGGCACCTTCTGCTAATATTTTTTTTCCTTCTTTTTGTGCTTGATGTAAATATTCTTCGCTATCAATAAAGGTCAAAGATTTAAGAGTTTTTATAGCTTCAAAGAATTCATTTTCTAATTCTTCAAGATCATATTCTATTTTTGAATCGTAGAAATCGATCATCGCTTCGTGTTTGTTAGCAAGGTTACGGTATTTTTCTTTCCAATCGCTCAATTCTAAATCGCCTACTCGGATGCCGTTTCGACCGGTTTTATCCATGTAGGTCGGACCAATACCTTTTAGAGTAGAACCAATTTTTGCTTTTCCTTTGGAAGCTTCTGATGCAGCGTCAAGTATTCTATGTGTTGGTAATATCAAATGTGCTTTTCTGGATATTACTAATTTTGATTTATAATCTAAATTAAACCTTCCAAGATTATCCAGCTCTTTTTTAAAGATTACCGGATCGATAACAACACCATTACCTACTAAATTAATCGCTTTATCATGAAAAATTCCGCTTGGAATTGTATGTAATACGTGTTTTATACCATCAAATTCTAGTGTATGTCCCGCATTAGGACCTCCCTGAAATCTAGCTATAATATCATAATTTTTTGTAAGAACGTCTACAATTTTTCCTTTACCTTCGTCTCCCCATTGAAGACCAAGTAATAAGTTTACCGCCATTAGTTTTCTTGATTAGTTGGTTTCTTTTTAATTCCGTAGAAATACAATGAATGATTGGTGATTTCTACTTCAAAAATTTCCTCGATTGTTTTTTTTATGGATTGTATTCTGGGATCACAAAATTCCAAAACTTCACCGCTATCCGTTAGAATAAGATGGTCATGTTGTCTGTCGAAATATGATTTTTCGTATTGTGCCTGACTTTGACCGAATTGATGTTTTCGCACCAGTTTGCAGTCTAGTAAAAGTTCTATTGTGTTGTAGAGAGTTGCCCGGCTGACACGATAATTTTTATTCTTCATTTTGATATAGAGCGATTCAATATCAAAATGTTCTTCACTTTCATAAATTTCCTGAAGTATAGCGTAGCGTTCAGGTGTTTTTCTATGTCCATTTTCCTCTAGAAAACTAGTAAACACATTCTTAACGATATTTTGATCGTTTTGCGTAGTTGTTTTGGTACTCATACTGCTTAAAAAAGCAAATTTACATTATTTTTCATTAGTGGAAGACCAATTTATAAATAGTTATTCATAAAAAAAGGAATCATTTATTCTCGAACTACTTTATCAATACCATTTACTTTAGAGAGGTTTTGAATAACCGTTTTTAAAGTGTTTTTATTTTTTACTCCTACCGTAATTTTACCGGTAAAAACTCCATCATTTGTATCAAAATTCATGTTATAAATTGCCAAATGCATATTATTTGATATAATTTGTGTTACTTCGTTAACAACACCTATGTTATCAATTCCATTTAATCGTATTACAGCTTTAAATTCTTCCTGACTCGAGTCTATCCATTTAGCTTGTATGATTCGATATGCATAATTGCTTTGTAATTGTAAAGCGTTAGGGCAATCTTTTTTATGTATTTTGATACCTTCATTTACCGTAATAAATCCAAAAACATTATCTCCGGCAATCGGGTTACAGCAATTAGATAGTTTATATTCAAGTTTTTCCGAGTCTTTACCAAAAACTAATAGATCATATTTAGAGGTGATTTCATCTTTATTAAGATCCTTTACATTACCTCTTCGAATTTTATTTTTGATAAAATTCATAAATACATTACTTCTTGTGGTCGCGAATTCCTTGATTTTTTGATTATCAATGGTTCCGATTCCCACTCTATAAAATAAGTCTTGACTTGTTTTAAGCTTAAAATAAAGTACAAGCTCGTTAACTACTTTTTCATTCAATGTTATTTTTTGCGAACGTAGTTTTCGTTTCAATATTACTTTTCCTTCTTCTGCAATTTGTTTCTTTTCATCACGCAATGCAGATTTTATTTTTGATCTCGCTCTTGCTGTGGTAGCATAATCTAACCAGTTTGATGAAGGTTTTGATTTATTAGAAGTTATAATTTCTACTTGGTCTCCGCTATTTAATTCGTGACTTAAAGGAACCAATTTACCGTTCACTCTTGCTCCTCTGGTCTTAAGTCCGACTTCGGTATGAACACTGAAACCAAAATCAAGTGCTGTTGCTCCTTTAGGAAGGGATTTTAAATCACCTTCGGGCGTAAAAACAAAAATCTCTTTCGAATAAAGATTAAGTTTAAACTCCTCCACGAAATCCACGGCATTAGCTTCAGAGTTTTCTAACGCTTCTTGTAATCTGTTGAGCCAACCATCAAGACCTTGATCCTGTTTTTCTTCAGTATTTTTATATTTATAATGTGCTGCATATCCTTTTTCTGCTATTTCATGCATACGCTCACTGCGTATCTGTACTTCAACCCATTGACTATCTGGACCTATCACCGTGATATGTAATGCTTCGTAGCCGGTGGACTTAGGTTGAGAGATCCAATCTCTTAGTCTAATAGGGTTAGGTCGATAATAGTCTGTAACGATGGTATAAATCTTCCAAGCTATAAACTTTTCATTTTCTATATCCTCTGATTTATAGATAATTCGAATGGCAAATTTGTCATAAACTTCATCAAAAGATATATTTTGCTTTAGAATTTTACGTCTGATAGAAAAAATAGACTTTGGCCGACCTTTAATTTCGTAATGAAGCCCCTCTTTATCAAGCCCTTCTTTAATTTTATCCGAAAAACGTTTTATATATGCATCTTGTTCTTCTTTGCTTTCTTTTATTTTTTCAAGGATATCTTTGTAAACCTCTGGTTCAGTATATTTTAAACCTAAATCTTCTAATTCGGTTTTAATATTATAAAGTCCGATTCGATGTGCTAACGGAGCATATATATATAAAGTTTCTGATGCGATTTTGACTTGTTTGTCCGGACGCATAGAATCCATTGTTTGCATGTTATGCAAACGATCAGCGATTTTAATAATGATTACCCTAACATCATCGTTAAGGGTAAGTAACATTTTTCTGAAGTTTTCCGCCTGTAGCGAAATATCTTTATCTTTTTTTAGAGAAGAAATTTTTGTTAATCCATCTACTATACGAGCAACCGTTTCTCCAAACATTTGTTCAATATCCACCAATGTATATTCAGTGTCCTCTACTACATCGTGCAATAATGCCGCAGCTATCGAAGTAGCATCGAGTCCTATTTCACTAGCTACAATTTTGGCAACAGCAATAGGGTGGAAGATGTAGGCTTCCCCACTTTTACGCCTCTGATCTTTATGCGCATCTACTGCAATATCAAAAGCCTGTCGTATTAGTTTTTTATCCTCCTTACTAAGATCTCTATAACTAATACGAAGCAATTCTTTGTATTGCTTGGCAATTTGTTTGTTTTCCTCGTCTATAGCGGCTTCAGTCATACTATAAAGTTTTCTTAGAAAGCCCTTTTTTAATGTGATTGCGTGTGCTCAATAAATAAAATATAGATCCTAATTTTTGAGTAATAGTTTAAAAATACAATTAAGAATTGTAACCACCAAGCTATCTCAGTGGATTTGTTTTCTTATGTTTTTAATCCTTTGTAAAAGTGTTGGATGCGAGTAATGTATGAATACCATAGCGGGATGAGGAGTGAGGTTACTTAGGTTGTTTTTAGATAACTTTTTTAAGCTAGTAATAAGGGCTTCACCATCATAAGAGTTTTTAGCGTAATCATCTGCTTGATATTCAAACGCCCTGGAAACCACATTCATCATTAACCCGGTAATTTCTGATATAGGACTATATAGAATACCAAATGCGACCAACCCGATGTGAAAAGATGGGATTTCTACTTCCAAAGCCTCTGATAGTAAAGGATTAGCAATAAAAAGAGATAAAAACCATAGCGTAACTCCTGTAAGTAAAATGGATAATAATAAGTTTATGATTACATGTCTTTTTTTATAGTGTCCTACTTCGTGTGCAAGTACTGCAACAATTTCTTCGTTACTTAAATCTTTAATTAGAGTATCGTACAGTGTAATTCTTTTTTCACTTCCTAAACCTGAAAAATAAGCATTAGCTTTAGTACTTCTTTTAGACCCATCAATGACGAAAATGTCTTTTAATTGAAAACCTACATTTTTAGAATACGCCTGAATAGTATCTCTCAACGCTCCTGGCTCCAGAGGAGTTTGTTTATTAAATAGAGGTACTATAAGTTTTGCATAAAACATATTCATAGCCAAAGTAAAAACAGAAATCAGAATCCATGCATATACCCAAAAGTATTTTCCTGTAATTTCATAAAACCACATAATTAGAGCAAGTAATCCACCACCAACAATAATCATCATTATGATTCCTTTTATTTTGTCAATAAAAAAAGTCTTAATGGTAGTTTTGTTAAATCCAAATTCTTCTTCAATAACAAAAGTTTTATAATAAGAGGCAGGTGTAGATAAGATGTCGCTACCAATCATAATGATACCAAAAAAAATTAATCCAACCAAAATTGAATTGTTAGAAAAACTTCTTGCAATAGCATCAACCCAAGCAAAACCATCCATAAAAAAGAACAATAATAAAATACATAATGACACTGAAGAAGAAACCAACTTAAACTTGTAGTTGGCTTGTTTATAAGCAATTGATTTCTGATATTCATCTTCGGGGTAGACATCAGATAGTTCCTTAGGAATGTGATTGTTATAATGTCTTGCATTAAGCAGATCCAATAGCGAATCTATTAGAAATACTATTATGATAATAGCAATCAATAGATTAAATAGTAGGTTTGATGTCATTTGTTTACGTTTGTAACTTTGGGATTTGTAGGTTTAGAAAGTTAATAATTTTTTAAGTTTCAGACAACAAAATCACGCTGTCGTTTTGCCTCGAAAATTAATATTCCTGCAGCTACCGAAACATTCATTGAATCTATGGCACCACTCATCGGAATTTTAATGTTTTGCGTCGTGTTTTTTAACCACTCATCAGTTAAACCTTTATCCTCTGTACCAACGATAATAGCAGTCGGTTTAGTATAGTCTTGTGTATAATAATTTTCAGAAGATTGTAGTGCAGCTCCATATAGATTTATTTGCCTTTCATTCAAAAAGTCAATAATCTCTGATGTAGAACCCAAAGCAATTTTATTAGTAAAGACGCATCCTACACTTGATCTTATAATGTTTGGGTTGTAAATATCGGTTTTTGGATTGGCTATTATAACTGCATCTACTTTTGCGGCATCAGCCGTACGAAGTATAGCACCAATATTTCCAGGTTTTTCCGGTGATTCTGCAACCAAAATCAAGGGATTTTCAGTATTTAAATCTAAATTGTCTAAAGAGATTTCTTTCGATTTGGCTATTGCCAAAACTCCTTCGGTAGTGGATCTATGAGAAAGCTTTTGGTAGATATCAATTGTTATTTCAAATATTTGTGGATAAAAATCTATCATGTCTAAAATGTATTTAGTTTTATCCTCCGATATAATAGATGTGCATATGTATAGTTGAGAAATTTGATAACCACCTTTGATCGCAAGTGCAATTTCTCTCTGTCCTTCGATAACAAACTGTTGCTCTTTTTTTCTCAACCTGGACTTTTCTTTGAGCTGGTGCAAGAATTTAATTCTTGGATTTTGTAGACTAGTTATTTGGCTCATTCAGTGTATGGTTTTGTGTTTTGTAAAATAAGGCCAAATATAGCTATTAAACAATTTTGAGATCTGCAATAATTCTTTAATAATAGTCATCAATTTTACTGGAATCCCTAAAAAATAGTAATTTGTCCACAAAATCATGCTGGTGGGCATGCTGTTAGTTTTTTTTGAATAGATTTGAACTTTATTTAAAAAATAAAACTTGGCATATCCTAATTGAAATAAATGAATAGAAAATTATGAATTTTCCTACTAAAATATTACTAAGTATATCCATCTTCTTGTTTACTGTACAAATAGCTACATCCCAAATATGTGACTCCTTTATGGGTACTGTGCAGTCCTTTACCAATGCATCTTGTTTATTTACTCCAGATGGTAGTATCGATATACAGGTTTCTGGAGGTGCTGCTCCTTATATATATTCGATTTTTGATAGCGATAATACAGAGATAATAAATTCGGGTTCTATATCTAATGAAACTTTTATATTCACAAACCTTCCTTCAAATACTTATAGAATTGAGGTGATAGATGCTAATGCCTGTATTATCGAAATAGCTGCGGTTATTGAAGTAGATGAGTTTAGTCTAAACGCTACTGTTATTGATGTGACTTGTTTTGGGGAGGCAAATGCTCAGATTATAGTAGATACTTTTGGAGGAGGAGGTCAATATCAATATGAATTACTAGATCCTACTACTGGAAGTATATTACAATTAGGAACAGCAGGAGAAAATTTTATATTTTTTGATATTACACCAGGAGATTATAACGTAATAGCATCCGATATATTCTCAGGTTGTAGTGAAGCAGTTTTTGTTACAGTTTTAGAGCCAGAACCATTGATTTATACAATTTTGACTGTTAATGAAATAAGTTGTTTTGGGGATAGTGATGGAGAGTTAGACTTGGAAGTAACAGGAGGTGTTCCTCCTTATATATATAGTCTATTTGCTAATGATATTGAAGTTGTTCCTGGATCAACAAATTCTGTTTTTTCCAATTTGTCGTCTGCCGATTATGAAGTGAGAGTTACGGATGCTAATGGATGTCAGGTAGGCACTTCTATCTTACTAGCAGAACCCCAGGTTCTAGAACTTCAGCTAATAGAAACAAGTAGTGCATTTTGTTTTGATGATCCAAGTGGAGGAATTACAGTTGAGGCACTAGGAGGCGTTCCTCCATATGAGTATAGTACAGACAATTTAACTTATCAAGCATCACCCTCTTTCACAAACTTAGTGGCAGGAAACTATACAGTAAGTTGTAGGGATAGCAATGCTTGTATTATAAGTTTGGTGGTAACTGTTTCTAATCCGGCTCCTATCCAGGCAGACGTAAGTATAGACTATGTTTCTGATACGAATAATACAATTGAAATAATTGGAAATGGAGGAACACCTCCTTTCGAATATTCTTTAAGGCAAGACCTCGTTGTTTTGGAAACTAATGCAACAGGGATTTTTAATACACCCGTTGGCACCTATACATTGCGGTTAGTTGATTCTAATGGCTGTATATACGAAGATGGCATAATCATAAGTTACGAAGACGCCAATCAGGATGGAATTGCTGATAACGAAGAAGATGTTAATGGTAATGGGATACTAGATGATGATGATACGGATGGAGACGGAATACCAGATTATTTAGATGACGATGATGATAATGATGGAGTAGGAAGTGCTGGAGAAATAGATATCTCAGGAAAATCTTTGCTAAAAATGATAGGAGAGAATTTTTTAGATACAGATGGCGATGATATTCCTAACCATAGAGATATGGATGATGATGGAGATGGGATTTTGACAATAGATGAAGATTATAATGGTAATGGAGATCCTACTGATGATGATACCGATAATAGTGGAGTAGCTGATTATTTAGAAAGAGGGGTTGCACTTTCTATCCAAGACTATGTATTATCTGATAGATTTTCTTTTTTCCCTAATCCGGCAGAAACATATATCAATTTTACATTTGATGATTTGGAAGATCCGTCGCTAGAAATTACTTTGTTTACTGTGCAAGGTAAAAAGGTATTTCATGAAAAATATATTATGAATGAAAGACAAATAGGTATTGATGTTTCAATTATTCCTCCTGGTATGTACTTGGTTAAAATCGATAATAATAAAAACTCAGGGATTAAAAGACTGGTAGTAAGGTAAAATCTATAGAAGCTTTAAAAACAGAAGAAATTTTACTTTTTTTAAGTAGTCAAACAATCTATTCGTTCTCTAATTTCGATAATAATCAAAGGATATGCAGAATCAAGAGTATCCATTAAAAGTGAAATATCATTAGCGCCAGGTTCTGCTTTTTTGGATTGTTCCATTTTCTCAAGAATAAGTGCTTGTTCAAATAATCCAAGAGTCTTAAAACTTGATTTAAGTTTGTGGGCAAGCTCTGAAATCACTGCAAAATTTTTATCCTTTACTGCTTTTTGTAATTTTAGATAATCTCGAGGAGTCTCTTCAATAAATACTTCCAGAATAGACCGGATTGTTTCGTTGTCTCCCGAAAAGGCTAGGCTTAACGAACTAAAATCGCAAAAACTATGATACCTTTGGATGTTTTTTTTGCTCGGTATGATCCTTGTTCTATCAGAAATTATAGAACTCTCATTGGTAATAGGTTTGAAGCTAAATAATAATTCTTCTAATGCTTTTTCATTAATAGGTTTTGTAAGATAGAAATCCATTCCGGATTCAGTAGCTGTTTTTTTAGATTCTGGAAACACGTCGGCAGAACAAGCTACAATCCGAATGTTTCTAATTTTAGGATTATTTGAATTTCTAATGTGCATAGTAGTCTCAGGACCATCCATCACAGGCATATGCATGTCCATTAAGATTAAATCGTATGATTTTGTATCAAGTTTTTCTAAAGCTATTTTTCCATTTTCGGCAATATCTGTTGCAATATTCCAGTTAGACAATAATTGTTTTACAAAAAATTGATTCATTTGATTATCTTCTACAACTAATACACTCATTCCTGACAAGGAAGGGGTATTCTCTATTTTTGTGGTTTGATCTGAAACAGGTTTAGAGGATGTTAATTTACTTTTTTTGTATCTAATCGAAAACTCGAAGTTAGAACCTTTCTCAGGGGTGCTTTCTGCAGTTAAAACACCTCCTTGTAATTCTATAAGTTGTTTAGATATAGCAAGACCTAAACCGGTTCCTTCTATCTTGTGCTTGCCCGGCTCATGAACTTGATAAAAACTGTGGAATATATAGTCAAGTTTATCCTTTGGTATCCCTATACCAGTATCTTTTATTGAGAAACTTATAATTATGTCATCTGATTCTTTTATTTCTGTCCCAATATTTATAATCACATCGCCTTTTTGAGTGAATTTTATAGCATTCCCTATAAGATTAGTAAGTATTTGATTTAATCTAAATTGATCACCAACGATGAATTTAGGCAGAGAAGAGTCAATAACTGTTTCATAGTTAATCCCTTTTTCATCTGCTTTGATTTTAAATCCACGAGAAATATTGTTTATAAACTGGTGTATGTTAAAGTCGGTTTGTTGCCAAGTAAGTTTACCTGCCTCAATTTTTGAAAAATCCAAAATATCATTTACAAGAACTAAAAGATTTTCTGCAGAGAATTGTATGCCTTCTAGGTTTGTTTTATCCACTTCGGGATTCGAAAAATCACTTTTTTGTAGAATTCCTGTGAGACCTAATATAACATTTAAAGGAGTTCTGATTTCATGACTCATGTTAGACAAAAAAATAGATTTTGCCTTTGCCGACTTTTCTGCAAAAACTTTAGCCTCTCTGATTTCATTATCGATGAGCTTTTTATTCGTTATATCTCTGAAAAAAGCACTAAAAAGATGATCATCATTAGTTTTAATAGCTATGATAGTAAGTTCTACATAAACTATAGTACCGTCTCTTAAAGGTACAGATGTCTCTACTCTTTTGTTAATTAGCTGCCCCTCGCCAGTTTTAATATAATTACTGAAACTACTTCTTAGTTCTTCTCTTAGTTCGTGGGGGACGAGCGAATAAATACTTTTCCCCATAGTTTCGTGCTTATTAACCCTCAGAATAATCTCTGCTTGCTTATTCCAATCCTGTACTATTCCATCATTATCAACTAAGATAATCCCATCGAGGGCAGTGTTTAAAATACTGGATTTTAGATTCTCACTATGTTTCAGATCCTCTTCTATCTTTTTACGATCAATTATTTCTTTTGTAAGTCTTTCATTAACTTCTTCCAAACTATGCAACTGTTTCTGTAGCATTTTTAGCATTTGCTGTTTACTCGGGAAGTTAATGAGGTCTTTTGCGAAAATATCTTCAGGAATTACATTCAAAGTCGCAGTAAAAGTGTCAAGCAAGTGATAATATTGAAAATGTTGCTTGTACACAATTAGATATATGTTGGCAATCGCATTTTCTCCTATGGTATCTTTTGTGTTTAGGAATATCTTAGAAGAAAATTCTAACATCTTCTTTCTCTCCTGATTAATATCATTAGTGTTAAGATAACTGAAGCTTTCTAAGTAGGCTTTTATTTTTAGTAAATCGGAATCGTAAAAAGTACTGGTTAATTGTGAGTATTTTTCTAAAACTTGGGTAAGGAATATTCCGCATATGGATAACTCCTGTTTCTTGAGTTCATGAAATATTAGTGCAAAGTTTGGATAACAAAGTAAAGAGTTATAAGTATTACTTATAATTTCTCTCAGTTTTCGTTTTGTATACTTACGAAAAACATTTTTTACAATAATATAATCTTCTAAAAAGAGATATATCTCAGGAAGCGAATTGATTTTGCTTTCTAAGGAGTGCTCGTTGAAAATATCAATTTTTCTTTTTAGATCCGAAGCATTGGTTGAGTTATCGACTTCTTTCCATAAAAAATTAATAAGGTGCAGGATATCCTTTTCCTTTGGGTTTAAAGGGGTCTTTGATTTTTTCTTTTTTGGTAAGGTTTTAAACCAATTTGATATCATGGGGTATTATGTTTATTGGTCTTACTTCTGGTGAGTATCCTATCATCAAACTTCATTGTTTGCATTTAAGAAACAAACTAAATCTAGACCACATGTTTTTCCCCAAAATATATTTCAAAACAGAGCTAAATAATCATATCCTAATATTTGTTTTAACAAAAGCAGATGTGATTAAATAAGTATTTACATTATATTTCTTTCCTTAACTAGCTTAATTTCGACAAAAGTAGTGAAAAAATACTATGCAATTTTAATTTTAACGGATAAAATACACTTTTTAATCGTTAAAATGCGTTTTTAACAAAACGCATGTAATAAAAAACCTCGCAAATAAAGCGAGGTTTTCTATAAGTGAGAAAATATATTATTAAAAATTACTTTACTTTTTCTACAATTGCTTTAAAAGCCTCTGGGTTGTTCATTGCTAAATCTGCAAGAACCTTACGGTTTAATTCGATATTATTAGCTTTTACTTTTCCCATAAATTGAGAATAAGACATACCGTGAAGGCGGGCACCAGCATTAATACGGGTAATCCATAAAGCACGGAAAGTTCTTTTTTTGTTTCTGCGGTCTCTGTAAGCATATGACATAGCTTTGTCGACTGCATTTTTTGCTACTGTCCAAACGTTTTTACGACGTCCGAAGTAACCCTTTGCTTGCTTAAGAACTCTTTTTCTTCTAGCTCTTTTTGCAACAGAATTTACTGATCTTGGCATAATTTAAATTTTTTAGTAGTAGGCGATTCAATAATTCTGAATTTGCAATTCTGAATTCTGAATTCTTTTAAAGGCCCAACTCCTGGGTTTATAATAATTTTAACCTAATTAAAGAGCGATTACTTTAAACGTAATTGTTCTTTAATATTGTTTTCATCGCTTTTATGCACCAATGTTGAGTGCGTCAAAGCAAGCTTTCGCTTTTTAGATTTTTTTGTCAAAATATGACTCTTAAAAGCGTGCTTTCTTTTGATTTTACCAGTACCGGTAAGCTTAAAACGCTTTTTAGCACTGGATTTTGTTTTCATTTTAGGCATTGTATCCTGGTTTTTATAATAATCTCACTTATTATTTCACAACTTCTTTCAAAAAAAAGAAGTTGTGTTTTTTATTTTGTTTTTTTTGGAGCAATAAACATAATCATACGTTTACCTTCCAGTTTTGGCATTTGTTCTACTTTTCCATAATCTTCTAGTTCTTGGGCAAGTCTTAATAATAGTATCTGTCCTTGATCTTTATATATGATAGAACGACCTTTAAAGAAAACATACGCTTTTAATTTAGCACCTTCGCTTAAAAACTTGATTGCATGTTTTTTCTTAAACTCGTAGTCATGCTCGTCGGTATTAGGGCCAAATCTAATCTCTTTTATAGTGACTTTGGTGGCCTTGTTTTTAAGAGCTTTGTCCCTTTTTTTCTGCTCATATAAGAACTTTTTGTAGTCCATGATTTTACAAACAGGCGGTACCGCTTTTGGAGAAATTTCTACAAGATCTAACTCTTGCTCTTCAGCAAGTGCTAGTGCTTTTTTAGTTGGATATACCCCAACTTCTACATTTTCGCCTACTAGGCGTACTTCATCAACCCTAATTTTATGATTGATTCTGTGAGCATCTTCTTTAATTACTCTTAGTGGTTTCTGAGACCTTCTTCTTCTTATTGCTATGACTTAAAATTTTTAAATTAAACTTAATTATTTTATCCGTTAAATGGTTTTAACGTTCTATTTATTTCTTCTGTAATAATTTCAGTGAACTTTTCAATACTTACCGCTCCTAAATCTTCTCCCCCATGTTTTCTAATGGATATTGTATTGTCCTTTTCTTCTTGCTCCCCTACAATAACAATGTAAGGAATTTTTTTCATTTCTGCTTCTCTAATTTTTTTTCCCATAGTTTCGTTTCTATGATCTGCAAGGGCGCGAATTTCGTTATTTTCTAACAAATTTAAAACTTTTTCAGCGTATTTTTCATATTTCTCACTGATTGATAGGATAATAACCTGTTCGGGCATTAACCAGAGGGGGAAGTTGCCTGCGGTATGTTCTAACAAAATAGCAATAAATCTTTCCATACTCCCAAAAGGAGCTCTATGGATCATTATCGGTCTGTGCATTTCATTGTCACTGCCTTTATATTGAAGATCAAAACGTTCAGGTAAATTATAATCAACTTGAATAGTCCCTAGTTGCCAACTTCTGCCTAAAGCATCTTTAACCATAAAGTCTAGTTTTGGACCATAAAAAGCAGCTTCACCAGTTTCAATCACATAATTCAAACCTTTGTCTTTTGCAGCACTGATAATCGCATTTTCAGCTTTTTTCCAATTTTCGATATCTCCAATATACTTTTCGGGATTATCGAGGTCTCTTACCGATACTTGAGCTGTAAAATTTTCAAAACCTAAAGATCCGAAAACATACAAAACAAGGTCAATTACTTTTTTGAATTCTTCATCTAATTGATCAGGGGTGCAGAATATATGTGCGTCATCTTGTGTAAATCCACGTACTCTTGTAAGTCCGTGAAGTTCGCCACTTTGTTCGTATCTATATACAGTTCCAAACTCTGCATATCGTTTAGGTAAATCTCTATATGACCATGGCCCGCTATTGTAAATCTCACAATGATGAGGGCAGTTCATAGGTTTTAATAAGAATTCTTCTCCCTCGGCAGGAGTGTTTATTGGCTGAAAACTATCCTCTCCATATTTCGCGTAGTGACCTGAGGTAACATATAATTCTTTTTGTCCAATATGAGGTGTAACTACCATTTCATAACCGGCTTTTTTCTGAGCCTTCTTTAGAAACTGCTCTAATCGCTCACGTAAAGCTGCTCCTTTTGGTAGCCACAACGGTAATCCTTGACCTACTTTCTGGGAAAAGGTAAAAAATTCTAATTCTTTTCCTAGTTTTCTGTGATCTCGTTTTTTTGCTTCTTCAAGTAATTCTAAGTGTTCTTTAAGTTCTTTTTGTTTTGGAAAAGAAGTGCCGTAAACTCTGGTAAGTTGTTTGTTGTTTTCATTTCCTCGCCAGTAAGCACCGGCAACACTCATAATTTTAACAGCTTTAATGAGTCCGGTATTAGGAATATGCCCTCCACGACATAGGTCTGTAAATGTGTCGTGATCACAAAAAGTAATAGTTCCGTCTTCAAGATTTTCAATTAATTCAATCTTATATTCGTTACCTTCTTCTTTATATTTAGCTAAAGCATCGTCTTTGGAAACCGATCTCATTTTGAACTCATGCTTTCCTCTGGCAATTTCTAACATTTTGTCTTCAATACCCTTGAAATCTTTTTCAGATATACTTTGATCGCCAAGATCTACGTCGTAATAGAATCCGTTATCAATAGCGGGACCAATAGATAATTTTACTCCTGGATATAATTCTTCTAACGCCTGTGCTAAAACGTGTGAAGTGGAATGTCTAAACGCTTTTTTTCCATCATCATCTCTCCAGGTGAACAAAACTAGATTTCCGTCAGTTGTCAATTCGGTTGTTGTTTCTATAATAGTATCATTAAATTTTGCCGAAATAACATTTCTGGCAAACCCTTCGCTGATATCTCTCGCAACATCCATAGCAGTGACAGTACTGCTATATTCTCTAACCGAACCGTCTGGTAACGTAATTTTGATCATTATTTTTCTAATTAAAAGGGCAAAGATAATACGATAATAAAATCCTCACAATAAATACAGTATACAATTATTAAATAATTAGTGAATGTTCGCTGTTTTAAGTGTTTAGTGTAATGTTATTTTAATTACAGTTTATGTAACTACATATTAAGGAGTAATTTAGAGGGGTTTTTTAGGTTTAATGTGAAAAGTTTTGCTTCAAATTTTATTTTTTTATTGCGTAAGTTTAATGTTTTTAGGTTGTTACAAAAAGGTTTTAAATTTCTTAAGAAAAAGTATTGTTGT
>CANMSL010000019.1 GCA_947500505.1 uncultured Aquimarina sp. | reverse complement strand
CCTGAACTTGATTCAGGATCTTGGTGGTGTGAGAGCCTCAACGCGGTAAGCTATTACCGCGTCAGGCTACTCGATTATCTTCTTTTTTCTTATTCAAATATATTCCATTTTTCCCCAATTGAGTTCCTCACCGCAGATTCTCCGTAATTCAGATAATAAATTTCATTTAGAGTAGGGTCTTTTTTTACAAGCTCCTCTAGGCATACAATTTTTGCATCATCTAGATTAGGTTCTTGCTTAGAGTGGAACTGCCAATCTCCATCTTCATTATGATAAACAAACTTTATAGGCTCTCCATTTAAAACATCAGAAGTTGTAAATACTCCAAGATTTCGTTTTTCAAGAAACTTAAATTCTGTATTTCTATCCAGTAATGGCTGTTTGAATTTGAAATTTTGATTGAATTCCTGTTCCCAAGGAAATTTACCTTCTCTATCAGGCCAAGCTATTTGAAGGGTTGGAAAATCTACTGAATTGTCATTGTACCAACCTGCATAGCCTAAATAATCAGGATAATGTTCTTTCTCTACATTAACAAACTGAACAGGAAGTTCGACAAGAAAATCCATATAATTAACTCCTTCAATAAATCTATTTCCTTTTTCAATTTCGTCCTTTGCATTATTTATTAGAGCTCCAGTTGATTCAGGGTCAAGTCCAATTAATATCAATTCAGGATGATTGAATTCCTTATAAAGTCCAATTGAATATCCGAACCTCGGACAATATCCATCACTTTCCACAAAAGCAATATGTACTCTATGTTCTTCAATGTCTTTAAGGATATTGGTCGTAATTTGTTTGTCGTGTTCGTAATGTTCGCTCATTTATGTAATTGAAGATAAAAAATGTTAGGTTTTCGTACTATTTTAATTGCTTTTTAAGTTTACTTGGGTTTTGCCTTGTATCAAAGAGAGTAATTATTTCGATTTCTTTTTTTTCAAAATTAACTCTGTAATAAAAAGTCGTTTGTTTTGTAACAACACATTTATAAAGTCCATTTAACTCCTTAGATCTTGGACAACTATCGGGTTGTAAAGTTATTTGATTAATTTTTTCAGTTAATTTAGTTACAAACTCGTTTTTAACTTTTAGATTCCATTTTTCTATAAGATATTCAGTGAGTTTTAGAAGTTTAGATTCGGCAAGTTCAGATAGGTAAACTTTCATTAAGAAATCTTTTTCAAAACATCATCATAAGAAATTCGCTGGCCTTTTTCGAGTCCCTCAATCCCTCTTTTAATTTCTTTTTTTTCTGATGCACTTAAATCATTCCAAAAATCTGCTTTTTCATTGTTAATATAGTCAGTCACTTTTTTAATGAATTCACTACTATCGATATTCAAAATCATTTTAACCAGCTCAATTTTAGAAGTTTTAATATCCATTTCCTTTCCTTTGTTTCAAAAATACGAAAAAATTAAATTTGATTGTTATTTGGGTATGAAACCTAACGCCAAATATATGTATCGGAGCAAGGCAATTAAGCCTGAACCAATCGATCTATCTGCGCATTTTTATTTCTTGTTAATTTATAAAAATCTAGCGCCACTGCAAAAAGGAAATAACCTTTCGATTTAGCACTAAAATTTGCTCTGATTTCATATATAATGTGTGTGCCTTGAATGGTAAATATAATCCTTTTAAAGGATGTCCCAACGGGTTAAAGTCCCTTATGCGCGGAGTCGTGTCCGTAAGCAAAGCAAGTGGCAAGGTGGTTTGGGGTGACCCTTACACTGAAGTAAGCCAGACTGCGTAGTTGGTACTGATCCGTTCGACGAGCTCAGGACAGGCTGAACAGGAACTGAATATAGAGGCTATTATAATTTGGATAAGCTAGCACATCTTAGTAACGTCCACAAGAAAAGGTTATGATAGTAGATTCAGCAGTGATTAACTAGAGGGTATTTACCTTACCGAGGGAGGTCTCCTAATCTACGGGTTAGATAGAAGGATAAGTCAGCAGAAGTCATAGTACTTACAGGAAACGAGTTGAGTAGCAGTAAACTCATAGGACTCACAAGTAAGGAAGGACAGAACGTTACATTGGTTGAGATTCGTATAGGAATCATTATGATAGTCTATACTTAGACGAACAGGAATTACATTATTTATGATAAGACAAGTACTTGCACCTAGAAACCTAATGCTTGCCTGCACCCGAGTTATTACTAACCAAGGTAGCGCAGGGGTTGACGGTATGGTTACAAGCGAGTTACTGTCTTATGTACGAATGCATCGAGCAGAGATTATCACCGATATTCTCTGTGATGATTATCAAGTCTCACCGATCAGAGGGGTTCGTATTTCCAAAGGCAACGGAAAGACCAGATTACTGGGTATTCCTACGGTAGTGGATAGATGGCTACAGCAAGCTGTTAGCCAACAATTGGCTATTTGTTTTGAAGTTAACTTCAAGCCAGAGAGTTATGGTTTTCGTCCTAAGAAGAATTTGCAACAAGCGGTATTGAAGGGTCAAGAGTATATCAATGCTGGATTCCAAGACATCGTTGATATTGACTTGCAAGGTTTCTTTGACCAAGTTCAACACTACAAGACACTACAATTGATTTATAATCGAGTCCCTTGCAGAACGACCTTGCGATTGATTCGTAAATGGCTACGAGCTCCTATTGAGATTGATGGTCGTTTACACAAACGTCGCAAGGGTTTGCCACAAGGCAGTCCACTGAGTCCATTGCTATCTAATATCCTACTGGATCAATTGGATCAGTATTTGTCAGGTAACGGGTATCGATTTATCCGCTATGCCGATGATTTTAGTATCTATACCAGTAGCAAGGCAGTAGCTCGACGGATTGGTAATGAAGTGTATAGGTATTTGCGCGATCACCTAGATTTACCAATCAATAGAGCCAAGAGCGGTATTGTTCGCCCAAAAGACTTTAAAGTCCTAGGGTATGGATTTGTCTCTGTGTATGAGAAGGGAAGTAAGGGTCGGTATCAGTTAGTGGTAGCTAATAAACCCTGGGAAACCCTAAAGCGCAAACTCAGGCAAGCTACCAAGAAAACCATTCCGCTTACATTGACAGAGCGGTTGCAAAGAATCCAAGAAATCTACAGGGGATGGATTTATAATTTCCGATTAGGGAATATACACGCCAAACTCAAGAAATTGGATGAATGGCTACGAAATCGTCTACGATACTGTATTTGGCATGATTGGAAGAAGCCGGAGCGTAAGCGCAAGAATCTGATTAGACTAGGAGTCAAACAAGGACAAGCTTATGCTTGGAGTAGGACTCGTATGGGAGGATGGGCAGTAGCCCAAAGCCCCATATTAGGAACCACCATAACTAAGGAAAGACTCTTTAAAAGAGGCTACCAGAGTATGCTATCATACTACCATAAAGTGAAGTTCTAATGTAATGAACCGCCGTATACGAGAACCGCTTGGCCTGTCCTGAACTTGATTCAGGATCTTGGTGGTGTGAGAGCCTCAACGCGGTAAGCTATTACCGCGTCAGGCTACTCGATTGTGTAGAGTTTTTATTCATAAAGGTTATTAGTATCTGCGTTTGAAATTTCCAAAAATAAGTCTCCCAGCTTACTGCAAATAGCGTTGAAAAATCTTTCTCCTTTTTCCTTAGTGGAAGCTTTTGGATTCCCAGTTCCAGTGTCTTCGCTTATTTTGCTCCAAGGCCTTTCGGTCCAAGCCCAACCATCATTAAAGGCTTTTATTTTGTTCTTTTTTTCTTTTCCGTCTCCCCAATCTTTTTTTGGAAGAACTAATTCAGGCGCTAGATGAAGAATCAGACTAGTTTCCATTTCGTCAGCGTGGTCACCTGGGTCATCAAAAAAATCATTTCGGTTAACAACCTTTACCCACTCTCCAACGCTTAAAAACATTTTTGGATATAATAATCCAAGTTCTCTAATCATTGATTTCCAATTATTCCCTCCGTGGCTGTTCAAAATCATAAACTTTTGTACACCTTGACGGTCTAATACCTCAATTATGTCTTTTAGCATTAGGAATTGAGTACTTGGGTTTAAATTCATATCCAAGTATATGTCGGGTTGTCCGGTATTAACTCCAAAAGGAATTGTTGGTAATATGATGACTTTTGCTCCTTTTTCCCAAGCAATTCTTCCAGCTTCCTCTGCTATTGCTGTTCCCTCAATTACATCAGTTGAGTAAGGCAAATGATAATTATGGGCTTCCGTTGCTCCCCACGGAAGAACAGCTAAATCAAATTTTTCATCTTTTAAATGTTTCCAGTTTGTATCTGCCAGAACGTAAGGTCTTATCATTTGCATTTGGTTTTTCAAAATTCTACACAACGGTAAATATAACAAACGTTGCTGACCCAAAGGGCAGCTATGTTTTGTTATATAATGTTAGCAGCTTTATTCTTCATTTTTCATTTCGTTCGGTAAACCTTTAGATTGTCGGACAAGGTCTTTTATGAAATCTCTGTGTTTTTTTAAATCGTTGGAAGATATTTTTATTCTATATTTTCCATACCTTTTATCATAATCCATTAAATCAATTCCCAGACTTTCAATTTTATTTTCAAGCTCTTCTGATTTGTCAAGTCGTATTTCCATTCTAGTGAAATTCTTTTTGGCTCGAAAAAGCACAAAATTATCTGCTCGTCCATTTTGAGCAAGTCCAATGTAGAATTTGTTGTACTTTAATTGATAACCTGGAATTACTTCTGTTATTAAGTCCAATGCTTCATCTACAACTTTTACCGTTTTCGGGGTTCCTTTTTGTGTTTCCCAATAATTTCGGTCTGTTGGTTCACTAATCTCTTCGTCATCATCCACTAGTCCTAGAGTCATTTCATCTAATACTTTGTTGAAAGTTAGGAAATAATCATTACCATTTTTGTATGCAGTTAGTTGAATTGCAATGAGTGGAATATTACCGTTAAAAAGTCCAATTACATTTAAAAATCGACTTGTAATTTCCTCTGCTATAATTACTGCACAGTGTTCGTATTGAGGATATCTTTTTCGTTCGATATCCCAATATTCGATTGTTCTTATTATATGGCTTTCGTCCGTTTTTCCAAGTTGAATTTCTACTTCGTATCTCTTATTTATTTCTGGGTCTTGAAGTAAAATGTCTAAACGGCCTGCTCTAATTTGCTTTCGTTCCTTATCTTTTAGAATAAGATCTCCAAGTCCGATAATTTCGGGGGTTTTAGCAATAATATCTTGGAGCCAAGCTTCTGTCAAAACAGGATGGTCTTTAAGACTTACTTTTTCGGGTTGAATTAAATTTATTTTAGTCATTTACGATTATTGCTGCTAACATGTTTATATGCGTACCTTTTCGATTGTAAGCATTTGTAAATTATTGTAAACGTTTAGAATCGGATAAGGTCATCGTATGTATGTCGATCTTATATATTGCTAAACTGTCTCCTTTTCTTTATAACCAAAGAAGTTATTTTCTTTAATCATTTCCGGGATTAATTCTGGCAATTGTTCTTCCCATCCGGACTCTCCGTCCTGAATTTTTTGAAGTACCTCTCTGGAATATATATCCATGATAGAAGGATCATAATCCACAATATCCTGCAGTTTACCATTATGCTTGAAGAATTTGTATAATTCCTTCATTCTTGGGTGAACCTTCAGGTTTTCGCTGGTAGTTAGTTCGCCGGTTACGGGATCTTTAAGCGGATATAAATATACTTTAAGATCTTTGAAGAAAAGTTTTCCAAAAGCTTCCAGAATGCCACCACTTAGATGTCGGTAATATTTCTCATCAAAAATGTCCACCAAATTGTTTACACCCATAGATAGAGCCATACGTTCTTTGGTATAGTTAGAAAAATACTCTACAACCTTATAATACTCCTGGAAATTAGAAATCATCACCGTTTGTCCTAAAGAACACAACAGTCTCGCTCTGGACATAAAATCTTCTTCATCAATTTCTCCTTCTGCTCTCAGATTAGATAGAGTAATCTCAAAAATCTCTATACTTTTTTCCTTTCTTACCTTGTTTTCATTCAGGAACATATTGAGCGACTTTTTGTAAATATCCATATTTACTTTTGTCACAGGTCTAAAACTACCCCTAAGTGCCAGAATATTCTTTTTATACAATACTGCAGCTGGTAACACATTATTACCATCAGGTCCAAACATTACTGCCTCTGTCATTCCATTCTTGACCAACTGTAAGCTCATCAATCTATTATCAACCTTCTGGAATCGGGGTCCTGAAAAATTTATGGTATCAATTTCTATCTGATCTTTATCTAAATGATCATAAAGATAACGTAGTAGCTTCTTTGGGTTATCATATTTATAATATGCCCCATAAATTAGGTTTACACCTAAAACACCTAATGTCATTTGCTGTAATCTGGCATCGTTTTCGTGAAAACGAATATGCAGGATAATTTCGTTATAATCTTCATCCGGTTTCGTTTGATACCGAATACCTACCCAACCGTGTCCTTTATATTTTTTTGCAAAATCTATTGTAGCAACGGTATTCGCATAACTAAAAAATAGTTTATTAGGATGTTTTTCCCTTTTAATACGTTCCTCTATAAGTCGAACCTCATGCCTGAGCATTTTTTTTAATCGTGCCTCGGTGACATAACGTTTATCATCTTCTATTCCATAAATGGCATCACTAAAATCTTTATCATAGGCACTCATCGCCTTTGCAATAGTACCAGAAGCACCTCCGGCTCTAAAGAAATTACGTGCTGTTTCCTGACCAGCACCAATTTCGGCAAAGGTACCATAGATGTTTGCATTTAGATTGATGCGAAGAGCTTTGCTTTTAAGCGAAGGGACAGACTCGAATTCTTTGTCTCCCATAATAGTAATAGGCATAGCGAAAAGGGCTTTTTTTGTTTATGTAAAGTTACTAATACATTAAGTATTATTAAAAAAAAGTAGGAGCTAATTTTTACATTTTATAATTGGTATAAATAATAAAGCATCTAATTGAATTACTTTTTGACCAAAAAAATTATAAGTACATTTGCTTTCGCTCAATACAGCATATGGAAGTTACTTTTCTTGGTACTGGAACATCACAGGGAATTCCGATAATAGGAAGCACTCATCCTGTATGTTTAAGTAAAAATCCAAAAGATAAGAGATTACGTGTTTCTGTTCTTATATCCTGGGATGAATACCAGTATGTAATTGATTGTGGGCCAGATTTCAGGCAACAAATGCTGGCAAATAATGTGACCTGGATCGACGGAATCATTTTTACCCATGAACATGCTGACCATACGATGGGGATGGATGATATCAGACCTTTTTTCTTTAGGCAAGGTGATATTCCGGTATATGCACATAATAGGGTTCTAGAATCATTAAGATCAAGATTTAGTTATATTTTTTTATCAGAAAATAAATATCCGGGCGCTCCCAGTGTTATAGAAAATGAACTAACTAACCAACCATTTGCACTGGGTAACCTGGATGTGATTCCAATTAATCTGATGCACAACCGATTACAGGTTTTTGGATTTAGATTTAAGGATTTTGCGTATCTCACGGATGTTAAAACGATAGAGAAAGAAGAACGGGTAAAACTCAAAGACGTTAAGGTGCTGGTAGTTAGTGCATTAAGGATAGAACCACATCACTCGCATTTTAACCTGGAGGAAGCTTTGGAATTTATTGAAGAAATAAAGCCCGAGAAAGCTTATTTAACACACATTAGCCATATGTTAGGATTTCATGAAGAGGTACAACAACAATTACCAAAAAATGTTTTTATCGCCTACGATAATTTAAAAATTACAATTTGATATGCGAAGTAAAATATTCTTATACCTGTTTATTTTTTCATTACTCTTTATATTATATCAATTTATGAATGCCAAAAAGGCTAAAGAATCTTATGATGGAAAGATCGAGAATTTGATGTCCAGGATAGAGGAAAAAGATGAAGCAATAAAGGCTCAAAATTCAGAGAAAGATTCGTTAATAGACAGAATTCTGGAACTTACCTATTTTTCCTTAGAAAGTGACGAGGAAGCTATTAGTTATTTCGAAGAGCAAGGATATAATGCCAAACAACTAGCACTAACAATTAGTGATCAAATAGTTAGTCAGAATAAGGCTGGTAAAGACAATCCGATTGTCCCTTTTGTAGGTATGGAAGGAAATATGGCGATTAATAAAGTTCGGTTACTAAACCATAAATGGATTATAGCAGATTTTACGGATGGAACGTATTGGGGTCAGCTATTTATAGTTTACGATGTGCGAAAAGATGGAGTCGTAGACTTTGAAGTTGAGAAGTCATTTTTATACCCCAGAAGTTAGTACCTGATTCTAACTAGATTAAAAGACTTGCGGTGATATGCAGTTTTTTTATTATCTACAAGTTCGACGAAATCGTTGTAGTAAACTATTGTGATATTTCTTACAATTCTTGAATTTAAGTGAAAATTTAATAATTCGACAATCCTGTTTATAGTTATTCCCTTATGTTAAAGGGTTTCTAGTATATTTGAATCATATTCACAATAGTAAAAATCCATTAAAAATGAAGTCAAGATTTATTTCTTTTTTACTTTTCGGAATCGTATCGTTTGTAGCGTTTTCTTGTAAAAATGCTTCCAGTGATTTTGTAGCGAATATTGATAGCTATAAGAATGACCGGTTCATTGAGATCCCCAGAGATAATGGAGTATATATTATCAAACTTTACTCTGATAAAATTATAGAAACTTCTTTTGTTCCAATAGGGGAAACCTTTGACCCTAAATCGCATGCAGTGGTTATGGAAAAAGGAATTGTATCTCAACTAAATGAAACTGACAGTACTCTGGTTTATGGTTCTGATGGAATAAAAGTCATTATAACCAAACAGCCTTTTCAAATATCATATACGTATCAAGGGAAAGACCTAATTTCTGAAAAAAAAGGTTATATCAGAACAGATTCTACGGAGATTCTAAATTTCAATTTAGATAAAGAAGAAGTCATTTATGGAGCTGGTGCTAGGGTAGTTGGAATGAATAGGAGAGGTAATCGATTACAACTATATAATAAGGCTCATTATGGATACGAGACCCGGTCAGAGTTAATGAATTATACGATGCCATTAGTGTTATCTTCTAAAATATATGCAGTTCATTTTGATAACGCGCCAATTGGTTTTCTTGATATTGATAGCAAAAAAGACAATACACTGAGTTATGAAACTATTAATGGTCGAAAGACGTATCAGGTTGTAGCTGGTGACAATTGGCCAGACCTGATGGATCAATATACAGATTTAACCGGAAAACAACCGTTACCGCCCAGATGGGCGTTTGGTAATTTTGCAAGTCGTTTTGGGTATCATTCAGAAAAAGAAACCAAAGAGACCATAGCTAAGTTTAAGAACGATTCTATTCCACTAGATGCAGTTATCTTAGATATCTACTGGTTTGGTAAGGATATTAAAGGTCATATGGGGAACTTAGAGTTTCTTAAAGATTCATTTCCCAACCCAAAACAAATGATTAATGATTTTAAAGATCAAGGAATTAAAACGATTTTAATTACAGAGCCCTTCGTTTTATCTACATCAAAGAAATGGGATGAGGCTGTGACCCAGAAAGTATTAGGAAAAGATGCTTCGGGTAATCCTTACACTTATGATTTTTATTTTGGCAATACTGGAATTATAGATATTTATGATCAAAAAGGAAAAGACTGGTTTTGGAATATCTATAGAACATATATTCAGGATTATGGAGTAGCAGGATGGTGGGGAGATCTTGGAGAACCAGAAGTACATCCTTCAGCATTATTGCACGCAACTGGGTCAGCAGACGAAGTGCATAATATATATGGTCACGATTGGGCAAGACTGATTCAGGAAGGATATCAAAAAGATTTTCCTGATCAGCGACCGTTTATCTTAATGAGAGCTGGATATTCAGGATCACAGCGATTCGGGATGATTCCGTGGTCAGGAGATGTAAACAGAAGTTGGGGAGGATTACAACCACAAACGGAAATTGCATTGTCCATGGCTATTCAGGGATTGGGATATATGCATTCGGATCTTGGTGGTTTTGCTGGTGGAGAAAAATTTGATGCAGAGTTATATACTCGCTGGTTGCAATATGGAGTTTTTCAACCGATATACAGACCACATGCTCAAGAACACATCGCTCCAGAGCCTGTTTTTCATGACAAAAAAACTAAAGAACTTGCGAAACAAAGTATAGAGCTGAGATATCAAATGCTTCCTTATAATTATACATTGGCCTTTGAAAATAATCAGACAGGGGTACCATTAATGAGACCTTTATTTTTTGAAGATGTTGATACCAAAGAATTACAAACGGTATCCAATACGTATTTATGGGGTGATAGTTTTCTGGTTTCACCAATCGTGAAAGCCGGTGTGGTATCAAAGGATGTTTATTTTCCTAAAGGTTCTAATTGGTTTGATTTTTATACCGATCAAAAATATGAAGGAGGAAGGTATATTACTGTAGAAACATCAGAAGATCACGTTCCTGTATATGTAAAAGGAGGAGCATTTATTCCGATGGTAACCACAATACAAAATACTGAAGTATATAGTACAAAAGAGATTACTTTACATTATTATCACGATGCAAATATTGAAACTGGTCAAGGGAAATTATATGATGATGATGGCAGAACACCTAAGGCATATGAAAAAGGAAAATACGAAATACTAAACTTTGAAAGTACGTATCTTGATACTACGCTTTCCATAAATTTAAAAGCCGAAACCGGAAATGATTATGGTAAAACTTCTCGTAAAATCTCATTAATTATTCATAATATGAATGTTGTTCCTAAATCTGTAACCATTGGAAGTGATAAAATTTTGTTTAATTGGAATGAAACGGACAAAAGTTTATTAATTGAATTTGAGTGGAATTCGGCAGTGATTGAGAATGTAGAGATCCGGTTTTAAAAAACTTCCAGCTAATTTATATTGCAAAAATTGATAAAAGAAAGAGACACCAATAAAGACTACATCAAAAAAATAAATTTAGTACTAAAATTTATCGATGAGCATCTAGATGGTGATGTGTCATTAGCATCTGTTTCGAAAGTAGCGTTATATTCTCCTTTTCATTTTCATAGAATCTTTAAAGCTGTAATTGGTGAACCTCTTAATGCTTATGTCAATAGGAGGCGGATTGAAAAAATGGCTTCAGTTTTAATGCATAAAAAAGAGGTAAACATTTCGGAATTATCACTTCAATATGGCTTCAATAGTAATTCTTCGTTTACCAGAGCATTCAAAAAGTTTTACGGAGTAAGCCCCACAGAATTTCGAAAACAACTTCCAAGTAAATTTAGCAAGATCGGTAAAAACGAAAGCAAGATCGGACAAGAACACCTAATTTTTGAAAATTACATTTGCAACATTACTAATCATTTAAACTGGATTAAAATGAATGCAAAAATTGAAATTAAAGAAACGCCTGAGTTACACTTTGCAAGTATTACTCATATTGGAGTAGAAGGAATAGAACATACTTTTGAAAAGCTAATAAAATGGGCCAGATTAATGGGTGTTTTAGAAAAACCTGAAACCAAATTGGCAAGGATATTTCATGATAGTTTTAAAATAACTTCTCCTGATAAAGTAAGAATGAATGTTGGTGTATTGATGGAGAAAACTTTTGTTGCTGAAGGTGAAATAACTCCTCTTACTATCAAAAAAGGGCGATGTATTATTGGTCATTTTGAAATAACTCCAAATGACTTCGAAAAAGCCTGGAGTAGTCTTTTTTTATGGATGAGTGAAAACGGTTTTATTAAAGCAGAAGAAAAACCTTTTGAAATGTATCACAATGATTTCCGAACACATCCTGAAAACAAATGCATTGTTGATTTTTATATCCCAATTAAATAGTGGGGTATAGGTTAGTCAAACATTCAAATTCTCTTTTCTATTTCCCAAATAGCAAGGAATCATAGTTATTTGTAGATAAATAATGTTTTTTCAATTGCTTTAAGTATGCTACTACAGTCTCTCTCTTAGGGTAATTTTCTTTAAGACAATCATAAAAATTTTCGTCATCAACGGTTAGAACTAGATACCATTTTCCACTACGACTGGTATAAGAATCTTCTAAGATGGGCACTATGTCGTTGTTTTCAAGCGCCGCATCTATAATCATTGGCGCTAGATTGATCGTGTTTGATGTTCTTTCTACTTCGTAAAATGAAAGATAATATTTTTCATTGTCAATTGTAAAGGGAACATTCCATCGAACATCTACATTATTTTTTTGAAATCTGGTGTTGATATACTTATAAAATTCATTAGCGTTTTTTGGGTCTTCGAAAATGAAACCATTTATTTTTGGCAACTGTTTTTTAAATTTTTTGGCTACCATCACCTTTTCACCTTTAATATCAGGAGCAATTTTCGTGGGAATACAAGATGAAAATAGTAGTAAGAAAAGAGTAATATACAATAAAGCCCTCATAAGTTGATTTTGAAAAAAAAATCTATCAAATTTGATGCCAAATTTTTTTATCGTGTTTATTTTAGAGAATTAATGAAAAATTGATAAAATTAAAAGTTAGAGGCAATGAAGATTCTGCACCATAGGAGAGGTGAAATATAAAAATAAAAGGATATAAAAATGTCTAAGGAACTACACAGCCGTTCTTGGTATAAATGGGCTGTAAAAACCAGCATTAATAAGTACTCTTTTCAAGCAAAAGAAACGCAAATTATATAATCAATGCAAAACGAAAGGCCACCAGAATTTCCCGAATAAAAAAGATAACTCCGATGATTCTTGACGGTGTTAGGTTAAACGATGAGTACCACTAAACACGAATCAATTATCTTTTTATTATTTTCAAAGTAGTCTTGTTTTTTATTTTTAGAAAATACATCCCTACTGCATATTTTGAAATATCTAGAACGGAACTTCTACCTTTTTCAATAATTTTACCTGAATTGTCTGTTAGTATCCAATCATTATCATTTGGTAATTGAACCATACCTGTCGTTGGATTAGGGTACAGATATAAGGTTTGCTGGTCAGTAGTATCCGGAATATTTAAAACATTTTCTGATAGCCATTGAGCCGTATTATTTGAATTTATGGCTCCTGCAGTTGAAAAATTGCCACCCGCAAAAATTTTATCTATTCCATCACCATCAGAAGCAAAATTTAGAGTATTTAATTTGATATCCACCCCTACATTGGTGTTTGTACCTAATGCTTCCCAACCACTGGTTTCATTCCATCTGGCGATATTATTTACAATAATACTTTCACTATTATCAATGTTGGCGGTATCAAATGCACCGCCGACATACACATTATTTCCATCGTGAATTAGTGAATTCACAATATTATTTACACCGTTACCTAACGCAGACCAGCTAGAGTTGTTTTTATTCCACCTCGCTATACGGTTAACTGTCTGTCCACCTGCAATGGTAAAGTTACCTCCAATAAACACATCAGTCGGTGTGATGGCAATTGCTTCTACAAAGCCACTGGTTCCTGTTCCTAAAGTTTCCCAATTGGTTCCATTCCAGGTAGCAATTCTATTGGCAGTAACATTTCCGGCTTCATCAAAATTTCCACCCACATAAAGCGTTCCGTCGCTGTCTAATGCCATAGATCGTACTTCATTGTTAGTTCCGGATACAGCATTTGTTACATCTGTTAAAGCTGACCAAGTTGAACCGTTCCATAAAGCTATATTTCGTACGGTAATACCATTAACAGTTTCAAAAACTCCGCCTACATAAACATTTCCGTTTGTATCGATCTCTAGTGAAGCAACGGTTCCATCGACTCCAGATCCAAGAGCAGACCAGTTACTTCCATTCCATACGGCTATATTCTGCGCAGAAACTCCTCCTATTTCTGTAAAAGCACCGCCCGCATATACATTTCCGTTAGGTGCTATTTTAATCGTATTAATGGTTCCATTTGATCCTGTGCCTAATGTTCTCCAACCTGTTGATTCATTCCAAACGGCAATATTATTTGCTGTAACATTTCCTACTTGATTAAATGTACCGGCGTGATAAACATCTCCGTTGGTATCCGTAGCTATAGATTGTACAATACCATTAGGAATTCCCTCATCCAATGACTTCCATTGACCAATACCATTTACTGCAGTTCCTGAAGGTCCGGAAACACCATCCACTAACTTATATATTTGGGCATTACTTCCGTAATCGCTAAAATATAACTCACCATTTTTATCCACTCCAAATGAAGAAACAAGCTCGCCGGAGGTTTTAAATAGTAATGTGCTGCTGGCGATCTCTGTAGTTGGATTGTAATCTAATACCCAGACTCTACCGCTTACGTAATCACCATAAACATATTTGGAATTAATATCCGGGCTCAAACTGCTAATTTCTGAGCCTCGATAAACATAACCGCCGGTAATGGATCGATCTCCTTGATTTCTGTCATAGAAATAAACTGGAAAAACAGTTGATTCATCGATGATTACATCGCTGTTAGCTATCGAGTTGGCTTCAAATCTGCTCCACCCATAGTTTTTACCATTTTCTACGAGATTTATTTCTTCGAAAGCACCCTGACCAACATCCGCTCCCCATAATCTACCGGTTACATCATCAAATGAGAACTTCCACGTATTTCTAATTCCATATGCATAAATTTCATCTAACCCATCCTTATTGATTAAAGGATTATCACTCGGGATTTCATAATTTCCATTCGGCAAATCAGGATTTGTTTCTACCGGATTGTTACCATCCATATCTACATCTATTCTCAGAATACTTCCAAAAACAGTGTTTTTATTTTGTCCATTACCCTCGGGATCATTTCCGCCTCCTCCATCACCAATAGAGATATACAAATATCCATCCGGACCAAAAGCAATTTTACCGCCATTATGATTACTGCTATTTTGATTTTTATCAAATTGAAAAAGTATCAGTTCGCTATCAGGATCTACAAAATTAGGATTGGTCGTGCTCACTGTAAACCTGGAGAGTACCATTCTTACTGTAATATTTGGTACAGGGCTGTCTGTGGTATAGTACGTGTAAAAATAACCATTAGTTTCATATTCGGGATGAAAAGCCAATCCCAAGAGACCTACTTCTTGGCCGTCCCTAAAACGAACACGATCCGTGATATTCAAATAAATATCCACATCATTGGCAACAACATTATTCATTCTTGGAAATACTTTGATTCTTCCTCGCTGCTCGACAATAAACATCCGATCTGTCCCATCTCCGGGAGATTGTATTTCTACAGGAAACTCAAAATCTATATTTGGAAATGCAGACTGATATGTAATTTGCGCTATACTTAATTGGAAGGATAACAATAGCAAGAAAACCATCGGGGTACTCAGTGTTTTCATTTTTAGAGTTTTAAGATGAGTGATTCTATTGCAACGAAAAAAACTAACAATTAGTGTGGTTCAGAATATAATTTTATAGGTGCGTATTTAGCCAGTCTTTAAATTGATAAAAATTTTGGGGTGCTACACCGTGACCCACCGGAAATTCGTTTAAGTTAGTCCGTATTCCGAGTTCTGCTAGTTTTACGGGTGCTTTTCTAGCCCAATCCACGGGGATTACCTGATCTACGTTTCCGTGCGAGCAATAGATATTAAGTTTGGAAAAGTCCATAAGTTTATAACCTTCTATAATAATATCTTCATTTAGATATCCACTCAGTGCTACTACATTTTTAACCTTTTCAGGATAAGAAAGTGCAACAGCATAACTAAGAATGGTACCTTGACTAAAACCAAGCAACGTGACATTATCAGCATCCAGATTATAAGCTGCAACAGCCTCATCTATAAAAACTGCTATTTTATCTCTAGATTCTATGGCCTGTTCATCATCACTAAATTTTCCTTGTGCTGCATCAAAATAAATGGCATACCAAGCATTACCATATGGTTGCATAGGATACGGAGCTCTAACGGATATAATACATAATTCTTCCTGAAGCTCAGAGGCAAATGAAAACAAATCATTTTCATCACTACCATAGCCATGAAACATAAACAAAACAGGTGTTTTTTCCTTTTTTAAAGTTGGTTCTTTAATGATGTGATGCAGTGATAAAGTCTTAGTTTCCATTTGTTATAGTTGTAAATGTATATGATCATCGTGCCTTACGGCTTGACATCCATGAAATCGAATTTTAGAACTTTGTAAACCCAAACGATTTTTAAGATGAGGTTCGATAAATACTTTTCTAACCTTTTGCTGATTTACAATTGCCAAAAGTAAATCTTTTGTAGCTTTTTCCGAAAGTTTGAGTTCATTATTTGCTATACCAAAAGTTAAGTATTTGGCAAAATCATATTGCCAGTATCCTTTTTTCTTGCAGGCTTTGGTTTGATCGTATTCTCCTAATTTTGGAGCTTCATATATTCCATATCCAAAGATTGCCGGTTTTTTATCGGTAATAAGACCTTTTTCGTTCTGGTAAATAAAAGAAATATCAATTTTCTTTCCATCATTGTGGCTCAAATGCGGAACTAACGGAAATCCATCGTAAAAAGGGAAATTGGCGTCCAGATACACTAGTTCTATATTATGATATGTTGAATTACTAACTTTTGCTATGTCTTGTATAGTGGAATGTAATTCTGGAGTTACATAATTTCTATTACAAATGATGGTGAAAAAAGAGCAAGCCTTTACAAGATCATTGTTTTTAATTTTTTCTCTTCCAAAAATAGGGGCAAGGTTTGGCACAACTAAAAATGTACTAAGAACATATAAGACAATAAACAAGACAAACTTTTTTATTCTATAAAACGCAACTCTCGAAGAAACTAAGATTTCACTAACGACATATATAACCCCACCAATCTGAGTAAGGATACTTAGTAAAAAGAAGATTATTAATTTTAAAAATAATTTTAAATAGCGTTTCAAAAATACCAAATAATTGACCAAGGTTATTTAATTTAACTAAACTATTTTTGAAATAAAGAACCAAAAACAGGTAATATTTCTTGTTTTTCGTTTATTGCACTGTATATACCGAACAGCACCAGAAAGATTTTAAAAACAGATAAAAAGCCATTCATTGAGAAAAACCCGAGAGTATTGATTATTAATGCGACTAAGAAAATCAGTATCCATACACCTGTTGCCTGTCAAATATGAAAACTGGCAAATTGATTTCGATTTTCACTATTCATAAAATAGGCGATAATGGTACCGATAAAAGTTAGGTATGCAATAATTGCTATTGTTTTTCCTTGTTTGATATCCCCTGATTCTAATTGCATTAATACGTTTTAAAATTTAATTCTTTACCTAGATTAGTAGATTCTGAATAAATATTGTTACAATTTGTATTAAAGTTCGGGAATTATTTAACGAACGTAAACCATTCCTGAAAATAAGATCCGACTATAGGTACAGTTTTCTCTTCTTCTCTAGATGCCAAAATCAATCCATAGATGATAAGAATAATTGAAAAAATCCAAAAACCAATGTGTATAAAAAAGAAGCCGAAAATTTCCGCAAAAGCGGTCAATAGATAAAACATAATCCAAAGTCCCAACGCCTGGCGAATGTGAAAACTGGTAAACTTATTTTTAGTATCTTGATTCATAAAAAAAGCGATAATAGTTCCTATAATAGTGATATAGGCTACTATAGCTTCTGTTTTTCCTTGTTTTTCATAATTTGATTGCATGATTCATGTTATTTGTTATTGTAATTCAGTTCTCTACTAAAAGTATACCTATAGAGATAAATGTATTTTGTCAAATTATAAGCGAACTTAGAATTTTCTTATTTTAATACTATTTGATCGTTAGAGATTATTCCGTAAACATTTCCTTTCATAGTTTTACCTAAAAAAGCACTGTTTTTTGAAGTAGATAAGATATGATTTTCGCTAAACACGACGTTTTCTTTTGGAGTGAAAAGCGAAAGATTTGCCTCATTTCCTACTGCAACAGGTATATTTTCAATCCCAAATATAGATTTACCCTGAGTAAGCATTCTAACTACTTTCTCGGTATCTAAGATGTTATTTAGGATTCCAAAAATACTTTCCAAACCTATAGTTCCGTATTTGGCATTATCAAACTCTACTTTTTTATGTTCAATATCCATCGGTTGATGATCGCTGGTGATCATATCTATAGTTCCGTCTGCAATACCATCGAGTAAGGCGTTTACATCCTTTTGAGTTCTTAGCGGGGGCAGTACCTTGTAATTGGTGTCAAAAGTTGTTAATTCATCGTCTGTTAATAATAAATGATGTACACACACACTACAACTAACTTGTAAACCATTGGCTTTGGCTTCTCTTACTAATCGAACTGACTTTGCTGTTGATATGGTAGGAATATGTAATTTCCCACCTGTATATTCTAGTAGATATAAATCTCTGGAGATATGTAATTCTTCTGCAAGTGCAGGAATTCCTTTAAGACCTAATAAGGTACTTTGTTCTTCTTCATTAACCATCCCTTTTCCGGCAATATCAGGATCCTGAGGATAGGACAGTACAAGTCCGTTAAAATTCTGAGCATACAGTAAGGCAATTTTAAGCAAATTGGGATTCTGAATGGATTTTTTATAATCTCCAAAAGCAACTGCTCCGGCTTGATACATATCATATAGCTCTGCCATTTCTACCCCTTCGGATTTTGTTGTTAAAGCTCCAATGGGATAAAGGTTAACTGGGTTTTTTAATGCTTTACCTATTAAGAAACCAACAGATGCACCAGTATCTGTAATAGGTAAAGTGTTTGGATTAAGTGCTATACCGGTAAAGCCACTTTTGGCCGCTACCGCTAAACCATTATCAATGGTCTCTCGTTCTTCATATCCTGGTTCTCCAAAACATACACTACTATCAAACCATCCTTGAGATACGTGTAGTGTATCTAATTTAATTTCTTCAATATCTTCTTTGGCCTCAATCAAAGCATCAATTTCTTTAATGACTCCGTTTTCGATTAGGATATCTACCGTTTGATTATGAAATGAGGAAGATGGATCGATTACGGTTGCAGCCTTTAATAAGAAATTCATTTGAGATATTTTAAAAATAGGATTTCAATTAATAAAAAAATCAAAGCAAAAATAATAAACCATTTCCAAAGTTCATGAATACTGGTATCTTCTTTTATTTTTTCAAATAAAGTGGTGACCGAATCGCTCACTTCGTATTCTTTAGTGTTAGAAAGATTGAAGTATTGTAAATCACTTTCTCGTGTATTATAATTATAACTTATATTTTGAATAGTTTTTCTTTCATCCTTTAAATCATATATTCCGGCTTTAGAAGGGAAATCATCTGTTGTAATTCTTACTTTACTAGCAAAACTTTGTTGTAATGGTATAATGCGTTCTGTGTTTGATTCTAATGACAGAATTCCGTCTTGCCCCAAAGAAATAGGAACATCATAGATATTCGTTTGACCAATGGTATAGGATATATCAGAAAGTTTCAGACTTTGTTTTCCGATATTGTATAGCGTAGGAACAATCAGTGGAGAATTCTTAAAATTAGAATTATCACTATTTATTGCAGCCGTAAACACATACAATGACTTCGTTTTATACAAAAAAGGGTCATTATCTTCAAAAGAAAGAATGACATTACTGGCATTACTTTGGTAGAATGAATTTACTTTTGGATATTGAAAATTGGTAATTCTTTTATCAAATACACCACGATATAACGGATGAGAAAAATTGATACTGGTGATCTTTTTGTCCTGAGTACGGTTTGATAACAGACTTTCTGACGAGAAACTACTGATCATTTGTTGGTAGGACGTAAGGTTACCATCAATTGCTGGAATGAAACATATAGTTCCTCCCTGATCTTCAAATGACTTCAACACATTAATTAGGGAAACAGGAATTTGCCTTATCTCGTTCACTACTACTAGATTAGCATTACTTATATCATTATAATTCAATGTTTCTAATGGTGTGCTAATTAAAGAGAATTCATCCGCTGTATAAATGTTTTTTATAAAACGATCACTTGCTTCATTGATAGCTACTACTTTTATTTTTTCAGGAGTGTTAATGGTAAAGTATCTGGAGTTATCAAATGTTAATGTAGGATCCTCCAGTGTTATACGACCATTAATTTTAGTGTTTTCATCAATTCTGAATGCTGTTCTTGTTGTTCCGTTATTAGGAAGCGAAACAGAGGTTTTGGCAATTAGTTTCTCATCATTATAAAATGAAATGGGAACATTATCTGACCTTGTATCCGTATTACTAAGTAAAACGTTTAACATTAGAAAATTGTCCGCATTACGTTCTAAAAAAAGACTATCAATAGCAATATTTTGACGAGTGACTGGTTCTAACTGAACAAGATGCGTTTTGGTTTCCGAATCAAAAGTTATATCGAAGGATTTGTCTTTTTGCTGAAAATCAGAAACCATGATAACACGTTTTATGGTTTCAGGTGCATTACCAACAAGCTGTTTACCTTTTAGATATGCAGCATTATAAGGAATCTGATTAGATGTGTATTCTAACTGAAGTAAATCATTTCTAATGTCTTTTTTATTAACCTCTTTAAAAGTTTGTGTATTAGTAAAAATAGAAACAGTTTCTTCTTCCGGTAAAACGCTCAGTAATTCCTGTATAGCTCTTTGTAATAGAGGACCTTTGGAACCTTTGGCCTGCATGCTAAAGGAATTATCGAGATAAATAGCGGTTTCACTTTTTTTGCCTACAGTTTCTTCTGAAGCTAAAAATGGTTGAGCAAATGCAATGATAAGTGCTGCCAAAGCGCATAAACGAGCAAGAAGCGTTAACCATTTTTTAATCCGTGAGCTCTTACGTGTTTGTACGGTAACTGCTTTCAGAAATTGCACATTAGTAAAAGGTACTTTCTGAAAACGTCTTAACTGAAATAAATGAACAATAACAGGTATAAGGAGTGCAAAAAGTGCATAAAGAAATTCGGGGTTTTTAAATTGCATTCCTGATTAACGTTTGTCAAATATACTACAAGATTTGATATTGAAGGTTTAGACTTAACGAATTTTTATATCTAAATCTTCAAAAAATTAAAGTTCTAATTATCTCGTTGTTTAAGCAATTCGATAAGATCTACTTTATAATTTTTGAACCATTTTTTATCAAGTGTTATGTGTTGATAGGTTGGATCATTTGTTTTGATAATAACACTATCAATATAGATAATAGTCTTTTTTCTTTTACTCTTTAAACCAATCGTTATTCGTTGAATTGTGTCGTAATTTAGAATAACATTTTTAAGAAAATATTTATCCAGAGTATCTTTTTTAAGAATTAAACTTCCATTTCTTTCAAAATAAATATTATCTGCTTTAAGCTTAGAAAAGAAAGAATCACTCGGCATCTTAACAGTAAGATATTTATCGATTTTTGTAGAGTTTGGTATTGAATAGCGCATTTGAGAAGTACTCATCAATGCGAATATCGTAATACTAAAAATAAAATAAGTTAGAGTTTTAGACGATCTTGTTTTATACTCTATGCGGTATCGCAAAGGATAATACATATAAACAGGCACTAATATTAAAACACAAAAAATATCCGTATAATCTACCGTTCTTTCTATTTGAAAAAGATGGAGAGTGTTCCAGAAATCTATAAATAGCTGACTATAAGTTGTTTTCCATAAACCAAAGAGAATGGCTGTAGCAATAAAAATCTTTTTTTTGTGAACATTAATAAAGGATATACAAAACAGTGCAAAAGTTATGATCCCGAATACATCTGATAATTTGCCTGTCATCCAATTATGATATTCATTCTTTAAATAGAAATCGTTAAGCAAAAGAATCCCTAAGGAAACAATGAACAATGGATTTATTAAATATTCAGGTTTTATGTATAATTTCATTTGTTGGAAATGCTTGAGTAAAATAAGTTTATCAAATTTATGACGGTTTAAAAAGCTAAGCTAAAAGTAACAGTTAGAAATATTAAAATTTACACTGTTTTCAGTTAATTTTCGATTTGTATACCTAACTAGGGTGATTTAATGATTAATAAAAAATGCTAAAGAGGTAGTTTAGTAAATTTACGAATTCGGTAAACAATTAAAATGGTACCATTCATAAGACGAAAGTAGCAGCTACAAATAATTAAACGTACCTTTACGCCTACATTCAGAAATGGCATAAAAGTAAATTGTTGTTTCTTAAATAATTTATATGTCATTTAATTCATTAGGATTGTCGGATGCTTTATTAAAAGCTATCGATAAAAAGGGGTATACGGTTCCTTCCCCAATTCAGGAAAAAGCAATACCTCCCATTTTAGAAAGAAAAGACGTGTTAGCCTCTGCCCAGACGGGTACGGGTAAGACCGCTGGTTTTACACTTCCGATCCTCCAACTTTTATCTCAAGAACAACCTTTAAGAAAAAGACCAATTCGAACATTGATATTGACACCTACCAGAGAGTTGGCAGCCCAGATATTAGATAATGTAAAGGCTTATAGCGAATTTGTCGATATAAGATCTATGGTCGTTTTTGGTGGTGTAAATGCAAACCCCCAGATCAGAGCACTGAGAAATGGAGTTGATATTTTGGTTGCTACTCCAGGCCGTTTATTGGATTTACATAATCAAAGAGCTTTATCTCTTTCCAAAGTAGAGATTTTGGTGCTTGATGAAGCGGATAGAATGTTGGATATGGGATTTCAGAGGGATATCAATAAGATATTGGCTTTATTACCAAAGAAAAGACAAAACCTATTGTTTTCTGCCACATTTTCTAAAGAGATTAAGAAATTAGCTAACGGAATTTTACATCATCCTGTCTCGGTAGAGGCTACTCCAGAAAATACAACCGCAGAAAAAGTAGATCAAAAGATGTATACTATTGATAAGGTTAAGAAACCAACTGTAGTTATAAAATTGATCTCTGAAGGTAACTGGAAACAAGTTCTTATTTTCACGAGAACAAAACATGGAGCAAATCGATTAAGTGAAAAACTAAAGAAAAATGGAATCACATCTGCCGCTATTCATGGAAATAAAAGTCAAGGTGCAAGAACCAAAGCATTAAGTGGTTTTAAACAAAATAAAATACGGGTACTGGTAGCTACCGACATAGCAGCCCGAGGACTGGATATTCCTTTGTTACCACATGTAATTAATTATGAACTGCCTAATATTTCTGAAGATTATGTACATAGAATAGGAAGAACCGGTAGAGCGGGAGCTAGTGGAGAGGCAATCTCTTTGGTTTCTCAGGAAGAAGCGAGTTATGTAAAAGGAATAGAAAAATTATTAGGGTTTACCCTGCCAAAAGAAACTATAGAAGGATTCGAACCGAGTTTTACTTTTGATTATAATTCAGTACCAAAGAAGAATCAGCAAGGAAAACCAAAATCAAAACGCAATAACCAAACCTATAGCCGAAGAAGGAAAAGGTCATAAAAAAAGCAGATGTTTAACATCCGCTTTTTTTAAAATTGTGAAAAGTATCTTCTAAAAAATATAATACCCTACGGAAATTTGAAAGGTTCTATTTTGACTCTTGTTAACATCATCCACATCTGTAAATCCGTAATTATACCTTAATTGGCTAAAGAATTTTCCGAACCTTACGCCAGCTCCGGCAGCAATACCTACATCAAAGCTTTCTGGTTCTCCAACTTCATAATCATCGTTTACAACAATACCAAACTGAGGACCTGCTTCGAAACTAAGAAATTTAAGAAACTTGTACTTTACTAAAACAGGGACATTTATATAATCTACTTTCAGAGAATCGCTACCCTGTGCAGAGTACAATACTTCAGGTTGGATAGCGAATTTATTTCCCAAACCTACTGTAGCTACAGCTCCTAAATGAAAACCTGTTCTGGCATCAGTATCAAACCTTGAATCTACATTGGCAAAATTAACTCCTCCTTTAAAACCAAAATCTAGACTTTGAGCATTAGAAATTGTGGTAAAACCGATAAGCGCAATGGCTAAAAAAAATAGTTTTTTCATGAGTATTATTGATTGTTTGTTCAAATCAAATATAAAAACTTAAATATAAATTAAACGTTAATTGGTACGATAAAGGTTATAAACACATAATTTTTAACATCTAAAATCTTAAACAATATTGGTTGTTATGGTCTAACGGTAAGCTATTTAAATCTTTTGTAGCATTTCTTATACGATCATCAGTATTCCCTTTGAATCGGTAGCTTGAATTGGATTATCTTTTATTAGATATCGTATTTATGTACCTTTGACGATATGAATAAAGATACAAAATTAGCTGTCCTGATCGATGGTGATAACATCCCTGCAAAATATATAAAGGAGATGATGGAAGAGATTACTAAATATGGTACTCCTACTGTTAAGCGAATTTATGGAGACTGGACGAAACCCTATTTGGCAAAATGGAAGAATTTATTACTGGAAAATGCCATAAATCCAATCCAACAATATAGTTACACAACTGGTAAAAATGCTACAGACTCGGCTATGATAATAGATGCAATGGACATTTTATATTCAGAGAAAGTTAATGGATTCTGCTTAGTTTCTTCGGACAGTGATTTTACCAAATTGGCTATGAGGTTAAGAGAAGCAGGTGTAGTGGTTTATGGAATAGGGGAAAAGAAAACCCCGGACCCATTTATAGTTGCGTGCGATAAGTTTATATATCTCGAAATTTTGAAAAAAGATACCGGAAAAAAAGACGGGAAAGAAAAGTCTGAAAAATCTAACCTGGATAAGATTACTCCTAAAATTATCAGATTACTTAGAAATTCTGTTGATGATACTGCAGATGAAGATGGATGGGCGTTTCTGGGAGATGTTGGTTCCTTAATCCTTAAAAAACAACCTAATTTTGATTCCAGAAATTTTGGGTTTGCAAAACTAACTCCTTTATTTAATTCTTTAAAGGAATTTGAAATAGATCAAAGAGATCACAGTAGTGGGAAGTTTAAACTAATTTATGTTCGTAACAAATAAAATTGTTACTAAGTTACATTGTATCTTTGCAAAAAATATAAGATAATAACTCTTGCAATACGAATTTAGCATACAGGTATCCCCGGAAGTTGCTGCAGATCCGGATAAATTAAAGACTCAGATCTCTAGAAAAAACAGGTTACCTTTAGACGGAATTAATCATGTCCAGATCCTAAAACGTTCTATTGATGCACGTCAAAAAACGATTAAGGTAAATCTTAAACTAAAGGTGTACGTACAAGAGGATTTTGTTAAAGAACCTATCAAATTACCAGAATATCCTGATGTATCTAACAAAAGTGAAGTAGTTATTATCGGGGCTGGCCCCGCAGGTTTATTCGCAGCTTTGCGATGTATAGAATTAGGTTATAAACCGATTGTTTTAGAAAGAGGTAAAGATGTACGCAGCAGAAGAAGAGATCTCAAGGCAATAAATCGCGATCATATTGTTAATGAAGATTCTAACTATTGTTTTGGCGAAGGAGGAGCAGGAACCTACAGTGATGGAAAATTATATACACGATCTAAAAAAAGAGGAGATGTACGCAGAATACTCGAACTTTTAGTTGGTTTTGGTGCTACGCATCAGATTTTAGTGGAAGCACACCCACATATCGGCACAAATAAATTACCGGACATCATAGCTTCTATTAGGGAAAAGATAATACAACATGGAGGAGAAATTCATTTTGAAACCAGAGTTATAGATTTCAAAATTAAAAACTCCGAAATGCAGGCCGTTGTTTTACAAAATGCGGATGTTATTGAGACAAATAAAGTAATTTTAGCAACGGGACATTCTGCAAGAGATATTTTTGAATTGCTATATAAAAGAAAGATTGCGATTGAGGCAAAGCCATTTGCGCTAGGTGTTAGAGTAGAACATTCTCAACAATTAATAGATCAAATACAATATAAATGCGAAGTTCGGAGTCCCTATCTTCCGCCTTCTCCCTATAGTATCGTTAAGCAAGTTGGAGGAAGAGGGATGTATTCTTTCTGTATGTGCCCTGGTGGTGTTATTGCCCCTTGTGCGACAAGCCCCGGAGAAGTGGTTACTAATGGTTGGTCTCCATCTAAAAGAGATCAACCCACATCTAATAGTGGTATTGTAGTAGAATTACGCTTAGATGATTTCAAAGAATTTTCTAAATATGGTCCACTGGCTGGAATGTATTTTCAGAAGGCTATTGAGCAGCAGGCTTGGCATTTAGCCGGAGAAACGCAGCGAGTTCCTGCACAACGATTAGTAGACTTTACACAAGGAATTATATCTTCAGATTTACCGGAGACTTCTTATAAACCTGGTTTGACCTCTGTAGATATGCAAGAAGTTTTTCCAAGGTTTATATTTGAAACTCTTAAACAAGGATTTAAAGCTTTCGATAAAAGTATGCCGGGTTATTTTACAAATGAAGCTATTGTACACGCTCCGGAATCCAGAACCTCTTCTCCGGTACGAATACCTCGCGATCGATTTACATTACAACACACTCAGATTAAAGGGTTGTATCCTTGTGGAGAGGGAGCTGGTTATGCGGGAGGGATTATCTCTGCCGCTATTGATGGAGAAAAATGCGCTGAAGCTTGTATAAATGCTCTGGTTTAATAGTTGTTTTGTTTTTTAATCGAGAAATCAAATATGGTTTGTATTCCTACTCTGGATTTTACTTTGATACGACCACCTAGATTTTCAACTAATTTTTTAACAGTAGAAAGTCCAATGCCATTTCCTTTGTTACCACTTCTATCGGTTCCATTTGCAATGGTGAATAAATCGAAAATAGAATCAATCTTGTCATCAGGGATGCCCATACCATTATCTGAGATTTTAAAATAATAAAACATAGCATCTTCTGAATGTTCAATGTCGATAATAATTTGTTCTTTATCATTATACTTGATACTATTTCCGATCAGGTTAATAAATATTTGCTTTAGCGCTAACTTATTACAGTTTAATGTAGGATTAGAATCAGGAAAGCTAATAGTACAATCAGGTTTAATACTCAATAACTCTGCAATCTCTTTTAGAAGATAATTTAACCTAAAAGATTCAGGTTTGTTTTGTACCAGGCTATCGCTCTCATAATGATCTAAAACATCATTAATATAGTCACTCATCGAGAATGAGGACTGCTTTATATATTCGAAATACTTAGAAGTCTCCGGATCGAGATCATTCGCTAATTTTAATTTTAGCAAATCAGAAGTGGTAATCACATTAGCCAAAGGCATTTTTAAATCGTGAGAAATAACCCTGGCAAACTCTTTTAGAGATTCGTTTCTTTTTCTGAGTTTATCTTCTACCTTTTTTAAGTCTTTATTCTTTTTGTTGAGCTCAAATAAAATGATGACCTGATTGGCGAGAGATTTTAATGCCTCCAGCTGTTTATTACTTAGTTCTCTGGGTTTACGGTCTAGTACACATAAGGTTCCTAAAGCAAATCCACTTTTGTCTATAAGTGGAAAACTAGCATAAAATATTACTTTTCCCTCTTTAGTAAGCGGGTTGTTACAAAAACGTTGATCTAATCTGGCATCTTTGACAATTAAAGGAGTATCCGGTTCTAAGATAGCGTGTGCACAAAATGATTGTTTTCTTGGTATTTCGTTGGTAAAAAAACCATAGGAAGATTTAAACCATTCTCTATCATTATCTACCAACGATATTAAAGCTGATTCAGTATTACATAAATATGCCGCTAATGCGGTGATCTCATCAAATTCATTTTCAGATTCCGTGTCAAGAATATCCAACGATTTTAATGCTTCAATTCTGAATTCTTCATTTAGGGGGAGTGCTGGTGCAATCATCTTCATCGTGAATTGCCTTGTATGAAACAATTCTTAATAAAATTAACAAAAAAATATTAAAAATTAAGAATCTCTCAACCTCAATATCAAAATCATGTTCAAAATTAATATTCTATAATAGTATCGTTTAAGCTTTTTAGAAATGCTATGACATCATCTATTTCTTGTTTGATAACACTAAAGGGTCCGTCGGTAGGGTTTTAAATTCTTGATCTATACCTATGCTAACTCAATCTTCCAAAATTCTGAAAGTGCATCATTTTCTACATTTTAGTTGTACTTGGCAAATACTTTGCTTTAGAGGACGACTGAAACAGTTATTATTCTCCTGTTAATAGTTGTTGAGGTGTTTTTTGTGCTTATGATTTTCTTCATTACTAATTATACTGTTCGTTTCAAAGAATTAAAAAAATCAAATAATCATTAAAGGGGTAAAAGTATTTAACATTAAAAAAAACTTCATAACCTAAAATTAAACTTCGATTAACTTAATAACCATCATTAGTTAACCAACCTTTCAAATAGTATAGATAATTTTATACCACATAAAAAATCTTATAACTTAATTAACTAAAAAATGAATAATTTAGGAAAACTTGTTTTTAGAGCCTTATTGATATGTACTCTTGGGGTGTCTTTACTAAACTGTGAAGACGGAAGAGATGGTATTGATGGAATAGACGGTCAGGATGGAGCAGATGGTCAGGATGGTGAAGATGGTCAGGATGGTGAAGATGGTCAGGATTTCGAACCGGAACCAATGATGTTTGCTGATAAATCACCGACAAAGCCTTTAGTGGCAATGGCTTCCCAGTTTAATTATGTAGAGCCATATTCTTTAATTAGTACTCCTGATGTTATCGATGGTACATTTCAATTAGCTGGTTCTGCCGACGGGGCTGGTTTCTTAAAAAATCCATCGGGAGATGGGTACATTTACGTTGTTAATTGCGAAGATAGTTATGCAGTAGCAAGAATATTTTTAGACGAAAATTTAATTCCTACTTCAGGAGATTATCTGCTAAATTCGGGTGTTTCTGATTTTGCCAGACAATGTTCAGGAACTATGTGGGAAGCAGCAATTCACGGAGGTTCTCAGGATTTGTTTTTATCTGCTTCAGAAAGTATTAATTATGACGTAAAGGGTATTGATCCTTATATTGAGACTCCTACGCCAACTGCAGATTTTGGATTAGATGCTTTAGGTGAATTCTCTTGGGAAAATGCAGTTCCACTGCCGAAGGATGCATATTCTGGTAAAACTGTGATTATTGGAGGGGATGATGATTCTAGTGATTCTGAAGGTCAAGTTACCTTGTATTATTCAGAAAATGCTGACGATGATTTAACTAATGGTAAAATATACGTGCTAAGATTTAAGCAAGTTTCTAACGGTGTTATAGATGCTGATGGTAATATTGGGGTACAAGATGTTGCTCCAGATACAGTTTACAATGAGAGTCAATTAGATTTCGGAAAGACATATGATGTAGAATTTGTAGAAATCCCTAATGGTAAAGATCTTACAAAAGATGAAATGGAGACTGCTTGTACAAATGTGTTTGCATCTCAGTTTATGAGAGTAGAAGATGTAGATTATCAAAAAGGTAGTGATGCAAATGGAAGAAACGTGTTTTTTGCAGTAACCGGTAGAGGTCCGGGAAGAGGAACTTACAACGACTGGGGAACAGTTTATAAGTTAGAGTTAGACGAAACTTCTCCATTGACTGGAAAATTAACCCAAATAGTTAGTGGGAATACCGATACGAATAATATGGATGGTAATTTACCAGAATTACAAAGTCCTGATAACATCTGTGTAACAGAAAACTTCATATATGTTCAGGAAGATCCAAATTCTTTTGCCAGAGGTCACGCTGCCCAGATATATCAAACTGATATTAATGGAAACAATCAAAGTAAAGTATTAGAGTTTATTGTTCGTCAAGATCTCGATCCAAATAACAGTACTGGTTTTAGCGGAGAGTTTGGTTCGTTAATAGATATTTCTGATAAAGTAGGTATCCCTAGAACATTCTTATTGGCATTACAACCTCATTATTGGGAGAGTCCGGATTTTATGAATTTAGATGGTCATACAAACTCTGCTAGAGAGGACGATCAAGCTTCTCAGATTGTTATCTTGAAGGGGCTACCTAGGTAATTTTTGAATAAAAAATTGGTATAAAAAGATCTCCATGTAAGAATGGAGATTCTTTTTATTTATTAAAAAGAGTAATAAGACATGAATACATCGTTTAGCACTAGTCTTTTATTAATTTGTTCTTTAACTTTTTTGTTGTTTTCCTGTAAAGAACAAAAACAAGAGTATGTTGATAATACAAGACCTAATTGGGAAACTGCACAAAACTTTTATCTCGAAAATATAAACAATTCAATTGCTTATTTAGATAGCTTGGAAAGAGAGGGTTCTCAGGGAGAGAACGCAAAAAAACTTTTTAAACAGGCAAGGATTGCTTTTAAAAAGGCCGAACCATTTGCCTCTTATTTAAATCCTGAAGTTGGACATAGAGCCAATGGTCCTGCATTACCTATATATAAAGAGGATAATGGTAAAATCCTAAATCCAGTGGGACTTCAAAAAATAGAAGAGAGTATTTACGAAGGAGACATAAGTGAGGAGGAGTTCGGGTATGAAATAAGAATTACAAAGGGGCTATTAGTAAACCTTCAGAAAAATATAAAAAAGAGAGAACTAAACCCAAAACGTTTTTTTGTTGCGACTCATCAACAATTATTTAGAATTATAAGTTTAGGTATTTCTGGTTTTGATACTCCTATAAGCCATCTAGGTATTGAAGAAACTATTGTATCTCTGGAAAGTTTACAATATGTGTATGAGGAAGCAATCGGTTTTTTGATTCAAAGCAAAAATACCAAACTAGATCAAGAGTTTATAAACAATATAGCGAAGGCTATTGATTTTATTAATCAAAATAAGGATTTTGAAAGTTTCGATAGATTCACCTTTATTCGAGATTATATGAATCCCATTACTCGTAATTGGGTGTCAATTCGAAAAGAAAGTGGATTATGGGAAGCAGAGGATACGTTTCCTTTTAATTTTAATGCACCTACATTTTTTGAAGAAGATTCATTTAATGTAGCTTATTTTACCCCGGCAACTAACAGAAATCCTTCTAAAAAGCAAATAGCTTTAGGAGAGAAATTATTTTTTGAAAAAAATCTCTCTAAAAAGAAGCAGATGTCTTGTGCCACCTGTCATATTCCTGAAAAAGCGTATGCAGATGGTAAGGTTAGTAATTTAGATAATACAGCGCATCCATTACTGCGAAATACACCAACATTAATTAATTCTGTATTTCAAAAAAGTTTCTTTTGGGATGGAAGATCAGCAAATTTATTAGATCAAATAGCTTCTGTATTTACTAATAAAAATGAATTTGATTCCGGAGTGCACGAATTTTCTAATGCTATTCTCCAGGATACAACCTATGTGAAATTGTTCAAGGACGCTTACGGTGGAGTTTCTAACAGAAATACAGATGTTATAAGAGCTATTTCATCTTATATAGCTACACTAAATGGTTTTTCTTCGAAGTTTGATAAAAACATGAGAGGAGAAGAAAACACGTTCACGGCTGAAGAGAAAAAAGGATTTAATCTTTTCATGGGTAAAGCACTCTGTGCCACCTGTCATTTTATTCCTTTAACGAACGGAACGGTTCCTCCATTTTTTAAAGAAACAGAAAAAGAGGTTATAGGTGTTCCCGAAACAAAAGAAAATAAGCAATTAGACGATGATTTAGGCTTTTATTGGAAATTTGAGGAAGAATTGCATAGAGGTATGTTCAAAACTCCAACGGTAAGAAACGCAGCGGGCACAGCACCATATATGCATAATGGTGTTTATGACACCTTAGAAGAGGTGATGAATTTTTATAATCTAGGAGGTGGCGGTGGAATGGGATTTGATTTAGAACATCAGACTTTACCTTTCGATGAATTAAAACTTAATAATGAAGAGTTGAATTCGCTCATTGCCTACGTGAAAACATTATCAGACGATTCTATTGAGTCTACATATTGATTGCCGTGTTTTTTTCTTGACCATTAAATTAATTAGAAGAAATCTATTAAAGCCTGAAAGTTAAAATTTTTCAAAAACACCTAATCCGAATAATGCATAGTCATATTTCACAGGGTCTGAGGGGTCTAGTAACCTTAACTTAACATCAAGCTCATATAGTGCTTTAGCATCATTTTGTTTTCTGCTGAGCAAATTTAATTTTCTGGCTACATTACCAGAATGCACATCTAAAGGGCAAGATAATTGTGCGGGAGATAGACTTTTCCAGATTCCTAAATCCACACCGGCTTTGGCATCTCTTATCATCCATCTTAAAAACATATTGATTCTTTTTGCAGCTGAGTTTTTTTGCGGATCACTAACATGTTTTTCAGTTCTAGTTTGATGAGGTAAGCTGAAAAACTCTTTTTTAAAATAGTGGATAGCGTTTTGTAAATGGTTCTCATTATTAAACTGCTTAAAAAAACCTTCCAAGTCTCCATATTTTCTATACATATTTTGTAATGCCTTAATAAAATAGGCTAGATCCTTACTATTAAAGGTTCTATGAACGAACCCTTCGAGATTTCGAAGATCTGTATCTGTATGGTTTTGGATGAAATCATAAGGAGCATTTCCCAAAAGTTCCATTAGTTTATGTGCATTGGTGAGAATGCTTTTACGGTTTCCCCAGGAAATTGTTGCCGTTAGAAAACCTGCTATTTCCATATCTTCGTTTTTGGTAAAAAAATGTGGTATTTGCACCGGATCTGTTTCTATAAATTTTGGCTGTTCATAGAAAGTGGCTTTTTCATTAAGAAATTCTCTAATTTCTAAGGTTGTTAAATTTTTCACAGATAGTAATAATTTTTTAATAATCGAATACATTCTTGTTTTTAGGGATTTTAAAACTCAAATTGTTATATATATATCTGTAAGTAAATTTTTAAAGATATTTCTATGACAATAAAAGATTCTCTATTCCTTATCAGTGGCTTACAAACGTTAGTTATTTCACTTATTCTATTCTTTTATAAATCCAAAAAAATCAAAGTTAATAGATATTTATCATTATTTTTTGCTACAGTGTTTTTTGAGATAGCCATTTATTTCTTAACCAAATACATTGATCATCCTGCGGTTTATTATTTACCTTTTAGATTTGATTTTTTAACGCTCACCCTATTACTATTCTACGCCTATAAGACCACAGGTATTAGCGTAAAATCAAAATTTGTGTATCTAATTCCGGCTTTGATAGAATTCGTTGTACTTTTTATCATATCCATTATAATTCTTGTAACATCAGAAACACCGGATTTTTTAATTAAAAATAATTTTGATTCTATCCATAGGATTCTTTCATCTGTATACATAGTTTCGCTTAGTATACTAATAATTCGTGTTTCGATCAAGCATAATAAACTTCTTAGATTTCATTTTTCAAGCACAAGATTTAAATCGTTGATTTGGTTAATTGTTTTTTGTATAAGTTGTATCATATTAAATATTTTCAGGCATTTATATTATTCATTCGAAATTAGAAGTAATCTGGTATCTAATCTTTACAGTGCTATAGGACTACTTTGCTTATATTATATAACAATATCGAGCTTAGTACAGATCAATATTAACAATGTGATTCCGACTAAAAGAGAAATTACTGATGGTAAAGAAGAATTGGAAGAAATAATCAAAATGATAGAAAATCATATTAATGAAAACAAGTCTTATTTGAATCCAGATATAAACCTAAAAAGCTTTTCAAAAGATATAAGGTTACAGGAAAGAATAATTTCAAGGGCTATTAATAGAATTGAGCATAAAAACTTTAATGGATATATAAATACGTATAGAATTAATGAATGTAAAAAGCTTTTATTGTCCGAGAAGTTTGAACGATATAGTATTTCTGCTATTGCAGATGAGGTTGGATTTAGCTCAAGAGCTTCATTTTATAAAAATTTCAAAGAAATAGCGGGGGTTTCTCCTTCAGAATACGTTAAGAGTGTAAATGATTGATTTATAATACTATAGTATTTATTCTTATTTTTTTTAGACGTCCTAAAACGTGTTTTGGGACAATCAAAAGTTGTTTCTACAATAAATTATTTTGAATTTAGTCCTCAACTAACACAAACTCAACTTAACTAAATTTTTATGATATTTATCTATCACCCGAAGTACTATTTAAAAAATGTTTACACCCGGATGCCACATTTTACTTAGACTATATTTTTTCTAAAATTGGTATAAACCAAGATTTACTAGCAATTTATTCGAACCTTAAAAACAGGATTATTTACCATTCCTATTTCCGAAATTGCAATATTAAGCAAAATCAAATTAAACTGATATCAAGGAAATAAGTAATTACTATCCTAATAAGAAATTAAAGACTTCTTTGGTACACATACTAGATAAACTATAATCAGTTTATTGGATAATGATTAATTATTTTGGTTTATGAAGGGGTGTAATAAACGATTTTTATCTAAAGTGGTTGCAAAAAAAATAATACTAAACTCAACTAAGAGATTTCTAAGTTAATAAGCAGTATTGAAACTAAATTTTTTAACTATCAAACTCAACAATTATTATGAAAACATTCAAATTAATGATGCTAACTCTTTTATTCGGTGGAGCTTTTCTGTCCTGCCAAAATGAAGGTGTAGGCGATGAAACTGACACATTACAGAAGGAACCAACAAAAGAGCAATTGCTGAAATTAAATGAACTGGGGATTAGTAATACCGAAGTTTCTTTCGAGACTGTTACTGATCTAGACGGAACTACTACCGATTTTATTGTAAATAATACGGATATAGGTATTCCAGTAAACCAACTTATGGATATGGAAGGTTTAGGTAATGCAGAAAATGGTATGAAACAGTATAGAACTCGTAATCTTGTTAGTGGTAATAATCGTAACATTAATGTTCTAGGGTATACAGGTGGTGGAGGAAATGGCCTTGATGCTACAAATAGACAAGCGCTACAAAGAGCTGTAAATAATTACAATCGCCTAAACAGCTCTCTTAACCTAAGACTAACCTTTGGAACAAACTATCAAGCAGCTGATCTTGTAGTATATGTTAGAGGCGATCTTGGATCCGGAGGATTAGCTGGTTTTCCATCAGGAGGTAGGCCTTATAAATGGGCACGTATTGGACCAAGTGTTTCCAGGAGGGGATCTAATTATGCAACTCACGTTATCACTCACGAAATGGGTCACTGTATCGGATTACGTCATACAGATTGGTTCAGAAGATATTGTGATGGAGACAATGAAGGGCAATCTAATGAAGGGGCAATTCATATTCCCGGAACTCCTACAGGAATTGATATCAGTTCCACAATGATGTCTTGTCCAACAGGATACGAAGATGGAAACTTCAACAGAAATGATGTAACTGCTATAGAATATCTTTATTAAAAAAAATTGCTATAACTTAGAAATCTATCAAAAGACCGTTCTTTAAACGGTCTTTTGTATTTTGTTAGAACTAAGAAGGTTAGCCTATTATTTTTCCATCTACCATAACTAATTTTCGATCAGCCATATTTGCCAACTCTTCATTATGAGTAACGATCACAAAAGTTTGTCCGTATTCGTCCCTAAGTTTAAAGAAAAGTTTGTGCAAATTTTCGGCGGATTCACTGTCCAGATTACCAGAAGGCTCATCTGCAAATATTACTTTCGGATTGTTAATTAGAGATCTGGCGACGGCTACTCTTTGTTGTTCTCCTCCAGAAAGTTCATTAGGCTTGTGATCACACCGATGTGCTAAACCTAAAAAACCAAGTAATTCCTTGGCTCTTTTTTCGGCTTCAGCCTTTGGAACCTTTTTAATAAAAGCAGGAATGCAAACATTTTCTACTGCTGTAAATTCGGGTAAAAGCTGATGAAATTGAAAAATAAACCCTAACTGTTCATTTCTAAATTTAGAAAGCTGTTTTTCAGAAAGGAAATTGATGATGCTATTATTTATGGATAAATCGCTTCCTTTTACTTCTGATGCTCGATCCAATGTTCCAAGAATTTGTAACAGGGTAGTTTTTCCTGCCCCAGAAGCCCCTACAATAGAAACAATTTCGCCTTCTTTAATATGTAGATCTACACCTTTTAGAACGTGTAGATCGCCATAATTCTTATGAATATTCTTAGCTTTTATCATCTATATATTTCTATAAAACTGTGAAAGTAACCAATATCCTAAAAATCCCCAAGATTATCCTCCAAAAGAACCTTTTAAATTATTTATGTCCAGAAAATAAACAACCCGTAATGATAAAGTATGCTGGATAGGCTGACCAAAAAGGTTATCTAAACTGTCTGTATAGTTAATGGTAGATAGATCATCCTGATTAAAAATTTGGTTGCGATAGAGTAGGGTAGCTTCACTACCGGGAGCGAATCTCCAACTAAAACTCAAATCCAAGTTCCAAATGTTAAAATTTGTATTCGGATCGTTTTCAGAAGTATCGTAAGCTGTTTGTGTCCGTGTTCCATCATTGTTTAGCGTATAGAATACATTTTCAGAGTAATCTGCAGTACTCCAAAAGTTTCTGAACCTCAGATTAATGGCTTTATACGGATCAAAGTTATAGCTTGCACTCAGTGAATTTTCTACCGTGGTAATATCCCTTTGCCCTAAAAACACATCGGTGTCATTATTATCGATATATCCAAAATTCCGTTTTCTTATAGAATAATCTGTAGACCAAATTACCAAGAGTTTATCAGAAAATCTATATCTTGGAGAAAGGTTCATATTATATTGTTGCTGATCATCTTCAAACCAATTACGATGAAACAATCGCACATCGTATGCAAATTTTTTTCGATAATCAGAAGATACCCACATATTAATACCAAGATTCTCACTGTATGTAACAAATCTACCATCAACTCTGGGTTCAAAATAATCATCAGTATCAGAATCATAAATAGTGAATCCTCCAAAACCAAAACGCTCTCGGGTTACAAAAAACCAATCTACACCGATAGAATTGGAAGTTTGTACACTGGGATCGTATAATCTTCGATGCCTGGCAAATAGATTGATCCTATAGTTGTTAAATAATTTAGTAGGTTCAAAAATTTGATAAGATGTACTAACTCTAAAACTATTAAAATTATTTCTAAAGTTTACTCCCAGATCGTTAATGTCAAAAGTGGTATTGGATAGATCGTGTCCGAAACCATATCTCCATTTACCTTTAATACGATCAAAATCAAGCTCTGATCTGAAGCCGGCAATATTATCTCCTGGTAGATTTACTTGGCTCACTATTGATCTGCCAGTCAACCGATAAGAGTTAGATTCGTTTTGTAAATTCCAAACCAGTCCCGTTACATTGGCATCTCTAAAATCACTACCGTCACGGGTTACATTGGTATTAATCAGTGAAAGGGAGGAGTTGTTATTAAACTGTTGGTCTAAAACAAAAATATTGTAATTGGCTAAAGGTTCCACAACTTTGGATCTTTGGTCTCCCGTTATCGTATCTGTAATACGAACTTCTGTTTTTTCTGTTATAGCATTAAAAAATCCAATACCTAAATTTCCCTTTGTTCTACCGGAAATTTTAAGAGCATTTAAAAGATTTACTTTAGATGGGGTGTCTTCTGCGATTTCATTCTCATTTAGGTCATTTTCTGACACAAAACCTGTGGGTTCATTACCAACACGTCTGGAAAAGAAAATATCTCCTTTATTGAAAAGCTCTGTTCCTTCCGTAAAAAATTGCCTGTTTTCACCAAAAGTTTGTTCAAAAGGACCTAAATTAAGTCGCACTTCGTCAAAAGCTGCTTGTCCGAAGTCAGGTATTAATGTTGCATCCAATGTAAAACTATCACTTAAGCCATATTTTACATCCAATCCGGCACTGAAGTCAGTTTCTGTTTCACCGTCAAAACTGTTTCCTAATCCTTGGACAAAAGGAAAAAAAGTAAGCCTTAAAGGTGGATTTATATTTTCTACACCTTTTACTAATCCATTATATTGAGTTCGTTGACCTATTTTGTTATCGACAAAATTCCAGGAATGTGTTTCATTTCTTCGTTGTAACCGTCTATAAAAATTAATACTCCAATTCTGTACCGCTACTTCCGGAAAACGCAGGGCATTGTAAGGGATTCTGAATTCTGCATACCAACCTTTATCATCATAGGAAATTTTAGCATTGAAAACCACGTTATAGCTAAAATCTTCACTAAACTGATCAGCTCTTGCATCTCCGATCGTTCCGGCACTTGTAATAAAAAAACGAGTTTCATTAATCCCGTCATTATAGGTGTTTATCGAGATATTAAAAAAGTCTGCTTGCGCAAACACATTATCTCGTTGACTGAATTGTTTTAATATTTTATCAGGTTGATCGTCAAATAAATAAGCTGCAAAATATACTGCTTTATTATCATAAGCCATTTTTACTTCGGTACGAAGATTATCCGGAATAGTTCCTTCATTACCAGGTTGCCACATCCTAAAATTACCAGAAGGGGGGATGTTTTTCCAGATTTGATCATTCAGAACACCATCTATCTTAGGAGCCTTGGTAATTCTGTGGGCAGTAATCTCTTTTCTTTCTTGACTTAATAAAACAAGCGTATGCAGCAATAAAAGTACACTTAAAACAGGGCGTAGCTTACTATTCATATTTTGTAAAAAAATCCTTACTTTTTCGACTTACTTGCAAAACTAGGATTTACATTTACATGACATACTAATGAAAAGTTAAAAAGTGTAAAGGCTTTATAGTATATGTGTACATTGGTGGAGCAATACTTATATTTTAACATTATTATGAAAAAAAATAACATGAAGATAGCTGTTTTTGCCGGAGGTTGTTTCTGGTGTACTGAAGCAGTTTTCCAGCGGTTAGAAGGTGTAGTAAAAGTTACCTCCGGTTATACAGGTGGAAATATTAAAAATCCTGCATATCGTGAAATTACCACAGGTAGAACAGGTCATGCAGAAGCAATAAAAATTGAATATGATACGGATATTATTAAGTATCAAGAATTGCTAGAAATCTTTTTTGCTACTCACGATCCTACAACATTAAATAGACAAGGTGCAGATCGAGGTACACAATACAGAAGTGCTATATTTTATGTAGATGATGAACAAAAGGAATTGTCTGAATCGATGATTAATGATCTCAATGCAGAGAATATTTTTGATAGTCCTATCGTAACTGAAATAACAAAATTCAATGTATTTTATAGTGCAGAAGATTATCATCAGGACTATTACAATCAAAACAGTTCTCAGGGATATTGTCAGTTTGTGATTAATCCAAAACTAAATAAATTACAGCATACCTTTAAAAGTAAATTGAAAAAGGAAACGCAACATTAATATACGCATAATGCCATACAATAAATTCGAGGAATACAACATCAAAGTCACTAAAGATGTTAAAGATAATTTTAAATCTATACTTACAAATTTAGGGGAAGATATAAGTCGAGAAGGAATCGTAAAAACCCCCGAAAGGGCTGCCAAGGCTATGCAATTTTTAACGCAAGGGTATCATCAGAATCCCGAAGAGATTTTAAGGAGTGCCATGTTTAAAGAGGATTATGATGATATGGTAATCGTAAAAGATATAGAACTGTATTCACTATGTGAACATCATATGTTACCTTTTTTTGGCAAAGCCCATATAGCTTATATTCCTAACGGGCATATCGTCGGTTTAAGTAAATTGCCAAGAATAGTTGATGTTTTTGCTAGACGATTACAAGTCCAGGAGCGTTTAACTCACGATATTTTAGAATGTATTAATAATACTTTAAAACCAAAAGGTGTGGCCGTTGTGATTGAAGCTGCGCATATGTGCATGATGATGCGTGGTGTTCAAAAGCAAAATTCGGTAACAACAACCTCTGGGTTTAGAGGACAATTTGAGAAAATTGAAACCCGTACTGAATTTTTAAGATTGATTACTGCAGATTTGGCATAACAATTTTTTGGCATTTTTTTTGTTATATCTTTAATAAATAAGAACTTATGAAAAGCTATAAATATAAATTACTAAAAAAAGGTATCGTTTATGATTTAGTTGGTATGGCTTCTATGGCAATTCCTTTTATCGGGCCTTTTTTAGATATTCTGTGGGCGCCATACGCTGCAAAGAAAATGATGGATATGTATCCTGGCAAAAAAGGTAAAATTGCATCGTTTATAACATTTGTCGAGGAGATTATTCCGGGAACTGATATTATTCCTTCATTTACACTAATGTGGTTATATACTTTTGTAATAAATAAGCAGGAAGTTAGAGATAAAGAGCCTAAAATAATCGAAGTAGAAGTTATTAAGTAAGTACTTTAATTACAAAATTCTTTTATTGGTTTTGTAATCAAAATGATTAGTCATTTATAAATTTGGCAAATCCCATTCTACGGAGCATCTTCTTTTCGAACCACCAGAAGAATTTAAATTGACCAAATAACCATCCTACGATTAGTAATATTACCTGATATATAGGAAATATTAACAATATTCTTAAAGGCCAATAGATCCATCCATTCGTTGTATCTCTATCAAGTCCAATGAGTTCAATAATAGGATCTGAAATCCTGGCAGCTGTAGAACCGGTAATGGCAAAAGCAATAAAAATTGCGATAAGCTCCCATCTATAAGTGACATTCCATTTTTTTTCAAGAGGACCAAAAATCCTTAGAGTTAACCATAAGAGAAAAATAAAAAAGAATAGTGTTAGTATAGATAATAAAAGAAAATAGAAATCATTCGTTTCTGTTAGCTGCGAAACTACAGAAACTAATTTTTTACTTAATAAAAAGGACGAAATTAATAATCCGATCAATCCAAGAAAGGGAAAAATAAGTTGCCAATTTGCCCTTATTTCCCATCGTTCTTTAAATTTTTGCATAGTACAAAAATACAACTAATACTTTTTCGGTCAAAATCTCCGTCCCCTAGTTACAATAAAACGTTGTCGATATCTCTGTTCAAAGAATAGAAAATAATTATAAAGAAGATAATTCACCTCATAACCATAATCAATATGGGGTTCATAATTAATTTGTTGAAAATATAAATTAGGATCAAACCTCAGAGGTTGCATTGCTCTTTGGTTATATTCTATAACATATTGTCGGTTTCGAATTTCTAAAAATTGTTTGGTATAATATCCTCTTGGTTGCTGGGTTGCTAACCATGCATTAAATCCAGGTTCTATAATGATTATTTCATATTCTAAACTATCATTAGCGATTCGTAACGTATCAGAATTATTACTGACAGAGATATCGCTCAATTTTCTGTCTTTAGTCGTTCCACAGCTATACATGCCAAACGCTAGAATTACTATATAAATACAATTTTTCATACTCATGTTATTCTTCAAATTACAAAAAGTATATTAAATATGTTTCAGCTTTAACATTTTTGTGAAGCTGATAGAGGAAAATTTTACAATTAGTAAAAGCACGAAAAAAGAGTTTTGAAAATGATATCAAAACTCTTAGTAATCTCAGAATAATATTTTAAAAAGGTTTTATTCTATTTCCCAAATAGACCACCTAACAATCCACCTAGACCACCTTTTTTCTTACCGGTACCAATGACCATATCTGCAACATCGTCCAGAACACTGCCATCTCCATCAGAATCAATAAGGGACATTATTAAACTTTGGTTTTGTTTAGGTTGTCCTCCAAGCATGCTTCCTAATAAAGAGGTCAATCCATTAGAATCGTTTACATTGTTAGCTCTCGTTTGCTGTCCTAAAACTCCCATAAGAATTGGAGCTGCAACTTTAAGGATTTGTCCTACAGATCCTGCATCTACACCAGATTTTGAACTCAATGCATTTTCTACCTGAGGTTGTTTCTGTCCCAGGATATGACCCAGAATTCCTTGTCCGTCCTGCATTGTGCCATCATCCACACCTCCGTCAAATAAACCTCCTAAATTTTGAAGTATTCCTCCATCATGTTTACCTGATAAGGCATTCATCAATCCTGAAGCACCTTCTGGTGTCGAGGCATTTTTTTTCATCGCTCCCATTAATACAGGTAATGCCATACTTAATACATCAGCGGTTTTACCTTCGGTTTGACCAGTTTGACTACTAACACCGCTAATCATTTGCTTTCCAATATCACTATTTAATAAATCTAATAATCCAGACATGATTCAAGTTTTTATATTTTATGATTTAAATTTAACTGTTTTGCCACTAAAAAGTAGGCTAACGGATCAAAAATAACTTTCTAAACGGATAAACTGTAGATTTGATCGATGTAATAACAAAAAAACATCTTAGTAATTTTTTACTAAGATGTTTTTGAAACATTTTCTCATTAATGAAAAATGTTATTCACTATTTTAATATAGTGATGATCTGATCGGCGAGTTCCTGACCAATTCTATCCTGCGCCTCTCCTGTAGCAGCTCCGATATGTGGAGTTAAGGATATTTTGTTATTCATTAATACTTTAATAGCTGGATTGGGTTCGTTTTCAAATACATCCAGCCCAGCAAAACTTAATTTACCACTCTCCAAAGCTTCTACCAATGCTACTTCATCTATAACACCACCACGTGCAGCGTTAATTAACCCTGCTCCTTCTTTCATTTGTTCAATTTCTGCTTTACCAATTACGTATTCTTTTTGAGCAGGAACGTGTAATGTGAAGAAATCAGCCTTTTTTAACACCTCTTCTTTAGAAACCGTTTTAATTTTAAAACTCAATGATTGTCCATCAAAAAACTCCAGAGGGATGTCCACCTCTTCTATAAATGGATCGAAAGCAATTACCTTCATTCCAACACCAATGGCAATTTTGGCAGTTGCCTGACCTATACGACCAATACCAATTACACCCAGTGTTTTACCTCTTAACTCTATACCACCACCGTATGCTTTTTTAAGGTTCTTAAATTTGCTATCACCTTCAAGAGGCATATTTCGGTTAGAATCATGTAAAAAACGGACACTACCATACAAATGAGCAAAAACTAATTCGGCTACTGACCCAGAAGATGCAGCAGGCGTATTTATCACGTGTAGCCCTTTTTCGCGAGCATACGCTACGTCGATATTGTCCATACCAACACCACCACGTCCGATAATTTTTAATGAACTACAATTATCAATGATATCCGTTCTTACTTTAGTAGCACTACGAACTAATAAAACATTAATTTGATTTTCATTAATATAATCTACTAATTGATCTTGTGCAACCGTTGTGGTTAATACTTCGAATCCAGCTTTTTCAAGAGCATCTATACCACTTTGAGACACTCCATCGTTTGCTAATACTTTCATTTTAAAAAGGTTTATTTTTTAATTTTAGTTCTTATTTTGAAATATCGAGCTTATTTCTTTTCGATGGTTACGCTTTTCTTTCTAAATCACTCATTACATCTACTAAGGCGGCAACGCTTTCTATTGTCATAGCGTTGTACATACTTGCTCTATATCCTCCCACACTTCTGTGGCCATTCACACCATTTATACCAGCTTCTTTCCACATAGCGTCAAAAGTTTCCTTTAAGTCACCGTCCACTAAGGAAAAAGTAGCATTCATCATCGATCTATCTTCTTTTGCAGCAAATCCTTTAAAAAGAGGATTTAGCTCAATTTCAGAGTAAATCAGGTTTGACTTTTTCTCATTTTGTTCTTCAATAGCTGCAATTCCACCTATTTTTTTTAACCATCTAAGGGTTAACATTGAAGTATATACTGCAAATACCGGAGGTGTATTAAACATACTACTCTTACTGATATGTACTTTATAATCAAGCATTGATGGTATTTTTCTTTCAATCTCGTCTAAAATATCTTCTTTAATCACTACTAATGTTGCTCCGGCTGGCCCCATATTTTTTTGTGCTCCTGCATAAATTAGGCTAAATTTTGAAAAATCTAATTGCCTGGAGAATATATCACTACTCATATCACATACCAGAGGAGCATTTGTTGTTGGAAATTCCTTGATTTGTGTACCAAAAATGGTATTATTACTTGTACAGTGCAAATAGTCTAAATCTTCTGGAACAGTATATCCTTTAGGGATGTAATTATAGTTTGCATCCTTAGAGGAAGCTACTTCTACAACTTCTCCAAAAATTTTAGCTTCTTTGATCGCTTTATCACTCCAGCTACCCGTATTAATATATCCGGCTTTTGATTTTAAAAGATTATAAGCAGTCATCAGGAATTGCATACTGGCACCTCCTTGCAGAAAAAGTACTTTATATCCTTTACCGTCTAATCCGAGTAATTCTAATGCTAAACTACGAGCTTCATCCATTACATCTACAAAATCTTTACTGCGATGCGAGATCTCTAAAATGGATAATCCCGAATTATTAAAATCTAATACAGCCTGTGATGCTTCTTTAAATACTTCTTTTGGTAAAATACAAGGACCTGCGCTAAAGTTGTGCTTTTTCATCAGTAGTTTTTATAATTTTTAGTGATTACTTTTCTTGTTATTTCCGGCTTATTAAACCATTTAGAAAAAACACCACAAAGGTGCTAATAATCTAAAACAAAATCATTGTAGAAATGATAAATTATTTACTCAATTTTTGTTAAAAATTCAATAACATCTATATTATCCGCGTAATCTGATAGAGAAGGGTGCTGAGTAGTTCCAAAATCAATACTAGAATCAGAAAAATTATCACCTACAACACACTGGATAGCTTCCTTATCTTCTTCAAGTTTTTGTAGTAATTTTTCTTTTGATGTATAGGTTTCATAAAATAATGTTGCGATAGGAGAACTATAACTGTTATCTTCTTTTAGCATCAGAAAACCATTTTCCAGCAGTTTAAAACTACTCATTAAGTAAACTGCTTTGTTATAATCATAATTATTGGCATATTTGGCTCCTTTGATAATATCGTTATAGCCATAAATTGATTTAAAAAACAAATCAAAATTATACCCCTCTGGCACCATTAGTTTAGAAACACTTCTGCAACCTAATCCATAATACCTAAATATATCTTCTCCTAATGCTGCTAGCTGTTCTTTAGATTCATTTCCTGTTAACACAGCTACAGAATTTCTGTTTTTACGTATAATATTAGGTTTGTTGCCAAAATAATGTTCAAAATAACGAGCTGTATTATTGCTTCCTGTGGCAATGATTGCGTCAAAATCACTAAATCTTTCTTCAGTAAACGATATACAATTTTTAAACCTTGGTTCTACGGCAATCAGATAAGCTGTGAGGTATGGTAGTAAGTAATTATCATGTGAAGATTGTTTGACCAAAACTTTGTGTCCACATAAGAGTACAGATATAAAATCGTGAAAACCAACCAGAGGAATATTTCCGGCCATGATGATTCCGATTGTTTTAGTTTGTACAGAACCTAAGGAATACGTGGATAACCATTTTTCTAAACTACTTTTAGTAAGCAATTTACTCCATTGGGATAATGAAAACACTATGTTTTCTTCTGTAAACCAACCATTATGATGTTTAGCCGATTTTATTTTTTGAATCATTCCATCAAAAAAATCTTCATTATATCTAATGTCGCTAATCTTCTCATAACCAGTATTTTTGAATTGACTTAAGAACTTGCCTAATTCAGAAAAAGCCGTGATTCGATCATTTAATCCCATTTCTAATTTGTTTATCACTAGTTTACGAGTTATTTTTGTGTTGCAAATTTAGAATAAAAAAGAGCTATGGCAATTATAATAACAGATGAATGTATAAACTGCGGTGCTTGTGAGCCGGAATGCCCAAATACTGCAATTTATGAAGGTGCTGATGACTGGAGATATGCAGACGGGACAGATTTAGAAGGTGATGTAGTGCTTCCAGGTGGTAAAGCTGTTAATTCAGAAGAGGCTCAGGAACCGGTTAGCGATGAGATATATTATATTGTACCAGATAAATGTACTGAGTGCAAAGGTTTTCATGAAGAACCTCAGTGTGCTGCGGTTTGTCCTGTAGACTGTTGTGTTCCTGATGAAGATGTAGTAGAAACTGAAGAATTTTTATTACAAAAACAGGCGTTTATGCATAAAGAATAATAACGATTAATTTTTTAGATATCATAAAGACCTGTCTTATTAGACAGGTTTTTTTATACTCGTTTTTTAAATTTTAGTATTTTCGTCAAGAATTTAACCTCAAATCTAAATATGAAATTATGAAAAAAATAGTATTCTTTATTTTATTAGCAACTATCTCAGTTACTTCTTATGGACAATATCGTTGGGAAGTTTCAGGTGGGCCTACTTTTTCTAAAATTAATCTGGATAATCTGGATACCGAAATGGGTACTGGTTTTTATCTTAACGCAGGATACGGCTATTTGATGGGCGTCCGTGCCAAAACCAGTTTTGTTTTTTCTCTTGATTTGGTGCAACGCTCCAGTGAGATTGAAGGGCTGGGTGATGCAAAGGCATTACAGGTAGGATTTAACCCAAAATTCAGATATTTATTCGGGAGGGGTAAGGATCGATTTAGAGCATTTATTAATGTAGGGCCTTCTTTTAGATTGAATACAAATTTTGAAATTGGCGGTTTAGAGTTGGATTCAGATTCTTACGAACAATTGGTCATAGGTGGGGTCTACGGCGCAGGTTTTTCTCAAATGATTGGTGAAATGTTTGATATATTCTTTGAAGCCGGTGTAATGAATGACTTTACCAATAACTTAGCCGATAATGGTTCTATTTTAGTTAATTCTGATAACAGTAAATTCTTTGATATTTATGCTAGGGTGGGTGTTAGATTTAGAATATATGACGCGAGACGATAAATACAAATAACGTTTATAACTAAAAATCCTGCCCGGGCAGGATTTTTTTATTTAATTAAATTTAATTTTTTGTAAATTAGATACTTACAAAACGATCGAAAAGAGTATTAATATGCCAAGTTGGGGATATATAGCAATTATTATTCTTGCATTTTATATTGTAGCTAGTGTTGCATTATATTATTTGCAGGAGTATTTTATTTTCAAACCCGAGAAATTAGATAAGAATTTCGAGTTTCACTATAATAACCAAATTGTGGAAGAGTATAATCTGGAAACTAGAGATGGTGCGATTATTAACGGTTTACACTTTAAGGTAGAAAATCCTAAAGGAGTGGTTTTGTATCTTAAAGGAAATTCCAAAAGTATTAAGGGCTGGGGCAAATTTGCAGTAGATTTTACCAGGCATGGATATGATGTATGTATGCTTGATTATCGCGGATTCGGTAAAAGTACTGGTAGACGTTCTTTTAAAGCTATCAAAAGAGATCTTCAATTTGTTTATAATAAACTAAAAGAAAATGTAGATGAAAAGTATATCATTTTATATGGAAGGTCGATGGGATCTGGTTTTGCAACAAAATTAGCTTCTATCAATAATCCAAAAATGTTAATTCTTGATGCTCCTTATTATAGTCTTAGTAAAGTAGCGGCAAAATTTATTCCGTTTATGCCGGTTTCACTGATTATGAGATACCCTATACCTACTTACAAATGGTTAAAATACGTGAATTGTCCGATTCATATTATTCACGGTACTCACGATAAGCTGATCCCTTTTAAATCGAGCATTAAATTATCAAAAATAAAACCTAAATTAACAAGATTATATACGGTCATAGGCGGAGGTCATAAAAACCTGAATAACTTTGAATCCTATCACAAAATGCTGGGAGAAATTATAAATTCTAAGATGAGAAAAATAAATCTTTCTAATACTAGCATAGGTGTAAATCAAAGCGAAAAAAAGATAAATGTCCAGGCTTAAGAAAGTTCTAATTACAACATTCATTACATATTCTTCGGGTTTGGGTATACTATTTTTTTTTCAACACAAGATTATTTTTCAGCCTAAACCCCTTCCCATAAATTATATTTATCAGTTTGATCACCCTTTTGAAGAGCTTTTCCTGAAGACTGAAGATGGTGAACACTTAAATGCAATACATTTTAAGAATAAAGATCCCAAAGGTGTAATTTTATATTTCCATGGAAATAAGGGGAACTTATCCAGATGGGGTGAAATAAGTTCTTTTTTTGCAAAAAAACAATATGATGTGGTTGTCATGGATTACAGAAGTTATGGTAAAAGTACGGGTACTATTACCGAAGAAAAATTATACAAGGATGCTCAATTGTTTTATGATTACGTAGTAGCCAATTATAAGGAACATCAGGTGATTGTATACGGTAGGTCACTGGGAACCAGTATTGCAACCAAAATATCATCTATAAATAACCCTGCTAATTTGATATTAGAAACACCATTTAATACCATGGAAGAAGTTACCTCACATTGGTTGCCTATCTTTCCGATTAAAAGTATATTACGTTATAAATTTCCTTCAAACAAATTTATTAAAGCAGTGAAATGTCCTGTTACTATTTATCACGGAACTGATGATGGGGTAGTACCTTACGGTTCTGGTAAAAGACTTTTTGAAAATATTCAAACATCAAATAAGAGAATGATAACGATAGGGGGAGGCTCGCATAATGATTTGATCAAGTTTAAAAAGTATATAAATACCATTGATCAAGTTTTATGTAAGAAAAAGAGTAAAAATAGTATGTCACATTGAGCTTGTCGAAGTATACTGTATAGTCTTAGCTTATTCATCTTCGACAGGCTTCAATGTGACAGTAATTTATTTAGAAATTAAAATCCAGTCTGGCGTAATAAAATGCTCCACCAAATCCCATTTGTACGGCATCCCAATATCCGCCAGATTCCGTTAGGTCGTCTTGTTGATCAGGATATTCATTTGTGATATTATTACCACCAACAGTTATTTTAAGATTTCCTGTTAATTCATAACCAACCGTAAGATCTGCAGTTATTTTTGCACTATATTCATCTTCGTTATCGTCGAAATCTACTAAGGTGATATCACTAAATCTTGTAAGACCCAGGCCTGCGTTGAACTTATCGGTATCATAATTTAGGTTCATCGCAAACTTACTTCTCGGAGCGGATGCTAATAAAAATGCTTGCTCTCTTTTTCCGAAAAAGATGTCTGGATCCAAATCCGTATTAATAGCGGTTATATACATATTATTGACATTTCCGGCTACGACCGCAGATAAGTTTCCGAAGCTATAGTTTCCTTTCCACGAAAGCACAACATCCATACCTACTGTTTCAGTATCCACTCCATTAGCAAAAAATTGAGCTTCATTAACATTGTCAAAATCAATTGCTTCAAAAGTTCCCGTTAGTACAATACGATCTTTAATATCAATATAATATCCATCAACTGTTGCAGAGAAATCACCTAACTTAGCTGTAACCCCCAATGATGCATTTAAGGAAGTTTCTTCCTTTAAGCGATCTATACCAAAAGAGGCAGTTACTGGGCTGTTGTTTGGAGATAATAAGGTTTCTGTAGCTACACCGCCTTGAAAATCGGTAAATCTAAGGTTGTAATAAATTTGAGCTAATGAAGGTGCTCTAAACCCAGTACTAACGGATCCTCTAATATTAATATTATCCGTGGCTTTGACTCTAAATGCCAGTTTTCCGTTAATAGTACTTCCAAAATCGCTATAGTTTTCAAATCTGGCAGCTCCAGCTAATAGGAAAGCATCGGTAATATCTAATTCTGCATCTGCGTATAATGATAAATTAGATCTAGATCGATCCACTTCATTCGCCAGACCGTATCCAGGAAAACCTTGTGATCCACCCGGTCTTTGAATAGCTAATGCATCTATTCGTTGTCTTTCGTTTGGATTATTAATAACAATTAAAGGAAAGTTTCCATTAGCGTCAGGTGTTTCAGAATAAGCAACATAATCACCATTTGCATTCTGAGCCAAACCATCATTGTCTATAAACAAATCTGTTAATATTTCGTCTCCAGCAGTATTAAAATTTGTAGCTACAAAATTACCATTTGGCATCCAATATGGTAAATTTCTGAAGTTGGTATTAGAATTCACTGTTTCTCCATTTGTGTCAAATGTTCCATAAGAACCTTCTTCTCCGGCAAATATGATAAAGTTTTCAGTTCTGTATTCGGCTCCCAATGCCAGATTTAGACCTTTAGCTATTTTTGGATAATACTTAGAGAAATCAAAGTTAATTGTATTCTGACTTAAGCTATGTCCTCCCGCATCGAATTCTGTTGGAGAATTTTCTTCAAGAGAAGCGTTTAAAGTCCCTTCAATAAAGTAATGAAAATTGTTTTTCCCCCAAGTATTGCTAAGATCAATTTTCCAACCGTTATCCGTTTCAGTTCGTATACCTGCAGAAATAGAATTATCTATGATGTTTGATGTAATTCTTGGTGTGAAACCATTGGGATAGATTTCTGTCACCACGCGTTCACCACCATTACGGGTAAAAGCAAAAGCATCTGTATCACGGTAATTTCTTCCTCCGAATGCATATAATTCTGTCTTGTCTGATAATGGAATACCTGTATTAACAAAGAAATTGAATCCATCAATAGCTGCCTCCCCAAATCCTCTTCTAAAATCAAATCCAGGTCTCAGGGTTTTATTTTTACTCAAGTATTCTGTAGTAAAATTGATGTATCCTTTTTCTCCAATACCAACTCCATAATTAGCGGTAACTTTAACGGATCCACCATCAAAATCCTGATCATCTCCAATTCTGTTTCCATCATTTTCAGTATCCAAACGATTACCATCTGTATTAGGAGTTCCTTCGGGAAAAGTACCTCGAGCGTTGGTGTTATAAGCTCCATAGCTGATACTACCACTAAGTTTTTCAATATTGTCTCTTAACACGATATTAATAACTCCGGCAATGGCATCAGAACCATATTGTGCGGCAGCACCATCTCTTAGAATTTCAATTCTTTTGATAGAAGTAGCCGGAATGGTGTTGAGATCCGTTCCAGAATTCCCTCGGCCTCTGGTACCAAAAATATTAATAAGAGAAGAAGCATGTCTTCTCTTACCATTAATTAAAACTAGTGTTTGATCTGGCCCCAGACCTCGTAAACTCGCTGGGTCTATATGATCAGCACCATCAGAACCTGACTGCTTATTTGCATTAAATGAAGGAGCAGAATACTGTAGTAATTCATTTATTTCAATTTTACCACTTTTTGTTACAATATCCTGCATATCAATGATATCCACTGCCACCGGTGTGTCAGTCGCCGTACGTTTTGGACTTCTGGAACCTACCACGATTATTGTACTTAGTGCTTCTCCTTCTTGTAAGATAACATCGATCTGATCACTGGTGCCTAACGGAATTTCCTGGGTCTGAAAACCTACAAAACTGAATACTAAAATAGCATTTTGATCCACTGCTATAGTATATTTTCCATCGTCACTGGTAGTAGTTCCCTTATTAGATCCTTTTTCAGCTATGTTTACAAATGGAATAGGTGATCCCGATGTATCTGTTACAGTTCCGGTAATAATTCGCTGGCTAAACCCTAAACTGGTAATTAAGCTAAATAAAATGAGTGTGAATTTTTTCATGTAAGTATATTTATTGGTTATAATATTTAAAGATATTCAATAAATCCTAAAGCATAGATTAGGATATTGTTTATTACATGTTTTTGAGTCCTTGGTCGTAGAAAAAGAGAGATATCTCTTCATTTATTTTTAGTAAAAAACTTCTGAAAAATTACAGCTTAAATTGGCTTTTGTGAAATAGTATGACTTTACTAGGTAGGGTTACTGGTGACTTTTTTAAGATTAATTTAGAGTAGAACTAAATTCTTAAAAGATAAATGAATTACCAAAAGAAAGGCTCGATGTATTTCCATCGAGTCTTTTTATGATGTTATTAAAAATTATTTAGAATTACACATTGTGCATTTTGATTTTTTTATTCAAAATTCGTCGATTCGAGTGCTTCGACTAAAAGAATAAGTGTATACTCCAAAGGTGTACAGGTCTAGAATAGGATTTCGAATAAAAAAAGCTATTCTCGATACAATTTTCCTTCATTCTATTTTGGAAAATTACTCGAATTGACGCTTTTTTAAACATTTCTTTCAAAATGCACAACAGGTTAGAATTACTTTAATTTGTATGTCACTGTTAGAATGGCATCTGTTTCTGAATCATACGTTTCTATAATTAGGTTTTTAGCATCATCAAAATGACCTAAACAATTATCATTTACACCATTATTTATAAGGTAATAATCATTAGAAAGAGGTTTGGCTTTGGCTGTTTTTTCTCCTTTTTCATCGATCAGGGTTAGGATATATCCATTCCCGTCAGGAATACTACTATATATTTTTTCGCTAGAAGTGGCACCTGAATTTTTAACGGATACTTTTTCTGGTGCATATACAGCGGTTCTATTAGTTTTATCATCCTCCTCGTCAGGACTCAATTTCACTTCACTTTTTTTAGTAATTACTTGTTGTTGCTTGATAACTTTTTCCTCTCCGTTAGCACCTTTAATTCTAATAGTTTTGGTTACTATTTCTTCAGAAGAGTTCTCTTTAGGTTTTGTCTTTTCAGAGTTGTCTTTTCCTTCTTTTTTATCTTCGGATTGCGCATAGGTTGTATAAGTACACAATAGTAAAATTAGGACAACCAATTTTTTAAATATTTTCATAGGTTTATTTGTTTGGTATGTTAAAGTTACAAAAAACTAATAAATTGGTTTTCCGTTTTATGAAATCGACAATTGATAACATCTATAAACAAGGTCAGACTATTTTATTTTTAACCACAATCTCTTTACCCGGTATTTGTATACTAACAGTTAATACCGTTATCTTTGCATTCTCAAAAATTTGAGCAAATATTATAGTTGTCCTTTATACAATATACTTATGAAAGCAGGAATAGTTGGATTACCAAATGTAGGAAAATCAACACTTTTTAATTGTTTATCTAATGCGAAAGCACAAAGTGCTAATTTTCCTTTTTGCACGATCGAACCCAATATAGGTGTGGTTAATGTACCTGATCCACGATTAGAAAAATTAGAAGAATTAGTAAACCCGGAGCGTGTAATACCAGCTACTGTAGAAATTGTAGATATTGCAGGATTGGTAAAAGGAGCAAGCAAAGGTGAAGGGCTTGGAAATCAGTTTTTGGGCAATATTAGAGAAACCGATGCAATTATTCACGTATTGCGTTGTTTTGACAATGATAATATTGTGCATGTTGATGGTTCTATAGATCCTATTCGTGATAAAGAAACTATTGATATAGAATTGCAACTAAAAGATTTGGAGACACTTGAGAAAAAGCTGGATAAGATCAAACGTGCCGCAAAAACCGGTAATAAGGAAGCTCAAAAGGAAGAAGCTGTTTTGTTAATTTTAAAGGAAGGATTGGAAGCAGGAACATCTGTAAGAGCTATCGAGATTTCTGAAGATGATCACCTTGCATTTGTCAAACCACTACAGTTTATTACGGACAAACCTGTACTTTATGTTTGTAATGTTGATGAAAGTGCTGCAGTTGACGGAAATGATCACGTAAAAAGAGTAAAAGAAGCAGTAGCCTCAGAAAATGCAGAAGTGATTATTTTGGCAGTTGGAACCGAAGCAGATATAACAGAACTGGATGATTACGAAGAAAGACAAATGTTTCTTCAGGATATGGGATTAGAAGAGCCTGGATCTTCAGTATTAATTCGGGCAGCCTATAAATTGCTTAATCAGCATACATATTTCACCGCAGGTGTAAAAGAGGTTAGAGCCTGGACAATTCCTATAGGTGCTACAGCACCGCAGGCAGCAGGAGTTATTCATACGGATTTTGAAAAAGGATTTATACGTGCAGAGGTTATTAAATATGATGATTATGTGTCTTATGGTAGCGAAACTAAAGTAAAAGAAGCAGGAAAACTTGGTGTAGAAGGGAAAGGATATATCGTTAATGATGGTGACGTTATGCATTTCTTATTTAACGTATAATGTATATAGCAGTCTATTTATAAAACCTCTCAGATTGTTTTCTGAGAGGTTTTTTTAAAGGTGAACATCGTAATTTTTATCGAAAAAAGAAAGTGTAAACCACTATTGAATCTAACTTTGTGGGATGCAAAAGTCGCAACCAATCCTTTTCGGAATTATATTGGCAATAGTCGGGGTCATTCTTTTTTCTGCTAAAGCAGTAATGGTAAAAATGGCTTATCAATACAACATCAATTCTGAGCATTTACTGTTATTCAGGATGTTATTTTCACTTCCTTTTTATTTTGTGATAGCTATTCTGAATAAACCTTCAAATCCCAAAGAGATAAAAGGAAAAGATTATTTGTGGATTATATTTTTTGGTTTTGTAGGTTATTATTTAGCCAGTTACTTTGATTTCCTGGGATTACAATATGTAAAAGCTGGGTTAGAACGGATTATTCTATTTGTGTATCCGACTTTTGTGATTATTATCTCTAGATTTTTTTTAAAAGATAAAATAACAAAACAGCAGCTGGTAGCTATAATTATTACGTACATAGGAGTGGTGATCACTTTTTGGCAGGAACTCAAATTGGATAGTGCAAATATAGGGTTAGGAGCTTTATTGATATTTTTCAGCGCTTTAACATATGCTATATATTTAGTAGGAAGTGGTTGGTTAATACCTAAGTTCGGGGCTGTCACTTTTACCTCTTATGCGATGATTGTGTCTTCATTATGTATTATTTCACAATATTTGATTTTTGATAGAGGCAACCTTTTTGATTACAGCTTAGAAGTATATATCCTGGCTATTTTAATGGCTGTTTTTTCTACGATTATTCCATCATATCTTATTTCATATGCTATAGCAAGACTCGGAGCTTCTAATGTTGCTATCATCGGTAGTCTCGGTCCGATATCAACCATTATTCTTGCCTTTTTCCTTTTAGATGAAAGTATGTCTAGCGTACAGATTCTAGGTTCTGTTATTGTAATTTTAGGGATTTACAGTATAACCAGAAACAATAAGAAAAAATAAAGATGAAATATGAAATTGGAGCTTAACCATATAAAATCATCCATCTTTTACTTTTTTTTAGTAACTTAACATAAAGATAGATTGTTCTCACCAGTAGTATTACTATTGTTTAAGAAATAGATTCATACATTTTTAAAAGTTGTGTATTTTGAGGAAAATATTACTATTTACATTATTTATATTGTTTCTTCCTTGTTTGGTTTTTAGTCAGAAAGAATCTAATTTTCTAATAAACGATAGTTTACAATATTTAATAGATAGTTCCAACGACTTAACACTTGAATATAAAATTAAAGAATCGCTGGAGTATGCAATAAAAGCTGCCAATTATGCACATAAAATAGACAATGACCATTACAAGTCTAAAGCATATTATTTAATGGCTTACAATTATGAAATACTAGTTGATTATAAAAATGCAGAACAATACTACAGAAAATCCTTAGAGTATGCTGAAAAAGCAAATGATTCTCTTCTTATTTTATGGAATAATAATGGTTTAGGTAATGTGTACTCCGATGGGTATAAGGATCTGGAAACCTCATTAGTTTTTTATGGTAAAGCTTCTGAGCTTGGTAAGTCATTAAATAACTCTCAGGAATATATGACTCCCGTAATCAATATGGCTTGGACTTATGTAGATGCCAAGAAGTTTGATAATGCGGTTCCATACCTAGAAGAAGCCGAAAAACTTGTAGTCGAAAATAGAGATATAGAAGGTTATTGTGAGGTTTTTTACCTAAAGGGAAGATTGGCTCTTAGTCAAAATCAGTTTTCAAAAGCCAATGAGTATTTTCAGGAATCCCTGGAGATAGCTGAAAAACATGGTATGATATTGGAGCAATCTTATCTATACGAAGCCAGATCGGAGATGTATGAAAAGATGGGGAATCTTGAAGAAGCATATAAGGATATTAAACGCTATCAAGAATATAAAGATAAGTTATTCGATAAAGAAAAACTAAAGCAGATAGAAGTCGCCCGTGTTAGTTTTAACGTAGACGAGTATGAAAGAGAATTGGAAATTACTAAAACCGAAAAAGAATACCAGACTAAATTGGCTAAGAATAATAGAACTATCAATATCATTTCGATTGTGGGGCTGATATTTCTATTAGTTACTGCATTTTTCTTATATATAGGGTATAGATCAAAAAAAAGGTTAAATGATATATTACAGGATAAAAACATACAGCTAATTGAGGCAAAGGCAGAAGCTGAAAAGCTAACCCAGGTAAAGTCACAATTCATATCTACCGTAAGTCATGAATTAAGAACTCCGCTTTATGGAGTTGTAGGAATAACTTCTTTATTGCTTGAAGATGAAGATGTGTTGGATAAACATAAAAAATTATTAGGATCATTGAAGTTTTCTGGAGATTACCTATTAAATCTTATTAATAATGTGCTTCAGATCAGTAAGATTGAGTCTAATAAAGTTAAGTTGGCAAAAACACCTACCAATTTATTTAAGCTTTCACAAAATCTACTGAATTCTTTTGAATATCAGGCAAAAAGTAAAAATAATGAGTTGATACTGGATGTGCCTAATGATCTTCCGGATTCCCTTAATGTTGATTCCCTAAGGTTGTCAGAAATTCTGATCAATTTGATTGGTAATGCTTCTAAGTTTACTGAAAATGGAAGAATTTGGCTACGAATTAAGATTCTTACTAAAGAGGCTAATACTATCAATATCAGATATGAAGTAGAGGATAGTGGTGTTGGGATTCCAGAGGATAAAAAAGATTTTGTTTTTGAAAAATTTTCTCAGGTTGATCGAGCGTCTAATACTATAGAAGGTACAGGGCTAGGACTCTCGATAGTAAAAAACCTTTTGAGAATGATGGATAGTCAGGTCTATCTGGAAAGTAACGAAGGAAGAGGTGCTAAGTTCTACTTTGATTTGAAATTAGAGATTTTAGAAGATGGATCAGAACAAATAGCTAACGAACGAAATAATGGGGCTACCAATGTATACCGAAGGATATTGGTAGCAGAAGACAATAAAATTAACCAAATTGTTACAAAAAATCTTCTTAGTCTAATCGGATATGATTGTATTATCGTAGAAAATGGCTTTAATGCAATACAAATGGTGAAAAAGGAAGATTTTGACTTAATCCTTATGGATCTTAATATGCCTTATCTAGATGGTAGTGAAGCAACTAAAAGAATTCGGGAATTTGATAAAAAAACACCAATTATTGCACTCACTGCAGCAGAGTTGGGTGAAGTACAGGAGGAATGTCTTGCTATTGGAATGAATGATATCATCAATAAACCCTTGAATAAGAATGACCTAAGGGATATAATTGCCAAGCACCTGCTACCGTAACGATCCGATCTTTATTCTATGAATAAATAAAAAAGGTGCCTAAAAATAAGCTCTTTCAGACACCTTTATTTGATTAATTTGTTCCTTCAGAAATTGGTGTTTTTCTGTTTTTAACATACTTCTCGAGCCATTGATCTTGTTCCCATAAAAGATGAAGAATAGATTCTTTTGCTCTGTACCCATGACTTTCTTTTGGCAACATTACAAGTCTTGCTGTAGCACCTAAACCTTTTAATGCATTAAAATAGCGTTCACTTTGTAGTGGGTATGTGCCTGAATTATTATCAGCTTTTCCGTGAATCAGTAATAAAGGAGTTTTCATTTTATCTGCGTGCATAAATGGAGACATTGTATAATAAACATCAGGAGCTTCCCAGTAACTTCGTTCTTCACTTTGGAAACCAAAAGGAGTCAGCGTTCTATTATAAGCACCACTTCTTGCTATACCCGCCGCAAAAAGATTAGAATGTGATAAAAGATTTGCGGTCATAAAAGCTCCGTAAGAATGACCACCGACAGCAACCTTGTTTCTATCAATATATCCTAAATTATCAACAGCATCTATAGCAGCTTTGCCATTCGCTACCAATTGTTTTCTAAATGAATCATTGGGTTCTTCATCACCTTCTCCTACAATAGGAAACGATGCATCGTCAAGAACAACATATCCTCTAGTTACCCAATAAATCATAGAACCCCAAAAAGGATAGGTAAATTCGTTAGGATTGGATGTTGATTGAGAAGCGCTCTTTTTATCTTTAAACTCTTCCGGATATGCCCATAATATCATTGGCATTTTTTCCTTTTTATTTTTATCATATCCAATAGGGAGGTATAGCGTACCAGAAAGTTCTAATCCATCTTCTCTCTTATATTTGATTACTTCCTTGTGGACGTCCTGAATTGCAGAGAAAGGATTAGTAAAATTCGTAATTTGTTTTAGTTTATTTTTAGAATTTATGTTTCTAATGTAATAGTTGGGATACTCGCTAGGAGATTCAATCCCTACTAGGAATTCTCCTTTTTCGATGTCTGTTGCGAAATAGATATTTTCCACTTTATCTGTATACGTAGATTGATAAACTCGTTTTGTTGTGTTATTTTTTAAATTAAGTTGATCAACAAAAGGAAATTGCCCTTCTTTACTGTATCCATCGCCAGTTAGATATACATTACCTTTATTGATATTCACTACGGAACTACCAAATTCATTTCTTGAAGTCACAAAGTTTCCGGGATCGCTATATCTGTCTTGATAATTTCTATCGTGTATTACCTTAGGAGTTTCAGAAAGCTTAGTTGGGTTAAAAACATATGTTTTTGTATTTCTAGTATTCCACCAATAATCAAATACAAACGCTACTTCTTTATCGGTAGTCCATTGGATTCCGTTATATCTGTTTATTGTTTTTAGTAATGATTCGGGTTTACTTTCAAATGGCGCATCTTGTTGAAAAACTTCATCACGAAATTCTACTTCAATGCTTGGATCACCCTTATCCAGAGCTTCAGCCCATATTAAAGTTGAAGGTTTGTCTGTTCTCCAGCTAATAGACCTTTTTCCTATTCTGGTAGCCATAAAGCCTTTAGGACGGACTTCATCAATCGGAACTTTATTGATTGTTTTAAAAATTTCTCCTGAACTTTTATAAATCGTTGTTTCCTGAGGGAAACGGTAGTATGGTACTAAGTATGAAAATGGTTTTTTTATTTCCGTTATCATAACATAATTACCGTCTGGAGAAAAGGAATAATTACGAATCATTCCGGTTTTAGACCAGGATTTTTTAGAACCATCAAGGTTTACTTTAAATAATTCAGAAGTAGCTAGTTGCTCAAAGTTGTATTCATCATTTGGATTTTTCAATAAGTCCTGATATGTTCTGTTTTGTGCTTTTGTACCTTCACTTACCGAAATTGTAGGTCCGGATGGGATAGCTTCATCTACATTAATCAAAGTCTTTTTTTGCTTAGATAAAAATTTCACCAATAGTGAGGAGTTGTCTTTAAACCATCTAAAAGGTGATCCGATATTTGCGTTTAGAGAAGCATCTGTAATTTTCTGTGCACTGTTGCTTTTTATATCCAAAATCCATAGTTCAACACCATTAACATTAGTATTAGTAAAAGCAGCTTTGGTTTGATCTGGAGACCAGGATATATTGGCAATTCTGGGATTATCTGGCAGCCCAATTACCTGTACAGGTTCGCCATTAATTTTTTTTAGCTTAATATTGTTGTAATAATTGGCACGACTGGAAATATTAGTTTTTGGATTTATTCGCAATCCGGCTAATCTCATTTCTTTCTCTGATAATTCTGCAATGGTCTTATAACCATCTCTATAAAGAAAAATCATATGTTCACCTTTTTGGTCAATTCGTATGGACGGAGCAAGTGGAACATCTACTAAATCCAGAATTTCCTTAGCAGGTTTTTGGTATTCTAAATTTTCCTGAGCTTGCAATACTGAGCCTAAAAATAGTATTACTAAAAATGATTTGATGAATTTCATGGTTTTAAAAATTTTGTATGATTCTTCAAAAATAGAAATTTAATTCCTCAAACTTTTGATTTCGTTGTTTTTTGGCAAGGAGTACTACCACGAATTCATAAATTTAGGACAAAATCAGCAGTTTTTTCTATTACGATTTCTTCTGCTTCTTTATGTGGGGTATGTCCAATACCAGGAAGGAGTAAAGATTCGGATTCTCCTTTAGTATTATGCAGAATCCCTTCTACTTGTTTTAGAGTGCCATATTCGTCATTTTCTCCTTGAATAATGAGTGAAGCACATTGTATACCGTTCAGATAGTTTTCTATATTCCAATCAGCAAAAGAGGGTGAAAGCCAAGTTTCTGTCCACATTCTAAACAGAAGTTCTGTTTTATCTCCGTGATATTTGGTTAATTTTTTCTTTAATGAGATAGTATGGTAAGCAATTTTTGCTCTTTCTATTCCTTCCAGGGTTTCTTTTTCTACAAAAATGTGTGCTCCTTCTGTTATAATTGCTTTTATTTTTTCAGGGTATAATGATGCAGTTAACAATGCAATTGATCCACCATCGCTATGTCCAAAAAGAATAACTTTTTCTAACCCTAACTGATCAATTAATTGAGCCAATATATCTGCCTCTTTTTTAAGATAATTTTTATCTCTTTTGTTTTCTGAAAAGCCATCGGATTTACCATATCCTTGGCGGTCATAAGAAAGTACATTGCAACCAGTATTTTTAGCTATTTGTAGTGGAAAATCCCTCCAAAGTTCAATACATCCTAATGAGTCGTGTAAGAATATGATGGTTGGTTTTAAAGAATCAAATGATTCCGGATCGGCAGAAAGCCGTAGGCGATGTTTATCAATAATAATATCCAAAGTAATTGCTTAGTAAATAAAGATTAAAAATAGGTTAAAGTCTTTATAAATTATATATTTTGCCGAATCAAAATTGTAACATTGGTTAATTTTTTGCGTCTAGCTTAGTAAATAATTGAATACATGAAAAATGCATTAATAATAGTATCCATTAGTTTGGTACTAATAGGATGTGGATCCGTAAACCAAACTAATGATATTGCTTCTAAAACACCAATAGTTACGGAAATTGATTTAACACAGGTTACAGATGATAAAGTACCTGTGGTAATCAATCCCGGACGTTTTATACAAGACTCTATAAAATATTTTCTTCCTAAAGTGGTGCAAGGGACATATGCGGTAAGTGATTTTGGCAAATTTGTGGATGGTTTCAAAGCTCTTGATTATAATGGAGCAGAATTAGCTGTCGAAAAGTTAGATACCAACACATGGCTAATTGCTAATGCGAAACAATTAGATAAAATAATTTATTTGGTTAATGATACATATGATATTGAGAATACGAGTGAAAGCACTCCTTTTTCTCCTTCAGGCACAAACATAGAACCGGATAATTTTGTATTAAATCTGCACGGATTTATTGGGTATTTTGATGTTTTAAAGAATAATCAGTATGCATTAGAGGTAAAAGCGCCAACAGAAATGAAAAGAACCTCTGCTTTACAGAAAGTTGGTTCTGAAACCAATGAAACGGGCACAGTTACTTCTGATAAATATTTTGCCAACAGATATTTTGATATTACAGACAACCCAATGATGTATGGTAAACTTGATGTAGAAGAGTTTGAAGTCGGAGGTATTAAAATTGTGCTAAGTGTCTACTCTCCTAATAAGGTGTATACAGCAGCTGGAATCAAAGAAACAGTATTTAAGATGATGAAAGCCCAAAAAGCATATTTGGGAAATATCGATAGTACACCTAGATATGATATCTATTTGTATCTGGCACCTCAGACACAATCATCGCCTACAGGTTTTGGAGCACTCGAGCACCATACTTCTACAGTAGTCGTACTACCAGAAGCCATACCTGAAGATGCACTGGCATCCGCTATGATCGATGTTGTTTCTCACGAATTTTTTCACATTGTTACTCCTTTAAGCGTACATTCTGAAGATGTACATTATTTTGATTATAATGATCCGACTTTTTCTAAACATTTATGGATGTATGAGGGAGTAACCGAATACTTTGCGAGTGTTTTTCAGGTGAATCAAGGTTTGGTAGAAGAGGATGAATTTTACACCAAAATTATGGGTAAGATCGAATCTGCCGGTTTGTATGATGATGCTATGAGTTTTACGGTAATGAGTGAAAACATTCTTAATGAACCGTATGCCAAAAACTACGCCAATGTATATGAAAAAGGAGCTTTGATCGGTATGTGTATTGATATATTAATGAGAGAAGAAAGTGATGGAAATAGAGGTATTCTATCTTTAATGAAAGAACTGTCTTTAAAATATGGTAAAAATAAACCTTTTGAAGATGATAAAATCATAGAAGAAATTACGGCGATGACATACCCTTCGATTGGAGAGTTTTTAAAAACACACGTCATTGGCGATACTCCAATTAATTACAATGAGTTTTTCGAAAAAGTAGGGCTCTCTATGGGTGTAAAAGATATAGAAACGGATTATGTTAGAAATGGTAATAACATTATTGTTGGTGGTGATCAGGATAAGGGTACAATTTTCTTTACTGATTTAGTAAAAGAAAATAGTTTTTGGTCAGATAACGGTGTGCAACCATTTGACATTATAAAAGAGGTGAATGGTACACAATTGACCTTACTAAATGCGAATTCGATACTTCAAGGTACATTACTGTGGGAAGAGGGTGATGATGTAGAGGTGAAATTAGATAGAGGAGGAAAAGAAGTTATTCTAAAAACTATACTTACCAAGTCTTATACAAAAGGGAACGCCTTATCTACAGTAGATAATCCAACCAATGAACAATTAGCTCTTAGGAATGCCTGGTTAAAAGGATAGGTTTCATAATAAATCAACAGTTTAAAGGAAAGGACCTCTAAAAGAATAAAAGTTTAAATTTTCAGGAGACGAAACTATTTTTAGAGGTCTTTCTTAATTTTTCTGATTAAGCCACAAGATACTTTTTAATGTTGAATTTAAGAAAACCCACCCACACCAGCTGCAAGACGATCTCTTTTTACCTGTATCTTTTTTTTCATCCAATCAGGATAATTCGAGTCATCTTCTGCTTCATAAATCCGAATATTTTGAGAATTATCGGTTTGTAAAAGATCTTCTTGTCTACATTTAAGAATTTTTGCAGCGGTTTCCACACCAGAATATCCAGCACCGGCAACTCCGTGGGATAATACACTTGCTCCACATAGATAAAGATTTTCAATTTCACTTTTTGACTTGTATGCAAAAGGTCCGATCTGCCAAAAACTTTTTTCTGTTCCGTATACACAGCCATTCGTAGAATTGATATAGTACTCATTGGTAATCGGTGTACCCAACTCTTTTTGAACAATTTTATCCCCAATTCCAGGGATTACCTGTTCTAAGGTTTTGATCATTTTTTTAGTCAGCTGATCCTTAAAATCTAAATATTCTTCAGAACGTCTCTCTTTTTCATTTTTAAAAGCGTTGAATGATTCGTGATTAATATAAGTAATAGCCTCTATAGTATGGTATCTGCCATCAAAGCTAATAGGATCCTTTAATGTAGTGCAACTTATAAACATCCCCGGAAACGTCTCTCCTTGCAGAATATCTATTTTTTGTGTTTCTTCAAACAAAGAATCGAGATCTTCGTGTTGCATCATCCAAATATTTCCTGAATCTAAACCAGCTTTTCTAACATCCATATCTACAGTTAAGAAAAGCATTAATGAAGTACAAGAGTATTTGGTTTTGCCCAGACGTTTGTTTAATTTATTACTGATATTTTCTTTTCCAACTAAATCAAAAAATGTCTTATCAGGATCTGCATTAGAAATAATTCGCTTAGCTAAAATCTTTTGACCATTATCCAATTGTATACCAATTGCTTTCTTCTTCTTTTTGCCGTCCAGCAGGATTTTTGTTACTTTTTGACTGGTTTTTATGTCGCCGTTGTGTTTTTTGACAGCATTGGTCATAGCTTTTACCAACGCGCCACCACCACCGACAGGATAGTACCCACCACTAGAATAATGCCCCATCACAGCTGCGTGTAGTGGAAAACTGGCTTTGGATGGAGGTAAGCCGTGATCGCCTATCTGTATATTTAATACAGCTTTAAGTAAAGGACTTTTAATATGTTTATTTATTACTTTTCTTAAACTAAAAACACTGTATTTACCCATGTTTTTTGTTCTGAAAGGGATTGTTAAATGTCCCCAAAATCCTTTTACTTTCGGAATTAATTGTAGTTCGTAGCTAACGGCACTCACAAGTTTTAAATAAGTCGAAATTCCTTTTTTTTCTTCAGGAAAACGTTCCGCTAGTTTTTCTTTAATGGCATCATATCCAGCTGGCATATCGATTCGTTCCTTTCCTATCCAGCAATGTTCATAGGCTTCAGGATTCATTTTGAAAAAAGAAATATCATTGGCAATACCCAGACCATCGTAGAGTGTACTGGTGGACTCTCCTTTATTTAACAAACCAATGTAATGTACTCCTGGTGTAAAACGATAACCGTTTAGATAAAAGCTATGGCACCATCCTCCGGGGACATCATGTTGCTCTAATACCAATACTTTTTGCCCTGCTCTTGCCAAACATATTGCCGCTGAAAGTCCACCAGCCCCTGATCCGATTATTATGGTATCATACTCTTCGTCGTGGATAGGAGCGATGTTTTCATAGTTTTCTTTTTTCATATGCCTTCAAGCCTGTAGTTAGAAATGATCTTCTTTATTTTTAGGCTAAAGGTATAGTTTTTTCGAGATAGTTAAGAAAATGGCTATAATGTATATCCTTTTTATATTTCATCATCTTTAAAAAGTAGATACGAAATGAACTTTTTTCGATAAAGTTACAGAAAACAGCAAGAAATATTGTACAGAGATTACTAGTCTGATTAAAAAATGGATTTTAAGAATACATATGAAAATTCCCGCAAATAATTTTTTTATATTAGCGACTATAAAACACGAGGAAGCGCAAAGTCTTTCGTATTAATTTTGTTCTTTGTGCATCACCAGACGTTTAAGATATGACAATAGATAAAAGAAAATCAATCCTCTATGTTGGATATGTATTATTTATAGCACTCATAATATTTGATTTGTTTTTTGAGTTAGGAACAACTTATAATCTGGTTTTTGCTATCATCGCCTGTTTATGTATTGTATATGGTAGTGGTAGAAAAATCCGTTGGAAACAAAATCGTTTTGAAATTGTTTATTATGTAACGATTTCATTAGTAGCAATTAGCTATATTGCCTGCTACCATCATAAAACAATTAAGGCTATATCCTCTGGACTATAATTGTTTTTAATTTAAGATCAATATGAAAGATAAGTTTATAATATATACTTTACTTGGTTTCACAATTGTTTTTCAAGGAATTCAAATTTATTATGAGAATTCGATATTTTTATACTTACAAATTCTGTGTTTAGCTTTACTTATGGTGTTTGTCGTGTATAAAAAGATGAAAACAAAGGAAATGTAGAACACTAAATGATAACTATGGATATATTAGGAAACAATATTAAGCTAGTTCCTATGGGAATAGCTATTGTTTGTATAGCGGTAACAAGCTTGTTTACTTTAAATCCACAAACTGATTTATTTATTGTCTTATTCAGTTTATTTTTAGTAGTTACCTTTTCGGTTTGGTATCTATCGAAAAAAGATCGTAGAGATTCTTATAAGAGAAGTACGATAAAGTCAAAGGCTGTTACTTTAATAGCTTCTTTAGTAATGGTTGTAGGTTTGTATCTGTATTTTCATCTTACAAAGTAATATTACAGTTCAATTATTAAAAGAGGGTTTGTCGCCCTCTTTTCTCATATGACCTGATAACAGTTGTAAAATTTGAACTTTCTTGCATTTTTAATCGAACTATTATCTTTTTAAGATAGTTAAAAAAAGATATAAAACATTTCTTTTTTACATCTTATGCACAGTAATATACATATCCTCAGCCGTTCATAAATCCCCTTTTCTTGTTGCTGACAATATGCTACAGTAAGATGGATTATATGAAAGGTAAAATCTATTTTATATCCGTTTTTTGCAAATAATGCTTGTATTTCTGAACCTTCGGGCGTTGGTTTAAAATTTGCCGATGAGATTATATTTTGATACTTTATAATCTCTTTATAAACACCATCTGCCATACCACTAATAGATAATGCTTGCTTCGCGTGTAAAAAAATAATATCTCTCCTAACCGGATCGTCAATAGCTTAAAAAGCATATCTTCTAATCAAAAATAAGCAACTGATCAGTTATGAAATTATGTGTACTTGTTTGGTTACGCAAATTTAGAGGATAAATTTTTAGTTTTAGAAGTATAGAAATTATTGATTGTTGATTTGTTTAAATATATGATTAATCAACGCAGAATAGCATAGCATTTTATTAAATTTGGAAATACATACTTTAAAACTCAATATATTATGAATAACACAGATAGTTTTGATATTAATAAGGATAGTGACATTAGCAAATGCCCATTTATGGGTGGAACTGTAAAAGGAGCTGCAGGTCACGGAACTACAAACCGTGATTGGTGGCCCAATGAATTAAAATTAAATGTCCTTAGACAAAATGCATCAAAATCGAACCCTATTGGAGAAGAGTTTGATTATGCAGAGGCCTTTAATAGTCTTGATTATGAGTCTTTAAAACGGGAAGTGATTAATCTAATGACCGATTCTCAGGATTGGTGGCCAGCAGATTATGGGCATTATGGAGGGTTAATGATTCGGATGGCATGGCATAGTGCCGGGACATATCGTGCAGGAGATGGTAGAGGAGGAGCCAGTTCCGGATCATTGCGTTTTGCTCCTTTGAATAGTTGGCCGGATAATGGAAATTTAGATAAGGCACGTTTATTACTTTGGCCAATTAAAAAGAAATATGGAAATAAAATATCCTGGGCGGATTTAATGATCCTGACGGGAAATTGTGCTATAGAATCTATGGGGCTAAAAACTTTTGGTTTTGGAGGAGGAAGAGAAGATGTATGGGAACCAGAACAAGATATCTATTGGGGGTCTGAAAAAGAATGGCTAGGCAATGATGCTCGCTTTTCTGAAGGCAGAGACAATTTAGAAGCTCCATTAGGAGCAGTACATATGGGACTTATCTATGTAAATCCTGAAGGTCCAGATGGAACACCAGATCCTTTAGGTTCTGCAGCAGATATGCGTGTAACATTCGGGCGTATGGCAATGGATGACGAAGAGATTGTAGCGCTTACTGTGGGAGGACATACTTTTGGTAAAGCTCATGGTGCGGCTAATCCTGATACTTATGTAGGTGTAGAGCCACACGGTGCTTCTATTAATGAAATGAGTTTAGGATGGAAAAACACATACGAAACAGGTGTTTTAGATCATGCAATTACCAGTGGATTAGAAGGAGCCTGGACACCGAATCCTGATAAGTGGGATCACGATTACCTAAAAGTATTATTAGACTTCGAGTGGGAGTTAACAAAAAGTCCCGCTGGAGCAAATCAATGGACACCTAAAGCTGGTTCTGGAGCCCCAACCGCTCCGACGGCGGGAGATCCATCAAAAAGACAGGATTTAATGATGACGGATGCCGATATGGCATTAAAAATTGATCCGGAATTTCTTAAAATATCCAAGCGTTTCAGAGAAAAACCTGAAGAGCTTGAAGATGCTTTCATTAGAGCGTGGTATAAACTTACCCACAGGGATATGGGTCCCATTTCTCGTTATTTAGGGCCTGAGGTTCCTGAAGAAGAATTGATCTGGCAAGATCCTATTCCGAAAGGAAAGAAACTTAGTACAGAAGATGTTAATTCACTTAAGGATATGATATCAGATTCAGGACTAACAGTATCGCAATTAGTTACTACTGCCTGGGCATCTGCCTCAACATATAGAGGCTCTGATAAACGGGGAGGTGCTAATGGAGGACGTCTGCGTTTAGAGCCACAAAAGAGTTGGGAAGTAAATAATCCAGCTGCCTTATCAAAGGTTTTAAATGTTTATGAAAGAATTCAAAATGATTTTTCTGGAGAAGTGTCCATAGCCGATCTTATAGTGTTAGGCGGTAATGTAGGTGTAGAAATAGCGGCAAAAAATGCTGGTTTCGATATCTCAGTACCTTTTACAAGCGGTAGAGGAGATGCTACTCAGGAAAAAACCGACATAGTCTCTTTTGGATATTTAGAACCACAAGCAGATGGGTTTAGAAATTACGCTAAAAATAATCAAAAAACGGTGGCTGAATCTTTTCTTGTTGATCGCGCGCAGCTATTAACCTTGTCTATTCCTGAAATGACTGTTCTTGTAGGTGGTTTACGAGTATTAGGAGCAAATTATGATGGTTCCAATCACGGTGTTTTTACAGATAACGTAGGTGCCTTGACCAATGATTTCTTTACAAACATTCTCGATTTTACGTACACTTGGAAATCTAAATCAAAAGACGATACAATATTCGAGGGTAGTGATCGCAGAACGGGAGAAGTTAAATTTACAGGAACCAGAGCCGATCTTATTTTTGGTTCTAATACAGAATTGAGGGCAGTTGCCGAAGTATATGGATCTGAAGATGCAAAAGAAAAGTTTGTTAATGATTTTGTTGCTGCCTGGTCTAAAGTTATGGATCTTGATCGGTTTGATTTAAAATAAAATAGTTTTCGAAAATAAATATTAAAAAGGTGATCTTTATATCGATCACCTTTTTTGGTTTTGATACTGAGCAAATAAGTTTGAAATAGACTACGAAGCATTCAAAAAGGAAAAGACCTTAGATTGCAAATCAAACACGAAAATATTTAGGTCTCGATTAATCGAGTAAGAAGATTAGAAAAACTGTGTTCATTACTAATAATGTTCTTAAAATTTTTTAATCAACTGCTAGTCAATTAATCAACAAAAATCACGTTAGAATTGTTAATTACTTTGTAGTGCGACTGTTTTAATTGTGTAAGTGAAACCTTATATTAGCAAGCATTCTACCCAAAATTTTATGAGTAAGGAAACGAAATATACCGAAGATAACATACGATCGCTCGATTGGAAAGAACATATCCGTATGCGACCCGGTATGTATATTGGAAAGTTAGGAGATGGATCTTCTGCAGATGATGGAATCTATATTTTATTGAAAGAAGTACTCGATAATTCTATTGATGAATATGTGATGGGTGCTGGTAAAACTATTGAGATTTCTATTCAGGGAGATAAAGTAATAGTACGTGATTATGGTCGTGGTATTCCGTTGGGTAAAGTCGTAGATGTAGTTTCTAAAATGAATACCGGAGGTAAATACGATTCCAGGGCCTTTAAGAAATCTGTAGGATTGAACGGAGTTGGTACGAAAGCTGTAAATGCTTTGTCTACTTATTTTAAAGTAGAATCAACTCGCGACGGTAAGTCTGCTTCAGCAGAATTCGAAAAAGGAAACCTAACCAATCAGGATACGTTAGAGGAAACTTCAAGAAGAAGAGGTACAAAAGTTTCTTTTATACCTGATAACACGATTTTTAAACATTATAAGTATCGAACGGAGTACGTAGCGAAGATGCTTAAAAATTACGTATATCTAAATCCAGGATTAACGATTTTGTTTAATGGTGAAAAGTATTTTTCTGAAAATGGATTGAAAGATCTGCTTTCTGATAATATCAATGAAGATGATCGATTATATCCTATCATTCATCTATTAGGGGATGATATAGAAATAGCTATCACTCACAGTAAAACTCAATATAGTGAGGAGTATCATTCTTTTGTGAATGGACAGCATACTACACAAGGGGGAACACATCAGGCTGCTTTTAGAGAAGCCGTGGTAAAAACCATTCGAGAGTTTTACGGCAAAAACTATGAAGCAAGTGATATTCGTAAATCAATTGTTTCTGCAATTAGTATAAAAGTGATGGAACCGGTTTTTGAGAGTCAAACTAAAACCAAATTAGGTTCTACGGAAATGGGAGGAAACCTACCAACGGTTAGAACTTATATAAACGATTTTGTAAAAACTAAACTCGATAATTTTTTACATAAAAATTCTATTGTATCCGAAGCACTTCAAAGAAAAATATTACAAGCAGAGCGAGAGCGTAAAGATTTATCAGGTATTCGTAAACTAGCTCGCGAACGTGCAAAAAAAGCGAGTCTACACAATAAAAAACTCAGAGATTGCCGTGTCCATCTTACAGATAGTAAGAAGGATAGAAATTTAGAGAGTACCTTGTTTATTACCGAGGGTGATTCTGCGAGCGGATCGATTACGAAATCAAGAGATGTAAATACACAAGCCGTTTTTAGCTTACGCGGGAAACCCCTAAATAGCTATAATATGAGTAAAAAGATCGTGTATGAGAATGAGGAGTTTAATTTATTACAAGCAGCACTTAATATTGAGGAGTCATTAGAAGATCTTAGGTATAATAACATAGTGATCGCTACGGATGCTGATGTAGATGGAATGCATATTCGTTTGTTATTAATTACATTCTTTCTTCAGTTCTTCCCCGAAGTTATTAAAGAAGGGCATTTGTATATTCTTCAGACACCATTATTTAGAGTTCGTAACAAAAAAGAAACCATATACTGTTACTCAGAGCAAGAGCGAAGGGATGCAATCCAGAAATTATCAGGAAAACCCGAGATTACGCGATTTAAAGGTTTAGGAGAAATATCGCCAGATGAATTTGTTCATTTTATAGGAGATGATATTCGATTAGACCCTGTAATGTTGGATAAAGAAAAGTCGATTGAAGATTTGCTGTCTTTTTATATGGGAAAAAACACACCTAGTAGGCAAGATTTTATCATCGAAAACCTGAAAGTGGAATTAGACGTAGTAGAGGATCAATTGTAAAAAATACAATAAAGTGCCCCAAAAAAAGGTATGGATATAGAAAACGAGAACGAAGAGCTACATAATGAATTAATTCCAGAGGATCATCAACCTCAGGAAGTTATTACTAAAGTCACCGGAATGTACAAAGACTGGTTCCTGGATTACGCATCTTACGTAATTCTGGAACGAGCAGTACCTGCTATTGAAGATGGCCTGAAACCAGTACAACGCCGAATTCTTCATTCTATGAAGGATTTAGATGATGGTAGATATAACAAAGTTGCTAACATTGTGGGACACACCATGCAATATCACCCACACGGTGATGCTAGTATTGCTGACGCGATGGTGCAGATTGGTCAACGGGATTTGTTGATAGATATGCAGGGTAACTGGGGTAATATTCTCACTGGAGATAGGGCAGCGGCATCTAGGTACATCGAAGCACGTTTGTCTAAATTTGCCTTGGACGTCGTTTACAATCCAAAAGTTACGGATTGGCAACTGTCATATGATGGTCGAAAAAAGGAACCGATTAACCTTCCTGTAAAATTTCCTTTATTACTTGCGCAAGGAGCAGAAGGTATTGCAGTAGGATTGAGCACTAAGATTCTTCCACATAATTTTATCGAGTTAATTGAAGCGTCAATAAAACATTTACAGGGGAAACGTTTTACGATATTACCAGATTTTCCAACAGCAGGTATTGCAGATTTTACTAATTATAATGATGGTAATCGCGGAGGAAAGGTTAGGGTACGCGCTAAGATTTCTCAAATAGACAAAAACACGTTGGTTATTAATGAGATACCTTTCTCTACTACAACCTCTAGTTTAATAGATTCTATTCTTAAAGCCAATGAAAAAGGCAAGATAAAAATCAAAAAAATAGAAGATAATACTGCTGCAGAAGTAGAGATTTTGGTTCACCTTCCAGGAGGTATTTCTCCGGATAAAACTATCGATGCCTTATACGCGTTTACCAGTTGTGAAACATCTATTTCTCCTCTGGGATGTGTCATTGAAGAAAATAGTAGACCAAATTTTATAGGAGTTTCTGAAATGCTAAGACGTTCTACAGATCATACTGTAGAATTATTGAAGAAAGAATTAGAAATACAGCTAAACGAACTACAGGAGCAATGGCATTTTGCATCGTTAGAGCGGATTTTTATCGAAAATCGTATCTATCGTGAAATCGAAGAAGAAGAAACCTGGGAAGGCGTAATACAAGCAATAGATAAAGGGCTCCAACCATATATCCAACACTTAAAGAGATCTGTTACTGAAGAAGATATAGTTCGATTGACGGAGATTCGGATAAAGAGAATTTCTAAATTTGATATCGATAAAGCACAACAAAAGATTGAGGCTTTAGAAGAGGATATAGCACAGGTAAAACATCACTTGGAACATCTCGTGGAGTACGCTATTTCTTACTTTAAAAGGTTAAAAGATACTTACGGTAAGAGTAGAGAGCGTAAGACTGAAATTAGAGTTTTTGACGATATCGAAGCGACCAAAGTGGTAATTAGAAACACAAAATTATATGTAAATCGAGAAGAGGGTTTTGTCGGTACATCACTTCGTAAAAATGAATATGTTACCGATTGCTCTGATATCGACGATATTATATGTTTTATGGCAGATGGTAAAATGATGATTACAAAAGTAGATGCTAAAACTTTTGTTGGTAAAGATATTATCCATGTAGCTGTTTTTAAAAAGAAGGACAAGCGTACGATCTACAATATGATTTATCAGGATGGTCGAGGAGGAGCATCCTATGTAAAACGTTTTGCAGTTACAGGTGTTACAAGAGATAAGGAATATGACTTAACACAAGGAAAGAAAGGTTCTAAGGTTACTTATTTTACAGCAAATCCTAATGGAGAAGCTGAGGTAATCACTATTTTCTTACGTCAGGCTGGAAGTATAAAGAAACTAAAGTTTGATCTTGATTTTTCTGACTTATTGATTAAAGGAAGAGGGGTAAAAGGTAATATTGTAACTAAATATAATATCAAAAAAATTGAACTAAAAGAACAGGGAGTCTCTACGCTAAAACCTCGTAAGATTTGGTTTGATGATACTGTGAGGAGATTAAATGTTGACGGTAGAGGAGAGTTGCTTGGTCAGTTTAAGGGAGAAGATAGATTGTTGATTATCAATCAAAAAGGAATAGTAAAAACCATTATTCCAGAAATAACAGTTCATTTTGATTCGGATATGATTGTTCTGGAAAAATGGAAACCGATGAAGCCTATTTCTGCAATTTACTGGGACGGAGAAAAAGAGCGTTATTATGTAAAACGATTTTTAGTTGAAAATGCAGATAGAGAAGAAACCATTATTTCTGATCATCCAAAATCATTCTTAGAAATAGTTTCTACAGAGTACCGACCTGTAGCGGAAATAGTATATAATAAACTGAGAGGTAAAGATCAGAAACCAAATGACGAAATAAGTTTAGAAGATTTTATTTCTGTAAAAGGGATCAAAGCACAGGGTAACCAGCTTACTACGGAGAAAGTAAGACAAATAAACTTAATGGATCCATTACCACACGAAGAACCAGAAGAATTACCTGCCGAAGAAATTGAGGTAATAGGAGAAGAAGCAATTACACCTGATTCCAAAAACACATCAAGCAGAGGAACTACTGATGATGGAATTTCATTAGACGGAGACGATGAAGATGAAGGTGATGGAGAACAAATCACTTTGTTTTAAGTAATTAATTTTTAAGCACTTGAGTTAAGTTAAATCAAGCGTTTATTTAAACAAAGGTCAACGGATCCTCATTAAAAAAAGCTAGTTTATATCTAGGATTTTTCCTTTTTTATAAAACTGAGTTGCTATGATTTTCTTACAAACTTGGTTAAAATAACGATATGCTGGCCATTGACTTTACCTTCAATATGCTCCGGATTATCGTGTACTAATGAAATATTACGAACTGCTGTCCCTCTTTTAGCAGTAAAATTAGCACCTTTTACGTTTAGATCTTTAATCAGAACAACACTATCTCCAGTCTGCAATAAAGCGCCATTAGAATCCATATGTCTTACAGAATTGTTCTCATCCAGACCTTCTCCGGTTGCTTTTGCCCAAGAAAGGGTATCCTCATCAAGATATAACATTTCCAGCAAATCCTGAGGCCAACCTTCGGCCCTTAATCTGGTTAACATTCGCCAAGCTATCACTTGAACTCCAGGAACCTGGCTCCACATACTGTCATTAAGGCAACGCCAGTGATTAGAATCAATAGTCGACGAATCTTCAAGCTGATTTATGCAGTTAGCACAAATATAAATACTAGAATCCAATCCTACATTTGGAGACTCTGGTACTTTGTATACTTTAAGTATTGATTTAGCACTACATAACTCACAGACAGCGCCGCTTCTTAGTTTTAATTCTTTTTCTGTACTCACAATGATTATTTAAACGTTTTTTCTGACTAAAAATAAAGATGTCATAGATTTCTTATAATAGCTTAGCTTTATTGTCCGCTCAATTTTCCTTTTTTACGAAGTTTGAAATTAATAAACTCAACAAACAATGAAAATGCAATAGTGAAATACAAATATCCTTTCGGAATCGAACCTACTTCACTTTCAAATACTTGCAGATGCGCCAAGTGGGCAGCCTCTGCTATTAGCATAAATCCTATAAGGATCAAAAACGAAAGTCCAAGAATCTGAATCGAAGGATGTTTATTTACAAAGCGACCTACGGGAGTAGCAAACAGCATCATGATTAAAACGGAAATAACCACAGCTACAATCATTATTATTAATGCATCCGTTGGATTATCACTTAGTCCATTAGTCATGCCGACCGCAGTAAGGATGGAGTCAAAAGAAAATACTACGTTGATTAAAGTAATCTGTACTATTGCTTTAGATAAGGAGTTAGTGCTTTTTTCTTTAATTTCCTTCTCTTCTTCTCCCTTTTCATCTACTTTTTCATGAATTTCATGAACACTTTTGTATAATAAAAACAATCCACCTCCAAATAGAATTAGAGATTGTCCGCTAATTCCCGCTTCTAACCACGGTAAGTTAATATGCCAGAAAGGAGCTTCCATTGCGACAAGTAATGAAATTCCAAAAAGTAACACAATTCTCATAACCATCGCCAGAAACAAACCAATATTAGTGGCTTTTTTCTGTTCTTCGTATGGTAGCTTGCTTGAAGCTAGTGAAATGAATATGATGTTATCAATTCCCAAAACAATTTCGAGAAAAGTAAGTGTCAATAGTGCTACCCAGGCATCGGCAGAAGTGAAAATTTCTAACATTATTTTATTTTTTTAGCAGTTCCCTTTTGTTTATTCTTTTTTGATCCTACCAATCCATATTCGAACGTGTAAGAATCATTATCGGTAGATAATATTTTCATGTGGATTGATTTTTCCTCTGCCATGCTTTTTGGGTGTAGTTTCCTTACGACATATTCACAATCGTTGATCCAGCGAATACTTGCAGTATCACTTGTACCCTGAAAAAAATCAATCTCGGTAGAATCATTACGAACAAATGTGGTTTTCGCAAGCTCACCATTTAAATAGGTTTCGAATTCAAAAGTTCCTGTTTGGAAATCTAGACAATTTCTTTCTTGCTGATAACAGCCATGATTTAATATTAAAATAAGTAGTAAAAAAGCAAATCGCTTCATAGAATGATCATTATGATAAGCGAAAATAAATTTATTTGAAGAAACTTTATAGCTACTAAAAGAAAAGTTGTTAAGATTTTAATTCTTATATATTTTAAAAGTACCATCTTTATAAAAAAACACTATTTGGTCAATCTCTTTATGTGTAGTATTAGTATTGATCATTTGTTTTTTTATTCCATCCGCATTTATAGGCTCATTAGATATTTCTGATTTTGGAAGAGAAAACAAATCTTGTTCCCGTTTGTTGGAGTCAGCTAATCTGACAGGAGCAGGGGTGTTGGTTTCCGTTTGTGATTCAGCAGCTTCAGTTATACTGTTCTTTTCTGATTTGGGAAATGTGCCTTGTCCATATAACAACCAGTACAATTCTGCTCCGGGATAAGCTTCGGCAATTTTCATCACAAAATCCAGGCTGGGTTTATTTCTACCTGATAGAATATGTGATATAGAAGAACGGCCAACGCCCATAGCATCCGCAAATCCTGAAGCCGAAACTTGATAAAATTTCATGATTTCCTGTATTCTTTTTCCAAAAGCAGCAGTGTTCACCATTGTAAACGATTGTAGTTAAGTAATATGTTTACAAAGGTAATTATTTTATAAAAAAGAACGGTTTACAATTGTAAAATAGAAGATAAACAATCAATTAGTATTAAACTAAAGCTTTATATTGATCCCTTATAGATATTGAAAATAAGTAATTTATATAAAATTATTTGGTTTTTATAAATAATTGTTAATAACTCAAGAGCTTTAGTTTCATATAGATAAATACTTGTTTAAGATCTTAAACAAATAACATCGTATTCTTGTTTACACATGTAAATAACTTTAATTTACAATTGTAAATTGAGTTGGAGTTTACAAAAGTAAAAACAACAACTATTTTTATGAATCTTCAGTAAACAGTAGTAATTTAGACGCTTTAATTTGTTTATGGATATTGATAAGTTACCCCATTGGTTTGTTAAGTATAAAGAATCGTCCTTGTCAGGGCGATATGTACATCTGGAACATATTGCACCTCTTTTAGAAGATCTTTCAAAGAAAATTGATGTAGAGGTTTTGGGTACTTCAGAAAACAGCGCTCCTATTCATCTTTTAAAATTAGGAACTGGAAATAAGAAATTATTGTTTTGGTCTCAAATGCATGGAAATGAAAGTACAACTACAAAATCAATATTTGACTTAATAAATACCTTGATAGACCCATCTAATGATTTTTCTAAGCGTGTTTTAAATTCTTGTACCTTGTATATTATTCCCATATTAAGTCCTGATGGTGCAAAAGCATATACAAGGCTTAACTATAATAAGATTGATCTTAATCGCGATGCACAGAGTAAAACACAAAAAGAAAGTGTCATATTAAGTAAGGTCATACATCGGGTCCAACCGGACTACGCTTTTAATTTACATGGGCAACGTACTATTTTTAGTGCAGGGGCAACCAATTTTCCTGCTACAGTGTCTTTTTTATCTCCTGCCGGTGATGAGAAATGTTCCATCACCCCAAATCGTAAGATAGCTATGGACATAATTGCGGAGATGAATAACGTATTGCAAAAGTCGATTCCCAATAGTGTGGGACGGTATGATGATAGTTTTAATATCAATTGTGTTGGAGATACGTTATCAGCAAAGGGGATACCTGCGATATTATTTGAAGCAGGTCATTATAAAAACGATTATAACCGGGAAAAAACAAGAGAATATATTTTTTATTCCTTGGTAACTGCGGTTGCTTACATCTCAGATAACAATGTGACCGGAGATTTGTATCAAAATTATTTTAATATTCCTGAAAATGGTAAGTGTTTTTATGATATTATCATAAGGGATGTAATCCTAAATAAAAAAAACGTAGATATAGCGATTCAGTATACCGAAGAATTATTCGAAAACGATATTAAATTCATTCCGAAAATTGTTAAAATTGAGGATTTAGGAAAATTTTATGGGCATAGAGAAATTATCGGTAATAAAAGGGAGATATATAACGAAAACGTTACAGTAGAGGTACTTCCAGAAAATGAGTTGTTAAAATTTTATCTAAATGATGAATTATTCTCAACAGAATTAAGAAAAAGTTGAAAAAAAATGTGTGAAAACATTATTTTTCTGTTATTTTTGCAATGTATTTAATCGGGAAAATTTATTAAGAATTACTATGGCAAAATTTAAATTAGACGAAGTAGATCACCAGATATTAGACATGTTGATCGAAAATACGCGTACTCCTTTTACAGATATTGCAAAAAAATTACTGATTTCTGCAGGTACCGTTCATGTACGTGTTAAGAAAATGGAAGAGGCCGGAATCATTGAAGGTTCTTCATTAACATTAGACTATAAAAAACTAGGGTATTCTTTTATCGCTTATGTGGGTATCTATCTTCAGAACACCTCACAAACGAAGTTTGTATTACAGAGAATTAAAGAAATACCTTTTGTAACTGTAGCACATATTACCACCGGTAAATTTAATATCTTTTGTAAAGTAAGAGCAAAAGATACAAATCACGCTAAGGATATTATTTTTAAACTGGATGATATTGATGGAGTATACCGTACAGAAACTATGATATCGTTAGAAGAAAGTATTAATGATAAGAAACGCTTGATGCATTCTATTTTTCAGGATATGTAAAGGGCAATAGCAGACAAACATATATACCCTTTAGGAGCATATCTTAGAGGGTTTTTTATTGTAATAATTTATTAATCAACCATAAAGTAACCACGATTATGGCAAGGCAACCAAAGATAGAGCGTTTTAACCACAATGTTCTTACCAAGTATCAGATATACAACAGTATATTTATTACATTACCATTTGATGAAATTACCAATACTGGTGTTTTGTTACCACTTTTTAAGGAAGTTTGTGAAAAAGGGTATGATCAAAAGAAAAATCCTTCAGAGATTGTAGAAAGTTTTTTCAGATTATATCAAAACAATCCTTCTGATAAAGATAAACATGATCTTTTATTTCGGTTTATTCAGTACATAGAACGTCAGGTAGTGTTATTTGATGCTATAGAAGATGCGGCGTTTCCTATTGTTAATAACATGGACGGTCGCGGAACTTTAAGAAGTATTAAAGAAGAAGCTCAGGCAAAAGGACAACTGGAAGAGCTAAAAGATTATTTAAGAACATTTAAGATCAGACCAACCTTAACTGCACATCCCACACAATTTTATCCGGGAACGGTTTTAGGGATTATCCACGATCTAGATACTGCTATTCGAAATAATGATTCACAAAGAATCAAACGATTATTGGCACAATTAGGTAAGACCGCTTTTTTTAAGAAAGAAAAGCCTACACCCTATGATGAAGCGGTTAGTTTAATCTGGTATCTGGAGAATGTGTTTTATCATGCTGTTGGCACAATCTATAATTATATACAGCAGGATATTTTTAAAGGAGAAGATTTGGAAAACGATCTAATTAATTTAGGTTTCTGGCCCGGGGGGGACAGAGATGGTAACCCTTTCGTAACCACAGAAACTACATTAAAAGTTGCAAAAAGATTGCGTAAAACGATCCTTATCAATTATTATCGTGATATACGTGAGTTAAAACGTAGGATTACTTTTGGTAATCTTCAGGATAAATTGGGAGTGTTAGAAGAAGCATTATACAATAATTTTTATTATGCCAAAACCGCAGAGCCCTTATCTATCGATACATTAATGAATGGTTTGCTAGAAATAAGAAAAGAATTGATTAGCAAGCATCAATCCTTATTTTTAGAGGAGCTACAGGATTTAATCAATAAGGTAAAGATTTTTGGGTTCCATTTCGGAACTCTTGATATTCGTCAGGATTCGAGAGTGCATCATAGTGTACTTACGGAGATTGTTAGAAAAACCAATGCCCTTGGTTTAGGTTTTTTCCCGGATAACTATGAATCACTATCAGAAAAAGAGCAGATAAAGGTTTTATCTAATGTTACAGGAAAACTAAATCCTTCAGTGTTAGATGATGATATGGCCAGAGCTACCATCGAGTCCATATATGCTATCAAAACTATTCAACTCAATAATGGAGAACGTGGGGCGTATCGTTATATAATTAGTAATAACGGAAGCGTTCTTAATATTATGGAGACGTTTGCTATGATTAGACTAAGCGATTGGGAGCAGCCATCTGTAGATGTAATTCCATTATTTGAAACAATACCAGATCTTCGGGTAGCTCATGAAGTGATGGAAGCTTTATATAGCAACCCGATATATATGGATCATTTAAAACGTCGTGGAATGAAGCAAACCATTATGCTCGGTTTCTCTGATGGTACCAAAGATGGAGGCTACCTAATGGCAAACTGGGGTATTTTTAAGGCAAAAGAAGCGTTAACCGAAATATCCAGAAAATATAACGTAAAAGTAATTTTCTTTGATGGACGGGGAGGACCTCCGGCACGAGGAGGAGGAAACACCAATCAATTCTATGCTTCACTAGGTCCAACAATTGAAGATGAGCAGATCCAGATAACCGTTCAGGGACAAACGATTAGTTCCAATTTCGGCACTTTAGATTCTTGTCAATATAACCTGGAACAACTGTTGGGCGCAGGTGTAGAAAATGAGTTAACAGCCAATGAAGCTAATCTGTTTTCTAAAGAAAATAAGGAAACTATGCAGGAATTAGCAGATATTAGTTATAAAACTTATGTGGATTTTAAAAATCACCCTAAGTTTTTACCCTATTTGGAACATATGAGTACGTTAAAATATTACGGAAAAGCCAATATCGGTAGTCGACCCTCGAAACGTAGTAAAAGCAGTAGTTTAGATTTTGGAGATTTGCGAGCAATACCTTTTGTAGGTAGTTGGAGTCAACTGAAACAAAATGTTCCGGGATTCTACGGAGTAGGTACCGCACTAAAAACATACGAGGATCGAGGAGAATTTGATAAAATTATAGCTTTATATAAGGGATCTGCCTTCTTTAGAGCTTTGGTTGGTAATAGTATGATGAGTTTGACAAAATCATTCTTCCAATTAACGGCTTATATGAAAGATGACCCTGAATATGGAGCATTTTGGAATATTATCCATGATGAGTATCAATTGACCAGACGTCTCTTATTGAAACTGACCGGATACTCAGAATTGATGGAAAACGAGCCTGCTGGTAAAGCATCTATAGATATTAGGGAAAACATCGTCTTGCCATTACTTACAATTCAGCAATATGCCCTGAAGAAAATTCAGGATATCAACAGATCAGGAAAAGATGCTGATGATCTGGAAATCTACGAAAAGATGGTGACCCGTTCATTATTTGGTAATATTAACGCAAGCCGTAACTCGGCATAAGGATATAAGAATTTTTAGGATTAAGACCACAATAGTTTAGTTGAACTATTGTGGTTTTTTTATTTTGGAATCTATACTTAATCAAAAGACAACTTTTCTACTTTTCATAAGTATCAATACTTAAAATCTACTTTATGAAATATAAACACTTGTTTTTATTATTAGCTATTCTGGGACTCTGTTATACTTGGTATTTTAATATTCGATTTTATATTAATGCCGAAAATACTTCTCTTATCAATTATATAGCTCAAACGAAAACAACATTTCCTGCAAAATCATTTAATGCAGACTTACTAACCTGAGTTCGATTATTAGAACAAGCAAATTTGATTTGTATTTTGAGTTTGGAATCTGATGTGCGGTTTTTT
>CANMSL010000018.1 GCA_947500505.1 uncultured Aquimarina sp. | reverse complement strand
AAACAAACACAATCAATCTCAATGAACGCAACAAAACAATATCCCGTTTTGCGGGTGCAAACATACAACCCTTTTCCTATTCAACAACAAAAAAATAAAAGTATTTTTAAAAAAAATACAAACTTACTGATTTTTAAAAAGTTGGATTGCGAAGATACTAAAATTTATCAAAAAAAAAGGTAAAAATTTTATGAATACCTGCAATCTGTTATAACATATTGTCTCCTCGAGCGCAGTCGAGAGGCCACTAAACCTAAAGTATTAAAAATAGGGTCTCGACTGCGCTACCATTGACGTATTTTACAATCAACTATTTATTAAGTTTTTAAAACTAATCTTTGATTTATCCTTTTTCATTTTTTTTATGGTCATTCCTCTCGCTTTACTGGTAGGATGCGATAAGAAAACGAAACAAAAGAAAAGGCGCTCTATCACACCATCTCGCACACAGCTTATGCTATGTCGTAAGGTATTTTTGTCTTTAACAAAACCAAATTTGTTTTGCTTGAATCTTTCCAAGCCTGCCTGCCAATTCGCCAGGTAGGCAGGGCTTCTAGATTTTTTAACGCAAAACAAATCTTATACTGGTGAAAAAAGATTTCAAAACCCTGCTTTGGCACGTCAAATCTCTAAGCTAGATAAAATTTTATCTCAGTCCTCGATTGACATTCAAACTATCATTATGAGGCTTTACGGATCATCATAATATTTTTAACAAAAGATTTCCTTTTACTATAACAAAACACAAATTATATTTTAAAGTAAAGTTTTGTATTAGGGATAGTAGCAGCGGCATCCTTTTGTATCTTTCCTGAAAGAGAAGAGTATACAAAAGATATAGTGGATAGCCCGACCCGGAATATATGGAGGGTAATACCCAAAGTTTAATTCTTAATAGCGGTAGTTTTAATAGTATCCGTCCATTTGTTTCGCAGATCGTAGAAACTAAAATCTAACGCTGTTTTCTGCTCTTCTAAAATATTGGACTGAAAACTTCTCTGCAATATATCTTCTATCCAATAATCCTCTTCTACATCGATAGGATCGTATTTTTCTTTTAAAGAAATATTAAATAATCTGGCTGTGCTATTATACCAAAAAGCTTTCCATCCACTTCTGTACTCTTTGACCAACTCGAACATAGTTTGACCTGTTTGTCGATGTATTAATTTCACTAAAATCTGTCCTTCGGTACGTGTCATTTTTTTTAACTCGGTGGTGAACTCCTCTTCCATATATTTTTGGAGTATCTTGATATATTTTTTTCGAGCTCTTTTTGATTTTATATCTTTCAGTCGTCTATTCAGTTCGCTTAACCTATCCGAAGCTAATTTTGCATAAGGGTATACCTTTCTGGTTTTGCGTCTCAGTATTAAGTATTTTCTTCTAGCTAACCTATCTTTGAATTTAAGTTTACCAAGTATCACTACCTCATCAAGATCGATAGCTTCATGGGGAATAGTATCTCCCTCTATAATATAATATTGTACATATCCCGAAGTGTCCCTTTTTGTAGAATCAACTTCTTTCTGACAAAATGCGACACAAGGAGATAGCACTATTAATATGTAAAGCAAAAGTTTCTGCATAGTAGGTGGTACTCTTCTAAAATCATTCCAAAATTAGTAATAAACACATTGTAAAGTGCAAAATCTTTGTGAATATTATTAACTTCGTACAAAACTAAAATATACAAATGGCTAAAAAGAGCATATTAAATAAAGAGTCTTTGACTTTTCTGGAGAGATATTTAAACAACCCTTCTCCTACAGGTTATGAATGGGAGGGACAAAAAATCTGGATGGATTATCTTAAACCATATGTAGATGAATTCATCACTGATACTTATGGAACTGCGGTTGGGGTCATAAACCCTAAGGCTACTTATAAAGTTGTTATAGAAGGGCATGCGGATGAAATCTCTTGGTATGTAAATTATATAACAGATAACGGTCTCATCTATGTAATCCGAAATGGTGGTAGTGATCATCAGATAGCCCCATCTAAACGTGTAAATATCCATACAAAAAAGGGTATTGTTCCAGGTGTTTTTGGTTGGCCTGCTATCCATACAAGAAATAAATCAAAAGAAGAAGCACCAAAGCTAGATAACATTTGTATTGATGTAGGGTGTACATCTAAAGAAGAAGTTCTGAAACTTGGTGTCCACGTAGGATGTGTGATTACATACCCTGATGAATTTTTTATTCTTAATAACGACAAGTTTGTTTGTCGCGCTTTGGACAATAGAATGGGAGGTTTTATGATTGCGGAAGTTGCCCGTTTATTAAAAGAGAATAAAAAGAAACTCGATTTTGGACTTTATATTACCAATTCTGTTCAGGAAGAAATAGGTCTAAGAGGTGCCGAAATGATTACCCATACCATTCAACCTAATGTTGCCATTGTAACTGATGTATGCCACGACACGACTACGCCAATGATAGAAAAGAAAACTCAAGGCGAAACCAAAATTGGAGATGGTCCGGTTATTTCTTATGCTCCCGCTGTTCAGAACATGCTTAGAGAGTTGCTAATTGATACTGCTGAAAAGAAAAAAATACCATTCCAGCGAATGGCTTCCAGCAGAATGACAGGAACCGATACGGATGCTTTTGCATATAGTAATGGTGGAGTAGCTTCGGCATTAATCTCTTTACCTTTACGATATATGCATACTACTGTAGAAATGGTACACCGAGATGACGTAGAAAACGTTATTAATTTAATATATGAAAGCTTACTGGCGATCAAGTCTGGTGAAACTTTTAGTTATTTTGAAAAATCAAAACCTGCACCGAAGACAAAAGCCAAATCAAAAGCCAAATCAAAATCTAAAAAATAATGTTAAAGTCTCGCAATTGCGAGACTTTATTTTTTAGTCACACCCTTATAAGGAATTATTCATTATATCCTGAACAACTTCAGGGTTCAACAAAGTACTTGTATCTCCTAGATTAGAAGTGTCCTTAGAAGCTATTTTCCTTAAAATTCGTCTCATAATTTTACCACTTCTTGTTTTTGGAAGACCGGAAACAAACTGTATTTTATCTAGTTTGGCAATTGGACCGATACGTTCTGTAATCTGTTGATTTACTTCTTTGCTCAGATTATCCCGATCTCTAGATTCTCCGACTTCTTTTAGAATAACAAATCCATACAGAGCATTTCCTTTTATATCATGAGGAAAACCAACAATTGCCGATTCTGCTACGGCAGGATGTTCATTAATTGCATCTTCTATTGGAGCTGTCCCCAGATTATGCCCTGAAACAATAATCACATCATCTACCCTACCGGTTATTCTATAATAACCAACTTCATCTCGTAATGCGCCATCTCCGGTAAAGTACTTATTTTCAAAAGCAGAGAAATAGGTCTCTCGATATCTTTGGTGGTTTCCCCAAATAGTTCGCGCTATAGAGGGCCAAGGAAATTTAATACATAATCGTCCTTCTACCTGATTACCTTGAATCTCGTTACCATTTTCATCCATTAAAGCCGGTTGTACTCCAGGCATCGGCAAAGTTGCGTAGGTAGGCTTTGTTGGCGTAGCAAAAGGAATTGGTGAAATTAAAATCCCCCCAGTCTCTGTTTGCCACCAGGTATCTACAATAGGACATTTCTTTTCTCCTACATGGTCATTATACCAATGCCAGGCTTCTTCATTAATTGGTTCTCCAACAGTACCCAACACCTTTAAACTGGATAAATCATGCTCTGTCACATAATCCAAGTTTTCCTTTGCTAACGCTCTGATTGCTGTTGGTGCCGTATAAAATTGAGTAATTTCATGTTTTTGCACAATATCCCAAAATCGTCCAAAATCGGGATACGATGGCACTCCTTCGAACATTACGGTCGTTGCTCCATTAGCTAATGGACCATATACAATATAAGAATGACCAGTAATCCAACCTATATCTGCGGTACACCAATAAATATCATCTTCTTTATATTGAAAAACGTTCTTGAAACTATATGCAGTATACACCATATAGCCAGCTGTGGTATGCATCATACCTTTTGGTTTTCCTGTAGAACCCGAAGTATAGAGAATAAATAACGGATCTTCTGCATCCATAATTTCTGGAATACACTCAGAATCCGCTTTATCTAATAAAGGTTGTAACCATTCATCACGTTCGGGCTTCATCTGTATATCTGAATCAATTCGTTTTACTACCAATACAGATTCAATACCGGGGCATTGCTCTAGCGCATCATCCACAATAACCTTTAGATCTATTGTTTTAGATCCTCGATATGATCCATCAGAAGTGATCACCATCCTAGCCTCACAATCATTAATTCTTGTTGCTAATGCAGTAGCAGAAAAGCCCGCAAAAATTACCGAATGTATCGCTCCTATTCTGGCACATGCTAGTACCGAAATAGCAAGTTCCGGAATCATAGGAAGGTAAATACAAACTCGATCTCCTTTCTTTATTCCTTTACTTTTAAGAACATTCGCAAATTTACATACTCTTTCGTGTAACTGATTATAAGTAATATGTTCTGCAGGTTCTTCTGGATTATTAGGTTCAAACAAAATGGCAGTTTTATCACCCCTAACATATAAATGTCTGTCTATACAGTTTTCTGTAATATTCAATTTTGCCCCTTCAAACCATTTTATTTCTGGCTTCGAGAAGTCCCAATCCAGAACCTTATCCCACTTTTTTCTCCATAAAAAATGTTCTTCGGCTATTTCGCTCCAGAAAAGTTCTGGATTCCTCACAGATTTTCTATAAACCTGAAAATACTCTTCAAGATGTTTTATGTGATAGTTACTCATTATAATCGTTTTTATATTTCTTTACAAAATGTTAAATTTCTTAATAACCATTTTACCTTTCAAAATTATTTAGGCAAACAACACTTTATTATAGCTGAAAAGCTATTAATTACCAATTGAACTCATCTTATTGAATTAAAGCTTTTATCTCCGCGATAATTTTTTTAATCGAAAACGGTTTTGTAAGATATTTATCCACTCCCATTTCTAAGCCTTTTGCTATATCTGATGATTTATTTTTAGCAGTTAAAAAAACCACTTTAATGTCTTTTGTTTTTGGGTTCGCTCTTATATTTTTCAATGTTTGATACCCATCTACATTAGGCATCATAATATCCAAAAGAATAACACTTGGTATATGTGTTTCTAGTATATGGATCGCTTCACTTCCATCCCTTGCTATGTATACTTCAAAATCTTGTTTTTTAAATGAATATTCTAACGACATTACTATGTTTGGTTCATCATCAACTATTAGAATTTTTTTCTGCATCACTTATATTTTTTTTTATCTTTTGTAAGATAAAAACTTCTTTGATTTTTCATCCTAAAACTCATTAACTACTCTACTTTTTCGATGCCATTTGGCAAATCAATTATAAATCTTGCTCCTTTATGGTAAGAATCATCAATTCTTATAACTCCGTTATGACCTTCTATAATCTTTTTACAGATAGCTAACCCTAATCCACTTCCTGTGGGTTTTTTAATATTCTGGTTATAGGATTGATAGAATTTCTCAAAAATATGTTTCTTATCATTTTCAGGGATACCTTTACCATTATCTTGCACAGAAATTTGTATAAAATCCTCCTTATCAGAAACGGCTACTTCAATTATGCCTTTATTCTTTTCTACAAACTTAATCCCATTAGACAACAGATTAGTTAACACCTGTAACATTCTGTCCTCATCGTATAAAGCGATTATTTGATTAGAAGATTTAGTGGATAAAATTGAAATACATTTTTGCTGTGCTATCGTATAAACTCCAGAAATTGACTTTTCTACAGTCTCAATTATATTATTATGTTTTTTATCAAAAACCTCTCTCCCCGATCCCAGTTTTTCCAAATCTAGTATATTATGTATCAATGAAGAAAGTCTTTCTGAATCCTTAAGTATAGTGTCTAAAAACTGAATTCTCAATTCATTAGATATATCATGATCATTATCTAATAGCACCTCAGAAGCTGCTCTTATTGAAGTAATCGGTGTTTTTAATTCATGCGCTACCGTATCCAAAAATTCATCCTTTACTTTATCCTGTTGTTTCAATTCTTCGTTCGCCTTTTTTAAATCATCCGTGAGCTTAATAAGTTCTTCTGATCTTTGTCTTAAAAATTTGTTTGTAGAAATTGTTTTTTTACTTTCTTCCAGAATTTTCAAAACTTCTACCAATGTTACTGGTTGCTCTTTTACTACACTAGCGATTAGAATTCGGGACGAAGCTCCCCCAATACTTCCTGTAAGCAACTTTTCAGAAAAATTTATTAATCTAGAGTCCGCTTTCTTAATATTAATGGGGAGATTATGCTTTGTGTAAAAGAGGTTTAATGCTCGTTCTGTTCTTTGAATACCTAAAAATTTGATTAATAAATTTTTTATGTCAGAAACGTAGGCTTCTCCTTTCCATACGTACGCACTCTCTTGTAAAGATTCATAACTGTTATTCACAAACATTTCGGCATAATTACGTTCTCTATAGTTCCCTTTACTAGAAACTGATATGAACAAATAAATGATGGTGTTTAAAAACATACTCCAAAAAAATGCGTGAGTTACGGGAGTCATGAAATCAATACCAAACAACTGATAAGGCCTTAACAACTCTATCCCGAAAGCTCCATTAGTTATGAAATCTGTATTGCCTAAAATGATATCTAAAACAAAAGGGAGAATTAGAGTATATATTGTTATTAATGTACCAATAATGATTCCTGATTTAGCTGCAATGGCAGAGCCTCTATTCCAAAATAAACCAATAAAAAATGCTGGTGCCAGTTGTGCTATGATTACAAAAGATATTTGCCCAATCGAAAACAAGGACAACTGAACATTAAAATTAATATAAAATAAATAGGCTCCTACAATCAATGAAAAAATTGCAATTCTTCTAATATTTTTTATATAGTTTGCATTTCTCTCTGGATGACTTCTACTGAACTTATCCAAAAAACCATATGGAATAATTAAATTATTACTCAGCATGACTGATAGTGCTAATGTAGAAACGACAACCATAGAAATTACAGCAGAAAAACCACCTAAAAATACGAGCGTTGCCAGAAATATATTATCATGCTGCAATGGTAATAACAATGTATAATAATCAGGATTTAAACTTCTGTCAAGACTTAATTTTCCTCCCCATGCCACAAATATTACAAATACATTAAACAATAAAAGATACAGAGGAAAGAGCCAAATTGCTTTTTTTAAATGCTTTTCTGATGTGTTTTCCACAACTGCTACCTGAAACTGTCTTGGCAATAAAAAGATAGCAAAAAACGATAATGCAATCATAAAATACCAATTAATACCCGCTTCTAACCCATCAAGCGTAGTAAGGGAATCCAAGTTTTCTAAAGAAGAAAATTTATCATAAATATCTGCAGTCCCGTCAAATAAAAAATAAGTAACATAAATACCTATTATCAAAAAGAAAACTAGCTTCAATACTGATTCTACAGCAACAGAAAAAACAATTCCTTGCCTTCTTCGTGTAGCATCTGTAACTTGAGTGCCAAAAAAAGCCGCAAATATAGCTAGCAAAAGAGCTACATAAAAGGTAGTATCCTGAAAAATTGAAGTTGAAAAAGGAATAGTATCCTTAGAAATAATCGAAAATGTTTCAGAAATAGCTTTTAACTGTAATGAGATATAAGGTACAATAGCTAAAACACAAATTATAGTAACTAATGCTCCTAAAAATCTATTGTTACCATAACGTAAAGATATAAAATCGGCTATGCTAGATACTTTTTGCTGTTTAGAGATCCGTATTATTTTTTTTAAAACTACTATCCATAGTGGAAAAGCTATTACAGGCCCTAAATAAGTAGTTAAAAAACTAATTCCAGAAGTTGCAGCAATTCCAACACTACCGTAATAGGTCCAGGCTGAACAATAAACGGCAAGCGATAATGTATAAACATATGCATTATTCACCCAAGCACTCTTTGCCTTTTTTTCTGCCCAAAAAGCTACTCCAAATAAAAATGCTAAATACGCTACGATTATGAATATTAAGATATAATTACTCATAATACTTCTTTAAAATAATACTAGAAATAAAGATTGCAATTGCCCAAATCAAAAAAATAAAAAAATACATTATAGGAAACCCTGATATCTGTCCAGAATGATTAAACACTAAAATCAATGGAATATTAAACAATAACAGCAGTATTAATGATAGTATAATTAATTTTTGTTGATGACGTTTCTTCATATATAAACGATCTAATTGAAAACCTATGTGATCATAAAGGTCACATAGGTTTTTGATTATTTTTAATGACCTGTTGCTTCACCTACATTATTAGGTATTCTAATATTTTCTACAATTTCCTGGACATCTTGTGGAGGCGCAACGGTAAATTTACATACCACCAAGGATACTATAAAATTAATAACCATAGCTACAGCACCAAATCCTTCTGGCGAAATACCAAACCACCATTCACTTGAAGGAGGAAGCGTTTCATCAAACCAACCAAGCTTATATTTAATCATATATAACAACATGCATAATATACCCACAACCATTCCTGCAACTGCTCCTTCCTTATTCATTCTTTTATAAAAAATACCCAAAACAATTGCTGGAAAAAATGATGCTGCTGCTAAACCAAAAGCTAACGCTACAACGGCTGCAACAAATCCAGGAGGGTTAATTCCAAAATATCCTGCTACACAGACTGCAGCTACAGCAGAAAGACGAGCAGCAATAAGTTCTCCTTTTTCAGAAATATCTGGCTTAATCATTTTCTTGATTAAATCATGGGATACAGAAGAAGAGATTACCAATAATAAACCAGCTGCAGTAGATAAAGCTGCTGCCAATCCTCCTGCAGCAACTAATGCTATTACCCAATTAGGAAGATTTGCAATTTCTGGATTTGCCAATACCATAATATCTCTATCTACAAATAGTTCATTTTTTGTAGCAGCGTTAACATTCGTGATCAATCTTTCACCATTTTCTCCACGATTTTTACCATCAAAAATTGGTTTGTTTTTATTTCCTTCTACAGAATGACCACTTAAATATTGTACCTGACCGTCTCCATTTTTATCTGTCCAACCAAGTAATCCAGTATCCTCCCAGTTTTTAAACCAAGCCGGAAGCTCTTCATACTTCTTATTTTGAACAGATTCTATTAAATTAGTTTTTGCAAAAACCGCAACTGCAGGAGCAGTGGTGTATAAAATTGCTATTAATAGCAGTGCATACCCTGCAGATTTACGAGCGTCTTTTACTCGTTTTACAGTAAAAAACCGAACAATCACGTGTGGTAAACCTGCCGTTCCTACCATTAATGCCAATGTGATTGCAAAAACATCTAATGTAGATTTTGATCCATCAGTATATGCAGCAAAACCAAGTTCTGTGCTAAGCCCGTCTAATTTATCTAATAAATACAACCCTGATCCATCTGTAACTGTTCCTCCAAATCCTAACTGAGGAATTGGATTACCAGTCATTTGTATAGAAATGAAAATAGCTGGTACCATAAAGGCAAATATCAATACACAATATTGTGCAACTTGCGTATACGTTATTCCTTTCATACCTCCTAATACGGCATAAAAAAGTACAATGATCATCCCTATGATTACTCCTGTATTGATATCTACTTCTAAGAATCGTGAAAATACAATTCCTACACCTCTCATTTGTCCAGCTACATATGTAAAAGAAACTAATAATGCACAAAATACAGCTACCGATCTTGCAGTTTTAGAATAGTATCGATCACCTATAAAATCAGGTACTGTAAACTTACCAAATTTCCGAAGGTACGGCGCTAGTAATAATGCTAATAACACGTAACCTCCTGTCCACCCCATCAAATAAACAGCTCCGTCATATCCTGCAAAAGCTATTATTCCTGCCATTGATATGAAAGAAGCAGCACTCATCCAATCCGCAGCTGTCGCCATACCATTAGCCAAAGGAGAAACTCCTCCTCCAGCTACGTAAAACTCTTTTGTCGAACTGGCTCTTGACCAGATAGCAATACCTATATATAAAGCAAACGTTACTCCCACTAGAATATACGTCCATAATTGAACACTCATAATTTTATTTCTTAAATTGTTATACTAATTATTTCTAACATTGGGAGATTCAGATTCCCAAGAGATTTCTTTTGAAAAGAATATGATTTAAAAACCCTATTACATGGATTTGTTAATAGTCAAAAAATATGGTTTTCTACTTCAATCTTTATCATAACCATACTTTTTATCGAGCTTATTCATCAAGCGCACATATACAAAGATTAAAATCACAAACACGTAAATAGAACCTTGTTGAGCAAACCAGAATCCTAGCCGGAAACCTCCAAGTCGAATATTATTTAAGGCATCCTTTAATAAAATACCCGCGCCATAGGATACGATAAACCAAATAGTGAGAAGAATAAAAAGATATTTTACATTCTCTTTCCAATAGGCTTTTGCCTTTTTCTGTTTTTCTGTCATACTTTTAAAATTTTATAAATAGATCATGGCTTGTAGGGTTACGACTCCTTGAGCGTCATTATCACCGTATTTTATATTCTGATATTCTAATGTTAATTTAGAATTATGACCACTGATGTAAGCATTGGCTCCTAACCCAAAACTGGTAGCATTGTCATCTATAGCATCAATTGACCTTGTTTTAAACAATGCATATGGCTGAAACTTGATTTTTTTATCGGTATTAGGGATTACATAACCTACGTGACTATAAATCATTGATCCTGTTTCATAAGTTTGTCCTAATGTGAAATTTTCACCATAATCATTATTCTGATACGTAGCATATGCAGTAATTACTGAACCATTAGTCCCTAATGGGGCATCATAAAAAGCATCAACAGCAAATATCGCAACATCCTGACCCTCTAGAGTTCCATCTGCATTAGCAAGTACACTTCCATCGGGATGATAAAAGAATCCTGCACCAACATTAAACATTTTTTTACCCCCAAGATAGGTTCCTACTTTGTAAGGTAAAAAATTTGATTCTTTGTCCAAAAAATTATATTCAAAATATCCAGCAAAATTTTTACCGGCATCTTTGGATCCAAGCAATCTGCGTCCTGCATATACCGCCGGACCACTAGCAGCAGGATCCACAGCAGCTTGAAGATTATTGGTTATGGATTCATTGACCGATACTTGATATAAAAAATTCCCAAAAGATCCTTTAGCATAAATACCAATATGACGAGCAAATTGATCAGATAATCCTATAGTAGCCCATGATTGCCTATTGTTATCTAAAGTCATCATGTTTAGTGTACTTTGATTATTCAATCTGGAAATTCCATTCCAGTAGTGTAGACCACCACCTATTGCATGATTTGACCCAAGCCTATATTGTACCCATACTCCATGAAAAAACAGTTGAGAACTCTCACCAAGACCTATAGGACTTTGATTATTTGCATTTAAACTGTTTAATCCAAAATGTGTGAGAATAAGAAAATCTTTGTTTATCTGAGCATACATTAGGATACGTGCCCGTCTGATACTAAAATTTGTTTTACTTGCATCATCAGGAACATCATCATTGTACTGTGCCCAGAATTGCGCCCAAGAAATTACTCTAAAATATTTTGAGCCATCCTCATTGAGCTTCACTTTTAATCCTCCTGTATAATCAGGAGAACCTTGTGAATACGAATACTGAAGAGTACAAAAAATCATACCTATCAGCAATATATATATTTTAATCATTGAGTTCTAAAGATTAGATTAGTAATAAAATGACATTGTGCACACTACTAATCTCCTAAAAAGTAAGAGTTAACAAAAACATAGTATACTTTTTTGGTAATTTATTATATTTAATCTCTAAAACGTTCCCACTTAATGAGCATGAATTTATCGCCCAACTCAGTAACAACACATCCTGCACCAGATAAATTATCCATATCTTGAAAATACATCGACAATTCTGAACCGTTGAGAATTTTATAGGTAGGATGATAATTGTAATTGTAAGGTCTTTTTATATTATATTTTTTAACCCAATTCATTATACTTACATGAGATACTCCTAAAACTCGTTCAATTTCTCGATATGTTAACCCTTCTAAGTACAACTGAAGTGCTTTATTTACATAATAGTCATCAATTTTCTTTCCTATCTTATTAACAGAAAAAAAATAATTACAAGACTTACACCTATATCGTTGTCTATTATTAACAATACCACTTTTTACATATTTATCAGATCTACAACTAGGACAAAGCTGAATTTTCATATATATCAAATTTGCATAAATATATCAATTTAGCAATAAATATTAAATAAATGATTATGATTTTATTTAAACATCCTTAACAATTACAATGATATTTGTTACGATTCCATTAAATTTATAGATTATTGTAATTAATCGAATAATTTTACTTTTATAGCACTATGGCAGATGAACTCATAGATATAATGAATAGGGACGGAAAACTAACCGGACAAGTTCGATTAAAATCTGAAGCACATCGACTTGGACTGTACCATATGAGTATTCATATTTGGTTTTATACATCGAATGGACAAGTACTTTTGCAGAAACGGGCAAAGGATAAAGATACATTTCCGAGTCTATGGGATGTTTCTGTAGCCGGTCATATTGGAGCAGGAGAAACTGCTCAAGATTCAGCCTTACGCGAAATCAAAGAAGAAATAGGATTATCTATACGTGAATCAGACTTATACTTCATTGGAGTACATTTGGCAGAAAAACAACCGGCTCCAAGTATATTAGATAACGAATTTCATTATATTTTTCTTTCAGAACTAAAGGTGTCAACAGAAAATCTTGTGCTTCAGAAGGAAGAAGTATCAGAAATTAAACTCGTTCCTATAACACTTTTAAGAAATGATCTTAAGGATGTTGATATTAAGAAAATTTATGTTCCTCACGGTTCTAAGTATTACAATTTTGTTACAAGTAAAATAAATAAAAAACTAAAATTTTAATTATCAGATTATAATATTTTAATTTACACGTTATTTAAAATATTAATTTTAATTACCAATACTTTACGATGACAGTTTTAAAATCAAATCTTTGCTATCTACTATTTTTGAGCGTTTTCCTTGGGAGCTGTCAAAACATGAAGGATACCGATCTTATTTTCATAAATGATCTTTCAAAATTAAATCGTGAAATATCAGGCATTACTCTATTTCCAAATGAGCAAATTATTTATGCTATAAATGACTCTGGAAATAACAATTCTATCTTTTTGTTCGATCTAAAAGGTAATATCCAGAAAGAAATACGCATCCCAAACACTAAAAATAAAGACTGGGAAGACCTAACATACGACAATGAACGTAATTTGTATATTGGAGATTTTGGAAATAATAATAATGACAGGAAGAATTTAGTTGTTTATAAAGTTTCTAACATATCTTCTAATAGTCCCAAAGTATCAGAAATAAATTTTACGCTTGAAGATCAGGAAAAATTTCCTCCTAAGAAAAAGAAAAGAAATTTTGATATAGAAGCAATGGTTTACCGGAATGATTTTTTGTACCTGTTTAGTAAAAATCGTAGTTCCAAATTCGAGGGCACCACTAAGTTGTATAAAATCCCGGCTCGACCCGGAGATCATATGGCAAAATTAATTGATACTTTTAGCACCTGTGATGATGATAAAGACTGTTTTATTACAGGCGCAGCTATTAATAGTGATGGTTCCAAAATTGTTTTATTAACTTATAATAAGCTTTTTGTATTATCAGATTTTGAAGGGGACCAGTTATTTGAAGGAAAGATTGACAAAATTAAACTCAACCACTATTCGCAGAAGGAAGGTATTTGTTTTAAAAATGATAGTGTACTGCTAATTACCGATGAAGGTACTGGAAAGTCTGCCGGGAATTTATATGAATACTATTTACATTAACAAGAATTAGTTAGATTTCCAATCTTCTTCTAAAATTGCATATTCATAGTTATCCGACCAACCAGTTTTTAGAGGAAGTACCTTGCGCTTATGACCTTCTTTAATCATACCGCATTTCTCTAACACTCTAATCGAGCCAATATTATCTACCGCACAACCGGCTTCTATTCTATGCAATTCTAATTTTTCGAAACCAAATTGTAAAACTTTTTTAACAGCTTCTGTTGCATATCCTTTTGCCCAGAATTCAGGGTGTAACTTATACCAAATTGAGCCTATATTATATTTTGGATTTCCAATACGCAAGGATATTAATCCGATAAAATCATCGGTAGATTGCAAAAATATAGAAAAAACAAATTCTTTTCTCATACTAAAACTTTCTATCCACTCATCGAGATATACCTGGGTAACTTCTTTATTTGTTGGAATCCCTAATGCATTATATTGATCTACTTCCGGAAATGATAGTAACTGATGAATTTGAATCAGATCAGATGACACCACAATTCGTAATTGTAATCGATTGGTAAAAAGTACTGAAGTTTTCAATCTAAAAGTCGTTAGCAATGAATTATAAAAACCCGATGTGCATTTTGATTTTTTTCAAAATTCGTCGATTCGAGTGCTGCGATTAAAAGAAGAAGTGTATACTCCAAAGGCGTACAGGTCGAAAATAGGATTTCGAATCAAAAAAAGCTATTCTCGATACAATTTTCCTCCATTTTATTTCAGAAAATTACTCGAATTGATGCTTTTTTTTAATATTTCTTTCAAAATGCACAACGGGTTATAAAAGTATCGTTTTATTTACTATTATCACTATTAAAGTTATTCTTAAAAGTTATCAACACTAAATCACTTAAACCATAACTTTAACATTTCATCGATTAAAATAGCAATATCAACATATTTCAAATAATCACTAGTAATACAAAACCTACTTTTAAACAATTAATAAACAAAAATATTCCTTCAAACAGATTTATGGTGATTTAAAATAAATGTTTATTCTTAATTTTATCTATGAGGAATCGTAACAATTGGTTCGTTTTCTTTTTTTACTAAACTCTTAATAAACCTTATATATGAAAACCGCCCCATCTTATCTTTTACTCCATGGTATCGTTATTACTTAGTCTGTCTTTTCCTTGAGATACTATTTCTGAATCAGTATATGGACATCTCTAACAAAAAAAATATATGATGCTACGGATATTATTCCTTTGCATTTCATTAAGAACATATTTTATTGATGCGCTTATGACAGAAGATTTTAAATCTACCTGCATTGCTTAAAATTACTAAGGTTAAAAAGAAAAATTAGAAGAGTTTAACCCCAAACTAAATGAAGAAAGACGATGGGTTTCTTTTTAACAATTTAAAATAATAACATTTTGTTTTGCGAACAAGGTATTTGTTCCTGAAACTGGAAGCTCCTAATATTCTCGCATCTTATATTGGGAGCTTCTTTTTACTAAAAGCTCAATCCCAATCCAAAAGTAAATCTTAAGCCATCATCACTGCTAAACAAATTAAATTGACCCGCTATGGCATCCACGGCATTAATCCAAAAACCTCCTCCAACAGAGTCATGCCAGTTATCGGCATCTTCTCCATCAAACCAGACTCTACCAACATCGTAACCTGTATAAATCCCCATTTGAAGCGGCAGTAAACCTGTCTTGAACTTATTAAAACTGTATCTAAGGTCGGCACTAAAGGCTAGTGCTTTATCACCGGTAAAACGCTCTTCTCTAAATCCTCGTAGGTTATTAACACCACCTAATGTAGCAGCCTGATAAAATTCGAAACCATCTCCAATCATAAACTCTCCTTGCACGTCAGTTTTTAAAACTAGTTTCCGGTTTTTGGTGATTGCATTATAAAACCCAAGTTTCGGTTTGAAATAGCCAAAGATTCTGTCCGAATCGTCCAAATTCATTTTAGAACCACCATTTAGCCTAAATAGCATACCCCTTGTTGGATTTGCACTAATATCAAAACTCTTATATTCATAGTTTAGATCTATTCCGGCAAAGAATTTTCTTTCAAAAAATTCAGGATCAGATGTAACTAAACCGAGTCCGGAGGTTATAAATCTACCTTGTGTATCCTGAACTTCTACTCCTTCATAGGATCCGGTAAGAGAAAATCCATTACCATACCTTCCGTTTTTTGCGACACCAAAATTTAATAGCCAAATACCGGTTTTTACTCTATTATAATCCAGTCCAAGCTGATCATCGAGATTAATAGTATTGTTTCCGAAACCGAAAAAATTCTGTGCAAAATTCTCACTTGTATACTTGCCCCCTATTAGCAGGTTCCAATTACCTATTGCATTTACGAATTCTCCCTGATAAGATATATCATAACCTTCCGTAGCAAAATAATATGCGGCTTTCACGGTATGTTTACTTTGGTAGGGACTATTATTGAAACCTCTTACGGTGTAGACATCTGTAAGATTTATATTAACTCCATCATCAGGATTAAACCCTACTAATGGTGTTAATGTATTTGTTTTATCTATGTATTTATTATAATCGTATGTATTATGATTGTAGTTGTTACTAAATATAAAGTTGGCTCCACTCTTTTCCTTAATGGTATTGGGTTTTGACTTATGATCATATACCCTAATTTTTCTTCCGTTTTTAATAGTGTAAACATCATTATTTTGTCCTCCTACTATTCTGATACGAATAGGATTCTTTCCTTTTCCTTTGACTTCGAACCGGTCATCATCATCCAATCCATAGATCCATATCTCCTTGGTTTCTTTAGAAAAGATCGTTCTCTCATAATACGGTTCAATAGAAGTACCTTTCTTTATTCTTGAAATTCTTACAGTTGTCTGATGATCATCTCTGATGATTTCAAAAAGATCATCTTTGTCTGTTCCTCTAATAATAACCTGTTTTGAAAGGTATTGGTAATATCTGTCTGCTATATCTTCTACATCATCTCTTCTTTTCTTTAAATACCGTTTAATTCTTTCTACAGTATCATCTTGTAATTCTGGTGGTAAATTTCTAAAAGCTTTATCTATTGCTTCATCACTCAAATTTTCTTTTATAAACCTTGCTTCTTCTAACCATACTTTTTTGTCAGATTTTTGAGCAAATGTTCTATCCAGTCGTATTCCTGCTTCATTAATCCATCTTATGTTTTTAAGCTCATCATCATACTTCTGGAACTTTCGGGTTATCGGAACAATAAATTTTATTAGATCTAAAAGTCCTCCATCATAATTAGAAAACACCTGATCCCGGTCTTTAGGTATGGGTCTGTATATTTTTCCTTCTTTAGTATCAAAACGAGACCATCGCCATTGATCAGAGTGTCTGTCCCAGTCTCCTAAAACCATATCAAATAATCTGGTTCGGATATAATGAGGCTCGTCTACCTGATACTCTTCATCTTTTCTAAGATTCTTAAGCATATCATCTGTGCCTTCAATATCATCTGGCTTTCCGAATGAAGCCACATCTTTATGTTCTTTGCCCGGACGTTCTTCCAGAAAATACATTTCACCACCGAAATCCTTATTATAGTTACCTAACGCCGGATGCTTAGGTATAAAATACACTTTAGAGTTAGCGTGATACACCTCTATAGCATCGGCCAACCCTCCTACTATTAAAAATGCATATGGATAACTGGATGTATAAAAATCAGACAAAAGTTCTTCCGTAAACGTATCATCAAAACCATCTTCCAGATAAGTATCTTTAAACGCACCTTTTTGTAAAAATTGCGTAACACTTTTTCTCATAGCCCTGAGACTATAACGTTTTCCTGCACTATCTACTAACCTAAGTGATCTGGTAACCTGACCTCCTCCTCTTCTATCAATAGAAAACCCACCCAATAAAGTATCTAATGTCGCTACAGGTATTTTTATATTCGTACTGTACACTTTTCTATAGTGATCTCCCCATAATGTTTGGTAAAAACTCGATTTTGTTGTCTCTTCCTTATTATATATTGATGCTGAAATTTCTTGGTCAAAAGTATTTTCTAAGTTACTTACATCATATTCCTCTGGTCGCTCATGCACCTTTGTTTGAAATACTAGTTTAGGATTACCTCCTCCATTACCATAAAAACGTACGTTTGATGATCCATCCTTAAAAATGTCCAATACGGCAAACCCCTGATCAGGATATGAGAATAATCCATCTTTTCCCAGAGAAGCTGCAGAATTTTTAGAACCTGACCCTGAGACAATTTGTTTTAGTCCCTTGCTATTTATAAACTGTAATGAATGTTCATGACCCGAAGCTAAAATCACTCTTTCGCTATCCCTGGCAATAGTCGACAATCTTCTCATTGACTTATTATAACTTTCATTGTATCTGTCCTGCTGAGAAACACCTCCCTGAGATCTGATTTGTGTGACCAAAGACCCCAAGATGGGTAACGGTATGTTATGTCTGGTAGGAAAAATATGATTTCTAAAGCTGTATTTCCCCCCGTGCGGTCCATTAGTAAACATTGGATGGTGCATCACTACTAAAACAGTTTTACCATTATGTTTTTTAAGTTCGCCTTCTACCTCACTTAAAAATTTATCTCTGGTTTTAATTTCACAATCATCATTAATCGTTGGGTTTTTGTTCCAATTGGCGAGATACCATTGGGTATCCAAAATTAATAAGTGGATATTGTCACTTATCTCTACACTTTCTATAGGGCAACCTTTTGACGGTAAAAAAGACTTCTTACCTAATTTTTTCCGAATATAGGTTTCTTGTCTTTTCAGGCCTTTTATACCATCACTGTACCAATCGTGATTTCCCGGAATAAAAATCACTTCTCCGTCAAAAGAATCTGCTGCGTTTATCTGAGCATCAATTCGATTTTCTGCTAGCTTTCTTTGTATTGATCCTTTATCCGGCATTCCTTTTTGATAAATATTATCCCCCAGATAGATCAGATAATCCTCTGTAGTATTTTCTTCCTTCAGAACTTGCTTCAGCACTTCTAAACCAGCAGTACTTTTATTCATTTTAGCATTTCCGGCATCACCGACCAAATAGAAACTTTTTTCTATTTCTTTATCAGGTAATGTATTTGAAAAATTCTCGTCTAAATATTGCGTAGTGTATGTAGCGCAAGAGCTTAGTAACAATATAGATATTACTACGAAAGTCTGGATATTTTTATTCATAAAAGGGTGCATTCACTTTTTTTTAATTATTTTGGTTACTGAAAAATTATAATATGGAAAACCTAGTTGAAAAAACTGATAATTTCGTTTCTGATCTTTTTACTAAAAAGCTTCCGGAAACTTGTATCTATCATAATTATACTCATACCAAAAGGGTATTTAAAAGTACAAAAGAAATTATTGACAACACCAATATTTCCGAAGAAGATAAAGAAGCACTTCTATTAACAGCATTGTTACATGATACCGGTTATTCAGAAAACCTGGAAGACCACGAGACTCATAGTGCTAGGATCGCTGAAACTTTTTTAAGAGAAGAAAACGCTTCTGAAGAGCTTATAAATAAAGTTTCTGCATTAATTATGGCAACTCGTATGGAATATGAGCCGACCAGTTTATTAGAAAAAATCATTAGGGATGCTGATGCATCTCATTTAGCCAAAGAATATTTTAAAGAAACAAGTGAATATTTAAGACAGGAGTTTAAACTAAACAATGTAGACGATTACAGCAGTGGAGACTGGCTCAAAATCAATATCGATTTTTTGCAAAATAAGCATAGATTTTATACTGATTATGCAATAGAAAATTGGCAACCTAAGAAAGAAGAACATCTTTTTGAAATATTGAATGAACAAAAAGTGCTAAAGAAAAAGAAGAAGAAAGAAAAGCTCAAAAAACTGGTAAAAGAGGAAAGCCCGGAAAAGGGAATCCAGACGTTATTTAGAGTAACACTAAGAAATCATCTTAAACTTAGCGATATCGCTGACACAAAAGCCAATATCCTGCTATCAGTAAATGCGATAATAATTTCTTTGGCATTATCTAATTTAATTCCCAAGCTGGACAACCCATCTAATCAATACCTGATTTATCCAACATTGATATTCATTATATTTAGTATTATCTCCATGCTATTGTCTGTTTTGGCTACCAGACCAAATGTTACCGGTGGTGAGTTTACCCGCAAAGAAATCGAGGAGAAAAAAGTAAACTTATTGTTTTTTGGCAATTTTCATAAAATGCCTTTAGATGAATATAAATGGGCTATGCACGAACTGATGGATGATAAAGAGTATATCTATGATACTATGATAAAGGATCTATATTTTTTAGGAAAAGTTCTTCACAGAAAATATAAAATACTTCGTATTACATACATGGTTTTCATGATAGGATTTATTACCTCATCAATTTCCTTTGTCATAGCATTTAATACACTCCAGTAATTAAATTCTATTACTTGCTAATTTCTTTCATTAGATCATCGTAGGTATAATATTCCTTATCTTCTTTGTTTTTATTGTAAAGAATATTTACTCTTAAAGCTTTAAGACCAGTTACCCCCTGAAGATCATCTAACTCTACAACTTCAATTTCGTCTTCGAGATAATTTTTAGATTGTAAGAAATGAATATATTTTATGTATTCTTTCTCATCTGATCTTTGAGAATAAATAATAACAAGCTTTCCTTTTTCGGTAATCCGCTGATCCGTACCTTTTATGTATGCTTTATCAACCCTCTTCTTTACTACTTCATACCTGGCATTATATGTGCCATCGACATCAAAACGCTTTTCATCCATTCTGAATCTTACTGATAAAGATGCATTAAACACCAAAACCATAGAGGCTACATCTAAAGGAACAGGTAGATCTTGTTTAAGCTGATAATATTCATTCTCCATTTCGCACATTACTTGTAATTGCCATAACCTTAGGTTATACAAATAAATTTTGTTAAAACTATTTTGTTTGGTTATCGACTCTCCTATATACAAGTTGTGCTCTACTCCATCCGTTTTAAATCTTTCGAAATAATGAGGATACATTTTCTGCGCCTCTTTTTGTTTCTCATCTAATAAAGCAGCCATTTTTTTATTGATAAGCATTACCGATTCATCATAAGCTTTTCGATGCTTATATAGCATTTTATTATTTTTATCAAGAGAATTATTATATTGATTAATTAAACCTTCCAGCGCTACATTAGTTCCTTTAAGATGTTTAAACAATGGTCTAATTTCGTTCTTGATAAAATCTAATATTCTTTGTTCGCTGTCAACCTGTAATTGATCAGTAACCGAATTTATATAATTATCTATTCGAAACTTAATTTGTCCATAAATCGGTAACGGATCAATTTCTGTTACCTTATTAATTATTTTAGAAATAGCTTTTAACTGAAGTACTAAATCTTTTTGTATAGAGTTATTTCTTGCGTCCGATGATCCTTTAATATCTATCTGACCAAACAAAGGATATACTTCATCAAAAACCACTTCTCTAAACGAAGTTGGGTTTCCTTCTACTTTTGCGAGAATAAATCTTTTTGCTTCTTGTCTAAACTTCCAATGTACACTAGGATGTATAGAAGTGCACTCCTCTTGTATAACCAATTCCAGCTCATCTTCTGCTTTTGCTTTCGAACGTAAAACAGCATCGATTAAATAAGGCATAATATCTAATAATTTATGCGCATTGATACTATTTAATTCCTGGATGTTAGGAGAAACTATTTCCAATACACCAAGTAGCTTACCATTATTTTCTATTGGAGCTATAATAGCACTTTTAATATTTTGTTTCGCCAAATTGGCATACATGATTTCATCCGGATAATTTTCAATAATCTTATCGATATTGGAAACAGCATACGGTTCTGATTTTTCAAATAATGAATGGTATGTACCTTTACATAATGCTGTTTCACAGCAATCCGAAAACTTATTGTATAGAATATAACTGTCGATAGTCTTAAATGGTACCCTTTCGAGAACACGCTCTTCCTCATTAAAATTAGAGAAACCGACTTTAATTTCCGGAAGATTAAATATACCTCTGAATATATTCTGAAAGCTACCTATAAAATCTCCCTGTTTTTTGTCATATTTTAGAAGACTGGTCTTAAATTCGGATAATGAAACATCCGTTGTTACATCAAATAGATTTGCAATCACAATTCCTTTAAACAACCAGCCATTTGGAGAGAACTTTTCTTTCCAGATTTCTACATTATCAAAATTATCTATTAAGATTGCCACATCCTCTTCGGTTATATCTCTGGCTTTATAAGTTTTAATTACCTCAATAAAATCTCCATTATATAAAATCCTGTAATGGCGCATAATACCTGAAGCATCAGGAATATCGTAGAAAAAAGGTCTCCTAAAATCAATATTGTAGCCATAATATTGATTGAGAATAATACTGCAGCCCATAATGAAATAATGATCTTCATCAAGGTTTTTAATCTGTGGTTCGAAATTAGGACCTGCCGCTTTTATGATATTTTTATATCGCTGGGTAGACTTTACGACCGTATTATTAAAAGGAATCGTAGCTATCTTTATTTCATTCTGTTGTAAGATCTGAGAAAAAGAATCTTCCAGAACCAACTCTATCTGAGGTAATAATTCCTGTATCCTCTCTTCTGTAGTTATTCCTTCTTCCAACTCAGGATATTCTTCAGCAATCTTAAGAACACTTTCTGCACGATCACGAAGTAATTGATTATCACTTTTTAAAAACTCTCTATATTGATCAAAGAACAACGAGAAGCTTATTTTTATATCCATCGGAAAATCATGCTCCAACACTTTCATAATGGTTTATTTACGGTCGTTAAACAAAAATAACACAAAACTTTGTCACTTACTGGTACTATTAACAATAAATTAGACTAAATTCTATTGTATTCTACAGTGTATTTCTTTTTACTATAACGAAAATTTTACAGGAATTAGGACAGAAAAATTACTTGTTGTCAAAGAAATTATGACTAACCCCTAAAGTTTTCATTCTTTTATACAAACATTAGACGGTTTAAGCCCTGTATTTGTTACACCTCAGAGGTGAAAATTAATTGCATTTTCAATTATATGCTTAAAATTAACATTTACTTATATTTAAAAGTTAATTTTTGGGGTTTAAAGCTCATATTATATATTTTTACGCACTCAAAAAAGATTGGAAGAATGAAAAAAATAATACTGCTTGTACTTATCATACTAACTGCTTCTTGCCAGAAAGAAGAGAAAGGGTACTCTATTTCTGCGAAGACAGAAGGTTTTGAAGATGGAGTTACTGTGTATGTTAATGCAATAAATCAGTCTAACAGACCATCAATTATTGATTCCACAACTATAAAAAATGGTCAATTTAAAATATCATTACCTGTAGCTGAGGATAACGATTTTAACTACCTTACTTTTAAAGGAGTTCCGCAAAACGTATTATTTTTAGCAGAGAACAACCCTATAAAAATGACTATTTATAAGGATAGTTTACGATCTTCTATAGTAGAAGGAGGTTCTGAAAACCAACTTTTTTTTACTTACCTTAATAAAATGAATGCTTATGGCAAACTAAAACAAGACCTCAGTAATCAATATCAGATAGCATCTAAGTTAAAAGAAGCGGATAAAGCCTTAAGATTATCAGCTAAAATGCAAGAAACTATTAAAGATGAAAATAAATATCGAAAAGAAATAGCTAGTGAAAATCCAAATTCTTTGGTCGCAGTTATGGCACTTACTGATCTTTTGAATCTAAGAGCTACTCCAGCCAGGGAAGTAAAGAAAATATACGGTACGGTAGAGGATTCTCTGAAAACATCACGTTTAGGAAAAAACCTTGATCGATTGATCACTGCATCTATTGGCAAAATAGACATCGGTAGTGAAGCTGAAGATTTCTCTGCTCCTAATCCTGAAGGGCAAATGGTTTCCCTTAAAGAATCAATGGGTAAGGTTACCATTATCGATTTTTGGGCTTCTTGGTGTAAACCTTGTAGAGCAGAAAACCCTAATGTAGTTAGGGTATATAATAAGTATCACGAGAAAGGACTTAATATAATTGGTGTATCTCTTGATAAAAATAGAGACCGTTGGATAAATGCAATTGATAAAGATAATCTGGAATGGAATCATGTGTCTCATCTAAAATTCTGGCAAGATCCTATAGCAAAGGCATATGGTGTAAGATCTATTCCAGCGACTTTTATACTGGATGAAAAAGGAAATGTTATTGCAAAAAACCTTCGAGGACCTGCATTAGAAACCAAAATTTCAGAATTATTAGGCGATAAATCCCTATAAAATTTTGATCATACTCATAGACAAAACTTTAAAGCGACCTGATTTAAGGTCGTTTTTTTGGTTTTAAAGCTTACCTAAACGCTGCATAACAAATAAAATAATAATAGGAATAGCCAATAAACCAATCATTAGTGGATTTTCCTGAAACAAGTACGGAGCAAGAATCAATGTAACGACATAACCACCTACGGCACCTCCAAAATGAGCATCGTGACCAATATTTCCCGTCCTGCTTTTCATTCCGTAGATGGAGAATAAGAGATATGCAATAGCAAACAGGTATCCCGGCATTGGAAATGGCATTAAAATACTACGTTCTGGTTCGAATAAAATGGACGAAAAAAGAACTCCTGAAACAGCTCCACTTGCTCCTACCGCACTATAATGATATTCATCTTTATGAAAAAATAGCGAAAATAAATTTCCTACAAAAAGACTCCCAAAGTATACTACAAGAAACTTTACGTTACCTAATGAATTTAAAACTACTGGTGCAAAAAAATACAATGTGAACATATTGAAGAACAAATGCATTAAATCCACATGTAAAAACCCGGAAGCTAACATCCGCAACTGTTCTCCTCTTCTAATTCCACCTATATTAAACTTATAACGTTCAAAAAAGGAAAAATCATTCAATCCTTTTAGCGAAACGATCACATTAGCCAGTATAATAACAATGACTACAATATCTATATTTAGCATATATTACATTTTTGTCGCTCAAATATACTATATATTTCTGCCTAAAAGAGTAGCAATTTTGACTTGGGCATAAGATCATTATTAGCTTTGTTAATACTACGTTAAAATAGATTATCTTTGGCAATTCAAAAAAAAATTAATGCAATTAGCTATTTATTGCCTGGTCTATCCCTTGCTTTGGATGATATCTAAACTACCATGGCGACCATTTTATTTTCTATCTACATGTACATATGTATTGATCTATTATATTATAGGATATCGAAGAAAAACAGTTACTGAAAATTTAAAGTTAGCGTTTCCTGAAAAAGATGATAAGGAAATAAAAAGAATTCGTAAAGCCTCTTACAAGCATATGTGTGATATGTTTTTGGAAATGATAAAATCACTATCCATAAGCGAAAAAGAAATAATCAGACGTTTTCATTTAACGAACTTAGATGCACTTTTAAAATTAGAAAAAGAAAACCGTAGTATTATTGTGATGATGGGGCATTATAATAGTTATGAATGGACAAACTCTATAGATCTAATTAGTAAATTTAGATGTGTTGGCATCTACAAACCGATTAAGAATAAGTACTTTGATCGATTAGTTCATCGTATTAGAGGTCGATTCAATTCCAGATTGATCCCCAGCGCAAAAGTTTTCAGGCAGATGACATTAGATCAGAAAAAAGAAAATCCTGAGCTTAGCCTGTATGGATTAATTTCTGATCAATCCCCAAAACTCACTCATGCTACTTTTTGGACTGACTTTATGGGGATAAAAGTACCTGCTTTTATTGGAGGAGAAGTACTTTCTAAAAGACTGGATCTTAGTATTTTTTATCTTCACGTCGAAAAAGTGAAGCGTGGATTCTATGAAGCAACTCTGGTTCCTATTTCTGAAAATCCAAAAGACGAGGATGAATATGCAATCACCAAAAAATTCACTCGACTTTTAGAGGCACAAATTAATAAAAAGCCTGAAAACTATCTTTGGACACATAAACGATGGAAGCACCGCAATGCTGAGCCTATAAAAAATGCAGTAGTAAGTTAACAGAATTGTTCTATTTTTAAGATTACTCTAAGATTTTGAGCCATTAAATAATTTTATATTTGAAGGCTTAAACTAATGTAATGCAATTATTGATATATCGCTTGATATATCCAATCTTATGGATTATATCAAAACTACCCTGGCGTTTGTTCTATATATTGTCTACCTGTATCTATATATTGGTTTACCATATAATAAGATATAGACGAAAATTAGTCACAGAAAATCTGGTTCTTGTTTTTCCGGAAAAACCAAAAAAAGAAATCTACAGAATTCGTAAAGATTTCTATAAACATATGTGTGATATGTTTTTAGAAATGATAAAATCAATTTCGATTAGCGATAAAGATCTTTTAGAGCGATTTAAGATTATTGATATCGAATCACTCAAAAAACTAGAGGCTAAGAACAAAAGTATTGTAGTTTTGATGGCACACTATGCTAGTTATGAATGGGCTACTGTAACTCAATTGTTAATTGATTTCCCCACTGTTGGTGTTTATAAACAAATTAAGAATAAATACTTTGATAGGCTTGTACATAGAATCAGGCAACGATATGATGCACGGCTCATCCCCAGTTACAATGCAATGAAAGAGATCACAAAGGATAAGGTAAATGGTAAGCTTTGCTCCTATGCTTTTTTATCTGATCAATCCCCGAGCTTGGCAAAAGCCACCTATTGGACAGATTTTATGGGCATCAAAGTTCCTACACATATTGGAGGTGCGGTGCTCGCCAAAAGACTTGATATGTCTGTCGCTTATTTACACGTGGAAAAAGTAAAGCGTGGATTTTACCAAGCAAGGTTTATTCCTATCACAGAAAACGCCAAAAATTGTGAGGATTTCTATATTGTAAAAACATATTTGCGAATGTTGGAAAAACAAATCCGAAAAGCACCAGAATACTATTTATGGACACATAAACGCTGGAAACATCGCAATGCTGAAATACCCGGAGAGGCAACAATTGATTAAAAGTCACCCTTGGCAGTAATTACAGAAGTAGCTTATATGATTATATTCCTGCTATTTCTTTTAAGGTATAAATTGTATCTTTAGCTAATTGATCTGCTTTTTCTTGACTTAATGCTTCTGTATATATACGAATGATAGGCTCGGTGTTACTTTTTCTAAGATGTACCCAACAATCACTAAAATCAACCTTTACACCATCTATAGTACTGACTTCTTCTGATTCATGTTTTTTACGAAATCCTTTTAGAATAGCATCTACATCTAAGTCTGGCGTTAATTGCACTTTATTTTTACTCATAAAATAAGATGGATAACTATTACGAAGTTCGCTTACACTACATTGTTTTTCTGCCAAATGTGTTAAAAAAAGTGCTATTCCTACCAAAGAATCCCTCCCGTAATGCAATTCGGGATATATAATTCCTCCGTTTCCTTCTCCTCCAATAACAGCATTATTTGCCTTCATCTTAGCAACTACATTTACCTCTCCCACGGCGCTTGCCTCATAGGTTCCTTCATGTTTTTCGGTTATATCCTTTAGTGCTCTACTCGACGAAAGATTAGAAACTGTATTTCCTGGTGTTTTACCTAAAACATAATCTGCACAAGCAACCAGGGTATATTCTTCTCCAAACATTTCCCCATCTTCACTCATAAAGGCTAAACGATCCACATCTGGATCTACGGTAAGTCCAAAATCCGCTTTCTCTTTTACTACCAACTCTGATAAATCCGTTAAGTGCTCCTTAAGGGGTTCAGGATTGTGTGGAAAATGACCAGTTGGTTCACAATACAATTCTACTACCTCAACTCCCATTTTTTTAAGTAATGCCGGAACTGCAATTCCACCAGTAGAGTTCACTGCATCGACAACCACTTTAAAACCTGCATTCTTTACAATTTCTGAATTAACCAGTGGAAGATTTAATACTTCTTCGATATGCTTATTGATATAGGTATTATTTGTAGTAATTGAACCCAAATCGTCAACTTCTGCGAAGTTATAATCGTCATTCTCTGCTATATCTAAAATCTTTTTACCATTTTCTGCATTTAGAAATTCTCCCTTGTTATCCAATAATTTCAATGCATTCCATTGTTTTGGATTATGGCTCGCAGTCAGTATAATTCCACCATCAGCCTTTTCCATAGGAACTGCAACTTCTACAGTTGGTGTAGTAGATAATCCTAAATCCACAACATGAATTCCTAATCCAACTAATCCATTCATCACTAATTGCTGGATCATCTCACCAGAAATACGTGCATCCCTTCCTACAACTACCGTTGGGTGTTTCTTACCAGTTTCAGTTTTAAGCCAGCTTCCGTAAGCCGATGCAAATTTAACTGCATCTATAGGAGTTAGGTTTTCTCCTACTTTTCCGCCAATAGTTCCCCGAATACCTGAAATTGATTTTATTAGTGTCATACTATGGATTGATTATTTTTATTTTGGCAAATGTACATGCTACAACTGATTACTACAACAAACAATTAAAGTTTGCATAAAAACAATCACAACTTTCCAAAAAATTGTAAATTCACCTAATGAACTTTTTAGCCCATATTTATCTTTCCGGAGATGACCAAGAACTTAAAATAGGAAATTTTATTGCCGATTCTGTCAAAGGGAAAAAGTTCTCACAATTTCCTGATAGAGTACAACAAGGTATCACGCTACACCGTAAAATTGACACCTACACGGATCATCACCCTATTGTGAGGCAAAGTATATTGCGCTTATTTCCTAAATACGGTCATTACAGCGGTGTGATTGTTGATATATTATATGATCATTACCTGGCAGCCTATTGGGATGAATACTCACCAACTCCTCTGGAAATATATGTTTCAGATTTTTATGATTTACTTCAGGAATATTACGAAATACTTCCAAAACGGGTACAGAATTTTTTACCTTATATGTTTCGTGACAATTGGTTATTAAGTTATGCAACGATTTCTGGTATTGGCAGAATATTGTATCAGATGAATCACAGAACCAAAAACAGGTCTAAAATGAATTTTGCTGTGGTAGAGCTAGAAAAACACTACAGTGATTTTGAAAGAGAGTTTCGTTCATTTTTTGAAGAACTTGAGTTGTTTACAAAAAACGAAATGCGAGAATTATGAGAATTTCATATTTAATTTTAGTTATATTTTTTACTTTTTCTTGTTAAAATAATTCAAGTGATTTTACCGTTAAAAATTTATGTAAGAATCAAGTTCCAAAATCCTCTAATAATGGATATACAAAAAACTATTATGCAAACTCTATAAACCTGAAAGGTGTTGGTCATTATGAAAAAGGAATTTAGCAAGGTTTTTGGAAACACTTTTACCGAAATGGAAACATAAAGGCTGAGGGAAACTACACCAATGGTAAGCGACAAGGTTATTGGAAAGAATATCATAAAAATGGAATTATCAAGTCCGAAGGACATATAAATTATTGCAAACCTTCAGGTTATTGGAAATTTTATGACAAAGAAAATAATCTGGTTAAAGAAATACATTATTAATAAATGCTGAATATTATGCGATTGCTTAATCTCCTATTGTTCGTTTTAATTATCTCCTGTAAAACGAACCCAGAATCGAAGGTTGATATGGTTAAACAGCCTGTATTAGGGGTTGTAGAAAAAAATGCTATGGTGGTTTCTGCCAGAGAAGAAGCTTCTATAATTGGAAAAGAGGTTCTTCAGAAAGGAGGGAATGTGTTTGATGCCATGGTGGCTACAGAAATGGCATTAGCTGTATCTTATCCTTATGCAGGCAATCTTGGTGGTGGTGGGTTTATGGTGTACAGAAAAGCTAATGGAGAAATCGGTGCAATCGATTATCGCGAAAAAGCACCTTTGGCTTCATTTAAAGATATGTATCTTGATGATAATGGAGAGCCAATCCCCGAAAAAAGTCAATTAGGTGCTATGGCTGTAGGGGTTCCCGGTACCATAGCCGGAATATTTGAAGTACATCAAAAATTTGGAACACTACCCATACAAGAATTATTGACTCCCGTAATTAAACTCGCTCGTAAAGGATATGTAATAACCGAAAAGCAAGAAAAACGTTTACATCATTATAGAGAGTTGTTTATTGAAACTAATCAAGACACAATACTTTACGCACAAAATTTCAAAGCAAAAGACACTATAAAAAACCTCATGCTTGCTGCTACTCTCCAAAGAATCATGGAAAATGGCAGGGACGAATTTTACAAAGGAGAAACAGGTCGAAAATTGGTAGCACGCATCCGATCCAAAGGAGGTATTATCACATTAGAAGATCTCAATAAATATAAGGCTAAATGGCGAAAACCAATTCGATTTACTTACAAAGATCTAAATATAATATCCATGTCTCCTCCCTCTAGTGGTGGTATTTGTCTTGCGCAGATTATGAAAATGATTGAACCTTATGATCTTAAAGATTATGGACACAATACATTAAAATCTATCCAGCTACTAACAGAAGCCGAAAGAAGAGCTTATGCCGATAGGAGTTTTTACTTAGGAGATCCGGATTTTGTGGACATCCCGATAGATACTTTGATAAGTGGTAAATATTTATCCGACAGAATGAACAATTTTAATTTTAAGAAAGCTACTTTATCTTCTGATTTAAGTTATGGCACTATTCCTGGATATGAAAGCAGTGAAACCACACATTATTCTATTGTTGATCAATTTGGCAATGCAATATCAGTAACTACTACCTTAAACGGAGCTTATGGTTCTAAACTCTATGTTCCTGAACTTGGCTTTTTTTTAAATAACGAAATGGATGATTTTAGCGCTAAACCCGGCACTCCTAATATGTTTGGGTTATTAGGCACTGAAGCTAACTCAATTGCTCCTGAAAAACGTATGCTCAGCTCTATGACCCCTACGCTTGTAGAGAAAAATGGTAAACTTTGGATGTCTTTAGGTACACCGGGAGGCTCTACAATTATCACTTCTGTATTACAAACTATTCTAAATGTAAAAGAATACGGAATGACGATGCAAGACGCTGTAAACGCCCCGCGGTTTCACCATCAGTGGCTGCCAGATGTTGTTGTTTTTGAGCCAAACTCATTTGATAAAGATGTACTGGATAGTTTAAAAGTTAAAGGATACTCTATTAACGAAGAAGAAACCAGGATAATTGGTAAAGTTGATGGTATTTTGGTGCTACCAGATGGTAGCCTGGAAGGTGGTGCTGATAAACGTGGAGACGACACTGCCGTTGGATTTTAAAAAGTCTGTGTATGGAATTTGTTTCTGATCTAATTTACAAATTTGAAAATAATGAGAATAAAGAAGATGCTGGAGCCATGGAGGCTTATCTAAGAAATAATTTCTCCATGTATGGTATAAAGGCTCCATTAAGAAAACAACTTCTTCAACAAAAGATTAAGGAATATGAAAGTCAATTATCTGATGAAAATATTAGATCCATAGTCAATAATCTATATAAAAAGCCTCAAAGGGAATTACACTATAGCGCCATCGAGTTAGTGGATTTATTCTTAAAAAAGAAATATAAAATTGATGATATCCTTTTCATTAAAAACCTAATTATCACTAATTCCTGGTGGGATTCTGTCGATTTCATTGCTAAGCATATATTAGGCAATTACTTACTTCAGTTTCCGGATGAGGTAAAAAAAGTTATAGCGGAGTTTTCTGCTTCAGAAAATATATGGTTTAATAGAAGTGCAATCCTGTTTCAATTAGGATATAAAAATAAAACAGACGATATGTTATTATTTGATTTATGCCAGAAACACAAGTTATCCTCGGAATTCTTTATTCAGAAGGCTATTGGATGGGCTTTACGAGAATACTCTAAAATTAATCCTAATGAAGTTATATCTTTTGTTACTACTGCCGGGTTAAAGCCCTTAAGCCAGAAGGAAGCCCTGAAATGGGTTCATAAAAAAACTAACCATCCAAAAGTAAATACTGAACTACCTAATAGCAAGCGTATGAAGCATCTGGCGAAAACACAATCTTAATATTTCGAGATATGCCTTGGAGAATTAAACTCCATATTGTGGATTAAAATAAACCACTTTATATTACAATTCAGAATGATATGTATTGGTGACTTCTCTTCTTTTACCAGAAGATAATAAAGGAATCTCATCAACATATTCTATCTTAATATTAGCGCCTTGCCCACAGTAACCCTTATATTCTTCTAACATTGTATCTTCGCCGACTTTCTTATCAGTATTTAATTTAATCAGGTAATCTTTTTTCCATATTATACTAATTGGAACCGCTTGTAATCTCCATATTCATATAATTTATAAGACACTTGAGAAGGAATAATTTCGCCTTTAGTATCATATATAAGATCTAATTTTCTTCCTTCTATAGATGAGAGGCAAGGAAATTTTTCTTTTCTTAGTTCCATCGCACCGATATCACCGATATTATATCTAATCATTGGCATTGCATAGTTCTGTAAATCTGTCACTATAATTCTTCCTCTTTTTCCCGGAGAAACAGGAACATCCTCGTCCAAATTAAATATCTCTATGTAATAACTAGCAGAATTAATAATAAATTTTGAAGGATCTTGACTATCTTACTGCGCTAAGATTCCATTTTCATTATTAGAATATCGCGAAACAGGTAAGATATCAAAATACTTCTTCATACTACTTCTTACATATTCGTTTAGATCTTCGGACATGGTGATAATAGATTTAACATTGGTTATAACAGGAACTGGGTTTGTTTTATCAAGGTATTTACGTATGGTTACAAAGGCTGAGGTGTATCCTAGAAAGCTCCTCTTCGAAATATTTTTTCTAAGTTTTCTTAATAAAATCTTCGATTTCTTTATCAGTGAGTTTAAAAACATTTTTTTGATAGATATTCTGCCACCAAAACTTGGAAAGTATATTATGTTTGTAGTTATCTGGCCAAATTTTTACATAAATCAGTTTTTGTCCTATTTGATATCCTGACTTATTAGAAAAATAAAGAGTATCTCCTGTATTACAACATCGTTTACTCATATCCTGTAAAATAGAGAAAGGAGCACCGGTAGATCCGCTTGTGGAGACTACGGTACAGCTCTTAGTACTAAACTTTGAAGATGTAAATTCTTTAAAATTATCACGGATCATGTTTTTATTGATCACTGGGAAATCCGAAATAGAATTATATCCAGAATATTTTTGATAAAGTCAGGTCGTGCTTACAGTATGTGTCAATATATCATGAAGATATTGATCTCTTCTGGCTTTTACAGAAGTAGAAGCATGGTTTTCTATTATCTATTTGATATGCGTATAGTGTTTCTTAATATCATTTCCCTTCAAAACATCAAAAAACCAAAAGATTTTTTTACGAAAAATTTGTACTAAATTCATTAGTATATTCCATTACTTAGATCAGATATCATTAAATCTGATAGCGGTTCCTTATATTAAGAATAACTGTGTGAAATAAAGCTATTAAAGGGGGTGAATTAAGCTTTGATAAAAATAAACTATCTTTCGTTATCCTTACCAACAATAACAAAAAAATGCACAGCAAAAGCTGTGCATTTAATATATAGTGGAATAACAATTCTTACTTTACTTCTTCAAAATCTACATCTTCTACATCACTAGCTTCAGAATCTCCACCTTCAGGTTGTGCTCCAGCTCCAGCTTCTGGTCCAGCTGCACCACCTTGTGCTTCTGCCTGTGCCTTATACATTTCCTCACTAGCTACTTTCCAAGCCTCATTGATTTTATCAAGAGCAGGTTGTATCACAGCTAAATCTTTAGATTCGTATGCTTTTTTCAATTCCTCAAGAGCATCTTCGATTGGTTTTTTCTTATCATCAGATAATTTATCACCAAATTCTTTCAATTGCTTTTCTGTCTGAAAAATCATTCCATCGGCCTCATTTAACTTATCAGCAGTTTCCTTTGCTTCTTTATCAGCTTCTGCATTTGCTTCAGCTTCTCGCTTCATTTTCTCGATTTCCTCTTCTGTTAAACCTGAAGATGCCTCGATACGAATATCCTGAGATTTATTAGTAGCTTTATCAGTAGCAGAAACCTTAATTATACCATTAGCATCAATATCGAAAGTAACTTCGATTTGAGGTACTCCTCTTTGTGCTGGTGGGATTCCATCCAAGTGGAAACGACCAATAGTTTTATTATCTGCTGCCATAGGACGCTCTCCCTGCAATACGTGAATCTCTACAGAAGGTTGATTATCTGCTGCAGTAGAAAACACTTGTGATTTCTTGGTAGGAATCGTAGTATTTGCTTCAATCAGCTTCGTCATTACATTACCCATGGTTTCAATACCCAGAGAAAGTGGTGTAACATCCAATAACAATACATCCTTTACATCTCCTGTAAGAACTCCTCCTTGAATTGCAGCTCCAATAGCAACTACTTCATCTGGATTTACACCTTTGCTAGGTGCTTTTCCAAAAAACTTTTCTACTGCTTCCTGAACCGCAGGTATACGTGTAGATCCACCTACTAAAATAATTTCATCAATATCACTAGTAGAAAGTCCTGCTGCTTTTAAAGCAGTGCGACAAGGCTCTATGGTACGTTTTACTAAATCGTCAATTAATTGATCAAATTTGGCTCTTGTCAATGATCTTACTAAGTGTTTAGGACCACTTGCCGTAGCCGTAACATATGGAAGATTGATTTCTGTCTGTGGAGAAGAAGATAATTCGATCTTTGCTTTCTCTGCAGCTTCTTTAAGACGTTGTAAAGCCATTGGATCTTTACGAAGATCCATATCCTCATCAGCTTTAAATTCTTCTGCTAACCAATCAATTATTTTTTGGTCAACATCATCTCCTCCCAAGTGAGTATCTCCATCTGTAGAAAGTACCTCGAAAACACCATCTCCTAATTCAAGGATAGATACATCGTGAGTACCTCCACCAAAATCAAATACGACAATTTTCTGATCTTTACCTTTTTTATCAAGACCATATGCCAATGCAGCAGCTGTAGGCTCGTTGATAATTCTTTCTACCTTAAGACCTGCAATTTCTCCAGCTTCCTTAGTCGCCTGACGTTGCGCATCATTAAAATATGCAGGTACAGTAATTACGGCTCTCGTAACATCTTGTCCTAGATAATCCTCTGCTGTTTTCTTCATTTTCTGAAGCGTCATAGCAGATAATTCTTGTGGTGTATATAAACGACCGTCAATATCTACACGAGGCGTATTATTGTCTCCTTTTACTACTTTATACGCAGCTCTTTCTGCTTCTTTTGCAGATTCAGAGAATTTATTTCCCATAAATCTCTTAATAGAAGAGATCGTTTTAGTCGGATTCGTAACAGCCTGACGTTTTGCAGGGTCACCAACTTTGATTTCTCCTCCTTCTACAAAAGCAATTACAGACGGAGTAGTTCTTTTACCTTCTGCATTAGGGATAACAACCGGCTCATTACCTTCCATCACAGAAACACAAGAGTTCGTTGTCCCTAAATCTATTCCTATTATCTTACTCATATCAGTATATAAATGTTTTAGTGTTGTTCCTAATATTTTAATCCACATAGGTCAATGATTATGCCATGACCTTTTATATGACAGGATGTCATTGTTCTATGGTAGCTATTATATCAACCCCAAAACATACATTACGGAGAAAGTAATAATCCATCTTTAAGTATTGTTTAAAAAAAGCATTCTTTTTTATCAATATCTTATATTTACCAATAAATTGTAATACCTAAATAAGAATTATGGAATGTATCAGTATTTTTGATATGTTAAAAATAGGTGTGGGTCCCTCAAGTTCTCATACTTTTGGTCCATGGAGAGCAGGAAGACGATGGATTGCTGAATTGAAAGAAAATAATCAATTCGACCTTACACAATCCATCACTGTAGACTTATTTGGATCATTATCGTTAACAGGTAAAGGTCACGCTACTGACATAGCTTCTGTTCTAGGACTCTGCGGATATGATCCTCAAACAATCGACGTTTCTGCTATTTCTAAAATTATAGAAGAAATAAAAAGCACTAAAGTCTTACATTTTAATCAGGAATTACCGATTAATTTTAACCCTGAGACACAGATTATATTTAATAAAGAATTCAAGGAATTTCACCCTAATGCAATAACATTTACAGCAGTTTTAAAAAATAAGATTAAAATAACTTCAACATTTTATTCTATAGGAGGTGGGTTTGTAATTCAGGAAGAAAGAAAAAGGAAAAAGAAAAAAATAGAAGCTTTTAGAGAATTTCCACTTCCTATTCAAAAAGCAACTGATCTTTTGACTTATTGTAAAACAAAGAATAAAAAAATATCAGAAATTGTTCTTGAAAATGAACGTTCTCTACAAAGTGATGAAGAAATTGACACCAGAATCGCGGAAATATGGAATGTTATGCTGGAATCTATGTATAAAGGTTGTCATACAGAAGGTACGCTTCCAGGAGGGTTAAATGTAAGACGAAGAGCCTTCGATACTCACCAGAAGTTGATTGGAACCAAAAAATACAACAATCCTGTAGAATGGATAGAGGCAATCAGAGATACAGAAGTGAAATTTCGACAAATACTCAAGTGGGTTTCCTGTTTTGCCCTCTCCGTAAATGAAGTGAATGCTTCTCTGGGAAGAGTTGTTACTGCCCCGACCAATGGAAGCGCAGGTGTGATACCGGCGGTAATGATGTATTATATGGTTATCGAAAATCACGATGCCAATTTAGAGGATGTCAAACAATTCATGCTAGTAGCCGGAGAAATTGGCAGCTTATTTAAAAAAGGCGCTACAATATCGGCAGCAATGGGTGGTTGTCAGGCAGAAATCGGAGTTTCTTCTGCTATGGCAGCTGGTGCCCTAACAGAGTTAATGGGTGGTACTCCTGAACAGGTTGTTATGGCGAGTGAAATTGCAATGGAACATCATTTAGGCCTAACCTGTGATCCTATAGGTGGATTGGTACAAATCCCTTGTATCGAAAGAAATGCGATGGGAGCTATAAAAGCTATCAATGCTTGTGAAATGGCATTGGATTCTGATGCGGCTAATGCTAAGGTCCCCCTGGATAAAGTAATAGAAACTATGTGGGAAACAGCAAAGGATATGAATACAAAATATAAAGAAACTAGCGAGGGCGGTCTGGCGGTTAAAGTAAGTTTAAGTGATTGCTAGATTTGATAATGCGTAGAAGTACTATAATCTCTAAAATCAAAAATCTATTTATTTCTTACCTCCGGTTGTTTGGTCTTTACATTCTCTTTTTTATTTGTGTTGCCTTATTACAAAATATATTTCCAGATCTGGATCTTAAAAAATATTCTCAAGGTGGTGTTTTCGAAATCTTAAGAGAAAACAAGCTTAAGGCTTTTCTTGTTATGATAATATTTGCTCCTTTCATAGAAGAGTTGATGTTCAGAACATTGATAAAACCCACTAACAAAGATCTTTTATTATTCCTGAGTTCCTGGACGCTTTTCTTTTTGGGATTATTTATTACGTTAGAATTAGCTTGGTATTATCGCTACATTATCTTTTTAGTGACGCTTTTTGCGATATTTATTATATATGAACGATTAATCGCAAAGGACCACCTCAAAAAGACCATTCGTTTTCTAGAGAAATATAAATCAATCACTTTGCAGGTAACCGCTGTTATATTTGGATTCTTACATATCTTCAATTATGTAGATTCATTTAAATTTGAAAGTATATTATTTCTTTTAATTTTTCCGAGAATTATAGCGGGTCATATGTTTGGAAAAATCAAAATAGAAAACGGTCATATTGTATGGCCTATGCTTCTTCACGCCATCAATAATGGTGTTGTATTTTTAATCATTAACAACAGATTATAGATTATTTGCATCCTTTCCTTTTTCGAGTATCTGCAATCGCCATAATTTTCCAGGAATTCCCATCGTTAAATAGCTGAAAAATATTCACCCCACAATGACTAAACTGATCACTTATATAAAACTCATAAGGAGTCCATATCTGAGCAATACTATCATCTGCATCAATCTTAAAACCCAATAACTTTTCTAACCACTTTTGATCTTTTGGTCTGTTATGAATTACCTCTAAAAATTTAGAAACATCCGTTTTGACAGTTTTGATGTCACCTCCCTTCGATTTTGTTATAGTCTGCATAACCAAATTGGAGTCAATCGTTTTTCGAATTTGGGTAGTATCCCCTTTATGAAAACCTTCAAAAAAATCTAAAACGGCTTGCTTGGCTTCTTTTTGGTTAGTGTCAAGCTTCTCCTGAGAAAAAGTAATATTTAAAACAAACATAATGGACAAAAACATATATTTATTCATAAGAGAATCTTTTTGGTTAAGTTAAATATAGTGTTTTTATAAATCATCTTAAGTTATCTTTCTATACTACAATCCGTTTACTAAAAAAACAGAAAATCAATATTCTTATTTTACAGTTTATATTCAATTATTGTTATTTTTATAGTAAACCTAATTAAATCCAAAAACCACAGTAAAGTATACATTTTTACTTTTGGATTTATCACCAAACATCAATAAAATGGGCAAATTCTATCATTATAATTTAGATTATTGTGAGTTATTCATTCTCGAAAATTTAATCGTTAAACAAATAAAAGAAGGGGAAATAATCTCTTTTAAACATATTGATGAACTAGAAAAAATAATTAACAAACACTTCAAAAATAATACGCTAGTATATCTTTCTAATCGAACTTTTTCATATTCCGTTGATCCTTTAGTTTATAAAGAAGCCTCTAAAATCGAAAATTTATTAGGAATAGGTATCATAGTTAGTAGCGATAACAATATAAATAATGCAAAATTTGAAGGTAAGTTTTATGAGAAAAACTTCGAAGTCTTTCGGCATTTTGATAATGCAGTAACCTGGGCTAAGAGGGTTTTAAACAGTCACGACTAAAGAACTTTTATATTTTCATATACGAAAAAGACTGTGTAAAAGTGTTATGCTTAAGAACAATTGTTGAGAATCAATTATAACATCTGCTTGTCACGATCTTACTAAATGTTTACTTTTACCTCACTAAATTAACTTACAAAATGTCTACAGCAAAAAAAGATTACAAGCGTGTTACGGTAAAATCTCTAATAGAGATGAAAGCTAACAAAGAGAAAATATCGATGCTTACGGCCTATGATTATACGATGGCGAAAATTGTGGATGGTGCTGGAGTTGATGTCATTCTGGTTGGCGATTCTGCATCTAATGTTATGGCTGGCCATGAAACTACCTTACCAATCACCTTAGATCAGATGATATATCACGCATCCTCTGTTATCAGAGCAATTGACAGAGCCTTAGTTGTTGTGGACTTACCCTTTGGCAGTTATCAAAGCGATCCAAAAGAAGCATTACGTTCTGCCATCAGGATTATGAAAGAATCCGGGGGACATGCTGTAAAACTCGAAGGAGGAAAAGAAGTAAAAGAATCAATAAAGAGAATCTTAAATGCCGGAATTCCAGTGATGGGACATTTAGGGTTAACACCACAATCTATTTACAAATTTGGAACCTATACCGTTCGAGCTAAGGAAGAAGAAGAAGCCAAACAACTAAAAGAAGATGCGTTAATGTTAGAAAGAGCCGGATGTTTTGCAATTGTTTTAGAAAAAGTTCCGGCTAAATTAGCGCAAGAAGTGGCAGAAAGCCTTACCATACCAATTATTGGGATTGGAGCAGGAAACGGAGTAGACGGACAAGTACTGGTAACACACGATATGCTTGGAATGACGCACGAATTCAATCCTCGTTTCCTGAGACGATACCTTGATTTATACACAGAAATGACCAATGCTTTCCAGCAATATGTTTCTGATGTTAAGTCTTTAGATTTCCCTAATGATAATGAACAATATTAGTAGTTAGATTTTTGGATCTTTCGAATATTAGATCACTAGATTTTTCAGATTATTTAGCTTACATATAAAACACTTATGAATATGCATAGATTTAAGGATTTGGAAATTTGGAAAAAAAGTCGTGTTTTCTGTACTAAAATATATGATATCACATCCAGGTTTCCAGAATCTGAAAAATTTGGATTAATAAACCAATTAAGAAGAGCAGCCGTCTAAATACCTTCAAATATTGCTGAAGGATCTTCAAGAAGTTCAAATAAAGACTTTGCTAGATTTCTTCAAATTACTTTAGGCTCTGCTTATGAAATTGAAACACAACTTTTAATTTCTTTAGATTTAAAATTTATAAACCAAGTAGAATTAGACGATCTTTCAAACGATTTAGAATCCATTGTCAAAATGACTTCAAAATTTAAATCTACTTTAAAATAGATTTATATCATTAATGAAAAAAACCTAACAATCAAATAATCCAAAAATCTAACATTCCAAAGATCGAAAAATCTAACAATCCAATAATCCAGCAATCCGATAATCCAATAATCTAACATGTCCAAAGTAATCTCCACTAAATCCAATCTCCAGGTCCTTTATGAGGATAATCACTTGTTTATCGTTAATAAGCGAGCTGGTGATATTGTACAAGGAGATAAAACAGGAGATAAACCACTTAGCGAAGTGGTAAAAGAATATATTGCAAAAAAGTATAACAAACCTGGCGCTGTTTATCTCGGTGTAGTGCATAGGCTAGATCGTCCTACAAGTGGTATTGTTGTTTTTGCCAGGACAAGTAAAGCCCTACCCAGACTCAATAAATTATTTGCTAATAAAGAAGTCAAAAAAACATATTGGGCCGTTGTAAAAAAGGCTCCTCCGAAAGAAAATGACACGCTTATTCATTGGCTGAAACGCAATCCGAAACAAAACAAATCGTATGCTCATAAAAATGAAGTAGCCGATAGCAAAAAAGCTATTTTGGATTATACCATTATAAAAAGACTCGATAATTATTGCGTTTTAGAAATTAATCTTCATACCGGCAGGCATCATCAGATAAGATCTCAATTATCAAACATCGGATCCGTAATTAAAGGAGATTTAAAATACGGTGCTGATCGGAGTAATAGTGATGGAAGTATTCATTTGCACTCAAGAAAATTGACTTTTGTTCATCCTGTCAAAAAAGAATCTTTAACCATTCTGGCCCCTCCTCCATCCGATCCGTTGTGGGACGACATAATGAAGAAATAACTTCTTAAATACTATTTGTATGATCGTACACTTTCTATCACTACAGAAGTCAAAATCAAAATTCCACCAATTACTGTCGTAAGCACAGGTATTTCTCTCAAAAATATAATTCCTATCACGATTCCATAGACAGGCTGTATACTACTTATAATACTTGCAGTGGTGGCCGAAAATCTTTTCAAACTAAACAAAAATAATGTATGACCTAATGCTGTGGTTAGAATTGCCAATACCAAGATCCAGGGCCACTGTGTAACAATTCCAGAGCTATCCATTACAAAAAGTGCTGGTAATAATAGGATACTAATGATCACTAATTGATACCACATTAACAAAGAACCATGATAATTACTTACTTTGGTTTTCATAATCAGATTTCGGAGTGCATAACATAGCGCAGATGTGACTCCCAAACCAACAGCTTTTGCGTAAGAGTTCTCTGGACTAAAATCGGGAACTAAAAAATAGATACCTAACATAACTAAAGATCCTAAAACCAAATGCATTTTCTGAAATTTTGTTTTTAGAAGTATTGGCTCTAAAAAAGACGTAATTACGGGATACGTAAATAAGGACAGCATTCCTATGGCAACATTAGACATCTTTAATGCGTAGAAATATGTAATCCAATGCAATCCCATTAGTATTCCGCTAAATACTATGGTAAAACGATCACCCGATGCTATTCTGAAAGATATCTTTTTCCATTTGCAAAACAAGAATAGTATAATTCCCGCCAATAATGCTCTAAAACCAATGGTCACTGGCACCGGCATATCAATATATCTTCCTAGTGCCCCAGAGGTACTAATAAAAAGCATAGCCAGGTTTAGTTCTAAAACATTCCGCAGGTGCTGGGTATTCTTTTGCATAAACTATAGTTAACGAACCAGTTTTTTAGATTTTTCTTTGATAATATCAGCAACTGGTCTGCTCTCTATATTACTTTCTAACCAAGATAAAATATCTAGATATAAAAACGCCCTTTTCTCGTATGGATGATTCTCATATTGCTTCAATCTTTTATGAAGTTTTCTGAATTCATCCTTAATCTGATGCGGAAATATATCACCAAGATTTTTGAGGAACTTAATCATTTCTTTTTGTACTTCGTGTAAATCATTCATTTTAATCAAAAAGCGATACGTTTCCTTCAATTGGGACTCTAAACGATAATCCATTCCCGCTTCATAATGCGCCACCAAGCTTAGAACTCTTGCAAAACACATTAAATCCTCTCGCATTTTCAGGGACTTATTATTGATAATCTTACTAAGATACTCTATACATTTACGATGATTGGCCATGCCAAAATACAAACATGCAATTTTATAATACAGCACCATGATATGATGATCATCCAGTCGATTTTTATATTGCCTAATTCCATCCAAAATTTCTGCTACCAGGTACTCTCCTTCTTCAAAAGTTCCCTCCAGAAAATGTACATTAAATTTATTATTATATATAAACTGAAATGAAAGCACCGTGATATTGTCATCAATTGGAAAGTCTTCAGAACTAATTGTTTTTTCAAATTTACTAAGGGTTAATTTCAACTGAGTTTTATCCTGAATCAAATATAATGACTCTAATAAGTAGTGATTTCCCCTTAAAAAAAACACAGGATTAAGAATGATCATCTTAGGGTTTTCATAAAATAAATCAATCCACTTTTTAGAATATTTATAACAAGACAAAAAATCCTGAACCATAAAACTATACCATAAATGTGCTTTGTATAACCACAATTTTTCTCTGAAACCAAGAATATTCCAATCATATTTTGGCAATTTGCTTTCAAAATAATTAGTGATTATTTTATGTTCTTTATCATTCCGAACATATCCACTTTTAATCATTAGACCGTATAACTGAAGTGAAAGATTGGACAATCTGCTGGTAAGTACATTTTTCATACTCAGCATTTTAGCCTCAATGGTTAGTTCATCTGCACGACTATTGATACTCCTGGTAATGTATTGGGTTTCGATTACCTTTTCTAATTCTACAATTTCGTAGGCTATATTATTTTCTTCATTTTCCTTTGCCACAGTTTTTGCCTTATCCAAAATCTTCAAACTCTGTTTATAAAGTCCTTTATGATATAGGATAGTTGCAAAATCAAGTTGTTCCCTGATCTGCGATCTAATATTCTGATGTAATGGACTTAATCTAAGACTTATCAGAATTTGTTTATACAAATGTGCTTTCAGGTTAGAGAGTTGCTGTTTTTTTACGATTCCTTTAGACACAATTAACTCTTCATCCAGCGATTCACTTTTATCAAGATGGTTAAAGAGCGCCAAGAATTTAGAGTCGGTATTGACTCCTAATCTTCCAACATACACTTTAAACTGTCGTTTTTCTGACTTAGAGAGTGACTTCACTAAAACGAACAAAGGATCTTTTTGATCATTAGTCATTGTAAGAAATTATATTTCATTTAATTGATTACAAGAAAGTTAACTCGCCTCCAAAACATTTCAACGTTGTAAAACGAATAGCTAAATCCCTTCTTTTTGAATAACCAAAATATAAATTCGTAAGAGAATACTAAAACATCTTTAGAATAATATTTAAAAAAGATGTCGTGTTAACAAGATTATCAAAAATTTTAATTCACATATATGAGCGATTCTAAAGTCCAAATTTTTGACACTACGTTAAGAGACGGAGAACAAGTCCCGGGTTGTAAACTAAATACTAAGCAGAAATTAGTGATTGCAGAGCGGCTAGACCTTCTTGGCGTTGATGTTATAGAAGCAGGATTTCCTGTATCCAGTCCAGGAGATTTTCTTTCGGTGAATGAAATAGCAAAAATCGTTAAAAATGCAACTGTCTGTGGACTCACGAGGGCTGTAGAAAACGATATAAAGGTTGCAGCTGAAGCACTTCAATATGCTAAAAAACCAAGAATACATACGGGAATCGGAACATCAGAATCCCACATACGGTATAAATTTAACTCTACACAAGACAAAGTAATAGAACGAGGCGTAGCCGCTGTAAAATATGCCAAATCCTTTGTGGAAGATGTAGAATTTTATGCTGAAGATGCCGGACGTACAGATAATGAGTTTCTGGCAAGAGTTTGCGAAGCTATGATAAAAGCTGGTGCTACTGTCCTCAATATTCCGGATACGACTGGATATTGTTTACCTGAAGAATATGGTGCTAAAATAAAATACTTAAAGGAAAATGTCACTGGTATAGATAATGTTATTATTTCCTGTCATTGTCATAATGATTTAGGTTTGGCAACCGCTAATTCTATTGTTGGAGCAATCAATGGAGCCAGACAAATAGAGTGTACTATTAACGGAATAGGAGAACGTGCGGGAAATACCGCTTTAGAAGAAGTGGTGATGATCATGAAACAACATCCATATTTAGATCTGAATACAGATATCAATTCTAAGTTATTATATGATACTAGTCTTATGGTTTCTGAAAGTATGGGTATGCTGGTTCAACCTAATAAAGCGATCGTCGGTGCAAATGCTTTTGCTCATAGTTCGGGAATACATCAGGATGGTGTTATCAAAAACCGGGAAACCTACGAGATTATAGATCCGGCTGAAGTAGGAGTTACAGAATCAGCCATTGTACTTACAGCTAGAAGCGGCAGAGCGGCACTGGCCTACAGATCCAAAAAAATTGGGTATGAATTAACTAAGCTTCAGTTAGATGAAGTATACAAAGAATTTTTAAATTACGCTGACAGAAAGAAAGAAGTAGTGGATGAAGATATTCACCAAATTATGAAAACTGTAGAGGTTGAAGCCGCGGCAGTAGCTTAAAACACAGTATTATCTTTTTTTCTCATTAAAAGTAAGAATATCAAAATTATATGAAGAAGACATTATTTGATAAAGTTTGGGACGCTCACGTTGTCAAAGAAGTAGAGAATGGCCCTCAAGTACTTTATATAGATAAACACCTCATCCACGAAGTTACAAGTCCACAAGCTTTTAACGAGCTTGAAAGACGTGGAATTTCAATTTTTAGACCGAATCAGGTTGTAGCCACTGCAGATCATAATACACCAACGATTGATCAGCATTTACCTGTAAAAGACCCCTTATCTAGAAATCAATTGGCCCAGCTTACGAAAAATTGTGAGAAAAATGATATTACACTTTATGGACTGGGTCACAAATATAATGGTATAGTTCATGTAATGGCTCCTGAATTAGGTATCACCCAACCGGGAATGACTTTAGTATGCGGAGATAGTCATACGTCCACTCATGGCGCCTTTGGTTCTATAGCCTTTGGTATAGGAACAAGTCAGGTAGCTCAGGTTTTTGCGAGTCAATGTTTATTACTTCAAAAACCTAAAAGTTTACGTGTGAATGTGAAAGGAAAACTAAAACCAGGTGTTTTACCCAAAGACGTTATTCTTTATATCATTGCTAAATTAGGAACCAATGCAGGTACCGGATATTTTTGTGAGTATGCTGGTAATGTTTTTGAAGAAATGTCTATGGAAGGTCGTATGACTGTTTGTAATATGAGTATCGAAATGGGAGCGCGAGGAGGTATAATCGCTCCGGATGAAACTACTTTTGCATATGTAAAAGGAAGAAAATTCGCTCCCAAAGGTGAAGCTTATGACAAAAAAGTAGCGTATTGGAAAACATTGCCCACAGACGAAGGTGCTGTTTTTGATAAAGAGTATCATTTTGATGCATCTGACATAGAGCCTATGATCACCTACGGAACAAATCCGGGAATGGGAATCAAAGTTACTTCGACTATACCCATGGAAAACAATGCTTCTTTTGAAAAATCATTAGCATATATGAATTTTGAAAAAGGCCAATCATTGGTCGATCAGCAGATCAATTATGTTTTCATAGGAAGCTGTACCAATAGCCGTATAGAAGATTTTAGAGTTGCCGCAAGTTATATTAAGGGAAAGAAAAAAGCTAATAATGTAACGGCTTGGTTTGTTCCAGGATCGCAACAAGTTGCTTCACAAATAGCTGATGAAGGACTGAATGCGATTTTTGAAGAAGCTGGTTTTCAACTAAGACAACCAGGATGCTCGGCATGTTTGGCAATGAATGATGATAAAATACCTGAAGGAGAATACTGCGTCTCTACATCCAATAGAAATTTTGAAGGCCGCCAGGGACAAGGTGCCAGAACCATTCTCGCTAGTCCTTTGGTAGCAGCTGCCACCGCCATAGAAGGAAAAATTATTGATATCACTAAACATCTGAATTAAAAGTATGGATAAGTTTATAAAGTTGCTATCCTCTGCAATACCGTTGCCCATTGAGAATGTAGATACAGATCAAATCATCCCGGCTCGTTTTCTGAAGGCTACGAACCGCGAAGGCTTTGGAGAAAATCTTTTCAGAGACTGGCGCTTTCATAAAGATGGCACTGCAAATGAAGATTTTGTTTTAAATAAAAATGAAAACTCTGGTAATATTCTGGTTGCCGGAAATAATTTTGGTTGTGGTTCTAGTAGAGAGCATGCGGCCTGGGCCTTACAAGATTATGGATTTAAGGTAGTTATCTCTAGTTTTTTTGCCGATATTTTTAAAGGAAATTCACTGAATAATGGTTTACTACCTGTTCAGGTTTCTCCGGAATATCTTCAAGAGTTATTTATTGAGATTAAAAAAGATCCAACAACCCAAATTGAAGTAGATCTGGAGACTCAAAAAATTACAATCCAATCAACAGGCTCTGAAGAAAATTTTGAAATAAATAACTATAAGAAGATGTGTTTAATGAATGGATATGATGATATTGACTTTTTGATCAGTAACAAATCTGAAATTGAAGCCTTCGAAAAAACAAGAGTTTAGTTACAATATTATCAAGATGAGCTTGCTAAAGAAAACATAAAAATAGTATAAAAAGTATAAAAACATTTCAACATCTTGTAGGACTTAGGAAAAGAGTTCTATATAACAATAATAATATAAAAATAGATACCAATCTATGAAACTAGAAATTGCTGTATTATCAGGAGACGGAATTGGACCCGAGGTCACTGCACAAGCTATCAAAGCTCTAGAAGCTATTATGCATCGATTTGACCATACTTTTACCTTTAAAGAGGCGTTGGTGGGCGCTATTGCTATTGATAAAACGGGTAATCCTTTACCTGATGAAACTTTGGAGCTTTGTGCCAATATGGATGCGGTTCTTTTTGGAGCGATCGGAGATCCTAAATATGACAATAACCCGAGTGCATCTATAAGACCAGAACAAGGATTGTTACGTTTGCGAAAGGAATTAGGCCTATATGCCAATATTCGTCCGGTGAAAGCTTATGAAACATTATTAGACAAATCACCTTTAAAAAGAGAAATTATAGAAGGCACCGACATTTCTATTTATAGAGAACTAACAGGTGGGATTTATTTTGGTAAGAAACATCTAAACGAAGCAGGAACCGTAGCGTCAGACTTATGTGAGTACTCACAGGAGGAGATAGAGCGTATATCGCATCTTGCCTTTAAAGCTGCCCAAAAACGTAGAAAAAAACTCACCTTAGTAGACAAAGCGAATGTTTTAGAATCTTCGCGCTTATGGAGAAAAGTGGTGACGGAAATAGCCAAAGACTATAAGGATATAAATGTTGATTTCTTATTTGTAGATAATGCTGCTATGCAGATGATTCTCAATCCAAGTCAGTTTGATGTAATCCTGACAGAGAATATGTTTGGAGATATTATTTCTGATGAAGCCAGTGTGATAGGTGGCTCAATAGGACTGTTAGCTTCTGCATCTGTTGGTGACACCTGTTGTATGTTTGAACCTATCCACGGATCCTATCCACAAGCAACAGGCAAAGGAATCGCTAATCCGATTGCTGCCATCCTCTCTGCTGCGATGCTTTTAGAACATTTTGACCTTATGGATGAGGCACAAGCTATAAAAGATGGAGTGGAAAAAGCATTAGAACTGAATATTACTACTCCAGACCTGAATAATTCCAATCCTTTGACTACCGAAAAAGTAGGAGATTTTATCTATGATTACATCCTTAATCCCGAGGATTCTAACATGAATTTTGAAAATATACACGTAGGCCAATCTACAATTATATAATAGAGATTATCTATTTTTATCAAAAAGCAATTAGGTTGTAGGACCTGGTTGCTTTTTTGTATCTTTTATCAATGAAAACCTTAGTATCCTTGTTACTAATTTTACCATTATTAACTTTCGCTCAAGATCTGGATAAACACTTATGGAAAGAACGCTTGATACTGGTTATTGGTGATTCTTATCAAAATCCTAAACTTATTAAACAGCTTCAAGAGTTCGAGAACAGTAAGGAACAGTTAGGAAAAAGAAAACTTCTCATATACAAGATCACTCCAACTACTTTTCTAAAAGAATTAAGAAAAAACAAAATATCCAAAAACAACAATCTTTACAAAAAGTACAATTCTTCTAAAGAAGATTTCAAAACAATCCTCATAGGATTGGATGGGGAAATTAAAATGGAATCTAATGAATTTATTACAGCTAAAAAGATATTTGACAGAATCGATCAAATGCCAATGCGCAGACAAGAATTGAAAACCAAAAACAAATAATTTACGCTGTTTTCAGATACTCCAACACATTTGCTTCTATCCTACTCAGAATATCAGAAATATCAGCTTTATTAAAAGTAGTTCCTGTAATATTTTCAAATAGTTCGATATAACGATCTGATACAGAATTGATATATTCTTCAGACATATCAGGGATTTGTTGTCCTTCTTTCCCCTGGAAATCATTACTGATCAACCATTGTCTTACAAACTCCTTAGACAATTGTTTCTGGGCTTCTCCTTTTTGTTGTCTTTCCTCATATTTTTCAGCATAGAAATAACGAGAAGAATCCGGTGTATGAATCTCATCAATCAGTACGATTTTTCCATCTTTTGTTTTTCCGAATTCATACTTGGTATCCACCAAAATCAATCCTCGCTCTGCAGCAATTTCCGTTCCTCTTTGAAATAACTTTCTGGTATAATCTTCTAATACCAGATAATCTTTTTCAGAAACTATGCCTTTTGCTAAAATTTCTTCTCTGGAAATGTCTTCATCATGCTCACCGTTATCAGCTTTGGTAGAAGGGGTTATGATCGGTTCAGGAAATTTATCATTTTCTTTCATTCCTTCTGGCATTGGCACACCACATAATGTTCTTTTACCAGCTTTATACTCTCTGGCAGCATGGCCGGATTGATATCCTCTGATCACCATTTCAACTTTAAAAGGCTCACAAAGATAACCGACAGCAACATTAGGATCAGGAGTAGCAATGAGCCAATTAGGCACTAAATCTTCAGTAGCTTTCATCATTTGCGTAGCAATCTGATTTAGGATTTGTCCTTTAAACGGAATTCCTTTTGGCATCACAACATCAAATGCTGACAAACGGTCTGTAGCAATCATCACCAACAAATCGTCATTAATGTTATATACTTCTCTTACTTTTCCTTTATAGACTGATTTCTGACCAGGAAAATTATAATTGGTATCAACTATGGTACTCATTTTTTTTAGTTGTAAAGTATATTAAAATCTAAGTCGCAAAGAGAAAAGTATATCCTATTGAAACTTAATTCTATATATTATTATCCGTAATTCTTAATTCTTAATTCTTAATTCTTAATTCTTAATTCTTAATTAAAATTAATCATTCCTGTTTTCTATTTCTTTATACGCGGCAATAACTTTTTTAACAAGTTGATGACGAATCACATCTTTATCATCCAGATGAATAATACCGATTCCAGGAACTCCCTTTAAGACCAATAAAGCCTCTTTTAAACCAGAAATTATTCTTCTTGGTAAATCAATCTGACCAGGATCACCAGTAATCATGAATTTGGCATTTTTTCCCATACGTGTCAGAAACATTTTCATCTGCGCGTGAGTTGTGTTCTGAGCTTCATCAAGAATTACAAAAGCGTTATCTAGTGTACGACCTCGCATAAAAGCCATTGGTGCAATCTGAATAATTCCTTTTTCTATAAAACTCTCAAGCTTTTCAGCGGGAATCATATCGCGTAAAGCATCATATAATGGTTGCATATATGGATCTAGTTTTTCTTTCAGATCTCCTGGTAGAAATCCAAGATTTTCTCCAGCTTCCACGGCAGGGCGGGTTAGGATGATTCTTCTTACTTGTTTTTCTTTTAGCGCTTTTACGGCTAATGCCACACCTGTATAAGTTTTACCGGTTCCTGCAGGTCCAATAGCAAAAACCATGTCATTCTTATATGTTAATTCTACAAGCTTACGTTGATTAGCGGTCTGCGCTTTTATCGACCTACCTCCTACTCCGTGCACCAGTGTTTCTCCACTGGCTGCAGATGTTTCATAATCCGCTTTACTGTCACTGGTAAGTATTCTCTCAATGACATTTTCATCTAACTTATTGTATTTCCCAAAATGCTCCAAAAGCATATTGAGACGCGAATCGAATTCCTCGAGCATATCTTCATCTCCATATATCTTCATCTTGCTACCTCTGGCAACAATCTTCAGCTTAGGAAAGTATTTTTTTAATAATTGAATATTGCTATTCTGAAGTCCGAAAAACTCCCGTGGATTGATTTCTGTCAGTTCAATAATAAGTTCGTTCAAAAGCTATAGAAATTTTAGTATGATTTGTTTTTTGGATTAACTAAGTTTGTTCTCCCGATAGCTATCGGGATAGTTTGAAGTTTTTGTAGGGGAATCAAAAATGAAAAACGCATCATAAGTTGATTTTTTAGTAAGGCCATATAAGATATTAGTGGTCCCAAATGATAAACTTGTATGTTTTTATTATAAATTCCTCGTTTCAAAAAAACTTTGAATTACTTCATAGCAAATTTACATATTTTTAAGCGCTAATGATTAAAAGATATTAACAATTATTATAGATGTCAATAATAACTTTAACTACTGATTTCGGAATCAAAGACCACTTTGTATCTGCTGTTAAAGGTGCTATCTATACGGAGCTTCCTGAAGCCGTAATTGTTGATATTTCGCACGAAATCTCACCATTCCATATTACCGAAGCCGCCTATATAATTCAGAATGCCTATAAGAGTTTTCCGAAAGGCAGCATACATATTGTAGGTATCGATAGTGAACTCAATCCAGAAAATAAACATATTGCTGTAAAACTCGATGACCACTATTTTATCTGCGCTAATAACGGATTAATCTCGTTAATTGCATCAGAATTCAGACCCGAGAAAATCGTGGAGATTAATATTCACGATGCTATCGGAACCAATTTTCCCGTATTGGATGTATTTGTGACTGTAGCGTGTCATATCGCCCGCGGAGGAACACTGGAGGTTATTGGTAAAACTATTGAAGATATCAAACTTATAAAAGGAATCACACCTATAGTAAATGTTGGTGACAAGCAGATTGTGGGAAGCATCATTTATATTGATAATTATGGTAACCTGATCACCAATATTACCCGAAAACTTTTTGAAGATGTGGGAAAAGGGCGTGAATTTAAAATTACTGCCAGAAGTGCTGTTTTTAATACCATCTATGAGCGATATAGCGATGCGATAAATTTTGGTATAGAAAAATCAAAACGTGAAGAGGATGGTAAAAAACTAGCTGTTTTTAATTCATCAGGGTACCTTGAATTGGCTATATACAAAAGTAACCCCAGAACGGTTGGTGGAGCCTCCAGTTTATTCGGGTTGCATTTTCGGGATACGGTGAGTGTTACTTTTAAATGAATAGTGTTTTGAAATATTTGAGTTGGTGAGTAATTGGATTGTTTGATTGGTTGGATTATTAAATCAAGCGAACACTATACATTTAACTATTAGATTAAATAAAATTAAGGCGTTCGAGCGGGCTATCCACTCTATCTTTTTTACTTGTTCTCGATACAATCCGCCTGAAGCGGACCACTCGAACTGACGTAAAAAAGGATGCCGCTGCTATCCCTAACGCAAAAAAACTTTGTCATCCCATTGTAGAATGGGATCCATTTACAATCGATCCTTTACTTTAGATTCCAGCCTACGCTGGAATGACAACAAGAAAGTATTAAGAATATTAAATAGTCATTCCAAAACTTTGTAGCTTTGAAAATTTAAAAAACTAAAATGATCATACGAATTGTAAAATTGGGTTTTATTCCTGAGCAAATAGATGCTTTTTTAGAGAATTTCAAGCAGAATAAAGCTAAAATTCGAAATTTTGAAGGATGTTCACACCTAAAATTGATACGAGATATCCATCAAACTAACCAGTTCTTTACCTATAGCCATTGGGAATCTGAGGAGCACCTCAATAACTATCGCAAGTCTTCGTTATTTAAAGGTGTTTGGGCAAATACTAAAAATAAATTTAATCAAAAACCGGAAGCCTGGAGTGTAGAACAAGTTGGGAGTTCTGAACACTAAATTATACGGTCAATTTTTCAGATTTTTACAACTTTTAACCTTACTAAGAATGCTAGCAATAATTAGAAAAGAAATCAATACATTTTTTGCCTCCTCTGTAGGATATCTGGTAATTGGAATATTTTTAATTCTTAACGGACTCTTTTTATGGGTATTCAAGGGGCAATTCAATATTCTGGATAGTGGGTTTGCGGATCTTTCTCCATTCTTTTTAATTGCACCTTGGATATTACTGTTTTTAATTCCGGCCGTAACCATGCGCAGTATTTCTGAAGAAAAAAAACAAGGAACTTTAGAACTTTTATTGACCAAACCGATAAAGCTATGGCAATTGGTCACAGGAAAATATTTAGGGAGCCTGTTTTTAATTATAGTAGCTTTGATCCCAAGTTTATTATATGTACTAACTATATATCAAGTGGGGAATCCAGTTGGCAACCTTGATATTGGTAGCACTTTAGGATCATATATTGCACTGTTACTCCTTGGAGCCACCTACACCGCTATCGGTACTTTTTCCTCTTCAATTACTAACAATCAAATAGTTGCGTTTCTGATAGGAGTATTTCTTTGTTTTCTGTTCTATTTTGGGTTTAGTGGGTTGACAGATTATCAATTATTTGGAGATGCAGGTTATACCTTAGAACAAATTGGAATTCAGTTACATTATGAGCGGATTAGCCAGGGAATCCTGGATACCAGAGATATCGTATATTTTATTAGTATCATTATATTTTTCATCTTATTAACTACGATAATTTTAGCAAAATATTCCAGAAAAAAAATATTCAAAATTACATTTATAGCTGCAATCGGTGTCATATTAATGAATCTTATAGGTAGTGCTAGGTATAATCGTTTTGATCTTACTACGGATCATCGTTTTACACTTTCTGAAGCTACTGAAAATCTACTATCCGAAGCAGAGGTTCCCATTTCCATCGATGTATTATTAGAAGGTGATTTTCCTTCAGAGTTTAGAAAATTGCAAGGAGAGACTAAACAGATACTGGAAGAATTCAACGCAATTAATCCAAAAATACAGTATGTTTTTACCAATCCGATCGAGGAAGAAGAATTTAGAAAAGAAACTCTAGAGGAACTCCAAAGACTTGGACTTACTCCTATGGAAGTTAGCGTGCGCGAAAGTGGTAAGACAGAAATAGAGACGGTAGTTCCCTGGGCAATTATGAATTATCAAAACCGAAGTGTAAAAGTTGCTTTGGTAAAAAATACCATTGGCGCTACCACCGAAGAAAGAGTTAATAATTCTATCCAACAGTTAGAATATGTTTTTGCGGATGCTTTGAAAAAACTAATTCATCCTAAAAAACATAAAATAGCTGTACTTAGAGGCAATGGGCAATTACCGGATATTAAAATTAACAATTTTATAAAGACACTACAAGAATATTATTTTGTAGGAGCTTTTACGCTGGATTCTGTAGCCACTAACCCTGAAAAAACACTAGAACATCTAAAAGAATTTAATTTAATTATCAATGCAAAACCAACAGAACCATTTTCTGAGCAAGAAAAATATGTGCTAGATCAATTTATTATGAATGGAGGCAAATCACTTTGGTTGTTAGAATCGGTTGCAATGGAAATTGATAGCTTATTTACACCTCAATCAAAAGGGTCTGCCATTGCATTTATGCAAGATCTTAGATTAGGAGATGCTTTATTTTCTTATGGAGTTCGCATCAATCCTGTATTAGTTAATGATCTATACTCTGCACCATTGATGCTTGCATCAGGTCAGGGAAACGACACGCAATTTACACCGCACCCGTGGTTTTACGCCTCGCTGACAAAAAGCAAAAGTAATCACCCGATTGTCAAGAATATAGAATCGGTAAAGTTTGAATTTTCTAACCAAATTGATACTTTAAAAAATGACCTTAAGAAGACCATATTACTTACTAGTTCTGAAAGATCAAAACTGGAAGGAATCCCAACAGAAATAAGTTTAAATAATATTCTCGGGCAACAGCCTGATATTACCAGTTACACGGAGGGAAATCACACTATGGCGGTATTATTAGAGGGAAATTTTAAATCCGCTTATAAAGATCGTATAAAGCCACTTAATCTAGATGATGCAAAAGACAGTAGTTCTGAAACTAAAATGGTAGTTATTGCGGATGGAGATGTCATCAAGAATGGAATCCGAAAAGGAAGACCAATTACATTAGGGTATGATCCATACTTGAACCTGCAATATGGTAATAAAGAATTTTTATTAAATACGGTTAATTATTTGCTAGATGATTCTGGTTTAATGGAAGTAAGAGGTAAAGAAATAGACATTGCTTTTCTTAACATCGAAAAAGTAATAGAAAGCAGAATGTTATGGCAGGTAATCAATATTGTGATTCCTCTATTGATTCTAGGACTTTTTGGATTCTTGTTTTCATTTGTAAGAAGAAAAAAATATAGTATATAGTATTTTAATGTATTACATAATTTCAAAATAATGATAAGTAAGAAAACTTTGATAGTAGCTTTCTTACTTATCATCCTTTATCCTACTAATTAAATACAGCATTGCCCATTTTGCACCGTCCCAAAACAACTGGCTCCACTTGGGCTTGGAACAACACATGCATTACTTCCGCTATCTGCTATATAAAATCGATAGCATCCACTGATACAATCATCTGGCTCTGGCATGCCGCCTTTAATTTCCCTTTGGGAACCTTTAGACAGTTTTTGAACTCCAGAAATTGAATTAATCATCTTTCTCATAAAATAGGTTTTAAGAATTAAACGAACCTAAACATTTTACGTCAATTAGGTTTTTGACTTTTAACATAATTTCTCCCTTCTAAATTACAATCTTAAACCGCTTAAAATGTTATGTAAAAGTTATTTAACTTAATAATAATATTAATTAACTTAATTTTTATAGACATAAATTTTTATAGAACTATAATAATAAAAAATGCATTTCAATTTTTCAAGTTAACTTATTAAGTTAAGATTTATGAATTAATTCTGGCTATTTAGTATATTTTAAAAATAAAAATATCAAAATGAATATAGACGTACACCTGAAAGGAATTAAAAAACAGTTCCTCTATTATAAATCCTTAGGAGAGAAAACAATTGATCAAGTCTCTGATGATGATCGCTTATTTTGGCAGTATAATGAAGATAGTAATAGTATTGCTACAATTGTAAAACACCTTTGGGGTAATATGAAATCTCGTTGGACAGATTTTCTTTCATCAGACGGAGAAAAAGAATGGCGATCACGTGATGCAGAATTCGAAAATGATATCAAAACCAAAACAGAATTGCTGTCTAAATGGAACGAAGGTTGGCAATGCCTCTTTGACGCTTTAGACAGTATCAACGATACTAATTTTCATCAACCTGTTTATATCAGAAATATTGAGCACACCATTTCAGAAGCGATCAATCGCCAATTAGCTCACTATTCATATCATATTGGTCAAATCGTATTTCTGGGAAAGATGATTCAAAATGAGCAATGGCAATCCTTATCTATAGCCAGAGGACAGTCAGGTTCTTATAATAAAAAGCGTTTTGCTCAGTCAAAACACAAGGCACATTATACCGATAAGCTGATGAATGATCAGGACCGCACTAACTCCTGATTTAGGATTTTGATAAATTGCAATTGATTCTCATAGTCGATAACTCCTGTCTGTTTGTTAATAACTAACGTTTTTAGCATACTGAAATCCTTGTAGATTACAATTATATTTGCGTATGCTATTAAACTATAGCCACTGTAAAAACAGTACTAATCTAAAAAATTAAACGGGTGAAATTCATAGTTTCCAGTTCATATTTATTAAAACAACTTCAGGTATTGGGTGGAGTTATCAATAACAGTAATACTTTACCGATTTTAGATAACTTTTTATTTGAATTAGATAATAACTCCTTAACCGTTTCAGCTTCTGATTTAGAAACTACTATGTCGGCTAAATTAGAAGTAGAATCTTCTGATGAAGGAATCATTGCTGTACCTGCAAAGTTATTATTAGAAACATTAAAAACGTTTCCTGAACAACCTCTCACATTCGTAGCAGGAGATAATAGTACTATAGAAATAAGTTCTAATCACGGTAAATATGCACTAGCGTATGCAGATGGAGAAGAATTTCCTAAAGCAGTAGAATTGGAAGATCCAAGTTCGACTACACTATTGGGAGATATTTTGGCTACGGCGATCAGTAAAACTATTTTTGCTACCGGTAATGATGACCTTAGACCAGTGATGAGTGGTGTGTTTTTTCAGTTTTCTACAGAAAGTCTCACTTTTGTAGCTACTGATGCCCATAAATTGGTAAAATATTCTCGTGAAGATGTACAAGCTTCTCAAGCTGCAGAATTCATTATGCCGAAGAAACCTCTAAACCTTCTTAAAGGTATTTTGGCAGGTAGTGATACGGAAGTATTGATTGAATACAATGAGTCTAATGCAAAGTTCACCTTTGATGAGACACAGTTGATTTGCAGATTGATTGATGGTAAATACCCTAACTACGAAGCAGTAATCCCAAAGGAGAACCCGAATAAATTAACTATTGCGCGTTTACAGTTCCTTAACTCTGTTCGTAGGGTTTCTATTTTCTCTAATAAAACTACACATCAAATCCGATTAAAAATCGCAGGTGCAGAATTGAATATCTCTGCAGAAGATATCGATTATTCTAATAAAGCAGAAGAACGTCTTACCTGTGATTATCAAGGTGATGATATGCAGATAGGATTTAACTCTCGTTTCTTAAGTGAGATGCTGAACAATCTTAATGCTGATGATGTACAATTAGAAATGTCTCTGCCTAATCGAGCAGGAATCCTTACCCCTACCGATGGATTGGATGAAGGAGAAACTGTTACAATGCTGGTTATGCCGGTAATGCTTAATAATTAAACATATATTAATTAATTGATAAGAATATTAGGATCCAACCACAGTACTGTGGTTGGATTTTTTGCTTTTAAGAAATTCTTTTTAATACTTTTATGGAACAAAAAAACTAGTCCTATCATAACAGCTCAAAGTTGTACATAAACTGTCGCTAAGTAATTGCATTCATATGAACTTCGAAGAAATTTTTAAAGGTGTGCAACTAAGCAAAGAAGATAAAAAAATAATTAGCGATAAGTTAAAAAAAATAAAGGTTACAAAAGGAGAAGTTTTACTATATCCTAATGACAGAGCCTATTTTCAATACTATGTAGTACAGGGATGTTTATGATCTTTTTATACAGATAGGGCAGCAAAAGAACATACTATACAATTTGCGATTACGGATTGGTGGATTAGTGATTATACAGCATTTTTCAAAAATGAAAAAGCAATTCTTCAGATTGAGTGTATCCAAGACGCAACACTGCTAAGGCTTTCCAGAGACGATATGAATGAAATTTTTGATAAAACTCCCAGCATAGAACGCTATTTTAGAATCAAAACCGAGTCGTATATTAGTTCTTTCCAGAAAAGAATCATAGGTGACCTATCTAAAACAGCCAGAGAGCAGTATATTGATTTTGTTAATACCTATCCTAATATAGAACAACTGGTTAAAAATTACCATATCGCTTCTTATCTCGGAATCACATCAGAAAGTCTAAGTAGAGTCCGAAAAGAAATAGCAAGAAATTAATTTCTTTTCTTATCATACATCATTTTTTAGCGTTTTAAGTTGCTTTAATTTTGATCCTGTAAAAAACACAAAATAAATTTAACAAAAGGATTATCAATGAAAAAAATCATAGGTATAGCTACAGCAATTATACTATTTGCTTCTTGTGGAAAAAACACAGCAGCTAAAGAAACAACTAAAAAAACAGATGATATGAAAAAAGTACTATTCGTATTGACCAGTCATAGTGAATTAGGGAATACAGGAGAAAAAACAGGATTTTGGATTGAAGAATTTGCTTCGCCTTATTATTTTTTGAAAGATAAAGGTGCGGAGATAACTATTGCCTCTCCAAAAGGAGGACAACCACCAATTGATCCGAAAAGTGAATTACCTGATTTCCAAACACCCGCAACCAAAAGATTTAACGGAGATCAAGAAACTCAAACAATTCTGGCCAATTCTACCAAACTAACTAGTATAAACGCAAATGATTATGACGCAATTTTTTATCCCGGAGGTCACGGTCCTTTATGGGATTTAGCAGAAGACAAGAACTCTATTGCTTTAATTGAAGCTTTCTACAATCAAAATAAGCCTGTAGGAGCTGTATGTCACGCACCTGCTGTTTTTAAGAACACAAAAGGAGCTAATGGAGAATCTTTAGTAAAGGGTAAAAAAGTAACTGGATTTTCTAATACAGAAGAAGAAGCTGTTCAATTAACAGCTATAGTACCTTTTCTTGTAGAAGATATGTTAATAGCTAATGGAGGTACATATTCTAAAGGAGCTGACTGGAGTCCATACGTTATAGAAGATGGATTATTAATTACCGGACAAAACCCTGCGTCATCAGAGCTTGTTGCCGAGAAATTATTACAGCAACTGAAGTAATGAAGGTTAATAATAGGTTAGACAAATAAATCAATAATAAGCATAAAAACCTCGTTATGATAACGAGGTTTTTTACTTTTATATAAATGATCAGTTATTCTTTTACAAATTTCTTACTAACAGTTCGTTTTCCATCATTAACAGAGATAAAATACATTCCTGATGGTAATTCGTGAAGTTGAATGGGTTCTTTTATGACTTTTCCTGCTTTTATAACCTGGCCCATTTGGTTTACGACTTTATAATCTGCATCTCCCGTATTATCTAGTTCTATTCTCACCTCTCCTATAACCGGATTAGGATAAAAATTAAAATCAAATACAGTAGATATGTTTTCTTTTACAATCTCTTCAGAAAAATTTCTTGTTGCAGAATCTACACAAAAACTGTTGCTGTCTTGTGCTCCAAAAGAACCTCCGGATACTAATAACGCTCCATTAGAAGTGTCGGTTAACGCATACGAACCATTACCATAACTACAGCAAATACCATCTCCATAAACATCTTTTACAATCAATGTATAACATCCACTATCCATCGTTCTAGATACATTAATGGTAGAACCATTAGCCTGAGAGCCATAAGTGCCACCAGAGTACACTACTTGATTATTATCATTTCTTATTTCCCAACTTGTTTCTTCCGGATAGTTATCAAAAGTAATTCTTAGAGTAACATCACTAGTTGTTGAGCCACCACCAGTATTTCCAGAAGTGGAAAAATTGACCGCATCAACAGCCATATCTCCCTGCCATGTAGTTCCTGTAATTCCATTAAAACGTAACTGTACTTCTTCACCTGAATAAGAGCCTAAATCAACAGAAGCTGTCTGCCAGGAATTTCCTTGATTTCCGGATTTGCTCCAGATGGATGTCCAACTGGTTCCATCAAGACTTGCTTCCAAAGCCAAACTTCCCATCGCTGAAGCACCATACATATGATATTTAAATGAAAAGGTAGCCTGACTTGCATTCGTAATATCGTAACAAGGCGAATATATTATTGCTCTTTTGTTAGAATAATTAGGAGTTGAAGATTCCATAAAAATATAATACGAACCTGTATTCGCTGAACTTGGACCGGTATTAGAAGACGGCGTACTGCCAGAACGAGTTGCCCAATTAAAATCATCTCCAGATGTTGCTTGCTTCCAAGCACCTAAAGTATTTTCAAAACTTTCACTGTAAGGAAAAGAAGTAATTGTTGAACTGCAGTGTGTATTTCCTCCAACTCCAGTATTTCCGAAACGATCCTCCGCCTGTGGTCCTCCCCAAATCTGAGTAGCAAAAGCTGGGTTATCAATAAAAGGGTTTCTGTTTCCTTGTAAATTTTCGATAATTGGATTTCGTTGCAATTCTAATTGAGAAACAGGATCTTCGGCATTCCATTCTAAAAATAACTGGATCATATCGGCGTCACCAGATACTGCTGTTCCTATTCCCACATTAGAAGGTAAGCATCGATTACCATATCTTATGTACATAAACATCATCATTCGCGCTACATCGCCCTTAAATTCATCTCCTGGGTACCAATGTCCTTGTGAAGTCGTTCCGGAATTTCCAGAACCATCAGCAAACTTACGACTTCCCCTACTAGAGTTTCTTTGTACATCAGAAGGCCTTAGATGATGCACATCTGCTCCTGGTCCTGTGGTTCCAAGATTAGGATTCCCAAGTGATTTGGGATATACGTGTTCTCTGTTCCAATCTGTAGAACCACCTCCATTATTATTTACTCCTCTGGTTCTGTCTGTTGTTGAATTTCCATCAGTATCATTAAACCCATAGATCAGAATAACTCTAGAGGAGTTTGTAGGATCAAGATCTGCCTGTTTCAAGGCATCCCAAACTCCTGGTGTATAGGATAATGTATTCGTTTGGGTGTTTGTAACTTTAGTAGCTAATTCATTCTTTAAAGATTGACCGGTTAAAGATAAATTAACGTCGTTATAATAAGATGGTACCTGACCAAAACCAGTTAAGGTAGAAACCATCACTAGTAATAGTAAAAACTTTTTCATTGTATGTTGTGAGTTAGTTAGTTTAGTAAATGTTAACAGTTCCGAAGCTATAACTATTTTGTTTAATTTACTATAATCTGATGTTATCAAATCATTATTCAATCTGTTGATAATGTATGAATTAGATATTTAAAAAAATATAACTGTTTGATTTTTAACATTTTGAAAAAAGATAACCTTGTTAATAAGTTATCAATCAGGGCAACTAAGAGGGTTATAGCTTAGTATCGTTTTATAAAATTCATTTAAACATCGTTTATCTAAAAGGAATACTTTAAAGCCATATTTATTTTATGTATTTCGCTCAAAAGAATCAGGGAATTTTCTCTTACATTTAAGCTATTAACTTAAATATCTTACACAATGAAAAAAATCTTAGAATTAAAAGGGATTCAAGAGCTAACCAAAGGACAACAAAGATCCATCAAGGGAGCTTGGGGAAATGTATCCTGTTGTTCATCCGGAAGAGGTTGTCAAATTAGTTTTCCTGGAGGAAGTTTCTGTGAACCTGGATACTGTGATCCTTATGGATGGGGAAATAGATGTATCTTATATTGATATTTTATAGACTTAAAACCAAAAAGGCAATCCTAATTAGTTTGCCATTAGTTTCCTCTAAAAAACATCCATATTAACTTAAATATTTTAAACAATGAAAAAAATATTAAACCTTACTGGAGTGCAAAAACTTACGAAAGAAGACCAGCAACTAATCAAAGGTTCGTGGAATCGTCCTTTTGTATATTGCGGACCACCAAGGCAATGCTGCCAAATGTTTAATGGGTTTGAATTTTGTGATTTTGGATACTGCCAACCCAATGGGACTTGTATCTGGGCATAACTAACAGTTTAGAACATCTTAAAGTATAGCGATTATCTGATAAATATTCTTTCTGGTAATCGTTATTTTATTTGTAAAATTAATTGATAAGACTGTTTGGCAATCTCCAATTCTTCGTCTGTCGGGATTACTAAGATTTTAACTTTAGAAGAATTCTGGCTAATATCTCTGGTATCTTTAGATCTAACTTCATTTTTATCTTGATCCAGTTCAATTCCAAAATATTCTAATTCGCTACATACCAGTTTTCTCATTACATCAGAGTTTTCACCTATTCCAGCGGTAAACACTATAGCATCCAGACCATTCATCACGGCAGCATATGAACCAATAAATTTCTTTATTCGATAGGCACTCATCTGTAGTGCTTGCTGACAATCAATATTACCTAGTTCTGCTTCAGATTCAATGTCCCGTAAATCGCTATAACCGGTCAATCCAAGCATACCACTTTCTTTTTGGAGTAACGAGTTGACTTCATCCAAAGAATATCCTAACGATTTTACCGTATAAAAAATAACGGCTGGATCAATATCACCAGATCGAGTACCCATAATTAATCCATTCATTGGTGCAAATCCTAAGGTATGGTCTATACTCTTACCATTTTCTATAGCAGTCATGCTGCATCCATTACCTAAATGAATTGTAATAATCTTAGTGTCTTGTTTTCCTAAAAACTCATTTGCTTTTTCTGATACATACTTATGACTAGTACCATGAAAACCATATACTCTAATTTGGTGTTCATCCAGAAAAGCATTAGGAATCGCATATTTATAAGCTTCTACAGGCATTGTTTGATGAAATGACGTATCAAAAACTGCCACTTGCTTCGCCTTAATAAAAATCTCTTCTGAAACTAAAATTCCCTGTAAATTAGCCGGATTATGTAAAGGTGCTAAAGCTGAAAGTTTTTCTATCTTATTTTTTACTTCATTATTTATTTCCACAGTTTCAGCAAAAGTACTTCCTCCATGAACTACTCTATGACCAACCACTTCAATCTCCGATGCTACTTTGATCACTCCTATATCAGAATTTAACAAGTAAGAGGCTATTAATTGTAAACCAATTTTATGATCAGGAATGTCAATCTCGTTTTTTATATTTTGCGTATCTGTTTTATAATTGATTGTAGCGTTCGGTAATCCAATACGTTCCACCAACCCAGAGCAAAGCACGGTAGCTGAAGGCATATCGAATAATTGAAATTTAATAGATGAGCTTCCTGAGTTTAATATTAGTATTCGCATATTGAATTTTCTTCTTTTTATAAACCTTGTGCCTGAATGGCTGTAATAATAACAGTATTATATACGTCATCAACCGTACAACCTCTACTCAGGTCATTTACCGGTTTATTTAAACCCTGTAGCATCGGACCAATAGCCAAAGCTCCAGTTTCTCGTTGCACAGCTTTATATGTATTATTTCCAGTATTAAGATCAGGAAATATCAAAACACTTGCCTGTCCGGCAACTTCGGAGTCAGGTAGTTTACTTTTTCCTACCCGCATATCCACCGCAGCGTCATATTGTATTGGACCTTCGATTTTAAGTTCTGGATGTTTTTCTTTTACTATTCTGGTTGCCTCTCTTACAGTTTCTACATCTTCTCCTTTTCCGGATGTGCCAGAAGAATACGATAACATTGCTACTTTAGGTTCGATACCAAATGCTGCTGCTGATTGTGCTGATGAAATTGCAATCTCTGCTAATTGCTCGGCATTGGGGTTCGGGTTAATGGCACAATCTCCAAATACGGAAACTCTGTCATCCAAACACATAAAAAACACAGATGATACTACCTTTACTCCAGGTTTGGTTTTTATAAACTGTAAGGCCGGTCTGATTGTATGTTGCGTAGTATGAACCGCTCCTGAAACCATACCGTCTGCATGGCCCTTATAAATCATCATGGTACCAAAATAAGATACGTCTGCCATCATATCCTTGGCCATATCCATATTTACATTCTTATGTTTCCGCAGTTCATAAAATGTTTGCGCATAGTCATCAAAATGAGGAGAATCTATTGGCAAAATAATCTTTACTTTACTAAAATCGATAGGTATATCCAGCTTTGTTGCTTTACTTTTAATTTTCTTTTCATCTCCAATCAAAGTAATATCGACTACATTCGATGCTTGCAGTCTATAGGTCGCCCTCAGAATTCTTTCGTCATAACCTTCTGGTAATACTATATGCTTTTTATGTTTAAGTGCTCTTTTTAGTAAATTATATTGAAACATACTTGGAGTCAAACTATCAGACTCAAAAGTAATCAAAGGATCGATCAAACTATCTGCATCCACATATTGCTCGAATGTACTTATAGAAGTATTGATTTTCTGTAGATTATCTGCATATATTTTTGATCGGATAGCACCTATTCTATTGGTGATTGAAAAAGTACCCTGTGACACGGATATTATAGGCACAGAAAGAGATACACCTTCAATTAATTTTAGAATAGGTTCTTCAGGAATTATTCCTCCGGTCAGAATAATACCTGAGATTTTAGGGTAATTGTCAGAAATATTTGCCTGTAAAACACCTAAAATAATATCTGCTCTATCGCCTGGAGTAATTACCAGGCTATTATCTTTAAGATGTGTAAGATAGTTACGCAATTGCATAGCTCCTACTCCAAAGCTACCCGCCTGATTGTTTAGAAACTCCTTCCCGAAGAGCACTGTACCATCTAACTCTTTTACTATTTCTTTAATTGTAGGATGAATTAAAGAACCAATTTTTGGAATAAAAACCTGTTTTACATTCTCATCAAATTCTTTTTCCAATGATGGTTTTAGTTCTTTTTCAAAACCATTGATCACTTTATTCGCTACTACTGCTACTACTTCTGCGTCCTTACTTATAAAAGTATCATAGGCTAGTTTTAGGTTACCAGTTATTTCTTTATTTGTTTTATCTAACCCACTTGCTACAATTATGGATGGAATTCCAAGATTTTTTGCAATGATAACATTTATATCAAATTCTATAATACTTCCTTCATCAGAAAAATCAGTTCCTTCTACCAGGATAAAATCAAATTTCTCTTCAAGATTTTTATACTTTTCTATAATGCCATCAATGATTGCCCCTGCTCGACCTTGATTGTATTTTTGGAGCACTTCGCTCCTGGTGAAAGCATACGCATTTTTAACATTAATATCCAATTCGAAATGTGATATTACAGTATTGATATGATTATCTATTTCTCCCTCTTTGGGGTCATCGATGATAGGCCTGAAGTACCCTACTTTAGCAACTTTACCAAGTAGCATTCTCATTAATCCTAAAACTACGATTGATTTACCACTATTGGGCTCAATAGTAGCGATGTAAACGGCTTTACTCATATATATAAATTTGGTGGTGCAAAGATATAGTAATCACATTAAAACCTACATAGTAGCATAGGATAAAATAGTAAGTATTTCGTGCTTTAAAAAACAATAACTATTTCGTCTTCAAATTCACAAAAAAAGGACTAGAAAAATTCTAATCCTTTTATAAATAGTTGATATTTTTCAACTACTCGAATTTTCTTGTTTTGAATCCCAATTAAAATGATTTTCAAAATAGAAACCTTGTACTAAATAGATCCAGTTCTGCAACGGGATAAGTTCAACTTACTATTTTTAAATACGCTTACAGCTTTTCAAAATAGAGTTTCACTTACTTAATTTATGTCTTCTCCTTTTTTGAGTTTTTCTAATTCTCCGGACAATCTTCCTTTAAATCTTTCGGGGGCATTACCCATTGCAGTATTCATAGATTTAACGGCATTTTTATAATCTCCTGTTGCAGAGTATGCTCTAGCCAATCCATAGTTAGATGGCCAGGCACCTTTGTTATTCTTTACATTGCTTTTTAGAATTTCTAATGCCTTATCTTTTTGTCCCTGACGGATAAGACCATTTCCTAACTGAAATACCTGTGTCGCATTTCCTAATGTTGCGGCTTTATCAACTACAGCCATTGCTTCTTGAGTCTTTCCTTGTTTTGCTAAAATTTGAGATTTTAAAGAAAGATTATTAAAGGTTTCTTTACTAAAAAAATTACCACTGATGGAAGTATTAATCCACTCTAATGCCTGATCCAGATCACCTGCATTAAAAGCATAGTTAGCAGCATTGTCCCAATTGGATTGTGTAAATCCGGCATTGCTTCTTAGATCATCTTTAATACCTTTCATAACGATATTGGTCACATCGACTTCTATCTTAAACGGAATTTCTTTCTTTCCCCATCTTAGTACAGCAGTTGTACTATTTGGCTCAAAAGAAGGGAATAAAAATAAAAGCGTTTCGGTATGCTCAGTTTCTTTTGTCTGAACATCTACACGTAAAGCATCTTCTTTTTCGTCATAAAAGTAACTTCCCCACGAGATAGCATTATTAGAAAATATTACAGTAGCTCCTCCATCTTCTTTTAAAGCAATGTGAAGTCCATAAAGCCCTGCTTTAATATCCTTTCCTTCTACTTTGACGTCATGTGAAAATTCTATCGTACTATTCTGATTAGCTCCAGCTCTCCAGGGTGCAGCTGTAGCTGTTCCAAACCCAAGGTTATTATATCCATAAGGTACCAGTTTCCCCCAAATTTCACGTTCCTTTACGCTTGGTCTTCCATAATCAATGGTAATGTCTGTAATACCTACTCGCTGAGTAACTTGTGCTCTTTGGCTAGCTTCAGGTGTTTTAAGCTGAGCGTTGGTTTTAATTGTAAATAACATCATTGCACATACAATAAATGTCATTATTGGATTAGATTGTTTCATGACTGAATTATTTGAATTATTTATTGGATCTTGTATGAAAGAAAAATCATACGTTTCAAACAATATTAAGATGATATTGTCAATCCTGATGTTACCTTATTGTTAAAGTAACGACCCAACTCCTAATAAGTGTTAAATCCCCTATTCTTTTAACAGCTGATTAACAAAACCTTCAAATTCCTTTTTAAAATCTGTATACTTCTGACCAGTAGCCGGTCCATTAAAACCTGTATGAATCTTACGTACTTCTCCCTTTTTATCAATAAAGATTGTTGTAGGATATGATAATACGTGATTTAGCATCGGTAACTTTTCCTGAGCCTTTTCTTTGTTTGATGAACCATATTGAGCCAGTAGAATTGGATATTCTACATTTAATTTAGAACGTAATCGTTCAATAGATTTAAAAGCTTTTTCTGGAGTTTTGGCATACTCAAAAGCTAATGCTACAAATTCAATGTCTTTATCCTTATTCTTATTATAATAATCTACATAATATTTAGTTTCATCCATACAATTAGGGCACCAGGTTCCCATAATTTGTACCAAGGTGACCTTATTCTCAAAACGAGCATCCTCCAGAGAAACCTGATTTCCTTTTGCATCCGGAAAACTAAATTCTAATTTATCATATCCTTCTTTTATAAAAGTAAGAGAATCCTCAGACGGTAATTCGAATTGTTCATTACGTTTAGCAGTAAAAGGTTCTTTCCAATGATTTCCAGAATAGAAATAACCGTTCATCGTACTATCAGATACCTTTCCGGTAAAAAGAAAAGCGTGTGCTCCATCGAATGTGGACATTTTAAATTTATTTCCGTTAACCACTCCTTCCAGGTATCGGTAATCTCCAGTTGTCGTTCTAAACGTACCTGTAACAACATTTCCATTTTGTTTAAAAATTCCTTTGGCAATGTATCGATCCTCTGGATTATCTTTACTAAAAACAGCTTCCCAATTACCTTCAATATTCGTTGTGGGTTTTGTAATAATTTCGAACCTGTCTTGTACTCCAAAAGTTCCTCTAAAAGGAACAATTCTATCCAGGCTTTCTTTGATAAAACTTCCAGAAATTGTAATAGAATCGAGAAATTTAGCTGCGATGTATCCTTCAAAAACAGGAAATTTAATCCATATAGAATCTTCTTTAATTTCTACCTCATCAACATTAATAACCTCTTCTGCATTAAAAATTTTAATGCTTTGATCTTCCATAACTTCCATCAAAAACGGAAGTTGTTCATTGTCCAGAACATTTAGGGTTACTTTCCAAGAGCCCGGTTTTAAATCAAAAGTTTGGGGTTTTTTATCATTTGTACAAGAAGAAAATGATATTACTATTAATAATATAAATGGGATGATTTGTTTCATAAAAATTCTTTTTTCTAAAAAGTCCGGAAAGTTAATTAAAACTTTCCGGACCTGCTATTTCCATCTTTTAATAGTATTGTTATTTTTCTAGATATATTGTGTATAGCTACTCTTTTTTATTTAGATTAAGAAAGATTTCTTATTTGTCAACTTTACTCAAAGTAGTATCTTTACCGACTAATTTCAGAATTATCATTAATGAAAATTTCATATAACTGGTTAAAACAATTTATAAAACTTGATTGGGAAGCAGAAAAGGCAGGAGAACTACTTACCGATTTAGGTCTTGAGGTTGAAGGAATTGAAACCTATCAAAGTGTGAAAGGTGGATTAGAAGGTGTGATTGTAGGACAAGTCATAAGCTGCATGCAACACCCGAATGCAGATAAGCTAAAAGTCACCAAAGTAGATTTAGGAAATAGTACACCTGTACAAATTGTATGCGGTGCTCCTAATGTTGCTGAAGGTCAAAAAGTTCCTGTTGCAACTATTGGAACAAAGTTGTATGATGAAAATGGTGAGGAATGGAAGATCAAAAAGGGCAAGATCCGTGGAGAAGAAAGTCATGGTATGATCTGTGCAGAAGATGAATTAGGGCTTGGTAAAGGTCACGATGGTATCATGGTTCTTGACAAAAACATTCCTGTAGGAACTCCTGCTGCGGATATTTTTGAAATTGAAAATGACAAAGTTTTTGAAATAGGGTTGACTCCAAATCGTGCAGATGCTATGAGTCATTGGGGTACTGCCCGAGATCTTAAAGCTGGTTTACAGCAAAAAGATATTAACCTGGAATTGATTACACCCTCAGTAAGTAATTTTAAAGTAGAAAACCGGTTACACAAATTCGATATAGAAGTAAAAAATCCCGAATTAGCTCCCAGGTATTGTGGCGTTTCAATATCCGGATTAAAAGTTGCGGAATCTCCTTCCTGGTTACAGCACCGATTAAAAGCTATAGGTATTAGTCCGAAAAACAATGTTGTTGATGTTACGAATTATGTTTTACACGAACTAGGGCAGCCTTTACATGCTTTTGACGCACATTATATTGAAGGAAACAAAATTGAAGTAAAAACCTTAAAATCAGGTACTAAATTTACTACACTGGATGATATAGAGAGAGAACTGCATGAAGAGGATCTGATGATCTGTGATGCAGAAAAACCTCTATGTATTGCAGGAGTTTTTGGTGGAATTAATTCTGGTGTTACTGAAAAAACGACATCTATTTTCCTAGAAAGTGCTTATTTTAATCCGGTTAGTGTCCGTAAAACAGCAAAACGCCACGGATTAAATACAGATGCTTCATTTAGGTTCGAAAGAGGTGTAGATCCTAATATAACCGAGTATGCTTTAAAAAGAGCCTCACTTTTAATACAAGAATTAGCTGGAGGGGATATTACAAGCGATATTGTTGATCTATATCCAAAAAAAACTGAAGATTTTCAGGTGTTCTTATCCTTCGAAAATACGGCAAAGTTAATTGGCGAAGAATTACCACAGGAAACTATAAAAGACATATTAAGCTCCTTAGAAATTAAAGTAAATAATATTACAGAAAGTGGTTTGGGTCTTACTATTCCTGCCTATCGTAATGATGTTCAGAGAGAAGCTGATGTAATTGAAGAAATCCTTAGGGTTTATGGGTATAATAATATAAAGTTTACTCAAAAATTAAACGCATCAATCGCTAATATAGATAAGTTTTCTGACCATAATGTGCAGAATACCGTTTCTAATCAGTTAGTGGGACAGGGTTTTCATGAAATGTTAGCGAACTCATTGACCTCTCCTGAATACCTATCACTGTCTCATCAATTACAATCAGAAAATAATGTAGAGATACTTAATCCATTAAGCAATGATCTAGCTGTTCTACGTCAATCATTATTATTTTCTGGTTTAGAAGCTGTATCCTATAATGTCAACAGGAAACGCTCTAATCTCAAATTGTTTGAATTTGGAAAAACGTATCATAATTATGAGAGTGGCAGAATTGAAAACAAACATTTAAGTCTAATAATCACTGGTAATAAAACAAAGGAAAATTGGAAAGTATCTCAAGAGCTTAGTAATTTCTTTTATCTAAAAGGAATCGTAGAGGCTATCCTTAGTCGTTTGGGAGTTAAGACATCAAAAGTATCTCCGGTTAAGAGTGATCTTTTTTCTGAAGGTGTTTCTTATAGTTTAGGTAAATCAAAGTTAGTAGAATTTGGAATCGTAAAACAATCTGTTTTAAAACATTTTTCTATTTCCCAAGAAGTATTGTATGCAGATTTTAATTGGGATACTATACTGGAATTTGCAAGACGAACTAAGATTAAATTCACTGATATTCCTAAGTTTCCGGAAGTACGAAGAGACTTTGCTTTATTATTGGACAATGCAGTAACTTTTGAAGAAATTCATACGATTGCAAAGCAAACAGAAAAGCAACTACTAAAAAACATCAACTTATTTGATGTATATGAAGGTAAGAATTTACCAGAAGGTAAAAAATCGTATGCGGTAAGTTTTACGTTGCAAGATGATCATAAAACACTTACTGATAAACAAATTGATAAGATTATGAATAAACTTCAGTATAATTTTGAAAATAAATTAGGTGCTGAGTTGCGCTAAAAAAAATGCTTAAACTATAATATAATAAAATGCCTTTGAGTTTTTCAGAGGCATTTTTTGATAAGAAAATTCTTAGAAATACTTTAGATTCAACATTTGTTAAAAACACCGAAATCTTGCAATACAAATCGTAAATACTTAATTTAGTGATGCTAAAGAAAGAAAAATGATGATTCCAAAGACCAATATTGAAAAAAAACTATCTCAGTTAAGGAACAAACAGGTTGATCCTTCGAGTTGGAAATTACAGATTCAAGCTATTTTTGAGAAAGAAAAAGAGAAAACGGATCGAATTATTGGCGAATTGGAAGCCGGCTCTCCTGTTAAAGAAAATAATTTTGTTTTTGACTATTTAGAAAGCTCAAACATTTATCATATCGATCAGATAAAAAAAATTTGCATCGATTATCGATTGCGTTTTTTAGACTCTAAATACTTTAAAGGAAAAATACCGCAAGAAGCATTATCCAAGATCAAAGATTTAGAAAAAATGCACCAGATTGAATTAGGAGGTTTTAAAATTATAGCCCCCTCTAAACTCTTTAAGTTAGCTAATGCAGATGATCCATTACTTTTTGCACCGATTGGAAATGACTATTACTATTTAATTCATAAATGGGGAGATGATCTGCATCCTCTTCGCAAGTTCTTAATGTGGTTTTTTAAGAGTTTTGAAAATTTATTAATTCTTACCTTTTTAGTAAGTCTTTTAATTACCTTTATGGTCCCACAAGGATTGTTCAGTAAAGAAAGTAACACCTCAGAATTTATAATGATATTTTTCTTTATGTTTAAATCCGTTGCGGCAGTAGTATTATTTTATGGTTTTGCATTAGGCAAAAACTTTAATACTGCCATATGGAATAGCAAATATTTTAACGCGTAAACAAAAACATATGTTTCCTGAAAGTGAATATGAAAGAGTATATACAGGTAGTTTAATCAACATCCAATTTTTACAAACATTGCTTCAGGATAGTGGTATTAATTCTATCACACGTGATGACATGAAATCAGGTATGGCGGCAGGTTTTGGTGGTGGTATTCCAGATCACATTCAGCTTTTTGTTAAGAAAACCGATGTAGAAGAAGCCATTCCTATCATAGAGAAAAGCTTGTCTTAGTTATCATGAAAGAAGAAAACGGAATACCTAGAAAAAAATGGGATTTTATGATTGGTATTGCATTGGTACTATTTGGGAGTCTGAGGGTTTATCAACGCTTTCAAAATCAATTAGAATTAGATTATAAAATCATTCTTACTGTAATATTTATTGCCTATGGGGCATTTTTGATCTACAGGCATTTTCAAAATCGAGACGTTCATAAATAAAATATCAGTTATGCTTTTTGGGGATTTCATTCATAGCCCTTTCCGTTATTGCCGTTATTGACAAAGAGGGGTTCACACCCGGATTAGCAGAAATCATGGATCCGTCGCAGATGTACATATTTTCATATCCGAATACCTTATTATTTTTATCAATCACTCCCTCTTCTGTATTGGCAGCCATTACGGCACCACCTAAAATATGAGCAGTAGAAGGAATTCCTGCTAGAGGTTCTAATCCAAATACTGTTTCTTTACCTCTGACTAATTTCGCATAATGTTTTGCCAACTTTAGGGATTGAGGTATAAAGGCACTTGGTTTTTTACCCTTTTCAACAGTGGTATTCATTAACCCAAAGGAATTCCTTTTAAATTTTAATGTGCTATCTAATGTTTGCATGAATAAAAGGATAGCAGTACTCTTACCCCAATCTCTGCTTGTATATAGTTTAGCATAGGATAACGGATATTTAGCAAAACTAGCGAACATTTTTAATAACCGTACAATTGCAGTTTTACCGTGGGTTAAAGGTAGATGTGACAGCCTCCAAAACCCAGATCCCTTAGCATAACGAACAATTTCCAAATGACTGTTTTTATCCGTGTTAAGAATAGAACCTATTGCGACACCTTTAGACATTTCTTTTGTTCTATCCAGATTGGTTACACTAATAAGGCTTTCATTATTCGTACGAATATCTTCTCCCAAACGATCCGACAATTTAGGCAATGACTTTTTTTTCAACTTTAGTAACAGTTTCACAGTACCCAAAACACCTCCTGAAAAAATCACCGCGGTTGTTTTTACAGATTTTTTAGTTCGAAAAAAACGTGTGGATGATCTAAATATTACTTCATAACCATTTGCAGACGGTACTACATCAAAAACTTCGTGTTCTGCTAAAATATCAGTTCCTAATCGTTGAGCTAAGTACAAATAATTTTTATCCAAAGTATTTTTAGCTCCAAATCTGCATCCGGTCATACAACCTCCACAAAAATTACATCCGGTACGGTCTGGACCTTCTCCATTAAAATAAGGATCCGACACAGTTTTATTAGGGGTTCCAAAAAAAACAGCAACATCCGTGGCAGAAAAATCATCTGCAATATTCATTTTATCTGCCAATTCTTTCAGAGCTTTATCACCATCAAAAAGTTTTGGATTTTTCTGAGCACCAAGCATTTTCAATGCAGTTTGATAATATGGAGCTAATTCTAATTGCCAATCGGCCAGGTTTTTCCAACTCCCTGATGTAAAAAACTCTTTTTTGGGAACAGGAAGTGTATTTGCATATACCAAAGAGCCTCCTCCCACTCCGGTTCCGGAAATCACAACGACATGTTTGAAAAACGACATTTTCATAATACCAAACCATCTGAAGAAAGGAACCCACAACCATTTTCTGAGATTCCAATTCGATTTTGGAAAATCTTTAGGCTTATACCATTTCCCTTTTTCGATAACCAAAACGTTATATCCTTTTTCTGAAAGACGTAACGCACTTACGGATCCACCAAAACCGCTACCTATAATTACGTAATCATACTCTTTTTTAATATTCATACCTTCAATGCTATATCGTTTTTTGGTGTACATAAACAGGTGAGTATATATCCCTGATCAATTTCATTTTCTAAAATCACCTTATCTTTTTTAAAATTCCACTCCACTTCTCCACTTATCAGTTTCGCCTTACACGTTCCACATTCTCCCATCTTACAAGCATACGGAAGCTCTTTGCCTACTCTTATGGATGCTTCCAATATCGTTTCTAAACTATCAACGGTAAGAACCAGCTTTGTATTATTAATTACTACATTAGCTCGATGAGTATGTCCGGATAGTTTTTTAGTCTTATACGAAAATTCTTCTGTTTTTATAAAATCATTTTTGACACCAATTTTACGTAATACCAGTCTTGAAGCCTCCATCATTGGTGTAGGTCCACAGATATAACAAAAAGTATTGATGTCGGTATCCATTAAATAATGATATTGCCGATCTTTATCCAAGATTTCAAGGCTTAAATGATAAGTAAATTGTTTTGAGTACTGATCAGCTAATTCTTCTAACTCGTTTGCAAAAATCGCATCAACTTCACTCCTGCATCCATAAAGCAATTTGACTTTTTGGCTAGAAGTTCTCAAAAGAAATTTAATCATGGAAATTACCGGAGTGATTCCACTACCGCCTGCAATAAAAAGAAAAGGATTATCAATTATTTCCGGTAGCATAAATTTTCCAAAGGGGCCCGAAACTCTTACTACATCATTTGCTCTTAAATTCGACACCAAGTGATTGGATAGTATACCATCGGGAATCCTTTTTACTACAATACCTAGTTTTCCTGAAATAGGATCTTCGCAAATAGAATAACACCTACTCACTAAATCATTATTTATATAATCAGAGATCACAATATATTGACCAGGTTTGAATAAAAATGGTGTTCCTTTTAAGTTTTTAAAAACGATCTTTATTGCATCTGGTGTTTCTTTTATCACCCTTTCTACCTCGAGTATATAGCTCCAGGTTTTTCCTGAACGAATATCTGCATAAGTATTTTGCTTATCCAGCAACTTAAGATCCTGACTACGGAAACCTTCTATAGGTGACTTTTCTATAAAAAGTTCTGACTCTATATCTAAAAAACAACTGCGATATTTATAAAATGGAACTCTGGGATACAAGTGGTGTATAAGATGATAACTTTGGTACAATGACAAAAATTCAAGACCCGGAACGGTAATAATACGGGTATTATGATATTTACTTAAGTTATTGTGGGGATAGTGAGGTAACCAATCAAAAGAAAAAGCCAAAATAGGCGCTGCGATTAGTGCAGAAAGTATAAATACAAAAAATAAAGCATCTCCATTACCAGATAGAATCAAAATACATAGAATAGATATAAGAATAAATAAAAAGATCAATGACTGGTTCCTGACCGAATTCATTGTGGTATCATTTTTACTGTTTTTCCCTAAAGTCAATCCGAAATAATGTCCAATAAGCGTTACACACCTAAAAAATATTGAAAAAGAATTACTGCCATTCACATAATGATCTGGATCTTTAACAGGGTCATTGGTATGTGCGTGATGCCTGAGATGAATAATAACAAATGCTGAAAAAGGAAATAATAGAAAAAAACTTGATAGCCACCCCAGGATTTGTTCAACTTTTTTAAATGAACCTACCCCTCCGGAAATATTACCATGACTAGCTTCGTGAGCTACAGTAAACATTCCATATGCAATTGCAGCTCCAATGCACGAGGTCCATACTGCAGAAAATCCTGCTTTGTAAAAATTCCAAAGCATAAGATACCCTAAACATAAACAGAAAAATAAAATAATTGTAGGCCAAGCTACGTTTCCGGAATATTTTTGCCAAACTGCTTGATTTTTCACGAGTCAAATGTTTATGTTTGAAAAATAAATATTTATTTTTACGAACTATTTAATCAAATATAGTTCGATTTTGGTAAATTACCAAGTATGGGAAGAAAATCTATTACTAGAGTACGAAAGAAAAAGACTAAAAAAGTAGAACAATGGACACAAGCCTTGCTCTCTAAACTGAGGCATACAAATCTTGGAGGTCTTACTATGGATGATCTGGCTCGATTAATGAATAAAAGCAAATCCACTATTTACCAATATTTCGTAACCAAAGAGGAAATTTTTGAGTACATCACTCAAGTTCGCGTTGATCAGCTAAAAGCATATAAAAATGAAATCTCCGGAGAACTTTCAGAGTTGAACTATCAGTATGAAGTATTAGCAAGGATTCTTGCAGAAGGTGTAGAAGATATTTCACCTTTTTATTTAAAGCAACTACAAAGACATTATCCCGGAGCGTGGAATATTGTCGAAGATTTTTTACAAGGTTTATTAGAGGATCTCAAAGCTTTTTACATTTTCGGAATTCGAAACAACATGTTTAAAAACGTTTCTCCTGAGCTTCTAATCAAACTAGATGAGTATTTTATTAAGCAGCTTATAACGGATCATACTTTTTTCGACAACAATCAACAAACTCTGGAATCAGCAATAAAAGAGTATATGTATATTAAGTTTGAGGGTTTAATTGCAAAATAATTAAACATTCACAGCATACATTTTATCTCTTAAATCTTTGATCTTTTTGTCACTCATATACTCGTCAAAAGTAGTATAACGATCGATTACTCCGTTTGGTGTTAGCTCAATCACTCGATTGGCAACCGTTTGAGCAAATTCGTGATCATGTGTTGTGAAAAGGATGGTTCCTTTAAAGTTTTTCAACGAATTATTAAATGCTGTAATTGACTCCAAATCCAAATGATTTGTAGGTTCATCCAACATCAATACGTTTGCCCTAGTCATCATCATTTTTGATAACATACATCGTACTTTTTCTCCTCCTGAAAGCACATTAGATTTCTTTAATGCTTCTTCTCCACTAAATATCATTTTACCGAGAAATCCTCTGATATATACCTCTTCACGTTCTTCTTCAGTAGTAGCCCATTGACGTAACCAATCTACCAGTGTCAAATCATTCTGGAAGTACTCACTATTATCTGCGGGTAAGTATGATTGTGTGGTGGTAATACCCCAGGAAAATGTCCCGGCATCTTCTTTTTGTTTATCATTCAGAATTTGATAAAAGGCGGTAGTAGCGCGCGAATCCTTAGAAAAAACAACTACTTTATCACCCTTGGCCAGATTTATATCGACACCTTTAAATAATATTTCTCCTTCTACGCTTGCTGTTAATCCTTCTACATTCAAAATCTGATCACCAGCTTCTCTATCTCTTTCAAAAATTATTGCAGGATAACGACGGCTCGAAGGTTTTATATCTTCGATATTCAACTTTTCGATCATTTTCTTTCGAGAGGTAGCCTGTTTTGACTTTGCTACATTAGCGCTGAAACGAGCTATAAATTCTTGTAACTCTTTCTTTTTCTCTTCTGCCTTTTTATTTTGCTGAGCTCTCTGACGTGCTGCTAACTGAGAAGATTCGTACCAAAAAGTATAATTACCACTATAATTATTAATCTTACCAAAATCAATATCCGAGATATGAGTACATACAGAATCCAAAAAGTGCCTGTCGTGAGATACCACAATTACGGTATTATCATAATTAGCTAAGAAGTTTTCTAACCAGGAAATTGTTTCATAATCCAGGTCATTTGTAGGTTCATCCATTATGAGTACATCAGGATTTCCAAAAAGACATTGCGCCAGCAATACACGTACACGTTGCTTGGTATCCAAATCCGCCATACTCGTATAGTGAAGATCCTCTTTTATACCGAGGTTAGAAAGCATAGTGGCTGCATCACTGTCTGCATTCCAACCATTCATCTCTTCAAACCTAACCTGAAGTTCTCCAATCTTTTCTGCATTTTCATCTGTGTAATCAGCGTATAATGCATCAATTTCTGTTTTGATTTTATATAATTCTTTATTACCCATGATCACCGTCTCCAAAACAGTATAATCATCATATGCATAATGATTTTGTTCTAATACAGACATCCGCTTTCCAGGTTCCAGATGTACGTGACCCGAGGTAGGATCCATAACTCCGGAAAGAATCTTTAAAAATGTAGATTTCCCTGCCCCATTTGCTCCGATAATACCATAACAATTGCCTTGTGAAAAGGTAGTGTTTACTTCATCAAATAAAACACGCTTACCGAATTGAACTGAAAGATTAGAAACTGATAACATAGTAATAAATTGTATTTTCGGCAAAAGTAGAAAAATGGATCCAGAACCTAAAAGAATATGTTGTTATTTTAAACCGAACCTCCTAACAAAAGACAATGCTCACACCACTAAGATTCATCAGTGAATTTTTATTCCTTTGCAGATTGACTAATTATAACACAATTAACGTATTCTTAACAAGCTATGGAGGTCTTTCCATTTATTTTTGATTGTTTGTCAGTAAAATAATAGCGCCCAAAATGTATTTCATAAGGACCAAACATATCGTTTATATTACCATTATCAATATTTGCTTATGTAGTTGTACCTCCATTCCAGAAAATGAACCAGAAAATGTCTATTTTGGTGGAGAAATCATCAATCCGAATACAGACTATATTGTTCTTTTCAGAGATAAAAATCACGGAGATACTATCTATCTGGATAAAAATAATAGATTCTCTCATAAAATGGAAGATTTGGAAGAAGGATTGTATTCCTTCAGACATAATCCCGAATATCAGTTAGTTCTTTTGGAAAAAGGAGATAGTATTTTACTACGATTAAATACTTTAGAGTTCGATGAATCCTTAGTGTTCACCGGCAGAGGTTCTAGAAAAAACAACTTTTTGATAGATATGTTTTTGCAAAATGAAACAGAAAGAGAACGACTTCAGAAAGGAACTATAAAAAGTGCTCCGGATCAATTTAAGAAAGAACAGGACTCCTTGTATGAGCTAAGATTAAAAAAGTTTAATAGTCTTACTTCTAAATATAAATTAAGTGAACTTTCTAAAAAGATTTGCAAATCCAGTTTTGAATATGATTTTTTTTCAAGATTTGAGATGTATCTATATAAATATCGATATTCCATGATGAAAGATATTGATGTTGCTAAAGAATTTTCTGAAGATTTTTTTGATTATCGCAGTGAGGTCAATTTCAATGACGATGACTTAATGAGATTATATTCATATAATAGATTTTTGAATCATTATTTTACGAATTCTTCGTATACTAAATACATGAATAAAAAATCATTTTCGAAGAATAAGGTTGAATATACCATGTACAAATTAGATCTTGTAGACAGTATGATCGAGCACTCATATATCAAAAACAATCTTTTAAGAGGAATTACAACTAATTTTATTTTAGATAATAAAAATGATTATAGTTCGCAAAAAGTATTGGATCATTATTTATCTATTAGTAGTGATGAAAATTTTCAGAAAGAATTAATAAAATTAGCAAAAGCAACTGCACGACTTAAGCCGAATAGTACCATTCCGGATCAGGATCTTATTTCTTCTAACGGAGAAATGACTAAATTATCTTCTCTTTTCCAAAAGCCGGTTACAGCGCTATATTTTTGGTCAATAGAGAGGAAAGACCACTACGTAAAAGCACATAAAAGAACCGATTATCTAAGTACAATATATCCAGAAATTGATTTCATAGGAATTAATACGGATGATGATCAAACAGATAACTGGCTAAAAACTATTAAAAGACATAACTACAATTTAGATAGAGAGTATGAATTTAAGTTCCCTAAATGTTCTTCTGACGAACTCGTGATTCACTATACTAATAAGGTAATCCTAGTTGATCAAGATGGAAAAATCATAAATCCAAATGCAGATTTATTTTCTTCATTTTTTGAAAAGCAGTTAATGAATTATAGCAAATTAGTAACCTTAAAAAAACAAAAAACTGTTCTTGATTGAAAAGAACAGTTTCTATAATTTTTATTATTTACAGAGAGTTTAATTCCCCTTTTTATAATCTTCCAAGAATTTTGCCAGACCAATATCGGTCAATGGATGTTTCAGTAGTCCTTCTATAGATGATAGTGGCCCTGTCATTACATCTGCTCCTATTTTTGCACAATCAATAACGTGCATTGTATGCCTTACAGAAGCGGCTAAAATTTGTGTATCGAAACCATAATTATCATATACCATTCGGATCTCTGCTATCAAATTTAAACCATCGGTAGAAATATCATCTAATCTGCCAATAAATGGAGAGACATAAGTAGCTCCAGCTTTTGCAGCCAATAATGCTTGTCCTACAGAAAAAACTAATGTGCAATTGGTTTTGATATCCTTATCACTAAAATATTTGATTGCTTTTACACCTTCTTTGATCATTGGCACTTTGACTATGATTTGATCATGAAGTTTAGCCAGTTCTTCTCCTTCTTTAATAATTCCTTCAAAATCTGTAGAGATTACTTCTGCACTTACATCTCCTGTTACTATATCACATATTTTTTTGTAATGTTCTATAATATTTTCTTTTCCTGTGATACCTTCTTTAGCCATTAGAGATGGGTTCGTTGTTACTCCGTCCAGTACACCGAGATCCTGTGCTTCTCTAATTTGATCAAGATTGGCGGTATCAATAAAAAACTTCATATTGTTGTGTTTAAATTTATATTTTTTCTTTTTAATCAGCGAATATAAAAATTATTATCGTCGCGATGAACTATCTTTCAGGTTTCGTTCTCATTAGATTCTATAATCGAAAAGTCGTTTTTTACTATCGCCGTAAATTTCATGAAACAACTTCTCTCTGGGGGATAAAATTACAATTTATAATGATTCATCAGTAATTTCTCGTATACTTTATCTGGTAAAATACGTTTCAATACAATGGAAAATTTTTGCATAAAAGCACCAACTTTATAATGTATTTTTGGACTATTAGTTTGTATAATTTTGTATACTGCTTTAGCCATTTCATCTGGATTCATACCTTCTTCTACATGCGCATCCATTAATCTCAATGATTCACCATATGATTTTTCATAAGGAGATTCCTTCATAACGGGAGCATGATATCTTCCGGCCGCAATATTTGTAGCAAAATCACCAGGAGCAATATTGGTCATATTGATGTTAAAAGTCCTTAGCTCAATTCTCCAAGCTTCTGTAGTCATTTCTAACGCAGCTTTTGAAGCACTATAAACCGCACGATAAGGCAACCCCATGTATCCTGCAATTGATGTTATATTAATTACCAACCCTCCTCCCTGTTTTCGCATTAAAGGTAAGACAGCTTTGGTAACATTTATGGGACCAAAATAATTAGTTGTGAAATTTTTAATGATTTCCTCTTCGGGTATTTCTTCTAAAGGGCCAGTAATTCCGGCTCCTGCGTTATTTATCAAAACATCTAATCTTCCGTGTTTTTGCTCAATAATATCAACAGCACGTATAATACTTTTTTTATCAGCAACATCTAATTGTAATAAGGTAAAGGTATCAAAATCCTTAAAATTTGAAGGATTTCTACTAGTTCCATATATAATATATCCTTTTAGGGTAAGATAAGTACCTATAGATTTACCAATACCTGAGGACCCTCCCGTAATTAAAACAACTTTAGAGTTTTGATCTGTGTTCATGTCGGCAAATATACATTATGAATAGTGAATAACGAATTATGAATCACGATTTTATAATCATTGATTGTATATTTATTGGATGAACACTGGAAATGTCGAGGACTATTTTATCAGGCAATATTATGTATACAAATATACGGATCTCTTTGATTTTTGTTTTCCAGTGCTAAAAATTAGCCGTACTGTTTTGGGTATTGAGTATTATGGAAAACCCTTATGAGAATTTAATCTATAGGATTAAGCAAAAATTCCTTGGTTGTTATGTTGGATGGGTTTTGAAGGCAGGCTAGAGCGAATTAGTCTTACTTTAAGTTGGGCTCCAATGTAAGTATGACACAAAAAAA
>CANMSL010000017.1 GCA_947500505.1 uncultured Aquimarina sp. | reverse complement strand
AAGAGCCGTATGATGGGAGACTATCACGTACGGTTCTGTGAGAGGCTCGGGGTGAAACTCCCCTTGTCTACTCGACACGAACCGTTGTAACCAATTATGAAAAAACTTTTTGCGATCATTTCAACATTACTAATAATATCTTGTTCTGGAAAACAATCAGATTGCGAAGAACAGTCTTTTGCATATTGGACTACAACGATTTTTGGAAAACCTCATAATACAAGAATTGAAGGAGAGAATGTTACAATCCGAAAAGCATTTACTGGAATTAAAAAGTCAGAGACTGATATTGAGCCAAAAAATGGTTTTATAATATTAAGATTGCATTTAGATAAGTATGGAAATTTTTGTAATCAAGAGAATTTTCAAATTAACACAGATTACGAACCCATCGAATTTAATAATGGGAAACTTATTAATAAACTTGAGAAAATATCAAGTAATCTAAATGGATGGAAAAACGATACAGAAACAAAAACTTATTATTTAATAAAGTTTACAATAAAAGACGGTAGAATTGAAGAAGTTTTTTAAAATAGCGGGAATTGTAATTGGCATAATATTGATTTTAATAATCTGTATTGGAGTTTATGGACATTTCGAAGGAAAGGAAATGATTGAAACTGCGAAAGAAAATTCTCGTAGAATTGAAAATTTTGAATCCAAAAATAGCAATGAATATATGGAATACTCTGTTCGCCTTAACAAGGAGGGAGATTTCGAAAATGGATTCAAATATTTAAACAAAGCAGTAGAACTTGACCCAAAATCACATTTAGGCTATCGAGGTTGGATACGTTTGAGGAAAATCCGAGACTACGACAAAGCACTAATTGACTTTGATCAACTTGACAGTCTAACACCAAATTTTGTTGATGCACCTTGGGGAGAAAACATTGACTTTTTACGTGGAGAATGTTATTTCGGAAAAAAACAATATCAAAAAGCTATTGAGTTATTTAATCATAGCATTAAAAACCAAAAAGAGGATTGGGCTGACATTCACTCTTTCGTTTATCTCGGACTTTGTGAATATGAACTTGGGAATTACAAAAAAGCAATTACCCAATTTCAACGAGCATTAAAACAAACTAAAAGCGTTCCGGAATCCTACTTTGGAATGGCAAAAGCTTACCAAAAACTTGGACAAATCGAAAAAGCAAAAGAGAACATTTTGAAAGCGGAAAACAACATGCAGTACAAACGTGATGACATTTACAATGAATTTTTAAACGAGATTTATATGTCCGAAATTCAGGAGTTTAAACAAAATTTGAATTAAAAATAACTGGTTACAACATTATGTCAAAACATAGTTGCCCTTTTGGTCAGCAACGTATGTTATATTTACCGTTGTGCGTAATTAGCCAAAAATATGAAAGTCATACCTGAAAAAAAAATTGAATTATATTTAAAATTAGAAAGGAAATTAGCCTGTTTCGTAAAAGTTGACACATACTTTGAGAGTAGAACTTTTGATTGGTTAAAGCTTGAAAAAAATGACTCGAATTATAAAGCCACTTTGGTTCGAAGTTTTGACCAAGGAGACGAATATTTTAATGATATTTTGGAGTTTGAAACAGTGAATGAACTGGACGAGTACGAAAACGAATTTTCAGAAGGAGATATCGAAACTGTTAAAAAGTGGATTTTGGAAAAATGCGATTTGAAAATGGACGGATTTTGTCAGATGAATGACTTGAAAATAAAGTATGTGGAACTTGTAAAAGAAAACAAATTAGGAAGTCAACTTAATGATGAACATATTTAAAACTACGCACAACAAAGGTAACCGTTGCACAAGTTCCTAAAAAGTTACGGAGCGATCAATAATCTAGAGTTTAAGGCCTGATTTTCTAGAAGGATATGATTACTAACTACCTCAATTCAACTATCGCTAAACTGCTTATTTGATGTCTTAAAGAGCATTTAAATCAAAAAATAGCGTCTAAAAAGACTCCAGCTTTACTTATCGTGTCTTTTTGATGATTTTTAAATATTTTTTCTAATTATAAGCTATTGCAGCTAAATCATCACTTTATTAACTTGTTGGATACCAATGGTATTGATCTTTCGAAGACCTATAAACTGGATAAATGTACCAGTGACCGACTCAACAGTATTTTAACGTTTAGCTTTTATTACTTGATCCTTAGGTGTGGCTAGCCAAGCATTGTTTTGCTCATATTCCTCGCGATAATAGGTAACACTAAATTTCTTCTCATTTGCACTTTTACCTAGACAGCTTGTTGATAGTGGACATTCTTTAGACTTCGGTAAAAATTTATCTCAGGAACACAGTTGCTTAATCCAAAGTAGTTGAAAAACTTATCCTGGCATGTCTTTTTGCCTTGTACACCATGAAATTAATGCTTTTCATTATCTTACACAACAGGTACAAAGTGTAAAATGTACTAAACATATTTTACACTTTGTTGTATGTAAATTGAGAAAACTGCGAACAATGAATGTGAAAAAGGTTTATTGCGTCACATCTTTTCAATTTGCAAAACCATTTTTTTTGAATCTTCATTTTCAGGCTCAAGTTCTAATGATTTTTTGTAGTTGTATAAGGCATTCTTGAATTGCATATCTTTATAGTAGGCATTGCCCAAACTACAATAGGATTTTCCGGATGGAAACTCTGCAACCATTAGTTCATAAATCGAAATTGATTTGTCAACTTGATTTTCACTTAAAATTCTTGCCCCTAGATATTCAAGTGTTTCTTTAGATTTAATTGGTAGTTCAGAAACCAATAGTTCCAATATTTTGATTGCTTCCTTATTTTTATTTTGCTCAAACAATTTATAAGATAAACGTGCCAATTCCCATTGATTTGAAAAATTGTAGGTGTCAAAGTTCGATTTTTTTAAACTTTTATAATATGCTATCCCTTCATCAACATCAAAATACGCTTTTTCACGTATAGTTAAATAAACGGATTTTTGAGGGATTTCATAGTCTTCATCTTTTACTATGTGCATTACTGCCTCAGCTATCTCACCAATTTTCAAGCTTTTACTATTCGTCATTAGAACAATCATCGTTTTTTCTTGTAAGTCATAATAGACAATCGATTCATAACTGCGAGAAGAACCATGATGCACATATGAAGTTAATTCATTATTCGTAAATGTACCATTACCTAGGGCAGATTGGCTCTCTTTTGAATAGGCTTCAAAAAGCTGGTATAAAGATTCTTTTGAAATTAGATTGTACGATAATAATTGATTTACCCATTTTGCTAAATCATCTATTGACGGACATACCCAACCAGACATCGTCAATGGCAATTTTTCATCATTGACACTTTCCATATTGAATGCCCTTACGAAATCAGGATTTTCATATTGGTGGTCAATAACAGAATTGTTCATACCTATGGGTTGTAAGATATCCTGTGTTAAAAATTGATTAAATGTTTTTCCTGTTATCTTTTCAATGATGCGCCTTTGAAGAAATATATTATTGTTGCTATACAAATAACCTTTACCAGGTTCGAACTCTAATGTCTTTAGATTTTTTAAATCACTGTAAACATCAGTATCACTATGTACATTTTCCCAATCTATTGATGGCAACCCACTAGTGTATTGTAAAAGATTTTTGATAGAAATTTTACTTGACCATTCTGGAAGATCTAATTGGAATTTTGATATTTTATCATCCAAATTGAGTAATCCTTTTTCTTTTAGCATCATAATTGCTACAGCATTGAATTCTTTTGAGATAGAACCAATATTAAATAATGAATTTTTACTAAGCTTTTTCGTTTTACTTCCATCTGTGAAACCTTTTTCAGTCCTGTAAATAGCTTTCTCGCCTTTGACAACTAAAGCATTTCCATTAAATATCCCTCTCTTTTGACAAATGTCTAACAGTGAATCGATTTGAGTTTTGTGATTATTTTGCCCACGTAATTGAAAAGTAATTCCGAAAAAAATTAGGGAAGAAATTAAAATTAATTTATACATAATTGATTTGATTGATTGTTTATATATAGACGGTTCATTTAAGAATTTGTTACTTCTGAGTACGCAGTTAATTACAAACTCTTGAAAAACCTACACAAAACACCCGAGTATAATTGATTGTTGTATGTCTGGAGGAAAAACATTGACGATTTATTATATTGCAACAGAGGTAAGAGATAATTACGTAAGTTGCGTATTGAGTTTTTGGAATAACGACACAATAACAGAAAATGGACTCGCACCATTATTGGAAAAAGTAATGAGGTTAAAAAATGACCAAAGCCAACAATGGCTCCTGAATAATTGCTTGTTCTTGTCTTCTTCTGATAATCCTAGTAAATTTTTCAGTTTGGTGTGTCTTTGCAGATTCAATTGCTAACACTTATCTTTAATTCTGTAAGTTATATGTCGTAACAAACATTTCTCAAAACAATCTGTATTTAAATATTTGAAATACTATGAAAAAATTAATTGTATTAATTTTTGCACTTTATAGCTTTACGCTTTTTGCACAAAAGAATAACATAAAGAAGCCTGAATACGTAATCATTGCAAACAATGAAATTATATCTAAAGATAAACTTGGAGAGTTAGGACAGCAAGGATTGATTAAAAAAATGAATAAAGGGGTAACGGAAGAGGAAAGAAATAAACTTGCAGAAAAATTTGGAGACAAAATTGGGGACAGAGAATTTATAATCAAAATAGATTTATTATCCGAAAAAGAAAAAGCTGAACGGGATACTAAAATAGCTACAAATAAAAAAGTAACATCTGAAGTAAAAGATATTGATGGAGGATTAAAATTAATTATAAATGACATTGCAAGTGAGTTTACAGTGGAAATGATTAATGGAAAGAAAAATAGCCTTTCTGACTTGAAAGGAAAAGTAGTTCTTTTAAATTTTTGGGCTACTTGGTGTGCACCTTGTTTAATGGAATTTACTGAATTTCCAGAAAAAATACTTGAACCATTTAAAGATGAAGACTTTATTTTAATGGCGATATCTATTGGAGAAAATAGAGAAAGGGTTAAGAAAAAAATGGAGAGAATGAAAAAATACGGAGTTGACTTTAATGTTGGAATTGACCCAAAGAAAGAAATTTGGGATAAATACGCAACTGGAGCCATTCCTAAAAGTTTCTTAATTGACCAAAATGGAATTATAAAATATATTTCTATTGGCAATGCGGACGGCAATGTAGATAATTTAGCAAAAGAAATTAAAATACTACTTACCAAATAAAAACTACTGGCAATACCAAAAAAAATCTTATTCATAACATATTCCGTATTCCAATAACCCCGAATTCAGGGTATTATGTCGGCATAATTCTATATAGTTTTGTGTAATCCAACGCTGTGTGCTTGAACGTATGTGTTTTCTGTAATCCGCTATTAGGGTATCTATAAAACAGAAAACAAGTAACCTTTGAATTAAAATTATGGAACACAGCCTGAAAACAAGAGCTTTGAAACCTTTTCTAGGACCACGTCATATAATAATTATTGGAGGAGATCAATAGCAAGAACTATCTGGAAAAAAACACCTTTTTATTTTTGATTTATTTCAAATGGGAGAATGGGAATTTACATCATTTAATAATTATTGCTCTCAAGTCTGTGATGTGGTGTTAACCGATTGGGATTTTGCAGTAGAAGGCGAAGATGAATTAATAGATGGCGATTTTTGGATGTCTTGGAAGCCCAATTTTCTCGTCCCTTTTGCTTTTATGAATGACAATACATCCCAAGGTCCATATACACCTTTTGAGTATATTTTACTCTTTGATGGAAGAAACTCAGAAGATTTGGATCAGATGCCAGTACTTATGTATTCTAAAAAGCATAACAAGCTTACCAAAGTGGCAGATTCAATTTCTGAACTAAATTTTGAAGAAATTGAAACAAATCGTGAACTAGCGGAAACCATTAAACTAGAAGGAAACAATTTATTTAGTGAAGGAAAACCAGAAGAAGCTATAGAAAAATTTTATGAAGCATTAGAAGTGGATCCTAGTTATGGTATTTTATATAATAATATTGCAACAGTTCTGGTACATTCCATAAAAGTTATAGGAGACTATGAAAGACCAAAACTGCTATTTTATCATTCTTATGTAGTTGATAAAAACTGTACTTTTGGTATGATGGGACATGCCGATATACTTTCAAAAAGCTATCAATTCGATAAGGCTATTGGACTAACACAAAAAGCGATTACTATAGAACAGGACGACACCACAAAGGCTGATATGTACTATTTTTTAGCAATCCGCCAGAAAGAATCAGGAAATACAGAAGAAGCTAAAAAATCATGTCATACCGGAAGTGAATTAAACAATGATGATTCTCGATTTGCAACCTTATTAGCTGATTTATAAGATACACTTAGTATATTAATCCTGATTATAACAGTGATGCTGCTGTCTAAAAAGAGGTTTATAGTTGTTAAACTGAGCACGTCCAAGGGCTCAGTATAATACCTGTCTTAGTTTTGATTTTCCGGATTTCCTTGACCAGTTCATTACGTCTGCGAAACAAACACCGTAGTTGTTCTCGTTCAATAGCAGGGACATGTATACCAGAGAGGCGACCATCTTTTAATTCCCGGCATAACAGTCGCGCATCGATCTTGTCTGTCTTTTGGAATTGAGCTTTGGCTGGTCTGTGGATATCAGCTGGGTTCACAACCAGGGAATGCCAACCAAAAGACTCAAACAAGCGGTGATGACTAAATCCACAGCAACCAGATTTATAACAACAGAAAACTTGATAATCCTTAAAATGTTTCTCTACATATTTCTGTAAAGCAAAGGCATTGGGAGGAATCGTTAAACTAGATCCATCAAATAGATCTGTTGATGTATGAATTTTCCAACTTCACTTGTGTACGTCGATGCCAATAAATAACTTTGGAAATGTAGTATCCTTTGTTTTCATAATAATTAAGTTTAAACGTTTTATTATACTAACTTAGGATACTGCTTTTACATTGTTGCTATATTGCATATGATCCTTCTGGAAGCAAACGTACTATACGATAGATGTTATGGACAACTACATATCACAAGCAGGATTTACGACTATCATCCAATATGGAGGAATTATTAATATTTATATAATAACGTATGAGACACTGCATCATTTTCATTTTGATTTTTAGCTGTAACATTTTTAGCTTTTGTCAGGCGCAAGAGCAGGTTTCAGTAAAAAATAAAAATAATATTATTCGCAAGGATTCGATAGGTAATTTCTTAACCCACAAGCAGGCTCTTGATTTATTAAGAACAGGTAAGTACATCTCAGTTCCAACTATGAATTCTTTAATGGAAGTTGAAATTGTGATTCGGAAGCCGAGAAAGGAAGACAACGGAAAATATCAGTCTTTTACAGATGGCAACATCGTACTCACGGGTAGTGGATTGCAAAATAGGATTCCAACATTTAATCTTGGCGACACCATTCCACCTATAAAAATTGTAGATAAACATGGCAAACGATTGGTAGTGACAAACGATTCAATTCTAACTCGAAATACCTTATTGGTGTTTATAAAAGAGAACAATACGACTTGGAGATATGATATTAAACCCTTTATTAAATTACTTTCTAATACTTACCCAAAGGTTAACTTCGTTATTTGTCCAGGGTCAACGAATAGATATAATTTGACATCCTATTTTACTAGTAGGGAACTAAAACAGGTCAATAATTTATTTATTGCCGAAAGCGAGTTTATTGAGGACATGTCAATTGAATCTTTTACTACTCACTTTTTAGTCGATAGTATAGGAAAGGTGAAGTTATGGATACCACCGCTACCCAATGGCGCTGCATCTAATTTGTTGATAAAATACTTTTCAGTTCTAGAAAAAGAAGAGTAGTTACAGGCTGCCCACAACACTGATAAGTGTCTCACAAGTTCCTAAGAAATTATGGAAAGTCAATAATCTTAAGTCTAAGGCCTGATTTTCCAGAAGGATATTATTGTAACTACCTCAATTCAGTATTCGTCAAACCGCTTATTTGATGTCTTAAAGAACTCTTAAACGGAAAAAATAGGGTTAAACAAACTTCGAATACTTAGTGTGTTTTTCTTGATGAATTTTAAGTATTTATTTAAATTATAGGCTTTTGCGGCCAAAGTATCACCTTATTAGCTTTTTGGATGCCAATGAAGTTGATCTTTCGAGGACCCATAAATTGGGTAAGCGTTCCAAAAAACGACTCAACAGTATTTTGACGTTTGACTTTCATTACTTGACACTTAGAGGTAGCAGCCGGCATTGTTTTGCTCGTATTCCCCGCAATATTAGGTAACACAAAATTTCTTCTCCTTTGCACTTTTACTCAAACAGCTCGTTGATAGGGAACATCCTTTAGACTTCGGTAAAATTTATCTTAGAAACACAGTCGTTCAATCTAAAGTCATTGATAAGCTTCTTTTGGTATGTCATTTTGCCTTGCACATCATTAAATTAATGCTTTTTATTATCTTGTGCACTGGGCATAATGTAAAAGTAATTTAGGTCATAGCTTAGACTAAGTCTTGGGCAGTTTTGGAAAATCACCAACTTTTAGATTTGGCTTTTAAGATTAATAAGTTAAACAAAATATAAAATTTGACTTGTGTTTCATCCAAAAAGTAATAGCTTATTTTTAGCGCTACTTTTCGAATATATAACCAATACTATTCATTAAAGTTTTGAAAATGTTTAGCAATGCAGATTGACTTTGAAAAAAAATATATTTTAGAAAATGATTTCGTTAGATTGAAACCATTAGAAATATCTGATTTTGAATATTTATATGAATATTCATTAAATGAACCTGAATTATGGAGATTTAATTCTGGAGGAGCAAACGGAAAGGAAAATCTTGAAAATTATATCTCCAATGCAATTGAACAGCGTAAAGAGAAAAAAGAATATCCATTCATAGTATTTGATAAACGAAAGAATAAATTTGTTGGCAGCACCAGGTTTTATGCCTTCAAAACTCTGAATAACACCGTGGACATAGGTTATACCTGGTATGGTAAACAAACACACGGAGACGGAACAAATAAAAATTGTAAGTATTTAATGCTTGAGTTTGCTTTTGAAAAAATTCGAGTTGAGCGAGTTGGTTTTGCAGCCAATAATCTAAACGAAAGAAGTATAAATGCTATGAAAAGTATAGGCTGCACCGTTGAGGGGGTTTTTAGAAATTATTGTCTTGACAATTATGGTAATAGAATAGACGCAATTTTTTTGAGTATTTTGAGAAACGAATGGTATGAAATTATCAAAAAAGATTTAAAAACCAAGCTAGAAAAGTATACTTAAAAGTAAGAGAAAGAAAAAAAGTGGTGATACTGTGTAAATACAATATTTTTTTAGTGATTTAAATAAAGGTAGTTTTATATTTGTGAGGTCGGCGTTGCAAATTTTGTTATTTTATAATTGAAATTCAAAAACTAAAAAATGTTCGCCTTGTGCTAATCACAAAAGTTGCTTACTTTCCGCAAATACACACTTGTAGGTTAACTAATATATGTATAAGATAAATGATAAATAAGATTAGCATATTGTCAATATTCCTATTAGTACTTTGTTCTTGTCAAAAGAACCTGAAAGAACAAAATAATTCTGAATCTAATATAAATATACAGTTCGCAGATGATAAAGGCAATAAAATATCCAAGTCCGAGTTAGCAAAATCAACTGAAATATTTGATTATGACAAAGTTTATTACGATAGAGATAATGTACCAGATACAGCAAGATCGTTTTATAAACAAGGTAAAAAATATCAAGAAGAGGCAGATAATAAAAAAGCAATGGAAGAATTCAGGAAAGCACATAAAGAAGTGCCAGATTGGATATATCCTATTTACAATTTGGCGGTACTTTACCTTTTAGAAGATGATTTTGAAAATTCGCTAAAATATTACCAACTTTCTGATCAAATTGCCCCGAAAGGATTTTATGATACTAAAATTGCTTTACACTCACTACAAAGAGAAAAAACAGGAGATCTAAAAAAAGGTGTTTATAAAAATTACCTTTTACTAGAACTTTCTGGAGTTTTAACAATTGAAAGTTCAATAAATCAGTCTACCTATGAATTAACAATCGGCGAATTACTTAAAAATGCACAAAATTTCGCTCCTTTATGGAAAGATTATGCGCTTTTTTTGGAAAGTACTGAAGAAAAGCTTGATGCTATTGAAAAAGGACTTGCACAAAATCCTGATGTTAAAACTAAAGGAATATTATTAATCAATAAGGCTATTTTTAGTAATGAAAATGGAAATTATCAAAGAGCGACAGAAATATTGGTTGGTGTGATATTTGATCCAAATTCTACTATCTCAAATGTAGAAATGGCAAAATATATTTTAAACCTGATGACAGAAAAATAAGCCACTAAATATATAACATAGTGTACAAAATATGGCGATAAGTGTTAGACCGAAAGGTTCTAACCCACTTTAAAGTTGTAATGATTTGATAGGTTTGTCACACACAATCGGCCACTATTCTTACACTGAGCATTACCACAGATATAAAAAATTGAGACTGAATGAAAAATTTTGAAGACCGTCTAAAAGGTGGACATCCAAATTCATTAGGAAACACTGTAGAGATTGTTGAAGAAGTATTGGCGAAAGATGAACTCTTCATCGAATTGTTTAATTGCTATTTTAGTAAAGACGAAATTGTCCGACTTAGAACTTCAAACGCTATGAAACGGATTTGTAAAGCGGAAAAAACAATTCTAATTCCATTTATTGACCAATTGCTGACTGATATTGCCAAAATTGATCAGGCATCCACACAATGGACCTTATCACAACTTTTCGGGATGCTCGAAAAAAACATGAATGAAAAACAAATCGGACAAGCGAAGAGAATTATGAAAAATAACCTTGCAAATCACAACGATTGGATAGTATTGAACCAAACGATGGACACTCTGGCAAAATGGGCGAAAAAAGATACAGATTTGAAAGAATGGATAAAACCACATTTGGAAAGATTGATATTGGATGACAGAAAATCCGTTTCTGGTCGTGCAAAAAAGATGCTGGACAAGGTAAATGGATGAAACACGTATGCTGACAAAATTCATTAATTATTTTAGCATGGCGTAAATTACCTGTGTGTTTTCTAGCAAGTAGCCAGGCACAAACCACATTGTCTACATTTCGAAGTAGTTAATTTTTATTTTATTAATTAAATGTTAATTATACGGAACGATTATTCTGTTATAAATATCTTAGTGCAAAAGAATGATTTTTTTTGATTTATTTAAGAACAAACATTCCAGAATAAAATTAATTTAAAAAAAGAAATATGAAAACTATTGTAGACCGAAAATTTTTGTTCGCTTTTTCCGGAATTGCTATTGCAATTATAACTATGAGCTTCAGTTTAATAAGCTCTATTTGACTCAAATAGGAAAAAGTCGAATGCAATTATTAATGCTGACAAAGAAATACTAACCGTAATTAACGTAATTACCCCAAAACAAGGGCAACAAGAAAAAATCGTTGAATTACTTCAAAGAGGAATGACAGAAACAATGCGCTTCCAGATGAGGTTTCATTTCTGCAAATATCCATAAAAGTTTGGATAGTGAACACGTTATTGTCTATGCGCAATGGAAAGACGCAGTTTCTCTTCAAGAGGCTGTCAAATTAATTGAGTCCGGTAAAGCACCAAATATGTTGGAAGTATTTAGTAATTCTTCACCGGACTATCATCCTTATGATGTAATATCAGTAAATTTAGCAAGTGAAACAAAATAGTACTAACCTAATTATGATGATTTAATAGCAGGTTTTGCATGATAAGCTAACCTGCTATATCTATAAAAGTATGCCAAGAATAAAGTCATTTGATGAAAACGTTGTATTGGAGAAAGCGATGAATCTTTTTTGGAAAAAAGGGTTTTATGCAACCTCTATGCAAGACCTCGTTACACATTTAGAAATCAACAGAGCCAGTATTTATGATACTTATGGTGATAAAATGCAGCTCTTTCTAAGAGCATTTACACATTACAGAAAAACCTCTTTATCAAGTTTAAGAACTTTTTTATATAGTCAGCATTCGGTAAAGGAAGGATTTAAAAATCTTTTTCTTAACATAGCAGACGAAGCAGAATCGGATAAAGATCATAAAGGTTGTTTGGTAGTAAATACAGCGACGGAACTCGCCGCTCATGATGAAGTCATTAAATCCATCATTCAAAATAATCAAAAAACATTTGTTAATCTATTTAAAGATCACTTAAAAACAGGTGTTGAAAATGGAGAAATCTCACCAGAAAAAGACTTGGAATCTTTGGCTCTATTCCTTTTTACTCTAAATAATGGAATTAAAGTTTTGAATAGAACTTACGATTCCAAAAATAATCTAAAAAAAATGGTTGAAAACGCACTTACTATTTTAGATTGATAATAAAAGTTGTTAGCAACATAAGTAACCGTTATACAAGCCTCTAGTTTTTAAAAAACCAGACATAAAAGCGATCTTTTAAGAGTGTTTCCGATTTATTTATTTGGTATCAGTTTGTATCAAAGCCACCTTTAATCGGATTAAATAGATATATTACCCGTTGTGCATATTGTTTTTTTATCAAGAGCTTCGAATAGACGCTTTTCTTCTATATTTCATTCTAAATGTATAAGAGGTATATTTTAGATGATTATGTTTAATTCAATAAGAGCATCGGGGGGAAAAATAGCTGGGTGATTCTTTTTTTGCAACTACACTAATATCGATGGAGGCCATTATCAATTTTAGAAAAATTTGATATTTGAAAATACTATATATAACACTTCTGGTAATTAATCTGATTGCAGCGTGTAATCCAAAAAAATCAAAGTCAATTAATGACAACTCTATTGGCATTGATAAAATTATTCCAACAAAATCAATTGAAAAAACTAATGTTTCAAAAAAAATTGAGGAAGAATATATAATGGATGAAATGGAGTTTATGACCCCAATCGAAAACTATTGTTATTTTGGCGTTGTAATAGGAAACCAAATAAGCGATAATCAAAATTTTCCACGATCTGGGGGATTAGAAACTGGATAGGTAGTGTTCAATGTCTATTATATTATCTATAAAGTTGACACCTTAGGTTATGTATTCGGAAATGACATTGTCGAATCAATACATATATGGGGTTCAAGAGGTTCCATAAATATTGATATTTGCGTAGGAACCATATTTGGTGAACTAAAAGATATTTTAAAGGAACCCAAAGTGTATAGATCTGAAATCGAGGCACGAGTTCATATTTTTAATGAACATCACATGTATCGATTGGATTACAACAGCACGGAGTATAATTTGGACTTTTCAGAGATTCTGATACGGTAGTGGTTAAGGAAATCATTACTATGAAATAGAAAGATTTTATTTTTGGTAGGGCACCATACTTGATAATCAGACTGTAGTTAAACTCATCAATATTTTAATATGAGTAAAATAGCAACCAAAGCACAGATAATGTCGATGAGTTAGTAACATTTAGCTCTGCAACGACACATAAATTAAATAGTCAACATTAAGTGTAGTTTGACAAAGAATAAACGGTTGAAAATCAAATTAAAGCAAGTAGGATTATTTTTTTAAAATATTTTATTATTGTTTTTCGATAATTTTTTATAGATTTGCAATAACAAATTTATTTTAAAATGACAGATAGAACAAAAAACACAAACAAAGGTATTAAAGCTTTTAACACAATTTATATTATCGGAATTATCTTCGTAGGAATGAAATTAATTCACTATCTACAATGGACTTTTCGATTAATAAGAAGATGGGAATTGCCTGATGAGCCTTTTTTCTCCAAAGTAAATTTGACAAGTATTGATGTCGAAATGTCAATAACAGCATATTTATTTTTTTCCATTTCTTATATTATTGTATTTGGATTCATAATTCTAGGTCTTTACCAGCTGGATAAAACAACAAAGTTGTTTGCAGGAAACAACATTTTTCAAAAAGAAGTCGGTTCAAATTTTAAAAGAGTAGGAAAATCATTTCTTTTTTTTGCATTTGGAACACTGATTATTGATATTGCTATTTTAGCCTGTACGCAAACTTCTAGTAGAGTAATTGATTTGTTGTCAACTGAATTAATGGTTTTTCTGATTTTAGGTTATCTTATGTTCTTTTTAGCGGATATTTTTAAAGAAGGTATAGCTTTAAAAGAAGAAAATGAATTAACTATATAGTTTATGGGTATTATAGTTAATTTAGATGTAATGCTTGCAAAAAGAAAAATGCAATCGAAAGAATTAGTGGAAATTCTTGGAATTACACCAGCGAACCTTTCCATATTAAAGACGGGCAAAGCAAAAGCAATTCGATTTACAACACTTGAGGCTATTTGTGAGGCCTTGGAATGTCAACCTGGAGATATTTTAGAATATAAAAAAGAATAAAAACTGTGTCCAACAACGGTGACCGTTACACTTGTCAATAATTTTAAAAAATTTAAATATCCCCCGAATACTTTTAGAAACTATGCTCAGTCCATCGACCCCTTACGAAAATCCATATAGCTTTTCTTGAATATCCTTTGGCATTGTATTCAAATAAATTAATGCATTTACTATATTGTGAAAAAGGCACAACGAATAATAAAAATAGCATAAGTCATTACTGATATAAAGGTTTGTCTTATGTGTATACGAAAGGTCTAAGCTTATTTACTTGATATATTTTATATACAGAGTTTTAATCTGTCAGCTTAAGTGACGTTTTTGATAATGAAATTGAAAATAATATTTATCGTTTTACTTGGATCAATAGCTTGTCAAAATAAAACTGACCATAAGCAAATAGTTCTGGTAAAAAATAACTCAACAAATACTACTAAGACTGTTCAATATGCTGAAAAAGAACTTGTATCGTTACTCGACAGTATTGGAGGTTTAAATCCCAATGGATGGACTGAAAAACTCACATTCATAGTCGATTCTATTTTATTGAATCAAATTAAACTAAATTACAAAGTAATCGCTACGGATTTTAAAGAATTAAAGTCAGCGACTGAAATTGGTGAAATAAATTTGAGCTTAGCAAAACGAATTTTTCCTCAACTTGAAATAGATCATAACTTAGCTTCAAATTTAGAGAACAATAAATTACCACTTATCTTATATTCATTTGACAATAATCCAAAAACCTTCAATGAATTTGCTATTTTGATTGCTTACGACGGTGGACTATCTTGGAATAATGATATTTACTTTTTCAAAGCGGATAAGATTATTGCAAAACATAAAATTTTTCACCGTTATGGACTTGAACTTAAACATTTCAAAAACGAACTTAATGAAACAACCATCTATTATAAGGTGAATTATGAAAGTGGAACAGGTGTATGGTGGAACCAATTTAATTTTTATCGTTACGATTATAATGAGTTGTTGCCAACATTGACAGAGATTGAAAATATAAATCTTCAATACTCTTGGGGTATGAGGGAGTATTGGATCGAATCAACAATTCTGGACACAAAACCATTGAAACTAAAATTTGTGTTTAACAATCAATTTACTGATTCTTTAGGAAATCAAATTAATTTTATAAAGGACTCGACAGAAATAGTATATAAATTTGATACAAAAAAGAAAATTTACGAACCTGATTTTGTTGATAGTAAGCTCAATAAGTTGAAATTACTGACTTATTTTCATGCAGACAATGAATTACTTTTTGTTAATGTTAATTATGACCTTTTCGAGAAGGAATTAAATAGTAATGAAGAAGTAAAGCGAGAAGCTATTTTGAAATATCTGAATGAATTAAAGAATACACTTGATAAACGATAAAAAACAAAGCCGAACCGCTAACATCATCTTTATGTAAGCATGAGTTTTGTACTTTGTGCCCAGAATAATATTAAATTAAAATTCAGTTCTTCGTAAGGTAGTTTAGAAGTTAAATTCCTATCTAAATATAGCGGTGATCTGTTGTAACTCATTAAAATATGAAGCGATTTTACATTATCATATTCCTTGTACTATGTTATATATGCAATGGACAAATCTCCATAAGCTGCTTACCTGATAAAGGGATAAAAACAGCAAAAACTTTTGCTATGCTTGAAACTGAAAGTAGGGTAATACATAAAAACGAAAGTAATTACCGTGAGGTATATTATGATATCGAAGGCAGAGCAATTTTAATTAAAAATGGTAGAGATAAATCAATTCATAACAGAGAATACAAAGATGGGAAATTACATTTTATGATTTCTACCAGAAAAAAGCTTCCGGATTTTTATTCAGTTGAAGATGAGGACTCTTTAATAGAAAATACGAAAACAGTCACTGATACTGTTAAAATTACTAGGTACTATAAAAATGGAAATGTAGCTGAATTAAAACTTGCTGACGGAGTCTTTCAAATATTCGAATATCAAGGATGTAAAGTAGAGTCTCATACTTTACTAAACTCTATTGGTGACACAATACAACAAAATCAATCTTTTTTTAAAAATGGTGTTGTTATAAAAACAATTTGGACTCCATTTCAGCCTGTGAAGTCAGTTGTAGTTACTGAATACTATGACTATCAATTCAACAGACGCGGACACTGGGTAAGAAGAAAATACCGAAGTAATGAAGGTTTAATAATTGAAAAGAGAGTGTTGATTTATTATTAATAAAAAAGTGTTATTACAAGATGTTAAAATTCATCGAAACGGATTTTACATAAAGCATTACCAACAATTTGATAAACGAATTGAGAATTAAGCAGAATATGGCTTAAATATTGAGCTGAAAAAAATAAAAAAACATGAAAAATACTTTGCTCGTCACATCACTTTTTTTATTTACATCTTTGGAACTTTATTTTCTAGTTAAAGGTTAAAACCCTTCAATTTCATTGCAGTTACTTTAGTTTCTATAAACATTTTAGCAATATCTGTCATTTCGTACTTGATGTGGAATCCATCTTAAGACTTTCTGGATTCCAGCCTACGCTGAAATGACAAGCAATTGGCTAATGTCTACAACCGATCAAAAAGAATTTTGTTCTTTTGATTAAAACTATGGATTTCAAATCCATAGTGGTTTATTTTCTTAGGAGAATAATTCAGACGACATTATTTCAAGAATTATTCAAAAAAACGGTCAGAAGTTTATAAAAAATAGAAGTTTAAGAGTCTAACTTACTTTAAACCATCTAAGGTAATTCTCTTGTATAGTTTGGAACTAATGGGAAGGGTTTTGTCTTTGGATTGCTCCATCCTTTTCGATCTGATATAAATCACAAGATATTAAATCTGGTGAATCAGTTAGTTTAGGATGATCAAATGTTCTGACTTTTTGCATTCCTATTTTCTTCATTACGGAAACAGATTTTAAATTAATTTCAGGTGCCACGGAATATATGGTTTTTAAACCAATCGTATAAAAGCCATAGTCTAAGCAAGCTTTAGCTCCTTCTGTGGCGTATCCTTGATTCCAGGTGCTTTTTTTCAGGCGCCAACCTATGTCTACAAAAACAGGTTTATCTTTTAAATACGTTTGTTCTGAGAGTCCGATAAATCCGATAAATTCTTTTGAGGTTAAAATATCCACGGCAAAATAGCAGAATCCGTTTTTAATCAACTGTTTTTGCATTCTTAATATAAACTCTTTAGTATCGTCTCTGGAAGGTTTAAATGGGAAAAATTCCATCACTTCATCATCGTTATTCATTTCTGTTAAAGGTTCTAGGTCATTTGGTGTCCAATTACGGAAACCTAGTCGATGAGATTGGAAAATGTATGAATGCATTTCGAATAGAAGAATAAAAAAAGTTAGTGAGGCAAAAATAATAGAACATTAGAAAAAGAAAAAAAATATGTTCTATATTGTCTTGCAATCATAATGTACTCTGTGAGCTAATTGAGATAAAACAGTTTTTAGGTACTAAGCAGCAATAAATAGTAAAGTTATTTATATTAAAATACACTAATGAAAAAACTTTTGGTCATTCTTTTATTTTCAATTCTTCAGTACTTGGCTCATGCTCAAGATAAAACATATTCATCAGTTTATGAAGCGCTAAAAACTCCTGATACAGTAACGTCATTTGACCTTAATTGTGATGAATTGGATCATTTTTCTAAAGAAGTAGAAAAATTACTAAACATAAAGTCTCTTTACGTAACAGATTGTAATTTAGAAGAGATTCCTGATGTAATTACAAGGCTATCAAACCTTAGGCTTATTAATCTAGAAGCTAATAACCTTACTTTTTTACCGAAACAATTTATTCAATTAGATAAATTGTCGGTAGTTAATTTAAGGGAAAATAAGTTTGAAGAATTACCCGAAGTATTAGCAAGTTTACCTAATCTTCGAGAGATTGATTTAGCAGGGAACCCTAAACTTGATTTTTCAATTGCTTTTCAAATACTATCAAAGGTAGCTAATCTAGATTTTCTATACTTAAGTGATAACCATCTTGTAAAAATTCCTGATAACCTTATTACGTTGAATAAACTTAAAGAACTTCATCTTAAAAACAATCCAAAACTCGACTTAGAACAGGCATTTGATGTATTGTCGAAAATTAGGTCCCTTAAAATTTTAGCATTATCGGATAATAATTTTAAGGTATTTCCCAAAAACTTGAAGTCATTAGAAAATCTCGAAGGTCTTATGTTGGATAACAATTCAGATCTTTTAATTCAAGATTTAGTTTCTAAACTAGAATTCTTACCAAATTTGAAAGTTTTACTATTGAGAAATAATAATTTGTTAAAATTACCAAAAAATTTAAAGGGCTTTTCATCCCTAAAAATTTTGGAATTAAGTAACAATAATTTCTCAATAGAAGAAAAAAAGCGAATTCAGATAGCTTTGCCTAATACTAAGGTCATTTTTTAATTCAAAAAACCGATTAGCGGGATACAATTGGGGAAATGTAATACGGATAACCGTGTCCTTTAGGGTGCTTAAAAGAATCCTTTCCATTTGATTCATAATTTTTTTTAGCATATCCGATTTCCATAAAAGATTATTTGTAGTATAAAAACCTCAATTTCCATCCATATCAAAAGTAACACTCTCATAGGCTCCAATATCTGGAGCTGTAGGATTTCTGAGAGTTCCTAAAATATCGTTTCCAGAAGTAGGAGTAATGGCCTGTCCATTGGCTGCAGAATCTTCTCCTATATTTAGCAGATTATCAAAAGGAGCTTTAAAATCTGGATCTTCGTTAAGAATAACATCTTCGTATAAACCAGTATTGGTAAAATCATATAATTCATTATCTGCGAACTGACCGTTAAAGTCATTAAATCGTATTAAACTGTTCTGGAAGTTATAATTAAAAACAGTTCCTTCAGCTCTATTAATTCCCAGTTCCAGATTTTCGTTACCATAGATAATACAATTCGTAAAATTAGCTTCCAACAAGTCGGTAGTAAGAATCTCTGTAATATTTCCACCTTCATCTCTAACTACAAATAGGTTGTCAATAGCAACGGAAGGAGTTTCTCTAAAATTTGTATTCCAATAATTGGCAAAGGTACAGTGATTAAAATTATAGGTTCCTCCAAAAGAGGCATACAAAGAAATTTGACCAGAATTATTGATCACTAGGTTTTCTCCAAGTATATTAGCGGTTCTTCCTAACAAACCAATATTAGAGCTATTGTATATCTGTGAGTTTGTTATCGTAAGGGTAGGATCAGTGCCTCCATCATTAGAATCCATTAATACTCCGACTGTTGCATTTTTTATAGTAGCATGATTAATTATATGTCCCGTACTCCCTGCTGTGAGCCAAATGGTTCCCCATTGACCTGGAATATCACTGAATTCAGGTTCTAATCGATCACCTTCGAAGATTACTTCATTTTCCATGGTGTCAGGATCGGTACTAACTTCTCCGTTTACCAAAAGTGTAGCATTATTAGCAGCAATAATGCCTGAATTCTCATGAAAATGTATTCTTGCGCCAGCATTAATAGTTAACATTCTGTCTGATGGGATAGCAGCATAGCCATATATCACATAGGGCCTTTCTGCTGTAAAAGTAAGCTCATCATCTTCTAGAAAGAACCCTTCAATTCGGATTTCTTCCATGTTATCATCTACTCCCAAAAGTAAGTTTTCGACCATACCTTCACTATCTCTGGATGGAAATAAAAACACTGCATCTTTAACCAATGTTACTAAATCTACTTCTTGCTGACTTCCATTAGGATCAAAAAGTATCCTATCAGTATATAAAAATTCTAAGTCCCCAGTTTGCTGGGTGATATCAGTGGTAGTTTCTACAAAAACAAAAATACTGTCTTTGGCAAGTACTTGTATATTTTCAAAAGATTTGCCGGGAATTCCATCTACATTCAATCTGTAATTAGAATTTTCTCCTCTTTCTAATGCAATACTCGAAATATTAAGATCATTTTCCGTTCGATTGTATACTTTAAAATTATAGGTACTGGAGCCAATATTGGTAAAAACTGTATCCAAGAATAAGGTGTCTACAGAGAATTGAAGATTACCCGTGCTCGGATCTGCTTCAAAATCTTTGCGGCATGAGCTCCATAAAACGATAAGTAAAAGTAGTAGAAGAGAGGATAAATAACGCATTATCTGATTTCTATGTTTATTAAAATATGATTGATACTTTTTGATAAAAAGGATACTACATTTTATCAAGTATATCAACGCACTAAATGTATAACTTTTTCACCAGTACTAATATTGCTTTTTTAATAAAAATTTGACAGGAGTATCCCTTCTGTAAGAAGTAAAACATTTGTACATTTGTTTTTCTAATTTAATAAGCCAACATAACATTCTCTTATGAGTACATATGATGTAGCCGTAATAGGCTCTGGACCTGGTGGATATGTAGCAGCTATCCGTTGCGCACAACTAGGAATGAAAACTGCGATAATCGAAAAATATTCAACACTCGGAGGAACTTGTCTAAATGTAGGATGTATTCCAAGTAAAGCCTTATTAGATTCTTCTCATCACTATGAACACGCTGTTAAACATTTTGCAGATCATGGAATAGAAATTCCCGGAGATGTAAAGATCAATCTGGAAAAAATGATAGCACGCAAGCAAACTGTGGTTGATCAGACCTGTGATGGTGTTAGTTTTCTGATGAAGAAGAACAAAATTGATGTGTTTGAAGGAATTGGATCTTTTAAGGATGTTACTCATATCAATGTAACTAAGAACGATGGTAGTACAGAAACTATAGAGGCAAAAAACACCATTATAGCAACAGGATCTAAACCATCTTCCTTGCCTTTTATCAAACTTGATAAGAAAAGAGTAATTACTTCTACAGAAGCACTAAAGCTGAAAGAAGTACCGAAACATCTGGTTATCATTGGAGGGGGAGTTATAGGATTAGAGCTGGGGCAAGTATATCGACGTCTGGGCGCTGAGGTTTCTGTAGTAGAATATATGGATAGAATTATTCCCGGTATGGATAAGGCCTTATCTCGAGAATTGCAAAAAGTAATGAAAAAGCAAGGTGTTAAGTTTTATACTTCTCATAAAGTTACCGAAGTAAAAGCGACGGCAAAGCAAGTGACTATTACTGCCGATGATAAAAAAGGAAATCCGGTAGAATTTAAAGGAGATTACTGTTTGGTTTCTGTAGGTCGTCGTCCTTATACAGATGGCCTTAATGCTGAAGCTGCCGGAGTAAAGTTGAACGATAGGGGACAAGTAGAAGTAAATGATCATTTACAAACTTCTGTTAGTAATATATATGCGATTGGAGATGTAGTAAAAGGAGCTATGTTAGCCCATAAAGCTGAAGAAGAAGGTGTATTTGTGGCAGAAACCCTTGCGGGACAAAAGCCACATATTGATTATAATTTAATTCCTGGGGTAGTATATACCTGGCCGGAAGTAGCTGCAGTTGGTAAAACTGAAGAAGAGCTGAAAGAAGCTGGAGTAGCATATAAATCAGGACAATTCCCATTTAGAGCTTTGGGAAGATCACGGGCAAGTGCAGATTTAGATGGATTTGTAAAAATTCTTGCTGATGAGAAAACTGATGAGGTTTTGGGAGTTCATATGATCGGAGCGCGTTGTGCAGATTTAATTGCCGAAGCAGTAACAGCAATGGAATTTAGAGCGTCTGCAGAGGATATTAGTAGAATGTCACATGCACACCCAACATTTACCGAAGCAATTAAAGAAGCAGCTTTAGCAGCAACTGAAGATAGAGCTTTACACGTTTAATTTTTTAGAAATTAAATTATCAAAATAAAAAATAGCGAACTAAAATATATAGTTCGCTATTTTACTTTATAAGATTTTGTCATTACTGAACGTTACTTCCAATATTACCTTGAGCAACTACTGATAAATCTGTAAGACTGAAATGTACATTGATATAACCATCATATGCTATTAAGCCTTCATACGAAATGGCTTCGTCAGTAGTATCATCACCATCATCATCAAGTGCAGTTACTGTCGTTGTACTAAGACCTGTATCTCCATCGACATTAGTTAATGTTAATGCGATTCCTCCACCTGTAGCAGCGTCATTCATGTGAATATGCATTGGGTGATCACCATCAGCCGGTGTTCCTGTAAGGGTTACGTCAATGCGGGTAGTCGTATTATTTATCTTTGTAAACCTGGCAGTACCGGATACACCAGAATCTCCAATTTCATTTAACGCGTATGTAGTAGAAACTTCGGTAACAGCATCATCGTCATCACTACAATTTGTAAACAAAAAAGGTGCGATTAATAAAAATAAAAATGTTTTTTTCATAATTGATAGTTTTAAAAGTAAATATTAGTTACTCTAGTAGATGCAAACACTTTGACCGGGTTGCTCCTTTAAATCATAATCTTTTGTTAACACTTTCCAGAATCATCTATTATCAGCTTCTAATCGATTGAGAACTTCTGTTTTGTAATTTCTGCTAATAGGAATTGATTTATTATTCAGGATCAGTTCTTCACTAGAAAAAGAATCTATTTTATGAATAGATATTATAAACGATCTATGTGTTCTTATGAATTGTCGAATGGGTAATTTAGTCTCAATATTGCTAATGGTTTCTCGGGTAACTATCGTATGCTTATCACAATGAATTTTAAGATAATCATTATAACTTTCTATATAAACAATGTCAGAGAAATCTACTTTTTTCATTCTTCTGTCAGATCTGACAAAAATAAAATCATTTAATTTTGTTTCCGGCACTTCTATTGGCAGGATTTTATGATGTATGTCAAAATAATTATTCACAGCGTTTAGAATTCGTTCAAAAGAAATTGGCTTTAACAGATAATCAACTGCATGTAGATCAAATCCATCAATAGCATATTCTCTGTAAGCTGTAGTAAAAATAATTTTAATTTCTTTATTAATAGATTTAGCAAAAGAAATTCCTGATATCTCCGGCATATTGATGTCTAGAAATATCAAATCTATCCGTTTAGAATTCATACAGTTAAAAGCTTCCAAAGCATTATTACAGATAGCGACAACTTCTATGCAATCAATCTTTGACAAGTGATTCACAATAACATCCCTTGCAGTGGGTTCGTCATCAACTATTATACATGATACTTTAGAATTCATAGATTTTGTTTTTTGGGCATTTTTAATCTTAATTCCACCTGATGCCAGTGATCATTTCTAGAAATTTTAAGATTGTGATTATCTTTATATACTAATAAGAGTCGTTTTTTGATATTTCTTAATCCAATTCCTTTGTTATCAGATCGGTTATAAGTGTGAACAGAATTTTTTATAGAAAAATAAATTTCGTTTTCCGTGCATTCCAGGTATATATAAATTGATAATTTTTGATCCACAATTTGGCCGTGTTTAAAACTATTTTCTACGAAGGGAATTAATAACATCGGAGCAATATGAACGGTGTCTTTTGTATTTTTAAACTGTAGGGAAATATCCAAAACATCGCTAAAACGCATTTTTTCTAAAGCTACATAATCTTCAATATGATTTATTTCATCTTCTAAGGAAACTAAAGGTTTATCAGATTGATATAATAAGTAATCAAGAAGGTTAGAGAGTTTTAAGATCATTTCAGGGGTGTTTTCTGATTTTTTTAAAGCGAAACCATACAATGTATTTAAAGTATTAAACAAGAAGTGGGGGTGAATTTGCATTTTTAGGTAGTTTAGTTCTTGTTCTTTTAGCTTTAGCTGCGCTTCCAGAATTTTTGTTTTGAGTGCCTGATTGGCAGTAGTTGATTTATAGTTATGTTGTGCTAGGTTCAATGCACTAGCAATAAATACTACAAAATATACAGCAATAAACAGAAAAAAAGGACTACGAGTCATAGGAGCCATTCCTTCTTGTTTAAGTGAAGATAAAAATATCAGCCCATAAAAAAATGAAATAACGATAAAGAACGCAGAAACAATAATAGTATATACACAATAAAGTACGAATAGTAAATACTTTTCTTTGATTAAGTAATTTGGGATTAAGATATCGGTTACCGTATAAGTAGTTCCTATAGTTACCGGCATAAGAAATAAAGAGAATGAAAAAACAAAGTTAATATCTTTTGTATTGTAACCGAAAAAATATGCATAAGAGAATAATACTACCACCCAAAATATGATATGTAGTAAAAGTGTAGCGACTTTTTTAAGAATGATGTCTTTAAGAATCATAATAAGTCGCAATATCCGGAATTTTTGTTTTTCAAAGCTTATTTTTGGATGAATAACCGTATTAGACCACTTTTTAGCGATTTCTCATAGAAATTTCTATCCTCAGGGTTGATCATGCTAAAAACGGGACTTATTTGGTAAGTGAACGAAAAAAATAAATAATCGAGATCTTAGATCTTAGTTTTGGATATGTTTAATTCAAAAAAAAATAAACTATGATATCACTTACAGTAGTTCAGGCACAGAATCCATTTCTTTTTGTACAGTTTTTTCAACGTTTGGAAGAAGGAGGGATGTTCTTTATGTTTCCTATTTTAATAATGCTTTTACTTGTTTTATTCCTAATAGTAAAAGCCGTAATTTCTATCAGAAAAGATCATCAAGGTTTGCAAAAAAATATTACTTTATTAAATTCTATTGGTCTTTTAACATTAGTTTGGGGAATGCTGGGGCAACTTATAGGTATCGTCGGGATGTTTGATCAAGTTGAGGCGGTAGGGGATATCTCAACGGCAATGTTTGCTGGAGGGCTCAAGGTCTCTGCGCTTCCACCAATTTTCGGTTTTTTTGTTTTTGTCATTTCCAGAGTAGCCTCTGTTATTTTTACCTGGGTACAAAAGGAGGAATAAATATAAAATTATATAGGAGAATTAAATAAGCTCTTTGACCTTTTTAGGAGAAGAGCTTTTTCTCTATTAATTCTTATGTGTCCCATCACAGTATGGAGGAGTACTTGTTAACTTACAAGTACATAAAAAGGCTTTCTTTTCTTCTTCCACAGAAAAAATCATAGGAACTCCACCTTCTTTTTTGTGAGCTCCGTTACAAAAAGGTTGATCTTCACTATATCCGCAACTACACCAGGCATAATTTTTGTTTTTCTCTAATAGAATTCCAACAGGTTCGTTTCCAGCTCTTTTAGGTGTGCTCATATTAATTTGTTTTATATTCCAAAATACTACAAAAAACGTTTAGATTGAAAACAAATAACCCGAGTACTTTTTATAGAGAGTTTCTTTTTTTAAATACGTTACCTCGGTAAAATGTTTCCTAATTCTAATAAACAACAAATCCCTACCAAGCAATAATCGATAGGGATTTATAGATATATTCTTCGGATATATTACTAACCACAGGGTGGAGAGGTGTAAATTCCCTGTTCGCATTGTCCATTCACGCAAATATAACCGAATGATTGGTTTCCTCCGTGAGAAAGATAACAATCACAATCAGAAGAGCAACTATTAAATCGTCTTCCACCGTTAATCTTCTTTTGATCACTCTTACTAAGTGTTTTAATACTTTTTAGATTTAAAATTTTGTGTAACATATTTTTTACTTTTCGTGAACCTAAGACACTCACGTTTGTGTCAATAAATTAACAATTTATTTCCCTTAATTTACAGCTTAATTATTCTTTAATTGATATTAGAAAGTTAATGTATCGTTATTTATGTCATAAAAAATCTTAAAGCTTTGAGTAAACAAAGAATAGGCTATATTCTTGCCTGATACGTATATAGGTCAAAATATCTTCCTTCTGCGTTGATTAATTCTTCGTGAGTCCCTCTTTCGGCAATATTTCCCGATTCAATAACTAAGATCTGATCGGCTTTTTTAATTGTACTTAATCTATGTGCTATAACAAAAGTAGTACGTCCTTTCATTAATTCACCCAAGCTCTTCTGTATTAACGCTTCACTTTCTGTATCCAGATTAGAGGTTGCTTCATCCAGAATAATGATTTTTGGATCTGCAAGAATTGCACGAGCGATGGCTATTCGTTGGCGTTGGCCTCCTGATAACTTTACACCACGTTCGCCTATTAAAGTATCTAATCCATCATCAAAACGATCTGTAAATTCATTTACATAAGCTGCTTTTACGGCTTGCTGTAATTGTTTATCTGAAGCGTCAGGTCTGGGAAATAATATATTTTCTCTTATGGTGCCTTCAAATAAGAATTCATCTTGAAGCACAACTCCCAAATTACGTCGGTAACTGCTAAGATTTACTTTTGAGATATCATGACTATCTATCGTTATAAGACCGGACTCAGGGTTTAAAAATGTGGCAGATAAGCCAGCAATCGTGGATTTACCAGAGCCAGAACTTCCTACCAAAGCAGTCACAGTTCCGGAAGGTGCTCTAAAACTGATATTGTGCAACACTTCTTTTCCTTTTTCATAAGAGAATGAAACGTTATCGAAGATAATATCTCCATTAATATTTTCTAATTGTACAGTACGATTCTCAGGATCTTCTTCAGGATCCATATTCATCAATTCCTCGGTTCGATCCAGACCGGCTAAAGCTTCTGTTAATTGACTTCCGATATTACTCATTTGTACGATTGGAGCAATCATAAATGCTAGCACCATGGTAAAAAACAAAAAATCTCCTGTTGTCATCGGGTCAACTTCCTGCATCATATAATATCCTCCAATTCCCATAATTCCGGTAGAAGCAATTCCCGCTAATAGAAATGTCGAAGAACTGGTCATTAGGGCGGTGGCGGTCAAACTTTTCTTCACATTTTGAAATAAACGATCTACTCCTTCTTCAAAAACCTTACTTTCCTGTTCCTCTGCGCCAAAACCTTTAATGACTCTAACGCCCGCTAACGTTTCGGTTAATCGTCCTTTTACTTCTGCATTAATTTCCCCTCTTTTTCTAAAAATCGGTCTGATATATTTGAATGCTTTTAAGGCAATCAATCCGAATAACGAAACCGGAACCAAAACAAAAAGAGTCATCAGTGGATTTATATAAATTAAAATAATTAAAGAAATAATTGCTGTAAATGTTCCCCCTACTAATTGTACCAAACCCGTTCCTATCAGGTTACGTACCCCTTCTACGTCACTCATAATTCTGGAAACCAAAGCTCCTGATTTGGTGTTGTCAAAAAAACTAATTGGTAAGGAAAGTACTTTTTTTTGTACCTGAGCACGCAATTCTGAAATTAGAAATTGTGCCTGTACACTTAATATTCTGGTTAATAAAAAAGAAGTAGTTGCTTGTACCAAAATAGCTATCCCAACAATTACGAGTAACTCATAAAGCTGATCGAAGTCTTTATTAGGTACAACTTCATCCAATAAAACTTTACTTTTCCAGGGTAATATAAATCCGGCAACTCTTCCCAAAACTATAAGAAATAATCCAATGAATACTAGATTTCGCCTTGGCCAGATAATTGTTTTAAAAGCCTGTAAAATGGTGACTTTCGATTTTTTTTTATTTTTTGATGTATTGTTATTTTGAAATTCTCGCATAGTTTAGTTTTCAGTATTGAAAAGGGATATAGTATAGTCTAATAGGCTTTGATCGCCATAGGTACCGTGTCCGGGAATTACTATTTCCAGATCAGGATATGCTTCTTTAATTTTAGTTACAGTATTGGACCACTCGCCTATAGTAGCATCAGCAAGATTCCCTTTTTTGGCATTTATATTCTTAACCATGCATCCTCCGAATAATATTTTCTCTTCAGGAAAATAAGATACAATATTATCTTTACTGTGTGCTTCACCAAAAAATGAGTTGATAATAGTTTTGTCTTGCAGTTTCAACTCCAAATAGTTGTCAAACGTCTGATCAGGCTCTGAAGTTCCTTTCGGGGTCATAAGTTTTTTGGTATTGCTGCTGGCAATAGTTGGTATGTTATGGTCTTTAAAAATTTCAATTCCTTTAGTACAATCCTCATGAAAATGATTAAAAACCACGCCTTTTATTGTTGTTTTTTGTTTATCTCTAAACCAATTAATCAATTCTGTTGTTGCTTTATCGGTAGCTGGACTGTCAAAAATATAGGCCTCATTGTTATTTTGATATACGAATCCATTGCAAGAAAATGTAGCTCCACTTTTTAGTGTAATATGCGAAATGTGAATATAGCTATGTTCATTTAGCTTGATCAGTTGGAGGTCTTCAGAAATATGAATACTATTCGAATTAAATGCATTTGTGCAACGCGTAAAGCACAACAGGCAGCCTATAATTATAAATAATTTAGTCGCTAGTTTGTTATTTAGAAGATGGCAGAATTTTATGTTTTTTGACATAACGAACTGCTAAGATATAAATACCGGCTGGAATTCCGATCCAGATCAATTCACTTAACAATACTTTAATGCCCCAAATACTAAAGAATTTACCAGCTCCAATCGGAGATACCTTTATAGGCCGCCACGGAAAAAAATATCGGGTATCATCAAAGGGAGAAAAGAAAGCAATGCCTAATCCTCCAGAAGTCATTGCGTCTAATATTCCGTGCGATGCAGTGCAGATTGTAAAATAGAATATCAATAATATTCCGGTTTTGGAGTTTAGTTTTTTACTGTAAAATATAATAGTAATAAGAATACCAAGTAGTAAAGCAAATACTAAAGAGTGCGAAAATCCACGATGTCCCCAAAAATCTTGATACGCTATTGCAAATTTAAAACCAACCACATCTACATCTGGTAGTATAGAACAGACGATACCTAAAATACAAAATTTCCAGGTAATGATTTCTTTTGTAAAACCTTTCCCTATTGCAAAGGCTGTCAAAGCATGTCCAAATATTGATGCCATGATTAAGGTGCTATTTCTTCTTTTTCTTATGTTTTAGGTTAAAAGTTTTATCACCTTTGGTTTTTGGTTTTTTATACTTTTTTTTAATTTCCCGCTTGTATTTCCCCCCTAAGTTTACTTTACTATTTTTTGCAGATTTTTCGTGAAAAGCCTCACCAGTTTCATCGTTAGGACGTTTATGAGGATTGTATATTTCCTTAACTTTTTGCTGTTCTTCGGGTGCAAGTTGTGTTGAAATTTCCACGGTATCCGGTAACTTTAATTGTTCGATTTCCATCTCCATTAAAGCTTCGATTGCATTGAGGTATTCTTGCTCTTTCTCTGTTGTTAAGACAAATGAAACTCCTTCTTTTTCTGCTCGACCGGTTCTACCGATTCTGTGCATGTAATTTTCGGGATATTCTGGAGTGTCCAGGTTTATTACTTGGCTTACATTTTCTATATCCAAACCTCTAGCCATCACATCTGTAGCTATAAGAATTCTATTTTCTCCTTTTCTAAATTGCTCGATACTTCTTAATCGATAATTCTGTGTCTTATTAGAATGTATGATGCAGATTTCTTCTTTGTATTTATTTTCCAATGCTTCAAATAGGCGATCCGCGATTTTTTTATACCCAACAAATATGAGTGTTTTGTGATAGGTTTCTTTATCAGAAAGTAAATGCTCTAAAAGATTTACCTTTGTATAAAAATTTGGCACTTTATAGACAAACTGTTGAATGTTTTCCAAAGGGGTACCACTTCTGGCAACAGATATTCTTTTTGGGTTTCTGAAAAAATCAGTGATCAAACTATCTACTTCATCAGTCATAGTCGCTGAGAACATTATATTCTGACGTTGTTGCGGCAGTATATCAAAAATGTTCATCAATTGATGTCTAAATCCCAGATCTAACATTACATCAACTTCATCGATAACAATTTTTTGTATTGATTTTAGCTGTAACGCTCTACTTACCGCCAGATCATATAATCTTCCGGGCGTTGCTACAACCACATCAAGTCCCTGAGATACGACTTGTTTTTGAGTATTGATATTTGCACCTCCATAAACACCGGTGATACGTACATTAATATAAGTTGATAGTTTTTGGATTTCATCAACTACCTGTACCACTAATTCTCTGGTAGGAACAAGTACCAAAACTCTTGGGTTTTGCTGTACTGAATACTTTAGCATCCTAAGGATTGGTAGCATATATGCATATGTTTTTCCAGTTCCTGTCTGAGCTATTCCTACAATATCTTTTCCAGACATAATAGTGGAGAACGCCTGTTCCTGGATAGGTGTAGGGGTTTCGAATCCCAGATCATGCAGTGCATTGAGGAGTTGTGTACTTAAATTTAAATCTCTAAAAGTCACTTTAATCAATATTTAATTGCGAAAGTAATTTATTTGATTACAAAAAGTATCAATACATCATATAATATAATAGTTTAAATTTGAAAGTTACTAAATTCGATGGATTTTTGTAAAAATCAAATCCTTTCCATCAACATAGGAAACAAAAGTATTTAAGACAAAATTTAGGATAAAAATGTATCTTTATACTTCTTAAAATTCGTATGGCAGAACTGATAAAACTTTATAATGAAAACCCAAATCCACGAGAAGTACAAAGAGTGGTTGATTGCCTTAGTGATGGGGGATTGATTATCTATCCAACGGATACAGTTTATGGTTTAGGGTGTGATATCACCAATAATAGAGCTTTAGAACGTGTTGCTCAAATAAAAGGAGTAAAACTTGCAAAGGCTAATTTTTCCTTTATTTGTAGTGATCTTAGTAATTTGTCCGATTATGTAAAACAAATTGATAATAGTACGTTTAAGCTTTTAAAGAGAACGCTTCCGGGACCATATACTTATATACTTCCGGGAAGTAATAATTTACCAACAGTTTTTAAGAAAAAGAAAACAGTAGGAATTCGGGTACCCGATAATAATATTTGTAAAGTAATAGTCGAAAACTTAGGCAACCCTATTGTATCGACATCGATTTATGATGAAGATGAGGTGATAGAATACACCACCGATCCAGAGTTGATAATAGAGAAATGGGATAAATTGGTAGATATAGTAATCGATGGAGGCTATGGTGATAATGTGGCTTCTACGGTGATTGACCTAACAAGTGGAGAACCAGTTCTCATCAGAGAAGGAAAAGGGGCAATCGATATTATCTAAGAAACAATGTATTTCAGTTCATTTCTATATGTACTTGGTGTTTTTCCTGAAAAATTTTTGAAGAGTTTATTAAAATGAGAAAAACTACTAAAACCACTTTCGTAACAGATGTCGGTAATACTTGTCTGTTTTTCGTGTAATAGCTTAGCCGCGTGAACGAGTCTATATTCATTTACGAATTGAATGAATGTTTTACCGGTATTTTTTTTGAAGTATCTACAAAATCCTGGGATGCTCATACTTACTTTGTCAGCAATTTCTTCTAATGAAATTTGCCTTGTAAACTCTTTTTGTACGAAATTAAAAATAAGATTGATACGGTTATTATCTTGTATCGATGTTTCAATAATGAACCCTTCCGCGTTAAGAACAGAATAATCTTTGGATTGAGACATTTCTTTAAACACTTTAAGGATACCTAGTAACCTATCAAAAGGATCTAACAGCCCTAATGCTTCTATACGCGCTCCAATCCTTCTTTTGGTATCACCGTGAAATACAATACCTTTTTTTGCCTGCTCCAGCAATTGATACACACCACTCATTTCGGGAATATTAAAAAATGTATTACCAAGAAAATCAGGGAGCATCTGTATAATTGTTTCACTTTTATTTAGTGTTAAACTATCTGTGAAACCACAATGTGGTAGATTAGAACCGATGAGCATTAAAGCACCGTTTCTGTAATATGACATATGACTACCTATCTGTCTTTTTCCAGTTCCGCCATTAACATATACAAGCTCGATCTCTGGATGATAATGCCAGATGGGAGCTTTATTCATCTTCTCCCTGGAAAAATTTTCATAATAAAATGAACTACCAAACTCTGGCACTATTCTTTCTAATGAAGGCTTACTGTTTTTATTCATACTTGGAGAATTTTTTTCTTATCAAAACTATAACAATACTATATCTGTATATGTTAAATAAGTGTAAAGCTAAATTAATTATATGTTAAATTAGCATTATGATACCGTAAAATTGTATAGTGTAGTTAAAATAGCGTATAAATGTGCAAATATAGTTGTATTTGTGAAATAGAGTTGGTCTTATATTTGTCTCATCAAATTATTAACAACAAAAAACTAAATTATGAAAAGAGTTATTAACCTATGTTTGTTAGCAATAATAATCGCTACAAGCAGTATTGCTAATGCAGCAGGAAGAGTATCAGTAGAGATCACCAATTCATCTATGGTTACCGTATCATTAACCAAAGTGGAAAAAGGTGAGAAATTATTTCTGAAGGATTATAATGGTCAAGTATTATTTAATGTTACATTAGACGCAGTGCCGAACTATCAAAAGTATTTCAACTTAAGTGAAGTGGAAGATGGAGTTTATTTTGTAGAAACCGAATCAATATACGAAGTTAAGGTGACTCCTGTTCTAAAAAACAAAAAAGGCGTTTCCCTAATTAGTGATTCTGCGGTTACTATTTTTAAACCCCAGGTTCGTGTGGATAACAAAAAGGTGAAAATCATGTTTACGAACACAGAAAAATCACCCTTGAATTTTATAATTTATGATAAAGAATGGCACTTATTAGAAGAGATAAAGGGAAACGATGAAAAGATATTCAAGAGAACATATGATTTTACCAAAATGCCCAAAGGTGAATATCAATTATATTTTGTTTTAAGAGATAGAACATTTTTAAGAAAAGTTAGTATTTAATTGTTTGATTATTAACTCAACCACACTAAAAGCAGCACTAACCATGCTGCTTTTTTTATGACTATTATTTCTAATTAAGGTTAAAATGGAATAGATACCTGCTACTATTGTTGTCCTCAAATGATTTATTTAGAACTAAATTTATTGTAACAATATTAAAAGTTATTATTATGAAAAGAGTAACAGAAATATACCTATTAGTTGCAGCAATTTTTATCCTTCTTTTTTCGGCTACTTCGACAAATTTTGTTCTGGATATAGAAGAATTTTGTTTTGAAACCGATGAATTTTTGAATGGTTAATTGACGAAGTTTAACTACTTTTTTAAAAGTATCCTATGGTATCAGAATAATTACCTTATGGGTTTTGATCTGATTGTGATATTAGCAGGGCTAAAGTATTTGATAAAACTGAGATTATGTAGATTCCAATAAGTAATTTATCTTTTGGCTATTTAAAATCACACACCATCAACTTTTAGATGGTATTTATACCACTTTGAAATATTGATCTAATCAAATAAAATAGCAACCAAGAGCAGAAGAAATTACTTATTGTAAAGAGAATACTAAAAAAGGGGTCTATTTTTAAATAGACCCCTTTTTAAATATGTTTTTAATCATTTTTAGTTACCGCCTTCGGTAGCTTTTTTCATTCCATCTTCAATCATATTATAGAATTGATCTAATTTAGGAAGTACAACAATTCTAGTACGTCTATTTTTGGATCTGTTTTCTGCCGTAGTGTTATCTGCAATAGGAATATAGTAACTGCGTCCTGCTGCGGTCATACGCTTAGGATCTACACCAAAATCATTTTGCAGTACTCTCACGACAGATGTTGCTCTTTTTACACTAAGATCCCAGTTGTCTAGTAATACCTTGTTTTTTATTGGTACATTATCCGTGTGTCCCTCTACCAAAAACTCGATATCCGGCTTGTCATTTACTACCTTAGCAACTTTGCCTAATACCTCTTTAGCTCTTGTAGAAACATTATAACTACCACTCTTAAATAGTAATTTGTCAGAAATGGATACATATACCACACCTTTTTCTACATTAACTTCAATATCTTCATCAGCTAGGTTTCCTAGTGCTCCCTTTAAACTGGTTACTAAGGCAAGCGTTACAGAATCTTTTTTATTTAATGCATCATTCATAGTCTTTATTTGTAAATCCTTTTCTTTGATGCTTTCCAAAGATCTTTCTAGGTTCTCCGCCTCTTTAGTTGATAATGTAGCAAGATTACCAACGTTGTTTAGTAAAGCAGAGTTTTGGTTTTTAAGATTATTTACCTGATCTCTTAAAACTTTCAATTCAGAACTTTCACTTGCTTTTTCTTCAAGGCAGTTGTTTAGTTTAACCGTTGCGGTATTTAATAAATCTTGGGTTTCTTTTTGTTTAGCTTCCAGGTCTGAAAATTTCTTTTGTGATACACAAGAAGATAATAATACAGCCATTGAAGCTCCGATAATCATTGCTTTTTTCATTAGAAAATGTGTTTTTAGTCTTATTCAGGTTATATAACTCAAAATTATTAAAATTGTGACGTAATGTAGTGTTGTTAACAATAATTTAATGAATATAACCTTACAAACGGTTAAATAGTTTTTTGTTTAAAATATAATACTGCCATACAACGGAAGAAATGGAATAATATTTCCTTTGATCCTTAGGTTTTTTTCGTTTTTTAACAAAAGTTGGCAAATTTCTATAGAAGCTCAAATGAGCTTTAAGAATAGCTAAACAATGCGAAGGTTTTCTTTCTATAATAAATTTGAAAGCCGCAACTCCATCTAATAGCATACGAACGAAAATAATGAACCAGATAAATGTTCCGGAAGTATTTTTTACCATCATTAGTAAATTGTTCCTGAAGTTTAGAAAAGTTTTTTTTGGATTTATGGTTTCTAATGTTGCTCCTCCTAAATGATACACTTCAGATAACCCTACATATTGAATATCATATCCATAATTTCGAACACGCCAGCAAAGGTCAATTTCTTCCTGATGTGCAAAAAAGTCTTCATCAAGTTTTCCAACTTCTTCAAAAACAGCTTTTCTGATAAAGAGACAGGCACCACTTGCCCAAAAAATATCCAATGTATCGTTATATTGTCCGATGTCTTCTTCCAAAGTTTCAAAAATTCTTCCGCGACAATATGGGTATCCAAATTTATCCAGAAAACCTCCGGCTGCACCTGCATATTCAAATTTATTTTTCCTTTTATAATCCAGAATTTTCGGTTGTATAGCTCCAATTTTTTCTGAAACTTCAAAAGCATTGATGATAGGAGTGAGCCAATTTTCGGTTACTTCTACATCACTATTGAGTAAACAAACTATCTCTGCATCAACTTTCGCCAATGCATCGTTATATCCTTTAGCATAGCCTCCGTTTACTTCATTTTTTATAATTCTGATTTCAGGAAAAGAAATGCTTACGTAGTCAACAGAATCATCTGTTGATGCATTATCCGCCATATAAATAGTAGCTTCTTTAGAATACTTTACTACGGATGGAAGAAACTGTTCTAATAATGAACGCCCATTCCAATTTAATATGACTACCGCTATCTTCACACTTGCAAATAAATAAGTTTAATTTAGAGTTTCAAAGCTTCAAAGCCTCAAAGTTTTACAATCAACATTTTTACATTAGTAAAGAGATATCATTCATAGTAAGCTCTGATTATCATTTTTCAAAATTTTAAGTGCTACTTGTAATCAGGAATATCATTTAGAAAGCTGTATTGTTTTTTGATATAATCCATCTGACAGTAATAATGATCCATACCATTGGTGATCATAAGGTATTCTGCATCCAGGGTGAGGTTATATCGGGCAATTTGATCAAAAACTTCCTGAGTAATCCTAACCGAATGTGACTTACATTCGATAATTAAGTAAATAGTGCCATCGGGATTAAATATAATGATGTCGTATCTTTTATTTGTATCATTGACTTTAATTAGTTTTTCTACATTAATCAAGCTTTCAGGATATTTCTTTTCTTCTATCAAATAGTGTATGGTGTGCTGTCTTACCCATTCTTCGGGCGTGAGAATGATAAATTTTTTGCGAATTCTGTCGAAAATAGAAACTTTATTTTCGCTACTTTTGAATCTAAACTGATATGCTGGAAAGTTAAGCTTTTGCATATCACAAATTTGATGATTTTTTCTGAATGGACGAAGTAAAACAGATTGTAACCGATATAAAGAGTGGTAATATAAAGCCTATATATTTTTTGATGGGTGAGGAAGCATATTACATTGATAAAATCTCGGAATACATAGATAAAAATGTGCTGACGGAAGAAGAAAAAGGTTTTAACCATATGGTATTGTACGGTCGGGATGTAAGTATAGATGATATTGTCTCTAATGCGAAGCGTTATCCAATGATGGCAGAGCGACAAGTTGTGATTGTAAAAGAGGCACAATATTTATCCAGAACTATAGAAAAATTATCAGATTATGCCGAGAATCCACAGTTAACAACAATTTTAGTGGTTTGCTACAAGTATAAGAAAATTGATAAACGAAAGAAACTCTATAAGACTATTTTAAAGCATGGTGTAATCTATGAAAGTAAGAAGCTATATGAAAATCAGGTTGCTGACTGGATTAGAAGAGTTTTAGCTGGTGCTCAATATACTATAGAGCCTAAAGCTTCTCAAATGTTAGTTGAGTTTTTGGGAACAGATTTGAGTAAGATCAACAATGAGTTGGAAAAACTGAAACTAATTATTCCAAAAGGCGAACAAATCACAGCGGATAAAATTGAAGAAAATATAGGGATCAGTAAAGAATTTAACAACTTTGAACTTCGTAAAGCGATTGGGATGCGTGATGTCATAAAAGCCCACCGTATCATTAATTACTTTGCCCAAAACCCAAAGGATAATCCACTTGTGGTTACAATCTCATTATTATACAGTTTTTTCTCTCAGGTATTACAATATCACGGATTATCTGATAAATCGCAGCGTAATGTAGCGAGCGCCCTTCGGATTAACCCTTATTTCGTAAGTGATTATTCAGATGCTGGTCGTAATTACCCTATGAAAAAGGTAAGCCAAATCATAGCATTGTTAAGGGAGGCAGATGTAAAAAGCAAAGGGGTTGGTGCTGTTAATCTTCCTGCTGGAGATATTCTCAAAGAACTTTTGGTGAAAATAATAGGATGATTTTACACATTTAATCAAATCTATAAGCTACATTAAAGGTTCCATATCCGTGATTTTCAATATTATTTAGAACACCGGTAGACCAAAGATAGATGAAGTTTATCGAGAAACGATTGATAGAATAATACAATCCACTGCTTAGATGCCAGGAAATATTATTTAAATCATCTACACCATAGGCTTTATCATCAAATAAATTTCCTTGTATCGTCGCATTGTATGCTACAAGACGAGTCTCAATATTGAACTTGAAAAAAAATTCAGAATGTTTTTTGGGTAGTAAAATCGAATTATGAAAACCGCTAGAAGTTGCTACACTATTATATTTACCTATTCTGAAACCTGCCTGTGGCGTAGCTCTGATATATAAAGTGCCTAAATTGGCGGTTGCTCCCATATACGTGTGGAACCATTTGTAATTGGGGTTAAAATCATATATAAAAGTACTATTAATGTTAAAAATAAACTGATCCTCTAATTGAAACTGCCATCCATCATAAACGGGATCCCCAGTTATATTTTCGTGAAACCAGGTTTGTATCTCTCCAGCTTGTGATGATGGTCCAATAAGACCTGCAAGGATTTCTGACTTTAAGAAAGATCTTTGGAAGGTATAAGTAATTCCAAATTTTCCATATAATACTCCTGCAAATGGACGATCAAAATCATCTCGATCTTCAATTTCTGGAGTGGCAGCGAATGTTCTTACTTGTGAAGGAGTATATCCCTCAAGTTTTGCCCCAAAGGTGTAAAAAACATCCTGTTTGTTTTTAAATAAATGTTGCAGGCCTAAGAGTTTTTCAGTTTTGAAAGCGTACTCTATTCCCATTCCGTATGAATAATAACGATCAGAATCCCTAAATACTGCAAAAATATCATTGTCGATGATTAGTTTTAACTCTGATTTGAAGGTTTCCTCCTGTGCCAGAGACTTATGAAAGGGAAGTACATATAAAAAAATGGATAAAAGATAGAATGTAATTTTAGTTTTCATCGAATAGGAATAGATACTTATACTGGCAAAAATAAAAATCAGTTTTTTTGTTTTTATAATATTTAACTTTTAAGATAACCGCATATTTATAAAAAAGAAAATAAATATTTAATTATTAGTGTTTTATGATTTGTTGTGAAAGTGATTTAATTAAAAGTAATTTAACTAAATTAGAAAATAAACTTATTAGCTTTAGTAAATGAAAATACTCAGTTTTTTTTCTAAGCGAATTTTCCCGATTCTTCTAGTAAATTTTATAGGAATTTTAGGGTATAGTATTGTGATACCTATTCTCATATTTATAGTCACCGATTTAGGTGGTAACGGTTTTGTTTATGGTATTCTGGGAGCAATGTATCCGTTTTTCCAATTTATTGGTGCTCCCATTCTAGGAAGGCTTTCTGATCGGATAGGTAGAAAAAAAGTGTTGGTTTTAAGTCAGACGGGCACTTTTATAGCCTGGTTGTTGTTTCTGGTAGCTTTGATGCTTCCTAATACACAACTTTGGTCATCTAATTCTGGTTTTGGAGGTAGTTATGTAATGACGATCCCATTGTTTTTATTATTTATTGCTAGAATTTTTGATGGCTTTACAGGTGGGAATGTATCCGTTGCGAATGCTTATCTCTCGGATATTTCAACAGACGAAGATCGGGATAAGAATTTCGGAATGATGGGAGCTTCTACCAGTTTAGGATTCGTTTTAGGCCCTGCGGTAGCAGGAATCCTAGCTTCAACTATTTTAGGAGAGGCATTGCCCATTATTCTGGCAGCTATCATTTCATTAATAGCTATCCTTGTTATTCTTGCGAGATTACCTGAAAGTAATCCTTGTATGGTGGATACCGGAAACCTAAATTTTAAATCTTTCAGGCGATTTTTTCAGGTAGAACATAAGGATTGTTTTTCTGATAAGGATGTAGAAGGAACTGCTAATAATACTTTTAAAGGTGTACTAAAACAAAAAGGAATTCCATTATTATTTACTATATATTTTTTGACATTTCTAGCGTTTAGCCTGTTTTATGCTGGTTTACCAATATATGCTTCTACCATTTTAGAATGGACGGCTATTGACCTTGGAATATTTTTGGCATATTCCAGTTTTGTAATGATTCTCGTTCAAGGTCCGTTATTATCATACCTATCAGGTAAAGTTTCTAATAATCTACTTGTTGGTTTAGGAACACTATTATTATCCGTTAGTTTTTTCCTTTTATCCTATTCGGATATAATTATTTTATACATTGCGAATACCATACTGTCCGTAGGTAATGGTTTAATGTGGCCCAGTTTTCTTTCTATTTTATCCAAAACCGGTAACCGAAGTATGCAAGGTGCAATTCAGGGTTATGGCAATAGCATGGGAAGTTTAGCCAGTATTTTTGGGCTCGTTCTGGGTGGAATTATGTTCGAAAGTATTAATGTAATAGTCTTTATTATTGGATCAGGAGTTTTTTTATTGATCTTCGTTCTCCTATTGATAAATTATTTACAGACCAGAAAAAATTCGATAAAAATCAATCCAACGGTAGAAACGGTGTAAAGCTGTTATAGAACTTTCTTTATTAAAAGATATGGAATTTTTATGGTATTGGTAAAAATGAAAAATCTTTTACTTCGGTCATCACAAAAGAGCTTTGTACTTTAGAAATATTTTCTAGAGAAGCTAGTTTATTAGAAAGAAAATGCTGGTAGCTTTCCATGTCCTCAGCATAAATCTTAATCAAATAATCAAACATCCCCGCTACGTGATAACACTCTACTACTTCGGGAAATTGCTGAATGTCTTTTTCGAATTTTTTGAGATAATCCGTTTGATGCAGATTTAAAGTTACATTACAGAATACCATAAGCTGTAATCCTGCCTTTTTCCTGTCAAGAATAGCCTTATAAGATTTTATAAATCCTTCACGTTCCAATTTTTTAACCCGCTCAAATATTGGAGTAGTGGTAAGGCTTAATCGTTCTGCAATCTCTTTGATAGTTATTTTACCATCTTTTTGTAATAAATTGAGGATGGAGCGATCTATTTTATCCATAATATTTTTCTCTTTAGATTTTGCTAAGTCATCAAAAATAGAATAAAATTCTTTTTTAATTAATAATATTATTTTTAAATTCTAATTTTGTGTATAAATATGGTTTTTAATTCTTTTACATGTAATTTTAAAACTCATTAAATGCTAGTTTTCTTAAGAGGGAGGAAACAGAACAGGAATTATTACTAACATTACAATATCTAATAGATGAAAGATCACAATTTTAACCCGGAGAGTTTAATGATGACTTATGGTTATAAACCTGAGTTATCAGAAGGAGCCATAAAATGTCCAATATTTCAAACATCTACTTTTGTTTTTAAAACAGCTGAAGAAGGAAAAGCTTTTTTCGAACTTGCTTACGGTTTGCGTGAAAAATCAGAGAAAGAAGAATTAGGGTTGATTTATAGTAGAATTAATAATCCTAATCTTGAGATATTGGAAAATAGATTATGTCTTTGGGATAAAGCAGATGATTGTGCGGTGTTCGAGAGTGGAATGTCTGCTATCAGTACGGTATTGCTCGAATTCCTGAAGCCTGGTGATTTATTGGTTTATAGTAATCCTGTTTATGGAGGAACCGATCATTTTATTCATCATTTTTTGGATAAAATTGGAGTAGATACCTTAGGAGTGATGCCCAATCAAAGTATAGAAGAAGTAGAAGCTATGATAGAAGCTTCTGGCAAAGCTGATAGATTGGCTATGATTTATCTGGAAACTCCTGCTAATCCAACTAATCACATTGTAGATATTCAAAAGTTTAGTCAGATTGCTGCAAAATATAGTACTAATGATAGAAAAGCATTGGTTGCTGTGGATAATACCTATATGGGACCATTATGGCAACATCCACTGCAGTGTGGAGCCGATCTTGTACTGTATTCTGCTACAAAATATATAGGAGGTCATAGTGACCTTATTGCAGGAGCAGTTCTAGGAAATGCAGAATTAATGGTTCGTGTTAAAACATTGCGTACGTTTTTAGGTAATATGGTTAGTCCTCACACTGCCTGGTTGATGCTTAGAAGTTTAGAAACTTTAAAAGTACGTATGGATCAGCAGACTCAGAACGCTCAGATTGTAGCGGATTATTTAAATAAACATCCCAAAGTTGAAAAAGTATATTACCTCGGATTATTAGAAGAAGGAACAGCTGCATATACGATATATAAGAAACAATGTTCGGCTCCGGGAGCTATGGTTTCTTTTGATATCGTAGGAGGCGAAAAAGAAGCCTTTACATTTCTGAATAGTTTAAAACTAATGAAACTGGCAGTAAGTTTAGGAAGTACAGAAAGTTTATCTGAACACCCTAAAACGATGACCCACGCTGGCGTAGATGAAAAACAAAGACAACAAATGAATATTACAGATCAATTGGTGCGATTATCTATTGGAGTAGAGAATGCAAAAGATTTGATTTGGGATTTAGAGCAGGCTCTGGAGAAAGTAGAAGTAGGTACTGCTGTAGCACTGGAAGCATTATAAAATCATAGACATTATATCGTTAAGCCCTGAATATTAAGTATTCGGGGCTTTTTGTATGTAAACATGGCGTATTAAATCTCAGGTCACGCTCTGGATCCAATAAAAGGAATCAACCTAAGGATTTTAGTTTAGCACTACAATTTTGTAGTGATCCGACTAAAGTGGATCACCGATAAAAATATTATTTATTTCTTTGAGAATTTTTCTGTCAATAAATCCCACAACTCAGAATAACCGTCGTCATATCCTAGTGCCCAAATTCCAACACCTCCAATATGATTATTTTTTATCCAATCATATTTAATGGATAAGGATTTTACGTCTTCAAAAAATATTTGCCTATATGTGCTATCGTTATCTTTAATAATGAGATAGCTTGAAGAACTCTTAGGATCAAAATTTATAGGTGTTTTTAGAGAGTCGATATAAATTTTCTTTATTAATTGATACCGGGGATGAGATTTAAATTTTGTTACGGCGGTACCTATATGAGGACTTTTAGTATACCATTCTGCTCCATAGTAGGGTAGCCCTATAATTAGCTTGTTAGGATGGACACCTTTGTTTTTATAGTAATTAACAGATGTCTCTAAACCATTTCCGAATTTTTTACTTTTCTTAAGTGGAGTAACAGGTCCAGTAGTTTTGCTAAAGCTACCGTAATAATCATATCCCATTAGAGTATAAAAATCAATATATGGATCAATAGCATTGATATCAAAAATGTCATTCCAATCGATTGCATACAGGCATAAAGAAAACATATAATCTGGATTCTCTTGTTTTAGATGTTTAGATAACTGAATGATAAATCTGGTAAAATTGGCTTTACTTTTTTTGGAGACTCCTTCAAAATCAATATTTATTCCATTAGCAGATCTTAAATCTAATAAACCAGATACACTATCTATTAATGTTTCCTGTGCTTTCGGATTGTTTAAGAAAACAGCATTGTTCTTTCTTCCGAAGTTAGAGATTGATAAAAACACTTTACAACCTTTTGACTTAGCTGAATCTATCAAAGACGTTGTTTTCCATTGATGGATATTTTTATAACTGCCGGTTTCGGGCTGGACTGCATATGAAAAATAAGAAATTCCCCACAGCATAGAAAAATTATAGTTCTTGTAAGAAGAACCATTAGAATAAAGATGCCAGCCAAATGTGCGCTTATCAGGATGGACTTTTCCTTTCTTGAGAAGTACTTTTTTATTAGAAATTTTATGTAGACTATCCCATTGCGCTTCAGTCTTAAAATTATAGTCCTCAATTTTTTGATTATGTAATTGCCGTTCACTAATAAAAACAGAACTATCATTTGGGCTTATCAAATCTTTTTCTTTCTCTATATGTGTATGATCAAATTTACAACTAACAGATACGATTAGTGAAAGAATAACAAAAAATAGTTTCTTCATATTATCTTGTTTAATCTGTAAGTTTAATTACCAAAGATAGTGATATGCTTTACATTTTAATACCTATCATAATCGGATACGATGAATTTATTAGAATGGAGTGTTTTTATTTGAAAGTTCTTCATAAAATTTTGTTTTTCAATGTTTTAGATAATAAAAGGGGATATCCCACTATTAATTTCGGGTGTTTTCCCCCATTGCGCCATGTGTATTCCTGAACTATATTTGTATCATAGAAATTAATTAAACGTTACTAATCATTTTACACACCATACTATGAACTTACTAAATATCAATTTTCGTTTTATTTTAGAATTCTTAAAAGAACTTCCTAAAGCGAGTAGTCACGCAATTCACAGGTAATTGTAGATCATCAAAAAAGAGAAAATGAAATATAGGGGTTTTTGCGTATTTCATTAGCTTATCTAAGCAGCTAATTTTATATTAAATAAAAATAAGAGTCTATTCAACAACTTTACACAACAATATTATGAAACCATTTCGCATTAATTTCAAATTTATACAAGAATTTTTAAGAGAACTTCCAAAAGCTTGTAGCCACGCGATACACAGATAGGATGTAATTGTAAATTGGAAGATACATAATATTAGAATTTTGGGGGAAATTCTAATAATTAGTTATAATAGTGGGGACAAAAAACCGGATGCAGACACATCCGGTTTTTTATTGTCTTAAAAAGGACTCTTTTTATTTAAGTGATCCTACCATATCTTCTGGTTTTACCCATTGATCAAACTCTTCTTCTGTTACATACCCTAATCCTACAGCTTCTTGCCTTAAGGTAGTTCCGTTTTGATGTGCTGTATTAGCTATTTCTGCAGCCTTATAATATCCGATTTTCGTATTTAGAGCAGTTACCAACATTAAGGAGTTATTTAATAACTCGGTTATTCTTGCCTGATTGGGTTCAATTCCCTGTGCGCAATGAACATCAAAAGACACACAAGAATCACCAATAAGTTGAGCACTCTGCAATAAATTAGCAGCCATGACTGGCTTAAAAACGTTAAGTTCAAAATGGCCTTGCATTCCGCCTACATTAATTGCAACATCGTTACCCATTACCTGAGCACATACCATTGTTAATGCTTCGCATTGAGTAGGATTTACTTTTCCCGGCATAATTGAGCTTCCTGGTTCATTAGCAGGTATAATTAGTTCGCCTATTCCACTTCTGGGCCCTGATGCCAACATCCTGATATCATTTCCTATTTTATTTAAGGAGACCGCAATTTGTTTTAGGGCTCCATGTGTTTCTACAAAAGCATCGTGTGCCGCTAATGCTTCAAACTTGTTTTCTGCAGTGATAAATGGCAGACCGGTAAACTGAGCAATAAATTCTGAAACTCGTTTTGCATATCCCTTAGGAGTATTTAATCCGGTTCCTACAGCAGTTCCTCCTAAAGCAATTTCTGCTAAGTGAGGCAATGTGTTTTCCAAAGCTTTAAGTCCGTGATCCAGTTGCGAAACATAGCCCGATAATTCTTGTCCAATAGTAAGGGGAGTAGCATCCATAAAATGGGTACGTCCAATTTTAACTACATTTTTAAATGTTTCAGACTTCTTCTTCAATGTGTCTCTTAATTGAGTAATACCAGGTATAGTAATCTCCACAATTTTTTTGTAAGCAGCAATATGCATACCGGTAGGGAAAGTGTCGTTAGATGATTGTGACTTGTTCACGTCATCATTTGGCTGAATTGTTTTCTCTCCTTCACCAATTGTCTTTCCGGCTAATTGATGGGCACGATTAGCAATCACCTCATTGACATTCATATTACTTTGTGTTCCAGAACCCGTTTGCCAGATCACTAATGGAAATTGATCGTCATGTTTTCCTTCCAGAATTTCATCACATACCTGTGCGATAAAATCTCTTTTTTCGATAGGAAGAACTCCGAGTTCGCAATTAGTAAAGGCGGCAGCTTTTTTTAAATACGCAAAACCGTATACAATTTCTAAAGGCATCGAACCCGGAGCGCCAATTTTAAAGTTATTTCTGGAACGTTCTGTCTGTGCCCCCCAAAGTTTATCAGCTGGCACTTTTACTTCGCCCATTGTATCTTTTTCTATTCTATATTCCATAGCTGTGATGATTTGTTTTTCGAAGGGCAAATTTAAGAATTTGTCCTGCTATTTCTGAATAAAGAATGTACTTTTTAAAAGCTAATGGTATTAAAATTTTAGTTTTAAAAATAAATCATATTTATACTATGAGATAAAAGGAAGAGTTATTATCTTTGGCAAAAATTGAAATAAGATTATTATTATGTTCGAATTCGATCAATACCTTGGTTTTTTAGCATTTTTAACGATCCTTACCATAGGATTTTGGTTAATGATATTTTTATTAACCTTTGTAGTACCCTATTGGATTTTTGGTGCTACTATTGAAAACTTTAAGTTAAAACAAGAAGCTAAGCGTAAGGCTAGAGAAGAGGCTTAAATAATAGCAGTAGTTATATATTATAAAAAGGGAGTTGATGAATCAGCTCCCTTTTTTTATGTGCTACCATTAGTTTTAATAAAATTGCAATTTATCCTTCGAACTCATCATCTCCTCCATTAAAATTGCCTCTTGATCGTTGTCTCTTCTTTTTCTGATTAAATCTATAGGTAAATGATAGATTGAAACTTCTTTCTCTCCACTGAAACTCACTATTACTAATGAATGTTTCTGTGGTAGATATGCTTTGGCGTTTTCTGGAATTGAATAGATCACTCACATTAAAAGTGAAGGATGCTTTATCCTTCAAAAAGTCTTTGCTAAAAGCCAGATTTACACTAAAAAGCCCTTCTCTTTTGGTTTGCGCATCTTCACTCGGACCAGAATAAAAGGCAATGGTTTGCCAGTCAATTTTTGCCGGGAGTGTAAGTTTATTACTCAATCTAACGAACCAGCTAAAATTGTCAGCGTCAAAATTTTGATTATTAAAATTACCTCTAATGCTATTTTGAAACGCATTAAAATTACCATTAAGCCTCCATTTTCTGTTGGGGCTATAGGTTAAATTGAACTCGAATCCATATCGATCAGAACTGGCAAGGTTGACAGGAGACCTCCTTATTACCGGGACTTCAGTGCCATTACCAATTATTACGATATCTCCTGTATCTTCAGAAATAAATGTAAATACCTGAGTTGATCGGTTATAGTATATTGAAGAATTTAAAGTCAATTTTCCTATTCTGTTTAGATATCCTAGGTCAAAAGCATTAGAGTAACTAGGATCAATATCTGGATTTCCCTGAAAAATGTTAGTAGCACTGGATCTGGAGGGAAATGGATTGATAAACCTGGAACGTGGTCTACGGATTCTTCGATTATAACCCAGCGTTAAACTTTGTTTTTTTGATAATTCAAAACCTAAATTTATTGTTGGAAATATATCGGTATAATTTTTTTTGCTAAAATCACCACTTGTTTTTTGATCAATAGTAATCCTTGTACCTTCAATTCGTAAACCCAGTAAATAAGAAAATCTGCCAATTTTACTTCCATATTGAGTATAGGCAGCATTTACATATTCTTTGTATATGAGGTTGTTTGATAAATTAGTGTCAGTAACCACAGTACCGTTGTTATCAAATTGTACTAAGAATTCAGTATCCAATTCATTAAAATTACCTCTATACCCCAATTCGAACTGAGTATTCTTGCCAATGGGAAGTACATAGTCGGTTTGAAGGAGTATACGATTTTGCTCTTCAAAAGTGTTTACCAATTCTACGGTAGAAATATTTTCCTGCGTAATTCTGGACTCTTCCTCTTCTTCACTATTTTCCACTTGAAAATCAAAAGTTAGCTTGTGGCCGCTATCATTAAAGTCTTTATTGTAATTTAGCGAATATTGTTTGGTAATATCGTCTTCAACTTCGGGATCAAATCGCAGGTTACTAGTCAGGATATTTCCATTAGCATCTGGCTCCGTAATTAGATTCGTCGTATTACTTTCATTGTCACTGGATCTATAAAAAAATGAAGAAGTAATCGAGGAACTATCATTAATGTACCATTCTAAACCAACATTGGTATTAATTCCTTTGCGAATCCTGTCGAAATCTCTTTTTTCGTTCAAGAACGTATCCGGATTATCTATTTGGGTTTCTGAATCAATATTTAAAAAACGTGTTTCAGATAATGAATTTCCCGGCACCTCTCTATAATTATAACCGGAAGTTGTAAAGAAATTGAGATCGCCCGTCCTGTAATTTAAATTTCCTGAGATTCCTGCCTGTAGGGGATAGCCACTGTTTAAAGTCAAAGCGCCGTTTAACCCCTGTAGCTTACTACGGCGTAAAATAATATTCAGAATACCTGCAGTACCTTCTGCATCATATCTGGCAGAAGGAGAGGTGATAACTTCTACACGTTCTATAGATTCTGCAGGAAGCTGGCGCAATGCCTCCGTACTGTTTAATCCTACGAGACCTGATGGTTTGCCGTTTATTAGTATTCTCACGTTGTCATTCCCTCTCAATGCTACATTTCCTTCTACATCTACAGAAACCGAAGGTACATTATCTAGCACGTCACTTACAGTTCCACCGCTAACGGTAAGATCTTTACCAACATTATATATTTTTTTATCTAATCTTATTTCCACAGTTGTTTTTTCGGCAATAATAACAACATCATCTAACGACTCTGTGTCTAATTCAAGATTAATAATTCCCACATCAGTGTTTTTCAAAAGTTTTTGTTGCGTAATTTTTTTTGTTTTGAAAGAAATATATTCAATAGAAATTGTGTAGACACCTTTAGGAACTTTAATACTAAAATTACCATTTGTTTGAGTAATCCCACCAGTAACAATTTTATTTTCTTTAGGATTAAAAAAAGAGATAGTAGCGTACTCTAATGGTTCTTTGGTTACCTGGTCAATGACTTTTCCGGTAATCTTAACTTCATTTTGTTGTCCGTAAGCATAAATCCCCGTGATTATTGCTAGTATTAGTATAACGGTGTTTTTCATCTCTTTATATTATTCTTTTAAAGATCAGATGGAACCGACATAGAATCATTTTGTTGGTTATCAGCATAACTATTACGGCTTATTTCATATTTAATTTGTAGAAGTGCCAAAAATATACTTAGGGTTGATCTAATACGGTTAAAAACGTGTTAAATAATGTAAAGTATTTATTTATAACACCTTAAGAGTGTTGTTTGTTAGGTTAATTTAACAAAATACTACTTTCACTGATACTTTATTATGATTTGAAAGAATTTAGTTACAACAAAGACACAATAATTATAGTGTGAAATACGTTTGCGTTTTTTAGTTTTGCAATTGCTTTTTGCAGAAAAATACAATGAGCACATATCATTTTAAATAAAAACAGGGTATATGAAAAAACTTCAAATTAATAAGTCCTTATTAATTACTTTAATTCTTTTTTCTTCAATTTCAATGTATGCTCAGAGTCATAAAATGGCTTTGTCTTTGACCGGTGGATATGTTGATTCGGGATTTGGGAGTATGATTACATTGGATTATAAAGTAAACGAATTTGATTATTTACAACTAAATGTTCAAGCCAATTTTACTAATTTAGAATACCAAGATATTGATATACCGGCCAATTTATATGCTTTCAATGCTGGTTTCTTTTTTGATGTTTTAAGGAATAACAAGAGAACGTTTGCTCTTTCGCTTGGTGCTGGAGCAACTATTGGCTATGAGGTTATTAATGAGGGAGATCAACTTTTAGAAAATAATCAGGTGCTGGATATCGAAACTAACAAGATGGTGTTTGGAGCTTATGCCGGACTAGATGCAGATATCTTTTTAATTCCTACGGTGGCTATCAATATCAAAGCTCAGGAAATATATCATGTAAATAGTGAAATAGGTGAGTTTTCTCCATATTTCGGGCTAGGAATTAAACTAATATTAAAATAGTATGTTGTTAAGATAGATTCAATACTATCTGATCATTATCGACTATTTAAACAATAAATATAAAGAGATGAGAAAAATTTATAAATATCTACTGGGAAGTGTACTTCTGCTATCTTTAGTAATCGCTTGTAATAAAGAGGTAACCGATGAATTAGTAGTGTTCTTTAAAGTGGAATTCAGCGAAATTACCATAGATGCATTTTTAGACACTCCTGAAACTACAAGTTTTACAATTACCGGTGGAGGAACTATTGATGCAGGAGATTATCAGATAAAATATAATGTTACCGAAGGAGCAGGGTATTATATGGTCAATTCTGAAAGAATAGAGGAAGATCAATTTGTTGATCTACCTTCAGGTCCGCAGTTTACCGTAGAATATATTGGAACCACCGTCGGCACTAATAAAGTAACCATCACAATTCGCGACGAATCTGAAAGAGAAGAAGATTTTGCTTTGACTTATAATGTAAACGACACTGCGTTTACTTTTGATGTGGTGCCAACTCCAGAATCAACATATGTAGATGGTGAGATTGATTTAAATTTAAGTATTTCTGAAATTAGTTCAGCCACTTATAATGTGCAGTATGTTTTTGGAACTCCGGATGCAGATATCATAGGATCAGGAAACATATTAGTAGATGGAACAGCTTTAAACCCTGAAACTACTGTCGAAGTTCCGGTTGGTGATTCTAGCTGGAAGTTTGAAGGTGTTACTATAGGTACCGTTGAAATTTTATTTACAGCTACAAGCAGTTTAGGGGTAAGTGTTGAAAAAAGTATTATAGTCGAAGTTGGAGATACTCCTGATTTTACATTTACAGCGCGGACAGAAACTTTACAGGCACTTACAAATAATCCGATTGAGATTGGATTTACCCTAGAGGAAACTGTTGGAACTTCTACATACATTATGACTTATACTACATCGAATACAGGAAGTTTGGTGTATAACAATGTAACCTATGCTGCAAATGAAACCATTCCTTTGGTCGTTGGTACATCTTTTGGAGAATATACGGGAACGATTAGTGGAGAACATAACATCAATTTTACAGTAGTTAACACAAATACAACACCAATTAGCCGGGAAGCGCCGGTAAATGTTGTTTATGATGATCCTGATACGGAAGCTCCGGTGATTACAATAACTGGTGATAATCCTCAGATTTTACAATTAGGTGAGAATTATACTGAATTAGGAGCTACTGTAGATGATGGTTCTATGTTGAATATTGACACATCTGATCTTAATACTACGGTTGCAGGTACATATACCGTTACATACTCGGCAGAAGATACTTCAGGTAATGTAGGGACTGCAGAAAGAACAGTTATTGTAAATGACCCTCCTACGGCAGTAATTAATGCTACTCCTTTATCAGGTATTGCTCCACTAAGCGTATCATTTAATGATACAGGATCATCTGATAGTGATGGAACTGTCGAAACAACTATATGGAACTTCGGGGATGGTAGTTCGAATGCTCAAGGAACTTTCCCTTTTAATACTTCGCATACCTATAACACGCCCGGAATTTATACTGCTTCACTGAATGTAATAGATAATTATGGAGGAACAGGAGTGGTTTCTGTTGAAATTACAGTGACTAGCCCGGATACCACTCCTCCTAATATTACTTTAAATGGAGAAAATCCTACGATAATACAACTAGGTGGCGTATATACAGAACAAGGGGCTTCAGCAATTGATGATGTGGATGGAACCGTGAGCGTGAGTACATCCGGCTCTGTTAACACGAGTGTAGCAGCAACCTACAGTATAACATACTCGGCAGAAGATACTTCAGGTAATATAGCGACTACAGAAAGAATGGTGATTGTCAATGACCCTCCAACAGCAGAAATAACTGCTAGCGATACAGGTGGTATCGCACCGTTCGCAGTTTTATTTACTAATAATAACTCTACTGATAGTGATGGTACTATTCAATCTTCTGTTTGGGATTTTGACGATGGTAGTCCACGAGAATCAGGAGGTTTTCCTTTAGCCACTTCACATACTTTTAGTAGAGGTGGAATATACACGGTTACTATGGAGGTTACTGATAATAATGGAGCAACAGCCACTGCAAATGTAACTATATCTGTTCTTGAACAACAGACCTGTCCTTGTGCCAATCCTTGCGAACCACCACCGGTCTGTGGATGTCCAAGTAGTGGTCAACAATGTAATTAGTAACTCTTAGAAAAGGTTATAAAAAAACTGCTTGTGTCAACATAAGCAGTTTTTTAGTTTATAGTATCTCAATCACTTTTTCTGGCGGGCGCCCTATTACGGCTTTATCGTTTTTAATTATGATAGGTCTTTCAATAAGTTTCGGATGTTCGCACATTATTTTTATCAAATCTTTATCAGTAAAATCTCTACCCTTAAAACTTTGCTTCCAGACAGTTTCATTTTTTCTGACCAGATCGATTGGTTTTATTCCCAATTGGTTGATTACCCCGGTTAACTGTGCTACTGTAAAAGTAGTATCTAAATATTTGATAATGTTTAGATTTTCTTTTTTTTCTTCTAAAAGAGCCAGACATTGTCTGGATTTACTACATCTTGGATTGTGATATATTGTTGTCATCTCGTTAATTATTACGTTTCATTTTTTTGCCCCATCATCATAAGATAAGCTTTTAAGAAAGAGTCAATATTTCCATCCATAACAGCATCAACATTTCCGGTTTCTTCAGAAGTTCTAACGTCCTTTACCAATTTATAAGGATGCATAACATAATTACGTATTTGCGAACCCCATTCAATTTTCATCTTAGATGCTTCGATTTCATCGCGCTGGGCTTGTTGTTTTTTAAGCTCCAATTCAAAAAGTTGCGATTTTAGCATTTGCAAAGCCTTTTCTCTATTATCATGTTGTGATCTGGAATCTGAACAGGATATTTGAATTCCTGTTGGGAAATGTGTAAGTTGAACTTTAGTTTCTACTTTATTTACATTTTGTCCACCAGCACCACTTGATCGGGAAGTTATGATTTCATAGTCGGATGAGTTGATCTCTATCTCTATGCTATCATCAGCTAACGGATAAACATATATTGAGGCAAATGATGTATGTCTCTTTGCATTACTATCAAAAGGAGAAATACGAACTAATCTATGAACTCCATTTTCACCTTTCAACCACCCGAATGCATATTCACCATCAATCTCTAAGGTAACAGTTTTTATACCTGCCACATCACCTTCCTGGTAGTTTAATTCTTTTACTTTAAAGCCTTGTTTTTCTGACCACATCAGATACATACGCATTAACATACTCGCCCAATCGCAACTTTCTGTTCCACCTGCACCTGCTGTGATTTGAAGTACTGCACTCATGCTGTCTCCTTCCTCACTGAGCATGTTTTTAAATTCTAGCTTTTCAATAAGATCTAACGCTTTTGAATAACTCTCTTCTACTTCTTTTTCTGATACATCTCCCTCTTTATAAAATTCGTAGAGAGTTTCCAGATCATCTACGAGAGTTATACTACTCTCATATTCAGAAACCCATTTTTTTTCAGCATTTAAAGAGCGCATTAATTTTTCTGCTTCCTGTGCATTATCCCAGAAATCAGGGGCATAGGTTTTTTCTTCTTCGTTCGCTATTTCTATAAGTTTGGCATCAATGTCAAAGATACCTCCTTAACGCAACCAGGCGCTCTCTAAGATCTTGTAAAGTCTCAGTATTAATCATATTTAAATTATTTTTGACAAAAATAGGATTTAACAGTTCAGAAGGAAACAATTTTACTATTATTTTATAGTTTTAGTGCTTTTGTAAATTATATAATCCATTTTAAGATGAAAATAAATCTTACTTTTCTGCTTTTACTTGCTTGCCATCTCATTTCAGCACAGTTTTTAGAAAAACAAAATAACTTAACATCTTACAAGGGTTATTTCAATTTTTACTATAATCAAGATAAAGATGAGGTGTATTTAGAGGTACATAAACTGAATACCGAATTTTTATATGTTCATTCGTTGGCTACAGGTTTGGGTTCTAATGACATAGGGTTAGATCGAGGACAGATTGGAGGTGGAGTTGTGGTAAAATTTCAAAGAGCAGGTAACAAATTACTGTTAATACAACCCAATCAGAGATATAGGGCTATTACAGAAAATAAATTAGAGCAAAAAAGTGTGGAGCAAGCTTTTGCTAGATCGGTATTATTTGGTTTTCCTATAAAAGAAGAAAAAGAGAAAACATTTATTATTGATTTAACTCCGTTTTTATTGCAGGACACTCATGGGATAATTGATCGATTGAAAAGTCAAAATGAAGGAAGTTACAGTATAGATAAGTCAAAAAGCGCATTAAGTTTAGAGCGAACAAAGGCATTTCCTAAAAATGTAGAGTTTGAGGCATTGATAACTTATAAAGGTGAACCAAAAGGTAGAAATATATGGTCAGTAGCTCCGGATTCGAAGTTTCTTACAGTAACACAGCATCATTCTTTTGTAGAATTACCAGATGATAATTATAAAAAACGTGAATTTGATCCCAGAAGTGGTGCTTTATCAATATCCTATTTAGATTACGCGACGCCAATACAGGAACCCATTGTAAAAAGATATATTACCAGACATAGATTAGAGAAGAAAAATCCAGAATTAGTTGTGAGCGAAGCTAAGGAACCAATCATTTATTATTTAGATCCTGGTACCCCAGAACCGGTTAGGTCAGCTTTACTAGATGGCGCAAGATGGTGGAATCAGGCGTTTGAAGCTATCGGGTTTAAAGATGCTTTTCAGGTAAAAATGCTTCCTGTAGATGCTGATCCTATGGATTTACGATATAATATGATACAATGGGTACATCGTTCTACACGTGGGTGGAGTTATGGAGCAAGTGTTGTAGATCCCAGAACTGGAGAAATACTTAAAGGACATGTTAGTTTAGGTAGCTTAAGAATTCGTCAGGACTTTCTTATCGCACAAGCATTATCTAACAAACCATTTGCTAAAAACGATCAAAATTATCAATCAATGTTAGAAATGGCTTTAGCCAGAATTCGTCAATTATCTGCACACGAGGTGGGGCACACTATTGGTTTTGCACATAATTTTGCTGCCAGTACTAGTAACAGAGCCTCTGTAATGGATTATCCGCATCCTAGCGTAAGCCTGAAGGGTGGAAAGATAGATTTTTCTGATGCGTATGATACCAAAATCGGCGCTTGGGATAAAGTAACAGTTGCTTATAGTTATTCTGATTTTAAACAAGGAGTTGATGAACATAAGGCACTCAATATTATCTTAGATGAAGCCTATACATCAGGGTTACGTTTTATATCAGATAGTGATGCAAGGGCTAGAGGAGGGGCACACGGTTTAGCTCACTTATGGGATAATGGTAAAAGTGCTTCTGAAGAATTAAAAAATGTTTTAAATGTTAGAGAAGTTGCAATTAGTAATTTTTCAGAAGATAACATCAGGATAGGTGAGCCTTATTCTGTTTTAGAAGATGTTTTTGTTCCATTATACTTTTTTCATAGATATCAAACAGAAGCCGCAGTAAAATTGATTGGTGGCCTCAATTACAATTATGCTGTTAAAGGAGATGGACAAACGATTGTAGAAGTAATTTCAGAGAAGGAACAGCGAAAAGCGTTGAATCAGGTACTTAAAACGTTATCGCCAGAGATTCTAGCGATCCCTGAGGATAAATTAAAATTGTTTCCTCCAAGAGCATATGGATACGGGCGAACAAGAGAATCTTTTAATAGCAAAACAGGTGTAGCATTTGATGCTATTAGTGCTGCTGCTACAGCAAGCGATATGAGTTTATCACTTATACTACACCCTGAAAGGATTTCACGACTAGTACAGCAAAGTAGTTTGGATCCTTCGCAATTAGGGGCTTCTGAAGTCTTGGACGAATTGATCAAAACAGTTTTTGAGGTGAACCCTAAAAATAATTATTATAACGAAATCCAGCAGGCAGTAAAAAGCAATACATTAAAACATTTGATGAATTTAAGTAATGATAAGAACGGGTATCCCCAGGTGAGAGCTTTAGCTTATGCTTCACTAAAAAAGATAAAATCTTTACTTACTTCAAATAAACTAAATGATGTATACTATGATTATTACTTACAACAAATTCAGTATTTTATGAATAAACCGGAAAAGTTTAAAGTTATACCTTCACCCAAAATTCCTGATGGTTCTCCGATAGGAAGTTTTACTTGTGAGTTTATAAATAATTTAAACGTATTAAGTGTCAAAAAAAATCAAACACCTAAATGACAATAGACCTTAGAAGTGATACGGTCACTAAGCCTACCTCGAATATGTTAAATGCCATATTAAATGCTACAGTAGGAGACGATGTATATAAAGAGGATCCAACGGTTAACGCCCTCGAAAAAAGAATAGCGGAAATGTTTGGTAAAGATAATGCACTGTTTTTTCCGTCAGGAAGTATGGCTAATCAAGCGGCTATAAAATTACATACACAACCTGGTGAACAACTCATAGCCGATAAGTATGCACATGTATACAACTATGAAGGAGGTGGAGTTTCATTTAACAGTGGGGTTTCGTGTAAGTTAATTGATGGGCATAGAGGTATGATAACGGCAGATCAAGTTCTGACGTCCATTAATCCACCGGATTTTTATCATAGTCCTTTAACCAGTTTGGTATGTATCGAGAATACAACAAATAAAGGTGGTGGTGCTTGTTATGATTTTCAGGAAATATTAAAAATCAAGAAAGTATGTTCCGATCATAACCTTGGATATCATTTAGACGGTGCAAGGTTGTGGAATGCTATCGTTGCTAAAAAAGAAGACCCTAAACAATATGGGAAAGTGTTTGATACAATATCTGTATGCCTTAGCAAAGGATTGGGCGCGCCAATGGGTTCGGTATTGATTGGTAATCAAGATATTATGGAAAAATCGATTCGCGTAAGGAAAATTCTGGGTGGCGGGATGCGTCAAATAGGATATATGGCAGCGGCTGGATTATATGCGGTAGAGAATCACTTGCACCGTCTAAGTGAAGACCACAAAAAAGCGAAAGAAATAGGAGAAGTTTTAAAAAAAGTATCCTTTGTGACTAGTGTAGAGCCAATAGATACAAATATTATTATTTTTACCATTGATGGTAATGAAAAAGAATTTATAGCTAATATGGCTTCCAGAAATATTCACTTTTATGGCATGGGCCAAGGAAAACTAAGGTTTGTGACTCATCTTGATTATACCAGTGAAATGCACGAATATTTTTTAGAATTACTACAGAAACCCCAATAAAAATAAAGCTGTTCATATTATTGAACAGCTTTATTTAGATTTATAAAATATAACACTTAATAAATTTAAATTTCCTTAGTGTCAGCTCCTGGTGCATTTTCTTTAACAGAATTAATTCCATTTTCCATTCCTGATTCAGAAGAATACATCTGACTACTACCGATTACCTGACCATTAGTGGCTTTAAGATTAAAAAAGAATTTTCCGTCTTTAGCGGTTTTTCTTTCATATCTGCCATCTTCCGGAGCATTTTTTTGTACTGATGCAATTCCGTTTACGGCTGCTGCTTTACTGTTGTATACTTCACTGCTTAAAATTACCTGTCCATTTTTTGCTTTTAAGGTAAAATGAAAATTATTGGATCCCTCCTTGTTTTTGAGTTCAAACATATTGTAGAGTTTTAAAGAATTTTAGAATGATTTTGATAAAAATATAGAATAAATAGCAGAAAGAAAAATATAAAAATAGTATATCATGTTTTTAAGGTGGATTTATCAAATTAAAAGCATAGTATATCAATAATCTAAATAGTCTTTAGATATAAATCATAATACTATCTTTTAATATATATAATTTGATATTTCTAAATACATTTTATAAATAATCAAAACTAAAGTTTTTGTCGATATTTGATTAAAACTTTTTTTCAAAAATAATTTCAGAGCTAAAATCGGGGTAACCTTTATATATATTTCAGAAGGTCTAAAACAGTAAGAGAAGTCTTTCTGAATACATAGACCGTACTTTAATAATATATTTACTTTCTAAAGGAGTAAACGGAAGTAATCGTAGACCCAACTATAATCTTGCCTATTTGGACATCCCACTTTTGTTTTAGAAAACCAACTTGGTTTACTTAAATAGATCTAAACCAGGTATATCTGGCATTCCTTCCTTAGCTACAGCCGCTAACTCTGCTTCATTTACTTCTGTAGCTTTTTTAATAGCTTTGTTAAGTGTAAGAATTAGGTAGTCTTCTAACTGTTCCCTATCATTGAGTAATTCATCAGAAATAGAAATACTTTTGATTTCGCGATTTGCAGTGATCGTTACTTGTAACAGATTATCAGAACTATTTTCATCTACTAAAACAGTATCTAGTCTCTTTTTAGTTTCTTCAACTTTTTTCTGGGTTTCTTTTAATTTACCCATCATTCCCATCATGTCTCCAAACATTAGTGTTTTATTTTAATGATTTATTAAGAACAAAATTAGTATTTTACCTGTTAATAAACTAAGAGATTATTATGAAAAGTATGTGAGTTATATTCTGACGAACTCTTACTTTTGCAACTTCACGTAACTATTATAAAGAAAGAACATTGGAGATAGAAGTACAAAGTCCCAGGGTAGACAAAAAGCCTAAATACCTGAAAAAACATGGTGATATTCGTATCGATGATTACTTCTGGTTAAATGACATAGATAATCCGGAAGTGATTGACTATTTAGAACGTGAAAATGAGTATAATGATAGAATGACTTCGCATACCAAAGATTTTCAGAAAAAACTTTTTGAAGAAATGAAAAGCCGCATCAAGGAGGATGACGCTTCAGTGCCATACAAACTAAATGGATATTGGTATATTACACGATATGAAACAGGTAAAGATTATCCTATATATTCCAGAAAAAAAGAAAATCTGGATGCTCCAGAAGAAATTTTATTCGATTGTAATATAGAAGCGGAAGGGCATCCGTATTTTAGAATGGTGGGATTAAACGTAAGCCCTGATAATACCTTGATTGCTTTTGGTATAGATACTGTAAGTAGAAGGAAATATACCATACGTATTAAAAATCTTATTACAGGTGAAATATATCCGGAGACAATTGAAACTACTACAGGTGGAAGCACCTGGGCAGCTGATAGTAAAACCTTGTTTTACACTAAAAAAGATAATGAAACATTAAGATCTTATAAAATACTGAGACATACACTGGGTACAGATTCTAATGACGATATAGAGGTTTATCACGAAAAGGATGACACTTTTAATACATTTGTATATAAGACAAAGTCGAAGGAATATATTGTTATAGGATCCAGTAGCACGCTTACCTCAGAATATCATATTTTAAAAGCAGATTGTCCAACAGAAAATTTTGCTGTTTTTCAGCCAAGAATTAGAGGTTTAGAATACGGAATAGCACATTATGAGGATAATTTTTATGTACTAACCAATGCAGATGAAGCCAAGAATTTTAAACTAATGAAGGTTTCACAAGAAAATACATTAAAGGAAAATTGGATAGATTTAATCCCTCATCGTAAAGATGTTTTATTAGAAGATGTTGATATTTTTAAAGAGTATTTGGTTATAAGCGAACGTAGCAATGGATTGAATAGAATTAATATCAAAAAGTGGGATGGTACCAAAGAATATTACCTTCCGTTTGATAATGAGACGTACACCGCTTATGTAAGTACCAATGTGGATTTCGATACTAAAATACTAAGATATGCCTACAATTCTCTTATAACTCCTAATTCTGTAATTGATTTCAATATGGAAACACGAGAAAAAGTGGTTATGAAAGAACAGGAGGTGTTAGGGGGTGGTTTTAATAAAGATAATTATATATCAGAGCGTGTATGGGCGACTGCATTTGATGGAACCAAGGTACCCATATCGTTAGTTTACAAGAATACTGTCAAAAAAGATGGTGCCAATCCATTACTTCAATACGCTTATGGATCCTACGGCTCTACAATAGATCCGTATTTTTCTACAGTAAGACTAAGTTTATTGGATAGAGGTTTTGTTTATGCAATTGCACATGTAAGAGGTGGAGAGTACCTTGGACGTTCCTGGTATGAAGATGGTAAGTTATTTAAAAAGAAAAATACATTCAGTGATTTTATAGATTGCTCTAAATTTTTGATTGAAGAGGGATATACATCTTCAGAACATTTATACGCTATGGGTGGATCTGCAGGTGGTTTATTGATGGGGGCTGTTATAAATATGGCTTCTCAGCTCTATAACGGAATAGTAGCTGCAGTTCCGTTTGTGGATGTAGTGACAACCATGTTGGATGATACCATTCCATTGACTACCGGCGAGTATGATGAATGGGGAAACCCAAATGATAAGGAGTATTATGAATACATGAAATCATACTCACCTTATGATAATGTAGTTTCACAAGAATATCCAAATATTTTAGTTACTACCGGATTACATGATTCTCAGGTACAGTATTGGGAGCCTGCTAAGTGGGTAGCTAAGTTAAGAGAATTAAAGACCGATACTAATAAATTGTTATTACATACTAATATGGACGCTGGTCATGGAGGAGCTTCAGGAAGATTTGAGGCACTCAAAGAAGTGGCAGAAGAGTATGCTTTTTTGTTAGATTTAGAAGGTATAAAGAATTAATTCAAAAAATTCATGTAACTTCGTAGCGTTTTTGTGACAGACTGTAGACTCCCCTTTTCTAGTTCTGCTGATCTGTGTAAAACACAACCTTATGAGAGAAGATATTCAGGCTTATAATAATGTTTTAGAGCTTATAGGTGATACCCCACTTGTAAAACTGAACAGAATTATGAAAGGCTTTCCGGGAAATTTCTATGCAAAAATAGAATCTTTCAACCCAGGGCATTCCACCAAAGATAGAATTGCACTTTATATAATCGAAGAAGCTGAACGAAAAGGTATTTTAAAACCCGGTAGTACTATCATTGAGACAACCAGTGGGAATACCGGATTCAGTTTGGCGATGGTTAGTGTAATAAAAGGCTATGAGTGTATCTTAGCAGTTAGTTCAAAATCGTCTAAGGATAAGATCGCCATGCTTAAAAATATGGGTGCAAAAGTATATGTGTGTCCTGCACATGTAAGTGCTGATGATCCAAGATCCTATTATCAGGTAGCCAAGAGGCTTCACGAAGAAACACAAGGATCTGTTTACATAAATCAATATTTCAACGAATTGAATATTGATGCGCATTATAACTCCACCGGACCAGAGGTTTGGAATCAAACGAATGGAAAGGTTACCCATTTTGTTGCTTGTTGTGGAACTGGAGGCACCATCTCTGGAACAGCAAAGTATTTGAAAGAACAAAATAGTGATATTCGAATATTAGGAATTGATGCCTATGGATCAGTTTTGAAAAAATACCACGAGACCAAAGAATTTGATGAAGAAGAGATTTATCCGTATAGAATCGAAGGTTTAGGTAAAAATCTTATACCTACGGCAACAGATTTTGATATGATTGATAAATTTGAGAAGGTTAGCGACGAGGAAAGTGCCCATACGGCTAGAGAATTGGTAAAAAGTGAAGGCCTTTTTTTAGGGTATACCAGTGGGGCTGCCATACAAGGAGCAAAACAATTAGCAAAGCAGGGAGAATTTGATGAAAACAGCAATGTTGTAATCATTTTGCCCGATCACGGTTCTCGTTATATGAGTAAGGTATTTAGTGATGAGTGGATGATGGAACAAGGATTTTTTGATAGTGTTCACGAAGAGGACGCTACAAAAGTTCAGTTTGTTAAGTAATTTTAATAAAAAATATATTGAAGCATCTGGTATTTTACAGATGCTTTTTTTATGAAAAAATAGTTTATTGTAGTGATTTTGGATATAATTATGCTATCACATCAATTTTCTGTATTTTCGCACACTTAAAGAAATCAAATTTGCGGTAGATGAGAGATTTATTTGATAAAATTTATAAGGACAAAGGCCCTTTGGGGAAATGGGCAGATAAGGCAGAAGGATATTTTGTTTTTCCGAAGCTAGAAGGACCAATATCAAATAGAATGAAGTTTCAGGGTAGAGAAGTAGTTACCTGGAGTATTAATGATTATTTGGGGCTTGCCAATATGAAAGAAGTTCGTAAAGTGGATGCAGAAGCTGCAGCCGCTTACGGTTCTGCGTATCCAATGGGTGCCAGAATGATGAGCGGACATACGGATCTCCACGAACAATTACAAAATGAACTGGCTGAATTTGTACATAAAGAAGCAGCATATTTGTTGAATTTTGGATACCAGGGAATGGTGTCAACTATAGACGCACTGGTAAGCAAAGACGATATTATCGTATATGATGTCGATGCTCACGCTTGTATCATTGATGGTGTTAGATTACATCAGGGACAGCGATACACTTATCGCCATAATGATATTGAGAGTATAGAGAAGAATTTGATGAGAGCTACTAAAATGGCTGAAAAAACCGGAGGAGGAATTTTATTAATCTCTGAAGGAGTATTCGGTATGCGTGGCGAACAGGGAAGATTGAAAGAAATTGTAGCGTTAAAAGAAAAGTATAATTTTAGATTATTTGTAGATGATGCACACGGTTTTGGAACTTTAGGAGCCACAGGTGCAGGAACAGGAGAGGAGCAAGGCATTCAGAATGATATCGATGTATATTTTGCCACATTTGCTAAATCTATGGCGAGTACAGGGGCTTTTATTGCTGCTGATAAGGAGATCATAGATTATTTAAAGTATAATCTTCGTTCTCAGATGTTTGCCAAATCATTGCAAATGCAATTAGTAGTTGGAGCATTAAAACGCCTGGATATGTTACGCACCATGCCTGAGTTAAAAGCAAAGTTATGGGAGAATGTAAATGCTCTACAAAGTGGTTTACGCGATAGAGGTTTTGATTTAGGAACTACACAAAGTTGCGTTACCCCGGTCTATTTAAAAGGGAGTATACCCGAAGCAATGGCTTTAGTCAAAGATTTAAGAGAAAATCACGGTGTTTTTTGTTCTATAGTCGTGTATCCTGTTATTCCTAAAGGAATGATCTTGCTAAGATTGATCCCAACAGCTTCTCACACGATGCAGGATATTGAAGATACTTTAAATGCATTTTCTGCTATTAGAGAAACTTTAGAAAATGGAACCTACAAAAGGATGTCAGCTGCGTTAGCTGAGGCTATGGGAGAGTAATGTTTCCATTTTCAATATAATAACATAAAAAAATCCGCTATTGAGCGGATTTTTTTATAGGTTAAATATCTTTTCGATACGTTCTTCGCTTTTTATGCTGTTCGTGTTCGTAATCATTCCATAAAGCCTGTATAGCTTTGTTTTCTTCTAGCTCGGGATTAGTTTCTACCATTTCTATACCATTACGAATAAATGTTTCATTCATTTCCTTAAATATAAGTGCAGTAACTCCTTTGTTTTGATATTCAGGGTCAACTCCAATAAGATAGAATGCGGCCGTGTCATTTCTTCTTTGTGCTTTAAGAATATGTAAAAATTTTAAAGGATATATTTTGCCATTCATTTTTTTCAAGGCTTTAGAGAATGAAGGCATCACAATCGAAAAAGCAATTAACTTACCATTTTTATCGGCAATACAGGTAATATATTCCGGATTTAAATATGGCAGGTATTTTTTCTTATACATTTCGATTTGGTATTGCTGTATGGGTACGAAAGTTTGAAGACTACTGTACGTTTTGTTTAGTAAATCAAACATGTCATCAGCATACTTCAATAGGTCTTTACTTTTCTTAAATTTAAGCAATTGAAGTTGGTAACGTTCCTTAATAATTTTTGCGAACTTAACTACTTTTTCTTTTGTTTCCTTAGGAACTTTTATTTTGTATTCTACCCAGGTTGCCGCATCATCAAAATCTAGCCGTTCCATATGTTTTTGATAATATGGATAATTATACCAGGTAATCATAGTATTAAGTTCTTCGAACCCTTTTATTAGTATACCAGCCTTATCCATATTAGAAAATCCGACCGGACCTTCCATATACTCTAATGAATGTTTCCTCCCAAAGTCAGCTACTTTTTCTAATAGCGCCTTTGTGACTTCAATATCATCAATAACATCAAACCATCCAAAACGTACTTTTGGTTTTTGTTGTTCATTTACTTCAATCCAATTAATAATTGCTGCTATTCTACCAACAATGGTGTTTTTATTGTACGCCAGAAAATATTTAGCTTCAGCATTTTTGAAAACAGGATTTTTTTTTGGATTCATTACATCCAATTCTTCTTTAATTATAGAAGGAACATAATAAGGGGAGTCTTTATATAATTCGAAGGGAAACTTAACAAAAGTGGTCAAATCTGCCTTAGAGGTAATTTCTTTTATCGTAATCATACATCTTCTCTAGTTCGTAGCAAATATATAACCCTTTTGGCAAATATGTTAATGGAAATGCCTCAATTTATAAGTTAATGGTATAAATCATTTTATCAGAATCTATCTGATATACATCAAATATACGCCACTTCATTTTGGTAGAATGATCAAAAAAAGAAGCTAAGTGTCGAACACTTAGCTCTTTATTTTGGGAGGGTTTGATACCCACGAATTTTGTCTTAATTCGTAAATGTCTAAATTTCGAAAACATAATTCTTTAAGATGCTAAGAAAAATTGCCTCGGAGAAATTTATCATAGTGTGATTTTAATTGATAGAAAAGACTACCCATTATCATTGTCATCTTCCTCTTTTTTCTTTTTTTCTTCCGCTTTTTTTCTTTTTTCTTCTTCTTTCTTTTTCTTTTTTTCTTCTTTTAGACGTTTTTTCTCTTCGTTCTTTTTGCGTTTTTCTTCTTCTTTTTTCGCTTTAGCTTGTTCCTTTTGTAGTTTTTCATATGCAGCATCTACATCTTCTTCCTCGTCAGCTTTTTTCTTTTCTTCTGTCTTTTTCTTTTCTTCTGCTTTTTCCGGCTCAAGATCTTTTTCCATTTCCTCAAGCTTTTTTAGTTCGTCGTCGATTTGTTTTAATTCGTCATCCAAGCCTTCATCCTGTTCCATTTTATCCAATTCTGCATCTATGTCCTCGATCATTTTTTGCTTTTCTTTTTCAGCTTTGATTCGAGCTTTTTCTGCCTGCTTGGCTTCTTTTGCTTCTCGTTTTAATCTTCTTCTTTCTTCTTTCTGAAACTTTTTATCGTCTTTCTTGTCTTGTTTTTCCTTTTCAATTCGTTCTCGTTCTAAACGTTGTTCAGTTCTTCGTTCATCTAGATCTTGCTCCATAGCGTCCCGATGACTTCCGTCTTCAAATTCATTAACGAAAGGAGTTTTTTCTAGTTTCAGACTATCATTTTCTATTTCTTCAAATTCCTGATTAATTCGCAGGCTGTCATTTTCTTTTTCATTTAATTCCTCCTCATTCTTTTTAATTCCACTTTCAAAACCAGGTTTTTCAATTATCTCATCCTTTTTATGCCAGTCAAAACGGTAGGATGCTCCAACACTTACTCTGAAAATTGAAGGAGTATCTTTAAAGTTTGTAGCAATATTTGCGTCTATTTGTAAGTCATTATTAAGCAGATACGCTCCCCCCAATCTAACTATATTATCACTATAAAAATCACTTTTCTGCCCCTGATACTCTCCAAAGACAGCCCATTTATTATTGAGCGTATGCGTACTGGTTATGATCCAACCATATGCAGGGTTATCTGTGGTTATTTTATCTACGATAAAATTAGTTACCAATACCCAGCTACCGGCATTACTGGTCCACCAGTTGTTCTGGGTCATCACAATAAGTTTTGGACTGATTGTTTGATCTGTAGGAAATGTAAACGGGTTATCAGCATTTACATAGTTCATACCAACATATGCGGACACAGCAGGGATAAGATTTTTCCACTTAAAGCGGTATCGTTCTTTCCAGCTTTTTAATTCATCATAATTTATGGAATCTTTATCCTTCGGTTTTTTATAGGGATCATAGATAAGATATTTAACTCCAATAGTATTGAATTCAAAATCAGTTCTACGTATCTTTTCTTCATTAGCGCCTACAGTTTGCTTAATACCTTCACTTCTAAAACTACCATTCAAGTTAATTTCTAATTGTTCTATTAATAGGCCATATCTAATGGTATAATCAAAGTTAAATGTATTCGTCTTAGTATCAAATAACTTGTGTTTCTCTTTTCCAAAACCAAAACCACCTTCTACCTGTAAAACATTATTACCAACAGAAAAAGCACCCTGAGAAACTCCAGGTCTGTTCGTGTTAATTTTCTCAGTATACTGAGCAGTTGCTGTAAAACCGAGTAGGAATAAGCTTATCAGCAATAGCATAGATTTTGGGCTCATATTGAATAGATTTGGTTCAAATATAGCAGATTTTATCATTTTTTTAGGATTGACTTCATGTAATTGTATAGAGAGTTCCCTATTTTTGAAAAAAAAATCTATGCAAGTGGCTTCTTTTTCAGGGGTATTAAAGGTAATTCTCATTCTGTTATTAATATATTACGGATTAAAGATACTAACGCGTTTATTCGGTCCTCTATTGCTTAGATATGTAACAAAGAAAGCTGGAGAAAAGTTTCAACAACAATTTCAGCAATACCAACAGCCCAAATCTTCTGAGAAGGATGAAATTACTATAGATAAAAAAACTAAACAAAAATCTGGCAATAAAGATGTGGGAGAGTACATCGATTTTGAGGAAATTGATTAATTTGGCGCTTCATTCGTAAATCGGCTTGCACATGATGTCTAATCTAAAAAGATTCTTACCACATTTACTGGTTGTTATAGGTTTTATAATTGCTTCTTTAGCTTTTTTTAACCCTGTCCTTAGTGGAAAAATGTTGTATCAGAATGACATTAAACTTTATGAAGGGATGGCCAAGCAACAGAAGGATTTTCGTAAAGAAAACGGAAAAGAAACTTTTTGGAATAATTCGGCCTATGGAGGAATGCCTACTTATCAGTTAGGGGCTAGATTTCCTCATGATTATATGGATAAATTAGATCGCCTGATACGCTTCTTACCGAGACCGGCGGATTATTTGTTTTTATATCTAATCTGTTTTTATATTTTATTGTTGGTAATGAGAATCCCATGGGAAATGGCAATTTTAGGCGCATTAGCGTTTGGGTTTTCTGCATATCTTATTATAATAATAGGAGTAGGACATAATTCTAAAGCCCACGCAATTGCGTATTTCCCACTGGTGATTTCAGGTATTTTGCTAGTTTTTCAAAAACGATATATCTGGGGTTTTCTACTTACCGCTCTGGCTATGGGGTTAGAAATACAGGCCAATCATTACCAAATGACTTATTATCTGGGCTTATTAGTATTTTTGATTGGTGTAACCTATTTTATTGATGCTTTTAGGAGAAAAGAACTCCCTCATTTTTTAAAGTCTTCGGCTATTCTAATTGTTGCAGCCCTACTTGGTTTAGCAACAAACGCTACCACCTTGTTATCTACTGCAGAATATGCAGAAACGAGTATCAGAGGAAAAAATTTGTTGGCAGACGCAGCTGCAACCTCTTCTGAAAAGAATGGACTCGATTATGAATATATTACAGAATATAGTTATGGTAAATTAGAATCATTGAATCTTTTTGTTCCTAAGCTAATGGGATTAGGAAGAGCGGCTGATCTCGGAAAAGATTCAGCTTTTTATCAGAAATTAATAGAATTGGGTCAACCTCCGGAACAGGCCGATTATTATGCTAATGTCACTGGCTTATATTGGGGCGCACAGCCTTTCGTAGAAGCACCTCCTTATCTAGGTATAACTGTGGTGTTCTTGGCTTTGTTAGGTTTGTTATTGGTGAAAGGTAGATTAAGATGGTGGCTTTTGGGTGGAATTATTTTATCTCTTACCTTAAGTTGGGGTAAAAATTTTGATTTTTTAACTCGATTTTTCGTAGACTATGTTCCTTTGTATAATAAATTTAGAGCGGTTTCAAGTATTCAGGTAATTTTAGAATTATTAATACCGATTGCTGCTGTTTTTGGTTTGTATCAATTGTTTAATGAAAAAACTTCATTTCAGGAGCGACAGAAGAAATATTTAATATCGTTGAGTATTTTCGGAGGATTGTGCTTGATATTTTGGTTATTCGGAGGAAGCCTGTTCAGTTTTAAATCACCTAACGATGTTCAATTGGCGATCGAACAACCTGCTATTTTTGATGCAATCAAAGAGGATCGAATTACTATAATGAAGAGTGATAGCTTACGCTCATTAATTTTTATCCTATTAATTGGAGGATTGCTATGGTTTACATTAAAGAAAAAACTATCTGAAAATTTGATGATTGTGGGCGTCGGACTACTAATTCTTGTGGATCTGGTTGGTGTTGGTCGTCGGAGTGTAGATAGTGAATCATTCATTTCTAAGCGTACCTACAAATCATATTTTCAGCCAACTACTGTGGATAAAGAAATTTTAAAGGATGAATCCTATTATAGGGTTTTAGATCAGGCAAGAGGATTTAATAATTCGCATACTAATTATTTTTTTAATTCGGTAAATGGATATTCTGCTGTTCGTCCTAGAAAGATGGAAGATATATTTTACGGTCATATTGCAAAAGGAAATTTACAAGTAGTAAATATGCTTAATATAAAGTATATTATACAGCAAAATGAAGATCGACAACTGGGCGTTCAGGAAAATCCTTCGGCAAACGGACCTGCCTGGTTTGTTGAAAACCTAAAGTTTGTAGATGGTTATAAAGAAGAATTTGAAGCATTAAACACTATAGACACTAAAAAAACAGCTGTCATCCAAAATGATTTTAAAGCAGCCTTAGAAAACTATCATCCTGTAAAGGATAGTGTGTCTACGGTTTCTATATCCAAAACAGATCCGGATCATCTATCATATAATGTTTATGCAAAAAACCAGGGATTTCTTGTTTTTTCCGAAACTTATTATAAAGATGGATGGAATGCTTATATAGATGGTAATCCCGAGACAATTTATCCGGTAAATTATATGCTAAGAGGTCTAAAAATTCCAGTAGGTCAGCATACCGTAGAATTTAAATTCGAACCTCAAGTAGTACAAACGGGTAGTACAATTACTTTGGCAAGTTCTATTATCTTTTGCTTATTGTTTTTGGGAGCTTTGTTTTTGGAGTTTAAAAATCGGAGATCTTTAATTTCTCAAGAGAATTCATAGTAAATTTTGAAAATTTTACTCATCACATATTATTGGCCACCGGCTGGTGGTCCCGGAGTTCAGCGGTGGCTTAAATTCGTTAAATATTTTAAAGAATTTGATGTAGAACCTATCGTATATGTACCGGAAAACCCTACCTATCCATTAGCGGATGAATCTTTGATTTCTGATATTCCTAAGGACATAACGATTATAAAACAGCCAATTTTTGAACCGTATCGTTTTGCTGAATTTTTTTCTAAAAAAGAATCTGAAACCATTAGTAAAGGTATTATCCCCCAAAAAGAAAAACAGTCGTTTATGCAAAGACTTTTGTTGTACATACGGGGTAATTTTTTTATACCGGATGCACGTAAATTTTGGATTAAGCCATCTACGAAGTTTCTTTTAAGGTACATTTTACAAAACGATATCGAAACAGTTATTACTACAGGTCCGCCACATAGTATACATTTGATAGGGAAGGGATTAAAAGAAAAAACAGATGTCAACTGGCTAGCAGATTTTAGAGATCCATGGACTACTATTGGATATCATCATCAATTAAAACTTTCAAAAAATTCTATTCGTAAACACAAAAAGCTAGAAGAAACTGTTCTTAATTCAGCAGACCAACTTACAGTGACTAGTTATACGACGAAAGAAGAATTTAAAAAAATTACAAGTAAACCTATTTCAGTAATAACTAACGGATATGACAGAGAGAACATTGGTGCTGTTAAACTAGATACAAAATTTACCATATCTCATATCGGCTCTCTTTTATCGGGGAGAAACCCAAACAAATTGTGGCAGGTACTTTACGATCTTACGCAAGAAAATGATGAATTTGCTAAAGCCTTTAGATTACAATTAGTTGGAGCAGTAAGCGAAGATGTATTGTTTTCTATCAATGAAGCTGGATTATCGGTTTTTTTAGATATCAAAGGATATGTTTCACATAAAGAGGCCATAGAAATTCAACGAAGCTCACAAGTTTTATTACTAATAGAAATTGATAGCAAAAAGACAAAGTGTATAATACCCGGAAAACTATTTGAATATATGGTCTCTAAAAGACCTATATTAGCTGTAGGCCCTTCAGAAGCGGATATTTCGAAATTGATAAAAGAAACGAACTCCGGTAGCTTTTTCGAATATGATCAATATGATGAAATGAAAACAATAGTACTTGCCTATTTTAAGAAATTTCAAGAGGGAAAATTGGTAGCGAAAACAAAAGGGATCGAAAAGTATAGCAGGAGAGAACTAACTAAGGAAATGTCTCTGCTACTGAAAAATCTAAAGAAGTAAAGTTATAGTCTGTAATAATGGGAATAGTTGTTAATCAATCCATAAAAAATGTAATTATTACCTGTGTGGGTTTCGGGATTGGCGCTGTTAACACCTTATTTTTATTTACTAAGTTTTTAGAAGAGGAGTATTACGGTCTTGTTTCCTATCTGTTTTCTGCATCCAATTTAATTTGGCCCTTGATGGCTTTTGGCGTTCATAATACTATAGTGAAGTTTTATTCTTCTTATACGAATTCTGATCAACAAAACCGATTCCTAAGTATGATGCTTCTATTGCCATTATGTATCGCCGTGTTTATAGGAGCGATCGGATCTGCTTTATACCACTATATTCTTGATTTCTTTAAGGATGATAATACAATCGTTCAGCCATACGTTTGGACCATATATGTCTTAGCTATTACCTTGTCATACTTTGAAATATTTTTTGCGTGGGCGAAAGTAAAACTAAAGAGTGTTTTTGGTAATATTTTAAAGGAATTATTTGTACGTATTGGTACAATGATCTTGTTGTTATTTGTTTATTTTAAAGTAATCACAGTACAACAGTTCATTTATGGAATCATAGTCGTATATATTCTTCGATTATTGATGATGATGCTGTACGCATTCACATTATATAAGTTTAGATTTAATTTTTCGTTACCAGCCAATCATATTGCGGTATTTAAATATTCCCTACTTATATTATTGGCGGGATCTGTAGCAACTTTATTAATTGATTTGGATAAAACTATGATCGAGCGTTATCTTCCTATTGAATACGTTGCTAAATATGGTATTTGCGCATATATAGCCAGTGTTATTATCATTCCATCAAGAGCAATGCATCAGATTACCTATCCGTTGACTGCTAAATTGATTAATGAAAAGAGTTTTAAACAACTAAAAGAATTGTATAAAAAAAGTTCTTTGAACCTTTTTGCAATTAGTGGTTTATTGTTCGTTTTAATTATTTGCAATGTCAATGAACTTTTTCGATTAATTCCAGAAGAATACGAATTGTTTATATGGGTAGTGCTATTGATAGGGGGAGCTAAATTATTTGACAACTTATTAGGAAATAATAATTCTATACTATTTAATTCTGATTATTACCGATTGATTTTATACATCGGAATCGGAATGGCAGTACTGGCTTTTTTACTTAATTGGATATGTATACCGATCTTTGGTGTTACCGGAGCTGCAATAGCAACCTTTACTGCCGTGTTTTGCTATAATTTATCGAAAGTTTGGATGGTTTATTCAAAATTTAAAATGCATCCGTTTTCGAAGGAAACATTTTCGATAATTGCTTTGGTAATTGTTTTCACTCTTGGGTTTTATTTTTGGGATTTTCAATTTCACCCAATACTCAATATTGTTATTAAGAGCATTATAATTGGAGCAATTTATATTGCTTTGTTATACTTTTTTAGAGTGTCAAAAGATATTAACGATCTACTAAAGAAAATCCCCCGAGGTGCCTAAGCATACAACTCTGGGGGATTTTCCAACTAACCAACCAAAAAAATAAATTCTTTATAATCTTAACTTCTACTTCTTGCCGTACGAGAGTTTGAATTACTCGTTCTCGCTTTTCTGTTAGAAGAATTGCTTCTTTGCTTTTGTACTTTCGATCTTGTACTAGTTCCTTTGCTAGTATATCGACTATTATTAGAGCGCTTTGTTACATTTCCGGAGCGATTATTTTTGTTGCTTCTTGTTGTTCTTACCTTATCATTACTTCTGGTACTACGACTGGCAACCGCATTTCTACTCCTTTGCGATCTTTGAGAAGACTGAACCTTATTTCGATTCTGAGAACTTCTCGGTTTAGATGCTACTCGATTTCTATTATTCGTTCCAGCCTGATCTCTGGTTGCTGAACTTCTGTTAGAACGATTAGCCACAGTGCTTCTATTTCTCTGAGTACTTTCTACTCGATTTCTAGTACTTCTGCTTGTAGATCTGGTACGATCTACTGATTGTGTATTTCTACTTCTGGAAGCATTGGTATTAACTCTGGCTCTGTTTCTATCAATAGAAGCTGATCTGGTACGATTAATAGTATTAAAGTTGCGATCATTTCTTTGATACATCGCATTTCTTCTATCTCGATTTCTGTAATCCAGACTTCTAGCACTGTTCACTCTATAGCCTCTGTTATAGCTGGCTACTCTCTGGTGTGGTCTATAAAAATTTCTACTTCTATACGGTCTGGCATAATAACCATTGTAATAATTGTTTCTAAAAACCCTATAAGAACATCTGTATGGGTTGTAAAACCTTCTGTATGGTCTATCGAATACGATACATCTACTTACCACAGGAACCGTGAAAAATGCATGAAAGGGTCTGTATACATAGTATCGATTGAAATCGTTTATAAATCCTGAACAATTGATGAAATTACCACGCACATTATAATTTACGTATAATCCGCCAACCCTGGATACTCTGCCGAAACGGTTGTAGTTAATAAAAACATCTCCAGCCTGTATAATTCTACCATAATAGTCATAAAAAACGGGTACATCTTCTACTTGTACAACAGCTCCGTAGTCATCATACTGTACATAAGCATCATAATTATAACCTGAATTAAAACTTATATTCACACCAGGTCGATTAATATTTACACTTACACCACCTCTTGGTCTGTTTACATAAAAATCAAATTGACCATCAGCATATACTGAAAATTCTACACCGTTTTCATTAAAGATGAAAGATTTTCCATAATTGTAATATCGAGAAACGGTTTCTGAATTTGTATCAAAAGCATTAGCATTAAATGATGCTAATAATAAACCTGTAAAAAGTAAAACAATATTTTTCATAATCTGTGATTTTAAAAAGAGCATAAAAATAATTTTTTATCACTCATTTTAATAGTATCAAGCAGCGTGCCAAAAAAGATTTAACGAAGTATGGATAATACTTACAATCATTTAAATGTTAGATATGATATAATTTATTTTGTTTTAAGTTAATGGTTGTCAGTCACTTATACGTAGTTTATTTAATAATTAAGAAATATGGAACTATTATCCATATATAAACCCGTTGTGCATTTTGAAAGAAATATTATAAAAAATGTGTCAATTCGAATAATTTTCCGGAATAAAATGGAGGAAAATTAGCGAGCCCGTCCGCCCTAGGCGGAGTATTGAGAATAGCTCTTTTTGATTCGAAATTCTATTTTCGACTTGTACGCCTCTGGAGTATATACTTCTTCTATTAATCGGAGCACTCGAATCAACAAATTTTGAATGAAAAAATCAAAAATGTACAACGGGTATATAATTAATTAGGAAACAAACTCTTATCTATATTAGGAATTACGTTTAATGCATTTTTATAATATAATTTTTTGAGTACTTCATCATCTAAATTCAATCCGTACATTTTCCAGAATGCATGGTATCTTTTATAATAGGGAAAGTATTCATCATCAGATTCCAGTATTCTAAAATATGTATAGTATTCTTCTGGATTCCAGGAATCCTTACCAAACATAATTCTGTCTTGGTACTTAGTTAAAAAAGCCTTTGCATTACGTGGTTGTCTTCCGAGTTCTGCAATAACAGCTCCTATTTCAGAATACATATTTGGTATTTCGTCCATTAACTGGGCAAGTTTACCCAGATTATTACCGTACCAACCTAGATGAGCATTAATGAATTTAGTGTTCTTATGTTTTCTAAAGATAGCATGCTGCTCTTGTATAATTGTTTCCCAGGAACCTGTGACCTTAGCATCCCTTTTTCTTCTAGAGCGAAGTTTTAGTTCTAACCATCGTTCGTTCTGATTGTCATGTGCATCCCAAAATGGTTTTGGATCAGCCGCGTGTATTAAAACAGGAATTCCCAATTCACCACACTTTTCCCAGACAGGTCCAATACGGGGGTCGTCAATTCGGATACGGTTACCTTCACTGTCTTTATTATCCATACCCTGACTTTTATAAATTTTTAAACCATTGGCGCCAGCGGCAACATCATTTTCTAATTGGGATACTGTTCTTGAAGTCCAGTCGGGATCATCAATCCCTTCTAAACTAATATTGGTAAAGACAATAAAACGATTTGGCGCGTTGGTTTTTACATTTTCCAGAGCTCCTTTAAGGTGTTTGTCAGAACCTCTTCCTCGTCCAGATAAATTAACCATCACTGCCATATTTAATTTGTCCATTTCGGCTACCAGTTCATTTAAATCCTGTGTGGGCATTCTGAATTGGTGATTATGTACATCAACAAATGGGAATTTTGCTTTCTTAATGATAGTTTCGGGTACAACTAAGGTTGAAGGTGGATCATAATCTTCAAATTCCATTTTTTGAGCAATCGAATTGTGCATAAAGAAAAAGATACATATCAGAAGTGAGAATTTGTAAAATTTCATTAGAAGAATGAGTTTTTAAGTTTAACTTATAAATATAAAATATTCGTGATGCATGAAAGAAAGCTTAACATTTTTAGTTAAAAGAGAAAACCCTTTGCCAATACGGCAAAGGGTTTTCTAACAACTAACCAACTGAATTATATTAATCATCATCATCGTCATCTCGATCACTATTTTTCTTATTCCTTTTTCTGTTTTTATAGTGATAATCGTCATTGTGATCTAAGTGATTATTATATGTTCTTCCATTAAATTTATAATATGGATCGTGGGTCATACTACATCCGTCAATCCCACAAAAACCACATCCGGTGTAATGTATATTACCTTCGATATGTCTGATTCTACCTCGTTTCCCGTAGTAAATATGTAATCCACCTATCTGTGTTAATTTTCCTCTTCTATTGTATTTCATTAAGACAGAACCAATTCTTCTTACTTGATCAAATCTATTATATCCGATAGTAGTAAGACCTACACGTTTTAATCTTCCGTAGTAATCATATCTTACAGTAAAACGATTATTGTGTCTGAAACCTCTGGTATTCCCAGGAGTATTATAGTTTCTTGAATTCCAGTCCCAATGATTATAGTTTCTTCGTTTTGGATTTTTGAAATCGATCTCTCCGTTTGGATAAACGAAAAATGTCACACCACCTTCGACAAATATTATAGGTTGTGCATGACGATAGCGTTTTGTAACCCTATCAACTTGATCCGACAGTTTTTGATCGGCTGCTTGTGCAGCTGTTCCAACTAGTAACATTGCTGCGATAAAAAGTATCATTTTTTTCATATCTAAAATGTTTTTGGGTTTTTACCTACTCATTAGCTTTTCGGTTTCCGCTATTTGATTAGTAAATAACCAAATGGTGTGCCAAAATTTATTTAGATACAATCAATACTAGTTAACAGACAGTTTAACTGATTGTTTTATAAATAGTTAATAATTTATTCTCAATCAGTTCTTTTTTATGATCCTCGTTAATATAACCATAGAGTTTGGAGTCATTTTTTTTAATCCCGTAAGATGCTAAGACGGGTAATTGATGATTTTTGCTACCATTAAATTTTATCAAATCAATACTAAAAGAGGTAACTTTAAACTATAATTGTTTGTTTATTAAGTAGTTATAGAATTATCGGGAGTTGCCAGACGTTTAGCAAGCATGGTTACTTCAATTTCTTTGAACCGATTTTGATAGTGTCGAAGAGCTATTACTCTGCATCATAAATAGAACACCACCAATAGTATTTCCGTAATTTTATTTCCGGTTTTTCGTGCTCGAGATGTTCATGGAGAACCTTTAAGCTCAGAAATCCCGTTATTCCTTATTCTGTGTAAATTTTCAGAATAATTACCAGAAGACTTTACCAATCAAGCTTTTAGTTATTTTGCAAGAGGTGTAAATTAATTCCTCTCTGAATTTGAATAAATTTTAGATGTAACCTTTCAATAAACTTTACAAAAGAGAATGGACAGAGATTTGTTAAAAAGACAGTTAACTTACGAGGAACTTTGACCTTAAGGTTTATATTGCAATTTTTTTATCATTTCTGTAGTCAATGGATCTGCATAAACTCCATATGCATCTACTAATAATCCTTTTATATGATATTTATCTGATGAAATGGCAAATAATATAGAGGAGTCAGCAGGACTGGTGAATCCTTCAAACCTGTGCATTTCATCCACCTCAAACTCTTCTGCCAGGATTTTGTAATTTAAGGATTTACATTCGATGCAATTACTTTTAAGGTTTAAATCCTGATCATACCCTTTTTCTTGTAAAGTAGCGATTGCTTGTGATAGGGTGTCGTAATTCTCGGTCATCTTTATTTAATTTTTTTAAAATTACCTATTTGATATTAGCAACTTCAATGAATTAACAAATTAGAAAGATCGTTTTAACGAAAGATTAAAATTCTCTCTTAATACATTAATATCCGGAGGATCAGGTATTACAGTTTCTCTTTTAAATACTGACCAGTATATGACTTTTTGTTTTTGCTAACTTCTTCCGGAGTTCCCTCTGCCACGATCATTCCGCCATTTTTTCCACCTTCAGGTCCTAAATCGATAACATAGTCTGCACATTTTACCAAATCCAGATTATGTTCAATGACCAAAATAGAATGTCCTTTATCGATCAGTTCAGTAAATGACTTCAATAATTTTTTGATATCGTGAAAATGTAAACCTGTCGTCGGTTCATCAAAAATGAACAGAGCTTTATCTTTTGTGTTTCCTTTTACAAGAAAAGAAGCTAATTTAATTCGCTGGGCTTCGCCACCAGAAAGGGTAGAAGAGCTTTGTCCAAGCTGCACATACCCAAGACCTACATCCTGTAAGGGTTTTAGTTTTCGAATGATCTTAGTTTGATTATATGTAGAGAAAAAATCGATAGCATTATCGATAGTCATGGTCAGTATATCGTCTATATTTTTATCTTCAAAAGTAACTTCCAGTACATCTTTTTTAAATCGTTTACCGTTACAGGTTTCGCATTCCAGATGCACATCTGCCATAAACTGCATTTCGATAGTTACTTCACCTTCACCTTTACAAGTTTCACAACGTCCGCCATCTACATTAAAGGAAAAGTGTTTTGATTGATAATTGCGAATTTTGGATAACTTCTGACTGGCAAATAAACTTCGAATGTCATCGTAAGCCTTTATGTAGGTAACCGGATTGGATCTGGAAGATCTTCCGATTGGATTTTGATCTACAAATTCAACATGTTTGATATTACTGTAGTTTCCTTTTAGTTCAGTAAATTGCCCAGCTTTTTCGCCATAACCTCCCAATTGCTTTAATACAGAAGGATAAACAATTTTCTTGACTAAAGTACTTTTTCCACTACCAGATACTCCGGTAATGGCTGTAAAAATACCCAGCGGAATCTTAACATCAATGTTTTTTAGATTGTTTTCACGAGCTCCAATTATTTGAAGATAGTACTTAGTAGTTTTCCTTTGTTTTGGAACTTCAATCTCCAGATCACCATTAAGATATTTCGCGGTAAGTGAATCAGATTTTAATATTTGATCAAATGTACCTGTAGCTACTAAATTTCCTCCATATGTGCCTGCTTCTGGTCCTATATCTAATATTTCATCTGCTGCTTTCATGATATCTTCATCGTGTTCCACTACGATTACTGTATTTCCTAAATCACGTAGAGACTGTAAAACTTTAATAAGCTTTTCAGTATCCTTAGGATGTAGTCCTATACTTGGTTCATCCAAAATATACATAGACCCCACCAAGCTACTGCCTAAAGAAGTGGCCAGGTTAATTCGTTGAGATTCTCCACCAGATAAAGTGTTTGATTTTCGATTAAGAGTCAGGTATTGCAACCCTACATTATCCAGAAATTCCAACCTGCTATTGATTTCTTTCAGTAGTCTTTTAGCTATTTGGGCATCGTATTCATTGAGTGTTAGTTTTTTGAAGAAATCTGTAAGCTCATTCAATGGTTTTTCTACCAGATCCGTAAGTGTTGCTCCTCCTATTTTTATATAATTTGTTTCTGGGCGAAGACGTTTTCCCTTACAACTAGCACACTTAGTTTTTCCACGATAACGCGAGAGCATTACTCTATTCTGGATTTTATAAGCTTTTGCTTCTAATTCAATAAAAAAACTATCAATACCTTCAAAATATTTATTTCCTTTCCAAAGTAATTCTTTTTGCTCTGTAGATAGTTCGAAATAAGGTTTATGAATCGGAAAATCAAATTTGTAAGCACTATTAACCAATTGATCTTTATACCAACTCATCGTATCACCCTTCCACGGAAAAACAGCACCTTCGTAGATACTTAATGAAGTATTCGGAATCACCAAATCTTCATCGATGCCAATTACATCACCATAACCCTCGCATTCGGGGCAAGCACCATACGGATTATTAAAACTGAATAAATGTACATTGGGTTCCAGGAATGTCATTCCATCTAATTCGAACTTATTGCTAAATTGTCTTAGGTTATTATCTCCTAAAGTTTCTACAAAACAAGTTCCTTTACCTTCAAAAAAAGCGGAACTTACTGCATCTGCCAACCTGTTATAAAAGTCTTCTTCGTTTCTTTTTATAATACGATCTATTACCAGGTGTACGGTATCCTTTTTTGTAATATGTGCCTCTTCAATTCGGGATACAGTATTGTTTATTTTTACACGAGCATACCCTTGTTGTTGTAAAACCTTTAATTTTTCTTCAGTGGTACGACCATTTTCTACAAAAATAGGAGCCAACAACAATAATTTTTCACCTTCATCGAATGTTTTTATGTATTCGATAACATCAGTAACCGTATCTTTTTTAACCAGATCTCCAGAAATAGGGGAATACGTTTTACCAATTCTGGCAAACAGTAATTTTAGATAATCATAAATCTCAGTTGTGGTGCCAACGGTTGATCTCGGATTAGTAGAATTAACTTTTTGCTCAATAGCAATTGCAGGAGCGATTCCTTTTATATAATCTACTTTAGGCTTATTAAGTCTTCCAAGAAATTGTCTTGCGTAAGAAGAAAGGCTTTCTACATATCTTCGTTGTCCTTCTGCATACAGGGTATCGAAAGCTAAACTAGATTTACCGGATCCAGATAACCCTGTGATAACCACCAATTTATTTCGTGGAATCGCTGCATCTAAATTTTTGAGGTTATGCAGTTTAGCTCCCTTAATTAAAATATTTTGTTTTGGATCTAAAGTTGTAATGTCTTGAATCATAGCGTCTATGCGGTGTGAGCGCAAATATAATGATTACTGAAGAAGTATTCTAAAGGTTTAGGATTGAATGTTAAGTTAAAAAAATTAACAGGAAATAGTTTGATTTTCATGGATTGTTATTATATTAGCGGCAGAAATAGAACCTAAATCTAATAAAAAAGTAGCCTATAAAAGACCTTTACTTTAAAGTTTAACATAGCCCGAGCCCCAAGCTTGTTGGTACTAAAATAAAGTAATAGGTATGAAGGATTACACGATATCAGATGCCATTCTGGTTAATAATTACATTAAAGGTGACGAAGGTGCCTTATCTACGCTAATTGAACGTCATAAGCAACGTATTTACAGTTTTATTTATTCTAAAGTTTTTGACAGGGATGTGTCTGAAGATATTTTTCAGGATACGTTTATTAAAGTGATTCGCACGTTAAAACTCGGAAAATATAACGAAGAAGGTAAATTTTTACCTTGGGTGATGCGTATAGCTCATAATTTAGTAATCGATCATTTTAGAAAAGGGAACCGTATGCCAAAATTCGAAGATAATGGAGAGTTTAGTATTTTCTCTATCATCAGCGATGGTGATCTAAACGCAGAAAAAAGAATTATTAAAGATCAGGTAGAAGAAGATTTGCGTAATTTGATCCAGGAGCTACCGGAAGATCAAAAAGAGGTATTAGTGATGCGAATGTATCGGGATATGAGTTTTAAAGAAATATCTGATAAAACGGGTGTTAGCATCAATACTGCACTTGGTCGCATGAGATACGCATTAATTAACCTGAGAAAGGTTATTGAAAAAAACAATATCGTTCTAACAAATTAACATTTCTTTATGCAATAAAGTATAATTTGCCTCGTTATTTAAGAAAATAACCCTTAATATTTATTATTTAGTATGGCAAAATTTTACTTTAAATCTTCTAAAAAAGAGGAACAACAACAATTAGTACCGAAGAAAACTACAGTAGATTTTCTTCTCAATTATTCTAAGGCTTTAAGTGTTATAGATTATAAAAATATGAAGTTTGAAGCGCTTCTAAATTAAAACTAAACTTTGTGAAAGACTCGTTATGCTGAATAACGGGTCTTTTATTTTTTTAGATATTCATTAATTACAGTTTTCCTTCCAATGGTTTTGGTTATGATATCTTTGTCCAGATCCCAGCCTCTGGCAGGAGAATATTCTCGTCCGTACCAAATTATTTGTAAATGAAGGTCATTCCATAATTCTTTTGGGAATAAACGTTTAGCATCTTTTTCAGTTTGGGTAACATTTTTACCATTACTAAAACCCCATCGATACAGTAAACGATGTATATGTGTGTCCACAGGAAATGCCGGAACCCCAAATGCCTGAGACATCACAACACTAGCCGTTTTATGACCGACAGCAGGTAATTCTTCCAGATCTTCAAAGCTCTGAGGGACTTCTCCGTTATGTTTTTCTATTAAGATTTTAGACAAGCCGTGAATTCCCTTAGATTTCATTGGACTTAACCCTACGGGTTTTATAATCTCTCTGATTTCTTCTACAGTTAATTTCACCATAGCGTATGGATTATCTGCTCGTTCGAATAGGAGAGGAGTAATCTGGTTTACTCTTACATCTGTACTCTGTGCACTCATTAATACTGCGATTAATAATGTGTAAGGATCTTTGTGATCCAAAGGGATCGGTATCGTAGGATAAAGCTCTCTTAGTTTTTTAATCGTAAAATCTACTTTTTCCTGTTTGGTCATGTTTATGAGATTATTTTATGCTAAAATATGAATATTTGGATAGTTTAGTAGGGGTAATGAAAACTTAAATTTTTAATAAAATTAGTTCTGAATCATATTTTTGTTTTAATTTTATCAAAAAAGTTTAAACAAATTTATTCATAGGTTTTTCATTTTAATACATAAAGAATGACATCATTAAAGGCAGGAGATAAAGCTCCTAGTTTCTCGGCATTAGATCAGGATGGTACTACTATTACTTTAGACGATTATAAAGGAAAAAAACTAGTCGTTTTTTTCTATCCTAAGGCAAGTACACCGGGATGTACCGCAGAAGCTTGTAATCTCAAAGATAACTATCAGGCTTTTCAGTCTCAGGGATATGAAATTCTTGGTGTGAGCGCTGATAGCGCAAAACGACAACAGAATTTCAAAAATAAATATGAATTACCCTATCCTTTATTGGCAGATGAAGATAAAAAGGTGATTGAAGCTTTTGGTGTATGGGGACCTAAAAAATTTATGGGTAGAGAATATGACGGTATTCACCGTACGACTTTTGTGATTGATGAAAAGGGTATTATTTCTGAAGTAATTACCAAAGTAAAAACTAAAGATCATGCGTCCCAGATATTGTAGATAGTTTTTCAAAAAAGACGCAATTATTGAAAAGATATGGAAGCATGTGTTTTTTTAGGGGTATGTATGTATTAATTTATATTCCTAGTGTAGGCAAATGCTTTATCGTATGGTAAATTAATGCTGCCTTTATACATTTTTTTACTTCTTTTTTTGGGATAATCGAATTTATAGGGAAAATGATAGCCCGGTTTCCTTCAAACTGAAAAGTATCTTTATACAACACTCTAAACGTAGTTACTAGTTTGCTGGTGCATTGAAAATACATAGCATATTGATTAGGTTGCTTTTCTTTCCAATCAATTCTTATAGTACTTCCTTTTTTGGTTATAAAACTCGGTTCGCCCCATTTCAACGTTTCTTCGAGACTTGATACTTCTTCAGTTTCTTTAGCTGTTTCGATTATCAAATTTCGAAGAGAATCCACCTTTTTACGAACCGGTTCAGGATAACCAAGATAAACCGATTCGACTTTGGGATTTGTTATTATGTGTAATGCAGACATTGATCATAAATATTATAAAAGTATAAAAAATATTTCTCGCGTAGGGTTCTGTGAGAGATTTAGGGGTGAGATTTCCCTTTGTCTACTGACCTGTTTATTTTTTAAGTTTAATTTCATTTATCAGTTTTTCAAATATTAGACTATCAGATGGTCTTGGTGCATTGTTGCTCTTTATCCTATTTTTAGTATCCAAAATGCTATACCTGGGAATTATAAAATAAGTTTTATTTTCTAGTTAAAGGTTAAAACCCTGCAATTTCATTGCAGTTATTTTAGTTTCTATAAACATTTTAACAATATCTGTCATTTCGTACTTGATGTGGAATCCATTTTACGACTTTCTGGATTCCAGCCTACGCTGGAATGACAAGCAATTGGCTAATGTCTTAGTAGAGCAAACTGTTACCTTGCTTTTTGACTTTTCTTGCGCATTGGTTGCAAACTTTTATTTTCTGTAAATATTACGCTTTTATAAATATACAATAACCATCGGATTGATCAATTGCGCATAGCTCAAACGTAAACTTCCTACTTTGATATCATATTCTGGTAGTTCAAAAGTGCCAGATTCTAGCCTTTTGTAATACAACATAAATCCGTTCGATTGCCAGTGCAGGAGCTTCACCTTGTTCCTGACTTTATTGTTGAAAATATACACGTTGAGATTGTCAGGATTCTGATCCAAATCATTGATTACAAGACCAGGCCCACTGTCAAAACTTTTGCGCATGTCGGTGGATGATTATATAATTGAAAACGGTGAGAAGTACTTAGTGCAAACATCTTCAGTGGAATTTCGATCTCAATTCTGCTTTTCAGGCGAATCATAATACAACGAGCTTCTCTTTCTAGTATAACTTTTATAGCGGCAAAATATTTTTTTGGAGTTACTATAAGGGAGTAACTGATTGCTGTGGTTTTGATAATTTGCAAATCCAGTAATACAATTTACCTTCTTTAAAGCAAGTATTGCTGCAAATTCCTTCTGACTCTGATCAGAATCCTTAAACTGCTTTACTAACTTACGCATCTGGGATGCAGTAACATTTTTTGTCATAAAACTAATAATTGTTTGTAACAAAGATAGATCAGCTTATAATTCTAAGAAAGATGTACTTACTCGGAACGATACCTATATTTTGTCTGTTTTTATTTTCTTCTGAACAACTTATAATTCATTTTTATGATGCAGTTGTTTTGAGATTTAATAGCTTGATTTCAAAATCTTGTAATGATGCTCAGTGTGATAGGCAGTCCAAATTACTATTTCTCTGATAGTCATCCTTCCCAAAAGAGGATGAGGAAGTAGAAAAGTGTCTAAATCACACTCAGTCCATTTTTGGAATATATTAATAAGTTTCATTTTTTCCTTTTCCAATTTGGTGATATAGGAAATTTTATTGGTAAGCTTAATTGTTGGCATTTTTTTGGAAATATTAGCCACCACACCAGGATTATCAGCAAGTTTTTCTTGATATTTCCGAACGATTTGATTATAAGTACGGTTATCTCTATTATTAGTTCCGAACTTATATTTCAAGTAAAATTTTGGTAGCCATAAAGCCTTGTTTAAGGCATTTTCACTTTGAATCAAATGAATAACGTGCTCACCAGTATTCCATTTGCCCTCAGGACCTTTTACCCAATTTTCATTTGGATGACTTTCTAGCCATTCATATAGTATTTGGTGCTTTTGTATTAGGATTTCAATTACTTCTGTTTTAGTCATATTTTGAAATTTGCGAATAATTTAACGTAAATGTCGATTGGTACGAACACGTACTTATTTTCTTAATTGAAAAATAATATCCATAATTTCAATATCTGGAGTTTCTTTAATGGCGTATGCTACTGGAATACTTTTGGCTAAATCAGATTGTTGGTAAGCTTGTAAAGACTTTAAAGAATCCCATATATATACCCCTCCATATTCACCTTCTTTACTCGTTTTTATATAGTATTTTTGAAGAAGACCTGAAATGGATTTAAAATTAGGTTCTCTATCTTTTGCTCTTTTTTGTAATTCTTCTTCTGGTAAATCGGATTTCAATTTAATAATTTGCAATATCATAAAATATAGATTTTGATTTATAAAGTCACAATTTATTCACTTTTGATGATTGAAAATTGTAAAAATCGGTCATTTTCATTTTTTAGCAATACTTTTGGGGTAAATCCTGTTATTTTCTTTATATTTTTAATGAAGTGGGATTGGTCAAAATAACCTCGTTGAGGAAATAATTCTCCTTTTTTTATCTGACTATAGTTAGAAGCACCTTTTCGAATACTACAATATTTTTTTAAGGAAAGTCCAAAAGTAGATTGGAAATATCGATTAATTTGTCGCTTTGACCAATGGGCTTTCTGTGAATAATGTTCTATTGTTTTATTTCCTTTTGTTTGATTAATTGATTTTAAAAGAATCGATTTTCTTGGGTCAACAGAGGCTTGTTCTTCAATACAAGATAATAGGCATCGGTTCAAGTGTTCAAAGAGGAAAGAATCATCATTTTTATGTAATTCATCAAGTCTCAAATAAGATTTTTCCATCTCCTTAATATTATTAAGTAGCGGAGTAATACTTTCTTGAATTATATTTTCAATTGCAAGTAACCTAAACTGTATTCCGTATATTGTAGTTTCAGGTGAGATGACAACATTGGTTTTATTATCCCATAAACCTGTTAAAAGCACTTTTTCCAGATTGTCTTTGTAATAGCAAATCAATAAATCAAAAAATCCATCAGGCAATATTGTATAAGATTGAAAATATTTATTATTATTTTCAATTTTCCAGTAGCATCTTACATAATCCTTAAGATTTTGATGAGCTTGTTGCTGAAAGTAAATCATTTAAAAATTTAGTTATTAATCTGATGCCATTTATTGATATGCAATATTTTATGGCCAGGCAATTTAAGTTAAGATTCTTTTATTTCCACAAGCCGCACATAATTTAGCTTTTGGAGTTCTGTATGGTTTTCCACATTTTTCACAATCAGGTCCAATTTGTTCAACTGAATGATGCATTATTGCATTCGGCTCAGTTTCTCCAAATCCTGTCAAGTTATTATAGTAATCTAGTAATTCTTTGAACCTTTCTTGCCTATCTTTTTTCAAGTTTTTAAATCCTTTTCCATAAAGTTCGTAGGCAACTGCAAATTCTTCTTTGTTGAGCATAGGAACTTCCATCTTACATCTCCAGCAATATTTAGTTTCCATCGATTTACGTGCTGCTTTTTAAGAATTCAGAGGATTGTCTATTCTAACCATATTTAACACATCTTTCGCCCTCAAATTTATGTTCACAATTTGGATATCCGTAAAGTTTATGAGCACAATCAGGGTAAATTGCAATCATTTCTAAACTACTTTTAAAGTATTCAGATTCACATTCAACTCATATTTTCGTTTCTCGATTAATTTTTCGATGCACTACGGTTTCGGTTTCGATTAGTACAGGGACTAATAAGTTATTAATTTCGGGTTAAGCACTTAGCCAAAACTTTTTATTTTGTTTTATCTTTTACCGTTCTAAAGCCGAATCAAAAGATTTGGCAGATTTAGTAAAAAGATACAAAACTTTGAGTTAAATACTAAAATCCGTATTAATTATAGTCATTGTGCCTGTCATACAAGATAATAAACAGCCTTAATTTCATAGTATTCAAGGCAAGAAGATATATCAGGAAAAGCTTTTTAATGATTTTCGTTTAAGTGATCGAATTCTGGGACATAATTTCTACAGGCTATTAAAGGGATGTTTAGATTTAGATTTTTTATATTCACTAACACTTGTTTTTTATGGTAAGAGTGGTCAAAAGAGTATTGATCCTGTTGTTTTCTTTAAATTATGTTTAGTTGGTTATTTAGAGAATATTATTAGTGATCGCAAGCTTATCGATCATTGTAGTATGCGCCTTGATATTCTTTATTTTTTGGGTTATGATATAGATGAGGAATTACCCTGGCATTCTACCATCAGCAGGACACGACAGTTGTTTCCAGAATCAGTTTTCGAAGAAGTATTCACCCGTATTTTTGAGATGTGCGTCAGTAAAGGTATGGTTAATGGTAGTACACAAGCCATCGATAGTGCACCTGTGAAGGCTAACGCGAGTATGGACAGTTTGGAGTTAAAAGTCCCCGAGCAAGATTTACTGTCCCATCTTGCTGATATCCGCCATATCAGTAATCGTGATAAGGATACTTTCCGCAAGGCAAAAGAAAACAAAGCTGTTAAACAACAGCAAGTTATAACAGCCAGCGATAAAGAGCTTAAAGAGATAGAAAGCCGTACCCGTAACTGGAGCAAGAATCAAAACCATCGTCTTATTGATCGCTCCGTAACTTTTTAGGAACTTGTGCAACGGTTACCGTTGCTGTGTGTAGTTATTTTTCCACTATTAAACTTTGTTCAGATTCCAATTCCATAAAACTTATTTCTCCACCTAAATAATAGGAAGGTAAATTACCTTTAATTCCCAATCTATAAATTCCGATTCCCGAAAGTCGTTTTTCCTCACGTCCGTCAGGAATTAATCTAAATCTCGAAAAGTATGGTTTTTCCGATTTCACGTATTCCCTTTGTATTCCAAAACATTCAATCATTAAATCTTTTCCTGAAAAGTGACCATCTTTGTTTTCCAACAAAGTTGATTTCTTATTTGATTGTTGTTGGCCCGTTGGAAATATTACAACTTTTGGAATGTCAAGACCTTTCAATTCATGTTTGTTTATATTCACTGATTTAAGAAACTCGTTAAATTCGGATTCATTTTCGAACGATTTATTTGTCCAAAATAGTCCAGAAAAACAATTTAATCTCAAGGGTAAATTCGGGTTATGTATTTCGGTTTCTTTTTCTGTAAAGGCTAAATGCTTAATAAATTCAGAAATATTCTCGAAATATTCTCTTGGTGTTCTATAATAACTTAACGTTCGATTTTTAGCATAAACCAAAGTATCATCCTCCATAACTGTTTGATAGAATATTTCTTTATTATCAAACATCATTATTCGAATCCGATTGTTTGTGAAATAAAATATGTCTCCAATTTCCATAATTTTCTGTCGGTTTCGTTTAATGTTCGTTAAGATACATAGTTTACACACAACGGTTTGTGTATGAAACGTAACGTGCAAAAAGACACTAGCTTTTCGGATGAATACAGATCCAAATTTTTATATTTTGTTTTTAACTTTTCTCTTTTAAAAGCCAAATTAAAAATTTGGCGGACTCGATAAATAAAAACAAACCTCTCGATTGAGCATTTATTCGCTATGTTTTATGTACTTTATTGTGTGTAGTACTTATTCGAATTTATATATCTTAAGATTTCCCTTTCCATTGTTTGAGCGATGATTTCCTATAGCTAAAATATTCCCAGCGCCATTTAGAATTGTATTTGACCCTTCTAATACATTTCCCATTTGTTGCCATTCATTGTTTTGGGCTTATATGTTTTAACATTTTAGGGAAGACTACAAAATGGGAAAGGCTACAAAAGGTTCACGGAAGTAATTATGAATAGAGCAAAAGTCAATGATAAAAAGCTCGTCAATGCAATTATAAGTCCGTTTTATTTTTCTATTCATATAATCGATTTATCCAAACATAGCCCAAAGCATTGACATTATTGAGTCAAAAGTACTTTGTTCTTTTTCGGGTTCACAATATTTTTTCGATAAATATTTCAATGATTTTTTATTCCAATTACTATTAAATATGAGATTCAGTTCAGATTTATGTTTTTGAATTTCAGATTCCGATATTTCTTTTTCTCTTATTTTATATTCGGTTTGTATTAGTTCCGTTATTTTTTCAAATTCTCCGTTTTGAAACAATTCTTTTTCTGTTTGTGTTCCAATATTTTCTAACGAGGATTTTTTTCCTTCGTAGATGTTATAAATTCCCAAATGTTTTTTAGTTAATTTCATATTTGTTGGTTTGGGTAAATGTTTTACAATAGTTTCGTATAAGATTAGTTGTGTGTTTAAACATGTAATTTAGCAAATAAAAACCGAATAGAAAATCCGCAAGGATTTTGGTAATTAGGCGAGAACCAAGCAATAAATTAGGACACATTGTTAGCTGCTGGTTTTTTCTTTTATCAATTAGTCTGTTTCTTATTTCATTAAATTTTTCGTTGATTCAGTTTGTCTTTTTGCAACTTCTAATTCGATGAATGCGAGTACGCATATAATCAAAATCTCCATAAAAATATAAATCCACCCTAAATTCGTGATTTCCTTTCTATGATAAATCGCTAACGCAATTGATATACAGAAATATATTAAATTTAGAATTGCAATTCCTTTTAAGTAGAATCCTACTCTTTTATCAATCTTATAGTAACAATAAAAATCATAAACTGCGAAAAGGCAAGGTAATGAGGCAAGGAAATATAAAGTCGATTTAGGAATTCCAAAAAGATATTCTAATTTCACCAAAACAATTCCTAACAGAATAGCAGATAAAAGAGCTCCTAATCCGTCAATTCGAAACAGCTTTTTCGGATTAGTATTTCCCCATTTTAAAATCCGTTGAATTATCATTTCCTTGCTTGAGTTTACCTTGTCCACTTGCAGCTAACTTTTACTATATGTGTCGTAAAAGGACAAAATGTTACCTTGCTTTTCGGATTAGTATAGAACCGAATCTTTATATTTTGTTTTTAATTTTTCTATTATAAAAGCCAAATTTAAAAATTTGGTGGTCCTTGCAAATAAACACAAACCTCTCGATTGAGCATTTATTAGCTATGTTTTATACACCGTGTTGGCAGTAGTGATTTTATATCACCTCTACCAGTTCAATATTATTTCCGCAAGTATCGTTAAAGACTGCATATTTCCACGTACCCATTTTAGATGGTTTCACACTGAATTCTACTCCAAGTTTTGTTAGTCTCTCATATTCTGCATCAACACTGTTAACATCAAATTGGGTATAAGGCATTCCAACTTCCATCAGTGCATCTTGATAGACTTTACACGGTTCAAAATGATTTGGTCCTGGTTCTAACAACAACTCTGGTCCATCTTGCCATTCAGATGAAACGAGAGTTACCCATCTATTTCCACCTTCTAATGGTTTGTCCTTCTTTATTTTGAAACCAAGTATTTCTGTATAAAATTTTACTGCTTTTTCTTGGTCTCGAACGGGAATGCTAATTAGTGTTACTTTCATCTTTGATATTTTTTGTTATTTTCCAAAGTTCAGAACTTAGATTATAATTTGCTTCTTGAAAGTTGCTCATTTTGAAATTCACTTGGCGATTTTCCTGTTTTAGTTTTAAATAAAGTGCTGAACGAACCTAAACTTTCAAATCCTACAGTAAAACAGGTTTCAGTTACCGACATTCCGTTTTTCAACTGTTCCTTAGACTTTTCAATCCTCTTATCTATTAAGTATTGCCTTGGTGTTAGTCCGTAATGTTTTTTAAATAAGCGTAATAAATGAAACTTGGATACAAAATGAAAACGGGATAATAAATCCAAATTCAAATTTTTGTCATAGTTATTGTCAATATAGTTTCGAACACCAATCGCAATCTCTATTTGCTCTTGGTTTGAGTAAATAACACTGTTAATTCTATTTATTTCTCTTTCGTATAATGTCATTATTCAGTTCTCCTAATGTTTTACAACGTTAAGTGTAAACGTCTGTGCGGCGAAGAAAGTCAGCGACTTTCGGAATAAGCACAAGGCGTTACACTTTTTGGTTTTTTTAATTTAGTTGTAAAATAATAAAATTTGTCGCGCCGACCTCACAAATAAACAACTCTCATTGCTTAAAACAATGAAAAAGCATTGCGTTTACATAGTGTCATAGGTAGTATATTCTAATTTTTACTTTTGAGCTTCCATTCCCTATAAGCATTAAAATATTCGTTTTCTTCAAAAAAATAATTCACAATTATATTAAGCGCCTCTTTCTCAGTTTCTATTTTTTTTTGAAAATATCCGGGGATGGTTTTATCAGTCCATTTCCATAACGAAACATCAAATTTTTCATCTATGAATTTGAGTTTCAGAATTGGAGAGTCGGTTTTTACTGGTGGTGATTTAGGATAATAATTACCATTTTCATCTACTGTATTACTCAAAAATGTGAATGGAGCTTTAATGTCCCAATCGATTCCATTTCCTTTAGCTTCAATAGGTTTTAATATTGTAAAGGAATTGGGGGCTTTGTGATAAATCACTAATCCTTTTTTTTCTAAATTATTAATTAAACTTTGGGTTATCATTATTTATATTTCATTATCTATAACGATCTCGGCTATGAGTAGTTGCATGGATTAGCACTTATTTTTGCAAGCACGAACCAAACTGAAAATCCGCGAGGATTTTCAGAAGTAGGCAAGAACAAGCAATTACTTATAGCCATTGTGCCTGTTGCACAAGATAGCAAAAAGTCTTAATTTCATAGTATGCAAGGCAAGAAGATATATCAGGAAAAGCTTTTTAATGATTTTCGTTTAAGTGATCGAATCCCGGGACATAATTTCTACAGGCTATTAAAGGGATGTTTAGATTTAGATTTTTTATATTCACTAACACTTGTTTTTTATGGTAAGAGTGGTCAAAAGAGTATTGATCCTGTTGTTTTCTTTAAATTATGTTTAGTTGGTTATTTAGAGAATATTATTAGTGATCGCAAGCTTATCGATCATTGTAGTATGCGCCTTGATATTCTTTATTTTTTGGGTTATGATATAGATGAGGAATTACCCTGGCATTCTACCATCAGCAGGACACGACAGTTGTTTCCAGAATCAGTTTTCGAAGAAGTATTCACCCGTATTTTTGAGATGTGCGTCAGTAAAGGTATGGTTAATGGCAGTACACAAGCCATCAATAGTGCACCTGTGAACGCTAACGCGAGTATGGACAGTTTGGAATTAAAAGTCCCCGAGCAAGATTTAATGTCCCATCTTGCTGATATCCGTCATATCAGTAATCGTGATAAGGAGACTGTCCGCAAGGCAAAAGGAAACAAAGCTGTTAAATAACAGCAAGTTATAACAGCCAGCGATAAAGAGCTTAAAGAGATAGAAAGCCGTACCCGTAACTGGAGCAAGAATCAAAACCATCGTCCAGGCGCAGGCAATAAAGGTAGCCATTACACGAGTAACAAAACGCATTATAGTCCTACAGATCCAGATGCAAGGATCAGAGTGTAAAGCCAGGTAAGGCCAGAAAGCTCAACTACAGCAGCCAGCTCAGTGTAGATACGGCAAACCACGTGATCACAGACATTAAAGCATACCACGCGGATGGTAAAGATAATCAGTACTTGGAAGATATTGTTGATAGGGTATCCCAACGATTATGGAAATCGGGCTTCCAGTTGGAAAACGTACTTGCCGATACGGGTTACAGTAGTGGTGAGAACTATGCTTACCTAGAACGTAAAGGGATCAAAAGCTATATACCGCCACCCGGCACATACAAAGGTGGTCCCGACGGATTTGAATATGTAAAAAGTGAGGATCACTACATCCGTCCTAATGGTGCGGTAGTGCCATTCAAGAAAGTGTTTAAAGATTATCGCACCAAGACCTTAAAGAAAGAATATCGTATCTCTAGTAAGATTTGTAGAGAATGTCCTTTATCAGCAAGTTGTTTAGGTAAAAGTGCTTAGGAGAAGAAGTTTAGTGTAACATATTACCGTGAGCAATATGAGCAAAACAATGCCCGGATTGCTACACCTACGGGTAAAGTGATGAAAGTCAAGCGTCAAAGTACTGTTGAGCCAGTATTTGGAACGCTTACCCAATTTATGGGTCTTCGAAAGATCAACACCATCGGCATCCAACAAGCTAATAAAGTGATGCATTTGGCTGCAATAGCCTATGATTTGAAGAAATACTTAAAATTCACCAAGAAAGACACAATAAGTAATGCCGGAGTCTATTTAGACTCTATTTTTCGATTTAAAAGCTCTTTAAGACATCAAATAAGCAGTTTAGCGATAGTTGAATTGAGGTAGATATTACTATATCCTTCTAGAAAATCAAGCCTTAAACTCGAGATTATTGATCGCTCCGTAATTTTTTAGGAACTTGTGCAACGGTTACCGGTGTTGTGCATAGTGTGATATACTCATTCCTAAAATGAATTTATAAACTTAATACTTCTTTTGTCATATTTCTTTAACTTTTGTCACTAAACAATTAAGAGAGAAAAAAAGTACGTGAAACATTTAAATTACGAAAGGATACTCGAAACCAACAAAGAAAAAATCTATCGCATTTGTAGGATATATGCTATATCTCCTATTGAACCGCAAGATTTATTCCAAGAAGTGGCATATCAAGTTTGGAAATCATTGCCGTCATTTAAAGGCAAGTCCAATATTGATACTTGGGTGTATCGTGTTGCTCTTAATGTATGTATGCGTTCTAAGCTAAATTTAGAAAAGAATAGTACTAAAACCGACCGTTTTGAATCTATCAAATTTAAAGTAAGCGAGAATAAATCAAATGATATTGATGATGAAAAATATCAATTTTTGAAAGAGTGTATCGCCACTTTAAATGAAAGTGACACCTCAATATTAGTATTGTTTCTAGAAGAACTATCATATAAGCAAATTGCTGATATAACAGGTTTGACTGAAAATCATATTGCTGTTAAAATGAAACGTATTCGAAAGAAATTGTTTGAATGTATTAATCCTAAACTAAATTAAAATGGAAGAACAGGAACTAAAAAATATCTGGAAAAACTCTTCTAAAACTGAAGATATAAATATAAATACATCGCAATTACTAAAAGATTTTAAATTTGGGATGGAAGATAGAGAACGAATTGTTCGTAGAAGAGATAGAAGGGAAATTATAGGTGCTATTATAGGAGTTTTGGGGTTTGGGTATTCATTTTATGCCTACCCGAATCTGATTTCACGTATCGGTACTGTAATAGGATTGGTAGCTTTAGCTTATATCGTTTATAAATTAAGAAACAATAGGAAAAGTAAATTGGTCCGTGAATTATTTTTACCCATACAAGAACAACTAAGATATCAAAAGAAGTTTATGGTGAATCAGTATAGGTTATTAGATACTGTTATTTTTTGGGTGTCAACACCAATTTTTATAGCTAATGCTCTTCTTGTTTGGGGTGTTTCAAAATCTGAGCAATCACTTACAATTTTAGAGCAACTAACCACTAAATGGGAATCTAAATTAGTAGCGACTCTCGTCTTTGCATTATTATTTGGATATATAGGATGGATGAATAAAAAAGCCGCAAAAGTAAATTGGAAACCACTTATTAAGAAGATTAATATCATACTTGATAACTTAAAAGAAGAAGAAAAGTAGACGCTTCTTGTCATATTTTAATAATTCTTGTCACTAAACTAGTAGTAACATAAAAACAAGAATTATTATGTCCAAAAATAATATACACATCACTTTAAAAATTGTAGGAGTAATTATAATGCTTATTGCATTTCCAATTGTTCCAGAATCTAAACCTTGGTATTACTCAGTCTTATTATTTGATATTGGCTTAATACTAGCAATGATTCCTAAATTCTCAAAACTCAAAGAAAAATACTTTCCGAAAAAGTCACATCAATAAAGACATCCATTTTAATATCATTTAACACTATAAACAATAAATCAAAATGAAACGTTTAAAGAAACACAACATCGTAGCAATCATCTTATTCCTTTTTTCATTTAGTCTAGTTGCACAAGATTATTCTAAACAAGTAAATGCTTTTGCTCAAAGTTTTGCTGATAAAAATACCGAGGCGTTACAACCTTATATTAGTGCTCAACTTCAATTTAAACCAATTCCTGTAGCTAATACGCCAGGAATTTTGACAAACATTGTAACCAACCTACCTAAACCAAACAGTATGACCATAGTTGAAAGCGAGCAAGGAAAAGCAAAGGTGGCTTATGATTTTGAAGGTTTAGGAAAAAGCGAATCCAATATTCATTTTGATAACGACGGAAAAATAATCAGAATCCAGCTAATTGAAAATATAATCAACCAACAAATAGAAGCACAAAGACAACAAAAAGTCCCCCTGCCAACACCTGGAAAGCTTGGTAAAAAATATATTCCTAAAAAAGTAGAATTCAAAGCTGCTGATGGTCTTGTAATTAGTGGTAATCTTTATGAAGTTGGTAAAAATAAACCTGTTATATTATTAATGCATCAAGCTGGTTATAACCGCATGGAATATGCAGATATTGCTCCAAAGCTAAATAAGATGGGATACAATTGTTTAGCCTTAGATTTACGCTCTGGAGGACACTTTGCAGAAAAACCTAACAATACGAACACACGCGCCTTAGAAAAAGGTTTAAAGCCAGAAATGACAGATGCGCAGCAAGACATTGCAGTTGCCATTGATTTTTTACATAAAAAGTACAATCAAAAAGTTATCATTTGGGGAAGTTCATTCTCATCTAGCTTAGCCCTTTTAGAAGGTGCAGATAATCCAAAAGTTAAAGCCATTATTTCCTTTAGTCCTGGAGATTACTTTGGTGACGCAGCTCCATCTTTAGCAACTGTTTTTAAAAAAATTGAAAAAGCCTATTTAGTAACTTCTTCTAAAGCAGAAGCTGAAACATTAACTGCATTAATTGGAAATTCGAAATTAACAAAAAATCAAAAGCAATTTATTCCAGAATCTAACGGATTCCATGGCTCACGAGCACTATGGGAAGGGCAAGAAGGGGCAGAGGAATATTGGAATGTTATAGTAGAATTTTTAATCAATGTAAAGTAGGCAAAGATTATGCACAATGGTTTAGTGAATGATCTCATACGTGTTTAAGCACTAAAGTTGCAAATAAATCACAGATTCAAAGTCTGATAGGAATTTCCAAAGCAGGAGAGAACCCAATCTTGGCAGTAATTCAAAAAAATTAAACGATGAGAAATAACATGATTAAATTCTCAGCATTAGTATTTATAATATTTCTAAGTGAATGCAAATCTGAAAAATTGAACACGATAAACGATAATAATTTTACAACCAAAGAAAATTTATATTTTGGCCAAAAGCCACCAGGATTAACGCCTGAAGTTTTTGCTCCTGGAATTGTTTCTATCAATGGGAGAAATGCATCGACTATTTCGTTTTCTCCTGATCTAGATGAAATGTATTTTTCAGCTCATGTAAAAGATGAAGAAGCATCATCTATCTATTACTCAAAACTTAAAGGTAATAGATGGACTCCCGTTAAAAGAGCAAATTTCACCAAGGGAAAAAAAATTGAGGAATTATATCCATCCGTTAGTCTTAACGATAAAAGGATTTATTTCACAGCTTTTGATTCTATTTTTTCGGATGAGAAAATTTGGTATGTAAACCGTTTAGAGGATTCTTGGAGTGATGCAAAACAACTTGAATCACCTATGAATGATGACATAGTTTTTTACATTAATCAAGCTAAAAACGGAGATCTTTTTTACACAAGTATTTCAAAAGGGAAAATGTATTATGCCCCCAACAAAAACGGTGAATTTCCCGAAGTAAAGGAAGTTGAACTTGAATTTGGTCATCATGGGTTTATTTCCCCATCTCAAGAGTATTTGCTGGTGTATACTCGAAACAAAGAAAATAAAGACCATGATATTTATGTCTGTTTCAAGGAAAAAGACGGTACATGGACAAAACCAATTCCTCTAGGAAATGAAGTAAATTCCAATTTAAGCGAATCATGCCCGAGTATTACGCCAGATGGCAAATATTTGTTTTTTAATAGATCTAACGAAGATGAATCATCAAATATTTATTGGGTGAGCACAGAAATTATTGATAAGTTAAGACCAAAATCTTTAAACCTTGAAAATCGTTATTTTGGTCAAACACCTCCAGGTTTAACGCCTGAAGTTTTCGCACCTGGCATTGTTTCAATTGACGGAAGGTTTGAAGGCACTGTTTCGTTTTCTTCCGATTTTACTAAAATGTATTTTGCAGCCAAAAACAAATATAACATAACATCTATCTATTTTTCAAAACTCAAAAATGATAGATGGACACCTATAAAAAAACTGGATTTTACCAAGGGGCAAAAAAAGGAAGAAATGCATCCGTTCGTCAGTCCTGATAATAAACGAATTTATTTCACAGCTTTTGATACTGCTTTTACAGATGAGAAAATTTGGTATGTAAACCGTTTAGGGAACTCTTGGAGTGATGCAGTTCAGCTTGACTCACCAATAAATGACGACCTAGTGTTTTTTCCTAATCAAGCAAAAAACGGTGACCTTTATTATTTTAATTTGTCAAAATTCAAAACATATTGTGCTTCTTTTGTTAATGGTAAATTCAAAGAGCCAAAGGAAGTTCAACACGAATTTGGCCATCATGCATTCATATCCCCTTCTCAAGATTATATAATATTTACAGGGAAAAGTCAAGGTGAAGACCGTAAAGACAATGATATGTATGTTTGCTTTAAACTAAAAAACGGAGCATGGACAAAGCCCGTAAATTTTGGAACTACCATAAATTCTAATTTTAATGAAAAAGGTCCAAGAATAACACCAGATGGCAAGTATTTGTTCTTTGGTAGAGACGAAAGAGATATAGAGCCAGGACTAGCAAATATTTATTGGGTGAGCACAGAGGTTATTCAAAAACTAAAAACAACTTATTTTAAGAGAGAGGAATAAGTTTATAATTTTGATACTAGCATAGTTCTCTATTTTTTCTGATTAATAATTAAAATTAATCAGAATCAAACTTAAGCCATACATAGTTCATTATTACATAATTTAAAGTTAGTAAACATATAACGAAAGGATTGCAGGACTCAATCTAATCTAAACCAAGTCTTCAGCTTCTTTAAAATAACTTTTTATATGAAGTTTTTCTAGTTTTCATTATGCACAACGTCTCTTGTATGTTGCGTTTGCCTGCTGAAGGCGGCATATGCAATATACAAATTGTGTGTGCCTTGAATGGTAAATATAATCCTTTTAAAGGATGTCCCAACGGGTTAAAGTCCCTTATGCGTGGAGTCGTGTCCATAAGCAAAGCAAGTGGCAAGGTGGTTTGGGGCGACCCTTACACTGAAGTAAGCCAGACTGCGTAGTTGGTACTGATCCGTTCGACGAGCTCAGGACAGGCTGAACAGGAACTGAATATAGAGGCTATTATAATTTGGATAAGCTAGCACATCTTAGTAACGTCCACAAGAAAAGGTTATGATAGTAGATTCAGCAGTGATTAACTAGAGGGTATTTACCTTACCGAGGGAGGTCTCCTAATCTACGGGTTAGATAGAAGGAGAAGTCAGCAGAAGTCATAGTACTTACAGGAAACGAGTTGAGTAGCAGTAAACTCATAGGTCTCACAAGTAAGGAAGGACAGAACGTTACATTGGTTCAGATTCATATAGGAATCATTATGATAGCCTATACATAGACGAACAGGAATTACATTAATTATGATAAGACAAGTACTTGCACCTAGAAACCTAATGCTAGCCTGCACCCGAGTTATTACTAACCAAGGTAGTGCAGGTGTTGATGGTATGACTACACGTGAGTTACTGTCTTATGTACGAAAGCATCGAAGAGCGATCATCACCGATATTCTCTGTGATGATTATCAAACCTCACCAATCAGAGGTGTTCCTATTTCTAAAGGAAAAGGAAAGACCAGGCTACTGGGTATTCCTACGGTAGTGGATAGATGGCTACAGCAAGCTGTTAGCCAACAACTGGCTATTTGCTTTGAAGTTAACTTCAAGCCAGAGAGTTATGGTTTTCGCCCGAAGAAGAATTTGCAACAAGCGGTGTTGAAGGGTCAGGAGTATATCAATGCTGGATTCCAAGACATCGTTGATATTGACTTGCAAGGTTTCTTTGACCAAGTTCAACACTACAA
>CANMSL010000016.1 GCA_947500505.1 uncultured Aquimarina sp. | reverse complement strand
GTAGTCAGTAGTCAGTAGTCAGTAGTCAGTAGTCAGTAGTCAGTAGTCAGTAGTCAGTAGTCAGTAGTCAGTAGTCAAGTTAAAAATGCTATCCTTATTCTACTAACAACAGCTATGAAAAATCAAAAAAAATAGTATACCCAATAGGTGTAAAGCAATTACTTACTAAAAAAAGCACTAAACTATTTATTTGTACTAACAATTTTCTCAAAATACTGATACAATTCACCTTTAGTAATGTTTGCTCCTTGTAAAATAAGTTTGAACTTATCCATATTTGGATCTTCGCTATATGACTTATTAGCATTATAAAAGGCCACTTTATCGTCTAACAAATTGTTTCGTAACCAATCATATCCTCCTCTGGTGGTTATATCAATAGCGGGATCGTTTACTTTAATTGCTATCAAATTCATTTCCGTTTCACCAAGGTAAAAAAGATGCATTTGATCTTTAGAAAAGTGCTCCAGAAACTTAGCATTGCTTAGTACTCCTTCCCAAACCAAATCGCTAAAAACATCCATTTCATCTTCTGCTACTTCAGGTTTATTAGCTTTGATATCGCCCCACTCTTCTGCAGTGATAGATTGAGTAGCTAAAAAATTAATGAATTCCTGGTGTAATTCTTCTAACTGTTCTTTGGTAAGTCTCTGATATTTCATTTGTTCTACTAAAATTGGCTGCAAAAATAAGCATAAATCAACGACCAATATGTAAGTTTTTTACCTATGTTTTCAAAAGACCAGGGTTTTTATTTACAGAAAACTAATAAGAACAAAACCTTTTATTAGGGAAAATCCGTTCCTAATAAATCAAGAACGGATTTTTTAAATCTGGTAATTGGTTGACCTTTTTAATTAAAAATATACCGAAGTCCAACTTGTGCTTGCCATCTGGAATCCAAGCTAAAATCATTTGCAAACGTCCTTGTCTGAGAAGTATCAAAAGAATAAGTAGGCGTGTTTGTTGCATCTACAGTTACTCCAATAGGTTGATCATTTACAGGAATCTCGATTACTCCCCAGTCAGAATTTATCAAATTTCCGAAGTTCAGAACATCGATACTTAATTGAACCGTATTTGTTTTATCGCCTATCTGGAAATTATAGTCTTGTAACAACTTTATATCCCAACGTCCTCTCCAGGGACTCAAAATTGCATATTTCTCTGCATAATTCCCTCTGCGCTCTCTTAGATATTCATCTTGTTGTATATAAGACTCGAGAGCTGCTCTTTGATCTGCTTGTTCTGCAGGAGTACCACTAAAATTATATGTAGATAACTCTGCCTCAGTTGGAATATAAATCAAATCATTCAACACAGATCCATCATTATTAATATCTCCGGAATATGTATATGAAAACCTTCCTCCTTGTGCATACTCATAAAAAGCTCCGAGAGATGTTCTCCACTGTTTATTCTTTCCATAGGTAAAGGATTTATTTAATTGGCCTACAACCCTATGTTTGTCCCCATATCTAGATGCGGTACTTACAGCTCTATTTACGTTACCAATAGCTGGGTTTCGATCATAAGCATCGCTAGAGATCTCCGCATCCAGAGAACTTGCATCCTCTGCTTCGAGATAATTATAAGCAACACTAGCAAACAATCCGTTCTTAAAACTCTTCTGGAGTTTAAACGACCAGTTAAAAGAATAACCGACGTTAGTATTTGTAAATACATAAGCATTGGTTATTCCTCCAAATTCATTTACCGCTCTATCAGATGCCAGATAAATTGGCCTATCATCCGCTCCATTGAGTGTTCCGGAAGGAGTGTTCAATCCATAGTTTCGAACCATTTGCGCATTTATGTCCTGAGTATAAATAATATCTGTTGAGGCTATCAGACCATTTTTAAATTTATAATCGACACCTAAGCTATTTCTAAAAACTTGAGGAAAGCGGAAATTTGGTGCTGATGTTGTGTAGAAAAAGAAATTAGGATTTGCCACCTGATTACCGATCCAAACAAAAGGAAGACGTCCTGTAAAAATTCCAGTCCCTCCTCTGATCTGGATTGTTTTATCTCCTTTTACATCATAGTTAAAACCTAACCTAGGAGAGATCAGCAACTTTTTAGAAGGTAAATCCAGACTATTTAGATTTGTAGGAGTTCCATTTTCATCAAAATACGTAATTCCTGGTTGATAATTACCGTCTGGAAATTCTCCTCCCGCTGCTCTTTGTATATTTTCTGCTATTTTATCCCTGGTATCAAAAAACAAAGGTTGATCTACACGGATACCATAAGTTAATGTAAATTTATCGTTCATTCTCCATTTATCTTGCGCATAAAACGCTAATTGTCCAACATTAGTTTCAGCTAATGCCCAATTATCTGTTGAATTATTGGTATCGAATACATTTCTGGCATTTGCAAGAGCTTCTGTGATAAGACCATTATTTATTGCTTGTTCAAAACTATTAGTCGATCCTGCTGTTATGCGGACACTATCAAAATCCGGTGCAAACGTACCTACACCTCCATTTGCATTAAAATATGTATACACACCAAGATTAAAAGAATTATCAAACTCAAATCGTTCAAAACTTCCTCCCAAAGTAATGGTATGCTTTCCGGTGACTATGTTCAGGTTATTAGTTACCTGATATACTTTCTGTTCTAATCTATTATTTATAGAAAACGGTTCATGTCCGGCGACAATATATCGCACACCATCTTGTACAATATTGATCGGAGGAGCTGGTGCAGAGAAAGGATCTCTGCTATCATCAAAAAATGTATATCCCGCTTGAAATTTATTAGAGATATTTCCTCCAAAATTAGAATTTAATTCTACTAAAAAGGAATTAATCTTATTATTAATTGTGTAACCAGAATTTCTAAACTGTAAAGTAGTTAGGTCGGAGCCCCTTCTACCAATAGCTTCTGGATTTGCAGGAAGATCGCGTGAGGCATCTAGAAAATTATAAATTAGCGCCATACGGTGATTATCGCTTATATTCCAATCCAGTTTTAAAATCCCTTTTGTTGATTCTGTATTGTGTGTATAGCCCTCATACGGGCCAGTTTGATAACCTAACAAGCTAAGTTGTTGTGAGACATAATCCAAATCTTCTGCAGAAACACGAGATAAATTCGCACCGGTTAATCCAGGTCTGGCTGCTAAGAAATTAGACCCTAAATCTTCGCGATCATCTATCTCGAAGTTTGCGAAAACGAATAATTTATTTTTTACAATCGGCCCTCCAATACTTAAACCGTATTGTGCTTGGGTCAAATCTGGAACTATAATATCATCATCTCCCACTTTATCTCCCGTTAAATCCTGATTACGATAAAAACCATATACAGTACCTTTCCACTCATTAGTTCCACTCTTTGTAACGGCATTAACAGATGCTCCGGTAAACCCTGCTTGAGTAACATCATATGGAGCAGTTGACACCTGTATTTGATCAATCGCATCTAATGATATTGGTTGAGCATTTGTCTGACCACCAGGAGTTGCTGCATCTAAACCGAATGGGTTATTAAAAATAGATCCATCAAACTAAAATTATTAAACTGATCATTTCTTCCTCCAAAAGACCCGTTGCTTGAGGCTGTCGGTTCTAAACGATAAAAATCAGCTGCAGAACGGGTAATCGTTGGTAAGGATTTTAATTCCCTACTACCTATGCTAGTTTCTGCTCCCGTTCTTTCGCTACTAAATGTAGCATTTTTATTGGTGGTGATCACTACTTCCTCTAACTGATTATCATCTTCTATCATAATAACATCTATATTATAGGTTTGTCCTAACTGAAGAAAGACATCATCGTATACTTTCGTCTTGAAACCTACGTAACTGATAGTTACACGATAGGGTCCTCCAACTCTTAAGTTTATAAGATCAAAGCGACCATCAAAATTAGTGGTTCCTCCATAGGTAGTACCGGTTGGAGAATGCACTGCTGTAATATTTGCTCCTGGTAATAATTGGTTTGCATTATCATATACCAGACCAGAGATGTTAGACGTTGTTACCTGAGCTTGAATCGCAGTTATTGTCAATAACGCAAAAATCAGGGTGATAAGAATTTTTTTCATTGATCAATGTTTTTGTGTAAATTATACTGAAAATAAACAAAAAAACCGCTCAAATGAGCGGTTTTCAATATTCTTATAAACCAGTTATCAACTGATTGTCAGATATTCAAATTATTTAGCCTGAGCCACAACTTCGAAAGTCAAAGGAGTAATTACTGCTCTATGAAGGCGAACCGAAGCTTCATACTGACCTAAGCGCTTGATAGTTCCACCAGGTACAGTGATAAATTTCTTTTCTAATTCTACTCCTTCTTTTGCTAAAGCTTCAGCAACATCAGCACTAGAAACAGAACCGAATAATTTATCTCCAGATCCTGTTTTAGCAGCGATCTTGATTTCCAACCCAGCTATTTTCTTAGCTATTTTTTCAGCATCTTCGATTTCTTTCTTTTCTTTAAAAGCACGTTGCTTTAACGTTTCTTGTAATACTTTTTTAGCAGACGGAGTTGCTAGTACAGCATAACCTCCAGGGATCAAAAAGTTACGTCCATAACCGTTCTTCACTTCTACTACATCGTCTGTAAATCCTAGATTCTCAACGTCTTTTTTTAATATAAGTTCCATAATGTTATGACGAATTTTATTTTAATAAATCTCCAACGTATGGCATTAGTGCTAAATGTCTAGCTCTTTTTACGGCAACACTTACTTTACGCTGATACTTTAAAGAAGTTCCTGTTAAACGACGAGGTAATAATTTTCCCTGTTCGTTTACGAATGCCATTAAGAAATCAGGATCTTTATAATCAATATACTTAATTCCTGATTTTTTGAAACGACAATACTTCTTAGTTTTGGAAGTATCTATATTTAATGGAGTAAGATATCTGATCTCTCCATCTTTTTTTCCTTTAGCTTGTTGTTCTATCGATGACATAATTAAGCTTTTTGTTTGTTTCTATTCCTTCTCTTTTCAGCCCAAGCGATGGCGTGCTTATCTAAGCGGACAGTAAGGTAACGCATTACTCTTTCGTCTCTTCTAAACTCAACCTCTACAGTGTTAATAGCTTCTCCTGGTACGGTGTACTCAAATAAGTGATAAAAACCACTTTTCTTATGCTGGATTGCATATGCAAGCTTCTTAAGCCCCCAGTCTTCTTTGGATATCATCTTGGCACCGTTAGAAACAAGAATGTCTTCATATTTCTTAACTGTTTCCTTTATCTGTTCTTCAGATAAAACGGGATTCAAGATGAAAACAGTTTCATAATGATTCATAAAAAATCTATTTTTAATTAAAATTGGCTGCAAAAGTAACATAATTTTTTTGATTTTCAAATTATAAATCACTTCGATGAAACACATCTTTTATCGATAAAAAGCGTAAAATGTTTGTGGAAATAATATATATTCATTAATATTGTATAGAATATTAACCTATGCAAGTGGAACAATCTCAATTAAAATGCGCAGTGGTAGACGATTCCCGTCTGCAAAGACTGGCTATTGTTAAATTAATAGATGAACATTCGTCCTTAGAATTAGTGGCAGAATGGAACAATGCTATTGAGACAAAAAACGGTCTGTTAGATACTCCGGTAGATTTATTATTTCTAGATATTGAAATGCCTATCCTAACAGGATTTGATCTTTTGGATGATCTGGAAAATAAACCACATATCATCTTTGTTACCGGAAAAACCAAATATGCTTTTAAGGCTTTCGACTATGATGCAATTGATTATTTAAGAAAACCTCTTAAAAAAGATCGATTTAATGCTGCTGTAGAGAAAGCATTAAGTATGTCTCGTTTGAATTCTGAGCAAGCCTCTTTAGAAGACGATGACTATATATTTGTGAAAAGTAATCTAAAAAAACGTAAGATATTTTTAAGCCAATTAAAATATGTAGAAGCTTTGGGTGATTATGTAAAACTTATAATGGAAGATGGTGATCCGATCGTGGTATTGGCAACCATGAAATCTTTTGAAGCAGAATTGCCTAGTGATCGCTTTTTAAGAATTCATAAATCATATATAGTTAATCTTGACAAAGTAGAACGCTACAATAGTCGAAACATAGAAATTGCTGACGAAAAGATTCCGTTAAGCAGACATAAAAAACATTCTTTAATTGAAGCGTTGAGCGGATAAAGAATTATATTATTACTACAAAAAAATATATCCCACCTCTCTTATGAAGTGGGATTTTTTATTTTTGAAAAAACTCTGGAACTTCCTTGTGTTCTTTTATACGAGTATATTTAAAGAAGGCGTATCCAACATATATCAAGCATTTATCAGAATTAGTCAGCTTGTCATAAATCTATAGGTTTTACGTATCATTTTAAATACAGATTATCCCAGTTTTCAAAATTGAATTTCATTAATAATTATCTACATTAATGATGATTCTGACTCCCGAAAATCCCTTAATACTTTTAAAAGAGTTTTGTGTTTTTTTGATAGCTTCTTTTGTTTTTGTTAATGATTGTCCTTGTGGTATCTTTATTAAAATATTCTTATTGTACTGATTTCTTATTCTTGAAATTGGAGGAAACTCAGGTCCCAAAACATTTTCTTTAAAAATCATTACCAAAGATTTTGCTAGCCACATAGTAGCTTCATTGACTTTGTTATAGTCCTTGTGACGTCCTGTAATTTTGATAATTCTATAAAAAGGCGGGTATTTATACTGATATCGTTCCTCTATTTGATCTTTATACATACCCGTATAGTCGTTAATCGATACTTGCTGTAAAATTTGGTGAAAAGGATTATAAGTCTGGATCAACACTTTTCCTCTCTTACTGGTTCTTCCTGCCCTACCTGCCACTTGTTGCATTAGTTGAAAGCTTCTTTCGTTTGCCCTAAAATCTGGAAAATTAAGAAGATTATCTGCATTCATAATCCCTACTAAAATGACGTTCCTAAAATCCAATCCCTTTGTAAGCATTTGTGTTCCTACCAGAATATCGATTTCCCCTTCTTCAAACTTATTGATAATTTTCTCGTATCCATGCTTTCCTCTCGTTGTATCCTGATCCATTCTACCGATATGATAATCAGGGAATAATTCTTCGAGCTCGTTTTGTATTTGCTCAGTTCCAAAACCTTTGGTTGTCAACTCATAACTACCGCACGCCAAACATTTTTGCAACATTGCTATATGATACCCACAATAATGACATCGCAACTGGTTGCGATAATTGTGATAGGTAAGGCTCACATCACAATTAGGACATTGAGGAGCGTGTCCACAAGTATTACACTCTACGACCGGAGAATATCCTCTTCTATTCTGAAATAAAATAACCTGATCACCTTCTCTCAGAGCTTCTTGTATAGCAGTTAAAAGCGTATCACTAAAATGCCCTGTCATTTCTTTTCTTTTGTATTTAGTTTTTAGATCGACCAAATTAATATCAGGCATTAAAACATTACCATATCGCCTGGTTAATTCTACTAATCCATATTTTCCTTGTTGAGCATTGTGATAAGTCTCCAACGCAGGTGTCGCCGATCCCAGTACAACTTTTGCTTTAAACATATTTGACAACACCACAGCTGTATCACGCGCGTGATATCTAGGCGCCGGATCGTATTGCTTAAATGAACTTTCGTGTTCTTCATCTATAATGATCAACCCGAGATCGGTAAATGGAAGAAATATTGAAGATCTTGCCCCAATAACTATTTGAGCTTTTGGTTTTGCATCTTTAACATTATTCCAAGCTTCCACTCTTTCGTTAGCAGAATATTTAGAGTGATAAACGGTTAATTTTTCTGCAAAATATTCTTGTAATCTTGTAATTAGTTGAGTAGTTAGCGCAATCTCGGGCAATAAATACAAGACTTGTTTTCCAAAACCAATTTGTTCCTCAATCAATTTTACATATACTTCTGTCTTTCCAGAAGATGTAACTCCGTGTAATAGACAAACTTCTTTATCCAAAAGATTTTCCTTTATTTCTTTTAAAGCTTGTTCCTGATATGTATTTAAGTTTTTAGTTGTATTTACAGAATCACCTTCAAATTGAATTCTGTCTGTTTGTTGGTAATATTCTTCTAGTATATTTTTATCTACTAATATTTTAATAACTGCCGAACTACCGCTTGCAGCTTTTATAAGTTCACTAACTTTAATAGCATTCTTACTTTTAGCTTGTAACATAAACAGGTGCATTAATACATCTTTTTGTTTTGGAGCACGTTTCAGAGAATCTAATAAAGATTGTAAACTTTCTTCATTCGTGAATTCTGACTTAAGTTTAACATATCGAACTAGTTTTGGTTTATACTGCTCATAAATTTCTTCCTGAACCGTAATTACCTGTTTTTCGATTAACCGCTTAATCAAAGGAAGTACACTTTTTTTACCAATAATATCCATAACTTCCCGTATACGAAGTAAGCTTTGATGCTGGAGTGCTTCATACAACAGAAATTCATCATCTCTTAACAAGCTCTCATCAACGGAGATTTTATCATTTCTAAGAATAATGGTTTCACTTTCTAACAAAAAAGCACTCGGAAGAGCTGCCCGCATCACTTCTCCTTTTGTACACATGTAATAATGAGCAATCCAGGACCAAAGTTCTAATTGATACTTAGTGACTATTGGACTTTCGTCTAAAATATGCTCGATCTCTTTGGACTCATATACTAGGGGAGCTTCTTGATGTACTCTAGTAACTAAAGCTGCATATACTTTACTTTTGCCGAATTGCACGGCAACCCGCATTCCCTCTTTTAGAAAACAAGCTTCATCTTTATTGATACTATAGGTAAACTCTTTATCAAGAGGAATAGGAAGAATTACATCTATAAAATATGCCATCTATACGTTTGATTCTAAGCAAAAATACATTATTAGCACTATTTTATACAACAAAAGCCTGATCGATTGATCAGGCTTTTGTTTATTTTATAAATATTGGTTATCTACCCATTATGTCCTAGCATTCCACCTTTGATTAATTGGCAAGCCGGTTCGTTACCCAACCAAATTTTAAAAAGCGCATATTTAAAGTCCCTACCCTCGATATAACCGATTTCCTCACCATTTTTATAGGTTCTCACTCCTTTACCCTTGATATAAACTAAATCAAAAAAATCATTAATCTGTGTACTACTTCCGAACAGTTCTAAAAACTTATCAATACGTTCATCTAAACTTTGAGTGTTACCAAACATAGCATCATCAAAACCTTTTCTAAAAACTTTTACCATTCTTTTATTTGTCACTTTTTTAGAATTGATAACCAATCGAATGGCCATGCTCTCATCTGCATCTAAAACTTTTCTGTCATCAGAGTATTTGTTTACAGTATATAACCCTCCCGAATAGGTCTCAACACCTAAGACTTTTCTAACTCCGGCACCATTTAGGGTAAGTTCTTCTCCTTCAAAAGTAACTTTGTATGGTACCACAGCATTTCCTACTCTAATTTGAGAGGTTGCTATAGATGTTAGAAGTATTAAAACGGATAAAGTAATTATTTTTTTCATGATTTAGTTTTTTAAAAATTACAAAAGCTTAGTTCTGCATTTAGAAAAAAACTAACAATAAAAAGTGTTAAAATTTTCTTGATGAAAGATTTTTTATAAAAGTATTATACCTTAATCCATTTCTGAGTTCGAAATAAAAATGCAATATATCCTCTAACATTTAGTGTATTCGGGTCATCCTCATCAACCCAAATTTTACATCTATAGATCTTACCATTTTCAGGATCCAAGATGGTACCATCTTCATATTCATCACCATCTTTTTGCAAGCCCTTAAGAATAACCATTCCTTCTATAGGTTTATTATAATCATCACCTTCGCATTCCTTACATAGTTTATTTCGGTCTGATTCTTTCAATATTCGATCAATCTTTCCATAGATTTTATTATCTTTTTTATAAATTTCTACTATCGACTTAGCCTCGCCTGTATTATCATCAATAGTTTTCCATTTTCCAATAATTTCACTTTGTGCATTAGCATAACTGATAATGAAAATTAGTAGTACACTAAGAATTTTAGATATATTCATATTAGCATGGGTTTTAAACTTGAAGGTTCAATATAAAAAATATGGCGAAAACAAAAAAGCTATCCGGAATCAGATAGCTTTTTATATTTGATTTTCTTCTTAAAGATGAATTACTGGATTCCAAGCATTCCATTTTTGATTCCTTCACTGGCAGGTTCATCACCTAGCCAAATCTTGAACAAAGCGTATTTAAAGTCTCTTCCTTCAATAATACCGAGCTCTTTTCCATTCTTAAAAGCCTGTACCCCTTTATCTTTTATATATACGATATCAAAAATGTCATTTTTAACAATAGGTTCATTAAAAAACTTAATAAACTTATTGATTCTATCATCTAACGGTTTAGTATTACCAAAGGTTGCTTTATTAAAACCATCCTGTACCGCTTTGATCATTTTCTTTTGTGTTACAAAACCTGACACAATATTCAGTTTTATAGCCATAGTCTCATTAGCATCCAGTATTGCTCTTGGATCTTTACTCTTAGTTTGCAAATAAAGTCCTCCTGCATATAAATCTATCCATAGCATTTCGCGCATTCCTGCCCCATTCAACTTAAGATCTGTCCCCCCAAAATTTTCTTCATAAGGTAATACAGCTTTACCTACTCTGATTTGTGCTGTAGCGCTGTTTAAAGAAATGAGCGCTACAATTAGTAAAGTAATTTTTTTCATTTTTATTAAAGTTTTATTGGGGTATGTTAAAGTTTTATTTATCATTTTGCGGCAAAAATACTAAAATTTGTTATGCATGCATAGCAACAGGACAAAAAAAATGTTAAATTGTGTGTTTCAACGCGAAAAAATGCTTTTTATCCTAAAAATCACCTAGCATTTCACTTTTCAGTCCTTTATCAGCCGGATTATCCCCTATCCATATATTAAATAAGGCTTTTTTAAAGTCTAATCCCTCTACATATCCTTTTTCTACTCCATCTTTATAGATCACGCTACCTTTACCTTTTTCATACACTATATCATAAATCTGCCCTTCTTCTATTTCATCTTTAATGAATCCAACAAATGTATCTATTCTTTTATCCAAAGAAGTTGTATTACCTTTTGTAGATTTTTTAAATCCGTCTCTTAATGCCGATTCCATTTTGCTTCTGGACATCATACCGGATACAATATGTAGTTTAATCGCCATTGTTTCATCTGCTGCAGCAATTGAACCAGCACTGGTACTTTTTTTCTTAAGATACAATCCTCCGGCATATATGTCGAAAAAGAATTTTTCCCTCATTCCGGCACCATTGATTATAAGGTTTTCTCCATTAAAAGTTACGGCATCGGGTAAGGTAGCATCTCCCACTTCGATCTGTGCCTGAGTCGTTCCAAAAGTTACCAAAAGAATGAATATTAAGCTTAATTTTTTCATTTTTACTAAATTAAATGTTTATACGGTGCTAAAATATTAAAAAATCCTCTTCAATTTTATAAGTGATGCATTTAATTCAAACCCTAATAAAAGTAGATTTGCATTGAGCCATATATACACCATAAGGATTAACATAGCACCAATCGAACCGTATAATTTATTATAGTTAGAAAAATTATCAATATATACTCCAAACAAATAAGTCGTTATCATTATTAGTACGGTAGTCATAAACGCACCCGGGGAAAAAAACCTATTCATTTTACCTTCGGTCGTACCAAAATAAAATAATGTTGCTACTACCAAAAAGATCATCAACATAAATAATCCATATTTTCCAAACTGTAGCCAAAAAACTGTATTATTCATCACTCCCATTTCCTCTAAATTATCTAATAAATAGCTAAAATACAGTGTTACTATTACGGTAATTAACAATAAAGATGCCACAATTAAAGAAACACCTAATGCTACTACATACTGTTTTACGAAATTGCGATTCAACGTTACGTGATAAGAGTACTCGAATCCTGAAAACACTGCGTTTACGCCATTAGTCATTAAAAATAACGAAAGTACAAAAACCGTGGACAATAAACCTGTTCTTGGATTGGAAGAGATATCATAGTATATTCCTTCAAAAAACTGTTTTGATTGATTAGGCAACGCAGAAGTTATAAACTCGAAAAAATTCTCTTGGAAGCCATCTATTTGTATAATTGGAATAAGATTCAGTAAGAATAACAGAAAAGGAAACAGTGATAAAAAAAAACTCCAGGAAATAGAACTCGCACGGGCAGAAAATGTTCCTTTAATAATCCCTATCGTATAAATCTCTATTAAATCATATAAAGAAAGCCCTTCGAATCCAGGAAGAATAATCTTCTTAGCGATTTTAACTAAAATATTGATAATCGGTATCTTATCCAGTTTATCTTCGACTGCTTTTGACATAAATTATACCGCTTTCAGACTCAGATCCAGATTGTGTACAGAGTGTGTTAAAGCTCCACTGCTGATATAATCTACTCCACATTCTGCATATTTACGAATAGTTTTTTCATTGATTCCACCACTAGATTCTGTAAGACAAGAATTACCGATAAGTGCGACTGCTTTACGGGTATCTTCATAGTTAAAATTATCAATCAGTATACGATATACTCCAGTAGTTTTAAGAATTTCTTTGATTTCATTAAGATCACGGGCTTCTACAATAATTTTGAGATCTTTATTTGAATCCTTAAGATATTTTTTGGTTTTTTCTAAAGCACTGGTGATACCTCCGGCAAAATCTATATGGTTATCTTTTAGCATTATCATATCATATAGTGCGAATCTGTGATTCTCACCTCCACCAATCTTTACAGCCCATTTTTCAAGAGCTCTGATCCCTGGTGTTGTTTTTCTGGTATCCAAAATTTTAGTTCCGGTACCTTCCAGCAACTGTACAAACTGGTTTGTTTTTGTAGCAATTGCACTCATTCTTTGCATAGCATTGAGCACCAATCTTTCAGCTTTAAGGATGGATTGTGAACTTCCGGAAACGTAAAAAGCGATATCCCCGTATGTTACTTTTGATCCATCTTTTATTTTTGCTTCAACCTGGATTTCCGGATCTACATAATTGAATACTTTTTTAGCGAAATCTACGCCTGCCAAAATCCCCTCATCTTTGACCAACAACCTAGCTTTGCCTATCGCGGATTTAGGAATGCACGCCAAAGAACTGTGATCTCCATCACCTACATCTTCTCTAATTGCATTAGTAATTATTAATTCAATTTCACTGTCAAATTGAGCTTTAGTAATCATATTGAATGGTTATTTTTGCTAAAGTAGCAAAAGAAATCAGAAGTACGAAGCAAGAAGTACTAAGTGAACATATAAACTATAACCATGACAATTAAATTAATTGTAATCGGCAAAACGGATCACAAACAACTAGAAAGTCTTATTGCAGAATATATAAAAAGATTGGGGTTTTACGTGAAATTCGATTTTGAAATCATTCCGGATATTAAGAATGTAAAAAACCTGAGTGAAGCACAACAAAAAGATAAAGAGGGGAAACTAATTTTAAATAAAATCACTGTTTCTGATATTCTAATTCTATTAGATGAGAATGGTAAACAATACGATTCTGTTGGTTTTTCTAAGCTATTACAAAAACATATGAATAGCGGTATTAAACAATTGATTTTTGTGATTGGTGGCCCTTATGGGTTTGGTTCGGAAATCTATAGCAGAGCGAACGGTAAACTATCTTTATCAAAAATGACATTTTCTCATCAAATGATTCGCTTATTTTTTACCGAACAATTATACAGAGGATTTACAATACTAAAAAATGAGCCTTATCATCATCGATAAAGCTCATTAAGATGTTAGTTGTTACTAATTAATCTTTAATTAAATCTCTAAGCTCACTAGAGACGTCTGTTAACTCTTCTACCAGATCGTATCAATACTAGAATAGTTGATTGATATCTTAGCATGACAACTGGTTTGCGCCTTAATCACAGGCATTGCAAATGCCATACATTATAGTAAAATGATTGTTTTCATGATATTTGTTTTTGATTAATGATTAATTATCTACCCTAGATGGACAGATAATTGATTGATGTTTACCCATATTGATTTTTAATTCTCTTCTGAGTTTGAAGTGATTGATTTTAGCTCTTTGCCTATTTCTATAAACCTTTTAATGAGTTTATCTGATGCAAGATCCTTATTGAGGTTAATCCTCAATTTATTTCCCTTTAATCTCACTTCATACATTTCTTCTTCATCCAATTCTTTACTCCAGAAATATGTATCATCCTTCACAATCATATTTTCTTTCCCAAATTGATCTACTAAAAATGCTTTTACATCAGAACTCATATGCTTCATAAATCGAACTTTTATTCTATAATCGTTGTCCATATCTAAAACTGCAAATGATCTATAATATTTTTTCTGATCTCTATCGCTATCAATTTTTACTGTGACTTCTGCTGTAGAGGAAGAAGATGAACTATTGGTGCTTTGTGCTTTTGTCGGAAGCAAACCGATTATAAAGCTTGCGATTAATAAGACTACTGTTTTCATAATTTTTGATTTTTGATTGATAATTAATGATTATTGATTAGCGAAATTTATTCCAAACTAAATGTTAGACCTACTCCTCTTACACTTTCAATTTTGATGGTATTATCTCGTTTAAAATATTTTCTTAATCTACTTATAAACACATCCATACTTCTGCCAGAAAAGAAGTCATCGTTTCCCCATATGTCCTTTAATAATTCTTCTCGTTTTATCAATGTATTTTTATGATCATACAGATATTGTATCAAAATAGTTTCTTTCTCTGTAAGTTTTTGTCGTTGTCCATTATATATAAGACAGTGATTGATAGCGTCAAATTTATAGACTCCTATTGGCACTATTCTATCATTGGTAATTTTCACTCGTTGAGACCGTTTTAAAATATTCTGAAGTCTTAGCACCAAAATATCAGCTTCAAAAGGTTTTTCGATATAGTCATCTGCTCCCAGTTTTAGTCCCCGTATTTTGTCTTGCTTCATTTTCTTAGCCGTTAAAAAAACGAAGGGAACTTCAGGATTAATCTCTACTATTTTTTCGGCTAAAGTAAAACCATCAAGTTTAGGCAACATTACATCCAAAACACAAATGTCGAATTGTTTTTCTGAAAAATTTTTTAGAGCTTCTTTACCATCTTTGGCCCAAATTACCTGATATTGGTGAAGTTCTAGATATTGTTTTAAGATACTACCAAAATCAAAATCGTCTTCTACTAATAGTATATGCTTCATATTATTGACTTATTGGTAATAGTATTGTAAATGTAGTTCCCAATTCTGGCTTGCTTTCTATAGAGAGGGAACCTTGATGCGCTTTTACTATCTGGTTTGTGTAAAATAAACCCAACCCGAGTCCTTTTACATCGTGTATATTACCTTTATTAACCCGATAAAATTTTTCAAAAATCTTGAGCTGCTCATTCAATGGAATACCAATTCCATTATCATGGATAGAAATCTCATATTGATCCTCTTTGAGATAAGTTCTGAACACAATGTCTACTTTTTCTCCGCCATACTTTACTGCATTATCCAAAACATTCAATAAAGCCGTAGTAAACATAAATTTGTCAATGCTTAGATGCACTTCTCTAAATTCAATCTTTGATACAATGCTGACATTTTTGCCCTGCACCGATAATTCAAAATCCTTTAACAAATTTTGAAAATAAGTATCATCAAGCACTTCTTCTTTGTTTAGTATAATATCCTCAGATCCTAAACTATTAGTTACAACCTGATCAACCAGATTTTGTAATCTTTCGTTTTGGCGATCCAAAATATCTAACGTATTCGAAAAAGTTTCACGAGAGGCCTGTATTTCTTTTTTCCTTAAACTTTTTGAAGCGATTCCGAGGGTAGCCAATGGTGTTTTAAGCTCATGAGTAATATTATTAATGAAGTCTGTTCGTATATCAGCCAGCTTTTTTTGACGGATCAGGTTCCTAATAGAATAAAAAAAAAGGCTCACAACAAAAAGAAATAATAAAACGGAAAAAATGAATATTGCAGCCATTTGGTTCCATACAATTCGTTTCCAACCAATTATATTAACAGAATCTTCTGTTTTAATTTCCAGATCAATTGATCTTTTTAAAGAAGATTCATGTTGATCTCCTTCATAATCGTGTTCGGTAAACCATCTCCCCTTACTTATTATATTACCATCCTTATTCGGAAAATCTTCTCCAAACAATAAATAATTTTCTCCTGTGCTTGCCTCAAAAATAGTATCCTGATCATTTTTATTAAAAATCACAATACTTTTAATAGTTTTCTTATATTTTAATTCATATCCTAAATTGTGTTTTTCTATTTCCTTTGCATAATATTTCTTAAACAAATCATTTATTGAATCTGTATGTAGATTAAATTTATCTATCGCCTCTTTCTTTTGTATTGTTTTCTTTTGATATTCAATAAGATTCTCAGTTAATTTAGTATACCAGATTTCTCCAAGAGAATCCATTTCTGTAGTATTATCGATACCTGAAATTGACTTTTTTGTCTCTTTTATGAAAGCATCTTTCTTCAATTGATATGTATTATGTATCAAATAGGCCTGTATCCCGCATAATGCTACTAAAGCTAGTACAGATGTAATGATAAGTACGCTTATTTTTTGTCTCATTGTGATGATTTATTAATAAAATGATTTCAATTGCTTTTTGCAGTCGCTTCCCTATATCAGAGATATACTACTAAAATGATGATGATTCTTTGCATAACTATTCGTTTTTTGATTGTTGATACTCCCAAAAGTATAGCAAACCTGTGAGCAAACCGAAAAATAAGGTATCATTAACCCTGCGTTAACGTTAACTTATACTCACATAGTTATAAAATAACCTGTTTAAGAGGTTAAGTTAATAGAGTATCAAAAGGATTAATTATTACATTTGCGAACTAATAGAATCTATTGTCAATTCATGATTTTAAATTAGAAATTCGTTAATTCGCGTGCTTCGACTATAAAAGGAAGTATATCAAGAATAGAATTTCGGGTTAAAAAAGCTGTTCTCGATATAATTTTCTACATTTTATTCTGAAAAGCACTTGAGTTGAGGCTTTTTAGATTATTTAATTTAAAATTTTCAACAGAATAATAAAAATACATCTTTTCATGCAAGCCTATTTAAAGCTCATTAAATTTGATAATCTAATCCTTATTGCCATTGCACAATTATGTATTAAATATGGTCTTTTCGAACCTTTTGATATTGATATTACTTTAAATGGATTTGGGATTTTCCTTTTAGTAATTTCTACGATATCACTAGTCGCAGCCGAAAATGTAATGCTTGAAATTCAACATAAAGAACCAATAGGTTCTAAAGGCTTATTACGTGGTATTATATCAGAAAAAATAGCGAATCGCTTGTTTATAATTTTTAATGTTATAGGAGTAGCCATTGGTTTTTATTTGTCGAATATTGTTGGTAACCCCAAATTGGCCGCCTTGTTCATTATTGTTTCAGGGATTTTTTATATATATGCCACTTACTTAAGGGAAATCTTTCTACTCAAGAACATTATTATAGGTCTGATGATGGCACTTGGGTTAATTGCCGTTGCTATTTTTGATCTACTACCTGCGATCACTGAGCAAAACAGAGCTTCTCAAAAAGTAATATTTTTAATTATAATCGACTATTCAATTTTTGCTTTTACTGTCATTACAATACGTGAAATTATCAAGGATTGCATTATGATCAATAAGAATCACAATGACGGTATGCAAACACTTCCTATCGTTCTTGGTAAGAATCGTACATCAAAATTAATTAGTGGACTTACCGTACTACCGATTGGATTAATTATTTATTACATATACACGTATCTTTTTAGCAACTCCATTGCAGTAGTACTCGTTTTGGGTTTACTGGTTGCTCCTTTATTATATTGTATGTTTAAAAGTTGGAATGCAGAAAGTGATAAAGATTTTAAAGTGTTAAGTATTGTTTTAAAAATAGTTCTGTTTTTAGCTTCCTTGTCTTTATTGCTTTATCAATTTATTTTACTGTAAAATCATGCTTAGAAACTTATTAAAGGATTATAATCTAATTTTGGCTTCCGGATCACCTAGAAGGCAACAGTTTTTTAGGGATCTTGATTTAGATTTCACTATTCAGTTAAAAGAAGTAGAAGAAGTTTATCCAAATCATCTAAAAGGCTCTGATATTTCTGATTATTTAGCCGCGCTAAAAGCGAATGAATTTAGAGAACTACAACCAAATGATATTTTGGTTACCAGTGATACAATCGTATGGCATCACCAACAAGCAATCGGAAAACCAAAAAATACCCAGAATGCTAAAGATATGATTGCTTCACTATCTGGAGAAACACATCAGGTGATTACTTCTGTTTGTTTTAAAACTATAAAGACCATCAAAATCATAAATCAAACTACTAAAGTTACTTTTAAACCTCTTACTCCCAAAGAAATAGATTATTACGTGGATACATTTTCTCCAATGGATAAAGCCGGTGCTTATGGAATACAGGAATGGATTGGATATATAGGTATTACACATATCGAAGGTAGTTATTTTAATGTGATGGGGTTACCTATCCAACTTGTTTACGAAACGTTAATAGAAATTGTCAGATCATAGCTTTATTGTAATTTAGTTTATACAAAATTGCTTTAAAAATTCAATTTGGAAGTTAAATGAACATCTAAGACGTCAACATTAAAGACACAAAAAAATAATACTATGAAAAAGTTATTGCTCCTATCCGGCATGCTAGGTGTTTTGATATTTATTGCGTGTAGTAATATCAAAGCAGATGAAAATAACAAAACTGTCGAACACAATACTGAGGAAACTAAAGCTTTAACCCTAAAACCGGTAAAAGAGCTTTCTGAAGCATTCAAAAAATATTGGTATAACGGCAATGCAGAAATCACTTCTTACAAACTAGAACAAGCCAGATATGGTGAAATTAGAGAAGGAAAAGCGGTCTTAATTTACGTAACAGAAGATTTTTTACCTGAGGAACAAGTAAAAGCGGATTACCAAAATGCAGAAAATATCTCCGTATTAAAGTTAAACGCAACTAAAAAATTTAATACGGGGATTTATCCCTATTCAATCATGCAAAGTACTTTTTATCCAGTTAAAGATAATCAGCACGCCATTAAAATATCCAGCTCTATGCAGGAATGGTGTGGACATGTTTATGCTCAATTGAATAACAGAAAAAAGTTTGACATTCTGTATCACTCCTATTTTCAAGGTGAGGCAGATCAGAGTTTTAGTATAGAAAAGAATATTCTGGAAAACGAATTATGGACAAAAATTAGAATCAATCCTGATGAGTTGCCACTGGGCGATCATAAAATCATTCCATCATTGGAATATAGCAGACTAAAACATAAACAGATCAAAGCTTATGCTGCAAAAACAACAATACAAAATAATGATGGTACCTATACCTACACGATAAATTATCCTGAATTGAACAGAAGTATCAGCATAACTTTCAATGCTTCTTTTCCTCACGAAATAGAAAGCTGGACAGAAACTTTTAAAAGTGGTTTTGGTTCCAATGCCAAAGAGTTAACTACGAAAGCTACTAAACTAAAAAGTATCAAATCTGCTTATTGGGGAAAAAACAGTAACAAGGATGAAGTACTAAGACAAGAATTAGAGCTTTAATAATGAATATAAAAATTAATTATAATTAATACTAAAACTATTATGAAACTTACCGAAACTGATATTACATCCAGACTAGAGAAAATGGATGGTTGGGAATATGAAGACAATGCGTTACACACTTCATTTGAATTTGAGAACTTCAAAGATGCTTTCTCCGCAATGTCACGTATTGCTTTCGAAGCAGAATCACTTAACCATCATCCTGATTGGTCTAATGTTTATAACGTTGTAAATATTAGCCTGTCAACACACGATGCAGATGGTGTTACTGAAAAAGATTTTCAATTAGCTAAAGCAATTGATGGGATCGTAGAGGAAGAATAAAAATTTAATGCTGAACTAAATATACGCTTGTAAAACTTTTGGTTTCTACTTATGTTTGTATTTAGATTTTAAATTTAGATTATGGGAAGAGCTTTTGAGTTCAGAAAAGCACGTAAAATGAAACGTTGGTCGGCAATGGCTAAAGCGTTTACCAGAATAGGTAAGGATATTGTAATGGCGGTAAAAGAAGGAGGTCCTGATCCCGATTCTAATTCTCGTCTAAGAGCGGTGATACAGAATGCTAAATCTGTAAATATGCCAAAGGACAATATTGAGCGCGCTATCAAAAGAGCTTCTGATAAAAGTCAGGGAGATTATAAGGAAGTCCTTTTTGAAGGGTATGCCCCACACGGTATAGCTATTCTAGTAGAAACTGCCACAGATAATAACAATAGAACTGTAGCTAACATACGTTCTTATTTTAATAAGTGTGATGGCAATTTAGGTACTTCTGGCTCTGTAGAATTTATGTTTGATCATACCTGTAATTTTAGAATTAATGGGGAAGATCTTGATCCGGAAGAATTAGAACTGGAGTTTATCGATTTTGGTGCAGAAGAAGTTTTTCAGGACGAAGATGGGATTCTAATTTATGCTCCCTTCGAAAGTTTTGGTACCATCCAAAAAGAATTAGAAAGTCGCGAGATTGAAATATTGTCCTCCGGTTTTGAACGTATTCCACAAGTGACTAAAAAACTTACTCAGGAACAAACTGCCGATGTAGAAAAGCTTCTGGAAAAGATAGAGGAAGATGATGACGTTCAAAACGTTTATCATACGATGGAGGAATCTTCTTAAAATTATAGGAAATAATGAACAAAAGTTAAAGTTAAGAAAGAGTTAAATTAAAATTTGATTCTTTTATTTATTTATTTAAATTCGCGCCTTAATTTAAAAAAACCCAAAATGAAAAAAATTACTTTTTTATTCGCATTCGTTTCCGCTTTGGTAATGACTTCTTGTTCTAGTGACGATGACAATTCTATGGTAGAAACAACTAATCAAATTTCTTACGCAGGAGCTTTTGTTGAAATTTCTCAAACTTTGGTTGAAGACTATGGTGACACAGAAAAATCAGGTCACTATAATCTTGATTTTACCTTAAATGGAACTGACGATAGTATCGATTATGAATTTTATGCTGAACTTTTTTCTCCTATCTCAGGAGATAACGTAGTATTTACTCCTGGAACTTTTATCTTTTTAGCAGAAACACCAGAAACACCAGCTTTTCATTTTGACACTGTGAGACTGAGAGTTGACGGAACTTCTTACCGTGCAGTTGGTGGAACGGTAACTATCTCTGGTGGAGAGAATAATAATTACACGATTGTTGCTGATATACAATTGGATAATAATGAAATGGTAACTGTAAGTTTTTCCGGTACTTTTACACAGGGATAATAAAATTTACAATATTTAATAAAAGACTGCCTAACCCGGCGGTCTTTTTTGTTATGTTTAAGGGGTATTTTCGACTTAACTAAAAATAACATACTTATGAAACATTGGCTCTTTTTACTATTTCTTTCTTTAGGAATACTTACTCACGCACAAGATATGAATAATGATACATTGGTCGAAATTATTTCCAAAAAGGCAGATACATTAGCTGGAATAGTCGGGAACTGGCAGTTTGTTTATAAAAAAACTCCCATGTTATGCATTACAGATGCTACTAATAACAGAATGCGAATTATAGCACCGATTATGGAATCCAAAAATCTGGACAAGGATTTATTATTGGATTCAATGACAGCTAATTTTCACTCTGCTTTGGATGTCAAATATGCTATTTCTAATGGAGTTCTTTGGTCTGCGTACGTGCATCCGTTAAAAGAACTTATTACAAAACAAGTAGAAAGTGCCATATCTCAGGTACATCTTGCAGCAATTACTTTTGGAACAACCTTTTCCAGTACCGAATTACTTTTCGGAGGAGGCTCTCTGGAAGAAGAACCGAAAAAAGAAGAAATTAAAAAAGAGAATGATCCTAAATTTTAGGATTCAGGCTCGAAGCTATATTCTGCTATCTTTCCTTTTACATTTTTAAAGAAATTATACATATATTGTAAATCTTTTTCCATATCGTCTGTAGGATAAAATGCCGAGGAAATCTCTACTCTTTTCTTGCCAAAATCAAAAGCGACCATAACGATTGGTACATTAGCGGCTTTTGCTATATAATAAAATCCTGTCTTCCAGGATGACACTTTTTTTCTGGTTCCTTCTGGAGCTAATGTCAATCGCAGTTCATCGCGCTTCTCAAACTCCTTCGCAATCGCTTCGACTTTATTCTGACCCGGAGTTCTATCAAGCGGAATCCCCCCTACTTTTCTAAAATACCATCCAAACGGCCATTGGAAAAGTTCTTTCTTTCCCATAAAACTGATTTTCACTTCATCTATTTGTCTTATTAACAAACCAATATAAAAATCATGCCAACTGGTATGAGGAACCACGATTACTACACATTTCTTAATATGATCGCCATTAAAACTCCCAATCATATCCCACCCCATTACTTTATAGAATATAAAAGAGGATAGTTTTCTCATAATAATTGGTGGTTATAGGATTAAGGCTATAAGGTACGATAAATCGCCTTCAATGTATTTGCATCCATCTTTTCTTGCCAATTCTTACCCAATGCATTTTCCCATAAAGGAACTAAACCTAATGCTACAGACACCATAGTATCCAGCTGTTTTTCTGTTATGTTAGCGCAAATACCAGTAGGTAGCTCTATATTATGAACTTTCTTCATTTTTTTAAATAGCGCAACACCTTCCGGATAGTAATCCTCTAGCTTGTCAAACACGATACAGTTTCCTATTCCGTGTTTAGTGCCTAGTACATAGGCTAATCCGTAACTCATCGCGTGGGCTACACCAACCTGTGAATATGCTATACTCATTCCTCCGTGCCAAGATGCCATCATTAATTTTGCATCAGCATCTTCTTTATTTAATGTATCCTCCAGAAATATTTCTTTGCACAGATCTAGTGCTTTTTCTCCATAACTCTGACTGAAAGCATTGAGATACGTACCGTTTAAGGACTCTATACAGTGAATATAACAATCCATCCCGGTATAAAACCATTGATCTTTTGGCACATCTTTAATTAATTCAGGGTCTAAAATCACCTGATCAAAAGGAGTAAAATCAGAATTTATCCCAAGCTTTTTTTCAGGACCGGTTAATACTGTAGTCCTGGACACCTCTGCTCCTGTACCGGAAATTGTTGGAACTCCAACGTGATAGACAGCTTTATTGTCTACCAGGTCCCATCCCTGATATTTTGTTGAACTACCAGAATTATTCATCATAATAGCCACCGCTTTTGCTAGATCCATAATGGATCCTCCACCAATACCAATTATTCCGCTTGGTGTAAAGCTATATGTGTTTTTAAATTCTGTGACAAGCGCATCTACCTGAGAGGTTTTGGGCTCTTCTTCGGTGGATACGTACACGATCCTGTCATCTCCTGATAAGTATATTCTTTTTTCAATAAATGCTTTATTATTTTCAAAAACATCATCTATTAGATAAATAAAAGGTGCTCCATTCTTTCGTTCCCGGGAGAGGATTTGTTCAATTTGATTAAAGGAACCTTTACCAAAGACTACTCTTGGTACCATAGGGAAATTTTTATGAAGAGATTCCTGAACTGTAGATGTAACCGTAGATGTAATGTTCAAAAGATTTTGTTTGTTAATTAATTTTCTTGCTTTCTCTAAATCTTCCGGGGTATCTATTTCCACACCTTCGTGATGTGTTTCTATCATTTTGATATTCTTACCATACTCAAGATATCTGATACATTCTATTTTTTCAGAAGCTTCAAGTGTTCTCATCGGTAGGCGATAGAAATCCAGAATAGCTTGCTTTCTGAATGCATAAATTCCTTTGTGTTTAAAATAGGTATGGTTAATTTCTTTATCCCTTGGATAAGGTATGGGTGCACGAGAAAAGTAAAGTGCATAATCGTCTTTATCCACAATTACTTTCACACTATTTGGGTTCACGATATCATCCCAGTCATTCATAGGCGTCATTAAGCTAGCCAGATCTATTTTATCTGCATCTGCTCCTTCAAAAACCTCCAAAACTTTTTCTAAACTTTCTCTTTCTGTAAAAGGTTCGTCACCCTGAACATTGACTACAATATCAATATCCATATTTTCTACCGCTTCAGCTATTCTGTCACTTCCACAATCATGATCTTTAACACTCATAATTGCTTTACCACCGTGTGTTGTTATTTCATCAAAAATAATCTCACTATCAGTAACCACATACACTTCACTAAATAGTGACGTATTTACCGCGGCTTGATATGTTCTTAAGATAACGGATTTCCCCTCAAGATCCTGCATTAACTTCCCAGGAAATCGGGATGCAGCATATCTCGCAGGAATCATTGCGATAGTTTTCAGGTTAGTTTTGTTCAAAATTGCTTGCTTTTGCAGGGTCAAAAATAACTTTTTTAAATCGATTTTCAAGAAGAGCAAACGAATAGTTTTTTATAAATTTTTCTTAAACTAAAAAATAAAACTATTAAAAAAATGATAGCTACTATCGGTAAAAACACAGATAGTAAAGACATTATAGTTGCTGTTCCGGTTTCTGCTGTGGCTAATATAGGGTTAGCCAATCCGCCAGTTGTAGCCGTAGAAGATAACCTGGATGCACTCATAGTACTTTTTACTGTCGCGGCTGTCCCTCCTCCAGCAATTATCGCTAGAGTCCAAGTCACCACAGGACTTAAATCTGCAACCGTGGACACCATAACTGCTGTACCTGCAACCGCAGCAAGTGGAATAGCAATAATATCTAGTAAATTATCAAACCAAGGAATATAATACGCTAAAATCTCAAAAAAAGTTGCAACAGACAATACCATTAGCGATGTATTGCTACCTACCCATATCCAGTCTTCATTAAGAGGGATTACATTATAATGAGCAGCAAGACTTACTGCTAATAATGGCAGGAAAACTCTAAATCCAACTGAAGCTGCTAATCCGACTCCTAAACATATACTTAAGATTGTTTCTTGCATTATAATAAATATATTTTGTTAAAAAAGTATTACGCTTTCAACTTCATTACCTTACTTTTCCTTTTCTTACTTCTTATTTTCATATCTCATGCTTGTCTAAAAGAAGCATAACAAAAAATGTTTATGACAAGAAACTCTTTACAAAAGAAATAAGCGTTATGTGTCTTCAAAATCATAAAATAGTATCAGTTTTCAACAAAAAAGTCATCTTTGAATCCAATAAGGTACAACTTTTCTTTGGCTCTTGTCACAGCAGTGTATAACCATCTTAGATAGTCTTTATTGATCCCGTCGGCAAGATAAGGTTGTTCTATAAACACGGTATCCCATTGACCACCTTGCGATTTGTGGCAGGTTATGGCGTAAGAAAACTTTACTTGTAATCCATTAAAAAACTTATTATTCTTCACACCGAGAAACTTCTTATACTTAGACTTTTCTCCTTCGAAATCTTTTAGCACTTCCTGATATAGTTTGTTAGACTCTTCATAGGATAAAGAAGGACTTTCAGATGTTAACGTATCTAAGATTAATACTGTTTCTAATGGTTTTTGATCAGGATAATCTACCATCGAAATTTTTACTTCTGCAAAACGAAATCCATACAATTCTTTGATGGCATATATTTCGAGTATTTTGATAATATCTCCATTAGCAATAAATCCTGCTTCACTTTTAGTATCTAACCAAAAATAGTTGTTTTTTACTACCATTAAATAATCTCCTGCAGACAATTCTTCTTCTTGGAACAGTATTCTGGATCTGATCTGTTGATTATAGATATTAGCTCTTTTATTAGATCTCAGAATAATGACTGATTCTTCGTGACCAGAACTAACATAAGAGTTATTTAAAGCATCCAGGATATCGTGCCCATCTATTAATCGTATAATATCGGGATATCCAGAAATATCAAATTGAAAAGATTCGTAAAATCCATCATTCAATAATTCTCTCAGTGATGTGGCATTCATCAAAATTCCACTTCCTTCTGCTTGCCTTACCACCTCATCTAGTTCTATTTGCGTAACTTTTTTATTAAATCCCAAGGATAATTTATCAGAATCTAAAGCTGGGCTCACTTCTAATTTTACAGGTGGTAACTGCGCAGTATCTCCAATAAACAAAATTTTACAGTTATGTCCGGAATACACATACATCATTAAATCATCTAATAGTGACCCATTCTCAAACAATTTACTATCACTAGGAGTATCCGGTATCATAGAAGCTTCATCCACAATAAAGATTGTATTCCTGCTTTTGTTTTGTTTTAATTGAAAAGCGAGACCTCCGTTGCTTGTTTTTTTAGGATAATAAATATTTCTATGAATTGTTTGTGCCTGTCTACCAGAATAGTTGCTTATCACCTTTGCTGCGCGACCGGTGGGAGCCAGTAAAATCGAACTTAATTTAGCTTTCCAAAGGTTTTTGACCAATGTACCAATTAATGTTGTTTTTCCCGTTCCTGCATAACCTTTAAGTAGAAAAAGGCTGTTCTTGGTATCTGATAAGATAAAAGCAGATAGCTTTTGAAGTACGACATCTTGTTTTAGAGTGGGTTCAAAAGGAAAATCATCTTTTAGCAATTGATAAAACTCAGTTTCTCTCATTAAATATTGAAATTCCTTAAATCCATAATCTGTTAATAAATCAAAGATAGTAATGATTTTTTGGCTATAAACTTTTACGATTGAAAAAAAATTGTAGATTTGCGTATACACTAATGTCTAAAAGCTAAATTATAAAATGAAAATTGTTATTCAATTAGTTCTATGGGTAGTTATCGGAGTCTTAGGATATCTAGTATACAATTCTGTAATGGGTCCTGTACGATTCAATAAGATTAAAGAAGTGCGATATGCCAAAGCTATCGAAAATTTAAGGGACATCCGACAGGCAGAATTAGCTCATAAAACGGTAGTCGGTACATTTGAAAAAGATCCGGCCAAATTAATTGCTTTTTTAGATACAGCTAAATTCACTCTTACTCAACGTAGGGATTCTAGTTTTATCAGATTCAACAAGATTTTACAAATTGACGAACCTAGGGATACAGTAGTTGTTGATACACTAGGTTATGCTTCTGTTAAAGATTCTTTATTTAAAGGAAGTGATCGTTATAAAACAATGATGACAGTGCCTGTCGAAGGTAAAGACGCTCAGTTCGAACTCGATGCCGGTTTTATAGATAAAAACGGAATTCGAGTAAGTGTTTTCGAAGCTAGAGTTGCTAAAGAAATCTTACTACACGACCTTGATAAGGATCTTTTATTTCAGGAAAAACAAGTAGTTTCCGTGGAAGGTGTTGATGGCCCTTATTTATCAGTTGGTTCTATGCAGGAAGTAAATACTACAGGTAACTGGCCTAAAACTTATGATTCAAAAGAAAACCAAGAGTAATTCTTCTGGAACTACAAAACATACATTGTCCATTCAGGTAAGCCTGAATGGACTTTCTTTTTGCACAGTAAATACTGATAATGAAATAACATCATTAGAGGTTGATGATTTTGGAGTCAATTTATCTCCGGAACAAGTATTGGACAAAATCAAATATCTTTTTGACCATAACGAACACCTAAAATATGATTTCGAATCCGTACAAGTTATATATCAAAATGAACTTTATACCTGCGTTCCCAAAGCATTGTTTGATTCTGAGTCACTAAAAGAGTATTTAAAATATAATATCAAAGTCTTAGAAAACGATTTTATAGCGTATGATGAATTGGATCAACACGAAATAAACGTTGTATATATTCCATATACAAACATTTATAATTTCTTCTTTGAAACTTTTGGCTCATTTACTTATAAACATTCTTCTACAATACTTATTGACAACATTTTATCGAAAGAAAAGAACAGTGAAACTACTAGTGTGATTGCTCATATGAATTCTATCTCATTTGATCTGATCATCACACAAAAAGGGAAATTAGTTTTAGGCAATTCATACATTTATGAAACTCCAGAGGACTTTTTATATTATGTTATGTTTGCTACAGAACAATTGAGACTAAATCCTGAAGAATTTCAATTGACATTTCTGGGTGCAATTTCTAAAAATAGTCCTATTTATACTATCGCCCATAAATATATCCGCAATGTAGCGTTAGGAAACAGAAATAATGATATCAAAATTTCTGACAGCCTTACGTCTATAGATGATCATCAACATTTAGTTTTATTAAGTCACTTTTAGTATGCGTATTATATCCGGAAAATATAAAGGAAAACGATTACAAGCTCCAAAAAAATTACCCGTGAGACCAACCACTGATATGGCCAAAGAAGGATTGTTTAATATTCTTAACCATCATTTTATATTTTCTCAGGTTACGCTGTTAGATCTTTTTGCAGGCACAGGAAATATTAGCTATGAATTTGCATCGCGTGGTTCAGAAAATATAACGGCTGTGGATACCAACTATGGATGTGTGAGTTATATCAAAAGTATTTCTAAAGAGCTTGATTTTAATATCGAAACTATCAAAAGTGATGTATATAGCTACCTGGAAAAAGTAAAACGAAAGTCTGATATTATCTTTGCGGATCCGCCTTATGATTTCACAAATGAACAATTTGCCAAAATTGCCGAATTGGTTTTTGAAAAAAATTTACTAAATGAAGGTGGTTTATTGATCATAGAACACTCCAAACATACTAAACTAGATACTTTGTCTAATTTTAGAAATGCACGCAAATACGGAGGCTCTGTCTTTAGTTTTTTCGAGAAATCTTCTTAAGTTCAATTTTCCAAGATCACTTGAAATTAAGATAATCATTAGGGAGATGTCTTTTGTCCACAATATGCTGTCGAAATTCCACAAATGCAACTTTCACTATACTAAAGAATTTACATTAGAGAAATCTAATTCATAAAACTTATAGTATGATTAACAAAATCAAAAATTTAGGCAACTCTCTTACTAAAGAGCAACAAAGAAAAATTAACGGAGGATCTGTAGCAGGAAGACGATGTAACACCAATGCAGACTGTTGGAATCTTTCTCCATTTTTAGGGCCTGGAGATGTATCATGTAGAAACTCTCCTTTTTCATCATATAGAGTATGTCAGTTCAATTAAGAGAATTAATTAGCTTTTAGTAAACATGAAGAGGTTGTATAAAATAGTAAAGTGTTATTTTTAAACTTACATATCTTTATACAGCCTCTTTATAAAATATCTGGAAACAGCTAGTTTACCTACTTTCTTCTATTTAGGTGAACTATGCTATTCTAGTCGCACCCTTATTTCATAATAACACAACAGTGATTTTTACTAATATAAGTATCGTAAACTCTTCTCGATATAAAAACAATCAACTGCCTCTAATTCTTCTATTTTAAAGTTGGTAAAAGCTATCGATGCCAATTTTGATAAAATTACAACCTAAGTAAATTGGTCACCATAAGAGTATAAATAAACATAGCTTCAGTTATATGTTATTTCGATAAGTGAATATAAAAAGATTTCTATGATTATCCTGTCATTACCGAAGTACGTATAGAATATTCATCTATACTAGACAAGTTACTAAGTGAATGAATCTGGTGTGAGGTATTGCTGATGATATCTTCGTAGTAAGCTAATGTCCTGGCATCAAAACCAGGAGTATCCTCCGCGGTAATCTTAAATATATCCATCTGATATATAAAATTATTCAGGATATGGTGGCTAGAAGAAAGCATTGCTTTGTATATTTTCAATTTTGCATTTTCCAATTTTATTTTTTTGACACGTCTACGCATATCGAATACCAAAAAGACTGAAAAAATTAATAAAGGAATAATAAATTTATCAAACTCGTGTTGTTCTAAGGTAGCTAAGAACATTAGTAATTTTTCGTAAAGATCGATTTCTAAAAAAACAGCTGTAAAATAGACGAAAACAGATATTGACAATCCTATGATTGTAAGTTTGTAATTATTCATCGTTGGGAGGGGGTGTGAGGTTTAAAGTTATGACGATTTGTGGTTATGTTTAATTCATTATGATTTGTTAGTTCTGGATAAAATCATATAAAGATCAATTAATAAGCCTGCTAAATGTACAAAAAAATAATAAACAAACAGTTTTCCCGTAATTTATTAACATTTTAAGCATAGTTATATACATTTCTTGTGTCCATAATCTTCAGCTTAAAATCTGACTACGGAACACATACCCCTATGTAACCGTAGTCGTTGATTTCTAAGTAATATATTAGCATGATATATGCCTACCTTTAATCATCAAACTAAACTATTACTATATAAAAGTGTCTTAAGTAATTGTTTTGTTACCCCTATTTCTCAATTTTTTTAGTTTTTATTTGAAAAATTTATGAATTGAAGCTGAAACGAAGCGTTATTTAGACTTCTGATCATAAGAAATTATTAGGCTACCTCCTTTCCTGTAGAAGCTTCCCATATTCTGAACCACTCCTGGTCAGTAATTTTTACTGTTATGGAATCTACAACAGATTTAATTCGATTTATTTTAGTGGTTCCAATAACAGGTAACATACCCGAAGGATGTTTTAACAACCAGGATGTTAATACTTGATCGGCAGATACATTATATTTATCCACTAACTCACTAACAACCTTATTTATTCTTACAACTTTTTCATCAGGTTGTTTTGAAAAGAATTTACCACCACTGAATGTTGAATAGGCCATTGGTTTGATTTTATGCATAATACATTGATCCAAAGTTCCATCTATAAATGGATCTAAATGTAATGGTGAGACCTCTATCTGATTTGTCTCTAAGGGAAAAAAAGTGTTTAGCATCGCAAACTGATTCGCAGTAAAATTAGAAACCCCAAAACGCAGTACTTTTCCGCTTAATTTCAACTCGCCAAAAGCTTCAGCTATGTGCAAGGGATCCATCAGAGGACTTGGTCTATGAATCAATAACATATCTATATGATCTGTCTGTAAATTTTTAAGTGATTGTTCAGCAGATTCTATAATATATTTCTTTGTTGTTTTATAAGACTTTATGAGATTGTCAGGTCTATTTGGAGATACCAACCTAATACCACATTTAGTTACCAACTGAATCTTCTCTCTAAGTGATTTGCTACCCTTAATTGCATTTCCGAATAAAGTTTCGGTAGTGTAATCTCCATAGATATCTGCATGATCAAAGGTAGTTATTCCGATGGATAAACAATCCTCAATTAATTTTCGAGATTGTTTAATGGTTAAATTCGCTCCCCATTCTCCCCAGTTCATGCATCCTGCTACTATTCTGGAAAATGATGCTCCTTTCTCCGAAACTGTTGTATTCATTTTATTAACTTTTACAGTATCTTTACATTAATTTAGCTAGTAGTTAATCGCTTCATAAATCAAACGTTGTATTTCTGACCTTATATCATTAGATATCAACTTACGATTAGCAGAATCAGGAAAGGTACGATTACTTAAGAATACGTAAATAATTTCTTCTTCCGGATCTGCCCACGTAAAAGTACCTGTAAAACCGCTGTGTCCATAACTGTCCTTGGAGATACAACCACAAGTTGGACCTACCTCACCTAATTGAGGTTTATCGAAACCAATACCTCTTCGTACATCATCCTCGCAATAAGTGCATGTATTGAATTCTGCAATAGTCTGACTATTGATATATTGTTTACCTCCATAATACCCACCATTAAGATACATCTGCATAATCTTGGCGACATCATTTGCATTTGCAAATAATCCGGCATGACCTCCGATTCCACCAAACATAGCCGCTCCCTGATCGTGCACATATCCAAGAATGACCTCTTTTCTAAATACCTGATCGTCTTCTGTAGGTATGATACGTTTTTTATTAAATTTATCTAAAGGTAAATACCCCATATTATTTGCCCCGATTGCTCTGTAAAAATGTTGTTGTGTCAGTGCATCCAAATTATTTCCATAATGCTCTTCTATAAATGATTTCATCAGGTAATAAGGAAGGTCACTATATTTATAACTAAGTCTATTACGTAATTCGCTATCCTTGATTCGCAACATAAGAGAATCTTTCATATCACTTCTTAGATACAAATTACCAGTCACTTTAATATTAAATTCATCAGAACGTTTATTTCTATAATATTTCTTATCGGGCCTTGAGGTGACTGTATCCAACGTTTTAAGATAAAAAGGAATCCAGGCTCTTAAGCGTGCATAATGGGATAACATTGATCGGACCGTAATATCTTTTTTATTAGATTCGCTAAAAGAAGGTAACATCTCTCCTACACGAGTGTCTAAAGTTAAAATACCTTTGTCCTTGAGCTCCATAGTTAACGGTAATGTAGAAAGAATTTTGGTCAAGGAAGCAAGGTCATAAATATCAGAACCTTTAACCTTTCTTGACTTCGCATATGTATGATATCCATAGTTTTTATCAAAAATCACTTTACCCTTTCTAGCAACTACTAATTGCAAACCTGGTGTCATTTCTTCTCTAAGTGCAATATTTACTATGGAATCAATACGTTCTAGCTTATGCGAGTTCATACCTACGGTTTCGGGTATTCCATAGGTAAGTCGTTTTAAAGATCTGGTCTCTAATCCGGTTCCCAATGGAAACTCTTCACCCAAACTTACCGGAAGCTTTCCTTTTGCTTCTATAGCTCCAAAAAGTAATTGTGCCGCTTTTTGCTGAACAATCGGGCTATTTTGGTATGCCATTAAAATACCTTCAAAATTTGTGGTCGTTTGTAAATCGAGCATTGCATAAGGACGAGAAAACACAGTTAAAACAGTGTTATTGAGCCTTGCTATTTCATACAACCACACCAACTCTTTATCTTTAAATTTATAATCTTTCCAAGGATTATCGTTTGATTTATGCAAACCAACAATTACGTAATTATAGTTACGTAATTGATCTAAAATATCAGGTAATTGATTTCCTTTAACCCAATCCACCTTTGTATACTTATTTAATGCATCTAAAAACACCTCTCCAGAATCATCGCCAAGGGATACATAAGCTACCTTTTTAAGATCCAAATTTTTAACAGGCAAAATTGCCCGATCATTTTTAATCAGAGTTAAGGAATTCTCTACAAGTTCATTATGTAATATCTCATTCGCTATGCTGTTAAGCTCTTCTATAAGATATTCCGTTTTAACTGGTTTATAGTTATGAAGCCCTGCTTTATATTTTGCTAATAAAATCTTTTTAACAGAACGTGATAACCGCTGTTCCGTGATTTCACCTGAATAATATGCAGAAATAATTTTTTGTGATGCTAATGGTACATCTTCTGATATTAACAGAATATCATTTCCTGCTTTAAATGCAGCAAGGTCAATATCACCGGGGGCTTTAAAATCGGATGCTCCTTTCATATTTAACGCATCGGTAATAATTAACCCTTTAAAACCTAAACTATCCTGTAAAATATTAGTCACCACATTTTTAGAAATTGAAGAAGGATATCCTGACCTGGGCTCTAAACTAGGAATGTTAAGGTGTGCAACCATAACACTTGATAATCCATCCGCGATTAATTTACGATAGGGGTATAGTTCTATACTGTCAATTCTTTTTTGGTCAAAAGTTATGGTTGGTAAGGTTTTATGAGAATCACTATCTGTGTCTCCGTGACCGGGAAAATGCTTTGCACTTGCCAATACACCTTCTTGCTGCATTCCTTTCATAAAGGCTAATGCTTTTTCTGTGACAATATCCTTATCCTCCCCGAAACAACGGTTTCCAATTATAGGATTATCAGGATTAGTATTCATATCCACAACCGGGGCAAAATTAATATGAACACCTAATCGTTTACAATGTTTAGCTATTTGTCTTCCTGTTTCTTCGATTAAATTATTATCCTGAATTGCTCCTAATGTCATATTCCAAGGAAAAGCTTTTGTAGAATCTAATCGCATAGCCAGCCCCCATTCTGCGTCCATGCCAATCAGTAAAGGAATTTTAGAAAGTTCCTGGTACTCATTATTTAATTTTGCCTGCCGTTTGGGCCCTCCCTTAGAAAAGATAATTCCGCCTATGTGAAATTCTTCAATTAGTTTCTTTATTTTATCAGTTTCTTTTTTAGATTTTGAAGAAAAAACATCCACCATAAAAAGCTGTCCGACTTTTTCTTTTAAAGTCATCCTGTTATAAATACTGTCCACCCACAATCTCTGAGCGTTATATTCTTTTTTGACAACAAGAGGGTCTAAAGGGCCTTCATCTATATGAAAAGTAAGTGTAAGAGAATCTGCTTGATTTTCATTGACAGTCTCTTCTATCTGGATAGTATCGGACTGTTGGGAAAAAGCCGGTATTGTGAAAATAAAAATAATACAGAGAATGTATTTCGTAAAAATATATCGCACAAATAAACTAGTTTAAAAAACGGTTATGCCAACTTTCTTTGGCAGGAACTTCCCAACCTGTTTTATATTCAGCAATGTTAGTAACCAGGTTATTAAATACTATGGTGTTTGGGGATACAGATTTATTTTTTGCCATCTTTCTAAAATCAGTAAGCGATTTATAAGCGACGTACTCACCTTGTTTATAGGAAACATTCATTTTATCCATTAAATCTACTTTATAATCGTTTTCTAATTTCTGAATAAAATGCACTGATGCATCTATAGAACAGCCTGTTGCCTGATTCATATCCTGATCCAATGCTATAGTTATGAATCTTTTGTACTTTATGTCGTACCCGGCTCTCAGATCAGAACCGTGTGCAGTCCATTGCGTAATAAAGGTATCCAATCTTTCTTTTATTTCTTCTAATTCCTCTACAGTGAAGGATCTATTAGCCTGATATATCCATATTCTTGAAGTATCAGGCAACTTATTAAAATCTACTAACATCCGCTTTCTTTTTATTCTCTAAAATAACAAAAACTATTCCTAATTGTTGCAACAAAAAAGAGTTAATATGAATAAACATATCAACTCTTTAATTATTTTATTTACTTCTTAATTTTTTTATAAATCTTGAGCATTTGCAATCAATTCTGCCACGTCCATCACCTCAATACTATCTTCTTTCTCTTTATTCTTTACACCGTCTGTCATCATCGTATTACAAAAAGGACATCCGGCTGCAATGATATCAGGTTTTGTTTCGAGAGCATCTTCTGTTCTTTCTATATTTACATCTTTAATGCCAGGTTCCGGTTCTTTGAACATTTGTGCGCCTCCAGCTCCGCAACATAGTCCGTTTCGCTTGCAACGTTTCATCTCAATAAGCTCCACCTCTAGTTTTCTCAGGAGATCCCTAGGTGCTTCATATACATTATTTGCTCTACCTAGGTAACAAGGATCGTGGAAAGTAATACGTTTTCCTTTAAACTTTCCACCTTCAACTGTTAATCTTCCTTCATCCAACAAAGACTTAAGAAATTGTGTATGGTGCATTACTTCATAGTCGCCTCCTAATGCAGGGTACTCATTTTTTAAAGTATTAAAGCAATGGGGGCAGGCAGTGACTACCTTTTTTATTTCGTAAGCATTCATTACTTCTATATTGGTAACAGCCTGCATCTGAAACAAAAATTCATTCCCTGACCTTTTGGCTGGATCGCCGGTACAGCTTTCCTCAGTACCTAATACAGCAAAGTCTACATTGGCATTATGAAGCAATTTAACAAAAGCCTTAGTTATTTTCTTAGCTCTATCGTCAAAACTTCCTGCACATCCTACCCAAAATAAAACTTCCGGTTTTTTTCCTTCAGCCATGTACTCTGCCATTGTCGGCACCTTTACTGTTTCACTCATATGTATGTACTATTTATATGTCCTTTATTCTTAAATCAGAAACTTATCAAACAAAAATCATATTTAATCGTGTTTACCATCGTCAAAAACTTCGATAGTCACCACTCTTTCTACCAATTCTGTAAACTTACCGGTATAACGAGTAGCTTTCACAAGGTGATTATCAATCCAATGATAATTTCCACCCCTTGGTTTTCCCATTAAGAGGCTATGATATTTGAATCCGTGTTTCTTTAACCAGGTCTCTGTAACTTCTCTGTGATCCTCAGTCCTAGATGTAAAAAAGCATATAATATGACCTTCGTCAAACCATTTATTCAAGGTAACCAATGCATCCGGAAATGGTTCACACGTAACCATTCGTTCTGGTTCTTCGTTAGGGACATCTTCTGTTATGGTTCCATCGATATCGATAAGGTAGTTTTTTATCCCTTCTGGCAAAACCGGACTAATATGCTCACCCTCCTCTACTTTATCGTGCAATAATTTTTCTACTTCTTCCTTCTTCATAATTTTTAGTTTCTCTTAATTTTAAAAAGTTTATGGTTAATAGTTATGGTTAAAAATAGTATTCTGATCTTACTCTTGATTCCAGTTTAGTCTATCCATTTGGTTAAAAGGCCAGGGAGCACCGTTATTTTCGATATTAGACATCATATTATTCAAATCAGAAGGAGCGGCACTTTGTTCCATTACTAAATATCTTCTCATATCTAAAATAATAGACAATGGATCAATACTTACAGGACAAGCTTCTACACAAGCATTACAACTTGTACAAGCCCATAATTCTTCTTGAGTTATATAATCGTTTAGTAATTGTTTTCCATCATCTACAAAACTACCATTGTTATCAATATTATCTCCTACTTCCTGAAGACGATCTCTGGTATCCATCATAATTTTACGGGGAGACAACTTCTTTCCTGTCTGGTTGGCCGGGCATTCACTAGTACAACGCCCACATTCTGTACAGGTATAAGAATTAAGCAATTGAACCCAATTAAGATCCATAACATCAGAAGCTCCAAATTTTTCTGGTTCTACTTCTGCTTCGTCTTCGGGAGGAGCTGCAAAAGGATCCGCATTAGGATCCATCATAAGCATTACTTCTTTGGTAACAGCCTCTAGATTATCCATCTGACCTTTAGGTTTTAAGTCACCGTAATATGTATTCGGAAAAGCCAAAAGAATATGTAGGTGTTTAGAGAAATACAAATAATTAAGAAATATTAAAATACCTATGATATGCATCCACCACGCAACTCTTTCTATCAAAACTAATGCACCTTCAGATAATCCATTAAATAGGGGTGAAATGTACTGACTTACAGGGTAAGCACCAGCTTTCATATAATGATCTGCCCCCAAGTTTTGTAATTGTAAATCAGCAGCATTCATTGTAAGAAATAAGGTCATCAAAACAACTTCAAAATAAAGAATGATATTCCCATCATTTTTTGGCCAACCTTTTAAGGATTTAAAACGGTTTATGTTTATCACATTTCGTCTTATCCAGAAAATAAAGACACTTACTAACACCAGAAGGGCCAAAATCTCGAAAGAACCGATCAGGAAATCATAAAATCCTCCTAAAAACCTAAAAATTCTGTGTGTGCCAAAAATACCATCAATAATTATCTCCAGCACCTCTATATTAATTATAATAAATCCTATATAAACAATAACATGCAATATTCCGGCAATAGGTCTTCTCACCATCTTTGATTGACCAAAAGCAATACGCATCATATTACTAAAACGCTCCTTCTTGTTATCTGTACGGTCTACATCCTTACCCAATCGGATATTTCGTATAACTTTACGAATATTTTTAGTGAAATATCCAATCCCTGCTATTAAGGCTATTACAAATATGATATTAGGAATATACTGCATAATTTGATAGTAGTTGTTAATTTATTGTATCCGTAGGTGGTATATATGGTTTATTCTTTTTTCCAAAAACTGAAATATTCACATATCGAGTCGGGTTTAACCTAAGATCCTGAAGTAATAACTCCAATTCATAAGTTGCTCTTTCTAAATTATCATAAAGTTTATCATCTTTTATTAGTTTCCCAACTGTTCCTTTATCAAGGTCTGTAACTGTTTTATTTAAATTATTTAAAACGGTTTCCAGATTATTACCCAGCCTTTCCACATCTACCTTAGACAATGAATTAGTGAATTGATTAAGTTCTGTAGACATTTCTTCCAGGTTAGTAAAAGTAGTATTTAGTTTTTTCTCATTTCCTGCAAGAACTGTATTTAAAGACCCGGAAACATTCCTGAAATTCCTCATTGTAACACTTAGGTCATTAAATATTGAATTTAGATTTCGTTGATTATCTGAAGAGAGTACTCCGTTTACAGATGTCAGTAAAGTATCTGCATCTGAAATAGCAGTTTCTAATTTTAATTGCAGTGGTGTAAGCTTTTCATTTACTAATTCTAACAATCCTGCCTCAATTCTGCCTGGTAAAGTATCTTGATCTTTAGCTTCTAAACCTTGTTCATAGGAAGGAATAATTGCCAGTGATTTTCCTCCTATCAGGCCTCCGCCATATACTTTTGCCTCGCTATTCTTAGAAAACGAAAATTCACTATCGACATTAAATTGTACAATTAATTTCCCCGTTCTATCGGCAAAATCTATAGATATTACTTTTCCTACTACTAAACCATTAATAGTAACCGGAGAGGACGGTATAAGCCCTTCGACGTTGTCATATATTGCATAGAAAGTTCGGTCATTTTCTAAAAGGTTTTTGCCTTTCAAAAAACTATAACCAAAAATCAAAAGTGCTATAGCACATAATGCTAAAATTCCTGTTTTAACTTCTCGAGTAAATTTCAAAATAACGTATGTTTAAGACACAAATTTAGAATAAAAAATATACATCTAAGGATTATTATCGAAGGAATTATCAGTATTTATTTAGATTAATTCGATGAAGTATCAATTTTTAACGCTTCGCTAAGCGGAATTAATTCATTGTCCTTCAAAGCAACTACGAAACAAGAGGGATATCCTTTATCTACAGCGACACGCTTTAACTCATTGATTAAATTATAATTAGATGTGCTACCAAAATAATACTTATACAATTCTCCAAACTGAATTTTAGATAATTGATCCAATCCATTAAAATTTTCCGGTTTTAATTCTATATTATTAGAACCAGCTGCAATCTGAACCTTGAAGGTTATTCCATCAAAGAGCTGTTCTCCAACAACTTTTGTTATCGAGTCATTATTTACAACTTCCGGAGTTTCTGTTTCAGGAACGTAATAAGCCGCATCCAGACTTTCCTTATAATCTATAATTGAGGTAATTATAGATTTTGCCATTTCTTGCTGACCTTTTTTCGAGTTTAGATATTTACCCTCTTTAGTATTCGTAAGAAATCCTAATTCTATTAATACACTTGGCATATAGGTTTGATGTAATACCACAAAACCAGCTTGTTTTACTCCCCTACTTTTTCGTTTTAAAGTTTTATTAAATCTATTCTGAACAAAACTTGCTAATGTAAGGCTCTGATCCAGATATTCTTCTTGTGATAATATCAATCCTATAATTGATTCTGGTGAGTTAGGATCAAAACCATCATAATTTGCTTCGTAATTATCTTCTAGTAAGATTACGGAGTTTTCATTTTTTGCTACATTAAAGTTTTCTTCGTTAGCATGCAGTCCCAAAACAAATGTCTCCGTACCGAATGCCTGCGAATGATGAGAGTTGCAGTGCACTGAAACAAACAAATCAGCTTTAGCCTTATTGGCAATTTTTCCCCTTTCGTGCAACTCGATAAACTTATCAGTCTTCCTTGTATAAACTACTTCAAAGCGATCATCTTTTTCTAAAGCCTGGCCTACAGCCAAGACCACTTTAAGAGAAATATCTTTCTCCTTATATCCATTTCCCCGATTTCCGGGATCATGTCCTCCATGACCGGCGTCTAACACCACAACAAACTTTTCTTTATTACCATCCTGAGTTTTGGGTATTGAATATGCAGATAGTATCAAAATTAATACAATTGACAAAAAGCTATATACTATTTTCTTCTTCATAATTATGCAAAATTATCACTTAGCTTGAAACATTACCTAATTGTTTCCGTATTTAGTATAATAATTCTAAAATCGTATGGTTATGATCTTAGAAAATACGATACAAACATTGTTTAAAATAACGTCAGAGTGCAGTATTTGATATAAATATTTATTTTTTTACCAATTACAATCTCTACATAAAAAATATATGTAATTTTGGCACTTCAAAAACTAAGCCATAGTTTTACAAAAATAGGACATAAACCATTGCAAACAACGGTACGTAACATACTTTATTCACTAAGTTTTTCACTATTTTGTATTTGTTATACAACTGCACAAGAGTTTGACAAAACCACGGATAAACCAGTGTCGGTTCAAAAAAAAGACTCAATTTCTTTAGTGAAAGATACAAAAGGATCAAAATCAGAAGTGTTACAAAACGAAAAAGATCAGGACACTACCGAACAAGATACAGCCGTCGCTCCTCCACAATTACTAACAGACAAGGTTAAATATAAATCAACAGATTATATGAGATTGAGTCGTAGGGAAAATAAAATGTATCTCTACAATGAAGCCGAAATAATATATGGTGAGATGCAGATCAATGCAGGGCTTATCATTGTTGATAATGCAAAAAATGAGGTCTATGCTTATGGTATCAAAGATTCTGTAGGAGATTATACACAAACACCTGTCTTTAAACAAGCTCAGAATGTGGTAGAACCTGATTCCATACGTTTTAATTTTGATACCGAGAAAGCTCTTATTTATAATTCCCGAACCAAACAGGGAGAAATGAATGTCAAAGGTGAAGTATCAAAAAGAGTTAATGATTCTGTCATCTATATGAGTAATGTAAAATTTACTACGGCCGAAGATGTTGATAATGCAGATTACTATTTTTATGCGAGACGAATAAAATTAGTACCTAAAAAGAAAATTGTTACGGGATTGGTAAACATGTTTATTGCTGATGTTCCTACACCACTTGGATTACCTTTCGGTTATTTTCCTTTAGAAGAAGACAGGACTTCCGGGTTTATTATTCCAAGTTATGGAGAAGAAAACAATCGAGGTTATTTTCTACAGAATGGAGGATACTACTTTGCAATAAGTGATTATGTAGACCTAACTGTGACAGGAGATTATTATACAAACGGAAGTTATACACTCTTAACTCAATCTGATTATGCAGTACGATATAAATATAGAGGTAATCTTCGACTTAGGTACGAGAATAACTTAACCAGTGAAAGAGGTTTTCCGGATTTTGCCAGAAGAACCACTTATAATATTCAATGGTCCCACAATCAAGACACTAAAGCCAATCCAAATTCCAGATTTTCGGCTTCGGTGAACTTTGGAAGTAGTGATTTTTTTCAACAGTCTACCAATCAACTGAACACGGGGAACTTTTTGAACAACCAGTTAAGTTCCTCTATCTCATATGCTAAAACCTTTCAGGGAGATCCACAGTTTAATGTTAATATAGCAGCTACTCATAATTCGAATACCAATACCGGTGTAGTAAATCTTTCGCTTCCTAATGTTAATGCCAGCATGTCCAGAATTTTTCCATTTGCTCCCAAATTAGGAGTCAAAAAAGGAATTATTCATAATATTAATACGCAGTATAATTTTAGAGGTGAAAACAGTTTTAATACCACAGATGACGAATTGTTTACTTCAGAGATGTTTAGAGGGGCACGTATTGGTATGCAGCATTCTATACCTGTGAGTACTAATTTTAAGATCTTTAAATATTTAAGTGCTACGATGGGGACCAGTTTTCAGGAAAACTGGGTTTTTGAGACTATCAGACAAGATTATGACCCGGATATCAATGATGGTGCAGGTGGTATCGTAAGGGATACTATTAAAGGATTCGATGCATTTAGAACGTACAATTTTTCAGCTAGTTTAGGAACCACGGTATACGGAACTTTTAATTTCAAAAAAGATAAAAAAATTCAGGCAATTCGTCACACGATGCGTCCATCTATCAGTTATAACATCAATCCAGCATTTGATCAGTTTTATGAGCGTTTTGATAATCCACAACCAGATGATCCCAATACCGAAATCGATGAATCAGTGTTTGAATATTCGAGATTTGAAGGTGGTTTTTTTGGTGCGCCGAGTAATACTTTCTCCAGCAATGTGGGGTTTTCGTTAAGTAATAATCTCGAAGCCAAAGTGAGAAGTAGGGATACTACAGCTACTGAACCTAAAAAAGTAGTACTTTTAAATAATTTAAACTTTAGAACTGCTTATAATATTGCAGGAGATTCTCTTCAATTTAGCCCTTTATCTATTACCGGTAATATTCCTATTATCGAAAATAAACTTGATATTAACTTTAGTGCTGAGCTAGACCCATATGCACTAGATAATAACAACCGTAAAATTGATGTCTGGAATATTAATAATGGTGGTAGCTTATTCAGACTTACTAGAGCTAGTGCTAATTTTGGATATTCTTTTTCCAGCCAAGATTTTCAAAAAGGAAAACCTGACACGGATCCGTTGAGTAATCAAACCTTTAGAAGTGGTGGTCGACCGGATAATTTGTTTGGAGGTGGAACTGATTTCAGAGAAGAACCTACATATCGAGAAAACGACACGAATAAAGAGCAAAAGGACATTAAAAACTATAACTATAAAATACCTTGGTCCCTTCGGTTAGCATATACTGTTAACTACAGTAACAATACCAGGCAGAATGAAATATCATCACACTCAATTATGTTTTCGGGTGATGTAGAACTTGCCCCAAAGTGGTCTGTGGGGGTTTCCTCGGGTTACGATCTAAGAAACCCTGGGTTCACATTTACCAATCTAAGATTCCAAAGGGATTTGGACAGTTGGAGAATGAATTTCACCTGGATACCTTTTAGTGAAAGAACTTCCTGGAATTTCTTTATTGGTATTTCATCCTCTGTTCTTAGTGATATCAAATATGACAGAAGGCGAGAACCGGATAGACAATTATAAACTAAGTTTTAATCCCACAATATACGTTGGGTAAAGAGTTGCCCCTTGGAAAAACTCAGGGTAAAGGTTTAAGAAATTTAATTTACTGAATCAATATAAACAATAATACTTTACACGTCATGAAAAAAATAATAACTACTTCTAAAGCCCCGGCACCAATAGGTCCTTACAATCAGGCAATTCTTTCTGGCAATACTCTTTATACTTCTGGCCAAATAGCAATTAATCCGGAAACAGGCGATTTAGTAATGGATGATATAAAAACGGAAGCAGAACAGGTAATGAAAAATCTCAAATCCATTTTGGATGAGGTACATATGACTTTTGAAAATGTAATTAAAACCACCATTTTTTTAAGCGATATGAATAATTTTTCGAAGGTTAATGAAGTATACGGAAGCTATTTTAATGAGGACTCTGCACCTGCCAGAGAAACTGTTGCCGTTGCTGCTTTACCAAAATTCGTAAATGTAGAAATTTCTGTAATTGCAGTTAAATAGATATTTACGGTTAGAGAGTATACAAAACTCAGGCAAAATTGCCTGAGTTTTTTTATTTTTGGGCATGCTTGATTTTATAATTCATTCGAACGATTCTTTATCAAAAATAATCACTGACCAAGGAATTATCAAATGGTCTCATTTACTGGAGTACGTTAAAAATATTCCGTATGGCAGAAATTCTAATCGAACCGACTCTAAATCGGTCATTTTAGAAAATAAGGGGACTTGTAGTTCGAAACATTCATTATTAAAAAAAGTAGCAGATCTAAATTCAGAAAAAGATATAGAGCTCTTCATAGGGATTTATAAAATGAATGCTACAAACACTCCAAAAATTGGAAGTACACTTCTAGATAATAGCCTAACTTATATTCCAGAAGCTCATTGTTATATTAAATACAATGACGTAACTATTGATGCCACATCCGGCACATCGGATTTTGAAAGAATCAAAAATGACATTTTAATTGAGAAAAAAATTCGTCCGGAGCAAGTAGGTGATTTTAAAGTTCAATACCATCAGGATTTTATTAAAAACTGGATAATTTCAAGACAGTTAAATTTCACATTTGATGAGATCTGGAAAATAAGGGAACAATGTATTTATAATTTATCTAAGTAAATTAAAGGTATGACTTTACAATTTTACAAAGCTTTAAGAAGTAGTTGTGCGGTAGCGGGGTTAGTAGCCAAAGGAACGTCATAAACATCACATAATCTCATTAACATAAAGATGTCTGGTTCATGCGGATGTTTTGCTAGTGGATCTCTAAAAAAGATCACCATATCCACTTTTTTCTCTGCTACACCAGCCGCAATCTGAGCGTCACCTCCCAAAGGTCCTGAAAGTAATGATTCTATTTCAAAACCAGCTCGTTTAGCTTTTTCACCTGTAGTGCCGGTCGCTATAAGTTTGATATTTTTAGAATGCAGAGTATCCTGATGTTCATTCAGAAATTGAACCATTTCTGCTTTTTTACCATCGTGGGCAATGATAGCTATTGTCATAATTTTTCTTTAAACAGATAATATATCTGAGATACGTAGCAATTCTTTATTTATGCTATGATCTTCTTTCAATCCTTCATCAAAATTAGTTGCTTCAATTTTATTATTGAGCAGTCCAACCATAACATTTGCTTCTCCATCCAATAGCAATTCTACTGCCTTTACACAAAGTCTACTGGCAAGTGTTCTATCAAAACATGAGGGTGAGCCTCCGCGTTGCATATGCCCCAAAACAGTTACTCTCACATCATAAGCTGGTAGATTTTCGGTTACATAATCCGCAAGTTCATAAACATTTTTTCCAATTTTATCACCTTCACAAACTACAACTATACTTGAAGATTTCCCGGAACGCTTACTACGTTTTAGAGATTCCAGCAATCTATCCAATCCCAGATCTTCTTCGGGAATCAAAATTTCTTCTGCTCCTGCACCCACCCCACTATTTAGAGCAATAAATCCTGCATCTCGCCCCATCACTTCTATAAAGAATAAACGATCGTGTGAACTGGCAGTATCCCTAATCTTATCGATTGCTTGTACTACTGTATTTAGAGCGGTATCGTACCCAATTGTAAAATTGGTGCCGGCAATATCATTATCTATAGTTCCGGGAACACCAATAACGGGAATATTATGTTCTTTGCTGAAAATTTTTCCTCCTCTAAACGTTCCATCACCTCCAATCAATATCATGGCATCCACATTGGATTTTTTAAGATTTTCAGCTGCTTTTTTTCGTCCTTCAGGTGTTCTGAAATCTGATGATCTTGCTGACTTTAAAATAGTTCCTCCCGTACTGATAATATTACGAACACTTCTGGCATTTAGTTCACATTGATCATTTTCTATCATACCTTGAAAGCCTCTGTAAAAACCTATACACCTCACATTATAATAAGAACAGGCACGTGCAACTGCTCTAATAGCGGCATTCATACCAGGAGAATCCCCTCCGGAGGTCATTACTCCTATAGTTTTAATTTGTTTAGCCATATATCGTGTAAAATTTAATCAAACTACTTATCTTTATTTGTAAAATTAATGAATTCTGGCTTGTCTATTTTAGTCGTGTCCTGAGTTTTTACAACCAATGAATCTTTTTCTTTTTTGGACTTAAAAACTTTTTCCCAAAGCTCATTAAAATTATCAAAATCTACAGAATAAGATAACCCCAATCCTTGTTTATATCCTTGTGACTCTCCAATAAACTGAATTTCATTCTGACGATTAAATATTTTCCCTTTTAAGGTGCCTTCTTCGTTAAAAAGGTATTCTACTTCTACATCGCCAGTGACAACAGATTCACTTACGCCACCAATCGGAACTCCTACTCTTCCATTAATAAGAATTCTATTATTAATTTGGGTAGAAACGGTTACTCCAAACTGATCCGCTGCCTCTTGATCAATATTTCTGTTTCCCTGTACATAATTTACACCTACTCTGAATTTATCATCATCTCCCGAGAAGATACCATTTACTAATCCAGCGGCGCGTTCTACAAGATTTCCTGTTATGAAGGTTGGATCCAGATTTCCGCTATAAAATTGTCCCTGAGTTACTAAAGACAAAGCCTGTAATTCTTTTGTGGCCTGATCTTCCAATTGATATTCTAATTCACTTTTAGCAACAGAACTTAAATTGGGTAACTCTATATTAAAATTAAGATCTGGTTGGATTAATTCTCCATTTAAATCGACCACCACTTCAACCGGAATTTTTCTGTTTACAGTAGCATTCTCCAATAGAACTGCAGGATTTGCTTCAGTTTTATATACTGCACTTAGGTTTAGTTTTGCTCTTGTTGGGCTACCGTCCCAGTTGATGCTTCCTCCTGATCTTACGGTAAAATCTTTACCTACAAGTGCTCCATATCTAAAATTATAACTTCCTTCATAAGCTACAAAATCTCCCCACATATTAAACTTTCCGTTTGTGTTGATTTCTATAAGCAATGTTCCTGCTCCCCTTCCTTTCAGCGAACTACCTGTTTCTTTATCAACTACAACTTCTACCAGCGCATTATCATTAACATCCAAATCAAAATTTAATGACAAACCTTTGATATCCTCAATTACAATTTCTTTACCCTCCAACCTAGCTTGTTTCTCCTCAGGGCTCAAAAAATGAATATATGAGTTATCACCGATTGATTCCGATTCGTTTAGCGGAATTTTAAAAACTGTTCCTTCTTCTGTAGCTGCATTTACATTGATGACCAGTCCGTCTGTAGGTCCTTCAATAGTTGCATCCCCACTTATAAAACCTGTACCGTAATACAAGGATTCCTCATCTTCTTCGGTATCTAGCACCAATAATCTTTCATTTGCAGTTAATTTAAGCCCTAATTCCCATTTCGAAAAATGTTGATGGCCAATAAAGCCACCCAGGATGCCTTTGGTCCTATATTTAGTATCTGTAATGTTAATATCATCAAAATTAAAGCGTTGTTTCTTTAAAACCACCCTGGAATTCTCATCGAAATCGAGGTCCACATTTAAATACGGAATTTTTAGTCCTGCTTTTTTTAATCTTAATAACCCATCTATTGAAGGGTTCACATAATTACCGGTCACTTTTGCGTTACCCGATACCAAACCTCTAAGATCTGATATAACAATCCCGCCTAATGCACTAAATCCAGACATATTGAACTGATCTAGATTTACATCAATATTCATATAGGGATTATTATTAGAAACGTCTATGGATCCAATAGCAGAAAGTATTTTTACGTTATTTCTATTGACTAATCTTGTATTTACTTTATATTCTGTAAGCGACTCATTTCCAGATACATTTACCCTTAATTCACCTAATTCCGAATCATTTACCGCCAATTCATTAACAATGACAGTCGAGCTCGGAAAATAAACACCCCTGTCCTGAAATATCTTTAGATCTCCGTCGACTATTCCTGATAATTTTAAGTTTTCTATGTATGGAGTGATTTTGTTTAAATCTACATCCTGAAAATTAGCTTTGATATCCTTATTATTATTGCCTTCCATGATTCCGGAAACACTTATTTGCTCATCTTCGTGTTTTAGCAAAATTGGAAGGATATCAACATTTTGAAAATTATTATCAAAAATTATTTTATTATTACTTTTAGTCCTGTTAGGGTTTGCGTACCATGTATATCCTTTAAAGGTGAAATCAGACTTTTTGAATCCTAAAACAGAGTTATTATCCTCATTAATAGTATGGTAAAACTCCAGATTATATGTATCTACATTATTCTTACCTCCTTTAAATTCGGATCGCATAAATAATGTATCTTTTAGTGTAACATTAATCAAGCTAAATTTAGACACATCATAATACTTCGTATCTATACTATCGATTGCCACGTAGGTATTATATAGAGGATTTTTGTTATCCACTCGTATATCTACTTGCTGCATCAGGTTATCAAATGCTTTAATCGAAGGAGATTTAAACGTTAGTTTGAACTCAGAATCATTACTTTCTACTTTTCCTTTGATAATGGTATTTGGAGCAAATTCAATTTCCGGAAAAAACACATCCACAATTTTGTTATAGATTTTAAAATTAAATTCCATGAACTCATTGTCGGTAATCTCCGTTGGTTCAAAATTGGTATATAAACTACCAATTGAGTTACGAAACAAATCGTATACATTTTCGAATCTGAAAACTCCTTTTACATTCCCGTCAATAATATCAGGGCTGTTCATTGTAATAGTTCTTACATTTTGATCATCAAAACTTGAAGTAATTTCGAAATCATCAAAGTAATAGCTGGCGTTCTGGTTTTTATATAATGTTTTCTCGAAAGAGATCGTACCAAAAGCATCATTAACGCCTGTTCCTTTCATTTTCATTATCACATCTCCGTTGAAAATAGAAGTACTGTCTCTGGTAAAAATGTTTAATCTATTTAAATCTATATGATCTACTTTTGCAACAAAATCGTAATTATTAATTTCCTTCGATAAATCAGCAACCCCGTTAAATGTAAATTTCACATTGGGGTCATCAGAGATAAGTTTTCCATCGAAAACAGGATCTTTAAGATTTCCGATCACATTAAGATTAGAGTACGTATATCCGTTAAACTCCAGTTTTCTAATATCCCCTTCTAGTTTTGTATTTAGATTTTTAAGTGTGAAACCGCTTCCGTCTACGTGTATATCAAAAGCTGCATTACCCAGATTTTTTTTACCTAGTAATTGACCAATATTAAATTCGCTAGAGATCACATTTCCATTATACGTTGCCTCTTTTACATTATCGAGATCTCCTAGTAACACAAAAGCATTTATCTTACCTAATTGTGAATAGAAATCCATATCTACATCAACGTCTTTTATTGTAACAATGGTAGCACCTACACCTTTGACACTTCCTAATTGGTACAATTGTTTTGGTAATGATTCGCCTAAAATTCCTGGTAACAGATTTACGAGATCGTAATAATTAGTAGTAAGGTTCTTAAAATCGCCATCTAGCCGAAATTTGGCAACATTACTTACTGCATTTCTTATCCTTATGTCACCCTGTATTACTGATCTATCTAGTCCGGAAATATCTGAGTCAAGTATTCTGAAATCGTTAAGCGTACCTTTTACTTTGGTATGCTTTAATTCCAAGTCCTCATCAGTACCAAATTCTTTATAAAATGGTATCAAATCATTGGTAGAAATAGTAGCTCTTTCGAAATCGGCGGTAATGTTTACCTTATTTTCAAAATCGATAAGTCCACCTCGTTCATAAGAAAATACTATCTTACCTTCGACTTCAGAATCTTTAGTTTTTATAAACAGCTTACGAAATTTCATTTCAGTAGGCGTAATCGAAAAACCTGTCCTTAGATTAACAACATTTAATCCTCTATGATCTTTAAAAGAAAGAAGATCGGTAGTGATATAAAAATCTTGTCCATCTACTTTTAAGCTTTTTGCATCTAATGTAATATCTCGTAAGGATACCGCCGTAGGAGTATTAAGATTTTCGTCTACATAGCTAAATTTACTATTCTCCATAGTAACATTTCCGGTAGTCAATAAAAACTTAGTATTAGATGAAGGCTTTTTACCAGTATTAAATTTTCGGATAAAAGTCATTAGATTATCACTACTCTCATCCTTATACATTTTCATCCTAAACGTTAGATTGTCTATAGAAACATCACCTAATTCTGGTTGCCCTTTAGAAATTTCTCTTATATTAAGAATTGAAGTTGCTATGATTTTTGCATATATCAGTGTATCCTTATGATGATCTTTTATAAACACTTCTCTAAGGTTCACGTCACCCGAATAGGTCAATCCTACTCTACCAACATTGATATCTACACCGTATTGCTTATTCAGATAGTTGGTCATTTTTTTACCAAAAAAAGTCTGAACAGCTGGGATAGAGAATAATATCACTAATAATGCAAATAGTGTGATAAGAGTAAGTATTACCCTCTTCAATATTTTCCCGAATTTTTTGATACGTTTTATTGTTTTAACTTTGCAGACAATATTAATAATTTCTATGCCCTTTTCCTCATAATGAGCTCACAAAATGTATATATCTTAGGTATTGAATCTTCTTGTGATGATACCTCTGCCGCTATATTATGCAACGACATCGTATTATCAAATGTTGTAGCTTCACAAAAAATTCATGAACAATACGGTGGCGTTGTTCCAGAATTGGCTTCCAGAGCACATCAGCAAAACATTGTTCCTGTTATTGATCAAGCCTTAAAACAGGCAAATATTAATAAATCTGATCTAAGTGCGATTGCTTTTACCAGAGGTCCTGGTTTAATGGGGTCGTTATTGGTTGGTACTTCATTTGCAAAGTCACTTGCATTGGCTTTGGAAATTCCGTTGATCGACGTAAATCATATGCAAGCTCATATTCTGGCTCATTTTATAGATGAGGAAGGCTTTGATAAACCGGAGTTTCCATTTCTTTCATTAACGATCAGTGGTGGTCATACACAAATTGTTAAGGTACACCACCATTTTGATATGGAGGTGATTGGTGAGACCATAGATGATGCAGTAGGTGAAGCTTTTGATAAAAGTGCCAAAATATTAGGTCTCCCATATCCTGGTGGTCCTTTAATTGACAACTATGCACAATCAGGAAACCCTAAAGCATTTCCTTTTACAAAACCTCGTGTTGATGGATTGAATTTCAGTTTTAGCGGACTTAAGACGGCCGTTCTTTATTTTGTTCAAAAACAAGTAAAAGAAAATCCTGATTTTATAAAAGAGAATCTGGAAGACGTTTGTGCATCCATTCAATATACAATTATCAATATCCTAATTGATAAGCTAAAAAAAGCTTCTAAAGAAACCGGAATTAAAACGATAGCGATTGGTGGCGGTGTTTCTGCTAATTCAGGAATTCGTAAAGCCCTGAAAGAAGGTGAACATAAATATGGATGGAAGACTTTTGTTCCTAAATTTGAATATACTACAGATAATGCAGCCATGATTGGTGTTGTGGGATATCTAAAATATCTCAAAAAAGATTTTAACGATATGAGTATTGTAGCCAAAGCAAGAATTAAGTTTTGATGTTAGTAAGTAGTATTGAGTATGGAGTACAAAGAAAAAAGTGTGAAACCCCGAGTGTTTAGTATGGTAGAGGCACATGATGACACATTACTATTCAATCCAAGAAAAACCAGTAAACTGCAATTACAACATGCAATTATTCTATAGTAAAGACATTACAGAAACTATTGACGAATTCGAGTTCTCAAGAGAAGAAAGTAAACACATTTCTAAAGTATTACGCAAAAAGGAAGGTGATACTCTCCACATTACCAACGGGCTGGGATTGCTTTGTAAAGGAATCATAACTTTTTCGAGTCCTAATAAATGCATTATACAATTAGAACATAAAGAACTCCAAACTCCTAAAAACTATAGATTACATCTTGCTGTAGCTCCTACAAAGATGAATGACCGATATGAATGGTTTTTGGAAAAAGCTACGGAAATTGGAATTGATGAAATTACACCAATCATTTGTGATCATAGCGAGCGAAAAGTAATAAAATTAGAACGTTTTGAGCGTATTTTACAGAGTGCTATGAAACAATCTCTGCAATGTTATTTACCAAAACTGAATCCTGCTTTTTCTTTTTCAGAATTTATCGAAAAAGAAAACTCTGATCAACTATTTATTGCTCATTGCGAAGAAACTAAAAAACAGTCATTGAAGGACATACTTACTTTAGCTACAAATGTCACCATTTTAATAGGTCCTGAAGGTGATTTTTCTGCTAAAGAAATTGAAATCGCTTTAAAGAAAGGCCATAAGCCGGTTAATTTGGGAGAAACCCGACTACGAACAGAAACTGCTGCAATCGTTGCCGCACATAGTGTAGCATTTTTAAATTCTTAAAGAAACAAATCGATATCTTTATTACCATAATATATATGTAATGTCAATACAAAACATTTATTTCATTAGTATTATGTTGCTTTTCGTTGGTTGCTCATCCAATGACAATACTGCACCTGATACTCAATTACCAGTAGAACCCGTAAATACTATTAGTGGTCTTGAGTATATCGATGAATTGGTGATTCCTGACCAAAACCTGAATGGTATATCTATAGGGGGCTTCTCTGGTATTGATTACAAAAATGGAACATGGTACGTCATAAGTGACGGATCTGACCCCATCCGATATTATACTGCTGATATTGTATACGATCAAAATGGATTTACTGATATAGGTATCAATACGATGGTAGAAATTAAAAATGCGATGGGAAACTCTTTTAATGAAAATCAAATTGATCCTGAAGCTATACGTTTTGATAAAAGTACGGGAACTATTATTTACTGCAGCGAAGGATCGATAGCCAATGGAGTTGATCCGGCTTTATTAGAAATAGGAACTAATGGAGTACAATTACGAAATCTACCACTTTCGGATTATTTTTCAGCAAATACAATAGATAATGAATCTGGTCCAAGACATAATGGTGCTTTAGAATCACTGTCGATCAGTTTTGATACTAATGCTTATTGGGTAGGAATGGAATTACCATTAATCGAGGATGGCCCTGAACCTATTACGACTGATACAGAATCACCGGTACGTATTACACGTATCAACAAAACAACCGGAGTTGCAGAACGACAGTTTGCCTATGAACTCGATCCCGTAGACCGTGAACCAGCATTGGGAACAACGTTTACTATTAATGGACTCGTCGAAATTCTGGAATATGATGAAAACAAATTCCTGGCTCTGGAGCGATCCTTCTCATCCGGTTATCTCGATGGAGGAAATACTGTTAAAATCTATAAAGTGGATGCTTCCAACGCTAGTAATACTCTGGCCATAAGCTCACTTACCAGTGCGATATATACCAAAGCAACCAAAACCTTGCTCTTTAGCTTTGAAGATATTCGTAACCAACTAACCAATACTATTATTGATAATATTGAAGGGATTACCTTTGGAACCACTTTAACAGATGGCACTAAATCCCTTGTAGTAATTTCAGACAATAATTTTAATGCATTTCTACCACAATTAAATCAATTGATTGTTTTTAGAGTAATTCCTTAGTGTTCTCTATGTAGAACCGGATATGAAGTTAAAGCGTACATTTTAAACCTTTATTAAGGAATAATTAAGAATCACAATTAACGATATACTAAGATTTTACCCTACTATTTTCTTTACTGGTATTTACATCGTAAAACTAGATCAAAATGGTACATCAGTTACTAAGAAGTTAGTGATCAAATAAGCTTTAATTTCTAAGTCTTGTATTAAAACAAATCTATGTATAATTTATCCAGATATTTTCTTCTCTATATTCTCCATAATTATCTTCTAGGTTGATAGTTACCAAATTCAAAGCTCCTTCAACCTTATAAGTTCCTGACTTACGTATCTTATTCTTCAATAAACCTTCCCAGAAATTAATCTCACCGGTAACATTCATAGAATTTTTGCATACTTTAATAATCTTTGCTCCACTCTTTATATGTGTTCTTATCCAAGGATCCATAATTATATTGTTCTCTCTTAGACTCATATACTCCTTCATTTTCATTTCGGGATACTTATGTTTTAGAATAGGTCTTATTGGAATTATAAAATTCTTGAATCCTAAATTTTCTCTAACGTTTTTACCTTTTGCAATTAATAACTTACTATATCCTTTTCCAAGATACTCTTTAGTAACTATAATTTGCAGTCCTCCTAAACTATTTGGTGATACCTTGTTTTCAAAATCGTTAATTCCTTTTTTCACAAGCCAATCCCAACCTTCATTGGGTAAATCAATCAATGGTTGATCCCAAAATACAGGTATTGCATTCATAAAACCTATGAGATTATTATCCTCACTCACGATGAATAGCTGGGTCTGTGGAAAGTACTTTTCCAGTCTATCCCAATATTTTTTAGTGATTTGAGAATTTATAATAATCTCAGGAAACGCCAAGGCTATGGCCTTTCTGTATTGTTTCAAAAGGTGATCATCTAAATCAGAAAATGTCAGATATTTAGTCAAAATAGCTATTTTTTATGTTGGGAAAAACGAGCAATTATTCTTTTTTAAAAGTCACTATTTATTTCAAAATAAATCTTCGAATACCTATAAAAACGAGAATTAAAATCGAGTATCCTATAAAAAATGGTATTACATAATGTTCTAAACGTAGCAATAACATTACCGCCATGAACAACAACTGAAACCCAAGACCAAAAACAGATATTAATGTCATAAACCATTTTGGAAAAGGCTCGCTATTACTGGCTTCTTTATCAAGGAAATATATTGTTTTATCAAAGACAATATATAGAATATCGTAAATTCTATAAAATATATTAACTGTACGTTGTTTCTCTCCTTTCAAGGCTGTAGGTGCAGCATCTTCAAACACTCTACTGGTAGCATCTCCTTTGACACTATTTCGCAAAATCACGTAATAATAATTATAAACTGTTCCTTGTAATTGAATTCCAACAAAGGCTAATAGCATAAGGATGATTAAACTATCTGTAATGTACCAAAAGGTTAAAAGAAATAGAAAGTTTAAAATGATATCTGCTATGGAATCATAATAACGACCTGTATAGGAAGGTGTTTTTTTTATTCTTGCCAATTCACCATCTGCAGCATCCAGAATAGATTTCAAAATCAAGAAAAAGGCAGCAGCAGCATTATATTGGTATAACATGCAGATAATCGCCATAACACCTGAAACGATAAACAAAGTAGTCATGTGAATAGGTGTCAATCGCGTATTCTTTAATGAATCCGCAATCCAGTATCCCGGAGATCTTCCGTAATCGGATACATCTATAAATTGATATTGCTTTGGTAGTTTAGCCATGTATGTAATTTATAAATTTCTTTTTGATACAAAGAATCCTAGAAAATTATTATTGGCTAATGTATCATAATTTTGATTTCTTTTAGATGATAATTCATTCAATTTCCTGTATGTTCTACTTACGCGTCTCCATTTAAGTTTTACATATATATAATCCAAGATCAATACGGTATGTTTCTTGAGAATCGTACAGTATATATGGATTACTAAAATATTCTTGGACCTTCTTTCTCAAGATTTCCTTCGTCCGCCATTTTTTAAAAGATTAGGGTATTCTTCAAACTTCTTCCCGAAAAATAAATGTTAGTTATGATCTATTTACATAGCTAATTATCACTATTTCTTTTGAATATCCTTTATATATGCATCAATAATCTCTTCGAGAATATCCAACGGCACTGCTCCATTTTTCAAAACTGCATTATGAAAATCACTTAAGTCAAAACGATCACCCAGCTTTTGTTTTGCTTTTTCTCTCAGTTCAAGGATTTTAAGCATCCCGATCTTATAGGCACAAGCCTGTCCAGGCCAAACGATATATCGTTCTATTTCTGTGGCCACTTCAGTAGTGGTCATTCCAGTATTCTGCACCATATAATCAATTGCCTGTTCTCTGGTCCATTTTTTATGATGAATACCTGTATCGACTACAAGACGAACTGCTCTAAACATCTCAGCTTGTAATCTACCCAAGTTTCCGAAAGGATCATTTTCATAAAAACCAAGTTCCCAAGCTAATTGTTCAGAGTATAAAGCCCAACCTTCAATATATGATGTAAAAAGACCTATCGTTCTAAAAATAGGAACTCCTTCCAGTTCTGACTGAATAGCGATTTGAAAATGATGTCCTGGTACTCCTTCGTGATAGGCCAATGTTTTCATACCAAATTTCACAGATTCATGAACGTTTCTCAGGTTTGCGTAAAAAACACCACCACGAGAACCATCCATAGCAGGTCTGTTATAATATGCACCAGCGGACCCTTCTTCTTTAAACTCTGGAACTCGTTTTACCTCTAGACCCGCTTTTGGTCTGATATCAAAAGCATCGTCCAGACCTGCACTGATTTCGGATAGTATACGATCATATTCATCGAGCACCATCTGTCTTCCTTCATCATTATTTGGAAAAAGAAAACGTTCTTCTTTATTTAATTCCTGGATAATAGCTCCCAGTGTTTTTGTAGAATCGGCATATCCTTCTGCAGAAAGTATCTCAAGCATTTCGCTCTTTATCCTTGCTACTTCTGATAATCCAATCTGATGTACTTCTTCGGGGTCTAGATCCGTCGTAGTACGTTGCTTTAACTGATAACGATAATATGCTTCGCCATCAGGTAATTTCCATACTCCGTCTTCTGTGGTTGCTTTTACTTTAAGCTGTTCGAAATATGCAGTAAGTTTTTTATACGCACCAAAAACAGTGGTTTCTATTTCTTCTTCTACTTGTTTTTTAAGTATATCCTTTTCTTCTTGAGACAACTCCTCTAATTTGTCAATTTTAGTTTCGAAATTGGTATATAGAATATTTGATTTTTTCTCACCAACGAAACCATTCATTTCATCTAATACACGCTCTATAACAAACTTAGGAGGAATGATTCCTTTATCCTCCCTTATTTTTAAATTCTCAATTAATTGATCAAACTTGGTATCAAAAAGCGATAAACGTGTGATATAGGCTTCAGCATCACTTTTATCTCTAAGTTTATGCGAATTTTCCATTAAGCTTGGTAGCGAACTCTGCTCTCCTCCCATTTGATTCACAGGATAATCATGATAGAAAAAACGCTCGCCATCCATTAACCCTTCCAGATAAAACTTTAAAATCCTTGTATTTAACTGATTGGCTTCTGACTGGTTTTCAAAATTATAGCTTTGTAAAGTGTTATAGTCTTCTTTCATATTATTGAAAGTTTCCCATTGTTTTGCATCAGAGATATCATCTAATTCATCCTTAGACCAGTCATAGATTACAGGAATACCCATAGATGTTGTGAGTTCGGGACTGTCTAAAGCTAGTTCTATAAATACCTTATCATAAAAGTGATTTATGTTAAATGGTCGAAACCAGATAAGGTTTACTAACCAAAGTAATCCCAAAACCAAAATAATGAGTAACGTTCTTGAGGTCCAAAATTTCCAGGTACGTTTTTTTGCCATGATGAATGATTTATGTGAATGTGATTGATTTTCACCATAAGATGATACGCTAAGATAGTAAATCTAATAAAGCTTCATAATCGAAGGAAAATGTAGATATTTATGACCATTTTCCTGATCTAATTGCTGATTTTATCAAATTCTTAATCTCGCTTTTTAGATCCATAGATTGTTGTATGCATTCCTGCAATTCTCCAGGTCCCATTTGATTTTTCCATAAGTCTTGTTTCTCGTTTTAATCCTCTAAGTGAATCTTGTTGTTCGTAAGTAACCCACGCACCGTTTTGGTATAACCTAACTTCAATCTCTTTTACTAATTCCGGAATGGGTTCTGGTTCAGGATGCTCTTCTATAAACATTTTAACAAAACTGCTAATCTCGTTCCATCCAACAGATTCCGAAAAACTATTTTCCTCAAAATTTATGTATGTTTTAGAAATAGTTGAATCGTGTACCCAATAGTTCTTCCAGCTTTCATAGTCTCTTTGAAAAGCTGCTTTGGTTTCATTATGTAGCGTTGTTAAAATAGCTTGTTTCTCTTTTTCAAAATCCATCGGCTGACTTTGTATATTCTTTACAAAGTTATTTTTATCTTTCGCGCAGCTTACGCATAAGACGGTCACGAAAATAAAGACTAAAAGTTTGTGTAGCGGCATAGTATTAAGAACTCCCTGTAATTATAAAATAAGTTTACTGAACATTAATCAACACTTTAATTGATCAAAATACTCTTGTTATAAATAGTTTGATATAAATAGTTTGATATAAATAGTTTGATATAAATAGTTTGATATAAATTTCGTGATTAATATTTTATTATAATAAAGAAAGAAGAATTCTTTTCATCAATCTATAATACTTTTTTACTTGCCCTTAATCTTCCTTTTTTAAACCCTTAAGTTTGATGATATTGGTTCATATAGATTTTGAATACTTTCGTATCGCTTCTAGTACTTTTGTATTGTTAGACCCCGTAAAATGTTCGCTGCCATTAACTACCAGTTGCGGTGTATAAATAGATCACGTATTAAACTACTTGGCATAGTCTCTCTGATAATCGCTAAAAGCTGCATTACTAAAGAGAAAATCGTTAATACAATTGCTTTCTGAAACGAACGCAGGGTATCGAAATCAGGTTTTTGATTGAAAATTTACGTTATAGGGTTCTTGATCAACTTACTAATAGTTCGCATTTTTCAAGATATCATTACATTCAATACTAAAATAGTCGTAGTTTATAGCTGGTGCTATTTTATCAATTTTAATCTCTTTTCTTTCCCAAGTTTCCCCATTATAAAATTCAATTTTAATAGGTCCAATACCCTGCCCAATGGTAAGCACAGTTTTAATCCCTCCAAGCTCACTTACAAATATTTTAGTCTTAACCTCAACTCCTTTAACAATAATCGTACTCATAGTTATATCAGAGGTATCAGTGGTGATAACATCTTTAGTATTACCAAATTTTAAGGTAAAACTTTCCTCATTATGTGAATAAGTACTATTAATGTTTCCGTGCCTAGATGTATTCATTATTTGTATAGTATCTTTATCTCCAACCAATATTTGTGAAGATATATCGTAACAACCACAGTCATCTTCTTCATTATCTTTTATATACGTATAATCTTCCATATGCGAAAGATATCTGTTCCTGAGATAAAATTTTCTTTCCTTATTCGTAGATTTATTAACGAAAATATATTCAGTTAGGACATCTCCCTGAAACCAAAATAATTCATTAGCTAATGTATATTTTCTGCATTGAACTTGAACATAGTCGAAGATAAGAGCTAGACAAGAAGAAAAAAGCAAAGAAATGGAAAAAAGAATAAGTAGCTTATACTTCATTTTCTGAATATTATTGAGATTAGTTTCAATTACAAATATTGAAACATTTCAAAATGTATGCTTCCCTGAATCCAGTGAAAAAAAGCTAAGAATTCCTTATAACATTGAATACATGTTTCGTAACAGAGCAAAATGTTAGTTTCCTTTTCGATTTTTCCCTGCCTACCTGGCGGATGGCAGGCAGGTAGGCATTGGTTGCTAACTTTTCCTTTTTGTAAGCATTGCGTTTTACCAAGAATATAATAACCATTCTATTTAGTCGGACCTCCTATGAATTTTTATTCCAGTAACCAGTCTAAAGACGTAAAAAATAAAAATCTTAGTGCAACTAGTTAAGTTCGTATGAAGATGTTTTGGCTATAAATCTTTCTTCACAAAAATAAAAGCATTTACAGCACTGCTTAGAAGAGTCCAAAGCGTACAATTTTTTCTTTTTAGACTCATTAGAACATTTTCATAAACAAAACCATTGATCTAGATCCGAAATTTAATTGATTCAAATATAATCTTAGTGGACATTTCAATTTTCTGATATACACGCTTACTTGTAACATATGTACGCAATATTACACAGATCTTTCCTATATATTACATTGTAACTGTTTACAAACGTATAATATGGTTTACTATTAAGGTTACATCATTTTTTATTAAAGAAAAGCAAAATTCCCTTCAAAAGAAAACCACAACAATGATTGTTGCGTTTTGAATACAGTTTTGGGAATTGAATTAAATGCTTATTCTAGTAGCGCCGGTAGTTTTTAATTTGTCATTCTGTGTGTAGGCAATAATTGATAATTTATCGCTATTGCTTATCCAATCAGGAACGGATAATGTGATAACTCCAGATGCATCCTTCTTAACTAAACGATTAACAACAACATTGGTGTTTTTAAGGGTTCTGTTTCGATTCTCTCCGCTACCGATTTTAGTTGTTTTTTTTGACACGACTAAGGCAAATGTAATCTGATTAAATGTTGATCCTTCCACCCTATATTCCATTATAATCTGATCATCTCCCTCCTTTAAACCCTTAATTTTGATGATATTGGTTGTTATAGATTTTGAATACTTTCGTATCGCTGCTATTACTTTTGCATTGTTAGACCCCGTAAAATGTTCGCTGCCATTAACTACCAGTTGTGGTGTATAAATAGATCGACTATTAAACTGCTTGGCATAGTGTCTCTGATAATCGCTAAATGCTGCATTACTAAAAGGATCTTTCCAACCTAATCGATTCCAGTAATCCACATGATATGATAAAACAAAAACATTATGATCTTCATATTTTTCTTTGATAGCATCCAATAATTCATCTGCCGGCGGACAACTGCTGCATCCTTGCGAGGTAAATAATTCCATTACCACGATTGTTTCGCTATCATCCTGAGCAGTAACAAGGCCGGAAATTACGATCGTTAATAGTATCAAAAGGTTTCTGATCATCTTGTTTATTTTAGTACTTTTAGAGTCTATTATTTAGACGATGATGATTACAAAGCTTACAGGTTTTATTTACTTATTTTTATTTTCTTATGTTGTATTAGCTCAAGATATTGCAGTATTGCAATACAACGGTGGTGGTGATTGGTATAGTAATCCCACCGCATTACCAAATCTTATCAGCTTCTGTAATCAGAATATTCAAACAGCGATGAGTCCGAAACCAAAAACGGTAAAACCGGAGAGTGTAGATATTTTTCAGTATCCATATATCCATATGACTGGTCACGGAAACGTATTTTTTACGGAGCAGGACGCTGAGAATCTACGTAACTATTTGGTAAGTGGCGGTTTTTTGCATATTGATGACAACTATGGTATGGAACCCTACGTCAGAAAAGAGTTGATAAAGATTTTTCCTGATAATGAATTAAAAGAATTACCAGTATCACATCCAATTTTTTCCTCGAAATACAAATTTCCCCAAGGGTTACCCAAAATACACGAACACGATGGAGAGCGACCACAGGCTTTAGGGATCATCCACGAAGGCAGGTTGGTGCTTCTGTTTACTTTCGAAAGTGATTTGGGTGATGGTTGGGAAAACCCCGAAATTCATAATGATCCAGAAGAAGTTCGTCAAAAAGCTTTGAAAATGGGGGCTAATATTATCAAATACGCTTTCGAGAATTAATTAAATGACTACGCAACTACACCATAACAATACCATCTTTACAAAAAAAAAATTTCCGATAACAATTGTCTGCGATCGTGTAAACTCTCCTGCTAATATCGGTAGTATCTTTAGAATTGCTGATAGTTTTGGTGTGGAACAAATCTATTTCTGTGGAGAAAATATTACTGTCGTAAGTAAACGAATGCAACGTACCGCAAGAGCTACGCAGGAAATCGTACCATATCAAGAGTCTAAGGATATTATATCAGTAATCAACACTTTAAAATTTGAAGGGTATAAAATTATTGGACTGGAAATTACACACAATAGCATTCCGGTTTCAGAAAATCTCTTCTCTGTAAATGACAAAATCGCATTAGTCATCGGTGAGGAAAATCTAGGGATTTCTGAAGATGTGTTAACAAATGTTGCAAAAAGTGTACATATAAATATGTATGGCACCAATAGCAGCATGAATGTGGCTACAGCGACTGGCATTGCTCTTTATGAAATTACGAAACAATTAATGACCAATAGTGGCTAAAATATATAACGAATAAATTAAACTACGTTTTCTGAAAATTTTTAGATATGAATTCAAAAACAATTGCATACGGCATTCTTAGAGCAATAGCAATTATTGTCGGTATACTTGCTCTATTATGGTTTTTATATAAAATACAGTCCATTTTGCTATATATAACCTTTGCGGCAGTTATTTCATTAATGGGCAGACCACTTGTTTTATTCCTAAAAAAAAGATTAAAATTTAATAATACTATTGCAGTATTTTTTGCACTCTTCATTACTATTGGATTATTTTTTAGTTTATTTCTTTTATTCGTTCCAATTGTTACCGAACAAGGGCAGTTGATCGGAACTATTAATATTAACGAAGTAAGTGACGATCTGGATCGTCTAAATCAAGAGATTAGTGATTATTTTAATGTAGAAAAGCTGAACTTTGTAGAATTAATCAAACAATCGGATTTAATGGAATTCTTTGATCTGAAAGCAATTCCTAACCTAATCAACAATTTCTTAAGTGGTTTTGGTGCTGTACTGATAGGACTATTTTCTATTTTATTTATCTCGTTTTTCTTATTGAAAGACAGTAGACTACTGGTAAATAGTATGCTTGTTTTTGCCAAAAAAGAAGATGAAACAAAGTTTATGAGGGCTTTCAATAAAATTAAGGATTTACTTTCCCGATATTTTGTGGGCTTACTGCTCCAGATCTTAATTCTATTTGTTTTATATACTATTCTTTTGCTAATCTTTGGTGTCAATAATGCGATTGCAGTAGCATTAATTGCAGCTATTTTTAACCTAATTCCCTACATAGGACCTTTGTTTGGGGGAGCTTTGGTATTGATATTGGCTACTACCAGTAATTTAGGATATGATTTCCAATCTGTGATTTTACCAAAACTGACTTATATTTTAATAGGATATGTAGTGATCCAATTAATAGATAATTTCCTAAATCAGCCTTTAATTTTCGGAAACAGTGTTAAATCACATCCTTTAGAAATTTTTCTGGCAATTCTGATATTCGGAGCACTCTTTGGGATAGGAGGACTAATTGTTGCTATTCCTTTTTATACAGCCATAAAAGTTATCGCACAAGAATTCTTGTCAGAATACAAAATTGTAAAACAATTGACTAAAGAGTTGTAATCATTGAACATTCATATTTTACATACAGAGGTACAGGATTATATTTTTGAAAAATCTAATAACACTAAAGATTTAGCAAAATTAATACTAGCTGGAAGTCCTTTTGAGAATGTGAGCATTCAGGAATTAGCACAACAAATTAATGGAAGATCAAAAGCCAAAAAAAAAATACCTCTATGGTATCAAACCAGAGGCATTTACTATCCACCAACTTTAAATCTGGAGCAGACCTCTTCTGAAGCTACAGCAATTTATAAAAGTAATTTGGTTTTCGGTGACACCTTAATTGATCTTACTGGTGGTTTAGGAATTGATGATTACTATTTTTCAAAAACAATGAAAAATGTTATCCACTGCGAATTAAATGGTGAGCTAAGTAAAATTGCTGCTCATAATTTTAAAATTTTAGGTGCAGATAACATTAAACTATATGCTGATGACGGATTAAAAGTTTTAGAATCATTAGATGCCGTTGATTGGATTTATATAGATCCTTCCAGAAGAAATGATCATAAGGGTAAAGTTTTTTTTCTGGAAGACTGTTTGCCCGATGTTCCGTCTCATTTGGATTTTTTATTTTCAAAGACAAATAATATTCTAATCAAAACCTCGCCTTTACTAGATATACAATCTGGATTAAATTCGTTGCAATGCGTAAAAGAAATTCACGTAATAGCGATAAACAACGAGGTAAAAGAATTACTATGGATTTTAGAGAAAAATAGCAATCATGATGTTACTGTTAAGACTGCCAATATTAATAAAGGAACAAAACAGGAATTCTCTTTTACGCTAAAAGAAGAAAACGTTAATACTTCTAACCTCTCATTACCAAAAAAATATATCTATGAACCGAATGCCTCAATCATGAAAGCAGGTGGTTTTCAGAGTATATCAAATTTTTATAGACTAGAAAAACTTCACCAAAACTCCCATCTATATACTTCTGACATATTTATTGAGTTTCCCGGAAGAAGTTTTGAAATACAATCAGTGCTTCCTTATCAAAAACAAACTTTAAAAAAAGAAAATATTACAAAGGCGAATATCACTACGCGTAATTTTCCTGAAACTGTATCAGAAATCAGAAAAAAATTTAAAATAATGGATGGAGGTGATCTATACCTATTCTTTACAACTAATTATGAATCAAAGAAAATAGTGTTGGTATGCAAAAAAATTCAGGTCGACATTTAAAACTAATTTAAATGTGACCCGAATTTCAAAATATATTTATTTATCTATATAAGATATTTTATTTAGAATCTGATTGTCTCTCAATCATAAAGAAATCCTTATTAGCTGATTTTACTTTATAATTTTTATTCTTCACTGAATATTCAAATTCTTCACCTTTCACCATAATTACAAATCCTTCATCATATGGCATAATTTTAAAATCTTTATCTGCCTCTTTCATATAAGACAACTCAATTACATTATCAAAAGAATCATCATATTGATCATCGATCGTAATCACTTTTGTAATCATTTCCTGAGCATCTACTCTATCCTGATTTAATTTATAACGGTCTTCCTTTTCTAATTTAATTGGATCCAATTCCTTATTTTTAATCGTAATTTCGTATGGAATTGTACTATTACCCTTTTCTAATTCATAGGTTTTCACTATGGTTTCCTTGGTAATTTCCGTATTATGATCCTGTGCGGTTGCAACCGAAAAAGTGAATACTAATGCTAAAATTGATACTTTATCTAAAATTTTCATGCTTTTATTTTTTATTGTTGAAATTATTAATTTATACTAACTATTTATGGGATTTTCTTATATCACGACATTAACAAGGTCGTTAGTTAGCATTAATTTTTTCATTTCTTTTTCTCAGCATTTCCAGTTTTTTTTCTAAAGTAACGATTACGTCATCTGCTTTTAAACTCATATCGTTTACTAGCCCATCTATTTCCTTAGAAAACTCTGCTTTCTGCGAATTAAATTTGGATGTAATTTCATCTGAAATTTTACTGGCACGATCGGCTAAATCATCTTTCGTATCCTTTACTTTAACTTTTATTTTCTTTCTGGTGTTTTTTCCTGAATCGGGTGCAAACAAAAGTGCTGTTACTGCTCCGAGTGCTGCTCCTGTTGCTAATCCGATGATAGTGTTGTTACTTGACATAAATTAAGTTTTAAATATTAAAAATTAGTTTTAAATGAATTTGAAAAATCCAATCAGATAGTGAACAGCTCAAAATTGCAACTGTTGATAATATTATCTTTTAAATGGTTTCTGAAAAAAGTTATTCAGTAATAGAACTTACTAGGAATGTCATTAACATTAACAAGTAATGACAGCAATACATTAATTTGTATTAATAACTTTTCAAGATTTCAAATTCTGAAGAAATAAAGTAGAGTAAATAACTACTTGCTTTCAATCATATTGATTTAAATAATCAACACTTTTAATATATGGCATAAAGCGATTTTGTCAAGTGCTTTAACGGCTTTTAACCATTAGCTATTGATATTAACATAAAAATATGTTAATGGGGAATTCTACTGTTATTTTATTTAACACAGTATATTCAGAATTGAAAAATAATATCAAAAATAAAGCAGCAGTACCGGTTTAAATCTGCTGATTTCTAACAAAAATTTGATTCTCGATTGCGTGAATGACCAGACCTGCTATATTTTTTGATCCGGTTTTTACCAACAAATTATTACGATGCCCTTCAACAGTTCTCGGGCTTATAAACAATTGCTCTGCAATTTCTGTAGTAGTTTTTTGTTCACAAATTAATTTTAATACTTCTCGCTCTCGTTTTGTTAAAAATTCATCGTCTATTGACGGTTTATTTGATTTTAAGGAAGCTTCTTCCAAAATACTCATGACATTTTCATCATAATAAAAGCCCTTTACCGCAACCTGATTAATGGTATTAACAACTTCTGTAGGTTTCGCATTTTTAGCAAGATATGCGACAGCTCCCTGTTGCATCATATTCATAATAAAAGGCTTGCTGTAATAACTTGTTAAAGCGATAATCTTTATTTCCGGAAATTTCTTTTTTACAATTTTGGTAGTTTCTACACCATTGAGATCCGGCATTTTTAAATCCATTAGGATAATCTCCGGTAAATCCCTAGTATGATTTAATTGTTTGATAAGGTCATTACCATTCTCTGCCTGAATACTTATTTCAATATTATTTTCCTTATCCAGAATGAATGTAATTCCCTGTCTAAATAAAGTTTCGTCATCGGCTATGGCTAATTTTATGATATCTTTTTTCATGGTTGAGGTTTTTTAGCGCTAATAGTAAAAATTGCTCCATTACCGATCTCACTTTTAAATGAAAGCATCCCATTGAGTATATCTACCCTACTTTCAATATTTCTGAGTCCAATTCCCTTATTTTTTTTAATGGATTTTATGTCAAACCCTTTCCCATCATCAGAATATTCAATATATAGTTGTTCATCATCTTCTTTGATATGTAAGATTACGTTGTTTGCCTTTCCGTGTCTAACCGAATTATTTAAAAGTTCCTGAATAATCCTGAAGATATGCAATTCATTACTTTTAGACAACAGATTTTTATATAAGATTGTATACTCTATTTTTATTTTTTTACTACTCACAAACTCATCACAGAGTTCGCCTATAGCTGCCTCCAATCCAAAATTTTCCAAAATTGGTGGTAAGAGATTATGCGCCAATCTTCTGGAACTATCTAATATTTTAGTGGTCACAGATAATATATGTTGCAATGTTTGCTGTTGTTCTTCTTTCTCTAGCTTACCGTCAATAAGCACATTAGTGCTTAAACTTACCACATTAAGCTTAGCGCTGATAGCATCGTGCAGGTCCTGAGCAATTCTTTTACGTTCTTCCTCCTGTGTTTCTATAGTGCTATGCAGTAGATCTTTTTGATAAGATATCTTTAAATCTTTTTTCTCCAATTCTTTTTTAATGATTTTCTTATTAGAAAAATAAAAAAACATTAATAAAGCGCTAGCCATCAATAGTAGAATAGTAATTCCTGCGATTAATACAAACATCAATGTGCTTTCTTCTGATAAAACGACTTCCTCCATTCAATTAAAATTAGTACTTGATAAATAACAAATAAAACTGAGTTAATTATCCATATAGATTTATTGAGTATAGAATTAGATGATACTACATAGTTTCCAGCAACAAAGAGCAATGTACTACCGCTTAAATATAAAAGTATACCAGAGTTTATATAAAAAAACCGCTTCTCTTTACCTAACAAGTTATAAAAATGTATGATTGAATACATTATCAAAGGTAATGAGGTCAGTAAAATTTCAAATAAATTAAATTTATAAAATTGGTAAGGATCAAAATAATATTGTAACAGTATTATCGTAATAATAGTAATTAAGATAATAATAATTGTTCTTTTAAGATTTCGGTTTTCAAACAATTCTCTATAAAAAAATGATAATAGTATGAACTGAATAATGAAATAGAAATGTGAGAGAAATATATTATTTTTTGTAAGTTCCAAAAGAACTAACGATACAATCTGATTAATACTGCACAAAAAAAGATATAATGCAAAAATTTTAGGAGCCTTTATATTCTTGTAAAGACTCCTAAAATATAAGATTGCATTGGTAAGAAATAATAGATTACCAATATAAATTGAAATTTTAATGAAAGACATTTTAACTTAATATACTATCATCATCACAAAGATTTGGACAAGGGCTTGTAAAATCATAAATCCCGCTAGAAGGGTCATCATTTAGCCCTGCGGATTTGCCATCAATTTCTCCATTAATAATATCTCTATAAACACCATCAATCTGTTGTGTTCCTACGATGAGTAGTCTTTCTTCTACTGGGCCTCCATCTTCAGATCCAATAGCCATATATGCTCTTACATCCAACTTATTCTTAGAAGCTTTTTCCTGAGCTTTTTTAGCTGCTTTATCACCTAATATGCCCATTTCATTTAAGACTTCAATTAAATCTACTGCGGGTACTAAAAAAGCTTTACAATTATCAGGACATTTTGTTCTCCAAGCCGCAGTCCATTCTGCTGCTACATCCGGTTTTACAGTGTTTTCTTTGTCGGGATTCATTCTTTGTTAAGGTTTAAATTAGTAAAATGATTCATTAAGCTTACAAAATATGGAGTAATAGTCTGTAAAATGTATAACTTCTTTAAATCTAATTCTAGATAATAATTATCCATATCTAAATATAAATTAGCATTCTTTAAATTTAGAATAAATCCTACTCAAATCAATAATTAAGTGCAAAAATTTTAGAGAAACAATACTAAAAAATTTCTTTTGTTTGAAAATCAAATAAAAAAAACGACAATATTAATAGTCTAAAATAAATTTGTGAAATATGCACATCCTCACCTAACGTCTCCTTCAGAGGAGAGGAATACTATCACAACAATATAAAAGCCCTTACAGTACGTCACGGTGTGCAGTCAGGTCTTAATACTTATAAATCAAATATTATTCTAAGCTTAGAACTTTATTCAAAATAATATTTCAATTAATAAGGGGTGCAATATGGTGGGCAAGGATTAGTTACATCATATGCAGATCCATTCCCTCCAGCCTTAGTTTGTATAGCTCCATCAAAAACTGGTACAAAAACAGTAGCGAGTTTGTTTTCTGAATTAATGCCCCAAGATAGATTAATTGACTCCGATTCTAACTCCGCCATATGTTTAACAACCTCTGGTTCTAAAGAAAAATGACGTATACGCATTCCACTAAACGAGGTTACTTCATTTATATCTTGTTTTGATTTCTGCATCCAAGAATTTAGATAATTAGCTGCTTCATTAAATGGTAAAATATGTTTAAACACCAATGGATCTGTAATAGATTCTTTGTTAAAACTAGTCTCACGTAGTTTATTTAATTGGTTACTTATAGTCAAGTTCTTATCCTCTGCAATCAACTCTTCTACAAGAATAGTACCTTTTGCATCAATACTTACCACTTTTACCAGTAATTCATTATTTAAAATACCTGGTACGAAACGTATCTGATATACATCTTTATGGTTCAATACATTTTTTAGTTGTTGCGTAGCAATTGGGTAATTCATCTCGGCTCCTGTAAAGAACTTCGAGAGATCTGCTTCTTGCCAATTTTTAGCAAAGAGATCTTCTGTGGATTGTTCGGTGGTTACGGTAGCTGTTTCTTCTTCGTTGCAAGAAACAAATAATAAAAGACCAAAAACAATAAACGCTTGTGTGAAGTGTTTAATTTTCATAATATATAGTTTTAAAATTAGTATTCTTTAAAACTACAAAAAACACTAAAATTCCCCTAAACAAACACAACAAATTTATTCAACCCTATAAGTAAATATCCCTTATAACTAAAAATCAAATACATAAAAAACCCTTGCGCTATGAATCCGAATCGATTTCCCTGGAGTCTATAAATGAAATCGGTTTACGACTCATCTCAGGAAATTTTTTCGCTTTTAGAGACTCTTTAGTATTTAGTATTAAATCCGGTACCACTCTCAGATTTGCTCTAAGATGCTCTTTTAGCTCTTTTTGTTGTAAAGCACTTAAAGAATCAGACACATGAATTAATAATTTATCGGTGCCGAGTTCGCCGATCACTACTTCTATAACATACATTCCTATTCCTTCGAAACTGGTAAGTACTTCTATGACACTTTGTGGATATAAGGTAGTACCCTTATACTTAATCATATGCTTTTTTCTCCCAAGTACAGGACTTAAACGCATAGTATTTCTTCCACAGCTACACGGTTCCTTATGTGCTTGCACCATATCACCTGTAGTATATCGTAATAACGGCATCGCTTCAATACCCAATGTGGTGATTGCCAGCTCTCCTACTTCACCCTCTTCAACAGCATTACCATTTTCATCAAGAATCTCCGTGATAATCAACTCAGGACGATGATGACCTCCCTGATGTGCTTCACATTCTGTAAATGCAGTACTCATTTCTGTAGAAGCATAGGTAGAATATAGATTGATATCCCACTTCTCTTTGATCTTACTTCCTAATGTATTAAGCTCAAAATTTTGATCCCTGAGCGGTTCTCCGATGCATATAGCGGCTTTTACCGAAGAGTTTCTATAATCAATTCCGTGTGCTTCTGCATAAGAGATTAATTTTAATAGAAAAGACGGTACTACTACCAGATACGTAGATTGAAAACGTGCTATCGAATCCCATTGCAACTCTGGTATGCCCGATCCTACCCTGACCATCGCTGCTCCTAATTTTCTAGTACCTAGAAAATATGCCAAACCTGCCATAAACCGGCGATCTAAAGTAGTTGTTAATTGCACCACATCGGTTTTAGTAACCCCGGCAGTTTTAAAAGAAATCGCTTCGTTGTATGATAATCTCTGCAAATCCTTTTCCGTAAGTGCAAAAGTAACTGGTTTTCCTAAAGTCCCGGAGGTAGTAACATAGTCTACGATTTCCGATTTGGGTACACACAAAAAATCATCATTGTATGCTTGCAAATCATCCTTGGTAGTAATAGGTAACTTTTTAAGATCATCAATCGTTTTGATGTCTTCTTTTGAAATCCCGTGACTAGCAAACAATCTTTTATAATATGGTGAATATTCTGACACAAAAGTTATTAGTTCCCTGAGTTTCTCATTCTGAAGGTTTTTTATTTCCGTTTGTGTCGATTGTTCTATATTACTCGTCATATTATTTATATCAAAACTACTACTATTCTAAAACTTCACAGGTCTTAGAGACCTGACAGGTCTAGAATGCAATTTATATTTTTCGTTCACATCGCCTGATATATTTTTTTATGTTCTTCATATCAGGCACTGTGGTTATTTCTCTCTTCTGAGCTTGTTTAAAAGCTATCAATGCTTTTTTATAATCTTTTTGAGTATAATAATAGTTACCAATAATAAAATATGTAGCCCAATAATTAGGGTTCAGTGTTTCGAATTTTAAAAGTTCTTCTCCAGATATGTTTTTTTTATTCGTCGTTGCAGTTTCAATCTTTCTACTTAGCACCCTGAATTCTTCATAGTTACGGTATGTTTCCGTATGAACAAATGGGTCTTCTGATATGTTTAGAGATTCTGATGCAATAACTACATCTTCTTTTTGCGCCTTTACCTTATCAAAAACCTCATCCAAATCATACGCAACAAATTCGCCCATTTGATAAGGATTCGTGGAAACCCAAACTTTTCTTTCTTCAGGCTGAAAAACAACACCGTGATGTGCTAACATCTGATTTAAAGCTTTTTCATTACCATAGCCAATCAATTTATCATCTAAACCATTTCTGTTTCTGAGGATAGCTACTGCTTTTTTCGGAGTTAATTTATCGTTTTCTGATAACAATTCTGTCATCCTTTGAAAACGATACTGAGAATGACTTTCTTCGATTGCCTTTAGATTTCGCTTGTCATCGTCATAAGAATCACTTTGAAAATGATTGGAACACACTAATTGATTGTTATTAGCAACTTCATAGACACCAAAGTTATCTGGTGACACCTCTATTAGTGCCGCTCGTTTATCTTTAGCACTACCGATCATAATGGATTCTGAAACAAAAACATCTCTCTTTTTAGCAATCTCTATTGCTTCTTCAATCGTAGATGCGTATTGTAATATTTCTCTGGTTAAAATTGAAATTGGAGTCTTGGCTATAAGCGGAATTTTAGATTTGCCTGCATTAATGGTAATTGTCAATCCTTCTTCATTCATTCCGGATAATGCTCCCATCATTCCAGCCCATCCATACGTCATAAATTTATAACCTTCTGTAGGATTCATAAAGGTGACCAACTTTTCTTTAGAAAAATCATCTCCCGCATAAAAATCGAAATTACGTCCGATTAATAACTTCCCGTCTTTAGTTTTATCATCCCATGCAGCAAACGAAGTACATCCTACCAACATCAAATCCTGTAGTGCATGACCTATATCGTGTGCTCCGTGTGCGTACAACATTCTCACATAAGGTTCTGCAAAATTATTATATTCATCTGATGCGTACCTTGATACTCCATAAATTTCGGTTTTATATTCTTCTGGTACATTGAGGTATAGCTTGCGATTATACCAGGCAACGATTTTACTCAAAAAGTTCAGATATCCTTCTGATGGGATCAATTCTGTAATCTTTCCAATAAAGGCATCTTCTTGAATTTTAATTAATTCTCTTCCTAAACTGCCAGCAGCAATTCCTCTTTCTAATGGTTCTCCTTCCAGGTACATTTCCCATATCCCCTGCTTGTTTTTACGAAGAAGGTTATTATTAAGCGTAAAAAACGTCTTGCTATGCTTTGTTCTTGCAGTATCTATACTTTCAATTCCTGAAATATCAGGTCGTGCAGCTAAAGACTTCTTAACACCACAGGATGATATTAAAAATATAAAAAACAGTAAAAATATGTGACAAAAAATACTCCTCATTACGAATCAGATAGTTCTTTTTCTGCTAATGTATCTTTAATTCTTTGTAGTAAATACTCTTTACCAACAAGTTCCCCACAAGTTACTACAGCACTTATTGTTACTCCAAGTACCCCGTGCATATTTAGTCCCTGACCTGTAAAAAACAAATTGGGAATCTTTGTCCTTGGTGACAAGAAAGATTTCATTGGATTATCAGCATCTTTTGCAAAACCATACATGGAGCCTTCATAACATCCTATATAATCTCTGTAAGACAACGGTGTAGATGTGTGAATAGATTTAATACAGGATCGAATATTCGGAAACTTTTTCTCTATTTCTTTTAGATATGCTTCTATTTTTCGTTGTTTAAATTCTTCATAATCCTCTCCTCTATCATTTTTAATTGCCACAGTATTAAATGTATCTGCCCAAGGTTCAGTTTCTTCAAATCGCATATAGGCGATGGAAGTTAGATTATCTGCATAACCAGGATGTTTTCGATCTTCATTCATTGAAATCAAATATGCTTCTGGCCAATCCTCTTCTTTATATTCCTGGGTAGTCCAAACTTTATCTACCGAATTGGTATGATAATAATTCTTATTGAGATAGGTAAATGTTTCTGGTTTAAAAACAATGTAAAGACTAAAAGAGGATATGATACTTTCTGTATTCTGAATCCTTTTATAATACAGGTTCCTAAAGTGCTCTTTACCGATAATTTGCAATGTAAGTTTTGGATCTACATTAGAAATAAAATTATCCCCATAAAATGTATCACCCTTAGTGGTAGCAACAGAAATTAATTGTTTTTCTTCAAAATTAAATTTATTTACTTCTTGATATTTATAAATTGTGCCTCCTAGCGCTCTAAATCTTTTCACTAATAATTTAGCGATTTGGCTACCTCCTTGAATACATCTCCAGGCGCTTTCTATGTAAGAATTGATTGATAATGCATGGACATAAAAAGGTGTTTTATCGGGATCTCCGGCATATAATAAATTGGATCCGGCTAAAACAGCTCTTAATTTCGGGTCTTTTACTACACTATCAATATAATCCTTTGCTTTAAGCGTCAGTAAATCTTCTCCATAATATCGATCTCCATGTTCTAAATTATACAGCGGAAATTTATAACACGTATTTCTTACCTTATCAATATATTCTTTTATTCCTTTTCCTTCCTTTGGAAAAAACCTGATTAACTGTTTTACAAAATTATCATAACCCTGAGCGTGTGGATATTCTTGTTCATCACTATCAAAAGTGATGACATCATAAGAATCTAAATCCATTCTCTTAATCCTTAGGTCATCCATAATATCCAGGTATTTAAAATACTGATATAAATTCTGACCTTTGTCCAAACCTCCTATATAGTGAATACCAGTATCAAAAATACTTTTATCTCTAACAAAAGTTTGTAAGTTTCCTCCGAACTGATTGTTCTTTTCTAAAACGCAAACGTTCTTACCTTCTTTAGCAAGTATATTTGCAGAAACCAATCCTCCTAATCCACTACCGATAATAATAACATCAAATTTCTCTTGCATGTACTATATTCTATTCAAAACTGTTAGTCCAAACTCCTGAACATCTATTTTAAAATCAGCTATAGGAGATTCAGAAAACTCATTACTTACAGAGAATATTATAACCCGCTTTACATCCTCTGACACTAATTTCTTTATTATTTGTGGTTGTATTGGTGCAGTTGTTTTTAACAAAAGTACATCAAATTTCGTCGATGTCAAATCTTGATCAGGCACAAATTCCACTTTGTTCCTTATAGTAGCATAACAGTTTCTTGCCACTGCTAATTTATCACTACCAACAATGATCCCTTTTAATTTGGCATATGGCCTTTTAAAACTTAGATATACTAAAAATTGACCGTAATCATCACTGTATTGCAATACACGATCTTTGTGATTAATGAAGCTTGCCGCTTTATAGTACGTTGCTTTATTAATTTTAAAATCATTCTTAACATCCTTATAACAACTTTTATATCTGTAATTATTAAGTAAAGCCTTTTTATAATAGTCTATACCTTCTAGCTCCTTCTGAAAATCAAAATATTGTTCTTTAAAATAACCGCTTATTTTTTTAGTCCTTTCAGAATAACTTTCACCAAACTCAAGATCACCCGATGTAATTCTAGGTAATATCTTTAATTGAATAGCTCCATCGTGTATGATAAAATCTCCTTTTGGAGACACTTGAGAATTTCCGTGAATCACCACTGGTAATATATCTAGATTCAATTCCTGAGCAAGAAAAAACGATCCTTTATGAAATCTGCTCATCTTAGCTGTATCGGTTCTGCTTCCTTCAGGAAATGCGATCAACGAATATCCCTGTTTTACTTTCTCGCGTAAATGCTCTACTCCTCCTTCAATTCCGGATGATACAGGATAAAATCCTGCTAACTTTGCTGCTTTACCAAAAACCGGATTATCATACACCCAATCCTTTACTAAATAGATCAGTTTGGGATAGAGCATACCAATTGAAATAATATCCAAAAAAGAAGAATGGTTTGCTATTATAATACACTGTTTACTAAAGTCCTCTTTACTTGGGTTGTATATTCGTTTTTTTACAAAAGGATTAGAATACAAAACAGAGCCCATCAATCTAGAAACAATTCTATGAAAAACGGCCATTTTCTTTTTCTTACTTACCGGAAACCATGGAATGATAAGACTACTCAATAATGAAACAATAAAACCCCCAATAATAAAATACCCAAAACTAAAAAGAGACCACAACGTTTGTCGTATTCTTAACGGTGTCAGACCTTTTTTAACCCTATTAGTGATAAACAGTTGAAATAACATTGGCTGAATCGTAAACGCCACTAAAACTGCTGACAAAATCCCTATTAAAGACACCGTAGATATAGAACGCAATGCGGGGTGCTTTGCAAAGATTAATACTCCAACACCCAATATGGTTGTAATTACTGATAATAAAATTGAAGTTTTATAGGTAGAAAGCTCTTTAACTCCATATGTAAATTCCTTTATCAAACCATTGGTTATAAAAATGCTGTAATCTACTCCCAATCCAAAAATAAATGTCGAAATGATTACATTAAAAATATTGAAATCAATATTCAACATTTTCATGATACCCAAAGTAATTACCCAGGTGATTGCAATTGGCAATGCTGTGAGTAATGTTAACATTGGATCTCTGTAAAAGAACAAAAGAAGTAAAACAACTGCCACCAGAGAGTATCCAATTAATGAGTTAAAATCATTTTTAAGATTCCCTAGCAACGTTTCATTTAGTTGCTTACGATCGATAACGACAGTATTCGGAACCTTACTTAGCGAAGCATTGATCTTATCTGCATTTTGATGTTCTACTTTTATTGCAGAAACTACTGTCGAAAAATTATCCTGATTTGTAATAAATTCATCCAGATATAGTTCCTTAATATTCTGATATTCGTCAAATCCTATCGGCGTAATCTCGGTATTTAGAGTTGTATAAAATTGATTAAAAGTTTGTGGTTTAAAGCCAATAACACTTCCCTTTTCTTTTAGTAGATTGGTAATAGAATCTTTTCGTTTTTCCGTCCAAAATTCAATCCACCGCTTTATTTTTTCGACTTGTGCTTCCTGAGAAAGCACCACACCTCCGACTGAGCTGAAATTAATCAATTCCTTATTCTGTTTCTTTTGTTCTAAAGTCTCGAACAATTTGTTATTTGCGTTTAAAGCCTCATTCAATGATTTGCCATAAGAAACCAGGTAAATTGATTTTGCCTTATTGTTGTTGATTCTATCCAAATCAATTTCTGCAGCAACCAATTCCTCTGGCTGGTAATTCATCGTATTTAGATCCGTATTAAATCCTACCTTATGAAAGAAGAATAAAGCTACTACGAATACAATGGAAATAATCGAAATCAGTATTTTATTTTTATGAAAATCTGTACGAGAAATTTTATCTATTATCGTTTTTCTATCAGCACTTTTTGTTTCAGAAAAACGATATACCTGTGGTATAAATATCAATGCAAAAACAGAAGCTCCAATCACACTTATTGCCGCAAAGATGCCCAGATCATTCAATGCTTCAGACTTAACAAAGATTAAGCACAAAAAGGCTACAGCTGTGGTTAAACTACTCATCAATACTGGCATAGATACATCTTTGTACAGTTCTTTTACATCATTATTATTTCTAAAATGCGTAAGAATATGTAAGGAATAATCTAATGTGATACCTAATAACACGGAACCAATACCCAAAGATATGGCGGATATTTTCCCTTTGATCAAATACAACAATGCAACTGCTAAAATTGCACCAAATACAGTGGGTGTAAAAATAATGAGAGGTACTGTTAGCTTTTTGTAGAAGAAAATTAAAATAAGTAACAGGATGCTCATAGCAATACTTACGGTAAGCTGTATATCGCTTTTAATTTGTTTGGCGTTGGCTACAGCAAATAATGTTGAACCGAATAATGTAGCACTGGCCTGATCTATAAAAGCGACGTTTAGATTCGATGTGATCCGTCTTAATCCTTCGACAAAAATGGTATTCTCTCCAGTTTCGTTGGTTGCTAATGCGGGTGTAAGAAATAGTAATAAATTTTTCCTGTCCTTAGTAATTAAAAACCCATTGTATAAATCATAGTTATCACCCAACTGAAGTTGCGCTAATTTCTTAAGTCCCTGCGGTGTCAATCCCAAAGGATCTTTTACAATATATTTTTGGGTAACAAAACCTGCCGGAGAAATTAAAGATTTATAACTATTCTCAACAATTGCAGTAATAGAATCTGGATTGATATTACGGTCAATGCGTTTATAATCGGCCTCAGTAAGAAAGAATGGAAGGTGTTGATATACAAAATCATACAACTCCATTACGTTATCGTCCGCTACTTTACCTTGTATTTTTTTTACATATTTATTTAGATGCGTATTTACGGAATCTATAAAAGTTGAAGCATATTCTGTAAGGTCTTCCGGATTTTCTCCCTTATTGGCAATGTTAATTACAATTTTATCAGAAAAAGAGACTGTTTTAAGGACTTTCTGCGTGATTTCGGATTTATCGTTATTAGGAATTAATCTGGTAATATCTTCTTCGAATCCAATGCGACTCGCTAAAAATGCAAATATGGCAATACAACCTATAATTATTGGCCAGGCAATGAATCTATTCCTTTTTATGTTTTGATATAATGAAAGAAAAAACTTATGCATCTACTGCCGTGCTTTTAGATTTACGAAAGCTAAAATACAAATACGCGATGACTCCTGAAATCAATGATACTATTGTTGCTAAAATAAAGCTTCCCAGAATATATTGCCCTAAACCTTTAAACACGTCTGTTCCTGATTTTATATCCTCAATATTCAAGATAGCATCCATTTCTTTTCCCATTGCAACTGCACCCATCTGGTAGCTTCCATAAATTATAAATGGAATAAATGGAGGTATACTAATATTAGAGAACAGGAATGAAATCGCTCTGTTTAATTTAAAAACCAATGCCAGAGATATAGCTAAAATTGTCTGAAACCCCCAAAAAGGAGAAATCCCTATAAAGAGTCCAAGTGTAATCGCACTTGCTTTCTTAATAGGAGGATCATTACTCCTTAGTACATTTTCTTTCCAATATTTTTTAAATCCTTTTTTTTTTATTCTTTTAATTAATCGTTTTGGCAGATAAAAAAATAAGGTTAACGTAACTAACCATGTATTAAGAATACTTATACGTGTAAAATCTTTAAAAGGTCTAAAATGTGATACCCGTTCCGTTTCATCATACAAAACTTGCACTGGAATATTTCGCACTTCAACATTTTTCCAAGCTAGTTTAACAATAACTTCAATTTCTAATTCGAACTTTGTTGTAAATAATCGTAGCTTACTAATCTGTCTTATAGGATATAGTCTATATCCAGATTGTGTATCTTTCAATTTAATACCTGTTTCTACATAGTACCAAAAATTAGAAAATTTATTTCCGAAACTACTTTTACCTGGCACGGATGGATCATCCATATTTCTGGACCCGATCAATAACAAAGAAGAGTCACTACCCTGCAGTTCCAGTTCGTCCAAAAAAACAGGTAAATCACTTGGAAAATGCTGGCCATCACTATCAATGGTGATCATATATTCATATCCCAAAAGATGCGCACGCTTAAAACCTTCTCGCAGAGCCTTTCCTTTCCCTCTATTTTCCGGAAAAGTGATAATAGTAAGATTATCTTGATATTTTTCTAAGATGGAAGCTGTATTGTCTGTAGAACCATCGTTAATAATTATAATTCGATCTGTATACTCCAGGACACCTTGTATTACTCTATCTAAAGTATTCTGATTATTATACGTGGGTATAAAAACACAGCAATTAAATGTTTCAAAACGATGATCGTGTAATGTAGATGAGGTCACAGTGCTATTTTTTCCATAGCAAAAATAGTATAATTATGTAATAGTAAAATTAATGAATTCAATTATATAAAAGATATATCAACTATCACTATTTAAACAGCCTCGAAGTAGACATAAAGCCTTTGATAAATTCTTTTAATTTGGGAGATGATACTTTATCAATATTTTCTTTTAAAAAAGATTTATCTTCATCTATATTCTTGTAATATCTTGTGATTTTAGGAGCACTGCTTTGTACACTTAAGCGTATCATCCTGAGTTCGATATTATCAGGATTGGATTCAATCGCAGCCTGAATTAATTTTTTACCTTCTCTGAAATATGATATTTTATCTCCCCTCTTTTCTGAAAAAGAAGCTTTTAATGTTAATGCACATCCGTAGTAAGCAGATAATACAGGATTATCATTGTGATCTGTTTTCTTGGCAGCTTCAAAAAACTTTTCAGTATTTGCTTTAGAGTCTTTTGCATTTCTATACAAATTTCGAATTTCGTGTATATCTGAGTTATTCGTAATTGCAGTAAACAAACCTATAAAAAATACTAAAAACTTCATATTGACTAATTTATAATTTAATAAAAGTTACAACAACCTTTAAGGCTACAGTGTCCTCATATTTTACAGTACTCTTTACTTTAATCTCCTCTTCGGTATCAGTAAACTCATTGATAATAACCAAATCCGGAGTTTTTTCAGGATTAATTACTGCCATAAACTTTACATTAGAGGCTTTTCTCATAAACAGAGAACATTGAGTTCTCTTCTCAGTGAGTTCCTTAATGATCTGTAGCGTACACACTCCGGGCGTAATCGGATTTCCCGGAAAATGTCCTTTAAACAATTCACTGCCGGGATTTAAAGTAATAGACGAAGTTTGTATTCCTTCCCTTACAGTATCTTGTTTAATTTTATATAAGTCAGCTATTAGCATATTATTGTTTTAGCAAGTTTAATTCTATAGTTAGTCTAATGTTTTTATGATCGATACGTATATTTTTGGCAATCAAATCTTCTGAAACATCTTTAAAATATATACTAAATTTCTCTCTTCTTTTAGTGGTATTTACAATTTTCTGTAATCTAACATCTGACAAATCGTAAAAGTAATAATTACTACGCTTATCATCCTGATTTTTAAGAACATTATACTGCTTATTATAAAATCTCTCCGCGACAGTTCCTTCCTCCTTAACCACTAATGAAAAATCATTGATTAAGGTATTTAGAATAATCTTTCTATCCAGTTGTTCTACAATGGAGTTAATTTTATATGATCCATTCTCAAACTCTATATCAAAGAAAGTACTCCCGAATTGGGAAGTGAATACCATTCGATGTTTCTGAGATGTTATTTTTTTTAAAACAAGAATGCCACTAAAATCATTTCCATAAACAGAAATATCCGCTTTATAAACGTAGTCAACCTTTGGGTTTGAAAAATACGGGTTACTTACTACATCTTTCTTTGTAACATCAGATTTTGTAAAGTCTTTTACTGTAGTAACCTTACACCCTAAAAGTAATAGAAATACTGCACTAATGATTAAATACCGCATCCGGAATAGGTTTATTGACAGATTCGTTCTGAAACTTTATCAGGGTATAATCTCCAGAAGCTTCAATTAGTTTAACACTGGATACTAAATAATTCTTTGACCCGAAACTTAAAACAATTCGTGTAAACATTTTTTTGAGCGTCTGATCCTTTGGAGATAGTTTTACAACATATTGATTGTTGTTTCTAAAAAAGCTCATTTCAAACTGAGTTTCATCCATCATATCACCACTAACGCTCTTAGCGATCAAATCATTTAATTTTTTAAAAACCTTATTAGAAGCCAGGTTGATGTCACTCTTTTTGCCAGCGTCATTAATAAATAATTTTTTGTCTTTAAAAATCACACTATATTTATAAGGCTTATCATAAGACCACTTGATAATATTAGGTGACTTAAAATATAAATCTCCACTACTTTCTATATCATTAGAAAGAAAATCTATATGTTTTAATTGAGTAAATGTATTAATAATAGTCCGGGATTGCTTTGCAGTTGCACTTACATTATTCTTTAAAGTTTCCATCTCTGATGCTGAGAGTTCTACTTCTTGAGCATGTAATATTGAAAAACCTAAGAATAGGCAACTAAATAGTAAAAATCTAAGCATATGCTGGTATTGAAAAAAGTTCATCTATCGTGACCGTTGTAAAGTTATTACTTTGCAAAAATAGCAACAATTGTTCCAATACTGCTACAGTAATTTTTTTTGTATCGTGAAGCAGTATAATATCACCACTTTTAAGATCTTTTGTAATTCTTTTTAGGATCATTCTTTCTGAGGGAATGGTAGTATCATAAGAACGCTTATTCCACCCTATCACGAAATGTCCGGATTTTTTTACTGCTTTAGCAATATTGGGATTGGTAATCCCATAAGGAGGCCTGAAGAGCATTGTTTTTTTTCCTGTAATTTTTTCTATGATAGTATCTGCTGCTTCAATTTCTTTAATAAATCTTTCTGTACCATAAATATCGATAAGTTTATCATGTGAAAAAGTATGATTTCCGATAATGTGATTGTTTTTAATAATTTTCTTGAGTATCTCAGGATGCTTTTCTATCTGTTTGCCTATACAAAAAAATGTTCCTCGTACATTGTACTTACTTAATAAATCAAGAATCTTTAGAGTATTTAAATCCGGACCGTCATCAAAAGTAATAGCTATTTTTCTTTCTTTAAGATTCGGATTGTTACTCAAACTTTTCAGAAAGTATCCAGATCTAATATTTGCTACTCCGTACGTAGTAATCGCTAACCAAAGAAAAGCCAATATAAGTAAACTCCACCAGGGGAATTTATTGAAACTTATTGCTGTTATCATAAAAATACCTGCAATAATAGATATACTATTAACTATGTTTCTAATTAGCATCTCTGTAATAACACAATACTATGGTTTTTTCCTAAATATTGATTATATAAAAGTATATTTTCATACTTCTTTGCGGTAATATCATTAACTTTTAAGATATCGGGAGCATTATTAGTCTCAAAAATCTTGCATCCCAGCCAAAATCCAAAGCCCGAAGCTACAGGATAGTCTCCCGTTAAATGTTTATAACACAGCTGTTCAGTTTCGGAAAAAACTGAATTTTGTAAATTTTTATAATAAAGGTCGAAATTGATATCACCATTATTTCCCAAAACAACTGCATCAAGATCATCTATTTTCATATTATGACGTGCGATAAGGGATGTTATCGCTATGCTAACATCCTCAATACCCCCTCTGCTAATTGTTTCTATATCAACAATTTTAGCTATACTTCGCTCTACTTTATTTGCTCCAAGAACCATAAAGGTAGATCCCTCGCTAGTCACTGTCCCTGGGGTATTTGATTTTAGCAAGTTGATTACATCAATAGGATCAGCTTTTATTTGGCCATCCAACTTATGTAACATTGTAGAGTTTTTTGCCACTTCATCAATACCACCTACCAGAATATTTTTTTCGGGCTCTTCAGACAGCATTAATTTTGCGTCCATAACCGAGGATTCGAAAGATGCGGATCCCTGTACATATGTCACATTATAAGCTTTGCAGCCTAATCCCAAAGCGATTTGCCCTCCAACCGTATTATGAGTAGACTGAATAAATAATGTAGGTGTTAAAAACTGCTCATCATTATGAAGAATATTCTCCAAAAACTTCTCTGAATCCTGTTTACAACCCATACCAGTTCCGGTAATAATAGCATCAGGTATTTCTACACCCGAATTATTGAGTGCTATCGATGAAGCAGTAACTCCCATTTTAACGGATTTAGACATCCGCCTCATTGCAGCTGGTTTTATATACTCTTTATAATTAGGATCGTGAGCTTTAAAAATTGACTCTTGATAATGTATTATTTCGTCCAGAAATGTATTCGGATCAGTCGTAGGTTGAGCAGAAATGCTAGCAATACCATTAATAAAACAATCGCTCATTATTTTGTAAAGATTAAAGTGGAACAATTGCCCCCGAAACCGAAAGAATTTGACAAAATAGTTTTCATTTCCTTCGAAACTAATTCAGTTTGTGGCACTAAAGAAAACTCTTTCATTTTGGTTTTAAAATTCAGATTAGGAAAAATAAGATTCTCTCGAAGCGATAAAAGAGAATAAACAGCTTCTACTGAACCCGCAGCGGCCAAAGTATGTCCGGTAAATGCTTTTGTGGAGCTGAATAAAGGAGTATCCTCTTCTCCAAAAATCCTGGTCATCGCAACTCCTTCAGATAAATCATTATTAGGTGTTGCGGTCCCATGAGCATTTACATAATCAATATTTACTGGTGTCATACCTGCAACCTTTAGTGCTTTTTTCATAGCCAGATATGCTCCTTCTCCATCAGATGATGAAGCAGTTTGATGGTATGCGTCATTAGCGTTCGCCCAACCAGCAACACGACCTACTACTTTCTTATTTTCTTTTTCCACGACAGCATCACTCTCTAACACTAAAAATGCAGCGGCTTCTCCTAAATTTAATCCTTTTCTATCATCATCAAAAGGAGTACACTCTGAATCTGATAAAATCATTAAGGTACCAAATCCATTGATTGTAAATTTAGATAACGCATCCGTACCACCGACTATCATTCTATCAATCTTTCCTGCCTGAATCATACGTGCGCCAAGCATAATTGCATTTGCAGCAGAAGAACAAGCAGTACTAATGGTGGATACATATCCATTTATTCCTAAATAATCTGAAATTGATTGAGTTGTATAACCAGCATGTTGCGCCTGAATATATCTCCTATGTTCTTCTGTTTCGGTATAATCAAGATAATATTTTTCGGTGGTGTCCATACCGCCTACACTTGTGCCTGACACAAAACCGGTTCTGTATTTATTCACATCAGTGATGTTGGCATTTTCTAACGCTTCTTTAGCGGCAATAGTACCTATCAAAGCAGTTCTGGAGAAACTATGTAAGGGATCCAAACCCAGTTCTTTTTCCAGATCATTATTGGTTTTCTTAATCTCCCCAACCATAATTTCTTCACTATGGCGGGTTTTTAGCATCTGAATTCTCGAGATACCGGGAGATACTGTTTTTAAAGCAGTAAGATTTTCCTCTACCGTATTTCCGATAGAAGAAATAATCCCCATACCGGTAATGGCGATGCCTTTATTCATATTATTTTGTACGATGTTTTGAAATATAATCAGCCATTACACTAATTGACTCAAATATAGCTTTACCCTCTTTAGGATCCTTTAATTTAATCCCATAGTCCTTTTCTAATAATACAATTAGCTCGAGAGCATCAATAGAATCTAATCCTAAACCATCACCAAAAAGAGGATCATCATCCCCAATCTCACTCGCTTCTACATCTTCAAGACTTAACTGTTCTATTAGCTTTTCTTTTAGCTCTTCTCTTAATTCAGCCATAACTATTGCTTCTATATAATTTATTTAATTCCTCTTTGGTCAGCTCTTTTTTACCTTTTTTTGAAAGAAAAGCCAAAAATACGTCATATTTATCATTATCCAAATCTACCCAGCCACAAATAACGTTACTTGCTTTTCCGGTATGCATTAAAACTTTAGAATACTTGGTAATAAAGCCTGCATCAAAGGTTTCTGTTACAAAAAAAGCATTCTCACTTTTCATTTTATTTTTGATACTTATTTCTCCCAGTATTATATTTGGTAGTGTATACACAAAAACTGCCGGAGATGGATAAAAATTATTTTTGTCCTGAATGCTTATCTGATGTTTTCTATCGGTATCCAAACTTGATGCTTTATTAGACAGTACTAATGCAGTGTCCTCACGTAAATTCTCTACATCCTTTAATAAAACTTCTGAAGCCAAAAAACCTAACTTACACAATTCGTCCATTTTATGAAATTTAGGATATTTTAATTCCATAAACTTATAAATCCCTTTTGCAAAATCCTTCAGGTTTTCGGATTCGGTATCTACATAAATCTGCTCACCATTTTTAAATACCCTGTTATCCCTTATTATACAAAAATCCGATATGTAATATTTCTCTTTAATCACGATTACATTTTTTCAATAATCAATGCTACATTACAACCACCGAAACCCGAAGCAGTCTTGAGGACTCTATTTAATTTCTTTTTGTCATTCTTTATAATGATATTAATTGGCTCGGAGACTCCTAATTCTTCAAAACCCAAGGAGGCAAATAATTCGTTATTAATCAGGCAATGCCTGGCGATAATACTTTCTATTAGTGCAGAAGCCCCCAAAGTATGTCCATAATAACCTTTCAAGCTGTTGATAGGAGTACGCTGCATCCCTGCTCTGGTAAAAGCAATAGCCTCCATTTCATCATTAAACGGAGTAGCTGTTCCGTGTGCTGTTATATAATCAACCTGATTACGATCTAAATCAGCTTCTTTTAGGGCTTTTTGTATGCTTATGAACAATCCTTCTCCAGTCCGAGAAGGTCCGGAAATATGATTAGCGTCATTTGCAGAAGCATCTCCGGTAATACTTATAACTTCACCTTGTACATTATTCTTATTAGAACTTAACCAAGTACAAGCTGCAGCTTCTCCTAAGCTAATACCTGTTCTATGTTTACAAAAAGGTTTACAAGGAGCTGAACTCACTGCCTGAAACGAAAAGAACCCGGAAAGTGTAAATTCTGAAAGTAGATCTCCTCCTATAACAACTACATCATCACGCACCTCTGACTGAATCATTCGTTTTCCAATAGCTAATGCCAGCCCTCCGGAAATACACGCATTGGACAAAACAACTGGTGCATGTTTAGTTTTAAAAAAATGATGAATTGTTTTAGAAATGCTTGATAAATATGCTTTTTCATCGGAGTCTTTCTTTAAATCATTAATATTACCTTTGGTAGTAGAGATTATAATTCCGCTGTTGGTAATATCTAAAGAAGGATTATCCGCTATTAATTTAGAAACGGACAACAACATCATCTTTTCTAACTTTGTATAACCCGGATCGTTTGATATTTTTTTCCAGGCTTTAACAAGTTTATCATTATCAATAACGGCACCATAAAAGGGTTCTGACCAAATAGTAGGATCGTTTACCTCCTTAATACCCGTTTGGTTAGCACGTAATTTTTGAATATTCTCTTCTGTAGAAAATCCAAGCGGTGAAATGATATTATCCGAAACTAAGTAGACTTTTTTCATAGTAATCCAACTTTACGCTTCCAATCCAGAAAAAATTCGGGAATACTTAAAGACATATTACCCTCCATATCAAGGAATACTTGTGTAGTTTCTCCGACACACACCAGTTCTTTATTCTGATTGTATACATTATATCTAAATATCATCTTAGCAGCAGGGCTATCTACATAAATTGTCTCTACAGTAGCTATATCTCCGTACTTTAGAGGTAATTTATGATCACAATTAGAATTGACTATAGGTGTTACGTAATCATTATCCTTGACGTGCAAATAGGAAATACCATGAGTTCTTCCGAAGGCTTCTCTTCCTTCTTCAAAATACGTTATATAAATTCCGTGCCAAACAATGCTTAGTGGATCGCAGTCATTGAACCTGACTCTTACCTCGTGTACATATTTGATATCAGTAATAATTTCTTTAGATCGCCTTTTTCTTTTCATAATATAATATAGCGATTACGATAGTACTAATAAAAAATCCAATAAGCAAACCTATTTCCGGAAGAATATCCATTAGACTACCTTTTCTTAAAAAACAATCATAAAAAGCCTCCAACCCCCAGTTCATTGGAGAAATTTTAGCTATAACCTGCATCGTATCCGGCATCGCAAATACGGGAACCCAAACTCCACCAATTGCCGCTAACAATACAACCAAAACGGCACCAAACGGAGCAGCTTGCTCGTGTGAATTAAAAACAGTGCCTAATAAAATGCCTAAACCTATTGCTCCTAAACCTGATGAAAAGGCTACAAGATATAATAACTCCAGATTACCTCCTAAGTCTAAGATTGGTAAACCTAATTCAGGAAATACGTAAATTCCTAATAATAAAATTAGGGTAAATTGCAACAAACTTACCAATAAAAACAAAAATGCTTTACCTAATATGATTGTAGCATAGCTTATAGGAGTAGTTTGTAATCGAACAAAGGTTCCTTGCCCCTTTTCGTGCACAAGATTTAATGACAGTGGTAAAATCATAAAGAATATGGCAAATAATGTCCAAGCCGGAATGTTATGTTGTACCGAGTTAGGAAGTACTGATTCTCCTGATAAAGAAGGGTTGATTTGCTGGTACTTTATAAAATTCTCTCTATTAAAGGATTTCAAACTTTGTGATTCTCCCAGTTCTTTTTCAAAAGCTTCATAAATCGACTTAGTCTCTATACTTGCTACAAGTTTATCAACCGCAAAAATCACTGAACTTCTAAAGGTTTCCTGTGTTATCGGATCGAAATAGAGTTTGACTACCTTTTCCGATAGTTTTTCTTGTACATTTTTTACATCTAAATAATCTTTAGAACCTTCAAACTCTTCAAGAATCTTAGCAATATTTTTGTCTATTTGATTTTGAAGATCACTACTTAACCCTTCAGGAATAATCACTGCCAGCTGATAATCTCCCGAAGCCACTAAAAGACTCGCTTCTTCTTCTGTGATAGGGGTATTATTTATTTCTGATATTGGTTCTAGGAACTCAATTTCTGAAAAACTCTTTTGAATCTCACTAGATAATTTTCCTTTATCCTTATCTACTAACAAAATTTCAATAGAGTTACTAGAAATCGACTTAAAAGTTACATCTTGGATCAGTGTGATTGTAACTACTAATAGGATTGGCATCAAAAATAAAATTATCAATCCACCAGGATCCCTCGCCAATAATAAAAACTCTTTCTTTATGGAAGCTAAAAATCTATGCATAATCACGAAGTTCTCTTCCCGTTAGTGCGATAAATACGTCTTCTAGGTTTCTTGCATTTTCGGTATCTGCTATTAATTTAGCAGGAGTGTTTTCTGCAATTATTTTTCCTGAATCTATAATACCTACCAAAGAGCACAAGTCTTGAGCCTCTCTAAGATGGTGAGAAGTATAAATTATTGTAGTGCCTACTTTATTTAATTCTTGGAGCTTAGCTGTAATTGCTTGTTTTGACTGAACATCTACTCCCACAGTTGGTTCATCTAAAAACAATAATTCCGGATTATGAAGTATTCCTGCAATAAGATTTACCCTTCTTTTCATTCCTCCGGAAAATGTTTTAATTTTTTTATCTGCAAAAGGTAGTAATCCTAGTTGATCCAAATGAGATAAAACGATTGGCAATAATTCAGATTTTGTCATCCCGAACATACTCCCAAAATACAGTAAATTCTCTTTTGCTGTTAATTTCGGGTACAGTGCATACTCCTGAGGAACCACGCCTATTGATTTCCGAATTTCCCTGGCTTGAGTTTTAAAACTCTTACCAGAAATCAATACTACTCCAGAAGTTGGCTTAATCAAACCACATAAAATAGATATTAATGTAGTTTTTCCTGCTCCATTAGGTCCTAGAAGCCCATATATTTCTCCTCTGCTAATTTCTAAATTTACAGTATCTAAAGAACGAAAAGTTGTACCTTTATATTGTTTAGAGATATTTTTTATCTGAATAAGAGGAGTAACATCCATCCCTAAATTATTTAATTGCTTTCTTAAGGTCTAAAAAGAAAGCTCTCTCTGCCAAAGCAATCGCATCTAACTTATCTGCAATTTTATTGTATGCATTAGTTTCTCTACTTCTATTCTTATAGAGCCTAGAAGCATCAATAGCAAAATCTCTCCATTGGTCACCAATTACAGTCATTTCTTCTGAAAGCTCAGCAAGTCTGGGGTTTTCCATAATCACCGAAGCTTCTTGTAGAAAAGCTGCAAAAATAAATCTGAAGCCTCCACCACCTGTTCCAATCTCTTCTTGCATACGAACCAATTGTCCTAAATAATGGTTTGTCTTTTTTACTCCAATTTTATCAGGCCATTTACGAATTCGTTTTGCCACATATCTTATTCCTCTGAATCCAACCAGAGGAACCGGCGCTAACATATGCCTGTACGCTTGTTTGATCCCCTTGGTAATTGCTTTTTTTAGATTAACATCATCAGGTAATTGTGTTGGATAATAAATATGTCCATTAGGTGCAAAAGGTCCTTTGGCAAAACGCACCTTTTCAAGTTCTTTAGAGGTTAAAGTCGTCACTTCTGGCATTACAGGATCGCTAATCAAATAGTCATCACCTTCTTTGCCGTAAACCACCAAATTATGTGCATTAAAATGAAAACGATATTCATCTGGGAAATAGGTCAAGTTATAAACTCCAACTTGTAACCCAACAGGATTTTTTTTTGATAATTCTGCATCTAATGTTTGTTGGGCCTTATCGGTGGATTTAAACTTATGTCTCTTGATTTTAAAACCTAATCTCTTACTTACCCTGGAAAAAATAAAACCAGGAACAGGTCTAAAACTAAACATGGGTGCGTAATTCACCTTTATAAAAGGAATGTATATAAAGAAAACCCCAGAAGCTATACCAAAAACCATAGGTTCACTTACCTTGAGTCCGTTATAATTTAATAAATTAGAAACTACTCCGTTTTCGCAATGGGCCGATTGATTGTGTTCAAAGTTTATTTTCAAATCTTTGGATTTTTAAGTTCTTCTAAAGAGATTTCGAAAGCCTCCGCATATTTCTTTAGTGTTTTTTCGCTTAATTTATTAAAGGTTTTAGCTTTTAAATGTCTTTTCACCCTCCATTGCCATAGTCCAACATACCCGGATAAAACCACCACGTCCATTCGTTGTAATTCCATATAATAAGCTATGGGGCTAAGCACTCCCTGTTTTATTTTCTTTATAGTTTCCTGAAGCTGTTCTTCAATTAATTCAAGTGATTCATTTAAAGCGATGGTTTTTGCTTCCCAACCGGAACTAAGAGCTTTTCCGTATTTCCCATCATTATCTACGGCATATACTACTTCTTTTATGTTTGCCCTAGAAAGACCACTCTCATCCTGAGGCACTTCTTCTTTTTTCATCTTAATTAAATATTAAATTCCCAACGGAAAGCTTCTTTTAAGCATCTACAATAATCGTTTTCATTTCTGAAGAAGCGATCAGATTTCCATCTGTATCCTTCACTTCGATTTTTACAAGAGAAACCAGCATAATTTCTGCAATGATTTCTACAGTAGTGATAAGCTCTGTTCCGATCTTAGGTAATGCATAAATAGTAGCGTGTTTTATAGATCCAATAAAACCTGTTTTAGGCTTTTCGTCTTTTCCACGATTAATATAACCACGGTACCCTCGATGTAACGCAATACTTTGAGCCATATTCTCTATAAGACCTCCTTCGGTAAAGTACTGGTCTGAGGTCAGGATATTATCAGCGGTAACTTTAAATCCAGAAATCACCTTTTCTAGATCAAAATATAGAAGTTTATCAATCATCACAAAAGGATCTTTTTGCGGGATTAATTTTTTGATGAAATCGATATCAGTTATGTCCTTTTCCAGTTGATTATTCATCAGCAAACTGTAAACAAAATATGAAAATATGAAAAGCGACCACTTTCGGGAACCATCGCCAGTATTTTATCTCCTTTTTTTAATCTCCCAGAATTTTTTAGCTCATCGACCATTAAATAAATAGATGCAGACCCGACATTACCAACTCTTTCTAAATTAGTAAACCATTTACTTTTAGGAATTGAAATTCCTTGACTAGTCATTTCATTATTTAATCTTTCTTCAAAATAAAAAGAAGATATATGTGGTAAGAAATAATCAATCTTTTCCTCATCTAAACCATTCTTTTTAAAAGCGTCTTTCATACTTGAAACTGCTTTCGGAACTACGTGTTTATCCAATATCTTCACATCCTGTTTTAAAGAAAAAACAGATTCTGACAACCATTGTTCTGGTTCATATTCGCTCCATGGTTTAAGAGTCCCATCATCATTTTTATCTCCTCCTGCATACATGCACGCCTCTAGTTCATGTGCAAAAGAATATGCTTGCATCCAATCAATACGTAATGGATTTTCTCCTTTAGGTTCAGATTCTAACAAAAACGCTCCTCCTCCATCGGATAACATCCAACGTAAAAAATCTTTCTTAAATCCAATAATTGGTTGTTCTTCTAAGGATTTTAAATTTTCTACTTCTTTATCAAACTTTCTGGACTGCATCCAGGTAGAAACCCTCTCTGTACCAGTACATACGGCATTTCTAGTATTATCAGACCTAACAGATAGAAATCCGTATTTTAAAGCACTCATCCCTGAACAGCACACACCAGAAGCAGTATTTAATTCAATACTATCTCCTGTATCTAGCAAGCCATGTACCATAGAAGCGTGAGAAGGCAACAAATTGTCTGGAGTTGATGTCCCACAAGAAAGTAATTCAATTTCAGTTTCAGAAAAATCAGAATTGCATAAATTTTTAATTGTTTCTTTTGTAAGCTGAGCATTATTATGGGTAATATTACCCTCTCTATCTACAGCATAATACCTTTCTTTAATACCATTATTCCTTAAAACAATTCTCCTGGCACGTGAAGGTTGATCATCAATCATACCTAGCCTCTTTTCCATTTCGTCATTCGAGACTGGCTCATTTGGCAAGAAATGCCCTGTTTTTGTTATATAAACGTTCTTCATAAATAGTGATAACCTACCTTAATCTTACTGATTGATAATATTTAATATCCTTTTTTATGCGTGCATAAAAAGGCAAATAAGTCAACAAAAATATAATAAAAACTATAGGTACAAAAACCCAAATGGCAAATTGTAGGTAATACTCAAAAAAGTTTAACCATTTTGCCCTTCTTTTAGGTGATTTTAGCCCTACTTTATATATATGTGCTGACCACTTACTAAAGATATGATTTCCAGATTTATCTGACCGGATTAAGAAAGGTTTTATTTTGACTGCTCCGTCTTTTACCAGCTCTTTTTGTAGTTGTTCAAAATTTTCCTTGAAAAGGTGTTTCTTTATAATTGTTCCAAACTTCCCTGCTCCGCTAATATCTTCATCCGATACACCTGGTTTAGGAAAAACACCTAAATATTTAGTCTTCTTACCTCCCATCATCCAATGTACAATGGTGATCACACTGATATGATTCCAATGTCGATCTACGAAGGCTATATTACCAACTAATTCTGCTTTGCAATCCCATAATAGCCTTTTTACCTTCTCCTGAGTTAAAATCCACATATTTCTGGAACCATTAACTGTAATTACAGGAGTATTTTTTAATATTACTTTCGCATCATCTCCTTTAAGAAAAGAATTAATAGGAATAGAGGGAGAAAGGTACCATACAGTATATCCCAAAATGACCAAATCATAATTCTTATTCTTGACCTCATCTGGTATTGATTTATTAGGTCGAGGAATTTGTAAATAGGATTCCGGAAAAACTTGTAAAAAATCCTTTTTATTCCAAGGGAACTTATAAGGTTCTTCGGGATAAATTTCCTGAATAGTTACCTTACAGTGATCGTCAATTTCCAGTGGACGCACTAAATTAGTTAGTATCTCACCCAATTGACCGCTTTGACTATAATACAAAACAAGTATATTCTTCATAAACTAGGTTTTAAGATCCTCCCAATAATCGTAATAATTAAACCATTGGGTGGGATACTTTTCAACCATCATTTCAGTATTTCTAATATACTCTTTTAAAACGTGGCTAGGTTTGACAGATGACTCGGAAAACTCCGGTTCGCGAGCATATAAATTATATGACTTACTTGATCCTTTCATAATATACATATAAAGTACAGGCTTTTTCTTTCTAGCTGCCAATTTATAAGGCCCGGAAGGAAATTTTACTGACTTGCCCAAGAATTCTTCTTCGATAAACTGAATTCCTTCTACATAACGATCCGCAGCAAAAACTATAACCTCACCTTTTGCTAAAACCTCATTCATTTCAAAAATATGGGACATATCCTCTTTGATCACTATAAATTTCATCGTTGTATCAGAGGATACTGCACCAACATATTCCTTAATCTGTTCATTCTCCTGATCAGTTACAATCAAGTTAACTCCGGTATCTGTCATATCGAACTCATCAAAAAAGTAGCGTGCAATATTAAAGCTGCCTATATGACCACTAAATACGATACCTCCTTCTTTTTTATCTAAAAGGTTCTGTATTTTTTCCTTACCATCGTATGTAAAGCTGAACTTATTTTTGAGACCAAAGGATATAGCTGTCCGATCTATCAGTGTCTGACCAAAAATAAAATAGTTTTTATAAATACTAATAACGGATCTAAAAGAAGATTGCTTCAGTCTCTCATTATAAAAATAATAAATTGCCTTCGTCGTAGAGAAGGAAAATAACACATAATAGGCTGCTACAAATACTAAAATCGAGTATGCAGCATTAAGACCTAAATTCTTTATAAAGAAAATGAATATTTTATATCCTAAAGGGGTTCCTTTAGCTTTACCTTCCCATTGGGTCATTATGTATCTTAAGTATTGACTTTACGCTCTATTAAATCATAAAAATCTTGAAAGCTTTCTACTCCGACAAAATCATCACCAACCAGCTTAACTCCAAAAGTAGCTTCTATAGCTACTACAAGATCCACATAATCCAGGCTATCCAAATCTAACGTTTCTTTAAGGTTTGCATCAGCTGTAATCTCATCTGCTTCAACCTCGAATTCCTCAATCAAAAAGTCATCAACTTTTTCGACAATTACACTTGTTTCCATCATCTTTCTAGTAATTTTTTTCTATTCTAAATCTTTTTTATGACGATTGCAGAATTTGTGCCCCCAAACCCAAATGAATTTGACAAAAATACATCAATTTTTTTATCTACCGTTTCTTTTACTAAATTTAACTTTGTAGAATCTTCATCCGGAGATTCTAAATTAATATTAGGTGCTATAAATGAGTTATTCATCATTATTAAAGAATATACAATCTCACTAGCTCCTGCCATCCAACACTCATGTCCAGTCATTGATTTTGTGGAGCTAACATATGGTTTTGATCCACCAAAGACTTCATCAATTGCTTTTGCCTCATTGGCATCTCCAATAGGTGTAGATGTAGCGTGAGCGTTTACATAATCAATATCTTCAGGTTTTATATCAGCCTGCTCTACCGCACGCTTCATTGCCCTGGCGGGACCTTCCTGATTTGGTGTAGAGATGTGATCTCCATTAGAAGAAAAGCCGTAGCCAACAATCTCTCCCAAAATAGTAGCTCCTCGTTTCACGGCACTTTCATAAGATTCCATAAATAAAGCAGCTCCTCCTCCACTCGGAACCAATCCGTCTCTATTACTATCAAAAGGTCTTGATGCTTTTGTAGGATTTTCCTCATTAACAGAAAAAACTCCTAATCCATCAAAACTACCAAACGCATAATCATTTATCTCCTGTGCTCCTCCACATAAAACATAATCCTGCAATCCTTGTTTAATTAAAAGATATCCCATTCCTATAGAGTGTGAACCACTAGCACATGCAGCACTAATCGTAAAATTAATCCCCTTTAATTTAAAAACCGTTGATAGGTTCATTGTCACTGTAGAATTCATAGATTTAAAAACCCCACCGGACCCTACTAAAGTAGTATCTTTTTTAATTCTTATCTTATCTATTGCTTCCATTACAGATTCTGCAGTACTATCATTACCAAATAGAATCCCGATTTCTTCATTATCTAAGAATTCCTGATCTACGCCTGCCTGATCAAAAGCTTGTTTAGTTGCGATATAAGCATATTCTGATTCAGACCCAAAACTTACCCGCTGCCTTCTGCTTAATTCATTCTTTAAATTTGGTTTTGGCACCGTGCCTGTTAACGCAGATCTATAACCAAATTCCTTTCGAGAAGGCTCAAAAACGATACCAGATTTTCCTTGATACAATGATTCTTTAACTTCATCTGTATTAGTACCGATACAAGAATATATTCCCATTCCAGTGATAACAACTCTTCGCATAGTCTACTATGAATAAATTCCCCCGTTAATATTAATAACTTCTCCAGTGATATAAGAAGCTTTTTTTGATGCTAAAAAAGCGACTAAATCAGCAACTTCTTCTGCTTCACCAAAACGATTGACAGGAATCATGCGCTTCAATTCTTTTTCATCCATCTCTGCGGTCATATCTGTCTTAATAAAACCAGGTGCTACTGCATTCACGGTAATCTTACGTTTTGCAACCTCTTGTGCCAAGGCTTTTGTAGCAGCCACTAATGCTCCTTTTGCTGCAGAATAATTAACTTGTCCAGCAGTTCCTTTCACCCCAGACACTGAAACTACATTCACAATACGTCCATAACGATTCGTAAGCATTTTCTGAATAAGATGATTTGTTACATTATAAAAACCATTCAAACTAATATTTAAAACAGTATGCCAATCTTCTGGTTTCATCCACATAAATAAACCATCTCTTGTAATTCCAGCATTATTAATTATGATTTCTATTGTTGCATCAGGATTATCGGCTATCCAAGTATCCAATACTTTATGAGTATCTTCGATGTCCGCAACATTGAATTTCAACAATGTACACTGACCTCCTTCATCCTCTATCAGATTCTTAACCTCATCCGCAGCTGCATCATTAGATTGATAGTTAATTAATACAGGATATTTTAATTCCTTTGCTATTTTTATGGCTATTGCTCTTCCTATTCCTCTGGATCCACCGGTAACAAGGGCGTATTTCATTTACAATTTGGTTTTAAGATCAAATAATTACTGAATTCTTTGGATAACAATTATTCCAAATTAAGATTTAATTAACAATTTTAAAAGATTCCCGACAATTTTAACAATCGTCTAATGTTGTCAAGATTAAGAAATGTTTATTTTATTTTCACAAAAGGTTCTGCATTTTCGAAAAACTTATCCCCCAACAGTTTTCCATCTGGTTTCAAAAATCCCCAATTCTTATCTAACTTTACTCTTGCCAGACCATCTATGAAACCTTTTTCGGCAACTCTACCGGATAGGAATCCAAAATTCCCGGCTGTAATACCGTATTTAGCTTCTATCACCAATTCACCTTTCGTATTTATAAATCCCCAATCATCTATCTTCACAGGGGCTAGTCCGCTAGGATCAAAATAATCGACATCATTATATTCATAATTTATGACTACTTTACCATTAGTATCAATAAACCCCCATTTGTTACCATCATAAACACCGGCATATCCATTTTTAAAGGGTTTAGCCTTTACAAACTGCGGCTCTATTACCCATTTACCATTCTTATCAATAAATCCTATTTTGTCATCTTTTCGAGCAATCGTGTATTTTTCACCGCTTCTGAAATCCCAAAGTTTTGTTGCTCCATCGACTTTATTGAAAGAATTAGGAGATGCAATGCCGAATACTTCTTCTCCTTTTTCGGCTCTAGCTACCCCATTTACATAATTACCAATAGAAGTGTACTCTGGTTTAATTACTATTTCACCTTTATTATCGATAATTCCCCATTGATCCGATTGATTTGCAAACCGAGCGTATCCGTTCTGAAAACCTTTGATAATCTTATATGTTGGTTTTACTATAATTTCTCCTTTTGGATTCATCAATCCAACCAATTTTTCTTTTCTAACAAAAGCTACTCCATCTGAAAAAGGATAAATTTTCTCAGCATCAGAATATTTTAATTCATTACCCTGCTTATCAATATACATCCATTTCTTATCTTTCATCACCATTGCTACACCGCTATTGAAATCCTTTGCTTTACTGAATTGCGGTTCTAACAACCATTTACCATCAGGATTTAAATACCCCCATTTTTTACCATCCAAAACCAAAGCTACACCATCTGCAAAATTATTTGCTTTTTTGAACTGAGGTTGAATAATATATTCTGCATTTTTATTGATATAACCGAATTTTCCATTTTCCCTAACTTTTGCAAGTTCTTGAGAAAATAATGTTTGTAAACCGAATACTAATGCAAGTGTGATTAAAAGTGCTTTTTTCATCATATTTATATTTAAGGTTTATTCTTTAGTACATATAACGATGAACAAGTAAACATTTCTTGTTATATGATTTATTCAAAATCTTAATTCAAAATATACTAATAGGCATCATTTTCTTTCAAAAAATCCTTTACCTTCTGAACAAAAGGGTATGTAATGTAATCTTTGGTGAAAGGCGGAACTATTTTCTTAATATCTTTTACCAAATTCTGAGTCTTACTTGACAGCTTATCTCCAAAATCAAGATATTCCAATGCCTGAACGATAGTCATCAATTCTACGGCAAGAACTTCGAATGTATTTTCTATTACCGTTTTTGTCATATTTGCTGCATTGGTTCCCATGCTCACGATATCTTGGTTATCGTTATTATTAGGGATGCTATGCACATACATCGGATTAGAAAGTGTCTGGTTTTCTGCGGTTGTGGAAACCGCTGTAAACTGAATTCCTTGCATTCCAAAATTAAAGCCTAGTTTCCCTAAATTAGCAAAAGGAGGTAATATATCGTTAAGCTTAGAATTAAGAAGATAATTTAATTGGCGCTCTGCCAGCATGGATAATTTAGTTATCACAAGCTTAAGTTTGTCCATTTCCAGAGAAACATAATCTCCGTGAAAATTACCACCGTGATACACGTGCTCGGTCTGTACGTCAATTATAGGATTATCGTTTGCAGAATTTAGTTCTTCAATCAAAATCCTACCTACATGTTTTATCGTATCACAAACAGGCCCTAAAATTTGAGGCACACATCGAAGTGAATAATATTCCTGTACTTTTTCCTTAAAATAGGTATCACCATTCTGACCGGAATACAAATGCTCTGTACGATCTCTGGTAAGTTTACTATCAGCCAAATGTTCTCTCATTTTTCGGGCAACATCCTGTTGTCCTAAATGAAGTTTGCTATGATTCAATTCTTCTGAAAGATGATCATCATAAGCTTCCACAATTTCATTTATTGCTGAAGAACAAGAAATAGACCAGTCTAACAACTTCTGAGCGTTGATAACATTGACAATACCGATTCCGGTCATTGCCGAAGTGCCATTCATTAATGCTAATCCTTCTCTAATTTTGACTTCTATCGGTTTTAACCCTAACTCTTTAAAGACATCTTCTGTATCTCTTCTTTCTCCTTTATAAAAAACTTCACCTTCTCCGATTAATACCAGTGCCAGGTGTGCCAATTGTACAAGATCGCCACTTGCACCCACACCACCGTGTTCAAAAATCAAAGGGGTAATATCATTATTAATTAAATCCTTTAATCCACTAATTACGGATACATTAACTCCGGATTTACCCAATGATAATGTATTAAGTCTAGCAAGCATAAGAGCCTTTACGTAATCAGGCTCCATTGCTTTTCCAGTGCCGGATGAATGACTTCTTATCAAATTAAACTGTAGTTCTATTCGATCTTTGTCATCAATCTTATATTGTGCCATTGGACCAAATCCAGTATTCACTCCATAGATTACTTTATTTTCAGAAAAATTTTCTAAAAACTTAAAGCTATCATCAACTCTCTTTACTATAGATTCATCTATATCAAGCTTCTCTCCATTAAAAATAACACTGAGAAAATCCCTTATTTCTAACTTTTCTTTTAGTAGTAGCATTCGCGAATTAGTAAGTTTTTTCCAATATTTGTAAAAAAATTCAAGTTTACTCTTTATTTTTACCGAGGGCAAATGTAATGTATTTAATGTACCTTTAAAAATTATGAAAAAAGAAAATGTAGATGTACTGGTTATTGGTGCTGGTCCGTCAGGCAGTGTTAGTGCAGCCTATCTTAACAAACAGGGAATTAACGTTAAGGTGGTTGAAAAAACCAAATTCCCACGTTTTCAGGTTGGAGAAAGCCTTATCCCAAGGTGCATGGACAATTTTCAGGAAGCGGGTCTTTTGGATTGCCTTATGAAACAAGGATATCAAAAAAAACATGGTGCACGTTTTATTAAAGATGGAGTTCATGGATGTTTTGACTTCAGTAAAAAGTATGGAGAAGGCTGGGATTGGACTTGGCAGGTTCCGAGAGATCATTTTGACAAAACCTTAATAGATGAAGCCATTCGACAAGGAGTTAGTGTTGATTTTGAAACAGAGGTCATCAATGTGGAATTTAACGGCACGGATTCTTTAACTACCGTAAAACATAAAAATGGTTCCGAAAGTCAGATTGAGGCTAAATTCATCATAGATTCTAGCGGTTTTGGACGTGTAATAGCAAGGCAGCTTGGACTTGAAGCTCCTTCAAAATTAGCAGAACACGGTTCTATCTTCACTCAGGTAAAAGATGTTAATCGACCCAAAGGTACTGAAGGAACAACGATTACTTTTGAAATTATAGAAACCGAAGTTTGGTTTTGGTACATTCCTTTCTCTAATGGAAATACAAGCATTGGATTCGTCGGGCCTATGGATTGGATCAATAAGTTTAAAGGAAGTAACGAAGAAGTTTTACAGCAAATGATGAAAACTTCTCCCTATTATTATGAGCAGTTTAAGGATATCCCATATCTATTCGCGCCATACAAAGTAGAAAATATTGCTAAAAACGTTACTAAACTTTATGGAGATGGTTTTGTACTAACGGGTAATAGCGCAGAATTTTTAGACCCGGTTTTTTCATCTGGGGTTTCTTTTGCTACAGAAACCGGTTTATTATCGGCAAAACTTGCTATTAAACAACTTAACAATGAAAAAGTTGACTGGCAGACCGAATTTGTAGATTATATGAGGCAAGGCGTTGATGTATTTACGACCTACGTAAAAGAATGGTATAGTGGTAACTTACAAAAAATTATTTTTCACGATAAACCAAATGAAGAATTTAGAGAACAAATCTGTGCTGTATTGGCGGGATATGTTTGGGATAAAACCAATCCGTTTGTTAGAAAACACAGTCATATTGTTAGGAATGTAGCGAAACTTGTAGAAATGGAAGAAAATATGTCATAGTAAATTTCTATGAGGAAAACATAAGAAGGAGGCAGATTTGCCTCCTTTTTTATGTTTTAAAAGATTCTAAAACACTTTTATTTAACCAAAGAAACCTTTAGCAACAAATTATTCTTTTTACCATCATAGGCTTCAAAAATCATATCCTGATTAGGTAGAACAGCTGCCTTATATACTTCTAGGTCGTCTAGTCTGGAATTCCTGATATCACTTCCTGTTAGAATTGGTTCCTTAACCACTTCTCCGGAGGTATCATTAATTGTGTATGAGGTTAAATATAAAAACTCCTTTTTACCATCAAAATATCTTGTAGGGTATTCATCAAAAGATCTTTTTAAATTAGTGAAATCATCTATATAAAATATGTAGTGTTTACCGCTATTTTTAAAGTTAATGTATGACATACTTCGTTTTCCTCTCACACCTGTCTGATATTTCGGCAACCTGTGAAACCAGGCTAGAGTTCCTTCAGGAGATATTTTGGATACAATTATATCCCGATAAAAGTACTTATAAGTAGTTCTGGATCCTGAAGAACTGGATGTGGTAAACGACTCTACATAACGCTGTTCTCCTAATACCACTGCACTACCATCTTGATTATATACAACTTCATTCACTTTTAGGTTTTCAAAATCTTTTTTATCCTTTTCATCCTGAGTACCCTCGTTTATTCGTTCTTCTCTTTTTAATGCGTACTGCTGTGCTATTTCCGTAGGAATATCACTTTTAAAAACTGAAGTCACAATGCCATTTTCATCCAAAACAGCAGAAAATAAACCGGAAGCTTCTAGTTTATTATCATTATTGACATAAAAACCAGACACTCTTACCTTTCCGCCTTTATCAAGACCAATTACTCCGTTCATAATTGATTTACCAGGTAATTCTATTTTACTTTTAATAATCTCTTTAGGGCTTTCTTTTATTTTAAAAACTTCTGTCCTGTATGTATTTTCCAGCTTGTTTTTGTCTTCTGATCCAGAATTGAAGACTGAAGCGGTCATATAAAAACTACCTTCATTATCAATGGCAAAGTCTTCATTTTCTAACCATTTATTAGCATACGGTAGTCTAACTTTTCTACTCCATAATGATTTCAAATTAGAATCATAAACGCTGATTCCTATTTCATCAGCCTTATCATCAGCTGTTTTTACCCTAAACAAGACTAATAGTTTAGTGCCATCAAATGATTTCTTAAAAACAAATTTATTGATCCTGCCTCCTGCATCGAAGCCGTAAGTACTTTTAAAACCTACATCATTAGTGATATTATCCTTATCACTACCTATAAGTACTGGTTTTTCTGCAATGATTCCGGTTAGAGATATTTTTTGAGCAAAAGCTTTATCCTTTATCGTATAAAAAACAACTGCTTTTCCGTTCAGGTTCATAACCGTCTGAAAATCGCCTTTGTCCTCTATCACTTGCCGCTTTTTCACATCTTCTTTTAGATCACTTAAAGAAAAACGCTGAACGGTCATATTATTTCTGCCTTTTTTAATAGCCACCATTTTATCACCTGAAGCGACATAATATGAATTAACACTTTTAATTCTTTTATATTTTTCTCCAATCTTAAATTTGAAATCTTCAGAAAGAACAGGCTTTTGAGCAAATGAATATGCGGTTACAAAAATCAATAAGAATAGAATGCTTTTTATTTTCATGGTAGGTATTTTTTTATCTGAATACATAAAGTTTACACTTAGGTCAAGTAACACAAATATATGATTCTTGATTGAAACGTCTATTTTATGAAGTTTTAAACTTTTTTTGAAATTTTAAATCAATCCGGAGGTAATAAAAAAACTGATTTTCAACTTTTTAAAATCACCTGTTTTTTAAAATAAAAATAATGACAAAAAAATGTTGCATTGTAGAGTCATAAAAGCTACATTTGCATCCGCATTTGAAATATTAATGTGAAGTTCACAATCATTTTTGATTTAGGAGAGGTGCCAGAGTGGTAATGGAGCAGATTGCTAATCTGTCAACGCGTAAGTGTTGCCTGGGTTCGAATCCCAGTCTCTCCGCAATAATTTTGAGTGTTTTTTTCAAAATTCGGGGTGTAGCGTAGCCCGGTTATCGCGCCGCGTTTGGGACGCGGAGGTCGCAGGTTCGAATCCTGCCACCCCGA
>CANMSL010000015.1 GCA_947500505.1 uncultured Aquimarina sp. | reverse complement strand
TTTTTTTGTGTCATACTTACATTGGAGCCCAACTTAAAGTAAGACTAATTCGCTCTAGCCTGCCTTCAAAACCCATCTAACATAACAACCAAGGAATTTTTGTGGATATTGCCTGAATTTAATCCACGTTTATTGCATCAGAATATCTGGGATCCTGAATATAATCTTGTTTAACTATTTTAATGATTTCAATACTTAGAAACCCAAACTCTTCTACTACTTTGCCATACATGCGATACACTCCTTTGTATCTAAGTTTATATTTTTCCTGTACAGGAGGAAATAATACTGTGTCAAACACATCTCCAAATTGATCAAGAAAAGTACCAAAAGCCATACGTTTGCCATTAGAAGTACTTGTGTTTTTCATAGCAATTAAATACCCGTAGATATCAATTTTTTTATTTAAATAATATCTTAATTCACTGGCTCTTCTTTTGTTTACCGGTTCCGAAGCCATAATTTCATAATATCCGCAAAGTGGAAATCCAAAGGATTCTATTTGTTCAAAAGCATTTTCGAGTCTGGATGTCTTAAAATCAGGAAGCTTATATTCTGTTCTCTTTTCTATAAACAATGGTGGTTGGATACAGTCAGTATTAGGAGTGCTATTTAACTTGAAATGTGCTTCCCACAGTAACTCGTGTTTGTTTTTCTGGGTAAATGCAAAAGCATCAATCTTAATTAGAATACTAATTTGTTCTATTCCTATAGGAATTCTATCAATGAAATTATCGAGAGAAGAATACAGACCATTTTGGTTTCTTTCTGTCAAGATAAGTTCAGAAGTTTTATGATCCAGGTTTCGGAGTATTGATAATCCCAGAAATATATTTTTTCCTTTCAGTATATGTTCATATGTACTGGTATTGATACAAGGAGTTAAAATTTTTGCTCCATATAGTTTAGCTTCGTGCAAATATACTTCGGGGCGATAAAATCCGCCACCATTGTTTAACGTTGCTACCAAATATTCTAATGGAAAATAGGCTTTAAGAAATAAGCTTTGATAGCTTTCTACAGCATATGAGGCAGAATGCCCTTTTGGGAACGCATATCCTGCAAAGCTTGCTACCTGATTCCATATTTCAAAAATTAGTTTTTCTTCATACCCTTCAGCACGACAATTACTAATAAATTTATTCTGTACATCCTTAAACTCTTTTCGGGACTTGAATTTACCACTCATCCCTCTACGCAAAACATCTGCTTCATCTAATGTAAGTTTTGCAAATACATGTGCTACTTTGATCACATCTTCCTGGTATACCATAATACCGTAGGTTTGATTCATTAATTCAAGCATGATAGGGTGTGAGTTTTTTCTCCTTTCTATATCATGTTCTCTTAAAATATATTCACGCATCATTCCGCTTTTAGCAACACCAGGTCGTATGATAGAACTTGCTGCTACTAATCCGATATAATTATCGGTTTTAAGTTTACTAAGTAACATACGCATAGCAGGGGATTCTACATAAAAACAGGCAAGGCATTTAGCTTCTCTTATAAGCGTGTTTATGTTAGAATCTTGTTTAAGTTTACTGATATTATGAATGTCAAAATTGGCTTTTTCAGGCTGATTATATTGAATGATTTTTATGGCTTCCTTAATTTTTGCCAAACCACGCTGTCCTAAAATATCAAATTTATATAGACCTAAATCTTCTGCAATGATCATGTCAAATTGTACAGTAGGGAAACCTTTAGGCGGTATATCAGTAGCAGAATAATGGTGGAGAGGTTTTTCGCTAATTAATATACCACTGGAATGGATACTAATATAATTTGGTATTCCTTGAATGAGTTGACTATAAGTAATCACTAGCTTGTGAATATGGTCTAAAGAATTATAATCATAGTTACCTTCACTAAGCCTGTCAATTTCGAATTTTGGCAAACCAAATACTTTACCTAATTCTCTAACAGCACCCTTGTAATGAAACGTAACATACGTACCCATTAATGCTACGTTATTAAATTCTTCAAAAATAAATCGTGTAATATCTTGTCGATCTCTCCATGAGAAATCGATATCAAAATCAGGTGGGCTGGTACGATGTGAATTTATGAATCGTTCAAAGTACAGGTCTAATTCGATTGGATCTACATCTGTAATTTTTAGCAGATATGCTACTATACTATTAGCCCCGCTACCACGCCCTACATAGTAATATCCTTTTTTGTTTGCATAAGAAATGATTTGCCAGTTTATCAAAAAATAGGATACAAAATTCATTTTAATAATTAAAGCGAGTTCTTTTTCGAGTCGATCAAATATTATTTTGTTTGGTTTATCATATCGATAAGGAAGACCTTCTTTACATAATTTTCTCAGTAATTTATTGTCTTCTTCTACACTACCTGTATACGTTTTTTGATTTAAAGAAGGTTTGCTTTTTGAAAAGTCAAAATCTATACAACATTTTTGTTGTAAGGTCTCTGTATTTTTGATAATAAAATCAAGCTCGCTGAATTGACTTTTAATTTTATCATTCGGAATCATTTTTTCTGAAAAACAGGCTTGTTGATTTTCGGGCAAGCGACTTAGTAAAGTATTATTGTCAATTGCTCTGAGTAAGCGATGAGCATTAAAATCTTTTTTAGTTCTGAATGTTACGGGTTGAAGAATAACTAGTTTTTCTTTTAGATTTTTTAAAATAGAAAGTCTTAATTGCGGAATATCCTTTATAGAAACACCAATATATTCATGCGCTAAGAATTTAGTTTTCTCTAATGCTGCAACTTGCTTAAAAGGATAAATAATATATGCATTATGAAATGTAGGTGCTATTTCAGGTAAATTAAGTTTTCTGTGAGAGTGATATGATAAAAAATCATTTAATTCTTTATATCCTTCGTTGTTTTTGGCTAAACCTATATATAAAGGCTGATGATTATTCCTAAAATCGATACCTACGATTGGTTTAATCCGATACTCTTGAGCTTTTCTGATGAAGTTGAGACATGCAGATGTATTATTGATATCTGTAAGTGCCACAGCATCAATCTGATTTTTTTTTGCCAACTCTAATAAATCTATTTCAGAGAAGGCTCCAAATCTTAAACTATAATATGAATGGCAATTTAGGTACATTTAGTTGATAGTTGATAGTTAATAGTTAATAGTTAATAGTTGATAGTTGATAGTTGATAGTTGATAGTTGATAGTTGGATTTTTTATCTTTTACTCATTACTCATTACTCATTACTCATTACTCATTACTCATTACTCATCGCATCAGAGATAGAAATGGTATCCTTTTTTGTGTTCTGAGCATAGCCGAAGTATACATAAAAGATATAGATAGCGTTACTGAATCTCTAGTAGATAGTTAGCCCGACCGGATGCCATCATTTTTATTAGTTTTATTGTTTTCGATGTGCCAATATAACAGGAGGTTGGCCATTAAACGGATTTTGCATTCTACCAATAGTTTTAGCGCCCATCGCTACAGCTCTGATGACACTCCGATCTCCGTATCGATCTCGGATATGATCTAAAGCTCTGTAGAGATTGAGTTGTTTTTCATCATCTTCAAAAAGATTTATTTGGTAATTCCCACTTACCAGGTGACTAAATCTGATACCTATTAATCGCACTAATAGTCTTTTTTGATATAATTTTTCAAATAGTTCCAAAATTTTGGGAATTAAAATATGATCAGCACTTGTATAGGGTATTTTAAGTTGTTTTGAGTAGGTGTTAAAATCAGAATATCTGATCTTGACCGTAATGCAAGCAGATAGCTTATTGCCTCTACGTAATTGATAGGACAGGTTTTCTGTCATCGCTACTAGTATATTGCGAAGTTTGTAAACATCTATGGTATCCCTATCAAATGTTCTTTCTGTAGAAATAGATTTACGCTCAGAAAATGCAATCACAGGAGTGTTATCTATTCCATTGGCTCTTTTCCAGATTGTTAGTCCGTTTACTCCCAGAACTCCTTTCATAATATCAACGGGCATCTCTTGTATCGTTTTTACTTTTCGTATACCCAAGCTGCGTAGTGTTTGAAAAGTTTTATCACCAACCATAGGTATTTTTTTGATTGATAATGGAGCTAAAAAAGGTTTTTCGGTACCAAAATCAATTTTTAATTGGTTATTGGGTTTTGCTTCATTTGTTGCAACTTTAGAAACCACTTTATTTTGAGCAAAACCCAGAGAAATTGGTAAACCTGTTTCCGATATGATTTTTTGCCTAAGCTCTGACGCATATTTATAAGCACCAAAGAATTTATCCATTCCGGATAAGTCTGCATAAAACTCATCAATACTGGATTTTTCGAAGACAGGAACTTTTTCTTTGATAATCTCTGTTACCAGATCAGAGTATTTGCTATATGTTCCGGCATTACCTTTTATGATGGTGGCTTCTGGGCACAGTTCTTTAGCTATTTTCATGGACATTCCTGAATGTACACCATACGTTCTTGTCTCATAGCTACAGGCTGCAACTACACCACGATCACTTATACCACCCACTAGCAAAGGTTTATTTTTTAACGAACTGTCTATAAGACGCTCTACAGATACATAAAATGTATCCAGATCAAGATGCAATATTGTTCTCAAATATTTACTTTTTTGGAATAATTCCAAATTTATGGAATAATTCCAAAAAAGTATAAATAAAATTTTATATTTTATTCACAATAGGACAAAAAAAACGGCATCCTATTTAAGATACCGTTTCTGAAAAATTTTATTTTGGGGCTACAAAATAAAATTCAATCGTATTAATTTTCTGTATATCCAGCAAATTGTTGCATAGCACTTTTTGTAAGCTCTTTGGCTCTATTTACGTAGAAATTTTTTGTATCACTTAATGTTTCGTTTTGAAGTTCATTTTCACTTCTTAAATAATCTTTTTCAGATTCGAATATTGATTCATCATCAAAAGCTATACTTAACTCTTGCAGAGCACTCTCTAATTTCTGTAATGCTTGCTCTGCTTTTTCTTTTACTAGTGTTTGTTCTTTTAGTTCTGCTGCACGTTGTTCTTCGAATTCGGCCTGAGCTTTTTGCTGCTCTACAATTTGTTGTTGTAGTTTTTGCTGCTCGATTTCTAATTGACGTTTTTGCTCTTCTAATTCTTTTTGTTTCTGAGCTACTTCTTCAGCAGCAACTACAATGGCTTCTTCTTCAGCACTAGCTACATCTCCAATATAAGAATCGCTACTACCATTATCAATTTGACAATCTGTTAATTGTTCTAATAACTTAGGACCAAGGTCTTTGGCTTGTTTTGCATAATATCTACTACGTTCGTAAGTATCCTGACCTAGAGAACTTACCATATTTGTTTTAGCTTGGTATGCTGTTTCGTTGGCTTCAGCACAACCACACTCATCTGCTAGATTTTCTACTTTTTCAAAAGCTTCAATTGCTTTATCAGCATATTCCTGAGTATGGAATACATTATTTGCTCCGTGTGCCTTTTTAGAATGTGAATATGCATAGCTGGCAGCCGTTAGAGCATCTTCATAGATGTTTTGAGCGTTAACTTGTGAAACAAAACAAAATAAAACTAAGATCAGTGCAAGTTTTTTCATTTTTATGGGGCTTTTTAATGAACAGTACAAGTATACAATAATTTCTGAGTAACATCCAAAAATAAATGTCATTAATCGATGAAATACGCACTTTGTCTTAGTTTTTATGGCTAACCCATAAAAAAAGTGATAGATATCCTACCATGACATGACCATTTCTCATATTTGATTTATAAATAACGAGCCTGGGAGTTTGGTATTGTGTTTTATATATGCAAATAATAAATTTAACGTTTTGCCAAAGTTGTTATGTAAGTTTATTATGTATATTACGTCCATATTTTCTATGAAAGAACTTATTATATCCTCAATAAACCATAACCTCAATAAAGCAATTGTTTTATTAGATGCACTAGATACAGAAACTTACTGCGACAATTCTGTTGGGCCATATCATTCTAGTATTGGATCTCATATCAGACACACTTTAGATTTTTTTGATTGTGTTATTCACGGGCTGGATACTAATGATATTGATCTTACTTCTCGGAAAAGAGATGAGATTATATCTACCAACAAAGAAGCTGCAAAAAATCATATATATGCACTTCAGGAAACTTTACTTTCTTATATCGACGTAAATACAGATTATTTAATTCACGTAACCGATAATATGGGACAAGGAAAAGTTACCGTAAATTATACTTTAGAGAGTATCTTGGCACATGCCAATAGTCACGCGATTCATCATTATGCAACAATAGGATACATACTTGATCAATTAGAGATTGAATTAAAAATTCCGGGATTTGGTTATAATCCTACTACACCCGTTAATAAAAGGGAAGGTATTTAGTACAAATCCATCATCTATTTAATTTATTTTGGTTAATAAGGCGGTTACCTAAATTAGGTATTTACAATGCTCTTTTATAGTAATCCGGTTAACTCCGTTTTTATATAAGATATACAGATGTTTATTTAAGGTAAGGTGTTTTATGTATATTTTATTTAGGACAATTTCATCCGATTTAAATTTAATGTATATATTTGAGTATATTTAATTAGAAGAATATGTTTTCTAAAGCTTGTGAATATGGTATAAAGGCTTCTATTTATGTAGCGCAACAATCGTTACAAAATAAGTGTACTAATTTAAAAGCAATAGCTAATGAGATTAATTCTCCAGAAGCTTTTACTGCCAAAATACTTCAGAAACTAGTAAAAAATCAGGTGTTAGATTCTATAAAAGGTGCCAAAGGGGGGTTTCTGATCAAAGAAGCAAAAATTAATCAGATAATGCTTGAGGAAATTGTATATGCAATTGATGGTGATTCTATTTATAGTGGTTGTGGATTAGGATTAAAAGAATGTGATGCACGTAAACCTTGCCCAGTACATCATAAAATAGTACTTGTAAGGAAAGAGTTAAAAAAGATGCTTACAGAAACAAGTTTGTATGAATTGGCTAATGGTATAGAGATAGGAGTAACATATTTGAATCGATGAAACGGAAAATTAAAATTAAATTGGTTTTCAAAGTTCACCTTTAATATAAATCAGTAAAGGATATTTAGAATATACAAGATAAATTAATTAACCAACTATGACCACACAAAAACTATTATACTTGTTTCTTCTTCTAATAGGTATTGCCACACAGGCGCAAACAGAAACAGAATACTGTAAACAATGGCAAAAGAAAACTGACTCAATTTCTGATCTAAATAAAAGTATCCTTAATGATAAGTTCTATTTGTCAAAAGTTGATAATAAATGTAAAATAAGAATTTATATAAATTTGGGAAGTATTTATTTGAATAAGGTAAAAATAGATTCTGCGCTTTATTATATGGATACTGCTATTGCTTTAGGTCAAAAAATTCGGGCTGATGAAGAATTGGTATTTGCCTATACTGAGAAAACAAACATTCTTATTGCACTAAATAGATATTCTGAAGTAGAAGACCTTTTAAAAAAATCCAGGACGTTATTAGAAAAACATCCTGAAAGTCAGTCGTGGTTGCATTATTATGATAAGAGAGGATACATGGAATATGTAAAGTCCGAATATTATAAGGCACTAGCATATATGGATTCTACCATTATTATAGCTAAACAGAGAGATTTGACAAAAGAAATTCATCAGACTTATGAACATAAAGGGGTTTTGTATATGCGTCTTTCAGAGCATGAAAAGGCAGCAGAAAATTTTTTTAAATCTCTAGAATATAAACAAGAAAATAACTTGATTAGGGATTTGAGTAGTACATATCGATACTTAGGATCGTGCTTTTTTAAATTAAAGCAATATGAAACTGCTAAAAAATATATTGTTAAAGCCTTGGAGTTTGGAAAATCCAACAATAATAATTTTGCTATGATGATTAGCTATAAACATTTAGCTACTTATAATAGATTTATGAATTTAAATCAAGAATCTGAAATTGCCGTTAATGAAGCTATCAAATTGGCTAAAGAGTCAAAAGCGGATAATCATATTGCAGCGGCATTAGAAGAAAAAGGCTGGCTGTATTTTTATAATTATAATGATTATGATCAGGCCGAAAAATATTTTGATGAAGCCTATCAATTTGCAAAAAAAACCAAGCAAGATGAAAAAATATATTATTGTATTCAAGCATTAATTGAGGTGTATACTAATAAAAAGAATGCAAAAAAAATTAAAGAGCTTATTAATGAATTAGAACCTATCGTTAAGAAAGTATCTAAACCCGATTATAGGATGTATATGGAAAAGGTTTATGGCGAATATTATGAAATTATGAATAGACCTCAAAGAGCTTTATCACACTTTAAAGTATATCATAACCTTAAAGATTCTATTACAAACGTTGAAGTATCCACTAAGGTAGTTTCTTTAGAAAAAAAGTATGATACAAAAGATAAGGAACTTAAGATAGTTACTCTTAATAAGCAAAAGGAAGAACAGGAACTAATTGTAAAACAAGCCAAGGCGCAACAAAATTTATATTTATTAGCAGCTGGTATCCTATTAGTCATATTGGGAATTGGTGCCTGGGCATTCCAAAAGTTGAGGAAGCAACAAAAGGAACTAACCTCTACAAACCAAGTTAAAAACCGTCTTTTTTCTATTATTGCTCACGATCTTAGAGGGATGATTATTCCATTCCAGAGATCAGGTAAAATATTGAAGTATCATATAGATAAAGGTGATCTTGAAAAAACAATAGAACTATCTCAGGCTTTGGAACAAAACTCTGAAAGTCTTTCTAACATGTTGGATAACTTATTGAATTGGTCATTAGAACAAATGAATGGTTATAAGATGAATCCTCAGCCAATATCAATACATCAGCAGTTAAGCGAAATTATATCAGGATATAAACAACAAGCAGCTTATAAGAAAACCAGGATTGATTTAAAATATGAAGAGGATTTATTGGTCAATTTCGATAAAGGAGCTTTTCACGTTATTTTTAGAAACCTGATAAGTAATGCTTTAAAATACACTGAAGAAGGAAATATTCGGATAGAATTTACAAGTGAAGATAATCTGTTTTTATGTTCAGTAATAGATACTGGAGTCGGAATGTCTAAAGATCAGCTTAAGGATCTTTTTACTTTGGAAGAAAAAAAACCTACCACAGGTACACGTGGGGAGAAGGGAACAGGGTTGGGGCTTAACCTTGTCTATCGATTTGTGAAAATGCATAAAGGAACGATTCATGTTTCTTCAGGAAAAAGAATTGGCACGCGTTTTGACTTAAGGATCCCAATAACCATATCGCTGACTAAAGAAGAAGGGGCAATTTCTAAACCTTTATCGGCGTAAATAAAGCATACAGATCATGAATATTTATATTGTAGAAGATGATGTGTTTCATCTGGAGGATATTAAAATTACTATTGAAGAACTGGGATATTTCTTTTTAGGAGCTTCAGCCGACCCTGTTGATGCTTTAAGACAAATAGGATCTTTAAAGCCTGATGCGGTTATATTGGATATTCATCTTAAAGGTAAAGAATCTGGTATTGAATTAGGAAATAGTATTAAGAGATTATATGGAATACCTGTATTTTTTGCTACCTCAGATAATAATAAGAATACTATGAGTAGAGCAGCAGATATCCGCCCGGTTGCATATTTAACAAAACCAATTAACAAGGATGATTTGCAGGCTGCACTGATTCTTGCTCGAAAACAAGACTCAATTTCTATAGTAAATACCCATAATGAATCTGGAGATATATTTATCAAGAGTGGTAACAAATTGGTGAAAGTCAATATGGATACCATCCTTTTTGCACATACAGATTCAAAAAACTATTGTTCTATCGTGACAGCAGATAATAAAAAATTATCTGTGAGATATTCTATTTTAAAGTTAGGAGAAAAGCTAAAGGGTTCAAAGTTCATACAAACCCATCGATCTTATATTATTAATTGGAATAAAATAGATTTACTACACGAATATGACCAAACTATAGAAATACAAGGGCATCATATTCCTATAGGGCGTACTTTTAAAGATTGTGTCTATAAACGTTTAAAGATGATCTGATTTTTTACTTTAAAATAATTGGTGTTATTCTCCTATCTAAGTATTTAATTTTAAAAAGCCGTCAAATTAAGTGATTTTTCATAGTATATCTTGACTACATCTGTCCTGAGCAAAGTTAAAGACTCGAGATGACAGGAGAAAATTAGCCTCACCGCACAGGCCTATGGAGGGTATTGCTCCTCCGACATGCTCAGAATGACAAGACTTTTGATCAAAATTTTGTTTGTCTTCGATAGCTTTGCTCAGCTTGGCTACAGAGGTGGATAGGTGTCGAAGTACGATCCATCTTAGATAGATTACCGATTGACGTAAATTTTCTTATTTCTAATTCACGTTATTTTAGGCAAATGATGGTATCAACAATAGGAATTGTTTTAGTCGAAACACCGCAATCCAGTATAGTTTCACAAATATGTGGTTTTGTAAAACAATTATCGTTGTTACTATGTTGATTTGCAGTGTCTTGTGACCCTCCTCTAAAGCTGTCAAGATGGTTTAATTGAGCAATCTTGATTTTATCGAGACTTAGTTTTTTTCTCCGAGTATTTTTCATTTTTTATATTTTGTATTTTACAAATCCTTACTAGTATTAGAACAATTTTGCTTAAAAATTAGCAATAAAATCAAATAAATAAACGGCTCCAAGAGTTTTTACAGAGATATTGCAATCTTAAATGAGATCAAACATTTTTGAATTTGGTTTCATCTTCTTTAATCCACATTGTGGAGTTTGATTTTATGGGACTTGCCTAGAAATATTAAGATTGTGTTATCGCTGGATGCCTCGCGCGCTTTTTCTAAGGTAGTTGATTACTAATGTACAATACTCATTTTCACCTAAACTTCATTTTCTACTTTCATAGTATGAAGAATTATTTTTAGAATTTGATTAGTTATCAGATACACCTTTTCTAAATACAATGTTCATAGTATAGTAACTAAAAATTAAAGATCCCTCGTATCAATACCAATACTAGTAGTTCCAATCGGTAACGTTTTTGTAGATGTAGTGGGTTGATCGGTAGGGTTTATTGTACAATTACTAATCAAATTAGTGTCGGTATCAATGTATACTACGGTTACAGCATTGAGCCCTCCAGAAATTTCCTTCAAGTTATTTAATCTAGCAATTTTAATTTTATCCAGACTTAATCTTCGCCCTCTCTTTTTCATATAAACTATTTTAGTTTCAATACCGCCAAAATACAATTTTAGTATTATCCGTACACGAGAAGATACCTTAAATTTATAAATTTAAAGAAGTAAATGTTTTTTAAAAATTTGTTTTTCGGTTATTTATATGTTTGATAAAATAAGAAGGATAAATTCCGGTTTTTTTATGAAAAGCAGAAGAAAATGATTGTGCATTCTTAAAACCTACCTCCTCTGCAATGGCTTGTATAGTATAAGATCGTAATGATTTATTAGTACTGAGTTGATCTACAGCAAAATCAATTCTGAGGTTATTTAGATAATTGGCAAAATTTACATTTTTGTACACATTTATAATTTTAGATAAATAGGCACTATTGGTATTTAATTCTTTTGCCAAAGAGTTAAGTGTATAGTGTTTTTTGGCAAATTGATTTTTGTCTTCGAAATCTTGAAGCTTTTGTAAGATATTTGTTATTACATCTGCAGGAATATCAATGTCAGTTCTTTTTGTGAGACTCTCGTCAATGTTAGTAATAAGTTCTGATTGATCTATTCCAGATTTCCTTTGTTGAGTTAATAGTTTCTGAAATCGTTTTTTATTTAAATAACTATTTCTAAACGCATAAAAAAGAATTAAAACTAAAATAATAGATAAGATTACTAATGCATTGATTGTATGATTCTTTAAAAAAGAATCTTTTTCAAATTGTTTTACAAGCCTCTCTTTTTCAGACTTTAATTCAGCGGCATCATACTTTTTAGTAATATTTCTGGTCAAAAGTATTTGATTAGCGTGTCTAATACTATCTAATTCTAATTGAGTATTAATATACTCTAACTGCAACTCATAATTATTTTCTGATTTTGCAAAGGTTCTTAAATAATCATATACATTGATAATTTCAGGAATTACATCCTTTGTTTTTCTCAGCGTTGTATCTGTTTTTTGGAAATAATAGATACTTTTTTCTTGATCTCCCAGTGCTTTATAACTGCGGCCAATATAATAATCACAAGTAGCTACCCTGGTTTCTAAAGAATCAAATTCCTGTATCAATCTTTTCCCTTTTTGTAAACTATCAATTGCTTTTTGGTAATTCTTTTGTAAATATTGGTGTATTCCAGAGGTAACTAATATATAGGAATAGACGGTAGAGTCACCTGTTTTTAAGGTTTGTGTAATCGCTTTGTCAATCGTAATTTTGGCCTGTTCTATATTTTTGGTATGAATATAAGAGTCTGCAAGTGCAAATAATCCGGGATTATAATTGTACATATTAATATACGTGGGATTTTCTTCTAAAAACTCAATATACTCAGCAAAAAAGATTTGTGCCTCTTTGTGATCACCTGACATATTTTTTAGTAATCCTATATTAAATCTTGCTGATAAGTATACTCTATCATTTTTGTTTTTTTTGGCAGCTTCTGAGGCCTTTATGTAGAGTTCTAGAGCTTTTGTATAAGCTCCTAACTCATAATTAATAACACCTTTTTGTAAATATGCCCCAGCGGGCAATCTAAAGTAATTTTTGTCTTTGGTAAAAGCAATAACACTATCCAGGTAGGGAATTTTATTTGTTTGATCTAGATTAGATAATATAAAATATGCGTTTGCAATATTCAGTGTGTCAGCTTTACGAATGGCACGGTCAAGATAGGTCTGTATATTTTTTATTCTTAGCGATTCTACTTTTTCCTTTTTAACCAACATTATTAGTTCATCATAATTATCCTGTGCAATCATGAATTGGTTTGTGAGTAATGGAATGATCAGTGATAGTATTGATAGATATTTCATATTGATGCTCTCAGACAGCTTTTAAGCCAATATATTTTTAGCGCATAACGTAATACGAATGTAAAGATTTAATGAGTATGAATAATAATAATGTCAAGAAATTATAAGAGTTGAAATTTATAAATTTCAACTCTTAATTTATAAATGTAAAGAATGACTTTTTGTATAATAGGACTTTTGTGAGTTAGATTTGAGAAGATGAACATTAAAATGACACGCATGAAAACAACTAATATTGATTTGGATCATATGTATTTGAAGGATATGCAAATAGATCTAAATGATATCAAAAATGCATCTTTGAGTAATTTGGGCAATTCTCTTACAGTTCAAAAACAAATTATCAGGCATACATCGGACGGTATCATTATTGGATTTTATATTCGTTCAAAACAAGCTAGTTTAGGTTTGACAAAAAAGGTGAATTCGCTATATAAAAATTCAATGCAGTCTCCTGCATTTGAGAAAGACCCTTATGAACAGCAGAATAAAGATCAAGGGTTTTCTTATTTGTTTATAAAGTGTGGCAATAAGTTGATTAAGGTAGCTATGGAGACCATAATTTTTGCCCATACCGATTCGAAAAATTATTGTTCAATTATTACTTCGGATGGAAAAAAACTTTCCGTTCGTCATTCTATAACCAGTTTACTAAAAGCATTAAACTGCGATTTTTTTATTCAGACTCATCGGTCATATATTATCAACTGGCATAAAATAGATTTGTTTTATGAACAAGATCAGACCATAGAGATCCAAAATTATCATATTCCCGTTGGTAGAACATACAAGGAAGAATTATATAAAAAGATGCGGGTGATTTAGTTCATATAAAATAGATCAAACTGTTTTGATCGTTTAATGAACCTTTTAAACACACAATTTAAAGTACACACACTTGTCGTTGTAAGCCATTAATTTTTCTCTTATCAAAGTATATTCAAAGAATTTTGTCATCTATCTGCAGATTATAAATTTTCATATGAATTTCTACAGCCGATGGATATTCACCTTCTACAATTACTGAGGTGTATTCATTAAAGTCATTTTTTCTTCCAAATTCTACATCGCGAATCTTGATACAAATTTATAAGCATTCATCCACATAATATCGTCATTAGACCACTACAGATATATAGTAATGTTTTATTAAGCATATTTGTGATAAAGGTAATATGTATAATAACCATAAGGACTTATGAAGAATTTAAATTTTAGAGTTTTTGTACTATTAATAGGTTTGTTAGTGTCCTGTACCAAAGAGATAAGTGAGGATCTTATTACCACTTTGATTGTAGAAGATTCTGAAAATGTTAGTAATGTACTACTAAAAATTATAGAGGACAATCCTAATAACACGCTTAATTGGGATGGTAACACAGATAATTTAGGTAATTGGGAGGGGATTGTAATAGAGAATGATAAATTGATTGGTTTAGATCTTGAAAACAAAGGAATTACTGTATTAACTCCAGATATAAATTTATTAAAGGATCTAACCGTTTTAAATTTAAAAGATAACGACCTCTTAGATATTCCAAATGAGATATTTGATCTGAAAGAGTTAAGAGAATTATCATTATCAGGTGAAAAGGCTACGGTTACTACTATGGATGATTTTTTAGGAGGTTTGTATTCATTAACAAATTTGAAGAGCCTTTATTTAGATTTCTTTCCTGTTGTGGATATAGACGGGATAAGCAACTTAAGTTCATTAGAAAAATTGACATTATTAAACTTATCAATGAATCGTATTTCTCTGGATTTTTTTAATTTAAAAGAGTTGAAATCAATAGAGTTGATAGACAATCCTAATCTTATTATTATACCAGAGGGTTTTAACGTATTTGATAAATTAACAACATTAAGAATTTCAGGAAATCCTGGTGTACAAGAGTTTAATTTAAGCATTTTTGAGGTCAGTATGCTTCAAAAGTTAGACCTATCTAATAATGGTATCGGATTAGCATCGGATAATGAAGGCGCCATCCCAAATGAGATAGGTATGTTACTTCAACTTACAGATTTAAACCTTGAAAATAATCGGATCACTTCTTTAAGCAATCAAATTGGTGAGTTGCCAAATCTAAAAAACCTTAATTTACGTAATAATGCTATCGTTGATATTCCTGCGTCTTTGGGTGCTCTTACTAACTTAGATATTTTAGATATTTCTGGAAACCTGCAGCTTAATGAAATTCCTGAGGAGGTCTGTAATTTACAAGATATGGGCACAACTATTATAATAGATGGTATGTGCGAAGAGTTAAGAGTAAGTTCTCGATATACCAATAATCCATCTGTGGTAAGTGTTGGTCTTCCTTTTTTTATTGATATAGATATTGATGCGGTTATAGATCCCGTCTTTATTGATGGTGATGGGCCGTTTGATCTGGATTTCGGAGAAATAGGGTTCGAAGTACACGAAGTAAATAAAAGTGAGGTCTCGCTACGTGAGGATCTTCCTGGACAAGTTCTTGTTACTCGCAGTGAAACTCAGCAATTTATTAATGGTTTCCGTAATATGATATTCGAATTGTTTGCACCTTCCGTTATAAGCACAGAGCTTCCAGAAGGTCGAACGTATAGGGTTAGACTATTCAATACGGAGCTAGGTACGGTTAAAACCTATTTGCCGGCTTATGAACTTACTGTTCTGCAATAATGAGGTGTTAACATTTGATATCATTAGTTAGTTATAAAAAAATCCTCATCGTTCTAATTGCTATGATGAGGATTTTAGATTATAATTTTGTTGTGATCAGATGATAAGATAATTGGATTTCTCTTAGGTTTAATCACATCCACAATATTCTTGAAAAAATTGATCATCAATTGTATCACAATTACAAGAGTTATTTCTACCTCCATTAACGGTTTTCTGTACTTCTTTTCCTAGTATTTTAATTCCTTCTAAGCTTAAAATGTTTTTCATTGTGTAAAGATTTAAATTAATATGATACCGAATGTATCTTTTTATATAATGACACAAATTTGTTTGTGTGTTTTAGTTCCAGTAATGTGGATGAATGCCACTATAAAGAGGATTAAGTTCTGTGAACCTTTTGTTTAGCTATATGCTGAAAAAGTTATTATCACCTGAAGGTTTTGATTTTTTTGAACTACTACTGGCGGTTTTAGGTTTTGATGGAGTAGGAGGTGTAGTTGATTTTTGATCTTTACCAAGTTGTTCTCCCATTACCAAAGAAGGTTTATTATCTTTTTTAGGTTTTTTAGTTTTTCCTAGGTGCAGGAGGTTGGTATCATCGGTTTTATCATGAATTGATTTTGCTTTAGTAGCTTTTTTAGTCACTAATTTTATAGTAGTTTTAGCTATAGCAGGTTGTTTTTTTTCTTTTTTTAGTTCCTTCGTAGACTCCTTTAACCGTTTGAGAGGAGATGTTTTTTTCTTTTTTTTCTGAGTAATTGTTGAAACGGGAACAGATGTAGTCCTGACTTCTTCTTTTGGGATTTGGATATCTCCGAGTATTTTAGAACTTTTTTTCTGTGTAACGTTGTTTTTGGATTTCTTTACCGTTTTTGGTTGTAGAGATGGGGTAGGATTTGGTTTGTACAAGTCAGGATCCTGCCCTTTTAACATCATCTCATCTTCTATTTTGAATTCCAACATTTCATCCAGTGTAAAATGCCGTACTGGGACATCTATAAAACCTTTTAGTTCATCTAATGAATTACCATTATAAATATGCTCTGACAACTGCAAGCATTGTTGATGGGTTACATACCGCTGTTTATGGATCTTATTTTGCTGAACGGGGTAATCTATTTTCCATATGTTTCTGTCTTGCCAGGAGAAGATAACTATGTACTCTTCTTCTTTTTCCTGATATAGCTTTATGCTCGTGTCTTTGTGCGTAGAAGCCCTGTCGATTGAGTCGTAGAGTTCTGTTTGCGTGATTTTCTGATCTTTGATAGCTATACTTTTCGGGATGTCTGTTATGGAGGATTTCATATTTAACTAAAATTTAAAATATTAATTAATAAATTTTCTTAAAAACCAATCGTTATATTTAGTAGGAGCCATTGCGTATTTAACTTTAGGAATAAAATCCAATATTGACTCTACAGGGTTATAATTACTAGACCAATGGAGATATTTATATCTTAATTCTTTTAATAACGGATCCCAGTTATGTAAATTAATAAAAAGGTTATTAAACCTATCATACACCTGAATAAGAGTTTGGTCTAATTGATACTCTGTCTTTATTTTATTGTCAAAATGAACACCAAAAGAAATAGCTCTTTCTGTCATAATATGAAGTGGAATATAACTGTACGTAGTTTCTACTCTTTCTCTTGTAGCAACTATTTGAAATTCGTAATTACGGGAATTAGGTGTTTCGTATAGGAATTTATCTATGATTTTAATATCATTGATACTGTTAGGTTTTTCTTTTCTAGCGTCTTTGTTCTCCTTGTACCAACCTTCTTTAATAAATCTTTGCATAATTTTTGTCATTCTAGCTTTTTCAGTTAGTTCTTTTGTAGTTGGAGTAATGCTTAAAATTCTTCTAGAAAATTCTTCGCTTTTATAAAGTATTCTTTTGTATTCAGAATATTTTTCCCCTTTTATTTTAGCATTTGGTAAAGAGTATCCCCCACCTATATCTGAATGAGCGCCTAATAGTTCTATTACATCTGTATTGTTCTTAGTAGAGCGAGTAAATGCAAAATTTTCCCGATATTCATCTAATGCGCGTATATGGACAATTTTTTCTACGTGATCAAGAGTCATCAATCCTAAATCATTTATATCATTATGATGATTAGGGCCATAAGAAGAAACTGTCTCATATAAACCTACAAATCTCCAAGTTATTTTTACTTCAATTTTTCTGTCTATATTACTAAGTCTGTTTATTTGGTATTCTAAGTAGCTTGAAAACTCTTCCTCATAATATGTGTCACCCGTAACTGGATTGTGACTATCCGATGAAACTGGATGTGGGGTAGAATTTTCATGAACAAAATGCCTAGCAGCTGTTGCACCTCTACTAAACCCGAAAACATCAAATGTAACTTCGATTTTACTGACCTTTTCAATGTTTACATCTTGATGATTAACTATTTTATCAGCAGCCGTGAATGCTCCAAACCTTACTCTGTTTTTTACTCCAGTCTTTCCAATACCAAGTCCCATACCATAATTATCATCATCATCACCATTACTTGTGCCAATACCTTCAATATAAATATTGAAGTTTTCTCCATTTTTACTATTACCTTTTAATTCTTTACCATTTAAAGAGCCTATATAATGTCTCCATCCTCTGGCAACATTTGAATAAAAATTTTTGTAGCTAACGCTATCTTCTTCTGAGCTTCTAGCAGTTCTGTCGGTATTAAATCGATTGTTTCCAGTCCCATCAAAAAACATACCCATAGTCACTGTAATAGCTTCACCTTTACAAGCAGCCATATGACCTTCTGCTTTGTTAAGTTTAGAATTGGGTCTGGGAGTACAAACTACAGTGCCTGAACTTCCTGGGTTTATAGTATTTGTATTCGTAGTAGACATAATATTATTTTAAAACTATTGGGTAATCCTTAAAAAAGTTCTTCTTCTTGCTCCTCTTCGATGGGTAATCTGGATATAAATTTGACCTTGGTTTTATCGTTTAGTGCTTCTACTTTTCTTTTTCCGGATGCGTCTAATGCATAATTGGGATCACTTACATCATACGACTCTCCTTTTTCAAAATCGGGACTATCCCCTTGTAAGGTGATATTTTCAATAATTCTATCCGTATCGTCTTTATCTTTGCCGACTTGCCTGTAGTGAAACGTCCTGCCCTGTAAATTAAGATCGACGATTTCGCCATTTGCTTTGCCATTGGATTGAATAATAAGATCTACCCTAATACCAGGTGGGATAGCATCTTGGGTTACTGTATCTCCTTTTTTATAGGTTTCGCCTTCTTCCGGATTTTGTGCATACACGGCATATATTCTTAAAATACGAGGTTCTGTATTCCTATCATTCAGCACATCATCCAGACTACCAAATATACTACCATCACCATTCTTGTCATCCTTATCCTCATTTTCTTCAATTTCTCTAACTACTTTCGTAAAAACTTCTCCTTTGGGGAATCCGTCTGCCATATAGCTTAATCCATCCATAGAGGTGTTTAGGGTTGCTAGATTGTTAGAAAATTTATTTAAGGATTCACTATACTTCGCACCGATTTTTCCTAAATATTTGTTTTGCAGCCCGTCTATAAACCCTCCAAAATCCCCCATAGATTTTAAAGCTAGGGACGCTTTATCGATATCTTTTTGAAGTTCATTGGATTCTTCTTTATATTTTTTTAACTTTTCATAATACTCTAGTTCTGTAAGTTCTTCCTCAATGGATGCCTGAACTTTACTGTTGAGCGTATTTCTTTCATTTTGTATGACAACTTTTGCCTTTTCGGTAACTCCGCTTTTCGCATCATTGACTAATATGGCATCCATATTATCCAAAATCTTTAACGCTTCCCGGGTGTCTTCGTTTTTGTCTAAGCCCAATGTTTTGCTCGTTCGGGATAACTGATCCAGGTATTTTTTGGTAGTATTGTTTTCTTTTTCAGAAACGTTCTTAGTAGTTAAAGAAGTAGTACTAGCTTTACTATTTTCCGGATTTGTAGATGGGTTTTCTTTTTCTACTTCAACTTCCCTGGCAATAGTAGTAGGGGCAATGCTAGTATTTATAAAGCTTTCATATTCCTGAATCGCTTCGCTAGTAGCCTCATCATACAAAGCTTCATTTCGTTTTTCTTCTTCGGTATTTTGTAAATCGATTTCGTCTTTTGTAGTCGTGACCTGTATTTCGGTTTCTTTCTCTTGATCCTTAGGAGGTGTATAGGGTGTGCCTGTTAGTTTGGCTTCGATCTTTTTTTTAAGTTCGGTAATTTCGTTGTCCAGATCTTCAACCCTTGAGTCGGTTTGCTTTTTTAACTGGTTTAATTTTTGAACTTGTGTGTCTAAAGATGTTGCAAGGTTTGCGGCCTGAGTGTTTTCCAATACAGGTTTTAATCCGTCAAATGCTGCGGTCATACTTTCTGTTGCATCTTTTAGCGCTTTGGTAGAATTTTTTACAACACTATTGGCAGCACTATTGATTTTTGCTTGTGCATTATCAATTATATTAGGTTTTTTGTTTGCAGGAGGAACGGTTTTCACCGGATCAAAGTTAAAAGTAATTTTACCTCCTCTTTTCGTACACTCAAATTCACTGTCTTCCACTAGTGGAACTCTTTTTACTACATTTACGGTGCTTTCTGCCGGTAGCTTCCATTTTCCTTTAGGCACACAAGCTACACATTGCCCCATATAATTACATCCAGCAAAAGGCACAATATGTGTAGAGGGTACTATATCTTGTTCTGTACTGGCAATTCCTTTGCTTATCCCAACACTTTTTATAGGAGTACTCATTACAGATGGAGCTCCACCAACAGATTTAGTACATAAAATCTGAACGCTTGTGTATGAAATCCGTACTTCTTTTGTCTCTGTTGCCATGGCATTGGTGTTTGTATATATTTAGACGGTATTCTTTATATCTGAAAATAATTATCTGATTCCTTATTCTTTTTTAAAGTATTCGTTTTTGTTTCCGGTTGTTTTATTATTTCCTTTTTTTCTTGAGGAGTCCCTGTTTCAGTAGTTGTATCTTATTTTTCTTCTTCTTTTAAAAAAGGATCTTCACCTCTAAGCATCATTTCTTCTTCTTCTTTAAACGCTATCATTTCATCTAATGTAAAATCTTGAATAGGTACCTCTATAAAACCTGGAATATCATCTATATTTCCTTTTTCGAATAATTCTCTAACGATGGCGACACATTGTTCTTTGGTAGCATAGCATTGTTTGTGAATGTTGTTTTGATCTATTGGGTAGTCTATTTTCCAATCTTCTGGGCCGATAGGCTTAATTAGTAGTAAATAGCTTGATGCTATCTTATTATATATTTTAATTTGGGAATAAACATTATTTGATAATATATCTATAGTATCAATAATAAATTCTACTCGTTTTTCTTCATCCGAAATATTAATATTATTTATTATATCCTTAATGAATACTTTCATTCTAAGAAATTATTTATGAATTGATTATTATAAGTTTTAACGTTCTAATTCAAAAAGTGTAATGTGTTTTTTTTGCTGCATCTTTTAAAAAATTAGTTGTTGATTGTTCAATAGTTTCGAACATTTTTTGAAACTTTTGGAAATTCTCTATCATTTCATTAAGAGAACTAACTCTTGCGTTTAAATATAGCTTATAACTTCTATCTTGTAAGATATGGGGTAATGCATTAAAATCATTTACCTGATTTTGAATTTCAGTACGCCTATTATTAAACTCAATACTGCCTGGGAGCATACCCATCTTACTTTCCAACCAATTTTCAAATAATTTTTTTCTTTTAGGTTTGGTGCGATTGAGGTAACGAATTGCTATACCGTATTCATCTTTAAAAAATACGTGTATGTATTTGCTATCTTTCCAATTTTTATATAATAAGTTAGCGAAATCTTGTAAACGACTTAGTGCAAAACCATGTAGACTTCTGTTTTTGATAATATCTTTTATATCAGAAATTGCAGATCTAATTGCTTCAATCTCTTTAAGATGCGCTTTAAACTCATTTTCGGTAATCAGATTGTCGTAGAAAAGGTCTGGTATTAATTCTTTTTCTCTTAAAAAAAATAAAATTTCTTCTCCACCCTTAAGATGATCCCTTTTGAATGTTTTCAATTCTTCCTTGTCTGCTTGGAATTTTTTTCCCCGCATCTTATAATCTGTATCTAAAAGTTCTGGGAGAATATTTACTTCACAAAAGTATTTTAGAAAATAATTAATCTCTATTGGTTCACTTTCCGCAACAATAAATTCTTCTGTTTTTTTTCTTGACCTTCTAGATTCCTCGAAGACTTCTTTATATTTATTTAATTTTTGACCATAAAATGAAGCGTGAGATGTTCTCTTTAATTTGAATTTGAATTTAGAATGATAAGCAACATCAGTACCATTCCTTAAATACTCAGCATATATTCTAACTTTTTGCCTTTCTGATTCCCTATATTCTTCTCCCCAAAAGAGATTAATGGTGATATCTCCTTTTTTAATAATTAAAGTATGGTCATTAGATTTGATTCTAGTACCGTTTACTTCTATGTCAAAAGCAGCTTTAATTTCTTCTTCATCTTCTTCAAACCACGATAATTTTGGTGATACTGGCTGAATTGATTTTAATTCCGTTACATTTTCATCTAAAGAATGTCCATTATTGTTTTTTTTTCCTTGGATTGTAAGTTCTCTTTGACCACCTATATTTTTACTAGGATCGTCTATCCTATAAATATAAAAAGTACAGCTTTCTGTATCGAAATTCATTAAGTCACAATGAAGAAAAGCAAGCTTACCGACTTCTAAATTAGTTGGATCTGGATACTTTATAATATTTTGAATAGTTAGCATAAATTGAAATAAAGGTTTAATACAAAATTGTTATATAGTTTTTGGAGTTCCCCAATATGCTCTTAAAACAGGAGTTTTGCTATCATCATCTCCAGTCCCAGCTCCTGCAGTTCCATTTTCTCCATTTTTGTTGTTTGTATCATCACTATCTTTTTCATCATCATCTTTTTTCTTTTTTTCTTGTTTTACTTTTACATTGGTCACTACATCACCAGGAGGTAAACCATCTGCGATAAAACTCATACCATCCATAGTTACATTTAGCAATCCTAAGTTTTGTCCAGCTTTTGCAATAGCTGCATCGTATTTACCGGTGATTTTTCCTGTATATTTATCCTTGAGACTATCGATATAGCCACCAAAATCATCCATTCTTCCCAGGTATTTTTCTGCTTTATCTATATCTTCTTGTAACTCTGCAGATTCTGCCTGGGCTTTGTCGATTTTTTGTTGGGATTTATCGTATCCCAGCTCCTGTAATTTCTCATCAAACTCACTTTGAATTTTTGAGTTTAATTTTGTTTTAGAACGTTCGACTTTTTTATCGATTTTCTGTTGGGCTTTATCCTTAGCCTTATTCGTTAAGATTTTGGGTACTTCTTCTTTGCCGGGAGCAGGAGTAGGTCCTGCTTGGGATGGAATATAGAGGCTATATAGTAAGGATAAAGCTTTCTTACTGTCTTCTCCATTATCAAAACTAGCATCTTTGTTTATGGTAGTCACCTGTTCGGTCATACGATCATATTCTACAGTTGCTATTTTTTCCAGGTTTTCCTGTTCGATTTTCTTTTGATCCAGCCAGTTTTCAAGCGGACCTTTATCAGATAACATAGGAACACTCATCCCGCCAGTAGGCTCTTCATTTAAACTAAGGAGACTGGAGGTATTGATTTCTGTATTAAAATGATTTTCTAGTGCATTAATGGAGTCCTGAATTCCTTGATCTATAAATGTTTGCTCTTCAGCATTCATACCTGAGGTAGTTGTATCAGGCATGCTCATATCTTCTAAACCGGGGATTTCAATTCCGTTGATCGTTTCAGAAATCTTAGATTTTAGTGCCGGTACTTTCTGTTCCAGGGATGCCAGTTGCTGATCCACTTGCTGTTTAGAGAGGTTAGCCTGACTAAGGGCTCCTTTTGCTCCAGTGATCATACTTTGCATAGCTGGCGTGTCAAATATCTGTCCGATCGGCCTTAAACCATCCAATGCGGTTTCGACTTGCGAAGAAATGCCATCTGTTGCTTTTTTCGCCATAGAAGCAGCTTTATTAGCAGTTCCGTTTATTTTTGCTTTGGTCTTATCTACTATATTTGGCTTTTTAGGCCCCATAATTTCTGATTGAGCTGCATACGGCTCAAAACTTACAAAACCTCCTCCTGCAGTGCAGATAAGTTCGCTATGTTCGACTAGCGGGGTAAATTTTTCGGACGTAATAGTGGGTTCAGCGATGTCAATCCAATCGGTAAGTGCAGGCGTACAACTTTTTGTAAATGTACCGGAACATTTAGAAAAAAGAGGAATATTAGCACCTGTAATTTTATCCATTTTAGTCACTATTGGTTTTCCACCAATGGTTACTGTTTTAGTTGTGGATTTCATGGAAAGAAGTTCTCCCGGACACTTATCACATTTAATTTTAAAACCTTCATATGATATTCGTTTCTCTACCATTATTTCTACCTCCTTTGTTTTTGTTTATAAATATTGGGGGAATATTTATATAGCCTTTAATTTACTTATCTGTCTGTAACTATAGATTCCAGGAACTTCAACATTGAATAACATAGTAGCTTCTTCTATAATATTATCGTTATTTAAATCTAATGCTTCCAGATAATTACTTTCTATCTTTATATTGTATTTATGGACATCGAAAAGGTTACTTATCAATGTAGATGCACTTTCTTCATCGAATCTTGGAACGTCTATTTCTCCTGATCTGATTATCTGATAGCCCTGAGTTTCCTCATTTATAGCAACAACCTTAGTGTTCATTCGAAAAGGCAAAGCTGTAGTGTCAAAAAAGTCACATATTACTTTTTGTTGTTTGATGGATTCTTGAGACAATAAATTTTGCTTATATATTGGAGGGAATAATAAAGTAACAACCTCAGATTTCTTTACTAGATTTAAAAACTCTGTTTGGTCATTAAGTATAGCGTCTACACCTTCTGTAAATTTATCCACATTCTCCAGAATGTCTTTGTATGTCTTTTTAAAAGCACTCTTATTGTCATCCCATTCTTCAAAAATTTCTCCACGGTTAACAATAGAAATAATATCTCCGTGTTCATCGGTGTAGACGACCAACTTTTTTTGCAAATTAGCAAGTTGATCTTCTAGATCCAGAATATCCTCTTTGTTACTTTGAGTTCTATTAAGAACTTCTATAGAAAAAAGATAACCAATGGAGTCTTTTCTGATAAATGATTTTTTGATTTTACATCTAATTCTATTTTCGATAGGTTCTTCGGTAGATTTTATATACCTAAACGTATCAATTTCATATGATATAGCATATTCATTCTTAGAAAAGCTGATGTCTTTTTTTTGTGTCTTATTCATATCAATTGATATTGACTTTACCGCCTAATACTTTTACTCTGGCACCATTAAGTAAACTAGTTGCTGCTCCTGTTAGATTTAAAACACCTGCTGTAATAACGGTTAGAATGGCACCACTTTGTATATTGGTCATCACTGCTCCAGTAATAGAGATTCGTTTTCCAAATACAGAAACACTTTTAGATCCGTTTATAGAAGCTTTTGAACCTGCTTTAGCTTTTAAGTCACTACCTGCGTCCATACTTAAATTAGTTCCAGCATTGGAACTCATATCTTTTGCTGCGGTGGAAGAAATATTGTTTCCTGCATTCACTGTAACATCATTACTAGCATCCATAACAATATCAGTAGATGAGAAGGTGATTTTATTGGGTGCGTTGATCGTTATCTCTCCGTTACCACCCATCACAATTGTATTTCCGCTAGGGTCTGCTATGGTCACGCTACCATCTGCATCATTCAATGTTACTTGATTACCACTGCGGGTTTTGATTGCTTTAAGGTGATTATTACCACTCTTAAAACTTTCTGGTACAGAAGACGCATTGGTTACACTACCTTTTACAATAGGAGTTTCTGCATTACCTCCTTCGTGATCAACAATAACTTCATCTCCTTTTTCTGGCACAAAATACATTCCTTGTCCTGGGCCTCCTGCAAGACTGGCTTGTCTGATCCAAGGCGAAGTTTCTCCTGTTTCTTTTTGCCAGGCATATTGTATTTTTACGCGTCCCATTCCTTCAGGATCTGCATTGTCTACTACCACCGCAGTTTGGGATTTACCTTTTGGAAATGCTTTGATAGAAGTTTTAGGGTAGGCATCAGTTTCTGCGGTAACGGCTTCAAAAGTGTTTTCATACCTATCATTTTCAGTACAACTGTGTTTTATTTTGGTAATTCTGTAACCACCATAGGATGAGGTTTCTCCGTCTATTACTATAGTACTACCTACGGTAATGCTTGGATTGCTACTTTTTCCTGTTACCTTTATCTGATTAACTTCATTAGCTTGTTTTTGATGTAATATTTGATCATCGATTCTGGATTTCATTTGTGGATCATCGTGAGCGCTTACAAAAACCTGCGTTTCTTTCCGAAATAGTTTATCGCTTTTTTGACTAACAGTGGATATAAATCCTTTTGTGTTAGAATTTAATTCTTTTGTTTTCACTTCATGAAAAGCATCTGTTAAATAGTCATTGGTGAAATATTTAAAATTGTTGGGAATCGCTTCTAGTTTCATAGATAATTCCAGAAGATCGTATCCATAACGCAATTTTACAGGATCTTTACTCTCTGGTTTTCCAAACACCAATTCGGTACCATTATAATAAAACCATTCTCCATATTGTGCAGCTAGTCTACTGGCATATTGGAATGCACTTTCTTCTTGTTGTACACTATAATGAATGGGAGTTGCTTTTTTTGGAGAAATAGTACATTGTAAAATTCCTCTATCGTACCCTGCGAAGGTTTTTTCTAAAATCTCTGATATCCCAATATCTTGATGAGAAGTATAATGAGGTCCGTCATCGGCAATAATACTACAACTTTTACCTATAATATGAACAAGATCACCAGTTTTTTGATAGAATCCCTTTACGGTATTTACTGTAGTTACAATCCCCTTGAATTCTAATATTTCATCATCAGAAAAACCATTAACCGACTGAATTTTTAATAGAAAAACTGCTCCTAAAAAATTAGCGCTTTCTCCGGAGATATCATCCGTGATGGTTTCTAATACATCTTTTCTACAGGTTAACTCAAAACTATGATGCGCATCAATTTCTTGATGTAATGATAAGTTTTGGAATGCCGGAATATGTTCACCGTCTATAAATATTTGTACTTGTGTATCTGCTGCCATAGTATTTTGTGTTGACATAGAGAATATTCTATTTGTTCCGTCAAATTAATATTAAGTATTATTTTAAATCACGAGGTGAGGATGAACGGTAGGTATCTAAGGATGTTTGTAGCGGATTTTGTGGTCTTACATAAAATAAACACATAAAGACTTAGCCCGTATCGGCATAAGCGACCTATTATGAGGATAGCTGTTTCAAAATAATCTAAAAAATATAAGCTATTTGCATTGTTCCTTTCAAATTAGCTGTTGGTCAACAAAATTAGCTCTAATGTCCTCAGTTGGACTTTAAATAATAATAAGACCTTTAAGTTTATAATCGATTTAACAATTCATTTTAAAATTAAAAAGCAATGAAAACTCAGAACATTTTTTTTAGAAACTTAAGTACAGTAGTACTCGTATTATCTATTTTTTTGACGACATCTTGTGGTGATGATGACGATGGAGTAGTAGATGCAGGTGTTATATTACCAGCCGCCCTGGTCACCACTTATAATGGAAGTTTATCGTATAACCCTGCAGGTGATACACCTATTGTAAATGTAAATGCCACGGCTACTATTTCTGGGTCAGGAAGAACGTATACTATAAGTTTTAGTGACGGAGTTCCATCAATCACAGGAGTAGTTTTTTTACAAACTGAAGATAATGTTTTTGTGTCTACATCTGTGGGAGTATCTACATCTCAAATTGCAATTAACGATGGAGAACTAAGTCTTGGTGTTGTTATAGAGGGTGATAATTGGTCATTTGCAACTAATTAAATTGGTTTAGTTGGGTATTTTGAGGAAGAGTGTTTTTGGGGAGAATCGCTCTTCCTGTTTTCTGTTTTATAATAATTTTATATCATTTTAAAACTCTATAATTCATAAAAAACATGAAACATAAACTCATAGGTAAAACAATTGTTTTTACATCATTATGTATAATAATGATTGGATGCGGTAGTAAAAAATCATTAAAAACTGAGGTGATTAAACCTCCGATAGTTACGCTGGATTCGGCAGTAAAAAAAATAGGAATCCTTAACAGGAGTATACCTTCTGAAGGAAATAGTGGATTAGATCAGGTAGATAGAATATTATCTATGGAAGGTGAAAAACTAGATAAAGAAGGTGCTGAGCAAGCGATAATTGCTTTAAAAACAGCATTATTACAAAATCCTAGGTTTACTGAAGTTGTCATATTACCTATAAAACTAGACCAAAACCCAGGTGGAGGTGTTTTTCCTTCATCTTTAAGTTGGAATCAAATTGAAGATTTATGCAAAAAAAACAATGTAGAGGCTATTTTCAGTTTAGCAATATATGATACAGATGCTAAAGCGACGTATACTGTCGAAAATACTAGGATAGAAGGTCCTCTGGGAATAGAAATTCCGGCAATTGAGCATATCGTAAATATAGATACAAAAATTAAGACTGGATGGCGAATTTATGATCCAATTCGTAAAAAAGTATGTGATCAATTATCAGTTAACGAAAAAACAAGATCCAAGGGTAAAGGTGTCAACCCAATAAAAGCAATTGAAGCTGCAACAAACAGAAAACAATCAGTCTTACAGATTAGCCAAAAAATTGGTAGCGATTATGCGCTGAGGTTATTGCCCTATAAAGATAAAGTATACCGGGATTATTATGTAAAAGCAACACCTAATTTTGAAATAGCCAAAAGAAAAATAGAAACCGGGCAATGGGAAGGTGCAGCTGAACTATGGAAGAACGAAACTACTAACCAAGATCCTGAAATTGCCGGGCAAGCTTGTTTTAATATGGCTTTTTATAATGAAATCAAAGGAGATTACACCAAAGCTATAGAATGGGCAATAAAGGCGTACACGGATTATGAAAATAAAAATGCTTTAAGATATATTAACGATTTAAAGGAGAGGATAGAAAATCAAAAAATAGTGGATGAAAATTAAGTTTACAGTATTAAAATAAATTTAAATAATACTGACAATTAATAGCTTATGTTGAATAGGTAGTGTTGCCATAATTTGTTAATTAAAAATATTTACCCTTTCAAATCAATGACTAGGAAAAAAACTAGACAGGAGTTTATAATCATACAATATATATTAATCAGACCGTTAGGCTTACTAACGATTTAACAATTCATTTTAAACAAAAAAAAGTAATGAAAAACCAAACCTTTTTTTTTAAAAACATAAGAAAATCGACATTAGTTGCATTTGTTTTATTCATAAGCTCTTGCGGTAGTGATGATGCTCAAGATTTAATAGATGACGTGGCTTGCGAAAATCAGACTTTAGCTTCTAAACTAAATGTTGAAGCAGCAATTACATCTTACAATACTATAGAGAACCAGACTACTTGTATAGCGTTAAGAGTAGCTATTGAAACGTACAGAAGTTTTGATTGTATTCCTAACAATGCATTTGCTACCGAGTATGATGCTTTACCAGTTGATTGTGCAGATGCGGGTAATTAATTAATAAATAAGTTTAGAATATCAAAAGTGCTTACTACATAATATGAATAGCACTTTCGTTTTAAATATTTTGAGAGAAAGAGTGGTTTTGATAAAATCACTCTTTTTGCTGTTTTTTAATAAGTATTATGTTAGACAGAATCTATTTCTTTCCAAACATAGAATCCATAATGGTTTTTAATCCTCTAAATGCCATAAAAATGGCAAAAGCAGCTCCAATCAATCCTAAAACTAAAACAGGAATATAATATGGGTGATCCTGGTTTTTGAATGCCGAGTGTATGATAACAGGACTAATAAACATAAATATCAACGCAATTGCCATACGCTGCACTCCTTTACCAAGTAATTCTTTATCCGTTCTTTTGGGCTCCATAATTATTTATTGCGTTACGAACACTACCATATTTTTCTAATAGTTCTGAAGCTAATGCTCTTTCAATTTTCAATTCTTCCATAATCATCCGTGTACCACGATCCACCAGCTTGTTATTACTAAGTTGCATATCGACCATTTTATTGCCTTTTACTCTTCCTAATTGAATCATAGTAGCAGTTGATATCATATTCAGCACTAATTTTTGCGCAGTTCCAGCCTTCATTCTGGAACTTCCGGTTACAAATTCTGGTCCTACGACAACTACAACAGGATATTTTGCTGTTGTGGCTAAAGGACTTCCTTCATTACAAGTAATACAGCCCGTAATTATATTAGATTCATTACATTTTTGTAATGCTCCGATTACGTAGGGAGTTGTTCCTGAAGCTGCTATCCCTATAACAACGTCCTTTTCAGAAATCTTGTGGTCTTTCAGATCTTTCCAACCTTCTTCTATGCTATCTTCTGCAAACTCTACCGCCTTTCTTATTGCAGAATCACCACCAGCAATTAGACCAATTACTAAATCGTGAGAAACCCCAAAAGTAGGAGGGCATTCACTGGCATCTACAACACCTAATCGGCCGCTGGTTCCGGCACCCATATAGAAAAGTCTGCCGCCATTTCTTAGTTTTTCTACAACCTGAAATACCAATGCTTCGATCTGAGTAATCGATTTTTCTACCGCATTTGGTATGGTTTTATCTTCTTTGTTTATATTGGATAGCAATTCTAGAATGCTCATCTTTTCTAGATGATCATAGCTCGAAGCTTGTTCTGTTACTTTGGTAAACGTCATGCTTCAAAAATACTGATTTTCCCGCTTACTCCTGAATAGTAAATTGAAAACGATTAGCTTCGGATAGATTAAAGTACCCCAAAGCAAAATTATCGGGATCTGTGGTATTAATTATATTGCCTCGTATCTGTGCAGGAGGTGTCTGAAACGGGTTTCCACCTTCCTGTTCGCTTTGTTCAATTATTATATTGGAATAGTTAAAATATCGCTCATCTATTCCAAGGATTTTGATAGTGACTTCTTCACCGCCAACCATATCTTCATAAAAATAAGAGAAGTTAAATGCTTCGCCTTGATAAAACCGATCTTCACTAGGTAGATATAAATTAAAATCGAAATCAAACAAGTAAAAATCGTCTCTGTTTCCGTCATCTGTAAAAAAAACAATAATTTCAGTCTCATCTCCTTCGAAAAGTGTGCCGTCTCCTTGTTCTATGTTTTCTATAGCAACTGTTGGAATAAGTTGGGTGGTTGCTTTATAAGTTTCTGAGTTATAAATAACCGTAAGCTCATAATCAATATCAAACTCAGGAAGTATATCAGAATTCTCAGGAATAAAAAAACCCGGTTCGCTCGATTCTATAAAATTGATTACAGAATCGTCAGAAAGATTGGTGACAAATACAATAGCGTCACTAACTGTAGGTACATCATCATCAAAAAATGGGGCTGATAGCGTCAGTCGTACACCTCCTAATACATCAACTGGTTCTTCATCTAAATAAATTTCAAAAGAAGCATCGATCACCAATCTAGGTTCTCCATTAGGAACATCAACGTCAATAACATCCTCACAAGCTGTAATTATAACGAGTCCAATTATAATGTATACTAATTTTTTCATTTCTTTTAAAATTTAAAATTATAAGTAATTGAAGGTACAATTCCAAAAATAGAAGTTCTTACGGCTTCATTTACACGGGTTTCGGTATTTTGGCTAAATGCAATAGAGGCTGCATTTCTTCGATTATAAAGGTTGTAAATACTAAAAATCCATTCTCCTTGCCATTTTCTGTTTTTATTTTTTCTGGGCGTTAATGTAGCTGCAATATCCATACGATGGTATGCTGGTAGCCGCTGATCATTACGTAATCCATCATAAATAGGTACTACCAATCCCTGATATTCAAACTGACCAGAGGGATAATTGGTAGGTTGTCCTGTCTGAAATAAGAAATTCGCATTAAATTTCCATTTTTCATTTAATTCATAGCTTCCATTAAAAGAAATATCATGAGTTTTGTCATAAGGAGTATTGTACCATTCTCCATTATTAATACCAGTTTCTATAGGGGTTCTTCCTGATGTGCGTTGTTCGGATTTTGATAAGGTGTAGGCTAGCCAACCTTTAAACTTTCCTTCATTTTTTCGTAGTAATAGTTCCAGACCGTAGGCTCTTGCTTCGCCATTAAGTATATCCTGTTCGATAGCATCATTGGCGATGAGCTCTGCACCATCTATATAATCAATTCGATTTTCGATGTCTTTATAAAATATCTCAGTTTCTAAAGAATAGATTTCATTGCTAAAACTTTTAAAGAATCCTAAGGCATATTGGTTTAATAATTGTGGTTTTGTGTATTTTCCGCTTGGTGTCCATACATCTAGTGGAGTAGGGGAATTGGTATTTGATAAGAGATGGAGGTATTGCGCCATTCTATTATAACTTGCTTTGACAGATGTATTATCATTAAAAGCATAAGCCAACGCAATTCTGGGTTCCAGATTGGTAAAATTTTCTATTTGATCACTTCTGCTGATTCTTTCTGTTCTGATAGGATCAGCAGATTCATAAATCTGTAATTCCTCATTAAATAATAAGGGATTATCATTTTCATAAAAATTCAATTCATCCTGTCCTAATCTTATAAAATTACTTAACCTTACTCCATATTGTACAGATAAATTGTTAGAGATTTTATGTTCTGCATCTACATAAATTCCGAGTTCATTAGCATATTTATCAATAAGCTTGTCCCTAATGATTCCAGAGTCTTCGCGATTAGGCTTGATCTCTCCTGGATTGAAACGATAGTATATGTCATTGATACCGTAGTTAAGTTGAAAATTATCACTTATATAATGTTTTAAATCATATTTCAGATTAAAGTTTCTAATACCAGAATCCCATTCAAAGCCGACAAAATCAAGTTCTAAACCATAAAAGTAATCAGAATATATGAGTGATAGATTAGAGAATAACTTGTCTGAAAAAAGATGATTCCATCGTAGATTCAGTACCGTATTTCCGTAGGTATTCCTAAAACTTTCGCTAATTGAGAAAACATCACGACCAAAATATCCGGATACGAAGATATTATTGTTCTCATTAATCTTATAGTTTATTTTAGTGTTGAGATCATAAAAATAGGCAACATTATCGTTACCGTCATCTACTATCGGAAGGAAAAGATGCGCGTATGATCCTCGCCCACCGATCAGAAAGGCTCCCTTGTCTTGTACGATAGGTCCTTCTGCCAATAGTCTACTAGATACCAAACCAAGACCACCGCTAAGATGATACTTCTTACTATTCCCTTCTTTTTGATAAATATCTAACACCGAGGAGACACGGCCTCCATATTTTGCAGGAATTCCTCCTTTGTAGAGTTTAATATCTTTAATAGCATCCGGATTAAAAACTGAAAAAAAACCAAACAGATGCGAAGAATTAAAAATAGTAGCTTCATCCAGTAAAATTAAATTTTGGTCTGCAGCGCCACCGCGAACATTAAATCCTGAAGCTCCTTCGCCACCACTTGTTACACCTGGTAAAAGGATAATCGATTTAATAACATCTGCTTCTCCAAGTACTACAGGTATTTGTTTTATGGTACTTGCAGTAAGTTTATTAAGACTCATTTGTGGATTCTTGATGCTGACTTTTTCTATATTTTCGGTAATCACTACTTCATCTAACATTTCTGAAGCTTCTTTTAGCTGGAAATTCAGTTTCTTATCTTCATTAAGTGTAATCTCCTGTATAATGTCTTTAAAACCTAAATAACTAACTTGTAGTTTATAGATTCCTTCAGGTAAGGTAATGGAATAAAATCCATATTCATTAGTAACTACACCTTTACCAATTTCAGGAAAAAGTACATTGACGCCAATCAAAGTTTCATTACTGGATTGTTCTGAAATAGTGCCGTTTATTGTAAATTTTTTCTGCGCCAGGATATTGGATTGACAGATGATTAGTAAGAATAACAGTAAAGCACGGAAAGAATTGAGTTTTTTCAAAAGATAGTTTTTTCAAATACTTATATTAAGTAAACTGCAAAGCATTAAACTTATTACAGCAATTTTTATATAAATCTACTGACTATTCTAATAGACAAATGTTATTTAATTATTAAAATCGGTCTTTCTAAAAATAAAGGGTTAATTCTTTAATTCAGATTTCCAGAAAAAACTAATGGGAAACCATTCTTCGGAGTGTAAAGTAGTACTATTTGTGGATGTAATACTTGATTTTTGTTTAAGGTATACTTGGTTGTTTTCTGAAAATACATAGTTAGTATCTATTTTTTTGGTTTTTACAATAACTTTGGTTTTCATTTGGGGCCTTACTATCAATTCTTAATTGTATTGACTGTAATCAATTTCTGTGCCTAATTGAAAATTAGGTAAATTTTTTAATTGAACTTTGAAAAGCCTTTTTCATATTCACCCTGTAAATAGCATATTATCGATATTTTTTTGTTTTATTCATAACAATAAAAAAGCCTGTAGAACATTTGTTCTACAGGCTTTTCTTATATAAGCTTGATTTTATCTATGCTTCTATAATTTTATTCAGTGTTTCGCTAGGTCTCATAGCATTGGCAACTTTAGTAATATTTGGCCAGTAATAACCTCCCATATCCACTGTGCTACCTTGAGCATCGTTTAATTCCTGTATAATTTTGGTTTCATTATCTGCTAACTGCTGAGCAACCTTGGCAAACTCTTCTTGTAAATCCTTATCTTCCGTCTGCTGTGCCAAAGCTTGAGCCCAATACAGAGCCAAATAGAAATGACTTCCTCTGTTATCAAGTTCGTTAACTTTTCTGGAAGGAGATTTTTTATTTTCTAAAAATTCTTCGGTAGCTTTATCAAGAGCTTCTGCAAGTACTAGAGCTTTAGCGTTGTTGTTAGTTTCTCCCAGGTGTTCTAAAGAAACAGCCAATGCTAAAAATTCACCAAGTGAATCCCAACGCAAATGTCCTTCTTTATTAAACTGCTGTACGTGCTTAGGAGCAGATCCTCCCGCACCGGTTTCGAACAATCCTCCACCATTCATTAGAGGAACAATAGAAAGCATTTTAGCACTGGTTCCGAGTTCGAGAATAGGGAAGAGATCTGTATTATAATCACGCAGTACATTTCCGGTTACCGAAATAGTGTCTTTACCATCTTTTATTCTTTCCAAAGAAAACCTAGTAGCTTCTACAGGAGACATAATCCTAATATCAAGTCCCGTAGTATCATGTTCCGGCAAGTATTTGCTCACCTTTTCGATTAAACTGGCATCGTGTGCCCTGTTTTTGTCTAACCAGAATATGGCTGGTGTATCTGTAGCGCGAGCTCTACTAACTGCTAATTTTACCCAGTCTTTTACTGGAGCATCTTTAGTTTGGCACATTCTCCATATATCTCCTTCTTCCACATTGTGCTCTATTAAAATGTTTCCGGAAGTGTCTACAACCCGTACGGATCCATTTTCTTTAATCTCGAAAGTTTTATCGTGAGATCCATATTCCTCTGCTTTTTGTGCCATCAATCCTACATTAGGAACTGTACCCATAGTGGTCGGATCAAAAGCTCCGTGTTTTTTACAGAAATCTATAGTTTCCTGATAGATACCGGCATAACTACTATCAGGAATAACAGCTTTGGTGTCTTGAGTATTACCATTGACATCCCACATTTGTCCTGAGTTTCGGATCATTGCGGGCATAGATGCGTCAATGATCACATCACTAGGGACATGAAGATTGGTAATACCCTGATCAGAATTTACCATAGCTAACTTAGGCCCGTTTTCATAAGACGCTTTAATGTCTGCTTCGATCTCAGCTCTTTTAGCAGCATCGGATATTTTCTTTAATTTGTTGATAAGATCTCCAAACCCATTATTTACTTCTACACCGATTTCTTCTAGAGTTTCACGATGCTTTTCAAAGACATCCTTAAAAAACACTTCCACTGCATGACCGAAGATAATTGGATCAGATACTTTCATCATAGTTGCTTTCATATGTAGCGAAAACAGTACATCTTTATCTTTTGCATCAGCAATTTGCTCTTCGAGAAAAGAAATCAAAGCTTTTTTGCTCATCACAGTAGCATCTATTATTTCTCCGGCAAGTAATTCTGTTTTTTCTTTTAAAACTGTAGTATTTCCGTCAGTATCTACAAATTCGATTTTTACGCTATCTGCTTCAGAGATAGTAACAGATTTTTCATTAGAACGAAAATCTCCACTACTCATAGTAGCTACATGGGTTTTGGAATTACTGCTCCACTCTCCCATGGAATGAGGATTCTTTCTTGCGTATTGCTTAACTGGCTTAGGAGCCCTACGATCAGAATTACCTTCTCTAAGAACAGGGTTTACTGCACTACCTTTTATCTTGTCGTATCTGCTTTTAATTTCATTTTCGTTAGTATCTTTTGGTTCTTCGGGATAATTGGGGATATCAAAACCTTGAAGTTGTAATTCTGCGATTGCCGCTTTTAATTGGGGAATTGAAGCACTAATATTAGGAAGTTTAATGATATTAGCTTCCGGTTTCAGTGCAAGTTGCCCTAATTCTGCTAATGCATCTGTTTGCTTTTGTTTGTCAGAAAGATTCTCCGGGAAAATCGCAAGAATTCTGGCTGCAAGCGATATATCTTTAGTTTCTATTTCTATATTGGCAGCTTTGGTAAATTTTTTGACAATCGGCAAGAAAGAATAGGTAGCTAATGCAGGTGCTTCATCAGTCTTTGTGTAGACAATTTTTGAGGATTCAATTCCCATATTTTTTGATTTTTAATAAGATATTTTGGTCTGATTCACACAATATCTTATGTATTATACTATGATATGTTAAGGAAATATTTAGTTGTTCAACTTTTTCTTGGACAAACAATACTAACCTTTGTGTTCTATGATATTATTTGCTGTAAGATTTTCCGAGCGCGAAGATACAAATAAGGGGAGCTAAATGCAACCTGTAGGAAGTTAGTTTTACGTTAAAGAAATTGAATTAGAACTTGAGAATGTTTTTAAAAAGTAAAAAGCCATATCATAATACGAATACCTTGATATGGCTTTTCTCAGAAATAAACTTTTTGTTAGCTGTTTTACCCGCTATGAAATAATAACTTTCGTTAATTTATACCAAAATTTTATTTCTGTTTGAGTAGATTTAAATTTTTTACAGAAAAACGATGTTAACCTAAATACTACTCGAGTGACTATTACGAACGCTTATGTTTCTAAATTACTGATGTAATTTTTCAGTTTTTCATCCGAATAGTCTAATTCCACTTAAAATTAAAAAGGTGTCAAAACTTAATTTTTTCTTTTGAATTTCATTTTGAAATGATTTTAAAGAAACCTTTAAAGTAATTTCAATGATGTACTCAAAAAAATAACTTTCATTTTATATTTATCCTAATCTTAAGATGGTTTATGTAAATGTTCAAAGAACGTGTAAAGAAAAATATAAATCAGGAATCCTTGTGTCATCCTGCAATTATTATATTATTTCTTACTATAAAAATATAAAAAATTGATCGATCGATCAATTTTTTATATCACTTTAGTTATCAACTGGTTATGAACCACGATTGTTAACTTTTGTTCATAAAAAAAGGTCGCCTTATGGCAACCTTTATATTGTAAGAGAAGAAAGAATTAGCTTCTCTTTTCTTTAATACGTGCTTTTTTACCGGTAAGCTCTCTAAAGTAAAATATACGTGCTCTACGAACCTTACCTCTTTTATTAACTTCAATTTTCTGAAGTGCTGGTAAATTGATAGGAAAAATACGTTCTACACCTACAGTTCCAGACATTTTTCTGATTGTAAAAGTCTCGCTAGAACCAGAACCTCTTCTTTGGATAACAACTCCTCTAAAGAACTGAGTACGTGTCTTGTTTCCTTCTTTAATTTCGTAGTATACTGTAATAGTATCACCTGCCGAAAACTCAGGTAATTCTTTTTTTGTAACAAACTCGTCTTGTACGAATTTTACTAAATCTTCCATTTTTGAAATAGTTTACTTAGGTTTTATTAAAGCAACATTCACGATTTTCGCCAGAGGTTGTTTCAATCAGGCTGCAAAAATAGTTATTATTTGATTATTCGCAACTATTTTTTGTTATTATTATAAAGAATTTTATTTCTTAATGATAACAGTTGGTTTTCAGTAATAAATATGTCGTCTATGTCTATTATGTCTATGTTTTTAATAATGAGCGCACCTATTTACTATACATCTTTTTCATCCAGTAAATCGGGCCTTCTTTCTTTGGTTCTTTGGTATGCCTGTTCTTCTCTCCAAGCTTCAATTTTTGGAAAATTTCCTGATGTAAGCACCTCAGGTACCTTCCAGCCTTTATAATCTGCAGGTCGTGTATAAATTGGTGGAGCTAATAAATCATCCTGAAAAGAATCTGTTAGCGCCGAGGTTTCATTGCCCAATACACCTGGGATTAGTCTGATAACCGCATCGCAGAGGATTAGTGCACCTAGTTCTCCTCCTGACAGCACATAATCTCCTACCGAGATTTCTTTAGTAATAAAGTGGTCTCTGACTCGTTGATCCACACCTTTATAATGACCACAAAGGATTATTAAATTCCCTTTTAATGATAATTGGTTTGCTATTCCCTGATTCAGTGTCTCACCATCCGGAGTCATATAAATTATTTCGTCATAGGTTCTCTCGGATTTTAACGTGGAGATGCACTTATCTATAGGTCCTACCATCATTACCATACCGGCACCTCCACCAAATTGATAATCATCTACTTGTTTATAATTATCCGTAGTGTAATCTCTGAGATTGTGAAAATGCACATCTACTAATCCTTTTTCGATTGATCGCTTCATAATGGAAGCTTCAAAAGGACTTTTTAGAATATCTGGTACAACAGTTATTATATCTATTCGCATCTTTTTTGATTAAGATTTGCAAAGATGCAAAACAATATATTAAAAATCCAGAGAATTAATATTACTTAGCCCCGGTCTTACGCTGTTTATTGATTTCATCCTGAAGTTTGCGCATCACTTTTTGCTCTCTTTCCAGTGCTCTTCGTCTATGATCTTCAAACTCTGCTTCGGTTTCTGCTAAAGCTTTTTTGGCTTGTACAGTTACAGAATTACTGTTTTTGAATTTAAAAACAAAGAATGCCAGTAAGGCTATAAGTCCTCCGACAATGGTCCACATCATCGTTTTATAGCTTCCTTTCGTAAATGACATCCCTAAGAAAGTCATGTTGTCTTTTTCTTCGGTAACCGCAGAAAGGTCTTCATTTGTTTTTGCTAATGATGCTTCCAGGTTTGATATCGAGGATAATTGTTCAGTAATTTTTTGATTAGAACTATTCAATTTAGATTCTAACGTTTTAAGAGAGTCTACTGTGTTTTTTTTCAGCTTATCTAACCAAACACGTTTTACAACTTTGTACTCCTGATATCTTCCGGATTTTTTAATGACTACGTCAAATTGCGTTTCGATATTTTCCTGTTGTAACGCCTGTTCTGCTGTAAGGCTCACTTCTTGTGCTCGAATGGTCGAAAAGATAGGGGATAGAACTATTAAAACTAATAGGTACTGTGATAATTTCATGTGTGAATTTTAATTGTTTTTAATGGTTGATTCAAACCTTAGGATTAAATGAAAATGAACTTAGTTAAACTTGCCGATTAAGTTATTCATTTGTCAAAATGTTTTGTTTTTATTTTGCGTTAGTCTTTAATTAATTTTAACGATAATAAATATACGATATTGTGGTTGATTTAAAAGATTTAGGAATGTATAGATTAAATTTACCTTTTTTATATTTCCAGTCTATAGATTGAGTGTGATTGGTTTTTTGTGATTGTCTGTGAATAAAGGTGTTGTTTTAATTATATTTTAAAAGAGCTAATCCGATATCTGATTAACAAAAAGATCGTCTATCGAACTGTTTCTTTCAGTAGAAAATTATAAAAAAAAGTCGTTATGCTGAAAAATAACGACTTTTAAAAATATGCTATTCTAAAATTCTCATTAATAATATGTATAGCGTCTTACTTTCGCTATATATTTAGATAATCTGATTACTTGATGACTATAGCCATATTCGTTATCATACCATACATAAAGAATTGCATTAGTGCCTTTAGTATCCACAATGGTTGCATTACTATCATAGATAGACGGTGCTGATGATCCTACGATGTCACTTGAAACTAATTCATTATCTAGTGAATACTTAATTTGTTCTACAAGATTTCCTTCCAGAGCATACTTCTTGATAATAGCATTCATACTTTCTTTAGAAGCTTTTTTATCTAAATTAAGATTTAGAATAGCTAAAGATCCATTAGGCACTGGTACTCTAATTGCATTCGAAGTTAATTTTCCTTCAAAACTGGGTAGTGCTTTAGAAACAGCCTTTCCTGCTCCGGTTTCGGTAATCACCATATTTAAAGCAGCAGCACGACCTCTTCTGTATTTGTTGTGCATATTATCAACTAAATTTTGGTCATTAGTATATGCATGGATAGTTTCCAGATGTCCATTGATAACCCCGAAGCTTTCATCTACTGCTTGTAGAATTGGTGTAATGGCGTTAGTAGTACAGGATGCAGCTGAAAAGATGTTTACTTTATCCGGATCATGCTCTTTGTGATTAACTCCGTGAACAATATTAGGAACTCCTTTTCCCGGAGCTGTTAATAGCACTTTATCAATTCCGTTAGCAATTAAATGTCTGCCTAATGCTTCTTTATCTCTGAAAGCTCCTGTATTATCAATCAATAAGGCATTATCAATGCCATAAGAAGTGTAATCGATATCTTCCGGATTATTAGCGTTGATAATTTTTACTGTGGTTCCATTTATGATCAAAGAGCTGTTTGAAATGTCAGTCTCCACCAAGCCGGCAAATTCACCGTGAACAGAATCATTTCTTAATAGAGAAGCTCTTTTTTCCAGAATTTCTTCTGTGATGGCTCCCCTGGTCACTATAGCTCTTAACCTTAGCTGACTTCCTTTTCCTGTAATAGTCATAAGTTCTCTAGCTACCAGGCGACCGATACGTCCAAAACCATAAAGAACTACGTCTTTAGGAGAAATGTTCTGAGACTTTTTAGCATCTTTAAGTTTATTCATTACAAAACTTGTTGCCGAATCAAACTCATTGCTTGACAGGTGATACTCATAGGTTAGTTTGCCAATATCTAATTTGGCAGGAGGCAAATCCATTAATTTAATGGCTTGTGCAATTTCTACAGAATCAAAAATTGAAATTGGTTTTTGAACAAACTCACCAGCGTATTCATGTAAATTAAGAATTTCACTTACATTTTTATCAATTAACTGGTTGCGAAACAAGACTAATTCGATTGAATTGTCGTACCATAAATCGCTTACAGTTTTAATAAATGCTACCGTTGCACGGCGTCTGTCTGCCTGAAAGGCAAGTTCTTTCTCATAAACTTCGTTAGAACTCATAATGTGTTGTGTTTTACAATCTTGAAATTTCGCGCAAAAGTATGAATTTCAAACGTTTTCGTAAAGTTTTTTAAACAAAAAAATCCCAATACTTTTTGTAAGCAATGGGATCTTTGATTTTATAAGGTATTGTTATTGATTTTGAAATACAAATTCGCGCTTTTCTCCATCACGGTCTATAAGGCTAATAGTAATATCTTCTTCCGGATATTTGCTATCTATGATTTGTTTTACTTGCAAAACATTTTTCACTTTCTTCCCATCAATTTCACTAATAATCAATCCTTCTAAATTATATCGTTGCATTTTAGGGTTTAAAGCTTTGCTTATAATTACTCCATAATCCAAATTGAATCTTTTTAAGTATTCCGGGTTTGGATTAGCAACTTCTACACCTACATCTTCAATACTATACCTCTGAATCACATATTTGGACAAGGTAACAGGTAAATTTAATTCACCGTTTTCACGCTTAATTTTCACATTGATTACATCGTTAGGGTTTTTGGTGTTTACGTAACCAGTCAGGTCAGAGAATTTTTTGATTCTAATACCATCTATCTCTTTGATAACATCACCCACCTTTAGTCCGGCTTTTCTAGCACCACTATCTTCCCCCACATTAGTAATAACCACACCTTGAGTTTCTTTTAGATTATACTTTGTTTTAATTTCAGAAGTTATGTTATCTCCGTTTATTCCTAATATTCCTTTTTGTACATCTCCAAACTCCAGAATATCTTCTACAATTTTACGTGCGTTATTGGATGGTACCGCAAAAGCATAGCCAACATAACTACCGGTTTGCGAAGTGATCGCTGTATTTATTCCTATCAGTTCTCCTTTAATATTTACTAATGCTCCACCGCTATTTCCCGGGTTGATGGCTGCATCTGTCTGAATAAAAGATTGAAAATTCCCATCGTATTCGTTCAGGTCTCTGGATTTAGCGCTTATAATACCAGCAGTCACTGTAGAGGTTAAGTTAAATGGATTACCAACAGCTAATACCCATTCTCCTATTTTAGCAGTGTTAGAATCACCAAAAGGAATGTAGGTCAACTTATCATTTGTATCAATCTTAAGTAGCGCAATATCCGATTGAGGGGCAGTACCAATTACTTCCGCTTTGTATGATTTGTTATTGTTCAACGTAACTTCTAAATCTGTCGCACCATCAATAACGTGATTGTTGGTAACGATATAGCCATCTTCGGTTATAATCACTCCGGAACCGGCTCCTTGTATTCTTCTTTCTGTAGCACCACCATTTCTAAAATACTCCATAAGATTTCTCGGAGTTCTGGTAATTCCATATTGTTTAACGTGTACTACAGCATTCACTGTTTTTTCGGCAGCTACAGTAAAATCGGTATTTGTGCTAACTGCATCAAAATTAGTAGGGGTATAAGTTGTCGGAATCACATTTGTTTTTGGTGCAGTTTCGTTTTTAGTAACAACTACATCGGTGGGTTCAATTAAAATCTTATATGATCCTAATGTTACTACACCTGCTAAAATAGCGACAACCAATAAGCTCAAAAATCTTTTCATCATCTTTTCTTTTTTGTTTAATTTGACTAGTACTATAGTATAGACTCTATATAACTTTTAAAATTACAATTATAGTATATCTTTTTTTGATATTTAACGCACCATTAACAACGATAATATGCGTACTTTCTTTGTACCTTTGTCCATTATAATAGTATAAGAATAATGAATCTTACATTCTATAAATACCAAGGTACAGGTAACGATTTTGTAATCATTGATAATAGAGAATCATTGATATCCAAAAATAATACCAAACTTTTTGCCAGACTTTGTGACAGGAAATTTGGTATAGGAGCAGACGGTCTGATGTTATTGGAGCTTCCTGAAAATAATGAAGATGATTTTAAGATGGTTTATTTTAATTCTGATGGTAACGAGAGTTCCATGTGTGGAAACGGAGGTAGATGTCTAGTTGCGTTTTCGGCATTTCTGGGAGTCGTGAAAGATATGGCTACTTTTACTGCAATCGACGGAAAACATAAAGCAGAAATTAAGGATGGACTTGTTTATTTACAAATGCAAAATGTTTCCAAAATTGAGAAATACGCTTCACATTTGTTTTTGGATACAGGTTCTCCGCATCACGTAGCTATGGTGAATAATTTAGTGGATTATGATGTTACCAATATTGGACGTAAAATAAGGAATAGTGCTCCTTATTTCGAGATAGGAAGCAATGTTAATTTTGTAGAAAAACAAGGAGAAGATATATTTGCAGTTAGAACCTATGAAAGAGGTGTGGAAAATGAGACTTTGTCTTGCGGTACTGGAGTAACAGCAGTAGCCTTAGCAATGCATACTGCCAAAATGACCAACAAACAGGAAATTAATATCACAACTCCAGGAGGAGAATTAAAAGTTACTTTTAAACAAACTAAGAATGGATATGAAGAAATATTTCTTATTGGTCCTGCAGAACAAGTTTTTAAAGGAGAGATTGTATGTTAACTCTTAAAGGGAAACATATTTTTTTGCGAGCATTAGAGCCGGAAGATCTAGATTTTATCTATTTGATAGAAAATGATGAACGAATATGGGAAATGAGTACTACTCAAACACCTTATTCAAGGTTTTTGATCAAACAATATCTAGAAAATGCGCATCAGGATATTTATGATGTAAAACAATTGCGTCTCGCGATATGTTCTTATGATGAAGCTATCTTAGGATTTATTGATTTGTTTGATTTTAATCCTACTCATAATAGGGCAGGAATTGGTATTCTTATCGCAGAAGAAGCGCATCGAAGTAAAGGATATGGAAAAGAAGCCCTAGCGCTGGTAAAGAATTATGCTAAAACACATCTTCGATTACATCAATTATATGCTAATATTGCTGAAGATAACATAGCAAGCATTACACTATTTGAGAAACTAGGATTTAAAAAAATAGGAATTAAGAAAGATTGGAACCTTGTAAATGGTAATTACAAGGATGAATTATTATATCAACTTATATATGTACATTAAGAGAATTTTATTGTTTATAGCCTTGATAGGTTTAGTAGCTGGGGGTTTGTTTGCGTATTATGTGTATCAGGCAGTTTTTTCTCCAAATACGAATTTTGAAACGGAAACAGCTACCGTGTATGTGCCGTCAGGTACTACCTATTCTGAGTTAAGAAAAATAGTACATCCTTTATTAAAGAACACTTCGACTTTTGATAAAATAGCGAGCAAAAAAGGATACGCGAATAAGGTAAAAGCAGGAAGATATATTATTAAAAAGGGTCTGAACAATAATGAGCTTGTTGATCTTTTAAGAAGTAAGAACACACCGATTCAGCTAAGTTTTAATAACCAGGAAAGATTAGAGAACCTCGCAGGTAGGATCGCTCAGCAGATAGAAGCTGATAGTCTCTCATTATTAAAGGCTTTTAAAGATAAGGATTTTATTAATGAGCACGGTTTTACGATTGATAATGCGTTGTCAATGTACATCCCTAATAAATACGAGTTTTTCTGGAATACATCTGCAGAACAGTTTAGAAGTCGAATGCTAACCGAATATAACCGTTTCTGGAATGATAAAAGAAAAGAAAAAGCAAAAAAGATTGGTTTAACGCCGGTAGAAGTGACAATCATCGCTTCTATAGTTCAGAAAGAGACAGCAAAGATTGATGAACGTCCAAGGGTAGCGGGAGTATATATGAATCGATATAATAACGGATGGAAATTGGATGCAGATCCCACAGTTATTTATGCGCTAAAAAAACATAGGAATAATTGGGATGTTGTGATCAAAAGGGTTTTGTATAAGGATTTGGAGCTCGACAGTCCATACAACACTTATAAGTATAGTAAACTACCTCCAGGACCAATTACTATGCCTGATATTTCGGCTATTGATGCCGTGCTTAACTATGAAAAGCACGAATATTATTTCTTCGTTGCTAATGTAGAAAACTTTGGGTATCACAAATTTGCTAAGACTATTGCTCAGCACAACAAGAACAAAAAACAATACGTAAATTGGATCAATAAACAAGGAATAAATCGATAGCAATCAATGTTTGTTTTCGTAGGAAAAAAACTGGTACTTTTCAAAACCATTAGTTAAAACTCTACTTTTTTATTAACAATATCGTTTGAGGTTTTGTTAATTACTACCTATTAGCGCGATCAATTTTTTATCGATAAAAACCCTTTATTTGACGTTTAAATGCGTTTATTGTACCTTAAAGTATCTTTTTCTTATATTTTTTAACGTTTTTTTTAGTGTAAATAGCTGTTTTTCAATATTATAATAAATTTAACATGTGATTAGTGATGCCTTGAAATAATATCGTATATTTGCACCGCAAAAATTTAAGTAGTGGGGAACATCTTTTTGATGTCTACTTAGAAATTTTTTATATGATAAAAAGGATAATTGGACTTTTCGTAATTCTTACAATTGGAGGAATCTTATTAGTAAGCTTTACACCAAAAAATAGCGTTGATCTAAGTTTGTATAGTACAAAAGGTTTAGATCTTCATTATATCGCTCCTAACTTTAATGAAGTAGAGGATGAGATTTCGGATTATATGATTTTTCCGGAATTAGGTAAATCTTATGTAGGATTTAAAGAAGCTGTGGCTTTTAAAGAATCAAGAGGGGATTATGGAGTAATAAATCAGTTTGGGTACTTAGGAAAATATCAATTTGGTATGAGTACTCTGGCAATGATTGGGATCAAAAATAAGAATACTTTTCTTAATGATCCTGAATTACAAGAAAAAGCATTTTATGCTAATCTTTCCAGAAACAAATGGATCTTGAGAAGGGATTTAAAATGGTTTGTGGGTAGACGAATCAATGGTGTGGTTGTTACTGAGTCAGGCGTATTAGCCGCTGCTCATCTTGCCGGACCAGGTTCTGTCAAAAAATATCTACGTAGTGGTGGAGTAGAAGGTTTTGCAGATGCGTTTGGTACAACAATTCGTTACTATATGAAACGATTTGCTGGATTCGATACTTCTTTTGTGAAACCTAACAGAAAGGCAAAAGCTTAATATATTTTTTTTTAAGTTTTTGTATCAAAAATCTCTTTGCAGGATAAAAATTGTAGGTTTTTTGTGCAATTCGATTTCTTTATTTTTCCATTCTTCAATAGTTTTGGTGGCTATATACTCTGTAGTCAAAGTAATATCACTTGCGATACATAAGCGGGTAGAAGGATTTAAAATTGATATAAGATCCGCTAACATCTTGTCATTTCTGTAAGGCGTTTCGATAAAGATCTGAGCTTGATTTTTTTCTAAAGAAATTTTCTCAAGAGACTTTATAGTGGATTTTCTTTCGCTTTTATCTATTGGTAAGTATCCGTTAAAACAAAAGTTCTGTCCGTTCATTCCGCTACTCATCATTGCTAAAAATATTGAGGACGGCCCTACTAACGGAGTTACCTGTATGCCTTTCTCGTGAGCAAGCCGTACTACTTCAGCTCCTGGATCTGCAATTCCCGGGCATCCTGCATCAGATAACAATCCTATAGATTCTCCATTAAGACAAGGTGCCAGGTAATTAGGTATTTCGGAAGCATCCGTGTATTTGTTTACAGAATGTATGATAAGTGAGCGTTGAGATTTGCTTGGACTTACTTTCTTAATAAACCTTCTGGCTGGTTTTTCGTTTTCTACAATGTAATGATTTACTTGTTCTAAAACTTTTTTTATAGATATAGGAAGTACTTCCAGAGGGACGTCGTCTCCAAGCCTGGTTGGTATTAAATATAATTTTCCTTTTGGATCTAGGGGTTTGGACTCCATGGTTTACTTGATGACTAGGTTTTGGTTAAATAAAATTCCATTTGGGCAAGTAGCTTGTAGCGGAATGATAATATTACTGATTTTAGTTTCAGATGTCATAATCTGAACTGATTTTAAAATATCCGTAAAACAAGGTAAATATGAATTAAAAAACAAGGTGTTTTTCACAAGTATGTTTATTTAGGTAGTATTAGCTGTTACTAAATATACAAAAACTTTGTTTTTTCTACGTATTATCTCTTTATAGCTTTTGCGCTAAGCAGTCACAAGCTTTATCTAGTATTTTATAGACTTCTTCAAAACCTTGTTCTCCTCCATAATATGGGTCAGGAACATCTAAATCCGCATCGGGTTGCAATTCGTTTAGGATAAGTTTTACCTTTTTCTTATCGTCGTCATTACGAGCGAGTTTGATAATATCATCATAATTGGAGCTGTCCATGGGATAAATAAAATCATATATATCAAAATCACTTATCTTAAACTGTGCAGCTCTTTGGTTGGTGATATCTATTCCATATTTTTTTGCGATTTCGATAGATCGTCTATCCGGATTTTCTCCAATATGATAGCTACTGGTACCACAGGAGTTTACAAGGAATCTATCAGGGTTGAGTTTTGATGCTAGAATCCCTTCGGCTAATGGCGACCTACAGATATTTCCAAGGCAAACCATTAAAATTTTAATTTTCATTTAATTTTAAAATTAAAGGGTAAGTTTTTTACCAAGATCTTCTACGTATTTTCTAAACTGTTTGTCTGTAGAAGAAAGATTATCGACCGTTTTGCAGGCGTGAAGAACTGTTGCATGATCTCTTTTTCCGATTTGAGTTCCAATACTAGCTAATGAAGCTTTAGTTAGTTTTTTTGCAAAAAACATAGCTAATTGGCGTGCTTGCACTATATGGCGCTTTCGTGTTTTGGATTGAAGCGTTTCTACATCCATCTGGAAATAATCACTCACCACTTTTTGGATATAATCAATTGACACTTCACGCTTTGTATTCTTGACATAATTGTCAACAATTGCTTTGGCCAGGTCTATTGTAATATCTTTTTTGTTAAAAGAAGAGTGGGCGATTAAAGAAATAATAGCTCCTTCTAATTCACGGATATTGGTTTTAATATTATTTGCTAAAAATTCCACAATATCTTCGGGCATTTCCACGCCATCACGATATAACTTGTTTTTTATGATGGATATTCTGGTTTCAAAATCAGGTTGATGCAGTTCTGCAGATAATCCCCATTTAAAACGAGAAAGTAATCGTTGTTCTATATCCTGCATATCTACAGGAGCTTTGTCACTTGTAAGAATTACTTGTTTTCCGTTTTGATGTAGATGATTGAATATATGAAAGAATACGTCTTGTGTGCCTGCTTTTCCGGATAATAATTGAATATCATCAACAATCAAAACATCAATGATCTGATAGAAATGTATAAAATCGTTTCTATTATTCTTTTTTACGGATTCTATATACTGTTGAGTAAATTTTTCAGCAGAGATATATAAAACCGTCTTTTCAGGATAGTTGTCTTTTATATTAACACCAATGGCATGTGCAAGATGGGTTTTTCCTAGTCCTACGCCGCCAAATATCAATAAAGGGTTAAAAGAAGTTCCGCCTGGTTTATTGGCTACAGCCATTCCTGCTGATCTGGCTAACCTATTAGAATCTCCTTCTAAAAAATTATCAAAATTATAGCTAGGATTTAGCTGAGACTCAATTTTTACATTTCTAATTCCTGGAATTACAAATGGATTTTTGAGTTCAGGATTTTTGCTCTTTATAGGTACGTCGACTTCCTGAGAACTGACTGCTGTTCTATTGGAGCTTGGAATTTTCTCAGTAAATGGTTTTTTATTACCATATGTGTTTTCCATCTTAATAATGTAAACCAATTTGGCAGTTTCTCCCAATTCTCTGGTAAGGGAAACTTTTAATAGGTTTACATAATGTTCTTCCAGCCATTCGTAAAAAAATTTACTAGGTACTTGAATACTTAAAGCGCTATCCGTGAGTTTTACGGCCTTAATAGGTTCAAACCAGGTTTTGAAAGCTTGAGGGGTAATGTTGTCCTCTATAAAAGACAGGCAATTATCCCAAACTGATTGCGCAGTTATATTCATTAGAGTGGTTAGATTACTTTTTTTGGTTATTAACGGAAAATTGTTGAAAAAGTTCCTTCTTTTTTTGCTTGACAAATATGTGAACAAAAAATGTAAAAAAAAAACGATTTCGGGGTTGAATTTTAATTATTTTTTTCGCATACTTTAATAAATGTAATTTTGCATACTTTATCTTATTTTAATTCAAATACATGTCAATCACTTCTGAAACTTTGTTAAAAGTCAGATATTCTGAAACTGATCAAATGGGGGTAGTTCATCACGGCAATTACGCACAATATTTAGAGTTAGCCCGAATTGATTGGTTATCCCGATTAGGTGTTTCTTATAAATCTATGGAGGAGAGCGGTGTTATGCTTCCTGTGTTTACAATAGATTTTAAATTTAAGAAATCTGCATTCTTTGACGATGAATTAACTGTTAAAACTTGCTTAGAGAAAATTCCTACAGCTCGTATAGTTTTTGACTATGAAATTTATAATCAAAATCATGAATTATTAACAATTGCTTCAACTACATTAGTTTTTGTCGATACTAAGACAAGAAAACCAATCTTATGCCCGCCATATTTATTGGAAATAATCGAAAAAGAGTTAGCTATCTAATCGTTTAATTCCTACTTCGTACAACGCAGAGAAAAGATCTTTTATTTCATCAGCAACCATTTTTCTTGCCGAAATAAACAATTTACAGTCTAATTCTAACTTTTGATCAGTGATGGTTAATTGGCGCTCTTTAATTATACGCATCACTTTATTCATATTTTTATATTCAAAAGTTAAACAGAAGTTGATATTAATGGTTTTTTCTACAATAGTTGAGGTTTCTAAAGATAATTGTGCGGCAGTTCTATACGCATTGATCAATCCTCCAACACCAAGTTTAACCCCTCCGAAATATCGAACAACTACTAGTAGTATATTAGTTACTTCAAAAGATTGAATCTGACCATAAATAGGTTGACCGGCAGAGTTGTTCGGTTCTCCGTCATCATTACTGCGATATGTAATACGCTCTGTTCCCAGTTGCCAGGCGTAGCACCAATGTCTTGCAGCGTGATGTTGTTTTTTTAAGGAATCGATAATTGGTTTTACTTCTTCTTCTGAAGTAATGGGAAATGAATATCCAAAAAACTTGCTATTCTTGTCTTTAAATAACACTTCTTCTCCTGGAGTAATGATGGTTTTATACGTGTCTGTATTGTTCAATTTTTTCTAAATTATATAGAGAAAGTAACTAAAAGTATACTGATTATAGCCAGTATGATGCCTATCCAGTTTTTAAATATCAGTTTTTCTTTAAATAAAAGAATTCCTGCAAAGGTAGAAACCAACAATATAGCTACGTTGTTAATAATGAATATTGTAGAACTATCCATGTTTTCATACCGTAAAGCTTGGATTAAAAAATAGATGGAGAAATAGTTAGGTACTCCTAAACAAATTCCGGCTATGATGTTTTTAGCAGTTATTCTTAATGTTCCCCTAATTCCTTTCCACACCAATATTAATATACCTAAGATGGCAGCAAAACCAAATATAGTTGCCGAAAAAATAGGGATATCCATTTTTGCGACATAATTGGTTTCCATAAATTTTAATGTAGTGTCTATAACTCCTCCACCAATAAAAACTAATAGAGGGTAAATTAGATTTTCTTTTTTTATAGAAACTCCTCCAACGTTTTTCATAGAAGTCATATAAACAGCTATTAGTGCAATTATAATCCCTACGATTCTTAAAGTACCTGTACTTTCATTATAGACTATAATCCCAAATACAACAGGTATGGCGACACTCATTTTACTGGCAACAGCAGCGACCGAAAGACCATTTTTCTGGGTCGTTATAGCCATGAAGTTAAATACCAGGATAAAAATAAACCCAAGCATAATGGTTCCATAAAACCAACTAAACGATGGGATACGATTGATTTCTAATGCTTCTGTATACGCCACCAAACCAGAGGTACAAGCTACTATGTAATTAAAAATGATTGCTTGTAAGGTATCTACATTATATTTCGCAAATAACTTAAAAGTGATAAAAATCCAACTCGAGGCTACTATGCTCAATAACAGGTATATCAAAATAAATCGGATTTAATGGTGAATAAACTGGTAATGTCTTCCTTAACGGGATTGTTGTTCCACGTATGAATACCTAATTGCTTTGCTGTATTCGTATTCACAGAAGTGTCGTCTATAAAAAGAGTTTCTTGAGTACTTAATCGGTGGTTTTCTAATACAAACTGAAAAATATCCTTATTAGGTTTTCTTAAATGAATTTCATGTGATAAGTAAAAAGCATCAAAAAATGACTTAAAATCGTAATAAAAAGAGATGTTCTCTTTAATCCAATTGATATGCAATTCGTTAGTGTTACTAAGTAGAATTAATTGATAATTCTTCTCAGTTGCTAATTTTTGAATGAATTCTAAACGATATTCCGGAAAATCCCCTAAAATTGCGTTCCAGGCATTTTTTATCTGTTGATTAGAAACTCCAGGTAATAATTTCTTGTAATAATTTATAAATTCTAAACTAGTTATGTTTCCTGTTTCATAACGTTCGTTAACTAGAAGTGACTTTCTATCTAAAGAGGTCAGTCCTAATTTATACAATTCTTTTGCTGTTGCTGGTTTATCAAGATTGATAAAAACATCTCCAAAGTCAAAAATAATAGTTTTAATCATTTTGATATATTCTTAACGTGTCCTCCATTATCTTTTCCCCAGAAATAGGTTTGCCATTTAATACGGGTGCTTTGACTCCTTTTTTAAAGTTATTTGTTCCGATAAATACTCGGGCCTCATCCCAAAGATTTGCATCGATGAAAGACTGAATAGTATAGCTGCCACCTTCAATAATGACAGATTGAATTTCGTGTCTGTAGAGGATGTCACATATTTGATGCACCAAGTTTTCTAAAGAACTAATAGCTTCATAAATTAATGTATTATTACTTTTGCTTTGTTCTTTTTCTGAGGTTATTACGATTGTTTTTACAGTTTTATCAAGGATTGCCGAGTCTTTTGGAATTCTATTTGATAGATCGATTAGAATTCTTATAGGATTGCTTCCTGACCAGTTTCTAATCGTAAGTTTTGGGTTGTCTGCAGTTACCGTTTTGTTTCCAACCAAAATTGCTTGCTCTTCGGCACGCCATTTATGAACTAATTGCCTGGAATATATATTGGTAATCCATACTGGTGCTCTCTTCGTGGTCTTTTCAGGTGCAATAAACCCGTCTGACGTCTGAGCCCATTTTAGAATGATATAAGGTCTTTTTTTATTATGAAAAGTAAAAAAACGCTTGTGATGTTCTTTGCACTTATTTTCCAGAACACTTATGGTAACATTGCATCCAGCATTTCGTAACTTTTCAATGCCTTTTCCTGCAACTTTGCTATGCGTATCAATAGTTCCAATTACCACATTAGGTATTTGGTGTTTTATAATTAGGTCGCTACAAGGCGGTGTTTTTCCAAAATGGGAGCAAGGTTCTAAAGTAACATACAGTGTGGCTTTTTTTAAGAGTGATTTGTCTTTTACCGATGCTATGGCATTCACTTCAGCGTGATTTCCTCCATATGCACTGGTGTAACCTTCACCAATTATGATTTGATTGTGAGTGATAACGCATCCCACCATTGGATTAGGTCTTGCAATACCCAAAGCATTCTTAGCTATTTGGATACAGCGTTTCATGTATGTTTCGTGGATCCTCACGCTATTATTTTAGACTTACTTTTTGTTCTTTATCAATTTTATACGGATAAGAAAAATTTGCAAAATGATATCGAATACTTCCTTTATAATTAATAAGCAAAGAATCCGTTTGTACTATTTTTAATACATTCCCTAAAAGATTGTTTTTGTTTTCTTTATAAATCTTAGAAAGTGAAAATGTCCCTTCTAGCGGGATGGTAAACTCTTTTCTTGAAGGAACATCAAATTTTTTAGACGATATAGCACCAACATCAATGTTATCAACAAAAATGTGAATATCATCCACAGAAAGTTTCCCATTTACCTTGTTTGGATTATGAAACACTGCATCAGCTTGAATAGTTACATTGCGCATACTGACATTTTTAACTTCTATGTTCGATATATATTTAAACTCAGGTTTTTTAGATATAGAACAGCTGATTACAGTTATTAATATTGTTGATAATAATAGAAGTTTCTTCATTGATTACTGAATAGATTTAATGTATATTTCATCTTATTTTTAAAATAAAATATCGCCAGTTTTTAGATTAACAAAAGTAGTATTTAAAAATTATAATGAGTACAATAAAAATTCGTTCTGTTGCCCCAGAAGATAACAAAGCTTTAGCACAAGTAATTAGAGATGTTTTAATAGAAATGGGGGTTCCTAAAGTAGGAACAGCGTATGAGGATGAAGCCTTGGATATGATGTATGAAACTTATAATGAACCCAGAAAAAGATATTTTGTAGTTGAGGATAACGGACGGATCTTAGGAGGGGCTGGAATTGCGCAACTGGAAAAGGAAAGTGAAGATATATGTGAACTTCAGAAAATGTATTTTTTGCAGGAAGCAAGAGGAAAAGGGCTTGGTTCTGAAATGATGAATAAATGCTTGGATTTTGCAAGAGAGCAAGGGTTTACCAGATGTTATTTAGAAACGATGCCTTATATGGAAGACGCCAGAAAATTATATGGTAAAGTCGGATTTAAATCGTTAGATAAACCAATGGGTGATACTGGGCACTACAGCTGTCAGGCGTGGATGATTAAAGAATTATAGGTTTGAAAATTAAAGACCTTAGAAGAGATTTTATAAAGTCTTTATCAGAATTATATGAGCCTGATGAAGTTTTATCTTTTTTCTATATACTTACTGAAAAGTTTTTAGAAATGAGGCGCGTAGATGTGGCTTTGTCTTTGAATAATGCGATAAGCAGTGATCAGCTTTCTAAGTTTATGAATGCTGAAAATCGATTAAAGAATCAGGATCCGATCCAGTATATTGTAGAAGAAACAGAGTTTTATGGACTTCCATTTAAAGTCAATCAGCATGTGTTAATTCCCAGACCGGAAACAGAAGAGTTGGTAGATTGGGTTATTAAAGACTTCAATAGCAATACAAGTGGTAGAAAACCGAAAATTTTAGATATAGGAACAGGTAGTGGATGCATAGCAATTTCTTTGGCTAAAAATATTCCTGAAGCAGATGTATATGCGATCGATATCTCTGAAGAAGCACTGAAAATTGCCAAAGCTAATGCCGCAAGAAACAATATTGATATAAGCTTGATACAAGCAGATATACTACATACAGATACTTTGGGTAATTTTGATGTTATAGTATCTAATCCACCATATGTCAGGGAGTTGGAAAAAGTAGAAATAAAACCTAATGTATTAGAAAATGAACCTCATTTGGCCCTCTTTGTGTCAGATACAGATCCTTTAATTTTTTACAAAAAAATTACAGCATTGTCTAAAAAGAGCCTGAATGAAGGAGGGTTATTATATTTTGAAATTAATCAATATCTTGGAAATGAAACAAAAAAGATGATCGAGGAACAAAGATTTGAACCTGTAACCCTACGCAAAGATTTGTATACGAATGATCGGATGATCCGAGCTAATCAGACCTAAAATTAAACAATCTATGGATAACTTAACTTCTGTTTGTGTCTTTTGCGGAAGCAGCGAAGGAAATGATATTGAGGTAATTGATAAAGCCTTGTTATTAGGAGAAAAACTTGCTGAGCAAGATGTTACTTTGGTGTACGGTGCTGCAAAAATTGGTGTTATGGGTAAAGTTGCTGAAGGAGCGCTAAACAAAAAGGGAAAAGTGATAGGTGTTATACCTGATTTTCTTAAGCTAAAAGAAGTAGTTCATCTGGGGCTAACAGAATTGGTAACCACAGAGAATATGCATGAGCGTAAAATGAAAATGCACGAATTGAGTGATGGTTTTATAACATTGCCAGGTGGCTTTGGGACTTTAGAGGAGTTGTTTGAGATTATTACCTGGTCTCAGTTAGGATTACATCAAAAACCAATAGGCCTGCTTAATATCAATGGTTTTTATGATCATTTATTACAACTATTAGCAAATATGGTCCGTAATGGCTTCCTGAAAATGGATAATTATGAATTACTTTTAGTTGATGATGATGTAGATTGTTTATTGGAGAAAATGAGAGAATTTAAGCCAGTTCAAGTGCCGAAATGGCTAAAATCAGATAGAACATAAATAGAAATAAAATACTGATACCAGAAAACTGATACCAGAACAATGAATATAGAACAACAGATCAATCAACTACGCGAGGAATTAAGACAACATAACTATAACTATTATGTGCTGGATGCTGCTACAATTAGCGACTATGAGTTTGATATGAAACTCAAAGAGCTTCAGGCATTAGAAGAAAGTCATCCTGAATTTTATGATGCTAATTCACCTACATTACGCGTGGGAGGAGAGGTTACTAAGAATTTTGATACAGTGGTTCATGAATATCGTATGTATTCTTTAGATAATTCATATTCTAAGGAAGATTTGTTGGATTGGGAAACCAGAATTAAAAAAATGGTTGATGGAGATGTAAGTTATACCTGTGAACTTAAATATGATGGAGCGTCTATAAGTCTTACTTATGAAAACGGTGAGTTACTTAGGGCTGTGACCAGAGGAGATGGAATTCAGGGAGATGATGTTACGACGAATGTAAAAACAATAAAATCTGTTCCCTTAAAATTAAAAGGAGATTATCCGCCAAAATTTGATATAAGAGGTGAAATCGTGCTACCATATGAGGGTTTTGCAAAAATGAACCAAGAGCGTATTGCCGCAGGAGAGGAGCCATACGCAAACCCAAGAAATACAGCTTCCGGAAGTCTAAAACTTCAGGATAGTAGTGAGACGGCAAAACGACCTTTAGATTGTTTACTGTATAATCTCGTAGGAGATCGATTAGGGATTTCTACGCAATACGAAAGTCTGGAAAAGGCGAGAAAATGGGGATTCAAGGTTCCTCAGGAATCACACCTTGCCAAATCTGTAGACGAAGTTCTGGAGTTTGTAAATTTATGGGATCATAAAAGAAGAGAGCTACCTTATGAAACGGACGGTGTAGTTATCAAAGTTAATGATCTTCAGCAGCAAGAAGAGTTAGGTTTTACAGCAAAAGCACCAAGGTGGGCAATGGCATATAAGTTTAAAGCTGAACAGGCTGTTACCAGACTTAATGAAATTACCTATCAGGTTGGCAGAACCGGTGCAATTACCCCAGTAGCCAATCTTGAACCTGTACAATTAGCAGGAACTACTGTAAAAAGGGCGTCACTTCATAATGCGGATCAGATCGAGAAACTTGATATTCGTGAAGAAGATATCGTTTTTGTAGAAAAAGGAGGGGAGATCATACCAAAGATTGTTGGGGTAGACTTTACTAAAAGAGATAAAGATTCTGGTCCTACTCAATATATTACTTCCTGTCCCGAATGCGATACCGAGTTGATAAGAAAAGAAGGCGAAGCACAGCATTATTGCCCTAATTTTCAAGGATGTCCTCCTCAAATTATTGGAAGAATACAACATTATATTTCTAGGAAGGCATTGGATATCGAAGGTTTAGGAGGAGAAACCGTTGCATTGCTGGTAAAGGAAAGGTTGATTTCTAATTACGCAGATTTATATGACCTGAAGAAGGAACAAGTTATTCCACTTGAAAGAATGGCAGAAAAGAGTGCAGATAACTTGATAGAAGGGATTGAAAAATCTAAAGATATTCCTTTCGAAAGAGTCTTATTTGGTTTGGGGATACGATATGTAGGGGAAACAGTAGCAAAAAAGTTGGCCAGACACTACAAATCAATAAGTGCAATTATCGCTGCTACAGAAGAAGACTTGGTTAATGTAGATGAAATCGGAATTAAAATAGCCCAAAGCGTCAGAGAATTTTTTGATAGTGAACCTAATAGATTGTTAGTCGACAGACTTATTCAATTCGGAGTTCAACTAGAGATTTCTGCTGATAAACTCGCCAACCAAACAGATACATTAAATGGTCAAATTTTCGTTGTCTCTGGTGTTTTTGCAAAAGTATCCCGAACAGAACTTAAGAAATTAATAGAGGATAATGGTGGTAAGGTTTCTAGTTCTATTTCTTCTAAAACGACATACGTAGTTGCTGGTGAAAACATGGGTCCAAGTAAATTAGAAAAAGCAAATAAGCTAGGTATAACAATCATAAGCGAAGATGATTTTCTTAACTTGATATAGTAATGAAGATAAGGACACTTATAAAAATATTGTTACTAATTACGGGTAGTTTATGTGTCCTAAGTACCATATTACAAAATCCTGCTATTGAGTTATATGTTAAGCCAATGACGGTGCCATTATTTTTTATGCTGTATTGGTTTAACGTTGATAAGGTGGATCCTTTGTTTATTATTGTTTTGTCTTTTTGTTTTCTCGGAGATATATTTCTCTTGACTGGAATAGAGAACGGGTTCAGATATGTTTTATTAAGCTATACATTGTGTTACTTTATTCTTTTCTATTTTTTGTATAAAGACCACAAACGGATAGATTTTAATAATACGGATCTTATGTACTTAGTAATATTTTTTGCAATCTGGACTTTTATTGCGTATCAAATATATGCCGTAACGAATCAGTCTATGGGTGATATAAGGCCCTTTGGTATAGCATATATCATCATTCTTTATCTGTTGTTAATAGGCGCTGTTTTTCAATATGTAAATATAAGATCTCCCAAGTCCTTATGGTTTGCCATTGCAATTTTAAATTTTGTAATTAGTGATGCGTGTTTTGCGCTAGACCGATTTCATATTCCTTCTTTACAACTTAAAATTATAAATTCTATACATCAATTACTTGCTGTATTCTTCTTAGTAAAGTTCAAAATTTCGAGTGTAGATCCTCTGAAAATTTGAAGGTTAGTATATTATTGAAATATTACGTTCCGTTTATTTATTTGAAATTTAGTATATTAACATAAGGAAAAATGTTTGGGATACTATACTCAAGAGGATATTGTTGTTTTATATACAACCTAATTTAAATTATTTGTTTACGGTGCTGCCGTCTTAAATCTTAAATATTTATTAAAGGAGGTATTTTATTAACGTATCAGAGAACTTGTTATATACAGCTGTATTTTTTCTACGTATTTCTTTGGATGACATTGCTTTTTTATTTCCTATGATTTAGTGATTCACGAATCTGGTCAATAGGGTTGGCTATAATGGAAGGGATTTGGACAAAGCAAGTGCTTATTCTATTATGAAAAACAGTCGTGTAATAATAGTATGAATCTATAACGCTCTGAAATAATTAAGATACTATTGGGTAAAAAAAAACTAGCATATCAATTTATATCTCTCTCAGGAGCTTTGTTACTGCTGACTTCTGTTTTTAATCATGAATGGTTGATATATTCTAAAACGCTAGTGGTTTGCTCAGTTTCTTTTTATTATATAGTAGAGGTAGTAAGAATAAATTATTTGGTTTTGGTAGCCATGTTATTGGTTCTGACAGCAGAAATTTTATCTGTAATTGATTTTAAAGGATATTTTAGAATCATTAATATTGTCGCCTCCATTTATTATTGTTTAAATATGATTTTATTATGGGAGAGTCTTCAAAAAGTCAAAATCCAAATCAAGAAAATTTTCACCCTTCAGTTACTGATTACGATGGGTTTGATTATATATGTGGTGTATTCAGTTGCTGATATGATCTCAATAAATGTTATTGATGATCAATTGTATCTTAATATACTAATTGTGTTTTTTATATCGTTTATTGGTTTTTGTTATTACATTTATCTTAACAGTAAGACAGTAGTGAGTTCTTCCTTAATGATTGCTGCGTCCTGTTTTCTTATAGTTAATATTCTTACAACACTTAACAAGTTGTATATTTATCTGGATATATTTGTTGTTATTATTAATGTCTTGCAGCTTTTTGGGCATTACTTCCTAGTTAAATTTTTTATCGAACAAAAGGATTTAAAACCTGACAACATAGAGTTTTTTTAGTTTTTTAATATCTTCAACGACAATTAAGAATCACAAAGTATTTTATCTCATTGAAGGTTGCCAGGTTAACATATATATTGTTCTACTTTTCATTTGTGTTAGTTATTGTTGTAGCTGTTTTTTTTGAAGAACAATATTTACTTTACACAAAGCCTTTAATACCTATTTCTCTGATTTTTATATACATTTTTAATAGTAAAACTAAAAGTGTTTATTATTTTGTAAGTATGATTTTATTGCTAATGAATGATACACTGGTGTATCATGATTTTGCTAGATATTTTGATGTAATTGCTTTAATACTTGTATTATTTTATTTATTTAATTTTTTGTTGTTAAAAAATTATATCTCCTTCGGAGATTTAAAAATTAGAAAACTAATTACCTTTCCTATAATAATTAGTTTCATCCTCATATCATATTTAACTTTTTCAATATCCCAATTAGTGCTCCCTGCGCTTGTGGATTCTATAATCTCTTTTTTTATGATTCTAATAGCACTCCTCTTGTTTGTAGGAATATGTTTTTTTATATATACTATTGACAAATATTACGGTAATGTTAGGCTTTTTATTTCTGCCAGTTGCTGCCTTTTTGTGAGTGCTTTTTTATTAATAAATTACTTTTATTATTACACCAGGGTATTCACTATACTGATTAATATAGCAGAGATAGTAGGGCTTTATTTTTTATTAAAATTTTTGATAGATGCAAAACCTATTCAACCGGGAGATGAAAGCGATAACTTTTTTTAATAATTATGTTATGGACGATCTTGATAATAATACAGATTGGAACATATTGTTAATTAAATAACTAAAATGCAGAATCTTTTTATTTTTCTATATTTCTTAAAGTATACAGCGTATTTTTAAAAGGTAAAATGGCTACATTTGTGTCTTAATCTTTATTTATAAATGATTTTAAAGGGTCTTAAAAGAAATGCACTAAAAAAAAGCATTGAATCTCATATTAAAAAAAGAAAGCCTCAGGCCAGAGAGGTATCGAGTATAAAAAGTTTAGCCGTTTTAATTGATGCCTCACAATCTGTTAATATTTTATCTGTAGTTAAGTTGGCTAATGAATTAGGAGTGAAGTCTGACCGGTTAAAAGTAATGGGGTATAAAGAGGATGAGAAAGAAATCTCTGACGATAAGGATGCTGCATATTATAATGATAAAAGTTTTGGAGTAGGGGGATCTGTTAAGAGTAATTCTTTAAATGAATTTATAGATAAGGACTATGATGTTTTAATTAACTTTTACTCCGAAAGCAAACTAGAGCTTGATTATGTTGCTGCAGCTTCGAAAGCTAAGTTTAAAGTTGGTTTTGCAGAAATTGATAACCGTATTAATGATTTAGTGATTGGTGCAGCAAATCAAAACATAGATCTTTTTATTTCCGAATTAAAAAAATATTTAAAAATTTTACAGATTATATAATATGAGTGCTTTTCTGAAAGGAACTGGTGTTGCGTTAGCAACACCATTTAATAATGACGGTTCAATTGATTTAGAAGGAGTTGAATCATTAGTCGAGTTTTGTATAGATGGCGGAGTAGAGTATTTAGTGGTTTTAGGAACAACCGCAGAATCAGTAACACTTTCTGGAGAAGAAAAAAAGAAATTAGTAGCCCATATTGTAAAAATAAATAATAATAGGTTACCGCTTGTGATTGGAATTGGGGGAAATAATACAGCAGCTATTATTCAGGAAATAAAAGACACTGATGTATCGGTTTTTGATGCAATTTTGTCTGTAGTTCCTATGTATAACAGACCAACGCAGGAAGGAATCTACCAGCATTACAAAGCAATTAACGAAGTTGTTACACTGCCGGTTTTATTATATAATGTGCCTTCCAGAACGGGAGTCAATATGACTGCCGAGACAACGCTTCGATTAGCGCAATTAGAAAAAATTATAGGAATCAAAGAAGCAACGGGAGATTTTACCCAGGTATTAAACATTCTTAAGGATAAACCTAAAGATTTTCTCGTTATTTCAGGTGATGATACATTAGCGCTTCCGTTAGTGGTAGCAGGTGGAGATGGTGTAATTAGTGTAATCGGACAAGGATTTCCGAAAGAATTTTCAGAAATGATTCGTTTAGGGTTGTCTGGAGAAACAGAAAAGGCATTCGAGATTTTGTATAAAATGTTACCTGTTTTAGATTATGCCTTTAAAGAAGGTAATCCAGCCGGAATTAAGAATATTCTAAAAGTAAAGGGTATTTGTAAGGATAATTTACGATTACCATTGATCTCTGTCTCTGATAAGTTAGCGACTAAAATAGAAAAATTTATTAAAAATAATTAGTAAGCTTTTATGGCTAAAACAATAAAAGATCCTGGTATTGGTTTGTCTTCTAATGAACGAGCTCAGCGATTTATAAATCCCGATGGTTCTTTTAATATAAAACATATTAATAGAAAGACTTCTGTTTCCAGAAGTTATAATTACTTGATCAGTATTACTTGGACAGAATTTTTTTGTTGGGTGTTTTTAGGGTATGTACTCATAAATTCAGTGTTTGCTCTGGTGTATACTTCAATTGGTATTTCTGCTATTGCAGAGCCGACAGGGAATGCATTTAGAGATTTTCTTAAAGGGTTCTTTTTTTCTGCCCAAACTATAACAACGGTGGGGTACGGTGCCATGGCACCTAAAGGAATTATATTTGGAGTGATTTCTTCGCTACAAGCTTTAATAGGGTTGTTAAGCTTCTCTTTTATCACAGGTTTGTTATATGGAAGGTTTTCCAAACCCAGACCTAGTATAGAATTTAGTGAAGTAATGGTGTTGCGTACACATAATAAAAAAGATTGTCTTATGTTTCGGTTAATGGGTAAGACCACTAACGTAATGATTACCCCGAGAATAAAAGCAACGCTCTCACTTTCACAGAAGAAGAACGATAAATACATTAATAATTTTTATAATCTGGACTTAGAAAGAAACGAGATTACATATCTACCGACCACATGGACAATAGTACATCCGATTGATACATCCAGTCCGCTGGCAGAATTTGATCGAGACACATTACCTAATCTTAATGGGGAGATATTGATTCTCGTTAGTTATTATGATGAATCATTTGCACAAGAAGTTCATCAAATCCATTCATATATTCTGCAAAACTTGAAGCTTGATACTACTTTTGTGCCTGCATTTAATTATGACGAAGATGGTTATACCATACTGGATCATAGTAAATTAAGTAATACTGTCAGTACGAAGAATAAATAGGCAATAGTTTCTCTTTTATTCTGCAACAAACCTGTAATTATACAGTTATTTAATAGATGAATTAAAGTTTTTGTAATACGGTAGAAATATCTATTTTTGCCAGATGTTTTTTTAAGATATGAATAGATTATTGTTTTTGTTAATTTTCGTATTGGCCATTGGTTCTTGTAGTGAGTATCAGAGAGTGCTCAAAGAAGAAGAAGTAGGACCTAAGTATAAATTGGCGGAAGAGCTGTATAAAGAAGGTAAATATAAAAAAGCATTACGTCTTTTCGAGCAGATAGTGCCTCAGTTTAGAGGAAAACCACAAGCGGAAAGAGTAATGTACTATTATGCCGATACATATTATAATCTGGAAGATTATTATTTAGCCGGATATCAGTTTGAAAGGTTTGCTAAATCATATCCTAATAGCGATAAGCGAGAAGAAGCTTTCTATAAAGGTGCAAAAAGCTATTATTTCTTATCACCCAGATATAGCCTGGATCAAACAGAAACAGATGAGGCATTAGAGAAACTTCAGACCTATATAAATGCATATCCGGATAGTGAAAACCTTAATGAAGCAAATAAATTAGTTGAAGAATTAAGAACTAAAAAAGAAAGAAAAGCTTTTGAAATAGCAAAGCAATATCATCACAGAGAAGATTATAAAGTGGCAATCACTTCTTTTGATAACTACTTAATCGACTATCCCGGTTCATCTTTTAGAGAAAAAGCGCTATATTACAAGTTAGAATCTCAGTATTTATTGGCTATCGGTAGTTATGAAGTTTTTGTAAAAGAAAGGTTAGAAACAGCCAATAATTTTTATAATAACTACAAAAAATATTATAAAGAAGGCGAGTTTACTACCAATGCCGATGAAATATCAGAAGATATAAAATCAAGATTAGAAAAATATAACTAGAAAACATAGGAGAAAATGGATTTGAAAAAAAGTAATGCCCCTGTAAATACAACTACAATTGATAAGAATTTAGTAGATCAGTCTACAGGAAATATTTATGAGGCAATTTCTGTGATTTCAAAAAGAGCTAATCAAATTAATGTTGATATTAAAAAAGAGCTTTTAGAGAAATTAGATGAATTTGCTACCTATAATGATAGTCTGGAAGAAATCTTTGAAAATAAAGAGCAAATAGAAGTCTCTAAATTTTATGAAAGATTGCCAAAACCACATGCGTTGGCAGCCCAAGAATGGTTAGATGGTAAAATATATCACAGAAATACAAAGACAGACTCGGAATCTCTATAAGTATGTCATCAATAGTAGGCGGTAAAAAGATTTTATTAGGTGTTACCGCTGGTATTGCTGCTTATAAAACAGCAGCATTAGTGCGTTTGTTCATTAAATCAGGAGCAGAAATAAAAGTCGTGATGACTCCTGCTGCGAAAGATTTTGTAACGCCACTTACGCTTTCTACACTATCTAAAAATCCTGTAAATTCTTCTTTTTACGATGAAGAAGATGAAAATGCTGAATGGAATAATCATGTAGAACTGGGATTGTGGGCAGATATAATGGTCATTGCTCCGGCAACGGCCAATACACTTTCCAAAATGTCAACAGGTAATAGCGATAACCTGCTTTTGGCTACTTATTTATCAGCCAAATGTCCTGTGTATTTCGCACCAGCTATGGATCTTGACATGTACAATCACCCGTCAACACACGAAACTTTTAAGAAATTACAGGAGTTCGGTAATATAATGATCCCTGCAGAATCCGGAGAACTGGCAAGTGGTTTGATAGGACAAGGAAGAATGGCAGAACCTTCTACTATAGTTGATTTCATAGAAAAAGATATTCTAGAAAAACTTCCTCTCAAAGGACAAAAGGTTCTTATAACCGCTGGACCTACTTACGAAGCAATCGATCCTGTTCGATTTATTGGGAATCATTCTAGTGGGAAAATGGGAATAGAATTAGCTAAGTCTGCTGCTAATCTCGGAGCCTTGGTAACACTTGTTTTAGGGCCATCTTCTTTAGAAGTTACCCACGATTTTATAAAAGTAATTCGAGTAGTTAGTGCTGCATCTATGTATGAAGCCGTAACAATAGAATTCGATACCTGTGATATCGCCATCGCTTCTGCGGCAGTAGCGGATTACAGGCCTAAAATCATATCGGATCAGAAGATAAAAAAGTCAGACAATAATTTTTCAATCGAATTAGAGCGTACAACAGATATCCTGAAATGGATGGGGTCGGTAAAGAAACATCAGTTTTTGGTTGGCTTTGCATTAGAAACTGAAAATGAAGAAGAAAACGCTAAAAACAAATTAAAAAAGAAGAATCTTGATTTGATCGTCTTAAACTCTCTCAATGACAAGGGAGCAGGTTTTAAAGGACAAACCAATAAAGTCACTTTAATTAATCATAAATTTGAAATTAAAGCGTTTGAATTAAAAACCAAAACAGAGGTTGCTCAGGATATTTTTAATGAAATTAATGAACTACGCAATGCATAAATTTTTTCTCTTTGTAATATTTTTATGTACAATAATAATTAATGCCCAGGAATTTAATGCCACTGTTGTGGTTAATGCAGAGCAAACCGGGAATCCTAATTTACAAGTTTTTAAAACGCTGGAAAGATCGGTTGCCGAGTTTATTAATAATACAAAATGGACAGAACTTGATTACCGGACAGAAGAAAGGATTGATTGTAGTTTTTTTATAAATATTTTAGGTAACGCTAATGATAGCTTTACCGCAACGATACAGGTTCAGGCTTCTAGACCAGTATATGGATCTAATTATAAGACCACAATTTTAAATATCAATGATAAGCAGTTTAATTTCAATTATCTAGAATTTCAGCCATTAAACTATAATCCAAACAATTTCGAGTCAAACCTAATTTCGGTAGTGGCTTTTTATTTATATACAATCCTTGGTGTAGATGCCGATAGTTTTGAATTAAATTCCGGGACCGACTATTTTCAAGAGGCTAAAAATATAGTTGGAAATGCACAAGGAAGTAATACCCTGGGTTGGAACGGGCAAGATGGTTCACAGACCAGATTTAGGCTAAATGATGATTTGTTATCAGGTACTTTTGATGGATATAGAACTGCAATGTATTCATATCATAGAGAAGGTCTTGATATTATGAATAATGATTTAAAAAAAGGAAAAGAAGCTGTCTTAGAATCCATGAAAGCTTTAGAAGGAATGCATAGGACCAGACCCAATTCTTATATAATGAGAGTTTTTTTTGATGCAAAAGCTGATGAAGTATCTAGAATTCTCTCTGGCGGTCCTTCGGTTAATATTGCAGAAACTATGGCTACACTAAGTAGAATAGCGCCGACTTATGCAACTAATTGGGCAGAGATAAAGTTTTAAGTTTTTCTTTATTGAAATCTTTTTAAAACTATAGTATATTTACTTCTTTTAATCATTAACAAAATATCACTATCCTTTGCTAAGAAGTCTTTCGATAAAAAACTTCGCTCTAATAGAACAGCTACAGGTATCTTTTGATACTGGTCTGATTACTATTACCGGAGAAACAGGAGCAGGTAAATCCTTGCTTTTAGGAGCTCTAGGTCTCCTACTTGGTAAACGAGCGGATTTAAGTAGTGTAAAAGATAACTCCATAAAATGTACAATAGAAGGCGTTTTTGATATCAAAAAATATGATCTAGACTCTTTTTTTGAGGAAGAAGATCTAGATTACGAAGCAGAAACAATTATCCGAAGAGAGATCTTACCTTCAGGTAAATCCAGAGCTTTTATTAACGATACGCCTGTTACGCTTAATTCATTAAACAAATTAGGTCTTCGGTTAATTGATATTCATAGTCAACATCAAACGCTAGAAGTGACTACGAATGATTTTCAGTTTAAGGTATTAGATGCCTTGTCAGAATCTGGCCGTGAAATTGAATCTTATCAACGTGGATTAGCGCTGCTAAAACAAAAAGAAAAAGAGGAAAGAATACTTGTCGAAAGTCAACAGGAATTTATAAAAGAACACGATTATAATTCTTTTTTATTCAATGAGCTTGAAGAAGCAAAGCTTAAGTCTGGAGAACTATCAGAATTAGAAGGAAGATATGAAACCCTCATTAATATAGAAGAAATTCAGGAAAGGTTATCCGGATCGGTTTCTTTGATTTCTTCAGAAGAAGTTGGCGTTTCTGATCTTTTGAATACTATAAAGACTAATACCTCTAAAGTAGCTCCTTATTCTACAGTGCTAAAAGAATTATCAGATAGGATTCAGAGTGTATATATAGAATTAGAAGATATAAACGATTCGTTACAAAATGAATTAGAACGTTTAGAAGCGGATCCAGAGCAATTAGAAGAAGTCAGTCAGCGATTACAGATGATCCACAATCTTCAGACAAAACACGCAGTATCATCCATCGATGAACTTGTCGCTATAAAAGAAGAACTACAGGAAAAAGTAATTAAAACGGAGTCGCTGTCCGGAGATATAGAATTGATCAGAAAAGAGATCGAAACCACAAAAGAACAACTGGATAAAGTTGCAATTAGAATTCATGAAAAAAGAACAAAAGCACTGCCTACACTGGTTTCAGAATTAGAAGATATATTAAAAGCGTTGGGAATGCCTAATGCTACTTTTAAAACTTCCCTGGAATTGCAGGATAAATATCTTGCTAATGGAAAAGAAGTGCTGGAATTCTTGTTTTCTGCAAATAAAGGAGGGTCTTTTGGAGAATTAAAGAAAGTAGCATCTGGCGGAGAGTTATCCAGAATTATGATTGCTATAAAAGCGATACTTTCTCGATATACTCAGTTGCCAACGATTATTTTTGATGAAATTGATACTGGAGTTTCAGGAGAAGTAGCTCATAAGATGGCAGACTTGATGATAAGGATGAGTAAGAATCTTCAGGTTTTCAGTATAACACATCTACCACAGATAGCAGCCAATGGTCAAAGTCAATACAAAGTTTTTAAAGAAGATATAGACAATACCACGGTAACAAGGCTCAAACTGTTAAGTGAAGACGATAGAATTAAAGAAATTGCAGAAATGATAGGCGGTAAAAATATATCGGACTCTGCCTTAACACACGCAAAATCTTTATTACATCATTAAGCTAAAGTTGATAGAGTATGTTTTTGGTTTAGGTCGTTTTGTTATCTTTACCGTTCATAAAATCATTTTATAATTTACTTTTAAATGTCATACAATTTATTAAAAGGCAAAAGGGGAATAATTTTCGGTGCGCTGGACGAAAATTCAATCGCGTGGAAAACAGCAGAACGTGTTTTTGAAGAAGGTGGAAGCTTTGTGCTTACTAACGCCCCTGTTGCGATGCGAATGGGTGCTATCAAAGAATTAGCAGAGAAAACTAACTCTCTAATTATACCTGCGGATGCTACCTCACTAGAAGATTTAGAAAATCTTGTTGATAAGTCAGTAGAGATATTAGGCGGAAAACTTGATTTCGTACTTCATTCCATAGGAATGTCCGTAAATGTAAGAAAGGGGCGTCACTATACAGACCTTAATTATGATTGGAGTGAAAAAGGATGGGATGTCTCTGCACTTTCATTTCATAAAACGATGCAGACTCTTTATAAAAAAGAAACAATGAATGAATGGGGAAGTATTGTAGCACTTACATATATGGCTGCACAGCGAGTTTTTCCGGATTATAATGATATGGCAGATAATAAAGCATACCTGGAATCGATTGCTCGTAGTTTTGGATACTTTTTTGGTAGAGATAAAAAAGTAAGAGTCAATACCATTTCGCAATCGCCAACTCCAACTACGGCAGGAAAAGGAGTGAAAGGTTTTGATGGATTTATCGAGTATGCTGATAAAATGTCACCGTTAGGAAACGCTTCTGCCGATGAATGTGCAGATTATACAATTACATTATTTTCAGATCTAACAAAGAAAGTAACTCTTCAGAATTTATATCATGACGGGGGATTCTCCAATATGGGAGTAAGTCAAATGGTAATGGAGAAATTTGTAGACGAAGAATAAGCACCATATATAGTATAAAGTTTAAAAAGCTTAATTCTAAAGGAGTTAAGCTTTTTATTTTTTTCTATTTTCTATTTTTCTGAATAATTAAAATCATAATCTCACTTTATGGTGGGATGTTTTGTTTACTTACCTTTGTTATATGAATATTTCTTTTTCTTTTATTGTCCCTGTTTATAACAGGCCTAATGAAATAAATGAGTTGTTAAGTAGCATGGTCGAACTGGATTATGATCAGCCGTATGAGATCGTAATTATTGAAGATGGTTCATCAGAAACTTCTAAGGATATAATTAAATCATATAAAGATCAATTACGGATAAGTTATTATGAAAAACCAAATACAGGTCCAGGTGACTCTCGTAATTATGGAATGCAAAAAGCAAATGGAAACTATTTTCTTATATTGGATAGTGATGTGATTTTGCCTAAAAACTATTTGTCTGAGGTAGCTGAATTTTTATCAGAAAACTTTGTGCATTGTTTTGGAGGTCCCGATGATGCTCATAAAGACTTTTCTAACTTACAGAAGGCTATAAGCTTTAGTATGACTTCATATCTCACTACAGGAGGAATCAGAGGAAGAAAAAGTACCTTAGGCAAATTCCAGCCGAGGAGTTTTAATATGGGAATATCTAAGGAGGCTTTTGAAACTTCAGGTGGTTTTGGGAATATTCATCCGGGTGAAGACCCCGATCTTACCATCCGACTTTGGAAACTAGGTTATGAAACGGCTTTGATACCAAATGCCAAAGTGTTTCATAAAAGAAGAATATCGTGGAATAAATTTTATACTCAGGTCAATAAATTTGGACTGGTAAGACCAATACTAAATCATTGGCACCCAGAAACTTCTAAACTTACTTATTGGTTTCCAACTTTGTTTATCGCATATTCAGTTTTTTCTGCGATCGCCGCTTTATTGGGATACTGGTATTTCATAGGTTTCTGGCTATTGTATTTTGTTATTATTTTTGTAAATGCTACTCTGAGCTATAAAAGTTTGGTTATTGGTTATCAGTCTGTTGTGGCTGTTTCAGTGCAATTTTATGGTTATGGGAAAGGATTCCTAAAATCTTATTATTATATTCATCTATTGAAAAAAGTTCCGGAACAAAAATTTAAGAAATTGTTCTTTTCAAAATAGCACCTATGTCCAAAACTAAATTGAGTAGATTTTCTTTAAAAAGAAATAATGTGAAAACATTTTTATTTTTTTTGGTATTTACTTCCGTTTTATGGCTTTTTATACAATTTTCTAAGAATTATACTCAGGAGGTAGTGGTAGATATTCAATATACTAATTTACCGGATAATAGGGTTTTGAATGATAATAGTGACCAAACGTTAAAGTTAACACTGAACGGAAACGGTTTTAGATTAATTAATCATATCTGGAGTAATCCTAAGATTCAATTTGATATTGCTAATGCAATTGAGACAACAAATAGAGATTATTATTTTTATACCAAAGAAGCAAACCAAACCTTAAAGAATAAATTGAAATTTAAAGGGAGAATACTTTCTATTCAAAAAGATACACTGCATGTAAAACTGGATATTAATTTAGAAAAGAAAGTTCCCGTAAGAATATCAAAAGAAATAGAATACGCTCCGGGATACGGAAGCGATAAAGGTGTTGTTCTTTCACCAGACTCTATTATGATCAGTGGACCAGAAAGTATAGTTGATACCATACTATTTATCGTCACAGAGAATCTAGAGCTAAATGGACTAAATAACGATTTTAGAACTGTTTTACCTATTAAAATTGATAATTTGCCACCAAAAATTGAAGCAGTTCCTAAAGAAATAGAAGCGTCGATTACCGTTAGCAAATTTACTGAAGGAAGCCAAGAGGTTCCCATTACACTCGTTAATGTTCCAGAGGATCGAGTGATTAAAATCTTTCCAAAAGAAGTTAAAGTTGTTTATAGAGTCGGTCTGGATAAATATAATGAAATTAATATTCGGGATTTTAAAGTAATTGCCGATTATAAAAAGGTTTCTGAGGATAGTCCCTTTTTGATACTAGAATTAGTAGATATGCCAGAATCTATTCACGATGTTCGTTTGCAGGATAAACAGGTTCAATTTGTAATTCTAAATTAAAAGTGAAAGTAGTTGGACTAACAGGAGGAATAGGAAGCGGAAAATCAACCGTTGCTAAAATGTTTGAAAGGCTTGGGGTGCCAATTTATATAGCAGATGACGAAGCAAAAAAAATGATGAACAAAGACTCCAATGTAAAGAAGCGTATTATAGATTTATTGGGTAAGAATTCATATGTCAATGATGAATTAAATCGACCATTTATTGCCGATAAAGTTTTTAATAATAAAGAACTTTTAGAAAAGCTCAATTCTATAGTCCATCCAGCCGTGGCAGCTCATTTTATTAACTGGAAAAATGAGCAAATATCCACATATGTAATCAAAGAGGCGGCTATATTGTTTGAAAATGGGGGATATCAACAATGCGATTATACAATTCTAGTTACCGCTCCAGAAGAGATACGAATAGAAAGAGTATTAAAAAGAGATAACACGACTAGATCGCAGATTCTCGCCAGGTTGAAAAACCAATGGGAAGATTCTAAAAAGATTCCTTTAGCAGATTTCGTTATAAATAATACGGAATTAGAAGAAACTTGGCTTCAAGTTAATAAAATCCATAATAAAATTATCCTTTAATTGCATTATTTTCCTAATATTTCATTTTGTTAACATTTGGTTAAACCGTAAAGTAGCTAAATGTTAAAGTCTTACTTTTGACCTATGAATAAAAGGTTATTCGCATTGCTAATACTCCTGATGAGTTTATCCTTGATAGGTATTATTTTTGTTCAGGGATATTGGATTCAGAATACAGTAGAGAATAATAGAGAGCAGTTTTCTTTTAATGCAAAGCAAATATTGATTTCTGTTTCTAATAAGATAGAATATAGGGAGTTTGAAGAAATGTATTATCCCTTGCAGGAGATTTTAGATAGTATAAAAGAGCCTGATAATAAAACAATACAACAGCTCTTGGACATAGGCTTTGATAGAGGGTCGTTTGCTTTTGGTGATGGTGTTTTAGAAGAGGATTCTAAACTTTTTTCATCATTTATTGATTTCAATATTGATACAATTAGATTAAAAGATATTTTAAATCGAAATGCAGAAATAGTTGATGATGATCCTGAAAACAATCAGACTCGGCAGAGGTCTAAGTCAAAATTGGATAGATTAAGTGCGCTTACAGATTTACAGCGCAGGGATTATGAAATTGTGATAGATCAACTGGCAAATTTTATTCCTATTCATCGAAGGGTGAAAAAGGAAGAAGTAGAAAAATTACTTAAAAGAGAATTAGCCGAGCGTGATATGAAAGTTGATTTTGAGTATGCCATCTATAGTAATGCTTTGGCTACTCGGGTACGTTCTGATGATTTTAGTACGAATGAAAGTGATGGTAATACCTTTGCTGTACCTCTATTTGTTAATAATGAAGATGGGTCGAGCCTTTATCAGTTGTATGTAAATTTTACTGGTAAGAATAGATATATATTATCGACTATAAAAGGAATGGCAATTTTGTCAATAATTTTTACGTTGGTTATTGTGGTAGCATATTCCAGTGCTTTATCTCAATTATTACAACAAAGACAAATTTCGCAGATAAAGACGGATTTTATTAACAATATGACGCACGAGCTTAAAACACCTATCGCTACCATTAATCTGGCGCTAGATGCTATTAAAAATCCTAAAATCGCTGATGATAAGGATAAGGTAAAGCGATACATTACGATGATACGCGAAGAGAATAAAAGAATGCTTACACAGGTGGAAAATGTGTTACGAATATCACAACTGGAGAAAAATGAGTTAAATATTAAAAAAGAAAGACTCGAATTACATGATATAATCGAAGATGCGATAACTCATGTTTCATTGATAGTGGAAAATAGAGAAGGGTATATTAAGACCCACTTAGGAGCCCTTAAATCTAGTGTTCTGGCTAATGAAAGTCATATGACAAATGTTGTGGTAAATGTTTTAGATAATGCGATTAAGTACTCTGAAGAAGCACCAAAAATTGATATCTATACAGAGAATGTAAAAAATAGTATTGTTCTTAAAATTCGTGATCAGGGAGTGGGGATGAGTAAAGTAGCACAGAAAAAAATCTTCGAAAAGTTTTTTAGAGAACATACCGGAGATTTGCATAATGTAAAAGGTCACGGACTGGGATTAACATATGTGAAAAGAATTATAGATGACCATCATGGTCAGATATGGGTGGAGAGTGAGCGAGGAAAGGGCTCCACATTTATAACTAAATTACCGTTAATATCTTAAAATATGGAAACAGAAAACAAAAAGATTTTGCTTGTAGAAGATGATCCGAATTTTGGAACAGTATTAAAGGATTATCTTGTAATGAATGATTATGATGTCGTACACGCTAAAAATGGTATGGAAGGCTTTGAAAAATTCAAAAAGGATGATTATGATATGTGTATCCTGGATGTAATGATGCCTTACAAAGACGGATTTACACTAGCAAAAGAAATCAGAGATAAAAATGAAGAGGTCCCTATCATTTTCCTGACGGCAAAAGCAATGAAGGAGGATGTGCTTAAAGGGTACAAAGTCGGCGCTGATGATTATCTTAATAAGCCTTTTGATAGTGAAGTACTATTAATGAAAATACAAGCTATAATGCAGCGGAAGAGTACAGAATCTGTTGCAGATAGTAAACAATTTGAATTTAAGATTGGTGGATTTCACCTAAATTCTAAACTTCGATTTTTGACGTTTAAAGAAGAAGAGCCTATAAAATTATCTCCTAAAGAAAATGAACTTTTACGTTTGTTAGCATTGCATCTTAACGATTTGATGCCTAGAGAGCTTGCGCTTACAAAAATATGGAGAGATGATAATTATTTTACTTCCCGAAGTATGGATGTATACATTGCTAAACTAAGAAAGTATTTAAAGAAAGATGAAAACGTGGAAATTCTAAATATTCACGGAGAAGGATTCAGACTTGTAGTGCGAAGTGATGAATCATAATAACGGTAACTGACTATATTAAAAAATCGCTATAAAGAATTTAACTATAGCGATTTTTTAATGTACGTTATAACTGATTCTGGGTTGTCTTTATAATCAAACCAGGTTATTTCCTGATCTTTTCGAAACCAGGTAAGTTGTCTCTTCGCAAAACGACGCGTATTTTTTTTTATTTCAGACACGGCATAATCCAGATCATAATTACCATCTATAAATTCAAAAATTTCTTTGTAACCTACAGTATTCAATGCGTTTAAGGATTTGTAAGGATATAAGTTTTTTGCTTCATTAAGTAGGCCAGCTTCCATCATCAAATCCACCCGTTGGTTTATTCTTTCATAAATAATTTCTCTTTCTGCCGTAAGACCAATTTTAATAATATGAAAGGGACGTTTTTTTGGCGATTTGTTAATGAATGAAGAATAAGGCTTGCCACTTCCGATACAAACTTCTAAAGCCCTCATTACCCTATGTTTATTTTGAATATCTACTTTTTCAAAATATACAGGATCCAAAACTTTTAGTTCCTGCTGCAGACTTTCTATTCCTTCATCATCAAACCGTTTTTTCAAAGTTGACCGTATTTCTTCCGAAATATTCGGGAAACTATCCAATCCCTTCGTGACAGCATCAATATATAATCCGGAACCACCTACAAGAATAGTATATTTATTTTCTTCAAAAAGCTGGCTGAGTTTACTTAGAGCATCTTTTTCAAAGTCGCCCACAGAGTAATTTTTCCGGATACTTATATGCTGTATAAAATGATGTGTAACTTGTTCTAGCTCGTCCTTATCAGGAACAGCTGTTCCGATGCGCATTTCTTTATAGAACTGTCTACTGTCCGCAGAAACAATTTCACAATTAAAGTACTTAGCCAATTCGATACTTAACTTTGTTTTTCCTATGGCAGTTGGGCCTACTAATACGATTAGAGTTTTAATCATTATATAATGTATGTCCGCAGTTATGGCAATATTTAGCTCCATCCTGATGTTTTCTTGCATTGCAATTAGAACATGCCTGAGAGTTTACATTAACGATCGAAGCTTTTTGACTGGCAGCGTATTCTGCACTCACTATTCCTGTAGGTACCGCAATAATTCCATATCCCATAATCATAATCAGCGCAGCAAGAAGCTGACCAATGGGTGTTACTGGTGCAATATCTCCATACCCCACGGTTGTTAAGGTTACGATGCACCAATAAACACTAATCGGAATACTCTTAAACCCACTTTCTTCTCCTTCGATAATATACATTAAAGTACCAGTAATAATACAAACAACGACTACTGCGAATAAAAAAACAAGGATTTTTGCTCTACTTTCCCTGATTGCTTTAGCAAGCTTATTAGATTCACCTATATATCGTGAAATTTTTAATATCCTGAAGACTCGTAATAATCTTAGAGCTCTTACGGTTAATAAAGCACTAGAACCTACCATAAAGAATGATAGGTAAAGAGGTATAGTAGATACTAAATCAATAATTCCGTAGAAGCTAAATATATATTTGGAAGGTTGCTTTATAGAGATGACTCTGGCAATATACTCAAAAGTAAAAAAGATAGTTATCACCCATTCAGCATAATAAAGAAATTCATATGTTTTTTCAGGAAGTCCTTTAACACTTTCCATCATGACAAATATGATGCTTAGTAGTATCAGAATTAGGAGTAACACATCAAAGATTTTACCTAAAGGAGTATCAGCTTCATAAATAATTTCATGTAGCGTTTCTTTCCAGTTTCTGGTATGTAATTTCTGATTCAAAATCGAATGTTTTAACGAAAATACTAAAAAATTAGCTGGTTTTTTTGATCGTTATCACTGTGTTGTTCTCTATGTCTACAATCAAATTAAAGAATTCTTTAAGGGATTCATAATATTCTGTGGGATAATAGGGGGATAGAAACGTAATCGAATGATTTATTAGTAATCGATTTCCTTGTAACTGAAAATTTACACTTAGTGTTCCTAATTTTCCAGGAAGCGCATAGTTCCTGCTTTTTGGAATGTCTATATATTCATAATTGTCAGGAACTTCTATGAAAACAATGTATAAATAAGAATCTTTAAACCCGAAATCGACAGGATAGGTTCTTTCATTTAACTTAAAAGGATTTTCCTTGAAAAAGGGTTTCGTAAAAGGTCTGAGATATATAAGACCTTCAAGTGTCTCTGTTGTTTTCTTATAACTGACTTTTTCGATAAAAGGTTTTTCGATCTCATTTTCGTTTTTTACACTTGCTTCGGTAATAAAGATATTTTCTTCAGTATTTAAAATTTTATTAAGGAATTGTTTTTTAGATGTTTTCTGAAATGATTTTCTTTTATAAAGAGCGTGATATCCATAATACAAATAATTCGATGTCCCTTCGAGCGTGGATTCATCTGTTAATTTAATTTTTTCTCTATAATTAACAGAAGAATTGTCACTTGGTTTTATATCAATCCAGGAGCTTCCATTTTTAAAATCCAATAGCCTTCCTTGTTGATTCAGGCATCTGAATGGAAGCTGTCCGAATGCTAACTGTTTTTCAGTAGCATCGAGTAAATAGGTTTGATTATCCAATGATAATTGGACAATCAAATAATTAAAATCTGAAAGCACAGGATGTATGGTAGTGGCATATCCATTATTTCTAGTAGATAATAAAACAGGTTTTACAGAAAATTCTTGTTCTTCAAATATGTTGTGAAGCAGGATATTGATTCCGCCTACATTGCCAACTTTGGATTTTATAATCTCTTTTATTTCTACCTCTGTAAAAATACGATACTTTTCATTCCAGGTGTACGTATCTGTTATGTGCCTGTATATTGCTTTTGCCTTGTCTAAACCTATCGGCATTGTTATGATTGATTCTGGTAACAGGTTCTTGGTAATATTTGTTTTTCTCAGTTGTGTTCCAATAGCCTTTTTTGTTTTAAGCTCCTTGTCTACATTTTTCCAGGTATCGGTGTATTTTTTATGAACACCGTCAAAACCTTTATATTCTTTGAGTTCATATTCTATTCTGGAAAAGTAATTCTTTTTAGCAGTCATGAATTTTTCTTCCCTAAATGCAGGAATATCTTTCATGGCATATACGCTATGAGAACAATCTGCTACACCTCCATAACCTACCTCTAGACATTCTTTTTTTATGAAGTTTTCTTTTACATCAAGTTTTAGTGGTCCAACCAATCTAATATTATAAACAAAGTTTCCAGGTAAATCAGCTTCACATTCACTGTATAACTTGGGAATATCATCCTGGAAATCCCACCCTTTAAAATTGAATTTAAACGGAGATTCAGTTTGGTATGAATAGGTAATTACAGAACCAGGTTTTACATTCGGAAAGGTAAATTTTACCAAAGTATAATGCTCATTATATTTTTCCTGATATACATTGTTTTCTTGTACCTTGGTTTTTACGATTTTACCGTTTTCAAGATTGTGGGTATATGCAATTAGATTTCTGAAGATTTCTTTGTTGTTCTTATTTCTGTATAAAAAAACTTCAATAGTACTTTTGCTATATCCTTCTTTGGTTAGTATTTTAACTTTTGCACTATAATCAGTTAAGAGATTATAATTTCTTCCATTTTCAATTCTGCTAAATCCTTTTTCATATATGTAAAAAGCATTTGCTGTAGTGTCTTTTTCGTAGCGATTTCCTTTTAAATCCCCTTCGCTAACAACCATATTTTTATAGTTATAATTTTCTTGTGAAATACTCAAAAATGAAATTGAAAGAAATATAGTAAAAAGTAGAGATAGACGCATAGAGTATGGATTTGATCTAGATATTAGTGTCACCAGAGATAGAAATGTTACCCTTTGGAACCTTTTTTAATTTCATCCAGTGTAATTACCTTTAATTTTTTGTGCTGTCTAACATAACTTTGAATGATATGCTGTGCATCAGGATTGTGATTCATAGGAGTAATAATGGACCGAATGATATCAAGATTGCTTATTTGATGATTAAGGGTAAAGTATCCAATTCCTCTGAACAAACCATCTTCTATAAGGATCATGCTTTGCTCTCCTGTATCACGGCCTCGATCTATAATGATCACATCTTTGTTAGTAAAAGACTGATGAGCAATAAGTTTTTGTGCTCTGGAGTTATAAGTATTGGCAGATTCATTTGTAATACAAACACCGTTGCATTGTTTTTGAGGATGATTAGGACAATTACCTGTTCCTTTATGCAGTCCCATTAATTTAAAACACAGATCGTATTCTTCTGTCCAGCGTTGCATAAATAGTTTTGCTTGTTGTCTGTTTGTAAATGTTGTAATGCTTGTTTTACGTCCGTCAAATTTTTTTACTTCCAGGTTTACATAGCCTTGATCATCTGTAAACTGATACAATGCATGGTCGAATTTAAGCTTTTTAACCATTCCGTTATATTTAGGTCTGTTAAGCTTTATTTCTTCATTTTCTTTTAATAAAGCTAACAATTCGCTTCCCGTAATTTCATAAGTGATACTTGCTACTTCTTCCTGAATATTTTTTGATTTTTTGTTATCATTTGTGAAATGTTGGGTCACTCGCTTTTTTATATTTTTACTTTTCCCAATAAATATAATTGCGCCATCCTGGCGATGTATATAATAGACTCCAGTGGATGAAGGGACGCTCTCTATAAGTTTAAGTAGTTTATCATCTACTTTCTTTTTAGTATCTAAACGCACCGTTTCTTTAAGAATGTTTTTCTCTACATCTTTAGATAATAAAATTTTAAAAAGCTTTACAGTTGCTTGAGCATCTCCTGTAGCTCTATGTCTATTGGAAATGGCTATTCCTAAACTACGTACTAATTTTCCCAAGCTATAGGACTTCTGATCCGGAATTAGTTTTTGGGACAGTTCTACGGTACAAAGAGACTGTCTTTTGTAATCAAAACCAAGCCGATCGAACTCTGTTCTTAGGATTCTATAGTCAAATGAAGCATTATGTGCCACAATGATACAATCCGTAGTGATTTCTACAATTCTTTTAGCTACTTCATAAAATTTTGGAGCGTTACGAAGCATTTTATTGTTTATTCCAGTGAGGTTTACCACAAAGGGTTGTATGGGTATTTCCGGATTGATTAAACTAATGAATTGGTCTACTACTTTATGACCGTCAAATTTATAGATCGCAATTTCTGTGATTCCTTCTTCATTATATTTTCCTCCGGTAGTTTCTATATCTATAATCGCGTACATCATTCGTTTCGGGCGGGGTAGTCTTTTTGATTTTAAGTATTATTTTGACCTAAAGTAATATTTTTTAATGACTATAATCTCTTTCTCCAAAAATAGAGCTCCCAATACGTATCATAGTACTGCCACAGTCAATTGCCACTTGATAGTCACCACTCATCCCAATGGATAGAGATTTTAATATAGGATGATCAACTTTAAGCTTTTTGAAAAGGGATTGAATACTTTTAAATTCTTTTTTGATTTGCTCTTTATTATCTGTAAAAGTTGCCATTCCCATCAATCCCGTAATTTTCACGTTCTTTAGAAGTGCTACTTCTTCAGAATTAAGCAAATTTATGGCATCAGTCTCGCTAAGTCCAAATTTACTCTCTTCTTCAGCTATTTTGATTTGTAAAAAACAATTGATTGTTCTATCATTCCTGATGGCTTGTTTACTAATTTCTTTTAAAAGCTTTAAACTATCTACAGCATGAATTGTATCTACAAAAGTAGCCATATATTTGACCTTATTGGTCTGAACATGACCAATCATATGCCAGGAAATATCTTTTGGTAGTTCTTCCCATTTTTGTGTCATTTCCTGAATCTTATTTTCTCCAAAAATCCGCTGGCCCGCATTATAAGCTTCTAGCAAGTCAGAGACAGGTTTGGTTTTGGATACAGCTACAAGAGTAACTCCTTTTGGAATAGAATTTTGTATACGTTTTAGGTTTTCATCAATAGAATTCATAAGGTGCAAAGATACCTAAATTTATAAAACCAAGCTGTAATTTTGATCTTAGCAATTGCAAGCTAGATTTTAATTTCAGAATTCGTAAATAGTAATGCCACTTCGTAATTTTGGCTCAATATAGGTGCTTTTTGGCGGCATTTTCAGACCTTGGTCTGCGATTTTTTTCATTTGATCCACTGAGGCCGGATACAATCCAAAACCAACCTGAAAATCTCCCTGATCAACTTTACTTTTTACATAGACAATATCATTTTTACCATGTGAATATTCAATTCTGTTATCGATTCTCAGATCCTTAACTCCCAATATGGGATCCAATACGGTTTTAAATAAAATCTGCGCATCCAACTCATCCAGGGCGTCTTTAAATTCATAGATTGTTTTTCTGAGGTAAAGTGAATAAAAATCACCGTCTAGATACATGCTATAATGATGCGGCTTTGATGGTTTATATACTTCGATACCTCTGTTTTCTATTCTAAACCATTCATCCAATCGAATTAAGAACTCTTCTTTTGACAAACCGTTTAAATCCTTAACGAGTCGATTAAATTCGTATATTTTTAAATCGGATTCTGGAATCAGGTAACTCATAAAATAGTTATAGGGCTCGGTACCTAGATCATTTGGGTTTTCAGCCCCTAAATCTTTTGCTAATAAGTAAGAAGAGGCGGATCTATGATGACCATCTGCGATATAAATTGTTTGCATCTCCGCAAAAGCAGATTGTATATGTTCAATATTTTCTTTGTTATCGACTTTCCATAGATAGTGCGTATCACGATAGGTGGTTGTAAATTCGTATTCTGACCTTTCCTTCATAACATTTTCGATTACCTTAGTAATTATGGTATTATCCGGATAGGTAAGGAGCACAGGTTCTGCATTGAATCCTACAGTTTTTAAATATTCTTTAAAGGTAGTTTCTCTATCTGTTAATGTGTCTTCGTGTTTTTTTATAATATCATTTTCATAATCCTCTGCGCTTGCAGCAGCAATAATACCACAAAAAGACTCTTTTTCTCTATTTACGATTTTGTACACATAAAAACACGGCGTTTCGTCCTGTATAAAAATCTCCTCTTCCTTAAATTCCAAATATCGATTACGAACTAGTTTATATCGTTCTTCTCCCGAAATTTCTTTATGATACTTATAGCCTGGGTTTACAATGTGTAAAAAGGAATATGGGTTGTAGTCCATTCTGGAATCTCTTTCTTCGGGAGTATAGCTCTGGTAGGATCGGGAAGCAATCAAGCTAACTTTATCCCGTGTAGGGCGAACTGCTTTGAATGGGAGTATTTTTGCCATTTTTTAGTTGATGGTTTTGGGATCAGTTTCCGAATAACTCTTCGAGTTTATTCTCTAACTGATTTCCTCTTAACGTTTTTGCAATGATCTTTCCTTCTTTATCAATTAGAAAATTATCAGGAATACCATTTATGCCATAAATTTGGGCTACTTCTGTTCTATCTCCTTTCAGATCGCTGACATTTGTCCAAGGAAGCTTATCTTTTTCAATCGCTTTTAACCAATTTTTTTTGGAAATATCGAGCGACACTCCAAGTATTTCAAAACCTTGGTCTTTATATTGATTATATGTTTTTACTAATTTAGGATTTGCTTCTATACACGGTCCACACCAGGAAGCCCAAAATTCTACAAGAACATATTTGCCGTTAATATCTGATAATTTTATTGATTTTCCGGTAGCGTTAGGTAGTTCGAAGTCAATATATTTTTCTCCTATTTTAGGGGTGTCAGGAAGTGATAAAAATTGTTTTATTTCTAAACCATTTTTTGAGTTTTTGATTCTGTCCGATAAATTGTTATATAATTCAGCGACCACGTTTTTATTCCAGGTGGTGTTATATATTTTAAGTGAATTTACACTGACATAGGAATCAGGGAATTCTTTTATAAAATCTTGACTTATCCGCTGCATTTCAGACAGAATCTTATCTTGTGCTTTAGAAACAGAATCTCTTGTCTCTAAAGATTTCTCTGCATAGCGATATTTCTTTTCGATCCAATCTAAACTGTTATTTAAACTGTCTTTTCTTTTCTTTAAAATATCTTTTTCTTTCTGAGATTCACCAGCATTAATAGTTACATTTTTTAAATTTCCTTTTTCTCCTTCAACGGTAATCTCTGTATTTTCTGCCCATAAAATAAAATATTCAGGATTTTGTTTACCGATCAGTATAAAGAATGAAGTAGGTTCATCTAACGAGCCTTTGAACTCAAATTTTTCATTTATAATCTGTGTAGAATCTATTAAATTATTATCATGATTGATGTATATCCACGTACTATCTTTTATATTTTTAAGAGTTCCTAAGATTTGATATTCATCAGAAGTAATTTTGGATTCAACACTATTTTGAGTTTTTTTTTCTTTATTACATGATGATACCACAGCTAGAAAAAAGAGACCAAGTAAAAAACAATGATTCTTACTATTCATTTTAGTATGTTTAATTAATGTGTTTTTATAAATTTTGTCGGATCTAAATACCCTTTCGTGTTTTCAGAATAACCACCTCCAATATCCATAAAGATATCATCTCTTAGTTCCAGATGCAAATGTGCCAGGTATAAACCATTAGCATTCCCGATGGTGGCAATTAACTGTCCCTTTTTAATCAAATCTCCTTCTCTTACTTCGATGGTTTGGCAATGGGCGTATACAGATTCATAATAGTTTCCTTTGTATTTATGAATGATTCGTATTACTTTTCCCCAGCCACCGCCTATATCTTCTGCAAAGCGTACATATCCGTTAGCGATAGTGTATATAGAATCTCCGAGATCAGAATTACCACCACCCGTACCATTCCAGTCATCTCCTAAGTGATTATTTATTTTAAATTTTTGCGCGTTATAATATCCTTTAGCATCAGGCTTTCCAACAGGGAAATCAAAATTAGTGGCAATATACTCTGGATTCTGATGGAAAAGAGAATCGTATTTGGCATATTTATTTTGAACTTGTTTTGATACATAACTGTTATCAGAAGCTTTCTTTGCAGGAAACTGGTTTCGAATTATTAGTGAAGTCAAAAACATAAAAACAAGATGTAGTACAAATCTAATCATAAAGCCATATTTTCAACCATCAACCATCAACCATCAACCATCAACCATCAACCATCAACCATCAACCATCAACCATCAACTATTAACCAAACTGTCTTGCTACCTTTTCAGCCTTTCTGCTTTCAGAGTAATCATAGAAACCTTCACCGCTTTTTACTCCCATTTTACCAGCCATTACCATATTTACCAACAATGGACAAGGGGCATATTTAGGGTTTTTGAAACCGTCATACATAACATTCAGAATAGACAAGCATACATCCAATCCGATAAAATCAGCCAACTGCAAAGGTCCCATAGGATGAGCCATTCCTAATTTCATTACGGTATCAATCTCAGAAACTCCGGCAACACCATTGTATAGAGTTTCGATAGATTCATTAATCATTGGCATCAGAATTCTATTAGCTACAAATCCTGGATAATCATTAACCTCTACCGGAACTTTACCTAAGGTTTTAGACATTTCCATAATGGTTTTTGTTACATCATCGGATGTATTATATCCTCTAATGATCTCTACCAGTTTCATTATGGGTACGGGATTCATAAAGTGCATACCGATTACCATATCAGGTCTATCCGTTACGGCAGCGATCTGAGTGATGGATATGGAAGAAGTGTTTGTCGCCAGGATTGTATCTTCCGGACAAGCTTCGCTTAATTCCTTAAATATTTTAAGTTTTAGCTCAACATTCTCCGTAGCAGCTTCAACTACAAGTCCTGCGTACTCAACACCTTCTTTAACGTTGGTATAGGTAGAGATATTTCCAAGAGTAGCTTCCTTGTCAGCCTTAGAAATTTTCTCTTTGGCGATCATTCTGTCTAGGTTTTTAGTAATGGTCGCTAACCCCTTATCTAAAGATTGCTGAGAAATATCAATTAATTGAACTTTAAAGCCTTTTTGCGCAAAAGTATGTGCAATACCATTTCCCATAGTTCCTGCTCCGATTACTGCTACGTTTTTCATAAGTGTATGTGTATATTTTGAAATAAATTGTGAATTGATACTTGGAGCGGAGTCGAAATAATTATCATTTAGCTCAGACATCTCTCGACTCCGCTCGAGAAGACGATCACTATTTATTATGTTTTACGAAAACAATCAATGATCTGTAAGGCTACTTCCAATGCTTTTTTTCCTTGGGTCAAAGACACGATTGGTGTAGTGTCCTGTAGAATAGCTTGTGCAAAAGTGTCCAATTCATCCAAAATGGCATTGTTAGAAGATATTTCGGGATTGTCAAAATAGATCTGTTTTTTAACACCTTCAGCATTTTGTAAAATCATATCGAAATCCCCTGGCTTCTCAGGAGCATCTTTCATCTTTACAACTTCACATTTTTTCTCAAAGAAATCTACAGAAATGTAGGCGTCCCGTTGAAAAAATCTTGCTTTCCGCATATTTTTTAAAGAAATGCGACTCGCTGTAAGGTTAGCAACACATCCATTTTCGAATTCAATTCGTGCATTAGCAATATCCGGAGTTTCACTGATTACGGAGACTCCACTGGCACTAATATTTTTTACATCAGAATATACAACGCTAAGGATGGCATCGATATCGTGAATCATTAAGTCCAGAACTACAGGTACATCGGTACCTCTGGGATTAAACTCTGCGAGCCTGTGTGCTTCAATAAACATGGGATTGTCTATTTTGTCAGCTACAGCAGTATATGCCGGATTAAAACGTTCTACGTGGCCTACTTGTCCTTTTACCTTGTGAGTTTTGGCCAGTTCAATAAGTTTTTCTGCTTCTTCTACGGTATTGGTGATTGGTTTTTCTATGAAGACATGTTTACCTGCTTGGATAGCTTGTTTAGCTACTTCAAAATGTGCAAATGTTGGAGTGACAATATCAACCACATCGACGGCATTTATCAATTCTTCGACAGAATTGAATAATCGATAACCAAACTCTTCTGCAATAGCTTTGGCCTGTTTTTCACTGGCATCGTAAAAACCAATGAGATCATAATTTTCAGATTGTTCTAGGAGACGAAGATGAATTTTTCCAAGGTGTCCTGCGCCAAGTACTCCGGCTTTGAGCATAATTCAAGATTTTACACAAAAATAATATTATTTATAACTTTTAAATCTTAATTCTATCTAAAATATCAAATAATCGTTTTAATGCTAAAATTGTTCTTTATTCTTTAAAATCTTTGTGTAATTTTAGCCAGTTAATCTACCCTAATGAATAGTAAAGATACATTAAAACACGCTGGCAAGAGAAAGCAGCTGGTCAACGTGATTACCGAAAAAGGAATTAAGGATACATCAGTGCTTAGTGTAATTGGTAAGATACCCAGGCATTTATTTATGGATTCTGGTTTTGATGATCATGCATATCAGGATAAAGCATTTCCTATTGGTGCGGATCAAACCATTTCTCAACCATATACGGTAGCTTTTCAGACCGAGTTATTAGAGATACAGCGGGGTGATAAAGTATTAGAAATCGGAACAGGCTCTGGTTATCAAACCGCAGTTTTATGTGAATTAGGCTGTAAGGTCTATAGTATAGAAAGACAGCAGGAGCTATTTAAAAAAACAAAATTGTTCTTGCCTAAATTAGGTTATCGACCTAAGCATTTGTCTTTTGGGGATGGATATAAGGGGTTAGCAGAATTTGCACCTTATAAAGGTATAATTGTAACCGCCGGAGCTCCCTATGTTCCGAAACCTTTATTGGCTCAATTAGAGGTAGGAGGAAGGCTGGTGATTCCAGTTGGAAATGATCCACAGGTAATGACACTTTTCATTCGTAAAAGTGAAACAAATTTCGAAAAGCACGAATTTGGAGAATTTCGTTTTGTGCCTTTACTAGAGGATAAGAATTAGATAGGATTTCTTGATGAGGAAATTAGAACTTTTCGTATTCCCACTCTTATTTGTCCTCGGTTTTTTGATTTACTTATTAGGGTATCCTTATGGTGCAACCATTACTATCGTATCACTCTTAGGATTATCTTGTTTGTATTTTTATTTTGGTTTTGCTCTTTTCAATAATATACCTTTCCGTAAAATTTTCAAAAAGGTATCATACGTAGGTATTTCGAACTGGAGAATTATTGGTGCCATCTGCGTAGGAATTTCAATCTCCATTTTATTAATAGGAATCTTGTTTAAAATATTTCGATGGCCATTTGGAAATGAAATGTTGATTATTGGAGTTAATTTTTTGAATGTAATTTTCATCATAGGCTTTGTAAAAATCATAAAAGAGAATAGACTTTTTTATCAAAGACTTATGATTAGAGTAGTGTTTTTTGGTTTGCTGGGTTACGTTTTTTTGTTTTTATCAGATTATGCTTTTTTAGAATTGAGGTATAAAAATTATCCTAATTATATTGATGTGGTTAAACGGTTAGATCGAGATCCGGAAAATCCAGGGTTGCAGCAGGAAGCACGAAAAGAATATGAAAAAATAATGAGAGAATAACCTTTTTTTAAGCCACTACTTATAATCTTTTTTAATTCGATCCATAGCACGTTTATTATCCCTATCTTTTATAGCTTCTCTTTTGTCGTATAATTTTTTACCCCTGGCCAGTGCGATATCCAATTTGGCTAAACCTCGGTCATTTACAAATAATCGTGTGGGTATAATTGTTAGTCCAGAATTTTTTACTTCTTTCTCCAGCTTTTTAAGTTCCTGCCTGTTTAGCAATAACTTTCGTTCGCTTTTTGGGTTATGATTGAAATAGGTTGCGTGAGAGTATTCTTCTATGTGCATATTGATCACAAAAAGCTCTCCACCATTATGAAATTCACAAAAACTCTCTGCTATACCGGCTTTTCCTTCTCTAATAGCTTTGATCTCTGTTCCGACAAGCTTAATTCCAGCGGTATATTTATCCAAAAACTCGTACTCGAATTTGGCTTTTCTGTTAAGTATATTGATTCTATTCTGATTCATGTTTTGTAATGCGAAAGTTTGCAAGCTTTACAAAAATACAAAAAGCTTTCCCTAAAGAAAGCTTTGTAAATTATAATATGTAAATCTTTTTATGGTTCCTGAAATTGTATGGTAGTAATCTTGCCGTCAGTATTTAATTTAAGTTCCATCACCAAACTTATTTTTTCGAAAGTTGCAGTGTAGCTATTAATACCTTCTGCCGATTCTATAAAGGTCAAGTTTTTTAAATTTCCAAATTGTGAGTGACACCCTTTTATAAAACGTGCAACTCCTTCTTTGGTCATCTCTTCCTGCATTTCAGCAGAATATAATTCAAAAACCGCATCAATATTCTGAGCGTTAAAATTTTCTTGAAAAGCTTTCGTTGTTTTTTCGTAGATAACAGCGTCTTGTGCTAATAATGGTTGTGTTGCGATACAAACCAAAAGAAGTAAAATATATTTCATTGTATTCATAAGATTTAGGGTTTGCAAAATAATTATCTTTTTCAAATTTCAAAAAAAATAAGTGTAAAATCAGACACTTTAAATGGTATATCAATAGATAATCAGTTGACATAGGTAGAAACCTTGTGGGGATGTTGATCTTTAAAAAGTAATATTTAGTTTAACAAAATACTTGCAATTATTGATAATGTAACTATTATTTTAGTCGCATTAGTAAACATCACCCATGAATAAACTATCATATTTGTTAATGACATTTGTCTTACTTTCTTTTACTGGGATCACCGCTCAGTTTTCTGCGCAAACGATTGTAGATAAGGTTATAAAAAATGCCGGAGGAACAAAATATGACAAAGCAATTATATATTTTACCTTTCGGGGAAAAGAATATAGAAGTGCACGGAATAATGGAAATTACAAATTAGAAAGGTTGGTGACGACCACAGATAGTACAGTTCGTGATGTTTTGAGTAACAATGGTTTGTCTCGATTTATTAATAATTGTGAGATAAAAGTAATAGATTCATTAGTTACCAAAATAGGTGATGGAGTAAATTCGGTGCATTATTTTGCAAATTTGCCTTATGGATTAAATGCACCAGCTGTTCATAAGGAGTTAGTGGGCGAATCAAAAATTAAGGGTTCCTCATACTATAAAATTAAAGTAACATTTGACCAGCAAGGTGGAGGAACAGATTTTGAAGATGAGTTTATGTACTGGATACACAAAGAAAACTTTTCAGTCGATTACTTGGCGTACAAATATGCTGTGGATGGCGGCGGTATTCGTTTTAGAGAGGCTTATAACCCAAGAGTGATTAACGGAATTCGATTTGTAGATTACCATAATTACAAAACTGATATTACGTCCACACCTTTGTCAACATTGGATCTGATGTTAGAAAAAGGACAGTTAAAACTTCTTTCTAACATTGAGTTAGAGGATATCTTCGCTTACGTCAAAAGAGATTAATGCTTAGTTATAACCAGTGACAGTGTCTGTAATCTTGTCATTAGTAATAACAATAGTGAAAATTTTATCATATTCATCCTCATCTATATTCTGATATTTTTGCTCTCCTAAAATTTTATTGACAAAACTTGGGGTGGTGTTGCTATGACCAACAATTAAAGATGTTTTTCCTTTGGTCTTTTGTTTAAACTCATCATTGTATAAATGTTGTGGATCGTAGTTTAAAATTTTTAAATTTTTACTTTCCGCTAAAGGAGTTGCCGTTTGTATAGTTCTATTATAATCAGTGCTAAAAACATAATCTATTTTTGTGTCACTATATAATTCTGATAGTTTTACAGCTCTTTGTTTTCCTTCCTCGGTAAGGTTTGGGTTTTTATGATCGGTAGGGTCTTTTTCTGCGTGTCTAACCAAAATATAGGTTGTCGTATTTAGTTCAGCATCTTTTTTTTGCGCACAGCTACTAAATATGGTTAATAGAATGATTAGTTTAAGGATTAATTTCATGTTTTTTAATTTTCTAGTTATCTGATGCATTTCGTCGTTTAATATTTTGGTCATATCATCTCAGTTTTGAAGACTTTCTTAAACATTTGAGTTTATGGTGTCATACTAAGTTCAAGTAATATGAGTTGGTTGATCTGTTTAGAAGTTGGATTAAAGTTGTTGTCAGCAATTAGAATTAGTGATTGATTTCCATTAGATAAGATAGGACCCAACGTAATTCCTTCGATATTATCAACAATCCGATCGGTTAATTGGTGCCTTACAGTCTCAAAATCAAAAAGCAATCGCTTGACTGCTGGTTTGTAAGTTTCATTCTTAAGAGTTTCCAATTCTAAAGTATTCGTCGCCTTGTCAATTTCGGACAAATAAATTCGTACTGTATTTCCTTGCGTTCCGTAACCGGCAGAATATCCCCGTTCTACTATCAGAAATTGCTTTTTGTTTAGTTGTAATAAATCTGTAACTCCATTCACACCAAATTTTCCTTTTGGATCTTTAGCAAGCTTATCAAGCTGGTAAGTGAATTGAAAATCTGCTTGATTATTATTTTTATCAAAATAGGTAATTCTAACGGGAGCCCCTTTATTGTTAAAAGTTGACTCATTTCCATCTGATTCTAGAGGAAGTTCCATAGAAGCCCAAACACCTTCTGTAAGGATATCTCTGGTTAATCCTTCAAAAACACCATTATGTCTTGGTTTGTTTCTTGAATTCTTTTCTGTCAAAAAATAAGAAGGAAGTTTTAATTCATACTCATAATTCCCTGTCGAATCGGTAATAAAAATAGAAGGATTGTAGTTGTTTTTTATAGATCCTTCACTGGTAAAAATGAACTCCTTTTTTCCAAAACTTCTGATCGCTTCGAGGTCCATTATGTTTTTGGATAAAAACTGATTGCTTTCATCCTTTATTTTAATAAGTTTATCAAATGATACGCCGTTAAATTTGTCATCTTTGATCGAGATGGATGTCTTATAAAATCGTGGATTTTTTGAATCATCGCATACAATATAGAAAACATTTTTTTCCGTATGATACTCGATACCAGATAGTCCGCCAATTTTGGAGTCCGGAAAAATAGAATCATTGTCAATCACGTATTCATCTAGATATTTTATTCTTATAGCATTCACAGGAGAACTTGTAGCGTTACTACCACACGATACTATAAAACCGAGGCAGGAAAGGAGTATGATACGACAAGCTTTGTTGGAATACATAGTAAGATTATCAAAAGTGTTTAAAAATAGTGTTTTTATCCTTCATAGAGTGTTTAGCTTTTATAATTTCGTAGCGGATTGAGTTAAAAAAAATATTCTTAGAGATAGTGGAGAAGATAGGATAATATCATATTTGTTGAATAACAAAAAAGCAACAATGATGAAAAAAACAATTTTTACCTTACTATTTTCAGCAGGAGTATTATGTATTTCTTGTGATGGAGATGATGTAGAAGATGCAACATGCGATATTGCAGAAGATGCGCTACAGTTATCTGTAGAAGCAGCAATAGAAGCATATGAGGCGGATCAAAATGAAACTACGTGCCAGGCGATCAAGGATACGGTAGAGGAGTACAGAGATCTGGAATGTACTAGTGAATTGGCATATGCCGATGAGTTAGCATTATTGCCAATAGATTGTGCAGATGCAGGAAATTAAATAAGATTCTTTATTCTATGTAAAAGAAAACTATTCCCGAAAGCCTCAATATATTTCGTAAATATATTGAGGCTTTTTTAATTGATCATTGGTAACCATTCTCTAGCTTTTATCCTAGTAAACCTAGCTGCCACACTACAATGGTCATAGATAATATTGCGATGATAAAAAATCCAATAAAAAAATATGAGCTTCTCTTTTTTTGAGAGGAGCCAAGATCTCCGGAAGACTTCATAATGGTTAGGTTTTGTTGATTGATGTAAATATAAGACTCGTTTTAAAATGATATGTTACACTTTTTGTGGTTTTAATTGTAAAATTCTTTCGTTAAAAGTATTTACATCCAAAGGGTTCTTGATGGAATTGAATAATTCCATGAGTTCTGCAGTATGATTCCATCGTTTCTGTTTTAGTAAATTAAAGTGTACAAAGGAACTCCACATGATTGCCTTTAATTCTGTTTTATTGTGATTCCACATACGTATTTCCACAAGTAATTCGTTCTCTGTGCAGGAGAGAAGTTGAGAGTCTATAACAATAGCTTCCATTAAGAACGCTGGACGCAAGTAGGCAATTTGATTAGTGCCGACCACCCAACTGACACCTTTAGTCTGAGCCATTTTGTAGAGATCTATATCATAGTGTTCTATTATCTGGTCTTCTCTGGCATTGATCATGTAATTAATGTATTCTGCATTATTCAGATGATTGAATGGATCACAATGTTGAAATCTGATTTTGGTTTTGCTCTCTAAAATCTTTGGTAGTGTTGTCATGATTTTTATATTTTATACCGATTGGTATATTTTATTTCAAAAAAAAATTATTTTCTCAGTTCGCTATGAATCATAGTGTCAATTTGATCCATGGTCTGTAATAAATAGCTATTGTCTTCCATGGTGTGGGTCATGAAAATTGCACCAATTATCAAGGTATATAATCTTTTAGCATAAAGAATTGAATTAATTTCCAATTGTATTTCTTTCGCCTGTTTTCCATCATCAATAAGTCTGGCTACGTTATTCTGTATTTTATTAATAGTATATTGTACATGTTTAAAAAGTAGGGTGTTTTGATGTTTTGCATCTACTCCCATATTTAAAACAGGACAGCCTCCTAATTCCTGGCTATAATTATAATAATTTCTATAAAAATCAGTAATTAAAAATAATTTTTCTAATGGAGAATTACTCAATGATTGATGATCGGTAATTCTCCTTAACATGTTTTTTACAGTCATCGTAAATGCAGAAATAGCTAATTCCTCTTTATTTTTGAAATTCCCATAAATAGCTCCTTTCGTAAGACCCGTTGCGTTGGTAATATCGCTTAAACTAGTCGCCGCATACCCATTTTTGTTAAAAATAGGCGCTACCGTTTGAATTATAAATTCGGAAGTTTTCTTTGCTTTTGTTAACATTTATTATCGAATCGGATCACTAAAATAGACAAATTATACCAAACGGTATAATTTATAAGGTTTTTTAACATTCAGAAATAATATAGGTGTATTTTGATATCTATCTTTTAATATAATGATAACCTAGTATGCTTTATATTATACCTATCTTGTATTGCTAATTTTATAATTATGAAACGTCTCTATTTTTTAGTTTTCATCATATTATGTGTCGAAATTTCTTTTGGTCAAGTAGTTATTAATGAATTAGATTCTGATACACCTGGTACAGATACCCAAGAGTTTATAGAACTAAAGTCCAATGCTCCTAATTTTTCTTTAGATGGATTGGTTCTGGTACTATTTAATGGTTCTTCCAGTGGAGGAGACTCTAGTTATTTTACATTGGATTTGGATGGTTTTTCGACCGATGCTAACGGAATTTTCTTAATTGGTGGCCCTGAGGTTTCACCTGTACCGGATTTTGTGCTATTTGAAAATACCATACAGAATGGAACAGATGCAGCGGCAATTTATTTAGGAAATGAAGAAGATTATCCAGAGGGTACAGTAGCTACTACAGCTAATTTATTGGATGCAATAATACACGATACGGATGATGCTGATGATACTGGTCTTATGACTTTATTAGGATTAATGGAACAAATAAATGAGAATGAAAATAATAATAAAACTACAGAATCGATCCAACGAAAAAATGATGGTACTTACGAGGTGAAAACTCCGACTCCGGGAATTCCTAATGATGGAAGCGGCGTTCAGTTTAATGGGATTATGATTTCTACGCAGTTTGATGAATACAATGAAGGGGATAGTATTGATATTGTTTTTACTACAGAGATGAATATTACAAGTAACCTTGCTTTCGATTTTACCATTACCAATGGAAGTTTTACAACTTCAGACTATTCAGGCAGTACATCGGTTACTATTCCTACAGGAATGAATACCGTTACTACTACAATACAGATTATTAATGATAATGATAATGAAGGTGATGAGGTAATGAGGATTACTTTTGGATCAATTCCATCAGATTTTGTGCGGCTGAATGATAATAAGGAAATTCGAATTATAGATGATGATTTTACCGTTGCTTCCTGGGGAAGTCCATTGAATCCGACTTTTGGCAATGTATCTAATACAGCTCTGGTAAATTACTACGATTCTTTGGAAGGATTGTCTGATGGAGCCTTGGCACAAGCTATTCAAGATATTATAGCGGATCCTGCTGTGGTAAGAACTCACTCTTATGCAGATATTGTAGAGATTTTGAGTAGTGCAGATCAAAGCCCGGAAAATAGTAATCAGGTTTGGTTGCTATATACAGAACAGAATCGTTCGAAGTTAGATTTTGCAGGATTTACAGATGCCAGCGATAGTTGGAATCGAGAACATACCTATCCGAGATCTAGAGGAGAATTCAATAATTACAGGGAGTTTGATGACATAGCGGATGGTATGTCTGGATTTTTTACTACCAATGCAGACTCATTACGTCACGCTAATTCGGATGCACACGGCTTGCGCGCTACAGATTCTAATGAGAATAGTTCTAGAGGGAATCAACATTACGGAGAATACAATGGCCCAACGGCGAATCAAGGTAGTTGGAAAGGTGATGTGGCTAGAGGTATTTTTTTTCTCGTTATAAGGTATAAAGCTCTGCAAGTCGTTAATGGCTTTCCTGAAGATACAGATAACTCCATATCAGAACTCGGTGATTTAACAACCTTAGTAGATTGGCATAGAAATGATCCTCCGGATGATTTTGAAATGAATCGAAATAACATTATCTATACCTGGCAATTTAATCGTAACCCGTTTATTGATCAACCTGATTTGGTAGAGTATATCTGGGGCAACAATGTTGGACAAACCTGGTCCAATACACTATCGATAGATGAGAACGACAAATCCGAAGTTTTGATCTACCCGAATCCCGTAAATGACTATTTAATGGTGTCTACTAAAGGAAAGCAGGGTGATCTGGAAATTTTTGATACATTAGGGAATTTATTGATTACACATCATTTTAATGAAAGTACGAAAATTGATATTAATTTATCATCCGGATTGTATTTATTAAGAATAAAACATAACAATATATCCGAGATGCGACGGATTGTTATCAAGTAATGTTTTATCTATTCTTACCTAGGTTACTGTAAATTACATTATCCGATATTATTTTGGAGATACTTCTGGGTAGGCCACAGGCATCATCGATATTCGAATGTTGGTATTCTAGAAGGACGTTGTACTTTTCAATAATACGATTTGCCTCACCGCAATCGGTCGTTTGATTTCTAACGTAATTGGTTTTAGGATTTTTTGTTCTATTGCTACGGGTTTCAAAATCTTTAAATTGACATTTTACCGGTTGCAGATTATGAAAATAAAAGCGCTCCTCTAGTGTAAGAACTACAGCTACTTTTTGGATTCTTCTATCTTTATTTTTTTCATAATCCTGGTACTTAATTTTATGTGTGGAAAATTCGAAAAATAACTGATCATCCCAAATATAATATTCATTCTGGTAGGATACATATCCTTGTATATATTGATGAATAATGTGTTTTAGTTCACGACTGTTATAATAAAAAGTTAATGACCCTTTTTCTTGGGATTCTTCGCAAGTGTAATTTGTATGGTATTGTCTTAAGGAATTGTTATCAACAAGCTCCCGAATAAGGGAGTATTTACTCTTGATATCTGCAAGAATTTCTTTTTTATTTTGACCAAAAGAAATGGCTGATAAAAATACGCAAAGGGATAATACGAAGGTTGGTCTCATTACGAAGCAATTTACTCAAAAGTTTAGCTTTCGTACGAAATATTTATTAACCACGTAAGAATAAGTTTGTTAATAACTACGGTTTTACCGTAAAACATTAAGCCTCTGAAGATTTATTTATGTTGAATTATAGTTAGTTATCCTAAGAATGGGTAGTTTTTTTGTTGAAAACTACCCATATACTTTGAAAATTAATTAACAATATCATCGACTAAAGTACGAGATCCGTTTGATTTCTGAACACCAGATTATTGTCAAATTCATCTAACAATATGATGCTTTCTGTCGAAACTTTACCTGCCAGAATCTCTTTTGATAAAGAATTAAGCACTTCTTTTTGTATAGTACGTTTTACTGGTCTAGCACCGAATTCTGGCTGGAAACCTTTTTCAGAAAGAAAATTAATTGCTTCATCTGTGGCATCCAAGGTAATGTTTTGCTGTGCTAACATATCAGAAACATTTTTCAATTGTAGCTTCACAATCTCTCGAATATTTACTTTTGTTAGTGGTGTAAACATAATTATATCGTCGATTCTATTTAAAAATTCCGGACGGACAGATTGTTTCAACAAACCTAAAACTTCAACTTTAGCACTTTCCATTGCCGTATCGACATCCTGTACAGCTTCAAACTTTTCTTGAATAATATGGCTTCCCATATTACTGGTCATAATAATAATTGTGTTTCTAAAATCTGCAGTTCTGCCCTTGTTATCAGTCAATCGACCTTCGTCTAATACTTGCAATAATATATTAAAAGTATCCGGATGTGCTTTTTCGATCTCATCTAAAAGTACTACAGAGTATGGTTTTCTTCTTACAGCTTCAGTTAGCTGACCACCTTCATCATACCCTACATATCCCGGAGGTGCGCCAACTAGTCTGCTTACAGCATGACGCTCCTGATATTCGCTCATATCGATTCGGGTCATAGCACTCTCATCGTTAAAAAGATACTCGGCTAAAGCCTTTGCTAATTCTGTTTTACCGACACCGGTGGTTCCAAGAAATAAGAAGGATCCAATTGGTTTCTTTTGATCCTGTAACCCCGCACGGCTTCTTCGTACGGCATCACTAACTGCCAGAATAGCCTCTGCTTGCCCGACCACTCTTTTTTGAAGTTCTTTGTCCAGTATTAAAAGCTTTTCACGGTCGCTTTGTAACATCTTGGTTACAGGAATACCTGTCCATTTTGCTACTACCTCGGCGATATCATCATTGGTGACCTCTTCTTTAATCAAAGAAGATTTGCTTTGTTGTTGATCGAGCTGTTCCTGTAATACTTCTAATTTTTCCTGAGCATCTTTGATCTTTCCATACCGTAACTCGGCTACTTTTCCGTAATCACCAATACGCTCAGCTCTTTCAGCTTCCAGTTTATATTCTTCGATATTGGTTTTTGTGTTTTGAATCGCGTCAACAACTTCTTTTTCGCTTTGCCATTTAGTAAAAATCTCGTTTCTTTCTTCCTTGAAATTAGCAAGATCTGCATTTAAAGATTTTAGCTTTAGCTCATCATTTTCACGTTTAATAGCTTCTATCTCTATTTCTAATTGCATTATCTTTCTATCCAGTACGTCTAACTCTTCGGGTTTAGAATTAATTTCCATTCTAAGCTTAGAAGCAGCCTCGTCCATCAAATCAATAGCTTTATCCGGTAGAAATCTATTTGTAATATATCTTTGAGAAAGTTCTACTGCGGCAATAATTGCCTCGTCTTTGATTCTTACTTTATGATGTGTCTCATACTTTTCTTTGATTCCTCTGAGAATAGAAATCGCACTTTCTGTATCCGGTTCATCAACGGTTACTTTCTGGAAACGTCTTTCTAGTGCTTTATCTTTTTCGAAATATTTCTGATATTCATCCAAGGTGGTAGCCCCAATAGCACGCAATTCTCCTCGGGCTAAAGCGGGTTTTAGAATATTTGCAGCATCCATGGCACCTTGTCCGCCACCCGCCCCAACTAAGGTATGGATTTCATCAATAAACAATACGATATTTCCATCACTGGAGGTAACTTCCTTTACTACAGCTTTTAACCGTTCTTCAAACTCACCTTTAAACTTGGCACCAGCAATTAATGCTCCCATATCTAAAGAATAAATTTGTTTTTCCTGTAGATTATCAGGTACATCCCCTGCAATAATCCTGTGTGCTAAACCTTCGGCAATTGCCGTTTTACCAGTGCCAGGTTCTCCCACCAGCATCGGATTATTTTTAGTTCGACGTGATAAAATTTGAAGAATTCTTCTGATTTCTTCGTCTCTACCTATCACAGGGTCTAGTTTACCGTTTTCTGCAAGTTCGTTAAGGTTTTTAGCATATTTATTTAAAGATTGATATGTTTCCTCAGCGCTTTGAGACGTTACCCGCTCTCCGTTACGAATCTCATTTATGGCTTCATTAAGATCCTTTTCGGTAACTCCCTGATCTTTTAAAATTTGACCAATCTTACTTTTAGATTTGAAAACAGCAATCACTAAGTGTTCAATGGAGACATATTCATCATCCATTTTCTTAGCAATAATACTTGCTTCATTTAACGTTGTTCCTGCCTCACGTGATAGCTGTATTTCTCCACCGCTTACTTTTGGAAAGCTTTCTAAAGTACTATCTAATACTTGTTGTAGTAGAGTAAGGTTAACATTCAATTTTTTTAACAAAAACGGAAGCACGTTTTCATCAACATTAAAAATGGCTTTAAAAATATGTTCGTTCTCAATTTGTTGATGGCCGTACCCTTGTGCAAGCTGTTGTGCTTGCTGGATAGCCTCTTGTGATTTTATAGTGAAATTATTAAAATTCATGATTTTTTTGTTTTGAAATGAATAAAACAAATTGTATTCCTATTAGAGAAATATGTCAAAAAGTCAGTAAAATAGGATCTTTTGTAGACATTTTGACGTGTTGTAAAGTTACGGATTCTATTTCGACAAAATATGATAATCGCTAGATAATAGGAATCATTTGGTTAAGTTTGTAATTCTAAAAGGAAAAAGTGAGTATGAGTTTATTCGGAAAGATTTTTGGTTCAGAAGGTAAAGAAGGTAAGGAGCCTAAAGAAGAAAAGCAGGCTTTGCCGTGGCAAGAGCTAACCTCTTTAGGTCAGTTAGAAGAAATAGCTGAAGCTTCTAAAACTAAAACACAGGCTATTTTTAAGCATTCTACACGATGTGGTATTAGCAGAATGGTGATAAGGAATTTTGAAAGTAGTTTTGACCTTTCAGAAAATCAGGTGGATTTGTATTATTTGGATCTTCTGAATCATCGGGATATTTCTTCAGAAATTTCAGCTAAGTTTCAGGTGCTACACGAATCCCCCCAATTCATTGTAATCCGTAATGGTGTAGCGGTATATCATGCTTCGCATAGTGCTATTACATCTCAGATTTTGCATCAGTACGTTTAAAACAAAAAACCGTAAATGTGAATTTAAAATCTCGTTTTTTATAAAGTTTTAATTATTGAAACCTGTATCTCGTAATAATACCTTTTAATTTGTTTTTTAAATCTTGTCCAGAGTCATAAACCATCTGCTCATTGGTTGGAAATCTAACGGCCTGTAACCCCAAATATCGAACTAAATCATCATCAAGCGCACGTTTATCTCCGCTGTAGTTGGCATAAACGTGTTCAAAAACGTATGTGCTTGAAAGCGGAAAAGCATCTAGTAGTTGTTTAGTATTAAGGTTTTTATATTGTACATTACCAACTACTTGTGCCTCTTTAAATTGTATAAATTCATAGTATTCACACCGTACAGTCACCATTTTATCTACTTTGATCTTATTGCCTTCATCATCACGCACAAATTCATCATTCTCGTCTAATAGATATTCCCAACCATCTTTTACTAACTTTTCTTTTTCCAGTTGTCTTTCCCTTACTCGTTCTGGAGAGATATTTATTTCACGAAACGACACTTCCATTTGGTAATCATACTTTACAGAATCTTGAGGTTCATTATGATATACTGTCCAAAGATCATTTAATCCATATGTGCTAAAGTTCATAAGATCGTTTTCTAACCTTTTAGGTATGATAACATTTGTCTGATTTTTCATAGTAACTTTTACAAAATCAGTCCCTTTAAAATGGGCTTCTTCAATCAGATTTTGGGTGTTTTTATAACCTGGAGTTATTTGATTGAGATAGACCAGGTCGTCGTAAATAGTACGGTAGTCAGTTTTTCTTTTTGCATTAGAAAGCAAAGATTTTGCATTAGTATATAGATAGGTAGATAATTTTTCTTTGGTATCCAGTATTCTTTGATCGTAATTATCAAAAGAAAAATTAACATTCCGACCCTGTTCTACGTGATAAAGAGGTAACAAAGGACGAATACGTTCTTGTCTTCTTTTTAATGTAGTATAAGAGTTGTAAATTTTCTCTAAATTAGTGGGGTTTCCTTCTTTTTCCAAAAACGTGATAGCATTAATATCACGTTCTACTGCTTTAGCAAAAGCCTCTTCCAGTATAAGAATATAATCCTGTCTTCCTTTTTTGTTCTTGTTAGACTGAAGCTTACTGATCGAAGTATTTATCGCCTGATCGTAGTTTCCTGTATTGAGCGCAGTAAACGTCTTCTTCTTACTGCCACAAGAAAATAAAAAAACTGTCACTAAAGAAAAAAGTAGAATTCTTTTCATAAATTAATAGATTTTGGGGTACTTGTAATCAATTTTGATACCAAAAGGTAATAAAAAAACCTCAAAAGTAATTATTTTGAGGTTTTTTTAGAATGAATTAGTCTTAGCTTTTACCTTTTAAATACTGGTAGTAGTTTGGTTGAAACTTCGCCAAAACCTATTCTGACTCCATTTTTTTCACAATGTCCCCGCATAATCACAGTATCGTTATCTTCAATAAATTTACGACTTCCACCTTCATCAAGCTGTACCGGCTTTTCTCCTCTCCAACTTAATTCCAACATTGAGCCGTAAGAATCAGGAGTCGGTCCGGAGATGGTTCCGCTACCCATCATATCTCCGGAATTTACCGGACATCCATTAATGGTGTGATGCGCAAGTTGCTGAGACATATTCCAATACATATATTTAAAATTGCTTCTAGAAACCACAGTTTCTTTAGCTTTTTCTGGTTGAATGGCTACCTCTAGATTGATGTCAAAACTCTTTTTACCGGTATATTGAAGGTAAGGAAGCTGCTCTTTTAATGGTTTAGGGCCTTCTACACGGTACGGTTCCAAAGCGTCCAGCGTTACAATCCAGGGAGAGATAGAAGATGCAAAGTTTTTTGCCAGAAATGGTCCTAAGGGAACATACTCCCATTTTTGGATATCTCTTGCACTCCAATCATTAAATAATACTAGCCCAAATATATAGTCTTCGGCTTCTTCAATAGGAATAGGTTCTCCAAGCTGATTCGCATCTGTGGTGATAAATGCCATTTCCAATTCGAAATCAACTAATCGCGATGGTCCGAAAATTGGTTTTTCTGTACCGTTGATCAGTTTTTGACCCTGTGGGCGGTGTACAGGAATTCCAGAAGGAATAATTGAACTACTGCGCCCGTGATACCCGACAGGTATGTGCAGCCAATTAGGAAGCAATGCATTATCAGGATCTCTAAACATCGTACCTACATTGGTAGCATGTTCAATACTACTATAGAAATCCGTATAATCACCTACTGTGACGGGCAGTTGCATTTCTATTTCATCCAACGTGAATAGAACAATTTTACAATGTTCTTTATTATTTTTTAAGGAATCGTTTTCGGCATCAAAAATTTCTGCAATACGGTTGCGGACAAGTCTCCAGGTTTTTTTTCCGTCAGAAATAAAGTCATTTAGGGAATCTTGTAAAAAGATATCATCAGTTAACGGTATTCCATCAAAGTAGCCAAGTTGGTGAAGTGCACCAAGGTCTATAGCAGTGTCTCCTATCCGTGTACCGATAGTAATAACATCATCCCTGGTAAGAAACACTCCAAAAGGGATATTTTGAATTGGGAAATCTGTATTTACAGGAATTTTGATCCAGGTTTTTCTTTTCGGGTTATTTGCAGTTATGGGCATTATCGTTTTTTTAAAAATTGTTGGTAGTTCTTATCATCAAATATATAATTTTAGAACGTTTTACATATTTTATTTATGTGAAAGTTACTTAAAAAATGTGATATTTTTAATTGTGAAGAAAATGTTCATATTTATTAATATTCCATTAACTTATTTTGTGGAATGTTCCTATTTTTGGGCATCTATTTTATAAATTAAAACAACATGCAACGCGACGAACAGATTTTTGAATTAATTCAGGACGAAAAAGAACGTCAAATTAATGGGTTAGAATTGATCGCTTCAGAAAATTTTGTAAGTGAACAGGTAATGGAAGCTGCCGGCTCTGTGTTAACCAATAAATATGCAGAAGGATATCCTGGCAAACGCTACTATGGAGGTTGTGCTGTAGTAGATGTGGTAGAACAAATTGCTATTGATCGAGCTAAAGAACTGTTTGGAGCAGCATATGCTAATGTACAACCACATTCTGGATCACAAGCCAATACGGCGGTATATCACGCTTGCCTGAAACCAGGAGATAAAATTCTTGGATTTGATCTATCACACGGCGGACATTTAACGCATGGATCTCCTGTAAATTTTTCCGGTAAATTATACAACCCGGTTTTTTATGGGGTAGAGAAGGAGACAGGCATGCTGAACTATGATAAAATTCAGGAAATTGCTACGGCAGAGAAGCCTCAGTTAATAATCGCCGGAGCATCAGCATATTCCAGAGAAATAGATTACAAAAGATTTAGAGAGATAGCAGATAGTGTAGGAGCTATTTTATTAGCGGATATTGCGCACCCTGCAGGATTAATTGCTAAAGGTGTTATCGCCGATCCGGTTCCTTACTGTCATATAGTGACTACCACGACTCATAAAACCTTAAGGGGACCTCGGGGAGGATTGATCCTTATGGGTAAGGATTTTGAAAATCCGTTTGGTATTACATTAAAAAACGGAAAGAAGCGTATGATGTCTTCTTTATTAGATAGTGCTGTATTTCCTGGTAATCAAGGAGGTCCTCTAGAGCATATTATTGCGGCCAAAGCGATTGCTTTTGGAGAAGCATTAACGGATGAGTTTTTACATTATATCATTCAGGTAAAGAAAAATGCAGCGACTATGGCAGAGGCATTTGTTAAGAAAGGATATCAGGTTATTTCTGAAGGTACAGATAATCATATGATGCTGATAGACTTACGTAACAAGGGAGTTACCGGAAAACAAGCAGAAGAAGCATTGGGAGTTGCAGAGATTACAGTAAATAAAAATATGGTTCCTTTTGACGACAAATCGCCGTTTGTAACTTCTGGTATTCGTATCGGAGTAGCAGCAGTTACTACCCGTGGATTAAATGAAGATGCTATGTTAGAAATTGTAGAACTCATTGATAGGGTCATTACTAATGTAGAAAACGAAGAGGAATTACACAATATAGCAAATGATGTTAATGCAATGATGGCAGATAAGCCATTGTTTGTGGTATAAGCTAAGATAATATGTATTGAAATGCACGACTTTAGGGTCGTGCATTTTTGTTTTAAGAATGTGTCTATTGTTTGAACTATTTTGTTAAACGGGGAATTTTGTACTACTTTTAAAACAAAAAACAAAATGTAACCGTTGAATTAAACGTTTATTATACGTTTGTAAACGGTTGTTATAATAAAAATAACAACAATTGCTGTTATAGCATTGTTAAGGCACATACTTGTTATCTGAAAAGCAAAACGCAATCTGAACCTGTCTGCGGACGAGCCTCGATCGTATGAAC
>CANMSL010000014.1 GCA_947500505.1 uncultured Aquimarina sp. | reverse complement strand
TGGTTTACAAATACGAAAAAGATCAATTATTGATAGCAGCTTGTCGTTATCATTATGGTAAATAAGCCAAGTGATTCTCCGCCGCTTGCGTATCCGCTAGTGACCGTCAAGAGTAAGAAATAAAAGTAAAGACCAGTTGCATTGATTTGTAGCTAGTTTTTATTTAATCAATATTTTAAAATTTGGCTGTGTTCATTTACATACACTGCAGCGAAGTAGTATTTCAGATTTCATACCTCTAAGTTTGTCTTCCAAATTTCGGCAGGCTTTTATCGGAACGTTAAACGTCATCCATGGTTCTTTAGCTCGTTACTTGCCTCAAGGATAATTTATCGCTAAGTTCGCAATACAAAGTTAATTTTTGGATTTGCTATGAAAGCTGCTACCGTAAGAGAGTTAAAATTAGAATTGAACAATTGTTCGCAACAGGAACTAGTAGCACTTTGTTTGCGATTGTCTAAATTCAAAAAAGAAAACAAAGAATTACTTACCTACCTGCTCTATGAGGCATCTGATGAAAGTAATTACATAGCAGAAGTTCAACAAGAAATTACCCGAGAGTTTGGTCTAATCAATACAAAAAACTACTACTATATAAAAAAAAGTGTTCGTAAAATTCTACGTATCAGTAAAAAATATATTAGATATTCTGGAAAAAAAGAAACAGAGGTGGAGATATTACTTCATTTCTGTTCTGAACTAAATAAATTACGTCCTTCGATCATTAACAACAAGGTATTGTCTGGCATTTATGATCGACAAATCAATAGTATTAAAAAAACGGTACTTTCATTGCACGAAGATCTGCAGTATGATTATGAATTGATTCTGGATTCCTTGGCAAAGTAACATTTTTCAAACCGTTAAAATCGCTCTCAATTTTAGTGATCATTTAGAATCTAATTTACAAGTGAAAGTGTTTTTTATTGCAGAACGAGGATTTTAAAATACAAGTTTTCAGGTAGTCTTGTAAAAACACGGGAAAACCCGTGTGGGATATTTCCTTGATTTTGAGTTAGTTTGTATGTGCACAAAAATAAGTACTAACAATTTTTCTAACTTAAATTAAATATCATGGGTATTAGTATTAGTATCGTTGCCGGACAGGATAAATCGGCATCAAGCGTAAATGCAAGCGGATCAGTTCAGCATGTAATCACAGACGAAGAAAGAACTACTTTTAAACTAGGAGATAAACAATTAAAAGATGCAGTAAAAAAGTATTTTGGTAAGTCTCCTAATGATGCATATTTGCATAGTCCAACACCATGGGGAGATCTATATAAGAAATATAGCTGGCCACAGGTACAGATGGTTTTAGTGGTGCAGAGCGCAGAAATTCTAGGAATCACATCGGAGCCTGTCATCGTAAAAACTCAGGATTTCACCAATAATAGTAGTAAAAAGGGGACATTTAACGTAGCGATCTCGGAATCATTAAATAATACTACGTCGTCTAACTGGAGTACTGGCGGTACATTAACGATTGGTCAAAAATTTAGTTATGGGGTAAAATTTCTTGGAGCCGGAGCAGAAGGTGAGACTTCCTTATCATATAGTCAATCGTGGGGAATCGGAGGTCAGGAATCTAAATCGATCACCGTGGGATCTACGTCTGGTGTAAGCGTAGAACTTGATCCGGGAGAATCTGTCGTAGCAGAACTTTCTGCAAGCAGAGGTGTAATGAAAGTAAGAATCAGGTACAATGCCTACCTAATCGGCAATACTGCTATAAATTATAACCCAACCTATAAAAGTCATCATTTCTGGAGTTTAGGAATTGGTGGTGTAATGTCTAAAAGTGGCATATCTAACTCCATACAATCGACGGAGGATATCGAAATAGGATATTATTCTAATTCTAAAATTGAGTTAAAGAATAAGGTAAGTGGTAAACTAAAAGCTAGTCATGCATTGGCTGATGCCACTGCAGGCGAGCTTACGCTGGCATAATAGTTATGATCAGCTAATTGTTGCCTTTTCCAGACTTCAATAGAGCGATATTAAACATTGCTTTATTGAAGTTTTTCGTTAATTTATAGTCTATTATTTATCCTTTGATCAATCTTAGAATATAATCGAGCTGACTGTCTTTACCTTTGATCAAATCCTCAACAGTAAGTTGCACTTCTCTATTGGGAGGTACTCCAGAACCTTTAGGTACAGTTTTGTCTTTTACGTAGTGCGTGATTTTTTCCATAGACATCACCATAATTATTTTAGAGTTTGGCAATTCATAATATACAGGAAACTGACCTGTATGTGAATAATATCCACCACCTGTTTCTTCACCCACCAGAAGCATGTCAGGATCGTCTTTAGCTAATAAAGCAAATGCAGAACCTGCAGAAAATGTTGTGCCACCTGCTAATACATAGATCTTACCGTGAAATCTGTTTTTAACAGGTACCATCATCATCTCCAGGTCATCAAAATCCAATTCCCAGCCATCATATTTTGGATGATTATAAAATTTATCTCTTAAAAATTCTTTCTCGTTATAAACCCTGGTGACATACTCTTTTTCAGGAACTTTCAATGACGATACAAAAGCTTTGTTTCTTTGTTTAAAATGTTTATTAGTGACAAAAGAAAACAAGTGCACTGAATTTGGTCTAAAACCACCATTATTCTGACGTATGTCAATCACCAAGTGTTTTATTTTCTTTTTATTAATTTCTTTAAAGAGTTGTGTCAGACGAGCTTTGAAAGTTCTGATATCCATACCAAAAGAATTGACAACCAAAACTGCTGTTTTATAATTTTCCTTGTAGTAAACAAAAGGTTCTTTGGTATTTATATGCCTCGAAAAGAAAGCTACTTTATCTTTTTGTTGATGATAGTTAGAGAAATACGAATTTCGGTTAATGTTACGATGTTTTGCATTGACAAAAGATTCTGCCGGTATAGTAATTGTTTTCTCGTCACCCTCAGGTTCTATATAGGTTATCGTATATTCTTTTTGCACACCATATTCATACATATAGAACAAACCAAATTTTAATTCTATGTCACGATATTTCCTGGTAAGATTATATCCATCCGTTGGCGCATATTTTTTTAAAGTTTCCAGGATATGTGATGTTGACAAGCCATTAATCTGTACTATTTTTGATCCTACAGGTATTCCAAAGTCATCAGTATCTGCATAAAATTCTGCTTGTATAATCTTTAGAATTAGAGGAAAATAATATTGAGTGGTGTTCAGTGTGTTTGGAGCAAAAAGCATTAAATGGCCATCTTTAATAAGATCAGTAACCTTCTGCATTTTTTTGAATAAGCTTATATCTGAAGTACCATCAGTTAATGAATCTTTTGTAGCAGAAAATACAGAATCCAATGCTGTTTCTGTAATATATTCATGCAATGCAGGATGCCCTTGTTTTAATATATTTTCAAAAATTTTAAAATCTTCCTGAACCTTGGAGGGAGTTAAGTTTTTTTGCGCCAAAAGAGTATGAGATATGATAACAAAAAGTGCAATACACAAAATGCGATTCATGTGATAAATTTTAATATACAATTTCTAAAGACTTTTTATCCGAACAGATGTGACAACCCCTTATTTTTCTGAAATGTAAAAATAACAAATTTGATATCAGTGACGGTTATTTGGCACAAAAAAACAGGTGCCTCCAAAAAGTACCTGTTTATTATCTTAAGTTGTAAACTTTATTAGTTCAATTTTCGAAGTTGTTTCTGAATTTTTCGAATTGCAGATTCAATTGATTTTTCGGGTTCAATTACATTATATTCTCCCCAGAACATTGGATCCGAAAATCCGGAAGCCTCATCACTAATAACGACAGAGGATTTTAGTCGATCCTTAGGCCTTATATTTTCATTGTTACTATTCTTTTTCCAATCCGTTACGGCCATTTCTACATTTAATTTGTAAGTAGAATTAAATAATTTCCTCTTCCAATTCACTTTGAAAACAAGATCGATCTTGCCATAACCGTAATACCATTTTCCATCCGTTTCCCGATAATTCATATTGTACGTTGCTACGGTAGGATAAACTTTAGCTCTCGATGGTTTTTTTCTAACAAATAATCTACTGGCTTTTTCTCGATCATCCAGGTTTAAACTAAATACAGCCTTTGTTAATGCTAATGTTTCTGAATCTATGTATAACTTTCCATAGTAATATAGATCCTTTACATATGGTCGTTGTTTAAAATTTAAAACATAGATATATCGATTATTGATCTGAGTAGATTTGTCAAAGCTAAATTCATAGATTCTTAGTATATCATCTGTAAAAAGAAGGTCAGGATTTTTCATTACATCAATAAAAAGTGTACTGGAAGGTCCTCCTTGAAGTTTTAGTGTTAATGTGTCTAACTTTTTATAATCAGCACTTTTTCTGGCTTTATATAACCGAATTATGTCTTTTTTATCAGATACATAAGGGTTTTTATAGACATCAACAACTGCTTCAGAAAGAGATACATATGTTCTTCTTTTTTTTATAGTTTCTCTGTAGAAAGCTGTCATGATAGTATTATCGTTTTGGTAATTATCACCTCTTCGTTTCATAACTGCTTTGATCAGAGCCTCAGGATCTCTGGGATCAATATTTACTTCTGATAATTGAGTTACCGAGGGATTTAATCTGATCTTTACTTCGTCCTTACTTAATGTCGATAGCGAAACCACTTCGTCATTATATCCCAAAAAGGAGATTGTAATTTTGTCGCTGGCAATATTCTTCGGAACCTTTAATAAAAATTCGCCTTCATCATTGGTAATTGTTGAGATGTTTGTTTCATTCAATGAAATTGTGGCAGAAATTAAAGGCTTATTAGAGTCACTGTCTACTACAATTCCCCTATATTCATCATAGTTTATACCATTCTGAATCTCTGTATCTTGAAAAAAGCTGAATGCCTGTATATAACCAGGGTATCCAATAAGGAATATACAGAATAAAATGGCAAAACCGTTTTTGTATAAAAAAGTATTCTTTTTGTCCATAACATATTTTTCAGTTAATAATTTCATTCTTATTTTATTAGAGTAGAATGTCAGATAAACAAGATACTAAAATTACGAAACAGTTTTAGCTTATAATAGTTAAAAATGAACTAATAATTTGGTGTGTTACTAGCAAAAAAGTAAAGACTATTAGTTTACATTTCGGTAATTGTAATGAAAGATTTAGCGTCTGGATGTGTCTCTGATGTGAACAGATATTTTAATGATATCTGCTATGGTCACCAAACCAATTCTTAAGTTTAATGTTCAAGACTTCTGTAGTAAAGGGTTTTGTGATATAATCATCAAGACCTCTGGCAATAAAACGTTCTGCATCACCAGGAAGTGCGTTAGAAGTAATTGCAATAATAGGAGGTATTTTTTTGTATCCTTTACGGATCAGTTTACAGGTTTCCACGCCATCTAACTCCGGTAGGTTGATATCCATTAGGATAAGGTCGTATTTATCTTCTTCGAACATTTCTAAAGCTTTTCGGCCGGTTTTTGCTATATCAGAAGTACAGCCTAAGTATTTTAAGATCTGTTTGGAAACAAGGATATTTGTATCAGAATCTTCTACCAATAGGACGTGAAGATTAAATTTTTGATCCTTACTTTTATCAAAAACCTTATCAATTGATGATGTAATGGTGTTAGAGACTTGGGTTTCGAAAGTAAACCAGAAATTACTTCCTTTACCCACTTCGCTGGTAACACCTAATTTTCCATTCATTAAATCGACTAATTTTTTGCTAATGGTTAATCCTAACCCACTTCCTTCTCCAACCAGGATTGCATCATTGTGTACTTGACTAAAACGGTTAAAAAGAGATTTCTGATCTGCTTTACTTATGCCAATTCCAGAATCAATAACCTCTACTTTTATAGTCAGCTCATCATTCTTTTTAGAGACTAAGGATGATTTTACAGTAATGATGCCTTCATTTGTGAATTTTATAGCATTTCCGATTAGATTAGACAATATTTGCATTAAGCGATTATCGTCTGCAAAAATGTATTCTGGTAAACCAGCATCATACTCAGAAACTAAGATGATACCTTTTGCTTTGCTATTTGCCAGAAATAAATCAACATTTTGATTTATTAGTTTCTTAAAATTAATTCCTTTAGGAGATAATGTAAATTTTCCGGCTTCAATTTTTGATAAGTCAAGAATTTGATTTAGAATATCTAATAAATTTAATGAGGACTGATGAATTGTACTTACATATTCTTTTTGCAATTCATCCAATTTAGTATTTTTGAAAAGTAAATCGATCATACCGATAACACCTACCATAGGAGTTCTGATTTCGTGACTCATATTAGCAAGAAAATCCTGTTTGAATTTTGATGCTTGCAGGATTTGTTTATTTTTTTCTTTTAGTTTATCCAGATTACGCCCACCAAACATTGCAAATAGACCAAGAAAAAGGGGAGCGGTATCAATGATGTAATGTATAGGATAATTTTTTTGAACGAATAAGACCGAATCCCAGGAAAACTTTAATCCTAATTTGGCTATATCTATACATGTTGCCAGAATTGGAAACATAAAACCAAATAACACTCCATACAGGGTATATTTAGCAGCTTCAGATTTTAACCATGATTTTTGATTCATAGATGAATTTTTGACTAAGATCTTACGTTAGTTGATCATCCGATAAGGTGAGTTTGGGGCCTTACTTGGGATATTAGCCTAAATATAATAGTTTTTTGGAAATGTATACTAAAAGAATCCTCAGAAATTAACCACCTATGCTGATCATACTACGATTCTTAGAATGTAACTCTGGATTTTTTAATTTCTCTGGTGTATCCATTCCTCCTCTGGTAGCAAATTTATGTTTTAATGCCTTCTGTATCACCGGAAGTATTGGCTTATTCGCTCTTAATAACTTCAATAATGAAAATTCTTTACCGGAGAATAAGCAATTTTTTAGTTTACCATCCGCGGTAATTCTGATGCGATTACACGTGTCACAAAAAGGATTGGTTACTGAACTGATAATTGCAAAACTACCTGTATAACCTTCGATTTTATAATTTCGTGAGGTATCATTTGGAGCGTCAGCTAATTTTTTTAGTTGCAATGGAAAAGTATATTGTACTTTATCCATTATTTCTTGTTGTGTTACGAGTTTATCCATATTCCATTGATTTCCATCAAATGGCATAAACTCTATAAAACGGACAACCAGGTTCTGATCCTTTGTGAGGTTAATAAAATCAATAATTTCATTTTCGTTAAAATTTTTGATTAAAACGATGTTTAATTTTATTTTAAAGCCTTCGTTTTGAAATAATTTAATAGTGTCCCAAACACTATCGAACTCATTCCGCCTTGTTATTTTAGAAAACTTATCCTTTAGAAGTGAATCGATACTTATCGTGATGGTCTTAACTCCATTTTCTTTTAGAAGTGGTAGAAAACGTTCTGCTAATACACCATTGGTCGTGATTCCCAGCTCTACTGGTAAACCGGATAATTTTTTTAAAATCAACGGAAAATCTTTTCTGACTAAGGGTTCGCCACCGGTAAGTCTTATTTTAGTTACACCTTGACGTACAAATTCTTTGGCAATGGTATAGATCTCATCTACGGTCATCAGATGTTCTTTGGGACTTAAAGGAATACCGTCGGCGGGCATGCAATAGGTACATCGCAGATTACATCTTTCTGTTAATGAAATTCTAAGATACGTATGGTTACGCCCGAAACTATCTGTTAGTATGTTTTGTTTTTTGTGACTCACATTAGCGTTTTTAATTTCCATCGTGCTTAGCACCTTTCAGAATTCTGAAGGTATGTAATACTGCCGGAAAAATGGCATCCATGGATTCTCTGGCACCATTGGTAGAACCAGGAAGAGCAAGTATTAGGGATTCCCCAATGACTCCGGCAACACTTCTGGAAAGCATAGCATAAGGCATGCGATTTTGCCCATAGTTACGGATTACTTCTTCTATACCAGGGATACGACGTTCGATTAATGGTAAAATAGCTTCGGGAGTAACATCCCGAGGAGATAATCCTGTACCGCCAGTAAAAATTATAAGATCGTTACCTTCTTCTTTTAATCGTTTTACAAGCTGCTGTATTTGATCTGTTTCATCAGGAATAATCGTATATTCTTTTATGGTAACTCCATATGCTTCAAGCTTAGTAATAATTGCTTTACCGGCTTTGTCTTCTTTATGACCTGCAGCTATAGAATCAGAACAGACGACAACTCCGGCGGTAAAAGGTTCTCCGCTATCGCTGTAACTGGATTTACCTCCTCTTTTACGCAATAGTTTGATATTTTTTATCTCTACATTCTTATCTACGGGTTTTAGCATATCGTACATAGTGAGCGCAACAACAGATGCCCCGTGCATGGCTTCTACTTCTACGCCTGTTTTATAGATGGTCTTTATAGTCATCTCAATAACAATTTCCAGATTGTTAATTTTGTAATCCACACCTGTGCATTCAATGGGTAACGGATGACAATCCGGAATTATATCACTGGTTTTTTTTACGGCAAATAACCCTGCAGTCTTAGCCATTTCAAAAACATCTCCTTTCGGAATATTTCTGGATACAATAGCTTCTATAGTATCAGAACTTCCAACTTTAACAACTGCTTGTGCCACTGCAGTACGGAGTGTATTATTTTTATGAGTTATGTCTACCATATTTTATGCTTAATGGTCTGTTAGTTGAATTATTTTTTATTAAATCGTAAAATATTTAGAGTTTAGTAGTTAATAATTTCACTTCTGATTATATCATTATTTATTTACTTTCCAAACGTGTGTTTGGTCTTCAAATATTTCTTTTCCAAATACGGGCACCTCTTTTTTGATTTCTTCAACCAGAAATTCCAAAGCTTCAAACGTTACTTTTCTGTGTGGGGCAGAAACGAATACGAACAAACATATTTCTCCGGCTTTTACCGTTCCTAAACTATGATAAATATGCATACAGGTTAGATCATAATTACTAAACGTTTTTTCACGTATTTCGTGAAATTTATTTTCTGCCATCTCTGTATATGCCGAATAGTCAATAGCCTGAACAATTTTGCCCTGAATTTCATCTGCACGCACCTGGCCTAGAAATATGTTATGCGCACCAATGGTAGTTTTGGTCTGATGTTTTTCTATCGAATTAGCTATAAAAGAAGGAGTAATTGGACCTTCAATAAAAACAGTTTTTCTTTTTTTCATTTTTAAGTTTCTTTTAACCACCAGAAAAAGGTGGCAATAGTGCTATTTCATTAGTTGCTTTTAGAATAGATTGGCTTGAAGCAATCTCTTGATCAACTACTATCTTAAACGATAAATTTTGTAGCGTTTGATATTTTGTTTTTAAAATTTTTTCTAATTGATTGGTATTGCATCCCGGCTGTAGCGAGATAACTTCCTCCTTACAACCTGTCGCGTCTGCAATCATTCCGAAATATAAAATCTTTAATTCCATTGAGCTGCTTCTATATATTGTTGTGGTGTGTTGATGTTTTTTAGGTAAGGAGCTATTGCCTCTTCTATACGTATACTTTTTACATTTAATGTAGAAAGCGTTTCCCTTAAACAGAGGCGTTTCTTACTAATACTTTCCGAAAAATTATGTAGTACTTCTTTATTGTATAAAGTGATTAAAGGGACATTCTTATAAGTAATTACATCATAATCGGAATCATGATGTGAAATTAGATTATTAAGTACGGCAGAAGTTACAAATGGGACATCACAACTAAGAATTAGATTCTGAGTGGTTTCTGTGTGCTTTAAACCTGTATAAATACCTCCCACCGGACCTTGATCCGGAATGATATCAGAAAGACAGGGGTAGCCAAATACTTCATAATCTGTGTTGGCGGTAATAATCAAAATTTTATTGGTGATCGTTTCTATCGCTCTAATGATGTGCTGTATAAAAGGCTGATCATTGTGAAGTTTCAGTCCTTTATCCTGACCCATTCTGCTGCTTTTGCCTCCGGCAAGTATTATACCGGTTATGTCTGGATATTTTCTAAGAGTCATAATTGTAGTTCTTTTAGTTGCTGATCCAGAAAATCCCAACAGTTTTTATTAATATTTTCGAAAGCAGTAATCGCTTTTAGACCATATTCTGTGATTTCTGTGCCACCACCACCACTACCTCCGGTATTGGTTTTGATGACCGGTGTTACGGAATTTTTGTTAATAGAATCGACTAAATTCCAGGCTTTTTTGTAAGACATTCCAAGAGTTTTTGCAGCTTTAGAAAGAGAACCTTCATTCTTTATAGCTTTCAGAATTTTTATTCTTCCTTCTCCAAGAAAAACCCCTTCTTTTCCTTCTATCCAGATTCTGCTTTTTATATGGTACATGATAACCGTTGTTTCCTGAAAGATATAACGAAATAAACAAAGAGTACACTTTTTCTGAAATTTTATGATTTATTTAAAAATTAAAAGAAGCTATAAAACAAGATATGATAGAGATCTATTTATTTGAGAAAAACCCAAAGGGAGGTTAGGGTAACAAAATTGTTTCTACCAAATCTCCTTTTTGAATTCGATCAATATTTTCAGGGATGTAAATCAACGCATTGGCGACTGCGTAGCTGTATAACATTGCCGAACTTTGGCCATCAAGAATTTCTACAGTTTCTTCAGAAACAATTGCTTTTAGAAATTGTGCGCGATCTCCTTTTTTGATAAAATCGGTGGTTACAGCTTTCAGAATTCTGGAAAGTCCGATAGGATACATACCCATCATCTTTTGAATAATTGGTAGTACATAGATATAAAAACATGTAAGAGAGGAAGCAGGGTTACCCGGCAAGGCAAAAATTAAGGTATCATTATTAGCACCAAAAAATAGGGGTTTACCTGGCTTTTGTCTAATTTTATAAAATAATTCTTCTGTATTTAGCTCCGCTAATGCTTCTTTAACAAAATCGTAATCACCAACAGAAATACCACCACTGATTAATACCAGATCATGGTTTTCTATAGCTTGTTTTATCGTCACTTTTGTACTTTCATATTCATCATTTACAATATATTTATTTATATTCCGAATTTTCAATTGCTGTAATACAGCGCATAGTTGCAAAGAATTACTTTCATAAATTTTTCCTTCCTTTAGAGTTTCTCCCGGAGGTATTAGCTCATTGCCAGTGGTTATAATTGCTACTTCAGGAGGAGTGTAAACTTTTACCTCTTTAATCCCTAATCCGGCAAGAAACCCAATACCGGCAGGAGTCAATTTTGTTCCTACTGCCAGGGCCGTAGCTCCTTTTTTGATTTGTTCTCCAACGGCTCTGATATTTTGATTTTCTTGTATTTCATCTTCTACGATGATGGTATTTTCTGTTCGACATACTTTTTCCTGAATTACCACCGTATTAGCTAGATCCGGAACTCTGGCTCCTGTAAAAATACGAACACCTTGCCCCGGCTTTAAAGCATAATTTTTAGAATCACCAGCTTTAACTTCACCGATAATCTGATAAGAATTTTTTTCGTGAAGCAATAGGGCATAACCATCCATTGCCGATTGGCGAAACGGAGGCATATTAATGATAGAGATTAATTCCTCAGCAAGAACCAACCCGTTTGCGTTTTTTAGTAAAACGATCCTCGTTTTGCGAGAATAAAATACATCAGATATTATGGATAAAGCGGTTGCTACAGAAATCATATGGATTGATTTTGTTTCAAAAATATTGCTTTGTACGGAAGAAACCTAAATTTTAGGTGTTTCTGAAAAATTGTATACCCATAAAAAAAGCACGACAATCATTGCCGTGCTATCATAAAACCTTACTTTTTATGATTGATTTAATTTTTGAAAACTATCTTCCTTAATTTGTACCCTTCTACTTTAATAAGATATGTTTTAGGATCTACATAATTATGAATATATTCATCAATTATACCACTATCTAACAATCTTCCAGAAAGTGTATAAAGGCTATATTTAGTGCCGGTTGGTATTTCTCTTACGTGCTTAAAAGTTTCATTTCCACTATCTTGTTGACAGGTAGAGTCCGCTAGAAATCTATCGATAAAGGTAATTCTTCCTTTTTTCTCACCTTCTAAGGTTACTGTCGCTGTTTCATCCACGTCAAGAATTCCGTTTCCTGAAATATCTCCTAAGATGACTAAACATGCGTTTCTAATTTTTATACGAACTCCGTTTTCCAGATGTAAGCTTTCTGTTATAAAAATAACACCTTCTTCAGTATTCTCATCTAAACCGTTAATTACGGTATTCTCAGTCACGGACATTAACTTATAAGAAATGTCGATTTTTACATTTGCAAATGCCACACTTGCAAAAAGTAAAGTAAATAGGGGTAGTAGTTTTTTCATAAGGTTCAGCTTTTTGGGTTAAACTGCAATTTAAAAAAGTAAGTTTTATCTTACTTAACTAGTGTTTTTATCGTTGTAAAACACATAATCAACGACAAGATACAACTTTTTATATTAAAACCGTATTTTTCTGTATTTAAATATCGATTTTATTGTTAAAGATTCTCTTAAAAATCTGATGATACCCATAAACACTGGTATTCAGACAAATGTTAAAATTTATAATTTAATTAACATATTGAGGTTAAGAATGTTGCTTTACTAGCATCTTCATAAAAATTGACAATGATCTGTATTTCTAATCGTTATTTTTAGACTCAGTTAATGATTTACAAATTATTAGTTCTAAATTTGATAGTAATGATGATCAAGCTACTATTATTTTTTCAGGGATTTAGCATATGGTTTAAGCACCTTTTGAGGGAGTTGACCAATAATATCATAAGTATTATTTTTATAATTTTTGTTTATTTAGCTCTTTGGCATTTTCCTCAGACAATAGATTTACTGTTGATTTTAAATCAAGCAGATACTTTTTTACTAGAAGTCCCCTTGTATTTTAGCCTTCTTATAGCAGCTGCTTTTTTGATATGGAACACACCTAAATATTTTTATTTTCATAATTATAAGGATATTTCTCTTTCTAACCTCATAGTATTTATTCCTAATCAGCATTATAAGTTTCAGGATAGAAGCGAATCTGCTAGTTATCCTTATATGACCAGAATCCATATGAGAAAAACTGTGCCGAGAATTTTGGCTATCCTTTTATTGGCTATATCCGCTTTAAGTATTCTCAATGCCATGGAGTTATTCGGACTAAAAAATACATATACAAAGTTTTTAGATCCCGCTAACTCTTTAATTTTTATTATTTTCTTATTATTGCTTTTATCAGAGCCCAGATTATATGAGTTTTTAAAAAAAATTCTTAATTTCAGTTCTAAAACAGCATTTGTTTTTTTCGGAATATCTATCGGATTAGTACTTTTAATTATATCATTAGGAACCTTAAATACTCAAGCAGAGAAGGATTTGGGTAATTTATTTCTTTCTAATTCTGCATTAGCATTACTTTTTGCCACACTGTCGTTTAATAGTTATAGGTTTCTAAAAGGTTTTCCAAAAAAGTTATTTTATGGTACAATTCTTTCATCAGGATTGCTTCTATTGTTGGTGTTTTTGATTCTAAATTTCTATCCAAATTTGGCGAGCGGAATAAATCCTTTATCTATTTTAATACTCTCATTGTTAAGCCTCTTCATGATTTGCTTTATTTTAATCTTATTAGGAAAAAAAATTAAATTACCATTACTTTCTATAGTTACGGTCTTTTGTGTTTTTTCTGCCAGATTTTTTTCGGATAGCTCGGATCATTACCATTTACATCTAAAACAGACGGTTACAGAAAGGCTTCCATTGGATTTATATATTTATAAATGGTTAAAAAACAGGGAAAGTATCATTGAGAATAGAGAAGAGGCTTTTCCGATAATAATGGTTTCTGCAGAAGGGGGAGGATCAAGAGCCGGGCTTTGGTCATTTTTGATACATAGCTATTTGTATGAAAAATCAAATGGAGCATATTTTGAAGAAAACTTACTTTCGTTAACTGGTGCTTCTGGAGGAAATGTAGGTAATGCGATGTTTTTTGCCGAAGCTCAACAAGCGAGTGTTGCTAATAGAAAGTCCAAGTTTAAAAAGATCAAGGGTAGTGAATATCCTGATCTAAAATACAAAGCTAGTGTTATTTATAAAGAAAACTATCTATCCGTAGCATTACTCTCTTTGTTAGGAAGAGATTTATTTAAAGAAGTTACAGGTTTGTTTGATTTTAAAAACAGAGGACAATTATTAGAGGAACAATGGATCCAGGCTCATAATAACTATTTTTATGATTCTGACAAGCAAAGTATTTTGGATAAAGAATTTTTGTCTTTCTATAAAAGTGTTTATAATACAGATACTTCTCCTTTTTATGGGTTGGTAGCACCATTATTGTTAATTAACACCACGCACACCCAATCAGGAAACTATAATATTATAAGTCCGGTTAAGTATAGCCACCTAAGGTCATTGGCTGGTATGAATGATTTTTTGGAGAACCTGCAATCCAGCTATCCCGATAATTCGATTGCACTTTCTACTGCCATGCGAATCAATGCCAGTTTTCCGTATATAACACCCGTGGGTGAAATTAGACAACTTACAGATCCTGATGAATCTAAATCTGATCAATATGCAGATGCGGGATATTACGACAATATTGGAGGTAGGGTTTCTAATGGTATCGAGGAAGTACTAAGAACAGTACTGAATGATTCTTTTCCTCATTTACAGGAAAAAGTTAAAATAAAACATTTGATCATCACCAATGAAGAGGAGCGAAAAATAGCCAGAACAAGCACGCAGATGGCTGCTCCTTTAACTACGTTACGAAACGTAAGATATGGCCATACACAAGAAATTATAAAAAAACTGGGAGATGATTATATTATTAAATTAAAACAGACTGAGATCACACCGACATCAACTAATGTATTTTTAAATGATACCAAAAAAGAAGAGTTAGTGATAAAGCCGGTTTTACCTCTCGGAAGATATCTGTCTACTATTGCCATAAGGTCTATGGAGGCACGTTTAAACTCAGTTAGTGAAGAACTAGATTTAATTCTCAATTAGCATAGTCAATTGTCGTTTTTTTTTGTATTTTTGTCACCAGAAATCTTCTTAATTATGAGCGCAGTAACCCCATTAGATCGCGAAGGTCTTGAAAGTGAAGGTTTATTGAGGTATCTTAACCTTGATATTCCATTACATAATATATACGATTTTATAGAGTTGTCTCGAAATGGGATAGATAAGAGAGCATTATTACATCTTGCGAAAACAATCGATTTTGATTTAAGTGAACTAGCACATGTTTTACACCTGTCAGAGCGCACAATACAACGGTATGAATTGAAGAAAAAGTTGAGTACCGAAGCAAGTGTTAAAGCATTACAATTAGCTAAACTTTATGCAAAAGGAGAGAGTATTTTTGGAGATTTGGATCGGTTTAAACGATGGATGGAACATCCTAATGTAGCGTTAGCTACTAAAAAACCAAAAGAGCTTCTCGATACTACTTTTGGATTTCAGTTATTAAATGAAGAGTTAGTTCGTATAGAGCATGGAATTTTTGCGTAATGTTAGTTTACCGAATTGCTAAACAGAAATATATAAAAGACTTAACCGGTATTGGTGCAAAAACAGTGGGGGGGAGATGGAATCCCAAAGGAGTTGCGGTATTATATACCAGTACAACTGCGGCTCTCTCTGTTTTAGAAGTTTTAGCTCACCTACCTGCGGCGTATTTCCCTGATAATATGTCAATTGCTACCATTGAATTGCCAGATGAATTGACTACATCCATAGATATAAAAGAATTGCCCAAAGATTGGAATAAAATACCTCCATCAACCGGTATTCAGCATTTTGCAATGAACTGGATATCAGAAAACACACATTTAGGGCTAAAGGTCCCTAGTATTATTATTCCCAGAGAGCAAAACCTTTTGATAAACCCTTTACATCCAGATTTTAATTTGGTAAGATTAATTGAGATCGAGCCCTTTAGTTTCGATACTCGTCTACTAAAGTAAATTTCAAAAATTAGGAATTTATATTAAAAAAATATATCTTTTAATCTTAATTTTTTGTTAATTCATGAAGCTGATTGTGATTCAAATGTATGAAAATCAAATAGTTAAATAAATAATTCAGTCGGTTAAGGAGTTAAACTTTTATGAAGAGTTCTTAACACTTTTACAATTTGTATAACTTGCTCGATCTGATATGAGTAACAAATTCTCAATTTTTGCGTCATATTTCAGAGAACTAAACTTAATTTACTAATAAAATGAATACAAAAATGAGAAAAATGTTTTTTTTGGTGGCTGGTTTTATTGCTTTCTTCAGCTGTAAGGATGAAGCCAAAAAAGATATGGAAAACGAACCTGAAGCGGTAGCAAAGGTAGAAAAGGTTCCCGGGATTGTCCTGGATAATATGGATCCTACAGTAAGTCCCAAAGAGGATTTTTACAATTATGTAAATGGTAATTGGATGAAAAATACTGAGATTCCAGAGGATAGAACCAGATGGGGAGGTTTTGGCGTTTTAAGAAAAAAGACAGACTACGACGTACTTGAGATTCTTGAGAAAGCAAAATCCAGTGGTAAATATGCCGAAGGGACTGATCAACATAAGGCATTATTGATTTATGAATCTATAATGGATACTGTAGCAAGGAATAAAGCGGGTGTTACCCCATTGAAACCTACTTTAGAAAAAATTTCGCGAATCAAAAACTTACAAGATTTACAGACTGTATTAGCATCAAAAACCGCTGCTTCTGCACCTTTTGCCGGCTTAGTGTCTTTTCCTAACTTAAGCGATAGTGAGATCAATGCTCCATATATTTCTACAGGAGGTTTAGGGCTACCGGATCGTGATTACTATCTGGATCAGGATGAGAAATCTGTTGAAATCAGAGAACAATATGTTGACCATATTACCAGAATGCTTCAATATATAGGAGAGACCGAAAAGCAAGCTCGTAAAAATGCTGAAACGATACTGGCGATTGAAACAAAACTGGCGGAGCCACGATTAGATAAGGTTCAGAGTAGAGATACCAGAAACTTCAATAACCCTAGGTCTATAGAACAACTTTCTGAAATGACTCCGGCAGTTGATTGGAATAAACTTATGAAAGATTTAGGTGTTAAAAAAGATTTAGATTCTGTAATCGTGATGCAACCTAAATACATGAAAGAATTACAAAATGTGCTTACCAATACTAGTATTGAAGATCTTAAAACAGTAATGCGCTGGTCTACATTAAATCAAGCGGCAGGAGCTCTTTCTACTGATATTGAAAAAGCGAATTGGGATTTTTATAGCAAGACTTTAAATGGCGCTATCAAACAGAGACCATTAGAAGAACGTGCATTAGCAAGAGTAAATGGCTCTGTTGGTGAAGCTATCGGACAACTTTATGTAGATGCTAAATTTCCGCCCGAAGCGAAAGAAAAAGCAGAAAAGATGATTGCTAATATTATCAAGGCCTATCAAAAAAGGATAGAAGTACTAGAGTGGATGAGTGATAGCACTAAAGCCAAAGCTATTGAGAAATTGGATAAATTTACTGTCAAAATTGGATATCCGGATGAATGGGAAGATTATTCTAACCTTGCTGTAAAAAAAGGAAACTCTTATTTTGAAAATATGATGGCTGTAGCAGAATGGGGATTTAAGAAAAATATTGAAGAAATAGGAGAGCCTGTGGATAAAACCGAATGGGGAATGTCTCCACAAACGGTAAATGCATATTTTAACCCGTTATTTAATGAAATCGTTTTTCCAGCTGCAATTTTACAACCACCTTTTTATAATTATACAGCAGATGAAGCTGTTAATTATGGCGGAATTGGTGCGGTAATAGGTCACGAGATATCACATGCTTTTGATGACTCTGGTGCTCGTTTTGATGCAGAAGGTAATCTTTCGAACTGGTGGACAGACGACGATCTTAAAAAATTCACAGAAAGAGGAGAAGCACTGGCAGAACAGTATAGTGCAATAGAAGTTTTGGATAGTGTATTTATCAATGGTAAGTTTACACTTGGAGAAAATATCGGAGACCTCGGAGGAGTACTAGGTGCTTATGACGGATTACAAATGCATTTAGCGGAAAATGGCAGACCAGAGGATATCGATGGTTTTACTCCGGAACAAAGATTTTTTATGTCTTGGGCTACTGTATGGAGAACTAAAATCCGCGAAGATGCCCTAAGAACTCAGATTAAAACGGATCCTCACTCACCAGGAACAACCAGAGCAATTCAACCTTTGTTAAATGTTCAGTCATTTTATGATGCATTCGATATTAAAGAAGGGGATAAAATGTACCTAGCTCCAGAAAAACGAGTTGAGATTTGGTAAAAAAAATAAAAAACGTACAAATAAAAAGCCCTGGAAACGGGGCTTTTTTAATTTTCTTTAATTTCATTCATTAACAAGAACGCATCATTAACATATTCTTTTTCAAGAAATAATGTAAAGTAATTAGAAGTAGAGATCATTTCAAAGACAGGAATGCCCTCATATGCCAATAATTTAAAAATATAAAAGTATAAACCAATAGACCGGGAACTATCATCAGGTAAAGCAATGGACATAGATGATAAGTTATGAGTAACAGAAATACAGGTTTCATTCTTAAAATGATCCTCCACTATTTCCTTTAAAGATGAAGATACCAGTATATTGCTTTCCTGAAAATTACTGGAATAAGTAAAGTATGTTTTTGTCTTATCTTTTACCGTGTTCAACAAATTAGATTGACTGGTAAGTATGGTGTTAGAATTAAGAAAAGCGTATTCTGTAATTCCCGATCGTACAACTATATCTCCCAAACTACCTAAGTTTTCTGAGTTTTTAATGCGTTTAGGATGATACCTGCGCAATGCCATGACAATAGAACCTGGTTTTACATGCTTTCGCATTTCTTTTTCAACCTGTGGTAATAAATCGGTCGCAAGCGAGCTAAAATTGATAATATCCCTGGATAGTGCATCTTCTAAAAAAGGTTGGTGCCTTAGTATGTTATGAACGCAATCGGTAATAGTTTTCATTTTGTTAGATAATTAACATATTGTGTAAATATATACTTTTTTTATCAAAATATTTATTTTCAGTCCGCTAATGTCTAATTATGTATCCTCAATAAAAGATAATATAATGAAGATTTTAAAATTTGGAGGCACGTCCGTTGGATCTGTAGAAAATTTACATCGAGTAAAAGATATTCTTCTTAACGATGATGACCAAAAGATTGTTGTTTGTTCGGCCATGTCTGGGGTTACAGATCAGTTAGTAAAACTTGTAGCGTTCATAAAACTAAAGGATGCTGAAGCAATTACCAGAAATCTTCATAAGTTAGAAAGTAAGCACATAGAAGTTGTAGAAACTTTGATCGATAATCACGAATTAAGAGGCGATCTTAAGGATGGAATATCGGGCTTGATCACAGAGATGATGGATTTATCTAATCAAGAATATTCTGAAGTTTTAAATGCTAAAGTCCTTACTTTTGGAGAAACGTTATTAACTTATATTTTTTCCAATTTCTTGGCTAGTACGGGAGTTACTAACAGATTGATAAGGGCGCAAGATTTCATGTTCGTGGATAATGTGGATAATCCCAATATTAACAAGGTTTCTAAAAAGCTTCATAAAGTACTGGAGGATAATGAACCTGCCCATATTTATATTACGCAGGGGTTCGTGTGCAGAGACCATCTGAACCAGATAAATACACTCAAGAGAGGAGGCAGTGATTATACTGCAACTATAATAGGTGCTGCTATGGATGCAGACGAGATTCAGATATGGACGGATATAGATGGATTACACAATAACGATCCAAGATTTGTAGAGGGAACAAATCCAATAGCTCATCTTACCTATAACGAAGCCGCAGAGTTAGCTTATTTTGGCGCAAAAATTTTGCATCCTCAAACAGTCTCTCCTGTTGTTGGTAAAGATATACCAGTATTATTAAAAAATACATTTGATCCAGAGGCTCCGGGGACTGTGATTTCTAATAAAACATATAGAAAAGGACTAAAAGCGATCTCAGCAAAAGATGGTATAACAGCTATCAAAATAAAATCAAACAGGATGTTGATGACACATGGCTATCTAAGAAGAATTTTTGAAGTTTTTGACAACTTCCGCACATCAATTGATATGATTACAACATCAGAAATTGCAATTTCGCTTACAATTGATGACACCACTTATATTGATGAAATTGTGAAAGAAATAGAAGGTTATGCAGAGGTAACTGTAGACTACAATCACAGTATTATTTGTGTAGTTGGAGAGTCCGTAATTAATGATAAATATTCTCATAAGCTTTTCGAAATTTTGAATTATATACCCGTAAGAATGATTTCGTATGGTGGTAGTAATAACAACATCTCGATACTTGTAGAGACTAAAGACAAAATACCAACCCTCAGGTTTTTAAATGAGAAATTGTTTCTGACTCATCAGGAAGCAGTTCTTTAAAATGTTTGTTATGTTATGATGAGGAAATTAAGGTAAGTCTGTATAATTCTAACTGACTTGTAAAAGACAAAAAGTATTACTTTAGTTTAAATTATTATTTTTGCTTAGTCCCAACAATTAACCCTGTTGGGATTTTTTTTTGAATAAATGTAGGCTCAGATATGACTTAACTGTTCTATAAGTAACTTAGAAACACAAAACGTTTCATGTAAAAAGAGAATTTTAGAAAAATATCGCCTGGAGATTGCTTTATTTGTATTTTATTCTGTTGTAGCATTTACATTTATTAAACTCTTTTTAGTTAAATAAAATATTGATAACCAAATTTTTGTGGTTGATTATTATATTTCTTTCTAAATTGTCTTAAAAAACTTACATTATTGGGGTAACATATCCTAATCGAAAGACACATATTAATGATAATAGTATCATAGATAATATGGTTAATAGTAAAACAGACCAATAAATAAGAAATATGCTTATTAAAGTTTTCGGAAGTGCCGTTTTTGGTGTGGAGGCTACCACAATCACAGTAGAAGTTAATATAGATAAAGGAATAGGATATCATCTGGTAGGCCTGCCTGATAATGCTATAAAAGAAAGTAGTTTTAGAATTGCGGCCGCCTTGCAAAATAACGGATACAAATTACCTGGAAAAAAAATCACCATCAATATGGCTCCGGCCGATCTTAGAAAAGAAGGATCTGCTTATGATCTGACATTAACCCTTGGAATATTGGCAGCGAGTTCGCAAATCAAAGGAGAGAACATTTCGGATTATCTGATTATGGGGGAACTATCTCTGGATGGAAGTCTGCAACCAATAAAAGGTGCATTACCTATTGCGATAAAAGCGAGAGAAGAAGGATTCAAAGGATTTATATTACCAAAACAAAATGCTAAAGAGGCTGCAATAGTAGATAATCTTCAGGTATATGGAGTAGAAAACATAAAGGAAGTGATTAATTTCTTTGATGGAAAAGGAACTTTAGAACAAACTGTGGTAGATACAAGAGAAGAATTTTATAAAAAACTAGATAATCCGGAGTTTGACTTTGCAGATGTAAAAGGTCAGGAAAGTATTAAAAGATGTATGGAGATTGCTGCTGCCGGAGGACATAATATCATTCTGGTTGGACCTCCCGGTAGCGGGAAAACGATGCTTAGCAAACGACTACCCAGTATTTTGCCTCCAATGTCGTTACAAGAAGCACTGGAGACAACCAAAATTCATAGTGTAGTAGGTAGGATTAAGGATAATGTAGGACTTATGGCACAGCGGCCATTTCGTAGTCCACACCATACCATATCAAATGTAGCATTAGTAGGAGGAGGTAGTTATCCACAGCCGGGCGAAATCTCATTGTCTCATAATGGAGTGTTATTTCTGGATGAACTCCCGGAATTTAAGAGAGATGTACTGGAAGTAATGCGTCAACCTTTAGAAGACAGAGAAGTTACTATTTCCAGAGCAAAGTTTACGGTTACATATCCATCAAGTTTTATGTTAGTGGCAAGCATGAATCCAAGTCCCAGCGGATATTTTAACGATCCTGACGCACCAGTGACATCTTCTCCGGCAGAGATGCAACGATATCTAAGTAAAATTTCCGGGCCTTTATTAGATCGTATTGATATTCATATCGAAGTTACTCCGGTACCTTTCGATAAATTAAGTGAAGAAAGAAGAGGAGAAAGCAGCGTAGAAATCAGAAAACGGGTGATTAAGGCCAGAGATATTCAGACCCAACGTTTTCAGGATTCAGATAAAATTCATTATAATGCCCAGATGGGCGTAAAACACATTCGAAAATATTGCGCATTAGATGAGGCTTCTAAAGAGCTATTAAAAACCGCGATGGAAAGATTAAATCTTTCTGCCCGAGCGTATGACAGAATACTAAAGGTTTCCAGAACCATTGCTGATCTGGAAGGAGTAGAATCGATTAATGGAGATCATATTTCTGAAGCGATACAATATCGTAGTCTGGATCGAGATGGTTGGTTAGGATAGTGGTTATGACAAAAGTCTAACAAAGTTTGGACTCATAGTTTAACCTCAAAATACTATGGATGTAAACCGAAAAAAGATTTAATTAGTTTTACAGAAATGTCTCAGGACTTCGTTAAAAGTAATATGTTCTCATTTTTAACACATAGAATAGAATCTTTTACCCTGTAAATGATTTCATATTTTTCTTCATTATCGATAATAAAATTACCTTCTAAAGTCGTTTTTGTTCTATCTCTGGAGATTTTATAAGAATCAATCAAAACACTATCGTCTTCTAATTCTTTTCTTGAATAAGTTAAAAAACCTTCTGCTTTAACAATATCAACTTCTAATAATTCTAAATTGTCATTATATCGTTCTATTTTTCTAATAAAGACGGTATTATCCCCAATCTTTTTAATTGATTCTCGGTTATAAACAATATTTTCCCCTTTAGGAATTATTTCGCCAGAAGCTACTTCATCAAAATCAAATTGACCACTACAAGAAGAAATAATTAATAAAATAAATAGAAGACTATTTTTTTGTAAACACGACATTATTTGGGATAGTTTTTTCATCTCTTTTTTCTATTATAATTCTAATATGATTAGGACGAGCTTTACTTTTCTGAGCTTTTTCCCATATGGTATTAATCATTTTTTTAGTTAATAGGTCTGATGTATTAGTTGGAGAATTTTTGTCATTTACAATACCAAAACATCCCTCGGATGCTGAGATAGAATGACCACTATTTTCATTATTATAGCTACCTCCTACGTGAATCATTACTCCTGCTGCAACATCTTCTTTAGTTCTTTATCCTAAGGCAACCGCATCTGGTCTGGGTGCAGCATGCATAACCTCAGAGCCTTTTTGAGTTAGTTTTATCGCAGGTGTATCATTCTTTTTTGGATAAGCACTCATATATTTTCCTGAATAATGATTTATGTTTCCATCTTTCGGTTCAAAGGATACATTCGATATAATCATTGTTTTTCCTTTATCATTTCCCCGAACAACGGCAGCAGCGTCACGAGCAACAGCAAATTCCATCTTAAAACTGGTATCAGATTTAATAGTAACTAACACTTTGTATAAATCAACATCAACATACTGGAGTCCTCCACTATAATAACCAAGAATCTTTTGCTTCACTCTTTTGCCTGTTTTTTGTTTAGTGATTCTTATAATCGGATAATCAGCAATAATCTCAACTTCAGCGGTCTTTGTTATTCCTGCTATCTCTAATTTGAAAATATTTTCTCCCATATTTATATATCTTCTCTAATGGTTTCCAACTCTATTTTTTCGAAGTCACTATTAATTTTGTAAATACTTAATGTATCATCTGTTAGAACTTCACCATTGTATTTAAAATCTATTGTTGGATTACTTAGTTTGACTGTGAATAATTCGTCAATCATATTTTTACTATGGATATTAAGCAAGATTTTATCACCTTCCAAAATCTTATTGATACGTTTATTATTCAAATCTGTTATGTAATAATCAATTATTTTTTTTTCTTCTTTTTCTTCACTAGCAGTTGTAACAGGAACTGAACTTGGAAAAGTTCTTCTCCAGTGTGCAGAATATTCCGTACCAGAATTTGAATCAATAATACCGCCACTTGTAATAAAAAGAGTTTCAGTCATAGGCGTAACACCATCGGATGAATACTGTGTAGTGTGATGTACAAAATGAGAATCTACGAACTTTATTTTTCTAGTTTTCCCACTAAAATTAGCCGATAAATAGTGTAATTCTAATTGTTTAGCTAGGTTGGGGTTAATTGTTAATTCCATAAAATCAACTTCCTTTTTAGCTTCTACAATCAAATGTAAACCTAAATAAGTAGGCTTTGACGAAGGTCTCCCAATATGGTCACTATCTTGTCTAAATGAAAAAGTTGATTCTAATACATTCAATTCTTTGCTATCAATATAGAATTTAGCTTGTATTGCCATATAATATTTTGATTTTTAGATTATTCAAATGTAAATTTTTAATTTGAATTAACCGAAATTTCCCTTTTTTGTTTGTTAACCTTTCAAAGACAAAAGTAAGATGATTATACAATATCATAGTTTAGATCTTGATGAATGGTAGAATTGAAATAAAGAAAATGAAAGATATAAAGGTTTCAATAGTAGCTAAGTTGTCAGATAGTTCTATTTTAGATGGTTTGTATCAAAAAATTTCACAAAAGGAATTGGATATTAATAGTAAAGCAAAAGATGTTTTTAATGCAAATAAAGGAAACAGATTTGATAGAATTTTAAATATTAGTTTAGGTTCGGCTGACAAGAAAAAACCGTATCTTGAATATATCAAAGTGTTTATAAAGAAAAAACCTATTATATATGCGAAGTATTAGTTTGTTAGTGATTCTGTTATTTGTACTTCAAGGTTGTTCAGGACAAAATGCAGTGATTTTAGAATCAGGTAATTATATTTCATATTATGAAGATTCAAGCTATTATGAATTAATATATCAAGATAGTATTATCAAAATTCATTTTCCAAAAAGACATATGTTTCCATCACAGGAGGCTGAATATAGGTTGTATAAGAAAAATGATTCTTTGTTTGAATTGACAAATATCAAATTCCAAAATGAAGGGTTTCCATCTAGTGAAGAGGCATTTATGTTAACTTTTAAAAATAAAAATTTACTAGTTCAATCGGAATCTAGCTTTAAAATTGAAAACACAGAACAACCATTTTACAGAAAATCTTACATTGATAGTTTAACAGATAGTGATTTAATGTTTTCAATACATGGTAGTTTAAAGAAAAGAAAAGAACTGACAGATGAAGATGATAAGATTTTTAAAAATGCAAAACGTAGTCAAGTAAAATTGTGGAAAGGTAAAAAAGCCTATGATAAATATGGAGCCATTGGATTGTTTGGTGTGATTGAAATAAAATCCAAGTGAATTGAATACAGTATAAATAATTAAAAACGAATTTTTTAAGATAAAAAAGCCCGTAATACAAACTACGGGCTAAACCAGGTTCATAGCGATTTTCTTTAAAATTGTTAGAAAATCAAAGGTTTTTGACTTTTATATATCTTTTCAATAATGTTCAAATATTCTTTAATTTCATCTGGTATTATTTCTTCTCCTTGAATTTTCCTATCTATATTGTATTTCTTTTTTCGAGTTATCTTTTTTCCGTTATGATCAGTTTCTCTGATCTCAATCTCTATAAAATCATCAAAGATTTTGTTTTCCCATAGCTCACAATTTTATACTCAGCATCTTGATAAATTGATATATCTTTGTTTGATGTGGGTTGATGTAAACTATAGAGTTTTATAACTTCTATTCTTTCACCATCTGTTAAATAATTCATTTCTCAATCTTTAGGTTTAGTCCAAAAATTATTTCCATAAATATCTGTTATGTTTTTAAACCTGCATGCCAATTCTAACACTTCGTGTGCTCTAAATATGGTATCATCAGAGTGTTTAAGACATTTTATTTCTGATGTACCTGTATAGGTAAAAATATATTTTTCTCCTGTAATTTCACTGTTGATAAATAGATTATCTTTTTTAAGCAGTTCCCAAAGATAATCTTCATCTAAACTTTTCATAAAATTTTAATATATAAGGGTTTGTGAACTTTAATACTATTAATGATTGTTTCAAAATCATCTTTCATTTTAGAGGATTGAACATCATACAATTTAATGAGTTTATTACTGATGGTACTTTTTAACTATCTAATTATGTTAATAAAATTAATATTTGTTTCAATTTATCAGTATCAAATTTAGTTAGCCAAAATTCTTTATTTATATTCTTATAAACATACTAATATTTCCCTTAAACTACTGTGTCATTTAGTATTTATTACAATTATGTTTTAGCCAAGTTTACTTTTTCAATTAATAATCCGATCAAGACCCTTTACCATTCGATAAATTAAATGAAGAAAGCAGCGTAGAAATCAGAAAACGGGTGATTAAGGCCAGAGATATTCAGACCCAACGTTTTCAGGATTCAGATAAAATTCATTATAATGCCCAGATGGGCGTAAAACACATTCGAAAATATTGCGCATTAGATGAGGCTTCTAAAGAGCTATTAAAAACCGCGATGGAAAGATTAAATCTTTCTGCCCGGGCGTATGACAGAATCCTAAAAGTTTCCAGAACCATTGCTGATCTTGAAGGAGCAGAATCGATTAAAGGAGATCATATTTCTGAAGCCATACAATATCGTAGTCTGGATCGAGATGGTTGGTTAGGGTGATTTCATGCTATAGAAATTGGTTATTTAGGGGAAATATACACCTGTTGAATACTGAATATTAATAGTTACAAATAGTTAGAAAAGCTGATGAACTACACGCCAATATTTCCCAAAAAAAGCACTATACCGTATAACTTTTTAAAATACTCTGTTTTTAGTATAATTTATTTTTGTGTGATTGATTCTGTCTTTTGAAGTCTGTGTTGATGTCAAAAAGAATTATGCGAACAAGCCGATCCACTATAAACTAAAGCGAATTTATCAATAGCTGATTGTAGCAATTACTGGTTTTTAAAGAACATCAATGCTTATTAGAAAATATCATATCTCTAAAACAACGTAGTATTCAGGATTCAGTCGTTAGAGGTAGCTTGATGAACAAATCTTAAAAATATGCGATTTATCGGTGCTTTATTGAATAAAAAATGGGCTTTTTAACGTTTTTTTAATAATACAACAAGATGAATACTCATTTGCTTGAACTACTTTTAGAGCCTTAATCAAAAAATCATATCATGAAAATTCAGATATCTAGGGCGCTAACAATAGCAATGTCCTTTTTATTTTTTGCAGTTGTTTCTTGTAAGAAAGAAACAGATGCATCATCAGAAAACGAAGAAGTCGGTAAACTATCGATCGATTTCGAGAAGTACGAATTAGAAAACGGCCTTCAGGTTGTTTTACATCAGGATAAGTCTGATCCTATTGTTTCCGTTGCGATTCAGTACGGTGTAGGATCTAACCGAGAAAAAACAGGAAGAACCGGATTTGCTCATTTATTCGAACATATGTTATTCCAGGAATCAGAAAATGTACCTCAGGATCAGTTCTTTAAAAAGATTCAAGACGTTGGTGGAACACTTAATGGGGGAACCTGGCAAGATGGAACTATATACTATGAAGTAGTTCCTAAAAATGCGATGGAAACAGTAATGTGGCTAGAATCCGATAGAATGGGATTTTTGATCAATACAGTAACCGAAAGTGCTTTTAATAATCAACAAGAAGTTGTTCAGAATGAAAAAAGACAGCGTGTTGATAATAATCCTTACGGACATACCAATTGGGTAATCGATAAAAACATTTTTCCCGAAGGACATCCTTATAACTGGCAGGTAATTGGTGAGTTAGTAGATCTTCAGAATGCCACTGTTGAAGATGTAAAAGAGTTTTACGATAAATATTACGGACCAAATAATGCAACTTTAGTGTTAGCGGGTGATTTTGAAACTGCTGAAGCTAAGGCAATGATTGAAAAGTATTTTGGGGAAATTAAAAAAAGACAACCCGTAGAAAAACTTAAAGTTCAGAATGTAACCTTAGCAGAAACAAAAAGATTTATGCATGAGGATAATTTTGCTACTACCGCACAGCTTAATATGGTATGGCCTACAGTAGAGCAATATACTGATGACGCATATGCATTAGACTTTTTAGGGCAATTATTATCAGAAGGAAAAAAAGCTCCATTATATAAAGTCTTAGTAAAAGAAAAAGAACTGACTTCTAATACGAATGCCTGGAATAATTCTATGGAGATTGCAGGTAAATTCAGGGTTAATATTACAGCCAATGACGGCAAAAGTCTTGCTGATATAGAAGCAGGAGTTTTTGAGGCATTTAAAATGTTTGAAGAGAAAGGAATTACCGATACAGATATTGAACGTATTAAGGCTAGTTTAGAAACACAATTTTACAATGGTATAAGCAGCGTTTTAGGAAAATCATTTCAGTTAGCACAATATAATGTGTTCGCAGGTGATCCTGGTTTTATTACTCAGGATATTGAAAATATTAAGGCAGTAACTAAGGAAGACGTCGTAAGAGTTTACAATAAATATATTAAAGACAAGCCTTATGTGATCACCAGTTTTGTTCCAAAAGGGAAAACTGATTTAGCAGCTAATGATTCTGAAAAAGCAGCTGTCGTAGAGGAAGAGATTAAGGAAAATGTAGAAACTGCTGTAGCCGAAACTAATGAAGAAATTGAGAAAACACCTTCGGCTTTTGATAGATCTGTGGCCCCTAATGAAGGAGAATCACCTAAACTGAATGTTCCATCATCTTGGAACACTACCTTATCTAATGGAATGAAAGTTTACGGAATTGAACAAAATGAACTTCCCATAGCTAATTTTAGTTTGGTAATCTCAGGAGGGCATTTATTGGACTCTTTTGATAAAATAGGAGTTGCTAACCTTATGACCGATATTATGATGGAAGGTACAGCCACTAAAACTCCAGAACAATTAGAAGAAGAAATAGAACTTCTTGGAGCATCCATTAGAATGTATACCACCAGAGAAGCAATAGTAATCAGTGGAAATACATTAGTGCGTAATTTGGATAAAACTATGGATCTGGTAGAAGAAATTCTTTTAGAACCTAGATGGGATGAAGAAGAGTTTGCCAGAATTAAAACAAAAACTATCAATAGTATCAAAAGATCTGCTGCCAATCCTAATGTGGTTGCAAGAAATGTATATAATAAATTACTATACGGTGATAAACATATGTTCGCATATCCTACTAGCGGAACAGTAGAATCTGTAGAGTCTATCACGATAGATGATCTAAAACAATTTTACAGTAATAATTTTTCACCGTCAATCAGTAAATTTCAAATTGTAGGAGATTTAAATAAGGATCAGATACTTGCCTCACTTAATGATTTAGAAGGTAAATGGGCTAGTAAAGAAGTGACGATTCCAGAATACGAAATTGTAAATAATAGAGATAAGTCTTCTTTGTATTTTGTAGATATTCCTAATGCTAAACAATCCGTTATTAATATCGGATATCTTTCTATGGCTCGTACAGATGAAGATTATTTCCCGGCAACAGTAATGAATTATAAATTAGGAGGATCCTTCTCAGGAAATGTAAATTTAATTTTGAGAGAAGAAAAAGGGTATACATACGGAGCCAGATCAGGATTTAGTGGAAGTAAAATTCCGGGTACGTTTACAGCTTCTTCCAGTGTTCGTACGAATACTACTTTTGAATCTGTAAAGATTTTTAAAGATGAAATCGAAAAATACAAGGAAGGAATTTCTGAAGAAGATCTAACATTTACTAAAAATGCTCTGATCAAATCTAATGCACGCAGGTTCGAAACTCAGGGAGCTTTATTGGGAATGCTACAGCAAATGGGGACCTATGATCTTGCACCTGATTACATTGCCAAAGAAGAAGCAATTATAGAAGGCATGAGCCTTGAGCAGCATAAAGCTTTGGCTAACAAATATCTGGATGAAACTAAAATGGCTTATTTGGTAATTGGCGATGCAGCTACTCAATTCGAGCAGTTTAAGAACGCCGGATTTGATGAAGTAATATTGCTGGATAAAAACGCTGAAGAGGTAAAACTTTCTGATGTAAAAATGTAAGAATCCTATTATTTTATGTAGATAAAAAAGGGAGAAAATTCAATTTTCTCCCTTTTTCAATTAGTTGTTATTATGTTTCATTTTTATTTTTTGTACCAGCTTACAAACATATTTCTTAAACTCCATATTTCTGATACCATAACCATCTAATCCAATGAGTTCAACTTTTTTAGAATCTTTGGATTTTAAGCAAATATAAAACAAAGAATATCCGTCTCTGGTAAACCAAATTTCATTTTCCTTTCTCGAAATCCCGTAAGTGCTACATTCTTCAGAAAATGATGACTCTTTGATCAGTAGATAGTTTTCATACGTTATACACTCATAGTGTTTCTCAATTTTTGTCCAGTAGTATTGGTAATATAATATTACAATTATAATGAGTAAAATTAGTATAAAAGCCAATGTCATAACCGAGTAAAGTTTCATAAACCTTAATAATTACCTATGGATTGATCCATCGAAAAGAAATTTAGGTCAATCGATTCCGTATTTAGAATACTTGTGCTTTTTTCCAGATCGTTTTCAAAAGTTATTATTCTTTCTAATACCCCACGGTCATTATAAATTTTCCAAGTTCCTTGTCTTTTTCCATTCACGAATGCTCCTTCAAGTTTTACTTTCCCATTAGGATAAAAAGATTTCCATATACCATTTTCAATACCCTCTTTATAATTTTCAATAAATAATAAGCTCCCTTTCTGGTCATAGGCTTTCCATGTGCCGTGTTCTTTATCTCTTAGAAAAGAACCTTCTTTTTTTAATTTGCCATCGGTGTAAAAGTACTTCCAGAAACCATTTAATTTTCCATCACGAAACTCTCTGATTTCTTTAACTGAACCATTACTATAGTAAAGAATGTGCTGATTGTTTGTAGGTAATACATCGGTAGTGGACGTACTATCAAACATTTTATCAGTTAGAATAGCCGATTCTTGCGAGTTCATATAAGTAGTAGAAAGTAAAAATGTCATCAATATTGGTAAAAGGTGTATCTTTTTCATACTAAATGTTTTTTTGTGTATCCATCACAAAGATTTAGAATTAGATAACCACTTATTACACCTCATCTAGTGAAAATGTATTCACTGTTTTCAGTGGTATCTTCTAAGGGTCTGGCTTTATTTTAGTATCTATTCTGCATCTTCAAGAGTAGAATAAAACAGAAATCTTTTAGAGATATTCAACCCGTTTTGAAAAAGTTATTTTCCTGAACATAATCCGTATTTTAACTAGGTTAATTTATCGATATAAAACATAATTTTATAACACCTTAATCAAGTATGTAATTCCCTTTCTATTGATTAAGTATTGCCACCCTTTATATTAAAAGATCCTTAGGTTTCTTTAAAATTTAAATGCGATTCATCCTGCACAGCTCTAATTGGCCCTCAACTAACAGAAGGACAAACTATCAGAGTAGTTACTTGCAGAAAATTGGCACTAGCCTTGTTTCAGAGATATGAAATACTCACAGGATACAATTTTATATTAACTAGAGCAAATGACGGTGTATTTTATGTCAAAATAGAAGATTCTGATAACAACGGAGGGTGGTAAAATTATAATTTAAGAGTTCATAGTGTACTTTTGAAGCACTAGATGCTGAACAGCAAAAGGTATAACTGCAGAATTGAGAGCATCGCTATCTCCTAATCAAAGTTCTATAGTAACTCCAATAAGATCTGGATCAGGAATTCACGAGAGAGGGCATCTTTTAGGAACTCAATTTGGTGGCGGAGGCGAAATGAAAATATAGCATTCTTATTTCTAAAAGTAAATGATTCGGAGATGAAAACTTATAAAATTAGAGTAGGAGATGCAATGAGTTCTGGTGAGATAATACAGAATCGAATAATCGTTAATTATAAGGGTAGTGATTTAGTACCGACCACAATTATGATCAATGCTACAAGCGATAAAGGACTTTCTATTAATGTACCAATTCAAAATGTATTTTACTAGAAATGTGTAAGATGCAGGAAAAACCCCTTAAAAATTTAGTTTTTTACCCCATTGAAAACCAGCTGAGTATGAGTAATTTTAAGTTCTAAAGCAGTATGAGATGAAAAAAACAGCATATCAGAAAGAGTTGGTAATCAAAGCTACTCAAAAAAGAAAAGGAGCCGATAATAACAAAAAAGATGTAATGAAAATTCAATCCTGGCTAACCCTTTTTTCTATAAGAAACTCCAGTAGTGCAACTGCAACAGGTATTGATGGAGATTTTGGCCCGGCAACAGAAAGAGCTGTAAAGAACTTTCAAGAGGTTAATGGCTTATCAAAAACTGGTGTCGTAGATCAAAACCTATTTAATACGTTAGCATCCGGTTTAAAAGAAGCTTTTGAAAAACCTTTGATCAACAATAACCTCAGAGATTTAATGGTTGAGGTCGCGGATAATCATTTAAAGCAACATCCTTTTGAGCTAAATATACAAGGGCAGTCTAACAGCGGTCCCTGGGTACGTAGTTATATGGATGGAAATGATGGATCTCCCTGGTTTTGGTGTATGGGGTTTGCTCAAACCATACTCGATCAGGCAGCAAGCTTTCTCAATAAAAATTTTAAAACGCTTATGCCACTAACTTATAGCTGTGATACCGTAGGGAATACTGGTTTAGAAAAAGGATTACTATTTAGATATCAGAAAATAAGAAAAGAACCTTTTCTGCTTAAACCAGGTGACATATTTCTAACTCAAAAATCTCTATTAGATTGGACACATACAGGTGTAATTACTGCTATTGAGGGTGATGTTATTGAAACAATCGAGGGTAATACCAATCATCAAGGTTCTAGAAATGGGGTAGCTGTTATGAAGAGAACAAGAAATTTTAGAAAATCTAAAATTGATGTGTTTTCGATTGAGCCATTAGTTTAAAAATTGAAATATAGTAATAGTATGTAGGATAGATGCTACGTAACTAATAGCGATTCTGTAGGAAACAATGTTAGAGGACATAAAAAAAGTATCTAAAAGAAGGTAAAATGATTATGATGTGATAGTTTATAAACTATTTAACCTTCTTATCAACAATTAGATGTATTTCCATAGAGAAATCAATACTTTAGAATATGCCTTGGTTAATCTGGTTAGGGATCCCTACAAATGATACAGGCTTGAGGTAGCTTTATGTGCTGTTTGGTTGTTATACTCTTTGGATGAAAAACTTTTTTAAAATCGGTCCCGGTACTTTGGTCACGGCGGCTTTTATAGGTCCAGGTACGGTCACTGTTTGTACACTGGCAGGAGTACAATTTGGATATTCATTACTCTGGGCATTAGGTTTATCAATAATTGCTTGTATCGTATTGCAGGAAATGTCAGCACGCCTCGGAGTAATCACACAACAGGGGCTAAGTGAAGTACTCCAATCTCAATTTGACAATAAAATTGTGAAAGGAATAATGATTATCTTGATATTGTCTGCAATTTTCATTGGGAATGCAGCATATGAGGCAGGAAATATCAGTGGAGGCGCATTAGGATTATCCGCAATTCTAGATTTTTCTAATAATTCTGACGGTAATTTTCCGGTAAGTTATATCAGTATTGGTATTGGTGTAGTGGCTTTTGTGTTACTATATTTAGGCAACTATAAAGTACTGGAACGTAGTTTTATTTTACTAGTCATATTTATGAGTACTGCCTTTATAATTACCGCAATTGTTACCAGACCAGATCTTTCTCTTCTTCTTAAAGGTTTTATACCCGATTTTTCCGCTGGCAAAATCCTTAGTATTGTGGGATTGATAGGTACCACCGTTGTTCCATATAATCTGTTTTTGCACGCGTCCATCGTTAGTGAGAAATGGAAGTCTCCAGAAGATCTAACTGCAGTCAGAAAAGACACAATCCTGGCTATCGCACTAGGTGGATTGGTTTCTATGGCGATTATAATCGCAGGTGCCGCTATTCAGCAAACGGATGTTGCTAATGCTGCCGATCTGGCAAAAGGACTGGAACCAGTTTTTGGGTCCTCGGCAAAGTATATACTCTCGATAGGTCTGTTTTCAGCCGGTATAACCTCTGCAATTACCGCCCCTTTGGCAGTGGCTTATGTAGTAAAGGGATGTATGGGTTGGGAAGGAGGATTAAAAAGTAAATCCTTTAGAGCAGTATGGATGTTTATTCTCTTTTTAGGGGTTTTATTTTCCTCTTTAGGAATTAAATTCATAGTGATTATTCAATTTGCCCAAATTGCAAATGGACTCCTTTTACCGATCATAGCTATCTTCCTCCTGTGGGTTGTGAATCAGAAAAGAATTATGGGGAATTTTACTAATTCTATAGGGCATAATATACTGGGTCTGTTTATAGTATCGATTACTTGCTTTTTAGGGGTAAGAGGTGTTTTGAAAGTATTAGAAATTTTATAAGAAAATATTTAAAATTTGTAGGAATTTTGAAAAGAATACTATTGAATTCAGATGTTGGAGAAGAGGCTGGTTTTGATGATGAAATTATGCCATTTATATCTTGGTGCAATGTTGCTTGTGGAACACACGCAGGAAATAATGAGGTCATTAAAAAAACAATTGATTTAGCATTACAGCATGATGTAAAAATAGGAGCTCACCCTTCATATCCTGACAGGGAAAATTTTGGGAGAGTTATCATGGATATTCCATACAATGAACTCGTAAGTATTGTGACAGAACAAATCCATAAAGTAAAAGATATTACAGAAGTAGCAGGTGGTCAATTACATCACGTAAAACCACATGGTGCTCTCTATAATGAAGCTATGAAAAAAGAAAAGGTTGCGAAATCAATTATCGAATCAATAAAAAGTATCGATAAAGGTTTGTATATTGTAGCGCCTAAAAGTTCGCTAATTTCAGATATTAGTGAAGGAAATTTACAGGTGAAACATGAAGTTTTTGCAGATCGAAATTATCATAAGAATTTGACCTTAGTTTCAAGATATGATAAAAATGCAGTCTTGACAGATCCTAAAAAAGTTTTTGATCACGTTTGGAGGATGGTTTCAGGTGGAAAAGTAAAAAGCGTAAAAGGAGAGGAGGTTCCGGTTTTTTTTGATACAATTTGTGTGCATGGCGATAATCCAAAATCAGTTCAGATTTTAGAGTATATATGTAAGGAGTTTTCTAAACGAAATTATACGTTCAAATGAAATATTTAGAGACTCAATTTATATATAAGCAATATGGAGAGCATGCAATTTTGATACAAGGGCCGTCTAAAATTGATGAAAATTTACTAGAATCATTGCTTTTTTATAAAAAATCGATTGAGAAATTTTATGATGAACTAATTATTGAAGTAATCTTATCATATAACTCGATATTAGTGAATTATGCTTCTACTATAGAAAACGTCTATAGGGAGATTTTAACATTAAAATCATTGTTTTCTAAAGCAGATAACAATTTTGATCTAGAAAAACGCTTGTGGGAAATCCCCGTTTGCTATACTATATCATTAGCCCCGGAACTACGGTCGTTTGCTGAAGCTAAGTCAATGAATATTGAAGAAGTGATTTCATTACATACAGCTCCATTGTATACTGTTTATTTTATAGGTTTTTTACCTGGATTTTTGTATTTGGGAGGTTTGGATAGTAAGTTGTCGATGCCCAGGAAATCTACGCCTAGTAAAAAGTTAACAAAAGGATCTGTTGCCATAGGTGGAAACCAAACCGGGATTTATCCATGTGTAAGTCCGGGAGGATGGCATGTGATTGGAAGAACTCCTCTGAACTTTTTTGATGTAAATTCATCTAAATGTTGTTTTGTGTCTCCTGGAGATAAAATTAGATTTGTATCGATTTCTGAAAATGAATATAACGATATAAGTTTATTGATTTCTACGTCGAATTATGTGTGTAAAAGTGAATTTTTATGATTAGTGTTGTTGAGCTATTGACTTCAGGAATGTATACTACAATACAAGATAAGGGTCGATATGGTTTTGCAAAATATGGAGTGCCAAAAAGTGGAGCCATGGATTTCCGATCTTTTTTTTTGGCAAATTCTATTTTAAATAATGACAAGAATTCTGCTGTTTTGGAATGGACAATGATTCCTCCTGTTTTATTGTTTCATGAGGATACAACAATTTCGATTACCGGTGCGGTTTGTGATCCATTTTTAAATGACGTTGGGTGTAAAATGAACAACCAACTATTAGTTAGGAAAGGAGATGTGCTAACACTTAAAAACTGCACAAAAGGCACATATGGTTTTGTAGGAATTAAATTCGGATTTCAGTCTAGAATAGTATTAGGTAGCAGGTCACTATATCATATGATCACACCGTTGTCATTTCTCCAAAAAGGGGATAAGATTTCTTATCAAAAGTGCTGCACTGTTTCGACAAGTAATGCTTCTGTTCAGGTGTTGGATTTTTGGAATAAATCAGAAGAGTTACAGGTATACGAAGGACCTGAATTTGAACTTTTATCAGCAACTCAAAAAGAGGTATTATTAAGTGAAAGGTTTACAATATCGAATGATCGAAACCGAATGGCAATTTCTTTGATTGAACCATTAACTAATGATTTTTCTTCAATGCTATCCTCACCTGTCTTACCGGGAACTGTTCAACTGACCCCATCTGGTCAGTTAATTGTATTAATGAGAGATTGTCAGACCACAGGTGGGTATCCTAGGGTGCTTCAACTTACAAAGGATTGTATAAATGCAATTGCACAAAAGAGAATAGGTGAAAGTATAAGATTTAAAATTAAAACTTGGTGATCGTGCGTGATATTAGATATGCTGTTATTGGATTTTAAAATGATGATCTACATCATTTTCCCCTCTTTTATATATTCTTTTTTAATGCCATTAAGGATGTCTTCTCTGTTAATTTCAGTTGTGTTCTTAGCAATGGTTTGTATGCTTGCATATTGTATAGCATTTACAATGTTGGAGCCTGTTATATCATAATTAGCTGCAATTTCTTCTATATCTATTGTGGATGCTAAAGTGGCTTTTTTAGGAATGTTTAGTTTCCATAAGGCCAAACGTTCTTTTTTTGTAGGGTTTTTGAACTCAATTATAGATTGAAACCTTCTAGTAAAGGCAGTATCAATATTTTTTTTAAAGTTAGACGCCAGTATTACCAATCCGGCATAGTTTTCTATTCGTTGTAACAGATATGATACTTCTTGATTAGCATATTTATCGTGTGCATCTCTAACTTGTGTTCTTTTGCCAAAAATGGAATCGGCTTCGTCAAAAAATAGAATCCAGTTCTTGTTTTCAGCTTTATTAAATAGATTGGATAGGTTTTTTTCAGTTTCGCCTATAAATTTTGAAACCACCATAGACAGGTCAATTCGATAGACATCTTTATTAGTATGTTTCCCTAGTAAGGTCGCGGTTAGCGTTTTTCCAGTTCCAGGCGCACCATAAAACATTACTCTATATCCTGGCTTGATACGTTTACCCATATCCCAAGCGTTTCGTAATGTTTCTTCATGTTGTAACCAGGTCTCTATTTCCCTGATGTGTGTCATTGTTTCCTGATCCAGAATTAAATCATTCCATTCTAATTTAGTGGTAATACGTTGAGCAGGAAATTTTTCACTTAATTCTGGATGAACCACTTTTTCTTTAGTGATCCATGATAAATATTCTTCATCGATTAACAATCTTCCACTCATTTCCGGTTCACCTTCTATGGGTTTGTCGAGAGATATGATGTTATTTCTTTTAAAAACATGTTGTGCTTCAAAGATAGAAGAAGCCTCGATGCGTTTTTGTATATCATTACCTGCCAAAATATATAATACAGTTTCTCCCGTGGGAAAGATGCCACGATACTGTGTGCCTTTGATACCTCCGAATTCTGGAAATTCTCCTCCATCTGGAAAATAGTTAGTGACAATAGTAGCTAGAAAACCTGGCGATACATGTGGAGCTAATGCTAATGTAAGGACAACTGCTTCTGCATAGGGTAATCCGGTTTTTTTAATAAATTTTGATATGGATGAATCATCAAAATCTTCAGGTTTGTATGCCGGTTGTATAACTTTTTCTGAAGTCAGTTCAGTTTTTAATCTGTATGTTAATACAGAAGCTAAAAAGTCAAAAGGAGAAGAATTTTTATTGGTGGCCATTATTGATTTTTATAGGTTTCGTATGCTTTTTTAAGCTTAATATCGTATTTATTTTTCTTGTATGCAGGGCCATTATATCCCTTAGCAAAGGCTTCCCAATCTTTATTTTTAATATGCCTAATGAGATTGTTCACTTTTAAAAACTTTCCAAAGGCTTCAAGTTGTTTATTCTCATCTTCATACATTTTAGACACAAAAGAATCAATAGAGGAATATCCTAAGCTTTTATAATGATATCCCATAATCTGAAAAGCTCCCCAAGATGCAGATGAATATGCAGCATTACGCACGGCAGGAAGATCACTTATTCCTGCAGCTTTCTCCAATCGATCATATTCGCCAGAACCACCTTTATAATGAGATTTTGTCCACTTTTTATATAATACATTTTTGGTAAAATCATTTTGAAAGTCTTGAGGATTCAAGTTAGCTTTCTCAAGTTGTCTCCAGAATATGTGTCCTTCAAATAAAATTTTGGGTCTGCCATCAATCAAAAACCCTTTTCCATTACTTTCAACCTCATTAACTGCTTTTACGGCAGCTAGCTCCAAATCATATTGTGCCGCGAAACTAACCAAATCCTTTTCAGAGAGTAGTTTGTCGGTATATTCTATGGTGGATTGTTCTGCGGCAATCAATTTAGTCCAAGTTTTGAGCCCTACAATTCCATCAACAACAAGATTATTCTTTTGCTGGAAATCTCGAATGGAACGATCTGTATCCTTACCAAAATAGTTGGAGACTACAACCTGATAGCCTAGTTTTACTAATATCTGTTCTAAAAAGTTCACTTCATCCCCTCTAGATCTATATCGTATTGTTTTCATTTGTGCAAGATTTTAAATTGGTTTTGAATTAGTAAGTTACTAAAAAGATGAATAAAGGAAGATGTCTTACTTTTTCTTATAGATAACTTTTGGGCCGTCATTGGTTTTTTCAAAACCTAATTTTTTTACCAGCTCTTCATAATCCGGATCTTCTTCGAATCCACCCCAATCTTTTCCATCAATAGTGTACTGCATTTTTTTGAATTGCCCCGGAACATCTTTAATATCCTTACTGATTTCTGAACGCAAGGCTTTTGTTAATCTCAGCTCTGCATCATCTACCAATTTTTTATCAAGCAACTTAATATCTTTATCAGATCGTGTGTCTTTAGCAAATTCTTTTTTCAATAGTGATTCCAGGTTTTTAGCATTTTGTATTTCCTCATCAATATGAGCCGTTACTATCATTTTATACCTGTAATCTTCTCCTAAGGGAGACAAAAACTCAGCCAATTTATCCTCTTTACCTAACATAAAACTACCTCCTACATTATACTTTTCTGATGATGGATAGATATTTAAGGCTTCGTTTCGTCCAGATCCTCCAAAACGATCTCCAATAAGGTGCGCATTATGAAATCCAGAAACTGCCGAGTCTGTTTGTCCTCTAACATTACCTTCGGGTTTGAATTTTAGACCTTCTGCTTTTACGGTTCTTTTTTGTACTTTATTCGGGATACCTGCTAATGTTTCACTAAAGGAAATTGCTACCTCAAGATCCGGCCCATTCTGTCCATCATGGGTTTTCGTTTTATATGTCGCTGTATAGTTTCCATCACTGTTTTGTGCAATGGTTAACTCTGATGGAACATAGTTTTTATGTTCAGGAACATATTCTCTTTCTTTTCCTATATCTAAAACATTGTCTTCATCCACCTTTTTAATGAAAATTTGTGGAGCGTTTCTTTTTACAGCTTCAGAAGTTCTTTGAATTACAAACGTAGTAGGTTTAGCATCATTATCTTTATTTCGTACAACAGCTGTGTAGTCCGTACCAGACAAATCAGATTTGAAAGCGGCAAGGTATCTAATATCTCCAGTTTTAGCTACGACTCTTTGACCAATATACTTCCTTACTTTTTGCGGAATTTCGAATATATTATCCAGTTCATCGAGTAATTGAATCAGAATTCGTTTTAACTTATCTTCATCCTTTTCTACGGCATTATCTTGTCTTTCGGCGTCCTTGATTATTTTTTCACTATCCGGTTTTTTCTGGGCCTTTTCCATAATGCTTTCCAACTTGGTTGCATCGGAATCTATATTTGTAGTTAGGCTTCTGGCCTGGCTAATAAGGTTTTTTGTTTTTGTTTTCTTTTGGTCATCTTCAATTTTTTCAGCCTTTTTATCCCAACTGGCAAATTTCTTGGTAAGAGATTCAGGAACACTTGCCATCATAACATCAACCCCTTTCCCAGCGGTGTCGATCCAGATCTTATGATTCTCTTTGCCGACTTTAAATTTTGCAACTTTTCCTACTTCAGTGTCTTTCAATTTACCAGAAGCAATATCTTTGTTTTTCTGTTTTTTGTTTTTCTTTCCTTTTTTCTTCGAAAATAATTTTTTACCCCATTTTTTGGCCTTATTAATAAGCTTGTCAATGGCTTTGTCAACACGTTTTCTGATCTTTTTGATAATCTTTTGTACCTTTCCGGTAAGACCTGTAATACCTAACAAGGATGCTAAGAAACCAATCATTACGGGTAATGCTTTGGCCAATGCTTTTTCTATTCCTTTTGCTACTCCGGCAACATTGCCATTAGCTAATTCCCTAATACTATTGGTAAAAGCGGTTACTAATTCGAAAATCTGAGCAGCGCGTTCCACAAAGAATTTGACAATATCAATAATCATCATGGCTGCTTTTACAAATGCTCCCGCAGGACTCATAAGCCCTAGCACCCATTTGATACCTGCTTCTACCACTTTGGTAATGATCATATCTCGTATGGCATCCATTATGGTTTCTTTTAAATCACCAAAAGATTCTTTTATATAGTCCCAAATACCAGTAATTCCTTTTTCTCTAATGATCTTGAACATCTCAAAACCTGTTTCTAATGCCTCTACTACAGGTTCACCGACATGCTTTACGGCTTTTGCCCTAAAATAATCCCAGGTTAATCCCATGATTTGCATCGAGAGGTTGAAAATACCAGATAAACTGAATATGTTTTCTGGCAGTGTAATTCCTACTCCTCCTAAGGAGCCCGTTAGCCATTCTATCAATCCCGTGATTAAGTGCTTTTTGATATTTGCACCAAAATTCTCGAAACCTTGCTTTATTCCAGAAATGAGATTACTTAAGAATCTAATAGGATCCTGAATGATAGCACCAATGGCTTCTATGACCGCTACCAAAAGGTTAACAAATAAGTCTTTAATAGCAATGATCGCTTCTACTACTGCTTTTAAGGCATTAAACGCAGCTTCAATCCAGGTGGCGCTCACTTTTTCTTTAATGCTGTCAAAGCTTTCTCTAAGAGAGTCCACATTTTCTTTATAAGAAGTAGCTAGTTCCTCGGCAAGTTCTTTTTCTTTTTCGCGTACTGTTTCTTCTAAGGAGTTATATTGCCCTGCAAACTGATCCATAGCTTCGGTAGCCAGTTTTTTCTGGTCTTCGCTAAGGGTACTAAAGAAATTTTCACTGTCTTTCCTGCCCTTATTAATGATCCCGATGGCTGCATTTAACTCCTTTGCAATGAGCTTCGCAATCTTATCCAGTACGCTATCCATTTTAGTGACAAAGCGTTTTTTTTCATCCCTGAATACCCCTTCAATGGCCTCAGTGTCTGCTCCAAAAATGGCATCGTCAATAGTAAACCAACCGTAGATGTCACTTAATTTTTTTTCTACATTTTTTTCGAAGGTTTTTTTAGCACTTTCCGCTTCGGTACTAAAATACGTATCAACACCATCTGATAATTCTTTTAGTTTTGTATCGACATCTTCTTTTGTTTTATTATAAATGCTTTGCAGCTTTCCGAAGATGAGTTTTTGTTTTCCTTCATCTGTTTGTTCCTTACTAATTTGGTTAACACCTACATTAACAAAGGATACTGCTCTTCCCGCAAACATTCCGTTAAGGCCTTTACTACCTTCTGTGGCTGCTTTTCCTTGGGCTGTATCTAATATGGCACGCTCTTTACCACGAAACTTTTTAGGGGCTTCCGCAGCTTTTTCTTTTGCATCATTGGTCGCTTGTAGGGCTCCCGTAAATTTCGGCTCGTTGCTTCTTGATAATTGTTCCTCTGTGAGTTCATTTTCGGCCATATAATCATCCAAAGAAGCACTTTCATCTTCCATTGATATTTCTGAGCTGTGTTTCTTTTTTGGAACAGAACCTTTGGCATCTATTGGATTGGGGGCTTTGCCGATAGGATCCAAAACAAGATTTTTCCCTTTTTCTGTAGGCAATCCACTCTGGGGAGGGTCTTTTTTCTTAATTTCCTGAGACATTGGTCCGGACAACTTCTTATTCTCGTCTTTTACTTGTCCAGAGATATTTTCTTTGATTTTATCAATCGGTTTATCCCTTTTAAACTTTTTTGCCCCATCTTCATCCTTAGGTAAATCATTTTCCAGCTGAATAAGATTTTCCTTTAAAAGTGCTTTGAATGTACTGGCGGTAAATGGTTTTTCTTTACTCTTTGTAGCCACAGCATCCAAGGTGCCAATATGTTGGCGCTGATCATTTTTCTTTGCCTGGTCGCTTTCCGGGAGCTTGGCAGCATTCTTTACTTCAGTCACTTTGTCTCCGGCTGGTTTGTGATCTTCCTGCTCTGTAGCACTTTTCTTAACGTGAGTTAAAGTCGCCTGAAATTTTTTGTCTTTTTTCGGATTTGTATTGGTTCTCGTAATTTTTCGGGGTTCTTTTTTTTCTTTTGCTCCTGCCTTTTTTTTCTCTTTTGGATCAGCAGATTTTGGAGCAACAGCGGGAGCACTTGCTTTGCCAGTAGAATTTAGCTGAATGACTTTACTTCCTCCAGAGCTCTGGGCTTTTTTGATCCCTGGTTCGGTGATTGTTTTTTTAGTATCCTTGGCTGTCTTAGCAGATTTTTTCTCTTTTTTCAGATTGTTTTTTATCTCTTTTTTCTGTTCTTTCTGTTCTTTCTTGGGATTTGGCTTGGGTATTGGTTTTGAAACGGTTTCGGGTTTTGGTGTTTCTGAAAGCTTTTTTAACGGTTTTTCCTTTTTAGTAATAAAAGGGGTTTCGGCTTGTTTTTTTCGACGTACTTGCTCCTTTGCTGTTCTTTTTGGTGGAACAAATGAACTCTTATTAGCTGTTTTGGATGCAGCTGTATTGGATGTACTTACTCTAGCTGCATTCATGATTTCCAGTGAATTTGAAAGATTCCTTTGATCCAAGGAAATAATACCATTCCTAGTCCCCATGGAAGTTTGTTGAGTAAAACGTCCTGCGCTAAGTGTTGTGCTTCTATAGTTATATTTTTTTCTTTTAGGATGATAGTTCCTTCGCGAATAAGAAACATAGCTCTAAGGGTGTCAATTCCGCTTTTCTCTAATACAGTCCAATGTTTTAAGACTGCTTTTAATAATTCGTCACAAAGTAACTTGTCGTGTTTTGATAAAGATTCTGTGATTATAACAGGTTGTGCGACTGGTATTCCGACTATTATTTTCTCGGTGGTCAAAGAAATATCTTTGCCTTGATCGTTTCCTGTGGCGAGATAATTTAATAATTGAACTCCTTTATTCGGTTGTATAATGACATCTCCGTCTAAAATACCAGCTTCTTTAAAGAACTCCTTTAGAAACGGATGTAGAATAAATAATCCTACATTTCTTGCACAGATTGCTATAGTATCCAAAGATTTTTTAGAATCAAATTCCCTTGTATTTTTTAGATACTGTTGGTTTAGAATATCTGAAATTTCTTCGGAATGGTTATCTTTATTTAATGAAGTCTCTTTATGCTTAAAGTTATTCTCTGCTACCGATACATCAAGCTGTTCTTTTCTGATTTCTTTTTTATCAACAGATTGGTCAGGGTTATTTGGCTTGTCTTTTTTTACTTCAGTTTTTTCAGATGTATTCTCCCTTTTAGAGTTAATCGTGTCTATTGTGTCCTTTTGTTCACTACTGATGTTGTGCATACATAGCTTATATATGTTTTCTTTAATCGTATTAACATTAATGGATTGTTTAATTTCGAATTGACATAATGCTTGAAGAATAATTGCAGAAAAAGAATATATTGTTTCAGATTTTTGCTCGGTAAAGATGATTAAAGGCTCTAAGATTGCGTATAGTGTTTCGAGGAACCTTTTAATAGAAGAACTTGATTGTAACATGGTTTTCCACATCTGGATTTGTAAAGTCATATCTTTTTGCGGAAAAAGAGCCTTCAATAATTGCTCTAAAAAGAGTGAAATAAAAGCAGTGTTTTTATGGAAATCTTTGTTTTTGAAAAGCAGAATAACCGAATGTTCTATATCTGAACTTAGATTTAAAAAACGTCTGGAAGCTTCTATATCTTCGGCAATAATCTGAAGTATATTGCGAATATTCTTCTTTTCTAATTTTGAATTTCTAATACATTCGTTGATCTCTTTTGCGTCACTTGCATTTTGGACATATCCTTTTTTTAAATACTGAATCAAGAAATTTTCTACAGTAGCAGTTTTGTGAAGTGTTACGGCATTTCTTGACTCCTGAGAACCTTCTAAAATTCCCTTTTTTGTTTTTTCTTCTAAAATATAATTAAACTGGCGCAGTAAGAGATGTTCAATCGTTGCAATGGAAAAATCCGTACAAAGAATATTGATCTCGATTTCTGGAATGATGCATTTCATACCTGGATTTCGAGAATCCCATGCATCCAATTGTTGTTCTATTTTAGGCAATATACGATCCTGTATTGCACTATTACAGATATTCTCAATATTATCAGTATCACCGATATTATTAAGATCCCAATTGAAAGCTATATTCTCAATATTATGCATTAGCTAAAATTGAATACAGTTATTAATATATTTCGTAAATCATCACCTTTGGCATCATATTTATCAAAGAAATCCTGAGTAATGAGCTGGTATACAATGCCATTTTCCTGAAATGTTTTACGATCTTTTCCTATAATTCTTTGGAACGTATCAATTTGTTCTTTAAAAATTCCTAGATCGGCTTGTTCACAACACCTGGTAAGCTCTAAGAACATAATAGCCAGTGCTTCGTGTATCTTTATAAATTGCGGTAAGAATTCTCTTCGATCCGGACTTTGGATATATACTTCAGACAGGAATGACATTAATCCGGCTATTTGATCTAAAGTAGTTTTAAGTTTATCTTTATCGTTGAGATCTTCTTCTTTGAAACCAATTGCTGTTTGGAAAATACTAAGAGTTGGTTGAATTATCTCTGAATTTAATTTAGAACCAAATTCAGTACTTGCGGTATCTGCCTGAACCCTTTTTAAATCCTCATTAATCGGATAATTTGGTAATCTTGTTTGATAATCCGTAAAACAGGTTCTTTCTTCTATGACTACCTCAAAAGTTCTTTGAATATTTAATGTGGCGCTCGTTGAACAAGGAAGACCATCTGCATTTACAGATATAGTAAGTTCTAAGTCTTCATTCAATTTTCCATCTGCAGGAACAGGGAAGCTAACATTGAACTCATTATTGTTGAATTTCACCTGTTCTCCCTGAGAGCCTTTCCACGTATATTTCAGGTAGCTAACTATGTCATAAGGGCTGGAAGAGTTGATTTTAAATCGAGCTTTTGTACCATTATCAATTAACTGATCAAAATCAGCTCTTAGATTTGCCGGATCTTTGTAATTTTCTGAATTTGGTATTTTGTATACAGTAATAGTTCCCGGAACATCTTTGCCATTTACCTGAAATGAAATAGGTTTTCCTAATAATCCATTGGGAACTTTAGAAGGATTAAGTCTATTATCATTAGTCATAAACTCTGCGTCATCAGGAGATGTAACTACACCGTCACTTGGGGTAGGTCTCAAGTCAATAAGCCCCGGTTCGTCACCATCTATTAAGCAAGTCCTATCTGTAGTTGGATTAATACTAAAATCTTCCTCAATGATCACACGTTTATCCACCGTAATATCATACCCAATAGCACAATCTGCAAGTGAATTATTCACTCCTATTAACAGCGTAAAAGTTTGTGTAATTGTACCGTCTACAATAGGAATGTCAATTTTTAGCGTTTGCTCCTCTCCAACGGTATTTCCATTTTCATCAGACCATTGGAAAGTAAGATAACCATTACTATCAAATGGCGTACTTGGTATGATACTTACGTTAACAGATTCGTTATCTCCGTTGATTCCGTTATCCTGTAATACAATATTAGCATTATCGCTAAAATGTTTAGGTTCTGGAAGTTTATATACAGTAGCTGTCTGTGGAACATTCTGTCCGTTTACTTTGAAACGTAGCACAGTTCCTAAAAGACTATCTATGACCTCATTGGGATTGAATTTGTTACCGCCTTCTATATAAATAGTTCCCTGATCAGATGTTACGATACCATCAGTAGGAGTAACGTCGAAACCAACAACATCGACCGTGCTTAAATCCTCAAAACAGAAAATACTGGGATCTAGGATCAGGTTAACTTCTTCTGGTTCAATAATGATTTCTTCATCAATCAAAATATCAATTGCAGTTGTGCATAGAGCTTCGGGATTATTGATACCAATAACTAAACTAAAATTCTGGAATATACGTCCATCTACTATTGGTAGATTTACATTTAGTATCCTCGATGTTTCGATTTCGACCCCAATATCATTAACCCAACTATAAGTAAGATATCCTTTATTATCATACGGAGTTGTAGGAGTGATGGTAACATTTACTGTTTCATTGTCAGTATTTAATGTAGGTATGATCTCCAGATTAGTAGGGTCATTAAAATGTTCTCTATTAGGTATTTTGTATACGGTAGCTGTTTCTGCCACGGGCTTATCGTTGACTTTAAAGCTGATAGGAAGCCCTAATAATGTATCTGAGATAACATTAGGATTGAAACTAACGTTATTCTCGATAAAATCTTCACCTTGATCTGACGATATTGTTCCGTCTTCAGGAGTGGGAGTAAAGGTGCCATCTGGAAATATTTCTCCATCACTTATACAAAATATATTGGGTTCCAGGGTCAGATCTTCCAGTAATGCAACCTCTTGTTTGATAACTATAGTATTAGGCGGACAATCACTACAACACATATCAGGAAATGCAAAGTCAGCAATTACCTTATTAGAGAATTTGTTGTTTTGCCTATCCAAACCTCCGTATACTATAAAAAAGGTTCCTCCTTTAGGAACACCAGCCATATGCTCGATACCTGGATGTGATTTTACGAGTTCACACAAGGTAAGCTTACCAAAGATCCTATTTTTACGTATTTCAATTTCTTTTAGCAACCATTCGATCTTAGACTTAAAACAACAAAGTTTAGAAAGCTCATAGATCATAAATTCATACATAGAGTCTCTCTTCTTATCTCCAAATGCCTGATTGGTCCTTGCGGTTACGATATCTTCTTTTGCTTTATTTAGGTCAAAACATAGTTTGTTTAAATACTTCGTAAACCTGGCAAGCCCATCAGGTTGTGTGTATATCTGTAAGTCGTTTACAAATTCTGCTTCTACGGCGTATAAATCAGTTGTAATTTGAGCTGGATATTGCACATATACAAAAGCTTCTTCTTCATTTTCAAAAACCCCAATTTCATTAACCATATATTCATAGGCTACAGTGTACAATATTTCCGGGTCTGTACTATTTGTCTCTTGGATAGCGTAATCGGTCGCTTCACTAATTAAAGCTTCTACTTGTGGCGCGGACTCGGCAGCCTTTGTCCTAAAAGCAAAATTTCCTTTAGAATCTGCTCTTCTTACATAGTCTATATAGTTTGTACTGGTTGCATTCTCACCGACACTTTTATAACTATATTTCTTAAAAAATTCGTACCCGTTCTTTACTAGGCATTTAAACTCATCTTCCCAAGCTTTTAATATGGTTTTAAGATCCTCAAAATGACAAGTGTAATCGTCTACATCTATTTTTTCTAATGCATCTCCAATACTTACTGCCTTAATGTCGAAAGCTAAATTGTTATCTCGTTTTAATTGTTCTATTTTAGATAATACACTTGTGTATTCTTTTCCGAGATGTCCTTCGATTCTATAAAACAGATGCCCAAGATGATTATGCCTTAGTGGATTTTGGATTGAATCCACATTAAGTAACTTTGATTTATGATATCCTAATTGAGCCGTTGCCCTTCTATTCACAATATCTTTGAAATTCCAGTTTTTAACCAGATTGCTTTGTGTTTTATAGTAATAGGGAATACTTCTATTACTTAAAAGATGAGCATAGTCTTTTGAGGGTGTGATTTTAATGCTTACGTTTTTAAAAGCATTGCTATTTGGAAGGCCGTTTACAGTCAAAGATCCACTAGCTGGTATCTGGTACTGATCTAACTGGTTATAGAACCTGATGATCAGACTTAATGTGTGTAAGAGATTTTCATCATCCTGATCCACCATATGTGATGGGTAGAATTCATGTCTGGTAAATTCTCTATTGGCTTCATTAATAGCACCAAGTAATAAATGTTTAGGAAAAGCAGTGGTATTGGGTACACAATCTGCATTGATGTGCAATAACAAGCATCTGATCTCATTATAGGTTTCTATTAGATCTTTTAAGAAATCAAATTTGTATTGTATATCAAGGGCAGGAAAACTTCCGATAGTAATTAATTTATCAAAACGATCGGTAACGTTTTGTGTGGTGATGTCAAAACGCTTGACATTTAATCGGTTATCTAGTTTTTCTATTATTTTTATAAAACTTTCCTGTAATTTCTTGACTACATTATTACTTTCTATACTGGTTTTAAATAAAGTATAGATAGCATCGTGTGTTTTGGTGTTGGATGATTTTAGAATAGGTCTGGTTACTGAAAGCTCCGGTAGCGTATCATAGAAAGAACGCATTTTTTTATAATAGTAAATGCTATCCATGTCCTCTGCCGTCAGGGCATCAAACCCAGCTTTGTCGGTTAATAAAAACTTCAGATTAGCATAGATATGTTCACCTGTATCATCGCATCCACTCCCGCTACAAATTCCGGGGTTTTCATTATAGTTCTCTACATATACTAATAAATACTGGCTTCCCAGATTAGAGAAAGAGGAGAGCGGCTGTTCCCCTGTTAGGAGTTCCGCTCCCTCTTGTGTATGAATTTCTGATATATTTAATCCATTGAACCTGGCGTAATCCGCCCGATTAAAAAAAGGATTCGTATAGTATCGAAATTCATATGCTTTCTGCTCAGATTTAGAAGTATTTACGATGACTAAATCACCATCTGTAGTAATACCTACACCAGAGTTTACTTTTATTACAGTATTATTATTCTCATCTGTTTCTACAAAGAAGTCTAGCCCGCAACCAATACCCACACCGATAGTATTTACACGTGATAACCTGTCCTGATCTTCGAAATAGTCTATAATCTTATTCAGATTGTGGTGCGTAAGTACCTGATCCGGTACGAAACGGTCATAAATATTGTTGCTAATATTCAACGTCTTTAAATACGGTGTTTCAAAAGAAGTATCGTTCATCACGGTATGTTTTTAATTTATGGTTATCGATTATAATGAACCAAGCGTGCTTCGGTTGAGTATAATTCTGTTTTTATTTTCTTCAGTATCTTCATTTTCGCAATCATGGAGTGTTCCACTGCCATAGATGGTATTTAATTTTAGGGTACACCATAGGTTTTTGGTAGTAGTTCCAGATGCCATATAATTATTGCTCTTTTTATTTTTGGAGATTAGGAATTTCTTCCAGGCTTCTTGTAACTCTTCCATATCATTTTTTGGTGTTGGTTCTCCTTCGACTTCATCTAACATCCCTTCCATATGTCCTACCCAACATACTTTAGGGAGTATATGCGCGGGTAATTCTCGTCTAATCAATGCTTCCATGTAATTCCTGAAATCGATATTCGAGAAACGCGAAGTCCAACCTGGAAATACGATATTTACCTGATATGAGAATGGATCCAATGGTCCGCAACTTGTACAATTTTCGTCCACACAAAGTGGTAAACAATCATTGATTTGGTTGGGAATGTTATCCAGGTTGTGTGGTAAAGCCAGTATATTCTCAATAAGGTAAAAACCTTCGTCACTCTGTATTTCAGAGATAAAGTTGAGTACGTTTTCAATTTCTGCTTGTGCATTTACCTGATTCGTAAAATAGCGATTATACTGTCTACCGATTATGTATTTTTCATCGGGATCGTCATTATATTCTGGTGTTGTAAGGGCAACGAACGTTTTGGTTCCTGTTGTAGTTGGTAATAACCTGAAATTTTCAGGGTCATACGCATATTTTAAGGCGATTAACAAATTATCAATCGCTTTTTGTTTGGTTAGGAAATCCTGTCTCGAGGATAAGTATGTTTGACTACTATCAATAATCAACCATCGATATTCAATATCTCCATTGGGGCGAACATATTTTTCTATTCTAAGATGTGTGTTAAAAAGGTCTTTTCGTTTATAATCAGACATTCCTGATAATAGCGCAATACGTTTTTGAAATCCTGAAACATTGTTGGTATCCCATACATCAGGATTATTGCCGTTTTTTTGTAAGCGATAATTAAAGGCTAAACCTCTCTGGGAACTAATAATATCATATTTATTCAAAAATTTATTCTTTGTTTCGATTATATCATCATCTACATTTTTTCCGAAAAGTTTATACATCACACTTGTATAATCTTCAAAAACTTCAGCAAAACGACTTAATAAATGATCCAGAAGAAGATTGCGCCTTTTATTGAAATCTTCGAGATCATTGATCAATGATTTTGTACTTCCATCTGGGTTCAACTCTAAAGCAAGATTTGGATCATTTTCGTAAAGGGTTGTATCCTTAACCAGCGTATCAATTCCCTCAATATCCTCAACGGCCTTTAGCACATAAAATCGTTTTAAATCTTCATCGCCGGATAACAAGGCTTTGATTTGCCCAAGATGCGCAAAATATACACTCAGAATCTGGTCAAAGAATAGCAGGTAACCTTGTAATTGTTTGGCTTGAGCTTTTCTAAGATCAGAAACAGAATCCGACAGTCCATAGGTAGAAACTCCATAATTTTCCGGAAGGTCGTGTTGCATTGTCTGATATGCGGTGATAGCTGTATAGTTACCAACAGGCATTGGTAAATCCGCGTATGATTTCTTTTGAGAGGTTTTAAATGCTTTTTCTAGTTCCTGAAGGTAGGTAGCAGATTTTTCGTTATCTATTCCTACAGGTAGTAATCCTTTTTTATACGTCCAGGTGCTTTTATCACAAATAGCAGGCTTATGATTTTCTTCTATACAAATAATCCAGGGATCACTTTGAGCGGTTTTTGGAGGAACAAAGTCTGAAGGTTCTCCATTGTTGCTTGAAGGACAATTATCCATACTAATTTCTTCGATTAGGGATACACCTTCTATTTTCATGATGATATTGATCAGATCGCTTAAACGAACTTCTTTACGCAGATTGCTATTATCCAGATCTTCCTCTGTCATAAAGCCATTATTCAATACAGGGCCTTCAAAAATCTGATCTGTGGTCAACCCTTTTTCCTGTAATTCTTTTAATGTATATGTCGGAAGAGAAGGAGAGAAGTATTGCTCAATTTCGAACTGTATATGAGCGTGAACCAATTCTTCATCGGATCCATTCTCTAATTGGATTCGTGCACAAATGCGAATACATTGTTGGGGTACTTTTTTTACTTCAATAAGGTCTTCACATAGGTTTCTATTTTGATGATAAATTTCAAAAATCTCTTTATCTGTTTCTTGTTGATCAGCATCTTTGTCGTAGTCTACGAGTAAGCAATACAATCCTTTGGCATCAAAACTTGTAGTGTTGAAATTAGTGTTGTTTATAGGTTTAAAATCTATTTTAGGATTATTTGGGTCACATTCCAGGTATAATGGTAACTTATATCTGGTTAGCCAGGCATTTTTAACTCCTTCTATATCAATAAAAAGCTTACGATAATCATTGCGGGTAACTGGTTTACAAGTGAGAATTTTAGCGGCACTTTTAAACTGCTGATGCATTTTTTCTTCAGAATTATCGGAGGCTGCCACCAAATCCTTTACCGGTTGACTAATCCGTAGCCCCAGGTCTGTTATAGCATAGCATAATAATTCCATGATAGTAATTCCAGGATCGTGAATATTATAATCAGTCCATAATTTTCTACCTAGATCTTCTATATGTTGTTGTCCTTGCTCTCTAAGCCAGACAAAATCACGATCATTTTGATAATTGATATCTTTAGGTATTTCGCTATGTTCATCTACACTGTACATATACTGGCGGTTATATAGTTTACATCATGCTCCTTTGCAGGGACAGATGTTAAAATGCTTTTTTCGTCTGTAGGGGTAGCTTCTTGTTTAGCCACTCCGTTATGGGTAAGGGTAAAGTTTTTGATATAATCTACGTACTCTAGGTTTTCGATATAAAAAATCATCTCTGAAGAGTACAGGGTGTTATTAAAAGAAATGGAAGCTTGGGTATCAAAAGCCCATGGTGCCAGAAACTTTGCGATATCTTCTTTTAATTCTTTGGTGTATAAATTATTGTCAAAACCTGTATAAAACTTTACTTCCAGAGATACAAGAACAGGTTCATATACTGGGGATACTACTTTAGCATCGACAAGAGAAGTATTTAACCCATTGGTATATGTTTCGATCTCACTCAGCTTGTTAGCACTTACTTGTGGTTCATAGACATTGAATACATTTTGGTTTTTGATATCCGGAACCACTACGATCAATACTTCACCAGGACTTTGATTGCAATCATATGTACTGTGATTTAAGCATTTTACTTTGTGTAGGTACTTGAATTTCTGTAAGATCAGATGCTCATAGTCCCATAAAGTAATTGCTCTGTTTTTATGTCGCAGACGTTCACTTATTCTCCTGTAAAAATTGATATCGTCTTCCTCTGGAGCACCATCAAAGCTGGCAAAAGGTTGCGTTACCTTCTTGACAGTGGCAATGCGATTGATTAATTTAGAAATGGTATTAGGTGGAATTCCATTTTGCAAATGATCCAGACTGTTCTCAGTATTAATAAATTCTGCTTTTAACGCTTGAACATGAATCTCTATAAACCTACTTACTGTATCCGGTAAATTATTTCCGGTGGTTTTGGATTTTTGAGAAGCTCTAACCCAAAACAAATTATCAGGTAGTAATGTGTTTTTAGTATCGAAACCTTTAGGTATCTGAAATTGTACTAGTCCGGTTTTAAGAAAATTGTTGGTTTCATCTTTGAGTAATTGTTCTTTGTTAAATTTAAGCCAGTTATTATTTTGTAGATAATGCCATTCAATTTCTGAATAACCTGCGGCAACAATTGAAGCTGGGTTTTCTGTTCCCTCTTCTAACTGGAAAAGAAACTGAACATTCTCTCCTTCCATACAATTATCCAATCCCAGAAATAATTCTCCTTTTGGAAGAAAAGATTGTACAATATTGGCATCGGTTGAAGCTGCTATTTTAACCTGACCATAAGGGTAATTGTGAAATAACTCTATATGCTTATCTAAAGTGTTAAAATGTTCCTGGGTGGTAATGGTTACAGATATGTTTTCAGCCAAAGGTGAGTAAGGAGAATTTGGTGCCGCTTGTTTTGCGATTGCTTGGGCTGTAAGTACCCTACCATATACATCGTGAAAAAAATCCTCCTCTAGTTCTATTTGTAAGAGGTAATTATCTGATGCTAACGGGATATACCCATCAGCATTTTCTGCAAAGAAAGAAAACTCGCTATGGGTTGGAGATTTGAATAATGCAATTGGATTTATTTCATTTGTGTTTTTTTGGATATAATCATTGTTGTAAAGCTCTATGAGCTCATCGAAAGATTTCCCCAAATCAGCATCTAATAATTTGAATAATTCCTCAATGTTTGAAGGTAAACTTGTGTTAGATTTTTTTGTTATACCGTTATCTAACATTTTATTTGAGAGGGTTTTAGTTTTAGACTTTAATAATTCAATTAGTTTATCTTTGGTTAGATTAGTGTGCTTAAGAATGAATTTAATATCGTCTGAATTTAATGTTTTGTTTAGATTATTCTCAGAATCAAAACTCAATAATTTCTTTAATTGACTTTTTTGGTGAGCTAAGAAATTTTGTTGTTCTTTAAATATCTGTGAAGTAGTTTTAAGATCTTTCTGTGTATTTCTATTTTTACTAATGATTGATTTTTTGATAGTAAAACGATCATCCCCCAAAATTTTCTTAACAATTAGAGGAGAAGTAGGGCTGTAAATCCCTGTATTTACAGTAGCTTCTGTATATGTATTATAATGCGTAGCAAAACTTTCAGGAAGATCTTTCCAATCTATTTTTAATATAGCTTGTGTGATATTCTTACCTATCCATTCATTGGCTTTAATTTTTAGTTTAGAATTCTTTTTGGCTAATGGGCCAAAGGGAAAGAATGCACTTTCGGTATTAACCGTTCCTGTATCATTTTGTACGTTAAGGCTTTTACTATATAAGCTGGTGGTTTTAATAATAATATCGCTCACGGTAAGACCTACTAGTTTTTTGTATAATTTGAAACTATTATCGGCGTCGATCTTTGTACTATTATTGAATTGAATTTTAAGAAGCGGGTGAGAAGCGATGTAATTTCCTTGATGAACTGAGCTATCATAATTGATGATCTCCTCATCAGTTTCAGCTAGTTCTAATTTAAAAGTTACTTCTCCATTAGCAACAGTCACTTTTTCTTTGGTCAATGTTAAAAGAATCCAGTCACTTTTACCTGTAATGCTAAAAATCAGGCTTTCAACAAAATCCTGATCAGAGGAAATTTGACCACTTTTTCCGGCTAGTTTAAGTGATAATGTAATACTTCTTGGACCATCGCTCATCTTTAAAGAAGGCGCTCCAATAGTAAAACCGAAACTTGCATTATTAAAATCCGTATTTCCAAAAGGCATCCAGCTTTTACTTTCGTTTTCAAGATCACTTCCTTGTCCATCTCCAGAATTAGGTACCTGAGCTTCATACCATCCTTGATTATCTAAATAAGTAGATTTAAATTGAGAAATAGTAGATTTGTTTACTACCAATTCTTCACAAACTCCATAATTTCTTGTTTTCCCGTCAGTATCTTTGTCACCATCTAATAAGGTATCTTTTGCAATCTGTTGGTTGTCTGCGTTTTTTGCCAGTTCGAACAAAGTATATACTTTGTCTGGAGTAAATGGCTGTTTTTTTAGTTGAAGAACTTCATAATAATAAAAATCCAGGTGCCTTTTGGTAATACCATCAAATTGTTTTTTAGAATTTTCTAATAATTTTAGAAAGCATATAAAAACAGTTAGGTGTGGATCGATATCTCCTTCGGAATATTCTTTTGCAATGGACTTGATTTCATTGGCTTTCTCAAAAAAGGATTTCCATGTAGCAGTTGAAATATCAGGATTATCTTTATAGAAACTTACTTTCTGAGAGAATTTATAGGCAAAGTCCATCCACTCTTCTACAGAGAAACCCATCAATTCGATTCCATCCGGATCTAGAGCATCAAGATACCGCTGAAGTTGTGTAATGCCTTCAGAGTTGTTTATTGTGTCGCTATTGGTACAGTTAGTTCCCATAAATTATAGATCTGTTCCTTCGTTTAGATAAAATGGAAATACGATATTTCTTCTGGAGTTCGTAGCACGTATCTTATAATCAATATGTACGTAGAATATTCCTACAAAAGCGTTGTTAGTATTAATGTGTACTTTTTCGGCATCGATTCTGGGCTCATGTAATAGAATGCATTGTTCTACCATATTTTTAATCATATTCACCTGGGTAGAATTCATTGCTTCGAATACTTTTATGGTTAGGTCACACCCAAAAAGTGGTCTTAAGACCCGTTCTCCCAGTTTGGTGGTGAGGATGATTTCAAGACAACCTTTGATATCGTCATCTTCTGTGGTCATCTCCACTTTATTCGAGTAACTATTAAAAGAAGGAGGGAAGCTCCATCCAATTCCAATATATGGTGTTTCGTTTTCCATTTTCTAGTCATTTGTTATGTAGCCATTTATCTCTGCTAAATGTTTATTAAAACTATCCTATTAATACAGTTGCACATCCCGCAACAATGGTTCCTCCGTGTGCGGTAGTGTCACCCAAACGTGCAGCTGGCATTCCGCCAATAAGTACTGTTCCGGATCCTGCGGCAATAGTATCTGGGGGGCCTGTACAGGTTGCCATATCGCCAACTCTTGCAGCTGGCATTCCTCCGATTAGTACGGTCGGCTCTCCTGCCGGTAAAATAGGGCCTCCTACGTGTGGTACTGTTCCTGTAACCATTGGACATATATGCATATCAGTTATTCTTGCTGCTAAAGACATATTTTAATTTATTTGCACCAAAGAACCTTTGAGTACTGCTGTTGCACTAGAAGAAACTTCAACTCCAGCTGAGCCTTCCGCTTTAAAATTTGCACTCGCTTTGGCATTAATGTTTACTCCTTCTATTTTTACATCACCTGTAGCCTTCATATTGATATCAGCACCGCTTTCTATGGAAATACCATCACTATTCATCGTAACAATATTGTTGTTTTCATCCTCCAGTTTAATCACACCTTCATCTTCATCCAGTATTATGGACTTCCCTGCTGGAGTTTCTATTGTAATCGTTTTGGTATCATCATTAAATAGGATTTTGATTTCACTATTTCCCATAATAACCTTCTCAAAATTATCATCTGTAAATTCCATAGGAGCAGTATTAATGTTACTATACAACCCTCCTAGAACCACTGCTTGATTTGGATCATTATTTAGAAAACCCAGTAATACTTCAGTTTCAATTTCTGGTAGAAACTGCATTCCATAATTCTCACCGGCATAAGGTGATAACACTCTGGCCCAAACACCTTCTTCTTCTTCATTGACTATAGGAACCTTCACTTTTATACGATGTTCGCTATCCGGATCTCCTTCTAGAGCGGTTACCACCCCGATCTGTAACCCACTTATGGCAGGAAGCATTCCCGAAGCCTGCAAAGCAGAAACCTCATGTTGTTCTGTAAACCATTCCGGATGTAAGCCGATCTGTACGTTAGAAAACCAGTTTCCATCTTTTATAATATGATGGACACCTCCTACGAAAACATTGCCATTAAATCGATCTCCAACTCCTTCCAGTTTTATTAGTGCACCTGCTTTTATATTGGCATCTCCCTGCACCTGTACTTTACCTCGTATCATGGAAAGCTGTTGTATAATACTTTTCCCATCAATCCAACTTTGTAATATTTCGGTATTGATGTTTCCTGAGTGGTTCAGGCTAATAGATTGATCACCAGAAGCTTTGGCAAGTTTGCTTTCGTCAAGATTTCCTGATGATATCTGTCCGGAGTTTGTCGCTTCGGCTGATATGATTTCTTGGTTGCTATAATCCCAACTTCTCGCTTCGTAGTTTTTAAATTGATTTCTGGAATCAATCTCTGCATCAAACGAAAAAATAGAACTTCCGAAGGTTGCAGTCATAACTTCCGTACCGGTAACGACAGGTTTTCTCACACTTACCTTTCCATCAACGATGGTACAAATAGCACCATTTACCTGTGCTCTGGATATCATAAAATCCCAATCCGTACTTTGATATTGTACCAGTTCGTGATGATTAAAAGTCGTAGTTTCCACATCTGGGGTCACCCCAGAATCCTGAATCAGCTTTTCTATGGCATCACTATCGGTAGCGTCATAAAAAATCCTGTTCTTTTTCCCCAATGTCATTTTAAATGCATCATCCTTACAAGTGATTATAAGAATACTATGTTGTCCTGTAATTTTAATAGCTTGTTTGATTACTGTGCCTTTAAAAATTGTTTCTTCCAGAGAATCATATCCTGCCTTCAGTTCAATGGATTTACCGGGTTCAAAAAACGAGTCACTGCTAGCTTTGAATTCCTGATCAGCTGCTGAACCATCGATCACTGTTAGAACTGCGGTAGGTATTCTATTGCATTCGTTGGTAATTGCAATGGATTGAATACCATATAAGGTAGAGACTTCAGTTCCTTCTACCAGAACTTTTGACGTTACCACTCCGGATTTTTCGGCTATATCTCCTAATAAACTCATGGATTGGTTTTTCTGATTGGTGGAAAAATAATTTTCTGTCCAGCTTTTAGTTTTCGGAAATTCTGAAGGTTGTTTGCTTTCGCAACTTCCAGATAATAAGCAGGGTCTTTATAGATTCTGTAGCACATTAGTGGTAATGTGTCACCCGCCTTAACATGTCGTATGTGTGTTAAGTCAGGAGACTTTTTATTTTCTAGTGCTTTGCGTTCTTCATCACTGATAGTGTTGATACAATTAATCGTAGCCACCGCTCTAATAGGATATCCGGAAGCATTGAATAGCTTATAATCAATATCTAATTTAGTGAGTTTACACTTTACAATTAAAGCTCCCCAGGCAATAATCAGGGGATTGTTTTGGTGTGTATCTCCATTAAGTTGAATGGTCAATTTTTTAAGATGTTCGATTTCATCAAAAACACCTCGATCCACTTCATCCTCATCTCCGCTCAAAAAAGAAGGTACAAAAGCACTTATGTTATCAGCAATACTATTAAGCGCATCATCGAGACTTTCTATAGAGTTAAAAACACCTGTACTGTCAAATAATAGTCTAAACGAAAATTCTCCAGGCTTGATCTTATTGAATTTTGGTTCATCTCCATCATTTCCCGGTTCCTGAGTTTTATCATATTCTACCGTAAAACTTTCTTTATATCCTTCGGGATTGATTAAGGCTTCCATTTTATCAATTTCACCATCAGCAGTAAAATTACCGTCTTTATAAGCAGTGATAGTAAGCTTGACTAATTTTCCTTTTGAAAACATATACTAACGTTCCTTTTTATTATTTAGACTTTTCTCGATAAGTTCGATCAATTCAGTTTGTGACCACATAGAAGTGTTTTTGTCTACCTCGTTTCCTTCCTGTTCTTCTATACCATTTACCTGTACTTTTATCGACAGGTTTTTTATTTCTACTGGCATCTTATAATGATTTAAATAGTTGATATTTGAGTTCTAAAGTTTGAATAACTACTCCTGCAGTTTCTGCATTAAATTCTCCTATTTCATACTTTATCGGATACGCTTGTAGGACACTCCATCTATGAATAGGAAGATGATTTTCATCTAATAACAGTACAATAAGATCCAAAGGTTTAAATTTAAAATCTTCATAAACCCCTTCACACCATTTGGTAAGAGGGGATGGAATACTTTTTAATCCTCTTTTTAATGTGAGTGTAGAAAATTTAAGACCTGTAGGAATATCATGAACAAACCTGTTTTCTCCTCCTTCTTTGTAACTTTCCGTTTCTACGGTAACACTTAAACCGGTTACGGATTGAAAGCTCACATCAATAGGTGTGGGAAGTAAACCATGAAAGTATACCGCAAAGTGAAATCCCACTGCTGGATATAAAAACATAATTACTCGTTTTGTATCGTGAGACCTTCGTGTTTAAGCACCATTGTTTCTATGGCGATCTCATTTCCTTCTCCTTTTAGATCTGTGGATTGGATTTTCATCGGCCAACAGTTTTTGAGTTTCCAGACCACTACCGGAGCATGTTCCTGATCCAGTAAACTTATAGTTAGGTCTCTACGATCTATCGTGTTGAGCTTAACGGTGTTCATCCAATCATAATATTCATTATCACTTTTGAAAACACCTCTTTTTAAGGTTACATCGCTGAATTTCATCATTCCTGGCATATTTGTTTTACTATATTCTGGATTTGCCCCATCTCTATATTCCAGTGGTTCGATTTCAACATCAAGACCTGATACTTCCTGGAAACCTATTTTTGTACCGCCCCATTCTACTTGGAAATGAAACTTTGGTAATGGATATTCTGCTGCCATAATATGGTTGTTTTTTTTTATTAAATTATTTAATTACTGATTATGATTCCTGTAGTTTATGAGAGAATTTAAGTACAATAAACTCTGCCGGACGAACGGCTGCCATCCCTATTTCTACATTAAGAATTCCGTTTAAAATATCTTGAGCGGTCATAGTTTGTCCCAACCCAACACGAACGTAAAACGCGTCATCTGTTTTTGCACCTGCTAGTGCACCGGCTCTCCACTGATTGGTTAAGAAGTTTTCGATCATTGATCGGATTCTCACCCAAGTATTGGCATCGTTTGGTTCGAAGACAAATTGCTCCGTAGCTTTCTTAACGGATTCTTCGACCATATTAAAGAACCTTCTTACCGGTACATATCTCCATTCATTATCGTTCCCTGCCATTGTTCTGGCACCCCAAACTAAGTTTCCTTTACCTGTAAAGGCTCTGATAACATTGATTGATTTTCCAGCCACTTCGTCTATATTAAGGCCTTCCTGATCTTTACTGGATAACTTCACCACAGGTTCATTTACCGAATTTAAACCTACATTTGCCGGTGCTTTCCAAACACCTCTTAAATTATCTACTTTAGCATATACCCCAGCAATTGCCCCAGATGGAGGAAGTACAACTCCATGTTGTCTGATTCCGGTAAGAATCGAAGCATACAATGGAGATTCTGCTTTCAAAGAATCTTCTAGCGCTTTTAAAGCTGATCCGGCTTCTGCATAAAAATCACTAATGATTTTGTTTAGTTCGTCAAATACTTGCTGAAAAAACGGTTTGGCAATACCATATAGTTTATCAATCGTATTTGATGTCCCAGCAACTCCTGAAACATCTACCTCAAATGTTGCCGTAGTGGCAGTAGAAGTTACAGTGGTAGCGGCTGCTGCAATCTTATCACTTGCTTTTAGCTTACTGTTGATAGCCGTAATTCCATCGACAAATGCTTTGTTTATATTATTGAAAGGAGAATTATTAGCCACAACAGCATCATAAGTCGCTTTGACATCGGTATTCGTCATCGTGGCTCCAAAGAAATCACTGAAGTAATCATTGATCAGCGCAATTTTGGCATCTAACTCTGCTTTTGGATCCCCTCCAGTTGCTTCACTATATTTTGTAGTGGTATGATCAGTAACAATAGTCTTGATCGCTTTATAATCTGTAGAAGCCTGTTCGATCTTTGTTAATACATCTTTTTTTCCATCACTAAATTTTGATTCATCAATAATAGTATTAAATGTGATGTTTCCTCCATTTTTACTAAGTGTAAGATCACTAAAATTAAAAGTAAGTGGTAACGATGTTCTCAAAAACGGGTAATAAGCGCCTCCATATTTTAGATTACTATTGGAAGGGATCTTATTTCGATAATCCGAAATTACATCGCTGGCTAATGGATCAGTAAAATCTATATCACCTTTGTAAACATCTAATATTGCAAAACGATCCTGTAGTATTTCGCACTCATCCAGCATGGTAGAATGTACATCTTTAAAATCATCAATACTAGCTAATAATGAAGCATCAGGAGTTATATATAATGTTGGTTCATCAAACTTTTTTAAAGAGTCAATGCCATCAATAAAGTTTTGTTTGGTGATACCTCCTCCATATTTACCAATAGATACAATATAGCAATCTCCACCACCATTATCATAAAATAATTTAAGGCTATTGTATAAGTACATTTTTTCTCCTGCGGTTACATCTTTTACCGAATTGTTAGTATCCAGAGACACAGCGAGATCTCCTTCCGGACCTCCACCATAAAGAAGTTCAAATTCTAATAATGAACGAATTTTTTTAGGCTTCATCCCTAAATCATCATTCAATCCTTGTTTTTTTGTGTACCCTATAAACGCTGGAATCGCGCTAGGGACCTGAGCTATCGAGGGAGGAAATGTACTGATTTCCTCTACATATACGCCAGGTGATTTTAATGTACTTGCCATAATTATTGATTTATATGATTATTGTATTTATTTTATGAGTATTTGTAGGAATATGACCTGTTAGCTGAAAATTTACCTGAGCAACCTGTAACCGGTTGTAATCACCATGATCTATGGTATAATCGGTTTCCACAGGGGCATTGTTAATGTTTGGAGCTGATGCCGGAGCATCAAATAGAGCGCTATATCTATTATAAGTATATACCAGGGTTGCTTCTCCATCATTTTTTGGCCTTGGTCCAAAATCTTTCCAAGCTGTATCCTTAATAAATTTTTTATTGGCGATACAAAAAAATTCCAGATATATATCCAAGGTGTTGATATCCAACCAATCCATAGTTCCATTAGGCGTGTAGGTTACATTGCCTTTTGTATCTTTTACTTCATCAAAAGTTGTCGAGGTTCTGTAGGTGATCACAAATCCCGATTCTGTTACTTTCATCTGTAGTTTATATTCTTTCATAATTAGAGAAGTAGCTTCTGAAGCTATGAAGGTTACATTATCTTTTATAGGAATATTGCTAGGATGCTGGATAGCAAGTGATAACAATGTTTCGTATGTGTAGCTAAAATGACTCATTATGTTAGGCTTCCTGTAATAGTTTTAATAGCAGGAGATAGTTTTTCTTCTACAAATTCCAGTTCGGTTACTCTGGCTTTATACAATAGATGTGGGAATTGTTTCCCGCCAAGGGTTCCCCACATATGATTAATCTGTTCAAATGTTTGAGAGACCAATTCTAAGGTCAATTCGATATCACTTTCATCGGATGTAAATTGAAAGGTTTTATGTGCTTGAAAATATTTTAGAACTCTGTGAATTGTCGCTATGGACATATCATAGGAAAGTGTGGCCGAAAAAAGCAGAAAGTAATTTAAGTGTATTTTTGGAAAACGTTTATCCACAGCATAATTTCCATTACTGAGTTGCGTTAGCTTACTATTCGGAAAATTACGCAATGTGGATTCTTCTTCAATTTTTACGATAGTTATAAAAAGGTTGGATCCGGTACTTCCGGAAAAGCCATCTGTACCAAAATCACCAATATTCGCTAGGTCTGTTTTTACTGTGGCAGTAATTGCAGGTAAAGCGTTTATATAGGTATCTAATTCAGATCCAATATGATTTGTAAAGTCTTTTAACATTATTAGAGTAATTTAAGTAAGCAATATGATGACGGTTGGAATGCGAACTAAAATTACCGTCTAGGGTTTACGGTTTTTAGAGTTGTATGTGCTAAATACAATCGTAAAGTTACTGGAGTTCATTCAAAATTAATGAGGTGTTCAACTAATTTTAAAAAGGTAAACAACGGAAATAAAATGGTTGAAATAGCTTGTTATTTAAGGGGTAAAATCCCCTTTTTGTTTAAAGGTAAATTATGTATATTTTAGTGGTGGCCAGGTGTGTTAAGGATTCGATAATAAACTATTGTATTTAATATTGGTGGGGTTGTTGCTATTCCGGTATGAGGCTTTACAATATGTTCAAACCTAAAAAAAGGGGTAGGAATACCCTTTTTTGGTAGGGGGAAAAGCCCCTTCTTGTATTTTCTTTAAATATTTTAAAATTGTTTAAATAACTGAAAATCATGTGGTTATTTATAAGGTTTTACCGTAATAACATTTTGAGAAAGGGTGGACGCATTTGTATAACAAATGGATTTTTGAATATATTAGCAGCAATAACCCATAAATATTAAGGTAATGGCAGAAAAAGTACAAAAACCCCAAAAATGTATTAAAGTAGAGGAAGCAAAAGAGCTTCATGATAATTGGTGTAAGAAAAGAGCGAAACGTCTTCAGAAGAAATTAGGTTTTGAAGATGCTCGTGAGTTTCACTGGTCTGTAGCTGAATTAGAAGAGTACCTGGCGTATGTAAAACAAGAATCAGAAGCTCAAGGGATTAAAGATCCTGGTATCAGAATTTATATGGGTGCATATCCAGCATCCAAATGTAAAAACGGCAGGGGATACTCCACATTGTTTATGGCACCCACAGGATCACGCCCTGGTGCATCAGGTAAAGATGGAGGTGATCCGGAAAATAATTATAGTATAGATGCATTTAATAGAGGAGGGCACGGATTTCCGCCAAATGACTATTAAGAATAATTAATGAGTGATTCAATAAACTTAATAATTATAAATATTTTTGAGTTAATTGCAGCTGTTGCAGGAACTTTTTATATTTCGAGATATCGCGTAGATCGTTCTACGCGGTATCTTGTTTTCTTTTTATGGTTTACTGTATTTGTAGAGGTAATATTTGGTTGGTTACCTACTTTTGTTGAAACTTTTGATTTCTTTAAGTTTTTAGAAGATACAATTTTTGCTCATAATAAGTGGATTTATAATACTTTTGAAGTTATAAGTTCTCTGTTTTATTTACTTTATTTTGCTAATCTAATAGAGTCAAAGCGGAATCAAGTAGTTGGGGTAAATATTATTGCAGTCTATTTAGTTTTTTCTGTATTTAATTTGGCTTTTTCCGACGTGTTTTTTACTTCAAGTTCCGCATCAAATTCTATTTTCGGAACTTTATTGCTTGTGTTGTTTATAATGTATTTTTATTTTCAAATGTTACAAAGCGATAAAATCCTGGATTTTTATAAATCTATTCCGTTTTATGTGTCCATTGGCGCATTAGTTTTTCATCTTATAGTAAATCCAATTTTTATATATGAGCACTATTATAGTCATAGTGTAAGCTCAGAATTCGTTAGAGTTTTCCTAACGATACTAACAATAGTGAATATTTTTATGTATTCTTGTTATACCATTGGTTTTATAGTATGCTCGAAAAAGAACAAATCTTACTTATAGTTTACTTTACCGCTATTATTCTATTTTTTGCAATATTCGGTATTATGTTCTTTGTTGCTTTTCAGCGGCGAAAGAACAAACTACTCCTGGAACGTTTCAAAGCTCAGCAACGTTTCGAAGAAGAACTACAAAATTCTAAACTAGAGATCCAGGAACAAACCCTTAAAAATGTAAGTTGGGAATTGCACGATAATATTGGTCAGTTGTTATCTACCGCAGTGATGCAAATCAATATTTTAAGCACCAACCTGGAACCAAAAATCAAAGAATCCGTTCAGGATATCAGAAGTTTGGTGGGAGATAGCTTACAGGAAATCAGAAATCTTTCTAAAACACTGAATCACGAGGTGATTCAGAATATTGGTTTAGAGAAATCCATACAGGTGGAATTAGATCGGTTTAAAAAGCTTAATTTTCTGACGCCGGAGTTTACGGTCACCGGACAAGAGATGGCTATCAACCCCAAAAATGAAATTATTATATACCGTATCATCCAGGAATTTTTTTCCAATACTATAAAACATGCAGAAGCATCTAGTCTTGTTGTGAAGTTGGCATATACAAACTACGATCTTACCATTACCATACAAGACGACGGCGTGGGGTATGATATGGAATCCGTACAGGCCAATTCAGGGTTGCTAAACATGAAAAGCAGGGCTACCTTGGTTAATGCTACTATTGACCTCATATCCGAACCGGGCAAAGGAGTTATGCTAACAATGAAGTATCCATTTAAAGAAGAAGATAAGGTATAACGAAATCTAAATAAAAATGAAGAAAAAAACAGTTGTTATTGTAGATGATCATCTTCTCTTTGCGCAATCGCTAGAGAGCCTTATCTCTAATCTCGAAGGATATGAAGTGCTGGCGATTCTTAAAAACGGAAAGGAATTAACACAGTATTACCTGCACAAAAGGAAAAAACCGGAACTGATTCTGCTTGATGTAAAAATGCCGGTGATGGATGGTATCCAAACGATGCAATGGCTCAAAGAAAATCAACCAGAGCAAAAAGTATTGGCATTGACTATGGAGGATGACGAAGAGACCATTATCAAAATGCTTAGAGCAGGTGCTAGAGGATACTTGTTAAAGGATATCCATCCCGAGAATTTTGAGTTTGCTATGAAAATGGTAATCGAACAAGGTTTTTATTATTCCAGTAAAATAGAAACAGCGCTTAAATATTCGGATAAAGTGAATAAAGATTCCAGCCAGGATCTTACAGAAAAATTAACAGACAGAGAATGGACTTTTCTAAAATATGCCTGTTCCGAACTTACGTATAAAAGTATCGCTGACGAAATGAATTTGAGCCCTAAAACGATAGAAAATTATCGAGAAGCTGTATTCAGAAAGCTTCAGGTAAAAACCAGAGTTGGGCTTGTGATATATTGTATGAAAAATAATTTATTCAAGCTGGATTAAAAAATAAAAGAGACAAGGAGTTAAAGGTTTGAATTGTAGTTCTTTAATAATGCATTCGTTCTTTTAATTTTTTTTCGAAATGAGTTTTTTACCTCCTCTCCTTTGAAGGATAGTTAAGGTGAGGGTGTTTTTCTAAACAGAATTTGTTTTTCCAAAATATAATTTGCTATATTTACCACATTAATGAAAACAAATAACATAAATATTATTAATGTCATTAGCATTGAGGTGATTATTTCATCTTGATAAAGGGTATTATTGATATTATAGAATATAAATGAATCCCTTTACAGACGTAAAGGGATTTTTTTTGAAGCATATTCAAAATGAACATACATCAAATTAGTATTGTTAATGTTTGTATTATCGTGGTGATTATTTCATCGGGATGAAAGGGATATTGCTATTGTTGTATGATACAAAAAATCCCTTCCATTCTGAGAAGGGATTTTTTTTTTGAAAAAATAGAAGCAAATAAAAATTAACAAATAGTGATTGTAAAAAAAATAAATGTAAATAACTGTAAATCAGTAATTAAAGCTATTTTGATAAGCTTTGGATGTTGTAAGCGTATTGAATAAAATTCAATGGTTTAGTTGGTACTAAATAGTTTTATACTATGATTTGTTTTATTGAATGAAGGTATTTTAAAAAACAAGTTAAAATTTTAAATAATTAATAAAAAATTCACATTCAAAAGGAATGAGCATCAATAAATATAGTAAACAGGTTACACAGGATGATACACAACCTGCAGCTCAGGCAATGCTTCACGCCATTGGCTTAACTGACGAAGATTTTAAAAAGCCTTTGGTAGGTATTGCAAGTACGGGTTATGAAGGAAATCCGTGTAATATGCATCTTAATGATTTGGCAAAATTAGTAAAGAAAGGAACGAGGGAAGAAGATGTTGTCGGGTTGATATTTAACACTATTGGAGTAAGTGACGGTATTTCTATGGGAACACCGGGAATGCGCTTTTCATTACCTTCCAGAGATGTGATTGCCGATTCTATGGAAACTGTAGTTCAGGCAATGTCTTATGATGGAATGGTAACCGTGGTAGGATGTGATAAAAATATGCCGGGAGCACTGATGGCAATGATACGATTAAATCGTCCATCAATTTTGGTATATGGAGGAACTATTGCTTCAGGATGCCATGAAGGAAAAAAATTGGATGTGGTTTCTGCTTTTGAAGCCTGGGGAGAAAAAGTAGCGGGAACAATTACACAAAATGAATATAAAAGTGTGATTGAAAAAGCATGTCCCGGGGCAGGAGCCTGTGGAGGTATGTATACAGCAAATACTATGGCATCAGCAATAGAAGCATTAGGGATGTCTTTGCCTTATAATTCATCAAATCCTGCGATAAGCAAGCATAAAGAGGAAGAAAGTATTGCAGCCGGACGTGCTATGCGAACACTTTTAGAAAAAGATATCAAACCACTGGATATTGTAACCAAAGAATCATTAGAGAATGCTGTACGATTGGTTACTGTGTTAGGAGGCTCTACAAATGCCGTACTACACTTTCTGGCAATCGCCAGGGCGGCAGATGTCGAATTTACATTAGCAGATTTCCAAAGAATTAGCGATGAAACACCATTTTTGGCAGATCTGAAACCAAGTGGAAAATATTTGATGGAAGATGTGCACGAGGTTGGTGGAATCCCGGCGGTGCTAAAATACTTATTAAAGAAAGGTTTGTTACATGGAGATTGTCTGACCGTAACCGGAAAGACATTAGCAGAAAACCTTCTGGATGTTCCCGATCTAACTGAGGGACAGGATGTAATTAAATCCTTAGAGAATCCTATTAAACCAACCGGGCATTTGAGAATTATGTTTGGAAACCTATCAGAAGATGGTTGTGTAGCAAAAATCACAGGTAAGGAAGGACTTCGTTTTCAGGGAGCAGCGAAAGTTTTTGACAGTGAGTACGAAGCAAATGATGGAATTAGAGATGGAAAAGTACAAAAAGGCAATGTAGTCGTCATTAGGTACGAAGGTCCTAAAGGAGGTCCCGGAATGCCGGAAATGTTAAAACCAACTGCGGCAATAATGGGAGCGGGCCTTGGTAAAGATGTGGCTTTAATTACTGACGGAAGATTCTCGGGAGGAACCCACGGATTCGTAGTTGGACATATTACCCCGGAAGCACAAGAAGGAGGCTTGATAGCACTAGTGGAAGATGGTGACATCATTACCATTGATGCAGAAACAAATTCGATCACTGTTGCAATCGAGGAAGAAGAAATAAATAGAAGAAAAGCTGCCTGGGTTCAGCCACCATTGAAATTCAAAAAGGGGGTTTTGTATAAATATGCCAATACAGTTTCGTCTGCATCGCAAGGATGCGTAACAGATGAATTCTAAATAAAATTTCAATGCGAAGCATTGATTTCAATAATTGTCATTCTGGCGAAGGTCAGAATCTAAAAAAGTTCCGGGTTTTGATTAAAAATCGGGATTCCAAATAAAAATAAAGCGTAATGGAAACACAAACGCAAATAATAGAAAAAGAAACCAAACAAACCACGGGTATAATGACTGGTGCAGAAGCAGTAATACATTGTCTGCTGGCAGAAGGTGTAGATCTAATTTATGGATATCCCGGCGGAGCAATCATGCCGGTATATGATGAATTGTATAAGTTTCAGGATAAATTACACCACGTACTTACCCGACACGAACAGGGTGCTACGCACGCAGCTCAGGGATATGCCAGAACCAGCGGTAAGGTTGGTGTTGCCATTGCGACATCAGGTCCGGGCGCAACTAATTTTGTGACCGGAATTGCAGATGCGCAGATTGATTCTACACCATTGGTTTGTATCACAGGACAGGTAGGTTCTCATTTACTGGGATCTGATGCATTTCAGGAAACGGATATTATAGGGATTTCTACACCGATTACTAAATGGAATCATCAGGTAACCAAAGCTGAAGATATACCCTCCGTGTTAGCCAAAGCATTTTATATCGCACGTTCAGGTCGTCCGGGTCCTGTTTTGATTGATATAACAAAAGACGCTCAGTTTGGAGAACTGGATTTTAAGTATTCTAAATGCAAAGGAGTACGAAGCTATCAGCCGGTTCCTGAAACAGATCCTGCAACATTAGAAAAAGCTACGGATTTAATTAATAAATCAAAAAAACCGATGATCGTTTTCGGTCAGGGCGTAATTCTTGGCGAAGCAGAAGAAGAGTTACAGCGTTTTATTGAAAAAACCGGTATTCCATCTGCCTGGACTATTCTTGGATTATCAGCATTACCTACAGCACATCCTCTTAATGTGGGTATGGTAGGCATGCACGGTAATTATGGACCTAATAAACTAACCAATGAATGTGATTTGTTGCTGGCAATAGGTATGCGTTTTGATGATCGTGTTACAGGTAATCTGGAAACCTATGCAAAACAAGCCAAAATCATTCATTTTGAGATTGATCCTGCAGAAGTAAATAAAAATGTAGAAGCGGATGTAGCTGTAATGGGTAACGTAAAAAATACCCTGTCGGATATCCTTTCCTTAGTTCAGCCTAATACCCATGAATCCTGGTTACAAAAGTTCAAGGATTTTGATACCATAGAATATGATAAAGTGATAAAAGAGGAGTTGTATCCTTCTAAAGAGGGTCTTTCTATGGGAGAAGTGCTTAGAGGAATTAATGAAGAAACTAAAGGAGATGCTGTTATTGTTTCGGATGTGGGACAACATCAAATGATTGCTTGCAGGTATGCAGAGTTTATAAAAACAAAAAGCAATGTCACATCCGGCGGTTTAGGAACTATGGGATTTGCATTACCAGCTGCTATTGGAGCTAAAATGGGAGCGCCGGAAAGAGAAGTGGTCGCTATCATTGGCGATGGAGGGTATCAAATGACCATACAAGAATTAGGGACCATTTTCCAAACGAGGGTACCTGTAAAAATTGTTGTCCTCAATAATGACTTTTTAGGAATGGTGCGTCAATGGCAACAGTTATTTTTTGATAAACGGTACGCTTCTACCGAAATGGTAAATCCAGATTTTGTGACGATCGCTAAAGGATATCATATAGAAGCTAAAAGAGTAACAAAAAGAGAAGAACTGCAAACGGCAATTAAAGAAATGATCGCCTCGAAAGAGCCTTACTTTTTGGAAGTTTGTGTAGAAAAGGAAAATAATGTGTTCCCGATGATTCCGACAGGAGCTTCAGTTTCAGATATAAGACTTGAGTAATTATGGACAAAGAAAATTTTACAATATCGGTATATACCGAAAATAATATAGGATTGCTAAATAGGATTTCTGCAATTTTTCTGAAGCGACATATCAACCTGGATAGCATGACGGCTTCTCAATCTGAAATTAAAGATGTCTTTCGTTTTACTATTGCTGTTAAAGTCACAGAAGAACAGGTAAAAAAGATCGTGGGTCAGATAGAAAAACAAATTGAAGTCATTAAAGCGTTTTATCATAAAGAAGAAGATATTATTTATCAGGAAACGGCTTTGTTTAAAATTGCATCAAAACTATTGTTTGAAGAACGTCAGATTCAGAATGTAATAAAAAATAGTAATGCAAATATCGTCACGGTAACTCCAGAATTTTTTGTATTGGAGAAAACAGGGAGAAGAAGAGAAGTAGATGCATTATACCGTAAACTGGAACCATATGGATTAATGCAGTTTACCAGATCTGGAAGAATAGCGGTGACGAAAGAGAAAATGAATATCTCATCTATGTTAGAAGAGTTTGCTGAAGAAACCGTGTAAGGGATAGTAGCGGCATCCTTTTCAATCTGTATGCCTGAGCGGAGTCGAAGGGTTTATGACAGATTAAAAAGATATAGCGAATAGCCCGACCTGATCGTTTAGCGAGAAGGATACACCCAAATCAATAAAACAACTAAAGTCAAAATTAAATAGATTTCCGTAGAAGCGGAAGTAACACAAATTAAAGAAGGAAATGGCAAATTATTTTAATACGCTATCATTAAGAGATCAATTAGCACAACTAGGAAAATGTAGATTCATGGATTCGTCTGAATTTACCGACGGAGTGAATGAATTGAAAGGAAAAAAAATAGTAATTGTAGGTTGCGGAGCACAAGGACTAAATCAGGGATTGAATATGAGAGATTCGGGATTGGATATTTCATATACGCTTCGGGAAGCTGCAATCAAAGAAAAAAGGCAATCCTATAAGAATGCTACTGAGAATGGATTTCCCGTAGGAACGTACGAAGAATTAGTGCCAAACGCTGATGTGGTGATCAATCTTACTCCGGATAAACAACATACACAAGTAGTACATACAGTGATGCCTTTAATGAAGAAAGGCGCAACTTTATCGTATTCGCACGGATTTAATATTGTAGAAGAAGGAATGCAGATTAGAGAGGATCTTACTGTAATTATGGTGGCCCCAAAATGCCCGGGTTCTGAGGTCAGAGAGGAATACAAAAGAGGATTTGGAGTACCAACACTTATTGCGGTACATCCTGAAAATGATCCTCAGGGGCACGGACTAGCACAGGCCAAAGCATATGCAGTAGGAACCGGTGGCGATCGAGCGGGTGTGTTAGAATCTTCTTTCGTAGCAGAAGTGAAATCAGATTTGATGGGTGAGCAAACAATCCTTTGCGGACTTTTGCAGACAGGTTCTATCTTATGCTTTGATAAGATGGTAGAAAAGGGAATTGATCCTGGATATGCATCCAAATTAATTCAGTATGGATGGGAAACCATAACGGAAGGATTAAAATATGGAGGTATTACCAATATGATGGATCGATTGTCTAATCCTTCTAAAATTAAGGCATTTGAGCTTTCTGAAGAGTTAAAAGATATTATGCGTCCATTATTTCAGAAACATATGGATGATATTATTGATGGTCATTTTTCTAAAACCATGATGGGGGATTGGGCTAATGATGATAAAAATCTATTATCGTGGAGAGCAGCAACAGGAGAAACTGCGTTCGAAAAAACCCCTGCCGGGGATGTGGAGATTTCTGAACAAGAATTTTATGACCACGGAGTGCTGATGGTTGCTATGGTAAGAGCAGGAGTAGAGCTTGCCTTTGAAGCTATGACTTCTTCCGGTATTATTGAAGAATCTGCATACTATGAGTCGCTGCACGAAACCCCTCTGATTGCCAATACGATTGCTCGTAAGAAATTGTTCGAAATGAATAGGGTGATTTCTGACACCGCAGAATACGGATGTTATTTATTTGACCACGCCTGTAAGCCGTTATTGAGTGATTTTATGAAAAAGATCGATACCGATGTAATTGGTAAAGCGTATGATGCGGGTAAAAGTAATGGAGTGGATAATGCAAAATTGATTGAAGTAAATGCATCGTTGAGAAACCACCCTATAGAAACTGTAGGAGCTAGATTAAGAGCTTCTATGACGGCTATGAAGCCTATAATAATGTAATATAAAAAAAGCGTTAATTCGAGTACTTCGACGTGAGGAGAAGTGCCTGCCCGCCTCTGGAGGGTATCGAGAATAAGATTTTGAATAGTTGAAGCGTTTCTCGATATCTACCTGGCTGGGCAGACAGGCAATTTTTCTTCATTTTATTACGAAAAATCACTCGAAATGACGCTTCAAATAATTTATTTGTCTAGTTGGGTCTGTCGAAGTTTTTTGAGATGTGTATTGTGTAATCTTTGATGGACTCAGCCTGGCGAATGCCTTCAGAATATAAAAAACTATAATAGTGAATACAGAAGTAACCACATATTTTCCGGAATTAGATGATATACAGAAAGCAGCCACCACCATCAAAAAGGTTTCTATGGTTACTCCTTTGATGAATAGTATTCGGTATTCTAAAATGTACGATTCTAATGTGCTCCTTAAAAGAGAAGATCTGCAGCGAGTGAGATCCTACAAAATCCGGGGAGCTTTTAATAAAATCAGTTCCCTATCAAAAGAAGAACTAACCAGAGGAGTGGTGTGTGCCAGCGCAGGAAATCATGCACAGGGAGTAGCTTTTGCCTGTAATCATTTAGAAATTCAGGGAACAATTTATATGCCATCTGTTACTCCTAAACAAAAAGTGGAACAAACCAAGATGTTTGGTGGAGAATATGTGACAGTTGTTTTAGAAGGCGACAGTTTTGATGATGCTTCCAAAGCTGCAAAAAACATATGTATCGCTGAAGGAAAAATCTTTGTCCATCCATTTGATGATCCCAAAACAATTGAAGGACAGGGAACTATTGGATTAGAGATTTTTAAACAAGTAGATCACTCAATCGACTACATATTTGTGGCAGTGGGTGGAGGAGGTCTTGCTTCTGGTCTATGTGGTGCTATGAAAGCATTATCACCAAAAACCAAAATTATTGGTGTTGAACCCAAAGGAGCGCCTTCAATGCTAAGGTCAATACAGCAAAAAAAGAACACCGAAATTTTTGATATCGATAAGTTTATCGATGGTGCCGCGGTACAAAAGGTAGGAGATTTAAATTTTGAAATTTGCAAAACCTATCTATCCGATATGATCACAGTTCCGGAAGGGTTGGTATGTCAGACAATTTTGGATTTATACAATCGAGATGCTATTGTGGTAGAGCCAGCAGGAGCATTGACCCTTGCTGCTCTAGAGTTTTACAAGGATAAAATAAAAGGTAAAAATGTAGTCTGTATAGTAAGCGGAAGCAATAATGATATTACCCGTACTGCTGAAATTAAAGAGCGTGCATTATTGTATGCAGATTTAAAACATTATTTTATTGTACGCTTTCCTCAAAGAGCTGGCGCTTTAAAACAGTTTGTTGGAGAAATTTTAGGACCTAATGATGATATTACTCATTTTGAGTATTCTAAAAAATCGAGTAGAGAAAATGGTCCTGCCGTAGTGGGAATCGAACTCAAAGATAAAAATGATCTGCAACCTCTTATTTCCAGAATGAAGAAGCATAATTTTTTCGGGGATTATCTAAATGATAAACCGGATCTGTTTCAGTTTTTGGTGTAGATAAAAACGATACTTTTAAAATCTTCTGTAAAATTATTAATCAACCGGTATCATTTTTCCTAAATGTTATCTAATACCAAATAGGATATATTTGTAACATTCTAAATTAATACGAGTCTTCTTACATTGTATTCTCTTCTAGTTTGAACGGTAACGAATACATCAAAATAAATCTGCATTCAAAATTGGGAAAACTAATTACAAAGCATTTCAGTATGGAGTTTTCGGTTAGTTGGCAAATTTTCATAACAGCAATTTTAGGTGTACTTAATTTCTACAAAGATTGAACGCAACAGTATTAGATTTCACGATTCTAGCAAGTGTAATTGTAGGCTGCTTTATTAGTATCTCATTAGTTACTACTTCTTTTTACAGAAGTCGTGCGAATAACTACCTTTCTTTATCAATATTCCTAATAGCAATTTTAACCTTTTTAAGTTGGAATGATCCGGAATATGGGATTTTAGAACTTTTATCCAATTTTGCATTTGAGTTTTTGGTTGCAGTTACTTTATTTACCTATTTTCTACTTCAAATTCAGCATGAATATCTTAAAAAAGGCTGGTACAAATGGTTGTATTTTCCCTTCTTTAGCTCTCTGATAATTGAAATTTCTACTGTTTTTTTACAGGAAGGCTTTAATATTTATTATTCAGATATCGATAGTTTGGTGTTTGATATAAAGGATCAAGGATCTCTCATTTACAATATCTTCTTAATCTTGTGGGGAAGGAATCTAATTAAAAGGTCTAATTCTATTTCAGAAGAAAAAAGGGGTTGGTTATTACGATTAAACCTTTTTCTCATATGCATTATTATGTGCTGGCTTTTGTCTAATATAGAGTTTTATATATATGATTCAGCATATGCTATGAACTTTCTATGGATACTACTTTCCTTTTTATTATGGTGGATATTATATTATGGTATATTCAAACTACAGATTATAGTTCAAAAGGAAGAGATACATCGATATTTAATTTCAGGAAAGGTCGATAATACAAAAAAGCGAATAAACGAAACCACTGTTTCCAAAATTATTACACAGCTATATACATTGATGGAAGAAGAAGAATTATTTAAAAACCCTCTTTTAAGTCGATTAGATTTGGCAACTCGATTAGAAACAAGCGAAGGATATTTATCACAGATTATAAATCAGGAAATCAATAAGAGCGTGATTCAGTTTGTAAATGAATATCGAATTGAAGCTGCTAAAAACCTATTGCATAATCCTGTGTTCAATAAATATTCTATAGAGGCTATTGGCTTGGAAGCTGGTTTTAAATCTAAGAGTGCTTTTTATAAAACTTTTAATACCAGTTTGGGTATGTCTCCAGGCGCCTATAGAAAGCTTCAAAAAACGTCCTGATTGGTGTAATTTCAATATTTTAGCACTTCTCTAGTACTAAAATCACTCTTTTTTTTAATCCTGATACTTTTACATCAATAAATCGATAAAAGTAAAAATGAAAAAAGGAGTTGTTGTTTCGTTATTAGTCCTTAGTTCTTTTATTGGAGTTTCACAAAAGGTACAAAAAGCATCAGTAGAAAAATCAGTATTTGGTATTCAAACTGGAATTTTTCAGTGTGTTGCAGTTTTACAATGAGTTAAAAATCTCTAGTCAAATAGCCCTGCAACGTGAAGCAGGAATAAGTGACACAGGTGTTTTTTTTGACGATGAAAATGTATCTTAAAACACTACATTTTCGATAACAATAGAACCTAGATGGTAATATAATTTGAATAAGAGGATAAGCCAAAGTAAAAGAATAGATGGTAATAGTGGTGATTTTTTCTCGCTACGAGTTAGTTGTTATGGTTGTGAAATTTCAGAGCTTGAAAAAAACAATTTAAATAATCCTTTTTTAGGTGCAACCTGGGGAATTGGAAGAAATATTGGTAATCATTTTAACTATAAAACCGGATCTGTTTCAGTTTTTGGTTTGAAATTGTTTAAGCGCTGTTAGCTATTAGTGTTTATTCCTATTATAATGCTACCAGGTTCAAGTTGAGAATGATTAAAAAAGCATTTCCATTTTTGATTTTATTCGATTCCTTCAATTGTATTTCCGTGTTCAATAACGACACCGTTTTCAAAGATGTAATTACTATAGTTAAATAGAAGTCCAGCAATTTTTTGGGGGTCACAATTTGTAAATCGAAACTCAAAATCAGGTAGTCCCAATGAATGTAATCCCAAAGTATCCATTATTATTTCGTCCTCTGTTTCTTGGATATTGAAGAGGCGAACATTCATAAAGGTATTTATATTTTGATAATTATTTTGACTACTTTTTTTTATAAAGTCTGAAGGAGTTAAGATGACTTCACTATTTCTAACCCAAACAGCAGCTGGTTTCATAGCGGAAACTATACTAGATGCAAATTTTTGAAAATACTCAATTCTTAATTTGTGATCTAAATTTCTTGACATTACGTCGGTAATTAAAACTTCATAAGAACATTTTTTAACAGTTTCTTCCGCTTTCCGCCAATTCCAGGATTGTCTACAAGAAGTGGTTAGTTCCGAATAATCAACTTTATGTTCATTAGGTAATAATATAGTGGCTTGAGCAGGAATGTTTCCCTCGGGAAATTTCACTTCATAGTCTTTAAAAAAGTAATGCCTAGAATTTGATTTTTTGTCGTAAGTTTCAGGAAACTCTATTTTGTTAAACCTTAGTCTTAATTCCTTTTCGATTAGCTCATCATCTAAACTAGGAACATCTCCAAAAAACAACTTTACCATTAACAATTCAGTTGGATTTTCCGGTGATTCTTGTTTTTTAGAATCTTTATTAAGTTTTTGCCGCGAGCTAAATAATTTTTTAAATAAGTTCATTGATTTTATTAAGCTTTTCAGTAGCGATTCTATCTGTTAAATATCAGCTACTAAAAATGGATTTGAAAGTGCTTAAAACGGCTACTGTTCTAAAAGCCCATCAGCTATCCAATCTTCGATAATGTCTATAGTGGTTTGAGGAAGTCTTCCTCCTTCTTCTGGTGGAGGCATGACAGTGTTAATACCCATCGTGCCTATTCTATTAAACAATCCTCTGTTGTTTACAGCGTCTACAACCTGATCATATGTCAATAGCATCATAATAGCACCTTGATCCAGTGGATCACCATGGCATTCGATGCAATTGGTATCTATGATTGTTTTTACATGATCGGTGTATGTTGAGATTTGTCCCGGAATTGGATCCGGATCAATTGGAATTACGGGTATTTCGGTGCTATCATCACTTCCGCCGCAACTTAATAAAGTTAGTGCGCATAGAGATAATAATAGTATTGGGGTTTTCATAGTTATTTAATTTTCTTCAATATAGCAAATTTTTAGTATCAGGTACATCGACCGACACACTGCATTCTTAACGTAAAAATCAGGGATAAATTATAAGGTTACTTTTACGTTATATTCCTTTAATATCTCAAGATGATCTTCAAGCTTAAATTCGGAAGATTTAAAGCGATCTTTTCTGGCTTTAGCATCGTCTTTTCTTATAATACTTCTTACAAAACGACGAACAGCAGTTTCATTCTCTAAAATTAAACCGGGAACGTCAACACTTTTTCCATTATTATTTTTTGCCACCATAGTAAAGTAACTGGAATTGCAATGTTTTACCGTACCTGTCATTATGTTTTCGGATTCTACCCGTACCCCAACTACCATAGAAGTTGTACCGACATTGTTTACAGAGGCTTTAAGAGTAACCAGTTCACCTACTTCTATAGGTTTTAAGAAATCTACTTTATCTACACTGGCTGTAACGCAGTAAGCTTCAGAATGTTTAGACCCGCAGGCAAAGGCAATCTGATCCATCAATGACAAAATATAACCACCGTGAATTTTTCCGCTAAAGTTAGAATGAGACGGAAGCATTAATTCTGATAACACAACCTTTGATTCTCTTGCTGTTTTAAATTTTTTCATTAACTAACCATATTTATTATTTTCTAAAATGTGGGGATTCATCTTCTTCTACATCAATAACGAAATATTTGGTGTCTCCTAACCAAGAGATGGTAGCAAAACGCTCTTTATATTTTAATTTTACATATCTCCCTTGAAACTCCTCAAGTTTTTGGATAACATTTTCGTTTTTATCTTCTACGGAAAAACTGAATATTTGAGCGCCAGAAATGCCCTGACTTATTTCTCCTTCCCACGTTTTGAAAACCACCCCTTTTTTACTAAACTTGATGAGTTCTCCGCTTCGGACACCTTCACTGTAAGTGGCAAAATATACGGTTGTATACCAAATTGCAAAAAGCAAGACAATTGTTAAAATTATAAGACCTAATATTTTTTTCATCGAGATATCATTTTTTTAGAGCGCTTCATAGACTTTGGATACAAACTCGTCAATTTGATTTGGTTCTAGCCATCGGGTAACGATCACCAGGTTTTCTTTTTGATCAATTACAATAAAATTACCACCAAAACCTGCCGCATAATACAGATGTTCCGGCAATCCTTTCCAATTACGAGTACCTTTTTGGTTTAGCCACCACATAAATCCGTAATTGGTATTAGCCTGAGAAGGTTCGGTTGCTTCTCTTATCCAATTTTCTGAAATTAATTGCTGGTTTTTCCATTTTCCTCTATTCATAAATAACAGGCCAAAACGTGCGTGGTCCTCGGTGTTGATAAAGAGTCCACCACCAGAATGCCCGCCACCACTTACAGATTGCATTTGTATACCGTCTATAGTCACCCAAGAATTTTCATATCCATACCATCTCCAGGTTGAGGAAGCCCCAATGGGATCCATAATATTTTCTTTCAGAATTTGTGGCAAAGGCTTTCTCCAAACATTTAGTAAAGAATATGCCAATACATTCACCCGAACATCATTGTATTCGAAGACCGTTCCCGGTTGGTTTAATTTCCTTAATTTCCAATCATCGATACTACCTTCTTTCGGTGGGCGATCAGCCCAATCATATCCACCCCACAATTGTCCTGACCAATCAGAGGATTGTGTTAGCAGGTGCCTCCAGCTTATTTTTTTATTGTGGTCACCATCATAGGTGTGATCCCATACATATGCAGACGCTAGATCATCTACAGATTGGATAAGCTCTTTATATATGGCCAATCCGGCGATGGTTGATAAATAACTTTTGGTAACGCTAAACGTCATATCCACACGATCGGTGTCACCCCATTTGGCAATGATGTATCCGTTTTTCAGAATTAAACCTGCGGGAGTACCTCTTTTTTTAGTTGGTCCTAAAATTTTGTGATATGGCTCTCTTTCGAAACCTTTTAGGATTGCTTGTCTAAGATCCTTAGATCCGGAATATTCATTGCTTTTGGCATATTGAACCGCCTCATTAAGCTTTGTAGTATGTATCTTAAACTCCGAAGGATTTTTTTCTTCCCAGTTTCCACGTTCCGGAAAATAAATTTGTTGTGCAAAACTAATGTTGGTAACAAATCCAAAGATGCTTATTAAAATGAATGTGTGCTTTATTTTCATTCCGCCACTGTTTTTGTCTTTATTATTTTTTTCATCAAAAGAAAGACTCCTATGGCAAAAGCCAAAGATCCCATAAAAGAAATGACATTAATAGCACTAGATACATAGGAATACATTTCACCTTGCCATTTTTCATAAAAAGCAAACTGAATAAATAGTATTCTACTCAAAATTATAGAAAGAAGAATGACGATGTTACCAGCTAAAATCAGAATACCATCTGTTCGGGATCCCATTTTTAATAAATAATATATACTGATTACAATAAAGAATATTGTTGGGATTGCATATGCTAAAGCCAATAATAATTGAATAAGAATTTGCGACGTATTTATTTCCATAACTGTTAGTTAATATCGGCCTCATCATCAGAGGCTCTTTTTATAATTGCTTCCGGAAGTGATTTTTTAGCTTTGGCTCCCATTTTTTTAAGCTTTTCTACGCTAGTGATTAAATTCCCTCGTCCATCGACTAGTTTGTTCATAGCAGAGGAATAATCTTTCTTAGCATCATCGATCTTTTTTCCAACTCCAGTAAGGTCTTTTACCAGCCCTTCGAACTTATCATATAGCGCTCCTGCTTGTCTCGCAATTTCTATAGCATTGCGTTGCTGTTTTTCATTGTTCCACATCGTATCGATGGTGCGTAGAGTTGCTAACAATGTAGACGGGGTTACAATCACTATGTTTTTTTCAAAAGCTTGATTATACAATTTATTATCTTCATTAATAGCAATGGCAAAAGCTGGTTCTATAGGCACAAAAAGCAATACAAAATCAGGAGATTCAATATCGTATAAGTCCTGATAGTTTTTTTCCGAAAGTTGATCTATATGGCGCTTCAGTGCAGCGATATGTTCCTTAAGATAAGTAACTCTAAGACGATCATCATCTTCATTTACATAGCGCTCATATGCCGTAAGGGTAACTTTAGAATCAATAACCATTTTTTTACTGTCCGGTAGATGGATCACTACATCGGGTAAAACTCTTTGACCATCGACAGTGGTAAAACTTTGTTGCACAAAATACTCTCGGTCTTTTTCTAATCCCGATTTTTCTAAAACACGTTCTAGCACTAATTCTCCCCAGTTTCCTTGCATCTTACTATCACCTTTTAATGCTTTGGTGAGATTCGTGGTTTCTTTGCTCATCTGCTCGTTAAGATCCTTTAGGCCTAGAATCTGCTGACGTAAAGCAGCGTGGTAATCGATACTTTCTTTGTGTGTTTGTTCTACTTTTTTCTCAAATACGTTGATCTTTTCCTGTAAAGGATTCAGGATATTTTTTATATTTTCTTTATTTTGTTCTGTAAATTTATTAGACTTTTCATCCAGGATCTTGTTCGCAAGATTTTCAAATTCTTTCGTGAATTTCTCCTGAAGTTTTTCGACTTCATCTTTTTGTTCCTGGTTTTTGAGTTGCAGGTTTTCAAATTCTGTATTGCGTCGAGTCAATTCTGTATTCAGGAAGTCCTTTTCTCTACGGATTTCTTCACGTTCGTTAGATATTTGCAGAAGTTGCTTCTCTAAAGATTCTTTATATGCTTCTTGCTGTTGTTTTGTGAAGTCTAATTGCTGATCCGCGGCTTTTTTGGCTTCATCAAACTGTAATTGTAGTTGGTTGACGCGCTCCTTCAGGGCGCTCTGTTCGCTTTTGCCCTTTAGCGAAGCTACGTATTTACCGATAACAAAACCGATGATTATTGCGACGATTGCAACAATAAGCAATATGTATTCTGACATATAATTTTTAGTTTACTCGACAATCGAGATTTTATTTCAAAGATAAAGATTTAGCAAGTATAAGCAGAGAAGAAGTTTATAGAAATAATAAAATTATGATTGCTCCTCTAAATCGTTTAGTTATTGTTTTCAGAATAATTATGTATTAGAAATTTTAAAATAATTATATATTGGTTCATGATATCCATCTATGGGTTCTTGATATCCATATACATTACCGTGATGGCTGCTTACACCTCCATGATTTCTAATTGCAGATATAAAATTAATAGAACTTATAAAAAATTTTCATCTACAGCTTGCGGAGAACTACCTACGTAAAAAAAATACATACCGGTCATGGAAAAGGGAACTTCTGAATACGAAACTGGATAAGGTGCTGAAAAGATTTAAGAATGCGAATCCGGGATTTTATCATGGATATCAATCAGCAAGATCTATAGTTGGAAATTAAAACATAGTCATTATTGTATATGTAATAAGAGATTTTAAAAGAATAATAGCTAAAATTTTATATAAAAAATTCGTTATTGATTTCTTCTTCATAAAAATAACATACAATCTACTAACTAAGGTGAGGGGATATAAACGATGATTTTTTTAACACAAATTGTCGAATTAACAGGTACTTATAATAGACTAAAGTGAAGAATTCCCGTAGAACTAAAGATTTATTCCTATTTTAGCGCGATAGATTTTTAAATCAACTTACGTACTAATGTACATAGAAGAATATAGTATACAAAAAAACGTTAACCATTTTATTAAATAAAACCTATGTCTTTTCAAGCAAAATTAGAAATTGATGATACTTCATATAACTTATTAGATTGCACCTTTGAATTTGATCAACCACTGGATCATAACGGCAGACCTTCTGCCGCTCCCAGAGGTGGTATTATTGTATTATCATTAGAATTTGAAAAAAAAACAGATTTACTCAATTGGGCAATCAGTCCTACAGAGACCAAAAGTGGTCAGATCGTATTTATGAAACGTGATGCGATGGCATCGTTGATGACTCTAAAATTTAGCAATGCGTACTGTGCGCGTCTTAGTGGATTTTATCATGCAGTAAGTAATGAACCATTTAAGCTAAAATTAAAAATCTCTGCCGAAAAATTAACGATCGGCGATGCAACCTTTACCAATAACTGGCCTTCTAAAGCATAAGTGATGTATATCAACCCGGAAAGCCTAAAAGAAGTACACGAACAGATCAGTGAAGCCCTTGAAGAGGCTGGCAGGAACAGCAACGGTTTTAGTCCTGGCGCACAAGCGCAGCAGGTAGCCTTTAATTTTCGCACAGCCATCGATGCCAGGCGAGCAGGACTTAGCGAAGCTCTTTATAAAGTAGATCTGGCAATGCAGGGATATGAGGATGGTGCGATGCGTGCTGCCTATGAGATGTATGACCAGATGGGAGAAACCAATCCCAGAGTGATGAGCGATCAGGAACTTACAGATAGGTTTATACAGCAAACCGTAGATGGCTATAAGGTATATGATAGTCGATATCAGATATGGATCGATATGTCTGCCGGTAGCGATATTAGTATAGAATTGATGATCAGTCCTGATCTGGGTGGTACACCCATTGCGCGTATACGTGCCTATGATCCTGAGAATGGTACCAGTCTGGAGTATGAAGATTGGGAAATCACCCAACAGGATATCCGTGGTAGTTATCTAAACGAGTGGAGCAGCGCACCCCAAGAATGGAGAGAAATGCACTATCAGGATGATTTGTATGGGATGGTTACCACTGGTAATGGAGGCATTAATTCAGTAACTGGAGCATTAGAGACGTATATGATTGCTAATTATTATAGAGAAAGTAATAATCTTTTTGCCGGCAATCTATCTAATTATTATAAAGGTTGGTCTGGAGAATGGGCGCAAATAAAAAAGGTGCCAAGTATTGATAGTGGCAGAAGCTTTGGTCAGTGGAGTAAAGATATTGGCGAGCTCTCTGCAAAATCAAAAGGAACCAAAGCTGCTAACTTTTACAAATGGGGAGGGGTGATTACGTTTATATTTTCTGTTGGCTTTTCCATAAATAACATAGAACAGGCAAAAAAATCAAATGATTCTAATTATGATGATGTACTCGAGAAAAATACTTGGGATATTGTTTTTGCCATAACCACTTTTATTCCTGGTGTGGGTTGGGCAATATCTGGTACATATTTCTTATTAGATGCTGGTGGAGCTTTTGGCAATTGGGGACAAGCGAGTGGGTTTAGTCGTAGTGAAGTAGATAGTTGGATTACTAGAGATCGCGCAATCACACGAGAAGAATTATGCACCATGGATTTTGAAATCGATTATGTGAAGCCCATAGAACAGACCCGTGTGGAAATGCTGCAAGAAAGTAGAGAATTTGCCAGAGATAAGACCTATGTGACACCCAGAGCGATCTATAGTACCAAAAGATTTTAAAGTATGAAAGAATTTTTAGCCAACATAAGACCGCCAAAGTTTTTACGGTATCTTTTCTTTATAGCATTTAGTGGTTACAGACGGTTTAAAAGCGACAGAGAAGATGCGCATGTAATGGCTACTTTGCTCGTTGGTGGTTTTAGTACTTTTATGATTTATGGGTTACTTCTTTGGCATGGTCCTGAAGAATTTCAATCATTAAATAAATATCTAAGTGTGTTACCTTTCTTTACATTAGTGGGATTTGTTTTCTATTATCTTTTTCTTTATCAAAGAAAGTGGGGATACTATGTGGAGGAGTTTAAACATCTTAAAAGAAGACAACGAAGAATTGGGTTTATTTATTTATTTATTTATTTATTTCTATGTCTTTTTATAGCGCTACATCCTGTAATATTGGAGGATGTATTTGGTATTGAAGTAATAGAAAAGAAAATACCAGATCCAATTCCGGAGAAAGAATATCTTAGATATTAGTGTTTTTAATGATATAGTTAAAGTAACTGGTGACAAGCCAGCGGATTTAGTAGAGAAACCGTTGATAATTGGATTGCCAGAGACCGTGCTGCTGCCCAAGAAGAATTATGCAAAATGGATTTTGAGATAGATTATGTAAAGCCTGTAGAGCCAATACGTATGGAAATGATGCGAGAGAATAGAGATTTTGAGCGAGATAAAACGAATGTAACCCCCAGGGCAATTTATAGTACCAAACGGTTTTAGAGATGAAAGAATTTTTAGCCAATATCAAACCTCCTAGGTACTTAAGGTATTTGTTTTTTATAGGATACAGTTGGTATAGATCTTTTAAGAGTGACCGTCAGAATACTCATGGATCTATTATCATACTCTTAGGGACAATTCATGTTGTTTTTTTTATGGGTATATTGTCTATTACTATACCTCATATAATCTTTGAACTTGGAAAATATGAACTCGTTATTCCTGTTTTTTTTATTTATTTCCGTTATATCTTATTATTTGTTTTGGCATCAAAATAAATGGAAATCTTTCATAGAAGAATTTAACCATGTAAAAAGAAAGCAACAAAGAATTGGTCTTATTTATTTATTCATTTATTTATTTATTAGTTTGGCTTTTTTCGCTTTTTCAATTTACATTATAATCCAAAGATCGCCTTATTATAAATAATTATAATAAATAGAAGATACATTTTAACGTTATCACTTTTTCTTTTAATAAGGCAGTGCTTTTGGTAACTGGGGGCAAGCCAGTGGATTTAGCAGGCGAGAAGTCGATAAATGGATCGCTCGTGAACTTGATGCAGCAGCAGAAGAATTATGCAAAATGGATTTTGAGATAGATTATGAAATAAGCCATAAGATTCCGGTTGGGTAGCCAACGATATGATGATATGGCGATTCTATCAGACCATTAAAAAAGAATGAAAATAACTGATAAAAAACCTATAGAACAGACCCGTGTGGAAATGCTGCAAGAAAGTAGAGAATTTGCCAGAGATAAGACCTATGTGACTCCTAGAGCAATTTATAGTACTAAAAGATTTTAAGGATGAAGGAGTTTTTAGCCAATATACGACCGCCTAAATATCTTAGATATCTATTTTTTATTGGCTACTGTTGGTATCGATCATTTAAAAGTGAAAGGGATGAAGCCCATAGAACAGCAACATTATTTCTTACTATACCCCATTTGATATTATTTATTGGGTTGTTTATGAATTTGATGCCTGACTTTTCTTCTTCAATGGGTAAGTTAAATACTGTTTTACCTATATGTTTCGTGTTAGGAGTTCTTTTTTACTATCTTTTTTTATATAAAAAAAAATGGAGAGATTATATAGAAGAATTTAATCATATTAAAAGGAAAGAACAACGTATTGGGATTATTTTTTTATTTTTTTACCTGTCTTATTATTGCTTTTTACCCTGTGATTTTATTACTAATATTTGATATTGATTTACGGGGGCGATAAAATTATCAGTGGATCATATCCGGTACTTACTTTTTATTGGATGCTAGTGGAGCTTTTGGCAATTGGGGACAAGCGAGTGGGTTTAGTCGTAGTGAAGTAGATAGTTGGATTGCCAGGGATCAAGCTGCAACACAAGAAGAATTGTGTACCATGGATTTTGAAATCGATTATGTGAAGCCCATAGAACAGGCCCGTATGGAAATGCTGCAAGAAAGCCGAAAGTTTGTCCGGGATGAAACCTATGTAACTCCTAGAGCAATTTATAGTACTAAAAGATTTTAAGGATGAAGGAATTTTTAGCTAATATACGACCACCCAAGTTTTTACGATATTTATTTTTTATAGGATATAGTTGGTATCGATCATTTAAAAGCGAAAGAGAGGATGCACATACAATAGCAATAATATTGCTTTGGGCTGTACATTTTTTTACTTTTATAAGTTTGTCAAGTACCGATATGGTAGTTCAAGAGAATATTGATTTTATTGCCCATTTTTTTTGTAGTGTTGTAATTATAGGATATTTGATCTATTTCAAAAAAAAAATAACAAACAAAGGTGAAACTAATTAGACTGTGAATATTTCAACTTCGTTACTCAACATTTCTTTCCTCTAAATCCTTTAAAGTTTTCAGGAGATTGACGATATGTCGCTCAGAATGGTTGCGCATAATAAATTCAAAATACCAGATGGCATCCATCTCACTGTTATTCTGGAATCGCCATTGAACTTCCATCAGATCTTTAATGATATCCGATAGGTCGTCATTAGCATCTCCGAGGATGTTGTCAGGCCTTTCGAGATCAAAGGGGTCTGTAACGTTTTGGTAAAAACCTAATTCAGGAAAATTAGAGCGTATCGTGATGGATATCTTTTCGAAATTGAACTCAGGAGCTTCCGGGTATTCTATTTCATCATCGAATAAATCTTCTTCCAGGTTTAAATATTCCCGATACAATAATAACAATGATTTTTTTAAAAGAAGTGCCTTGTTCTCAACTGGAAGTTTTGGGGTGATTCCCCATTGTATGATAGACTCGATTGTATGAAGAAGAGGGTGCAAGATCTTTTTTTTTAGGTACCTCTAAAATATAGAATTATTGGTAGCTGTTCTTTATAATTTGTAAAAACTTACACATCCACACGTTATTCCGGTACCGGGAGGAGACGGAGCTCCACCTGAACCTGTAATAAATCGGCTTTGAAAACCAGCAAGAGGAGAAGTGCTAGTAAAAAGATAGTTATAAGTGCCGTTTCCATTGTTAACGGTTCGAAGTGTATGATCACCTAAAGCCAATCCTGGAATACTGGAATAAGGAACATTTTGGATCCATATTTCATAATTAAAAGCTGTAGCAGTATTATTTTGCACTTGGAGTTGGTAAGAATTTCCTGGGCCAAATTGTCCATCGTCAAAAAAGCTAACAATCATATCTGTTGTTGGAGTGCCAGTTGGGTTTGCAGTTTTTAAATTACTCGAAGATACTCTGTATGTTATTCTTCTGTTGGTAATAACAGAACAGCTTTTTGTGGCCAATACCACGGCAGTTCTACCGATACTTGTACATCCCGAAGTTGAACCTCTTGTTTCTGCATAATACGTGCCTGCCGTATTGGTTGTATAACTGGTATTTCCGGTCAGTAGTAAATTGCCACCAGTCTCTGCATCATACCAATCTACCGTTTCTCCGGCATCTACTGTAGCAGTTACTGTACCTGAAGTTCCTGTACAAACAATTTGGTTACCGCCACTGACCGGTGTATTAGGAGGATTGCTTACCAACACATCCACAGAATCTGTATTCGTATTGCCATTACCATCGCCATCTGTAATCGTCACTGTATATGTATAGGTGCCAGATGTAGTGATACCACTTTCCGTTGGGTTTTCTACGGTAGCACTAAACGAATACCCACCAGGTCCTGTACCTGACCAGCTATACGTAGCGCCAGTACTTCCTGTTCCGCTAGGGTTAGCAAAAAGAGCAATGGTTTGCCCTAGACAAACAGGACTATTGGAACTGGGAGAGACATTAAGGGTACCGCCACCATTGTTAAGATCTTCAAATGAATAATCAGCTCCGGCACCACCATTACATGTAGAATAGATAACGGTTCCTATTTGTATTCTTTTTGCAGCGCTACAAGGTCGACGTGTATCCAAGCTGCCGCCAGTTTCGACGACAACAGATGCATTAGCCGGGAAAGATAGAGTAACATTATTAATCCAGGATGCAAAACCTCCGTTTGCAATAGTAAGTAAAGAAGTGTTAAAACTTGATGTATTCGCTACTACTAATGTATCTGTACCTCCAGTACCGTCACCAACAGTGAGTGAATTGAAATTGTTAATGATGTTAGAAGAAATTGTAACCGAAAATCCTCCTTCTATAAAAACATCGTTTGTTCCTGCTATTTGTCCAGGATAGGTAGTAGCAGCTACCCAAGCTATTCCATTATAAACTTCCCAAATGCCAACTGTTGTCCAGTTTCCGGAAGCTACCGATCTATAATCGTTTACGGATTGGGCGAAACAAGTAGATGAAATTAAGAAGAAAAAGAATATTCTAAGTATTTTTTTTATCATGTAATATATTTAGCAGGTCTATATACTATAACAATTAACTTTTTAAAACTCCTGTATAGATATCATTAAAACCAGATTTTTTATATTTACGAAAATTTTGACACTTTGGTTTTATGCTAAAAAATAAAGCTAACCGACAGTTTTGAGTGAAAATGCATTTTTCTTTTGAAGTGTAAATTCCCAGTTTAGATTTAGCTAGAAATTTTGATTCAATACCGCGGTTTACCTGTTTTATTTTTATGGTTTAACCGTATAAATCTTTAATTCATCTCGTTAAGGATAGAAATATCAAACTCCTCTCCAGCAGATGATGCTCTATTGATGTCATAACAGGAAATTTAGTAGTTAGAGGACTACGGATCATTAAGAATTGACTTTTATTACAATTAATGCCTTACTTTATAACTTCCTGTTTTTGGATCAAATAATATGAGATCTTCTGGAAATAAGGAAGAAAAAGCCCTACACTGTATCAGCTCTTTTGGACGGCCAAATTCAAAACCTTCTGTATTCATAACAATCATTTTATCACATAGTTGTATTGCAAAGTCAATCTCGTGTGTAGAGAACAGAATGGTTTTTTGTGTCTCGAAAGCAAGACGTTTTAAGAGCTTCAGAATATATGCCTTATGGTATACATCCAAGTGGGTAGTAGGCTCATCTAGCATAATAAAAGGAGTGTCCTGAGCAATCGCGCGGGCAATAAGTACCTTTTGCAACTGACCGTCACTTAACTCAAAACATCTTTTCTCTACTAATTCTGTGATATGAGTCACCTCAATAGCTTTACGAACTTTTTCGATATCTTCTTCTAATAATTTGCCAACCCAATTCGTATAGGGTTGTCTTCCTAAAGCAACAAGTTCCTGTACCGTTAAGTTTTTTGAAGCAATTTGTTCGGTAAGGACAATACTTAGTTGAGAAGCGAGTTCAGAGGACCTATAGGTTTTAATTTCTTTGTCTGACAAAAATATATCTCCTCGAAGTGCGGGCTGCACTTTCGATAAAGTACGAAGCAACGTGGATTTACCAATACCATTGGCACCTACCAATCCCACAAGTTCTCCTTCATACAATTTTAGATTAATATCGGCAGCTACTACTTCCAGATTATTTTTATGACTATAACCAATTGAGAGACCTTCTGTTCTAAGAACGATGTTTTGGTGTTCAGTATCTAATGATTCTATTTCCATAATAACTTAGTATTGAGTATTAAGTACAAGGTATTAAGTTTCAAATATTGGAAACCCCTATTTTTTATTACCTTATAGTTGGTTTCTGCTCTCCTGTTCACTTTCATCTTAAGACTTCAACATCATACTTAATATTTCATACTTAATATTTTATACCTATTTCACATTACTTAATACTTTATACTAACTACTCGGTACTCAATACTGAATTAAAACAACATTTTTCGTTTTCTGACCAGTAACCAAATTACAACGGGTGCTCCTATCAAGGATGTAATAGCATTAATGGGTAATGTATACTCGGTTCCGGGTAATTGTGAAATCGTATCACAAACTAACATGATGATACTACCGAATAATATGACCGCCGGGATTACTATTTTATGATCCGAGGTATGAAATAATTGTCTTGTTAGATGTGGAACTGCGAGTCCTATAAATGCAATTGGGCCTGCAAAAGCGGTTATACTTCCTGCTAGTAATCCGGTAGCAATAATAATTAAAAAACGGCTTTTCTTTATATTTAATCCCAGGCTACGAGCATAATTTTCTCCAAGTAATAATGTGTTAAGAGGTTTGATAGCGAATATGGCAAGCACCATTCCAACAGATGCAATTACTAAGAATATAAATACATCTACCCAGGACAAATTCCCTAAACTACCGAAACCCCAAAAAATATAACGTTGTAATTGTTCTGCCGGGGCAAAATAAGAGAGCACACTGACAATGGCAGCTGTAATACTACCAAACATTAATCCAATGATAAGAATAGCCATAGTATCTCTTACCTTAATAGAAACCAACATCACCATAAAAAGTACTAATACGCTACCAATACTAGCAGCAGCTACTAATCCCCAATTAGAAACGAGAAATACTGCTGTAGAACCACCAATCAAAGTGCTTCCTAAAATAAGTAGGGCAACACCGAGACTTGCTCCGGAACTAATTCCCAAAACAAAAGGCCCTGCTAATGGATTTCTAAATAATGTTTGCATCAGTAATCCCGAAATCCCTAGTCCGCTACCAACAATGACAGCCGTAATGGCTTTAGGTAATCTATAGTCTATAATGATATGCTTCCAGGATTCTTTTTCTACAGTAGCGCCTACCAGACTTTTAATAGTGTCAAACCAGGGGATCAATACAGATCCCAAGCTAATATTGGTTATAAAGCATAGCAGCAATACTATACTAATAATAATGAATACGTTTTTATATGATTTGTTTGGGGTCAACTAGTTCAGTTTTTCGAAAAAATAAGGTTCGTAATCTGTTAATAGTTCAGGATGTGCTATTTTGATAATATCTTTTAGAATCAAATCCGGACGCATTGGCCCTAATTCGTAATATACCAATCCGCCCTTTGCACCAGTTTTTAATGTTGAAGAATATACGGCTTTATTTTTAAATGCTTCAAAAAAGGTGTATCGATTGTTTTTCTCTTCTAATTCTTTTAATGATTTTGAAGACCCTGAACCGATCCATAGTTTTGCATTCTGAGCTTTTTCCAGAACACTTTCAAAATTTAGTGCAATACTTCCCGTTTTCGGGGTATCCGCCCATAAATAATTGGTGTTAGCGTCTTTTAAAAACTGAGCAACATAGCTGTCTCCACCGGGAACATGCCAAACATCTTTAAACATATTACCAGATAATACTGTAGGTTTAGAATTCGCATTATTTGCTAATACCTTCGCGGCATTATAATCTTTTTCAATTTTTTTAAAGATACTATCTGCTTCTTTTTCTTTATTGTAAAAAGCCGCCACAAACTTTATCCATTCCGCACGTCCTAAAGGATGTTGCTCCATCCAAGAACCATTCATTACCACCGGAATTCCGGTTTTTTCAAGAAGATCATAGGTTTTGGTGTCTCCTGTTGCAGAATATCCTATGATGAGTTCAGGTGCCAGTTCTAAGGTGATTTCTGTGTTTAAACGACCATTATTACCTAATTCTGCAATAGTACCACTATCAATTAATACTCTGGTTTTTTCTGATGAAATATAATCAGTATGCGGAAAACCTATAAGTTTTTTTTCTAATTCTAAATATTCGAGCATCGGAATGTCTGTTGTGGACGTAACCACGGTTTTACCAACAGGGACTTCTATAAAGGAACCGGTGCTGGCAACTTCAGGTTTTTCTGTTCCTTTTGGATATAAAATATACGTAAATGTATTTTTAGCATTTGGCCAAGGCGAAGTAATGGTTATTTCCTTATAGGTATCGTGATTTTGGATACTAAACCCGGTAGCATACTCAATTTTTTGATCTGCAAGTTTCTGAATGGTAATAGTACTATTTTCTTTCTTCTCCTGCTTACACGAAAGAAAAGTAATTACCGATAAGAAAAGGATGAGATGATTCTTCATGTTGGTTTTAAATATTTTTCAAACTTCGATATTTTTTTGAAAACCTGCTATGATTTATCGTTAATTTGTGTTTGAAAATTATACTGTATGTCATTTTTATGTTCCTGGAGTGGAGGAAAGGATAGTTGTTATGCTATGCATATTGCAAAGAAGAACAGATACAATCCAGTTGTTTTACTGAATGTACTAAATGAACATGGAGATCGATCACGCTCTCACGGAATTCCGAAAGAAATATTAAAAGCACAGGCAGATTCGCTAGGACTACCGATTCACTTTTTCGAAAGTACCTGGAATGACTATGAACGATTATATATTCAGAATTTAAAATCGTTGACCGAAGTGTATAGTATAAATTCTGCTGTATTTGGAGATATAGATATTCAGTCACATCGGGATTGGGAAGAAAAAGTGTCTAAAGCAGCTGATCTAAAAGCTGTTTTGCCAATCTGGCAACAACCAAGAAAGCAATTAGTGTTAGATATGATAGATTACGGAATCGAAGCAATTATCGTTTCTTGTAATAGTGTTTTAGGTCCGGATTTTTTAGGAAGAATCATCGATCAGCAACTTATAAAAGATTTAGAATCTTTAGACGTTGATCCTTGTGGAGAAAATGGAGAATATCATACATTGGTAACATATGCTCCTCTTTTTATCCAAAGATTGAATGTTCAAGTAATTGGTAAGGAAACGTCTTCTAATTACAACTTTGCAACATTGGAGATTGTTTAGATTTTAATGACATCTCCATAATTTATTTTGATATTAAAAGAGTCTTTTAGTTCGATTTGCCGAACATACGAAAGTAATGCCCTAATAGGTCCGGCGTGAGCAATAACCACTATACTATCTGAAGAAGAATGATCCAGAGAATTATAAAATGCTACCATTCTTTTTTGTAGCATAATATAAGATTCACCATTAGGAACTTGTACATTCACAAAATCCTCCATCCAGGGGTTTAGGTCATCGCTTGGGATATCATCCCAGGCTATTAATTCCCAATCCCCAAAATCAAGTTCTTTTAGTTTGTCATCAAAAACCGTAGGAATGCCAAATGTTTTGGCTAATATTTTACAACGTTGTAATGGGCTGCAGTAGATTTTTTTAATTTTGTTTATAGGAATTTGGCTATGTATCTTTAAAACTTCAGATTCAAAAGTATCAGTTACACCAAGGTCACTTTGCCCATAACAAATTCCTTTCTCAATATTGGGTGTAGTATGTCTTACCAGATATATTTCCACAATGCTATAATACTAAGATAAAACACTACTTCGCTAAGTTGCTGAACCGCACCAGCACAATCTCCTGTTTGACCACCTATCCATTTTTTGAATTTTGAAGCCAAAAATATTTTAGATACACACGCAGGTACTAATGTTATAAATATCCAAGGGTTCATAAAAAAAACTAAAGGAACAATTCCAAAGAAACCACTAATGAAAAGCATGGTTAGACTCATACTTTTTGCAGCCGGTTTTGCTTTGCTGTCTTCGGTATCACGAACATAGGGATGTGTAAAAATAAGGGTAGTTGCAATAAAGCGACTTAGCGAGTGTCCAGAAATAATAACTAATGGGATAAAACCGACTTCAATTTCTTGCAATGCAGCAAATTTGATTGCAAGCATTAATAAAATTCCAATTGTACCATATGTTCCCAGCCGGGAATCTTTCATGATCAAGAGAATCTTTTCCTTGGTCCAACCACCACCAAAACCATCACAAACATCAGCAAACCCATCCTCATGAAACGCTCCCGTGGTATAAATTGTACTAAACATCGACAGTAACAAAGAGATTTCTGTAGAAAAGATATAAGAACTTCCATAAAAAACGGCAGCACCAATACTTCCGACCAGAATACCAACTAAGGGAAAATATTTAGAACTCTTACGTAAATATCCAGGATCGTGATTCACCCATTTGGGACAAGGAATCCGAGTGAAGAACATAAGAGCTGTAAAAAATATGTGGATTTCTTTTTTCATTATAAATAGGCTACTATTCTCTTGTGGCAATGTTAGCTTCTTCAAAACTTGCCATTTTATTCAGAAATGCCACGGCAGATTCTAAAATTGGATAAGCTACAGCTGCACCCGTTCCTTCGCCCAATCGCATGCCTAAAGATAACAAGGGCTTTTTGTCAAGAAAGTTTAACATCTTTTGATGACCTTGTTCTTCTGATGAGTGTGCAAAAATACAATAATCCAGCACATTTTGATATAATGTATTTGCAGCAAGTAAAGCTGCCGTGACAATAAATCCATCGATTATAATAGTCATTTTAAGCTCTGCAGCCTTTAGGATAGCACCTGTGATCATAGCAATTTCAAAACCTCCAAAAGTAGCAAGAGCCTCTATGGCAGATCCGGGATTATATTTTTCGAATACAGCTTTAAGAATATTCTTTTTTTTCTTTATCGCATCTCCCTGGATTCCGGTTCCTGCCCCTACACATTCGGTTATGGATATTTTCGTAAAATATGCCATTAAAAGTGCAGCGGCAGAAGAATTGCCTATTCCCATTTCACCAAAACCTATTACATTGCATCCTTTTTGATATGTTTCTAAAACAATGGAGGCTCCTGCTTCAAGAGCTTGCTCACATTGATTAATAGACATAGCGGGTGCTGCCTCATAATTTTGGGTACCATAACCAATTTTGGCATTGATAAGTCTATGGGTATTCTGGAAATCGTGATTCACTCCGGCATCGATAATCTCTAGATGGATGTTGTTTTGGCTACAGAAAGAATTAATAGCGGCACCACCATCAAGAAAATTATAAACCATTTGTTGGGTAACTACTTGCGGATAAGGATTTACCTCTCCTTTTTCAGCAATACCGTGATCACCGGCAAAAACCAGTATGGTAGGTTGTCGTAATACTGGACTTGTATCATTTTGAATTAAAGCAATTTGTAATGCAAGCTTTTCTAATGTACCTAAAGAACCGGGAGGTTTTGTTTTTAGGTTGATTTTATGCTTAATAGTATCTTCTAACGATTTGTCTAGAGGAAAAATATCAAAATTCATTTATTTTATTTTTACCGGAATTCCGGATATCATTAGTATTGCTTCGTCAGCTTTTTTAGCGATGTGCTGATTCATCCAACCTTGTAATTCTGTAAATTTTCTTCCTATCTCCGTAGCGGCGTGCACTCCCATTCCTATTTCATTAGAAATTATGATAATGGTTGCCTTACTGTGTGTAAGTTTTTCAAATTCAGTTTTCGCCAGTTCTAGAGAAAGATCGATATCATTTTTAGTATCTACAAAGAAATTAGTAAGCCATAAGGTAACACAATCAATAACAACTACCGAGTCTTTTTTTATTACTTTGGATAGTTCTTTTTCTTCCTCAATGGATATCCAGCGATCATCACGATCAGCGATATGGCGATCAATACGTTTTTGATGGTTTCCATCCCAGATTCTGGATGTAGCCAGATATGTTGGGCTGTCAGAAAGTTCCAGTGCCAGGTTCTGTGCATAATTACTCTTGCCAGAGCGCTCTCCGCCAGTAATGTAGTATAACATTTAATATAGGTTTTAAAGAGCGTAAAGATACTGGTATTACTAATTTATTTGATAAACAGAATGCGTTTTCAAAGAAATATAATACATTCGCGCAGAATTTTGGTTCCAATACACTTTTCATAGTGTTGCAGATTAAAAGGGAATCAGGTGAATAAATTATGAATTCATAATTCTGAATTTAGAATTAATAAATCCTGAGCTGTTCCCGCAACTGTAAGCTTAGCCGAATCGGCACTGATAGATGATATCCGTAACGTAGTAGGTGCTTGTTGTTAATTCTTTATAACCACTGCTTGTGTCGAACTGGTTTCGACATCTTTTGAACTATTTTAAAAGAAACTGAAACAAGTTCAGTTCAGGTGGGAAGGTAAACAACAAGACGCAAGCCAGGAGACCTGCCTTAGTTCATAATGTCAAACTTTCGGGATAGAAGTTTAGGTATGGGTAAACTACATACTTTTTTCCGGTAATTGTAAAATTAAGTCATTTAGGAAATGAACAAAAAAGTGTTTTTTGGAGCAGCACTACTTATGTTAGTTGCTCAGGTTGTTTCAGCGCAAGATTCGAGAAAGGATCAAGAAGTCAACGAATTAGAAGAAGTAATTGTTTCTGATTCGAAGTTTAAACTAAAAAGAGAGCAAAGCGGTAAGGTAATTACTAAAATCAACTCAGAAGAACTGGAACGCAGTCAGGGACAATCTGTAGTAACTGTTTTAAACAGAGTTGCAGGGGTCTTTATCAATGGTAGCAATAATGCTGCAGGAGAACCATTGGGGGTATATGTTCGTGGAGGACGTAATCGACAGGTAGTGATTAGGATTGATGGAGTGACGGTAAGTGACCCTACATCATCAGCGGGAGATTTTGACCTTAGGTTGTTATCTACAAACCAGATTGAATCTATAGAAATTCTAAAAGGAGCTTCCAGTACTTTATATGGATCCGGAGCTGCAGCAGCGGTAATTAATATTACTACAAAATCCGAAGGTAAAGATACAATTGCTGCACAGTTCTCGTCCAGCATAGGTACTAATCAATCACAAGATGATCAGGATTATGATATTGATGAATTTATAAATTTTGCATCGATTAACGGTACGATCGGAAAGGTTAGTTATTTAGGAAGTCTTTCTCATCAATCTACAGATGGATTGTCTGCAGCAGAAGATCCTCAGGAGTCCACTACTGGTAATACCTTTGATAGTGATGCGTATAATAAGTTTAATGTATATGCGAAGATAGGTTATCAATGGAACAAAAATTTTAAGTTTCACTTTTTCGGGAACCTGGATCAGTATAAAACAGATTTTGATGGCGGAGCGGGATTTGATGCAGATAATCAGTTTAAGAGCCGTCAATTAAGAGGAGGGAGTTTTTGGGAAGCTACATATCCTAACGGAAGCTTCACCTTTGTAGATAGTTATGCATTGTTAGAACGAGAATTTGATTCTAACTTTCCTTCCAGGTATGAAGGCAAGATCTATACTTTTGATGCCTATAATAAGTACAGTTTTAATAATACATTATACACCGTGATTGGTGCCAATGGATCCTACAGTGATTTTAATCTTTTTAGTGTTCCTTTTGGTAGTAATAATTTAGAATTGACTATTAATGATAATGAAGCTGATTTTGATATTATTGACCCGTATATCAACCTGGTATATATATCCAAATTTGGTCTGAATGTTAATGCAGGAGCGAGATTAAATATTCACAGTGCTTACGGTAATCATATGGTTTACAATATTAACCCATCTTTTGCCTATACGTTCGGGAATAATTATATTAAAGCACTAGCTTCTTACAGTACAGCGTATATAACTCCATCATTATTCCAATTATATGATACAGCTTTCTTTAGCGGAAACCCTGACTTAGAACCAGAAGAAAGTACGACTATAGAAGGTGGTGTAGAACTATCCCACGAAAAAAAAGCTACCATAAGTGTAGTATATTTTAATAGAAAGTCTGAAAACTTTATCACATTTGATCCTAATACTTTTGTAAATTTTAATTCTCCTTCGGATATCAAAGTTGATGGTGTTGAATTAGAATTTGATACTAAAATGATTGATGATAAATTGACTATTAGCGGTAACTATACCTATACTAATATATCAAGATTGGAAAATGATATCAGAATTCCGGAACATACCATTCAGGCAAATATTGGATATCAACTATCAGATAAAACATTTACTTCTTTAAGTTATCAATTTAATGGGGAGCGTACAGACACTAATTTTGATCCTATAACATTTGCACCAACTGCGGTTCCTTTAAATAGCTACGGTATTTTGGATTTTTATATAAGTCATCAACTTTTAAGTAATATGACTGTTTTTGCAGCGTTGAACAATATTACGAATGAAGAATATCAGGAAATATTCGGATTTAGTACCAGAGGTAGAAACGCGCGGATAGGATTCAATTTGAAATTCTAAAGAATAGTGCGATCAATAGAACAAAAAGTCCCAAAATTTATAGTTTTGTGGACTTTTCGTTTGTTTTCGATAGGTTCTAAAATACCTATTAAACTGAGTTTCTATTAATAATCAATTAACTATCTAAATATTTTATACTGTTTCAATCACCTCGAGCGGAGTCGAGAGGTTATTTTCAAGCATATTATTCGGTCTATACTCCGCTCGACCAGACAGGAGTGTAAAACAGATTGTTTTTTAATAATATATTGATCAACTCAGTTTATTATTCTTTGTTTAGATCTTTATACATTCTTTCATAATCAGGGTTAAACATATTATCACTACCAATTTCTTCGAGTGCAAAGAAATTCTTTTGCGAAGCGGATCGATTTCCTAAGATATCGTTGATAGCGGCATTCAGCAAAGGCTCATTCGGATCTCCAAGAACTCCAAGATTGCTATAATCTTCCGCAATACTTATTTCGGGAGTAAATCCATTAAAATAATCTGTAAAACCAACAGAATTGATTGTTTTTAGTACTAAAGGCTGCATAGCATAGGTATGACCCCGGTTGAGGTTTGTTCCTGATCTAAAAAAGTTATCAGAATCATATACTGTTATCGAAGCCTGAAATTTACCTCTTGTTACGTCACCAACCTGTGTGACCGTAATGTATGGATCCAGACCATTAATTATTAATTCGCTGGCAGAAGCTGAGCTGTTGGTGGTAATAATATATACTCTGCTAAGATTGAGGCTATTAATTGTTGCCCCTCCTCTTATTTGATTATCAAAAATATTAGTGTCTCCAAACTGCTCTTGCCGATCAGAATTCCATTCTTCGGTAGTAAAAACCTCACCGTTAAACTGACCGGTAATCATAGTGGCGAGATCTTTTGTAGTTTCAGTATCGCCTCCACCATTATATCGCAAATCAAGTATAATATCAGTAACGCCATCAGATTCAAATTGACCAAAAGCATTATTGAGATCACTTTCAAAATTAGATCTAAATGCATTGTACATAATGTATCCCACAGGATTTCCACCTACATCTAATGTTGTAGTGAGATAAACGGGATTTTCGGTATACTGCGTTTTAATAAGATCTACTGTAGTGCCTGTTGGTGTGATAGTAACCCCATCAAAGATAGCTAGACCGATCGTATAAGAATCCGGAGATAACAGTTGACTTGTATTAGTTTCTGTGAGCTGTGTTCCGTTTACAGTATTAAATATATCTCCTCTTTTAATTCCTTTTGCTTCGGCATCTGTTCCAGGCAGTACATACCGTACATAACCAAAAACCTGAGATGGATTGCTGGGGTAGCGAACCAGTCCAAATCGCATTCCATTGCTCAACGAAATTCCATCTAATGATTGTTCTAAGGCAATATAGTCATCTACAATCCAACTAAATTCATCTTGATCTGCTACAAAATGATTAAAAAGCGCTTCAGGTGAATCAAAAGAGTTTAAAAAATCAGTGTATTCCTGATCAGAAGAAAACCTGTCATCTGCTAAATCCGGACTATCGCTTTTATACAAGTACCATACATTCATTCCTATTCTGACAAAATCTTTTATTTCAAGCTCAGAAGATGGACGGATCACATCATCATTATCATCAAAACAACTGGTAAGAACGCTTCCGAAGAAAATCAGTAAGGCAAAATATTTTAGTAGTTTCATCTGTTTGTATTTAAAAATTTTTAATTCAGGGATGGAATTCGCCGGCAACCATATCGACCAGAGTCAGTATGATAGTGATAGCTCATTTCATAGTTTTTTTTATTTTATATAACCCTAAAAATAGGGACTTTATTATAATTTCAAAAAAAAGGTGTAACAATTTAAAGGTGTAGTCGTCTCCCTTATATAAAGCTAACAAGTTAGTTTTGTAACAACCAACCAGGAAACATGAAAGAAAGAGCATTTATAACGCTTACTAATGGTTTTAAAGACAAGCTATACCGGCTGGCTAAAAGATTGCTGGTGAGTAATGAAGAGGCAGAAGATGCTACACAAGAGGTTTTGCTGAAGCTATGGAGAAATAAAAAGAAAATGGCTGAGTATAAAAATGTAGAAGCATTTGCAATGACAATGACTAAAAATTATTGTTATGATAAGTTAAAAGCCAAAGAGAGCGGAAACTTAAAAATTGTTCATAGCAATTATAAAGATGAGCGACCGTCGCTGCAGCGAGAGATAGAGGCCAGAGATAGTTTGGATTGGGTAGGTAAGATTATGGATAGATTACCGGAACAGCAACGTATGATTATCCAGTTAAGAGACATAGAACAATATGATAATGCCGAAATAGCAGAGATGCTGGAAATGAATGAAACAGCAGTGAGAGTAGCATTATCAAGAGGAAGAAAAATAATACGACAAGAATTATTAAAAAAACACAATTATGGAGTTGTCTAATATAGAAAAATTACTGGAAAAGTATTTTGAAGGAGAAACGACCCTTTCTGAAGAAGAAAAATTAAAGGTTTATTTTACCGGAGAAAGTGTGCCGTCACATTTGGAGAGATACAAGGATTTGTTTCAGTTTTTTTCTAATGAAAGTCAAGTAACCGCTACATCAGAGGTTAATATAAGTACTCATAGAGTTTCCTGGCATACCTGGATAGGTGTTGCTGCATCGATAGCTTTGATTGTGGGGCTGTTTATGACTAATTTATTGCCAGGTGCAGATCCCGAAAAAGGTCCGTTATTGGTAATGGAAGGAGATTTGGGTACGATCGATGATCCTGAGATAGCATTGCAAAAAACCAAAGAAGCCCTCACTTTGGTGGCTAAATTAATGAATGAGGGGAAAAAGGACCTGGTGTACCTGAACGAGTTTGATACTGCCAAAAAAGATTTGGTCTATTTAAATGAATTCCAAGACGCTAAAAACAAATTAATAAAATAAATACGAATACTATTTCCCGAATAGGGGAACCTTTAAAAATGATTTAATTATGAAAAAGTTTGCAATTATACTATTAGTAGCACTAGTGCCCTGTCTATCTATAGCACAGAGTAATTTTGATAAATACGAAGACATGAGTGATGTGTCATCAGTTGTGGTAACCAGTAAAATGTTTAAGCTTTTAAGCAAAATGGATCTGGAAAGTAATGATCCGGAAGTAAAAGAGTATATCAACCTGGTAGAGAATATAAAGAATATCAAAGTTTTTGCTACAGAAAACAAGGATATAGGTCAGAAAATGAAAGCCGATGTTCAGAAATACTTAAGCAGCAGTTCGTTAGATGAACTAATGCGAGTAAAAAGTGATGGAAAAAATGTGAAGTTTTATTCTAAGCCCGGTAAGGACGATAATTTTGTTACGGAACTGTTTATGTTTATGGAAGGAATGGAAAACGATGGAGGTCCTAATACCGTGGTATTAACAATTACCGGGGATATTGACTTAAGACAAGTGTCTAAAATAGCTGACCACCTTAATGTTCCTGGAGGACAAGAACTGAAAAAAGTAAAAAAGAAAAATTAAGCTTATTTATTTAGTTTATGTTACACCCAAGCTTCTTCAGATGTAACAGTCTGAAGAAGCTTATTATAATTATCATCAATCAATCAACCTATCCCGCGCTATTTATCTAATGTTATAAAAGCGGGATCAAAACCAATTACAATGAAAAATATAGTTAAAATAATAGGTATTACTTTTGTGATGTTACTGACAAGCTGTACTAACGAAGCTTCGTTACAACAGTATTTTGTAGATCATCAGGGAGATGTCGATTTTGTGGCGGTGGATCTGGCAACCAGTCTTTTAGATGCCAGAACTCGTGAAGTAGAACTTTCTAAGGAAGAGAGGGAAGCATTGGAAAGTATTAAAAAGGTTAATTTTTTAGCATTTCCGCTTAAAGAAGGTAAAGAAACAAGGTTTGAAGAAGAAAAAACGAAGATCAATACGATACTTAATACAGATACATATGAAACGTTAATGCGATTTGGCTCTAACGGAACCAAAGCGGTACTAAAATTTCAGGGAGATGAAGATAATATTGATGAAATGATTGTTTTTGCTTCTAATAAAGAACGTGGCTTGGCATTAGTAAGGGTATTGGGCGATAATATGAAACCGGAAAATGTGGCCAAATTGATGAATGCAATTGATAAAGGTAATGTAAATATGGGTGCTATTAAGGATATTTTAGGAGAGATCAATATAGACTAAAATAAATTTTTAAAAGACTAAAAAAGCTTCGATTCAAAAAGAGTCGAGGCTTTATTTTTTAAAAGAGTAATCCAGTTCAGGGTTTTATTAGATATCCCATCAAACCATCAACCATCAACCATCAACCATCAACCATCAACCGTCAACCATCAACTATATCCCCGTATAGTTAGTAGGTGTAATTGTTTTTAACTCTGTTTTTGATAGCCTCCGAAACTTCTAGCGTTTCTATAAAATCTGCAATAGAGTTTTGATTTATATTGGTTTTAGCATATAAAACCATTTCTAATATGAAATGACCTTATAAAATTGTTAATTTTGATTCCATACTTCGTCACTAAATGTATTGCTAGCTTAGCAATCCATAAATTTTCTTCCTTGTCTGAACTCAAAATAGTTCAATTTCTTATCTCAGTAATTTTATCTAAGAACTGGCTTAATAAATTTTCTGAAGGATTTAATTTGATTTTATAACCTTGTAAAGTGTTAACTAGATAGTTTACAAAGAAGAATATTTTTTATTGTATCTTTAAGTGGAGTTAAGTTATACGTATAGAATATGTGTGTATTAAAATATTAAACTCTGATTACATTATATCATGGCATTACAAACTACAACTCAGATTTTTATTGAAAGCAATCAGATACTTTCATATGTTAGTTTACAATTGGAACAACAAATTGATGAACATCATCATCTAGAACTAGTCTGTCGTGCAGATGTTGTAGATAAAATTACTACGGAACTTATCGGTGAGAGTAAAGAGTTTTTAGGCAAGACTATAATTCTTAAAATCAGCGCTATTGAAGTGATTGGAGGATATAAAGAATTAGAATTTAAAGGAATAGTGACTAAGGTTAAAGGTACCAAGGCATTTAATCAACCCAAGGGGAATTTAGTTACTATTTATGCAAAAAGCACATCGATTTTAACGGATCATTCTCCTCATTTTGATTCTTTTTTGGACATGAATCTTTCGGATATATTGAGTAAAACATTTCAGGAATATGATGCGTCAAAATTAAATACAGACTTTTCACCAACCTCTACCGATACGCTGCATTATATCGTGCAGCATAACCAAAGTGCATTTGATTTTGCGAGTCGTTTGGCATCCTATTATAATCAGTGGTTCTACTATGATGGTAAAAAGTTAGTATTCGGAAAACCAAGTACAGACGAAACCAAATTGACGTATGGTACAGATCTGCAAGAATTTTCATTAGAACTTCATCCATTACCTAATAATTATACGTATTTCACACAAGACTATCTTACAGATAAACAACATAAAAAAAGTAGTACCAGTGTGGTAGAAGTTGGAAATAATGATTATCAGAAATTAGTCAATTTAAAATCTGATGAAATGTATATCAAAGAAACTCAGATTTTTCATAGTCTTTATACAGATGCCCAAATGGCGTCAAGATTTGATAAACAAATAACAGCACATACACAATCTATTGAAGTAAATCAGGTAATTGCTAAAGGAACTAGCGATAATCCGGGAGTGAACTTAGGAGAAATAATAAGAATAGCCGAATATGGCAGCTATAGAATCATAAAAATAAAACATAGTAATGACGAAGGAGGGAGATACCATAATCAATTCGAAGCGATACCTGCTTTAGACATTTATCCATTAGTGGATATTCATAGATTTCCAAAATCGGAGGCACAAATAGCAGTAGTGACAGATAATAATGATCCGGAAAGATTGGGTAGAATAAAAGTTCAGTTCCCCTGGCAAAAATTGAATGGTGGAACTACTCCTTGGGTTAGAGTGATAACGCCTTATGCCGGAGCTGATAAAGGTTTTCATTTTATTCCGGAAATTGGAGAGCAAGTAATCGTAGATTTTGAGTATGGTAACGCAGAATGCCCGTATGTTAAAGGGGCTTTATATCAAGGTAATGCCAAACCTGATAGTTGGGGTACTGCTAAAAATGATATAAAGGCAATAAGAACCAGAAGTGGTCATACTATAGAACTTAATGATACACAAAAAGGAGAATTTATTACTATTGTAGATGTCAATGGTAATTCGATAAAACTAGATACGGTAGGTAAAACGATTACAATTGATGCACCGGAGCATGTATTCATCAATAGTAAGAATATAAGCCTAAAGGCAAGTGAAAATATAAATATCGAAAGTGGAGAAAATTATCGTCTTCAAACCAAAGAATTGAAAGAACAGGTAACAGGAAACGCCCAAGTACAAGTAGATAATAATGCTAAAGAAATTAGTAAAACCTTCGAAAGGCAAATAGAAACAATAACAGTAAAAGCATCTTCAAAAGTAGATATACAAACTCCTGATTTTAATCACGGTACTTAATGTTTTTAATTAAATTTTTAAATCGATAATAGCATAATAAAAAAGCAAACTTTTTTTGATATTATTAAAATACAATTATGATAAAAAAACTGCTATTTATAGTCCTATCTTTAAGTTTAATCAATTGTAAGGCACAAAAGATGAATATAATCACACTCGATCCAGACGGAGAAAAAAAACAGCTATATGATAATACGATGTTTAAGGAAAATTACGATGTAATAGCTGATAACAGTATCGTTACTAAATCAAATCAGGAACCTGTGTCGGGAACCCTAACTGTCAAATTCAATAATGGAGAGATGTATGCGATGTATACATATGTAGCGGGACGACAAGAGGGAGATCAGGTAGTATACTTTAGTAATGGTAATAAACGAGCAGAATGGAACGTAAGCAAAGGGAAACATCAAGGTAAAGCCATATATTATCATGAAAATGGAAATAAAAAATCAATAGTAATATATGATAATGGAGTAAAAACAAGGTCAGAAAATTATTATGAGAATGGAAACCTTATGGATGAAGTTTCTTATGAAAATGGAAAGAAAAACGGAGCGTCTAAGTTGTATTATGATACAGGTAAATTAAAATCTACTGCTACTTATGAAAGAGGAAACCTTACCGGAAAGGTATTTAATTACTATCAGAATGGGGTAGTGGAATCTAAAGGTGAGATTTATCAAGAAAGCGTTTTCAAAGAATTTAAAAACGGAATTTGGGAATATTTTTATGAGAATGGAAATAAAAAGGAAGAAGGTGCGTGGGGTCTGGGAGGAAGACACGGAAATAGTAGTACAAAGAAAGGAGTTTGGAAATATTATAATGAAGAGGGACTTCTAAAAATGACAGAGACCTATGACGATACTTTAGGGCGTCTTATAAAAACAGAAAAACATGGCAACTAAACTTTTTGTATGCGAAGGTGCTATTTGTAAATGTAGTTTACAAACTACCCCGGGTATCCTAAAAGTGACTTCTCAGTCTATAAAAAAATTAGAAGGAAAATTACAAGCAACTGAGGATGACAAAACATTTTCTACACCATTTGGTGCTTGTAAACGTAGTAGTCCGCCTCCGCCGTGTACTCCAAATTTATCTCAATGGACAGACGTAGCTAAGGCAACAAAAGTAGATGGTAAGTTGGCCTTATTAGAAACGTCAAAGAATACGTGTAGTTACGGGGGGGTAATAGAGATTACTAATCCCAATCAAACTATTGGTAAAACGACCAATCTACCTTCTAACGAAATTAAAAATAGTTTTCAGGGAGAAGTACATTTCAGGCGAAAACTCGATCCGAGTGGAAGTTATGCTTTATACCCAGATGGATTAACCGATGTTACCGAATCTCAACCCTACGGATTTGATTGGATTCGAGATGTTCTGGATGGGGATGAAAGCTATACAGAAGTAATACCTGTCGCTCGAGATCATATGGTAGATTTTATTTCAGCTCAAATTCCTTCGATGACGACTATAGGGCTTAATCAAAGATCATTAGTGAGATATAAAGGTAAATACGCCCATTATACAGATTTTGATCCTGCTACCAGAAAGATGAATGATGAAGGATTTTACTTTGTGATTAATGAAAAAAAAGAATTTATCGGAGAGTATTCAGGAAGTTTGTCAGAAACTGATTTTTATAATGGTCTTATTAATGGTACCGGAGTTACGTATTTAGGTGCTGTTCCTAGTAGTGGTTATGCTTCACATTCGGAGATTATTGAATATAATTCGAATAGAACAAAAAAAAATAGTCACATTTCAACATCCTCTCGATATACGACCATCCTTAATAACATTGGTGGGTCATATGCTGCAGTGGAGTCTTCGATACTATTGACATCGTATGCAGAATTGGCCAAAGAACATATTGCTATTAAGCAATATATCAACACACCCGATGGTACAGAACGAACCGGGAATAATGCTGGTAGCATTCCTATGTTGATTAATAAAAGAAGTTATAATGTGCCGTGGTTGGCTGTTTTTCATAAAGAGACTGCCAAAATTAATGCTCTTTGTTTCTTAAATGCGACTGCGCCTGCGGGCGAGATTTACTTTGAATCCTCTAATACTAATATTCAAATTGCACCTGCTAAAATTAATGCCTCTAGCTTGGCAGTAAGTCCATATCCCACGACTACGCAATATTCAGACGCGATTCCCGGTAGCAATAAGGTGGATATAGAGATCTCGTTCACAGGGAAAATAAAGAAAAATGAGGTGGTCGAAGCACGTTTTTATGATAATAAAAGAAAAGGAACTCATAACTATAAAGGAGAATTAATAGGAATGTTAAATGTGTTTAGGAATGATCCTGAATATCAAATCACTTTCAGGTATGTTAAAGTATGCTTTACAGATAATAATGGGTGGTTGGCGACCAGTCCCGGGGTTGCCATAAATCAATTACCTACAGGCGCATCACTACCGGCCGGAACAGCAGCTAAAATAGGAATGGGCACACATACCAAAGCGGATCAATTAAGTAGAGGAAAGGATTTGATGGATTTATTTCTTCCTAGCGGGAGCCAGGATCCTTATTTAAAAAATCTTTTTAAACAGGGATTGATGCATTATAATCCGCCCACTATTGTGTCTGATGCAGATGCAGTAGTCATTGATATATCAGAAATATATAGCGCGAAACCACAAGTTACTTCTTCAGGAATTACGTTTAATGGAGATAGGATAATGTTAAGTAATGCAACCGAAAAAGGTAAATTTAGTGATGCCATTCAGCAATTTGCCAAAAATAAAATAAACGCTAGCAAAGGAAACCTTGATGGTGTTACAGTAGCATTAATTCCTTATCAAATAAATGATCCGATGTCAGGATTATATGGTGTTTCTGACGGTATTGGAGGAACAGCAAAAAACGTATATGTCACGTATCTTATGTATTTAGACATAGGTAATGATAGAGCAACTGCCGCTCATGAAGCGCTACATTCCCTTGGGTTATATCATAGTTTTCCTGATGGGGGAAAGGCAGTACCTTATATTATATCGTCTTCTGATGCTACTGCAAAGTTTCTAAATGATAAAACTGAAAATGTGATGGATTATACCAAAACAGCTAAAACCATTTACAAATGGCAATGGGAAAAAGTGCAAAAAGATTTACCCGATGTTACACCTAAACCCTAATGATTAATCCACAAATTAGCACTAGATATTGTTTTATATCCCTGTGTAATTAGAAGGGGTAATAGCTTTCAACTCAGATTTGATGCCGTCTGAAACTTCTAGCGTTTCTATAAAATCTGCAATTGAGTTCTGATTAATCTTGGTATTCGTTCTTGTCAATCCTTTTAATGCCTCATAAGGATTAGGATATCCTTCTCTTCTTAATATCGTCTGAATAGCTTCTGCTACCACAGCCCAATTATTTTCGAGATCCTGAGCGAATTTTTCTTCGTTTAATAATAGTTTATTTAATCCTTTTAAGGTAGCCTGAAATGCGATTAGCGTATGTCCGAAAGGAACTCCTATATTTCTAAGTACTGTGCTATCCGTAAGGTCGCGTTGTAATCGACTTACCGGTAATTTTGCCGACATGTGCTCGAATAAAGCATTGGCGATACCAATATTTCCTTCACTGTTTTCAAAATCAATAGGATTCACTTTATGTGGCATCGCAGAGGATCCAACTTCTCCTTTTTTGATTTTCTGTTTAAAATAATCCATAGAAACATACGTCCATACATCCCGATCTAAATCAAGAATGATGGTGTTTATTCGTTTTAGTCCATCAAACAGAGCCGCCATATGATCATAATGCTCTATTTGCGTAGTCGGAAACGAATGATGTAATCCTAATTTCTCTTGTACAAAACGGGTTCCGAATGCTTTCCAGTCAATTGATGGATACGCCACCTTATGTGCATTGAAATTTCCTGTGGCTCCTCCAAACTTGGCAGCACTAGGAATATCATTCAACAAATCAAATTGTGCTTCTAACCGTGTAACATATACCTGAAACTCTTTTCCTAATCGGGTAGGGGATGCTGGTTGGCCGTGAGTACGTGCCAGCATAGAAACCTCAGACCATTCTGCAACAAGAGATTTTAACTTATTTTTAAGCTCGAGGTACTGTGGAATATAAACATCACCAATTGCTTCTTTAATACTTAAAGGTATTGCTGTATTATTGATATCCTGAGAAGTTAGTCCAAAATGAATAAACTCTTTATAGGCTTCCAGACCAAGAGCATCAAATTTCTCTTTAAGAAAGTACTCCACCGCTTTTACATCGTGGTTGGTTACTTGTTCTATGTTCTTTATTGCATTGGCATCTTCTGTAGAGAACTGTTTATAGATGTCCCTTAGTTTTTCAAAAATACTGCTGTCTATGTCCTGTAATTGTGGTAGTGGTATTTCGCATAAAGCGATGAAATACTCTATTTCTACCAGTACGCGATACTTTATCAGGGCTTCTTCACTAAAATAAGCACTTAAAGATTCAGTTTTAGAAGCATAGCGTCCGTCAATTGGCGAAATAGCTTGCAAAGGAGATAATGACATAATGTTCTTTATTTGAAAGGTGCAAAGATAATTTATTTAATAACGAATGACGAAGCGTAGAGAATGATTTTTTGGTGGATTGCTAGATCATTAGATTATTAAGATCACTAGAACTTTGGATTATTGAGTTTTTCAGGTTACATAATTTCCATAAACTATCAACTATCAAAGCTTCTTCAAAATCATTCTCGATCTTGCTTTGTATGCTGCACTACCTTTATAATAATTATTTTCTAAGGTAACCTTTAGTTCGGGGTGTACCCATTCGAATTCTGTGCCTAATAGATAGAGGCTCGTCATAGAATATGCTTTTGCTGCCACTTTTTGGTCGGTAATTAACCATTCGAAACATGCTTCAACTATTTTTTCACGATATCTTACAATCAGATGTTCTCTAATCTTTGGGTTTTTATATTTATAATAGCCAAGGATAAGATATTCACATATTTTCGCAATGGGTCTTACTGCTGGATCCAGATGTACTTTTGGTAACAAGATGACAAATGATTCTAAAAAGGGGAGTATAGCATCCAGATTATCTTTACAAATATATTCTAGTCCCCAGGAGGCTTTACAAGATATTTTATCATCAACTAAATGACAAATTTCTATAAGTTGAGGTAGGAGTTCCTGATTTTGTAAAATGAGATTTGCAAAATAACTTCGTTTTTCTCTGGAATGATCCGTATTTCTAATTTCATCCTCAAGATTCATCATGTTGTAATGATTTTGTGATTTCAGTATTGAGTATTAAGTATTAAGTATTGAGTAAAGAGTATTGAGTAATAAGTATCAAGTATCAAGTATTCAGTATTTAGTATTCAGTATTTAGTATTTAGTATTTAGTATTTAGTATTTAGTATTCAGTATTCAGTATTCAATATTTAGTATTTAGTATTCGGGATCAACCAAGAACTACCAACCATTACTGCCAACTATTAACTATGAACCATCAACCATCAACCATCAACTAAAACCCATCAACTAAAACCCATCAACCAACGCTTTCACCACCTTCGGAACGCCGATCGTTGCCTTTTCTGCCAAAATGGTTAGATTTTCGGTAGGAGCGATTGCAGGTTTAGGATCTATAAAATATACTGGAGTAGTTCGGGGAGCAAACTGTAGCAGGCTTGCCGCAGGATATACTTGCATAGAGGTACCGATGATCATCAGAATATCTGCCTGCTCTGTTATCTGTATTGCTTTATCCAGCATAGGCACTTCTTCGCCAAACCAAACGATATGAGGGCGCAATTGAGAATGATGCTCGCAGAAATCTCCGATATGGAGGTCCGTCCTCCAATCTAGTACCAAATCTTCATTAAACTGACTCCTAACTTTTAATAATTCACCGTGTAAATGCACTACATCGCTACTACCGGCTCGTTCATGAAGATCATCTACATTTTGTGTAATGATGGTTACCTGATGTGTACGCTCTAGCTCTACAAGAGAAATATGTGCTTGATTAGGTGTTACCTTTTGTAATTGGCTTCTTCGTTTATTATAAAAGTCCAAAACCAATTCAGGATTGTTATTCCATCCGATAGGAGAGGCAACTTCCATAATATCGTGACCTTCCCACAAACCATCAGCATCTCTGAAAGTGTTAATTCCGCTTTCTGCACTGATTCCGGCACCAGTTAGCACCACTACTTTTTTCATTTGTCAATATTTGTTTTTCTAAAACTATCTAAAATATTTTAAATGACAGATGTCTTTTATGATAAAATAATAATACAGTTGCCATACTATTTCAGAAAAATTATAAGTTTTGAACACTTTTTAGAAAGAATATACTATGGAGTTATTTTTTACGTTTGGAGGATTCAAACCCCGTAAATCGATCATATGCATTTTACCTCGATCAAACAAATACCTCAAAACCAGTATTATCAGTGCGATTCCGTACTAATATTGTGGTTTTACCGTAACCAAAATACTGCTAAAAAACATAACTTGTAGTCAGTAAATGTGTACAATTTTTTTAAGAATACTAATAGTATTTAGTAACCAACGCTAACCTTAATTGTTTACCTCATGAAATACCCTTATATCATTATTGATAATGATCAGAATTCTGCACGCAAAATTCAGATCGCATTAGAAGATCACAACGATTACATCTGTACTGGAATTGCCGAAAATGAGCAAGATGCTCTGGACTTAATTTTGCAAAGAAAACCGAGATTGGTTTTTCTAGAGCCGGAAGTTCCGGGAGTTCAATCTTCTAAAACCCAGTATAACTTATTGGCAGAACTTACCAAGTATATGACTAATCTTCCGGAATTTGTAATCATTACTAAAACATCAGACTATGCTATCGAAGGCATACGCAACAGTGTTTTGGATTATATCCTAAAACCATTAAGCAAGAGTGACCTGATCAAAACGTTACTCAGATTCGAGAAAGATTATGATGACGTGATGGATAATACTTTATGTTTTAAGTCTTATGGAGATTACCGTTTTGTGAATATTGATGAAGTACTGTATCTCAAAGCAGATAACAATACCACAGATTTTATCATGAGTAATGGTAATAAGGTAGAGGCGTTTAAAACACTGAAGCATTTCCAGAACTTATTACCGGATCATTTTGTAAGGATTCATAATAGCTATATTATCAACACGAAATACGTATCCAGAATACATTTTGGTAAAGCCAAATGTGCTATTAAGAATACAACAGATATGATTCCATTCTCCAAATCGTATAAAATGAATGTAGAAGAGATTAAAGATACATTGGCCAAGAATAGTTTCTTGTACGTGTAGTGAGACTTTGCTTTAAGGAAATTGTGTAGCAATTCAATAAGACAATTAGCCGAACTACATTACAGCGTATCACACTGAGCTGTTACACTGAGCTTGTCGAAGTGTTATCCAAGTGTTATTCAAGTCTTGTCGAAACAAGACATTGTTTTCATAAATAGAATATTAATAAAAAGATACTATTTATAAATATCCAGTAAATGTGTAAGAAAGTACCTTGTCATTAGTATTGATTTTATACAAAATCATTATATCTCATAAAAATGCAAATCCGAACCTTCTCGCTATAGCGAGGAGGTTTTTGTTTTCTGGTATTTTGTCTCATTATTGTTCGCATCGTCCTATATCACTATGCCCTTCGGCATCTGTGAGGCTTAGAGGGAAAATCAAGGCAAGCTTGTTGAGGTATTATCGAAATATTTTATACGTTATCCCTGTTATATAATATAGTGTTTAGCGGTATAATAAATTGATAATAAGATATTTGATTAATTTCTGTCACCTCGAGCGGAGTCGAGAGGTTGTTTTCGACTAAATTAGTAAGTATCGACTACATTAGACCTGAAAGAAAGTGGTAAAACATTGACTTTTAAATACATAATTATAGTTTTCAGATGAATAGGATACTGATGAAATTTTCCCAACCTTATAAACTATCGATATCAATATATACGCTTTCTATATTGTGGGGAATTTTCATAACACATTTATAATGAAATACTTATGTCTTTAAAAGGGAATTTTATTCATATAGATAGGGAAAATTTGTTATTTACTTGTTTGCAGTGGTTAAGACGCTTCGGCACCTCTACTAATCATTTTATAGCTTTTCTTTAATTTTCACTTTTTTTTAAGGTTTATCTATGCTTTATTTATAAAAATCAGACTAGTAATCTATTTCTTACATTTTTATTGGTTTTTAAAATTGGGTCATTCACTCTTATAAGATACCCATCCACTTCCTGCAGCCATCCATCTACTAAACGCTCCTTAATATATTAGGCGCAAGGGGGCAATCTCCCTACATTTGTAGTGTACAATTAAGGTTATCAACCTATTACACATTTACTAAAGGATATACAAAGAGAAATCTAAGTATGCAGCTGGCCAGCAAAATCCTTACAAATTGAAACTGAATAGCCGAAAGGATATTTATACTGAACCAAAAAGTTTAGAAAAAGAAAAATAATTAATTAAAGAAGACAATTACCTAAAATAAAATATAAACATTAAAGATAAATCGTTATGAAAGCTATAAAAACTATATTCGCAGTATTATTCGTAAGTTCAATGTTCATCGCTTGTGAAGCAGACAACATTAATGATGAAGTAGGATTAGAGGAAGCAGAATTTGAAACTGTTGGAAGTGAAGACGAAGATGTTGAAGTAGATAAAGGAAACTAAAATATTATAGATGCATAATATTGAAAGAGCCTATAAGGCTCTTTTTTTGTTTAATAAATTCTTAGTACCAATTGATTTTCATAAATTAGATTAAATCTTAGTGTAATATGTTTGTTGAAAATAGAAATTTTATTAAAATTTTACTTTTTACCACTTTCTTTGTATCGATTTTTAGTTGTACGGATTTTACTACGGAGGATAGTAATCAAGTAAAATTAAATTTAATAGAATTTCATTTAGACGAAGCGAAGGATGAAAATAAGTCCTTAGATGAAAAAAAGAAAAGTATTGATATTGCATATTCCTTGTTTTCAACGTTAGATAATAGTCTTTATAAAGTAGAAAAAGCTAAAGAAATTTCTTCTATTTATTATGATCTTAAAGATTACGAAGCTTCGAAAAAGATGGATGAAAAAATGTTAACACTGTCTTTATCCTTAAAAGATTCTATTGGAATCGCAAAATCTTATGCTAATTTAGGTATATATTATAGAAATATCCAATTAGATAGCGCTTATGTAAATTTTCATAGAGCTAATAAAATTTACAAATCTTTTGATGATAAAAATGATAAAGACCCAAAGACATACGCAATAGACCATGGAAAAGTTTTAATTGATCTGGCTAAATTATCTAGAAAAGTAAAGGATTATGGTAAAAGTGAAGATTTAACTATTCAAGCAATTGAAAAATTCGAGTTAGTTAATAATAAGGCTTATTTAGCATTATCTTATAATAACTTAGGTATTGTATCCAAACATTTAGAAAGATATGATGATGCTGTTACTTACTATACAAAGGTTATAGAATATGCAAAAAATACTAAAAGAGATACTTTATATGCCACTCTTTCATACAATAATATAGGCACAGTCTATAAATCACAAAAGAAATATGAGGAGGCTAAAACTTCATTCAAAAAAGGTCTGGAGTATTCAAATTTTCTAAGCAAAAGACCAGAACGATATGCAAGATTATTAGACAACTATGCTTATGCTCGTTTTCTTTCGGGTGAAGATAATGATGAGATTCTTAATTTATTCAAAAAAACGTTGACAATCAGAGATAGTTTGAAGGACTATGTAGGTATATCGACAAATACTTTGCATTTAGCGGAATATTATCAATCTCAGGGAAATGATAGTATTGCAAAATTTTACGCTCAGCGAGCCAGGGAGGCCTCGGCTAAAGTAAATAACAATGTTGAACTATTACAATCTTATCAACTTTTATCACAAGTTTCAGACAGCAAAGAAGGGTTGCAATACGCTCAAAATTATATTAAATTGAATGATAGCTTGCAAAGGGAGGAACGATTATTTAAAAACAAATTTGCGCGTATTCGATTCGAAACTGAAGAGAAAGTAGAAAAAATCGCCCAAATAAGTCGTGAAAATCAACTCCTGATTTTTGCAATCCTGGGACTATCTATATTATTTTTACTAGGATACGTGATTTTTAGACAGCAACAGAGTAATAAAGAACTTTTGTTCGAGCAAAAACAGCAGCAGTCTAACCAGGAGATTTATCGCCTGCTGCTTAGTCAACAGCTAAAATTGGAAGAAGGGCGTAAGCTGGAACAGCATCGTATGTCAGAAGAATTACACGATGGGGTGCTGGGTCGATTATTTGGAGTGCGGTTAAGCCTGGATGGGATCAATCAGCGTGCTAACGATGGTTTTACCGATGCCAGAAATAAATATATAGACGAGCTTAAATCGATAGAAAAAGAAATCCGACTCATATCTCACGACCTGGGCACAGAAACCTTATCACCGGATATCGCTTATGTAGATGTGGTAGAGAGTTTGGTAAGTGATTTATGTACAGTACACAAAATGGAGTTTGAGTTTTCTAACGACGAAAATATAGATTGGGAAACAATTGATGATCAGAAAAAAGTAAACTTGTTCCGTATCATACAGGAGTCACTGCAAAATATTTTTAAACACGCAAAAGCAAAAAGCGTAAAAATAAAGTTCGATTATATTGATGATAAAATAAATCTTACTATTTTAGATGATGGAATAGGATTTAAAAGTAGTAAGGTAAAAAGAGGAATTGGTTTAAAAAATATTACATCCAGAGTTACACAAATGAACGGTGTAGTAGATTTTATAAGTAATCAGGATTCAGGTACTAAAGTATCTGTTGGTATACCAATTTAATTAATGTAAAAAAAGTTATCAGATCCGCTTGTCGTATAATAAATAGGTGACAAATTTAGTTAGTACTATATAAGACCGATCGGATAACCCTTGACTCAAATTTTTAAAGATGAAGAAAAAGCTTAAAGTTCTTATGATTGATGATCACCCGATGATTATCGAGGGATACAAGAACACCTTACTTGGAGAAAACCAAAAAGAATATCAGATCAAGATCGATATCGCTTCTAACTGCGATGATGCGTATGAGAGTATTCTAAAATCTTCTAAGACTACCCCATACGATATGCTTTTTGTAGATATTAAATTACCACCTTCTTCTGATGGAAGTATCACATCCGGAGAAGATTTGGCAAAGCACGCAAAAGAGCTTCTGCCTAAGGCTAAGATTATTATCCTAACAATGCATAGAGAGGATCATAGGATTCATAATATATTAAAGAATATCAATCCATCAGGATTTTTAATTAAGAGTGATCTTACTTCTAGTGAATTATTGTTGGCATTTAATAATATCGTAAGCGGTACTCCTTATTATAGTGCTACGGTCAATAATCATTTTAGAAAAATGATGACTAATAATTTCTCTCTTGATGAAAAGAACCTAAAGATTTTATATCACCTGTCCAGAGGAGTGAAGACCAAGAATCTACCTAATTACGTTAGTTTATCGCTAAGTGCGATCGAAAAGCGTAAGAATCAGATCAAGGAGATGTTCTCTATAGCAAAGGCAGATGACCAGAAATTATTAGAAGAAGCCCGTAAACGAGGTTTTGTATAAGAAAACATCAGAGATTTTCTCAACTATATATAAAGACAGCAGTTGCTGTCTTTTTTTTATACCTGATTATTAGAAACCAAGGTATAAATTTTAAGCATAGTGCAAATAATATTTAAATAATTTGTTCTAATATACGGAGAAAATTCTCCTTTTGACATGTTTATTTAAGATTTATTTAACTTTTTAAGCTCCTTTTTTTGCAATTTATGTTAATCCCATTGTTAAATGAGGTTTAGCCGTAATTATTATTTGGATGGATATCTTTTTTTAAAATATCTTAGCATCAGAATCAGGGGAAAATTCTAACTCACTTCACACATTTATTTACTCAATAAGGACACATATTTTCGTGTTATTAAGAATGCTATTTATGTAAGACACATATTGTGAGTGTCTATAAGAAAATCACATATAAAATATTAAAACCAAATGTATTATGAAAAATTTATTAAATGTAAAAGGTGCAAAAACATTAAGTAGAGAAGCCCTAAGAACAATTCATGGAGGAGATTATGTAATGGATAGCTGTAGTGATTATTGCCCCGGAACAGTTCAGGGAAATATCTTCACAGGAGAGTGTACGTGTATCACCGGTAGTTAATCAAATGCTTATTGTAAAGAATAACAAATCCAATTGTAAAATATAACCCAAATTAATTATGAAAAATTTATCAAACCTAGAAGGAGTAACTACATTAAGTAAAACAGCACAACGTTTCATACACGGATGAGATTATGAAATGGATAGTTGTAGTGATTATTGTCCAGGAACAGTTCAGGGAAATATCTTCACTGGAAAGTGTACGTGTATCACTGGTAGTTAAAAATACTTATTGTAAATAATAACAAACCCAATTGTAAAATATAACCCAAATTAATTATGAAAAATTTATCAAACCTAGAAGGAATAACCACATTAAGTAAAACAGCACAACGTTTCATACACGGAGGAGATTATGAAATGGATAGTTGTAGTGATTATTGTCCAGGAACGGTGCAAGGAAATATCTTCACTGGAAAGTGTACGTGTATCACCGGAAGTTAAGCCATCATTTATAAAAATTGATAGGTTCAATTTAACCTTCCTTTTTGGGAGGTTTTTTAATATTAATCATTAAAACAAAAGGGATTTTTCCCTTTTGTTTTTGTCTATTGATTTTTTGAAATTTTATTGAATTCGTAATAATTTCACTTTTTTTTTACTTTTTTTAAAGTATTATTTATATAAAGACCATATGGCTAATAAAAATGTATTTTTAGAGGTTTTAAATAATTTTGAAACGATGGTTTTTCAGTAATATTTGTGATGTTATAGTGTTCCGGGCATTTGATTTATATATGTAAATTTAGAATATTGAAAATAGAACGCCTTTCAAATTTACCATCGTCACAACTGATTTGAATAATGGACCAATGTTTTATGTTGATTTTGTATAGTAATTACTAGTGGTTTCGTGTTGTTTTTAGATGTATTGATTATTTGTATGAAAGTCATCATGTTGCTGAAATGATGGGATGAAGGTGTTGGAGAAAAATAAAAATATAGAAAACTAAGAGTGACAATATACTTACTCTTTTCTAAATAATACACAAATTAACAACTAGTCTATGGGGATCATTACCTTCCAAAACACTTATTTATCATATTATAGAATTTCTGAAGTCACTGCTTCTTTTTCCAAGTATATTCATACTGCATATTTCAAATTATTTTTAAAGAAGAAACTATTAGAAGGTACTACCAAAATTACTTTTAGGTACTGTCTCACTCTACTCATAGCGTTTATATTTCCAAGACTGAATTTAGAAAATCTATTTTATGCAGCTATAACTCAGACAAGCAATATTTTGATAAATATACGAGATCAAAAACTGTGTTATTTTTCTTTTCCTATAAATAGGAAGAAACTCTTATCACCAATTAGAATAAGTTATTTTATGTAAAAACAATAAATCTCTGGTGGGGATTACTTGCCATATGATCGTATTGTTTAATTATAAATTATTAAAATTAAAAGTTGCACCTATGCAAAACTTAAAGAATAAGAATAAAGCTGATCAATTCCTTTTTTCTGGGAAAAATAGTTTTTTGATAAATACCAGTGGTAGCTCAAAACAGTCTTTGCTATTAATTGTACTATCTTTTTTATATGCAGGATTATTCCCTCTTGATTCTTTTTCACAAAACAATAAAAAAGTAAATGTTGAAGCTTTTCAAAATTTTTATCCACAAGATCAAGATAATAATCGAACAGGTAATGATTTACTGTTATATCACCCAAAAAATAATTTTAACCAGGAATCGTTACCCATATTTTCCAAAAAATCTTCTACGACTAAATCACCCTTGGATCCACCGACATTAGATTTAGATGCTTTTTCTGCAGGTGATAACTATGAGTTTTTCCTGGAACCTACAACTACCAATGTTTTTTTAATAACAAGAGGGGAAGTGGTAATCACATCGGATACTGGTACAATTTCGAATGCTACGATTACAGTTTCCGGGAATCTCGATTCTGGTGAACTTTTAGCCATTCCCGAAGATGGTGGACCAAATTTTGATATCTACTTTTTTACCGGTAATAATACTTTTACTTATGATCGTGGAGGTGGTATTATTCTACAAGTTGCCCAGACCGGAACTAGTTTTGTGATAACTGAAACATCTAATGATCCCATCCCTAATAATGTTTTTGAAGATTTTTTGGAATCAGTATTTTATGGAGATATTACGTCTCCTTACACGGAGGGAGTAAGAACTTTAGATATAACACTGAATGATACCACAGGAGGTTCTTCAACCTCACAAACGATAATTAATGTTGTAGTAACACCCGAAGCTAATGATGATAATGATTCTATAGATGCTGACGAAACAATACCCATTACTGGAAATATATTAACGAATGATACTGATGCTTCTTCAGGTGGAGATGTATTGACAGTTTCCGAAATTAATGTTTTTCCAAGTGCTGTTGGGGTCGCTTATAATACCCTATACGGAACAATAACTGTACAATCTGATGGAAGCTACTCTTATACCGTAGACAATAATAGCCCTGCGGTAGCTGGATTGGTCAACGGAACTACTTTGGATGATATTTTTGCATATACAGTAGAGGATAGTACGGGTGCATTTGATTATGGTATTTTAACGATAACTATTAATGGGATAGATGATGCCCCTGTTGCAGTAGATGACACGAACAGTGTAACCGTAAATGTAAGTAATATAGCAATCGGTAATGTTATAGAAGGAAATGGTACGGACGGTCAGGATTTATTGGATAGGCCTTTATCCAGATTAGTTTGGGAAAATGAATTTACTAATGGGACAGCCGTTAATGGAACCACAAGAACAATTGATGGTGTTAACCTTAATTTTACATCATTGGATCCTGATGGAATAGGTACTGTTAATAACCAGGTTTCTGCAAACAATTTAACCAATGGTGGTCATACTGGATATTTGTTGTTTAGTGTAAATGCAACGACAAACCCTGTTGCTGATACCCAATTAGTGATAGATTTTAGTCAGGAAGTTTTTAACGTAGGTTTTTTAGTTACGGATATTGACTTTTCCCAGGCAACTATTTGGCAGGATCAAATGACAATTCAGGGTTTTTCTGGAGGTTCTCCTACTCCTGTAAATTATAATTTTATAAGAACAGGGGGTATTGTAGAGTCTGGTGGAGATACATATTATGGTACTGGAGTTGCTATTGAATCTGATGCTACAGGTAATATTAATGTTGCGTTTCAAGCTCCTATTGATCAATTAGTTCTTTCCTACAATTATGGACCAGATGTTTCTGATGCTAATCCTGGTGGTCAGATAGCAGGTATCTCGGATATTTTTTGGCAAGGTGATAACAATGTAACTATTGTTGCGGTAGATGGTAACCCGCTTAACGTAGGGAATAATATAGCAACTACTTATGGTTTCCTTACTCTAAATTCTGATGGTTCGTATACATATACATTGGATACTACAAATCCTACAGTAGCTTCACTACCTTCTGGAAGCACTCTTACGGATTCAATTCCTTATACATTACGAGATGCATTATTAAGTACGGATACCGCTAATTTGATTATCACAATCAACGGTACAGCCCCCACGGTAAGCATCAATGATGTCACCGTTGCAGAAGGGGACAATGCTGTCTTTGCAGTTACGCTAAGCAACCCGAGCAGTGAGGCTATCACGGTTACCTTTACGGTGGATGATGTCACAGCAGTAGAGACCGGAGATTATACAGAACCGGCTACACTGACCGTTACGATTCCTGCAGGCAGTACGACAGTGAATGTAACCGTCCCTACGGTGGAGGATACGACGAATGAACCTACGGAGACCTTTGAGGTGAATATCACCGGAGCCCAAACTGATACGACGAATACTACGCTAACAGTAAGTGACGATCAGGGAATCGGTACGATCACCGACGATGATGGAGTTCCCACGGTAAGTATCAATGATGTCACCGTTGCAGAAGGGGACAATGCTGTCTTTGCAGTTACGCTAAGCAATCCAAGCAGTGAGGCTATCACGGTTACCTTTACGATTGATGATGTAACAGCAGTAGAGACCGGCGACTATACCGAACCTGCTACACTGACAGTTACGATTCCTGCGGGCAGTACGACAGTGAATGTAACCGTCCCTACGGTGGAGGATACGACGAATGAACCTACGGAGACCTTTGAGGTGAATATCACAAATGCAGAGACCGATACCACCAATACTACGCTAACAGTAAGTGACGACCAGGGAATCGGTACGATCACAGACGATGATGGAGTTCCCACGGTAAGCATCAATGATGTCACCGTTGCAGAAGGGGACGCTGCTGTCTTTGCAGTTACGCTAAGCAATCCGAGCAGTGAGGCTATCACGGTTACCTTTACGATTGATGATGTCACGGCTACCGAGACCGGAGATTATACAGAACCGGCTACACTGACAGTTACGATTCCTGCGGGCAGTACGACAGTGAATGTAACCGTTCCTACGGTGGAGGATACGACCAGTGAACCCACGGAGACCTTTGAGGTGAATATCACAAATGCAGAGACCGATACCACCAATACAACGCTAACAGTAAGTGACGACCAGGGAATTGGTACGATCACAGACGATGATGGAGTTCCCACGGTAAGTATCAATGATGTCACCGTTGCAGAAGGGGACGCTGCTGTCTTTGCAGTTACGCTAAGCAATCCAAGCAGTGAGGCTATCACGGTTACCTTTACGATTGATGATGTAACGGCAGTAGAGACCGGAGATTATACAGAACCGGCTACACTGACAGTTACGATTCCTGCGGGCAGTACGACAGTGAATGTAACCGTCCCTACGGTGGAGGATACGACGAATGAACCTACGGAGACCTTTGAGGTGAATATCACAAATGCAGAGACCGATACCACCAATACTACGCTAACAGTAAGTGACGACCAGGGAATCGGTACGATCACAGACGATGATGGAGTTCCTACGGTAAGCATCAATGATGTCACCGTTGCAGAAGGGGACAATGCTGTCTTTGCAGTTACCCTAAGCAATCCGAGCAGTGAGGCTATCACGGTTACCTTTACGATTGATGATATCACGGCAGTAGAGACCGGAGATTATACAGAACCGGCTACTTTAACGGTTACGATTCCTGCGGGCAGTACGACAGTGAATGTAACCGTCCCTACGGTGGAGGATACGACCAGTGAACCTACGGAGACCTTTGAGGTGAATATCACAAATGCAGAGACCGATACCACCAATACTACGCTAACAGTAAGTGACGACCAGGGAATCGGTACGATCACCGATGATGATGGTGCCCCCACAGTAAGCATCAATGATGTCACCGTTGCAGAAGGAGACGCTGCTGTCTTTGCAGTTACCCTGAGCAATCCAAGCAGTGAGGCTATCACGGTTACCTTTACGATTGATGATGTCACGGCAGTAGAGACGGGCGACTATACCGAACCGGCTACACTGACCGTTACGATTCCTGCGGGCAGTACGACAGTGAATGTAACCGTCCCTACGGTGGAGGATACGACCAATGAACCTACGGAGACCTTTGAGGTGAATATCACAAATGCAGAGACCGATACGACCAATACTACGCTAACAGTAAGTGACGACCAGGGAATTGGTACGATCACAGATGATGATGGAATTCCTACGGTAAGCATCAATGATGTGACGGTAGCTGAAGGGGACGCTGCTGTCTTTGCAGTTACGCTAAGCAATCCGAGCAGTGAGGCTATCACGGTTACCTTTACGATTGATGATGTAACGGCTACCGAGACCGGAGATTATACAGAACCGGCTACACTGACCGTTACGATTCCGGCGGGCAGTACGACAGTGAATGTAACCGTCCCTACGGTGGAGGATACGACGAATGAACCTACGGAGACCTTTGAGGTGAATATCACAAATGCAGAGACCGATACGACCAATACTACGCTAACAGTAAGTGA
>CANMSL010000013.1 GCA_947500505.1 uncultured Aquimarina sp. | reverse complement strand
CAACACTTTAATTTACTAAAAATCTATCTTTTTTGTTATAAAAATCTTATCAAATATTAATCGAACTCAGGTTACTACGTGTTATATTAAACGTAATCTCCAGGAAGTCTGCAATAGCAGCCTACACAGATGTATCCAGGTGGACAATCACTATTTGAATGACAGGTAAGGGTTAAACCTGAACCTCCATTAATAACATTTTGCTGTTCTTTTTTAAGAGTTTTAACCCCATTTAACTTTGAAATTTTGTGTAACATAATTTGAGTTATTTACTAATTCATATACTTCCTGAGCATTTATAGACATTCAGGAATTCTGTCTATTATTTTATTCATTTTTCTTGTTAATAACATTTCTTTGATCAAAGATAGAGATGGCTGAATAGCAAAACAAAAGAAGTCAATCACGTTTCAAGGAAAACACACTGTGTTTTCAGGGAATCAACAGTTATTAAAAACTATGTATTAATAAAATCTAAAGGAATAAATATTCGATTAGGGCATTATCTAATTTTACGATAAATAGCAGTCATACTAAAGAAAAAGCAATCAATAAAGAGTGTTAAATGCAAATAGTTAAATGTTGGTTTTTTATTGATTAAATCTTTAGGTTTGTACGACACAAATAGTCGAATATGCCATTAGCCATTGCCTTGCTGAGTACAAAAAATAAACATTTGTTAGTTCTTTTTTTAAAAATGTTCTTACTACTTAATGTTAATGGTCTTTTTGCTTTTCAAACTTCATCTGACAGTTTACTTACTAAAGAATATGCGTATTTAAAAAAAATGATGTCTAAAAACTTGAAAGACTCTTCAAAGGCAATTGTGTATGCAGAATCCTACCTATATAAAGCAAAAACTGATAACGACACTATCAAGATAGTAAATGGATTCTATAATTTTTCGAGCATAACAAAGGATGAAAAAATTGCTGAAAAATATGCAGATAGTATGATCCTGTATTCAAATAATTTAAAAACTAAACTTTACCCGGCATTTGCATATTATAATAAAGCTGCAATAGAATACAATCGAGGAAATTTCAAGGAAGCCTTTGATTTATATCTTAAAACTAATAAGACAGCAAAAGAATTTGAAAACATTCATCTTTTTTATACAAGTAAAAAAAATATTGGCATTCTAAAGAGTAGAATTGGTGAATATCAAACAGCTTTAGCAGAGCTTAAAGAATGTTATCAATATTATTCAAAACTTAAGGAAAAAAAACCAAAGACTTATTTGAGGACATTATTTGCACTATCGGATGCTTATAATTTAAACAAAAAATTAGATTCAGCTAGTTCAATTAATGCTCTTGGCTATAAAGAATCAATAAGATTTAACGATGAAAGTTTTAGGTATTATTTTACGTTTAACGAAGGAATCAATTTATTTGACAAAAAAAAATTCGTAAATGCCAGAGATAGCTTACTGATTTCTATCGAGGAATTTAAAGTTAACGGAGATAAAGCTAATTTATCTATGGCCTACTTTTTTTATGGGAAAACGTTAATGGCCTTGGACAAACAAGAAGAAGCCATTGCTGCGCACATTAAAGTTGATGAGATATTCCAGGATATATCAGAGATTATGCCCAATAATCGTGAGAATTATGAAATCTTAATTAATTATTATAAAAAACTAGGTGATACCGATAAACAGTTGAAATATATACAGCAATTAATAACTGTAGATAGTCTACTACACACAAATTACAGATATTTAATAAAAGCTGTGGTACAAAAATATGATACACCACGATTACTTTCTGAGAAACAAAGAATTATTGATAGTTTAGAAACTGGCAAAAGAACATCATACACTATTATAATTATTTTGGCCGTTGTAAGTGTTTTTTTGCTTATTTTATGGTTGATTAATCGATATAGACGAAAGCAATATAAGTTACGTTTCGAAGAAATTTATCACAGACAAGACTCTGTGATAAAGCGAGACTCACCAATCATATTACCAACAGAAAAAACGAAACTTGCTATTCCAGAAGAGAGTGTCAGAGATATACTGGACAAATTAACCATTTTTGAAAATGAATCAGGATTTACACAACCTGATTTATCTATAAATATCTTAGCAAAAAGATTTGGAACTAACTCTAAATATTTATCCAAAATTATCAATACATATAAAGAGAAATCATTTAATCGTTACATAAATGGTCTTAGAATTGACCAATGTATGGTGAGGCTTAAAACAGATTCTAAATTTAGAAACTATACAATTAAAGCAATTGCAGAAGAAATGGGATTCAATACTACTGATGCATTTTCTAAAGCTTTCTACAAACATAATGGGATACATCCTTCTTATTTTATCAAAGAATTAGAAAAACAAATTGAGACCAACTTTGACTTTGGATAAATATTGATTTCAACTCTATTTATCACCTTGCTTTCACTGAAAACAAGTATAGAACCCTAAAAAAATAAGATTCAATCTAATTTGCCTAGTTATATTTGAAATAATAATAGTACAAACATCATATTAAAAACAAAAATGGAAAACAGAAAATTAAGTTTACGAAAAACGATTATCACTAAACTGAATAACCTACACCAGATTAAAGGAGGAAGTATTCAAGACAATCTAACAACTATAGAATGTACTAGCATTTCTACTAAAACTAATACCGACCTTATTCATACAGAAGATAACTGTAATAATATTGATGGAAGTTTTTTATGCTAGATATGAGTATCAAATTTTTATTTTTTTGGTAATAATCCTATTGAAGTTTTCAATAAAATAATAGGGTATCGGCTATATTTTTAAAGAAAAACACTTTCTATATTATTAAGATGTCCTATTTTTAGTTCTTTACGTAAAAGTATACATGGAACTACAAAAACATCTTTTTGACCTATTAGAAGATATAACTTATCTCAATGGAGCATATATGTCTCCACAATTAAAATGTGTAACCGAAATTGGTATTGAATCCATAAAACGTAAATCTCGTCCCAACAAAATAGTACCACACAATTTTTTTGATGATAAAGAAACATTGAAACAACGTTTTGCAACTTTGATTGATTCTCCGGATTATAGAAATACTGCGATCATCCCGTCTGTTTCTTATGGTATTGCAAATGCTGCTAATAATACGCCTATTAATAAAGGAGATGAGATAATTCTGGTAGACGAACAATTTCCTAGTAATGTTTATATCTGGCAGGAAGTAGCAGAGAAAAATAATGCCATTATTAAAATTGTGTATCCTCCAAAAAGTTTTCAGAACCGTGGAAAAATCTGGAATGAACGTATTTTAAAAGCTATTTCAGAGAATACTGCCGTTATCGCATTACCACAAGTACATTGGGCAGACGGAACCCTATTTGATCTACAGGCAATCCGTGAAAAGACAAAAAGTGTTAATGCGATGTTAGTTGTAGATGGAACACAAAGTGTAGGTGCTTTGCCATTTTCCGTAAAAGAAATCGAGCCTGATGCTTTAGTTTGTGGAGGATATAAATGGTTATTAGGCCCCTATTCTATCGGAATGGCTTATTACAGCGATGCCTTTAATAATGGGACTCCCATTGAACATAATTGGATGAATAGATATAATAGCGAGGATTTTTCCGGGCTAACCAATTATGAAGATCGCTACAAAGAAAAAGCAGCAAGATATTCTGTAGGAGAATCTAGTAATTTTATATTGACACCAATGCTACTAAAAGCTATTGAGCAATTGATAAAATGGCAACCAAAAGCTATTCAAGAATATGGTAAGGAAATCTCTAAGGATGCAGTTCAAAAACTAAGAGAATTAGGCTGTTTTATTGAGGATGATAATTACAGGGCTCATCATCTTTTTGGAATTTATCTTCCAGATCATATTAACTCAGAAGAACTAAAAGCAAAACTGAAAAAAGAACAAATTTTTGTATCATTCCGAGGAAATGCGATGAGGGTTTCTTGTAATGTTTATAATACAAAACAAGATTTCGAGAAACTTATAACCTGTTTCGGATAGGAACAACTATTCTATCTTTTCAGTTAAAATTCATAAACTGATTACACTAGTTTTACAGCATAAATCGATTTTATGAAGAAGGCTTTAGCTATACTTAATACAATTTCCGTTCTATTTGTAATTGGTATAAATTATATCTCACAAGCACTGCGATTTAATAACACTACCGTAGGAGAACTTAGTGCTAAATATGACAACCTGTTTACCCCTGCTAGCTACGCTTTTGCTATATGGATCATAATATTTTCCGGTCTTATTGCTTATTCCATTTATCAAATCAGAAATGCATTTTTCAAACCAGAAAAAGCAGATTATATTACACAGACTGGATATTGGTTTATGATTGCTAATCTTTTGACCGGTTGTTGGGTTCTGGTATTCACATATGAATACATTGGTATATCGGTACTTGTAATGTTAGGTATAGTTTTATCTCTCAGCAAAATTGTTATCAATACAAATATGGAACGATGGGATGCTCCTATAGGTATTATAGCTTTTGTTTGGTGGCCCATTTGCCTTTATATTGGATGGATCTCGGTGGCTACAATTGCAAACATCACCATTTATCTCACGAAAATAAACTGGGAAGGATTTGGATTAACAGATGTTACCTGGACTATAATTATGGTTATAGTAGTGGTTTTATTAAATCTTCTTTTAATTATTCAGAGAAATATGCGAGAGTTTTCAATGGTTGGAGCCTGGGCCTTAATTGCTATATATGTTAGACAAAACGGAGAATATAACGCTATTGCTTATACAGCTTTAACAGGTGCAATAATTTTAATAATCGCAGCCGGTATTCACGGAGTTTTAAACCGAAAAACGAATCCTGGGAAAAAACTACAAGAGCGATTCAGCTAAAAAAAATTATATCATATATTGAATATCACCTGCCCAACTAGGATAGGTAAAAACCATATCCTTGATTTCTGAAATGGTTATTTTGTTATGGATAGCCATCGCAAAAAGATTAATAATTTCTCCAGCTTCAGGCCCTACTAAATGTGCTCCAAGAATTCTTTCGGTATCTTTATCTATAATCGTTTTATACGCATAGATTTTTTCGTTGATTCGTTTGGCATTATAAAAATTGGATGCATCTCTACAAATTACCTCAATATTATTATAAGATTTTTGTGCCTGTTCTTCAGATAATCCTAAGGAGGCAACATTCGGTAATGTAAAAACAACCGAAGGTGTTACCGGAAAATTAGTTTTCATACTATTACCGTTACATAAGTTATGTGCTACAATTTTTCCTTCTCTAGTAGAAAATGGAGTCAATGGCACTGCATTATCCGAAATATCCCCACACGCAAATACGTCTTCGTTACCAGTGTTCTGCAGGTAGTTATTTACTGTAATGCCTTTCTCTGAAAAAGTCACATTTCCTTTTTCTAAAGCCAAATCCTCCATTGAGGGAATCCTTCCGGTTGTATTGAAAATAACTTCAGCTTTTATTTCCACATCTTTTCCATCTAATCGATAATGAACACGTTTATTTTTCCTTAGCTCTTCAATCTTGGTGACTTCAGCTTTAAAAACAAATTTGATTCCGATACTCTCGGATGCTCTAACAATGTATTTCACCATATCTTCATCAAACACAGACAATGGTCTTTCTCCGGATTCTATAACTGTAACCTCTACACCAAATCTAGCCGCCATATGAGCAAATTCCATTCCTATGTACCCTGCTCCAATAAAAATCATAGATTCAGGCAGCGTGTTCAGTTTAAAAAAATCATCACTTTTTAAGGCTAAAGATGCTCCTTTAATTCGTAATGGTCTTGGTGTCAACCCTGAAGCTATTACTATTTTTTTTGCTGTAACAGTTTTCCCCTCTACAGAAAGCGTATTAGAATCTATGAATCTTGGTGATTGATGGTATAAAGTGATCCCCAGCTCATTTAATTTATCTTCAGTACTGGGTGGAATAGGATTTGTAAATTCAGCTGTAAATTCCATTACTTTCTGCCAATCCGATTTAGGAAGTTTGGTTAATCCTTTCTCTATCAAATCGGTAGATCTTTTCAGAATCTCAGTAAAACCCAAAACAACCTTCTTAGGGTCACAACCACGATTCGCACATGTACCACCAAACTCTCTTTTATCTGCAATTGCCACTTTACGACCATTTTTGGCACAAGCTTCGGCTACTGTTTGCCCTGCTATTCCACTTCCTACAACAAATACATCAAATTCTCTTATTTCCATCAAAGTAAATTCTGGTTAATTTTATGAATCAATTTCCAAAATACTATTCACAACACAAAATTATTAACGCTTTAGATACTATTTAGTCCTTAATCAAAATATGTAGATATGATAACTAAAAGAATGATAGTATATTTGCGCTAAAATTATACGCTACGTGAGTAAAGCCCTTATCACGCAAATTTTTGCACAGTCTCCTCAATTGCAGAAACTGGGAAATGCTATTGCCCAGTCTGAAAGTAAAACTCACCTGCAAGACCTTATCGGATCATCATTATCCTTTGTCATTGAGAACTCTTTTCAGCAATCAGAGAAGCCCTTTCTTTGTGTTTTTAATGATAAAGAAGAAGCTGCTTACTACCTCAATGATCTGGAACAGCTTTTGGGTGACAAAAATGTATTGTTTTATCCTGGTAGTTATAGAAGACCTTATCAGATTGAGGAAACAGATAACGCTAATGTACTGTTACGTGCAGAAGTATTGAACAGAATTAATTCTAGAAAAAAACCTGCACTGATTATTACCTATCCAGATGCTTTATTCGAAAAAGTAGTAACCAGAAAAGAGCTGGAAAAAAACACCTTGAAGATCGCAAATGGCGACACATTATCACTGGATTTTGTAAATGAGGTATTATTTGAATATCAATTCCAACGTTTAGATTTTGTAACCGAACCGGGTGAATTCTCGGTGCGTGGTGGAATTGTGGATGTATTTTCTTTTAGTAATGACGAACCTTATCGTATAGAATTTTTTGGCGATGAAGTTGATAGTATCCGAACATTTGATGTAGAAACACAGTTATCCACAGATCAAATCAAAAAGATCACCATCATTCCGAATGTTGAAAACAAGGCAATGCAGGAAACCCGTGAAAGCTTTCTAAAGTATATCTCTGCTAAAACTGTAGTTTTTGTTAAAGATATTGATCTGCTTTCTGACAGAATTGATAAAAATCTTGAAAAAGCCAAAGAAGCTTTTAAAACGCTGTCCGAAGATATTAAACACGGTACTCCGGAAGAGCTTTTTACAAATTCTGAGTTAATCAAAAAGCAATTGTTGAATTTTACGCTTGTAGAAATTGGCAATCGACCATTTACCAAGGCTGATTACACTATTAAATTAGACACAAAACCTCAACCTTCTTTTAATAAACAGTTTGATTTACTTATTCAGAACCTGAATGAAAATCAAGAAAAAGGTTATAAAAACTATATCTTCTGTGTAAGTGAACAACAAGCCAAACGTTTTCATGATATTTTTGATGATGCAGACCTGGATGTAAAACAATATGAAACGATTGTGTTTTCGGCATACCAAGGGTTTATTGATCACGATCTTAAAATAGCCTGTTATACCGATCATCAGATTTTTGAGCGATATCATAAATTCAATCTGAAAAGTGGATACGCTAAAAAGCAAGCTATTACCCTAAAAGAACTTACAAATCTCGAGGTTGGAGATTATGTGACTCACATTGATCACGGAATAGGAAAATTTGGCGGGTTACAAAAAATAGATGTCGAAGGCAAAAAGCAAGAGGCCATTAAATTAATTTATGGAGAAAGAGATGTCTTATACTTAAGTATTCATTCGCTTCATAAGATTTCAAAATTTAATGGTAAAGATGGCAAACCACCACAGATCTATAAGCTAGGTTCCAAAGCCTGGAAAACTCTAAAACAAAAGACCAAAGCAAGAGTAAAGCATATCGCATTTAATCTGATTCAATTGTATGCAAAACGAAAATTACAAAAAGGGTTTCAATACAATCCGGATAGTTACTTGCAGCACGAATTAGAAGCTTCCTTTATATATGAAGACACCCCTGATCAAAGCACCGCTACAGCAGATGTAAAAGCAGATATGGAAAGTGAACGACCCATGGACCGATTAATTTGTGGTGATGTTGGTTTTGGTAAGACTGAGGTTGCTATCAGAGCTGCGTTTAAAGCAGTGGATAACGGAAAGCAGGTAGCAGTATTGGTTCCAACTACTATTCTTGCTTTTCAACATGCAAAAACATTTAGAGAACGACTCAAAGATTTTCCGGTAACGGTGGACTACATAAATCGTTTCCGAACGGCAAAACAAAAAAGAGAAACTCTGGAAGATTTGGCTGCTGGTAAAGTTGATATTATCATAGGAACCCATCAATTGGTGAATAAAAATGTAAAATTTAAGGATCTGGGATTACTGGTGATTGATGAAGAGCAAAAATTCGGAGTTTCGGTAAAGGATAAACTAAAAACTATCAAAGAAAATGTAGATACGCTTACTTTAACTGCCACTCCTATTCCGAGGACATTACAGTTTAGTTTAATGGCTGCTCGGGATTTATCCACCATTACTACTCCTCCACCTAATCGATATCCTATTGAGTCCAATGTGATTCGATTTAGTGAAGAGACAATACGTGATGCCATAAGTTATGAAATACAGCGTGGCGGACAGGTTTTCTTTATCCATAATAGAATAGAAAATATCAAAGAAGTTGCTGGAATGGTACAACGCCTGGTTCCGGATGCTAAAGTAGCCATAGGCCATGGACAAATGGATGGTAAAAAGTTAGAAAATCTGATGCTTTCTTTTATGAATGGAGAGTTTGACGTTTTAATTTCCACCACGATTGTAGAAAGCGGACTGGACGTGCCTAACGCCAATACTATCTTTATTAATAATGCCAACAATTTTGGACTATCTGATCTCCATCAGATGAGAGGTCGTGTTGGTAGAAGTAACAAAAAAGCCTTCTGTTATTTTATTACACCTCCCTACTCCGCCATGACCGAAGATGCCAGAAAGCGTATCACCGCATTAGAACAGTTTTCAGAATTGGGTAGTGGATTTAATATCGCTATGAAAGATTTAGAAATTCGTGGTGCCGGAGATCTTTTAGGAGGAGAACAAAGTGGTTTTATCAATGAAATTGGTTTTGACACCTATCAAAAAATACTTAATGAAGCTATTGAAGAACTGAAGGAAAATGAATTTGCCGAGTTATATGAGGATAGTACTAAAGAAAAAGTATATCTGAAAGATACTCAGATTGATACTGATTTTGAGCTTCTTTTTCCTGATAGTTACATCAATAATATCACAGAAAGGTTAAATCTTTATACAGAACTGAATACTATTAAGGATGAAGAAGCATTACAGTCTTATGAAAAACGATTAATTGATCGTTTTGGAGAATTACCGGATCAAGCAGTAGATCTATTAAACTCAGTTCGTATCAAATGGATTGCCACATCTGTTGGTATTGAAAAGATCATTATGAAACAAAATAAATTGATTGGATATTTCATCAATGATCAACAATCCAGCTTTTATCAAAGTCCGGTGTTTACCAAAGTATTACAATTTATTCAGAAAAATCCTGCCATATGTAAAATGAAAGAAAAAAATACCAGAAATGGATTGAGATTATTAGTAACTTTCGAAAACATAGATACGATTAAGAAAGCATTAAAGGTATTACAACCTTTACGTCAGATATCAGAAACTGTGGAGAAATGAAACATATAAGTTTTATATTATTATCGTTATTCAATTCCATTATTATATTAGGTCAAAACGGTGGTTTGATCGAAAGTGAATCCTATAAGATTTATTATGAAACCTTTGGAGAAGGTGATCCATTACTTATTATCAACGGAGGTCCAGGAATGAATAGTAAAGGTTTTAGAACCATTGGATCTTTATTGTCTAAAAATTATAAAACCATAATTTATGATCAGCGAGGAACCGGAAACTCGATTTTAAACTCCATCTCCGGAGAGACTATTACTATGGATTTAATGATTGAAGATATAGAAAAGCTCAGAGCACACCTACAATTAGATACCTGGAATGTTATGGGACATTCATTTGGTGGTATTCTTGCTTCCTATTATGCATCAAAACATCCAAATAAAATTAACAAGTTGATACTCTCTGCATCCGGAGGTTTAGATCTGGAGTTGTTAAATTATGTTGGTCAAAATATTAATTCGAAACTCTCTGCTTCAGAAAAATTACAATTACAAGTCTGGTCTAATAAAATTGCTGAAGGAGACACTACATATCAAGCTCGTCTAAATCGGGGTAAAACTTTAGCTCCTGCTTATTTATTTAATAAAACTTACATTCCTATCATTGCAGAAAGATTAACCCAAGGAAATACTCTGATTAATATGTTGGTATTTCAGGATTTAAGAAAAATTCAATATGATTGTAAAAACTCACTTTCATCTTTTAAAAAACCTGTATTGATCATACAAGGCAAACAAGATATCATCGACAAGAAAACAGCTTTAAAAGCACATGAAACATTTCCAAATTCAGAGTTAGTCCTATTAGATGAATGTGGTCATTACGGTTGGTTAGATAAGAAGGAAGAATATTTGTCTACAATTTTTACCTTTCTCGAAATACATTGACACCTGCTAAGATATTGATATTACTGGTTTGTCGGGTAAATGTCGGGTTAAATACGATTGAAAAAATTTGAGAAATTAACATTGCCACTTAATATTGCTGAACAAAATGAAAATAGATCAAATCATGAAACAGCCAGAATTAGGTCGGAAAATATCTGAACTCAGAAAATCAAAAGGACTCACTCAGGAGGAGTTAGTCGAACAATGTAATATTAGTGTAAGAACAATACAGAGAATTGAAGCAGGAGAGGTAACACCTAGAAGTTATACTATCAAGACTATTCTCTCAGCACTCGATTACGATCTCGAAAAAATAAAAACTGAAGATTCTAAAGTTACCAAAGAATTTAAAAAATTATTTCTGCTTGAAATAGATGATGAAAAAGAAACAAGCTTTTTAATAAGACAACTTAATATTGCCTGGATCAGTGGTATTGTTTATTTTTTATTAGGTTTTGTAGAAGTTTATGCAGATTATTACAGGCATCAGGAAAACGAAATGATCATCAATGAAGTAGTGTATATTCTTTTAAAAATAGTCTTATTAATTTCTATAGTACTTTTTACACGTGGTTTTGTCCTTACAGGAAAAATCTTCAAAAATTACTTGTTGAGAATAACAGCCTTTATGTTCATTTTTGTAACAGTTCTATTCTATGGGTTTGATATCATTTCCGTATATATGGATGGTATTAATTATCCGATTGTCATTGGAGCTGAATCGATGACTTATGGAATTATCGGAATATTATTCGGAATATCAATCTACAGGCTTCAGGGTGCTTTAGGAACGATCGCTGTAATTACATCAATTTTTGAAATCATTACATACGCGTTCTTGACCACAATTATACTATCAGTAGTCGGATTGGTCTTTCTTACGCCTACCATTCTGTTAGAGATCATTTTACTTTTTAAGGTTTGTGAAATGATAAAAGCTAAAGAAAAAACGCTGCGACAGAATAATCCAACTGGTATTTATTCACACTAAAATATCATTGAATATTGATTGAATGACAGGAAATCCTTAGTCAAAGTTTAAACTAACCTGAGTTCGATAAAAGAATTTGGTTTAAAAAGCTGTCAGATTGAGTGATTTCTCATAGTGAAACGAAGAAAAATTAGCTTGCCCGCCTGTGGAGGATATCGAAATTAGGCTTTTGATTGAAAATTTACTTGTCTTTGATACAATCCGTCGCGGCCGACCACTCTGACTGACATTAAATTTTCTTATGCCCAACTCACATTAAACTTAAACAACAATGAAAAAATATATCATTACCGCTTCTGTAATCTTACCAATATTAGTCATCTGTTTTTTTCTTTTTGAACCTATCTTTACACATACATCTGGATGGAATTCTCTACCAAACATCCAAGATTTAGAACCAATCACGTATCACGATAATGAGCCATTAAAAAAAGCCGATAGTATTTTTAAAGAAACGTTTATGCACCTTAACACACCGGGGGTATCTGTTGCTATCGGAATGAACGGTAAGGTAATCTGGTCTAATACTATTGGATACCAGGACATTGAAAATGACATACAATTAACCCTTGACACAAAATTCAGGATTGGAAGCACCTCCAAAGCAGTAACTTCATTAGGGGTAGGCGTACTTTTACAAAATGGTAAGATAAATACATATTCTAAAGTCAAAGATTTTGTTCCTTACGTAAACGAAAAACTCTCTGAAATTACAGTAAAACAATTGGCATCACATACCTCTGGAATACGAAACTATAGTACTTGTTTTTGTTTTCCTATTTGGGAACACCTGAACAATGATGAATATACAACAGTGCAAGAAAGTGTAGGAATCTTTAGCAATTCGCAATTACTATTTCCTTCGGGAACGGATTTTAGCTATAGCTCATATAATTACACTTTATTGAGTGCTATGCTAGAAGGAGCTTCTGGCAAAGACTTTCTCAGTTTTATGGAAGATGACGTTTTTAATCGTTTAGGTCTTGATGATATACAAGGGGAAACATCTTCGTTGTTCACAAAAAATATTTCAACGTTTTATGAAGTTGATAAAAACATGTACAAAGAAGTATTTAAGGTAAATAACAGTAATAAATTGGCTGGTGGTGGATTTGTTGCTACACCAACAGATCTTGTAAAACTCGGAAACGCATTTCTAAATTATCAAATTTTGGATAAAAAAACTACAGAAATCCTTATACAACCCGTTACCTTGGATAACGGAGAAGTGAAGGATCAAAATTATGCGATGGGATGGCGTAATGGCTTTACAGAAAAAATGTATGGTCAGGATCATAAAGTTCAGATCATTCATCACGCCGGAACTGCTGCAGGATCTACTTCTGTCTTTATTTTGTTTCCTGAATACAATATTTCCATATCCATACTGATGAATCGAAGTGGTTCTGTATCTGATTTATTTACGTTATCCTTTGATCTGGCAAAAACGTTTATCGATCAGCAATAAAACGTACTGTTTACCAATTCATTAATCAATAAAAAAGACCGAAAACTAATATTTCCAGTCTTTTTATTATTTAAATTAGCCTTAAAAATTATTCATATGGAATTAAAAAGGTCCTCCTACAGGTCTGCATAAACATCCCGCACAGATTAATGGATAATTACATTCACTATCCGAATGGCAAAAATCATTTAATTCACCGCCTCCACCATTGATGGACTGCTGTTGATCTTTGTTTAATTGTTTTACCCCTTTCTGAGTTAAAATTGATTTTAGCATAATACATTGGTTTTAAGATTAATTTGTTTTGTGAGCTATAAGTTACGAATAAAAAAGAGAATATTCCCTTTGATTTAATGTTAAATCAATACTCAATATGACTTTCAATTATTCTCAGATTACTCGTTCCGGCATCAGATACATATAAAAATTTGCCATTGGAACTTGCCAAAATACCATTTGGAAAATTGAAGGTAGCTTCAGAAATATCTCCATCATTGTTACCTAAAGTGCTACCAGCGAAGACTTCAAAATCATTCTCTTTGTTAGGATTGATTTTATATATCTTGTGCTCTCCAAGTTGAGTTGCGAAGAGAAAACCTTTAGCATATGTCAAAAAACCTAAAAAATTAGCATTTGGGGCTTCTGCAGGTAATTCTGCAATAAAAGAAAGTGCTCCATCCTTGTATTTATAGATTTTTCTGTCATTAAAATTTCCTATATAGGTATTCCCTCTTCTATCAAAAGCAATTCCCGCAGGTCCATTTATCGGTGAGCCTTCGTGTAATTTAGTTATCGTATTATCCTCTGATAATAAATTGATAGTATTCGTATTATATTCTACAAACAGCATATCGTTAGTTCCTGGAATTCGTTTTATACCAGCAGGAGAAATTGCAGGAATGCTATCTAATTGTATACCTTCTTGCGAATACTTATAAATGGTATTTCCCAAATGATCGCAAACGTATATTTCTTCATCTTTATTTATTCCTATTCCATTCGGAGAGATTAAACCATCTGCAAAAACTGTTACTTCTTTTGATGGGCTCATTTTATAGACAGTGTTTCCATAGAAATCAGACCCGTATAAATTTCCTTTACGATCTATCGCCAATCCATCAGAAAATGAACCATCCGCAACTGTCTCTACGTTTGTTATGATATTGGGCACCTCTCCAGGTCTGCAGGAAATAAGGAAAGAGGATAAAATAAGAGCGGACACTATAGGTAACGAGTATCTCGTTTTCTTGACTCTAAAAAAATAATTAACTGTACGTTTCATTTGATTTAATTTTAAAAGTTATACTCAAAATTGAATCAAAACCATTGAATAATCGACCGTGTGTATCCTGTGAAACGTTTTTAAGAAATTTTTAATTTTTTTATGTAATTACTAGGTGTATCATTCTTAACCATTTTGAAAGCTTTATTAAACGTGGACTTAGAATTAAATCCGGAATCTAAGGAAAGTGCTAAAAGGGTATGATGGAAGTGCTCTCCATTTTGAATTTTAGAAATAAACTCTTGTACTCTGTAGGTGTTTACATAATCATAAAAATTACACTTATGTATATTATTCAGTAACCAGGATACATTATTAGTAGATGTTTTTAATTCCTCTGAAAGATCTTTTAGAGTGAGTTCATTATTAAGATATATTTTTCTCTTAACCATAAGGTCTTCTAATCCTTTCGTTAATATCTCCAATTCTTCTCCATCTAATCGCTCTTTCTGCACTTTTCGTTTCGTTACGACCGACATTCTAAAAATTTCTGGCTGTTTCAGACTAAAAAATCCGACAATATAGATGAATATGGGTATTGAAATCCAGATCAGATGATAACTAATGTAACGTAATTCTCTTAATTTCAAAAAGTAATTAGCATATCCTATGACCCAGAGAATTAAGAACACTAAAACCCCCAATAACAAAAACGACAGGAAAGTCTGTACATTTTGTGAATAGGATAGATTATTTTTTTCTTCTATCTTATAAACTCTAATTAATTGATACGACGAAAAAACATATACAATATTAGATAACAACCCACTGGTCTCCACAATGAAATAGATAATATTAAAATCTCCATTATTAATCATGATTCTTATATCATCAGAGGAATAAAATAATGTCCAACTAAAAAACAGTAAATGAAGAAGTGCCGGTATAAAGTGATACTTTGGAATCTTATAATCCGGAGATTCTTTAAAAGTCAATCTTCTTACATAGGTATATAATAAAGGTCCAAAAATAAAAATAAGTGTATCTACAAAACTTGCAATTCTAAAAAAGAAAACTCCCTGAAATTTTGGATAAAATATTCTTCCAAAAAGCATTATTGAAGCTATTAGTAACAAGAAAGACAATACTTTATTAGCCGGTTTATTTTTGTTGTGAACTAAAGAAAGTGTAATAGCCAAAAAAACACCTTGACTTATTCCTAGAAATAATATCAAATCTATAATCCCAAATGAATTCATAAAAGCGATTAAAAAGTTATCGTCCAAAGGTAATCGAAATCAGAAATAGATACGACCGATTGGGTACGCTCATCCTTTTTAAAGTAAATAATCTTACCTAATAAAACCTATAATTATTATTAATTATATTCTATATGTTCCGTATCTAAGAAAGGTTGGAATGTTAACGTTCCAACCTTTTAGCCTCATAACATTAATATGGTCTCAAATTGATTTTGCGTAATCCTCCAACTCCAGTATACTCAGAGATGTATAATGTTTTTGTCCTTTTATTTGCTGCGATACCATTAGGGTTACTAAAAGACGCCTCTAATAACAAACCATCTGCTTGTAATGCTTCTCCATTACCTGCAATTGTTTCAACCTTACCGTCCATGGTTACTTTGTAGATATAATTAACGGCTATTCCAGTGGCAAAGATTATATCATTAATTACAGTGATATAACCGATACCGAAATTCTGTATAACAATATCTGGAATATTGGCGATTAGTGAAATCTCACCATTTTTATTTATTGAATAGATATCAGCCGTATAAAAATTTGCTACGATTACATTTCCTTTACTGTCTAAATCAATTCCGACACCACCTAACAATCTAGGATCGTTAGCATATTCTATGACTTCACCATTAGCGGAAATTTTGTGTACTGTTGGTGCTGTATAATTTGAAATATAAAGATTGTCATGTTTATCAATTGTCATACTACTCGGCCAACCATCAATGGTAGCGATTACTTCTCTTTCTGCGGTAGGAGTAATTTTTAGAACCTGACCATTAACGGTATTGTTTGCATTATTTACAAATAAATTTCCTTTAGAATCTTTTGCAGTACCCATTGGACCAGATAAACCTTGTATTGTATCTAAGATGTTTCCTCTAGCATCTAACTTGAAAATTCTAGTCCCGCTGCCACCGGTATCAACAAATCTACCGTACTCTGATACGTACACATCTCCATTTCTGTCAACAGATACAGCACCATTAGCTGCAAAGTTACTAATTAATGTTTCTACTTCTAAATCAGGATCTATACCATCTCCGTAGCAAGAAATTAACCCTATTAGCACGCTACATAGGGAAATCCATCTGAATGTTCTTTTAAATTGTTTCATAATATTTGATTTTAAAATTTCTTCAATACTACTTCTTAATCAAGTTATGAATCAACGTTTTGGGTACATTAAGAGGCGCTATGGATACATTAGGACGTCCTACTCTATTTTGTATTATCTTATTAAAAGATATTCTAATAGTAAAATCAGAGGAATATAGATGTATTATAATTTATTATACTGAACATCACGAGTGTCTTATGAATGACTTTATAATCTCTAAAGCAAGAATCGTATTAGAAATTAATTTTCTTTTTTGATTTTCACTAATTAAATCGTGACCTAAAAAGTATATCAGACAACAACCTTACTTATTTTCTAAAATACACTTATGAAAGAATCGATGTTAAAAAAATGTTAAAAGCGTTACAAAAATTGATGAATACAGGCTTCTGCTTTAGTAAAATACCATCCCCGTTTATGCTTTCAATTTTTAAGGAATGCTTAGACCCCTGACATTTTTTTGATATAATTACTAGGTGTGTCTTCTAAGAGGTTTTTAAAGGCTTTGTTAAAAGTTGATTTTGAATTAAATCCTGAATCAAATGACAAAGCTAAAATAGTATGTTGTTCGTGTTCTCCTCTCTGAATCTTTGCAAGGAATTCTTGTAATCGATATCTATTAATATATTCATAAAAGTTACACTCATAGATTTTATTCAAAAACCAAGACAAATCATTAGAAGACACTTTTAGTTCTGTTGCCAGTTTCGTGAGTGTTAGATTTGGATTCAGGTAAATTTTATCAACCACTAATAAATGTTCCAATGCATTAGTTAATGTGTCGATTTTATCTTTTCCAAGCCTATTCCTGATTGTATCTTTTTTGGAATTAAAAATAGGCACTCTAAAGATTTCCGGTTGTTTGAAACTATAAAAACCCACTATGTACATAATTACCGGGACACAGAACCAAACAATGTTGTAATTAAAATATGGATTATATACTTTTAAACCAAAGCTTATCGTAAGGTTTAAAAACCAAAAGAAAGTTAAAATAGAAAAAACAGATAGTAAAGTAATAAGGTAAAAATATATTTCCTGATGAAAAGATAAAACTCGTTCTTCCGCCAATCGAAATCTTCGTAATAATGAGAATGATTTTACGATATAGATTGCAAATACTGCAATAATAGAAAATTCTATAACAAAATACGGAATATTGAAAAAACCATCATAATACATTTCTGAAATTTCCTGTATAGAAAAACTATAAGTCCATAGCACATATATTAAATGTATTCCGGATGGAATAAATTCTACCCACTTTAGAACAGGCTTCTCTTTAGAACTAACTATCATTCGCCTGACGTATAAATACAGTAGAGGCCCATATAAATATATAGCGCTATCCACGTGCATCCCTAATCGCCATAAAAAGACACTATCTTTAAAAACAAAATAATATAGCCTCCCTACCAATATAATCGAAGAGAAGAATAGAATGATAGACAAAATGAAATTTGCGGAGCGATTTTTATTTGACAACAATTGTAACGTAATAGCCAAAAAAATACCTTGACTAATTCCTAAAAATAACACTAGATCTATAATTCTAAATGAGTTCATAAAAAGAGTTAATAGTTACCTCCCAAAGATAGTTGAAATCATAAATGAGCGCGAACGATTGGGTACATTCATACATTTAAAAAAGGGAAGTTCTAACAATATTCATCATCTATGTTTCTTATATATAAGTGGTTCAACCGTACTCTTAAGAAGTCGTAGTTCTAAATCTGACAGTGATCTAGTTTTAAAGATTTGTATGCATTCAAGCAACTGTTCCTTTATTCGAAGACCCACTACCGAAGACGTTATTGATGGATGTTTCAGCACAAATTGAATTGCTGTTTGACCAATTGATTTATCTACACCAGAAACGTTTTTTAATTTCTCAATGACCTTTTTTACTTCCGAGGTAGTATAATTCAAATAATCAGCTGGTGGTTTTCCTGCCAGCAAGCCTTTGGCTATGGATCCTCTTGTCAGTACTCCGATATTATTTTTTTGTAATAGACCCAGACAAGATTCTTCTGGCCTCCTATCCAAAAGGCTGTATTGCATCATGACGCTGGATATATTACTACGTCTAACATATTCTTTTATCACATTTGGTCGTATAGACGAGATCCCATAATATCTAATTTTCCCTTCTTTTATTAACGTTTCAAATGCATCTATAGTTTCATCAATTGGATCATCAATAGTACCTCCGTGCAATTGGTAAAGGTCTATATAATCCGTCTTTAATCGACGAAGACTATCATCAACAGCTTTAAGGATATAATCTTTTTTTGGATTCCAATCCCAACTATTACCGTCTATCCTTGGTTGATTACCTACTTTTGTACCGATGATTATTTTATCTCTAAAATTTTTTACCGCCTTTCCAAGCATCATTTCATTATGACCACTTTGATATATGTCAGCAGTATCAAAATAGTTGATGCCATAGTCATAAGCCTCGTGTATCAATTTATTAACAGTTTTGATGTCTTTGTGTAAGGACATACACCCAAAAGAAACCTCACTAACCTCTAATTCGGAATTGCCAAGCTTGCGATAGTTCATTCTTTATTCTATTAACTTCAGCATATGATTAAAAATGGTAAAAAGCATCTTCGAGATGTTCAATTTTAATTCCGGATTTATTTTTGATAATAGCTACGATATCAAAACGAACCTCAACATCCAAATCGTTTTCCACCACATAATGATCAATTGCTTTTACTAATAATTGTATTTGTTTCGGTTTCACAAAATCCTGAGGATCTCCAAATTCCGGAGTGCTTCTGGTTTTAACTTCTACAACTATAATGGTGTTCCCTTTTTGTGCAATGATATCAATTTCGGCTTTCAGATATCTGTAATTTTTTTCCAGAATATGATACTGGTTTTTTTCCAGAAATTCTATAGCTAATTTTTCCCCTTCTTTACCAAGCTTATTATGATCTGCCATCTTTATACGTATTCTAAGGTTACGAACTCATTAGAAATATTCAATGAAACTTGTGCTCCCAGTACTAAAGCCCAGTTATCATCAATATGTCCTAAGGGGAAATCAAATACCACAGGAAAATCATATTCCTTGACCGCATCTAAAATAATTTCCTCTACATTTTTCCCAAAAGGAACATTGTTGTCATGCATTTTTGTCATCCCTCCTACAAGTAAACCTGATAATTCGTCAAAATATCCATTACGTTTTAAGTTCTGTAACATTCGGTCAATATGATATAAATATTCGTCCAGATCCTCTATACAAAGTATTTTACCTTTAGTTTTGATGGAAGATACAGAACCGCATAACGAATATAAAATAGATAAATTACCCCCAACAAGTCTTCCTGTACAATTCCCTGGTTTATTATTGCTATTAGATTTAATAGTATGAGTACTGCTTACTCCGTACAATGCGTTGCGAAGTGTTTTTCTAGACATCTCTGTGCTTTTATAAATATCAATTGGCATTGCTGCGTGTATGGTGGAAATGTTTAGACTATGGATATGAGAATGTAAGACTGTTATATCAGAGTAACCAACAATCCACTTTGGTTTTCTTATAAAAGCGGCAAAGTCTAATCGGTCTATGATTCGAACCGTACCATATCCTCCGCGAGCACACCATATAGCTTTAATTTCTTTATCATCTAACATTTTCTGAAAATCAGTTCTTCTATCTTCATCTGATCCTGCAAATTGATTATTCTCTATACCAATTGTTGAACCGATAACAGGGGTTAAGTCCCATTTTTTAAGAATAGTAATTGCTTCATCAATTTCTTTCTTAGTAATTTTTCTGGCTGTAGAAACTATTGCTATTTTATCTCCTTTTTGTAAAGAATCAGGCTTCAACATTTCTTAAAATTTAATTTTATGATACTAATTAACAAATGTTTTCGTTCTAAACTATTATATTACAGTGAAAATTGTCCCTTAACACTAATAAACCTATTTGCCTATGATCTCTGATACTTCTTGTAACTTAGCATCTTTGGATCCTTACGTTCCGACTACAGAGAACCCCTGGAATGTAAGTAAAATAAATCATTTATACCGCCGAGTCGCCTTTGGAGCCACTAAAAATCAGGTAATTGATGCTTTAAATCAAAATGACCCTTCTACTTTAATAGATTCATTAATTGATCAGGCTATTGCCTTAGTTCCTTCACCGGCGCCTGAATGGGCTTTCTGGAATCGTGATCAGTTTGAAGCCGCCGAAATGGCGAATGAAGATAATGATACCAGATTTTACCGTAGTGAAGGTAAAAGACAAATGATCTATGATTTCCTTCAAAATGGTCTCAGAGATAGATTGACATTATTTTGGAGCAATCATTTTGTTACTGAAGATCAAGTCTACAGGAGTCCTGCCTATCAATATCAATACTATAATCTTTTACAGTTTCACGCTCTTGGTAATTTCAGACAGTTTGTATATGATATAGGTATTTCTTCAGCTATGTTAGTTTATCTAAATGGTGATGAGAATACCAGGGACAGACCTAATGAAAACTACGCTAGAGAGCTCTATGAATTGTTTACATTAGGTGTAGATAACGGATATAATGAAAGTGATGTCATCGAAACTGCAAAAGCCATAACTGGTTGGGTAGAGACCAATGATATCCCTTGGGGGCCTATTACCTTTAATCCAGCTCGTTTTAGCAACGACACCAAAACAATTTTTGGCCAATCAGCAAATTTTGGATACTATGGTTTGGGCAGTCCCGATGATGTAATTGCCCATTTATTTACACAGCGTGAAACTCTTATAGCTAATTTTATCTGTGGTAAATTATATACTTATTTTGTAAGCCCTACTTGTAATGAAGATATCGTTGCACAAATGGCACAAACGTTTATTACCAATAACTGGCAGATTGCTCCGGTATTGCGACAACTTTTTAAAAGTGAGCATTTCTTTGATCAGCAAGCTATTGGTGCAATTATTAAAAGCCCTATAGATTTATTTGTTAATTTCTTTAAACAATTAAATTTTGAATCGCCTCCTACGATCGCATCGCTAAATTCCTTATTAGGTAGAACCACGACTATAGGACAGGAAGTTTTAAATCCGATCGATGTAGAAGGCTGGCAAGGAGATGAAGATTGGATTAGTCCTGATTATTTAATTGGAAGATGGGAAGGTATCCAAAACATTCTAAATACTTTTTATTCTCAAAATCAAACACAATTTAGTGACTTCTTAAATGGTTTGCCTATCGGAACATTGGCAGATGGATTTGTGAATAACAGCTTACAAGGAGAACAGGTAACCATCGTTGTAAAAGCTATTTTAGATTATTTTCTTCCAAGAGGATTAGAAGATCAAACTTTATTTGATGAAGCCTTGGCTATTTTCAAAGAGTTTTATCCCGATAATTATTATGAGCCAGACGCCGTTGCTCCATTTATTTGGACACTAGACTTGCCAGGAGTTTCTGACCAGTTCTACGCGTTGCTGAGTCATATTGATGAAGTCCCTGAATTCCAACTTAAATAATAAACTTATGTGTAATACACACCACCATAACAATATAAAAGAAGTAAAACACACTTCGAAAGAAGGAGTTTGTAATCCAGATGAACACAAAAAATGGAACCGTAGATCTTTTTTGCAAGCCTTAGGCCTAGTAGGAGGAGGTTCTATGATGTTGGCAAATACCAACTTAACTGTCTCCAGACCGTCTCCACTATCTTTGGCCTTAAGCCAGGCTGAAACAGATAAAATCCTAATCATATGCAGATTAGGTGGCGGAAATGATGGTTACAATACAATAATTCCTGTAAATCAATATGATATTTATGCAAACGCCAGACCGTTAATTAAAATTCCTCCAAGTGAATTTATCAATCTGGAAGAAAATGAATATGCTATGCCTAAACCTATGAATAAATTAGAAAATTTATGGGGTGACGGACAAATGAAAGTTGCACACGGAGTTGGTTATGAAGATCAAACATTATCACATTTTAGAGGAACCGATATTTGGGCAAATACCAATCTAACTGAAGAAGAACGTTCTGGGTTTATGGGAAGATACTTTCAGGAACTATATCCTAGTTATATTACTAGTCCACCACCCAGTCCACCATCTATCCAGATAGGAAGTATCGGAAATCTTATTTTTAAAGGTCCCGAAAATGATTTCTCTTTTGCCATTTCTGATCCTCGAAGATTAGAATCATATATTGAAAACCAAGGATATAGTTTAGATCCTTCACCAGATTGTACCTATGGCGATCGTCTTAATTTTATTAGAGAAAGTACCAATGTGACTTACACATATGCTGAAGCAATTTATGAAGCTTTTAATAGATCTACAGATTTTGGAGGGTACTTAGAAGATGACAACTTTGCCAGACAAATGCGAATTGTTGCGCGATTAATTAAAGGGAACTTGGGAACCAAAGTATTTATGGTCACGTTGGGTGGATTTGATACTCATAACAATCAGATACAAAGACATCAGCAACTATTGAACTCCTTCTCTGAAGGTATTAGTAATTTTTATGCAGATTTGCAAGCTTCAGGGTGGGACGATAAAGTGCTAACTATGACAATTTCAGAATTTGGGAGAAGACTGGTAGAAAACGGCTCTTTAGGAACTGACCACGGTACTGTAGCGCCTATGATGTTTTTTGGGACAGGACTTAATGGTAATGGTTTTATAGGGGAACATCCAACACTACCTTCAAATCCAACAGTAGGTTTTAATGCAGAAAGTACTAATGATTTTAGACAGATTTATTCTACTATAATGAAAGAATGGTTATGTATTGATCCAGATACTGTAAACAGAGCATTATTAGGTGCAGATTTTGAATCCATAGATTTAGGATTTACCTGTGGCGGCGTTAGTCCTAACATTCCGGGAGATGGAGAGACTCTTTCGCACATAGTTACCTATGATGGTGGGCAAACCTTTATCAATATTAATAACCCGGAAACTACCCATGTGGATATCACCTTGTTTAATATCATTGGACAGAAAGTAGCCACGTTAAGAAATGAAATGCTTTTAGAAGGTGATCATGTTATTAATGTTAAAGAATCTGCAGGAACAAGATTAAGTACCGGTCAATATGTTTATAGAATAGAAACCGGAACTGGTGAATTTAGTAAGTCATTATTAATTTCATAATACCGTAATCGTATATCAAATTCAAAGAGCTCTGATTTTAAAAAGATCAGGGCTTTTTTATGTCAAAACAATTATTACCATAAAATACTTATAAATTATTTAAGACTATTGTAACCTATTACTTATCTCTTTTAAAGGGTTTAATGGTTTTATAGATTTTTTAAACGACAAATTCTCGCTAATCTACTACGAATACTAAAAACCTTAACACATCTGGTTACTGAATTCATAAATTCATATGTTTTTACTCTGTTTGAAATGCTTCTTATGAAAATAAAAAACCAAAAATTTTCATAATAAGAGCTAAACGTTTCTTAATAAGAAACTAATAATCAAATGATAGCGTTTCAAAATTTAATATTGTCAGAATACTATTAACTAACTTAACCCATTTATGATAACAACAAATACTTCATGTAATGTTGCTTCATTAAACGTCTATTCTCCTACTGATTCAAATCCCTGGAATAGACAAAAAGTAAATCATTTGTTTAGAAGACTAGGTTTTGGAGCAATTCCAGAAACAGTAGATAATGCTCTTAACCAAAATCCTTCTACCTTAATTGATAATCTAATTGATGAAGCCCTGAATCTAAACCCAACTCCAGCACCAGAATGGGGTTATTGGGTTAAAGATGACTTTGATGCTACTCCAGAAAATTCTGTTGAGTATAGAAGAAATTGGAAAAATCAAATGGTAGCAGATATGTTTCAAAATAACTTACGAGATCGTTTGACATTATTCTGGAGTAATCATTTTGTAACAGAAGATAATGTATATAGCAGCCCTGCGTATATGTTTCAATATTATAATCTCTTACAACTTCATGCTTTAGGTAATTTTAAAGATTTTACTAGTGATATCGGACTATCTTCAGCAATGCTAATTTACCTTAATGGTAATGAAAACACCAAAAATAGACCCAACGAAAATTACGGAAGGGAGCTTTATGAGTTATTTACACTAGGTGTAGACAATGGTTATACGCAAAATGATATCGTTGAAACGGCTAGAGCATTAACTGGCTGGAATAAAAGAGAGCTACGTTGGGGTCCAATTACTTTTGATGAAAACAAATTTGACAATGAGGAAAAGACCATTTTTGGTCAAACTGGCAACTGGGATTATTATGATATAATTAGAATATTATTTGAAGAAAGACCTCAACAAATAGCCCAGTTCATATGTACTAAATTATATCGGTACTTTATTAGTCCTGTTGTTAATGAAAATATTGTTAATCAACTTGCTCAGACCTTTTTTGAAACTAATTTTGAAATAGCACCCGTACTTAGGCAACTATTTAAAAGTGAGCATTTCTTTGACCAAAGAAGTCTAGGCGTATGCATTAAAAGTCCTGTTGATATTCAGGTTAATTTCTTTAAAGATCTAAATTTCGAATTACCCGCAGATTTTGAGTTTAACAACAAAATTCGCGGTGGATGTCAGGAATTAGGCCAAGAATTATTAAAACCGGTTGATGTTGCAGGTTGGCAGGGAGATAAGGACTGGATAGACTCTAGTACGTTAACCACAAGATGGGATAGGATAGGTTGGTATCTTTGGAGATCATGGCGACATAATGAAGAGCAATTTAGGGTGCTTGCAATAAGTATTATGGGTGGCGATTCTAGTGACGTGGAACTTGTTTCCAGATCGATTTTGGATTATTTTCTTTCCAAAGAGTTACTAAGTGCTACAGAATACAGTCAAGGATTAGAAATTTTTAAAGATCAGGTTCCCGAAAATTATTTTGAAGACGGCACCTGGAGTCTTAACTGGAACACTGCTCCCAGACAAGTCTATATACTTTTACAATTTCTTATAACGATTCCCGAATTCCAACTTAAATAGAAACATCATGTGCGATACTCATTATAAAAATTTCTCACCGAAACCCGGTAGCTGTAATAATATAGAACATAAAAAATGGAATAGACGTTCTTTTTTACAAGCATTAGGTATTGTTGGTGGAGGCACTGTAGCATTAGCTAATACAGCGTTATCTGTATCAAAACCTTCTCCTTTATCTGCTGCACTTAATGATTCTGAAACAGATAGAGTGCTTGTTATTGTAAGGCTTAAAGGAGGAAATGACGGTTTAAATACCGTTGTCCCTATAAATCAATATGACACATATGCCTCTGCTCGTCCTAACATAAAAATACCAGAAAATCAACTATTCAAACTTAATGATGACTATGGGATGCCTAATTATGCAAACAAATTTCAGCAATTATGGGGAGAAGGTCAGATGAAAATAGTGCACGGCGTTGGATATGAAGAAAGTTCTCTATCACATTTTACCGGTTCTGATATCTGGGCAACTTCAGATGTAATTGATGAAGAAAATACCGGATGGATGGGCAGATATTTTGAAAACTTATATCCTGATTATTTATTGAATCCACCAGAACGACCTGCCGCAATTCAAATAGGAAGTAGTGGTAACATGATATTTAATGGAGATCAAAATAATTTTGCTTTTTCTGTAGCTGACCCAAAAAAGCTTTATGAAATCGCCCAAAATGGGTCTCTCTACGACCTAAACAATCTTCCGAACTGCACGCATGGAGAAAAAGTAGGATATCTAAAAGGAATCGCCAATACCACTTTTACCTATGCTGGGGTTATTAATGACGCATATGAAAGTACGTCTGATTACGGAAATTACCCGGACAATAGACTTTCTCAACAATTAAGCGTTGTTTCCAGGCTTATAAAAGGTAATTTGGGGACTAAAGTATACTTCGTTACCTTGGGAGGTTTTGATACACACAATGATCAATTAAATAGACAAGAAGAACTCATCACTCAGCTATCAGAAACTATGGCTTATTTTTATGAAGACCTTAAAGATGCCGGATGGGATGATAAAGTTGTGTCTATGACAATTTCAGAGTTTGGAAGAAGAGTAAATGAAAATGGATCTCGAGGAACAGATCATGGTACCGCCGCACCAATGATGCTTTTTGGAACCGGATTGGATGGTAATGGCTTTATCGGAGAACATCCTGATTTATCTAATTTAACTCGAAATGGAAATCTTTATAACACTAATGATTTTAGACAAGTATATGCATCAATAATGAAAGAATGGTTATGTATTGACAGCACTGTTGTAAATCAAACTCTTCTTGGTCAACGATATGATTCACTTGATCTTGGTTTTGATTGCAATGGTTCTGCTACTGACGAAGAAATAACAAATCCCGAAAATTTCAACCACGTAGTTACATATTCCGAAAACCAATCTTTTCTCCATATTAGCAATGCTCAGGCCGGTCATGTAAATATTGATCTTTATAGTATGTCTGGACAAAAAATTGCAAATTTAAAAAATGAAATCCTTTTGGAAGGAGAGCATGTAATTAATATTAAAGAAGCTTCTAAAACCGTGTTATCTGAGGGATTTTATGCATATCGAATTACTAAAGGCAAACAACGATATAGCAAGCCTGTTATAATTTTATAAACATCTATTTACCTTACTTTTACTTTAAAGGATATTAGAAATAAAACTAATACTGTTTTTATTAATTTAGTAAACACTCCCAGGACAAGCTCAAGTGGCAGTCTAAAAAAGACCTTAGATTAACGAAGCAACTGGAGTATTTAAATCTCAACTATTGAGCATATCTACTCTGCTGTTGATTAGAAAAACTACCTTTAGGAACATTAACTTTAAGGTATCGTATAAGATTCGTATTAATTAGATAAAGCCTACTTATTTTATCCCAGTGTTTATTACCTTTGTGCCTTATTTTTACAAGCATTATGAGCGCACCTAAAAGATACACAATTACATCAGCTTTACCATATACCAATGGCCCGATTCATATCGGACACTTAGCAGGAGTTTATGTTCCTGCCGATATTTATGCCAGATACCTTAGAATTACTGGAAATGATGTGGCTTTTATTTGCGGTAGTGATGAACACGGTGCTGCAATACCGATGCGTGCAAAAAAAGAAGGGGTTTCTCCTCAAGTAATTATAGATAAATATCACGCAATCATCAAAAAATCTTTTGAAGACTTCGGTATTACCTTTGATAATTACTCCAGAACCTCTGCTCCTATTCATCATAAAACGGCTTCACAATTTTTCAAGAAATTGTATGAAGACGGAAAATTTATAGAAGAAACCTCAGAACAATTATATGATGCCGAAGCGGATCAGTTTCTTGCCGATAGATTTGTAACCGGTACTTGTCCGAAATGCGGAAATGAAGAAGCCTATGGAGATCAATGTGAAAATTGTGGTAGTTCACTAAATGCTACCGATCTTATAAATCCAAAATCAACCATTTCTGGAGCAAAACCAACTTTAAAACAGACTAAACACTGGTTTCTGCCATTAGATCAATATGAAGATTTTCTGAGAGAATGGGTATTGATTGGTCACAAAAAAGACTGGAAAACGAATGTATACGGTCAGATCAAATCCTGGGTAGACGATGGATTGAGACCCAGAGCAGTTACTCGTGATTTAGATTGGGGAATCCCTGTTCCTATAGAAGGAGCAGAAGGAAAAGTATTATATGTTTGGTTTGATGCGCCGATCGGATACATCTCTTCTACCAAAGAATGGGCTGCAAGAGAAGGAAAAGATTGGGAACCCTACTGGAAAGACAAAGACACCAAACTAGTTCATTTCATTGGTAAGGATAATATCGTATTTCATTGTATCATCTTCCCAAGTATGCTAAAAGCAGAAGGAAGTTATATCTTGCCGGAAAATGTTCCTGCCAATGAGTTCTTGAATTTGGAAGGGAATAAACTATCTACATCAAAGAACTGGGCGGTTTGGTTACACGAATATTTAGAAGATTTTCCTGGTAAACAGGATGTATTGCGCTATGCACTAACAGCAAATGCTCCAGAAACGAAGGATAACGACTTTACTTGGAAAGATTTTCAGGATAAAAACAACAATGAGCTAGTTAATAATTTTGGAAACTTTATCAACCGAATTGTTGTATTAACCAACAAATACTATGAAGGTGTAGTCCCTGCACCGAACGAATTATCAGAAGCAGATCTGCAAACATTAACTGAATTAAGAGCCTATCCAGAGGTTATTGGTAGTTCTATAGAAAGATATCGTTTTAGAGAGGCGAGCCAGGAATTACTAAACGTATCGCGATTAGGTAATAAATATTTAGCAGACGAAGAACCCTGGAAGCTTATTAAAACAGATCCCGATCGTGTAAAAACCATTATGTACGTCGGATTGCAGGTAGCAACAGCTTTAGCCATTGTATCAGAACCTTTTTTACCTTTTACTTCTCAGAAGTTAAAAAACATCCTGGCTGTCACGTCGAGCACTTCGTCTTCGCTCAGCACAGGCTCCGTCGAGACGAATTGGAACGAAATAGCAACCAAAGAAGTATTACTACCTGCTGGTCATACCATAGAAAAAGGAGAGTTATTATTCTCTAAAATTGAAGACGTTGATATCCAAAAGCAATTAGATAAGTTAGAGGCTACTAAAAAAGCTAACGAAGCTGAAAATAAAATAGTAGAACCACAAAAAGACACCGCAACTTTTGAAGATTTTACTAAAATGGACTTACGCGTAGGAACCATTGTAGAAGCTGAGAAGATGCCAAAGGCTAAAAAATTGTTGGTTTTGAAAGTAGATACAGGAATTAACATTAGAACAATCGTTTCAGGTATTGCAGAACATTTTAAACCCGAAGATCTTATTGGTAAAAAGGTAACTGTTCTGGTGAATCTGGCACCTAGAAAGCTACGAGGGGTAGAAAGTGAAGGAATGATTCTAATGACAGAAACTCCTGAAGGTAAACTAGTATTCCTAAATCCAGATGAAGATGACGTGAATCCTGGAGCAGTGATTAGTTAATAATAGGATTAGTGTATGATTATTATCTATATAAAATTAGAGTAACATTTTAGCCAATTCCGACACTTATTATTAAATGAAGACTATTATTAAACAATTTCTGCTGCTAATCAGTATACACTACATTAGTTTTTCCCTTAATGCACAAGAAAAAGTATTAGAGCTAGAAGATGGTTTTGTAAAATTTCAATCTAAAAAGGAATCGTATGCATTACCAAATCAACTTACTGGTGATCTTATGCTTTTATTGGAAGAAGGCAGGCAATTTCACGCGCATTTACTAGATAGTAATTACACCAATACATCTAAAATTTCTGCCAAAACAATCCCTTCTAAATATAGGTACATCCTAGGGTATAATATCGAAGGGAATACATATTCCATTTTCTTCAGTGATAGTCGGAATACAAAATTTGGTGTTCAAACCTTTGACTTTGATACGAAAACTACTAAAAATACATTTTTAGATTTCAAAATTAAGGGTGAAATATATGTAGAGAGCATTGTACACAATAATAAATTTCATATAATTACTATTACAAAAAAGTCATCAGATCTAAATATCTACACTTTTAATAAACAATTTACACCTACTAAAAACATAGTTTCTTTAAAAGAATTAGAATACCCAAACCCCAGAAGTGGAAACCATATTATAAATGCATATTATTTACTACTTTCTGATGCTGGAGGAATGTCCAGTTCAGTAATAGATGTTGAAAAGATAGAAGGAAGTAATCCTAATGTAATTGAAACTACTTCAAAAGAAAACAAACTATATCAGTTTAACAATCAATTGGTTTTTAGTTTCGATTATGATCATCAAAAAACTCAATTGTGCTTTATTGATTTAGAAACATTTGATGCTGTTGTAAAATCTTATGATAAGCCATCTAAAACCGAAGAAGGCTATCGCAAAAGCAATTCCTATATATTCGACAATAAGCTTTTTCAGATCGCTAGTTCTAACCAAAAAATGAAATTTACTGTTCTAGATTTGGAGACTGAAAAAATACTTAAAGAATATAAAGTAATGAAAGAAGATACTATCCGATTTAAAAACTCACCTATCATTCAGGAAGGCGGAGGTATACTCTCTGGTTTTTCAGAAAATCGGGTTAGAGAAATGGAAAAAACATCCAAATATCTTAGAAAAATCTCTTCTTCCAGTCTGGGAATATCCGTATATAAAGTTGATGATGAATATAATGTAGTACTAGGAGGCACAAAAGAGATTTCTACTGGTGGCGGGTATACAGGATTCGGAAACGGATTTGGTGGCGGAGGAACGATCGGAGGAAACACGGCTGTATGGATTAGTTTTAATCCTACTTTCTATAACTATAGTAGTTACACAACCACGAAATCTACATATATCAACTGTCTGTTTGATTCCAATTTTGATCATATCGAAGGTGATATTAAAAAGAACAGTTATGATACATTATTTGAATTTGAAGATAGCTTAAGCATTGATCCAAAAGCAGTTAACATCTTTTTACACAAAGATAGATTACATTACGGTTTCTTTGATCCTAAGAAAAGAACCTATGAATTATATAGCTTCAAAAAATAGTTCTTTATGCTCAAAATAGCATACCATCCTATATACAAACACCCTTTACCAGAGGGGCATCGATTTCCGATGCTTAAATATGAGTTATTACCAAAACAATTATTGCACGAAGGTACTTGTACCGAAGAGAACTTCTTTATGCCTCAGATGCTCGATTCTAAACCAATTCTGGCAGTTCATACACCAACATATTATAAAGAACTTACCGAACTTACTTTAGACCAAAAAGCAGTTCGTAAAATTGGTTTTCCATTATCACAAGAATTGATCGATCGAGAAATCATAATTGCAGACGGCACTGTGAAGGCTTCAGAATATGCATTAAAACATAGAGTTTCTATGAACATCGCAGGTGGAACACATCACGCCTATACTGATCGTGGTGAGGCTTTCTGTTTATTAAACGATCAGGCTATTGGTGCCAGGTATTTACTCCAGAAAGGATTAGTGAAAAAAGTATTAATTGTAGATCTCGATGTACATCAGGGAAACGGAACTGCAGAAATATTCGAAAACGATAAAGATGTCTACACTTTTTCGATGCATGGAGCCAGTAATTATCCATTTAAAAAAGAACAATCTGATCTGGACATTCCTCTAGAAAACGGAACTAGAGATAATGAATATTTAAAAATACTCAAAGAAACACTTCCCAACTTGATTGAAACTCAAAAACCTGATTTTATCTATTATCTCTGCGGAGTAGACATTTTAGCTTCAGACAAACTTGGTAAGCTTAGTTGTTCTATTGAAGGCTGCAAAGAAAGAGATCGTTTTGTGCTACAAACTTGTAAAGATCTCTCTATCCCGGTCATGTGCTCTATGGGTGGCGGATATTCTCCAGATATAAAAATTATCATCGAAGCCCATTCCAATACGTTTAGATTGGCACAGGATATATTCTTTTAATCGTTTGTAAACGGATAAATATTGTATCTTGGATTTCAAATTAATTTCTTATGCAAAAAGATTGCCCGGAATGTGGAGAAAAAATTATCGGTCGCGCCGATAAAAAATTCTGTAGTGATTACTGCAGAAATGCCTTTAACAATAAACTAAACAAGGATAGTAAAAATCTTGTTAGAAACATTAATAATCGTCTTAGAAAAAATCATAGAATTCTGGAAGAACTTAATCCCAAAGAAAAAACAAAGACTACTAGATCAAAACTAATAGCTAAAGGTTTCGATTTTCAGTTTTTTACGAATATTTATACTACCAAGGCCGGTACAGTATATTATTTTGTCTACGATCAGGGATATCTTCCGTTGGAGAATGAGTATTACGCATTGGTAAAAAGAAAAAGTTAATATGGCTTATTATATGATCTTCTTGTTGATAGCTTCTACAGAAACCTATCTTATATTGTTTTTTATCTTAATGATTGCCTTAATAGCGGTTATTGGGTATTATTTTAGTCATAAAAACAGAATTCTCAGAAAATTAAAAAAAGTAGATATAAAAAGAATTCAGCTTGTCAAAGACAAAGAATACGTTAAACTTACCGGCAAAGTAAACACTATAAATGAACCTATTATATCTCCCATAGGAAAAAGAAAATGTGTTTACTATCAAGTTAAAGTTGAAGAGAAACGTGGTGGTAAAAACAAATCCTGGCATACTATTATAAAAGAAGATAATGGAATTGATTTTATAATAGAATCTGGCGAGGACAGAGCCCTCGTGGAAATTAATTCATCTCCCAAAACTAAAATGGTTTACTTAGTTAAGGATATCAAGAAGGCATCAGGAACCTGGAACGATCCTCCTGAACACCTAGAAACATATTTACAATCGTACGGTAAAGACAGTACTGGTTTTCTGGGGTTCAATAAAAGTATTCGTTATAGGGAAGGTGCTATTGAAGTAGGAGAAAAAATCACAATACTGGGTATAGGGAATTGGAAAGAGTCTGATCATAATTTTGATCGATACTCTACTAAAAGTCTATATATATCCGGCGATATTAAGAACAAACTCGTCATAACAGATGAACCTAAAGCGCAAGATTCAAAAAAGAAATAGCGCCTACTTATCTCTCCAGTTTTGACTATTCATTTTTAAGGCTGCCTTCATCACATCTTTCTGACTAATTTGCCCAACTAATTTACCATCTTCTAAAATTGGAAAACGTCTTCTTTTAGTTTCTAAAAACTTATTAGCTGCATCAAAAATACTTATGTTCCCATCTATGGTTTCTACATTTTTCACCATAAACCTTTCCACATTTGCATCATCAATAGGCATATTGTAATAACGGCTTTCATTTAATTGTTTGATACAATCACCTTCAGAAATGATTCCTAACAATTCATTCTGCTCATTAACCACAGGACCTCCTGAAATTTTATGCTTTACTAATGCTTCCATCACCTCCAAAACAGACTGTTTAGGAGAAAAAGTAATCAACTTTCTGGTCATATAATCTGATACTTTAATTGGTGTGTTATCTTGTTTTTTTCCTTTTGTCCTAGCGCCCTGAAAACTTATAATTCCCATAATAATAGTGATTTAGTGAATCTTAAATATAGGCATTTTTGATTACTTATTCAATAGCGTTTTAACATTAATAATGATAAAATCATATTTCCTTACCTTTATCCAAACCAATAAAACATTCAAATATCAGTTATTATTAAAATAACTGAGGTAAGTATCACTTATCTTAATGAATTCTGATTTAATGGGTGGAATAAAAATCAAATTAATAAAAGTGTACTTATATAAATTTCCTTTATGTGATTTTTGTGCCAAAATCTTACTATGATACTAATCTTCAGGCTAATTAACTCTAACTAATAATAAACTGATGAAAAAAATTCTTTCAGTACTCACACTTTTACTAATTATTATATCCGTTTGGTATACATTCTATGGAAGTATGCCTCAACAAATTTCTGGAGTTGATACCCCACCAGTAGAATTTTCGACATTAAGGGCATTAGAACACGTTAAAACTATTGCTGAAAAACCTCATTTTTTAGGTAGTCCCGCTCACGATGAGGCAAAAAATTATATCATAGCAGAACTCAAAAAACTTGGACTTACATCAGAAATTCAGGAAGGATTTTCTATCGGTGATAAAGGTACTATGAGCAAGCCTCAGAATATCGTTACTAAGATTGAGGGATCCGAAAAAGGCAAAGCATTATTGCTAATGTCTCATTATGACAGTAGCCAGCATTCTTCCTACGGGGCAAGCGATGCAGGTAGTGGTGTTGCAACTATTTTAGAAGGTGTAAGAGCATTTTTGTCTCAAAATACAACTCCAAAGAATGACATCATCATCTGTATTACTGATGGTGAAGAACTTGGCTTAAACGGAGCTGATTTATTTGTATCAGAACATCCATGGACAAAAGATGTGGGGCTTGTCCTAAATTTTGAAGCTAGAGGAAGTGGTGGTAATTCCTATATGTTATTAGAAACAAACGGCAAAAATGGAAAAATGATTGAAGAATTTGTGAAAGCCGATCCACAATTTCCAGTTACTAACTCACTAGCATATAGTATTTACAAGTTATTACCTAATGATACGGATTTAACAGTTTTTAGAAAGCACGGTGACATAGACGGATATAATTTCGCTTTTATTGATGATCACTTTGACTACCATACGGCAAATGATACCTGGCAAAATCTTGATCTAAACACATTACAACATCAAGGTAGTTATTTAATGCCTCTTCTTAACTATTTCTCTAATTCTGATATTACCAACTTAAAATCAGACCAGGACTTTTTATATTTTAACATTCCTGTTTTTAAAATTATTAAATATCCTTTTTCATGGATTTATCCATTATTGGGCTTAGCAATTTTTCTTTTCATCAGTTTGATCATATACGGAAAATACAGGTCTCGCATCAATGCAGGTGAAATAGGAAGTGGTTTTTTAGCATTCATTATATCAGTGGGATTATCAGGAGTTCTGGGATTTGGATTATGGAAACTGATTTTAATTATATATCCGGAGTATAATGATATTTTACACGGTTTTCCTTATAATGGATATTATTATATTATAGCAGCAGTCTTACTTGCAATTGCGGCTTTCTTCAAAGTATATAGTATTTTTGATAACGCTGATCAATTACCAAGTATATTAATAGCTCCATTGTTTTTCTGGATTGTGATTTGTGGAGCTGCAGCTGTATTTTTAGAAGGTGCCAGCTATTTTATCATTCCGGTTCTATTTTGCCTTTTATGCCAGTTCGTCTTAATTAATCAGAAGCGACCGTTTCCTCTGCTAATGCTCATCTTAAGTCTGCCGGCTATTTTTATGATCGTACCCTTTATTGCGAGCTTTCCGGTGGCGTTGGGATTAAAAATTGTCTTCGGTTCATGTATATTAACCGTTTTATTATGCACACTACTTTTGCCGGTTATTGGTTTTTATACTAAAAAAAGTATGTTAGGAACCGTAGCTTTTGTTTTAGCTCTTACGTGCTTAGGAGTTTCGCATTTTACATCTGATTTTACCAAAGAAAGACAAAAACCCAATAGCTTACTATATATTATCAATGAGGATGAAAATAAGGCATACTGGGCATCATATGATCATACACTTGATTCCTGGACCAAAAATTATATCGACCGACTTAAGAATATTGCAGAAAACTGGAATCGAAATACGATTGAAAGTAAGTATAGTAATTCTTTTAATTATGTAAATAATGCTCCTTTAAAGAAAATTAAATCTTCGAAAGTAGAAGTATCTTTCGACAGTATTACCGGAGATAAGAGAATGTTGGACATATGTATTAGTCCTCAACGAAATATTAACCGAATGGATTTATTTGTTCATCAATCATTTAAGTTTGAACGTCTAATTGCGAATGGAGCTACCACAAAAGACATCACCGGAAAAGATCGTTTCGTACGTGGTTCATTTACTGAGCGTAGCGGTAATCGGTTGTTAACATATCATCTAAGAAATAATGAACCGTTAGAACTAAAAATGGAGTTTCATAAAGATTCGGTACCTGAAATTGTTTTATATGAATCCTCTTATGATTTATTAGAAAACGACCACTTTTCAGTTCCGAAAAGATCTGAAACGATGATTCCAAAACCATTTGTGCTTAATGATGCTATTACCATTAAGAAAACTTTGAGATTCGAGTATGTAGAAAGACCTAAAGATTCCACATCTTTGCAAACAGATCAATCTCAAAATTTATCAGAAGGTAATGAGCAAACAGATTAGTATCCTGGGTACGGGATGGTTAGGACTACCATTGTCCACAACTCTACTTACGAAAAAATATATTATTAAAGGTTCCACAACTTCAGAAAGTAAATTAGATACTCTAAAAAACGAAGGTATTGACCCTTACCTAATAGAAATCACTGAAGCAGGTCCTAAAGGCCCTGTAGATTCTTTTTTAGACGGAAGCGAAATTCTAATTATCAATATCCCTCCTGGGTTAAGAAGAAATCCGGAAAGTAACTTTGTGAATAAAATCCAAAATATAGTCTCAATAATTGAGGAATCTTCTATCAAAAAGGTACTTTATATTAGTTCTACATCAGTTTTTAGGGATGAGGAAGCGTTCCCTTTGATTATTTCAGAAGATGTTCCTAATGCCTCTTCAAATGCCGGAAAACAATTAATAGAAACCGAACAACTTCTACTAAGCAACCAAAAATTCGAAACTACGATTCTTCGATTTGCAGGTTTGTTTGATACCAGAAGACATCCGGCAACTATGCTTTCCAGAAGAAAAGGCATCAAAAATCCACTAGCTCCGGTAAATCTGATTCATAGAGAAGATTGTATTGGTATTATCAAAAAGATTATCGAAAGAGATCAGTGGAATGACGTGTTTAATGCATCGTATCCTGATCATCCGGAGAAAGCCAAGTACTACGGTGCAGTTTGTAAACAAATGGGCTTACCCATTCCTGATTATGATCATACAACACTTTCTAAAGGGAAGATTATTGATTCTGGGAAAGTAAATAGCATTTTGAAATATACATTTAAAAGGGATCTGAATTTATTCAGTCAAAACTCTTAATTCTAAACGCTTGATAAGAGAATCAATTAATTGTTTCTCCCGATACGGATTAGGAAGTGTATATCGTTTACCAAATTTCATTCGATGAAACCTTTCCAGATAAAAAGAAAAACTACCAGGCTTCAGATCGCCGCTTTTATATGCGCTATATAAATATCTAAAATTTTTCTCTTTAGCTTTTAAATTTGATGAATGATGGATTACAATCCAAGGAGCACCAATAGCATACTCTCCATGTTGAGCAATGGTAGGATAGCCGTACTTTTCTAGGTATAATTCTATCTTCATAAGATTGAGTCGATCAATTTTAACCATTTTTTGTGTCATCTCATATAGTTCCTTACTATCATATCCATATGCTACTTCTATTTCTGCCCTATTTTTACGTACTTCTTGGTCTAGCGCATGTATTTCTTCTAAATAGATTCGCTTTTCATCTATAGTAGTTAATTGTTCCAGTTGCTTTTCGATAGATTCAATTTCATCATTATTTAATGAGCTACATTGAATACATACACTAAGAATCAAGATAATTGCGAAAAGCTTCATTTGTATTCTAATTAAAAATTCATATAACAATAACAAAAAAACCGAGATGGTGTTGCATCTCGGTTTTTATTCTATTTGATATTGATAGTATTACCCTTTCAAACTAGCTTTTAGATATTCACGATTCATACGTGCTATGTTTTCCAAAGAAATGCCTTTAGGGCATTCAATTTCGCAAGCACCGGTATTGGTACAGTTACCAAACCCTTCTTCATCCATTTGATTTACCATTGCCATGACACGCTCTGTAGCTTCTACTTGTCCTTGAGGAAGTAATGAAAACTGTGATACTTTTGCAGAAGTAAACAACATAGCTGATGCATTTTTACAAGCAGCGACACAGGCTCCACATCCTATGCAAGTTGCGGCATCCATTGCTTGATCTGCATCCTCTTTACGAATAGGAATTGCATTAGCATCAATGGTATTACCTGAGGTATTTACAGAGATAAAACCTCCAGCCTGTTGAATACGATCAAAAGAACTACGATCAATCATCAAATCCTTTATTACCGGAAATGCTTTTGCTCTAAACGGTTCGATATAAATAGTATCACCATCATTAAACTTCCGCATATGAAGTTGACAGGTAGTTACAAAGCGATCTGGTCCGTGAGGTTCTCCATCAATTTGTAGGGAACAAGATCCACAGATTCCTTCTCTACAATCGTGATCAAACACTACCGGCTCTTCTCCTTTTTCGATCAGTCCTTCATTTAACATGTCTAACATTTCTAAAAAAGACATGTCTCCTTCAACTCCGGATATTGGATAATCAACTATCTTTCCTTTGGATCGAGCGTCTTTCTGACGCCATATTTTTAATGTAAGATTCATATTATTTTAGTTTTTGGTTGTCAGTTGTTTGCTGTTAGTTTCTAAATATTCATCATCTATGAACTAACAACTAGCAACCATCAACTATTTGTAACTACGTGTTTTTAATTCAATATTTTCGTATACCAGGTCTTCTTTATGAAGCACAGCATCTTTTGGTTCGCCTTTATATTCCCATGCAGAAACAAACTTAAAGTTCTCATCATCCCTTAACGCCTCTCCATCTTCTGTTTGGTACTCTTCTCTAAAATGCCCACCACAAGATTCATTTCTAGTCAATGCGTCTTTAGCAAACAACTCTCCAAGCTCTAGGAAATCAGCAACTCTTCCTGCTTTCTCTAATTCTGGATTCATACCATCTGCAATTCCAAGAACTTTAACATTCTTCCAAAAGTCTTCTCTCAAAGCTGCAATTTCATCGATTGCTTCTTTTAGTTCTTTCTCGTTACGAGACATTCCACACTTGTTCCACATGATTTTACCTAATTTCTTATGGTAAAAATCAACAGAATTAGTTCCGGAAGCACTCATTAACTTCTCGATTCTATCTTTTACTTCTTTCTCTGCCTGATCGAACTCTGGAGTATCTGTTGGAATTTCACCTGTACGAATATCATTAGATAAATAATCACCAATTGTATAAGGTAATACAAAATATCCATCTGCCAGACCCTGCATCAGAGCAGATGCCCCTAACCTATTGGCTCCGTGGTCAGAGAAATTAGCTTCTCCGGCTGCGTAACATCCGGGAACGGTTGTTTGCAGGTTATAATCCACCCAAAGTCCGCCCATTGTATAATGTACAGCGGGATAAATCATCATTGGTGTTTTATATGGATCCTGGTCTACAATTTTCTCATACATTTGGAATAAATTCCCATATTTTGCTTCGATGACTTCCTCTCCTAATTTGGTAATTTGTTCTTTGGTAGGATTATGAACACCGGATGTAAGTGCTTTTTCCTTTCCATATCGTTGGATAGCTGCTGCAAAATCAAGATACACTGCTTCTCCTGTTTTATTAACCCCAAAACCAGCATCACAACGTTCTTTTGCAGCTCTTGATGCTACATCTCGCGGTACAAGATTTCCAAACGCCGGATATCTTCGTTCCAGATAATAGTCTCTATCCTCTTCTGCTAATTGGGTGGGTTTCAGTTTACCAGTACGAATTGCTTCGGCATCTTCTTTTTTCTTTGGCACCCAAATACGACCATCATTTCTTAGCGATTCAGACATCAATGTTAATTTAGACTGATTTTCTCCAGAAACAGGTATACAAGTTGGATGAATCTGTGTAAAACAAGGGTTAGCAAAGAAAGCGCCCCTTCTATGCGCTCTCCAGGCTGCCATTACATTACTTCCCATAGCATTGGTACTTAAGAAAAATACATTTCCGTATCCGCCGGTTGCCAATACTACTGCGTGGGCCGAATGTCTTTCTATTTCACCAGTAACAAGATCCCGAGCAATAATTCCACGTGCTTTTCCATCGATCTTTACTAAATCTAACATCTCGTGACGATTAAAAGCCTGTATTTTTCCTCGATTAATCTGGCGGTTCATTGCAGAATATGCTCCTAATAATAACTGCTGACCCGTCTGCCCCTTTGCATAAAACGTTCGGGATACCAATACTCCTCCGAATGAGCGATTATCAAGTAATCCTCCATATTCACGTGCAAATGGAACACCTTGTGCTACACATTGATCAATTATATTACCAGAAACCTCAGCTAAACGATAAACATTTGCCTCACGAGACCTGTAATCACCTCCTTTTACAGTATCATAGAAAAGGCGATAGTCAGAATCCCCATCTCCCTGATAATTCTTAGAAGCATTGATTCCTCCCTGTGCAGCAATGGAGTGCGCACGTCTTGGAGAATCCTGATAACAAAATGTTTTTACATTATATCCGAGCTCAGCTAATGTAGCAGCTGCGCTTCCTCCTGCTAGTCCTGTACCAACAACGATTACATCAATGTTACGTTTATTGGCAGGATTTACCAGGTCAATTGTATTTTTATGCTTTGTCCACTTATCTGCCAGTGGACCTTTAGGTATTTTAGAATCTAAAATTGACATACTAGTGGTTTTTAGTGATTAAAATGATGGATAACAGCTATGACAACGAAACCTAATGGAATAAGTATTGCAAATGCTTTTGCAAACTTGGTGGCACCAACTGCATATTTATTATTGAAACCTACCGATTGAAAAGAGGATGCAAAACCATGCCATAAGTGTAATGCTAAAAACACAAATGATAATACATACAATCCCGTACGAATTGGGCTTTCGAACTTATGCACCAATTCTTCATAATATCTTGTAGGAACTTCTGGATTAACCTCTACATACTTGTAAACGATTTCAGGTACCCAAAAATCATAGAAATGCAGTCCTAAAAACGCCAAAACTACCAGTCCGGAGTATATCATGTTTCTAGAAACCCAAGAAGCATTTGCACTTCCATTATACTTAGCATATTTTACAGCACGTGCTCTATTATTCTGAAGTTCTAATATAAACCCCATCACAAAGTGAAAAATCACTGCAAAAATAAGAATCGGTTGTAATGCAAATTGTACTATAGGATTTATCCCCATAAAATGAGATAACTCATTGAATAGATCTGGACTAAAAACTGATGTAAAGTTGATACTGAAATGCTGAAGTAAGAAGAATACTAAGAAAAGTCCCGAAAGTGCCATCGCTACTTTTCTAGCTATTGAAGATTTTATCAATCCACCCATTTTTTAAAATGTTTAAAATTTCGATAACAAAAGTACGGCTCACAAGTCTTTTTAACAACATTTATAGTTGCTTTGTACTGTATTTATAATGAATTTAAAATATAACATCCATTTTGTTCAAACTTTATTCCGAAATCGTTTGAGTAGCGCTCTCAGGATTCAACAAAAAAGAACTAGGTTGTTTTATGAATATCTTACTTTTATCTCGTAAAAATGTACAATTGCCTTATAAAATAAACTTTTGGAAAAGGGCTCACTATTAAATAATCCCCTTACATAAGCTTCAGAAATCATTCTTTTTGTTAAAGCATAATTTTTTGGGATGTTTTTATTCAGAAAAATTTAAAAAAGTAAAAACATTACTTTTGATCAATCAAAGAATTTTAAAGAAAATGACTTTTTTTGCGAAACAATTTTTATCAATTGGCTTCTTAATGACAGCCCTTTTCTTTTATAGAAATATATCGGCTAATGAAATTCAATCAAGTATTCCTGATAGCTTAAAGACTAAATCTCCGAAACAAATTGTAGCAAGTATAAAACGTTCTAATCTTCGGGAAAGTAAAGTATATGAAAGTGTTCTTAATACAATTTCTGATAGCGATCTAATTTTAGCTCAACAATATTATGACATAGCTTCATTCTTCTATAATAAAGAAGAATATGAACGTAGTGCCTATTATTTGAACAAAAGCTCCAAACTTGCAAAAAAAAAGAGGACGATACGTTTTTATCTAAATGTTATATAAAATTAGGGAATGCCTATCTGAAAGACTGGAAAAATCAAAAATCTCTTGATTCTTATGATCTCGCTCTAAAAATTTTACAAAAAAATAAAAATATAAAATATGAACTTGCTGTAAATTCTGGAATAGCAATGATTCTAAGAAGAATGCAGCAGTTGGATAAAGCGTTAGAGGTTTGTAAAAACGCCTTATTACTTATTGAAAATTCATCTTATAAAAACAGCATAGACCACGTAAAATTTATTACCATAATTAGTGAAACATATCTCGATCAAAAAAAATATGATTCAGTCTTACATTATGCAGATATAGGAATAGCAATGTCAGAATCTTTAGATTATTCTATTGGACATATTGATTTATTAACTAAAAAAGGCATCGTATCATATAATAGAAATAAATTACCTCAGGCGTTGGAGTATTTACATTTAGCTGAAGATATTCTGATAAATAAGAAGATTACTCAAAAAAAATCAATATTAAATCTCTATTATTTTCTGGCAAGTTGTTTTTATGAGCAAAAAGAATACAATATAGCTATTTCTTATTTAAAAAATACCGAACCTCTATTAGAAGAAAAAGATTCAAGAAACATACGATTTATAGATATAAATAAGTTATTCGCAAAATGCTATAAAGTAATTGACAAAAAAAAGGAATCAATATACTTAGAGAAAGTCGTAGCACTACAGGCGCAGTTTCAAGACGCAACAAATAAAACAGTAAATAAATTACATAAGCAGAATACTCAAAAACTAGAAAACAAATTAAAAGCACGTTATAAAGAATATGTATTCTTTATACTGCTATTCGTCAGTGGTTTTTTGACATTCATTCTTTTTAAATACTTCAGAAAACAAAAAAATAATAAAGTGCGTTTTGACAAATTAATACAAAAAATAAACACTTTAGAATCCAAAGAAAAGAACAATCCTAAGGCTATTATAATTGATGACAAAAAAGTTAATGATATTCTTAACGGATTGCATAAGCTAGAAAGTCAAGAGTTTTTTTTAAATACCGATTGTGATTTAAGATCAATGGCCAAAAAAGTAAAAACTAATACTACCTATTTATCTAAAATCATTAAAACACATAAGGCAAATAGTTTTAACGATTATATCAATGATTTAAGGATTGAATACGCTCTAAAAAGACTAAAAAACGATAAAAAATTTAGATCTTTTTCGGTAAAATCAATTGCCTTAGAAATTGGATACAAGACGGATAATTCTTTTACCAAACATTTTAAATCAAAAACTGGATTGAATCCTTCGTATTACATTAAAAAAATAAATAGTCAGGATAATGATTCGTAGAATATTCTTAAAGCTGAGTAGAATTACGAAAAAAAACCCAATACATAATTCATTGGCATAAGCCTTACCTTAATTTCTTTAAAATAAGGTTGCATATTTATGATTTGACAAGTATTAAAAGTACCTTGATTGCATCTTCATCCAGATCATAAAAAATCAATAGTTCAATTTAAATACAACAATCATGAAAACAAAGCAAAAAAACACGATCACCCTAAAAAAACTTACTATAGCAAAGATTAATCAAAATACGATGAAAAAAATAAAAGGTGGAGATTGCGATGTCACAGAACCTGATATGGGTACTCACGAAAGTATTTGTGTTTGTGATAATGTTTTTTAAAATCAAACTTTTAAATTAACTACTATTTTACATCCGTATTTTTCGAAAAATACGGATGTTTTGTTTTTTTACGTATTGATTTCGATATAACTTGAGTTGAAAATCATTGTATAGTTAGTACTTGATTTTAACCAGGGTAAACCGAAAACCTTTTAATAGAGTAGGTAAAATATCAACAGTTTAAAAAATTAAATTATGTTATCAAAAATTCTAAAATTAAAAGACGTTACCGAATTAGACAAATTAGAACAGTTATCTATTAATGGAGGCTATTATTGCAGAACAAATCTACGTTGCGAAACATCACAGGATTGTTGGGCAGTAACAGGTGATTTATCAGATAGATGTAACCAAGGCTATTGTCACGTATTTTAGACAGTTTAATTTAATTGTTAATAAACCCTGAAATTTTCAGGGTTTTTTTATACCTTCTTTTTTTTGATTTGTAACTATGAGGAATATCCGCACAAAATTGCCTAACGTCTCCACTACCATTTTTAGCATTATGAGCAAACTGGCTACAGAGTACAATGCCATCAATCTTTCTCAAGGTTTTCCAAATTTTGAAACTGATCGCAGATTAATTGATTTGGTAACAACGGCTATGCAAAAAGGACTTAATCAATACGCTCCTATGGCTGGTTTAATATCACTAAAAGAGATAATTGCAGAAAAAACAAATTCTTTATACGAAAGTAATTATCATCCTGAAACTGATGTCACCGTAACTTCTGGTGCTACACAAGGTATTTTTACAATTATTTCAGCATTTATAGAACCAAAAGATGAGGTAATAATTTTTAAACCGGCCTATGATTCTTATGAGCCTTCTGTAGAATTGTTTGGCGGAACAATCGTTCCAATCCAATTGTCGGCGCCTGGTTTTAAAGTTAACTGGAAAGAAGTAGCCGATAAGATTACTTCCAGAACCAAAATGATCATTATCAACTCTCCTCACAATCCAAGTGGAACTGTTTTATCAGAAGAAGACATGCTTCAATTGGAAGCTATATTGAAGGATACAAATATAATTTTGCTCAGTGACGAAGTATACGAACATATCATTTTTGATGACCTGCAACATCAAAGTGTAGCCAAATTTCCCGGTCTGGCAAATAGAGCATTTATCACAGCTTCTTTTGGAAAAACTTTTCATGCAACCGGCTGGAAGATCGGATATTGTCTTGCTCCAAAAGAACTGATGTCAGAATTCAGGAAAGTCCATCAATTTAATGTGTTTTGTAGTAATCATCCGATGCAATATGCTTTAGCGGAATATTTAAAAACACCTGAGCATTATTTAGCGTTACCTAAATTTTATCAGGAAAAAAGAGACTTATTTCTATCATTACTTAGTAGTTCCAGGTTTTCATTCACTCCCGCTGCAGGAACTTATTTTCAATTATTGGATTATTCTACTATTACTGATGAAGGTGATGTGGCTTTCGCCGAAAGGTTAACAAAAGAATATACAATTGCGTCTATACCCGTTTCTGTATTCAACCTTAACCAACAGGATGATAAAGTATTACGATTTTGTTTTGCCAAAACCGATGATACGCTGAAACGTGCTGCCGATATTTTATGCGGGATTTGATAATATCTAATTCGTCTTAAATCGATATGCTTATCCTTATTAATTTGATAAATATTAGTATAAGTTACATTTCAAACTGAAAATTTATATTCTTTTACTAAGAATTTAAAAATCAAATCTCAACTGAATAATCTCCACTTCTTCTTTTTCTTTCTTCTTATCGTCTTTTTTTCCCGTATTTAAATTAGAAAGCGAAATACCCAATAAGCGAACGGAATTCTTCATTTCTGATTGATATAATAGTTCTTTTGCGGTCTCCAAAAGTATCGCGGCATCACTTACATAATATGGTAATGTTTTACTTCGCGTTTGTAAAGTAAAATCACTGTATTTAATTTTTAATGTTACTGTTCTCCCAGCTACTTTACTGCGTTTTAGTCGTTTTTGTAGCTCCTCTGCAATATTTTCCAACCTTTCTAACATATAGATTTCTGATGAGATATTCTCACTAAAAGTCCTTTCTGCAGCAAGTGATTTTCGTTCTCGATTTGGTTTCACTTCACTTTGGTGTATTCCTCTCACAATTCTATAATAGTGACCTCCGGACTTACCAAAATGTTGTGTTAAAAATGCCTCTGATTTTGATTTTAAATCCTTTCCGGTATAAATGCCCATCTGGTACATCTTAGCTTGTGTCACTTTGCCGACTCCGTAGAATTTTTTAACATCCAAGTCTTCTAAAAACTCCAAGACCTCTTCGGGGTTAACCGTTTTCTGACCATTCGGCTTATTATAATCACTGGCAACTTTGGCTATAAATTTATTAATTGATATCCCTGCAGATGCAGTGAGACCAACCTCATCAAAAATACGCTGTCTGATTTCTTGGGCGATCAAAGAAGCACTGGGATTTCCTTTTTTATTTTCGGTAACGTCAAGATATGCCTCATCAAGTGACAAGGGTTCTACCAAATCTGTATAATCAAAGAATATTTTACGGATTTGCTTCGAAATTTCCTGATATCGATCAAATCTAGGTCGAACAAACAATAAATCGGGGCATAACTTTCTAGCGGTGAATCCAGGCATTGCAGAACGTACTCCAAATTTTCGGGCTTCATAACTTGCCGCACTAACCACACCTCGTTTTCCACCGCCCCCTACAGCCAATGGTTTTCCCCTAAGATCAGGGTTATCCATTTGCTCTACAGAAGCATAAAATGCATCCATATCGACGTGTATGATCTTCCTGTTAGTTTCCATCTGATATATTTTACAATATGCAACTAATTCTTTTGGATAAAAGAAAATGAATGGGAAAGCAAAAGTTAAAATTAGGATGCTAGATTATGTATTCTTCCGGTAGGATGTTATTTGACCTATAATCAATTAACACAACGATGTTTTGTGTTTCTTTTATCTCTTAATTTTAAAAGCTTACCTTCCGAAGCAGCCTAATGTAAATCTATACTCGCCATTGCTCATAAAATGTCTTAGAAGTTTTGTAAAAATTCTTTTCTGCTAAAATGCGAATTTTTAAAGTATTTTTAAAAAATTGAAGTTATATATAGCAAAGGATTTTGGTGATGTCGAAAGTAATTCATTAAAAGAAGCAATAGATCATAAAGATTTTAAGAAATATTGGAATATAAATAAGGATGCGATAGAGACTTGTAAGGACTGCGAATTTAGATTTGTATGTACTGATTGTATAGCTTATACTGAAAACCCTACCAAATTATCTTCTAAACCTTTGAAATGTGGTTATGACCCATACACAAACGAATGGACTGAGTGGAGTAAAAAAATTTAGAAAAGAAAGTATAGAGTATTATAATTTGCAAGAAATAATTAAATAAACTTTGATATGACTAGAGTATACTTGGTGTTCTATATAATTTCATTATCATTTATTAACTTCTATGGACAAGACTGTGTCTATGATGATTATCATAAATATATTAAAGAGGCAAAAAAATATATTACTAGTAAAAAATATGATAAAGCAAAGAAAAAATTTAGTATTGCTTTCGAATCTGTAAAGATACCTCTAGGCAAAGATTTAGATGATGCCATGAACCTCTCTCGGAAAACTAAAGATCAAGAAATGACCCATAAATTGGCAATATGGATGGCAAAAGGAGGGATTCCATTAACTTATTTTCAAAAATTTAGAAGTCAAAATTGGTATTCCGATTTTGACAAAAGATTTAGTCTTTACGATTCTATATATAAGAGTCAGTTCAATTTAGAATATAAGCGAAGAATAACTGAGTTGATTGCACATGATATTGATTTTAATGAAAAGTATCATGACTGGAGATCGGGTAAACTGGATATGAGTCTAAACGAGATGATTTCTGAAGCAAAATACATAGCAACAGAATTTGAAAATCTAATCAATGAATATGATCTGCCAATAGATAAAAAGATAGGATATTATTATGATTATAAGAAAAAACAAATAAGTTTCCTCCCAATTGAAGTATTAATAATTCATATTCATCAGAGAGGTAAGTTTTTAATAAAGTCAGAACAAATCATGTTATTAGTTTGTAATAGAATATTGAATGAACAATTTAAGGATCTACTACCTAGAATTAAAGGTTTTAGCGACGAAGAGTCTATTGAAGCAGAAATGACTTTAAGATATTCGAAGTTTAGCAAAAAGCAATGAATTTGAGGGTAGGATATTTTTCATTAATCAAAAACTTAAGTAGAAAAACTGGAAATTGGCAGTGATAGAAGGAAAGAAAGAAGTCAAAATAAGGAAAACTAAATGACAATGAAGTAATAAATCTTAATTCAAGTTTTGAACAAGTCCAATTATAAAAATTCTTGGATGGTTATTTTATTTACGTACCAGACGCAAAAACAAGAATTATACCTATTCAAAACCTGTATTACCAAAATGACTTTCAACCACAACTACTTGCGTAAAATTAAATATTTGAAGACTAATTACTTCTAAAAAATGATATCTTATCCTATTGATCCCAATCATCTTGAACTAAATAATATTTAAAAAATGAAAAATTACATCCTACTTACACTCGTTACTTTGATTTATTGTAAATCCGAAAGTAAATCTTCTAAAAGTATAGACAACCCTGGTGAAATCCAGGTCACAGAGGCAACTGGCGACACTGATAATGATACGGATACTAAAAATAACCTTGCAGCATTAACGCAAAAAATATTTACCGCGGCACAGAGAAATTCGGATAATAATTTTAGTCAAAAATTATCTGTAAATTGGGTTTCTGAAAAAATTGTAGAATACAGGCTCATTTTTGATAATAAATCTTGTAGCGAAACGATAGGTGGAAGAGCCACTGCCATAAAATCTAAAAATGATCCTTTTTATGAATAGTTATAAGGGGACATTTTTTAAAATTACAAAATACGAAGATAACAATAGGAGTTATACAGTCGAATTACAAATTGATTCTGAAAACAAGGATAAAGCGGTTGTTGAAGTATCTTTTAATGAGAGCGGTGAAAATGAAGATTGTGAGCCACAGGATGTTATAATGCTTGAGCAAAAATAACAACATCTTTATAAGGTTATTTTAAACATTTGAAGATAAATTGCAACACCAATTCTTAGTTGATAAATTAAGCTAATTATATACTATTGAATGAATAATATCGAAGATTGACATCTTGATAATTATTCAAGTATCTACTGACTGAACTTGCTTTCTGGAATATTTAAATCATGTCTAAAACAGCCATAATACTTGGAGCCACTGGATTAACCGGCGGAATTCTTCTTAGCGCATTGCTAAAAGATGATCGTTATCATAAAATTAAACTGTTTTCCAGAAAAACTGTTGGAATATCACATCCTAAAATTGAAGAACACCTGATTAATATGCTGCAACTAAAAATTGTAGCTGATGATTTTAAAGGTAACGAAGTATTTTGTTGTATAGGAACTACGAATAGCAAAACTCCGGATAAAGGACTATACGGAACTATAGATTATGGTATTCCGGTAACGGCAGGTCAACTTTGCATCCAAAATGGTATTGAAACATTTATAGTAATTTCAGCTTTAGGAGCGGATCCAGAAAGTCGAGTATTCTATAATCGCATCAAAGGTGAAATGGAAGAAACAATTTTAACTATGGAAATTCCTAAAACACATATATTACAACCGTCTTTAATTAGTGGTAAAAGAGATGAAAAAAGAACTGGAGAATATTTATTTAAGCAGTTAATGAAAGTCATAAACCCTATTTTAGTAGGACCACTTGAAAAATATCGCTCGATACGTCCCGAAATTATCGTTTCGGCGATGATATGGTTAGCGAACAACCATTTTAATAGCAAAAGAGTAGTTTCTGATGAAATCAAAGAAATTCCTAGATTTTAAAAGGTTTCTTTTTATTTAAAAAGTACAAATACAGTATATGTACTTCTTCCACCCAATTTTTATACATTAATTACGAGCTGCTGTTACATTTGTTTCGAATAAATATTCTCTATCTAAGCCTGCTACAAAACTTAAGAAGTAAGCATTCAAGTTGTTGAACCCAAAATCTTCTGAACTCAAAGGATTGACCGCTTCGATATAATTTAGACAGGTACAACTACCTATTTTAATATATTTTTGTGCAATTTTCATTTCCACTGACAGATCATTAATAAACTTTAACTTAGTAAATGATTTTCTATATGCATGGAAAAATTAACACGGTTGCTAACATGATTGAAATAGAACGTAAATTTCTGGTTATATCGGACACTTATAAATCTGAAGCCACAAAAAGTACCCTTATTGTACAAGGATTTCTGAATACTGATCCTGAACGAACCGTTAGGGTTAGAATTAAAGGAAACCAGGCCTTTATTACTGTAAAAGGTATTGGCAATACATCGGGTACTACACGTTTTGAATGGGAAAAAGAAATCCCTGCAGATGAAGCCGAAGCATTAATAAAAATCTGTGAGAAAGGCTTAATTGAGAAAACGAGATACGAAGTAATATCAGGAAATCACACTATCGAAGTCGATGAGTTTTTAGGAGAAAATAAAGGATTAACTATTGCAGAAATAGAACTAAATAATGAAAATGAAGCGTTCGACAAACCTAATTGGTTAGGAGAAGAAGTTACGGGAGATGAAAGGTATTATAATTCTCGATTGAGTAAGAATCCTTTCGAAAACTGGGATTATAATCAGTAAAAGTAATTTCAAAAGGCAATATAACTAAACTCACAGTTACATATTATTTTTTGTTAAACCGTAAATCTTAATAAAAAATCAATTCTTCAAAAATTTGCTTCATATATTTTAAAAAGTAAAAAATTCCCTATACAATATTCTTTAAAAATAAGAAATCTTCAAAAAATAGTCTTAGAAAATAGCAGTACTTGAATTAACAAATTCTTTGCATTCTTTAAGTGTTAACCTAGGTAATATTTCCCGTCTAACACCTCTTATTAACCTAAAAATATATTTCATGTTACACAAATCAATAATGCGCTACATTTTAGGGCTTATGTTTTTATGCCCACTTTTTACTACAATAGCTCAATTACCGGTCAATGGATTTTATTCCGAAAAAAAAACCTTGACTGTCGCTCCAAGTTATTCATACAAAAATTTTGATCAGTTTTACAGAGGTTCTGAACTATCGGAAGGAAATCCCGCGGGATTAGGAGATATTTCTTCTTACATATTTTCTTTATATGCCTCTTATACTATTAATGATTGGTTGTCTACAGTGGTAACATTACCGTATATCACTACTAAAAGTCAAGATGGTGTTCTTGATCCTGTGCAACAAACGGATCAAGTGGATGGTATTCAAGATTTAGGAGTTTTTGTCAAAGCTAAAGTTTTCGAAAAATCCTTGAATAGTAATTCTAAAGTTGCACTAGGTGGAGCAGCAGGAATTACATTTCCAGTAAGTGATTATGAAGGAGCTGGAGTACTTTCTTTAGGAAATGAAGCAACCACTATCAACGGTTCAGTAATTCTGAATTACATCAGTTCGCTTAATATCTTTACAGAAGTTCAAGTAGGGTATAGTAATCGAGATAGTAAAGATTTTGATATTCCGAATGCTATCTTATACGGGTTTAAATTGGGATATTATAATTCATTCTTTTACGTTCACGCTAATTTAGAAATTCAGGACTCTATGTCTGGATTAGATATTGGAACACCAGAATTTGCCGAAGCAGGAGGTCCTAATATACTTCCGGAGACTGAAGTAGATTTCACAAATCTTTCTATTAACTTATATATTCCTGTATATAAGAATAAGCTTGGGGTTACTACCGGTTACACAAGAACATTAGACGGTCGTAATTTTAGTAAAGAATCTGCATTAAGTTTTGGATTAGTATATTCTTCATTGTAACTATTCCTAGATTAAAAAGTAGTCATAGAACTGTAATAGTTCTATGGCTGCTTTTATGATGCTATTCTTTGATTTCTATCTTTCTTTTTAATTCATTCCCTTTTTCATCAAGAACAGTTATTAGGTGTTCTCCATGCTTGGGTTTAATTGGCATTTCATGAAATTGCTTTGTGACCCCAATAAAAAGGTCATCGATATACCAGAACACCCTGATTTCAGGTTCGGTATGTGCAATTTTCAACACTACCTCATTGGTTTTACCATCAAAACCTTTGGGTAAATACACACTACTAGTCCCTTTCGGAAAAATAAAATCCATACTTCCCTGAGATTCTTTTGTACAATCAGGTCTATATGACGGTAATGAACGATAATCAGCATTTTTGGTTTTAAAATAATATGCTTGTAAAGGAGGCAATACAAACCAAGACCGATGAATCATTTTATCTACGGACTCACAGGAAGAATTCACCCTAAATTGCATTGATGTGTCTAAATGAACTAATTGATGATACGGACAAGGTTTTGTTTTGGTTCCTGTAATTGGAATATACATTGCTTTCCGAGGACATTCTTTGGAGGCCAGAAAACCACTTTTTGAACAGACCTCTGCCTGCACCAAATCATCAAATGGAGTAGAAAACCATTTAGAATTTGGTAATAAGTTTAATACATCAAATAAAACAGGTGCAGCTGAATTTAACCCTGTCAGTTCTGGTCTCCCTTCTCCATCTGCATTACCAATCCAAACACCAATAACATAGTCTTTGCTTGCGCCGATAGCCCAGGCATCGCGATTACCAAAACTAGTTCCTGTTTTCCAGGCAATTTCTCTGGAGGAATCATAAAACTCCCAGGCTTCATCTCCTTGAGGGCGATTTACTTTTTTCATTGCTTCGAAGGTTAACCAAATACTACCTGCTCCAAAAACTGGTTTTTGCTTTGCTTTTTCACCAAAATCTACTTTTTCATTGGCAAGAATAGTGGGTTCTGTAAATTCATTCACAAAATACTCACTAGAAGTGTCAACATAATGATTAAGTGTGCCTGCAAATCCGGCATATGTTTTACAAAGATCCCAAAGATTTCCCTCTGCACCACCTACAATTAATGATAAACCATAGTGATCGGCACTGTACTTAAGATCTTTTATATGGAAAGCTTTTAATTCATCATGAAAACGCTGCAAACCATATTGCTGCAATAGTCTTACTGCAGGGATATTTAAAGATCTTGCTAATGCCTTATTTGCAGGAACTGCTCCACTAAAAGTTTCATCATAGTTCTTAGGAGTATAACCGGCAATCACAGTAGGAACATCAGAAACAAATTGTTCTGGTAATAACTCTCCTTTATCCATCATTGCAGCGTACAACAGGGGTTTTAGTGTGCTTCCGGTGCTTCTGCCGGCTTGCACGATATCCACATCTTTTTGATGCGTTTTATCAGTTGGAGTATTACCCACGTAACTCAAAACTTCTCTGGTATTGACATCCAGTACTAAAACCGCCATGTTATAAACTTCGTTTTGACGTAACGAGGTATAATGCCTTTCTACTAATGTATTAATCTGTTGTTGCAATCGAGAGTTTATAGTGGTCTGCAATCTCTGACCGGCATTGTTTCTTGCTAATCGATCCAATAAATGCGGAGCAGTTTGAGGCAAACGATAGGGTTTTTGGGGTAGTGGTTCACTTATTGATAATTGATAAGTAACAGAATCGATTATTTTTTGCTCCAACAATGTATGTAATAGTCGATTTCTTTTCTTTAACAATCGTATCTGGTTTTTTCCGGGATAGATTAATGATGGAGCATTAGGTAACACGGCAAGGGTAGCACTTTCAGACCAGGATAGTTGATGAGCGGATACACCAAAATATCTCCACGAAGCCATATCAATACCCACAACATTTCCTCCAAAAGGAGCGTAGGATGTATATAGTTTTAAAATGTCTTTTTTCGAAGTTCCTAATTCTAATCTGGTAGCAAGAATTAATTCTACGAATTTTTCAAGATAAGTACGCTTTTGACCTTTTCTGGCCAATCTAATCACCTGTTGGGTTATTGTACTCCCTCCTCGTACTATTTTACCTGCTTTTATATTTTCAATAATAGCATCCATCATTGAAACCGGATTGAAACCAAAATGTCTGTAGAATTGTTGATCCTCGAATGCCAGTATACAATGTCTAAATTTTTGTGGCACGCTATCCGTTTCAGGAAAGCGCCACTGTCCGTCATCGGCAATTTTAGCTCCTAACAGCTCTCCGTCCCTGGTTTCTATAACGGTCGCAGTTGGAGCATCAAATAATGGTTTAGGTAACGAAAAGTAGTACCAAATCATCAGTATTATAATGACCAAGAATCGTTTAGGACGCTTCTTTATGTAATTTTTTGCTGTGTTAAACACAATGATAAATAATTAAAAATATGCTTAAACAATGGTACTAAATTTTAAACAAATTTTTCCAGGATTTTACAAAACAATAATTAGTTATAGGTTACTTAATTATTTAGAATGCAAATTTTTATAATATTCCTATGGAAAAAATGAAAATATCTCCTTTCAAAAGGATACTATCGTTACAGGATTTAATATTTTTCTTACGGAGTATTACGGATAAACCCCATAATTTTAGTAAATTATATGACTCTTAAAAACAATTTGTCTAAAAAGCATACTCAAATCAACATCTAAATTAAGTAGCTTAGAATATAAAAAATGGAATATTGGGTTGTATTAATTTGTTATGTCCATTTTTGGTAAAAATTGTTTTGTATTGAAAAGAAATACCCTTTACATATTAATTTTTATTCTCTCTCAATTGGTTTTTGCGCAAGAGAAATCTACTTTTAAAAGAATTGATAGTCTGGATGTTTTATTAAGAACTTCAGAAGAACTGCGGCGAGATAATGATATGTATAAGGCATTAGAATATGCTTTCAAAGCGGTTAATTACGCTCGAGAGCTTCAGAATGAGCACTACATATCCCACGGATACTTGTTAATGGGAACCGTGCAGTATGAAATCATTGACTATGAAAATGCTACAAAAAATCTTTTAAAATCTTTAGAGTATACCGAAAAAACAAAGGATAAAATTCTTTTACCCTATATTTTACATAGTCTGGCTAATATCTATTATGATGGCAATAATGATTATGAAAGCGCATTAAAGTATTATGAGAGAGCTGTTAAATTAGGAAAGAAGAACCCTCATATCACTCAATATCAGATCCCTTTACACAACCTAATCTGGACCTATATGGATTTAAACAGGTTTGATGAGGCTTTAGTATACCTTAAAGAAGCTGATAGTATTGACGGCACAATTCCTGATAGTGTGCAAATAGATAGAAGTACGCTTTATCTCCTAAGAGCCAGAAATTATGCAGAGAAGCGGGAAATTGAAAAGGCTGAAGAAAACTTTGACAAATCTTTTGAATACCTGAAAGATGAAACCTATTGGCCCAAAGGGAAAAGCTATTTTTATCAGTATAGGGCACAGATGTATGAAGATATCGGTGACTATCCAAAAGCTATAGCGGATCTGAAGGAATTGAATAAAAACGAACGAAAAGTTTTTGAAAATGCCAGATCTAAAAGTGACGAAACTACCAAAATCCGATTCAAAGTAGATCAATATGAACTAGCGCTAGAGGCTGCCAAAAGAGAAACAGCATTACTTTTGGACATTGACAAAAATAACAAAACCATTATTTTTATTTCTTCGGCAGCGTTATTTTTGTTGGTAGGAATCGTTTTTTTTTATTATAAGGGATACCAGTCTAAGAAAAAAATTAGTGAACTCTTAGAAGTAAAAAATGCCGAACTCTTTGAAGCTAAATCTCAAGCTGAGCAATTGAGTAAAATTAAATCTCAATTCATTTCTACAGTCAGTCATGAACTCAGGACTCCTTTGTACGGGGTGGTAGGGATTTCTTCCATCTTAATGGAAAATGGTACCAGAACAGAAAAAGACAAAAAACTATTAAATTCTTTGAAATTTTCCGCTGATTACCTATTAGATTTGGTTAATAAGGTATTGAAAGTCAGTAAAATTGACTCTGAAAAAAAAGAATTGGTCAAAGCACCAACCGATCTGTTTTCCTTATCACAAAATATTCTTCAATCTTTTGAATTCCAGGCCCAAAAAAAAAGAAACACATTACTTTTAGAATACAACCGTCAGATTCCCAAATTACTGAACCTTGATGCCTTACGGGTATCCGAAGTACTAATCAATTTAATAGGAAATGCTATCAAATTTACTGAAAAAGGAACTATTTGGCTCAGAATAGAGTTACTATCCGATAATAAGAGTACCGTTCGGATTCGCTTTGAGGTAGAAGACACAGGTATGGGTGTTCCAGACGATCAAAAGGATTATATATTCGATGAATTTTCGCAGGTAGGCAGTATTTACGATAATAAACAAGGTACAGGTTTAGGACTTTCTATTGTTAAAAACCTGATTCAGTTAATGGATAGTCAGATTCATTTTGAAAGCAGGAAAGGAATTGGATCTGTTTTTTATTTTGATTTAGGCTTAGAAGTTGCAAAAAACCCAAATAATTTAAAAAATAATCCAGAAAATGTGGTAGTTACTGACAAAATATCTGCTAACATATTGGTCGCAGAAGATAATAAAATCAATCAATTGGTAACAGAGAATTTATTAAAAAGCATTGGCTGTAACTACACTATTGTGGAAAACGGGGCAGAAGCAGTTCAGATTTTAAAAAAACATACTTTTGATTTGGTGCTTATGGATATCAATATGCCTTTAATGGATGGAATGGAAGCAACAGTAAGAATCAGAAGATTTGATAAAAATACTCCTATTATAGCACTAACCGCTTCGGAGTTAAGCGAAGTTGCGGACGAATGCATACACGCCGGAATGAACGATCTTATTAATAAACCGTTAAATAAAAATGATCTTAAGGATGCTATCTACAGAAATGTAGTCGTCAACAATTCCGAAACGAATTCCTGAATTATCATAGCTAGTATCTCAAAATTACTTCTTAATCTAATTGATAAAGTCTATTAATAAATAATTGATGTCATCCTAATGAACTATTATTTACCTAATAACGGTAGTTTCTCACTTTATTTTTCAGAAACAGTACTTATCTATTAAATGGATACTCACTGATCCAATGAAAACCTCTATTCGTTAATAAAAAATCATCTTCATCTAATCGTTTGGTTTGACCTGAGATCGTATCATTTTTATAAATGTAATGGAAATCTAAAGAGTCGTCTGTTCTGGTATAGTTAAAGTCAAAATAGTCGGAGCTATTACCAGAAGGGAAAAATTTAACCTTTTGAGTCGTAGAATCTACCTCTATTTTATAATAAAGATTCTTTTTGTTCATTTTATGTATTTGAACCCTTCCTTCTCTTTGGAAACGAATATCTTTCCATAGCTTTTCACTTTTGTAATTTGTTATTGTATCACCATTAATGACAAAATTATTAACTTCATAAACACCATATAATGGCGGCTTAGGCACTTTAGAACCATATAATTTTCTGGAATCCAGAGCATTATACAAACCATAACCTAGAGCATACACTATTACTAAACCTTTTATTACGTTCATACCTATAGTAAGGCTCTTTTTAAATTGAGGGCGTTTTATAAGCGTTAACTTTTCTACCGGGTTGTTTGTAACTAAAAATTGCATAACTTTCCTGATGTCTCGAGATAAAAGAAACAATGTCATAATAACCAAATGTGTAGATAATATCTTAACCGGAACATCAAAAAAGTAGTTCACGGCCATTACATTCAATGCGGTCATTAGAGTAAGCACCGCTCCAAAGGTTAATGTACGCCTAAATAATAGTAATCCAGCTAATACTTCTGCTATACCCATAAACATATTGTAGCCTTCTGAAAATCCTAAAAAAGTCCATGCTAATCCCATAGGAGAAGATTCTCCGTACGATTCCATAAGTCTATAAAAGTTAGGAGCCGGAAACTGTAATTGAATAACTTTCACTAAACCATAACTAATCAGCATTAATCCGACATAATAACGCATAGCGGTGGTAAGCCAATAATAAAGTTTTTTATAATTGGGACGATTTCTATCCAAAACAGTCCAAATTAGTGTACCTAATACTGCAATTATAAAAACTAGAAAAACAACAAGGTAGTCATAGGTGGTATCACCACTACCATTAGGTCCTGTACTAATTTTATATGGAATACCAATTATCTGTTCACCAAACCAAATCGCGGCTTTTTGCATTAATTCGATTGGCTTTTGTGTTATATAATCAAAAAGTGGATATGCACCGTTATTCTGAAAAAAAATAATTAACAGGAAATAAATACTGGAAAATCTAATTCCAATCTTAGATAATCGAGACCACTTCTCATTTTCAGTGGAAGACACATATGTTAATAGCGATAGAATGAGTATTAAAATATACAATACTGGTATGATTACACCCATTTTAGCAGAAATCACTTCAGAGCTTCCTGTGTCTTTTGTAATACCTTTTCCTTCCACTAATACCGAATACTTACCATCTACACTATCTTCGCTACTATTAGATGTAAATTCTTTAATGGAATAAATTTCTCCTCTTTCAATCCCTGGATTCCAGCCCGGAATAATCTTGTCATTTATTTTAGTTTCAAAACTTGCATTTTTAATTTTAATGGGTTGATACTCTCCAGCATCATCTTCAATAAAAACCTCGAATTTGTCAAAGAAAAATCTACCATTTTTTGTACAAATACCTCCTAAAACTAACTTTTCAGATTTAGAATCTATAGTACCTTCAATACTATATGAATTCCACTTATTTGAGGTTATAGGCCTGTCTCCCATATTATCAAAAAAACCTCGTCCTTGTTCAGGTTTATTGTCTACCCGTGCCCAAACTCCAGCCCAAGCTTCGTCATCACTTGTTTCAAGTTTTACACTGGCCACTACTTTGAACTTTTTTATGGAGTCTGATGAAACCTCAATAGATTGAGCGAATGATGTCCAGTTTCTAGAAAGTTCTTTTATATCTTGGCCGTTAACAGATAAACCTAAGAGGAACGTGAAGAGAATGGTAGCAAATTTTTTCATTGTATAGTGGCTGATTTTAAAAAATCCAAATATATAAAACTTATATTTTGCGATAGGAGGTATTATCCTATATCTCTATTTTTTCTTTACAAATAATTTCAATTGTTGTAAATATTGATGTTTATTGAGATCTACAAAGTAAAAACTAAGATTTTTATCAAACAGAAATGACAATTAGTAAAGTTTTACGCCTAACTTTCATATTTTCAGAAATTTCATAGACAAAAGATATTTGGTATGTATGAAGTATTTATTAAAAGTAGAATATTACATACAGCTAATCAAAAATTAAAACCTTCCTCTATTCTGTCAATTCCAATCTTATTATATTCGAAACAATAAAATATCGGGTAATAGCCTTAACGATCCATCGTAAATGCTTTGGTTTTAGTGAAACCAAATTGCTTGTAAAATTCTTCCAACTCTGGTTTTGTATTTAAAAATACTTGTTCGGTTGTTTCTAACTGATTCAAAAGTTTCTGCACAATCTGCTTACCTAAACCTTTTTTTCTGTAATTAATAGCTATCACAACATCATCCAGCAATGCACGATAAACTCCATCAGAAAGCGCTCTGCCAAAACCTATAAGCTTCTTGGTACCACTATCTCTAACGACTACAAATATATCTGTACTTTGTATTAGAATCTTGACTCCTTCAAACGATCGGTCTTTTGCCCAACTGGTTTGCAAAAAAAGACTTCTGAGTTCTTCAGCCTCTGGAAGTACGTCAGTATTAAAGATATATTCCATAGTTGATCTTTTAGAAAATTAAGGAATAGCAGAAAAACCAGATTCTAGCCTACACTTCGACTGCGCTTTGGTAACACTTCGACAAGCTCAGTGTGACACTGAGTATTACAATCAATGTGAAAGGTAGGAATGACAAAATTATACCTGTTCTCAATATTTCCTATAAAAGGGGACATGCTTCTTTCTGCTATCGAAACACCCTGATTATAGGCTTTTGCATCTAACTCTCAAATATTCTAACGATCTAAGAATCTAAATATCCAACAATCTTCGCCTATTTCACTACTTCAATCCATTTGCCATTGGTACGTACCAAATAATCATTATCATACATAGCTTCGCATTGAATACCCGGTAAATAATATTTTCCTAAGTAAGAAGCGTTCAATAATAATGTTACTGTTTTACTTTCCTTTGGTTTCAGATCAAAATAAAAATTAACTCGATCATCTCTTATATCGGTATATGTAACTTTATTTGCTTTAAAAGATCCAAAATCTGTAAATCGTGTATTGACAACTTCCCATCCTGATGGAAAGATTTCTGTTAAGGCAATATCATTAACCTTACTACCAATAGTATTGGTAATAGTTACTTCTGCCACAAAATCAGTTCCTTGTTGTAATTGAGTTACATCTATAATTTTACCATCTCTGTTTTTATAATCTATAATTGCCTTAAAATTACTTTGTATTACTTTTTCCTCTCCAACAGGTAAAATCCCACTGGTTGCCAATTGAACGAATATGGTATTTTCTTTGTTATTTTTGAGAATTAATTTATTGTTTTTAGTAATAGATAACTCTCCAGAAGACATTAAAGTTTTACTCGTATTTGCCTTTTTTGAATTTCCATTCAGCGTATAGTCAACCTCCACACCTTTTCCACCAACGTACGCGGCATATTTAGCCATCGCCATTAAAGCATATGAAGTAGTCTGTGTACTCATCCATTTTTTTGAGGACAACTCTTTAGCCAATTCCTCTGCAATCCTTTGTGCTTTTACTTTTTTATCTAATAACACTAATGTTTCCAAAGCCATTGCTCTATTCCTGTTTGTGGATCCGTAGGTATAATGATTAGTTTTTCCCGGTTGAAAATCGATATTGGAATTGGTAAGTAATTTATCCGCAGCACTTTTTTGACCGACCAGACCATAGGCAGCTGCTAATCTTAATTTAGCGTCATTAGAAAGACCTGATGTTTCTCTTAATCTATTCATCGATGATAAATCCGGGCTTCCTGCTAGCGCAAGTGTATATAATCGATATGCCTGTGCAAGGTCGCTACCTCCACTTCTCCATCTTTTGGCTTGTTGCTGTTGATAATTTATCCAACCACTTTTAAAACCTATAGGCAATACATATCCTTTTTTATTGGCTTCTAATAAGAAATGACCCGCATAACTTGTCCCCCAATCATTAGCACTTCTGTACCCAGGCCAATATGACATTCCTCCATTAGGTTGAATAAAGCTTTTCAGTCTATAAATTGCCGCCTCCATATTTCGCTGGATTTTTTGCTGTTTTTCTGAAGGCAGCGTAAATACATCTCCCAGATACAATTGAGGAAACGCAGCTGATGTAGTTTGTTCTACACAACCATGAGGATATCGTATCAGATATTTCAATCTTCCTTCAAAATTCATTGGTGGTAAAGAAGACATTTCGATCGTGGCGCTATTACTTCCGTCGACCCCAAAAGAAGCAAAATCAATTTCTTGCTGACTATTGGGTTCTAAAACTATAGAGGTGATCTCTGTAGTTATAGGGTTTGGATTGATAATGTCGATAGGAATACTGTAAGAAGCTTTTTCTCCATTTCCGCTGGCAACTACTTCTATATCCGTAATAGAGGCTCCTTCTATCACTTCTATATCAAAGTACACCATTTTTTCATCTGGTTGAGAAAAAGTAAGGCTCTGACTGGTTTCTCCTATAACAGTAAACCCTTTATTAGGTTTTAGTGTTACGCTAACATTCTTTACTTTATTTTCCATCGCAAAAACTGTAACAGGAATGGTAACTTTCTCACCAGGTGTGATTTTTCTAGGAATTGAAGTTAGTACCATCAATGGTTTTCTTACCGGAGTTGTCTTTTCTGCATTTCCATACGCAGCATTCTTAGCATCCGAAGCAACTATCATAGTTCTTACTGAACCAATATATTTGGGTATTTTAATTTTATGAGATTTTGTTTCTCCTTTTTCAAGTTTAAAAGGTCCTTTATAGACTACCATCGGCTTAAATCGATTTGCTTTTTTTGACTTGCTCCCACCAGCTTCAGCATCTCCTCCGATGCTAAATATCTGATTAATACTACCACCGTATGCACCTATAACATCATCGTATACATCCCACGTTTTTACACCTAAAGCTTCTCTGGCATAAAAAGTATTCCAGGGATTTGGTGTTTTATACCTGGTAAGATCCAATAAGCCTTCATCTACAATTGCAATCGAATAGGTCATAGCTTTACCATTGGTCTCACTAATTTTCACATCAATAGTTTCTTCCGGTCTTAGCACATCAGGCATTTTTATAACAGGCGTAATTCTGGTAGCAGGATTTTCTACCGAAATCGGAATCATACCATACAGTCGTATGGGCAAATCATTTGCTGTCAAACCGTGAGGCTGCAATAAAGTGATATGAATGTATATGTTAGGTGTGTATAAATCCTCGATTGGCAATTCGAATTTAGTTTCTCCTTTTTGCGGAGTTACCCATAGAGCGGATAAGACCTCGGTACCATTTTCTACTGTAACCAAAGCTCTTCCAGCTTCGCTGGATGGAAAGGTGATAGTGGCCGTTTCTCCAACATCATATGTAGTTTTATCTGCAGAAAACAGTAACATAGTAGCTGCAGAAGGATCATTTTTATTTGATCTTCCGGCCCATCCGGGCCAATCTATATAAATTGCTTTTCCTGTAGCGTGTCCACCGTTTGGATCTACCACTCGCACGAGATATCTTCCCCATTCCGGATGTTTGATTTCGAAATTGAAGTTCGCCTTTCCGCTGCTGTTAGTTGAGATTTTTGTTTTAAATACTTCATTGCGATACGAACCTCTATTATAAGACGAAAGATTGTCTTCTGAAGTATCCCACCACCATCTCCAGTTTACTTTGTACACATAAACCTCTAAATCCTTAACCGATTTTGGAGTACCATTTTTGTCTACGGAGACTACTTCAAAATTATGTTGAGTATCTGTAAGCAACATTCCACGGGCCTTATCACCTTTTGGAACGTTTAGTCCGATATAAGTTTCATACGGTGAAAAGTCTTTAGAAATCACATCGGTACTAAAATCTCCTCCGTTTTCATATACCTTGGTGATAAAAGAAGCTTTTAGCATTCCGGCAGCTTTATTTTCTAGTTTCGGTTTTATAGAAAAGTTCACTTTCCCATCTGAAGAAATTTTTCCATTAAATACTTCCTGTTCATCAGATCCAAACCTTCTTGACGGATCGTCAAAAATATACCCCGGGAATGTTTTAAAACTTGTTTGTTTAGGGTTAAAGCGAACATTGATATCGGTTTTAAGATTTTTAGCCACTGCACCGTGCAACCATAAAACTTCTAAATTCCCGGTAATATTTTTATTAGCTCCTAATATCTCTTCGGTAAAATTTGTTTTGATTTTAAGTCGATTGGGTTTAATCGTTTCAATTTTTAAAGACTTAGTGAAACTTGCTCCTCCAACATTCACTTTGGCCTGCCAATTTCCGGTTGGAGCTTCGTCAGAAGTTTCTACTATAAACTTATAGAAATTTTCTGCCGCTTCAGTTTCAGTTTCCTGATGTACCACTTTTCCGTAAGGATCCTTTAACTCGAACTTTACGGGATGCCCTTTCGGTAATTTATTGGCATTATCATTGAGCATAAATGAAAGAAATAAGGTATCTCCCGGACGCCAAACACCTCTTTCTCCATAAATATATCCTTTGATTCCTTTTTGTAATCTCACTCCGGAAACATCAAACTTACTTACCGACAATGCATTACCATCATTCAGCTTTACATAAGTCTGTTCTTTTCCGGAAGTTGCAATAGCAAAAAATGCCGGAGTATCAGAATCAAATCCCGTCATTCCCTCTGCGTCTGTAGTTGCTATCCCAATTTCTTGTTGTTGATAATTAAAAAATGTAACTTTTGCATTAGGAATAGGATTTGTCGTTATGATATCATTAACGGTAGCTACATAAGAATTGTTCAAACCTTTTTTAATAACCACTCCCAGGTTAGAAGCCAATACATTGGCTGCTACCTTTTTATTTCTATAGAATGAATTGCTACAAGGATTATCTCTCTCATTCCAATCATAATCATAATAATCATCGTAGTAATACTGCGAACTATCCCAAAAACTGGATTCCTCTTCTGTATCATAATTATCTGCTAACTCCTCTATTGGAGTATCATCGGTTGCTGCTCCATCACATTTATAAAGTGAATATGCCTTTCTATACTTTAGCTCTACCCTATAAATTGCCCCTGGATCTGGAGAAATTAGTTCTTTTAAATCTATGGCAAAAGCATTCCATTTGCCTAAATTTAAAGATGCATTTTCCTGAAGGTTGATAAGTTTTTTAGCAACCGGTCTGGCAACACTTCTGAGATTATCGGATCCATTAAGATTATTGTTTTGTAAAAACTGAAGGATATTATTTTCGAAAACTTTTACTACCTCAACCTCAACCGCCCGAAGATTTATGGTTTCAAAATTAAATTTTAAGTTTTCTGATGTTGGGAGAATGACACCACTCTGCAACAACTTAATTTCTGGTTTTGGCTGCTGAAACGATATATTTTCTGAATACGTATTCTTAAGCTTATAATTATCTACACTTTTGATTCCTTCAAAAACAGTTACTTCTAAGGTTCCTTTGAGTTCTTGTTTTGGATATACCTTTAAATCCTGACCTTTAACAGTATACTTTAGATTTTTTGCCCCAGCAATAACAACTAAACCGTCAAAATTCTGATTTTTCATTAAAGGATCAGAAAAATTGATCTCCACGTATTGATCTTCAAAATTAGAAACTGAAACACTAATCACAGAAAAATTGTTCTTCCCCGGAATCATTAAAATATCCTCTCCCTCTGTATCTATGTCAAATGACCTTCCGGACCATTTTATTTCTACTTCAGAATCATCCTCAAAACGCTGGATGCTATCAATTCTAAAGCTAAATTGTCGGCTTTTGTCCACTGATTCACCGAAAGTAATCGGAACATTATTACCTTTTTGGGTAGCTTTTATTAACCGTTTTGCTGTATCAAAATTCAATTGATCACTGGCAGTTATAGTTCCGTTTATATATTGCCAATCTTTACTGTAAGATTGAAGGTTATCCGTAATCACAGAAAACTGTTGTTTCAATGTTTTCACACTAAAAACAAATTTATCATCCAGATCATCCCTTAAATCCTTTACTAAACGCTCCAAATTGAGGGTGAATGTATATTGAGTATCTTCCTTGAAACCTTCTGCTGGTCGAAAGGAAATAGTTTGATTATTAACCGCAAAAACTTTTCCTTTAACTCCTGGAGACACAGAAAGGATATCATCAGAAAGTTCTTGACTATCATCCCACCCCTCCACTGGTGTTTGTAGAACTACATATACATTATCCAATACTGATATTACACCTGTAGAAACATCAGAGATGTAGTCCTGATATTTAATGAGCTCTGATGCATTTGCCTCAGCTATCTCTTTAGGATCTTTATTTTTACAAGAAAATATAATTGCTGTACATAAGCATACAAACAGAATTTGTGATAATCGCATTTTTAATGGTTTTAGTTGACCATATAAATGTACTACATTTTTAAAAGAGGTAATCCCCCGAAAATGGTGAATCTTTCTTTTTGATGAAAAGAAGGCTTAATTTAAATCTCCTGAACACAAATTCTGTTTGTATAATTACACGGAACTATCTTTGTAAAAATCAATCAAAGCAATTCTACCTTGAAAAAACCGAAAGGTTACATGAACTGTATTTCCTTCATTATCTTCTAGAGAAATAGAAGTATTTAGTTGGAAACTATACGGTTGGTGTTTTCCTCCTTCTATAGCAATATTATCCGCGTATAAACTTAAACCTTTATCTGATCTCAATACGGGTTCAATTTTTCCTGAAATTCCCGGAACGTGACCTGATTTATTGATAATTACTGAGCCGGATTTATTGGACTTTTCGATAGTTACTTCAATATCCTCCTTAGGATTAATATTATGAAAAATCACAGCTGGATAAGCAGAATGAGCGATTAGAACTGTATAAAGCTTTCTTGTTCTAATCACAAAATGCGACAACCCGTTCTCATCGGTAAACCCTTCTAAATATGTAGAGTTATTAGCTAATAGTACCACCTTGGCGTGTTTGACTAACTGCTTTTTTTCATCTACTAGCTTAATTGTAAACACAAAAGGTTTAGGATTGATCATAGTAGAGAGTTTCGACCATCGGTTTCTGAGAAATGTCTGATCCTTCTTCAACTTATTTTCGATCAGAATGGCTAATTCTTCAGGAGTCTTATTTTCCAGATTGATATAACCGATCGTTTTAAGAATTCCAGGAATCTCTGTATTATCAAATCGAGCTGGTAATATATATTCCCTGCTTTCCTGAAACGCTCTCGCCTGCATCGAAACTCTCTCGTGATTAGTCCATAATTTTTTATTATAAAAACTAGATACAAAAAGTACTGTATACCTCGCTTTATTCTGATAAATCTCAGATAAATATTCGTACAAGTTTTTTCCCCACAAATTAGCCTCCTCAAACAAATCATAAAATACATTAATCCCTTTAAGTTTTAAGCTATTCGCCACTTCCTCCACATATGCCCTATTCTCTCCTGCAAAAGATAAGGCAACATCATATTCATAACTTCTATTCTTCATCACTGACAATTTTTTAACCTAAATCTGAACTATTACAAAATTACTTCGTTTATTTGGAAATATTCCATTTTTTGTTGGAAATATTCCAACAAAAGTTTTACTTTTAAACCGTAAAAATCACAGCTTTTGGATCAAAAAAACTATATAAAAGGAAGAGGTGCGCAGGAAAAAATGCATAACCGTTTCGATGCCAATCACTATGAGTTAAGAGATGACTTTCTCAATTATCTGGAAAAAGAAGGGGAATCGATGGAGCACAAAACCAAATTCATAGAAACTTTTCCTAAGACTATTGTAAACAAAGTCTCTAGCCCTGACGTAGGTATGCTGTATTCCCTCAATCCATATCAGGGCTGCGAACACGGATGTGTATATTGTTACGCCCGTAATTCTCACGAATATTGGGGATACGGAGCAGGATTAGATTTTGAGACTAAAATTTTAGTGAAGAAAAATGCTCCTGAATTATTAGAGAAAAAGCTAAGAAGTAAAAATTGGAAAGCATACCCTGTTGCCCTCTCCGGAAATACGGATTGTTATCAACCGATAGAAAAAAGATTAAAAATTACCAGACAACTTCTAGAAATATTCCTAAAATACAAACATCCTGTTGGTATTATAACAAAAAACGCTCTCATACAACGGGATATTGATATTCTTTCTGAACTAGCAGCACACAACTTAGTTTCGGTTTTTCTATCAATAACCACACTAAATGAGGAAACCAGAAGAATATTAGAACCCAGAACGGCAAGCATAAAAAAAAGACTGGAAACATTGCAAAAACTAAACGCATCAGGAATTCCTACCAGTGTAATGATGGCACCAATAATTCCATCTATTAATAGTCACGAAATACTTATGCTTTCTAAAGAGATTTCGAAAAGAGGAGCAAAAAGCCTGGGATACACCGTTATGAGATTGAATGGAGCCATTGGACAAATATTTGTGAAATGGCTAGAAAATACGCTTCCAGATAGAAAAGATAAAATCTTACATCAAATAATGGAATGTCACGGAGGAAACCTTAATGACAGTGTATTTGGCCGAAGAATGAAAGGGTCCGGAAACATAGCTGATCAGATCCACCAAATGTTTGCTATTGCAAAACAAAAATACTTTCCTAAGGAAAGTAGAATCTCCTTAAACTGCGAGTTGCACCAATCCTACAAAGATGGACAATTAAGATTATTTTGATGCTTTTTTTAGTTATTTTTGAAGCTTCATCTTAAGGTTGTAGTCATTCTGTATGAAATTGTTACGTCTATTTATATTTTTCGCTATACTCTACGCGAATAGTCTCATTGCACAGATTGACAATATGATAGTTGCCAAAAATGTAGAAGATATTCGTCTTCAGATTGAAGCCCTGGACGACAGCAGAGTGGAGGAAATTATATCGTTAAGTAATATTCTCTATAAGATTGCTTTTGATAATGAGGATCCTAAAGGTATGATTGATGCCTTAACATATCTAAGCATTGCTAACCTTAATTCGGGAAATAATAACCTTGCTATCGAATATCTTGAGAATGCCTCCGATATTGCATTAAGAGAGAAATTACCAGATGAAAATGTTTTGATTACGAACCTTATCGGAAACCATTATTTTGACATTGAGGAATATGATGAATCAAGCGATGCTTATTCTGAAGCAATTTCTTTGGCCGAAGCTATTAATCAACCACAGTACATCTCGGTAATTAAGACAAATCTAGCGTTTATAAAACTTAGGACCGGGGATTACAGAACCGCGTTACAAGAACTTAAGGCTAGCGAAAAAGAACTGCAAAATAATCCCTATAACAGAAGTGAAAGAAGGGTTCATACTGGAATGATGCTTTTTAATGCCAGAATATCTGAAGCCTACATTAAACTTAACCTTTTGGATTCTGCTTTATATGCCAACGACAAAGGACTGGCTTTTACGAAAAAAATTAAAGTAGATAATGTACACATCGACCTATTGATGCACCGAGGTATCATTTATAAAAACAAGAAAGATTATGCCAATGCGCTAATATATTTAAAACAAGCTAAGGATTTATGTTACAAAGCGAATGACATTGTTTTCCTCGGCAAAATTCTGAATCTGATCGGAGAATGCAAATTAAATCAAAAAAAATATCAGGAGAGTATTGAGGTGCTTTCTGAGTCTCTGGCAATTCTTACAAATAAATATGGTAATTCTGATGAATTAAGCAGATGTTATAAACTACTAGGGCAAGCATTTAAAAACAATGGGGATCTCGAAAAATCTAATTTCTACTACGAAAAGCACATTCTAAGCCTGAGTAAATTGAATAATAAAAAGTCGGTTGCCAGCAGAAAAGTTCAAGACATAACCATGAGTGATTACCAAAATGAAATCAAAGCACTCGAAAATCAGAAACAGCAACAAAAAAGTAAACTCACTTATTCTCAGATTGGTTTACTTGTTGTCGCATTCGGTCTAATTCTGGTCGTATTCTTTTTTCAGAAAGCAAAAAAGAAAAATAAAAACAAATTTGAGGACTTACTTGCCCGGATAGATGAGAAAGAAAACTCTATTTCAGATTTCAGCAACACTATTGATAAGAAAACACACGGCGCTATTATTGATACTAAAGATGCATCTTTGGTATCACAATCTACTGAGCTGGATATAAGTAATGAATTGTACAATCAAATCCTTCAGGGTTTACAAAAAATAGAATCACAAGAATATTACCTAAAAACTGAATGTAACCTTTATAATGTTGCAAAAAAGATTCATACAAATACCTCCTACCTCTCTAAAGTGATCAATTCACATTTTGGAAAAAATTTTAATACCTATATTAATGATCTAAGAATTAACTATGCCATACTTAGGCTTAAAAATGATTCAAAATTCCAATCATATTCAATAAAATCAATTGCCGAAGAGGTTGGTTATAAGAGCGCAGATTCTTTTACAAAGTATTTTAAAATTCACACAGGACTGCTTCCTTCTTTTTATATCAAACAGTTAAAGTCAAAGAGCTTATCCTAAACAATTCGTATAAAAAGTTGACGTAAAAACACCCTAAATTGATAAAAATAGGGTTTGGGATGTTTTAATGTCTAAAATTTTACTTTTTAATACAAATTGTTGATTATTAGATTTTTACACTATATAGAATAACCCGTATTTCTTTAAAATGGGTTTGCTTCTCTTGTTATTTGTGTTTTTTTGAATGTTCTTTGAACAAGTAATCATTAAAACAATTCGTAGCTAATACCTAAAGCAATGAAGAAACAATTGGTTTTATTTTCTATAGGAATTTTAGCAGGACTTTTGAGTTTTGTAATGTTCTTTGATCACAAAGTAGAAGATAAATCAAATGCAATTTTAAAGGTACTACAATCGAACTGCGATTGCGATCAGGTAAAGCAATTTATTTATGTTAAAGGTCTTACATTTTCTGAAAAAGGAATGTCGACAGAAACGGCAGAATATGAATTGAAAAACTGTAAATATTCTGACCTGAACTCAGAGGCTCATAGAATCAATCAATTATTACTTAAAAAAGTTGATGGATATCAAGAAATTGACCGATTTACTTTAGAATTTGTAAATAGAAATTCATCAAAACTAATAACAATCAATAACGGAACCATAAATCATTAATCATGATAGCACTCACAAAATTACTAATCGATCTAATACTCAACTATTTTCTTTTCGTAGTAGAATTTGTAATTAACATTTTTGCATAATCAAGAAACGAATAATTATCATTTGTCTGCCACAGTTATATCAAAAAACGAACAATGAAATAGAAGAAGAAGTAGACAGCTCATCACTGTCTACCTTCCCACTCTTTATAAAACTGATTTAAAAAAATTTCCATAAATAGATGCCTGTCCTCTGCCATACATTTACCGGTTTTGGTATTCATTCTATCCTTAAGCAATAAAAGTTTTTCGTAGAAATGATTAATTGTTGGAGCAATCGAGTTCTTATACTCTTCTTTGGTCATATTCAAATTAGGAGCGATTTCCGGATCATACAACGTCCTATTCTTAAAACCTCCATAGTTAAAACACCTGGCAATTCCGATTGCTCCAATGGCATCCAGACGATCGGCATCTTGTATGACCTTTAGTTCTGGAGAAGTAAATTTTTGAATAGTATTTCCACCTTTAAAAGAAATGTTTTCGATAATTAATACTACATGATTTATGATCTTTTTTTCAATATCTAAACTTTCTAAAAACTCCTTGGCTATTCTAGGACCCACAGTTTCGTCTCCATTATGAAACTTAGAGTCGGCAATATCGTGCAGTAATGCGCCAATAGAAACCACCAAAATATCCACCTTCTCATTCTTGGCGATTGTTTGGGCTGTCTTAAAAACTCGATGTGTATGAAACCAATCGTGTCCTCCTTCGGCTCCCTTAAGCGTATTTTTTACGAAGTTAACAGTTTCTTGTATTATCCGATCTTCTATATCACGCATTCGTAGTTTATTTAATCAAAGCAGGTTGCACCCACTTAAATTCAAAAACTTCTTCTGGAACGACCAATCTTTCACTAATACGTTGCATTCTGGCTGGTAATTTCATTACAAAATCACGTGCTTTTTCGGCTTCATCACTAAGATCTACCAATTTATCTATTTCCCATTTGTCAATTAGGCGTTGCATAATATCTATATAATCTTGTGCCGTATAGACTCCTAAGCGTTGTGCAGCATTAGAAAATTCTTCAAAAGCGGTACCGATAGCATTTCCTGATTCTCTTAAGAAAACTGCCGGCATAACAATTTTGTGTTTCATCATATCGCTAAATGCCACCATCATTTGACTTGGGTCTACTTCAAAAATATTTTTCACAAAATCACTGTAAGCATTAAAATGACGCATTTCATCTCCTGCGATAATTTTACACATTTTGGCTAGTGATTTATTGGAGTACCCTTTGGCTAACTTAGCAACTCTACTGTGAGAAATATTAGTTGCTAATTCCTGGAAACTTGTGTATATGAAATTTTTATATGGATCTCTATCTGTTCCGATATCAAAACCATCATTGATCAAATGCTGTGTTGTACGCTCTACCTCTATCATATTAACTCTTCCGGATAAATACAAATATTTATTTAGGACATCTCCGTGTCGGTTTTCTTCACTAGTCCAGTAACGCACCCATCTGGACCAACCGTTTCCTCCTTCTCCTTCGTGTTGATTAATTCCTTCTACGTCCATTAACCAGGATTCATAGGTAGGAAGTGCTTCTTCGGTTATTGTATCACCTACTAAAACCACCCAAAAATCATATGGGAGTTCTTTGGCTAGCTCTCTTAATTCTTTTACCTCATCAAAAAATGTGTCTTCATTCTGAGAATCTGGTAAAAAATCGGTGGGTTGCCATACTTTATCGATAGGAATTAAAAATTTATCTATAAAAGATTCAATTTTCTTTTCTAACAATTGCATTACCTCTAATCTAATATTGTCTATAGCCATGACTATTTTATTTACGTTTTTATGGTAGAGATTACCCTCTTTTCTGTGATGTCCAGTACCTCTTCTATTGCTAAATTTCCTCTGTCGACAGGCTCTTTAACTTCCAAAGTAAGGTGCAATCCAATTCCCATCGGAAAATTACCAAATTGCACTAGTTTCCAACTATTGTTGATAGTAACAGGTACTACTAAAGCTTCCGGGGCATTTTTAAATAATATTTTCATCCCTGTAGGAGCAAATTGTTTTGGTTCACCATTTCTACTTCTGGTTCCTTCGGGAAAAATTACAGCCGAAAACTTATTTTTTGCAATAAATTTTCCAAATCTGGAAATTTCGGGTATTGATTGTTTTGAATTCTTTCGGTCAATTAAGGCATGCCCACCGTGCCTTAAATTAAAAGAAATACTAGGTATTCCTGAGCCCAACTCAATTTTTGAAATAAATTTAGGTTTACACTGACGCAAATACCACGATATCAAAGGTATATCAAACATGCTTTGATGGTTAGAAACAATAATCAAAGAACGGTCTTTAGGCAACGTATGTTCATTCTTAAAACTAAAAGTCACTCCTAAAACGTGTAGACAACGCAACAAACAAAGGTTCATTAAATTGATCACTCCTCTATGGCCTTTTGCCCCTCCTAATTTAACCCCTATCCACTGCAGTGGATGAAAAACTAATAGTGTTAATCCAAAAAATAAATAGAAAACTATTGAAAGCGGATACGAAACGATCCTTTTTAAAGCCCCCATACCTTCTCTTAGCAATTAATAATTTTGACTTGTGTTACTGTAGTGCAAGGTCTGATATTATTTTTAGTTAGCCAATTGTTTAGTACATAAAATTAAAATCTATGCTACATGAATAGACGTTTCTTAACTCATATACCGTCTGAAATAAAAACCGTCTGAAATTGCAGACGGTTTTAACTATATTTTATGTAAAAATCTCTTAACAGTGCTCATTATAAGCATCTTTGAGATTTTCTGCAATCATATCTGCCGGTCGTCCTTCTATATGGTGACGCTCCAACATATGTACTAATTCACCATTTTTAAACAAAGCCATTGACGGTGAAGATGGTGGAAACGGAACCATATAACCACGTGCTTTATCCGTAGCTTCTCTATCGACTCCTGCGAAAACAGTTACTAGATTATCTGGTTTTTTATCATTCATTAATGAAGCTTTTGCTCCCGGTCTTGCATTCGCTGCTGCACAACCGCAAACCGAATTTACTACTACTAAAGTAGTTCCTTCTTTTGATATAGCCGCTTCTACATCTGCTGCTGTTTGTAATTCATCAAAACCTATATTGGTCAGATCCTCACGCATTGGTTTTACTAAATCTGCTGGATACATATTTCTTAACTATTTTTGTTTAAAATTTTGATGCAAAGATACAAATAATGTACTACATCCTTATGCCTGTCAAGTATTCATAATTGTTTTTTAAAATACTTATAGGAAATTATTTATAGTAACCAAACTCATCAAGATCTTACAAATAGGGTATAAATAAATTTGTGTAAATAATTCAATTATCTTTACATCTTCAAAATTTACGATGAATGATTAAATGGATTGCGGCAATACTCGGTTATACTTTTTTTAGGTTGCCCGGAGCTTTGTTAGGTTTTATATTAGGCAGCTTATTAGATGCTACCAGAACTAAGGGAAGTGGTGGATTTACGCAGGTATTCACTCAGGAAAAAAAAGTAAGTCCTGGAGATTTTGAATTAAATTTGCTTTCACTTTCCTCAATTGTGATCAAAGCGGATGGTCAGGTAAATCAAACTGAACTAGATTACGTACGTCAATATTTTGTTAGTGCTTATGGAAAGGAACGTGCTAACGCCACTTTTAGAACTTTTAATGAGATTATTAAAAATAGAGAGATTTCTGCCCAACGTATATGTATATTTCTTACGCAGCGTACCCGTTATGCAGCGAGACTACAAATTCTTCATTTTTTATTCGGAATTGCTAATGCAGATGGAAGTGTTAGCGAAGCTGAAGCCAGAGAGATTCAGAAAATGGCAGGTTTTATGCGTGTAAATTTCAGCGATTTTGAAAGTATCAAAGCCATGTTCTTTAAAACCAGTGGTCAAGCTTATAAAATCCTAGAGATCGAAAAAACCGCTTCGGATGACGAAGTAAAAAAAGCATACCGTACAATGGTCAAAAAATATCACCCGGATAAAGTACAACATATGGATCCGGTACATATTAAAGGTGCAGAAGAAAAATTTAAAGAAGTTCAAAAAGCTTACGAACAGATTCAAAAAGAACGTGGGATGACATAATTGAATGTTCTTTTTTTAAAATAGAACTATTAGTTGTAACTTATTTGGTTTAATAATTGATGCTAAATAATATATGCGCAAACCGGCATTTTTAATTGTATTGATCTTCTTATCTATTTATCCAATCTTTGGTCAGGATTTTGATAGCATAGACGCCATTGTACACCAATATCCCAATAAATTTAAAACTTCTAAAAAGCTTGCCGATCAAATCGCGAAAGATTTTGATTCTGAACTAGATAAAGCCAAAGCACTTTTTTCCTGGATCACAAAAAATATATCTTACGATTATAAAGAATCAGGAAAATACTATACTGATTACGCAAACTCATATAAATCGGTACAGCATAATCCTTTTCCTAGTTTTAGATCTACAAATTATATGGATTATGATAAATCAAAATCCGGGTCTAAGAAACATTTAAAAACCGAAAAAAAATATAGAGAGAAAATTTCGAAAAGAGTGATCTCTAACGGGGCTGCCGTTTGTGAAGGGTACACACAACTGTTTAAAGAAGTATGTGATCACCTAGGTATCACTTGCTTTTATGTTTTGGGTAAAGCTAAGAATCAAATTAGTCATATAGGAAAAGAATATCGTATTGATCACGCCTGGAACATTATTGAAATTGACTTTAAGAAATATCTAATCGATGTGACTTGGGGAAGCACAGGGTATTATGATATCAAAACCAAACAATTTGTTGAGCAGCCTAATTATTTCTATTTTGGAACTGATCCAAAAGATTTTATAAGAGAGCACTATCCTGATTTTTATGAGAACAGTTTGTTAAAAGAACAAATTAGTAAGGAAACATTCTCTAACGCCCCATTATTCTTTAATCACGAAAAATCTAAGGATTTCTCTTTAATAAGCCCTTTAGAAGGGATTCTGATCAAAAAAGATGATACTTTTAAGGAGATTGTTGTCGAATATGATCAACCTATTTATTCGATTATATATGTAATTAATAATAGACAATTCAGTTATCGAGGAGAATTAGTATATAAGGAGGATAAAGTTGGGTTTAAGGTTGATTTATCCACTGTTCCTAATGCCAAAGAACTTACTATAGTAATTAATGAAATCCCAATGGTTGGTTTTAAAATCGAATGACCTATCACTCTAAAAAACTACATCCCAGATAATTCTTTAAAATTTATAGGTAGGCATTGTAGACATATTATCAATTTTACTATTATAAATAGTTTAGTTTGTAGAAAATCAATTAAAATAAAAGATGTAGTTATTTTATATAATTTTCTAAATTTATACGCACTATAGGTTGTTTAGAAAAGCTTAAAAATTCTTCATGACAAAATACGATAAGACTATTTTATGAAATTTTCAATATTCAAAAAATGGAACTGCTATATATTATTGATACTTTTTTTTCACGGACATAGCCAAGTTCAAGTAAGGGATACTGTTGAAATTGCACCTCACATCGAGGATACCATACAACAATTGAACGATCGTGCTTCTCAACAATTTAAAGTAGGGGATTATGAAGCGTATGTTTCCACATTACGGACGCTAGAATCTATTTCAAAACATGAAAAAACAGATATCATTCTTATTCGATCTATTACACAGCAAGGGGTGGGTTATGAAAAATTGGGAAAATACGACAAGGCTATAGCTAAGTATTTACAAGCACTAGAGGTATTAGAAACTAAAGAAGAACTTCATTTAGATAAGGCCGCAATATTGGTAAATCTGAGCAATCTTTATAATTCTTTAGAAAAACCAAAAAAAGCAATTTCTTCTGCAAGGGAAGTAATTACCTTGCAAAAAGAACATTCTTTGACTGAGCTTTTAAATGTTTCAGCTTATAACAGTATAGGAGATGCAAACTTGTTTTTAAAAAACTACGAACGTGCTTTAGAAGAGTATAAAAAAGTTTATGAATTGAGCGTAAAACTGGAAAATACACAAGGCCAGTATTTATCTCTGCTCAGCATCTCTCAATGTTATATTTACATGGAGAAATTCCAAAAATCACTAGAGATAATAGACAAAGTATTACCACTAGCAGAAGATGATGATTCCGCCGGAGTGGTAGCAAAGGCAACCCTCTTTAAAGGACATTCTCTTTTATATCTAGACCAACCTAACAAAGCGTTGCAAAACTTGCTAGAAGCGAAAAAAATTTCAATAAAGAATGGTTATAAAGAAATTGAGTTGGGAGCTCATAAATTACTTTCAATTACTTACGAAAGATTAGAAAATTATAAGCAATCCTTGCAATCACAAAGGGATTATCAAACTTCACGAGAAAATTTTTTAGCGACATTGTCAGAAGTAGAACGAATTCAAATGAAGAAAAAGTTAGATAAAAGAGCCCTATTGCTGAATGCGGAACAACAATCAAAAAAAGGTATTATATGGTTCAGTATACTTAGTATAATCCTACTTATCATCATAATTTTATTTATTCTAAAGAAAAAACAACGTATCACAGAAAACAGAAAATTGCTTTCTGAAGATAATAAAATGTTAACTGCAAGGATTAAAAATCTTTCAAAACAAAATTCTGATCTTGAGAATCATAAAATTCCAAAGAAAAAATATGAAAACACAAGACTTGAGCCAGAAGAAAAAGAATATCTAATAAAAAATATCATAATTTATATAGAAGAAGAGCGCCCTTATCTGAACTGTGAACTGAAACAACAAGATATTGCTAAAGCTTTATCAATGAGCGTTCCGGTTTTATCCCAAATTTTAAATGATAGTCTACAAAGAAATTTTAATCAATTCATTAATCACTATCGGATAAAAGAAGCAAAAAAGCTTTTGATCGACGATATCAATAAAGAACTTACCATTGAAGCTATAGGGTATCAAGCTGGTTTTAAAAGTAGAACTTCCTTTAATAGGGTTTTTAAAGATGTAGAAGGTATAACACCTTCTGAATTTTGGGAAAAAAAACATAAGAAAACAATATGATTTATTACATATTGATTAAAGCTCCATTATCATTTTTATAGTTTCAGGTTTTTCTTTAGACATTACTTTAAGGATATACAATCTCATTCTTAGTGAAGACAATTCAAAAAGGTAGCATTGCGTTTAAATTTATTGAAAGACATAACTATAGCATTATCAGAGAAGACTGTAATTACAGTTGACTCCCAATGGAAGCGTAAATATCTCATTAGAAAATTGTGTGAATTGAGGCGCTTTTAATTTTATATTTGAAATTAGTAATGCTAGTAACAATCCCAATTTATATCTAGCCGAAGAATGGGGAATTGATGTGTTACTACAGAGGTATATGAAAGTAGCTGTCGAAATATACTTATCGATTAGGGTCGTCTAATTAATTTTAGAAGAAAACTCTCCTAATTAACATCTTTATAAATTTTCGTGCGGGCATTGTAGACATAATCTTCAAGTCCTCTAAAAAAGATGTTTCTTCGTCTAGAAACTTCAATATTGTGGTGATTTTATTTCTTTTAAATAATCTTGAAAATAATGTTGCTCCATTTTGATTTTCTTTGGATAAAAAATCTAAAAACAATAGGTCATAATACCAAAACCGGGTTCTATTCTCAAATCGGGTTACATCATTATTTTTTTTTAGAAACTCAATGAGTTTCTCCACATTTTTTTCGGTATTCCTAAAAGTAAAGCCAGTACTGGGTTTTGTCCATCCGCCAGCCGTTCCTATATGCAAAATATTCTTAGAATTTTGTTTTCTAAATTCATAATTGGTCATCGGAATGCATCCTTTTTCTTTTTCTTTAATTTGGTACTCCTCTATTCCTTTAGCATTTAAATAAGATTCAATTTCTGTTTCGTATTCTTCTTTTGCAAGAAGATCTTTCGAAAATAACGTGTATTCAAACAAGGCTTCGGTTTCAGAGATTGGCAAAACGTACATGAATCGCGTGTTTGACTTCTGATCTATTGTAAAATCCATAAAAGTAGCAGTACTAGTATCCAATGATGGAGTTTTAGTCTGTATAAACCATCCTATGAAATGTTGATATAACAATGGGTATTTTTGCTGCGTTTCAAACTCTGTATATAACAAAACACTGTTAAAGACCTTTTCCCCAAGATATATTCTTTTATCCGTTTCAACCTCTACAATATTCCCTTCGTCTACGAGGTTCACCAATTCTTCCTGTGCAATAGTTACATTTGATTTTTCACGTAACTTCTTAAAAATCAAATCATAAAAGTCTTTGCTTCGTATAAGTTTATATTGATACGGAGAAATGTCAATTGTATCTTTGAAATCCTGGCTGGCAAAGAAAATATGATTCCAATTCTTAGAAACTATAGTATCCCAACTTCCATTTTCTTTCTCCCAAAAACACCAGGTTCTGTCGTTTTTATTCTTTATTTCTCTATCTATTAAAAGAATCTGTTTTTGATCAAAATAAGGATCCATCGTCATCTTGTAGGTCAGCATCAAACCCGATGCCCCAGTTCCAGTGATGATATAGTTGTATTTCTTCATTTAAAAGAATAGAAATGTGGTAAAAAAAATAAATATAGCAAGGAAAATATGAACTGACAGTGTGTATTGTAAGGTTTTATATAATTTTTGGAACAGCATATGTGCAATAAATGCTGTAATTAGCCATCCTACATAGTTTTGTATTGGTGCTACTTCATTGTCAAATTTCCAAAAATCAAATCTAGGGGCAGAAATTTCGATTATGATATCCAATGCCACCATTAGTATAGCTCCAATTAATGAAGAAAGTACTACGTTGGTATGTATTTTTTTAGAAATTGCAGCTGTACAATATACTAATAACGTCCAATTTATGCCTATAATCCAAGGTACTCCAAGAATTTTAAATCCTAAATTTTTACCATATTGATAATCTCCAAAAATCAATCCGTGGTTTACACCCAGGTATTCGGTAATCATTCCTATAAGAAAAGGGATCATCAATCCTACAATCAACTGCTGCTTTAGCTTAGAGTTCCAAAGAATCAATACTAAATACAGGAATAAATTGACAGGTGTTAATGGCAAGAACCAATCTTCGTAACCAATAAGAATTCCTATAATTCCTGAAATATTGAATAACCATATTAATATGATAGAAATAAACAATTTTCGTTCCTGAGACATATTTTTTTTAAAGTTTATAATCTTTCTTAATTAATTCTGAAACTATTTTACCTGACAACAAACATAGTGGAATACCTCCACCCGGATGTACACTGCCTCCACAGAAGTAAAGGTTTTTGATTTTTTTTGAAAAATTAGGGTGTCGTAAAAATGCAGCATATTTATTATTGCTGCTGGAGCCATATAATGACCCCTGATAGGATTGTGTTTTACTTTCGATGCTTCTGGGATCCAGAATCTCTTCTGATTCAATTAGTTCTTCAATATTCGTGTGTAATAACTTCGATAATTTATATACAATATTTTTTCTAGATCGATTAATTATATCATTCCAATCTTGTCCTTCATTACCCGGAACATTGATCATTACAAACCAATTTTCACATCCATCCGGAGCATCATTTGCTTCATTTTTTGCAGTAATATTAATGTAAACTGTAGGGTCGTTACAAACTTTTTTCTTTTCAAAAATATATTCAAATTCTTCTTTATAATTCTCAGAGAAAAAGATATTGTGCAGATCCAATTCAGGAAATTTCTTTTTAATCCCCCAATAAAAAATCAGTGCAGAACTTGATCTGGGTTGCATTAATGTTTTTTCAGGAGATTTTTGATCAGGTAGTAGTTTTCGATATGTTGGAACTATATCCATGTTAGATACTATTAAGTCGCCCTTTATTAGGCTCTTATCTACTATAATACCAATAGCCTTTTTATTTACGACTTTAATTTGATCTACTTTGGATTCAAAATGGAAGGTTACCCCAATATCCAAAGCTAATTGATACAGACTTTTAGTGATACTGTACATCCCTCCTTTTGGAAAAAATGTTCCGTAATATTGCTCCAAATGTGGAATCATAGACATGATACCAGGTGTCAGATATGGTGATGACCCGTTATAGGTGGCGAATCGATCAAAAAACTGAACTAATCTTGGATCTTTAAACCCTCCAGAATTTAGTTTGTGTAAACTTGTATTTATTCCTAGGCTGCTAATTCTTGATATGGCCTTTATGGTATCTGCCGAAAGATACGTTGATAGTTTGTGCAATGATTTTTTCAGAAACAAAGAGGATGTCAAGTCATATTTCAGCTTACTGTTTTTAAAATATTTCAGTATTTCAGTATCCTTAACGTTAAAAGTTTTTTCAGCTTCTTTCGCAAATTTTTGTGTATCTGCTAATGCTTTAAAACGTGTGCCATCTTCATAAAAATAGTTACAAACCACTTCTTTTTTAGAATACTGGAAATAATCTGCAATTTCCTTTTTAGAAATGATAAATAATTCTTCTACGAACTGTGGCATTGTAAATAGAGAAGGACCACAATCAAATCGATAGCCGTTTTGATGTATTTCAGTTAATTTACCCCCAGGAAAAGCATTGGATTCATAAATCTCTACATCAAAATTTTGATCACGCAGACGAATAGCTGTAGCCAATCCCGCGATACCAGATCCTATAATGATTGCTTTTTTATGAAACATATTCAGTGTCTAAAGATATTATGAAAAATCAAAAAGTAACTGAATTTTAAACTATTTAGTATTAATTTATATATTGAGTGGATATTAAGTCCTACACCTTATTAAAAGTAAAAAATTGGAAAGTCGAAAAATCGAAATAAGAAAACTGGAATTATCCGACGCGCCAGAGATAGCCAAATTAGCTAATAACTTTACTATCTGGAAGAATTTAAGAGATCATTTTCCATATCCATATACGAAAAGTGATGCAGAATTCTTCATTAACAAAACGCAATCCCAAAATCCACAACAAAGTTTTGGAATTATATATAAAAATAAATGCTGTGGCATAATCAGCCTGATCGTACAAGATGATGTATATAAGAATTCAGCGGAGATAGGATATTGGATTGGAGAACCTTATTGGGGAAAAGGAATTACTACACAGGCTATAGATTTAATCACCAGGTATGGATTTGAAAAATTAAATTTACTAAGAATTTATGCTGGTATATTTGAGTATAACATTGCTTCTATGAAAATACTTGAGAAAAATGGATATATCAAAGAAGGTGTATTTCAAAAAGCTATTGTAAAAAATGGCAGCATACTGGATGAACATAGATATTTTATATTAAACACAAATCACCCATCCACAAATAAAAAAGAACAATGAAACAATTGATTTATTTACTTTTAGTTTTAAGTCCGCTATTAATTCAAGCACAGGACGCAGCAGAAAAAGTAAAAACTCCACAGATAATTACAAAATTAAAAATGGGTAATTCGATTACTTTTGGAACTAAAAGTATTGAATTCATAAAAGTAACTGAAGATTCGCGTTGCCCATCTGATGTTTCCTGTGTTTGGGCAGGGCAGGCAAAAGTATTAGTTAACTTCTACGAAAAAGATATGCTTTTGGAAGAAAAAGAAATTATAATCGGTGCTAATACAATTACTCCTGATACTACTAAAGAGCTGTTTAAATCTGGTGAGAAATCGGTTCATGGATATAATCTTAGTCCATATCCATCTAGTAATAGAAAGATAGATCCTTCGGAATATTTTCTAGAGCTACTCGTTAAATAAATGTTACAACCATTATCAATCTTCCTTTATTTAGTTTATTTGTGAGATGATTTCTAATCAAGCCAAAGCTCATATTGCGTTATTAAGTGTTAATATGATCTATGGAGCAAATTATCTTATTGCCAAAGGATTAATGCCCGATAAAATTGGTGCCTCTGCTTTAGTTTTCCTAAGGATCAGCGGCGCCGGACTTTTATTTTTGATACTTAAATTTTTTATTAAAGAAAAAGTAGAGAAAAAAGATATCCCTAGACTACTTCTTTGTGGATTTCTAGGAGTTGCTACAAATCAATTTTTCTCAATGAATGGATTAAGTCTGACCTCTCCCGTTGATGCCGCTATCATTGTCACTGCGATGCCCATATTTACGGTAATCATTAGCTATTTCCTCCTTAAAGAGCCGCTCACTATGTATAGAATCCTTGGTATATCTATTGGAGGGATTGGTGCGATTTTATTGATTTATTTAGGAAACTCAGAATTAGGAACAGGATCTTTAAAGGGAAACATTTTTATTGGTATTAATGCTTTAGCATTTTCTTTCTATCTGGTTATTGTCAAACCAATGATGGTAAAATATAAGCCAATAACAGTTATAGTCTGGACGTTTTTATTTGGTTTTATTTTTATGTTCCCTTTATGTATAGGTCAACTATTAGATACCGATTTTAGTTCTTACCAAATTTCTAACTGGATTTCTCTATGTTATGTAGTTATAGGACCTACATTTTTAGCCTATTTGCTTAATATGTTTGCTTTGCAATTTGTAAAACCTACTGTTTCCAGCAGTTATATCTATGTACAACCAGCTGTAGCCATGTTGTTGGTAGCTGGTATGACCTATTTTATAGTTGATAGTCAATATAGAGGAGATATTACAGTAGCAAAACTATTATGCTGTGTTTTAATTTTTATAGGTGTGTATCTAATTAGTAGTAATGGTTCTTTATCATGGTTAAGAAGAAAATAGATCACTTTTCTACAAAATATTTTATAAATAAACTTATGGGTATCACTATTACGACCGTCAAAATCGCATATAAAATCCCCACTCTCAAAATAAAACATACAAAAGAAAAAGTAATGATCAGTAATAGTATAAATATCAATCCGCCTTTAAGATCTGAGGCAAAATGTTCTTTGTTTGCTCTATAATCGAACCAATAGGCTACTAAAATAAGTATCGTAGTCATAACTAGGTTAGTGACAACCACAACCATTCTTACCACAAGTGCCTGGAGATTTTTTATTTAAAGAAGAAATCTGTGGTTTCCAAAAGAATTTTTTAATCAAAAAACCAATTGCCACCACAAAAACTACTAATACTAATATATTTTGGATAAGTAAATTCATATATTTTTAGTCGATTAAAGATACGAAAACTAAATTTTTCTACTTCAAAATTTGATAAACCATAAGAGCGACACTATATGCCAGTACACTCATGAATACCAATTGTACCATTGGCCATTTCCAACTGTTGGTTTCTCTCTTTACAACAGCCAAAGTACTCATACACTGCATGGCAAACGCATAAAACAACAACAAAGAAATTCCACTTGCGAGATTAAATAATGGACCTCCTGTAACCGGATTAACCTCTGCCGCCATTCTGTTTTTTATTGTTTCCTCCTCATCACTTCCTACACTATAGATTGTTGCCAAAGTTCCTACAAAAACTTCTCTTGCTGCAAAAGAGCTTATGATTCCGATTCCTATTTTCCAGTCATAACCAAGCGGAGCAACAATTGGTTCAATGGCTTTGCCTGCATATCCTATAAAAGAATATTCTAATTTATAAGAAGCAATTTTTTGATCTAATTTTTCTTGTGATAAATCAGTATATTGAGAAGTTACTATTTCTTCAGCATTATTGAAATTTTCATTAGGTCCGAAACTTGCTAAAACCCACAGAATAATAGAAATTGCCAGGATTATCTTTCCAGCACCAAAAATAAACGCTTTTGTTTTTTCAACTACATTAATAGCTACATTTTTCAGCAATGGAATTTTATATCCGGGCATTTCGATCACAAAATAATTTTTACTTTTAATCTTAAGTATTTTATTTAGTAACCACGCGGATCCTACAGCCGCTCCAAAACCAATAAAATAAAGCAACATCAATGTAAGGCTCTGGTAACTAAATATCCATCCTACTTTTTCGTCAGGAATCACCAAGGTAATTATAATTAAATACACAGGTAATCTTGCTGAGCACGTGGTAAAGGGAACTACTAAAATGGTAATAAGACGTTCTTTCCAGTTTTCTATATTTCTGGTAGCCATTACTGCCGGAATAGCACAAGCTGTACCCGAAACTAAAGGCACAACACTTTTACCACTTAACCCAAATCGCCTCATTACCCTATCCATCAAAAAGACCACACGACTCATATATCCACTTTCTTCGAGAATAGAAATAAAGAGAAATAAAAATGCTATCTGAGGAATAAAAATTACGATACCGCCTAATCCGGGTATGATACCCTCTGTAATCAAATCTATAAATGGTCCCGACGGGAGGGCAGATTTAGTAGCTTCACTTAACCAGGCAAACCCTTCATCAATTAAATCCATTGGATATGACGACCAATCATAAATTGCCTGAAAAATCAATAATAATATGGAAAAGAAAATAAAGTACCCCCAAAACTTATGAGTCAGAACTCTATCCAGCTTAGCTCTCATACCAGTTGCAGCCCTTTCATCAACTACTAACCCTTTTTTAAGGATCTCATTAATAAATTGATATCTTTTAATAGTCTCTTTTTGTTGAAATCGCTTTAGTTCGCTTTCAGATTTAATTTCAAAATCAGGCGCTACCGAAGATTTCTTTTTATCAATTTTTCTGAAGTTAACATCTTGTGTTATAACTAACCATAGTTTATAAATTGATTGATTAGGAAATGCTTTCTTCAGTCTGTCAAAATAATCAGGAGCAAAAGTCAGGGCATTCACACAAGGTTTAGTTGATAGCAATGAATATGATAGGATTAGTTTTTTAAGCTCATCTATACCTTGGTTTTTTCTGGCACTTACCAAGGCAATTTTAGTATTTAGTTCTTTCTCAAGTAAAGGAATATTCAATGAAATACCTTTTCTTTTCATTCGATCCGCCATATTAATGACCAAAATCGTAGGAATTTCTAAATCTTTGATTTGAGTAAATAGTAGTAAATTCCTTTTAAGATTTTCGACATCACTTACTACAACAGCTACATCTGGAAAATCTTTATCCTTTTTGTTCAATAAAATTTCTATGACCACATTCTCATCTAATGATGAGGCATTAAGACTATAGGTACCTGGCAAATCAAGTATGTGTGCCTTAGTACCACGAGGTAATTTACATACTCCTTCTTTCTTTTCTACTGTAATTCCAGGGTAGTTACCAACCTGTTGATTAAGTCCTGTTAGCAAATTAAACACTGATGTTTTACCTGTGTTTGGGTTTCCGATAAGTGAAACTTTAATCTGCTTAGCCATAAAAATAATCTAGTTATATAATTTCAATCTCAATCTGTGAAGCAATTTCTTTACGTATAGCAAGGTGGCTACCATTTATGGTAAGATACATTGGACATTGAAAAGGTGCTGTCTGCAATAACTGAACCTCATTACCGGGTAAACATCCCATTTCTAATAATTTTAGTGGAATAATATCCGAGGTTATTTCCTTAATCAACCCACGTTGACCGCGTTTGAGATTTGCAATAGTTATTTTCAAGTGCTTATTTAGATTAATTTTAAACAAGGCAAAAGTAGTGGAAAAATATGTATTGGAAAAGCTATCTTTTGTAAAAACCTTTTTAAAACAATTAAAATAGCGCCAATGTTTTATTCATTTTATCGTAAAAGCTTAAAACATCACCGTTTTTAGCCCCGTTAACAATAGGGTAAATCACCCGAAATACGTCCGAATATTTTGAAATTCAAAATTTTCGGATATCTGTACTGCACTCTAAAGGTAATTTCATTCCATCTAAATTTAGAAAGGCGGACGCTGAAAAGCCGAAAAATAGAGTAAGCATTTTAACACGTATTAAAACCTAAAAAAATGAAAAACTTAAAAAAACTTTTATTCAAGATAAGTATGGTCTTTTTAATTTTTGGATTCATTTCTTGTGAAAAACAAAATCTCGAATCGGAGAATCTATCTTTATCAAAAAATGATATTACCAAAAGAATTGAAAAATTTGATGAATATACGATTGAAAAACCCGAAAAAGATGGTATTCATCTTGTAGCAAAAAACGAAAGAACCGGTAGTACTTTGTTCATTAGAACCCAAAGAGCAAGAGTTGTTGGATTTCAAATCCTGAAAAGAGATCAGCATCTTGTAGTCTTTGATAAACTTGTGATCCCCTCAGCTGGAAACTTACCACCCTGGACACCTGACTGCCCTGATGGATGGGATGAAAAACTAATCTGCTATATAAACAAAGATGGAATTGCTGTTTCTTATACCCGATGTACACCAACATCTTTTACAATTGGGTTAGAACCTGAATGGTAAGATATTCTGTTTTAAAATTTAAAATCATTCAAATCTTTTTTCTATGAAAAATCAAACAAAACTTTATTTTCTCTTTTGCTTTACGTTTCTAATAAGTTCTTGTCAACAGGAAAATATTGATGATTCTCTTGAAACAAAAGAACATATCGCAAAGGAAAATAGAGAATTCTACAAACCGATGTTCCCAGAATCTTCTAAAGTAATTACTAAAAAATTCTTTGGATCCCAAGTAGATTTTGAATATGTTGATGGAAACTATATTCTTGGAGATATGGTTTTATCAGAAGACCAAATTGCAAAATCAAATACCAGTGCCAAAGGAACTATCTTGAACAACGTTGCAAAAAGATGGCCTAAATCAGGAGGAATTTATCTGGTTACTTATTCTATTGATGGAAACCTTCCTAATAAACAACGTATAACAAATGCCATTGCACATTGGGAAGCAAACACAAAAATACGGTTCGTGAACAGAATTTATAATCCATATGAACCTAATTATATTTATTTTACAAATAACGGTGGATGTTTTTCGAAAATAGGTAAAGTTGGCGGACAACAAATTATATCTCTTGGTAATAATTGTTCCACCGGAAATACCATTCATGAGATAGGTCATGCCATCGGTATGTTTCATGAACAATCACATCCCCAAAGAAATAGGTTTGTGAAAATCAATTGGAATAACATCGTTGAAGGTAAGGGTGGGAATTTTATTAAACAATCCTATCCAAATGTAAAGACAACAAGATTCAATTTTAATTCAGTGATGATGTACGGATCTTATTATTTTAGCAAAAATAATTTACCAACTATTGTTAAGAAAGATGGAAGCACATTTTCTGTACAAAGAAATGGGCTTAGTAATAGGGATATTAAGGTTGTAAATAAAATTTATGACTAAAATTCTAGATCTAGTTGTTCTCGTATTTATATTACGAGAACAACTAGATTACTTATTCTTTTTCAACACTTCTATATCCTCCAATAATCTATCAATCTCATCAGGTTTTGTGCCATCATAAAAACCACGAATACGCTTTTTTTTATCAACCAACACGAAATTTTCGGTGTGGATCATATCATAAGGGCCTCCATCCCCATCAGATTTTGCCACTAAATATGATTTTCTGGCCAGATTATAAATATGCCTTTTATCTCCTGTTACTAAATTCCATTTCTGATCGTCTATACCTTTTTCTATTGCATATTTTTTAAGCTGTGCAACACTATCTGTTTCAGGAATTACTGTATGTGATAATAATAAAACCTCGGGATCATTTTTTAATTTTTCCTGAACTGTTTTCAAATTATCTGTCATAATCGGACATATAGTCTGACAGGTAGTAAAAAAGAAATCGGCTACATAAATTTTATCCTTATAGTCTGCTTGTGTAACCACTTCTCCATTCTGATTAATCAAGTTGAAATCTGCAATTTTATGATATTTACGAACATGCTGCACTGTGCTGTCTACCAGTTCTAAACTTACCATATCCGGTTCATATACCTGCAATATCCTTTTTGGAATTAGAATAGAGTAGATAATAGCAATTATAATTGCCGACAATACAAACAGTACAATAGCAAAGAATTTATACTTAGCAAAAAAACGAAGCATACCTATATTTTTAGCTTTGCAAAATTACAACGATTATCATTTACAGAATTATAGTTTTCGCTAAAAATATATTAAAACAATAATCTGTACACCAGATTTCTTTCATAAGCTACTCTAAAAGGTTACTTTTGCGTGATTTAATTTTGAATAAGGCCATATGAGTCCCATTATTGTAAAAGCATTACAGCTATTATTAAGTTTATCAATTCTAATCGTTTTGCACGAATTAGGACACTTTATACCTGCTAAATTATTTAAGACCCGAGTAGAAAAGTTCTATTTATTTTTTGATGTAAAATATTCTCTTTTTAAAAAGAAAATCGGCGAAACCGAATATGGAATTGGATGGCTACCCTTAGGTGGTTACGTGAAAATTGCCGGGATGATTGATGAGAGTATGGATAAAGAGCAAATGGCCGGGCCTCCACAACCATGGGAATTCAGATCAAAACCGGCCTGGCAACGTTTAATTATTATGCTTGGTGGTGTCACTGTAAATTTTATTCTGGCGATCATTATATATGTTGCGCTATCCTACGCTTATGGCGATCAATATATTAAAGCGAATAGCCTTAGAGATGGTTTTCATGTAACAAATACCGAAATTGGTGATAAACTAGGGATCAAAACAGGTGACAACATCATCGCGGTTGATGGAAATCCAATCGAAAAGTTTGGTAGTCTACCTTTAGAAATAATAAACGGTAATGAAATGACCATCCAAAGGGATGGTAGAACTTTTGAGCAAGAAATTCCTGTTGATTTTATTGCTAAGCTATTGGAGATGGACGAAAAGACTTCTTTTTTATATCCCAGAACACCTTTTATAATCAAAGAAATCTCTAAAGACTCTCACAATAAAGGCGTTGATTTTCAAAAGGGGGATGAAATTATTGCGGTTAATGGTCAAAAGGTACGATATTATGATGAAGTTTCCTCATTATTAGAGTCTAATAAAGACTCGCAAGCAACTTTTACCGTACTAAGAAATAACTCAGAAACAAATATTGAAGCAAAAATAAATAGTGATGGTAAATTAGGCGTAGCTCTTGGATCTTTAAAGCTGGAGGAACTTGAAGAAAGAGGTGTCTTTGCCGTTAAAACAATTAAATATTCATTTTTAGAATCAATCCCAGCTGGAATCAACAGAGGTGTTAGCACGTTAGGAAGTTATGTAAAACAGATGAAGAAAATCTTTAACCCTAGTACAGGAGCATATAAGGGTGTTGGAGGTTTTGGTGCCATAGGAGGTCTTTTTCCAGATTCCTGGGACTGGAGAGCATTTTGGGGTACCACTGCCTTTATATCTATCATACTTGCTTTTATGAACATTCTTCCAATTCCTGCATTAGACGGAGGACACGTAATGTTTTTGTTATATGAAATGGTTACAGGAAGAAAGCCCGGGGATAAGTTTATGGAATATGCACAACTTATAGGCTTTGTAATTCTTATCACTTTATTGTTATTTGCAAATGGGAATGACCTATATAAGTTGCTATTTGATTAATTATTTTAACCAAAGATGGTGATATCTATATTCCAATTTGAGGAAAGTGATAAAAAATTAAAAAAATCTTTTTGAGTATCAAAAATTAGTATATATTTGCACTCGCAAAAGAGCAAAACACGCTATATTTGCAAAAACAATAGTCCTCCTTAGCTCAGTTGGTTAGAGCATTTGACTGTTAATCAAAGGGTCCTTGGTTCGAGCCCAAGAGGGGGAGCAAAAGTCCAACATTTCTGTTGGACTTTCTTGTTTTTATGTAGTAGCTAACGAGCTTAAATTAATTACAGAAACCTCCTGATTTTACTCTGATAATTTTATTTCCAAAATTTCATAAATATAATCGGCTCTTAGAAACTTACCATTTCGTAGGCTATCTGTCATATAACTTTTACGTTCAGCATTAAGAGATAATCCGGTTTTGTTTTCGTACTTTGTGTTGACTATAAAACTGTAGGTTGAACCGTGACGCACCATATTACTCACTAATTTTCTATTTTTTGAGTCAAAGTAATACCACCAGGTATTTGTAGGAGATCCATTTTCATTGAAGTAATTAGCTTTTATCGCATCTACAGATTTCATATCAATAACTTCTTTGCCGGCATAGGAAAGGGTAGCATCTTCATCTAATAATTTATAGGGTTGCCAGATTACGTAATTGGCTGCCATTATAGCTTTATGATACATTTCTTCGAGTTGAGCGTCGTTTTGAAGTACTCCATCAAAATAAACATCCGTCTTATCATTTTTCAGTATTGCTTGTTTTTGAATAGAATCTTCAATCCAGTTCATTTGTGCTTCGAACTTTGGAATAAATGTATTTTTGTGGGTTTGAATAATTCTTTTTTCAATATTGCCTAAGCTATCATAAAGTGTAGTTGTTTTTATATAAGAAAGCTCTTTTACATTATTCCATTTTTCAACTCCTCCATGAGCTTCCAGAGATTGTAGGATAATATCTCTGGCACTCGTTTTTTCTTCACACGAAATACTACAAAAAACTGTGAAACAAAAAATCACCAAAATTTTTATTCGATTAGACATTGCTTGCTTCATATCATAATTTTATCATTTACAAAACCCAGATTGTAAGGAATATTATCTATGAAACTTTATTCCTAAATTTTCTAATTCCCCACGCTACTTTATATGTTCGATAGAGCAAATCGTATATCACCATCTCATGCAAACGATTTTTAGATCTAAATAACCTATTCATAAGCATGTGTATAAAGCTACTCATCATATCATCCAATTCGGCTTTATTTACCAAAGATAAAATGCTCTTAATCAAATTTTCACTATTGTTACTTTTCTCTTCCAAAACATCGATGATCAGAGCGTAATCAGGATCTGTTTCTCTTTTAAAATTTAAAAAGCTCTTAATCTTGTCATGTTCATTTCTGAATTTCTTGTCCAGCTGTTTTTTGAGATTCTTATTCATCCCAAACTCTGCTCCAAAACCAATCTTTAATCTTTCCATCAAAGCTAATTTCTCGTCTTCATCGTACCCAAAATCCTTGAGTTTTTGGTCTATGGCTCTTATTCCAAATAACCATCTTAATTCTTCTCCCTCATCCCCTTCGATCAAGTCCAGGAAATCTACTATCATTTTACTATCCAGAAAAAAGAGTTCTTCTGACTGTTCTATTGTTTTCAGTCCATAACGTTCTATTTCTCTTTGATAGGTATCTATTTGTATTTTCCAAATTAAATCTTCATCAGAAAACTCTTTGAGCGATTCATACAATCCATTAATAATGTCAGTCACATTATCAGGATTATTATAATGAAATCTAACTCTTATATGGTGCTTGGGGTCATTATATCTAATAAAGAACCACTTATCGATAGTATTCTTCTCTAACAACTGTGTTGCAACAGGTTTGATTACATCCGTTAGCACTAAATCTGAAGTTTTAGGTCCGGTATATATTTTATAGTACAACCATTCGCTTCCTATTATAAAAGATCTTTGTAAACTCATTATTGACTTTGTACTTTATTTAATTTCTTCTCATTGTAAAAAGAAATGACCATTTGATTTGTAAAAGCTTCTTCTTCTTTCTTAACAACGCTACCTTCAGAATGCAAAAACTCTTTTAATTTAAATTTTCTTCGCTTTTTTATAGTGTTAAGCAGCATTTTCATGGAAGTAGTATTTTGGGTATTGATCAGCAATTCATTATCTCCGTCTACAAGTAACACGAACCGGGGCAAGTTTTTATTGGTAACGAATTCTGCTAGTTGTTTATGAAAGATATTTTGATCATTCATATTCTTTAGTAAGGATTGAATTTCTGATGATGAAATATTCCAAATAGCACTGGAAAAAATGATATCCTTATAAATTACTCTTGGTAAGAAATCATACTCTTCGGCAAATGGCCCCCAATCAAAGGCGATACCTACTCTCTGGTTTTGTGTTTGCATATTAGCCAAAAATTGATAAATAGGCAGGGCGTTGCCGGAAAAATTATGTGCATTGGTTAAATGAGGAATCACTTCTTTATCAAAGTTCTTTGATCTTAGGGTTACCTTACCTTGTGGACTTGCCGAAATTAATAAATCATCCAGTAACAGTTGGTTTTCATCGGCTACTATTGATTTTGCAAGGTATGGAATTTCATATTTTCTAAAAGCTGGTCTCATTAAAATATTACCGACTCTTGATTCTGGTAAATGCACAATTTCTGCAAGAATCTTATTTGGATTTAACTTCATTTCCAGGTCAATAATCTCTTTAGTATACATATGAAGCACCTTATCTCCGTGGCAAAAGCGTCCTAAAAGATTAGCCGCACTCGATCCACCGCAACTGGACATAATAATTTTTTCTGAGTTATCAATCTGAACTATTTCTACCATAGTCGAAAGAGTATCCGGTAAATCCTCCCAGTTTTCTTCAAATTGTTCAAAATCTTTATCCGTTAATTCCATAGTTAAAGATTGCTTTTTAATGCATCCAAGCAATTTTTTGTGAAGAACAGCGTGTATTGGTGACCATTTCACTTCTCTTACGGCTACTTTTTCTTGTGTATATGGAAGTATCAAATCATCTACTATCTGGCTAACATCACCAGAATCGTTACCCTGCACAAACCCAATTCCAAGTTCTACATCCAATGCTTTAGAGAGCGGAATCTCTCTACTCTCATATCGCTCATAAAATGCTGAGCTAAACTTAGAAATCAAGGATTCTTTGGGAGGTAGTGTAATTTTATTAAGTAAAGATATTCCCTTCTTGATTTTCCTTACGGTTTCATAGCATACAGTACTGTTTTTTACAGATAGGTTCATGTCAGTTTGAAACATATATTTTAACTCAAAACCGGTTCCTAATTTATGTAGTGACTCGCTAAGTCTAATATATTCATCAACAGGGTTGCCTATATTTTTATCAATATCCTGAAGTGTTTGTTGCACATTTTCCAATTCAGATATAATTTGCTCAGTACCTGACAAATTTCTCAATACCGGCATTATCTGATCTAAGAACTCCGGCCCGGAAACTGATGGTTCTAGCTCACTGATTAATAATTGACTTTCTACTAATTGATCGATAAATCCCGCAGCCTCTTCAATAGTAATTTCATCATCCACTAATAATTTTGCCAAGTCACAAAGTAAAGATCCTTTTCTTGCCCGATTAATTACTTTTTGTAAATATTCTGAATCCTCTACTGCAACAATATGGTGTACTCTTCTACTCTCTATATAAGAGTATTCTACATATCTAAGTTGTTTACCAGCTTTATAAATACTGGTATTTGGGTAAAATAAAAGCTGATCCCTGATTTTTTTATCCTTAACAATATCCTGAGATAGCGCTACCAGATAATTCATATCCAATCGTGTATGGCGATTGTTCTTTGATTTGTCTAGAAGCTCAATTGCAGTCGAATCCGAAAACTCTCCCACAGCTGTTCCTGCAAAAAGTCCAAACGGTGTACATCGAGAAGACATTCTACTAATGTATTTTAGTACGGAATACATCATACGTTCTGCTGCTGACTTTTCTTTGATATCTCCTCTCAGCCATTTTTCGAATTCCTGATATAATGAAGGTGATGCCAAGAAAATAGCTTCTTTGATGATTTTGTCAGAACAGATTTGTTTTAGTTCTTCTTCGTGTAATATATTATTTTGCGTTAATTCTTTGTAGAATGAAAAAGAAAATAGTGGCGTACGTAAAACGTATTTCGGAAAGTTTTTATAGTTCATATTTTTCTATACTAATAGATACCGCTTAGCTTATCATTAAACATTCATCCCATTTACTCTCCGATGGTTGTAAATACGAAATCATTGCTAATCCTATACCAGCAATACCTTCTAATAAGTTAGTTTCATTTTTCCATTGTTCTAAATCACCTCTCCATTGCTTATATCCTGAATGTCCATCTGCATGAACATCCATTTTTAGAGCTTCTCTCATCCAAAAGTCAGCGGTTTCCTTAAAAATCTTTTCTTTTGTTTCGTTGTAGATATAGTTAAAAATGCTAATGATCCCAAAAAAGCCATGACATAAACCTGTATCATTTATTCTTGCTTCTTCTGCATTTTTTCTTTTAGCGGAATGTTTTAACGTGTGTATAGCTATATCACAATACTCAGTTTTTTTAAGTATTTTACCAACTTTCCATAAAGAAATCCCAATTCCTAAATCTCCATAACACCAAGCTAATCTACTCTTAGTGTATTTTTCCATTTTCGGATACACCCAACTTGGAAATAAAGAACTTTGGTTTTGGTCTGGATATTTACAATTTAAGATAAACTCTGTTGTGTTTACAAGTAAATTCTTTGTTGATTCCCGAAAGTCTTCATAAGAATACAATCTGCTTAAAAAATTAATGACACTTGCCATTCCGTGAGACAAACTTAAATTAACACCAATAATCCTCTCTTTTTTGTTTAATTCATACTCCCAGAAACAACCTCCTTCATCTTTTAGAGAACTGTTTTTAAGCGCATTAACGAGATATAAAATATACTTGGCATATTTTTTTTTTAAAGTATCTGATGAAGTGTTTTGGTATCGCTTTAAAAAATAATATCCATATCCTAAGGCGCCGTGTAAAAAATCAAAATATTTATTTTCGATATCTGATTTCATGGATTCTAAAAGATAACCGTCTAAATCTGATAATAGTTCATCATTGTCAATATCTATAAACTCTTCTTCATTCAGTAATTCTAAAACCCATCCAGCACCTGCAATACCTGTACAAAAAGTAGGAAAAGAATACCCATTATTCATACGTTGTATGGTTTCTGATATAGTATCAACTGCGATGTCTGCTATATTTTCATTCTCTATATACCTAGCATAATAAAACTGAAAAAGCGAGATCCCAGAAATCCCGGACAATACACCAATGTGTTCTGTATTTCTATAATTTTCGTGTAAAATGGTATGTATGTCTTTTAATTTCTCTTTTAACACTTTGGTAGTATCCATATAGAATCTTGGAATTTTAACTTTTTGTTGGTCTAATGTAATATGTTATATGGAAAATGAAAAATTATGTAGCCCTATAGTTAGAAAAAAGAAAATCCCTAAGATTCAGTCTTAGGGAAAATCACATTCTAATTAATATCACAATTTTATTGAGCGTGGCATCCTATTCCTCCCTCTGCAACGGGAACAGAATTACCACAATACCCATTAGAAGTTACTCCAGAACAATTAAATAATGAAATTCCATTACCTCCCTTAACCTTGTGAAGATCTAAATTACTAATAGTTTGTTTCTTAAGCTCTAAATTTTTTAATGATTTTTTCATAATATACTATTTAAAATACACCTACTCTATTCTAAGGTTTTCGGCTTCCCCTTATCAAATCTTGATAAGACTAAAGTAGACTACAACTTAGTTGCTTAAAAATAAAAACTCCGCAGTTTGTACAAACTGCGGAGCTAATTTCAAATTACTATAATTTGTCTTTTATTATTAGAAAATTACCTCTAGCAATTAAAAAGTTGTACTATCATTACATTGAATATGGGTATCATAAAACTCATCTGTAGTAGGAACACTACTACCTCCTTTAACTTGGTTCATCTCTGTCATTGAAATCCTAGCTATAGTTAGCTTTTTCAGGCTAATCGTATTCGTTTTTTTATTTTTCATGAGTTTAAAATTTGTGTTTTTACCATATGTTATAATTGTATAGAAAAGTATACCACTATTCCTTAAACGAAATATACTCCTTATGTTTTTTTATTCATAAAGAACACACCTCAAATTGTCCAATTTGCGCTTCTTGTATTGACTAAAAAATCAGCTATACTCTGACGCTAATTTTTCTAAATTTTTGATATAATAAGAAGGATTGATTCCAGTTTTAGCCCTAAAATGTTTCGTAAATGAATTATCACTTTTATAGCCAATCTCTGTAGCGATTGATTTAATCGAAAAAGACCTAAACTTTTTATCATTCTTTAATCGTCTAAGTACATACTCAATTCTTAAGTCATTGATATATTCATTAAAGCTTTTCATTTTATAGGTACTGATAATCTTAGATAGATAGGTTGCATTACTTTTTACCTTTTTCGCCATTCCTCTTAGATTACAATCAGATTTTAAGAAATATTCCTGCTCCTCTAATTTATTTAATTTATACAATATATCATTAACTTTTTGATCATCAATATTTAATTTCTTTGTAAATACCTTATCGTCTTTAACTGTTTCTTTAGCTTCCAACCGATTTATTTTTTCAATTAATTGGACAAACATAGTTTTACTCTTTTGTTGTTTTTTAAAATAAACAACTACAATACTTGCAAGAAGTAAACAAATAGTGACCAAAACAGAATTTATTATATATTTAGTTTTGCTTTTCTTTGTCATTTCACTTTGTAAAACATCTATTTGTGACTCTAGTTCTCGAGTTTCTTTCTTATAAATTTTATTTACTGTTTTGTCTTTATGTAATTGATAATATTTGTTAAGTCTTACATATTCATCATTCCAGAATAAAGCTTGTTTATATTCCATTTTTGCTCTATAACAATTGGCTAATAACAAGTGTAGTTGAATTATGGGTTCTTTGTTCTTATCACTTTCTTCTAAGCTATCAATACTTTTACGAGCGTAAGTGATTGCTTGGTTATATTGTTGCTGTTGATAATAACAACTAGCCATAAAATAGTTGGTATTAATCGTTGGAAAAAACCTGTTTTCAATATCTTCTGTTACTAAAATTTTTTCTGACTTAATTAGATAATCGAGTGCTTTATCATAATTTTTTTGATAGTAGAAAACTATCCCTTTTTTTATATAAGAATCAAGAAGCCCTACTTTAAAATCAATAGATTTACTGATCTCAATTCCCTTATCAGCGTAATGTAGGACTTTGTCATACAACTCTTTAGCTAAATACACATCATTAATCGTTGTATATATACGCACATGATTTTCACTGTTAACAAATGAAGTAAGATGGATGTTCTGTATCATATTCTCTGATATCTCGAGCGCTTTATCCAATTGATTCATTCTAGTAAGTACTATAATGAGACCAGATTTGGTTATCAGTTCTCTATCAATATCATCCGTTGTAATGGCAATATCTAATGCTTCGTAATATGCATCCAATGCTTTTTGATCGTGACCTTCTCGCAAATACACATGCCCTTTTAAACTATATGCCTTTCCTAACTGTTTTAATTCTTTTTTTGCTGTAGCTATTACTATAGTTTGGTCTAAAAATTTCAAACTTTTTATGTACGCTTCTTGATCATAGAAAAAGCGACCCATTTCATAATATTTTTCGGCAATATGTACATCTAAATTTTGAGTATCCAAAAGTACTTTTTCGTATATACTGGTTTCTTCTGGATGTGTTATTTTTATTAACTTTACTAATTCTTCAGTGGTTTTGTTTTGTAAACTATCAGGAGCTAATATTTGTTGCTCTTGACTATAGGTTTTTGATACCAAAAAAAAAGAAATGAATAGGTATAGGAGTAAATGTTTTGATATATACCTATTAGTTATAAAAATCATTTGGATCGATATTATGTGATAATCCAAATGTAACAATTACTTTTATTTAATCGATTAAAAAGATAAATATCGAAAATTCAACGAAATCATCGCACATTGATTGTAGCGTATCTACTTATTAAAAAATGATCCCTCAGCAATTGAAGAATCATTTCTAAAAAGTTTGTAGAAAATTATTTTAATGTATGTCAGGGTGACACCAGTTACCACCTTGTCTAAGACATAATAGAAAAGCTGTTACATCTCCACCTTTTACTGTTTGTAGCTTTTTTTTATCTATAACTGAGACATTTTTCATCTCTAAAATTTTATCTAACATAATTATACATTTTAAGCACCTACTCTATTGAAGGGTTTTCAGCTTACCCCTGTTAAAACTGTTAATATCATCTATTGTGTTTTAGCTTACGTTTTATAAAACTATAGCTTTGTTTGGATTTTGATGATTAGCGTTCCATTTGATAACATCTTCCATTTGGGGCGCAACTTCCTGAACAAGTTCTCAGGCATTCATAGTATTCAGAACCTGGACAGGTAGAACATTGTCCTGCTATGATCGAAAGTTGTTCTTGATTATTTAATTTTTTAACTCCTTCTAAATTTAAAATGTTTTTAAGCATAATTGTATGTTTTAAGTACCTACTCTATTATAAGGTTTTCGGCTTGCCCTTTATCAAAATAGACTGTCGACATTACTTTGATTATGTCACTAAACTATATCGAAAAAAAGAGGATTAAAAACAAAACAACCCTGTTTTATCCAAAACAGAGTTGCAAAAACTCACCGCAATATTTGCAGTGTTTTTCGTGTCAAAATTACACTTGATTAAGGATCAATAACACAAGGGGCATCATTACTATGCATCGTGGTTGAAGGCAGACTACTCCCTCCTTTAATTTTATGCATAACATCAGTATTGATCTTAGCAATAATAAGCTTTCTGAGGCTAATTTTGTGATTTTGTTGTTTCTTCATATAAAGATAATTAAGTTTATATTTTGTTTCCTTCTTCAAGATATTTGATATTAAATAGCAATCACAATATAACTCCCCTATTTTAGACAAAAACGGGATGCTTTTTTTACATAGTTTTAGTAATATTATTATTTCGGTTTAGTTTTTCTATGCTTTTAATATAGTACGACGGATTTAATCCTGTTTTTGCTTTAAACCGTTTGGCAAAAGCATCATCACTTTTATACCCTACTTCTGCAGCAATGGATTTAACAGAAAAAGACCTAAACTTTTTATCATTTTTTAAGCGTTGTAAGGCATACCCAATTCTTAGGTCTGTAATATATTCATTAAAATTCTTACCCTTATGTTTATGGATAATCTTGGTAAGATAAGTGGTATTTGTTTTTACCTTTTTTGCGGTTGTGCTTAAATTACATTCTGGTTTTAAAAAATATTCTTGATCCTCCAGTTTATCCAAAGCTTTTAACACTGCTGTAACTTTAGCATCATCGATTACAATAGACTTTTTCTTATTTTTTTTGTTTTCTGTCCCATTTTTCATCTCTAAATGATTGATTTTTTCAACTAGTTCTGAAAATACGATTTTGTGGGACTTTTGTTTTTTATAATACTTTAATCCTATAAGAAGCACTATTAAACAAATGGTGAACGCTATGATCAATAAATAATTAGCAATACTTTTTTTACTTTTAAGTTTTGTTATTTCTTCTTCATACTTTTTTGTCTCTTTTTCATAAATAGTATCTACTGTTTTATCTTTTTCCTCTTGATACCTACTATTTAATTGTATATAGAGGTTTTCCCAGTAATGTGCTTGTTCATACTCTTTCTTTTTAAAATAACTATTAGCTAATAATAGATGTGATTGGATTACGGGTAGTTTATTTAGGTCCTCTTCACTAATAAAATCCATGGTGCTGCATAAATAAGAAATTGCCTGCTCGTAGTTTTGCTCTTCATAGTAACAACTTGCTAAATAGTAATTGACTTTTACTCTTGGAAACAATTGATTAGCAATAATATGATGTTCCAAGATATCTTTAGCCGCATGTAGGTTATCAAAAGCCTGACCGATGTCTTTTGTGAAATAATAAACAATCCCTTTTTTAATATATAAATCCACTAAACCTTCTTTAAAGCCTAGTGACTTACTCATTTCGATACCTTTATTTGCATAATATAATACCGAATCATATTGCTCCTTTTCTAAATATACTTCATTAATATTAGTAAGTATGGAGACATGATCAATCCCATTTTTAAGTGAAGTTTTATCAATTGCCTGTAACATTTCTTTAGATATTTCCAAAGCTTTATCTAACCTATTCATTTTATGTAATACTAGTACAAGTCCTGAATTTGCGATAATTATATTTTTAGGATTTTCTTCTTTTTGTGCAATGCTTACTGCTTCGTAATAATTATTAAATGAATTTTGATGTTTTCCTTCTCTGAGAAATGTAGCCCCCTTTAGTATATAACTCCAAAATGATAGATTTTTATAATTTAGTTTATCTCCTATTTTATACACCATATCCGCATATTTGATACTTCTTTTAAAATCTTCTTTTCTATAAAAATGAAACCCCAATCGAAGATAAAACTTAGCTGAAACCGAATCATTCTTATGAAAACCTTCTAATATTTGTTCATAAATTTCTACCTGCTCAGCATCTGAAGATTTTATCAAGTCTACTAATTCCTCAGGAGTCTTGTTTTTTAGACTATCAGGCATAATAACATTAGTTGTCTGTGCAACTGTAAAAATTGGAATAAAAGTAAGTAGTAAAAGGAAAAGTATTCGTTCTTTAAAAAAAGCCATTAGTACAATTAAGGAGTGTGTACCAAATGTAATAATTCTTTTTAAACTATTTTTTTAGTTAAAAGAAGTAAATAGTCTTATTTAAAATTTATTGTACAGCTTTGTGATTGCCCGAACCATCTTACTCTATTACGAGAAGCTAGTTTATAGATTCCATCCCGAATCATTCTTGGAACAAAAGCTAATAAGGCGGCTACTCGTTTCCATTTTGGAATTTTTGCTACGATTCTCAAAAAACCATCAGAATGGGTATGAGGTCCTTTTTCATCGATAAGAATTACAGTATCTAGTTGTTCGGTTGGATATCCATATGAATTTAAAAGTTTCTGACCTTGCGGAGATTGAAAAGGAACAAAATGAAAAAGATTTTCTGGTGCGAATCGCATTAACCAACCCACCACTCCATTACATAGGTTACATTCACCATCAAAAATAATAATGCTTTTGCTCAAAGAAGTTTTCATTTTATTGATTTTTAAGTTGTTACAAAACTATAGTCGTAATACACCATCAATCATTTCAATACTGCGGTGAGAACTTTGATAAATTTTAGAATTATGTGTTGCAATAACTACCGATTTATTTCTGCGTTCGGTTATTTCCTTAAGCAACTCGAAAATTACTTCAGAGTTTTTTTGATCTAGGTTTCCAGTGGGTTCGTCAGCTACGATCAAAGAAGGATTATTAATTAATGCTCGTGCTATAGCTACCCGTTGTTGTTGTCCTCCTGAAAGTTTATACGAAGACCGCGTTGCAAAAGCTTTCATGCCAACTTCATTTAACAGTGATAAAGCCTCCTCCTTAATTTCTTCTTTGCTTATTTGGGATAATTTCATTGCCGGTAGCATTACATTTTGCAAAACATTAAAATCTGGCAGTAAATGATGAAATTGATATACGAAACCAATATGCTTATTCCTAAAATCACTTAATTCTGGAGATGTTATTAACGTAATATCCTTGTCTTTAATTTTTAGATCCCCTTCAAAATTGGTGTCTAATGTTGATAAAACATACAGCAAGGTAGATTTTCCGCTTCCGGATTCCCCATAAATGGAAACTAATTCTCCTTCTTCAATAATTAAAGAAACATCTTTTAGTACCTGATGTTTCTGTGGTTGGAAAAAATACTTATCAATATGTTGCGCTTCAAGAATCATATTCCTCTAATAATAGTTACAGGATCTACCTGACTTGCTTTTTTTGAAGGGAAATACCCTGCAAAAACTGTTGTCAATATTCCAAAAGATAATCCTAAAAAATAATAGGACATCTTAAAATTAATTGGGTAGGTATCCACGATTATAAAATCCGAAGTATCTAAAGGAGTAGTAGATATCAAATAACTGATTATATATCCAAACAATCCTCCAAAAACTGCTCCTAATACTCCAATAATTATGGATTGTACTAAAAAAATAAAAACAACATCATTACTGGAGTACCCAATGGTTTTTAGTACAGCTATGTCTTTTCTCTTTTGGATAACCGTACTATTCAGAATATTATAAATTCCAAATCCTGCAACTAATAAGAGAGCTAAAGAAACAGACCAGGTAAGAATATCACGTACCTTATTACCTATTACGATGGTCTTATTACTATCTTTCCAATCTTCTGTCTCGATTCCATCAATATTTTCAGTTAAATAGCTTTTAAGACTAACATCATCTCTATCTTTTAATTTTATATGAACATTAGTAATACCATTTTTTTGATCCAATAAATTTTGTAATTTGGCTGCGGAAACGTAAGTTCTTACATTATCTATAGTCGTAATCCCAAAGCTGAATATACCTGCAACTCTTAACGCTGCATTTTTGCCATTAGGAAGTATCATTTCAATCTGATCTCCTACCTCAACTTGTAATCTTTTAGCAAGGCTAACTCCTAATAGAATGGAATTTTCTTCTAACAAACTCTTAAAACCTTCTCCTTTGATTAATCTTCGTTCCAGGTCTACCATATTCCTTTCCTGAGCAGGAAAAACTCCGTTGATACTCCCCGGAAACTGTTTAGCATCACTGATTAAAATTGCAGGCGAGATAATTTGATGAGCGTAGGATTGGACATTCTTATCACCCTTTAAAATATTATCTATCTTAGTAACATCCAACAAAAGATTGGTAGTACGACGGCTTATATTCTCCAATTCCTTTTTTGCACTAGCATTAATTATAATATCAGGGCTTCCATTAAAAACTGCATCATCCAGAAAATCATTTACGCCAGTCATAAAATTAATCATCACAATAAAAGTGGTCACTCCCAGCATAACGCCTATCATTGCTAAAAAACTTTGTTTCATTCTAGCTGATAGATATTGAAAAGCAATAAAAATGTTTGTTTTATTGAAAACTTGTTTAGACATAACCCATAGGTCGGGAAAGGAAGAGTTTGATTACAATGAGGATTTAGTAATCTAACCAAGTCCTATTTTTCCGAATTATCATTTTTTTCTTTTACTGCTTTTTGCCAAAGGGTTAAAATCTAAACATAACTGTATCCAAAACTCCAGATCATCATCAAGATCAAATCCATCTGGTGTGACAAAAACATATCCCTTCATTGATCTACCAGTAAAATCCATAGGGTGACAACCTTCTCTTTTTATGGCTTCTGTATAAGCAACTTCTCCTATTCTTGCCATCAAAAGGTCTGTTTCTCTCTTTTTATCATAGTGGATCCCACAGCACATTTTATCATCAACCATAAAACAGAGACCACCCATCATCTTTTTAGCATAAAAATCAACTCTTTTCTCTCTGAAAATCTGATGGATTCGATCCGAAATGTATTCACTATACGCCATAACTATTATATTGCTTTTAATTTTTAATCGTTAACTGATGACATAATTTTCCAATAACTCATCAATTTTGTAATAAAATCTTTTGCAAAATACTTCATAATTAATGAGGTAAGAAATAATCTGTCAAAACAAAAACAAAACCATATTCTACCAATATTATCTTGTAATATTTATAATGAACTTAGCTTAATGCGTTTCAAATGAATTATCACCTGATGCTATTGAGATGAGAGAATTGCTTGAAAGTAGCTTCATTGCTCTGTCTCCATATATAGCATTTAACAAGCAACAGGATAATCAACAATCAGATAAAAAACTAGTGGGAAAAATTAAAGGTGCCGGTTATAGTAAAATGGACAAGGCAAAAGAGTTATTAGAAGAGCATCCTACTCTTATTAACGCCGCGCAAAATTAAAGTTTTGGTGATTTAGTGGCTACCTTAGAGCTGCAAGTCAATGTATTCGCTGCACCTTTTTTCGGCGAGATTGATAACATGAAACCAATGTAAGATTATATTTTGAATATGCTTCACGCCAAAAACCCTCATAGCCTTACTTTATTGCATGATTTCCATTGTGGAGAAGATGTTAAGGAAGTTGTGCCATATCTTGTTTTCTTATGTGCAAAAAAAACCAAAATTAAATTGTACAAAGGTTTACTCTTTTTTCTTAGAAAAGCATATTAAACAAAAATTTAACACAATAAAATTTTGTTTACTAGACGAGTGGTCATACTTTTGTATCATAAATTATAATAATGTCAAAGACACTAAAACATGAAATCAAAGCGGACCACCTTTTAGAAAAAGGGTTAGAAATTATATGGTCTAAAGGATATAATGGTACTAGTGTCAATGATATTGTTAAGGCAGCTGAAGTTCCTAAAGGATCTTTTTATTTTTATTTTGACAGCAAAGAGGATTTTGTCATAAAAGCATTGGACAAATATTTCACCATGCAATTTGTCCCTGCTGTGGATGTTCTAAAAAACAGTGACGGTTCACCTAAACAACGTTTATTGAACTTTTATAAATTCAGAGTTAATATTTTGAAAGAACAATTAGATTGCAAAATGGGTTGTTTAGGCTGTAATCTTAGTAATGAAATGTCAGAACATAATGAAAATATTAGAAATGCTGTGCTGGACAGACACAACAGAATCAAACAAGAAATAATTGCCGTTGTCAAAGTAGCTCAAGAATTAGGAGAAATAAAAACTTCTGTAAATGCGGAGGATTTAGTTGGGTTTATCGAAGATGCCGGAAAAGGAGCCATGATAACTATGAAAGAGATGAAAGATGCATATCCTATTGACAATTATATCAATATGATAACTAATTTATTAATGAGATAATTTTTTTGACCACTTAATAGACGACTGGTCAATTATTTATTTGTAGAAGGTAAATATAGCCCTATAATTATAATATTTTACTAAAAACCTTATAAGGATAAATATTAACAACAAGCACTGAGTCAATTATATACATTTTATAATCGACTGGTCAACTAATTATTTAAAAATGAACAAAATTAAAAAAACAGGTAATGCTATCAATGCATTCGCACAACGATGGGCAGAATTTGTGATCAAATTCAAATGGCCAGTATTGCTCACTTCTTTAGTACTGGCAATTGGGCTAGGTTCACAAGGTAATATGGAATTTGACGGTGATTATCACGTTTTTTTCAGTGAATCCAATCCAGAATTAGAAGCTTTTGATGCTTTGCAAGAAAAATATACTAAAGATGACAATATTGTAATTGTTTTAACCCCTTCTAACGGTGATATTTTTACCAAAGAAAATTTGGCAGCTATTGAAGAACTTACCGCAGAAGCTTGGAACACCCCCTATTCTTCTCGAGTAGATGCCGTAACTAATTTTCAACATACCAGTGCGCAGGGAGATGATTTATATGTGGATGATCTATCATATGAATCTTCTTCCAAAACCAAAGCCGAGATTGCCATTATTAAAGAGAAAGCTTTAAAAGAACCACTGCTTGTGAATCGTATCCTCAATGAAACTGGATCGGTAACCGCAATTAATGTTACTGTGCGCCTTCCTGGAGAAGATAGTGCGAAAGAAATACCTGAGGTTACCGCATTCATTCGCAATACCATTTCAGATTTTAAGGAAAAACACCCACGCTTTGAAGTTCATACTTCAGGATTAGTACCGTTAAACACTGCATTCTTTGAATCCTCTATGAATGATTTGATGTTAACTATGATTATGTTGATCATCGTTATTATTACAACTCTTATACTAACCAGAAATATATACAGTACCATTGCCACATTTATTGTGGTAATGTTCTCTATAATGAGTGCTGTAGGATTTGTGGGATTGATGGGGATAAAACTTACCCCTCCTTCTTCTGTTTTTCCAACTATGATACTAACCCTGGCGGTAGCGGACAGTATTCATATTTTGATTACTATGTTACAGAAAATGCGCAACGACGGGTATACTAAAAAGGATGCGTTAATAGAATCCATGAGACTGAATTTTATGCCGGTATTCATAACTAGCTTAACAACAGTCATTGGGTTTCTGACCATGAATTTTGGAGATGTACCTCCATTCTGGGATTTAGGTAATATTACCGCTTTTGGAATGACTATGGCATTTTTATATTCTACTACTGCGTTACCTGCTTTAATGGCAATTCTTCCGATCAAAGTGACAGCTAAAAAAGAATTAAAAGCAAATAAAAAAAGCTGGTATACATCCTTAGGAGAGATGGTTGCAAAACGACCTGCCCAATTGACAATTATCTCTACTGTCGTAATTGGAGTTTTAACTTTTCTGGCAACTAAAAATAGATTTAATGATGAATTTATCAACTACTTTGATGAAACCGTAACCTTTAGAACTGATACAGATTATATCAGTGAAAATCTAACTGGTATTTACAACGTAGAATTTTCTGTAGGCAGTGGAGAAAGCGGAGGAATCAACAATCCTGAGTATCTTAAAAATCTAAACAAATTCGAAGACTGGTTAAATGAGCAACCCGAGGTTGTCCACGTAAATACTTTTAGCGAGGTTGCCCGAAGAGTTAATCGTTCCATGCACGGAGATGATGAAAGCTATTATAGAGTCCCGGATAGTCGAGAAGAAGCTGCACAGTATTTATTATTATATGAACTTTCTCTTCCTTTCGGATTGGACTTAAATAATCAGATCAATGTAGATAAATCTGAAACACGTGTTACTGTTACTATAGAAAACATCAAAAGCGCCGATATGATTGCTTTTGCCGATCGTGCAGAAACTTGGTTACAAAACAATACTCCAAAACCTATGCATGCCATTGGGGTAAGTCCTACCCTAATGTTCTCTACACTAGGTTTTAGACAGGCTGATAGTATGTTTACCGGTAATATAATTGCATTGATTCTCATCTCTCTAGTGCTTATGTTTGCACTTAGAAATTTTAAATTAGGTTTGCTAAGTATTATCCCAAATGTAACACCGGTTTTGGTGGGATTTGGATTCTGGGCATTATATAAAGCCCAGATTAATACAGGAATGGTCATCGTTTTTGGGATGACCTTGGGAATTATTGTCGACGATACGGTCCATTTTATGAGTAAGTTTCTACGTGCACGTCGGGAATTGGGCTACGATGCTAAAGAGGCTGTGATTTATGCTTTCGAAACGGTGGGTAAAGCATTAGTAACAACGACTATTGTACTATTGGCGGGATTTGCTGTACTTTCTACATCCTCATTCGCATTGAATAGTTATATGGCCAGAATCACTCTAATCATTATTTCATCTGCGCTTATTATTGATTTCATATTACTTCCGTCACTATTGATATTAACCAGTAAAAAAACCGGATCAAAAGATCCTGTGAAAGAGTTAAAACCACAAATACAACTTGATAAATAATTTAAAAAGAAAATTAAATGAAAAAATTAATTTTAGCAGGAATTGCTTTACTAAGTATTTCTACAATAACCGCACAAAGTGCAGAAGAACGAGGACTACAAATTGCTAAAGAAGCTGATAAAGCTGATCAAGGATTTAACAGTTCTGTAGTAAATCTAAATATGACCCTAAAAAACAAAAACGGTCAAACTAGTGAGCGCTTATTAGTTACAAGAACTTTGGAGCAACTAGATGACGGTGATAAATCAATGATTGTTTTTAATAGTCCAAAAGATGTAAAAGGAACTTCTACGCTAACTTTTACCCACAAAATAGGATCAGATGATCAGTGGCTGTTTTTACCTTCGATTAAAAGAGTAAAAAGAATCTCTTCCAACAACAAATCCGGCCCTTTCGTTGGAAGTGAGTTTGCTTATGAGGATCTTTCCTCTCAGGAAGTAGAAAAGTACTCATACAAGTTCATAGAAGAAAAAGGAAACCTTCTTATCGTAGAGCAAGATCCGGTTGATCCGAAATCGGGTTATACCAGACGTGTAGTTAGTTATAATAAGGATAAAGCATATCGCCTGGAGAAAATAGAATTCTATGATCGCAAAAATTCTTTATTGAAAACACTTACCTATAGCAATTACAAATTGTATAAAGGAAAGTTCTGGAGAGCATTAACGATGAATATGGTAAACCATCAGAGCAATAAGGAAACTCAACTTAATTTTAGTGATTACAATTTTGAATCTGAGTTATCTGAAGATGACTTCACTCAAGCAGCACTTAAAAGAGCTGGAAAATAATCAATAAGTACTCACCCCACACACAAGGCAAGTTTCTAATCTTACTCTTTACCAATTATTCTTCTAGTAGCAGAAACTGCCTTAGTGTGTTTTTTAAATAATCGAAAAAAATGAAATATAAATTCGGTATACTCATTTTCGTTATATTGTGTCATATACATATTAGCGCTCAGAAAGAAGATCGAAAAATTATTCAAGATTTTGAACTGGAATTGGAAGGAGAATACCGTTATTTCTATGAGGAAGCGTTTTTTGAAGGTCAGAAGGATCACTTCCCATCACTTGGTATTACACCAGAATATTCTTTGGAATGGAATAGAGGCTACGAAAGTATTAATTTTAAAGGTTTTTTTAGACTCGATGTTGATGATGAACGAACTCATTGGGATATACGTGAATTGTATTACCAAAAAGTCCAAGACAATTGGGAATTAAGTTTGGGTTTAAAAAAGGTATATTGGGGTGTAACCGAAAGCAATCATTTAGTAGACATTATCAATCAAACCGATGCTGTTGAAGCCTTTGATGGAGAAGAAAAGCTTGGGCAACCTATGGCCCAATTTACCTGGACTACGGAAAAATATGGATCTTTCAACTTTTTCTATCTCCCATATCACCGAAAACGTACTTTTCCCGGAAGAAAGGGTAGACTCCGTTTTCCTGTTGTGATTGATAAGGATGATTTAACCTATGAAAGTAGTGCAGAAGAATGGCGACAGGATTTTGCTTTTCGATGGAAACATTACTTCGGTATTTTTGATATTGGTCTATCACATTTTTATGGAACTGGCAGAGAACCTCTTTTTGTCTTTGATATTTTAGGAAATATCGACGCCTTTTATCCTGTTATTAATCAGACAGGTTTAGATTTACAGATTACTCATGGTGCTTTCTTATGGAAAATTGAATCAATTTATCGCCATGCCGATGCTCAGGAATTTTTTGCTTTTGTAGCTGGATTAGAATATACATTTTCTAACATTGATGGAAACGGATTGGACATAGGGCTTTTGGGAGAATATTTATATGATGAGCGTGATGAACTGGCTTTAAACGCTTTGCAAAATGATGTGTTTTTTGGCAGTCGCATAGCTTTTAACGATACGCAAGATACTTCTATATTAATCGGAGGGATAACGGACCTGGAATCAAGTAGTAAAATTTTTAGTATGGAGGCATCAAGACGTTTCGGAAGTACTTGGACCGCAGAGATTGAAGCAAGGATACTCACTGATATTGATCCTAATGAACTTATACTATCTAATTTTAGAGAAGATAGTTTTATTAGAATTTCGATTTCAAAGTATTTCTAATTTAGGAGATTAATAATTACTGATTTTTCAATAATTTATAGTTTACCAGTCTCTAATATCCTGATGGTAATGGCGGTGATGAACCCACTTATGAAAATGGTAGTATCGTAGGGCTTATGGATTAAGAATATAAAGATATTTGATAAACGACAGTATTACAGTACTCATTACGAGTGGAGCTTTGCTACTATGAGTGAGATAGAATTTAATGAAGTGATTGAATGTTTTGAGTCGTAGGAAATTTACCTAAGCCTTTTAATTTTAAGTTGCAACGATATTCCCTATTTTTGGTCTGTTATTGAAAATCATATGATGAGGTCATTATTATCCATACTATTCATAATCATAATCCTCTGTTTTGGATGTAAAAAAGAGAATACCACAACTACACAGGAAGAAAGTAATAGTAGTCAACTTGATAGTTTATCAAAAGAAAAAGCCAACCTGGATGTGTTAAAGTTGTCTCCAGAGGCTTCAAAAGAACTGGAAAGCTTTGAAGATTTCCAAAATCTTAAAACTTTTATGGAGTCCATGAATAATTATAATCCATTTCAAATAAAAAAATATGCAGATAGTACGGATATTTTAGTTCAAACTTTTAAAGAAAACCTCTCTGAAGATTTAAAGGTAAATACAATAACTTCTCGAATCTCGGTAATTACTACAGAATCCGGCTTATTGAGACAACTCACAGAGAAAAAAAAGACAAATCCTCAAGAACTTATGAATGCCAATATTAGATTGCTTACAGCATATAACAGTTTGGTCATTCAATTAAATGAATTATCATTAGCAATACCAGAAAATATTGAAAAAAAGCTACTTAGAGAGAAGAATATTCTTAGAGATTCTATTTTAGATCCAAAAGAAAAAGACATAAAAATAGAAGAATAATTATAATGAAAAATATCATCGCCGTAGGATTGTTATTAACTCAGTTGGTGTGCATTGCCCAAACTAAGGAAAATGAAATCTCTGATACAAAACAAGAAATTAATAACGTCTTAGAACGATGGCATAAAGCTGCAGCTGATGCATCTTTTGACTCTTATTTTGGTTTAATGACAGAAGATGCTATATTCATCGGTACGGATGCCACTGAAAATTGGGACCTTAACTCTTTCAAAGATTTTTCTAAACCTTATTTCGACAAGGGAAAAGCGTGGAGTTTTAGTACACTTGAAAGAAATATTTTTTCGAATCCTAAAACAAATCTTGCCTGGTTTGATGAGCTATTAGATACGCAAATGGGTATTTGCAGAGGTAGTGGTATATTAGAAAAAACAACAGAGGGCTGGAAAGTAAAACATTATGTACTTTCTATTGCTATACCCAATGAGAATGTAAAAGAAATCACTGCCCTCAAAAAAACCTTTGACAATGATTTAATGAAGAAACTAAGAAACAAGAAAAATTAGAATAAAGTTTTTCTGAATTCTTCTAAATCCGAATAACATTTCTTAGCTCCGTTTTTTAATAATCTTTCCTTATTCTTATCTCCTATCCCAACAAAGTCCAGACATAAATTCTGAGCAGTTTTCAAATCCCAAAGTCCGTCTCCTACAGAGACAATATTCGAAAATTCTGCCTGGTTATAATACCTTTTTGCCCTTTCTATGGCATCCAGAACGAATTCTTCTCTTGATTCATGAGTTTTAGAAGTAGCTAATATTGACTGATCAAACCAAATATCGCATTGTTCTAATTTCAACATTGCAGGTTTTGGCAATGCTCCTGTGGCAAAACAGAATGGCATACCTTTATCCCTAAGAAGATGTATTAAGAACTTTGCCCCTTTAATCTCTTTTACCGGATCAAAGCTAAGCATTTGTTCCATTAGACAATTCTCAAAGTCAGCGATTAAATCATTCGAAAATCTTTTCTTGAAATTTCGCTCATAATTATATCTTAGTGCATAGCTATCCGTATGATGTTTATAATTGTTATAATCCGTATCGATATCGGTAATTCCCAGACCCATCATTGCTTTCGTGACAGAAATAAGATACATAGCCACACTATCTGTCAATGTACCATCAATATCAAATATATACAGTGTATTTTTCAGGAGAATATTTTTACAAGGAATACTTTAAAGATAATATAAAATTCCTTCCCGCTCCCGAAATACCAGAAGAATAAGTCCTGTAACGTTGGTCTGTAAGATTCTCAATAGTCAACGTTGTTTGTAAGTTTTTAGTAAACTGATATCTTGATCTTACATTAAGTACGTACCAAGATGGAGCAAAAGGATTTCCGTTTTCATCTAATGCATATAAAAAATCATTGTTTTGCTGAGACGGGGCTAAATCTTCAAAATCAAACTGACCATTATATATAGTAGAACAATCTATCATCCATTTATCTTTTGTATAGGTTAGATTGACACTCCCAAACTGTGGAGCCACATGTCGAGAAGGCGAAACGGATCCATCATCCAATTCCTCTTCTCCTCCTGTAAAGGTGTATTTTGATGAAAGACTGAAGTTTTTGGCAAAATCGTATTGAAATCCAGCCTCGAAGCCATAAATCCTGGCATTTGCAGCATTCTGAATAGCTTGTACGTTACTCAATTCACCACCAAAAAAAATCTCGGTTTCACCGTTTAAAGCAAAATCCCTACGAACTAATGCATTATCCAGTTGTGTGTAATAGGTTGCTAAATCAATCTTAAAATCCTTACCTAAATTTGCCGTCAACCCTATTTCTCCATTATAAGCATATTCAGGTTCAAGATCCGGATTTGGCACTACCACAGAACCTGGTTCAGAATCAAAAATTTTACCTACATCATCTATATTTGGTGCTCTAAATGCTGTAGAAAAATTTATTTTCCAGTGTAGTATATTATTTGGCAGCCAACTGATCCCTGCAGTTCCAGTAAATGCTTCCGTATCTAAGTTTGCTTCTGTAAAGGGAAAATCGAAGAAAGTATCATCAAACTCTGAATACAAGATAATTCTGTTATATCGTAAACCTCCCTGAAACCTTAATTTCTCACTTAATTTGCTCTTCAAACTTGCATAAGCAGCAATTGATTGCCAGGTAGACCCATCAGGGTATCTCGACGGTGCCGCCAAAATATCGTTGTTAGAAATATTTAACGTAGATCCTTCTGAAGATACTTGATTTAGAATATATTCCAATCCGTAATATACGGATGTCTTTTTATCAAAATTCTTTTCAAAATCAATATTTGCAGAATATGCATCAACATTTTCTTGGGTTCTTGATAAAATTATATCTCCAAAATCTCTGTCATTTCTGCTTTCCTGAAAATTCTGATAGGCAGCTGTAAATTTTACCTTGTTATAGAATTTATTTTTCCATTTATTAGTCAACTGAATATTCCCCATCAACCATTTTTGTGGTCCGTAAAACCATTCTGCAGATCTTAACCTTCCATTTCTGCGCCGAATCAGACGATCATATCGCGGGTAATCTGAAGTTTCAGTATAAATGAATCCGGCATTGATATCCCATTTTTCATTAGGAATGAAATGTATTTTCTGCAAGAAATTGATTTGATCATATCCTGTGAAAACCTGGGTTTCCGGGTCATTATTTTGAACAATCGTATCAACACCATCTATAGTTACTACATATTCATTTCTCAAGTAATCATCAGGACCATGACTTCCCATTTTAAGATCATCAAAATCTGTATAACTTACACTTGTTAAAAATGCCCATTTTTCTAACCCGATGTTAAAATCAATATGAGCGGTGTTTTCGTTACTCGCACTGGCATATCTGGCAATTGCGTTACCGCTTAGTTTGTTTTTACCACTAATAGCAAACATAGGTTGAGGCGTATAAAAATTCATAACGCCTCCCACAGCGTCACTTCCATAAACCACAGATCCAGGACCCAGAATTACCTCGGTTCTATCGACAGTAAAAGGGTCTATCGATATAACATTCTGTACATTTCCTCCTCTGAAAATTGCATTGTTCATTCGTACTCCGTCCACTGTAAGTAATAATCTATTGGTAGAAAAACCACGGATTATTGGGCTCCCTCCTCCCAATTGGCTTTTTTGTACGAAAACCTGACCGCTACTTTGCAATAAATCAGCAGATGTTTGTGGTGTGGAAAAGGCAATTTCATCAGAAGTAATGCTTACAATTTTCTGAGTAACATCTTTTTTATCCTGCTCCCATTTAGACACTGAAATAACAACCTCGGATAATTGATTCTCATCAATTTCTAGGTAAACCACATTTCCGGATGCCAGAATCTCGGATTTCTTAAAGGCAGCCTTTATATGGGAAATATGTTCAAAATATAACGTTTCAGAATCCTGAAATCCTGAAACATCCGCTATTCCATCAAAATCCGTAAGTATTGTCTGTGATTTTATTTTATTATATACGGTAACGCTGGGAATAGGTTGATTATTTGATCTACTGACAACTGTTATATTTTGGGCAGCAGTTTCAGTGATAAAAAATGAAGTGAATACAACAACTATAAAAAAGCGCATTACCTAACTAAAGATTTCGTTCAAAATCGAAAATGACTTTGGTTTTTTAAAACCGTGCAAATGTAGCTCAAAATATACTAATAACATGGTAAGAATATCATTTCTTACGACTCTAGACATTTTGATATTCATACTCTCTTCAAATGTCGTGCCCAAAAATGCTTTTAATCCCGAAACAGTGGATCCTTCAACACAATAAATATTAGAAACATCATTCTGAAAACAACCCTCCTGCATATTAAAAACCGATAGAGAGATATCTGACACATCTGGATAAAAACCCAAATATTGCGTGAGTTTTATCAAAAAAGATATATGAAAATTACTACTATTATCATGGGAATCCAACCATAAAAATGTGGTTTCCAGGTAATGAAAAAGCTCTTCATTTGATTCTTCTTCGCGGATCGTGTTTTTTAAAACTTCAGACAGAAAAAAAACTAATGAGCTCTTTACTAAATCTGTATGTAATGATTGATATGGAGTCAGAATTTTAGCCTCTTTTATTCTTTCTAAAGTCCCTTTGTTTTTATGATTAGCTTCAATTTCTAATAAGGTCAAAGGCTGAAATAATGATGATCTTATTTTTCCACGTTTAGATTTTAATATCCCTTTTAATAAGTAAGAACGCAATCCACTGGTTTTTGTAAATAAAGAAACTATTAGGTCGCTTTCTCCATATCGTAAAGAGTAAATTACTATTGCTGGTGTATGGACAATCATTATCTAACAATCAAAAGCTTAGAAACGGTAGTCTCTGCCTGATCTTCTCCGGTAACTAAAATAAGGTAGACTCCAGAGGCTACTTTGTGCCTTCCGAAAGCGGTAGTATCCCATCGAATACTTCCTCCTTCACTAATCTCTTCATACACCAAATTACCTTCTATATCTGTAATTTTTACATTTGCTCTACTGGTTAAGCCTTTTATAGTAACACTTCCGTTAAACCCTGGTCTAACAGGATTTGGAAAAGCGACTACATTCTCCAGGTTACTTTCGGGACCAGTAGCTGTTCCCTTAAATTCCAGCAATCCAAGAGCAGTAGCGAAATAGACAGAACCTGTGGAGTTGTCTATTGAAATATCCCTAATATTGTTCGTAGGTAAAGGAGAATTATCTTTAGTAAAATGTGCTAATGTTTCCTGACCATCTGGATTGAAATAAAACACTCCAGAAGATGCTGTGGCTACCCATTTGTTATTGGATCCATCTACTTCAATATCAGTTATGGTTTGATCAAACAATAATTCTTGAGGCACACCTTCATCATCCAAAATAATGATCTGACTTGCCCGAGGATTACTTTGCTGAAAAACCCCTGATGTATTAAATAGGACCCTAATTCCTCTAAAAGTTCCAACCCAAAGCTGATTATTTCGATCTACTTCTAACGCCAGAACATAATCACTTGGTAAGTTAGAACCTTCGGATTCTCCTGATAATTGAATTAGGTTTCCGGTATCGGGGTTATATCCAATTATGCCAGAATCCCATCCTCCGAAAAATAAATTTCCTTCTCGATCAATCACCGTATCAGAAAAACCTAAATTTCTCGTTGGATTTGGTATAATTTCACTTAAATCTACATTAAGTGTTCGTGTTGATCCGGGAGTAAATCTTTTTAAACCGTCATCAACCCTAGAATTATTAATCCATAAATTGCCCGCATTATCAAATACAGACCCATTAAGAAAAACAAAGTCAGGATTATCTTCAAAAAAAGCTTCAAAATCGCTGTTTAAGTTGTTATATAAATTTGTTACTACATTATCATTAATCTCCAATAATCCACTACTAAGGCTACTTATAAATACCTGGTTCTCATTATTTGGATTTATAGTGATGTGGGATAAGGATGTCGCTCCAAGAACATCATCCTTAGAAATATTCAGCCATCCATTTGGTGTAAGCTTACTGATACCACGTTGCCTAAGAGGGAATGGATTAAAATTACTATCGTATTGACCAAAAACTACCCATAAGTTGTCGTTTAATGCTTCTAATCCAAAAGCAAAATTAAGTAATGGACCTTCTGGTGAAACTGAATTTTTAACATTCTGGTTATTTAGATCAATTTCTAGTAATCCCCTGCTTTCTGTTCCTATATATATATTATTGTTTAAAGATACAGCGGTGTTGACCAGAAAACTATCTTCTGTGGTACTACGTATTGAGGTTACTTCCTGAAAAGTGGTATCTAATAGTGTTACTCTGTCTAGTTCTACCACTATTAAACCTTCTGAACTTATAGATGCATCTACGACATTAGTAGCAACTGTGACAACGGTAGTCAATACGGTTCCTTCTAATCTGCGAACCAAATTGTTATTCTCCCATATCAAAACTTGGTCATTAAATAAGGTAATACCATTATATCCACCTGTTATCACTGTTGTCCATTGATTAAAATCTACTAAATTAGAGTTATTGACATCAGCAGTTAATATACCATTGTTAGCACTGGTTGCATATATAGAATTACCAAAAACAGTGGTTCCGGTGATGTTTATTTGAGATCCTCCAGGGCCGACAAAAAAAGTATCTCCAAACTCTATTCTTTCCAGATTAAATTCTACAATACCAAATGCTGTAGCAATATATAATTTGTCCTGATACTCAAAAAAATGATTAATCCTTTTTTGTGTTGGTGGAATTGTCGGTTTCTCTACAATATCCACAAATGTTCTAACCTCATCCCCGATTAGTAACTCTAACAGGCCGTTTCCATAACCAATTACGGTAATATCATAAACTAAACTATGATAAATAGTGGTTATTGTTTCTCCAGACAATCCATTCACAGTTGAGAATGTTTCAGAAGTTCTAGTATCTGTATCATAAATAAAAACTGCATTTTCAGAGGCAACATAAACTTTATTTTCAGTAGCGTATGTGTCATTAACTTGAAAATAGGAATAATGTCCGGTCCATTGATTACTAAAATCCTGAGAAAAAAGACATAATGGTAGGAAAAGAAGTAATAATTGTCTGAAGTATCGCATAATTTTTGAGTAATATTAACTCTGCTTTGATAACACGCTAAAATACTAATTATTGCTTTTAAATAATGAAAAAAGCCGTTCTAATATAGTGAGAACGGCTTTTGTATAATTGCTAAATATTCTTTAGATAACTCCTTGTGCCAGCATAGCATCTGCAACTTTTACAAATCCTGCAATATTTGCTCCTTTAACATAATCCACATAACCATCATCATCCGTTCCATACTCAACACATTTTTCATGAATATCATTCATGATTTGCTTTAGTTTTTCGTCAACCTCTTTTCTTGTCCATTTAAAACGTAAGGAGTTTTGAGTCATTTCTAATCCTGAGGTCGCAACGCCACCAGCATTAGAAGCTTTACCGGGTGCGAAAAATATCTTGGCTTTGTGAAATGCTGCGACTGCATCCGAATCACATGGCATATTTGCTCCTTCGCTTACGCAGACGCATCCATTATCGATTAGTATTTTTGCATCCTCTCCATTCAATTCATTTTGTGTAGCACAAGGCAATGCAATATCACATTTTTCGCTCCAAGGTGTTTTTCCTTTGTGGAATTTAGCAGAACTATATTTATCTGTGTACTCGCTTATGCGTCCTCTTTTTTCATTTTTAAGCTTCATCACAAACTTGAGCTTCTCCTGATCAATTCCCTCTTCGTCATAGATATATCCAGAAGAATCAGAAAGAGTAACTACCTTAGCACCTAATTGAATCGCCTTTTCGGTGGCATATTGTGCTACGTTACCTGAACCGGAGACCAATACTGTCTTCCCTTCAAAAGAATCATTTTTAGTCTTTAGCATATTCTCCGCGAAATATACGGTACCATACCCGGTTGCTTCAGGACGAATCTCGGATCCACCCCAACTTAGTCCCTTTCCGGTTAGAACTCCTGTGAATTCATTTCGTAATTTACGATACATTCCAAACAAGAATCCTATTTCACGAGCACCTACTCCAATATCCCCTGCTGGCACATCGGTATTTGGTCCAATATGTCTAAAAAGTTCTGTCATAAAACTATGACAGAAACGCATGATTTCGTCATCAGATTTCCCTTTGGGATCAAAATCTGATCCTCCTTTACCACCTCCCATAGGAAGTGTAGTCAAACTATTTTTAAATACTTGCTCAAACGCAAGGAATTTAAGAATACTTAAGTTCACAGATGGATGGAAACGCAGTCCTCCTTTATATGGACCGATCGCAGAATTCATCTGGATTCTATATCCTCGATTTACGTGTATATCTCCTTTATCATCTACCCAAGGCACACGAAACATTATGGCTCTCTCTGGCTCCACCATTCTTAACAGAATGTTTTTTCCATTGTATATTTCTTGTGTAGCAATGTATGGTATCACAGTTTCTGCGACTTCCTGTACAGCTTGTAAGAACTCTGGCTCATGCTGATTACGAGCTCTTACTTCTTCCATAAATGCATCTATCTTTTCTTGCATATGTTAATAGGATTAAAAGATTCTTATTTAAAGGTTAATTTACCGTGTCAAATATATAATATTATCAAAAAAGTATGTTTATTTTTTTGAATATAATAACAAGTTAACCGATTGCTTGTTCTAAATCTGCAATTAAGTCGTTTACATCTTCAATTCCCACACTTAATCTAATCAGGGAATCCACTACGCCTGTTTTCTCACGTTCTTCTTTTGGGATGGAGGCATGAGTCATACTAGCCGGATGTCCTGCTAAACTTTCTACACCTCCTAATGATTCTGCTAAAGTGAAAATCTTTAAATTTTCTACAATTTTTATAGCCTCTGCATAATTACTGTCCTTAGTCACAAAAGAAATCATTCCTCCGAATCCGTCCATTTGTGCTTTGGCAATTTCATGATTAGGATGATCTTCGAATCCCGGCCAATATACTTTTTCAATTTTAGGATGATTCTTTAGATATTTGGCAATAGCTTCTCCATTTTCGCAGTGACGTTGCATCCGAACGTGTAGCGTTTTAATACCTCTCAGTGCTAAGAAACTATCTTGTGGCCCACAAACAGCCCCGCTTGCGTTTTGGATAAAATATAAACGTTCGGCAAGATCATCATTTTTTACAATCAACGCGCCCATTACCAGGTCACTATGACCTCCGATATATTTAGTAGCGCTATGCATTACAATATCCGCTCCGAGATCCAGTGGTCTCTGTAAAAAAGGAGTGGCAAAAGTATTATCCACTGCCAACAAAAGGTTGTGTTTTTTGGACACCTCAGAAATCGCCTGAATATTTATAATATTCATCATTGGATTTGTAGGCGTTTCTACCCAAATCAATTTCGTATTTTTATTTACATATCCTTCAACCTTGTCGGCATTTTCCATTCCGATAAAATGAAACTTAATACCAAAGTCTTCAAAAATCTTAGTGAACAGCCTGTAAGTTCCCCCATATAAATCGTTCGTAGAAATTACCTCATCACCAGGCTTTAATAATTTAATCACCGCATCAATCGCTGCTAATCCTGATCCAAAAGCCAAACCATGTTTTCCATTTTCAATACTGGCAAAAGCATTTTCTAAAGCTTTTCTTGTAGGATTATGTGTTCTACTATATTCGAATCCTTTATGACCGCCCGGTGTAGTCTGAGCGTATGTTGAGGTTTGATATATAGGAGGCATTACTGCTCCATAAGCGGGATCATGTTCTTGTCCTCCGTGTATAGTTTTAGTATTAAATTTCACTAGTTTTGATTTTTATAATAATTCTTAATTTTTTGACGTTTTTTTAGCCGAGTTTCATTTTTTCTAATCGAAAAAATTAACTTACAAATAATTATGTTAAAAAACTGAACAAATGTATGATTTAATTCGTTCTAATCATATCTCAATGAATACCTTTAGTAGATGATTAACACAAAACCTAACACTAAGCTGAAATTCCTCTTATTCCTGGTATTACTGGTTTCTTTTTTTAGTTGTGAAAAGGAAGAATCCTTAACCTTTCAGAAGCGAACCATATCGATTGATGATTTTTTTAATTGTGAAACCGTGGACTGTGCGATCACAGAAATTTTTCTTGTAGAATCGTTAGGTGAAAAGGAAGTTTCTAAAAATATTAACTCGGCAATTGAAAAAGCAGCTTGTGCTACTCTAAATATAGATGATCATTCCTCTATAAACACTATGGAAGGAGCTCTGAAAAGTTTTAATACTTCTTACCAGGAAATGAAAAGGGAATTTCCTGAAGAAATCATTCCGTTTGAAGCTAGTGTAAATTGTGACATCAGTTTTCAAAACCCGGATATACTATCTGTTCTTATCGACTCTTATATTTTTACCGGAGGTGCTCACGGTAGTGGAAACTCGAAATATCTGAATCTCAGTCCAAAAACCGGAAAAATCATAGATAATAAGAAATTAATTAAAGACTATGACTATTTTTTAAATTTTGTCCAAGAGAAATTTAGAAAAATTAATTCGATCCCGGAAAATGCATTAATTAATAGTACAGGATTCTTTTTTGAAAATAACACGTTTAGTCTTCCGGAAAACATTGGGTTCACCGACACTCATATTATTCTTTTATACAATCAATACGAAATAAGTTCGTATGCGGAGGGACCGATTGAACTAAAATTCAAAAAAGAAGAAGTAGCGGATTATTTTGCCGTGCAGATTTTATAAAGACTTTTTAAGTGCTATTATATAACCAAGATGGATTCCTTCGTGAAAATTATTAAAGCTCATAGCATCATGTACCGACTTTAGTACGAAACCTGTACTTGTTGGATATTCCTGATATCCTTTGAATATATTAGCATCTATATCCTTTTCAGTTTGATCAACGGAACCAAAAAGAAGATCCTTTACTTTCTCGACTTCTCCTATATCGACAAAATCTTCCGCCTTCGTTCCCTTGCGGTACTTAGCAACCATTGTATCGTCAACCATCATAGGCAATCCACTTAATTTATAGACGAGCAACTGTTGAGTTACAATCACGTGTGCAATATTCCAAATCAAATTATTGTTAAATCCTTCAGGAACTTTATTAAGATCTTTTAATGAATAATTATCTAATATTCTTGCGAGTAATTTTCTGCTAGTTCTGGTAATTTCTAATTGATCCTTCATAAATTGAGTCAGTGAATGTTCTTAATTTTTACCCAAAAATATAAGTTTTCATCATTAAATGAATTTCCTTTGTGTTCAATTTGACATTTTAAACGAACATTTGTGAAAAAAATATACTTTCTATCCACATGTGACACCTGTAAGCGAATATTAGATGAATTAAACCCATCTTCAGATGTTGTCTTACAGGATATTAAAACAGAGCCTATTACCCTGGCACAAATAGAAGAAATGAAATCCCTATCAGGTTCATATGAGTCTCTTTTTAGTAAACGTGCACGGTTATACAAGGAGCGAGATTTAAAAAACAAAAAACTTAAGGAAGAAGATTATAAGGATTTAATTCTGGAGCATTATACATTCCTAAAACGTCCGGTAATTATTTATAATAATCAAATTTTTGTTGGGAACAGTAAAAAAGTTGTAGAAGCTGCAAACACAGCCATCAATGGATAAAAGAACAGTAGCATTACTTGCAGCTTTCGGTGCCAGTTTGATTTACGCAATCAATCATACCCTGGCAAAAGGGGTAATGCCTACATATATTAAGCCTTTTGGTTTTATTCTTTTAAGGGTTATTGGCGCTGCGGCACTTTTCTGGCTAGCATCCATATGGGCTCCAAAACAGAAAATAGACCGAAGTGATTGGTTAAGGATATTTGGATGTGCCGTTTTTGGTATGGTGATTAATATGTTGATGTTCTTTAAGGGACTTCAACTTTCCACTCCTATCAATAGTTCGGTAATGATTACCATATCCCCAATTTTGGTATTTATTTTATCTGCTATTTTTTTAAGTGAAAAGATTACAGCCTTAAGGACCATAGGTATTTTACTTGGATTTTCCGGAGCATTGGGGCTGATACTCTTTGGGGCAGAAGTTAGACAGGATGCTCCTAACATACCTTTAGGAAATATTCTATTTATTATCAACGCTGCTTCTTACGCTATTTACCTGGTTTTAGTCAAGCCACTTACCGCAAAATATCATTCTTTTACGTTAATGAAATGGTTTTTTCTGATAGGTGTTATCATAAATTTTCCAATTACAATTTCAGAATTTAGTGAAGTACAATGGACTTCACTTCCTTATGATGTGATATGGAAAATGGTTTTTGTCGTAGTGGGAACTACATTTCTAACATATTTATTAAATGTGTTTGCTTTAAAAACATTAAAAGCTTCTACTATCGGAGCGTTCATTTACTTGCAACCATTGTTAGCCATTAGTTTTGCTATGGTAATGGGTGCTGACTCTTTAAATTTAGTTAAGATTCTATCTGCTATATTAGTATTTTTAGGTGTGTATTTAGTTACCAAAAAACCAAAAGTATCAACTTAAATCTATTGGTGTTTTTGAAAATTTTCTGGTGTCCTCTTTAGTAAGAATTCTAAAATCTTCGGGGCGCTCCACTTTATCTAAAAATTGATATATTTCTTCGGGAAGTCCAATTAATTTTCGCGTTTTTAGATCTATCCACGCTCCCATCATTTCGCTATGTGCAAAATTTCTTCCTTTATAATCATAAAAATTGTGTCTAAATTCAAAAAACTTACCATCTTCACTCATTCCAGACAGTTCTAAGGAAACTCTTACAGGTCTACCGTAAAAAACTTCTTTAAAATAATAGACATGTTCATAGAATACTACCGGACCGATATTTAACTTACCGAGCAATCTTTGATCAAAACCCTTTTCGGATAAAAAAGTCATTCTGGTATGAGCGGTATATTCAATATAAGCTTTATTGGCCAAATGCCTGTTAGCATCGATATCATTCCAGCGAATTTCAAATTCTTTTAAGTACATAATTATAGTAATTGAAACACAAAACTACGAAAGAATTTAGCAAGCAAAAATTAGACGTCCTGGTTTCTTCTTAAGGCTTTGCTAAAGTTTATTTAAAACTACTATAACACCTTTTGAATCTATTCGATTTACAAGTATATTGATTGAAAAATTATAGTATGAGTTTAGAAAAATATTACACATTAGGAAAAACAGGTTTACGCGTAAGTAGACTGGCATTAGGAACTATGACTTTTGGAGATGATTGGGGATGGGGAAGTGAGAAAAAAGCTGCCAAAGAAATTTTTGATCATTATATCGATGAGGGAGGAAATTTTATTGATACAGCAGATCTCTATACCGAAGGAAACAGTGAGAAAATGATTGGCGAATTCGTAAAAGACCGAAAACTAAGAGAAAAAGTAGTGATCGCAACAAAATTTAGCTACAACAGCGACCCCGGAAATCCCAATGCCGGAGGAAATAGTAGAAAACATATCACTCATGCAGTAGAAAACTCCTTAAAAAGATTAAATACTGATTATATTGATCTATACTTTCTACATACCTGGGATATGCTTACCAAACCAGAAGAAGTTATGAGAACGCTGGATGATTTGGTTAAACAAGGTAAAATTCTACATATCGGGCTTAGTGATATTCCTGCCTGGTATGTAAGTAGAGCACAAACTATAGCTGAATATAGAGGGTATGAGCTGGTTTCTACGATGCAGATGGAATATTCGTTAGTCGAAAGGAATATCGAAAAAGAATTTATACCACTGGGACAAGAGATGGGTATTGGTACCATGGTTTGGAGTCCTTTGGCAAGCGGGTTGCTATCCGGAAAATATAAGCCGTCTGAAGGTGGGATCAATGGTGAAGGTAGGCTAAAGACTATGGAAGGAAGCAGCAATAAAGCCTTTGACAAAAACACAGAGAGAAACTGGAAGATTGTAGCTGCGTTAGAAGAAGTATCTAAAGAAATTGATCAGCCAATGGCTAGTGTGGCATTAAACTGGGTTGCCAACAGACCGGGAATATCCAGTGTAATTATTGGTGCTACAAAAATGCATCAGCTAAAAGAAAATTTAAATGCACTAGATTTTGAAATACCACATGACTTGAAACAAAAACTCGAGGATGCAAGTAAACCTAGCACAGAATTTCCTTATTCATTCTTCGAACCTGAAATGCAGGCTATGCTTACAGGTGGTGCAAAAGTAGGTCATAAACCTCAGAGCTATTGGAGCGACATTAGTATTGAAGCAAAACCAGCGGGAGTATAATCTTAAATACGCTATCGTATTATATACCGGTTTTTAATTAAAAACCGGTATTTTTATGCTTATTGATTTATGAAAAATAAGGAAAATAAATATATACAAGCTTATAATAAGTTATCTGATCTCTATAAAGAAGAAAAAGTAGGTCAAAGGATTCAGCAGGATACGGATTTTACCATCCATCGTATGGAAACAGTTCATAATATCCCAGTCGAGTCCCCTGTTTTCAGGGCTAACTATTTTTCTTTCATCCTGATCAGAAAAGGTAAAAGCTTTTATACGATCGATAACCATAAATTTTACACAAAACCCAGAACACTATATTTTACAAATCCAGGGCATTTGAAATCCTTTGGGATTGAAGAAGTGGTACATGGTTTTATAATCACCACTTCTGAAGAATACCTTAAAGAACATATCCATACTGGGGTGTTTGACGAGTTCTCTTTTTTGTTGACAGAAATGGTACCTCCTTGTTTTTTAGATGATTCACGGTTTGATGAACTACAGAATCTGGCCGAACAGATTCTTGAAGAACAAACTAAAAATTCTACACTGCGTCATAAAATTGTAAGCTCTCTCTTTATGGTTTTCTTATTGAAAGTAAAAGAATTTTTAATGAAGGATGATTCTTTTAAAATAGCATATGATCGCGAAAGTGAAATTGTCAACCAGTTCAAAAAAGATCTGGAAAGTACCTTCAGATCCGGTAATCTTACGAGCGTAGCGCTACAAGTAAGTACTTTTGCAGAACAGCAACAGTTGCATCCTGCTTATTTTTCTACTGTTATTAAAACCAAAACAGGCATATCAGGAAATCGATGGATTCAAAATAAAATAACTGCCGAGGCACAGGCCTTACTCTCTAAATCATCAACTCCGGTAAAACAGATTGCCTATCAACTAGGTTTTAACGAACCTACGCACTTTTCCAAATTCTTCAAAAAACAAACCGGTTTATCTCCAAATCAGTATAGAAACAGATAAAAACTTCCTTTTCTTAAAAATATACCCTACTTCCTTTAATATTTGCCTTTATGCACTTTGATTTCTAAGAGATATTTGCATTGTAATTATTTAATAATCTTTTAAAACACAAATACAATGAAAACTTTAGAAAGAAAAATAGCATTAGTAACAGGAAGCAGTAGAGGATTAGGAAAAGAAATGGCTATGAGACTAGCACAACAGGGAGCCGATATCCTGGTAACCTATAACTCGAATAAGGAACAAGCTGAAAATACCGTAAAGGAAATTGAAGCGTTAGGCCAGAAGGCAGTAGCTTTTCAACTTAACACAGGTGATAGTTCTTCTTTCGACAACTTTTTTTCAGATGTGAAAACGACATTAAAACAACAATGGAATACTTCAAAATTCGACATCCTGGTAAATAATGCAGGTATCATAGCTCACGAGATGATTGCAGAAACCTCTGAAGCTACATTTGATAATTTGATGAATATTCAATTAAAAGGCCCTTTCTTTATTACCCAACAAGCATTGCCGTTATTAAATGATGGTGGAAGGATTATCAATATCTCAACAGGATTGGCACGTTTTAGTCTTCCCGGATATGGAGCTTATGCTTCTATGAAAGCCGGAATTGAAGCTTTTACAAGATACTTAGCAAAAGAACTGGGTTCACGTCAAATAACAGCTAATGTAATCGCGCCAGGCGCAATCAATACTGATATGAACAAAGATGCTCTGGAAAAAAATCCGGAATTAGAGAAAATACTTTCATCAGTAACTGCTTTAGGTCGAGTTGGTGTCGCCGAAGATATAGGCGGTGTTGTTGCGTTTTTAGCCAGTGAGGATGCCAGATGGGTGAATGGTCAGCGTATAGAGGCCTCTGGAGGAATGTTTCTATAATATTGAATCTCAAAAAAATAAGACCCTACAGGTTTTGAAAACCTTTAGGGTCTTCTTATTTTAGAACAAAAATTAGTCAATGTACATTAAAAGAAACATCGGTTGGGGAATCATCCTGCGCTACGCCTGGAAAAACTTACTCTTCTTCACTTTTTATACTGCCAGTATTTTCTCCTTATATCATTTTTTTAATTTGAAATTTATCGACATCCCTTTTCAGCCAATCTCAGTAATTGGTATTGCCGTTGCCTTCTATATAGGATTCAAAAACAGCCAAAGTTATGATCGTTTCTGGGAAGGACGTAAAATCTGGGGAGGTATTGTTAACTATAGTAGAACTTGGGCTAATCAGGTCTTGAGTCTAATTGACGATGATCAGGAAACAAAAAAGGTATTGATTTACCGACACATAGCTTGGATCAATGCATTAAGAATTCAACTTAGACAGCCAACTTCATTTTCCCTGAAAGAAAATGCTTCTGTAGAACGATTATTTAATAGACATGGGGAACGTAATCCGGCTTGTGATGCTACGAAGCCGTTTGTTTCCGATACAGAATATAACAATTTACTCCAAAGAAAAAATGCGGCAACACATTTAGTGAAAAATCAAGGATTACATCTCAAGGAACTAATGGAAAAAGGCAAAATTTCAGAATTCGACAAGCAACTTTTTCATGGGGTACTAGAAGAGCTATACAATTTACAAGGAAAATGTGAACGGATCAAAAACACTCCTTTTCCCAGGCAATATGCATATTTCAGTACCGTTTTTACCTGGATTTTTGTGTTGTTACTCCCTTTTGGTTTATTGAGTGTTTTCGAAAGTGAGCTTAGTGGTATGTCCCAACACTTTCGCCCTTGGTATATTTTTTTGATGATTCCATTGTCTGTATTAATCTCTTGGATATTTACAACTATGGAAAAAATTGGCAGTAATAGTGAAGATCCTTTCGAAGGAAGAATTAATGATGTTCCTATGACCGCGCTGTGTAGAACCATTGAGATTGATCTTAGAGATATGTTAGATGAGAAAGAGCTCCCGGAAAAAGTAAAGCCAAAAGATAATATCCTGTACTAATGCCTGTTGAAGAATCAAATTATACGCCGCCATATATTTTTAGAAATGCTCATTTTTCGACAATTTTCCCTAATTTAACAAGGACAGTTAAAGGAATTGATCAATATCGCGAACGTTTAGAACTGACGGATGGTGATTTCATAGACATAGACTGGAGTTATACATCTAATCCGGATAACACACGACGAGTTGCTGTTTTAATTCATGGTCTGGAAGGCAATGCCCAGCGACAATATATTATGGGACTTGCTAAGCACTTAACTAAAAACGATTGGAATGTGGCGGCTGTAAATCTCCGTAATTGCAGTGGAGAAGTAAATCGGCTGTACAGATCCTACAATGCAGGTGTCAGTGAGGATTTAAACTCTGTTATTGCTCATATCATTGAAAAGGATTATGGTGTTATTTCTATATGTGGATTTAGCCTAGGAGGAAATATTGCACTGAAATATTTAGGAGAAAGAAAAACACCTACACAAGTAAAATCCGCTGTTGCAGTATCAGTTCCCTGCGATCTCTATGATTCTTTGAAGGAGATAAACAAATCTAAAAATTTTATATACCAACAACGTTTTATTAGAAGTTTAAAAGAAAAACTATACGAAAGGCAGTTGGTTTTCCCGGATAAAATTAGCAAATCAGATATCAACGCTTGCAAATCACTCATGGATATTGATGATTTGTATACTAGCAAAGCGCATGGATATGTTGATGCTATTGACTATTATAGTAAGTGCAGTAGCAAACAGTTTTTTAATAATATTCAAGTTCCTACACTTATCATTAATGCCAAAAATGATACATTTCTTGGGTCCCATTGTTATCCAATCCAAAAAGCTATAGAAAATACCAATTTGTTTTTAGAAACACCTGATTATGGTGGTCACGTAGGCTTTTATCTCTATGGAGAAGCATACTACAATGAGAAAAAAACTGTGGAGTTTCTCAAGAAATGGTGACGTAATAAGATGATCTCTACTAAATTTTGTAGCTATTTTCCTACTATCTTTTCAGGGTGAAACAAATGTTAAGTCAATGTTAAGGTTTTATATGGTAATTTTCCATCACTTCATCGAAAATCTTTTTTTTATTAGGAATATTTTAAGAGTTTTGGTCGTTTCTTTACAAAATCATCAAGGAAATTATATAATTGCTAACTCAAACTCAATAAAAATGAAAAAAAGTTACAAAAGCCTTACGGGGGTATTTGGCTTTATGCCAAAAAGGTTTGGACAACTAAACCTGTTGGTTTTTTCTTCTCTGTTTCTCCTTTCTACAGGAGTCTTTGCACAAACAAAAGAGGCTAAAGATCAAATCAGATCAAAAAGTAATATTTCTAAACTTCAGCAACTTCAACAACAAAATGCTGAAAAAGCTGCTATTCAGAAAAAAGAAGCAATACAAGCTGCCAACAGAAACGGGTGGCCTATAACAACTAGGCTGAAAGATGGTACTTTTTCTGAATTACAAAGGCTTGCTTCTGATGGAAGTCCGGTGTATTATATAACTTATAATGTAGATGCTGCAAGATCTACAAGAACAAATCACCTTAATGGAGGTGGATCATTAGGCTTAAATCTTGACGGTCAAAATATGACGGCTCACGTTTGGGATGGAGGTCATGCAAGAGCTTCTCACCAGGAATATGACGGAGCTGGTGGAAACAATCGTGTTACTATTCAGGATGCCGCTTCTGAAGGTGGAACACAACTAAACTTCCATGCCGGACACGTAACCGGAACCATTATGGCTTCTGGTGTACAGCCTGATGCAAAAGGAATGGCTTCTCAAGCAAAAGTAGATGGATACATGTGGAATGATGATGTAGCCGAAGCAACGGCAGCTGCTGCAAATGGCATGTTAGTGTCTAATCATTCTTATGGTTTTAGAGGAGATCTAGTTCCCGATCAATATTTCGGAGCTTATATTGATACTTCCAGAGACTGGGATGAAGTCATGTATAATGCTCCATTTTACCTTATGGTGGTAGCCGCCGGTAACGATGGTAATCAAAATAGCTATAACGGACAACCGCTTGATGGAAACTCTTCGTACGATAAATTGACCGGACATTCTACGTCTAAAAATAACTTAGTCGTTGCTAATGCTCAAGATGCTAATGTCAGTGCCGATGGTTCGTTAATTAGCGTTTCTATCAATAGCTCTAGTAGTGAAGGACCAACTGACGACTACAGAATCAAGCCGGATATTACCGGTAACGGTACAGGTGTCTACTCTACATATGCAAGTAGTGATAACGCTTATAATAGCATTACAGGAACATCCATGGCATCTCCAAACGTAACCGGATCTTTACTGTTGTTACAGCAGCATTATAATAATCTAACCGGAAGCTTTATGAGAGCAGCTACCTTAAAAGGATTAGCACTACATACTGCGGATGATGCAGGACCTTCAGGACCTGATGCCGTTTACGGATGGGGATTAATGAATAGTAAAGCTGCTGCAGAGACTATTTCTGCCAATGGAAATGAATCTAAAATTGAAGAATTGACTTTGAATAGTGGGCAAACTTACTCCATTACTGTAGATTCTGACGGAATTAATCCTTTACTAGCTTCTATCTCTTGGACAGATCTTGCAGGTACTGCTGTAACAGCAACAAATTCCAATGCAGCTGTTCTAGTGAATGACTTAGATATTAGAGTTACACAAAACTCTACCACATATACTCCTTACAGATTAACTGGGGTAACAACCAATGATACTGGTGATAACACCGTAGATCCATATGAGAGAGTTGACATAGCAAATGCATCCGGTTCTTATACAATAACAGTTACTAATAAAGGATCTCTTGCTGGAGGAAGTCAAAATTTCTCTCTTGTTGTGACTGGATTAACAGGTACTCCTGTAGTTTGTAATGCAACGGTTCCAACAGGAGTAGGATCTTCTAACATAGGATCAGATACAGCAACTATAAATTGGGCGGCAGTTCCAGGAGCATCATTTGATATAAGATATCGTCCAACAGGGACTTCAAACTGGACAATCCAAACCGCAAGCGGAACTTCTTCTATGATTTCCGGACTAGCAGCCACAACGTCTTATGAAGCTCAAATTCGAAGTAAATGTTCTGATGGCACAACTTCTTCTTATAGTACTTCAACAACCTTTACTACTACAGAAATTCAATTGAACTATTGTACGTCTAATGGTAATAGTACGGCTGACGAATTCATTGGTAATGTTCAATTAGGAACAATTAACAATGCCTCCGGAGCAGGAAATGGAGGTTACACAGATTTTACCTCCATATCTACCTCAATAACAAAAGGGAATACATATACAATTACCGTAACACCAACCTGGACAGGAACTGTATATAGCGAGGGTTACAGTTTATGGATAGACTATAACCAAAATGGTGACTTTACAGATTCCGGAGAACAGGTTTGGACTCAATCGGCTACGCAAACTACACCAGTTAGTGGTAGTTTTACAGTACCTGCTAGTGCTCTAAATGGAGATACCAGAATGCGTGTTTCTATGAAATACAATGGTGTGCCCACATCTTGTGAATCATTTAGTTATGGAGAAGTAGAAGATTATACAGTTACTATTGGGGCTTCGACTGGTGATACACAGGCGCCAACAGCACCGACAGGATTGGCTGCATCTAATGTTGCAGAAACTACATTGACCTTAACTTGGAATGTAGCTACAGACAATGTAGGTGTAACCACTTACGATGTATACCAGGGAAGCACACTATTAGGAGAAGTTACTGGAACTACCGCTGATGTAACCGGACTTACGGCAAATACAACCTACGAATTCAGTGTAAAAGCTAAAGATGCCGCTGGTAATGAATCAGGTTTTAGTAATATTATTAACGTAACTACAGCTACTCCTCCTGACACACAGGCACCAACAGCTCCAACAGGGTTATTTGCCTCAAATGTTGAAGAAACAACATTGACATTATCCTGGAATGCAGCTACAGACAATGTAGGTGTAACTGCTTATGACGTATATCAAGGAAGCACGGTATTAGGAGAAGTTGCAGGAACTACTGCTAACGTAACAGGATTAACCGCAGATACTGCATACCAGTTTAGTGTAAAAGCTAAAGATGCCGCTGGAAACGAATCAACTTTCAGTAACACAGTTAATGTAACTACAACTGGTGGCTCTACCGGAGGTGGATGTACTTCAGGAATATCCTCTTTCCCATATAATGAAGGGTTTGAAGATTCGCTTGGAGCCTGGACTCAGTCTACTGCTGATGATATTAATTGGTCAGTTGATACTAATGGAACACCTTCTGGTAGTACAGGACCATCATCTGCTACTCAAGGGTCATATTACATTTATGTAGAAGCCTCTGGTAATGGAACTGGGTATCCTAACAAACAAGCTATATTAAATTCACCTTGTTTTGATCTATCCGGTCTTTCCGAAGCGAGTTTCTCATTTAGTTACCATATGTATGGAGCTACTGATATGGGTAGTATTGCTTTAGATGCCAGTACTGATAATGGTGTAACTTGGACAAGCATTTGGAGTAAGACAGGTAATCAAGGAAACTCCTGGCTAAATGCTAGTATCGATCTAACCACTTATGTAGGCGGAGGAGTTCAATTACGATTCAACAGAATTACCGGATCTACATGGCAAGCTGATGTTGCTATCGATAATTTATCATTAACTAACACTTCTGGTGGTGGTGGATCAACGGATATCTGTGAAGGAGTATCAGAATGGTCAAGTTCTCAGTCTTACGAACCTGGGGAAAGAGTAACACATCAAGGAAACTTATATGAAAGAACTTCTACAGGATGGATCAATCTTGGAGCTTGTGGAACCACAACATCATTTGCAACAACTAATGATGACCCTCTAGGACCGCCAACTCAATTATTGTCTGTGTATCCTAATCCTTTAAAAGGAGCAATTCTTAATTTGCGTACAGCAAGTTCGGGTACTGAACAATTTTCGATTTATAATATGTTAGGGCAAACAATTCTTAAAGGAACTTTCTCTAACACTATAAATGTTCAGGGATTAGAAGCTGGAGTATATATGATAAAAGTAAATACACAAACAGCGCGTTTTATAATAGAATAAAATTATAGATTGATAACCTTAATTTTAGTTAAGCCCTGAAACAAGATATTTCAGGGCTTTTTGTATACTTGTTATGTAGTATTAAAAAATTGAATTTACCATAAATGAAGTACTTTGAGACCCAAAGACTGTTATTGAAACCCGCAACTGTAAATGATGCCGCTTTTTATTTAGAACTTTTAAACTCTCCTAAATGGTTAAAAAATATAGGCGATCGAAATGTCAATACTGTTAATGATGCAAAACTTTATATTCAGGAAAGAATGACTCCACAACTTGAACGGTTAGGATATTCCAATTATACGGTAATAAGAAAATCAGATAAAGTAAAATTAGGTTGTTGTGGATTATATGACAGAGAAGGAATTGAGGGTGTAGATATTGGCTTTGCCTTTTTACCAGAATATGAAGGAAAAGGATACGCTTATGAAAGTACTTTAAAAATAAAGGAAGTTGGTATAAATCAATTCGGAATCCATAAAATAAGCGCTATCACAATTCCAGAAAATAAATCTTCGCGAAAACTATTAGAAAAGTTAGATTTCAGCTTTATAAAGATTATTAATATTTCTGATGACGATGAAGATCTGATGTTATATGAATGTAAGATACCGAATACATCTAAGAATAATATTAAATGAAAAAAATTCCGGGTATATTATTAATATTAAGTGCTACATTTATTAGTTTTTTAACGATTAAATCATCTGAAAAGACATACATAGAGGAGCTCCAATTGGTAACCTATGAGATAAATCCGAAAAACCAGAAATTACAGTTCTTTTGGAAAAACAAACGTGATAAAAACTATAAGAATTTTCAAAACCTTAAATCAGAACTACAAAATGAAGGAAAAAGGCTTGTTTTCGCAATGAATGGAGGCATGTATTTTAAGGATTTATCACCGCAAGGGTTGTACATCGAAAGTGGTATTATCAAATCCGATATTGATACGGTTCAAAATGGTTATGGGAATTTCTATCTTCAGCCTAACGGGGTATTTTATTTAACTAAGAACAGAGAACCAGTTATCTGCACGACCAAGAGCTACAGATACAATCAAAAAATTGAATATGCCACTCAATCCGGCCCTATGTTAGTAATAGATGGAAAAATTCACCCTAAGTTCACGATAGGTTCTCCTAATGTACATATAAGAAATGGGGTTGGAATATTACCTAATGGAAATTTACTTTTTGCCATGTCAAAGGAAAAAGTTAATTTTTATGACTTCGCAAATTATTTTAAGAAAAAAGGATGTAAAAAAGCTTTATATCTAGATGGATTTGTATCACGCACTTACTTGCCTTCTGTTAATTGGAAACAATTAGATGGAAATTTTGGTGTTATAATAGCTGAGATTAAATAATCCAATGTTTGTTAAGATACATAGTTTACACAAGTTAAAGATTAGGTGTTTACACTAAATTAGTTTCTAACCTTGTCGA
>CANMSL010000012.1 GCA_947500505.1 uncultured Aquimarina sp. | reverse complement strand
CAATCGACAAGGTTAGAAACTAATTTAGTGTAAACACCTAATCTTTAACTTGTGTAAACTATGTATCTTAACAAACATTGCTTATAATTGTAAAAAAGTAATGTGTTATAAAATTCAAATTGACAGTCTTTCTTTGTGAAATTTGAAAGAACAACCAAAACTAAACTGACAAAAAATGTTTGAAAAAGCGAGAAAATTACCTTTACTGACTAGAATTATATTAACGATTCTACTATCTGTAGTTTGGATTTTTATAGCTTCAAATTTTGACATAAAATTGAAAACCAATTGGATTTTATCAACTTTTGTAATAGCAGGTATATCTAGTATATTTTTCCCCTTCAGCAGTAAAAAATCTAACAAGGATGACGGAAATTAGAAGTGTCTTATGTGAAGAATGCATCAAAATGAAAAGCTCTAAATAGAAAACGAAATGCTAACATTATATATGAAATCAGAGCAAAGTTTAGTGCTGGAACGAAAGGTCTTTTCCTTTTTTCAATGGCGCTAGATTTTTATAAATTAAACAAGAAATAAAAATGCGCAGATAAATCAATCGGTTAAGGTATACTTGCCTTGCTCCGATTCATATATTTGGCGTTGTACAACATTGGACAAATCTCATAATTAAATCAAAACTATATTCTATTGGAGACTAAAAAAGAGGAATTTGAATTTGTTTATGTGGAGAACAATGGAACAGTTCGTGAATTAGATAATGAAGAAATAGAATATTTGCAAACTGAATTCCAACCAGGAGATGGAGCTAGACCATATATAAAAAGTACCTATAAACAACGTACACCAAATAATAAAATGTTTGGATATATACTGAGAGATGACGTTCCGGATAATATTGAGATAATTAGAACTGATCTAAGGTACCTAGAAACTCGATTTCCGATTAATATTTATGATTCTGGAAAAGCAATAGAGTTAACAGTGGAGATATATAGTGTAAAAGTTATTGGTGGTTGGGATGTCTCAATTGGTAATTTTACATTCTCCTTAAAAAATATGAAGAATGGAAATATCATTAAACCTGAAATAACAAATTGGAGATTTCAATCATATGAATCAGGAGAAAGAGCCAAGAAGATAATGGTTTTAGATATTCCTGAAAGAGGAGATTATATAATCGAATTTAAAAATCAAGAGGACTTAAAAGTAAGACCATCGAATTTGATAATTACTAGGTTATTCGAAAAACAAATCCCAAATAATGAATTACGGATTTGGATTGGATAACATAATCTGACTTAATAAAATATGGAAGTAGAAGAGTTCAACAAGAAAATCGAAAAAATTAAAGAAGATGCTGTTAAAAATATCTTGAGTCATTTCAATAGAATAAATGACAAATTATTCACCTTTAACAACATTCTTATTGGGGGATATTTTGCTCTTTCCAGAATTTATGATGATATAAACATAAAGGTAATTATGATTCCTCTTATAAATCTAATTTTTCTAATATTTTTAGAATATTTAATGATGGAAAAAAGTCGTAAAGAGGCTTCGGTTGATGAACTTGGTTTGGATGAATTCATAAAGTTTGCGGAGAACAAGGAAACAAGACCAACCCTATTTTCTTTGCTTGCAATTATATCTACGTTAAGTGTTTTTGGTTATTTTGTTTATTTATTAATTTTCTGAATTTAAAAGAAACGTTGTACAACAACATATATGTGATCATAGCAGCTAAGTGATGAATCGAAAAGTCTGTGTATTTTTACAGTGGCGCAATGCTTGCAAAACGAAAAAAGTAGCAATCAATGCGCAGAAATATCGAAAAGCAGGGTAACATTTTGCGTTGCAACGACACCTCTATTAACCATTGTAAACAATACCAGTACGAGCAACATCGCGCCGAATTCAGGTGTTTTTTTCACACCATTCATATTGAACTTTATTTATAAATAATCGATTAGACATAAATAATGAGAAGAAAAAAATACTATCATCTATTAATGTATATGATCTATTTCTGAACACTTGGTTTCCTTTCTGCTAATGTATTTTGTTCTATGATTTGTAACTCATTCATGATTCTTCTTAATAATACACCAAAATCATCTTGATTTATGAGACTACTATTACGACCCGGAAAAATTTCCGCGACAGGAAATCTGTAATTTAGATCAATAGTGAATTTATAAAAACTAGTCAGTAATTCACCCTTGGTATTTACAAGAGGAACATGTAAAACAATTGAATCATCAATATCATTTTCCAGACTAGGAATTATCCAGGGACGACTAGATTTAAGAACATCCGGATCGCGTTTTAACGTAATATTCTTACTAGGTATTCGTTTTCTATTCGTGTACCATTTATATTTAATGGCATCATAGGCATCATAGGTTTCCTTTACTGTTTTTACAACATCCAAACTGTCCAGTGTCGATTCTATAATTTCTGTTGCTGCCTGATTAAAAGGGAGTTCTGACTGCAATGTTTTCATACCTATGTGTATCCCAAGTAAGTTTGAATATACATCCTCAACTGAAAAACTAGAAAATTTTTCTGGTATGAAAGGAATGGTTGATGCACCAAACCAAGTAGAAATCTCGTGCCATAAAGAAAGATCGTATGTTATTTTTCCTGCTAATAAAATACAATCACTATTACTAAGATGTGCTGGGACATTTAAATATAAAGTCTTACGTCCCGCCTCTTTACGCAAAGGAAAAATCACTTCACCTTTTCCTCTGCTGTTTAATATAGTAGCGTGTAAATAACGTGTCCAATCAATTTGGTCACGTAGATGCCCAATATCTATAAAGCCTCCTTTGTTTGTATAAATAGTGCCTGTGCCTTCATTCTTGTTACCCATATAATGATGTTCATTCAGATCATCAATACTAATTACCTGATCAATAGAAATAAAAGGTACACCCCATAATTTTAAATCATAACCAAAAGCACAACAGGCTCTAATAATGCGTGGAGGGATTTTGCCCAAATCAACATCATCATGTACCTTTTGGGCCTGTATCCTCATAGAACTAATAAGAAAACCAAATAGAACTAAAAATTTTACGTAACCTAAGGTTTTTCTGTAAATGGCAAATTTCATAATACCACGTGATAAATTTTATAAATTGTTACGTTTCAGCATATCAGGATAAAGTTCATCTTCTACCCACATAAAATTTGGGAATATGCTCATTATTTTTTCATAACATAATTTAGCAGATTGTATCTGATCGGTAGCTTCGTATGCTTGCCCCAAAGCGGTCATAGTATTTATATACATCCAATTATTCACAACCAATCCTTGTTTTTCAAAGCTTTCCACTGCCTTTTCATAATATTTAATCGCTTCGGTCTTATCACCGCCAAAGGCTGATGGCCGGTAATACATTGAATTTCCTTTTTCAATATTTCCTTGAATATTCTCTGGATCTAGTTCGATAGATTTATCTATGTATTTCATGCTTCTCCTACCCAAGTAAATCGCCTTAAAGTTTGAGATTCCAATAGTAAATGCAATATAAGCTCCTTTGTATGCAAGCAAGGTTGCATTTTCAGGAGTCTCAATTAATAGCTTGTCAATAATTTTCTCTGATTTATCAATGTATTTTTCAGCAATATCGTGTTTTTCTGCACCAATTAACCAAGCCGTATAACCATAGTAATAACTAATAAGCTCCAATTGCTCATCAAAATCATTTGAATTTAGGTTTTTTTCGCAAGAATTCATTAAATCATACCACACATCCATTTTACCGCGCGAATAAGCCTTGTAAATAGGGGCTTGGTAATGACTTTGTGAAAAGCCTAATTGCACTAAAAGTAATAAAACGCTCGTTGTAATTACAAATCTTGTAATATATTTCGGTCTTTCCATATTAGTTTTTTCTGTTTATTATTTATGAGGCCTTTTATTATAATCAATAAAAATACAAGGTGTTGTGGTAGTACTAAAAGTAGATTTTGAACGATTGATTGACGACTCGCTAACATAACAAAAAATCGAATACAAACAATGCCTGTAAGATATGCAATTAACCACCATAAGCCCAAGTTTAAATACACTACAAACGGAGCAATAGTGGTTAAAATTCCAAAGGAAATAGTTACTAAAACACTATCTCCAAAAAATTGAAAAATATTTTTTATAAACCCTTCAATAGCATCATCTAATCCAACATACATTCTACAAGAAATATCATTATCTCCCAAACGAGTGTCACTTGCTAGTCCTTTTTCTTTAAATAATCTTATAATCGCTATATCTTCTACTTTATTAGACTTATATTTTTCGTGAGGCCATATTGCCTTATAAGTATCTGTTTTAAACATCATGAATTGTCCATTAGCGGCAGAAAAGATTTTATTCTTTGACTTCCGTATTAGATACATTGGAAGTATACTTAATAAAACCCAGTTCATTAAAGGTACCGAAACCTTCTCTCCGAAAGACTTTACTATTTGTTTTGGAAATATGGACAACAAATGAAGTTCGTGTTTCTGAAGATAACTGATACTACGTTTTATAACCCCTTTTTTTACACTTACATCTGCATCTAAAAAAAGTAATATATTACCGGTAGCTGCCTGTGCTAATTGATGACAAGCATGATTCTTACCTAACCAACCTTGCGGAAGTACATCCCCATTTAATAATTTAATATTAGGTTTTGATGCAGCCCAATGCTTTATAACTTCTTCAGTTTTGTCGGTAGAGTGATCATTATAAACGATTATTTCAAGCTTATCGTATTCAAACGTTGATAATTGCTCTAGTAAGGTTCCTATGTTTTCTTCCTCATTACGAGCAGGTATTAAAATTGAAACTGACGGTACCGAGGTTAATGTAGTCATCTTCGGTAAATATGCAAACGAAAGATAATTAACAAATGCTACCAGTAATCTGATAAAAAGGAGGATAATTAAAAAATAACTAAAATAAATCATCATACGCCTTGATTTGAAAAACACGCTTTTGCAAAACGATTAAATTCTCGTTCTACCTCCTCAGCATTTGTGCTGGTACTTATTACTTGCGTTTCATAATACACATTTATATCGGGTCTAAGCTTGTTTCCATAATTAATAAGGTTAATATTATATACTAATTGAAAATCATTTTTTACATTTTCTAAAATATGAGAAAGTAAGCCTTTTTCAAAAGTAAACTCTCGTGTATAAATGCTCTTAATTTTCCCTTGCGGAAAAAACAAAAACAGGTTCTCTTTATTCTGTAACATTTCTACAGCATAATCTAGGCTATCTAAACTTGATCTTTTGCCTTTATTAATTGAACTAGCGCCAATTTTTGTCAATATCATATTTTTACTCAACTCTTTTTCCAACATCATGAAGTTAAATCTTCTCTTAAAAACTTTAAAATTTAATAAAATTTGAATGAAGCCATCATAAAAAGAAAAATGATTACTGATCATAAGAATAGGTAATCCTTTTTCTTCGTACTGACCTGAATATTTAATGTTTCTAAAAAAAAAGCCTATAAGCAATTTTGTATAGTACTTAGAAAACCTTACCCACAATTTACTATGATTAGCTCGTATCATTTTTTAATATAATTATTGAGAATAACTAAAATTATAAAAAAAACGAATTGGACGAAAAATAACCAACGTGCAGGTCGATTGTTTGTATTTATCTTAAATATCTGAATCACCCAATTAAATAATAACGCCAATAAAAACCAGACTATATAGTTATTTAAAGGTGGTTCGTTTTTTGAAAATACCCACATATCCATTAATGGTGCTGCTTTTTCGAGTAAGATATCGTATAACACCATCAACAATGCTGCTCCTAAAATAATCAGCGTACTTTTTGATGTGTATTTAGAGATAATACTATTGGAAGCATAGGTTAGAAAAACCCAATTAAGACCAATAATAATAGGTACATCAGCTATTTTTATGCCAAGCCCTTTACCGTACTCATACTCGCCAAATAATTTACCTGTTGTCACACCAATAATCTCAATAATTATACTTACTATAAAAATGCTAGCTAGAATGATCATCGTTTTTAATTCCCAATCTTTGTGATGTAAAAAAACAGCCAGGGAAACCAAAACCAACGTATAAGGTGTAATTATTACAAACAAATTGTGAGTGAAAGGTATAAAATATAATGCCAATCCCACACAGTAAAAAACTATAAAAGTTATTGGAAGCCCTTCATTAATAACGTATTTAACTACCCGATTCATCTATTATGCAAATATTTCATTAGCGACAATTTTGGCACTATCCAAATAGAGTAATATCTAGCACGCGATACTTTTTTTTCAAGTATAATAATGTCACTTACCTTAGTTATAAATTTGCTGGTAGCAGATAAGTTATCAATTATAGAATCAATCATCGCAATTATCATACCTTCTTATTTTTTTTAGACCTCATTTCAAAAATATGAGTTAACGCCAAAGGTGACAAAAGAAGCGAAAAATTATAAAACATATCTTCAAGTGGAATTGAGAAAATATGAATACCTATAATTACCTGAGGGTTATAATCAAAGACAGCTTGCTCTATCCCTGTGCCTGTTAGGATTCCATTAATAATAAAAAACGGAATGAGTAAAATCGGGTATATTGCTAAATAATACTGCACCACTTCCTTAGTAAAATAATAACTTAATAAAAGGATTATCGGTAAAACCAAAAAATTAACGAAGGTATAGATATGATCAAGATTTGCCAATGAGGTTATAACTGATAGTATTACCATCAGAAAGGTTATTTTTTTTGTCCACCGTTCATTTAATTTAAATTTTGGAAAATGAAATTGAACTGCATAAAATGAAAATGCACAAGCGTATGGAATGGCTATAAAAAATAAATATTCTTCTAAAGGAAGTTTGTATATATAAATGCCTGAATTATAGACTGGATTAAAAAACCAACAGCCCATATGTGTAAAAATAATATCCCAAGTTACAAAAACGACCATTGTTATTAGGATTGCAGGAAGCAAGTATTTCCAACGCTTATAGAGCATGAGGTTTTTCTCGAAACTCAAAGCTAAAGGTCCAGCAAGCGAAACAATAAGTATAATTAAATAAAGTGACATAGTTCGTGATTTTATTGTATGCTATGCCAGTTTAAATTTCCTGGTAATATAAATAGAGCCTAATGACCATATCTTAACTCTATTAGGAATTCGAATTCTCTCATTCAGTAATTTCTCTACAGGAGTACACTCTATCTTGGCTGTAAGTTTACTATAATAAAGATAAGCCGCATACACTCCATTTTTTGAATTGTCTGGTAGTTGTTTTATCCCATTCAATGCTACCTTGAAATCTTCATTAATATCAATAATGATTTTTTTCTTAACATTCTCAGTTAATTCATTATCTCTTAATATTGGGAAGTAAATACGGTGTAACTGGTTAACATCATCGTTGATATCCCTCAAGAAGTTTACCTTCTGAAAAGCAGAACCTAAACGCATAGCAGCCGGCTTCAATGCTTGATATCGTTCTTCATCTCCATTAACGAAAACCTTAAGACACATTAGACCTACCACATCAGCCGATCCATATATATAAGCTTTAATTTCATCATCATCAAACACTTTCTTTGTTAAGTCACTGTGCATGCTTTTTAAGAAAGCTTTTATGAGCTCATCATCAATATTATATTTACGAACAGTTATCTGAAACGAATTTAATATTGGATTAAGACTTATACCTTGATTGTAAGCTCTGTAGTAATCTTCTTCAAAATTCGAAAATAAAGTAGCTTTATCGTACTCATGAAATGTATCAACAATCTCATCAGCAAAACGTACAAAACCATAAATACTATAAATACTGTCTCTTATTGATTTATCAAACAATTTAATACCCATTGAAAATGAAGTACTATAGTCTTGTGTAACAATTTTACTACACTTAAATGATACATCATCAAATAATTCCTTCATTTACTGTCTTTTAAATTTTTTTAATGCAATTTATAATGATATCATATAGTAATCATCACTACCTAAAAGTATTACTTTAGTCTGTTCTCATTTATTTAGAGGATATTTGTCTAAAGATTCTTTAAGCATTAAAACTATTTAATTCGTGTTCATTGTATTTTGATAAATTAATATCTCTGCAAAAGTAATCATCTTTTTCAAACTCGCCTATTTTTAAATAGGCATTTATACTATTCTAAAAACCTTTCATAGTGTAGTTTAGTGATCTTTAGAACTGAGTAATGAAATGAAAGAATTGCTTATCGTCATAATATTCCGAATGAGTTAATGAACTTAACCAAATTAAAATAGTTGATCTTAGAAATTCTTTTTCTAAGACATTTGATGAAATAACCCAAATTATAGGAGAAATAAATGCTTCCCAAATTTATACTAAAATAGTGTCTTGGAATGTTTTGTTTGTAACTGAATCCAAGAAGGTAGATTTCTAGTATTTTTTTAGGGAAATAATAAAATACAAATCTTATTATGGTTATATTTTAAAATTCTAAAACTAAAAATTGATTATTAATGAAAAAAAGTGAAGTGCTTGCCAATCGTTTAAGAGAGGTTTTATTAAATGGACACTGGATCGCTAATACCAATTATAAACAACAAATAGAAAGTGTTACCTGGCTACAAGCCAATCAAACAATAGGAAGTCTAAACACTATCGCGGTGCTTATATATCATATTAATTACTACCTGGCTGGTATTCTGAATGTTTTTAATGGGGGAAAACTTGAAATAAGAGATGCATACAGTTTTGATATGCCAGCGATTACCTCTGAGCAAGATTGGATAAAGCTTATTAGTGAATTTTTAAGTAATTCTGAAAAATTTATACTAAAGGTAGAACAGATGAATAAGCAAACATTAAATGCTGTATTTGTAGAAGAAAAGTATGGTACTTATCAGCGAAATATTGAAGGTGTCATTGAGCATAGTTATTACCATCTTGGGCAAATTTCGCTTATAAAAAAAATTATATCAGAAGATATCAAATAAAAAGCGTCATAAAAATTTACGACGCTCTATAAAACTATATAATTGCTATTACTTTGGCATTACAACATCACCTATTACATGGATCACTCCGTTTGTAGCCATTACATCAGTTTTTACAATCTGACTATAATTTCCATTTTGATCTTTTAGCCAGATTTTACCATCTTTTTTAACAGCTTTTAACTTGGCCCCGTTTAAGGTTGTTAATTCTGCCTTTCCCCCTCCACTCTTTAAAGCTTTTGCTACAGCAGCGGCATCAATCTTACCGGATACTACGTGATAAGTAAGAATAGATGCTAACTTTGATTTATTAGCAGGCTCTAATAGAGAATTTAGAGTTTTCGAATCAATCTTGGCAAAAGCATCGTTAGTTGGAGCAAATACTGTAAAAGGCCCATCTCCTTTTAATGCTCCTACCAAATCAGCAGCTTTTAAGGCAGTTACCAAAGTAGAGAAATCGTCTACAGAAACTGCCACATCTACAATATCCTTTTTTGATTGTGCAAATGTGGATTGAGCGAATACGAATAAGAAAAGAGTCGAGGCAATAAAAATTAGTTTTTTCATGATTTTATTTTTAAAATATTAAACATTAATGAAACGCGCTTTCATATTCATATACACAAGTTTATTTGGTTTGGATGAGATTGGATGAGATTTTTTTTAAATTTGAAGAAGCCAAAACTTAAATGAAAGACGATTTAGAGCTTATAAAGAAGTTACAGGATCAAGATTCCTTTGCCTTATCTAAGGTTTATGATCTCTATTCTGGGGCACTTTATGGGGTGATCTTACGAATGTGTAAAGATGAGCCTTTAGCACAGGATTTATTGCAAGAAACATTTATGAAAATTTGGCAAAAATCACATACGTATGATTCAAATAAAGGAAAGTTCTTTACTTGGTCTTACCGAATCGCAAGAAATATTACGTTAAATTCTTTGAGAAAAAAAGATGTCCTCATCCAAAATGAGGATTTAAGTGTATATAAAGATAGGAGTACTTCAGAAACAGAAAAAGATTTCTTAGAATTAGATGGTTCTTTAAAAAAGTTAGAACCTCATCACCAAAGAGCCTTAGAGCTTGTTTATTTTAATGGACTCACACATAGAGAAGCCCATAAAGAAATGGATGTTCCCCTGGGAACTTTTAAATCTTATATAAGACAAGCCCTCAAAAAACTAAGAGAATCTTATAAAGAAGAACTGATTATAGTATGGATTATTATTGAAATGATGAGATGATGGATAGGAAAACAATAAAAGATACGGGCATATTAGAACAATATCTATTGGGTGAGCTTTCTGAAGAGCAATCTACAGAAATAGAGAAAATGCTTGAAGAAGATAAAGAATTACACGAGTACTATACTAAAATGGAAGATGATATGGAGCAAATGGCATTAGAAAATGCCATCTCACCTCCAACCCATATCAAAACTAGTATTTTAAATAAAATTAAAAATTCTAGCTCAAGTACTGCAGAAAAAGTAATCCCATTACAAAAAAGAAAAAGAATCTCCTATAATTTTGCAGTCGCTGCCAGTCTTGCAGCCCTGTTTTTATTAAGTTCCGGTTGGTTATATAATCAATGGCAAAACTCAGAACGAACCTCGATTACATTACAAAAAGAGATCAATGATTTAAGAAACAGGTTGGTAAACTTAGAGAATGATTTTAAAGAAACGGATAAATGGTATCAAGCTATAAATCAGCCCGAAGTGTTGCAATTAGTATTAAAAGGAAATGAAAGATCACCTAATTCTGCTGCTATAGCTTATGTAAATCACAAAAACAAAGAAGTACTTCTAAATCCTAAAGGGCTTGAAAAACTGAACAAAGATAAAACCTATCAAATGTGGGCAGATGTAGAAGGCGAAATGATAAATATGGGAGTGATTTCTTCTGATCAGGAAATGATTATCCTGAAATATATTGACAATGCGGAATCATTAAACATAACTATTGAACCCGCTGCAGGAAATGATCATCCTACGGTAGAACAACTAATTTCTAATGTATATCTTTAGTTAAAACAAGGACATTGGTCATCATAAATACTGCATCCATATATGATATTTGAAACACATCAACTGAATTCTCCAATTAGCGAGTACATTGAGTCTATATTTCATTTAAAAGATTTTATACCAGATCATTCTATTGAGAGAGTTGTACCCACAGGACACGTGTTTATGATATTCGAATTAGATGATATCCCCAGAAATACATTTGACAACACTACATTAAAACCTAGCAAAACCTTTACGAAAGCTTGGATATCAGGAATACACAAAAACTATATCTCTATTTCGGCACATCAAAAATCTGAAATGTTCGTGATTCAGTTTAAGCCTTTTGGAACCTATCCCTTTTTTCATTTTCCTTCTGAAGACCTAAACGAAAAAATCCTTTCTGCAGAAGAAGTTTTTGGTAAAGAACTTTTACTGCTTAGAGAAAATCTTTTAAAACAGAAAACATCTCGAGATAAATTCATCGTAGCAGAAAAATGGTTAACAAGTAGGTTTGATGATTCTAAAATTCCTTCCAAAGAGTTACTTACTATTGTAGAAAAATTACAACAACAACCCGCTGCTAATTTTAATAAAATAACTGAAGGTTATCCCTATACCCAAAAGCATCTCATAGATCAATTCAAAAAATATGTTGGGGTTACTCCAAAATATTATCACCGAATCGCAAGATTTAACGAAATATTACAGCAAATTAGACAAAAAGAGCAAATATCATGGTCACAGGTTGCTTATCAGTGTGGATACGCAGATCAATCTCATTTTATAAAAGAGTTTAGTCACTTTTCAGGTTTTAATCCACAAGAGTTCATCAAGCAAGAATTCAATAAAGATGAGCCAAATTTCTTTCCTTTAGATAGAGATGGTTAATTTTTTACTATGACAGTACATTTTGTTTTTCGTACTTCGTGTTAAACTTACTTGAAAATGAAAAAAATTACCTTCATCATCTTACTGTTCTTTCCTAGTATATTGCTTTATTCACAGGATCAAAAGATACCAACAGAAAAAAGAGTTACTTCTACGGTCGATTCGACCAATAAAAAGGAGCTTATACTCATACAAGAATTTATAGTTAATGTACCATTGGATTCTGTCTGGAATGCCTATACAACCAAAAACGGTTGGGAAAACTGGGCAGTAGCAATAGCAGAAGTTGATTTTAAAATTAACGGGACAATCAGAACTAATTATAATAAGAATGGAAAGATTGGAGATAGCACGACCATAAACTTAAGAGTGGTTAATTATATCCCAAAAAAGTTAATCACTCTACAAGCGGAACTCACTAATAACTTTCCTAATTTTATGAAAAAAGATGAAAAAGATCTCTATAACATTATCCGGTTTGAGTCTTTAGCCAGCAAAAAAACCAAGGTAATTTCTTATGGAATTGGATATAAAAACAATCCGAAATATCTATCATTAATGAAATTCTTTATTTCTGGAAACGAAATGTCATATCAACAATTAATTGCATATCTTGAAAAAGGAAAAGCTATAAAATTCTAACACGATGGATCAAGCGCTACAAACAATGATTAGTAATATGCCTGAGAAAACAGGTAAGTCATTAGAAGAATGGAAGGCAATTTTAAAAGACAAATCATTTGCTAAACACGGTGAAGCAGTTACATTCTTAAAAACAGAACATGGAGTAACTCACGGTTTTGCAAATACTATAGTCACTTTATCTAAAGATTCTAATGATACGCCTGATGATTTGGTAACCAGCCAGTACAAAGGGAAAGAAAACTTGATCCCAATCTATGAAAAGCTTCTTACTGTCGTAACATCGTTTGGTGATGATGTTAGTATAACACCTAAAAAAACTAGTGTTAGCATTATTAGAAAAAAACAATTTGCATTGATCAAACCTGCTACTAAAACCAGAATTGATCTTGGTTTGAAACTAAAAGGAAAAGCTATTACAGAAAGACTTCAAAACTCCGGTCCTTTTGGTGCTATGTGTACACATAGAGTACAATTACAATCTATAGATCAAATAGATACAGAGCTAACAAAATGGCTTAAAGAAGCGCACGAAATGGCTGGATAACAAATGTATTTTATTACCAATCTAGACTATAGTTTTGTATAGTCTTAATAATAAGATTTTTAAATTACAGGCACATTCGATTAAATACTCATTTTTAGTTTATTAAAATTTTTATTAAAAAGAACATCCATCCCCAGCCCTTCCTTCGAAGGAAGGGAGATTTAGAGAGATGTTTAATGTGTATCAAGATTTCAGTGTTAATGTAAACTAGAACCTAAATCTATAATCAATACACTTATACATTATTAGAAAAAATTGTTTTAAACTTTATATTTTATTTATGATATAATTCATCTTAGGATATGATATATTCAAGATATTGCCATTGATTATTTATACTTTTAAAACAAAATTCACATGAACATTACATTAGAACAAGCAGAGAAAATTATTAGTGCTGCAAAGGCAAAATCGATTGCATTAAACACCAAAATGAATATCTCTGTCGTTGATGCAGGAGCAAATCTTGTGGCGTTTGCCCGTATGGATGGAGCCTGGTTAGGCTCTCTTGATATATCTTTAAAGAAAGCAAAAACAGCTCGTTTCTTTGATATGAATACCGGTACCATTGGAGAACTTTCACAACCAGGAGGTTCTTTGTATAATATAGAGCATTCTAATGGAGGTTTGATAACATTTCCAGGAGGAGTACCTATTAAAAACAGAAATGACGAAATTATAGCAGCAATCGGAGTAAGTGGTAGTAGCGTAGAAAATGATCATGCAGTAGCAGAAGCTGGTGCAAACGCTTTATAATTATTAAAAAAGTAACGTGTAGGTTAACTAAAATTAAATATTTTAATCTACACGTTATTGTTTTATATTTCCTACTAACTATCTCCAATACTGGTATATGAAAAAAATCGTTAGTTATACCTTGCCACTTACCAGAAAAATTCAGTCTAAAATTAACGGGACTCTGAAAATCACCTGGATGAATGGAAAAAAAGTGTTGGATAGTGAAGCGGCTAACTATTCTTACGGTTCATTACAACGCATTTTGGATTATGGGTTATCTAAAATATACTTTGATAGTAAGTCAAGTGTTCTATTATTGGGGATGGGCGGAGGAAGTGTTATAGAGACTTTAAAAAAAAAGTATAATCATAGAGGACATATTACCGCTATAGAAATTGATCCTGTAATTATTGAAGTAGCAAAAGAAGAATTTAACGTCGCAGGAAATAAAAATCTAAGTATTGTTTCTGACGATGCGCTCCATTTTGTAGCTAATTCTAGAAATTCTTTTGATTTGATTATAATAGATCTATTTGTTGACCTTAAAGTACCTACAAAATTCTATAAAATTGAATTTTGGAATGAATTATTAAATATAATAAAGCCAAAGGGAAATATACTTTTTAATGCAGGCATCCAGCTGAATGATGATTCTGACATACAATATCTAATCGCCAATTACTCCGAAAAGATAGAATTTCAACTACACAGTAATGTGCACGGGACAAATACACTATTAATAGGTAGAAATAAATAGTATCTTCGTTATTTGATCTTATTTATAACTAAAATGAATGCAAAAAGGCTGACCGAAACTGCTAAAACGATAGCTCCATATATTCATAGAACTCCTATCCTAACATCACGACTCCTCAACGAAATCTCTGGAGCAGACCTTTACTTTAAGTGTGAAAACTTTCAGCGGATGGGTGCTTTTAAGATGCGTGGCGCTACGCATGCCATTCTGCTGCTATCTGATAAGGAAAAGTCTAAAGGAGTTGTTACACACTCTTCTGGAAATTTTGCACAAGCATTATCATTGGCCGCGCAAAGTTTAGGGGTTACCGCTTATATCGTGATGCCATCAAACGCTCCACAGGTAAAAAAAGAGGCCGTAAAAGACTATGGTGGGCAAATCATAGAGTGTCCTCCTACTCATAATGACCGCGAAGAAACTGCAAAGAAAATTCAAGAAGAAAAAGGAGCCACTTTTTTACATCCCTATAATGACCACAACGTAATATTAGGGCAAGGAACAGCAGCTTTAGAATTATTAGAAGATCATCCTGATTTAGATTATATTTTTTCTCCTGTTGGTGGCGGTGGACTTATTGCCGGAACCGGATTAGCAGCTCATTTTTTTGGAAACAACTGTAAAGTGATTGGTGGTGAGCCTTCTGAAGTCGATGACGCCTATCGTTCGCTTCGAAGCGGAAAGTTAGAAATCAATGAAACTACTAATACAGCCGCTGATGGTCTTAAAATGCCATTAGGTGATCTTACCTTTCCAATTATACAGAAATACGTTTCGGAAATTATTAGAGTAGACGAGACAGAAATTATATCGGCTATGCGCTTAATCTGGGAACGTATGAAAATAATTATAGAACCTTCGTGCGCAGTTCCACTTGCCGCATTATTAAAAGAAAAAGAACGTTTTAAAGGTAAAAAAACAGGAATCATTCTCTCAGGAGGAAACGTAGATTTGGGTAATTTACCTTTTTAAAAAATAAATTTTACTTTCTTCAAAGATAATTTTAGTAAGAGAGTAAACATTTGAATTGTTACCGCTACTTTTTTTGATCGTATAATTTTACATTTATAAGTAAAAACTTATGATATTACCAAGAAAAAAAGTACCACAATTAGAACTGGAATTAATCAATGATACCAATTGGAAAATAAGTGAACAAGATCCTGACAATTTTACATTACTGGTCTTCTATCGCGGATTACACTGCCCGATTTGTAAAAAACAACTGGAAGAGCTAACAAAAAAATTAGATGATTTTGTTAACCTTGGAGTCAATGTTATAGCCATAAGCTGCGATACTGAAGAAAAGGCAAAAAAAACAAGTCAACAATGGAATATACCTTCACTACCTGTAGGATATGGAATAACAATTGATAAAGCCAGAGAATGGGGATTATACATTTCAGCGGCAAAAGATGAAAAAGAGCCTGAACATTTCTCTGAACCTGGATTATTTTTGGTCAAACCTGATCAGACACTTTATTTCTCTTCTATACAGTCTATGCCATTTGCAAGACCTCATTTTGATGATATCCTTAAGGCAATTGATTATATTCTTGAGAAAGGATATCCGGCTAGAGGAGAATCATAATGAACTTTTTGGATCTACAGTTTTATCCTTAGACAAATGTACAGAAAAGCATGTCGATTGACATGCTTTTTTATATTTAATCTGATATACTTTTACAGTACTTAAAGTTTCAAACGAAATATCTATGTTTTTTAGATATTTATAAGTAACTGACCCTAAATATTTCTAAAATTCTATCCCTAGACCACCTTGCACCTGAAAACCTTCTTCAGAAGCAAAAACTCCTAATTTAAAAGAAAGAGTATCTGCTCCACTTAACCATACTCCTCCTCCATAAGAAGTATGCCAAGTATTAGATGTATCATTGTCTACCCAAACTCTACCATAATCAAATCCCCCATAAGTTCCTAACGTGACTGGAAATACCGATGTTACAAATCTCTTAATTCTAGCTTTTAGATTCGTACTTTGATAAAAATATGTTTCTCCTGCAAAACGCTCATTTCTAAATCCTCTTAATCCATTATCACCTCCAATACTTGGAGCGTGATAAAAGAAATAATTATTACCAATATTAGCTTTAATCTCTGCGGTAGTACCTAACACTAAGTGACCCGAAGGTATTATCTTATGATCTGCACCCACTTTAAGAGCAATATACCCGAATTCATTCTCTGAAATATCCAGATTTCTTTTATACCCACCTGATAATTTTACCAATAAAGATTTTGTAGGAAAATCTAACGCATTTTGACTATCTATTTCAATACCTGCTTCAGCGCCAGCATATGTTTGACTATCAAAAACCAGTGGATTTACATTAGATGGAGTAAAGAATCTTGTTGGATCCTCATTTACCTGAAAAAATTCGAATAATGCTTTTACATATAACGATCTGTAACTTACACTAGCGTCTAATTTGATCTGCTGCGTCTGAGCTCTATTAAAGTCCATACTAAGATCATCATCCAAGTTCTCTGTATCATTGCCAAAACCAAAGAAATTGTTAGCGACTGTATCTGTTGCCAAATATCCGTTTAAAGTCAATTTCCAGTTTGGAAAAATATTCGCAAAAACCCCGTTATAGGAGATATCAAATCCTTGAAATTGAAAATAGTAATTCCCTCCTATAGTATGCTTTTGCTTAAATTTTCTACCATCACCGTGTAAACCAAACTTGGTATAGGTATTAGATACTCCCATAAAGAAACCATCATCATTTCGCAAACCTATAGTCGGCAGGATCACATTATAGTTTTCTTGGAAATAACGCCAATGTAACATATTTGTTTCATAGAGATTGGTTAGTTGATTAGCAGGCTTTTTGTCAGTAAAATCAGAATCTTCAAACTCCCAGTCATATACTTTAAGACTTCTTCTGTTTTCTATTTTGTAGGTGTCTTTTCCATAACCACCCACAATTTTAATCTTACTATAGTGATCTCCTTCGCCGTTAACTATAAAAGTATCATCATCGTTTAATCCATAAATTAATATGGTTTTGGTTTCTTTGCTATCAAAAATCCTTTCATAAAAGACTTTATTTTCTTCATCGCTTAACTTACGCTTACCGACTATCTTTGTTTTTCCTTCGGGTAATCTGGTAATTTCGAACAAATCGTCCTTATGTGTTCCGGAAACTACAGCTTTTTTATTCAAATAAACTGCGTACTTTTTGGCATATTGATCTAGAAGCTGAAGACGTTTTTTTAATTTGTTTTTAATATCGGCAGCCGTACTATCCTGAACTTCGATTGGTAAATTGGTAAAAGCTTTATCAATTTCAGAATCCTGAAGATTTTCCTGTATAAATTTTGCTTCTTCTATCCAGGTCGACACTCCATATTCATCTATGAAAGTTTGATCTAAATTGTGAGCTTCTGCATTGAACCATTTTACGCTTTGGATTTCTTCATCATATGATTGCCAGGGTCTGGTAGGTGGAGAAAACATTTTTATGATTGGCATGGCGAGGCCGTCGAATTTAGAAAACGTATTGTCTCTATCCCTTGGAATCGGTATAAAGACCTTTTCATCGTTATCTTTTTCGTATTCTATCCATCGCCATTGATCCTGATGACGATCCCAATCACCTACTAGCATATCAAATATTCTGGCTCTTATATACGTTTTTTGGTCAATTTTATAAGATTCATCTCTTTTTAACTTTTCTAAAACATCGGTAGTACTTTCAAAGTCTTCAATTCGACCAGGTGCCTCGGGGTTGGAACGATTATATCCTTCATATCGTTTTTGAGCATCAGAAGGTCTTCTTTCTATGTAGTATAATTCGTCTCCATAATTTTCATTATACTCACCTAAGCTATTTTGCTTTGGCACATAAAATAGTTTTGTATCAGAATGATTCACTTCTACCTCCTCAGCGAGATCATTAATGACCATTTGCATAAAAGGATGTGCGGTTGTAAAAAAATCCGATACTATTTCCTCAGTAAAAGTATCGTCATAATCGTCTTTATTATAAGCAATTCCTTTCATTTTATGTGTTAGGAATTTTAACGCTTCTTTCTTTAACGACCTCATAGAATATTCTCGGTTGTCCTTATCCAAAAGTCTTAACGAATTAGATTGATGCCCACCACCTTTTTTTTCGACAGTAAGTCCTCCGTAGAGTGTATCTAATAGCACCACAGGAACAGTAACTTCTTTTCCGTAATAAGACCGATATCGTTTACCCCATAAAAATTTATAAAATCCCGTTTTATCTAACTCTTCGGCATCTGTAATAATTTTTGTTTTCTTAACCGCCGGATAATTTGTTGAATAATTAGTTATTCTATTTTCTTTAAATGAATCAATAGTGTTGAAGGAAAAATTATCAGTGTCATTTGCTGTAATGAATGTTACATCAGATGATCCATCATCATAGTAAGTAAGTTTAGAAAATCCCGGAACCCCATAAGTAAACTGTCCCTCATAATTAAGCGTCCCACCAGGTGCAAAAATAAAATCTTTTGATCGTTTTGTTGCTTTGGCATTGCCAAAAGAGCCACTTATAATTTGATGAACATTATTTCCCTTTAAATACTGTAAGCTTTCTTCGTGCCCTGATACTATGGTAACTCTATCTGATTTTTTAGCGATTGCACTTACCAGAATTCTTAGATACCGATATCGTGGGAAATCTAATTGATTTTTAGACAGATTTGATAAATCCTGTACACCATCTATAATTGTTCCAACTACCGGTAAAGGCAGTAAGTGCTCAGTAAATTTTTCGTGTCCTGCATATTCTCCGTTACTAAAAATTGGATGATGCATGACTATTAAAACATTTTTACCTTGCGCATCGTTAATATATCCTTCTAATTCTTCTGCAAATCGTCTTCGTGTAGTAATATCTGTACATTTCCTGTTTATTTCTTTGACACGATCCCAATTATTTATAAACCAGTATGAATTAATTATGATCATATCTAATTGATCATCAACTACAATATGTTCAAGAGGGCATCCATTTTTTTCTTTAAATTCAGCGTCAATCGATTTTTTTCTTTCTACATAATCCTCATATTCTTCCATTTTATCAATATCGGCGTCTTTCCACTCATTAACACCATGTAAAAAAATAGTCTCTCCTTCAAAACTATCTGCAAATTTTAGTTGCTCGTCTAACAACTTAAAATCCTTTTTATCCTGATCGGTCTTTTTAGAAATGTTATCTCCTAAAAAAATAAGGGTGCTGTTTTTATTGGCGATCTCTAATTCTGATGAGAGCTTATTCTTTAGTGCGTCTATAGGTTTTTTATTATTCTGATTACCGTATCCTCCAACTAGGTAGAAGGTATGACTTACTTTTTTAGTATCCGATGGTACCTTTTGGTTTTTTAGTAAGGATTGAGGTTGATATGTAGCACAAGCTTGAAAAAGCAAGACAAGAATTATTGCGGATAGTAGATATGGATTAATTCTCATATGACGTATGAATGATTGTTATGTATTAAATTTTGATTTAACGTTCTAAATAAAAAAGATTCAAATTAATTGGCAAGAACCGATAACTGGTTTTAAAGTGTTAGCTCGAATCAAATTATTGTTTGCTTATATGATCAGAGATCTCTTATTCTTCACTTAAACCCGGATTATGCATTGGAAAATCTATTACATGCCAAAACTCCTGCATAATACAGCGTTTCACTACATTTTAAAGTTTAACTATAGCGATGCTATGCTAAAACTTGGAAAATATTATATTTTATGGCACTTTCAACACTCACAACGAAGTTCCAATGCATAATCCGGGTTAAACTAGCTCATAAAACAAGTAATAGTAGTTTATCCACGAACTACTATATATGTCCAAAACCTTTTATAAATTATTTAACATTTGTTTCAAAGCACTTTAAAATAAGAGCTTCATGGACAAATTACTAATAAATTAGTTAAACTACTAACTTATTAGTTGTAAAACTAATTTATTAGTAGTATGTTTGTTATATCAAATTTTAAGATCATGCAAAAGTTAGCGAAAAGAGAAGAACAGATCATGCAGAGTTTATGGAAACTGGAGAAAGCCTTTATAAAAGAAATTATTGAAGAATTACCAGATCCTAAACCTCATTATAATACAACTGCAACGATTGTAAAAATTTTAGAAGAAAAAGGATTTATTAGTCATAAAGCATTTGGTAATAGTTTTCAGTACTTTCCATTGATCTCTAAAAATGAGTATCAAAAAGATGTTTTAGGCGAAGTGGTTAATAATTATTTTGATAACTCACCGCTGGCTTTGGTAAAGTTCTTTGCCAAAGAAGAAAAAATAAATACCGAAGAATTAGAAGAAATCATTAAACTGATTAAAAACAATAAGTAATGGCTTATATCATCTACAGTGCAGCACTTATAGGTTTATCGTATGTTATTTATAGATTATTCCTTGCTAAAGAGACTTTTTATCACCTAAACAGATGGGTATTATTAGGCTTGATCCTTGTATCATTTTCATTACCATTTATTTCTGTACCGGAAAACATTTCTTTTAGAACTACTCTTTTTCAGAAATCTAAAGTTGAAAATCAAACTATTGAAGTAGCTGAAATTCCAATTACAAAAAATGAAATTCGATATAACGAATCAGAGAATGTAATTACTTCAACTTCAGCAAATAGCACAAAAAAAATCACTTCTTCTATTATTTCTCTGGATTGGAAATCCATTGTTTTTTATATCTATATTTTAGGAGTAATGGCTTTTGGGGTTAATTTTTTAATTCAGCTAGCGGTATTAGTATACAGAATGGTGCGGTATCCAAGTATGGAAGTGGATACCTATAAAATAGTAGAAACTGATACCAACCATGCGCCTTACTCTTTTTGGAATAGAATTTTTATAAATCCTAATCAATATAATCCAGATACATATTTACAGATCCTAAAGCATGAACAAATGCATATTACCGGTAAACATAGCTTAGATATGTTGTTGGTAGAATTATTAGTAACCGTACAATGGTTTAATCCTTTTGCATGGTTATATCGAAAAGCTATTGATAATAATCTCGAATATCTCACAGATAGCGGTATGCTTACTAAAGGTGAAGATAAAGAAGTGTATCAAATGAATTTATTAAAAGTATCAACCCCAGATATGCCTACAGGTTTGGCAACAAGTTACAATCAATCATTTCTCAAAAAACGAATAATTATGATGAATTCTAAAAAATCGACTGCAAAATCAGGATGGAAATACCTAATCATTATTCCCTTACTGGCCGTAACCGTATTATCATTCAATCCGGTTAGTATTAATCCACCAATCGCTGAAATTGATGAAGCGTATTCCAATGAATTAGAAGCTCCAACGGATGAGCATTTTAAAGAGTCTAAATTTAAAAATGACTTCACTAAAGGTGTTTGGGATGCCGAAGTTGGTGGAGGAAAACTATGTATTATGTACAGAAGTGCAGAACCTCTAAAACGAAGTTATTGGTCTATAACCCGATGTTATGATCCTTCTTTCTTTGCTAAATTTCCTGCTGGTAATAAACAAAAATTGGAAGTCACCAAAGATGCTGGAACTATGGTGTACATTGGCGAATTTAAAAATGGAATCGGAGACGGAAGATACACTTTTACTCCAAATGTAAGTTTCAATAATGCATTATCCAAGCAAGGATTTACAGCCGATAACGAGGAGCTTGTTCACTGTTTTCTTACCGATTTTGACAATACCTATTTAGCATATCTAAAGAAAGAAAACCTTTCGCTAAGTCAAGATGATTTTGAAGATATTATACACAAAGGACTTCCCCTAGAGAAATTAAAAATTTACAGAAATGAACTCTCAAAATTAGGATATAATGACTATACAATGAAGGAAGTAAGTAAACTAAATTTATTCGATGTAGATGTTTCTTATATAAAGTTTATCAATAAGGTGAATGGTCAAAAGACAACATTAAAAGAGATTACTAAAGCAAAAATTCATAACCTATCACCAGAATTCATTAAAACATATAATGATAATGGATATAAAAAGATGTCACTGAACGATTATATGAAATTGAAAATCCATAATGTTTCTCCTGATTTTATTGCAGACTTTAAAAAAGAAGGATATACGAATATCTCTGCAAAAGAAGCACAGAATTTAAAGATCCATAATGTGACACCGCAATTTGTTCAATCTTATAAGGATGCTGGTTATAAAAATATTACGTTAAAAGAGGCTAAAAACTTAAAAATTCATAATATCACGCCTGCATTTATTAGTAGTTTTAAAAAGATAGGGTATCCCAATATCTCTTTAAAAGAAGCAAAAGATCTAAAAATCCATAATGTCACAGCGGATCTCATACAGTCTTATAAAAAATCCGGGCAGACCAATATTTCCTTAAAAGAAGCGATTAAATTAAAGATTCACAATATATCTCCAGCACAGGTAAAAATTGGTACGACTAATGGTCAATCAAGTTCTACAAGTAGTTCCGGCAAAGGATATCAAGATGTGCAACAAACACCTGGTGATTTTATAAAACAATTTAAAGCACTCGGTTATGAAAATGCATCCGTAGACGATATTATTTCTCTTAAAATTCATAACGTAACACCGGATTTTATAAAAAGATATCATCAAGCAGGATATAAAAATATTCCTTTGGATAAGGTAGTAGGGTTAAAAATTCACAACGTAAGTCCGGAATTTATAGAGACCTTCAAGAAAGCTGGTTATAAGAATATTTCTTTAGAAGAAGCGATGTCTTTAAAAATTCATAATGTATCTCCGGATGCTGCTGCGGAGTATGTAAAAATTGGATATAACAACCTGGACATCGATGACCTGATGTCGCTAAAAATCCATAATGTATCACCGGAATATATTAAAGAATTTAAGAAAACAAAATTTGGTAACCTACCTATGGATGATATGATCTCTTTTAAAATCAATAATGTAACTCCCAAATTTGTGAAACCTTTTGAAGATTTAGGATATACCAATATTACAGCGGATCAAGCTATGAGTCTTAAAATTCATAATGTTACGCCTGAATTTGTAAAATCATTGAAAGATGAGGATCCAAACATATCACTAGAGCAAGCAACCAGAATAAAAATTCATTTTTAAGTGTTTTAAACTAGCCAACAACTAATTACAATTTCATTCATCAATCAATTATTAGAATGACCAGCAAGTTAATAAAAACTTGCTGGTCTAAATCCTTATACTCTTGGTAAATCTCCATCTCCCTTAAGTGGTAAATTAGAGTTACCCATTAAATAGGTGTCTATATGATGTGCTGCTTGTCTGCCTTCAGCAATTGCCCAAACAATCAATGATTGTCCTCTGCGCGTATCTCCCGCAGCAAAAATACCTTTTACATTAGTGGCGTAATCATCCTCAGTAGCTTTGATATTAGTTCTGGCATCCATATTAATTCCTAATTGCTCCGCAATTGTTGATTCTGATCCGGTGAATCCCATTGCTAATAAAGCTAACTCACATTTCCATTCTTTCTCCGTATCAGGAATTTCTTTTAATGTAAAACGACCATTTTCTTTTACCCATTCTACCTGAGAAGTTATTAATCCTCTAAGATTACCGTTTTCATCTCCTAAAAACTCTTTAGTAGAAATGCTCCAATTACGCTTTGCTCCTTCCTGATGAGAAGAACTCGTACGTAATCGCATAGGCCAAAACGGCCAGGGCTGATTAGTAGGACGTTCTGTCGTACCTTTACCCATAATCTCAAAATTGGTTACGGATGTCGCACCGTGACGCACTGATGTACCAATACAATCTGAGCCCGTATCTCCACCACCGATCACAATCACATCTTTTCCGGTTGCTAAAATTTCTTCTCCTAAATCTTTGATACCATCTACTCTACGATTATTTTGTGGTAAGAAATCCATTGCCTGAACTACTCCTTTTAGATCAGCTCCTTTTACGGGTAAATTTCGTCTTACCGTTGCGCCCGTACATAAAACTACCGCATCGTAATCAGCCTTTAATTGATCTGCTTTGATATCCTTGCCTATGGCTGTATTTGTTCTAAATATAATACCTTCTTCTTCTAAAACAGCAATACGACGATCGATTACATTTTTTTCCATTTTAAAATCAGGGATACCATACCGTAGTAATCCTCCAACCTTCTCATCTCTCTCGAAAACAGTAACCAAATGTCCAGCACGATTTAATTGTTGCGCTGTTGCTAATCCCGCAGGTCCGGATCCAATTACTGCAACAGTCTTACCTGTTCGTTCCTTTGGAGGATTGGCTTTTACCCATCCGTTTTCAAAAGCTTGTTCGACTATATTTTTTTCTATATTTTCTATGGTTACAGGATCTTCATTAATCCCTAAAACACAAGCTTCTTCGCAAGGAGCAGGACACAACCTACCGGTGAACTCAGGAAAATTATTAGTCGAATGTAAGATTCGAGCAGCTTTTTCCCACTTACCACGATATACGGCATCATTAAAATCAGGAATCAGATTTCCTAACGGACATCCACTATGACAAAATGGGATTCCACAATCCATACATCTTGCTCCTTGATTTTTGAGTTTACTTTCCTCCATAGGAACTGTAAATTCTTTGTATCCTTTTATACGATCTTTAACAGGTTGGTATTGTTCAATCTCTCTTTCAAATTCTAAAAATCCAGTTATTTTACCCATATCAATAGTCGTTTATACTTGTGCTAAATTTTCTTCTTCTAATCGTTTTAAAGCTTGCTTATACTCTTCTGGGAATATTTTAATGAATTTTGGTAATTCATTTTCCCAATCCTCCAAAATCCTTTGTGCTAAAGGACTTAAGGTTGCATTGTAATGCGATTCTATAAGGTCTTTTAATTCGATTACATCTTCTGGTAGTTCTACAGGATCCAAATTCAATGCTTCCTTGTTACAATGCGCTTCGAATGTTTTCTTATCATCATAGATATAGGCAATCCCTCCAGACATTCCAGCTCCAAAGTTTCTTCCTACTTCTCCGAGAATCACGGCAACTCCACCAGTCATATATTCACATCCGTGGTCTCCGATACCTTCTACAACCGCTTTAGCTCCAGAGTTACGAACACAGAATCGTTCTCCTGCTTTTCCATTAATATATACCTCTCCATCTGTAGCTCCATATAAGGTAACATTACCGGTAATCACATTCTCTTCTGGTATCAAAGTAGCTTCATCAGGCACTTTAATAATTAATTTAGCTCCAGACAGCCCTTTACCCAAATAATCATTGGTATTACCATTTACTACCATAGTTAATCCTTTTGTAGCAAAAGCTCCAAAACTTTGTCCGGCTGCTCCGGTAAAATTCAATTTTAATGTGCTATCCGGCAATCCTTGTGCTCCGTATATTTTAGAAATTTCATTACTAAGAATTGCTCCTACTGCTCGATCGGTATTGGTAATATCAAAATCCAGTGTTGTCTTTTCTTTTCTAAACAATGCCTGATGCGCTTGTTCAATAATTTCGAAATCGATTGACTTACCGAGACCGTGATCTTGTGTCTCAGAATTGTATACTTTCACTCCGTCGGGAGACTCTACTTGATGTAGAATAGGCGAAAGATCAACTCCAGCAGTTTTATAATGTTCTATCGCCTGTTTACGATCTAGTTTATGTACTTGTCCAACCATTTCATTAATAGTTCGGAAACCAAGTTGCGCCATAATTTCTCTAAGCTCCTGAGCAACGAAATACATATAATTTACTACGTGTTCTGGTTTTCCTTTAAACTTTTTGCGTAATTCAGGATTTTGTGTTGCAATTCCAACGGGACAAGTGTTTAGATGACAAACACGCATCATGATACATCCGGATGCAACTAAGGGCGCTGTTGCAAAACCAAATTCTTCTGCTCCCAATAAACAAGCTACGGCTACATCACGACCTGTTTTTAGTTGTCCATCACACTCCAATACGATTCGGCTTCTAAGGTTGTTACCTACTAAGGTTTGTTGTGCTTCGGCGATACCAAGCTCCCAAGGTAAACCTGCGTGTTTTAATGAAGTTAATGGTGATGCTCCTGTTCCTCCGTCAAAACCAGAAATCAATACCACATCCGCTTTTGCCTTGGCAACACCAGCAGCAACGGTCCCTACCCCAACTTCTGATACTAGTTTCACATTAATTCTGGCAGATCGGTTGGCTGACTTTAAATCATAAATCAACTGTGATAAATCTTCAATAGAATAAATATCATGATGTGGTGGCGGTGAAATTAATCCTACATACGGAGTAGAATTACGAGTCTTGGCAATTTCAGGATTTACTTTTGGCCCTGGTAGTTGTCCTCCTTCTCCAGGCTTAGCTCCTTGAGCCATTTTAATTTGTATCTCGGCTGCATTTGTCAGGTAATTTGAAGAAACCCCAAATCGCCCCGAAGCCACTTGCTTTATCGCACTATTTTTCCAGTCTCCATTTACGTCTTTATAAAAACGTAATGGGTTTTCGCCTCCTTCTCCAGAGTTACTCTTACCACCAATTCGGTTCATCGCAATCGCTAGATTCTCATGTGCTTCCTTACTAATGGATCCATAAGACATTGCTCCCGTTTTAAAACGTTTTACAATTTCTGTCCAAGGCTCTACCTCATCTAACGGAATCGGATCGTAATTAGAAAACTCTAGTAATCCACGAATTGTCATTAGGTTTTTAGACTGTTCATTGATCAAATCTGCATATTCTTTATAGGTCTTAGGATCATTATCTCTTACAGATTTCTGAAGTTTGGCAACAGATAATGGATTAAACTGATGTTTCTCTCCATTACGTCTCCATCGATACTGACCTCCAATTTCTAAATCTAATGTTGCATCTACTTCTCTCTCTATATAAGCTCTTTTATGACGTTTTGCTATCTCCTTTTCGATTTCGTATAATCCAATTCCTTGAATACGTGTTGCGGTATTCGGGAAATATTTGTCAACTACTTTGGTATTGATACCAATACATTCGAAAAGTTGAGAGCTACGGTAGGAATTCAAGGTAGAGATACCTATTTTGTTCATTACCTTTAATACTCCTTTGCCCACAGCTTTGTTATAATTCGTTACAGCTGCTTCTGCTTCTAATTCTGTGATATTATTATCTTCTATCTGCTCCTTTATAATCTCATTAACCATATAAGGATTGATAGCACTGGCACCATATCCAAATAACAATGCAAAGTGATGTACCTCTCTTGGTTCTGCAGATTCAATAATAATACTTACCTGAGAACGCTTTCCTAATTTCTGTAATCCACTATTGACAAAAGAACAAGCTAACAATGCCGGAATCGGCGCTCTGTGTTTACTAACATTTCTATCAGACAGTATAATGATATTGCTTCCATCATCTATCGCTTCTGAAACTTTATTTAGCGTATCTTCCAGCGCATCTTCTAATCCATTAAGTCCTCTGTTGATATTATATAACATAGGAACAGAAGTCGCCTTAAAACCTTTATCTGCATATGTTTTAATTTTATCTAAATCCTCTTTTGAAATAACAGGATTCTGGATTTTTAATTTATTACAGTGTTTTTCATTAATATTAAAAATATTATGATCTGCTCCCAAGGTCAAACTGATATCTGTGATCAATTCCTCACGGATTCCGTCTAATGGAGGATTGGTTACCTGGGCAAATAATTGTTTGAAATAATTATAGATCAACTGAGATCTTTCTGACAATACTGCAATCGGTGTATCGGATCCCATAGAACCGATTGGTTCTTTTGCCAGCTGACTCATCGGAACGATAATTGTATCTATATCTTCCTGAGTGTATCCAAATACTTCTTTACGTTTAGAGATGGTTTCTTCACCTAAAAATAAAGGACAATCATTATAAGGAATATCCTTTAAGTGTACCAAACTATTATTTAACCATTCTCTATACGGATGCTTAGAGGCTATTTCTTCTTTGATCTCCTCATCATTCACAATTCTGCCTTCGTCCATATTTACCAGGAACATCTTTCCTGGTTCCAATCGACCGTGAAATTCTAAATTACTTGGTTCTATATCCACAACTCCGGTCTCTGAAGACATGATTACGTATCCATCTTTTGTTACTGTATAACGAGAAGGTCTTAGACCATTTCTATCCAATACTGCTCCAATATAATTTCCATCAGTAAAAGGAATAGACGCAGGACCATCCCATGGTTCCATTGCACAAGAATTGTACTCATAGAATGCTTTTTTAGCTTCAGACATTTCAGGATTCTTCTCCCAGGCTTCTGGCACCATCATCATCATTACTTCTGGTAAAGACCTACCAGTCATCAGTAATAATTCTACTACCATATCCATAGACGCAGAATCTGATTTTCCTTTTAGAACAACCGGAAGTATTTTCTTTATATCTTCTCCAAACCAATTACTTTCTAATAATTCTTCTCTGGAACGCATTCTGGTGACATTACCTCTTAGCGTATTAATCTCACCATTGTGACACATATAACGGAAAGGTTGTGCAAGATCCCAGGTCGGAAATGTATTTGTCGAAAAACGCTGATGTACCAAAGCCAATCTGGTTACTACCATAGGATCCATTAGATCCGTATAGTACAATTTAATATCCTCTGGCATTAAAAGGCCTTTAAATATTAATGTCTTTGTCGACAAACTTGGTAGATAGAAAAACTTACTTTCTGACAGCTTAGATCCGTATATTTCGTGTTCTGTAATTTTTCGAGCGGTAAATAATTTTAGATTAAAATCGAAATAACTTTGTTCTTTATCACTCTTACCTATAAATATTTGTTTGATAAAAGGTTCTGTCGTGGCAGCGATCTCACCTAAATGAACCGTATCTACAGGAACATCTCTCCATCCCAGCAGCACTAAACCCTGATCCGTAATATTTTTTTCGAATGTATCAATGCAATAATGTCTTTGATTTTCTTTTTTTGGTAAGAATACATTACTTACTGCATACTCGCCAGCTTCTGGTAATTCAAACTCACAATTTTCCAAAAAGAAATCATGAGGAATGTCGATAAGTATTCCGGCTCCATCTCCGGTTTTACCATCCGAACTTACTGCCCCACGATGTTCTAATTTTTCTAAAATCTCGAGCGCCTTATGAATAATATCATTCGACTTTTTTCCTTCCAGGCTACAGATAAATCCGGCACCACATGCGTCGTGTTCGAATTCTGGCAGATACATTCCTTGTTTCTTCATATTATTTCCGATCTAAAGTGTTTCAAGTTGTTGAAATTAACAAAACCTTAAGGAAGGAAAAAGAAAAACAGAGCTTTGAGGATTACTTTTCTTAGCTCCTTAAAAAAACACAAGTTTCAATAAAATAATCACAAAATAAGGACTTCTAATTACGAATTCAATAACGTGATTTTTCTTAAAAAACCTAAATAAAATAGGGGATTACAGGATTCTGAACTTAAATTTTATCTCTGAAAACGTTTTCGTAAAAAACCGTAAACACACTACTGCGAAATCCTCATTTATTCTGTAAAAAAATATACACCCCTAATTTTTTAGGGGGTAAATATTTTAAAATGATAAAAATACAACGATTACCCTTCAAAATTTGGAGGCTAAAAAGTAATTCACATATTTTTGATACAGATTTAACATTAATTTTAACTTTTTAGTCTTTATGAAGAAAATAGAAGCAATCATCAGAAGATCGAAATATCGTGTGGTAAAAGAAGCTTTACACGAAAAAGGCATCACATTCTTTACTTACTGGGATGTTACTGGTGTAGGTAACGAAAAACAAGGGCACGTATATCGCGGAATCTCTTATAGCACAACCGACATTCAAAGACGTTTTTTATCGATCGTTGTAAATGACGAATTTGAAGAGGCAGCTGTATCTGCAATTCTTGAAGCCGGAAAAACTGGTGAAGTTGGAGACGGAAAAGTTTTTGTATCCGATATTAAGGAAGCTTACAGAATTCGTACTTCAGAAAAAGGAAGTTCTACACTATCCTAACCACACGAACACAAATTACCAACTGAAAACAAAAAATAACTTTTAATAGTCAATTATATAATGGAAATGTTAACTATAAATAATGTATGGATGATGGTGTGTACTGCACTTGTATTTTTCATGCACTTAGGTTTCTCTTTTTTAGAAATTGGATTAACTCGTCAAAAAAACACAATCAATATTCTTTTCAAAAACGTCTTTATCATCTGTATAGGTTTGTTACTATACTGCCTAGTAGGATTTAATTTAATGTATCCTGGATTTGCAGAAGACGCTGCCGGATTCATAGGCTTTGCAGGTTTTGGATTAAGCTCTCCTGTAGTGGAAGGAGCTTTAGATTTAACCTATAACGAAGGATATACCTATTGGACAGATTTCTTATTCCAAGGAATGTTTGCTGCTACAGCTGCTACTATCGTATCTGGAGCTGTTGCAGAACGTATTAAGCTTGGATCATTTATGATTTTTACAATTATCTATGTAGGTGTTGTTTATCCAATTGTAGGTTCTTGGCAATGGGGAGGTGGATTCTTATCATCATTCCAAATCGGTGAAGCAGAAGGGTTTTATGACTTTGCAGGTTCTACTTTAGTTCACTCGGTAGGAGGATGGGCTGCGTTAGTAGCTGTATGGTTATTAGGATCTAGAATTGGTAAATTCAGTTCTGAAGGTAAGCCACAGGCGATCCCAGGTCATAACATACCATTAGCGGCTGCGGGTGTATTAATCCTTTGGTTAGGATGGTTTGGATTTAATGGTGGTTCTGTACTTTCTGCAGATGCTGCTGGTACTTCTCTTACATTAGTAACTACATCGCTTGCTGCTGCAGCTGGTGGAGTTGTTGCCTTTTTAGTATCTACATTGATGTATAAAAATTACGACTTAACGATGTTCTTAAATGGTATTCTAGGAGGATTAGTAGGTATCACTGCTGGTGCTGATCAAATGACTCCAACAGATGCTGTGTTAATCGGAGCAATTGCTGGAGCGATCATTGTATTTGGTGTAGCATTAATAGATAAATTAAAACTTGACGATCCTGTTGGTGCGATTGCAGTACACTTAATCTGTGGTATCTGGGGAACGTTAGCGGTAGGTATTTTTGGAGCTAAAGCCGGTTTTGATCAGTTCTTAGTGCAAGGAGTTGGTGTATTAGCAGCTGGTGGATTCTGCGTGTTGACTTCATTCATCATAATTTTTACATTGAAGAAAACTATTGGAATCAGAGTTTCTGAAAAAGAAGAGATTGATGGTCTTGATGGTCACGAACACGGAATGGATGCGTATCCTGACTTTAGACTAAACCAACACTAGAATAAAATTCAACTTATATATACAAAAAGGAGCGATCAACAATCGCTCCTTTTTTTCGTTTATTTTATAATCTCCATGGATAACGGATAAGATGGCTCTTCACCATTACTGGCCTTGATTGCATTAATTATAGGAAACACTAAACATAAGATACCTATTACAATCAACCCTAAAATTCCTAATCCGAATAGTAATATTAATGGTATACAAACTATCGCATAGATAAACATACTAATCTGAAAATTCATAATTGATTTTCCGTGATTATCCATCGCCAACACCTGCTCTCTTTGTGTTAACCATAATATTAATGGAACTATAAATCCTCCAAATCCGGTCACCAAATCCAGTAACTGTGATAAATGGGTAATAACGAGTAATGATCTGTCTTGTCTCATGATTTCTTGATTTTTGATTGATGATTGTTTAAAATTGCTAATAAAATTAGCAGTCTTTATATATATGACGCGAAGACATCTAAATTGTTACAGTATGGAACGCTAAAAACAAAAAAAACATCCCGACAAAATCGGGATGTTCCATCTACTAACTAAATTTAAATTCTATTGTTTATTTATTGGTTAGTTGATGATTAGTTTTCGCGTAGTGGATTCACCACCGCTTTCTATTCTGATTAGATAAATACCTTGTCCAAGGGACAAATTCTTTGCAGAGATTGTATTCGCTCCGGGTTTTAACTCCAACACCGCTTGTTTTTGACCTAAAATAGAGAATACAGTAGCATTTGCATTTTTAACATAAGAATTTATATATATAGCAAAGTTATTACGAGCAGGATTTGGTGCTATTTTAACATCAGCAAAAATACCTTCTGGCTCATCTCCTAATATTGCTTCTGCAGATTCTAAACTAGCAATTAAACTTTCTGCTGTTGCCGATTGTCCGCAAGCTCCTTCATATATTTTTACATTAGAGAAAGTAGAATTATTACCAGATCCTGCATCATTATCATTGATAAAGACCAATCGATCCATAGCTCCGGTGTAAAAGTTGCCTACCGGAATAATATAGGTAGCTGTTCCTCCTGAGTAATTATCAAAATTAGTAACTCCATAATTCTGAGTACCGTGCACTTTGAAATATCTATTTGCTGTTAATGAATTATCATTCTCAAAACCTACACCGTGAATTTCTCCCTGAGATGAACTACTAAAATCGAATTCGATTACTGTATTAGCAGTCACGGTATAATTTAAAGCAATATACTTCCATGTATTATTAGTCATTGATAAAGAGGCACCTCCATTACCAATAGAGAAGTTTCCTGCCGCATCTTGATTAGAGAAACCAGTGATTCCAAAATCATTGAAATTGATGGTATCACAGGTTGGAGGCGGTGGTGTACCACCGTTTGTTATACTTAGATCATCAATAGCAATATCACTTTGCCATCCTTGAGAACCTTCTCCGGTAACAACATTTAATCGCAGTTGAACACTTCCCTCTCCTGCATACGCAGAAAGATCTACAGAAGCGGTATTCCAATTGCTACCTTGTGCTCCGGATCGACTAAATACGCTCACCCAATTTCCTGAATTATTTGTTCTGGCTTCCACAGAAAGTGAATTAATATTACTTCCTAACATGTGATACTGAAAACCTAAAGTCGGAGTTGAAATTCCGCTAAAATCAATACAAGGAGAATTTAAAATAGCTCTTTTATTAGGATATCCTGTACCATTACCTGAAGCTTCTACATAAATATAAGAATTACCATCCGCTGCTCCACCTGGACCTGTATTATTAGAAGGCGTTCCTCCGGAATTCACAGTCCAATTGATATCATCACTGGACGACTGTGACCAGGCTCCGATTGATCCCTCAAAACTTTCGTTATAAGGAAAAGAAGATAAATCACCCGAACATTCTTCTACTGGCGGCGGTGGTGGAGTTCCTAATCCCATTGCATTCCAGAAAGCAGGAATCGTAGCTCTTTCTCCTGAGTTAGATCCTCCGGATCCTGAACAACCTCCATAGGCGTGTACTCCAACTGCATTACCCGTTGCTTCATCAATAATAGGACTACCAGAATTTCCTCCTGTAGTATCTGTTCTGTATCTAACAAAAGTATTTGTCGAAGAACTAAGCGGTCCGGTATGTGTTTGCTGAGTCTGATTATCAATACCGGTGTCTGTTCCAAATCCTGTAATTCTAATAGTGCTTCCCGGTTCATCTTGCACTACATTAAATGATTTACCTTGCGCCTGAATTGGCGTTAAACCTGTTTGTGAGTTTGCGCTTGCTTCAAAAACACCCCAATCGTTCGCCTGACTTGGACTACCGGGATATGGTGAAACAAAATTTCCGATAGGATACTGATCCTCTGGACCAGGATGAACGATCGTTCTATCCGGGTTAGATTTTGGAACATTAAATTCGATTACCTGTGCACTGCTACCAACACAGTGTCCTGCTGTTACCAGTTTACCATTGGTGATAATCCATCCTGTACATCCAATAGGAACCATTCTTCCGATAGCATCATCATTAGAATCTATCCTATCATCAGCAGATCCACATTGAGATTTAATAGAAGGATCTAGTTCTCCAACACTTAATTCAGAAATATTAACTCCAACGGATCTATCATTGGATGCTATTGATAAAGAAACTGTTACCGCATCACCATTAAAATAAGCACTAGAATTGCTCCACTCTTTGATAGTCTGTGCATTTAGGGTTTGTGTAGCTCCGTCTAACTTTGAAGTAATTGTAAGCGTACTGTTTTTTCCTAAGTCAACATCTTTAAAAAATAGACGTAACCAAGTAGCACCCGTTTCTGAAACTTCTTCAGTAATTACAGTTGTTCCATTTTTATTTGATATTTCATCCGACTTTAACGTTAGATCATAAGAAGTTTTATGTCTTTTCAAATCCTGCGTTTGTGCATAATTTATTAATGGGAAAAGCATAAATACTGTAAAGACGACTGCTGTCATTTTGTGTTTTAACAACAGAAGCAGCCTACTGTTATTAATTGAGTTTGTGCTGTGAAAATTCATAAGAATAAAAGTTTTAGTATATAGAAATTAAATTTAGTTACTAAATCCACCGTTCAAGGTTAGTTACTCCTTCAACAGATATTCCATCAAAAGGTAATTCAGTTACTACCAAATTATCTCTATCGATTTTTCTTTTATTCTTTTGTTATTTTACCCCCAAGGATAAAAGTAAGGAAGAAAACATAGTCTACAAAAAAAGTTTGAAGTCTAAATTGAAAATCAAAACTTATATTATGTCTATTTTTGTGGTTTCATTACTAAAAGTATGATTTCACAAGATACCATAGTTGCTTTAGCTACTCCTGCAGGAGCCGGTGCTATTGCAGTGATTAGAGTTTCTGGAAAGGATGCTATAAGCATTTGCGCCCCTTTATTTCGTTCTATCAAAGGAAAAGATCTTACCAAACAAAAAACCCATACCATACATTTAGGTCATATTGTGGATGGTGAGCGAGTGTTAGACGAAGTTTTGGTTTCGCTTTTTAAAGGAAGTAACTCCTACACCGGCGAACCCACCGTAGAAATATCGTGTCACGGATCCAGTTACATCCAGCAAGAAATCATTCAATTATTACTTCGGAAAGGATGTAGAATGGCAGATGCCGGAGAATTTACACTGAGAGCTTTTATCAATGGAAAACTGGATTTATCGCAAGCGGAAGCTGTTGCTGATTTAATTGCCTCGGATTCTGAAGCTTCTCATCAAATTGCCATGCAACAAATGCGAGGTGGATTTAGTAATGAAATCAAAAAACTACGTGACGAGCTTCTCAATTTTGCATCGCTTATAGAATTAGAACTAGATTTTGCTGAAGAAGATGTAGAATTTGCCAATAGAACCCAATTTCAGGATTTAATATCTAGGATTACCAAAGTTTTAAAACGATTGATCGATTCGTTTGCTGTCGGAAATGTTATTAAAAATGGTATTCCGGTAGCGATTGTTGGAGAACCTAATGTTGGTAAGTCTACTTTGCTGAATGCATTACTAAACGAAGAACGCGCCATTGTTTCGGACATTGCAGGAACCACCAGAGATACGATTGAAGATGAAATCAATATCGGAGGGATCGGATTCCGGTTTATAGATACCGCAGGAATAAGAGATACTAAAGATGTAGTAGAAAGTATTGGGATCAAAAAGACTTTTGAAAAGATTGATCAAGCACAAGTAGTTATTTATCTGGTAGACGGTTCGGAATTAACTGAATCCCCCTCTGCCTCTGCCATCTCCCCCAAAGGGAGAGAAATAATTGTGGAGATAAATCAAATTAGGAATAAATATCCTAGAAAGCCACTAATTATTGTAGCTAATAAGGTAGATAAGTTAGAAGAATCTCAAATTGAAGTGCTAACTTCTGAAATTGAGAATATTCATCTACTGTCTGCTAAACAAAACATAGGTGTAGAAGAATTACAGAACAAACTTTTAGAATTTGTTAATACCGGAGCTCTCAGAAATAATGAAACTATTGTTACCAATTCCCGACATTATGACGCCCTATTAAAAGCGTTAGAAGAAATCCAGAAAGTACAGTACGGTATTGATCAAGGAATATCTGGAGATTTGATGGCTATTGATATCAGACAAGCCTTATATCACTTTGGTGAAATAACGGGTGAGATTACTTCTGATGATTTATTGGGTAATATCTTTGCTAATTTCTGTATCGGGAAATAGATTTCTTTTAGTGTACTTTTAGTTGCCTTTGTTTGATTTTTTGAATACGTAAACTCTTTAAACAACTATCCAATAATTAACTTTCATCATTCCAAGGTCTATTCCCAAAACGCTTAAAGTATATTTCAGAAAAGTTATAACTATGAGAATATCCTACCGACAGAGCTAATTCTTTTAATGACATATGCGGGTTATCCTCAATCAGTTTTCTTGCTCTTTGTAACTTAATTTCTTTTATAAACTCTTTGGGTTTCTGACCAGTAACAGACTGTATTCTTCTTGATAAAGTACTTGTAGACATATTGAAGTTCTCAGAAATATCCTTTTGATTTAATTTTGGATCAGAACACTCTTTTTCAATAAAGAGCTCCACCTTTTTAATCCAGTTATTATTCTCCTTGAGTTCTTCCCGACCTATTTTTTTCTTATTAACAAAGTTTGTCCTATTGCGATAGTTGTTTAGAGCATTATGAACTCTTACTATTAATTCATCTTTATTAAAAGGCTTGGTTATATAATCATCAATACCTAGCCCGAACACTTCTTGCCTACTTTCAAAATCAGCTCTTGCAGTAAGCATAATTAAAGGGATATAATACCTTTGAGCTCTTGCCGATTGGATAAATTCTTTTCCATTCATCTTTGGCATCATATAATCGACAATGATAAAATCAATCTTACGGTTTTTCAAAATATGTAAAGCTTCTACTCCATTTTCTGCCTCTATACATTCGTACTGTTTTAAATACTTTGTAATATGCTTCCTCATTTCCCGATTATCATCTATTATCAAAAAAATCACATCTTTTGAAATAGAGTTTTCAGATACTAAGGTTTCATCATACACTTTTGCTTTTGGACGATTTAACGACCGCTTTCTTTCTTTAGTTTTAACTTCTTTTAGAGGAAGAAAAATTTCAAATTCACTACCTTCTCCTATTTTACTTTTTAGATGAAGTCTCCCTTTATGTAATTCGATAATTTCTTTACTAAAAGAAAGTCCAATTCCAGTACCCCCAGCTTTATTGATATCATTATCCGCTTGATAAAATTTACCAAAAATCTTAATCTTATCATCTTCAGATATTCCAATTCCTGTATCTGATACTGATATAATAATTTCGTTTTTCTTTCTCTTTAATGCTACATGTACCTCCCCTCCTATTTCTGTAAATTTTAGCGCATTGCTCAAAATATTATTTAAAGCTTTTTCTAATTTGAATTGATCGCCTGTAACAATATAACTTCTGGAACTTTTTTTTAAAGTATAACTTATATCCTTTTGTTTAAGAGCCGACTCAAAAGAATGAAAAACCTTGTTCACTAATTCGAACAGATCTATATCAGAAAAGCTCAAAGCAAAAAGGCCAGATTCCATTTTTGCGATGTCAAGCACATCGTCTACCATATCTCCTATTTTATTTACCTGAATATTCAATTCATTTTGTATTGGAATAAGCTTAGAGTTTTCATTTTGAATTTCTTTTAACTCTTCTATTTGTCCTTTAATTAAAGTTAATGGTGTACGTATTTCGTGAGAAACGTTAGTGAAAAACTGAGACTGAGCCGTGTTTAAATCCTCTAGTTCTTTTGTTTTCTGTTGGAGTGATTTTTCATTCTTAATATTTAGGCTTTTAAAATAAATGATCATAATAAAAACTCCAAAGTATAGGAAAGCAACAGAAATATCATTGAATTGATCAGGTGGGTAATTTTCAAAATGATGGTTTGGAAAAAAAAATAACAGAAACGATACTATCAATATTGAATAATTAATCTTCTTAGAATCAAAAAAGATCAGAGCAATAGTAGGTGCAAAAAGAAAATAATATTCCAGAAGCGAACTTTTATAGGTAAAATTAGAAAATACGAAGGTTAAGGCAATTATAGTAAATATAAATAGTAGTCTGGCAATCCTATATCCTTTTTTATAGTTAATATACTGCATCAATACAAGCATAAGAAACATAATTGCACATACCCAGAGCGTTATGGCTTTATTTTCATTTTTTTCAAAGGGAAGCTCGATAAGCATTAAAAGAGTTAGTATATGCCATACAAAACAAAACCCATTAAAGAGTTTTATTTTTTTAAGCTCATTTTTGGAGGTTTTTTCATCAGCTCCTAACGAAACAAGTGATTGATATCCTTTAATTAAAGAATTTAAATTCATAAAACATGAAGGTTTTTAAGAGTGTGCTACTCAAAAATAACTCATTTTCCTAATTGTTAAATTAAACTCTCTGAATAAAACATTCGATTTGAAGTATTTATGATATGATATGACTGTTTTCTGATATCAAAATCTGTATTTATAAAAACTAAGGTAAATTGAATAATCTATGATATCGATTGATAAATTTTTGAGTCTACAAAAAAATAGCTTAGTCCTATAATTCCACAACATCTTAAAATCAAAATTATGGGGACAGAATCGATTTTTAGATTTGTTCATATAAGACCACCTTTTAGGTCTGAAGATCAATCTGAAAAAAAGGAGAAAAAAACATTGGATAACAATACTACATCCGTAGTACTTGAAAACACAGAAAAAAAAGCAAAGGAAGAGGGTATCTCTTTTGAAAAATCTAGAACTATTTCGGCAAAAGAGTTTATCTATTCTAAAGATTTTATTATTAAAAATGATTTTTTTAATAATGAAGAAAGTATTGAAGTTGTCAAAAAACTTATTGATAAAAAACATGGGAATAAAGATTTTAAACTACTTCAAGGAATTACAAAAATATTACCCATTAAATCTAATAGTCCCAACGTCATTCAATCGACTATAAGATCTTTTTCTCAAAAAATGTGGGATTCTTATTATTCGTTAAGAATAATTCCTAACAAAGAAGTGAGGCAATTGCTTCCCAAAGCGATTTTTTGGATAAAAGTATTCCAATTATATGAATATAAAAGTGATCAAGAGCAGCTTTTAAACTATATAGAAGATTTTGACACTTATAATCCTGCCCTGGATGTCTCGTTTTATACCAAAGCAAATAAAACACCTGCATCCAATCCTACTAAAAACATAAAAATAGATCCCTTATTGGATAGGAAAAATAAGATTAAAGATGTGTCAGCGCAAATTGAGAAACTTTCTCAAATAAAGAACAAATTAAATGGTATCATCAAACAAAAAGAAAATAAACTAATCGTCCCAATAGCTCCAAAATTAACAGATAATACAGATCAAAAGATCATAAAAAAATATAATAAAGAGCTAGCCGCATATCAAAATAGACTTCTGAAAGCAAGATCTTTTGAGGTAAAAGATTTTTCTAAAAATGAAAAACTAATTCTTGATCAAAACAAAATATCCGTTTTTCATCAATCTCAACCCGAGCTAGACGAAACCATAAACACCAAAATTACCTCTCTAACAGGAGAGTTAAATACGCTTTCCTTAATAGAAACCATTCAAATCAAGAATGGACGATTTGTAAAAACACTCAAAAAAATACAGCCATGAATTTAATTCCAAAAATAAAGCCTATTGGTATTGGAGACCTAGAAGTTGTTAAACAACAATTAGATGATCCTGGTTATGTAGACGGGGAAGTTGCTCATTACGAAAATATCATGGCCAATGAATACCGTAAACGATCTCATAGAAAATTAAGACAATTAGAAGAATTTAGATCTGTTGAAGAAGATCGATCTACTGAAAGTTCGAATCACCTAGAAACTACGGAACGATTTGAATTGGAAAAAGAAATTCAAAAAACGATTAAATCACAAACTAAATTTGAAGCTGGTGTTGAAGTCTCTGGGGGATTTGGTCCGGTAAAATTCAGTGCTCATGCTGGATTTTCTACCAGCAGTTCTAGCGAAGAAATCCAAAAAGAATCCTCAAACTACGCCAAAGAAATTATTCAAAAATCTGTAGAAAAAATCAAGGAACAGGTAAAACAAAGTAAAACCACAAGAATACTGGAAGAATTTGAAGAAAGAAACGAACACGGTTTTGATAATGTAGGGAATGGGCATGTAGTTGGAGAATACAGATGGCAGAATAAGGTATATAAAACCAAAGTAGAAACTTTGGGTAAACGATTGTTTTATGAGTTTATCATTCCACAACCCTCACTTAATTATTTATATAACGAAGCATTGAAAAGCTCACTTCAAGAATTACCCTTAAAACCTCCACATCCTGAAATTAAACTGTATAATTTATTTACAAATAGTTTAAAAACTCCAAGTCAAATTAAGGAAAACAATTATATGAGCATAGGGATAGGTAAATCTTCCATATCAGGCTTAAAACCTCCTCCTCCAAAAAAACTAGTGATTGCTACACAATCTTCAAAGGATATATCTCTTGGAAAATATAATCGTTTTCATTCTTTTATAATTTCTGGTGCAGTAAAAGTTCCGAAAGGATATATAGCTACAAAAGCTCATATTGCCCAATTTAACCATCATCAACTCTACGATCTTGAAGGAAATTTCAGGTTCGCTTTTAGAGCTAAGCAGTTTATAATAGGAAATAAAGTAATTATTGATAATGAAAATTTTGATAATTCAATAATTCAAGAGTTAAGATCAAGCCTTTTAAATAAAGAATCCAATGAAGTTCCATTTGCATTAACAATTCACTTAGATATATCTTACATTAATTTAGATATTCCGATAGGACCTATTAGTTTATCGGTAAACGTTGAAGTAGAATGTGAGTTATCAGATGAGCTATACCAAAAGTGGCAATTAGAAACCTATGATACCGTGATGGAAGAATATCGTAGACAATTATTGGACTATGAAGAAAAAATGGCAGAACTAGAAATACAAGAAGGTGTCCCTATCGGTGGTCATAATCCGTTAATCAATAAAGAAATTATTAATCAGGAACTTAAACGTTCTTGTATTGCTTTGTATTTAGGTGATGATGCTTTTCAAACCAATCTTTTCTCTCCAGATATTGAACCAGGAAGTACTAATGCTTCTCCAAAAATCAAAATAGATGAAGCCATTGAAAATGCTAAATGGATCAAATTTTTCGAAACTGCATTTGACTGGAAAAATATGTCTTATGAGTTATATTCTTCCTTTTGGAGTACAAATAATATTTTAGGCAATAATGATAATAAATTTGTTTTTTCAAGGTCAGAAATTGATTCCTTAAAGAGCGACGATCCTTTATTTGAAGGATTTTTAAAAGCGGGTTCGGCTAGAGTTTTGTTACCAGCAAATCTAGAATCTTCTTTACACCTGATAGCTATAAATGTATTTGGAAGTAACATTTTATTTAAGGATAATCAAGATGTTATTTCAATGAGTATGATAGAATTGCAAGAGTTTTTTGAAATAAATTTTTCTGCTTTTATTTCTGAATGGGAAGAGTTTTTTGAAAAACACTCAAGTACCATGGATACTAAAGCCAGAAATAATTTTGAAAAGAAGTTAGAAGAACTAAAAATGAATAAAGGATATTACGCTGAATTGAAAGATTTTTTACCCACCAAAGATGAACTACAAATAATTACTCCCATATCGCTTCCAGAAACGAGTGAAGATTTTCCAGACGATTCTCCAAAAATTATTGTCCCTACTAATCTTGTACGTCTGGTAACAAAAACATCCTAAAAATAATAATTAAAAACAAGTAACAAATGTCTATAAAACATAAAACATTCAATACTTCTAATGGAAGTATTCAAATGGAAATCGTAGAAGCTGATATCTCTAGTGCTACGGGGATTACATCTACACTTGAAGACACCTTTGGCTCTATAAATAGCATTGCACAAATGGTTTCTAAAGGTGTAGGCAAATTACCAAAGGCCAGTGCCCCTTCTGAGATAGAAGTTGATTTCTATATTAAAGCTCTTGATGACAATAGTATTATCGTTTCAGGTAATAACTCTGGTAATTTTCAAATCAGATTGAAATGGGGTGATAATACAGATAAAACAGATTCTATAATTGATAAAATATCTCATTAAAAAATTAACCGTTGATAAACTTAATATGTTTTAATTAAAACTCGATCAAAACAAATCAAATTATCCAACTATCATATTAAATAAAAAAATTAGCAAAAAAACTAATTAAATCAAATTATTAGATATAATCATAAGCCTATTAATTATGCCTCCACTTAAATTTAAAGAAGGGAATATTAGCATAAATTCTTTTATAATATTATTAAAACATTTTGAAAAAAAAATATATCGTATAGACAAATATTATGATAAATTTTCTTTTATAAACTTATTTCGTTCAATATATTATCCTGGGATATCCCATTTTATATCATATGAGCGCTTAACGCAACTTATTATTCCTCCAATTACCATTTTTCCATTTCCCGATGAAAAAAAAATTCCCACATCAGGAAATCCAATAAAAGATTTAGCATTTCAAAGATTATTACCTAGTTCAAATAGAAGAAATTACGGAACATGGGTTGATAAAAAAATAGTTAATAGTATACCAAAAAAGTTGAGAGAAAAAGCAGATGAAAATGGGAAAAATGATAATCCGTCTCCGTATTTAATTAAAGGCAGCGAAAAAATAGATTTAGGCCATCTAATTTTATGTTTAGATGCACTATTAAACCCTAGAACTAGTTCTCCTTACTTGAATTTTGATGTTCCAAATATTTTCCCGTCTAGTTGGGTAGCTGACATTGGTATAGCGGCGTACTGGCATATTCAATATGATGTTGGCATTGGTACTTTAAAGAGTGCTAATGGTGTAGAAGGTTCAATATTAAATAGAATAAACAGAGGTAGTAGAAATTTTTTCAATATGTCGGCTCCAATATCAGATCTATTAGGAAATGCTGATGGTTATGGATTACACAAAGTTTTACTTTTAAATAATAATATAAACAAACTTTCAGAATTATTTGAAGAATATTATTTAAACAAAAAACAACAACATAATGTAAGTAAGCGGTGGCGCATATTTTGTAAATACAACAAATTAAAATTTGAATACGATTTTGGAAGTGGTAAAATAAAGTGGAAAGAAAAAAAACAAACTGAGAAACTATGGATTCATTATATAAATAATTTTGTAAACTTATATGCAATTGAAAGTTTCTCTGATAAAACTTTTTACACTTTAACTGATGCACAACCTAAAATGAAGAACTATAATGAAAATGGAAATAAAATTACAATATATTATAGAAAATTTTTAAAATATATAGAAACCGAACTGGAAAGTGAATTTAGAAAAGAAATTAACTAGCTTTATATAAATACTTAATATTAAAAAAAAAACGAAATAACTTGTAACACGTAACCTTAAATGAGCTTTTATAAAAATCAAGCTAAAAAGGTTTTAATCTACCTAAACTCAAACAAAACCCTACCAAAAGAAAACATAATCTAGCACCCTCATTTCACCTCCTACTCTCCTAACCCTTTATTTATAAGGATTGGTTACATATTGTATCGGAAAGTAATAGACAACTACGATTCTAATTCCAATCCTTAAATAATATCTTTTGTACTTTGACAGAATATTCCTTGCTTTTTTGCAACTCAACTGGTGGTCCTTCTAACGTAGTAATACTTTACAACAAAAAGATATTTTGAGGTTTATCGAAACACTTATTAGCGTCTTGTTAATGCCAGAACATATAGCATAACTCTTTTCAAAAATCTACAATCTGTGATTTACTTAATATTCCAAATCTCAATTCTTAAAAGGCAAAGTTCTCTTCATCAATTGAATTCAATAAGTTTGAAGCTCTGCAAAAAGTAAGTCTAGTTCTGCCCTGGATTTCTTAAGTTTAATGGCAAGACCATTTAGCATCATTTCTTTTTGTTCATCTGCAAAGTCAAAATCTTTGTCTGACAGAAACTTAAATCTACGTTTGAGCATTACCTTTTGCTCTCTCCAACTTCTTGTAATATTTGTTTTAGCCATTTCATTTATTCTTTTATGTTACTATCAATTATATTATTCTAAAAATAAAAATCAACTCAAAAGCTCTCGTTCAAAAAACACTACTTCTTTCTTCTCTGGATCTTCGGCTAATTTGCAATAATATATTCGTCGATTATACAACCTTACAATCAATTTTACTCCGGGATTTGCTTTGGCATAAACTGTATCTCCTGGTTTGAATTTATTTTCTTGTCCTACCATACATAATTTATTTAGCCCTTAAATACTTATATTCTCATAACCACTCTTGATTACTGTAGATAACATTTTAAAACGTTTATTAGCCCTTATTAAATTCCTTGCGTGAGCAGGGATAATGATTGCCTGACCAGTTTCAATAATATTTGATTCTTCATTAATGACAATCTCAGCTTCTCCGTCTATAATTTGAATAAGATTATCAAAAGGAGATATTTTGGAAAGCAATGCTTCTCCTCTATCAAATGATGATATGGCTACGATTCCTGTTATTTTCTTTAGAATTACTTTCATAACCACAGAACCAGGCATATAATCAATGGTATCAGCCAATCTATAATTCGTTGATTTTTCTAATTCACGATTTTTCATCAAGATTATAAAAGAAGGTTAATGCTAAGATCAAATGCGATACGTATGACTTACAATTGAAGTTTACTCCTCACTTCTTTTTTCCTTTCTTTTTGCTGCTTTTGCAGCCCTTTTTTCTTTTAAGTTTTTTTCAGGAGCTTTTTTACCTGATTTCGGTTTACCTTCGTTTCCTTTTGACATGATTTTATGTTTTAATATTAGTAATATCCAAGCTGTTATGGGTAGTATTATTATGCACACAAAAATCGATTAATTAATGTCTTATTGTGTTACATTAGTTCAGACTTATATTACATATATCACACTTTTAAAGATCCTGAGAAAATAGCAGTAATTAAAAACGGTCTATGTAATAAGGATCAAGTTGCTATAATATTCAGCAATTATAGATCCTCTAGGTTTCGTTTTCGTTTTTCCTTCAGTTTCTTGTAGAACGTAGGAGTCAGACCTGTGATTTTTTTGAATTGATTGGATAAATGTGCCACGCTACTGTAGTGTAATCTATAAGAAATCTCAGTAAGATTTAATTCATCATAAATAAGTAATTCTTTGACTCTTTCAATTTTATGTATGATAATAAATTGTTGAATCGTAATACCTTTTACTTCAGAAAAAATGTTGGCTAGATATGTGTAATTATAACCAACCGTTTTACTTATGTAATCTGAATAATTGACTTTGGGCAATTCATCTGTGTAATGAACCATTTCGATGATAACATTTCTAATTTTCTCAATTAGAATACTTTTTTTATTTTCCATCAATTCTAAACCGGATTTACTTAGATTTTTCTTCAGTTGTATGCGCTGGTTTTTAGTTATATCTTCCAGGATTTCAATAACACCTAATTCTAATACGACATAATGCAAACCAAGTTTTATTAACTCATCCTTAACCAAGAGTCTACATCGTAAACTGACCATGTATTTTATGAATAGTTTTGTACTCATCTTTGTATATGTCTGTAGTTAAATAAAGCATATGCTTATCATTGAAAGCTAATTCTTATATCATTTTTCAAGATGTTGCCCAGGCGCAAGTTTTTGTAAGCGTATTATGGTTGATACTTCGGTGGTAATTTCGTTATCAATCACCGTATGTTTAATAAACGAGATACTAAAGTTATCACCGATATCTTTATCAGGATGTAATAAATTTCTTTCTAGTATAACAGGCAGAATTTCATCAAAAATCAACGTTTTTTCTAATCCGGATGCCGTTTTATGACAAAATGAATAACCGTCCTCAACTCGACCTTGATACACTCCCTCTATTTGTGATATTTCATTCATTTCTTGAGAAGTAGAAATACCAAATGAAATCAGTAATACTAAGAGTAGTTTTATTTGTATTGTCATATTTTATTTTTTGTAAAGAATTTTATTAGTACCATATACGTTTGAGCATTGCCATACTATATAAGACATAAAAAGCCATCTTTAACAGATGGCTTTTCGATATTTTTGAAGATACAAGATCTACTATTTGACCAACTCAACATTCACCGCATTCATTCCCTTTGGACCTCTTTCCATCTTGAATTTTACGTTATCATTCTCACTAATCTCATCAATCACACCGCTTTGGTGTACAAAGACATCCTCATCGGAATCCTTAAGTTTTATAAAGCCAAATCCTTTGGCAGTATTGAAAAATTTTACTGTTCCTTCTTTCATTATTTTTCTGTTTATTATTTACTATTCCTATGTTTAACTTAAAAATGTTCTTTTGCATTATTGCTGAGAAAAAAAGATAGCAGAAAAAGAATATTGAATTTAGGGAAACAAGATTAAATTGGAGCTTTTCGAATTTTAACACAGTAAAGATACCTGCTATTTGTATACCTTATCCAAATCATATGTTAAATATAATATTGAGCAATAAATAGGGATGTTTAAGAAAAATTTCCTTTTACTTGCGTTCAAAATTTATTTTCATGAACATAAGTCAAACAAATCTTTGCTAAAAGAAAACATAACCCAGCATATTGGATTCTCCTTCAGTTCCCCTACTTCTTTATTTATAAAAGGTTATCACGCATTGTATTGTTTGATATAACCATTTTGTTATATAAGAACCAAAGTACATACCGTAATCTAAAGGTTATAAATCTCGGTAAAATTAAGGTTTCGTTAGAAGAAACAAAAAGGTTCGTCGCTCTGTTATTTACTCGTGATGTTACATCTAATATATTAGTGGCCCTCAATGTATATTCCCATTTAGCATCTTTGTCTTTTCTGTACGATAAAGAAGCGTTCCAGGTATCAAAGGATTGACTGTGTTCATCTTTTCTACTTTGTTTGGTGTAGGTGTAGTCTAGTAACGATTGAATTATCAAAAGCAAACTAGCGTTCTTACACGTTTTACTCCTTCTACCTCCCTACTTCTCAATTTACTGTAATTTATTAAAACCAATATCAATAGAACAAATGTTAATTACTTTATAATACAGTAATACTATTAGTAGTATTTATTGTAATTTCATTTTATGAACATACTTAAGTACACTCCCGGTATTTTACAATACATCCCATTTTTTTATGTAATCTGGTCTGATGATTTATTATCACATTCTGAAATATCTGTGGTAAAAAACCATATTGAAAAAGATCAAACATTGAGCAAAAATGACCAACATAGACTTATAAATTGGTTAAATAAAGATGTTCCTCCTACAAATGAAGAGTTCAAAAATTGGAAGAACACCATTTCTAATTCGGAAGTAAAGCTTTTAGAAGGTGATACATATCCGCTCTCAACATTCAGCCAAAAAATTGTTTGTCATTATCACAGCGATTGTCCTTTTAATACTAATTTAAAAGAGATAGAGATCAACCTTGGTATACAACCCAATCATTATCATCATTTATTTGAGGTAGAAGTACAGAAAGAGGCTACTTCGAACCTTTATGATCCCGAATCGATCGATACTATCCTGAAAGGAAAAAACGCTCCTATCATAGATACTTTCAGAAAAGTCTTAAACGATCCTATTTTTAAATGGCAACTAAGGAGAACTAAGGAAGAATTTCGGGAACATGTATTGAAACAGGTAAAATTTCTTGCGAAAAAAGGATATGGATCCATGGCTTATCCAGAAGTATATGGAGGAATCGATAATATGCCTGCCTACGCAAACATTTTCGAAAGTTTAATATTTGTCGATGGTAGCCTGGCAGTAAAATTTGGAGTACAATTTGGTTTGTTTGGCGGAAGTATCCAAAAGTTAGGTACTAAAAAACATCACGATCAATATCTCAAGGATACAGGTAATGCTGATCTGCTAGGGTGTTTTGCTATGACAGAAACCGGGCATGGATCTAATGTAAGAGGTATAAAGACTACTGCTACCTATGATAAGGAGACAAACAGCATTATCATACACACTCCCGGAAATAATGATAATAAAGAATATATTGGAAATGCTTTACACGCCAAAATGGCATCAGTTTTTGCACAATTAATTGTGAATGGTAAGAATGAGGGAGTACACGCAATTTTGGTACCTATTCGTAATGAAAACCATGAACTGTTACCAGGTATTCGTATCGAAGACAACGGTTATAAATTAGGCCTTAATGGTGTAGATAATGGTAAAATATGGTTTCATCAAGTACAAGTTCCCAAGGAAAACTTACTAAATAAATATGGAGATATTACTGACGAAGGAAAGTATTTATCAGATATTAAGAATTCCAATAAGCGTTTTTTCACGATGTTAGGCACTTTGGTTGGAGGAAGGATATGTGTAGCCCGTGCCGGTCTGGGTGGTGCTAAAAAAGCACTTACCATCGCTGTTAAACATGCTTTAAAAAGAAGACAATTTAACGATAGTATTAAAATTCAGGAGGATCTCTTGATGGATTACCCTTCTCATCAATTACGACTAATACCACCAATTGCTTCCTGTTATGTGTATGATGTTACTTTAACTCATATAATGGAAGAATATAGTAATGAAGGAATGCCCGATAAGCGAAAGATTGAAACACAAGTTGCTGGTTTGAAATCCATCATTACCTGGTTTGCAAATCAAACAATCCAGGAATGTAGAGAAGCTTGTGGTGGTAAAGGGTATTTAATGGAGAATCAAATCGCTGATCTCAAAGGCGATGTAGATATTTTCACAACTTTTGAAGGAGATAATCATGTTCTATTACAGTTAGCTGCCAAAGGTATTCTGTCAGAATTTACTTCAGAATTTAACAGCGCAGGATTTACCGCCGTCCTAAAACTATTAACCTCCAGACTTAATGATAAATTCAATTCAATTAATCCAGCCTATACCAACAACACGGATAAAGATCACTTATATAGCTCAAAATTTCATAAACATGCGTTTGATTACCGCACAAGACGACTTACATACACTGCGGCAATGCGAATTAAGGATTATATAAAAAAAGGAGTTCCCTCTTATCAGGCTTTCTTGAAAGTTCAAACACATTTATTAGCTCTGGGAAAAGCGTATAGTGTAGAACTGGCTTATACAACTTTTGTTAATTTCACCGAAACAATTAAAGAAGAAAAGCACAAATTATTATTTCAAAAATTAGGGACTTTGCATGCGTTACATGAATTGCGCGAAGATGCTTCCTGGTATTTAGAACAAGGATACATCGGCAGTAATAAATCAAAAGCTTTACGACAACGAGTAGAACGCCTATCTACAGAATTAAGACCTCACGTAGAAATGCTAGTAGATGGATTCGGTATTCCTAAGCACTGCGTGAATGCTCCTATTGCAGAATAAATAATATTTGAAATCAATGTTTTATTTAAAAAACCAGCGTAAATACAGTTCCCTCTCCTTCTTTACTATTAACCAGAATTTTACCTCTATGAAGTAACATGATCTGTTTACATAAACTAAGACCTATACCGCTTCCTGTAGATTTACTGGTAAAAAACGGAATAAAAATGCTATCCATAATATCCTGCGGAATACCGGCACCATTATCATAAACCTTAAGTACGATATTTCTATTTGGTTTTTGTTCAGCGATTACACGTATTTCTGGAGTCGGTTTATGTTTACAAGCGTCAACCGCATTTAAAATTAAATTAATCAAAACCTGTTCTATTAAATAACTATCAATATTCAATTCGATTTTTGGAGGCACAACTTTGAACTCAATTTTAATATTTTTTACATCCAAAGAAGGTTGCATTAAGAGTTGTATAGTATCAAAAAGTTCAGTAACCTTCTTCTTCTCTAGATTTAAATGCGTCACTTTGCTCAAACTACGATACGTTTTAGCAAATTTCAATAAACCTTCACTCCTATTTTTTATAGTTTTTACACCAGAATTTAGATCCTCTAATTCTAATGGATATTCTTCTGGGTTATTCAAAGTTAGTTCCAAGTGTGACTGCAATGTATCTGCCAACGATGAAATAGGAGCAATAGAATTCATAATTTCGTGAGTCATTACACTTAATAGTTTTTTCCAGGCTTCAGATTCATTTTTATTTAGGGTATCATCAATGTTTTGTAAAACTATCAGCTTAAATGGGTCTTCTTTAACCTGAAAAACCGTATCAGATATTAATACTTTTATTTTTTCATTCTGTACAGCTATAGAAATTGAATTCGGCTCTTTATGGTAAGTTTCAAAAACTGCATCATATAGATCGGGTTTTCTTTTTTCTACAAAACGAATATTCTTAAATGCCGGGACATCCAATGTATCTCTAAACGAATCATTAGACCACAACACATCACCTGTTTCCAGATTATAGGCAATAATACCAATATCTACCATCTCCAGAATCTTCTGAAGGTAGACATATTGTGCTTCATTCTGAGAGTTAATATCTTTGATTGTGCGGTTTACCTCGTTAAAGCCCCTGTACAGAAATCGTATATCCTTAGGACCTCTGTCTTCAGGAAACCACCTGGAGAAGTCACGATATTTTACCGCTTCAAAAAAGTCATCCATTACAACAAAACGCCTTTTAACAAACATATAAATAGCGTACCCATTATATAAAATAACAAAACTTACAAGAGTAATAATGGTAGTATATTCTTTATCAATAGCGTACACGAGACCTAATATGAGTCCTACCAAAATTAGAATCCTTAAAAATAGTCTGGTTATATAACCCTTATAGTTCATACTTATCTAGCCTTCTATATAATGCCGCTCTCGTAATTCCAAGCTCTTTTGCAGACTTCGAGACATTTCCCTTATTTTTTTCCAGAACTGTAAGAATCGCATTTTTTTCTATACTGTCTAAATTCATAGTTGTGGTAGCGGTATTATTTGTTTGTCTTTCTATAGAAGAAAAAACTAAATCTTCGGGCTGTAGCACATTTCCGTCAGTCATAATAACTGCACGCTCCAAAACATATTGTAGCTCTCTTACATTACCCGGAAAATCATGCTTTTTTAGTTTAGAAATAAATCCTGAATCTAACGTGAATGCACTTTTATTATATTTATCTGCATAAATGCTAATAAAATGTTTAGCCAATAATGTGATATCCGTTCCACGATCTCGTAACGGTGGTGTTATGATATCTACAGTATTGATTCTATAAATTAAATCTTTTCTAAACTTCTGTTCATCAGCTAAAACTTTTGGTTCGATGTTCGTTGCACAAATTAATCTAATATCAATTGGGATTTCTTCATTAGACCCTAATGGTGTAACCAATCTGTTTTGCAAAACCGTTAACAGCCTTACTTGTTGCCCTAAGGTAATATTTCCAATCTCATCCAGAAAAAGGGTTCCTCCGTTTGCAGCTTCGAATCGTCCTATCCGATCTTCTTTCGCATCTGTAAATGCACCTTTTCTATAGCCAAACAATTCACTCTCGAAAAGTGTAGAAGTCAATGCACCCACATCAACTTTTACAAAAGGTTTATCACTTCTGTGCGAATTATCATGTAGTGCTCTTGCTATTAAATCCTTACCGGTACCGTTTTCTCCGAGGATTAGTACATTAGCATCCGTTGGAGCCACTTTTTTGAGCTTTAAAAAAACATCCTTTATGGCTTCACTTTCTCCAATAATTGTATTTGTTCCTGTTTGTAAAACTCTTTTTTTCGAATCTTTAGATTTTCTAGACTCTAATAAGGTAGTTATTGTATTGATGATTTTTTCATTCTTCCAGGGCTTTACTAAGAAATCAGAAGCTCCTTCTTTTAACGCTCGAATAGCTAAATCAATATCCGCATAAGCGGTAATCAAAATGACATCGGTCCCAGCTTTTTTCTTTTTAATTTCATTTAACCAAAATATCCCTTCGTTACCGGTATTCACCAAACCATTAAAATTCATATCCAGAATAATGATATCGAAATTTTTCTGCTCTATTTGAGCACCAATATTATTGGGATTCTTTTCTATAACAACCTCCTTCACTAAAGGTTTTAATAAAAGACGTAATGCAGTTAGTACATCTACATCATCGTCTATAACTAAAATTGTAGCTTCCTTTAATACCATTGATACAATATTACAATATTATATGTATAGGTGTAAATTTTATAAATAATTTTAAGTAGATAATTATAAAATTTACACCTATACAACCGTTTCGCTTTCTTATCAAAAATGTAGACATATTCATTTATAAAAATATTCCCACTTTATTAAGATTAGTTTTAACCTATAAAAATTAGACGACAAAATATCTAATTGCTCTAAATGTACTATTTCCGAACACAAAGTGTATCGAAACCGTACACTTTTATTTTTACTAAAAAACATTACTTGCTGAAAATCAACATTTTATTTTTTTGGCATCATCTTGACTATGTACTAGCTGTAACCAAAAGACCAAACATGGACGTTCCAATTAAAAAACAGAAATTTTCAACATCACGTATAGCGATGTCAATCGGTGGCTTAGCGATATTAGCTCTAATCATTTTTGTCTTTGTACAATCTACAGGGGGTTCTAAATTGAATGTAGAAAAAGAGCGTATTGCAATCAATACCATTAAGAAAGATGTATTTCAAGAAAACATTCCGGTAAATGGAATTGTGTTGCCTATCACTACTATTTATTTGGATGCGTTAGAAGGTGGACGTGTGGAAGAAATATTTGTAGAAGATGGTGCTATTATGAAGAAAGGCGAACCCATTCTAAGGCTATCCAATACGGATTTGGAATTAAGTTTGATCAATCAGGAAACATCAGTATACAACTTATTAACACAGATGCAGATTTCTCAAAATGCTGCACGCCAGAATACGATTAATAGACGAAATCAATTTACAGATGTAGAAAACAATCTTATCGAAGCTAAGCGCCTCTATGAGCTAAATAAAAAATTATATGATAAAGGAGCCGTTGGTCGTCAGGAATATGAATCTTCTGAAAACGATTACAACTATCAAAAACAACGTATGCAACTAGCAAAACAGGTATTGAGTCAAGATTCTTCTGCAACCAAACAAGAACTGAGTCAGGCTCAAAGTTCTTACGCCAGAACACAAAGTGCACTAGAATTAATGCGCAAAAAAGTAGGTGATCTCGTAGTACGCGCTCCTGTAGATGGGCAATTAACTTCATTAGATGCAGAAATTGGACAATCAAAAAATAAAGGTGAGCGCCTGGGACAAATTGATGTACTGAGTGGTTTTAAAGTTCGTGTAGATATTGATGAACATTATATTTCCAGAATTTATAATGGCCAAAAGGGCACCTTCACTTTTAATGAAAAAACTTATACGCTCATCATCAAAAAAGTATTTACACAAGTTACTAACGGACGTTTTCAGGTGGACATGCATTTCGAAAGTGATGTTCCAGAAGGAATTCGTAGAGGGCAAAACTTACAAATTCGTGTAGCCTTAAGTGCTGAAAAACAAGCTTTACTCATTCCCAAAGGCGGATTTTTTCAGAAAACTGGCGGTAATTGGATTTTCAAAATCAGTGAAGGCGGAAATAATGCATATAAAGTAAATATCCGTCTAGGAAGTCAAAACACAGAATATTATGAAGTTATAGAAGGTTTACTACCCGGTGATCAAGTAGTAACATCTAGCTATGACAGCTTTGGAGACACAGAAGAATTAATTTTAAAGTAAAAGAAATCAACCTATCCGCTTTAGGCGGGTCAAATAATCGAACGTAATGATACAGATAACAGACTTAGAAAAATTTTACAGGACTGAAGAGGTACAAACCATAGCGCTTAACAAACTATCTTTTAGCGTAAAAGAAGGCGAATTTGTAGCCATCATGGGACCTTCTGGTTGTGGCAAATCAACCTTACTAAACATCTTAGGGCTTCTGGATGATCCTGATGGTGGTAGCTTTAAATTTAATGGCGAAGAAGTTGCTGGTTATAAAGAGCGTAAACGATCCGACTTGCGTAAACATAATGTAGGCTTTGTTTTTCAGAGTTTTAATCTAATCGACGAGCTTACCGTTTTTGAAAATGTAGAATTGCCATTAATCTATACTGGAGTTAAGCCTGCAGAACGCAAAAAACGTGTAGAGGAAGTATTAGAAAAAATGCAAATCATGCACCGTCGCAATCATTTTCCACAACAATTATCCGGTGGGCAACAACAACGTGTAGCTGTAGCCAGAGCTGTAGTTAATAATCCCAAGCTTATTCTAGCAGATGAGCCTACAGGAAATCTAGATAGTACTAATGGTAACGAAGTAATGGATTTACTAATCGAACTTAATGAAGCAGGAACCACTATCATCATGGTAACTCATAGTGAACATGATGCTAAATACAGTCATCGAATTATCAGAATGCTAGACGGACAAAAAGTGACTGAAAACATTCTAACATAATCGCAAAGGTCATTCATCAATCAATCAATCAAACAACCGATCTATTGTTCCAAAAAGCGAACAGTCATTAAATATAGAGATGAATAAAATAAAGTTCATAATAGCACTATCTACCTTAATACTATTTTTTATAACCAGTATTGAAGCGCAAGAATATAGTACTAGTCAAATAAGAAAGTACAATCCTGTGAATAAGGAATTATATGATACTATAATCAAAATGGATAAAGAATTCTTTGACGCTTATAATAGCTGCAATTTAGAAAAGCAAGCAGAAATATATAGTGATAATATTGAATTTTTTCATGATAAAGGTGGTTTAATGACCTCAAAGCAAGATATTCTTGATGGCACTAACAAGTATATCTGCGGAAAAGTTACTAGAATTTTACTAAAAGAAAGCGTAGAAGTGTATCCAATCAAAGACTACGGCGCAGTTCAAATAGGTTTCCATAAGTATTACAATAATCAGGAACCTGATGCCGAATCTATACCGATGAAATTTATCTTAATATGGCAATATCAAAACGGAAAATGGAAAATTAAGAAAGTGGTAAGCCTGCATTAAGAAAATAAGTCAATCAACATTGAATCAATAAATCAACAATTATGTTTAGGAATTACATCAAAATAGCGTTTAGAAATCTTCTTAAAAATAGAATATATTCTTTTATTAATATTTCTGGTCTTGCTTTAGGTATGGCAGTAACTATAATGATAGGATTATGGATTACAGACGAATTAAGTAACAACGATTACTTTGAGAATAAAGCTACAATTGCACAAGTTTTCCAAAGCCAAACTTTTAATGGTAAAATTGGTACAGGACCTGCTATACCAAGACCTTTAGAATTTGAATTACGTGAAAATTACAATGACAATTTTAAGCATATCATGATGTCTTCCTGGACGCAACCCCGATATTTAAGATATGGTGAAAAAAGCATTTATAGAGAAGGTAATTTTATGCAAGAACCTGCCTCGGATATATTAAACCTAAAAATTCTTCAAGGTGAAAAATACGGATTAAAAGAAAAAAATTCAGTAATGCTTTCTCAATCCACTGCCAAAACACTATTTGCTAAAGAAAACCCTGTAGGTAAGATTATAAAAGTAAATAATACGGATGACTTAATAGTAACTGCAGTTTATGAAGATATACCCGTGAATAACGCTTTTGAAGACACAGAATATATCATTCCGTGGAAGCATTATATCACAACTCAAGAATGGTTGACAAGAGCCGCTGAGTCCTGGGGAAACAATTCATTTCAACTTTTTGTACAGATCAATGAAAATACTACTATGGATATTGTTTCGTCCAAAATAAAAGATGCTAAGAAAAATGCTAATGAAGAAACGGCAGAGTTTAATCCTCAGTTGTTTTTATTACCTATGAAGGACTGGCATTTGCGTTCAAATTTCGAAAATGGTGTTCAAACAGGTGGACGTATTGAAAATGTTTGGTTATTCGGAATAATTGGTCTGTTTGTGTTACTACTTGCTTGTATTAACTTTGTGAATTTAAGTACTGCTCGTTCAGAAAAGCGAGCTACAGAAGTTGGTATAAGAAAATCTATAGGTTCTAAAAGAGGACAGCTTATTTTTCAGTTTTTAAGCGAATCCTTTCTGGTTGTGATTTTCTCTTTTGTTTTAGCACTTATCATTGTTTTAATATTCTTAAATGCCTTTAACAATTTAGCTAGTAAAGAAATTATTTTTCCGTGGTTAAGTTTTAAGTTCTGGAGTATTTCTTTATTATTTATTGTATTAACAGCATTTCTCGCCGGCAGTTATCCGGCTCTGTATTTATCCTCTTTCAATCCTGTTTCGGTTTTAAAAGGAACTTTTAAAGCAGGCCGTTTTGCAGCACTTCCAAGAAAGATATTAGTAGTTACTCAGTTTACAGTATCTATTGCGCTAATTATAGGCACACTGGTAGTCATGAATCAAATACAACATAGTAAAGATAGGCCCGTAGGATATAATAAAGAAGGATTGATACAAATTCCAGTAATGAGTGATGAGTTCATAGGGAAAGCTGATCTTATGCGTAATCAATTCATAGCATCCGGTGCTGCCATAGAAATGGCAACTACCAGTAGTCCTACTACCAATGTTTGGTCTAATAGAAGTGGGTACACCTGGGATGGTAAACCTGAAGGATTTCAGGAAGATTTAGCACATACATCTGTATCTTATGAATTTACGAAAGCCTTAGATATAGAACTAATTGCAGGTAGAGGCTTCTCCAGAGAATTTGCATCGGATTCTAATGCAGTAATTCTTAATGAAACGGCCGTAAAATACATGGGATTAAAGGATCCAATAGGTAAATACATTAGGGATTCTGACACTGAAGATCCCAATGATCCACTTAAAATTATTGGGATAATTAAAGATATGATTGTTCAGTCTCCTTATAGTCCTGTAAAACAAGCTATGTATGTTTTTGATAAAGATAATAATGCAAGTTTCTTTAACTTACGTTTGCATCCTGATAAAAGTGTAAGCAGTAGTTTAGAACTGGTTGAAGAAACTTTTAAAAAGAATTTCCCTAACCTTCCTTTTGATTATCAGTTTGTGGATCAGGAATATGCTAAAAAATTCAGAGCAGAGGAGCGTATTGCCAGTTTAGCAAAAGTATTTACTCTCTTAGCTATATTTATAAGCCTTCTGGGATTGTTTGGATTAGCATCTTTTGTTGCAGAACAACGCACTAAAGAAATAGGTGTACGAAAAATACTTGGAGCTTCATTAGGCAATTTATGGATGTTACTTTCTAAAGATTTCATTAAACTCGTAATTATTGCACTATTTATAGCAGGGCCTATTGCTTACTATTTCATGAGTCAATGGTTACAGAAATTTTCTTACAGAACTGAAATTTCATGGAACATATTTTTAATCGCAGGTTCCGGAGCATTGATAATAACCATTATTACGATAAGTGTACAGGCTATAAAATCGGTAACGGCAAATCCTGTAGATTCTTTACGCACAGAATAAACCAATCAACCTATCCGCCACAGGTGGATCAAAAAACGAACTGTTATGATCAGGAATTATTTTAAAATAGCTTGGAGAAATCTTTTAAAAAACAAAGGATTTACTATCATTAATATTACCGGTTTGTCATTGGGTATTGGTTGTTTCATTATGATCACCATGTTCGTAACGGATGAATTAAGCTATGACAGATACCATAAAAAAGCAAATCGTATTTACAGGATTAATTCGGACTTAAAGTTTGGTGGCACCGAAATGAACATGGCCGTGACCTCAGATCCTATGGGAGCGGCTTTAAAAAATGATTATCCCGAAGTGGAAGAATTTGTAAGATTTTATGCCACTCAAGGATCTAAATTAATAAAAAAAGGAAGTGAATTCATAAATGAAATAGCCGTTACACATGCAGACTCTACACTATTTAATGTGTTTACATTACCCGTAGTAGTTGGAGATACAAGAACAGCTCTTAACGAACCTAATACTGTGGTGATTACAAGAACTGCGGCCAAACGTTATTTTGGAGCTCCTAATAAAGCTTTGGGACAAATGCTGGAAACCGATGATAATGATAGAACACTCTACAAAGTAACAGCGGTTATTGAAGATATACCTAAGAATTCTCATTTCAATTTTGATTTCTTTTTTTCGATGGAAAATGTATCATACGAATTCGGGAATTATTTAAGCCACAATTTTCATACGTACATAGTTTTAAAAGAAAAAACTGACTACAAAGTATTCAATGCTAATTTTAAAGAGATTATCAATAAATATGTGATTCCACAAGCATCCAAGTTTATTCAGGTAGATAATCTGGCCCAGTTTGAAGCTAGTGGTAATAAATTAGAATATTCTTTACTACCACTTACAGATATTCATTTGCATTCTTCAAGAGTCGTAGAATTAAGTGCAAATGGTAATATACAATACGTCTATATTTTTTCTGCAACAGCACTGTTTATTTTACTCATCGCTTGTATAAACTTTATGAATCTTACAACAGCTAGATCTTCGAGTAGAGCTAAAGAAGTGGGTATCCGTAAAGTTTTAGGTACAGAAAAGAGGTCACTTATCTACCAATTCTTAACTGAATCAACATTAATTTCGGTTTTAGCGCTCTTTATAGCTTTAGTATTTGTTTGGCTTTCTCTAGAGTGGTTTAATGATCTTTCAGGAAAAGATTTATTGATCCATTCGTTGGTAAGCCCTCAGTTTTTAATTTTCATCATCGCACTACCTGTTTTGGTAGGTCTTTTAGCCGGAATATATCCTGCTTTTTTCCTCTCATCATTTCGACCGATTACGGTACTCAAAGGCAAAGTATCATCAGGGCAGAAAAAAAATCTATTACGAAATTTTTTAGTAGTTTTTCAGTTTGCGACTTCTATTATATTGATAGTTGGCACTATAGTAATCTACAAACAATTAGATCATATACAAAACACCAGTTTAGGATTTAACAAAGACCGGGTTTTAATTGTTGAAAACTCAGGATTGCCTTTAGAAACCAGGCAATATCTAAAAAACGAGATAGAACAATTAATCGATGTAAAGTCAGCATCTTTTGCAGGTTATTTACCTGTAGCAAGCTCTTCTCGTTCAGATAATACTTTTTCTACAGAGGCTGTAATGACAGAATCTAACGGATTTAATATGCAATATTGGAATATTGATTACGATTATATGGAAACCTTGGGAATGGAAATCATAGATGGACGAAACTTTTTGCAGACTTTTGGTACTGATTCTACAGCTATTATATTGAATGAAACGGCTGTTAGACTAGCAGGTTTTGAAAATCCTATAGGCAAGAAAATATTTACTATTGATAAAGATAATAATCAGATAACACATACTATTATTGGTGTGGTTAAGAATTTTAATTATGAATCCCTACGACAAAATGTAGGAGCTTTAAGTTTTAAGTTAGGTAATAACAGTTGGGCCACTGCTTTCAGGTTTAACACAACCGAAGTTGGAAATTTAGTTGATATTATACAAGAAAAATATAAGACGGCAGCTTCAGGAATGCCTTTTAAATATGAATTTCTAGATCAATCTTTTGATAATATGTATCGGCAAGAACGTCGTATTGGTAAAGTGGCTCTTGTTTTTGCAATTCTAGCTATTATAATTGCCTGTCTGGGATTGTTTGGATTAGCAACATATATTGCAGAACAACGCACAAAAGAAATAGGAGTCAGAAAAGTGTTGGGTGCATCGGTAAGCAATATTGTGAGAATGTTATCTACAGATTTTATAAAGTTGGTATTAATTGCTTTTATCATAGCTACCCCTATTGCATGGTGGTTTATGAAAACATGGCTTCAGGATTTTGCATTTAGAATAGACCTTAATTGGTGGACTTTTGTCCTAACCGGAGTTTTAGCTCTGTTAATAGCCCTTATCACTTTAAGTTTTCAGGCCATTAAAGCTGCTATTGCCAATCCTGTAGATTCTTTACGCACAGAATAAACCAATCAACCTATCCGCCACAGGTGGATCAAAAAACGAACTGTTATGATCTGGAATTATATAAAAATCGCTTGGAGAAACATTCTGAAACAAAAAGTGTTTTCACTAATTAATGTAATTGGCCTAACTATAGGTTTAAGTGTATCGTTTATCATCGGTCTTATGGTGTATTATGATTATACTTTCGACACATTTCATAAAGAAGGTGATAAAATTTATAGAGTAGTAACCGATTTTAATTCTCCACAAGGAATATTCTACAATTCTGGCGTCACTCTAGCCTTAAAGGATGCGCTAAAAGATAATTCAAATTTGGAACTTCTCAGTGGTTTTTACATCGAACGACCATCAAAAGTCGAAAATAAAACTACTGGTTCTGAGTTTAAATGGCCAAACTTTGTCATATTCGCGGATCAGGAATATTTTAAAATTTTCAATTATAAATTCTTAGCAGGAGATAAAACATATGCTTTGTCAAAGCCTAACCATGTTGTTCTAACTGAAACACGTGCTGCAGATTATTTTCCAAAAATGATGCCTTCAGAAATTGTTGGTCAAACATTGGTTTATAATGACTCCATAAATGTCACCGTTAGTGGGATAGTAGAAAAATTCAAAACTAGAACAGACATCGTCTTTGAAGAATTTATATCCGAACCAACACTATTACAAACTCGATTAAGAGAAGAATTTCTGGAAAAAAACTGGAATAACACGAATTCTAACGCTCAGCTTTTTGTAAAAATAAAAGAAGCAGCCGATATAAAAGCTATTCAGAAACACTTTAATGACCTAGCGATTGAACATACTGATGAAGATGCAAAAAAATACGGTACTAAACGACAATTTACATTACAACCCTTACATGATATACATTTTAATGAAAAGTATGGAATATATGACTGGAATAAAGGACAGGCAAGCAAATCGCTTTTAACAAATTTAGTTTTAGTTGCTATATTCTTGTTATTATTGGGATGTATAAATTTTGTAAATCTCAATACAGCCCAAGCGTCGCAACGCGCAAAGGAAATCGGAATCAGAAAAACTTTAGGAAGCTCAAAAAAACAGCTTATTCTTCAATTCATGGGGGAGACATTTTTATTAGTCAGTTTCTCTGCAATATTATCAATCGTATTATCTAGATGGTTGATTCATCTGTTTTCAGATTTTATACCTGAAGGGTTAAACTTCGAACTTTTTAAATCGCCTCTCATTATCGCAGGGATACTTATTTTGTTACTTATAATTACATTTTTATCAGGTCTGTATCCTGCATTAATACTCTCGAAATTCAACCCGATTTACGTGTTAAAAAATCAAATTGTAGTAGGAAATAAAAAAGTCAGGCTTAGAAAGTTTTTAACCATATTTCAATTTACCATTGCCCAAATATTCATCATAGCAACATTGTTAGTAGACAAACAAATTAATTATTTATTAACAAAAGAAATGGGTTTCGAAACAAAAGCTATAGTCTCTGTATATAGTCCTAGAAGTCAACGTGAAATTTCTAAAAAGAAAGTATATGCCGAGAAATTAAAAGCTATTCCTGAAATCAAAAAAGTGAGTATTGGAGGAAACCCACCGGCGTCGTTTTCAACAAACACTTCTAATGTCACCTATATAAACGGAGAAAAAAAGATCAACTCAGAATTGCAATTTATTTTTGGCGATACTAATTATTTGAATCTTTTTGAGATTAACTTACTTTCAGGACGAGTCTATAGAAATGATACCATCAAAGAAATTATTATTAACGAAACTTATAGAAAAATACTGGGTTTTAAAAATCCTTATGAGGCCATCGGTGAGACTATAAGTTTTAATAAAGAAAATATCCCAATTGTTGGTGTCATGGATGATTTCCATCAGCGTTCCTTAAAATCTGACATTAAACCTATGGCACTTCGAGGTGATTGGTATCGCCAAGAATTTAGTCAATTCCAAGCCATTCATATCGCTTTTCAAAATAACAAGACAGAAGGCGTAAGTGAAGTTCTTTCAAAAATTGAAAGTACTTATAAGTCTGTTTATACAGAAGTAGATGATTTTAGGTTAATCTTCCTGGATAAAACCATCGAACGTTTTTATAATCGTGAACAAAAGATATCTAAGCTGCTAAATTGGGCAACAGGTCTTTCAATTTTGATTAGCTGCTTAGGATTAATTGGACTGGTTATTTATACTACCAACCGAAGAATAAAAGAAATAGGGGTTCGTAAAGTTTTGGGCGCATCACTGCTTCAAATCAATACACTTCTATGCAAAGAATTCTTGATTCTTGTTGCCATTGCATTTATAATAGCATCACCAATTGCCTGGTATGGAATTCATAACTGGTTACAGGATTTTGCTTATAGAACCAATATAAGTTTTTGGATATTTCTGATAAGCGGATTTACTATGATAGTATTCGCCTTACTTATAATAAGTGTAAAGACACTTCAAGCTGCCAATACGAACCCTGTAAATTCATTGAGAACAGAATAAATCATCAAATACTGAACTTGTTTCAACATAATCAACCTGTCCATCTCAGGTATATCAAAAAACGAACTATTATGATCAGGAATTATTTTAAAATAGCTTGGAGAAGCCTCCAAAAAAACAAATTACAAACAATAATCAATCTTTTAGGATTGACTATTGGTACTGTATGCTGTCTAAGCATATTAATTTATGTATTTGCCCAACTTGGATATGACGATCATCACGATAATGCTGAGTCATTGTATAGAGTTAGAACTATTATCGATGATCCCAGTTCTGTACAATTTAATGCTGCCTCCAGCGGTCCTCCTATAGGGTTTGCTATGAAAGAGGATTTTCCGGAGGTAATAGAGACTACAAGATTAGTTTATATGGGAGAAGGTACAGAAGACCTCATTCGAGCAAGTGAAAACAAGGAAGGATTTTATGAACCAAGAGGGTATCTGGCAGATGCAACGGTATTCAGAATTTTTACTTTTAAGTTCTTAGAAGGAAATCCGGATACTGCATTAATCCAACCCAATACCGTCGTTTTATCTTCTACACTGGCAAAAAAGTTATTTGGTAATGTCCCGGCTTTAAATAAAACCATTATTTCTGGTAGTGGAGAACAACAATTATCACTAACCGTAACTGGCGTTTTTGATAATAGTAATCCCGAAAAATCACACCTAAATCCTAATTACTTAGTTACAATGAATACACCGGGTCTTGGTGAGTTCGTTAGAACTGTACAAAATTTCGCAACTCAAAATTTCATCTATACTTATGTAAAATTAAACTCACCTGATAACGCTTCTTTAGTTCAGGAAAAACTTCCAGCTTTTCTTGACGCTCGAGGAGCCAAAGATTTTGCGAAATTGAATTTTAAAAAAGAGCTTATTCTTCAGAAAGTAAGTGACATTCACTTGCATTCTAAGGGTATATCAAGGCAAATAGGTCCAGTATCGGATATTAAATATCTATATCTACTGATCACACTGGCACTATTTATTCAATTGGTTGCCTGCATTAATTTCATTAATCTAAGTACTGCCAGAGCTAATAAACGTGCTAAAGAAATTGGAGTACGCAAAACTATTGGAGCCGATAAAAAATCACTAATTGGTCAATTTCTAGGTGAATCTGTTTTATTATCCGTGCTAGCAGCGATTGTTAGTATTCCTTTAACTATTTTTTTATTACCTCTCGTTAATCAACTAACGCAAGGTAATGTAAGTTATATCGCAGTTTTTGATTGGCGTATATTATTAATCCTATTAACAGTAGGTATTATTACGGGTTTTATTGCCGGGTTTTATCCAGCATTAATATTATCCTCCATCAAACCGACAAGAGTTTTAAAAGGAGTTGTTTCTACAAATTCCGGAGGAACTCTGTTGCGTAAGGGATTGGTTGTATTTCAATTCGTGATATCTATTGGCTTAATTGCCACTGTCTATATCATCACAGAACAAGTAAGGTTTGCTCAGCATAAAGATATGGGATATGAAAGCGATAATCTGATCGCTGTGCGTTTAGGAACGCAAGAGGCTTTTACTCAATATGAAACACTAAAAACCAGTATGAGTCAGATTTCTGGAGTAAAATCAATTTCTGGTTGTAATATTTTCCCGTCACAATTGTTGCGCGGTGACGTTGGTGCATACCTCCCCGGTAGTGATCCATCTAAACCTAAATTAGTAAAGGTGAATGGTATTCAATCGGGATATCTGAAAACTACAAAAACTAGACTTTTAAAAGGTCGAGCATTAAAAAAACAGGATACCAGTCAAGTTTTAGTAAATAAGGCAACTATCGATGCTTTTAGTATTAAGTTAGACGATGCGATCGGTCAAAAAATTCTTTTTTCTACAGGAGCAGATGTTACAACTGTCGAAATCATTGGTGTAACAGAAGATTTTCATTATGCATCTCTTAAAGAAGAGATTGAACCTTTACTTATGTATGTAGATAACACTCCTGACTGGTTATTAATCAAAACTGAAACTGCTAATTTTGAAAATATTCTCGGTCAGTTACAACTTACGTGGAAAAACGTCAATAAGACCACACCATTTGTATACAATTTTGTAGATAAAGAAACTGAAAAATTAATTGTAGAAGAAAAACGATTGGCCAACATTTCTGTTGCTTTTACAACGCTAGCAATCCTTATTAGCTGCCTGGGACTATTTGGACTCATCTCCTTTATGGCAGAACAAAAGAAAAAAGAAATTGGTATTAGAAAAGTCCTTGGCGCTAGCGTAAGTACCGTAATGAAAATGCTGACCAAAGACTTTTTTGTATTAATAATTATAGCTTTGTTTATCGCTACTCCTTTATCATATTACTTAATGGAAAGTTGGTTACAAGACTTTACATATCGGATCTCTATAAGCTGGTGGGTTTTCCTAATAGCCGGAATGATTACCATGACTATTACATTTTTAACGGTGAGCGTACAAGCTATCAAAGCTGCTACGGCCAATCCTGTAAATTCATTGAGAACAGAGTAAATCAACTAGTGCTGAACTTATTTCAGTATTACTTAAGGGATCCCCGAATTGAAAATTTGGCACCATTAAATACTTCTATTTTTAGAAGAATGAATCAGAATTTTAAAGTGTTCGATTATGAAAAGGTAGTGTATCAAAATCGAACACTTTTATTTTCACAAATAAACGTAACTAATTGTTTTTAAGTGTTTTATTTTTTTGGCATTATCTTCACTATAGTATAGTACCAATCAAAAACTAATAGTATGATCTTTAATTATCTAAAAATAGCCTTTCGAAGTTTGCTTAAAAATAAAGGCTACAGTTTTCTAAACATTTTTGGTTTGGCAATAGGTATTACCTGCGCTAGTCTAATTTTTCTTTGGGTAGAAGATGAGTTAAGCTTTGATGTTTCTTTTGCTAAACAAGATCAAATCTACTATGTGCCAACAAATCAGATTTATGAAGGAGAGTGGCGTACCTTCTATTCTACACCAGGCCCTTTAGCAGAAGCGATGAAAGACGAAATACCTGGCATAATAAAAGCAACTCGTTCTAGCTCGGAAGAACTCCTTTTTACCGTTGGAGACAATGCCATCAATAGAAGAGGTAGGTATGCAGATGCTGATTTTTTAGAAATTTTCAGCTTAAAATTCATTGAAGGAAATGCATACGAAGCTTTTAACAATCCTGAAGCTATCGTACTTACCGAAGAAACTGCAGCAGAACTATATGGTAAAAATATAAACGTTTTAGGGAATACAATTAAAGTAAATAACAAAGACACGTATCTTATTACTGGTGTTGTTGAAAACCTTCCGAAAAATGTTTCCTTCCCGTTTGATTGGGTCGCTCCTTTCGAAAGGTATAGTGAAGGTGAAGAATGGATGACGGAATATGGTAACAATTTTTCAGATACGTTTGTAGAATTATCTCCAGAGGCTAATTTTGAAACAGTAGACGCTCTCGTCCGTCAAATAATCCCAATGAAAGATGAAGGTAATGATGATTATGCTTTTTTACACACGATAAAAGACTGGCATTTAAGATCAAAATTTGAAGGAGGAAAAGTAGTTGGTGGAAGAATTCAATATGTACAACTGTTCTTTATTATCGCCATGATTATTCTTCTGATTGCTTGTATCAATTTTATGAATTTATCCACAGCACGTAGTGAAAAAAGGGCAAATGAGGTAGGAGTTCGAAAAGCAATGGGTTCTAGTCGTTATCGACTGATGCTTCAGTTTATGACAGAAGCGATTTTAATGACTTTTTTAGCCTCCTTGGTAAGTATCATTTTATTGCTCATAACAATTCCTCAGTTTAACCTTCTCATCCAAAAAGATCTGGTTCTCGGATTATCCGATCCAATTCATATCGGAGTATTAGTGAGTATTACTATCATTTGCGGTATTCTTGCCGGCTTATATCCGGCATTTTATCTATCTTCCTTTAAACCGGTTAAAGTATTAAAAGGTACAAAAGCTACCGATCGCTCTGCATCTTTTATCCGTAAAGGATTAGTTGTCGGGCAATTCACGATCTCCATCGTATTTATCATAAGCACCATTATTGTATATCAACAAATTCAACACGTTAAAGATAGAGATCTTGGTCTGGATAAGGAACATTTAATCTCCATGAGAGCTAATCAAGAAATCATTGACAATTTTTCAGTGATCAAGCAAAATATGATAAGTACAGGTGCTGTAGAGAATGTGGCACTAAGTAATTCTAATGTATTGTCTGGAGGAAATAATGGATCTGGTCTGGAATGGCAAGGCGGGGTAAATACAAAAGACATACTTATTTCTTTTAGGTATGTAACATCTGATTTTTTTGATACCACCGGAATGCAAATAGTAGAAGGCAAAAGTTTTGGTGAGAACATTGCTAAAGATAGTACTAATACCATAATTACAGAATCTTTTGCAAAATTGATGGGAAAAGGTAGTCCTCTTGGCAAGCAAATAATACGTAATAAAAGTTATACTGTAATAGGAATCGTAAAAGACTACTTATACGGTGATATGTATCAGAAAAGTGATCCAGTGATGTTTTTTAATTTTGATAACTACGCACAGTATATGTATCTGAAAACAAATGCACAAATACCTATTACCGAAGTACTTTCTAGAATCGAAAAAGTAATGAAAAAAGATAATCCTGCTTTTCCTTTTGAATATACCTTTGTGGATGAGGCATTTGATGCTAAATTTAAAAATGAACAATTAGTCGGTAAACTTTCCCAGATATTTGCATTACTAGCGATACTCATTTCTTGCTTAGGGCTTTTTGGTTTAGCTGCCTTTACCGCAGAACAACGAAGCAAAGAGATTGGGGTAAGAAAAGTACTGGGAGCTAGTGTAACAGGTATTGTAAAGTTACTTTCTAAAGATTTCTTAAAATTAGTTTTAATATCATTAGTAATTGCCGTTCCTATAGCGTGGTTAACCATGAGTAATTGGTTGCAAGATTTTGCTTATAGAATAGAAATCAACTGGTTGGTATTCATCATTGCAGGCTTCGCTGCAATTATCATAGCATTAGCTACTGTAAGCTTTCAAGCGATCAAGGCTGCCATTGCTAATCCCATAAATAGTCTAAAAACCGAATAAATTCATAAACCTGTCTGCCTTGGGCAGATCTAAAACAAATTCATCATGAAGTATCTAAAATATTCCTTCGCGATTATAGCTTTAATTAGTGTGGAAATAGCCGTAGCACAAACGAAGAAAACCGTTAATACTTTCGAAAAAGTAATTATAAGTCCACATATACAGGCAACTTTTGTAGAGAGTAATGAAGAAGCCGTAATTATTGAAGAAAGTACAGAACCAGAAAACAAAATAAATATTGAGGTCAAAGGAAATACGCTTCGTGTATATTTGGATGATGCTAAAGAAACTACCAAAAACGAAACATTAGTTATCAATGGAACTAAAAGACAAGTACCTATTTATAAAGGAAAAGTACTAACGATCACAGTAAATTATAAGCAACTCAAAACCCTATCTATAAGAGGAGAGCAAGCAACACTGTGCAAAAGTAAAATAGCCGCTGAAACTTTTAGATTAAAAATCTATGGAGAGTCACAAATTGTTCTGAACGAAGTGAATTTTGAATACATGGATGTAGATATCTATGGTGCAAGTACCTTAGAAATCAAAAAAGGAACTATCGGAAATCAAAAAATCACGGCTTTTGGTGAAAGTTTTACAAACCTACTTGGTGTTAATAATAAAAACACAAAATTGAAAGCTTTTGGAGAAGCTGAATTTAAGATAAACGCATCTAATCGTATTAAATTAACAGCCTTCGGAGAAGCAAGACTTTATTACAAAGGTGATGCTAGTATCAGTAAAGGACTGAATATAGGAGAAGTAGCAATATCAGAAATTCAATAATAGTATTTAACTCTATAATCATTCATCAAAACAATTATGATCTTACAACTTACCAATGCTTCGAGGGTAATCAATTCTGGAAGTAAGAAAATAGCACTACTCGATAGTATAAACCTAAATGTTAACGAAGGAGAATTTATATCCTTAATGGGACCATCAGGTTCCGGTAAATCCACATTGTTGAATTGTATCGGCATGCTGGATAATTTTACCGACGGTAGTTACACCTTTTTGGATGAAGCCGTTCATACTATGAAAGAAAAGCAACGATCCAAACTATATAAAGAATACATCGGTTTTGTATTTCAGGCATATCATCTTATCGATGAACTAAATGTATATGAAAACATTGAAACTCCCCTACTCTACAAAAATGTAAAATCCTCTGAAAGAAAAGCACTCGTAGCTGACATGCTTGATCGTTTTAATATTGTAGGTAAAAAAGACTTATTCCCATCTCAACTTAGTGGTGGGCAACAACAATTAGTAGGTATCGCCAGAGCCTTAATTTCTAAGCCCAAATTAATTTTGGCTGATGAACCTACAGGAAACCTTAATTCTAAACAAAGTACTGAGATTATGGAGTTATTTTCGGAATTAAATAAAGAAGGGGTTACCATCATACAGGCTACCCATTCTGAAAACAATGCTTCTTATGGTTCTAGAATTATTAATCTTTTAGACGGGCGTATCGTCTCTGAATAATATAAAATTATATGTCACTGAAATCAATCCTTTGTATCAGTGTCTTTCTTTTACAGTGCTTCGGAATTGCACAAAGACTAGACACAGAGAGGTACTCTCTTACCCAATGTATAGATATCGCTTTAGAAAATAATTTAGATCTAAAATCCACAACCTTAAATGCTAATACAGCAAGAATTAATCATCGCCAAGCAAAAGCCAATATATTACCCTCGCTAAATGGTAATTATAATATAGGGGTGAATAACGGAAGAAGTATCGATCCTTTTACCAATGATTTTATAAACCAGGAGCTTACTTTTTCTAATGCAAGGCTGAATCTGGATGCCACCATATTTAATGGTTTTAGGTTATTGAATACAGTTCGCCAACAACGATTAAACAGACAAGCTTCTGAGATGGAAATAGAAGAAGCCAAACAAACATTAATACTCAATGTGACTTTAGCGTATCTGCAGGTGCTTAATAGAACAGATGTCTTAGCATTAGCAAAAGCCAGATTAATAGCTACAGATAAACAATTAAAGCAACAAGAGGATTTATATAATGAAGAGGTAGGAAATCCTGCAGATTATGCAGATATCAAAGGTCAAAAAACTATTGACGAAACCAATATATTAACAGCAGAAAGCGATCTGAATAATGCGAAACTTAGTCTTTCACGATTAATGAACACTCATAAAAATTATACCGTAGACAAAGCATCTATTTTGCTAGATTTTGAAGAATATATGCTTTCATCAGATGATGTATTTAATGATGCTATTAATAATTTAGCCACTTTTAAAGCAAAAGAGCTAAGAGCAGAAGCTGCTGACAAAGGAATAAGAGTGGCAAAAGCTCAATATATTCCTGAAATTTCGTTTTTTGGACAAGTAAACACCAACTATTCTAGCGTCGCTGAAACGTTCACTGAAATAGGATCCAATACTGTGGAGACTGGTGATTTTGTCACTGTAAACAACGAAGAAATTTCTGTTTTTACTACTCAAACAGAATTTAGAGGAGACAAAATTGAGTACATAGACCAATTTGATAACAATTTAAATACTGTTGTTGGTATCGCAGTAAACATTCCGCTCTTTAATGGATTTATAGCAAAAAATAATGTTGCCTTAGAAAAAATTAAAGCAGAAGAATCTCTTATTGAACTAGAACGGACATCATTAGAGGTAAAAAATGCTATTGCTCAGGTTCATTTTGATATGAAAGCTGCGTATAACCGTTATCAGAGTCTACTGAATCAAGTAGCAGCTTTTGAAGAATCTTATCGCGTAAATGAAATTAGGTTTAATAATGGAGTATCTAACTTTATAGCATACATAACCAGTAAAAATAACTTAGACAATGCAGAAACCAATCTTACCAATGCTAAATATGAATATTTATTGCGTGTTAAAGTGTTAGAGTTCTACAGAGGTAACACTTTGTAAAAATAAAACTGTTTTGCCTTATCACAGGACTCAATAGAATTATATAATGTAGAACAGAAAACTATTTTATACTCTAATAATTTCTTCAAAAAAATGAAAAAAAAGAGGCTGAAATTACTCAGCCTCTACCAAATTCAAAATTATTTATTTTTAATTTAAGGTAGCTATAGGAGCTGTATATCCTCCTTTGCTTACAGATCCGTCTGTTGCAGTGCTGTTACCTCGTAATAATAATATACCTGCTACATGTGGTGATGCCATAGAAGTACCTGAGATATTGTTAAACTGACCATTCAACCAAGTAGACCATACTGCCGTACCCGGAGCCCAACGATCTACACTTTGTCCGAAATTAGAACCTGATGCAGGACCATCTACATTAGTCATATTACCAACACACCAAGAGCGGCTAGTTTGTAACCTTTGTGGCGAATAAAATTGAGTATCATCATTACTATTACCAGCTGCCATAGCGCCATAAGTAGTATTTTCTAAATTTCTAAACGTATCATCAATTGCTTGGGATGTAAATCGATTACGAAATCCAACACTATAGTTCCAAGTATCTCCATTGCTGGCATTATCAGCAACATAGTCTATGCCTGCTAGAATTCCATCAGTAGCACCACTACCAGCAGCGTTTAAAACTCTAACAGAAACTACAGTAGCTCCATATGCCACACCTATAACTCCAGAACCATTATTTCTTGCGGCAACCGTTCCTGCCACATGAGTTCCGTGTCCATTTTGATCTTGCCAAGACCCACCAACGAAACTTCTACTTCGATCAGTGTCTATGTTTAGATCACTATGCGGTGCAATACCACTGTCTACTATCCAACAAGTTCTACCCGCACCATTTGCTCTACCTACTCGATTTACTCCCCAAGGAAGAAATTCTCCATTAGATAACTGCGAATCATTAGTTACTGCTTTATTCTGAACCATTGCAGGCAATGTACTTACAGGTTTTCCTATTTCAATATCCAGCTTCTGAATATAATTAGGCTCTACATAAGCCACCTCAGGATCATTTCTAAGTAACTCAGCTTGCTTTTCAGATAAATTTTTAACTGCAAATCCCTGAATAGCATTACTATAAGTTTGTTTTATGTGATCCTCTGCTATTGCATATTTAGATAATGTTTTCATCGATTTACTCTTCATTTCCGCACTTTTACCAGAAATAGATTTATCTTCTGTATAAATTACTATATACTCTCCAGGTACAGCCTGATCAGCTCCTATAGTGTTAATAGTTTCAATTTCTGATTCTAAATCTGTAAATGCGTCTCCATCTTTTTCGCAACTGTAAAAAAGAAAAGAAAATACTGTTACCATGCTTAAAATTTTTGATCTAGTTTTCATGATTTTTAATTTTGTGTTAAAGTTTAATTTTAGTTTTAAAATAAAGTGTTGAGCTTTTATAAAATAAGATCGTTTAAAATTAGAACGCTAAAACTAGAGATTAATGATAATCAGGAAATATGGTAAAAACATAATAATCAAAGGGTTATAATTGAACATCCTACCCCTTGTATTAGAAAACATAATCTTTATTTTCAATAATGCAACCGTGTTGCATTATTGAAAATCAATGACTTATATAAAAAGTAACGCTTTTAATTAAGTAGAAAAATTTTAGGAAAATTAGTCAAAAAAGAATAGCTACGTTTATCGATGTTTAACATTTTATTAACTATAATTTAGTAAAAAAACAAATCTTATTAAGATTGAATCTAAAAGAAATTTCCCCTTATATCATTCAATTTTGATTATTTTTTCAAAAATCTACTGACTACAATAAGATTTATGGGTATAAATAAAATCAGCTTTATACGTTTCTACACTATTTTTAGTATCCTGAAACCGTATTATTTATATTACAATCAACATATCAATAGTAGATTAATAATATCTTGAAACACATCATACATTTCTAACAGTAGATATTTTAATTTTAAAAACTGGACTCATCAGTAAGAAACATAAAATTGTAACTATTCAATACTATTTAATTCACACTTCATAAACTCATAAAGAGCATACATTTCTTTTTTACCGGCTTCTCTACCTAATCTACCCGCAAAATATAATACAAACCAGCTAATAAAAAGCAAAACCATCGCTATGATGGCGTACAAATAATCGTTCCCCAAACTCATATTGACATACATCCAGATCCCAACTCCGATAAAAGACGTTACCACAATAAAATGTGCGAACATGAAAAATGTCCAGACGGTTGGATTAGGCCCGAAAAGTCCTTTGAGCTTGGGTTGTTCATCTACATTATAAATCTCTAAATGCAATTGTGGGGACCAAAAGTGTTGGTCTTTTTTAGGAATACGTATAAATACATGATGATCGATACGACTGATCTTAAAGTCTTTGCAGGTTTTTCCTTTCTCTTCAAAAGCCTTTAAAGCCTTTTCGGAAGGAATTTCTAAATCCATAAAAAACCGTGGTCGTAAAACAATATCGTTTGTAATCTCCATAAACATTGTAGTAAGAGATCAATGTTACCGTATTTTTGTGTTTTTAAAACTGATTTTTATCAGTTCTGGTGTATCCGCAATTTTAGTTGAAAGAAGTTTGGACAATAAACGGATCTCGATACCTTTACCAGCACATCGCGTGATTTCTATGGTAATCGGAATTGTACTTCGACACGCTCGCAGAACTATCGAGATGCAATTCAAGACAAACAAAAACAACCTATTCGTCTTAGGTAATATGGGAATGGAATATTTAATAAAAATCAATTAATAAATGATCAAAAAAACCAGGCTATTCATTATTTTTCCTTAAACCAATGGTAAATCCAACAGATAAGCCTAAGTAACTGTTATTTACTGTTCCGACCACCTGTCCGTTTGGTATTTCGATATCAGCTTCTGGTATAAAATTATATTCCAATCCAAGCCTGGTCTTACCGATTTCAAGTCCTCCTCGTACCAAAAAACCTGGTTGGTTATTGACACTCCCTTCTAAAATTTCTGTAGAACCGTTCATTGAAACGTCTATATTATTGAATATATAATAGCCTAAACCTACCCCAACATATGGACGATATTGTTTATCCGTAAGATAAAAATCAAAAGTTGGTAAAAGGGAAATAATACCATTATCATCAAGATCATCCACAAAAAATGAGGAGGTATTATCAATTTCAATTTTTTGAGGATTTATTGATATTCCAAACCTTAAACCTATGAACATATTTTCTGAAACCTTGACATGAGGTTCTATATTGAATAGCAATCCCAAATTATCTGATTCTGTTTCTAAAAGAACTCCTGGTTCTATTCGTAGTTTCGGCTGCGTATATGAATGACATCCGCAAAATAATACGATTAGAAATAAAAATTCCTTTAAATGTTCTTTTCTATTGTAAAAAAAAACCAGCTGAAAAACTTTCATAAATAATATAGTTCGATTGCTATTTTCAAAACGTCAATTTCTCTTTATAATTGTTCCTAACTATGGAAGCGTCATACATTTTAAAGCCAAGGAATAGAAATATTTTATCTATATGACATTATTGAAATAGAGTTTCTACATTTGATTTAGTGATTTGTAGTGAAGCCTAGTAGCACAAAAAATAATCAGTCGGTCTGCCCGCGGCGAACACTCGATCAGATGGGCGTATTAAAACTGGATCTGAACACCTTACTACAACTAGTTTGTATTGCCACTGGTAATATTTGTACAACTCGGGTGGAGACGAGAGGTAGCGTTATATGGTGCGAAGTCACAGACATTCGCACAGCACTTTCTTTTCATATTTATTCACTCTTTGCAGAGCTGGTGCTTGCAATAACAATTAATTTTATACGGTGTTAGGCATAGTTTTTTATTTCGCTGTTGTTTTTATTTCCGTTTGTTCTTTTACAAAATATTTTACATAAATCAGCACTATAATTGGAACTATAATCAATCCGCTAATAAAATTCAATAGCGAAGCCCAATCAGTCAATTCATTTCCTCCTTTTTGAATTAGTAATGGTTCGCCCAACTGTCCATTTGAAAATATAGTATTATAGATAAAATTCCAACCCAAATGAAGTCCGAAAGATAGCATTATTGATTTTGTTTTAGAAAAAGCCCAAGCCCAAGCATAACCCATTAATCCAGTTCCGATAAAAACTAAAATCATTGCCATTACATTACCTAAAACTCCATAAGAGAACCAATGATAAATTCCGAATGCGATTGCGGAAATCAAGATGCTTTTTCTTGAGCCAATTTTTTGGATTAAAATATAAAGCAAAGCTCCACGAAAAATCAATTCTTCTGTCAATACGGATTTAATGTCCCACCAAAATGACTTTAAAATTATTCCGCCAGTAATATTTTCGCTCATTACCCAAGTTGAAGATTTTAGGAATGCCTCTAAATATTGGTCGAGGACACAAAGTGTTCCAGTAATTAAAAAACCGATTAATAATTGTTTTAATTTTTTACCAACTGGAAGAAAGCCTAATGCTAAAATATTTTTCTTTTCAATCAGATATAAAAGCAACCACGAAATGGCAATAGCCACTAAAATTCCTATCATTGTAAAGCTATTTTAGGATTAATGTAAAATATGTAAACTTTTTTTAGGACGAGACAAATGCTTTTTAATATTCGTATTCTAATTTACCTTTAATTTCTAATAATTCTTTTTCTTTATCAGGAAACATTAGAAAGAGTTTATCCAAAAGCTTTTTAGCCTCGTGGCAATTTTGAAACTCGCTTTCACATTCAAAACTATATGACCTAACAAGTCTGTAATTAATATCATAGTTTTTTGGGAAAATTTCTTTTGCTTTTTCATAGTAAAAAATAGAATTATGCCATTTTCCTTTCTCAAACCACTCATCGCCTTTATTGATGAGTCCTAAAAACGGTTTTTCTTTTTCTTGGAATTTTAGTATTTGTATACTCTCTTTATCTATACTGTTTTGCAGGATTACATTAATTGTAAAATATGTAAAAACACTTATTATAAGTATTGCGATACCGATGAGTATTGTATTTTCTTTTCGGTTTTGCTTTCTTATTTTTTTTCCTATTTGTTGTAGTTCTTCCTTTGAAGCTTTTTTAAAATTTAATTTTCCCTCAGTGGTTTTTAAGGACTCTTTTTTAGTGTTAAGGAAAGTCCGTTCTTTTTGGAATAGTCTTTTAGACCTGAGTAACTTTCTATTGTTACTCAAGCTTGCTATCATTCCCTGAACACTCTCTCCTCCAAACATTTTTTAATATTTACTGACGGTTCGGCTAAGCTTAGTGCGGCAGTAAGGAAACCTTTCGTTTCCGTCTGAGCACTTAACTAAAGCTTATTGTTTTGCTTTTTCTTTTTTTTGTTCCAAAGCTAAATCCATAAGATTTAGCGACTTCATAAATATACACAGACCTTTCGGTTTTGCCCTAAAGTCCGCATTACGTTTAGGATTTGTTGTAGGACGTTATTTCTCGGTTTCATACCGTTCAATTGCCTTTAATAATTGCTTTCCTCCAGATTCAGTTTGCATATTAATATTAAGGTCAAGATTTAGTTCAGGATGATTTTCTTTAGTCCAATTTAAAAGTTCAGTTCTATTCTTTCCCCAAGTTTCTTCTTCGAAATTTATGTACTCCGTTTCTAATTCAATTATTTTATCATCTTTGAATCTTAGAATCTCATTTGTGACAAATGGCTTTCCCATAAAGAAAATAATTCTCTTATCCGATTTTGAAACCTTTGCTTTGACACTTCCGTTTTCCATATTCATTTCAAGCACTTTATAAGTTGGTTCAAAAACTGAGTCCCATTTTAACCAGTTCCCCAAGTAGTCATCTTTAGAGTATCTTACTTCATATTCATATTGCGGTATCGTGGTTATCAAACTGTCGGCTAATAAGTCTTCCATTATGGTGCTATTTGATTCATCAAGAGCCATGAAATAATTTTCAGCAATTTGAAGCTTGTCGATTGTCTTTTCAGAATTTTTACAACTTACAAGACCGACTAAAAAGACAAGGGAAATTATCAAGATTCGATTCATATTGATTTGGTTGTTCATAATGTGCTAAAACTATAAGATATATCCAACTGGATACATTACTACTAATTGGTATGCTTAAAATTAAATTTGTTACAATCGTTTATTGAAAAAACAACCGTATCACATAAAAATTACGGCTGTTATATATTCTTAATCGAAGTTGACACTAGTTACACTTGTCCGCTTCGGTAGGAGACTAGCAATAACGAGGGAAAAAGACTTTACATAGGAAAAGTTGTTGTGTGCAGAATTTTTATTCAGTTTCCATAATAAAGTTTACTTCTTTTCCATCTTTAATCAAAATCATTTTCTTAGCATTTAAGTATTTCAATTCAGATGTTGAATTACCAGATTAATCAGTACATTTTAATTTAAATCCTTGTTCATATTTAATTATATCTGCAAAAGAATGGTCTTCCTCTATTAAATATTCACCCTTTTTACCTGTTTTTATCATTTCAGTGAAGTGACCTTGTCTGTTTTCAAAGGTATATTTATAAAAGAATTCGGAATGAGAGTCCGTTGTTTTTAATTTCCAGATTCCACTCAAACACAATTACACATTTTCTTTTGACTCACAACATTTTAGATGCAGACCTAATAAAGTAAGAGGCAAAAAAGTCAATATAAAAATCAGAGTTTTTTTCAATTTTAGCGTTTTGTGGTTATCATACACAATGGTTTATGTAAAATGCTTTTCAATGCATTTTTATGCCTTGTTGAGAATAGTGCTATATAATTCATGATATTTCGTCTAAATCTTGTCTGCTGACAATCGCCATAATTTCTATAATATCTTCACCTATTTTGAAAAAAATACTATCAACACCACAAACACAACGTCTGTAACCCTTTTTGATATAATCTACTGATTCAAAAGAAAAAGGTCGTTCCGAAATAATATCAAAATATTCAAAAAACGATTCGAAATATTTATCTGCCTGGGTTATTCCAAATTTTTTAGTTCCGTAATGATGAATCCGAATCAGATCATTTTTAGCTTCGTTGCTTAATCTGTATTTAGCCATTAAGCAAAGACTTTGATTTAGCTAAAATTTCGTTTTTACTGTCATTTGTAAATCCGCTATTTTCAGCCTTATCTAGTTTAGCACGAATCCAGTCAATTTGGGCTTGTTGTTTTCGGGCTTGTCTAATTAAGTCATTTATGAGTTCACTTTTACTTGAATATTCATTACTATCGACTTGAGTTTTAAGCCACTCATCATTTGGCTTTGTAAATGATATGCTTTGTCTTGCCATAATTGAATTTTGATGTAAAAATACACCAAAAATGCATCATTTCAAAATTATTACCAACTACTATACAACAGCAATTCCCCCTTCTACCCCAAGTTTGCAATTAATGTACATCATAAAACTATGTTAGACAACATCAAAAAAAAGCCATTATACACAAAAAAATTACGGCTGTTATATATTTTTACTCGAAGTCACCACTAATAATACTTGTCCGCCTCTGACGGAGATTAGTGATAATAGAATTATTAAGTTTCAGAAAATGAAATAACCAATCGATAACTGAAACACTCCATTTCTATTTTTATCTGAAATACCATCTATATTATTGATATCAGTTAGTCCAAGATTATATCTTGCGCTAAAATAGAGCCCGTTATCAAGTTTATAACCTACACCAAAATTCACTCCAAAATCTGTTGTTTTAAATTGATCTTTATTCGTATTGGTACCTCCTTTAGTAGAAAGTAGAAAACCTATTTGAGGTCCTGCTTCTAGACTCAATCCTTTGGTCACATAATATTTTGACATTAATGGAATATTCAAATAGTTGAGTGCTATTCTCCCCTCAGAATCAATATCTGAACCATATCCTTGTCCAGAATACATCAATTCCGGTTGCAAAGAAAATTTGTCTGAAATTTTAATTTCAGCCATAACTCCCAGATTAAAATCTGTTGTCCAGCCGATTTCAGCGTTGTTCCCTCCTGTTAGTGTTGCGAAATTAAGACCTCCTTTTACTCCTAAGTTAAAATCTTGTGCATTACCATTTGATATTGCTAAAACTGTTATAATAGTGAATAATACTACTTTCTTCATGAATTTATGTTTTTTGATTTATTCGTGTAAAAGTAGATTTCAAAAGAAAACAAAAAGTTAATTTTGAGATAGAGAAGTATTGAAACGAAGGAATTTTACGAATCAGGACGTTTTTTTAAGCTTTCTAAAGGCACCCGCTCGCTAGTTTGCAATTGGTCTGCACCACAAACCTATTGAAAACAACAACTAGACGCTGCTTTGTTCTAAAATGAACATATCTGTAATTAGATTTTTTTGAATATTTAGAAAAAAAATGTTCAATAATACCAACAACTCCAATAAGCAATAATAGTGTAAGTATACGAATCCCGTTTAATATAATTTTCTCTTTAATTTTAGGAATGTAGATAAAGTAATCTACGAATAAAAAAGTTGGTACTACAGCACAAGCACTATAAAGCCCTCCAATTACAATATAAAGTTCAATCCAAAATCTCTTTCCTTCTCCGTTCAATTCTACCTTCAAGTATCTCAATCCAATTATCAAAATACAAATCAGAATTGACCAGATTAGTATATATTTTGTGATCTTCAAAGTTTTTTTCATTCAGAATTTTATGCGTCGATAAAAATGACTGTTGGCTTAAATGACTTACAACATTTAGCTATGCGCAGTACCAAAGCAGAAAATCACTGGTTTTCGAGCAAGCACTTAGCCAAAGTTTATGTTTTGTATTTATATTTTCTAAAATACTAAATTTAAATCTTTGGCGACAAACCAAATAGGCAATAACCTTTCAAATCAAACCAAAACCTGCATTATCGTATAGGTGTTGTTCTACACCATTTTTTTTATTCTGTTATTATCTTTCTCATTTCTCTTATCGAATCGGTATAGTCAGACATTTTTCTTCCTTTACCAATATGTATAGGGCTTGTATTCATTCTGTTTGTTAAATCTTTAATAGGCATATTTTCTAAAGCTCCGAAATCATATTTCCACCAATCCAATTCATATAATCTTTGGTTTTGAAATGCAGTAGTACTTCGATCATTATCAGTCGGCAAAAAAATTAGTCCTCCAGTAATTGACTCAAGATTTTCAAAGTCGGTTATTATTCCATCATAAATTAGTTGAGCATAAAACGCATTTTTAAATATGGAATCAATGTTTTTTAAATCTACGGATTTTATGTCAGTCAAGATTACATTGTATTTAGTAATTCCATTTGTCAGCAGCCAGCATTTTTTTCGGTCTACATAGAAAACCGTTGCGTTCCACTTTCCGAGTTTTCCATATTCAACATTTTGATCGGTTGAAATCAATTTTTTGATCAACTTTTCTAGTTTTTTCGTAGTATGTATTTTAGTTCGTTTCAATGGTGTAGAACATAAGAGTATAGTTACTATTATTTTTATTACTGCAACTCGTTTTTATTATAATAGTCTAAAAATAGCGTAAAACTCCACATATTACAAAATGATGTGGGTTCTTTTATGTTTTGGTTGGTGTTTGGTTGGTGTTTGATTGGTTTTAGAAATACGAAATAGAGAAACATTGCCTATCTGCTTAACCAAAAGATCTCGATACATTTTTCTTCCATTACATTTCAGAAAAACACTCGATCTGACGTGGAATTTACATTTGGACCTCTAACGTCTCATCGAGTGTTTTATGGTGAAGCGTAGCGTAGTCATAAAATGTATCGAGATGTAATTAAAGCTACAAGTATTAAAGGATCTCGATACATTTTTTCATCCTACTTTCTTTGGTTTGACTTTCTGTTCATTTTCTTTGCTTGCCCAAAGAAAATGAACCAAAAGAAAAGGCACTTTTTTCAAGGTATTTTTTAACTATGCTAAAAACCAGATTTGTTTTGCTAAAATCTTTCCAAGGCTTCAAGATTTTTTAAAGCAAAACAAATCTTATACTGGTGAAAAAAGGTTCTCAAAGCCCTGCTTTAAAACGTCAGTATATTCGCTAGATAAAATTTTATTGGATGTTTCGATCTGACGTCCGTTTTCTTTCATTGAATTGGTGAACTTTTATAAAAAAACTATTCTCGATACACTTCTCCCAGGGTCAAAGCACTCGAATTGAAGTTTTTTTTACTCCTTTTCGATTTTAGGAGTTAACCACAAATATCCCATACACATCAAAAAGAAAATATAGAACCCAATTGGGTTTATGGGTGCTATTGGTGAGAATTGTTTTGTGTTTTTTATAGTGGATTTATCAAAATATCTGCGGTTTCTTTGTATGTTGTCATACGTGGATTTTGCTTTCCATGTGCTAGTATCAGTAACAAAATACTCCAAAACAGCGGTTGTGTCTTGTGCTACCGATAGTCTATTCCAGCCTAATTTTTTAGGGTATGTGGTGCCTGTCCATAGATTGGATATATCAATATCGCTGCGCAGTGCGATGCGATATCCTTCATCCGTTGTTACTTCTGGTTTAGGAATAGCGGTTCTTAGTGTAAAGGGATACGATTGATCTTGTATAGCCAGAATACTAGGTTCATCCCAACTCACGGCAGGGATTTCTTTTTTACCGATAGCACTTATCAGCTCTGACCATACTTGTTGGTACTCGGTTGTTTTTCCGTTTAACAATAATTCATAGGTACTTTCTAAAACCGTAGTACTTACTTTCCCTTTACCAAGATGCTTATATGCGGATACTATATCACCTTTAATGTTTTTATGCACTGCTTGTAACCGAAATTGATCTTTAAACAAAAAAGGATACTTTCCTATTGTAATTTTTGGTGAATTCACCAGACTTGTCTCAGTTCTTTTTTCTTTTACAAAATCAAAAGCTACCTCATCCTTTCTAAATCTAAAAAAATCATCATCCGGTTGGATAAAAAGTCCTAATCCGTTTTGCTTGATGGAGTTCGTTAGGGCAGTTCGTGAACCTCGTCCTACATTCTTTGCGGTAGCAGCATCCAGTATCACCAGATCAAAAGGCTGTAAGTTCTTTTCAGAAAAAGCACCGATTGGTATTCGATCTGTATTAAAATATTCGAACTTGTATTTTCCTCTAGTGATGCGACTTTTTACCAATACTTCGTGACCCATTTCTGCCAAATAGTTTTTTAGATATTTGGTTTCAAAGGTTGGAAAACTGTTTACGATTAGGATTTTTAAGCCTTTTCGATCTAATACCTTTATAGGAATGGGATCTTTTGAAAGCAGCTTTCCTAGCGAATCTGTTTCGACCAACGAAAAGGTATAGTTTCCAACCGACTTAAGATGTGTTGCTAATTTAAAGGATTGTTTTTTACCCGATTCTAAAGAGATAGAATCTAATCCATTTCCTCCTGGTCCTTCCAGAATCAATCGATTTCCTTTTTTTGGATTGTTATACAATCCTTCAAACTGTAACTGCTCTCCTACTATCCTACTATGATCATATCTAAACCTTACCACACCAGAAGGCATATCACTGTTGACATAGTGAACCTTATGGTTTTCTAGCTGCCAAAAATCAAAAGGTGCTACACCATTTCCTAATACAAAAACAGTATCTGATGTATGTATGTTTTCGAAAATTGGCTGATTCGCTTTGTACGGAAAGGTTTGTATTCGTTTATGAGCCTTTTTTAAACTATCTAACTGTTTCGTGTTATAACCAGTGGTAAGCACTGCTACTTTGGTGTTTTTACCGAGTATGGGTATCGTTGGTTTTAGTGCAATGAGAGAAAGCGAAACGATTGCAAACAGCGCAACTGTTATGTTGATCCAGAACTTAGTTTTTCCAAAATGAGACCATTCTTTCCAAACAAAAATCATCCATAACACTATGGCACCAATAGCGATATAAGCAATCCAATTACTATGTAAAAAAGTGATATCCTCAATCATTGATTTCGAGCTCTTTTAATAGTAATTCGTTTATTTCGCTTGTTTGTTGTTGCTGTTTCACTGCATTAGGCTTCAACTCCGGAAGTGCCAAAAACAATCCTTTTTGCAAGGCTATGAGCGCTTCTGATGGTACTGCTACATCTTCAGAAATCCATTTTAATTGTTGTAATGTTTCTAGGTATTTTCCTGGATCTTCTATCGCTTTTTCCGCTAATTCATTTCCGGCTTGACCGAAAAGCAGTTTATCTTCTTCGGTAATACTTCCTTTTTCAGAAATTAATTGCTCCAGTCTTGCCAAGGTTACACGTATGGAAGGATAGGCATCTTCTTGCGCTAGTTCGACACTTTTTCTATACCCTGACACCTCATCTATTTCTCCGGTGAGTCTTTTATCTTCTTTAATGGGTGGAGGATCAAAACCGATACGATGCACATAGATACGTGCACTGTTTTTAATTTCCTGAATCAGTTTTAGGGCTCTGTATTGGTAGGGTAATGATTTTTCTGGTGTATAGAGTCGTAAATACAATTCTGCATCCCACATTTCATTCAATGCTTGTCGCAACTTACTTTTTAGGGATTGTGTAAACAGTGTAGATTCTTCCGGGTCTTCGTGATTGTGTAGGTATTCCTCTAAAGGGTCTTCCTTTTTTTCTTCTTCCACCAAATTGTGTTCATTTTCGCTATCATGTGCGTGGGTATATTTTGCCAATGGATCTTCTTCTTCCTCGTTTCCTTCTTCGTGATGATCTCCATCGTCTTCAGGAGTTGCTACGTCTCCTTCTGCAGTACCTCCAAATTCTGATTCGTCCCCCATAAATTCTGCATATTTAAGACGTAATACTTTTTGGTCAAAACCTAATTCATTACTCTTAGATTTATAATCTTGTGTAGATAGTTTTGGTTTGTCCTTCAGCAATTTTTCTGTATCAATAATTAACTGCCGTTGACTTCTAAAATAATCCGGCATCAGATCCACTCCCATCGTTCCTTCTACCGCAAAGGTGTCAGAAACGGTATCTTTTATCACCGCAAAAAAGGTTTCACTCCTGGATACATTGGGTTTCGGTCGTTTACAGTCTAAGGCTTCTACATAAAAATAAAGCTCATCACCGGGTTCCATCTTCATTTGATCCAGATTGATGTTTTTAGACAAACTCATATTCTTATTGCCTTTGGGAATTTTACTATTGAAGTTTAACTTCTCTTCTCTGAACTTTACAGATTCGCCAGAACCTTTACTCACCGTAGCTATAATGTAAGCGTCTTCAATCCCAAAATCGTCACTAATAGTTGTTGTAAAGGATACCTTTTTATCTTCATTAAAAGCAAAAGAAGTGAACTGTTTTATTCCTTTGATTTCTACAGAAGGACTCTTGTCTTTGATTACCTCAATAGCATACAATTCGGACACATATGATTTATCCTGAAGATCAGTAAATTTAAAATTATAAAAACCTGCACTTGTGAGTGTGGATGCTCCGGTATAGGTTCCATCTGTTAATTTCATAGGATAGCTATTTCCCATGCTTTCCATCGTTACCTCTTTTATTTCTTGGTCAAATTGTATTTTCCAGGAAACTCTGGATCCTTCTACTGCCTTTATATCCATGTTGGAAGTCTCTACAGAAGGTACTTGCGTGTAGTTGGGATAGTCAATTATTAGTTGTTGACGTATCAACTTAGGTGATTGAGCTGTTATCGCAGTAGTATCTGTTGGCTTAAAAACAATTGCTTCCGGAGTTATTGTTGGTTGTTGCGACCCTTGTAGGTTTGATAATAGTTCATACTTGTAGATCACTGCACCTATCAAAATAAAAGAACTTAAAATAATCGCTCCACGAACTAAATGATGAGGAGGTTTAATGGTTTTTAGTTTTTCGACAAGTCTGGTTGTTACTCTATTTTGCTGTATTCTGGCCAAGCCAGACAGCTTTTCTTCAGGCAATAATAAAAGACCCGTACTATATTCTGTAGCATCGAGATGAAGATCTATATAGCTGGCAACATTTTCTAAACTGTATTTCCAGGGCTTTATAAAAATTATGATGATAGAAGCGACTAAGATGAATACAGCTATCGCCCAAAATACATTCAAAAATATCAGATACGAAAGAATCGCTGGTCCTAAGGCATATAATGTGATCTCCAGCCAAAGCATCAGTCGCCATCGCCTTCTAAATCCAACCAGTATGTCTTGTCCTGATCTCATTATTGTTTTCTAAATTTTGCTACACTACGTTCCATCACTAACAATGCTCCCAATAACAACCATAGCCATGTTGATATATCAAAAAGCTCAAATTGTTTTATGTCTGTCGCCAGACTAGCTGTAATTGGTTGTAGTTCTGCTATATCCATAGTTCTTTTATCATACTCATTAACTTTATCCTGAATATTTTGATGAAAATCAAAAAGTCTTAGCAACTGTTCTGATAGATTTCTATCAATACTATTGGCTGTAGTAAGCGCTTCTGTAAGATAAAAAATCCTATTCGAAGTCCCTGCTTCAATAATGTTATTGGCAAGGTCATCTGGTTGATATACTAACAACTTTGTTGATGTATTCGGAACTATAGCTGAAGATAACCAAACGACCAGGTCAAATACAGCGTAATCTATACCTTCTATATTCTGAACGGTTTCTATATCTATTTGCCTATTCAGGTATTTTGATATTGCCTTTAGCGATGCTTCTATGTATGTTTTCTGAGTAACCAAACTATCTTCATAGAACAGTACTACTTTGGTTGGTAATTCTGAAGTAAGCGATAGGCTTTCTTCCTTTCCGTTTAACGGAAAAGTCACACTATCATTTGCTTCATTAAATTTCAGTCTCTTATCATTTATAACCATGAACGCTTTCTTAAAAAACAACTGATCCTGATCGCTAATCATCGATAGCACTTGCAGAGAATCTTCTTTTTTTATTGCTTTGAGCGCTTTTTTAATCGACTCTTCTGAGTCTAAAGATACCCAGGCTATATTCTTATTCGTCTCTGGTCTTCTACCTTTGATTCCGTTTATGGATGCTTTTGTGAAAACGACAATACTATCGGTTTGTAAGGTCTCCATTTCTTTAGCTAATTGCCAATAATTGGGAGTTGTATTATTTGAATCAAATTGATCTTTGTCTAATTCTGGAAATCCGGATTCCAAGAGTCTTAATGATGCTCCTGTGTCAATCGTATCTATGATAATTTGTATCCTATCATCATCCAGTAATGAAGGTCCCACCATATAGGTTATGGGTATGGTACTCGCTTTCTTTTTAATCTGAAATCCGGCAATTAGTAAGACCAAAACACCGATTAATAACATTCTTACTACCAGTAGAAAAAATTCATTCAACTGAATACTTCTTGATTGCTTAGAATCAGATTCACTTAGTAATTTGGTACTCCCAACTTTTATTGTCTTTCCTTCTTTTTTACTCCACAGATGTATGGCTAAAGGAACCAGAAGTCCCAATAATGCCCAGAGATATGTAGGGTTGAGGAAGAACATATCAGATTAGTTTGTTTCGTTTCTTTAGGAATACTTGCAATGCTTCACCTATATGTTCATTTAGTTTGAATAGATGGTAACTGATATCATTGGCCAAGAGCGTATTTTTGGTATTCTTAATCATTTCTTCCAGTGCGATGAGATATTCTTTTTTTGCAGTTTTCGCATCTATTTTGAGCTTTGCTCCAGTCTCCAAATCTTCGAATGTTACGGTTCCTTTATAATCAAATTCCAATTCATTCTTACCCATAAGATGTAAGACTACTACCTCATTTTTAGGAGTTTTCAGTCTTTTGATAAAAGACGTTAATTCTTCATTATGTTCATACAGATCCGTTATAAAAAATATGAGTTCTTTATGATTGCGATCATGAAGACTTTTTGAAGCATCCGGATTTTCGGGCCACTTTCCTTTATTTTCAATCTTGGTTAGCTCTAATAAAAAACGATTATAATGTTGTTTCTGGATTTTAGGATATACGTTATACAATTGCTGTTCATTTAATGCAAAAAGTCCAATAGCGTCTCCTTGATTTTGGGATAAATACCCTAAAGACGCAATCAGTATTCGGGCATAATCCATTTTGGATAGTTCGTCTTCTTGATGAAGCATGGATTTACTGGCGTCCAAAATAAATTTTACCGAAATATTCGTTTCTACTTCGGATTGTTTGATATAATATCTGCCGGATCTGGCAAGCATTTTCCAATCGAGTAATCGTAAGTCGTCACCAGGTTCATAGTTACGAAATTGAGTGAACTCCATTCCCGAACCTACATTATAGCTATGGTTTAGTCCAGACAAATATCCATCAACAATCACACGTGCAATGAGTGACAATCCAGATACACTCTTAATGAGCTCTGGTTTTAGTAATTGGTGATAATCTTGTCTCACTTGATTTGTTCTATGGTCTTACTTTCCTACCTCAATAGCTTTTAATAGATGGCGCGTAACATCATCAGAAGTTATTCCTTCTGATTCTGCTCTAAAATTCACGATAACTCTATGGCGCAATACGGGTTTAGCTACCTGTTGTAAATCGTCTAATGTTACTGATAATGTTCCTTGCGCTAATGCACGAGCCTTGGCTGTTAATATCATTGCCTGACCAGCACGTGGTCCTGCTCCCCAATTCACCCATTCCTTTACATAGGCATTGGTAGTTGTTTCTGGTCTTGTAGCTCTAATAACCTTACTTACATAGGTGATCAAATCATCACTGATTGGAACTTCTCTAACCAAATGTTGTAATCTGAGAATATCTTCTCCAGAAATCACTTTATTCAGGGTTTCTTTTTTGACACCTGTAGTGTTTTTTAGAATGGTAGTTTCTTCTGATTCGTTTGGGTATCCTATTTTGATATACAATAGAAATCGATCCTGTTGTGCTTCAGGAAGTGCAAATGTTCCCGATTGTTCGATCGGATTCTGAGTAGCCAGTATAAAAAATGGCCTGTCTAACTCGTATGTTTTTCCAGAATAGGTAACCTCAAACTCTTGCATGGCTTCTAACAATGCGGCCTGCGTTTTTGGTGGTGTACGATTAATCTCATCGGCCAATATAATGTTAGAGAAAATAGGGCCTTTATTAAATTTAAAAAACTTCTTTCCTGTACTATAATCTTCTTCTAATATTTCTGTACCAATAATATCCGATGGCATCAAATCCGGCGTAAATTGTATTCTTTTAAATTTAAGATCAATAGCTTGTGCCAGTGTTCTGATCATTAACGTTTTTGCCAAACCCGGAACTCCTTCTAACAACGCATGTCCGCCTGCAAGAAAGGTAATCAGCAATTGTTCTACCGTTTCTTCTTGCCCTGTAATTACCTTACCGATCTCTTTTCGTAACTTCTGAAGTTTCTCGGTAAGAATAGTTACCTCTTCTTCTATATTTACTAACTCTTTATCCATTTAGCTATATCTTTTTATGATGTTAACGCATACATTACGATGTTAACACCAAATCGGGTATTGTCTATTTTATACCATCGTTTATTTCTGAAATCATAATCCCACTCACAACCGTAGTCTTTGTTACTAAACAAAACACCAATTCTGCCATTAATCTGAATCGCTTTTAAATAATCATGTACAATATCATCTCCCCATCCATTCAGCTCTTGAGAAGTAGTTGGCGGACCGTCCTCAAACTCAAAGAACACATTATAAATCTCGTGGTTATTAGGAATCTTTTTTAATGCTTGCGATCCAAAAATATCTTCCATTTGACGCACAAAGGATTTAGAAAACAATCCATCGATATCGTGATTACAATCATCTGCAAACACAAAACCACCGTTATTTACATACTTTTTAAAGTTCTCCCTTTCCTTTTTGGTAAACTGCACCAATTTATGACCAGAGATATAACAAAATGGACTTTTGAATATCTCATCACTACTCAAAGGGATAATTCTTTCCTGAGTATCCACTTTTAGTGTAGTATACTCCACAAGTGAGTTTAATAGATTAGAAGGCATTCTTTGATCTACATCCCAATCTCCTGACTCATATTGTAATCGTGTAAAGAAAAATTTAGTACTCAATGCAGTGTGTTGTTATACTTAAAACTAAATCCTTTAATTTTCAGTATTAAATAAAGATGGAATTTTTTGGATATAAAAAGCTTTAAGAAATATAAAAAAATCTCTGTCGCATTGAGCGAAGTCGAAATGCACCCTATACTTGGCATATTTCTCGACTCCGCTCGAAATGACAGAAAATAAAACTTTAAAAAGCATTATTATTACCTCTTATACTGCGTCTGATAAACTAGTAAAGGTAAAGTCTCTTATTTTCATATAAGGTACTAGATTACCATCGATTCGAACCTGCTTCCCTAGAGTTTCCAGATTATTAAGCATAATAATCGGACTTTCGTTAAATCTGAAATTCTTCACGGGATGCTTTATTTTTCCGTTTTCTATATAAAATGTTCCATCTCTTGTAAGTCCTGTATACAATAAAGTTTGAGGATCCACACTTCTGATATACCATAATCGCGTTACTAAAATACCTTTTCTGGTATCTTTGATAAGATCTTCTAAGGACGCATCACCACCCTGCATAATAAATCCATTGGGAAATGGGATAGGGTCCACTCCTTTTTTCTGTGCCCAAAAACGACTGTAGGCAAGATTTTTAACAACACCATTTTCTATCCAACTAATTTTTTTTAGTGGTTGTCCCGATCCATTCCAGGTTCCGGTTGGTACTTCTGGGTTCAAAGGATCAGACCAAATATTTACGCGTTCATCTACAATTTTCTCTCCTAACTTAGTTCCACCACCTTCTTTGGACATAAAACTTCGTCCTTCATCTGCAGTACGTGCATTAAATGCAAATGCCATATTGCCTAACAAACCAACCGAGGCTGCCGGTTCCAGAATTACTGTATATTTACCGGGTTCTATTGCCTTTGCTTCTTTGGACATTACTGCTTTATCTATGGCTATTTTCGACGCTTCTGCAGCATTAAATTTAGACACATCATTATAATCTCTGGTTACCCAACCTGAACCAGTTCCGTCGTTACTACGCATAGTTACGGTAAAACTCGCATTTGTTGATTTATTATATGCGAACAAACCGTTAGAATTGAGCATTGCACTAAACCCAGCCGAATCATTAAAAAACCCTGCGGCTGTTACATCCTTCGCTGCAGCTGGTTCAATACTACTATTAGCAACTTCTGCCCGATACTCTGGCGTTATATTTGCCGTTGCTTCGGAATATGTTATAGAGTCATCATATTTTTGTGGTCCCAGAGGTTCCATGAATTCTGAATTTTCCGGAGAGAGTTTTGCCAATTCCTCAGCTCTTTTTACCACTTTCTTTAAAGACTCATCATCAAATTCATCAATAGTAGCTGTACCGGATTTCTTTCCAAAATTAGATTGCACTACTAAGGTTTGATTTGATCTGTGTCCAGCCGTAGATACGGTATTTCTAGCATAACGGATATTACCACTTTCGCTTCCGCTTAAATTTATTTCACAAGCATCTGCAGTAGAAAAGCTCATTGCTTTTTCCATAATCTGCTTTGCTTCTTCTTTAGAATATATTGCCATGATATTTTTTATTTGTAATAAGACTGTGATTTAAATTTTTCTACCTGTGTTGATCACATTCACACCATTAAAACGTGTGGTAGAACTTCCATGAGATACAGCACTTATTTGAGAAGGCTGTCCTTTACCATCAAAGAATGACCCGAACATTCGATAATCATCTTTGTCACATATCTTAGCACAAGAATTCCAGAATTCTTGTGTATTAGATTGATATGCTACATCATCGAGCATACCTACAATTTTTCCATTTTTGATTTCATAAAAGACGGTTCCACCGAATTGGAAATTATAACGCTGTTGATCAATAGAATATGAACCTCTACCTGCGATATAAATTCCTTTTTCTACGTCTTTGATCATATCATCAATAGAATACTTGTCTTTACCTGGTTCTAAGGATACGTTAGGCATACGCTGAAACTGTACATCATTCCAACTCTGAGAATAACAACAACCGTGTGATTCGTTTTGATCTATCATATGAACCTGATCCCGTATCGCCTGGTAATTCGTTAGTATACCATTACGCACCAAATCCCATTCCTTTGTTTTTACTCCTTCATCATCGTAGCCAACTGCTCCTAAGGAACCAACTTGTGTTTTATCAGCTACAAGATTTACGATATCACTACCGTATTTAAAGTTTTTAGTCTTCCATTTATCTAGTGTAGCAAAACTTGTCCCTGCATAATTCGCTTCGTATCCTAATACTCTATCTAATTCTAATGGATGTCCAACGGATTCGTGAATGGTTAGCCCTAAGTGATTAGGTTCTAAGACTAAATCATACTTACCTGCTTCAACTGATTTTGCTGTCAATCTTGCCTTAGCTTGTTTAGCTGCCAGCGTTGCATCTTCTACAATATCATAACTTTTACGATATAGATTTAATCCTTCCGGACCTTTTAATTTTTCTGAAGTCAATCCATCCATATATTCATATCCCATTCCCATAGGAGCACTCATTGCCTGACGTGATTTAAATTTACCGGTACCTTTATCAATAGCGGTAACTGTAAATGTAGGCCAGATACGATGTACATCCTGATCTATATACGATCCATCGGTAGAAGCAAAATATTTCTGTTCGTTAACCATAAAAAGTCCAGAATTTACATAATTAGCTCCATTTTCTAATGCCGCAGCATTTGCAGATAATAATAGGTCTACCTTTTCTGAAACCGGAACATCTTTAAAATCCTTTTTTATAGGAGTCTTCCAGGTAACTTCTCCATGTGATTTTACCGGAGCTAGTTTTACCTCTTCCTTTTGAATTTTGGAATTTGCTTTTGCAATAGCTACTGCCTGATCTGTAGCTTTTTTAATTCCATCTTCGGTAACACTATTAGTAGACGCAAATCCCCAGGTACCATTAACAATTACCCGAATTCCGATTCCAAAGGATTCGGTATTTACCACATTTTGCACTTTGTCTTCTCTGGTAAATACATATTGGTTTAAATACCTACCGATTCGAGCATCGGCATAACTTGCACCAAGCGATTTTGCAGTATTGAGTGCTACGTCTGCCATTCTTTTCTTAATGGCTACATCCATTCCCGGATTAAGCAATGCTTCTGCAGGAATGTCATTTCCCAGGAGTAATGAAGGCATCATCAAAGCGCCTGCTCCTAACCCTGTGTATTGAATAAAATCTCTACGTTTCATAAACCTCTTTTTTGATTGAGTGAATATTAAAATAAGTCTGATGAACTTTATCTTCTAACAATTTCTATAGTTTATACGATACATACTTGACCATATTCTTAATATTTTGTTACAAGACTAACTTCCGTTAGCTTTAAAAGTAGAAAAATTAAATCAAAGTACCATATCGCTATGAATTCTCCTTAATAAATTTTGAGGGTAGGATTCCGCAAAACGATCACCCCTTCTTTAATTATACAAAATACTAAATACCAATAAGTTAAAAATATTATTCAGATTGCGAAATTCTCAAAAAAACGTTCAGAATAGTGCTAAAAAAATATCTAAATTTCGTTTACTTAAATTTTTGTTAAAGTTTATAGCTAATTCTTGATGAATAGACAAAATTCCAATGTACTGAAACTTCTACACCTTATTTTTCATAAGACCTTTATGACAATTATATTCAAAATTTAAAAATAGAATCATACTAACTGCTCCATAAAATGTGTCTTTCAATTAAATATAAGTCTAAATAATTTGTAATTTGATCTTTGAAATTTACTATTAACTTAATGAAAGGTTTACTAACTTCAATTTCAACATGCAAAATTTGTGCAGACAAATTAGCATTGGGACCACGACCCATAGTTTCTGCTCATGTTAATAGTAAAATTATTATCATAGGACAAGCTCCTGGGAGCGTAGTTCATAAATCGGGCGTTCCGTGGGATGATAAGAGTGGTGAAAATTTAAGGACCTGGATGGGAATTGATACCACAACTTTTTATAATTCTGAAAAAATTGCATTGATTCCTATGGGATTTTGCTATCCTGGTAAAGGAAAATCCGGAGATCTGCCACCCACAAGGGAATGTGCTCCTCTATGGCATCAGAAATTATTTAATAAGATGAAGGATGTTCGGCTAATCCTTCTGATAGGCACCTATGCTCAGCACTATTATCTAGGCAATAAATTAAAGAAAACACTTACAGAAACTGTTAAAGAATATAAGGAGTATCTACCACATTACTTTGTTTTACCACATCCTTCTCCCAGAAATAATATTTGGCAGGCAAAAAACGAGTGGTTCCGAAAAGATGTAGTCCCAAAATTACAGGATACTATATATTCTATCTTAACACACTGACACCTTACAAATATTTTTCTTTGATAACGTCCATGTGCCAAATTTCGTGACCAATTATTGTAAATGCTGCAGACCTCGCAGACATATGACCTCCATTAGCATTACCAATAACTTCTAAATGATCATCGGACACACTGTTTATAAATGAAATAGAGCTTTGTCGAATCGTTTTGAATTCTTCAATCAAAGAATCCATCGATTTGTCATGGGCACCCGATGGCTCAACGTATATATTTTGATCAAATCCTGCCAGAGGTGTTTTGTCTTTTCTGGAAATTCTAAAACATCTATACATAAACACTCGTTCCGTATCAATAAGATGCTGTAATACCTCTTTTATGCTCCATTTATCCGATGCATATCGAAATGAAAGTTTATCTTGGGGAATAGTATTAAAAAACCGAATAACAGTAGCACAGCCAACTTCGAAGCCTTTCCTAATCTCCAAATGCTCTGGTATCTTCTGGATATAACGCCAATAATACTCATTACAATCATTCTTATCCAAATCAGTAATTTTCATCTATATTTTTTTTATATTTTAATATTTATACAATGGTAATACTTCTAATGAGTTAGATTGTAGTCCGGTTTTCAAAAATTCAGGCTTCCGGTTTTAATAAAGATTTGATACATCGTTCTGTTTAACAAATATATATTCATTAATAAAATGTTTAGATTTAGTAAAACTCAATCACTTATACTGTCCATTGCAGTTGGCATTGCCATTATTGGACTTATCACCGGTTGGTATTTTTTTATTTTCTTAGTCTTACCTATTGGTTTTTTATTTCGAAAGAAAGAGTAAAATAAGAAATAATACTTTAAGAAATTAGTTAAAAATTTGAAATAATAATAATATTTCTTAAAATCAACTCTAATTATCTAAAAAAGGTATTACTAACATTTATATCAGTATCAACTTATGCCATAGGTTTGCTGACATATGTGCTAATTTTTTTTATATATTTACGCCCCAAAAGTGTTAAAATTTTAAAGACTATAAATTGAAAATATTTTTTTTACGTAGTCTGTAAACAACATTTTTACTTTTACATTAAATATTGAGTTATGGAATTAATGGAGAAAGCACGTGAGTTTGAGAGCAGAAGTATGAGCAATATGTCCACTAGTGATAGAGTTGAAGCATCTAGAGAAGCTAAGGATCTTGTTTTAGGTCTTAATGAAATTTATAAGCAGAATAAGGATCCTGAAATTATGGAAATGATGAAAATCATTACTGCAAAAAAACAAAAAATCGAAAAAAGGCTTAAGGGCAGACCCGATGCTTAATACTCCTTTATAGTAGATTAAGTAGGTGTTATGTAATTTTGTGATAAGCAAAAGCCGGAAGCAATTTCTTTTTGCTAGGACTTATTTTGGTATCTTAAAATAATAGGTTTCCTTCTTTTTCTATTTTGGATTGCAACCATATTACCTTGCCGTGAGACACGATAATTTTCTTATTGTAGGATAAGCAGATGCCTATATTATTATATTTATCTCCGGAATGAAATCTTTGAGACAAAAATTTGATTTAAACGATTTGTAGCCATATCAGTATGAGATAATTGGACACAAGAAGTCGATTTCTACTAAATTTTTTTTTCTATTACTGTAAAAATCAAAATCACTTTGACATACAAAATCATAAAATAGGACATTTTTAAATAGTTTTCCTTCAAAACCTCATCAAATGTTTTGATGTACTTATATCCTTGTATGAACCTATTTAAAAACTGAATCTTTCACAATTGAGATTCGTTTAACAGGCTTCTATTAAAAATAAACGTACTTTTGAAACAATTCGGACAGTTATTTGTCAATAACAATTGTAAGGGATTTATGCTTGACAAAATAAAAAACAGGTGCAAGGCCACCACTCTACATTATTCTTTTTTTAATAGTATTGATGACGTTCCGTCTTATGATTGGACCAGTATAAATTATAAAAAAAATCTTTTCTTTACTAAAGACTACCTAAGCACATTAGAACATTCATTATCTAAAAGTATTAGTTTTCGATATATAGTTTTTTATGAGAAAAACGAACCTCTGGGGATCGCAGTAACTCAACTTATCAGATTCAACACGGAAGATTTAAAATTCCATGAATTTCCTTGTAAAATCAGTGATACTATCAAAAATACTTTTATGAAAAGTATGGATGTAAGAGTATTAATCTGTGGAAATCTATTTTCGTGCGGGGAACATGGTTTTCTTTACTCTGACAAGATTAGTGCAAAGGAAGCTTTCGAAAACCTTTCAGAGGCATTGAAAGAAATCAGAAAGTCTGAAGGGTCCGACAAACCTTCTTTTATATTATTAAAAGAATTCTGGCCGACCTCTTTTAATCAAAGTGACCACATTAAAAATCAAAAATTCAGAGAATTCAGCATTGATGTGAACATGGTATTACAATTACAATCTAATTGGAATACATTTGATGATTATCTGGCCAGTATGAAAACTAAATTTAGAACCAGAGCAAAGAAGGTTTTTAAAAAATCTTCGCAAATTGTTGTTAAGAATTTGAATATTGATGATATAGATGAATATAAAAACGAAATTGATACGCTGTATCTTTCAGTTTTGGAAAAGGCCGATTTTAAAATCGGAAAGCTCAATGCACTAACGTTTAGAAACCTTAAAAAAACACTTAAGGACTCATTCATATTTAAGGCATATTTTCTGAACGACAAATTAGTAGGTTTTACTACTTCATTTATTCTTGATAATGCTGTGGAAGCAAATCACATCGGAATTGATTACACCTATAATACATTATATGATATTTATCAACGAATGTTATATGACTACGTCGATCTGGCAATAATTAATAAGGTTTGCCAACTGAGATTGGGCAGGACTGCAGAGATTATTAAAAGTTGTGTAGGCGCTAAACCGGTGGAAATGAAATTATATGTACGTCATGGCAACTCTATATCCAACAAATTACTGAAACCCTTAGTAGAATTTATTTCTCCAAGCGAATATGAAGTTAGAAATCCATTTAAACTTCAGTTAGGTTAATTATGGATTCATTAACCCAGATTGTATTAGGCGCTGCGGTCGGTGAAGCTGCCATAGGAAAAAAAGTCGGTAACAAAGCGATGTTATGTGGAGCTATTGCAGGTACTATTCCTGATCTGGATGTAATGGCTAAATTAATTTTTGATGATGTAACAGCTAACGAGCTACATCGGGGGTTTTCACATTCCATACTCTTTAGTATTTTGATGGCGCCAATTCTAGGATGGTTAGTTTCTAAATTATACAAGAACAAACAGGCAAATTGGAAGGATTGGACCAAACTAATGTTTCTGGCACTTTTTACACACCCTATTCTGGATGCCTTTACCACTTGGGGAACTCAGTTATTTTGGCCTTTGGATCATAAGATTGCATTCAATAATATTTTTGTAGCGGATCCTTTATATACAGTACCCTTTTTGATTTTTCTTATCATTGCTATGTTCTATAAACGAACACATCCTAAAAGAAGAAAATTCAATAACCTCGGGCTATACTTTAGTTCTATCTACCTGCTGATCACGCTCTTTCTTCAACAAGGTGCAAAAGCAAATTTCGTTATCAATCTGGATAATCAACACTTACAATATAACGAAATACAGACCAGACCTACTCCACTGAATAGTATTTTATGGACAGCAAATATTGAAACCAATAATTCTTTTCTTATAGGTTATTATTCGTATTTCGACGAACCGGATATCATTAATTTTACCGAATTTCCTAAAAATCATCATTTGCTAGGAGATTTGAAAGGAGATCCTCTTATACCTCGTCTTATTAAACTAACAGAAGGTTGGTACACTATCGAAAAAGATGCTGATAAAATATATTTTAATGATCTTAGATTTGGTCAGTTAGGAATTGGAGCTAATGCCAGTCGTTTTGTATTCAGTTATGAATTATACTATGATGAAAATGGCGAATTAAAAGCCAAAGAAAGAGAACGCCTTATTGAAGATGCTACCCCTATGCTTAAAAAACTTTTTGCTAGAGTACTTGGAAATAAATCATAAAAAAAGGGTTCAAATAAAACTATGAACCCTAATAATTTATCTGTCAAATACCAGCTATGCGAATTGGCAAATTACACCTCCCATCAGTGCAAGACATACGGTCCAGTATCCTACATTAACTGCTATATACTTAAAGCCTTTCCTTTCAAACATTGCATTTGTACCAAGTACTGGAAGCACAAAAAATAAACCTGCCATAGTCCCATGTAGAGCTCCGTGTTTAAACGACCTGAAATTGTCCCCATAATTTGTCATAAAATCCTGAGCATATTGGTATGTCTCAGTTCCTTCAACTAATAATTCAGGGTCATTCATTAATGTCTGAAAAAGACCAAACTGATGTATCACAACAGTCGTCATAAAAACAGCAATTAAAAAACTAAAAATATAGCAAAGAATAAAGATTACAGCCATATTTCCACCTTTCAAACTTTCTTCGGTAAGACCTGAGGCTTTCATCCAGGAAGTACCAAAAACTTTTGGGTTGTACCATATAAATCCTGTAACCAATGGTATTAAAGCAGCAAGCGCCGCTATTAAAAAATTAAATTCCATAATGAGTTGTTTATTAAGTTGTTACTCAAATATAGCTAATTCAATTCGATTCTGAATTACCAGACTAAATAGGCCAAACGAAAAGAGAAGATCAATAATACTACTCCTGTAATTTTAAAGAAAATATTCAGTTTATCTGCTGAAATATATTTCTTCAGCTTTTTTGAAAGCATTACTTTCAATAAATCTGTAGTTAATATCGCAGTCAGGACTGCAATTAAGAATACCATAAGTGATGATGTTTCGGAATATTTTTCCTCTCCATATGTGTAAACTCCTATCCAAACCACAAACACAAATGGATTAAAAAAATTCACGCTAAATCCTTTGATAAAAAAAGTACTCAACTTTTTAGAAGCGAATGATACGCCCTCGATGATAACAGCTTTTTTTAAAAGATAATTAATTCCTAAACCAAAAAGTATGATACTACCAATAATGCCTATCCAGAATTGATTTTGTGTTGCTGTCATAAAAGAAGAAAGTCCATAGTAACATAACGTTACGCAAACGATATCACTAACTATAATTCCTATAGCAACTGATACGCCTGCTTTAATTCCATATTGAAAACTACTATTCAATAATAAAAAGAAGACAGGTCCGACAAAGATAATCATGGCCAGACCAATACCTAAACCTTCAATAAATGGCATAATATCACGAATAACAATTACAACTTTGTTAGTTATTTTGTAAATATAGATATAATCACTCTTGATTATAAATTCCCTTTAGAGAAAGAGGTCTGAAAAGTATGTGATTTACCTTACTGTCACATTGAGCGGAGTCGAAATGCACTGATAACTAAGGATTATTATTTCTCGACTCCGCTCGAAATGACCAATAAAGTTGCTTTTTCAGATAGCCTCTTTATCTTGCAAACTTTTCCACACTACGACCCCTTAATTTCGTAGTACTTCTCTTTGCAATTGATTATGCTGTATTCTAATTCTTTATCAATCGAATAGTTTGGTAGATATTATCTTGTTCAATAGTGATCAAATACACCCCTTCTGATAAATCTGTTATGGAAACTGATTGGTTATTTATCACTTTTGTAGTTCGTAATGTACGTCCATTAATATCCGAAAGGGTTACCTGTGCTTCTCCCAAGAATCCTGAAACCTTAAACTGTTGTTTCGCTGGGTTCGGATACAGTGTAAATACCTCCTCTGTGTTTTCCCCAACACTTAAAATAGCATCAGTAACCGTAATGGTAAAAGTTGTAGTTTGTTCATTTGCATTATCATCAGTTGCGATTAAAGTAATCACATGATCTCCTGCTCCTAATAAAGTACCTGCTACAGGACTTTGAGTAATTGTAGTAGCTAGAGCATTTCTATTCGCACCACAATTATCCGTAACTACTACTCCACCAGTAAAATCTGCAAGCGTATACATATCACCACTATCAAAAGGTACTTCCATATCTGTAGGTACTGTGGTTATATCAAATTCTGGAGCGACAGCATCTTCTACCGTAACGGTAGCCATGCACATATCACTATTGCCATCAACATCTGTAACTGTTAAGATCACAGTATTATCGCCAATAGTAGCACAATCAAAATCGATAACATCGATTGCTAGTGATACAATACCTGATAGATCTGAAGAACCGTTATCAATCATCGCAGCAGTAATACTTACATTACCTGTGTTATCTAACTGTACGGTAATATTTTGACATACAACGGTTGGATTTGTGGTATCTACTACATTAACCGCACGAGTTATCTGAACTGAGGCATTACCAAAAGCATCTGTGGCATCATAATAGATGTTATAACTTCCTATTGCATCCATAAATTCTGAGGTATCTATACTCACTACAGAACCATCATCGGTAGTAGCTCCTAATTCTGAATAGCCCGCTCCTAATTCTATGGTTTGTGGATCTGCTCCGTTTAATGTAATTATTGGAGCTGTAGTATCTACCACCTCTACTGTTCTAAATACTGTCGAACTATTACCATTAGCATCTGCTGCAAAATACATTGCCGAATATGTACCCACATTACTAACTAGCGTATAAATAAAAGTATCTAAAGTGACAGGACTCCCATCATCGGTTGTTGCTCCCAGCTCTATATACGGATCTCCCAGTTCTATGATTTGTGGATTTGGTCCGTTTAACGTAATTACCGGAGCTGTTGTATCTACTACCTCTACTGTTCTAAATACTGTCGAACTATTACCATAAGCATCCTCAGCAAAATATATTGCCGAATATGTACCCACATTACTAACTAGCGTATAAATAAAAGTATCTAAAGTAATAGGACTCCCATCATCGGTTGTTGCTCCCAGCTCTATATACGGATCTCCCAGTTCTATGATTTGTGGATTTGGTCCGTTTAAGGTAATTACCGGAGCAGTAGTATCTACTACTTCCACAGTCCTAGTTACTTGTGTTGCGGTGGCTCCTGAAACCGTATTTGTAGCATCATAAGTAACCGTATAGCTTCCTACCTGATCTGTATTTACAGATGTTGCATTGATTGTTACTATGGCTCCATAGGTTACCTCCGCTCCTAATTCTGTATACGTGTCTCCTTTTTCTATTATTTGTGGGTCATCTCCTAATAATGTAATTACTGGGTCAACACATCCTAGGCCTCCATCAGTAATTATCCAATTATATGGTGCACTAGTTAATGTATTTCTAGCAGATTCTGCTAAACAGTAGGTAGCATCAGCATCCAACGTTAAATTAGTTGGAATTGTAGTTTCACCATTTTCTAAGGTAGCCCAACCAATCAAGGTGTTATCATAATTTTCTTGAGATATGGCTGTACCTATAAATATCCCCGTCATATCAGTAACACTCGAAATATCCCAACTGGAGAGCTCTTGATTAAATGATGAAGCTCCTTTAAACATATCTGCAGCTATTCTCAGATTGGATACATCCCAATTAGAAATATTTTGATTAAAGGACAAAGCATTTACAAATGTATTTGTTGTACCTGTAAGATTATCAAATGACCATCCACTAATGTCCTCATTAAAAATAGGACAGTTAAAAAACATAAATGATATATCATGAACCTGAGACATGTCCCAATTACCTATATTGTCTTTTAAATCTTCAAAATTGTCACAACCATTAAACATAGAGCTTATATCATTCGTTGTAACAGCTGATAAATCAGGAGTATCGTCGGCATTCAACTTCAAATTAACACATCCTGCGAATCCCGCACTTAAATATTCCCATTTCTGATTTCCCCATTGTTCTATCGTTTGTAAACTTTCTTTTGTGGTATTACTTGCAGTACCAAAAAATATGGTTGGCATATTTCCTGTTATGCTAACTGTATAGGTACCGCCAGAAAGGTAGGTATGGGAAGTTGAAGAGGTATTCCCGGTACTGATCGTTCCATCACCCCAATCCACATTATAATCATGCGCAATAAAATTTGTAAAATTAGGGATGGTAATTTGATCACCATCTTCTACTGTCCATGTGGTAATAAACGCTTCTCCAGGACAAGAATTCCCTAAGTCATTAATGGTCCAATCATAAGACGCACTTGTTAATGTATTTACAGCATCCACACTTAAACAATGTGCGACATCCGCATCTAAAGTTACATTTGCTGGAATTTGAGTTTCACCAGTTTCTAAAGTCGCCCAACCAATTAATGTAGCATCATAATTTGCTTGAGATAAACCTGAATTGTTAAACATCCTAGACATATTTGTCACGCTAGAAATATCCCAGCTTGACAGATCTTGGTTAAAAGTTGTTGTTCCACGAAACAAACCTTCCATAGATTCTACTGAACCCAGTGTCCAATTGCCAACGGGTTGATTAAATGAAATGGCATCTTCAAACATGTAAGACATATCCTTAACGTTTGACATATCCCAATTAGAAATATCTTGATTAAATTTTTGGTTTCCTTCAAATGCTACAAAAGTATATTCAAGGTTATTAAATGTCCATCCACTGATATCTTCATTAAAATCAGCACATTCCGTAAACATATACGCAATATTTGTGATAGTAGACATATCCCAACTTCCTATATTATCTTTTAAATCTTCAAAATAAATACACCCAGAAAACATATCTCCCATATCATTAACCTGAGATAAATCTGGAACATCATCGGCATTTAATTTTAAATTTTTACAAAATTCAAAAGCACCTTGCATAGTTACCCATTGCTGAGTACCCCATTGTTCTACAGTGCGCAATCTATCTCTTATAGCTCCTGTAGCTCTATTAAAACGAATTGCCGGAAACTCACCAATGATTGAAACCGTATACGTTCCGGCATCAATATAGGTATGTGTAACTTCTCCGGTTTGATTTCTGCTTACAGCGTCATCTCCCCAATCTATTGTGTAATCATAACTCAAACCTGAATCTACAGGGATTATAATCGATTCGCCTGCACCTAAGGACCATGTAATAACGAATGCATCTCCCGGGCAAGAATTCCCTAAGTCATTAATCGTCCAATTATAAGACGCACTTGTTAATGTATTTACAGCATCCACACTTAAACAATGTGCGACATCCGCATCTAAAGTTAAACCATTGGGGATTTTAGTTTCTTCAGTCTCTAGGGTTGCCCAACCGATTAGGGTTTTGTCATAATTTTCTTGAGACATTGCTGTACCTGTAAACATATTATCCATCACCTCAACGTTGCTTATATCCCAACTTTCAAGATTTTGATTGAATTCAGTAGCACCCTGAAACATATTGGTCATCAAACGAAACTGACTCGTATCCCATCTGCTGATGTCTTGATTGAAGGCGCTAGCTAAGAAAAACATATGAAATGCTATTACATCGGAATCATTTTCTTGATTAAATTGCCATTGATCTAAAGGTTGATTAAAACTACTATTGTTTTGAAAGATTCTTGAAAAGTCGGTAACATTACTAACATCCCAATCATTAATATTTTCATTAAATGCAGAGGTGAAAAATGTACTTCTCATTGAAGTTACATTGCTAACATCCCAATCTTTCATCTTACCTCCATTATCTACCAAAGACGATGTCTCAAAAAACATAGAATTCAAACTAGTGACATTACTAAGATCTGGAACGTCAGTAGCATTAATCACTAAGTTATAGCAACGGTAAAAGGCCCTTTCCATACTTCTCCATTCTTGTGTACCCCATTGTTCTATAGTTTGTATATTACGGTTGCTGACACCTTGAGAAAAGTCGATTTGTGGAAAGTTGCCATAAATTTGAACGCTATAGGTATCGGCAATTACATATTCGTGTGTGGCATTTCCATTAATATTTTGAGTGATATTTCCATCACCCCAGTCTACACTATAATTATATCCATCTCCTCTAGTAGGTATTGTGATACTTTCATTGGCTTCAACCGTCCAGGTAGTAATAAATGAATCTCCCGGACAAATCTTTCCACCATCGGTGATGATCCAATCATAGGGTGCACTTGTCAATATAGTTCTAGCGGCTTCTCCTAAACAATACGAAACGTTCTCTGCATCAAAAATAACTCCTACAGGGATTTTAGTCTCTCCCGCATCTAATCGTGCCCAACCTATTAAGGTATTGTCATAATTTGTTGTAGACATGCCTGAGTTACTAAACATATGCTGTATAGAATTTGTATTTTCCACAAGCGAACTAATATCCCAACTTCCTAAGTCTTGATCAAAAGCCGTAGCGCCATCGAAAGCATTGTTTATATTCCTTACATTTTTGACATCCCAGGCACTAATGTCTTGATTGAATGCAGTAGCACCATTGAACATATTTGATAAACTCGTAGCTTGCTCAGTATTCCAACTACCAATCGCTTCATTAAATGCCGTGGCATCTCTAAACATATTGCTAAACACTTCACCTGCACTTGTATCCCAAGAATCCAGATTTTGGTTGAAGGATGTATTCCTAAAAAACATAGAGGAAAAATCTTTTACAGCAGATACATTCCAGGTACTTATATTTTCATTAAAATTTGAACTATCAAATACCTCTCTCATATCTTCAATGGCGCTCACATCCCAATTTCTCATATTGCCTCCATGATCCACTAAAGAAGAAGTCATTTCAAACATTTTTTTCATGCTTTTCGCTAAGCTTAAATCTGGGGCATCTGTAGCATTGATAACCAATAGCGAACAACGTGTAAATGCATTTTCCATAGAAGTCCACTTTTGTGTCCCCCATTGATCTACAGCTATAATTTTATCTCTGGCTGCAGAATTTCCATTAATATATATCCTTGGAAAATCGCCTATAATTTTAACCTCATACGCCCCTGCTGAGGTATATGTGTGTGTTGCATTTCCTGTTTCTGAAGTAATTGCGGTTCCATCTCCCCAGTCTACGATATAGTTGTATCCAGCTCCTGTGGTGGGTATCGTAATATCTTCATCTGCGGTTGTAGTTTGCCAAGTGGTAATAAATGCATTTGTAAAATCGCAATTTTGTCCTTGGTCCGTGATACTCCAATTATGAGGTGCTGATGTTAAAATCCTTCTTGCATCGGTTCCTAGGCAATAAGAAGTTCTTATTGTGCCTAACCCCCTTCTAGGTCTGATCGTATCTCCAGGACTTTGTTCTGCCCATCCTATTAATGTGGCATCATAATTTTCTGAAGAGATGTCCGAAAAGCTCAGTATATTCAATAATGAAAATACATTAGATAAATTCCAATCGCCCAAACTTTGATCAAAACTTGATGCTACATAGAACATGTAATCCATATTTTCCACATTACTCGTATCCCAATTATGTAAAGGCTCATTAAAACTAGCTGCACTTTCAAACATTCGTTCTAAATTCCTGACGTTACTAATATCCCAAGAATTCATTTTATCTTTGTTATCTACAAAGGTTGAAGCTCCCAAAAACATTAAAGAAAGGTCTTCTACCAAAGATAAATCGGGGACATCATCAGCGTTCAAAACCAAATTTTGGCATGTCGCAAACGCTTCTCTCATACTCGTCCAAGAGATCGTTCCCCATTGCTCTATAGACAGGATGTTATCATTACTAGGAGCAACGTAAAAATAAATTCTGGGAAAATCACCAATAATTCTAACGGTATGGATTCCTGAAGTAGCATATGAGTGTGATGCATTACCAGTAAATCCAGTTTCGATAGTACCATCGCCCCAATCGACCGAATAATTATATCCACCTCCAGTGGTTGGAATGGTAATTCTTCGTTCTGAGGAAGTTGTTCGCCAGGTAGTAACAAAGAAATCTGTAACTGCACAACCTAATCCTCCATCGGAAATGGTCCAATTTAACCCACCAATATCAATTAATATGTTTCTCGCAGCTTCACCCAAACAATAGGTAAGATTAGATGCTCCAAGATCTAATCCGCTTGGTGTATTACTGTTTTCTGCCCAACCGATTAAGGTAGCATCATAATTAGCGGTAGAAAGTCCAGTATCATTTAGCATATTCCTAATATTGGTTACTTTCTCTAGATTCCAGGCACCCAAATTTTGATCAAATTTTTCGGCGCCTATTAACATACTCCCCAAATTAACAGTCCCTGTAACATTTTCTCCTATATTCCAATTACTGATATCTTGATTAAATGTTATTGCATTTTCAAACATTAGTACAAAACCTGTAGCTTTTCCTACATCCCAGTTAGTAATAGATGTACTATTAAAATTAGATGCATTTCTAAACATACCACCGAAGACGACTACACTACTGGTATCCCAATTTGAAAAATCTAGCATAGAAGATGTTCCCAAAGTAGCACATCCTCTAAACATCCTTGATACGGAAGTCACGTTACTAAGATCTGGAGCATCTGTTGCAATGACATCTAGATTAGAACAGCCAGAGAATGCGTCGCTAAAAGAGTTCCAAGCAATAGAGCCCCATTGTGTTACATTTAGAATTTTGTCTTTATCTCCTGAATCATTAAAGTAAATTCTTGGGAAATCACCAATTATTTTCACAGTATGTGTTCCTGCTACTACATATTCATGAGTGGCATTTCCCGTTTCTGAAGTAATTGATGTTCCATCTCCCCAATCCACTATATAATCATATCCAGAACCTGTAGTGGGTATCGTAATATTTTCATTAGCTCCTGTAGTTTGCCAAGTGGTTGTAAATGCTCTGTTAAAATTACAGATCTGTCCTCCATCAGAAATATCCCAACGGTAAGGTGCAGAAGTTAATTTTGTTCTTGCGTTTGTGGAAAGGCAATATCCGGAATTTGCTCTAAAAGAAATATTTTCGGGTATATCTGAACTATCAGTTGCCCAACCAATTAGCGTTGCATCATAATTTTCTATAGAAAGATTAGTTCCATCAAGCATCAACGACATATCTCTAACGCTAGAAATATCCCAATCTCCCAAAGTTTGATTAAACCTCCAAGCGTATAAAAACATAAATTTCATATTTGTTACTTCACCTACATCCCAGAGGATTAATGGTTGGTTAAAGCCATGTGCATTATCAAACATAGATTCCATGTTTGTCACTTTACTTACATCCCAATTATTCAATGGACGATTAAATCTCGTTGAAGATTGAAACATTTTATTCATTACAATTGTTCCGATAACACGTTCTCCAATATTCCAATTGTTTAGATTTTGATTAAAGTCCGAAGCATCCTCAAACATAGATGAAAAATTAGTAACACTACCTACATCCCAAATTTCAAGTTTTTCATTAAAATCAGGGGCTAATTGAAACATCCCAGACATATCGGTGATTGTGCTTACATCCCAGTTCTCTATATTATTCTTACGATCAACTAATGAGAAGGCATTCCTAAACATTTGTGATAGATTAGTAACAGCAGATAAATCAGGGGTATCATCTGCATTTAATATCAAGTTAGCACATCCTTGAAAAGCATTTGCCATAGAAGTCCATTGTTGTATTCCCCATTGATCAATGCTTAAAATTTTGTCCTTATCTCCAGAATTATTAAAGTAAATTCTTGGGAAATCGCCAATTATTTTCACAGTATGTGTTCCTGCTGTAGCATATGAGTGCGATGCATTACCGGTAAATCCAGTTTCGATAGTACCATCTCCCCAATCAACTGTATAATTGTATCCAGATCCGGTAGTGGGTATCGTAATGCTTTCATCCGCCGTTGTAGTTTCCCAAGTGGTAATGAATTCATTTTGGGCAAATCCAGCAGTAAAAAAACTAACAATAAAAAATAGTGTAATGTAAAAGTGTTTCATAAGGGGATATTTTGGGGTCAATAAATTGATGTTTCACTTAAAATCGGACGCAAAATTAACAGAATTTTAAGGTTTACAAAGGATTTTGGGGTTGCAAAAGGGTTGCGTGGGGAAAATTTTAAGCTTTAACCGACCTATAGTTTTTCTCAGGCAATCAATAAAAATTATTTTAACTAAGCTTAGGTTGCATAACATCTCGATACATTTTTACAGTTTCACTATGTTACACTATAAAAATACTCGATGAGACGATGAATTAATTCGTACAAGCTACTGCGTCTGATCGAGTGTTTTTTCGAAATAGAATGGAGAAAAATAGCCTGCCCGCCTCTGGAGGGTATCGAGATCTAATTGAGATAGCCCTAATAGAAATACTAGATGAGAGGAAGAATACCATTAAAAACCAACGCATTCTACGTCTGCTTAATATTGATACAGTTAAAATTACACCTCATATTGTTTATGCTTCTAAATTCTTTATAAACTCTATAATATCTGTTTTAGAATCTACTCCAATTTTTTTACGAATTCGCGATCGTGTGGATTTAATTGCAGAAACTGTATTGCTCTGAAGTTTACTAATCTCTGTAGCATTCAGTTCCAAAGCCATCAAACAAAGAAGTTCTTTTTCTTTTTCGTTAAGTTGTGAGAAATTCGAATCCAAAATCAATTTAAAATCAAGACTTACCTTATCTAAATAGGATTGTATTTCTGAAGTAGCCTTTTTAGTCACTTCTTCTGAAAGCAAAGAAGCCGAAAGTGATTGCAAAGCTACTTTACGTTCTTTCTCATTTTCAAGGCCAATAATATCTTTTATTTCTCCCAATGTTTTATTTAAAATCTCCTGACGCAAAGATCCTTCTACAACAATTCTCTTTAACTCCTTTTCTTTAGTTACTAAAGCGAGTTCCGCTCTTACCTTCTCCAATTGTTCTTTTTGCAATCTATTCTGAGATAACTCCAAGCGATGCTTTGCATTTTTACGAGTTAACCAAAAAATGACACTTCCCAAAATCACAGCAATTGTAAACAATATGAGGTATAATTGTTTTTTTGCAGCCTCATTCTCCAATCTTAATTCACTTGCCTGCTTTTCTTGATCAAATTTATAATTGAGTTCTAATTCAGTGATCCTCTTCACTTTTTCCGTATCGTTAATAGAATCATTATACATTTTATAGATTTTATAATCCTGTAATGCTAGCTCGTACTCCTTTCTTGTTTCATTAAGATTACTTCTACTATAATACTGCTTAAGCAATAACTCTTTGTTTTTTAATTTTTTAGCAACAATAATTGCACTATCCAGATATGGAACAGCTTTATCGTACTCCTTTAGTGCGTTATACAACACCGCTACATTTAAATAACTAATACTCAACTCGTTTTGATCGTTAATATCCTTAGAAATTTTAATATTTTCTTTATATATATTAATAGATTTGTCAAATTTTTTATCTTTAAAAAATATTGCTGCTAAAGTGCCGTTAGCTTTTGATTTACGAACACCCGAACACGACATCCCTTTAACTACAGATATATAATGTCTCGCAGAATCCATCTGCTCATTGTTATAGTAAGTGAGTGCTAGCATATGACGAGATAATGCTAAATCTTCAACATCTTTCAATTTTTCCTTAACGACTATTGCTTTCTTTAAATACTGTTTTGCTTTCCTATACTCCTTTTGACGTCTATAAAACATTCCAAGATTGTGAAACGTTAATCCAATACCCACAGAATCCCTCATTGCTTCAGTTATATCCAATGCTTTTAAGTAGTTGTTCAATGCGTTTTCAGAATCACTTTGCTTACTATCTAATATCCCCAGATAATTAAGGGCTTCTGCTTTGCGACTTTGATAGTAATTTCCTTCTTTACCTTTGGTGGTATTTAGCACATCATTAATAATTATCCTTGTAGTATCTACATTAGATTTGATTAATTGTTTTGCCAAGTCTATTTGAAAATGAATTCGAGTAGAATCCGTAGTCGCATTTTCGATCTTATCTTTTAATTGATTTGCTACACTATCGTTGGACTGCGCATAGCTTTGAATCGTAAAAAGAGAAACAAGAATAATAGGATATAATAGTTTCAAAAGGAGGATTAGGTTTTAAAAGTGTATGACAAAAGGTTTATTAGATATCAAAAATACAAGATAATTTATTTGCTACCACAATAAAACCTTTTTGACACCCTTTTGCAACCCCTTTATATGAAACATTTCCCGCCCATAAATGATATAAAATTGCTCAATTCTTTTAAAAAAAATCCCGATACATATGTTGTATCGGGATCAAGGTGTCATAAATATCTGTTCTTAATTAATGACCATTCTTCGAGTATCAACTTTTTTGTTATCAGTGAATAACGTATAAAAATATGTCCCTGAAGCCAGTCCATCGCTATTGATATGCAATTCTCCTTCTCCTACTTCTTCAATTTCAATTGTAGAAATAACTTGCCCACTAGTAGTACTGAACACTATAGAAGCTCTGCTTACATTCGTTGGTATGTAATATTTAATGGAAGAAGTAGCATCAAAAGGATTAGGGATATTTTGGTACAATATTGCTTTTTGATTTGCTCTTCCTTCCACATTATTAATTCCTAAAGTTTGTTCTAAATTACTTAACCTAGTTTCCAAATCTGTTAGTAATGGAGATAAGTCTACAGTTACTGAAGCTCCATTTTGAATTTCGATAGTTAGATCTGTACCGCTTAAACTAGCAGAAGTTAAATCTTGCCCATCCGTATTAACAAATGCAGAAAAATCAACTGTATTACCATTACTGATACTCAAGGTATTATCATTTAAATCTAAAGTTTGGCTATCGGTTCCCGTTCCATCTTGCAAGGAAGAAAGATCAACTGTATTTCCATTACTAATACTCAAAGTAGCATCATTCAAATTTAATGTCTGGCTGTCAGTTCCCATTCCATCTTGTAATGAAGAAAGATCTACTGTGTTACCATTACTAATACTTAAGGTAGCATTATTTAAATTTAACGTTTGGCTATCAGTTCCTGTTCCATCTTGTAGCGCAGATAAATCCACTGAATTTCCTCCAGAAATTATTAAATCTGTATCATTTAAACTTAATTGCTGACTATCCGTATTATCTAAAAATGCTGATAAATCTACAGAAGTCGCATCATTGCTTAAACTTAAGGTATTATTGGATAAGGTCAAATCCTGATTATCGGTATTATCCAAATAACCAGAAAGATCTACTGTATTACCATTACTAATACTTAAGGTAGCATTATTTAAATTTAACGTTTGGTTATCAGTTCCTGTTCCATCTTGTAGCGCAGATAAATCCACTGAATTTCCTCCAGAAATTATTAGATCTGTATTATTTAAACTTAATTGCTGACTATCCGTATTATCCAAAAATCCAGATAAATCTACAGAAGTCGCATCATTGCTTAAACTCAATGTATTATTGGATAAATTCAAATCCTGAGCATCGGTATTATCCAAATAGCCAGAAAGATCAACCGTAGAGGTATTACCAGAAATACTCAATGTATTGGTTGCTAACGATATTCCCTGAGCATCCGTATTATCTAAATAACCCGAAAGATCAACCGTAGAGGTATTACCAGAAATACTTAGCGTATTCGTTGCTAATGACAGTTCTTGTGCATCTGTATTATCTAAAAATCCCGATAAATCTACTGAAGTAGCATCATTTGTTAAACCCAAGGTATTATCGGTTAGTGTTAAATCCTGCTCATCTGTATTATCCAAATAGCCGGAAAGATCAACGGTAGATACATTACCAGAAATACTTAGGGTATTCGTTGCTAAGGATATCTCCTGGGCATCCGTATTATCTAAATATCCTGATAGATCAACAGTTTTAGTTTCTTCAGCATCATCTTGTAACGATAATTCAAGAGCATTATCATTTAATTGAAAAACGTCAATGGTTTGGTCGTCGGTATCTGTGTCAATATCTTGAGTAGAATTTATCCATCCCGCTCCATTCCATATAAAAATAGACGATAAATCTGTATCGTATACTAGTAAGCCAGCATCTGTAGTAGTTAATGGATTGCCGCTTGCGGCAGTGGTTTCCATAGTAATACGCTGAGCGGTGGTAAGTCTGTTTATTAAAAAACCCTTATCCGTATCTCCTAATTCTAAAGATGCATTCTGATTCGCTGCTACAGTACCAATACCTACGCTTACTCTATTGGTTGTTGTATTTCCGCCTAATGCCATAGTATTAGGCGTAGTGATATTCACATTATGTCCTAAAGCTATTGAATAACGCTGATTTACTTTACTAAATGCCCCAATCACAATAGCTCCTGTATTTCTTCCTGTAGATTTCGCCTCATGTCCTATTACTACCTTCTCTGTTCCTTGCAGATTTACCGAACTTCCCATAAATACATTACGTTCATTTCTTATACTTCCCGATGACCCGACTTCCGCAAAATCTGCATGCCAACCTATCCCAACATTGTCTGAACCAAATCGATTTGTTCCCCCTGCGGTAGCTCCTAAATATGTATTTCTGTTTGCATCATTAGTTCCTCCTACTCTATTATTATCGTAACCTGCTCCATAACCGACAAAAGTGTTTCCATGAGCATTGACGCTATTTGATCCAGCAGCAAACCCTAAAAAAGTATTGGCTCCTCCTGCGGTATTATCAAGACCTGATCCTGCACCCAAAAAAGTATTTCCAATCCCTGTAGTATTAGTTTCTCCACTAGAAGCATTAAGATAATGTATATCATAAGAAGTATCAATAAGCGCTAATTCGGTATCGACATTACTCGGAGCTTTCCCTCCGACAAACGTATTCCCTGATGCTGCAATATTATTATACCCTGCTCGTCTTCCTATAAATACATTATCAGATCCGGTAGTGGTATTTCTACCTGTATCTTCTCCTATAAATACATTACGATCACCTTCTGTAAGTTTCCAACCCGCCTCTTCACCTATAATCGTGTTGTCATAACCTCCTGTTAGATCTTTACCTGCCTCTGTCCCAATAACTACATTATCGTTACCTATGTTATATCGGGCTACAGAGTTACCTATATAGACATTATCATAACTATTTGTTGTTTGGTCTGCAGCAAACACACCTATAATGGTATTGTCAAAATCATTAAAATCTAGACTTGCTCCTGCCAAACCTCCTATCAATATATTTCCATAACCAGAAGTTAAGTATCCACCAGCTCCCGGACCAGAAATAAGATTCCAATCTCCTGAGCTTATTTGTGAACCCGGAGTATATGATTCACTCCGATCATAGGGTGCAGGAGTATGAGTACTAAGATCCTCCTCGGGAATTATACTTGCTCCACTAACCTGATTATTGGTCTGTGCTTGTGATTGTATTGCGCATAAAAAACAAATTGTTGCGATAAGTAAAAGTCTTTTCATAGTAAGGGGTTTTTAAAATTCTTGTAGATTTTGGGGTTAAAATTTGATCGGAAAACAAACCACTTAATGCGCACTCTCCTGTCAAATCGGGTACAAAATTAAGATAATTTTAAGAATCATAAAGGTTTAAGGGGTTGCAAAAAGGTTGCAAAAAGGTTGCAAGATTGATTTTTTTTTGGGGATTATGTAACTAAACTAATCATATAGGTACATCTAAAAGAGAAAAACAATCAAACTCATAATTATAGATTCCATTTTTCTATTTTCTTAGAAAACACCTCATTTATCAAACAACTTTTAAAAATTTCACAAGAAATACCTGTGATAAATATTAATACTTATATTTATCCATCAATAGAAGGATCTGTTTATGAACGCAAACTATAAAGTAAAAGTTAATAAAGATTTTGAAGTTATACTATCCGAGGATGATATTTCTACAACCGATATTATTAAAACTCCTGATTCGAAATTCCATATCATTAATGAGAGTCAAACTTATCGTTCGGAGATTTTAAAATCTGATTTCAACAATAAGAAATACACGGTAAAAGTAAATTCTAATACTTATGAAGTAGCTATATCGAACCCGTTGGATATGATGATTTCGGAGATGGGTTTTTCTATTGGTGCTTCTAAACAAGTAAATTCTATTAAATCTCCAATGCCTGGACTCATTATAGATATTCAGGTAGCAGTAGGTCAAACAGTAAAAGAAGATGATTACTTATTAGTCCTAGAAGCTATGAAAATGGAAAACATCATTACTTCTCCAAGAGAGGGAATCATTAAATCTATTAATGTAGCTAAAGGAGATGCCGTAGATAAAGGGAAATTACTAATCGAATTCGAATAAAATCTTACCCCAGATAAAATCAAAAGATATATCATAAGTTCTAGTACACTATGAAAAAAATATTAGTTGCCAATAGAGGTGAAATTGCCATTAGAGTTATGCAAACAGCTCGTAAAATGGGGATCAAAACTGTTGCCATTTATTCTACCATAGACAGAAATGCTCCACATGTAAAGTTTGCTGATGAAGCTGTCTGTGTAGGTGAAGCACCATCAAGTGAATCTTATTTACAAGGTTCCAAAATTATTAAAGTAGCCAAAGAATTAGACGTAGATGCCATACATCCTGGTTATGGTTTCTTAAGTGAAAACGCAGACTTTGCAGAGGAAGTAGAAAAGAACAACCTCATATTCATTGGTCCTAAATCCAAGGCAATTAAAATCATGGGGAGCAAATTAGCAGCAAAAGATGCTGTGAAAGCTTATGATATTCCTATGGTTCCTGGTGTAGATAAGGCTATCACTGATGTTGACAAAGCCAAAACAATAGCTAAGGAAATTGGTTTCCCTATTCTGATTAAAGCATCTGCCGGAGGTGGTGGAAAAGGGATGCGTATTGTAGAAAAAGAAAGTGATCTGGAATCGCAGATGCAGCGCGCTATTAGTGAAGCTATTTCCGCTTTTGGAGATGGATCCGTTTTTATAGAAAAATATATAGCTTCTCCCAGACATATCGAGATTCAGGTAATGGCAGATACTCACGGTAATGTGATTCACCTTTTTGAAAGAGAATGTAGCGTCCAAAGAAGACATCAGAAAGTTGTAGAAGAAGCTCCTTCTGCTGTTTTAACTCCAGCATTAAGAACTGAGATGGGTGAAGCAGCCGTTAAAGTGGCAAAAGCTTGTGACTATGTAGGTGCAGGCACCGTAGAGTTTTTATTAGATGAAAATCATAATTTCTATTTCCTGGAGATGAATACACGTCTACAAGTAGAACACCCAGTAACTGAATTGATTACTGGAACTGACTTGGTAGCGCTTCAGATTAAAGTAGCCAGAGGAGAAGAACTTCCAATAAAACAAGAAGACTTGGAGATTAACGGACACGCATTAGAGTTACGAGTATACGCAGAAGATCCATTGAATGATTTTTTACCAAGTGTTGGGCACTTAGATACATACAGAATTCCTGTTGGAGAAGGGATTCGAGTAGATAATGGTTTTGAAGAAGGAATGGATATTCCTATCTATTATGATCCCATGTTATCTAAATTAATAACCTACGGAAAAACTCGTGAAGAAGCTATCCAATTGATGATCAAAGCAATCGATAATTATATAATAGAAGGTGTACAAACAACGTTGCCGTTCGGGAAATTTGTATGTCAGCATGAAGCTTTTAGATCGGGTGATTTTGATACGCATTTTGTAAAAAAACATTACACCCCCGAGGTATTAAAATTAGAAATGGAAGCGGAAGCTAAAGTAGCGGCTTTAGTTGCTTTAAAACAATATCAAGAAGATCAAAAAATATTAAGATTACCAACGCACTAACATATGAATCCAAAAATAAAAGCTCTACAAGAAAAAATAGATCAAGCGCATTTAGGTGGTGGTGAACAGCGCATTGAAAAGCAACATCAAAAGAAAAAATTAACGGCACGAGAACGTGTAAACTATTTTTTGGATGAAGGATCTTTTGAAGAAATTGGTATTCTGGTTACCCATAGAACAACCGACTTCGGAATGGAGAAAGAAATCTATTACGGAGATGGAGTGATAACAGGTTACGGAACCGTTAGTGGTAGACTCGTCTATATTTTCGCACAGGATTTTACCGTTTTCGGAGGTGCTTTATCAGAAACGCACGCAGAAAAAATCTGTAAAGTAATGGATCTGGCTGTCAATGTTGGTGCTCCTATTATTGGATTAAACGATTCTGGTGGAGCAAGAATTCAGGAAGGAGTGCGATCTTTAGGTGGATATGCTGATATTTTTCATAGAAACGTACAGGCATCTGGTGTAATTCCACAGATTTCTGCAATTATGGGACCTTGCGCTGGTGGAGCCGTTTATTCTCCGGCTATGACTGATTTTACTATCATGGTAGAAGATACTAGTTATATGTTCGTTACCGGACCTAATGTAGTAAAAACGGTAACTAATGAAGAGGTAACTTCTGAAGAATTAGGAGGCGCCAGTACACATTCTACAAAATCCGGAGTTGCTCATATCACTTCATCTAATGATATAGAATGTCTGGAGGATGTAAAGAAATTACTGAGTTACCTACCACAAAACAATCAGGAAACTCCTAAAACTATTTCTTACCACTTAAAGGATGAAAAAAGAGAGATTCTTTCGAATATTATTCCGGATAATCCCAATAAACCCTATGACATGCACGAGGTAATCAGTGGGATTATTGATGAAGATTCATTTTATGAAGTTCATAAAAATTATGCAGAGAATATCGTTGTAGGTTTTGCAAGGCTTGGCGGAAGAAGTATTGGTATTGTAGCGAATCAACCCATGTTTTTAGCTGGTGTTTTGGATGTAAACAGTTCTAAAAAAGCAGCACGTTTTACTCGTTTTTGTGATTGTTTTAATATCCCATTATTAGTATTGGTAGATGTTCCTGGATTTTTACCCGGCACTGATCAGGAATGGAACGGTATTATTGTTCACGGTGCTAAATTATTATATGCCTTAAGCGAAGCAACGGTTCCAAAAGTAACTGTGATTACTCGTAAAGCGTATGGTGGTGCCTATGATGTCATGAATTCTAAACACATTGGAGCTGATCTTAACTTTGCATGGCCTACCGCAGAAATTGCGGTAATGGGTGCTAAAGGAGCTAGTGAAATTATCTTTAGAAGAGAAATCAAAGCAGCAGAAGATCCTGCTGCCAAACTAGCGGAAAAAGAAGCTGAATATGCTGATAAATTTGCCAATCCGTATCGAGCTGCACAACGAGGTTTTATAGATGAAGTGATTCTTCCGGAAAATACCAGAAGAAAACTGATCAAAGGATTTAGCATGTTAGAAAATAAAACAATCGATCGCCCTAAACGAAAACACGGTAATATTCCTTTATAAAGTTAACCAATATAACCCGTTTTGCATTTAGATTTTTTTCATCAAAATCCGTCAATTCGAGTGCTTCGACTAAAGGAGAAGTGTATACTCCAAAGGCGTACAGGTCGAGAATAGGGTTTTGGATCAAAAAACTATTCTCGAATCGACGCTTTTCTTTTACATTTCATTCTAAATGAACAACAAACTAATATAATTTCGTAACATTTTCTATTTTTACATATTTAAAGAATAGATGAGTCCCAATGAACAAAAGAAAACTTACGAAATTTGCAATTTATATCATTGCAGTTTTATGTGCCGCTTTAATAAATCAGTATATTATTAGTTATGTAAAAAAATATGTGAATGTAGAAGGTTATCTATTGGTCTTGATAGACATGCTTATTGTCATTCTGATATTTGCGCCTGCTTTTGCATTAGTTTCCAAATACACCAAAAAACTGTCTTCAGTTTATTTAAAAACATCAAAAAAAGTTTCCAGTAGTAAAAATGGAAATCTATTAGGTTTTACGGTAGCCATCATTCTATTATTTATTTTATATGCCTATATAAGACATAACATTAATGTAATTCAGGATTTAAAAATGATGATTTCTTAAGTAATTGATTACACATCACAAATCTCGATCCCTTCTTTCAGTGCTTCCAGTGAATCTTCATAAGTCGGAATAAATTCCTGAGCTACATATCCCGTGAACCCATTAGCTACGATTGCTTTCATAATTGCAGGATAATTTAGTTCCTGGGTGTGATTGATCTCGTGTCTTCCCGGAACACCTCCCGTATGATAGTGTGCGATATAATCTTTATTCTTATTAATGGTCGCAATGATATCTCCCTCCATAATTTGCATATGATAGATATCGTACAGCAATTTAAAACTGGTAGAACCAATTTTATCCACGAGACTAACTCCCCAAGGAGTACGATCACATTGATAATCTTTATGATCCACTTTACTATTAAGCAATTCCATAATTAAAGTGACATCATTCTCCTCGGCATGCTTTACCAAAGGATCCAATCCCTTTGCGCAGTTCTCCCAACCTTCTTCTTCAGAAATACCATTACGATTACCAGAAAAAACAATCACCTGTTGTATTCCCGAGTGAGATGCTTGAGAGATAAGGTTTTGATATTTTTTCTGCAACTCAGAATGATTTTTTGGATTATTAAATCCTTCAGTAATGCTGGCAAATGTATCAGTGGCTAAAGAACATTGAAGCCCTTTCTTAATCACAACATCCCATTCATCTGGTTTTAATAGATCGATAGCCTTAATTCCGATATCTTTTGATTTCTCTGCAAATTCCTCTAACGGTATATTTTGATAGCACCATCTGCATACGGAATGGTTGATATTTCCTTTTAGATTATCCTGAAATGAATTCAAAACATTTTTTGATACCGATTGAGCCATGGTTGTCCCACTAAAACTAATTACACCAATACCTAATGACAAATTTCTAATGGCTTTTCTTCGATTTACTTTTGACATGGATTTTGAATTATTATTTAATAGATCACTAATTTAATTAATCATTTGTTAATTGTATTATTAAAAAACAAACAAACTTCTTATATTAGAACCTGAATTTGTTCGCTACAAATTCGATAGCTATCAATTATAGCCATAATATCGTTCTTCTGGAATGAGAAGAAAACAGACAAACGAAACTACTATCAGAGTCAATAATAGTGCTTTTATAAGCCTATGATATAAAATGTTGCATTAATTAAAAGATAGGATAAGCTATTATTCATCTTAATTTAACTACACAGATTGTCTGTAAATATTAACACACATGAAACAAGAACCTCAATATGACGCAATTGTCGTAGGAACAGGAATTAGCGGCGGTTGGGCTGCCAAAGAGCTTTGTGAAAAAGGGCTTAAAACACTAGTATTAGAACGCGGACGTATGGTCACTCATATAGATGATTATACAACGGCGAATGATGATCCTTGGGATTTCGAATTACGTGGTAAACCGTCAAGAGAAGAAATCGCAGAGCAACCGAAACAACATCGTACCGGATATGTAACAGGCAAACCGCATCGCCATTTTTTTGTAAATGATTTGAAACATCCCTATAACGAGACGAAGCGTTTTGATTGGATCAGAGGATATCACGTCGGTGGAAGATCTTTAATGTGGGGAAGACAAAGTTACAGATTATCTGACTTTGATTTTGAAGCAAACAAAAAAGAAGGAATTGCAGTCGATTGGCCTATACGATACAGCGATATTGCGCCTTGGTATGATAAAGTAGAAGAGTTTATTGGGGTGAGTGGAGAAAAACTCGGGCTGGAACAGTTACCTGATGGACAATTTTTACCACCGATGGAATTAAATTGTGTAGAAGCTCACTTAAAAAAGAATATTTCCGAAAATTATGATGATCGTCTGTTGACTATTGGAAGGACCGCCCACATAACAGGAACCAAGACCTTTGAAGGAAGGATGAATTGTCAATACCGTAATCGGTGTATGAGAGGTTGTCCATTCGGAGCTTATTTCAGCAGTAACTCTTCAACTTTGCCTGCTGCAGAAAGAACAGGTAACATGACGTTAAGACCTAATTCTATTGTGCATCAAGTCTTATATGATGACAAAACAGGAAAAGCTACTGGTGTTGAAGTAATTGATACAATAACCAAAGAAAAAACACAATTTACTGGCAAGGTTATATTTCTATGTGCATCAGCAATTGCTTCTGCAAGTATATTGATGCAATCTAAATCCGAGCGTTTTCCTAATGGGATGGGCAACGATTCTGGTGAATTAGGACATAATATTATGGACCATCATTTTAAAGCAGGTGCCTTTGGAAAATATGATGGATTTAAAGATAAATTTTATAAAGGACGTAGACCCAATGGAATTTACATTCCTCGCTTTAGAAATATTGGAGGCGAAACCGATCAAAAGAACTTTAAGCGTGGGTATGGATACCAAGGAGGTGCCAGTCGCACTAATTGGGAAGAAACCATAGCAGAACTTGGTTATGGTGCTGAATTGAAAGAAAAGATTTTAGAACCTGGAGGATGGCGAGTGGGTCTTATGGGGTTCGGTGAATGTTTACCATACCACGAAAATAAAATGACCTTAGATTATGATAAGCTAGATGAATGGGGTTTACCAACCGTAACTTTTGACGCAGAATTTAAAGAAAATGAGTTAGAAATGCGTAAGGACATGATCAAACAAGCTATGGATATGTTAAAGAAAGCTGGCTTTACGGATGTAGAACCTTGGGACAGTATTGGAGCTCCTGGATTGGGAATTCATGAAATGGGTACCGCCAGAATGGGTAAAGACCCAAAAACATCAGTACTTAATGAGAATAATCAAATCCATGCAGTTCCTAATGTATATGTTACCGACGGAGCTTTTATGACCTCAGCAAGTTGTGTAAATCCATCATTAACGTATATGGCTTTTACCGCCAGAGCTGCTGAACATGCTGCAAAACAACTACAAAAAAACGCTTAATCTCCATACTATGAACAGAAGAGAAGCATTAAAAAACATAGGATTATCAGCCGGATACATTGCTGCTACTCCCACAATATTTAGTCTTTTACAAAGTTGTCAACAAGAATATGTATTAGACTGGACACCAGAACTTTTATCAATAGATGAAGGGAAAGCCTTGGAACAAATTGTAGACCTTATTATACCGGAAACGGATATTCCAGGTGCAAAATCATTACACATCCCCATGTTTATTGATAAGTTTATTAATAACGCTCTTGATGAAGTAGAAGAAACACAAATGTTTAAACATGGTGCAGGTGTGATTATGAAAGAACTTGGTGTTAATGAAGAAAAAAGTATTGATGATCTTACTGTAGAGGAATATGACGCACTTTTGGCAAAATATTTAAAACTACCAAAAGAAAAACAAAAAGAATATTGGGAAGCAATTTCTAAGGTAAAAACTTCGGAGGATTTGACTGATGTACCCCAAGAAGCAATAGCATTTAGCTTCCTTTCTTCTGTTAGAGGTTTATCCGTTTTTGGGTTTAAAACCTCGAAAGAAATAGCCGAAAATGTATTAAATTACTTACCTGTACCAGGAGAATATATTGGTTGCGACTCCGTAAAAAACTTAACCGGTGGAAAAGACTGGGCTTTATAAAAATAACCTAACTAAACTTAAAATTATGCACAAAACCATCTTTAAAGGACTACTATGCATGCTCGTCATTGGTTCTTGCAAGAATAAAACAACCGAAAATACAAACACTATAAATCAAAAAGAAAAAAAAGTTATTGAAAAACCAACAGCATCCCAGCCATTTTTTGAATTATCGCTAGCGCAATGGTCGCTGCATAGAGAAATACAATCCGGAAAATTAGATCCAATAGACTTTGCCCAAAAAGCCAAAGAATTAGGATTTACCGGAATAGAGTACGTAAGTCATTTGTATACAAGCCTGTATAAAGATGCTAAAGATCCTAAAGTAGCCTTACAACAACTTCTCGAAAATCTTAAATCTAAAAGTGAAGAACATAATGTACAGAACCTTTTAATTATGGTAGACGGCGAAGGAGATTTAGCCGTTCTCGATGAAAAAGAAAGAAATCAAACTGTAGAGAATCATAAAAAATGGGTAGATGCCGCGCAATTTTTAGGTTGTCATTCTATACGTGTTAACCTTTTTGGTACCAATAACCCTGAAGAATGGGTAAAAGTAGCAACAGATGGATTAACTAAACTATCCGAATATGCCGCTACTAAAAGTATTAATGTAATTGTAGAAAATCACGGATACTTATCTTCTGATGCTGCCTTACTTGCACAAGTGATGAAAAATGTCAACAAACCAAATTGCGGAACACTGCCTGATTTTGGTAATTTCTGCCTGGAACGTGAAGGAGGAGAACGATGGGGAGCTAAGTGTGTTAAAGAATATCCAAAATATAAAGGCATTGAAGAAATGATGCCTTATGCTAAAGGAGTTAGCGCGAAATCCTATGATTTTGATGCAGAAGGAAATGAAACTACTATTGATTATAAAAAGATGCTGGAAATTGTAAAAGCATCGGGTTACCAAGGATATATTGGAGTAGAATATGAAGGAGAACGACTAGGTGAAATCGAAGGTATTATAGCAACACGGGATTTATTGATCAACCTTTCCAAACAACTAAACTAACCAACTACCTATTATGAAGAAATTCATTCAGTTTCAGTTATCCTTTATGATGTTCTTAGAATTCTTTATTTGGGGTGGCTGGTTTGTAACTATGGGGATTTATTTACCAAATTCCTTGAACACGAGTGGTGGAGAAATCGCGATGGCATATTCTACTCAATCCTGGGGAGCCATTATTGCTCCATTTATTATTGGATTGATTGCAGATAGATTTTTTAATGCAGAAAGAATTTTGGGAGTTTTACATCTCATAGGTGCTTTACTAATGTATCAAATGGCAAATGCAACCGATTTTTCAGCCTTCTACCCCTATGTGTTAGGATATATGATTGCCTATATGCCTACATTGGCATTAGTGAATTCTGTATCTTTTAATCAGATGAACGACCCTGCAAAACAGTTCTCTTTTGTTCGCGTATTTGGAACCATCGGATGGATCGCTGCAGGATTAGTTATTAGTTATGCTTTTCATTGGGATTCTCCAGAAGGAGTAGCATCTGGGATGCTAAAAAACACCTTTTTAATGACGGCTGTTGCATCCGCAATACTAGGAATATTTAGTTTCACTTTACCCAAGACACCTCCTAAAGTTAGTAAAAACCAAAAAGTAACCATTTCGGATATTTTAGGATTGGATGCCATTAAGCTTCTAAAAGACAGAAACTTTTTAATGTTTTTCTTAGCTTCTATATTAATATGCATTCCGCTTGCTTTTTATTATCAGCATGCAGGACAATTCTTAGGCGAAATTGGTGTTGCTAACCCTGCCGCAAAAATGACCATTGGTCAAATATCAGAAGTCGTATTTTTGTTGCTTCTTCCCTTTTTCTTTAAGAAATTTGGTTTCAAAAAAACGATATTAGTCGGAATGTTAGCCTGGGCCGTTAGATATCTGTTATTTGCCTACGGAAATGCTGGAGAGTTAGCCTTCATGTTGATTGTTGGTATTGCATTACACGGTATTTGTTACGATTTCTTTTTTGTTTCTGGACAGATTTATACAGATTCTAAAGCCGGAGAAAAATTTAAAAGTGCAGCACAAGGTTTAATTACCTTAGCCACCTATGGGTTAGGAATGCTTGTTGGGTTTTACGTAGCAGGAAAAATTATGGATGCTCATCTAATATCTGAAGGACAACACGATTGGAATAGCATTTGGATATTTCCAGCAATTTTTGCGGCTGCAGTGATGATATTATTTGCGATCTTCTTCAAAAATGAAAAAATAGAATATAAAGAAAACTAGTTATGTCCAGACTTAAAATGGGAATGGTTGGTGGTGGTATAGGATCTTTTATAGGAGATGTCCATCGAAAAGCTGCCAATATAGACGGTATGATCGATTTGGTTTGTGGAGCGTTTTCATCGAGCAAAGAAAAGAGTCTTGCTTCTGCAAAAGAACTTGGCATATCAGACGATAGAGCCTACGGAAGTTTTGAAGAAATGATCAAGAAAGAAGCTAAGCTTCCCGAAGAAAAAAGAATGGAATTTGTAGCTATTGTCACTCCAAATCATATGCACTTCCCTCCAGCAAAAATGGCTTTGGAGCACGGTTTTCACGTGATTTGTGATAAGCCTTTATCATTGACCTTAGATGAAGCAATTGAATTGGAAAAAATAGTTTCATCTTCCGGTAAAGTATTTGCACTGACGCATAATTACACCGGATATCCTATGGTAAAACAAGCTAAAGCAATGATAGCCAAAGGAGACCTTGGAACTATTCGTAAAATTAATGTGCATTATCTACAAGGATGGCTTTCTACGGCAGTGGAAAAAACAGGTCAAAAGCAAGCTTCCTGGAGAGTAGACCCTAAGCGCTCCGGAATTGGAGGCGCACTAGGTGATATCGGCACGCACGCTGAAAATTTGATAGAATATATAACTGGAATTCAAATTGAAGCCTTAGCCGCAGATTTAACTGCATTTGGTGATGGAAGAAGCTTGGATGATGATGGAAATGTTCTTTTACGTTTTGCAAACGGTGCCAAAGGAATCATGTCATTTTCGCAAATTGCTATCGGTGAAGAGAATAACCTGGGAGTTAAAATATATGGTACAAAGGGAAGCGCTGAATGGTATCAGGAAAATCCAAATCAGCTTATTGTAAAATGGTTAGATCAACCTAAACAAATCTATACACCTGGAGGGAATGGTACATATCCTGAATCCTCAGAATATGTAAGAATCCCGGCAGGACATCCCGAAGGATATTTAGAAGCGTTTGCTACGATGTACAGAAGCTTCTCTAAAGAATTAATAAATGTCAAAAACGGAAAATCTATCTCTAGCAATCCAGATTTCCCAACGGTAACAGATGGTGTACGTGGAATGAAATTTATATATGCAGCAGTAGAAAGCAGTAAAAACAATACAAGTTGGGTGAAATTAGAATAAATGAAGCACCCTTGGATACAGTCTTCTCGAGCGGAGTCGAGAGATTAGAAATCGTATAACATTTCGACTCCGCTCAATATGACAGATAAAATAAACCAAATGAAAACAATAAAGGGCCCGGCAGTGTTTCTAGCTCAGTTTATGGATGATAAAGAACCTTTTAACTCAATGGATGGATTATGCAAGTGGGCATCAGATCTTGGGTATAAAGGGATACAAATTCCTACCTGGGAAACCAGATTGATAGACCTTGATACAGCAGCAGAAAGTCAAACCTATTGTGATGAATTAAAAGGTAAAATTGCAGACTATGGATTGGAGATCACGGAACTTTCCACGCATCTCCAAGGTCAATTAGTGGCAGTACATCCAGCCTATGATTTAATGTTTGACAATTTTGCTCCCGATGATTGTAAAAATAATCCCAAAAAGAGAACGGAATGGGCAGTCACACAAGTTAAAAATGCAGCAACGGCTAGTAATCGATTAGGAATCACTGCACATGGTACATTCTCCGGAGCTTTATTATGGCATACGATGCATCCGTGGCCACAGCGGCCTGCAGGATTGGTGGAGATGGGATTTGAAGAATTAGCAAAACGCTGGTTACCTATCCTTAATCATTTTGATGAACAAGGCGTAGATGTTTGTTATGAAATTCATCCCGGTGAAGACTTGCACGATGGTATTACATTTGAACGTTTTCTGGAAGCAACCGGAAATCATAAAAGAGTCAATATCTTATATGACCCTAGTCACTTTGTTTTACAACAATTAGATTATTTGGAATATATAGATCATTATCACTATTTTATCAAAGCGTTTCATGTAAAAGATTCTGAATTTAACCCTACCGGAAAAAAAGGAACATTCGGCGGGTATAGTGATTGGATTGATCGTGCGGGACGCTATCGATCTCCAGGAGATGGACAAATTGATTTTAAGACGATTTTCTCCAAGCTTACACAATACGGCTGTGATGTCTGGGCAGTAATGGAATGGGAATGCTGTATCAAATCTCCGGAGCAAGGGGCCAAAGAAGGCGCTCCTTTTATTCAAAAGCATATCATAGAAGCTACGCAAAAAGCTTTTGATGATTTTGCAGGAGCAGAAATTGATAAAGAACAACTTAAAAAAATACTAGGATTATAATCAACAAAACACTTCTATGAAAAACATTATATGTCTATTTTTAGTTTGTAGTATCATTTTTTCCTGTAAGGATCAAAAAAAAGAAACAGATAAAACTACAGACAAGACTGCAAAAGAAGAAGTGACCTCCACTCCTTCAAAAAAAGAAATTACTGATCCTAAAGAAACCGAAATCTGGGACCCTGAACCTAAGGTGATTTCTTTTAATGATATGAATGTACCTTCAGATGCTATCCAACTATTTAATGGAAATGATTTAGATCAATGGATCTCGGCTAAAGATTCCACAGCAGCCGCCTGGACTATCAATCCTGATAAAACCATGACTGTAAAACCAGGAACTGGTGATATACAAACAAAAAAAAATTTTGGAAGTGTTCAATTACATCTGGAATGGAAAGCTCCAGACGTAGTTGAAGGAGAAGGACAAGGAAGAGGAAATAGCGGAGTTTTCTTTCAGAATAAATATGAAGTACAAATTTTGGATAGTTATCAGAATCGTACTTATGCGAATGGCCAAGCAACTTCAATATATAAACAACATATTCCACTAGTTAATGCCACAAAACAAAACGATCAATGGCAAACTTATGATATTATCTTTCATGCACCTGAATTTGATACTGATGGTAAAAAAACCAAATCAGGATTTTTTACAGTGATTCATAATGGAGTACTCGTACAAGATCACGTAGAAATTCTGGGAAGTACAGAATATATTGGTCCTCCTAAAAACGATCCACATGGTAAAGGACCGATCAAATTACAAGATCATAGTAATCCGGTACATTACAGAAATATTTGGGTTCGGGAATTGGATTAATTATTGGTTGCAATAAAATTTTCAACCTCTTTGTCAAGAAAAACAGGGTTTGCACCTTCACTTCCCGCGACCATGGCTCCTATGGCACAAGCATAATCTAAGCCTACTTGGGGCTTACTGCCCTGTAGCAACTTAGAAATCAAAGTGGCTAAAAAAGAATCACCAGCTCCTACTGTATCTACCACTTTAATTTTGTATCCATTATTATGATATAAAGATTCTTCATAAAATAAAGTAGCACCTTTACCACCTTTTGTGATACAAATTTGATTCGTATCTGTATGGTTTGCTATTGCTTTTATCTGCTCGTGTAGTGTAGTTTCTTCAATGCTAAAATGATTACAAATCTCATCGAGTTCTTCGTCGTTTAACTTAATAAAATCTGCTCTTTTCATTAATTCAGAAAGTAATTCTGAATCGTAATGTGGAGGACGAAGATTTACATCCAAAATCTTGAATTTAGCTTTATCAAGTAATTCGAATAAAGTCTTTCTGGAAATATCACTCCTGGCAGCCAAACTACCAAAAATTATTGCATTCGATGCTTTTACGTCCTTCAGAGCTTCTGCTGAACTACTAATAAAATCCCAAGCAACCGGACAACTAATCTCGTAAGAAGCGGTTCCTTCATTATCTAAGGTCACTAACACCTCACCTGTATGATGTTGATGATCCTTTTGAATTGTTTTTGAAGACAATCCTTGTTTATCAACATATTTGATAATATCGTGCCCTAAATCATCAACGCCCACTCTAGTGATAATAGAAGAATCGATTCCCATTGTTTTTAATCGTAAAGCAACATTAAGCGGAGCACCACCTATTTTTTTGTGATGCGGAAATATATCCCAAAGCACTTCTCCGAAACAGCTTATTTTCATTAAACTATGTTTAAGTACTAAATATATTCTTTTAGTTTTATAAAAAGAAGCTTTTACATCGCTACTTAACTCAATGATCGATATTTAAATACTTCAGAGCTTTCCAAAAACAAAAGTAATTTTTGATTAATTGCTCATAGACTTTACTCGAGACGGTTTACTTTTAGAAAGAAAAACCTTGAAAAATAAATTCAAGGTTTTCATTTGAACATGCTGTTTTTTTTAAAAATGCTGTTCAACAATAGGGACTCCTAGTTTTATATCTGAAAATAAAAGTATATTTTTAAAAAGATCTACATACTCCAAAGGAATCCGCAACTTATTCAGCAGGTTTCTGTAATCGTCAAATATCTTAGGACATTGATAACAATATGATGGTGTTCCAGGCTTACAAGAAAACCAATTACACGACATACAATCAAATCCACTCATACCGCTGTAACAAGTGGCTGTTTCATCATCCTGAATTTCCATAATTCCGTTTCCAAAAAGAAAAATACCATCTTTATTATCCAAATGTTCAGGTGTCTCTACATTCTTAAAATAACTTAGAAAAACAACATCACCCCTTTTTTGGGTCTTTGGATTATAAACATCAGAGATTAAGATGGCTCGACTATTTTCATTCTCAAGAATTTCTGTAACATATTCTAATTCTTCATCTGAGTATGGTTGTGCATTCATTTCAATTCTCTCGAAAATTTCGTTACCACTTATCACCTCTGCACTATTTATCAATTCAACCATATCGGTTTCTTCATCTATCGAATCATGCACATAGACTAAAGTATACAATAATGCCCTATTAGCTTTAGTTACGTAGATACTTTGTGCTTCTTTATTTTTAAGAGTTACATTCTCTGTGGATATAGCATCATTAGTTTCTGATTCAGAACAAGAATAGAAAACTATCAAGGAGATTGATAAAATTAAAAAATTAAGTGTTTTTTTCATAATTAAAGGTTTTAAGATTAAACATATGACTCTTTGTGGAGAATTTTCCGCAAGGGTTAACATCTGTATTAAAAAAACAACCCTCAACGGTTAACACTCCGTTGAGGGTCTGGGTTGAAGCCGAAAAAATTAAACTAACTCAACTTACACTCAATTAATAGCTTCAACTTATTGTATATACTCTATAATTCTTTATTGAAAATATATTCTAGCATACGCTAGAATGACAAAATGATAATGTTTTTCAAACTGAATTCAACTTTTCCTTGATTTTATCAAGAGATAGGTTATTTATACTACCTATATGACTATGTTTTGTGTTCTTCTCTGGTTTATAATTTCCGTTTTCGATGTCTAGTCCAATTTTCACATACGCATCTCTAAAGGACATTCCTTTCATTACTAATTCATTTAATGTATCTACACTAAATAGGTAATCGTATTTAGAATCGTCTAAAATGGCTTCATTCACCGTGACGCTTTTTAAAGCATAAGTTGCCATTTCTAAACATGCTTTTAGATCCTGAATTGCCGGCACAATTCCTTCTTTAAGCAATTGTAAGTCTCTGTGGTAACCGCTGGGCAAATTGTTAGTCAACAAGCTTAACTCGTAAGGCAATGCCTGAATTTTATTACATTTTCCTCTTATAAGTTCAAACACATCAGGGTTCTTTTTATGTGGCATAATACTAGAACCTGTAGTTAACTCTGATGGAATGCTCATAAAATCAAAATTCTGACTCATATATAGACAAACATCCATAGTTAGTTTAGAAAGCGTTCCTGCAACACTACTCATGGCAAAAGCGGTAGACTTTTCGGATTTTCCTCTGCTCATTTGCGCAGCTACCACATTATATTTTAGCGTTTCAAAACCTAATTCTTTCGTGGTAAATTCTCTATCAATGGGAAATGAACTTCCATATCCAGCAGCACTACCTAACGGATTTTGATCTACAACTTTTAGTGCAGCGTTCACAAAATACAAATCATCAACAAAACTCTCTGCATATGCCGAAAACCATAATCCAAATGAAGACGGCATCGCAATCTGAAGGTGTGTGTATCCCGGTAATAACACTTCTTTATATTTTTCTGCAGAACTTAATAAGTTTTCTGATAATTCTTTAACCTGAGATTTGATAGTAACTAGTTCATCTTTTAAGTATAAATGCATAGCCACTAATACTTGATCATTTCTGGATCTGGCCGTGTGGATTTTCTTTCCCGCATCTCCTATCTTATTTGTTAGTTCAAATTCTATTTTAGAATGTACATCTTCAAACTGATCTTCAATCTCAAAAATTCCTTCTTCAACTTGTTTTGCCAATACATCTAGTTCTGTCTCTATTGCCGATATATCATGATCAGAAAGTAATTCTATTTGATGCAACATTTTAGCATGGGCTAAGGTTGCTTGTATATCATATTTTGCAATGACCAAATCCAGCTGCCTATCATTTCCGACAGTAAACATATCTATCTTTTGGTCTGTTGGTAATCCTTTATCCCAAAGTTTCATTATTATTTAGTATTGAGTAATTAGTACAAAGTATTAAGTTAAATGCTTCATCCCTATTTTCATCCTCTTTATTTATATTGATTAACATTGTCAGGCTGAGCTTGTCGAAGCCCTCTTATAATACACACTTCGACAAGCTCAGTGTGACTAATAAATTATACGATTCCTTCCAGAATTTTAATATACAATCCTATCCCTTCCTTAATTTCACCTACATATATAAATTCATCTGCAGAATGCGATCTGGTTGAATCTCCAGGTCCTAATTTTAATGAGGGGCAACTCAACACCGATTGATCTGAGAGTGTTGGTGAACCGTAGGTCGTTCTGCCCAAAGCAATTCCTGATTTTACAATAGCATGATCTTTTGGTATCGACGAGGATCCTAAATGTAATGACCTTGGTTTTACCTCAACATTCTTGGGCATAGCTTGTGTTACTATTTCTAAAACCTCTTTATTTTTATATGTATCGTTTACTCTAATATCAACTACCAAATCACAATGAGATGGTACTACATTATGCTGGTTACCTGCATTAATTTGTGTAACTGTCATTTTAACATCTCCCAAGGTTTCAGAGCTTTTTTCGAATTTATAATTCTTAAACCATTCAATTACTTCCATTGTGTTATATATAGCATTATCGTCATTAGGATGTGCAGCATGACTAGCTGTCCCTTTTACAGACACATCTAATACAAGTAATCCTTTCTCTGCAATGGCTAATTGCATTAGTGTTGGTTCTCCTACAATAGCAAATTCAACATTTTTCAAGTATTTCAGGATACTTTTTAACCCTAACGAACCACTACTCTCTTCTTCTGCAGAAGCTGCGATTACAAAGTTATAGTTCAGGTCTTCTTTATTGTAGAAATAGGTAAACGTGGCAATTAAAGAAACTAAGCATCCTCCGGCATCATTGCTTCCTAATCCAAACAGTTTTCCGTCTTCTACAAATGCCTTAAAAGGATCATTGGTATAATTACCATTAGGTTTTACTGTATCGTGATGAGAGTTCAGTAAAATAGTCGGCTTTGTTTCATCAAAATATTTATTGTACGCCCAAATATTATTATTTTCTCTTTCAAAAGGAATATCGTATTGATTGAACCAGTTTTCAATCAACTTTGCGGTTCCCTTCTCTTCTGAAGAAAAAGATTGGGTTTCTATCAATGTATGCAAAAGCTCAATGGCTTTATTTGTTAGTTCTTTTATCATTATTGTAGACTCAAAGTCGTATGTTTTATAGTATTATCTCTAATAAAATCGGCATTAGCAATATGCACTATACTCACATCTTTCTGTAGCGCATCAAAGCAATTCTTTAATTTCGGTAACATTCCATCTGCGATTACTTCTGCATCTCTTAATTCTGAATACTTTTCTAAATTTATATGTTCAATTACAGAATCTTTATCTGCTATATTTTCTAGAACTCCTTTTAACTCAAAACAGTAAAAGAGTGAAACATCATAATATGTTCCCATTGCGGAAGCAATTTCTGAAGCAATTGTATCCGCATTGGTATTGAATAATTGGCCATTGGCATCATGTGTTACAGCACAAAAAACAGGTGTTATCCCTAATTCTAAAAAACCTTTGATGGTTTTACTATTTACGCTAGTTACATCTCCTACATATCCATAATCAACAAATTGAGCCGGTCTTTTATCTGCCAAGATCACATTACCGTCAGCTCCTGTTAATCCCAATGCATTACAATCATGTTTTTGTAAGCCAGAAACAATCGTTTTATTTATCAATCCAGCATAAGTCATTACTACGATATCCAGATTCTCTGCAGAAGTAATTCTTCTTCCGTCTATCATTTCGGTTTTCACTCCCAATCTTGAAGCTAGTTTAGTAGCAGATTTTCCGCCACCGTGAACCAAGATTTTTGGACCTTCAACTTTAGAGAAATCTTTTAGAAAAGAATCTAAGGTGCTTTCATCTTCTATAATATTACCGCCAATCTTTGCTACTAATAATTTTTGTTTTGTTTCCATCTTCAAATTTATTTTGCCAACCCGCCAACTGGCTCATTCACTAAAAATGTCCACTGGACATTTTCTTAACGTTCTGCCCTCACCAATCTTAGCTACCAATAATTTTTTCTTTTTCATCTCTTAGTTTTTTTCTAATATCTTCTTTAGCACCAATTGAGCAGCATAGGTTCTATTATTTGCCTGTTCGATTACAATCGAGTTATCACTATCAATAACTGCATCATCTATAACAACATTCCTTCTCACAGGTAAGCAATGCATGAATTTTGCATTATTAGTTAATTTCATTTTCTCTTCTGTAATTTTCCAGCTCTGATCCTGAGATGATTTTCCATAATCGGTATAAGAGCTCCAATTCTTCACATATACGAAATCTGCACCCTTAAAAGCATTTTCTTGATTGTACTCTATGGGCACCTCATTAGTAATCTGACTGGCTAACTCAAATCCCACAGGGTGGGTAATTACAAAATCTGCGTCCATACGCTGCATCATCTCTACAAAAGAATTTGCGACTGCCTGCGGCAAGGCTTTTGGATGCGGTGCCCATGATAATACAATCTTTGGTTTATGTATTGTTTTATGTTCTGTTATTGTAATGGCATCTGTCAATGCCTGTAGTGGGTGTCCAGTAGCACTTTCCATATTTATTACAGGAATCGTAGCATACTTTATGAAACTTTTTAATACATTTTCCTCATAATCCTCTTCTTTGCTTTCCAGTTTTGCGAAAGCTCTGATTGCCAACACATCACAATACTGAGAAACTACTTGCGCCGCTTCCTTGACGTGTTCAGAATTACCCTGATCCATTACTGTTCCATCACCATATTCTAAAGACCAACCTTCTCCTGTAAAATTCATTACAATCACATTCATCCCAAGGTTTAAAGCAGCTTTTTGGGTACTTAACCGAGTACGCAGACTAGGATTGAAAAACAATAAGCCAATAGTCTTATCGGCCCCTAATGTTTTATCAGACAAAGGTTGTTTCTTCATCTCAATCGCTGCATTCACCCAATTATCAAGTGAATCGATATCTTGTATTGAAAAGTAATTGTTCATATTTGTTATTCTTATTAATCTTACTTCCTCTCCTTAGGGAGAGCACGCCTTGCCATCAGGCAGGGATTAAGGTGAGCCACTTTATAATAAATCCTCACCCTAACCTTCTCAGTCAAAGGAGAAGGAACACTTACTACTTATTTTGGTAAAAGGAATCTTCTTATCAATTGCTTTTACCATAAAACCATCATTTAAACCGTTTACAATCCAGGTTTCTATAGCTGCATTTTGCGCAATACTAGCTGCTTGTATTTTAGATTGCATTCCGCCAGTTCCGTGTGTAGAAATAGATGAAACAATTTCGTTTGTCAATGAATCTATATCATCCACTTCCCCTATGGTATCATAAGTGCTATTTTTTACAGACTCTTTAGTACAAATGCCATTAGTATTCGTAGCAATCACTAATAAATCAGCTTCTAGCAAACAAGCTGTTAAAGCAGCTAACTTATCATTATCGCCAAACTGAATTTCATCGGTAGCAACCGTATCATTTTCATTAATGATTGGGATATAGTTATTAGCTACTAATACGTTAATTGTGTTTACAATATTCTTTTTTGATTGTTCTCTTTCAAAATCAGAATAAGATAATAAACATTGAGAGGTCAGTAACCCTAAATCTCTAAAACTCTCCTGAAAAATCCGCATTAAATGCGGTTGTCCGATTGAGGCCAAGGCTTGTTTTACATTAATTTCTTTTCCATTACTCTCTAGGTTCACGAATTGTTTTGCCACTGCAATTGCACCTGAACTGACAATTACGAATTCATATCTATCTTGCAAAGCAACTATTTGCCTGCCAATATCTTCTATCTTACCTCTGGAGATATGATCTGTTTCTTTGGTCAAAACATTGGATCCAACCTTTAGTATAATTCTCTTTTTATCTGATCTGTCCATCTCCATGTATATACCATTTATTCGTAACCAGATGCTGCAACCCTATTGGGCCTCTTTGGTGTAATTTATCTGTACTTATTGCTAGTTCTCCTCCTAATCCTAACTGAAAACCATCTGTAAATCTTGTGGATGCATTATGATATACTGCTGCACAATCTACGGATGACATAAAAACCTCTGCTTCCTTTTGATTCCTAGTGATAATAGCCGCAGAATGCCCTCCACTATATTTGTTTATTTTCGAAATTGCTTCCGGAGCATTTTCTGCTTCTCCAATCACAATTTTATAGTCCAAAAATTCTTCTTGCCATATATCATTATCAGAAATAGGATTTACATCTACATATTTAGATAATGAAGCATCACCTAATATTTCTACATTAAAATTTTTGAGGGTAGTGATAAGATTTCTTACAAAATCCTCTTTATTAGGAAGATTTTTATCTATTAAAACTTTATCCACGGCATTGCAAGCAGAAATTTTGTCTGTTTTGCCGTTGATAATATTATCTAAAGCTAAAGCTCGATCTGCCTCATTATGCACATAGACAAAGTTATTACCCCTTCCGCTAACTATTACCGGGCAGGTAGCATGTTGTTTTACAAAAGCTATTAATCTTTCTCCTCCTCTTGGAACTATGAGGTCAACATTTTGAGTTGGTTTTTCTAAAAATGTCTGAGTCTCTGTTCTATTATAATTCAAATATTCTACCCAATGCGATGAGATATTATTTTCCCCAAATGCTTGATGCCAAAGTTTTACAATTTCCAGATTAGAATGTAAAGACTCTTTGCCTCCTTTCAATAAAATCTTATTCCCGGATTTGAATGCGATTCCAGCTGCTTCTATGGTTACATCTGGCCTTGATTCATAGATAATTAATACAGTACCGAAAGAAGCCGTTTTATTATAAACCTGCATACCGTTATCATGCGTAAATCTAAAAAGCTCCACTCCTATTGGGTCTTCCTGGTTACTCAATTGCTGAAGCGCTGCGATCATCGTTTCAATTTTACTTTGATCAACTTTTAATCGATCACGCATCGCCAAATCATCTCCTGTATATAATTCTAGATCTTTTAAGTTCGCGGTAATTATGGCATCTCTATGTTGATCTACCAGTACTGCCATCTTTTGCAATACTGAATTTCTTTGTGATATATCTAATGTAATACTCATACTTATATCTTTTCTGGTACTAAAACTTTTTGTAATGCCTTTATAAATTGATCTATTTCGGATTTGCCTATTGTCAATGGAGGAAGTATTCTTAGTAATTTTTTGTTCATAGCACCTCCAGTAAAAATATGTTCATCATAAATTAGTTTTTTCCGAAGATCACTTACTTCAAAATCAAATTCTAATCCCAGCATCAATCCCTTTCCTTTCACTTTCTTTACTCCTGGAAGTCGAATCGCTTCAGATATAAAATAATCTCCTGTCAGTTTTGCATTATCAATCAAATTCTCCATTTCTAATATTTCTAAAACCGACAAAGCTGCTACACAAGCCAAGTGATTTCCTCCAAAGGTTGTACCTAGCATTCCATAACTAGGTTCAATGTGTGGTACAATCATAATACCTCCTATTGGGAAACCATTACCCATACCTTTGGCAATAGAAATGATATCTGGCGTAATCCTGTGATATTGGTGTGCAAAGAATTTTCCTGTTCTCCCAAATCCAGCCTGTACTTCATCTAGAATTAATACTACATTACTTTCTTTACACAGTTTTTCTAACCCTCTAAAAAACTCCGTCGTTCCTTCATCTAATCCTCCAACTCCCTGAATTGGTTCTATGATTACAGCACATACATCACCTTTTTTTAATTCAGTGTCAACTAAATCCAAATTATTTAATGGTAAAAAGGTGACATTTTGCTGCTTATTCAAGGGCGAATTAATCTTAGCATTATCTGTAGCTGCAACCGCTGCCGAAGTTCTGCCGTGGAATCCATTATGAAATGCCACAACTCTGGATTTACCGGTATAAAAAGAAGCTAGTTTTAGCGCATTTTCATTGGCTTCTGCTCCGGAATTACATAAAAACAACTGGTATTCATTGTACCCAGATAGTTTACCTAATTTATCCGCTAATTCGGATTGTAAACTATTTTGAACGGCATTAGAATAAAATCCAATTTTTTCTATTTGTTCTTTTACTCTTTTTACATAATGTGGATGTCCATGGCCGACCGATATCACTGCATGACCTCCATATAAATCTAAATATTCAATTCCATTTTTATCTACTACGATACTGTCATAAGCATTTATGGGCTCAACATCATATAACGGATATACATCAAATAGTTTCATTTTTACTTCCTTATTAGTTCTTAGTTGTTCGTTATTTGCAAATTGATTAGTTATTGTTTCAAACTATTCTCTAAGTGTTATATGCTTATTAAAGAAAAGCGTCAATTCGAGTGATTTTTCATAACGGAGTGAAGAAAAATTATATCGAGAATAGCTTTTCGATTTCAAAAATCCTATTCTCGTTACATTCCGATACAAGATCGGAACACTCGAATTGACGGATTTTGAATAAACATTATCTAAATACAAAACTGGTTATCTTTTACTTTATAGTACTAATTTTTTCATAAGAAGCCATCACTCCTTTTATTACCGATGAACTTAACCCTTGATGTTCCATCTCATTTAAGCCTTCAATTGTACATCCTTGTGGTGTGGTCACCTTATCAATTTCACGTTCAGGATGCGTTCCATTTTCTGCTACTAGGGTTGCTGCACCAATAGCTGTTTGTACGGCAATAATCTGGGCTTCGTGAGGATGAAATCCCATTTGAATTCCGCCCTGTATCATAGCTCTAAGAAATCTCAAAAAGAAAGCTATTCCACTAGCTCCCAAAACAGTAGCTGCCTGCATCAATCTTTCTTCGATTATTAAAGTTTCTCCTATAGTATCGAACATTTTTTCTACTGTTAACAGCTCCTCTTTTACATCATCATTGGCGGCTATACAGGTCATAGACAGTTTTTTTGCAGCTCCGGTATTAGGCATTACCCGTACTATTTTATTATCAGGTAATACTTCATTAATTTCTGCGATAGAAGTTCCTGTAACCGTAGAAATTAATATCTGATCATATGTTACTACATCTTTAATCTCTTGCAAAACCACATCTAATTGTCTTGGTTGCACACATAGAATTACCCATTTCACATCTTTTATGGATGTTATGATATTCTGGGAAGTGGATACTCCCAAATTTTCTTCTACTTCTTTTAAGTTGTATTTGGATTTATCTACTACAGTAATATTTTTTGCTTCAAATAGATTACTATCGGCCAATCCAGATATTATGGATTTCCCTAAGTTACCTCCTCCTATAATTGTTATTTTATTCATTATTTATCTCTTTTGTCAGTCTGAGCCTGTCGAAGACTCATTTTTAAAGGTTCTTAGTTACACTTCGACAAGCTCAGTGTGACACTGATAATCTCAAAATGCACTTGCTTTTAGTTCTAATCCTGTTTTTTCTTCTATTCCAAACATCAAGTTCATATTATGAATAGCTTGACCGGAAGCTCCTTTAATTAAATTATCGATCACTGAAGTGATTACTAACATTCCATTATTCTTACTGATATGGAGAATACATTTATTCGTGTTTACCACTTGCTTCATATGAATTTCTTGATCTGATACTACAGTAAATTTTGCATCTTTATAGAAAGAACCGTACAACTCTTTTGCCTCTTTTTCTGATCCAGCATATTTAGTATACATTGTAGCATAAATACCTTTACTAAAACTACCTCGGTTAGGGATAAAGAAAATCGGAGTATCAAAATCATTTTGTAATTGTTGAATACTCTGATTGATCTCACCAAGATGTTGATGTGTGAACACCTTATAGCTAGAGAAATTATTATCTCTCCAACTAAAATGTGTAGTGCCGCCTGGCATTACTCCTGCCCCAGTACTTCCGGTTGTAGCATTCACATGAATTGAATCAGTTAATTTTCCAGATGAAGCCAATGGCAATAATCCTAACTGGATTGCAGTGGCGAAACATCCTGGATTTGCAATGTTCTGAGCTGTTTTAATAGCTTCTTTTTGCAATTCTGGTAAACCGTAGATAAAATTTCTATCTAGAAAACTTTTGTCATTTTCTAACCTGAAATCATTTCCCAAGTCGATGATTTTAGTATCATTAGAAAAAGTATGTGCTTCTAAGAACGCTCTGGATCTTCCGTGACCAAGACATAAAAATAAAACATCTACATCGGGATTAACGGTATCTGTAAAGGAAATATCTATATCCCCTAACAGATCCACGTGTTGTTTATTTACAGAAACTCCTGCATTAGTTGTACTATAAACAAAATCCAGCTCAACTTTTGGATGATGAACTAATAACCTCAATAATTCACCAGCCGTATATCCCGAACCTCCTATAATTCCAACTTTTATCATGATTCGCTTGGATTTACATTATGATATATCTTGTTTGCATTCCCATAGATTTTGATAAAACCTTTGGCATCATCGGAGGTCCACGAATTGTTCATTTCACCATATTGACCAAAATCTGATTTCATCATATCAAATTCTGATTCGATTCCTTCCAAGGTAAAATGATATGGTTTCAATTTTACAATAACATCTCCCGAAACTGACTTCTGAGAATCGTCCAGGAAAACCTCGATATTTCTCATGACCGGATCCAGATAATTACCTTCGTGCAATAACATACCATACCAATTTGCTAATTGCTCTTTCCAATATTGTTGCCATTTGGTTAGTACATGTTTTTCTAATAAATGATGTGCTTTAATAATCACCAATGGCGCTGCAGCCTCAAACCCCACTCTTCCTTTTATTCCTATAATCGTATCACCAACATGAATATCTCTACCAATAGCAAAGGCACTTGCCAGTTCTTCCAGTTTCTGAATATTTTTCACAGGAGTATCCTTGATCCCATCTAACCCCACTAATTCTCCTTTTTCAAAATTCAGTGTGATAGCTTCTTCTTTCTCTTTCTGAAGTTGACTTGGATAAGCATCTTCTGGCAAAGCATTATTGGATGTTAAGGTTTCTTTTCCTCCTACACTAGTACCCCAGATTCCTTTATTAATAGAATACTGCGCTTTTTCCCAACTGTAATCTACTCCGTGTTTTTTGAGAAACTCAACTTCTGCTTGTCGAGATAATTTTAAATCTCTTATTGGTGTTATAATTTCAATTTCGGGAGCTAACGTTTGAAAAATTACATCAAATCTAATCTGATCATTTCCTGCACCAGTACTACCATGTGCAATATATTTAGCGTCTACTTCCTTTGCATAATTAATAACTTCAATCGCCTGAAAAATCCTTTCCGCACTCACCGATAAAGGATAGGTGTTATTCTTAAGAACATTACCAAAAATCAAAAATTTGATTGCTTTTTGATAAAATTCTTCTAATATTGTTTTATTTAGGTGTGATGTACTTCCTAATTCATACGCTCTCTTTTCTGTATGTTTTAGTTCTTCTTCAGAAAAGCCACCGGTGTTTACCAAGATAGTATGAACTTCAAGATTCTTTTCGTGAATGAGATATTTTACGCAGTATGAAGTATCTAAACCTCCACTGTATGCTACTACTACTTTTTCCATAACAACAATTGTTTATTGCTTGTAAGCATGGTTTGCTTAATTTTTTTTAATCTATTTAATACTTTTTTATCGTACCACTTTTCTTTTTTCTTGATTCCGCTAGCGGGGTCATATAACATTCCTGTGCATAGGCACATTTTATGATCTTTAGCAGTAAGAATATCATAGTTCGTGCACGTTTTGCATCCAGCCCAAAATTTTGGATCATCCGTTAGCTCAGAGAAAGTTACAGGTTTGTAACCAAGATCAGAGTTTATTTTCATTACTGCTAAACCTGTTGTAATTCCAAAAACCTTAGAGTGTGGATACTTCTGTAACGAATAATTAAAAGTGAATTCTTTAATCTTCTTAGCCAACCCTTGATTTCTAAAATCAGGATGTACAATAAGACCAGAATGAGCCACATATTTTTCGTGTCCCCAAACTTCGATATAACAGAATCCCGCAAACTTGCCTTGATATAAGGCAATGACTGCATTTCCATTATTCATTTTGGTTTGTATATACTCAGGTGTACGCTTAGCAATACCGGTCCCTCTAACCTTAGCAGAGTCTGATATTACGTCACAAATTTCCTGTGCATAACCCAAATGGTCATTATTAGCTATGTTAATTGCTATCTGTTTCATAAACGAGTTACGTTTATCAAAAAATTCAATATTAAAATTTAAAAGGGATCTTTCCTGAAGAGATTGACGTTGATTTAAATAAATAGTACAGGATATTTATTTCTCCTTGCAAAAGAAATTTAAACTAAATCAAAACCGGAATATTTTTAAGGGGAAGCAGGACGCACCTACTTCAGAATTTTTTAAAACCCACTAGGGGCGACGAAAGCGGCGTGCAGATATATTGGTAACAACTGATTTGTTCAGGAATTGAACACTAACTTCTGTAAAAATAAAATTTGCCGTTTTCATAATAGTAACTCTAAATCGTCGGCCGTAGCCCCTTTCGTTAACTAGATGGTACAATATTACATAAAAATTGTGTGTGAAGACCAGAAAAAATCCAAAATCAGTAAAAAATTATGATTTTCTTAAAATCTTATTAGTTATCTCTGGCAAACTTTAATAAAATGGTTACAAAACTAGATTATACTCATTATCAGCCATCTATTCTTCTGAAAAAAAGTTCTTCACTATATAAGTAAAGCGAGAGTTACTAAACTTTACAAATAATAAAACTAAAACAATATGGAAAAATTAAAAATATCCGAAAACACATCAAAAGACATTTTTTATCGAATATCAAAGGAAAACTAAAACTTCTAAACTTTAAAGATCAAAAACTCTGCTAAGGTTAAATCCAAAGAAAAAATTACCGTCACCCCAGTCTCCGGATGCCTGCCCTAAGAAACCATTTTCGAACATAGGTTGCGCATTGGTGAAATGTATTTGGAAAACGTGCCCTCCCGTTTCAATATCAAAACCAATTGATAATGGGTTTTTAAAGGCAGAACTGTTACTCCTATTTAGATGCACCCCATAATCCAGGTTAAGACTAAAACGTTTTGTCAATTTATACCTTCCTCCCATTCCAACAATAAATTGGGAATTATCCTGATCATCAAATCTTACAAAACTTTCATGCAAATAAGAAGGAGCTAACTCCAGCGAAAGTCGTTTACTAAATTTTCTGGATATCAAAACCTGAGAAACATATGATAACCTGTCACTAAACTCCAAATTAGGCAATTGCTCCTCTTCCAGACCCGTATTTATCGTCAATAAATTATACCCTACAATCGTAAAAGGAAATCCATTTTTTTTCTGTTTGATAATTCTATATTTAATATGACCTCCGTATGTTTTCTGAAATGAACTTCGTGCAATACCAACATTTAATCCATCTGTAATGCCATAAATAAACTTAAGTTGGGTGACTGCCCGATCTAATCCAAAAAAGTCATCAATTCCATTCTCTACGCTACCAAAACGGTGAGCAACGATAAAGAATAGGTTTTTTTTATTAACCAGTTTTGTAGATTCAAAATTAACAATCTTTAATCCTTTAAAAGTAGCTGTAACATAATCATCTTCTTGTATATTAGATTCTAATTCATCAAGTAAATCATCCTGTGATAATACGATATGGGGAATAATAAATATTAATAAGAGGAGTTTTTTCATAAGATAATTTTAAAAAATACTGATAAATATGCTACTCGACGATTGATGCCTGATCCAATTTTACAATTTCCAAAAGTTCATCATATCCTAAACATCGTCCTTTTATGCTATACTGAGAGTTTAAATCAGCTTCTGGAATATTGTGATTAGTATCAAATGTACAATATGTAGCTTCATTAAGCATTAAAGAATTAACTTCAATTTCAGAAAGTTTTCCTGTTACTATAATGGTTTTATTCAGATATTTTTTTGAAGAACTATCCCGATTAGTCAAGAATTCTTTCACAAGATCAGAGGCATTGACAGTGAATTCGGCTTTTTCATCTCTGATATCCCTATGAGACTTATAAACAAAATTATATAGGAAAAATCCGGCTACAGCTAGAAATAGAACTCCAAACAACAGTTTTTTCACAATACTCTTCTCATTTTAAACCTGTTTTAAAAGTATGAAAATTATCCCCTTAATGAAATTTATTTTGTGTATCATTGAAATTTGATACAATTTCTACCGTTTTATGGTATTGTAAGAACAATTTATGAAAACACTTTTTTCATTTTTTTTGATATTTTGCGTAGCTTTTATCAATAAAAGCTATGTACACGACAGTGAAGACGATCTGATAGACCTCCCTCCTGTTACATTGGTCACCTACCAAAACGATATGAATACTATACATAATGATAATTGTACCTCCTGTCATAATAACCCATTGATTAATGCTTCTCCCACGTCATTACTGACTTATGATCCGGTAAAAAAAGCTGTTAATAATAGAGATTTATTGAATAGGATTTCATCCGAGGATAGTGACTTTTTAATGCCTTTTCAAGGACTTAGACTGTCCCAGTCCACTATAAATGTGATTTTACAATGGAATACTGATGGATTATTAGAACAACAAATAACAAGCTCTTGAAAAATCTCATACTTTATCTACTTGTATTCCTTCCGGGGTGTATCCTTGCTCAGGAAAAGTACATCACTAAAAAGGGTACTATTAGTTTTGAAGCTTCTGTACCATCCTTTGAAGAGATAAAGGCCAATAACTCGACCGTAACTGCAATTTTAAATGCAGATAATGGCAAATTTGCGGCTTTGGCCCTAATGAAGGGATTTAGGTTTAAAAATGCGTTAATGGAAGAGCATTTTAATGAAAACTACATTGAATCCGATGATTATCCTACAGCTACTTTTAAGGGCAAACTTGTGAATTTTGATAAATATGATATCAAGAATGAGTATATCATCAAAGGAACTTTATTATTGCATGGAGAATCAAAAGAAATTGAGACAAAAGCTATTTTTAATAGAGATGGTGATGCAATTTCTATTACCTCAACTTTTATAACAAAACCGGAAGAATTTGATATTAAGATCCCGAGTATCGTAGGTAATAAGATAGCAGATGAAATTTCTGTTTCTTTTAGTTTTATTCTGAAAAGGAACTAGCTTAAATCATCGTATGATTGTTTTTTTTATAAAGTGGTTAAAACCTCAAAAATTCCTTTTTCCAAAATCTTCTGCTGTTATGGATTCGCCATTAATTGTTGTAGTATCCCAGTCCTGAGTGATTTTCCATACTCCGCTTATCTTTTTTAATACAATATGAAACTGCCCATAGATATGTTGGGTTTCATTATTTGCAGTAATCCCAACCCTATAAAAACCAACTTCATACGATGTATCTTCATTAGTATGTCTGCTATCAAACCAAAAATCAAGTTTTATCGGTGTTTTGCTTTCTTTGAAAGCTTTAAAACGTTCCAGATTCTTACGCTTAAACTCATTTTTTTTGTCAATTCCGTCTTGGGTGACACGTAATACCTCATCGGCATATATCGCATTTAGCGATTCCCCGTTCAATGCTTCATATGCTTTTTGAAATGGTGCCCATACCGTTTGATCAATATGTTTTTGAATATCAATTGTATTGATTTGCCCTATTACATTTGAACTAAGAAACACTAACAAAAGAGAAAAGAATAGACGCATAACATAAGTTTTATGTAAAATACAAAAAACCAGCTACTATATCAATGTAACTGGCTCTTGTCTTTATTTCTTACTCATGATCGGCACGAGCCTAGAGCCATCGCGCTAGCCGCTACTTAATTTCGCTCGCGCCAGCTGGGGGATTTCTTTACTCAACTGAAAAATATTTGCCTGAAAGCAGGTGTTAAGGTAGTGCATACACCTTGTTTAAGTGGAATTGGAATACATGGTGCTACAAGATGGGCTAATAACACTCCAGTTATTCAACTGAGCGGAAGATGGAAAAGAAATGATATTTTTTGGTTTACTTTTTTTCATGAAATCGGACATATTCTATTACATGGCAAAAAGTACATATCCTTAGAAAATATTGGTTTTGAAGGATCTAATGAGGAATATGAAGAAGAAGCAGATGCATTTGCTTCAGACCTTATTTTGACCAAAAAGGAAGAAGAAGAAATCATTAGTAACGAAGAGTTCAATGAGGACATAATTTTGCACTATGCTGAAAAGTTCACTACTCATCCAGCATCTATTATTGGAAGATTACATTATAAGGGCATATTGAGCTATAAATATGGTAGAGAGTTTTTTGAACCTATAGATTTAAGCCTGTAGATTACAGATAAATCCCCATGAAATGGGTTACTTAGCAGACTTTATGACATAAAAAAACCAGCTACAAATCATTGTAACTGGTTATTAGCTTTTATTTCTTATCTACCATTTGGCAGACAGGCTCTTATCGCTGTGAAGTTAAAAACTATCGCAGAGCCCTTCACTCTTCGGAGAGCTGAAGAGCCCTTAGTTTAATAATTTCTCAGCTTCTTTTATATCAGGTTTATTAGCTAATTTCAAAACACTAGCCATAACTTCTAACCAATGCCCCTTATTATGACTATCATGAAATGAGGCGCCATAAAATGATGCAGCAGGTGGATATGGAGTAATTTTCTTTTCTTTTGCAATCTCAGAAAAGATAATTGCCAAATTCTCCTTATTTAGAACTAGAGATTGAAATTTTTCAGGTAAAATACTAATACTGCAAAATAATGTTATACATAAATTTGACAACTCTCTATAACTTACATTATTTGATAGAGATTCATTCAAATATGAAAAAAAAACTTTGAAATCATCGGTTATCATACTTTTACTCATTGTTATTTTAATAAATCACTTATTTCTCGCAAACGCTCTTGTGCTGCTTTAATTTGATTTGGAATTATTGTTTTTACTTCTTTAACTAATCCATGTGGGTTAGGTGTATGGCCTTTACTAATTTCTCTAGTCATTTGGTCTTTTCCATTTTGAAGCTGACTATGAAGTTCTTCTATAACTTTACGCAACTGACTTTTTTCTGCTTGAAGTGCTTTTACAGCTTCATCCGATAGTTCGGCACCTACCTTAACAACGTCATCACCTCCTTTAGAAAAAAATCTAAAAAGTTTAAAAATAGAAATTTTTATAATATCCCTTGGATGAATCAGCTCAGGAGGATTATTCTTATAAATCTCAGCAAGATAAAGAAAATTTAGAAAATTTTTCGGCAACTTATCACCACTAACAGTTACTTCATCCCTGTTTATATGATCACCTACCACATAAGTTCTGTTACTGTTTTCTTCTCCAATTATGTTTTCTTCGCTTCGTTCATTCAAATAAATACTGTTATCTCCATCATCCTTATAGTCAATTATTCTCCCTCTTTTATTTACTACTGTAGAAGCATTATATAAAGGCTCGTGTCTATTAAAATCAAAATTATTATCGTCTAGATCATTATCAAGACCTATTGGCATCATTCCATCTGGATCAACATAGTAAATAGGATTATCAAATGCATAATTATAAGGAGAATGTCTTCGCATCATTTCAGCAAGCGGATCAATATTCATCCACCTACCTAATGCAGGGTCATAGTTTCTAGCAGTAATATCTATCCACTCTAAGCCAAGTTCTCCTTGCTCTTCTTTCCCACCAAAACCGTAGTTATGTTTCCTACCAACAATCGTATTATTGTACCCTTTATGTTGTAGTCCAAAGGGATAATAGTTCTTCTCTTCTCTGATCTCCGAAGCATTTACACTACCATCATTATTAACATCTGAGTACGAGAGTCGTATGTTTCCTAAATGATCTTTATATTGGTATACATAATCATAGCTACCTGTACCATTTGGCTCCAAATATCCTTCCGGATGATT
>CANMSL010000011.1 GCA_947500505.1 uncultured Aquimarina sp. | reverse complement strand
GGAGCGCAAGGACCAACGGGTGCAACCGGAGCACAAGGACCAACTGGTGCAACTGGAGCGCAAGGACCGACAGGAGCACAAGGAATACAAGGGCCGACAGGTGCCACTGGAGCGCAAGGACCAACGGGTGCAACCGGAGCACAAGGACCAACTGGTGCAACTGGAGCGCAAGGACCGACAGGAGCCACTGGTGCACAAGGAGCAACTGGAGCAACCGGAGCACAAGGACCGACTGGAGCTAATGGAGCCACTGGAGCACAAGGACCAACAGGTGCAACTGGTGCACAAGGACTTACTGGAGCAACCGGAGCACAAGGACCGACAGGTGCAACTGGAGCAACTGGAGCGCAAGGAATTCAAGGACCAACTGGAGCAACCGGAGCACAAGGACCGACTGGAGCCACTGGTGCACAAGGACCGACAGGCGCAACTGGTGCGCAAGGACCAACAGGTGCCACCGGAGCACAAGGAATACAAGGACCAACTGGTGCTACTGGAGCACAAGGAGCAACAGGAGCGCAAGGAATACAAGGACCGACAGGTGCAACTGGAGCACAAGGACCAACAGGTGCAACCGGAGCACAAGGACCAACAGGTGCAACTGGTGCGCAAGGACCAACAGGTGCCACCGGAGCGCAAGGACCGACAGGTGCAACTGGTGTGCAAGGACCAACAGGAGCGCAAGGAGCAACTGGAGCACAAGGAGCCACTGGATCACAAGGACCGACTGGAGCAACCGGAGCACAAGGAATACAAGGACCGACAGGTGCCACTGGAGCACAAGGACCGACAGGAGCCACTGGTGCGCAAGGAATACAAGGGCCGACAGGCGCCACTGGAGCCACTGGAGCGCAAGGAATACAAGGACCAACTGGTGCTACTGGAGCCACCGGAGCACAAGGAATACAAGGACCGACAGGTGCAACTGGAGCGCAAGGACCAACGGGTGCCACTGGAGCACAAGGACCGACTGGAGCAACAGGAGCACAAGGAATACAAGGACCAACGGGTGCAACTGGAGCAACCGGAGCGCAAGGAATACAAGGGCCAACGGGTGCCACTGGAGCAACCGGAGCGCAAGGAATACAAGGACCAACTGGTGCAACTGGAGCAACCGGAGCGCAAGGAATACAAGGACCAACTGGTGCTACTGGAGCACAAGGAATACAAGGACCAACAGGTGCCACTGGTGCGCAAGGACCGACTGGTGCAACCGGAGCGCAAGGAATACAAGGGCCGACAGGTGCCACTGGAGTACAAGGACCAACGGGTGCCACTGGAGCAACAGGAGCACAAGGAATCCAAGGACCAACTGGTGCCACTGGAGCACAAGGAGCAACTGGAGCGCAAGGAATACAAGGACCGACAGGTGCAACTGGAGCAACCGGAGCACAAGGAATACAAGGGCCGACAGGCGCCACTGGAGCGACCGGAGCGCAAGGAATACAAGGACCGACTGGAGCCACTGGTGCACAAGGACCAACAGGTGCAAATGGAGCACAAGGAATACAAGGACCAACGGGTGCAACTGGAGCAACTGGAGCGCAAGGAATACAAGGACCAACTGGTGCCACTGGAGCAACCGGAGCACAAGGACCAACAGGTGCCACTGGAGCACAAGGACCAACTGGTGCAACCGGAGCACAAGGACCGACAGGTGCAACTGGAGCAACCGGAGCGCAAGGAATACAAGGACCAACAGGTGCAACCGGAGCAACCGGAGCGCAAGGAATACAAGGACCAACAGGTGCAACTGGTGCGCAAGGACCAACAGGTGCCACCGGAGCACAAGGAATACAAGGACCGACAGGTGCAACCGGAGCAACCGGAGCGCAAGGAATACAAGGACCAACTGGTGCACAAGGAGCAACTGGAGCAACCGGAGCACAAGGAATACAAGGACCGACTGGAGCCACTGGTGCACAAGGACCAACAGGCGCCACTGGAGCACAAGGACCAACAGGTGCAACTGGTGCGCAAGGACCAACAGGTGCCACTGGAGCACAAGGACCGACTGGTGCAACCGGAGCGCAAGGAATTCAAGGACCGACAGGTGCCACTGGAGCAACTGGAGCGCAAGGAATACAAGGACCAACTGGGCCCATGGGTGCAGTTCCTAATGGTGGTGGTATAGATGTTATTTGGGCTGAAGAAAATGGAGCTATAAATCCATCAACAAATTCAGGATTCCAATTTTCTTTCGGTAATGGTGCAAACAGCGTATCAGGAGTTATGGTAGGATATGAATCCTTAGCAACGAAACTTTCTTTTTCAAGTGCTAGTGCGGTGACAGCGACAATAGAATTATATGTAAACGGTGTAGCTACTGGCAGAACAATTTCTGTAAGTGCAGCAACCTCAAGTATCGTCGCCATTTCTCCATTGACACTTGCCGAAAGTGACAGAGTAACTTTCCGAACTATATCCGGTTCAGGAGGCAGCGCTAACGTAGTTGGTGTAGTGATACAAACCAATGGCGTTACAGGACCTCAAGGACCTGCAGGGGATCCCGCAACAGACGATCAGGATCTCACATTAACCGGAAATATATTGAGCTTAACAGGAGATCCAACTCCGACACCTGCTATAGATTTATCTCCTTACTTAGATAACACCGATGATCAAAATTCGTTAGAGGTTCCTATAACCGGAAGCACAGATACAAATGGTGACGCGGTGATTGATGAAAATGATACCATAACCTTAGATGTAGATGGTGATGGATCTGTAGAAACTAATTTACAAGAGGCTCTCGAAGCAGTAGCACCAATAACATCAAAAGCAGCAAGGATATTTTATCCTCCATCAATTGCTATTGATGCATCAACTACCGGAACAAATAGGACTGTCAGTCTATATCAGGAATATATAGACCAATTTACACTAGCTAATGCAGCTACATCTGCATCGAGTACAGGATCACCTAGTGCAATACCGACCTATGCAGCAAGTGAGCTATACTATTATGTCACTTATTTTGATCCTACGGTATTCGCTAATGTCAGTATAGATGCTAATGGAGTTATGACGTATGATATCATTGCTACTCCGGCTGATTTTAATTCGTTGATTAATGTAGTATTCGTCGTTAAATAATTTATTTGATTATTCCAATGAAACTAACAAATAGTATATATTATCTGCTTTTAGCAATTGTAATAGCTTTACCAAATATGGCTGTATTTGGACAGGATACTTTTTTGGATGACTTTAGTCCAGCTAATTATACTGGAAATGATGGAACCCAAGCTTGGAATGGAGGTTGGATTGAAAATGACTTTGGAGGAACAGATCCATTAAATGGAAGAATTCGAATTAATGGAAATCGATTGAGATTTAGAAATTTTGATTCTTCTATTAATCTTTTTATTCGAAGAGATTTAGATTTGCTACCATATACCGGCGCCGTATTAACTTTTGATTATGACAGGTCAAATGGCGATGAAAGTGTGGGAGCATTTTTTTTAAATACAGCTACCGGCTTTTACGAGTTTGCTGTTGGAACCCCTACTACAGGAAGTAGGACAGGAAGTATAACATTTAACATACCGTCGACATATATAAATGAAAATTCATCGTTGCTTTTCTTTTCTAACAGCGGTAATTGGGGAGATAATGAAACAGTATTTATCGATAACGTTCTTATTACTACAACCGGACTCGCTCCCTTAGTATCAGTAAATAATGTAACTGTTAATGAAAATGCTGGTACAGCTACATTCACTGCAACTCTAACTGGCACTAATGTTCCTGGTGGATTCTCGGTGGACTATACGACTTTGGATGATACTGCCTATGCAGACTCTGATTATATAACTACGACGGGAACTTTAAATTTCTCAGGATTTATTGGCGAAAGTCAAACGATTACCGTACCAATAATTAATAATACTTTTGGTGAAAATACTGAAACTTTTTTTGTTAATCTAGATAATGCGAGTTCACCTTCTGTTCGAACAAGAAATGGAGTTGGAACCATATTAGATGATGGGGATGCAGCAATTGGAAATGACGTTCCACTTTCACTCTTTGATGACTTTAGTGGATATTATGATTATGCTTTGACAGCAGGTACACTAAGAACGGCTGACGAAGGTGTAGATCCTTGTGCTATTACCACTACTTCATCTAATACTTTAACTACACCAATACTTACCGGTTCCACTATTGAGAAAGCATATTTAATTTGGGGGCATTCTGGACAAGCTGCAGATGATGTAGTCACGTTTCAAGGACAATCAATTACTGCAGATGTGGTGAACACTGCATTTGGAGACTATTATGGAATGGTAAGTGATGTTACTTCTATTATTGACAACATTTCAGATCCTTCTTCAGCAACATATACTTTTACTGATCTTGTTGTTGATAACGGTCCCACCTATTGTGGTTCTGTTGTTTTTGGAGGATGGTCATTATATATATTTTATACCAATCCAATACTTCCAGCCGTTAGTATTAACATGTATAATGGTTTTGACGGGCAAGGAGGAGGAGCAACTGTAGAAACATCTAGTTATACTCTTGACGGTTTTTTTGCAATAGGTTCTTCTGGATCAAAAACTTCAGTATTATCTTGGGAAGGAGATCCAGGCAGAACCGGAAACGAGATAATATCTCTTACCACTACATCTGGTACTACTAATTTAACAGGAGATGGAGATAACTCCTCTACCCTCGCCAATGTTTTTAATTCTACGATTTATGACAACACAGCTAGCCCGGTTCTTAATGACTCATCTTTATTCGGTTTTGATTTAGACACCTACGATATTTCATCACTAATTACACAAGGCGAAACTTCAGCTACGACCAATATACAAACTGCTGATGATTTCGTAATTCTTAACTCTGTATTGTTAAAAGTACCAAGTAATCTTATAACAGGTACCGTATTTGAGGATATTAATTATCCCGGTGGTGTCGGTAGAGATTTCATTACTTCCTCTGGAGTTGGTATTGAAGGGGTAACCGTAGAACTATATGATAACACTGGAGTGTTTATCGATTCTGATGTTACTGATGTAAATGGAGATTATAGTATTGGTGGAATGGCCAATGGAACTTATAACTTACGGGTAGTTAATAATACTGTGCGATCCACAAGAGGAGGTGGTACTGCCTGTACAACATGCATACCCGTTCAAACTTTTAGATCTAATTTTACAGCAAGTACAATAGGAGCGGTGACAAACGAAGTTGGCGGCACTAATCCAGCAGATGAAGATGTCGGTGCGGGCACGCTGACTGGAGCACAAACCGTTTCAACTATTACAATAAATAGCGAAGGAGCTGTTGATATTGATTTTGGTTTCAACTTTAATACGATAGTAAATACAAATGCTAGTGGACAAGGATCGCTAGGTCAATTTATAATCAATTCAAACAATCTAGATGAATCAGGGCTGAACATTGAAGCTAACAGCATTTTCGATCCAGCCACTGGAGAGGACACATCTATATTTATGATTCCCACGACAGGAGATCCTTTAGGAAGAACAACAGATGTTAATTTTATAAGTGGATTTTTTGATATCGATATAACAGGAACTGCTCTTGATATTATTATTGATGATACAACTCATATCGACGGGCGTACACAAACATCTTATTCAGGAGATACTAACTCTGGAACAGTTGGATCCGGAGGAACTGTAGTAGGAACTTCTGCTTTTACATTACCAAACTTTAATCTTCCTGAAATTCAAATACAACAAAATGGGGGTAATGTCATACAGGTTCAAGCCAATAATATAATTATTCGAAACGTTGCTTTATTTGCTAATAATAATGCCGGAATTCTTATAGGATCAGGATCTGCAACTATTTCGGAAAATCTTATTGGAGTTAATGCGGACGGGTTAACAACCGGTCAAAATATAAATGATGGCATACTAATTACGAATGGGACAATGGAAGTCTCAAGTAATTTTATATCTCGTAATGTCAGAACCGGTGTAAGGATTGAAGGAGGAACATCATCATTAATAGAAAATAATCATATTACAGATAATGGAACGATCACGAATTGTGATGATAATATCCGTTTTGTTGGCGGCTCTGGAGTCGTTATACGCCAAAATTTAATTGAACGAGCTGCATCCGTAGGTATTGATAGTGAAGAAGGAACAGCAGGAGCAATAATTACAGAAAATACTGTTCGATTTAACGGAATTAATTCTGCATGCCAGCGAATAGGTATCAGAATTAGAGGAAGTAATTTTAGAGCAACTAACAATGTTGTTAATAATAATGAACGTGTAGGAATTGTAGTAGGTAGAAATACAGCAACCAATAATCTTATCTCGCAAAATTCAATTTTTGCTAATAACGAATTAGGTATAGACCTTAGTCCAAATGCTGGTGATGGAGTTACTATTAACGATTTAAATGATAGTGATACGGGTCCAAATGGATATGTTAATTTCCCAATATTTGAATCAGTTACAGTTTCTGGAACAACTTTAAAAATAGTTGGTTGGTCTCGTCCTGGAGCTATCATAGAAGTTTTCCTAACAGATATTAATCAAGGAACGGCAACACCCGGTGACAACCAGATTACTGGCCCACTTGGCTTAGTGACACAGGACTACGGTGAAGGGCAATTTTATTTAGGATCTGGAATAGAAGGAAGTAGTACTGATTTAGATAATACAACATCATTATACACTGTTACTGATGGCAACACCGATAACACAAATAGATTTAATATTAGTATTACACTAGGATCTGGAATTCCTCCTGGAAGTATTATTACAGCTACAGCAACCGTTTCAAACTCTACATCTGAATTTGGAAACGGATTCGTTGTTGGAGTTGGTACAATTATTACTAACAGAAAAATTACCTATAGAGTAAAACCTAATTAGGCATTATTTTAATCATATATTTAGATACCAAAACTATCAAACTTTATTTTATTTATGCTTTTGTTACGTTCACCTTCGCTAGTTTTTAAAAATATATAAAAAGCGATTAGTCTTCGTAATAAAGAACTAGAGCTTTGGGATTAAACCCTCAACATCAAATTATTATATAAAATGTTAATTAAATATTAAAAAAAACCTTAATTTTACAGAGTTCAACCATTAATTCATGAGAAAGGATGTAATTTAATCGTCCTCTTTTAAAAAGAAAAAGTGTCATTCAAATGTGCTTTTTTACATTTGAACGATGAAAAAGCACTTTTTACAGATTTTTTAACATTTTTTTTGAATATTAATTTTAGAAGCTTGAATATCTTAAGTATCTTTACCATATAATTTTTACGGTTAATCCGTAAATGCCCCAAAAAATTTATATGCATAAAATTACTCTTACATTCCTTTTACTGTTGGTGACCAATATACTTCTAAGTCAGCAATCTTTCCATAATTATGGGAATATACAAATCCATGACCAGGGAAAAATTGGATTTCATATAGATGTTACTAATGATGGAAATTTTGATAACAATTTAGGACTGGCTGGTTTTTATAACCAAAATCAAAGTTTGACTATATCCGGTAATAACAGGCCTATATTTCACGATATGGAAATTGATGTTGTCAATGATCTACTCCTAGAAGTTCCTGTTGGAATAAATAATTTCCAGGAATTTATAAATGGAAAGGTGATTACTTCCAGAGATCAAAAAGATATTTCCTTAGACTATATTAACGACGCTCCTTATCTTGGATTGAATGATGAAAGACACGTAGATGGCTATGCTACAATTACAGGTCAATTAGACTTTACATTCCCAATTGGTGATGATTTTCGTCATAGACCAATTCGTATTGAAAGCCAGGCGGCAAATAATACAGCAAAAGCAGCTTACTACTTTGAAAACCCGAATTTCCCCAACTTTTTTTCAGAGAATTTTGATACTACTAATTTTGGCGAGCTATTATTTGGCATCAGTATTTTTGAGTTTTGGGATTTAGATGGTGACGAAGGAACAAGAGTGACCTTAACTTGGGATGACAATAGTAACATTCCTACCCTTGTTAGCGATCCTGCAGATTTAAGAGTTGTGGGTTGGCATAAAGTCCTTAAAACCTGGGTTAATTTAGGAAATACTGATTTTTCTGGAGATTTGGATAATGGTGAAATTACTTCAGAATTTATCTTACCTGATGATTATGAAATCCTTACCTTCGGATCATCTAACAGAATCCTGGATGGTGATCTAGAAATTTTTACTGCTGTTTCTCCTAATGGAGATGGTTTTAATGATACTTTTACAATTCAGGGACTAGCAAAATTTCCCGATAATGAACTTTTTGTATATAATCGCTGGGGTGTGTTGGTCTTTAATAAAAAAGCGTATCACGAAAATCAGAATTTTGCCGGAGTTTCGGAAGGAAGAGCTACGGTGTCTCAAAAAACCGAATTACCAGTAGGTACCTATTTTTATGTTCTAAATATTGACGGTGAAAGAGATCGTTCAGGATATTTATATATAAATCGATAAATAACTTTTTCTTTATTATTCTTACAACAGTTTGAGAATTTATAACGAGACTCATCCTAATTCACTATACAATTAATAGTTCTTAGGCTATTGTTTTATTTCAGGTCGAAAAAAAACTTATACCCATAAAATTAAGATCTTAGTCAATTACCTTGGGGCAAAGCCCGCGAGACATCTAACCGAAACACAATCTAAACATTTCGAGGCAAGCCTCAGAGAATTGAGCTCCGCCATATTGATTAAATAATTGATTCTTTTAAATAGCCATTGTATTTGTTACCTCATATTTCGTGATTTTTTCCGAAAATAATCATACTTTTAACTTCAGTATGAAAAATAATCAAAAGAACATATGAAAGAAAAATCAGGAAAAATCCAGGATATTATAGATAAAAAATTTTTAGAAGAACGTAGTGTTTTTCTTTGGGGTCAGGTTGATGATAAATCTGCAAAACATGTGATAGACAGATTGATGTATCTGGATATAGTAAGTAATGAAGAAATAAAATTATATATCAACAGTCCTGGTGGATATGTAACTTCGGGCTTTGCAATGTATGATACGATCAAAGCACTTAAGAGCCCCGTTTCCACAATTTGTACGGGATTAGCAGCATCTATGGGATCTATCCTTTTGAGTGTAGGAGAAAAAGGTAGGCGATTTATCCAGCCACATGCTAAAGTAATGATACACCAACCTAGTGGAGGAGCAAGAGGTCAGGCTTCTAACATTGAGATCCAGGCAACAGAAATTCTAAAAACCAAAGAATTAAGTGCGCAGATTCTGGCAGATAATTGCGGACAAGAAATTGAGAAAGTGCTAAAAGACTTTAATCGTGATTACTGGATGGATGCGCAGGAGTCTCTGGAATATGGCATTGTAGATGGTATACTCTCATAAATTTGAACGAGCAAATCACCGAATAACGATTCTCTAAAATTAAAAACGCCGCAGAATTAATGTTAAATATTCTGCGGCGTATCGTTTTAATTTCATAAATTACATATATGTCTTTATACTTTTTACAATCATAATTTTTGTAAAAGGATAATTTTTCATCAATAATGCAAAGAAAAAAATTCATTCAGGTAAGTGCCGTGGGGCTTGTAGGGCTATCTTCGCTATCATTTATTGATTTTCAATCAAAAATTTCAAAAGATGATCTGATGGGAAAAGGAAATCCCATTATTGTTGGTGAAGGATATAAATTAAGAAAAAAAGCAAATCAAGCCTTTCTAAAAATGAGGAGCGCAGCCTTAGAGCAAAATATAAAGATCAAAGTTGTTTCTAGTTATAGAGACTACGAACACCAAAATCGTATTTGGGAACGCAAGTATGAGAGATATACTAAAAGTGGATTATCACCAATAAAAGCGATTCGTAAAATAATCGAATACTCTACAATTCCAGGAACCTCTCGTCATCATTGGGGTACAGATCTAGATATTGTAGATGGTAGTGTAAAACAACCTAAAGATGTTCTTTTAGAGAAACATTTTCATAACGGAGGTCCTTTCGCTCGGTTTAAAACATGGATGGATCATAATGCCAGTGATTTTGGTTTCTATCTCGTTTACACAAACAAAAAAGGTAGAAAAGGTTTTAAATATGAACCCTGGCACTACTCCTATGCTCCTTCCTCGGTACCAATGCTTAGAGAATTTAAAAAACTTGATATTAAAACAGAATTACAGAAAACAATATTAATGGGCAGTTCCAATTTTACATCAGCATTTATAGAACAATACATGAAAGAAAACGTATTGGATATCAATCCAAAATTATTGTAAACATACTAAAACACTTATCCTGCTGTTATTATTTTACAAACAAGCTCTATATACTATGAAATGTGTTTTTAGATTTTTTACTACAATTTTAATATCCCTAATTATCACCTCTTGTTCTGCCGAAGATGATTCGCGAATCGTAGATGGAGAAACAACGGAGCTTATAAATGAAATTAATATCTCTAATGATATACTGACACTTGTAAACCGGCATAGACAAAACTTAGGATTATCAATTTTATCAAAAAATGAAACTGCAGAAAAACTAGCAATTGATCATACAAAATATATGATTTCTGTAAATCAGATTAATCACAATGACTTTAATCAAAGAGGAACTGTTCTAAATGAACAGGAAAATGCCACAAGTACGGCAGAGAATGTAGCGAGATTTTATATAGATGCACAAAGTGTTGTTAATGGATGGCTGGATAGTTCTGATCATCGAGAAAATATAGAAGGTGATTATATGTATACTGGTATTGCTGTCATAAAAGATGAAGAAGGTAAATATTATTATACGCAGCTTTTTTATCGCTAACCATGCTTCAACTATGCTAATTAGCACTCTTCGTGTCCGATAGGCGGAACACAATACTTCTAGTTGCTTACTAAAAAATGCTAAATAACATTTTTTAGTAAGCAACTTTTATATTTAGTAACTTTAAGAATTCAAAAAAGAATTTACTCTAACCAAAATATTTCTCTATGAGACGTGGTGGATTAAAAATAAGAATACTCATAGGGCTCGCTATTGTAGCTTTTGCCTTTGTAAAAAAATGTAATAATAAAACCCTCAATGAATATACAAATAGGGTGCAAAACATTAACATGACCACAGATCAGGAGATTGCGATTGGGCTACAGAGTGAACCAGAAATAACTAAACAATACGGAGGCCTCTATCCAGACCCAAAGCTTCAGAATTATATAGATAATGTAGGAAACAAATTGATTCATAATACCATGGCAAGAGAATCCCCCTACCAATACGAATTTCATCTTTTAGCTGATACTAAAACCATTAATGCTTTTGCACTGCCGGGGGGTCAGATATTTATTACATATGCATTGTATTCTAAACTACAAAATGAAGATCAGTTGGCTGGTGTTTTGGGTCATGAAATCGGACACGTATTGGGCAGGCATTCCGCAGAGCGTATAGCAGAACATGAATTTTGGCAAACTATTTCTACAGGAGCATCGGTTGGTGCAGATGCAGGTGGATTTGTAAACGGAATAGGTCAGAATATTCTATTGGGTAATGGTAGAGAAGACGAACTAGAAAGTGATAGATTAGGTGTATTATTTATGATTAACTCTGCTTATAATCCTCATGAAATGATCGGTGTAATGCAAATTCTAAAAGATGCGGCTGGTCCTAATCGAACTCCGGAGTTTCAGAGCACGCATCCGGACCCGGATAATCGTATCGAAAAAATTCAGGAAGCGATAAAAGAATATAGCGAGCAATAAAAAACTTCGCTTTGAAAGCCAAAAAGCGAAGTTTTATTGATTTTGATTTTTAAAAATGCTAAGACAATTCCTTCAATAGAGCCATGGCCTCTTTGGCATTAGATAGTTTAGCAAATTTCATTGCTGTATAACCTTTACCGTCTTTTGTCTTTATTTTTGCTCCTTTTTCTACTAATACTTTGATTATATCCACCCTATTATATCTGGCTGCATACATTAATGGAGTCATTCCTTCGGATTTTTTATTTACATCGCTTCCTAATTCGATCATTTTCTTTACTGTATCAGTATCCCCTTTTACTATAGCCATGCAAAAAGCACTAACTTGATTTGTTGTTAATTCATAAGTAAGACTATCTAAGGTTGTTTGTTTTTCGGTTGCAAAGCTAACTGATGTGATGAACATAATAGTCAATGCGGTTACAATTGTTTTTTTCATGATGTTTTAAATTTATTAAGTTATATTTATTGGCTTTCGATACATATAAGACTAAGGGTTCCATAAATCTGTTACGAATAAAATTGTATATAACATAACTTTAACCTTTATAACAATAATAATAAATGAGTTAATTTGTAAAAAAATGTTTTAACTTCAAACAAATATACTCTCCATTGAAAAATCAGCTATTTAGAATAGTAAAATAAATAACGAAATCATTTTACATCTAGAGGTTTACAACAGTTAAAAATTAAATTATCTCTAATAAAAAAGTATATATTTTAACCCGTTGTGCATTTTGATTTTTTAATTTAAAATCGCTCGTTACAATATTCTTCATTGGGTCATTATCATTGTATATCGTACTTTTACATTTCACTTTTATTTTTGAGTTGTTACACACTCTAATCATAACCAAACTAAGACGTTAAATTTTAAGAAAAATGAATAAAAAAGTAATCTTAATGATCCTGGATGGATGGGGAACATCTCCGGATCCTAAAATTTCTGCTATAGATCATGCTGAAACCCCATTTATTGACAGTCTATACACAACATATCCTAATGCATCTTTAAGAACTGATGGTCTTCATGTAGGGCTTCCTGAAGGACAAATGGGTAATAGTGAGGTTGGACATATGAACCTGGGCGCTGGTAGAATTGTATATCAAGATTTAGCAAAAATCAATATGTCCATCAAAAATGATACATTAAGAAATGAACCAACACTAACTGATGCCCTGAGTTACGCTAAGGAAAACAGCAAAAATGTTCATCTAATGGGATTAGTAAGTGATGGTGGAGTCCATTCTCATATTAGTCACATAAAAGGATTATTAGATGCAGCCAATTCTCAGGGATTAAAAAATGTTTTTTTACATGCTTTTACAGATGGACGCGATGTAGATCCAAAATCCGGAATTGATCATATTAATGATATTCAAAAATACATGGCTACATCCACTGGTAAATTAGCTTCTATCATAGGAAGATATTATGCTATGGATCGGGACAAAAGATGGGAACGAGTAAAATTGGCGTATGATCTCATTGTTAATGGGGTAGGAGAAACTACTACCAATGCACTGGAAAGTATACAGAAAAACTATGATAATAATATTACTGATGAGTTTATCAAACCAATCCTGCTAGAAGAAAACGGAGTTCCAGTAGCGACAATTAAAGATGATGACGTAGTATTATTTTTTAATTTCAGAACGGATCGTGGTCGAGAACTTACTGAAATGTTATCGCAATCAGACATGGACGAGTACAATACACACAAATTACCGTTGTATTATGTTACTATGACTAATTATGATGAGAATTTTAAAGGTATTAAGGTAATTTACGATAAAGATAACATTACTGAAACTCTGGGAGAAGTATTATCCAAAGCCGGTAAAAAACAAATCCGAATTGCGGAAACCGAGAAATATCCTCACGTTACTTTTTTCTTTTCGGGTGGTCAGGAAGAACCTTTTGATGGAGAAACCAGAATTCTAAGAAACTCACCAAAAGTTGCTACTTATGATCTAAAGCCAGAAATGAGTGCCTATGAATTAAGAGATGCACTTGTTCCTGAATTACAGAAAGCCGAAGCAGATTTTGTATGTCTTAATTTCGCTAATGGAGATATGGTGGGACATACCGGAGTTATGGAAGCAGCGATTAAAGCCTGTGAGGTCGTGGATGAATGTGTTAAAGATGTAGTGACAACAGGATTAGAACACGGTTATAGCATTTTATTAATTGCGGATCACGGAAATTGCGAAACAATGATTAACCCTGATGGGTCACCAAATACAGCGCATACTACAAACCCTGTTCCATTTATACTAATTGACACAGATCAGATATCAATAAATGATGGAGTATTGGGTGACATCGCTCCAACAGTTTTAGAACTTATTGGACTGGAAAAGCCTGACGCTATGACACAACATTCTTTGATAAATTGATGTGGTAAAAAATAGAAAAGAGATATCATTAATATTTGCATCAAGGTATCTCTTTTCATTTTTAATATATGACGTGTGGGGACTTAATCAATTACATCATTTGTGCCTGCTTCATTTACCATAATCCAAAAAAGTAAGTATAATTGATGGTAAAAGAACTGTTTTTAATCTTATTATCATTATCTCCATCCGGTAAGATATTTGCTAAACCGGCTTCATAGGAAATATCTATTTGCATTTTTTTATTCAATTTAAAACCCGTTGTAAATACTAAACCCGCATCAAAAGAAGTATATGTATCTTCATCTCGATCATCTCCCCATTTGATATCATCATCCCGTCCAAAATCAAAATCTCCGGACTCTCCATCAAAATCAATCTCTCCGGCAATCCCATAACTTAGATAAAACCCTGCACCTGCAAAGAAAGACAACTTACCAATATTGAAATTATAAAGAAGAGGTATAGGGATATTAATGTAGACAGGATTTGCTGTTAAAGTCCCGTCGAAAAAAACATTATTTTCTTCATATGTATATCCCTTACTAATCAACATAAGCCCGGGTTGTAAAGTAAAACTAGATCTCCCTAGAGGGATTTCGCCAACCACTCCTAATTGCCAGCCGATTTTAGTATCTGTTTCTCCACTTAAATCCCACACTTCTGTTTCTATTTTCTGATTACTAAAATTAATCCCACCTTTAACTCCTAGTTTAACATCCTGGGATTGGATAGTAGTGTAACCAAAAAAGGTAAACGCTATTACAATTTTAATACGCATTATCTGCTTACTGTTGGCAACCCTCATTATTTCGTGTTTTAATGATATGTTATTCATTTAAAAAATTAGAATTAAATGCTTAAAAAGACCCTGAATTTGTTTATATCATTCAATGGTAATATCAGCCGTATCCGGTCTATATCTACCCGTAATTATACCTCCTGCACCTGTGGTTTGGTTGGCATCCCCTATATCAAAACGTTCTAATACCAAAGTACCTCCTTGGGGTTCTATATCACTCAATATATTTGGTGTTAGCACTACAGAAGTTGCGCCACTATTAGCCTGAGTAAAAATTTTAGTCTGAGCTAGATTGTTGGGAACTACAGTAGCTACTACCGAAGAACTTCCTTCACCAACTGGTTCTCCGGTCCAGGTAATTTCATAAGATTGAGAACGATTAATAGTTGTCGGAACATCACTCGGAAAATCAACAGATCGTAAAGTAATAGAATTGGTAAATTTTTCTCCGTCTAAATCATTGTATACAAAAGAACCATTATTAACAAGTCCGGAGAGTTTTAATTCATAAACACCTCTCACGTTTTCGAATGGAATGGTGGTCCCATCAAATGTTATAGAAGCTCCTTCTGACAGTTCTAATCTGGTTCCAGTAAGATTTCCCAAGGTAAAAACAACTTTAGCATAGGTTACATCTTCTGGTTGATCATAAAACAATTCGTAAGCTACAAAGATTCGATCTTGATTGACATCCTCAGAATTTTCAGTTTCACATCCGAAAAGGAAAAATGTCATAAAAATAGAGGCTAGAATAATTAAAGAGTTAGATTTCATTTTACTGTTTTTTTTAATTTCATACTCTTATAACCACAATTGTTATAAAACGCTGCGCGATAATGTAAAAAATCCATTTTTAGTATATTTAACACATTATTTGGATAGTTAAAAATAATTTGAATTCATACGCAGCGAAATCCAATATTCTCAGTTGTAATGATGAGAGTAGGCACTAACCCTTATTCATGAATAAAGAAGAGCAGGACAAACTGGTTAAAGCTTGTAAACAGAATAACCGGGATGCCATGGAAAAAATATATAATGCTTTTATGCCCAGGATGCTTGCGGTGAGTTTTCGCTATTGTAAAAACCAATCCGACGCCGAGGATATAGTACAGGACGCATTTATCAAAATTTTTAAAAACATAAAAAAATATAAACATAATGGAACTTTGGGAAGCTGGATAGAAAGAATTGTTGTAAATAATGCAATCGATCATTGGCACAAAACAAAAAAAACTGTTTTGATCAATAATTCGGAATTTATGGATGAGAAGGAAGCATCAGAAATAGATGAAATAGAAAAAAATCATTTTGCTCAGCAACTATCTGCGGATAAGCTAAGAACGCTAATTCATGATTTACCTGACCAATATAGATACGTTTTGAACTTATATGCAATCGAAGGGTATTCACATAAAGAAATAGGAGAAATACTAAAAATAAAAGAAAGCACATCCAGATCAAATTATGCAAGAGCAAGGAAAAAACTTTTAGAAAATATGAGAGCTATCGGGATTGAAAAATACTAATTGTTGTCTCTAAACGAGTACCTAATGAAAAAGGATAAGGACTTATTAAAAGAACTATTAAGATCTAAGTTTGAGGATGAATGTATAGAGTCATCCAAAGATATGTTTGATAATATATACGATACAGTAAGTAAGGGAACAACAGAAAAAATCCCTTTTTACTGGTATAGAATAGCTGCTGCCATTCTCTTTTTTATAGGCCTTGGAAGTATTTCTTATTACTTAAAAGAAAATACATTAGAGACAAATATCCAAAAACCCATTGTAGTTCATAAATCTCCTGAAATTAACACTGATTCTATTCAGCAAAAAACTCAAAAACCAACCATAAAATTCGAAGAAAATAAAAAATCATTACCCCAAGAAAAAATTCAAATAGCTGAAGAAACACCTAAAGCTTCTATTGAGACTAAGACAAAGGATACTTCTTCTACTGAAAAAGATAAAAGTAAAATTGACGTATCTTATGTAACTACTCAAAAATATGCCTCGTCAAAATATTCAAAATATGTTAAATTACCAGACACCAGTACCATTGTTCTTCAAAAAAGTAGTCGAGTCAATTATAAACGTTCCATAGAAAATTACCGAACAGTCGAACTAACGGGAAATGTGTTTTTTGACGTTAAGAAGGATTCTACCAAACCATTCATTGTCATTACTAAAAATAGTAAAGTTCAAGTCATCGGAACTAAGTTTGTAATGTCTTCAAGAAATAATGAAGACTATTTATATCTCATTGAAGGATCGGTAAATATTGTTCATATTAAAACTGGTCAAGATCAAATCGTTATTCCGGGTCAGAGTTTTAGAATCAGTGATGATGGAATTAGGAAATTGGATAAGACTCCTAATCAGTTTGCCTGGAAAACAGGTAATTTACATTATCGCAATACTAAAGTTAAAGAAGTCTTTGAAGATTTAAGGAAAAATTTTGACATTAAAATTAATGTACTGGATCCAACTCTGCTTAACTGTAAATATACCGGGTCTTTTAGAAAAACAACTCCAGAAAAAATGATTAATATACTGAGTGCTACTCTAAAAGTGAATGTGCAAAAGAAAAATAATTTGTTTATTATTTCCGGTAATAGTAATTGTCTTAACTAATTTTTTAAAATCAAAAAGTTGCTTAAAAATTTATATTTGATTTTATTTCTTTTCTGGCTAAACAATTCGATTGTCTACGGTCAGGAACTTAATAACAATGATAATGCTTTAGAAACAAAAGTATCTATTCGTGCTGAACAAAAATCGATAGAGCAGATTCTACTTTCATTAGAAGAATCAAACAGCTTTACTTTTTCTTATATCAATAGCGAAATTCCACTACAAAAAATTACCTCTGTCTTTTCTGAACAAAATAAAGTTTCTGAAGTACTAGATACAATTTTTAAAAATACATTAGTAGATTATATAGGTTTCGAAGATCAAATAGTTCTAATTAAAAAAGACGATATCGAATTCCTCGAGAAAGTAAAAGAAACAAATGAAATTGGCATCTATTATTTGCCTTCAATATCAGAATATGATACAGAGATTAAAAATAAAGGTAATTTTGTTAACCTTGATAAATTACTAAAAACAATAATTGCGTTTTACAAAAAATCGGATAAACAGCAGATTTATGAATCAATAAATGATTCATTATTCATTCAAGAAGAAGACTCTCTAGCTATCCGTCGTAAAAAAAACAAAATCAAAAAACTGAAGTTCCCTCACATATCTTTTAAAGATTTGAACGTAACTTATGGTATTTCTACACGGGCCTCTATGGTTTTCTGGACATTTAAATCAGATCAAGAAAAACAAGACTTTAATAAAAACAGTATTCCGGATTTGTCTTTATCCGCCGGAGGAGATGTTTATTTTCAGAATGAAGATGTGGTAGCTAGCATTGGTGTACGATTTTCTACTATCCAAAAAACAGGAATTCATACAGATTACCTTATCAATACCGTTTTCCCTGATACTACGCTAACGAATAGCTTTTCCTACAATGAAAATTTTACTTTTTTAGAAATTCCTTTCAAAATAGGATTTAAAACCTCTCGTAATAAGACAAACTTTTTTGTTCAAACCGGAGTTACTTTGGAGAGAATATTACATAGCAAAGTTTCAAAAACCAATAGAATATATCAAAATCAATATTTTACAAATCTAAACGAGAATAGTTCTAATAATCCGGATTTATCACCTTATTTTGACCAGAATTTTTCACCAATCTTTGCTCAAGAAACATCATTACGAAAATGGAATATATTAACTTCTGTAAGCTTAAAAATTATATCCAAACTTAATGATCAATGGAAGTTTATTATTGGTCCGGAAATAAGATACTCCGTATTTTCGTTATATAGTAATGATGCTCCACTCTCTCAACATAGGATAGAGGCAGGTGTCAGTATAATTTTTTCACCTATTTTTCCATATATGTAAATCGAACCATCCTGTTAATCAAAAACAGAATCGTTACTTTTATTTTGAGAAAGTATAAAATATTATTATCATGAAAAATATGAAGCTTGCAACTATTATTCTTTTGGTATTAAGCCTATTTACTTCTTGTAGTGAGGACTCGGGGAGCGATGCGATATCTATGTTACCAGAAACAAAACAAAGTTTTTTGGTAGGAAAAACCTGGAAACTCAGCGGGCTAACTGTTGAACCCGCCAGAGCTAGAGTGGCGGGAGGGCCTTTGCTAACAAATTGGTATGCAGACATGGAAACTTGCGAACAAGATGCGCAAAAAATTTATTTTTTTAATGGAGATTTGGTATTCGACGAAGGACCTACAAGATGTGAGGATTCTGACATCCAAACCTTTACCGGTTCCTGGACATTTAATTCTGATGAAACTATCATAACAGAATTGCAAAGGAATTTCATTAATATTATTTATAGTTTTACCATTATTGAACTAACCAGTGATCTATTTATTATTGAAAGAGAGCAAGATTATTTTGGTACGGTTTACACTTTTAGAGAAACTTATGAATTAAATTAAAAGAAAAAAGGGCTGTTAAAACAACCCTTTTCTTTTAATCGTCAAAATTTAATATTTTAAAGATCAAAAACAATCGATTCCCCGTTATCACCGGTGAGGGTAACTTCTTTATCACAAGTTCCATCTCCAAAATCAATATTAAAATTAATACCAAAACTACTAGAAAAATCCAAAGATCCTTCTACCGGATACCTCAAGAAGTTATACCTGTTAAAACAAACCGCTTTATAAATTAATGGCTCACCTTCTACCGATTGAGAGCTCATAAAATAGGTTTGACTTATACCTTCTACGTTAGAAGATTCCTTTAGCGTAATTATTTCTTCTGCTGTAAATCGATTCTCGAATAAAAAGTTTCTATTTGTTGAATAACGATAAGAATCCCCATCAGGCTCAGTGATTATCCCATCTATTACTACATCAAAAACTTTAATAGTTTCAGTACTTAACATTTCATCCTGCTCCGCTACTCTGTACCCATCAAATGTATAACCTTCTGCACCTCTAACATTTTTAAATACTGCAGAATCTTTCCATTTTTGGTTAAAAACTCCTGCTACGTAATACTCCAATTTACCTGTCCAATCATCAAACTGACATTGCTCTTCGGTATAGTCGAGAATCATTCTGCTATAGTAATCATACTCCTCAAAACCTGAAATTGGGTTATCTGCAAAAGAAATCAATAAATCAATAGAAATACAACCATTGTTAGAGCTTTTAGATGAATTCTGCACTTCTAAAGAAGCCTGCTCAGAAATAATATCAAAACTATCCATCGCCAAGTCAAGGTTTTTATACGTTTCAAAATTTTCTTTATCGCTATTTTCTATAGATACGTTGTCGCTCATATCTTCTTCAGTACAACTTATCATTAATCCTAAAGTTACTGTACAAATCAAAAATTTTCTCATGGTTTACTTTTTTTAAAATGAATATTATATTGGGTTTTCTATTTCTTAAACCTGAAAAAATAAAAACGCTGCGTATTTTCTTAGTTTTTTTAGTTTTTCACAAAATTCACTGAAAACTCAAGGATCATCTAACCGGATATATCATCAAAACTTTATAAGATAGATCAAAATAATAAACTCATACTGTTGCGCTATAAATACACAAAAAACTCTTGAAAGCTTTCTGAATTCATTTAACCATTGTTCCTAAAAAGATTATAATCTGATACTCATATTGAATCTTAATATTCTTTGTAAATTTGCCATCCGTAATAAATACATTATGATCATTACCAAAACACGTGAAGAAATTGAATTAATGCGCGAAAGTGCGCTTATTGTTTCCAAAACATTAGGTATGCTTGCTACCGAGGTAAAACCGGGAGTAACTACGTTGCAATTAGATAAATTAGCTGAAGAATTTATTAGAGATCATGGCGCTGTTCCGGGGTTTTTAGGGTTATATGATTTTCCTAATACGTTATGTATGAGTCCCAATGAACAAGTAGTTCATGGAATTCCGAACAATACACCTTTACAGGAAGGAGATATCATTTCGATTGATTGTGGAGCGATCAAAAACGAATTTTACGGAGATCACGCATATACATTCCCAGTAGGAGAAGTTTCGCCAGAAGTTGAGCGATTATTAAGAATCACTAAAGAATCCTTATATATTGGTATCGCCGAACTAAAAGTAGGCAAACGTGTGGGTGATGTAGGATATGCTATTCAGAAATATGCGGAAGAAGCCGGATACGGCGTTGTTAGAGAACTTGTGGGACATGGTTTAGGTCGTAAAATGCATGAAGATCCTGAAATGCCTAATTATGGACGCCGAGGAAGAGGCAAGAAATTTTTAGAGGGAATGGTTGTAGCCATAGAGCCTATGATCAATATGGGTACACACCGAATTAAACAGCTAAGAGATGGTTGGACAATTCTTACAGCAGATCGAAAACCAAGTGCTCATTTTGAACACGATGTTGCTATTATAGATGGTAAACCTGAGATTCTTTCTACGTTTAAATTTATCTATCAAGCATTAGGTATCGAATCTGATGAAGAAGATGCATTTAGACAAGAATTATTAGCTGTTTAAGTTTTTTCTGATAATGAAAAAACTCTTTAAATTTATATTAAATACAATACCAAGGCCGCTCCTAATCCGGTTAAGTTATGCTATAAGACCAATAATCTCTTTTTTTCTAAGAGGAAATACTTATACTGATCCTATTGACGGAAAAAGTTTTTCGAAGTTTTTACCATATGGTTATGGTACGCAACGAGACAATGTACTTTCTCCCTCTACCCTTTCGCTGGAACGACATCGATTACTTTGGTTATATCTTCAAAATGAAACAGATTTTTTTACAGCCCAAGCGAAAGTTTTACATTTTGCTCCAGAACAGGCATTCTATAAAAGGTTTCGAAAATTAAAGAATTTAGAATATACAACCACAGATCTCAACTCGCCATTAGCAGATGTGAAAGCAGATATTTGTCACCTGCCATTTCCTAACAATGAATACGATGTTATATTATGCAATCACGTGTTAGAACATATTCCTGATGATACCCTAGCGATGCAGGAATTACTAAGAGTACTGAAACCCGGTGGAATGGCAATTCTGCAAATCCCTCAAGATCTAAGTAGAACCAAAACTTTTGAAGATAATACCATTACCGATCCAAAAGAACGCGCTAAAATTTTTGGTCAATATGATCATGTAAGAGTCTACGGAAGAGATTACTTTGATAAACTACGATCTATTGGTTTTAAAGTGAACGAAGTAGATTACACCAATGATCTTTCTAAAGAAGAAGTCATCCGATATTGCCTGGCTCCGGGAGAAATACTTCCTGTTTGTTATAAGGCATTACCTAGCTAAATACTTCAAAAAGAGTAAAACATTGATAGTAAACTTCTAAAAACGTTATTTTCTTCTTCGCGAGTATTAGTTTTTAGATCCATTTTTTTTAAATCTTGTAATGTTACATTTCAATATGAATTAACGACGTTTCAGAAATATGTCCATTTTATTGCGCTCGTATTATTAGATATTTGAGTCATAATGTTTTAAAGTTATTAATCAAAACTGAACAAATATGACTCCGACTGACATGTTTTCTTTTGCTAATATGACCGCCATGCCCATGTGGATTCTTATGATCCTACTACCAAAATGGAAAGTAACAAGATTCTTAATTGATTTTAAAATAATTCCTATACTCTTATCAATTGTATATGTCAATTATATTTTTCGGGCCATACAAATCGGCGGAGGAATGGATTTTGGAAGTCTCGCTTCTGTTATGCAGCTATTCACCAAAGAACATGCAGTACTCGCAGGCTGGGTACATTATCTGGCTTTTGATCTCATCGTAGGAATGTGGATACTGGATCAGAACCAAGAACTTAGAATTCATCAATTATTAATAGTTCTTTGTCTTTTTACCACATTTATGTTTGGTCCCGTTGGCTTTCTTCTCTTTATGATTCTTAAGGCAATTAAACAAAAAAAGTCATGAGATATCTACGCCAAGTATTTAGTACTGTAAAAAAAGAAAGCTCTGTAATCTATTGGGCAGTATGGATCAATTTCATGATTGCTACTATATGTCTCATAGGATTATTTGTAGATGGTCGAACCTTGTCTGGATTTAATATTTGGATAAAACCACTTAAATTTTCCATCTCAATTGCTATTTACGTTTTGACTGTAGGGTATTTAACGACTATATATCCATATTCCAAAAGAAAGAAGAACATTTTAAATAATATCGTTGCCTGGACATTATTATTAGAATTAGCAATTATTTTTTATCAGGCATCAAGAGGTGTTCCATCTCACTATAACGAGTCTACTCCCTTTGATGCTATACTATTTTTGGGAATGGGATTTTTCATCGGAATCAATGTGTTAATCATGGTATTGTTCATTTTTGATACTATTCGATTGAAATTAAAAACGACAAAGTCTATTCAATATGCATTATTAATGGGCTGGTTAATTGTATTCTTTGGTAGTTGGGTAGGCGGTGAGATGATAACTCAAATGTCTCATAACGTTGGTTTTGCTAACGGAGGAGAAGGTTTGCCTTTGGTTAATTGGAGTACCATAAGCGGCGATTTACGGGTGGCACATTTTTTCGGATTGCACGGAATACAAATAATTCCGTTATTCGCATTATGGGTATCCAAAAAATGGAAGGTTTCTAATAGAAACCAGATCTTTATAGTAGTATTTTTCGGATTACTGTATGCTTTTTGGATTGGTTTCACATTTTACCAAGCCAAACAAGGAATCCCATTACTTAAATTATAATAAAACCAAAGATGTTAGTCAATAAAAAGAAACGTATAAAGTATTTAGGTTTTGATGACTTTTGGTTTATTATTATTGGTATTCTGATTCTAAGTTTTATCACATACTTTCTTTTTAATAATTCTTTTGAAAGTTATTCCCTAGGTGAAGCTATTATCCGTTGGAACATCTCACTATTCTTTTCAATCTGTGATTGGTTTATCATTCGTGCTATAATGATTTTTTTAAGAAAGAAATATCCCAGCTTCGAAGATAATCTAAAACGTATCATTCTATTCTTTATCGCTATTGTCACTACAGTTGTTGTAGTAGATGTGGTTGGTGGCATGTTAATATCTTTTATCTGGAATATTAACTACAATCCTGTTTCCAGAGCTAAAATATTAGTACCAATTATTCTAATTAGTACAATGACTATGGCGATATACGAAGCAATTTATTTCTACATACGGTTAAAGAAATCGATTAGAGAAGAAGAACAAAACAAGCAGATGATCATACAGGCACAATTGGATGCCCTTAGAAATCAAGCACAACCACATTTTTTCTTTAATACACTCAACACACTACGAGATATTATCGATCAAAATTCTAAAGACGAGGCAACCGATTTCGTAGATAAATTATCAAACGTATATCGTTTTATACTAGAATCTGGAAACGAAAATATGATTTTACTTAGAGATGAATTAAAATTCGCAAAATCATATATTCATATACAATCAGAAAGATTCGGTAACAATCTACAGGTGGATTGGAATATCCCGGATAACTCATTACGTACTATGATCATACCAATGAGTCTTCAACTTTTATTGGAAAATGCCATAAAACATAACGTAATTTCAAAAGCAAAACCTTTAAAAATAGCGGTAGAAGTAAAAAATAACTTTCTAACAGTGACGAATAAGATTCAACCCAAATCAACTCAAATACCTTCTACAAAGGTCGGGCTAAAAAATATTGAAAAGCGTTATACATTGATTTCAAACGAACCTATCAATATTAAAAATGATTCAACCCAATTCATTGTTTCCCTTCCGTTATTAAAACCATCTGACAAAAAAAATAAGTATGCAGATATTAATCATTGAAGATGAACCACGAGCAGCGAATCAGTTACGGAGTAAACTTGCAGCCTGTAATTTTGAGTATCAGTTATTAGATATTATTGATACAGTTGAAGATGCTGTACTTTGGTTTGAAAAACATACTACACCAGATTTAATCTTTATGGACATTCAACTGGCAGATGGATTAAGTTTTGAAATATTTCAAAAAATAGATATTGATGCACCCATTATTTTTACCACAGCTTTTGATCAATATGCTATTCAGGCATTTAAAGTAAATAGCATCGATTATTTACTAAAGCCAATTCAGGAAGAGGATCTAAATCAAGCATTATTGAAATTTACCAAATCTAATAAAAAACCTTCTGTGGATCCTACTGTCCTAAAAAAACTTCTTGACAGTATGCAAACTAAGGTTATCCATAGAGAAGGAATATTGGTAAAAGAAGGAAGTGGATTTGTTCAGGTTAAAATTTCGGATCTTTTATATTTCTATTCTGAAGAAAGCATCACTTTTGGGGTAACTTCTCTAAAAAGATTTATCATTAATGAAACCTTGGATCAACTATTTGATTCTTTAGATGTTAATCATTTTTTCAGAATTAATAGAGGACAAATAATTTCAAAGAATTCAATTCAAAAAATTGATCCATATTTTAATCATAGATTTAAACTGTCTATACTAAATTCTAAAGATCAAGAATTTATAGTAAGTCGGCAAAAAACCGGAGATTTTAAAGAATGGTTAAATAGGTAGTTTTTTCAGTTTTGGATAGATGAATCTTTAGAAAAACCATTTATACTAAGTGTTTTAAGCTCATTTTTCTCATCTTCATAAATAAAATAGGCTTTCAATTGTGGGTGAGTACTAAGGAATTCTTTGGACTTTTCTAATCCCATAGACATCAAAGCAGTAGCGTATGCATCAGCTTCCATGCAGGTTTTAGCCAAAATCGAAACACTTAAAAGATTCGATTTATGAGGATATCCTGTTTTTGTATCGATTATATGAGCATACTTGTTACCGTTCTCATCTATCTTAAATTTGCGGTAACTTCCAGATGTGGCCATCGCTTCGTTTTGTAAAGAAAGTACTTTACTATACGATTGTGTCTGATCAAAATTAGGATCTTCTACTCCAATTTTCCAAGGCTTTTCTTTGATTAAATTATTGCCTTTCCCTCTAATCTCCCCTCCTATTTCTACCAAATAATTTTCCAAACCTTTAGCTTCTAAAAACTCAGCAAATACATCTACAGCATACCCTTTTGCCAAAGCATTAAAATCAACGAAAGTATTCTTATCTTGTTTTACGATCTTATCATTTTGTATGGTAACTTTATCTAACCCTACAGAGATTAGCAGGCTATCTATTTTAAGACTATCTAAAGCAACTATTTTCCCTTCTGGACCAAAATCCCATGCGTTTACTAAAACACCAATTGTAGGATCAAATACACCTTTTGTTTCTTTAAAAATCCTTTTGGAAGTATTGAACACGTTTTTAAAATGATGACCTATTACAATCGTAGTATCTCCGCTATTTATTTTAGAAATATCGGAATCATTCTGATAAGTAGACATAGAATGATTAATCACAGCGATAATACTGTCATAAGATTGTGTATAGTCTATCTCCTTATTATCTATAAATTGAACCGAAAAAGTGGTTCCAAATGCATTTCCGTTGGTATAATTTAAATACGGTTTGGATTCTTTCTTACAAGAGAAAAAGATGATTAACAGTGAAAAAATAAGAAGGTTACGAATCATAGTATTTTAATTAAGATGTGTTTCTATGACCTGCAATCCTGCATATTCCAAAACGTATTCTTCATTTAAAAAAACCGGTTTATTGGGATTCTCAGAATTCTGTAATCCTACACCGGCATAAAACACCTTTGCTTCTTGTTCTCTGGCGTGCTTTTTAAAAGCTTCCATCCAAACCATATCATAATTATGTGGATTATCCGGATATGATATTGCTTTTACTATTACAAAATATCGTTGATTAGACGCATCAATACATACAAATTGCGGATGTTTACCCAATTTGCTATTAATAGCGATAAACTCAAAACCTTTTTTTTCTAATTCCTCGCCAACAATATTCATTGCCAGATTATGAAGCTCTTGTTTCGTAAGTATTCTTGTCATAGCAGAACAAAGATAGTATTATTCACCTATTTTCATTTAAAATTTCAAGCTTCCAACCTCAATTTCCTCTTCTTGTTTATCCAATCGAACTATACTTATTTTCTTTGATTCATTTTTCTTCCCGTAATTAGTAAACATAGTTACCTTAAGGATGGTTGGTCCGGATATTTTCTGAACATTATCTGCGTAGTAATCTATCATTACTTTATAGCGACCTCTAATAGCATCTTTAAGCATAAATTCTTCAGGACCATACCCTTCTGTCATATCTTCTGATAATCTACCTCCTATTTCTGTTTCTGAATTACTATAATAACCTTTTTCTTCCTTAGGATCAATAACCCACAAATCAATATCAGTATCATTGTGGTTCCAATCAATTACTATTCTTATATCAACAGGGGTTTTATTAAACTTCTTTTTTAGAGATTTGGATAGTTTAAGTTTTCTTTCATGTTTATAAACCAATCTATTAAGTTCTACATATGCTAATTGTTCAATTCCAAAAAACCGTTCGTCTTCATCTTTTTCTAATAATTCTCCGTTATAGATTTTATATAACAAATCAAAACTTTTTTGAAACTCCCCAATACTTTCATAAACTAATGCTAAATCTCTGTATGATTGAGGTTCTTCTGGTCTAAGTTCTAATACTTTCTTATATACAATAACGGCCAACTCATATTGTTTAAAATATTCTAGCTTATATGCTAATGCTCGCATCAGTTCGTGATTATCTAAATCTACTTCCATTAAATTGGTTACAATTCTGATAGCGATACCAGTAGCTCCTTTTTTATCAAAGAAATCTGCTACATCAAGATAGAATGATGGAATATTAGCATATTGGCTCCTTATTTCTAAATATTTAGTATATGCAGATTCAATTGTCTTTTCTTTCGCTAGAGTTTTCAAATAAGGAGTATCAGGATTCCAGGATTTTAATTCTATTTCATTGGAAATTTTTTGATTCAATTCTTCTATTTTTTCTGAATTCTTCTCTTTACCTTCTCTAGTTGTAATAACTAGTACACCATTCTGTCCTCTAGCGCCATACAATGCAGCTCCGCTCTCTTCTTTTAGTACTTGTATGGATTCTATATCATCTGGCAATAATTGATCTGTTGGATTTCCTTGCACTGGAACACCATCAACTATATAAAGGGGTTCAGAATCTGTAATAGACGAAGAAACGCCTCTAATAACTACTGATGAGTTAGCTCCTGCTTGCACCCTATCAAAATGGACTCCGGCAACAGCTCCAGAAAATGACTCTGTTGTTACAGTTGTTACCGACCCGGTTATTGATTTTCGTTTCTCTGTGCCGTATCCCGTAACTACAACTTCTTCTAACATTGACGCATCTTCTTCTAATCTAAGATTTAACATACTTAAATTATTCACTACAAGATTTGTCGATCTAAATCCTATATATGAAATTTCGAGTTCTTGTTCTATTTCAGCATTAATAGCAAAATTACCATCAAAATCAGTTTGAGTGCCATTTGTAGTTCCTTTGACAACAATATTTACGCCTGGTAAAGGCTCACCTCTCTGATCTGTCACTACTCCCGATACGATTCCTTTTGTAGAATCTAGGGCGAACGCACTCGATTCTATTGGTGCAACCGCATTGTTAACAATACCATTCGTTTGTCTTTCAGTAGTAACAATGCCGGTATTCTGAGGAGAACTAGTATTATTTTCATTAACAGCATTAGCCTGCCCTCTTTTTTTAATTTGTTTTTTGGGAAATTTTGTCGTGTACCACGACAATAAATCCTCATATTCCTCAAACAATTCAATTCTTCTTTCTGCTATTTCTTCTTTTTTATATGTTTCCTCTTCTTTGATATTTGCAATTCGCTCTTTGTATGCTGCTTTTAGCTCTTGTGGTGGTTCAATCCGATACCTAACATAATCTTCTATTCTATCTAAAATTAGCATAGATGTATAATCTGTAATTAATTGATACTGCTTTGCCAAAGAGATTATTTTTCTTTTATTTTCTTTTTTATTTCTATTTAAAGAAATTAATTTTTCTTTTGCCCATAATCTTTTAACAACATCATCTTCTGCGCTATTAGTAATCGGAATTTCTATTTCTTTGGTTACTTTGTTTTGGTAACCGAAAAGTAATTTGATGGTGGTATTTTCTAAAAACTTACCCGTTACTGAAAAATCCGACAATACATTTGTATTTTGATTAGGATACACCTCATTTAATAAAGGATTTTCAACTATGCCCAAAAATTGATATGTTTCACGTTTTAAAATATTTAATGCATTTTTACTATCATATCGGGTAAGGTTTATGTAGCTACCTCCAGAGCTGGTTGCGATATCATCCATTAATTGATGATCGCCAGAAACAGAAGTATTAATGGTATATATACTTTTTTCAATTTTTTTAGTAAAATCACCTAGATTTGTTAATCCATCTGTAAAAAGTAAAATCTCATTTGATTTTAGTTTCATAGTATCAAAAAAACATAAAGAAGTTCCTCCATCATAGGTTATATTTTCTATTTCATTCTTTAGAGCTGACCAATTACCATTTGTAATTTTGAACATTCTATTAATATCAACCGAATTATTAAATGAAATAAATTGAACCTCGATGTCTTCTAAATATTCGAAGTATAGCTCAAGTAATTCTAATTCTTTTTGGATTTTTCTATGTTTTGCTGAAAAAGAAGCGTCCCATAAAACGGAGATCTTTCTTGGCTTTCTCTTTATTCTAAAATTAGGTTTTAACTGTTGATTTATATAGAAGTAATTACCTGAACTTACCACTTGTCTAGAACCTAAATCATTCGGTATTTTTATTACAATTGGGGCATTAGGAGTATATTCTTTCTTAAATAAGGTTGCCTGATATTTAGTGGCCTTTTTAAGAAATACTAGTTCATCTTCTAAAGGTTTTTTATCTCCATAAATATCAATATCTATTGAGAACTCATCTAAATTATCAGTAAAACCTAGAGGCAATTCATACACCTTAAGATTATTTATATTAGATAACTCTTCTTCATAAGTAATCTTGATATGCTTATAGTCTTTTGGTAAAATTGGATAAATCCTAGCTTTATAGTTATTGCCTTGTGTTTTTTCTAAAAGACCTGGATCAATAGTTTGCCGTACCGTATTTTCATAAGCCACTCTGGCTAACTCTTTTTCGACAATTACTGCATCTCTCATTTCTCCATTAACATCCATTTCAAATCCCGAAACTACTTGTCCTTGCCCTAAAGGAAACAATAATTCTCCTTCCATCGTACGATCAAGACCATTATAAAATTTCATGTCATAAGTAGTAGTTGCAAAGTTTCCAATGATTTTTACATCTACATTTAATTCAGAAAGTTTCAATTGAGTAGAATCATTTAACTGAACAAGAGGAACTTCTTGACAATATAAACTTGTAAATGAGACGAATAGCAAAAATAATATTGATTTTTTCATGGTTAGCGTATTTTTCATTTTGCAGTAAAACTCAACATTTTTAACCATGAACGAAACTCAAAATGAGTAAACCTATCCTTTCATTGAGTAAACGATTCCTTGTTCCAGTATTATTTAAACCGAATAAACAATCCCTCTTCAAAATGATAACTTGGTGTATACACAGCTTCACTTTTTTTAAATCGATACCACGGAGAAATTGAGGTTTCTTCAAAGTTTTTAAGTAGGTGCACATTCTGTGCAGGTGTATTTCCTTGAGCAAGTAAAAATAGTTTCTCTCCCTGATCATTTACAAGCTCATCCACTATGATTTCGATATGTCCTGGAGTCCCCGGTTTCACCAACATATCACCAATAGTTACATCCTCTACCTTTATTTTAGGAAGTTCTGTATATAAAGACAATGTACCTGCATAAGTATAAATTAGATTCAGATACTTATAAAAACTAGATTTAGAATCATTTGCAGCTGCCGTTTTGTGAAAAGTCACCTTGTTTCCTTGTATTTTAGGTCTAAAACCTTCTGAATACTTTTTCCAGGAACAATAATGTCCTGATGTAAAATTGAACCCTATCTCATCTTTTCTATTTGTTTCCCAAAGATACTCGGCTCTTATTCGTATCAATGCATCTGCGCATTGTTGCAATCCGTTAGCAGGAACGGGAACTTCTAAAATGGCATCATGCCAATGCTGTGCAAAGTATTTCGTACTATCATAATTGATAATAGGTGCTCCATACTTTTTCAATTTATAATTACGGAGATACTCCTGAAAAGAACCCTTCGGATACACTTTTCTTTTGTAACCTTTAATAGCCAAAACTCTGGTTGCTATAGAATCTCCTTCTTTGTTAATATAATCTGGAGTGGAAACTACATTTTTAACAATACCCCTAATATGATTCATAAGATGCTTCCCTTTTGAAGTAGTTCTAACCGCAAATACAACGGCTATGATCACCAGCATACCAATTATATATTTTTTCATCTACTAAATATGTTGAGCCATTAAAAACAAAAAACCGATACTATGTACCGGTTTTTAAAAATTTCAAAAGACATAATGTGTCTACCCTCCGAAGTCATCGAATCTGATGTTCTCATCAGGAATACCAAAATCTTCTCCCATTTTCTGAACCGCTTTATTCATTAATGGCGGTCCACAGAAATATAACTCTATATCTTCCGGAGATTCGTGATGATTTAGATAATTATCAATTACGCAATTATGTATAAATCCTACAAAGCCATCTCCTTCATCGTTGATATCTTTTTTCACTTTCCAATTATCTTCTTCTAAAGGTTCTGATAGTGCCAGATAAAACTTAAAGTTTGGAAATTTATCTTCTAATTGTTTAAAATGATCCAAATAGAATAACTCTCTTTTAGAACGTCCTCCATACCAATAGGTAACTTTACGACCGGTCTCCAAAGTTTTGAATAGATGATATAAGTGGGAGCGCATTGGCGCCATTCCTGCTCCACCTCCTACGTATAACATTTCTGATTCAGATTCATTGATAAAGAATTCTCCATAAGGTCCGGAAATAGTTACTTTATCACCTGGTTTTTGTGCAAAAATATAAGACGATGCAACACCTGGGTTTACATCCATCCATCCATTTTTACTTCTATCCCAAGGTGGAGTAGCAATACGCACATTAAGCATAATTTCTCTACCCTCGGCAGGGTAAGAAGCCATAGAATATGCACGCTCTACAGTTTCAGTATTTTTCATCACCAACGGCCATAGACCAAACTTATCCCATTCTTCCTGAAACTTATCTGGCGTATCGTGCTCTTCTGGATGTGCAGTGATATCGATATCTGAATATTTGATTTCACAAGGTGGGATTTCGATCTGAATATACCCTCCTGCTTTATATCCCATATCTTCAGGAATACGAACTACAAATTCTTTAATAAAAGAAGCCACATTATAATTACGCACTACTTCTGCTTCCCACTTTTTAATCCCAAAAACTTCTTCAGGAATCTCAATATTCATGTCCTGCTTTACTTTTACCTGACAAGCCAAACGAGCACCGTGCTGTAATTCTTTACGAGAAAAGTGTGGTGTCTCTGTGGGTAGTGCTTCCCCTCCTCCTTCTAATACATGGCATTCGCATTGAATACAGGTTCCACCTCCACCACAAGCAGATGGTAAGAATATTTTTTGACTTCCTAAAGTAGATAACAAAGTTCCTCCTGAAGCTACTTCAATCTCTTTTTCACCGTTAATAGTTATCTTAACCGGTCCTGATGGTAGTAATTTATCCTTTGCAAATAACAAAATTCCAACTAAAATAAGAATCAGAACCAAAAATGAGATAATTGTTATTGCTATAGTTCCACCAGTAGATGCTAAAAATATCATATTATTTAAGTGTTATAACGTTAGTATTTTTGGCTACTTCTTTCGTAGTCTTTTCTTTTTCAATATGAGCTGCTTTTGGCTCTTCTTTTGCTTCTTCATCGCCTCCGGTTAACATACCTCCAAAGCTCATGAATCCTATAGCCATAAGACCTGTGAGTATAAAGGTGATACCCAATCCTCTGAGCGGTGCAGGTACATTCGAGTATCTGATTTTTTCACGAATAGCAGCAATTGCTAAAATTGCCAAAAACCAACCTATACCGGATCCTATTCCATAAACAGCAGCTTCAGAAATATTTGAAAATTCTTTTTGCTGCATAAATAAAGACCCTCCTAAAATAGCACAGTTTACAGCAATTAGCGGTAAAAATATACCTAATGAATTATATAACGAGGGAGAAAACTTCTCTACTATAATTTCTACTAACTGCACCATTGTGGCAATAGTAGCGATGAACAAAATAAACGTTAAAAAACTTAAATTATAGTCTGCATATTCTGGCCCTAACCAGGCTAAAGCACCTTCTTGTAAAAGGTATTTATCCAACAAAAAGTTTAAGGGCACTGTAATAGCCAATACAAAGATAACTGCAGCTCCTAAACCAACCGCCGTGGATACTTTTTTGGATACTGCCAGGTATGAACACATTCCTAAAAAGAATGCAAACACCATATTATCTATAAAGATCGCTTTTAAAAATAACTCTAAATATTCCATGATTCTTTATTTTAATGATCTTCTATTAATGCTTTATTTCTACTTCTTTGTATCCAGATGATAATTCCAACTGTGATCAATGCCATGGGTGCTAGTACCATGAATCCGTTATTTTCATATCCAAATGCGTAAAGTCCGGTTTTTTCAATTGGATCTCCTAATACTTTTGCTCCAAATAAGGTTCCTGAGCCTAAAAGCTCTCTAAAGAAGGCTACAACGATCAATAATAATCCATAACCTGCTGCATTTCCAATCCCATCCAAAAACGATTTCCAAACACCATTACCAAGAGCAAACGCTTCAAAACGTCCCATAATAATACAATTCGTAATAATCAAACCGATAAATACCGAAAGTTCCTTACTTAATGTATAAGCAAATGCTTTTAGCACCTGATCAACTACGATTACTAACGCTGCTACGACAACGAGCTGAACAATAATCCTGATTTTTGAAGGAATTATATTTCTCATTAAAGAGATTACCACATTTCCAACTCCCATCACAAAAATCACCGAGATCGCCATTACGATAGAAGGCTTCAATTGAGCCGTAATTGCTAATGCCGAACAAATACCCAAAACCTGAATGGTTATTGGATTGTTATCAGCAAGAGGGTCAGTCAATAATTTTTTATTCTTCTTTGAAAACAAGGGCTCTTTAGGCTCTTTAACTTTAACTTCAACTTTTTCTTCTGTTACTTCAGCCATTTGTTATTTTTTTAAAGTTTGGAAATAAGGTTGATACATTTTAATTCCTTTCTTCACCATAGCAGTTACACCGTCTCCGGTAATTGTTGCCCCGGCTAATGCATCTACTGCATTATCATCTTTTCTTTCATTTTTGGGATCTCCGTTACCTTTCTTAACTGTTATTCCTTTATAATTTCCAGATGCATCAAGTATACTTTCTCCTATAAAATCTTCTCTAAAATAAGCTTCTTTGATATTGGCACCAAGACCCGGAGTCTCGGCTTTATGGTCAAAAAATGCTCCTTTTACGGTTTTAAAGTCTCTGTCTAGTGAAACATATCCCCAAATAGCATCCCAAAGACCATTTCCTCTCATCGGTACTACATAATACTCTTCCCCATCCTTTTTGCCTATGAATAATGGTAATTTTCTTTGATAATTCGGGTCTTGTTTTACCTTATCATTCTCCTTCTTAACTTCTACATCAAACGCTTCTTTGGTTTTTTGAGCATCACCGTTGATGACTATATATTGTTCATCACCGACATATTTATCAAACAACTCCTGTGCTTTTTCTGCGGGAACAAATTCATTAGGGTCCTCTGCATCAGTTACTCCCATCGCGAATAAAATATTCTGCTGCTTTTCTGTTCTTTTGTTAGCATCTATCTTATCTTTTAACGAAGAAGCCGTAAATGCCAATAGTGAACCAACCACTACTACCATTGCTATGGCAAAAATGATTGTATATGAATTTTTATCTGTGTTAAACGCCATGATTAAGCAGTTTTAAGTTTTAAACGTTTCATTCTTTTCTTCACATTACCCTGAACTACATAATGATCAATAGTCGGAGCAAATACATTCATCAATAAGATTGCTAAGAATACTCCTTCTGGATACGCCGGATTAAACACTCGGATTAAAATAGAAATGAATCCAATCAAAAATCCATAAATCCATTTTCCTTTATTCGTTTGAGAACCTGATACCGGATCTGTAGCCATAAAAACTACTCCAAACGCAATACTACCTATAATTAGATGTTGCCAGAATGGAGTGCTCATTAATCCGTAAAACTTGCTGCTCTCAGTAATCCAACCAGCATCTACAACTCCATTAAATATTAATCCCATCAAAGCTGCACCTGCAAAACCACTCAAAATAATTCTCCAACTGGCTATTTTTGTAAAAATTAAAAACGCAGCACCTAGTAAAATTAATAATTTAGAAGTCTCACCAACAGATCCCGGAATAAATCCGTAGAATGCTTCTGAAATAGAATATGCTATTTCATTTCCTTTGGCTCCTACTGATGTTAGAATTTCCTTGCCCTGTGCCAGACCTCCCAGAATAGTTTCCCCTGAGATAGCATCGGGTTGTTCAACAGCTCCATGAACCCACACTTTATCTCCGGACATCCAAGTTGGGTATGCAAAAAATAAAAATGCTCTAATGGTTAAAGCTGGGTTTAGGATATTCATTCCTGTTCCTCCAAAAACTTCTTTACCGATCACTACGCCAAAAATAACTGCTACCGCTAACATCCATAAAGGAATATCAATAGGAACTATTAAAGGAACCAACATTCCGGTAACCAAATACCCTTCTTCTACTTCATGTCCCTTTATTACAGCAAACAAAAATTCAACAGCAAGACCAACCCCGTAAGAAACTACAACCAGTGGCAATACAGTCCAAGCTCCCAACACAAAATTATCCCAGTTGATAAAATGTTCGAATAAAGAAAATTCTTCAGGAAAACCATTTAACGCTGAATAATGTTGGTATCCTGTATTAAAAATCCCAAACAACAAACATGGAATCAAAGAGATGATCACTGTATTCATTGTTCGTTTCAGGTCATCAGCCGCACGAACGTGTGCACCAGAATGTGTAGTTTCATTAGGCAGATATAAAAAAGTATGGAGTGCATTAAATGCAGGCGCCATCTTTTTATCTTTATACTTAAGTTTTAAGTTATGTAATTTGCTTTTTAAACCCATGACTTTATCCTATTTCTTTTAACATTAAATCTAGTCCTTCTCTTATGATCTGCTGATGTGGTTGTTTAGACACACATATAAACTCAGTCAGCGCAAAATCTTCAGGAGCTACCTCATACATTCCTAATTGCTCCATAGCATCCAGATCATTAACAGCACATGCTTTTAGGATTTGTAATGGGTAAATATCCAATGGAAAAACCTCTTCATAATTTCCTGTCACTACAAAAGCCCTGTGTTCACCATTTGTATTTGTATTCAGATCATACTTTTTGTTAGGAAACAACCAGGAAAAAGTAAGTGCTCTGGATGGGGAAATTTTGTTAAATATTGGTTTGTTCCATCCAAAAAATTCATAATCATTTCCTTCAGGGATAACGGTGATCATATTATGATAAAATCCTAAATAACCATCAGGTTTTACATTATCTCCCGTAAGCACATTTCCACTTATAACTCTGATATTTCCATCTTTTACTCCCGAATCATATACCACTGAAGAAACTTCAGCTCCGATTCTAGTTTTAAAGTACTTTGGATTTTTTACAGAGGATCCTGCCAAAGCTATGATACGCTCAGAGTTAAATTTACCTGTAAGCAACAATTCTCCTATAATCACTAAGTCGTGTGGATTTACAACCCATACAGTTTCCCCTTTATTAATAGGATCTATTTTGGCAATCTGCACCCCCACATTTCCGGCAGGATGAGGACCACTTACATGATGCAAGGTTATATTATCCAATCCAGAGAATGGTGAATTACTTTTTTTACCCACTGATACATGAACATCACCCTCTGTTAACTTACTTAAAGCAGTCACTGCAGCCTGAAGCTCTTTTTCTTTCCCTGCCATCACATATTCTAAATCTGCAGCCAGAGGTGCCGTTACATAGGCAGAGATGAAAATCGCTTTAGGAGCAACATCGGGATTAGCAATAACATCATACGGACGTTGTTTGATAAAAGGCCAGCATCCGGCAGATAATAAGTAAGTTTTGATCTCATCACCACTCATTGCCTTTACATCCTTTGTTCCAAAGTCTGCAAATTGCTGTTCTTTATCTGCTAATATTTTAAATGCTAATATTTTCCGTTTAGCACCGCGAATGATTTCCACAACCTCCCCACTTACTGGCGAAGGAAACAACATTTTTTCATTAGTCTTAGAGTGGAAAAGTGCTTCACCGGCCTTAACTTCTGTACCTTGCTTAGCAATAACTTTGGGTACGATACCGTGAAAATCGTCAGGCTTAATTGCGTAAACATTACTTTTGGTAGCCTGCACAGTAACTTTTTCTGCCTCGCCAACCAGCTTAATGTCTAAGCCTTTTCTGATACGAATGTCTTTTGACATATTTGTAGTCTATGTTAATTAACTAAAAAAATCCTGCAAATTTACTAATTAAAACACGTAAGTGAAAGCTGCTTCTATGATAAGATATTATTTATAATAATTCTAAATAGTAGATTTTAATGCTTAATACAAGATGATCTGATTCGGGCATAGATTTTGTTTATCTTTACACAATTAATAACTAGATTAATGTCGCAAAAACTTAAACAAGTTCTATTAATTTTAACATTTTTCAGCAGTTTCTTGTCTTGCATTGAAGCACAATCACCCGTAGAAGAGATTCACCCTCCCGATTTTATCAAAACGATACAGTTGTTTGGCAATGATGAATTCTCAGGAACACCTATTATCAAACTGGGAGATCCCCTGATGATTCGATTTGATGATATTAATGGTGATGAAGTAGATTATTATTATAAAATCACCCATTATAATTTTGATTGGACACCTTCGGTTTTATACAAGAATGAATACCTGAACGGTTTTGATGATATCAGAATTGTAACTTATGAAAATTCTTTTAATACACTGCAGATGTATAGCCATTACACACTTAGAATACCTAATGAGGATACCCGAGGCTTACGGGTAAGTGGCAATTATATGATAGAAATCTATGATGATGACAGCGAAATTGTATTTTCACGAAAATTCATAGTTTATGAAAATTTGTCTAATGTAAAAGTATACACCAAACGATCCAGAGACCTTAAATACATTGACTCTAAACAATCTGTGCAGTTTGAAATCAGTTCACCAAACGAAATTCTAAAAAACCCAGAACGTAATGTAAAGACGATGGTTATACAAAATAATGATCTAAAGAATGCTATTACTGATCTTGTCCCGCAGTTTACTATTGCAAATAGTTTAATATATAAATATGATGTAGAGTCCAGTTTTTGGGGTAGTAATGAATATCTTTTCTTTGACAATAAAGAAGTAAGATCACCCACTGCTAATATCAGAGCTATTGATCTTCAGGAAATCTACAATAATCATCTTTATACAGATATTGTAAGAGCTAATAGAATTTATACATATTACCCGGATATCAATGGTAATTTTGTGATTAGAAATTTAAGAGCAGAAAACAGCAATACTGAGGCAGATTATGTATGGATGCACTTTTCTCTTGAATGTTACGAACCACTTAATGATGGTGAGTTGCACATTTATGGTAACTTCAATAACTATGTTACAGATACATCTACACGCCTTACTTACGATAAAGAAAATGCTATTTATACTACAAAAAGATTGTTTAAACAGGGGTTTTATAATTATAAATATGTATTAGTAAGACCTGATGGAACAATTGATCCGGGTTTTATTAGCGGTAATTTTGATGAAACAGAAAACGAGTATTTAGTCATCCCTTATTATCGAGCTCCGACAGCCAGATATGACCGAGCTATTGGCAGAGGTGTTGGAAACTCCAGAAATATTACCAATTAAAAATTATTTTACACGTTTTTAGTTCTACCTATAGCCTTATCGATACTAATCTATTTTTTTTATAACGGAATACTATTACTTTAGTCAACTGACACCAATGATCAACCAGAAATGAAAGAAAAGGGGAGATTTCTTAAAAAATACAGGGGAAACCAATGCTTAAATTGCAAAGTGCCTTTGGATATTATTGATCGTTATTGCCATAATTGTGGTCAAATTAATACGACTAAAAAACTATCTCTAAAAGATTTTTTTAATGAATTTTTCGCAAGCCTGTTCTCTTACGACTCCAGACTAAGGCATACGATTGTGGCTCTCTTATTTAAACCTGGAAAGATTTCTAAAGAGTATATAGAAGGAAAACGAATAAAATACGCCAATCCCTTTAGGTTTTACCTAAGTGTTTCCATCTTATTCTTTATTATTAACGGACTATTTATCGATTTTCATCAAATGGCTCTTCAGTTTAATAACGATCAAAAAAAGGAAAATAATAATTCAAAGTTTTTAGAGATCAAAACCAATAGCTCGGATACTAAATCAACAGATACTATCGCCACGCCTAAAAAATTGACTGAAGAAATATATTTTACAGAAGCTCAATTAGACACTATGAGCACTTTTACGGCGATAAATAAACGTTGGAAAACCTATAAAACTCATTATAATAAAACTGGAGAGACAATAGCTGCAGTTGCTTTGGACAGTCTGAAACACAAACAAAACTGGTACACAAAATACTTATACACCAGAAGCATGAAAACAAAGAATTTGAGTGACAACCCTATGGATTTAGTCATCTTTGTTTTTAACAAACTTCCATTCATTATATTTTTCTTTCTTCCATTCTTTGCCCTTACGATGTGGCTATTATATATAAGAAAGCCTTTTAATTATATGGAGCACTTGGTTTTTATTTTTCATACGCAAACGATGTTTTTTATTTTATTCGGAACCACATTTTTGATTGATCAAATAACAAATAGCGAAATCGCATCCAGTATTGCAATGCTTGTTTTTCTCTTCTATTTGTATAAAGCAATGCGAAAATTCTATCAGCAACGAAGGGCTAAAACTATTGTTAAATTTCTGTTAGTGAACATTTTATTTTTTATCTTAGCATCAATCGGATCTTTTATTACAATAATAGGATCCTTGTTTATATTTTAATATGGTTGAACAAGTAACCAGCGGTATAAAAATTTCAGTGGACACCACCTTCGAAGGCACGTTCTTTAAGAACTACAAGATTCATTTTGCCTTCGGATATCGCATTACTATAGAAAACCAAAGTAAAGATTCGGTACAACTTACTTCACGTTTTTGGGAGATTAAGGACGCATTAAGTAATAAAGAAATTGTTGAAGGAGAAGGTGTAATCGGAAAAAAACCTGTATTGAAGCCTGGAGAATCACACACTTACAACAGTGGATGTCTACTTAGTTCTCCATTTGGAGCTATGAAGGGGTATTATAATATGGTAAATTTCACATCTACCAGAAAGTTTAAAGTTGTAATTCCCAGCTTTAAACTTAGTGCACCATTTGCTCTAAATTAAGTCGCTTTACCAGATCAAATCGTATTCTTTTTCCTGCTTGTTCTATATGACAATACTTACAATTCGAGTCATAAACAAACTTATATTCCTGATCATAAAAAAATATTGACTTTGTCTTAAAAACACCTCTAAAATCCATATCTCCAAAATCTGTAAATCTCATAATTTCGTACAAAGCCTCTTGAGAAGATTTTTTTAATACAAAATATGCTCCACTTCCTATTCCAGAAAGAAAATCAGCATCTTTCAAAAAATCAGGCAACACTATTTTTTTTTCTCTTACTACATTTGGAATCTTTTTATCAAAATAATTGGTAAGATTTTCTTTAAAAACAGAATTTGGATATTCTACTAAAACACCGTTTTCCACTTGATATATCGGATTCTCCATAGAGCCTTTCTCTACATTACCCAGAGGGCTTGGAGTAAATAATTTATTACGTAATAAGGGTGTTCTGATCCTAGATTTATCTGTACTATTTAAAATCGTGTCCGTAACGATCCGAGAGCAATTACTTCCCTCTTTTCTAAAAGTTGAATACGGAATACTTCCTTTCTCTTGAGTTCCCAGAACATAAGTTTTTGCCTTATCATAGTATATATAGTCACATACAGAGGCTACTAAACGTCCACTGCCGTGGGTTTTCTCCGGATGTGCTTCTAACCATAACAGAAATTGATCTATATTACCTAATTTACCTTCCTGCGTAAAAGTTGCTTTAAAAGGTATTTCCAGCTCTACATCCGTAACAGCGCTTCGAACCCTTCCTTTTCCCGGAGGAGTTATATATCTTCCAAAATCATAATACTCCGCAATACCAGTCTTATTTTCAATAAGCACAAAGGCAGCGTGACCAGCTTTGATGATTCCGTTCTTACCTAGTCCGAAGAATTGTAATAACCCAGTGGATTTTTTTTCTTCGTCAGAGAAACGAACAAAAGTATCCGGAAAGGCGAGAGAAATTATTTTGCCCGTGTAATTCATCACACGTTTAAAATTTTAATTATACTTATTTCCAAAACCTGTAGCAACTATGCAGTAATACCTTCAAAAGCAACAGTATTCACTTCTTTATTCTGAAGATTTTCATAACGCATCGTTAGCTCTTCAACATTTTTAACAACCTGAGTAATGCTTCTGGTTTTTAGAAAACCTCTGTCAATTTGTAAATCCACATCTTTATCTCCAACTCCCGCATTCTTATGAAAATCCAAAAGTGTATCAGATGTAAGTACATTTTGCCGTTCAAATGCTTCCAACCAGTCTTCTCTTGTTTTTTTCATTTTAGGAGTATATAAAGTAGAAGAAGACCAAATGTGTATTTCTTTTTTCAGGGTTCTGAAATGCTTTTCTTTTCCATTCCATACCAATTCGAAAAATTCAAGATTCGACTGCCAACTGGCAGCCACTATTGTAAAAGGTTCAATTCCTTTGTAATCATACAATAAAATTGAATTTTTCAAATCATCTGAACCCAGTAAATCTTTTACCACTACTCCTCTACTTTGTCTATAAGACACCAATCTTTCATGAGTTTCAAAACCACCATTAAGCAAACAAATCATGGTATTTTTATCACTAAGTCCGATCCAGGTTCCCCCGGCCACGGCATCTTTAGGAAACAACATGCGCGTATTATTAATCTGATAAAATTCAGGAAGTAAGGTTTTTCGATTTATTGCCTCATCCCGATTAGAGGTCAATATAAAACTATTTTCTTGCGTGGGGACTAGAGTTACTGTACACATAGATATTTAGGTCGGATAATTATCGCACAACTTACAAAAAAAAATACATAGTATTCATGTTTATAAAAGGTTAAATTCAATATTACCCTTCATAATTTCCTATCTTTGCCGCTTTATATATTCTAACACATCTTACTAATTAAAACTAATATACAATATCATGGGAAAAGGTTTTTTTCAAGTTCCAACAGCTATAAATGAGCCTGTAAAATCATATGCTCCGGGGACTCCTGAAAGAGAAGAAGTTCTGGCAACATATAAGTCGATGTACAATTCATCTGTAGATGTACCTCTTTATATCGATGGGGAAGAAATCAGAACTGGAGATACGGGAACAATGTCACCTCCTCACGACCATAAACATCAATTAGGAACCTATCACAGAGCTGAAAAACAACATATTCAAAAAGCTATTGATACTGCTATCGAAGCACGCAAAAAATGGGCAGATTTAGCATGGGAACAACGTGCTGCTATCTTCTTAAGAGCTGCAGAATTAATCGCTGGACCTTATAGAGCCAAGATCAATGCTGCTACTATGTTAGCGCAATCTAAGAATATTTTCCAGGCAGAAATTGATGCTGCTTGTGAGTTTATAGATTTCCTACGTTTTAATGTAGAATTTATGACTCAAATCTATGAAGATCAACCAGATTCTACTTCGGGTGCGTGGAACCGGTTAGAATACAGACCGCTGGAAGGATTTATTTATGCGATCACTCCGTTTAACTTTACTGCAATCGCCGGAAATTTACCTGCGAGTGCTGCTTTAATGGGGAACACAGTAGTTTGGAAACCAAGTGATAGCCAAATCTATTCTGCAAAAGTGATTGTAGATATTTTCAAAGAAGCAGGAGTACCCGATGGCGTTATTAATGTAGTGTATGGAGATCCGGTGATGATTACAGATACCGTATTAGCAAGTCCAGATTTTGCAGGGATTCACTTTACCGGTAGTACTCATGTATTCAAAGATATCTGGGCTAAAATCGGAACCAATATTCATAACTATAAAACGTACCCAAGAATCGTAGGTGAAACAGGTGGAAAAGATTTTATTGTAGCACATCCAAGTGCAAATGCCAAGCAAGTAGCTACAGGGATTTCTCGTGGAGCATTCGAATTCCAAGGACAAAAATGTAGCGCTGCATCCAGAGCGTATATTCCTAAAAGCTTATGGGCTGATGTTGAGAAATTCTTAAAAGCAGATATCAAATCTTTTAAAATGGGGTCGCCGGAAGATATGGGTAACTTTATTACTGCCGTAATTCACGAAGGTTCTTTTGATAAGCTTGCTAAGTATATTGATCAGGCAAAAGAAGATAAAGGAGCAACCATCATAGCTGGTGGTGGTTACGATAAATCCAAAGGATACTTTATCGAACCAACCGTTATCCTTGCAGAAGATCCAAAATACACCACGATGTGTACGGAGCTTTTTGGACCTGTAATTACTATCTATGTATATGATGATGATAAATGGGAGGAAACATTAGCTCTGGTAGATCAGACTAGTGAATATGCACTAACAGGAGCTATATTCTCTAGAAACAGATATGCTGCTGCTGAAGCTACCAAAGTGTTAGAAAATGCAGCTGGTAATTTCTATATCAACGATAAACCAACAGGTGCGGTTGTAGGACAACAACCGTTTGGCGGAGCCAGAGCATCAGGAACGAATGATAAAGCTGGATCATACCTGAATTTATTACGTTGGGTATCACCAAGAACGATCAAAGAAACATTTGTAACTCCAGAAGATTACAGATATCCTTTCTTAGGAGAATAATTTTTATAAAACTTAGTAATAAAAGCGCCAAATGGCGCTTTTATACTTTTCATATACAATTATATAAGATGAATTCTACCATTAGGAAAGCAACTCTCGAAGACCTACCTACACTACTGGATTTTGAACAAAAAATCATAGAAGCAGAAACACCCATGGATCCAACGCTAAAAACCGAAGAAAAAATAAGCTACTACGATCTTGGCGAATATATAAAATCCGATCACACAGAAGTTGTTGTTGCAGAGGTTGACGGAGAAGTTGTTGGCAGTGGTTATGGCCAGATCAGAAATCGAAAAGAATATTTCAAACAGGAAAAATTAGGCTATATAGGCTTTATGTATGTAAAGGAAGCCTTTAGAGGAAAAGGCATCAGCCAGCAAATCATTAGCTATCTATCAGATTGGTTTGTAGCAGAAAGCATTGACGAAATACAGCTGGATGTGTATGATCAAAACCCAAGAGCTATTAGAGCTTACGAAAAAGCAGGTTTTGAAAAATACCTGGTTCGCATGAGAATGAATTTGAAAAAAGAATCTCTATAGCAGGATTGATAAACTGCTATCTTTCTTCATGTCAATCATCTATTCGAAATTATGAATTCGATGCAAGTGAAACATTTTTGAACTTCTTATTATTGCTTTAGATTCTAGCCCACGCTGGAATGACAAAAAAACTAACCTTGTCATACTGTGTCACACTGAGCTTGTCGAAGTGCTATCGAAGTTCAATTGAAATGCAGGTTGAAATCTACATTCCTGATACATAGAAACACTCACTGTACAGTAATAACAATTACAAATACTATCTTTAAGCAAATATGTAAGCACTTACATCTGAAATTCTAATCTCATCTACCATATGAATCAAAAAAAAGCGCCCTGGTATTTTTTAGTATTATTGATTTTGGCTGGAGAATCTGTATTTATTCTTCCCTTTGTACTCGCCCGGGTTTTTAGACCAACCGTGCTCGAAGCCTTTGGTCTGAATAATCTACAGTTAGGGCTTTGCTTTTCTGTATACGGAATTGTCGCGTTGCTATCCTATCTTTTTGGTGGCCCTTTAGCCGATAAATTTCCTCCTAGAAAATTGATTGCGGTAGCATTATGGATGACTGCTCTGGGCGGATTGGTATATGCCACATTTCCCGGATACACGACACTGCAAGTATTATATGGATATTGGGGATTTACCACTATTTTTTTATTCTGGGCTCCGATGATCAAAGCTACCCGAGTTTGGGGCGGATCCACCTCACAGGGAAAAGCATTTGGGTTTCTTGATGGGGGACGCGGATTAGTAGGAGCACTATTTGGCGCGATGGGTGTCTTCATTTTTTCATTATTTATTACTTCTGAAATTGCAGAGGCAACCCTCTCAGAAAGCAGAGCAGCATTTAAACAAGTGATACTAGTATCATCTGGTATTGTAAGCCTGGTTGGAATTCTAGTATGGTTTTTTATGAAATTAGATCAAAAAACCGAACAAGAAATCATCTTAGAAAAAATTACCTTCTCACAAATTGCACAAGTACTGCGATTACCATCTGTATGGTTATTGATGATCATTATTTTATGTGCCTATGTAGGCTACAAAATCACTGACGTTTTTTCGCTCTATGCTACCGATGTGATGTTATATGATCAGGTAAAATCTGCGCAGGTGGGTACTTTTTTGCTATTTATACGACCTGTCATTGGGGTGTTGATTGGTGTATTAGCCGATCGTACACAAACTACTTTTTGGTTGTTAGTTAGTTTTATTATCTCCTTTTTTGGAGCGTTATTATTTGCATTGGGCTGGATTACAGCATCAGGCACTACCTTGTTTTTTATATCAATATTAATCGTAGCCACTGGGGTGTATGCTGCCCGTTCTTTATATTTTGCAGTAATGCAACGAGGAAAAATTCCATTGGTACTGACAGGAACAGCAGTTGGATTGATTTCTTTAATCGGTTACACTCCAGATATCTTTGCCGGACCTGCGATGGGCTATTTATTGGACAACGCTCCAGGTATACAGGGTCACCAATATGTATTCTGGATGCTAGCCCTGTTTTCTTGTATTGGTGGAATTGCTGCGTGGTATTATTATAAATTATACAGAGAGAAAAAGTAAATCTGATTTCTTGTTTTTGAATCATAAGGAATTTTATGTTTCTTTATATAGTAATTAGTTACAAATCATAACATATACAAATAATTACAAATGGGTATAACAGTAATTATATCACCTATTGTTTATAATTAGAAATGGAAGAACAGCTTATCGAAATATTTAAAGCGTCAAGCGAAACGTGTTTGTAATGTTAAATTGTCAATATTCAAAATGGCATAGCGGAAAGGAACCTTAATGGTCGATTGGCAATTTATTCAAGTAAGAATATTAATAATTCTGACTTTTCAAGTTATTATGTTAACCCTAAATATAACAGAAATTATGGAGATCGAATAAAGACAATACTTGATGATGAACTAAACGAGAGTATTATCAATTACGATATGATAATTCACAGTCGTGGACAAATTATTGAACAAGATAACCTTATTGCTTTTGAAATGAAAAAAGCAAACAGACCCCAGGCAGAAATGAATTCTGACTGAAATAGATAATTTAAACAGAATAGAATTATTAGAATTTTATCAAAAGGACCAACTAGTTTCAAATTAGACAATCAAATTTTAAACAACTACGCATGACCCGATTCAAATAAATTTCGGTGGAATTTCCCTGTCGAAAATTCACCTAAATTAATTATTTTTAGCAACGGAAGAAAGCACCTGCATACTTTCACCCAGCTAATCATACACAAACCATTGCATACCATTTGAAAAAAACGATTTACATATCATTAATTTTAATTCTAACATCAAGTTGCTTTTTTGATAAGCAAAACTTTTCAAAACCGTTAGTTAAGGACTTGAAATTAGAATGGTGGGGAGAACCAAAAAACCAAACGATAACATTCGGAATGGTACGTGGAGATTTTGGAGGTTTACTGATTATCCCAGAAACTGTATTTGCTGTAGGGTACAATCAGGAATATCTAATCGCTAAAAGTTATCCGAACAAAGAAAAAGAAATACAACATCGACTTTTTAATTACGACGAGAAAACAGGAGACTATTTACTAACTGAACCGAATGATACAATTTATTTGAGTTCTGATGACAGATATTATGAGAAAAAAGGAAAGTGGTATCATGTAAATAATGCATGGAATCCTCCAAATTGGCTTTTTCCCTATAAGGATTCAATTTACTATCATATAATTGATATGCGGAATTGGGACTCTTCAAAAAACTGGAATCCTGATAATCTATATCAATTCAAATCTGAAGAGAGATTTAATAAAAAACGAACTGAATTAGGTATCCCAAATTCAATTGACTTTGAAATTGTATATAAAGGATCGGAATAAAAACGATTTACGTCACTTATAGCCCTTACACAAGCTTCTAAAAGGTTATGGAGCGATCAATAATCTTGAGTTTAAAGCCTTATTTTCTAGGATGATATATTAATAACTATCTCAATTCAACTATCACTATACCTCTTGTTTGATGCCTTAAAGAATAATTGAATCGAAAAATAGTAATAAATGATACTTGACACTGATTTATAATCTATAGGTACCCAATTTATAACCAATACGTCAAATCGGTGCATCTTTTTTAGAATTATCGTTAGTTAATATCAATTTCGTCTAAACCGATAGCTTTTTGACTAAAAATTTGTCAGTTTTAAAATATTTTATACTTTTGTAAGTGATTACTCACTAATGTAATGACAGAGAAACAAGAAAATATCCTAAACGCTGCACTTACTCTTTTTGCCAAAGAAGGGTATACTGCTACCTCTACGAGCAAAGTAGCTCGACAGGCAGGAGTTTCAGAGGGATTGATTTTTCGTCATTTTAAGAACAAAGAAGGATTGCTACAAGCCATTTTACAACAAGGCGAAACACGGATCAAAGAATTATTTATTCCGATCTTAACCACAGAAGACCCCAAAGAAGCTATCCGATTGACTTTAGAAATGCCTTTTTCGGTTACGGAAAGTGAATTTGAATTCTGGAAGCTTCAGTTTAAACTAAAATGGGAGCTGGAATATAACAACCCTGAAAAAATGCAACCGCTGCAACAAGCATTGACCACAGCTTTTCAACAACTTGGATATGAAACACCAGAGCTGGAAGCAGAATTTATCATGGTCTTTCTGGAAGGAGTTTCGACTGCAATTATCAAAGATAATATGTCAGACAAACGAAAGTTTAAAGAGTTTTTAGTTCAAAAATATAAGATATAAACTATAATCTATTTTGAAATTTTGGAACTAAAAAGCTATTCTCGATACTATTATTCTTCGTTACACTGCGAAAATCACTCGAATTGACGCTTTTTTTGGGATGCTAATATCAGATAATCTGTAAAAAATTTAAACAAAAAATAAGTAAGTACTCACTAATTATAATAATATGAAACAAAATGTAATTTTAATCACAGGAGCCTCCTCAGGAATTGGAAAAGAAACAGCTATACAATTGATCAATGAGGGCCATATTGTATATACTGCTGCAAGACGTATACAAAAGATGGAAGATATCGCATCATTAGGAGGTTTTCCATTAGAAATGGACATCACCATAGATGAGGATATAAAGTACGTAGTAAATACCATTATTGAGAAGCATAAAAAAATCGATGTATTGGTTAATAATGCTGGTTATGCCATTTACGGAGCTGTAGAAGACACTTCTATCGAAGATGCGAGAAGACAGTTTGAAGTAAATATTTTTGGATTAGGTAGACTTACTCAACTAGTTTTACCTCATATGCGTAAACAACAAAGTGGAAAAATTATTAATATCTCCTCAATGGGAGGAAAAATGTACACACCTCTTGGAGCCTGGTACCACGCTACGAAACATGCTTTAGAAGGCTGGTCGGATTGTCTGAGACTGGAAGTTGCTCAATTCGGGATTGATGTGGTCATCATAGAACCGGGAGCAATCCAGACAGAGTTTGGGGATGTGATGACAAAACCTATGATGGAGCGATCGGGTGATACTGCCTACAGCAAACTAGCCAAAGCGATTGAGAAATCCACCATCGAAACTTATAATAAAACCGGAGGAGGATCACCCAGTTCGGTTATCTCCAAACTAATCTCGAAAGCAATTAAAGCCAACAAACCAAAAACACGTTACGTTGCGGGCAAATATGCTAAACCTATGCTATTTATTCGTAAATATTTTGGTGATCGGATTTTTGATAAATTGATTATGAGTCAGGTGCAATAATGCAAATTAGAGGTTGTCTAAAAAGCTTTTTCACACTGAGTCTCCACCGTAGAAAAGGTCTTTTAGACAGCTTCTTTTTATTACAATTTATACTTCAGCGGGAGATGAACTACCTTTTTGGTTTCAAAAAAGTTTTCTTTAAAATAATCTTGTAAGTCATATTGAGTAGCTTTTGGAAATAAAGCCAACTCTTCGGTTAAGTCACCACCTTTTAGGTATAAAACTCCATTAGGCAACTCATGTGCTGATTTTTTAGCCACATTTTTACGTACCCACTTTACAAAATCAGGCATATTGGTTACTGCTCTGCTTACGATAAAATCAAAACGATCATCAAACGTTCCTGCTCTGCGTTGCTCTGCCTGTACATTATTTAAACCTAGTGCACTGGCAACTTCATTCACCACACGTATTTTTTTTGCAATCACATCCACCAAATAAAATTCAGTTTCTGGAAACAGTATTGCGAGCGGTATTCCAGGAAAACCTCCTCCTGTCCCCACATCTAATATTTTAGCCTCTGATTTAAACTTCTGTACTTTGACAATACCCAAAGAATGTAACACGTGCCGCTCATACAAGAGATCGATATCTTTTCTGGAAATTACATTGATTTTAGCATTCCAATCTTTATATAATTCACCAAGTTTTGTAAACTTATCTATCTGATCCTCTGTCAATTCTGGGAAATATTTGAGTAAAATATCCATCACATATGTTTTAAAGCGCAAAAATACGTGTAAACTTCATATATTTTACTACTTTTTAGGAAGTTAAAAAAATATAAATACCTAACTTTACCGAATAAATTATGACGAAAAACGTTAAGTCATAAATACAAAGCCCATGACTACACCGAACGTAAAATTTAGCAGAGCGGATTCCGCGAAATTTTTCAGAACTCTGAACAAACGCGTAAATCTTTATTTCAAAGAAAATAATATCAAGCGAACCGGAAATTGGAAATTACATCTGAAAACAATAGTAATGTTTTCTATTTTTCTAACTCCATATTTCTTAATTCTTACCCTAAACATCTCCCAGTGGTGGATGTTGTTGCTGACTATCATAATGGGCGTTGGTATGGCAGGCGTAGGAATGAATGTGATGCACGATGGCAATCACGGATCCTATTCCTCAAAGAAATGGATCAATAATCTAATGGGAAGCAGCCTTTATATCCTAGCCGGTAATGTATACAATTGGCAAGTACAACATAATGTATTGCACCATACCTATACCAATATCCACGGTCATGATGAGGATATGGATGCAGGAAGAATCATTCGTTTTACGAAACACGCAGAATGGAAACGTTTTCATAAATTCCAGCATTACTATTCTGTATTCTTATATGGTTTATTGACCTTCAACTGGGCAATAACTACTGATTTTAAGCAAACCCGAAATTACTTAAAGCGTAAGCTTTCCTATGGAAAATTACCTAGCCCATTAAAACAATGGAGTACTGTAGTGATCACAAAAATAATTTATGTAATGATCTGGATTGCAATCCCTATGCTTATCTTATCCATAGCCTGGTGGAAAATCTTTATAGGATTCTTCATTATGCACTATGTAGCAGGGCTTATTTTAAGCATTGTATTTCAATTAGCACATATGGTAGAAGAAGCACAAATGCCGTTACCGGATACAACTGGTACCATGAAAAATACATGGGCTATTCATCAGTTATTCACCACTGTAAATTTTTCAACAAAAAATAGGTTAGTCAACTGGTTTACCGGAGGACTTAATCATCAGGTAGAACATCATATTTTTCCAAATATCAGTCATGTGCACTACACTAAAATTTCTAAGATAGTGAAGCAGACTGCCCAGGAATTTAATCTACCTTACAACGAATATAAAACCACCCGCAAAGCGATTATAGCCCATTTCAGGCATTTAAAAGAAATGGGAATAAATCCTGCGATGCAAGCTTAACTTTTATTTACCAATTACTAAAATGAGCACACAAGTATCGGAAATGAGTATTCAATTATCAGACAAGATTAACCAATTGAAAGCCTCCGCAACCTTAGCTATGGCCGCCAAAGCCAGAGAACTAAGAGCAGAGGGAAAGGACATTATCGGCCTAAGTTTAGGAGAGCCGGATTTTAATACACCGGATTTCATTAAAGATGCCGCAATTCAGGCGGTTAAAGACAATTACAATTCATATACTCCTGTTGATGGATATGTAGAATTAAAAGATGCGATTATTACTAAGTTCAAAAGAGATAATAATTTAAAGTATGACCGCTCCCAGATTGTAGTTTCTACCGGTGCTAAACAATCACTATATAATGTAGCTCAGGTATATCTTAACCCAGGTGATGAAGTAATACTTCCTTGTCCATATTGGGTAAGCTACAGTGACATTGTAAAATTAGCGGAAGGAGTTCCTGTAGAAGTAAAGACTTCCATAGAAAATGATTTTAAAATGACTGGAGAGCAGTTAGAAAAAGCTATAACTCCCAAAACCAAAATGATCTGGTATAGCTCTCCTTGTAACCCAAGTGGCTCTATCTATAGCAAAGAAGAATTAAGAGCATTAGCAGATGTATTACAAAAATATCCGGATATTATTGTAGTCAGTGATGAAATATATGAGCATATCAATTATGTTGGTGATCATGCGTCTATGGCACAATTTGATGATATGTATGACCGAACTGTTACGGTGAATGGTGTTGCTAAGGCTTTTGCGATGACCGGATGGAGAATCGGTTATATCGGAGCTCCACAGGCAATTGCTAGAGCTTGTAATAAAATGCAGGGTCAGGTAACCAGCGGGGCCAATTGTATAGCTCAAAGAGCAGTAATCACGGCTTTGGAAGCACCTGTTAGTAAAATCCAATATATGGTAGAGGAATTTAAAAATCGCCGAAAACTGATTTTAGATTTATTAGCAGAAATACCAGGATTCGAATGTAATGAACCTGAGGGCGCTTTTTATGTATTCCCGGATGTTTCTTATTACTTTGGAAAAACAATTAACGATACTTTAGTTAAAAACGCTTCAGACTTTTCTATGTTCTTGTTAGAACACGCAAATGTTGCAACCGTAACCGGAGATGCTTTTGGAAATGGGAATTGTATTAGAATTTCGTATGCTGCCAGCACTGAGCAAATCAAAGAAGCATTAGATAGAATTAAAAAAGCAGTAAGTTAGTTTAGCAACTTCATATAACTTTTATTAAAAAACCGATGAATCCATAAAAAGTCATCGGTTTTTTTCTTTTTGAAAATAAATTGATCTTTTTGGAGTTATTATACTCTTACTATTTTACTTGTTTTGGGGAAAACACTTAAAAAGAGATCATTGTAGTTTGAACATAAATAACAATCTTAAAACCTTATTTGTTTTTATGGACATTCTTGAAAAAGAACGTATTGTTCGAAAAAATGTACTTCAAATTTTCAAAGAAAATTTCAAAGTACCCTACGCAGAAGATGAAATCTTAGACTATACACCTTCTGATGTAGAAGATACCGCTATATCCTATTATGAATCTATATTAGACATCTTTTATATTGAACCTAAATACCTGCAAAATGTTAAAGGGAAGGTAAAAGACACAATAAAAAAAGTAGCCGAACTCTGGAGCATCAATCCGTATGCTTTTGGTCCCTGGGAAGAATCTTTTTAAGTTTTATGAACTATCTGTTCCTCCAAAAGAAAGGAGTGAGCAAGATTAGTACAGTAAATAATTCTAACCTTCCGATTAACATTAAAAAAGAACACCACCATTTGCCAAAAGCAGGCAATACATCAAAGTTATTTACAGGGCTTAATTTACCCAAGGCAGGACCAACATTACCAAGAGAAGAAGCTGCACCACCGATAGCAGTCTCAAAATCCAATCCTAACATCCCTAAAACTAAGGAGCCTATAATAAATGATAGCATATATAATATAAAAAATGCCAATATATTGAATACAATTTCTTTAGAAACGGCTTTTGTATTGTACCTTACCGGTAAGATCGCGTGAGGGTGTAATGTTCTTTTAAATTCCAGAATACCATTCTTTATAGTAATCAAATGTCGTACAATCTTCATTCCTCCTGCAGTTGATCCTGCAGAACCTCCTAAAAAGAACAACCCAAAAAATACAATCTTCAGGAAAGGTGTCCAAACCGTAAAATCAGCAGATACAAACCCGGTCGTCGTTACAACTGCTAAAACCTGAAATAATGCATGACGAAAAGCACTCTCTGCTTCACCTAAGACCATTGGATGATCTATTACTGAATTTGCAGGATCTGCTTTGAAATAAATTATAAAAGCTGAGACAGCAGTAAAAACAACCAAAAAGATCATGTACCACTTAAATTCTTCGTCTTTTAGAAACTTTCCAAATTTTCCCTTAAAACCAAAATAACTTAAAATAAAATTCATCCCTGCCAGAAACATAAACAATATGATGATATATTGAATCAAAGGTTGATCATTCCAATAGGCAACACTAGCATTTTTCGTAGAGAACCCACCAGTGGACAACGTACTTAACGCGTGATTAATAGCATCAAAGAAATCCATTCCGGCAACCTTCAACAAAATAGTTTCTGCAGCAGTATATCCAAAATATATAAGCCACAATCTTTTGGCTGTATCTGTAATCCTGGGATGTAATTTATCAGCACTGGGACCTGGAGCTTCTGCTGCAAATAACTGCATACCTCCGATTCCTAATAATGGTAAAATAGCAACCGCAAGCACTATAATCCCCATACCACCGATCCAATGTGTAAGGCTACGCCAAAACAATACCCCTTTTGGAACTATTTCAATTTCGTTGAGAATAGATGCTCCTGTAGTTGTATACCCAGACATGGTCTCAAAAAATGCATTGGTAAATGACGGTATTGCTTCAGAAAATATGTAAGGCAAAGTTCCGCTTAAGGACATAAATATCCAACCGAACGTAACTATGATATACCCTTCTCTTTTATTGATAGATTTTTGATGTTCTCTGGTAAGAAACATTAAAACTATACCGACGAACATCGTAGATAACGACGCGAGCATTATCTGAAGCGTAACCCCATCTTCATAAATAAAACTTATGATGGTAGCAATGAGCATAAATCCTCCATTACAGAGTAACAGCAGCCCCATAATGTGGGTAATAATTTTAAAATTTAGCTTGGACATGTTATAAGAAAAGTTTTTCTATTTTCTTAATAGATTTTGGCAAACAGCACACCACTACTCTATCCCCGGCTTTAATGTAGAAACCACCAAGCGGAATCATTCCAACTCCATCCCTTATCACACCGGCAATAATTGCAGAACGGGGAAAATCCAAATCCCTAATCAGATTATCACTTACTTCAGATGTTGGTTTCACGATAAATTCCAACAATTCAGCATTCATATTGTTCAGTTTAGTCATCGCAACGACTTCTCCTTTTCTGATAAACCTGAATATATTATTAGCTGCTAATAGTTTTTTATTGATCAATGTATCTATCCCAATCGAATGAGATAGCTGAAAATAATCCATATTTTCGACCAGGGCAATCGTTTTACGTACTCCTTTGGATTTAGCTACAAGACATGACATAATATTTGTTTCAGAATTACCTGTAACCGCTATAAAAGCGTCCATATCATCTATATTTTCCTCCTCCAGCAATTCTACGTTACGTCCATCTCCATTGATAATCAATGCATTAGGAAGATCATCTGCTAAATCAAAAGCTTTGTCTTTATCATTTTCGATAAGTTTTACCCTGAATTTATGATCACATAAATCACACGTAGTCTTATATCCAATTTTACTCCCCCCCAAGATCATTACTTTCTTGATCTGTTCTTTTACTTTTCCGGTTAATTTATAAAGTTCTTCCACTCCTCCTTTTGAAGTAACAAAATATACCTGATCTCCTTCCTTAAACTTTGTATCTCCTCTAGGAATGATTGTATATTGGGTACCTGCCCGCTGAATTGCAATTGGCATAAAATGAAGCTCCGGGAATATATCTGCGGCCTCTCTTACTGATTTATCAACAAACAGCGCGCTATCAGAAAGTGTTGTGCCCACCATAGTGAGCGCCCCGTCTTCAAATTCATAACTATCACTAAAAGCAGATTGATTAAGTAGTAATTCTATTTCACTTGCTGCCAAAGCTTCTGGAGAAATTAGTTCATCAATTCCAAATTTGATAAAACCTACCTCTTCTTTATTTTCGATAAATTCTGTATTAGAAATCCTGGCAATGGTTCTTTTAGCTCCTAATTGCTTTGCCAAAACACAAACTGTGATATTGGTAGTCTCGCTAGAAGTAACACTTATAACCATATCTACATTCTGCACTCTGGCCTCTTTTAGAATGCTGATAGAAGTAGCATCCCCTTTAATTACCCTAATATCCAGATGACTATCCGCATAGTTCAGACATTCCTTGTCAGGATCAATAAGCGTAATGTCTTGGGATTCAAATGAAAGTAATTTTGCCAAATGAAATCCAACTTCACCAGCTCCGGCAATAATTATTTTCATATAGTTACGCTTTTTAGCACTTGCTTCATCTGTTATTTTTAAATGTGTATTATCAAAAGATAAAATTAAACTTCAGTAAAAATACCCGTTTAAATTGGGTAAAAATTTCCTGTCAAAAAGTAAAAGCTTACAAAGATAGTGGAATTTCATAAACTGATAAAATAATCCAACGATCACAACTAAATAGTAATCTATTCTTACGATCCATATCAAAAATGTATATTTGCCTAAATTTTTTTGAATGTCGGAAAAGATAACGCCATATAAAAATAAAGACACTACCAAAAAACAACAGGTTACTGAGATGTTTGATACTATTTCGGGTAATTATGATGGTTTAAACAGGGTAATTTCTTTTGGGATTGATGTAAAATGGCGTAGAAAAGTGGTTAAGATTGTAACAAGCTCTCAACCTAACAGAATTCTGGATGTTGCTACGGGAACAGGGGATCTTGCAATCAACCTTGCCAAAACTGGTGCTTCGGAAATTATCGGGTTGGACATCTCTGCCGGGATGTTGGCTGTAGGCACGAACAAAGTAAATACAAAAAAATTAGACCAAATAATCTCAATGGTAAAAGGTGATGGAGAAAGCCTGCCATATCCTGATGGTTATTTTGATGCTATAACTGTAGCCTTTGGTGTACGAAATTTTGAAGATTTAGAGCAGGGGCTTTCGGAGATTTACAGAGTATTGAAACCAGGAGGTATATTTGTAGTTTTAGAAACTTCTGTACCCACCAAAACCCCTTATAAACAAGGATATAAACTATACTCATCAAAAATTTTACCTTTAATTGGCAAGATCTTTTCTAAAGACAGATCTGCATACGCATATCTAAGCGAAAGTGCTGCTGCTTTTCCATATGGAGATGCTTTCAACAATATTTTGAGAAAAATCGGGTTTATAGAAGTCGAGGACAAACCGCAAACTTTTGGCGTTGCCACAATTTATACAGCCACAAAATAATATGAAAAGAGTTTTTATAGCCATAGCTGTTATCGTATGCACTCAGAATGTTAGTGCACAATTATTTTCTAAGGAACGAGTTAGAAACCTTCAGAATTATGATAAACCCAGATTAAGTTGGGGGTACATTCTTGGATTTAACAGTTACGATTTCAATTTTGACTACAAAGCTACACCAGAAGGAGAAGAGCCATTTCTGGATGGGGATATACAGGTTGCTAAGTCGATAGGATTCAATGTAGGACTATTAGGTAACCTAAGAATTAACGATTATCTGGATCTTAGGCTGGAACCTCAAGTATCATTTGTACGCAGAGACCTAACATTTACCGGTCCTGATTTTCAGGATTCACAGAGATTCAGGGAAGTTACATCAACATATGTTCACATACCTCTATTATTAAAAATCTCTACTAAACGACTTAACAACTTTAAACCATTTATCGTTGGAGGTATATCTACATCTATCAACTTATCAAGTAACGAGGATAATCCCGATGATAATAGTGTAGGACAGTTTAGGACCAAAACCAATACTAATTATTACGAACTTGGATTTGGAATTGATTTTTACTTGTTTTATTTTAAATTTACACCTTCAATAAGGGGGGTTTTCGCTATGTCTGATGAATTGGTTCGTGATAATGATCCTAATAGCCCGTATACGGCTGCAATAGACAAAATGTCCTCCAGAGGAATTTTTATAAACTTTACCTTTCAATAGAATTTAGTGAAGTTTAATTCCTTTTAAACTCATTAAGAACAATAGCTGTTGCTGTTGCTACATTTAGGCTTTCTGTCTTTTGGGTTTTTCCGAATCTGGGGATCCTTATTTTTTTAGACACTAATTGTTCTATTTCCTGTGAAATCCCATTAGCTTCGTTACCCATTACAATAATACTTCTATGAGTAAGTTGTTCCTTATAAATTATATCACCTTCCATAAAAGTTCCGTATATGGGAGTTTCTTTATCTAAAGAAGCAAGAAAATCCTGTAAGTCAGTGTAGATAATATTCACTCTTGTAACAGAACCCATAGTAGCTTGTATCACTTTTGGATTAAAGCAATCTACGGTTTGTTCAGAACACACTAAACTACTGATGCCAAACCAATCACACAACCTAATTATAGTCCCCAGATTTCCCGGATCCCTAATATCATCCAAAGCTAAAATTAATTCTTTATCTCTTACCGGTTTAACTTCAGGAATATAAAATATAGCCAACGCAAACTGAGGTGTAGTTAAAAAGCTTATACTTTTTAACTCTTTTTCTGTTACCACAATGGCTTTGTCCTTTGAAGTTTCAAAATAAGAAGTGTCCAGTGCAAAAAGAGAATGAAGCTCTAAATTTGATTCTAATAATTCATTAATCACCTTTTTTCCTTCTGCAACAAACAATCCATGTTGTTTTCGGTATTTTTTTTGATATAAACTATTTATTAATTTCTTTTGGTTTTTGCTAACCATACAAATAATGTATTTTTGACACAATAATGAATTTCGATTGAAACACCTGCTCACAAAAATAGTATTTGTTACAGTAACTACAATTTTTTTAATTTCATGTAATGTTATTAAAAGAGTTCCAGAAGATAAATTTCTTTTAACGGATAATGAAATTTTTGTTGATAGTGTTAAAACTAATGAAGTTAAAATAGAGAATCAATTATACCAAAAACCCAATTCAAAATTTGTCTGGACTCCCTTTAGACTTCACTTGTATAATCTTGCTAAGGTACATCCGGACTCTTCTTATCAAAGTTGGTTACAAAAAAATCCTAAAAGAGAAAGAAAACTCAACAATTTTTTATCTAAAAAACAAGTAACTAGATTAGGAGTTGGATATGCCGGTGTTAACAATTGGCTTAAAAAAGCTGGAGAAGCTCCTGTTATTCTGGACGAATCAAAAGCAAAACGTTCAATCAAAAGATTGCAATCTTATTACTGGAATAACGGTTGGTTTAATGTAGAAACAGACTATAAAATAAATCGTAAAAGTGACCAGAGAGCTTCAATCTCGTACTATATAAAACCTCATCAACCTTATTTCATTGATTCTCTTACTACCAAAATAGCATCGAAAGATACCGACTCCATTTACAGGCTGAACCAGGATAAATCCGCCATAATTTCGGGTAAACAATATAGAACCCTGGATATAGAATCAGAGAGAGAAAGATTAACCAGGTTATTCAGAAATTCCGGGTTGTATCATTTCGAAAAGGAGTATATAAAATTTGACGCGGATACTGTAAACACAGATCAAAAAATACAACTTAATTTACTTATCAAAAATAGACGGATTACAGAAGGGGAACAGACAAAAAGAGTTCCTTTTCGGGTACACAAAATAAGCAAAGTAAATGTATTTACAGACTACTCTTATAAAAACAAAAACGAAAAACCAAAAGATAGTGTCACCTACAATGGATATAATATCTATAGTTACGACAAGCTTAGATATACCCGTAAAGCAATTGCAAACTCGGTCCTAATTACACCCGGAGAAATTTTTAGAGATAATGATCGCACACTAACCTATAATCAGATTAACAATTTAAGAACTTTTAAATATCCTAATATAAGGTATAGTATAGATCCGGATAACCCAGACGGAACGGATCTTATTGCTAATGTTTTATTAACTCCCAGAAAAAAATATAGTACTAATGTGGAGTTTGATATCTCCACATCAAACATCCAGGTTTTTGGTATTGGTTTTAGCGGATCTTATTTGATAAGAAATGTTTTTGGAGGTGCAGAAATTTTCGAAATTTCTGTAAGAGGAAGTGTGGGTTCATCAAAAGATCCGGTAGATCCAGACGGACAGTTTTTCGACATTTCTGAAATTGGAGTTGATCTTAAATTATCATTTCCTAAAATAATTTTTCCTCTACAAACAAGAAAGATAATTCCGAAATATATGTCCCCCACCACCAACTTGATTTTCGGAATTAATACACAACAAAACATTGGGCTTGACAAGCAAAATGCATCTGGAATATTTAACTACCTATGGAAACCAAGTACAAAATTGACCCATCAGATTGATTTAGTGAACGTGCAATATGTTCGCAATCTCAATACAGGTAATTATTTTAACGTGTACTCTAATTCTTTTGGTAGACTTAATAATATTGCAACAGAAGTATTGAATCCCAGTTCTCCTTTCTTTGATCAGGAAAATACCGATCAAAGTATATTGTCTGTTCCTGTTGGTGCTAACAGCTTCATAGCTCAGTCACTAGGAGAAACACCGAATGCTGATTTAACTCCTGATCAACTACAGGAAATTAGAAATATTAATGAGCGAAAAGAACGATTAACTGAAGACAACCTGATTTTTGCATCTAGCTATACATATCTAAAAAATAATAGAGAAAATCTGTATGATGAGGATTTTTCAAGATTTAGAGCTAAAATCGAATTTGCCGGTAACGTTTTAAATACTGTTTCCAATCTAACAGGATTAAAGGAGAATTCTAATAATCGCTTTGAAGTTTTTGGGGTTGAATTTTCTCAGTATGCAAAAACAGAGTTAGACTATATAAAACATTGGAATCTGGGCAGGAAAAGTGTTTTGGCTTTTAGAGCCTTTGGCGGGATTGCAATACCTTACGGAAACGCCAATAGCATTCCGTTCGCACGTAGTTTTTTTGGTGGAGGACCTAATGACAACCGTGCCTGGTTACCGTATGATTTAGGCCCGGGAAGTAGCGGAGGAAGAAACGAGTTTAATGAAGCTAATATGAAACTGGCAGTAAATGCAGAACTTAGATATAAAATTCTGGGAGATCTGAATGGTGCTTTCTTTATTGATGCCGGAAACATCTGGAATGTACTGGACAATGTCGAGGAAGAAGATGCTGTTTTTTCTCAATGGGATGATCTTCAGGAAATCGCAGTGGGTAGTGGACTTGGTATACGGTACGATTTTGATTTTTTTGTTGTAAGGCTTGATTTAGGTTTCAAAACGTTTAATCCTGCCAGAATAGAGGATCAAAGATGGTTCAAAGGTTACAATTTTTCTGAAGCCGTCTATAATTTTGGAATTAACTATCCTTTCTAAAATCAATCTCGTTTTTCGTATTTAAATATAAAATTCATTCCGTATTATTTTACTATTTTTGTAGGCTTATTAACTAAAAGTAAATTATGAGTCACAACATCAAACCAGGAGTTGCTACAGGAGACGAAGTACAGGCTATTTTTAATTATGCCAAAGAAAAAGCATTCGCCTTACCAGCGGTAAATGTAATTGGATCTAATTCGATTAATGCCGTATTGGAAACTGCTGCTGAACTAAACTCGCCAGTTATTATTCAGTTCTCTAATGGAGGAGCACAGTTTAATGCAGGAAAAGGACTTTCTAATGAAGGTCAAAAAGCAGCCATTGCCGGAGCTACTGCTGGCGCCAGACACGTACACTTAATGGCAGAAGCCTATGGTGTCCCGGTTATTTTGCATACTGACCACTGTGCAAAAAAGTTACTGCCATGGATTGACGGATTATTAGATGCTGGAGAAGCATTTTATAAACAAACTGGAAAACCTCTTTACAGTTCACATATGATCGATCTATCAGAAGAATCTATTGAGGAAAACATAGAAATTTGTAAAGAATACCTTGCTCGAATGAGTAAGATGGGTATGACTTTAGAAATTGAACTTGGAATTACCGGAGGTGAAGAGGATGGAGTAGACAACAGTGATGTAGATGATTCTAAATTGTATACCCAGCCAGAAGAAGTAGCATATGCGTATGAGGAATTAAGCAAAGTAAGTGATAAATTTACGGTTGCCGCAGCATTTGGTAACGTTCACGGCGTTTATAAACCAGGTAATGTAAAATTAACTCCAAAAATTCTTAAAAATTCTCAAGAATTTGTTTCAGAAAAATACGGTGTAGAGCATAACCACATTGATTTCGTATTTCACGGAGGAAGCGGTTCTACCTTAGAAGAAATCAGAGAAGCTATTGGATATGGTGTAATCAAAATGAATATAGACACGGATCTTCAATTTGCATTTTGTGAAGGTATTAGGGATTATATGACAGGTAAGATCGATTATTTAAAAACGCAGATCGGTAATCCTGATGGAGCTGATGAACCTAACAAAAAACACTACGACCCAAGAAAATGGTTAAGAGAAGGCGAAATTACTTTCAAAAACCGACTTAAAAAGGCTTTTGAAGATTTAAATAATGTAAACACATTATAAAAGGATAAAAACCAAGCTGAAACTCAAAATATCGAAGAGTTTCAGCTTTTTTAATACAATAATATATGGCTTGGTTTAAGAGAACTCAAAAAGGAATACAAACTGCTACCGAGGACAAGAAAGATGTTCCAAAAGGATTGTGGTATAAGTCTCCAACAGGAAAAATAGTTGACGCAGAACAACTGGAAAAAAACTTTTACGTAAGTCCGGAAGATGGATACCATGTAAGAATTGGCAGTAAGGAATATTTTGAAATTCTTTTTGATGATAATAAGTATAAAGAATTAGACAAAAACTTATCTTCTAAAGATCCTCTTAAATTTGAAGACAAAAAGAAATATACTGATCGTCTTAAAGAAGCTCAGGAAAAAACTAACCTAAAAGACGCTGTTAGAACAGCTGTTGGAAAATCTAACGGTAATGATCTTGTAATCGCGTGTATGGATTTTTCATTTATCGGAGGTTCTATGGGTAGCGTAGTTGGAGAAAAAATCGCAAGAGCAGCAGATTATTCTCTTAAGCACAAAATTCCTTTTATGATTATTTCAAAATCCGGAGGAGCCCGTATGATGGAGGCGGCATTATCCTTAATGCAATTAGCTAAAACTTCTGCCAAACTTGCTCAGTTAGCAGATGCCGGTATCCCTTATATTTCTTTATGTACAGATCCGACTACAGGAGGTACAACTGCTTCTTTTGCTATGCTAGGCGATATCAATATTGCAGAACCCAGAGCACTGATTGGATTTGCAGGTCCTCGTGTTGTTAGGGATACTACAGGAAAAGAATTACCGGAAGGTTTCCAGACTGCAGAATTCCTGAAAGAACATGGATTCCTTGATTTTATTACCCCAAGACAAAACCTAAAAGAAAAAATAAATTTATATCTGGATCTGATTCTTAACAGACCTTTATCTTCCAATTAGATTTACTATATTTTAAAATATGATATTCCCAAACCCGGTAAAAACCGGGTTTTTTTAACAAACCAATTACTGATTATTTTATCTTTTTCCTGTTGTACCTATAAATATTCATAAAAAAAGTGCCTTCTAATCAAGAAGACACTTATAATTATTCAAATCTATTATAGTTAGTTCTTTTCTTATAACAAAATCTCTCTTTCCTCTCCATCAGTATTGGTAAATAAAGCTTTATTATCACAAGATCCATCACCATAATCTAAAGTTCCACTGAAGTTAGTTCTCACTAGTTCTATTGTGCCACTAATTAAAAATCTGCAACTAGCTTCACGACGTAAAGGAGTAGTGATGGTAGTATTATGCGCATTCCCATTCGCGAAATTGGTTTCCCAGGAACCATTAATCAAGAAAACATTATCTCCCCAATTGTCATTAAATGCCCCCTCAACCCATTCTCTAGTTTTAGCACCTGTCCTCGAAGCTTGCGTCCCATCGGCAAAAGTCACTGCAAAATCAAAGTTCATTGAATACTGCGGGTTACCATTTTCATTAGACTTAAGTCTTGTTATTGTTCTTGATCCATCAAACTGTACATCATCAATAAAGAAATTTTCCAGACTGTAATTGATTTCTAAAGACATAGCTTCAATAGTAAGCTCATAAGACATTAGAATTTTTCCTCTTACAATATGTCCACTTCTTACCTCACATCCGTCTGCACCAAAATCAATCATTACATTTTTGGAAGTGCTAGTCAATTCTACAGTTACTATTGCACAATCAGGTAAAAAACGGTTATTCCCATTTTTAGCCAGACCTTCTTCGTCCTCAAAGCCTTGTAAAGTCAAGTCGCTCAGCACTTCAGCACCATCATCGATCTTTGCAGTAAGGGCAGTTTCTGAACTATCCATATCATCCGATAGTAATTGATCTGCCGTCTCTTCATTATTACACCCTATAAAAACTATGGAAAAGAATGCAATAAAACCAAATTTTAAAATGTTGTTGTTCATTATCTTAATTTTTAATGTTACTTTATCTATGACTTCAATTCTTAGAAAAGGTTTAATTCGAAATGTTTTTTTTATAAGAAGTATTTATAAATGAAAAAGTATTATATTTGCACGCTGATAGCAGAACGCTATTTATACATAAAAATCATTTAAATAATATTGGAATGTATCTAACAAAAGAAGTTAAAGAAGAGATCTTCGCAAAACACGGTAAAGGTAAAAATGATACTGGTTCTGCTGAAGGACAAATTGCATTGTTTACACACAGAATTACGCATTTAACCGAACACTTAAAAAATAATCGTAAAGATTATAATACGGAGCGTTCATTAGTTAAGCTCGTAGGTAAGCGTAGAGATCTTTTAGATTATCTTATTAAGAAAGATATTATGAGATATCGTGCAATTGTAAAAGAATTAGGATTAAGAAAATAATTAAAAAGAGAGGCTGTATGCCTCTCTTTTTAATTATACACCATTTCCTTTTTTAAAAATAAATAAAAAACATTTTGATCTCAGGATGATCGAAATGAATGCCTTAGTTTTTCATTGGTCGCGCAACAACTACAACAACACAACCTTGTCCGTCCGAGTAAGACGGAAACCAATGTTTAATTAAACCTTGGATATTTCGAATGCATTTAATCGAAATATCTATAAGGTTAGAATCAAAAAAATATGATTCCAAAAATTTATAGAGAGGTCATTGATCTAGGAGACGGAAGAGAAATTACCCTAGAGACCGGAAAATTAGCAAAACAGGCACACGGATCTGTGGTTGTTCAATCAGGAAAATGTATGCTGTTATGTACTGTAGTTTCTAACTACAAATCATCAGATGTTGATTTCCTTCCATTAACAGTAGACTATAGAGAAAAATTTGCTGCTGCCGGTCGTTATCCAGGTGGGTTTTTCAAAAGAGAAGCAAGACCTAGTGATGGAGAAGTTTTAACAATGAGATTAGTAGATCGAGTTTTACGTCCACTTTTCCCAAAAGATTATCACTCCGAAACACAGGTGATGATTCAGTTAATGTCTCATGACGACGATGTTATGCCAGATGCTATGGCAGGACTGGCTGCTTCGGCAGCAATCCAATTATCAGATTTTCCTTTTGAATGTGCTATTTCAGAAGCAAGAGTAGGACGTGTTGACGGTAAATTTATCATCAATCCAACTAGAGCCCAATTAGAAGTTTCTGATATCGATATGATGATTGGAGCATCTGCAGATTCTGTAATGATGGTAGAAGGTGAAATGGATGAGATTTCTGAAGAAGAAATGACGGAAGCTATCAAATTTGCTCATGAAGCCATTAAAGTTCAGTGTGCTGCTCAAGTTAGACTTGCAGAAGCTTTCGGAAAGAAAGAAGTACGTGAATACGACCCTGAGAGAGAAGATGAAGAGTTAGCCAAGAAAGTCCACGAAATGGCTTATGACAAGGTATATGCTGTTGCAAAACAAGGATCTTCTAAACATGAAAGAGGGGCCTCGTTTGCAGAAATTAAAGAAGAAATCAAGGCTACATTCTCTGAAGAGGAACTGGAAGATTTTGGTGATTTGGTGTCAAAATACTATGCAAAAGCAGAAAAAACTGCTGTTCGTGATCTGACATTGAACGAAGGGCTACGCCTTGATGGTAGAAAAACTACAGAGATCAGGCCTATCTGGTGTGAAGTAGATTATTTACCATCTACTCACGGATCTTCGATTTTTACCAGAGGGGAAACTCAGGCATTAGCAACCGTAACGTTAGGTACATCTAGAGAAGCTAATCAGATTGATATGCCATCTTATGAAGGAGAAGAAACATTCTACCTTCATTATAACTTCCCTCCTTTCTCGACCGGAGAAGCAAGGCCTATCCGTGGAACTTCCAGAAGAGAAGTTGGACATGGCAATCTAGCACAACGAGCACTCAAAGGTATGATTCCGGAAGATTGTCCATATACTGTACGTGTTGTTTCTGAAGTCTTAGAATCTAATGGTTCTTCATCTATGGCAACGGTTTGTTCTGGTACTATGGCACTTATGGATGCAGGTGTACAACTTAAAAAACCAGTTTCTGGTATTGCAATGGGATTAATTTCTGATGCAGATTCTGGAAAGTATGCGGTATTGTCAGATATTTTAGGTGACGAGGATCATTTAGGCGATATGGATTTTAAAGTAACCGGTACTGCAGATGGTATCACCGCCTGCCAGATGGATATTAAAGTAAAAGGTCTGAGTTATGAGATTTTAGTAAATGCTCTTAAGCAAGCTCGTGACGGACGTTTGCATATCTTAGAAAAACTAACTGATACAATTGCAGCTCCTAACAAAGATGTAAAGGCTCACGCGCCGAAAATGGTTACCAAAACAATTCCTGGAGAATATATTGGAGCATTAATTGGCCCTGGAGGAAAGGTGATCCAAGAGTTACAAAAAGCAACAGGTACTACCATTGTGATTAACGAAGATCCGGTTACGGAAGAAGGTAATGTAGAAATTTTAGGAACTAGTCAGGATGGAATTGATGCCGTACTTGCAAAGATCGATTCTATTACTTTCAAACCACAAGTTGGAAGTATATATGAAGTGAAAGTAGTCAAAATGTTAGATTTTGGTGCGGTAGTCGAGTATACAGAAGCCCCTGGCAATGAAGTATTGCTGCACGTATCCGAATTAGCTTGGGAACGTACAGAAAATGTAAGTGATGTGGTAAATATGGGTGACATTATGGATGTAAAATATTTCGGTATTGATTCTAGAACTCGTAAAGAGAAGGTTTCTAGAAAAGCTTTGTTACCAAGACCTCCAAGACCTGAAGGAAGTAAGTCTAGAGATGATAAACCAAGAGGTGACAGAAAACCAAGACCTGATAAAAAGGAGAACTAATAAGTAACTCCTTACTATATATTAGAAAACACCTTCAATAATACTGAAGGTGTTTTTAGTATAAAAAGACTAGAATCGTTCGTTTCAAAAAGATTTTCGATAGTAATCAAATACCTGGTAGTAAACCTGCGAAGCATCCAGCGAAAACACAATCTTAATATTTCGAGGCAAACCTCGGAAAATCAAACTCCACCATATGGATTAAACTTAATTTTAAGGGTTCCCTATATATAATAATTCAATGCGTGTATAAAATTATCTTTTTCAGGAATAAAACCAGGAAAGCTTCCCATTAGAACATAAAAACGCGTCGAATCCGTAGTCTCCTTCGATGCTTAAGTTGCTAGTGATTTTCATAATTATGATGTTTTTGATTTCGTTTTCTTTTTAGAAAATTGCCAATTAATGAAAGGTAAAGATCTTCTTGCGTTTCTATTCCAAAGACCAAATTGAAAACCTCTCTGATCTATACTTTTATTAAATAACCCTACCTGAATCCCATTAAATTTTCCAGCAACATTTGAGATCGCAACCTGTAAACCATTACCGCTAGCTGAAATATTAGCCAGAGCTGAAACTTGAACTCCATTAAAAACCTCTGAACCATTTACAATCGGAGCCAGGGATACTCCACTTAAACTATTAACTATGGAAATTAAAGATAGGTTTAAGCCACTAAAATCAGTTCCTTCATAAAACCCTCCAACGCTTAAATTCAATCCATTCATTGATAATTTAACTTTTTTAGATTCATTATTACTGTCTAGAACATGAACACCTGTACTATTTTTATAAGTTAAACCTACTGGTAGTAACTTAAACGGAATCTCTAAACCAAAAGTCATTAATAATAATGGAGCTGGATGAATTACATCAATATTAATCCCATTGATTCTTTGATGCTCTATGTTTTTATTTGCATAATGCCCTACTCCTAATACCAATCCATTAACCTGTGATATATCAGAATGAATTGGAGAAAAACTAAATGACTTCACTTTTCCTGAAATAACATCTAACTTATGTTCCTGTCCAATAGCTATTATCGAAAATAACAACATTACTAATACTACTATTTTGTTCATCATTTTTCTTGTTTTTAAAAAATTCAACAATTCAAAACTATTGCGATAATTACAAAGATGAAAGCGATAAATGAGAATAGAAATTAATTTATTTGCGAAAATCGCAAAAATATTAAACAGATTTTGTTATTTGCAATAAATGTAAAATTCATACGGGTTTATTTTTTTTGTAAAAATCATAAAACTGAACTTTTTATCTATCATACTTTACAAAAGAAGAAAATCGCATTAGTTATAAGACTTAAAAATGATACAGGAAAATTTTTTAGAACTCATAAAAAAACAAATCAATTCTAAAACATCGCTAATAGATGAAGTTGCTACGGCATTAGACATAAGTTATGATGCTGCTCATAGAAGAATCAGTAAAAAAAGTAAGCTATCCTTAGAAGAAGGTGTTGCTCTTGCTAAATATTTTAGCTTATCAATAGATCAACTATTTTCTAGTGAAGACGAACATATTGTAGCTGTAAAAAAAACGGCTCCGGTTAAGGATATGGAAAGTCTACTAGCATATTATGAAAATTCGTATACTTCGCTATCACCTTTAATTAACAATCCAGAAGTAGAAATGATCTACTCTGCAAAAGACCTTCCTATTTTTTACACCTCTGATGACAATCTTTTATCTAAGTTTAAAATGTATGTCTGGTTAAAAATAATGGATACAGAATTAAGTGATATGAAATTTACTGGTTTTAATCCGTCCCTATCACTGATCGAGTCAGCAAAACGCCTAGCCAATATATATAATGATCTTAATACTGTAGAAATATGGGACATTACAACTATTAATAGTAGTTTAAAACAAATACACTTTTATTTTGAGTCTAACGCACTTACTTCTAAAGATGCACTGGAAATATGTGATGATCTCCAGGAATTGATCAACAAGATTTCTAAAAAAGTAATAGAACAGAAGGATAATTTTAAATTCTACTATAATGAATTACTGCTAATGAATAATCGTGTTTTAGTCAAAACACCTACCGAGAGGTCTCTATATATTCCTTTCACGATTCTTTCGTATTACAGAACTAATGACGTGGTTACCTGTGACCAAGCAGAACATTTTTTAAAAATACAAATGGATGGATCCAAATTATTAAGTACAGCCGGAGAAAAAGAGAGAAACCTTTTCTTCAACAAAATACATAAAAAAATCGATGCACTAAGATCATTGATTGTGGCTAAGAATGTTCTAGAATTTGAATAAAACTGTAAACAAATAACTATCTAAACGACCAATTAAATGGTATTTTAAATGTTAGTAAAGATAGTGGTCTAAAAAAAAATTTAATTTTTTGTAACATTTTCCTAACGACTTACGTATAATAAATAAAAAGCAAAGCCCTAAATAATTATTCATAATAAAATTTCAAGGAGAACATAGATGAGACAACTTAAGATTACGAAGCAGGTAACGAATCGTGAAACTGCATCGCTGGATAAGTATTTGCAGGAAATAGGTAAAGTAGATCTTATTACTGCGGATGAAGAGGTGGAATTAGCACAGCGAATAAAAGCTGGTGATGAACGAGCCCTTGAAAAATTAACCAAAGCAAACCTACGATTTGTGGTATCAGTTGCGAAACAATATCAAAATCAAGGCCTTACTTTACCTGATTTAATTAATGAAGGTAATCTAGGATTGATCAAAGCGGCAAAACGTTTTGATGAAACCAGAGGTTTCAAATTTATTTCATATGCGGTATGGTGGATTCGTCAATCTATCTTGCAAGCACTTGCAGAACAGTCTAGAATTGTTCGTTTACCACTGAATAAAATTGGATCTATTAACAAGATCAATAAAACATATGCTTTCTTAGAGCAATCTCACGAGCGCCCACCAAGTGCAGAGGAAATTGCAAAAGAGCTTGATATGACTATCAATGACGTAAAGGAATCCATGAAAAATTCTGGACGTCACGTTAGTATGGATGCTCCTTTAGTAGAAGGAGAAGATTCTAATCTCTATGATGTATTAAATTCTGGAGAATCACCTAATCCAGATAGATCATTATTGCATGAATCTCTCCGTACAGAGATCGAACGAGCTTTAGAAACACTTACTCCAAGAGAGGCTGATGTAATCCGTTTGTATTTTGGTCTTGGAGATCAACATCCTATGACACTCGAAGAAATTGGAGAAACTTTTGACCTTACAAGAGAGCGTGTTCGTCAGATTAAAGAAAAAGCTATACGTAGATTAAAACATACATCGCGTAGTAAAATATTGAAAACTTATTTAGGATAAATTTTAATTTCCTAAATTGCGATTACAAACAGTTTATAACATAACTGTTCGTTTTTTGATTGATGAATGACCTCCGGCTGATTACCGGAGGTTTTTTCATGAGGCAAACTTTATCAATTTTACCATGACCCACAGTTAATTTCTTATCAGTTACTTATATTCTTATAAAATATTTTAAAACCTAAAAAAAACGTATATTTATTAAATAAGATTCATATATAATGTGGCGAACTATAAGTTATGTAAGTACTGCCAATCCATTCTTGACAAATTCAGAACTTAATCAGTTGTTCGAAGAGGTTGAGTTAACTAACAACAGCCAAAAAATTACTGGCATATTAATGTATTCTGATGGTAATTTTTTTCAGGTTTTAGAAGGTGAAAAAAATCAAATCCAAAGTCTGTATGAAAAAATAAAATTAGATTCCAGGCACTACAATGTTATTAAAATTTTCGAACGTAAAATAGTCAATTCCGCATTTACGAAATATCATTCTTCCTTTAGATTTGTGGGCGGTAAATATGGTATAGATGAATTACAACACTTTTTACAAGAAGAGAAATCTCACAACCCTGATATTTATAAAAACATTTCCTACCTGGCCTATAAATTTATGAAGCTCTCTTAGTGGATAGTTTAAAACTTAAATAGTATTTTTGCGGGAAACAATACAATTTTATGGCTTCAAAATTAATTGCTCCTTCCGTATTAGCAGCAGATTTTGCTAATTTACAAAGAGATATAGAAATGATCAACAACAGTGATGCTGATTGGTTTCATATTGATATTATGGATGGTGTTTTCGTTCCTAACATTTCCTTTGGGATGCCTGTTTTAAGGGATATCGCAAAACACGCAACAAAAACAATTGACGTACACTTAATGATTGTGGATCCGGATCGATATATAAAAACTTTTGCTGATCTGGGCAGTAATATCCTTACAGTGCATTATGAAGCCTGCACCCATCTACACAGAACACTACAAGCCATAAAAGCAGAAGGAATGAAAGCTGGCGTAGCCATAAACCCACATACCAATGCCAGTTTATTAGAAGATATTATCAATGATATAGATTTAGTATGTATTATGAGTGTAAATCCGGGATTCGGTGGTCAATCTTTTATTGAAAATACCTATAAAAAAGTCCAACAACTCAAAGATATTATTGATCGCAATAACGCGGATACTATCATCGAAATTGATGGAGGAGTTACTGATAAAAATGCAAAACAATTAGTCAAGGTTGGAGCCGATGTTTTAGTAGCAGGAAGTTATGTATTTAAAAGTAAAGATCCAATTCAGACTATAAAAGGATTGAAAGAGATTATTTCTTAATGAAACACATTGATCTTATAATTGTCGGTGGAGGTCCAATAGGTATTGCTTGTGGTTTAGAAGCAAAAAAAAGCGGAATGAACTATCTCATTATAGAAAAAGGACCAATAGTAAATTCTCTTTTCAACTATCCAGTGAATATGCAGTTTTTTTCGTCTTCAGAAAAACTGGAGATCGACGAAATTCCTTTTATTAGCAATGAAGCAAAACCCAAAAGGAATGAAGCTTTAGAGTATTATAGAAGAATAGTTACCACTAACGACTTAAATATCCATTTATTCGAAAAAGTAATTGCTGTAAAAAAGGAGGAAAACATTTTTCAGGTAAAAACGGAAAAACAAAACTATACTGCTTCGCACATTATCATTGCAACAGGATTTTATGACATCCCAAATAAGATTAATGTTCCGGGAGAAGATTTGCCAAAAGTATCTCATTACTATAAAGATCCCCATTTTTATGCAAAACAAAAACTAGCAGTCATAGGTGCTAGCAATTCTGCTGTAGATGCTGCATTAGAATGTTACAGAAAAGGAGCGGATGTTACTATGCTTATTAGAGGTCCGGAGATAGGAAATCGTGTAAAGTATTGGGTAAAACCTGATATCGAAAATAGAGTTGCAGAAGGCAGTATAAAAGCACACTACAATACAACAGTTAAGGAAATCTCACCTAAGCATCTCATTATCAATAGCCCTGATGGAGAAATAAGTCTGGATAATGATTACGTTCTGGCATTAACCGGGTACACACCTAATTTTGATTTTCTTAAAAAGATTGGTATTCAGCTTTCGGATGATGAAAAAATGTATCCAAGATATAATGAGGAAACTATGGAATCGAACATTAGCAATTTATACCTCGCAGGGGTTATTTGTGGCGGAATGGATACTCATGTGTGGTTTATTGAAAATTCAAGAATACACGCTAAAACAATTTTACAACATATAATTTCCAAAAAATAAGATGTTCGTCAAGAATCCTGTAGCTATTTTTAAAAAAAGATCCGAAAAATGGTATATGGATCTTCAAAATTACAGCTCGGAAAGTCTGTACCACAAACCATCTTCTAACCAATGGTGTCTTGCGGAATTATATGATCATATCATGCGCGTAGCAACTACATATCAGCTACCTAATTTTCAGAATTGTATTGAGAATGACATTACATTAGGAAAACCTAAAAATAGCGCAGCTTATCTGATTTTTTATTTAAACATCATACCATCCAAGACCATCAGAATGGAATCCTTTCCTCCTAAAATTGTTTCAGGCTTCACTCCTCAGGTACTGGAAAGAGCCATTTTGGAAAACCGTTTCAAAGAATTTATAGCAGAAACAGTATCAAAAGAATCATTAGTGAGAACATGTGATAAAACTATAAAACATAGTCATCCATTTTTTGGAATGATCAATGCAATCGAGTGGTTTTCGCTAATTGAAATACATATGCGGCATCAAGAACGTCAAAAGAAACGCCTTGAATCTATAAAATCATTTTAATTTTAGGTTTTTATTTGCTTACTTAAAAATTTTATTTTTAGATTTATTATAAAGTTAAACCCTAAAGATGCAACATTCTACGATCCCATCTTTTGATACCTGGACTTCCGTTTTTCTATTAGTTAGCTCGTTAGGATTTTTTTTAAGTATCATACTGAGTGCTAGAAAAAATAGTAGAAAAAACAATTTTCCTATTATTCTATTAATCCTGGGGTTTTCGTTTATCTTATTTTATTATGTACTCATCTGGACAAATTATAGATCAATTTATCCTTATTTATATTTTTTTGACACTAGTTGGTATTTAGCGTTTGGTCCGCTACTGTATAGTTATACGACCAGGTTTTACAATATCACCTTTAGAGTAAAATGGTATCATTATATACCTGCCATATTATGTTTTGTAATCAATACAATATACTATGTAAAAACGCAGGGGCTTCAAAACTCAGATGGACTAGAGAATGAAGTATTACTATACTTTACACGAACCATAAATAATCCCTGGTTACCTGCCTTATCGTTCATAATTTATCTAACAACAATAAAGGATTTTATCAAATTTCACAAAAATGATAAAGACTCTCAATACGAAGCTACCAGAAAAAAATGGTCAGCTTTTCTGATTAATTTATTTTTTGTATTTACCGCGGCTTATGTTAGCTATTACATCCTTGTACGGTTTTCATTCTTTAGTGTTCATTGGGATTATGCAATATCTTTCTCAATGTCTGTAGGAATTTATGCTATAGGATATATGGTATACAAAGAACCTTCTATTTTTAATGGAGAACTATTAGCTAATTTATTTTTGAAAGAAACAGATCATCAGGAATTTTCTGAAACCACCAAGGAAGAATTCTATTCTAAACTACTTACGTACATCAATACTAACAAACCTTATCTGGATAACAATCTTAGATTAGTACAACTTGCAGACAAAGTTGGTTTCTCCAGTCATACGCTTTCTAAGATAATCAATGAAAAAGCCAGTAAAAACTTCAATCAGTTCATAAATGATTACAGGATAAAAGAAGCAAAGAAATTACTGTTAGAAGATACCTCATCAAGTATTAAAACAATATATTTTGATGTAGGGTTTAACAACAAGGCTACATTTAATAATGCTTTTAAAAGTAAGTATAAGTGTACTCCGTCAGAATACAAAAGAAAACATTTACAAGTACAGAATGACTAAAAAAGTAAATAATTATAATTTTAAACCACTCCTCTTATAGGTTTATAGATTTTAGATCTCATAATTCTTAAAACTTTATCACTATGAGATCTTATGCTTTACTTATTTCTTGTTGTATTACTTTAAGCTGTTTTGCTCAAAACTTCACCTTAATAACAGATACGAACAACCCTATAATTTCTGAACCTGCAATAGCCGGAATTTATTTTGGAACCTCCTGGACGGACATTGATAATGATGGTTATTTGGATTTATTTTATGCAGGAACAATTTATAGAAATCTTGGTAATGGTAATTTTGAAATTGCCAATACACAGACTCCGATTCCTGTTGCTACTTCGCTGAATAGTTGCAGTTGGGCTGATTATCAAAATGATGGTGATCTGGATCTGATTTATTCTAGATTCACGGCTCCATCCACCTTGCAAACCAGAATTTATGAGAACAACGGCTCAGGACAGTTTACTGAGGTCAACACAATTCTAAATGATATTAATTCCGCAACCTGGAGCGTACAGTGGTGTGATTACAATAATGATAGCTACGTTGATTTCATTCTAACATTTGCCAATTTATTTTTAGGAGCAAACAATCATTTTCCTAACCGTTTATACAGAGGAAACAGTGACGGAACATTTACTCAGGTCACGGAAAACTATGAATTCCTAACCAAGCTTGCTCCTTACACGGTTTCGAATTGGATTGATTATGATGAAGATGGCGATACTGATTTATTTATTGCCAGTGGGCCTGCAGCAGGTTCAGCAGGAATCAAGGCAGATTTTATTTACAGAAATCTGCAGATCGAAACAGGTAATGAAGGGTTTGAAAAATTAACTAATGCCGATCTTTCTTTTGCCGAAGAACTTCAGGATGGGCAATGTTACAATGCCATTGATTATGATAATGATGGTGACTTGGACATTTGTCTTACAAATTACTCTGGAGTGGAAAACAAATTTTATGTTAATACTAATGGTAGCTATGTAAAAACTGAGCTCCCGTTTACTAGTGGTAAAACAAGCAATTTATCCAATGCCTGGGGAGATTTTGACAACGATGGGGATCTGGATGTGATAATAACAGCTTCTAGCGCTACTGGCAGTGGTTATTTTATAAACAATGGAGACGGGACTTTTACCGAAAGTGGCTCTAACCTTATTAATACAGCAATATCCAGCAGTTCTACAGGAACCACAATAGGAGATTACGACAATGATGGTGATCTTGATTTTTTTGTGGTAGGTAGAAATATTAAAGGACTTTTCAGAAATGACCTCATCATTAAAAATCATTTTGTAAATTTTAAATTGATCGGTACCACTTCCAATAAAACCGGATTAGGAGCCAGATTAGAATTAAAAGCAAAAATTAAAGGTAAATGGGTAACACAAAAAAGAGAAATTTCGGCCTCCAATACATTCATGGGGCATAATAGCCAAAGAGCCCATTTTGGTCTCGGAAGAGCAGGAAGAATTGACAAGCTAACCATATACTGGCCTTCTGGAACAGTTGACGAATTTAATAATCTTAGAGTGAATCAATTCTACACAATTGAAGAAGGAAAGCCTTTACCTAATCGCCCTGTCAAAAAAAAAGTAGCCAGTTCTAATGCAGAAATTGTTTTATATCCCAATCCTTCAAAAAACAGCGTGCAACTCATTACTAAAAACATAGAAGTGGTTGGATCCATAGAAGTAAAAACAATTGACTCCTCCGGGCGTATAATCCTGATAAATACTTTTGAAAGTAATGAAGATTTGATACTAGATACTTCAAAACTATCACAGGGAAATTATATTATGAAAATTGAGGTGAACGGGATAGTGCTAGCGGAAAAGTTAGTGATTAAGTAAATTTCAAATTGTTTAGTACTTAAAAGGCAAGCCTATAATAAGCTTGCCTTTTATCATATTTTAAAAACAAAATCTTTACTAATCGTTAGATAAGATGCTAAGGATATACCAAAACAGTAACATTAAGGAGGCAAACAATCCTAAAGATGCGCCTACGTACTGATCTTCAGAATATTTATGTACCATATTAGAAGTTTGGTATAATATCGAACCAGAAGCTAGTACTACCATTCCAACGCTGAACCATAATCCCAGATTGAATCCAAATAGCAATCCAGCCACAATTAAGCCCAATGCAATAAAAAATCCAATGGTTAACATAGATTTCAGAAAAGAAAAGTCCTTTTTAGTGATCAAAACTACTCCCGATAGTCCCGTAAATAAGGCTAAAGTCAAAATAGCAGCCTGATTTAGAATATTAGTACCACCACTTTCTGAAATCATCATAGCAATACCTATCAAAGGAATAAAAATAAATGCCTCAGCGATCACATATAACAACAATCCTAAATACTGTTTATTAATATCATGGGTTTTGTGTGCCATTTTCTCTGCATAATTAGTGGCCAACATAAATCCACCTAACATCAACAACCACCTCCATCCTTGCGTCATCGAAAAGGCAAATTGCACTAAAGGTTCAATTTGAAAAAACACCCATTCCACAATTACAAACAGCAGTACTGCCATCGCCAGATGCGTATATGTTTTTTTATAAAAAGCTACCCGTTTTTCGTCAGTTAGAGAACTAACTACTGGTGCTATTTGCTGAAATTCTTCCATTATGTACTCTTTAATTATAATTATTTAATGCGATAAATATAATAGTTATAATGTTCTTAAGGTTCAAAATACGTAAAATTTAACATACGACTCACATAAGAATATATAACAGGAAATTGTTTCCTAAGCTTCTCAGGGGATTCCATAAAAACCTCTACTAGTACGGCAATAAATTCAAATTTATCTGTAAAAGCATAATCTCGTAATATTCTGGTTTCAATAATTTTATTTCGCAATTCTGAAGAGGATAAATATTGTTCAAGTTCTAAAAAGGTATCATGAAAAATTTCTGAACTTATATTGTTACTTTTTAGTGAACAATAATGAATTGCATGCGTGATTTCATGAATCCCAAGATTTATTCCGTCTTCCAGATGTAAATTTCCCAAATTAAAATGTTCCCAAGAAAGCACTAAAGCTTTGGACCTAGGATTGAACTCTCCATTATTCTGAGTTTTATTAAGAATGGAATAGTAAGATGAAGGATATAAAATGATTCTCTCCACATATTCTAATAAGTAATTTCGCATCCCGAAAGTCAGCTGAATAACCATCATAGTGACCTGCATACGTTTGTTATCATCAACGACCAATCCTTCTCTACCTACAAATTTTGTGGTTTTTAAAAATCGCACTACTCGATGCTCGAAATATCGCTTCTTTTGTTTATCTAATTTATTATAGAATGTATTTGCTTGTAAAAATTTGTGTAAATGAGTTGGTAATTTTTTAGAAATAGGATAAAAATGCACGAAAAAAGGCTTCTTATAGAACTTTACATACACCGTTTCTAAATATCGAGAAACGTAATATAAACATATGGAAACGATACCAACAGTAACGATGATCCCAAGAAATTTTGGAATCCCAGGTTCAGGTTTTTCCTGAAGGGATAATGTGAATAAAAAATTAAGATTCAAAAGGGCTAAGTAGGTTTAAAAAGTTACAAAATAGTGCTTTTAAGATAAAAACTCTGTTAAATCCAACTACTAAAACGTAAATCCCCACTTAATAGTATCAAAATGAATCGAAGTCTGGTAATGATTCGATAAGCAGAATCCCTAATAAATACTTCATTACCAAAAACTATAGCGTACAATTGATTTGTATCATAAACTTTTAGTTGCAGAACATACTTCAGGATATGAATATAATCCCAATGATTCATGCTTGAAAGATATTAGTTTTATGTATTCTCTAGTTGGTCGAGACTACTATAAAAATAGGTGGTTTGTCGTATAACAAATACCTTTTTGTTAAAGAAGCTCCTACATATTTTAGTAGTTCGTATACAAGAAAAGTAGGCAGAACTATTGCCTTTAGAATTCCTAAAACGCCGATCCATAAACTTGTGGCGTTGCTGATGTAATAAATCCAATGCTCCGATAATGCCTAAACCATAAACAGTATTTGAGGAGGCTTTCTTATGTATTTTTTGCTTCATTTTAGTATGTATCTCAAGATATTAATTCTATGCCATTATTCCGATAGCTCAACTGGCGTAAGATCTTGCTCTTCTCCTAATATTATTTTATCATTGATCAAAGGATATCCCAGCCTGATCAATTATTTTTGATCAGTTCCTATATCATCACTATCTCCCTTGCACAGAGCAGCTTCTATTTAGTTACATCTTAAGCCCTATGAGATCGAAAACTCTATTTATTGATTATTTTCTGATTTACCAAAACCATAGATAAGTTGGTTTAAAAAGCTCTTAGGGACTTTCTCATCCCCCGGAAAACCAATTTCAATGGTACCACTATCTTCTGGTATATAATTAGTTTTGAAAATATAATCCCAAAGGCTCAAACTAATTCCAAAATTCACACCATAAGAATCTTTAGGCAAGACATATGAATGATGATATAAATGCATCACCGGATTATTAAAAATATACTTCAAAGGACCCCAGGTGATTTTAATATTCGCATGATTAAAATGACCAATCGCTATAGCCATAAAATGAACTATAAATGCTTGTTCCGGCTCAAAACCACCCAAAATCATTACACCGATTGTCTTTAGAGGTTTATAAAATATATTTTCCATCCAATGATACCTAAGATGTGCTGCAAAACCCATTTCTTTAACCGAATGATGAATTTTATGAAATTTCCAAAGAAAATGGTATTTATGAAGTAACACATGGGTAAACCACTGTACAAAATCCAATATGATAAAAAAGACAATCAACTGAACCCACATCGGCAATTCAGAAATATTAAAAACTGATAAACTTTTGGCAGAAATACCTATCTCGTTAAAAAACAAACCTAATAACCTATAAAAACCGCTGATAACAATTGCAAAAACAAAAAAATTGAAGAACATATAAAATCCATCTAACCAAAAATCTTTTCTAAAAATGGATTGCTGTTTTCTCCAGGGGAATTTAATTTCTAATCCCCAAATCAATACTGAAATAACTATCAATCCCCAGAAATAATTCGTGTACCAAGGCACCTCAAACAGTATTGAGTTCCAGGTCCATTGAATAGTATCTGTAAATGCACCAATAAACCCACTAATATATCTTTCCATGCAACATGGTTTTATAAAAACAAAAGTCTAAATTCTGTCGTTGAAAGCCATAAAATATTTCAATTCTTAACTAATTTAACAATCTAATTGGTTCCAAAATTTAAATGTAGAAAAAGTTATTATATATTTCGGTAACAAAAGTTACAACTCATATTGTACAATATATAATAACACCTCTTCTTTTAACAACTAATATAAGATATCAAACATTTTATAAGATAAAACAACATCTTCTTCAAAAGAAACATCTGAAACCTCAGCAAATTTTGGACCTATGGTGCACCATTCTAAAAATACTTTGAGCTGATTTTCTTCACCTTCAGCTTCAATATAAACACTACCATCTGGCTTGTTTTTTACAAATCCCTTAATACCTAGCTCCATAGCTTTTTCAAGGGTGCTTTTTCGAAACCAAACCCCTTGTACTTTTCCCTTGACTAAAATATTATAATGTCTAAGCATTTTAAAAAAATATCCCTACTTAAAAATTTAACTTAATGATATACAATATACTTAAAGTTTAGAAAAGCTATTGAAACTTGAATTAACAAACCAGCAGTTATGGTAAACATTCTCAGTTCATAAAATAGGTATGAATTTACAATATGATAATTATCATATTAATTCCTCTAGATATCTTCTACTTTTGATAATGCAAAAACTAGTAAACATGAAAAAAATCCTTGTCCCAATTGACTTCTCTGAGCATTCTGAGTATGCATTACAAGTTGCAGCAGATATCGCCAGAAACCAACAAGCTGAAATCATTGTATTGCATATGCTTGGTTTGTCTGAAGCTATCCTGACTAAAGATGAAGCTCAGGAAGCTGCAGAAGCTATCTACTATTTAAAACTTGCAGAAAAACGATTTAATACATTCTTAGATAAAGGATATCTTAATGATATTAAAGTAACGGAAACTGTTCAGAACTATAAAGTGTTTAGCGAAATAAATGAGGTTGCCAATGAGAATGAGGTGGATCTTATTGTAATGGGCTCTCACGGTAGTAGTGGATTGAGTGAAGTATTTGTTGGTTCTAACACGGAAAAAGTAGTCCGTACTTCTGATATTCCTGTTTTAGTAATCAAAAATCAGATTGATAATTTTGTTATTAAAAAAGCGGTGTTTGCTTGTGATTTTAAAATGGAAAATATCCGCGCTTATCATAGGGCAAATAAGTTATTTGATCTGTTTGACACCAATGTACATTTGGTATACGTAAACTTGCCTGGTGATCGTTTTAGAAATTCTGATCAAATTGAAGAACGAGTAAAAGAATTTCTTTTTAAAGCGGATTCCGGTAATTTAGAAAATTTTGACAAAGTAATTGTACAAAATGATTATTCTGTAGAGAGTGGTATTTTTAATTATTGTCAAAAAATAAATGCAGACGTAATTGCAATACCTACTCACGGAAGGAGAGGATTATCTCACTTCTTCAACGGAAGTATTGGAGAGGATATTGCTAACCACGCTGATAAACCAGTTATTACGTTTAAGATCTAAAATTAATTATATTTTAAAGTTGAGGCTGTATAGAGTCGTCTGAAAATCATCTTTTTCAGTCGACTTATTTTTTATAAGGTTCCTAATGCTATTTCAATCATTTTTCTAAATGTAATTTCCCGTTCTTCAGAAGAAGTTCTTTCGCCTGTAACTAATGAATCTGAAATGGTTAGGATTGCCAATGCTTTTACATTAAATTTAGCTGCAATTGTATATAAACCTGCTGCTTCCATTTCTACACAAAGCACTCCAAAATCTGCCCATTTTTTATAAGAATCGAAATCATCTTCATAAAATTCATCCGCTGATAATACGTTTCCAGCTTTGATCGGAATATTATGTTCTCGAGCATACAAAGCAGCTTTCATAAAGAGTTCAAAATTAGCGGTAGGAGAATAATCTGCGTTGATAAACCTGGAGTTATTAATTCCGGATGTAGATGATGCTGCCATAGCAATCACAATATCTCTTAGCTTGATATCTTTTTGACAGGAGCCAGAAGAGCCTACTCTAATTAAGTTTTTTGCTCCAAAATCATTAATTAATTCGTGACAATAGATTAGCGAAGATGGAATTCCCATTCCTGTTCCTTGCACAGAAACCCTTTTACCGCGGTAAGTACCGGTATAGCCCAACATACCGCGTACTTTATTATAGCATACCGGATCATCCAGAAATGTTTCTGCAATCCATTTTGCCCGCAAAGGATCTCCCGGCAATAAAACAGTCTCTGCGATGTCGCCTCTTTTGGCTGCGATATGCGTACTCATTTATTATTATTTAAAAGTTACCAGTGCTACTCCAGAAGAAGTGCCGAGTCGAGAGGCACCCAGGTTTATATACGCTCTGGCAGTGTCAATATCTTTAATTCCACCAGAAGCTTTTATGAGTATTTTATCTTGGGCAATATCTTTCATGAGCCTCACATCTTCTATTGTCGCTCCTCCTGGTCCAAATCCGGTAGAAGTTTTTATAAAATCTGCTCCGGCATCTATAGATAATTGACAAGCTATTTTCTTCTCTTCATTGGTTAAATAACAATTCTCAAAAATGACTTTTAGCACATTGCTACCGATCGTTTTTTTAATCTTTGCAATCTCATCTCTTACAATTTCATAATATCCTGACTTAAGCAATCCGATATTTAAAACCATATCAATTTCATTTGCTCCATCCTCAATACATTGTTTAGCTTCAAATACTTTGGCTTTTGTGGTCATTGCTCCCAGAGGAAATCCAATTACAGCAGCAATTTTTACATCAGATTTCATTAATTCACTACAAGCCAGACCTACATAAGCTCCATTGACACAAACCGAATAGAAATTATATTGTTTAGCCTCACTACATAACTTTGTAATATCTGCAACTGTGGCTATTGCTTTTAAAATCGTATGATCGATATACGTATTTAGCTTCATCGCTATTTATGTGAATTTATAACTCCTATAATATCATTTTTTTGCAAAACTCCTGATTGCCGCCAGAGCTGCTTTCCCTTTTTAAACAAAAGCATGGTCGGCACTCCTCTCACCTGAAATTTTGCTGCTAAGGGTTGATTTTTATCAACATCAATTTTTACAATTTTTACAGCAGCACCTAACTCGTCTTTTACTTCTTTTAGAATTGGGGCTAACACTTTACAGGGACCACACCAATCTGCATAAAAATCTACAAGTACCGGTGTTTCTGAGTCAATAATATTGCTGAAGCTATCTTTCATTTTTGGTTTCTATTTATAAGTTGAAAATACTCTTTTTTTGTAAAAACATATTCATAGAATTTAAAAGAATATAACATCCACCCAAAAGCTATTATAAATATCCCTCGTTGGTACAACCCTCTATAATCAGAATGTATAAACATTAAATAAGATAATAGTAGTGCAATTACTCCAACACCTAAAGCTATCAATTTTTGAGTCCTCCATCGAGTAATAAAACTAACAATTAAGCAGTAGGTACAAAATGAAATCCCTGTTATGGTTGAAAAAACGGAATGCATTTCATTCTGAAACGAATCGTAAACTACTCCCCGATCAATAGGCGCGTGCATAAATATACCAGTTAACACCAAAGAAATACAAAATATTAAAAGAACAAATATTTGGATGTGATACTCTCCTAAAACTTTGAAACCATTAATAAAAGTGACAAAAGCCAATAGGATAAAAACAAAATTCATCATCCAGTTATAAGGTGTATTTTGTGCTCCTAACTCACTTAGTGTATTTTGTGATAATGAATATCCCGGAGCTGAAAAAAATGGTAATATGAATGCTGTTAATATCATGATGATATAAACTACCCAAAAAAGAACACAACTCTTTTCTAAAAGTTTCATATCCATAGTTATCCTATTAATGGTTGATCATTATAATTTTTAATAAGATGTATGATCTCTTTGATTGGAATTTCTATAGAATAGGTTCCCGTATATGAAGGGCAGATAATACAATCGTCAAAATAGAATTCTACAGTATCATCATTAACCACAAAATTGTTTTTATACACCTTAAAATCTCCTTCCGACAATTCCCAACATTCATAAAAAAGTTCTCCAGAATTTATACCATTGGATATTGTCTTATTTATAGTTGCAAGTAATTCTTTTTCAGAATTATTGATAAAAAAATCATTATAATAAATGAATTTATGATTATTAAGATCAAAATTAAGACATTCAAACATATATGTAGAATGTTTCATTCCTGAGTAATAGTTTTCTTTATAAAGCAGTACACTGATAAGGCTATTTTTTACAGCATATATTTTATAGTCAATAATCCGTTTATCCGTGCATCTACCAATACCTAGAGAATCACAGAATATTACTTTATCTTCCAGAATCTCATTTTCTGTAGCTTCTATATTTAAGTAGTTTTCGGTTAGGAAATCATTAAATTGATCATTATCCGGATCAATTTCTTCATTGAGATAAGGATATTTATAGTCTAAAATATAGAGATCCTCTTCCTTATAGAACTTTTTAGCGATTACTAACTCTTGTAATTCATTCTTGTCATCTTCTGTAGTAAAAAGACGTTCTACCTTTATCGATTTTGTTTTTTCCTGATTTAGTTCCAGTGTTTCTTCCAATAAATATTGGGTACTATCTATGTTTTGATCAAGAATCTGTTCACTCTCTGGAGTATCTTTATCAGGGTTTTCCTTGGTTTGAGTTCTGGTATTGCACGCCATCAAACTTAGAATAGCAAGACTAATGATGATTAGGGTTTTCATATGATGAATATTTATTTTATATAAATGTAGTTTCGAACGTCCCAAAAAAATATGATATCGCTCAGTTCAAGAAGTAAAAAAAGCGAGTTTCTTTCATAGAAACTCGCCTTCGTAAATAATCAGTATATAAAATATTAAAACAAGCCGTTCCCAATAATTATCAAACTATTGACTGCTAAACTTAAGATCAGAAGATCTAATACTAATTTAGGCTTCTGAACAGTTAAAATCGCCGCGTTATGCGCGTTGCAAACCGCAACAGTTAGAAACACCAAAAACATTTGCAAGAAACCATTCCCATCAAATAAAGTAGTCATAATGGCTATGGAGCCTAAACAAGTCGATGCTATAATAGCCAAAGCAGAGTATCCTATATAGTTTTCAGAAAAATCAGCATTTATTTTTGCATAAAGTGTCATAATAGTTTGTTTTTAAATTCGAAGTAAAATTAGAGACACTATACTTGTTAAAATATGACAAAAATCAGTTTAAGTAATTCCTGTACTAAAAACCTTCATATACGTTTAGCTTTTTTCTAAGAGTATTTACTTCATTTTCAACTTTATGAAGCCTCTCAAGTAATCTTATGATCACCTCTACTCCTTCAAGATTAATTTCTAATTCTTTATGAAAAAGTAAAATTTGCTCGAGTCTGGGTAGTTCTTCTGAGTTTATATAAGACGCTTGCTCCAATATCACTATTTCTATCATCCCAAACTCCTCTAAGGTATGCATGAATGAAAATTCTACTTCGTGGCTTTTGCAGAATTCTATAACTGGTATAAGATGCTTTTTAGTCATAACAACTCTCATTTATAATTTAGATAATTCTCGAAATAATTCTTTTTGTTTAGGAGTTAGGTTTTTGGGTAATTTGATGTTATAGGTAACATATAAATTTCCATACTGTCCTTCTTTCTTATAAATTGGAAAACCTTTTCCCTTTAATTTGACTTTCGTTCCATTTTCTGTTTCCGGTTTTACGTTTAGCTTTACTCTTCCGTCAAGGGTATCGATCATTATTTCACCTCCTAAAATTGCGGTATATAGATCTATGTCCTTTGTTAGATATAAATTTGCCTTATCACGCCTAAAAGGTGTAGTGTTCTCTATTAAAAAGGTAATAAATAAATCCCCATTAGGACCGCCTCCAATTCCTGAACCCCCATGCCCTTTTATTTTTATAGTTTGTCCATTTTCTACGCCGGCCGGAATGTTTATTCTAATATTTTTTCGGTTTACGGTTAGAGTCCTTTTATGAGTTCTATAAACATCCATTACATCAAGACGCAATTCGGCATTATAGTCTTCTCCTCTAAATTTTACCTGACTTCGTCTATAACTTCTTTCGGATCCTCCGAACATAGATTCAAAAAAATCAGAAAAATCGCTTTCGGAAAAATCACCTTGATATTGTTGTCTTCCCGATCTTGTATATTGCTGCTGTGATTGTCTTGCTTTTTCAAATTCCTCTGCGTGTTTCCAGTCCTTGCCATACTGATCATACTTCTTTCTATTCTCACTATTACTCAATACTTCATTGGCCTCATTAATTTCTTTAAATTTCTTCTCTGCTTCTTTATCATTCGGGTTTAAATCCGGGTGATATTTTCTAGCGAGTTTCCTGTACGCTTTTTTGATATCACTTTCAGTTGCATTGTTAGAAACACCAAGTATTTTATAATAATCAACAAACTCCATATACAGTAAAAGATTAGTTAGTATTCCTGAAAAATCAATTGAAGTCTTCCCAGTATCATTAATTCAGATTTATTCTTTCCCGAAAAGGCATCGGCAATACTATTAGCAGTATTCCAAATCAGTTCTTTAATTCTATCCGTGAATAGTGATGTATTCTCTTTATAGAAAGATGCAAATTCATTGAAACAAGTTTCTGCCTTAAGTGCTGAATAATCTAACCAGTCAAAAACGATTTCTATCTGATAAGCAGCGTCTACACTAAATTCATCTTCTAGATCATCCACAGCCACCCATTCTGATTGCACCAGGTTTCTTAATGACGTATATTCTGATTTACGAACTATTTTATCTGCAGCAGCTATCGCATAGAACAGTTTACCGAGGTTTTGATAAAATGTAATTCCTATGTTTTCAGTTGTATCCATATTATAAAATTATTTATTTATTTCATAAATTTAAAGAGTAGTCTTTTATTTTTTTATGATAATAATCAGTTCGCGCAACGAATCAAAATGATTATTTTTGAGAAATGAAAGTTTTCGAAAAAAGCAATAATATTTTCAGGATACTTTCTGAAGCGGTTTCAGAAGGAATTATCGTCGTAAATGAAGAACAAATTATTGTTGCAACAAACGGCTCTGCCAATGACATTTTTGAATACGAGGAAAATGAATTAATCGGTAAAGAACTGACGATATTAATTCCACAAAAATATCACGCTAAACACGCCGGTTATGTGAAAAAATTTATTGCGAATAGTGGAAAAAGATCTATGGGTATTGGACGGGACCTGTTTGGTACACGAAAAAATGGCGCCAGATTCCCTGTAGAAGTGGGTTTAAATCCTTTTGAAATTTATGGAAACTCTTATGTAATGGCCTTGGTTAGCGACATTACACTACGGAAAGAACAAGAAATACAGATACAGGAATTAAATTCTGAGCTTGAACGGAAAATAAAAAAACGTACACAGGAACTATACGATACAATTAAAGAACTTGAAGAAGAAATAAAACTGCGTAAGGAGGCTGAAGCAGTTACTCAGGCATCCTTAAAGAAGGAAATACAGCTTAACGAACTAAAAACCAAGTTCTTATCATTAGTTTCTCACGAATTTAAGACTCCGCTTAGTGGAATTCTAACATCGACTACACTGATCGGAAAGTATACCGAAACAGAACAACAGGAAAAAAGAGATAAACATTTAGCTACTATAAAAAATAAGGTAAAATATCTAGATAAAATACTGAACGATTTCTTATCTGTAGAACGCCTGGAAAGTGGTAAGGTAAAGTATAAATTCACTACTTTTCCTTTAAGCAAAGTTATCAATGAGGTAGTTTATGATGCTAATATGTTGCTTAAAGATGGGCAAAGAATAAAGTATCCTCAAGATATAGATGACTATGTTATTGAGTCTGACGAAAAGATATTGGAGTTAGTATTAACCAATCTCATCCGAAACGCTATAAAATACTCCGGAGAGAATACCACCATTGATCTTCAGGTAGTTTTTGAAAATGACCTTCTTACGTTCCAAATTATTGATGAGGGTATTGGTATCCCAGAAAAAGAGCAACAATTTATATTTAACCGATATTTTAGAGCAGAAAACGCTTTATTAGATCAAGGAACAGGAATTGGATTAAATATCGTAAAGAGTCATTTGGAAAATCTGGGTGGCAGCATTACTTTTACAAGTAAAGAAAATCAAGGCTCGACCTTTACAGTACAAATACCTGCAGCAAAACAACCGTAATTAATGACGAAAACCATTCTATTAATAGAGGATGACACTGCCCTTAGAGAAAATACAGCAGAACTCCTAGAGCTGTCTGACTACAAAGTGATTACATCACCTAATGGCAAAATAGGTATTGCCGCAGCAAAAGAAGTAAAACCGGATATCGTCGTCTGTGATATTATGATGCCAGAAGTCGATGGTTATGGAGTTTTGGAAGCTCTATCTCACGATACAAATACAAATCAAATACCATTTATTTTTTTATCTGCTAAGACGGAACATAAAGAAATTAGAAAAGGTATGGATTTGGGAGCTGATGATTACCTTACTAAGCCTTTTGATGAAGAGGAGCTACTGAGCGCTATAGAAAGTCGTTTAGCCAAAGCTCAGATAATTTCCAAAATACTACAACAACAAACTCAAGTTACAAAAGAAGATTCAGAAAATGGCCTGAGAAGTCTGCACGAACTTAAAAACTTTTTTGATGATCACGGAGATCTATCGCGACACAAAAAGGGAGAGATTATTTTTAAAGAAGGAGATCATTCCAATAAAATTTATTTGATATTAAAAGGTGTCGTCAAAACACATAAAATGGATGAGAATGGTAAAGAACTTATTACAGCATTATTTAAAGAAGATGATTTTTTAGGTTTCACCTCATTTATAGATAACAATCCCTATCAAGAATCTGCTAGTGCGGTTGAAGATTCTGAACTAGCTGGTATATTAAAAAACGATCTAAAGAACATCCTCGAAAAAAGTAAAAATATATCCTTAGAACTTTTGGAATTGCTAAGCGACAATCTTTCTGAAATAAAGGAACAATTATTACAAATGGCTTATAGTTCTGTACGTAAAAAAACCGCGCAGACTATCCTTCAATTTGCTCAGGTTTTAAACAAAAAACCAGAAGAAAGTATTAAAATATCAAGAAATGATTTGGCTAGTGTTGCCGGTATTGCTACAGAAAGTTTAATACGCACACTATCTACCTTTAAAAAAGATGGGCTCATAGAAATCGAAGGTCGAAATATCAAAATTTTAGATCTATCTGGGCTTCAGTTAATAGAGTAAAAATATCCAAACTGATTTTTGTCATACTTTTCATTAATACATCCTAATACATTTGTTGTATTAGAAAGTATTAAAGATGAAGAATATCCTTATTCCGACGGATTTTTCGGAAAACTCATGGAATGCAATTACGTATGCCTTGTCTTTTTTTAAAAAAGCAAATTGCAATTTCCATTTGTTATATGTTTCTCCTTATCAAGAATTGATAGGGAGTGAATCTCTTTTTAAATCTGAGGATCACGTTGTAGAAAAAGTAACTCGTAGTGATAAAGAGCAAATGAATTTATTGCTAAAAAGGATTCAAAAATTATCGTTAAATACAAAACATCGTTTCTTCACCATTTACAAACACATCTTTTTTGTAAATACTATCAGAAAACTAGTCGAGGAAAAGAACATCGATTTCATAGTAATGGGTACCAAAGGAGCTTCTGGATTAAAAGAAAGAACAGTCGGAAGTAATACTGGTGACGTTATTACCAAAGTAAAATGTCCAGTACTTGTAATTCCGGAAAAAGCAAAACACAACAAAATTAGTGAAATTGCTTTTCCGACGGATTATAACATTTTCTATAAAGACAGGATATTGAATACCATCACCGAAGTTCTTAATTTAAATCTTGCAGCATTAAGAGTATTACATATTTCAAAAAAAGAACAGGAACTTACCGACTTACAGAAAAACAATAAAGATTTCCTTAATGATTACTTAGGAAAAAGTGTAGAACATAGTTTTCACTTTTTATCCAACCCTGATATCGAACAAGCCGTACAGTGCTTTGTAGAAAGCAGAAATATTAGTATGATCACGATGGTCGCTAAAAACCTCAACTTTTTTCAGAGAATCTTGTTTCAGCCAGCTATAGAAAAAATAAGTTACCATATCAGTATTCCCTTTTTAGTATTACACGAATAAAAATCCAACAAAATTAATTATATGCATGCTAATTTAGTAGATAAATATAATGTGCCTGGACCCAGGTACACCAGTTATCCTACAGTTCCATACTGGGATTATGATACATTTTCATTAAGAAATTGGACAAAATCAGTTAAAAAATCTTTTGTTCAAAGCAATGACTCAGACGGAATCAGTTTATACATTCACTTGCCTTATTGTGAAAGTATGTGTACTTTTTGTGGCTGCAACAAGCGAATTACCAAAAGGCACAATGTAGAAATACCATATATCAATTCTCTGTTAAAAGAATGGCAATTATACCTGAATCTATTTGAATCGGAACCAAAGATCAAAGAATTGCATTTGGGTGGTGGAACGCCTACGTTCTTTTCTCCAGAAAACTTAGAATACCTAATCAAAGGGTTATTTTGGTCTGCAAAATCAGCTTCAGCATGTGAGTTTAGTTTTGAAGGACATCCAAACAATACCACTCGAGAACATCTACAAGCGTTATATGACGTAGGCTTTAGAAGAGTGAGTTTTGGCGTACAAGATTATAATTTAACTGTACAGAAAGCAATCCATCGGGTTCAACCCTTCGAGAATGTTAAATATGTTACTGAGGTTGCCAGAGAAATTGGTTATACTTCCATTGGTCACGACATCATTTTCGGATTACCTTTTCAGACCGAAGAAGCCGTCATCCATACCATCCATAAGACCAAAGAACTATTGCCAGATCGATTGGCGTTTTATAGTTACGCACATGTTCCCTGGCAAAAAGGTAACGGTCAACGTGGATTCAACGAATCTGATCTCCCAACCGGAGAGCAAAAAAGAAAACAGTATGAAATTGGCAAAGAATTACTATCTAAAGTTGGTTATGAAGAAATCGGGATGGATCATTTCGCACTAAAAAGCGATTCATTATATAAGTCTATGAGCAATGACTGTTTACATCGTAATTTTATGGGATATACGGTTTTTAAAACTAACCTGATGATCGGTTTAGGTGTATCTTCAATTAGTGATAGCTGGTATGGTTTTGCTCAAAATGTAAAAGGTATAGAAGAATATCAGAATTTAGTTCATGAAGGCTTCATTCCGGTATACAGAGGTCATATGTTAACCAAAGAAGACGAGATCATCAGACAACATATCTTAAACCTTATGTGTCATTTTGAAACGGATTGGAGTACAGATCATCTACTTCGTTTTGATGAATTGGCGGATGTATCAGAATCCTTAAGAGAAATGGAAAATGATGGTTTAGTAGAGATCACGAATTACCATATTAAAGTGACTAAAAAAGGGCGACCGTTTGTCCGTAATATCTGTATGGCTTTTGACTTACGATTGCAACGTAATAAACCTGAAACGCAATTGTTTTCCATGACAGTCTAATTTCATAGTTTAATGACATTCATAATTAACAGATACAATTTCTGTTGATTGCTTCGGTGAAACATAAGGGATTCCTAATCCCATTCCTCTTAAAATAAATAACAATCCCATCATTACTACAAAAACCGGAATTGCTTTTTGAACATTTTTTCGTATCCAGTTTCCTTTAAACAAATTTCCTGCATACACTACTAGTGTCATTAAAGGAATGGTTCCTAAACCAAAAAGAATTACATACATACTACTTTCTAGAATACTTCCTAAAGCGATAGCTCCGAAAATTGCCATATACACTAAACCACAAGGAAGAAAACCGTTCAAAAACCCAATGGTCAGAAAGGTATCTGGAGTTCTCTTTTTAAGTTCTTTTCCTAAAGCGTTCTTTACTTTAGATATCATCTTATATAATGGTTTAGAGAAATTATACTTCGTAAGTAATGATGATGGAATCGAAACCAATAAAATCATTAAAATTCCTATACCTATGGATAGTCCCTGCTGGATTCCAAAAATATTTAGGCTCTTTCCTATCAACCCGAAAAACAATCCAATAATACTATATGCCAGCAAACGTCCTAAATGATATAAAGAGATCTGAAAAAATTTCTTGAGATGATTCTTATGATCCAAAGGCAGCATAAATGCAATAGGGCCGCACATTCCAACGCAGTGAAAACTTCCTAAAACCCCTAGTATGAATGCGGAAAATAACATTTAATATGTAAATGATTCTTTAAATAAATAAGAAATATTATCATACTCCCAATTTACCGTAATATTCCATCGCCCTTCTATCAATTGATTTTTGGGAACCAATATTTCAGAACTCTGAAGCGTGATTGGAATTTTGAAGTCCAACTTTTTATTGGAGGGACGATATAAAGAAATAGTTCCGGATAATTTTGTGTAGTTTTTATCTTTAGGAAACGTAACTAGTAATCCCTCTGCTATCTTTTTAAATTTTACATTGTTTTCTAATGCATTTCCATTTTCTTCTGCATTGATTTCTTGTTGAAAAGCTAGTTCTTGTTTGTAGTAATCTTCTGTCACCAAATCGTGTTCAAACTTTTTCTCCGTATTCATTCGTACCACAAAGTATAGTATGAAACTTATAAATCCTATAAATACCAGTACGATAGCTGTACCCCAGTTTATTTTCATTTTATTTTATGTTTTGATTTTAAAACAGGACTTAGGAATCGAGATTGTAACAAATCTCTTTTCCCGTTAACCCCTTATAGTTTGTCCTGTTTACTATGTTTATTCTCAGTTTTATTTTTTTGGATTCCAGCCTACACTTCGACAACACTTCGACAAGCTCAGTGTGACAGCTCAGTGTGACACGCTGGGATCCATTAATTGTCTTTATTATTTTCATTTCAATCAAGCAAACTCATAACTCAACTTCACCAACCCTCTTTGTCCCGCTACTCGGGACATCTCTCCCAGAGAGAGAAGCTGAAATTGTTCTTTGATTATAAATTTTAACCTGAGTTTTATAACCCTCAGCTAACAACTACCTGTAGCTTCTTGGTCCCAGAAAAGCTGTAGTTGTTGTTTCTACCAGTTCGTCATTAGAATATACTCCTATTTTTATTTTATCCTTATCTCCGCTTAAGGCCGATGTATTGATTTCTATAAACAATGTCCCTTCTGCCAACCCCTGCTTAGGTATCGTAAAATTTTTATGCGTTACCAATTCGATAGTTCCTTTATGAGATAGTAATTCAAAATGAACATTTTCTATCTCATCTATCGTTTTATTAACCAGTTTATAGGTATATACATTACTGATGATATTATTATCTTTTCTCTCATAGAGCTGTCCCGGTAACCTTAAAATATTGGCTTCTACATCGTTTCTTAAAAAAGACATCCCTAAAAATACACCTGTCAATATAACCAGTACTGCTGTATATCCTTTTAGACGTGGAGTAAACTTAAATTTCTCCTTTTTTACTATATTATCTTCACTGGCATATCGGATCAATCCTTTAGGTAGGTTAACACTTTCCATCATATGATCACAGGCATCGATACAGGCTGTACAGTTCACACACTCCAATTGTGTACCATTACGAATATCTATTCCTGTTGGGCACACATGTACACATTGGAAACAGTCAATACAATCTCCTTTTCCTGTGGTAGGCCTGTCTTCATTTTTCTTAAACTTTGCTCGACCAGCTTCTTTTTCCCCACGTTTATAATCATAGGCAACTACCACCGATTTAGCATCTAATAATACTCCTTGTAACCGACCATACGGACAGGCTATGATACAAACCTGTTCTCTAAACCAGGCAAATACAAAATAAAAGACTGCAGTAAATATGAGTAATGAGATTAATGTACTCACATGCTTAAAAGGGCCGTCTATAAAAATATACTGAATAAGTCTATCACTACTGATCAAATACGCCAAAAACACATTAGCAATTAAGAAAGAGATGATGAAAAAGACGAACCATTTAAGTATCCGTTTTTTAATTTTATAGGCATTCCAAGGTTGTTTGTCCAGCCTTATTTGTTTTCCTCGGTCTCCTTCGATCCAGTATTCTATCCTGCGAAAAACCATTTCCATAAAAATGGTCTGCGGACATATCCAACCACAAAACAATCTCCCAAAGGCCACGGTAAAAAGTGTAATAAAAACAACCCCTATAATCATAGAAATCAAGAACAAATGGAAATCCTGTGGCCAGAAAGGTGCCCCAAAAATATTGAAACGACGTTCCAAAACATTAAATAAAAGAAACTGGTTCCCATCAATTTTAATAAATGGAGCAGAAAACAAAAAAATCAACAAACCATAACTTACCCATTTACGGTACTCATAAAACTTACCACTGGGTTTTTTAGGATATACCCAGGCACGTTTTCCTTCTTCGTTTATAGTACCGATAGAATCTCTGAATGTTTCGTTTTTTGGTGTTTCCAATTGGGATTGATTACTATTACTTATTGTTATTATTTATGACACCTTCGCTTCTGTCACATCGAGCGGATTCGAGATGTTTTTTGTACTACTCTCTCTTATCTCTCGACTCCGCTCAAGATGACAGCTGGTTTGTTTGTTTAAAGGTGTTAAAAACTTATTTCTATTACATTAATTGTTAACCAACACAGCAGTCGAATCTGTAACCGTTTCGGGAATTTCTTCTTTCGGAACCTCTTCTTTTGAAGCATCCGGATCGATCCAAATTTCACCTTGCGCTTCTTTGGGTTCTGCTGGAGTAGTTCCTCCTAATGTGATTACGTAACTAGCTACTTGTGCCATTTCTGCCGGTTTCAAAGTTTGTTTCCAGGCTACCATTCCTTTTCCATCTCGACCTCCTTCAGAAATGGTTTGAAATACATTTTTGATTCCGCCACCTAAAATCCAATTCGGATCTGTTAGATTTGGTCCGATACCTCCTCCTCCATCTGCCTTGTGGCAAGCCACACAATTAGTGGCGAAAATCGCTTTACCGGCACTAATATCTGAGGCTTCTGTTAGTAATACTACCGTATTTACATCCACTAAATCTTTAGCTGTTTTTTTATAAGCTTCTATGGCTACCAATGCTTCAGCTACTTCGGTTTCATATTCTTCTGCCTGCGTATAATCATTGAACACATGAAAACGTGCTAAGTAAATCACTCCAAATAAAATGGTTGCATAAAAACCATATACCCACCAAGGTGGAAGGTTGTTATCCAGCTCTTTAATACCATCATAATTATGATCTAAAATAATCTCACCCTCCTCTTCTACAGGTTTACTATCCAATAATTTTAGATAGGTATCCTTAATCCACCGGAATTGCTTTTCTTTTTTAGCGTTTTCCGTTACTAAATAGCGTTCCTGGGCTTCGGGTTTTAATGATTTAAACAATACACTTCGCAATGCTTCCACACAAATCTCAATAGCGATCGAAAACAACAAAACGATTCCCAAAATTCCCCAGGCAAGTGGTTCTGTAACAAATGCTGATTCATCTCCCGAATCTACAGCCCATTCTATTAAAAAATATGCTATTAATAAAAGAATAATGATTCTTATATAGGATACTGTACTTCTCATAGTATTACTTCTTTTTCGTTTTCTGAATCAAGCGGAATCTCACTTACTTCTTTGATATGTTCTTTTTTTGCTGAAATTACCCACCAGAATAAGGCGGTAAAAAAGATGAAAAATATGAGTAGCGATATGATAGGATATATCTCTATACCTTCTATACTTTCCAAATGTCCTTTTATGAATTTAAACATGGTATATAGTGTTTTCTAATTGTAAAATTTCTTTCTCTGCCATATCGAGTCTGACTGAGACAGACTCGAATAGACAGAAACCTGGTCATCATGTTCTAGTATGACTTTATTATTCTGAACTTACAGTTTCGTTTTTAACTTTGATGTCCGTTCCTAATCTTTGTATATATGCAATTAAGGCTATGACTTCTCTATCTCTCATTTCAATAAAATCCAATCCATTTTCTTTTGCATATTTTTTATCAGCTTCATAGGTTTTTGCAAAATCCGGATCGTCGTACAGATTTTTCTCAATCTGCGTAGACTGTTCGTCCATCCATTTTTGCGCTTTGGCTATTTCTTCTGGAGTATAAGGAACTCCTAAAGCAACCATCACTTCCATTTTGGTTTCTGTATCAGATCGGTCCAATTCATTTTTAAGCAACCATTTATAACTCGGCATTATCGAACCTGAAGAAGTACTTTGCGGATCATAGAAGTGATTCAGATGCCAATTGTCAGAGTATTTACCTCCAATTCGCATTAAATCAGGACCGGTACGTTTACTTCCCCAAAGGAAAGGGTGGTCATATACATATTCACCTGCCTTAGAATATTCTCCATATCGTTCTACTTCACTTCGGAAAGGTCTGATCATCTGAGAGTGACACGATACACAGCTTTCTCTGATATAAAGATCCCTGCCTTCTAATTCTAATGGTGTATATGGTTTCACACTAGTGATAGTAGGAATATTAGAATCTATCATCAACGTTGGTACAATCTGTACGGCTCCACCAATTAGAATTGCAATCGTAGCAAATATCGTTAGCTTCACAGGTCTTCTTTCTAACCAAGTGTGATATCCTTCTTTTGCTGTTCTATGTTTAGTCACTTTAGTCAACGGAGCAGCTTCTGCTAACTCATCTGTAACTGTCGCTCCAGCTTTTATGGTTTTAATTACGTTGTACACCATGATAAACATCCCAAAGATGAACATACTTCCACCAATGGCACGCATCCAGTACATTGGGATAATTTCGTTTACAGTTTCTAAGAAATTACCATATACTAAACTTCCGTCTGGATTAAACTGTTTCCACATAGAAGCTTGAACAAATCCTGCTACATACATTGGTAAGGCATACATTATAATACCCAAGGTACCGATCCAGAAATGTGCATTTGCCAATCCCGTAGACCATAATTTGGTTTTAAATAATTTCGGAATTAACCAATACGCCATCCCAAAGGTGAAGAAACCATTCCAGGCTAAAGCACCAACGTGTACGTGAGCAATTACCCAGTCACTAAAATGTGCAATCGCGTTTACATTTTTTAAAGAAAGCATAGGTCCTTCAAACGTAGCCATACCATATCCTGTAATCGCAACTACCATAAATTTAAGTACCGGATCCGTACGTACTTTATCCCAGGCGCCACGCAACGTTAACAATCCATTGATCATACCACCCCAAGAAGGTGCGATTAACATAATAGAGAATGCTACTCCCAGGTTTTGCGCCCAGTCTGGTAAGGAAGAGTATAATAAATGGTGTGGTCCTGCCCAGATATAAATAAATATCAAGGACCAAAAGTGAACAATCGATAATCGATAAGAATATACAGGTCTATTTGCTGCTTTTGGAACAAAATAATACATCAATCCTAAGAACGGAGTAGTCAGGAAGAATGCAACTGCATTATGTCCGTACCACCATTGTACTAAAGCATCCTGAACACCTGCGTATACCGAATAACTTTTTAGCGCACTAACAGGCAATGCCAAACTATTAAAAATATGTAGAACGGCAACCGTTACTACTGTCGCCAGGTAAAACCAAATCGCTACATACAGGTGACGCTGTCTACGTTTTAGAATGGTACCAATCAGGTTCCAACCAAAAACTACCCAAATAACTGCGATGGCGATATCAAAAGGCCATTCTAGCTCTGCATATTCTTTAGAACTTGTGTATCCCAGCGGCAATGTAATGGCCGCTCCTACGATGATCAACTGCCAACACCAAAAATTAATGTTACTAAGCGTATCATTAAACATTCGTGTTTTTAGCAATCGCTGGGTAGAATAATACACTCCGGCAAATATCGCATTTCCTACAAAAGCAAAAATTACCGCATTGGTGTGTAAAGGACGTAAACGCCCAAAACTCAACCACGAGATACCATCGGTAAGATTAGGAAATAAAAACATAAATGCCAGCAGCAATCCGACTGACATCCCTACAATACCCCAAAGGAGTGTGGCGTACAAGAATTTTTTTACGATTTTGTTATCGTAATAGAATTGTTCCATTTTCATAGTTATACTTGATTGTTTTTAGTGGGTACTGAAGATTTTTCTTTGGATTCCTTGACCAGTTCATCATCAAAAAGCATTCTGATAGATGGTGTATAGGTATCATCATATTGACCATTCTTTACGGAAAGAATAAAAGCCACAAAAAACACAATGGCTACAACGATACTGATGGTTAGCAAAACATAAATAACACCCATATAGCATTTAATTAAATGCCAAAAGTATGTGTGAACATTTTCTTAAAAAATGATATTTATCAGGTTTTGATATGCTTGTTTGTAGTAGGAATTCACGGTGTTATTCAGATCAACTATTATAATTTAAAAAAGGTATTAAAAAGGAGTATTAAAACCAGGTTTTCGTATTTGGGGAATTTTTAGTTAGTTTAGATATTTTGAAATCTAGCTGTAGCATAAAACGTTTATTTTACGTTTGTAGATTGTTAGCTTGGGATATCTGAGAAATATGCGTAATATTAGGTGTATAAACGTGTTCGTGGTAATTAAGTAAAAAAATAATGGAGTATATCTCGTTGACAATTTCAATAATAGCGATAACAATGTCCACAATTACCTTTTGGTTGACTAGAGTTAAAAAAGGTAATGTAAAAATGACTAAGCCATCTGTTATTTTTTTCGGACCTGATGGAGTTGGAAATTACCAAAAAAAAAATATTCATTAGAACACTTCTTTACAGCACTTCTCTAAGAGGTGTTTACATTCAGAATATGCATATCAAACTCATTGGAAAGAACATTAATCAAACTTTTAATATCTGGGTTTATGATGATAATGGATTAGTTAGAGGTAGCGGCTTATTTATTGATAAATCTGGAATATCAAGCAATCATCATTTCTTACTGCCAAAAAGTAATTCAAACTTTAAATTTATCGAAGGAAATTATGATTTGGAAGTTTATGTTGAAGTAGTAGATCGAAAGCCGAAAAAAATCTATGAACAAAAATTACATCTGACAAAAGATCAATCTGTCGAAATAAATAATAATAGCGCTGGGGTATATTTTGATTGGACACCAAATATGCAAGCTTATCAATCTCATATTGACCGACGACCTAAGGCTGACGAAAAAATTGACGATTATCTAGAGTTTTTGACTTTAACGAAACCTGATAAGTAAAAATTAACAACAACATATGTGATCATAGCATTAAAGTGATCAATCGATTGGTTGTTGTATATTTATGAAGGCGCAATGCTTGCAGAATAGAAAAGTTAGCACCAATACGCAGAAAAATCCAAAAGCAGGGTAGCATTTTGCTCTGCTAAGACAGATATATGAAACATTATGCATCATAATACCAAATAAAAAACACTGATGATAAAAATTAAATTATTTATGGTCTTAGCGGTGTCGCTTATTTTAAATTCTTGTAATGGACAAAAAAACAAGAACGAGTTACAACCTACAACATCAGTAAAGAAATTTGAGAAGAATACATCAAATACTAAAAACGAAGAATACTCTTTTTTTTCGGATTTCAACAATCAAATAAGTCAAGTCGTCAGAACTATATTTCAAGATAGCAAAGGTGACATTTGGTTTGGAGGAGAAGGAGGTGCTTTTAGATTTTCTCATAATTCGCTTACTCATATTGATAGTATAAGAAGTAAATCAGGAAAAAGGGTTACAATAAAAGACATTGCGGAAGGCAATGACGGGAAAATATGGTTAGGCCATACAGATGGTATAAGTAGTATTGACGGAAATACTGTGACAAATTATTATGAATCAGATGGATTAATCAGTAATGATGTTTGGTCTATTGCTGCCGATAAAAATGGCAAAATATGGGTTGGAACTATAGATGGTGTTTGTATTTTTAACGGTCAAAAGTTTACGGAATTTGTTCTTCCTGAAGGAAAAATAGACGCTACTTTAGGTATTTCTAGCACAAAAATGGTCCATAGTATTTTCGAAGACAGTAAAGGCACATTATGGTTTAGTTCAAATGCTGGGCTTTTTTCATACGCCAATAATTCACTTACAAATGTTTCTAAAGAAGTAGGAATTCAAACGAATTTTGTCAATGAAATATTCGAAGATAAAAATGGTGAATTATGGGTCTCAACAAAAATTGGACTATATAATATAACAAATGGTAAGGCAAAAAATATTACAAAAGGAAAAATTGAAACAGGAAAAGGGGTAGGAAGTATAGCCCAAGATAAAGATGGTAACCTATGGTTTGTTTCAAATCAGCATTCCTTGTATACGTATAACAAAGGAATATTGATTGAATACAAAAAAGCAGAAAATAACAAAGGTCCAGTAGTTTTTCAAATATTTAAAGACCAACAGAATAGACTTTGGTTCGTTGGGTTTGGCGGTGCTTTCAGATTAGAAAATGGAAAATTTATTAATGTTACAAAGAATGGACCTTGGTAAAATTGGTTTACCTCATAAAATGAAAGTATAAAGTAAAAATCAGTAAAAACCGAAAGGTTTGTGAATAGAAACTACCAGCTACTTATAAAAGAGGCGATCGACATTAAACATATAGCACATGAAAACTAAATTGTTACTTCTGATACTCATAATTCTGACATGCTTTCAGTGTAAGAAAACCATCCAATCAGGTTATTCAAAATCCGAGAAAAGCTATATTACAGCTCAAATCCAAAAAGAAATTGATACTCTCATATTAGCGGTTAGCACAAAGAATATTGATTTATATATGAAAAAAATGCCCCAAGATTTTGTAATATATGATGAAAATGGCAGTCAAATATCACGAGAACAACAAAGAGAATTTGCACTACGCGATTGGTCAATAATAGATACCACTTTGAACAATTCTATGATTATTGATAGCATTGACTTTGTATCTATAGATAGCATTTATGTATATACATTTCAAAAATGGGAACGTTTGATGTTTCAAAGAGATGGTATTACAGTAGATACGGTTTTGACTACCCAAAAACATAGAGAACTTTGGAAAAAAAGAGATGCTGAATGGATTGGATATGATGTAGAAGAACTCGGAGGTGAAATATTCATCAACGGTCAAAAATATGATCCAAATTAAGTCCTGCAGGTAACAGGAAATCTCAACCTATAAAAGACGTTGTATACAAGATAGCAAGGTAAAAAGACATCCATTTGAAAAAAGTAAAAATATTTCTTTTTTACAAAAACATTCCTGAATTTAGTAACTAATCATTCTGTTTCGTTACTAATTCTATATGAAGCTATTGACACAAGAATATAGAGAACACTGGAGTCCATTAAGCAAAATACTATTTAGAACGATATTTACTTACTTTACGCTCTATGTACTTCTCGTGGTGTTGAGTTCACTTTTTGAAACACCATTCAGATGGATTGGTAAAACAATTTTTGAAATAAATTACGAATATGAGGTAAGTGGTAATGGTAGTGGAGATCACACTTTTGCATATTTAACATTATTTGTAACTGTAATTCTAACCGCAATAACCAGTATTATTTGGAGTATTGTAGACCGAAACCGTAAGAGTTACAACAAGCTTTTATATTGGTTTTTAGTATTTCTGCGTGTTGTTTTAGTGGCTGCAATGCTTCTTTATGGCTTTGTGAAGGTTTTTAAACTTCAATTTCCATCGGCTTCATTGACACACTTGCTTGATCCTTTAGGTGATTTTTCACCCATGGGATTAGCTTGGACCTATATGGGTTTTTCAAAAGGCTTTAATGTGTTTGTCGGCCTTACGGAAGTACTTGGTGGTTTACTCTTAATCCCTAGACGAACACAAACACTTGGTTCATTTATAATTATTGGTGTAATGACCCAAGTTGCTATGATGAATTTCTGTTATGATATTCCTGTTAAATTGTTTTCAGTTCATTTAGTACTCATGGCTTTAGTTATTTTCACAACAGATCACAGGTTTTTACAAGTATTTATTAAAAATAAAGCTGTAGAAGCATATCATTATTATCATCCCATTAAAGGTGTTAAATATCATAGAGCAATATTTTGGATTAAATCTATCGGCTTATTTTTTCTTGTTAGTTTTATTTCATTTAATTTTTATACAACTGAAAGTCATAGAGGAAACAACAGAAAAAAACCATTACTTTATGGTATTTGGGAAGCGTCCTACTTTGTAAAAAATGGAGACACGCTCCAACCCTTAATTACGGACGGTTATAGATGGCGTTATCTTATCGTTGATCTAAAAGATGAAGCGACTGTAAAAACAATGAATGATCAAAAATATCAATATAAATTTATAACCGATTCGACATCTCAAAGAATAATGATTCATAAAAAAGATGCTGAATCCGAAGAGTATAATTTCAATTATAAGAATCCAAATTCAGAATTTCTTCAACTCGATGGAATTATAGAAACTGATACATTACATATTATATTCTCTAGAAAAAATCATGAAAAATTTAATTTAAACTCTCGTGGTTTTAACTGGATTAACGAACGTCCTTACAATAAATAAATTTTTATGGAATTGCTATGTAAAGACAAATGTTTGTGGATTTTACAGTATACAAAGTTGGTCAGTTTATGTAACACTAACAGTAGAAATATGTTCAACTTTTTACCATTCTATTTCCAAAAAAACACCATCTAATCCCCTTTAATTTTCCCAAAAAACATCTCAAAACCCCAGTATTTTAGTTAAAATATGTTAAAATAGTACCTTTTTATACATAGTACTGTAACAAAATTCAAACATCGGCGTCTAGTAAGTATACAACAATCAAAACAATAGAAATTATGAGAACATTAGACAGTAATCAAATCACTAAAAAATTAAACAATACAAACGGAAATATCTGGAACAACAAAAGACGTTATAGATAGTTTAATTCCAAGTCAAGTCAAGTCAAGATAAAAATTACGTCAGTTTTAGTGTCCCGATCTCGTATCAGAATGTATCGAAAACCAGCCTACCTGTCGGATGGCGAGCAGGCAAGTAATTTTTAAACAAAAGCCTAATTTCGATACAATTTTTCTTCGTTTCACTATGAAAAATCACTCAATTTGACGGCTTCTGAAAATCCAATAATCAATTCAATCAATCAAAAAACAAAAATTATGAGAACTTTAGACAACAATCAAATTACTAAAAAATTGAACAACACAAACGGAAATATCTGGAACAACAAAAGACGTTATAGATAGTTTAATTCAAGTCAAGTCAAGATAAAAATACGTCAGTTTTAGTGTCCCGATCTCGTATCAGAATGTATCGAAAACCAGCCTACCTGTCGGATGGCGAGCAGGCAAGTAATTTTTAAACAAAAGCCTAATTTCGATACAATTTTTCTTCGTTTCACTATGAAAAATCACTCAATTTGACGGCTTCTGAAAATCCAATAATCAATTCAATCAATCAAAAAACAAAAATTATGAGAACTTTAGACAACAATCAAATTACTAAAAAATTAAACAACACAAAAGGAAACATCTGGAATAACAAAAGACGCTATAGATAATCTGAACAGTTATAATTCATCAATCAATCATCAATCCAATCAATCATCAATCCAATCAATCAAAAAACAAAAATTATGAGAACTTTAGACAACAATCAAATCAAAAAAAAAATTAAAAGACACCAAAGGAAATATCTGGAATAACAAAAGACGTTATAGATAACCTAAGCAGTATAAACACCCGCCTGCCAACATCAGGTGTAACCAAAAACTAATCATCATGAGAACTTTACAAAACATAAGAAATAGGACAAGGAATAGTGCCACTCCCCAATACAATAAATTCGTAAACTATATCACACAATTCTACGATTATGAAGGAAACATTATTACCGGAAATAAAAGATACACCTATCAGGTGGAACGATAAAACAAAAAGCTGAATTTTAGGATACACTCCAAAATTCAGCTTTAATAATTTTAGTTCTTAATTTTAAAAACTTTTGATATACTTCCTTTCTTTAGACCAGCTGTAATAAGATCTCAACTCATATCTGGTAACACGTTTAAAGCCAACTAATGGATCGTGCGTTATAAATTCTAATTGAAAAGGTTTTATGAGATATCCGCCCCAAAATTCAGGTTTCGGAATTTCTTTATTTTGAAACTGAGTCTCGTATTTTTTTAAGCGTTCTTCTAATATTTCTCGAGAAGCGATGACCTTACTTTGATCAGATGCCCAGGCACCCAACTTACTGCCTTCCGGACGAGATTCAAAATATCCTTTTGATAAATTTTCAGGAAGCTTTTCTGCCTTGCCGGAAATAAGGACTTCTCGTTTTGCTTTTATCCAGTTAAACAAAACGGAAACGTTGTTATCTCCAGCAATTGCTTTTCCCTTCTCACTGTTATAATTCGTAAAGAATATAAACCCTTCCCAGGTAAAACTTTTAAGCAGTACGATTCTACTTTTAGGAAAGCCGTCTACACCCTTTGTCGATAATAACATAGCATTAGCTTCATCTTCTGGATGTGCTTTATCCACTTCATGAAACCATTTCTGAAAATGTTCTATCGGGTTATGATCATCAGCTATATTCATGATTCCTGAGGTTTTATTTTTCTTCCATTCCAATTGGTTAATATTGTTACATAAACAACTACAGAAATGGAACTTAATGGCATCAATATAGCAGCAATAATTGGTGATAATTGCCCTGTAACGGCATAATATAAGCCTATACTATTATACAGGAATGACAAGATAAAACTTGATTTGATAATTTTAATGGCCTTTTTAGAAATCTTGAGGTACTTAGGAATTCTATCGAATTGAGAAGCATCTAAAATTGCATCACAAGCAGGAGAAAATACATTGACATTTTCTGAAACAACGATCCCAACATTGCTTTGCGCTAAAGCACCGGCATCATTGAGTCCGTCACCAATCATAATTACTTTTTGTGTTGACTCTTGTAATGATTTGATATAATTTAATTTGTCATCAGGTTTTTGGTTAAATAGCAAAGAAGTGCCTTCTGGAAGTAATTGTTCCAAATGTTGTTTTTCTCCTTCATTATCACCCGATAGAATAGATAATTTATAGGCTTTGGTCAAAGTATCAAAAACGTTCTTTACATTCTTTCTGTATTGATTATGAAAAACATATCGTCCTTTGTATTCATCGTTTGCACTTATATGAACATTCGTGTTCTGTATTGCTGAAAGTTCACTATTTCCTACAAAATTTGAAGAACCAATTTTTATAGTACTTTCTGCCAACTTGGCTTCAATTCCTTTTCCCACATGCTCATGATATTCATCAAGTGTATATATCTTTTGATCTTCTAAAATGTCATACAACGCTCTGCTAAGTGGATGATTAGATGCTCGCAATGTATTTTTGAGCAATGACTCCTCTTCGGGAGTTAGTTCCATCCCTTCGTATTCTATATTACTTGTAGTATTAGTCGTTATGGTTCCGGTTTTATCAAAAATTATACTATCCGTCTGAGCTAACTGTTCTATAACATCTGCATTTTTAAGATAGAATTTATTTTTTCCAAAAATTCGGAGCATATTTCCTAGCGCAAAAGGTCTAGCCAATGCCAAGGCACAAGGACACGCAATAATTAACACAGCAGTAAAAACATTAATTGCTTTCCCCGCATCAACAAACAACCAAAAAGTCGTGGCGATGACAGCTATGCTTAAAATAACAATGGTGAAATATTTACTAATAGTATCTGTAAGATTAGTAAAAGATGCAGATTTATCTTTGTTAAACACATCATTACTCCATAAACGAGTAAGGTAACTTTGTTCTACGGTTTTTATAGCTTCAATCTCTATAGCCCCATACAATTGCTTGCCTCCTGCGAAGAGTTTGTCACCGGATATTTTAGTAACTGATTCGCTTTCTCCGGTTACAAAACTATAATCGATTCTTGCTTCTCCTGAAATCAATAAGGCATCTACTGGCATTAATTCTCCATTGCGTATCAGCAGTCTATCCCCCTCTTCAATATCATACACCTGGATACTCTCTTCTTTATATTTTTGATTTTTTTTATCAAAAATTAATCGGGTCACCGCAATTGGGAAGTAGGATTTATAATCTCTTTCAAAAGATAAAAAGGAATAGGTTTTCTGTTGGAAAAACTTACCTAATAATAGGAAAAATACCAATCCCGTAAGACTATCAAAAAAACCAGTTCCCCAATCGAATATGATCTCTGCGGTACTTCTCAGAAAAAGTACTGCAATTCCAAGAGCAATTGGTACATCTATGTTCAATATTTTGGAACGTAACCCTTTAAATGCGGATATAAAATAATCCTGCCCAGCATATAGTACAACTGGCAATGAAAACACAAACATCAACCAACGAAATACATATTTGTATTGTTCTAGCCAGTACTCTGACACCTCAAAATACTCAGGAAATGACAAGAACATTACGTTACCAAAAGCAAATCCTGCAATCCCCAATTTGTAAATCAAACTCCTGTTAATATGCTTTTCTCCTTCAGAATAATCATCGAGGCTTATATAAGGTTCATAACCAATTGAATTAAGTAGCATCACTACTTCTTTCAGTGATATTTTTTCACTATTAAAAGTAATTCGAACAGTTTTCTTCGGAAAATTAACCTGAGAATTTGTAATTGAAGACTGAAGTTTATGTAAATTTTCTAATATCCAGATACACGAACTACAATGTATATGTGGAATATATAATGTAATAATCTCAGTAGTATCATCACTAAATTCGATTAGTTTTTCAGCAATAGCAGGAGTATCGAGATAATCGTATTTCTTTTCAATTTCTTTAGGAATAGCACCAGGAGCAGATTGTAAGTCATAATAGCTGGATAAATCATTACTCGAAAAAATATCATATACAGTTTTACACCCATTGCAGCAGAATGTTTTTTGGTCAAAAGTAGTAGCTAACCCATCACAATCATTTCCACAGTGATAGCACGTAGATTCTATCATACTCATCTTATTTGCTACAAAAATGAAAAAGACCTCAAGCATATAATATGATAAAAATCATAGTTTTACCTCTAATGACGATTTAGTTTTGGCATATCACATAATACTACCGATGATGAAAAAGATTTTATTACCTACAGATTTTTCAGATAACTCCTGGAATGCTATTGATTATGCTACGGAGCTTTTTAAAGACGAAGCCTGTACTTTTTACCTTTTAAACGTATATAGTAAAATCATTTATGAATCTGTACATCTTTCTGATATACCATCTGAGCGTAGTGTTGAAAATACTGTAAAAGCGAATGCAGTAACCAACCTGGAACATCTAAAAAAGACCATAATACATACAAATCCTAATCAAAAGCATACATTTAAAATTATCGCAGCTTTAGGATCTATAACAGAGGCAACAGAAGATGTTGTAAAATCTAAAAAAGTTGATCTCCTCGTTATGGGAACCAAAGGTGCCACAGGAACAAAAGAAGTATTTATGGGCAGCAATACGGTGCGTATCATTAATACTATAAAAAAATGTCCTGTTTTAGCAATACCGGATGGTTTTACTTTTACCTCCAAGCCTTCTGAAATCACTTTTGCAACCGATTTCACACATTTCTATAGTAAAGAAGAGTTAAGACCACTATTGGATCTGGCAAAATCCTTTAACGCAGCTATCAGAATCGTTTATGTGCAACAGGAAGAAGGCTCCTTAACCGAAGAGCAGAAATTTAACTTAGGAATGTTGCAAAAATATTTTAAAGACATAAAGTATTATCAACATACCTTAACCAAAAGTGATTCCGTTTCAAAATCGCTTAAGGTTTTCACCGAAGAACTTGATATCTATCTGCTGGCCATGCTAAACTACTCTCATAGTTTTGTAGATAAACTTACAAGAGAACCTGTAATAAAAACCGTTGCTTTCCATACCCAAATACCTCTATTAGTAATACCTGAACTAGGCATGAGCTCTGCTTTTTCTAAAACAATTCAAAAAAATTCAGAATTAGAAGAAACACCATAAAAAAGATTTACAATCATATAATTTATAGATTAATCTTGATCTCTAGCTATTGGACGATCTTCATAAAAATCATCAAAAGTTTTATCCGTAGTATATGCATCGGTAAGAACTGCATATACCATTAGTATAACCATTATCTGACCAAAACAAGTAAGATAAAATACCCAACCAAACTCCACATCCATTGTTACCAAGATGGTAATTAATAACAATAATAGTGAGGTAATAATAATCATCATCATTCCTGAAATTCTCATAACTTACTTTTTTATTAAAAGATAAAGAAAAACTATCATACATCTTCTTAACGATTCGCCAAAAATGAAGTGTGTTGCTGACAAAAATCATAGTTTCTAAGCTCCTGGTTATTTAGTTTTGAGAAAACACTTAAGAATAGCCGTATAATGAGAAAGATATTGATTCCCACCGATTTTTCAGAAAACGCGATGAATGCAATTCGCTATGCAGTAGAGCTATTTAAATATGAAAAGAGTGAGTTTTTGATCTTTCACGCGTACGCTGACGAAGTATATGATCATAATACGTTATCGTCTCGTAAAATGTTAGAAGAATATAAAAAAGAGGTTCGTACGAACTCTGATGAAGAACTAACCAAAATACTATCAGTACTGCATAAAGTTTCTCCAAACCCGAGACACGAATACAAAACTTTATCTGTTTTTGGAACCCTCATAGATGAAGCGAATGATCTGGTAAATCAGGAAAATATTGATATACTCATTATGGCTACCAGAGGTAAAACAGATGATCGTAAAATCACATTTGGGAGCAACACCTTACAAGTACTAAAATACGTAAAAAGTCCTGTTTTAGCAATCCCCGAAGATTGCATATATCACCAGCCAAAAAATATTCTTTTCCCTACGGATTATATGTTGCCATACAAAAGAAGAGAATTAAAATTACTAAGTACCTTAACTAAAAGCTTTAGATCTTCTATTAACTTTTTACATATATCTAAATATAAAAAACTGTCGCTACGACAAGAAGACAACAAAGCCTTTTTAAAAGAGTGTTTACCCGATGCAGATTTATCTTTTCACACTATTGATGAAACAGATATTACGGCTGCTATCAATCAATATATTGAAAAAAATGATATCAACATGTTAGTGATGATAAACTCCAGACACTCATATCTGGAGTGTGTATTATATCAATCAACAATTGACAAGATTGGATTACATATCAAAATACCATTTCTAACTATGCAAAACTTACAGCGAAATTAAAATAATAGAATTATGAAACGGATCTTATTACCCACCGATTTTTCTGACAATGCATTTAATGCCATAAGGTATGCAATGCAATTTTTTAAGAATGAAGAATGTACCTTTTATCTCCTTCATACGTTTACGCCAGTGTCTTATAATGTAGGATATCTTATAGAGAATCCCATGCCTTATGGAATGGAAGATATCGCTATGATGAATTCGAAAAGAGATATCGAAAGAACTGAAGAAAAACTTAAAAAAGAGTTTAACAATCCAAAACACAGTTTTGAAAGGATTTCAGCTTTTAATATGTTGATTAATGAGATCAAAGATACGGTGGATCGCTGTGATATCGATCTCGTAGTAATGGGTACCAAAGGAGCTACCGGAGCCAAAGAGATTTTTATCGGAACACATACTATGTACACTATAAAAAAAGTAAAATGTCCGGTTTTAGCGATTCCTTCTGACTTTGAATATGAAGAACCTAAAGAGATATTATTTCCAACAGATTATCATCTTAGCACTACTAATAAGTATCTACCGTTAATCAAAGATATTTGCACCAAACATACATCAAGGCTCCATATGCTTAATGCGTATTATGGCATTCCACTAAATCAAAATCAAAAAAAAATAAAAGATTTTATGGACATTTATTTTGAGAAGAACGCTCATGTTTTCCACATTGCAGACGGCATGGATGTGATTGAAGCGGTAGAAGATTTTCAAAAAATGAATATCATAAACATGCTGGTTATGGTTCATAATAAACATTCATTTTTTGAAAATTTGTTATTCAAACCAGTGATAAATCAAATAGCATATCACACCAATATTCCGTTTTTAGTAATTCCATCAGAAAAACGAATAGGATCGAATCCTAAAGAAGATCAAGCTGACAAAAAAAGAAAAGAAAAAGAGGATGAAGGTTTAGCGGTCTAACAAAAATCAGGATAGTTCCAATCTTTATAAATACCTTTAAAAAGATGAAAAAAATACTGGTAACAACAGATTTTTCTGACAAGGCCTGGAATGCACTTGTGTATGCCATCGATTTGTACCGAGACATTCCTTGCGAATTTCATATTCTTAACACATATGATCTTAATTCTGTTCGATTAGTTACTACGTTAAGCTCACAACGAGTGGGATATTTTTACGAATCTATTAAGATAGAATCAGAAGAAGGATTAAAAATGACTCTAGAGGATATTAATAATTCTCAGCTCGCTGAACATCATACGTTCAAAACCGTTTCGAAATCTGGTATTTTGACAAAGATTTTACAGCAACTGACAAAAAACAATCAATTTGATCTGATTATAATGAGTTCTAAAGGAACTACAGGATCAAAACAGGTCTTTCTAGGAAGTAGTGTAAAAAAAGTATTAGAAAATGATTTTCATTGTCCTATTCTCATTATTCCGGAGGATGCTTATTTCGAAGGAATTAAAAATATTGCTTTCGCCACTAATTTTGAAAGAATCTATCATAAATCAGAAATTAAACCCATTATAGAGATAGCTAAAAAAAATAATGCTACCGTAAGGATGATCCACATCTACGATGAACCAAAATTAAGCACGGTACAAAAGTATAACTCTACAACTTTAGAAAGTTTTTTTAAAAATGTGAAGTTTGATTTTCACGTCATACCAGAATTCTCGACCATAGAAAAAGGAATTCAGGCTTTTATAGATGAGTTGGAAATAGATGTATTGACAATGATCAAATATCAACATAGTTTTATCGAGCGTTTAATACGAGAAGATGTAATCAAAAAAATTAGTTTCAATACTAAAATTCCTTTCTTGGTCATTCCTGCGGATCATATTTAATGATTCTAGTGGTGATATAGCTTATACCTAATTAATTTTGCTCCCCATAGTCGATTAGTAATATGAGAATTGTCATAGTATTCCTGACATTTTGGAAATAGTTTTATGATATAATTTCTAAAACTTAAAAACCATGAAAAGAATACTTGTTCCTACAGATTTTTCAGATAATGCATACGGTGCTCTTTTTTATGCTACACGATTATTTCAGGATCACGAATGTCAATTCTTTATCTTAAATACATTTGAAGTTCATACGCCGGTTCTTACAGGTAGAATGGATACTAGCAAAGGGGATTTATTGTATCAAAAACTGAGTACGGAATCTAAAGATTCGTTAGCACAAACATTTCACTCAATTATCAGAGACACTGATGATCTTAATCATACATTTGAAACTATATCTGTTTCCAAAGATTTGACAGAAACAATTAATAAAACCATCAAAAAGAAGAATATTAATTTGGTAGTGATGGGTACAAAAGGAGCGACAGGCGCCTCTACACTTTTTATGGGTAGTAATACAGTTAAAGTCGTTCAAAAAATTAATGATTGCCCTGTGCTGGTGGTACCAAATGAATATCACTTCGAAAAACCACAGGAAATCGCTTTTCCAACAGATTTTAAGAGGTTTTACATTGCTGAAGAATTAAAACCATTGATAGATATTGCCTCTTTATTTAATTCCAATATCAGAATTTTTCATATTAACGAAGAAGAAAAGTTAGATGATATACAAGAACATAATTATACTTCTTTAAAAAATCATCTGGCAGACTTTACACATAGTATTCACTGGATATCAAAAGGAGGTCAAAAATCAAAACTAATTAATGATTTTATTGATGATTTAGATATCGATTTATTGGTCATGGTGAATTACAGACACAGTTTAATGGAAAATATAACTCACGAACCTGTTATCAAAAAAATAGGGTTCCATCCATCTGTTCCTTTCTTGGTGATACCAGATGCCAGCTGATAATTATCATAGTTTTAAGCTTGTAGAGTCATTACATTATAAGTATTAATCATTAAAAATCTATTCCAATGAAAAAGAAGATCTTATTACCCACAGATTTTTCTAAAAACGCGTGGAACGCCATAAGTTATGCCATTGAACTCTATAAAAACGAAGAGTGTGATTTTTATATTCTAAATGTGTTTAATGCAACCGGCTATGCGCTAGAAAGCATGATGATTCCTGAACCCGGAGAAAAAACCTATGATGAAGCCAAAGAACGATCAGAAAAAGGGTTGGCAAAAATTTTAGAAAGACTGTCCTTTAGGGATGATTATCCACATCATAAATTCTTTATGATCTCCCAGTTTAATAGCTTATTAGAAGGGATTAAAGATCTGGTAGACAAACAAGATATTGAAATGGTCATTATGGGTACCAAAGGAACAACCAATGCAAGTGATATTGTTTACGGTAGTAATACTATTTTGATCATGGAAAAAGTAAGAAACTGCCCTGTTATGGCTATTCCTGCTGATGCAAGTTACAAACAACCGAAAGAAATTGTCTTTCCAACAGATTATAAGACACAAATTAAGCGAAGAGAGCTGCAATATCTCATTGAAATTGCAAAAATCAGTCATGCTGCTGTACGCTTTCTATACATTTCCAATGATGATACTTTGAGCGAAGAGCAAAAAAATAATCAAAAATTATTAAAGGAATATTTTGAGGACATCCCTCATACATTCCACATCCTACATAATGTCGATGTAAAGGGAGGTTTAAGTTCATTTGTAGAAAGCAGAAATAGCGATATGATCACATTTATAAACAGAAAACATAGTTTCTTCGGAAGTATATTTTCCAGACCCATGGTCAAAGACCTCGGATACCATTCTAAAGTACCCGTATTAGCGTTGCACGATATTAAAAATTAAAATCTACTAAAATCTACTAGTTATGAAAAACACAGGCATATGGATGGATAAGGAAAAAGCCTATATCATAGACATCCAAGAAAGTAATGAAGACATGACCACGATTTTTTCTGAAATAGAAGATTATCGTATTCACGGAGGTTCAGGAACTCGATTTAAAGGAGGACCACAAGATGTAGTCCAGGACAGTAAATACATGGAACGTGAAAAGCATCAATTTAAAAACTATTTTAAAAAAATAATTCCATATATAGAAAATGCTGATAGCATTGTAATTTATGGCCCTGCTGAATCCGGTGAAAAATTTCTTAAGGAGCTTGAAACGAACTACAAGAAAATAGCCGAAAAAGTAAAAGCTGTTCTCAAAGCAGATAGTATGACAGAGAATCAGACCAAAGCATTAATCCGAGACTATTTCAAAAAACATAAACAACGCTTAGTTTAATAAGTCGTCCGGCATTCATCTTTTTAGCAACACATCTATGGAACACGAAGATTTCGATATTCTAAAATCTTCTGGAAAAAAAGTGAAGTTCTCTTTAAATAAATTACAGAATTCACTAAGAAGAAGCGGAGCAGACAACAAAACCGTTGATCAAATTATTGACACGGTTAGAGATGAATTATACCAAGGTATTTCTACAAAGGAGATTTACAACAGAGCGTTTGCTTTACTAAAAAAACAAAAATCTGTTTTTGCTTCAAAATATAAACTCAAAAAGGCCATTTATGAATTAGGTCCTACTGGCTTTCCATTCGAGAGTTTCGTGGGAGCTATTCTTAAATATTCCGGATACCAAGTCAATATCGGACAAATTATATTCGGCAAATGTGTTTCTCACGAAGTTGATGTAGTTGCTAAGAAAAATTCGGATTATATTATTATCGAATGTAAATTTCATAGTGAAGAAGGGCGCAATTGTAATGTCAAAATTCCATTATACATACACTCCAGATATCAAGATATCCTTCATAATTTTGAGGATAAAAAAGAGAACCAAATCATACCCAATCAGGGATGGGTGGTAACGAATACACGATTCACAAAAGATGCTATCCAATATGGAAAGTGCGCCGGGTTGTATTTATTAAGTTGGGATTATCCAAAAGAGAACGGGCTTAAAGATAGGATTGATCGTTTAGGATTATATCCAATAACCGTATCAACACTTCTGACCAATCGAGAAAAGCAGTTTTTATTAAGTAGAGATATTGTTCTATATAAACAGCTAAGAGGAGATATGTTCTATTTGGACCATTTAGGCATTTCTGAAAAGAGAAAGCAAAAAATACTACATGAAGTAAATATGCTATGTAACGAATAAAATATCTTTTTATGTCATCGGTTAAAATTCACTTTCTGGGAGCTGCAAGAACCGTCACGGGGTCTAAATTTTATATAGAAACACCACAAAAGAATATTTTAATAGACTGTGGTATGTTTCAAGGTATAAAAGAACTACGAGAATTAAATTGGAAAGAGTTTCCCGTTGACGCTTCTGCCATTGATACCGTTCTTCTAACACACGGACATCTGGATCATACAGGTTATCTACCAAGACTAGTAAAACAAGGATTCCGCGGTACTATTATAGGAACTGCACCTACATTGGCAATTACCGAAATTATCCTGCGTGACAGTGCAAAAATCCATGAAGAAGAAGCAGATAAAGCAAATAAAGAAGGGTATTCTAAACATAATCCTGCTTTACCTTTTTACACCATAAAAGATGTAGAAAAAACATTACAATATTTTAAAGCAAAAGAAAAAGACGACTGGATTTCCTTATCAGACGATATTGAATATAGATTTAGGTATAATGGACATATTATAGGAGCCTGTTTCATCGAATTAAATCTTTTTGGAAAAACTTTAGTCTTCTCAGGAGATGTGGGACGACCTGGCGATTTATTACTAAGACCCCCACAAAAACCAGATTGGGCAGATTTTCTTTTTATAGAAAGCACCTATGGTAATAAACTGCATCCGAATCAAAATGTCGAAGAAAAGCTAATCGAATTAATCAATGAAACTTTATATAAAAGAGGAACGCTAATCATTCCATCCTTTGCTGTCGAGCGCTTACAAACATTGATGTATTTATTGTGGAAGTTATACCAAAAAAATCGAATTCCGGATATCCCGATCTTTATCGATAGTCCCATGGGTAATAATGTGTTATCCGTTTTTGAACAATTTCCGGATTGGCACAAACTACCAATGAAAGATTATTATGCGCTATGTAATCATATCAATATCGTTACCTCATACAAAGAAACCTGGGAAGTAATTGATAATCCAAGACCAAAAATTGTCATTGCCGGTAGCGGAATGGTTACTGGAGGTAGAGTGTTAACCTATCTAAAACAGTTGGTAGATATTACCACTACATCTGTTCTTTTAGTAGGGTATCAAGCCGAAGGAACCAGAGGTAGACAGCTACAGGATGGAGTTCATGAAATCAAATTATATGGGAAGTATTATCCAGTAAAAGCACAAATACATCATATAGAAAGCCTGTCTGCTCACGCAGATCAATATGAATTGCTTGATTGGGTCAGTAAAATTAAAAACATCCCGGAAAAAGTCTTCCTTATTCACGGAGAACCATCTGCTTCAGAAGCATTTAATATCAAATTACGAGATGCTTTTAATTGGAAAACTCACATCCCAAAACTGAATGAAGTTCAGGAGATTATTATCTAAAATATCCGGAAAACGTGAGTTTGATATAACGGATGGATTGAAAAAAGCCGTCAAATTGAGTGATTTTTCATAGTGTCTCTCGACTCCGCTCGAGATGACAGTAGAAAAATTGTATCGAAATTAGGCTTTTGATTGAAAATTCACTTGCCTGCCTGCCATTCGACAGGTAGGCAGGTCTTCGATACAATCCGCTTGAGGCGGATCAATCTGACTGACGTAAATTTTCTTATATCGAATTAAGGTTAAAAACGTGACTATTATCATTTTTTAGGTTTTAATTTTTAACTAGCTTACTTGTGTATCGTATAGTTAATCAAGCTGTTGTGCATTATGATTTTTTTATTCAAAATTCGTCAATTCGAGTGCTTCGACTGAAAGAAGAAGTGTACTTCGACAAGCTCAGTAGAGCTATCGAGAATAGGATTTTGGATACAAAAAGCTATTCTCGATACAATTTTCCTCCATTACATTTTGGAAAATCACTCGAACTGACGCTTTTCTTTAACATTTCTTTCATAATACACAATAGCTAATCAATCTACTTATAATCTTTTAAAACTTAAAACCATGGCAACTGAAATAAATACAACAAACAAAGATCTTAGAGATATTCATTTTGATACGTTAGAATCAAAATCCAGTCTACAATTCATCGAAGGTGAAGTGCTATTTATCAACCAGCTACTACACTCTTACGTTTTTGAACCAACAACACCTAATCTTTTTGAGCGATTACAAGAATTCAAACAAGAGATTAGCGAAGTACAAAAAGAAATAGAAAACCTCAATGAAGAAATACGAAAGCATGAAAGTGATTTAGGCGGAATGCTGGAATGTGATACCATTTCCTGTGATCACTACTACTATGAAGAACATAAATCTTTAAAGAAACGCTTCAATGATTTTTATAGAAATTTCAGAAAGCTAAAATCTGAAGTATTTAATTATGCAGGTGGTATTCTGAAGCACAATAAAAAATAACCTTCAAACTGATATTTATCATTTTTTTCGGCAACCTAACCAACTACTTTTAAGACACTTAAGACAAATTACTAAACATTAAAACCTAAACATTATGTCAATCATTAAATTTAACAGAAACAGATTTCCTTGGTTCAATGACACCATCTCTAATTGGATGGATACAGACAACTTCTTTGCAGATGACTTTTTTATCAAAGACAGAAACTTACCTGCAATGAATGTAAAAGAACACGAGGATGACTTCGAAATTGAACTAGCAGTTCCTGGATTTTCAAAAAAAGATATTGAAGTAACCATGGAAGATGATGTACTGCACATCTGTGCAGAAAAGCGTAAAGAAGAAATAGAGGAAGAGAAAGATTATACTCGTAGAGAATTTAGTTATAATTCTTTCGACAGAAAGCTACAATTGCCTACTAGTGTAGATCAAAATGAAGCTGTAAAAGCAAAATACAAAAATGGGGTTCTTACACTTAATCTATTAAAAAAAGAAGAAGCCAAAGTACAGCCTAAAAAAGTAATTGAGATAGAATAATCTCAGTATTTACGGCAGAAAACAATTTTGGGGGAGTTATTTTCTGCCTTTTTGATATGTTTTATATCGATTATAAATAACCGCTATATAAAACATAAACCTATTTCAACCTAACGCTGAATTCTAATAAACTATAAAATGTAAACAGATGAAATCGAAACAAGCCAATATTAAATATATAGAGTGGAAAAGTGCAGAAGAATTGCACGAAGCTTCTCTTAATTGGATCTCTGAGTTAAAGTTCATCAAAGATGAGCAACATTTTTTAGATGAACTAATAGAAAATTACACTGTACAACTGATCTCAGAAAAGACTTTTGAAAAAAGCAGTGAAATAATCAATGAACTTAATCAAAATAGAAAAGACATTAATCCTTTACTAAAAAAAGTAATAGGACACTGTAATCAACTTACAATACTTGTGGATGGTATTGATCAACCGAAAGAAGAAAAACAATATAAAGAAGATCACGGAAAACTAATGGTAGAAGTAAGTGCATATTTTGACAGCTATAAACAAACTAAAAGAAGAATATTTGATCTTATCAAAGCTATCATTAAGAAAGGGAAACAAAAACGTTTATTAAACTAACAGTAATCCTTTTGATAAGCATATTAAAAAAAATAGTGTTAATTCTTGTCGTTCTCTTTATAGGATTCTGGGCTTGGTATGAATATACGTATTCTATGGATACCGTTATTCCTTTTGAAGTAAATGATCCAAGTGCTAAAACAAAAGTGTTAATAGCTTCTCAAGGCAGCAAGTTTAAAGATTCTGTTGTGAAAGGGATTTTAAGAAGGTATGAAAAAGATACAGTTCATTTTAAGGTAATAGATGTATATACGTTATTCACTGTAAATCTTGAAAAATGGGATGCTATGATATTCATCAATTCTTGGGAATATGGAAGTCCACCCAGAAACGTAAAAAAGTTCATAAAAAATCATCCTGAACAATTGGACAAACTCATTATTTTATCCACAGTTGGGAGTAGTAATATTGCTCTAAAAGATGTAGATGTAATTTCTGGAGAATCCATCATAGAAAAAACAGCTCAATACACAGATACTATAGCAAATAGACTTAATCAAATAATAAAAAGAAACAATGAATAAACTAAACACATATATCATTTTAATTGTTGCAGGATTGTTAACGAGTTGTTCATCTAGTGAGCTTGTCGAGGTATGGAAAAACCCTGACATTGATACTTTTGAAGCAAATAAAGTATTGGTCATAGGAATGACTGCCGATACCGATGGAAGAAAAGTATTTGAGAAAAAACTTACGCAAACACTTAAAAATAACGGAGTTACATCAGAAAAAAGCCTTGATTTTTTTGAAAAATCATTTACCCAATCACCAAAAACTGAAGAAGAGTTGTTAGCCATGGAAGGTAAACTTCTGGAGGCCGGTTTTGATGCTATTTTATTATCTAAAGTACTAGCCGTAGAAGACAAAGTTACTGTTGTACAAGCATATAGAAATCTAGATAAAGATTTCAAGAGTTTTAAAGACGACTACTATCAGAATCAAGATATTTATTACGAGGATGGGTATTACTCAGCATATGAAATCTATCACGCAGAAACCTCCTTATACTGCATATGCCCTGATAAAGAAAGAGAATTAATCTGGAAAGGATCTATTGACATTACAGAGCCTGAAAATGTAAAAAAAGCTGTAGGAGATTATATAAAAGTACTGATCTGGGCTCTTAAAGGCCAAAAACTATTAATAATTGAAGAAGAACTGAACAATGAAGATATTGATATATAGCGCCAAAGATTTTGAAATCCCTTTTCTGGAAAAAGCAAATAGTGATGTATATCATATCAAATATATTCCTGAAAGACTTACTTCTAAAACAGCAATGTTAGCTTTAGGATTTGATGTAATCTCTATTTTTTCGGCAGATGATGCCTCATCAAAAGTATTAGAATTACTAAAAGACTTCGGTGTCAAGTATATCACATTACGTTCTGCAGGTTATGACAATATACATCTAAAAGCTGCCCAAAAACTAGGGATTAAAGTTGCACACACACCAGAATATTCTCCTAATGCCATTGCAGAACACGCAGTAGCCTTGTTGTTAGCTTTAAATCGTAAACTTATCGTATCTGATCACCAAGTACATTCTTATAACTTTTCTTTAAGCAATCTTGTAGGATTTGATCTTAATAATAAAACTGTTGGAATCATCGGAACCGGAAGAATTGGTAAAGTAATCGCTAAGATCATGAATGGTTTTGGATGCAAAGTGATAGCCAACGATATCGATGAGGATCAAAGTTTTGCAAAACAATATAACATTGAATATGTAGCATTACCTGATCTATGCCGACAATCGGATATCATTATGCTTAGTGTTCCTCTCAATTCTGCAACCCACTATATGATTGATGCAGATCTTATTCAGCTAATGAAACGAGAAGTATTCATCATTAACATTGCCAGAGGTGCCATAGTAAATACTACGGAAATAGTAGAAGCTCTAAAATGGAACAGAATTGCAGCCTATGGAGCTGATGTATATGAATACGAACATAGTGTATTTTTCTATGATCATTCTAAAGCAAAACCAAATGATGAGTTACTACAAAGACTACTTGAGTTCCCTAATGTTCTTATAACTCCTCATCAAGCTTTTGCAACTAAAGAAGCCTTAACAAATATTGCAGAAGCAACTTTTTATAACATCAACTGCTGGCAACAAAATAAAACTCCCGAAAATGAACTCACAATGGAATTAGTGCGGTAGTTTATCTCTTAATAAACCGTATAGAAAAGTCCCTAAAATTGATGCTGCAATTACAATAAGTATTGGCAAGTATCCGGCTCCTGCCAAAACAAACATCGGACCTGGACATGCTCCCGCCAATGCCCAACCTAATCCAAAAATAATTCCACCGAGTATATAGCGACTATAACTTTTTTCTTTTGGAGCTATACTAATCTTTTCTCCATAAATGGATTTTATGCTAAATCTTTTAATCAATTGAACTACGATAATACCAAGTCCTACCGCAGAACCTATAATTCCATACATATGAAAAGACGCGAATTGAAACATTTCATAAATCCTGAACCAAGACGCTGCCTCAGATTTAAATAGAACAATTCCGAAAAAAATACCAATTGCTAAATATATAATTGTACGCATTATCTAAAATATTAAGGGAAAAATTAAATGTATCATTACCAAACCACCGATAAAAAAACCAATAACAGCAATCAGAGATGGTAATTGTAAATCACTCAAACCTGAGATCGCATGACCAGAAGTACAACCTCCTGCATACCGTGCTCCAAAACCGACTAGTAATCCACCAATGATAAGAATTGCTAGACCTTTTGGATCTGTAAAAACATCATTAGAGAATAACATATCTGGCATATATCCATTGCCTGCGTTATTAAATCCCTTAGCCTGAAGGTCTGTAACAACATTAGGGTTTAAATCAACATCTATAGTATTGGATAAATAATTTTCTGCAATAAAACCTCCAATAATTACACCCAACACTACCACAAGATTCCAACGCTGTGCTCGCCAATCAAACTTAAAAAAATCTGCTGTTTTTCCTGCTCCACAAATGGTACACATCGTTCTTAGATTAGACGACATCCCGAATTTCTTGCCGATCATTAGCAATAAAAACATCACTAAAGTTATTAACGGTCCTGAAACATACCAAGACCAAGGTTCATATATCCAATTCATTGTTTATGTGCTTAAAGTTTTTTTATTAATTTATTACAAGGTGTTTTCTACTCGTTGTGCATTATGATTTTATTATTCAAAATTCGTCCGTTCGAGTGCTTCGACCGGAGGAAGAAATGCCTGTCTACCGAAATGCCAGGTAGATATCGAGAATAGTTTTTCGGATCCGAAAAACTATTCTCGATACAATTTTTCTACTGTCATCTCGAGCGTAGTCGAGAGGTCACTACGAAAAACCACTCGAACTGACGCTTTTCTTTGGTATTCCTTTACTAGTACAAAACTGATTATTTTCTACTTTTCTAAATCCACAGAAAACAAAATTCTGAGTGGTATCGAATGGAGTTTTATGATCTACATAAGAGCATTTTACCTTTTCAAAATGAGGTTTTACCAAATCATTCATTGATTGCTCAGAGTATTGAGTAACTTCAATTCCACTGCATTTTTTTGGTCCATCTTCAGAAAAGCTTCCCATCACCAAAATTCCATTTGGGTTAAGGTTGTTTTGGATCGCCGCTATATAAGTATCAATTTCCGCCTTTTCAGTAAGAAAATGAGAAGTTGCCCTATCGTGCCAAAAATCATAGGTTTCTTTTGGTTTGAAATCAACAATATCTTCTACAACCCAATTTACATGATCTACAAGACTGCCTAACCTTTCTTTCGCTCTATTTAACGAAGTTTCAGAAATATCAAGAACAGTGACATTTTGATAGCCAAGCTGAAGAAGGTGGTCTACCAAAAGACTATCACCTCCGCCAACATCTATAATTTTTGCAGTCTTAGGAATTTGGAAATACTTTATAAATTCTAAAGAAGTTTCAGGTGATTTTTGATACCAGCTAACGTTCTTTAGCTCTTTAGTTTTATATACAGTTTCCCAGTGATTTTTCCTGTTAAATTCTTTCATTCAGTATTTATCTCATTTATTTTAAAGTCGACGGACACACATAATCTGTGGTTTCTATTCCAGCTTCCTTCATTGCAGAAAAACCTCCGGCAACATCAATGAGATTATGAATACCTCTACTTTTTAATATAGATGCTGCAATTACAGATCTATATCCGCCAGCACAGTGTATATAGAATGATTTGTCTTCAGGAAAGTCATTGAGGTGATCATTGATAAAATCTAAGGGTGAATTTTTAGCTTTATCAAGATGTTCTGCAACAAATTCACTTTCTTTTCTCACATCAAAAACTTCAGGCTCTTCTGTGTTTAATTTATTTTTAAGTTCCTCTGCTGTTATTGATGATATGGTGTCATAATCTTTTCCTGCTTTTTTCCAGGCTTCTATACCACCTTCTAGATATCCTAATGTTTTATCAAAACCTACACGGGATAATCGTGTAATCGTTTCTTCTTCTTTACCTTCTGGAGCCACTAGTAAAATAGGTTGCTCTACATCAGCAATCAAAGCGCCTACCCAAGGAGCAAAACCACCTTCGATTCCGATAAATATAGATCTAGGGATATGTCCTTTTACATATTCATTTTGATGTCTTACATCCAATACAACCGCTCCTGTTTCATTTGCCAGCATTTCGAATTCTTCTGGTGATAATGGTTTGGTTCCTCTTTCCAGAACTTCTTCTATATCTTCATATCCTTCTTTATTCATCTTCACATTTAAAGGAAAATATTGTGGAGGCGGTAATAAACCTTCGGTCACTTCTTTTACAAACTCTTCTTTGGTCATATCTGCTCGTAACGCATAATTCATCTTCTTTTGGTTTCCTAAAGAATCCACCGTTTCCTTCATCATGTTTTTACCACAAGCAGAGCCTGCTCCGTGAGCCGGATATACGATTACATCATCGGCCAAAGGCATAATTTTATTTCGTAAGCTGTCAAACAATGTTTCTGCTAATTCTTCTTGAGTCATATGAGCAGCTTTCTGTGCTAAATCAGGGCGTCCTACATCGCCTAAGAACAATGTGTCTCCACTAAATATAGCGTGATCTTTACCATTTTCATCTCTTAGCAAATACGTAGTACTTTCCATCGTGTGTCCCGGAGTATGTATAGCTATTATTGTAAGATCTCCTAATGTAAACTCCTGTCCATCTACCGCAATAATAGCTTCAAAAGACGGATTAGCATTCGGTCCATAAATGATCTCTGCACCAGTTTCTTTGGCCAGTGTTACGTGTCCACTCACAAAATCAGCGTGAAAATGCGTTTCAAAAATATACTTGATTTTTGCTCCATCATTTTTTGCTCTTTCGATATATGGTTTTACTTCTCTAAGTGGATCTATAATCGCTACCTCTCCTGCACTCTCTATATAATAAGCGCCTTGTGCCAGACATCCTGTATATATTTGTTCTATCTTCATATGTTCTATTTTATATTATACTTCAGAAACTGAAGTCTATTATTTCTATTATTGAGCTCCAAAAATACGACTCAAATTACCTTTTTACAGTAACAATTGTTACAAAATCAAAATTATCATTACGCCAATTCCTTGATAAGTATATAAATACCCATTACTAAAACAAACCAACCAAATCCTTTTTTTAGTTTTTCGCCTTCTATAAAATTAGACAAATACATTCCTATAAAAATTCCTATAATAGAAATTCCTGTAAATACCATTAGAAAACTCCAATCAATATGTAGATTTTCTACGTCACCTAAAAACCCTATAAGGGACTTAATCGCTATAATTAATAATGATGTCGCAACTGCTTTTTTCATTGGTAATCTTGCAAATAAAACCAATGCCGGAATGATCAAAAAACCTCCTCCTGCTCCAACAATCCCTGTTAACGCTCCTACTACAATACCTTCTATCACAATCAATGGATAGTTGTAGGATACTGTCTCTTCCTTTTCTGGTGTTTCTTTTCTATTTTTTATCATAGAAATGGAAGCCATTAGCATGATGAGTGCAAAAAACACCATGATCCCAATGTCTTTGGTAATGGTGAAGTCAACTATAGAAAATAGTTCGTCTGGTATTGCCGGAACCAAAAATTTTCTGGTCAAATACACCGCGATAAACGCAGGAATAGAAAATACAATAGCAGTTCTTAAACTAACCAATCCTTTTCTTAGGTTTTTAACAGCTCCTACTAAGGCCGAAGACCCAACAACAAATAATGAATATGCCGTAGCAGTTACAGGATTGATATGCATTAAGTATACAAAAACAGGTACCGTCAATATAGAACCTCCTCCACCTATTAGACCTAATACCACTCCAATAGTCAATGCACCAAAATACCCCAAAACTTCTATTACTTCCATCAATTATTTTTTTTGACAAAAATAACTTCAGAGTAAGGTGATCACAGTAACATTAGTTACATAGCCTTTGAAAACCAGAACGATTGTAATAAAGCTTTTTACAATTTATTTTGGATTCTAACCTACATTTCGACACCTGTCCGTCTATGGAGGAAGCTCAATATGACACGCTGGAATGACAGGTAATTGGTTAATCGGTTTAAGAAAGCAACGTCCATTCGAGTAATCCGACCGAAGAAGGATTGTATACTCCAGCGGTGTACAGGTCGGGAATAGTTGTTTTCGACCTAAAAAGCCTAATTTCGATACCCTCCGTAGGCGGGCGGGCTAATTTCTTTTCGTTTCACTATAAGAAACCACTCTATTTGACGGCTTTTTTTTAGAAATTCAACTTACATCTAACTTATATTTTTACAATTAATCCATTCAATAATAATTGAATACACCACTTTTAGTGCCACGTTTTAGCTATGTTGTATCGAAAGCAAGCATTTCAGTGTAATTAAAAACCAAAGGTATATTGGTCTTCGACAGGCTATCATTATGTGTTTTGTATCAGTTTGAATTTTAGACCGTTGTCATGCTGAGCTTGTCGAAGCAAATTATTAGGTAAAATCCCTTCGACAGGCTCAGGGTGACAACAAGGTTTTTTAGTAAAATACGAAAGTATATCCACCGGATAAAAATTTATTGGATGTCTCAGACTGACAACTAGAATTCTTAACTAAAAGACATTGCTAAATTCATTCATTAAGCTTAAAGACTCAAAATTTTAATGCTATTGCGGTTTAATTTTATCTTGCCTTCTACTTCTAGTTTTTTTAGTAATCTGGATATTACTACGCGAGACGTATGTAAATCATAGGCAATTTCCTGATGGGTATTGTTCACCACGTTTTCATTATTGACTTTGGTTTTATCTTTTAAATATCTCAGTAGTCGTTCATCCATTTTTAGGAAAGCAATACTATCGATGGTTTCAATAGCTTCCATGAGTCGTTTATGGTAACTTTCGAAAACAAAATTCCTCCAGGATTTATACTTTGCAGTCCATTCTTCCATTTTTCCAACAGGAATCATAATCAGTTTAGAATCTGTTTCTGCAATTGCTTTAATCTCGCTTTTATGATGACCGATACAACAAGACAATGTCATAGCACAAGTATCTCCTCTTTCAAGAAAATAAAGTAATAGCTCATCTCCATCCTGATCTTCTCTTAATATTTTAATCGCACCGCTAATAATTAATGGCATGGACTTGATATAACTTCCCGGTTTTATGAGTTCATTACCTTCAGAAACCTCTTTAAAAGTTGCCACAGTATTGATTTCTTCTAATAGCTCATTTTCAAAAAGATGTCCGTAATTATTCTTAAGTTCCTGAATCATTATTCTTGTTGTTGCTTTTGATTCTCAAAATATACTGCTAATTGCTGTTTTGCGTCCTGATATCCAACATCAAATATTTTATCCAGGTTTCCACTGCTAAAAATTCCGTGATTTACAAGTTCTCTTGGCTGAATGATAAGGTCACAGTGCTTAAATTTTGTTTCAGAATTAGGCATCGCACGTAAATAATAAGCTCGCTGCATCACATTATAGGAGTGTTTAAAATCAGAAATTTTTGGTTTTTTTATTGGTGTAACATCAATACCGATAATCATATCACAATGCTCCTGCAATGGTTCAATCGGAAAGTTATCCAAAATCCCACCGTCAGAATATAATTGTCTGTTTATTTTAACCGGAGAAAACATTCCTGGAAAAGCAGCAGAAGCCAATAGGGGTCTAATAAGTTCTCCGGTACTAAAAACCATAACAGTCCCTTCCATCAAATTGGTAGCAGTTACAAAAAGTTTTTTCTCAAGGCTTTCGAAAGTGTTTTTGGGAAAGTATGTTATCAAATCATCAAAAAACTTCTCGGAATCTAAAAATCCTGCTTTTTTTCTGGTAAATCTATTCAATTTAAACAAAGGTGTTTTACTAAAAAACTCTTTAATCTCTTCTATAGCATAACCACCAGCATATAAAGCTCCAACAATTGCTCCGGCACTTGTTCCTGAAACAAAATTAGGGTGTATTCCCGCTTCCTCCAGTGCTTTTATCGCTCCTAAGTGTGCAACTCCTTTAAATCCTCCTCCAGAGAGTACCAAGCCTATATTTTTTGATGCTTTTATCATATCTCTTTTCTACAAAACAGGACTAAAAATTTTAGCCACTCCTTCCTTTAGCTTTTCTTTCCAAGGTCTCTTTACAAAAGTAGCATAGTCTAACTGAATACTCTGTTCACAATCCCTTAAAAAATCATTTTTTAATTCGATTGCAAAAGAATCATCATAGATTGCCACGTTCACTTCATAATTCTGCTCAAAACTCCTGAGATCAAGATTCGTAGTCCCTACAGAAGAAACCGTATCATCGGTAACAATCGTTTTGCTATGTAGAAAACCATCTGAAAATAGATATATTTTAACACCAGCCTCCATCAATCCTTCAAAATAAGATCGCACACACCATCGTACGATCTTGCTATCGGAAATATCGGATAATAACAATCTTACCTCTACTCCACTTAATGCGGCCACTTTTAATGCTTCTAAGATTGCTTCTCCGGGAATGATATAAGGATTAGCGATATACACATAGTTTTTGGCTTCATTGATCAGAGAAAAATACAGTTGTCGGGTAGCCGAAAAATCTTCATCCGGACCGCTATGTACGGTTTGGGCAGTCATAGTACCTGTTTTTTTATAAGTCGTAAAGTAAGACGGACTCAAAATATCTTCATGATTACTGATCAAGTACCAATCCATTACAAAAATTGCCTGTAAACTATGCACCACAGGGCCTTCTAGCTGTAAATGCATATCGTGCCAGATACCTAAGTCAGGATCACCTTTTAGATACTTATCCGCAACATTAATACCTCCGGTAAAGGCTATTTTATTATCCACCACAATAATTTTGCGATGGTTCCTATAATTTAAAGAGGATAAAAATTTACCAAACTTCATCGGTAAAAAACTATAGATCTCTACTCCTGCTTTCTGCAGCTTTTTAATATATTTTTTGCTTAAAGATCTGCTTCCTATTCCGTCGTAGAGAATCCGTATCTGAACACCTTCTTTTACTTTTTGTTTAAAAAGTTCGGACAATCCTTCGGCTAATTCACCATCTTCAAAAATGTAATATTGCAGATGAATAAAATGTTTTGCTTCATTCAAACTATCAAAAATAGCTTTAAATGTGGCATCACCATTCTTAAGAAGCTTTAGCTTATTTCCTGCACTTGGAGCAAATCCACAGTTCATGGTAATAAGTTTGATAAGCTTACGGTGTTCCAGATATTCTTCTTCACTCACCGGATCGTAATGACTTTCTGCCCTTTCTAAATACGAAATGATTTCATCTGTTCGCTTTAATTGAAACAGCTTGTTCTTTCTTCTGTTCCTACCTAACAGCAAATAGAATAACATGCCTCCAACAGGGATCGTGAAGATTGCTAACATCCAAGCTAGAGTTTTGGTTGGACGCAAACCGTATAATATAAGCTTAATAACAATTACTGATCCTGCTAAAAAATATAGAATAAGAAAAACAACATACAGCATCGCTTACAAGTTTTTCTACGGTATCAATTATGCATAATAAGTAAGGGAACTCTGGTACCGTAACTTATTTTAGAAGTTTCTGAGCCATGGAAAAACCTTTCGAGAAACGTTTCTCTGTGAATGAACATGGCATTCATGTCCACATCCATAATTTGTACAAAACTGTCGATGGCTAAGGCGGTAGGAACATTGGTAATAGAATGAAAGGTGTGATTGATATCTTTAAAGAAATCTTTTAAATGTTTTTTATCATCAAACTCTGCGATGGTTACTGTGTCATCTTCTTTGATCTTCAGAATCCTTAAAGAAGCTTTGTACTTCATCAAGGTGTCTACCAATGGTTCTATGTTTTCTGTTTTAAAGTGATCGTTATAATCAATCGTATACATGATCGTTTTCGGACTTTTAAAAACATATCCTTGCGGAATGACCAATACCGAACAATCAATCTTACGTATGACATTGAGTGTGTTGCTACCAAAAACCACTTCTCTGGCTCCGGTTGCACCATTAGTTCCCATAACAATAAGATCAATATTTTTTGACTTTACCGCTTGTTTAATAGCATCGGTAAAAATATCATAATCGGTAAGCGCCTGAAAGGCATAATTTTCATGCTTTACTTCTTCTTTGAGCTCTTCTAATAGGATACTCAATTTTTCTTTTGATCCCTGCAAAACAGATTGATGCACAGAAGTATTTGCAGGAGCAGCCATCAAATCATCCGTCATATAATTGGATGCTTTTTGAACATTGAGCACATAGAATGTACACAACTCATTTTTAAAGAAGGCCAACGCATAATCAATCGCATTTCTTGCATTTTCTGAAAAGTCGGTAGGTAACAGGATATTTTTCATCACTTAAGATTTTATAAGATAAAAATAATCCAGGTGGCACGGAGTAACTATGATATTTGTCAGCTTGGTTTGGAAATACCGTCGAAAATAATAGTTGATGATTCGTGAATAATCCCTCAAAGTCAGGAGACTTTGAGGAGCGTGGGGAATATTTTTCTTCATTTTTACTAGTGTTATCTGAACGCCACTCCAGCAAATCGTAGCACGTACAGTTTAATATCTCCATTGAATTTGAAATCAAATCTCTGGACTTGTTTTTAACTTCATCAGAAATTTTAAAACAATTGTTTATATTGGCAGACTAAATAAATAATTCTAACATGAAAAGAATACACTTACCAATCCCTGTATTATTATTACTTATTTTGTTAGTCTTTGTATCTTGCAGTAGTGACGACGCTACAAACTTGCAACTAAGCAAAATTACTTTTGGAGATCAAACATTTTCTTTAAATAACGCTAATACTTATTTGCTCAGGGATGAAGCAAATGCAACCTGGAAATATAGAACCTATGCAATCTCTGATGGAACTTATAGAGATGATGGGACTAATGGATGGAATTTAGAAGATTACGAAAACGCCACATTTTCTCTAGTGCTTGAGATAGCTATTAAATTGGGGGAAACTCCTCAAATACTTACTACTGGCGAATACCCTCAATGGAATAACTGGAGAGAAGCCGCCGAAAGTGATGATATCATGATTAGCTATGTTCGTATGGGAACTGCTAATGAAATTTTTGAAACACAACAAGAAGCTGAAGGTAATACTCATCCAGCAGTTATTGTTTCTGGAGGACTCAATGATGGTGAAAATATTAGATTAAAGTCAGAAGGAGTAATGAGATATGAAGATAGCGAAAATAATATTTCTTTCCCTATGTTTTCGTTAACTTTTGAAGGAACTGTTATTGATAAAATAAATTAGATGCTCCCTTTTTGAAACCACCCGCTGCACAAAGTCTCCCGACTTCGCGGAAAACACATAGATGATATATTAAAACAATGCGCCCGATAGCTCGGATTTGCAATCCGAGATTTATTAAATGATTTGATAATTGATGTATTAAAACAATCGGCATTTACCAAAAGTATACATTGGTGAGCAATTCCTCAAAGTCAGGAGACTTTGCGGAGCGGGTTTATGATTTATAATTTTTTTCTTTTCAGTGTTAACTGGATAGTAATTATCAATACTTTTATGATAGTCATTTTTCTAATTAATTTTATAGTTTCTATTCTAAAAAAAAGATCTTATTAATTAAAGTTCAATAAAACGATAATTTGAAAGCATTCTTAATCATATTGTTTTTAGTAATCATAATAATTGTATATTTTATTTGGTATTTAAATAAGAACCGTTGTCCTAAATGCAAAGCAAGCTTTTTCTACTATAACACTATAGAAAGAAAAGATTTAGGCTATGATCCAGACTATACATATGTAAGAATCACAGAACAAACCTACAAATGCTTAAAATGTAAACATATCTGGAAAGAAATTACTAGATATGATGAAAGGAATTAATTAAAAGTTTAATAAAACGATCAAATCAGTCATAAATATTATTACCTTTAGATTCAGTAATAGTTGCAAAGAACTGTGGTGATATTTGCTTTTTTAAAAGCTTAATTTACCTTTAAAAGATTAAATTTTAAAAAGATGATAAAAAATATTGAAAAATTAGGTGTTTTGATTTCTAAAAATGAGCAGAAAAACATTTCTGGAGGATATGCTCCTTATGATTGCATTTTCTGGGGGACTTGTGATCAAACTGTTCTATGTGAATGCACAAGATATCCTGATACACCTCCACAACGAGTTAGTAGTTGTGATGTTTGTGAACAAATATGTGGAAAAGGCTGGTTCTTTTGTTATGGTCAGTTTTAATGGGTAATTTTTTGTCAATGCGAATTTTATAGATAGTAGAGATGTAAACCTGAATATTGGAAAGTATCCTTAAATTTTCCAGCTACTGTCTAGTTAGAAAAAAACTTATAAAGTAATTATTAATTTCTAAAACTGTAAAATGATAAAGAAACACATCAACGAATTTAGTACATCTAAACTTGATCAATTAAGTACTATTAAGGGTGGGGACAGTAACATAAATGGCAACGTTGATATCTCTACGATCATAGAACAGGGAGGTATAATTAATATTGTTGCCGGTGAAACGTCGATATCAGGAGTAATAGTTAATGTGGCTGGAGGACAAACCGCTATAGCAGGTGGTTGAGTACTTAATGCTATTATTAGGAAAAAGTAATAGTTATTAAATCAATATCATCTTAACAAATTCTCATTGAGAGAAAAATTAATCTTAATAATATTTTTCTCTTAATGGAATTATATAAAATCGTTTACCTTGGTTCATAACCACATCTTTATCAATATGACATAAATTAACTTTGCAAGATAAAGACTTATTCCTAATAGATAAAAAATAACAAGCCGATTCCTTTATCTTTCTTTATTAACGATTTGATACTTGCTGCGATGTTATAAAGGTAGGGTTTAGATACCCTGCTCTTCGAAGTTTGTAACTTCGATGTCTTAATTTATTAATAGTACTTTATACTTATCTAATAAGATCAATAAGGCCAAAAGAAATTGTGATTAAAATTCTGTAAACCGATGGATGATCATAATAAAAATAATTTAGGTTCTAAAGTTTTTGGATTCTTAATTATCGCATTTTTGACATATTATATTTTAAAAACCATATTTCAATAAAGTTTAATAAACCGATGCTTGAAGCACTACTTGATTTGATTGCAGAGTATATTAAAGGGAATAAACGGCTAGGGATATTCCTTGCAATTCTTATCATACTTTTTTTTATAGGTTTTTCAATTTACCTTAAACTACAATAACCCGATACTATAAGATTATGGAAATTAACCTAACCTGTGTTAGAAGTTCAGGAAAGGCATTAAAAGGAATGACTGTTGAAATAATTACAGAAAGACCAGAACCTTCTTCGGAATGGAAAGAAAAAAAATAAAGACCAGAAAGAAAATTCAATAAACCAATCGTTTTGTAGCCAATTATAAAAAGTCAAGACTATTTTACACAATTTTTTTGATAACAGATATAAAATGTAAAGAGTTCTATAAATAGTAATATAATAGCTTACAGAATAAATTAGCAATGCTGGCAAGCTACACTCTTTTATTTATTTATATTTATTTTAAATCATAAGTTCATATTTATTGTGATATGAACTTACGAACAAATAAAACATAAATTATTTTTATGCTATTTATTGTTAAGTTAAATAAAAATTTATGTATTAATTTATTTAATTTTAAATCAAATAATCGAAGGCATATTAAATGCTTAATCTAAAGGCAAAAAAATGAATAAACATACTACAAATGTCTCTAATGTTCTTGTAATCGGGAGTGGTGGAGCCGGACTTAGAGCTGCTATCGAAGCAAAAAAAGCAGGTGTTGAAGTAACCGTTATCGGAAAACGTCAAAAAGAAGATGTGCATACGGTTTTAGCCGCAGGAGGTATTAATGCGGCTTTGGGAAACGTAGACCCGCAGGACTCGTGGCAACAGCATTATGCTGATACCATGCTCGAAGGTTATGAGCTTTCCGAACCCAGGATGGTAGAGCTGATGGCTAAAGAAAGTCCGGAATTAGTGAAAGAAATAGATGAATGGGGGGCTAATTTTGCCAAATTGGAAAACGGTAAACTGGATCAGCGGTTTTTTGGTGCTCACACTTACCGAAGGACTTGCTATTCAGGAGATTATACAGGGCGTTCCATTTTATTTGCACTTATCAAAAAAGCAGAATCACTACAAATTCCTATTCACGATTCTCAGTATGTAACTGAATTACTGGTACACAACGGTATTTGTTTCGGTGCGATGACTTTTGATATCAAAAATGGAGAACGTACTGTGTTTCTGGCTGATGCTGTTATCCTAGCTGCTGGTGGGCACACCAGAATATGGCGTAAAAGTTCTTCAAGAAGAAATGAAAATACAGGGGACGGGTATTATTTGGGTCTAAAAGCAGGATGTACATTGACTGATATGGAACTAGTTCAATTTCATCCAACCGGTATGGTTATCCCGGAAGAAATGGCAGGTGCTTTAGTGACCGAAGCAGTTCGTGGCGAAGGTGGTTATTTAATCAATGGAAATGGCGAACGCTTTATGAAAAATTATGATCCAGAGCGTATGGAACTTTCTACCCGTGACCGAGTAGCCATGGCTAATTATACCGAGATTACAGAAGGCCGAGCTACAAAAAACGGGGGTGTCTATCTGGATATTAGTCATAAATCTAAAGACTTTATCGTAGAAAAACTTCCGAGAATGTACCGCCAGTATCTAGATACCTTAATGCTGGATATCTCTAAACAACCTATGGAAGTAGCTCCAACTGCTCATTATTCTATGGGAGGGATTCTGGTACATGCTGATGACCACTTTACGGGAATTGAAGGATTATATGCTGCCGGAGAGGTTACCGGTGGATTGCATGGTGCTAATAGATTAGGTGGAAACTCGTTGGCCGAAATATTAATTTTTGGAAAGCGCGCTGGTAAATTCGCAGCAGAACGATCGCTGAATATGGATGTTCAATATCGCTCTAGAAAAGTGATACAGGAAGCACATCATAAAATTGACTCTTTAATTAAAAATGGTAGTGAAGTAGCCAGACCTCTACAACGAGAATTAAGGAACATTATGTGGGCACATTGCGGTGTAGTTCGAAGTGAAGAAAAATTAAAACAAGGTCTTTCAAAAATAGGTGAGCTGGAAGAAGCAGCTAAAAATTTAGACGTCAGACCTGACTCCGAAGGCTTTGAAGATGTTATGTTGGCATTCGACCTGGAAGGGTCTATTCTATCAGCAAAAGCGACGATTCTTGGTGCTATAGAAAGAAAAGAAAGCCGAGGCGCGCATCAGCGAACAGATTTTACAGAGATTAATGATGAAATGAAAGTCAATTTCACTTCAAAATTAAATGGTAATCGTCAACTTGAAATAATCAAAAAAGAGCTTGAACCTATTAGTAAAGAATTAAAAGAAGTGATAGAGAGAACAGATAAAATTAAAAATTTTAAAGGTAAGCTACTCGAATAGATACTAAAGCTCACTAAAATAATGATAGTGAAATTTCTAAAAAAACCATATTTACTATTCTGGACCTTCGTTGTTGTGATTTTGCTATTATCATTTTATCAGGATGATCGAACATTAGATATCAATATTCACGATTCTTATTTTGTGTTTTCCCAACAACAAATCTTGATATCTGTAAGCATATTTTTTGGGCTAACAGGAATGATATACTGGATCCTAGGAAAATGTAACTGTAAGACTTCAATTGTATTAAATAGCTCACACATTATATTAACGATTGGTATACTAATTACTAACGGAATTCGAAGTTTTGTAAGTGATTATTTTCTAGGTGAAAGGTATTTTACAAATACTTATTTTCCTGATTCATCTATATGGCTTTTTATATTTATCATAGCCAGCGGACAGTTCATTTTTATTATTAATATTATTCTGTCTATTATAAATGGAAGAAATTACGAAATTAAAGTTCCATAAAACGATGACTTTTATCAAATGTCATATGGTATTATACGTACGAGTTGGAGGTGATGTAGATCACCTTCAATAAATAGGAACTCCAAAGGAGAAAACCATTAAAAATCAAGATTCATTACTTGAATTCTGATCGTAAGAAATTCCACAATAGTTAATTTTGTTTAAACCTTGAGCATAAAACGTTAAACATTTTATATCTTTATGAAAATTAAAGTTATGGAACTAGTTGAAAAAGCTTTAGAGTTTGAAAGCAGAAAAATGAGCAATATGTCTACCAGCGATAGAGTAGCTGCCTCCAGAGAGGCTAAATCTCTAATTCTTGCGATAAATGATATCTATAAAAAGACAAAAGAGTCTAAGCTGATGGACATTATGAAGCGACTTACGACTAAAAAAAGAAAAATAGAAAAACGTCTTAAAGGAGTGCCCACTGTTTAAGTAGATTGTCATAAATAAATAATCCTCAAAATGTTATTAGAGACCACATATAGTAATAAAAAGAACAAAGAACTTATCAATGATATGGTTGGAAAGCCGTTTTCTTTATTAAATTCTATCAAACTAAATGGTATTGGCTCTAAGCGTATGATTATAGAAGATGTAAGTCCGAATTTGAAAAAATATTTGAATACCGTTTCTGATATTAACTATGGTAGTATAGAATTAAGGCCTGGTGGAATTTTAATAGCAATAAATAAAGGGCTGCAAAACTTTACTTGGGTGATCCCTTATTACCAGTTTTATTTATACAAAACAAACGGTATCAGTATTCACGCACAGGGCAAGTTTATTCACTTCCTAAATAATCGTACACATCAGGAAAATGCACCTTTTTTCAAGAAATTGATGCGATTAAAATCAGAATATGATCAAAGATTCCCTCACGTTGACTCTATTTAAAATATTTTATCATTAAAAAATGGCTTCAGAACTAAATGTACTAGGCACTCCTCTGGAATCTTGCTGTAATGATCCGGTAACTGGCTATTTTAGAGATGGATTTTGCAGAACTACTGAAGAAGATACGGGGACACATATTATTTGTGCCATAATGACTTTAGAATTTTTAGAGTATACAAAATCTAAAGGAAATGATCTTTCAACTCCCATACCCTATTGGAGTTTTCCGGGTTTGAAAGAAGGTGACAAATGGTGTTTATGTATTTCCAGATGGTTACAAGCAAAAGAAGCAGGAAAAGCTCCGCTTCTTGTTCTGGAAAGTTGTCATCAGAAAGCTTTGGAATACACAGATATCGAAACACTGCTTGAATATAAATATACTTCGTAATCCATTGCGCATTTAAATCTTTTTATTTGAATTCTGAAGTAAATTCCTCAACTATCAAACCATCTTCTAATGTTTTGATGATCCCGAGCGCCGCACGTTCGCCAGATATCATCGCTGCATTTAGGGATCCATTAAGAAGTTGATCTCCTGCCAGAAAAATAGTACTTGTTAATTTAGTCTCCGTTTCAGAAAGTTCATATTGCAAATTTTGCAATTTTGGCAAGGCGTGTATGATATGATAATGCTTTATAAATTTACCTGCTGTGATTCCGCAAAACTGATACAACTCACTAACAACCTTCTCTTTTAGCTCCGTTTCACTGAGTTGGTGATCTTTTAAAACAGTGACGGATAGCAACTCCTTTTTCGGAGTTATTGAAGTTTTTAAACTAGTATGATAAAAAATATTATTGATCAAAGCACTTTGATCGGCGATTAATCCAATGAGTGATTTATCAATTACCCTAGTATCGGCCTCAAAGTATAAGGTGTCGCAAGACTTCCAAGCTATCTCTTGATTATTGAGATTAGCAATAAGTTGATGTGCTTGTGTAGCGATAATAGAAAAGTCACTTTTTAGTTCTTCTCCATTTACCAACAGTATTTTACCGTCAGTAACCTGTTTTACAGGCGAATTATATATAAATTTTGTTTTCTCTAATTTTGAAATCAAGTACTTTACGATTCCCTCTATACCTTCTTTCGGTAATGTGGCATAGCCTTCTCCAAACATCTTGTACACAAACTGAAACATCCGGCTTGATGTTTCCAGATTAGTTTCTAAAAAAATGCCGGCAAAGAAAGGTCTAAAAAAGTCATTGATCATAGGTTCAGAAAAACCATAGTTCTGCAAGTACGATAAAGTACTTATTTCTTTTTCTTCAAAAATGGTAGTAATTGATTTCTTCTTCAGCATAGTATTGAGTCGGAGCACCTTTATCTTATCTGAAAAATTACCAATATTAGAAAGTAATGTAGAAATTAAAAGAGATGGGTTACGAAGTGGATCACCAATAGTTTTTAGTTTTCCATTAGTAAAAATAGTCGCACCAGACAAAAACTTTTGTAGAGATAATTTCTCATAATCCAGATATTTCTGAGCCGCAGGATATGCAGTAAGCAATACCTGAAAACCGTGATCTAATTGATACCCATCTACTATATCAGTTTTAACCCTGCCCCCTGCACGATCTGTAGCCTCAATAACTACCGGTGAATATCCATGCTTTTCCAGTACCTGAGCTGCAATTAAACCGCTCACTCCTGCTCCAATTATATAAATTTTATATGATTCTCTTTCCATATTTCATTTGTTGTCAATAACTATACATAGCACATTTAAATAGGACAATGCTAGCCATTAACATCAAATATACCAAGGGTTTCCTTACAACAATTATAGGGTTTTGTTAATTTTCGTTTAATACTAACAAATAATTATTAAACATTTGTATAAAGAAAATAAAAAACAGTATTAGCATTTTTAAAAAAAAATTGAAAATCTTATAGAACACAATTTAAATCTTTTTGAGCACTTTTTTAAAAGCATCTTTTGATTATTTTTATAATAATCCTCAGAGAATGACCGTAATCAATGGATAAACGTAAAAAATTATGGCAAGTCAGTTTGTAGCGTCCGGAATTTACAACTGTACCTTTGAGGGTTTTTTTAGATTTTAATATCTTAAGATTCTTTCCTATATCCAGTGATCATCATTAAATCGCTTGATAATACAGCTTACGCCTTTACTACAGCTTGGGACTGCCTTATTCGAGATAGATGCGCTATTACTTGTAACGAGATAATTAGATATACTCCTTCCAAAATTTAGAATATTTTCTATAAAATTTCTAAAATACAATAATTTCTTTCTTAAAAGTCAAAGTGTCTGTTTTCCTATTCTCAAAAAAACTCATTTCATAAACAAATGGTTAGATCTCAAAAATAACCGATAAAGAAATATCCTTAAATTGTTAATTTAAATAATCATACTTAGTAAACTGGATACATTTTTATGTTTATTACGTTGCTTTTATAATGAACATTAAAAAGATTAAAAGATGTCCAATAAAGCAATAAGTACATATTCAACCGCTTAAGCATTCAATTTTAGTAAGTTATTCTTAACTAAGCCAGAGTCCTATTACCTTTTTAATTTATTTAACATTAATTAACGATTAAATAATTCATTTTCTGTTCTATTATTTAGAATAATTCAAAATAAGATCTATTTTTGTCGTTATATTATTTTTAATAAGTCTAAATAAATGCATTTTGCTCCTTTTATATTTCTTGCTTTCTTCGCTAGTTTAATTTCCGCACAATCCGCGAAGATTATTTCTGGTAAGGTTCTCTTATCCAGTGGAAAACCTGCGGTAGGTGTAAACGTAATTATTGAAAACACCTCAAAAGGAGCGATTACTAAAGTTGATGGATGGTTTGAAATATCCAATGTTAAACAACAAAATGGAACTCTTGTTATATCTGGAGTTGGGTATTCAAACACCAGAATTCCTTTTTCCTTCAATAATAAATTAAGACTTGAAGTATCTCTTGAAATCAAGGAAGAATCGGTTGAACTCAGTGAAGTTCGAGTACAATCTTCTGCATCAAAATCGGCTGCACAAGCACAAGATGTTAGGGTTATTAATTTGGCTTCTTCCAAGATTAAATCCATTTCTATACCGCAAGTTATCAATCAGACATCGGGACTTAAAGTAAGACAATCGGCGGGCATAGGTAGTGAATCTGAGATTAATATTAACGGTTTACAAGGTAATGCCGTACGCTTTTTTAAAGATGGCATTCCCTTGGATTATTTAGGAAGAGCCTTCAATCTAACCTTGATTCCCGTAGATGCTCTACAACGTTTAGATGTATACAAAGGTGTACTTCCCGCATCATTAGGATCTGATGCACTTGGCGGTGGTGTAAATTTTGTGACAAAAGAAAACTCTAATGATTACGTTGATGTTTCATATCAATACGGTTCTTTTAATTCTCATCAATTTAGTCTAAATGCTCATTATAATTTTCCGAATTCAAAATTCGGGATAAATACTTCAAACTATTTCATATCATCAGATAATAACTATAAAATTGATGTGTTGGTGCCTGACCCAGAAACAGCTAGAGAAGCTCCTGCAACTGTAGAACGTTTTCACGATGGTATACACTCATTCTATTCGGAAATCAAGGCGGGTTATTCGGATATTACAATTGCAGACAAGCTGGAACTAGGGCTCAACTATTTCAAATTTGACAAAGAATTACAAAATGACTTATTACAAACTCTCCCCTATGGAGAAGCTACCTTTGAAGAAGAAAACTTTGGTGTTAACCTTCATTATAAAAAACAGTTCACACGTTTTAAGATAGATGTATTTGCTGTTTATAGTGAAGTAAATACCAAAACCATTGACACTACCAATAACCGCTATAACTGGTTCGGGGAAATAGAACGGGTTAGTGAAATAGGTGGAGAGATCGGACAGACAAAAACTTTGCAAGACATTACCTTCAGTAATTCAATTCTACGTACCTATTTTGATTATGACCTAACAGAACGTCATAAGATCATTCTAAACCATGTTTTCTCTTCACAATCCAGGCTAGGTACCAATCCTTTCGGAAATAAAATTGTAAATACTGATATCGACCCATTGACCATAGAGGCTATCTACCGCAAAAATATTACAGGACTGGGATTACAGAGTAGTTTTCTGGAAGGAAAACTAATTAACGAACTCACCATCAAGCGTTTTGCTATAAGCACCCAAGCAGTCGATATTGGTTTTGCCTATACAGGAGATGTTCCGAAACGTACAGAGGAAAATTACGGTATCGGAAACTCTTTACGCTACAATTTTGATGACAGCCGCTTTATACGTTTTTCTTATGAGCATACAACACGTATTCCCGATGCTGAAGAATATTTTGGAGATGGACTTTTTGTGCTCGGTAATTCGAATTTAGTCCCAGAGCGTAGCCATAATTTTAATTTGGGCGGATCATCTCATCTAAATAGTAAAAAAACGGCTTGGATCGACTTAAATCTATTTTATCGGGATCAATCCGATTTGGTACAGTTTATTCCGCGCATTCCTTTTTCTAATTACGAGAACTGGTCAAACGCAAGAGTTAAGGGTATTGAACTTGGTTTTAGAAATCGATTTTTCAATCGGTTCAAAACCAATTGTAACGTCACTTATCAAGACTTACGACGTGTAAATATTGACAACCCTCAAGAACAGTTGAATGAGGGTTCAAGAATTCCCAATATCCCTTACTTGTTTGCTAATTTCAACAAGGAATACCAATTGCCAAACGCATTTGTTAAACAAGACCGCTTAGATCTCTATTCGAATGTTAGCTATACCCAATTTTACTATCGCTTTTCGATTCCAAAGGAATTGGAATCTAACAATATATTCGAAAAACCGAATGTAAATGCAGACCAATTTTTAATACCTACTCAATTTGTTTGGGATATAGGTGCTACCTATAAATTCACCAAAATTCCGCTATGGTTCAATTTGGCAATCAATAATGTGCTTGATGAATCTGTATTCGACAATTTTAGAGTGCAACGCCCAGGCAGAAATTTCAATTTCAAAATCAGATATACAATCAATTAAATTTTAATGTTATGAAAAAAATCAGTTTTATTTTATGTAGTTTATGTATTCTAACACTTTCCAGCTGTAGTGACGATGATAATATGGCTCCTACACCAACCTCTTTTAATGCGAAATTTGGAGTAATTGCAACAACAGATATACAGTCGGGTACAGGATTCGTTGTGCCCTTGGAAGAACTACCAAGCGGTGATTTTGATGTTACCTCAATAAGAAACAGTATACAAGTTTCAGGTTCAAGAAACGGAGGTACTTCTTATAATGGCAACATTTATTTGGGTTATAATACTTTAGGAGAAAACGGTATCCAAAAATATAGTGTGGATGATCAAGGTAATTTAGTTAATGAGGGTTTTATCGTCGCCAGCAGTGGTGATTATAACACAAATTTTCATATTGTTAGCAATTCTAAAGGATATTATTTCGATGCAGGAAGAGGACTATTAAAAATTCAGGTCTTTAATCCGGAGACTATGGAACGTACTGGAGAAATTGACTTATCATCGCTTTCCAGAAAAGGAGATAATTCAGATATTATACAAGAATTACTTGGTGCACGAATGATTGTTTCCAAGGAAGGAAAACTTTTTGTAGATGTCCAATACAATGCTACAGAATTTGGGTTTGGCGATAGCGCTATTGATGAAATTAACATAGCCGTCATTGATATTTCCACAGACACTTACTTAAAGACAACTACGCTTGCAGGTGCTCAGGAAGTGTCCTATTACCCAACTAATCTTAACGATTACCAAATTGACACTAATGGCGATATGTATTTTAACACCATGGGAAATATGTTGAACGGTGAACGAAATGGCAAAATACTGCGTATTAAAGCAGGTGAGGACGAAATCGACCAAGAATGGGAAATCAACATCAACGACTATATTAGCGGAGAGGGTATCAAATGGTTTCTAGGAGGCTCTTCAAGAATTAGAAACTCAATAGTGACCTATATAAAGGAAGTTCCTTTTGCACCTGATTATAGTAATTTTGTTGAGGAAAATTTGATTTTATATGCCATTGATATTAATACTAAGGTAGCGACAAAAATTGAAGGAGCTCCTGTGAACGACTTCAATACGATCAACGCTCCTTTCGTTTCCGAGGGTAAAGTTTGGATCCCGTATAGTAACAGTAATGGCTCTGGCTATTATTCTTATGACGGTTTCTCAGTAAACGAGGAGTTGTATTTAAGCAATGGTATAGTACAATCTTTATTTCCACTTTAATTGGTAACGGGTAGGTTCTAAAAAAAACTGCCCATATATCTTTTTATTATGGTAAAACGAAAAACAACAAGAAAAATACATCTCTGGCTGGGACTTGTATCAGGTATTGTAGTCTGTTTATTATGTGTATCCGGAGCGCTGTTCGTTTTTGCCGAAGAAGTGATGCATAGCTACAATAAAGAGCATCTCATCGTAAATATCGAAGGGAAACGTATGATGGTCGATTCTATAGTAGCTACATATAAATCAAAATATCCAGACGAACAATACTTTTGGATAAATACATATACAGACCCAACACGATCATTTGATGTCGTAAGTGGTATTATAAAGGAAGGCTCAGAAACACCAATACTAAAACTCACATTTATTAATCCATATTCCGGTGAAATTATTGCTGAAGATTCCAGTTCTATAAACTTTTTCTTCTTAGTTGCCCACTTTCATTCCGAACTATTATTGGGCGAAGTTGGTCTTTGGATTATCCGCATTGCGTCGCTAATATTTTTGACACAATTGATTTTAGGACTTGTACTATGGTGGCCAAGAAGTAAGAACGAATCAAAATCAGCCTTTAAACCAAAATATCCTGCTTCTAAAAAACGAATAAACCATGATTTTCATCGTGTATACGGTTTTTATGCCTGTTGGTTATTATTGATTAGTATAACCACAGGCTTAGTAATGTCTTTTGAATGGATTGAAAAACCAGTAGTAGCAGTGTTTGGTGGTTCTCCTGAGCTCATCGGTCAAAATCCTCCCACGGCGGACAAACAGGAAAACAAAGATTTTAAAAGCTTACAATATATGTTCGAACAATTTAAAGATGTTCATACTGATAACCATAAATTAACATTTATGGCCATTCAGCCTGATGCGCCCACTTCACAATTTGTACTTATAGACAGTGATGATCGTTTTTTGCATCTCTATGGTGATAATCAAATTCTGGATAGATACACCGGAAAATTATTAGACAAGCCTCTTGTCTCCGAATTTGAAAAAAATCAAGATATTTTAGAAACTAATTTGGATATTCATATGGGTACTTTTGGTGGGTGGCCAACACAGATTTTAGCCTTGTTTATTGGTCTATTTGGTACCAGTTTACCAATTACCGGATTTTTCATTTGGTGGGGAAAGAGAAAAAAACAAAAGAGAATTTAAGTCAACAGAATTAGATTCAGTATCCGAATTCTATTCCTACTATTACAACTATGTCCTAAGTTTTTTTCTTACAGAACTACGTATGGACTCCAACCTGAAAAAACTAAATATCAGAACGTTATTTACAAAACTAAAGTGCTAAAAATAAGGTTTCTACTACGCTCGACTTAACATTCACGCTATCATTATGAAGTATTACGGATAATCAGAATAAAATCTAAAAGTTCTGACCCCCTAGTAATTGAGTTTGAAAAAAATTCCGTTTTCCTAAAAATAAATTTTCCAAAAGACTACGTATTGATGTATATCTTTTTTCAATTTCACGGAAAAAAAACTATAATGGCTAAAAAATTACTACTTTCGATAAAGTAAAGTAGTTCGAATACTGTACTATGGAAATCAAAAAATCAAGAAATACTGAAAAGCAAAATCTTGTTAAGAAAATCCTTTCTGAAACAGAACACGCGATGTCTGCTGAAGAAATTATGGCTGCAATTCCTATAAAGGTTAATAAAACAACGATATACAGGATATTAGATCGATTTACAGAAAAAGGGGATGTTCATTTCGTAACTGGTAAAAATGGTAAAGCATATTATGCACTTTGTAATAACTGCGGAACATCACATAAAATTCATAATCATATACATTTTGAATGTCAAGTGTGTAAAGAGATAACTTGTCAACCAAATACACTGAATATTCCAAATTTAGAAGGTTTTACCATTCAAGAGACTCAATTTTTGGTTATTGGCACCTGTAATAAGTGCAAATAAAATGAAACCACCCGCTCTCCAGCTGATGGTTTCGTAACTACACATCCCAACTTAAAAACAAAGACGATGCCTTTTATCTTACAGCTATAGGATAGTTTTCTCCTCTATTACTTACAGAACCAGATGTTCTAGGCCCATTTCTTCTGGCGTGCATAATTCCTGCCACATGAGGTGATGCCATTGAAGTTCCGCTTAAGGTAGCGTAACCTCCGTTTAAATATGTACTTCTTACACTACTACCAGTAGCGATCACATCAACTGGATTCATATTATAGTTCGAGAAAGATGAAAATCCTTGACTGCAAGTCATAGAAGCCACTGTGTAAATATTTGTGCCGTTAACACATGCTGGTTGATAATTTGCCGAGTCATCACCGCTATTTCCCGCTGCGATTGCAACTCTCGTTCCTGCGTTTCCTAAAGCCAATAATGCGTTTCTGTAAGAAGAATTGTTAGCACACCCGGATCCAAAAAACCCACCTAAACTTAAGTTAGCTACATCACCAGCTAAATCGTATCTACCAACATGATCAATTCCTGATAATATGGTAGCGGTACTACTACTCCCATTACATCCAAAGACTCTCACAGGCACTACACGTGCACCTGCAGAAACACCTACAACACCAATACTATTATTAACCGCCGCAGCTGTTCCGGCCACATGAGTACCGTGTCCGTTACAATCATTAGCTGATCCTCCTACAAAAGATCTTGCATAGGTAGTATTCGTTTCTACATTAAGATCTGGATGATCTAAATCGATTCCACTATCAATTACCCAAATCCATTCGTCTCTATTTGAACCATTAGCAGCTCCTCCTGCTCTTGCGATACCACAAGGAGTCTCCTGAGCCATTTTTTGTGACTTATCTCCGGTAAAAACCTCTTCTACTTCGAACTTTGGTAATTCCACCACCCTGTTATACTCTATTGCGACTACATTAGGATCTTTAGATAATTTTTGGAATTCATTATCTCCAAGTTTAATAGCCATCCCAGAAATTTTAGTAGTATAATAATCAAGTACTTTAGACTGATCCAAATCATTTTCTGACAAAATAGTAATCATTTTTTTGATTGATACCTCAGAAATTTCTCGAACTGATTTTGCTTTTTCTTCTCTATTCGTAAAAGATCGCTTTTCTAGAACTTTCGATGCCGGTTCAACTTTGGAATCATTAAATACCACGATGTACTCGCCTGAAATTATTTTACCTTCGGTACTGGTGGGTTCTACAATCGCTTCTGCTTCGCCATCAGATAGGTTTTCATTTTGACAAGAAGTCATTACTAAAGCTGAAAGTAGTGTACTTACAGCTAGTTTACTTAAATTTTTCATATTGAGTTAAAATTTGTGTTAGAAACCAAATGTATAAATTCAAATTAAAAATTCATTATGGCAAAACCATAGGATAAGTTACTGACACACAAAAATTAAGAAGGAATTTGAATTATATCAAATAGTATTATTGCAATATAGTTGCTTTAGTAAAAATAGCATATTACCAAGTGTTTAACCAGAAAATTCTTTCAATACAAATTTGTAGGAAAATTCCATAATTAAACAATGAAAACCTTAACATATGTTAACTTTAATTAACATAAATTTAACTGTGAAACCAACTATCATTCGACGGATTGCCAACGATCAACTTAATATTACAAATAATCTATATATGTTAAATAGTAACAATATTTATTAAAGCAACTATATTGCATTAATAAAAATAGTATTATATTCGCTACGATTAAAACTTATTTTCATTGAGACTACTTAATTTACTTGGAAACTCGGACAGACTAGGAATTTTAGCAAGTTGCTTATGTTTAATACATTGCCTTGTTACTCCTTTTTTATTTTTAGCTCATACAGGATTGATAGTTTCTAAAGGTACACACCATTTTTGGTGGAAATCTTTAGATTTAATTTTTTTAGTGCTATCCTTTATAGCTGTTTATAGAACAACACAGACCACTTCTAATAAAAAGTTAGCGTTTGCTTTTTGGTTATGCTGGTCTCTTCTATTCGTAATTGTGCTTAATGAAAAGCTTCATCTAATATCATTAGCCGAAGAATTTATCTACATTATTGCTGTTGTTTTAGCTAGCCTACATTTGTACCATCAAAAGTATTGTAGATGTAACAATGAAAAATGTTGTACAAATTAATTTATCATGAGCACTAAAAAAGAAAATGAAATAGAATCCATTGGAGATGCACATATTTCTAATTCAGCAGAAACACCTTTGCGGGCAGATGCTTTTGATACATCTGACGATGATAAAATTAAAAATATACAATATCACTTTGCAGAAATTATGAAAGAGTTGGGACTTGATCTGACAGATGATAGCTTTTCCGGAACTCCTTATAGAGTCGCTAAAATGTTTGTTAAGGAGCTCTTTTTTGGTTTAAATCCTAAAAATCGTCCAAAAACTTCCGTTTTTGAGAATAAGTATCAATACAATAAGATGTTGGTAGAGCAAAACATCAATATTGATTCTTCTTGTGAGCACCATTTCCTCCCAATTGTAGGTACTGCACATGTAGGGTATTTCCCTAAAGGAAAAGTAATTGGACTATCTAAAATAAATAGATTAGTGGATTATTATGCACATCGACCTCAGGTACAAGAGAGACTTTGTTTACAGATTCTAAAAGATTTGCAACAAACTTTAGGAACTAAAGATGTAATTGTTGTAGTACAGGCCAAACACCTTTGTGTTTCCTCAAGAGGGATTAAAGATAAAAGCAGTTTCACTACCACAATAGAATACAGAGGAAAGTTTGTTGAATCTGTTATTAGAAAAGAGTTCATGGAGATCATAAAAAATAAACCTTTTGATATAGTCTAATTATTGTAAATCAGCAAGTAAACATACCCATGAGATCCACACTAAAAACACTTCTACTCTTCACCTTTTTAAATTGTTTTCTTTCTTATTCTCAGAATGGAAAAATTATAGAAAAAGAAAGGTTAATTTTAAGTGATTCCACAATTGCCAAAATTCATAAGACGGATTCAACAATGATGAAGGCTCTTAAAGAAATTGAGTTTTTTAGAATCACCTATCTATCCGATTCTCTTAAGATTAAAGGTTTTATAGCCAAACCGATTCGGGAAGGTAGTTTTCCTTTTAACCTGAGTTCGATTAATATTTGATAAGATTTTTATAACAAAAAAGATAGATTTTTAGTAAATTAAAGTGTTGAAA
>CANMSL010000010.1 GCA_947500505.1 uncultured Aquimarina sp. | reverse complement strand
GAAGTAAGTCTACTAAAAGCGGATCTCCTTGGATAGTAGTATACACAGAAGAATATGAGACAAAATCTGAAGCATATCAAAGAGAAACGGAAATCAAAAAAAAGAAATCAAGAAGATATATTGAACTATTGCTTGACTCAGTTGGATAGAGCATCCCGATTTCTTAATCGGGACGGTCACAGAGCCTGTGCTGAATAATGACAACGCATCCTCTACCGAGTCTGCTTTGGCATTATCTCCTGACTTCTTTAGCAGGTTAGATAATATGTCTGGATGACGTGAACTGAAAAACACACTATGCCAAGCTTTTGTAAAATGTTTTCTTAGATTTCCTCAGATATTACCGGAGCCAATAATTCCGATTCTAAAATATTTCTTCATTATTTAATGATCTGATTTATTCAATTTTGTTTCTATATTCTTTCATTCTAATGGCTCAATTTTCTATAAGAAAAAAAAGAGAGCCTTTTTCAACTCTACTTGTATTTAAAGTTAAATATTGCTCCACCATAAAAGTTTTCGCCAATTAGATGTGACACTATTTGCGCTCTTTATATAAGTATTTAAGAATGAAGTCACATCAAGATGAGTTTATTATTAATTTTGTAATTAAGATGAATAACTTAAAATCATACTCCCACCTAAAAAGCGTTGTCTAAAATTTAACTTGACCTTTCCTTTGATTTCATTTACGTATTATCTCCTGGTGAAAATTAATAGCTTTTTAAACTTCCAACACTTCTTTCATGCGCTGTGTTTCAATTTAATTTATGCCCCGCTTTTTTTTGGTCATTTCCCAAAGGATATTAAATAGGCATTTCAGGTAATTGGCTGAAGACTTGAAACCCAATTTCGGAACCTGATACAGCCACTTCTATTTTACCCATTTTTTCCGAAATGAAAAACTGACGGCTTGCACCCTCGTGAAAAATAAAAAAAACACCCTGTTTTTCGCGTAGTATCCTAATGGCATCAAAAGGGGTCATCCTCAAATTGGCATCATTATCGTCTTTACAAAATAGGATTTCAATAGGGAATTTTTTGTTTTTCTCTGAACATCTCCGTATTCCATATATGTAAAAGTATTTGAGACGCATTTTTTTATTTATTTTCCAAAGTAAGCTCTTCTGCAACAGCCTTAATGTTGAGTTTCATCATATCCGGAATGGGGGCTACCGGAATTTGATTGGGATGTAGTTCCTCAAAGGCACTCTCGATATTTGCAACTTGCGTATCAGACAGTTTCTTTCCGTTTTTCATCTCTTTCCCAACAAGCGTTCTCAAATCGATAAGCCACTCTTTTTGTTCCTCTACCAACCTTCTTAAAACAGCAGGGTCACCGTGACCAGGATAGGTTATTGGATTTTCTTTCCCATAGTCTGCCCATACTTTATCTAACTGTTGTAGCCAAGGGGCAGTCCTCTTTTCAAGAACAAAACCAAGGCGGTTGTTATCCATTAGATCCCCTACAAACAGTGCATTGAGTTCTTTGGAATAAAACACATTTATATCTATGGCCTCACCAGGGCCAAGCTCATCAACCACTAAGTCGATATCGCCAAAAGTAACGGTCTCACCATCTTCAATCAGTCTAGTTGGTAGTGCCAGTTCAGTAGGATATTCGTCTCCATTCACCTTTCTGGCAAAATAGAATTCCCCCTCACTATCGGTAACCATTTCTTCTTTGGTCGCTTTGGTTGCCAGAACAGGGGTTCCAGGGAATGCTTCAAGAATTGTAGGTAATCCTCCGACATGGTCGGGATGTGGGTGGGTTATCAATACGGCGTACAACTGCTTTCCTTTTGATTTCAGTTTCTCTACTACTTGTTTTCCTGCACTTTTTGTACGTTGCGCGTCAATTAAAACGATGCCATTCTCATCCTCTATCATGATGCTTTCTACCTGTCCTACACCAGGAATATTGAATCTGTCGATTTTAAGTTCTAAATCGACTTTAGTTTCAGCGGTTGACTCTTTTTTCTGTTTTTGGTTACAGCTAAAAAAGCCTAATGAAATAACCACGAGCGCGCTGAGGATTAAGGGTCTATGTCTTTTTACAATTTTTTGTTTCATCTGTTAATTTTTATTGATTTTAATAGGTCATATGTAATTATTCACATCATTTCCAATTGTTTTTCAAAGGAGTTCATGAATCTTCGATTTCACCAATAACCATCTCGGTAGGTATTAAGATTTATTATGGCTCATTTCATAATTTATCGATACTTGGTTTTATTTAATTTTTTCCGTTACAAAAACTCCCTTTGGCTTTTAATCCAATTGGGTTGGGATTTTTCATTTTCTAATCCATTTTCCTAAGAATTTATTAATCAAGGGAATCATTATAAAAACCATTGCGCTAACAATGGTAAGTGATGTGACCAACATTGATAGAGGCGAATTCATCTCAGGAAAAAATAGCCTCAACGTATTGGTAACAATCAGGATAAGCGGATAAACGATGACCCATATCAGGATAAACATTTTCCACTTTTTTGGGGGAATCGAGTCTGTATGATGATTCTTTTCTTTGTTCATTGCTAGCTCTTGATTTACTGGTATTGGCTTTCCAAACAGATAGCACAAACCTTATATAATAGATGGTTCGGGGTCGTAGTTCATTACTATCTAAGGAAGCACCTCTGTAAATTTGAATAAATTCTTTAAGGTACGCTTGATACTTTTCTAAGGGTTTCAGATACTTTTAACCCGGAATTGCCTGAAGAGTGATGAAAAAAGATTATAAAGAAGCAGTGTAAGAGGATTATTTGATTTACTAGCTACTTTTACGACTAATACCTAGCTTTTTCAATCTATACTCAAGCGTGGTCGCCTTTACATCGAGTAAAGAAGCAGCGCCATCCCTGCCACTTACTCTCCATTTTGTATGATTAAGGATGGCATACAGATAGGCCTTTTCAAGCTCCTGGGTGCGCAGGTCAATGTCCTCAAGAGTAATTTCCTTAAGATTGTCCGCATTGACTATATCCTCAAAACTGTCCGCTTTAAGAGGAATATCATCGCTCACGGCCTGAAAGCCAGGTCTTAGATTTTCAATCTCGCCGCGGTTTTGTATCAAGGTCTGCTCGATAAGGTTTTGCAACTCCCTTACATTACCGGGCCAGGCGTAGGACAACAATACTTTTTTGCTGGCATTTGAAAATCCTTTAAAAGTTGTTCCAATCTTGGTACAGACCTGTTTTGCTATTTGTTCTGCGATGAGTATAACATCGTTTTCGCGTAAGCGCAGTGGCGGCAGTTGCATTGGAAAAATATGCAGGCGGTAGAACAAGTCTGACCTAAAGTTACCTTTTTCGACCTCTAAGGATAGGTTACGGTTTGTAGCTGCAATGACTCTAAAATCTATTTTTTTAAGACGGTTACTGCCCAATTGCTCCACCTCTTTTTCTTGCAACACCCGCAGTAGCTTGGCTTGTAAATCGAGCGAGAGCTCACCTATCTCATCAAGAAAGATGGTTCCACCATCGGCGAGTTCAAATTTTCCGACCCGGTCCTTAATGGCTCCTGTGAACGCTCCTTTTACATGGCCAAAAAGCTCGCTCTCCACAGTTTCCCGGGGAATGGCAGCACAATTGACCTTAACAAGCAGTGCATCCTGCCGCGGTGAGTTTTCATGGATGGCCCGTGCAACAAGTTCTTTACCGGTACCGGTTTCGCCTTGTATAAGAACAGTGGTGTCCAGTGATGCTACATCGTTTATCTGCTTAAATACCATCTGCATAATGGCACTTTCACCTATAATCTCTCCAAAGTGATACGTTGCCTGCATCTCTGATTGCAGGTATTTTTTCTCGCTCTGTAGACGTTCATTGAGCAATTGTATCTCGTCATAGGCGAGCTGGCGTTCAAGAGACAGCACGAGTGACTGCTCTGCACTCCTCAAAAGGGAAAGATGTTGTTCTTTAAACGCGCTGGCCTCTTTGCTAAACAGTGAAATATAAATCGTTCTTGCATTGCCTAAATCAATGGGGTAATTTAAAACGCTGTTTGCGCCGAAGACCTTATGAATCGCATTGAGAAATTCATTTTTCCCAATTTTTTTACCCAGGTTGTTGTAGTCAAATATGTTGGGTTCGAGGTCAGTCGCTGCAAATGCTTGCTTTAAATAGTTCTCTCCCATACCTGTCATTTTTGAAAAATGCGCCAGGTCAAAAAGTCTATATTCCTCTATCCCCAAACGTTCAAGGCTATAAAATGGTAGTCGTTCACCGGTAGCTTCTTCGGTTTCAAAAAAGTTGAATACAATAAGATTGAAAGGTATATGCCGTTGCAATACCCTTGTGATGCCAGATAACTTTTGCTCCCATAGTTTGGAATCGTTCAACGCGTTGAAAATATCGACCTGCAATGACTTCTCCATTTCACGCTGCTGAATATCCTCATTGGCAATGATGTTGCTCAACGCCACGCTCATCTGGTCGGTAATGGACTTGAACAAGGACTCCTGACCATCAAATTCATTCTCTTCTTTGCTCCAAAAGCAGAGCATACCAATGGTTTTGTCGCCTTCTTTTAAGGGACCGGCAATGATTTGTTTAAAAATGCGGTTTTTCGGGTCTTCGAAAGGGGGATGATGAAGCTGCTCGTAAATCTCCTGCCCATTTATAATCAATGATTCCGACAGATACGTGGTACATTGTCTGATAGGCATCCATTCCATCAATCCATTTGTTGTATGGGTCGTATTTTCCTTGTCTAAGTCGTATTGATTATACACAGTAAGGTCACGTTCTCGGTTGTTTTCAAAATCCAAATGAAAGAGTCCAATCTCATCAAAAGGAAAAACGTTGTGTAATTTACCAAAGATGGCACGTATCAGTTCTGGTCCAGTGGTAATGTTGGCAATACTCTCGGTAACAGCCAGCAAGTCTTCAGTCTTCTTCTTTTCAGAAATTAACTGTTCGTTGGCAATGATATTGCTCAATGCTACACTTATCTGGTCGATAATGGATTTAAAGAGAGATTCTTGTCCCTGAAATGCATTCTCCTTTTTGCTCCAAAAGCATAAAGCCCCAATGGTGTTTTCTCCTTGTCTTAGCGGGCCGGATATGATTTGCCTGAAGATACGGTTTTCTTGATTTTCAAAATGGGGATGGTCAAACAATTCGTAAACCTCCGTTCCCAATGTGACTATCCCTGATTTTGATAAATGGTTTACTCCTTGACTCAACGGCATCCAACCCACCAATCCTTTTTTTCTTAGCTCCTCATTAATTTCTGAGGAAGTATCATATCCGAAATCGACAATAAGGTCGCGTTCCATTTTCTTATCATTATCCATCTGGAACAAGCCTGCATCATCAAAAGGAAATATTTTCTGCAGCTTATCAAAAATGGCTTTGACCAGTTCCGGACCAGTGGTGATGTTGGCGATAGACTCGGTGACGGCCAGCAGGTCTTCGGTCTTTTTCTTTTCTTCGAGAAGTTGCTCGTTGGCCAGTACATTTCCCAGGGCAATCCCTACTTGGTCCGAAATAGATTTGAACGTAGCAATGCTATCATCGGAATACGCATTCTCATTAAAACTCCAAAAACATAACATCCCAATCACTTCACCGCCATTTTTAAGCGGCCCGCCAATCATTATTTTAAACCCGTGTTCTTTGAGATATTCAAAATGAGGGTGTGGGTATTTGCTTATCAACTCATCGGGTGTAAGTACATGCGGCCCTCTGTTGGTAGTGAACAAGGATGCCTCCGATATGGGCATCCACCCTGAGAGACCTTCATCATAGAGTGTTTTGGAAAAACCCATATTAAAATTATAGTCGACCACCAGGTCACGCTCCTCTTTGGCTGCAAAGTCATAGACAAAGAGACCCGCATCATCAAAAGGAAAAAATCTTTTCAGGTCGGTAAGGATAAGCCTTATTAAATCTGCCCCACTGGCAATGGTAGAAATGGTATTGCTAATACTTAACAGGTTTTCTACTTTCTCTTTTTGAAGAAGAACTTCTTCAGACGACAATACATTGCTTACCGCCAAAGCTACTTGCTCTGATATTGCCTTGAAAAACGAAAAATCCTTTTCAGAATAGAAATCTTCTTTTTTAGAACTAAAACACAGCATACCAAAAGTTTCGCTTCCAGATTTTAGACCTATGCCAATGAGCTGACGTAACCCGTTGTCTAACATTATATTTATTTGTGGGTGCGGCCATTTTTTAGCATCTTTTTTAAGGTCGAACAAACGTGGACCACCCTTTCGTGATACATATTCAATTCCGCTGCCCTTGTGTTTAAACCTGCCTAGAAGATTGGAATTGATTATTTCAACCTGAGTAGCGTCATGCTGTCCTAAAATATCGATATTGTCCAGTATTTCATAATGCTCATCATTTTTATGGTCGATGATAAAGAGCCCTGCAGTATCAAATGGAAATACGGGTTTTATAGTCTCGAAAATCACTTTTAAAAGTTCGCTTCGAGACTGGATGTTAGAAGCTGCAGTACTGATTTTCAGTAAGTCTTCAATCCGTTTCTGGCGTTTTAATAACTCTTCTTGGGCCAGCACATTGCTTACCGCTACGGCGAGTTGGTCGGCAATGGCTTGAAAAAGAGAAAAGTGCCTTTCGTCATATGTTCCAGATTTTTTTGCATCAAATACCAGTGCACCGAATACTTTGTCGGCCATACGCAGAGGGGTATGGATGAATTCTTTTAGACCGTCCTCTTCCATAATTTGGGTAAACTTTGATGGAAAATCCTTGAACTTCTTGTAGTCCTCGATGGTCATGATTTCCGTAGACGAGAGAAACTTTTCGATGAGACTGTTCATATCTAGCCAGACATCAAACCCTCCTTCCGTTAATTCTTGGGTTATTTTTTTTTGGTTGAGTCCTCTAGAAATGGAAATATCCTTCCACTGTGTTTTATCTTCATTGACAATTACGATGGCCAGGTCATCCATGGGCAGTAACTTACCTATTTTTTCAACAATGATGTGAAAAAGTTGTTCACGTTGGCTTGCGTTTACCAAAGCTTCACTGATACCGAGCAGCTTTTCGGTGAGCCGTTTTTCTTCTTTAAGTTTTTCTATGTCTTCTTGATAGGCATGTGCATCTTCCATTCTTACAATCTATAGATTCTATATGACATCTAAATTCCTAAAAATTTCGTGAAAATCACGTATTATTTTTAAAATATTTTGTAAACAGCGTTTAAAAGACACCCTAAATACATTTCAATATATTGTAAATCAGATATTTATATATAATTTTTATTTTGGAACAGGTTTAGACAAGGAAATGGTATGAAAACAAACGAAACCATAATTCCGCAATTAAACCTGGAAGATTTTGTGGAGTGCCTTCACGGTAAAAAGTATATTCAGCATTCCCTTCATTTTCCCTGGGGGCAAAATGGCATGTTTGCTGACTCTCTTAGCCAGTTCAACACTTATTATCAAAAGCTGCCTAGAACCTATGTACAGGACTTTTACAAGATTTTTGCACTTTCCAAAGGTAATTTGGTCAAGTTACATCAAACAAAAAGGGTTAATCTCAATGGTCGCTCTTTATATTTATCACGTCCCGGGCAAATTAAAACCTGGCAAGGGGTAAACCAAGTTGATGGCTATATGATAGCATTTTCCAAAGATTTCCTGTCCCGTATCGTTTATCCGGATACCTTATACGCACGTTTTCCTTTCTTATCTCCTGTTACTGAGGTCGATTTTGATATTGGGGAACATAATTATCGAGAAGTATTAGACTTGATAAACAAAATTCATAGCGCCTTTAAGCAGAAAAACGAATTAAGTTATGAATTTGTTCAGGTATGGACTCTCGAACTATTGCTGCTTTTGAAAAAAAACTATCCAAAAAAAGAGATAATGCAGTTTCATAAAAATGACCTATCGACCCAGATTTGTCAGCGATTTGCAGAAGTTCTGGAGGAGTATTTTATTGAAGGAAACAACAAGGGAATTGTTGAAGCACATGGAGTCAGCGATTTTGCTGAGGACCTCAATATGGAACCAGGTCAACTAAATCAACACTTACAAAAAGGTTTTGGCAAGAACGCCAAGGTGCTTATAATGGAAAGATATATTCTGGCCGCTAAATGTAAATTGCTACATACCAAAGCTAGCATTTCAGAAATTTGTTATTCCTTAGGCTTTGATAACCCTTCCTATTTCAGTCGTTATTTTAAGCGGATTGTGGGGATGTCGCCTCAGGCTTATCGTGATAAATATTGAACTTTTCGGGACTTTATGTGAGAGATGACTTAAGAGCGTATGTAATGCTAATAATTTCAATTTATCACTTTAGCTTACGTAAGATTACATCGACTTCGCCTTCAGCGCTAGGATGTCTTGCGTTGAATGTCACCGTATCTTTTGCATCAAGTTCAAAGAAAACGGTATTGATGTTTTTAAATCCTAAAAAGTTTAACCATTGAAGTATATAAGAAACTTGAGGGTTCTCTTGTTCTTTAGGATATCGATTGGATAACAACGATACATCAAAAAAAATAACTGTACATGATTTATTGAGGAATAGTTCTTTTGGTTTAGTGTTCAAATCATAAAAAAATGTATGGCCAGGTTGGGTGATAATATCGATAAAGTGTTTCATCCGGTAGGGGATGCCAAAATTCCACACGGGCAGGGCAATCAAATAATCATCAACATCCATAAATCGATGAATACACTTTTTTGCGTGATACCAGGCTTCTTTATCAAAATAGCTCTGCCCAGCGCCCTCCGGCCCTTGGTCCCATTCTTCTAGCCGATAGCTTTTTATTTCAGGTAACAATGAGTTCCATATGTCCCAGGTGTCAATTTCAGCCGTGGTATATTTTTCTTTGTATTTCCTTATAAAGTATTGCGCCAATGCTATGGATCGCGATTTTTCTTTATTGACTGAAGCCTCAATATAAAGTAGCTTTCTCCTTTTCATAAAATGCTATTAAAGACTATTCATAAATCCTTATGAAGGTAACGAACAGAACGTTCATAGCGGTGTTACTTTTTGAGGATTGACTTATACTTTTCATATGGTATGCTTCCATTAAACCTGTGCTGAGCCCTTCGACCTTGCTCAGGACAAGCCTGGTCGAAGTATCGAGTCCACGAGACCTGCCTGCCGACAGGCAGGTTCACAACCGTAGGGAACGCGTAGCGGTAAAATGCGCGGTTTCTAAAAAATTGATACTAAAACCCTGAAAAGTATTAAATAAATGTAAGCGTCAAATTTCAACTTTGGTATATCGGAGTATAGGACTCTGTCTTTCAAAATAGAATAGTAACAAAACATACAGTGTATGCAAATTTTAGTGATATGGCGGGTCAAACCGGAAGTTGATATAAAAAAGGAACTTTTACCATTGATGGAGGCCGAAGAGCACTATGCCTGGGCCGATTATATGCGCGGTCGTTTAAGACAATTTTTTCTCACGGAAATTCCCGGATTGGTAGTGATGATTTTGGAATACCCCAGTCTGGAAGAAGCAAAAAAATCGTATGACGAATTGCCCATACTCAAAGCAGGACTAATGGCACCTGAATTTCACGAGTTACGGCCTTTTCAAAGCTGGGAGTACCTGTTTAAAGAAGAGCATAAAATGAAAAACAGGAAGTAAACTATCTCAGGGCAATCCCAAGAGGCATCGGTTGGAAACTAATTTTTATTTCGAGGGAATCCTCGTAGCAATTAAATCTCGATTATCGAGTAAAACTAATCTAAAATACAACATTATGAAATTGAAAAATCTAAAAGAACAGGTAGTCATTGTTCAGGGTGCCTCTTCCGGTATTGGAAGAATTTCAGCAAAAATGCTTGCTGGCAAAGGGGCCAAGGTCATTGTATCGGCAAGAGGAAAAAACGGCCTTTTGTCCTTAGTAGAGGAAATCAGGAAAGACGGCGGTACAGCTGAATATTTTGTAGCCGATATTTTGGATTTTGAACAGGTGAAAGCATTGGGAGAATTTGCCGAGGAAAAATTCGGTAAAATCGATACTTGGGTATCAACAGCGGGATCTTGGGTTACGGCACGTTTTGAAGACCATACGGTAGAAGAATTTCAGCGTGTCATTGATGTTAACTTAATGGGTATGGCAAAGACCCTATGGGCGGCGATACCTCATCTGAAAGATAATCTGGGCAATGGTGCAGATGGTGCTAGCATTATTCTGGTTTCTTCGATGCTAGGCCAAATGGCCATTCCTTTATCATCTTCATATAATGCCTCAAAATTTGGTATGCAGGGTATGATGAATTCGATTCGTATTGAATTTATTCAGGAAAACATTCCCATCAACTTAGTGAATATTATGCCACACGGAACCAACACTCCTATTTACAATACGGGGCTGAGTAAAATTGGCAAGGTGCCCAAACCGGCGTTGCCTATCATTCAACCTGAAGAAGTTGGTAAGCTCATTGTTTATGCCGCAGAGAATCCGTCTAGAGACTTGTGGGGTGCAATTGATGCGTTTATATTAGATAAGGCGTATCAAATAGTGCCAGATTTGGTCGACCGCCTTTTGGCCGTGAACTCCTCAAAGGAGGGACAAAGTGCTGAAAAAGACCGCTCAGCCGATGAACTGAACAATCTGTTTGCCCTTGTAGAGGATTATCGTATACGAGGAGACTACTCATCTGATTCTATCGTTGATGAACCCCTTGTAGCATATCAGACCGGGGAAGGCGACCCTATTGTCCTTAAAAAGCATCTCGATGAACGCATAGAAGGAACTATAGCGTATTTGAAAAGCTTCCTGACCGATTCTGAAGATTCTACAAACGATCAACAGCGAGAATTTACGCTTGACGCTATAAAGGCGATGAAAGTTTTGTCTAAAGTTGAAATGATTTGACAAAGTAAATACTGTTTTCGACCTAGATTTGGAAAAATTCGTTGTAGCTTTTGCCAGGAACAGCTCGAGCGTTAATTGAAGGTGTAATAAATACCTGATACTTTAAATTAAATAAATATAAAATGAGCAAGTCAATAATTATTATAGGTGCCGGACCTGGTATTGGAATTGAGGTCGCTAGAAAATTTGGTAATCAAGGCTACGAAGTTGGCCTGATTAGCAGAGATGAAGAGAAACTTACTACGTATAAATCGGAATTAGAATCTGAAGGCATCAAGGTGTTTATTTCTCCTGCCGATGCTGGAAAGCGCAAACAGCTTAAAAAGGTAATCAAAGAACTTGAAAAGTCTTTAGCACCTGTTCACATCTTGCATTATAATGTTGTGAAGTTTAGTCAAAATTCCTTACTGACAGCAAAATACAACACTGTTATCGGTGACCTAAAAGTTGGGGTTTTTAATGCCATAGAAAGTATTAAAAGTGTTCTTCCTACACTAAAGGAAAACAAAGGTGCTGTCTTATTGACTGGTGGCGGTTTTGCAGATTATCCAAGCGTTGAATTTGGCACGGTATCATTATCGAAATCTGGAATCAAGCATATTGCGCATCAGTTAAATGAGGCACTCAAAGATGATGGGGTCTTCGTGGGGTCACTTCAAATCAATGGTATGGTTAAGACTCCCGAGGAAGATGCTAAGTACAATCCGGCAGCTATTGCAAATGCTTTCTGGGAACTTAGTCAGGAAAGAAATATGGCCAATCGGATATTCTGAGTAAACAGCTTATTTAAGAATGAGAACGGCAATGAAAGTACTATCAAGTACAAGGGGTAGTTTCAGTTGATTAGAGCCTCTAGTAGGAACCTGGAGAATAATGGCTTTACTGTTACAAGGATGACGAGTTTGTAACATATGGATAAATAGAAAAGAACAATCAAAATATATAATTATGAAAATAGGAATCATCGGTTCAGGAAGTATAGGTAGTACCATAGGAAAACTTTGGTCTGATGCAGGGCACGAAGTGTTATTCAGCTCACGAAATCCTGAAAAACTTTCAGGACTAATCGAAAGAGTCGGCGGTACTGTAAAATCTGGTACCGTTGAGAAGCCGTAGCATTCGGTGATGTGTTGTTTTTGGCCATTAATTACTGGACATTGGATGATGCCTTAGCAAATATGGGGGATGTGAGCAGAAAAGTCATTTTGGATGCGACCAATCCTTATGAATATAATAGTGCTGGCAAGGTAGTTCGCTCCATACCTACGGATATTTCAGGGGGAGAGTTGCTACAGCAAAAACTACCCCATAGCAAAGTTATTAAGGTGTTTAGTAGCATGATGGCGACCGTTATGAATGAAAGACATCACAGAAAACCATTGTTAGTGATGCCATACACAACAAACTTTACAGATGAAAAGCAACGAGTAGAATCCTTGGTCTCAGATGCAGGTTTCCTGCCTATGTACTATGGAGATTTAACGAAATCCAAACCTATAGAACTTTTTGGGAAATATTCAGATAAGATACTGAATGAGCAAGAAGCTGTAGAATCTTTCAAAATAGATTTTGAAGGAAAATAAAAAACAGTTAGATATACATCTAAAAACACCAATATGAAAAAAACAATACCTTCTACAATTGTATACCTAATAACACTTTTTGTAGGTATCTCAAGTGTAGCCGCACAGCATGCAGAATATGATGAACCAGTTCCTTTTAGAGTCAACATCCCTGAAACTAAACTAACCTATGTTTTAGATAGGGTCAAAAATGCCAATTGGGCAGGACGCATAGGTGATGGAGGATGGAGCTACGGTATGAGCTATGATTATTTAAAAGAAATATCATCTTACTGGACAGAAGATTATGATTGGCGGAAAGAAGAAAGAAAACTAAATCAATTTCCTCAGTTTAAGGTACGTATTGAAGACTTTGACATTCACTACTACTATGAAAAAGGAAGCGGTAGCAATCCCCAACCTGTCATTTTTACCCATGGTTGGCCGGGTTCAGTATTTGAGTTTGTCCATGCAATTGACCGATTGGCACATCCAGAAAAATTTGGGGGAAATGCCGAAGATGGCCTGGATGTAATAATCCCCTCTTTACCGGGCTTTGGCTTCTCCTCAAAGCCCGAGGAAAATCCTATAGGTCCGGTAACCACTGCCCGATTATGGAATACATTGATGACCAAAGTCCTGGGATATGATAGTTACGGGGCTCAAGGAGGAGATTTGGGGTGCATAGTAACCACGTATTTGGCTCACGGCCATTCAGAACATGTCAAGGCAATTCATTTAAATCTTGTCCCTTCATCCTTCAAAACTGATGAGCAAATGACCCCTGAAGAGAAAGATTGGATGAAGAACGCGCAAGCTTTTATGGATAGGGAGCTAGATTATTTTTCCCTTCAAGCCAATAAACCACAGACACCAAGTTTTGCCCTGGTCGATAGTCCTTTAGGAACAGCCGCATGAATAATTAGCAAATTCAAAGCTTGGAGCGATTCAAAAAATGGTCTGGAAACCGCTTTTACCAAAGACCAATTACTCACCAACAGCATGATTTATATTCTGAACGATAATGTTGATGCTTCCATCTGGTTTTACAGGGGATTTGCTATTGAGACGGGAGGAAAGACCCATCCAGGAGAAAAGATTAAAGTGCCAACAGCAGTGGCTATATTTCCTGCGGACATGCTAAATGGCAGACCGCCAAAAAGTTGGATAGAAGGGGATTATAATTTGGTCCGTTACAATGAAATGTCCAGTGGGGGGGCATTTTGCCTGCTTAGAAGAACCGGAACAATTCACGGAAGATGTATTGGCTTTTTTTAATGGGTATTTAAAGGACAATTGATGGTATCAACCTTGTAGAAGTGCGGTCTTATGAACAATCAATCTCGCAAGGCCGTGTTTTCAATACTTATGATTTGCTGTTTTTTAAGCATATACAGCGGCGCATTCGCACAAGGTGTGGTAAAAAAAGATTCCATATTATGGTCTTACGAAATCTCATCAAGCAGTTTTTTTAGCAATGACGGTGTAAAAAGGTTGTTGGTCAATAACAACGGTCGGCTGAAAATGGCATCATCTGCTTTTCAGAATAGATTGGTTCTCAATTATCAATTTGGTAAAGTGGATTCCAAATGGCAAGAGAATGATTTTCTAGCATACAACGCATTTAAGTTGCTACCTGAAAGTAAAGTTTTCCCTGTATTGATAAACGGGATTGAAACAAGCAGAACAAGGGATATTGATTTTAGATATTTCATAGGCTTAGGTGGCGGTATCGAAGTTATTGAAAAAGACTTTATGTCCATCGAATTCACTTTGACGGGGTGGTACGAAAAAACAAACTATAGGGGTATCGATTTTAACCAGGATGAATTAGACGGTAGTTGGGTACGTCATGTTTGGCGCCTATCACCAAGAATTTTAGGACGTTTAAATCTTAAAGAAAACCATTTACTTTTTGAGTTTGAAGGATGGATACAACCTTCAATCGTTGATTTTGAAGATTACCTTGGCTTTGTCAATACCTCTTTGCTGATACAAACCGTCAAAAACCTGTATTTCAAGTTAGGGTGGTTGGCTACATACGAATCTTTTGTCTTAGAGGGACGAAATCAATGGGACTCAATTATCAATTTAGGTATCACTTTTAAAAAAACTCAGAAAAGAAAAAATCATCAGCTTTTCAAACCAAAATGAGGACAAAAACTAAATTGGTTGATGATAGATGACGAGTGACTTGCCTGGACTCTTAACTACTAGCTACAAGGGGAATGATATTTTCGTCATTCTATGGAGTAAAGACATCATTTTCAATTGAAGCACAGGGACAGTATTAAAGAGGTTACTGACTTTGACTCTTCTATTCCGACTGTTTATTCATTTCTGAAGCCAGGTGAATAGCTTTTCTCACTCTATAATACGTACCACATCGGCAAAGATTGGTTATCGAGTTGTTTATATCTTCATCGGTCGGATTGGGATTGACATCCAACAAATGAACCGCAGACATTATAAAACCTGATTGGCAGTACCCGCACTGTGGCACTTGTTCTTCAATCCAGGCTTTTTGCACCACGTGTGGTTTTTCTTGTGACCCAATTCCTTCAATCGTGGTTATCGATTTTCCTTCAGCATATTTTACGGGAAATGAACAGGATCGTACCACTTCGTTATCAACGTGTATGGAACAGGCTCCACAAAACGAACGGCCACAACTAAATTTGGTGCCTTTTAATCCTATGGAGTCCCTTAACACCCAAAGCAACGGTGTGTCAGGGTCATCATTTACGCTATAGTTTTGTCCATTTACTTTAAACTCTATCATTGTAAGTCTTTTTTTGTTATTTACTTCAAACGACGTAGTCGCTCATATATCTCGTATAAATATTATGGTTCTTTAATGGCAATGTTCTATACCTTTTGCCTCTGGCTGCAAAAATTGCATTGCATAGTGCCGGGGCAACCGGGATTGGTCCGGACTCTGCCACACCTCCAATTTTTGAACCACTATTGACAAAAACTGTTTCTATATCGATATCAAATTCTGGAAGCCCAAGAATTTTAAAGTCGTGAAAATTGCTTTCTACGGTCCGGCCTTCCTTAAAGTTAATCTCTGAAGTCAAAGCAGCAGTCAATCCCCAAACAATACCGCTCTCTATTGAAGCGCTTGCGATACCTGGGTCTAACACAGTTCCGCAATCTACAGCCGTGGTTATTTTATGGATATCGAGAATACCTGCGTCGTCTATTGAGATTTCGATTACCTGAGCGGCAAACGTTTCGAATGAATGCGTTAGTGCTATTCCTAGAAAGTGACCATCTTTGCGCTCGGTATACCATCCAGAGGCCTCGGCAACAGCATCCAAAACACCTCTAGACCTTTCATCTGCGATATAACGTTTGCGAAATGTAATCGAATCTTCACCCTTTTTAGATGCCAATTCATCCATGAAGCTCTCCAGGGCAAATACATTCGTACCAAAACCAGTACTTCTCCACACAGAGCTCGGAGGAGGAATCCTTAACAAGTATGAATGCAGCAACCTATTTTCGAAGTGATAAGGGGTTTCCTTTATCCCTTCTGGATAAGATGGGCCTTCACCTTCAAAAACATAGTCGGCATTCGCTACCACTTGAAGAATGGACGGGCTTACCAGCTTGGTATAAATTGCCTCTGGTAGACCCTCATCGTTTAAGGAAGCCTGAAATTCTTGCATGGTCCCTGGACGATAAAAATCATGTTGCATATCATCCTCCCGCGTCCACAGCACTTTGACCGGTAGGCCTACTTCCTTAGAAAGGAAAACCGCTTGATAAATGTAGTCTGCCAAAAGCCTTCTGCCGAACCCCCCACCTAAATAGGTTCTGTTAACAATAATCTTCTCGACAGGTATTCCAAATTCCTTTGCGAGTACAATCTGCGCCATTTCCTGTCCTTGTGTGGGTGCCCATACCTCAATAGTATCGCCTTTAAAATGTGCGGTGGCATTCATAGGTTCCATAGGCGCATGACTTTGCCAGGCACTGTAATATTGAGCTTTGATAGTGTTTTTTGAATCTTTGATTTTGGCTTCGGCATCTCCCTCTTTTACAGACTCGAACCATTTAGTACTACCATTGATGGTGTCCTCATAAATTTTATGCAATGATTCACTGTCCATCTCTGCATTGGGACCTTTGTCGTAGCTAATTTCTAAAGTATCCAAGCATTTTCTGGCGTTCCAATACGTATCGGCCACTATTGCTACACCTTCTCGTTTGTTATGTTCCGGGGGATTGGAAAATATTGGATTCACCACGGGCATCCTAACCAAGGCCACGAAGCCACTCATTTGCCTCACACCATTTTCTTTGATTTCTCGAATGCTCCCTCCGAAATAGGGGCACATAGCAATGGCGGCATGTAGCATTTTTGGAACTTCTACATCGATACCAAAAACTGCACTACCGTTGACTTTGGCAGGAACATCCACTCGGGGGAGTGATTTGTTACCGGTAAGCTTCCATTCGGAAGGTTTTTTCAATGTTACCTTCTTGGGAGGTTCCAGCTTTATCGCTTCTTCGACAAAATCACCAAAAGGAGCTTTTTTACCATTTTGGTTCAATATATAGCTGTTTTCCGCCCGAAGGGAATCACTATCGACCTGCCATCTCTTAGCAGCTACTTGTTTTAACATTTCCCGAGCCGAGGCAGCGGTATTGCGTAGTATATCGTGAAAAGTCCGTATACTCTCTGCATTACCTGTAAATTGCAGATTAAATTTTGGGTTTTTGAATGCAGGATCGGTAAGTCCATTCTCAATAATAACCGTATCCCAATTGGCACCAAGTTCATCGGCCAAAATTGCTGGCAGGGTGGTTTGCGCACCTTGTCCCATTTCTGCCTGATGAACGATTAAGGTGACCTTATTATCTGGTGTTATCCTTATAAATGCATTAAGCGATATCTGCTGTGGGTTTTTGTCATCGCCAGCAAAAACATATGAGCCTTGTAGCATTAGCCCTCCGGTGGCCAACCCCATCGTTTTTATAAAACTTCTTCGTGATACATTATCGATTCTAATTTCTGCCATATCGTTATATTTTAGTCTTCATCTTCCGGAACGTGGGCACCAGTATCCACCCATTCCTTTAAAGTTTCCATAAACTCTTCGTGTGAGATAGGTATTGGTGCTCTATCCCCACCTGGATTCCATCCCCACAGTACCAGTGGGTCTTCTTCCATATGTTTTACGAGGTCTTCTGGGGACATATTACCGTTCATTTCCCTGTTTAGTAGACGCTCACCCAACTCGGCATCATTTAGCCCCATCCAGCCCATACTTAATGGCGCAAGATGCCATCTGGACTTGTTGGGGTCATCGGGTTCAGGAGTACCTGGTACTCCGGAGTACTTGTTGTTTGATGCTCCATGACAACTTATGCACTTCATACCGATTGCACCCCTATCATCATTACCGCGTTGCACATTGAACAGGTGTTTGTGCATATCGTCACCCTGTCTTGGGTAATTATCGCTAGGATGGCAATTGATACACCTTGGGTGTCGTAGCACCTTTGCTACCTCCTTGAACTTTTGTATGGATTTTTCTCTTTCGGTGGTGTCCTTGACAGCGATTGGATAATAACCCGATTCTGAATTATTGGTTTTCCTTACTTTATTGAAGGCGAGTGCGGCTACGAAAACCAATACTAGCAGCGTAATTGAATACACTTGTTTTATGATATTTCTGGATTTGAGTAACAACTTCATAAATCTTAGGTTTTAAAACTTGAACTGTAACCTTGCGGAAAACAGCCGGACATTTTCATCTGTTCTGGTTTCTTCTATAAAATCTCCGGAAAACATATTGGCGTAGGCCACGACGCCGGTCAGAAACTGATTAATTACTACAGTGTAGCTCAAAGTCAATTGAGAACCGATATAACGCTCAGTGCTTCCATCTGCCGGATAAAAGAAAATATTCGGAGGGAAGTACAATCCGTCATCTGTCTGTGAACGATAGAGCAAATCCAATTCCGCGTGGAATTGATGGTTTTTTATGGGATAAACATCTACCATTATCGCTGGGTTTATAGTGTTTATCCCAGTAATTATGGCCGTTTCCCCGAAGTAATTACCTCTTGGAAACAACGGATTAAAAGATTGTAAATTTTCATCGTTCGGATTTTCATCACCACTGGTGTAGCTAATCTCTCCGGTTACTTTTGGTTTGCCCCAGGTATTTTCAAATTGGTATCCCGTGAACAATGCGGCGCCCCAGGCATTAATAGAGACGTCTATAAAGTCCCCAAATTGATAGGTCGCTTCATAATCCAGGCTCCATCCGTTTTTGTTCAAGGTATATCGAGCTCCTATACTATGCCTGAGCTCTTCACCGATACCTTGGGCAAAACGGGCCGTTTCCCTATCATATCCAAAATAGAAAGCATCTATCCTTCCTGTTCTGTCTGCACTAAAAAGTGCAAGGTTTACACCCCAAAAGTTTAAATCATTGTTGAAAACCTCGTTGTCAAGAGCATCTTCGCTAACCTGAACCGGATTAGAATAGAATGCGTCAACCTGCCATTGGTTCTTTTGGTAGTTCAGCCGCAGAGCATCAAATACCAATCGGGCATTCAACCCTTCACGAATCTGTAATATCTGGTGGTTGCCAATGTTGAATTCTTGCCTACCAAGCCTGGCAAACCATTTACCGCCGCTGACGTTCCCCCTATACTCGGCAAAGAGCTGTTGTACGTCAAAGATGTCTTCATCCTGAGGAATTGGACCCAACTCCCGTCCATAAGTATCAATACTATACAGTTGCGTGAAGATCCTGAAATTTTTGTTTAGATTCAAATCAGCGTGGAGCATAAAACGCTGACGTAGGTAACCGTCATTATTAATTTCAGTATTCCAGCGTTCATTGTCATCAACGATAAAAAAAGAGCGTACCTCGCCCCCTATAGAGAGGAAGCTTTCTTCTCCCAAGGGGATGTACTTCAAATCTTCCCAAAACGTCTTATTCTCTTTGTCTTTGAGATATTGGTAGTCTTCTGTGAAACGATAAAACCGAAGAGGGGATTGTTGGGAATATCCGGTATATAATCCGAAAACTGAAACAAGTATTATCAGAAAAGTTTTTTTTATTTTCATATTGGTGCTATACATTGTTTCCGTTGTGATTCATAAATGAGATGCGCAAAACGATGAATGTCCATTTGGTTGATTAGGTGCTTTTTATATGCTCTTGATAGTGTTTCATTTCTTGAATGTCATCGAAGAAGGGCTTGACCACTTTAAAGAACTCCATAAACCCAGGCTCTTTTCTAAAGCCCTGTTCGTGACCAGTTACGGAATCCCATATGATTTTAACAATGAAATTTTCGGGTTCTTCTATCCCTTGGATTACATTGTACGCCAAGCAGTGTTCGGAACTGTCAAGATATTTACTTGCTGCAGCATAGGCTCTTACGAAATCCTCACTTTTTTCTTTAACTACTTTATATCTTATTATTTCCGTTACCATAGATTAGTATGTTACATTATTTAGTCAAAAATTTAATTTGTTTCTAAATTCCTTATACTGCGTAATAAAAATAAATGGAATCCAAGCCAATCTCTTGATACTTTTCAGGAATTCAATGGTACTTTTAAAGTTGATAACCTGCGAGGTATTAATGTTATTTTTATACTAAGTAAATGGGTACAGAGCCTATATTGAACTTGTTTCAGTATTCGAATCCTGTCGCGATCACAGGAACCTCCGAAAGTAGCGGGGTTTCTTGTTTAAAATCCAAATTACAAATTTTTGTAGTTTAGTTTTATACCATATCATAAAAGACAGATTAGAATTTTGCATAATAGTACTACTTCGCAAAGAAGTGCGAGCACGACAAGATTTACATTCATAACTCCAAACAGCATTTATTCAATAATGATCAATATGCACTTAGTGTATACATTTCACTCCAATCTTATCTCCTTCTTATTTAAGATAAGTACGACAAGCTTTTTCACTATCAAAATGGATAGTGAAAATGAAAATATTTATAAATTCTTTTTTATCAAAATAGTAACCCTTAATCAATTATTAGCAATTACGCATAGTCAAAAAAAATAAAGGAAAAATACATTGTGAGTATAGAAATGAATTGAATTATGTGGTGAATGGCAGATAATTATAGAAACCAGAAAATATTTAAACTTCCCTTTCCTTCATACAATAAGAACCAACACTCTGAATACCAATAAGTAACATTATAATTGCGTATCCAAACAAACAATAAAAACACTAGCATATTTATTACAGTAAAAAAGTTAAATTTCGATTCTTCTTATGAATTATCTTTTATGGCACATAAGTTGATAATTTCAATTGCTGTTTGTAATTCTATTGTGCTAAACATTGTACTTTTTAAAAAATAAATATCTTTGCAAACATTAAAAAACCCAATTATGAAAAAACTGCTATTATTTACAGTTCTTATGGCAACGACTGTTGTTTTTGCTCAAAAGAGAAAAGATCAAGAAGGAAGTATTAAAAACTTAAAAGGAATTACCGAATACAATCTTGTATTTGATTATGAAAACCTTAAAGTTCACAAATTCGATACTGAAGAAGAATTCCTTAAGGATAAAATGGACAAAAGAGAGGCAAAACATCCTGGTGAAGGAAGAGGTGAAAAATTTAAAAAATCGTGGTTCGATGATAGAGAAAATAGATACGAACCAAAATTTATCGAATCTTTTAACAAAAGATTCGATGAAGGTGCCGTGAAAGTAGGAAAAGACTTAACCAGCGCTACTCATACAATGAAGGTTAAGACATCTTGGATTTATCCAGGGTATAATGTTGGTGTTTCCAGACAACCTGCAAAACTTAATGCTACGATAACTGTGTATGAAACAGCTAATCCTGACAAGGTACTTTTCTCTACTGACTACACAAAAGTTCCTGGTGGTGGAGCTTTTGGAAATGATTATGATTCAGGATATAGAATTTCTGAAGGATATGCGAAACTTGCAAAAGAAATGGCTAAATATATCATAAAAAAGGCTAAATAAGCCTTTGAAATATTTTACATAAAAAAACAGCCAGGATTAGAAAATCCTAGCTGTTTTTTATTCTATCTGGATAAGGTTCAATTGTGCAATACTATAATATAGAATACATTCATTATCTCCAACTCCTGTTACTTCCGGAATGAAAGTTATTGTAGGATTTGAATCATCAGACGAAATTTCATAACTATATTGGTTATTGGCTGCCAACCCCATTACAGGTAATACATAGACTCCTGACAAGAGCAAATCAGTAAAGGAAAAATCATAAATATCACGAGTTTTTTCAATTTATTTTAATTCAAAAGCTGATTTTAGTGTTTTATCGGAACTACCTCCCACAAAAACTTCAAATTCACCTGGCTCTATAGTCCATTGGTAATTATTGTCATAGAAACCTAAGGTTTCTTGATTTAATTCAAAATCAACGATCTTGGTTTCACCAGGTTTTAATGAAATAATTTTGAATCCTTTTAACTCTTTTACCGGTCTTGTTACACTGGCGAAAAGATCTCTTATATACAACTGCACTACCTCTTTACCTTCATAATCTCCTGAATTTGTAATTTCAACTGACACATTTATTTTTGGGTTCTTAGCTGAAGTATTATCTTCAGAAACTTTCAAGCTATTATAGGTAAAAGTAGTATAGCTCAAGCCATAACCAAATGCATATAAAGGAGTGTTTTCCTCATCGGAGTAATGTGACCAAAAAACAAGATCCGGTGCTGGTGCAGCAGGTCTTCCCGTATTTTTATAATTATAATAAATGGGAACCTGACCTACGCTTCTCGGAAAAGACATTGGCAATTTACCGCTTGGATTATAATCTCCGTACAAAACCTGGGCTATCGCATTTCCACTTTCCGAACCTAAATGCCAAGCTTCTACAATAGCAGGAATATGTTTATCTGCCCAAGTAATTGCTAAGGGTCTTCCATTGTTCAAAACCAGCACAATATTTTTATTCACTTTGTATATTTCTTCGAGCAACTCTTGCTGCACACCTGGTAAATCAAGTTTGGTTCTGCTTCTGGCTTCTCCACTTTGAAAACCTACTTCTCCTAATACCATTACTACTACATCTACTTCTTTAGCTACTTTAATAGCCTTCATAAATTCACTTTTATCGGAAGTATTAATTTTAGTTTCGGTTAAAAAATCAGTATTTCCGAGTGAAACATCAGCACCTTTTACATATATAAGTGAGTTTTCTTTATATTGTCTCATTCCTTCCAAAACTGATACCGCCGTATTATCATCTGCAGCCAATCTCCAGCTTCCTAACGGGCTATTTTTATCACTAGCCAAAGCACCAATTAATGCAATTTTTTGACCTTCTTTTTTAAGCGGAAGTAATTTATTTTCGTTTTTAAGAAGCACTATCGATTTTTTTGCGACATCCAGAACTGCTTCATGGCTTTCTTTACTGCCTATAATCTCTTTTTCTCGATTCTCGTCACAATATCTATAGGGATCATCAAATAAGCCAAGCTCATATTTAACTCTAAGGATTCTTCTGGCTGAATCATCGATCAAACGTTCTTCAACTTTACCTTCCTTTACTAAATCGGCTAAATGTTCTACATATAAATAAGATTCCATATCCATATCTGATCCCGCATTAACTGCCATCTGTGCAGCAGATTTTCCATCTTTTGCATAACCGTGTGCTATCATTTCGGTAATTGATCCCCAGTCGGAAACTACAAAACCATTAAATTTCCAATTACCCTTCAGAATATCCCTTTGTAACATTTTATTTCCGGTTGCAGGAATTCCGTTTAACTCATTGAATGAATTCATAAAGGTTTTTACGTCTGCTTCGACCGCTGCTCTAAAAGGAGGAAAAACAACATTGTTTATAGTCGAAGTACCGATATCTACGGAATTATAATCTTTACCTGATTCTGCAAAACCGTATCCTGCAAAATGTTTTGCACAGGCTGCAATGGTATAATTTTCGGAAAGATCTTCTCCCTGAAACCCTTGTATTCTGGCTACTCCAATTTTAGATCCCAAAAACGGGTCTTCTCCTCCACCTTCCATCACTCTGCCCCATCTGGCATCTCGGGATATATCGATCATTGGTGCGAAAGTCCAATTGATCCCGGCAGCAGATGCTTCCAGAGCTGCTACCTCTGCTGATTTTTTGATAGCATCCATATCCCAACTTGCTGACTCTGCCAATGGGATTGGACTCATTGTTTTATATCCATGAATTACATCAAAACCAATGATTAATGGAATTCCTAATCTTGATTCTTCTACTGCTATTTTCTGAACAGCTCTAACATCCTTTACTCCTCTTACATTAAGCATGGATCCCACCCAACCTTTTCGTAAATGTTCATATTTTTTGGCGGCTGCACCTTCCTTAGGTTGGGGACCTGTTAAATCCCAAAAACCGTTATACTGATTCATTTGCCCAATCTTTTCTTCTAAAGTCATGATTGCAAGAAGTGAATCTATTTTTGATTCTATCTTCTCATTTAAGCCTTCATTACTAGTAAAAGTTTCCTTGGATGTCTTCTTTACTTCTTCTGACGAAGGATTACAACCTATCAATGATAAAATGATTAGGGTTCCGACAAATATGACATTATTCTTTTTCATTATAAAAGGTCTAAAATGTTATTTATAACAATATTAGTGTTTTTTTAGTAAAGCTACCATCTCTTAATGCAGATCCCACTATATGATTCTATCGGCGGTAATTTCTGAGCAGATAGTATTGATGTGAATATGAGGAATAGAAATAAAAATGTCTCCTTAATATAAAATTTAACTAGTTAAAATAGATATATGTAGATATCACAATGAGGCATATGACAGCACCTACTATCTTGGTATATTTCCAGGGAGTTATATCAACTTCTTTTGTATACTGCTGCTCGTATGCCACCTCTTTTGGGTACCATTTACCAATTAGTAACATAATACCAATATTAACTACGAAAAGAATTGCCATTACGTGTAAAAAATGAGGAAATTCATCTTTCATAACTGTAGCATCTAACACCACATAAATTAGATATAAAACTGCTCCGGTAATGATTGCTATTTTCGCTGCAATTGCAGGAACACGTTTTGTGAGATATCCTACTACAATTATTGTTAGAATAGGAATGCTATAACAACCATTAATTTTTTGCAAATACGTAAATATACTTTCTGCTTGAGCTAAGAAAGGTGCTACAATCATAGCTAAGACAGCCAATAATAGACCAAAGCTTTTTCCAGCTTTCACAACTTGTTTTTCACTAGCCTCTCTGTTAAAATATTCTTTATAAATATCAATTCCAAATAAGGTTACAGAACTATTTAATGCACTGTTAAATGAACTAAGAATTGCCCCAAATAGTACGGCGGCAAAGAAACCTACCAATGATAGTGGCAAAACTTTACTTACTAATGTGGGATATGCTTCATCAGCATTTGATAATGTATCCCCGTATAAATGAAATGCAATAATTCCAGGCAAAACTACTATAATTGGTCCCAAAATTTTAATGAATGACCCTAAAAGTAATCCTTTCTGACCTTCCTTCAAATTTTTGGCGCCCAAAGCTCTTTGGATAATCGCCTGGTTTGTTCCCCAATAGAACAACTGTACAAGCATCATTCCGGTAAATATAGTTGCAAACGGAATAGAGGAATCACTATCTCCAATAACCTTAAATTTTTCAGGATTTGTAGTCATCAGTGTACTTATCCCTTCAGAAATACTACCATCGCCTATTTCTAATAACCCAAAAACAGGAATCATTATCCCTCCTATTAATAAACCAACTGCATTGATAGAGTCAGAAACCGCCACTGCTTTTAATCCACCGAAGATTGCATAAATAGATCCTGTTATCCCTATTCCAAATACACATATCCAAATAGAAGTATCTTTTGACACACCTAATAATGCTGGCACATCGAACATTGTTGTAATAGCCAGAGAGCCTGTATACAAAACTACTGGTAAAAATACTACAACGTATCCGGTTAGAAATAACCCTGAGGTAATAGCTTTTGTAGTGGTATCATATCGCCTCTCTAAAAATTGTGGTACTGTAGTGATTCCGCCTTTCAGATATCTAGGTAATAAGAAGATAGCTGTAATTACCATAGCAATCGCTGCTAATGTCTCCCAGGCCATCACGAGAATACCTTCTGCAAAAGACTGTCCGTTTAATCCAACAATCTGTTCTGTAGATAAATTAGTAAGCAATAAAGAACCAGCAATAACTACAGCAGTTAGGCTACGCCCACCTAAAAAATAGCCATCAGAAGAAGTTTCATCTGTTTTTCTGGTAGCAATATATGATATGATCGCAACTAACAATGTAAACCCTACAAAAGAAATAATACCCATATCTAAATTTTAATGATTTGTTAAAAAACATAAAAATATCAGTTATTATTTAATACTGTTAAGAATTATGCTAAAAAATTAAAACTGTATAGTTTTTGTATGATTATTTTAGGTGATTATAGAATGAAAATACTATATCAAATATATTATTTCTTATAGTGCACAGTGTATCGCCAATATGAGAAAACACCTAAAATTGCCCACCCCAAAAAACTATAATACACTGCGGCAGGAGTAACCACCTGATCTCCACTAGCATAAGAATGTAGTCCTTTTAGATAAAAATTAACGCCAAAATAGGTCATCAAGATCGATCCAACTGCTAATACCGACATTAAGTTAAAAAACCATCTACCTCGTAAACTGGGAACTAATCGCATATGAATCACAAAAGCGTATACCATAATACTTATCAGTGCCCATGTTTCTTTTGGATCCCAGCCCCAATACCGCCCCCAACTTTCATTAGCCCACATCCCTCCTAAGAAGTTACCAATGGTTAGCATAACCAAGCCTATGGTTAACGCCATTTCATTAATAATGGTAAGTTCTTTTATATTGAGATCCATCCGCTGCTTGTTGGATTCGGTTGTTAGGATCATTAATACCAATGAAAGTATTCCCAAAATCGCTCCAACAAAGAAAGGACCATAACTTGCCACAATGATGGATACATGAATTAATACCCAATAAGAATCCAACACCGGTTGTAAGTTTGCAATAGCGGGATCTGTCCAATTTTCATGCGCGAAAAATAAAATAATGGCAGCTACAAAGGCAGTTGCAGCAACAGTAAGATTACTCTTCTTACCGAATGCCAGACCCAATGCCATTGTAGCCCAAGCCACATAAATCATAGATTCATATGCATCACTCCAAGGTGCATGTCCAGAAACATACCACCGAATGATTAGCCCGGAAGTATGCACCATAAAGAGTAAAATAGTTATACCCATGAACGTATATATCAAAGCTTTTACAAATTTATTTTTGTGATAAAAAATACCAAAAATGATCACTAGAATAAAAGCAATACTTACAATACCGTAATATCTATACAGTGTCCTGAAAATATCATATTTGTTTAAGGCTATTTCTGCTTTTATCTTATCATCTGCAGGCATAACCTCGCTACCAAACTTAGTCTGAAAAGCTTTAATACTTTCTATATATTGATCAGGTTTGCTATAGTCTCCTGTTTTTCTGGCTTCTTGTAAGGATTGTATATAAATCGGGATAATCTGTCGGGTGTATACAGAATCCATTCCACTAAACTTGTGCTCATTAAGCTGAGGCACTGAAACCCATTTATTACCTTCATCCCCAGGCACGGGGAATATCCTGAGAATTCCACCTCCTAAAGCTTGATTTAACAAATAAAACTTTTCATGAGTCTTCAGAAAATCTTTCTCAAAACTACTTGGAGTATTCGTACTACTTGCCTTCTCTAAATAGGGATCCAGTTTATAAGAACCGTCTTGTTCTACTAAATCGATAAGGGAAACTCTTCTTTCAGACTTTGAAACACCTAATATCTTACGAATACTATCGTTCTCTCGTTTTATTTCAATAATAGGTACACTATACCATATAAAAGGATTTTCTACCATGGATACAAAAACCTGATCAGCCGTTAGGCCTTCATATGTATCCTTTTTACTTAATTTCCGAAGTAATTCTGACGAAAATGTATTAACCGGCTTCATTCTACCCCGTTCATCCTGAATTACTATACTACCGAATTTTGCAGCGTGTTCTTTACTAACCGCATTCGCTTTGATAACTGAATCCAATTTAGCTTTGCCAGGTAACGTTTGCAGGTGATTACCATGATCTACCTGTTTTTGGGAAAAAGAAAATGTGGTAACAAATAATGCCAAAAGAATCGTCAATACTTTCTTTTTTGATTCTAGTTTATTAAGCATTTGTTCTAGATCCTTAAACCTTGATCCTTTTGTAAATAAAATAAGCATCATTCCGAGGTACAACAACAAATAACCCGCATAAGTAATCATTGTACCCCAATAATCGTGATTTACTGATAATACTGTACCTTTTTCGTCAGGATCAAAAGAAGCCTGAAAAAATCGATACCCTTTATGATCCAGCACGTGGTTCATATAAATATCATAAGGTTGAGGAACTGTATTCTCTTCTACAATTTCTACCTTACTCATAAATGATTTATACACTTTTTCTGTTCCCGGTTGTTTTTCTGCTATGAAATCATTTAATTTCAGTGCGAATGGAAGTTCTAATCGTTTCGAACCGTAACTGAAATACATATCCAAACCACCCAAAGAAATTTTCTGCATATCATTTGCATATCCTTTTCCACCCAATAATTTTACCTCCTTAGTTTCTCCATTAGTAGAAACATCAAAAATCAGAGCATCTTGTTGTCCTTTTTCTTTTACCTCAATTGGCACAACGTCATAGGTTCCCGTAATTACCGGTTCCGGAATTACAAATTGCATCCCCGCAGTTTGGTATAACGATCTCAACATCAAAGGTTGAACACTATCTTTGATAACCAAACCTTGTTTCTGATCCGCCATTCGCATATAAGAACCATCAAAAGGAGATTCTATATAGTATTCATCATCACTATAAGTGATATTAATAGCGCCTTTGGTTGGAATATTAAAAGCTATCAAAATATTATGAATATTGGATACTTCTCCTTCCTTTAGGTAATGATCGTGCCTGTTACCATCTCCGGCTTCTACTATCTTTAAATAATTCTCTCCTTCTTCGGTTTCTACTAACCCCATTTCTGCTCCAGTGATATAATCTTTATATTGAATAGTAACGGGTTGTTGATTATAGTCGGTTTCAATTCTAAAATTATTATCGGTAACTTCTGTTAACTCTAATTTTTTAGAAATAGGTCTTCTTCGAGGTTCACCATTAATCTCTCCATCGAGAAATGCAGTCAAATATGTACGTTCTGATAAAAATTCTGATGTTGTTTCTCCTTCCCGAATAGGCATCACTCCTTCATAACTAATATATCGGGTAACGAATGCTCCTAAAAGTATCAAAATGAACGAGAGGTGTAATAGTAGTGTAGCCCACTTTTCTTTTTTATACAATCTGTAGCGAACTATATTTCCACAGAAATTGATCATAAAAAAGACCATAATTGCTTCGAACCACCAGGTATTATATACCCAAATTCTGGCTGCAGTTGTACCATAACTATCCTCTAAAAATGTACCTACCGCCATGGAAACCGCAAAAACTATAAACAGAATAGCCATTAATCGGGTAGAAAATAAAATACTCGCCAACTTCTTTTGCATCGTAATTTTTTTAGCTCGGCAAATTTAGTGTTTTTAAGAGGATTATCTGACATTCTCCGAATCCTATTTATTGGTTTTAACAGAACTATAAAACTTGTCTAATTTTTAAAGTATCTTCCTTATTTTAGCCAAATGAATTCTATTATTATCTTAGGTGCCGGAAATGTTGCGCGACATCTGTATGCCGCTTTTTTAAACCAAAAATCGGTGAAGATAATTCAATGCTTTAATAGAAAAGGCGTAAAACTGCATAAGGATCAAAAAGCTGGCACAATAACAAGCAATTTAACTCATTTAAAAAAAGCCGATGTATATATATTGGCAATTAGTGATGATGCAATAGAAAAAGTAACCAATACATTACCTTTTAAAGATAGATTAGTGGTTCATACATCTGGTAGTGTACCTATGCAATCTATAAATGATAAAAATTATCGAGGCGTTTTCTATCCATTACAAAGTTTTAGTGCCACGAAAAAGGTAGATTTTAGTGAAATTCCATTTTGCTTAGAAGCCGAAAGGAAAACGGATCTCGCTTTTTTAAAAGAGTTGGCATCTATATTGTCAGATAAAATTTATGATGTTTCTTCAGATCAAAGAAATGTTTTACACGTGGCTGCAGTATTTGTAAATAATTTCACAAATTATATGTTTTCCGTAGGACATGAAATCTGTGAAGAACACAAAGTACCCTTTGAAATTTTACATCCTTTAATACAGGAAACTACTAAGAAAATACTGGTAATGGAACCCGACAAAGCCCAAACCGGACCTGCTCTACGTAAAGACATTCAAACTATGAAAAGGCATTTAGAGATTCTAACAAACAATTCACAAAAACAACTTTATAAATCGCTTACCAAAGCAATACAATCTAAATATGGAAAAGAGCTATAAAGAATATTTACAACACGTTACTACGTTTATATTTGATGTTGATGGCGTTCTTACTAATGGAACGGTGATCATTAATACAAATGGAGAGCTGCTGAGAACTATGAATATCAAAGATGGATATGCTTTAAAAACCGCGGTACAGCAAGGATTTAATGTGTGTATTATTTCCGGAGGAAAAAATGATGGTGTAAGAAAAAGATTAGAAGGGTTAGAGATTAAGGACATTTATCTGGGCGCACACCATAAAGTAGATCAGTTAAACGAATATATTGGCGCTAAAAATATTAAAACCGACAACATATTGTACATGGGCGATGATATCCCTGATTTGCCAGTGATGAAAATGGTTGGTTTACCAACTTGTCCCCAGGATGCAGTTGCAGAAATAAAAGAAGTATCAAAATATGTTTCCTTTAAGAAAGGTGGTAAAGGATGTGTGAGAGACGTAATCGAACAAGTACTTAAGGTGCAAGGAAAATGGATTGAAAACTATAATGCCAAAGCCTAATATAATAGCTAAAACTAAAAAGAAATTTAGAAATGAAGTTAGTGTTTGCCACCAACAATCCTAATAAGGTACAAGAGGTACAAGCAATGATCTCTTCCGGTATTCAATTACTGAGTTTAGCAGATATTGGTTGCACTGTAGATATACCAGAAACCTCTTCGACTATAGAAGGAAATGCGATACAAAAGGTTCAGTATGTAAAAGAGCGTTATGGCTACGATTGTTTTGCAGATGACACTGGTTTAGAAGTTGACATTCTTGATGGAGAACCAGGAGTGTACTCTGCCCGTTATGCAGGAAAAGCTAAAGATTCTGATGCCAATATGTGCAAGCTTCTAGAGAAATTAAAAGAACAAGAAAATCGAAATGCGCATTTCAAAACAGTAATTGCACTTAGTATTAATGGCAATTTAGAAACATTTACAGGTATTTGTCAAGGGAAGATAACTAAATACAAAAGAGGTGATCAAGGTTTTGGGTATGATCCAATTTTTTTACCCAATGGATTTGATAAGACTTTCGCAGAATTATCATTAGAACAAAAAAACAGTATTAGCCATAGAGCTTTAGCTATCAAACAATTAGTAGCGTTTCTAAGTAGCTAGTCTGCCCCGGGAAACGCAAGCATCTCTCCCATTCCAACTGTAAATAGCCAATTACCATAGATTGCGTGTTCTATGGATACTAAAGTGGTTGATTTTGTTTTCTGATATGTAAACGCAAATAATAAACCGCCAAGAAAAGTAAGTAAAAGAACCAAGAAACTTCTTAAAAACAAATGCGCTAAAGAGAAAAGAACCGCATTAACAAAAATAAATAGCAATTTATTATTGATCAGTTTTTCATATCTATCGTAAAAAAAAGTTCTATAAACTATTTCTTGTGGCCAAACAGAAAGAAAAGTGTAAATGAATAAAATCACAACCCACAAATAAGGTTTTTTAATTACTACAGAAAATAGCTTATCCGGTGCTACCCAAAAAACATAAAGACTTGTGATAAGGATAACGATTGCCAGTTTTATTACCGTTTCTCTCCAAAAGGGTTTCCAGATTGATTTATCAGGAAATTTCAATTTTAAAAGTCCTGATCTCTTTAGATGAAATAATATATATATGAAGCCAACAACCGTTAATCCGACTTTAATAAAAATTGGATAGGAAAGTAAAAAACTTATTGGAAGTAAAACAAATAGAAATAATAACTCTAATCCACGAATAAAAATAGGTTGCATTATGTTGGTTTTGCACTAATTTCCGGATAAAAAATGAAACAAGTAATTTTTTAACAAATAAAAAACCTCCGGGCAAGAGGCTTTTAAATTAAGGAAATCAAATTTGAGGAATATTTAGATTTATATTTTGGAGTTATCAATAGTATTCGGTGATATCATAAAAACTAATTCCACTCATACCAATCGCCAACAACACCTCAAAGATATATCAGTTAGCAATCAAAGTATCAAAAAGTATTATAAGAACGTATTTTTTTACCAACGAAATACTTATTTAATCGATAAAACAACTAAAACTATTCTTGATCTAAAAAAATTGACCGATCGTTTTATAATTGAAAGTATATATGTATATAAAAGCCTCATTTCTGAGGCTTTATAGTTTTCAAATTTAACCTTGGGGGAAATTAAATTTGCTGGGGCAAAAAAACGTAAACAATCAATTCCAATTTTTCTCTTTCGTTTATATTTGATCTCTTATTACTTCTTCTTTGATGACTCAAAGTTATTTAAAAGCAGATTGTTTCAAAAAATCAATACGTAAATTTACAACAAATAATCGATAAAAAGTTATTTTTATCGATAAAGTGCATTTTTTAAATCATACAATAGTTATTAGTAATTCATATTTAAAATTAAAGAAAGATAATACGTTGCATAAATTTTATTAATATCGTAACATTACATCCTTAAAATTTCGAATAGTATACATGGAAAGCCAAAATATCACTCCTACTGATCCCCATAGCGAAGAAATCATTGAAAACAGAGAACTGAACATTTGGGAAGCTTTAATTCCGATCATAGTATTAGTGGGAATGTTGTTTTATAATGTTTTCTATGCTTTTGGAGATGATGCGTTGAGTGGTAGTAATCAATTTATTTTACTACTCGGTGCTGCCGTAGCGGCGATAGTTGGTTTTTTTAATAAGGTATCTTACAAACAAATGATGGAAGAAGTTGCCCGAAATGTAAAATCTACAACCGGAGCATTACTTATATTACTAATGGTTGGATCATTGGCAGGTACCTGGTTGATCAGCGGAATTATACCAACAATGATTTATTATGGATTACAAATTCTTAATCCTACCATCTTTTTAGCAGCTTGTGTCATTATCTGTGCTATTATTTCTATAGCAACCGGAAGTTCCTGGACTACATCAGCCACTGTAGGTATTGCATTAATTGGAATTGGAGATACCCTAGGCATTTCTTTGGGAATGACTGCAGGTGCTGTCATTTCAGGAGCGTATTTTGGTGATAAAATGTCCCCCTTATCCGATACCACTAATCTGGCACCAGCTATGGCTGGGGGTGATTTGTTTTCTCATATAAAATATATGACATATACCACCGTGCCCACTATTATCATAACACTGATTATATTTATTATTATTGGATTCACCTTGGATACCTCGGGTACTCCCGAAATCAGTGATCAATTATCTGCTATAAAAGAGGCTTTTACTATTTCCCCATGGCTTTTTATAGTTCCGGTTATTGTGATTGGGTTGATTATAAAAAAAACACCTCCGCTTATTGCATTGTTAGCAGGAACTTTGTTAGGAGCCATAGCCGCAATAATAGCTCAACCCGAAATAGTGATGAATATTGCAGGTAGTGATACCTTAGATTTTAACTCGGCTTATAAGGGAATTATGAAAGCGATGACAGTCGATACAGCTGTTGAAACTTCCAGTAAAGAACTCAATGATCTATTTACTGCGGGTGGTATGTCAGGGATGCTGGGCACTATTTGGTTGATTGTGTGTGCAATGGTTTTTGGTGGTGTTATGGATGCTATTGGAGCATTAGCCAGAATTAGTAAAGCGTTACTTAGTTTGTTTGATTCCGTCTTTGGATTATTTGCAAGTACAGCTTTCAGTTGTGTAATTCTGAATGCAACAGCTTCTGATCAATATTTAGCCATTGTAGTACCCGGAAGAATGTATGCAAAAGCATTTAAAGATAAAGGACTTGCTCCTGAAAACTTAAGTAGAACATTAGAAGATACGGGGACAGTTACTTCAGTATTGATTCCGTACAATACTTGTGGAGCCTATCAAAGTGGAGTTTTAGGAGTACCGGTAATTGATTATGCATTCTACGCCTTCTTTAATTGGATGAGTTTCTTTATGACATTAATCTTTGCAGCGTTCAGAATTAAAATCAAACAATTAGGGGATAAATAGGTAAATGTTTTAGACCAAAAAATGGTAAGTACTTTCTCCTACAGCAAAAGCACTTTTTTATTCTTGATTATCAATAATCGGAGTTGGTTTTTTATCATTGTCGATCGCAACAAATTTAAATAATCCCGAGACTGCTATCTCACGGTCATAACTGTACATTTCTTCTTTATAAATATCTACCTTTACCGTACAACTGGTTCTCCCTACCTCCTGCACTTTTGCTACAAGTTCGATAATAGTTCCGGCCGGAATAGGCTTTTCAAAATCTATTTTGCCTGTAGAAATGGTTACAACCTTTTTCCTGCTGAAACGGGTAGCGCATATAAACGAAACTTCATCCATCAACTGCAATGCGGTCCCCCCAAACAATGTCTCATAATGGTTAGTCGTATTTGGAAAAACCGCTTTGAAAATTTTAGTTTCCGATTTTTGGATCAATTCATCGATAGTATTCATAAAATGTGATATAGTTTTTTCTTATCAGATTAATGAATAAAGATACTCGTTATACCTGTATCTTTGCACTGTAATTTTTAAAAATCCAGAATGGAAATTATAGAAAGCCTTAGATGGCGATATGCAACAAAAAAATTTGATCAAACTCGTTCACTTCCCCAAGAAAAAATAGATATACTTACCGAAGCTTTTAACCTTACTGCAACCTCCTATGGACTACAGCCATTAAAATTAGTAGTTCTTAATAATAAAGTGGTTCAACAACAATTAACAGAACACTCCTGGAACCAACAACAAGTAGCAGATGCATCTCACGTGCTGATTTTTTGTATTGAAAATACAGTTGATGAGGAATACATTACTAAACATTTTGATAATGTAAAGGCAATTAGAAATACTGCCGAAGAGGTGCTCAAGCCATTCAGAGAACAGTTGGTCGATTCTTTTAAAAATAAGCCTACTGATGAAGTTTCTACTTGGGCTACAAAACAAGCTTATCTGGCTATGGGTAATTTATTAACTGTATGTGCTGCTGAAAAAATAGATGCTTGCCCGATGGAAGGTTTTATACCTGAAAAGTATGATGAAATTCTTGGACTTACCGATCTTGGGCTTAGGTCTGTTCTGGTTTTACCAGTTGGATATCGTGCAAATGATGATATGTTTGCAAGTTTTAAAAAAGTAAGACGCTCTATTGATGAAACAGTAATTGTCCTGTAATCAATAAACTTTTAAAGTACTTATTTCTCGAGGTACTAATGTACTTCTCTACAAGATCCGAGCTAGTATTTTAATTTTGCTGCAATCAGTATAAATTTTTACTGATTAAAAAGATAAATTTCACTACATAATTGAAAACTCTTTTCGGTATTTTTGCCAAATAGATTTTTTAAATTTAATACTACACTTATGCCGGGATTTGAGCTATTTGGAGCTGAAGAAAAAAAAGAAGTTCAAGACGTACTAGACAATGGAGTTTTGATGCGTTATGGTTTTGACGGTAACCGAAATGGTCATCACAAAGCACTAGAATTGGAAAGGGATTTAGCTTCAAGAATGCAAACAAAGTATGCTCAAGTAGTATCCAGTGGTACGGCTGCCCTAACAGTAGCATTGGCATCTGCAGGTGTAGGCTCCGGAGATGAAGTAATTATGCCTACCTTTACGTTTGTTGCTAGTTTTGAAGCCATACTATCGGTTGGGGCCACTCCAATATTATGCGATATAGATGACACCTTAACGTTAGATCCGAAAGCAGTAAAAGAAGCGATTACAAACAAAACCAAGGTTGTGATGCCAGTCCATATGTGTGGTTCTATGGCGGATTTAGGGGCACTAAAGTCTATTTGTGATGAACATAATTTGATTTTATTAGAAGATGCATGCCAGGCGATCGGAGGTTCATATGATAACAAACCTTTGGGAAGTTATGGAGACTTGGGATGTTTTTCTTTTGACTATGTAAAGACAGTTACTTGTGGAGAAGGTGGTGGATTGATTACAAATTCTGAAATATTTGCAGATAACGCACATAAATATCAGGATCATGGTCACGATCATATAGGTAAGGATCGAGGAGCAGAAACACATCCTTTTTTAGGATATAATTATAGACTTTCTGAGCTAAATGCTGCAGTTGGTATTGCTCAATTAAGAAAATTAGATCATACCATTAATTTACAAGAAAAAAATTATACCATTTTAAGAAATGCTTTATCTTCTATTCCGGAGGTCACATTTAGAAGAGTTCCGGAAACCGGAGTAGAAAGTTATGCATTTTTAAACCTATTCCTTCCTACGGAAGAATTAGCAAGAAAAGGACATAAAGCATTGAGTGAATACGGTGTAGACACCTGTTTTTATTGGTTTGATAACAATTGGCACTATTATAAAAAGTGGGAACATTTACTAGAACCAAAGTCATTAAATAAACTCTCTACAGAACAACAAATGGGACTTCGAAAAAACAATAGATCTTTTCCTTCGAGTGATGCCTGGATGGGCCGAACGATTTCCTGCTTAATAAAAGTAGGCTGGTCTGAAAGGGATGTAAAAGAAAGAGCTTCAAAAATGGTTGAAGCTCTGCAAAGTATTCTATACTAATTATTTTTTAATAATTTACATATTCTACGATTTCTAATCCGTATCCAATCATACCCACACGTTTTTGTTGCACTGTATTGGATACCAAACGTAATTTATGGATATTAAGATCGTGTAAAATCTGAGCACCAATCCCAAAATCTTTGGTATCCATAGCAATTTTTGGAGCTTTTACTACATCTTCTCCATTTTGAGCTTCATTTAAAGCTTTTAAACGATTTAATAAATTGAAAGACTGGCTTTCCTGATTAATGAAAATGATGGCTCCTTTACCTTCTTTAGTAATGCGGGTAAACATAGCATCCAAACGGGCATCCTCATTATTAGTCAAAGTACCTAGTATATCGTTATTAAACAATGTGGAATTAATACGGGTAAGTACTGGTTCATTATCAGCCCACCCCCCCTTTGTCAAAGCAATATGAATCTGATTATTCGTTGTTTGTTTATATGCTCTTAGTCTGTATGTACCGAAACGAGTTACCACATCAAAATCTTCTTTCTTTTCGATAAGAGAATCGTGTTGCATACGATATGCTACTAAATCCTCAATTGATACTAACTTAAGATCATACTTTTTTGCAACTTTCACTAATTGAGGAAGTCTGGCCATAGTACCATCTTCATTCATAATTTCTACTATTACACCTGCTGGTTTTAATCCTGCTAATCTGGCAAAATCGATAGCTGCTTCTGTATGTCCTGTACGTCTTAACACACCTCCTTCTTTTGCTTTTAAGGGAAAGATGTGTCCTGGTCTGGCTAACTCGTGTGGTTTCGTTTCCGAACTAATCAGTGACATAACAGTTTTAGCACGATCGCTTGCAGAAATACCCGTGGTAACCCCATTTCCTTTTAGATCCACAGAAATTGTAAAAGCAGTTTCCATAGGATCCGTATTATTATCAACCATCATATTCAATTTTAGGTCTTCGCAACGTTGTTCTGTAATCGGGGTACAAATCAATCCACGTCCATGCATTGCCATGAAATTAATCATTTCGGGAGTGACCTTTTCGGCCGCTGCCAGAAAATCACCTTCATTCTCACGATCTTCATCATCTACAACGATAATAACTTTACCCTGACGAATATCTTCGATAGCTTCTTGTATAGTATTTAATTTAAATTTGTTTGTAGTCTCCGTAGCCTGTGACATAGTTTGCTATTCTTATTTTGAAAGCAAAGGTAATTTATATAATTATTAAACACACTTTATGCATTAAAAAATCTATAGTTTCTCTCTTAGTTCACTTTCAAATCTTGCACTGAAATTCTTCTTACATCCAATTTAATCCAGCAGCATAATTCCTTAGGACTTATTAAATCCGAATCATTGTTAGTACCCAATAATATCATTTAATGTACCGATATCATTGGTTATTAAAACCAGGAATTTTAAAGTTGGAACTTCTTTGTCCTTATTTTTTCTTTTTGGATCGTTTTCCAAAAAAGTCACGAATTGGTTGTACCAAAATATCAAAACTAACAAAGCCCCGATCTCTAGTAGCTCTATAGGTCAAAAAGATACTTAGTGGAAAGATAATGAAAGTAGATAACCACGAGCCTATAAAAGGAGGAACCCCTCCTTCTTCTGCTCCGTTTTTTGCGAAAATGCCTATAAAGTGATATGTAAGGAATAAAACTACTCCGATAACAATAGGCAGCCCCAAACCTCCTTTGCGAATAATTGCACCTAATGGAGCACCGACAAAAAATAACAACACGCAAGAAATACCCAATGCATACTTATCATGTAATGACATTTCATATTTATTAAGTGCTCTTTTTTTTACTTCTAATGTTCTTTGGGTAGTTTGTATCCTTCTGATCACTCCATCTACATTAGAAAATGCCAAATTGTATATTTGAGATTTTTGTCGGTTATTAAATCTCTCCTCAATTAAATCTAAGGTATCAACAGCAGCTTCCTGAAGGGTATCTATTTTTAGATTACGATTTAATTCCTTGAACCCATTTCTTCTATTAACATCGTTTTCTGTTGCATTTATCTCATTATTCACCTGGATTGATAAGGTATCAATCTCATCTCTTAGACCATTTACGTTTAACATATTATACCCTTTACTGTACTGCTGAGCGTCCATATCCACATTATCCAGAGATGATAAGTCTATATTTAGGACATACTGCTTAAAATAGGTCTTTGCAAACGGCAATTTTTTTCTTTGTTTGGGAGATTTCTGCTGAATCTCATCATAATAGTTCCCATCATTGAGCACCAGTGTAATCAAATTAGAATCAATACTACCTTTTAGTTCTCCATCTGTAGCCTTTATAACTGTAAAATTACCGGCCCTAACTGATTTTTTATGGATGATTACATCCTTGATAAATTGATCATTATCTCCATACTTTTCTGAGACCCTAATATTTATATCGCCCAGATCATTGAATTGATTGGGAGTGATCACCATAGCCGGTTTAACCTTTACTATATTTTTTCTCAGGTTAACAAATTTCCTTTCGGAACTTGGGATTACAGTATTCGAAAATAAAAATGCTCCTATCCCAACAAAAAAGATAAACACAGACAATGTTCTCATAGCCCGTTGCAGAGATATACCGGAAGACTTCATGGCAGCAAACTCATAATTCTCTGCAAAATTACCAAAAATCATAATTGAGGTAAGTAATACGGTAAGCGGTAATACCATAGGAATCAATCTGGGAGTAGCATATGTCAGAAACTTTATTATCACAGAAAAGTCAAGATCTTTTCCTGCTAATTCAGATATAAACAACCAGATGGTCTGTAATAAAAGAATAAACATTATAATTATGAAGAGTGGGAAAAACGTCTTTAAAAAAGTTGTCAGTATATATCTGTCAAGTATTTTCACTTATCTACTACTAAAATAAATCCCGATATTTTCGGGATGTTTGTTTATTAAACTATTAATTGATGCCTAAATATATTGCTAATCTAAACGATTGATATAGTAATTACTATATTTTGATTCGTCGAAAACGAATAATGTTTTGGAAAGCGGTTGATTTGTTTTAAAACTATTTACCGTTATGGTAATATTAGTTCCATTATTCTGCATCAAAATCAATTTATAAATATGTTTTGTTTGCTTATCAATTCCTAATAAAATTTCTTTTAGATCACTATTGGAATCAATTGGTGTCAATTTCACAAACTGAATTTTTCGGCCCTGTTCATCTTGCACAATATCCATTTTTGACGTATAACCTTCTTCATAAAAAGTAAGCATTTTTGATGGTGTTACACTTGAATCATCTTCTGCACTCTCGGAAGAAATATTGATCTCCTCATCCTCAGGTATAATAATATGTAGTTTGCTTCCATCATACATTTGCTCTGTACCCATCAGATTTAAAAGATATTTATCTCCGAATATGGTAACATCACCTCTTGTTTCCTGAGAAACGTTCTCCGCAGGGTTATTAAGAGCATATTTAAATCCAATTACAACATTATCATAGCCTTTCACTTTAGTGGAAACTTCATCTAAAAGTTGTTTTGCATCTTGTGCATTTGCATTCGCAAAAAATAATGTAATTACTAAAAATAATATTTTATTTATCATCTATGTATTTCTTAAAATTTAAAAAATTTTTATATTCCGTTACGATTATTCAGTATCCAACAATTGTTTTAAGGCTACTAAATCTGTCACTAAAACCTGCCTTGCTTTACTCCCTTCGAAAGGCCCCACAATGCCAGCTGCTTCCAATTGATCAATCAATCTTCCGGCCCTGTTATATCCTAATTTTAGTTTTCTTTGTAATAAAGACGCTGAACCTTGCTGTGCTGTGACAATAACTTCTGCCGCTTCATTAAAAAGTTTGTCTCTATCCTTTACGTCTATATCAAGACTTGTGCCACTTTCTTCTCCAGAGTATTCCGGTAACATATGCGCATCAGGATAAGCTTTTTGACTACCAATGTATTCAGTGATTCTTTCTACTTCTGGAGTGTCTACAAAAGCACATTGAATCCTGACTAGATCATTTCCTTGTGTAAATAACATATCTCCGCGACCGATTAGTTGATCTGCACCACCTGTATCCAAAATGGTACGAGAGTCTATTTTAGAAGTAACTCTAAATGCAATTCTAGCTGGGAAATTGGCTTTGATCATACCAGTAATAACGTTAACCGAAGGACGCTGAGTTGCAATAATCAGATGTATTCCGATTGCTCTGGCTAATTGTGCTAATCTGGCTATTGGAGTTTCTACTTCTTTTCCTGCCGTCATTATCAAATCCGCAAACTCATCCACAACAAGAACAATATACGGCAGAAATCTGTGCCCGTTTTCTGGATTAAGTTTACGTGCTTTAAATTTTGTATTATACTCTTTGATATTACGGACCATAGCATTTTTTAGCAAGTCATATCTTTCATCCATCTCAATACATAGAGAATTAAGAGTATTGATCACCTTCGTATTATCGGTTATAATAGCTTCATCAGTATCAGGTAATTTGGCCAGATAATGACGTTCTATTTTATTAAATAGTGTAAGTTCTACTTTTTTGGGGTCTACCAATACGAACTTAACCTCTGCAGGATGTTTTTTATACAATAAGGAAGTTAAGATTGCATTCAGCCCTACTGATTTACCTTGTCCTGTAGCTCCTGCCATCAGTAAATGAGGCATTTTTGCCAAATCCACTACAAAAGTTTCATTAGAGATCGTTTTTCCGAGAGATAATGGTAATTCCATCTCGGCACCCTGAAATTTGGATGAAGCAATTGCAGATCGCATAGAAACAATGGTAGATTTTTTGTTAGGCACCTCGATACCAATGGTTCCTTTACCAGGAATTGGTGCTATTATTCTTATTCCTAATGCAGCCAAAGAAAGTGCTATATCATCTTCTAAGTTTTTAATTTTTGAAATACGAATACCGGCTTCAGGTACAATTTCATATAAAGTAACAGTCGGTCCAACTGTTGCTTTAATCTGGGCAATCTCTATTTTGTAATTTTTAAGTGTTTCTACGATACGGTTCTTATTCTCTTCCAGCTCTCCCTGATCAATAGTGATTCCACCATTTTGAACAGAATAATCCTTCAACAAGTCAATGGTCGGAAATTTAAAATTTCCTAATTCCAATTTTGGATCAAACTCACCAAAATCCTTTACTAACTTTGCACTTAGGTTCTCTACTTCTTCTTCCTCGACTACTGTTTCCACTTCCATTGCAATATCTTCAGGATTGTCTTCAGATTTTATAATCAGTTTTTCGGGAATCTCGCTAGATTGATTTTCCGGATTCCCATAAAAATCATTTACAGTAGTCTTCGCCGTTTTCACAGATTGATTGTCAAGTACAACAGTATTCTCTTTTTCACTTATTGTTTTTGTATCTATTGAAAGATCCTTTTTATCATCAGGAGATAAACTTTCTTTTTTATTGGTTTCTTGCTTACTATCTTTGTTAGCACCTTTTGCACCATTGATATTTTTTACATACTCATAGTCCTTGGTGATTTCGGTTTGTGTCTTTTTTAATGAAGCTGAGATCTTTTCCGGAGTATATCGCAAACGAACTACAATATATACAATAGCAAAAAATGCTAACACCAATACAGTTCCTATGAATCCGATATAATCCTGCAAGAAATCATTTACTTCATATCCAATAACTCCTGCAAGCAACCCACTTCCTTTTTGCACAAACCCGAAAATTACAGAAATCCATAACATAACAAGTGTACCCCAAAACCAAAATCCAGCCAATTTCTTTCTATTCAGGTCAAAAAACAAATACACTCCAGTAAGAGAAATTAAAACTGGTAGAATTAATGCAGAAATACCGAAACCTCTGAATATAAAAAAATCGCTAACCTTGGCTCCAGAAATACTTAACCAATTTTTTGCTGAAGAAGTTCTCCCGGGGAATTCGGAAATTTCACTCTGATCAACTTTCCAATTGAAGAAAAAAGAAATAAATGCAAAAAATAATGCGATCCCTAAAAAAAATAAGAAGCTACCAAAAACAACTTTTTGCTGTCTTGATAAAGTTAGTCTTTCTTTTAAAGGAATTTTAGGTTTTTTTGTAGTTTTCCTTTTTGTTGTTACCTTTTTTTTTGCCATTTTCTGGGTATATTATCGCAAAAATACGAATATCTATAAAGGAACGTAGAAATGCCAAAAAAATTTTCTACAATAAATAAGGAACATAAATAGTACAACCAATTACTACCGCTGTTATTGCAGCTATAAATACAGCTCCGGCCGCAATATCTTTGATAAAACCAATTTTATTATGAAAATCAGGATGAATAAAATCTGCAATAGCCTCTATCGTTGTATTTATACCTTCTATACTCATTACAAGACCTATAGAAAAAGTTTGTAACAACCACTCGGTTCTAGTAATATCCAAATAAAAACCTAAGGCTGTCATAATAATCGCTATGACAGCCTGTACTTGTATACTTGGTTCAGTTTTGAGCAGTAGTAATGCTCCTTTAAAAGCATATCTACATCCCCGTAATCTTCCAACAATAAATTTTGAGATTCCACCCATGGACTTATGCCAATGTATTTATAGCATCTGCATAATTTGGCTCCTGCACAATTTCTGGTACTTGTTCTGTATGTATAATTGTACCCTCTTCATTAACTACGACAACCGCTCTGGAGTGAAGCCCTTTCATAGGGCCATCGATAATTTCTAAACCATAATCCTTTCCAAATTTACCATCCCTGAAATCCGATTGATTTATTACGTTTTCTAAACCTTCTGCTCCACAGAATCTAGCTTGAGCAAATGGTAGATCTCTGGATATACAAAGAACTTTGGTGTTAGATAAATTACCCGCATCTTTATTAAACTGCCTAACCGATGCTGCACAAATTCCGGTATCAATCGATGGAAAAATGTTCAACACTATCCTTGAGCCTTTGTAGTCTGAAAGTTTTGATATTGATAAATCCGTATTTACTAATTCGAAATCCGGTGCTTTCTCCCCAACTTCAGGTAATTGTCCGATAGTGTGTATAGAGTTCCCGCTTAATGTTATTGTAGCCATAATATATTTGTGTTTTTTAAGAGCTTTAAAATTAATAAGATTATATGGTATTTTACTTAAAGTTTTGGGAAAATAAAAAAACCTCCATACATAAGAAGGCTTTTAAAATATTAATCAAGTTGTATTATGAATCTATTGAACCCATCACCCGTTGCATAAAACTATTTAAGGCCTCTTTTCTAGGCACACCGTCCTTGATCATTTTGTTAACCTCTATCGATCCATACATATTAGAAATCAACTCACCAATAACATCTAATTCTTCATCTTTTAAAGAAGGGACTTCAGTCAACGCTTCTAACGTTTCGATGGTTTCTACGATAAAATCTTCATCATTTTCTTTAATAAAAGAAGTAAGGTGCTTAATTATTGGTAACTTCATCTACTAATTCTTTTAATATCTCAAATTTATTAGTCTGTACCTGATTTACAAAAGTTCCATTTTTAAAGGTAGCAAAAGTAGGAAGGTTATCTACAGTCGCCATTTTTCTGGATTCAGGATTTTTTTCAGCATCTACAATAACAAAAGTAGTATCTTTTTTTTCTGAAGCTAGTTTCTTAAACTTAGGCTTCATTATTCTGCAGTTTCCACACCAGGTTGCAGAATACTGAACTACTACTGTAGTATTATTCTTAACAACATCAGAAAGATTATCCGTGGTCAACTCTTGAATCATAACTGTTTAAATTACAAAGTGAAAAACCAACCTCTCAGATTGTTTCTTTCTGAGAAGTTGATTATTTAAAATATTGAATTTCTTAGTGAGAAGCCAAATATGAAGCTACTCCATCTCTGTTAGCAGACATAGCATCTTTACCTTCTTCCCAGTTTGCGGGACATACTTCTCCATTCTTCTGTACGTGAGCATATGCATCGATTAGTCTTAAAAACTCAGCTACATTTCTTCCTACCGGCATATGATTAATACCTTCATGAAAAACCGTACCTTCTTCATCAATCAGATAAGTAGCTCTATAGGTTACATTATCACCTTCTACCGTTACAATTCCAGTTTCCTCATCATAGGTTTCATTTGCGATATCTAAGATTCCCAACGTACCGGAAAGATTACGATTAGAATCCGCAAGGATTGGATAAGTAACTCCTTCTATCCCTCCATTATCTTTGGAAGTATTAAGCCAAGCAAAATGAACTTCAGGAGTATCACAAGATGCACCAATTACAATAGTATTTCTTTTTTCAAACTCGGCTAATGCTTCTTGAAACGCATGTAATTCTGTCGGACATACAAAAGTGAAATCTTTTGGATACCAAAACAATAGTACTTTTTTATTATTATTCTTCGCTTCTTCCAATACGTTAAGCTTGAAAGTATCTCCCATATCGTTCATTGCATCAACGTCGAGATTTGGAAATTTTTTACCTACAAATGCCATTTTTTATTTTTTTTAGAATTGTGATTAATTAATTTTGAAGTTGCAAATATACACCTACAGATCGAACCTTTAAAGAAGGATAATTCTAATTTTCTATGTATTGATAGTTTTTCCCAATATGATATAATTCTTTGATTTTTTTTCTAAATGCCCTTACAAAAAACAAGAATGCCTTACATAAATTACGGATAAATTGTCCTTTTTATACGATGATTAACACTTTGTACAATCTATTTTTGTATTTTCGCTTTTAACCAATGACTAAAAACTTACTAAGTTGAGAAACTTTCTTAATCAAATAGTTACATTATTCCTGGTATTGATTTCACTTAATACTTTGGCGCAATCTTCTTTGGATGGAAAAAGTATCGAATCACTTATAAATGAATCAGAAGCTTTATTAAAAGAATACAAATACGATGAAGCCCTGGAAAAAGCCAGTGCCGCCGAAGAGACTGCTCAATTTAACAATGATGATAAAAACTTAGCGAAAATATTTGATCTTTATGCTCAGGTTTATGAATTGAACAAACAAGACAGTGAAGCGATAAAAAATTATCGTACTGCCCTTACATTTGCATCCAGATCCAAAACCATTCATCTAAAATCCAAATTGAACAACAATTTAGGAAATCTCCATATAAAAAACGATACTACAATAACTGAAGGGTTAGACTACTATGAAAAAGCATTCAAATTTGCTAAATCCGTAAAGGACACCACAAAAATGATCAAACCATTGCTAAACCTTGCAGATTATTATATTAACAAAAATAATTATGAAACCAGTTATGCTAATCTTACAAAAGTAAGAGCTATTCTTGGCGAAAAAATGAACATATCAAATTCCGAAAAAGCAAAATTAAGCAATCTTTTGGGTAAGTATTTTCTTAGAGTAAGAAATTATGAAAGAGCCCATGAGCATATTGATGATGCTTTTACTATTATAAATAGGGAAATCGATGATGAATCAAATAATAGCATACACGAAATTTCAGAGTTTTATAAACAATTAGCCACATCGTATTACACAAGATTTAAAATTCTTAAAGCACAAAATGAATTTGAATCGGCCATTCCATATCTTGATAAACATTATAATAGTATTTCCAAATCTGATGATCTTGTAAAAGAAATAGAATTACAGAAGACACTAGTAGTGCACCGAGTGTCTCAATATAAAGATAAAGCAAAACAGGCAAATGATGTTATCGATAAAAATTTCTCAAAGGAAATTAAATGGCAAATCATTTTCATTCTAGGAATCGTCTTAATTCTTATTTCTCTAGCATTTTTGATCAGTTCTTACAAGAATAATTTACAAAAGAAAAAACTAAACAGTGATCTTATAGAAAAGAACAAGGAGCTTGTTAATGCTAAAGAAACTGCCGAGCAAGTGTCTACTTTAAAATCGCAATTCATATCTACAGTCAGCCATGAATTAAGAACTCCTCTTTATGGAGTAATAGGTCTTACTTCTTTACTTATGGAAAACCCTGAAGAAAAGAAGAAAAATGAATATCTGGAATCTCTTAAATTTTCGGGGGATTATTTACTGGCATTAATTAATGACGTCCTACAATTAAGTAAAATTGAAACTAATGAAGTTAAGCTTGAAAAAGTATCTTTTGACCTTAGATCACTTATAGAAGGTATTGTAAATTCACTTCATTCTAAACAGAAATATAATAACAATACTGTTCATATAGATATTGATCCAAAAGTAAAAACCACATTACTTGGAGACTCCGTAAGATTATCACAAATACTTATAAATCTTATAGGAAATGCGCTTAAATTTACCAATAATGGAAACATATGGATTAAAGTACAATGCCTGAATTATCATAACGATAATTACGATATAAGATTTATTATTAAAGACGACGGTATAGGAATACCAAGAAGTAAACAAGAAACTATTTTTGATAATTTTGCTCAGGTAAAAAATCAGAATCACGAATATGAAGGTACCGGATTAGGTCTGGCCATAGTAAAAAAGCTAATTCATCTTCATAACAGTGAAATTTTTATCAATAGCGAAGAAGGAGTAGGATCCGAATTTATATTTGATCTTAGCTATGAAAAGGCAATCAAAGAGCAAGATATTTCTTCTCAAAATGGAGAAAGCATAAGTATTGGAACAACCAATTTCAATATTTTAATTGTTGATGACAATAAAATTAATCAGATAGTGACCCAAAATATTCTTAAGAAAAAAGGATACACCTGTAATTTAGCTAATAATGGCATGAATGCAATAGACATGGTGAAAACTGAAAATTTTGACTTGATTTTAATGGATATCAATATGCCGGAAATGAATGGATTGGATGCCACTACGGTTATTAGAACCTTTAATACCCATATCCCTATAATAGCACTTACTGCTGTAGAAGAAGGCGAGATTAGGGATCAGGCGTTATCGGTAGGTATGAATGACGTAATTATAAAACCTTATGATACGCAACAGTTCTTTCAGACAATAATGAAGAATATTTCAAAAGTGAAATTTATAAATTAATTCCTACTGGTTTTCCGATGATACAATTTATTCTGTTAAAGCCGATTCTATTTATTTTCGAATATATTATTTTAGAGCAGAAATTATAGCTTATTACACAAACATGAACTCAAAAAACACAGGTTTTAATACGATTTGTACACACGTAGGAGAAATTGAAGACAAACAATTCAAAGGAGCAATATCTCCAATATATTTATCAACCTCATATGCTTTTGAAAATGTTGACACAAAGCGATACCCTCGCTATTTTAACACTCCTAATCAAGAAGCATTATGTAAAAAAATCGCTCGACTCGAAAAAGGTGATGCTGCATTAATTTTTGGTAGTGGAATGGCTGCTATCAGTACTTCTTTGCTAGCTTTCCTGAAAAAAGGAGATCACATTGTGTTGCAGCGAACATTGTATGGAGGAACTGCGAATTTGGTCAATGAAGAATTTAATAAATATGGTATTGAGTATTCTTTTGTAGATTCTCAGAAAGTTAGTGGGTTCGAAGAAAAAATTCAGAATAACACCAAGGTGATTTATATAGAGACTCCTTCTAACCCTCTATTAACTATTACTGATATTAAAGAAGTTTCTTCATTAGCAAAGAAAAAAGGAATTATTACAATGATTGATAACACCTTTGCTTCACCAGTAAATCAAAATCCTATAGAATTAGGTATCGACATCGTCATCCATTCTGCTACAAAATATTTAGGAGGTCATAGTGATATTTTGGCAGGAGCTGTAGTTTCTTCAGAAAAGCATATTGAACAAGTATTCAATCTGGCAAAAAACCTGGGTGGCAGTTTAAGTGATTTTACCGTTTGGATGCTAGAGCGAAGTATTAAAACATTAGGACTTAGAATAAAACATCAGAATAAAAACGCAAAACAAATCGCTAAATGGCTTGAAAAACATCCTGATGTTAAAGCCGTTTACTATCCAGGATTAAAATCCCATCCGGACTATACTATTGCAAAAAAACAAATGAGAGGGTTTGGTGGAATGCTTTCTTTTGAATTAAAAGAGGAACTGGATGCGAGCAAATTTCAACAAGAACTGAAATTAATTAAGAGCTCGATGAGCTTGGCAGGAGTAGAAAGTACCATCTTATCACCTTCACTCACATCACACGCCCTGCTTAGTGAAGAAGAAAGAAAAAGACAAGGTATCAATGACGGGCTATTGCGGTTTAGTGTAGGCATAGAAGAAAAAGAAGATCTGATGAATGACATAGAGCAAGCATTGAAAAAAGTAAAAATATTAGAACTTGAACACTAATATGAAACTAGATATTCTGGCAATCGGAGCACATCCTGATGATGTAGAGTTAAGCTGTTCTGGCACACTAGCAAAAGAAATAGATAATGGTAAAAAAGTAGGTATACTTGATCTTACCCGAGGAGAATTAGGAACAAGAGGAACCTCAGATATTAGAGATAAGGAAGCAAGAGATGCGGCTTCTATTTTGGGTGTATCAATCCGGGAAAATTTAGGTTTCAGAGATGGTTTTTTTGTAAATAATGAAATTCATCAGCTAGAAATTATCAAGATAATTAGAAAATTTCGTCCTGAAATCGTTTTATGTAATGCTATCCAGGATCGGCATATAGATCATGGCAAAGGAAGTAAATTGACCAGTGATTCCTGTTTTTTATCGGGTTTGAGAAAAATTGAAACTTCAATGGATGGAAAATTACAAGAAGCGTGGAGACCCAAAAAAGTATATCATTATATCCAATGGCAAATTCTGAAACCTGATTTTGTGGTTGATATAAGTAGGTATATGGATAAAAAGATGGAGAGCGTAATGGCATATAAGTCACAATTCTATGACACGAACAGCAAAGCTCCTTCTACCCCAATATCGAGTAAGAATTTTAAGGATAGTGTACGATATAGAGCAGCTGATTTAGGAAGAATCATTGGTGTAGAATATGCAGAAGGATATACTGTAGAACGATATCCCGCTGTTGATTCTATTTTTGATCTAATTTAATTTCATTTTTTCTTTTATAAAATTAAGAAATACCTTATTTTTGCAGCCGAAATTAAATGGTGGTTGTAGCTCAGTTGGTTAGAGCGCCTGATTGTGGTTCAGGAGGTCGTCGGTTCGAGACCGATCTTCCACCCTTTACAAAAAAAAGACTCTGTTAAACGCAGGGTCTTTTTAATTTTATTCGTTTTTATCATTGATCTTATTCTTTTCCTATACCGTCTACTACTAATCTATTTTCTCGGTTTGCTATCTCCCAAGCTGTATGAAAAACGAGTTTTGCCCTTTTAGCCATAAGGTCATATTCTATCTTATCAGGAGTATCAGTCGGCTTATGATAATCTTCGTGAACTCCATTAAAATAAAATATAATAGGGATATTGTGTTTTGCAAAATTATAATGATCACTCCTATAATAAAATCTATTGGGATCATCCTTTGCATTAAAGGTATAATCTAAATTGAGCTTAGTATATTTGGCATTTACTTCCTCGCTCAAATTATGTAATTCAGTACTTAACCTATCACTACCTATCAGATAAATGTAATTACGCTTATCATCACTATCATGTTCTGAATCGATTCGACCAATCATATCAATATTAAGGTTAGCAACTGTATTCTCTAATGAAAAAACAGGGTTTTCGGTATAATACTTTGATCCATATAACCCTTTCTCTTCTCCGGTAACGTGCAAAAACAATATAGACCTCTTAGGTTCTTGTCCATTTTCAACTGCCTTTACAAATGCTTCTGCAATTTCTAAGAGGCTTACCGTACCTGATCCATCATCATCCGCGCCATTATATATATTGCCTTTACTATCTACACCAACATGATCATAATGCGCTGATAAAACGACAACCTCATCTGGTTTTTCGCTACCTTTTATATAGGCCAGTACATTTTCTGAAGATTTAATTCCTCCTCTAAAATAACTTTCGGGTATTTCTTGGTAGTAGTTATCTCCTCCCATTGGAGAGGGGATATTCATTTTTTGATATTGTTCTTTTAAAAACTCGGCAGCTTTTTTTTGCCCGGGTTCTCCAGTATCTCTTCCTTCAAAATCATCTCCGGCAAATGTATATAAATAATCCTTAAGCTCCTTTGAAGTTATTGTTTCGGCGTAATAGGCGACATCTAATTTATCTTCTTTTGCCTTTGAAGAACTAGAACTTCCGGTATTGGATGAATTTTGGGAACTACCACAAGAATACAGAATAGATATACCTATTGCGATTAAAATGTTTCTCATTGATTTCTTTTTATAACACGTGCAATATACAGATTTAAGAGGAGATCATTTTGCGAATGTTTTCTTAAAAATTTTACATAAAATATTTCCAAAAACTTTCTTAGAATTAAAAAAGGTTGTTATATTTGCACCCGCATTCAGGAAATACCTGATGAGACTAAACACTGGAGAAATGGCAGAGTGGTCGAATGCGGCAGTCTTGAAAACTGTTGAGGGTCACACCTCCGGGGGTTCGAATCCCTCTTTCTCCGCAAGTAAAACGCTTCGACTTATGGTTGGAGCGTTTTTATTATGCCGTAAACTCAAAACGTGGTTAGAAAATTTTTAGACAGGATATAAACCTCTTGATCTCTTCAGAAAAACAGAAGAAATTCTTGATTTGTATATTCTAAAAACTTGTAGGAAAATTTTGAAGATGAAATTTACCGTTTTAATAATTTATAAACGTTCCCACATCTTATCCGCATTTAATCTAAATGTGCCTAAGTGATCAAAACTACATTCAATAGGAGCTATGATTGAAAGAAAAGACTCTTCATTTCTATTTCTATATAGATGATATACCTCTCCCACAATAGGTTCAAAAGTAAATTTAGCGTTATACACCAGATTATTATATTCAAATTGCTCCATCAAAACATCATATTGCGCTTTGAGTTCGTCATATTTGGCTTTTACTTGTTTATTAACTTTGTGAACGTTTGTATTTTTCCAAGCAACCGTATCCGGAATTGTTATCTTAGGCGCACCTACAGCTGTTGCATATGGTTTTAGTGCGGCATCGTATCGCTGTTCTTCTTCATTATAAACTACCTGATCCGGTTTTTTTCCACTCATCTTTTATCTTTTTGAAATTTTGTTGTGCGTTATCTGCTTTTGTCGGGAACATTTAAATCTTCCTTCTTCAAAAATACGTTTTTTAAGATGTTTTGTTTTTCGACCCTGCACTCTTTTACGCCACATTCTAAAACTTGATGGTTTCATTTCCTTACGCATCAGGTTAATGACTTCTTGTTCTTTGAGACCAAATTGTAATAAAATAACATCAAAAGGTGTTCTGTCTTCCCAGGCCATTTCGATTATTCTGTCAATATCTCTTATACTTAATTCCTTTTGCATTTCAATTTATATTTTTCTATTTGGTAGTGTATGTTTTTTTAAAATTCTATGACTCTCTTTTTTAACAAGAGCATTTTCTTTCATTTGCCATAATGTATCACTTGCTCTTTTTCTGGTAGTATTCATATCTACTATAGGAAATGGATAATCTTTTCCTATTTCGAAGTTGTTAAACTGTTGTTCCAATGGGGGCATTTTATGTGGTTCATGAATATAAGCAACCGGAACATTTCTTAATTCTGGCATCCATTTTTTAATAAAAACTCCTTCAGGATCATGTTCTATACTATTTTTAACAGGATTGTATATCCTTAAGGTATTGATTCCTGTCTCTCCTGCCTGCATTTGTAATTGCGGAAAATGAATTCCGGGTTCAAAATCCAAAAACATGCTAGATAAATGTGCACTAGCTTCCTGCCAGGGTTGCCAAAGATTATGAGTGAAAAACGAAACCACCAGAGCCCTCATTCTAAAATTGATATATCCGGTTTCTTTTAAACATCTCATACAAGCGTCTACCAATGGATATCCCGTTTTACCTTCTTTCCAAGCTGTTTTATATGCTTTAGAAATTTGCTTCTTGAGTTTTCTATAACCGCTATTAATGCTTTCAAACTCCATGATATCCTCCATCTCAAACTTTTGAACAAAATGAACCTGCCACTGTAAGCGGGAAGTAAATGCATCTATTTGTATTTTAGTATCTGAGGATTCTCTCTGTTTTATAGCGTATTGCCAAACTTGTCTGACAGAAAGATTTCCCCAAGCTAAATATGGAGATAATCTACTACATCCTTTACGAGAAAGTTCTGGCTTAGAGATATGAAAACTATAATTTTTATAACGCCCATTAAAAAATGAAGATAAGTACTCAAATCCTTTAGTTGTCCCTCCTGGTTGAAAGTTTTTGTTGGGTACGGTAAAAAGATCAACGATATTAAATACGTTCTCTAACTCCGTTATTTTATCAATGGACAAAAAACTATCAGGTTTTGGTTTAAATTGAAATTGTTGTTGATTCATATAAAGTTCACAATCTTCTCTCCAACTTTCCCTATTTTTAAGACCTCTATGAATACCGTTATTATCATTTTCTACCCACTGTATCAAGTTATTTTTACAAAACCTGGAGAACGCCTTATCCCGTTCATATGTAATTCTAATACCAGTTTCTCGATGTGAAAATATCTGATCGATTTTCCAAAATTGTTGCAGTGTCCCAATAGCATGAATTACTTCTGAAGACATACACAAAACTCTTGTATTGTAGGGTATCAATTGCGTATTAAGATCGAATAGTGACTGTTTTATAAAATTCCAATGACGTTCGCTATAATGCTTATCTTCTTGCAAAGAGTTTTCAAAAACATACAACAATAACGTAGGGGTTTTCGTGGCTATAGCATTATAAATAGCCTCATTATCTTGTAACCTTAAGTCACGTTTAAACCAAACAATATTTATATGTTCTTTGCTAATATTCATTAGGGTTTTTTATGATTTCATTTGCTCTTTTTTTAAGAGCTTCCAGATCATCTCTATCTTTTTTATTCAGCATATTCATCATCATACTCATCCGTTGATTATCCTTAAAATATTCTTGTTTTTCGTCTAGAAAATTCCAGTATAATGCATTAAAAGGACAAGCATCTTCTTCAGTTTTTTTAGAAACTTTATAGTGACAACTATTACAGTAATTACTCATTTTATTAATATAGCTCCCGCTAGAAATGTAAGGTTTTGTTGCTACAATGCCTCCATCTGCAAATTGACTCATTCCTCTGGTATTAGTTATCTCTACCCACTCGATAGCATCAATATATACACCTAAATACCAATCACATACCTCATCAGGATGTGTCATTGTTAGCAGAGCATAATTACCAGTGATCATTAGTCGTTGTATATGATGTGCATAGGCATCATCCAGGCTTTGTTTGATAGAATGGTGCAAGCAACTCATTTTGGTATCTGCTGTCCAATAAAAATCCGGTAATGAATTTTGATTATCCAATTTGTTACTTCTGCGGTATCCAGGCATTTCCTTCCAATAAATACCTCGCATATATTCTCTCCAACCAATAATCTGACGAACAAAACCTTCTACCTGAGAAATATCGATATCATCCTTGTGCTCTCTCCAGTGATCAATTACGGATTCGATGACTTCCATAGGATGAAGCATTTTAGTGTTCATAGCAAAAGAAAGCCGGCTATGAAAAAGGAATTTTTCGTCGGTATGCATAGCATCCTGATAATCTCCAAAATGCACTAGCATTTTTTTGCAGAAGTAATTAAGAACTGAAAGACTGTCTTCTCTTGAGGTTGGCCAGCTGAAATTGGTTGCTTCAATATTTCCTATAGTTTTTACTCCGTGTTCTTTGATCATATTTACGATATCGGATACATCCTTTCCAAAACCTCGCTCTTGTGGTATCTCGTGTTCTCCTTTCCATTTATTGCGGTTACTTTTATCATAATTCCACTTACCACCTTCAGGATCAGAATCGTTGACCATCATTATATCGTATTTTTTTCGCATATGGCGATAAAAATATTCCATAGTCATTCGCTTTTTTCCTTCGTAAAACTTTTCCAAATCAGTTCTCGATGTAAGGAAATGTTCAGTATCAAAAAATTCGGTATCTATATTTAAAGATTTGCAAAACTCTTTCAATTGATCATCCAAACGATACTCATCAGGGAGTTGATATTCAAATTTCGTAATTTTATTATCCTCAATTAATTTTTTAAGGTTTTCTATCAAATCCTGTTGATTATCTTTATGATCTAGCGTATAATAAATTACGCCTAATCCTTTTTTCTTCAACCAAGAAGTAAAGTTTCGCATACTTTGAAAAAAACCAACAACTTTCTGTATGTGATGAGTTGTATAATCTGTTTCCTGACGCATTTCTGCCAAAAAATATAGAATATCATCTTGATTATTCTCGTACCAGGAATGTTTATGATTTAATTGATCACCAAGTATTAATCGTAATATCATACCTTAAAATAATGTTGGTTGTAACCATAGATTTTGAAACTTTTGAGTCGGGTCATATCGTTCTGCTTGCGTTTTTATATTAAATTTTCTATCTCTAGGATCATTGCCAACTCCGGCTAGATATTGCCAGTTTCCGTAGTTGCTATGTAAATCATAATCAATTAATAATGATTCGAAATATGCAGCTCCAATTCGCCAATCAAGTTTTAATTTTTTTGCAAAATAAGATGCTACGTTTTGTCTTCCGCGATTGCTCATCCATCCAGTATTTCTTAATTCTATCATATTTGCATTAACAAAAGGCTCATCAGTTTCTCCCATAATCCAATCTTTGATTTTTTCATCGTCCAAAGACCAAGAATAATCCTTTTTTAAAATCCCTTTGAGCTTAAAAAGATTATTACCGTGCTTTAAGGAAACGTATTTAAAAAAGTCCCTCCATATCAGCTCAAAAAACAACCAATAGGTACTTTGATTTTTTTCTATTTCTTTCTCGTAGGATGTTATTTGACGAAAGATCGTTCTGGGCGACAGACAACCATTCGCTAACCAGGCAGAGAATTTGGAACTATAATTTTCTCCAACTAAACCGTTTCTGGTTTTTTTATAATAAGACAATCTTTTTGTATTCCAAAAATAATCGTCAACTCTTCGAAGCGCCTGATCTTCTCCTCCCTCAAAGGGAAATGCTGATCTGGAATCAGTTTCAAAATCTTCGAAACCAAGATCAGAAAGCGTCGGAACTGGTGTTGGATTGGTAAAAAAGTTTTCTGAAAACATTTTCTTAGCATTAACCTCTGATCGTACCGCTGATAATTTTTCACATTGCTTTCTAAAATTTGTAAAAACCTGAGGAATCTGATTAAAATTAAATGGAATGTCTTCAGGATGAAAAAGAAATTGGTCATATGTATGTATAAAACTTATAGTATCGTCATCAATCGCCTTCTTTGCTGTCTCTACTACTTGCACTTCTTCATCCGTCCATTCTTCTTGAAGATATATATTATTTATTTTGTGATCACTAGTAAGTTTAGGTAAGATGGTCTCCGGCTTATTGTGATAAACTAATAATGTAACATTGTGTCTTTTTAAATTTTCTCTAAGCACTGATATACTTTCTATAAGAAATTTAGCTCGATATTTTTCTGTCTTTCTAAAACCGAATCGATCCTTTTTAAATAATCGAGGTTCAAAAAAGTAAATGGCTATTATCTTATCATTTTCTTTTATTGCTTTCGATACAGAATTATTATCGGTAACCCTCAAATCATTTCTAAACCATATCAATCCTGTTTTTTCCATATCTAAAAGGTAATTATTTCCCAAGTGTCTGGATTTTTCTGTTTTCTCGTCGATTGCCCCTACACCTATTACTACAATATTTCACTTCATCCCATACCTTTTCCCATTTTTTCCTCCAGGTAAACGGTCTATCACAAACTAAACAAATTTTAGTGGCTAGATTGGCTTTTTTCATAACACAAGATTGTTTAACCAATTTACGAAATAACTAAACAAAAATACACTTCTTAGAGAATTTTAACACGACATAAACATTATCCACGTTTTTATCACTAGAACGCTATAAGTAATATGTATAAAGAGTTAGGGAGAAGATCATCGTCCACAAAAAAGTTCTCAGCCAATTAATCTTGATTAAAGTATTCATTAGCTTCATATCAATTTTGCCATTAGTAATACGGTTATGAATTGGCACAAACTGCAGAAAAGTGGATATCCATACTGCGATTATAAGAATTAAATTCAAAATATTATGAAAATCAATCTTACTAAAAACCTGAACGAAGCTTATGGTTAGTTGACCTATCATTAACGGCATTACAATAACACCAATTCTAAAAGTGTATAGTTGATGCCAATTCACTAGACTTTGTTTTTGATAATAGGTAAAACCAGGATAAATTATCAATTGTACTATCCATATTAATACTACCAATCCAAAATCAACGAGCAACTTAGCAACTATCAACTCCATATCATTTAAAAATCCGGTATTTCATTAACTCTGGCGTAGGGGTATTCTGCAATTTTTTCTAAGGCATAATAGCTATTCAACCCGGAAATACCAACAGTGTCGATCAAACCAAGATCCAAATCCTGATGCCTTCCAATAATTTGTTGTGGTATGATTAGATGTTTTATCTCTCCGATAATCAAAATAGTTCCATTGTGTCGAATATCTATCTCTTCCAAAAACTCTAACCCTATTTTAAGTTGACTCTCTTTAACAAAAGGAGCCTCACAATCTTCAATATATTCTTCTGTTAAACCACATCTAATAAATTCAGATTCATTTCGATCCAACTTGGCAGAAGTGTAATGAGCATTTTTAATAAAAGAGCGATGTATATGATTGATTGTATATGAACCGTTTTGTAAAATATTTTCATATGTATGTCTAGGGACTTCACCAGTTGGTCTCATTATAAATCCCATAAGTGCAGGATCACTGCCTAAATGAATTACAGAACTGAATATTGCCACATTGGTCATTCCTTTATCAGATATAGAACCGATAAGATTGGCTGGTTTTATACCGGATACGGCATTTATTGTTTTTAACCGTTGCACCCGATCCATTTGTGCAATCTCTTGCTTTGTATAATGCATATTGTGTTATAAGGTTTTATCGTGGATAAAAACTAATTATTGATATAATTCTGTAATTCTAAAATTTTATCGGATGTATTAAAAACTCCTCCGTAATAAGAGGTAACCGTAGCAGATGTATCATCTTTCACTCCTCTGGAAGACACACACAAATGTTTTGCATCAATAATTACTGCCACATCTTCGGTTGCAAGAATTTGTTTAAGTTCTTTTGCAATTTGATTCGTTAATCGTTCTTGTACTTGTGGACGTTTAGCGTAATATTGTACAATTCTATTTAGTTTTGACAAACCAATTACCTTCCCCGAAGAAATATAAGCGACATGTGCTTTTCCCATAATTGGAACAAAATGGTGCTCACAATTAGAATAAAAAGTAATATTTTTCTCAATTAGCATTTGATTATACTGATACTTATTATTAAATAATGCTACTTTAGGCTTATTCTTAGGGTTTAATCCAGAAAAAATCTCATCAATATACATTTTTGCCACACGCTTTGGAGTTCCCTTTAAAGAATCATCTGACAGATCTAATCCAATTACATCCATAATCTCTGCAAAAAAGTATGCTATACGCTCTTTTTTTTCTTCATCCGGAATCTCAAAAGCACCTCTCTTTAATGGTGTTTCCATTCCTGTACTAATATGATCATTCCCTATTTCTTCAATTGAAAAGTCATCCAGATTAAGTTTTTCTGGCTTTCTTAGTATTTCTGTCTCTATTTTCATTTCGTTCTCTTTATGTATTAGTAATATCACGATACGAACCAACTAATATTATAAAAGAATCTTTTATACAGTAAGTACACGCAATCAATATTAATACATCAAATCTACAAGATTGTTTAATACTTTAAGTAATACGTTAAACAAAAATTAACATTTTTATATGGATATCACATTTTATTAACTTAATTCATCAAGCCTTTCAGGTAAAAGCTAATTTCCGCTAGGATAATTTGTGCAATTGAGAGTTTGTTGTATTTTTGGCTTCTGTAAGTTTTTAAAGTTTTGTTTAAAAATATTGCTGAGCCCCACAAATTTTTCGAACTTTCCTATTTGCTTTTCAGCAACTAATTATTATAATTTTACATATTGTAGAAGAACGAATATTTTAACCAAAAACCTTATTAATGAAATCTTTTCGATTTTTTATTTTAATTTTTTCTCTTTTCGTTTTTAAATCAGGATATTCTCAGATAAGAAACGAATACCAAATTTCTTTTGAAAATGCTGTACATCACGAAGCGCAGATCAATGCAGTATTTAGTAATTTAGAAAGCGGCACTATTTCGTTAAGAATGAGCAGAACCTCACCTGGCAGATATGCTTTACATGAGTTTGTCAAAAATGTATATGACGTTAAAATCACAGATAGCAAGGGAAAGGATGTGACCATAACCAGACCCAATCCCCATCAATGGGATGTTTCTGGACATGACGGTACGCTTAATGTCTCTTACACACTATTTGCTGATCGAGGTGATGGAACGTATTCTCAGATTGATGAAACTCACGCGCATCTTAATATGCCTGCGACATTTATGTATATTCCTACTTTAAAAGATCGCCCGGTACAAGTAACATATAGAGTCAGGGAAGATCTTAACTGGAAAGTTGCGACACAACTTATCCCATTAGGGGGTAATGGATTTTTAGCACCTAATCTGCAATATTTTATGGATAGCCCTGCAGAAATAAGTAATCATACGATACGTGAATTTAATGTGGAGTCTGGTGGAACGGAGTATAAAATAAAATTAGTTTTACACCATCAGGGTACAGAGGAGGAAGCAGATCAATATTTTGAACAAGTAAAAAAAGTTGTAGAACAGGAAAAAGCTGTTTTCGGAGATTATCCTAATTTTGATTACGGAGAATATATGTTTCTCGCTTGCTATATGCCAAATGTTTCAGGAGATGGGATGGAGCACCGTAATTCTACTGTATTAACAAGTACTTTAAGTCTTGCGGATGGTGGGATGGAAAAAAATATTGGCACCGTATCTCATGAGTTTTTTCACTCCTGGAATGTAGAACGAATCCGACCAATTTCTCTAGAGCCTTTTGATTTTGAAGAAGTAAATATGTCTGGAGAATTATGGTTTGCTGAAGGGTTTACAAGTTATTATACCAATTTAATTCTTTGCAGAGCAGGTATTATCACTCAAGATCAATACATAGAAGGGTTAAGCAAAACGTATAACTACGTATGGAACTCTCCTGCGTTACAATATTTTAATCCTATGGAGATGAGCTATCAAGCGCCTTTAGTTGACGCAGCAACATCAGTTGATCCTACCAACCGGGGTAATACTTTTATATCCTATTATTCTTACGGAAGCATGTTAGCACTGGCCCTCGATCTATCTTTGAGAGATGAAGATGATTTAAACCTTGATGATTATTTAAGATTAGTTTGGACTAAATACGGAAAAACAGAAATACCTTACACCATCGAAAATTTGTTCTTTACGTTAAGAGAATATGCTGGCGAGTCTTTTGCTGATGATTTTTTCGAAAAGTATATTTTTGATAGTCAGACACCAGATTTCAAAAAATTATTAGGATCTGTAGCTATATACCCAAAAACAGATAGCAAAAAAGCATTTTTAGGAGTTGAAATCGAATTTAATGAGGATGATAATGCAATAATTTCCAAATACGTAAAAAAAGGAACACCTGCATATATAGCTGGCTTAGAAAAAGATGATGTAATTGTAACTATTGACAATCAATCTTTTTCTACCATCGAACAATTTAATGAAGCACTAAAAAAATATAAACCTGGTAAAAAAGCTACATTGGTGTATAGAAGGCTTGGCGAGGAGAGAAAAGCATTAATCCGATTTGACGCAGATCCTACTGTAGAGATAACGCAATTTTCAAAACCTAGTAAAAAAGCTTTAGAAAAAAGAGAAAAGTGGTTGCAAGCTAAATAATCAAGTCATCTATAATTATAAAAAAACGAAAAAAGTGTATGATGCCATTTCATACACTTTTTTTTGAGTCTCTATTACCAATGATATTTATCTTCTCAAAGCATCAAGATACCTATTAGCTTCGGTTAATTCTTTTCTTACTCTATCTAATTCTTCTTTATACTCCTCGATACGTTGATCAACACCATCATATTCATTTAATTTTGCCTTAAATTCCTGAATATCCACATAAGAGTTCACAATATTTGTATACATATCATACCTGTATGTAGAGTCTTCTTTAGGAATGGATTTTTGCAAATCTACAATCGTAGAACTTATCCTCGCATTAATGTACTGAAGATTTTGTCCGGGTACATCCAGCGAATCGATCAAAGCTTCAACATTTTTCATCCCATCAGAAAATCCTTTCTGAAACAGCATTTCTTTTTCTACCGATTCAGAACGCTCACGTAATACCGAATTCTCCTTAAAAGGTACACGATTAAAATCAAAAAAGAATGCTGTTACAATCAATGCAACGGTAAACAAAAATAACAAAGCAAATTTCAGGATACTATTTCTTCTTTCTTTACTGTTTTTTGGTTTCATTTCTGTAAATTATTTTTGACACACATTTAATCTAATAGGAAACTGCGTCTATTTTTAACATCTGGTTTTGCAATTACTTCTTCTTTCACAAATATATTAGAATCTGATTTTTTTCCGATATAATCCAGTTCATTTAATTTTTTAAATAATGAAAGCATTAATTTCGTAAAGCTAGAAACATTATACAACGCTTTATTTATGTCTGTATGCTGATATTCTAAATCCATCATTTCTATCAACACATTCTCAAAAGCTCCTTGATTAAGATCACACCAGTCAGATAAATAATTTAACAATTCTTCTTTACCAGTTCCGGCATAGACATCCATGTTATTCTTAATTACTCTTGCCAGTGCCATTAGTTTAGTTATCATCGTTACTGGCGGCAGGTGTCTGTCATACAATCGAAACTCCGGGAGCATCCCACCTAAATATTGCAATGTATTTTGGGTTAGTGAAAGCACCATTGTTGCCAATTCATTAGATTGTTTTTTTTGGTATATTTTCTGAATAATATTCATTGAATATTTTTCGATAGCATTGAAAAATGTATGTATCTCCGTGTAAATATACCTTAAATCCTGATGGCTTTGAATTGAAACACAAGGTGGAATAAAATCTTCTGCCAGAGAAGCCACACCATCATTAAATTCTATTTTTCCGATGGTAATATGATGATTGCCAAATTCCTCTTCATTAGCTTCGGCTATATTAATAACACTTAAATTATACTCGGGCAATACATAGGGATGTCTTGGTGGTTCCTCCTCGGGATTTGCATCTCCGATAGGTATTCTTCCATAAGGATCTACACTTAAAACGATATAACATTCCTCTTCCGAACTATTAATCTTATATTCTGTATTTATAATACTACCTTTTTGTTCTAAAACAGAAGATATTTCTGGAGTAATATTGATGATAAAACCTCCTTTTGTGATAGCCCTACACGTAGCAAGCTGAATTTTTATAGTATCCTGACCATCCATAGAAAACACCATATCAACTGCATCTTCTCCCACCAGATCTGGTAATAAACCATAATTGATTGCATTAATATCTTTTGCACCTATTAGCTGCGAAAAATTAACAAATGCATTATCTGCCTCTATAAAGTGGTTTTTATTAATCTTCATACCATCAATCCAATTGACACGATGATGATTTTTGTTCTTTAATTCCATTTTTATGATAAACTTATTATAAAGAATATTCGTTAAAAAATACTTGTTTTCTTATAATCAATCACGATATTCTTTATACAATTATTCTTTTCATGATTCAATTGTAATTCCTTAATTTTAATCCCTTTTCCTCTGATTTTTTCACAGAACTCAAGAAATGTAGTCCTCTTTTTATTAACTATAATCGACAAATCAAGATTATTACAAAGATATTCTTTAAAATTTTTAGCAGTCGCTTTTTTCTTTGAAACCAACAGCAGTTTTGCCTCAAATTCCTTTTTTCCGATAAATGGTGCTTTAAATTCTTCTGTTGGAGCGTCTTTAACACCTTGATCCGGAGCATATTTAATTTTTGAAGTACCTTCTATAGGAGCCGTTATTTTTCTAATTGGCTCATCTTTCGGCTTCTCTTTTGGTAATACAGTGATTTTTTTCTTCGTGCCATATCTAGAATCTCCATTAACAATCAACGTAATGGTTTTTAAACCTGGAGTGTCGTAAATGTATTCAGGGTTTTTCTTGGTGGAATTAACTTTGGCCGTTTCTCCAAATCGCCACTCCCAAGATGTCGCATTGAGTGTATTATCTTTTATACGTAATACTTCTCCAACTTTTATCTTTTTAGGAACCTCAAATTTAGCAAGTTTAGAAGAGTCAAGAATAAAAACTTTCTCCTTAATCGTAAGCTCTTCAATACTTTCGCATCTTCCATTAACCTTAAGCTTCACTATATAGAGTCCAGGCTTATCATAGGTGTGATAAGGAGAAACTCCGGTATCGGCCGTGGTGCTGTCTCCAAAATCCCACTCTCTTTGGATTACCCCTTGTGTATTATCCTTAAATCGAATAATCTCCCCTACTCTTAAGTCTCTTGCATTATATTCAAAATCTACTACATCGCACGGAGTGTAATTGATATATTTATATGCAAAAACTGTGGCTGTAACCAGTATTGTGATGATAAAAAACAATACAATACTTTTATCCAAATGATAATTGGTTGTGTTTTTTGATGTTGCCATTGCTATTGATTTTTAAAATATGATTAATTTATTATTGTAATCTTATAAGGAAAAACATTTAGTGATTGTTGTTCCAAAATTGATAATATATTACTTTTTAAAGAATCCCATTCTATGTTAGAGATTTTTTCTTCGGGATTTGCATAAAGTACAACTTCAATACAAGGTATAAGCCCCTTAGAAATATGGATATCAGTTTTAAATCCTTTAGACACCTCTACTTCTTTTACTTTATTACTGCAAAGTTCATAGCAAAGTGCCTTAACATCTTCTTTGGTAACAATTCTGTTTCTGGACAATAATGCCCTCCTATACGCATTTAATCTCTCCTCCATCCCCAGGTTATTCTTTCCCTGAAAGGTGGATGTAAGAAACATACTGCCCTTTTGTTTCAGATCACTACCTTGATATATGTTTAAAGTATTACCTGACTTTATTTGATTTGCATCTTCTCCATTGGTAATCCAGTACTCTACTAACAGCGTATCCTTCTTTTTATAGGGCTTAACCGAAATGTAATTAGTCTCTTCTGATGATTTTTTCATATCAGAGACCTTCTTTTCCAACATGGATATATTTTGATTCAGCTCATTAATATTTGACTGAAGAAAATCATTGCCAAAAAACGAAAAAGAAGCACTTTCATCCTTTAATAGTTCAATTAAATGCAGCAAATACTCTCTTGCTTTTCTATAATCCAGTTTACTTACATTATCTCTTCTTATTACATAAGTACCTTTGTCATCCATAGCAGAGTCATTCTCCCGAAGCCTGTATTCTTTTCCAGAAGTGTTAGAAATTGATTTTATATCAAGAAATAATTCCTGCGTACTGATAGGTACAATATCTATATAATCTTTTAACTGATAGGAAATACTCTCCCATTTTCTGTTCAAGCCGGGAAAAGCATTAAAGCTACAATACACACTTTCCAGAATTGAATTATCTATTATTCTAGGGAATTCTATCTTTATCCATTTAAAATCTTCTAAATCATCATGATCCTTCTGATTTATAAAGTTAGAAAATTCTTCTGGTATTTGAGCTTTAGAATTTAATGAAATGTTAGATTTTATTGAAATAAAATGTTTTTTATATAATTTATGTACCTGATCTTCTATATTTCTTGTTTTGTTTGGCTTGTAATTAAATATAGATTCTAAACTAATCCGTTTTGAAATATCGCTATTGTAATAGCCAAAGGAGGTTTCGAATTCTTTATCATCAAAATAAAAGCGAGCATTCTTAAGATGATGATAAAAAAGTTCATTTTCCTCTACATCCAGCAACTCAAAATAAAAAGAAACATCCTTTAGTTCTATTTTATTTTGATCTGTTTTTATACCAAGATAGAGTGTAGAGGGGGGTAAAGTATTAGTTTTAGTAAGTGATAGTGTGCTAGTGGATTTTCTCTTGTCTTCTAACTCAAAGATTTTATTACCACATATCATTCGGTCTATGGAGGCATCGATAAGCTGATTTTTCTGAATCGGGGAAAAATATATATTTTTTAATTCTGTACTTGCATTTTTTGTTTTTACCTTTTTTTTGTAATAAAACAAATGCTCCGGGGTGATGGTCATTTTTTTCTCAATCGGTTCTGCGTAGATAATTCCGTGAGCAGGACGTGACCCATATAATGTTTCAGGAGTCATCAACTGAATCAAACGTTCGGTTATTCTAGTTTGAGAATTATCAATTTCACTCGAAATTTTTTCTATTTCTGAAGCACAAGCGCTAATTAAAAGAGATACTACCGGATCAAAAGAGCTTTCTATTTCATTAGGAGAAACCCCCCAAAGAGAAGCAGCCTTTTTGATCATCCTGTTTTTTATCTGAACTTTATTTTCCGTACTCATAATCCCTTTTTAAAACGAAAGTGGGGCAATATAAAATCTTTCTAAACAAGAAAATTGTTCATTAGTCCTACTTATGATACCTTTTACTTTTATATCTACACGTTTTTTAATTCTATTTAAACTTCCTCTATTATTAAACTCTTCCTGTTGTATTGCTACTTCTACATTTACCTTTTTAAGTCTTTTTTCCTGGGAAGTAATACTTTCTACCAACGACTCCGAAATTGTGTTTCTTAATTTATTTGTACTCGTCAAATTGTCAAAATCTACATTCCATATAGAACATCCGAACGATTCATCAAAAGTACACTCTCCAAAATAAGTAGTAGTTATTAAATGGATATAACTAACTATCGATTGCTTTAGATCACAATTCTCCACTTCTTTATTTTTGATAATTTTAAAAGTTTCTAATGGTAACTTGTAATATGAAGTAGTCATAAATGAATATTTGCGTAATTTAATTTACAAAGTAATGAACGCAATTTAATAAAGATTTTAATTATTGGCACCTGATAATTCAATAAACTAACCAAAAAAGTGGCAATCCCTAATTTAATTATTTTATTTTACTGTTATCACTGATTTCAGGGTAGAAAATAACTATAAGTTTTTTATATTTGTGTAAATTTAATTTTCATATGAATATACTTTTAAAAACGTTATTTTTATTTATCATTATCGTTGGGACCATAAGTTGTGGGGGAGCTAAAAAAGCAAAGCTGGAAGCATTAGCTCAAGCAAGAAGGGATTCTATTGCATTTGCTCAAAAAAATCAGGTACTACCAATTCAAAAAAAATACGGAGCAATTCTAGGTATTGCACCAAAAGATGTGAAAAATATTGCTTTATTCGAATTCATTGATGAGTGGATGAATACTCCATACAGAATGGGGGGAGAAACGAAACAAGGAATTGATTGTTCTTTCTTTTCACAATATTTATTTCACGATGTCTATGGCAATCTAATTGAACGAACCGCTCAGAAGCAATACGATGCAAAGGATACAGATAAATTCTTAGGTCAGGAGTTCCTGAAACAGGGAGATTTACTTTTTTTTAACGAAAAAGGTTCTGAACATAGACCAATAACTCACGTAGGAGTTTATCTTGGAAATGATAAATTTGTTCATTCTACAGCAAGAAGAGGAAACTCAGGAAGAAATGGTGTGCAGATAAGTAATTTCAAAAAACGCCATTGGCAAAAATTATTTGTCGCTGCAGGAAGAAAACCAAAGCTTACCAACAAAACTACAGACACGAACTAATTCGGTTACAAATCTTTCGATAACACTTTAACAAATGAGCAATAAAGAGGTACGAAATGTCTATGAGGAATTAACGACCACTTATCAGAATTTAAAGGCGGAAATTTTTGTAACGGAGATTTTAGAGAATTCTAATCTGGACCTTACTAATATTGATGTTTTTAATCAAAGTACTTTTTCCAGATCCTATCGGCGAGATGTTATTGATTTTAAAGTAGATTCGTATTCAAGAGACACTGATAAACTTCAGTTCAATTTAGCAAGAAACGGTCTTTATGATACGTTACCGGAAGGACTGTTTCACGAACCGGTTAAGTCAAAAGGTGACATTTCTTATACAGAACTACATCAAAAACAAAAAAAGCAGGAAAAAGATGCCCGTTCCTTTTTTTCGCCTTTAGAGAACGAATTTTTTACTCAAAAAGTTACTATTGAAAGGAACGAAAGGAAATTAATCAACGAGTTTGCCAACCTGAAGACTGATTTTCTATTAAAATTCTGGAAATTGGATTCTTCTATTCCTTCGGAATACAGTATTAAACTTCTACAATTATTACCTTATGTCCACAAGATATCGGGCGACGCAGAACTCACGGCATTATGTCTGGAAAAAATTATTGGAGAAAAAGTATCCATTGCAAAAAAATACAGAACAGTTGGTGAAAATATAAATGACCTATCTACAGAACAACAACTAGGTGTGGATATGGTTTTAGAGCTAAAGGAAACGGTTATTTCTTACCCCTATTGGGAATTAACTGTAGGACCGGTCAATCAAAAAAACATTGATAAATATATTGTCAATGGTGCTACTAAAAAATTTATTACTATCTTTTGTGACTATTTTATCCCTATGGAAATAGACACAGAAATAAACGTAACATATTCGAGTAAAGAGGAAACATTTTTGTTAAATGAGACTAACAGTCCCAGGATGGGTCTAACAACTATGATATGAATTTGATATTACAATCTGCAGCGTTCAATGCTGATTTTTTTAAGGTAGGAATCTTGTTATTAGCCGTTAGTGTTATATTAATGGGAGTTATTGCTGGATTAAAGAAACTCTTTGTTAAAAACAAGAAGAAGTTTTTACTATATATGTTAGTAGTACTTTTACTATTTGCAGGCACAGCCTTACTTAGTAATGAAAAAGTCCTTAATGACATTCCGCTTAATAACTTTATTGGGTTTCAGATTATTTTTCTTTGCCTCGGGTCTTTACACGTATATACCATGCGGAAATTTTTTCCGAATTTACTAGATGACAATCCTACAAAGTTCTGGCCGGAATTTTTATACACTATCGTCACTACATTTATTGGGTTAATTACATTTTTATTGGTTGTAGGAATTTTCAAACCTGAATATAAATATATATTTACAGCATCTTCCATCTGTTTTCTTATTCCTTTAATGATAGTAAAACTATATGAATTTGCAGTTTCCATACCGGTTCCTATATATAAAAAGTGGTTCTACCCTATTGATAAAAAAATGAAAGATCCAAAAGATGAAGAACTTTCGAACCCTCTTGTTATTTCTTTTGAATTTAACAAAGGAGAGAATTTAGAAGAGTTAAGCAACTTTAGATTAAAAGCTCCTGAAAAGATGGAATTTGGTAAACTTTTCTACTTCTTTATCAATGATTATAACGACAGACACCCTGAAGGAGAAATCGAGTTTCTTGATGACAAAAACAATCCATATGGCTGGATTTTTTATACCAAACCTAATTGGATAGGAATGCAATCCCATATTGACTTTACCAGAACCATTGAAGGGAACAACATCAAAGAAAATGATGTAATTATCTGTAAGAGAGCATAAAATTTTATTGTTAAAATTTTGTTAAAAATATCTCAAAAAATGTTCGTTGAGATCTTTTCTTTGTTGGACAAACTTCACGACGAAGTGCAAATTCCCTGAAAACAGTGTAGTCTTTTTCCTTCTTGATTAATTGATTTTAGATATTTTAAAAACATCTAAGGGTAACAATTTCTTTTCTTTTAGTATATTTACCGTGTACAAGTTACATTTATTATTATATACTTATTTATTATTAATTAAAATTTATTTATTATGTCTTTTAAAGCAAAATTAAAAGTTGGTGGATCTGAATTCAATGTTTTGAGCAGTAGTTATGGTCTTCATCAAGAAACTGACGCAACTGGGCGTCCATCTTCAATCACTCGTGGAGGTAAAATTACTGTTACAGTTGAATCAACAGCAGAAACTATTTTGTCTGATTTAGCGTTTAACAACTTTCAAATGACTGATGGGGAAATTGTATTTATGAAAAGGGATACAGAAGCTACCGCAAAGGCACTTAAGTTCAAATTTGCATACTTAGTAAAGTATGTGGAAACATTTGACTCAACGGGTAACAACCCTATGACAGAAACGGTGACTTTTTCTGCAAAAGAAATTGGTATTGGTACTGCTGAACATATTAACGAGTGGGTATAAACCCGATTACTTAAAATAAGAATAAGATAAAGGGAGTGTTTTTTCACTCCCTTTGCTATCTACTTTAAGCCGCTATCATTTCCTACATCCAACTGTTTACTGCATAAGACGATAACAGGAATTGATAAAGTAGTTATTAATATTAAAAATAGTACTTATGTCATTTTTAGCAAAATTAGATCTTGATGGGAAAGAGATAAATGTTTTGGATTGCTCTTTCACCTTCAGACAAGATACCGATTACACAGGGAGACCTTGTGCAAAACCACAAGGAGGACAAGTTAGCTTATTAATAGAATCTACAGGAAAAACGGATTTTCTGGATTGGTGTATCTCTCCAAGTGTTACCAAAAATTGTATAATCACCTTTTTTAGAAGAGATAATATGTCTAGTCTTAAAAATGTCGAAATAAAAGATGCTTATTGCATTGAATATACAGAGCACTTTAATGCTGAAAGTGATAAACCTTTACAGGTACATCTAGTCCTTTCTGCAAAAGAAATCTCAATTAAAGGAACTACGTTTACCAATAATTGGCCCTCTAAGGCATAGATACCATAGTTGCTATGGGGACATTGCCTAGAAAAAGGGGTGTGGAGATAACAAAGAATCTTCACCCAAAACATAGCATCCTTTTGGCTTATGGGTGTTTGGTATATATAAGGTACTGTATTAAATCTAGGATACTCACTTAATGGAAGACACCTCTACTTACATAGGTGTTTTCTCTTTATGTTATCATAATAGATATATAAAGGCTAATGATACGATACAACCACATCATACAAAGGCGTTTTTGACCAAAATATCTTCGATGTACTAATCTCTAATCTGAAGCTTTTTCTTTTCCAGAGAATAATTAAAAGTAGATACTAGTTTTAATGAAAATATTCAAGACACTAGTAGGCTCTATTTTAAAAATAGTAACTTTATAAAAACTGAGTGAAACTGTATCATCAACTTACTATGAGCTGATAAATCACTAAAAATAAAAACGTATGGCATTACAATCTAAAACACAAATATTTATTGGTGGAACTCCTATAAATGCTTATAAACGATTAATGCTACATCAGGAAATTGATGCTCACCACATATTAGAATTGGTTTGCAGGATGGATGTACTCGAAAATATAACCGGAGACATTGCCTCACAAACGAAAAATTATCTTGGACAGATTATAACCGTTCAGATATCCTCACTGGGAACTTTCTCCGGCTATAAAGAATTCGAATTTAAAGGAGTGGTTACTTCTGTAAATAGCACCTTGGGATTCCATCAACAAAACGGTGACCTGGTGACCATAAAAGCACATAGTTGTAGTATTATAGCTGATGATGGACCACATTATAATTCTTTTAATGATGTAGATCTAGCAACTATTTTGGATGAAACTTTCAAAAGATACGATCAATCTAAATTAGAGACCATTTTTAATCCTTCAGGATCAGAAAATATCCACTATAGTGTTCAACATAAAGAAAGTGCTTTTCAATATGCCAGCAGAATAGCGGCACAATACAGTGAATGGTTTTATTATGATGGTAGTGCTTTGGTTTTTGGGAAACCTAAAGATGAGGAAGAAGTTACTTTAACGTACGGGCACGATTTACAAGAATTTTCCTTGGATCTGAAACCTTCATCGAATAACTATAAATATTTTACTAATGATTATCTAACCGATGGCCAGCACGAAACTACTTCCAGTGAGGTGAGTTCAGGTGTTAACGGTTACAATGGGTTTACGAGTAATAAAAGTGATGAACTTTTCCCTAATGAGACTAATGTTTACCTTAACTCATACAATGATCCTTCTCTAAAACAAAGGCTTGACACCCATGTAGAGCAACAAAAAAAAGCTGAAGAAATCAAGCAGGTAATTTTTAAAGGATCAAGTGATAATCCAGGCGTAAAGATTGGTCAAGTAGTCTCAATAAAAGGAGATGGTGCAGATTATGGTAATTTCAGAATCACTAAAGTAACCCATACAAATACTGAAAACGGAAAGTATCAGAATAAATTTGAAGGAGTAACAGCTGATTTAGACGTGTATCCAAATACAGATTTTACGGCATTTCCTAAAAGCGAAACTCAGGTAGCAATTGTAAAGGAAAATAGCGATCCTGATGGTATGGGAAGAATCCGTGTACAGTTTCCCTGGCAAAAACAACATGGTGAATTAACCCCTTGGTTAAGAATAGTAACTCCGCACGCGGGTGGAGAAAAAGGATTTCACTTTATCCCGGAAATTGATGAAGAAGTACTCATTGGTTTTGAAGGCGGTAATGCCGAAAGACCTTACGTATTGGGGACTCTTTACACGGGTGGAGCAAATCCTGCAGGTTGGAATACTCAAAATAATGATGTTAAAGCTTTGCGAACAAGAAGTGGTCATACGGTAGAATTAAATGACGCAGATGGAGCAGAATTTATTATGATTACAGATAAAAACAAAAATGTTGTAAAAATAGATACTGCCAAAAATAATATTATTATAACTGCATTAGAAACTCTGAAAATAGATGCAAAAAACATTGATATTAATGCTGCCGAAAATATAAATATTGGAGCTGGTAAAAATATCAGTTCCAGTGCTGGTGAAAATTCTAATTTATTTGCAAAAAATATTAATGAGAATGCAGATGAAAATCTTTTTATAAGCTCGAAAAAAACTGAAACCACTTCTGATGAAGTGATTATTAACAGTAACAGCAAAAATCTAACATTGTTTTCGGGAAAATCGGTTGATGTTCAAAGTAATGAAAAAGTTAAACTTTTTTAATTAGTGTGAATAGAAGAAGTAAAAAAAGAGTTTTTTCTAATAGTCATAATAACTTGTTAGAAGTTGATTTTTTAGATTTTAAAAGATACTATGGAACAACAATTCTAATTGAAAAAGAAGGAACGGATCCCCAACATTTAAGTTATGAAAATAAGATAATTTGTAAACAAAAACGACATAACTCTTGGTTACTGGAAGTAGATAGAAAAAACCTTCGAGTAAATCATGAGATGCCAAACAACACAATGGATTATATTGCGTATGCCTGTGGACAGGTGCTTTATCCAATGCAAATTTTGGTTACAAATCAATTGAATATAGAGAGTATTGAGAATTTCGCTGATATCCAAAAAAAATGGATTAATGTAAAAAACTCATTACAAGAGAAATACGATAAAACTTCATTACTTAATAACTATTTTAAGGTGATGGATCCTTACATGAAAAATTTGGAAGCTATGATTGAAGTTATCAAAAGAGATTTTTTTTTAGCATCATATTGCAGCCCAATTCACGGAAAACCTTATGATTTTATTTACAACAGTTCTGATGTATATATGAAAATACCAATTGTACCCAATACTAAACCTGTTAATTATAAGGTTACACAAAAAGTTAGATCAACTTTTACTTCTTTTGGAACAATTACTATTGAGCACGAAGGTGCTGTTTTGGAAGAAAGAACACCATATGACTTGTCTATAAGGAGTAATCAGTCACTCAATAAAAGAGAAGAAAACGTGCAAGGAAAACTAAAATCGACTTATCAATTAGACAAGGATACTAAAACAATCAGTAGTATTATAGCCAATTATGATATTATTCTTCCTAACAATGAAAGTAGGAAAATTAGTTTTAAAACATTTCATTTAGCAGAACGTGACAAAGAATTTTTAAGTTAAAAAAAATCTATGGGAAAACCATCCAAAAGCGGAATTTTAGTATGTCATGGAGCTATGTGCTCCTGTACCCTAGCTGCTTCTCCGGTTCCAATGAAAGTGATTACGCAGCAAAAACATTACGTAAATGATGCTAGCGGTGCTTCAAAATCTATTGCAACTGATAAAGAAAATACAGTAGCTTCTTTGAATTTTGGTGTCTGTCGTCCCGGTACCAACCAAGCACATCCATGTGGTGCACAATTGCAATGGAAAAATTTTTATGAATCCGTAGAATTAGAGAATGGAGGAAGTCCTTTATTGGACAGCAGTACTGCAAAATGTTCTGCAGATACAGGAATGATATCCATCGTACATCACGGACAAACCGAAAGTGTTGGGAGTGCACAAGCAGATAACGCCAATGACGATGTGCAATCACAACTAAATCCTATAGTGAATTTAGGAGTTGTAAAAAATGCGGACGATTCCGAAGCATTCGAAAACATACAAGAAGCGTAATTATGGGAAATACAACACCAGATATTAGAGAAGGGTATAAACAGACATTACAAGCAAATACGGAGCTTAACCAGGGAGTAAAGCAAACCTCTATAGATGTTACTGCATCTAGTCATACAACAGTAACCCAAGGTACTCCTGCTCAGCCTCGTATGGTCGAAGTTGATGTAGAAGCAGGAGGTTTTTTTGTGGCATTTGTTGCAGACGAAAACTTTCTTGCACTTACTACAGATGAGCAAAAAACAAAACCAAACTGGATTTTTAAGACAAAACAAGATGGTATATTGTTTACAGACCAAGATAGTATCGGACAATTTAATAGGGTACGTATCTCGATAAATAAGGCCCACTGCGGTAGTGCTTTGATTTGGTGTGAAGCTTTTTCACATCAACCTAAAAATGTAATACCACACGGTTTTTTTGTTAGGGCTAGTTGTACTCCTCGAATTGTAACCGCTACTTGGAGACGATTTCAACAAGATAATCAAGGTGCAGTTGTTAGTTCTTCTGAGGAGCTAAATTATGGTGATATGCTTCAATTGGACATTAGAACAGAAGGATTAAATGGTGATGTTGTGGCTGTTGACTTTAAAGAAGATGAAACCGAAAGCATCTTAGAACATATAGCCGAGCCTACTTTTAATGGAAAGTTGATTATTAATTTTCCTATCAAGCAAGTATGGAGATCCCAACTTTTTAATATGGCAGAAAGAGCATTTAATGATGAATTGGTGATAACACCTACGATAACCTATCGTGATACATCAGGAAACGAAGCTAAAATAAACGCTCAAAAAATAACTATTCAAAACAGTGTAAGTTCTAATCCGCAAGAAAAAGGAAGTGTTGTTCCTGTTAGTATTGGAAGAGTAGAGATTGATCCGCAACAATATGACCCCTGTGGGTTCACCGCATTGAAAATCGAAAACTCGAAAAGGAATTATACGCACTTTGAACAAGGTAACCCTTCGGCTGGTGGTGAGATTTATGAAATGGTAGCAGGTTCTTCAAAAAAGAAAAGTAAAATTACCATAAAAGCTGAAGACCTTAAGACCAGCCATTGTCATAATCAAATTGATAGGCATTCTGATCAAGAAGTTACTGTCACCTATTTCGATGCGGATAATTATTACAAAAGCGAAACTGCAACCATAGAAGGAGGCGATACCGTCAATCACGAATTGATATGCAACCTTAATGAAAATCATCTAGCCCCCCTACACTATATATGGCCTAAGAGAGAAGCGATTTCTCGCAGGTATACTTTTTATTTTGATACCTGTAGATTTCCTAGAAAGGAACTTCCGGTACGGGTATTTTCTGATATAGAATGGCAACTAGAATTTAAATGGAACCACGATGCACCTTTTGCTTACGGGTTTAGTGAAGGATTACCAAGTCATAGTATCGATAGAAATAGAGCTATTGGTGCTGCATTAGATGGTCAACACGCTGCAATTGATGGAGAAATGATGCAATCTTTTGGATGGTCTCTAAAAGCCAGTTGGGATGGTGGCGATGCCATCGAAATTGGAGATCAATTCTTAGAAAGTATTCGAAAAACCCTTGGGCTATTTGTAAAAGTAAAAGGTTTAGTAGATGGAATAACTGATCAATTAAAAGGGAGTGCTCCTTTTACTTTTGAAGTGAAGTCTCCTGCAATAGCTGCCGCTGCTAGCTGGAAACTGAAAGAGATGGAAGAAGATACACCGGATTATGTACATCAAGTAGCTACAATAGTTACTGTTGGAGCTTCTGCCAAACCTTTGATCGGTGCTACTTTTACTCTAGACCTTATAGCTTTGGGAGCAAATTTATTCAATCCGGGTGTAGGAAAAGTTGTTGATTTTATTAGAACAGAAGCCAAAGATTATATTGAAATTAAATTTGAAGTACGTCTATACGGTGATATTAATGCCGAAGGAAAGATTGACATCAACACCCTGGTTTTAGAAGAAACTGCAGGAAATATTGAAGTAACAGGAGAAATTGGAGTTGAAGTCGAACTTTCTGCCAAAGGAAGTACCGGAGATATTGCCGGTGGTAGCTTTAAGGCAGAACTAGAAGCCGGAATAACCGGTAAGGCAAGCGTTACAGGTGGTATTGACGCTGGTGCTGACAAAGATGGTATTTATGTAATGCCTGTAGCAAAATTTGGAGGGGTTATAGCTACTTTTGTATTACGTGGTAGTGTAAAATTTGGAATCATAACCAAAACATTCGATCAAAGCCCACCAGAAGCCACTATTATTGCTCCTGATAGTGTTGAATTTAAAAAAGAAGATTACTATTTAAATAAATAATATGAATAAACATATGCACCTCATTAATATACTTTTTTTAATAAGTGTTAGTTGTAATCAAAACACTATGGATATTTCAGAATTTAACTTAGACGAGGAAGCTACTTCAATTATAGAAAAACTTCCTGTCAAAAATAGCTATGCGATAGACAAAGAGGAAAAAATATGGAATTACTTTATTGACGAAGATAATAGTGATATTACCTACAAAACGGTTTCTTTTGATACCGGAATAGAATTAGGAGTTTACAATAATATTTTATCCGGAATAAAAGGTGTTACAAATCAAACGGAAAAGTCTGATCAGTTATTAAAACATCTTCAGGAAAAATATGGTAAAGGAAAATTGGTCAATCAAGTTAAAGATAATAAAACGCATATATGGGAAAGTAACGATTTAATCATCCATTATGTAACAGGTAGAGTAGTTTTCAAACAAGATAACGGAAGAGAAGAGACCAGCGGAACATTAACTTTGGTGAAAAAAGGAGCCTTAGAAAATGGACTATGGCCTTACAGCAAAGGTCTTTTACAGGTTGTTAACCTTCCTGATATAAGGAAAGATTAAGAATAAAAAAAAGAATACCGCGCCCATAGATATTTTATAAGAAAATGATCAAAAACTTTATTTTAATTCTTATTCCTTTATATATGGGATGTACAACAACTATCGATCTTGAAAAACTATCTTTAGAAGAAGAGTTTTCCGAACTAGAAAAAGAAATAAATATTGATAATTCTAATTTACTTGATAAAGAAAAGCAAATATACAATCACTTTGTAAATGAAAACGCTACAAATGTAAAATATAGAAATCTTATTTTGGAAGATGGAGCAGAGTTTGGAGTTATTAATAATATTATTAAGGGCATTAAAGGTTCTACTAACAAAACTGAAATATCACAAAAGCTTATTAATTATTTGGAGGAAAAATATGGCGAGGGAACTTTAATTTTTGATAATGGAGAGAGTAAAGCGTATTTATGGGAAGAAAATTGTACTATCATACATTTTGGAATTCCTATACTTTATGTAACAGAAGATAATGTTAGAAAAAAAGAATTAGGTGGATGATAACGATTGTTAAAAGAAATGCATTAGAAACTGGATTATGACCTTTAGACAAAAGATTACTAAACGCAAAAGATAATATTACAATAATAAAAAGTGAATTCAATGTAGATAATTAAGTTCAAAGATATTTTTTATAAACAGCTATACAAAATGAAACAGAAAGCATCGATTTTCTTAGTGGTATTAACATTGATAAACTGTAAAAATAAATCTATGGACATTAGTACAATAACTCTTCAAACGAATATATCAAATTATTTAGAGAATATTGAAGTAGAGGAAAAAAGAGAAATTGATCTTCAAAAGGATTTTGCCTTTTTTAAAATGGATGATAACGGTGCTGTAGAAGCGCATAAAGGAAAAGTTATTCATGATTACTATTTAGATGCCACAAAAGAAAATATTGTATACAAAGACATTATTTTAGAAAAAAGAATGTTAATAAGAACCGTAGATGACAATATCATAGGGTACGAAGTGGATACCGATGTAACTAAAAAAAGTAATAAGCTTTTTACTTATTTGGAAAAAGAATTTGGGAAAGGCAGATTGGTTTACGATAATGGCGGGGATAGTAAGATTTTTATTTGGAAAAAAGATGAAACCATTGTACAATTTAGAACCGTTACACTATTTCAATCCAGTGAAAATACTTCTTCTATTGGAAGTACCCTGGTAGTAGTTAACGAAAATGCAATGCTAGCAGGGTTATGGCCTCAAAATAAAAAATTACCAACACAGCTTACAAGTAAACCCATCATCATAAATTCGGATTATTAAAAACGCCATACAATAATTAATGAAAAAACCATTTTATAAAGTAAAATTCTCTAGTACGTCGTGTAACTTTGAAATACGAATCAACGATATCCCCTTATTCACTTACCAAGAAACTGGAATGATATCAACGCAGTATCCAATCAACCATCTGATACTTATATCCGGGGAGCAAAAACTTTCTTGCAGGGTTTGGCCTCAAGCAGACCAAGATAGTTTATCCATTCATAGTAAGCTCACCACTACTATCCTTTTACAAGATGCTACTGACGATACAAAAGAGCCTGTGGAAATTTTTAATTCCGGTACTCCAGAATTTTCAAAAACCACTCCCCTATTCGAACAAGAGTCTATCTTTAATGCAGAAGTTCCATATACATTGCCCGGTTGGTATAAATCTTCAAAAATTAAAGAAAAAGATTCTTTAGAGAAAGAAGTTATATCTTTCTTCAAGTCTGTTCATAGTATCCTGAAACGAAAGGATTATGATACCTACAGAAAAATCTATGATCAAAAACTCTTGGAGTTAGACATAGCTTTATATTCTTCAAGTAAAGAAACAGTACAAGAATGGAATGAATTAATACGCTACCTCGAAGCCTCTGGAATGGAAATAGCTCCATTTCCGAATGAATATTTGTTGCAATTTTGTGGTGATCAAAAAGTGGTTTCCCTCATCCAACCAGACTTTGAACCAGTGCTTTTTTTAGAAAACAAAGCTGAAAAAACACAGTATAAAATTCCATTATTTTTACACAAACCTAGAAGATTTAAAAGTTTAGAAGTGATTCGTTAGATTTATACCTTTTCACTAAGAGACATGTCTTTTAATTAATGGTCTGAAATAAAACGAGAATTAACTAGTTTGATATGAAAATTGTTATTTATAGCATTTTTGCAGATGTACTGCTTTTCGATTACCATCGAAAGATGTAAAGCTATCTTCATTTTTTTTTAGAGTTTATTAACAATTTTAAATATTCTTTTAATATATTGATATATAATTAAAACAAAAACGTATGGCATTACAATCTAAAACACAAATATTTATTGGTGGAACTCCTATAAATGCTTATAAACGATTAATGCTACATCAGGAAATTGATGCTCACCACATATTAGAATTGGTTTGCAGGATGGATGTACTCGAAAATATAACCGGAGACATTGCCTCACAAACGAAAAATTATCTTGGACAGATTATAACCGTTCAGATATCCTCACTGGGAACTTTCTCCGGCTATAAAGAATTCGAATTTAAAGGAGTAGTTACTTCTGTAAATAGCACCTTGGGATTCCATCAACAAAACGGTGACCTGGTGACCATAAAAGCACATAGTTGTAGTATTATAGCTGATGATGGACCACATTATAATTCTTTTAATGATGTAGATCTAGCAACTATTTTGGATGAAACTTTCAAAAGATACGATCAATCTAAATTAGAGACCATTTTTAATCCTTCAGGATCAGAAAATATCCACTATAGTGTTCAACATAAAGAAAGTGCTTTTCAATATGCCAGCAGAATAGCGGCACAATACAGTGAATGGTTTTATTATGATGGTAGTGCTTTGGTTTTTGGAAAACCTAAAGATGAGGAAGAAGTTACTTTAACGTACGGGCACGATTTACAAGAATTTTCCTTGGATCTGAAACCTTCATCGAATAACTATAAATATTTTACTAATGATTATCTAACCGATGGCCAGCACGAAACTACTTCCAGTGAGGTGAGTTCAGGTGTTAACGGTTACAATGGGTTTACGAGTAATAAAAGTGATGAACTTTTCCCTAATGAGACTAATGTTTACCTTAACTCATACAATGATCCTTCTCTAAAACAAAGGCTTGACACCCATGTAGAGCAACAAAAAAAAGCTGAAGAAATCAAGCAGGTAGTTTTTAAAGGATCAAGTGATAATCCAGGCGTAAAGATTGGTCAAGTAGTCTCAATAAAAGGAGATGGTGCAGATTATGGTAATTTCAGAATCACTAAAGTAACCCATACAAATACTGAAAACGGAAAGTATCAGAATAAATTTGAAGGAGTAACAGCTGATTTAGACGTATATCCAAATACAGATTTTACGGCATTTCCTAAAAGCGAAACTCAGGTAGCGATTGTAAAGGAAAATAGCGATCCTGATGGTATGGGAAGAATCCGTGTACAGTTTCCCTGGCAAAAACAAAATGGTGAATTAACCCCTTGGTTAAGAATAGTAACTCCGCACGCGGGTGGAGAAAAAGGATTTCACTTTATCCCAGAAATTGATGAAGAAGTACTCATTGGTTTTGAAGGCGGTAATGCCGAAAGACCTTACGTATTGGGGACTCTTTATACGGGTGGAGCAAATCCTGCAGGTTGGAATACTCAAAATAATGATGTTAAAGCTTTGCGAACAAGAAGTGGTCATACGGTAGAATTAAATGACGCCGATGGTTCCGAATTTATTATGATCACGGATAAGAACAAGAATATAATCCATATCGACACTGCTAATAATGACATTACCATTTCTGCCGGAGAAAACATGACGTTGAATGCAAAAAATATGCGAATTAATGTAGAGGAAAACTTAGATGTTTCTGTTGGTAAGAATAAAAATGAAACAATATCTGAAGACTATTTTATAAGTGCTACGAACGAAGATCGACAGATTGGCGAAACCATTAAGGTAATCAGCAGTGAATATAAACAAGAAGCTCAAGAAATAACAACTGATGCTAGTGGAGAGATCAAAACTAATGCAGGAGGTAAAATAACGATTGCTAGTGGAGAAACTGTAGAGTATGGTGAGTAATTAGATGTTAGAGAATATGATTAGTATTTATATTTTAAGTTAAGTAAGGTGTATGGGAAGTATTGGATTAACAGCGACATCATCTGGAGCACAAGAGGTAAGTAAAAATATACTAAGTGGTATTAATGTACAAACAGCTCCTGTATTTGTAGGCAATGCAGAATATGAAGAATTAACTCCTGAAGATGCCGTGAATGTTACTGTTGGTGTCTTTTTTGATGGAACACAAAATAATAGAAAAAATACAGCAGCTCGTATCGAACACGAAAAAGCTGTTTCAGATCCTACCAGAAATGATACCATAGCTGATCGATATATTTTCGAAGAAGGCAGTAGTTATGAAAATGACTATTCTAATGTTTCACGTGGGGAACCCCACTATGAGAAAAAAGATGAAGAACAACACAAACAGCTATCTGTTTACATAGAGGGAATCGGTACTGAAAATTATGGAGAAGATAGTTGGTTCCCGGGAGTTGCACTAGGACAAGGAGAAACAGGTGTACCTGCAAAAGTAAAAAAAGGATGCGAAGATGTCGCCAAAGAGATTCACAAGAGCCTTAAAGATGGAGGTATTTTTAACATACATACTTTAACTGTAGATACATTTGGTTTTAGTCGAGGTGCTGCTGCTTCTAGAAATTTCGTACATGAAATTACCAAAAGAAAAGACCAAATTAAGTCGGTAATTCCAGGAGGAAGATATAGTCCGCCAACCATAATACGTTATGAAGTAAACTTTGGGCCTTTAGGAGAATTTTTAAAAGAGAAAGGCATCGAAGTTAAAACATTGATAGTACGGTATGTTGGTTTATATGATACGGTTGCCTCCTATGGCTTAACCCACGGATCAGACACTCAAGAATTACATCTTAATTCAATTAGCAAAGCCCAGCACGTTTTTCATATTGGAGCAGATGATGAGCACAGAGCCAATTTTAGAAGAACGGATATAAAAAGTGCCGGAAGTAGAGGAAAAGAAGTACTATTCCCCGGTGTCCATTCTGATATAGGTGGCGGTTACTTAGAGACTGAAAGCGAAACAGCAAAAGTGGTTTTTAAATCACATTTTCTATACAAAGGTCGAGCAGAAAGACAATATCTAATAGATCAAGGATGGTATCATCCAGATGAATTGGTTTTAGATGATTGGAACGGACATTTAAAAGCTACTAGAGAAAGTATTAGTAATAGATACAGTTTTATTCCATTGCATTGTATGTCTGAGTATGGTAAAAACAAAAATGTGGATTTTAAAATAAGTAAAATCAGAGAAGATTACCCTATTCAAGAAGATATTTTAGTTTGGACAAAAGGCGAATTAGATAAATATGTGGCTGGAAATCGAGCAAAACTTTCTTTCGACAATCCTTCGGATCGTGAAAATATCAAAAAATTGAGACATGATTATTTTCATTTCTCGGCACATTATGATGGAAGAAAATTAGGGTTTATCTATCCTAATGAACCTAATAGAGAAGATGGAATTAGAACACGAGTAGTTAACGAAGGGTAGTTCGTATGCAAAAACAAATAAAAACATTATTTATTATTCTATTCATAGCTTCCTCGTGTAATAGTCAACAAAATACTATGAAAAAATTTGAATGGCGTCCAACCGCTAACGCACCAAAATATTACGCTGCAGAGATTATAGATGGAAACTTTTATATGGAAGATGGGTCATCTATCTACATACCTAAAGGTCATACGCTAATGACAGGATGGGGAAAAACTGGAGCGGCTCATATCGTTGGGGACGATTTTAAACCCGTACCCTACAAATTTGACATTAAATGGGTCTCATATCTAGAAGAAAAGTTTTATGGAGGTACGTTTGAGCTACCTAAAAAAAAATTGACTCAACTATTCGAAGAAGGCTATATTAATTCGCAAAATAAGAAAGAATTTCCGGACAGTATTGTAATTGGTTTAGCTCCTGGTGGAGTTATTGTTGTTTGGTTATACGGAAGTTTTACAACAGAAATTGCACGTTATCAGGCTTCAGAAATTAAAATGACAATAGAAGAATTTAAACCTTATGCTACAAGAACTTTGGATGATTATCTGAAGGTTATAAAATCCAATATTATTGAAGAAGATATAAAAGGCGCTATTGATGTTAACAATATTCCTTTTGGTCTATGGGATACCTATCGAAAAAAATATATTTGGGCTCCAAAAATAAATTTTAAAGCTGACGGAAACCCCAAGCTCAAAACAATTTTGGTTAATTCATATAATGGTGAGTTTTTTAATACTTACGGAGAAAATCCGTTTATTACTAAAATGGTAGAACGTGCAATTCCTTCAAAAATTGTTATGAATTGGAATGATTCGAATGGTAATGGATATGGTGCTAAAGTATTTTTTAATGAAGAAGAAATCTTTAAGGTTTTCGATGCAGTATACAAACAAGAAAAAAGAAATGAAGGAATATTAATACTCGAAGTAGATAAATATAATAGTAATATTAAAGTATTTTTAGAAAGCGATATCGAACGTATAGAGTTAAAGAAAACAATAATAAAGGTTTATGAAACCTCAAGATAATAGAATCTTACAGAAAAATGCCACGCGCTCTATCTCATACCACCCAAATCATTAAACTCAACGGAGAGCGAGTTACACGTACCTATACTGCAGAGATAATAAATTACGTAGAACAAGGTAAAAACAAATCTCATTCGGCAGTTGGAATAGAATTTGATCTTACCTTTTATGGTATGGATCAAGATGGTTTACTTAACTACAGGATGGAAATACAAAAACGATTTCTACTTAATGAGAAATTTAGTGTCATCCGCAAAGTAGACAAAGCTCAAAAAATTGCGCTAAAGGTAGCAGCAATTAATGATATGTTGGAATTTAAAGCTGATAAAAGTTTTAAACTTAATAAAGTAGTTAACACTCAAGAAATAAGACAAAAATGGAAAGAGATCAAAACAGATCTATTAAAAGAATACCCTGATTTGCTTAAAATGACGAGTGATTTGGATTGGCAATTACAAGAAGATAATATTCAACGAGTATTTATAGAAGATAATTTTTATCAGTTCTTTTTTACAAATATTTTTTATCAAGAATTTGAAGATAAAAAATTAATTGAACAACCTAAAGTAACTGCTAATGCCCTTGGAAATATTGATATCCCAATTTTGGAACAAAAAAAGATCTCCAAACAGGACATTGGGTTTACGAAAGTAATTATTACCTCAGATGCCGAAATGGATATTGATCATAAAAAGTTTCCATTAGCTAAGCTTAATGGATTTTTAGGCAAATTACCAACGAATCCAGGCGATAAACACACGCTTGATTTTGATTATAAAGGAACCTATAAAGTAAAGCCAGAGTTTGGATTGGTAACCAAAGGAAAGTTGGAATACTCCTTTGAGGTAAAGGATTTATATAAAAAGGCAACTACTATAACCTTTAATTTAGAAAAAGATGAGTAGTAAAATATATGTATTAGATGGTGCATTATTACAATGCAATCAGGGATTTGTGCCTGCTAAGCTTTTAGTAACGCAAAATCAAAAAGTAAAAATCCAAGGTAAGTTTAAAGCTACCGATATGGACAATCAGGTGCCTGCTACTTTTGGGCAATGTAAATTAAAACCAACCAGTGGTGGATATTTACCTTGTATTCCAGCCTTACAAAAATGGACAAAAACTACCAAAACCTCCACTTTGGGTGGAAGTAAAAAATTCTTATACGAAGATTCTGAATGCATGTGCGCTACAGGTGGTAAAGTAACCATCTTGCAACCTATGCAGATCAATACAGCTGGTAGTGCGAGTGAGAAATTCAAAGAAATCGCCATGACCATTCCAGGTGCCATGATGGGCAATGACAAAGCTCCCAAAGTAGTAGAAAGCTATTGGATGGATGAAGCGGGAAAAGAAAAAATTGACAACATGATTTACGGAGAAAAAGCGACTATGTATATCCGTACGGAAAATGTAGATCCTGGTGAATCGATGACGGTGAAAGTGAATGATACCAGTGGAAATAAGATTGATAGTAAAAAAGCCCAATTAACCTATACTGGAACTGTACAAGCTGATGGTGTTGCTAAGTTAGAATTATTAGAAACAGAGGAAGATTGGAATAAAACCAAAGAATAGTGTATGTCTAGAGATCGAGAATTAGTAATGGAAATAGAAGTTGCAGGACGTTTCTTCAATGATCAAAAAGCAAGGTTGACACTAACTCCTCCTACTCCAGCAAAACCCATTGTACACTTTAGAAGACATTCAAAGTGGAAAGATTATATGGAAGGAACAGTTGATGGAACTTCCGCTACTTCAAAGGATGATCTTCGATATGGTTTTGACTGGATTGGTGACGATCATTATGATTTTGGAAAAACAGATGTATTAACAGAAAGAAGAGGACGCTACAACTTCATTTATGACAATGTTTTTAACAGTATTACCGATCCCGACACAAATAATGTAGGAGGTAAAGTTCCTATTGTCATGGAAGATAAGAACATTGACGCTACCGAAACCCTGGCTTCCAAAATAAGCGATTACAAAAATATTTTTCAGCAGTCGGCAAAATTGTCTACCGTTCACGGGAAGGAATATTTTCCTTCCTGGATTACTATTCGCCAAAGTAACGAAGCAAAATTACGACTAGGTTTACGCAATGATAATCCATCAACCGGAGCTAGTGCAGGACCTCAATTTGGGAATAATGATGATACTATACATTTGATAGCCGAACCGGGATATGAAAATCATTTTGTTATTAAGCCCAATGAAATCAAAAAGGCTGATTTAGCTTCAGGAGAAGTTGAAATATCTGTAACCTGCCGTACAGGGGTGGATAAAGATGTGAGTATTCTGGCCTATCATACAGACATTAACTCTGCCCGAAGTGCCAGTGGTAAAATAGATCCTGCACAAGATGGCATAGAAGTTGGGGAGTTAAGAGTCATGAAGAACGATCAAAAGTATATGCTGGATTTCATTTTGGTAAAAGTCCAAAGAACAGGAGGTACAGATTTTCCGACCGCTGCTCTCGGCCCTTTAACAAATCTAGCAGATACCGAAAAAAGAATTGGTAGAGCTTATGAACAATCCATGGTAGAATGTGATTTCACTCTAAAATCCCTTCCAGGTTGCTTGGATGCTACAGATGCTAGTTTCTCGAGTGGCGGTTCTTACAAACATGAAAAGTATAAAGAATACATCAACAATAAGTTTTTATACGAAGAATATAAGGCATCTGCGGGCACAAGAGCTGTATCTTTTGCTCATTTTGAATCGGATAGAAGAAGTGTACGCAGTAGATTCGCCGGCACAGTACAAGAACGATTTTTATTGTTTATCCATGATTATGCAAATGCAAACAAAACTGGATTAAATGGATCCGCAGATTCTGTAGAAGAAACCCACGCTGCTGATACCGGTAAATGGGCAGTTATTTATAAAAATGGATCTGCAGGTTTTGATACCGCCATTCACGAAGCTGCCCATACCATGGGATTACAACACACATTTAATAGCTACAATACTAAAAAAGCTTGGTATAAAGAACCTGCAGTAAGTCCAAACTGGCAAAATGTATTTATTTTCCCTGCATCTCCTACAACTGGTAATAAGGGTGTTTTCTTTGTAAAAAGAGCATCACACGCGAAACACTTGTATAATCAGGGTGTTACTGAAAATATAATGGATTATAGCTGGTATTATGAGTTCAGTAGCAATATCAGTGATACAAAAGACTTTATTGACACACCACCTCCTTCCGGACCTTACGCCACAACAACCATTCAATATGGGGCTCATCCTTCTTATAAAAATCATTATTATAAAAAGAGTAGTACTGTTTTTAATACAAATGATCGTATATCTTTTTACCAATGGCAATGGAAACTATTACAAAATGATGATGAAGTCGTAAAAAGAGCTTTAGCATTAACTTTACCTGTTGCTCCATTAAAAGCCATTACACCACCAAAACTAAACATTATTGCGCCTACGCTTAATATTACTAAACCATGAAAAAGTATTTTTATACATACTTACTCTTAATTATTTTAACAATGACAACGACATCCACTTTTTCTCAAAAGAAAAAAGTACCTACGCCAGATGGTAATGATTACTATAATATGTATGAAAAAAAAGGAAATATTATTCATATATATGACAATAATGATTATTTAGTTAGAGAAGTACACTTAAATAAAGATATTGCATATGATTTCTTTAATAAAGAAATTTTATTACATTATTTAGGTGAAACAGGTTTCATATCTAGTCAAATATTCTTCTCTAAAAAGAAAACAGCCTATTTGGCAACAAGTATGCAAAAAGATAATTTTATTGAGCCAGAACTTGGTTTTCAGGAAAAATATGAAATTAATAAAGAAACAGGTTTGAGTAGGCTAATATATTCTAATGAATATTTTGAGAATCAACCTCCACCTCCATCTCCTTCAGAATTGACAAAAGAAGAAAAAGAATATCTTAAATACTATGAAGAAAACAAAGATTCAATTGCTTATTTAAATAGGTTAGATAAAACTTTTGATGAAGAAAACAAAATATACATTTATACTAAATATGAAAAAGGAAAAAAGGTATCACGGCTGTATTTCTTATTTAATGATCAAGATTTAATATCTGATAGCCTAGTTATAAATACTTCTGGTAGTAGTACGTCAGCGGGACGTAAAAGTATTACATATTATAGAGCAAAATATGATAGTGAAGATAATCTAATTTCATTAAAAGAATATAGAACTAAAAATTATAAACAGTTTGAAGAACTCATCTCGAAAAAAGGAGAAGGTTTCTTTTTAAGTATGCTTTTTAAAGATATGACAAAACAATTTGAGTTTCTTCATTTTGAAACAATTACATATACCTATAAAAAAGACCGCTTAAGTTGTTCAGAAACAATAAAACATTATTCAAGCGATAGGTCTGTTGAACAAAGGTATAAATATGATGAACGAGATAGATTAATTGAAATTAATGTTAAGCATAATAATAAACCTATTGAAATGGTGACTTATGGATACGATTAATCATCTAAATATTTCTCCTTTTGTTCAATTCTGAATCTCGCATTATAATATTTGTGATTGTTTTGCTAAACTTTGCACAATCTTTTTCACAAAAACAAAAACTTCCTAATGGTAATGATATTTTTGCTTTTTATGAAAAAACTTCCGATACAGTTAAGATTTTTGATATATCAAATAATTTAATTCGTGAAATATTTCCAAAAGAAAGTATTGCTTTAAGTTATAATACTAAAAGTATTATTTTAGAACATTTAGGGAATAGTCTTTTACTTGATCATGATTTGATTAGCTCTAAGAAAAACATTGACTATTTATATCTTCAAAAAGACTTCAAGTCATTTATTTCCAATTAGTTATATTTTTCACAAAAATTCAGAATAAATAAACTAGGCCTTAAAGTAGAGACATCGATAGATGAGGTTGAATCAATACCGTTACCAGACGATTTAAAAGATGTCAACAATGAAGTGGTATTCTTACATCAATATCCAATTACTAAAGTTTCTTATGGATCCAATTATTTAATAGATAAAAGTTTTAATGATATAAGCAGGGTGTACGTTTACTCATTATCTGTCAAAGGAGATAAAGAAAAAGAATTATACTTTAAATTTAATGAACAAGATTTAGTATCCAATGTCCTTTTAATTAATACACAACACGCCAAAACCTCTAAAGAACAAAAAAGTATTATCTATAAAAAGGCGGAATATAATGAGGTGGGAAAAATAGTCGAGTTAAAAGAATATAAAACGAAAAACTATAAACAATTTGATGACCTTATCTCAAAAAAAGGAGAAGATTTCTTTTTAAATATGCTTTTCGAAGATATGACTAAGGATATCGATTTTATCCTTTTTGAAACCACAACTTATACCTATAAAAAAGATCGTTTAAGTTGTTCTGAAGCTATTCTACATTATTCTAAAGAAGAGCTAATAGAACAAAAATATAAGTATGATGAACAAGATAGAATGATAGAAATGAAGTTATATCAAGATAATGAGCTCTATTCTAAAGAAACATATTCCTATGACTAAACATTTAACTAAGTTTAAATTTGATCAAATCTAAGTTTCTTCTAGTAATACTTTTTCTTTTGGGGAATCATGTGATTTCCCAAAAGAAAAAAGTTCCAGCACCAGACGGAAATCACCACTTTTATATGTATGAAAAAATAGGAGACATCATTAGAATATATGATAGCAGTAATAATTTAGTTCGCGAATCATATGTAGATAAAAATATTGCATATGTCTATTTCAACAAAAAAAATTTATTGAATTACTTAGGTAATATAGGCAATATATCTGATGAGATATTCTTCTCTAAAAAAAGAAATAGCTATTTAAGTACGACTTTGAAAAGAAGTATTATTATTGCAGCTGAACTTGGTTTTCAAGAAAAATATGAGATTAGTAAAGAAACAGGTTTGAGTAGGCTAATATATTCTAATGAATATTTTGAGAATCAACCCCACCTCCATCAGACTTTAATAAAAAGTTAACTAAAGAAGAAAAAGAATATCTTAAAAAGTATGATCTCCAATTCTTAATAAAGATTAAACGAATGAAATGGAATTTTCGTTTGTTTAAAAATCTAATGTACTTTAATTTATAAATAATTTTGTCTAGTTTGTTTAACAATCACTGCTATTTATTGACAATCCAAAATTATTGAAAAGACTAGCTCAATCACAATAAATAGAATTTCTTCTTCAAATCAGGGTAACAATTACGCTACGGATTGTATATAAACTAGAACGTGCAAGATAAAGGGGGGAAAACAACCCATTTTTGTGTAAGAAAACGCAAAAATAACATTGGTAACTATATCATTTTTAAAAAATTAGTTAATTTTATAATACTGATCAAATTAGTACTATTTATGAGGATTACATCAATGAACGAACCTCAGAAACTCTCCCCCAAATCGTTCTAGAAATTAAAGTGTTAACCATATACTCTAATAACATACTAATATATAATTATACTATAGAATTAGGTTTTTCTATAAAATTGAAAATAAACAAATCATGGCACTACAATCAAATACACAAATTTTTATCGGAGGTGCGCCTATCAAAGCTTTTAAAAGATTAACACTTCATCAGGAGATTGATGCTCATCATATGTTAGAACTTTTATGTCGTATGGACGTATTGGAAAATATCTCAGGAGAAATTGCTTCAGAAAGTAAAAACTTCCTTGGCGAGATTCTTACCGTGAAAGTTTCTTCTCTAGATATTGTTAATGGATATAAAGAGCTAGAGTTTAAAGGTATCGTGACTTCTGTTAGTAACACCAAAGGTTTTCATCAGCAAAATGGAGATATGGTTTCTATAAAGGCACATAGTTGTAGCATTATTACTGATGATGGTCCGCACTATGATTCACATAGTGATGTAGGACTTACCGAAATACTGGACAAAACATTTCAGGGGTATGATAAGTCAAAATTAGAAACCGTTTTCAATCCTCGAAATTCTCAGAGCCTTCATTATAGTGTACAACATAACGAAAGCTCCTTTGAGTACGCTAGTAGACTAGCAGCTCAATACAGTGAATGGTTCTTTTATGATGGAAGTAAACTCGTATTTGGAAAACCCGAGGATAACGACACTACAGAATTAAATTATGGTCATGATTTACAAGAGTTCTCCTTAAACCTCAACCCTACTCCTAATAACTTTAAATATTTTACCAACGATTACCTAGCAGACGAGCAACATGAGATGGCAACTGCTCAGGTAAATTCTGGTGTCAATGGATTTAACGGGTTTACAAGTGAGAAAAGTAATGCAATCTTTGCAAAAGAAACCAGTGTATATGTAAACTCTTATTATGATCCTCAATTAAAGAAACGATTAGATAAACATGTAGAGCAACAAAAAAAAGCTACAGAAGTAAAACAAGTTCAAATCCAAGGAGTAAGTGATAATCCAGGAGTAAATTTGGGTCAGGTGGTTAAAATAAAAGGAGAAAAATCTGATTATGGAAGCTTTAGAGTAATCAGTGTTTCGCATTCATCCACAGAAAACGGAAAATATCAAAATCGCTTTATTGCTGTCACTGCAGATCTGGATGTATATCCTAACACCAATATGATGGCATTTCCGAAGAGTGAATCACAAGTTGCAACGGTAATGGACAATGCAGATCCGGAGGGAATCAGTAGAATTAAAGTACAGTTCCCTTGGCAAAAAGCCAGTGGAGAAATGACTCCTTGGCTGCGTGTTTTAACACCCCATGCCGGAGGCGGTAAAGGGTTTCAATTTACACCAGAGAAAGATGAAGAAGTCATTGTAGGTTTTGAAGGTGGAAATGCAGAAAGACCTTATGTAATGGGAGCACTCTTTACGGGTGGTAGTAATGCTGGTGATTGGAAAACCGACAAAAATGATATAAAAGCTATCAAGACCCGAGGCGGGCATACACTTTCATTCTCTGATGAAGATGGTAAAGAAACTATTACTATTACCGACAAAAATGGTAATTCTATTATTTTGGACACATCCAAAAAAGAAATCAACATAAGTGCACCAGAGAAAATCAATTTTTCTTCAAAGGAGATTAATATCAACGCAGAAGAGACTGTAAATATAGAAGGTAAAAATAATGTTAATGTTAAATCAAAAGAGATTCTAACCGACGGGAAATCTAAAGTTACTGTTAACAGTAAAGCAAAAGTAGAAATTGGTGCGCCAAGTACACTGGTAGAAGGAAAAGCCGAATTAAAGCTTACCAGTAAAGGTATGACAGATATTGATGGTACGGCAATGACCAATGTAAAAGGAGGATTATTAAACCTTAATTGCGGGTAGTACACAATGAATAACGAGCATAACCCCATAGCGCAATTAATTACTACAATTCAGCAAAAATGGATTGACGAAGTAAGCCCACATGATCATATCCAATTGGTTCGCTGGTTAATAAAACCTGATCAAGCCCGATTATATGAAGGCTTCTTACGTTTAGAATCTACTCCTAACGGAGGATTACCAGATGTTCCGATAGTATTGCTTACTGCTTTTGAAAATAAAGAAACACATAGTAGAAAATTAATACAAGATTGGATTGATACGTTTAAAAAAGACGAAAAGCTACAACAAGATTTAGAGGCAAGAAATCTAACGTTCAATTGGAATGTTTCAGAATTCGAAACAAAACTCGAAAATGAAAACACTGATTGTAATGTATTGTTATTGGAAATGCTCAGTACCTTTCAGAAAGCGATGCCGAATCCTCAACTTCCGTTGGCATTATCTCTGTATCCCTATTCTGTCGAAGAAACTAAAGAGTACGGAAAGTGGATTGATACCCTTATGCAATTAGGACTCCCCGATAAAGTACGACTTATGTTTTTTGATTATGTAGAAGAACGATACTTTGATCAACTTATAAAAAAACACAGTGATGTAGCGACCTCGCTTGCTGTTCCTTTAGATCTGCAAGGAGCTATTAACAAAATAGCTTCTGCCGGAGACCCTAATGACCCTGAAGTCCAATTTAGGCAATGTATGATCGAAATGTCTAAAAGTGTAACCAAAAAGAATCTTTCCAGGTTGCATACCTGGGGGAAAAAAGGATTAACAGTTACTCAGAAATCCGGTAGCAAATCTGCCTTTGCCACAGCCCATGTAATTTATGCAGGAATGCTTTTTAGTTTTAAAGAATATCAAACTATCGAAGAATTACTTCAAAAAGGGTTAGCCATTGCAAAACAGGGACTGCTAGGGGGAGAAGAAATCTGTAAACCCATTATCATTCAAAGTTACGGATATCAGGCGAGCTGTAAACAATTACAGAAACAAAAAGATACAGCAGCAGATTTATTTTGCAAACAAGCGGATACCTCCATTGAGTACGGTTTCGGATCGCAAGCATTAACTGCCTGGTGGTTAGGGTACAATGTCATCAAGAAAAGAGACAGAAAAAGATACAAAAATATTGTTACCAAGGCATATCAATATGGAGTTTCATTAGCACCAGAAATGATTAAATCCACCTGTATGGCTTATATCGCAGCAGATTATTATAATATCACTGAAAATAATCGAGATACTAACGAATGTGAGGCTATCGACATCTTTATGAAAGAGATGGAAGGAGAAGAATGGCGAGAAAAAGTCGAAGCACATCGTAAAGAAATGGAGAAAAAGAGTCTTTCAATATTAAACTGGTTCTGATATGTTATTAGCAAGTAAACATTTTACCCCTGTTATTGGAATTGATATACATATCGTGATCATTCCTCCCGGAATTCCTCTTCCTATTCCACATCCTTATATTGGGATGGTAGTAGATCCTATGGATTATATACCTATTGTAGGTTCTACGGTAAACGTTAATGCTGTACCCAAGGGAAACAGTGGTACTGCCGGAATGATCGGTACCCTGATCCATATTCCGATGGGTGGACCTTTTGCCATGGCACCAATGATAGGGCATGATTCTATGAACTTTTTTGGAAGTACAAAAGTAAGTGCAGAAGATGCATATTTTACTCCCGCCGGATATATGACGATGACCTGTAATGATATCGGAATTCCCTTGTCATTAACTCCTGGCAAAAAAATGAAACCCATTCCCAGTCTATATCTCCCCTCCTCTATGAGTATCCCCTTACCTATGGGGAAACCGGTAAATGTAGGCGGACCCTATGCTCCTGATTTATTAGGAATGCTTATGGCACTAGTAATGTCTTATGGTTTTGGAGCATTATTACGAGGAGCCGGGCGTGGATTAGCAGCTATCAACCGAAGAGTTCTGCAGCAATTTCCGGCTACGCAAGGTTTAGGTAGAGCATTATGTAGAATGGGATTCGAACCGGTAGACCTGATTACCGGTCGTATGGTCTACGACGGAGAAGACTTTAGTATCGCCGGTCAAATTCCCATTCGCTGGGAACGTAACTGGTACTCAGATTCTGGATATGAAGGAATAATGGGGCACGGAATGCATTGTAATTATGACCTAGCCCTTCATGTGGTATTAGAAGAAGATGCTGTAGTCATGCGTTTACCCGATGGACGTATTACCTCTTTCCCATTACTGGTCACAGACAATGAGTCTTCGTATAACAGAACCGAAAAACTGACCCTGACTTATATCGATGCAACAACCTACGAAGTCACAGATCATCAATCACAGCAGACCTATGCCTTTACAAAATACACGGATACATTATATAAGCCCACCAGTTTACGTAATCCCGAAGGTTTCAAAATTCAGTTTGTCTATAATCCGGTATATCAATTAGAACAAATCATTGATACCGTAGGCAGAAAAATTAATTTAGATCTGGATGAAGAAAATAGAGTGACCAAAATCAGTGCGACACATCAAGGAGAAACCAGGACGCTAGTTCAGTATGCATATAATGACGAAGGAGATCTCATAAAAATAATAGACGCACTGGATCAGGCAACAGTGATGGAATACGAAAACCATCTGATGGTCAAAAAAACAGATCGCAACGGGCAAGCATTTTATTGGAAGTACGATGGAAAAACAACAGGAGCAAAATGTATAGAAACCTGGGGAGACGGCGGAATCCTTTCCGGAACCATCGAATATAATAAAACCTATAATATTGTTACAAATTCCTTAGGCAAGGAAAGCATTTACTATTTTAATAGCCAAAACCTTTGTACCCAAGTCACAGACCCGATGGGTGATCATGTATTTCATGAGTATACCTCTTATATGGAACCGTATCGCGATATCGATGAAGAAGGAAACATTACCGGCTATAGTTATGATGAGCGCGGAAATCTGACAGCACTGCATCAACCCGATGGTTCTGTTGTTGGATTTGTTTATGACGAAAAAGATAGGCTGGTTCTCACCAAAGACCCCACCGGAGGCTCTGTAGTGAAAACTTTTGATAATGATCGTTTACACGCTATTATTGGATTAGATGGAGGTGTTACCTCTTTTGAATATAATGATCAAGGACTTATAAGTGAAGTAAGAGACAATGCAGGAAATAGAACACAACTGTATTATGACGAAGATAATAATCTGCATAAACTTACATTACCCAATGGAGCGGAATCAAGCTGGAAATATGATCCTTGGGGGAGATGTTTACATACCAGAAACTCTGAAGATCATCAACAGCAATTCTTCTATGATGAACTAGATCGTATTTATAAAATACGCCAAGCCGATGCCAATATCATCAAACTAAAATACAATGCTTATGATGAAGTCATCCAAACAATAGATCAGAAAAAACGTAAGATCAATTTTGAGTATACCCCAATGGGAAAGCTAAAAATGAGAGAAGAAAATAGTACCAAAATCTATTTTAGATACGATACAGAGGAGCAACTCAATACGATTACCAACGAACATAATGAGTACTATCGATTTTCCAGAAATGAAAAAGGTGAAATTATCAGAGAAATCGGTTTTGACGGATTAACCCGAAAATATGATCGCGATCGTTCAGGAAAAGTATTAAAAGTAAACCGTCCTGATGATAAATACACAGAATACGAATATGATCTAAATGGAAGAATTACTCGAGCAGAACATAGCGATGGTCGTTGGGAAACCTATAGCTATGATCTTAATGGAAATTTAATTGAAGCCATTAATGAAAACAGTCGTGTACAACTCATCAGAGATACCGCAGGACGCATTATTGCCGAAAATCAAGATGGGCATCTGGTAGAAAGCGAATATGATGCGCTTAGCAATCGAACCAATATTACCAGTAGTCTGGGAGCAAACATAGCACTCACTAGAAATAAACTAGGACTCATCGAGGAGATAAATGTTCAAACTACAAAGAGCTTCTCTCCTTCCGAAGGAGAGATGTCTGCCCTAGGCGGACAGAGAGGTTCATGGAAAGCCCAATTTGCTCATAACAGCTTAGGAATGGAAGTAGAAAGAATACTTCCTTGTGGCATCACAAATCATATAGAATACGACAATGCGGGTAGACCTATACAGCATAAAGTAACCGCTGGCAACAGAGAAATGCGTCATCGCACCTACACCTGGAATGTTAATGATCGACTCACCAAAATGGTGGATCAATTAACTAATGGTACCGTATCCTATGGATACGATGAGTTTAACAATCTGGCATCTGCACGTTATGAAAACAAACAATTTGATTATAAACTACCCGATGAGGTTGGTAATTTATATAGAACCGAAGGCAAAGGAGACCGAAAATATGGAACTGGCGGACAATTATTAGAAGCAGACGGAAACAAATTTAAATACGATGCAGAAGGAAATCTAATTACTAAGGTCACTAACAAAGGGAATTGGGACTACGATTGGTACGGCAACGGAATGCTGAAATCCGTGACTGATTCAAAAAATAACACTACCGAGTTTGAATACGATGCACTAGGCCGTAGAACTGCCAAAATTACGGATGTCAGCCTGAGCCTGTCGAAGGCCAACAAACAAATAACCCGCTTTGTCTGGGACGGCAACGTACCTCTCCACGAATGGAAATACGACCTCAATCAAAGACCAGAATTGGTGGTAGATGAGTTTGGGATACTCAAAGAAAGCAAACCAGAACCCATAGAAAATCTAATCACTTGGGTCTTTGATGACGGCACTTTTAAGCCGGCAGCTAAGATCACGGAAAACGAGACTTACTCTATCATCACAGACTATCTGGGTACACCGGTAGAAATGTATAACTCTAAAGGAGAAAAAACCTGGCAGGCAGAATATGATATTTACGGAAAAGTACGTAAACTTGTAAAAGGTTCATTGGCAGATTGCCCGTTTAGATATCAAGGACAATATGAAGATGTAGAAACTGAATTGTATTATAATAGGTTTAGATATTACTCACCTAATGAGGGTGTATATATATCGCAAGATCCGATTGGGTTAGTCGGAGATAACCCCAATATTTATGCGTATACTGAGGACACAAATACTTTATTTGATCCACTTGGGTTAAATAAAACTACTTGGAGTTTATTTGATTCAGATGGAAATTTAATGGATAGTGGTCAGATGAGACCAGAAAGAGGAGCAAGAGATATTCCTGGCAGAACAGGTGATTCAGAACAGAGAATTCTTAGAAATATAGAAACAAACCATGCAGGAAATTTAGAGGGATCAAGATTAGTAATAAATTCAGAACCCACTTTTATAAGAACTAGGAATGGAAAAGTGATTCCTATTCAGGGTATAGCTCCTTGTGATTTCTGTGACACTAGAATGAATGAATTTGCAATAAGAAATAATATGGATATAGAATATAATTACAGAAATAACTCCGTTAATTATCCGAGAGTAGGATGTCCCTAAAACCTTGCTTATGATTGATTGGAATAAATACAATTCCCCTTACAAAGAAAGAATTAACGAAATACCTAAACAATTAGATTATGTGTTGACAACCAATGATCCAATTGATAAGGTCGAAATCTTTCTGTACACTGAACTTGCGCCAAACATAAAACACCAGCTTAAAATATATAATGTTATAGATCCTTTAATAAACACTATCGATTTACATCTTACACAATTCAAAGAATCTAGAATTAAACTAGCAGTTTTTTATTTTTTAGAATATATTTTCAGCGAATACATAAGAGATTCCGCAAGTATTCTTTTTACTCCAACAACCTATAAACTGGCTTCCAAACCAGCTAAACTTTTATACGAAAGCGAGTTTAATTCATATAAAAAATTTCAAAAATTATTTAAAAGACATTATTTAAATAATTTTCCTAATGAAAACAGAAGTCTAGGGTTTTTTTATGAATCTCTTTTTTGTGATTCTAATGAAACCTATAAAAAGTTTATTACATTACTGACACAGAATAAGATTGAAAAAGAAGAAACCAATAATTTACTTATTGCATTGGGATATCTGAAATATTCAAATCCAGAAATTAATACAATCTCAAATCTTGATCTCAGCAAATTTAAAAATTATGAATTTATTGACATCTCACTTGCCATAAACAAAATAGCTTACGATGAAGATACTATTTTATCTTACATAAAAAGTACAACAGAAACTAACCTTGTATGGGGCAATGGTTATATTTCTGTTTGTGCTGGTTGTTCATATCTTATAGCTAATTTGCATTCGAACTATAATAATCAAACAAAGGTAATATCTAACTTATTAAACGCGTTCGAACACCTTAAAAGTAATTATGTTGATGATTATGGAATTGCATTCCCAAATCATTATTATTTACTAGAAGATATTTCATCAATCATTTTCAAAGATTTAATAGGTAAAGAAAATATTATTAGCTCAACTGATCTGAATCCAATTCAAAAATTCTTGTTTAACGAATTATCAGAAAGATATAAAGTCCATACCTACTCCATGTTATATGCTGGATTACCACCAAAAAATAGTAATCTCGATGAATTAAATACTATTTATGACATCTACAATTGTTATGAATGAGATTTTGTTTAGAGGAAGTGGAAGAGTAAGAATTCCATATCAAGGTAGTAGAAGTAGAGGTTTTACTCAAGCCAACGGAATGGCTGGATTTTCCTAGACATCTGCTACTCATAGTGAGCCACTAAACTAATTTTTATGTCATACAATTTTTTTAAACAAGAACTGAAATCTAAAACAGATACCTTATCTTTCAAAGAAGCGACAATTTTTAGTGCTTTTAATTGTGAAAGAATTATTAATTTGTATGAATTAATATGTATTCAGTATGGAGTTGGGGATTATGATATGGTCAAAGGTATGTTGGATTTTATTTGGAAAAAAATAATTAATGAAAACTTAAAAAACGTTGATTTAGAAAAAAAACTTCAAAACATACAACAACTAGTTCCGGATAGTGAAAAGTATCATGGTATAAATAATGCTTTGGCTTTAAATGTTATTATTTGTCTGGATGTATGCTACAAATGTATAACTAAACAAACTAATGATTCATATTTGACTAGCCTATACATTTACGATTCAATTAGACAAATGATCCTAAGTAAATCAACAAATATAAAGTTTATTACTAAAGAAATTATTTCAAAAATTGATGAATCCAAGGTGGTTAAAAATGAAATAAAAAAAAGTTTGACTATTATTGATTTAATTACCACAACTCAAATCAATGAAAAAATCATAGATAGCATTAGAGAAAAAGCAATCCTGAACAGATATAATTTAAAAGATATTGAACCATTAGATTAATATCCTATTAATTTAATATAAAGATATCAGGGACAATATGGCCAGCTCTGCGAAGTTTGCAACTTCGTAGCGGTATGAGTAAGCGGTAAGAAATATAAAGAACAGTTACGGTAATGTAGCTGTAAGAATTGACCCGCCCGATGGCATAACTCAACTTGATCACGTCCATCTATATAATGTCAACGGAAATTCTTTAGATATTAGTATTAATGTAGTTGCACCCGAATCACCAGATGCACTCATTAAAATACAATGCGGATAGAAATATGAAAATTAAAAATTTAGAAGTAGCCGATTGCAAAGTTGAAAAGACTGAGATAAGAAAAACAGTCATTAGAATATTTTTTAATAGGATATACAATATTAATGAAAAAATATACATAAATAATGTTGTGCTAGTAGTTGAAAATTGGAGTTCTTTGTTAGTAAAATTATATATTTCAGATTCACCTTTTTCACAACCTAAAGAAGAAATCCTATCTAGTCAAAATATTCAAGAATTTGATTTAATTCAAGAATTATTAATATTCGGGAACAATTTGAAAATAAGTGGTTATAATAAAGATTCGGGGCATTGGATGACATATGAATTTTCTGATTACACATACCAAATAATAGTAAATCCTGCTACTGCTAGTTTGTAGCTAGTTGCAGATATGAGTAAACAATAATCAATAAAAAATAGTGAGCCACACGGGCATAGTGAAGTCCACTTATTAGGTTCACTTGAGGGTGAAAATTTGTCTGGAAAAACCTTATTTATGCAATGAGCTGGTAATGGAATAGGTTTATGTAATACATCTTAAACCCTGTAGAGGTAGTTGTACGGATAGATTATCCGTTTTTGCAAGACAAAATAATATGACAATGGTATATTATTATAGAAGAAATGGTGAATTATTTCACGATATCTTTAATCCAGATGGAAGTCGTTTATTAATAAATAGAGGAATTTTGATTGACAGAGTATCATTTCCAAATCTAATATTGATATAGTATATTAGGGTTCTAATTAACCAACGATGAAAAATCTCAATATTAATTACACAGTATTTTTTTTATTTTTCTTTTCTTTCGCCTTTGCCACACAGGATACTACATCTCAATATATAGAGACAGAGGCAATTATAACAGAGATCAATTTTAAAGTCAGAGGACGCAGATCCGCTGCAACAGCAACGGTAAATTACAAAACACTTGAAGGAGACAGTCTATCTAGTACCGTAAAATTAGTCCATATTCCGTTTATTGGTGCTTTGGATCAAAAAGGAGATAGAATTACCATTTTATATAACAAAGAAACACCTCTCCTACTAACTACTAAAAGCACCTCTTTTTGGCAGTCTTACGGATTATATGCTCTAATTGGATTAGGAATTATAATTCTAATCTATAGGTTTATTAAGAGATCTAAATAATAAAATACCACCATTTAATTACGGTATAGTCACCTTATTTAGAAGAATATATTACAAATTTTATACTAAAAATTAACATTTCTTTATATCGATCATTTTCGTAACTTTAAGAATAGAATTACCTACTAGATCTATGGCATTTACAGCAAAAGAATTCGAATTTCTAGCAGAAAAAACCCTACTCTTTCTTATCATTTTGGATAAGAAAGGTAAGATATATAATTTCAATAAACGATGCGAAATTCTATTTACATCACCTAAGAATGAAGTAATTGGTACATCACTTGCTGACTTTATCATTGATGAAGAAGAAGAATATTTTTCTAAAATCGTATCAGAATTACAAGATGAAGTTCCTAAAGTTAGTCAAACTTTCAGATTTGGCACGATGGTTTCTAACAGAGTACTTTCGCTTAAATTCGATCTGGTTTCTATTGGTGACAAGGTCTATGCTACGGGAATGGATGTCACCGCAGAAAATGAAGAACATGATGCATTGGTAACCTTATCTAGATTATCAAAAACAGGAGCTTGGCATTTTAATCCCCAAAATGATCAGATCTATTGGTCAAAAGAATGTTATAAACTTCATGAGCTTGATCCGGAAACCATAGTAACCAAAGGCAAAGCACTGAATTATTACCTTGAAGAATCAAGGAAAGAAGTAGAAGACTATTTAAGAAATCTAATCGAAACAGGAGAGCCATACGAGTTCGAAAAAGTAATAATTACAGAAACAGGAAATGAGAAATGGGTAAAAGTAATTGCAGAACCTATAATTCATTATAAAAAAGTAATTTTTGTAAATGGAATTATTACGGATATTACAGAACGGTATAATTATATTAAACAACTAAAAAATAATGAAGAAACCAAAAAATTGGCTCTTAAAGGTATACGGTCCGGTTTGTTTGACCATGTTATAGAAACCAATATGGTTTTTTATAGTTTGGATTTTAGAAAAATGTTAGGATTACCTCTTGATAAAGACTTTGTTCCCGAAGAAACTTTTAGAAAAATGATACACCCAGAAGATATTGATCAAGCTGTTCAGAGACATCTGGATAATTTAAAGAAACCTGGCTATCATTATTTTAATTATTACAGGCTTAAACATCTGAATAGTGGATATCGCCATTATGAAATATATGGTTATAGAAAGAAAAATAAAGAAGGTGAAACAATCCGAATGATAGGTAATCTAATAGATGTTCATCAAAAAAAATTAAATGAGAAAACCATAACAGAAAACCAAAGCCGACTACTAGCGATTGTGAATAATGGTTTTGCTTATACTATATTACTTAATACAGAAGGTACCATTCTAATGGCCGACAAGGATTCAATAGAGATTATAAAAAGAGATTTCGATATTGATCCAACTGTTACTCAATCACGTTTTATCGATGTTATGCCTGTAAATTTTAAAAACACTTTTGCATATGAGTTTAATGAAGCCCTAAAAGGAAAAACCGTTAAAAAAGAGATTGAAAGAATTACGCACAAAGGTTCTAAGCAATGGTTAGAATCAAAATATACTCCAATTAAAGATCGAGAAAATAATATCAATTCGGTTCTAGTGAGTTTTCATGATATTACCGAACAAAAGTCCGCAGAACTTGTTATTAAAGAGGCCCATATCAAGGAACAAGAGTTAAGTAATCTCAAATCTAACATTTTATCTAATTTCAGTCATGAAATTAGAACGCCACTAAATGGTATCATTACAATAAGTAATATGCTTTTACAAGGTGATGAGAATCCAGGTGATCGCAAAAAATTAATAGCATTTCTGGATGAAAGTAAAGAGCGGCTTCTTACTACCATTAACAATCTATCCCATTTTAGTGAAATAGAAACAATCCAAAAAAATCTCAACTATGTAGAAGCGGATATTAACTACACTGTAGAAACTTCGTATAGGGAATATCGCCATTTTGCAAACTCCAAAGACCTGGAGTATATTTTAGCACTAGATGAAGAATGTCCTTCTGCTGTTATTGATGAAGATATTTTTCGCACTGCAATAAACAATATCATCCATAATGCTATTAAATATACAAAAAAGGGTAAAGTAAGTATAGAGGTAAAAGAAAAAAAGAAAAAAATTGAGATCACGATAAGTGATACCGGAATTGGAATAGAAAAAGATAATCTTAAGAAAGTATTTGATCCTTTTATACAAGAAAGCATTGGACTAAGTCGTAAATACGAAGGTACCGGTATTGGTTTAAGTTTATCCAAAAGATATATTGAAATCCTTGGGGGAAAAATCAAAGTTATTAGTAAATTAGAACGTGGAACTAAGTTTATCATTACAATTCCGAAAAACATATGAATATACTCTATGTAGAAGATAATAAGATAAATGCTATGGTCATGAACAAGATGCTGTCTAAAAATGCTTCTAATGTAATGATTGCAGAAAACGGACCAACAGCCTTAAAGATAGTAAAAAGATCCACTCTTGATCTCATCTTGGTAGATATTAATCTTGGATTGAATCAAATGGACGGATGCGAATTATTAAAGCGTTTAAAAAAACTAGACGCACTAAAAGATATCCCAATTTATGCGGTTACCGCTTATGCAATGCCAGGTGATGCTCAGAGATTTATTAAAATTGGTTTTGATAAATATTTTTCGAAGCCTGTTAATTTTGAAAAACTTTTATCGGCAATTTCCAAAGTAAAATCGAAAATAACATAAATTCGATGGGTCTGTAAAAATCTCATTTATAACTATAACCTGTTTAAGAAACTCGATTATACTTCTTTTTAGACCTTATACTTTCTACTACCAAATTAGCAAAAGTTTTAGTTTTTAATTTTCCAACTTCACAATGAAGTTTTTACAAAAAAAAACGAGCGTTAAAAAATTAACGCTCGCTTCGAAACATTGGATTTTTTTATAATTTATTGCTGCTCATAGTCAGAATCCCATTCTGTTCCATCATCACCTTTCTGACCGTCCATTTTTATCATAAAGTTTTTAGCTGGAAAATAAGGTTTCATATGGATATCCAGAAATACCCTATCCTTTTGGTTGGGATCCTGCTCGAAACGCTTAATAGAAAAGTCTTCTATAAGTTGATCCGGCCCTGTTATACCATCTAGAAATTTAACAATTTGCCCCATCAGTTCCTTACGCGTTCTGGCATTAAAATTTTCGAAAGCTCTTCTGTTCAAAAAGTCCATAAGCACCTTAGTCACATAATCAAATACCCTAACCACAGAATATGTTTGAAGCCCTAAGTTATCACCATTAAATAGAGTTTTTGCAGAAAAAGCCATTACTTTTCCATACTCATTAACCATAGGAACAAGTCCTAGTTTTTCGAGCTGGGCAATTTCACTTTTCTTTAAGTCAAAACGAACACCGTCAACCTCATTTATCCCACCATGTTTCTTACCGGCAGCTACTTGAGACATAAGAGTTCTATATACTTGACCGGCTAATGCACTGGATGGCGGTACGAAAAGGTCATCTTCCTCTCCTACTTCATCATGTTTTCCTCTTCCTACGAGCCAATTACAAGTCATCATAACATTAGATCGGTACTTATCACCTCCAGTAAGATTTGCAGCTTCAAACATTTCCATCACATCATCAGGTTCATCAAGATGTTCAAAATCAGTGATCATCATTACCTTGTTTTCGTGAGCTATTTTTGCCCATTTTTCTATAACTTTATTGGAACCCAGATATCCAGGAATTACCAAAATACCATAATTATCTCTTAAATCCAGACGATCATATCCCTGTACTAATTCTTCCTGAACTGCATCTATAAATCTGGTGTTATCCAAATCCTTAAGCTGTTCAAGCTCAGCATTCATAATATTTATATTCTTAATTTTTTGGGATTCTGTATTCTTAAAAAATAAAGCTACAGATCTATACGATTGTTCTAATTCTCTGGTCTGCTCTAAAGCAGCTCCCAGGTTTTTTTCTAAAGATTTACCTGCAATTTCTGAACGCTTTTCAGATTCCTCAACCATTTCAGAAATATCATCTGATGATGATAAAACATCGCTCCAAATCTCTAAAGTCTTTTGAAGTTTTGCTCTTTCAAGCTTTTTAGATGATTCGGTAAGAAAAATCTTTTTACGTGCTTTACGATCAGGATTCATATTCTGAACATCATCTATGCACGCTTCTAAAAGATCAAATCCGCCATATCTGGCTAATTTTTCTTCATTTATTTTAAGTTCCTTTGCTGGATTTTCTATTTTAACACTCTCTTGAGCTTGTTTTCCTGCTGCCATGTATTCTGTACTTTATCTTTTAACCTTGTTGTAATTCTGCTAATAATGATTGAATGGATCGTATCAATGCTTGTTTCGCATCAGGATCTGCTAAGGCAGATTTCAGGATCTTATTTGATTTAAGCTGCTTTACAACTTTTAAATACTGATCTTTTTCCGTATCCAAATCATTTAAAAACTTACTCTGATTTATAATACCTTTTTTTCCAAAATCACCTAAATGGTTAAATTTTAGTGTTTCTTTACTTTCTACTCCGTCTGCATCTTCGAACTCCACCTCTACTTCTGGTTTATAGTTTTCGAATACGTGATCTATTGAAGTCAACCCACTAACAATTTTCGGTTTAATTGGTTGATCATGTGTTAATTTCTGAACAAGAAGAGTTTTATTCTGTCCGATTTCTAATATAGCTTCACTAGCATCGGTTTTTACCTCCGTTCCTCCTAATCCATATGTGTTATTGCCCATATTTTCTTTAAATAATAGTTGTGAATTATAAATATACTAATTTTATCGCAGGATACACTCTTTATTCGTAGGACCACTGCATTTTTTCATCTCTAATATCAAGTTTGACCTTACTCCCTTTACCTATCTTTCCTGTTATTAACATTTTAGACAAAGGACCTCTAAGATCGGTTCTGATAACTCCTCTTAAGGGTCTTGCTCCATATTTGGGGGTAAATCCCTTATAAGCAAGATACTCTTGAGCAGCTTCTGTCAAATCTAAAGTAACTTCTTGTTTATTCAAAGCTTTATGTAAGTCTTTTAATTGAATATTAAAAATCTTAATGACATTCTCTTTTGTAATTGGTGCAAAAGGTACAATTTCGGTAAGCCTTCCTAAAAACTCAGGTCTAAAATGTCTGGACATTAACTCTAAAAGGTCTGACGACTTAGGGATTTCTCCTTCAGCAAAGGATTTTACCACATGTTCACTTCCAATATTAGAGGTAAATAAGATCACTGCATTAGAAAAATCACCCGTTTTGCCCAACCTATCGTTTAATTTTCCTTCATCAAGTATTTGAAGAAAAATATCAAACACTGATGGATGCGCTTTTTCAATCTCATCAAAGAGCACAATTGAATATGGTTTTTGTCTAATTTTATTAACCAGTAGCCCACCTTCTTCGTAACCAACGTATCCTGGAGGTGCTCCATATAATAATGCTGCAGAATGTTCTTCCTTAAATTCTGACATATCGAATCTTATAATAGCATCTTCGGTTTGGAATAAAAACTCGGCTAATGACTTTGCCAGCTCAGTTTTACCAGTACCCGTAGGGCCTGTGAAAAAGAAAGAACCAGTGGGCAAGCCGGGTTTACTTAAACCTGATCTGGATTCTAATACTGCCTCAGAAATTGTCTTAATTGCGTGATCTTGTCCTATCACCCTTTTTTTCAGGTGATCTTCCATGTTCAACAATCTCTCTTTCTCATCTGCTTGCAGTTTCCCAACTGGAATGCCTGTTTTATTAGCTATTGTAGCAGAAACATCATTTTTATCTATAAATGTCTTCTCTTCAGAAGCTTTCTTAAAAAAACGATCAAGAATTGTAACAATTTTTGTTTTGTAATTATCAAAATTTTCTTCGCTCAGAATCATCTCATCTTCACTTAATTCATTGAATAACAAATAACTGAACTTACTTTTTAGGTTATTATATATCCAACTTGCAGAAGTAACTTTTTCAGACTCTTCTAATTTTTCATCACCAATTTCCTTTATTTTTTTTAATAAAGATTCAACATTACCAGAAGTTGTTTCTATCATATATCTAGAGGCCGACATGGTTCTGTCTATAAGATCAATTGCAGCATCTGGAAGGCTTCTATCTTTATTAAAACGTTTAGACAGTCTTATTGCTTCTGCAATAGTTTCATCAATAATATCCAAATTATGGTGCTTTTTATATTTATCAATGGTATTAGAAATCATTGTAAGTGCATCTTCTTCTGAAGGTTCATCTAATGCCACTATTTCAAATCTTCTAATAAGCCCTTCATCTGTCTCTATGTGTTTTCTGTATGCATCGTTTGTTACCGTAGCAATAAAAGTAACTTCACCTTTTGCCAGTTCAGACTTTAAAATATTTACCAGCCCTTGATTTCCATTGTTTTTATCAGTAAGGTTATTAAGTTCATCGATTAACAAAATCGGTTTATCAAACTCTTTTAGCGCTACCAAAATCTTTTTAAAACGATCTTCGACTTCACTTTTATAACTTGCCCCGGACACCAAATTGATAAAGTCCAACTCATAGATTTGGGCATCCTTTAGGGATTCAGGAACATTACCATTTGCCACAGCTTCGGTGAACCCATCCAAAAGAACCGTTTTACCAACACCTGGTTCACCGGTAATCAAGACATTAGGTTTCGAATGTCTTCCTAAAATCTCTGTTATCATTTTCACCTCCGCGTCTCTTCCAAAAACATCATCTAATTGTTTGTTCTTAGCTGCAAAAGTTTTATCAAAGCAATACTCATCCAAAATTCCGGAATCACTTTTTTGTCCTGTAAAACTTGTTGTTCCACTCTTGGTAGCACTAGTTTTTCCAGATGCGGTTTTGCCTTGCGTTGCAGCAATTAAAACTTCGTCTGCTTTAAGAGGCAGTGTCTTAAGCTGCTCATAAGAGAATCCAACACCAGGTGTACATAAAGCTACTAGAACAGCTTTTGGTGTAATCTCATCTTCTCCTAATTTAAGCTTCAACGTATCCGCTTCATTAAATACAGCTTCAACGGATTTATCTCCGGGAATTGCATCAGGAATATTGACTACCCTAGGTAATGCCTCTATTCTAACTTCAGACCATTCTTCGTAGTAATAGATATCTCCATCAATTTGATCAAAAAAATCTTTTAATCCTACATCTTTATGTAGAAGAGCCTTCAATAAATGAGCAGCATTATACTGATCATTATGATACTCTTTAGCAATGGATTGTGCTATATGAATAGCATTATTCACTTTTGGTGATAATGTATAGTCTAACATTTGCATGAAGTTGGTTTTTCGTAAAGTAAGCAAATAACCTAATAATTAGCAAAAAATTATTGTTCAGCTCGATATAAAATGTAAAATTTTTCTAAACTAATACAAATTTGACGCTATAAATAGAATTACAGTACCTTATTCGAATCAAAAATAATTAGTTTTCTATTATTGAACCACCTAGTTTTAAGGTAAAATCATACCCGGTTTTCAGGTATTCTATAAAACTTCGACACTATTACTCCAGAATTACTTAAAACAATTGATTTAGATTTATCTAATCTGGGTAAATTTAATTCCTAGCTGTTTCTCCAACTCCCTAATAACCTTAAGTTCCTGTTTCACAATGAGTGCTAATGATAATCCTGTTTTTCCGGCTCTTGCAGTTCTTCCGCTACGATGTGTGTAGTATTCCATTTGATCAGGTAATTGATAGTGAACTACAAAAACTAAATCAGCAACATCAATTCCTCTAGCTGCCACATCTGTAGACACCAATAATTCCAGAGTTCCTTTCTTAAAAGCACGCATCACTTTATCCCTGTCTTTTTGTGTCATATCTCCTTCGAGCAAACCTATATGATAATTTTTTGAGGTAAGCTGTTTAGATAATTTACGCGCGGCTGCCTTGGTTTTGGTAAAAATTATACCTCTTTGCTTTTTTTGAGATTTCAGAAAATAAGTAAGGGTATCTAACTTATTTTCTTCTTCGTCTATTACAAAATGATGTTCAATCCCCTTATTTACAGTATTCTTTTTATCTACTGATATTCTCACGGCATTTTTGTCTACATAAGAGTTAATGATTTCATCAAGTGCAGTGGGCATAGTAGCAGAAAACAACCAAATATTTCTTTGCCCCTTTGTTTTACTTAATATCGTTGTCAGGTCCTTTTTAAAGCCCATACTAAGCATCTCATCTGCTTCATCCATTACAATAGTTCTGACTTTGGAAATATCTACTGCTTTTCTTTCCATTAAATCAATAAGTCTTCCGGGAGTTGCAACGATAATGTGGGTAGGTCTTTTTAGTCTGGAAAGCTGTCTCTCAATTTTTTCTCCTCCATAAACCGATTCTGTAAAAATTTTATCGGTGTATTTGGTAAATTTAAAAAGCTGTTTTGCTATTTGTTGTCCTAATTCTCTTGTAGGGGCCAGAATTAATGCCTGTATTTCTTCTTTTTTAGGGTTAATTGCGGTTAATAAAGGAATACCGAAAGCAGCTGTTTTACCAGTACCTGTTTGCGCTTTACCTATAAAATCTATATGATTATTGATAAGAACTGGTAGTGTCTGCTCTTGAATTTTTGTAGGAACAGTAATCCCAATTTCTCTTAAACCTTTATTTAAATCCTTTGGAACTCCTAATTCTAAAAATGTCATCCTTATTTTATTTAATAGCGCAAAAATATAATGAATATATTCATTGCCCAACTAAATAATCGGATACATTCCAGAAAATATCAGATAAATTAACAAGAAATTTTCATGAAATAATCAAACAATTGCTTTTTTAAGGTCAATCCTCTTTTATGGAAATGTGACCTATCCATGCAAAAACCTCCTGAACAATTGAAATCAGCTCCTTCATCCGAAGAAATAATATCGATTAATGAAATATCTCTCGGAGATAAGTTAGGTGAGTCACTATGTTCTGAATGAAAATGCATTTTACCATCTAAAACTAACATGTAAGAAAAAACTTCTTCTTTCTGAAAATCTTTATCGTGAGTATGTTCAGTCAAATCATATCCTATTTCTTTTTGATGGAATAAATTACCAACTTCTTCAAGATGTTTACTTTGAGCTTGTATACAAAGGGAAAATAATATGGCAATAAATAATAAGATAGTGTGTAGTTTTTTAGTCATATACGTTCATTTTGGTTTGTAAAACAAAATCAAATTAGGTAGATTTCAAAAAAAGTTCTGAATGAATCGAAGAACAAATCCTAAAACTATCGGCAAAATACACATAAATACGATTAAGAGCAAATAAATTTAAATATTTAACATTAACATTCTTTTTAACAAGTATTTTTGGAAGAAAGTAACAATTTTTGTGATTAAACACGAACCTAAAACAGTGTTATATCATCTGATGCGTGATTCGGTATAATAAGTTTTGCATCCAGTTTTTTATTAACTGATTTAATAAAATATTTAGACAGTAGTGGAGATTCTCTTTCGATATTTTGATGGACAAAAAAATGAATTTCCTCTATACCCATATCTTTCCAATACCTTAGTCTTGTGATCCATTCATCCAGCCTTGTATAATCGGTTTCGTGATTGGCTCCGACATATCTTATAAAAGCCTCTTTATTAGTAAGCCTCATATGCAATAAATCTCTTCTTCCGGCGGTATCTGTTATGATATTTGCTATATTATTTATTTCTAGTAAATTATACAGTTCATCGGCAACAACTTTATCATTAAACCAGTCTGTATGTCGAAACTCAATCGCCAAACGTATCTCCTTTGGCCATCGGTTAACAAAATTTACAACACGTTCAAAATATTTTGGAGCAAAATTACTATGCATTTGTAAAAAAATAGTGCCTAACTTTTCTTTTAAATGTATTGCATTAGCCAAGTATTGATCAACATATGGTTGTACATCTTCATTTAGTCTTTTAAGGTGAGATATATTTTGAACAAGCTTGGGAAAAAACTTAAATCCTTCTGGAGTTTTGTCATACCATTTTTTAAATTGATCTTCTGGAAAAATCCTATAAAATGTAGCGTTCAACTCTATAGAATTAAATTGTCTGGAATAATAGTATAATTCATCTCTTGTTCCGCGTGGATAAAACCCTTTCAAATCTTGTTTATTCCATTTTGCGCATCCTATGTAAATGGATACATCTTTTTTATCTCCTTTTCCCAGTACCTTTGAGGTATCTTCGTGATCTTTTGGTAAAATAAAATTTATATTTTCTGGATGTTCAACTTTTCCAAATTGCATTGTTATTATTTAGAAGTGTTATTGTAAATTACATAGTAAAGACAGCAGGTGTAAGATACTATTTTTATCACTAAAATTCTTGTTCATAACTGGTTTAAAACTCTCAAGTACTATATTGATTTTGGATAAAACAATTCTGTATTTTTAGTAAACACTCTTTATTATGGAAAACAGAGAATCAAATTTATTGGCGATGCGCCCACAAATTTTAAACGCAAGAGTTTCTGAAAACATGTCGGATGATGAGCAATTTCAGAACAAAACTATTAGGCCCATTATCAAATTACAGGGTGAATTACTAATTGAGGTCTTTAGAAATTATATTAAAAAAAGAAAGAATACTTTTTATGAATTGTCTTTAGAAAAACGTTTACTTTATATTGATAACGCTATTCAGAAAGACATGAAATTCAGAAATAGTCTGAAAGGAATGATCATCGGTCAGTTTACTGTGGATGAATACTTGCTTTATCTCAAAAATTCTTCGGCGTTAAACAAAAGAATGATGAGTATTGTAAGAGAGCGCCTCCATAGTAATATCCAACTATTAGAACAATCGTTAGCTTATTGAGAATAAAATAGATACAAAAAAGTGCGGTTCAACCAAAGTAGACCGCACTTTTATATCGAAATAAAGTTTTTTTAGGAATTAATTACCTCCTTCTAAAGCTTTTAGTTTATTTTTCATGTCTTCAGCTTTAGGATCATCTAGCTGATAGAAAATCTGCATTAATGTACGAACTGCTTCTACGTTATCAGGTTTAGATTCTAACGCTCCTTCTAAAAAAGGAACGGCTTCTCTGTACAGATCTTGTTTTTGTTTTTTCAAGATATCAAACCTCTTGTAATCTGCATTCGATGTTCCTAAACTATTCATTTCATCATTAAGAGCAGTTTCGCCACTTAAAATGATTGCTGCAATATTAATCTGGGCAGAAGTATAATCTGGTTTTAGCTCTAAAGCTTTTTTATAATATTCGACAGCTTGTTCATTATCCCCTAAGCGCGATGCACTAACCCCCAAGTTATAAAACAAATTAGGATTTTCAGGATCATTAGCTACTATTTGCTCCATTAATTCTTTATACTTAGCCACATTTCCTAGCTTATAGAACATATCGGCTTCTGCCTGTAATAGAGAAGCATCATTAGGATTCTCCTTCTTTGCAGCTTCCATAGCTTTTATAGCTTCTTCATCTTTACCCTGGCTGATGTAAATAAGTGCAATATTTTTAGTGATTTCAGATTTTCTTGATTCTGTCTTTGTCACATTCGGTTTAATATGCGTCCCAGCCTTTACAGAAAAATCCCTTAATTCTTTTGAATCGAAAGCTTCCACTTCACCAGATTCCTTATTAGTGGCAACATAGCTCTTTTCAATCCCTTCATATCCTAAATCAATCAATTCATCATAATATCTCAAAGCCGCATCATAATCCTTACCATTCACAGCATTAGACGCAGCAAAATATAAATAGGATGTATCAGCTTTATTGGTTCTATATCCTAAATAAAGTTTGTCTGCTGCTTCTTTGTTCTTTCCAGCTTTTTGATCTTCTACAGCTTGCTCTACCAACGCTTGACGCAATTTTTGTATTCCAGCATTTGCCTCATTGGTATATTTCTTACTTCCAGAAGCCTCTTCTATTTCCAAAACTTTTGTAAAAGCATTTGCCGCAGACTCCATTTTCTCTAAAGACTTATCAGATGAAGCCGAAGCAACTTGTCCTTTTAAAAAATAATATTGTGCCTTCATCTTATCGTCTGCCGCATCCATTAGACCTTCTGCTGCAATAAGTGCATCATTTGCAACTTCCAGATCTCCTGATTTTAAAGCTTTCTTAGCTGAATTCAGTGCTTTCTTCTGTGAAAATCCAATAGCACTTACAGTTAGAAATAATGCTATAATAAATTTAGTTCTCATTACTTGTGTTTTTATGGGATTCTTTTATTCATTTGTTGTTTCATCAATAGTCGTGCCATCTGTTGCATCACTATCACTTTGCAAAGATATATCATTTTCTTCAATATCTCCATCAATATCTTCAACATCATCTTCATCTTGCATAACCTTTGCTACCGCGGCGATAGAATCCTTACCTTTTAGGTTAATCAAACGAACTCCCTGTGTTGCACGTCCCATGACCCGTAAATCCTCTACTGATAGTCTTATTGCAATACCAGATTTATTAATAATCATCAGGTCATCAGCGTCAGTAACATTTTTGATTGCCACTAATTGCCCTGTTTTGTCGGTTACCGATATCGTTTTAACTCCTTTTCCTCCTCTGTTGGTAACTCTGTAATCTTCTAGTTTGGAACGCTTACCGTACCCGTTTTCAGAAACCACAAGAATATTACTTTCCATATCATTAACAGCCACCATCCCGATCACTTCATCATTATCATCGGCAAGTCGTATTCCTCTTACCCCAGAAGCTCCCCGACCCATAGGCCTGGTTTTTTCTTCTTCGAACCGAATAGCTTTTCCCGACTTTACCGCAAGCATTACCTGACTCTTGCCATCTGTAAGTTTAGCTTCTAACAATTCATCATTGTCTTTGATGGTAATAGCGTTGATACCATTTGTACGCGGTCTTGAATATTGTTCCAGAGAAGTCTTTTTGACTTGTCCTTTTTTCGTTGCCATAATGACATAATGAGAATTAATGTATTCCTCATCTTTAAGGTCTTGTGTGCAGATAAAAGCTTTTACTTTATCATCGTTTTCAATGTTGATCAAATTTTGTATTGCTCTACCCTTGGATGTCTTACTTCCTTCCGGAATTTCATACACACGCATCCAGAAGCATTTTCCTTTTTGAGTAAAAAACAACATATACTGATGGTTGGTACCTACAAAAAGATGTTCTAGGAAGTCTTCATTACGAGTAGTACTTCCCTTTTGCCCTACACCTCCTCTATTCTGTTTTTTATATTCAGTAAGAGAAGTCCTTTTGATGTAGCCAGCGTGAGATATAGTAATTACTACCTTTTCATTCGGGATCATATCCTCTATACTAAGATCACCTCCAGCATATTCTATTTGAGAACGACGAGCATCACCATACTTTTCTTTAACTTCCAGAAGTTCTTCCTTGATAATATCCATTCGACGGTCTTTTTTGTCAAGAATATCTTTAAGATCTTCGATAGTTTTCATTAATTCTTCGTACTCCGCACGTAACTTGTCTTGTTCCAGACCAGTTAATTGACGAAGACGCATTTCTACAATAGCTTTAGCCTGAATCTCTGAAAGCTTGAATCGTACGATAAGCTTTTCTCTTGCTTCATCGGCGTTAGAAGAAGCTCTGATTAGCTTAATAACTTCGTCTATATTATCTGAAGCAATTATTAATCCTTCCAGTATATGTGCTCTTTCTTCTGCTTTTTTAAGTTCATATCTTGTTCTCCGCACGACCACTTCGTGTCTATGCTCCACAAAATAATGAATCATTTCCTTTACATTCAATAACTGCGGTCTTCCTTTAACCAATGCAATATTATTAACACTAAAAGAAGATTGTAAAGCAGTGTATTTATATAAAAGGTTCAATACTATATTAGGTATGGCATCTCTCTTCAGGATGTAAACGATCCGCATTCCCTTTCTGTCCGATTCATCTCTTATTGATGAAATACCATCAATTTTCTTATCATTGACCAGATCAGCAGTTTTCTTAATCATATCTGCCTTATTAACTTGATAAGGGATTTCTGACACAATGATGCACTCTCTACCGTTTACCTCTTCGAAACTTGCTTTAGCACGCATTACTATTCTACCTCTACCAGTCTTAAAGGCCTCTCTCACTCCGTCATATCCATAGATAATTCCTCCTGTAGGGAAATCCGGAGCTTTAATATGCTGTATAAGTTCATCTATTTCGATATCATTATTATCGATAAAAGCAATAGTTCCATCAACTACTTCACTTAAATTATGAGGAGGCATATTAGTAGCCATACCAACTGCAATACCTGAAGCTCCATTGATTAAGAGCCCCGGAACTCTACTTGGTAAAACTGTTGGTTCTTGTAGCGTATCGTCAAAATTAAAGGTATGGTCTACGGTGTCTTTCTCAATATCAGCAAGCATATCTTCTGATATTTTTCTCATCCTTGCTTCGGTATATCGCATTGCTGCAGGACTATCACCATCTACAGACCCAAAGTTACCCTGACCATCAACCAACATATATCGCAAACTCCATTCCTGAGCCATACGAACCATAGTATCATACACAGAGGTATCACCATGAGGGTGGTATTTACCTAGTACCTCACCAACAATTCTTGCGGATTTCTTGTGAGCACTACTCGCTCTTACGCCTAGCTCATACATACCATACAAAACTCTTCTGTGTACCGGTTTAAGACCATCTCTAACATCCGGAAGCGCCCGTGATACAATTACTGACATCGAATAATCGATGTATGCAGACTTCATCTCATCCTCTATATTGATGGGTATTAGCTTTTCTCCTTCTGCCATAAAAATTATTTTATTCTAAAATTGATTTTATTAAACGCGCTAATTTAAGTAAATTAAGACGGTTTTTAGAACCATTATACTTTCTAATATACGTAATTTATTAACAACTTTAACGACCTATATAGTTAATAAGTCTACAAGTATTGATTTTGATTATTAATGCTTTTTTTGTCTATTTACTCAAAAAACTTAATAATCCTTAAAATTTGGTTTTACATTGATTCAGAAAATTTGTCCTCAAAATTAGAGGTAATATGACATTCGAGGCTATTATGTCAGCTTATTTGTTAATCATGGTTAAAAGGAATAGTTTTTGTCAATGTAATATTAAAAATTGCTATATTTAGTAATAAAGAAACACTGAAAAAGAAAGAAACTAATTATATGGATGATAATTTTTCACCAAGAGTCAAAGATGTAATTGCTTACAGTAAAGAAGAAGCGCTAAGGTTAGGGCACGATTTTATTGGAACTGAACATCTGATGCTGGGACTATTACGTGATGGTAGCGGGAAAGCAATTAGTATACTTGATGCGTTAGATATAGATTTAACAAATTTGAGAAGGAAAGTTGAGATTCTTAGTCCTGCAAACCCCAATGTGGCAATAGCTACAAATGAAAAAAAGAATTTACATTTAACCAGACAGGCCGAAAGAGCGCTGAAAACTACTTTTTTAGAAGCTAAGTTATTTCAAAGCTCTTCAATAAACACGGCTCATCTCTTATTATGTATATTAAGAAACGAAAACGATCCCACCACTAAGCTTTTAAATAAACTTAAGGTGGATTACGATAATGTTAAAGATCAATTTAAATTTATGATTGCTAACGAAGAAGAATATATAGAAAACCCAAAAGCAGAATCATTTTCTGAGGATGATGATATGTCAGGAGACTCTTCAAAAGAGAATCCTTTTAACTCACCTACAGGTGGAACTAAAGCCAACAAAAAGTCTAAAACTCCGGTCTTAGATAACTTTGGTAGAGATTTAACTGCGATGGCAGAAGAAGGGAAATTAGATCCTGTCGTAGGAAGAGCCAAGGAAATAGAGCGCGTTTCTCAAATCCTAAGTAGGAGAAAGAAGAACAACCCACTCCTTATTGGAGAACCTGGAGTAGGAAAATCAGCTATTGCCGAAGGTTTAGCGCTGCGAATCGTGAAAAGAAAAGTATCCCGTATCCTGTTCGACAAACGTGTAGTGACTCTAGATTTGGCCAGCTTAGTAGCCGGGACTAAATACAGAGGTCAGTTTGAAGAACGGATGAAAGCAGTTATGAATGAATTAGAAAAGAATGATGATATTATTCTTTTTATAGATGAGATTCACACAATTGTGGGAGCAGGTGGTGCTACCGGAAGTCTTGATGCTTCAAATATGTTCAAACCTGCTCTGGCAAGAGGAGAAATTCAATGTGTAGGAGCCACAACCCTTGATGAATACAGACAGTATATCGAAAAAGATGGAGCTTTGGAAAGACGTTTTCAGAAGGTAATAGTCGAACCAACTAATATCGAAGAAACAATAGAAATCCTTAATAATATTAAGGAAAAATACGAAGAACACCATAATGTAAGTTATACTAAGGAAGCTATTGAAGCCTGTGTAAAGCTTACAAATAGGTATATGACTGATCGTTTTCTACCTGACAAAGCCATAGATGCCCTAGACGAAGCTGGATCCAGGGTACACATAACAAATATCGATGTTCCTAAAAAGATTTTAGATTTAGAAAAAAAATTGGACGAAGTTAGAGAACTTAAGAACAGCGTAGTTAAAAAACAAAAGTACGAAGAAGCTGCCAAATTAAGAGATGATGAAAAAAATCTCGAAAAAGAGTTAAATCAAGCTCAAGAACAATGGGAGAAAGATTCTAAACTACATAAAGAAACCGTGGACGAAGAAAATGTTGCGGATGTAGTATCAATGATGACAGGTATCCCTGTAAACCGAATAGCACAAACTGAAAGCAATAAACTTGCAGAATTACCAAATCTGATTAAAGGTAAAGTAATTGGTCAGGATGAAGCCGTGATAAAAGTTGTAAAAGCAATACAGCGTAATCGTGCAGGTCTAAAAGACCCGAATAAACCAATTGGATCTTTTATATTTCTCGGACAGACAGGTGTAGGTAAAACTCAGTTGGCTAAGGTGTTAGCAAAAGAGCTTTTTGATAGTGAAGACACACTCATACGTATTGATATGAGTGAATATATGGAAAAATTTGCAGTATCCAGATTGATAGGAGCCCCTCCTGGATATGTAGGTTACGAAGAAGGTGGTCAACTAACAGAAAAGGTAAGAAGAAAACCATATGCAGTGATCCTATTAGATGAAATCGAGAAGGCGCACCCAGACGTATTTAATATGATGCTACAAGTGCTGGACGATGGGTATCTTACGGATAGTCTTGGTCGAAAAATTGATTTCAGAAATGCAATCATAATTATGACTTCTAATATTGGAGCGCGAAAGCTTAAAGATTTTGGACAAGGTGTCGGTTTTGGAACTAGTGCAAAAAAAACCCAGTCGGATACCTACGCTAAGGGTGTTATCGAAAGTGCTCTGAAAAAAGCTTTTGCCCCTGAGTTTCTAAATAGAGTTGATGATGTCGTTGTATTTAATGCACTCGAACGAGAGGATATCCATAAGATTATCGATATTGAGTTAGAAAAACTTTTTGGAAGAATCAAAAGTCTAGGCTATGATTTATCTCTTAGTGAAACAGCAAAGGATTATATTACCGAAAAAGGGTTCGATAAACAATATGGAGCCAGACCGCTCAAAAGAGCAATACAAAAATATATCGAAGATGCATTGGCAGAGGAGATTATTAATGCTCAACTACGAGAGGGAGATAGTATCTATATAGATCTAGACGAAAAATCCAATGAATTAACTATCAATATCGAGAAAGCAGAAGAATCAACTGAATCTTAAACACCGTTCTTTCGCCTTATTATAATGAAAACTTCCTCTAAACAAGGAAGTTTTTTGTCTGCAAATATGAAATTATGTTGATTAACAAGAATTTTTTTAAGTAATAGTTTTATTGTAACTTATAAAATATTAACCGCACTTAAATAGTAGTTTTGTAATTGAAATGACAAGTTATTATGATTTAGGTTTTGCTAAGGTTGAAATCCGGGAGGACTATCTCAAAACACTATCTCTGAAGGTTTTTTAGTTAGGCCTAAACACAACAAGCTTTTATTAGAATTCGTAGTTAAACACTTTAATGACAAACCATTTGTCTATATTTTCAACAGAGTAAATTCATACTCGGTCGATCCTACGGTATATTACAAGACTACAAAAATCGACTCTTTAATTGGCTTAGCTATAGTATCAAAAGATCAAAGTCAAAAAAACTAACAGAATTGGAAAGCAAATTCTTTGATAAAGAATTGAGATGTTTTACTGCCATTAAAGAAGCTTTAGAATGGAAAGAAACGACAGTAGAAAATATAAGGAAGTAACAACTTCTTCTGACAAACAAAAAAAAGAGAATCACTTAATTCTCTTTTTTTTGTTTTGATTAATCATATTATTTGGCAATATTCACAGCTCTGGTCTCTCTGATGACAGTAATTTTTACTTGACCGGGATAGGTCATATCGGTTTGTATTTTTTGAGAAATTTCAAAAGATAAACTTGCCGCTCTCTCATCATTTACCTTCTCACTTTCTACTATAACACGTAACTCTCTACCAGCTTGAATAGCATAAGCTTTCTTTACGCCGTTGAATCCAAATGCGATATCTTCTAAGTCCTTTAACCTTTGAATATAAGAATCTAACACTTGACGACGAGCTCCAGGTCTAGCTCCACTAATTGCATCACAAACCTGAACTATTGGTGAAATGAGAGACGTCATTTCTACTTCATCGTGATGTGCACCTATCGCATTACATACATCGGGTTTTTCACCATATTTTTCGGCCCACTGCATTCCAAGGATAGCATGAGGAACTTCAGTTTCAGCATCCGGTACTTTACCTATATCGTGCAACAATCCGGCTCTTTTAGCAAGCTTCGGATTCAAGCCAAGCTCTGAAGCCATAACACCGCATAATTTGGCTACCTCACGAGAGTGCTGTAAAAGATTCTGACCGTATGAAGATCGGTATTTCATCCTTCCTACTGTTTTGATCAACTCCGGATGTAGTCCGTGTATGCCAAGATCGATAACGGTTCTTTTACCTACCTCTATAATCTCTTCATCAATTTGTTTTCTTGTCTTTTTAACTATTTCTTCGATACGAGCTGGATGTATTCTTCCATCTGTCACCAATTTATGTAAAGAAAGACGCGCCACCTCTCTTCTTACAGAATCAAAACAGGACAAAATGATTGCTTCTGGGGTGTCATCCACAATAATTTCTACACCTGTTGCGGCCTCTATAGCCCTAATATTTCTTCCTTCCCGACCGATGATACGGCCTTTCACATCATCGCTTTCGATATTAAATACAGATACGCAATTCTCTACAGCTTCCTCGGTACCTATTCTTTGTATCGTATTGATAACAACTTTTTTAGCTTCTTGTTTAGCCGTGAGCTTAGCTTCTTCAATAGTTTCCTGGATCAACGACATAGAATCTGTTTTAGCCTGCTCTTTTAGGGATTCTATAAGCTGTTCTTTTGCCTCTTCTGCAGACAATCCAGATATCACTTCTAATTGTTGGACCTGGCTTTTATGAAGCTTTTTTAGCTCACTTTGTTTCTTCTCTAAAAACTCATTGCGATGATTATAATCCTTAATTTTCTGTTCTAATTCCGTATTTAGTTTCTTGCTTTTGGAAAGCTCATTGGAGGTTTGGGATTCTTTATCCCTGGTTCTCTTTTCGGCTTCAGCCATTTTTTTATCACGTGAAAAAATAACTTTTTCATGCTCTGACTTTAATTCGATAAACTTTTCTTTGGCCTGAAGTATTTTATCCTTTTTAATAGTCTCCCCTTCACTTTTGGCTTCTCTAATGATGCTTTGAGAAGTTTTTTTAGCGTTTTTGATAATTTCCGAAGCTTTACTGCGCTCTAAAATTTTAGCGATAATAAAACCAATCACTAAACCCGCCACTGCCGCAATAATCAAAAATATAATGTTATCCATAATCCTAGTTAGTGTTTATATATAAAAAAAGCCTGCACTAGCTTGGGTTTTGTATAAACTCTGTAAAAACAGGTTTAGGGCTAACAAATTGGTCAAGGATCCGTGAAACTGATAAGTATCAGCACGGCTTGCTTTTACAACTTAAACTCACCCTTTTGAAATAATTCTTGTTGAGTTTATCAAAAAATAACAACTAGTGCAGGCAGTAACCTTTATTTATTTTAATGAACGTCTATGATAGATGATCCTGTAACAAACTATCCAGGGCATTTAACCTCCCTGTTATTTGTGCCTCATCACTATCTTTATCTATAACCTTTTGTTCTACTTGTGCAGCAAATTGTAAAGCACACATGGCTAGTACATCCTGCTTATCTCTCACCGCATAACTTTGCTCAAACTGCTTAATCATAGCCTCTATTTTTTTAGCGGCCTTTCTTAATCCTTCTTCCTGATCAGGATTAATTGTCAACGGATATACACGATCCGCAACTGATAATTTGATTTTTAATTTGTCTGCCATAACGTAATTATTCAGATAGTTGCGCTATACATACATCTATCTCCCTTATCAAGGCATTTATCTTGAGCTTGGTTTCCCTTTTATATTCGTCACTGCCCAGCATTGCGCTTGCATTTTTGAGTGCGCTGAATTTTTCTTCCCACTGTTTTAATTGATCGATCTGAAGTTCTGAATTGGACTCCAAGTCTTTTATTTTTTCCTTAAGATCAGTATTTTGTTGCTTCAGTAAGTCATACTTATGAAGTAACTTACTTATTCTATTCTCAAGAGAATCAACAATTTCAACTAAATCACTCATTATAATTTTACGCAATACTTCGTAACACAAAGTTAACATACCAATTGAAAAAACCCAATAGTTTTTAAACTAATTTCATGACAATGATATCACTTCGATCAAGTATTTAGTTTTTAGCCTTTTAGTTTTTTAATTAACATCACTTTAATTTTTATTCCTAAATATTTACATTTACCCTCTATGCGAACTATTACTCTATTTTTAATCCTCAAATTTTCATTGGGGTACTGTCAAAAAGATATTCCAACTGACTATTTTATGAACCCCTTAGACATTCCTCTTGCGGTTTCCGGAACTTATGGAGAGTTAAGATCTAATCACTTTCATTCTGGTTTGGATCTGAAAACAAATGGAGAAGAAGGTCTAAAAGTATATGCTACAGCAAATGGATCAGTGAGCAGGATAAAAATCTCTCATTTCGGATATGGTAAAGCAATATACATATCTCATCCTAACGGATACACTTCTGTGTATGCACATCTTCAAAAATTTTCTCTAGAAATCGAAGACTACCTTAAGAAAAGACAATATGCAAAAGAATCCTATGAGATAGAACTTTTTCCAAAAGAAGGAACCCTTTCTGTTAACAAAGGTGATGTAATCGGCTATAGCGGAAATACAGGTGGTAGTGGCGGGCCTCACCTCCATTTTGAGATAAGAGATGCAAAAGCAAGACCCCTTAATCCAATGTGTTTTGGTATTGATATAAAAGACACAAAAAAACCTGATATTCAAGGAGTTTGGCTATACAGCCTGGATAAATCCTCACACGTAAATGGAATTCAGCAGCCTACCAAGTTGAGACTTACTTTTGATAATGATGGAAATTTTAAAGCTGAAAATGTTAGCGCTTTAGGAAAAATCGGGATCGGCGTGTCTACATTTGATCAGCAGAATTTAGCCGCAAATAAAAATGGTGTTTACAAGATATCCACAGAGATAAATGGTCAGGAAAATTTTGCTATGGAAATGAAACGGTTTTCATTTTCTGAAACACGTTATGTGAATAGATTAATTGATTATGAATACTATAAAAATAATCGAAATAGGATTACCAAACTATTTATCGAAAAAAATAATCCTTTAACTATTTACACAAACAATATAGATAATGGTATATTAAGTATAGAAGATAGTTTATCCTACACTGCAAAGATCTATGTCAAAGATTTTAAAGACAACACTACGATAATCAATATCCCAATACAAGGAAAAAGTATTAAAGAGATATCTAAGAAAGAGACCATAAAAACGGCTTATCTGGTAAAATCGAATGAAAATTTCACATTTAACTCCGGAATTTTTGATCTGTATATTCCTAAAGGAAGTCTTTATGATAATGCCTTTCTGGATATTCAGGCTAATGGAGATACCATCAAAATTCATCAGGATGAAATTCCGCTGCATAAAAATATGACAGTAGTTTTTGATGTTTCTAACTATAGTGATACTGATAAGAAAAAATTGTATATAGGAAGACTAGGCTATAATGATAAACACTATTATGTAAAAACCAACAAAAAAAATAATCGCTTTTCCACACGGACAAGAACCTTAGGAAGTTACTCTTTATTTACAGATCTAGAAACACCTACCATTGTACCAATTAATGTCTCTAATAAAAAATGGATGTCCAAAGCTGATTTCTTAAAAATAAAAATTGATGATGCTGACTCCGGTATTAAAAGTTATCGTGCAACAATCAACGGTAAATTTATCTTAATGGAATATGACTATAAAACAGGGATGCTTATCTATGATTTTAGCGATGAAATAATTACAGAGACAGAAAATAATTTTAAACTTATTGTGTTAGATAAAGTAGGAAATAGTGCTACATTTGAAACTAAATTCTTTAGAAAACCGTAAATAGATATATTCCTTGAAAAATCTTCTCTTCCTTTTTTCTTTTTTTCTAGTCTCTTTAAGTCATAACATTTTAGCCCAGAATGCAATTGTAAAAGGTGTTGTTCTGGATGAGTTTAATAAACCAATTGCAGGAGCTAATATATCCTATGAAGCCTCAGGGACACAAACTGATAAAAATGGTGTATACATACTAAATATCCCTGCAAATAAAGATGTAAAAATAAAAATAAGTCACGTAGCGCTTAGAGATGTTGTTTTCACCATTAATTTAAAGGAAAATCAGGAATATGAACTAAATCCAGTTTTAAAGACAGACGTAGAACAGATCAGTGAAGTTATTATAACAGGTAGGGAGCGAAAAGCAGTTGAAGGAATTACAACTCTGGATCCGGAAACCATAAGAGCCACACCATCTGCTAATGCAGGTGTAGAAGGTTTATTAAAAACCTTGCCAGGTGTAAGCTCTAATAATGAACTCAGTACGCAATATTCTGTAAGGGGCGGGAATTTTGACGAAAACCTTGTATATGTAAATGAGATAGAGGTTTACAGACCTTTTCTGATACGTTCGGGACAACAAGAGGGGTTAAGTTTTGTGAATACGGATTTGGTGAGAAATGTAGATTTCTCTGCCGGAGGTTTTCAAGCTAAATATGGCGACAGGCTCTCCTCTGTTTTGGATATTACCTATAGAAGACCAACACGATTCGATCTAACTGCCAATGCAAGTCTGCTGGGAGGAAGCATTTCTGCAGGAGGAATAACAAAGGATAAAAAATTTGCCGGAATTGCCGGTGTCAGATATAGGGATAACAGTCTTTTGGTCGATGCACGACAAACTGAAACTAATTTTAGACCAAGATTTGCAGATATACAAACATATCTTTCGTACAATTTTTCGGATAAATTTGAATTAGGTTTTTTGGGTAATATAGCCATTAACAAATACGATTATGAACCTCTGACCCGACAAACCAATTTTGGTACTATTACAAACCCGATTGCTTTAACAGTTTTCTATGAAGGTCAGGAAGAAGATCAATATGAAACTTATTTTGGAGCCTTCAAAGGAACTTATCAAGCCAATGACAACCTCACTTTAAAACTAATTGGTTCTGCATACCACACACAAGAACAAGAACATTTCGATATTTTTGCAGCTTACTTTCTAGGAACTGTAAATACGGATATTGGTAGTGAAGACTTAGGTGAAGTAGAATTTAGTGAAGGTATCGGCTCACAACTTACACACGCAAGAAACGATCTGGATGCCTTGATTTTCAATTTAGAGCACAAGGGTACTTATATTGCCGATGAACATCAAATCGATTGGGGGATAAAGTACACCTCTGAAGATATCAGAGATAGAATTCAGGAATATGAGGTTATCGATTCTGCCGGATTTTCAATACGCCCACCTGGTACATTTGTTAATGATCAACCATACAATCCTTTTGCGAGCCCTATTGTTCCTTTTACAAGTGTAAGAGCTACTAATAAGGTAAACGTTGATCGGTTTTCGGGGTACGCACAATATAGTTTAAGAACCAATATAAAAGAGCACGAAGTTTGGGCAAATGCCGGAATAAGAGTTCATAACTGGAATGTATCAGGTGATGGAATTAATTCTACCTCCCAAACAGTATTTAGTCCCAGAGCACAAGTGGCGATTAAACCAAATTGGAAATCGGATATGATTTTCAGACTTTCAGGAGGATGGTATCATCAACCACCTTTTTACAGGGAACTCAGAGACATTCAGGGCGCTGTTCAACCTGATGTAAAAGCCCAGCAATCTATTCATTTAGTAGCCGGTAATGATTATAGTTTTAATTTATGGAAAAGACCATTTATACTTACCACAGAATTATATTATAAAAAACTCACTGATGTCAATTCATACACTATAGAAAATGTAAGAATCAGGTATCGCGCCAACAACAATGCCGAGGCATATGCTGCGGGATTTGATCTACGATTAAACGGCGAATTTGTTCCTGGAACAGAAAGTTGGGTGAGTCTTGGCGTGCTTAAAACTGAAGAAAACCTTGACAATAGAGGCTATATTGCCAGGCCTACCGACCAAAGAATAAAAGTAGGAGTCCTATTTCAGGATTATGTACCAACAATTCCAAATTTAAAAATGTACTTAAATCTCGTTTACCAAACAGGTGTTCCCGGAGGTTCTCCCAGCAATGCGGATCCTTATGCATTTCAGACAAGGTTAAGAGATTATAGAAGAGCAGATTTAGGAATTTCCTATATCGTAGTTGATCAAAAAATAAGACGAAAAGAAGGCAGCTTTTTTAATAAGTTTAAAGAATTAAATATAGGATTCGAAATCTTTAATCTTTTTGACAATCTTAATTCTATTACGAATACATTTGTAAGAGACGCAGCTTCACAACAACAATTCGCTATTCCAAATTTTTTAACGCAGCGTGTTTTTAATGTTCGTTTAAGAATGAAGTTTTAGTTTTCAATAAACTCCTTTAAAACCTTAACTACATAATCCACTTCTTCTTTGGTATTGTACTTAGAAAAAGAAAATCGAATTGATGGTTTTAGCATATCCTCTTCAGAAAGTATTTCTGTTAATACATGCGAGCCTCTGTTACTCCCACTTTGACAGGCACTTCCTTTAGAACAGGCTATTCCTTTTATATCTAATTGAAATAATAAAATACTTGCTTTATCCTGTGATATAGGAAGACATACATTTATTAATGTGTAAGTACTTTGATCCGGGTCGCAGCAATTAGCGTTGAATTTAACACCTTCTATATGTTGTTTTAATTGATCAACAAAATATAGCTTTAAATTAGAAATATATGCTTTTTCATCATCCATATGCTTATATGCCAGTCGTAAAGCTTCATCCATTCCCGCTATATTATGAACTCCTTCGGTTCCGCCCCGATATCCTCTCTCCTGCTCTCCGCCGTAAATCAGTGGTTTCAAACCAGAGTTTCTTCTAATGTATGCAAAACCAACACCTTTCGGACCGTGAAATTTATGCGCACTAACTGCAGTAAAATCTACCTGTAATTCATCCAAATTTACATTAAGGTGCCCTATAGATTGCACCATGTCGCTATGAAAAAGTGCTTCGTGCTCCTTGCAAAGCTCTCCTACTCTGTCAATATCCAAAATAGTCCCTATTTCATTATTGACGTGCATTAGACTTACCAGTGTTTTTTCAGAATTAGACGCTAGCAAGGTTTTCAGGTGATTGTAATCAATTGAACCATCTGCATTAATATTCACATAACTTACGGAAATATTAGTATGGGATTGTATTTTTTGAACGGTATGCAGGACAGCGTGATGTTCTATTTTAGAAGTAATAATATGTTTCACTCCTAAATCCCTAACAGCACTATTTATTGCTAAATTATCCGCTTCGGTGCCTCCTGATGTAAAAATAATTTCAGAAGCTTTTACTCCCAGATACTTTGCAATATTCTTTCGAGCTTGTTCAATATGGTTTTTAGCTGATCTACCAAAACCGTGAGTAGAAGAAGGATTTCCATAATCTTCTCTTAATACCAAAGTCATCTTATCAATTACCTCAGGGCGCAATTGTGTCGTTGCCGCACTATCGAAATAAACCTTTTGCATTAAATCTAAAAAATTAGTTGTTGATAGGTGAAAAATTATGATTAATGCCGTAACAAATGTTGCATGTTATCAAATTCTTATTTTACAACCACAAATCTAATTCAAATTAAATTATTTTCCTCACCACACCTTATAATCTTTCATTTCCATTATTTTTGTCAATAGAACCAAAGTAAATCATTAATAAAGTGAACATGTGAATAATTTATTCGTCTTTATTCTTTGAAAACTTTTATTGAATGACATTGAAATTTTCAAGTTATCATTGGGTTTTCCAGAACAAGGCTATAATTTTTACTAATTTTCAAAACATAAAATGTGAAAAAGCTTTTATATATATTAATTTTTTTAGGGTTAGCTTCTTGCGATGATGGAGAGATTATCGTAACCAGTTTTGAGTTTGAAGATGCGGATCTTCAACTATGTCGAGGCGCCAAGATTAATGAATTCGTTTTCTTTAAAATAAATACATCCGTTAATGAAGCTATATCGTATAATTTTATTAATGAAATGTATTCTGATACTATTCCTACCGAAGAACCCATAGAAATTGATTTAGCAAATCCAGATAATCAATTGGTTTACAGGAAGTTTAACAATGTTATTACAGCCGATTATTACTGCAATAATATACCTGATAGTGATATAATAGTCACTGAAGAGTTGGTTAGCATCAATGGTGATGCAAAAATAATCAACGTAATCGTAAGTGAAGATGATAATGATGGTGTGGAATCCACACTGGAAGCACCTAATGGAATTGATCCGGAAGCTGATAGAGACGATGATGGAGTTCCTAACTATCTTGATGATGCTATCGATGATAGTTCTATTGGTAATACTGATCAAACCGAAGAAAACTTAGGAATAGAAGATGGATATGATTCTGATGGAGATCAAATTCCGGATTTCAGAGATCAGGACGATGATAATGATAATGTTCTAACTAGTGTAGAGTTACCTAATAGTGATCCTAATGATGATAGTTTTCTTGATACCGATGGAGATGGTATTTCTAACTATCTTGATACAGACGATGATGGTGATACTATTTCTACATTGGATGAAGATATCGATGGAAACGGAAATCCAAGAGATGATGATTCTGATAATGATGGCATCCCTAATTACTTGGATAATGATGATGACGGTGACGGTATTCTAACAAGCGAAGAGGATACGAACGGGAATGATAACCCATTGGATGATGACGATGACATGGATGGAATTCCTAATTATTTGGATACAAATTCTATGGGTGATGCTGCCAATGAAAGCGTAGAAAACCCTGCGATATTAGATAATACGGTAATAACTACCTTTAGAACTACTTTAACGATTGATAACCTAATTCTGGACCAGGAGAACGATCAATTTATAGATGATACATTCTCTTTCGGGTTTAGAGATGAAACTATTTCTAAAACCACTAGAAAAGATGAAAACTAACAATATGATTAAGAAATTAGGTTTTTTAGTATGTTTCCTAATATTTGTTAATTGCAGCGAAGGCGATATTATAGATATACGCGTAGATGACGTCGTAGGAGAGCTCGAGAATTGTTCTAATGACAGTACTAACACTTTTGTCTTCTTCGTAGTAGATCAAGCTACAAATAGATCCTTGTCTGTTAATTTTACAGATACCAGCTTCGAAATTGAACCAAATGCGGCTTCTGATATATCATTAGTCGAACCTACGATAATTACTCTAAACGCCACAAATAATCAGTTTCTTTACAGAGTGTTTGACACAACAATTAACGGAGTAGACTATTTTTGTAATAGTGTTCCGGTTAGTAACATCAACGTAACACAGGAATTAGTTAGCGCTAACGGAACTGCTGAGATTAGTTATGAAATTGTAGATCAGACTGATCCAAATCAGACTATATATTCCAGAACCGTTATACTAAAAAATGTTACTTTAGAAGGAAACGGTATTGCTATAAGAAAAGAATTTTTACCACTAGGATCTGACAGTATTACAATTCCAAATTAATTAGTTTTTAGGATTTTGGACGATATAGACTTCCATCGCTCCGAGACCATATTTTTTGTAGTCAGCATCTGACATACGGATGTTATCATACCTGCCGAACAAGTATTTTAATTCTTCTTTTAAAATCCCCTGTCCAACACCGTGAATAAATATGATCCGAGGAATACGTTTACCAATAGCAAAATCTAATTGCCTCTTTGCTGTATCCAATTGCAATGTGACCATTTCGTGATTGCTCATTCCTTTTGTAGATTTTATTAATTTATGTATATGCAAATCCACTTCCATAGGCGGTAGGTCCCTCTCTTTTGGCTTTATTACAGGTCTTTTAGGTTTCTTTTTAAAAACTTCTTTTTCCTGAAGGTTCTTTGCAACCTCTTCATACGATGGGATAATTAGGCTATCAGATTCTTCTTTGACCAATTCTTGCCTTAAGAACTTCATTTCAAATCCATCGTTAGATTCAATGGTGACTTCATTCTCACTAACAGCAATTACTCTACCCGTAATTGGTTCATCTAACACTGATACGATATCATCTATTTTAATCATTTTTCTATTTCTTCTTCTTCAACGTTTTTAAGAGATTCTAATTGGGCTCCTGTTGACCTGGATGACAGCGATGTATTAACCAGAAAAACACCTGTCATAAGCGATATTATCCCCATAGTTTGTAGATAATAGTTCTTACTGGAAGACGCTATCTCTATAACTAAAAGAACTGCGCCAGTAAAAATTAAAATAAAACTAATTATCTTTTTCAACTTTATTTTGTTCATTCTGCAAAAGTATCAAATTATAGATTTTTTAAACACATTAATTCTTAGAATAGGTAAATTATGTATATTGTCAAACACAATAAAAAAAATGTCTTTGGAAAAGTATATGTTTCCTTGTCTTAATAAAAAGCTGTTTGGCATAGATTGTTTAGGATGTGGTTTACAAAGATCAATAGTTCTTCTATTGAAAGGAGAATTTGTTGCAGCTTTTCAAATGTATCCGGCAATATATCCTTTGTTAGCGCTTCTTTTTTTCTTAGGATTCAATTTTTTTATTAAATTTAAACACGATTCACTTATTAAAGTGAGCCTAACTATTATATCTGTGCTTACAATGGTTGTAAGCTATCTAATTAAAATGAAATTCATTTTTAACTAATCAACTATTTTATGGAAAAACAAACGTTACCCAACTCCACCTTAATATTAGTATTCGGTATTTTATCTATTGTAGGATGTTGTTGTTATGGGATTCTAGGTCTTATTTTTGCTATTGTAGCTTTAGTACTTGCTAAAAAAGCTACGGCCTTATATACGGAAAGCCCTGAACTATATGAAGGTTACAACAATGTAAAAACCGGTAAAATACTAGCTATCATTGGTTTAATCCTAAGTGCTCTTTACGTGATATCTCTAATAATTATTTTCGCGACCATAGGTTATGATGGTTATATGGAAATGGTTAGAGAACAGATGGGGCAATATCAATAAGATATCAACATTTATTCTTAAAAAAACTGCCTTTGTATCATTGGGCAGTTTTTTTTATTTCAATTATATTTTAAAGATGAATGATATAATTACTTTTTTTGAAAGCAGCCTTCTTACATGTCCTTCTAAAAAATTAATGGGCATAGAATGCTTAGGTTGCGGACTACAGAGAAGTTTTATTCTTTTAATGAAAGGAAACATTCTGGAATCTATCAAGATGTATCCTGCCCTGATCCCATTGCTTTTTATGATGGTATATTTAACAGGTCATCTATATTTTAATTTTAAAAACGGGGCACGCTTCCTTAAATACTTTTATTTCTTAAATATAATTCTTATTGTTGCCAATTATATCATCAAACAATTTTTATAAATTTTTATGGAAAACAAACAACAATTACCTAATGCGACCCTTGTTCTGGTCTTTGGTATCATCTCGATAGTAACTTGCTTCTGTTACGGAATTCTTGGATTAATATTTGGGATAGTTGCTTTAATAGTTTCTAAGCAATCTATTAAACTTTATAATGAGAACCCAGAACTTTACTACGGATACGATAATCTTAAAGCAGGTAGAATTTGTGCAATTATCGGTATTGCACTTAGTTCTTTGTATTTAATATTTATTCTGATATATATTATTTTTGTTGGTGCTATGATTCCCTGGACCGAGATTTTAAATCAATAGAACCAAGATTGTTATCAGATAGTTCACCTATACAATCATTACAATAGTAAGAAAGCACCCATTTCCGGGTGCTTTCTCTATATAAAACCATTTCGAAACATCCGTTGCTATTGTTCGAATTCCTTCAATGTCTTGGTTATAATTGCGACACACTCTAACAACTGTTCTTTTGTCATAACCAATGGTGGCGCAAAGCGGATGATATTACCATGCGTTGGTTTTGCTAATAAACCATTTTCTTTTAATGCTACACAAATATTCCAGGCTGTCTCACTTTCTTCATCATCATTGATTACTATAGCATTTAACAACCCTTTACCACGAACGAGGTTAACAATATTTGATGTTTTGACATATTCATTCAATTCTGATCTGAATAGTTCCCCTAATTGATAAGCATTCTCTGCAAGTTTTTCATCTCTTACTACCTCTAATGCCGCTACTGCCACAGCCGCCGCCACAGGATTGCCTCCAAAGGTGCTTCCGTGATTACCAGGCCTAATTACTTCCATAATGTGATCATCTGCCAATACTCCTGAAACAGGATAGGCTCCACCACTCAATGCTTTACCAAGAATCAATACATCAGGCTTTACATCCGGTGTTTCAGAACAATTCATATCACTACAAGAACAATTACCACAGGTAGCTAGTAATCTACCCGTTCTTGCAATTCCTGTTTGCACTTCGTCTGCTATAAATAATACATTATGCTTTTCACATAAGGCTTTGGCTTTAGATAAATAGTCTTCAGACGGAACGTATACTCCGGCTTCACCCTGAATAGGTTCTACCAGAAATCCAGCTACGTTTTTGTTATTTTCTAATGCTTCTTCTAACGCTTTTAGGTTATCATAAGCTATTTTAATAAATCCCGACGTATACGGACCAAAATTCTTACGAGCTACAGGATCATTAGAAAACGATATGATTGTGGTAGTTCTTCCGTGAAAGTTGTTTTCACAAACTATTATCTGTGCTTCATTCTCAGCAATTCCTTTCTTTTCATAAGCCCATTTTCTACATATTTTTAGAGCAGTTTCTACAGCTTCAGCTCCTGTATTCATTGGTAATAGCTTATCAAAGCCAAAAAACTCTGAAGCAAATTTTTCGTATTCTCCTAACTTATCATTGTAGAATGCACGGGAAGTTAGTGTCAATGTCTGTGCCTGCTCCATCATTGCTCCCACTATTTTAGGGTGGCAGTGGCCTTGATTAACAGCAGAATATGCACTCAAAAAATCATAATACTTTTTCCCTTCTACATCCCACACATATACACCTTCTCCCTTACTTAGTACTACTGGCAAAGGGTGATAATTATGAGCTCCGTACTTGTTTTCTAAATCGATTGCTTGTTGAGAAGTTAATTTTTCTAAAACAGCCATTTCTAATAATTTAAATTGATAAAATAACCATTCCTTCTGTACCTTTATCCTTTCGAAAAGACTCGAAAATTCAGCGTGGGAGAGAAATCATCCCTAAGAGATTTGCAAAATTACTAAATCTTTATGTATTATTTAATTTTCGAGTCTGCATAACAAACTATTTTTAATTATTCAAAATAGTCTGCTCGATTTATTCAAATTTGGTATATTTCAGGAGTAAAATACTTCAATCTCTTATTTTATCTTTCCGACCAAGGAAGAAATCTGTAGTTCCAGCCTTTTAATTTCTCTAAGTAGTGCATTTTTATCAATCTGTAACCAACTATAAACTTTTAGCATAGATGTGATCATAACACATAAAAAACCAGCACTACTCCATTTGATTAACTCATTAGTATTATCAGTATTTAGAAACTGTATGATACAATAAACCAAAAGTATCAGAGCTATAACATTAACAATGTTCATCATAATGATAATCCATCTGTTTTTTGTTTGATAAAGCCCTCCAATCATTTCAAAGATATTTTGCTCATCCAATTCCTCATAAAATTTTGCCTCCTCCTGAGTTAATGATTCTTTAATTAGTTTATCAATCTCATTCATATTATTTTTCATAATTATTATTTTTTAGTATTAATTTTAATTTTTCTCTAGCGGTAAACAATCGGGATTTTACTGTTCCCTCAGAAATCTGTATAATACCACTGATTTCTTTTACGCTATACTCTTCCAGGTAAAAAAGGTTCAGAACCAACTGATGATTATTGGGTAGCTTTTTTATTGTTTTTTTCAATAACCCTATGGTATCCTGATTTTCAATATCATTATTATCATTAGAATTCGAAGTATTGAATTGGTACTGATTTAGATTTTCTGTTTCTTTTTTCTGTTTTCTCAGATAGTTAATCGCATTTCTTGTGACAATGGTTAATGCCCAACTTCCAAAACTATTAGTATCCTTTAGATCAGACATCTTTCTAAATATAATACTCCAACTATCCTGCACTATATCTTTAGAAATGTCCAAATCACCTGTATACCAATAGGCGTGTTTACATAATTTGGGATGCCATCGTTTCACAAGAATAGCTGCAGCTTTCTTGCTTCCGGATTGGTACTGTAATACCAACAAAGAATCGAATGTTTTATTGGAGTTAACCATAATGACCTTTATAGTATAGACGCAAAAATTCTAATCAGGTTCATTTTTCCTATTTCTTTTTTATTAAGATATACAGAATAATTAATAAGTATATGTTTTGTATTCTTATTTTTGCGCTATGGCAAGAAAGAATAGAAAACAGGTTTTTGAAAATATAGAAGTGATTGATGCAGGAGCAAAAGGAAAGAGTATCGCAAAGGCACCTGATGGGAAAATCATATTTCTAAACAATGCAGTACCTGGGGATGTGGTGGATATACAAACCACAAAAAAACGTAAAGCTTTTTATGAAGGTTCTGCTACTACATTTCATAAGAAATCTGGCAAACGTGTTGATCCGGCTTGTAAACATTTTGGTACTTGTGGCGGATGTAAATGGCAATTTATGGGCTATGAACATCAATTAGCATATAAAGAACAGGAAGTGGTAAATAACTTAACTCGTTTAGGCAAAATAGAATTACCAAAAGTTACTCCGATTCTTGGATCTGAAGATCAATTCTTCTATCGAAATAAAATGGAATTTTCTTTTAGCGATAGCAGATGGTTGACCTTAGAAGAAATCCAGAGTGATGGCGAAATTGAAAATAGAAACGCTTTGGGGTTTCATATTCCGGGAATGTGGGATAAAATTTTAGACATTGACACCTGTCACCTGCAAGAAGACCCTAGTAATGACATTAGAAATAAAATAAAGACTTTTGCAACAGAGAATAATCTTTCTTTCTTCAATGCCAGAAATCAAAATGGCTTTCTCCGTACATTGATGATCAGAATTGTATCGACAGGAGAAATTATGGTACTGGTTCAGTTCTTTTATGAAGATGTAGAAAAGCGAACATTATTACTGGATTATATAATTTCAGAATTTCCGGAGATCACTTCTTTACAGTATGTGATCAATACTAAGGGGAATGATACTATCTATGATCTAGAAGTAATCTGTTATCACGGAAAAGATCATATCGAAGAGGAAATGGAAGGGCTACGATTTAAAATTAATGCCAAATCTTTTTATCAAACCAACTCTAAACAAGCCTATGAGCTTTATAAAGTGACAAGAGATTTTGCAGATCTTACAGGAAATGAATTAGTATATGATTTATATACCGGCACAGGAACTATTGCACAATTTGTTGCAAAAAAGGCAAAAAAAGTGGTTGGTGTAGAAGCTGTACCTGAGGCAATAGAAGACGCAAAAGCAAATGCAAAACGGAATAATATTGACAATGTAGAATTCTTTGTCGGAGATATGAAAAAAGTATTTACTACAGAATTTATTACAACTCATGGAAAACCAGAAGTAGTGATTACAGATCCGCCACGAGACGGTATGCATAAAGATGTAGTGGCTCAATTGTTAAATATTTCGCCAAATAAGATTGTTTATGTAAGTTGTAATAGTGCAACACAGGCAAGAGATTTGTCGTTATTAGATAGTATGTATAAGGTTACAAAAGTACAACCGGTTGACATGTTCCCACAAACACACCATGTAGAAAATGTGGTGCTTTTAGAAAAAAGATAATTAATGAAGTTACACAAAACTCTGACTCCTCTGATTTTTTGCATCATAGCGATCTATTTTAGTTCCAGTTGTGAACGAGATGACATCTGTGCAGAAGATACTCCTACTACACCATTCCTAATCATAAAATTTATTGATGATCAGACAGTATCTGATATTAAGCAACCCAATGAACTTCAGGTTAAGGCTATTGGGTTCGAGGGAATTATTAATTTCACATCCAACCAGGATTCAATACTTATACCCTTGATAACAAACGCCTCCCTAACGGATTTTGAGTTTACCATAGATTCAGACACTAGCGATGACTCTGATATTCCTAATACAGATACTATTAGTTTTCAATATACTCCAGAAGAAGAGTATTTAAGTAGTGCCTGCGGTTTTAGAGTAAATTACAATGCATTAACCAGTAGTCTTACCCAAGAAGAAAATGACGGAAATTGGATAAAAAGAATAACCATAGAAAAAGAGAACGTAACCGATGAAACAGCTGCACACGTATTTATTTTTCATTAGTATCCTTTTTATTTCAGGAACTCTATCAAGTCAGGAAAATAATATTTCGGCCAGGGACACTTTACCTCCAGCAGAAAAATATGGACTAAGAGTTGGTGTGGATATTGCCAGGTTTATCAGATCAGCAATTAATGATGATTATTCCGGTTTTGAAATTAATGGAGATTACAGAGTTTACAGAAACTACTATATAGCGGCTGAGATAGGAAACGAGTCCCTGATAAGAGACGAAGCAAATATAAATGTAGAAGGATCCGGAAGTTATGTGCGTCTAGGTATAGATTATAATACTTACAAAAACTGGTATGGTATGCAAAATAGTATCTATGCTGGATTGAGGTACGGTTTCTCTACTTTTGACCAAACATTGAACAATTACAATATTTTTACGGGTACCAACTTCTTTGATGTGGAAGGTATGCCTTCAGAAAATTTTAGGGATGAACAGAGAGAATCTAGTGGTTTAACAGCTAGCTGGGTAGAACTTATTCTAGGAATCAAGGTCGAAATACTTCCTAACCTTTATTTAGGTGCCAATATTTCTTTGAGAGGGCTTGTAAGTGAAAAAGATCCTGATGGATTTGAAAATTTATTTATTCCAGGCTATGGCAGAACAAATGATTTCAGTCAGTTTGGCGTAGGTTACACCTACACTGTCAGCTATTTAATTCCTTTTTTTAAAAAGAAAAAATAATCAAACAAGTGCTTCTTTACGTTATGGGCTTGTTTTGAAATTTAGTTTTTTTACTTCCTGCATACATCTCATATTTTACCAAACGGGATTCTAGCTTACCGTTAAAAACCTTGATTTTTCGAGAAGGTCGTAAACCTACATGTTTTAATGCCTCAAGATTAGAAGTAATGAACCAGGCATTGGTATCCGGATAGTGCTGCTTTAGGGTATCTCCTATTTGTCCGTAAAACTTTTCCTCATCCAATTCCAGGCGTTCTCCATACGGAGGATTAAAAACCATATGAAGTTTTCTTTCTTCTTCTTTTGTACTTTCGAAGAAATTACCCTCTTTTATTTTGACAAAATCAGTAAGATTTGCATTCTCCACATTCTGTTTAGCTTTTCTGATTGCTGATGGAGCTTTGTCGAATCCAATTACGGAATAATGAAAATCTCTTGTTTTGTTTAGACAAGCTTCTTCTATCTTCTCAAACAAATCCATGTCCCAATCCAGCCATTTTTCAAAAGCAAACTCTTTTCTGTTTAAATTAGCCGGAATATTACAAGCAATCATTGCTGCTTCTATTGCTAACGTACCACTACCACACATAGGGTCTAAAAAATCACATTGTCCGTCCCATCCGGAAAGTAATAATAAACCCGCGGATAACACTTCATTTATCGGGGCAATATTCGTCGCCGTGCGATATCCTCTATGATGCAAGGATCCTCCGGAACTATCAAGAGAAACTGTACATAAATCCTGTTGGATATGGATGTTAATCGTGAGATCAGGATACTCTGTATCAACACTTGGCCTATTTCCTGTTTCCTCTCTAAATTTATCCACAATAGCATCTTTAGACTTTAGAGCGGCAAATTGTGAATGTCTAAATATAGTGGAATTAACAGTAGCATAAATAGCAAACGAATCTTTAGAATCCAAAAAATCTTCCCAACGAATGGATTGAATAAAATTATATAAATCCTTTTCGTTACGTATCTTTTTACTGGCAATGGGTTTTAGTATTTTTAGGGCGGTACGAAGACATAGATTTGCTTTATACATAAAGCCTGTATCGCCATAAAAACTTACCATGCGATTACCAATCTGAACCTTCTGAGCCCCCAGACTTCTGAGTTCTTTTGCTAATATCTCTTCAAAACCGAAAAAGGTTTTGGCTACCATTTTAAATGAATTACTCACTATCTTCCTATTCGCTGTTATTAAACCGCAAAAATACATTAATTTTGCGCCCTATGCTAAAAGATTCTACAATGTGGTATGCATCCTGGTTTGATACACCATATTATCATATTTTATATAAAGATAGAGATCATAAGGAGGCTAAAGAGTTTATGGATAAACTGACCGGCTACTTAAGCTTAGAATCCGGAGAAAAAGTACTGGATCTTGCCTGCGGTAAAGGAAGACACAGTATCTACTTAAACGAACTGGGTTTTGACGTTACCGGTGTTGATCTTTCTAAAAATAGTATAGCGTATGCTTCTCAATTCGAAAATAAAACATTGAAGTTTAGGGTACACGACATGTCTAAACCATATGCTGAAAAGTTTTCGGCCGTATTTAATCTCTTTACGAGCTTTGGTTATTTTGAAAAAGAAGAATGTAACCTAAAAACTATAAAGGCAATAAAATCTGATCTTAATGAAAAAGGTTTCGGGGTTATTGACTTTATGAATATTGAGTATATTATCAATAATCTTGTTCCGGAAGAAACAAAAGAAGTTTCGGGAATAACTTTTCATATAAAGCGATATGCTAAAGAAGGCTTTATATTTAAAGAAATTAAATTTAATGATTCTAATGAGGAGTTCTTTTTTACAGAAAGAGTAAAAGCGTTAACATTAGAAGACTTTCAAAAATATTTTGATGAAGCCGAAGTTGATTTACTCGATATTTTTGGCGATTACCATCTTAATAAATTTCATAGAACTCATTCTCCAAGACTTATATTGATTTTTAAGTAGTGTATAACTATATCTTATCCATATCGGCAGTTTTTATAGGTTATTTAATAGTATATATTTTTAAACCTAATAATCAAAAAAATTTAAAACTTTTACTAGCTTTTAGTGGAGCTTTTCTGCTGGCCATTACAGTTTTTAATTTATTACCAGAGGTATTTGAGGATTCTCAATTTGCAAAACAGGCAGGTGTTTGGATAATGATCGGGATTCTATTACAAAAAGTGTTAGAATATTTCTCTAAAGGTGCAGAACATGGGCACATTCATATCGATAAAGAAACTACACGGATTCCAAAACTGCTTTTTATAAGCTTGGGTGTTCATGCTATTTTAGAAGGTTTTCCTATTCATCATACCGATGGCATTCTCATTGGAATTATTATTCATAAAATTCCGGTAGCAATGATTTTGACTACTTTTTTGTTTCGTACTGAAATAAAAACACCTACCATCTTATTATTTCTTTTACTTTTTGCTTTAATGACTCCACTAGGAACATTCATTTCTGAATACTTCGAAGCAGTTCAGGAATACTATAAGGAAATTACAGCACTGGTAATCGGAATATTTCTTCATGTTTCTACCACAATACTTTTTGAAAGTAACGAAGGTCATAAATTTAACGTAACAAAATTAATAGTCATCCTGGCGGCAACGATAACAGCATACTTTATATAATATGTTTAGCAAGGAAGAGTCAAAAAAAATACGACAAGAATTCTGGACAACTTTTGGAAAAGCTTATCCGAATAAATGGCTCTTATATAATACTAAAATTAAAGATGTAACCCTAAAATTTACATTTACTACAAAACTCGCTATGGTATCGATTGATATTGAGCCATATGACGAAATAATACGTGCGTATTATTATGAAAAATTTACTTGCCTAAAAAACATTTTGATTTCTGATTACGTCCCGGAAATAGTTTTTGATGAGTTTTATGAATTAGATAATGGTAAAGTTATTTCTCGTATCTATGCAGAGAAGTCGGGTGTTAGTGTGCATAATAAAAATACATGGGATGAGGCAATGAGATTTTTAAATGACAAAATGACCAATCTTGAAACTTTCTTCCTGGAGTACAAGGATTTTATCGAAAGTTAGACTATCGAATTTTATATGATATAGTTTAAAATGAATATGTAATGAAAAGCGCTACCGGCTAAAACAAATAGGTGCCAAATTACATGGTTAAAATTTAACTTATTAAAAGCATAAAATAATATTCCGAAGGTATACGCTACTCCACCTAACATTAAATACATAATTCCGTTTGCACCAACAACATCTGTCAGTGCAGAAATATCCAGCATAATTAACCATCCCATAATCAGATACAGAAAGACTGAAATAATTTCAAATCTTCCTGTAAAAAATAATTTCAGAATTGAGCCAATACCGGCTATAGACCATACCAAAATAAAAAGAAGCCATCCTCTGCTATGTACCAATGCAATTAAGGTAACAGGCGTATAGGTTCCTGCTATCAGTACATATATACTGATATGATCCATAATTCTGAAACGCTTTTTTAGATTAATATCATTTGTATAATGATAAGCCGTAGAGGCAAAATACAGCATCATTAATGAAGAAGCATACAAGAGTATGGAGAAAGTACTGTAAGAGGTCCTATAAGTGTCATAGAATATCAATAGTATCAAGCCAGCTACAGAAAGAAGAAAACCAAATCCATGGGTTAACCAATTCCATCTCTCTTCTATAGGTGTCTGTATTCTCATAGCTAGCAAAAATAACGAACCATTTCATTCTTATTAAGTAAATTTTTAAATTATAAAAAAGGAAAAATTCCAATTAAATGTAGGATTAATACTGTTAAAATAGTTTTAAAGAACAAAATATCACCACTTAAACATATATTTAAACCATTTAATCTTTGTTTTTGCTATTTTTTAATTATATTTAAACGCCCCAAATTATCACTAATAATGAAAAATATTATATTCTCGAAATATTTTATATGTTTCCTGTGTTTTAATTTATTTTACTCCCTTGTCTACTCCAATCAATATGAAGAAATGTCTTTTTCGGAATTAAAGACTACGATCATTGATACCGAAAATCATATAAATTCTATAGGAAGAGCTAATAGTGCAATGATTATTGAAACAATCATTGATGTATCCGAAAAATTTAATCCGCAACAGAAATACTACCTTAAAGGATATTCTTATAATCTTTTGGGTAAGATTCATTTTTTAAACAAAGATTTTAAGGAAGCTCTAAAAGATTATAAAATTGCAGAACTCTACATCAAAGAACTAAAAGGATATCCCGAATTAACAATTGATGTGAACAACAATATTGCTTTGGTGTACCTCGAAGGGTTTAATATGCCCGCAAGAGCACTAAAAAGAATAAAGCACATCTATGAAAAATCTGAAAATTTAAACAAACGCTACAGGCATATTTTAGAACTAAATCTGGCTAATATCTATTTAAAAACCAGAAATTACAGAAAAGCTTACAGGTTATTAGAAAAATGTCGAAGCTATTTTTCTAAAGATCAGCAACATATTAGCAAGTTACTAATTACATATACAAGTTTTGGTGAATATTATAAGATTCATAATAATTACAGTAGTGCTATAAAGTATTTTGAAATGGCCGCTTCTTTAGCAGAAAAAAATCAAATGTTCAGACAGGCGATGACGGTATACAGAAAATATGAAAGCCTATTGATCAAAATGGGAAGACAAGATAAAGCGTATGCAATTCTAAAAAAATATACCAAGCATCATGAAACTGCACTGGCAACAGAAAAATTAGAAACAAACCAGTTCAAGGAAAAACTTGTGGTAAGTAATAAAAATAATACAATACAAACTCAAAAGGCAAAACAATCACAAACAATTTCTATATTCACACTGTCACTACTTCTTTTATGTTTAGTATTATTTTGTTTTTTTATCTATAATCACAGAAAAACTAAAGTGCTAGGAGAATCCCTGGCGATCCGAAACAGGCAACTAAAAATTTCGAAGGAAAAATCAGATCGATTGGCTGCAGTAAAAACAAAATTCATATCCACAGTTAGTCACGAACTTAGAACACCTTTATACGGAGTAGTAGGTTTATCATCTATTCTCATGGAACGAATTGAAGATGAAGAGAATCACAAGTTTATAAAACTAATGAAGTTTTCTGCTGATCATTTGTTAAACCTGATTAATGACGTATTGCAGGTTACTAAAATGGAATCCTATGAAATATCTCTGGATAAATCATCTTATAATATAAAAAGCTTGGCAGATGATATTAAGAATTCTTTTGAATATCAGGCAGATAAAAATGGCAACACCTTACATCTCAATTTTGACGCCAACATCCCTAATTCACTTATAGGTGATCCTGTAAGACTCTCGCAAATTTTTATCAACCTTATCAGTAACGCTAATAAATTCACAAAAAACGGGAATATATGGCTAAACTTCATTAATCCTGTCGTTGTTGATGATAAGGTGCAGATTACCTTTGAAATAAAAGATGATGGAAGAGGAATTCCGCTTGATAAACAAGAGATTATATTTGATAAATTTTCTCAAGCTGATTCCAAAGATCATACTACAGGTACCGGATTAGGATTACATATCGTCAAAAATTTAGTGAATCTTCACGGTGGAGATATAAAGCTAAAAAGTTCTCCGGGCAAAGGAGCTACTTTCTATTTTACCATTTCTTTTAAAATTGATTCTTCCATTATAGAAAATGATAAAGTCAATACAGCAAAAGATTATATTTCATTATTAAAGGAAAAAGACTATAACATCCTGATTGTTGAGGATAATAAAATAAATCAAATAGTTACAAAAAATGTTCTTAAAACTAAGGGATATAGCTCAGAAATAGCAGACGATGGACTAATAGCAATTGATATGGTAAGGAAAAATGAGTATGACCTTATTCTAATGGATTTGAACATGCCTAATATGGGGGGTATGGAATCTACTAAAAAAATTAGGGAATTTAATCTTGATATTCCGATTATAGCTCTGACTGCTTCAGATACTAAAGATACGGTACAAGCAATTCTTGATTCTAATTCTGGTTTTAATGATTTCTTAAGAAAACCTTATAAAAACAATGAGTTCTTTGATAAAATAGAAAGAAATCTTAGCATAGCTATTTCAAAAGCTTCCTAGATTTTCTTTAAAATTCTAATTATCCTACTCTGCTATGCTTTAGATCATAAAATACAGTATGATTTTTTAATAATTGAGGTAATAAAACCCTTTGCTAAAACCTTATTTAGAACCCCTGCCAATTATTATTTATACTCCAAGTTTTCTAATTAAATTCCTATCAAAAAACAGTCAAACAAAGTTGCGTGCAATGATTGACTGTTTTGTAGAACATCTATATGATATCAAATGATGATCAAATAAAATATTTTAATAGCAAGCCCAACATACACCATTCGCATAGACTGTGCCATAACCTCCGGATTCACAATGGTGACTGGCAACTACCATACCTCCAGTTTCACCACACGGTCCAAAAGGTTGTGGTCTTAGCCTTCCTCCATAAATGTTTTCTTGTTCTTTTTTACTTAAGTTCTTGCCTAGGTTTAAGAGTTGATCTTTCATACTAAAAAATTAAAATGATTTGTACATACTGAACGTTTACCGACACTCAGGACTTGTGTCTCTTTCAAAACGTAAAATTCCCCAAGATTATTATCTAGAGACACTAATAACCAAGGTGAAAAAATATCTAAAATACTACATCAATAAAAAACGGCAGGAAATCTATGCTGAATACAGGGTACAAAAAAAGGCAAGCTACCTACATCACACCGCTACGACCATTTACCTTTGCTGCGTTCCCGCCCTGGAGGATTCAACAGGAGCTGGTTGTGTAGGACTTGCCGCTGCAAAGATACAATCTTTAGTATATAAAACAATGATTTTTTAAACCCAATTAAAATAAATATCTTGCTCTAAATATTACCGACATCATGTATAAACGTAACCTATTAATCATCATCATATTATGTACTCTTATTTTTTCATGTGGCAGTAATGCTGACGCGAAAAAAAAATTTTTTTCTATAAAAACAGCTAATAATCAAACCGATTTTAAATTGGGTGAAACGATAAAAGCAAGTATTGTTAATACCAAAAAAATTAAAATTGATTCTGTAGGTTTCTTCTTAGGAGACACAAAACTAAAATTTACTTTTGCTAATGAATTAGAAGAAAAAATAGATACGGAACGATTAGGAAAACATCTTCTTAAAGCCATAGTTTACTATGAAGGTAAAGAAGAAGATGTATACAAAAAGCTTACTTTTTTAAATAATAAACCTCCAAAACTATATAAGTATAAAATCATTGCAGAGCACCCTCACGATCAAAAAGCTTTTACGCAAGGATTGGAGTTCCATGGTGACACTCTTTATGAAAGTACTGGTTCTGGTAAAGGAGGAATATCCTCATTAAGAAAAGTCAATTACACCACTGGAGAAGTTTTGGTAAAAAAAGAAATTGACAAAAAATATTTTGCAGAAGGAATTACGATAATTGATGACAAAATCCTTCAACTCACCTGGCAATCGAAAGAAGGGTTTATTTATGATCTCCATACGTTCGAAAAAACCGGAAGTTTTGCATACAAAAAAAGTAAAGAAGGCTGGGGATTATGTAATGATGGAAAGCAAATATATAAAAGCGATGGTACAGAAAAGATTTGGGTCTTAGATCCCGAAACTCTAGCAGAAAAATCTTATATCGAAGTTGCGACTCACGATAAGATCAAATCAAAATTTAATGAATTGGAGTGGATCGATGGTAAAATTTACGCGAATACCTGGCAAAAAGACGGAATTGCAGTAATCAATCCAAAAAATGGGGCATTAGAAGCTGTTATCAATTTATCCGGTCTCAGATCCAAAGTAAACCAACATCCCAATTTAGATGTTCTAAATGGTATTGCTTACAAAAAAGACACGAAACAACTATTTGTAACCGGTAAGAATTGGGACAAACTTTTTGAAATTGAGGTTATTAAGTAATTCTAAGTAGGTTTGCACAATGTATCCTGATCTATTCTTTTGTAACATTGGAATAACTACTTCGTTATTATCATAGTACAGATAATAAACCGTACCTTTGCGGCTTATTTTTATTATATGAACAAATTTGAAGCATTAGGCCTCAGTGAAGCCATTCTTAAGGCGGTGAATGAAATGGGGTTTGAAACCCCAAGTGAAGTACAGGAAAAGGCGATCCCTATTTTGCTTAATGAAGAGACAGATATTGTAGCTCTGGCTCAAACCGGAACTGGAAAGACAGCTGCATTTGGTTTTCCACTAATTGAAAAAGTAGATAGCAACAGTAGTGTTACACAAGGATTAATATTATCTCCTACTCGTGAACTCTGTTTACAAATTACAAACGAATTAAAAAATTACTCCAAGTTTAGTAAAGGATTACGTACAGTGGCGATTTATGGAGGTGCAAGTATCCATGACCAGGCAAAAGAAATTAAACGTGGTGCACAGATCATTGTGGCTACCCCAGGTCGTATGCAAGATATGATCAACCGTAAAATGGTGGATATTTCCAATATTGGTTATTGTGTCCTTGATGAAGCTGATGAAATGCTTAATATGGGGTTCTATGAGGACATTACCGCTATACTATCCCATACCCCCGATGACAAAAGTACCTGGTTGTTTTCTGCAACCATGCCTAAAGAAGTTTCTACCATTGCGAAGCGTTTTATGCATGATCCTGTAGAAATAACTGTTGGACACAAAAACACAGGTTCTAAAAATGTATCTCATGAATATTACGTAGTAAATTCTCGTGACCGTTATGCAGCGCTAAAACGATTGGCAGATGCAAACCCGGATATTTTTTCTGTAATATTTTGTCGTACAAAACGAGATACACAAAAGGTGGCAGAAATGCTTATCGAAGATGGGTATAACGCAGCTGCATTGCACGGAGATCTTAGTCAGAATCAACGTGATCTGGTAATGAAAAGTTTCAGAAATCGTCAAATACAGATGCTGGTAGCTACAGACGTAGCTGCACGTGGTATTGATGTAGATGATATTACGCATGTAATCAATTATCAATTACCCGATGAGATAGAAACCTATACACATAGAAGTGGTAGAACCGGACGTGCCGGAAAAAGTGGAGTATCAATGGTTATCGTTTCTAAAAGTGAACTTAGAAAGATCAAAACCGTAGAGCGAATCATTAAACAAAAGTTTGAAGAAAAAGAAATACCTAGTGGAGAAGAAATCTGTCAGGTTCAGTTATTTCACTTAGCCAATGATATCGCCAAATCCAAAATTAATCACGAGATTGAAAGCTACCTGCCTTCTATAAACGAAGTACTTGAAGATTTTACCAAAGAAGAACTTATCAAAAAATTCTTTTCCGTAGAATTTTCACGTTTTCATAATTATTATAAGAAAGCAAAAGACCTTAATGTTTCCAGGGACGGTGGTGATAGATCTGAAGGAAGAAATGGTAGTACCCGATATTTTATTAATGTAGGTGAAAAAGATGGGTTTGATTGGATGACCCTTAAAGATTTCCTAAAAGAAACGTTAGGATTAGACAGGGATGGAGTAAGCCGTGTTGATGTCAAAGAAAGTTTCTCATTCTTCAATACAGATTCCGAACATCAGGATAATATTCTAGCTGTTTTTGAAGATTTTAAGCTAGAAGGAAGAAAAGTAAACGTAGAGATTTCTAAGGATTCCGGCCGTAGCAGAGGTGGCGGTAGACGCAGAAGAGACAATAACAGCGGTGGCGGTTTTAAAGGAAAACGAAGAAGCGACGGGTTTAAACCAAAAGGTAAAGGCCGTCGTGATAATGACAGTAACAGTGATCGAGGAGGTAGCGGAAGAAGAGACCGAAGAAAACGTAGTGATCGAAGATAATTTTTTCTGAATTAACTAAACTATATGATTTTTGGTACAATTTTTATGTTATGTTCGTATAAATTGGTCATTATATAGAAAGAGTTAGTATAGAATTATTATTAAACATAAGCTTTTGAAAAAAATATTATTTTTTATTTTATTACTTATAGGCATTAGTATCAACGCTCAGGATACTGATTCGGAAAAGGTATCTGGTCAGGTACTCAATGCCTCTGATGACACAAAACTAGAAAATGTTCATGTCGTAAACCTTAGTCAGGTTGTAGGAACAATTACCGATAAAGAAGGTAATTTTGAAATCAATGCAAAAGTAAATGATACCCTATATTTTACTTACATCGGATATAAAGCTCTAAGGGTTAGAGTAACTAATGACTGGAAAAAGTTTGGAGATGTAAAAATCAAAATGACCGAACTTGGGATAGCTTTAGAAGAAGTAGTTGTAGCTGATGTACAACTTACAGGGTATTTAGAAATTGATGCGAAAAAAATTCCGGTCTATAATAATTACAGGTATAGTATTTCCGGCCTTAATTCAGGATATGAGGGAGGTAGTAAACAGCCTGGTGCAGTAAATAAGGTGCTGGGTGCCATTTTCAATCCGGCGGATTTTCTTTATAACATTTTTAGTAAACGTTCTAACGAACTAGGTAAACTAAGAAAAATGAAAAAGGATGATGAAATCAGAAATCTTCTGGAATCTAAATTCGACAGAGCTACTTTGATGGCTTTACTTCAGGTAGAACGTCTCGATATTGATGAGATACTGAGAAATTGTAATTATTCTGCTGATTTTATAAAATTCGCTAATGATCTTCAAATTCTCGACGCTATTAGCGAATGTTATGAGGAATACAAAATTCTGGAAAGAAGATAGATTAACTCAGATTAGTTTTTTTTAAAAAATCCCCTTTTTTCTCTGTCTGTAAGGTTGAGCAGAGTCAAGACTAAATAATTTGATCTATTACAACCGCTCAACTACGCTCGAAGTGACAGAAACTAAAGTCGATTACATATAATCAATAGGATTACTAATTAAACTCAGGTTAAATTAGTATTTACAGGAATGTACAATAATACTATTTTCATCGAGATCAATAAAATACTCCTTATATCTATGTACTTCTGATATTGTTGTTTTTTAGGAATGAGCTTTCCTCCTGCAGCTTCTACCCTACTAGTTTCATTCGCTGCATCTTCACATGCAGAATACATCAAAATCCTATTACGACTAGGCTTCAAGTGTTCTCTGGCATCAATCAATGATCTCCCAAGTAAACCTCTTTCATTTTTAGTAGAAATCACCCCAATTACAACTCATTCAGTTCCTCTACTTCAATTTTTGCATCAAATACTATTTGATAAAAGGCTTTAGCATGATCCATATTTGTAACCGGAATTTCAAACCAGGCAACCGTACTTTATTAATTTAAAAAGATTCAATGTATCAGGTACTATAATTGACAACCAGAAAAAGATTTAATTGAATTGTTAACCTTAAAAATTACTTAACACTAATAGAAGTAATTAAATTTAAATCTAAACCATGAAAACTTTAAAACTATTTGCTTTATTTATTATTTCTCTAGTATTCCTAAATTGTTCTAATGAGGACGAGGGAATGTTTATTGAAGAAACTACTACATCAGAAAAAAGCAGTCTCAATTCTAATATTAATTGGACAGGAACCTGGAATTCAACCTATGGAGAACTGCGATTAGTAGAAAGAGGACAACTTATTTACGGAGATTATGCTAATATAGGAGTGATATATGGATACCGTCATTACATTAATGGTCGCGAATATTTTGAAGGTACTTTTGAAAACTATAATATGAATAGAAAAGGTATTATTCGTTTTGAAATGAATAATCCTAATTTTAACAATTCATTTACCGGTAAATGGACGTGGGGCAATTCCACTTGGTATAACTGGAATGGCACAAAAATATCAAAAAGAGAACCCGATTTACAGAGCTTTTATAATGTAAAAGGGCAAGTTATCGACAATAGTACGTTTGTAAGAATTGAACTTCCGATATCCGTTGAAGTATTCAAAGATGGGATCAGACATTTTTCTACTTTATCGGAAAACGGCTTATATGCATTACAACTACCTAAAGGAAACTGGGAGCTAAGAGTTACTGATTCTAGATATCAAAATTTTTCGAGAACTATCGAAGTAAAAGAAAATTATTATTACAACAATTATTTTACTCAAAATGTATTCTTAACTGAACAATAAAATCGAAAATATGAAATAAGGCAAGGTTTTAAGGTAGCACTACTTTTTAAACCACGCCTTATTTTATTCTTATTTAAATTCAACTATTAAGAAGTGCTAGTCCTTTTATGGAAGATATCGTGAACTACTTCTGAGGGATAATTCATAACTGTCTTGTTGGATTTAAAGCCGTTCTTCATTTGCTTTAAAAGCATTTTCATTTTGCTGGTAGGTGACTGTTTCTTACTCATGACGAAGGTGTTTTTAGGGTATTTATTCGTATTAAGTCTTTCAAATATAGGGAATTAATTTTTAAAACCCTTGATTTAAGCACATTAACCTTTTACGTGTAAACCTTTATTGATGAGTTGATTACAATTCTAAAATAAGATCATTAATTAGAGTTAGCGATTCATTATCCTGAATTCGTAAGTGCTTATTTAGTATTTGTTATTTGTTATTTGTTCTCTTCTCCATATCGGGCAATAATCTTTTTATGGCTTTTAATTACTTTTTTAGCCCAATCCATTCTTTTTTCTAGTTTTTCCTCTTCAGATAATTGCCAGTCGAAATTCGAAATTCTTAGTATCGAAGTTACGTGCTGTAAAATGATGGCCGCAGATACCGAAATATTTAAGCTCTCTGTAAATCCTACCATCGGGATATGGAGATTTATATCAGCCAAATTCAGCACTGTATCGCTTAGCCCTTTTTGTTCCTGACCAAAGAAAAAAGCTGATGGCTTAGTCATATCAAAATCCTTCAATTCTACCGAATTATCATTTGGTGTTGTTGCCACAATTTGGTAACCTTTATTTTTAAGTGTAGTAATACATTCTTTGGTTGTCGTGTATCGATTGATATCCACCCATTTCTGTGCACCCATTGCGATTTCCCGATCTATACGTTTCGCATTTATTTCTTCGATTACATGTACATTCTGAATTCCGAAAATATCACAGCTTCTAATAACTGCACTGGTATTATGCAACTGATACACATCCTCGACGGCCACCGTAAAATAATTGGTACGCTGTTCAATTACTTTTTTATATAATTCTAACCTCCTTGGGGTCAGAAAAGATTCTAAATATTCTAATAACTTATAATCAATCATAGATCGCTAAAATATGAAAGCATATATAAATTATCTGAATATTGTCGGAATTTGATAAAAAAACCTCCCGTTCGAAACTTGTTCGAATCGGGAGGCAGTAAACTAGTTTTCGTCAGAAAAAGTTAAGAAATCATTGTTTCAAGTTTTTATACCACCGTCATATGAAAATAAAAACCCTTGTATTCTGAAATTGTTTTTTATTTCCTCTAAAGGAAATATATGAACATTACTAATATTCTATTAAATAGTCATGCTATTTGTTTTCTTCGCTTTTGTTATTGTAATAGAATAAATTCACTTCGCCTATTAAGCTGATATTCTGATTTTTTACAATTAGAATCGTTTCCACATTCATTAACCGGTTTTGTCTCTCCGTATCCTTTACTTGTCAATCGATCCGCAGAAATTCCATTAGCAACCATATAGTCTAAAGTAGATTTTGCTCTTTGCTCTGACAACCATAAATTATAAGCATCATCACCGTGACTATCGGTATGCGATCTTACATCAATTTTCATTTCTGGATATTGATTCATAACTTCGATCACTTTAGCCAATTCTATTGCCGCATCTGGTCTAATATAGGACTGATCAAAATCAAAATAAATAGGATTAAGCGATAATACTTTTGCCAGATCATCTCCCACATCGGCAGATTTGATCTTTTTCTCTAACAATAAGGGCACGTCTAGTGTTGCTGTTTCTCCTGGCGTATTTACGAGTTTTTCTAAAGTCGCGTATGCTTCTTTTTCAGCCCTTACAAAATATTGGGAACTACATTTTACTTTATGGCTATAAGCCGCATCCTCTCCTACCGTAAAACTTTCTAATAAATTATTACTACTATCATAAATTGAAACTTTCGTTCCTGATAACAATTCTTGAGTATCTTTATCCTTAACTATACCGGCAATCGTAATCTCACAAAAGCTCTTTAGATCTTCTAACTGAAGAAAACTATATATGTCATCCTTACCTTTCCCGCCTTCTCTGTTAGAAGAAAAATATCCTCTTTTAGACTCGACATCTACTATAAATGCAAA
>CANMSL010000009.1 GCA_947500505.1 uncultured Aquimarina sp. | reverse complement strand
GCTCTGTCAATGTAAGCGGAATGGTTTTCTTGGTAGCTTGCCTGAGTTTGCGCTTTAGGGTTTCCCAGGGTTTATTAATTTGGATATTGATTTTGCTGGTTATATGGAAATGGCAAAAGAAGCAAGGGTTTTCTACTATTGGCCAAAAGTATTACTTGACATACAATCTGGTAGAGAAAGCCCAGAAACGATTTCTTTTAAAGAAGAAATGCCAAAGATATTTGAAGATTTTAATTGGGATAATTTTGTTAAAAGATACGAATCTCTGAGACTTTCAAAGAAGTAGCAGAACAAATAAAACGACCGCACAACATTGTATATAAAAAACAAAATAGATATTAGTATGACAGAAGAAAATCATTGCTACGAAAACGCTATGGCTAAACGTGTAAATGGCATCTTAAAAGATGAATTCTATCTTGACCAGACCTTTACTGGCAAGGATCACGCCAAATGAGCAACAAAAAATGCTAGTAAATTATACAATGAAATAAGATTACATTTATCTTTAGAATTTAAAACACCAAATATGGTATATTTAAAAACAGCATAAATCTCCCGAAGCATCGGGATTAACCTGTAGCCATATTTCAGGACTAGACATTAATCAACTGCGCAAAAAGAATGCGCAATAGGGTTATAAACTTGCATAAGATTTTAAATCTTATTAAATGAAAGCAATAGAAAATCTACATAAAACGCTAAGACAAAGAAAACGTCCAGAGGATGTAGCTCAAATGATCTTTGAAGTTTTGGAAGGTAACCTATCTTCTTCAGAAAAAAACATTTTGAAAAAGGCAACCAAAGGTTCTCTTAAAAATACTTTTTTTGGATACACATCAATGATGCAAGAATTTGTAACTGCTATAGGTGTAAAAAAGCAGATTAAAAAGACAATTGAAATCTTTAAATTAGATAACAAAGAATCAATTGATTACGACAATGTAGATGATATTAAAAAGTTCATTGAAGAAGTTTCCCCAATAATTAACAAAGTAGTTGGTGCAAACAACTTCCTTTCTGATAGATTAAATAAAGAACAGCGAAAAGAAAAAGGTCTTGATTTAAGTAAAAGGAGCTACAATAAGAAATGGAGGCTTTTGAAACGATTAGAAAATAAGCTTATTAGGTATAGACGAGAGATTAAAAAAATTGAATTTCAAAAAGTTGGAAAACACGGACTTTCTCATACTATAGATTTTGAGGAATTTCGGAAAGACCTCAATTCTGCCTGTTTCATAGCGTATTATAATTCAAGATGTAATCTTAGAAGTGTATTTACAAATACAAGTCAAGAAAGGGCTTTTGATGAAATTTCTCAAATGCTATTAAATCGTTGCAAAGGAGTTTCCTCAAGTTCTGTTCTAGGCTTTTTTAAAAATGAAGCTAAGTTAGAGCGAAATAATGAAACAAATTGGTGGGCAATTTCACACATCTATACCAGTCAAGAAGTTTTAAATAATCTTTCCGACAAACATAAAGGAGAACTTTTAGGGAGATGGACAGGAATTTTACAAGAAATAGCAGACCTACTCGCTGAAATATGGTCGAAAAGCGATATTAATAGGCAGACAATGATTGTAAAAAGAGGTAACGACTCTACTACTTGGAACAATACAGCCGGAGCTTGGAATAAAGCAAGAGATAATTGGATGAATATTGTTTATGCTCTGGGAATGAACTATATTTTAGATGAAATATGTTTTGGTAAGGTTCTGAGATTAATGGCTGCTGATGTTGTTGCTTGGCACCATTCTACGGGTGGAAAACTTGACCCAAATACTGAAATTTGGAATAAAATACCATTACCTTGGGAAGTGTTTCAAGGAAAAGAAAATTGTAATAAAGAATTGGTTGTAAAATATTGTAATCAAGCAGGAGTTAACCCTGAAAAATCAGGTTGGATTGCACCGAGAGTTCACGGAGTAGCAGAATTTAAACCTACACCAGAACTTGTGCACGGAGTAACGGTTTCTAATCCATATTTAGCAACAGTTCTTAAAAAACATAAATATTTTTCAGGTAAAAATGTGAAACCGTTATTTCCTGAAAGAAATTAGATAGGTTAGTTCAGTGGTAGAACGTTCGGCTCTTCACCCGAATGGACGCAGGTTCGAGCCCTGTACCTATCTAAGTCTGATATAGCTCAGTGGTAGAGCGTCCGGCTCTTGGACCGGATGGACGTAGGTTCGAGCCCTACTATCAGACCAAAAATAACTGGCTACAACAAAGAACTGAGTTAAAAAACAAGCTATTTTAAGGTAATCTTAAAACCTTTTTCGTCATTGTTGAACTGGCAATGCCCTGATGCTTCACTATAAACATCAAAAACATTTTTACTAATGTCAATACCATGGATTTTTTTATCTTTATTCATAACAACTAGTTTAGGAAAGAACCAGCTACCACTGTTTCAACAACTTAAAATCGAGATCTAGGTCTCACAGAACTGAACGAAATAAGAGTAGTAAAAGAGAGAGGATTATTAATGTTGTCGAAGTCTTGGCTTCACCGTGTATCATAACCTTAATTCTCTCTTTTGTTCTTTCTGATTATCTAATAAATTTAGTAAGAAACAAACTTAAGACTTGTATAATTCATTGCTAGTAAAGGCTTACTTACGAAAATCCTCGCGGATTTTCTATTCGGTTTGTTTTTGCTAATTTAGTTCCTTAAATACGCAGCGAAATCATACACTAAACGTTATGTGGCAAAAAACTGATGAAATGAAAAAAATTATCATTGTATTGTTAGCTTTAGTAATCTTTTCATGTAATGAAAAATCATCTACAATAAAAGAGTCCGAATCATCAACAAATATCCAAAGTGAAAAAAACAAACTTCGTTATTTGAAAGAAGTTGAATGGCCTAAAGCATATCGAGAACAGGATACGGTTTTGCTAGACCGAATTTTAGGAGATGATTTTCAAATGGTAACTAATGATGGAGAGTGGTCGAATAAGATTAAACAACTTGAACGAATTAAGCAAACTGCGATGAATCATGATTCTTTCAGATATGAAATAAAAAGACTTGAAATACTTGAAAATAATACCGCAATAATAGCTGGCACTGGGCACATAATAAATGATAATAAGGAAAGCATTTATCAATCAAGTAATGTTCTTATCAAAAGAAACGGAATTTGGAAAGCTGTACTCTCTCATGTTTCTGGTTTTAAGGAATTAGAATAAACTAACCAAAACAACGGTAACCGTTGCACAATTTCCTAAAAAGTTACGGAGCGATCAATAATCTAGAGTTTAAGGCCTGATTTTCTAGAAGGATATATTAATAACTACCTCAATTCAACTATCGCTAAACTGCTTATTTGATGTCTTAAAGAGCTTTTAAATCGAAAAATAGCGTCTAAATAGACTCCGGCATTACTTATTGTGTCTTTCTTAATGAATTTAAAGTATTTCTTCAAATTATAGGTTATTGCAGTCAAATGCATCACCTTATTAACTTATTGGATGCCAATGGTGTTGATCTTTCGAAGACCCATAAATTGGGTAGGCGTTCCAAATATGGGCTCAACAGTACTTAGACGTTTGGCTTTATTACTTGAGCCTTAGAGGTAGCAGTCGGCATTGTTTTGCTCATATTCCTCGCGGTAATACGTTACACTAAACTTCTTCTCCTTAGCACTTTTACCCAAACAACTTGCTGATAGTGAACATCTTTTAGCTTCGGTAAAAATTTATTCCAAGAACACGGTCAATCAATCTAAAAATGTAGAAAAAAATCTCCTAAAATATCTTTTTGCCTTGAATACCTTGAAATTTAGGCTTTTTATTATCTTGTACAAAAGGTACCAGGTGTTATGTATGCATTAAAATGCATCCTACAGAAAACGATATCAACAAGCTAAATGAAATATTGAGCTAAAAAAAAACGAAATGAACAAAATAGCAATATTATACCAAGCTCAACTTCCACCTATAAAGGATGGAATTCAAAAACCTATGAAACCAGGAGGTTATTCTGACAGTGGAGCAGATATTGCATTTGAACTTTTGGAGAATAATTTGGAGGTAATCACGCCTGCCGAAAATCCTAATCAGAACAATGATAAAGACTGGGTTTTTCCTGATACGAAAAAAGGGATTGATTCGGCATTACAAAAAGGAGCAAAAATCTTTTGGCTAAATACGGTTTTATATCAACACCATACAATAGAAAGTTATCTCGACAAAGAAATAGAAATAGTAGGACAAACGCCTAAATCGGTTGATAATTATGATGATAAAATGTTTACCAATTCATTATTGAAGTCTAATAATATTCCTATTCCTAAAAACGAGCTTATCACAATTGAAAACTACAATCATTCATCATTAGAATTAGAGTTTCCATTAGTTCTAAAACCTATTAGAGGGCGAGGAAGTCAAGGGGTAACTAAAATTGACAACCGAAATGAACTCATAGAAAATCTAAACACGTTTTTTTCGGAAAATCGTTATGGAAACGCCGCATATATTGAACAATATTTAAGCGGACAGGAAATCACAATTTCCGTAATGCCAAAAGGAAAATACCTGATTAATAATAATGATGAATATTTTAATAGACCTTGGTGTTTGCCAGCGGTTAAACGATTTAATCATAATAAAGGAATCGCACCTTACAATGGGATAGTAGCCGTGATTGAAAACAGTGAGGTTTTGAGCGATGATGAACTACAATCCGAAGAGATTCTAGAAGTGTACAAGCATTGTGTCAAATCGGCTGAATTAATCGAAATAAGAGCACCAATTAGAATAGATTGCAGAGCAAACGAACAAGGGAAATACTTTTTATTTGACCTAAATATGAAACCGAATATGACTGGGCCATCAAGACCTCTCAGGAAAAATCAAGATAGTCTCACTTTACTTTCTGCCAGAAAAATTGGATGGAATTATTTTGATTTATTGAATAATATGTTGAATCAAAAATGGAAAGTCAGCAGGTAATAAGGTCTCCTATTAGTTACAGAGATTTAAGTTACAAATCGAAATGGAAAATATAAAGCAACGGTCAGCGCAAACTAAAAAGTTAAAGAGTAGAAATCCCGTACTACTCATATACGGACTTGTTATTGTGTGTAATTTGACATATAAAAACGCTATTAATTTAACGTGAGTTCGATCTAGGGATTTGATTAATAAAAGCCGTCAAACCTGCCTGTATTGCATTTCGGAAGGCAGGTTGATTGATTTTTCATAGTGTCTCTCGACTAAACTTGCCCTGAGCCAAGTCGAGGGGCTCGAGATCACAGCAGAAAAATTAGCCTGTCTGCCTATGGCGGATATCGAAATTAGGCTTTTGATCAAAATTTACTTGTCTTCAATACGATCCGCTAAGGCGGATCACTCTCACTGACGTAAATTTTCTTACGTCGAACTCAAATTAATTTATTAAGCCAACCTCTAATTTTAAACACTTTTGGAAAATTTAGAGCTAAAAAATTTGGCAAGTATTATAAATATAAGAGTTTGGAAGAGAATTAATAAAATTTGACGTTAGTCAGAATTAAAAATACAGAATGGATTGGAAAGAAATTAATGACTTATTAAATAGTCAGATAAAAGAGAATACGGATGTTTTTTATGGATATGAACAAATAAAAAAGTTTCTGTCCCAAAACAATCTCCCAATAGCTCAAATCGATATTAAAGGAATTTTAAGGGACTTTCAAGATTGGCTTATAGAAATTTTGGAAAAAGAACCCATACCTAATAATATTAAGTCAATTTATTTCGGAATAGCAACGATGTCGTTTCCTGAGGTCGATAATGGTAAAGAAAAAACAACTGTCTACATTGCTGGTTCGAAAATGACACCTACCGAAGATGCAGACTGGGTTTGTGACACAGCATATTTCCCGAACAGACGTTATTTACTGCTAGATGACTTCGAAAAAATAGACAAACTTAAAAGCGAAAAAAAACTATCAGGAGATTACGAAGTTTTGGTTTTCAATGGACTTCTGAATTTACTTGTTCTCAATTCTGTAAATAATTTAAAGTATGAGTTTCTGACTTACCAAGACAAAAAACTTGGTATATTTAAAATAGAAAAGAGACGAGTTAGTTTACACTTTGGAGCTGGCTTTGACTCTGGAGATGTTTATTTATTTAAAGAATTGAAAAATGAATAAAACGCTACACAACACCAAGCAAAATTAATTGTTAGACCATCTATTAATTGTAATAATTCTATCAGACTTTTTTGTTGTTAGTTTGTTTACTAACTTAGAGCGTACATACGCAACTGAGCTTATAAAAAAAATTAGCAGTTCTAATTAGGGGAAGCTTACATTTGCTATTCGGCAATTTCTGAAACAGGTTCCCGAGATTAAAAATATAATCTTTAATAATATTTTTAAAAAGTTGATTTCCGAAAATTTTGGAAATGATTATTTCTTAGTAAAGTCAATATATTTTGACAAACCACCGGCTTCTAATTGGTTTGTTTCCTACCACCAGGATTTGTCCATAGCGGTAAACAAAAAAGAGCCTGTATCAGGGTTTACAAACTGGACGATAAAGAAGCATCAGTTCGGAGTACAGCCTCCTTTAAACATTTTAGAAAACCTATTTACGATCAGGATACATCTGGATAAGACAGATGAGAATAATGGAGCTCTAAAAGTAATCCCGAAATCGCACACTAAAGGAATTTACAGACCGGAAACCATAGATTGGAACATCGAAAAAGAAGTAATTTGTGATGTGCCAAAAGGTGGGTTGATGGCTATGAAACCTTTATTATTACATAGTTCCAGCCGAACCACAAATCATCAAAGAAGAAGAGTAATTCATTTAGAATTCTACAATAAAGAATTAGCAAATAACCTCAATTGGGCAGAAAAATGCTGTTTTTAAACATTAAAAAACCTCACAACTCTATCTATTGTGAGGTTTTTCGGTTTTAAACAAACACATTAAATTATGCCTTCTTATTTTTTAGGCAACATTACCGTTTCCAGCGTATGGATCATTCCGTTAGTAGCTTCGATATCCGTTTTCATTAATCGACCGGCATTGCCATTTTTATCAATTAAATAAATTTTACCTTTTTTTCTACTTGCTATTAATCGGGTTCCTCCCAGAGTTTTCAGTTTCACACTTCCTCCTCCTTGGTTAATAGCTTTGATAATATCCTGCTCATTAATTGTACCAGGGATGATATGACAATTTAAGATTCTGGTAAGCTCTTCCTTGTTCTCTCCTTTTTGTAATTTTTCGGCTACTCCTTCTGGTAGTTTTTTAAAAGCACCATTTAACGGAGCAAAGATGGTATACGATCTTTTTCCACTAAACTTCATAGCATATTCTGAAGCTTGAACAATTTTATTTAACTCGCTAAATGCTATGTCATAAGATATCAACTCATTGATAGTAGCGGTATGGTTTTCTTTAGAAGCTATATCAGCCTGAGCGATTAATTTACTATTTTCCAATGTCTTCGATTCTTTCTTGACAACAAGATTATCACAAGACACAAATGTTATAATTAAAATAATTGCAAAAACATTAAATAGACTTTTCATCTTCATTTTTAAATTTGATTTTAATAAGGTATTTCTTAGTTATTGATAACAATTTTATAATCAAAGTATTACTTGATTGCTGGTTAAAACTATTGTAATTAACGTTAAGAAATGTTAACAAATGAGTATTCGTAAGAACTCAATTAGTAATCGTTTTTAACGCCATGTGGTTGTACCGTAAATGCATAGACATAAGCTATCAGGAACCAAGAATCTCACCCCTTTAAGAATTGCACAAAATGATATTATCAATATAAAAAACACTATTTTTATCATTATCATCTTAAACAAACTCATTTAATTCAGGCTATTATGAAACTCACTAACCTTATCAGTTTACTAATCTGCTCTTTCCTGATTATTCCGATGTATGGTCAAAAGAAATTACCGGAAAGTAAACAAGCCATCTTAAAATCGATAGAAAAACACCAACAAGAACTCATCCAAATAAGTGATCAAATCTGGGCATTGGCAGAAACCGCTTTTGAAGAAAACCAATCTTCAAAACTATTGGCGGATTATGCAGAAAAGCAGGGATTCACGGTAGAAAGAGGCGTTGCCGGAATGCCAACAGCTTTTGTAGCGACTTACGGATCTGGAAAACCCGTGATCAGTGTGTTAGGAGAGTTTGATGCACTGCCCGGGATCTCACAAAAAGCACAACCAACTAAATCTCCTCTTAATGAGGGAGCTGCGGGGCACGGCTGCGGACACAATCTCTTTGGAGCAGGTAGCTTAGGAGCTGCTATAGCCGTAAAAGAATTGATAGAAAGCGGTAAGATCAACGGAACTGTTAAGTTTTTTGGTACACCAAGCGAAGAAAAGTATTTTGGTAAAATATGGATGGTTAGAGAAGGGCTATGGAATAATGTAGATGCCAATATAAGCTGGCACCCATCTGCATCTACTAAAGCAGACGTACAAAGTTCTCTTGCCCTGGTTGATTTTAAAGTTGAATTTTTCGGACAAGCGGCACATGCGTCTGCTGATCCCTGGAACGGTAGGAGTGCTTCTGATGCATTAGAATTATATACTACAGGAATCAACTATTATCGAGAACATGTAAAACCAACGGTTCGCATGCATTATCACATTCAGGATGGTGGACAGGTAGTGAATGTAGTTCCGGACTATTCGAGATTATGGATGCGCGTACGTGATACCAAACGATCCGGAATGATGCCGGTATATGAACGTGTAGAAAAAATGGCAGAAGGAGCGGCGATCATGGCCAATGTAGACTATAAAATTTCATTGATTTCCGGTATTTATGAAGTATTGGTAAACCGCGAAGGTGGAAAACTCATGCAAAACAACCTGGAACTTTTGGGTGCCATAACATATACTGATGAAGAAATCGCTTTTGGTAAAAAAATACAGGAAGTCACCAAAAAAGAACAAGTAGGTATGGACAGTGTTATAACTCCTCTGGAAGAAACGAAAGAACATCCTGGTGGTGGTTCTACCGATGTGGGTGACGTAAGCTGGAATGTACCCAACATTAATTTGAGTGTAACCACTGCTCCAAAAGATACTCCCTGGCACTCTTGGGCGGTAGTTGCTTGCGGAGGAATGAGTATTGGTCATAAGGGAATGCTTTATGCATCTAAAGCTATGGCGATGACCATGACAGATCTTTATGAAAACCCTAAAGCTCTTGAAAAAGTAAAAGCAGAATACAAAGAACGTAAAGGAGATCAGGTATATGAAGCCATCGTACCGGAAGGGCCGCCACCAATCCCGGGTAGTACTAAAAAATAATAAGACTCAAAATTTATGAAACGTAGTATAAAAAGAATTATTCTGGTTCTTTTGGTAGTAATTATTGCTTTCGTTAGTTACACTTTGGTCTCTACAGGTTTCTTTAGAACCGTTGAAAATAAATTTGCCGGAACTGTTCTAAGAAAGATCCCAGTTCGCGGTGCAGAAGATATTACAGTGAATCCATCAGGAGGATTTGCTCTAATTTCTTCAACAAACAGAGAAATCTATCCTCCGGTTACCGAAGAAAAAGGAGGATTGTATCTTATAGACTTGAAAAATCAGAATTTTGATCTAACGTTTCTGACAGCTTCTTTTGATAAACCTTTTGCTCCTCACGGAATTTCAATGTTAAAAAAAGATAGTATCTACAAAGTGATGGCGATCAATCATACCTCTAAGGGACATTCGATTGAAGTTTTTACTTTGAAAGGTAAGAATCTGGTTCATGAAAAAACGTTAACACATCCTTCCTTAGTTAGCCCCAATGATATAGTTCTGATTGATGAAAACCGTTTCTATGTTACCAATGATCATAAGTATACAAAAGGATTTAAGAAAACACTCGAAGAATACCTTGGACTTTCTATTTCAAATGTTCTCTACTTTGATGGTGATAACTATACAGAGGTTGCAGATGGGATTGCGTATGCTAACGGAATCAATTTTGACCCTAAACGCAACTTATTATTTGTAGCATCACCAAGGGGTTTTGTAGTTAAAGTATATGCTAAAAATGATGATGGCTCTCTGGAATTTATAGAAGATATTCCCTGTGGTACAGGTGTGGATAATATTGAAATCGATATGAAAGGAAACCTTTGGATTGGAGCACATCCTAATTTACTGCGATTTGGGGCTTACGCTAAAGGGAAAGAAGACACTTCTCCCTCTGAAATTATTAAGATCACCTACAACAAAAAAAATGATTATGACATAGAAACTATATATACCAATGATGGTACACTAATGTCCGGATCAACCGTAGCAACTCCTTTTGAGGACCTTATCATCACCGGAAATCTAATGGATGATCATTTTTTGATTCTGAAAACCGATGCTAAAGATAAATAATTACATCACTAATCCAGACTAATAACGATTTAACCATTCATTAGGGAATTAAAAGGGATTATTATCCTAATTTTGAAATTAACACAAAAAAAAAGATTTATGCAAAAGAACGATTGGTCACAATTGGAGTTGATAAACAATGCAGATCGTCCAAAAAAGAGGTTTGAACTTCAGGTAGAAAACGAAATTATATTTATCGAATATATACTTACCAAAGATAACTCTATATATTTAACACATACCGAAGTACCGACATCTATGGAGGGAAAAGGATTAGGAAGTACCATCGTAAAAAAGGCACTTAACTATATTCGTGAAAAGGGATATAAAATGATACCTCTTTGTCCATTTGTAGCTGCATATCTAAAAAAACATCCGGAAGCAGCTGATGGGATATTAAAAGAAGGATATTCAGTGTAGAACCATATAGAGAAGCCGTCTATATATTTTAGACGGCTTCTCTTTTTTTTATAAAATCAAAAAGATCTTAGAATAAAAGATTTCTTACTTCTTAAGAAGCTTTTTAATCACAACTTTGCTTTCAAAACTTAGCCTGATAAAATAAGCACCACTTGCCAGATTAGCGGTATTGATCTCAAGGGAATTGGTTTCTACACTACTCTTCGCATACAACTGCATACCTGCGATAGAATATAATTGGATTTCATCAATTCTATCTCCACCTGGATTACCAATGATAAGTTTTTCACCAAAAGGAACGGGAGAAATTGTAAAAGATTCCCGTTGATCTTCGATATCATCTACGGATAATGGAGCTACTACGGTTGTTTTTACTTGATTTGTTTCTATTGGTAAATTGAAATCAAAGAAAATATCCGCTTTATTATCAAACTCATCTCCAATTACCGCGTTGAATTTAGGCTTTATTCGATAAGCTATAAAACCATTACTTCCTTCCTCATCCGTTGTACTATCTGGTAGATTAATATCATCGAAAATAAAATTAACTCTATTCCCATCTGTAATCTCTACCCTATAGTTATGGCTTGATACTGTAGGTGAAAACGTACTCCAATCTAAATCCGGATCCAACACATTTTCAATATTCACATTAATTGCAGAAGCACTTCCCGTATTTTGAAAACGAATTCTATAGTTTAAGTAATTATCTACTTCTTCTTCCAGAATTTCTTCTCCTTCTAATACTGCAATATCATTAGGATCAAATGAATTAATTACTCTATGGTTAAGCACTCTTACATTATCCGAGGGTCTTACATCCCCGTCTATAGGTAATGCTGTAGCCTCAAAAAGAATACGATCTCCTCCATTTACTATCGGTGGAGGAAAAGTTCTTAAGCGTAATCTAAATGAAGTGTATCTAAATGGTAATAAATTATTAAAGCTAAAGGTCACAGAATTACTGGTCTGCTCTAGTGGTGTTTCATTAGTAGATATTATCTCTACCATTTGATCATCAAACTCTAAAGTAACTGTACCACTATCGATTTGGTCACCATTGTTCTGAACATATAAAAAATATGTAGTGGTAAAACCTGGTCGTGCAGAAGATGAAGGGATAAAATATACTTTTAAATCAGATACAGCAGTAGGGCTCGTGCAAAAATCCGCTACTTCAGCATTTCTAAATCCTGTAAAACTTATGGTTTGGTTTACCGGATTGGTCATATCTTCTGGCAAAGTACTGGACAAAGAAACTTCGCAAGTTCCCTCTTTCGGAATTTGGATCATATATTCTCCGTTTCCATCGGTGATACCACTGTAACTATTTCCATTAATGGATGCAGAAATTGTAATATTATCCATTAAAGATCCACTACTGCAATTATCGTTATTACCATCGTATCTAACGGTTCCCGTAAGTATATTAACCTGATCACAGATATCTACATATTGTACAATACCATCATTGACAAAATTGGCATTTGCATGATTAATATCATCTACACAAGCAAACTCTAATAGCGGTAATTGTATAAATCCACTCCCTACACTAAGATTTTCATTGTTGCCATTTCGTAGATTAAGGCTATTTAATGATTCATTGCTCCAAAACACGAAATATACTAAATTGGTCATATGAGATACATCTATTTCTTCTACATTGACCCCAATAAGGTTCAATCTGGTGACCTTATTATTTCTATAAAGATTTACTGAAGTCAATAACTCATTCGAGGCTAAAGTAATTATTGAGAGTTCAGGGTTTCCTGAAAAATCAATACTTTGTATTTGGCTTCCTCTAAAAATAAAACTCTCTAAGGCTGTTAACGTAGATAAATCTATAGATGCAATTTGATTAAAACTACTGGAGATTTTTTTAAGTTTTGTATTGTTTGTCAAATCGATTGCGGTAAGATCGGGAGATTCGTAGAAATACAACTCCTCAAGATCCAGGTTGTTCGTGACATCTAAATTTGTAAGATTATTGCGATCAACCGAAAGCATCTTTAATTTTGGGTTTTGAGATACATCCAGTTGTTTTAGATTGTTATAGCGCAAGTCTAACTCTACCAATTCAGGGTTATTAGAAACATCTACAACGTCTATATTATTATCGTCCAGCCTAAGATATGTAAGGTTAGCATTACTTGAAACATCAATGGATGTTAACGCAACCTGACCTAAATCAAGTAATTCAAGTTTAGAAAAACCTGTGACATCAATTTGTTGGATTGGATGAGAATATAAACTCAACCTTTCTAAATTTTCAAACGCTTCAATTCCCGTAATATCAAAAATATCGTCATCATCCTGACCGTTACTATCGGTAGGGTCAGAAATAAATAAATAGGTAACCGCTAACGCCTCGGAAACCTGAATTTCGTTATCTCCGTTGGTATCTATTGTAAATGGATAATCAAGCAAAGCTTGTTTAAAGTTTGCATCAGGGATTGTTACAATTTGCGAAAAAACAGACGTAGAAAAAAACAGCAAGATAGCTGCAAAGTAGATTTGTTTCATAGGTAATTATATTTTAGGGCAGGCAAATATAGTTAAAGATTCCCTTATTTTATTAATCATCAATCATTAAGCATTTGCCAAAGTTTGTCTTTTAGTTCCTGCAATCCTTGCTGGGCTACCGAAGAAATGAACAGATAAGGTACATTCAATTGTGTATCCAACTCTGATTTTAGCTCTGATTTTAGTTCATCATCCAACATATCACATTTAGAAATAGCTATGAGTCTCTCTTTATCTAATAAATCCGGATTGTATCTTCGTAATTCATCCAGTAAGATCTCATACTGTTCTTTAATATCCGGGGCATCCGCCGGCACTAAAAATAATAATGTAGAATTCCGTTCTATATGTCTCAGAAAACGATGTCCTATACCTTTACCTTCTGCAGCACCTTCTATAATCCCTGGAATATCGGCCATTACAAAGGTTTGAAAATCTCTGTACTCTACAATCCCCAAATTAGGCTTCAGTGTAGTAAATTCGTAATCCGCAATTTTTGGTTTTGCCGAAGTAATCACTGATAATAGTGTTGATTTTCCGGCATTAGGAAAACCTACCAACCCTACATCGGCTAATATTTTTAATTCTAATGTAATATCATATTGCTGCCCTTCAATTCCTGGTTGTGCATATCTTGGAGTCTGGTTCACGGAGCTTTTAAAATGCCAGTTTCCACGACCTCCCATTCCTCCTTCGGCAATAATAATTTCCTGACCTTCTTCAGTAATCTCGTGAAGAATATTTTGGGTTTCTGTATCTCGAATAACAGTACCTAAAGGAACATCTACATACACATCTTCTCCATCTGCACCGCTACTTCTGTTTTTACTACCATGCCCGCCATGTTCAGCTCTAAAATGTCTTTTAAACTTCAGATGGTACAATGTCCACATATTAGGATTTGCCCTGATTATCACGTGACCTCCACGACCTCCGTCACCTCCATCAGGACCTCCTTTGGTAATATATTTTTCTCTGTGTAAATGCGCAGATCCTTTACCTCCATTTCCGGAAGTAACGTGCAACTTCACATAATCTACAAAATTCCCTTCTGTCATAATTCTCTATCTGTCATTCCGACTTGGGTCAGAATCATTTCTATTGCATCTGTTTTTTACTAATCGTAAGGTCTGAAGATAATCTACCTTTATTGATAAACTATAATTTATCGATAACGTTACTTAGACGCTCTGTAATCTCACTGATACCACCAACTCCATCAACTCCAAAATATTTATCTTGTTTTTGATAGTAATTTTTCAGGATAGCCGTTTCGTCATAATATACTTTGATACGATTTCTGATTACACCTTCATCTGCATCATCCGGACGACCTGACGTTTTCCCTCTTTCAAGCAGACGTTGCACCAATACCTCATCATCTACCTCTAAGGCAACCATAGCACTTACTTCTGAACCTTTAGAAGACAATAAATCGGCCAACGATTCTGCCTGTGCTTCTGTTCTTGGAAAACCATCAAAAATAAAACCTTTAGCGTCTGGATTTTTATCCACTTCGGCATTTAGCATATTGATGGTCACTTCATCTGGTACTAATTGACCTTTATCAATATAAGATTTCGCCAATGTTCCCAGTTCCGTAGCATTTTTTATATTGTATCTAAATACATCCCCGGTAGAAATATGTACAAGATTATATTTTTGTTTTAGTACTTCTGCTTGTGTTCCTTTTCCCGCTCCTGGAGGTCCGAATAACACTAAATTTGTCATGTTGTTTTGTTTTAATTGGTAAACTTCTGTAAGATTACGACCCAAACCATTATAGTCCAGCCCGTATCCTACAATAAATCGATTTGGGATCTCAATCCCGATATAATTTATAGTAATTTCTTTAGTATATGCTTCCGGTTTAAAAAATAAAGTGGCGATTCTTACTTCTTTGCAGCCCTTATCTTCAAACATTTTTATCAATTCTGCGATCGTGTTTCCGGTATCTACAATATCTTCGAGGATAACTACAGTTCTTCCGGAGATATCTTCTTTCAGCCCAATAAGTTCCTGTATATTAGAAGTGGTTTCAGTACCTTCATAAGATGTAAGTTTCACAAAACTTATTTCGCATTCATGATGAAACCTTTTCAAAACTTCGGATACAAACATAAACGCACCGTTAAGAACCCCAATAAAAAGAGGTTTAGCATCTGATAAATCTTTAGTAAGTTTATCCGACACATTATCTATTGCTTTTGTAATTTTATCTTCGGCAATAAAAGGTATAAACTGTAAATCATGTAGTGTAATCATTGTATTAAGCGATTATCACGGTATCCATTTAGTTTTTAAAGCCGCAAAGATAGTGATTACAAATAAGACTAATGATAGATACGTACTGCATTTACTGTCTAATTAATGCGGTTTTTACTTATTAAAAATTTATTTTTGTTGTCTAAGGCAAATTAGATACTCCAAAAAAATGACAAACTATTTTTCGTCAGACTTTAAGCTAGGTATTCTGGGTGGAGGTCAATTAGGCAAAATGATGCTCTATGAGACCCGAAAATATGATATCTGTACTTATGTTCTGGACCCCAACCCCGACGCTCCGTGTAGAATTGCCTGTGATCACTTTCAGCAAGGTGATCTTATGGATTATGAAACAGTATATAATTTTGGAAAGAAAGTAGATGTACTTACTTTCGAAATTGAAACCGTTAACACAAAGGCATTAGCTCGACTAGAGCGTGAAGGAAAAAAAGTATATCCTGATTCTAAAACATTAGAAAAAATTCAGAATAAAGGAAAACAAAAGCTTTTTTATAAAGAAAAAGAAATACCAACGGCTGATTTTGTTCAGTTCTCTAACAAAGCTCATCTGGCCGAAGGCATTACAACCGGTAAAATAAAATTACCTTTTGTATGGAAAAGTACGCAAGGAGGCTACGATGGTAAGGGTGTCTCCATTATTAGAACAGGAGCCGATATTGCTAAACTTCCGGACACAGAGTGCATTGCAGAAAAGCTGGTGGATTTTAAAAATGAATTAGCCGTAATTGTAGTTCGTAATCCCAGTAATGATATCAAAACATATCCTGTAGTGGAAATGGAATTTCATCCCGAAGCCAACCAGGTAGAATATGTAATTTGTCCTGCCAGAATCGAAAATGATATCGCAGAAAAGGCGAGAAAAATTGCTACAAAGGTATCAGAAGCCTTTATGCATGTCGGAATATTAGCAGTAGAGATGTTTCAGACAAAAGATGGTGATATTTTGGTGAATGAGGTTGCTCCAAGACCACATAATAGCGGTCATTATAGCATTGAAGCTAGTTACACCAATCAGTTTGAGCAACATATAAGAGCGATACTGGATTTACCCCTTGGTGCTACAGAAAGTAAGGTTGCAGGAATTATGGTGAATCTTGTAGGAGCGGAAGGACATACCGGTGATGTTGTCTATCAAAACATAGATACCATTATGCATCTGGAAGGTGTTACTCCGCATATTTATGGTAAGAAGCAAACCCGACCTTTTAGAAAAATGGGTCACGTAACAATAGTTCATGAAGATATTACTGAGGCAAGAAAAATTGCTGAAAAAGTAAAGAAAACTATTAAAGTAATAGCTGGCTAATAAAAGATAAAGTATCATATTGTTTTGTATCTGTATCTAAAATTACCCTTTGTTGTAACAATAAAAATTAAACACTAGCATTAATGAATAAAGTAGGAATCATTATGGGCAGCACAAGCGATATGCCCGTTATGGAAAAAGCTATCGACGTTCTAAAAGGTTTTGATATCGAAGTCGAAGTTGATATTGTATCGGCACACCGAACCCCTGAAAAATTATTTGATTATGGAAAAAATGCTCATACCAGAGGAATATCTGTAATCATTGCCGGTGCCGGTGGAGCGGCACATTTACCGGGTATGGTGGCATCGCTGTCCCCTTTACCTGTTATAGGTGTTCCCGTAAAATCCCGAAACTCTATCGATGGTTGGGATTCTGTACTTTCCATTTTACAAATGCCCGGGGGAGTTCCTGTTGCAACAGTAGCTTTGGATGGAGCTTTAAATGCAGGGATCCTGGCGGCTCAGATCATCGGAGCAGCTGATAAATGCGTATTGGACAAAATTCTTGTTTATAAGGAAGGGCTCAAACAAAAGGTTATCGAAGGAGCAAAACAAATTAAAAGATAACACTTAAAATTAGCAAAAAAAGAGTCGCTCCTCAGCGACTCTTTCCAATATCAGGTCTTACAATAGAATATAACAATATTTATTAACCAACTTAAATATATTACACAAAAAATTCATCGTAAGACCATACTCTTAAAACCTAACACAAAGGTAAACCCTTACTTCAATTACGCAATAATTACCTGTCAAAACTTATTAACATTTTCGATAAAAAGCTGTTAATATCGATAAAAAGCACATATGCTTCTTATATTTCAGTATTTGCAACGGAAAAAATACACTTTTAACAATGTTTTCCTTAGAAAATAATAGATTTTTAATCCGAATAAACTAAAAATAGAAAAGAAAAGAGCCACTTTAATTGTAGCTCTTTCAATATATTTGACTTAACAAAGATTGCATATTGTTACCATACCCTCATGATAACAATGTTTAACTACTTTGTATAAGTCATTATTAATAAACCTGACCAAATTTATCTTAATCAGGTTCAATGTTAATATGAAACGATATTATTAAAACGGTGTTAATCGATAAAAAACATACTTTTTAGCCAAACGACTTTACCATACTAAAAAATATAATCACATAATGAAAAACCCATTATTAGAACCATTTGACCTGGCTCCCTTTTCAAACATAAAATCAGAGCATTTCTTACCTGCTATCGAAAATTCTATTGCTATTGCAAAAGAAGAAGTGAATGCAATTGTTTCAAACTCCGAAACCCCATCTTTTTCGAATACTATTGAAAAACTGGAATATAGTGGAGAGTTATTAGACAGGGTCACTAGTGTATTTTTTAATCTCAATAGTGCAGAGACTAATGAGGAAATCCAAAAGATAGCCCAAGAGGCATCTCCTCTGCTGTCTGAATTTAGAAATGATATTTCGTTAAACACAGAGCTTTTTAAAAAAATAGAGCACATCTATCTGAATCGTAAGAATCTTCATCTTTCTCCTGAGCAATCTACATTACTAGAAAAAAGATATAAGTCGTTTTCCAGAAATGGAGCTAATCTGGCTGACGATAAGAAGGAGCAGTTGAGAGAAATCGATAAGGAACTTTCGCGATTAAGCCTTACGTTTGGAGAAAATGTACTTGCAGAAACCAATAAGTTCGAAATGCTATTGACGGATGAAACAGATCTTGCTGGTTTACCGGATGGAGCAAAGGAAGCTGCAAAGGCTCTAGCAGTATCAAAAGATAAAAAAGGATGGATGATTACCTTGGATTATCCCAGTTATATTCCTTTTATGATGTATGCCGACAATAGGAAATTACGGAAACAACTTGCAATAGCATTCGGATCCAAAGGATTTCATGGCGATGAGCTGGATAATCAGAAAATTGTACTCAAAATTGCCAGGCTACGTCATAAACGTGCTCAGGTTTTAGGATATAGATCTCACGCTGATTATGTTTTAGAAGAGCGCATGGCAGAAACTCCGGAAAAAGTATTTTCGTTTCTAAATGAAATTCTGGAAAAAGCAAAACCAGCCGCTAAAAGAGAATTCAAACAACTGGAAAATTTCGCAAAAGATTTAGACGGAATTGATCAGCTTCAAAAATGGGATGGTGCTTATTATTCTGAAAAATTAAAACAAAAGCTTTTTGACATTGATGACGAAAAGTTAAAGCCATATTTTAAGTTAGAGAATGTGATAAATGGTGTTTTTCAGGTTGCTTCTAATTTGTTTGGATTACAGTTCGAAGAAACAGCTGAGATAGAAAAATATCATGAAGAGGTAAAAACATATAACGTAACAGATACGGATGGTAAGTTTATTTCCATTTTTTATGCAGATTTTCATCCAAGACCCGGTAAGAGAAATGGTGCCTGGATGACATCCTATAAACCACAAATGCGAAAGGATGGAAAAAATGTAAGACCTCATATTTCTATCGTTTGTAATTTTACAAAACCTACACCCAGTAAGCCTTCGCTTTTAACTTTTAATGAAGTTACTACCCTATTCCACGAATTTGGACATGCATTACACGGAATGTTGGCTGATACAACCTATCCTGGATTATCGGGAACCAGTGTCTATTGGGATTTTGTAGAATTGCCTAGCCAGGTACTGGAAAACTGGTGTTATGAAAAAGAAGCATTGGAACTATTTGCTAAACATTATGAAACAGGGGAAATAATCCCAATGGAATTGGTTCAAAAAATTAAAGAATCATCCACTTTTATGGAAGGAATGGCTACGATGCGTCAGTTAAGTTTTGGTTTACTGGATATGTCCTGGCATGCTCAGGATCCTGATGACATAAATGATGTGAAAGCACACGAAAAAAAGGCTTTTGTTGGAACTTCTTTATACCCGGATGTAGAAGAAAACTGTATGAGCACCTCTTTTTCTCATATTTTTCAGGGAGGCTATTCTGCAGGATATTATTCTTATAAATGGGCTGAAGTATTAGATGCAGACGCTTTCGAGTATTTTAAAGAACAAGGCATCTTTAATAAAGAAGTGGCGACTAAGTTTAAAGACAATGTATTATCAAAAGGTGGAACAGAGAATCCTATGATATTATATAAGCGCTTTCGTGGACAAGAACCAAAGCCAGAGGCATTGCTAAAACGTGCTGGATTAATTAAGGAATGATTCTTCGAAGGAATTAAATTAAAAAGACTGCATAAGAAGAATAAGGATAACAATACTGTCACATTGAGCGGAGTCGAAATGTATTGAAAATTTATATTCAAGATTTCTCGACTACGCTCGAAATGACAGATCCGATTAATTCTGGGATTATTGAATAACTAGTTTTCGCACGGCTAGTTTTTCCACTCCACTTTCTATCCTAATTAAATATATTCCGGATCCTAAAGATAGATTATTGGCTGAAATAGTATTTGTTCCTTGGTTTAATTGAATGCTGGCTGCCTTTTTTCCTAAAATTGTAAACACAGTTGCTGTCATACCTTTGCCATAGGCTCCTCTAACGTTTATCACAAAACTATCCTTAGCGGGATTAGGAGTTATGAATATGGTAGAAGAATTTAATTCATCCTCATCTCCGATAACAGGAGTTTCAGTCCCGAAAGCGACTGTCGAAGTTGCAGATCTGGCACAGGATCCTTCATAGATTTTCACATTAGAAATAGCAGAATTATTACCACTCCCGCCGTCATTATCGTTTACAAGGACTAATCGATCCATAACACCTGTATAAAAGTCTCCAACAGGGATAGTGTAGGATGCTGTACCACTGGTATAGTTATCATAGTTAGTGACACCATAGTTTTGAGTTCCGTGAACCTTAAAATATCTACTGGGAGTTAAGCTGTTATCATTTTCAAAACCAATTCCGTGAATCTCTCCCTGAGAAGTACTACTAAACTCAAATTCTAAAACCGTAGCTGATGTCACTGTATAGTTGAAAGAAATGTACTTCCATGTATTATTTTGCATAGATAAGCCAGATCCGCCACTTACTATAGCGTAATCGCCTGCCGAATCCTGATTAGAGAAACCAGAGATTGTATAATCATTAAAATTCAGCGCTACACACGTATCCGGATCGGGATCCACAGTGGATTCTTTTATTGCTAAATCATCTATGGCAATATCACCTTGCCAACTGCTACCGGTAACCGCTCTAAATCTTAGCCATACAGTCTTCCCGATATAAGAAGAAAGATCAATATTTGCTGTATTCCAGGCACTTCCCTGAGATCCTGATCTACTGAAAACATTTTCATAATTTAAGCGGTCTTCTGTTACTTCCACATCAAGATTTCCTACGCTATCTCCCTGCATATGATATAAGAAACTTAAGGTTGCAGATGATAAACCATCCAGTAATAAACACGGAGAAAATAAGTTTGCTCTTTTATTAGGGTGTCCGGAACCATTTCCGGATGCCTCTACATATATATAATAAGAACCTTCTGCAGCACTATCTGGTCCTGTGCCATTAGAAGGGGTGCCACTAGCGTCCTTAGTCCAGTCTAAGTCATCATCTGTACCTTGCTGCCAACTATTTAAAGAACCTTCAAATCCTTCCTTATAGGGGTAATTCGATATGGTATCTAAACAAACATCGCCACCGCCTGTAGTTACTCCATTACCAATTTCGATCAAATATTCAAGCGCTAGTTTACAGAATTTTGCTGCGTGTGTGGCGTTTGGAGTCGGGGACCTGTCAAAAGTGTCTCTGGTGGTATGGATATTGGGGTTACTTTGGTTAAAAGTTGCTTCAAAAGGAAATGCGACATTATATCCTTCTTGCGCCCAGCTATAATGATCTGAACATCCATAGTTACAGCTAGAAGTTCCATAAGTAAGTGCGTGTGGTCCGGATGCGTTATAATAATTCATTAACTCTATTAAAAAATCATTTAAAGTATCGTCATTATATGAATCTGTAGAAACATACACATCATTAACCGAACCTTTATAATTAGTCATATCCAATTGCATATAACTAATTACATTAACGTTTCTGTTACGATAGTCTTCTGCTATTTCTCTGGATCCTCTGAGTCCGACTTCTTCAGCTGCAAAAGCCATAAATTCCATCGTTCTTTTCGGTTGAAAATTCATATCAAATAGCACTCTTGCTGCCTCGGTAATGGTTGCGATTCCTGAAGCATTATCATCAGCACCTGGCGCATCATTATTAGTACCACCCGAAGTAGAATCTATATGTCCACCAAGGATTACAAACTCATCCGGTTTTTCGGTTCCTGTGATCGTCATCACCAAGGAAGGCATGTCTGTGCTTGTGTGATTAACGATACGTACTGATACATCATTTCTTCCTCCTGCAAGGTTCTCCCATTTTGTTTTGAGGTCTAAAACCGCCTGTGTAGCACTACTCTTTGTGTGATAACGAGTACCATAATTTTCTAATTCCTGAATTTGATTTGCAATATTAAGATTGTTTACCAAGTCTAAACTTTGACGGACTAACTGATCCTGAGTGATAGAAAATCCTCCAGCAAGCTTTTGAGACAGTCTTCTTTGCTGTATAGAAAACAGTGCTTTTTTCTTAGAACTTTGATAAATAAAACCAGGACCGTGAACTAAAACTTTATCATGTAATTCGTGAGCAGCTTCATCACTTAACATCACGGCACTATAGCCGTTTTTGGATTCGATAATTTTGATATCTTCCGGATGATTTTTTTGAAGACCCAAAGCATCTTTTGTCTCCATCGTAGCATAAAACATATCCGATGGTTGTTGTGCATAACTATGGCTTAGAAATAAGCAAAGTAGTAGTGCCGAAATAATTAAGTTGAATTTTTTCATTTTTAATGAGTTTGTGTTAGACCTTTAACTTACACAAAACCAAATTATTAACAAAGCGGTGAATCCACAAAAAAACAACTGTACTAACACCTGTTAGCTTATGGTAAAAACATAAAAATCAAAAATAAACTTTCAAAAATTATTGAAAGTTTGAAATTTATTATATATTTGTTCTATGAATTACACAGAAGCAAAAGATAAATTTATATCCACTTGGGGAGCGCTAGGAACCTTATGGGGCATTAACAAAGCCATGGCACAGATTCATGCATTGTTATGGATTTCACCAGAGCCACTTTCTATGGAGGATATTATGGAAGAATTACAGATCTCCAGAGGAAATACCAGCATGAACCTCCGTCAGCTAATGGATTGGGGTATTGTTTTTAAAGAAAGTAAACCAGGAGAACGAAAAGAGTATTTTGTTTCTGAAAAAGATGTACAAGAGCTAGCCAGACAAGTAGCCAAAGAACGAAGTAGAAGAGAAATCAAACCTGTTATCAAAGTATTACGAGAAGTATCCGGGATCGAAGACGATGGGACAAAAAAAACAGATGAATTGATCAAACAGACTAAGGCTTTATATGAATTAGCGGATAGTGCGGATACGATGATGAATAAAGTGGTTAATCAAGAATCTAATTGGATTACAAAAACCTTGATGAAGCTTATCAAATAAAACCTACAAATATAATCTTGAGATACAAGGAAGAAATTCCTTTTCTTTTTCCAATTATATTTCAAAAATTATTGAAACTTTTAAATTATTAGAATAATGAAAACAATGCATAATATTAACAAATGGAGTTTTATCATAACATTACTTCTTTACGTAACATTCTATTTTGGATTGTTAGCACAGATACTGCTCGGAGGAACACAAATAACAATGAGCGTAGTTCTTTTAATTAAATGGAAATCATTTAGCATCAAACTTAAAAAGCACATTGTCGCTTATTTCTTTCTAGTTGCTCTCTATGGACTACTATTTTTCACAGATATAAAAAACACATCATTTATGATTATATATATGACCGTTATTCCCATGAGTATTGCTGCATATTTTTTGTACTTAACTTACGAAATTAAAAAGTATCAGCAAGCAATGAATCTTGAATCTTCTTTGGACAACTAAAAAAATTACCATCATGAACACTACATATCCACTCCTGCATAAAATCAGATTCCAGAAATCAAATAATGAAAAGCTTATCGACCTTTATGATGAGGCAACAGAGGATTATGAATTCTGGAGCAAGGATTTCAATATGCATTTTGGTTACTATATTCCCTTTAAAACAACGATTTTTAAAAGGGACACCATGCTTAACGAAATGAACAATCAAGTGTTTAATCGATTACGTTTCACCAAAAAGAATGGACTGATTGCAGATTTAGGTTGTGGAATTGGCGGTACGATGAGATATGGTTTACGTAAATATCCTCGTCTTAGTGTCATCGGAGTCACACTTTCTCGTTTTCAGGTTCAGGAAGGCAATAAAAGATTCCAAAACATGAACGGGCTGATTCTTGAAGAAAACTATTGTAACACTTCTTTTATCGACGACAGTTTTGATAGTGCATACGCGATTGAAAGTTTGTGTCATTCTGGTCATAGTAAAGAAGCATTGAGTGAAGCCTATAGAATCCTAAAACCAGGAGCAAAATTTGTCATAGCGGATGCTTTTCTAAAAAAAGATGAAGATCAATTATGTCCTGGAAGTCATTACTGTTATAATCAACTTTGCAAAGGATGGAGCCTGGAAGGATTAGGCAGTATACAACGCGTTAAAAAATCTCTAAAGGAAATTGGTTTCAAAAACATAATCGTAGAAGATATTTCTTTTAGAGTAGCGCCTTCAGTATTGCACGTGCCCTTTGCGATAACCGGTTTTATTTTCAAAAAACTATTCAAGAAAGAAACGCTAAAACTACAAAGTTGGAAAAACCTCAAAGGTTCTTTCTTTGCTTTACTATCCGGACTACATCTGAGAAGCTTTGGATACTATTTAATAACAGCAGAGAAATAAAATATGTGTAACCTTTCGAAAACTTATCAATGGGTATATATCATAATTGCGACGATACTATCAACGGTGGTTTTATTTTATTATGCAAAAGTGCTTCCGGAATTAATTCCGAATGATAACCTAATCAAAGAAATGGTTATGTGCTCTGGACAGATTATTTGGCAAGGAGCCATCATTGTAATTTTTGTTAAGAGAAAGATCAACTTGTATTTATCTCATATGATTACTGTTTCTTTACTAGGATCTTTAGCTCTAATTCCGATGATATTGATTTATCAAAAAGAACAGATTTCTATAGAAATCCGCATACTGTCTTTTTTGTTTGTTGTTTGTCTAATGATTTATGAACATGCAAGAAGAGTAAAGTTATTAAAACTACCTTCATATCTAACTATAACTTGGGTCGTATACCGAGTACTTTGGTTACCCGTATTATTATTTTAATTTAAAAATTATGAAAAAGCTAATTATTGCAGCAGGAACAGGATTCTTAGGAAATGTTTTGGTCAATTACTTTAAAAACAAGGCAGAAAATATAGTAATTCTTACTCGTGGTAAGGACAACACCATTGATAATATCAAATATGTTCATTGGGATGCCAAAAATTTGGGCGAATGGAAACACCAAATGGATGGTGCAGAGGTTCTTATTAATATGACAGGAAAATCTGTAGATTGCAGATATCATCAAAAGAACAGGGATATCATTCTTTCTTCCCGGGTAGACTCTACAACTGTATTAGGAGAGGCAATTTCTGGTTGTGAGAACCCACCTCTACTTTGGCTAAATTCTTCTACAGCAACAATATACAGACATTCTTTAGATAAAGAAATGGATGAAGAGACTGGTGAAATCGGAACCGGTTTTTCTGTCAACGTAGCTACCAATTGGGAAAACACTTTCTTTTCCCAACAGACTCCTCAAACCAGAAAAGTTGCACTGAGAACCTCTATTGTTTTAGGAAAAAATGGAGGTGCATTCCAGCCAATTCTCAATTTGGTAAAAATTGGTTTTGGTGGTAAACAAGGCAACGGAAATCAGAAGTTTAGCTGGATTCACGAAACAGATTTTGCCAGAAGTCTGGAATTCATCATCAAAAATCTAGATATAAAAGGTCCAGTCAATATTGTAGCTCCAACACCAACTGACAATAAAGGCTTAATGAAAACATTACGAGCTATTAAAAAAATGCCTTTTGGTATCCCATTGTCTAAACCTCTACTCGAAATTGGAGCCAGAATCATCAAAACCGAAACGGAATTGATCTTAAAGAGTAGAAATGTAATTCCGAAAAAGCTTCAGGATCATGGGTTTAAATTCAGTTATCCCAAACTTAGAGACGCTATACAGGATTTAACCAGATAATTTATGACTACCATTAATCTACAAACACTAATCCAAGCACCAATCGAAGTAGTTTTTAACGCTGCCAGAAATATTGATCTTCATATGGATTCTGCTATACACACAAAAGAGAAGGCTATAGCCGGAAAAACCTCAGGAGTAATTGAACTATACGAAACTGTTACCTGGAGAGGAAAACATTTTGGATTGTATCTAAAGCATCAAAGCAAAATAACATCCTTAAGATACCCAACCTACTTCATTGATGAAATGATTCAAGGGCATTTTAAAAGTTTCAAACACCAGCACATTTTCAAAAAAACCGAAACCAGAACGGAAATGATAGACATACTGGAATACAAAGTTCCTTATGGGGCTTTAGGAGAGATTTTTGATCGCTTATTCTTAAAAAAACATCTGATACGATTTCTTTCGGGAAGAAATCAATTCATTAAAACGGAAATCGAAAAAAAAATTAAAAACTTACCTGAAAAGTGAGCATATCAATTTTACGAACTTCATCTCTCTTACATAATATACTGTCAAATAGTAAATGTCTAATCATCTGATCTTTTCACGCATATAACTCTCCATAATATATCATAACCGTTAACTTTCTACCTACTCATGAATACCAAAGCAGTATATGAGTACTTATCCCGATGTACTCATAATGTTATTAGCTTCGATACCTTCAATATAGGTTGGAAGGCACATTCTCTGAGCTGTAGTGGTGGCAGGACAATCTCATAGATAGAGGTACGATTAATCTCACCGTATCCAAAACCTATAGCTACGGCTTCCATCCTTGCTCCCTTATGCTGAAACTAACTTACATTCCTATCCTCTATATAATACGGAACAAATTTTTTCCAACTTCTTGTATTTACAATACAGATAAAATATCAATTGAAATATACAAAGCAGTGTATTTTTTTCAAGACTTTATTTTAAATTGATTAACACAAACATAATATCATACAGCCATCCATATAATACACAGTTACAGGTGTTTTATGAGAAAGCTTTTCAAATTCTTCTACAATTCAATCATTTAAACTAATTTAAGATTCAACTTTTTATCCTATTTTTGAAGAAAAGAGCTTTTATACTATGCCAACAAACACGATAGACCCTAATACGTGGATAGACAAGTACAGTGATTATTTATTTAACTATACCATTGTTAGGGTTGACGACAGGGAGATTGCACAAGACTTAGTGCAAGAAACTTTTTTTGCAGGTCTCAAATCTATGAAAAACTTTAAAGGAGAAGCAAGTGAACGCACCTGGCTTATTTCGATTCTTAAAAGGAAAATTATAGACCATTACAGAAAAATAAATAGTAAAAAAGGAAAGGCAGAAGTACGTATTAGTTATACTAACGATGGAGAGACTGAAGGAGACTGGCTGGAAGAAAGAGTAGCTGATCCCTTTGATCAAAATGCCGAAGGGGAAATTGAAAATAAAGAACTAGGTGTGGCCATACACGATTGCATCGGTAAATTACCAGAAAAACAAGCTCGTATTTTTAGTATGAAGACAATACAAGGATTCGATACTGAAGCTATTTGTAATGAATTTGATATCACTGCGTCTAATCTATGGGTAATCATTCATCGTGCACGTACTGCGATGGCAGAATGCCTGGAAAAAAACTGGTTTTAATACACATGAGTAAAGGAAACAAAATATTTGTCAGTTGTGAAAGCGTTAATCACATCTGCGATAAAAATCAATACAAAGAAGCCTCTTTTTGGGAAAAAGTAAAATTAAATATTCATCTAATTTATTGTAAGGCTTGTAGAAAATATTCGTCCAAAAACACGAAACTAACTAACTTATTTAAAGATCCTAAAGTCATAAGCATTAATCGGTCAGCCAAAGATGCAATGAAAGAACAGTTAAAGAAAAAAATGGCTGAGCAAGAATAAAAACCAAATAAAGCCCCAAATAATAGTATTTACAATTGTAATAAAAATGAGTAATAGTTTATTAATCTCCTGCGAACAGGCGAAACTGATATGTGATAAAAACCAATATGGTGAAGCTTCCATTATGGAAATCATTAAACTAAATATCAGATTACTTTATTGTAAGGTGACCAGAGCATATTCTAAAAGGAATAACAAACTCACCACAGCTATAAGAAAATCCAATGTACAAGTAATCGAATCTGCAAAGAAGGAGGAAATGAAAACCCAGCTGCGTAAAGAATTAGCCAAATAAACTTTGTAGCATAATCAATACTGTCAACCACATTATCGGAATACTTTCGACCCAAAAGGAACAAAAATACTGTGATTGTTTTTTATCCGCAGCCCATAAAAACAATAGACTAATTATTGTAACAAAAACACTACTCAGAATTTCTGTAGGATAAAGTTCATTCTTAAATGCGGTAAGAAGTAAGAATATAACTAACAAAATACTACCGAACACTTTAGTTCTGGTAACTCCTATTTTCTGAGGAATAGTCTCGAGTTCTTTTTCATCATATTGTAGGTCTCTGATCTCAAAAGGCAACATAATCACCACTATAAATAAAAAGCGTTGAATAATCTCCATAATCATATCAAACCCTAAAGACCCTTCTGTATAGATAATGGGTGTTAGTACCGTGATTCCAGTCCAGGTAACTCCTATAATAAAAATCTTAATTCCGGCAACACTACGCAGATTCTTCTTATTTGGGAATACAGGTGCAGCATAAAGAATGGTTAATACAATAAAAGGGAGCAAATAGATCAGAGTGTCTAGTGATAATTGATATCCAAAATACACAAACAGTACTGCGCTAATACCTGTTAATATTTTGATCCCGTTCATCGATTTAGTCAATTGTCTATGATATAATTTCGAAATACTTGCATATTTTACGAAATTATATGCTACAATCGCACCAAAAAAACTAAAATATATGTACGTATTCCCTCCTAATATTTCGAACTTTAAAAAAGTTAGTTTTACTAAGGCCACAATAGCGAACGCCACATGAATACTACTATTTATATAAAAATTAAATATACTTTTTAGGATTTTCACAGTGCTAATTTAGGGGGATCTGTTAATAACACTCTAAATTGGTTAAAAACTTGGTAGCCTTAGGTTAATTTATTGTGAAATTTTTAGCGATTAAATATGTACTTTTGCGCTTTCAATTCTCAACTGTTTTTTGCTATGAAAACTGATTCATTTAAACTAAGGCATATAGGCCCTTCAGAAAAGGATCTCAATGATATGTTGCGTACGATTAAAGCTGATTCTATTGATCAACTTATTTTTGAAACTGTTCCTGATGACATCTTATTAAAAGCACCTTTGCAGCTTGACGAGGCCTTAAGTGAACAAGAATATTCTGCCCACATCCAAAAATTAGCGGCTAAGAATAAAGTTTTTAAGACCTACATTGGTTTAGGATATCACGAAGCTTGTTTACCAGCAGTAATACAACGTAATATTCTGGAAAACCCGGGTTGGTATACTGCATACACCCCTTATCAGGCAGAAATTGCTCAAGGAAGATTAGAAGCATTATTGAATTACCAAACTATGGTTTGTGATCTTACAGGTATGGAATTGGCTAATGCCTCCTTACTTGATGAGAGTACTGCAGCGGCTGAAGCAATGACCATGTTATTTGCCGTCCGATCCAGAAATCAGAAAAAAGAAAATATCCATAAGTTTTTTGTTTCCGAAGAAATTCTTCCACAAACATTATCATTATTAAAAACGCGAGCAATACCACTAGATATCGAATTAGTAGTAGGTGATCATACAAATTTTGATTTTTCTACTGACTATTATGGTGCTATCCTGCAATATCCAGGTGTATCAGGTCAGGTTTATGATTATGCAGAATTCGTAGAAAAAGCACATCAATCAGAAATCAAAGTAGCCGTAGCTGCGGATATCCTGAGTTTGGTAGCTCTTAAATCTCCCGGCAGTTTTGGTGCAGATGTAGTGGTCGGTACCACTCAACGATTCGGAATTCCATTAGGATATGGTGGTCCTCACGCAGCCTATTTTGCGACCAGAGAAGAATATAAAAGAAACATTCCAGGTAGAATTATCGGTGTTACCCAGGATATGAATGGAAACAGAGCATTGCGAATGGCTCTGCAAACTCGCGAACAACATATCAAACGTGATAAAGCAACCTCAAATATCTGTACTGCACAGGTTTTACTGGCAGTAATGGCAGGAATGTATGCTGTATATCACGGTAAAGACGGATTAAAATATATTGCTAATAAAGTACATGAATCTGCTACTGAACTTGCAAATACTTTAGAAAAAATTGGATATCCCCAATTAAATACAATTTTCTTTGATACCATCCGAGTAAAAGCAGATGTTGATAAGATCAAAGAAATTGCTGAAGCGCAAGAAGTAAATTTCTATTATCCTGATGCAGAAACTGTCTCAATTTCCTTAAATGAAGCTACCACAATTGCAGATCTAAATGCAATTGTATCAATTTTTGCAAAAGCTGTTGGTAAAGAAAGTATTAACATTGCGATATCCGATATTTCGGCAAACATTCCGAAAACTGTAAAACGAAACACAGAGTTCTTAACCAATGAAGTGTTTAATACCTATCATTCGGAAACAGAACTGATGCGTTACATTAAAAAACTGGAACGCAAAGACCTTTCATTAAATCATTCTATGATACCTTTGGGTTCTTGTACGATGAAGCTGAATGCCGCGTCCGAAATGTTACCACTTAGTGATCCGCAATGGGGTAACATTCACCCTATGGCACCAGTTTCACAGGCAAAAGGATATCAGGAAGTTCTAAAAAAATTAGAAGATCAATTAACAGAGATCACCGGTTTTGCAGCAACCTCATTGCAACCTAATTCAGGAGCTCAGGGAGAATTTGCGGGGTTAATGGTAATCCGTGCATATCATAAGTCCCGAGGTGAACACCACAGAAATATCTGTTTGATCCCTTCTTCTGCACACGGAACCAATCCTGCGTCTGCTGTAATGGCTGGTATGAAAGTAGTAGTGACGAAGGCCACAGAAGATGGAAATATCGATGTAGATGACCTGAGAGAAAAGGCAGAGAAATATAAAGATAATCTTTCTGCATTAATGGTTACTTATCCATCTACACATGGAGTGTACGAGTCTGCAATTAGAGAGATCACGCAGATTATCCACGATAATGGTGGGCAGGTTTATATGGATGGTGCTAATATGAATGCTCAGGTAGGATTAACAAATCCGGGAGCTATTGGTGCTGATGTTTGTCACCTTAACTTACATAAAACATTTGCAATCCCACATGGAGGTGGAGGACCGGGAGTTGGTCCAATCTGTGTAGCAAAACAGTTAGTACCTTTTTTACCAGGTAATCCGGTGATTGCAACAGGAGGAGAACAAGCTATCACTGCTATTTCTGCGGCTCCCTGGGGATCTTCATTGGCTTGTTTGATCTCTTACGGATATATTGCCATGTTAGGATCACAAGGTCTTAAAGAAGCTACAGAATATGCCATTCTGAATGCTAATTATATTAAAGAACGATTAGACGGACATTATAGCACCTTATATTCGGGAGAACGTGGTCGTGCTGCTCACGAAATGATTGTGGACTGTAGACCTTTTAAAGCTCACGGAATCGAAGTCACGGATATTGCTAAAAGATTAATGGATTATGGATTCCACGCACCTACGGTTTCTTTTCCAGTTGCGGGAACGATTATGATCGAACCTACAGAAAGTGAAAGTAAAGCAGAGTTAGATCGTTTTTGTGATGCAATGATCAGTATTCGACAGGAAATTGCAGAAGCAAGTGCCGATAATCCAAATAATGTGATGAAAAATGCACCCCATACAATGGCTATGTTAACTGCTGATGTCTGGGATTTTCCATACAGTAGAGAACAAGCAGCCTATCCTTTATCATATGTAGCTGACAATAAATTCTGGCCTACAGTACGACGTGTAGACGATGCTTATGGAGATAGAAATCTGATTTGTACCTGTGCTCCTATTGAAGAGTATATGGAAGAGGCGTAATCTTACTAAACAATAGAATTAATTAAACATCAGGTCAGTAGTTTTTATACTTGACCTGATTTTAATAATAACTAGTTTATGAGGAGTATACTTTTCCGGTATTGCCCGTAGAATTTCTAAATTGGTATTGATCACTATATAACATCTTGCTGTATAAATGCTCATTTACCTCAATCGGGACTTCTAAATTGGGAAATTTTATTTGATACCGATTATTATTTTTCCCAACAAGCTGAACTTTGACAGGTTTCTTCTTCATAATTTAAAAATTTCAAATAATAAACCATAAAAAATCATACTACATTTTTCAAATTTTATTCCATAAAGGAAAAAAGTAGCATCAGAATCGTTTGGTAATGGACATGCTCTCAAAATTATGACATGTTTTCGTTGATAAAGCGTCATTTTGACATTTCATTTATGCGACCTTTTTTTAACCGTCATCGACAAGGCACAAGTATATTTTTAGATATCTATATCGTTTCTAAAAACCCCTTGACCGCTTTCCAGTAACTTTCGTTATCTTCAAATTTATCCCAAAGCGCTCTTGATCCATGGTTTCCTTTAGTTTCCGGAAGAAAAAATTGTTTTTTGTCTGATTGAATCGTATCGTAAATTCCAGACCAGTTCTTTCTCTCATTTTGTGCTGAAGTGATAAACACAGGAACTTTTATGTTGGCAGCACTGGTCGTAATAAAGTTCTTCTTTCCAAAATATTCTCCCGGAGAAAATGATAATACTCCATTCACCGAATCCGGATAATCTCCAGCATATTTAAGCACCAGAGACGAAGAATACGAACTTCCCCAAATAATAATATTATTAGGATTATACATTTTTTTTACATAAGCTACTGCTGCTTCTATATCCTGAAAAGCATCTGAATATTCAGTTTTCTTCCCTTCTTTTTTTGCCAAAGTATTCGTTTTATTTTGTATCCCGTTTACGATTCCTCCGGATCGTTGATCTACTGCCAGACAATTATATCCTAACGTAGTGAGTTTTGGAGCGATCTCCTGATATTCTCCCCGACTCCATCCTGCCTGATGAAAAAGAATAATAAACTGGTTACTGTCGGCTGCTTCATACACGTCTGCGGTCATAATTAACCCATCTTTTGATGGAAAATCAATGGTTTTCTGACTATAAACAGTTATAGTGAGGAATGCAATTACTATGGTAAGGATACTTTTCATAAACAACTAATCATTAAAAGATTAGTCGTCAAAGTACTAAATTAGGTGATAGCGATATGCTATTGTTTTGTTATAATTTCTGAAAAGAATATTAATATCCTCTATATCGGTACAATATTCCTGTCTCCATGTTTACGAAGATAACTTTTGATGATCTTGGTAGTATGATAGGTGTGTTTCTGCAGGCATAAGAAATTATCAAAGTCTTCAATATTTGCGATTTGTTCATCTTCCTGTATAAATCCAAAACCTTTATAAATGCCATCTTGTATCATTACAAAACTTTGCTCATTAAAGGTTCTGCCTTTTTCTTTAATGAAATAGCTCTTTTGATCTTTACGCAAAGAGGATAATGCCTTTTGTACACGCATATTATACAGGGCTACAGATTCTTCGCCTACGCAAATACCTTTACAGTTATTAATCTTATAATGCGAACAACGCTCTGTAGTATTTTGCAAACTGCAATACCGTGGACATAATTGGTATTCTTCGCAAAGTTGCTCCAGTTTTTCTATCGCCTCCGCTCTGCTATAAAATATTTCTACAGAATGATCAAATGTATTCGATCTGTCTATAGCTAGCTGGATTACGCCTTTCCTGTTGGTATAAAAAATAATACAATAAGGAGCTACTGGTCTTTTCTGAGCTCGATTAAACTTAGGATAGTGTTTCTGTATTTTCTCTGATTCTAATAATAACGCCACTAATTCATTACCTGTAACCTCATAATCTATAGAATATGTGGCTTGACCCAATGCATACTCTTTATTCTTTTTATCATAAAAATGACTGATTACACGCTGTTTGATATTCTTAGCCTTACCCGCATAAATTACTTTTCCCTTTTGATCTTTAAAGAGATAAATACCTGTTTCATCCGGCAATGCTTCGATATTTTCTGCTTTAAGGTGCGGAGGCAGTGTTGCTTCTTTAGAACGCACATTTAAGAATTTATTGATCACTTCAAAATCGGGATCAAGACTCAGTATGCGCTGAAAAAGAATCACCGTAGCATCTGTGTCTCCTTCTGCTCTATGTCGATCTTCCAACGGAATATTCAGAGAAGAACAAAGTTTGCCCAGACTATAAGAAAACATTCCTGGAATTAATTTTCTGGACAGACGAACCGTACATAGCTTTTTTCTAATAAAAGAATACCCCAGGTTCTTAAATTCTCCTTTGATAACATTATAGTCAAAATTCACATTATGAGCTACAAAAATAGCTCCTCTGGTCAATTCTACTATTCGCTCTGCAATTTCGTAAAATCTCGGTGCACTTCGAACCATATCGTTATCAATACCGGTCAGACCGGTTATAAAAGGTGGAATATTACACTCCGGATTCACCAGGGAGGTGAATTTATCTATGACAGTATCTCCTTTTAGCAATACAATGCAGATTTCTGTTATACGATTTCCGTGGATTCCTTTGCCCGTGGTTTCAACATCGATAACAGCATATAGTTTTTCTGACATTACATTTCTTTTGGAATACAAATCTAAAAGAAATATTTGATATTTGGAATTTTTCCTTTACCAATGGAAAAATTCCTATCAATGTCTGTTTTAGAGTTTTAATTTTAAGATGAAGACAACCTATTCTCTTAGCAAATATGCTGCTAATCGGGTCGCATTTTCCTGATATACATTATCAAACGAAACCGGAAGTTCATTTTTTTTATAGTAAGCAGTTAGCGTTTGTTTGGAAACAAAACCTATTTCTACTTCCGAATAACATTGGATTAGTGCTTCTAGTTTAAAAGAAACCGAAGCTGCGGCAAATTTTCCTTTAGTTTGTCTGCTAATGATGGCTATCTGACTTGGTTGTACCGTGTCAAATAAGTTGTGGATTTCTTTCAAAAAAATCTGTATTTCCTGATTGTTCTGATCATCCTTTATTTCGATAAATTTTATTTTTCCAGTATCATTAGTATAGCTGCCTTCATCATCTTTGGACAATACTACACAAATGGCTCTTTTTTTATCAATTTCGATTCCGATTACTTTCATGGATTTAATTTAGTGAAGCATTCTTATAATGATACTAAAAATTAGAGATTATACAACCTTAAACTTAGTTGTACTAAAAATACATAGGAATTATGCATATCCAAAGTTTATAGTAGACAAAATGAATACTATTTCCTTTCATCAGCATTTCAGGGGGAAGACTCTTGAGGTCATCTAAATAAAACACACATTCATTTTAGCCAATCCGTAGAATGCTGACCGGGCAAAATGAATGTGTGATTATATCTTATATGATAGACGTAACGTCATTTATACTAACGAGTCATCTATAAATTGTATGATCTAATATAGGATATTCAATGCTGTTACATCTGAAGGCGTAAACTCACCGTCCTCTCCTGTATTGAAGCAACCCAACATAATAGAATCTGCATACGGAGACCAAGGTGTGCCGGGAATCCAGATCGCGGCCGGGCTTACTGATGGTTCTGCAGGAAGTGATCCGGTATATCCACAGCTCCAACGATTGTACCAGTCCTGATGCCTAAAGCCAACACTATGACCTATTTCGTGACCAACCACGTGCTCTACTACGTTTAGACTATAGGTATTGCTGTCCAGTCCGGAGTTAATACGCACATACCGATTGGGTCTGCCTGCTGCTGTTGGGAATCCGGCTGATCCACCTGCGCCTCCAATAACTCTATACACTACCATATCTGCCTGCGATTGATCGTTACCATAGGTTAGCGTAAAATTCAGTGTGTTTGGTAAAACATTATAGTTTGCCACTGCCCAAGCTAATGCGGTTTGCATTTTGGGAGTCAGATCAAAACTTGAACCTGTACCTGTCCAACCAAGGATGCGTATGTTCCTATGCTGTGGTGCTACAATATAATCCGATCGATATTGCTTATTATCCCCTTCTCCCGATACCAGATCCGGATATTTGTTCAGATCATTGACAGGAATGGTAATATCCCCCGATACCAGGTATTTTATTTTAGATCCATCTGGCAACAGAATATCCTCTATAGTTACTTCTTCTGTGTTTACCCCCATTTTAAACAGTTTATCGAGCTGTGATTTGGTGGGTTGTTCTGCTACCCCTTCTAAAGCGGTGTCAGAGATGTCTTCTTTTTGACAAGATATAAAGCATCCTGTCATAATAGCGCAAAACGCCCATAATTTTAGATTTTTCATTTGGTTGTGGTTTTAATAGTACAACATTCAGTTAGTAATATCCCTTTACTGCATTACATCAATCTTTATAAATGAAACAACATTTAATGCTATTGCTGCCCCGTTAAGATGGGTGGTCTTTAGGATGCAATACACTGTTGGGACTTCGTACCTTTTGCAGGTAGTTTTATTGTGATTTTCATCAGGCTAACACCGCGGTTTGTAAGACTGATGTAGGATAGGCTCAAATATACCTTGAAAATCTATCTTCTAAAATAGCTTCGATATAACCGAAAACTTTAAAAAAATACAACTAATTGATTATCATAATATTGAAATTATTTTTAAGGGAAATACATCCTTCATAAAAGGTTAAATAACTTTTTAAAAAAAGGGAAAATACCCCTAAAAAACAAGGTGTAAAACTTAAAGAACCGCTATATTTTATGAATTAGGGTATCGTTATTTTTAAAGGACTGCTTTTCATTTCATCAAAACACTCTCCTTGATTGCTGCAGAAATAATGGACTTTGGCATTTGATCCAATTACCTGAGAGATTATGTGAATCTTATTTTACTATGCTGCCTAAAACAGATTAACGTCAACTTAGAATTACAGCTCATATCCTTGGTAAAAGCATTCAGACTGTTTGTTCTCTTTTTCAGGTATTATTTACCGTTGTAAATGATTTAAACACTGCATTTTTGTAGCCAATTTTAATAACAATCTCCCCCAAATGAAAAAATTACTTACTTTTTTATGTCTTATGTGTGTACTATATTCCTGTAATGAGGGTGATCTCTTTAGTGACGGAAATGAAGATGCAATTTATGACGCTCCCTGTGTACGGTCTTATACTACGTATATTTCTCAAAACTCAGTAACACTTAATGGTTTTATTGATTACGAAAATATTGTTTTTCAAGAACCAGACACATATACAGTAGGTTTTATATTCAGAGGCGGAAATGCGCAGGACTCCAGTAATGATCAAGTGATCGAACTCGAAGAAGAGGTAGCCTATTATAATGGTTTTTATAATTATAGTCACGCGTTCGATGGGTTAACTCCAAATACAACCTATTAGTATACGGCATTTACAAAAAATGGCCCTTCGGAAGAGACCGATTGGAAATCCTTTACTACTTCTGCTGTTCCCTGCTCGTATGAGCGGGATAATTATTACAGTATTTCAGGAACCTGGGGAGAAGCCGATGTGACCATAACAGATCCTAATTGCTGTGATGAAGGAAATATTGGTTTTAGATTTGGAATCTGGCCGGATATCTTTCAGATTAATTTTAACGAATTGAACGGCGGATACCCAAAAACAGGACAATATTTTGGTATAGACTATGCATTTGATCTCACTCACATCCAGAGAGAACTTGTAAAATCAACTAACCAGGTATTAATTGACAATAGTGATTCTACTGCGGAGACTGAATTGTTTGTAAACAATGATGGCGAAAGGATAACCCTGATTTTTTGCAATATGAAGTTACGAAACGGAGATGTAATAAACGGTAAGGTCTCGGTTATCATCCCTGCGAATTAAAAATAAAATATTATATTAATAAAGAAAAGGTAGCTGTTTCAATTCGCTACCTTTTTTCTTTTATAACACCTCTTTTTATATGTTTACTAAAATACTGTGAACTCCAATATTAAAATAACTATGAGATGTAATCAGCGTATAAAATATAGTAATCGTTGTATTTCTAAGAATGACATCTTCCTCTGGTGGTAGATTAAATCGATACAATGAATCCATTACTAAATTTACATTCTAAATCTGATCAAACTAATTCTTTCCGATGAAATACAATCCTTTTTGATTGTGATTCTATAGTTAGCAATATCAGGACTGGTAATCGATTGGTTTTCTAAGGAATTAATGCAGCAACCGCACACAAAAAGTTCCTGTCCATTAAATGTACAGGAACTTATAATATCGAGTATCTCGATAACAAATGTTAATCGTTATTGAAACTTACTTTGCCAGTTTCCATATCGTAAACAGCAGAAAGAATCATGATATCGCCTTCGTCTTCCATTTTTGCCATAGTAGGCGATGCTTCACGAATATTTTTTACGGTTCGCATTGCATTATTATTAATAACTAAGTTAGTAAATGCTGCGTTTTTCGAACTACGCTCTCCTTCATTTTCTGTTTCTACAACAGCTGGTTCGATTTCATCAATCAAATCTGCGAGTGAGTTCATCCCCAAAGATTTTGCATCTACCTTATCAATAGTTGATTTTACGGCACCACACGCAGTGTGCCCCATAACAATCACTAGCTTAGAACCGGCTACAGCCGTAGCAAATTCCATAGATCCTACGATATCTGCGTTTTCAATATTTCCTGCTACTCTCGCAACAAAAATATCACCAATTCCTAAATCAAAAACATCCTCAACAGGAACACGACTATCTACACAAGATAACACGATAGCTTTTGGAAATTGACCGATCATCGCTTTTCTTCGTTGCTCGGAGTGATCCCTTTGTGTCAAATTATTATTTATAAAATTCTCATTTCCTTTCTTCAATCTTCCAATAATTTCCTGAGGAGTCATTCCTGCTTGCTCTTCTGCTGTAAGAATACTACCCACCACTTTTTCTTCTACTAATTCCTGCTGGGGTTGCTGTACTGTAGGTTCAGCTTTTTTCGTTTCCTGACAGGAAGTTATCAATAGAATTCCTAGTACTGTTGCCAATGGTAAAAAAAGTTTTCTCATATATTTAATGTTTAAAATTTAAAAATTTAAAAAGTATGGTGAAGGCTAAACTGTAATTGTCCCTTCTGCCAATTCACTGTGGTCTGTTCCATCCATCCTAACTGAATCCTAAGCCCTTTGCTTATAGCATATCCTAGTCCCAGATATGTTCTGTTACGATCAAAATATTGTACTTCTCTGTCATTACCGATAGAGCGCTCACCATTGATAAATAATTCATTGTAAAAAGCAAAATACGGTGTCCCTTTATCTAGAGCATATCCTTTAAAAGGAATATTTACGAACAAATTGTAGCGATAGCGAGTTCTGAAATCCTGATCCTCTACCCACCTCTGTTCATACCTAAAACGATGAGTTAGAAGTAACTTCTTTAATATACTGTTAGAAAATAGTGCTTCTTGATAAATACGATTTTCTGATACGGGATTATCAATATCAACTCCATATTGACCAGTTGTAATATTTGCAAAACCAAGCGTAAACTTTACACCGGAATCTGTCGGCGTATAGGTAATTCCGGAACGTAATAATAGTTGTTCTCTATCTCCCAAACCACGCCAATCTCGATATTGTAAATCTCCCTGGATACCCCAATTCGATTCTTTGAAAGTCGTATTATAGAAATACATATACCACGCACCTAACTGGGATTCATCAGGTCCCTGAGCGCTGGCTTGTGCAAATGAAATAAAAATACCTAAGATGACTAAATAAACCTTTCTCAATTTGTTTAAATTATAAGTTAAATACTTAAACAAAAATAGCATTTATTTAGATTAATCAATGGTCATTAACAAATATTTAATAGTAATACTATTAATATATAAAACGATTACTTTCCTATAATTTTTTAAATCATTGATATTCAATAATTTAAATTTATAAAAACATACAATAATTTTAAAAACACAAAATCTCAAAGTGTTAAAAATAAATAGTATATTAAAAAATATACCTTAACGGTCTATGAGCTTTGTTATCCCATACTGCAGATTTTATACAAGAAATATACTTCTGAAGCCACCTTCACCATCCCACTAAATACCAATTATATATGTTAAGAGATATAGAAAAATCTGTAGTTGATCAGCATATCAAAATACAATAATAACTACGTTGTTTTAAGGAGTTCTTTTAGGGTAGTAAGGCTATCGTTGATTTCAGTAATGCCAAAAACAAACGCGTGACGAAACATATTTTGCTCTTTATCATCGCTCTTAGCATTTACATCTTCTTTTGCACGTAGTGCTAGTTTATCAAAGTCCTTAATTTCTTCATCCGACACCTCTTCCCGATTTACGAATGATTTAATGATATCACAGGCTTTCTTTTTAAACCTTTCAGAATCATTTTCTATTCCGGCATCTTCAGATAACAATGTCGTATCTGCGTTTATTCCCACCCGATTTATTATCAAAATTGAATTATAGAGTTTTTCTACAGCATCAATTTGTTTTAGAACAGACTCTTTAGACCCTTTTCTGATCACTCTTGCTACATTTTTTGCTTTCCCCAGATTGGTATAAAAGTCATCCGCTACATTATCTGCATCTTCTTTATCAGAAGTTGTACTGTTTTCATAAGCAATTTCGAATCTTTCGCAAGCGGCATTCAGTGCTTTTCTCAGATAATTATTGGCTCTGCTACTCGCTTTTTGTGGCCATAGAACTGATGTAATCAGGATACCAATACCAATTCCCACTCCAATAGCGATCAGTCGATCCACTGATGTGGCCAAAGCACTATTTTCTGAACCTAAAGCCAGAGCAACAGCTGCCACTACTCCATATCTCCAGGTAGGTTTATAACTGGCAATACCGTTCATCAGGAACATCGTGACCATTAATGAAATGGCTGTACCGAATCCCCACGGAATAACGGCCACAAATATAAACCCCACGATACTACCGACAATGGTGGCCATCACCCTGCCTTTTGCCTGGTTGAAGGTATCTCCGATGCTAGGTTCTACAATCAACACCGCAGAAATTACTGCCAGAAAAGCCTCCGGAAGATCAAAATAATTCATGACCAAAAAAGCGATCGCTGCCGAAATTGAGGATTGCAATGCTAATCGTAGTGCATCCTTAAACGAGTCTTTTCTTATCTCTGCCGGAATAGTTCGTGGTATTTTTTGTAGCAACTTAATCAATGGACTGTATCATATATTTCCTACAAAGAAACACTTTTTTATGGAAATGTTTTTTTGGAAAACTATATTTGGGTCTGAAGTTTCAGTTATCAAGGACCAATACAGTTTTGACAGCTGTTAGCTTATCTTTTGTATTACATAGTTTTGCGCTTTTAACAGTGAATAGCTTAATTTTGCTGTTTCATCTTATTCAGAACGCTATCAACTTCTTTTTCTAAATTTTCAGAATATCCTAATTTGGCATATTCGGCTTTACCATTTTTATTTATAATACATAAAGTTGGATAACCTCTTACCCTATATTTTTCGGAAACGGATATATCTATTAGTACAACGTGATTGGCCATCTTCTCTTTGCGAATAAACGGCAATAGTTTTGATTTAGAAACCGAATCTGTATCTATATCATTTAATCCAAATAATTTTATGTTCCGATCTTTATATTTTGAATATATCCTATTTAACTGAGGAATCGACTTGGTACAAGGTGGGCAAGCTCTGTACCAAAAAATCTAGAATGACAACATGATCTGAAAAATTTGTTAGGTTATATTTAGAAGCGTTATTTGGTATATATTCTCCTTCAAAATTTATCACCTTTTGTCCTATTTCTAATGGCTTCTTTTCTTTTTCTGAAGGCGGATGATATTCTATAAAGCTGTAATCTTTTGTTATAGCCTGAAATTGTTCTTCCAGTTCTTTTTTGGTATCCTTATTAAATTGCATATTCTTCAAGTTCCTTTCATTGTAGTCCCACAGGCTATCTAATTCAGCTCGAAAAATTATTCTTGTGATCGAATTTTCTGAAGCTTTAAATAAAATTTCTTTTGTCTTATTAATTACTACGCCTCCATCGGGATAAAGAACCTTTAGTTTTATAAGACTATCTTCCTTAGAGACATTTGCTGTATAGATAGAATCCCGAAGAAATTTGTTCAGACTTGTATTATGAAGAAAGTAAGTCCTCAATAATTTTCCATCAAAATTTTTACTAAATCCATAAGTAATATGGTCAGACGGATCAAATCTCACCACCTCTTTTTTGTTACTGTTAATGATATAGAAAGAGTTGGTGTCATAATATTTAATGTAGTCATTAGTACTATCCTTCCTCGAATACCAAATGTACACTTTGTAAAGAGAATCTGTTTTTTCTTACTACTAAAGGTTTTTGCAGAAGTATAGGTTGTTTCCGTATGATCAAGATAGTAGATTTTAAAATTCAGATCATAATGTATAGATGATTAGTTGCTATAATCAGTAATTATTCTTTCCAGTTAACTTTGGAACGATTCATCTTTGTTGCAATTTGAAAACAATACTGTAACGAATAGAAGCAATGTCGTTTTTATTGAAATAAGTCTATTCTGAGGGCTAAGTAAAAATTTCAAAATCAGATGCTATTTACGATTCCTTTAATTTTATGTATTCTATAAACAATTTACATCCTGCTATAGACCATGCATAGGTTTCTGTTAAAGACACTTTTCCTTCTACCTGTGCGCGCTCTCCTTCTACAACGCAAATATGTTCAATACGATGTACCGCCTCTACCATGATGATGTATAATTTATTTTGAGTATTGGTTTCTTTTAGAAACTGATTAACTATTTTCAGGTCTTTTTTTATCTTGGCTATCTCACTGCTCACACCTACCTTCATCACTTGCATCATGGAGACAAATCGTAACAACTCTGATAAAAAATCCGCTGGCATACATAAATATCCGGATTGCGCAGGATTAGGAATAGCACTGGTATTACCATCAGTTATAAATTCTTTTACCATCTCAGAAAACGTAGTTGTCATCATGGGGAACTTTTTATGATTAATAACTATCTGTATTTATGAGGATAAAATTATGGATGCTTTTTTTATAAAAAAATGGGGGATTCTACCTGTTTTCTTCTTTTACTAGGTATCGGCCTTCTACTTTACTAATAGCTATACCCCATAGAGGTATGACAGCCTATCAAAAAGTGGTTCGTGTGAGTGATTTTAAATATAGAAGATATATTCTAAGGGTCTGTACTCTAAGGTCAAGGTGCAATGCTCAAAAATTAAGCGTCAAAAAATCTATATTTAGAGGTCTAGCCCTTTAGATCAATTAGTCGGAGGCCTAAAAACACCCGTAGAGGATTGTTTTAATCGCTATAAACAGGAGAAAATCCCTAAAGTTAGTTTGCTATTGGCTCAGGGGTTCAGAATAAGGGTGAGTATACCTATCATTTATTGGTGTACATTCAGAAGTTAAAAAGTTAATTATGCTATAAATTCTCCGGATTTACTGCTAAATTCTTAAACAACCTTGCTTTGGTACCAAAATATTTATTCTGCAATTGAATACGTTTCAGCTCTGCATCAATCAATTTACTTTCTCGGGAATTAATTAAGAATAATGAGCTTTCCCCAAAACTAAATTTGCGCTCTTCTGCTCTAAGCAAGGTAGTATAATCCGTTACAATACTGGCGATTAAATTATTCTGTGTTTTAAAAGATTCCAGTTCATTATTGATGGCATTTATTTTGTTTTCGATCTGCACCTGTATGCTTGCTAATTCGAATTGGCTGTCCTGTATTTTATATTTGGCCAACTTTACCTCACCACGCTCTTTTCTTAAAAATAATGGAAATCGAAAAGTAACTCCACCTTTATAATCAGCCGTATTCAAAGAATTGGCCATCTCTGGTGATGCTGTTAGAAAATTATATTCCAAATTAATTTTTGGTAATAGTTTGTTTGCTTTTAACCTTCGGTCTATTTGCAATCCTTCTATCTTATAATTTAGTGACCTAAGTTTAGGGTGATTTACCAAATCAGCTTCTGTAAACAATGCTTGTTGAATTTGCAAGGTCTGATCGATCACAGCATCCACGTCATTATCCGGAATTACATTAGATTGCAGCTCTACAGGAATATTATTACCGATCCATAGATAATTCGAAAGTTCTAGCGCTGACTTCATCAATTTTACATTTGCTTGCTCCAGGCTTAATAGGCGATTTTCTACTGTAATTTTTGCTTCAACAGTATCAATAATTGCTTTGTCCCCTACCAGGGCACTTCTTTTCACCCCGTCAAAACGGACTCTGGCGTTGGTTAAAAAATTCTGATAGATTTCTTTTTCATTATATGCTTCAAGCCAATTAAAATATGCAAGTGATGCATTGTATAAAATCTCATTGACTAATAGATCGCGATCTGCTTTGGTCTGTTCTCTAAACAGTTTTGCTTTTTTAAGCGCTGCCATTCGATCATTAATCAATAATCCTTGTGCAATAGGCACGGATACTCCGGCACTGTAGAGTCCTTCTTCAGGTACAGTTCTTTCAGGATTCAGAAAAATCCCTTCATTCTGTTCGAAATTAGCTTTCAGCTCAATACCGTACCAGGTAGGTACTTTGAATGTAGCATTGAGCAAATCATAATATTCTGAGCCCTCAAACTTTTTACGATCATAGTCTACTTCAATCTTAGGATCAAAACCTCCTCTGGATTTCAACAAATTTGCTTCCCCTACACTGATATTCAATTCTGCTTGTTTAGCAACAGGATGGTGCTTCTTCACAAAGCCTAAATACTCCCTAAAATTTAATGTAATAGAGTCTTTTTCCTGCGCGTGAGATACAGTAGTCAGAAAAAGAAAGCTGTACAACAAAAATCTGTTCATAGATTATTTCTTTTTGGAGGTTGTTGCTTTATCTTCTGGCTGATAATAATTAGGCGGAAATCCATTTAGTTGTCTCCACAATTCGAACCAAATTGGTACGTCTTCCAGTAACGCAATGGTAGTGGCTCCTGACCCTACACGTACTCCATCAGGCCAAGGATGCTCTTTAGGATCCGGGGATATGAGTACTCTATATTTTCCATTAGGGCTGATAAAGGTTTCTATAGCCACAACTTTACCAGCATAAGTTCCATAAGATACATTAGGCCATCCGCTAAAAATGATTGCCGGCCATCCGTCAAATTGTATACGTACATCTTCATCTAAATGTATCAAGGGCAGATCGATCGGTTTCACAAAAGTTTCTACCGCCATATCGTAATCAGAAGGCATAATGCCTACTAATTGATCTCCTTCCTTAAAGGTTTCCCCAATACCAGATTGGATTGCCTTATTAATGAATCCGTTTTGTGGAGCCTTGATATAATATAAATCATTTCGAATTTCGTAATTGGTGTACTCATTCTCTAATTTAGTCACCTGGGCTTCTGCATCATACTGACCGGATTGTGCAGTAAACCGATCACTTTGAGATTTGGATATTTTTTCTGCATACTCAGCCTGAATACGATTCATCTCGATTTGTGCATTAATTACATCGTTCTTGCTCGCCAATAATTTATTTTCCTGCGAAATTAATTTTGCCTGTGTTTCCTGTAGTTTTAATCGTTTTTCTTCTACATCAGTTAGGGACTTTAATCCCTCATCTTCTAACTGCTGTATACGATTAAATTGTCGTTCAGCGATGCTAATATTGGTTTTGGCAGCCTCTAGATCAATACTATCACTTTTTACCTTTAATCGTGATTGCAGCAATTTGTTATTAGCTTGCTCCAACTTTAGAGCACGCTCTTGTAAAAGTGCATCCGCCTGATTTGCTAACGCTTTTACTTTTTCTTCATATGAAGTAACTGACATGGACTTTGCTTTGATTTGTTTCCCTGTTCTGGCTACTAAATCAGGATCAAAATATTCGTTTTTCACTTCGGAAATCCTTAAAATAGTATCTCCTTTTTTCACAAAGTCTCCTTCGCGTACATACCACTCTTCAATTCTGCCGGGAATTGGTGATTGAATTGTTTGTGGTCGCTGATCCGGTGTTAATGTGGTTACAAACCCATTACCGTTAATATTCTGTGTCCAAGGAAGAAACAGAATAATGAAAATGATGATGGTAAACGCTAACAAAAAACGATTAAAGTACTTATAATGTTCTTTACCAAACACCTTCTGTGAAGCTTTATATCCTAAAATGCTTACAGATTTATTAAGCTTATTGTTTGAAATATTTAGCATACCTTCTTATTTTTCACTTATGATTTTTCCCTTATCTATGGTTATAATTCTACCACAACGGGATGCCCATTTATTATTTTGACTAACTACTACCAATGCCCAGGGATTTCCAGGATCTACCAGGAAATCCATAATCCTGGAAGCTTCTGACCCATTAAATTGATCTAACGGATCTTTCAGAATCAATAATTTAGGCTTTCTCACGATTCCACGTGCTAAAACAATTTTTTTAGCAATGGTATAAGGTATCTGCCTACCTTCTGGATATAACATTGTTAATAAACCTTTAGGTTGCTCTTTAACAAACTCCAGTAATCCTACTTTTTCTAATGCCCAATAGACTTGCTCGTTAATAACACTAACATCCCCAAAAGTTATATTATCCAGAATAGTCCCCTCAAAAGGAGATTCTTCTGTAAGCGACTGTCCCAGATATCCCCTGTAGTAATTAAGATTTACTCCTTTCAGAGAGACATTATTAATATAAATGCTACCTTCATCAGGCTCCAGCAAACCTGCGATCAATCGTAAAAGTGTCGTTTTACCGGATCCATTAGATCCCTGTATCAAAATGGTACATGTAGGTGTAATAGTCAATGAAATGTTATCAATTATTTTTTTATCTCTTTCAGGAACCGTATAAGAAACCTGATCAAGTTCTACAGTAAAACCTTCATCTTCCTTAAAAGGTGTTTCGCCTTCTTGTGGCTCTAATTCTTTATCTACCACCTGTCCCAATTTCTCTAAAGAAGTTAATACATCATAAAAAGATTCTAACCCCACAATCAGTTTTTCTACAGAACTAATCACCAATAAAATAATGATCTCTGCTGCTACGAACTGACCAATATTCATTTGTTGATTTAAAACCAGAACTCCACCGATCAACAACAGCCCTGCCGTAACCAATACCTTAAACCCAATCATTTGAATAAATTGAATCACTAATATCTTAAAATGGCTTTCTCTGGATTCGAGATAATCTGCAACCAGATTATCATTCTTATTAAGTGCCAGACTTGTTCTACCCGATAATTTAAAACTTACAATGGATCTTGCTACCTCTTGTATCCAGTGAGCCACCTTATATTTACTTTTGGATTCGCGTAAACTTGTTTCCAATCCTTTGGTAGCTGTATACTTAAACACCACATAGATCAGTAACAATAAAAGCAAACCGTAAATAATAAAGAAAGGATGATAAAATGATAATAACAGAAGTCCGAAAATAATTTGTACCAATGCAGTAGGAAAATCGACCAATATCTTTGACAACCCTTTTTGTATATTTAACGTATCAAAAAAACGATTTGCAAGCTCCGGCGGATAATAATTACGCAGTTCACTCATTTTAATTTTTGGGAAACGATATGTAAACTCAAAAGAAGCCCTGGTAAAAATCTTTTGCTGTACATTTTCAATAATCCTTATTTGCATCAACTGAAGTATTCCTACAAACAGGACACCCGCAGTTACGAGAATTACCAGAATAATCCAGGAAGTGCTGATTTGAGCTCCTTGCAATAAATTGATAATTGCCTGTATTCCTAACGGAAGTGACAAGCTGACTAATCCTGCAAAAATCGCATAATAAAATATTTGTAGGATATCTCTTTTATCAAGTTTTAAGAGTCCCATAAGACGCTGCCACGCAGTGAGTATGTTTTTAGCCATTCTTTTGGTTGTTTAAAGAATTAAATACTAGGTCAATAAAATATATTGTAGGAGTGGTTTTCTCATCACAATCTGTTAACGAAGAGAAATGATCCTTTAGAAAATGTTGGTGCAGAGCACCTTCTGTAATGGTACTTGCTAAACTGGTAGGAAAAGGATACCTAATGTCTACTTCCAGAATTACATCCTTAATCCTATTTACTAATCTTTTGTATATCGAGAAATATCCTTCCTTATTTTCTTTATCAACCTCTTTGGTTAAATATGATTTAGAATATTCATTAATGACGATCTTATTTAAAAGCACCTCGTTAATATGAGAAAAAGATGAATCTTCTTTTGTAGTACGCGTCACAATTTCAATAGTTTTTCTCAGTTTTTCGCTTGGATCTGAAATACTATTTGTTGTAAATACCAATTGATACTCCAACCATCCCCAATACCAGGAAGTAAGGTATAAGAGTAACTTGTGTTTATTTTCAAAATATCTATAAATTGAACTTTCATTGGATCCGATCTTCTCTCCTAATTTTTTGAAGGTGAAACTATCAAAACCTATTTCATCAATCAAAAGAATACTGAACTCAACAATTTTTTTTCCTAAATTAGAAGATTCCGGATCTTTAAGATATATATTATTGTGAATATTGACCTTTAAGTCTTGAAGTATACGCTCCATTGGTAAAACTATTTAACTCAAAAATAATAGCGTTACTATCAATAAATGACACATTAACTATTATTTAACCAAACTTTATGTTTTATTGTTAATCAAATAATAGTAACTTTAGACTACACATCAATTTTTAAAAATACACATATACCATGAAAAGCTTATTCATTATTGCATTTTTATCGATAGTAACGATGAATGCTCAAGATTCTAAAGTTTTATCTTCGGAAACCGTAAATGTTGGGGATGTTATTACATTAGGTTCTCCGTCTGCAAAGACGTATCAATATATTTCGTTTCCGAAACCAAATTTTATCCTTAAAAAAGGGGGAACCACTAATTTTAAACAACTACAGGGAGTACAGGTTGTCGTAACAGATAAAGAGGATAAGGACGGAAATACAACTATTACCATCAAAAGAAAGGACGGAAAACAATTTTTGAATAGTATCCCCACAGTGAAGGTAAATTTTGCCGCAGCCGTTGGAGCTAAAGAAGTGATCTAGCTTAGAAAAGATAGACTTAACTAATCATCCATCTATATTAAGCTCACTTTGGTTTGTAATTTCAGCAAGCTTTTCGCGGATATCCCTATCATCCAAATATCTGAGTAAAGCTTGTTTAAAATAATCCTTTTTAGAATAAGCAGTATTAGATTCTTCGGCCAAATTTACTTCTTTTAGCATATTTCCTTCTCCTGTAACCAACCAAACAGGATTAATTTCTGTATACAATTGTATGATCTTTTCGATAAAGTCACCTCCAATATTACTATTAGCTGATTGTAGCCTATGCAAATACCCTGCACTGGCACCTATAGAAAGACTAAAGCTCCTAAGACTAATCCCCAAATGAGAAGCAAACACAATAACTCTATCTAAAATTTTATTACTTTTATCCAAAATATTAACTATTATTTGCTTATATCTAATATTTTATATAATATTGTATACTGAAATCATAACATTATATTCACAAAGATACTATTACCAATAACATTAACCAACTAATTTATGATTACACCTACGGAACGTGCTGCAATATTGAAAGTCATCGGAAGCAAACATGTAAAGAAAATACAGGCGTACTTAAATCAAAATAAAATTCTGAATGACAACAAAAAACCATTTTCCAAAACAAGCATATCTTATATCCTCTCTGGAGAAAGGGAAAATGAAGTGGTGGAGAATGCAATTTTTGCATATGCACATCAAAAAATGATAGAAAAAGAAAAACTGCAAGAATTGCGTGATCTAATTGTTTCCAAACAAAAATTATAGCCCAAAACCAGCGTACTTGTCCAAATACCTTGTAATTTTGTGTATTAGAACTAACGTAAACAAGGTATTTTTGGACAAGGATAATTTAAGAGACATTGCCAATCGTAAGGATATTGAATACCTCATGAGAGAATTTTATAAGAAAGCATTAAACGACTCTGAAATTGGTGCATTTTTTACAGAAATTTCTCAGATAAGTCTAGAAGAACACATACCGCATATTTCCGATTTCTGGGAACAACAGCTATTCTACACCGGAAATTATAAGAAAAATGTGTTGCAGATCCACCAAAACCTTCATTATAAAAAAGCAATGGAGAAAATCCATTTTGATACCTGGCTAAAATTATTTACAACCACTGTAGATAATAATTTTAGTGGAACAAAAGCTCACCTTATGAAAACAAGAGCACAATCTATTGCGACAGTGATTCGATTAAAAATCCACTAAAAAACCAATCAATTCATTCCGGAGATATAGTTTTTTTGTTATTACCTGTATCAAGAGAGGCATCAATCTTTTTACACGTCATTCCGAATATATTCTTAAAATTCCCGAGAATGAACCGATAGTAATCTTTGTAATTGTCTATTTTTACAACTTCAATTGTTTATAATTCATTTACAGATGTACGAAGGAACTTTTCCTCACAAACGATATAAAGAAACACTGGAATTTTTACGAGAACATACTCCGGCTCCGGCCGCCGTTCTGGATCTCGGCGTCCATAATCCATTTGTAGAACTTATGGAAAAGGAAGGATATATAGTGAGTAATACATCAGGAGAAGATTTGGACCTTAACACTAAAGCGGTGCAAATTAGTGAAGCAGAAATTGTAACTGCTTTTGAGATCTTTGAGCATCTTATTGCTCCTTTTAATGTGTTGCGAGATATTAAAGCAAAAAAATTGGTAGCTTCTATACCATTAAAACTGTGGTTTTCTCCAGCATATAGAAGTAAAACAGATCCTTGGGACCGCCATTATCACGAATTCGAGGATTGGCAATTTGAGTGGTTATTGGAAAAGGCCGGCTGGGAAATCAAAGCCAGAAAAAAATGGACACACCCGATCAAAAAAATTGGCTTTAGGCCTCTACTCAGATATTTTATACCAAGATACTATATTATATATGCCGAGAAAAAATAGTTTATATCAATTACTATACTTTTGAACATTTACATCATCATACCAGCACATAATGAGGAACAGATGATTGGTAAAACCTTAGGGTCATTAGTACAGCAAACGTTACTTCCTAAAAAAATAGTTGTAGTCAATGACAATTCTACAGATACTACCGAAACTGTTGTGAATAATTTTATCGGTAAGCATTCCTATATTTCTCTGGTGAATACTAATTCTTCTGTAGATCATATGCCTGGCAGCAAAGTTATCAATGCATTTTATGAAGGATATAAAACCTTAGACACGGATTATGATGTGATTTGTAAGTTTGATGCGGATCTTATATTTCCTGAAAAATACCTGGAAACAATAGTAAAACATTTTAGAGAAAATCCAAAAATTGGGATGGCAGGTGGTTTCTGCTATATTGAAAAAGGGAATGAATGGGTGTTGGAAAACCTGACAAATAAGGATCATATTCGGGGAGCACTAAAGGCTTATAGAAAATCCTGCTATCTGGATATCGGCGGACTAAAACCTGCCATGGGCTGGGATACCATAGACGAGTTACTGGCACAATACCACAATTGGGAAGTCAGAAGTGATGAATCTCTAAAAGTAAAACACCTTAAACCCACAGGAAACACCTATAATCCAAAGGCAAAATATAAGCAGGGAGAGGCTTTTTATAAAATACGATATGGCTTTTTGATTACGTTGATTGCTTCTGCAAAATTAGCTTTACTAAAGAAACAACCTCAACTCATCAAAGATTATATAGCTGGTTATTTTAAAGCTAAGCGAGAACAACAACCTTTTTTGGTTACAAAAGCAGAAGGGGAATTTATTCGCAAGCTTAGATGGAGAAAAATCTTTCAAAAGATTAAATATCTCTAGCTGTTATGCTATTCAAAAAACAACACCTTAACAAACAACAGGTATAATAAACTTTATTTCAATACAAAATGCAACACATCACCTGTAGCTCCATTAGGAAATGTAATCCCCAATAATGCAGAAATAGTGGGAGCTATATCTGTTATTGTTGTCCTTTGTGTTGTACTCCCCTGTTTTATGCCTTTCCCAAAGAACAATAATGGGGCGTGGGTATCATAGTTCAATCCACTTCCGTGTGTTGATCCAGTAGGAGAATATGTAATGGTAGCAGGATTAAGTACAAAAATTACATCACCACTCCTTTTCTGATTAAATCCTTTTTGTATTAAAGCTGCGACCCCATCTGTAAATGTCCCATTTAACAATTGCTGTCGGGTAAACACCTTGTCGATTTTATCATATTGTAAGATGAAATGTGCAATTGTTTTCTCTAATTCCTGGGCATTCACATTATTTTTACTCAGAATATCATATGCAAAGAAAACCTGGTCATTATCTATTTGTTCTATTAATCCGTCAACCTTAAACTTCTCTTTTACAAAAGTTTTGACTTCTTTGATCAAAGTATCCATCGCGAAATATCCAGATGGTATTTTTACTGTCTGCAAATATGATGGTACGTGGACCGCACCGTGATCTGCGGTTAGAAAAACTGTATAATTTCCTTTTCCAACTTTAGCATCCAGTGCTTTAAAAAATCGCTCTAAATCCTTATCTAACCGTAGATAGGTATCTTCAATTTCTTTAGAATTTACCCCAAAATTATGTCCTACATAGTCTGTACTGGAAAAACTAACCGTTAGAAAATCCGTAATATCATCCTGACCCAAAGCTTCACCATCAATTGCTTCTATTGCAAAATCTGCGGTTAAACTATTTCCGTATGCAGATCCTTTTATGATATCGTAGCCTTCATTTTGATCTTTGAGCGCTGCCAGATCATACGGGAAGGTGGCAGTTGCTTTGCCTTTAAACCCTCTTTCGAAATTATTTTTATCAGGACCGCTTTCTTTATAGGATTTAATATCATATAACGTATTCCAGACTTTTAAATAAGAGGCAGCTTTATCCGAGTCATTAAATTGCTTTACCCAACCCGGTAAATCATTTCTATAATAAGTACTGGTGATCCACTTTCCTTCATCTTTCCCTCTAAACCAATAAGCTCCGTCTGCAGAATGCCCCGCAGGCAATATTGCCCCTCTATCCTTGATTGCTATTCCGATAGTTTTACCTTTTAACTGTGTATGCAATCTATTCTGGTCTGCAACTGTAGTTGTTTTCATGCGGTGTGGAGACATTCTCTCCATCTCGCTATCCGTTCCAACCGCTTTTACGGACGGATCACTAGCACAATACACTCTTTTCTTACTAAACTTATCATACCAATAATTGGAAATGATCCCATGATTTTGTGGTGTAGTGCCTGTATAAACAGAAGCATGTCCAGGCCCTGTATATGTTGGAATATAATTAAAATGATTATTCTTACAATTAAATCCTTCTCTTATCATTCTTTTAAAACCACCTTCTCCAAAACGATCATAAAATCGTGTCAGATAATCATATCTCATTTGATCAATTACCATCCCCACTACTAACTTTGGAGAAATTTGGATCGTTTTACTATCAGTAGTATTGGATTGTGCTTGTAGTGACTTAAATTGTATTGAAAAAAGAGTCAGTACAAAAATCAAGAAAACTTTCTTTATCATTACTATTTCATTTTATATAGCTAAAATACTATTCCTGCAAATGTAAAACTTTAATGGAAGGTTATATCCTGTCGCTAATTTTTTTTCTATTTTAGCCCTTCTAAAGCAGCACTTATGTTTTATCTGGACGATATTGGTCGTTATTTTTTAATGCTAAAAGGAGTTTTTAGTCGAATGACAAAGACCTCCGTTATCCGAAGCCTAATTATCAAAGAAATTGATGATCTGATCTTAGGTTCTTTAGGTATCACCGTATTTTTAGCCTTCTTCATAGGGGCGGTGGTTGCAATACAGACTGCCTTGAACCTAAATAACCCATTAATACCCAAACAGTTGATTGCGTTTGCTTCCAGACAATCTGTAATATTGGAATTTGCCCCTACTTTCATTTCTGTAATCATGGCGGGTAAGGTTGGTTCTTTTATTACCTCTAGTATAGGAACTATGCGAGTAACAGAGCAGATCGATGCATTAGAAGTAATGGGAATAAATTCATTAAACTATCTGGTTTTTCCTAAAATTGTAGCGATGCTCATGTATCCGTTTGTAATCGCTATAGCAATGTTTGTAGGGATTTTTGGCGGGTATATCGCTGGTGTGTATGGTGGGTTTGTTTCCAGCAGTGAATTTATAACCGGTTTACAAGAAGATTTTATACCATTTCATCTGGTGTATGCCTTTATCAAAACCTTTCTTTATGCATTTTTACTAGCAACAATACCATCATTTCACGGATATTACATGAAAGGGGGAGCACTAGAGGTTGGTAAAGCTAGTACCTCTGCCTTTGTCTGGACTACGGTAGTTATTATAATAGCCAATTATGTATTAACACAATTATTATTAAGCCAATGATAGAAGTAAAGAATATACATAAAGCATTTAATGGAGAAGAAATCTTAAAAGGGATTACTACTACCTTTGAGAGAGGAAAGACTAATTTGATCATTGGTACCAGTGGAAGTGGAAAAACAGTATTCCTTAAATGCATGCTTGGATTGTTTACCCCGGAAAAAGGAAGTATCAGTTATGATGGAGCCACTTATTCTGATCTAGATGAAGAGCAGCAAAGAGATTTAAGAGAACAAATGGGGATGGTATTTCAGGGGAGTGCGTTATTTGATTCTATGACGGTAGAAGAAAATGTAATGTTTCCTCTTCGCATGTTTACGAGACAAAAGAAAAATGAAATGCTTGATCGTGTACATGAAGTTTTGAATCGTGTAAATCTGGAAAATGCAAACGACAAATTACCATCAGAAATTAGTGGTGGAATGCAAAAACGTGTAGCAATAGCAAGAGCCATTGTTACCAGACCTAAATATCTATTTTGCGACGAGCCCAATTCTGGTCTGGATCCAAAAACAGCCATCGTAATAGATAACCTTATCAAAGAAATTACTGAAGAAAACCATATTACCACCATTATCAACACTCATGATATGAATTCGGTAATGGAAATCGGAGAAAAAATTATTTTCCTACGATTTGGAAATCTAGAATGGGAAGGAGATAAAACTCAAATCTTCAAAACGGACAACCAAGCGGTTACTGATTTTGTATATTCTTCTAACCTATTTAAAAAGGTAAGAGATGCACAGCTGAAAGGATTATAATTAAGAATGCTTAAATCAATTTTACAACTGATTCATCACAGTTTTTTCTATACCACATAAACTATAATCCTTCAAAATTCTTAACTCTATAATCTATAACAAAAAACTGAACTTCTTTAAAGGCTATTTTGCAATTAAAATATTTTCGGGAATCAAGTTTTCCTGCTTCGCAAAGGCCAGGCTATAACTACTATCTTTAATATCATCTAGCAACCATGTACCTTCAGAATATTCCATTACCCAAATATGATTTTCATCCTGAAAACCTTTCTTTCCTTCTATTACCTTCTGGGTTTCTTTATTAATCAAATAATCTTCTATACTAGCCGAAATACTAATTACGATTTTAGACCCGTCATAGTTACTATTTCTAGTTAACTCTAAATATAACGGTCTGATCTTTTTAATCTTTTGAAGGTTACATATGTTCTTTAAATTGTTAGCTTTCCATCTATCTAAATGAGCTGACTGCTGATTTTGCCAATACCAATGATTTACATACGATCTAACCTCACTCATATCTTCATTACTCCAAGCAAGGTACACGCGCGTGACAATGTTGGTAAAATTCTTTTCCAGATTTAACCAGGAAAAGTCTTTATTATCCAAACCAATTTGGAAAAGTTGTTTTTTGGTCTTTTTTACTTTTAAAAACTCGACAGACTTTATGTAAATAATGAACGGCAGTAAAATAACAACTACCGATAACATCAAAATTTTTCCCCACCAGGTTTTAAATAAACCTTTTGCTATTGCACCTCCAGGTCCGGCATATATAGGATCTACAAAGAACAAAACACAAACAAAAACTAGGAAGAATACAACTCTTAAATTTTTCATTATTCAATAACTTATTAATATATCACCTGACTAACAGTGTATCAGCTTTTAATTCGCGGGTAATCCACTCACGTAGATTTTTATTTCTTACATCATTAAGACTATCCGATACCTGAAACTTCCATTGAGGAAAAATGACTTTCACAGTATCCACTTTCAGGAAATTAGATTGTAGTACTTCTCCGTATCCTAGTTCAGACAAATCCGGAAAACGAATTTTAGCATCTTTAGCTATAGTATTATAGGGTAAAACTTCTACCTGAACTGTTTTCTGTGCATCAGCTAGTTGAGTTTCTAAAAGTGTAAGCTGTATTTTTAAATCTTCTACCTGATCTAGTAATTGGTTATTCTCAGTCTGTAAACGGTCGAGTTCTATAATGTAGCGATCATTAGCTCTAGAGATTTGCTCAAGTCCTCTGGCTTTATTACCACTAATTTTAAGGGTAAAATCTTTAATACTCTCATAGTTTTTAAGTTCATTTTGCAAATCACTTATCGTTGCCTCCGTGATTTCTCCATCAAAATACAACCTAATTGATTTATCCTCATATTCAAAAAACGGTTTGCGTAAAAACAGACTGGTATTTAGATCAATTTCGTTAGCTAAAAAATTCTTATAATCACGTTTTGCATTGCTCTCATTCAGAGTTGTATAAAAAGTCCAAATTGCAGGGATCATCATAACAATAGCTAAGGCAGAAGCAGCTCTTGCAATAAGTCTTCTTTTAGCAGAATTAGCATAACGCAACATCGGAAAACGCAATAACTTTGCTACAATAAAAGTAGACAATGCTATAAAGATCGCGTTGATACTAAAAAGGTACATAGCACCTATTGCAATATCACCTCTTAATTCTGCGATGCCATATCCCACAGTACATAAAGGAGGCATTAGGGCGGTAGCAATAGCAACTCCCGCTATCGCATTAGGCATAGTCCCTTTTTTAGATTTGGCTATAATCAAAGCCAATCCACCAGAAATGGCTACAAATACATCCAGAATTGTTGGAGCCGTTCTGGATTCTAATTCCGGTGTAAGTTCTGTTAGAGGAGATACTGCAAAATAAAGAGTTGCTGTCAGCACACTTAATCCAACCATTACTCCCAGATTAACAAAGGATCGTTTTAGCGTATCTATATCATTAATGGCAATAGAAAGACCAACTCCAACAATTGGTCCCATTAAAGGAGAAATTAACATCGCTCCAATCACAACTGCAGTAGAACTTACGTTCAGTCCTATAGATGCCACAAATATTGAAAATATCAAGATCCACGCATTGTGCCCTTTAAAAGGTATATCGTTTTTAACATCCTCTATTGTCTGATCTTTATCCGTATCAGATCGTATATCTAATAATCCTGAAAGAAATTTTTTGATACTTGCAAAAAGACCTATGGCATCTCTTTTTACAGATTCTTTCATTTCTTCGTGATCTGAGTTGATTGGTTGATTTGTGTTTTCTTCCATTCGTTTTATCCGTATTTTTCTCCGTAAGCGTCTTTTACTTTTTTAAGTACTTGTTTGATATCCTGTTCTTTCTTTTTAGGATAGATCAACAGCACATCTTCTTTATCTACTATGATGTAATCTTCCAGTCCATCCACCACTACAATTTTATCTCCAGAAGTTCTAATCATGTTACCTGATGCATCTTCCGCCAGTACTCTGGCATTTACAACCGCGTTCTTGTCATTCGTTTTATCAAGTTTATCGTATAATGACCCCCAGGTTCCTAAATCGTTCCAATCAAAAGTAGCGGGAAGCACATATACATTTTCTGCGTTCTCTAAAATAGCATAATCTATAGATATATTTTCTGCCAAAGAATAATTTTTAGCTATAAAATCATTTTCTTTTTCCGTATTGTAGACTGGCAGACCGTTTTCAAACAAGACGGTCATTTGTTTTTGGAATTTAGCAAAAGCATCTACGATACTTTTTACGCTCCAAATAAAAATTCCCGCATTCCAAAGATAGTTTCTTTGGTGTAAGAATTGTTTCGCAGTTTTATAGTCTGGTTTTTCTGTAAACTGAGCTACTTTTTTAATAGAATTAGACTCTTTCTCATATTGTATATATCCATATCCAGTATTTGGAAAAGTAGGTTCTATACCTAATGTCATCAGTATATCTTTTTCTGAGCAAGCGTCAAAACATTGCTTTAAATTTTCAATAAATGCGGTCTCGTCTTCAATCCAGTGATCACTTGGTGCAACTACCATAACGGCATCCGGGTTTTCCTTCTGAATTTTTAAAGAAGCATATAATATACAGGGAGCTGTATTGCGCATTGCTGGTTCTGTAACCACCTGTCGCTGTTTAGCTTCAGGTAATTGCTGAAGAACAAGATCATTATATCGCTCATTGGTCAGTATAAATATGTTTTCTATAGGGATAACTTTAGATAACCTATTAAACGTTCGTTGGATTAGGGTCTCTCCGGTTCCTAACATATCATGGAATTGCTTTGGGAATTCTGTAGTACTAACAGGCCAAAATCGGGATCCTACTCCTCCAGCCATCAAAATCGCATAATTATTTTTATTCATAATTAATTTAGTAATTCGACTTCAGCATTGGGGTTAAATAGGTATACTCTGCCTGTGCTAATTTCGATACATTCATAGCGCTTAACGCGTTTATTTCCTCTTAGGAATATCTTTCCGTTATACAATCTAAATTTGCTTCCTAGTGGCACTTCAAAGATATAATTTTTATCATTCTCCGGGTCATATTGTTTTAATGCTAATGATAACTTTGTATCTGTATCACTACTGGCTCTCGGATTTTTAAAATGATTGGCGATCACAGGCAATAATCTGGACGGAAATACATCCGGATTGATATACGGCAGCATTAACTGCTGAAAAGTTCGTTTCCACTCTATCCCATGTGGTTTAATATATCGACCGTATTTCTCGAAAGCTACCAAGTGAGCAATCTCGTGGATTAAAGTGATTAAAAAACGATAGGTATTCAGAGATGCATTTACAGTTATCTGATGCCTGCCATCAGGCATTTTGCGATAATCACCATGACGGGTAACACGTTCATTAACGATTTTGAGATGAACATTACATTTCACAATTAGATCAAATGCTGGTTCTAAAGCACGTTCCGGGATGTATCTTGCCAGGATTTCCTTCATTGCCGCAAAATACAAAAAATAAGCGCATCGATTTGATGCGCTTTACAATGAATTAGTATTGAAATATTACTTCAGTTCATTATAACTATTCATTAACCTTACAAACTCAGCTCGATATCCGTTTTCATCTTTGCCTCTATTATTTTTTGCTAAAATGATAATATCTTCAAGATTTTGATGCTGAATATATTTTGAATTTCTTAATCTCATTCCATACCAAGCTACAGAAGCTGCAAAATGAAAGTCATCTGAGGTTTGTTTTTCGACATCTATGTTATGTATATGAATCATCTCAATACTTTGATCCTCCTTTGGTTTTTTATACCTGAATTTTACAGTAAATAGCTCATCTCCGTATGTTTTATTTGTAGTTTTATCAGAGTATTTTAAATCAGATATCGCCTTGAGATATATACTCTGGACACCTGTAGGAATCACTTCATACAACGCGGTAACGGTGTGCCCACTGCCCAATTCTCCTGCATCTTTGGTATCATCAATAAAATCCTCGTCATTTAATAATCTATTTTCATAACCGATCAAACGATATGCTTGTACTTTGGAGGGGTTAAACTCTACCTGAATTTTTACATCTTTCGCAATCGTATATAAAGTTCCTCCAAACTCTGTACCTAACACTCTTTGTGCTTCTTGCATCGTATCGATATAAGCATGATTACCATTACCCGTGTCAGCTAGTGTCTCCAGTTTACTATCTTTGTAGTTGCCCATTCCGAATCCCAGACAGGTTAAGAAGACACCTGACTCCCTCTTTTCTTCAATTAATTTCTTCATTCCTGCATCACTACTAATTCCCACATTAAAATCACCATCGGTTGCCAAGATCACTCTATTGTTACCGTTTTTAATGAAATGCTCTTCAGCGATTTTATAGGCAAGCCTAATTCCCTCGCCACCTGCGGTAGAGCCTCCCGCATCAAGTTCATCTAATGCTTCCATTATCTTTTCTTTCTTTTTTCCACTAGTTGGTTTCAACACCACACCTGCGGCACCTGCATAAACTACAATAGATACTTTATCCTTAGCTCGTAATTGTGACACCAAAAGTTTGAAGGCTTTTTTCAGCAGTGGTAGCTTATTGATATCACTCATAGATCCTGAAACATCAATTAAAAAAACCAAGTTAGAGGCGGGAAAACTTTCGGCAGGTATTTCTTTGCCTTTTATCCCTATTTTTATTAATTGCGTTTCTTTGTTCCAAGGTGTTGATCCCAATTCTGTATGAATCGCAAAAGGGTGTTGATCTTTTGGTTGTTGATAATCATACTTAAAATAGTTGATCATTTCTTCAATTTTCACTGCATCTTCCGGGATTTTCTGACCACTATTTATCATCCTACGAATATTACTGTAGGAAGCCTTATCCACATCTATAGAAAATGTTGATAGTGGAGCAAGATTTACTCTTTTAAAAGAGTTTTCCAGGATTTCTGTATACGCTTCAGTATTTTCATCCTTTTCTTTGGGAATTTCAAAATCCTGATTAATATCTATTCTTTCTTCAAGTATAATACTCTCTTGTGTCGAGTAACTTCGTTTGGCATATTGATTGCACGAAGTTATTATTAGGAAGAAGAATCCTAGAAGTATTAATCCGATTTTTTTGATGGTCTTTGTTTTGATGGCCTTTGTTTTCATAGTTATTGTTTTTACCTTGTTCAACTGAAAACAAACATAGAATCAAATTCATCAGTACTCTTGTACAACCTTTGTAAAACCTTTGTAAATCATTTTACAAATATCAATTAACTGAAGTTCAAATAAATATAACTATCAAAAACGAAGAACACATAGCATTCTCATTACTAAAAAAAGCGGTTTCTAGACAGTTTTTAAAAGAAAATATTGCTTCTAGCGAGGATATTTCGCAATGGAAGGGTCAGGATATTATATTATTTCAGGAGGACTTACGAAATCGGGTAAAAGGAAGTATCAGTGAGAAATCATTTTATAGTTATTTTAAGAACAATACCGAAAAACTACCTCGTGTAGATATATTAAACATATTATCCCAATACTGCGGTCATAAAAACTGGATAGATTTTAAAACCAGTAACCCTCGAAAAAAAACAAATACAAAAAATCACTTAACTTCTAAATGGGTTTTTGTTTTCTTAATTAGTATTGTTTTTATTACCTCTGCTTATTTTTTAGTACCAAAGAATCATACCTTTACCTTTTGTTTTATTGACAAGGATAGAAATGAACCTATTCGTAAAACTCCTATTGATATTATAGTCCTAAATGATAAGCAATCTCCTTTTTATATAAAAAGTGATAGTTTAGGGTGTTTTAAATGGAGTACAAAAGACGACTATATTCATTTTGTAATCAAATCTCCATACCATAAAACAGACACCATCTTTAGAACTGTTTCAGCTATTGCCAATGAAAATATACAAGTAAGTACTGATGATTATGCATTGATGCTTCATTATTATGCTAATGGGAAACTCGAAGATTGGAAAAATAGAAAAAATGAGTTAAACAGAATGATCGCAGATGACGCAACTATTTTTCAGGTATTGCCATCGGGATTAGGCATTGAAATATATTCTAAGAATCAGTTCATTAACAAATTAACAACTCCAACAAAGAGTTTGAGAAATATTGAAATTATTGAATCTAAAAGATCACAGGGACAAATTGTTAAACTAAAATTCAGAGTAAAATCATGAAACAATTTGTATATCTCATACTGCTATTTATGATTGGAAGTTGTGCCAATAACTCGCACAAGATGATGGAAGTGGAGAACTCTTCTTGTGACATATATATAGAAGAGGATGCTTCATTTGCAACTTTAGAAGATGCTTATGTGGTTTTAGTTTCAGAAAAGCTTCAAGATCATCTGGACAAACAAAGATTGGCAGAACAACATCCTGACTTCATTAAAAAAAGTAATGAATCAAAACTGTTTAAAACACAAAACACAAAAGAGATTCGGCAAATTAACTTTCTTGGACAGCCCGAAGTACTTTCTGATTCTATTATTAAAATAAAAACACAGGTGCAGTTTGATAATTCTCAAACAGATACTATTATATCTTACATTACTACTTCTTCAACAGTTATTGACGGTGTTCAATTTAAAACCTCCAAAACAACCTTTGAAAGGATGAAATCATCTAAAAAAACAAATTAAAAAATGTTTTTCACTACATTTTTTACGGTTTTTCCGTCTTACAAGCGTAATGAAATTTGCCATTTTAGAGTTTTATGTCGAATAAAAAATGACATTTATCGAGTTTTTTATAGTTTTAACTCGTTGTTAATCAATTATTAATATTTTTGACATCCTGTTTTTTAGCATTTTACAGTTACTTTTTTAAAATTAGATGTTATGAGAGTTTTTACAATTTTAGTTATCCTTTTTATCGGCACAACAAGTATCGCCCAGACGACTGTTGAAGATCAAGAACAACAACAAAGTCTCGAATTAACCGAAGAACAACAGAAAGCAGAAAAGAAAAAACTTGTTCAACTGGCAGAGCAGAGAGCGATCAGATTACAGCAGGAATTAAATCTAAGCAACTACGCCAGTGATCGTATCAAAAAAGTTATCGTTAAATATTCTATTCAGGCGAATAAAGTCATACAGTCTAATGCATCGGTTAATGAAAAGACAAAAAACTTAAGTAATATCGTTTATTTTCAGAATGAAGAGTTTAAAAAGGTTCTCACGGTGCATCAATTTTATAAGTATCTTAAGCTAACAGATATATAGAAAGTCTTAGAATCTTTTAAGGTGTGCTGCTAGATACCTGTAACACTTTACCATTATAATACTTATTAGCTGTCAGTGAAAAATCTTTTATATAAGAAGCCATTTCTAATGCGGTCAATGGTGCTTCATACCCTGGAAATGCTTCTTCTAACATCTCGGTCTGTACCGCTCCCAATGCTAATACATTAAAAGCAATTCCGCTTTCTTTATATTCTTCGGCTAAAAGTTCACTAAGCGTAATGACCGCCCCTTTGCTGGAACTGTAAGCAGCTAATCCGGGAAACTTCATACTCCCTTGAATCCCACCCATACTACTCACGGTAACCACGTGGCTTCCTTGAGACATAAACGGTAATACTAAGCGAGTAATTTCTGCTACCCCAAATACGTTTACTTTAAAGACCTCTTCAAATTCTTGAGTAGAGATTTCTGCAAAGGGCTTATTTAATAACTTTCCTGCATTATTAATCAGAACATCTACTTTTTTCCAGGTTTTAGCTATATAATCAGTCATTTTTTTGAGATCGGCAGGATTACAGATATCAAAGGAAAATGTATGAATGTTGTCGTGATTAAGAGCTAAAACAGGTTTTTCGTTTCTGGACAATGCTAAAACCTGATGTCCTTCGTCAGCAAAAAGTTTAGCCATTTCATATCCTATTCCCCTACTTGCTCCAGTAATGATAATGTTTTTTTTCATAGTAAATTCAGACAATGTAAAAGAGTATTCTGGATGTGAGTCTGAGCTTGTCGAAGACCATTCTTCCTTAGAGTCTCTAAAAACTTCGATAGTCTCAGTTTGACAACCAATATATTATATTTATTCGTTTAATTTAATTTCTTTTACTGGCTTATTTACTATACTTGTAATTGCAGGAACACAATCATTAATAAGCTCTGCCATAAATTTGAAATTCATCTCCGAAACCTCATCATCTACATGGTGATAGTAATCATAATTTGTAAAATCGAAGGTAGAAATTGTCTGACAAGGCACATTGAACTCCGAATAAAAAGGATAGTTGTCACTTCTTCTAAATAGCTGAAATTCTTTTGCTTTCGGTAAAAACCCGATTAACTCTTTTCCGGAGTATTCATTCATTTTCTCCGCCATATTAGACATTTCATATCCGGTTATATAAGCCTTATAATCTTTATCATTTAATGGAACTCCAATCATTTCAAAGTTGACCATAGTATAAAGATCCATATTTTTCTCCTTTAGTATAGAAGCCAGATGCTTAGACCCTAACAAGCCTCTTTCTTCTGCTCCAAATAACACGAACAGCAGGCTTCGCTTATTATTTTTTGCCTTTGCAAAATGTTTTGCCAATGAAATTACAGCTGTACTTCCGGCTGCGTTATCATTAGCTCCATTAGCAATTGTATCACCATTTACTTCTTTTCCTTTTCCTATGTGATCAAAATGAGCTCCTATGATTACAAACTGTTTAGACAGTTTGGGATCCGTTCCTTTCAAATAACCTACCACATTATAAGTCTCCTCGCCTTTTGCGTCGAAGGTGTTTAGGTAAGAATCAAAATAAGGAGCAATATCTGAATTGTTAAATTCTTGTTCTATAAATTTTGCTGCTTTTTCTAATCCCTCGGTTCCGGTGTCTCTACCTTGTAATTCATCACCAGCCAAAAAATTCATGATAACTGCTACATCCGACGATGTAACATTAGACACAGGGGATTGAGCGGTTGTTGCTTCTTTACAAGTAATAAATAAAAGAGATACTACAAAAAATGCTATTTGTTTCATGTGTTATACTGTTGTTTATAGTTTTCATAAGAAACTTGTCAGAAATTGTTTTCAGTATGCATCGAAAATATTGTCATGACTTGTTTCTTATAGTTTGTTTTCTGAGTTGAATATTTTTTGATAAAGATACTTAAAAAGAGTATTCCTATACATTTTAATTACTATCTCATTACATTCTTAATTTTTAAGTACTGTAATAACATAACGGTTCTTGCATCTTTGATTTCACCTGTCGAAATCATGTTATAAGCTTCTTCGAAATCTATCTCTATTACATCAATATGTTCTTGTTCTGCGGCAAGCCCACCTCCTTTATCTCTTCTCCTATCCTGAGTATATTCTGCAATGAATAGATGTGCTATTTCTGTCATTACAGCTGGTGAGGCATACACTTCGAAAGCTTTTTGCAACTTGTCGATAATAAAACCTGTTTCTTCTAATGCTTCTTTTTTAGCACATTTTTCGGGAGAATCCCCGTCAAGAGAGCCTGCGCACACTTCAATACTCATACCCGAAGGATTACCATTGAGGTACGTAGGCAATCGAAACTGACAGGTAAGTACTACGGTATTCTTCTTAATATTATATAACAAAACAGCTGCTCCATCTCCATGATCATACACTTCGCGAAGATGATTCTCTGCAGGGTGATCTTTAGTATGCTTATAATCAAATGTGTACTCCTCTAACAAAAATGTTTTATGAGAAAGCAGCTTTGATTTTAAATTCTGGATTTTTGTTTTCATTCGATTTAAAGATAAAAAAAATCCCACTTCAAAAGAAGCAGGATTTACTGTATATAATAGTCATTCTATTTCACTACGCTAACATTGTTACAGGATTTTCTAAATATTGCTTTAACGTTTGTAAAAACTTAGCTCCTGTTGCACCATCTACAGTTCTGTGATCACACGCTAAGGTTACTTTCATAGTATTACCAACGACCACTTCGTCATTTTTAACAACTGGTTTTTTAACAATAGCACCAACTGATAAAATTGCCGAGTTTGGCTGATTAATAATTGAAGTAAATTCCTGTATGCCAAACATACCCAAATTAGAAACTGTAAAAGTACTTCCGCTCATTTCTTGTGGAGTTAATTTTTTATTCCTTGCCTTAACCGCCAAATCACGAACCATAGTATCAATTTCCATGATATTCATGCGATCTGTAAATGGCAATACCGGAACTACCAATCCGTCTGGGACAGCTACTGCTACACCAATACTTATGTGCTTATTATAAACAGTAACATCGTCTTTCCAGGTTGTATTTACCTGAGGGTGTTTTCTGATTGCCATTGCACAGGCTTTTACGACCATATCATTAAAAGACACCTTAGTATCCGGCAACTCATTAATAGTCTTGCGTGAAGTAATAGCATTGTCCATGTCTACCTCTATAGTCAAATAATAATGTGGTGCTGTAAATTTAGATGCGGTCAGACCCTTGGCAATTGCCTTACGCATTTGCGAATTCTTTACTTCTTCAAAACTCTCTTCTCCTGCGGGCGTAAACGACTGAATCGATGGTGAAGGCGTTGAGCGCTCAGCTGATTCCGAAGTCTTGGTCGTTTCAGATGGCTTGAATGATTCTATATCTTTTTTTACAATTCTCCCGTTTTCACCTGTGCCTTTGACCTGAGACAAATCTATACCTTTATCTGCTGCTATTTTCTTAGCAAGTGGTGAAGCAAATATTCTTCCTCCATCAGAAGAATTACTTCCTGAACTTTCGGTTTTGGTTTCTGTTATTTCTTCTTTGGGCGGTCCACTCTCCTGGGATGCGGAAGCTTTAGCAGGAACTCCGTCTTTTATATTTGAAACATCTGTACCTTCTGGACCAATAATTGCCAGTAAGGCATCTACCGGAGCTGTTTGACCTTCTTCAATCCCTATATGCAATAATGTGCCATTATAGAAAGATTCAAACTCCATAGTGGCTTTATCTGTTTCGATCTCAGCCAGAATATCACCTTCTTCTATGGTATCTCCAACTTTTTTTAGCCAGTTAGCTACTGTTCCTTCTTCCATGGTGTCGCTCAGGCGAGGCATTGTAATCACTTCTACACCTTCAGGAATTTCTTTGGTTCCATCTGATGAAGCCGTAGGTGACTCTTCGATTTTCTCTTCTTTCGGAGTTTCTGTCTTTGGTTTCTCATCTCCATTAAGCAAGTCTGAAATATCTTCACCTTCTTCACCAATAATTGCCAAAAGCTTGTCTACCGGTGCAGTTTCTCCTTCTTCAATTCCAATATGAAGTAATACTCCTTCATAAAAAGATTCGAATTCCATGGTAGCTTTATCCGTCTCAATTTCGGCAAGGATATCTCCTTCGCTAATTTTGTCCCCTTTCTTAACAAGCCACTTCGCGACAACTCCTTCTTCCATAGTATCGCTCAATCGCGGCATATTAATTACTGTAGCCATAATCTATTGTGGTTTGTGTGGTAAAAATGGATAATCTTCTTGTTCATAAACAACATCATACATCAAATTCTTTTCCGGAAATGGAGATTCCTCTGCAAACTTCTGACATTCTGCTACTTTCTCTTTTACTCCCTTATCAATGGCAGCAATTTCTTCATCGGTCGCATATTTTTTATCCTTAATAATATCCAATACCTGAGTGATTGGATCAATTTTTTGATATTCAGCTACCTCTTCCTTCGTACGGTATTTCTGAGCATCACTCATAGAATGCCCTCTATATCTATACGTTTTTAATTCTAGAAAAGTTGGCCCTCCACCGGTTCGCGCTCTGTTAATTGCTTCATCCATTGCTTCAGCCACTTTTACCGGATTCATTGCATCCACCGGACCGCAAGGCATTTCATATCCTAGCCCCAGTTTCCAAATATCAGTATGATTTGCTGTTCTCTCTACAGAAGTACCCATAGCATATCCGTTATTTTCTACACAGAATACAACCGGTAAATTCCATAGCATAGCTAAATTGAAAGATTCGTGAAGTGATCCCTGTCGTGTAGCTCCGTCTCCCATAAAAGTTAACGTAACAGCATCTCTTTTGTGATACTTATCGGCAAATGCCAGACCAGCACCAAGAGGTATCTGTCCTCCTACAATTCCATGCCCTCCATAAAACCGATGTTCTTTGGAGAATATATGCATTGAACCTCCCATACCCTGAGAGGTCCCTGTTGCTTTTCCATATAATTCTGCCATTACCCGCTTAGGATCCTCTCCCATTCCGATAGGTTGTACGTGATTACGATATGCGGTAATCATTCTATCTTTAGTGAGATCCATTGCGTGTAATGCTCCAGCCAAAATAGCTTCCTGACCATTATATAAATGTAAAAACCCTCTTACTTTTTGTTGGATATATACTTGAGCAAGTTTATCTTCAAACTTCCTCCAGAAAAGCATATCCTCGTACCACTTCAGGTAAACTTCTTTGGTTACTTTTTTCATTTAAAATGTAATGATTGTTCAAAATTAAGCCAGCTTACTTACTGACATCTATAACAATTACAGAATTTCTTCGCTTATTTTTTAATTGAGCGAAAAACAAAAATAATATATTCATTACTAAGGAGAAAGGAGTTTTGGGATAAAAATCTACGAAAACGTTATAAATATGAATTATCGAAAATAAGAGGAAGTAAATTAGCTAAAGAGGAAGATTTTACTACTTTTCCAGTTTCACCCATAAAATAAATTTCTATCGGTTTCTTTTGCTTTAGCTCGTATTCGGCAATCGATTGCCTGCAAGCACCACAGGGTGGAGTTGGTGTAATCAATTGATGTTTCAAAGATTTTGCCGAAAGTGCCATTGTTACTATCGGAATATCAGGAAAATTTGCCCCAGCCGAATAAATCGCTACTCTTTCTGCGCATAACCCTGAAGGATAACAAGCATTTTCCTGATTGTTACCAAGAATTACTTCCTGATTTTCTAAAAGCAAAGCTGCTCCTACCAAAAACTCAGAATATGGAGCATATGCCTGATCTCTTATTTTGAAAGATTGCTGCATTAAATTTTGTATATCCTGTGGCAGCTCTTCTAATGAGTCATAAACTTGTAAAGTGGATTTGATTTCTATTTCTTTCACGCATTTTTAAGTTTTAAAATAGCATTATTACCAAGCGAGCATTTAACTAGTATCTAAGTTAACGTGAGTCATAAGAAAATTTACGTTAGTCAGAGTACTCGCCTCAAGCGGATGTATCGAAAACATATAAATTTTCAATCGAAAGCCTGATTTCGATACCCGCCATATGCGAACACGCTTATTTTTCTCCTGTCATCTCGAGCCCTTCGACTTGGCTCAGGACAGGCTTAGTCGAGAGACACTATGAAAAACCACTCAAACTGCCTGTCGAAATCCAATGCAGGCAGGTTTGACAGCTTTTTAAAATTAGATCCTTACCTCGAGTTCACTTTAAATTAGGGGTCCAATACTATTTCATAATTAATGAGCTACAATGTACTATAAACAAAAAAAGTATCAAACATTAGCCTAATACTTTTCTGATATAATTAAAATTTTTGTTTACCTATCATAATAATCTTCACCAAAATTAAATGAAAGGCCAAAGCGAAGTGTTCCTTCTAACGGGCTTTGTACGGAAGAAGTATTAAACAGATAAGATACATCCAGATTTACAATAGTATATTTAAAACCAAGTCCAAGAGATACAAATTTACGTGCTCCTTTTTCCTCCGCTTCATTAAAATATCCTCCTCTGAAAGAAAATACATCTTTATAAACATATTCTGCCCCCAGTGACCAGGTAAATTCTTTTAATTCTTCACTAAATCCCCCATCAGCATCTCCCCAAGAAGAGAAGATCGCTCCGAATGAGCTTATATCCTGATATTCTGCATTATCCTCTGAATCTATATCTCCGTCACCATCAAAATCCTGAGGGCTTGGTACTAGTAATTTTGCAAACTCTAAAGATGGAGTAATTCTATTATATTCGTCTAATAAAAAATCAAAACCAGCACCTAACCTGAATGTAGTAGGAATGAAATTTTCCTGACCAGCATCATCATACTTTATCTTAGGACCAATATTGGATATATTCAATCCGGCTCTCCATCTTCCATTAAATGAATTATAAGCTATTTCTTCACTTCGGTAAAAAGCTGCTACATCTACTCCAAAACTACCAGCTGCACTAGCATCTGCCTGACCTGCTCCCTGTAATCTTAAATCGGAACGTAAATAACGCCCTGCTATACCCATAGAGAACGTAGGACTCAATTGTAATGCGTACGAAACATCTAGTGTTAATTCATTTGGTTTCTGAACATTTGGCTCATCATTAGGCCCTTGTCTGAATTCAATATCCCCTAAACTAAAATATCTAAAACTAGCTGCAACTGCACTTCTCCCATCTTGGCCGAAACGATTATAATAATTTACACTTCCCAGAAAAATATCGTTTACCAAATTACTTAGATAAGGTGTATAATTGATACCAACACCTTGTTGCTTACCGATAAAAGCATATTTTGCTGGATTCCATTGTTGTGAAAATGCATCTGCTGAAGTTGCAACTCCCTGATCTGCTAAACCGGCTGCTCTAGCATCTGCAGCAATTAGTAAAAATGGTGTAGCTGTGGTTATTGCCCGATTTTCTTGTCCCTGTATTTTAAAATTTGATAGTGTTAAGAATACAAATCCAAGGATTATGATTTTTCTCATGTGAAAATTGATTTTTGACAAATATATAGTTATTTAGTTATTATAGTATTACGAGTTTTTCAAATTTCTCAACTCGCTGATTTGTTAACGTTGATTTTACAGATATCTTATATACATACACGCCTTTTCCTAATTTATCACCAAAATCATCTCTACCATTCCATTGGATATCTTCTCTATAGCTTGTTTTACCGGATAACGTTTGGTTTGTTGTCCAGACCACCTTTCCTGAAACCGTAAACACTTGAACCTGAACATCTAACACATCACTAACAGCACCAGAATGTTCAAACCAAAATTCGGTTTGGCTCACAAAGGGATTTGGGTAATTAAGAACATTACTTAACGTAAAACCAGCCGCATCTGTTACAACAAATTGAATCTCCTGTGTAGAAGAATTATTATAAACATCCCATCCCTTAAACGTTAGCGTATGCAGACCCGGCTCTAAATCCCTGAATTTGAAATTCACAATACCTCTTGTAAAATCATCAATTTCCGTTTCATAAAAGTCATTCATTATGAAAGGATTAGACTCATCTCCATCGAGTATCGCAGAAATATCGTGACCAATACCACTAGCCGTGTTAATCCCATTGTCATCCTGGAGCTTAGCTATTAGAATCGGAGAGTCATTAGTAACGCCTCCAGAAATAAAACTTTCGTCATTCATAAACAACTGTATTTGTGGACCAACATTATCTTCGGGTGCATCTTCATTTATACCTCCTACTAAAATTGTTTGATTAGCACCTGTCTGGTTTTCTAGTACACCATTTCTTGATGCATAAAAACTTATTCTGCCTGTATCTACTGGTATACCAATATCTCTTGGTACAATAAATTCGAAATCGAAAAGACCATTGGTAACCGATGCTTTTCCTCTAAAGATAATTTCCCCAAGTATCTTAAAATCTAATTTGATTAACTCTCCGGCACTATTTCTTGTTCCATCATTAGACAATGTTTGTCTATCAATTTCTTTATCATAAATAGTAGTAGATAATACGCCGTTATAATCAGATAATAAGGTGCCAGATTCATTCACTACCTCTCCTGAAATTTTAACTCTGCTCAAAGCTTTAAGAGTGTCAACCTCCTGCGTAATGGGAACATCGTTTATACTGGTCAACCTTATATTTGGTTTTGGAATAGCCATTTTCATAGCCGGATCCCCAAAAAAGAAAACTACTCTCCTACTGCTGGTCGTGTAGGAGTTTTTCATCAGTCTAACCGCCTCTGCTATTGAGGGGTATTCAGACCCATCGGGAAATAAAAACTCTGACAACCTATCATTTACAGATATGCCGAAAGTAACGATTACATCTCTTGTAGTGCTAATTAATCCGACCGCTCCTCCATTTGTATTCCAATACGTAAGCTCTCCTGCAGTGTCCCTGCAAGGATTATCAAATTTTGTGAATTCGCATGTTACTGTTATAAAAATGGGATACTTATTTGTATTTCCCAGATCACTCCCATCAGACTTATTAAAGATAAACTCTTTGGCCAACCCATCTTCGCCACCATGTCCAAAATAATCAATTGCCACAGCTCCTGTTTCTATAGCGTTAGAAATAGCTTCATTCACCCTTGGATATCTGCTTCCGGATGCGGAAGATTCTTGCTGGAAAGCATCTGCGTATATTTTTGTGAGGTTTAGATAAGGTTTTCTTTGAACCAATTCATCACCTAATTCGTCGAGGTTTCTCTGAATGGTTTCTTCCCAATCGACATCAACATCATCTGCAATTAATAGAACCGAATTTCTCCACCTTCCAAAAGATTGTTCCCTATCATAGTCAATAATCTTAGAAACCATAGCTTCTGCTAATCGGGGCGTATCTGCTAAAACTCTGCCTACGGCAATATCTAATTGATCACTTGCCAACATCTGACCTTCTAAAGGATCCATCGAACCAAAAAAATCATCAGTAGCAAATGAACTTACTAAAGAAAAACTGCTTAAGCTCTGAAACGTTGGCACAATATTACTATCAGCACAATTTTCTCTTAACAATAAACCTTTATAATCGACCGAAGCATCTCCAAAAAAACACGCATATTTTAATCGCTCATTGGGGCTTGATGCATTTTCATACACATATCTTATAAGATTTCTAATAGCTACAACATCCTGTTTACCACTACCAAATTCGTGATAAATCTGGTCTAATGTGATCACTTTCACATTATAATTATTAAGATTTCTGTGATGCTCTGCAAGTCTATTTGCAGATTGCACTAATGTACTATTAGAAATAATCAGATAATCAACATCTTCGAACTGACCTTGATTATTAAGAAAGACTGTTCCTTTGATATCCTGATTATCTACCCTCGCTGTTTGATCTGCCAACGGACTATAATAATCTGACGGCACCAGTGCTACATATTCTCGTGATTCACCCAAAGCAGCCTTAAAACTTAAGCTGGCTAATTCATTATCATTGATTACCGTTCGAATAGCTTCAGGATTGGTAACATCCCATACCTGAGAAATTGTACTGGCATTTGTTAGGTTATATTGTCCGATTCCAGCTAAAGTTGCAGCTTCTTCGTATGAAAACAACATCTGAGAATTAGTTCCGATTAGTGCTCTTTTTGCTTTTAGACTAATAAAGTCGAGGTATCCAATTGCTGCCGGATTTCCGTTATTATTATAATTTAAGCCAATGGCTATCTGATCAGAAACAGCAGTTATATCCTGAGTAATATCTCTAGGAGAACCCAAGGATGTTCCGGAAACCTGTGCGAAATTTAAAGTTGCTACCTGTCCTCCGTTTATAGTAATATTCATACTGGATGGTGAAGCAGAAGTGGCAGCGGCAAAAACTCTTAGCTCTACCGGTTCTGTGGTAAGTAAGTTAGGAAAATCAAAACTGTAGTTTTTACTGTTTTGTACATCAAAACGATCTCCGAACCAACGTCTACCTACTTTCACTATATTGTATTGATCAACTTCATAGAACTGATAATCCGAAAAAGAGTTAATTTGTACATCGGCAGCACCGCTAGGTTCATTATAGCGAGACACCCGCCTTCCGTTTACACCTCCTGCAGTGATATAATAATAGGATTTATCGGCATATAAGTTTAGGTTGGTAATATTTTCTTCGCTATATCCATAAGTACCTTCACCATACAAAAGAATATAATCATCTCCAGAAAAAATACCGTCCTCCCCACCAACTACCTGAATGGCATTTTCTCTTAAATCAAACTCTGTATTCTGCTCGTTGATCAAAGGCATCATCTGCCCTCCGTTACCATAAATCTTAATCGTACCCGGATCAATTGACGACACATCCATACCTAAGCTATTTAAAAAAGCAGGTGTAATTCTAAAAACACCTGTTTTATCCACATAAAAACGAAACCAATCTCCTGATGCCAGAACCGAATTACTGATTGGAAAATTCTTTCCAATGGATTTACGTCCATTTATCTGATAAACGATATCAAAAGCAACTATCTTTTTAAAAACATTGCCTACTCTGATCATCGGGACTAGACTGATGAAACCATTTCTTTGGTTTCTTGCTTTCACAGATCGTATATCGTATCTCACCTCTTTTGGAATAAGACTGACATCGAGATCTTTTAATTCGGCTCTGGTTATATTTTCATATAGGATGTTTTTAATCTCTGCAGTATTTGAATTAATCTCTGCAAATTCTTCCCATTGAGTTGTAAATTGAACGCCAATATCGTCACGATATTCAAAATTCTTTTCATTAAATCCCGGAACAGTCAGCGAAATGTTACCAGATGTATTAATTTTTACATCTTTCCAGTCGATGTCTACATGTACCGTTTGTTGTGCAGAAATAAGAACAGAAATCAGTAGCGCACATAAAATTGTAATTTTCTTCATCATAGCGTATAACGGGTTTAGCACAGTTTTAGTGTTCCTCAAAAGATGGTTTTTCTTCAAAAATAATAATAAACATAAAAATATTGCGTTAAACCAAAGTCTGTCGTAAAAACTATAATTTTTTCACGATTTGATATTATTTTAAAAATATTAGGGTAAATTTAACGTTAATTATTATATTGCAAGCCCTAATTTCTACTTTAACGAACTTAAGATTATGAAAAACGCGTTAGTTTTTAAGTCGCTAATGGTACTTACCATTAGCATCTTACTGTTTAGCTGTAACAAGACAGATTACGGCAACAGTTCTAGAGCCACTGGTTGGAAATACAATTCCAAAGATGGTGGGTTTCAAGTAAACACTAATTACAAAGAACAAGAGACAGGACCAGGACTGGTTTTTGTTGAAGGTGGAACTTTTACGATGGGAAGAGTTCAGGATGATGTTATGCACGATTGGAATAACACTCCAACACAACAGCACGTTCAATCTTTTTATATGGATGAAACAGAGGTTACTAATGTAATGTATCTGGAATATCTAGATTGGTTAAAAGGTGTGTATCCTCCAACTGAGCCTAAATATAAAAATATATATCACGGTGCACTTCCTGACACATTGGTTTGGAGGAATCGTTTAGGTTTCAACGAAATGATGACCAATAACTATCTTCGCCATCCAGCGTATGCTAATTACCCTGTAGTAGGTGTTAACTGGATTCAGGCTGTAGAATTCAGTAAATGGAGAACTGATCGAGTAAATGAAAGAATTCTTGAAGAAGAAAGAGTAATTAAAGAAAATGCTCCTTTTGAAGATGTTTCTGCAGAGAGTACTTTTAATACAGATACTTACTTAAACGCTCCATCACAAACCTATGGAGGTAATGATGAAGCGACAAGAGGAGGTAAAAAGTCAGAGCAATACGAAAAAAGAAATGACTCTACCGGTTTGTATATCCAACGTAAAGATGGATTACTTTTACCAAAGTACAGGCTTCCAACCGAAGCGGAATGGGAATATGCTGCATTAGGTTTGGTAGAATTAAGAAGTTATAACATATATAGAGGTAGAAAGAAATATCCTTGGGACGGGCAATATACCCGTTCAGGAAAAAGAAGAACACGTGGGGATCAATTAGCTAACTTTAAGCAAGGTGATGGTGACTATGGCGGTATTGCAGGATGGAGTGATGATGGTGCTGATATTACTGCTCCGGTGGCATCTTACGATCCAAATGATTATGGTCTTTATGATATGGCTGGTAATGTGGCAGAATGGGTTGCCGATGTGTATAGACCAATAGTAGATGATGAGTATAATGATTTTAACTACTATAGAGGTAATGTATATACCAAAAATGCAATTAACCCGGATGGAACTGTAAAAATTGTAACTACGGATTCTATTATCTATGACACCTTAAGTAATGGAAAAATAGTTGCCAGAGTGTTACCTGGAGGTATTTTACAGACTCCTGTTGATGAAAATGAAACGTATTTAAGAACTAACTTTACTCAAAGTGACAACCGTAACTTTAGAGATGGAGACAAAAGCTCTTCAAGATATTATGAAGGATTTCAGGATGAAAACATTCCAAATCGAAGAATGTACAACTCTCCTATCCATAGTGTTCTACCAAATGCTGAAGACAGTACTAAATTAGACAGAAGATACGATGAGTCTAGCAAGAGAACGACAATAGTTAGTGAAGAGGTAAGAGTTTATAAAGGAGGTTCCTGGAAAGACAGAGCTTATTGGTTAGATCCTGCTCAAAGACGATTCTTTCCACAGGATATGGCTACTGATTATATCGGATTCAGAAACGCAATGTCTCGTGTAGGTGAAAAAGCTAAAAATAAAAAGACCCCGAAGCATAGAGCTCCAAGGTAAGAATAAACTTTAATAGTTCGTTAATATATAAAAGCCCTGATACATGATTTGTACAGGGCTTTTTAACACAATGACATTAAATAAATGAATATAGCAGAGATACATCAGCTATTCCTCAAGGGAACGGGTATATGCACTGATACCCGAAAAATTAAAAAGAACACTATTTTTTTCGCTCTAAAAGGGGATAATTTTGACGGTAATGAATATGCTCAACAAGCAATTGAAAATGGAGCTTCTTATGCGATAATTGATGATAAAGAATTTCTTATATCCGAAAAATATATTCTGGTTGATGACAGTTTAAAAACTTTACAAGATCTCGCAACGTATCACCGGAAATACTTAAAGATTCCAATAATTGCACTTACAGGCAGTAATGGAAAAACCACTACTAAGGAATTAATCAACTGTGTACTCGCATCTACTTATAAGACTACAGCAACCGCGGGCAATCTAAATAATCATATCGGTGTGCCACTTACCCTTTTATCAATGAACAAAAGCACTGAAATTGGAATTGTGGAAATGGGAGCAAACCATAAAAAGGAAATAGAGTTTTTATGTAATATTACGTATCCCGACTTTGGCTACATCACCAATATAGGAAAAGCCCATATTGAGGGATTTGGAGGTCTGGAAGGCGTCTTACAGGGAAAAACTGAGCTCTATCAACACCTTAAAAAACATAAAAAGCTTATCTTTTTAAATGTAGAGGATTCTAAACTTTGTAACGCAGCAAAGGGAATAAAAACATTTACGTTTTCACAAATTCTAAAAAGCGATGTAGGCATTCATCTAGAAACTGCAAATCCGATGGTAAGTGTATGGTATGAAGGTATGTTAATAACAACGAAACTAATTGGCACGTATAATTTTACTAATATTGCTGCGGCTATTGCAATCGGAAATTATTTCAAAATATCCCCTACAAATATTAAAAACGCTATAGAATCTTACATCCCTTCCAATAATCGTTCTCAGATCATAAAAAAACAAGGTATCACCATAATATTAGACGCCTATAATGCAAATCCGTCTAGTATGAGTGCCGCTATTGACAATTTCCAACAATTAGAATATAACTATAAAACAGCGTTTCTTGGAGATATGTTTGAGCTGGGCGATACCGCTCCTCAGGAACATCAAAAAACAGTAAATCAAATAACTAACACCTCTTGTAATATGATCTATTTGATTGGCGAAAATTTTTTCAACACCAAAACTGAGAATTCTAAGCGAATACGTAAATATCAATCTTTTGAAGACTTCAAAGAGAACCAGTCTTTTGATCAAATCAAGGGGGCTGTCCTTATAAAAGGATCAAGAGGAATGCAACTAGAACGCCTTTTAGATATAATCTAACTAAAATTATTGAGATCACCCTGTTCGATATAAACCGACAGGTTGTTAAGAGAGTCCTCTATTGATTTTTTAAAAGCCTTTTTAATGAACAAAGACAGAAGAATTCTTTTATAAATTGATTTTGTTTTGGGATACATCTCTACACATAGCCTACTTGAATTTTTCAGAGATTCGATCAATAATATAAAATTGATGTAGTGAATCGATAATCGGAACGTCTGTTGTAAGTTCCCCATAAACCAACCAATTGATCGGGCTCTACATTTTTGGTTATCGTAGTAAAGTTTAATCGCCTCCCGTCAATTACACAAACGTGCTCTGTGCCCAATCGTGTCACCTCATTAGGGTTATATTCAAATTTATCAACTCCATTGACCCAATTATGACGATAGCTATAATTAGTAATATGCTCCAATAATCGATCGGCAGAAACATTAAACTCTTTTTTTACGATGATTCCTGGAGGACGATCAAACTGCACCTTAGATGGAGTTTCATAAGAAGTAAGTTTCAATTTATTTTTATCAATTTCAGAAAACGAGTATTTAACCCGGATTATGCATTGGAAAATCTATTACATGTCGAAACTCCTGCAAAATACAGCGTTTCACTACATTTTAAAGTTTAACCATAGCGATGCTATGCTGAAACTTGGAAAATATTCTATTTTCTTGCACTTTCAACACTCACAACGAAGTTCCAATGTACAATCCGGGTTTAATGGATTTCCCATCATACATATCCTCATACCAGAAAAATCAAATAATTGACTTTTGTAATCGTCAGGAATTCCGATCACCTGTGATAGACTTTGACTTATCAACGCATAATTATTGCTAGATATAGAATTCTTCAGTAATCTATGCGCCTCAATAACTATTTGCCCAAAAGGTTTTCGTTTTCCCTGAACTGTTATAAATTGAAATGCTCCACAATGTGTAATTATTTTTAATTGAAGATTAGGCGCCGTAGCACAATCTTTGCAAGGACAAATTCGGTTCTTTTCTAATAACCTTAAATGACTATAGAAAGCTGTAAACATGGTTTCAATCTGTGCCAATAATTTTTCCTGAGAAGGTATCTCTTCTTCTTTATTAAAAAAATAATGCATCCCCTTCCACTTCAGCTAATCTTAAATTTTGAGTATTTGCTTTAATTAAAATTTCTAATAGTTCTGCTAACGTGCTGACTATGCTCTACTTCGGTAGTTTGAACAAATTGTGTGTAACCAGATATGTCGGGGATAAAAAGCAAAGAATCGGACATAAAGCAAAACTTATTTATGAAGTCCAATAAATCTAATGATTTCTATCTAGTGCCATAATTTTTAATCAATTATTTAGTAAATCGATATCAGGTAAAAATAGGAAATATTACAGTATTCAATTTCATTGAGTCTATATCCTTACATTTTAAAAACGCTTTTGCGTTACAATTTGGATCAGATGCGTTAACGCAATTATTAAAATTTCAGTTTCTTAAGTGGAGATAAATTTTCCTAGCTACTTTTTTGAGCAACGGAGAAATATCACTAACCTGAATGTATAATGAAAAAACTAGGAACATTAATCATCACAGCCATATCACTGATAGCCATCACGGTTTTTACTTTACAAAATTCGCAGATTATCACCATTCAACTTTTCTTATGGGAGGCAGAAGCCTCTCTCTCCCTAGTACTTTTTACTGCATTTTCGATCGCTATTCTAATTTCGGTTGTGGCGGTTATCCCTACAATTTATCACTTAAGAAAATTAAAAAATAAATCACAAAAAAAAGTTGAAAGCCTCTTAAATGAGCAAGAAATTAAACCTGAAGACTAGACTCTAGAAATTCAAATTAATTATAAACTAAAATATAAAACCCTATTACATGGAAGACGACAAAAAACAAAAAGCATACAAAAAACTAGGATTTACTTATTTAGAAACTGCAGAAATAGTAGTAGCACTTAATGAACTTTTATCCAATTATATTGTCCATTATCATAAACTAAGAAGTTTTCATTGGAATGTAGAAGGCGGAGATTTTTTTGAGCTTCATGAACAATTCGAAATTGAATATAATGAAGTAAAGCTGCAAACAGATATTATCGCAGAGCGTATCCGGGTTTTCGGTTTAAAACCAAAACATACATTAAAACAACATCTAAAAATATCACGTATCAAAGAAGTCGAAAGAGAATTAACTCCTTTGACAATGGTACAGGAAATATTGAAGGATTTTCAAATACTACATGACGCTATGCTTAATGTTTTAAATGCTGCCCTAAAAGCCGGGGATTCAGCCACTGAAGAAATCGCTACGCAATTTATGCGACGTATAGAAAAAAGGCACTGGATGTTCACAGCTTGGTCAAAACCTTCATAAAAAGCCTTTAATTCATTAAATATTCAGAATAGGTCATTTTTTAGTGACCTATTTTGTTTTTAAAAAAAGTTCATCTTTCTTTAAATTCCCATTAAATCTGCGTCTTTAACTAACGGGATACTATCTTTAGTAGTCGTTAAAATCATTAATACTTTCTAAAGACATTTAACATTATTTAAGTTAAAAGACTGCTATTACGGTTAAATCTCGTTAATTCTCTTGACTTTTTTCTTATTTCATTTATATTAAGAATGTACAGTTGGTATGAATACTCTCAAGTAATCTTGATTGATTAATATATTTTCAATCTTCTTAAATAGTAAACTGTATTTTTTTTGAATCCGCAAAACTCTCGATCTAAAGTACAGGCAGAATTTTTAGATAAAATTTAAGTACAGTTCTTGGGTCAGTTAGTTTTAATATTCAAATAAAGTAAGAACACAAAACATTTATAACATTTTTTAAAATTATTATTATGGAGCTTTTTTATAGATATTTCAAAATTAACTTTAATCCTTTTTTAAAATTTTTAAAAGAATTACCGAGTGCCAGTAGGTATGCAATTTTTAGATAAATAAAGAACAATGTTTAAGGAAAAATCAAAATCAAAAAATAATTCAATTAGAAATTCCTTTCTTATATTAGTATTCACATCGGTGAGTGTTTTTATAGCGGCACTTTTATATTCTTTTATTTGAAAAAATTCATAAATAAAAAATTGTTGGGCATTTTAAATGCCCTTTATTTTTTATGTTTTAGTTCCTAAAAAATCCTACCTTGGGTTTTTAGAATTTCCAATCAAAGTCAATTAAAAATAAAACTTATATATGAAAGACAAAAATAATATTCAAAGACCAGGTTTGCGAAGAAAAAAATTTGGGAGTAAAGCTTTTTTGAGGAATATAAAGAGAAAGATAAACAAAACTTCAAAGCCTAAAAAAACTATAACAAACTAAAAGTTAAAGTCGTTGAAGCCTATTCTACTTATGTAATTATTTTTTAAATACTATGTTTCTACAATTCTTAATGAACCAAAAATTTACTTTTATGTAAGGGAAATCTCTAAAACATTATAAGAGTTAAGGACAAAACGGTTTGAGTCAAAAGGGTTTCCTTTTCTAAAGTATCTTTAAAAGAAAAAGATGCAATGAAAGAAACAGTAGAATTAAATGACACAAAATTTGAAATACTTCCTATTTTAAGCAAACGATATAGCCCGAGGGTTTTTTCAGAAATTCCAATTGCGGAACCTGAGTTAAGATCTTTATTCGAGGCTGGACGTTGGGCAGCTAGTTCTTACAATCGACAGCCCTGGAGGATAGTTTGGGGTATAAAAGGAAGCAAAACATACGATAGAATATTTGATTGTTTGAGCGAATTCAATCAATCTTGGGCAATCAATGCCCCTGTGCTATTGTTAAACGCATATAAGACTACCACTGAAGATGGAAAAGAAAATTTCCACGCACTACACGATTTAGGATTATTTATGGGTAATGTCACTGCTCAAGCACAACATATGGGTATTGCTTTGCACCAAATGGCCGGTGTGGATTATAAGAAAGCAAAACAGGAATTCAAATTTCCTGATGAGTACCATATAGCTACAGCTGTAGCCGCCGGTTATTACGGTGGAAATGTTAATGACCTGCCTGAAGATCTTAGAGATGAAGAAAATCCTGAAAATAGAACCAGAATGATGCAACGGGAGTTTACTTTTAACGGTGATTATATGAATGAACCCGGGTTATCATCTTCTAATCAAGAAACTATTACCACAGATAATTAAACCTATAAAAATCATATTATGAAAAATTTACTCTTAGCGTTAGCTTTTTTATTCAGTTCAGTAGTTATAGCTCAAAATCCTATGACACAAAATATGGATGATCCGAAATTAGAAAAAGAAGCAAAAGAGCTAACACAAAAATATAATGACCAGTTGGGTTTAACAGGCAAGCAGGTTCTTCTTTTCGAAACTAAAGTAGAGGAGCATCTGATAAATGCAAAGAAGATAAGAAACAGCAATCTACAAACAAAAGAAAAAATTGCTGAACTTAAATTAAACTATGCGAACGAAAGTAAAGATATGGGTGACATATTAACTAAACCTCAATTAGATTTATACAAAAAATTAAAACCAGAATATCAACCCATAGATCCAGTAGTAGTTAAAAAAGCTCCTAACAAAATTTAAAAAATATGAAGACAGTTTTTGAATATACAAATGTCTCAGCTAGTGATCGATTAGAATCATTTGCTGAAGAAAAATTAAGTAATCTTTTTAACAAATATCCTTTTGTAATACGGGGAGACATATTCTTTAAGAAGGAAAATAGAGACGATAACACTGGTCATATCTGTGGTATTCGTTTAAGTGCTCCGGGTCCAAGGTTGTATGCTTCTTCTGATGAGAAAAACTTCGAAGAGGCTATTTCAGAATCCATTCGCGATCTTAATGATCAATTAGAGAAAAGGAAAGATAAAATGAAATCTTATTAATTAAAGACATTAACGATGAAACTTTTATTTGTTTTAACATCTCACGATAAACTTGGAGATACAGGAGAAAAGACTGGTTTCTGGATAGAAGAATTTGCTGCACCCTATTATTATTTAGCGGATAAAGGTGCTCAGATTACGATCGCTTCTCCAAAAGGAGGACAGCCTCCTATAGACCCTAGTAGTGATAAGCCCGAAAATCAAACAGAAGCTACAAAACGCTTTCATAACGATGAAGTATTGAAGGAAAGACTGAGTAAGACTCTTCAACTCTCAGAAGTGAACGAGAAAGATTATGATGCTGTATTTTATCCAGGTGGTCACGGACCTCTTTGGGATCTTACAAACGACCAGAATTCCATTGACTTATTACAATCTTTTTACGAAAATAATAAACCAACAGGATTGGTGTGCCACGCGCCCGCTGCCCTAAAAAATGTAAAAACTACAAATGGAGAATATCTGGTTAAGGGGAAAAAGGTCACTGGTTTTACTAATAGCGAAGAAGCTGATGTAGAACTAACTGATGTTGTTCCGTTTTTAGTAGAAGATATGCTTAAAGAAAAAGGAGGGACTTATAGCAAGGCAGATGACTGGCAATCTTATACCGTACAAGACGGAAATCTAATAACCGGTCAAAATCCTGCATCTTCTGAAGAAGTGGCAGAGAGAATTTTCAATCTTTTGAAAAATTAAATGGATCAAATTATCCATTGTATAAAAAAGGGAGCGGATAATTAGATTATCCACTCCCTTTTTCATTACACAAACTACTAAATTTAAGCACTCACTGCTCTATATTTTAGATTGTCCTGAAAAACTTTAGGACTACAACCGTATTTCTCTCTGAAGATTTTAGAAAAATAACTTCTACTACTAAATCCTACGCTATATACTACCTCAGAAATATTTAAATCAGTTGTTTTTATTAGATTTTCTGCTATTTCCAATCTTACATTTTTGATATAATCAGTTACAGTTCTACCAAAGAGATGCTTGAACCCTGTCTGCAATTTTGCTGCAGAAATACCCGTTTGATAAGTGAGCTTATCAATAGTATATTGAAGATCGGCCTGATCTTTTATTTGTTTACCAAGGTCTTTAATTATTCTTAATTCGTCTCTGGTTAATGCATCAGAAATATGATGATCAGAATTTATATCATTTTGATGATGTTGTATTTCCATTGCCAGGATCAACTGTACCATACCTTCAACAAACAGTTTTCTTATTATACCGTCTCCCTTTACTTCATCTAACCTGGAAATCTGAGTAGCTATTTTTAGATTATAGGAACCAAAATAAGTAAAGGCACCATCACTCAATTTTTCAGAAAATAAAGCGTGAATGTTTTTAACCAAAGGAGATACTATATCAGTTGAATTCGGTAAACAAACTGAAATTACACAGATTCGTACGTGAGTATTTTTACGAAAATGCAACTTTGAATTTTTATTTTCATGAAAAACAATGGCGGTCTGAAATTCGTCTAAAATATAGTCTTTATCACTACCTTCAAAACTTACAAAGCTCTGATCTTTTTGACTATATAAAAAATGTGCTGGGTTAAAATTTGTGTCGGCTAACTCTATTGTAAAATCCTGATGACACCGTAAATCAATCTCCATAAAAATCTTATGTTGCTGAATCCTCATTCCTTTTACACTTCCGGTGGCAAGAGCATTGTTTACTTCAATAGCATATTCTCCAAAGCTTTGAGAAAATTTACCTTGTAATTGATTATTGATTGAATAAAATACATTTTTTATATCTTGTGATTCCTGTAATTCTAGCATAGTTTTGATTTTAGAGTTATTGATTAATTTTACCTGATAACATTAGTCAATGACAGTTGATTAAATTGAATCTTAGATTGACTAACCGAATTTGAGCTAGAATTAGGCACAACCGAACCTTCTAAAAATGCAGGCTTTTTAAATACCTTTCCAACTCTAGAATATTGCTTTTGTAACATGAGATTAAAATTCAATTTGTTTAACTTTTTTACAAATATCTAAAACACCTCAAGAAATCATGTTATATAATTTTTGGATAGTGTTATAAAATCTTATGTATGCACTTGCAGCAAGGTTTATAGCTGGATAAATCAACAGAACTCCAATGTCAGACAGAATTTACGGTTACAACCTGTAATCATTCTTTAGTCGGTAGTAGTTATTAGAAATTAATAATTCCTCAATAATAGAATAAAAGCTATAGCATAAGAAATAGTATGCTGCAGCCTATAAAAGTTTAAGAAAGCGACACTCGTTACTTCCCTTAAATACTTAAAAGAAAATTGTTCTTATTAAGGTTAGATGTTTGATATTGCCAGTTAATTTTTAAAACTTCTTTAATTGCTTTTTTTAGTTTAGAAAAATCGTTTGGCTTATTGATATAAATATTAGCCCCTTTGATAAATGTTTTCTCTATATCCTGCTCTGATGATGAAGTAGAATAAATAGCTACGGATAAATCTTTTAAATTTTTAGAACTGCGAATCTCTGTTAAACACTGTATCCCGTCCTTTATTGGCATATTGAGATCCAAAAACACTAAATGGGGTAAGGGCTGCCCGGAAAGAGAAATATAATCCATAAATTCCTGTCCGTTTGCAAATAAAAGCAGGTTAGTGTTAATATCAACCTCTTCGATCGCATCTTTAAAAAGTAAGCGATCATCCTCGTCGTCATCGACTAATACTACTTTTAATGCATCTAGATTCATGGAATACTTGAGTTGTTATGTGTGTGATTAGTTAGTTTTATTCAGTTCCTGCATCCGTTTCTTTATAATACGCTGAAACACTGTTGGAGTAAGGCCTGTATTTTTTTTAAATTGAGCTGATAAATGTGCCACACTACTATAACCAAGGGTATGAGCGACTTCGGTAAGCGTTAGCTGATCTTCTAATATCAATGATTTTGCCCTATCAATTCGTTTTAATATTACGAAACTCTCTATCGACGTATAAGTACTCTCAGAAAAAATACTAGAGAGATAGGTGTACGAATACCCTAACTTTTCAGAAAGATAAGCGGATGTTTTATAAACTCTTTCTATGGATGAAATAGCGATCATTTCGGTAATGGCATCTTTGATTCGCTGCACAATTTCACTTTTATGATCCTGTATAATATTTATTCCATAGATAGACAATAATGAGGTGAGCTCTTTCATCGTATCGATACTTAGGGGCTCATTAAATTCAACCTCCCCTAAACCATTAATTTTATATTCAATTGCAAGTTTATTAAGCTGTTCTTCCAGAATTTTTCTAAAAATCACATTGATGTCATATTTTAAAAAAAGTTTCATAGAAAAGCTGTATAACTAAATTGATAAAATGTTTATTGTTATTATAAACAAAGATAAACAAAAGAGGATACCAATCTCCATTATATTCTAATCGATTTTCACGCCACTTTAACACATATGAGTTTTTTTTTAACGATTTAAAGTCAATGACACCCAAACTTTCAGTATTTAATAGTTATTTACTCGTTATCCTAAAAAAATATTATCAAATCAAATTTCTATTTACTAGTTTTATTCCTATTAAATGACACCTGTGGAAAAATCATTAGCTTTCTTAAATGACATACTTCAAAGATCCGATAATCTAATTTTCTTTTTAGTACCCGTACGAGAAGAAAATAAAATTATTGATTTTAAAATTGATTTTTTGACTGAAAATATTGAGAGCTTTACAAGTCAAAAAAGTGATCGCCTTATTGATCAAAATTTAAAATCGATATATCCTAATATTTATGATGATGGAATTTTTGAGATTTTAACTGCTTGCTTTTCTAAAAATGATTTTGCAATATCGTTTGATCGTATTTTTAATTTTTGCGGAAACAAAGTTTGGTTTCAATGCCAGGCAAAACGCTATCTAGAGGGAATAACTGTTAGTTGCAAAGATATTTCAAAATTAAAAATAACAGAACAAAAACTAAGGGATTCTAATAAACAGTTAGAGTTTCAGAACACTATACTAAATGAAGCCGAAATGATTTCTAAATCAGCAAGTTTTCGTTGGAATATCTCCACGGATACTTGGATCATTTCAGAAAACATTAAGAATTTATTTTATTCTGACATTTTCCAATCACTACAAGATGATTTTACGCTTTTTGATCTAATGATCCAGGAAGATGCCGCAAGAATCAAACTCGAAATTGACAATTCTAAATATGACGATGAACTATCAACACAATATTTTACAGTAGATTCGGGAAGTAGTATCAAACATTATTCACTAACTGGTAATTTTGTTCCGGTTTCTGACGGTCAGATGTTATTGGGTGTTGTTAAGGATATCACTTCTATTCTATTGAATGAAAAAAAACTACTTAATAAAAATGAAGAGTTGATAAGATCCAATGCAGAACTGGATTCCTTTAATCACATCGCGAGCCATGATCTTCAGGAGCCTTTACGAAAAATTAGGATGTTTATCTCCAGAGTGAAAGATCTGGATAATGATGCCCTTTCTGAAAAAGCTAAAACTTTTCTGAATAAAATAGAATCATCTTCCGAACGGATGCAGGAGTTAATCAGACATTTATTAACTTATTCTAGAATCGGAAAGGTCGGGATTACTTTTGAAGAAGTACATCTTCAGGAAATTATTGACACTATATCTCAGGAACTTTCTGATCCGTCTTCAGAAAAGCATACTATCATTCAGCACACTCCTCTACCATCAATATTTGGGGTTTCTTACTTAATCCATCAATTGTTTTTTAATATTATTTCTAATGCTATTAAATATAAACATCCCGAAAGACCTTTGATTTTGGAGATTTCATCAAAAAGAAAATTCGCTAATACTTATGGTCATGAAACTCCGGAAGCCGCTCTGACTGAAACTGACGAATTTGTAGAGGTCAGTTTTAAAGATAATGGTATAGGTTTTAAGCAAGAATACGCTAATCAAATATTTGAACTTTTTAAACGATTACATCAAAAAAACGAATATACCGGCACGGGTATTGGTCTTGCTATATGTAAAAAAATAGCAGAAACCCACAACGGATCTATAATTGCAAAAGGAGAACCAGGAATAGGTTCAGAATTTTTAGTTTCATTTCCAATTTCCAAATATTAGGGAATGAGGAAAAAAAACTATGGATTGTTATACTCATACTACTGCTAAAAAAATATTTTAGCATCGGTGAGAAATCAAAATAAAAACATCATCTATTATGGAGAGCCCATCAATTTTATACCCAAAAAATGTCGACCTCACCAATTGCGACAAGGAACCGATTCATATTTTAGGAAAAATCCAGGATCATGGTTTTTTATTAGCATTTGATAAAGAAAATGGTAAAATCACCTATTTTAGTGAAAATACGCTAAGCTTATTCAAAAAAGATCGCTCTCAAATACTTTCATTATCGTTAAAAGATGTTTTTCCCGAATTTATAATTAAAGAGTTATCATCTACATTATTAGAAAAAGGAATTCATCACATTCATAAATTAATCAACGGTATTGATTATATATTGATTATACACGAAAATGATGATACTATTATCATAGAAATAGAACCAGAAGGAGAAAAGCCGGACGCGTTTTTATATCAGGAAAGATTGTCTAAAATAATCACCAAACTTAACCACGCGACGGATGCTCAAATGATGTGCGATACTGTAGCAGAGTTAATCAAGGAATACTTTGGATATGATCGAGTAATGATTTATCAATTTGACACCGATTGGAATGGTAAAATTGTTTCTGAAAAGCACAATCCCGAATTAGAAAGTTGGTTAGGTCTTCATTATCCCGCTAGTGATATACCACAACAGGCAAGAAAGCTTTTTCTAAAACAAGGTGCTCGTATTATTTCTGATGTATCCGCAAACTCAATAGATGTACTTACAAGCCCGGCAAATTCGAAACCTCTTGACCTATCCCGATCCGAGCTTAGGGCTGTTTCTCCTATTCATATTGAATATTTATCGAATATGAAGGTAGGCGCTACACTTACTGCAGCAATCATCTATCAAAACAAACTTTGGGGATTAATTGCCTGTCATCATTACAGCCCGAAATTTTTAAGCTATCATCATAGAATTTCGTGTAAATTCATTACTCAGGTATTTTCTGCTCAATTAGGTTTATTATCGGCAAATTCACTATTAAAAAAAACCAATGAATCGAACAAAGTAAGGTCAAAACTCATTGAGAAAATGAGTGAAAATTGGGATATCGAAAGTATAATATCCGATAAAGAATATTCAATTCTGAATTTAACAGAGGCTGATGGTGCTGCAATCTGTTTAAATCAAGAAATTACGACTATTGGTAAAACCCCAAACAAAGAAGAGATCAAAATACTGATTGAGTGGATTAGTAAAAATTTAGATTCTGATATATATACTTCTAACCACTTGAACGCCGCTCTGGAAGTGAATAAAGAGACAAAGCAAACAGCTTCCGGTATTATGGCTGTTTTTATTTCTAAGGTAAAAAGAGATGTAATACTTTGGTTTAAGCCAGAAATTAGACAAACAGTAGATTGGGCTGGAAATCCTGATAAATCTGTAGTGAAAGAGGGTGCAAAATTATCGCCTAGAAAGTCTTTTGAGAAATGGTCAGAAATTAAAGCAGGTTATAGCAATCCTTGGTTAGATTATGAAATTGCCGCAGCTAAGGCCCTCAAAGAACATATATCCGAAATAATTGTGGAAAAGTATGACGAAATTAAATCGCTAAATAAAAAATTACAAAATGCTTATAAAGAACTTGAATTCTTTAGTTATAGTGTTTCCCACGATTTAAGAGCACCACTTCGTGGAATAGATGGTTTTGCACAAATAATAAAGGAAGATTATTTTGATAGTTTAGATGAATATGGCCAACAAGCAGTAGGCACCATCATTTCTTCAATTAACAAAATGAATCTTCTTATCGATGATATATTATCATTTTCAGGTTTAGGAAAAGTTCCTATTAAACATAAGGAAATCTCAATGAGGGAAATCGTTGAAGATTCTTTAGCTTTTTTACAGGCTGAAACATTATTTCATAATGTTACTATAGAAATTTTAGAATTACCCAAAACGTATGGAGATGAAAAAATGATTTTTCAACTATTTAATAACCTAATTGGGAATGCTCTTAAATACTCTTCTAAGACAACCAATCCAAGGGTAGAAATTGGGTATCGTGAAGGTGCTTATTTTGTAAAAGATAATGGAATTGGTTTTGACGAGCAGCACAATAAAAAAATTTTTGATGTATTCAGCAGATTGGTAAATGATGATTATGAAGGATCTGGTATTGGATTAGCTATTGCCAAAAGAGTTGTAGAAAAGCACCACGGAAAGATATGGACAGAAAGTAAATTGAATGATGGAGCCACTTTTTATTTTACATTAAGAGAAGAAGAAATTATTTAAATATAAAACATTTTTTAATATGTTTACTTTTTTTAAAAAGTAGGCTTATTAATTGTAAATAGGAAAAATTGTTTGTAATACATTTTTAAAAATGAAGAAACCATATATACTATCAATTGAAGATAACCGTTCTGATATTGTTTTAATGGAGCGGGTTTTTCAGAAAGAAATACCGGAGTGTGAAGTAAAATATATTGAAGATGGAGAATCAGCTATTCAGTATTTCGAGACTAATCAGTTTTCGGATAATCCCCCTAATTGTATTCTGATGGACATTAAGCTTCCTAAAATGAATGGGCTCGAAGTGCTGGATTATCTTCGTAATAAGAAAAAAATAAAAGATGTTCCTGTAGTAATGCTAAGTTCATCCGATCGTTCTGAGGAAATTAAAAACACCTACGATTTAGGAGGTAATAGTTATGTGGAGAAACCCAAAAATTACAATGATTTAGTAGATCGGTTACCCAAAATAGTTAATTATTGGATTTCCTATAATAAGGCTCCTGCATAGATAACGTTTAGTAATATTGATGTTATTTTCTTAAACAACAAAAGAGTAAAGAATCATATCATTGTTAATGCAATTTTAAAAATACTACAGAAAACTTGTCTATTCTTAATTATCTAAAAACCACCACTGCAGAATCACACCAATCTGCGGAACAGAAGAACTTAGCAAAACACATTATAGATCACACTATTACCCAGAGTAATTATGAAAAGCTTTTACTTGCTAATTATTCTACATACTATGCAATAGAGAGATATTTGAATACCAATAAGGATTTACTTCCATTAGATATCCAACAATTCATTGACTATAAAAAAAGTAAAGCTTTAGCAAAAGATCTAAAGTCATTATCAGTGGATATAATTCCTATACAATTTCCTGATGTACATCTCCCAAAAGATCCTTATTCATTAATTGGTGCATTATATGTAATTGAGGGATCTATGTTAGGCGGATTAATGATTTCCAAACACCTTTCGAAATGTAAAAACCTATTACATCACGATGAACATCATTTTTATGGTGGTAATCCAGAAATTCACGTAAAAAGATGGAAGAATTTCTGTGCTGCTATTGAAAATATAAAATATTCTAGAAGAGAGCATATAATTGCAGGAGACGCTGCTTTAAACGTCTTTAACTTCTTTACCTAAAAAATAGAGAAAGTTCATATATAACTATAACCTAGGTCGTATACCAAATACTTTGGGCACTTGCATTATTACTTTAACGTGAAACTCGATGTGAGGATTTAATTTTAGAAAGTTGTCAAACCTGCCTGCATTGCATTTCGGCCGAGCAGTTAGATTGGCTTTTATTAGTTTCTCTCGACTAAGCCAGTCCTGAGTCAATTCGAAGGACCTAAGATAACAGGAGAAAAATTAGTGTGAGCTTCCGCCTAAGGCGGAGACACGCTTAAGATGATCAGGCTTTAGATTGAAAATATACTTGCCTGACCGGCAAGGCAGGTCTTCGATACATCAACCTTAAGCGAACACTCTAACTGACGCAAATTTTCTTATGCCAAACTCTCATTATTTAATAGGGTATATGGATTAATGAAGAATTACCTAAGGTTTGTTTAAAAAACCAATTTTATGTGGCTGCTTGCGGCTATCAGCGTACACATTACAAAAAACAAAAAAGCTGGATATGATTTGTACAAAGGGTCTTTTATCCTGTAGTGCATGGCTATTGATCCTAATAGAAAAAAAGCTAAGCCTAGCGCCGCAGGCTCTTTTAATATCGGATACCATATAGAGATAAGTAATAAAATTGCCAAAACTACCTTAAGCAATCCGACAACATAGCAGGACCAGGTCGGAAGTCCGTAAGCCTCAAATTCCTCGATAATAGTAGATGCGTTACCGCCTCTCCATTTAGTAGCTTTTTTATTTTGAACAAGCCATACATTTAAGATACCCAACCCGACAATAGCTTGCATGGCAATGATCACATAATTCATAACTATATTATTAATTTTCTCTTAATGCTCTAATAAGTTCCTTTTTATCCATTTTGGATCGTCCTTCAATACCTACTTCCTTGGCTTTGTCATAGAGTTCTTTTTTAGTACGATCCTCATAGCCTGAAGCTGTTCCTCCCTTTTTTCCACTATCTGGAGTATTGGCTATCCGAGCCGCTTTTTCTTTGCTGTAACCTTTATCCCTTAAAGCTTCATATTGATCTTCATTTTTGATACTAGGTCTATTATTCTCCATCATTCTCCTCATCGGTATTTATATCGACAGTAGTTTTGTCATTCCCGAAAGTAGATTTTTGGGTATTCTGTCCATCTTTATTATATACATGTACTTCTCTTTGAGGAAATGGTAAAGAAATACCTTTATCCTCTAATCGTTTTTTGGCTTCTTCGATAGTAAAAAAATGAATACGCCAATAATCCTCCAGTGATGCCCAGTATCTTAGTGATAAAGTTACCGCACTATCTCCCAGATTGGAAACTACTACTTCTGGTGCTGGATCATCAATGACGCCTTCTTGGTTATTAATAAGATCCAGAAGGATATCTTTTGCTTCTTTAATATTACTGGTATATGAAATTCCAATTTCTAGGTTATTACGACGATTTGGTTCAGAAGAATAGTTAATGATATTTTCATTGGATAGCTTTCCATTTGGAATAATCGCTAATTGATTTCCAAAAGTATTTAGTTTAGTCTTAAAAATTGAGATTTCTTTAACCGTACCAGAAACTCCTTGAGCTTCAATAAAATCTCCTATCTTAAAAGGTTTAAAAAATAAAATCAATACACCTCCTGCAAAATTAGATAAGGATCCCTGCAATGCTAAACCGATAGCCAAACCAGCAGCACCCAAAATAGCTACTAATGATGACGTCTGCACCCCAAGTTGTGTAATTACTAGAATTACCAATAGAATTTTGAGACCAATATTAATAAGATCATATAAAAACTTTTCTAAAGTTTCATCATAATCTTTCTTTTGGAAAAATTTACGTAACCCTCTAGTAAACAAATTTATAATCCATATACCTACAAAAAAAATAACTATTGCAGAAAGTACTCCGGGAATAAAATCCCATACCCATGCTACGAATTGTTCCCAGTTTTCTTGTGTAAGTCCTAATTTTTCCATTCTAAAATTTATTTTTTATTGTCTTAACTTAAGTATTAGGTTTAAAAGCATAAGCTAAAAGGTTTATCCGATTGGAATAAGCCCCTATTTGTTGTTTTGATAATTATAATTGGTTTTCTGTTAATATTATTGTCAAATAGTGTTTTAGAACACTAATTTCGATTCAAAATCTTCAGACCATTTAGATGCACGATAGACTGCGGGGATTAATGTAGCAAAAACCTTAAATTTTCTGGTATATACAGAAGTATTATCCTGAATTTTTCCAAGCTTAACAGTCATAGGGATCTTAATTGTCACTTCTTTTTCAGTGACTTCACTACAACGTATAAGTCGACTTTCTCTACATAAAAAATCATCTCGTCGGTCGTTTCTTACTACGTTAGCTATTTCTGTGTCATCCCAATTTGCGATTAGTACCGGAACATCATTAACTCCATGTACATCATAGACAAAAACATGTAATAAATACTCCATATTCCCTGAAATATCAATAGGATGAAACTCAATATCTGTATTTACAATAATTGCGTTGGTTTTAGTATTATCTACCTCTACATATTCTGGAACCCGATCGAGCGCCACTTGTTTAATTTTTGCCATTATCTATTAGGTTGTAAATTTAAAATTCTTATTGTCCAGAAAGAAATAAAACTTTTTGATCTATTTTACGTCTTCACTAATATTAATGCTAAAAATAATCTAAAAATAATCCAGATACAACTACGCCGACAATCAATAAAACCAAAATGATGATGATAAATTTGGCACCGAATTTTGTTTTTTGATTTTTTTGAAAAATATAATCTTTTCTTTCTTCCTCTTCTTCTTTTACGAATTTCATTTGTTATTTTTATTTTTGATTCTAATCTTCTTACTTAATATATACTGTTTTCTTATTTACAAATTCTAAAATACCTTCCTTTGACAGTTCTCTTCCATAACCTGAAAGTTTGGTGCCACCGAATGGCAATCTTGGGTCCGATTTCACCAATTCGTTTATGAAAAGTGCGCCATCTGGTATTTTACCAATAAGCTTTCTGGCATCTTCTGTATTTTCTGTAAAAATCATCGTCCCTAATCCAAATCTTGATGTAATTGCCAGTTCAATTGCATGGTCTTTATTTTTAGCTTTGGTAATCGCTGCAAGAGGTCCAAAAATTTCTTCGTCAAAAGCTGGCATACCTGGTTGCACATTAACTAGGATCGTTGGCTCGAAATATGCTTTATCTCTTGTCCCTCCCATATCTACCTCGGCTCCTTTTTCTATAGATTCCAGCATCTGGCGTTCAACTTCTTTGGCTAAATCTTCTCTTGCCATTGTGGCTATTTCTGTTTTCGGATCTAATGGATCTCCAAATTTCAGAGATGCGACTTCATTCTTAAATTTTTCTAAAAACTGATCGTATATTTCTTCGACAACAATAAATCGCTTGGCTGCAATACAGCTTTGACCTGTATTTTGCATTCTGGATGTTACTATAGTTTCCATATATTTATCCAGATTCGCATCATTAAGTATAACACAAGCATTATTACCTCCTAGTTCTAAAACTGTTTTTTTAAGATTTTGACCAGCAGTTTTTGCTATGATCCGCCCTGCTTTTTCACTTCCGGTTAGGCTGATCGCTTTTACCACATCATTTTTTATGATTTCTTCTATCTGTTCGTGTGAGGCTAATATGGTTTGAAAACAACCTAAAGGATATCCAGCAGCCTCAAAAATATCCTGTATCGCCAACGCACATCCCGTAACATTGTTTGCATGCTTTAAAAGTGCTGTATTCCCTGCCGTCAGCGTAGGAACTGCAAATCTAAAAACTTGCCAAAAAGGATAATTCCAGGGCATTATCGCCAAGATACAACCCAAAGGATCATAACTAATAAAACTTTCTTTAGCTTCAGTTTCAATTAACGCATCGGATAAAAATCCATCTGCATTTTTTTCATAAAAATCAATCAACCAAATACATTTCTCAATCTCAGCGACACTTTCTTTGTAAGGCTTACCCATTTCTTGGGTAATTAGATTGGCATACATATCTTTATTAGTATTCAAAACCTCAGCCAATCGATGCAGTAGTTTAGTTCGCTCTTCGACAGAAGTAGTTTTCCATTCAGAAAAAACCTCATCTGCCCGCAATAGAATACTATCAATTTTATCATCCGTATGTGGTGAATATTCCTTAATAGTTTCTCCTGTAAACGGATATTTGGTAGTAATTTTATTAGACATAATCTTTAAAGTTGGTATATCATCAAAGATAAGATCAAGTCTAACACTGACTGAACGCATTTGAGATAATTATTGATTCTTTTACTAAAATTCATTTACGTCAACATCACTATGATTTGAGTTAAACAAGGTGATAATATTTTCTGACTTTTGTAAATGATATAATTAAATTTAAATTCAATAAAAATGAGCAATAGCAGTAATTCATTATTAGGTATTCTGGCAGCAACGGCCATAGGAGCAACATTAGGAGTGTTATTTGCCCCAGACAAAGGAGCAAATACAAGGAGAAGGTTGGCTGAGGAGGCTCAGAATGCCAAGGACAATCTATCCAGAGAGGCATCCTTATTACAGCACAGAGTTGCAGATAGTGTAGCATCTAAGAAAGAAACGTTGGATACCAAAGTAGAATCAATACTTTCGGATGCCAGTTATAAAGCGGAAGATTTGATCACAACATTAGAAAAAAAGCTAAGTGAATTGAAAACTAAAAACAAAAAATTACAAAAATCATAATGGGTGTTTTTGATGCATTAAATCAAACTTCCAACAAAGCAATCGACTCCGGGGAAGAATATTTCCAAACTACTAAAGAATATTATAAGTTAAAAGTATTTCAGCAATTAACTAAATCCTTTAGTATTCTGGCTAAATTGGCCATTCTGGGCGGTTTATTCTTTCTGGGATTGATATTTGTAACCGTTGCAGGAGCGTTATGGTTAGGTCAGATATTAGGGAGTGTCATACTTGCTTGTCTTCTTATTGCGGGTGTACTTTTTATGTTAACATTAATCTGTTACCTTCTTCGTAATAAAATAAACAAGTATGTAATTCGCAAAACATCTAAGGAATTTTTTGATTAATAGGAATACATATGGATAAAATTAAAATTTATAATTCTTTTGAAGAAATCAATAATGATTTACAAATGTTATCATTAAGAAGAAAAATAGCTTTAGAAGAAATAAAACTTGTAAAAACAGAATTTAAAGAAGATATACAGCCATATCGATGGGTTTCTACCCTATTTAGTGCTGTTAAAAAGTATGGAATTTTATATTTGATCAGAAGGTTTTTTAAATAGATTTTAATTGTTAGGCTACGTTTAATTCATCTGTAGGATACTCTTCTGTTTTATTTTTAAAATCATTTGGACTTATTCCGTATTTATCTTTGAAAATTTTAGAAAAGTAACTTCTACTACTAAATCCAATCGAATATACGATTTCGGATATATTCATAACCGTCATTCTTATCAAATCCCGTGCAGCTTCTAATCGTAAATGGCGAATGTATTCTGTCACCGTCCTGGTGTACAGCAATTTAAATCCCTCTTGTAATTTTGCCTGAGACAATCCTGTTTCCAAAGAAAGTTGTTCTAAACAATATTCCCTGGCCACATCTTTTATGATGCTCTTAGATAGATTTCTGATTATCTTCAATTCTCTTTTCAGCAAAGTGGTTGGGAGTTCTGTTCCCTTCATTGCTTTATCGTGCTGTTGTATATGCATTGATAAAATTTGATAAACCATACCTTCTACTCGTAAAATCCGAATCATACCTATATGTCTTATCTTTCTTAAAGCTCCAATTTTATCTGCTAATTTAAAATTGTATGCTCCAAAGTATGCGATGACTTTTTCGTGATCCTCATCCATAAAAACTTTGTAAAATTTTCTATTAAGTTGCGAAATATTATTCAATTCTTTCTTTAGAGATTTTTTTCTGGTTATTTGAATTACGTTAACTTCTAACTTCTCACTTTTTGGAAAATAGCCATAATTATAACCTCAAATTCTTATCGGTAATGATCACAGATTGAAATTGCTCCAGAGTTTGTATTTCCTTTTGAAATCTAAAACGATGTCCACAATTACCTGTAAGACAATATGAAAATGTATTGGATTGTATTTGTAAGCTTCCCCTAATTAGAACTACATCTTTATGAAATATAATATCGCACAGCACAAGATTTACACCCTAATCAAAAGAAATAATTCTGATGAATAATTGTGCGTTCAAATTATTTATCTTAAGATTATATTCTCCCTAACGTTCTACAAGATTATCACCAATTACCTTCTGGATTTGACTCACAGTTCCTTCTATATTCTTAGCGGTGATGCCAATTGCTATGGCTGTCTCTGATGGTTGATGCATATCCTAATTTTTAATAAACAACATATTTAGCTTTTAAATAAATAAAATTAACAAAAGAGCGTCGCGACAGTAGTCAAAATTTAAAGTTTTGTTAGATGAATTTTGGTTCGTTATGAATATTATCTTACATCCCAATTTTACAAATAAAAAAACTCCCTAATCCAAGGGAGTTTTTTAAACTTATAAATATATGTTCATCATTTTTTAGATAGAATCGAATTCATCTACAAAGAAAAAGTCTCTATCTGCGTTATTAACAAAGTATAATCCTTCTCCAAAAATATATTCTACGTGGTGTTTATCAACGACCACCTTAAAACCTCTATCAGTAGGTTTCAGCACAAAACTATCGTTGTCTTCTTTATTATAGCGCAGTACGATATATTTGTCATAATCACTCCACATATCGTTATCTACATAGATTAATTTGGTTACCTGAGCTGGAACTATCTTTCTATCTTGGTTTAGTTCTCCTTTTTCATCTTTATTCAATTTTAAAGGTGTTTTGCTTGTTTTAAAAACAGTTACGCGATACGGTATTGTTTTACCATCTTTTTTGAATTCATAAGATTTGGTAGTTCTGGTTTTCATCATTTGTGAATTGCTTTGAGCAACTATCCCGGATACTGAAAAAACAAGTAGTAAAGTAGTTATAATTTTTACGATTTTCATTTTATATAATTTAAAAGGTTAATTATTAACTTTCGTTTTAAGGATTATTAAAATTCTATTTATGATTGACCTAGCTTATTAAGCTGATCATAAAAGGAATTTTATATGTAATCTGCAAGCCTGAATAAGATTGCTAACATTATCTACACTCAAAAACAACTACAAATTTCTTAGAAACTTTTATCGAAGTAGTTTTAGGTGTGTTAGAAACAAAGTACATAAGCTTTGTATTATCTAAAACAAAGATAGTACTAGGTTGTAGTTGCTTTTTGCTCTTTTGATTTTAATCTTAACGCAATTGTGAAGTGAATAAGAATAATTCAAAAAATTAGAAAAAATGATTTCTTCTCGTTTTTTAGAAAACAATTTAAGAAATGAGTGGTTTTAGATTTATATAGCTATAATTAACCTCTCCTATATGCTTATAATTAGTCTGGTGATCGTGTAATTGACCCCAACCGAAATTTCGTTCTATAATATTCTCTTTATATTCCGATAATAAATCTTGTGAAATAAGAATATATTCGTCTATCGGGATGTCATTTTTAAGTAACCTATGAGCTACAATGACATCCTCGCCCATTAGCTTGATGTTTTTCCCTATGGGTACAGCACTAACTTGTTTACCATAATGAAGAACAATTTTTAATCCAAGCATTTCTGGGATATGATCCTTTTCGTCATGATTCTTATATTTTTCGTGTAAGACATTTAACTGTATATAAAATTCTTCGTAAAATTTTCTGCATTGCCCTATAAGTTCCTTAAAGGGAGGAAGTTCTCCTGGTTTGAAAAATAAAACAGCATCTCCCTCTATTTCGGAAACTTTTAATCCAATTTGATTTGCGTAAATTACTTTATTAAGTAATGCAGGAATTACTTCCGAACTCAACTCTATATTCGTTTTACTCATAAACTGGGTAAATCCGCTTATATCAGGTATGCAAATTAGTATAGATTCTGACCCCATAACTTTAATTTATTTTTCTAATAGTTCCAAGATACGTTTTAGATCTTGATTATTGGTTATATTATTTTTTAAATCATTAACCAATGATTTAATTTCATTTTGTATTGCCTCCATATATTCCGGGATGATTTCACCACTATTTCTCAGATAAACCAAGGCACTTAGAAGTTCGTAGGAAACAGTACTATCTGCCTTAGCATATCCACGTATTGGCTCAATTACTATTCTCATCATTTCGGAGGCGGGAATTTTGTTGTGTATCACTGTGATTTCACAATCATCCTTACAAATAGCCGTTTTCGGTTTAATCTGTAAAGCTTCAAGCAAAAGCTGTCCCAATTTAGAAATTGCGTTAATAGCGGTTCCGGGATCATTAATTCCAGGTGATAGGGCTTTGACTGCTACTTCTGTTAATTTTATCATACCTCCTACGGCACTATCATCTTCATGTCTATTGGATAATATATATACACAGATATATAGTGCTTCCAATTCCTCTTCGGTAATTGGTTCTTTTATTCTTAAAAGAGGATCTCCCTTCCATATGTGCTGATCTGCATAGGGAATTATGTCAATGAAGTTATCCTTTTCCTTTAATGAGTCAACCAATAAAAATTGATCAAAAGATCTATAATAGCCTGTTTTTTTACTAGCGATTGTTTTCCAATACTTATCAGGCGTCAAGTTTATATCAACATTAGATTTTTCTTGTTCTTCTCTTTCTTTTTTGATCAAATTGCGACTAGAGTCATAGATTCTATTAATAATATTATGTATTTGTATTGCCTGAGAAATACTATGAATAAAATAGACAAATAGACCAATACAAAATATCCCAAGTACCGCTCCTACCATCACAGAAAAACCTACAGCATTTGTAGAAGATCCATAGGCTCCCAGTGACATTAAAACAATTATAGCATATAGGATAGTACCTATGTAAAACCCAAGAATGATTTGATGCTTCTTGTTAGAAATCAATCCCGGTAAAAGTCTCGGTGAAAAGTTTGAAGATGCCTGATTTAACACCACCATTACCATGGTAAAACTAAATACTGTTAAGGACAATATCCCTCCAAACAATGTCGATAAAATCGTTCTTGCAGTCTCATTATCCTGGACTAAAAGATAGGGTACCTTTTTTTTAACTGAATCAACAACTTCCAGGTTTTCTACAAAAAGTAAAATAATCGCCAATAAAAAGAATCCAGTGCTAATTAATACCGGATAAAAAGCAATACTATAAAAAATAGTGTGTTTTAATCGCTTTAAAAACTTTAATGTTGATTTCATCTGCTGTTTTTATCTATATTGGCTATAAGATAAATAAACCAATTCAATATTTTGAACTACTCCTAATTTAGAAATTATGGTTCTGTTTTAAATTCCAATAGTTGCTATAGCTCCTTAATTATCTATATTCGGGGTTCTCAAAATTCCATCGGGTACCATCATCCCAAGCTGATCGAGAATTACCGTAGGAGGGATAACCGCCTTGCTTGCGAAGCAAGTTCGCTAAATGTAACAGATTGTAGGTCATAAAAGTAGTATTCCTATTTGTAAACTCATTATTTTTTGCATTCGATTCTTTATCCAGGTAACTCGGTCCCGGTCCTGCTTCACCAATCCATCCACAATCCGCTTGTGGCGGAATCGAATAGCCTAAATGCTGCAAGGCATATAAAATTCCCATGGAACAATGTTTTATTCCATCTTCATTACCAGTAATTACACAACCTGCTACTTTTCCATAATATACATACTGTCCTTTATCATTCGTTTTCGCGCTCATTCCATACAATCGTTCAATTAATTTAGTAGCAACAGAAGATTTCTCTCCGAGCCAAATCGGAGTTCCTATAATTAGTATATCCGCATTAATAATTTTCTCGTAAATGCTTGGCCAATCGTCCTTATCTTTACCTTCTTCTTTCATATCAGGCATCAATCCATATGCGATATCATAATCTACTAATCGTATGTATTCTACAGAAACATCTTCTGACTTCATTATATTCATAGATACTTTCATTAAACCCTCTGTATGACTTTTTTGGGAAGAATCCTTTAAGGTACAATTAATCAAAATTGCTTTCAACCGTGAGAAATCGATATCCGATACAGCACTCATTATATATGGATTTTAAGTTAATACAATAATGGTAAGTTCCGTAAATGAATTTATGCATTGGTGCGCTATCACCATTATTTTTGACTCAAAACGCAATTAAAAAAAGCCTTATATCCTTTTTGCATAAATACTTTAAAACAGTTAATGAAAAGTGTATATGCGCACAGTTTATCTGTATTTGAATTTTACCTTTGAAAAGTAAAATAATGTAAACTAGATAGGGGCTACTAAGAAAAAACCGTAAAATATCATTAGGGCAAATGTATTGTGTTATTATAAGTAGCCCTTTAATTTTAAAACTAAAAAACCTTTTAATTATGAAAAAACTTGTAGGAATATTTATGATCATTCTCATGGTAACCAGTTGTGATGTACAACAGAAAAAAGAAGCTAAGTTACCCGAAGTAGACGTGGATATTGATACCGAAGCCGGTCAATTACCAACTTATGATGTGGATTGGGCTGATGTGAATGTAGGCACCAGAACTAAAATGGTAACAATCCCTAAGGTAGTTGTTGTAATGGAAGAGGTTGAAGTAGAAGTGCCTTACGTGGATGTAGATATGCCAAACAGCGGAGAGAAAGAAGAACTTACACTCACCGTCGAAGCCGAAGTAAGTGACAAAGAACATACTATACAAATCCAGGAAATAATTGCTACTAATGACAAGTTATATGTGATTTCTGAATTAAAAGAAACTGATCAAACATTGGGAGACAAAAAGCTTCGTGTATCAGACAGAGTTATATTAAACGCACCTGATTTAAATGTAAAACACATCATTGTTGGAGAAAAGCCAGATCGTATCTTCAATGATCAATATAAATATGTTAAAGATATCAGCGCTTTTAAATCTGATTTAAAAAACACAAAGGTTATTTATACCAAGTAAGATATTAACAATTGATATGGTTGATTAACCGAAAATGGTCTCTTTACTTTATGTAAATGGGATCATTTTCTTTTAAATTATAAAATATGAATATTTTCGAAGCTTTAAGAGAGGATCACGAAATACAGCGATCCCTACTTAAAAAATTAGTAAAAACATCAGGAGATACTGAGAAGAGGGATGAGATTTTTAATGAACTTAAAAAAGAATTATCTATTCATGCCGATGGTGAAGAACGTCATTTTTATGTACCTTTAATAGATAGTGACAAAACACAAGAAAAATCAAGACACAGTATTGCAGAACACCATGAAATTGATGAGCTTGTAGAGGAACTGGAAAAAACTGAGTACTCATCCTCTGCTTGGTTAAAAATAGCGAAACAATTACAAGAAAAAGTAGAACATCATCTGGATGAGGAAGAACACGAGGTGTTTCAGATGGCAGGTAAGGTTTTAACAGAAGAGCAAAAGCAAACTTTAGCAAATGAATATGCTTCTTATATTAACGATAATCGATAATTAATAGTAACATCTTACAAATCTGATGCTTTCTGATATTACAAATCCTAAATTTCTAAGACAACTTATCAAAGCTCCGGAAAAAGTTATTGATAAACTGGATCTTATATATGTTAATGATGATAAACTAACAATTTACAGACAGAAAAAAGGAGAGAATTTTGTTTATACATTAAATGGAGAAGTACTATCAACCCAAAAAGATATAGAGAGAATTAAAAACTTAGTAATCCCACCAGCCTGGGATAATGTTCGGATTGCAGCTTTGGACAATGGCCATTTACAAGCTATAGGCAGAGATCTTAAAAACAGAAAACAATATCGTTATCATCCTTTATGGAAAACTATTAGGAATCAGACCAAATTCTACAAAATGTATGATTTTGGCAAACATCTTCCTAAAATTCGCAAAAAAGTGGATGCAGATCTGGAACAAAATGAGTTATCAAAAAGCAAAGTTTTAGCACTGATAATCAGATTGATGGAAGAGACCCATATCCGTATTGGTAATGAACAATATGCGAAACGAAATAAAACGTACGGATTGTCCACAATGCGCACAAGACACGTTAACATTGAAAAAGATAATTTAAAATTCGAATTCGTAGGTAAAAAAGGAAAGAAGCATTCGGTTACACTTCGCAATAAAAAATTAATTAAACTTGTTAACAGATGTGAAGAAATTCCTGGCTGGGAACTGTTTCAATATTATGATAATCAAGGTATTAAACACTCTGTAGAAAGTAGTATGGTTAATGAATATTTGCACCAGATTGCCGGAGAATTGTTTACAGCAAAAGACTTCAGAACCTGGGGAGCTACTGTCATTTCCTTCGAAAAACTCAAGGAATTAGGAGTAACTGAAAACAAAAAGGAGATACATAAAAACATTCTAAAAGCCTATGATGCTGCAGCGAATGGATTAGGAAACACCAGGAACGTCTGTAGAAAATACTATGTTCATCCCGCCATTATTGCCAATTATGAAGATGGATCTATACAACGATATTTTGATGAAATAGAAAAAAATCAAAAGGTTATGGAATATTTTTCAGATACAGAACAGGTACTTCTAAAATTATTAAAAAACTATACACCTCAATTTTTACAACAAAAATAAATGCTAACTAAAAAATCACTTTATGTACGATCAACTGGTAGAAGCTTGGAATAAAATGCTCTCAAAACTAGAGTCTTGGCTAGATGCAATAATTGTTAGTTTGCCAAATGTATTAATCGCTATTATCGTATTTATCATAGCATTAATTGCGTCTAAATATGTAAGCAGGCTAATACTGAAACTGTTGGGGAAAAGCAATCTCCAGCGTTCCATGAGAAAAGTTATAGCAAAACTAGTCTCTATTGTAGTGATTCTATTAGGTTTATTTCTAATTCTGGGAATACTGAATCTCGGTAAAGCTCTAAATACTATCTTGGCGGGTGCTGGAGTTGCAGGTCTGGCAGTCGGTCTGGCTTTACAAGGGGCGCTAGCAAATACGTATTCTGGTATTATTCTATCCTATATTAAGAATCTTAAATACGGTGACTGGATAGAATCTAATGATTATGAAGGAGAAGTTATTGATATAGACCTTAGGGTTGTCACTATAAAACAAATAGATAATAATCTTGTTTATATACCGAATAAATTAGTAGTGGAGAATCCAATTAAAAACTATTCTACTACAGCACAATCTCGTGTTATCTTAGAATGCGGTGTTGGGTATGAATCCGATCTAAGAAAAGTAAAAGAACTTACAATAGATACTGTAGTAAATCATTTCAAAGCTGTTGAAAACAAAGATGATGTACTGTTCTTATGGAAGGAATTCGGGGACAGTTCAATTAATTATGAACTACGATTTTGGATTAATTCTACCTCAGCACTTGAAGTAGCAAAGGCCAAAAGCGAAACCATGATGCTAATTAAAGATGCATACAATCAAAACGATATTAATATTCCATTCCCAATACGTACGTTAGATTTTCCTAAAGGATTTGGTTTTATCAAGAATGAAAATAACGAATCTAAGGCTAAAAACAACGACGAAAAAGAAGCTGACGATAATGATTAGTATACAGCTAACAAACTATAATAAACGAGCTTTATATGGTGGAATAATAGCTGCTTTAATAACAGGTGGTGGTGCATTTTTACTAGGAAGTCTGAGCGGATACGAAGCAAAATCTTTAATCAAATCATCACTCCCTGGGATTAATACACTTTGTAATACTATTGTATTGGCATCTGCGACTATTCTGGCTTTATTATTAACTCTTTTAAGTGTAAGTTCAGGTACGAAATCAAAATTGAAGGATGAACATTATAGACATGTATTGATAATCGCAAAAATTGATACGATCGTATTCGTAGCGGCGATGATAGTTTTTCAAATATTAAATATTCCGATCACTGAAGCTGAGAATGTTCCCAGCTCGTGGTATTCTATCATCTATTATATTAGTCTTTCTTTATCAGCTATCCTAAGTGGAGCTTTAATCAGTGTGGTATTGATGCTTTATAATGCAGTTACGAGTATTATAAAGATCATAGGATTGGGGATATCCGATCATCCTTTGATTTATAATGATAAAGATGAAGAATCTGTATAAACGAATTGTTACTTACTTAAGGCGTTTTTATTGTTTAAATCAGAATCAACTGGAGAAGTTTTAGTTTTCGATTTTTTGCTCTGATAATACTTATAACCTAAATAAGCGAATTGAACTCCGGTAAGTAATAACCTGTATTTCTTACCTCTGACTAATACAGAAGCAATTCCTAAAATTGAAGATGATTTCATGATTTTACAATTTTATTTAAAAATAGCTTTTCGACAAAAAAATAAAGAACTCAAAACAAATTAATATGACCCCTATTCGTAATCTAAAACTCAAACTCGGTAAACAATTAGTACATTGCATTCACTTACAAAACACTTAACTCAATGAAAACAATTAGTCCTGGTATCATAAGACAGATGTTTGTCCTGCTTTTAATATTTCTTATCGGAGGACTTATTTTTAGAGAAATCCTACCTTATTTATCCGGGATATTAGGAGCTATTACTTTTTATGTAATCTTAAGGCGGTGGATGATTGCTTTGGTGCGTAAAAAATGGAATCCCGATCTGGCTGCAGCCCTACTCCTTATCGGATCTTTTTTAGGAATTCTGGTCCCTATAGTTGGTTTAATTATTATGCTTAGCAATAAAATAGGTCACGTCTCGAAAAATTTTGAAAAATTCGTCCGAGCTTTAAAGGGAAGACTGGATACTTGGGAAAATAAAATAGGCTTTGAAATCAGCGAACAATTAGACGCTGAAGCCATTTCAGCCTGGACTACAGAAAATCTTCAAAGCTTTGCCGGTGGAACATTTAATATATTCATTTCTATTGGTATTATGTATTTTCTTCTTTACTATATGTTAACAAACAGAAGAATGCTAAGAGAATCTTTATTTGAATACATCCCAATCAATGACGAAAACTTAAAAATCATAGGAAAAGAGAGTCAAAAAATGGTTCGGTCTAACGCTTTGGGAATACCATTAGTTGCTATTATGCAAGGCATCGTTGCTCTAATTGGGTTTCTTATCTTCGGTATTGATGACCCTTTATTTTGGTTTGTAATTGTAATTATTGGATCTATGATTCCCTTTGTCGGCACAATTATAGGTATTTTACCAGTTTTTATAATTACCCATTCTGTAGGACAGGTTTATCAAGCTTGGGGGATTCTAATTTACGGTTTAGTTGTTGTAGGATTTACGGATAACTTGGTAAGACTGTATGTTTTACAAAAGTTAGACAATGTACACCCGATTATTACATTGATAGGTGTTATCGTAGGGGTACCTCTATTTGGTTTTATTGGTCTTATTTTTGGACCTTTATTAATCAGTTTATTCTTAATAGTTGTGCAGATCTATAAAGCAGAATATGGTAAGCCAACGGTTAGTGGAGAAGAAAAACTGTGATCAGTTCTTAATATAGGATATACGGAAAATAGTATAATTACTATCTCCCATCTGCCAACCGATTCTGTTTTTTTTAGGAGTCAACGTATAGTGCGAAAAGATGCTTCTTCAAAAATAGTAAATGAGTTTTTCAAAAAAAACACTCTTGTAAAAACGATCATAACCGGTGTATCGATCGAAATTTAATCAAGAGTACCACATCAAACTAAAAGGAACATATTACATTGTCAACTTCCTACACTATTATGAATCGATTGGGACTGAAAAAAATTAAATAAGATTATCAAAAATATATAATCGAAAAATTAGAAGAAGTAGAACTTTATGGAAAGGCAGGTTCTATGATATAGCGATAAAATAAAGAGAAAAAAATAGCTATGAAGTTTGATAAAATGCTCTAATTAATAGTATTGTTTAATAATATAAAACCAGACCTAGCAGTATATCAGCGTACATATTTAGTGATATAGCACATCAAGTCATTGGATTAAGTATACATTTGGTTAGTGTACTGATAGAAAAAAATCTCAAAGTACCGATAAACAAAATCTTTATACTAAATCTAGTGTAAAGACGAATACTAACTAAAATCATAATAATATGAAAGATTTAATTTGGGTACTTGTAGTTCTTCTAATTATAGGATGGGTGCTAGGTTTTGCCGTTTTTCCGGTTGGAAACTTAATCCACATCTTATTGGTAATTGCCGTAATCGCAATTATTTATAAATTAGTAACTGGCAGAAGGTTGTAAAAGCGACCATATAATCAGAAATTGCTTAAATTTTTGTAATTACTATCAGGTCTTACTTAAAATTTCTCCATCCCATTTGGTAAGAGGAGTATTAACTGAGATCTGATTTTTACCATTTTAGAATTCTACTATGTATATGTAAGAATATGATCATCATATTATTCCACAATCTTAAAAGTAAAATAATGTACAAGCATACCCTCTTTATTTTATCATTCCTACTAACTGTATGTGTGTTACAAGGGCAAGAAGTCCCTGTAAAAAAGATCAAACAGCAAATTGCCGATTACAAGGTAGACAGAAGAGGTCCTTATTACAGAATAAAATGGTTCTGTAAAGATGGTTCCATACGAGAACCTAGAGATCCATGTCCTGATGACATTGGTGGTGGTATCCAACACGCAAGTTATAAAGACGAAGTAAAGAAACTTGGCAAAGAACATCATATCTTTTTTGGAGATATTCTTGCACATACCAAAAAAGAAGATTTTTGGGATGCTCCTAATTTTCAGAGTCGATTAAAACAATATCAATTGGGAAAATATCTAACCAGCGTGGATGATGGATGGATTATGCGAAAAGGTCAGTATTACAGAGGAGCTATTCAATCTGAAGATGAGGAGGACTGGGGTATTGATTTCTATCATTGGCTACTTAAAGAGGATATTATCTTAGAAAAGAATTATTTTTTAATTAGACAATCTTTAAGAGACATCCCGCATAATGGCGATAATAACCTCGCCCAATTAATGCGAAGTGAGTCAAAAACAATAGCAGAAGATTTTCCTGATTTTATGGATATTCGAATAAAAATCCATGGAAAACCCGATGTTGGGGACATTACGTTAGTTGAAAATTTCAAATCTAAAAATTCTGGTAGTTTATCATCTGATCTAAAGAGAGATTTATCTGATTTACTTAATACGATGAGAAAATTCTATGCACCCGTAGATGCTTTTGCCTTAAAACAAGAGGTACTCAAAATCAAGACAGAGAACAGTCTGAAGAAGGAATTACTATATTTTGTAGATCAAATTGATACTAAAACTACTGCTCAGGAAAAAATTACATCTATTACAGAACTCCTTTGCACCATCAGAAAAGATATCCATACGGTATCAAATAGCGAGGATAAACTTATTATACTCGACGTATCAAATGAATTGGAAAATATTTTATTAAAAAATGTACAAAGCTGGGAGCCTTCTACTATAAAAGAAATTTTACACAAAATCTATATGTTAGGAAAGGTAGCTATGGGAACAGGGCTCATAGAAATCTGGGAATGGGAATCCATTGCTCCTATTTTACAATCTAACTTAGAAAAAACCGAACTTAGCCTTAGAGAACTTACTGATTTTTTAACCAACGCGAGAAGTTTAGTTGAATGGAGCACTGCACTGGTAAAAGCAAACTATCAAGAGATAACAGATATATATACGTCGTTTGAACCAAAAGCTTATGGTTTTATAGATGACAGAATACGTTCATCTATTGCGCTCAATCTAGGAGAAACAGTAAGCGTTTTGGGAACGTTGATTGCTAAAGAATCATCCATCACCAATACTGTTATGGATATAGATAATCAAAGCTCTATCCGTGGGCTCAATCCGGGGTTTGCATACGGAACACTGGTTGTAGTAGAGGGTTCTTCTGAAAACACAGAAGTCGATACAGATAAAATTTATATTTTCCAGAAACCACCATCAGACCTAAAACCAGTTGCAGGGATAATGACTGTTTCAGAAGGAAATTTAGTATCCCACGTGCAATTACTTGCCAGAAACTTAGGAATACCGAATGCAGCATTATCTGATGAAAACCTTAAAGCGTTACTTCCCTTCAATGGTCAAAAAGTTTTTTATGCTGTTTCTAACAAAGGAAATGTAATTGTAAAACCCGAGGTCAAAATGAATGCTATAGAAATGGCACTCTTTAGTAAAAAAGAAAGAAATAAAAATAAAATTACAGTTCCGGTTGATCAGATTAGATTAGATCAAACGAATATTCTGAATATGTCCGATGTAACTGCCGAAGACTCTGGTAAACTTTGCGGACCTAAAGCTGCGAATTTAGGTCAGTTAAAATCTATGTTTCCGGAACATGTAGTCGAAGGTTTAGTAATACCATTCGGGATTTTCAGAAAGCATATGGCGAAAACAATGCCTAATACTAATAAATCTTACTGGGATTTCCTAAATGAAACATTTGCGGAAGCAGATATAAAGAGAAACAATAATGTTTCAGAAAAAGAAATAGAACGTTTCCAACTAAATCAATTAGAAATTTTAAGGAATGAAATTAAAAAGATTTCATTGGATAAAGAGTTTATAACTGAATTCAGAAATCAGTTCCAGCAAGTATTCGGAAATCCAATTGGTACAGTCCCGGTATTTTTAAGAAGCGATACTAATATGGAAGATTTGAAAGAGTTTACCGGAGCAGGTCTTAATTTAACTCTCTTTAATATTCTTTCGGAAGAAAAAATCATTCAGGGTATAAAAGATGTCTGGGCTTCACCATATACTGAAAGAAGTTTTAAATGGCGACAACAATATCTCTTAAATCCAGAAAACGTGTTCCCTTCTATACTTATTATTCCTAGTGTTGATGTGGATTATTCGGGGGTTATGATAACCAAAGGAATAAATGTTGGCAAGGAGGAGGATTTAACCGTGGCATTTAGTCGTGGCGCCGGTGGCGCTGTAGATGGACAATCTGCAGAAACCAGATTGATTACCAGTAATTCTGATCAATTGTTAGCCCCTGCCAGACAACCTGACTTTATCCGATTGCCGAACACAGGAGGTACTTCAAAAAATACCACTAGTTTTCACGAACCTATTTTAAATCCCAATAACATCAAGGAAATTAGAGAAATTGCAGACCAAATCAGAAAGGAAATTCCTAAGACTACAAAATCTGATTATAAAGGAGCTTATGACGTAGAACTGGGATTTAAGGATGATAAACTTTGGTTATTTCAAATAAGGCCTTTCGTAGAAAATAAAAAAGCCAAAACCTCTGATTATCTCTTATCGATTACTCCAAAAATTAATTACGAAAAAAAGATAGCACTCTCATCAAAACTTTAGATATGACTAAGATTTTAAAATTACTTTTGATATTTTTTATCTGTATCTCTTTTGGGTTTACCAAATATTACCCGATAGATGGATATGAAACTACAGGAATCGCCCGACTATATCAGTTACAAAAAATGCTTAACGATAGTATCGACATTAGGAGAATTACTGATGGAGCCCATCTAAAATTAGCTGACATTAAATTAAATCTACTCTCAAGACAAAATGATAGTGTAGGCAATATTCTGGTGGAAGATCCTGGATTTGCAAAAAAAATTAATCGTTTGTTTCCTGGTAGTGGATATTCTGCAACAGTTTTAGATATGACCAAACCAGATAGCATTAAATATGCTGCGTATAGAGAAACGGCGGGGTATCAACCTGGAAGTGTGGGTAAAATTGCAGTGTTAGCTGCCTTATTCACTCAGTTAAGTAAAATATGCCCTTTATCCTGGGATGCAAGGACAGCTCTACTAAAAAATAAAAGGGTAACTGCAAGGTATTGGGGAACAGGTGATCATCATACAATCCCTATCTATGATATTGAAAATGACAAACTGACCAGAAGAAGGGTAGTTGCAAGTGATGAATTTTCCTTATATGAATGGGCAGATCATATGGTTTCGGTGAGCAATAATGGAGCTGCCAGCGTAGTGTGGAGAGAAGCCTTACTAATGGCTGCTTTTTCCGACAAATATGAGAATCTTACAGAAGAGCAGGCAGAAACATATTTTAAAGAGACACCAAGGGATTCCTTAACAAATTTAGCAAACCTGGTTGTTAACCAACCTTTACGAGACCTTGGAATTAGTAAAGACGAGTGGAGATTAGGTAGTTTTTTTACTGGCGCTTCTAATCGATATGTCGGAGATAAAGGAGGAAGTATCGGAACTCCGGTTGGTCTAATGAAATTTTTAGTTCAATTGGAACAAGGCAAGATCATTGATGAAAAATCGAGTTTAGAGATGAAACGACTGCTGTACCTTACAGACAGAAGAATTCGTTATGCTAAATCTCCAAGATTAGACGATGCTGCTGTTTATTTTAAATCTGGTAGCTTTTATAAATGTGACCGGGTAAAAGACCCCAATTGCGGTAGTTATGCCGGAAACGTTTTTAATTATATGAATTCTGTAATCATCGTAGAGCAACCAAATGGAGCTAAGTATATTGTATGTTTAATGACCAATGTGTTAAATAAAAATTCAGCTGGAGCTCATATGTATTTAGCAGGAAGTATAGATAAGGTGATCAATACCATAGAAGAGAAAGAATAAAAAAGTATTATAAGTAACTGTAAGAGCTCTAAAACCAAAGTGGTTTTAGAGTTTTTTCTATTACAAAATTTATTACTTTCAAAAAATTTATATGCAACTGTTTTAATACTTAAACCCGGATTATGCATTGGAAAATCTATTACATGCCGAAACTCCTGCAAAATATAGCGTTTCACTACATTTTAAAGTTTAACCATAGCGATGCTATGCTAAAACTTGGAAAATATTATATTTTATGGCACTTTCAACACTCACAACGAAGTTCCAATGCATAATCCGGGTTAAAACGCAAAGCACAATTAAAATTACAGAAAAATAAGGCTTACTTTAATCTTTCAAAAGTCTATACTGATAACACTTGTTACTCAGCAAATTTTAGGGAATACACAACTATATCGAAAATCAAACTAAGTAAATAATGGTATATCTTTATTGAGTAAGCTGTCACAATATACATAATTATATCTTCTCAGATAACTTTTCAATTACTAATTGACTAAGCTGCCTAACTTCATAGTTTTTGTGTTTTTTCAATTTGATTAATAATTTAAGATAACTCAAATCATCTGAGTACTGTATCAGATTAATAACTGCTAGCTTTATTCTTCGTCCTCGATTCTTAACAAGTCGTTCTAGACATTGTTTTTCTGTTATTTGTTTAAGATGAAGTTTTTTATAAACAAAACCAACATCTTCGTGTACCGTATAATTCTCCAATATTGGTAAAAGGGTTGATTTTAATTTGATATTCAGCAAATTATCCAAAAAATCAATGGCATTAATTTTAGTATCTTTAATATCAGCTTTCAGTCCAAAATAGACAACATCCATATCGGACTTTTCATATTTTAAGCTGAGTAATTTAAAAATACACTCCAAGCTCTGCTCCATTTGGAATGATAAAATTTCAATCAAACCTTCTCTTGCCAGGCATCTTTCATCAGAAGTATCTGATATACTGGCATAACTATCTTTTTTCTTACCAGTATTCTGCAAGATTGCAATTGCCCTGATCGTATTTTTATAGTAGGTGCTTTCTCTTAAAACAAGGTTTATGATTTTACGTTGATTAAATTTTAAGTCTCCTGAACTATTTTTTAGTTTATTTAATGATTTAGAGGCTTCCAGGCGAATTAATACATCTTTACTTAACAACAATCTAATTAAAAATTTTACAGAAGTCTGGGTTTTGATTTTTTCAATAACCTTAGGAATAAAGCGTCTTGCTCTTTCAGGTAGACTTTCACTTTTATCAAGCTGAAATAATGTTCTGACAATTTCCTGTCCATAGTTTTTAAGTGCTTTTGTTGCATTTTTTCTGAACTCTTTTTCGATTAAAAAATGGATTAGGGTATCAATAAAGCGAGCATCGGCAGTAAGTCCGGCAGCCTTAATGGCGTGTTTGGTTATATATGGATCTCTATGATCAAAATAGTCCGAAATAAAAGAATAGAATTCTGGTATACCGGAATAACCTATTGTGATGAGTAATTCTGCAATTTCTTCTTTACGATGATCGACTTCTGGTATTTTATACGTTTCGACTTTGGATTCAATTCTTGATACCAGATGATATTTGGCGGCCAATTTATTGTTATTTAAAGACTCTTTTGCTAAACATAATAATGCCGCGTTTGCTATATAGTCATTTTCACTATCCAGATAAGAACTAAAAGTAGCCTCTCTCACTCCATTAGTATGCTGTATTAAATACTCAAGTGCGTTATATACGAGTTGATCATCCTTAACTTTTAAAAGGTTTTTTACTTTCTCCGCTGCTGTTCCTTTATCATATACATACAATTGCTCAATAACAGCAGCTTTTACACGATTTGACGGATGGTCTAACAATCGTATAATAGTATGTTTCAGAGGTTTTATTTTATAATCTTTTAATCTCTCAAAAAGGGCTAAAATCTCACTCTCTACCTTACTATTTAAAATTCTGGTAGCAGTTTTGAGTGTAGTTTCTTTAGCCAATATTTTTTTATCAGTCTGATCAAAGACGATTGAGTTTTGTATATTTTTCCGAAACGAATCAAAATAAGCTTCTCTTAGCTTGTAAATCAGTATAATCCAAATAAATAAAAATAAAAGGATAATTACAGTTACATAAGAACTGTTTAGATCCATTTTTCTAATTATAAAAATTAAAAGAAACCCTGCGATCCCGGTTGCGATACTATCGACCACCACATCAATATATGATTTCGCTTGATTTTTTATATTAAATGGAATCGGAAGAATGGATAACTCTGTTGCTGCTTTATTCAATGATTGCTTTAGACTACCATCCATTCCTTTTATGATTACCAAAACCCACAATTCAGGAAATGTTAAAAATAACAAGCTGCCTAATGCAATACCAAGAGGCAGTATTAATAGAGATGAAGTAACACCCAGATACCCTAAGACTCTATTGGTCAAAAAAAGTTGTAAAATCAGCGCTACTACATTAAAAGTAGAAAACCAAAAACCAAAAAATGATGCTAAATGATCCGTATCAGGTATTGCTTTATTAGCAAAGTCACTAAACTGAAAATCAACTAGTTTTGCCACAATAACACTCACTCCTACTATAGCCGCCAGATAGGTAAGATGCTTTGACTTTATTATTAAATTAAAGGAGGAACTATACCCTGTAACTTTTGTTTCCTTTCGTTGCTTTCGGATATAAACATTGAGTTTATCGACTCTGATTTTCCATACTATCTGTAATATTGGAATACAAAAGACTATTAATATTGCAGCAATGAGAAGTAACGATTTATTTCCGATATGGGGAGCTAAAATGGAGGTAAGATATCCTCCGAACACGCCTCCGGCGATGGCTCCTGCTCCTATAAATCCAAATAAGCGTTTAGCTTCTCTTGCATTATATACCAGGTTGGCTAAAATCCAAAATTGAGATGTAGCTAATACTGCGAATAATGAAACCGTAACATAGAAAAAATAGAGTATCCAATTATTTAAGAAAGAAAAATAGAGGAGCCCACTTAAAATCAAAAAGCTAATACCGAATGCTATCAGAGATATTATAGCAACATTTTTAATGGAGAATTTTCGGATGGCGTTATTATAGAAATATGAACTTGCCACTGCAATTAATGCCACTAGCAGGTAACCATATGGTAAATGTTCTGCTCCAAGGTTTGATAAAAATAATGCATTAACTGTTGGTTTTACAATAAGTAAAACTGTTATTATAATAAAAATATATAATTGCATTAAAAAAGAGATGAATATTTCACCATCTCTTATATCAAAAGCTTTTTTAAAGAATTCCCTTATCATAAAGCCAATGTAGTGTCTAAATAGCTATGATCGTGACTTTTTCAGAACTTTTTCTAGCGGAATTACTAAATTCCTAATAATCTGTTCCCCGTAATTATCGTCTATCAATGCTACCAGGATATATTTACGTTTTGGACCCCAAACCAGAATTGAATCAGAATGAAAACTTCTCCAGGAGCCGGATTTACGAAATAACGTAGCTTTAGGAGCTATCTTATCCAACGTATTTACAAACTTATGATGTAATGCAGGATCTTTCATTATTTCCAGCATCTGGGCAGACCTTTCTGTACTTACTAAGTTGCCTAAAACCAATTGATAATAAAAACTGCAAACTTGTCTTGTAGTAGCGGCATGACTCAATCCCTTGAGTGGCTCAGGATATCTCCTCCCTCCTGCTGCATATCGTTTTCCTACCCACAGTCCTCCTCCAACTTCTTCGTCATATAATTTATTCTTAGGACCCCTAAGCACAGATTCTATTTTTTCATAACCTAATCTGTCGATCATCCTGGTAGAGGCTTTATTATTCGAATTACTGATCATTAATCGAAGATCTTTTAATACTTCTTTTGTCTCTTCCAGCTCTCCTTTATCAATCGCATCCATAGCTGCCAGAAGAATTGCAATTTTAGGAAGACTTGCCGCATACATCATAAAATCATCATTTAAGCCTGCATACTCAATATTCTTGATGTCAGTGAGATCAACAATTCCGATAGACATTTTTCTATTTTCAATTAGCTTTCGCCATTTAGGTTTCGAACATATTTCGGTCTCCAATAACAGTTGCAATTTTTCACTTTGTAATTCCTTAATTGGTTTGATACTGTCGTTCAGAATAATAGGTAACTCGGATTGACCAAGTACTCTTAGCGGATTCAAAATAACCATAAGAGATAGCACAAAAGATAATCTCAATATTGTCAAAAGTTTTTTATCATTTAAATTCATATACTATAATGTATCAAAAATAATTAGCCATACAAATAAATACGACTTAATTTTTTATTAATATAACTTCAAAAGTGATACCAAAATGGTAAAACATTATGATATGTCCAATCTAATAATTTCAGAATTACCCAAGTTTGATGATAGATCATAAAAACTTAACCGTATTACAGAAAAAGTTAATCAGGTATGACTAAAATAAAAAGAGTGCCTAATCTTCAGAACACTCTTTTTTACTGATCACGAATTATAAAAGTTCTTTTTAACTCATATACCTTATCTTATTCAAATGTAGCATTCTTTTCCTTTGTAGTTGTTGCAATCTTAGTTCTTCAACAATATCATTACCTTCTATTCCCTGAAAAATAATGTGCGTAGTCAATCTTGTCAATACTTCTGCAATATCGATATGTATAGTATGATTTTCTAGCAGATTGGAACACATGGTTAAGAGCTCCTGATCTAACTCTAAACAACGGCTAACGAGAGGAATATACCGAAAACTAATAGAATGCTTATTAAGGCTTAATTCATCATTATCTGATGGTGCTTCTTCCGGATGTTCTCTCTCTATACGTATACCCTGAAATGTAAGAACTTCTAAAAGTTCATTAGAGTACTTGTTTCTATAAATATTCTGATGATTCAAGAATCTGGAAAGTTTAACCACCTGTACCTCTCTGGCAGCACTGGCATATCTTCTTTCTGCATCAAAAAGAACATCAATTATCTTCTGTAATTTATTTCTGGTATCCATAAGGTCAGTTTTATTGATTAACTATAAAAGCGTGTATAACACCAGGAATCCATCCTATTAAAGTCAATAAGAGACTGATTAAAAAAGTTGTCCCCAGACCATGCTTTAAAAATACAGCTAATGGTGGTAATAGAATGTTAAGTATAATAGTGAGTAAAGACATTTTTACGAATTATTTAGATTAGTGTTTTTTTTAAATATCGGCTCTCAATCCAACAGATATACGTCGGTATCATTTTTGAGCACATGCAAACCATCAGATCTTTTGATATACAAGGCCATATTAGCAGTTTGACCTCCTATGAATGAGTTCTTTTTAAGTTTTTTGGTGAATTTGTAAGCGTATGTTTCGATTACGATTCCAAAAAGTGTTGTTCTATCCTGAATCCACTTCACTTTAGTTCCTTTCTTTATCATAAGTTCTAAATTTTAAAAACATATAAAATGTAACTCTTAAGCATTAAGATTTTTTCAGTCAAAATCCATTAATTCGAGTGCTTCGATCGAAGGAAGAAGTGTACTTCGACACCGGTCCGCCTCCGGAGAAAGCTCAGCGAGCCATTGAGAATAGGATTTTGAAACCGAAAAGCTATTCTTGACACTCCGCCTAGGGCGGAAGGGCAGGCTAGTATTTCTTTATTTCATTATAAAAGATCACTCGAATAGATGCTTTTCCTTTGTATTTCATTTTAAATGCACAAGAGGTAAACTGCTAATCTATTCTCGTAACTTCACTTTCACTTTTAAGTACGTGATCTCCATCTTTCTGCTTTATATATAAAGCTTTATCGCCTTCTTCACCTTTTCTGGTAACATCGGTTCCTTTTATGGTCTTCGTAACTTCTTTTGTGAATGTTTCTACAACTTCTCCCTCAGCGGATCCTTGTCCCCATTTCCATTTTACATTAGTACCTTTTCGTATCATAATTTTTTAAGGCAAGATCACTTTTCATTCCCTAATTGATTTGTTCAATCGAATTTTATATTGACTCAAAACATTGAAAACATTGACTTTACAAATTATTAAAATTATTAAATGAGTTCACTTTTCATTTTTTTGAACAATTTTTTTTAGCATCGATCAGGTACTTTTATATCAATAGAAATTACTTACGTATGGAATTAGAAATATTACTAATTTTTGTTTGCGGCTTTGCTCTTGGAGTAGTAGCATCGATCTCAAAAGATTTTTTTAAAACAAAAATTAATTTTAGACAAACTTATTCCAAAGATTAAAGGAATGAATGAGATGAAAAGCGGTAAACATCTTTAAAAAAAATACCGTTAAACTTAAAACTCAAAAAATATGGCAACGTATTCGGAAACAGTCGGAAACAAACTAAACGACTTACTTGAAAAAACGTATGATGCAGAAAAAGGATTTAAAAAAGCTGCAGAAAATGTAAAACACTCATCGCTTAAGAATTATTTTAATCAAAAAGCACAAGAACGTTATGATTTTGGACATGAATTGAAAAATGAAATCAAAGCGTTTGGTCAGGATGTGGACAAAGGAGGAAGTGTTACTGGAAGTGCACATAGAGCCTGGATGGATATAAAATCATTTGTATCCAGTGACAATGAAGAATCTATGCTCGAAGAAGCTATTAGAGGAGAAAAAGCATCGGTAGAAGAATATAATGATGTATTATCTGAAACTACTCTGCCTTCGAGCACTCAATCTATCTTGGCAAAGCAAAAACAACAAATAGAGTCTGGATTGTCTACTATAAAAAGACTGGAAGATCTAAATTAAGAACTTATTTGTTTTTCCCTGAAAAGATCACTCTTCTAAGTTTTTTCTTTAAAACTTATGCAAGAGTGATCTTTTTGTTTTTATCGTCATTATAAAATTTAGATGTAAGAATAGCTATAACACAAAACATACCGGACGGCTTTTCATAAGTTATCTGAAATCTTCGTTTGCACCTGACCGGATACCAATAAAAATACAAACAAGTATAGTTTGGATATCACTTATGAATTTACTTCTTTAACAACTTAATTGCCTCTATGTGAAAATCTATTTATTGGTAATGTATCATTATAATGATTCCGTCAGATGTCAAAAGTGACTATTACCGAGCCTTTGCATAATTTTTCGATTTGCAATACTGGTTATAATTTAAATCATAAATGCAGAAGAATAAAATACAACAACAAGAACATTTCTTATTTTGTCATTTTATATTCCTTAGGACTATAGTGGTATCGGTTTTTGAATATTTTACAGAAGTAACTTCTACTTGTCAGTCCCACAGAATATACTATTTCTGAAATGGTAAGATCAGTAGTTTTAATTAGTTTTTCTGCTTTTTCTAAACGTACATTTCTTACGTAATCGGAAACTGTTCTTTCGAACATGAATTTAAAGCCCTCCTGTAATTTAGCCGGAGAAAGCCCAGATTTTAAGCATAAAGTTTTTATACTATGCTGAATTTCAGGATTTTCCTGAATAAACTCGCTCACCTTAGAAATTGCCTTTAATTCATCCTTTAACAATCCACTTGTGTTTGAATTATTTTCGATTTCTGCGTGAAACTGTTCTATGTGCTTGGCTAAAATTAGATAGTATCTACCTTTCTGGGATAATAGTTCAGAAATTTCATTGTTATGTTCTACACCAAACAATAGTTTTAACTGTTCTGCAATTTTCAAATTGTAGTTCCCCAGATGAAAATGTTTAGACTTGGTTTTAATATTTGATAACAGATTTTGAATTTTTTTACTAAACTGATTTTTTTGCTGATCAAATTTATCAAAATACTCCTTTTTATCGATACATACTATATTTATAATCAAAGGCTGATTCTCTTTAATAATAATACTACTCGTTAATCCACTATCACTATGAACTACTGCTGTACGAAACTGTTCTATCTTAGTCGTCTCCTCAAAACTCTCGAATTGATGATAACAATGCCCATCTAAACAATATATAAATTGTAAGGAGTTTGATGTAAGAGAGCACACAGGAATCTCAATAGTCGTATTAAGTTTAACGTTGAAATCATAGGTTTTCAAACCATTTTGTAGTTTTGTGTAACGCACCTTACCATAGCCACGATTAGATGCCAAGGTGAGTGTATGAATATCACCATTTATCTCTATATCCCCTGAAAGATGTTTGTTAAGAACATTTAACTCAGATGGAATTTTCTGATAATCTTTAATTACATTTTCCATAATGCTCTTCTTGAGGTTATACTAATTGACTATTAATTAGTTACTCTTATTTTTCTTATACAAAAATAATTGATAAGCCTTCAAATCGTTATCGTTTTCAAACCTTTGATTAACTCAATTGAACGAAAAACCGAACAATTACCAGGTTTTCTTTTTTTTTCTTCTTAAATGCGTTACGAATAAAACTATACGAGACAATTTTTACAGCGTTTTTTTTCTTAATTGCACTAGTTATTTGGAAAATATGTATAATAAAATTTCAAACATTGCGGAAAGAGAATTGATCGAGAAGGAAGTTGGAGTTGATTATAGATTTCCAAATCTTCATTCACCTACACCAATTTTAGATGGTTTGGAAGAGTGTACCCTATCAATAGTTACTATGGAGAATCCTGATTACATATCTTATGGAATCTGGGGTATGCTACCAAGCAACTACAAAGATGAATGGTCTGATTTTCAGAAAGTCTATAATACGCTTCATGTTGCCGTAAAGCATGTAAAATCGAAAGGGATCTTTCAAGAGTCTTATCAAAAAAGACGTTGTATTATTATTGTTACAGGCTTTTTTATATATCATTTACATAATGGTTATTTATACCCTTACTATGTATATCTAAAAAGCAAAAAGCCATTTTATATAGCAGGAATATATAATGTACTTGATGATGGTTTTATTACTTGCTCTATGATAATGACAAAGGCAACAGGAGTTGTTAAAACAATTCAAAACCTAGATACCACCATGCCTGTGATCATTTCTAAAAATTCATATAGTGCATGGTTGAAAAAAGATTACGACACAGAAGAGCTCAATATCATTTTAGACAATGCTAAGACGCCCGAATTGGGAGCGCATCCTATTGCTAAGGAATTATTTAAAAATGACATTTCATACGATTCGATGCTTACGCCGGTCTATTATAAAGGTATCCCTACTCCCTAATAACCTGATGACTAAGATTAACACCGTTGATCTCACCTTTCAGGGAACCAATGTCAATTTTCAGGGACATAGGGATTACACCATATCTTGGACCCACACCTTCGGTCATAAACTTACCTAAATATTGATGGGCAGATTCTGTACTTTCGAATATAAAAGTTCCGCCCACGGTTTTTGTCTCATCGTTTGTATAACAGAACAATGAAATCAGACCTTCAGTATTCTTTAGAACTTGCTCTCTTTCTTTAGAAACTTTGCCCAGATCAGATAGCGATAGGTTAGACTTAAATTTTAAATTAATAATTGCCTTTTCATTTCTTTTTAATTTGTTACTCATGCAGATTTGGGGGTTATAAGTTGACACGATCAGTACTCACAATGCATTCTCTATCGTAAACTGTTGATTTACAATGAGAAATACTAATTTATATGCTAAACTTAATTTTTGACTTTGTTTTTTTTCCGATATTCAGTAGGTAATATTCCATATCGTTCAAAAAAGATCTTAGAAAAATAACTTCTACTTTTAAGACCTATTTTATAGACAATCTCAGAAATTGAATCATCTGTATTTTTAATATAATCTCTGGAGATTTCCAGTTTAAGTTGTCTCACATATTCATTCACGGATTTAGAATACAGAACATTAAATCCAAGCTGTAATTTTTTTGAGCTAATGCCAGCTTTAGTAGCTAAAAAATTAACAGATAAAGGTTCTGCAATATTGTCAATGATATATTCAGATAACCTGTGAATCTTTTTAATATCCTCTTTTGATAATGAATCAGGCAATCCCACGTTGTTTTCGTGATTATAATGCTCTAACAATTGCATAGCCATAATGAGGTTAAGCTGTCCCTCTATAGAAAGTGTCCTAATGATTCCACTTTCCTGACTCTCTTGCAGTTGTCTAACCTGATCAGCGATTTTGAGATTATAATTACCAAGATGTTTAAAAGGTACAGAATCTTTTTCTCCATCGAAAACTGAACGTAAACCTTTACTTAAAAACGACAAATTGCTATTTTTTTTCTTAGCGTATTCCACGGGTAATACATAAATAAAGTTAACCTTTACTGACACTGTTTTTGGAAAAATATAGGTTTCTTTAGACAATTTTTGAGTAGAGATAATAATATTCTGATAACGTTCGATAGAGAAAGATTCTTTCTCTACACTGTTAGAATATTCAAGTTTTCCTTCAGAAACGAAAACAAATTCTACAGGATTAGCATCTTTTATGTTAAATATGATCTTCATATCACTAACAAAATGAACATCATAATCAACCAATGTGACTCCCCAATCAAAAGCAATACTTCTGATCAATCCTTTTCCGAATTCATTATCAAACTCCAAGACATGCTCACCCCATTGCTGCCTTAGGTTTCCTTTTAAAAAAACATTTAATTGTTCTAAAATCTCAGCACCATCAACACTTCGTATATCAATTTTCTGCATAATGCTACTCAATCTAACTTAAATTTTGTGTTTCGTACAAAGAAATTAGATTTATGTTAAACAGGTTAACAATTTTGAAACTTATACTAACACTATTGATCAGTTTAAAGTCTAAAAATCCGGATTAGCGCAAGTTAAAAACAGATTAAAATCTCTAGTATTTTGATTTAAAAAGTTTTAAGCAGATTGAGAACCTTTTTTAGTATTTCTTACCTGGTCTAGGTATTGTTTCGGCGAAATACCATACTTTTTTTTAAAGAGCTTAGAAAAATAACTTCTTGAATTTACACCTACTTTATAGGTAATTTCTGTAATATTAAGGCTTGATGACTCCAGTAAATCCTTGGCAGTTTCTATTCTATAGTTTCGGATATACTCGTTTACCGAAGTTTTATATAATTGTTTAAAACCTGCCTGGAGTGTATTTTGATTGAGCCCAACCCTTTTTGCTAGGTCAGCCACATTTCCTACGCTTTCTAATTCATCTCTAATAATAGATACCGCCTGTTCTATAGATTCTACAGTAGTTTGCCTTAAAATCACTCTCTTATCCGGCTGATTAAGATCATCGAGATATTGCTGTAATTGTTGTGTTAAAATCTCATAAGCTTTTCCTTCGAGAAAAACTTGCCGCATAAACCCCTCAAGCTCACACTCTGTAAACTCAGAAATAAGCCTTGAAATTTCTAGACTAAAATAATTTTTATAGTAAAACTGATTGATCCCGTTTACATCTCTAAACAGATCGATTAAATCCTCGTTCATCTCCGGAAGAAATGATTCAATCTTTTGTTCAAATTCTTTTCTGTTTACTCTAAGCGAAAAAATGCAAATTGGCGTTCTTGCAGGTATTTTAAAATGATGATTGTTTTTCGGTGTACTAGAAATCATAGCATTCTCCAGTCGTCTAATTTCACGAAATTCCTGATCCTCCTCAAACTTATGATAAAAACTCGATTCTCTATTAAATATAAGCTTTAAGGGATTCACAACACCTTTTTCAATTTTAAAATAAAAATCCTTCTTTAACAAATAGTCCGTCTCAATTACTCCAATGCCAAAATCAAATTGATAAGATCGTACATATCCTGATCCAAATTCTTCGGGTATACGAACGAAGCATTCATGATGTGTCTCTTCATGCCTTACATTTAAACCAATAGCCAAATCCACTATTAAGCTTTTTACATCCTTATCTTTACTATTTATTTTTTTCTTCATTAGGGTATTATAGGAAATAAACCTTAGCTACTGTATTCTAAAAATTTGAAAACAAAAAGAAATCTAATATACCTGTTAAACTTAAAAATCCCGATGGACTAAATTTACATAAAGATACCTCTATTTTATAAGATATTACTTAAAAAGACAAGCTATTAGCAATGGAGTCAATAATGAAACTGATACAGCTAAGAAATTCTATGTTATTTAAAGAAATTTACCATACTAAGATTTGATCACCAAATCACTCAATTATTTGAGGCATGTAAAATTAAAAACATTTTTTATGTTACGTTGGACAATTATATTCGTCATTCTGGCTATAGTTGCAGCAGTTTTCGGATTCGGAGGTATCGCTGCTGGTGCTGCTAGTATTGCAAAGATTTTATTCTTTGTATTTATTGTATTATTTCTACTATCCCTAATTTTTGGCAAAAGATTTAAAACATAATTAATTTTAAAACAATATTATGAAAAAAACAATCATATCATTAGCTGCTATGTGTTTAATAGTAGCAACTACATTAAGTTGTAGAGAAAAGAAAACTACCGGAGAAAAAGTGGAAGATGCGGTAGAAGAAGTAGGTGACGCAGTCGAAGACGGAGCGGAAGAAGTGGAAGATGCGGTCGAAGATGCTACTGATGATAATTAAATAATTATGTAGATTTTCTACTATAAAAACAGGTAATTTAAGGGTAGGCAATTACCTGTTTTTTTTGACTTTTAAATAATCTACAAAACAAATATTAATGAAAGATGCGTAATTTTGAGTTAAAAAAAATGGTCAAAATAGCTATTAACTTCTTTTTCATAATGTTTTTAGCCATGTGCATTTACTTCATTAATATTCTGATCTAAATTAGAGTACACTAAATTAACCCATTTATAAAAGTATAATATTATGGATAAGAAATTTAAAAGAAAAGAGCAAGAAAAACCTTTAACTGATCTTGGGAAACCTGTATCAAAAAATAAAAGACCTCAACTAGATAAAAACACTATTCGTGAAAAAGCGAGCAAATAAAAACTTTAATACCCTAAAAACATCCGGCAGTAATAAATTAGTTTGATTTAATCTTTTCCTGTCGGATTTCTTGATATACCAGCACTATCAGCTTCAATATATTTTACAAAATCAGAAGGGTTTTCAATTTGGTAAAATTGCTCCCCTAGAATTAAAATTGGTCTTCTGATAATTTTAGGATTCTTTTTAATTAATTTTAACCAATCCTCAGTTTTTAAGGAGGTTTTGGGATCATATAACCCTTGGTAATTAGGATATTCTTTTTGGACGAGGTCTGATATATCAAGACCTAATTTTTCTGCAATTTCTAACCATTGAGTTCCTGTAATTTGAGTTTTAGAAGTGTCTATTGCTAAAATATCTTTTTTAGACGCACTAACATAACCATAGGTCTGTTTGCCTAAAGTTTCCTCAGAGTTGTATATTAGTGTGATTTTATTTTTATCAGTGGAAATAACTCCCATAATCAACAAATTTATATTTTTATGAATGTATGTTTTTGCCTTCTGCCATAATACTCCAATCCAAATAAATAATAGCTCATTTAAAAAAAATAGTAAAATAATGCTATATAGTATAAAATATTCTTCAATATGATCATTTTGATTAGCCTTTATAGTATTCTAACTATTCTTGCCATAATACATATTATCCTTTATGGTTCCAGGCCAACAAAATCATTAAGTTGGCTTCTCATAGTATTAATCTTTCCTTTTTTTGGCATCCTCTTATACATAATTTTTGGTATTAACAGGAGGAGATTTAAATTCTTTAAACTAAAAGAAACTGTCAAAAGACGTCTGTATAATGAAAAATTTCGAGATAAATTAGTCAAGGAAAAACAAGTAGATTTTACAAATAAAAAGTCTGAAAAGTTATCTAAACTAATGCGAAACAGCTCTGGTTTTGCTGCCCGGCCGGCAAATAAAGTAAGCGTATTACAAAATGGAGCCAAAACCTTTGAGGTTATTTTTGAAGAATTACAAAAAGCAGAAAAATTTATCCACCTCCAGTATTATATTTTTGAAGAAGGTGAACTATTTGACAGGCTCTACTCATTATTGAAAGAAAAACTGGAAAACAATGTAGAAGTACGGATTTTGTATGATGCCATCGGTAGTTATTCCTGGCGAAAGAAAATTACTAAAAAGTTTAAAAACATCGGGGCTAAAGTATATCCGATAATGCCTCTACATTACGGTAGTTTTTTGTTTACCCTTAATTATCGAAATCACAGAAAAATTATTATCATTGACGGAAAAGTGGGCTTTACCGGAGGTGTAAACATATCTGATAAATATATAAAGTCAAATTCTGAATTAGGTATTTGGGATGACACCCATTTACTACTTAAAGGTTCTGCTGTGGATCATCTTCATCGTGTGTTTATTAAAGATTACTATTTTGCCAGCGATCAGGAAATGTTATTACAAGATGAATACCTTCCGGAAACGGAAGAACAAGGCGATGTTGCCGTCCAGATCGTAGCCGGAGGTCCAGACTCGGATCACCCTTCTATTATGCAGCAATATATAAGTATGATCAACCTCGCAGAGGAATATATCTATATATCAAATCCGTACTTCATCCCTAATAGTGCGATGATGGAAGCACTCAGAATTGCAGCGTTAAGCGGGGTTGTTATAAAATTATTAGTTCCAAAAAAATCCGATTCCTGGTTAGCCAAACATAGTATGCTTTCATTTTTTGAAGAACTCTTATATCTTGGGATTGAAGTTTATCAACAAAAAGATGACTTTCTTCATAGCAAAGTAATAGTTATGGATGGTGAGATAGCTTCTGTGGGATCCGGTAACTTTGATCATAGAAGTTTTGAACATAATTTCGAAACCAACGCCCTTATTTATGATAAAAAAATAGCAGAGAGAATCTGTGAAGATTTTATGAATGATTGCGATGAAGGTGTTCTTCTTGAATATGAAACTTACAAAAACCGTCCACTAAAACAAAAATTATCAGAAGGGATCGCTCGATTCTTTAGCCCATTATTATAATACTATTCTTTTTTTAGATTATTCATAAAAATCCAAACACTATTACCAATCAATGAACCATTTAGAAAAACTCTACAACGCTATAAATAATGAAAATGGTAGGCGTATTTGTAAAGGTATTGATGAGAAAGCTTGTAATTATGTTCCGAAAAACTACTTTTTAATCCTGGCAAGTAATGTTTTAACAAAACTAGGAGATACTCTTAGTAACCCTAAAACTGTTTTAACCTGGGTAATGAGCTATGTACAAGCGCCTGTATATCTTATCAGTTTTATTGTTCCAATCAGGGAGTCAGGATCTATGCTACCACAAATAATCCTTTCTCACTACGTCAGATCCAAAACCATAAGAAAGTGGCTATGGGTAATAGGCTCAGTTTTTCAGTTCTTATCCATTGCTGCTATCGGAATTATAGCTATATATTTTGAAGGTGTTACCGCAGGCTGGCTCATAATTGTATTCTTAATTCTCTTTAGCCTATCCCGAAGTTTTTGCTCGATATCTTCAAAAGATGTTCTTGGTAAAACAATTCCTAAAACAAGAAGAGGAAAACTGAAAGGATATGCCGGATCATTATCGGGAGTATTAGTTTTAATTGCAGGGTTATTTTTAATTTATGAATCTAACCATGAACAAAACATTTATTTTTACAGCAAAATCATCTTTTTTGCCAGTTCTTTATGGCTCATCTCAGCTTGTATCTATGCTAATATAAAAGAATTTCCAGGAGAGACTTCTGATAGCGGTAGCGATTTAAAAGAAGCTCTTGCTAAATTAACAATTCTAAAAACCGATAAAAGATTCAGGGATTTTATTATATCAAGGTCATTATTATTGTGTTCTGCACTCGCTGCACCTTTTTATGTCCTGTTAGCACAAACTTATTTAGGTAATGAAAGTTATCTACTGGGTCTTCTGATCATAGCTAATGGAGTTGCTTCAATTATAAGCTCTCCCATTTGGGGTCGAATGGCAGATGTTTCAAGCAAAAAAGTGATGATGATAGGTGCTATGATTACTTCTACTCTAGGAATCATACTATTTTTTCTTATTAACTATGCTCCTGCCTTAAGAAATCAATACTGGTTGTATCCTTTAGCTTTTTTTATACTTGGAATCGCCCATAGCGGAGTACGACTAGGGCGTAAAACATATGTTCTGGATATGGCCAAAGGTAACACCAGAACTAATTATGTTGCCGTGAGCAATACAATTATTGGATTTATATTGTTGATTACCGGAGGAATTAGCGCATTAGCTTCTATTGTATCTACCGAAGGAGTTATTCTGATGCTTTCCATTCTAGGTGCATTTGGAGCCTACAAATGTTCCAGACTTCCAGAAGTAGAGTAGATAAACTCTAATAGTACTTACGTTGAAAAACAGGTTTTAAATTTTGAATTTTAATCCGAAACGTATATAAAAACTATTCTCGTCATTTATTGTCAATACATCATTATCATCTACATCCCTTAATCTAATATCGTTAAGAACCGTAAACCCACCATATGCATACGCTAACAAATGATCTGTAAAGAATCGCTCGTATCCTAAACCTGCAAGAGCGATTAACATAGAGATATCTTCTGCAACATCTGGTTGCCCGGGAGAAGATGGATTAGGTATTTCTTTATTATTTTGAATATTAGCATAAAAACCATCCAAAGTTACGAATCCCTGAATCACATTTTTCTTATTGATCAAATATTTCAGATTACTTTTGGGTACCCCCACAGAATACGTCCAGGATGGATGAAATTTCTTATAATAATTAATAATCGGCAAAGGAAATGGCCTACCAGCCGTAGTGGCATACTGTAATCCAAAAATTAATCGCCACGGTTTGTTAGAAGGGTTATCGGTTCTATCCTTTATAAAAAAAATAGAACCGGAATATAAGATATCATCAGATATTAATTTTTTAGTATCAAAATTAGAAGCAGCCATTACTCCACCTTTAATCGCAAAGCGCCAGTCATTTTTCATCTTAAAGGTATATCCCAAAGATAGTTCGTAAGAAGCAAATCGATCTAAGTCTTCTACACTAAAAGCTACCATATCTTCATAATCAAATGAAACACTTCTATATTCGAAACCCGGAACCAAGTATGAACCTTTATCATTAAGTTTAATAGGGACATTCAAAAAAGCCCTTACCCGTTTAAAAGAATTATCACTATCACGTTGCGGAAAATATGTGTATTCCACTCTGGCAATATCGGTTACCTGGGCGGTCATAGAAAAATTAACAAAAATCAAAAGTATCAGTGAATACTTATACATACATTGTATTTTAAAGTTTTTAGAATCTATAAGAAAGATACACTACTTGCTGACCATTTCCAACTCCTGCCGAAATGGTCAGGTTATTGTTTTTCTTCTTATGTAATTCTGGCACCAAAATACCGGTAGCAGCACCCAGTGCATACCCTAAGATTACGTCCGTTAGATAGTGGTTTCCCGATTTAATTCTGAAATAACCTACAGTAGCAGGCAATAAAGCGGCTCCAGCCCATATGTAAGGTTTCGCGTTAGAATCAGGAAAGTAATCATTAAATACTTTTGCAGCAAAAAATGACGCAGCAGCTGATGCCGCCACGTGTCCGCTATAAAAAGATCGCTGATTATCGTTCCTCAATCGTTCGCTCACGGAAAGTTCTTCATTATATACTTTAGGTCTGCTTCTTTCAACCAAACCAGCGGTTATTGTAAACATAGCGGCAGTAGTAGACATAGTTTCTAAAAACATCACAGAAAGCTGACCAGCATCTCCTCTCATATCTTTATTGAGTAAAAGTAAGAAAGGCGTAGCGAAAGAACTGTAAAAAGGAATGTCACTAATTTTACTGGCATTTTCATCATAATAACCTGCGGCCCATCGGTCTATTCCTATGACATCATCTCTATCTAATTCTGACAACTCCTGCTCGGTTAAATCATCTTTATTCTGAACCAAAATAAGCCCATACGCTGATAAACCAAAGCCACCTGCAAGCCAGGCGCCATCTTTCCAAAAATTTGTTTGATAAGGGGAGGTCCTTGTAGGTTCTTGTGCGTTGCTACTAAATACAATTACAAATAACATTGTTAGTAAGATAATATTATTTTTCATTCTCATATGTTTATTAAAGGGTTCTAAATTTTATGTTTTATGTTTTAAATTCTAAATGCTAGTGTGAAAGAAAACCTTGCGCCATCATCTCCAGTAAACAGATCAAAAGTGCCCTTTATTTCATCCAGGCTGTTGATCCACAAACCACCACCAACACTACTGTTCCATTTTTCTGAATTATCTCTACTAATCCAGACTCTCCCTGTATCTGCTCCTCCAAAAATACCGATCTGCAGCGGTAATATCCTAGTTTTAAAACTTTTAAAGCTGTAACGTAAGTCTGCACTACCAGAAAGTGCTGTTTGACCTGTAAACCTTTCCGTTCTATATCCTCTTAGTAAATTATCAGCACCAATTGTAGCTCCCTGATAAAATTCATAAGAACTACCAATGTTAAATTGAGCTTGTGCCGCTGTTTTCAAAACGAGTCTACGATTGCGACTTACTGAATTATAAAAACCTAGATGCGATTTAATATAACCAAACGTTCTTTCTGTATCCCGAATGTTAGTAGTAGCGCCTCCATTGATTTCGAATTTCATCCCTCTGGTAGGGTTCACGATCACATCGTAGCTTTCGTATCTATATTTCGCACTTAAATCAATAAACCATTTACGATCAAAATCCTCTGAACTTTGCAAATTTGCTCCTTGTGTTATAAATCTACCATTGGTATCATCTATTTCTATACCTTCTACAGTAGCCTTATATTCAAAATAACTACCGAACCGACCGCTCTTTACTGCACCAATCGATGTACTGTATTTACTTAGTTTTACTCGATTATAATCAAACCCCAAAGCATCCTGGTTGTTTACAGTACTATTCCCAAAGCCAAAGAAATTTACGGTATAACCGGGACTAGTGTACTCAGCTTCAACAAGCATATTATAACTACCTAAAATGCCACCAAATTCTCCCTTGTATTGCAAATTAAATCCGTGAGTAGCAAAATAATATCCTCCTGAGAAGGAATGATTACTGGAGAAAGGATGTTTTTGTAATCCATTAATACTAAATAGTGCCAAAGGACCAATTCGTATTCCGTCGTCGGGGTTATATCCTATTGCAGGAAGAATCGATGATGTAGTAAATATTTGCTCGTTTTTGTCATAATTATTTATTTGATAATTGTCTGTAAATTTTATTCTAGCCCCTCCTTTTTTCTCGACAGTATTCGGCTTACTTTTATGATCAAAAACAGCAATTCTCCTTCCTTTATTTAGCTTGTAGATATCATTATTTTGACCACCTATAATATTTATTTTAATAGGGTCATCTGGGTTTCCGTATGCCTCAAATATGTCATCATCATCTAATCCATAAATCCAGATTTCCTTAGTATCCTTTTTATCAAAAACACGTTCACTCACCAATGTAGATTTTTTATCGTCTTTTATTCTGGAAACAGTAATTTTTGTTAGTCCGTTTTTCATTCGCTCGATCTGAAACAAATCATCTTTATCAGTTCCCATTACAACAACCTCGCTAGACAGAAAATCATAATATCTATTTGCGATATCGACTAAATTTTCTCTTCGTCCCCTTAAATTCTTTTTAATTTTTTCCAGATCTTGTCCTTTAGCTTCGGGAGGGATTTTACTGAAAGCATATTCTATATCCGAATTTTTTAGGTTTTTCTGAATGAATTCTGCTTGTTTAATCCACTCGTTTCTTCCACTATTTCTGATAAGAGTTCTATCTAATCTGGTTGCTGATGCGTTGATCCATTCTATATCTTCTAACTCCGCATCATATACCTGAAACTGATTAGCAAAACCAAGTATTCCTTTCAATGTTCCTAAAAATCCTCCGTCGAAATTTGAAAAAGCTTGATCTCTATCTCTGGGGATAGGTTTAAAAATGTGATCTCCATTCTCTAATTTAAATTCTGCCCATCGCCATTGATCCTGGTGTCGATCCCAATCACCTATAAGCATATCGAACATTCTGGCTCTTATATAAGCTGCTTCGTCTATCTTATATTTCTCGTCCCTTCGCAATCGTTCGTATACATCAGAAGTACTTTCGATATCATCTGGTTTTCCAAATGAAGCCAAATCTTTATGATTTTCTTCCGGTCTTTCTTCGATCATATACAATTCGTTACCGTGATCAAAGTTATACTTCCCCAAGGCCTTTTGCTTGGGTACGTAAAACAGTTCCGGGTTGGTATGATTGATCTCAATTGCTTCTGAAAGATCTGGTATGACAGTAAAGATATAAGGGTGAGCGGCAGTATAGAAGTTAAGTAGAATATCCTCTGAAACTGTATCCTCCAGAGACTCTTCAATATAACTATCAGGAAATACGGTTGATTGTAAAAACTTGACACCACTTTTTTTCAGAGCTCTCATATTGTATTCCTTACCATTTTTATCTACTAATCGTAAAGATCTAGTTTGATGTCCGCCTCCTTTTCGAACTACTTCCAATCCTCCATATAAAGTGTCCAGAATTGCTACCTTAGCATTTATTTTCGTGCCATACAATTCTCTGTAATGATCACCCCAAATACTTTCATAAACTACAGTTTTTTCAGTATCGTCTTTGTATACAGAAGCCTCCACAGTTTTTTCTGTTACCTCAGGAATCTTCGATATATCATACGGCTCAATTTTTTCGAATATCTCTTTCCTATACAGTAACTTCGGCTCATTATTTTTAGCTCCAAAATAAGATACCCAGGTTGATCCATTTGTATAAATATCTAGTCGTACAAAACCTTGACCTCCATAGGCAAAAAGACCGTCATTACCTAAAGTAGCGTATGAGTTTTTTGCTCCTGCACCTGATACTATCTGTTTGATACCGTTGTGCTCAATATATTGAATAGAATGTTCATGACCAGAAGCAAAAACAATACGATCAGATCCTTTAGCTATTGTTTCCAATCGCCGTACTAAAGACTTATAAAATACATTCTGATTATCCTGAGGTGAAACGGCGCCGCTGGTTCTTAATTGCATTGCTAATGAACCTAAAACAGGAAGTGGTAGTTTTTTTTGCGAAGGATATAAATGCTTTACGGGTGCATATTTCCCACCGTGTACACCGTTAGTATACAATGGATGATGTAAAGTGAAAAAGATGGTTTTATCCTGATTTTTTTTCAGTTCGCTTTCAATTTCAAGAAACATCGCTTCTCGAGTCTTAATTTCAGGACAATTATCATTAATCGTAGGGTGTTTATCCCAATCTTCAAGATACCATTGAGAATCCAGAATAATTAATTGTATATTATCTGTAACTTCAATACTCTCAAGAGCACATCCCTTTGAAGGTCTAAAAACTTTTTTATCCTTTAAGATTTTTTCAAAATACTGTTCTTCCCTTGCTAAACCTTTTAAACCTTCATTGTACCAATCGTGATTACCTGGTATAAAATAAACTTGTCCATCAAAATCTTTTACGGCATCAATTTGAGCGTTTAAACGATGTTCTGCAATCCCCCGATCATCTGCATTTTCTTCGGGCATTCCATCAGGATATATATTATCTCCTAAGAATATTGCATAGTTCCCAATCTCCTTATTATTTTCCAGATATTTTTCGAATGCCAATAGTGCAGGTGTGCTTCCTCCTTCATTAGCGTAGCCGGCATCTCCAATGAGGTAAAAAGTTTTTTCTATTTTGCTCTCTATTGGCTGATCTGCCTGGACATATTCATCTCTATACTGAGGCTCGTATAGAGCGCAACCAGAGACCATATAAGCAATTAATATATAAAGTATATTTTTAAAATTCATAGGCTAATTTGGATTATTTTGAATCAAATTCTCACAAAAGGTTTCCCACTCTGCAAATTTTTCTTCAGACATCACCCGCTCCATTTTTACTTGTCCACCCTTTTTCTTTTGTGCGCCACTCCACTCGGAAAAAACAATCGTAGGAACAGTAGTTACCTTCACTCCTTTTAATGCTTTGTCGCGAGCTACCCTATAATTTTTATTTGCCTCTTTTAAAACTTCATCCAGCTCGTGTGCTAATGTTTTAGCGTCAATTTTACTTTCTGTCCCTAAATACCAATGATGATGAAATTCATCATCTATTCTTGTAGCAGCTAATGTGAATTCAGGAATCTCGACATCAAACTTTTCTTCTATTTTTCTTAATGCGGTATTCATTTTATTAACTGACAATTGCGATCCCACAACATTGAGAAAAAACTTAGTTCTTCCGGTAATCCTGATTTCTGCTTTTTCAAGATTTGCGAATTCTATAGTATCTCCAATTATATACCTCCAGGCTCCGGAAACGGTACTCATTAATAAAACATAGTCTTGATCAAGTTTTACTTCTGAAAGCGTGAGCGATGGAGCATCTTGTTTCAAAGAACCGTCTTGATTGATATACTCTGGCTTAAATGGTACAAATTCGAAATAAATTCCATTATCAGTAATTAGTTTCATAGCATCTGTTTCAGGGCGTTCTTGATATGCTATAAATCCCTCTGAAGCCAAATACGTATCAATTACAGTAATTGGATGCTGCAACAAATTATTAAAACTCTTTTCGTAAGGAGTGAAAGCTACACCACCAGAAGCATACACTTCTAAGTTTGGCCAAATGTCGTGAATCGTTTCGACCTGATGATAATCGATTACTTTTTGGAGCATTAATTCCATCCAGGAAGGTATCCCACTAAGTGCTCCAATATCCCATTGTTTTGCTTTTTCGGCAATTCTTTGGACCCGCTTATCCCAATCATCGATCTTTGCTATTTCTTTACCCGGTTTATAATAACCTTCGAACCAGAAGGGAATATTACTTGCGCTAATCCCACTAATTTCACCCTCCAGATGACCATCTCTTTCGTGTAAATCAGTAGAACTACCTAACATCATAATTTCTTTTTCGAAAAATGATGCCGGTAAATCAAAGTTTGATAATGCCTCGACTTGCTTGATTCCTGCTTTACGAATGGCTTCAATCATATCATTCGTTACAGGAATACGCTTGCTTTTCTTTCCAGTTGTTCCGGAGCTTAAAGCAAAATAATCCGGACTACCAGGCCATGTTATATTTTCCTCCCCATCAATAACCCTGTGCCACCACTGATCTAATAATTGATGATAATCAAAATAAGGAACCTTATCTGCGAAGTCCTTCTGAATATCGTTAGACTTAAGAACATTCCCGAAATCATACTTTTTACCAAATTCGGTTTCTGATGCGGTTTGAAGCAGTTGCACCAATATGTTTTGTTGTGATTCTATATGATCCGGTTCAGAAGTTAAAGCTCCCTTTAAATTTATTGCTCCTTTAATAATACTCCCTATGATTTCCATATTTTTTTTATTTTGAAATGATTGGCTCTGCCACTTTTTCGGCGAGTTCTACATTGGCAAAAGCGAAAATAAATGCGATCACTGATAGTATAATTCCAATGGTAAATACCACATATGTGATTTTTAGAAGTTTATACTTTCTCTGTAATACTACGCCAAGAAGATACAGGTCTTTGGTCAGCATTTTGTACACATATGATTTATCAGTAATTACCTCATCAATCGCTTCCTGGTATTTTTCATAAGGCATTTTGAAAAAATTTCCAAAGAACAACAAGTTTACCTTCCGATTTCTAACCTGATCTTTTGTAAATTCTCCTCCAGTTACTTTAGGTTGAGTAGACATAATCGAAAGGATTATTGCAGCTACGCTAAATAGTACTAATATCAAGCTGGGTATCATCAAGTGCCTGTTTGAAGGAGCATCCAGTTTAGGAATTAAATTGGCAAGTGCCAACGAAATGATTATCGCATTAACGGAAAGAAGAATGTTTGCTTTGGTATCCGCGATGTCACTTAATTTAATATGATTTCGTAAAGTTACCCGGTACAATGTTTGTATGCCTCTCTCAGGACTTTCATGTTTATATTTTGCCTTCAATCTTGCCTTTAAATCTTCCTTCTGACGTTTCTTTTTTCTTTTCTTACCTTTTTTAACGATACTCAGCAGGTTCTTATTTTTTTCGGGTTCCCAGTTTTCAATCGCATACCGGGTATAATACCTGTGATCTTTGGTAAATAGTTTTAAATTTTGCTCTCTCCATTCTACAGAGGAATAATCCTCCGCGCCTTGTAAGCTAAGCTCTTGCCTTAATAGTTCACTTACTTCACCATAGTATTTTTTTGCTAAATGAGAACTATCTGCATCTTTCAGGATTTCTTCTAAAACTGTTTCTGGTTTTTGTCCTAGTTTTGTTGCTCTTATACATGATTTGATTTTCTCTTCTTTAATTTCATCATAAGATTTATCGCTTAAAAAAGTCTTAAGGATTTTAATGCTTTCTTCTTCGTGATTTTCTTCTCCTTTAATATAGCCTGTATCGTGAAACCAGGCAGATAACAACAAAATTTCTTTGTCATCATCGCTGATATCAGAACCTTTACAAATCTCTTCTACGCTTTCTACCACTCGTTGAGTATGTAAAAAATTATGGAACAAAAATGTCTTTGGCAATTCATTCTTGAAAAGGTCAAACACATAGTTTTCCGCTTTTTTAACTATTGATTTCATTTTTTCTTTGATATGGTTGATTCAATCTTCAACAAGAACATTAATCCTTTTCTTGTTCTTTAACAATTAGCATTATTTCGTCCGGAGATAAATACAACTGTTTTATTCGTGCTTTATACTTTTCTGACAATGAACTGTGATTTAGGATAAACTTTTTGGTTTCCAGTATGTAATCTTTCATCGAATGTGTAATTGCATAAGTATCCGCAACACGTTCTGCTTCTCTAATATAGCTCTTAGAAAGCCAATATTTTAAACCGAAAAAAATTAAATTTATACTACTTCTATTGTGGTAATCCATAATGTGACCTAATTCGTGACCTAGCCAACCGATGAGCACATTTGAAGGAACGTCTTTGATCTTTAATTCCAGTCCATCTACCTTAAAAGTATCACTCATTAAAATCACATAACTTCTTTTATCTTTAGATAGAAGAAGTGAAGAAAATTTAGGCTGAGCCTTCATAAAAGATTTCTTTAAAGATGGTTTCAATTTAAATTCTATCAACACTTCCTCCAGTTCGGGATAATGAGATAGGGCAATAGTAGCTTCTTTAAGAATACTCTCAGGAATGACTTTATTGGTAGTAGTTATATGTATATTTTGGGAAACAGCCATAAAGGAATTTAGAACCACAATAAAGTGGATATTGATGATAATCTTACTAAAAAATGAATACTGCATTTTACAATTAGCAAGATAGATCAGAACTAAGACAGTCTTTAATGCATATGATAGAAAGGATAACTCTTTTAGTTAAAATTTTATCAGCAACGGTTATTCCGAATTATAGTCATTGACAATGAAAAACTATGATAATTCTTCGAAATAGCGATCTAAAAAAGTTAGTCTTTTAGTTAACCATTGCTCTAAATACTCTAAATGCTCTGCCATCGAAATATCTGAAGACCAAATCAATGTTTCTCTTTCGTATACTTTATTTTTTTCAAAATAAGTGTAGCTATCTCTTAGGTTGGAAAATAGTCTTTGTTTACTAAACTCCCCTTTTCTTAGCTTAAACCAACGATCTTTTAACCGCTGTCTATAGTTATCGGGATTTGCTTCTAATAAACGATCAAATAAACCGTTGCTCAAAATATCATCAGTCGTAGGAATTCTTTTACCATCTTGAATAGTTCCTAACACCCCATCTAAATCCCAGGGAATATTAAAATAAGGAGTGTTTTTATCATATCTAGCTACATAGAAATTCTTTCCGAGATTATCAGTTGCACGAATCAAATTAATAAAGAGAAAATAATCTATAGCGTTATCCAAATAAAACTTTCTAGCTATTTTTTTCTTAAATATTTGATCTTTCGATTGGACAACAAACTTTGTAAATTTATAGATATTCTTCCAGTAAGACTTGTAATTTACAACTGGGTATTCCATTTCATACCCTGCCCAATGCGGAAAAATATCTCTGTATTTCGGAGCACTTTTATAAGCCGGAGCTCCTTTATAGCTAGAAGCTTTAAACAACTCTCCAAATACAGCGCTCTTTCCATGTTTTTTAAGCTTCAAAAGTTTTCGATCCACTTGTTCTGTCAGTGCATATATACCTTTATAAATACTATTTACAAAAACTTCGACATACATCAAATCGATCCCGCTTTTAGCTTCTTTTTCCTGATTCAAATAAGCGGGTTTATGAATGGACAACCACAGTTTGTTACAGAAATAAGATCGTAAACGAAGAGGTTCATTGTATAGTCCATCAAGAATCCAGTCGTCATCTTCTCTTAAATCTCCAAACTGCATGTCTCTGGAATCTTCTGTATCGGCAGCATCCCAAAACTCAAGATCATATGATTTTTTAGGAAATTTTAATGAAATATTCCCACGAAATTCAATTCCTGCTATTGCTTTTTTTACACTATCACGATTTACATAACTAAAATTAGAAGCAACTTTTGGGTCATCAACAATGGTTTTGTCAGAATTTATTTTGATGAGAGGTAACTTAGTAATATAAAGTCTGAATAAATCACTTTGATCTCCTACGTCAAAACGTTTGGAATAAGATAAACTATCTACTTTTTCAGAAAAGATAATACTTTCTGAAAAAATCACTTTTATTTCATCAAAATCTACACCTTCATATATTGAAATATCTTTATTCCAAACTATGATCTTATGTTGCACATCAATACTGTAAGTATCCTCACCGGGAGTTATTACTTTTGTATTTTGGGACTGTAATTGATTCAAATAACAAAAACATATTAAAATAAACCCAAAACATTTCATAAATGTATTTTTATATAGTTTTTACAAAGTGCAAATATTACGGTAAAAGAGTTAAAAATGTAACCCTATCCACCTAAGTTTTATCTGTATGCATAAATAACTATAAACTTAAGTACTTTTTGACTATTTTGAAGCATATAAACAACAATGAACTTATGTCCTACCGATTTTTTATATTATTTTTTTTAATACTACTATCGGCGCGGGCTCAACAAAAAGCTGAATTCGGTAAAAGTAAGACAAAGCCCAAGTTAGTTATAGGTATCGTAGTTGATCAGATGCGATATGATTATCTTACGCGTTTCTATGCAAAATTTGGAGAAGGCGGTTTCAAGAAACTAATTGAAAATGGTTTTTCTTGTAATAATCATCACTTTGATTATATCCCTACAACCACAGCTCCGGGCCACGCTTCAATTTATACCGGCACCACTCCGCGACATCACGGAATTATTGGAAATATTTGGTATAACAAAGACGAAAAACAAAAGGTATATTGTGTTGGAGACCCAGAAGTTTCTCCAGTAGGAACAAGTAGTGCAGAAGGTAAAATGTCTCCGTCAAAACTTAAAGTTACCACAATAGGTGATCAAAACAGGTTACACACCCAGATGCGAGGAAAATCAATTAGTATTGCTATTAAAGAAAGAGGAGCTATATTATCAGGAGGACATACAGCTAACGCGGCCTATTGGTTTAGAGGAAAAAGTCAAGGGAGCTGGATTACATCATCTTATTATATGAATAAATTACCTAAATGGGTTATTAAATTTAATGAATCAACTATCATAGATAACTATTACAAAAATTGGAATACCCTTTATAACATTGACTCTTATAACGAGAGTGGACCTGATGTAACAAAATTCGAAAGAGGTTTTAAGGGAAAAGATAATGCCAGGCTACCGTATGATCTTCAAACATTGAAAGAGACAAATGGTGAATACGATATTATCCGTCAAACGCCTTTCGGCAATAGTTTAACAGTTGATTTTGCTTTAGAGGCTATTAAAAAAGAACGATTAGGCAAGGATATTCATACTGATTTCTTAATGATTAGTTTTTCCAGCACTGATTATATCGGACATAATTTTGGTGCTAACTCTAAAGAAATTGAAGACACGTACATTCGATTAGACAAAGATCTCGAACGTCTTATAAAAAACGTGGATCTTTTTGTAGGGAAGAACAACTATGTGTTGTTTCTGACCGCTGATCACGGAGCAACGTACGTACCTGATTTTCTAAAATCCAATAAAATTCCTTCTGGTTACTTTAAAGAAGCGACAGTACATTTAGAATTGAAAAACCATATACAATCCTTTTATAAAAAAGACAGTATCATTGAAAATATTTCAAATAATCAAGTTTTTCTAAATCATAGAATTATTGATGAAAACGATTTAAATATTGAAAATATTGAAAATGAAATAGCGAGCTATCTTTTGAAAAAAAGAGGAATTCACGAAGTATATACACGTTCTCAATTAGAGAATTCAAATTTTAATTATGGAATGGGCAGTAAAGTCAAAAGAGGATTTAACCCTGAAAGAAGCGGGGATGTTTGTTATGTTCTAAATCCTTCTGTAGTAGCATACTCAAGAACAGGGTCTACTCACGGAAGCGGGTTTACATATGACACACATGTTCCTTTATTGTTCTATGGTCTTGGTATCAAGCAAGGTAAGATGCTTAGAAGAAGTACAGTATCAGACATCGCTCCTACCATTGCCCTTTTATTAGATATTGCATTTCCCAACACAACTTCAGGTAACGTTCTGAACGAAGTAATTGACTAACTTTTTATATGATGATACTAATTAAAATAAAATCATTCTTTAAGATTCTGGTTACTACTTTTAAAAACTGGAACTCTAATGAACCATTTCAAATGAGTGCTGCAGTGAGTTATTATGCGTTATTCTCATTTCCTGCTTTATTGATAATAATCATACAGACAACGGGTTTGTTCTACGAAAAAAATGAGGTCAAAGGAAAAATTATAAGAGAAATATCAGAAGTACTAGGACAGGATGCTGCAAAAACAGTAGAAGTAATGCTAAAAAATGCTATTGATCAGGAACAATCAACTTTGGTGATCATTATCGGTATTATCACTCTTTTATACGGTGCAACAGGAATGTTTATAGCATTACAAAAATCTTTAAATACCATATGGAAAGTCAAACCAAAACCAAAAAGCGAAATCCTTAAAATGCTAAAAGACCGGATTTTTTCATTGGGACTTATCTTAATGATCGGATTCCTTTTATTAACTTCATTAGTACTAACAGCTTTGATTACTGCAATGACCGATTGGATAGGACAGCATTTTCCTGATTTTATCGTTTATGCTATTCAAATACTAAATTTCATATTTTCATTAGTACTTACTATGATATTATTTGCTCTAATGTTTAAAATCTTGCCTGATGTCAAAATCAGATGGAAAGATGTCTGGTTAGGTGCTTTTGTAACAACTATCTTATTTAGTATAGGGAAGTCTGCTTTAGGTATTTATTTCGGCACTGTAAATCCCGGATCTACCTTCGGAGCAGCTGGATCTGTTATACTTATATTACTTTGGGTATCTTACTCTAGTCTAATACTATTTTTTGGAGCTGAATTCACTCGGGTACTTGCTTCAAAATACGGCTCCGGAATTCAACCAGCATCCTATGCTGAAAAGATTTCTTAGATAATAAATAGTCAACAAAAAAAACCGTTCATTTAAATGAACGGACTTTAAGATTAAGTGGGCTTAAATCGACAAAGTCCGAACTTTTTGGTAGAGGATATGAGCTTAATTATTTTGAAATCAAAGTATTTTTCTAATAAGCTACTTTAAATAAAAACTTAATTATTACTGATTTTATCTTCAATACCAAGTAGCATAGCTGATAATATAGTTTTTATTTGTTCTATACTCTTTTCCAAATTTTGGGCAAGGGTATATTCCATAATGGAAGCTTTAGTTTCAGAAGCTGTGGCTTCTTGAATAATACTTATTATCTCTTTTTTAAGCATTTTGTTTTTACTTAAGATTGGAGCCATTTTTCTACCTATGACTCGAGCGGCAAAGATAGTCTCGTCAAATTCCATATTTTCATCAAAAAGATCATTATGTACCTCGAAAATTTCATCAGTAAACAACTCAAAAGATTGACCTAAAAGTTCTGAAATATCATCTAAATCTTTTTGTCTATCATCATTATCATTCCATGCCATAAGTTTTAGAATTATTAAACCTTCAAATGGAGTAACAGGTATAACCATCCCTGATGCTGTCTCATAGTTTTCTATAAATCCAGAAACTTCTTCATAGCCCAATACAGATATTTCTGTATTCCTTTGATTAAAATTAACAGAACCCATTTGAGCAATTTCTCCATAAGGAAGTATATCTACAATAATGTTTTTGGGTTCATATACTAAAGAAAAAGGTTTGGATGTTTTAATCATATTTTCTTTTAACAATTCACCAATTATAGAGTCATAAGCAACCTTATCGGGAACCATAATGGCAAAATCAACATCAAATGTCATCCTGCTCGGCGTTTTTCCAATTTTGAAAAGATGTATATCCCTAGCATTAGCCCCAATTAAATAGTACTTTATTCCGAGATTCACGAAAACTCGATCTACAATTTCGAATACTTCTTTATTGCGATCAAAAGAAGTTTCTTTATAAGTTTGGTTTGATGTACTCATCACAAATCATTTGTGCAGTTTCTATGTTTCTATCATTACCACTATACATAAGCTCTGCATATATCAAAAGGGGATGTGCGGTAACACGAGCATCTTCAGAATTAAAATTAGAAGATCGAGGCTTCCAAAAAATTTGATATACAGTAATTTCGCCGTCTTGAGCAGGTATCAATCTGAATTCTTTTATTAAATCTATTTTAGGTCTATTAGTGAATAGTGAATATTTTTCAGGATTAAGATAATTGGTCAACATAGCAGCTCCTGCTTCTGTTCCCCATTTTGTTTCAAAATTATCATCTGTATCTTTGATTAGAAATTGTCCGGATTTTCCAAAGCTAAATCTTCCAATTTCATATGCAGGCAAAATCTTTTCATTGACCAGAGTTACCCATTTATTTAATAATTCCTCACGTCTAACTAATTGATATTTTTTATCACTATTCCATTTTACAGTATATCCTTCATTAAATAAACCATTAATAGTTTTACTAACACTACCTAAAGAAACATTACTAATTTCGGCTAGTTTTCTTTGAGTCAAATTAATGTTTTCTGAGTTCTGTAATAATTGAAATATAATTTGCCCTCCCGCCTGTGTAAATACTTCTGAATGTGTTTTGTAAATAGGTTTTGCGTTTCCTTGTTCAACATAAATTTTTAAATTCTTTAGGTTCAGAAATGCATTTCCGTAACGATCAATATAATTAATACCTTTCGATTTTAATAGTTCTTTAGCCTTTGGTGTTATATAGTCTGAGGCTACCAAAAAAGGATAACAATCTTTCGCTATAGATTCAAATATGGGAATATGCTGTGGTCTAGTATCTGTTTTTACTCTTGTATATATTTTCTCTTCGTTAAGTTTTAAAACAATGTCAACTAAACCTTCTATATGCTTTAATTGCGTTAGTGTTATTCTAAACTCAAGGTTATCAAAGAATTCTTTTATTTTGAAAAACTCCATATTGTTCATTTTAAACGTGTGTTCATGTTACATGAACATTCAAATATAGTAAACGAAAATAAATTATCTATGATTAATTTCGAATTTCCGAAGCCGTTAGTTAGAGATTAAATGATAAGTAACAGAGAATACTCTTCAACCAACAAAAGTTTGGTAATGTATTGACTAACCATTATTATGAAAATTATTTAAGTAATACATCTTTTTTAGACATAACACTCACATAACTAATAAGAATAGTTAATTTTTCCGCTTTAGTTTAGAAGTTTTACAATTTTTTTATTACTTGGAATACCCTGAAAGAGTTCGAACTGTTAATGTTTTGATTTACTTAGCTAAACGATCTTTTTGTAAAAGAAAAAAACCTATAAATATTTAATTTACAGGTTTTTACAATTTATGTGGGCAATGAGGGATTCGAACCCCCGACCCCCTCGGTGTAAACGAGGTGCTCTGAACCAGCTGAGCTAATTGCCCTCTCTACATTTTGCAATCCTTGTTCCTGATTGCGGATGCAAATATAAGACAGTTTTATAGTCTACCAAAAGATTTTTAAAGAAAAATTAAATTATTTCCGCTACTACAAATGTACTTCCACCTACAAACACCATATCTTCATCACTAGCTTTCTCTAAAGCAGATTTATACGCTATTTTCACAGAAGAATAACATTCCCCTTTCAAGTTAAATTTTATAGCTTCCCGCTTTAATATTTTTTTATCAAGACCTCTCGCAATTTCAGGTTTCGCAAAGTAATACGTTGCATCAACAAGAAACAAAGGCAAAATATTATCCAAATCTTTATCATCAACAACACCTAAAACTATGTGTAGTTTATTATATTTTTCTTTTGATAATTGTGTCATTACCGATTGTAGACCGTCTTCATTGTGTGCAGTATCACATATTACCTTTGGATTCTCTTGTAAAATCTGCCATCTTCCCAATAAACCGGTATTACTCGTAACACTTCTCAGTCCATTTTGAATATTTGTCTTACTGATATCCCACCCTTTTTCCCTTAGAATGGCAATCGTCTGTAGTACTGTTTTTATATTTTCTTTTTGGTATTCACCTTTTAAATCTGTTTCAAAAACAGTTCCCCGATAGTTTTCTGCATAGAATATCTCACTTCGAGTAGATAAAGCTTTTTCATCAAAAACTCTCTTGGTTTCCGGTGTCGTTCTTCCTATAACAACTGGGGTGTTTTTTTTTATAATCCCTGCTTTTTCTGAAGCTATTTTAGCTAAGGTATTTCCAAGAAATTGTGTATGGTCTAACCCAATATTGGTAATAACGGATACTTGAGGCGTGATAATATTAGTAGAGTCTAAACGACCTCCCAGACCTACTTCTATTATCGCTATATCCACGCTGAATTCAGCAAAATATTGAAATGCTAATCCTACTGTCATCTCAAAAAAGGAAAGTTGGTTGGCCTCTAAATAAGCCCTATGTTTCTCGATGAAATTTACTACACATTCTTTAGTAATTTCTTTACCATTAATTCGAATTCGTTCCCTAAAATCTTTAAGATGGGGCGAAGTATACAAGCCAACTTTATACCCTGATTCTTGCAAAATGGATGCAAGCATATGACTTGTCGATCCCTTACCATTGGTTCCTGCTACGTGAATACTCTTAAACTTAGTTTCCGGATTATCCAAATAAGAAGACAACTTAACAGTATTTGTAAGGTCGATTTTATAAGCACTTGCGCCCTGGCGTTGATACATGGGTAATTGCGCAAACATCCACTCTAAAGTTTGTTGATAGTCGATAATCATTTAATTATTAAACACTTAAATAATATTTTTTCTTTAAAAAATCTATTATCCGTCCATTGTGACAAATAACTACCACCTATTTCATCTGTCTTCTAGATCATAGATAGATAATTGACAGAACAAGAATTTAGAATTTTTTAAAGCAATGAAAAGCCTCAGTCAGCCCTAAAACATCTTAAAAATAACAACTGTATCTTATGAATTGTATTACTCTCCTAAACCAAAAGTAACTTCCACAAACCCTATTTGTTTTACTGGAGCTTTTGGATCGGGTTTCCATCTAAATGTTAGTGCTGTTTTCTTAGCAGGATCCAAAAGACACCCTGCGCTATTCGTAGTTCCTTTTACACCGGGAGTTGCCTGAATGACTCTACCTTCACGATTAACCACGATTTTAACCACGACACGACCCGCTTCATTGCACTCCTGCACTACTTTGGAGTTAGTAGGCCGTCCTCGCCCATTAAGTCCATACCCAACTCCTCCTGTGCCTCCGGGACCTGGCTGTCCATAATAACTGTTTGCATAAGGGTTACCGTCTGGATTTCCTTTATCTCCCGGTTTGCCGTCATCTCCTTCTCCACCTTTAGCTTTTCCATCACTTTTGGGCCCATTAGAGAAGCTGTCCAATATATCTAATGTTGATTTATCCGGCGATGGATCTGGTTTTTTTTCTTCAACTTTTTCTACTGGTTTTTCTATAGGTTCTTCAACCGCTTTTCGTTCTTCCTGTTTGTCTTTAGGTTTTTCTTTTGGCTTCTCGACCTTTTTTTTAGGCTCTTTTTTTGGTTTTTCTTCTACTACAGGAGCATCCTCTACATCCTGTGTTACCACTTTTTCTGTAATTTCGGGAGTCTCCGGTTCCGGTTCCGGAGTTACCGGTGTAGGTTCTGGAGTAGTTTGTTTTGGAGAAGACTTGATCGCTTCTTTTGGCTGTATATCGCCTGAACCGGTAATCGTAGTTCCAAAATTAACCGCTATACCCCCTTCTGGAGTAGGATCCAAAGCACTCAACCCCAAATAAAACAATAGAAAAATAATAACCACGTGCAATATTGTCGTGATTATAAAAGATTTCTTTTTATGTCTTGTATCTAATTTTAACATAGATTATTCCGGTTTCACCGCGAGTATTACCTTATACTTATTTCTATTAGCTATATCCATAACACCCACTGCCTTCTCTATTGGAACACCTTCTTCTGCCCTTAATATAATAGTGGGCTCTTTTGTCCCTGATAATTTAGATCGCAGAGTAGACTCTAGCTTACTCTGGCTTATACGCTCGTTATCTACATAATATTGCAACTTATTGGTTATACTAACCGATATATTTTGCACGTTCGAGCTTTTTCCTTTTGCTTTTGGCAATATCAAATCCAATGCTTCCGGAGTGATGGTTGGTGAAGTCAATAAAAAAAATACCAACAACAGAAACACTATGTCTGTCATAGAAGACATACTGAACTCCGGACTTACTTTATTTCTTCCTCTTAAATTCATATTAAGCAGGTTCGTTTAACAGGTCAAGGAAATCTACTGCGGTAGCTTCCATTCGGTGTATTACTTTATCTGTTCTAACCACCAGGTGATTATATCCTATATATGCAACAATACCAACAACCAATCCTGCCACCGTTGTCGTCATAGCTGTATAAATACCTTCTGCCAATGTTCCCATATCTGCACTCCCCGAACTTGATGCTAGATTGTGGAAAGCTAAAATCATACCAATTACAGTTCCTAAAAACCCGATCATCGGTGCTGCACCTGCTACAGTAGCAAGTATGCTAACATTTTTTTCGAGTTTATACACTTCCAATCGACCTGCGTTTTCGATCGCTTTATTAATATCTTCTAAAGGGTTACCAATTCTTGATATTCCTTTTTCCGTTAATCGTGCTACAGGATTATTTGTTTGTGCACACAAGATTTTTGCAGCTTCGATTTTACCGCTTGCCACGTTATCCCTAATTTGATGCATAAAGCTTTCGTCATACTTGGAGGCTGCTTTTATAGCAAAAATTCTTTCAAAATAAATATAGACTGCTACAAATAGCAAAACAAAAAGAATAGCAATAATAACTACTCCTCCTGTACCTCCACTAAGTAATAGGTCTATAATGGATAGTGTTTTTTCTTCAACTTCCGGATCAATTTCTTTGGTATTTTGGGCTAACATACCGAGCATAAATAAATGGGTCATATATGTTCTTGTTAATTTAGTGTTAGTATACTAACGTTTTTTATATAGGTTAAGTATATTATTTACGGTGGTTATAGTACATAAATTATTCCTAGCAGTCCAACACCACCAAGTATAATAGTGTAGGGCAATGCCATTTTCACCATTCTTCCATATGACAATCCAATTAAAGGAGCTAAGGAAGAAGTTAGTAAAAATAAAAACGCCGCCTGACCATTAGGTGTTGCAACACTAGGTAAATTTGTTCCCGTGTTTATAGCTATTGCTAGTTTCTCAAACTGTTCTCTATCGATTACACCATTATCGAAAGCTTGTTTTACCTCTCCGATATAAACGGTAGCAACGAATACATTATCACTAATCATAGAAAGCACTCCATTAGCAATATAGAACATAGAAGGTTGTTTTGCAGGATCCAAGGTTAATGCCCAGTCAATTACGGGTGTAAAAAGATGCTGGTCGTGGATCATAGCCACTATAACAAAGAAAACCACTAATAATGCGGTAAAAGGCAATGCTTCTTCGAAAGCCTTACCTAACTGATGTTCTTCGGTAATACCCATAAAGGCAGTTTGAACAATTATCAGTGCCAAACCAATAAAGCCAACAGGAGCCAGGTGCAAGGCCAAACCAACAATCAATAGTAAGGCACAAACGCCCTGTACAATTAAACCATACTTAGATTTATCTGATCTATTTGCATCCTCTTGATCTGTGTAATTTTCAATAATTCTTCTTGCAACTTCGGGCAATTTTGCCCCAAAACCAAACCAACCTGTCAGTTCCAGAATGACGGTTGTTAAAAGTCCAGCTGCTAAAACGGGTAATGTTATAGGAGCCATGTTAATAAAAAACTCTATGAAATCCCATCCCATTCGTTCTCCAATAAGCAAATTTTGAGGTTCTCCAACAAGTGTACATACGCCCCCTAGTGCAGTACCTACAACACCGTGCATTACCAAACTCCTAAGAAAACTTCGAAATTGTTCAAGCGTTTCTCCACTCAATTCTTTTCTATCCAAAGTTCCATCTTGATCAAAATCTGATGCGGGCATTGAATGAATTTTATGGTAAACTCCATAAAAACCAACAGCAACGCTTATCAGTACCGCTGTGACAGTCAGAGCATCTAAAAAAGCTGATAGAACTGCAGCCAAAAACACAAACAGCAGTGATAGAACCATCTTCGATTTTATTTTTGTGAATGCTTTACTAAAAATATACATTAATAAAGGTTTCATAAAATAGATCCCTGCCACCATGAAGACCAACAATAAAACAACTTCAAGATTTTGCGCAACTTCCAAATATACTCCTCCTAATTCAGGATTTCCTGACTCATCTAATACGACCTTATGCGTATCGTGATCTATCTTATACATTGGATGAGTTAAACCCAAGGCTAAAGCCTCAATTGCTAAAATTCCACCTGATTGTAATGGGTAACATTTTAGAGCCATGGCGAGCGTAAAGATGAATTCTCCGATAAATAGCCAAGCTGTTATCATTGGTCCTAATAAATAATATGAAAACACATTAAAAATAAGGAAACCTATCATTATTGTTTTAAACCATTTTGGGCTATTGCCTAGGAAATATTTTAACATAGTATACACTGTTATTTAAACATTATAATTACACCAATTGCTTGAACGCAATTTCGAACGCCGTTCTGCTAATATTGGTTTTTGAACTATTCTTATCAAAAATTCTTTGTATTGCTTCTTTAATAGTCTGCGAAGTATCTTTAAAAATTGCTTCATCCGTCATCAATACTCTTCGCTCCATAAAATATGCAAACACTCTGGCCATTCCACAATTGGAAATGAAATCCGGGATTAAACTTACTTGCTCATCCGCATATTCCATTATAGATCCAAAGAATATTTCTTTATCTGCAAAAGGAACATTCGCTCCACACGAAATCACTTCTAATCCAGAATTAATCATTTGAGTAATTTGATCTTTTGTTATCAACCTGGAAGCAGCACAAGGTGTAAATATTTCCGTTTGTAAGGACCAAATTTTATCATTCAATGCTTCGAATGGAATTAAAGTCTTGCTATATAACTTATTTCCTCTTTTGTTAAGGTAAAGCTCCTTAATTTCTTCAAACGAAAAACCCTCTTCATTTATTAATCCACCTGCGTGATCAATGATACCTACTACTTTTGCTCCCATTTCAGAAAGATAGTATGCCGCAGCTGATCCCACATTACCAAACCCTTGAACTATTGCTTTTTTTCCTTTCACAGTACCTCCATAAACATCATAGTAATGTCTTACTGCCTCTGCAACACCGTAACCGGTGATCATGTCGGCAACTGTATATTTTCTAGATACGTCTGGTGAAAAAGTGGTGTTCTCTAACACTTTTATAACCCCTTGACGCAACTGTCCTATTCTATTGATTTTATCTGCCTCTGTTGGCTGGAAGTGCCCATTAAAAACTCCTTCCTGAGGATGCCAAACTCCACAATTTTCTGTAATCGGAATTACTTCGTGTATCTCATCTACATTCAAATCTCCTCCGGTACCATAATAACTTTTTAGTAATGGTGAAACCGCTTTGTACCATCTCTCTAACACCCCTTTTTTACGTGGATCATTAGGGTCAAAATTAATTCCAGATTTAGCCCCGCCAATTTCCGGACCCGAAACGGTAAACTTCACCTCCATGGTTTTAGCGAGAGAAAGGACTTCATTCATATCGAGCCCTAAACGCATTCTTGTACCACCACCGGCAGCGCCTCCTCTTAGGGAATTAATAACTGTCCAACCCTCTGCCTCTGTTTCAGAATCTTTCCAGTTAAAAACTATTTCTGGTGCTTTATTTTCGTATTTATTTAATAATTCTTTCATTTTTTAAACTTCAACTTATCCAAACATTTACTTATCACAAAACCTAATATCTTATTATCCAATTAAATCTACTCTATTACGGAGTTAATGCTGTCTCATAAAAATGTTATAATAAATTGAAATTGGTATCTAATAACTATTATCACAAATATAAAAAACTAAACACGGCGAAAGTGTAAATTCAAAAAATAATAATTTAAAAATAATCATAACACAAATTGCTTGCAACTCTGCTGAAAACAAATGTAATTCAAGACAAAATTTTGTATGGATTTATATTGATTTTTGAAGTACTGAAAGAAAATACCAAAAAACAAAAAAAACACCAAAACTATTAAATTATAACTTATATTTGTAGAATTAATAAAAATATCGAGCTTATCTCGATTTATTTTCATCAAAAAGTTGAATTCGCGTGTTATGCACGCACAGTAAATTAGGATCTAATATGGACTTTAAACTATCCGAAGAACAATTAATGATACGCGATGCTGCTCGTGATTTTGCGAAAGCAGAATTATTACCTGGAGTTATTGAAAGAGATGACAAGCAAGAGTTTCCTGCTGAACAGGTAAAGAAAATGGGCGAACTTGGATTCTTAGGTATGATGGCATCACCAGAGTATGGCGGCGGCGGTATGGACACCTTATCATATGTATTGGTTATGGAAGAACTATCAAAAATAGATGCATCTTCTTCAGTAATCGTATCAGTGAACAATTCTTTGGTATGTTGGGGGCTTGATACTTATGGAAGCACAGAACAAAAAGAAAAATACCTTACCAAATTAACCACCGGAGAATCTATCGGAGCTTTTTGCTTATCCGAACCTGAGGCTGGTAGTGATGCTACTTCACAAAGAACTACGGCAATTGATAAAGGAGATCACTATATCCTTAATGGAACTAAAAACTGGATTACGAATGGAGGGACTTCTGATTATTATTTAGTTATTGCACAGACAGATAAAGAGAAAAAACATCGTGGAATCAATGCTTTTATCGTAGAAAAAGGATGGGAAGGTTTTGAGATTGGTCCTAAAGAAGACAAATTAGGAATTAGAGGTAGTGACACACATTCTTTAATTTTTAATGATGTAAAAGTTCCTAAAGAAAATCGTATTGGTGAAGATGGGTTTGGATTTAAGTTTGCGATGAAAACACTGGCTGGTGGTCGTATAGGGATTGCTGCTCAAGCATTAGGTATTGCCCAAGGAGCCTATGAACTGGCAAAAGAATATTCTAAAGTCCGCAAAGCCTTTGGCACAGAAATCATGAATCACCAGGCAATCGCTTTTAAACTGGCAGATATGCACGTACAAATTGAAGCTGCCAGAATGTTAGTATACAAAGCTGCAATGGATAAGGATAATCACGAAAATTATGACCTATCAGGAGCTATGGCTAAATTAGCTGCATCACAAGCTGCAATGGATGTCACTATTGAAGCGGTTCAAGTCCATGGAGGTAATGGTTTCGTAAAAGAATATCATGTAGAACGATTGATGAGAGATGCTAAAATCACTCAAATATATGAAGGTACTAGTGAAATACAGAAAATTGTAATTTCCAGAAGTATTCTTAGAGATTAAATGAATAAAATCTTTTACCGGAAAGTCCAAATTGTATATACAATTTGGACTTTCTTATTTTCTTAATTAACAAGTTCATCTCTCATCAGCTTTATTGGAATGAACCATAGTGTGTACCAAAATTCATCACTTTACTAGTTTTAGACCAAGTAATGGGAGAGAATAAGGCTTAGGGCACTAATAACCTGAGTTCGATTAATATTTGATAAGATTTTTATAACAAAAAAGATAGATTTTTAGTAAATTAAAGTGTTGAAA
>CANMSL010000008.1 GCA_947500505.1 uncultured Aquimarina sp. | reverse complement strand
TCGCCAGTAAAACGTAAACAGTTTGAAAACGAGAAGTCCCTTGAATGCTCCGTGAGCTTGCTCCGGAGATTTTTACTGCTAATATTTTAATAAGACTTGACAGGACGAGAAGTTTACCCTGAGTGAGGTACGAGTCGAAGGGAGTCCTGTTCCCGCTACAATTAGACTTTTTTCTCAAGCCAGACAATTTTGTCTGGCTTTTTTTGTTTTGTATCACTTCAAAAATTCAAATTTTAAGAGTTTAAAACAATATCAACAGGTTTTAAAAAGATAATTTTTATCTTAACAATTCTTAAAACCTAACCCATAATGATAAAATATAACATTAGAAAACTTCTCATTAGCAGAGAACTTCAACCTTATGTAAGACGGTTTTTTTATACTGAAGCTAAGGTGAAAGCGCCATTCGATCAACCTTTTTTTCCTTCCGGATATATAAAAGTTACGCATTTTACCAAAGGTAATTCATCTATTTCTATTCCAGAAAAAGAAGTGATAAGAGAAATCATAGATGAAGGCCCTTATTTTTCTGGAATCATCCAAGGAGATAATGCTTATCTACACTTTTTGGAAGACTTTTACTGGGTCACTATGGAATTAAAGGCGGGAATGCCTTATTACCTTTTCCATTTAGATATGACCAACCTTGTGAATACAACCACTCATTTTTCTAATGTTTCTGATATAGCTTACGAATTTAACAAACAAGCAATAGCTTCTAATAATTTAGAACAAGTTATACAATCCTATGAAGATTTTATTAAAAAATGCGCTACCAACAAATTACCACCCATAGTGTATGTAGATCAGGCTATTGAATTGATAGAATCAAGAAATGGTAATATTAGCATTACCGAACTTATGGATGCGATAAAAATTTCTGTTGGTAAGAGACAATTCATAAGAAATTTTAAAAAAGTAGTTGGTTTATCTCCCAAACATTGGTGCAGAATTCGACAAATCGAGTATGTAAACGATTTAATGATGCAGAATAAAGATTTAACCTTTATAGCACATGAAGCTGGGTTTTTTGATCAATCACACTTTAATCATACTTTCCAGGAATTTATCAGACAATCACCAAAAGATTTCCTGGCTAGTGATGAACCAGATATTGCCAAATTTCTCCTAAGAGGCGTCAGAGATTCTGTGTAATTCTTATTTTTTGCATAAAAAAAACAGGGAAATGTCACTTTTTTACAATTTTTTTATCAAAATACTTCTTAAACTTGTCTAATCGTTTTTGATCGAGTGCGGATTATTCTCCCCAAAAACTTCTCAGAAGAGAGAAAAGATCATAATAACAAATCAACCCCATTTAGAAAATTACCCCCATTTAGATGTTTCATCCTCAATACTAAGAATGATTTACATTTAAAAATAGCGTATAGGATAATTCAATTGTAAAATTGAATAAAATATAAATCTCAAAACTCATATCAAAAATGGCTACTCTTCAGAAAACTTTTAAGTATCAAGGGGATGTAAAAGATACTTCTATTGACATTCTTAATTTAGAATTTGCTATACCTCATTTTGGTTACAATTATCAACCAGATGGTGAAGGTGGGTACTTCGAGGATGAAAGGTATATCAAAGAGTTTAAAAAGCTCTCACTTCAGAAAAACATTTATGATTCAAAGTATGTTTTTAAAATTTCTCCAAAAGACCTAATTGGGGAAGATTCAGAAACTATATATCATTTCTTTCGATACCATATGGTTGGTCCTCAATTTGGAGAAGTGGATAGATATGCATCTATAATTAATTTAAATATAACTAATGAAGCTAAGGACATCATATTTGAAAAAAAGTTTGAATTTCTTTTTGCAGAAAAAACAAAGCCATCTGTTCCTCCTGTAGACTATCGTGAAGAAAATAGACTTTTTTCAATATATGCAAATTATGAAAACACTAAAGAGTTACTTGAAGATAGGGGGAAAAAGATTTTTTTGATGAATAAGGAGGTCTTTGATTCAATATTTAATAGAATTAGAGGAGAAGTTAGTTCCAATAAGTTTTGGTTTAACAGTCTATTGGAAATAATTCAGGGTTTAGTTGATCTTTCTAGCACTACCCCTAAATTATTGTCAAAAATCAGTGATTTTAGAATGCACTGGTTAAGGTCTTTTCTTAACACACTAGAGCTTGATGTAAACAAAGAGAATAGAATAATTGATATTGTTAAAGCGGATTTTAATTCGCTATTTGATTTTCCGATTTTGATTCCGGAAGTGAAGTTAGCTGATATAAGAGGAACATTTAGTATAGAAACAGATGATCAAGAAACTACCAATTTTGATTATTATGATTTGATTATAGAATATACCACTCGTGGAGATAACGTGGTCTCAAAGGTATTTGACTGGAAAAAAGCGAAAAAAACTAGTGATGGTCGAAAGGTTAAATTTGCTTTTGAAGAGCCAATAATGACTAGTAATGTTGAAGGGATGATTAAAATCAGAGTTAGAGGCTATGATGGAGCTATTTTATGGAGTGAAGAATATCTACCCTTAGATAGAAAACTTCAAAGATTAGATGTGTCAATTCAAAAATATTCGCCAGATGATACTAATTTAAATACTGCTAATGTTACTCAGAATACCAAAAGGCTAAGAGGTAAGGTAGTGCAAATGGGTAATGCCTATGATCTGAATAAGCTCACGGTAGTGGTTCAGGCAAAGAAAAATATAGGTGATTCAGCTTGGATGATTGTTGGAGCTACTACTACGGATAAATCAGGAAACTTTTTTATGAATTATCCTTATGGAGAATACTCCCAGGCTCAGGTAGTGGTTAGTCTAATGCCAGAAAGCCCGGTAAGCATGGAGATAGTTAAAAAATCATCCAAAAATGAAACTATTTCAGATGATTTTATTTACATCTTAATTAATAATGATATAGCAGTACAAGAAGAAAAAGACAAAGATTGTGAATGTGGTACCCCAAATAAGGCAAAACGTCTGCCGGATCAGTCTGATTTAATCGAATCAGAAGAGTATACTCAGGATATGGGAGGAGCTTGCCTTAATCTTTCTACTCCTAACCGTACATTGCGGGAATATAATTTTCATGCTATTGTAAGAACTTCAGACCCTGAAGTAGCCAGTTATACTCTGGAAAGAATTGAGGCTGAAGAAAATGGTAATACTAAAATATCTTTCAATCTAAAAGGAGGTGGTGAAACTTTAGAAAGAGATTTTATAGGTATTGATAATCCAATTCGATGGCAAGATGCTCCAAAAGCTGATAGCGATTTATCATTTTATCAGGCAGTAACGGTGGCAACAGGTCATATTTTACATTACAAAACTGTTTATAAAGCGGATGGATATTCTTTGGGAGACCTAGTGTATTCACTTCCATTGGCTCCCGGTCAGAAAAAACAAATTGTGGTTTTTGAATCTTCACATTCTTTGCAAGGAGCAGAATCTCAAATTTTATCACAAAGTGAAGAACTGGCAGCAGAATTGATAAGCGATCGCTTTGTTACAGATCAATTAAGTGGCGGAATTAATGAATCTATAAGTGGTAGAAGTTCTGCTACGACAGCAGGAGTTTCGGGAGGTTTAGGACTTGGAGGTTCTTTTGGAGCCATAGGTGGCTCTTTGGGAGTTGCAGGGGGGTACTCCAGATCCAGATCATCCGCTTCACAAACTGGATCCAGAAATATTTCTCAATTCTTTGATGAACGATTGCGACAAACGTTGATGCAAAATGCAGAAAGTTATCGACAATTGAACGCGTCTGTTGTTACCACAGTTACAGAAGGACAACAATATGGAGTTACTACCGAGGTTATATCCAACCATAATCACTGCCACTCGTTAACCATGATGTATTTTGAAGTATTGCGGCATTATGCGATTTATCAGGAACTGGCTAGTGTAGAAGAATGCGTTTTTGTACCCTTAATTATGACCAATTTTACGGCAGAAAACATTAGTAAATGGAAAGATGTATTAGCGCAAAACCTTCTTCCGGTAGTCTCAAATACCTATTTATCACCCAGATCATACTTTCGTCGAAGAAGAGGACATCCACTTTTAAAAGGGTTTGATGCGATAGAACGAATAAAAACAGATTACAAGCGTGTGGAGTTCCCTGAGGACACTTATGCGGATGAGCAATTAACAGAGATATCTGGTTACATAGATTTCCGAATAAATATTCCAAGACCTAAAACAAGATTTGATAGAATTTTATCTTTTCCCATTATTAGAACGGGAGGTGACGTTAACGTAGGTGAGACAATTAGAAATTCAATCAAGGACTCTATTATTGGCTCAGTTGCCCCTTGTGCGGCAAAAGGCCCAAGTGTAAAACGTAACGATGTTGTAATTACAAAAGGGGAAATTTTTGATATGTACATGACACTTGATGCAAATTTTGCAGTTGTTCCCCCCGCGCAAAGTATTCGTGTCAACTTCGAGTCTGTTGAAGAACCTTTCTATTTGACAATAGATGGAGTGGAAACTCCAATGGATTTCTTTATGGGGATGAGAAAAGAGAAAAAACTTTGGACGGCATATGCAAAAATATTGGATATGAATCTTAGAGAATTGTTCCAATACTTTAATGGGAATTTGATTGCGGACTGGGATCAGATTTTTAATGAGCATATTGCCGATTTATTAGTAGAAAGTCTTATTGATCAGACAAAAATTAGATTTGAACCTTTTGGGACTTTTGATCTTACCAAAACAAAAAAATACAGAGGAGGCGAACGAGTTATACGATTCAATATTAGCCCGAATATTTTAACCTCCCTTACCCGAAAACAAATCGAACAAATAAATATAGTATATGATTCTATATTTGCGAGTTCTGAAGAGTTTTTCGATTTCACGACTATTAATGTTGAGAGGTTTCGATTGAATTATGCAACCAAATTTAGCAATGATGTCTTGATAAGTAGATATTTGGGTAACGATTTGTTAGACGGAGTATATGATATTCAGACGCCATTGAATAACCGGGAGAAAAGAAATCCTAAAAAAGAAGATATTTATGTGTCGGAGCAATTAATAGAACATCTTAATAGCAATTTAGAGCATTACAATAAAGTATTATGGAAGAACTTAGATCCTGATCGTAGGTATATGCTCCTTGATGGCTTTAAAATTCCGACCTATGATAGCAACGGTAAAGAGAATCCGCCCCGTAGCTTAGCTTCTGTTATAAAAAATGAGCTCATTTCTATTGCGGGAAATTCATTAGTTTTTCCTGTTTCAGACGGTTATAGAGTAGGTAGAGATTTCATATTGCAGGAAATAGGTGATAATGTAGTACAGGAAATCCCATTGTTGGATCATTATAAACCCTTAACCCCATCACAACCCTATCGGGTTAGTGTGCCCACGCGTGGAGTGTTTATGGAAGCTGTGCAAGGCAGTTGTGATGCCTGTGAGATGGTTAAAGAAAATTCATCTCAGGATTGGGATAAATTCAGAACAGACGAACCAACTTCTATCGCTCAAGTAGTTACTCCAACACCAACAGTGACCAATTACCAACCCAATTATCGAGATTTTGCACAACCTCTAGTCAACATCCAGAATGCACCCGATGCTCCGGCACCAGCAGCTGGATTAGCAGGATTAAGTGATGCACTTACTAGACCTGGTACGTTTAATGATATCACTGGTTTGGCAGGAAACCAAAGGAATGTGATAGAAACATTTAAGGCCAATACTCAAGCAGCCCAAAAGTATGCAGAAATGGCGAAGGATATTGCAATGCAAAAACACAATACAGATAATTCTGATGATTTTATGCGTCAAGCAGAAAGAGCCAAAGAAAACGGTGCTATTACTGACGAACAATATAATGATTTAGTAAGGGATCATCTGCAGCAACAAATCAATGGAGGAGAAAGCACTCGCGAACAGGCCCAAACAGAAAGAGAAAATCAAAGACCATCACTTACAGAAGCTGCTATTGAGGCTGTAAATCAAGGGCAAGCGGTCCAAGCGGAACGAACAGATACTGATGGGAATACTGAATCTGTAAATATAAGTGAAAGAGAGGGAGGTACAAACGTCTTTGCAGAAGTCCAACCTCCAATCATACCAATGCGTCAACCATCCTCCATGAGTTGTTGGGCGACTACCGCAACCATGATGATGAATTGGAAAAATAATAGGAGGTTTACTGAGGAACAAACCCTCACCGAGATAGGTAATAATCTTATCCCTCCTGATGAAAGTTTCTATGTAGATATTTTTGATAGAGATGTAGGCTTATTGTCATCTCAGAAAGAAGAGTTTATCAATGCAATGCATATGGAAGGGGAGGAGCCGGCCAACTATCCTGCATCATCTTATGTAGATTGGATAAGAAATTATGGACCTTTATGGATTACAACTGATGCAAGCTCTGATAGTGCATTCTCTCCTCATGCACGGGTATTGTTTAAAATAGAAGGTACTGATATAGATGATCCGGATCGCGTATATTTTTCATTTTATAATCCCGAAAACAGTTTGATGGAGCCAGAAAGGGAAACTTTTAGAGAATTCATTAATCAGTTCGAGCAAATGGTAACAGACAATCCAGCGAATTTATTTATCCAAATTGTACATTTTAGAGACCGGATTCAGGTGGGGGAAGGACAACAAATACCATCTAATAATCATTGGAATATACCCATAGATTTAGTTTTAGATTATGCTATTCAGGTTGGGAATGATGAATTTGATACTTGGTGGAGCAATAGCTTAGTAGAAAATAACATTCAAGGAAAACTAAAAGTAAAAGAATATTGGTATCCTTTTCAAACTTTATCGGGAGCTGAAAATTATACAAATAATGGGATAGCTTGGAGTGCTGCATTTATATCATATCTATTCTTAAGGGGATACTTACATGCTGTTGTAAACAATTTCCCGGATTCTGCAACTTATAATGGATATCACCTTTCTGAATACGACTCTTTAAACGACCATACAAAAAGAACTTTATTAAAACATGCTAAAAACTGTTTAGAAAATCTTGGAATATTTAAGGCAGCGGGCAATCACATTAGATATATTACCCAAACGATGCAAATACAAAATAACACATTTACTTTGTTTGATCCTAACATCGAATCTCTTCAGGTTGGTGACTTTGTACTAAACGGACGTGAAGGTGACTCGTACAGTATTGATAGCAATGGCAATTTAACCCCTACCAGCGGATTTAGTCACGTTGATATTGTTATGGAAATTATTGAAATAGAAGGTGTGAATTTTGTCCGACTTGTTGGCGGTAATACTCTACATCAATCCAATAAAGTAGGTTACAAATTAAGACCATTAAAGGACAGTGGTAAATTGGTACTGGCTGATGATCTAAATGATATTTCTTTACAAAACATGCCTCAAGACTTACGAAATAAGTTGACCAGAATAGGGCAAACCAATTATTATTCCATAGATCCAAACACCCCTGGAATAATCCGGGGAGCTAATAATTATGAAAAAGTAATAATCAGTCAGGTTAGTATTATAGGACGTTATATTTAAATTTGTGTTAATAGATGTTTGTTACAAATAAAAGCGTGGCCCAAATCTTCAAAAAAGAACCCTTATATGGAGGTTTTGAAAACAGGATCTTTGAAAATGTTGTGTCAGCAGATATCTGTAATAAGATCGTAGCACTTTGTGAAAAAAGAGAAGCATTTCCTGAAAAAAGAGAGCTAAAAATTGATGATAATCTTATAAATGCTATTTATAAAATACATAATAAAACAAATGGAATTACACATTTTTACATCAAAGGAGCGGTTAGAGATATGTTGTATGAGAAAATTTCTAAAACTTTAGGAATTCAAAAATTTAACATTGACCTAAAAATCAGAAAATATCTTAATGCGGAGACCATTTGGCATTATGATACATCAAGAGATGCTTTTGCCAATGGGATACTTTATCTAAATGACTTAGTCGATTCGGGTCATACGGTATATCGCGAGGAAGAAAATAAAACAGAAATCCTAAGAATTCGTCCAAAATCAGGAAAATTGACTATTCATACCAATTTAGATAATGATGGATATACAATAAATACAATCAAGCACAAATCAGAATTTACCGAAAAAGAAAAGTGGATAGCTATTATATACTTTAGGTTTAGTGATGTAAAGAAAGAAGCGAGCGAATTCGAGAGAGATTTAGTTCTCTATGGTTAATAAGGCGTAATTTTTTATTTCCAAAATTTTATAGAAGTCATAAAAGTATTTATGGAGTTAAACAAATTTATATTTTATTCGGGAATCGTTTTCTGGGTTCTGATCATCAGTTATGTGATTCTGAAGATTGTTTTCGGTAAGAACTGGATTAGAATTTTGGGAACAAGTATGATTCTTGGTTCGGGACTAAAATCTTCCTTAAAAAAAATGATTACTGAAATCCGGGAAAGAAACCTTGCTGCAGATACACTATCTGATGTAGCAGTATCGATCTTCTTTAGGTTTACCAGGATAGGAATGATAGGATTGATGATCTCCATGATCCCCGTACTACTGTTATGGCAACAAAATAGGCTAATAAAATCTCAGAATGAGTTGTTTAGCTATCAGAATGAACGTATACATGAACAGACAGATCTTTTTAAAAAACAAAACGAAAAGATGGATTTACAGAATGAATACTTCTCCCATCAAACTACTTTGTTTGAAAAACAAGTCCAACAAATAGAGGAGCAAAACAAAATGTTTTCAAGACAGGAAGAACTTTCTCGCTTGCAAATGAGCCAAACATCGTTAAATCAAAAAATCTCCGTAAAACCTTCGTTGAATTGCGATGTAGTGGTAGATGGCGAGAAGCCTGGATTATATATTACAAATGGTGGTTTAGGACCTGCTAAGATAAAAAGTGTTTCTTTTTATTACAAAGAGGTAAAGTATGAACAACTCCGGGAAATGGTACGTCAATTTGGTAAAAATGAGAAGCAGTTTTTTGGAAATTTCAATCTAATTGTTTTTAATGAAGAGATTGATTCAGAGTATGACTTATTTCCTGATAAATCATTACACCTTTTATATTTTTCACCTGGAGATATAGACAATTCTAAACGCATGAAGAATTGGTTTAATGATGTAGGGATCATGATAGAATATGCATCCTTGTATGGTGAGAAATTCACCTATTTTTTTCATGAATGGAACATTACTCAATCGAAACCTGAAAAATAAGTAAACGCTTTGTAAAATTTTTTTTAAATGGCAGTGACTAATTAAAAACACCCCTCCATTCAAAAGCTCTTTCTGCATTTCAAAATAGTTGTTTATTTCTTCTAAATTTTATGAAGAAAAGTTGGAATTCTGAAATGCTTGGAGCTAACTTAAAACTATAATTATCAGAGTTTATTTTTTTAAAAAAATAGAACTCAGTATGTCAAGTAAGTTTTTCAAGCTTCGTTAATGCACTTTTATTTTATGAGTATTTTATTTTTAATTTTTTGCTAATTTAAAAAAGTACTACCTCTTTATTAAGCTATTAATAATATAGAATGTTTTTTATAAATACTTCTAATTCAAATAAATTGTTAATAGAATGATTAGGTATTTCAATCTGTTCCGTTATTAATGACCATCTCATATTTAAGTGGTTGTTCTTGTTTACCGCAAAAAGGATCAATTTTTGCGGATCAAGAACAATTTTTGTGTTTATGCAAATATTCTAGTTAACCTAAAAAGGGATGAATTTTAACCCACATTGTTGAGTTTAATTCTCCGAGGTTTACTCCGAAATGTTAAGATTGTATTTCCGCTGGATACCTCGTGGGCTTGCTCCGAGATAGTTGGCTTAAGAATGGATTTTATAAACGACAATTTTGGTTCAAATTATAATTTGAACCAAAAACCATCCTAAATTCTATATTTTTGTGCCAACCAAATAGTTAAATCCATATGAGAGTTACAATTTTATCAATAATTCTTAGTGTATTTTCATTTCTTCATGCACAGCAAAATTGGGTACAAGTAGGACCCGTTGAAGGCAATGAAGGAGCATTAGTCAGTTTTTACGGTATGCCAGCGATGGCCTTTGATGATGACGATAATATCTACGTCGCCACAACATTTAATGATGTACCCAGAAATATATACGTTGCAAAATTTGATGGAAATCAATGGAGTGTTATCGGAGATCCTGATTATTTTGACACTTCAGATAGTATTAATCATTTGGTAGTTATAGATGATATCATCTATGCGGTCGGTACCATTAGAGACGAAAATGAGAGAAATTATATCGCCATGTTCAAAAACGGGGAATGGTCTAAATTAGATATTCCGAGAATGAATAGTCGTAGTAAAACTAAAATAATTGCAAAAGACAATAACAATCAACTCATTGCGGCTGGCGCTTACCAATATGAGAATGGGGACGAAGTAAGTGTGCTTAGATACACAGGTGCTAAGTGGGAACCTATAACATTAAATGGTCCCTTTAGACCTTTTGATGAAATAAGATTTTCGGAATTTACAGCAATGCATGTTGATAGTAGTAATCAAATCTATATTTCGGTAAATGAGGAAAATGCAAAGCCTTACATTGTTTTTTTTAATGGCGAAGGATGGGTCAAAGTTGGGGGAGAGAACAATTTTAATACAACGGATAAAATCGAAGATTTCCAAATTGGCCGCAACAATTTTATATATGCGGTAGGTGATTTATTAAACGATAATCAAAAAAATACGGTTCGCTTTTTTAACGGAAATCGGTGGTCGCAAGTGCATGGTGAAAACGGCTACAGGGTTGATCGTACGATTGAGAAGGTTGCTATTTCACAAGAAAATATTGTGTATGTTGCCGGACCCAGATTCGAAGGGAATTTTATTTCAAAATTTGAAAATAACCGATGGTCACGTGTAGGAGAAAGAGATAGTTTTCCTAATGAAGTGGGTCATGTCATTCGTTTCGGAAATGATAATACACTCTATGCAACCGGTCAAAGAAATTTTTATGTAAATGCTTATGTAAGTAAATTAGTAGATCAGACCTTGGATGTTGGAGAACATTCTGTGGATTCTACATTTACTTATTGGGTAGAACCTATATCTCAATTACTTCATTTTGACAAAGAGTTTTCTTCTTTTGAATCTTTTACCATTTATGATATAAGTGGTAAAGCCTTACTAGATTTGGATAATGCAACTTCACCCGTCGATCTTTCTTCTCTGCCATCGGGAATGTTTATTGTAAAAGCCACCTCAAAAAAGCAGACGCTATCTTTTAAAATAGTGACGAGATAATAAACTCATCTCGAGTTCATTTTTTATGTACAAGATCAGATAGCAAAAGTCAAACTTTTCGGACTAAAATCTAAACTTAAGACGAGTTCAATAAGTATTATTCTAATTGCTTTTTCTGATGATCCTATTTGTCTCTCTTATTGGGATTTTCATTTTCTATTTTGTTATCAGCAAAATATAAAATTTGGAAACTATTTGAACGAATTGAAAACCTATTTGAAAGAACTTCAAGAAAAATAAATCTTCAAAAGTGTAATTTTATCATCTAATTGATAACATATTGTATAATTACCTGCAAATTTAATAGTACGAAAAATAAATATGGTATTCCTAAACAACGATAAAATACATTTAAAAATGAAAAATGCAACTACATTTAAAAATCTAAAACCAATTCAAAAAGTTGGTGGAACTATAATACTATTAGCCGGGTTGATGATTATTCTCAAAATTACAACACTGCTTCCAGAAAGTAAATATACTACCGATGACGTAAGGAACTGTATTTTTTTATTTGGTGCTTTATTGTATTTCTTGCCAAGGATGCTAAATCTTTTTCAGTTGACAAAATCAAAATAAATAGTGATTATAGTAACGTATATTTTAGCAAGTCAATCTATTGGGTAACAAGATTATTCTAAATAACTAGAGGCTTTTGAAAAAAGCTTTTCAGAAAAACCTGTTGCCCTTTTGCAGGTATTTCCCAAGCCCGACTTTAAAGTTTTACCCTATTTTTGTCGTAAACACATCTGCAATACTGAACAATATTGTCTCTAACCTTCCTATGTTAAATTCAATGATCACTCTGGAAAGCTATTAAAAGATTCCTCAAATTAATCGACTAAACAAACATTTTAATTAAGTAAGTATGAGTTTTATATCTTCAGATGGATTTCTTTATTACTACAATCTTACGAAAGATGCGGATTGCCAAACACTTTATTCTTCTCTGTCAACATTTCAATTTCTTGAATCAATAGACGAAAAAAAGGCAACCTATCGCTATGCAAATGATAAATGGAGCATTAAGCAAGTAGTAGGTCATATTACCGACCACGAAAGGATAAAAATTTCACGAGCATTCTTACTTAGCAGAAGAGAAATAGTACAGCTTTGGGGATATGACCAGAACTCGTTAGTCGAGAACAGTCGTTTTGAAGAGCTAAGTTTCCAACATTTGGTGCGTGATTTTAAGAACGTGAGAAAAGGAAGTATCAGCTTTTTAGACGGATTGTCTAGGAGTCAACTAACAATAAAGGGAATGGCCAATGAATTTGAAGTAACCCTGGATGGATTTCTTAAGTCAATAGTTGGACATGAAATGCATCATGTTGATATTATTAAAAAAAGATATTTTTAAAAATGAACGTATGAATAAATAATCTTTAGCACATTTTAGAGCTAATATTATTATTATTTTGCTTGACATCAGTTCAGAATAAAAAATATTCCTTTCAGGTTTTTAATAATTTTTATCTTCAAATTCCTATTATGTATTTTTTAAATAAGTATAGGTGAACGTTGCTTATCATTAATTTCTAATAAAGTCTCAGCTATCTACAAGTGTCACTAACGATTGGTCCAATACAAATAAAAGTGCCATTATTCCCAGAATAATTAGGATATTAACAAGACTTAATTTGAATTTACCTATACTATTCAATCTTTCGTTTTTAAATGCTAGTATTTTTAATACTTTAATAACTTCTGTCTTATTGAAATATAGAATTAGATTTAGCAGTAAAAAGTAAATAGTTGCATTTACTAGCGCTTTTTTACTATCCAAAAAGAAAATGTCGAATACTATAATATTTACCATTATGGGAATAAGTATCAAAACCCCAAGAATTTTGGTTTTGTTCCAAAGTAACATCCAGGCACCTTTGATTTGTAATACACCAACAAAGAGAATATAGCCATAAGAATAACCCATAAAAGTCCAGGCAAGATTGAATGCATCCGCATTTTCTAAGGTTAATGTCTTGACTTCTTCCGGAAGATTTCCTCGTCTATGAAACTGACCTCCCATTATCTTTCCCAAACCATAGAAATTAAGAAAGATAAAAACATACCACCTACTTACATATTCAAAGAATATGTTTTTATTTTTTTTCGAAATCATTATTACTTAGTTTTCTCTAGTTTTTCGATTATTGACTTGGCTCTCTTGTTTTTTGGATCTTTACTAAAAGCAATCTTATAATTTTTAAGGGCCAAAGTATTTTCACCTTCTTTAAGATATGTTTCCCCAAGGCTATCATATACATTTGCTGATTCAGGATTGGCTTCAATATTCCATTTAAAAACCTCAATGGCATACGCAGTTTTATTATTTTCTAGCAGCTTATAACCTAACTTGTTTAATTGCTTTTCTGAAAAGTAATATGTTTCGTTACTTTTTTGATTGAAATAAAAAGTTTTTGCTTTTTCAAATCCGTCAGCCATTATAATTTTGAGCAATATAGTTGAGCCTTTCAACTTCGGCAGTTTGTAAGGCATTCCGTATAGAATTCTAACAATTGCTGAATTCATTTCGCTGTTGATTTGATGAGAATTGTTACTTAACACTATAGTAGTGTTGTAATTATCTAGTTCTCTAAATATTGAATTAGTAAACCCGACAAAAATACCTGAATGTGTTACTGCCTTTTTACCATTAAATGGAAGTTTTCTAACGAAAACCCCAAAGCCATATGGCCCAGGTTTATTACTAATATTTGGATTCGTGTAAGCAACTTCTAAATCATTAGTATTTATTAATTTATTCGTTCGTAAAGCTAAATCCCATTTGAGCAAGTCATTTATTGTACTATATATTCCACCATCCCCATAAACATTGAAAAATGGTGGAGTTTCATTTAATACAAATTTCCCTTCATCAAAATCATATTTATAACCGACTGCTTTTTTATGTAAATTTGCTTCTTTAGTGTAAACCAAAGAGTTTTTCATCCCCAATGGGTGAAAAATATTATTCTGTATAAATTTCGGAAACCTTTTTTTACTGATGCGTTCTATTAATAGCGCCAAATAGACATAACCTGTATTACTATAATAAAAGTCCGTGCCAGGTTCAAAATCTAGCTCAGGTTTGTTAGCGTTAATAATGTTCGCAACACTTTGGTTGGTTACCATTTCCCCTGTTTTATGGTATCGTTTGGCAAGTTGCTCTCGCTGTTTATTAAATAGTGAAGTGTATTCGGGAATACCAGATGTATGGTTCAATAATTGTCTTATTGTAATTGTCGAATAGGGAAAATCAGGTAAATATTCTGATACTTTATCATCGTACTCAAGCTTACCTTTTGATTGTAAAAGCATCACCGCCATTGCAGTAAATTGTTTACTTAATGATGCCAATAGAAACTGCGTATCTGAATCTATTTCTATATTTTTATTAAAATCAAGAAAACCATACGATTCTTTAAAAGCTACTTTCCCTCTATGGATTACGGCTACGCTGCCATTAAATAGTTCGTTCTGATAGCAATACTCAAAAAGAGTTTCTAAATTTTGTTTTATCTTCTTAATATTCGAAATATCATTTTGTCCCCAAGTTGTAGATGACGATATGAATAAAATCATAATGAATTTCAAAAGTCTTCTACCTATTATAGTTTCTGTTTTCATTTTACTTATTTTTTAAAATTGATGTTTTTAGTTTTTTCTTATGCTATGTATTCTCGTGGCTATATCGCTTTCGCTAAAACCGGTTATTTTTCCAATTTTGTGGTAGCTGTTACCTTCCGGATATGTAAGGATTATTGCGTTATCAATAGAATTCAATTTTTGAATGTGCTGTCTTAATTCTAGTATTCAATAATTGTCACTTTGATTATTGATGTCACGCTCCGTAAAATCCAACTCACTCTTTAATAAACCTCGCGTCTTTCTTTAAGTGCAGTATATCCTGGCCGTCTTGAGGCCCACATTGTATATCCAGGTGCTTAGTTTCGGTTTACTTAAAAAAGAGTTTATTGAATTCCATAGATTATACATTATTTCTTGACTAAGGTCCTTTCTGTCTTCTTCATTTTTTTTATAAATCTTGGATATCTTGATAATGATTCCCTTATGCTTTTCTAGATAATCTAAAAACTCTGATGAGTTAATTTTTCCTTCCATGGTTTAGTTTTGAACTCTAATTTTGAGATAAAGATTCAATGGATTCCATTTGATTGAAAAAGAATTTTATGAACATCAAAAGTTCTAGAACATAAGACTCAAATAGACTGTCATAAGCCGTTTATTGGCTATAAACTTCGGTTTAATTCCTTTAGGATGTTGTTTGCGAGTTTATAAGAATAAGTGTCCTGTACTTTTTTACCTTTGTGTTGTGAGAAATTTTATGAGGAAATATAGTCCATTTATAATTGCGTTATTTAGTATAGTGGTAAGTACTATGATGATTAGTAGTGAAGCAGAGATTGTAGTTTGGGCTATATCATCAATATGTATTATATTAATATTGTTTATTTTAGAGCAGGTAAAACAAAAACGAAAAATTGATAGCCTGAAGAATGAAAAAGCAACCACAGAGTTAGCCCTATTAAAAGCGCAAATAAGCCCACACTTTTTTTTCAATACTTTAAATAATTTATATAGCCTTACTTTAAAAAAGTCAGATAGTGCTCCTGAGATTATCTTAAAACTATCGGATATGATGCGATACGTAATTTATAAAGGGCAGCAAGATTGTATTTCTCTGCAGGAAGAGATTGACCATATAAAGAATTATATCTCTATTTATAAAATAAGATTAAAAGGAATAGTCAATATAGAATTTATAGAAAACGTATCTAACCCCGTATTTAAGGTTGCTCCACTAATGTTTATAATTTTAGTGGAAAATGCGTTTAAACATGGCGTTGAAAAATTACAAAACAATGCTTATGTGAAAGTCAATTTAACCGAAAAAAAAGGAGTAGTCACTTTTGAGGTGATTAATAATTATGACGGCGGTCACGAAAAAGAAATTGGTAATGGCATTGGTTTAGAGAATTTGAAAAACCGATTAGAAAGCACTTATCCAAATTATAATTCTCTGGAGGTTAGAGCAGAAAATAAAGAATTCAAATCTAAAATAGTACTTATGAAACCATGCAAAAGATAAAATACATTATTGTTGATGATGAACCCTTAGCTCACGATGTTATTTTAACATATGCAGAGTCTATAGACGAATTAGAATTAGTAGGACAGTGTTACTCTGCGTTAGAGGCTTTAAATTTTTTAAACTCAAAAAAAGTGGATCTTATCTTTTTGGACATTGAAATGCCAAAGTTAAAGGGCATCGATCTTATTGCTACTCTTCCGTATCAGCCAAAAGTAATCATAACCACAGCTTATGAGGAGTATGCTTTGAAAGGCTATGAATTAAATATTACGGATTACTTACTAAAACCGTTTAGTCTTCAACGGTTTTTAATAGCTGTAAAGAAGGTAAAATCAATCTCTGAGAAACGACCTTCATCTGAGGTTATCACCACAGAATCGAATTCAAATGATTCTATTTTTATTAAGTCGGATAACACAGTTCATCAAATAAAACTAAAGGATATTCACTTTATCGAAAGTATTGGTGGATATGTGAAAATACATTGTAAAAATACTGTTATTGTAAGTAATAAATCGTTGCAGTATTTTGATGAAATGCTTGAAGATTCAGAATTTATTCGCATTCATAAATCTTATATCGTATCTATTCCGCATATCAAAAAAATATCAGGAAATCAGGTTGTAATTAGTGAAGTGAAAATACCAATTGGAAGGCATTATAAGTTAGATTTGCAAAACAGGCTTAATTTATTCTGACTATAAAAAATTTATTAAGGCAACTGAGGAAAATCTTTTTCACGCGGTTTCATACGTTTTGTTTTGCATATTATCTGAAAAGCTAAACTTTCGCAAATGCTTTTTCAATGTTTTGATATAATATTCCAGCAAACTATGAGTAACGTCTTCTACTGCACTCATTTCTGATTTAGATAATTGATAAGAAGAGGGATTTAAAACTTCTTTTTTGAATTTCTCAAGTATTGTTTCTGGGGTGTACCAATTCTTGAAACAAGCGGACTTTCAGGATTAAGAACATAGCTAGCAGCGATATCATCTGAGTTTTTTATATTCTCGCTATTTTGGCAACGTGTTCTGATTTGGCTACGACAAATTCTGAGAAGCCGCTACCTTGGTGAAGTGGTAATCTTACAAACACTTCATCTCCTTCTTGAAACGAGGTGATTTTTTCACCTTTAGTATAAACAATACCGCTAATATCAAACCCAAGCTTTGGTTTTTTAGTTATCGATGGTAGGATAGTTTTTAATTTGCCTTTTGCTATTTTGATATCAATTGGATTTAGACCAATTGCTTTTACTTTGATAAGGACTTCATTGTCCTTCGGAATTTCCTGTTTAGCTCCTTTAATCTGTAAAACTTCTGTAAGGTCACCGTATTTTTTTATTTGAAGTGAGGTAATTGAAATACACATGATTAGTATTCTGACTATTTTTTTCATTTATCATTAGTTTAAGTTTTGATTGTATGATTCCTTTACAGCGGTACTTAAGGGCTGTATTGTATTGATTCATAATGTTTAAGGTAGGCTATTCCTCCAGTTCACGGAGTATATCTCTAGCGTCCTCTGTGATTTTTGAATAGCACGCATAAGCCCATCTAGCGAAGAAAAATAAAGCTATAAGCGCAATGGGTATAAACCATAATAAATTATTATTGTCACCAGCAAAGAAATCTTTTCCTTTAGCTATTTTTAGTGTTACAGGTATTACTGTTAGCATAAATATAGCAGATAGAACTATGCCCCATTTTTGAATCATTAGAAAATGAGCTCTACGTTTCGTGAATTCGATAATAGTGTCTTTATAATTCCTCTTAGACATGTCAATATTATTCATTCTGTATATAGATGTTAAAGACAAAACTGGTAAAAGAACCATAATTATGATACTTATAACAGCGCATATTTTGAGTGATACTGTATCAAACACCTGTATATTCCAAATGACTATTATAAGTGCAACAAATAGCACTATGCTTCCTGTCCCTTCGTATTTAAGGATTGCTTTTAACTTATTGTTGTATTTCAACTTAACAACATCCATAATTATTTTATCAGTTATTAATCTTTGATTGTCAATCTTTCTACTAAGCTTAGACCACGTCTCTTGTAACTCTGCTAGTTCCATTTTAATTATTTTACAATAAGTGATTTTAATCTATTTTTAATTCTACTAATCTTAGTACCTACATTTGTAGTGGAAAGTCCAATTATTTCTGCAATTTCTTCGTAACTTTTCTCTTCTAAATAGAGCATAATGATTGCCCTATCCAATTGGTTCAGTTTCTTTATCGTTTGATATAACTTGATTATTTGTTCCTCTATAAAGGTGTCTTTAATATCTATTTTTTGTAGTTGCTCTTCGTCAATCTCAACACCGATTCCCTGCCTTTTCTTTTTTTTGAGTTGAACCATCGCAGTATTTAACGCTACTCTGTACATCCAAGTACTTTTTTTTGATTTTCCTTTGAACGTATCAAAAGACTTCCATAATTGGTATATCATTTCTTGCCTCAAATCCTTTGCGTCAACTTCAGAATTGGTATATAAGGTAGAAACCTTGAAGAGAATCCCCTCATGTTCATTAATGAATTTAACAAAGTGTTCTTGGTTTGGCATTTAGAAAGTAGGTTGTTTGATTCATTAGTAGTACAAAGTCTAAAAAAATCACAAAAAACTATTCTTTTTTTGAAAGAAATACATTTAGTTTTTTAAATCCTTTCTCCCGAAATGGAACTAATTTCTTATAGTCCGCACTTGAAAACAAGGTGACCAATGCTTCTTGACTTGGGAACTCAACTACCATAACAAAATCTGGTTTCTCATCACCAACAAGAGTTTGTGCTACAGGATATTTATCAATAACGGTAGCATCTACTGACTCGTATAATGCACGCATATTTGATGCATAAAGTTCAAAAGATTTTTGTTCTTGAGGATTTATAAATCCGATTATTATCAGGAAAATTTTAAAGTTCATTTTTTTGTGATTTTAATTAAGATTTTAGCAATTAGTATCCAATTCGTGTGATAAATCACATTTCTAGAATGGAAATTTTAATTTATTTCAGATTGAAGATAACTCTTGAACATAGAAAAGTCTTGTTGATTAAACAGGACTTCTATCAATTTTTACTTATTATAACAATGATTTAAAAAACTTTAAAATTATATCCAAGGTTTATGGCTTCAAGTGCCACTTAAAAATTCCTTTTTGTGAAAATGTAGCCCCAAGACTTTCATAAAATTTTATGGCACTGTCATTGTCTACTTCAACCTCCCACTTAATCTTTGAAACATTATTTTCTAATGCTATTTTATTAGCTTCCAACATCAACATCTTACCAATTGTATGTCCTCTAAATTTTTCCTGGACAAAGACATCATCAATATTCATATAGTCACTCCCTGACCAAATAGAATAATTCCAAGTGTAGGAAAGATAGCCAATTAGTTGACTGTCTATTTCAGCTACAATAACACCCACTTTTTTTTCGCTATCAATTAAGGCTTTTTTAATTTCATGTTCAATTGTCTGAACATAAGTCTCTTGGTTGTGGTCTTTCGCCAATTCGCCAATTAAAATGAAAATTTGTCCGCAGTCTTTTTCTTTGGCCTTTCTAATTAAAACCTTTTCGTAATTTGTCATTCTGTTGTGCTAATTACATAGTAAGTCTCAAATTCCAACTTGATAACTTTATCATAATAGAATATATTTTAATCATATTTAATTTGCCGATTTAAAGTTTTTGTGATTTCAGGGGTCACATTGCCGGTATGTGAAGTGTTTTTATGCTCTATTAACATTAATTTAGATTCATCTCTTGATGTGACCCTATGTTTAGTGTTTTTCTTTACCACAAACAAATCAACTGACTTAAACATGACCTCTGACTCAGATTCAATTTCCATTTTTAATTCTCCTTCAAGTATATAGAATAGTTCGTCACTGTTATCGTGATAATGCCAAGGGACTTTATTGCCTTTAATTTTTACGACTTTAATAAACTCATTGTTCATTTCAGCAACTACTCTTAGATGGTAATAATCGGGCAATCAGAAATTTCCTTGAATAACTCATTTTTTTTTGGTTTAAAAATCTTTGTATTCAGTTTAGCCAATTAGTAGAATTAATTGTCTATAAATCATATTTTCGACCTGGTTTTAAAAGCTAAAATTATTTTTTAGCGCTTTAATTGTAATTTTTTACATCTTACAAATACAAATACATATAAGTAATTATAAGTTTTTCTAACTATGAAATTAAAAAATTTATTTATCTTATATTTATCCCTAATTTCTAGTGGGATGCTTTTATTTATTGTCTCATCTAACTATATAATTATACCGATAGATTAAATCATGTTAATATCGTTTAGTAATCTTCTCCACAGCGTATCTTTAAATTTTCTAGAGAAAAACCCTGTATGACCTATCTTGGAAACACCCATTTCTTCAGGTGATATTTTGTCTATGGTGATTTCTGAGTTTTTATAATATTTCAATAACTTGTTGCAAGTTATTCCGTTGGCTATTGGGTCATCAGCAATTTGAATAGATTTTATAGGACTATTTATTTGGTCGTAGTATAACGGATGTAAGGATTTCCCGAATTCTATTTCAAAATAGCTGGGATTGGCACACCACTTTTTCCACTCTTCTGCCACACCTTTAGGAAGATTTTCACCCTGTTTTATAATTTCAGCATTTACATAACCATAGATGTATATTGATAAAGGAATATAAACGAACCATAACGGTGGAAGAATCCATTTATAGGGTTTACTCATATCCTTCCAATATCCCGTAGAAGAAGCTATGAGGTAAAGTTGGTCTATTTTATTATTGTTTTCCATTAGCCCAACCATTTGACCACCCATACTATGAGCTATAATTATTTTTTTATCATTTGGATAATTATTCAATGCCCAATTAAAAACACCAGTCATATCCTTTTGTCCCCATTCTCTAATATAAGCCTCAAATCCTTTCAAAGATTTTGGCTTTGAAGCACCAATTCCTCTATAATCAAAGGTTAAGGTAGTATAACCGTTGCTTGTTAGATATTTAGCAAAATTAGCATACAGTACTTGAGGAATGCCCGTACCGCAATGTATTTGAATGAATCCCTTACTCTTTAATTCAGGTTCTCTTAAGGTTGCAGAAAGATTATAGCCATCTTCCGCAGAAATTTTGATGATTTTTTCAGTCATATGCTTCTCTGACAATGAACAGATTGCTACCAGTAAGTGTCCATTTGTTTTTTAATATAAAAAATAAGTATATAAAAAGAAATTAAAATCACAAGTGTCATAAACTTTAACGTTCTCTTATTTCCCTCCCAGTATCTGTTAAAGAATACTACCTAAACTATTATCCAAAATTTATAAATTTAAATCAGATAGTAATTTGAGGTTTTTGGTTCCTCAGAAATAAGTAGATAAAATAAAAATACCTTTTATGTGATTTTTACTCAAACTAGTATACTTATAGAATGTTGGAGGATTCAACAGAAGTTGATTTCTACGAAAATAATTTAAAGTGAAATTATTATGAATCAAAGTAATGAGAGTGCCCAATTAAAAGTAGGTAAAAGAGTTTTGTTATTTGTAATAAGTACATTGCTATTTGCATTATGGTTTTGGCTTTTTACTTAGATTTTAAAATTGTGCGATAAAATGAGATATCAATTACTCATTTTTACGCTAGCAAATTTCATTCTTTTGAGGTCAAGTTTAAACTCTTGACGAAAAGAATGTAAGCCAGAAAAGTTTATAAATAATAATACGAAAGAAAAATTGAAAGAAAATATAGTATTTATCCATGGATTTCCAATGAGTGCTTCCATTTGGAATTTTCAAATAGAAGCATTAAGTAACAACTACAATTGTTATGCAGTTGACCTACCTGGCTACGGCTCAAACCTTAGCGACAACGGCTTTAATCATTCCATAGATTCTTACAGTAATTACGTTTTTCAATTCATAAAGGAAAACAATCTTAACTCCGTTCATATTGTGGGAATGTCCATGGGCGGTTCAATTACACTCAATATATCTCGTCGTTATCCGGATATCGTTAAAACCGTGACGGTTATACATACCAGTGCCATTGTTGATACAGATGAGGACAAGAATAATAGAGACATAACGATAGCTGCTATAAAAAATGGAGGGCTGAATAATTTTATTGATAGATTCGCTGACCGCCTTCTGAGTCCTAATGCTAGTGATGAAATTCGAAAAATGTATATTTCATTAATGAAAGAGGCCTCTAAAGATGTTGTTATTGCCGGATATACAGCTATTAGAAACAGACCTGATGAGTTTAAAAATTTAAAAAATTTAAAAATCCCCGTTTTAGTTATAGCAGGTAGGGATGACATCGGCTCTTCGCCAAGAGAGATGAAAGAAATGGCCAGTAACATCCCGAATTCAACATTTAAAGTGATTTCAGATTGTGGACATATAGCACCATTAGAAAAACCACAGGAATTGAATAATTTTTTGTTGCAATGGTTTGAAAGTTATTAGTACACAAATACAACAGATATTGTATAAACTATTCAAAAGACCCAACTTTATAAATATTAAAATTTAGTATGCAAAAATCCATTATAACCTTCAGTATCATACTTTATGCTTTTGCCGTACCGTATTTAGAGATAAATGAAAGCCACGTATTCAACCCAGATTGGACACCGCATGCTAAGATTCATGAGGTGTGGCAATTGATTACAAATAGTTCTATTGGTTTGTTATGTCTATGGCAGGTATGGGTTAGAAAGAACTATGTATTAGGCACACTATTAAGTATGCTCATTACCGGAGGCTTTTTGTTGGCTTATGCACTTCAAACTACATATGGTGGCTCAATGAAATATTTAGATGGTACCGAAAAAACAATTTTCAATATAAACATTGGAGTTTTTGGTTTTGGTATTGCCTTTTTTCTGCTTGTTATTTCATTGATAAAGACAATTAAAACGGACGAGTAAAAATTATTAATTATGCTTTGTTGCTGTCCGGTATTTCCTGCTTAAATAAAATTTGCTAAATCCTAATTATAATGTCTAAATAAGCTTACTAGTTTGATGGTAAATAGGGCAATGAATACCTTTTTTTATACACTCTTCTATTACATAGTTTACGAGAAATTCTTTTTCGTTTGGCTTACTCTGTTCATAATCTATTTGTAAAGATGATTTGGATTCAAAGGGGAATTTTGAAAGTAAACCTAAAGCAGATTCTATATCTTTATTAGTCAATTTTACGCCTTTAGAAATAGCTAATTTGCTTAGTTCTTTCATCATATCTTCCAAAATCAACATCAAAGGTTTATTTACTAGAAGTTCTCCAAATGTAACATCATAGGCAGTTGTAATAGCAGCAACGGGAGCAACAAATAGATATTTTTTCCATAACACTGGCAGGATTTCTTCTTCGTATGAAATGTTTATACCAGCTGCATGCATTACACTAAGTAATTCTGTGTACTCATTTTTTTCTTTTACTCCTCCAATAAAAATTTTTCCAGGGCCACCTAGATGTTCAATATTACCTGGTGCTTTGATATTAGAAGCCACATAGATACAACCTTCTAATAAGTTTAGATCTTTACCAAATTTATTGAATATTAAGTCCTTTGAATTGACCATATTTTGTAGTGTGATTACAATACTTTCCGAGCTCAAACATAGATTAAAATCTTCTAGTGCATCAATGAGTGCATACGACTTTGTAGCCAAAATTAAAACATCTAATTTGCCAATCTCATTTGGATTATCAGACACCAAATGAGGATGTAAAAATTCAGTTCTTTTATCATGGTAAAATAAGAGACCCTTTTCCTTAATAGCAGTTTTTGTTTTTCCTCTGCATATGAATACTATTTCTATTCGTGATTGATTTTTTGTGTAAAATCTGGCAAGAGGTGCACCAATAAATCCACCAATTCCACCAATTCCAAGTATGCCTATTTTCATTACTAGATAGTTTTATTTCATTTCATGACAAATGAATTATTTGTTAGTATTTAGTTAGTAACTTTCCTTGTTCATATATCACACTTTATCCTGATAATTTTCTTTTCTGAATTCTAGTTGATTGCACATGTAGCAAGTTATTGGTAGTTCAGAATATAGTTTTAAAGTAATTGGTTGGTATTTTACCTAAAGGAAATAGTTTTTAACCTGAAGATTACTAAATCAAAGGAGTTACTAAAAAAAACGAGAAAATTCAGCGGAGACGTGTCAAACGGTCGGTTATAATTCAGAGTCGTATTTTAAAAAAAAAGCAAATCTGAAGCCGATAGCAGTTTTTTTATCAAAAATGGATACACTTCGTATCGATTGGTGGAACAAAGGAGAAAAATTTAGATTTACGACCCCCACCCTCAGAAATCATTTTGTAGAAATTCATAACCTTATCCAAAGCATCATCAGCGTCTTTGAGGATAATTTGAGGATAAAATGTATTTTATATTAAATCTTAGGAAGTTGGTGTTCGATATATGAAATAATTCAGTTTTCCTTCAGTTTTGTTCTTGTTTTTCCGGGTTTGTTAAAGTTTTTGTCCAACAATATGGTAAAACAAGTGCCTTCTTTGGCATCACTTTCTAAATGTACATATCCTCCGTGAGCCTCTGCTACCAATCGAACCAAGGTTAGTCCCATTCCCCAACTGTTTAGATTTATATTATTTTGAGATTGATCTCTTCTTAAAAATTGAAATATCTCTCCTTGCTTATCTTTAGGAATCGGTGAACCATAATTACGAACAGAAATTTTTACACTTTCTTTCAGGTCAATTAATTTTAAAATGATAGGAGTTTTGTAAGAGCCATATTTTACGGCATTAGAAATTAAGTTTTCTAACAAACGCCGAATTGCTATTTTATCGAATACGCCGGTTATATCCTGAAGATCTCCTTTTAGCTCAAAGGTGTGGGAATAAATATCAATAGCATCTGAATGGACATCTTTAATTACTTTTGTAATGTTTTCTTCGGTAAAATTCATCATCATCCCTTGCCCGGCTTTTACGGTTATAGAATCCATAAGCCCTTCAATAAGACTAAGTGCTTTCTTAACACTTTTTGAAGCAGTACCTTTCATTGTGTCAAACCACTCTTCACCTTCATCATATATCATAAGATCCAGAGATGTTTGCGCTGCGGATAGAGGATTACGAATGTCATGTGCTAAAGTGCCGATAAGTGTATCCTGCATCTCAGATAAAGCTTTTGAGAACGATTCGACTGAATTTAGTATAGCAGTTTCAATTAAATATTTTAACAATTCCCCAACCTCTAGGGTATATACTTCATTTTCTAGTAAAGTAGCGGTTAGAGTCTTATGAAAAACGATATACTCGTGAACAATTTGACTTGCGGTATAATTTGAAGAGGATGCTCTGTGGCGTCCATGTTCTATACTGTTTTCCAATATTTCCTTATACTTATCATCGGTCTGAGCTTCCATTAAGGTTTTGCGTCGCGACATCACTGTTGATATATCTTTCATTAAATTCGGGAGATGATCATAGAGCGCAATTTCTGAAAGGTTATTTGAGGCAGGAACTTCCTTTGTCACCTCTTTTTCCCAAAGCTCCATAATTTCTAAAATTTTGCTATTGATCACTTCGGCTGCTGGTTTCATACTTCTTTTGTTTGCTTAAATTATTTAGTATATCGTACTAAATAGATGATTATGAATTCTTTCTGTTGTAAAAGCTTCAAATAGTCTCTTCAAAACTCAATATGTATTCGTTTACCTGAGTTTAGTAAAAGTTAATGATAATTCACCCGAAGTCTTGAAAACGATAAATTTTTGTAACACTTGCTTATTACACTGTAGCAAAAGAATCAATCATTTTACAGACGTGGTTATTGCTTACAGTAATCACAGTGTTTATCTATTGTAATGGTTAAGTTCAAAGATACCTTAATAAATCACCATCACCAACTTTTTAGAATTCTGTCGTTTTGCTATCAAATCAGTTTTATTTTGCCAATTCACTAGACCTTACAAGCACGAATGCTTTAATCGGTAAAAGATCAAGGGTTTCGCTAGTCTTAAAATCTTTATCAGTGATAATCAGATGACCTCTATTATCTAAAAATAGAATTTGATGTTCCGTATAAACTTTTTGATCTAAACGTTTATTTCTAAGTTTCCATTCTTCAAAAGTATTGAATTGGCAAAGATGTTTGGTTGTAACAATAATAGAAGTATGTTCCAAAATTTGTAGATTTAAGGATAATGCTAAGAATCTTCAAAATGTTCTTAGCTTTTTATGTGTATAATAATGATTTATTGATTTAAAAAATCACTCCAATTCATAAGCCAGTGAAAGAAGTTTTTCATCGTTCTCATATATATCATCCAAGTGTAGTCTAAAAATCTTATATTCTTTTGGATCACTTATCTTTTTCGACAATCGAACTATAGATTCGTAAATTGCTATATTATGATGAATAATTTGTTGTAGAAAAGAAACAATTCCATAAAGTAGTGTTATACTGTCATTCTTTTTATTTAAAAATATGTCCATATCACGACTGATACTATTGATAATACTTTGTTTCTTACTTTTCTGCAATCTTTCTTTTTCAGAAAGCAATATATTGTATTGTTTGATAAGATTAGTATTATCTTTAATCATTAATGCGATCAGCTCCTTCACTTTTTTTCCAGAAACGTGGTGAAGTATTTCTTCTAATACTTTTTTAGTGGTAATTTCATCAAGATATGTAGATTTTAGTAGTTCTTTGTGGAAGCAACTTAATATTTTACTTTGAGGATTCTTGTTCATAACTATGATACTTTGCAAGACGTTTTTTTATATTTTCATGATTTATGACGGTAATCTATTTTAAATAAGTTAAGATAGTTGTCTTCATCAATTATTTTTCTGTTGTAATCGATAATGCAGGTGCTAAAATTCTACGATTATTCTAACTAAATGCAATAAGAAATGGAAGAAATTAGAGGTGTTGATTTCTGAGATAATAATCAGATTGGATATAAAACGATGAATATATACTAAACCCTAGGAAAATCATAAAAATATTAAAAGGATAATACAGTGATTAATATTCTGACTGACGATAAACAGGTTTCTTTAAATTCGATAATTTTATAAACTGAGCTTCGGATTACCCTAATCATTTTTTCATATACGTCAAAAATTACTTTGATTACGTTACCCAAAGGTGATGGTGTAGTGTACTTTTAAACTGTATTAATTTAAAACATACTTATGTCTTTACTAACCATCATTCTTAATATTTTATTACCACCATTAGCAGTATTTTTAAAACACGGCTTAAGTGGTACATTTTTAATTAGCATTCTTCTTACACTTATAGGCTGGATACCGGGAGTCATTCACGCTTTTATTGTAAATGATTGATTAGATTTAAAAAATATGATTCAAATTTAGTTTTGCATCAGATTGAAATTGGAATTAATGGGGCTGTCTGAAAAGATGGCCTCATTTTTTTATATCGATTATTCCCTGATAAAAGGTAGACAATCATTACTGCGTTATAATCCATACGGGTCAATTATAGGTGTGTTACAGTCAATATGCTGTATGCTAAAAAGTTAAATTGTCAAAACTTTTAAACTTAAATATAAAATATGGGTACACACAATGAAATCCTGGAAGAACTAGAAGAGGTTTTAGAAAAAAATAAAGATGCCGAAAAAGGATTCGAGAAGGCAGCTAAAAATGCAGAAAACTCGTCCTTAAAAAGATATTTTGAAAGAAAATCAAAGGAGCGAAGAAAATTCAACTTAGATCTTAAAAATAGAATGAAATCAAATTTTACAGATTTTGATGAGGACAGCTCATTTACGGGGACTATTCACAGAGCTTGGATGGATGTAAAATCACTTTTCTCTGCGAATGATGATGAATCTATGTTAGAAGAATCCATTAGAGGAGATAAAGCAGCAATAGATGAATATAATGATATTTTAGAAGAAGATGGAATTCCGGCTGACCTGAAAACTTTATTAAGCGAACAACGAGATCAAATTAAGAGAGATATTGAAAAAAATAAAGTTCTTGATAATATTGAAGATTAATTTCAATACCGGAAATAAGGAAATCGTAAAAGAGCTCCGTAAATGGAGCTTTTGTCTTAAAGTAAAAAAGAAAGTAACTAACAAAAATAATTCAAATGAAAAATCAGTTTTTAAGCATTGTGGTAATCATGAGTCTAGGTCTTTTAGTCTCTTGTAAAGAGAATAATATTGAGCGTCTAGAGACTAAATTAGAAAATAAGTCTGAAAAATTAGAAGATAGAGCAGATGATATCGAAGATGCATCAGATCATATAGGATCTGCGGCTAAAAATATTGAAGATGCGATGGAGGATTTTAGAGACGCCTTAGAAGAAGTTGACAATCCAGAAGATCGCAAAGCCATTAGAAAGAGAATAAATGAGATTATTGATTCTATAGAAGTAAAAAAGCTACATTAAACAGTTAATATGTATTTATTTTACCTGTTGTGCATTTTGAAAGAAATGTTAAAAAAAGCGTCAATTCGAGTAATTTTCCAAAATAAAATGAAGGAAAATTGTATCGAGAATAGCTTTTTTTGATTCGAAATCCTATTCTCGACCTGTACGCCTTTGGAGTATACACTTTATATTTTAGTCGAAGCACTCGAATCGACGAATTTTGAATAAAAAAATCAAAATGCACAACGGGGTTATTTTATAAGTTGTGATCTAGGCCGGTTTAAGAAATGATAGGACGGAATGGAATTTTTTGCCATTATTTTATAAGTTTTTAAACTATAATAGTAAAAATATATCTTACGTTGTATCTGATGGGAACATAGCTATGATAGGTTTTTATGAGTTTTGATCGAATTCTTATCAAAGATTAGAAAATAATCAATCAAAATATTAGTTTTATATATTTGAAATATAAATTTAATTAACCAAAATCATGAAAACACTTAGTAAATTAATGGTACCTGTCATAGTACTGTTCTTCTTTTCTTGTAAACAAAATCCAGCTGAATCACCTGAGCATAAAGCAATGGTGTCAGAACACTCCGATATGGAAGAATCACATCAAAAGATGCAATCAGAGCACGATGCAATGAAGGATGATCATAAGCAAATGATGGAAGCACATAAAAGTATAGAAAACGACTCTATCCATCTGCTTACTGAACAAAAACATCAACAAATGTTGGCAAAACACAGTCAGCTTATTGAGAAACATCAAGCATTAATTGAAAAGCATGCTGAATTAGAAAAAAAGCACAGGGCAGGAGAGATCACTCTAGAAGAAATGAAATCTGAGCACGAAACCGTGAAAGCTGCTCATCAGGAAATGGAAAAAGAGCACCAGCAATTAGCCTCAGAGCACGAACGTATTAAGGAAGAAGATCAAAAAATGATCCAGGAAGATCAAGAGAAAACTAACGATACTGAATCTAATCAATAGTCAATTGTTCGTTATATTAGTTTTTTAAATTTCTTCTGTACTAAAACCAAAAACCTGCAATGTAATTGTAGGTTTTTGCATTTGATACGACCTCGACAGGAAAGAATTCAGATCCTTTGATAATTTGTGCAAAATAAACTTACAATATACAAGTTAGAAAGATCTATTAATTAGGGGTTAGAAAACTGAAATAACTACGGGCTTGTCAGACCAATAACCGAAGTTTTATCAGAAATATACTATTACCATTATAGTAAACTCTGAAAGTAAGCATGCACTTGGCTAATTTTATTTTCTCGACAAAATAGTTTCTATAGAAACTATTTTTTAGTATATTTACAAAAATCCTTAGTTTTTAAGCTTTTCTTAGAATCTTTTCATTAGAATAATAAGTCTAATATATGCCTCAAAATATAGTGTTTCTTAAAGAAAACATATACTCTACAGAAGTTACTTCATCTAATAGTTATACTAATATGTATAACCATAAAATAGAATGCTCGAATTTTTACAGATTTTTTTCAATACACACATCTTTTATTTCTTTTGTGTTCTGATCCCCGAGAGTCACAGGTATCAACTATAGAATAAGAAGTAATTAATTTAGATTCTATTTAGTTGTTGTACGGAATTTTTTACTTCTTAAAGTAAAATCAATTTCCTATAATTCTTTGAGATAGACATCATAAAATATACCGGACTTTAAAGAAAATTTTTCGATCCCCGATAATTAGTTGCTTGCAATCCAAAAAATTTATTTTGGACCATTTATTAAGGTTTTAATATTGCAAGATTTTCTGTAAATAAATTTAAAATAAAAAAAATGAGACAATTAAAAATTACTAAACAGGTTACAAATCGAGAATCAAAATCGCTTGAGAAATATTTACAGGATGTATCTAAATTACCACTTATTACTGCGGATGAAGAAGTAGAATTGGCTCAACAAATCAGAATGGGAGATAAAAAAGCTTTGGACAAATTGGTAAGCGCAAATCTGCGGTTTGTTATTTCTGTAGCGAAGCAATACCAAAATCAAGGTTTGAAACTTTCGGATCTTATTAATGAAGGAAATATTGGATTAGTAAAAGCGGCTAAACGTTTCGATGAGACCAGAGGATTTAAGTTTATCTCTTACGCGGTTTGGTGGATCAGACAATCTATTTTAAAATCCCTCGCAGAACAGTCAAGAGTGGTAAGATTGCCACTCAATAGAATAAATACAATTAGCAAAGTTAAAAAAGCGATGTCTTCTTTAGAACAAAAACATCAGCGGTATCCTAGTAATCAGGAATTAGCAAAGGAGTTAGATCTTACTGTTGATAATATAGAAGAATCTGTTCGAAATGCCAGTAAAAATTTATCAATGGACGCTCCTATAAAGGAAGGAGAAACATCTAATCTTTATAGTCTAGTAGCTAATAAAGAATCCACTAGTCCAGACAAAAAATTATTGTTAGAGTCATTAAGATCTGATGTGGATAAAGCGCTTGATCGCTTAACTGAAAAAGAAGCGAATATTGTTCGTTTGTATTATGGAATTGGATCATTTGATTCTACAAGTCTTTTCGAAATTGGTGAAATATTTGATCTCACTAGAGAAAGAGTTAGACAGATCAAAGATAGAGCAATTAAACGTTTAAGAAAATCTTCAGAAACAAGAGTATTAAAAACTTATTTAGGATAAAAAAACCAAAACATGCTAAGAATAGAAGTAAAAGAAGGAGAAAATATAGATAAGGCATTAAAGCGTTATAAAAGAAAATATAGAAATGTAAAACAGTTGCAAGAACTAAGAGAGCGAAGCTATTACACGAAAAAGTCTTCACAAAAAAGAGAACAATTGAAAAAAGCTCAGTATAAAGAAAAATATCTAAGAGAAAATAGTGAATTGTAATTTAGAGTCTAATTTACAGATCCAATCTGAAGGAAAAATATAAGAACTTTGTAAAATTTCTCACTTTAATTCTTAGAGAACTATAAATTCTGATTAATTAAAGTACTCTTTAATTTCTTTTGTTGATATTATAAAACTAACTTATTGGAAATCATCTTTAATGACATATAAAATAGTTATATTAGTTAAAGTTAAAATCTATTTTAATCCTATGTTTTTCAATGCCCTTTAATCATATTAACGAATAGCTTAAGCTACAGTCAATCAGACTAACTCTAAATTGACAGATTGGTTCATATTAAAAGTAGAATTAAAACATTAAATTTTCAATTTGAATGAAATTAGTCAATAAATCTGTTATTGAGACAGTAGCGCATCTTTCAGAAAAGTACAATGGAGAATTCACTTCAGATTACGGAACTTGCTCCCTACATTTAAATAATGAATATGGTTCGGGTGAAATAAGAGCTTACGAAACATATTCAGGAATTTCTTCGATACTTTACGATATTACCCTCTACCAAGATCTTAAATTTGAAAGATCGGAGTTTTCCTTTAATCCTGTGTATTGCATTTATTGTTTAGAAGGATATATGTTTCAGAAATTCGAAGGCGATGAGAATTTCGACAGGTTGACATCGCATCAAAGCTTTGTACTTGCAGGTCATGACCGTAAAATGGATATTACTGGATTTCCGGCACACGAAAAACTGAAAATCGTAATGATTTTCCTTTTGGAACCTGATGTAGGTAACAGTGACAGGTTTCCTATACGTATGGATTTTAAGGATAATGTAAATAAAATAAGGGAGAAGACTTCATTTTCAGACCATAGAAGCATATCACCTTCGACTGCCCAATATACTAAAAGACTTATAGAAAATGATACAGCTGGAGTAGTAGGACGGTTGTATAATGAATCTGCAATTTTAGGAATCCTGGCTTCCCAACTGCAAAGTTTTGAAGAAATAGCTACCGTGAACAAAGAAAAAAGTCTAAATACAAACGAGATCCGAAAAATTCTGGAAATAGCAAACTACATAGAAAACAATCTAGGTCAAAAACATACAATCACAGAATTATATAAAAGAAGTGGAGTTCACCCAACCAAGCTTCAAGCAGGTTTTAAACAACTTTTCAGGGTAACTGTAAACACATTTACATTGATGGCTCGAATGGAACGTGCCAGAGAGCTTATAGAAACCACCGACCTTACGATTTCAGAAATTATATATGGCTTGGGTATAAGCAGTAGAAGTTATTTTTCTAAGGCTTTTGGCAATCGGTATGGAATAAGCCCTTCAGAATATAAAAGTTTAGATAAAAGTAATTATCAAGTGTATGAACTCTCATATATATCAAAACCATCAGAAAATATCGATGATACTGAAATTAATGCAATTATTTCAGAAAGCAGGAAGAAAAACCAAGACTTAAATATCACAGGATGTCTTATTTACGATCATAAAAATTTTCTACAGATTTTGGAAGGTCGAAAGAGCAGGGTGCTAGAGATATTTGATGATATAAAAGAAGATAAGCGACATAGGGAAATTAAGATAACCTGGCAGGGACTAAGGGAGTCAAGAAAATTTCAGGAATGGAGTATGGCATTGATTCGGGTTAGTGAACAAAATAAAATAGGTGTTAAAGAAGCAGATACTGAATTGGATTACTTATTAATAGAAGATCTGAATCCACATTCTGATTCTAATAAATTCTGGAGAAAAGTAAAAAAACAGCTTTAATGGGAAGATTTGGGATTTACCTAAAATTTAATTCAAACTTAGAGGACGTTTCGTAATTCATCTATAGAATAGGGGGTGATCGATCCTGTTTGAATTTATCAAAATAACAATTTCACTACTTTCTTTAAAGCCTTTTGCAACTATCGATATGCGTGGGTATAAAAGAAATTAGTTTTTTCTAAAAGTACAAATATCGAATAAGAATCTAAAGCTGCCTAATTATAGACAGCTTTTAGTGTGATTCAATTTGAAACATTTACGTGGTGTAAATGAGGTTAAGTCAATTAACCATTCTCGCATCTCATTCCATCGTTTGAGCATATACCTGGACCACATATTTCGACAGCCAAGGTTATCCTAAGGCAACAAATCCCTAGGTTTTGAAAACATCCGATACCCCCTTTAATGACTTTTTGCTGATTTTTATTCAATAATTGAATATTAGATATTTCTTTAATACTTTTTAACATAATTAAAATTTTTAAAAGAATAAACATTTATCACCTTTACATATACCAGGTTCACAATTAAAAGGGCCAGGACTAGGAAAACAACATAATCTGCCTTGTTGCCAGCATCCATTAATAGAACCTCCTCCAGCTATTTGCTTTTGTTCTTTTTTGTTTAATTTTTCAATTCCATTAATGCTTAAAAGATTTCTTAACATAATAAATAGATTTTAAGATAAGTAATTTATGTTCCCGATTATTTTAAGACATTCGAGATAGCTGTCCGTTCTTGCAAGATTATTTTTAATGCTAACGCTTTTTAATGGTATAAATGTAATTACTATTATCAGTAATTACTTCTACAAATGTTTCATATGCTTTAAGATACGTTTCAAAAATCAAGAAACATGTAAGCTGTGATTATCAATTCTGAATATAATACTATTAAGTAGCAAGAAACATAATTGTATGGTTTTGAAACATTTGAGCATTTTTGTATTTGATTTTAGAATTAATATTGTTTTTCATTATAAATAGAATAGGATTACAAGTGTTAAAAGCAACAGATGTTTTATCATTTTTAAGAACTGTTTTTTTTGACAAACCTAACTATCCGACACCTTATTTGTTTACCGTTAACAAATGGTTTCTTCAAGGGTTTTCTAATTTAGTTTTACGTCAGGCCTTAGTTTTTCAAATTTTTGTACTTCGTCCTTGTCAAAATTATCTTTTCCTTTAATTTTTTTAAGATTAGGTAAATCTTTTAATTGGGTTAATCCAGTAATATCTTCATCTGGTAAAAATGGATCGTGTTTTATTCTTTTTAAAGTGGTCATCTCTTTCAAAAATGAAATGTCAAATATGTTGGTTCCTGACAAGTTAATTTTTTTAAGTTTAGGCAGATTATCAATAGATATTTCATTTACATGCTCGTCAATCCCAAGACTCGTTTCAAAGATTAATTCTTTTAATTCGGGAAGATTTTTGGCTTCAAAACTTCGTGAAATACAACCAGAAATCTCAATAGATTCTAGCTCAGGAAGATCTTTAATAACAATACTTTCTTTAATATTTGGGTTGTAAAACTCAATATGTTTTATGGTTTTCCATCCAGGATGTTCGAAATCTACGCTTGTTGTACCTCCACTAAGATTAATTTTTTGCAAATTAGGGGGTAACATCTCTCGTTTTATGCTTCGTGCGTTAGCACCTCTAATGGTGAGTTCATTAACCCTTTTCAATTGTTTCAGTGTCTCAATATTTTCAATGCTGTTTTCCTCTTGAACAAATAATTTCAAAACCTCCAGAGAAGGTAATGATATTAGATTGGCAATATCCAGATCGTTTTTTACTACAATTTCAACCTCTTTTAAATGAGTAAACAATGTCATATCAGGGAACTCTGTGATGGTGTCAGGTTCCTTGGTGATTAATGCTATTTTTTGTAGTGAAAAAATGGACGGTAACTGGTCTCTGTTAATGGTGCTGTCAAAATCCAAAGAATCAATAAGTGTTAACTTGAACCCTTCAGGGTAAGTATTCCATGTTTCTTCATACTGCTTCATCAGAGTATCGTCTACAGGAGTTTCGATAAACCAGCCCAAAAATTCTTGTGCCTCTGGTAGCATGGCAATTTGCAAAAGTACTGCTTGTTTTTTTGCAGTATTAAACTTTATATTTTGTGCTAAGGTTTGATATTGCTCTCTAGCTTTGTCTAGTTGATTCTGTTTTAAGTACAAATACCCTAATATTTTGGGTAAATCGTAGTTCATCTGCTCATCTATGAGTTCTTCAGGATCCTTAATAAAGGGATCAATCAATTTCATTGCTAAAAGGATGTTATCTAAGTAACATCCATAAATCTCTGCTTCTTTAAGGGTTGCATAATCTCCATTATATTCCATCCTATCAGAGATATCCAAGGCCTCTTCATATTGATCTAACTTCATTAAAGCATTAACCCATATTTTATAAATATCACCACGATGCCAATACGAATCGGTTACCTTATCATTTAATCGGGTGATTATTTCTTGGCACTTTTTAACTGCTTTTTCATGGTCTTGATTGGCATAAAGGTCTTTTGCTTTGTCTATAGCCATTACTTGCTCTTCGAGCGTATATTTTTCTTTAGGTTTGGCAGTTATCATTTTTAATAATTCTTCTAATGATCCTGCAATCTTAGAAGGGTCTCCGTATTCTTGATGGAGATAGATAGCTCCTTTTTTACTTTGGGTATCTACTGCAAAGAATTCTTTCCCATCGGCAGCATTCCACTTTTCCCATGCATTTTCGTCTTTAAAATCGATATGTGCTATGGGGATATGTCCGGGATTTTTTCTAATCCATTGTTTTGGAGAGCTCGAAATATCCAGTAAATGATCTTCGAGATCAATATCAAGGTTAAAAATAATTTTGAACACCTCATAGCTTGGAGTTGGGGTGATCTTATTGTTGTAATTTTTATAGGTTTCGTCGCTAAAGAAATCAATTATATTTTGCGGAATTTTAGCTTTATAGCGTTTTTCTATTTTTGACACTTTCATCTTTTTATCTGTTTATAATTTCTAACTTATTTCTACATCGGGCCTTTGTTTTTCAAATTCTTCTATTTTTTTTGATTCATGCTTCCGTCTCCCTTCATATTGTTTGAAATTGGGTAGATCTTTTAATTCCAAAATTCCTGTGATTTTAGTCTTAAGGCCTCTAGGAGCATGTTGAATAATTTCTAATTTTTGAAACGTTTTTAAAAATGAAATATCCTGAACCCAAGAACCGGATAACTCAATATTCTTAAGCTCAGGGAGCATATCAAGCACAACATCATCAGTAAATTGTCTCACACCAAGGCCTCTTTTTAGGATCAAATCCTCTAACATCGGAAGGTTTGTAACTTTCAATCTGTTTGCATTGCACCCTACAATCTCTATGGATTCTAATAAGGGTAAGTCATGTATGGCAATTGTATCACTGATATTAGGTTTATATAGTTTGATATGTTTTATGGTTTTCCATCCAGGATGTTCGAAATCTACGTCTGTTGTACCTCCACTAAGATTAATTTTTTGCAAATTAGGGGGTAACATCTTTCGTTTTATGCTTCGTGCGTTAGCACCTCTAATAGTGAGTTCATTAACCCTTTTCAATTGTTTCAGTGTCTCAATATTTTTAATGCTGTTTTCCTCTTGAACAAATAGTTTCAAAACCTCCAGAGAAGGTAATGATATTAGATTGGCAATATCAAGATCATTGTTTACTACAATTTCAATCTCTTTGAGATGAGTAAACAATGTCATATCAGGGATTTCTGTGATGGTATCGGGTTCCTTGGTGATTAATGCTATTTTTTGCAATGAAAAGACTGATGACAAATGATTGTTATTAAAGCTTTCATCTATATCCAAAGAGTTAATAATCGTTTGTCTAAACCCTTCCGGATATTCTTTCCACAGGAGTTTAAATTTTTTATTTTGATTGGGGTCCACAGGAATATCCATAAACCACATTAGTATATCTCTTGCTTGTTCTAACGGAGCAATTTGTAATAAAACCTCTTGCTTTTTACCCGAATTAAATTTTATACTTTCGGCAACAATTTTGTATTGTTCTTTAGCCTTTTCTATATTATTTTCTACCAGGTTACAATATCCCAGAACTTTTGGTAAGTTGTATTGTTTTTGTTCTTTGGTAAGCTGTTTGGGGTCGTTACTAAATGTTTCGATCAATTTAAGTGCATCAGAAATATTATTGAGGTAACAGGCATAAATCTCTGCTTTTTTAAGAATTGCATAATCTTCATTATATTCCATTCTATCAAAGATATCCAAGGCCTCTTCATATTGATCTAACTTCATTAACGCATTACCCCATAATGCATACGTATCGCCACGATGCCAATACGAATCGGTTACCTTATCATTTAATCGGGTGATTATTTCTTGGCACTTTTTAACTGCTTTTTCATGTTCTTGATTGGCATAAAGGTCTTTTGCTTTGTCTATAGCCATTACTTGCTCTTCGAGCGTATATTTTTCTTTAGGTTTAGCAGTTATCATTTTTAATAATTCTTCTAATGATCCTGCAATCTTAGAAGGGTCTCCGTATTCTTGATGGAGATAGATAGCTCCTTTTTTACTTTGGGTATCTACTGCAAAGAATTCTTTCCCATCGGCAGCATTCCACTTTTCCCATGCATTTTCGTCTTTAAAATCGATATGTGCTATGGGGATATGTCCGGGATTTTTTCTAATCCATTGTTTTGGAGAGCTCGAAATATCCAGTAAATGATCTTCGAGATCAATATCAAGGTTAAAAATAATTTTGAACACCTCATAGCTTGGAGTTGGGGTGATCTTATTGTTGTAATTTTTATAGGTTTCGTCGCTAAAGAAATCAATAATATTTTGTGGAATTTTAGCTTTATAGCGTTTTTCTATTTTTGACACTTTCATAAGTATATCATTAGTTTTATTAGTTAGAGGAAAGGTTGCTCTGAGGCAACCCCTCTATACATAGCATTTTGTTTAAGAAGTTTTTCTTCTTATGAATGCCACTCAAACTCAATTGTTATTACTTTTTAATAAATTTTATAGTTTCTTTACTGCTATTTGATAAAATTCTAAGAAAATAGATTCCTGTATTCAATAGACTTAGGTCTATAGAATTTTCATTGTACATATTTTCAATGATATGGGAATCGAGTTTTCTTCCTTTGATATCATATATACCTAGTTTGACAAATGGTTGGTTTATTTTTTTTGTTGTATTAATAAACAAGATGTTTTCGACAGGATTAGGATAGGTAGAAAATTGTCCTTTGTTGATTTCTTCAAAATCATCGATTGACAATGTTCCTGTTGGATCGTTGGTCATTAACCATTCTAAATCACTAGCTGTTCCGAATTGCCAATTGAATTTTCGAGCAGGTTGTAGTCGATATCTTGGTCTACTGGGATCGGTTCTTGTCCAGGCTTCTATTGTATATTTTGAGGCTTCAATCATATGATCAATCTGAGGTTTTATCTCTGAGGTATCCAGATTGAGTTTTTTTTGTGCCCAAAATACCCTTGCTAATAATCCGGTTATATCCGGTGCATGCTTATCATCATCCCAGGGTTTCCAGTAATTACCATTTCTCGCAAATTGTGCATCGGTTTGACCACTAAAGAGATAATATGGCTGTATATTTCCATTAATATTAGGGTGTACGTTAGTTACTTCATATATACAATGGCGTGCTACATTTTCTCCTAACCCTATTAGAAATCTAAGGGCTTGTTCATCTTCAGAATGTAAATAGTACCTCCATATGGCATCTGATAATAGTGCGCTAAGCCATGGAGAAATAATAGGTTGATAATATCCTTGCGTATCAGGAGCACCATCTACAGGTGTGTTTAACCCTTCATGAGGACCCATTGGATGTAATAATCCTCCTTCAGGTTGATAGCCATTTATCGGGTTTTTTGCTCTAAAAAAAGCGTGAGCAGCTCTTTCATTTATCTGCGTTTTATAGTTTATATTGCCTGTAGCTTCAAAAGCAGATAATGCACCTAATAACCAATAGGTAAAATGTCTTTCGGTCCAAAATCTGTACCCGTCTTCAAGCCTTAGATTTTCTCTTGCTGCAAATTCTGCTACATTGATAATTTTGTTGTGTAGTGAAGTGTCTCCTGTTAACATCAAGTCTATAAGCATAGAACCTCCAAAGCTATATTTAAGGTCATCCCAGGTAGCAAATTCGAATATACCTCTATCATTAATCTTACTGGCGTAGAATTGAGATGCTTTATGAGATGCTTTTAGCCATTTTAATTCTCCGGTTCTTAAATAGAGGTTCCATAGACACCCGGCACGGTCAAACAACCAGGGAGATCGTGTATAAATATTTACTTTATGCTCGTCTAATACAGTATCGGCCACATCATTGATTGCAGATTTACCGAAATTAATCATAGCGTCATTGTGCCATTGGTATTCGGTTGTAACCTGATCAGAAGAAATAAATTTGGTGCGCATCACGCACTTACTCATCCATTCAGATGGGAGCGTTGCATAAACCGAAGGTTCCTTTAATTCAACATAATTAGAGTCTGATGTATTATCGGTATATTCATCATCTGGATCTTGTACAACTACCCAATTATCTTTTACATCTCCCTGATCACCTAATTCTAAAGTGCGGTTTTGACCATATACCACTTTTATGGTTGTAGGATTCAAGTTGTTAAAAGTGGTGTTGAATTGTAATAAGACTGATCGTACACCTGATACTTCTGGGTCATCAGATAATGAATGCCATCTGGTTAATTCTTTGATATCAGAACTAATTTCGTTACCATCATTATCGGTTATAACAATTTGTGAGATATTGTTTACCGTATTTCTGGGAAAAGGTATCCCAAAAGAAACTAAATGGGTGGTACCGAGTGTGACTGTAGTTCCGGGATGAAGAGTTACAATGATTTCTCCTTGATCAGGTAAATCTTCAAATATGGGTTGCCCCATTAAACTAATACTAAAAAAGGTTACTACTAATACTAAAAAAAAATCTTTCTTATGACGCATAATGTTTAGGTTATTATCAAAGGGGAAAGCATGAAAACATCCATATGGAATTCATACATATTTGATACCGATAAATTTAGCAGTATCCTCACCTAAACACTTATAATGATGTTTCAAAAACTTTAATTATTGTTTCATTTGTGTATATATTTAAGGTTTTAAGATCTAACCTTTCTGTCTACTAATACAATTGCCAATAATCATTTTAACTGTTGACTCTCATTATTATGGCTTATTTTACAATGGAATTTTTTGAAACGGAAAAAAGGAAGAATGCCGAAAAAATTATTTTGAAGATGATATCAATCACCAATACTTTTTTGTAAAAAGCTGTAGTTTATGCTATTTTTTTGCTATACTCTAAAGGACTCACTCCATATTGTTCTTTAAAACATTTTGAAAAATAAGGATGACTAGAAAAACCAACCATATATCCTATCTGAGTAATAGAATCTGCTTTTTTCTGAATGAGCTGTGCTGCTCTTTTTAAACGAATAGATCGAATAAATTCTGTAGTCGATAACCCTGTCAGTGCTTTTAATTTTCTATGCAATTGTGTTCTACTCAAATTCATCGTACTCATTAAAGATTCTACATTAAGATCGGGTTCGCTAATATGTTCCTCAATGTACTTCGATACTTTTACTATGAATTTTTCATCCTGGCTTTTGGCTTTGATTTCACTTGGGTTCACCACAATATTCTTTTGATATTGAAGCTTCAGCTTTTCTCGTATAGTGATCAGGTTATGAATCCGTGCATTTAATTCTTCGGTACTAAAGGGTTTTGACATATAAGCATCCGCACCGATATTGAACCCTTTGATTTTAGATTGTTGATCAGCCTTGGCCGTAAGCATGATCACAGGAATGTGATTGGTCTTAGGATTTGTTTTTAGTTTTTCACAAAGCTCTTCACCATCCATCTTAGGCATCATAATGTCGGTAATGATGATATCAGGAATATGTTTAACAGCCACCTTTAAACCAATAACTCCATTTTCGGCTTCGATAATGTTAAACTCTTCTGGAATGCTATCTTTGATATAGGTTCTTAAATCTTTATTATCTTCGACAAGTAAGATAGTGTTTTTTGAATCTGAGTTCGCATCGGCATCCTGATCAAATGGATCTAATGGGACATCTACAGAATATTCAATTTGAGGATCCCTTATTCCTTCAGTATGTGGTTCATCACAAATATCACCCAGATCAAATAACGACCTATCAATAGGCAATGTGACCACACAGGTTGTACCCTGTCTGATGGTGCTTTTTACTTCTATTTCTCCATTATAAATGGTGATTAATTCTTTGACAAGGGATAACCCGATACCGGTACTTTCTTGTTCTCTTGTCTTAGAACTATTTACCTGATAAAACCGCTCAAAGAGATAAGGGAGTTTATCCTCAGAGATTCCGATTCCAGTATCCTTAACGATCATTTGCAAGTATCCCGGTTTATTATCTAAGGGGTATGCTTTGATGGTAATAGATTCGTTTTCGGGAGTGAATTTAAAGGCATTAGAAATCAGGTTAATAATAATCTTTTCCAGCTTATCCTTATCAAACCAGGTTGGACCAGTGATCTCACTGATCTCAAATTGATAGTCTATTTTTTTAACTGTAGCCAGAGAAGAAAAAAAGCTTACCAATATGGTTATAAATGTCGAAATATCACCTTGAGCAACTGTCAAACGCATTTCGCCACTTTCAAGCTTAGCGATATCCAGAAGCTGGTTGATCAGGTCATGAAGCCGTTTGGTGTTGCGATATACTATTTTATAATCATAATTGGTTGCATCGTTTTTTAGTAATTTTTCCATTAACCCTCTAATTAGAGTAAGAGGGGTTCTAAATTCATGAGATACATTGGTAAAAAACTGAGATTTGGTCTCGTCTAGATTTTTCAGTTTTTCATTTTTGGAGGCTAATTCTTTGGTACGTTCGGCTATCGTAATTTCTAGTTGTTCATTCTTTTTTACAATTTGCTGAGTACGCCATTTTATCACGCCCCACGTAAATATTATAAATAACAATGTATAACAACCATAGGCCCACCAAGTTTGATGCCATGGAGGTAGGATGGTGAAGGTAAATGTTGCTTCTTGGCCTTCAGTGAGATGAACATTTCTTCCTTTTGCGTGTAAAGTATAAGTTCCAGGATCTAGATTAGCGTATTCTTTACTGGATGGATAATCGTAATAAGGAGGCCACTCTTTATCAAATCCTTCTAGATAAAATTTGAACTTCGTATTTTCCACACCATCATAAGTCGGGGCTCCAAATGCGAATGAAATTGTGTTTAGGCTATGTTTCAATTCAATTTTTTTATTATTGCCTATTCCTGCGTATAGAACTGAATCATTATTTATTTTAATTCTTCTGATTAAAGTTTTAAAATTTAGGGAAGAATCATTATCCTTAACTTTAGATATATCAAATCTGTAAGATTTCATATTTGAAAGCCAAATTATGCTATCACCATCTGAAAATAAAAGACCATTACGTCTTTTCAATCTTGTTAAAAGATTATTTTTTACTTTATAATTTTTACCATTAAATGTACCCATAACAAAATATGAGGGTATTGTATGAGTAGTGTAAAAAAAATTTTTATTCCCGTTTGTGAAAAATAAAGGATAGGGTTTATGCGAAGTATCTTCAAATTTCAGAATCTCAACATTCTTCGTCTTGCTATTGTAAAATTCAAATTCCTCATTTCCTAAGATTAGTAAGGTGTCTTTAAATTTAGTAATTTTGATATAATCGGGGTGTTGCTTAGATTCTTTCGAATAAGATATTTTAATATTAGAAGGCGCTATATGTATATTATTCCTGTTTATAGTAGGAGTAACCTGAAATATGCCTTTAATATTATCGACCCATATTGACCCATCCCCTAATTCTACAAGATTTGTCGTTGGTTTATTTGAAATATTAATTAATTGTTTTTTCTTCCATTCTCCCTTTTCTAAATTTTTCTTTTGAATCCGTTCTAAAATCATAAATCCCTCTTCAGTACCAGCGTAAAAGATATTTCTATTTATTTGAGAACGGATTATTACGCTACTCTTATATTTATTATTAGTTGTGGCATACAAGTGATCTCCTAAAACCTCATAAACACCACTTTCAGTACATATGAGTAATAGTTCATTATCTGAATAAATATCAATAATAGGGAATGTATAGTTGGAAATCTTCGTAACCCTTTTTTTGGATTTATAATTTTTCTTTTCTAATTTATAGAGACCTTCAGAGGTTCCGAAATAGATAGATCCTTGATGTCTTATTGTTTTAAGAATAATACCGGGAATTCCCAGATTATCATCAAACACAGTTAAAGGAGAAACTATTTCAACTCTACTAAGTCCGAAATCTGTAGAAGCCCATAATCCTTTTTGATGATCCAAAAACAGATTATTAACCCTATTGCCTATAAGTCCCTTTTCTTTATCAATATGTTGTATATAATTCCCTTTAGAATTACAAATCAACACACCATGCATTGAGGTGTTAAATGCAAAATTCCCATCAGGTAATTTGATCACTGCATTTCGCGAATACATATTCAAAGAAAATTCTTTAGGAATTTTTCCAGTCAATGTAACCTTTTGATTATTGTATTTGTAGAATTCTCCATTTTCTGTTATTAAAAGCAATTCTTTTTTTTCGTTTGAAAAAAATCCAGAAATAGTTTTAGTAGATATTAAATCTGTATTCGCTAAAGGAATTAGGCGATTATTGTTAAAAACGTAAATTCCACCATTCTGTTTTTTTAAATATAGTTTGTTATCTACTGAAAAGACACTAGCAAAAACAGAATCGCTGGAGATTACCTTCAAAATATTCTCACCTTCCCAAACTAAAATTTTATTTTCGAGAACAAAAAAAATCTTATTCTTAATATTGAAACAGCCCAAGATTTTGATATTGGAAAGATTATATTTAGAAAGCAACTTTTTTTTTAAAGAAACATAATAAGGCCATAAAGAATTTTCAAAATCAATATATCCAAAATCTTCTTCGTTACTAACATAAATTCTGTTTTCATTATTCTGAGCAGCAGAAGTGATTTGGTCAATCGGGAAGCTTAATGTTGTCCAGGATACTCCGTCATACTCCAACAAACCTCCTCCATGGTTATTGAAATATAAAAATCCGCTTTTCGACTGGAATCCAAACCAATGTTGAGTATTTAAATTATTGTACTGTTTTGGTCCGAAATTTTGTATAAGAGGAGTTCCTAATTCACTAGGGTATGTTTTACTTTGAGAATAAGAAGAAAAAAAAGAAAACAAGAAAACAAGAAAACACCATCTATATAGTATCTCATGTTTAAAGAATGAAACAGGTATTTTCATATAGTATTCTAATTTTAAATTATAAATATATGATTATTTGTAAATTATGATTGAATTTGATAAAGATGTTTTAAAAGATGGACTTACTAAAAAAAAAATGGCACGGCGCAATTTTAAGGTTTGACTGAGTCTTAATAATTCCAGAATCAAGGTTGATTCATAAAAAATTAGACATAGATTATCTTTTACTTGATGTAGATAATCCTATAAATTACTAATACCTTTACAGAGAGATAAGGGGCTTTGTACTAGAAAACATTAGCAAGATCAGTGATGATAGCTGCCCGATAATCATTTCGGGCAGTTTTTAAATTTACTCGACTTACAAGTGCAAAATTATATTCAGTATTCGACTCTCCTTCTTATAATTAAGCACGATGTTGAATTTTATACAAAAGCTTTCTTGTTTCAATTGCGTCAATTTTTAAAACCATAAAAAAAGATGACCTACAAATAAGTAGATCACCTTTCTGAATAAAATTAATACAAGCTTTATTTGTCTAAGACCAATGCTGGCTCTTCAATAGTTGTTTTAACTTCAAATTGATTACTGGTGTTTTTCTCACCACCAGCTTTTAATGCTTTTTCACCGGCAAAGAATGTTTTATGATCATCACCTAAGTCAGAACCAGCCATACGTTGGTGTTTTACACAAGAAACCCCTTTGCGTATTTCCTGACGTTGTACCGAATCTACATATGCTAACATTCCTTCACCTCCAAAATATCCTGCTACCAGATCATTCATATGTAGTGCAGTAGTATGGTAAGTTGGTAAAGTAATAAGGTGATGGAATACACCGGCATCACGAGATGCTTCTGCCTGGAATAATCGAATCATCTCATCTGCCCTGTCGGATAACTCAGTACCATCATATTTAACATCCATTAGCTCAGCACGATTATATGCTGAAACATCTTCTCCTTGTACTACCATAAGATCGTAAGCTTGCTGACGGAAATTGATTGTCCAGTTAAAGGATGGAGAATTGTTATAGACTAATTTAGCATTAGGCACCTGTTCTTTAACTCTATTTACCATATGTGCTATCTGCTTCACATTAGGAGTAGGGGTCTCGATCCACAATAAGTCCGCGCCATTCTCTAAACTTGTAATACAGTCTAATACAACTCGATCGATATTAGAACCTTCTTTAAATTTATACAAACCATTTGGCAATCGTACCGGACGAACTAGTTTGCCATTACGTTTAAATAACACATCATTTTCGTTCACCTCCTCCATTAAAACTTCTTCCGCTTCCACAAAATCCATATACCGAGATGCTAAATCTCCCGGCTCTTGAGAAACTGGTAGTTTTTGAGTTAAGCCAGCACCTTCAGAGTCTGTTCTTGCTACAATAATCCCTTCATCCACACCTAATTCCAAGAACGCATATCGAATTGCATTGAGCTTTGCAATAAAATCCTCATGAGGTACCGTTACTTTACCATCCTGGTGGCCGCACTGCTTAGCATCGGATACCTGATTTTCTATTTGTAGCGCACAAGCACCAGCTTCAATCATTTTTTTAGCTAAAAGGTATGTCGCTTCTTCGTTTCCAAAACCTGCATCAATATCTGCAATAATAGGAACGACGTGTGTTTCAAAATTATCAATCTCATCTTGCACATCTTCACCAGCATCCAGACGACGGAAAAGATCATTTAGTTCTACCGCATCCGCCTGACGTAAAAATGTATAAATCTCCTCTATTAACTTAGGAACTGATGTCTTTTCGTGCATAGACTGATCTGGTAAAGGTCCCAGCTCAGAACGTAATGCAGCCACCATCCAACCGGAAAGATATAAATAGGTTTTACTAGTAGTACCTTTATGTTTTTTTACTGCGATCATTTTTTGTTGGGCAACAAAACCATGCCAGCAACCTAGTGATTGAGTGTAATTTACGCTATTAGCATCGTATTCAGCCATATCCTTACGCATAATAGACGCTGTATATTTAGCAATATCTAATCCTGTTTTAAATCTGTTTTGTACAGCAATACGTGCAGCATTTTCTGGTCTTATCGTTGCCCAGGTATTTCCGTATTTTGACTTTAGTGTGCGTACGGTATCGAGTGCCGAATTATAAGTAGTCATAATGTTCTTTTTTAAATTTTATGTCAAAGGTTAAGGTCCCTATGTTTAATTGTTTGTTTTTTCTACATTGTAATCAATCGTATTATTAACAGCCCAATTGGTGACCAATGTTTTGGTTTTGACTTTTGATTTCATCCTTTCAGTTTTTTATTCATTAATAATTCGAATTCTAATGTATACAGTGTAGTATGTACCAGATTTCATTTTTGTAATGTGATCAGCCAGCGTCCTGGTTGATCAAATATGAGACAATATTAAAAAAAAGTTTTTGATTAAAAAAGCGAACGTTCGCTAAATTTGTAAAAAATGTGAAAAATACAAATTCGCAAAAAAGAGTTTTTCGTTGAGTATAAATTAGATAATAGAATTAAAATTTAATTATTAAAACTGATAATCAGTTATATAGAAATATTCTTGTAGTTCTTCTTATTGTGAAGTGATGTAAGTTTTTAGCTTTGGTTTACTTCGAATTTTTTTAGAATTCGGAAAGAATATACACGCTAAAAATTGATAAGATGTTCCTTTTTTTGGAAATTTGATATGTCTTTTGATCACATTTCGACATTAATTTTTATAAAACTTAGGGGTATTATTTTAAAAAAAGCTTCAGAAACATTCTGAAGCTTTTGCTTGTTTACTAAAATTGATTAAATATAAGTTGGTTAACTTTTGTTTACGGAGTGTCTTCTCCTTCTCCTACAGGTTCTTTTCCGGTGCTGAGTGATCCCCATTTTAGCGTTGCATGAAACTTGACATACACTGGATCTTCATTTCTAAGCGTATCAAGCAATGTTTCCATTTCTGCTTCGTGGAAATAGATATTAAGAATTCCATTAGAATGTTGTATGTTTTGTGGCAATGCCTGTCCATCCTTTATAATTCCAAAATACCCCAGGTACTTATTACTAGCATCATATAGATATAAAAATCCTATCTGTTTTCCTCCCGAATAATTACTGATAATTAAAGTGCTATAGTCTTTGATTTTGTGTGAAACTACCATTTTTGTTTGTTTTAAGAGTTAAATTTTATGTAAGTACAAAAGTAGACTATAAGACTTTTGAAAAAAGAGTAAAATAACTGATTTTTAGAAGGTTGTTTCCCCTTTTAATTAGTAAGTGATTGGTGATGTTCTCTACTTTGAGATGAATTGACAGCTTTTTAAAGAATTGTTGAGAAGTAATAATCTTATTTCGAATAATTATATAACTTCTATCCTCTTTCTACTAAATACCGATATTCTTCAAAATCAAGTTTTCCTTGAAATATTCGTATGGATTCTTTAATCAATTTCAGGGCTCTTTCTTTAGAACACCCCAAACCAATTGCGTAGTTGTGAATGAGTCTTATTTCCTGCTGATCAATAGAATGATCTGCGAAAATCATTTTAAAAAGATCAAATAAATGTTGTAAACGTTCTTCTTTAGAAGTTACTGGAATTAAAGGATACTTTTTAGGATCTTTTAGAATTTGGCGGTACTCTTCCTGGATAATATTAAGTTTTTGGGCAAATTTGGCAGCAAGGTTTTTTTCACCTTCATTCATTTCACCATCAATAAAAGCCATTTGTATGATATTGGCAAAATGTGCTGTGTTGTTTTGCTGAATACCAGACTCGTATATTTTTGATATTGACATGATTATTAAATCTTTTGTATGTTTTATTGAGACACATTCTGAGAAATTAGGTCACATTTTGTTATATTTAATAAGTTATTAATCATATAAATATGAACATTGTCAGAGATATAGTATCCTTACTTGAAGAAAAGAAATCAAATGATCTTATTAAAGAAGCTAAACTTTTAACGGATGAAAAATTAGTTGAGAAGATCATTGATTCTGAGAACCATTTGCTGTTTGGGATTTTATATGAAAGGTATCAGGAAAAAGTATATCGTAAGTGTTATGGTTTTGTGAAGAATGATGATGAAGCAGAAGATCTTACTCAGGAGATTTTTATAAAATTGTACGGTAAAATCAACAGGTTTCAAGGCAGAGCAAAATTTTCTACTTGGTTATATGTATTCACTTATAATTTTTGCGTTAATTATATTACTCGCGATAAGGAAAAAAAAGTATCAAGCCTAGCTGAAAGGCTAAAAAATAAGGAACACAAATTATCAGCGGAAGAATCTGAATTAGATGAGGATTTTTATGAAATCAAAATGGTAAAGATGGAAAAAGCTTTGGAAATGATAAGTCCAGAAGATAAGGCAATATTAATGCTGAAATATCACGATAATATACCAGTAAAAGAATTACAAATACTACTGGACATCAATGAAAGTGCGCTAAAAATGCGATTAAAAAGAGCCAAGATAAAAGCTGTCGAAGCGCATAAAAAGATTAGATAATAACAAATTAATCATAATGCTCTTCACCATTTTCTTCATCTTCTATAGGCTCCTTACTGAGTATTTCAATCCCTTTTTGAATTACCAACGCATTTGGTAAGGTAATATCACGGCCATCATCTGTTTTCATAAAAAGATAAAAACCGGTGATATCATTTACCTTACCAGTCCAGTCAAAATCTTTATCCAGAACTCTAATCCTATCACCAATTCGCAAAGGGTGACTAAAAAACAAAATTACACTTGCGGTTAAGTTGCAGAGAATAGACCATTGGGCAAAAAATCCAACACCCAGTACTGCCAGAATAGAAGAAATAAATAAGGCAAACTGCCTGTGATCAACTCCCCAGATCAAAGTAAGTAATAGACCCCCAGTTATGTAAACAAAAAGATAGCTTAAATTGAAAATGATTTTTCTCCTATTTGCATCAATAGCTCTGGCTAGACCAAACTTTTTTATAGCGCTTTTGGTCGCTAAAATTACTAAAAACATAATACCAATTAATATCAACGTAAATACTAGTTCTTGTCTGTAAAAACTCATGTGATCTATATATTTTTTACAAATTTATTTTATATAATTGAAATAAAGAGTGAAATAAAGAGTGAAATAAAATAGAAAATGTGACTTTTAAAAAAGTTTGTGTCTAAAAGATAAAGGAGTCTAAATAGGTGTAATTTAAATATTAGAATGAAAAAGATAATAGCATTAGTAATAGTATCATTTTTTACAGTTATGGTTTTTGCGCAAAAAAAACCAAAAATAAAGGGGAATAAATCTGTAAAAGAAGTTCAGAAAGAGATAACTGAGGATTTTAATACCATAGAAATAGATGATGCATTGAAAGTAAAGATTACTCAAGCGGAAAAGAATGAATTTTTCTTACGAACTGATGAAAATCTAATAGACATTATTCAATTCAATGTTAAAAATGATGTTTTAAAAATTTATACTACCAATAAAATCATAAGTAATAAAAAGCTTGAAATTGATCTCAATATTAAGGAACTTAAGCATATAATACTTAAAAATGACGCAAGCCTTTTTGGAAATGAGAAAATTGTTTCTGATAAAATATACGTAAACTCTTACAATTCGAGTAATTTCGAATTGGATATATCCGCAGAGGATGTCATTGTAACATTACATCGAGATGCTGGAGGTAAAATAAAAATAAGATCGAAAAACACGACGATTGTGATGAATGATAATACTGATTTAAAAGCAAATGTTAGTGCCAATAAAATAGTGGCAACGTTAAACAAGTCTGCTCAGCTGAGTCTAAATGGAAATTCTGATTATGCTTCTTTTAATTTAAAGGACTCTTCAGAACTTGATGCTAAAAAGATCAAAGTATCTTCCGTTGACCTTTATACTTCAAACACTTCCGATGTATACGTATTTGCAAGTAAAAACTTAGAACTGTATGCTCAGGGAAAAAGTAATATCTACGTATACGGCAGTCCAAAAATGGAGATTAAAGGCTTAACGGATAAATCCAAAATTATCAAAAAATAAGGGAGTTTATCGTTTAAAATTTTTCTGATATCTTTTTAATAAGTTACTTTGCTTCAGATAAAATAAGTAAAGGCAAAGGACTATTAAAACTCATCTTATCGACAACATCCTCTTCTATGAGTTTTTGAAAAAAACTATACTTATGATGAACTAATGCAATGAGGTCACTTTCTGTATGTTTGGCAAAATCCTTCAGAGCATTTGTCTCAGATGTTTCGACGTCAATTTTACAGAAGATATAATCTAAATCCTTAAATATAGTTTTAAGGGTTTCTTTATTTTCTTTTTGATGATCTGTCATATACTCTTCTTGCATTATTCTGGCAATGTTTATTTTAGAATTATTAGATACTGAGATGTCGATCAATGGCATTAATTCATCCTTGATAAATGCTCTCTTAAAGTTAGTGGAAAATGCAATTAAGGAGGGTTCTTTAGAAATGTAATTTTGTGGAACCACAATTATAGGGCAGTTGTCTACGCTATTAATAACCTTCACGGTATTACTACCCAAAAATACTTCTTTACCACCTCTTGCTCCTTTAGTACCCATAACGATGTAATCGATTTTTTTAGAAGAGACAATGGTATTCATTATTTTTACCAAAGAACCTACTTTAGAAATGATTTCAAAAAAGTGAAGGTCATTATTGTTTTCTTTTCTTGCAATATTCAGAAAATCTTCTAGATCTTTCTTTTCATTACTGGACATCTCTTCCAATACGGATTCATTCTGTTCCGGACTCAAGAGACTTGATGGGGAGCTAATATAAACGTATAATAGATAAAAGGTAGTGGAGTGATTAGAAAACAATGTCTTTGCGTAATTTAAAGCATTATAAGCATTGTCAGAAAAATCTATGGGTATTAGAACTTGTTTCATCTTAACTAGGTTTTAGCATATATTAAATGTACAAAAATTATATTCCATAAATGCAGGATGGAAACAGGTTGTATTATAGATTATATAGATATAAGAAATACCCCATTTGTTTTATATAAACCACCTTGTAATTTTTTAAAAATAATATCAAAAAATGCTTTTGATATTACTTTTTTATTACATTTGATCTTACTGATGAGTCAAATTAAACAGACGCATTGCCTACATAAATGAAAATGTATTTCAGATTCGGGCCCAGGAGAATAAAGAAGTCTACTCCAAAAGCTGCCTCAGGGATGAGGAACCGAATTCTCAGGCTGACTTCTGAAATGTATATAAACTCACTTAGATCTTCAGAACGAACATTACTCGTTCCTAGTACTGTTTCTATTATTCGGGTGTGAAAACTAGAATGCTCACTCATTAATATTATAATTCAAAAATTTTAATTTTCTAATCTTGTTTAATGAAATAACACTTCGGTCTTAGGTTTTTGTGGCTATGACTTGAGTAGAATTTCATCTGTAATTTATACTAAAGATGAAAACAAAATACATCGATCTTATTGATCAGACTTTTTACTTTCCACAGGAAGAATTTACTTTACAAAATAATGAACTGCATTTTCATGGTGTAGATCTAATGGCTTTGATTGCTCAGTACGGAGCTCCTTTAAAATTTACTTATTTACCAAAAATATCTGAAAACATCAACAGAGCAAAACAATGGTTCGAATCCGCGATAAAAATCAATAATTATGCTGGGAACTATAATTATTGCTATTGCACCAAAAGTTCTCATTTTAATCATGTGTTGAATGAAGCCCTAAAAAATGACATTCATATAGAAACCTCATCTGCTTTTGATATAGATATTGTCGAAAATTTAAAAGTACAAGGTAAAATTACCAATGATACCTATGTGATTAGCAATGGTTTTAAGAGAGATCAATATGTTCAGAATATTGCTCGATTGATCAATAGCGGACATCATAATTGTATTCCTATAATTGATAATTACGAAGAACTTAATTTGTTGTCTCAAGCTATTGATAAAGATTTTAAAGTTGGAATCCGAATTGCTTCGGAAGAGGAACCAAAATTTGAATTTTATACTTCACGTTTAGGAATTGGATATAAGAATATTGTTCCATTTTATAACAATCAGATTAAAGACAACCCCAAGGTAGAACTTAAAATGCTTCATTTCTTTATAAATACTGGTATTCGTGATACCGCTTACTACTGGAATGAGCTACTGAAATGTCTGAAAGTTTATATCAGCCTTAAGAAGATATGCCCTAGTCTGGATAGTTTAAATATTGGAGGTGGTTTTCCTATTAAAAATTCTCTGGCTTTTGATTATGATTATCAATACATGATAAATGAAATTATAAATCAAATTAAAATTGCTTGTCAAGAAGCAGGAGTAGATGTTCCCCATATCTTTACTGAATTTGGTAGCTTTACCGTTGGTGAAAGTGGAGGAGCCATTTATGAAGTATTGTATCAAAAACAACAGAATGACCGTGAGAAATGGAATATGATCAACTCATCTTTTATCACAACCATACCGGATACATGGGCAATAAATAAACGTTTTATAATGCTGGCTGTTAATCGTTGGGATCAGGAATACGAACGTGTCTTATTAGGAGGTCTTACTTGTGATAGTGATGATTATTACAATTCAGAGCAACATATGAATGCTATTTATCTTCCAAAGTACAAAAAGGAAAAACCACTATATATCGGTTTTTTTAATACAGGAGCTTACCAGGAAACTATTGGAGGTTTTGGAGGGTTGCAACACTGTCTGATTCCACAACCGAAACATATTTTGATAGATAGAGATGAGAATGACAATATAACAACCGAAGTTTTTGCAGCACAACAAACCTCTGAACAATTACTATCGATTCTGGGATATCAAAATAATATATTGATAGACCAGAATAAGTTGTCTGAGAAAGAAGCTCTTTTACAATCTAAGTAATCCATTAATTTTAAGTGCCATAATACCATGAAAATTAACAAAACATATGCCGGCATCGAAGGACAGTATGCTAGTTATGAAAAATCCAAAGTAGTATTGATCCCTGTTCCTTATGATGGAACTAGCACTTGGGGTAAAGGTGCAGACAAAGGTCCTGAAGTATTTTTGCACGCTTCTGAAAATATGGAACTTTATGATATAGAAACCAATACCGAGGTGTATAAACAAGGGATTTATCTTGCAGACCCCGTTACAGAAAACAGCTCGCCAGATGCAATGGTGGCAGCTGTTCATAAAGTGATAAAAACTAATATTAAGCGTAATAAATTTGTTACGATGTTTGGTGGAGAACACTCCGTTTCTATTGGAGCCATTCGGGCTTTTAACGAATGTTTTGATGATTTAACCGTACTGCAGATTGATGCACACGCAGATTTAAGAAAAGAATATGAAGGTTCTCGATATAATCACGCTTGTGCATTATACGAAGCCAATGAAACTACAAACCTGATCCAGATAGGTATTCGAAGTATGGATGTTTCTGAAAAATTAGTAATGAATGAAGAAAACGTATTCTTTGCACACGATATGGCTACTGACGATTACTGGATGGATAATGTGATTGATCTGTTGGGAAATAATGTATATATCACTTTTGATCTGGATGCGCTGGATCCCTCAATAATGCCTAGCACCGGCACTCCGGAACCTGGAGGGTTATTCTGGTATGAAACTCTAGAATTTCTAAAAAAAGTGTTTGAAGAAAAAAATGTGGTTGGATTTGATATTGTAGAATTATGCCCTAATGAAACAGATAAATCATCTGATTTTCTTGCCGCTAAGCTTTATTATAAAATGTTAAGCTACAAATTTTCGGAAAAAAATGAAGATGAAGAAAATGATAATCTTTACACATACCATAAAGAAAATAATATTAATAAATTAAAATACGACCAGGATGAAGACTAAAGGGGCCATCTCCCAATTTATAGAAAAGTATTATCTGCATTTTAATGCTGCTACAATTGTAGATGCTGCTAAGTCCTATGAACAGCAAATTAATGGTGGATCAAAAATGTTAGTATCACTTGCTGGTGCCATGAGTACAGCAGAATTAGGTAAAATATTCGCAGAAATGATCCGTGAAAATAAAGTTCATATTATATCCTGTACCGGAGCAAATCTGGAAGAAGATATCATGAATCTGGTTGCTCATAGCCATTATAAAAGAGTTCCCGATTATAGGGACCTCACACCTCAACAAGAGTGGGATTTATTAGAGAAAGGTTTGAATAGAGTTACAGATACTTGTATTCCTGAAGAAGAAGCTTTTAGAAGATTGCAGCAACATATTTTTAAAATATGGAAAGATGCAGAAGAAAAAGGAGAGCGATATTTTCCACACGAATTTATGTATAAAATGCTGTTATCTGGGGTGTTAGAACAATACTACGAAATTGATATCAAAGATAGCTGGATGTATGCGGCTGCAGAAGTAAATTTACCAATGGTTGTTCCTGGATGGGAAGACAGTACCATGGGTAACATTTTTGCGAGCTATGTGATGAAAGGAGAACTTAAAGCCAGTACTATGAAATCAGGGATTGAATACATGACGTTCTTAGCAGATTGGTATACAGATAATTCTGAAAACGGTATAGGATTCTTTCAAATCGGCGGTGGTATTGCAGGAGATTTTCCGATTTGCGTGGTACCAATGTTATACCAGGATATGGAACGTACCGATACCCCATTTTGGAATTATTTTTGCCAAATTAGTGATTCTACCACAAGTTATGGATCTTACAGCGGGGCAGTGCCGAATGAAAAAATCACTTGGGGGAAACTGGATATCAACACTCCAAAATTTGTAATAGAATCTGATGCTACCATCGTAGCTCCGTTAATATTTGCTTATTTATTAGACATGTAGAGATATGAAAGGATCAAGAAATAGTAATCTAAGGAGAGTAATAGTCGACTTCAAAAAACTAAATAATAATATTCTCGACTTATTAGTGGAGAAATATCCGGATGGATATGACGAAGATGATATCATTACGTTTAGGAATGCACAAAATGAAATCGTAGAATGTGTAGAGGTTAAAACTGATGACACTTTGTATTTGGTTAAAGTAAGTAAACGCTTGGTGGCAGCAATGGAAGATCACGATGATGAAAGTGATAATCAGGAGAGTAATGAGATAGAAGTGCCGGAAGATCCGGAAGATCCGGAAGATCCGGAAGATATAGAATAGTTTTAATATCTTTAATACTTATGAAAAAAGCAGAATTTCACCTTGCTCTTCCCTGTGAAGATCTTGAAGTGACCAAAGATTTCTATACCTCTATGCTGGGTGCACGATTAGGTAGATCTGCCGATACCTGGATAGATATCAATTTGTATGGAAATCAAATAACATTTACAAAGGCAGGAGATTTTAATTTCGATTTTAAAAACTATCGATTAGGTAATCAGATATTACCATCTTTTCATTTTGGGGTAATTGTTGAAGTAGAAACCTGGGGGAAGCTATATTCCAGGCTTTTTTCGATGGATTTAGAAGTTACTACCGAGGCAACTTTTTTTGAAAATAAAGTAGGAGAGCATCTTTCCTTTTTTGTTAAAGATCCAAACGGATATATGGTAGAGTTTAAAAGTTTTAAAGATCACGGTGAAATTTTCACCGTATAACGATTATGCAAAATAAGGCGTATGCAGTTCAGATAGCTGATGGTATTGCTATCAGAAATTGTAAGAATCAATTCAAAGCTACCTTGCTGTTTTCGGATACGGATGAGCTGTTCTATAAACTGAAACAGGAACAGTATGTATATATATTTAAATACGGTGTAGTTTGTTTTTATAACATTTCCAGACAGGAGATAAGAGAACTCAGTAATGAGATTCTATCATTTGCTCAAAATTATATTGATGAGGATATATCAGAAAAAATAGAAATTATCGTTGGTGGATCAACTAATACCATATCTTTTTCGAAAGTAACACTGAGCGAATTTAATATCGAGTCTCTGCGGCTTATTATGCTCAATGTTTCTCAATCTGTGGCTCTTGACCATTATGCAAATATTTCTGAACAGATTTTAGAAGATACCAAAGTGCATACTTCCTATCTGGAAGAAAAAGGCAGGCTAGATATCGGTGGAAAAAAATTAAAAAAGTATATAGGAAGAGTATTGAATATCAAAAATAAAATTTCAGAAAATCTATATATTTTTGACTCTCACGATGTAACTTGGGATGATGAGGTGCTTAATAAGCTTGATCAGGATCTTAAAAGGGTTTTTGACCTTAAAGATAGATATAGAAGTATTCATGATCAGGTAGAAGTAATCAAAGAAAACCTTGAACTTTTTAAAGATATCATGTTCCATAAGGAAAGTAGCAAATTAGAGTGGATTATTATCATCCTTATTCTGGTAGAAGTGGTAGATATGTTTATTTTGAAATTATTTTGATAAAAATAAGGTAGGAGTGACTTTTTAAAAATAAATGTGTCATAAGTAATAGTAAAAAGAATTAATAAGAAACAAGAGTTAACTTAAATAGCAAATAAAATGAAAGATTTAAAAATTTTGATATTGATAATGGCATTGTTATCGAGTAGTGTTTCAGTTTTTGGACAAGAGGAGGAGGAAGAAGAGGAAGAAGAAGTTGAAGAAGTAATAGTCGAAGCTGTAGCAGAATCTGCAGCAGAAGGAATTGATACTATGAAAGCAAATTTTGATGGATTCGAAGGTGATTCGTATAATTTCAGTTATAAAAATGAAGATAACGAAGATGATTCCATATTTTTTAGTTTGATAACTCCAGAGGCTTTAAAAATGTATAATCTAAAGGATAAAAAGTTTATCGGTAAAATTTTTGAAATTACCTTTTCTTTTAAAACCGAAACTGAAGTAGATGAGGATGGAGATAAACAGGAATTTATTAAAAGAACAATCACCGCTTTAAAACTTTTGAATTAAAAGATTTGATTTTAAAATAAAAACATCTTAGGAAGGAATTGATTTTCTAATAAATAAGCACAAACTCAACGTATGAAAATGCCTGCATTATTGCAGGCATTTTCTATGTAATTAATAGTTTAAATTCTTCTTATAACCACTTTTTTCTTTTAAAATAATATAAAAGGCCAAAGAAAATGACAATCATTACCCCCCAAAGAACGAAGTATCCATATTTAAATTTCAATTCAGGGATATATTCAAAATTCATTCCGTAGATTCCTGCCAAAAATGACAATGGAATGAAGATGGATGTTATAATCGTAAGAACTTTCATCACTTCGTTCATTTTGTTGCTTATAGTGGTCATATACATATCCATCAAACCCCAGATCATTTCGCGATAAATATCAATACTTTCTGAAACCTGGATAATATGATCGTATAAATCTCTTAAATAGAATTGCGTTTTATCAGTAATGAAAGGGTGATCGCTTTTTTCGATTCGATTTACCACTTCTCTTAATGGAAACACAGCACGTCTAATTTTTAGAATCTCTCTTTTCTGACCTTGGATGTCATATGTGATATCATCATTAGGTTTTTCTTCAAATAAATCATCTTCTAACTCTTCAATTTTTTCCCCCATCGCCTCAATCAGGTTAAAATAATTATCCACCACAGCATCCATCAAGGCATATAAAAGATAATCAGATCCCATGGATCGCACTCTTCCCTTGCCTGTTCTGATACGATTTCTGATTGCATCAAAAACGTCACCGTCAGCTTCCTGAAAGGATATTACATAATTACTGCCCAGGACAAAACTAATATGTTCAATTTCCAGTTTTCCGTCTAGATCAAAATAGAGCATTTTTAGAACGACAAAAAGATATCCATCATACTCATCAATCTTAGGTCGTTGTTGTGTATTCGCAATATCCTCTAAAATAAGCGGATGTAGTTTGTAATGATAACCAATTTTTTCAATAGCTTCGGTATGATTGATACCATTGATATTTATCCAGGTAACAGGTTCGGTATCTTTAAAAGAAAATGCCTCTTCTATTTTGCTTAATTCTTTTTCTTCATAAGAATTTTTATCATAATCAAAAACTTCAATAAACAAATCACCAGATGATTTGTTTCCTGTATAGACTACCGTTCCGGGAACTAAACCTGATTGCTTGTTAGCTGGTGACAATGTATTATCGGCCATATTAAGTGCTTTTGTGTGTTTACAAAGTACTATAATTTATAGCTCTTTACAAAATAATCATGATGATAACACAAGCTTTGGGATTCGATTTTAGAAGCTTTCTCAAAAGATATTTTTTTATTTTTTTTCAGTTTCCACAATGCTGTTTATATTTAAAATAAACTAAAAACCCACTCAACGAAAAACTGAATGGGTTTGATATGAATGTTTATATGTTTAGTTTTATCTGTGCATACTGTCTAGAATTTCCATCACCTCCACTTTTTTGCGAACAGAAACGGGTACATTTTCACCATTTTTTAGCATCAGATAACCACCATCTGCTTTTATAAAAGCGCTGATACATTGTAGATTGATCAAATGACTTTGGTGAACTCTCAGAAATTGATAGTTTTTAAGCATATCCGCAAAATACTTCAGTGTTTTGGTAACAAAAACCTTCTGTCCATCCTGTAGATAAAAGATAGTGTTATTACTATCCGACTCGCAACGAACGATATCATCTAAGCTTACAATAATGATTTTATCCAGCGTGTGTAATGATATTTTATCAGGTTTTTGCTCCGGAGCCGATAGCGTATCTTTTAGTATGTTTAGACGCTCTTTATTAGGTTGAATTTGTTCTTTTGCCTTGGTAACAGCTTGCGCTAATTCTTCATTAGAATAAGGTTTCAATACATAATCTATGGCTGCAAACTTAAAAGCTCTTATCGCATATTCATCACTGGCAGTGACAAAAATGATTTTTGATTTTAGCTCAGGAAATATTTCTAATACATCAAAACCGGTACCATCTCCGAGCATGATGTCCAGAAACAGAATGTCAGGTTCATTTGTTCTAAGAGATTTTGCCGCTTCTACTACACTACGAGCTGTATCAATAATTTTAATTTCGGGATGATTGGTTTCCAGGTCACTTTTTAAAAGTTGAAGCGCATCTGGCATATCTTCTACAATAATTGCTGTAAGCATAGTTGTCGTTAATAATCAGTTAGCAATGGTATTCTGAACGATATCTCGGTTCCTACGACAGAGGCGTCCTCATCAAGGATTTCTTTTATCTGTAGCGTATCTTTTCCAGAGATTGATTCTAGTCTTTCTCGTGTCACCGTCAGTGCCATCGATTGATGATCGGTTTTAGTTTTAGCTTTTTGGGATTGAAAAATACCCAATCCATTATCTATTATTTTACAATGTAAGAATTCTTCGTTAGTATCAAAAAATACTTTTAGTTTTCCATCTCTATTTCCTTTTAAGATACCATGTCGTATCGCATTTTCTACAAAAGGCTGTATGAGCATGGGTGGTATTAATACTTCTTCAGGATCAAATTCTGAATCAATTGAAATAGTATATTCGAATGGTTTATTAGCCATTAATTTTTCTACTTCTATATAATGCTTTAATGTTTTCATTTCTTGATCCAGTGTAATATGATCTTTTCTGGAATTATATAAGGTTTCCCTAAGCAATGTGGCAAAGGTGTTTATCGTACTATTCATTTTGGATGGGTTATTGGTTCCCATCGCTTTAATACCGTTTAGTACATTAAAAATGAAATGAGGGTTCATTTGTAGGCGTAATGCTTTCTGTTCCAATGAGAGTAAATGGTTTTGCATTTGCAGTTTTTCCCGTTCTTCTTTATTCTTTAATTTTACTTTTCTAATGTATAACAAGGTGATAATTGTTAGCGATAAAAGCAAAATGCCAAGCATTGTAAGCTGAAACCATATTTTCTTATAAATCGGGCTATCAATAAAAATTTTAAAAGTAATAGGTTCACTTTCTTCCCATCTATAATTTCTGGATTGAGCAGAAAAGGAATGAGCACCATAAGCTAAACCTGCTAGGTTTTGTTTTCTTTCTGAAGACCACGGACTCCAAGCCGTGTTGTTTAGTTTATATCGATATTCTATATCATTGGGGTGATTGAGATCAACGGTCTTATAATTAAAAGATAATTCAGTTTGTTCCGGTGTTAGTTGTAACACATTTTCTCTTTTAGCCCAAACATCCGGATTGATAGAGTCCAGGGTTTGATAGGCTATTTCTATATTTTCGAAATGAATTTCTGGTTTAATGGTAGCTTTACTAGTTTCTCCTGGTTCATATTTGGTTAAGCCATAAATAGCTCCAAACCATAGATTATCCTGATGATCTTTAGTAATTGCATTAAGACAGGTTTCTATTCCTAAAAATCCATCATTTCGACCATAATGAAACACATCTGTAATTTGATTAAGCAGATTGATTTCTATTCTATCCACACCGCGTTCTGTCCCTACCCATAGATTATCCTTTGCATCAAATATCATTTGATAAATATTATTAGAGTACAGATTTTTTTGACCTTTTAGTTTTTGAAAAGAAAGATTCTCTGAATCCAATTTAGACCACCATATCCCCTGTCCAGCAGTACCCAGATATATTTTCCCATCTTTAAAAATAAAGGAATTAATTGCGATTTTTTGATCTAGGATATTGTTAAAATGTGTGACTTTATTTCTTTTTATAAATCCAAAACTCCCATTTTCTGTAGCATACCATATGCTACCATTACCATCAGAAGTCAAATATTTAATTTCTAGATCTTTTATTCCTCTTTTTTTGGCGAACCTCCTTACAGAAGTTACTTTATGTTTATCGTAGTCATAAATGAATCTGGTGATGCCAGATGAGTATGTAGCTACCCAGACCGTATCATTAACAATGTGTACCGATCTAACCCAATTAGAAGAGAGACCATCTTTTTTATTAATGATATAATTTTTAATTACTTTTTTGGTTAATGTATCATTTTGTGGGTTATCAGAATCCTTATCAATGACTACAATACTATCTTTAAGCTTAATTTCTTTTAACAAAATACCTTTGCCATCTGTTCCTGCCCATATATTACCATAAGAATCACTGGCAATCGTTTTAATTTTAATATCAAATAATCTTTCGTCCTGTTCGATTTGGTGTATGCCGGTACTATCAATTTTAACTAGTCCTACCTCAGAATTAGATGCCCAAATTTCGTTGTCAAGTGAATGTACAGCATAGACCCGGTTACCTTTTAATCCTATGTCCTTATTGTAATGGGTAAAATTGTTTTGGGAATATTTATAAAATCCTCCTCCTGATGTTGCTATCCAGATATTCGATTGGCGATCTAAAATACTTTTGCGGATATTAGAAACCGCTAAACCGTTTTTCCGATTTATCTTTTTCTTTAATCTGTAATTGGAAGCATCTAAAACCGCAATACCTTCGTTATTAGTAGAAAACCATAATTCTGTATCCAGAATGGCAATGTTATTGACATCAAGCGGTTTTGGGATCCATTTATTACCATAGCTTTTTGCATTGGTATTTAAGACCAGAGTCCCTTGATTCGTAGCGGCTGCAAATACTTTGGATTTGTGATACAGTGCTGCGGTAAAATTATAAGCGCTATGCCTCACCATAATACTTGCGTCTTTATGGATCTTATTTAGTTTCCAGAGTCCTTTATTCGTAGCTATCCAGAACAGCTTACCATCAAAAACAATTTCATTTACGATACTTGTATTGATTCTAGGGTCCAAAACTATTTTTTTTAATCCTGTAGCAGGTTTGTATTCGTGGATCCCTACATTGGTAGCTAAATAAGTTTCGTTATGGATTCTAAATATTTTGTTGATCTGTAGTCCTTCAATGTTATGAAACTTCTTTTTTGTTTTAATAGACAAACCTCTCCTAGTTCCGATGAACAGACTATCATTGGCAAAATAAAGAGCATGTATATAGTTGGATAAAAGCCCGTCATCTTCATTCCAGGTTTTAAATTCTTCACCATTAAATCTACTCAATCCACCACCACGAGTTCCTAGCCATAGATAACCAATATCATCCTGAATGATGTCATGTACCTGTGATTGAGGAAGTCCATCTTCTAAGGTATATGCTCTAAGACCATTGTTTTGGGCATATGATATATAAATAGTGCCTACCCATACAATAAAAATAAAAAAGTAATATGAAAAATTATTGGGGCTCATAAAACTATAGTTTGATAACAAATATAATCAAACTGAATTTTTTGTTTTGTAAACCCATAAAATACTTAGGTAAAAAAGTAAATTGTGTAAAACCGTATACAAGCAGGCAGTTTTTTTGGGAAAAACAATTGGAAATAATTGGACGCGCCTGCTGTATACAATGGTTTTATATATCAATAGAAAATCTTAAAACTTAGTAGTACAGTAAAAAAGAACAGTACTATGCAGTATAATAAAATGATGGAGTAATAAATAGTATATTTCTCCTCACCTGAAATACTAATTGCTGGTGATTGCTGTATTTTTCGCTGTATTAATTTTGTTATCATTCCAAGTAAAGCTTTGTTTTAGATTTACATATTTAATTTCTGATGTTTCTTTATACAATGTTTCAGTCTCTAGAATATTTCCTTTTATACCATACTTCTGATTTGGAAATGTATACTGAGAATCAGTATCCGAGTTTTCACAATATATATTGGTTAGCTGTGGAAGCGATACAATTTTATCATCGTCAGTGACCATAAAATAATAAGATTCCACCTGGGCACAGCACGCCAGATATTCTACTTCCATCTTAATCACCTCAGAGATCCCTTCCAGACCCGGGTCCTCTAAGGTGGTGATAAAGATGTCCTCAAAAAGCTCAATGTCATTGATGGTGAAAGTAGAAACGTTTTCTGAAATTCCCCCCAAACGAATCAGATTAACAATGCAAGTTGGTTGTTCTGCCCCATTTTCTTTTATTTCAGTAACTGCTTTATACTTTCCTGTGTTCTGAAAGCCCTGTGCTCTCATAAACTGAAGCCCAATAATTAGGATGAAAAAAACAATGACATTTTTCATAACAGTATATTTTGAGGTTGATTATTTGTACGAAAATATGTACTAATTATAATTACATTGTATGGGTTTTAGAATTCGTTAGTATCAATTTAGAATTCGTATGTTATCTTGATGTTAAAAAAAGTGTTGGTATTAGGCTGTATGCTTTATACTTTTGTAATATGATCGATAATTTTGAAAATGAGTTTTTTGGCATTGGCATTCAGAATGGAAAAACACCGGAGAATTTAGGAGTTTTATGGAGAACTGCCCAGAATATGGGGGCTAGTTATATATTTACAATTGGTAATCGTTATGCCAAGCAGGCGTGTGATACTCATAATGCCGTAAAATCAATGCCATACTTTCATTACGATACTTTCGAGGATTTTTACCAGCACCTTCCTAAAGGGGCAATGCTTGTTGGCGTAGAGTTAACAGATGAAGCAATCCCGCTGGAAACCTTTAAACATCCTAAGAGATGTGTATATTTATTAGGAGCAGAAGATCATGGATTATCAAAAATAGCTATAGAAAAATCACATTTCTTAGTTAAATTTCGATCAGAACTAAGTGTAAATGTGGCTGTTGCCGGTAGTATCGTAATGTATGACAGAGGAATAGAAAAACCTAGATTCATCAAGGCAGTAGAATAGTTTTTTGAGCGTGATCCGCCTCAGGCGGATCGGACTATCTACGCTACACAGAAGCTTGCTCCTATCCCTCACGCAAATACAAGTAAGCGTTCGACTTTAGAGCTCTTTTTTAACTACATTTATAGAATACAATGTAATGTAATATGATCAAAACCTTAGAAACTGCCATTGCCACATTTAGTTCCTGGATATGGGATTGGCCTTTATTAGCTCTTTTAATCGGTGGAGGATTGTTTTTTCTGATATACTCTCGTTTTACACCATTTTTATATTTCAGGCACGCGATTAATATTCTTAGAGGATCATATGATAACGATAATGCTCCGGGACAATTAAGTCATTTTCAGGCATTGTCCTCTGCTATCGCAGCAACTGTCGGGATGGGGAATATTAGCGGTGTAGCGATTGCATTGGTGATGGGCGGTCCGGGAGCAATTTTCTGGATGTGGATCAGTGCACTAATTGGGATGGCGACTAAGTTTTATACCTGTACGCTTTCAGTTATGTATAGATCAGAAAGTAATGACGGAACTACACTTAGCGGCCCAATGTACGTAATAACAGAAGGATTAGGAAAACATTGGAAACCATTAGCGGTTTTCTTTGCCTTGGCAGGACTAGTTGGAACGTTACCTGCTTTTACCGCAAATCAGCTTACCCAGACACTGGTTGATGTATTAGATTGGGATGAAAGTACAAAACTCTATATCGGTCTTGTTCTGGCGGTTATTGCGTCTTTTGTAATTCTTGGCGGGATTAAACGAATAGGATTGGTAGCGAGCAGATTAGTGCCTTTTATGGTCGTTTTATACTTTATTACGGTTTTCACTATTCTTATTTTACAAATCGATAAAGTGCCGGAGATGTTTGTATTAATTTTTTCTGATGCTTTTACCGGAGAAGCTGCAGCCGGCGGAGTCTTGGGATATTTGATTAAAACAGGTGTAAAACGTGCAGCTTTTTCTAATGAAGCGGGTATAGGAACAGCACCAATGATGCATGGAACTGCCAAAACCAATGAACCTATAAGAGAAGGTCTGGTAGCAATGATCGGTCCCGCCATCGATACTTTACTGGTCTGTACATTAACTGCGTTGGCAATCTTGTCCACAGGAGTCTGGAAACATTCTGATGATAATGGAATTTCTTTAACTTTAGAAGCCTTTAATTCTGTCTTGCCGTATGGCATTGGAGATGTTGTAGTAATTGTCATGGTATTCGTTTTTGCATTTTCTACATTGTTCTCCTATTCGTACTATGGCGTAACCTGTCTTGGATTTCTAACCAAACCAAAATATGGTAAATACTACAATTACATTTATATACTTTCTATAATAGTTGCGGCTATAGTAAAAATAGATGTGGCGATTAATTTAATAGATAGTGCGTTTGCTTTAATGGCTATTCCTACAATTATTTCGGCACTACTCTTGGCTCCCAAAGTAAATAAAAAAGCAAAAATTTATTTCGCAAGTATTCGTTCTGATAAACTATAAAGAAAGCTGGTTGTTAAGTTGGAATTAATAGCTTTTGGGTTATAAAACAAAGGAAATGAGAACCGAAAGAACCCTTTTTTCGTATATATTTGGAGCAACTTCAAAATAAAATAAAATGAATAAGTATTTTTATGTCCTAGCCTTACTGTTGATTACCATTACTACCTCTTGTGACGAGTTGGATCGCTTAACAGTATTTGAGCTAGGTTATGAATCAGAATTCACCATCGCATCCTCTACAATTATTGATGTACCTATAAGTATAGAAACACCACCTGTACCTACAAATTCAGAATCAGAATTCGAAAATAACAATACAAGCAGTTCTTTAATAGAAAGCATCCAATTGAAACGCTTAAACCTGATCATTGAAAATCCTACCGATGGCAATTTTAATTTTTTGCGAGAGGTGCGTCTATTTATTGATGCAGAAGGCCTGGAAGAACAGGAAATAGCTTTTGCAGAAAATATAGAAAATCAAGACCTAAAAGTTATAGAACTAGAAACTACCGGAGTAGAGTTAAAAGATTTTCTAAAAGAAGATTCTTTCACACTTAGAGCATCAACTACCACAGATGAGACTATCAATGAGAATCATGACATTAAAGTAGACTGTGTGTTTAGAGTGGATGCTAATATTTTAGGATTGTAGAATTTAAGACGATACGATGTAAAGCGAAACAAAATCTTTCTCAGCTTTTATGATTTTGTCGTGGCTAGTACTTTGTTTTTAATGGTGTAAGTAAGATGCTATGATATTCCTAAAGCCGATGATAAAGCGGATGCCAGACCTAAAAAGCTGAGAAATCCACAAATATCTGTTACTGTGGTCAATATAATCGAAGAAGATGTCGCCGGGTCTTGCCCTATTGCTTTTAAACCAATTGGAATAATCGCACCAGAAAACCCTGCAATGACCATAGAGAGTATCATAGATATTCCTATGACTACAGCTATACCTAGAGAATCTGCCCAAAAAAAGACGACAATTCCTGTCGTTATTGCCACGGCCACACCATTTATAAAACCAACTGCAAGCTCCTTCTTGGCAACACGCATCCATTGACCAATCCTAATTTCTCGTAACGCTAAACCTCTTATAGTTACCGCAAGAGCTTGTGAACCTGTGTTGCCGGATTGCCCTGCAACAACAGGAAGAAAAACAGCTAAAATTGTAATTTTGGCGATTGTGTCTTCAAAAAGTCCAACAACCATTGAAGCGAGAAAAGCCGTTACTAAATTAATTTGCAGCCAAGGTAGTCGTTTTCGAACTGCAAAGGATGTTTTAGATAAAGCATGTTCTTCTTTACCAGCACCGAACATGGTTTGTAAATCACCACTTGCCTCTTCACGAGATGCCGAAAGTATAGTGTCATTTCTTATAATACCAAGTAGATGATTGTGAATGTCGACCACTGGAATTTGCAAGAGAGAATATGATTCGATAGCCTCGATCACTTCTTGTCTCGTTGCCATTGCCTGAACGCTATGGGCAAAATACATTAGCTCATCCAGTGCCTGTTCTGGTTTAGCAATAGCGATGTAATTTACAGGGACTCTGCCTATTAGTTTGTGTTCTTCATCAATAACATATATGGTGAGAATTCTTTTATCATTTAGTTTCCGGAGTTTCTCAAGTACAATTTCTACTGTATCGTCTTTTGAACAACTGAGAAAGTTTGTTTCCATTAAGAATCCAGCAGTATTCTCATTATAGCTTAAAAATTCTTTAATTTCCCGAGCAGTGACTTTAGGAAGTAATTCTAATCTTTTCAGGACAGCGCTACGATCAAGTCTGGCAAGAACACGTGAAGCCTTATGAGTGTCGGTTTTAGTAAAGATTTTTTTGAATAATGTATCATCCATCATCGGAAAAATATCTACAACAATGTGATTCGAAAATTCAAAAAATACCTTTTGAGCTTTAGGTGCCGTTGAAGTATCTAAAAAAGATATAATTTCATTAGTTGTTTTTTTTTCTAGGTCGTGCGCTATCGCTTTGTATGATTTTATTGAAAACTCTTCGTTTAACATTTCTATATAGTTTCTTGATTAGTTATCGAATCTTGCTTTAATTCAGCTGTAAGAGGATTTATTTTTCTTACAGTTTTTAAAATAAAGATATTATTAGGCATTGTTATTTCATCAAGAGTTTCATAAAGTTTTATTCTGGTGAAGAATAATCCAATATTCAATACCTCACCTCGTATCTCGTAATCCTTTGTCTCCATGATTGAAATAGAATCTCCAATTTTTACCGGATGACCAAAAAATAAGATTATACTAGAGGTGATATTTGATAGGAGTGACCATTGAGCAAAGAATGCTACGCCAACAATTGTTAGTACAGAACCTGCAAAAACAGCGATTTCTGATTGTTTTACACCCCAAATTATCATTATCAAGGTGGTACAAATCAAAAAGTTTATTAAATTTATAGCTCTTCTAACGAGTCGGCTCCTTGATTTTTGAACCACTTTATCGATTATAGTTTTATTTATGAGTTGGTTTATTAAAACTCTAAACAAAATGAATAAAGCAATAACAGCAAGAGATTCGATTAATTTGGTGTGATAAATTTCCATAAAAATGTTTTTTAAGCCATTAGAGTCTAAATATATTAGATAATTGTATTCTTTAGTCAATAAAATTTAATTAACGATGTTGCTCAATCTGTTTACGCTTTATAGTTACAAGAGAATCGATAGAGGAACCAATGATAAGCGCGTCATTGGCCCAGGAAACAACACCCCATTTATGATAAGCCTCTTCAATTGTTGAGACAGAACCGAGTGGTACGTTTTGAAAATAATTATGGTTACCAACATGAATTTTGCAACTTACATTAAAACCGTTTTCTGATTTCTTAATTAATATTACAGCAACATAAAACCCTAAGCCATATTTCCATTTCGGACTACGACTTATAAGAACTACATCCTCAATTTTATATAAGGGCTTGTTATTCGATAATTTATCGAGACCATTAAAAAGACCGCCTAGAAAAAATGAGATTACTATAAGAGAGGTAAAAAACAGTTTTCTTTTCAGAGATTTATTCATTTTACTAAATGTATGGAATTGGTTTAACATAAATTTGAAATAGAATTATTTTTAAATCATTTCCGTAATTTTTCCGTTTCAGATTTCAGGGAAGGCTACAAATTCAACTCACGCTTCAATCGTCAATTAACTTAAATATTATCTGCTTTTCAAATGTAATAGGATCTTTTTCAGACTCAGATTGAATTTCAAGTAAACCCTCATCTACCATTCTTTGTAAGTCCTTTATATTATATCCATCCCAACCCATTGGAATCGAATATTCCTGTTCAATCATAATATTGTTAACTTCTAAAGAATGTGTGGGATACAAATAAATCCATTCAGAAATGTATTTTAGTTCGTTTGAGCCAATTTCATCTAATGCTTTGAGAATAGCATTTTTAAAATGAATATATTTTTTATTCTCTAGGGCCATTTCATTAAACATATCGGTTCGTATAAGAGTCGTAACGGGAAAGAGCGTCAGTACTTTCCATTGATGTGCCTAATTTAGCGAAATGGTTTGAATTTCTTAATTAGAAATTCAGCTGTTATTACGCTTACACCTTATGCCTTTTTCACAAGATAATAAAAAGCCTTAATTTCATATAAAACCATGGCATAGACTCAAATCCATTATCTTCTTCATTCGTAAATTCCATTATTTCGTTCCGGTTCTCATAATTTACTATAAGTCCAATTCGCTTATTTGCAGTCCAAATTTAGCTATCGAATCATTTGATAAGTCGGTACGATGAAAAGAGTGGAAGGTTACTGCCTTTATCTTTTATAACTCCACTGTAAGCTTTAGATTGACTGTATACCACTCCATTTGCAAATAACAGTAATGGCAGTAGTATTTTTTTCAAAATCAGTTGGTAAAGTTTGATTTCAACTGTATACAAATAAAAGAAAATGATTTTTAATCTTAATAATGCCGCACTATTATCTCCAACGAATAATTTCCATCGCTATCAAAATAGATTTTATCAGCCATATTCCGATCAATATCTAATAAAGAAACTTCTGTATTGGTCAATAGCTCCTCAGTACTTTGGTTTATAACAATTTTTTTATATGATTTATAAGAAACAGGCGAGCTCCCAGTTTGTGTCTTAATATAGACATCGGTATTCTGTCTTATGCTTTCTCTATTAGTAGTATACTAACTAATTTTATTTTCTATGCGTATGTGATATTAAACCACGTTTCGTTGCAAAAATTAAAAAGGACTTCACTTTCAATAGTAAAAACCGAGAGCTTAATAATAAGAATACTTTTAAAGATTACATGAACTTGAAGAATAATCAATTAACTTTGTGACAAAATTTTATTCATGGGTCATAAAGCCGGTTTTGTCAATATTATTGGAAATCCTAACGTAGGAAAGTCTACACTAATGAATGCTTTTGTCGGGGAGCGATTGTCTATTATCACATCAAAAGCTCAAACTACCAGACACAGGATTCTTGGTATTGTCAATGGTGATGATTTTCAGATGATTCTTTCTGATACTCCTGGGATTATTAAACCCGCATATGAGCTGCAGGAGTCTATGATGGGTTTTGTGAAATCTGCTTTTGAAGACGCTGATATTCTGGTTTATATGGTAGAAATCGGTGAAAAGGAACTGAAGGATGAAGCATTTTTTAATAAGATTACTAACGCTAAGATTCCGGTTTTTTTATTACTAAATAAAATTGACCGGTCTAATCAGGAGCAATTAGAAGAACAAATGAAATTTTGGGCAGAAAAGGTTCCTAATGCAGAATTGTACCCTATTTCGGCTTTGCAAAATTTCAATGTTAAAGAAGTTTTTGGTAGAATTGTAGAATTACTGCCTGATTCACCTCCATTCTATCCTAAAGATCAATTAACGGACAAACCAGAACGTTTTTTTGTAAACGAAGCCATCCGTGAAAAGATTTTGATGCATTATAAAAAGGAAATCCCATATTCTGTAGAAATTGAGACCGAAGAATTTTTTGAAGATGAAACAATAATCAGGATAAGATCTGTAATCATGGTAGAAAGAGATTCTCAAAAAGGAATTATTATTGGGCATAAAGGTTCTGCGCTTAAAAGAGTTGGAGTAGAGGCCCGGAAAGAATTAGAAAGGTTTTTCGGAAAACAAATACATATCGAGTTGTACGTAAAAGTAAATAAGAACTGGCGTAATAATGAACGGCAATTAAAGCGTTTTGGTTACAATCGTTAAATATCGTCTTGAAGTACACATAACAAGTTGATCTTTAAGATTTTGTTAGTTTTTCAAGTTTTTTGCTATGGGTGAATTGTAGTTTAAAGATAAAGTACTGCTTTTGAACGTTTCTACCCGTTTTTTCAAAGTGTATCTTCTAATTCCGTGTAATTAACTTCTTTAAAACGTCCTAAATATGATATAAACACTACTTTATCTTCACAAATTTTTTAAGTAGCGGCTTAACTTTCAAAATACGAATACATTTTAAAATTGATTAGTAAAATTCATATAGTCTCAGACTACTATGTAGTTTTTTTATCTCTTCTTGTTACGTATTTAATTTCCAAAATAATTAACCAGACTTGAATTTTTATATTCAAAAAAACTATAATATCAAAAGTTACCAATAAGCTTAATTTCTTAAGCCAAATTATGTCTTTGACCCAAATTGCTTCGTTCTTATTCGGCGTAAGTATAATTATAATTTTCATTACGACTTCAGGTTTTAATACCGTAATCGAAGAAAATGATAAAGAATTTAATATTCAATCTTCAAATAATTTTCATTCGTCAATAGACAATAGATGTCATTTATCAGTCGAATCAGGTGATAATGCAGAATTTTGTGGAGCGGGAGAAGTAACGCTAAATGCTTCGGTTTCGGGAGTATCCTTATGTGTGGATTGTACATGAGAATATGGTTTGAAGAATACAACCAACTAGTAAGAGGGATTAACTATGCTAAGTAATTAACTGATGGAGACAATCCACTATGGTTTTCTAACATAGATTTAAAGTGGAATGAACTGGCTGATGGTACAGCTACACTCACCGGGACAATTTTTGATCATATACTGCCTCAGTCAATTTATGAGGTATATGCTGTCTATGAAGGAAGAACGAGTACTAAACCCTCAAATAGCCCTAGAGAGCACCAATGTTATAATGAAGATGAATCAGCTTGGAAGTATTAAACCAAATTCACTGGTACAATAACAAACGAGGATGGATCTTGGTCTACAAGTTTAACCAGAAGAGGTCCGGCTTCTCATTTAGGAAACGGTGCCAATGTGATTGAGACAGAAGCAGCAACTTACGGGGCTTGTGGATGGTTTAATACCACCGACAGTCAATATAACAGAGGGGGTTTTAATTTTAATCTTGGAGATTGTGTTACAACCCCAACGACCGGGGTAAGTTATTTACGGTCTACAGGAGAAACCACAGAAAGTATCACAGTGTCACCAGAAGAAGATACCGAATATTCAGTAACAGTAACTAATTGTAATGGGTGTTCGGCTACTGACGATGTTATGGTATTGGTTAAATCGGCAGCGGTAGATGCCGGTGATGATCAAAATACAGAGAGAAAACGAAATTATATCTAAAAAGATTGTTATTAAAATTTTTTTTGATTTTGCAAGGCCATTCAATCTAGGGTTGAAAGGTTTTCTTATTTGCAATAAAAATATAGAGTATTAAAACATGGATGTTTAATAATCAGGCAATGTAAAGGCATCCATAAAAAGTTTGTTGTTTTACAGTAACCAAGATATCTGTATTTGTTTTTATCTTTGAGATAAGTAATTATTTCACTGACTGACTATCAATTATGAAAAAGTTCAATAGGTCGATGCGCTGACCGTTGAGCTTTTTCGTTTTTTATTTTACTTCACTTTTATATTATTTTACTGATATGTTAACATCAATAGTTTAGGTAGAATAAAAAGACTAATTTTGCACAAATTTTAGAATTCAGGATAATGAGTAATATAGTGGCAATTGTAGGGCGACCTAATGTAGGGAAGTCTACTTTCTTTAATAGACTGATCCAGAGAAGAGAAGCAATCGTAGATGCTGTTAGTGGAGTTACTCGTGATCGTCACTATGGTAAGAGTGATTGGAATGGAAAAGAATTCTCATTGATTGATACGGGAGGATATGTGGTAGGTAGTGATGATATTTTTGAAGCAGAAATCGATAAACAGGTTGAGCTTGCTATTGACGAAGCAGATGCCATCATTTTTATGGTAGATGTAGAATCAGGAGTTACGGGAATGGATGAAGAAGTGGCTAATTTACTCCGTAAAGTGGATAAACCAATCTTTGTGGCGGTTAATAAAGTTGATAACGCCAAGAGAGCTGCTGATGCAGTAGAATTTTACAGCTTGGGACTCGGGGAATATTATACTATAGCAAGTATTAACGGTAGCGGTACAGGAGAACTTCTGGATGCATTGGTAGAAGCTTTACCGGAACAAGAAGAAGAGGAAGAATCAGAATTACCACGTTTTGCAGTAGTAGGAAGACCAAATGCCGGAAAATCTTCTTTTATTAACGCCTTAATTGGTGAAGATCGATATATCGTTACAGATATTGCGGGTACGACCAGGGATGCTATTGATACTAAATACAATCGTTTTGGTTTTGAATTTAATCTGGTAGATACAGCCGGAATCAGACGTAAATCGAAGGTAAAAGAAGACTTAGAGTTTTACTCTGTTATGAGATCTGTGCGAGCTATAGAACATAGTGATGTTTGCTTATTATTAGTAGATTCCACACGCGGATTTGATGCACAGGTACAGAATATATTTTGGTTGGCAGAACGCAATCGAAAAGGGATTGTGATTCTGGTGAATAAATGGGATTTAATCGAAAACAAAGAAAGTAATACGTTGAAGGATTTCGAAAAATATATCCGAAAGCAAATTGAACCTTTTACAGATGTACCTATCGTATTCATTTCGACTTTAACCAAACAACGACTTTTTAAAGCAATAGAAACAGCTGTAGAAGTATATAAAAACCGTTCAAAAAAGATTAAAACAAGTGTAATGAACGACACTATGTTGCCCATTATAGAACGAAACCCTCCGCCTGCATATAAGGGAAAGTATGTAAAGATAAAATATTGTATGCAACTGCCTACACCTCAGCCACAGTTTGCATTTTTCTGTAATTTGCCACAATACATCAGAGAACCGTATAAGCGGTTTATCGAAAATCAATTACGAAGAGAATTTGATTTTCACGGAGTGCCGGTAGCAGTATATTTTAGAAAGAAATAATACTATAGATTTTTAAAGTATTAATATTTCATAAAGGATCTAATTGAGAACAGAATGTATTAAAACAGATTAATATGAACTAAATAATACACCATTGTATACGGCTTCCTTTTAAACCTTAGGAAAGGACAACTCGAAAACGCTCCCTTGCGCTGATGTTGATTTTAATCGTATTTTGCCGTCATGTTTTTTTATAATTCTTTGACAAATAGACATTCCAAGGCCATTGCCTTTATATTCAGAGGAAGAATGGAACCTTCGAAAAGGTACAAATAGATCTTCAAGATACTCATCCTCTATACCGATGCCATTATCTTGTATGTAAATGAAAACATTTTTATCATCGGTTTCGCTAAAAATATTGATAATAGGATGATGATATTTTTTATCTTTTGGTTGGTACTTTATTGAGTTTGAAATTAAGTTTTGAAAAACTATACCTAGAATAAAATCATTTCCTTTTATAGAATGAAGTTTAGTTACATTTAATTCTACTTTTTTTTGATCTAGATCAAACTGAAATAATGATAAAGTTCTATTGATTAAGTTGTTTAAATCAACCATTTCAAGAGGGTAATCATTAGTCTCAACATTTGAATATGTTAATAAATCATTTATTAATTCTGACATTGAAACTGCCGAGTCCGAAATAAAACCTAGGAATTTCTTGTTCTCGTCGAGATTACTTTCTTTATCAATATTGTCTTCTAGTAAGGAGGCAAATGATTTTATAGTATTCAATGGAGATTTCAAATCGTGACTCATAATGTGAGAAAAAACAACCAATTCTTGATTTTTTTCATCTATCTTTTGTGCATACGTTCGTCTTTCCTGATACTTATCTTCTAATTCTGCGTTTAAAATCTGCAGTTTTTTATCTTGATTTTCAACAAAATTAGAAATGATTATAGGAATTATTGTTAATGTAAAAAGTTGAACAAACTTAATTATATTTTCAGGGTAGCTATAGGTAAATATGATGCCTGGAATGAAAAAAATTATACCGCAGATTGAAGCGTACAGTATACGCTTATATTTACCGGTCATAATCAAAATATAGGTGATCTCGAAACTTAGTAAAAACCACAGCATACTTTGCAGAGATGAGTGAAACATAATAAGTACTGTTGAGAAAATAACTGGTATTCCATAAGCAGTAACTAGAATGGATAATTGCTGTTTTTTCTTTAAAAACAAGATGATAGAGAGTGAATAAACCAAAATCTCAACTAAATTAACATAAGTAATTCCTATAGGAAAATTAAAAAATCTGAAAGGTGTGATAAAAATTGTTTGGATCAACAGTAAAATAAGAATAAGAAAATGGATCTGTAGTCTTAAATTTTTGATAGAGCCAGAATTTGCTAGACTTTCATAAAAGCGATTTATTAATTTTAAATTCATATTTATGTAATTTAGATACTTTAAAAAGACAATATTTTATTCGTAATTGTTAAATAAATTGGATTACTTTTTTCAACTTTCAAAAGCCTTTTTATCTCATCAAAATAACTGCCTTTTCAAGCTACCTTTAAACTAATGTGATACTGAATTTAAGAAATTTATTTAGGTTGTAATCTATCGAAAATATAATTTGGCTATATAATTCCCAGTTGTGTTTTTTGTGTTTTAGTTAATAATTCTTGTAAGATGTTACGAAACTGTAAAAAAATACTGCTCTTATCGTTAAAGATAGTTAATACTCACGAGTTTTGGACAGGGAAATTTCACATAAAATTGTTATTACAAGTGTTATGAGTTACGGTTCAGGTATATAAAAAGTAGTGTTTATAATCAACTTTCGGCTTATAAACGTCCTCCTTTAGCTCTATTAAGACAAGGATGAGGAGCTGCATAATTCAAAATTTAAATGAGATTAGCTCTTGTCAGAGAAATGATGTGTCTAAATTATTACTTACTAAATTATTTATTGAATTGCTGTCTTTTATTTAGGATTACCCCTTTTTATGGCTTTAAGTAGTTTTTTGAAATGGTTATTCAGATCGATATCAATTCTTCATTAATATCGTTTAATAAGCTAGTTTTAACGCTATGGCTATAATGTTCAAAATGGGACAGAGTTTACCGAATTCCTAGATGGAAATCCTGTTATAACTGTTCTTTAATCTTTAATAATTGCCCTCGGATGGATTCCAACTTTCGTATGATATCAAAATTATCCAGTGCTTCTTGTTTTTGTTCTTTAAGATGAATTTTTGCCCCTTCTAAAGTAAAACCACGCTCTTTAACTAAATGATAGATTAGTTCCAGGTTCTTAATATCTTCGGGAGTAAATTTTCTATTTCCTTTAGCATTCTTTTTAGGTTTAAGGATATCAAATTCTTTTTCCCAAAAACGGATCAGAGAAGCATTTACATCAAATGCATCGGCTACCTCGCCTATACCATAGTACATTTTTTTTGGTAATTCAATATACATAGTTAATTCTCTTTTTTTTTGGTAAAACTTCCGTCTTCGTCAAAAACCAATTTGCTCTCAGGAAAATCTTCCTCAGTCAGTTTTTTAATTTCCTTTAATGCTCTCTTTTTATCATCCATAAAGGGATATACCTCGTCAATTTGCTTGGCAGAATGGAGTTTTCCTTTTATAAAGTTACCTTCGTTATCTATCTCTATCTCTGCAATTGGCGCATATCCTTTAATGCCGGTTAAATTAAATCTGGAATACGTACAAAAATTACCTAAACTATAAGCGATAAACTTATTGTTATACACTTCAAAAGCTCTTGATACATGTGGTCCGTGTCCCAAAATTATATCTGCTCCTGCATCGATCAATGTATGTGCAAATAGATATACATTTCCACGATCTTCTCCATAAAAGCGCTCTGTTTTTCTGGGAACATGTGTGTGGTCTTTACCTTCTGCTCCGCCGTGAAAAGATACAATCACGATATCTACTTTTTCTTTTAACCCTTTAACAATTTGCTTTGCCTTGGTTAAGTTATGAATTTTCACACAATCTTTATTAGGGGCAAAAGCACAAAATCCATAAGTAATTCCGTTTTTTTCAAAAATTGTTGATTCCTGAGCAAAGATGCCAGCATATGCAATGTTATGCTTTTCAAGAGTTTTTGCAGTATTCTTGATGCCAATAGCACCAAAATCACCAATGTGATTATTAGCAATGCTCATGACATCAAACCCGGTTTCTTTAAGGTATTTTCCAAAATATTCCGGAGATCGAAATGAATAACATTTAGAAGGGTCTGAACAATGTTTAGCATTTTCTCCTTCATCAGTCAGGGTACCTTCTAAATTTCCAAATAATATATCGGCTTGCTGTAAGATGCTATTTACATCATCAAAAGGACCTTTTCCCTCAGGCGGCATATAACTTTCATTAGGAAAGTTCGTAGCCATCATGATGTCTCCCACGGCCATGAGTTTTATGCTCTTCGGAACAGAAAGCTTTTCCATTTCCAGCTTAAAACTCTCAACAATTGTAGTCATGGAGTCGATTTCTTCTTTTGAAAATTTCTGCGCCTGAATTGTATAATTTAAACCAGATAAAATTAGGAAAAGAAGTATCTTTCGCATAGGTGCTAGTCTAAGGTTTCGTTAATTACAGAAGATGCTTTAAGCATTTCATTAAACTCTTCAGAAGTTAAACTTCCGTAGTAAAAGTTACGAGGATTGATACGCTCTCCATCTTTAAATATTTCATAATGGAGATGAGGAGCCACAGATCTTCCCGTGCTTCCTACATATCCAATAATATCACCACGTTTTACTTGTTGTCCTTTCTTTACGTTATATTTACTTAAATGTGCATAAAGGCTCACATAGTTGAATCCGTGATCAATACGTATATGTTTTCCATAACCTGTAGAATTTGCATCAGCCCTAGTTACAACTCCATTACCAGAGGCGTAAATCGGAGTACCTGTGGCTGCAGAAAAATCCATTCCATAATGGAATTTTCTGGCTTTGGTAAAAGGATCACTTCTCCATCCATACCCGGATGCCATACGTTTTAAATCAGAGTTTTGTATAGGTTGGATAGCAGGTATCGTAGATAGTAATTCTTCCTTTTGCTCTGCCAGTTCTTTTATCTCATCGAGTGATATAGACTGTACAGCTATTTGTTTAGTAAGCTCATCAATTTGTTTTTGAGTTTCGATAATAATTTCAGAGTTATCATATCCTTCATATCCTTTGTACCTGTTTACTCCGCCAAAACCAGCATTTCTTACCTCCTCCGGGATAGGTGGTGCTCCAAAATAGAGGCGATATATATTATCATCTCTTTCTGCAATTTCGTCCAGAACAGCGTGATCTTTTTTCAGCTGTTTATTCATAAGCTCGTATTGCAACTTCATATTTTCCAATTCTCTTCTGTACGCTTTTTCCTTTGGAGTTTCTAATTGAGGGATATTTAAGTAAATTAGTAATAGTAAAAAACCAGCTAAAAAAGCACCGAGGATACCCAAAATGGCGAAGCCAAATTTGCGTCCCTTCTTTTGCTCAATTCTACGATAAGATAGCGTGTCGCTATCGTAGTAATATTTAACCTTTGACATAATCTAAAATATACTATTTTTGCAGGATATTAGCCAAAAATAGGCTTGTTTATACTTTGAGGCGTGAACAAAGATAGTAAAATGTCTCAAAGTCCAGAAAAAACTGACAAATATCGGTAGCATATATTGAAGCTATTATCGATAACTAATTGATTAGAAATAAAATATAAAAAGAATGAAATCCCAAGACATCAGAAACCAATTTTTATCGTTTTTTGAATCCAAAAAACACAGTATTGTGCCTTCTGCGCCTATGGTGATAAAGGATGATCCTACCTTGATGTTTACCAATGCCGGGATGAATCAGTTTAAAGAATATTTTTTAGGTAACGGAATTCCTAAAAACAACAGAATTGCAGATACACAAAAATGCCTTAGAGTTAGTGGTAAACACAATGATCTGGAAGAAGTAGGGATGGATACGTACCACCATACCATGTTCGAAATGTTAGGGAATTGGAGTTTTGGTGATTATTTTAAGACAGAAGCGATCGAGTGGGCCTGGGAATTGTTAACAGAGGTATTTGGTGTTGATAAAGATATGTTATATGTTTCTGTTTTCGAAGGAGCAAAGGATGAAAACCTGGAGATGGATCAGGAAGCATATGATCTATGGAAAAAAATTGTTCCGAAAGATCGTATTGTCTTGGGTGACAAGAAAGATAATTTCTGGGAAATGGGAGATCAGGGACCTTGCGGCCCTTGTTCAGAAATCCATGTAGACCTGAGAAGTGAAGAAGAAAAATCAAAAGTTCCTGGTCGTGATTTAGTAAATCAGGATGACCCGTTGGTTGTAGAAATATGGAATCTTGTATTTATGCAGTTTAATCGTAAGGCTGATGGCTCTTTAGAGAAATTACCAGCACAACACGTGGATACAGGAATGGGTTTTGAGCGTCTGTGTATGGTGTTACAAGGTGTAAAGTCTAATTATGATACAGATGTGTTTACGCCTTTGATCAGGGAAATAGAAACTATCACCAATACCAAATATAATAAGGATAGCTTACCAATTGATAAAAATGGTAAAGTTAGTGTTGCAATCCGCGTAATTGCAGATCATTTAAGGGCAGTTTCATTTTCAATTGCAGATGGACAATTGCCTAGTAATACGGGAGCAGGATATGTAATCCGCAGAATTTTGAGAAGAGCTATCAGATATGGTTTTACGTTTCTGAATACCAAAGAACCTTTTATTTACAAATTAGTAGATACACTTAGCAATCAAATGGGCGACGCTTTTCCTGAGTTAAAATCTCAGAAGAATTTGATTATTAATGTGATCAAAGAAGAAGAGAATTCATTTCTAAGAACCTTAGATCAAGGATTAGTATTGCTAGATAATGTAATTAAAAATACAAAAGGGAGTATCGTTTCAGGCGAAAAGGTATTCGAGTTATATGATACTTTTGGTTTTCCGGAAGATCTAACAGCTTTGATTTTGTCAGAGCAAGGATATGAATATGAGCAGAAGGTTTTTAATGCTGAATTACAAAAACAAAAGAATCGTTCCAGGGCAGCTTCAGAAGTAAAAGCTGGAGACTGGAATATATTAATTCCGGATGCTGATGAAGAATTTGTCGGATACGATACTACTTCGGGTAATGTAAAAATAGCTCGCTATCGTAAGGTAAACAGTAAGAAAGATGGTGAATTGTATCAGTTAGTTTTGGATAAAACACCCTTTTATCCGGAAGGTGGTGGACAAGTCGGGGATAAAGGTTATTTAGAAGCATCAAATGGTGATGTGACCTATATAGTCGATACCAAGAAAGAGAACAATCTGATTATTCATTTTGTAAAAACACTTCCGAAGGATGTTCAAGAAACGCTAATAGCGGTTGTAGATACTAAACAAAGGTCAAGATCAGCCTCTAATCATACGGCTACCCACTTACTACATCAGGCATTACGTGCTGTTTTGGGCACTCACGTAGAGCAAAAAGGTTCTATGGTGCATAGTGGAAACTTACGATTTGATTTTTCTCATTTTGCTAAAGTTTCTGCAGATGAATTACAACAGGTAGAAGATTTTGTGAATGCAAGAATCAGAGACGGATTACCATTAGAAGAAAAGCGAAGTATATCCTACGATCAGGCAATAGCTGAAGGTGCAATAGCATTGTTTGGCGAGAAATACGGGGATTCGGTTCGGACAATTCGTTTTGGAGAATCAATGGAGTTATGCGGAGGAATCCATGTACAAAACACCAGTGATATCTGGCATTTTAAAATTACTTCAGAAAGCGCAGTTGCCGCTGGAATTCGAAGAATAGAAGCAATTACATATGATGCTGCCAAGGATTATTTTACCAATCAATCGGAGGCATTCTCTGAGGTAAAAACCATTTTGAAGAATCCGAAAGATCCTATAAAAGCAATAACTGCTTTACAAGAAGAGAATTCAAACCTGAAAAAACAATTAGAAGGCTTGCTTAAAGACAAGGCGAAAAACCTGAAGGGAGATCTTAAAGTAGAATTTAAGGAAATAAACGGAATTCAATTTTTGAGCAAAAAAGTGGATTTGGATCCAGCAGGTATTAAGGATCTGTCCTTTGAATTAGGTGGAGAAATAGCAAATGCTTTTATGATTTTTGGAGCCAATAATAATGGTAAAGCCTTATTATCTTGTTATATTTCTAAAAACCTGGTAGAAGAAAAAGGATTGAATGCAGGTCAGGTAGTCCGTGAACTTGGAAAATATATCCAAGGTGGTGGCGGTGGGCAACCATTTTTTGCAACTGCAGGAGGTAAGAATCCATCAGGAATAGAAGAAGCGCTGGAAAAAGCAAAACAGTTTTTGTAAAACTCATTCACGCAAAGCCGCAAAGATGCAAAGAAAGTTTCAGGGTTCTAATGAAGAATTATATGAAAATGAGTTAGCAAGTATAATCGTTGATTGTTCATATTATATTCACGTTGAGTTAGGTTGAGGTCTTTTGAATCGGTTTATGAAGAAATCATGTTTTATGAACTAACTGCAATTGGTTTGAAAGTTGAAAGGCAAAAAGCTTTACCTGTAATTTGGAAAGGAAAAACTATGGATATGAGATTCAGAACGGATTTAATAGTTGAAGAAAAAGTAATTGTGGAGTTGAAATCAGTAGAACAAATTGCACCTGTTCATTCAAAGCAATTGTTGACATATTTAAAATTAACTCGGTTAAAGCTTGGGTTACTAATCAATTTTAATAGTCCATTAATAAAGACAGGTATAACTAGAATAGTGAATGGTTTATAAGTTTTTCTAATAAAAGCTCAGTGCCTTTGCGTCTTTGCGAGATATAATGTTTATGAATTTACAAACCAAAATACCCTTAAAACCTCAGCAACCTAAGATCGATTATGGTTCTGAATTGCTATTGTTAGGATCATGTTTTGCCGAAAATATAGGAGATAAATTTGAGTATTTTAAGTTCAAGACTTTAGTAAATCCTTTCGGAATACTTTTTCATCCCAAAGCCATCGAAACATATCTTTGGATGGCTACACAACAAGAAAAGTACACCGAGACTGATTTGTTTTATCATAATGAACAATGGCACTGTTTTGATGCCCATTCTAAATTAAGTCACCCGGATCAGAAATACATATTATTATCGCTTAATAATGCATTAGATAAAACATATAGGAATATTCAGTCTGCAACTCATATTTGTATAACGCTTGGTACTGCCTGGGTATATCGTTTGCAAGCATTAGATATGGTTGTTGCTAATTGTCATAAAGTATCTCAAAAAGAGTTCGGTAAGGAACTTCTATCTGTAGAAGAGGTAATACAGTGTTTACAAAATTGTGTGGGTTTGATTAAAAATCTAAATCCAAATGCAAAAGTGATATTCACTGTATCTCCTGTAAGGCATAGTAAGGATGGTTTAGTACAAAATAACCTTAGTAAATCACATTTGATCGCCGCTGTACATCATGTACTTCGATCCGATAGTAGCAGTACTTATTTTCCTTCTTACGAGATAATGATGGATGAGCTAAGAGATTATAGATTTTATGATGAGGATATGATCCATCCGAGTACTTTGGCAGTTGACTACATATGGCAACATTTTAAAGAAACCTGGATTTCTGAGCAGGCTTTAACCACTATGAATAAAGTTAAAGAAATACAGAATGCAATGGCTCATAAACCCTTTAATTCGGAGAGTCAGCAACATCAATTATTTCTTCAAAAATTAGAACAGAAAAAATTACAGTTACAACAAGAATATTCTTTTATTACGTTTTAAATTTTTTTCCTCTGTAATTAGTGTGATGTTACGTTCCAAAAATTATTTCGTAGAAAAGTATTTCATAATGTTAACCTATTGGTTTTAACAGATACTAATAATTAGGATAAATACATAAGTATAAAAGTCTTTATTGTGAGGTTTTTTTACGTGAGATCGGGTAATGGCTAAGTATGAGTCGTACCCGATCTTTATCTAACTATTTCTTCTGAGCCTTTCCTAAAGGAATTTCTTCAACTGATCAACGTATCTTGTCTTATAATTTCAATCCCACTGTCTATTAAGTGCTTTATTCCTTGTTTTTTCTTCTTTATATCTTCCAGATATTTTAAAATATCATTCGCAAAATTTGGGTCTCTATCGTACACTAACTCGTATATCTCGATAGGAAGTAACCAATCTTCCGGATGATCTTTTTTAATAATATCAAATACTGCTTCAAGAGAAAATTTTGTATGCTCTCCATTCCTTATATTTTTAACTGCTTGATATAAAGAATGTAATTCTTGTTCTTTTGAGGAGTAAGTTCTTTTTATCGTGTTCATATCTGGATTATGCGTAATCATATCAAATGAATAATCATCAGCCGGACCAGAGAATGCAGATACAATCTCTTTCCCTACCGCCAGATCAAAAGTGCCCCACTCAGGTTGAAACAAATATTCATTCTTATATTTGATGGTACATTCTTTAAACTGAATAAGAATAAGCTCTCCCTTTATATTTCGCATTCCTGTGATATTTATTCCTGCAACTGTAATACCACTTTCGAACTCAAACTCTATATATTCACCATCATAAAAGTTATAAGCTTTCAAATCTCTTGGTGACATATTTTCAATAGCTAAATTGATGCCTTTTAATTTGCCCAGTGGAGATCTAAATCCATTAGGATGTGTATTGATTCCCTGTCCAATTAGTTCTTTTTCTCTAAATGAAAGTGCCGTTGGGCCTTGTGTCTCAAAATAAATAACCTCATTATCTTCATTCTTGATCATTCTTGTGAAAACTCCAGAAATTTGTAAACCTGTGCTGAGTTCTACAGTGCCTAGATTCTGAGATTCTATGAGTTTGGCAAGACCCCGATGTCCTCCTTTTCGTAATGCCATAGTATCAGCAAATTCTTCTAATACTTGACATAAATAAGCGAAATCAGGGGTTACAAATAATTGAGGTTGAGGTTTGGTAATGTCAAAATCCTTAAAAGCAGCATCAGGAGTATAAGGAAGTTTTTTTACATTATTTGTCATGCACCATTCGCTTTCTCCAATTGACGAAAGCAAACCCGCACCATAAATTTTTGGATCATCAACTGTCCCAATCATTCCATATTCAACTGTCCACCAATGTAAATTCCGGATCAAAGCCATTTCTGAAGGTTCGGACTTCTGATTCTGTAGTTCATTGACTCTTTTTTCAGCATCTTCAATCTCCCCGGATGAAGAATCTGCAGATTCTTTTAAAATAGAAAGTGTGCGGACTGCATCATACATATCATAATCTCTTTTAGAAGAAATTGCTTTGCATCCAATTTTTCCAAAACGCCTCAAGTATTCTGCATAATCAGGATTAGCAATAATAGGAGCGTGACCCGCTGCCTCGTGGATGATATCTGGAGCTGGTGTATATTCTATATTTTCTAACTGTCTGATGTCAGAGGCTATAACGAGAATGTTATAGGCCTGAAATTCCATAAAAGCATTAGGAGGAATAAACCCATCTACAGCTACCGCTGCCCAACCAATTTCTTTAAGGATTCTATTCATTCCATACATGCTGGGAATTTCATCAATAGAAATCCCTGTTTTTTCTAATCCTTTTAGATAAGAATTATGTGCCACTTTACTTAAAGAAGCAATATTTTTTCGCATTACATACCTCCACACTGCCTGATCCACAGGAGTGTATTCATCATAGTTCTGAGGTTTGATAAATTGTTTTAGATGAGGAGGTAATCTATCAAGTAGGGGATTAGATTCTATTGGTGATGACATTTCTAAATCAAATTTTAAGCTGCATTTTTGTTATCGAAAGTACTGACTTTAAAGCTAAGATTGGAATTAATTAACTAATTTTGTTAAGAGAGTGTAGGGTTTTAACGATGTATACTGTTTAATTACAAAAGGGATTTAGTTTTTTTGACCTATCTCAATATATAAATATAGAAAAGACGAATTGAAAGATCGCATAATATTATGAAAAAACTTATTTTATGTACTACAGCATTACTTTATTGTATAATAGCTAGTGGTCAGGTTACAAATGAAGGAACGCCTGCAAGTTGGGGGGATAATTTCTCAAAAGTTCTAAAAAAGAATGTTTCAGAAATTCGTATGCCTGCATTCGATTTAGCGAAAATTCAGGCAGAAGATGAAATTAATGACCGGGATAGATCGAAACCTTACAGATTCGGCCACGAATTTAAGGTAGACCTAAATGTTAAAACAGATGGAACACTAGACGTTTTACCCAATGGAGATCACGTTTATAGACTTGGTATTTTTTCTAAAGGAGCAAAAACACTGAATTTTGTGTTCAACAAATATCAAGTTCCTACAGGAGCTACCATTTATTTGTATAATGATGATAAAACAGATTTATTGGGTGCTTATACCAATGTGTTTAATCGTCAAGATCAGATGTTAGGCACTTGGATGGTGGAAGGAGAGAAAATATGGATAGAATATAGAGAACCGAAAAATGTTGTGGGTCAAGGGCAATTAAATTTAGGAAGAGTAATACATGGATATAGATCCATATCTGATACAGAAGTACAGGAAAAAGCATTGAATGATTCTGGTGATTGTAATAGAGATGTAGATTGTCCTATCGGAAATGATTTTGATTCTATAAAAGATAGATTAAAGCGTTCAGTAGCTTTTGTTATTATGCAAGGTTTTGTTTGCTCGGGTAACCTAATTAATAATACAAATAACGATGGCACTCCTTTTTTCTTAACGGCTAATCATTGTGATGCAGGCTCAGAATCTACTTGGGCATTTCGTTTTAATTGGATAAGTCCTAACCCTTCCTGTGCTACCACAGCTAACAGTACAGATGCTACAGTAAATCAAACGACCAGTGGAGCCGATAGATTGGCGACCAATTCAGAGTCCGATGTAAGACTACTTAGATTAACAGGTGGATTAGATAATTCCTGGGATTTAGAATTTGCGGGCTGGGATAATTCAGGAGATATCCCATCAGGTTTCACTGTGGGAATTCATCATCCGGCTGGAGATATTATGAAAGTATGTAGAGATAATACCTCACCAACAAAATTTATTAGAAGCTTTAACGGAAATGCAACTACCGAATTATGGAAGATCGATGATTGGGATCTGGGAGTGACTGAAGGAGGTTCGTCTGGGTCGGCTCTCTTTGATTCTAATGGAAGAATAATAGGGCAGTTGGCCGGTGGTTTTGCTGCATGCTCGGGGACAAACGATAATGGCACAGAGGATTGGTACGGGAGATTTGATGTTTCCTGGGATTTTGGAAATTTTAGCTCCAATAGATTAAGAGATTGGTTAGATCCCAGTAATACAGGGGCAACTACGCTTAATTCTATTTCATACAGTACTGTGTTAAGCGTGGAAGAAAATGAATTAGAAGAAAACACAGTGTTTTATCCTAATCCTTCTAACGGAGTCTTAAACGTATCTAATAATTCAGGAAGCAGATTAATATATGACCTCTTTAATATAACTGGTCAGCGAGTCGGAAAAGGAGAAGTAGTTAATGAGAATACCGTCCTTGATATCTCTTCTAATGTTAGTGGAGTATATTTTATATCAATTACCGATACATCAAACAATACAACAATTACTAAAAAAATAGTAATTAATAAATAACAAAAGTTAATTATTTTTTTAAAAGTATTACAGGGGTCATTTATGATCCCTTTTTTTATCCCGCTTTTTTAGCAATAATAATAGTTTCTTCAGAATTGTTTTTAAAGGAAAGACTATTGCTTTTTGAATTTTGAATTTTTAATTCAGAGAGCGCTTTAAAAAATGTTTTTTCCAATTCCATAGTTTCCTCACAGTATCTTTTTGACGCTCCAGGACTACTCACTGAAAAGGTGGAATCCGTTAAAGTATAATCACAATAATAGATGTTACACCCTGAAAAACCTGAAAGTTTGTTATTTGCTTTGTCAAATTCTAAAGTCAGTTTATGTTCAGAAACATCTTTGCCATAAAGTGAAGTAACTAAATATTTGCCTTCTGGTTCTGATTGGTTTTTAGCCTCAGTATTTTTAGAGTTAGCTGTATTTACGCTATTACAATTACTAAATAAAGTGAGAGAAATTAAAAGTAAGCCTAAGTATTTCATAATGATTTGGATTTTATGTGAAACATCAAAGCGATGTAGATTATTTCTAATATAACAAATTTATTATATTTTCGTCTTTAATATCAGTTACGATAGATTAATTAGAAATTAAAATTCACTTTTTGTCAAAAGTACAAACCCCATTTACCAATGAAACAGGAAAGTAGAAAGCAAGAAATAGTAAATGCTGCGGCGATTCTTTTTAAGGAAAAAGGGTATAGTGCTGTTACAATGAGAGACTTAGCAACGGCTATGGGTATAAAAGCAGCTAGTTTGTACAACCATATTCAATCTAAACAGGAGATTTTATCAACCATTATTATTGAGCTTGCAGAAGAGTTTACTGATGGAATGAATCAAATAGTAAGTTCTGATAGAAGTTCAATTCAAAAATTAGAGAATATAATAAGCCTGCACATTGATGTTACCTTACGAAATGCCGATGGCTTGGCTTCACTTAATAACGATTGGATGCATCTGGAAGAGGATAATCTCTTGTATTTTGAGAAAATGCGTCAAGATTATGAAGATAATTTCAGGCAGATCGTTAAAAAGGGAGTGGATATGAATGAGATCAAATCCAATAATATAGAGATTATAGTATTTTCTACATTATCTACGCTCAGAACGCTCTATCTATGGTATCCCAAACAAAAAAATATTGATGCGAACATTCTTAAAAAAGATATGATATCTGTACTACTGCAGGGAGTGGTTTAAAATTAACAATTAATTAATTGTGTATAAAACTAACAATCGTTAGTTTTGTCGTACTATAACGATATAGTATACCATTGCATGAGTGATTTTCATACCATAAAAGTAGCTGAGATTCTTAAAGAAACTAAGGATTGTACTTCAATAACTTTTGATATACCTCAAAGTTTAAAAGAAAAGTTTTCATATAAACAAGGCCAGTATTTAACGTTAAAAACGGTGCTGGATGGAGAAGAAGTAAGACGAAACTATTCTTTATGCTCCAGCCCTATTGACGATAAATGGCAGGTAGCAGTAAAAAGAATAGATGGTGGATTGTTCTCTAATTATGCTTGTAATGTATTAAAAGTTGGAGATGAATTAGAAGTGTTACCACCTAACGGAAGTTTTTTTACCGAAGTAGATACAACAAAACCAAAAAATTATATTGTTTTTGCTGCTGGAAGTGGAATTACTCCAATTCTTTCCATAATTAAAACACATCTTGCACTTGAACCTAATAGTACATTCAAGCTATTTTACTTGAATCGCACTGTTAAATCTATTATCTTTAAAGAAGAGATTGAGGCTTTAAGAAACACATATTTTGGAAGATTTGAAATATTTTATTTTTTAACAAAAGAGCATCGTGATATTCCATTACTTAATGGAAGATTTACTTCGGAAAAGTTAAGAGAACTTACCGATAAAATTATTGATGTTTCTGATATTGATGAATGTTTTATTTGTGGTCCTGAAGAAATGATCTTCTTAATAAGGGACGAGCTTGTCGAAGCTGGATTATCCAAGGATAAAATCCATTATGAATTATTTTTCTCTGGAGTTACAGAAGAAGATAAAAAAAGAGCTGAGACAGCTATAGAACATAAGTTTGATGGAACCGAAGTTACTATCATTGATGGTGGTAAAGAATTTCACTTCGGGATGGATGACGAATATGATAACATTTTAGATGGCGCACTAGCAGCGGGAGCAGATCTTCCTTTTGCTTGTAAAGGAGGTGTTTGTAGTACCTGTAAGTGCAGACTAGTAGAAGGAGAAGTAGAGATGAAAATAAATTATGCGCTGGAAGAAGATGAAGTCGCAAAAGGACTGGTGCTATCTTGTCAAGCAGTGCCAACTACAGAAAAAGTAGTTGTCGATTTCGATGTCTAGTTTAACGTAATAAAATCCTTGATGACTGAACACTTTTGAAGAAAGTTAGGAAATATAAGGTATAATTGTTATGAGTGAAAAAGAAATAAAAAATCTGGAAGAAATCTTTGAGCAACGTATTGCCAGAGATGAAAAAATTGAACCAAAAGATTGGATGCCTGAAAAGTATCGAAAGACCCATATCAGGCAAATATCCCAACACGCACACTCTGAAATAGTAGGGATGCTACCAGAAGGTAACTGGATATCTAGGGCACCGTCTTTGAGACGTAAAGTAGCTTTATTAGCTAAGGTTCAGGATGAAGCTGGACATGGATTGTATTTGTATAGTGCTTGTGAAACTTTAGGTATCTCTAGAGAAGAACTTTATGAACAATTACATACCGGAAAAGCTAAATACTCTAGTATTTTTAATTATCCAACGTTAACTTGGGCAGATATTGGTGCTATTGGTTGGTTGGTTGATGGAGCTGCGATCATTAATCAAGTTCCCCTTTGTAGTACTTCTTATGGGCCATACGCGAGAGCAATGATTCGTGTATGCAAAGAAGAAAGTTTTCATCAACGTCAAGGATATGAAATTATGATGACATTGGCAAACGGTACACCTGATCAAAAAGAAATGGCGCAAGATGCGTTAAACCGCTGGTGGTGGCCATCACTTATGATGTTAGGACCTACAGATGCAGAGTCCGTGCATACCGAACAATCAATGAAATGGAAACTGAAACGTAAGACCAATGATGAGCTTCGTCAACAGTTTATAGATCAAACAGTTCCACAAGCAGATCTTATTGGGTTGACTATTCCAGATTCTGATTTGAAATGGAATGAAGAAACAAAACATTATGATTTTGGAGAAATTGATTGGGACGAATTTTGGCAGGTGGTTAAAGGTCATGGTCCTTGTAATAAAGAAAGATTATCTGCAAGAGTAAATGCTTGGAAAGAAGGGGAATGGGTTCGTGATGCGGCAATGGCATATGCAGATAAACAGCAAGAGAATAAAATAAAGAAAGCAATTTAAAAAAGTTCCTCAGTTTCTTTTCGCGATAAGATAGAATAATGAGGATATATAAGATATGAAAAAAAATTGGCCACTTTGGGAAGTCTTCGTTAGAAGTAAAAATGGACTAGAGCATCGTCATTTTGGAAGCTTACACGCTGCTGATGCTGAAATGGCTTTAGAAAATGCCAGAGATGTATACACTCGCAGAAGTGAAGGAGTTAGTATTTGGGTGGTAGAATCCAAAAATATCACAGCTTCTAATCCTGAAAATAGTGGAGAACTGTTCGAACCGGCACAAGATAAAGTGTATAGACATCCTACGTTTTATACATTACCCGATGAGGTAAAACATATGTAATTGAGGATATATCGGTCATAATATTTTGTCATTCCAGCGTAGGCTGGAATCCATAATATAAAAGAAGATCAAAACATATTATGAAAAAAGAAAAACTAATACAATATATCTACGGTATTGCGGATAATGCTTTAATGTTAGGACAACGTCTTTCTGAGTTATGCGGTCACGGACCAAATTTAGAAACCGATATTGCTTGTACTAATATAGCGTTAGATCTATTAGGACAAACGCGCAGTTATTATCAGTATGCAGCTCAATTAACCGGAGAAAATGTTACTGAAGATGATATTGCTTTTCTAAGAACAGAAAGACAATATAAAAATGTATTGCTAGTAGAACAACCAAATAATCATTTTGGATATGTAATTACACGTCAGTTTTTATACGATGTATTTCATCTGTTATTATTACAGGAGCTTCAAAATAGCGCAGACCTTACGCTTTCAGCAATAGCAAAAAAAGCAATTAAAGAGGTAAGTTATCATCAGCGCTTTTCTTCTGATTGGATTAAAAGATTGGGTAATGGTACAGAAGTAAGTCGCCAAAAAGTTCAGGAAGCAGTAAATGATCTTTGGAAATTTACAGATGAGTTATTTCAACTAACAGAAGACGATAAAAGTGTTATTGAGTTAGGAGCTGGAGTAGATGTTAGTCTTTTAAAAGAAAAGTATTACCAGATTGTAAATGACGTTTTAGAAGAAGCTACTCTGTCTGTTCCAGAACTTAAATGGTTTAGAAAAGGAGGAAAAGATGGAATACACAGCGAACATATGGGTTATCTGCTATCTGATTTGCAATATATGCAACGCACGTACCCTAATATGAAATGGTGATAAACTAAATCCTATTAGTATCCTGTATTTGTTGAAAAATCATTTAAGGATTCATATTTAAAGTACAAAATGACAATTGAACTAGAACAACATATTGATCCTAAGTTATACTCAATTCTCGAGAAAGTTAGTGATCCCGAAATCCCGGTATTATCTATTATGGATATGGGAGTTGTAAGATCTGCTCAAATGGTAAATGATGTTGCTGAGATTACAATAACACCAACATATAGTGGGTGTCCCGCAATGGATGTGATTGGTGACGACATTGTCAAAGCTTTTATGCAAGAAAATATCAAAGCGAAGGTATCTCTCGTACTATCTCCGGCCTGGACAACAGATTGGATCACACCAAGAGGTAGAAAAGCACTAGAAGAATATGGAATAGCTGCACCTTTAGAGGAAGAAGCAGATAAAGAAGCGTTATTAGGGAATAAGAAGATCGTAAAATGTCCTCAATGCCAATCTACCAATACCAAAATGATAAGCCAATTCGGTTCTACAGCTTGCAAAGCGTTATTTCAATGTGATGATTGTCTGGAACCTTTTGATTACTTCAAATGTCTTAAATAACATGCTAGGACTAAGAACCACTATATACAAAGTCAGTGATTTAGAAAAAGCCAAAGAATGGTATGCAAAGGCTTTTGATACAAAACAATATTTTGATGAACCATTTTATGTTGGTTTCAATATCGGCGGATATGAACTTGGACTTTTGCCGGAAGAAGGGGTCGTAAAAGAAAAAGTAGATAGCGTACTTTCTTATTGGGGAGTTGACGATATTCATAAGACATACCAAAAACTTATCGAATTGGGTGCGGTAGAACACGAAAAACCTACTAACGTGGGAGGAGAATTGATGGTGGCTTCAGTAAAAGACCCTTGGAATAATATTATCGGAATTATTTATAATCCGGATTTTAAAATAACTTAATATAATTTCCTTTAAGGTTTCGAAAGCCTAGAAGATTTTAAAAAGAATAAAGATTTGAACTCAATAGAATTAAAAATAGAAAATGGAATCGCCAAAGTTACTTTAAATCGTCCTGAAACTTTTAACAGTTTTAATAGGGAAATGGCGCTAAGATTACAATCTACTTTAGATTCCTGTGAAACTAACGATGAGGTTAGAGCGATAATTCTAACAGGTAACGGCAAAGCATTTTGTGCTGGTCAGGATCTTAGAGAAGTTACGTCTCCAGAATTAAATCCTGGTTTTAGAAAAATATTAGAGGAACATTATAATCCGATAGTAAAAAGAATAAGAAGTATCGAAAAACCAATAATTGCAGCGGTTAATGGTGTAGCAGCAGGTGCAGGAGCAAATATTGCATTAGCTTGCGATATAGTTGTAGCATCAGAAGCGGCAAGCTTTATTCAGGCGTTTAGCAAAATAGGATTAATTCCAGACAGTGCTGGGACTTTTTTTCTGCCAAGATTGATTGGTTTTCAAAAAGCGTCCGCTTTAATGATGTTAGGAGATAAGATAAGTGCAATGCAAGCAGAAGAATTAGGAATGGTACACAAAGTGTTTCCTATCGAAATGTTCGAAGAAGAAGTACTGAAGTTAGCTTCCAAAGTTGCTCAAATGCCAACAAAAGCCTTAGGGTTGACGAAGAGGTTACTAAACCAATCTATGGTTAATAACCTAGATCAACAGTTGGTAATGGAGTCTGATTTGCAGATAAAAGCAGCAGAAAGTGAGGATTACGCTGAGGGAGTTAATGCTTTTATAGAAAAAAGAAAACCAGTTTTTAAAGGAAAGTGATTAGAAAATATAAAACTGAAAAATGATAAATGTAAAATTTAAAAGTATCAATTGTTCATTTTTGGATGTTACATTTAAAATTTAAAATTTATGATTCAAACTATTGGAGTAATAGGATCCGGGACAATGGGAAGCGGTATTGCACAAGTGGCAGCTACTGCTGGTTGTAAGGTAAAAGTTTTTGATACAAAACAAGAAGCCCTCGATAGAAGTAAAAATTCTCTGGAAAAAATTCTTTCTCGTTTGATTGAAAAAGGTAGAATAGATGAGGTAGAAAAAAATCGAATTCAAACCAATATCTCCTATGTAAATATACTAAAAGCTTTAAGTGATACCAACCTTATCATCGAGGCGATTATTGAAAATTTAGAAATTAAAAAGAAAGTGTTTTCAGAATTAGAAAGCTATGTTTCTGAGGATACTATTATGGCATCTAATACATCTTCATTGTCCATTGCTTCAATCGCATCTTCTTTGAAAAAACCAGAACGTTGTATCGGAATTCATTTCTTTAATCCAGCTCCATTGATGAAGTTAGTAGAGGTTATACCTGCCGTTCAAACATCTGATCAAGTAAAAAATAAAACCGTAGAGATCATAAAAGATTGGAAAAAGGTGGTGGCAATTGCCAAGGATACGCCTGGTTTCATAGTGAATCGTGTTGCACGACCGTTTTATGGAGAATCACTCCGCATATATGAAGAAGGACTGGCCGACTTAGCTACAATCGATTCTAGCCTGAAGGAATTGGGTGGGTTTAGAATGGGACCTTTTGAGCTTATGGATTTTATAGGTAATGATGTGAATTATACAGTAACCGAAACAGTTTTTAAAGCTTTTTATTACGATCCAAGGTACAAACCATCATTTACACAAAAAAGGTTGTCAGAAGCAGGATACCTCGGAAGAAAATCAGGAAAAGGATATTACAAGTATGATGAACAAGGTAGAATAATATCTCAAAATATAGATAGCTCCGTCATTTCGAACGGAGTCGATAAATTATCTAAGGAAGAGCTCTCTCAATATATTTTTAATCGTGTGTTAGTAATGTTAATTAACGAAGCAGCAGATGCTTTGTTTTGGAATATAGCCTCTGCAGAAGATATTGATAATGCAATGACTAAAGGAGTTAATTATCCCAAAGGTTTACTCACGTGGGCAGATCAAAAAGGAATCGATTGGTGCGTTAATAAACTAGATAAACTGTACAATAAATATCGAGAAGACCGATATCGCTGCAGTCCATTACTAAGAAGAATGGAGCAGGAAAACAAAAAGTTTTTCTTGTAGGGATAAGGTTTGAGAACTGAGGAATGAGAAACAATAGTTAAATATGGATTCTAAATATAATTTTAAATTCGAGAATTTAACAGTTTATGACAAGGCAATGGAGTTTGGAGAAATTGTGAATACATTAACGAAAAAGTTTCCAAAAGAGGAACGATTTGAGTTATGTTCTCAGTTCAGGAGAGCCGCAGATTCTATAGCTCTCAATATAGCTGAAGGATCTGGAGGAACTGACCCTCAGTTTTATAATTATTTGGGAAATGCTTGGCATAGCGCTCATGAATGTGTTTCCTGCAGTTCTAAAGCTAGAATGAGAAGATACATAACTTTAGAAGAAGATGAAGAAAACAGAAGAATACTTACAGAGCTTTCAAAAATGATAACAACATTACGAAATAGAATTTCAGACAGAATAAAAAGTAAGAAATAGTAAAACATGAAAAACCTCACACCTACTCCCTCACACCTCATACCTGTCAAAATGCTTAGCCAAGACGCTTTTAGTCAGTGGTTGGGTATTGAGGTTCTGGAGGTAGAAAAAGGAAGATGCAAGGTAGGAATGACAGTTAGAAAAGAGATGTTGAATAGTATGGGTAAAGCTCATGGAGGAATTTCATACAGCTTGGCTGATACTGCATTTGGATTTTCTGCAAATACCCACGGTAAATATGCAGTTTCCATAGAAACTTCTATCAATCATATCGAAGCATTAGAAGAAGGAGATTATTTAATTGCAGAAGCGGTGACCGATATAGCAAAAACTAAGATTGGTTTTAATATCGTTGAGGTTAAAAGAGGAGAACAGATTGTAGCGCTTTTTAAAGGAGTAGTATACAGAACCAATAAAGACTGGCAATAATTTTTTAATATAACCAACTAACACAAACCAATGAGAACTTTTTTAGTTACAATAGTGTTTTTATCAATTATTTCCTGTGGAAAGGACACAAAATCAAAAAAAGAAACATTACAAGGAACAGATTCTATTGTAACTGAAACCAAAGAAGAAATGTCGGAAGATGTTCAAAATGCTTTGGGAGATCTTTTTAATGATGAGATAACAATGGAGGTGGATGAAACTGTTTTTGTAATAGATAACGGAACAAACCGTGCTAATGAAGATATGTCTGCTGGTATTATGAAAATGTTAGCTCCTCAGCCTTATAACGAATTCAAAGAGAGGGTGATGAATGAATCTGTAGAACAAAATGGAGTAACATCTTTAGGAATTGAAGAGACAGAACTTGAAGGTAGAAAAGTGCTTGTTCAAAAGTCGATGACTGTAGATGAGGTGGGTGATAAAATGATTATGATGATGTATGCTTTACCTGCTGGAGAAAAAACAATAATGATATCTTCTTATTTCATGGAAAAAGAAGAATCTAAATATTTGCCATTAATAGAAAAATCAGTTGCTACGGCAAAATTGAAAAAATAGAGAATATTGAATAAGGAATAACGAATGAAGAAGTTTTAAAAAGAAAACGATGGATAATGATGAAGAGTAAATATGACTTAGAAGATCGTTTGATTCGTTTTTCCGTTGATATTATTTTAGTATGCCGAGAATTTGAAGGAGATTATGCTTCGCAACATTTGTCTAAGCAATTAATCCGATCAGTGACATCAGCAGCTTTAAATTATGGAGAAGCACAAAGTGCTGAATCTCCGCGTGATTTTTTGCATAAGATGAAATTATGCTTAAAAGAACTAAGGGAATTCTTGGTTAATTTAAAAATTCAAAAAGGTGTAAATTTAATTGGAGATTTAGATGGACTAGAGAATCTTTTGAAAGAAAATAATGAACTAATTGCGATTTTCGTTTCTAGCATTCGAACTTCACAAAATAAAAACAAAATATAATTTTTAAGGATGCTGGGTTATAGAAATATTTCAATATTCAGTATTCAAAATTTGATATTCGATATTTAATGGAAGCATATATAATAGATGGAGTCAGAACTCCCATAGGAAGTTATAAAGGAACATTATCTGCTGTTAGGACTGATGATTTAGGAGCTTTAGTCATCAAAGAATTAGTAGAAAAACATCCTAATATCCCTAAAGAAGATTATGATGATGTGATTATGGGATGTGCTAATCAAGCAGGAGAAGATAACCGAAATGTAGCCAGAATGTGCTCTTTATTAGCGGGACTTCCATTTACAGTACCAGGAGAAACTGTAAACCGTTTATGTAGCTCCGGGCTCTCTGCGATCATACATGCAAATAGAGCAATAAAAGCAGGAGATGGTGATCTTTTTATTTCTGGAGGAGTTGAAAATATGACACGTGGACCATATGTCATAGCAAAACCATCTTCAGCATTTGGCAACGACTCTAAAATGTATGATTCTAGTTTTGGATGGAGATTCGTAAACAAAAAGATGCACGAGCTATATGGTACAGATGGAATGGGGAATACTGCAGAGAATTTGGTAGAGAAATATAATATTTCTCGGGAAGATCAAGATGCATTTGCATATAGGAGTCAGATGAAAGCTACCAAAGCCCAAGAATCTGGCAGATTAGCCAAGGAAATTACCACAGTAGAGATACCACAGCGTAAAAAAGATCCCATTCTATTTTCTAAAGATGAATTTATAAAACCTACTACTAGTAAAGAAGTATTGGCAAAGTTACGTCCGGCATTTAAAAAAGATGGTAGTGTTACTGCAGGGAATTCATCTGGATTAAATGACGGAGCCGCGGCTACTATAATCGCTTCTTCAGCTGCAGTGAAAAAGTATAATCTAAAACCCATCGCACGGATTGTGAGTTCTGCAGTAGTAGGTGTAGAGCCAAGAATAATGGGTATTGGCCCTGTTCAGGCTTCTAATAAAGCATTAGAAAAAGCAGGAATTACCATGGATGATATTGATGTGATAGAACTGAATGAAGCCTTTGCTTCACAAGCGCTAGCGTGTATAAGAGAATGGGGATTAAAAGATGATGATCCTAGAATAAACCCTAATGGTGGATCCATTGCTATCGGACATCCATTAGGTGTAACAGGAACAAGAATTGCATACTCGGCAGCTTTAGAATTACAAGAACAAAACAAACGCTATGCACTAATTACCATGTGTATAGGTGTGGGACAAGGATATGCTTGTGTGATTGAGAACGTGAGTTAGTGAGATGTGAGAATAATTAATAAAGAAGAAGAAAATATTGTCATTCCAGCGTAGGTTGGAATCCAAAATAAAAGTAGTTAAAATTGAAGATAGTGTTTCTGAAGATAAATTGGTATTAGCAATTTTAAAGGTTAGAATAAAAACGTCCTAAGAAACTTCAACGTGAAAAAATGAAGTGAACGGAGCGTAAAATTAAATTCGCAAAATGTTAGAAGGAATAAATTATTTCAAAATATAATTGATCAAGATAATGTTAAATTTAGTAATAAAGCTTCATTTAATTTAGTGAAGAGATCGAAATTTTTAGATGAAATTTCTTAAGACTAGACTTTTTTGTTTCTTTTTTGGGCAATGCAAAAAAGAAAGTAACAAACAAACAACTAATAATGAAAATATTACAATCATATATTACTGGAAAATGGACTGAAGGTTCTGGTGAAGGAATCGTAATGAACGATGCCGTTACTGGAGAAGCTATAGGTACATCCACTACCGAAGGCTTGGATATTCCTAAAGTTTTGCAATACGGTAGAACCAAAGGAGGAGAGGTTCTGAGAAAGATGACTTTTCAGGAGCGAGGAAATATGCTTAAATCATTAGCACTATATCTTACCAAAAGAAAAGAACAGTTCTATGAGTTGAGTTATAGAACGGGAGCTACACGAATAGACAGCTGGATTGATATCGAAGGTGGTTTTGGAAATCTTTTTGCCAATGCGTCTTTACGTAAACTATTTCCTAATCAATCCTATCACGTAGAAGGAGACCCTATTGATTTGTCAAGAGGAGGAAGATTTATGGCACATCATATTTTAGTTCCTAAACGTGGAGTGGCCGTTCATATCAATGCTTTTAATTTCCCGATTTGGGGGATGTTAGAGAAATGCGCTGTAAACTGGATGGCAGGAATGCCAGCAGTGGTTTTACCAGCACCACAAACTGCATATCTTACCGAAGCTGTGGTGAGAGTAATTGTGGATTCAGGGATTTTACCAGAAGGCTCGTTACAGCTTTTAAGCGGAATGACTAAGAATATTTTGGATACAGTAGAATCACAAGATGTAGTAACATTTACAGGTTCGGCACATACAGGAAGAATATTAAAAGCACATCCAAGATTGATAGAAGAATCTGTTCCGTTTACGATGGAAGCAGACTCATTAAACGCTTGTATTCTTGGAGAAGATGCTATACCAGGAACTCCAGAGTTTGATTTGTTTGTCAAGGAAGTTAGAAAAGAAATGACGGTGAAGACAGGTCAGAAATGTACTGCCATTCGTAGAATCATTGTACCATCAGGATTAGTTGAAGATGTACAGATAGCTTTAGGCAAACAATTAGATAAAGTCACTATTGGAGATCCAAGATTGAAAGAAGTACGAATGGGAGCTTTGGCAAGCAAAAAACAGGTAGAAAGCTTTAAAAATAACGTAACAGAAATTGCTAAAACTGCTCAAATTGTATATGGAGATTTGGACAAAATAGAAACAGTTGGTGCGGACGCAAAGAAAGGAGCTTTTGTAAGCCCAATTTTGATGAGACAAGATAACCCGTTTCAGAATACCAATGTACATGAGATTGAAGCTTTTGGACCAGTTTCGACTATTATGCCATATGATACATTGGATGATGCCATTACGTTATCACAAATGGGTAAAGGATCTTTGGTATCTTCTATATTTACCTATGATGATAAGATTGCAAGAGAATATGTGGTTGGAGCAGCTTCTCATCACGGACGCATTTTAGTAGGAAATAGAGAAAATGCAAAACAAAGTACGGGTCATGGTTCTCCATTGCCAATGCTTACGCACGGAGGACCAGGAAGAGCAGGCGGCGGAGAAGAAATGGGAGGAATGCGTGGCATCAAACATTATATGCAACGATGCGCCGTGCAAGGAACACCAACTACTTTAACTGAAGTGACCGGAATCTATCAGGCGAATTCAAAATATAAAGAATCGGATAAGCATCCATTTGCATATCATTGGGAAGACATTGAGCCAGGCATGTCTCTTAAAACGCATAAGAGAACAGTAACAGATACAGATATTATCAATTTTGGTAACCTGACTTGGGATCATTTTTATGCCCATACAGATATCACCTCGTTAGAAGGAAGTATTTTCGAAAAACGTACTGCTCACGGATATTTCATTCTAGCCGCAGCTGCTGGATTGTTCGTATATCCTAATAAAGGGCCAGTAACAGCTAATTATGGATTGGAAGAATGTAGGTTCTTACGTCCTATTTATCATAATGATACGGTATATGTGAGATTAACGTGTAAACAAAAAATAGATCGAGATCATCGTGGCAAAGAATTACCTAGCGGAATTGTAAAATGGTTTGTAGAGGTATTTGACCAAGAAGATGAATTAGCAGCAATCGCTACAATTTTGACAATGGTACAAAAGAAATCACCATTTGTACAAGTGAATCGATCAAATATTGAAGGATATTTAGCAAAGCTAACAGGAGACACCAAACCTAAATGGGGAATGATGACTGCACAGCATATGGTGGAGCACTTAGAAAAAACCATCAGAATTGGTGCAGGAGAAATTCAGGATTTTGATATAGCTACACCAGAACAGTATTTAGAAAAAGTACAAGAAATGGTGTATAGTCATAAACCAATGCCTAAGGGACATAAGCACCCCTTAATGAAAGAAGGAGTATTAGAAGAGTTGGTTCATGAAGATTTAGCCACGGCTAAAATGAAAATGTTAGAAGCAATGGATGAGTTTGAATCGTATTTCAAAGAAAATCCAGAAGCGGTAACAAAAAATGTAGTGTTTGGAGAGATGAATAAGTTCGAATGGGACTTATTAAATGTAAAGCATTTGAATCATCATCTTGAACAATTTGCATTGTTGTAAAATAATTAAAAATATAAAACCGTAAAATGCAAAACTTAAAAGTAGATGATCTTTATCGATACTTTTATTTTTGACTTTATAATTTTATAATTTAAAATTTAAGAAAGTAAAACATACAAATGAAAACTACTCAAAAATATGACCTTCAGCATAGATTAGTGAAGTTTTCTTCTAACGTTATTTTGAATATAAATATTTTAAAAAAGAATTTTGCTTCGGAACATTTAGCGAAACAATTAATTCGTTCAACAACTTCCGCAGCTTTAAATTACGGTGAAGCTCAAGGAGCGGAATCTAAGAGAGATTTTATTCATAAAATGAGAATATGTCTTAAAGAATTAAGAGAGTCACAAGTAAATTTACAAATATTAAAAGAATCAGAACTAATACAAGATTTAGATAATTTTGGAAGTATTATGAAAGAGTGTAAAGAGCTAGTAGCAATTTTCACCTCAAGTGTAAAAACATCTAAAAGAGATTAACTAAATATAGTAGATATAGAATGTAAAACCGCAAAATGTAAAATTTAAAAGTAGATGATCTTTATCGGTACGTTTACTTTTGACTTTATAATTTTGCATTTAAAATTTAAAATTCATTTGACAAAACCATACGTAAACATAGAAATAGAAAACGGAGTAGGAACAATAGCGTTTTTCCATCCGGCCCATAACTCCCTACCAGGTGATATTTTGGCAAAACTTGCTCAAACAATAACTGAAGCAGGGAATAATGAAGAGATAAAAGTCATTGTACTAAAGAGCGGAGGCGATAGAACGTTTTGCGCAGGAGCCAGTTTTAAAGAATTGATCAATATTAATGACGCTCAATCAGGGAAAGTATTTTTTTCGGGATTTGCCAATGTGATTAATGCAATGCGTAAATGCCCAAAATTTATTATCGGACGTGTGCAAGGTAAGACTGTTGGAGGCGGCGTTGGAGTTGCATCAGCAACAGATTATTGTATGGCGACAAAATTTGCTGCTATTAAATTAAGCGAATTGAATGTAGGTATAGGGCCTTTCGTTGTAGGACCAGCAGTAGAACGTAAAATAGGATTGTCTGCAATGACCCAAATAGCGATCGATGCTAATTCCTTTTATGATGCAGAATGGGCAAGAGATAAAGGATTATTTACAAAAGTTTTTGAAGATACCGAGACGTTAGATGCAGAGGTAAAAGCATTTGCAGAACACTTATGTACCTACAACCCCGAAGCAATGCGAGATATGAAGAAAGCTTTTTGGGAAGGAACCGAGCATTGGGATACACTTTTAGCGGATAGAGCTGTGATTAGTGGGCGATTGGTATTGTCTGATTTTACGAAAGAAACCTTGAAAAGATTTAAATAAGAGGTAAGATAGAGAAGATGAGAGTGAAGATTAATGGCTTGAAATATATAAAGTGTCCTAAGAAAGTTAAGCGTAAAAAATGAAGTGAACAAAGCATAAAATTAAATTCGCAAAATGTTAGAAGTGATAAATTATTTCAGAATATAATTGATCAATGGGAGGCACAAACTAGTAGTAAGGCTTCATTTAATTTAGCGTAGAGAGCGATATTTTTAGCTGAGGTTTCTTAAGACTAGACTTTTTTGTTTCTTTTTTGGGCAATGCAAAAAAGAAAAGAATAAAAAAACAAAACATGATTTACAGTTTCAAAGGATACATACCAGTAGTTCACGAAAGTAGTTTTGTACATCCGTTAGCAGCTGTAACTGGTAATGTTATTATTGGTAAAAACTGTTATATCGGTCCCGGTGCTGCCATACGTGGAGATTGGGGAGAAATTATCTTGGAAGACGGAGTGAATGTACAAGAAAATTGTACCGTGCATATGTTTCCTGGTAAATCTATTGTACTTAAGGAAAGTGCTCATGTAGGTCACGGAGCTGTTATTCACGGAGCTAATCTAGGACGTAATTGTTTGATTGGAATGAATAGTGTTATTATGGATGATGCAGAAATTGGAGATGAATGTATTATGGGAGCCATGTCTTTTGTGAAAGCAAATACCATTTTCCCGAAAAGAAGTTTGATTGTAGGCAATCCGGCAAAAGTTATTAAAGAAGTTAGTGATGAGATGATTAACTGGAAAACGAAAGGGACAAAGTTATATCAGCAATTGCCAGCGGATTGTTTTAAATCCCTTAGAGAAGTAGAGCCTTTAAGAGAGGTGCCAAAAGATAGGCCAATGCAAGAGGCGTTTTATAAAACATTAGAAGAGTTTAAAACTAAATAAGACTGCACTGAACCTACCTTGTCGGTAGATAAGTTTGCCGAAGTGTTGTCATCCCAGACTTGATCTGGGATCCATTATGGAGGGGTTTAGAAATTAAAAAAGTCAAAACAAAAAACTAACTAACATTAGTTAACTAAAATGTCAAAAATAGAACTGAAAATGCCCAAAATGGGTGAAAGTATTTCCGAAGCAACCATTCTTAATTGGTTAAAAAAGGTTGGTGATACTGTAGAAGAAGATGAAACTATTTTGGAAGTTGCTACAGACAAAGTAGATTCTGAAGTACCCTCTCCTTGTAATGGTACCATTACAGAGTTACTTTTTCAACCTAATGAAGTGGTTGAAGTAGGTCAGGTAATAGCAATTATTAGCGCAGAATTGGGAGCTATATCCAATGTAGATAAATCTGAGAAATCACAAAATCTTTCGTCTGATGAACAAAAACGTGATCAAGCTTCTCTCCCTTTGGGAGAGATGTCCGCCAAAAGCGGACAGAGAGGGCAATTTAAGTCAGAGCTTTCCTCGGTAAACGATGTTTTCTTGTCTCCGCTAGTAATCAGTATCGCTCAAAAAGAAAACTTGACCATAGAAGAAGTTCAAAGTATTGCTGGTACCGGAGATGGAGGTCGTATTCGTAAGAGTGATGTGATGTCGTATCTTAAAAACAGAAAGTATCCATTACCTAGCAGACCACAAGCTATTGCTCCAAAACCATCATATAATGCACCTCCAATTTCTTATATAGAAGGAAAAGATCGTATTGTAGAAATGGATCGTATGAGAACCATGATTGCAGATCATATGGTGTATTCTAAACATACATCACCTCATGTAACAAGTTATATAGAAGTAGATGTTACCCATATGGTCAATTGGAGAAATAAAGCAAAGCATGAGTTTTTAGAAAAACACGGAGAGAAATTAACGTTTACTCCAATTTTTGTAGAAGCTGTAGCCAAAGCGATTCAGGAATATCCAATGATCAATGTTTCTGTGGATGGTAATAAAATTATATTGCATAAGGACGTTAATGTGGGTATGGCAACAGCTTTACCAAGCGGGAATCTAATCGTACCTGTAGTTAGAAATGCTGATGAAAAGAATTTACTTGGTTTAGCTAAAAATGTAAATCATTTGGCAAAAAGTGCAAGAAATAATGCTTTGAAACCTGATGAGATTGGAGGAAGTACCTTTACAATCTCTAATGTGGGAACGTTTGGCAGTTTAATGGGAACACCCATCATCAATCAACCGGAAGTTGCCATTCTTGCATTGGGGATCATTAAGAAAAGGCCGGAAGTAATTACAACAGACAAAGGCGACGAAATTGCAATCAGAAGTATGATGTATTTATCATTGTCATTCGATCATCGTGTGGTAGATGGATTTTTAGGAGGTTCGTTTTTACGTAAAGTAGGAGATGAACTAGAAGCTTTTGATATACATAGAGAAATATAGTAAATGCGCAAGGGATAGTAGTGACATCCTTTTTTACAGTTGTCACCCTGAGCTTGTCGAAGGGCGAGAACAAGTAAAAAAGATATAACGAATAGCCCGACCCACCTCAAGTGGGATGCGCCCAAAATAAATCAAAATGGAACAACAAATCAAAATTACGAGAACCTCAAACTCAAAACTAAACGATATAGATTTCTCTACTATTCCTTTAGGAACAACTTTTACAGACCATATGTTTATCTGTGAATATAAAAATGGAACCTGGAACAATCCTAGAATTGAACCATTAGAGTTAATCCCAACACATCCTGCAGCCATGGCGCTTCATTATGGTCAAGCAATTTTTGAAGGAATGAAAGCGACCGTAGGAAAAGAGAATACACCATTACTTTTTCGTCCTGAAGAGAATGCAAAGCGTTTTAACCATAGTGCGGCTAGATTAGGTATGCCTTCAGTTCCTACTGACCTTTTTATAGAAGCAGTAAAACAAATCGTTGGGGTAGAACATGGTTGGATTCCACCAAAAGATGGAAGTGCATTATATCTTAGACCTTTTATGTATGCAGATGAACCGTTTATAGGTATGAGAGCAGCTACCAGCTATAAATTCATTATAATTTGTTCTCCGGCAGGTCCATTTTTTACTAAGAAAATTCGATTGTACGCAGAAACTGAATACATCAGAGCAGCGGATGGAGGAACCGGTGAAGCAAAAGCAGCAGGAAATTATGCAGCGGCAATTCTTCCTACTGAAAAAGCAAAAGCAAAAGGATACGATCAGGTATTATGGTTAGATGCCAATGAGCATAAATATATTCAGGAAGTAGGTACGATGAATATATTTTTCAAAATAGACGGTAAATTTATAACACCATCAACAGATGGTTCTATTCTGAAAGGAATTACAAGAGATAGTGTCATTTCTTTATTAAAAGATAAAGGTTTTGAGGTAGAAGAGCGTCCGATCACTATTGATGAGCTAATTGCATATGCTGGAGAAGGAAAATTAGAGGAAGCTTTTGGTACAGGAACAGCAGTTGCTATTGCAATGATAGAAGCAATTGGTTATAAAGATGAAGTAATTACGTTGCCTGATGATAACCCTGTAAGTCAGGATATAAAAAATACATTGGATGGGATCAAAACTCAAAAAGTAGACGATAAATTTGATTGGATAATACCTGTTTCTATAGAGGAGAAAGTAGGATAAATATTAATTACGAATTAAGAATTCAGAATTGCGAGTAATCGTAACTCATAAATCGTACATCAAAAATTAAAGAGAGATGTTAGCTGAAAAAACAATAGCAAAAGAAGTTCTGAAAAAGGCGTTTAGTACACTTTGTACTGCTAAAAGCATGACAGAGCTATATGAAGAAAAATTTAAGACGGTTTCAAAATATGTTCATGCAACATCCAGAGGGCATGAAGCTATTCAGATTGCTGTAGCGATGCAATTATTACCTCAGGATTACGCCTTTCCGTATTATAGAGATGATTCGATGTTGTTAGGGATCGGAATGAAACCTTATGACTTAATGTTGCAATTGTTGGCGAAAAAGAATGATCCTTTTTCTGGAGGAAGAACCTATTACTCGCATCCGAGTCTTAGAGATGAAGACAAACCAAAAATTCCACATCAATCATCTGCTACAGGTATGCAGGCAATTCCTGCTACCGGAGTTGCTTTAGGAATGCAGTATAAAGAACTGGTTGGGATCGATCATAATGAGTTCCATGAGAGTGAGATATCAAAACCGTCTATGACGGACTCTGGCAAAAGTGAGATAATCGAGCGACCTTTAGTCGTATGTTCGTTGGGTGATGCATCAGTAACTGAAGGGGAAATCGCAGAAGCATTTCAGATGGCCGCTTTAAAGCAGTTGCCGATATTGTATTTGGTACAGGATAATGGTTGGGATATTTCTGCGAATGAAGCTGAAACCAGAGCGCAAAGCGCCTATGAGTATGCAGCAGGATTTCATGGATTAGATGCCATCACCATTGATGGAGCCAATTTTACAGAAAGTTATGTAGCAGTACAAGAAGCCATTCGAATTATAAGAGAAGAAAGAAAACCCATTTTAGTTCATGCAAAAGTACCATTATTAAACCATCATACATCGGGAGTACGAATGGAATGGTATCGTGATGATCTGGAAGAAGCCAGATCAAGAGATCCATATCCGGTATTAAGAAACCAGCTGTTAGAAGTCGGTTTTACAGATGATGAGGTAAATAGTATTGAAACTGAAGCAAAGCAAATAGTTGCAAAAGATCTTCAGGAAGCAATGAAAGCAGAAGATCCTAAACCAGAAGATTTATTCACAAACGATTTTGCTCCAACACCAATTACAGAAGAAAGTGGTGAACGATCTCCAGCGGATAAGGAAGAAGTGGTAATGGTAGATTGTGCACTTTTTGCTGTAGAAGAATTAATGCGAAAGCATAAAGAGTGCCTGTTATATGGTCAGGACGTAGGAGGACGTTTAGGAGGGGTGTTTAGAGAAGCTGCTACATTGGCTCAAAAATTTGGTGATGAGCGTGTTTTTAATACACCTATACAAGAAGCATTCATTGTTGGATCTACGGTAGGGATGTCTGCCGTTGGTTTAAAACCTATTGTAGAAGTACAATTTGCAGATTATATATGGCCAGGATTGAATCAGTTATTTACAGAAGTAAGTAGGTCTTGTTATTTATCCAATGGTAAATGGCCAGTATCCATGATATTAAGAGTGCCTATTGGAGCATATGGTAGTGGCGGACCTTATCACTCATCTTCAGTGGAGTCTGTTGTTACAAATATAAGAGGGATCAAAATTGCCTATCCTAGTAATGGAGCTGATCTAAAAGGATTAATGAAAGCTGCATATTATGATCCTAATCCTGTGGTAATATTAGAGCACAAAGGATTGTATTGGTCTAAAGTAAAAGGAACTGATGCCGCTAGAACCATCGAGCCTGCAGAAGATTATGTATTACCTTTTGGTAAAGCCAGTATAGTACAACAGATATGGCCAAAAGATGAGGAAGAGACAATGACCGTAGTAACATACGGAATGGGAGTACACTGGGCATTAAATGCAACAAAGGATCTGAAAGATCTTGTAGAGATTATAGATTTACGTACCCTATATCCATTAGATGAGGAGACTATTATGGAATCTGTAAAAAAGACAAAGAAGTGTTTAGTAGTAACAGAGGAACCAACCAATAACTCTTTTGCGAGAGCCTTATCAGGAAAAATTCAGGAAGAATGTTTTCGTTACCTGGATGCACCGGTAATGACTATTGGTTCCGAGAATATGCCTGCGATTCCGCTTAATAGCACATTAGAACAAACGATGATTCCTTCTACAGGAAAAGTAAGAATGAAGATAGAAGAGTTGTTGAAGTATTAAGAACGTACATCGAATGTAAAATAAACCTCATTTGTAATGAAACAGATGAGGTTTAATTTTTATAGGATGAACTATTCACTTTTTTGAAAAAATAGAAAGCTCGATTTGATTTAAAAGAAGTAATAAAAGTAAGATTAGTACTACTTTTTTAATAATTATAGCTTTTAAAAACGTTAAAATGTATCTTTTTTAAGATAAAATACACAAAAAGTTTGGTGAATTGAAAAATAGCTGTATCTTTACACCAGAGTTAATGAGTTAGCGTTTTCATCCTCCCCAAGATGAAAACATTTATAAAAAGTGAGTTTTAATTTTAGAATAAGCCCCTAAATTAAGATGATTTGTGTGAAGAAAAAGAGCGTGGAGACGCTCTTTTTTATTTTCCAATATTTCCCGTTAATAATTCCTTCGTACTATCTTTCTGATTAAAATCTATTTCGTGGTTTTCTACCTTTTTAGACAATTGAAAATCTAATACAGTTTTTCATTTTTATAGGATGAACTATTCACTTTTTTGAAAAAAATAGAAAGCTCGATTTCATTTAAAAGAAGTAATAAAAGTAGGATTAATACTACTTTTTTACTAATTATAGCTTTTAAAAACGTTAAAATGTATATTTTTTAAGATAAAATACACAAAAAGTTTGGTAGAATGAAAAATAGATGTATCTTTATACCAGAGTTAATGAGTTAGCGTTTTCATCCTCCCCAAGATGAAAACATTTATAAAAAGTGAGTTTTAATTTTAGAATAAGCCCCTAAATTAAGATGATTTGTGTGAAGAAAAAGAGCGTGGAGACGCTCTTTTTTGTTTTCCAATATTTCCATTTGATGAGTTGTATATAAAATATGCTGATCATTATAATCAGCACATTTTTTTCACACCTACCTATTCACAGAGAATATATCCTTCAATTGTTCTACCATTCCACCATTACCAGAGAGAGTGATTTCACCGATTTTATCTGCAATTTTCTCTACATATTCCATTTCTTTCAATTTGTAGAGCATTTCATTATCTTCCATTAGTTTTGCTGTATTTAGCAAACTTCTGGTAGATGCAGTTTCCTCACGCCTAGTGATGATATTAGCTTGAGCTCTCTTTTGTGCTACCAGTACCTGATTCATGATTTCTTTCATTTCACCAGTAAGAATAATATCTCTGATACCACAATTCAATACTTTTACACCTAGTTTGTTAGTTTGACTGTTGGTTGCTTCTAGTATAGCATCAGCAATACTATCTTTGCGTTCCAAAAGTTCGTCTAGGGTATAATTACCTATGAAAGCCCTCAGCGCTAATTGCATCAAGATGTATAATTGTTTTTCATATTCTTTGTTGTCAAGCAAACACTTTTCGATATCTACAACTTTATATTGTGTGTAGAAATTGATACGAATAGCAGCCTTATCTTTAGTCAACAATTCCTGACCTGCAATTTCTTGCTGTAATTGACGTAAATCAACTTTGGCAATTTTGATGGTTGTATCGTTTCTCCAGAAACGATAGGTACCACTACCTAATGTTTTAGCATATACATCATCTACAATTAATACTGCTTTTTCGTAAGCAGCAACTTCAAAAACTCGAATATATTTATTGAGTGCATGATTGCTGAATAGCGATTTGTCAATCTTTTCCGTAATATAAATTTTGCTAAGATCCACTTTGGTAAATTCATACTCACGTAATCCTTTCCATAAGGTATACCTTCCTGCAGAGAATACACTTTTAAAGTTACCATTCTCATAAACCAATACAATTTGATTATCCTTTACCTCAATTAGGTGTAACATATCTTCCAACACTGTATCTTTTAATAAGAGTTCCAGTGCTATTGGAGCTGCAAAGGGTTTAGATAAATCATACTGAATAACACGCTCATTAAATCCTAACCAATGGATTCCTTGTGTTATAACACGATTGTAATCTCCTTTTCTGAAAACCAAGCCTACTTTGCCAGCATTGATTCTTACTCTTTTCATTTTTTTCATTTTTATGTCTTTTTGTTTGAAAAAGACAGATTCAACATTAATTGGACGATAATCCCGTAACGGAGGTGTTATCTACTTCCTTTTATCGTATTAAGGATGTTTATTTTTTTTGTTAAAAACGGTGACAGCAAATCATCTTTCCAGATCGGAGAAAATAACATGTGATATTTTCTGCAATTAGTTTTTAGTATCGAGATAGAAGAATAAGCATTAGAAAAATACGATTGTTCTAAAATCTGGACTCAAAAAAGTAACTATTTCTTAGTACCTACCTACTTAATTTCTCAAAGAACCTTTAAGATTGTTCTTATCCCAAGAGTAGCATAAGAACTGATCTACTAGTCAACGTTTTTTTCAATCATTTTTAAAAGATGATTAGCTTTCAATTAACCTACATTATGAGTGTAGTGCTCTAGCCAACTGAGCTACGAAACCTAGTTTGGTGGTCTCGGCAGGAATCGAACCTGCGCATTTGAAAAAAAGACATTTTCAGTGCCTTGTTCGCTAGATCCTAAATCTAGTGCGTTTACCAATTCCACCATATCCCAAAAGGATAGTGGGATTCGAACCCACATGAACAAAAGTCTATTGCTCTACCAACTGAGCTACGGGACCATTTTTTACTTTTATTAGAGGTCCCGATGGGATTCGAACCAATGACACATAGAGTTGAGACTATTATTTGGTTAACAGTCAAACCTTCAAACCAAGTTGGATATGAAGTGATCATACAAAACTGCAATACTTCATACAATAGTGCTATATAGAAACACCCAACAAGACTTGCTTGATATTTTTAAAGAGTTCAATAAATTTTTCTTTTGAAGCGCAATGGTTCAAAATTGAACTACTCATAAGTTTTAAGGGATTTGTATTTTTAAATAAAATGGCCTCATCTATATTGTATAGGATGTCTTTAGAATTATAAAAAGAAACAGTTTTTTCTATATGTTCTTTTGAAAAATCAAAAGCATCAATTCCACAGCATTCAGCAACACAGTATGTTTCTAAATCTCTCCAAAATTCTTTATTGTTTTCTAAGAATTGATCTATATCAATAACTTTAGATATTTTTTTAGTATTCATAATCATGTTTTTTATCAAAAGCCCTGCTATTTATTTCCCTTACTTAATAGCAGGGCGCTACTACAAACCCTAATTTGTTTACCCCTTATAAAAGAGGGTTTGTTTAATTACTCTGCAAATATTTATCATATAAGCGCAATGTATTTGCGTAGTAATTATTTATTTATAAAAAATACGATTTTGATCATTTTTACTATTAGGAGTATCCGTATCAGGATACAGAGCTTTGGTCATACTATTGATATAGATTGTAGCCCATTTTAAAAGTAAAAGTTGTAAACTGTTTTTAGTTTTTTCTTTGGTAATTGTTAGTTGTGTTTTCATGATGTTGATTTTTAGCCCATGTTTTTTGATTATGGCTTGTTTAATAATTCATATTCGTGATCACGTCTGTCAATTTCGCCCAGAGGACTTCCTTTGAAAGTGGAAATATTTTTAAATCCATTTTCTTCTAGAATTAATGAATCTTCTTTTTTAACAGCTCCTCTTCTAGAATTTCCGTAATCACCAGTAAGCTTTTTGGTAGCAGGATCTAGATCACCCCAAAGCTTATCTGGTTTGCCATTATCAATCGGCTCTACGAAATAGGTAATACCAGTAATTTTGGATTGAACTATGAATCTACCAGTGTCTTCGGTTTTGCATAAAAACCTTTGTAATAAATTGTTTTTCATAGTTTTAAATTTAATTTTTAGTGGAACAGACAGGAATTGAACCTGTATCTTCGGATCTTCAATCCGACGCATTGACCAACTTTGCTACTATTCCTGTTAGGGTGTACTCCGGGACTTGAACCCTGTTCTTCTCATTCACAGTGAGATGCTTTACCAGATAAGCTTGCCCGCCATTCAGCAGGTAGGCAGTCTAGAGACATCATTTTATCGTTTTTGGATTATTTGATATTTAAGGTTTTGATAAATAAATCTTTATATTAGTCCATAGATTGGAAAACAAAGTTTATGGATAACATATCGACGATTATTTTAGCTGCATCCTTATTCATCATTATGTTAGGGATGGGTTTATCTCTCGTAATAGCCGATTTTAAGAGAATACTTATTTATCCAAAAGCTATTTTAGTTGGTTTAACAAATCAACTCATAATTTTACCACTTATAGGATTTGCAATTGCGTCATTATTTCCTTTAAAACCAGAGATTGCCGTAGGGATTATGATATTAGCAGCTTGTCCTGGTGGAGCAACGTCTAATTTAATCTCTCATTTAGCTAAAGGCGATATTGCTTTGTCCGTTACCCTTACAGCATTTAGCAGTCTGATCACGATCATAACCATACCGTTTATAGTTAATTTTTCATTGCTTTATTTTTTGTCTGAGGATCAAGCCATTCAGTTAAATGTAATTGAGACTATTATACAGATTTTAGTCATCATCATTATTCCCATCGCTATTGGTATGCTCATTAGAAAATACAATGAATCTTTTGCCTTAAAAATGGCTAAACCAGTAAAAATTGCTTCTGCACTTGTATTGGCTTTAGTTATTGTTGGTATTTTAATTAAAGAAAATGATAATTTCATTTCTTATTTTCAAGAAGCGGGATTGGTTGCTTTATTACTAAACATACTAACAATGACAATCGGCTACTATTCTGCCAAGTTGTTTCGAGTTCATCATCGAGGGGCAATTTCTATTTCGATTGAATCTGGAATTCAAAATGGAACGCTAGCGATATCAATAGCTATTGCTTTGCTTCATAATACCTCTTTTGCAATTGCCCCTGCTGTATATAGTTTATTAATGTTTTTTACAGGAGGACTTGCCATTTTTTTCGGAATTAATAGTAAAAAGTAGATGAGTCAATAATGTAAATTCACAAGCAATTTATGTGAGCTTTACGGTTTTTGCATTAATAATGTCTAAGGCATTGGGAATCGAACCCAAGACTTCCGCGATATGTCCGCGGTACTCTACCACTGAGTTATACCTTATTATTTGATGTGGAACAGACAGGAATCGAACCTGTATCTGTGGATCTTCAATCCGCCGCACTTGCCTGCCGAAGCTCGGCGCAGGCAGGATGACCAACTTTGCTACCATTCCGATTGGGTATACTCTGGGATTCCCCGTCTGCCACAGTTAAAAATAGTGATGTCGGGCAGGGAACCCTGTTCTTCTCATTCACAGTGAGATGCTTTACAAATAAGCCTGCCTGCCATACGGTAGGTAGGCTAGAGATACCATAAATATTGTTTTAAATAAAAATATGTATTGATGACCTGAAAGGATTTGAACCTTTACACCAAGAGTCAAAGTCTTGGATGCTGCCGTTACATCACAGGTCAGTTTGTAAGCTCAATAGGATTTGAACCTATACTTCAAGGGTCGTAACCTTGGGTGCTTCCGTTTACACCATGAGCCTGTTTTGTACTCCACCTTGGATTACTCATTGATTTTTATTGTTTTAAGAAATCGTGAATACTATGCATTTCGAACCAAGACTGAACCGGGCTTAAACCGGATGCGGCTGACTGCAGGATAATGGAGCATAAGTACAGGAAGAGAGATTCGAATCTACCTGAGGCAGACAGGCTCTCAAGATCTTGATTCTAAGTCAAGCGCACTTGCCTGCCGAAGCTCGGCGCAGGCAGGTATGCCGTCCCGCCATTGCTGCATTAAAATTGTACTCTATAAGGGAATCGAACCCTTGTCTTCCGGTAGAAAGCCGGGTGCACTAACCACTATGCTAATAGAGCAATTTGTCTGAGAAGCAGGATTGACTTCGTCTTCCTGCTATGCCTCAGCTTGGACTCATTTCAAGTAAACTTGAATGAGTCACTTCGTCTGAGAAGCAGGATTCGAACCTGCGACCTCTCGCGTCCAAGGCGAGTAAACAAAACCACCGTTATCTTCTCAGATATAGCAGTACCGACGGGATTCCCTTCGACCTAGCTCAGGATAAACTTCTCATCCCGAGTCCTGCTTTGCAGTACCGACGGGATTCGAACCCGCGACCTTCCGAGAGACAGTCGGGTGCACTAACCACTGTGCTACGATACTATATTCCTTTATAGAAAGAAATCTTTTTAAAATTTTATCAGTATTTGATTTTGCGCGCCCACCAGGATTTGAACCTAGACTATAAGTTTTGGAGACCTACGTGCTACCATTACACTACAAACGCTTTATGATTTAGTGGAAGTAGCAGGACTCGAACCTGTAAAAAACGGAGTTGCAGTCCGTAGCCTTTGCCATTCAGCCACCTTGTCTTTTTTAATTCAGAATTATGAATTCATAATTCTGAATTGGAAAGCGGAGGACAAAGGAATTCCCGCCTGCCTTCAATTATTATAAATAAGAGCGGGCAGGGAACCTTCACTGCCGTTAAACAGACTTGTTTAGCAGACAAGTGCAACAAACCAATATTTGCCTATCCTCCTTAAAGTTGACACAGAGGGATTTGAACCCACATCACCTCGATTAAAAGTCGAGTGCTTTTCCAGTTAAGCTACGTGTCAATTTTGGTTTTCAGTATGTCAATGAACTAATACTATCATCTTCAATTAAAATATGAAGTGTTTTAGAAATCAGAATGTTAGTTTTTAGAATCCCGCTCTTTTGCGGGATGAGTTCAACTATTTTCTTTGTATAATCCAAAAAAGTGGATTTCCAAAGCAAAGTTTTACTCATAAAAAAAGGCGCCTTATTCGGGCGCCTTTATATATCTTGTTATCGTATGTCGGTTTATAATCGCATACGTTTCCTTTCTATATAATAGACACCATGTATATTCCAATCGGAACAATATTCTCTTTGTTTACTAAAGAGGCGGGTTAAACTATGTTGTAAACTATTCGGTATCATTCTTAATTTTTTAATGTTGTAAATAATTCAATCACTATTTGTTTTTGTTTCAGTATGATTGCGATGCAAAGATCAAAACTTTTTTTTAATCTCCAAATGTTTTTTTAATTTATTTTATTGATAATCAAGTAGTTATGTTTAATTTTTTGATATAAGAATCCCTGTCCGTTTTTCAACGGATATTGGATTTTTTTGCAATCGTCTGTCTCCCTGATGCTTACTTTCCAAATACTATTCTTTATGTACTAATTACTTTTTAAACATTTTTCTAAAAATTTTTAATAAAAAAAGCGTCCAATTTCTTGGACGCTTGTAGTTTTATATAGATTTTATTTAAATCACTTCATAAGTAAGGGTTCAAAATAACTACATAACGTCCGGTTTCGATAGGATAATTCTGTTATCCATCGATAATCACACTGACTAAACAGCGATTTCGGATTAATATGTACTCTATTTTTTGTCATTAGTATCACAAATATGGGATAATCTAACCAAATGACCCAAATCTTAAGCGCAATTTTTCTGTTGATCTTCTTAGTTTAGAATCATTTTAGCTAATTCTTCAGTAAAAAATATATCGTATCATTTAAAACTATATTCGTACTTTTATCTGCAATGACAGTTCAAGATTTTATCAATTGGTTCGGAAATAACCCTAATTTGGTATTGGGTTATTTTGCAGTAATTATAGCATTTTCTTTAATAGGTTTACTTTTTGTAAAACCGACAAATTTTAAACCTCCTATTAATTACTTATATGGAATTTTAATTTATGCTGTAACCATTCCGGGATTACTAGCCTTGGTTTTATTATTATATAGTTTTTTCTTTTTAAAAACCAATTTACTTCAGTTAGACTTGGTAACATACTTTGTTCCATTAATATCCATGATTATCACTTTGGTTATCATTAATAGAACGATACCAATGTCCCGAATACCAGGTTTCGGAAAATTATCGGGTCTTTTTATTATTATCATTATCACCTTTGTTATAACCTATATTTTACAACGAATGTTTTTTGGAGTATTCTTTGTAGGAAGATTTCAATACTTAATAGTATTCTTTTTGGCTTTGCTATTTGGATTAAAAATTGCCTGGGATCGAATAGTAAAATGATGATTTACAAAATAATTGTAACGTTTTGACAATAGATCATACGAATAATATACAGGTATGAGAGGAAAAAACACTCTTATATCTTTATACAACACTTATTTTTTTAAATTTGTTTAAATTCACTAACCATGCTAAAAAATTTAAAGTCCTTATTTATAGTGGACGATTCTGAGGAAGAAAATAAAAAACCCGCTGAGTCAACAGAAAAAGCTGATGTAAATTCGGATAAAAAAACGGCTGCATCAACTCCACCACCACTTCCTAATAATCCAGTGAGTTCTTCTTCTGAAGGTGCTTTGGATACTAAAATCGTAGAAAAACTATTACAGGCAATTGAGAAGAATAATCTAGATGGATTTGACTATCTCGAATATAAAAAATCGTTAAAAGCTTTGGAGAAAATGCCAATGGACGAAGCGACTAAGTATCGTTCGGCTTTTGCTACTGCTTCGACAATGGGAGTGACGTTAGACAAATTGTTACAGACTACTAATTTTTATATTGGTGTACTGGACAAGGAAAATGAACAATTTACAGGAGCTTTTAAGAATCAATTCGACAGTAAAGTATCTGGAAGAGAAAGAGAAATTGCTCAATTTGAGTCAATAATAAAAGAAAAATCAGAGGAAATTAAAAGATTGACAGAAGAAATTGCTAAACATCAACAACAAATTGGTGATTTAAAAGCTAAGGTAGAAGAGAGTAACAGTAAGATTAATAAAACTCAAAACGATTTCAAAGTGTCTTATGATCACCTGAAAGCTCAGTTCGAAGAAGATATTGTTAAAATGCAGAAATACTTAAAATAAATGGACAACAACTCACTAAAACCAAAAACATTTTGGAAAAGGCCCGAAGGTAAAACCGGGATGTTATTTATGGGGCTTTTAGGAGCTGGAGGATTGTACGGATTGTACAAAGTGCTTCCGTTTCTAATTACTATTGTAGAGAACACTTTATATCTGGGAGTTTTATTAGCTGTATTAGGAGCCCTCATCTATATTGTATTAGATCCTAAGATGAGAAATCTTATTTTCTATATGTATAAATCTTTTATGCGTTGGTTAACAGGACTTTTTATTCAGATAGATCCGATAGGAATTCTGAAAAGTTATATAGAAGATCTTCATGATAATCTAAAGAAGATGAACAAGCAGATCGCTTCTCTAAAAGGACAGATGAAGCGTTTACAAACGATCATCTATGATAATAAAAAGAATATCAACAATAATCTAAAGTTAGCTAGTGCTGCCAAAGAAAGAGATAAGAAAGGAATCATGATTCTTAAATCCAGAAAAGCGGGTAGGTTAAAAGAATCTAATATGAAACTTGATGAGCTATATAAGAAGATGGAAATCTTATATAGAGTTCTAGTGAAAATGTATGAGAATTCTGAAATATTACTAGAGGATATAGAGGATCAGGTAATGGTTAAAGAGCAAGAGAGAAAGGCTGTAAGAGCTGGACATTCTGCAATGAAATCTGCAATGAATATTATTGCGGGGAATAATGACAAAAAAGAAATGTTTGATCGAGCGTTAGAAGCAATTGCAGATGATGTAAGTATGAAGATAGGAGAGATGGAACGTTTTATGGAAATGTCTAATAACTTTATGGATTCCATTGACTTACAGAATGGAATATTCGAAGAAGAAGGTTTAGAACTTCTGGAGAAATGGGAGAACGAAGGGGTTTCTCTTATTTTAGGAAATCAAAAAGATTTATTGGTACATGATCAACATAGCGTGGATCTGGATGCACCAATTGTAAAAACTAAAACCCAAAATAATCAATACTCAGACTTATTTAATTTTGAGGATTGATTTTTAAAAGAAACAAAATTAATTTCAACTATATTTCTATAATTCGAAATTGAATGTCACACTGAGCCTGTCGAAGTGTATCTTAAACAAGATGATTGTGTAGTCTTCGACAAGCTCAGACTGACAATAGATAGTATAGTTTAGTTGAATACATAAAAGATTAAAAACAACACTAATCAAAAATCATGGCAAAAGGAAGATTAACACCGTTTTCAAAAATTTTAATAGTAGTACTCATTATAGGAGGGCTATACTTTTTATTAAATAAACTAAGAGACCCAGCTGTAAAAGACAAAATAGAAGAAGTAACTTCTTCTTCTGATAAAGGAGAAACAAAAGAAGGATATAAAGATGTCATCAACGTTGGAGTGGTAACCTGGGGAGGATATGCCGGAGGACAATATTTCAATGAAGGATTTAAAGCCAATACGGCATCTAGATTCTATAAAGACTATGGATTTAAAGTGAATTTTGAAGTAATTGATGACTTTGATGCTTCTAGAGATGCTTTTAAAAATGGTTCTATCGATTTAATGTGGGCGACTATTGATGCATTCCCAACAGAAGTAGAAGGATTATCTCAATATCAACCACAAGTTGTGTTCCAGGCGGATTGGAGTCGTGGAGGAGATGCTATCGTAGCAGCTAGAGGAATCAATAAAGTAAGTGATCTTAGAGGAAAGAAAATTGCCGTAGCGCCTATGACACCGTCACACTCTTTCTTAATTTGGTTATTAGAAGCGAGTGATATGACGACAAAGGATGTACAATTGGTAGAAGTGCCAAGTGCTATTGATGCTGCGGATTCTTTTAAAAGCAATACCGTAGATGCTGCCGTTGTTTGGAGTCCGGATGATGCAGACTGTGTAGCTAAAGTAGCAGGAGCTAAAGTACTAGAAAGCACTAAAAATGCAACACATATTATTGCAGATGTTTTTGTTTCGAAAAAAGAATTTATCGAAACACATAAGGAGCAATTACAAGATTTATACGAAGGATGGATGATTGGAGCTTCAGAATTAAACAACTCTGATAGTAATAAGAGAAAAGCAGCTAAGATTCTTGCAGAAGGATTATCGCAGCCAGAAGATTTTTGTTATGATGCCATCAATAATGTACGATTAGCTACGCACGGAGATAATAAAGATTTCTTTGGATTAAATTCAAATTATAATGGAGTAACAGGTGAAGATCTGTATAACAAAATGAAAGTAAAATATGATGCACTCGGGTATAGTACAGCCGGTGCAAAAAGTTGGAGATTATTGTCTACAAAAGATTTAGTAAATAAGACTTCCCTTTCTGGTAATTCTCATAATGCCGAGCAACAAAAGCAGTTTACAGCAGTAGATGAGAGTTTAGCTAAGAAAGAATCCTTGTCTTCTAAAAAAGTAAGTATTAGTTTTAGAACTGGTGAGTTTCAGTTAGATGAAAATTCTAAGCAATTAATAGATCTTCAGTTTACACCAATTGCAAAGGCATTTGCTAATGCACGTATCAGAATTGAAGGAAATACAGATAATGTTGGATCCAGAGGACCTAATATTGCATTATCTAAAAAAAGAGCACAATCGGTAGCAGATTATTTGATTCAGCAACATAATATGCCTGCCAACAGATTTATTATTATTGGTAACGGTCCTGATAAACCTGTTCCGGGATGTGAGCGCAACCAAAATGCCGATTGTAAGTCTAAGAACAGAAGAACAGATTTTGAACTGGTTGTAGACTAATGGTAAAGATCAAAAAACTGTTTGAACTTAGAGGGAATTTAGAATCAAAGGATAAGGCCATTCTGACGGTGATTGGTGCTTTGATTCTAATTGGCTTATGGTTTTTATTAGCCGAGGTATTATCCACATCAGTAATTACACAAGATGAATCTATAGATATTTCTAAGATTGCACAAAGCGAGCGTAAGTATTATGAAAGTGATTCACTTTTAATAGCTAGTTATGATGCTTTAGAACAAATGAGTGTTGAGGAATTGACATCTTTCGGGCTAAAGAAAAACAAGGTGTATCCTTTGTTACCATCACCAATCAAAGTTATCAAAGCTTTTCCGGATTTAAATCAAAATGATGATGTAATAGGAAATACATTTTATTCTATTAAATTGAATTTTTTGGGATATTTAGTTGCTATTTTAGTGTCTATTCCAATTGGTTTTTTATTAGGGTTGATTCCATTGTTTAGAGGCTTGTTTAGTCAGATTATCAATTCTTATCGCTTTATTCCACTAACTGCAGTAACAGGTATTTTTATCATGTGGCTAGGTTTGGGGAGTGATATGAAAGTATCTTTCTTAGCATTTGGCATTATAGTGTATCTGATACCCGTTGTCATCCAACGGATCGATGAGGTCCAAAATGTATATCTCAATACCGTTTTTACCTTAGGGGCAACTTCGTGGCAAACCATTAGGACAGTGTATATGCCCTATGTGTTTTCTAAGATAATTGATGATATCCGAGTATTAACAGCAATTTCCTGGACTTATATTACCATTGTAGAAATGTTGAATAAAGGAGGCGGAATAGGTGAGTTAATCTGGACCGCAAAACGACAAAGTAGAATTGATAAAGCTTTTGCAATACTAATTATCATTGTAGTTATAGGAATATTACAAGATCGACTTTTTGTGATGATTGATAGAATTCTATTCCCTTTTAAACACGTTAATAAAGGAAACAAACACTAATATGGCATTACAGTTTACAGATAATTCTCAGGCTCCTAATGTTATAGAACTAAGAGGAGTATCCCAATCCTATGATGGAGGGAAATCCAAAATTATAGAAAATTTGGATTTACTGGTAGAAGATAAACCTATGCAAGGACAGTTTTCTGTCATATTAGGAATGTCAGGATGTGGTAAGTCGACCTTGTTACGATATATTGCTGGATTACAAGAACCAACTTCAGGAACAGTATTAGTAAAAGGAAAACCTGTTAGTAAGGAGAATCGGGTGAGTATGGTATTTCAGCAGTACTCATCACTACCTTGGATGACGGTTCTAGACAATGTTGGTTTGGGATTACGTTTCAAAGGAATCTCTAAGAAAGAGCGAGACGAAAAGGCGATGGAAATGATTCAGTTAGTTGGATTAGATGGTCACCAAAAGAAGTACGCACAATACCCTACGCTTTCTGGAGGACAATTACAACGTGTAGCGATTGCCAGAAGTTTAATGTCTAATCCGGAAATCTTATTGATGGATGAGCCGTTTGGAGCATTGGATATCAAGACGCGTTTACAAATGCAGGATTTACTGATTGGTATTTGGGAAAAGTTTAGCCCTACGATATTATTTGTTACCCACGATATACAAGAAGCAGTCTATCTGGCGGATGATATTTACATTATGAAACATGCACCTTCTCATTTTGTGAAGCATATCGATATCGATTTACCTTTTAATAGAACGAGGGAAACCAAGAGATTAGCACATTTTGATGAATTAGTACATGAAGTAGAAGATGCTATGATGCAGATTGATGCTGGGAGTTGATTTTATTGAGAATAGATTTCGTGAATAATCATAAAAAATGCTGGTTATTATATATATTTGCCGGCTTATTCCTCTTGATATATGAAAAAAAATTACCTTTTAATTTTAATCCTATCTATTTCTGTTTCGATATTTTCTCAGGACAATAAAGAAACAGTTGTAGATGTTAACATATTTGGAAACAAAAATTGCAATATCTCCGATACTTCTATTATAATCAACGCCTTAGAAATAGAATTGCTTTCTGATGAGATTAATTATGATCAACATCACATAGCTGATAATGACTTTAAAAAAGTTATAAAGTTGAAAACCGTCGATTATGAATTCGATGGAGATGAGGATGTACTGGTTCTTGTGCGTAATATCGATGATAAGTCAAACTCAATTTATCTTTATGAGAACCAAAATTCGGGTAGTTTTAATGTTTTGCCGTTACTTTTAAATGTTAATGCAGATACCTTTGATAGTAAAGATTTTGATAAAGATGGAGATCTTGATCTATATATTGGAACTGGATTTGAAATCCAATTACATGAAAATATAGGAAACTATCTATTCGTACTCAAAATAGATCAGGGTACTGGCGCGGAAGAAATGGAAGTATCAGATCTTAATGGTGATGGATTACTGGATATACTGGTATCCAATGATTTTGATTATTTATTTATAAACGAGTCTGATGAGAGTTTTTCTAAAATTAATGCACCCACAGACCGAAGCAGTGTTACGTATTTAGAAGATCTTGATTCTGATCTTTCTATGGATTTAATAGAAACCAATGATGATCGTATAGTTTGGCATAAGAATGATGGTGAAGGTAATTTTACCTCTACAGAAATTATCAACTTTGAGACAGAAGCTACTTCTACTGAAGGTAGAGAAGAATTAAATTTTTCGAAAGCACTTGATTTTGATAATGATGGAGATGTTGATATACTGGCTTTTATTTTAAAGGATAAATCTTTTCAGGATGATTATACTTTTGTGGTTTATGATAATGACGGAAATGAAAATTTTACCAGAATAGATCAATTTACTTCGGATCTTAATATAATTAATTTTCAAATATTCGATATAGATGGAGATCAAGATTTAGATATTGTTGGAGAAACTCCAATTTTTATTTTTGAACCAACAAATGATCAACTTACTATTGCAATTTTTTATAATAATGAAGGAGCTTATACATTAGATTATCCTCTTGGTGTTAGGGCTCAGGCACTTGTTTCAACGGATCTTAATGGGGATGGCGTTAAGGACTTGCTGAGAGGGAATAATGATCAGTTTTCTTGGTTTTCGATTAAGACTACCCAGTCTAAATCAGTTAATAAGGATTATACTTTTTCAGTTGACAATGGAGAAACTTTTCAATCATCAAATGTGTTCAAAAATTTGGATATTGGAGATTATTCGGTAGTGGTTAAGAATAATGTAACCGGAAATCAGACTTCTTATTTAGAAAATCCAATCACGATCGACGAAGCAAAAATCCAAATAAATCAAATTGTCAATACTCCACAGTTGAGTTGTACAAAAGAAGATGGATCCATAAAAGTGTTAGCGTCTATAGAAAGAACGAATTGTGAGATTTTTTCGTCGCTGGTACAAGAAGGAAATAATAGAACTAATTATTATGAAGACTTGGATAAAAATGGACTTACCGATATCCTAAGTATTAATAAGTCACAAAGAAATATTATTTGGAGAGAAAATAATGGTCTTGGTGGGTTTGTTTCTCGTGAAATTTATCGCCGCTCGGATCAAGATGAAATAGAAAATATTGTTCTGATCGATATTGATAAAGATAATGACCTTGATATAGTTGGACAATTAGATAGTGGTAATGAGTTTTTATCCTATAATACTGGTGAAGAATCTTTTTCAAATACGAATGTAAGATCCTTCAGATTTAGTGGGAAACTCCTTAGCGCAACAAGTGATTGGGATAAAGATGGCGATACAGATTTATTTTTTGCTGATGAGTATGGAGAACTTTTCTTATATACTAATAACGGCGACCAAAGTTTTTCAAAAATTGATTTGATAAGTCATTCCTCAGAGATTTCAGAAATTATCTTGAAAGATTTTAACTCTGATGAGGAGCTAGACGTTGTTTGTATCTCTAGATCCAGAACAGAAGCATCTTTATATATCAATAATGGAGATTTAACATTTGAGAAGAAGAATGTTTTCAATTATAATACAGTTGATGAAATATCGGTCAATGTTTCTGATATGGATAATGATGAGGATTTAGATATTACCTTATTTACTAGTAGAGATAAAAGAAAGTTGTTATTCATTAATGATGGAAATGATAATTTTACAGAACAGATAATTGATTATGAAGAAAATTATAGCAGCCTACAAGCTATCGTTTCTGTAATTGAAGACCTGGATCAAGATGGTTTAAATGATATCATCTTAGCCTCCAATTATGATCAAAACCTCAGGTGGTTTCGAAATAAAACCGATAATAAATTTGAGGAAATAATACTTAACTCGAAGATTCCTAATTCTGATTTACAGGCAATAAAAGCAACGGATATTGATTTTGATGGGGATATAGATATTTTACTAGGAGGAACAAACGGTTCCTATAGTTATTTTAATAATTGTACCGTAAATAATGTGAATGGCAATTTCATATATTCAATTGATGATGGAAATACCTATCAGTCATCTCCCGAATTTAAGGAATTACCTAGTAATGATTATGCAATTAGGGTGAAGGACGGCGATTGTGAGTCTAGTGTAAATACTACAATTCCTTATTCTTATAATGAACTAAAAATTAATCAGGTAGTAAGTGAAAATCCATCAGGTTGTGGTGTTGAAGATGGGGTTATTTCCATAGAAGCAAGTTTTCAAAAAGATAACTACGGTAAATTTTCTAATGAGACCCTGGTTACCTTAGAAAGCTTTGAATATGCTGATATGAAATGTGTGGATTTTGATAATGATTCTGATATAGATATCATTGCTTTCTCTATTAATGAATTTGTATTTCTAGAGAATCTAGGTAATAATCAATATCGTAAAAATTTAATAGATAAAGTAGAAAGCACTAATCGATATCAGATAGATCCGTTTTTTATTTTAGATTTTAATAATGACGGAAAATTGGATATCATAGGGTCATCATCTGAAAGTGATTCTATATTTTGGTTCGATCGAATAGATGATCGAAATTTTATTAAGTATACTATAGTTGAGGATATAAATGGAGGTTTCTATTCGGTTCCTGTTGATTTTGATTTTGATGGGGATATTGATATTATAAATGGTCATTCGTCAGATAGACAACTTATTTTATATCAAAATGACGGGAATCAAAAATTTGAAAAAATTGTTTTAGCTGATACTCAAGAAAGTTTCAAAGAAATTAAAGTATTGGATGCTGATGAAGATGGTATAATGGATGTACTATTTCATTATTTTAATGAAACATATGTATTCTTAAAAGGGAGTGAGAATTTAACATTCGAATCATCGTCAATTACCAGTGAGTCATATCAATTGTATAGTAAACACAATACTTTGGATATTGATAATGATGGAGATCTTGATATGATCACCTTTATGGACTTAGGACAAAATGCTATCGTCCTTAAAGTTAACAATGGAACGAATCAGTTTGAGGATATAAAATTAACCAATGCTTCTTTTTACTATGACGATCAGATATATTTAGAAGACATTGATGCTGACGGTCTAAAAGATTTGGTTTTTACTAATAGAGCATCTGGAATCAGAACCATAGAATGGATTAAGAATTTAGGAGATGGAACATTTTCGGATAGTCAGGTTATTTTAACAAAACCCATCGCACTACCGGATTTGATCATAGAACCAATAGATCTTAATTATGATGGTGTAGTTGATTTAATGATCGGAGATAGTGGAAATATAAGTGCCATAATAAATGTACCAGAATCCGAATTTGCAAATAATCAGATAAGATTTTCTATAGATGATGGGCAAAATTTTCAAGACTCTCCAGTGTTTTCTGATTTGGGATCTCATCAATTCTATACAGTAATGATCGCAGATAATAATGATTCTTGTAATAATTTTATTTATGGTAATAATCCACTTTTCTTATCAACTACAAATTTTTTAGATTCGGATAATGACGGTGTATTAGATGAGTTAGAAGATCTTAATAACGATTGCATTTTTGATAACGATGATACGGATTTAGATGGAATCCCTAACTATTTAGATGATGATGATGATGGTGATGGCTTGTTAACATATTTGGAAGACTTCAATCAAAACGGCAGCCCACTAGATGATGATCAGGACAATGACCAAATACCAGATTATCTGGATTCTGATTCGGTTTTATCTGTAGATCAAGTATTATTAGATTCTAACGTTCTTGTTTATCCTAACCCTACTCAAGATAGGCTGTATATTAATACCAGTTTGCATAATTTAAATATCAAGTTATTAGACTTAAAAGGAAGAATGGTGCTCCATAGAAAATTAATATCCGGAAATGATAATTTGATGATGAGTCAATTACCTTCTGGAGTTTATATATTACAGATCACGAACGAAAATGATCAGATAATTAAAAAAATTGTAAAGAACTAATTTTGGTAACTTATAATTAGAAGCTACGTATTATCTGGTTTAGTTTTTTATAATTTTAAATTATAACATAATTTAATTGGTAAGCAACACTGAATTTTATTTCTATGACCAACAGAAAATACAATAAAGCCACAGATCAGTTTTTTTCAAAATTAACTCAAGAAGATGAAACTTCTTTTTTTAAAGGGAAATCAGTCAATCCATTAAAGATACTGTCTATCTCATCTGCGTTTCCAACGTTGAGAATTAAAGATGAAGATTTGTTGGTTTTATATTCTTTAAAAGAGTCAATTGATGAATTGGATTTTATTATCACCACACAAAATATTCATATTGCAGAAAGTAAAATTCCACTAGCTACAGATGTTTTTCAGGATGTGAAGTTTAGTGCTTTTCCAAAAGAGCATATCATTTTATTGAATGATTTGGTTGATGATTTGTTGCTGACTAAAAAAGACGAAAAAAAGAGTTTGTCGGATTTTACAAATAAGTTTAAGGATTTTGTAAACCAAAAAGAGGATACTACTCAGGAGTTTGATATTGATTATGAGTTTCTTCAGATTCTAAAAAATGAAGGCGAAAAGATTCAGAATCTTGCTGAAGATCTGAACAATAACAAACGATTTTCTAATACCATCAATGCTATTGTTCATAAAACAGATGATGCCTTAGAGTTTAAAGCAGAACATGTGATTCTTCAGGATATCATTAGGGTATTCAATATGATTTATCCATTGAGTGATACAAAGAATACGGTTGCCGATGCTAAGGTGAAGTTTCTGCTAGCCTTTATGTTCGAGAAGTTGCAAGGAAATGACATTATAGCTTCTCTTTCTATAGAACGTATTAATAAGTTCGTGCAATCAGACAAGTTTGATGAAAATATCGAAGTAATTAAAACAGCCAGTCTTTTTGATTTAGGGGAGGAATATAAAAACGAGTTTTTGCTGCCATCGCTTTTAAAGCGATTGGATAGCCAGCATTTTGCCAATTCAGCTTCTTTCTTATACCGAATAGCTTCTTTAATAACCAAAGCAGATGGCACCATTTCTGAAGAAGAAACAACGCTGCTAAAGAAGATCAATAGTAAATTACAGCATCCTAAAGAAAAACTAGAAGGAGTAAAGCAAACAGAGATCGATGAGAATGAGACGTTGGATGATGTAATGGATGAATTGAATGAGCTCATTGGTTTGGACAATATCAAAACTGCTGTAAAAGAGTTGTCTAATTTTTTGAAGGTTCAAAAGCTACGAGAAGAAAAAGGACTGAAGAATGTGAACAATTCGTTGCACTCGGTCTTTATGGGACCTCCGGGAACAGGTAAAACAACAGTTGCACGCTTGGTTTCTAAAATATACAAACACTTAGGATATTTAGAAAAAGGACATTTGGTGGAAACCGACAGAACCGGAATGGTAGCTGGTTATGTAGGTCAAACTGCATTGAAAGTAGAAGAAGTTATAAAAACTTCATTAGATGGAGTACTGTTTATTGACGAAGCATATTCATTAGCTAAGGATAACAAAAAAGATTTTGGTAACGAAGCTGTTGAGGTATTGCTGAAGAAGATGGAAGATCACCGAGATCAATTGGTCGTAATTGTTGCGGGATATCCTGATGAAATGGAGGAGTTTATAGAATCTAATCCTGGACTACAATCACGATTTAATCGATACTTTACTTTTGATCACTATAAGCCCAAAGAATTAATTGGAATTTTTGAACTGTTTTGTCTGAAAAATGATTTTGTATTAGCAGACGAAGCAAAAGAAAAATTAGAATTCATCTTTGATAAGTTATACGAAAAAAGACATAAGAGTTTCGGTAACGCTAGAGTTGCTAGAAATTTATTCGAAAAAATCATAGAGTATCAAGCGAACCGTATTGTATCTATTACTCCGTTAACAGAAGAATTACTAAAAACAATTATAGAGGACGATATTCCACCGATCAATCAAACTGTGGATGATTATTTAAGATTTCAGAAAGACGAAGAAGAAACTTAAATTAGCGATCTATGCACATAGAAAAAGTCTTATCGTATTATCAGGATTGTTATAAGCAAGAATTCAGAGATAATGATGTACTCAATTTTTTAGGAACAAAGGTAGATAAACGTTTTTTCCTGAATGACGTATCTAGCTTATATAGAGAAGAGGATACAACTTTTATGAAAACCGATTTTGGTGAAGAGTTGTACAAGTATCTTGAGATACATAGAAAAGAGAAAACATTCATAGCCTGTAGTTTTTTTATTACTGGAAAACTTACTTTTTTAGGAAAAAAGAGAACGATCTGCGCTCCACTTATAGTGACTCCGGCAACTTTAGAGATTAATAGTGAAGCACTGTATCATATCAATTATAATTTTGATGAGAATAGAGCGAATGACGCTTTATTAAACCTATTGAAATCTAATTATAATCTCGATGATTCTTTTGTTCTGGAGATGAAATCATTGATCAATGATCAGGAACCTAGTAAACAAGATATAAGAGCAATTGCTAGAAAGCTCAAAGAAAATATAAAAATAGATACCATTGCTCTAGAAGAGTTACCGGAGCTTATTTCTGGAGAAAAGCTAAGGAGTCATCTAAAATCTACGGCTCTAAGATTGCTTCCTGTGATAGCCTTAGGGATCATCGAGAAATCAAAATCAAGTCGTAACGTATTGCACGAAATTGATGAAATAAAAGAAAGGCACTTATTTAATAATACACTTCAAGGATTTTTTTCGAGGAGAAAAATAGAAATCAATTCAGATAGAAAATCAAAAGAGACGGTATATGTTCCTTCTAACTTAAGTGAATCACAGTTAGCTATTATTCGGGCCGTAAAATCAAATGATGTCACTGTGGTGATTGGTCCTCCGGGAACGGGTAAATCGTATACTATCGCTTCACTTGCCTTAGATCAAGTATATCACAATAAAAGCGTGTTGATATGTTCTAAGTCCGACCAAGCAGTAGATGTGTTACAAGATAAGATTGTAAATGATTTAGGTGTAAAAGGACTTTCCATAAGAGCTGGTTCAGGAAGAAGTCATCGCGCTACCTTAAGAAAAAAAATAGAATCAATTACTAGATTCAGAAAAGCTGGTGGTGATTATTACATTCCCAAAAAGCAAAGCGAAATTGACTATGCAAAGGATAAGATCAAAGAAATAAGTGAGGAAATAGAGGAAAGAGAGCACCGTGAAATCAAAAATGCAGAACTATTCTTGGATCATAAACCTTCTTTTTTCAAAAGGCTAAAGCGTAAGTATGTTTCCAAACAGGTGCTAAAAGAGTATCCTTTTTGGCAATTGATTGAATTATTAGATCATTATATCCATCAGAAAAACAAATTGATCAAAGAGATCATTTCCTTAAAATATCAGGATAAGATTTCTACTTTGTTACAAAAAGATAGAACTTTTCCTCAATTATTAAGATTGATTAAATCAAAAGATGTTGTAGAAAGGGAACGTTTATTTCAAGCTATAGATTTTCCGTCGCTGTTGCAATGTTTACCTATTTGGATTACAAAGTCTACCGATGTAAGTGATGTGTTTCCTTTAGAGAATAATATTTTTGATGTGGTGATTATTGATGAAGCTTCTCAATGTGATATCACGACTATGATTCCGGTATTGGCAAGAGCTAAAAAAGTGGTAGTAGTTGGAGATCCAAAACAGCTTAGGCATGTTTCCTTTTTATCCAGACAAGTAATGGAGAATACCGCCAATGCTTATGGTTTGCTAAAAGGTGAGGATGTCATGAATTATAGAGAGACCAGTTTCTTAGATTATGCGATGGAACGATTACCTTCTCAAAGCAATATCCACTTTCTGGATGAACATTACCGCAGTGTACCGAGTATTATCCGATATAGTAATCAGAAATTTTATTTTGATAAGCTAAAAGTAATGTCAGACTTACAGATTCATAACAAATCATCAGCTGTGCATTGGGTTTTCTGTGAAGGAGAAAAACTAAAAGATGGTACGAATCTAAAAGAAGCCAATAAAATATTAGAAGACGTACAAAAAGTAATTGATGAAGAGCTTCAGGTCGCTTCTGGTGTGGCGACTACCATAGGAATTCTTTCTCCTTTTAGGGATCAGGTGAATTATCTGAAGAACAAGATAGAGGAGTACGATCTTTCCGCCATAAAAAAGCATAGAATTGCCGTGGGAACTCCTTTTGAGTTTCAGGGTGAAGAACGAGATCAGATGTATATCACATTTACCATAGATAATGATATTAGTACCTCAGTGTTTCAATACCTGGACAGAGAAGATGTATTTAATGTCAGTATCACACGTGCGAAACATAAACAGTTTTTATACTATTCTTTTGATGCGAAAAACTTTAAGAATAAACATTTGTTGATCGATTATCAGTCTGAAACAAGGATGCATCATCAGCATAGTATGACTGAAGAACATGTTGATAATTTTGCAACAGAAGTACACGAAGAATTGATTCAGTTGGGGATCGAAGAAGAAGACATTATCGTTAATTATCTGTTAGCAGGATATGTAATGGATATTTTATTAACTTATAACCAAAGAACTATCTGTATCGATTTGGTAGGATATCCGGGAGCTTTAGAAAAGACATTTTCTATTAATCAGTACAAAACATTGTTTAGGACAAAGATTCCTATCATTACCATACCTTATGCATATTGGTTGTTTAATAAAAAAGCCTGCTTAGAACATATTAGTAAAAAAGTAAGAATCAAAAAGTGATCACAGAAAAGAACATATCTAAATCCTTAGGGCGAACTATTAAATCTCCGATTCGCATAGGCAACGTTTCTGATTTAAAAATGGATGTGAAATCTTTTTTACATTTTTTTCAGCCTTTTTTCGAAGAATTACAGGATGATGTATATATGGTAAGAGGAAAACAAATTGCTTTTTTAAAAGAAACGTTTCCTGAAGATGCAAGATTGATTGAAAAGCTACACAAACCTTATTTTGAAGGGACAAAAACGATTGATGCCTTAGCGTATTGGATACAACAATTTAATACAAATCAAAAACAAGAATTTGATCAATTATCGACCATCACCAGGCAACGAAATATTTCTTCTTTTTTAATTGAAATTTGGGATGATCAATATTTTGTAGAAAGAATAGTGCAACAAGGTTTTGAACAGGATGTGGATGATTTTAGAGTGTGGAAACGCGATTTTAAACAAGCGACGAGAGAGGCTGTAGAGAATGAGTTATTTTTCGAACTTCTTAAAAAAATGGCTAGTCTTGTTAAAAAAATACATCCGGAAGTTCGTAAGATTCAGATTACCAGTCATTTTATGAGAACCATTTCCAAAGAAAAAATAAAAGGAGAAAATGCTCCAGAGGGAGTGCACGAAGATGGTGCTCAATATATTATGTCTGCATTGGTAGTGAATCGCCAAAATATCAAAGGTGCCGAAAGTCAGATTTATGAAAAAACAACTTTGGATACAAATGAACTTATCTATAAAAAAGTATTACAACCGGGAGAATTTATTTTTCAGGCTGATACAGGGGAGGAGTTTACTTTCGGAAATGATCTTTGGCATTATGTAACTCCAATTGAACCAGAAGATATTACAAATCCAGGAATACGAGATATTATAGGGTTTGATATGGATATTTTAGAGTAAAGATGTTCCTGTTTTGTTCCTTAGGTTTTCAGATTCTTGTTCTATTTGTTTTTTAATGGATTTGAATTTGGTAAGATTATATAACTCTTGTAGCTTCTTTTGTCCTTTTTCTTCGAAATTGTGAGCCAATACATATATACAAATCTTTCCTAAGGACCTTGAAGTGGTCCCGAGTCTTGTAATATCAGAAGTGGTATAACAACGTTCCACGATTTTTATAATATGTGAAATGCTTTTTTTTTCATTATAATAGGCTGCGGATAAAACGAGGCCTTTCAGAATTTTTATATTCTCTTTTCTCATGTGTGTATATACACAATAAGATCTGTATCCAGGGTTCCAGTTAATTTTTTCTCCGATAATTCGGATAGTTTTTGGTTTAAAGTTTGCTGCTATTTCTAGTAGTTCCTGAATACTTTTTTTATAGACCCTTACTCCAACTTTGGAAATTTGATTTTCTATTGCAGAATGAATTTGTTGAGGATAGTTCAATTGATTTTCAGTACTATATGTTTGAAATATTTGTGAAAGATAACTGTTAACAGGGGACTCTAAACACTGAATATATTTGTTTACGCGATTCCCAAAATAATCAGATAATAATTGAAAAGTGGGAAGTTTTGCATTGCTTTTAGAAGAATTGTTTAATACAATCCTTTCTACTATACTCGTGAAGTCATTTTCAGAAAAACCGACTACTTCCCTGAAATCATTTGATTTCATCAATGTTTTCAAGTAAGTAAGAAGAGAATCACCAATTTTTTTGTTATTGCAAAACTTTTTTAATTTGTTAAAAATTGTTGTGAAAGAAATACTGAACTGATATTTTAAGGGAGTTCTAACTAGTTCTAATATTTTAATAAAATCTTCTTCAATTAATATTAATTTTGATTTTAAATTCAAATTGAACAATTCTATTGTAAACCTAACTGGAGGTTTTTCTTCTGAATACTTGCTTTCGTTCTCTTGAATTATGTAATTTATGAGGTAAAATAAAAATGCTTTTTTAAAACTTGGAGGTTGTTCTAATAAGAAATTATAAGAATCTAAAGTATTAAAAGTAATAGCCCATAAATTATGAAGCTCATAGTCAGATTTTGACTTAGCCTCATTAAAAATCTCTAAAAATAATTCTGAATGACTATTTTTTTTGTCTGATAATTTAGGAGCTAATGAAGTTTTGTCTACATCAACGATTTCCCTTTTTGATATATTTACATATTCACTATTTAGATGTTCATGTTCTTTTTGATTGATCTTTAGTTTTGATTTCTTGACACCAAAAAGAAACGAAAGAATTTTGTCTATTAGCATTGTCTAAATGGTTATTAAAGAAATAACAAATTAGGATAATACACAACTAATATCATCTAGAGAAGAACCGTAGTCAAAACTAAAATCGATATGTACTAAATCTCCGGCTTTTACTTCTTGCGTATTGGTGGTTTTAAGTACCGTCGGGGGCATCAAACTATCGGTACCTGTAAAATTAGATCCTTCGGTAACTTCAACATAAGATTCGAGATACAAAGCATTCACTGTTCCAGTGAACAAAACCGGAACCGAAAAACTAAGTTTTACACCCTGCTTTTTTTCTTTAAGTAATTCAATTTCGTTTACCAAAAATTGTTGGCTTAAAAACATGGGTTGGTGTCGGGTAAAATTAACTGGATAGTGATGAACATCTGCATCAATTTCTGCTTCACAAAGTCTAGCGAAATTTACAATACGATTAGGGAATAATTTCCCACCAGGTTTTAAGAATTCACGCATATGCTGAAAAATCTGCACCTGAAATTCATTAGCGCAATAAATACTCATCAATTCACCAACTACAAAGTCTACTTTTTCTGGTAAATCAACTGTTAATGCATCGGCATAGATAACTTTTACTTTATCCGCCCAAGGATACTTTGCAATCTCTTTATTAATAAAAGGAATCAGATCTGGATTATTCTCTATTAAATATGCTTTTTTAACAAAAGGCATGTATAATTTGGTAAGTGGAAGGGTGCCTACTCCAATTTCACAAACAGTAGCATCTTTAAAATTATTATTGAGTTGGAATGCTTTATGAAAAGCATCTACACGTTGCTTATCAGTTTCCATAATTTTGTAATAAATCTCAGGGAAACCAAAATGTGATTCATCAAATGTTTGTGCTTTTAACAGGCTGTATTTTAGCGCATCGTAATTGTCAATAATCTCCTCAAATAATTTGTCTTTCATTCTTATGTGATTGTTTTAGTAAATATAATCATTAAACAATTCTTCTGTGTAAACATCTTCGAATTTAGAGATTAAAAAAATAATGAAAAAAAATTAGATATAGGGGTAGGGTGTTTCGTAAATCGTGCGTTTTATTATTAATAAAAGCAATGTGAACATAAACATAATATCTGAGTGCTGATTACCAATCAACGAAGTTTAATTTAGATAAAAAAGGGACGTTTTTTCTAAAAATTATTGGTGATCAGTAGTCGGATATTAATTATTGTATCAAAAATAATCATGCTGAGCTCATTGAAGAATTTGTGTTAGACTATTTTATTTGGGAAATAGTTTTCAATGAGCCGTAGCATGATTTAATATATTTCTATTCTTTTGGTTATGTATTCATACACCAATCCAGAATTTTAGCAATATTTTTTGCATCATCTACACCTCTGTGATGCGTTCCTTCCAGCGCAATATCCAAAATATCCAGAGCGCCTTTCATTCCGACTTTTTTTCGTAAACCTTTGGTTTGGGCAAAAAGCTCTTTTACGTTTATATGGTTTTGTGACAGTGGATATTCTATTTCTCGGAAACTGCATTGTTTCTTCATCATATTCAGATCATATTGACCATAACTTGCCCAAGTATGCTGATGTCCTTGATATTCAGTTCTTAAAATTTCGCAAGCTTCTGTAAAAGAAACCCCTTCTTGATCCAGCAATTCTTGTGTAATAGTCGTCAATTCTGTACAGAAAGGACTTACTTCAGACCGTTCTGGTTTGATCAGGATTCCTTGATTTTTAGAAATCTCTCCGGTTTCTGTATTTAATAAACAGATACCGATTTCTATGATTTCGTTAACTTGCCCTTTTGGTACAGGACCATTCCAGCATGTAGCTTCCAGGTCAATAATTATGATTGTTTTCATTATGTTTACTTATTTTTTATTGTCATCCCAGCGTAGGCTGGGATCCATTGTTATCTTGTAGATTCCAGCCTGCGCTGGAATGACAGATCATTATTATTTCTTTTTATTCTTTGACTTTTTAGAAGAGCTCTCGGTTTTACTACCTTTTTTCTTGCTCTTTCTTTTCTTCTTCTTAGGCATTTTATCTTTTATCCTTTTTTCATCGCCTTCGATATCGCTTATGAAATAGTTGTTATAAGCATATACCTTAGCAGTTTTTAGGACTTTCAGTGCAGCCTTATATTCTTTTTTTTGTTCAAAAAGAATTCCTTTTTTTAAATACAAAACGGCTTTATCGGTTCCTTTTAAAGTCAAGGCAAAGTCAATTAGCTTTTCTGCTTCATCATAATCTTCATTCCAAAGCAATACATTGATATATTTAGGATATACATCTAATGAGTACATATCTTCTGCTAATGCTTGTTGATAGTACTCTTTTGCAGTTTCATAATTTCTAAGATTTTCTGCATAGATCTGTCCCATTAAACAAAGTGCTATTGGATTTTTATCATCATATGACAATGCATAGTTCAGTGATTCTACTGCCTCTTCTAAGTTATATGGATATGCATCCAATGCCTGAAATAGATATTTGTCTAGTAAATTTCCCATAATGCTAGTATTTTAAATCGTTGCGTAGATCTTTTTTTAATTTTTGTCGATTCGACGTATACGATTGTTTTTTATAATTTTTCTTAAAATCAGTTCCTTTAAATGTTCTAATTGGATTCCCACGTTGAACACTTAGGTGATTTTCCCATTGGTCAGACAATGATTTTTTAATGTTGTCTAACTGACTTTGATGTACTTTTTCTTTTAATCGTTCTATTGCGATTTTTTTATTTTGATGTTGTGATCTGCTATCCATTACTACTACCTGATCTCCTGTCGAATTGTACGTAGCACGAACTGCAGAATTTACTTTGTTTACATTTTGACCGCCGGGACCTGAACTTCGCATCGCCTGAAAGGAAATATCTTTCTCCTTTAGAGCTATCAGCTTGATTTGTTTGACTTCATACATTCCGATAAACCAGTTTTTTCGTTTATGATGTTTTCTGAATGTAGAAGTGCCAATCCACTGAATGGTTCCTAACCAAGACGTTAAAAAGGAGTTTATTTCTTTTCCTTTTAGTTGTATGATAACAGATTGTACCGTTCCGTTTTCAGAACCTGTATCCCTCTGCAGTATACTATAAGTAAATCCACTATTTTTAATTTCTTCTAGAAATAGTTTTAGTACTTGCGCTACTACCCAACAGCATTCTACGGGTCCTCTTCCGGCCGTTATTTGAATTATTTTAGTTTTCATTGTTTTTATTTTATAGACCTGTCAGTACGCCGCGGCGTACTGACAGGTCTTATCTTTTATTTGCGTTAAGGATTGAGGCGGCATCCTTTTTTACTTATTCTCGATACATCCGCCTTGGGCGGACACTCGAACCGACGTAAAAAAGATACAGCCGAAAGCCTGACCCGCCGCGGCGGGAAACGCCCAAATTACATTACTTATCCATTCGCACGATTTTGGGCGTGAATGTTCCAACTACCTCAACCAGTTCTTGTTGATTTGCCATTACTTTATTAATATCCTTGTACGCCATAGGTGCTTCATCAATTCCTCCACCAATCAGCGTGACATCATTTTCTTTTAATTGCTTTTTGATATCACTCTTAGTAAATTTCTCTTTGCACTTTCTTCTGGAATGTGATCGTCCTGCTCCGTGAGATGCAGATTGCAAACTTTCTGGGTTTCCTAATCCTCTAACTATAAATCCTGGAGCTGTCATAGATCCCGGAATAATTCCTAACTCGCCTTTGGCGGCAGGAGTAGCTCCTTTTCTATGAACAATACATTCCTCACCATTTACTTCTTGTTTCCAGGCAAAATTGTGATGGTTTCCAATTTTGGCAACTGGTCTCGATCCTAATAACTTTCCGATTCTGGCGTGAATATCATCGTGACATGCTTGCGCATAATCTCCGGCAAGATTCATAGCCAACCAATATTCCTGGCCATCGTGTGTATTTAGATCCAACCAAGCTAATTGTTGTACGTGCTTTAGTAATGGACATTGTTTGGTTGCCAAATAGGTATAGTGTTTTGCGATATTGGCTCCCAAACCTCGAGAACCGCTATGAGATAAAACTCCTATATAGGTTCCTACATCCAATCCCCATTCATTTGCTGTGTCTGTAATATCTACAGTTCCGAATTCTACAAAATGATTGCCACCACCAGAGGTTCCCAATTGTTTATAAGCTTTATCTTTTAGTCTTTTTACTAACGGAATGTTTTTAAACTCCTCCCGTTCAAAGATTTCATGATCATGCTTTATTTTGTGGGTTTCATACATTCCGAATTTGGTGTGTTCAGACAATATGTTTTCCAATTGATGTTTTTTCCCTTTCAGATAAGAGATCGCAATTGGATAAATAGTTAAACACATTCTGCATCCGATATCTACTCCTACACCATAAGGAATCACCGCATTTTTTGTAGCAAGTACTCCACCAATTGGTAAGCCGTAACCACTATGTGCATCTGGCATTAACGCTCCAGCAACTGCCACCGGTAATTTTAGTGCGTCATACAATTGATATTTTGCCTGCTCATCGATTTCATTTTCTCCATAGATCTGAAATGGTGATCTTGTGGTTTTTAATGCATGCTTTTTTACATCGACAGGTTTCAACAAACTTTCAGCAATTTTACCCCAGATGCCATCACCTTGATAAGCTTCTGGATTTAATAATACTTTTTTGGCTTCTATTAATATGTGTTCTTTTTTTACTCTTTTTTGATATCGATTAATCTGACCTAGTGTCACATTAATACTATTGTTTTTTGGAAAGCCTAATTTGATTAAGTCTTTTCCGCTTAATTTCTTTCCCATGATTTTGGAATTTGGGCGTTTCCCTCTTTCACTATCGTTACAGAGGATCGGGCTTTCGACTATATCTTTTCTGTTATACTTCTCGACTACGCCTGTCTGCCTCAGGCAGGCTCGAAGTAACAGAAAAGGATGCCGTCTCTATCCCTAACGCGATACGTAATTATTCTATAAACTATTTTCGGAAAGGTCAAAATTCATACTAGTCAAGTAGAATTGATAATGAATTTTTACAAATAAAAAATCCGAAACTTTTTCTGGCTTCGGACTTTATATCAAACTGATGGAATCAGCTTATGAGTTATAGAAGTCCCGAAGCATACCCATAAAAGAACCTGGTTCTCTTAGTGTATCTGTGTACGTGTTTGTAAAGGTCATAGTACTTCGGTTATTAATAATAGTTATTTATTGTCATCCTGAACTTGTTTCAGGGTCTCATTAAAAATGTCTTTCAAACAATTATGTTTTCTGACGGTGCAAATATGAAATCTATTTTTTAAGTATGCAAATAAAATATTAATTTATTTTACTGATTATCAGGTAGTTATTATTGTTTTTAGGCAAAGAAAATCCTGTCCGTTTAGTAACGGAAACTAACCTATTTGGTAACTAACTGTGCCTCTTATGAGTATCGCTCAAACAACATTTTATTTGGTGTTCATAGTTTCTAAAAAAAAAACATAAAAAAAGCGCCCAATTTTTTTGGACGCTCCTTGTATTTATATCGTTTCTGGTTTTTTTACCTATGATTTCGATTTAGAAATAGCTTTACAGCGTCCTTTTTTATGTGTGCAAAATAGATTCATAGATAACTAAACTTGTTTTTTTGTTCTTACTTATAGTGAACTCATTTTGAATAATGCTTTGACCTGCAAAATTTACATTTTACACTATAATGAAGTTAATGTTTTTAACCGTAGCTATGGCTATGCTGAAAAATATTAACTTCATTGCAGCACAAAAGCCAAACTTTTCGGTTGAAAACCACTACTCAAAGTGAGTTCATTGCAAATATGAGTTTATTAATGATAAAGTTCCAAATTTTGCAGATAATTCATTTTGATTCTAAGTAATGTTAGATGATGGTTATCCTATAATTACTTTTATGTATTTCTTCTTTTTTTAACTTTTGAATCCCTTCTTTCTCTTCGATATTTTGAGTTGTTTCTTCTACATCCGCATATCCTAACCAAGGCTCTATACAGACATATGGTGATTTGTGTTTTGCCCAAATACCGAGATCCGGAAAGTCATTAAAATCTATCGATAACACTGGACCCTTGATTTTATGAGTGAGAATTGCTTTTTTTGCGTTTATATTTTTGAAAATTAAGGCGTCCTTATCAAAAAGAGTGTCGGTAAGCCAAATTTTATGATCATCAATGATAGAAATAGTATTTTTAGAAATAAGACCTTGATCGTTTAGAACATAGCTTTTAGGATTCTTTGTTTTCTCTAGTGAGATATAATAATCCTCATACTTTTCGGATATGTCCAATGGACAATTAAAAGCTGGATGCCCACCAACGGAAAAAAACATGGTTTCTGAATCATTATTTACTATGGTGTGAGAAACATGGATCTGATTATTGATAAGTTCGAAACTAATCGTAAAATTGAATGTAAATGGATAACTTTTCAATGTCTCTTCTGAGGCAGATAGTGTAAACGAAGCTTTAGTCGTGGAATCTTGAGTTCCAACGATTTTCTTATTATACCGTATAAATCCATGTTTTGGAAGTGAATAGCTCTTTCCTTTATAAGTATACATTCCATTTTTTAGTCCACCAATAACCGGAAAAAGTACCGGTGCCTGATTTGCCCATATGGCTGGATCTCCTTGCCATAAAAATTCTTTAGTATCTTTTTTGGTTTTGATGCTTGTAAGTTCTGCTCCTACAGTATCAATACGAACTATTAATTCATCATTTTCTATGGTATAGATCATTGTGGGTAAATTATGATTGATTAATAAAGTAATAAGTAGTATTGTTTTTTTGACTTTCATTGTCAGTCTGAGCCTGTCAAAGACTAACCAGCTTATCAAGTTTATTTACACTTCGACAAGCTCAGTGTGACGCCTTAGCTTTATGTCTTTCTTAATTACAATATTTAAAACTTACTATTTTTCATCAAATGTACAGAAAGAGGTTATTTATTTGAGAATGGAATTCTATAAAAAAGGTTCTAAAAATCCGATTAACCTCGTTCCGTTGACATTCCATCTAATTCCATGTCCGCTGGGAACTCTAATCTCGTAGACTAATTCAGGTTTATAATGGTAAAAGATATTCCACCAGGTCTTATTTTCTATGATTTCCAGAATACGCTTTTTTACTTTTTCTTCTTTCTCGGTTGGATTACCTTTCATTTCTCCCCAGAAATTGTCTTCTGATCTTCCTATATGCTTTTCCCAAGCTCTGGTTGCGATACAGATTTGGTCATTAAATGGTGTAAAACAGCTATCCAGCAACGTTTCTTTTATAGGAGGAATTGCCTCTTCATTTTTTAAGGTTGCTGAGGTCCATCTTTGTCCAATCAATATCAAAAGATATTCGAATGGAGTGGTTTCTATGGCCTTTGCCCACTCTTTTGATGTTGCATTTTGATCAGCTACTAACTTTTCGAAACTTTTAAATGCTTCTGATAGTGATGGTGTGATTTCTTCATCAAAATGGGGAAATGGGTGCGTATCCGGAACTCCAAACTGATGATAGCGTTCTAGATTTTTGGTAAAAACCAATAGATGTTCTTCATGTAAAAAAACAGCATACTGTTCCTTCCAGGAATCTGAAAGGAACTGAATGCTGTTTTGTATGGTTTGGTATAGGTTCATTTTAGCGAGTATTTCTTTTAATGATTTTTTACCATAAAGGTTTTAATGAAACCTTGTTACCGTCTATACCAATAAATTTTGGAGTCCAGCAATCGGAAATAAGCGTTCCAATTTCAGAGCTACATTGTGAACAAACTTGATTTAATTTTCCGAACTCACTAGGACCACAACATCCGTTAAATCTTTTTTGATCATTATGATTTATCAGTAATATACTTTTAGTATTTACCAGATACTTAAATGGAAGTTCAAAAATAAAACCTGCATTGCTTGCTAGAATATATCTATTTTCTTTTAATAATTCTTTCTCATCAATAAAAGTCAATTCATCATACTTAGATTCTTTTAAAGAAGAAAGATTCAAAAGTTTGTTACATTTTTTACAATACAATACAATTCCATTATCTATTTTTTTGTTTATTTCTCCTTTTCACTCTCCAAGGGGCATTGATCTGAAAATCTCCAGCCATAATACATCCATAAGGCATCACTTCATCAATCACAGTTCCTAACCCGAACTCATCCATTTGATCTCTGACCGTTGCAGCATTTTTATAAGCACTCGGTAGTTCAGAAATATCGATTTCTTTAGAGTAGAATCTAACATCTAGACCTTTGGTTTCGATCTTAAAGATTTCTTCTCGGGTTTGTCCTTCTTTATTTCTTTTATGTTGCGTTCTACTCATATTTCTACCTGCTCCGTGAGGTGCAAATCCTAAATTAGTATTGGTTGTTGCTCCTTCTACAATTAATACAGGTTCTGCCATGTTTAAAGGAATCAATCTTGGACCCGTAATATCCGGCATAAACTTGCTATCTAATGGAGTAGCACCTTTGGCGTGATAAAACAAATCACCTTCTTTAAAGACAAAATTATGTTCATTCCAGAATCTGTTTTCAGCTTCGATGTTCAATGCTTTCAAAGTTCTATCATGAATCACTTCATGATTTAATTTTGTCCATTTTCTAATGGTTTGCAGTGCAGACCAATAGGCTTGACCTTCTTCTGTGTTAAAAGGAATCCACGCATTTTGCTTTAAGGTATTTGGAGAAATATCCATTCTAAATTTGTTAGCAATATGCATTCCTTTTTTATACAATCTGGCACCAACACCTCTGGATCCGTGATGTGTGATCATCATGGTATTTCCTGTTTTGGCAGAAGTACCAACGAATAAGAAATGATTACCATCTCCTTGGGTTCCCAGATGTTCTCTGGCCATACTGATATCTTTATCTTCATACAGGAAGAAATTAGATTTAAATTCGGCTAATAGTTCATCCGTCAAATTATATTGTTGTCCTCTAGGTCTTCCACCAGGTCCAAAATGTGTACTAGCGTGTGCAGCATCCAATACTTTCTTAGGATCTGTTTTACCAAAATCGGTTAGCATCACAGAACAACAGATATCGGCACTATGCATTCCCGGATGGATGGCATTTTTGGCAACCGCTACACCACCCACAGGAATTGTTCCATTAGGACCGGCAGGACAAGCATCTGGCATCACAGCTCCGTTTACAATTGTTGGTGTTTTCATTAACGCTTTCATAGAGTCTAGTACCGAAGTAACGTTGTCTTCTTCTAGATCGTTTTCTGCTTTGATGTTGATTTTAAAATCTATCGGAGTGTTATGTAATTCCTGGATAGGAGGCATTTTATATTGTTCTAAATATGCGTGCATTGCTTCATCAACTAATTGATGTGTATTGATATGTTCAATCGCTTCCGGAAACCATTTCCCGGATCTAAATCCTAAATCGATTAATGTTTTTCCTGTAATATTTACTTTATTTTTCATTTTTTCTAATTTTGAAACAAAGATGAGATCTTATTGCGCAATAGTTTTACGTAGATAAAATTAATTATAGAATTTATCTCTAATTTTAATCAATAGATTGTTTACTTCAGCTAAATCTGGTCTTTTTATTAAATTTGATTTCCCATATAATTCATCCAAACTTTCTTTTAGCTCTTCTGCTTTGTTTACTAAATCATCATACTCAAAATCTCCGTTTTTAATGCCTAACAAATAATCCCGATCCATTCTTCTTACATTTACAGTGCCTTCTTCTGCAATTTCCTTTGCCATATGTAGTAACCTAAAAGTATGCATCATATTTTTAGTGTCATAATTCTTTCCGTGTGCTACATTATAATTATAGCGAGCTTCATTTCGTTTTTCTACCCAAGTCCAATACTCTTTATATTTTTTGCAATAAGAAGAATATCCATCTACATTAAAATATAGCATAGCAAGAGGTTGTTCTTCTTTGGGCACAGAACTTAGACAAACTTCGTTTGCATTTTCTCTTGCGATACCCTGATATCCTTTTTCTCCCGCATAAAATAGATTATAACAATCCTTCATATGCGGGATTTTAACCAAACCACAATTACTCATTTCTAAATCGTTTTTAGCTAGAAACTCCTTACATAGTATAGATTGTTTGCCGGTTCTGATATAGCAAAAATCGATGACAGTTTTTCTTTCTTTATCTACTGGATTTACAATCTTTTTGTTGAGCCCTCTAGCTTTTTTGATTTGAGTATATGCGTAATTCGCAAACGTATCTTTACATAATTTGGATAAAAAGTATTCCATGTTAATTTGATCAAAAATTGGATCTTTTTTAAGGATACATGCTGAGGGAACATTGAGTAACTCCAATATGTTAGGATTGTTTTTAGACAGTAGTTCTATAAACTTTCGTAGTTCATAATATACGATATCATTTGTTTCATTATTAATTTGTCCGACATACTCTAGTGAATAGAATTTTTCTTTAGGTAAGACAAATACACCTCTGATATCTGTATCCGAAGTAGTAGTATCTAAACCGTAGGAACGACTTCCGCTTATACATTCGAATATGATATTTCCTGATGCTTTAAGTTCTGCTATGGTTTTCATTTTTTAGGTCTACTATTTTATTATTTTACCTACGTCTGGTCGAGTGATTTTTTGAAGCATTTTCTGCAAAAAAAATTGTATCGAGACCCATTTTGGATGCATCTCGATACACTACGCCCAAAAAGCGTGGCACTCGATATGACGTCTACTCTTCAGTTTCCGTTATACACTTAAACAAAAATGCATCGATTCTTTCGTGATCAGGTTTTCCGGATGGAAGGGATTTTGAATATTTGTTATTCATTGCTATTGTTTCAGATATGAATTCTATTACTTTTTCATTTCTAAAATGCATATAACTCTCATCATTTTTGGATTTTATTTCCATTAAACTTTTGATTTCATCTGCAATATCATCTGAGACTAAAGATAACATTTCACTGAAGACTACTGGAGGCATTGTTTTATGTTCTAATATCCATTTGCCGGTCATAGAAGTTCGTAAAGCATAGAATAAACTCTTTAGTTTTATAGTTTCACCAGTTAGTTGTTCTTCATACTTTTTACTCATACTTAAGTAGTGAAACATGCACGCGATAGGAGAGAAGCACTCCGAAGCGATACTTCTTAGTTCTGAAACTATGGCATCTTCTCCAAGATATATAATTGGCGAAAACAAATGCTCAATTGCTGGTACATTTGATTTTTTGAGTAATTGTAAGCTTTTACGTAATTCCCATCCCACTGCGTCAAAGTCTCCATCCATGATATCGATTGTATCACGTTTTTCAGATACAGAAAGATACCATGCTAATGGTTTTGTATACAGGAAACGAACATCATAGTCACTATCTGGTGATGCAAAACCCCAAGCCCTGCTTCCGGATTCACAAGCGTAGTTTATTTTAACTCCGCGTTCTTCTTCTATTTCTTTAAGTTTTGTCTTCATCTTTATTTTAATTACCGTACAAAGAAGTAGTCTTATTACGCAAAGATTCTGCGTAGTAAAAAATAATTCAAAAAAAATCCTCAAATAAAAACTTCACTTGAGGACTATTTACGAATTAGTGTTATGTGTTATTGTCTGAGAAAAATCTTGAGATCATCACTTTTTTTCATAGCGTACGAAAAGGATTTATTGCTAAAAGATTTTTCAGGTTTATAATTAGTCAAAGACAAAACATTAGGCAGTTTCATATTCCACGAACCCGATTTTTTACTATCTCCAGGAACAATCATTACTACGTGACCATACGTTTCTGCGGTATCGATAATCAAAGCTAAACCACCTCTATTGGTATGCGCCAATGCCTGATCGATGGTTTCTTGGGTTACAGATCCCAATTGTAACCAGTTTTTGGATCGCTCAGCAATCGGACGAATACTATCATAGATTACATAGCCTAGTTTTGGATCACTAAATTCTGTAAGTTCATATGCCTTAGAAATTATCTTGGTAATACTATTTCTACAGTCATTCCTTTCTGTAGCTGCTTTTGTACAAATAATAAAATTTTCTACTTCTTGGTCATAGTTCAAGTCAGATGTAATAACTTTTGAAGTAGTCGTATTTGTATCAGTTGTTTTTGTGGCTTCAGGTTGATTGTCTTGAACGGATTCTGTTTCGTTTTCTGTATCAGTAGTTTTTTGCTTTTGATCGTCTTTACAAGAAATCATCACTACAATAGATACAAATAGGGGCAATACTTTTTTCATGTTGTTTAGTTTTAGCGATATAATGATAGGTAAATTTTTGCTTTGTTCAAAGTTATTCTATAATTCAAGCATCAAATTATTTAAGGTGAATTCGACTTAAGGATGTAAATGATCAAAAGCCGTCATTTCGAGTGATTTTTTGGAAACAAGGTGGAAAAAAATAAGCCCGCCCGCCTAAGGAGGGTATCGAGAATAGGTTTTTTATCAGAAAACTAGTGTTCTCGATACACTTCTCCTAAAGTCGAAGCACTCGAACGGATGTGATTTTCTAACATAGAACTGACTTTATTTAGTGATCTTGAATAATTTTAACTATAAACTAGTAGGGTTTTTTAGTAACAAGCTGTTTATCATATGAAAGTGGTTTAAAGAAGAAAGAATGTATTATATCTTTTTCATAATCGGCTAGCCAGTCCTCAGTAAATGTGTTTTAATGTAGAAAACCAGGTTTAGACTTGGTTTTCTTTTTTTGATTTTCCTAAACTATTGTCTTTGTACGCATTCTTTTTGCGTAGTAAGAATTATTTATTATTTTTCTGAAATTTTTCAAAATTATACGTTGAATTGTTATGTCTCATTTACCTTTTGACTTGAGCATGTCCTGAACTTGTCGAAGGGCTCAAGGTGACAGAAATTTTCATTTTATTCAAAAACTTGTTTTTAAATGGCTTCCAACAAAAATGCATTAATCCGGTATAAAACTATTGATCAGTGTCTGCGTAATAAATTTAAACAGTGGGTTTTAGACGATCTTATCGAAGCATGTTCTGGCGCATTATACGAATATGAAGGAAAAGATGTATACGTAAGTAAACGAACTACACAATTGGATATACAAATGATGCGTAGTGATAAATTAGGATATAATGCACCTATAGAAGTATATCAACGCAAATATTATCGGTATGCAGAAGAGGATTATAGTATTATGAATATTCCGGTGACGGATCATGATATTAAGATTATGAATGAATCTATACAGATATTACGGCAGTTTAAGGATTTTTCTTTGTTTAAAGAAATGGGTGGTGTGCTAGAACGGTTAGAGGATTCTGTATACGCTACTCAAAAAGATAATATACCCATCATTAACCTCGAAAAAAATGAACTGCTTAAAGGGTTAGAGCATATCGACACCTTGTATCATGCTATACAAAATAAACAAGTATTGCAGATTGCGTATAAATCTTTTAAAGCAAGAGACGAAACAAAAATTATAATCCACCCTCAATTACTGAAAGAATTTAATAATAGATGGTTTTTATTGGCACTAGGACATAAACGAAAGGTATTGACCACCTTTGCACTGGACCGAATTGTTAATATCCGTATTTCTGAGGAAGATATTACCTATATTGATCAACATATCGACGGCGATATATATTATAAGGATGTGGTAGGTGTAACAGTTTCAGAAAATGTACAACCAGAACTTATCACCTTTAGGATTGATAACCAAAATGCACCTTATGTGATTACAAAACCCTTCCATAGCTCACAAGAAATCATATCCCAAGATGAAAGAGGAGCGACTTTTTGTATCAGAGTTCAAATGAATTTTGAATTAGAACGTCTGATTCTAGGTTTTGGAGATAGTATAGAAGTACTGGAGCCAGAACGATTGAGAGCCAGAATTCATACTAAATTAAAACGAGCTTTGGGGAGGTATGAATAGGGTAGAACTGATTTAAATGAAAATTAAGGAGTTATGCGCATTGGTGCATAACTCCTTAATTTACTTATTTCCCCAGCATCAGGAATTCATTACAAACGACTTCGGTGATATATCTTTTATTTCCTTCATTATCATCATAACTACGTGATGTAAGTTTACCTTCTATCGCTACTTCCTGACCTTTGTTTACATATTTTTCGATGATTTCGGCAGTTTTCCCCCAGGCTACGATATTGTGCCATTGTGTGTCTGTAATTTTATCGCCTGCCTTGTTATAATAATAATCGTTCGTAGCAATAGAAAATTTTGCCAATTTCCTTCCAGAATCCAGGTTTACGATTTCCGGTTCTTGTCCTAGGTTTCCAATTAACTGTACTTTGTTTTTAAGTGTATTCATGATTTTAGTTTTAGTGCCTGTTTGTAACAGGTAGATTAAAGAATTGATAGTATCGAGTTCTTATGTTTCGACGATGCAAACATAGAATCAGACCATAGAGAGATTCGGTTAGGAAGTGTTTATTTTCGGTTGTAAACGTTTGTAGTCGTTTGAAAATAATTAAAAAAGTAGTTTTGAATAAAAAATTGATACCTTAGAAATATTAATAAAACAGTCTACAAAAACTCATGGGTGATTCAATTATACCGGTCTTGAAAACAATCTTTGATAGAGATTTGACAAAATTGAAAGCAGAAGTAAATGCGTATTCCAAAGAAGAAAATCTATGGAGGGAAACAAAAGATATCAGTAATTCTGCCGGAAACCTTTGTCTACATCTTGTCGGTAATCTTAATACCTATATAGGTGCAGAATTTGGTAAAACTGGATATATTAGAGAAAGAGATAAAGAATTTTCTCTAAAAAATGTTCCCAGGTCAAAGTTACTATCGATGGTAGATGAAACGATTACTATTGTGCAAGATTCGCTAGATAAAGTAACTCAAGAAGATTTACAAAAAGAATATCCTAGAATGCTTATGGACAAAAAGCCGAGTACGCTGCGATTTTTGATACATCTCACTACACATGTAACCTATCACTTAGGACAAGTCAACTATCATAGAAGAATACTGGACGTTTAATTTAAGAAAGTTGAAAATAAATAAACTTTTGATTTAAAATGGTGATACTAAAAAAACTTTTGAAAATACTGCTTGTTTTGATTATTATCGTTGTTATTGGAGCTGGATATTTGTATTTCAGATTAAACAATAGTATAGAAAATGTTCTGGTAGCAAAAAATGATTGGCGCAGCGAAGTGTTAGAGTTTCCGTTAATATTTGCAGGAGATTTGGATTATGAAGGAGAAGAGCATATCCGTTTTGCACCTGGTTGGGGAGAAACAATTAGCGAGGATTATTTTTCTTATGTTTTTCTGTGGGTCTTAGAAGAAGATCCAACATTAAATGAGGCGATATTAGAAAACATCATGAACATATATTTTGACGGACTTATGAATACTGGAGCCATAACGAATTTTAGTTTCTTTAAAGACATTCCTGAGACAGAATCTTCGATGCAGAAAATTGACGATAATCGTTACAAAGGTTCGATAAAGTTTTATGATGAATTTTTCGCAAAGGATATGATTACGTTAAATGCAAATATCAAATATGAATATTGTAATGCTAGAAAAAAACATATGGTCTGGTTTTACTTGTCTCCCAAAGAAATGAATCACCCGATTTGGAATCAGCTTAAAGAAGTTCATCTGAATATTAGCTGTAATTAAAATGTAGTATCTTCCTAACAAATCTTTTGTTATCTATGAAATCAGTATTTTATATCCTTGTTCTTGTTTTTTGTATATCGTGTGATAGTAATGATAATACGATTCCTCAAACTACTAACTCCTTTTTATTCAAAGACGGATTTGAGACCATAAATAATAATTTGGACGAACTTTTTCCCTCTGATGGTAGTAGGTGGTCAAACCTTCAACGTTCTAATCCATCGACTACAGTCAATGAAGTTTCTATATCAACCACTACTTTTTCAGAAGGGCAAAATGCATTGAGGATATTTGCATTTCAATCAGATAACTTATTGTCAAAAATGGATATTGAAAAAGGAGGTTTTCAGGCTTTTTCAGGAGATAAGGTAATTATTCAGGCGGATTTTTATCTTAACTCCACTGCTAATCTGGAGGAGCTTTTTTTGATTGATTTAGAATGTTGCTCTTGCTGGGATCCATCAGTAGATGCCGAGCCATCATCAGATGGAGATAATCAGTGTCCGGGAGTTCGTTTAAAAATGTCAGGAGGAAATGATTTCTTGTCTATAGAGCGAGGCAAAATTTCTGCCAGTACATTTACACAAACTAGATTTCAGTTTCCAAGAAACGAATGGGTAGCTGTTCGTTGGGAATTAATGCTATCTGATAATGACGATGGAATAAATAAGTTACTTATCAATGGTACTGAAGTTATTTCGAATAGTGGAATGAATATGCCGAATGCGCAGATTTTTAGAAATGTTTTTGCCGAAAACGGGATTGATTTCAATCTTCAGGAACCAACTTTTTATGAAAGAGTACAAGTTGGAGCAACCGCTAATCCAACTTCTGAAAATATTGAACTCTTTGTAGATAATTTCTCTATTCAAATCAATTAAGAATTGTTTCGTTTCTAAGATATTTAGTATGATACGACCTTACCAATTGAAGGATAAAAAAGAATTAGTTGCGCTTCTTCATCTAAATATACCTAAATGTTTTGACCCAAAAGAAGTAAAAGATTTTGAGGAGTACTTAGAACAACATAGCGCTACCTATCTAATAGTCGAATATGAAAACAAGATCGCGGGAGGAGCTGGATATTATGTTCGCGAAAAAGATAAAACTGGTAGAATAACGTGGATATTTTTTGATCCTGATTATACAGGAAAAGGATTGGGCAAAAATGTAGTAGAACACTGTTTGTTCATTTTGAAAACACAGGTAGGATTAGAAAAAATAGTAGTAACCACATCACAACTTGCTTATACTTTTTTTGAGAAATTTGGATTTAAGTTAAAAGAAACAGAAAAAAATTATTGGGGACCAGGATTGGATTTATACCTAATGGAACTACAAATCAAAAAGGATATATAACTTGCAGCTTATTCTTTTCGTTATTAGAGGTTGTAAAGCATTATATTTATGGTAAGATTCTAAAAAAAACCTTTTTACAAGAAACATATTTCTTATCCACACAATGATCGATAAAATACTATTTAATTAATTAAAATATGATTATTACATACAATGACCTTTTTGTTAAAGATGAAACAAAATGTTTAACCTGATATAAAAGATAGAAAATGATCAGAGGAAAGGTTAGGTTTGTAGCAGGGATCATCCTCTCGTTAATTTTAGGATGCAATCAGACTGAAAAAGATGTAGTCACAATAGCAGTGGCGGCAAATATGCAGTTTGCACTGGAAGAAATTTCTGAAGTATTCACTCATCAAACTGGAATACCGTATGAATTGGTCATCAGTTCTTCAGGTAAATTGACTGCACAGATAAAACAAGGGGCACCATATGATATTTTTATTTCGGCGGATATGAAGTATCCTGACGAAATTTATAAAAGTGGTTTAGCAGCTAAACCTCCAAGAATTTATGGATATGGACAATTGGTGTTATGGTCTCTGTATGATACTATACAACCTTCTCTTGCCATACTTCCTGATAAAAATATAGAACACATCGCCCTGGCAAACCCCAAAACCGCTCCTTATGGTAGAGCTGCAATCCAAGTCTTAGAAAATCATCACATTTATAATCAGATTAAAAGTAAACTGGTATATGGTGAAAGTATTGCTCAGGTTAATCAGTTTATTACTTCCAAGTCCTCTGAAATTGGTTTTACTGCAAAATCTGTGGTTTTATCCCCTAAAATGAAAAATCGGGGACATTGGATAGCATTAGACCGAAAAACATACCAACCCATTGAGCAGGGAGTTGTCATACTTAAAAATGAAAACCAGAGTATAAAGGATGTTCAACAATTCTATGATTTTCTTTTTTCGAAAGAAGCTACAGAAATACTGGAAGAATTCGGATATTTAATGACTAAATAATGAATGTATTCTCAGGACATATATCAGATATACAGGTAAACAAGAGTTTATCAATGGTTTCTGTTCGGATTAGTGAGCGTGTTGAACTAAAAACGATTCTTGTAGAAACACCAGAGACCGCTTCTTATTTATCTGTTGGGAATATCGTAAATGTATTGTTTAAAGAAACGGAAGTAATTATAAGTAAAGAAGAATATCCATTAATTAGCGTACAAAATAAAATTAAAGCAACCATAGAGGAGGTCAAAAAAGGCTTGTTGTTAAGCAAATTAACTTTAAAAACAGAAATTGGAGCTGTAGCATCTTTAATTGCCACAGAGGTTCTGGATGAAATGGCTCTGACTGAAAATCAAGAAGTAATTGTGATGGTTAAGATAAACGAAATTATGATTTCCAGATGATGGCATGGGGGCCAATTATATTAACAGCTAAGCTTGCACTGGTGACTACCATAATTCTATTGGTAATTTCGGTTCCACTGGCATATTGGTTAGCATATTCTAAATCACGAATCAAACCAGTTGTAGAAACCTTAGTAAGTATGCCATTAGTTTTACCGCCTACGGTCTTAGGTTTTTATTTATTGATAGCATTTAGCCCGGGTAATGCTTTAGGCAGTTGGTTACAGGATTGGTTAGGTATCCGATTAATTTTTTCATTTTCGGGATTGGTGCTGGGATCAGTTATTTATAGTTTACCATTTATGGTAAATCCTATTCAGTCTGGTCTTGCCAGTTTACCAACTTCATTAACAGAAGCTTCGTACATATTGGGAAAATCTAAAATAAAAACACTATTTAGTGTATTATTACCCAATATAAAACCTTCATTATTAACAGGTATTGTATTGGCGTTTGCACATACCGTAGGAGAATTTGGAGTCGTTTTGATGATCGGAGGTAACATTCCGGAAAAAACCAAAGTAGTTTCTATTGCTATTTACGATGAGGTAGAAGCACTTAACTATGATAATGCAAATACGTATTCCTTGATTTTATTTATAACAACCTTTTTAGTGTTGTTATCTGTGTATCTGATTAATGGCGGACATCTAAAACGATTTTGGAAATGATAGAAGCTTACGTACATAAAAAACTACATACTGCAAACGGAGAAATGCTACTTGATATTCAATTGAGAATTGAAAAAGGTCAATTCGTAACATTATATGGATCTTCTGGTGCGGGAAAAACATCTACACTCAGGATACTGGCAGGATTATTATCGGCTGATAAGGGCAAGATTGTTCTAAATGGTAATACCTGGTTGGATACGGATAATAAGATAGATATCACTCCACAAAAACGTAGGATTGGATATGTTTTTCAGGATTATGCACTATTCCCTAATATGACAGTAAGAAAAAACCTGGAGTATGCATTAGAAAAAGGCCAGGATAAAAATATTATTAAGGAATTGGTAGATATAGTTGAATTGGAAGATTTACAGGACAGAAATCCTGAAACCTTATCTGGTGGTCAAAAACAAAGAGTTGCCTTAGCTCGAGCTTTAGTCCGAACGCCAGAAGTTTTGTTGCTGGATGAACCACTTTCTGCACTGGATCAGAAAATGCGCAGTAAGCTACAGGATTACATCCTTAAATTACATAAACAGTACAACCTGACTACAATTTTAGTAAGTCATGATGTTGGAGAAATTGTAAAAATGTCTGATAAAATTTATTGTCTGGAGGACGGTATAATCAGTAGAGAAGGTAATCCAATAACAATTTTTACCAACGACAGACTTAGTGGTAAGTTTCAATTTGCAGGGGAAGTGATCGCAATTGTACAGGAAGAGGTTATTTACATAGTTACCGTTCTTGTTGGAAATAATGTGGTAAAAGTTATTGCGCAAGAATCAGAAATTGAAAATTTAGCAATTGGTGATAAAGTGATTGTCGCTTCTAAAGCTTTTAATCCTGTTTTGGTAAAAGTAGAAGAATAGTATGAAAGTTGAAAAAGCCCATATTCCAAAGAAATCATTGTTACTTAAGCATACTTATAATTATTCGGATAGTTTTAGAGGCGTTTTTATGGATCCAGAAGATGATGCAGATATCTTGATTGTTTCCAAAGCGTTTTTTACTGCTCCTCCAAGATGGATTGATAAATTACTTATTTTACGAAACAAAATTGTTTCAGTTTTTGGTTTAAAAACAGGAGGAGGTATCAATGAGCGAAACCAGTTGATACAAAGCTTTCGAGGAGAGATTGGAGATCAGGTAGGAGTTTTTAAGGTATTTGAAAGATCTGATGACGAAATTATTTTAGGTGAAGATGATGCTCATCTCAACTTCAGAGTATCTATACTGTTACAACCAAAATCATGTGATAAGAAAGATCTTATAATCTCTACAGTTGTAAGTTTTAATAACTGGTACGGAAAATTATATTTTCTAGTTGTTAAGCCATTTCATAAGCTAATCGTTCCTGCGATGTTAAAAAGTACAATTAAAGAATTAGCTGTTCAGTATTAGTAATTGGATTACCATGATAAACCAGTGTCCAACCTAATGAGTTTGTAAGAATATATATTTTCTGTAATTCACTTATCAGACGGTTTTCTGCATTTGATTTTAGTGTAGAAGCTTCAATTTTTTCATTAAGCTTACGAATTACCTCTTTTTGGATAAGATTGTGATCTTCGGGATTAAATTGGTTGAAAAAATCTTCTTCAAGGTCGTGATATTTGATATCCGGATTGATATTGATTTCTGCATCAGGAATACTGATAATGGTAAGTGTTTTATTTTCGTGGTCAATAGTGTGTTTGATTTTACTTAAGTCGTAAGAAACAGTCACGCCTGCATTAACCACCACGATAGCTTTTTTCTCTGCAGTAAGTATATCAAGATAATATTTTTTAGCATCTTTATAGGTGATCACTTCAGAAAAATGCCCTTCAGTCACTACTAGTTTACCAACATTTTTTATCTGGTCCAAAATCAGATCAGAAGACTGCAGCTCAGTTTTTTGAGTTCTGGACTGCGTCACAAAATAATTGATGCCTAAAGCAATGAATACGGCGATTAATGCTCCGAGAAGAAAATTACGCATACTATTAATAGTCAAGTTCTTTATAAAAATACGTAAAAAAATAGCCTCACTATATAAAGAAAGGCCATGTTATTGAGAAGTATATCAAAAATTACTTTATTTCAGGAGGGTACTTTTCTAATATAGCCGATACAATCTCATTCATTTTTTCTTGCTTTTTGTCTACTTTTTTGGTAAGGGCAGCTGTACCCATACCTTGCCAGATTAATTCTTTTTTAGAAGCATCAATTAAATCAATATATAGTGTGCCTTCCGTAGTTCTGGAAACAGTATTTTGTGCAGGTCCCCATATCCAGGGATTCCATCCCCATCCCCATCCCCAGCCCCAACCAAAATTATTCTGGTAGACGTTTACATTTTCCTTGGTTTTAGTAAAAATACTGACTAGTACATCAGGGTTTTCTGATTTAGTAAATCCTTTTGCAGACATATCTGCTTCTATAGCCCGTAAAATACGCTTTTTGTCGAGATCGCTAATTTCTGCTTGGTCAATCCCAGGTTTGAAAAAGGCATAGCTTTTATAACTGTTAAAATTAGCTTGCTTATCATAATCAGAAGCCACTCGAACACTAGAACAGGAGCTGAGTGTTATGATAAGGATTAGTGATAAAAGAGAGAAAAATTTCATAATCCTGTTTTTTTTAATGTTCAACAATATTTTTTAATAAAAATGGCACAACAATCATACCACGAGTCACTTAGAGACTATTTCTTTGTATACTTGCTTGTCTTTTTATCATATCCGTAGGGACAGTGCCTACAGCCACTCTCACAACAATATCCTCGTCTTAGATGATATTGTTCCGTAAAACATCTGTATCCTTCAGGAGTAAGATAATAGTCTCCTTCTTCAGGTTTTAGTATTCTTTTTGAATTGTTCATCGCTACAAAAATACTATCTTGCGGTAAGATGCCAGTAGTAGTTAACAAATATTTGATAGGTCGCCACTTTGTAGGAATTGCACTTTGGCCATTTATTGTGGTAAAAGATCCTGGATTAAAGAAGGATGAAGTTTTCATAAATCATGAAAAAATTCATTTGAAACAACAGTTAGAGCTATTAGTCATTCCATTTTATTTTATATATCTAACCGAGTATTTAATCCGATTGATTCAGTACGGGAATTCACGTGAAGCATATCGTAACATTTCTTTTGAGCGAGAAGCATATGAGATGGAAACAGAACTTTCTTACCTGAAAGATCGAAAATTTTGGAGTTTCATAAAATATCTATAACCTATAATGGATTTTTTTTCTTCGGAAGTAAGAGAGTCAACAAATGAAGAAATAATTCACCCTATACTAAAAGAGGCAGGAGTAACAGTATCTTTAAAGCGTGAAGATCTGATTCATGAGCATGTTTCTGGTAACAAATTTAGAAAGCTGAAATATAACCTGATGGAAGCTAAAAAATTAGGGTTTGAAACAGTTTTAACTTTTGGAGGAGCATATAGTAATCATATTGCGGCAACTGCAGCGGCAGGAAAAATAGTTGGATTACAAACTATTGGTATAATCAGGGGAGAAGAATTGGCAAAAAATTTGGGTCATACATTGTCAGAAAATGACACACTTCGGTTTGCTTCCGATAATGGAATGGAGCTAAAATTTGTTAGCAGAGCCATTTACAAACAAAAAACTTCAAAATCTTTTATAGAAACTCTTAAAAAAGAATTTGGTTTCTTCTATTGCATCCCTGAAGGCGGAACTAATAATTTAGCCATACAGGGGTGTAAGGAAATTCTAACAGATCAAGATGCGGTTTTTGATTATATCTGTTGCGCTGTCGGAACCGGTGGAACAATTTCAGGAATTATCAATGCAAGTTTAGCACATCAACAAGTAATTGGATTTCCTGCCTTGAAGGGGAGTTTTCTTTCAGATGAAATTAAAAAATATACTCATAAAAATAACTGGAGTTTCATCGAAGAGTATCATTTTGGGGGTTATGGTAAAATAAATGAAAGGTTAATTGAGTTTATAAATAGATTCAGGGAGGAACAAAATATTGCTTTAGATCCGATTTATACAGGAAAGATGATGTACGGGCTTTTTGATAGCATACAGAAAGGAATTTTTACAAAAAATACTCGTATTTTAGCCATTCATACAGGAGGTTTGCAAGGTATTTCCGGTATGAATAAAAAGCTAGGTAAAAAGAAGCTCCCGCTTATTAAAATTTGATATGAACGTGAGGAAAGTTATACTATTGTTTTGTGTTACTGCGCTCTTGATTTCTTGTGGTAGCAGTAAAAAGGCAACAACTTCCAGGAGGACAACCGCTCCTTCGGTAAGAAAAATAGAGGTTAGCAGAGAAGTAAGAGAAATAAAAGAATCAAAGGAGGAAACTGAAAAACTGTTGGCTCCGGTTTCTTATAAGGAGAAAGTTCAGAATTATATTTTTGAATATGCTGGTATCGCAAAGCACGAGATGAAACAATATGGTATTCCTGCGAGTATCACATTGGCTCAGGGAATCTTGGAGTCTGGAGCAGGTTATGGCGAACTAACAGGGAAAGCTAATAATCATTTTGGAATAAAGTGCCACGATTGGACAGGAGACAGGGTATACCATGATGATGATCGCTCTCAGGAATGTTTCAGAAAATATGAAAAAGCAAGTTATTCATTTAGGGATCATTCTTTGTTTTTAAAAAACAGGAAACGCTATGCAAAACTTTTTACCTACAAACAAGAGGATTATAAATCTTGGGCATATGGATTGCGCGCAGCAGGTTATGCAACAGACAAAAAATATCCAGCAAAGCTTATAAGTATCATAGAACGATATAAGTTATATACGTATGACGCTGAGGTTTTAGGTAATAGATACGTCCCGCAAGAACCAGAAAAACCGAAAAAACCAACAGTTTCTGCGGCAAAAAACGGAGAGTATGTGGTTCAAAAAGGAGATACTTTGTACTCAATATCCCGAAGATATAATATTAAGGTATCGGAGCTTAAAGCGTATAATAATTTAAAAGATAATGCAATTGCCATCGGACAAGTACTTAAGGTAGAAGAGCCCGATGATAATTCTGATGAATTTTAATTCAATATGATTTATAAAAGAAGTAGTGCACTTTTTGCAGAGGCTCAAAAAGTAATTCCCGGTGGAGTTAATTCACCAGTACGTGCATTTAAAGCAGTAGGAGGAGATCCAATTTTTGTTAAAGAAGCAAAAGGTGCTTATTTATATGATGAAGACGGAAATCGTTTAATAGATTATATTAACTCCTGGGGACCAATGATTTTGGGTCACGCACACCCTCCGGTCTTAAATGCTGTGATAGAGAAAGCAAAAAAGGGAACAAGTTTTGGAATGCCTACAGAGATAGAAACACAGATTGCTGAATTAGCAGTATCAATGGTTCCTAATATTGATAAAATACGATTTGTAAATTCTGGTACCGAAGCCTGTATGAGCGCGGTAAGATTGGCGCGTGGTTTTACCAAAAAAGATAAAATCATAAAATTTGCAGGATGTTATCACGGACATAGTGATTCTTTCCTTATTCAAGCTGGGAGTGGAGCAGTAACTTTTGGTAGTCCTAATAGTCCAGGTGTTACAGAAGGAACGGCAAAAGATACATTACTTGCCAGATATAATGACTTGGGACACGTAGAAGGAATTATCAATTCTAATAAAGGAGAGATTGCCTGTATTATAGTAGAACCTGTGGCAGGAAATATGGGGTGTATTCCTCCCTCCGAGGGGTTTCTGGAAGGATTACGATCTCTTTGTGACGCTAATGATATTTTGTTAGTTTTTGACGAAGTAATGACAGGATTTAGGTTGGCTAAAGGAGGAGTACAGGAATTATTAGACGTGGACGCCGATATTGTAACTTTTGGAAAGGTAATCGGAGGCGGGCTGCCGGTGGGTGCTTTTGCGGCAAGAACAGAAATTATGAATCAGCTAGCACCATTGGGACCTGTTTATCAAGCAGGAACATTAAGTGGTAATCCATTGGCAATGGCTGCAGGATTAGCCATGTTAACTGAATTGAATGAGAATACTGGAATTTTTGACAGTATTGGTCAAAAGACCAAGTATTTACATAAAGGTATGACTGAGGTTTTGAATGAGAAAAACGTAACACATACTATTAATAGAATCGGATCTATGATTTCTGTCCACTTTTGTGAAAATCCTGTTACTGATTTCGAAAGTGCTGCAAAAGGAAATAATGAGACCTTTAAGAAGTTCTTTCACGGTATGCTCGATCAAGGAATTTATATAGCACCAAGTGCTTTTGAAAGTTGGTTTATTACAGAGGCACTCACTTACGGTGATCTTGACGAAACCATAAAAGCGGTTGCTACCACTGCAGAAAGCTTATAGAAAATTAGAAAGCCGTTCTTAGAAGAACGGCTTTTTTTATTCAGCTATTTTTTAAATCTTCATTTTTTAGGATCTAATATTAAAGAGATTCTTTCTGCAGCATCCTGCAAATGATAGCGTGTCATTCTATCTGACGTTCTACCGATAGCATTTCTAACATTTCTCTGAAGATTTTTCAGCTCTGCTCGCACGATTGGTCTGATATCACTCTGTGACACATCAATATTAGTACGTCTTATAAAACGCCTGAAATTGGCAGGAATAGGAGTTTGCTCCTTGGTCATCAAAAACTCAAGCCTTTCGATATATGCTCGTTGAAGATTACGACGATATACATCAATTGCAGTGCCATTTCTCAGTTCACTCCAGATACCGGAACGTAATTCTGTCATCATATCGATAAGTGTATAAGCATCTGTAGAATTTAAAGCTTCATTTTCGATTAATCTAGCCATCCTCCCCTGATCCAGCAGGTTGTTCAACGTTCTTGTCTGAAAACCACGCACTCGTTCTATACTACCTGCAGATTCTATTTTATTAAAAATAGAAGTATCCAACAACCATTCTGGAGTTTTAAACAACTGTTCTTGTAAGAATATCATAGCTCTTCTCTGATTTTCTTTGGTCACGTGTGTATATACAGCACCTTCCTGATCATAAGTTTTGAAATATTCATACACACCACCAATGTTAGAGGCAACGTGTCCCATATATCTGTTATATTGTCCCAGAACTTGTCCGTACATAGTTTGTAGGTCATTATAATCCTTACCGTCTTCTGCAGTCCACTGTATCAGGTTAGGTACTATTCTTTTTAAATTGGCAATACCATAAGTACTGGCATTTACTGCATCGTCACCAAGGTCTTCTGTTTGCGAACTTGGATCAATTACACCAAATTGCTGTCTTCCGAAACGATATTTAGGATCATCTGCATGTTTTAAAATCCAACTATCCAGCGTTTTCTTTTCTTCTTCTGCAGTAGTATTCAGAATTGGCCGATATCCCCATCGTATCGCATGCTTATCATAGATTCCGATTTCCGGCATTAATGCTACATCTCCGTCGCCAGGTTGTGCTATATAATTAAAACGGGCATAATCCATTATGGATGGTGCTGTTCCATATTTTTTTGTGAACTCCGGATCACGCAAAGATTCCACAGGATATGCAACACTACTTCCCATATTATGTGGTAATCCGAGAGTATGACCAACTTCGTGCGCAGAAACAAACCTGATAAGTCTGCCCATCACTTCGTCCTTAAACGCAACTCCCTGCGCATCCGGGTTGATTGCCGCAGTTTGTACAAAAAACCAATTACGTAGTAAGGTCATAACATTATGATACCAATTAATATCACTTTCCAGAATTTCTCCAGATCTCGGGTCACTTACGTGAGGACCGTTTGCGTTTGGTATTGGAGAAGCCAAATAGCGAACCACAGAATAACGAACATCTTCCGGACTCCAATCTGGATCTTCCTCTTTAGTTGGAGGATCTTTGGCAATTATTGCATCTTTAAAACCAGCTTCCTCAAAAGCTACTTGCCAATCTTCAATCCCCTGTTTAATATATTTTCTCCATTTTTCTGGAGTGGCGCGATCGATATAATAAACGATTTGCTTTTTGGGCACTACCAATTCACCCCTCTTAAATTTTTCAATATCTTCATCACGTACTTCTAATCTCCACCGATCTAAATATCGTATTGTTTTGCTTTCTTGTACATCTAATCCATAGTCTACCTGTCCGCGAGCAAACCACCCAACCCTTTGGTCAAAATAGCGTCGTTTCATAGGTGTTTTAGGAAGAAGGATCATGGAATTACTCATTTCCAGTGAAATAGTTCCTGTACTAGCATTAGAAGGAGGTTGACCGGCGTTGTATGTTTTAACGTGTCTGGTTTCGATATTAAGGGGATAACTCCTTATAGAATCTATATATGAAAGATTTGCGTCTAATCGAGTGATTTTATATTGTTTTCTTCTGGAAGCAGGGAAACCAATAGCTTTTACATCATTTTTAAATAGATCAGTGACCTCTATAACAGTTGCATTGTTTACAGAATCTTTATAAAAAGCCTTTATTGGAAACGAAAATAGAACCGGCTCAAAATTAGAATTCACAACCGCTTCGTGAATTGGTAAAGAATCTGCTGCATAAATTTGATGAGAAACTACCCGAAGCAATACTTTTTTATTCTTCTTTTGCCATCTAAGGACCTGTGTGTTTTGCTTTCCCCCGCCAAAACCGATTCCTGTAGCAGTTTTAGCAATTCGGGTTACCATAAGCATTTCTCTGTTAAACAGAGAATCCGGTATCTCATAAAAGTACTTGTCCTCTATATTGTGAACCGTAAAAAGCCCTTCATCACTTTTGGCTTTTTTGGTAATTACTTCACTATAAGGTTTAATAGCATTTTTATCTTTACCAGGTTTTTTTGCTTCTGCGGTTTTTGGAGTTTTTCCTTTTTTATTCTGAAATGCGGAACAACCCGAAAGCGCTAGGGTCAGTAATAATAAGAGATATAAAGTATGTTTGTGCATGAGTAAATTTTTCGGCCGAAGATAAAGAAATATCAATAGGGTAATAGTGAAAAGAAAGTTAAATCCTACGTATGAGATATTTAGAGTTTCAGAAATATAAAATTATAGTTCTATTAGTACATGGGCAATTAGATATTTGGCAGATAGTTATAAAAATAGCATTGTTGGGTCTATTTCGGTTTATTTACTTTGAGTCTACATATATGATAATTGGCTTCAGGAAATTTTATTGAAGAATATTTCTATATTTAGCAAAAGTTTAAAGAAAGTCCATTTCATGTCGATTAAATTGTCCATAGTAATGCCTTGTCTCAATGAGGCTGAGACTTTGGCAGTTTGTATCACAAAAGCCAAAACGTTTCTGGAAAAAAGTAAGTTGAACGGAGAAGTGATTGTAGCAGATAACGGAAGCGATGATGGATCTATTGAAATAGCAATACAAGAAGGAGCGAAATTGGTTAAAGTTCCGACAAGAGGCTATGGAAGTGCTATTAAAGGTGGTATTGGTGTTGCAGAAGGAGACTATGTAATTATAGGAGATTCTGATGACAGTCATGATCTGGAAAATCTGGATTTATTTGTAGAGAAATTGGATGAGGGCTTTGATATGGTCGTTGGAAACCGTTTCATAGGCGAAATGCAGAAAGGAGCGATGTCTTTTTTACACAGATATTTGGGCAATCCTGTTCTTACTTTTATAGGTAAAACGTTTTTTAACTCTAAGGTTGGAGATTTTCATTGTGGACTCAGGGGGTTTACTAAAGAAGCATATCACCGATTATCCGTTACTACAACGGGTATGGAGTTTGCATCAGAATTAATAGTTAAGGCAGAACTTGCTAAGCTAAAGATAACAGAAGTCCCTACTATTGTGTTCCCTTCGGGAAGGAGTAGAGAGCCTCATCTTCGAACCTGGAGAGATGGTTGGAGACATTTAAGGTTTCTGTTGTTGTATAGCCCCAGATGGTTATTTTTGTTTCCGGGAATTTTTATGTTTTTGCTAGGTTTTGTTAGCTCACTGGTGCTAATTTTAACTCCTTTTGATACTCAAAATTATTTGCCAAACTTGAAATTCTTAATGTATGCTTCCGGGCTAACTCTGATAGGTTTCCAGTTTATAATTTTTTATACACTCATAAAGATATTTGCCGTAAGTAATGGGTTACTACCTAGAAGTGAACGCTATGGTTCAATTTTTAAAGTCATTAACCTCGAAAAAGGGCTATTGATTGGATTTGGATTAATACTTTTTGGCGTAATACTCGGCATTACCACCTCCTTCGGCTTTGTGAATAGAGATATGCCTATAGTCGACTTTGTAGATATAAAAAGAACCATTGTAGCTATCGGTGCTATATTAAGCGGTTTGCAGATTGTCTTGTTTAGTTTTTTCTTTAGTATTTTAGGGTTAAGTGATTCATATAATAATTAGGCATGCTAGCGAAATAAACGTATTGGACTTTTTCTGGCAATTAATTTTGTGGTTAAATTATGAGAGTTTTATTTTTTGAACTGATACTTTATAGATTATAGTAATTCAATTACTTTTAGACCTTAATTTAGAATACCTCATGAAGTATTTCTTATCTAATCAAATTCATAGATTATTTCTATATCTACTTGTTTCTATATATGTAATTTGGTTAGGTGTGGTAATCGAGCCAGACACTATAAGTTACGTAGGATTTTCTTTGATTACACCACCCGGATATGGTACCTTCTTGTTTGTTTTTAGAAAATTGTTAGGAGAAGATCATTATTTTCCTGTCATTGTATTTTTGCAACTTGTTTTGGGGTTTGCTTCTTGTTTATTTTTAGTGAGAACTATCGAAAAGGCATTTAAAGTTCATAAGAACTTATTAATATTACTGGATGTCATACTGTTGGCTCCTATTTTCATTTCTGAATATCTTGTGGTAAATCGAATTGTAACTCAAGGATTAGCGTATCCTTGTTTTTTGATCATTAGTACGTTCTTGATACAATATCTTTTCTTAAAAAATAATAAGGCAATAGTGTGGTTACTAATCGCTGTTTTTATCGGCGCACTTATCAGAACCCAGTTTTTCTTTAGTATTCCTGTATTAATTCTGGTTTTTGGTTATCAATGGTATACAACTAAAGAAAAAAAGAAGTTGATAGTTCCTATAATGGTAGTTGTTCTTATTCCTTTAATGGTTTCCATTCTTCAGAAAACTTTTAATTATGTAATACACGACAGATACACAAATATTTCTAGTACGGGAGCACAGGTGATGGTGCTGCCTTTTTATGTGTCAGACCCCGAGGATTATCAGGTCTATGATGATCCGGAAACTCAAGCATATTTTAAACATATGTATGAAATTGCTTTAGAACGCAAATTATTAGATGATTTTTATGTTCCGCTTAATGATAATGTATTTCATCATTTTGATTACAATTTTGCTCACATATCTTACGGAATATTGTCAGAAGAAGGTAGGAAGTTTCTGAAGCCCTTTGATCCTGGATCATTTGATGCCATGATTGCCAACGATAAATTTTTGATGGATATGTGGTTGCCCCTATTATTTGATAATTTCTGGAAATGCTTAGATCTTTTTTATAAAAATATCGAGCACGCTTTTGGAGGGTTCTATATGATATGGTTTTGTGCATTACTTTTTATCGGATCGCTTTATTATTGGTTTCGATATCAGGAGAAACTTGCCTTATTAGCACTGCTGATGATGTTGTTGACTTTCAGTAATATTATGTTGGTTTGTATTGTACAGCATAGTATCGGCCGTTATATGATGTATCACCAATGGTTTATTCCGGTTTTGTTTATTTTATTATTGAATGAAATAAGTAAAAGATTGAATACTATTTCGTATCCTACAAATTAGTCTTTGTCCGATTGGGTAACAACTTGTATGGTGGTTTGATACAAGTTTGATTTTAAAATTCTTGCCTTTAGCCAGGCATAGAAACTCATAGCAAAGATATCTTCTTGATCTGCAATGTTTTGGATTAAAGAATACTGGATTTTATCTAAAAATTTTTTCGTGTCTAAAGAATCACCATGCTTGTAATAAGTGATTGTTAGGGATAAAAATTCTAAAACCCGATCTTCATTACTACTTTTAAGATAGCTGCGATGTTTTTTTCTAAAACCCTTAATTCTAGACTCTACTAGGTCGATATGATTTAATTCTATATGTAATAATATTTCCAATAGGTTTTTTTTAATTACCCATATGATTCCGGCTTTTTCTGTGTACCAGGTATCACTGTGATGCAATTCATTAAAGAGTCTCAATGCTTCTTGGAATTTGGATTGCTGAAAGTAAAACATAATTAAAGTCAGTTTTAAATCCAAAATATACATTGTTTGATCCTTAAACTTGCTGAAATCAAAATTCTCCAAAGTCATAATTGCTTTTTCTGCTTCGCCAGTATAATTATCGTTCAGAGCTTTCAGGAGTTCAAGTTGAGGGAGAAATCTTTTATAATACTTCCCTCTTTGTTTTGTCATCTGTTGCTCCATTCTTTTTAAGTATTCTTGCGAGGTAACAAAATTTTTATTTCTAAAATAAGAATTAGCAACATAATATAGTATCTGAATATGGTAGAATAGGTGTTTATCAGTAAGTTGTTCCTTTGATTCGATTAGCTGATATGTCTTTTCTACAAAAGAAAGAATTGAATGAAAATTACGAGCTGCATTTGCAGCTTGATTTATGATTTCGAGTATTTTGAATAATGATCTAAAAGTTAAGTCGTTTGTAATCGAAAGATCGAAATTGTCTAAAGAATCACGAATGGCTTGAGTGATATTACTCCTGTTTTGCGAAAGCTTATTCTGAATATTAGCGTAAAAAAGATTTAGATTTTCTTCTTGCTGTAATAATTTCTGATTGTTTCTAAAATCTCTTATTAGGTATTCTAACGGCGTATGAGGATCTTTATGAGCGTATTGAATTCTGGTATAATAAATTTCGTGTAGTATACTAAATAAGTCGTGTGTTTTGGCCTTTAGTTCTGCTTTTTTTATAGTTTTTACTGCGATTTTATATTGTTTCTGTTCAAAGAAAATTCTACTGGCCAACAATAGTTTGAGGATTTCCATCTCTTCAGATGTTTCGCTTTCAAAACTTTTGGTAGCAATAAAATCGATTAAGTTATCGTGCAGTCTTTTGCAGAGTGCGTGAAAAGCGCCTTTAGCCCTTTTTCCGTATAGCTGTATATCTAAGTTTTTACTGTCTGGAGTAGTGTCTAACAGTTTGAATAACTGGATGTTTTTAGTGTCGTTTCTTTTATTTTTTTGTTTGAGGTTACTTATAAAACTTCTCTTTTCTTCAGAAGATAAGGTAGCGATTATAGAAGAAAGTGTATTCATTATATCATAAGTATATATGGCTTAAAAGTACTATAAATATTGATTAAATTAGTTATAATTAAAAAATATATCATCAGTTTTTTGTGAATATTGAATTTTTTAAATGATCAAGTCGTTGCAAATTTGTTCTGTTCAAAACAAACAATTGAAATAAAAATTTAATCATCAAAATCAATTATTATGGACTATAAGTTTAGTAACGATGTAACAGAAGAAATTAGTAAAGACAACATCGATAAAAAAGAAATCAAGGTATATGATCAAAAACCAACACCGGCGTTTATAAGCGCTTCGTGGGTAGCATTGTTTGCAGGTATGATTTCATTCTGTACTGGTTTATGGAATGCAGAAATGCTACTGAATGAGAAGGGGTATTATTTTACTATTTTATTATTTGGATTGTTCTCTGCTGTATCGGTTCAGAAAAATGTACGAGATAAGTTAGAAGGATTGCAAGTAACAGAAATCTACTATGGAATCAGTTGGTTTGCTGCATTAGCATCCATTGTATTATTGATCATAGGATTATGGAATGCAGATCTGGATCTTAGTGAAAAAGGATTCTACGGGATGTCATTTACCCTAAGCTTATTTGCTGCCATTGCAGTGCAAAAAAACACCAGAGATAAAAAATTCATTGAAAGTAAGGATGCATAATTGGAACACTAATCAAAAGGAGGAACTGCAACTATGTAGTTCCTTGTTTTGATGATTAGAAAAGGCAGCTACAGCCGCAGCTGCCTTTTTTTAAATAAGAAGCAATGGTTATGGAAAAAAGTTTAAGACGTATTCACGTATTTCTTCTTATTTGCTGTGGGTTTTTGACACTATTTTTGTCTAAAATAGTTCCTGTTGGAGGTGGGGGAGTCTCTTTGATATTTGTGTTAACGATTCCATTTTTCATAATAATCGGGAGTGTTTTTGGAACAATAACTTACTATGTTATAAAATCGGATACAAAAAGAAGTATCGTAATGCCTTTACTAATTTGCTTTTATTCTTCATTATTAGTAGGAGCATTGCTGATGTTTCCCTTTGAATAATTACAATTTTTTAATCATCATATCATGAGTTCAAAATTTAATAAAGAATTAGAAGAATTGGCCAGAGATCAAGTGATCTCATCTGAGATTGCCGATAAGATATCGCTATATTATGACCAGAAGCAGGCTGCTAAACCTAATAGATTATTTACCATATTCGGGGTCTTTGGAGCATTGCTGGTAGGATCTGGTATTATTCTGATGCTAGCACACAATTGGGATGATTTCTCAAGAATAACAAAAACAATATTGGCATTCATTCCATTATTCATCGGGCAATGTGCGGCAGGCTTTTCTATTCTGAAAAATAAAGCCCGTACATGGAAAGAGGCCTCAGGAACTTTCTTGTTTTTTGCAGTTGGAGCTAGTATCTCTTTGGTAAGTCAGATTTATAATATATCCGGTGATTTAGGCTCGTTTTTACGTACCTGGACTATACTTTGTCTGCCATTAATCTACCTGCTTAGATCTCACGCAGTTGCATTACTAGTGATCTTATCAAGCACTTATTATGCGACAGAAGTTGGCCTTTGGAATTATAAAAGTAATGAAACACCTTGGCTATACGTGGGCTTTGTTTTGGCAATCATACCAAATTACTGGGTACTAGTAAAGAATAGTCTACTAAGCAATACAACCACAATTTTTAGCTGGATCGTACCAGTAAGTATTACAGTTGGCTTAGCAGCATTTGTAAAAGGTAATGAGGAATTGGGTTTTGTGATGTACATGACCCTTTTTGGAATATTCTACAATATTGGAAGATTGCTGGTATTTAGAGAATTAAGAACACTAAGGAATGGACACCTGATCATTGGTTCCCTAGGAACTATTATTTTGCTAATGATATTTACATTCAGATGGCCTTGGGAAGAAATGTATGATACAACAATTTATCGTTCTCAGGAATTTTATACATCATTGGCTTTAGGAGTTGTAGCAATTTCGATTTTGGGATATACTGTCATAAAAAAAGGAATCCGATCGATAAATTCATTTCAAGTTTCATTTTTAATATTTTGGGGGTTGTTCTTTTTACTTTCAGGAATGTCCACAGTGCCAATGATCTTAACCAATATATTAGTTTTTGTACTAGGAATTACAGCTATCAAGATTGGTGCGGATACATTTAATTTTGGGATTCTTAATTATGGATTATTGATTGTTTCCATACTAATAATATGCAGATTCTTTGATACGGATATGAGTTTTGTAATACGGGGATTGTTATTTGTCATTGTTGGTGTTGGTTTTTTTATAACCAACTATAGGATGCTAAAAAGACAGCAAAAAAAACTAATACACTAAAAACACACTGAAATGAAAATCATCTATTTATTTATACTATTTGTTATAGTAGCGTTGGCTCAGATTTTTGTGCCTATCCAAATGGTTATGGATAGTGAGGATGCGATAATTTCTGGAGAAGCCTATAAGTTTAGAACCAGACCGATTGATCCAACAGATCCGTTTAGAGGTAAGTATATTACATTACAGTATGAGATGAATCATTTTAATACGGAAAATTCTACCTATGTGGTGGGAGAGGAGATCTATATTTATCTTAAAAATGATAGTGAAGGTTTCGCAGAAGTTTCGCAAATCAGCAAAACACCTTTACAAACCGAAGCCGATTATGTAACGGCTCGGGTTACCTATTATTATAAAGGTAAAGTGAACTTTCAATTACCTTTTAATACTTTTTATATGGAAGAAACCAAGGCATATGATGCGGAGCTAGCGTACAACAAAGTCAATAGGGATAGCATACCTAAAAATGTATATGCATTAGTATATATAAACGGTGATGATGTAGTTCTAAAAGATGTATTCATAAACGATATTCCTATACAAGAGTATGTAGAGAAATAAATTTTTTAGATTAAGATTAAACCTTTTTTGATAACAATAGTCATAATAACAAAGAACAAAAAAAGATGATTATGATGAAGGTACTATTAAGAACATTAGTATTTGGTATTTTGTTATCTACACTAACAGCGTCTTGTGCGACTACAGTGAGAGTGTACCCAGCGAATCGAGTAGTAGTTACTAAAGTACATAAACCAAGAATTGTAGTTCATAAGAATGTAAAGTATTACAGAAGCGGAGGTGTTTGGTATATAAAAAAGAATAGAAGATGTGTGAGCGTTGCAGCACCTGTCGGACTACGCATAAATGTGTTGCCTACTGGATATAAGCTAGTCAAGGTAAAGGGTATACGATATTACAAACATAAAGGAGTTTACTACAAAAAATCCGGTAGGGATTATGTAGTGGTAAACGTTTAAAAGCTTAAAATTTGAGTTGGTTAGTTAAGAAAAATTCCTTGAGGTTTTCGTAAAGTAAATTTCAAGGTTTTTTTGTTACCATGCTTCCTCAATTTTTACTCTTTCGCCATTTTGGTAAGAAGCTATAAAAGCACCTCTAAAGCCTAAACGAACTAATTCTCTTCGAAATTTTTTAGCTTCGGGTAAGGATGCAAAATTACCAAGAGCATATTTATTAAAGTTGCCGGCTTTGATTTCTCTGAAATTAACGAATTTATCAGAATACAGCGATAAATCTCTTTTTTCAAAAGCGCCTATCTGTACAGCATAAATCAACTGATCCTGTAAAGAGGCTTTTTCTTCTTCCATATTCAGGTCATCATCACTGGAATTATTGATCTCTTGATCCATTGATAAATTTTTGATGGTATCTTCCAGCTCGGCAATTTTATTTTTGAGCAAATCGGATTCTGCCTTGGATTCACTTTTGGCAATCATTCCGTCAGAATTTCCAAAATTCATAAAGTAAACTGTCCCTGCAACTCCAAGGAGCGCTATGATCCCTAAAATAATTGTTGCAATTTTAAATTTTCTAGAGTTCTCTTGCTCATCTCTAAGTGCTTTGGTATGAGCAAAATTAATTACTCGTTTCTCTTCTTTTGCTTCGTCTATCTGGACCTGAAAATCCAATAGTTCGTCATCGCTGATGTAAGGCATGATTGTGATTTTAATAGGTTCAAATATAGGAGATTATTGTTTTATGCAAAAATTAAATTACTGATAAACCGTAATTGATTCCTTGTATTGATGTATTTTTTTACTAGGTGTATGAATAATTAATAGTTTATGAAGTTAAAAAAGATAAGTATACTGTGATTAATAATTTCAACAAAGAATTATGAGCTTCTTTTGTTTCAGAATTAGTTATCGGTTGTAGCTTACAACTAGTACTGATACTTTTATTTTTCAAACTGATGAATATAGCAGTGTCTATAGTAATTTTAAGTCAGTCAGATCCGTCTCAGGCGGATTGTATCGAACACCTGCCTCGCTAATAGATAAGTAATTTAAGATAAAAGGCTAATTTCTATACTCGGTCTAGGGCGGACGGACAGGCTAATTTTTTTACGTTTCACCATGAAAAACTACTCAATCTGACGGCTTTTTAGAACTAAATTGTTACATCGAGCTCCGAGTTAATTAATCAAAGAACGCAACCCATTTGGGTTGCGTTCTTTACGTAAAGTATATAAAATGTAAGATTATTCTACTACACAATTAGTCAGGTCTTTACAGAACTGAAGTAAATCTTCCGGATTATTTTTATATTCTTTGGCCGCCACTTTTTCCTGAACCTCAGAGCATCCTTCAGCTAATTTGGTAAGGTTCTTTTTAAAGCTAAATACATATCCGGTAGACATGGTGGATTTTCCTTTTTCACTTCCAGAAGGAAGAATTACGAGCTCTTTATTATTAAAAAGGTACAGGTTTATTTTTTCAGACTCAAATAAAATTTTGCACAGTTTATCTGTTGCGGCTCCTAATATCATCTGACCTGCATCAACTTCCCCATTTTTAATCGAAGATTCTTTAAACTGTATGTTTCTAAAACGATCTCCATCAACGAATACAAGCTCTTTACAATTTTTAGCTTTTCTTACTCTGGTACCAAAAGGTTTACCATTCTGGTCGTATTCTACAGTTTTTAAGCTGTATGCAATAGCATTCATATCCGAAGTTTTAATATCCACAAGGGTGGTATCATTTTCTTTGGTAATTAAATATGCTTTATTAACTTCAATCTCGGCAACTTCATTTTCTTGGTTGTCTACTCCCTGATTGCTCAGGTCTTCTGTAACTACTTCAAAATGACGTGTTTTGATTTTGTTGACCTCGAATTTTTTTAATAAGTTATCAGCAATTTCGTTTAGATATCTACCATCTGATTTATCATAATCATTATCTATTAATTTTTGAGCGTATTCTTTGGTTTTTTCGGGCATATCCAGATAGTAGTAGATTTTTGCAATATTGTAATAACTGGCATATCTTACTTTCCGAATTTTTCTTTTTTTACCTTGATAATTAGGAATCACGCTGTTGAAGTAATCGATGACAGGCATTACTTCAGTTTTTAGAGAATCAATAGATGCATTGTATTTCATTTTTTCAAAAGCGGTTTTCAATGTCTGAAAAGCTTCTTGATGTTTAGCAAATTCAGGATGTTTCTTTGATGCTAAAATCCAGAAAAATTCTCGTTCGTGAGATTCTATGTCATATCCATAAGTTCTAAGAAGATGGTTTTTAGCTGAATTTTTAAACTGCCTTCTGTGCTCACTCTTATATTTATCTCTTAGGCTATGTCGGTTATTGTTATAGTATTCCTGAGCGCCTTTGTACGAATTAAATGATTTACTGGTATAGCTATAGCTTTCAGAATATCCCTTGTCATATGATTCTGCAGTGATAGCATTGTTAACTAATAAAGTTGCAGATGAAGAGTAGCTTACATTTGCAGTATAGGTATAACTTACAGAAAGTACTTTACCTTCTTTATCTTTTCTTTCGTGTTTCTCTTTTTTGATATCTACGGTTCCGATTTTAGTACCGTGAAATTTATAATTAACGTCTAGAGTCCCTCCTGATTTTACTTTAGAAAATCCAGGAATACTAATAGCATTGGTATTGATGGAATAGGTTCTTTTGCTATCATCAAGGATGGGTTTAGAAGGTAAATTTACAATTGAAGTTCTAAAATTTTCTCGATCTAAATTTGCACTTTGTGCAATAGATACCGCGTATAGCAACGATGCTATACAAAAAAGTAGTATTTGTTTCATAATTTTTGAGGCTTTTTTTAAAGGCGCAAAAATAGTTAAAAAAATGTTAATAACAACTAGTTTGCGCTTTTTTTTTCGAGACGGATTTTAACAAAAAACGTGTTCAATTAGTATAAACACGTTTTGTTACTTAAAAAAAATGATATGTATTACTCTGCAACCTCTACAATCAGGTTGTCGTCTGTTTTTGTCACCTTCGTTAATCCAAGTTTAGAGAGACTTTTCATCCCTTTGTCCCAGGCTTTATTGCTTAATCCAGTAGCTGATTTCAGATCTGCTAAAGCCATGCGTTGTTCTTTTTGAATAATCTCAAAAATTGTCTTCTCATTATCATTCAATTCCACTGCTTTTTTTTCTGGTCTCATTTGTGGAAAGAATAATACTTCCTGTATGGATTGATTATTGGTTAGATACATAATTAATCGATCCATACCGATTCCCATTCCTGACGTTGGTGGCATACCGTATTCTAAAGCTCTAATAAAGTCGTTATCAATAAACATCGCTTCATCATCACCTTTTTCACTTAGTTTTAATTGTGCTTCAAAACGTTCTCTTTGATCGATAGGGTCATTAAGTTCTGAATATGCATTGGCAATCTCTTTACCACACACCATCAGTTCAAAACGCTCAGTAAGATCAGGATTGTCTCTGTGCTCTTTACATAAAGGGCTCATTTCTTTTGGATAATCTGTAATAAACGTTGGCTGGATATAATTTCCCTCGCATTTTTCGCCAAAAATTTCATCAATCAACTTTCCTTTACCCATGGTTTCATCTACCTCAATGCCCATTTCTTTTGCAGCTTCTCGAATCTCGTCTTCTGATTTTCCAGTGATATCAAAACCTGTAAAGTGTTTGATAGAATCTGTCATCGTTACTCGGGCATAAGGAGTCTTAAAATTTATTTCATGTTCTCCAAAAGTAGCATCTGTGGTACCATTTACTGCGATAGCACAATGTTCTACCAAATTTTCCGTGAACTTCATCATCCAATTGTAGTCTTTATAGGCTACATAAATTTCCATTGCGGTAAATTCTGGATTGTGTGTACGGTCCATTCCCTCGTTTCTGAAATTTTTAGAAAATTCATAAACTCCTTCAAACCCTCCAACAATTAATCGTTTCAGATATAACTCATTTGCAATACGCATATATAATGGAATATCCAGCGAATTATGATGCGTTACGAATGGACGAGCAGCAGCTCCACCCGGAATCGGCTGTAAGATCGGGGTTTCTACTTCAAAATATCCTTTACTGTTAAAAAACTCACGCATGGCATTAAACAGCTTAGTTCTTTTGATAAAAACTTCTTTTACATGTGGATTTACTACCAGATCCACATAACGTTGGCGGTATCTTAATTCAGGATCCGTAAAAGCATCGTGTACCTTGCCATCTGTATCTGTTCTTGGTTGCGGTAGCGGTTTTAGTGTTTTGCTCAATAACGTAAAGTCTTTTACAAGAACCGTTTTTTCACCAACCTGAGTGGTAAAAAGTTTGCCTTCTACACCAATAAAATCACCGATATCCAGTAGCTTTTTGTAAACCTCATTGTAGTTGGTTTTATCATCGCCAGTACAGATTTCATCTCTGTTAAAATACACTTGTATACGACCATTAGAGTCTTGTAACTCTGCAAAAGAGGCTTTCCCCTGTATTCGTCTGGACATTAATCTTCCTGCTATAATTACTTTTTTTCCTTCTTCAAACTTTTGTTTTATATCTTCCGAAGTATGGTCTACCGGAAATAAAGCCGCTGGATATGGATTAATACCTAAATCGCGAAGAGATTTTAGCTTCTCTCTTCTTACAAGTTCTTGTTCTGATAATTGCATAATGCTGCCGTTTTAAGCGTGCAAAGATACAAAGTATGTGATAATCTTTCAATTGATTTTTAAGGATAGTCAGGACAAGAGCATTCAATAACATCTAAACACCCGACAAAAATTAATTTTCTATGAATTAGGGCGTCCTGGCGGGCTATTCAATACAATTCCTCACGCCTCTCCGCTGTGGCGGATCGGGCTGCGGGATTTCCATTCCTATCCCTGACGCATATCCAATTTATAATCTACCAAGGGTAAGGTTCTCGAACCGGGAGTTGTAATTCTTAGTTTGCCGAAGTTCTGTCTAGATACAAGAATAATCATGGTAAGTACCCTGAGCTATTCGCAGTGGGAGGAAGACAAAAAGGATAATTCTCAAAATCTGTTAAAATCAATGTAAAATTGAATTTTTCTATTTTTTTAACACTTTATTTTATTAGGGATCAGTACATTGTGTTTCATAACACAAATCAGTATACAATTAATGCTATGGGGATAGCATTATCGTAATTTTTACAATTTTTATGCATTTGTATATGATACATTATAAATCATAATGTGTCATAGTTTGCTAGGAGTAATACGATTACGCTGTATACAACCAACAAAAAAAGTAATTAATGAGATTGCAAAAAAACCTATTGGGGCTGGTTTTTTTCTTTTTTTTGAATTTAACATATTCTCAGCAAAACACATTAGTAATAACTAATGAAACTGAAGATGAGTGTGTTTTTGAAGAAACAGCCGATTCGTATCAAAACACGACAACAAAAACAGTTTTAGCATCAAACATTTCTGAAGATCAAAAAGAACCGGAAGGCTATAATTTTATGTTGCGGAGATCTATTAATGTAAGGAATGAATCTGCTAATTTCGTAATAGAATCGTTACCGATTAACTCCAAAAATTCGGATTATGCTCCCAGTTTTTATAAAGGAGAACTGGTATTTGCTTCTTCACGTAATACGAAATCAATGTCATTAATCCTTCAGGAAAGCACTAATGAACCTTTTTTGGATTTGTATACTACTAGCAAGAATATAGCTAATAGAGGGGTATCAAAACTGAAAGGTGCTGTTAACACCAAGTTTCACGAATCTTCTGCTACATTTAGTCCAGACGGAAAAACAGTGTATTTTACTAGGAATAACTATTCTAAAAGAAAGTTTAAGAGAAATGCAAAAGGATGTGTCTTATTGAAAATATACAAAGCAGATTACAACAATGGAAAGTGGAAAAATGTAGAAGAGTTACCATTCAACAGTGATGAATATTCCACAGCGCATCCGGCATTATCTCCCGATGGAAAATTCTTGTATTTTGCCAGTGATATGCCAGGCAGCTATGGTAAATCTGATATTTACGTAGTTGCTATACACGAGGACGGAAGTTATGGCACCCCTAAAAACCTGGGCGGATTGATCAACTCTGCCGGTAGGGAAACTTTTCCGTATGTGAGTGATAAGGGAACATTGTTTTTTACTAGCGATGGTCACGTAGGTTTTGGTGGATTAGATATTTTCATGGTATTACCCCACGAGGACACCGATTGGGCAGTATATAATATGGGAGCACCTATAAATAGTCCACAAGATGATTTTACATTCATCATTAATGAAGAAAATAAAATGGGATATTTTGCTAGCAACAGAGCAGGAGGCAAAGGCGGGGATGATATATATGGCTTTAAACAGCTGGTTCCTTTATTGGAATATCGTAATCAAATTCCGGGAATTAAACGTAAAATTAAAAGGTATATACAAATTACGCCTGTAACAGAAGATATTACATCTTTTTAGAAAGTAAAATAAAATAAATCAACCGTACAAATATTATATCTGTACGATTGATTTGTGAAACACTTTTATTTTGATTTCTATCTGCTTAATGGAGTTCCATCTCTAGTATCTTTTGTCTTAGGAGTTACCATTGCTTTAATTTTAAGAATTTCTTTTCCTGAAGCCGTATTGGCGGTAATGGTAATCTGCTTATTCTGTATGTTAGTTCTACCGTTGGTATTAAAAGTTACTATCATTTCTTTCGTTACGCCAGGTGGGATAGGCTCTTTTGGCCATTCAGAAACTGTACACCCACAGCTTCCCTTTGCATTGACAATTAGCAGTGGAGCATTACCCGTATTAGTAAATGAAAATGAATGCTTTAGGATGTCACCTTCTGTTACTGTTCCAAAATCAAATTCGGTTTCCGTAAACGTCATTACAGGAGATGCTTCTTTAGTTGCTGAGTTTAGATTTTCTTGCATAGCGATGCCTGTAGAAGAAATGTTTTCTTTGGTTTGATTGTCACAAGAAATCATAATACCCGTGGCGATCATTAAAAATAATACAAATGTGCTTTTTGTTTTCATGTTTTTAAAATGTTTTTTACCATTTCCAACTTTAATTTACTAAATAAACACGAAGCTCTTACTTATAAGTAGATTAAAATCAGAACTGGTATTAGTTAAAAATTTTACTTTTGATTCTGGATCAAAACTCTGGACATGTAAGATAAAAAGCAATCAAAAGGAGGTTGAAAAAGGGACTAGACCCCGATGGAAATTTAAATCAGACAAAGAAATTCATATCAGATTAATTGTTTTTATAGAGTGCTTTGGCTTCCTCGCGACTTTCTACAGCTATTTTTTTATAGAGGTTGTTGATATGTGTTTTTATAGTGCTAACACTTAAAAATAATAGTGAGGCAATTTCTTTATTGGTCTTATCCTGAAGAATTAGGTCTAATATTTTTTGCTCCTGTTGTGTAAGTTTTGGTTTGTCTGTATTTTGAAAATTTTTATGGTTTTTCAATTTGAAAAATAGGAAAAGATTAAAAAATCCTGATAGGATTAACAAGGCTAATGTAATCCATAACCAAGAGGATGACGTATGTTTAGGAGGGATTGCTATAGAAAATTTATCAGCAGCCAGTTCAATTTTATACTGTTGTACATAAGGGCTGTCAGGGTATTTTTTTTCTAATCGCTCTAATAATTCATCGTAATAGGCATTCTGCTTCAGATCCCGTAAGTAATATGTATAAAGATTATTGGACTTGTCGGATAGAAATGAATAAATATATAACTCTGTTAAAGGTTCATTTTGATTTTTACCATATTCCTGTAAGGTATTGAACCACTTTCGTGAGTTTACTTTTCTGTTCGCTTCACTTCTGTATGAGCTAAACGCATACCGCATGTTTTCTATAATAGAATCTACTTTTAGAAACGCATTGCTCTGCTCATTCGTAGAGATTACTGCGCAAAACACCTCTTGTTGAATAGTAAAAGGCAATGAGATTGTATCTTCATTTTTCGCAATAAAAAGGATTTCCTTGCTGTTAATACAGATGCCATTAAAATGAATGGATTCTTTATCTTCTTCAGAACAGTTTTCTGTATGGACGCGATATATCCTATTCTGAGAAGGAAGATTATTCTCTGTGAATAAAAAATATCCTGTAGAATCTGGATTGACCTTTTGGATAATCTGTTCTGGGTAAATACCCGACATTTTTCTGTAATCCTCTATAAGGGATAGATAAACATTGCTGCCTTTGTTAGAATTATCAACATAGCCAGAAATTTTATATTGACACCATATCGAAGGAGAACAGGTCAAAGAAAAGATGCAAAGAATAATTCTTATCCATTTCATATAATATTGCCAGGCTTTTATTAGAATCACTCCTAAGATAAAAATAATTTTAAGATAGAGATGTAACATAATAAGTTATAAGACTACCTATAATTGTATTATTTAATTTATTTTTGATTATGAGTATATGGAGAGTTCTATTATCGATTTTTTTTCCGCCACTGGCAGTCTTAGATAAAGGTTGTGGATCAATTATAATCGTACTTTTATTAACCTTATGTGGATGGGTGCCTGGTGTAATAGCTGCTCTAGTTATCATCAATAATCCTAAAAGCTAATTTTATTATAAAAATATGTAGATTACAGACTTTAGTATAAGGTTTGATCATCGATACGAAATTGAAAAAATTAATTATATGAAAAAGGTCCTTTTGTTAGTGCAAACATTTTTGATGGCGGTGTTATTTGTAGGCTGTCAATTTTCCGAAAATTTACATATTAATGAAGATGGTAGCGGAAAAATATCTTTTAATTTTGATGGTTCTGAAATCTTACAGATAGGAGGAGATAAAATTACTGAAGGGAAAGAGGAAATTATCGATTCTACGTTGGTTTTTAAAGATTTTTTGGAAGAGAAAAAAGATAGTATAGCTCAATTATCAGCCGAAGAGCAGCAAAAACTGAAAAAACTGGAAAATTTTAGGATGCATATGCTGATGAATCCTGAATCCAAAGAGATGAAATTCGATTTATATTCTAAATTTAAAAGTGTAGACGAGTTAGATGATGTGTTTAATAACTTTAAAACAGCGTCCTCTATTGGTAATAAAAACAAAGCTGATGAAACTGGTGCTCCTGGTGGAAATCCTTTATCTTCTGCAGAAGGGAAAGACCCAACAAGAGTTGTGTACTCCTACAAGAAAAACAAGTTTAAAAGAGTCACTCAAATCCTTGATAAAGAGAAGCTAAAAATGAGTGTTGATAGTATGGAACAAATGAAAATGTTTTTAGCCAGTTCCAAATATAAAATCAATTATCACTTTCCTAAGAAAATAAAGAAGATATCGTCCGATAAGGCTATGTTTAGCCAAGATGGGAAAAGTTTTACCCTGGAAGTAGGTTTTCTGGAATACATGGAAAATCCCAAAGTATTGGATGTAGAGGTGGAGTTAGAAAAATAACAACGCTGTAGTCATAATGTAGTCGGAGAACTCATGAATAAAAAGATAGAGATACGGGAACTGGGTCTAAAGGATTTTAAAGAAACCTGGGAGTACCAAGAGGAACTTTTTAAAGGAATACTGGATACAAAAATCAAAAATCGCAGAGAGGATGCCAATCTGGATACCAAAAACTATTTTCTTTTTGTAGAACATCCACACGTATATACTTTAGGAAAGAGTGGAGATATGAGTAATCTGCTCTTAGACAAAGAACAGCTACTACAAAAAAATGCAACTTTTTATAAGATCAATCGGGGTGGTGATATTACTTATCACGGACCAGGACAAATAGTTGGATACCCAATTCTGGATCTTGATAATTTTTTTACGGATATTCATAAATACCTTAGGTTTCTTGAAGAAATGGTAGTACTCACTTTAGCAGAATATGGAATTAAAGGAGTGAGAAGCGAAGGCGAAACCGGAGTTTGGTTAGATGTGGGAACTCCATTTGCACGTAAAATATGTGCAATGGGTGTTAGAGCAAGTAGATGGGTAACAATGCACGGTTTTGCATTTAATGTCAATGCGGATCTTGGGTATTTTGATAATATTATTCCTTGTGGAATAAACGATAAAGCGGTCACTTCTTTAAATGTAGAATTAGGAGTGGAAAAAGTAAATATTGAAGAAGTAAAAGAAAAATTGCTAAAATATTTCATCAGTCTGTTCGAAGCAGAAATGATACAACAAAAAACCGAAGCATAAAATACTTCGGTTCTCATTGACTAAAAACTAAACAAATCAAATAGGTTATCTAAGGTTAATTTATTTTATACCCTTCGAACCAACTACCGGTTCCATCTACTCTTACATCATTAGGTCCAAAGTTTCTTAAAGACACAAATACTTCTTGTCCAGTATTAAGGAAATATATACCACTAACATCGGTTTTTACATCATCACCATCGACAATTTGAGTAAAATCAACACCTGTATCTACATTAAAACTAATTCTAAAGATAGAAGTGGTTAGTGCATTGGATTGTCTCACCACAGCATGCAAATAATAATATCCGCTTTCCGGTACAACAAATCTTTTGGTAGTGGTATTAAAAGCATTTCTGGTATCATACGTTCTGATATCCCAGATATCCGTTTCTATGGTTGTATTAGCATCTAGGTCTTTTACCGCAAAACCGTTACCTCTAACTTTAAATACAACTGGTGTAGTAGTGGCAGTGGCATTATCTACATAAGTCTTTACAGCTCTCTCTGTTGGGATAGCATTATTGCTGTTACCTCCCATAGTTTCATCGGTTGATATTTCGTTTACTGATGTGCCATTTTGCAATCTTAAGTCTCCATTGACATCTAATTTGGACGTAGGGTTTCTATTTATACCTACGTTACCACTATTAATATTCTCGATGTCATTACCATTAGAAAACCACTTGGTATCTCCTGATGTTATAGCATAAGGTACTGCCATTAATTCATTGGTTCCGATTTCTGCTCCATTTAGAGATACAGTTACATAAGAAGCAATACCACCCCATTGAAGTGCGTTAAAGTCACCTGTAACGGGAACTCCGTCTCCTATTAATAACCCAAATACACCATTAGCATTGGTAGTAATTGTATGGTTTTCTACATAGCTTGCTGCAATATCTGGTGCTCCAAATTTTATGGCAATTTGTATATTAATTGATTCATCAGCAAGAATATCACCACTAGCACTTCTTGCAACTCCTTGATAGTTGATAAAGTTTTTTTGTACGGATTGTGCTGGTAATAGTGTGCAAAATAATAGTGCGCTAAATACTAGAAAATTCGTTATTGTTTTTTTCATGATTTCAAAGTATATAAAGTGAGGTTATTTTTTAATGATTTTAAATATTTTGTCTTCATTGATTTCCGGAATGGATAGTCTCAGAATATAAGTTCCTTGTGCTAGCGAACTAATATCAATCTGATTACCGAGCAATGCAGTATTAATTTTTTGAGTAATTACTTTTTGGCCTTTCATATTGAATAGGGAAATAGTGTAGCTATCACTGTCAGGAATCCTAATTGTAAAGAAATCCAATGCAGGATTAGGATAAATTTCCATTGTATTGTCGTTAGACAAAAAATCTTCCGTAGAAAGTGCGTTTATAGAAGCAATTCCAGACCAAAACCCCTGATTTATAGACTCTGAATTGACAATCGTTCCAATGAAAGTTTCACCAATGGTAAAAGATACTATGTAAGATGTATTGCTATTAGTGCTTCCGGAATTGGCAATCACACTTGTGTCAATCGATTGGGATTGACTGGTGACAGCAAAACATAAGAACAATAAAGTGTATATGATTTTCATATTAGAAGTTTTAGATATAGTTTTTGATAAAAAAAATTGAGATACTTTTAATGCTTCAGAATAAGTAAGGAAGTGTTATGTTGTTAAGAACGGAGGTTTCCTAGTTTCTAAAAAGATCATTAATTTCCGATCCACTTACTGTCAGATCATTATTTGTTAGGTTTTCATCGTCATTGTTATTATTTCCATCGATAAAAATATCAGGGTCGTAGTCTATAACAATTTGATAGTCAGGAGGAAACTCACCTTCTGCTGGTGATGAAGAATTCCAAGGTCTGGAATAATCTATAGTTAAGGTTTCTCCTGCGGCTAGAGTTGTGAAATTAATAGTGCCAACTAAGTCTCCCGGTGCTGGAGCTCCAAGATTTCTTTGGTATAAGTGTATAGCTTGTTGTCCGTTAGAGGAATTGAAATTAGCATCACCAATATTGGTTACTGTTCCGGTAATAGTAGCTGTTCCTGTAAAGTCATCATCCTTTATTATAGAGAAATTGATAGAAGTAGCTTCTAGATCGATAGTCCCCGGTGAAGCGGCGTCATCATCACTATCACAGGCAAGGAAGAATGCTGTAATAGATAATAGAGATAAAATTTTTAAAGTTTTCATGACATTTTGATTACGTTATTTCACATTAGTGGAATATCTAATCAAAATGTCAACATAGTAATGAAATAATATTAGTAAGGCTGATTAATTTATCTGATAAATCAAAACACTATTCTCCTCTCCCTGAACTGTAAATTCTAGATTAGGATCTTTATCCATATTACCTAAACTGATTACAGAATTACCATATACAGGAAAATTAGGAAACAATTCTGCATTGCTATCATAGAGAAATACTTTCTTGGATTGTATATCAGTAATTGCAACATAAATTTTGTTGTTTATGTAGAATATCTGTGGTTCGGTGTATACTCCAAAATCCAGTTCCAGGGTTCTATCTTTTATAGATAATTTATTCTCAGAAAAAGTGACCAGGGTTTTATTGGTCGCTACTAATGAACTACCGGTGTTTAATTCTTTATCGGTTAACGATACTGAACCATCCGACTGAACCTGAATCAGCTTTCCGTCTTTAGTAAGAGATGTGAATTTATTTTGAAATTGTTGCCATTGATTCGAAGAAAATTTTATATTTTGTTTCACATCTACCCGAGTTCTTCCTAATCGATCCAAAATGTTTAATTTACCATTTTCTTCAGCAATAAGAATATAATCTTTGCTTCCTATTCGTATATGATGAGGAGGCAAGACCACATTACTTTCGGTCCCTTTAAATCCAAAACCAGTTACGATTTTTCCTTCTGCATCTAGCATTGTGATTTCACTACCTTGCGTGATCAGGATTCTATAACGTTTATTTTTGTCGTAATCAAACAAGGAAACCGGTTGTGTAATTGGTTTTTCGAAATTTTTAGGATAAGAAGTTACATCTTTTCCATCTCTATCTACTAAATATAAGGTAGTTTCTGTATTAAATAAGAGTTGATACCTTCCGTTTTTATAAATATCGATTTGCTCGATATCACCCATTATAGCACCATTTATCTGTTTTTTCCAGAAAATAGTTCCTTCATCAGAAATTAGATAAAGATTATTGTCTATATCCTGTATAGCAATATCCATACCTTTGGTTCTATGATTTTTAACCAGGATTGGTCTGTTCAATATCTTGTTTTCTAGAGTGGTAGATGCGGTTTGGGTTACTGAACTGGCAGCCCCTTTATTGAAGTCCTTCTGGAAAACCCCATGAATATGTGCAAAGTTACTTTCTTTTATTATCTGTAATGCTCCGATCTGATATCCTTTAGTATTTGTTTCCTCCCATTCTTTTTTAAATGGTTCATCTACATTATTAACGATATAATCTTTTAGATGTTTAACAGAACCGACTAGTAAGATGGAGGACTCATCAGATAATTTTTCTAGAGTGTTAGAATAAAATGTCTGTTCTTCTAATACCGTTTTATTAAGAATATTTGCTATGATAGTCTGCAGGTTACTCTTAGAAGATGCAAATACAATTTGTTCATTGTGAGTGAAATAAAATTTAGGTCGGAAATCAGGAATAAGCGGTTTCAATAATCCCGAAAAAGTAGTAGCTTCTTCGTAACTGTATATGTCAATATTTCTGTAAGATCCAGAAGAAGATCCTCCTAATTGTTCTAATGTATTCTCAGGCGCTAAAGAAGTTAGTATAAAAACTGATTCTTTTTCTAAGAAAATCATTCCAATTTCAGAAACCCCGGATAGTAGTTCATCAAGATCATCAGGGATATTTTCTATTTCACGATCTTGGGCTAAAGCTAAATTCTTTTTTAATGTATAGAAATCATCATAAGTATAAGAAACAAAACCATTAGCCGTAACTGGAGTTATTTTAGCAATTTTATTTTCTTGGGCGATTGTATTGTCAAAAATACCAATAGTGGTTGATAAAGAATCCTTTTCTATTGCGATACCATCCAGATAGATACTATTTTGCTCCAGCTTGGCATCCACAGAGATCCATCCGCTAAAGTTTGCTATTTCCGATAAATTAGTATTAGGTAATAAAGAATTATGAACCTCACTCAATTGCTTGCCGTTTAGCAGAATAGAAATGGGGTTTTTAGAATCAGAAACTTCATATGCTTTTATCAGATCTTCGCTTACCGAAAGCTTGTTTTCTTGTTGACGAATGGCATTTTCGATTAATATCTGTGAGGAAGAAGCAATAAGCAGGCTATCTTGTCGAGTAGCGTAAAAAGTAGTATTGTCAGAGATTACTTTATGAATGGTTTTGTTAGAATACGATATGTTTTCAATGGTTTTTTGATCCAAAGAATCTTTTTGAAGGATAGTAGAATCAAATTTGGTAATATAGGTGTATTCAAAATCTTTTTTGCCAATGGGAGAGAAACAAAGCAGTCCTTTAGATTGATTAATTTCATCCAATATCGGAAGCTTTTTGAAATAGGTAAAAAATTCTATTCCACTATTACTTTTTAGGAAATCATTATCCCTAAGCATGTTTCTGGTTTGTTCCAAGTCATTGATCTGTACTATAACCTGTGCGTCTTTTGGGATATAATCAATTAGTGTATTTGGTTTCTCAGTTGTGGTGCTACAAGCTAAAACAATTACGGATAGTACTATTACAACTATTCTTTTCATGTGTCGGTTTTCCTTTTTATTCTTTGCTAGTTAAGAGACGTTAGTGTAACTTCAATACTTTCTTGGTTAATCATACTAGTTTTTAAAAGTCTCCTAGAGACCAAAGATAATTATTTGAACTCTAGTGTTAACTGTTCCGGTAATAATCTGAAACTTTTTCTGTGATATTTAGTAATCCCATATTTTCGTATAGCCTCTCGATGTTCTACTGTTGGATATCCTTTGTTTTTTTTCCAATTATACATCGGAAATTCTTCATGAATCTTTTCCATGTACGCGTCTCGATAGGTTTTTGCCAGTATGGAGGCTGCTGCAATATTCATAAACTTAGCATCACCTTTAATAACGCAGGTATATGGTATATTATGATATGGTTTAAACCTGTTTCCATCCACAGATATATGTTCTGGTTGCGGTGTCAATTGTTCGATAGATCGTTGCATACCAAGTATAGAAGCATTCAGAATGTTGATTTTATCGATCTCTTCCATAAAAATATGTGTCACACTATAGCTAATACAACAGTCTTCTAAGAGTGGACGTAAAATTTTTCTTTTGGCTTCGCTTAGTTGTTTAGAATCGTTTAGGATATCATTGCTAAAATCATCAGGGAGTATAATAGCTGCTGCTGTTACCGGACCTGCTAAGCAGCCACGACCAGCCTCATCAGTGCCACATTCGATGAGATCGGTTTTTAATTTTAATTCGAGCATGTTACGAAGATAAGATATGAGTGGAACTTCAGAAAACTATTTTTGAGAATCAGTAAAAAAACTTACATCAAATCTGATGTGTAACAGGTAGTTTCAAATCAGGTTTGGTCTTTGTATTAAAACGGGCAATCAGTATCCTTAACTTTCGTTAAAAAAGTATATTTTTGCCAACAGTTTACCATATAGATGAAAAAGAACGTACTATTTATAATCATATTGCTTTTAGGGACAATAACCTTTGCCCAGGAAGGAAATGAAAAGGACGAAAATGAAGGGGGCACCATCATTCGGAAAAGTCCGGAATACGCTAAAAATAGAAAGTCTTTAGATAAAAACGGGAAAACGAAACCCCCTATTACCGATTATAAGATCATAAATATACAAAATGATACGACATATGTCGATACTACATTGACGATTCAGAAAGACTATAATTTTAATTATTTGCGTAGAGATGATTTTGGATTACAACCTCTTAATAATGTAGGACAAAGTTACAATAGCTTAATAAAAGTAGAAGAAAGAGATCATCTATTACCACTTTTTGGTGCGAGGGCAAGGCACTTCAATTTTATGGAAGTAGAGGATATTAAATATTATAGAGTTCCCACACCGCTTACTGAACTTTATTTTAAAACTACTTTCGAACAAGGACAACAGTTAGATGCTTTTTTTACCATTAATACTTCACCAAGATTAAACCTTTCTATAGCTTATAAAGGAAATCGCTCTTTGGGTAAATATCAACATGCACTAACAAGTACGGGTAATTTTAGGGCAACTGCTAATTATATAACAAAAAATGACCGATATAAAATAAAAACACATTTTGTGTCACAAGACCTTCTGAATGAAGAAAATGGAGGCTTGTCAGAGAGAGGATTGGCACAGTATCTCAATAATACACAAGAATTTCAGGACGCAGACGAATTTTCGGATAGAGGTGCTATAGAGGTCAATTTTGAAAACGCAGAAAGCATTCTGTTGGGCAAAAGATTTTATCTTAATCATAGTTATTCCATCGTTAAGAAAACAGATAGCAGTGCTACCGATATTGTTATTGGTCATATACTCGATATTACGGATAAGTCCTTCCAGTTTGACCAAACATCACCTAATATTCTTTTTGGAGAATCCTATGAAGCAGGTTCATTAACGGACAAAGCTGCTCTGGAGGATTTTAGTAATCAGGTTTTCATAAAAATAAATAACGATATACTGGGTAACCTTAGAATTAATGGAGGAATGTCTGATTACAACTACGGATATAATACTATTGTTAGTTTAGAAGATGGAACTACTATAACCAATCGATTAAAGGGAGACATATATTCTGTAGGTGGGTCGTATCAAAAGAACTATAAAGGTTTTCAGTTAGCAGCTAATGGGATGTCTATTCTTTCGGGAGGTTTTGATGGTAATTATATAAACGCATCTGCAGGATATCAGATTAAAGATTATGGAATCCAGTTAGGAATCAGTACAAATTCTGTAGCTCCTAATTACAACTTTCTGTTAAATCAGAGTGATTACGTGGCATATAACTGGCAGAACTATAATAATGACGATCCCACAAGAAACTTTAAAAATGTCGAAACACAAAAAGTTCATGCAAACCTTCAGATAAAAAACCTAGCAAATATAGAAGCTAGCTTTACTACCATTGATAATTATACTTATTTTACTAAAAATACGGACTCATTAACCGTTCCTATGCAGTATGATCAAACTGTAGAACTTCTAAAACTAAAGTTTACCCAAAATCTTAATTTTGGTTGGTTAGGGATCGATAATACGATAGTATACCAAAATGTTGCTGGTGGAGAAGTGTATAAGATTCCTAATGTGGTCACACGTAATAGTGTCTATTATCAGGATGAGTGGTTTAAGCGCGCGTTATATTTGCAGACAGGTGTAACGTTCAAATATTATTCAGAATATGATGCAGATGGATACGATCCGGTGCTATCAGAATTTTATGTGCAGAGTGACAACGAAATCAGGTATTTTAGCGATGAAACTGGCGGCGCACCACAGACTTTTGGAGGTTTCCCGCAATTCGATATCTTTTTTAATGCTAAAATTAGACAAACCCGAATCTACTTTAAGGTAGAAAACTTCGGGGAAGCATTCAATCAGAATAAAGAATTTTCCGCTCCCGGATATGCACCCAGAGATGCTGTGATCCGTTTTGGACTGGTCTGGAATTTCTTTTTATAACCAGGGCACCCGAGCGGGCTATTCGCTGCAATTCCTCTCCGCCTACGGCGGATGCGGTATTTTCACTGCTATCCCTGGTGCAAAAATCATTTTAGTAAATAGATCGGAAGGCGTATCTTTGGATATAGATCATTTTCATACTAAATATATCATGAGCACTAGTAAGAAACGAAACATATCTGTCTTAGGCCCAGAAACCTTTACCGGAATCAAGCTACAGGAGCCTGCAGAATATGCAGCAGGAATTCCGGCAGTGAAGGTTGCGCTTCAGCACGCATTTAAAGAAATGGGTGTTGTAAAAGCAGTAAGTGGTCTTTTCCAGATGAATCAGAAAGATGGATTCGATTGTCCGGGTTGCGCTTGGCCGGATCCCAAGAAGCCATCTAAGCTTGGTGAATACTGTGAAAATGGAGCAAAAGCACTAGCAGAAGAAGCAACAAATAAAAGAGTAGACAAAGACTTTTTTGCAAAATATTCTGTGGAAGAACTTTCTAACTGGTCAGATTATCAAATAGGAAAAAGTGGTAGACTAACAGAGCCTATGGTTTTAAAACCTGATAGTATTCATTATCAACCCATATCCTGGGAAGAGGCGTATGAATTGATAGCTCAGAAATTGCACGAATTAGAAACTCCGGATGAGGCAGTATTTTATACTTCCGGGAGGTCTAGTAACGAAGCCGCTTTTCTATACGGTTTATTTGTAAGAGCTTTTGGAACCAATAACATGCCAGATTGTTCTAATATGTGTCACGAATCTAGTGGTGTCGCATTAAGTGAAACCTTAGGAATAGGAAAAGGATCCGTAAAATTGGAAGATTTTGATCAGGCAGAAATAGTAATGGTAATCGGACAGAATCCCGGAACCAATCATCCCAGAATGTTGTCTGCTTTACAAAAGTGCAAAGAAAATGGAGGAAAAGTAATCAGTATCAATCCGTTAGAAGAAGCAGGATTAATAAGGTTTAAAAATCCCCAGCAAATAAAAGGAGTATTCAAATCAGGAACTTTTTTAACCGATATACATCTTCAGGTAAAAATAAATCAAGATGTTACCTTATTAAAGGTGATCCAAAAGAAATTAGCAGCCTTAGATAAAAATACCAAAGATGTATTCGATCATCAGTTTATAGAAACTTATACCAATGGGTATAACGAGCTTATGGAAGATCTGGAGAGGTATTCAGAAAAAGAATTGATAGAACTGTGCGGAGTAGAAGAAAGTTTCATAAATGAAACAGTTCAATTACTTGCCGGGAAAAGTAAAATTATTATCTGTTGGGCAATGGGTTTGACACAACATAAAAATGGAGTTAATAATATAAAGGAGTGTGTAAATCTTTTACTGCTTAAAGGAAGCTTGGGTAAGCCAGGTGCAGGAACTTGCCCTGTGAGAGGACATAGTAACGTACAAGGGGATCGGACAGTAGGAATTATGCATCACGTTTCTCCTGCGCTTAATGAATTGATTCAAAAAACTTTTGGTTTTACACCTCCGGATAAAGAAGGACTGGATACGGTACGTGCAATAGAAGCAATGAATAAAGGAGAAGCAAAAGTATTTATAGCTCTTGGAGGTAATTTTTTATCTGCAGCCTCGGATACAAAATATACAGCAGAAGCGCTTCAGAATTGTGAGCTTACCGTAAATATCAGTACCAAATTAAATAGAACTCATCTCGTAGCAGGCAAAACAAGTTTGATTTTACCAACTTTGGGACGCTCAGAATTAGATCAAAAGAATGGCAAACCCAGATATTTTACAGTAGAAAATAGTATGGGTAGAGTGCATCAGTCAAAAGGAATGCTACAGCCGGCATCAGATAATCTTATAAGTGAGCCTGAAATCATAGGTGGAATAGCAAACGCTTATTTTAAAGAAGGTCATCCGGTACCGTGGAAAGAACTTAGTCAGAATTATGAATTGATTCGAGAAAAAATAGGAATCGTAATTAAAGGGTTTGAAGATGTGAATGCAAAATCAAAAGGTTCAGGTTTTTATTTACCGAATAATGTCAGAGATTTGGATTTTAGTAAACTCCCAGGCGGGAAAGCCCAATTTAGTTGTTGTGATTTACCAGAACACATATTAAAAGAAGATGAGTTATTGTTAATGACAATTCGTTCCCACGATCAATTTAATACAACTATTTATGGTTTGGATGATCGTTACCGAGGAGTATATAACGAACGTCGCATCGTTCTGATGAATGAAAAAGATATGCACGAGCGTAAATTGAATAAATATGATATTATTAATATGACCAGCTTATACGATGACAAGAAAAGAAAAGCCACTAACTTTTTAATAGTCCCTTATAATATCCCGAGAGGAAATATTGCAGCATATTTTCCCGAGACCAATGTTTTGGTTCCTTATAATCATTTTGCAGATAAAAGTAATACACCTATTAGTAAGTCTATTAAAGTCACTTTAGAACCCGCTTTTGTTTAGAAGTTGTATTTTTTTTATTGCGTAAGTTTAATGTTTTTAGGTTGTTACAAAAAGGTTTTAAATTTCTTAAGAAAAAGTATTGTTGTAATGGAAAAGGGTTGTATGTTTGCACCCGCAAAACGGGATATTGTTTTGTTGCGTTCATTGAGATTGATTGTGTTTGTTTTTTTGTAGGGTTACTGGTTTTGTTTTTATTGGTAATTTGTTTTGAGAGTTTTTTAAAAAAACTTTTATTTTTTTTTCAATAATTTTTTGTTGGATTAAAAAAGGGGTTGTATATTTGCACCCGCTTTGCCAGACAAGCGCAGTTCATAAGAAAAGAAGTTATACTGGAGTAGGGTGATTAGGTTCATTTTTGGGGTTCGATTCCTTAGTTACTGACAAGAGATCCGGAAGTAGTTTTGACAGATTGCTTCTTCCTTTTTCAAGGGGAGT
>CANMSL010000007.1 GCA_947500505.1 uncultured Aquimarina sp. | reverse complement strand
AACATCAAGATATAAATAAGCGGGAAATCCAAATAGGGAAATCCCGCTTTTAAAATGTTTTACCGGACACTACTGATTGTTTATGATTATTTTACTCTCTTAGCTTCAAAGGTTTTAAATAATATACCTTTATAAGCTCTGATATAACACTTGTCAGTGTTGTCTGAATCAATCCATACCTTAACAGTGTATGTTTTTCCGTTATCTGCATTATAAATTGTTCCTCCAGATAATTCACCATCTTTAAATATTAGGTCATTTAGAATATTCATCCCGATAAGTGGACGTAGTCTAAGTGATTGATCAGGATTGTGATTATCTAATCCATTTTGATTGGAGATTGGATGTTCTGCACGTCGGTTTATTTTTCCAAAAAACTGATCTCCATTTGTGTAGATCTCTATTATAGACCCACCTTCTATTTGCCATTTGCCAATATAGGTCTCAGGTTGAATAGATGATATACATAAAAAAGCTAAAAATGCAATGAAGATGAATCTCATTCAGAAGAGTATATCGGTTAGTTAAATTTTTATGAAATATAAGTATAAAAGTTCGATTTTACTTTTTACTCATTAATTAAACATAACAATAATAGAATTTCCACAAATAGCCGAAACCATTTACACCATACATTTAGAGATATCTGTTTTTTGAAGTAAGGGGACTGGAAATTTATTTATAATTATCTATAATATCTTTAATGTCAACTTCCATATAATCTGCAATTTTTTGTAAACGCTCAAAATCCTTAGCTAGGTTTTTTCTTTTTACTACATAATCTCCTGCCTGTGGGCTTACTCCTAATGTTTTAGAAATCCCATATACCGTTTTAGCTCCTTTACTTTTCTTTAGGAGTTTTTTTAAATTTTTATTTACCATAATCCAAACATACATGTATTTTTTTAATATTCAAATAAAATTTTATTAAAAATATATTTGTATAATCAAATTATATATGTATATTGCATCAAGCAAATCTTAAAAAACATCATCTATGAAACTCTTACTTATTACTGCGTTATTTTGTGTCTCTCTAGGGTATTCTAACACAAACCCTAGAAACGAGAAAGAAAAAACTAAGAAAGAAAAGGAAAGTGTTAAAGAAGAAAATTCTTTAGTTTCTAAAAATTTTCACACCGTGAAAAGATGGAAAATAACAATCGAGTACAGTAATGGAGAGATCATTTCCAAAACAATTACTTTAGATAAAAAATCATCCATTAGTCCAATGGAAAATGCCTTTACTGAAGCAGAAAAATATATAAAAACATTAAAAAATGTAAAAAGTTATAACGTATCTCCTGTTTCCGGAAATTCTTTTGTGCTATTGGCAACTGATTAAAATCCTAAATGAGTCTCAAAACTACTATTGAGATTGAATACCTACTTATACTTTAAAAAAGGCAGTTTTGGCTGCCTTTTTTTATTTAATGTTAAATTCTAATTTGTAAGGCTCAATCTTGATGTCATCTTTAGAAGTATAATTCACATTAGTATCGAATAATCGACCGAGGTTATTGCCAGCTAAATCCTCAATACCAGGATCAAACAAAATTTGATAGTTATCTTTTTCCCAAGGCTTTATAGGTTTAAAAGACAATAAAGTTTCATTAGCCAAAAGCTGCCAGATTCCATCTACCTCTTGGTTGTTGCCTTTGATGATTACAATGTTGTCCTGAATACTTCCATAATCTAATGATTCATTACACTTAATTACCAAATTGGATAAAGAATTTATCGACGGAATCTGGATTTCCCAATCACCGACAGAGGGTTTCCTGCGGTCTTCATTTACTATCTGAAAGAAACGAACAAAATCCTTGGTCATAGAAACACCATTCTGATCTTTAATTGCTTTAGAGATAACCAATTGATACTTTTCTTGAATATTAAATACTGGACCAAATTGCTGATTAGGTTTTAGACCTCTTTTCTGTCTACCAGGCTCTATCCAAAGAGTTAAGAGAGTTCCGTCTTCAGAAATTAGAGCATTTTCTAACGGAAGTATTGCTCTGGATAATGTATCACCAGAGGGACTTTTAAAATATATATTGTCATATAAATTAACAATACTGATTGGTTTCGAAAATCTGATATATAATTTAAGAAGATTAGCAGGTAAACTAAGAGAAGTAGGATATACCTCTTTTATAGAGAGAAAATCATAATTAGCTGGAATCGGCAGCATAAAATATTCCACGCTATTATTATAAGTTAGTGTGTATTTTTGGTTAAATGTGAACGGTACTAAGGGAATAAATTTGGTCTTCTTTCCTTCATTAATAGTTTTTCCAAGAATAGGAGTTGCTGTGGATAATCTATCTTCTATAATTTCGCCCTTATACACAAGAATATTTTCGTTAGTTGATATGTCTTGGGATATGATAATTTGATTTTTGCTAAAAGTAAATCCCGAAGATGTTTGTGAAAACATTTCCGAAACTATACACGTAAGTGTTAATAGGATATAAATAGGATTCATCACAATTAGATATAAACAAGGATAATTAAATCAATTTCCTTATTTTATTACTCGATAATCGAGATTTAAATACCCTTAGACTTGTCTTAACAATCAAAGGTCTTTTCCTTTTCGAATGCTCAAATGGTTTAACCAAGAGGTTGTTCACTTTACCCACCAGCTATTTCCTGTTTTTAGAGCTAAATTCCCGTTAGTTTCACGCTGAATAATAAGAAAACCTCCATCACCTAATTTATCCAATTGATGGACATTTACAAATGGTAGATTTACGTAATCCACACCTACAGCAGCTCCTTTCTTAGTAACAGGTGTAGTTAGGGAACCTTGATAAGCTTCCAGATCTTTAAAATCCATTTTCATCAAGGGCCTGTTATTGTTTGCAATTAGTAGGTATCGATTTCCTTCATTTTCAATCTCAATCATATCCACCGGAGAATTCCCACTTCCCAGCTCGGCAACAGTTCTTCCTTTACTGTGCTTACCCGGTTCAATTTTATCCATCGGAAAAATAACTAACGGAGTACAGGTGTATCCGGCAACCAGATGTTGTGTTCCGTTAATACTTGTTGGGATAAATGCTTTTATAGGAGCATGAGTTTCATATTTTCCGTGTGCAGCGTGATAAATTTCTAAAGAGCTATAAGTTTGTTTTTCATTAAACGGAAAATCAATTGACCTAAAAGTGGAAGCAAATTCCTGGTTGCTCAACCCTGACAACAGCACTTTTCCATTCATATACTTAATATCAGCTACAGCCCATTTACGCAATTTTCGTCCCCTACGATCTTTTGCTTCTTCGCTAACTGGATCTGATAAGGTCGTTTTACTAAAGGAAACGTTATCCAGAGGAACTTGTTTTAATACATTTTCTTCTACTCTTAACAGAATTGGTACGCCAGAACTATGCTGAATGGAAAGATAGATGTTATTGTTCTCCGGGTTCACAACCATATCCGTTATCTGTATCTGATCTACGGTAGTGCCCATCATATCCGCTATTACTTCATCCAATTGATCTATTTTCACCTCAGAATTATCTAGCTTTGGATGTTCACTAAGATCAATAGCAACAATTTGTGCGGCGTTACTATCTCCAATAAATAGAATACCTTCGGGGCCAAACGTCATTTTATGAATGGAAGTAATATTTGGATTACCTTTTATAAAATTTGCTTTTAACGAAGAATTTGCTTGAATTTCATTAACATAAAACGATAATGTCAATGAAACAATAAAAGTTATGAATGTTTTCATGAGTATGTGCTTTATAAACCGATCTATGCTTATAAAAGTAACAAAAATGAAGAATGCTTACAGTTAAATAAATGCCAATTACTGAGTTAATTAGAAAAGCCAGGATGATGGATATTCTGTATGAAAAATTAATACCAATGACCCAATATTATTACAATAAGATAAATATCCAGTAAATTATAAAACCCGGTCTATTTTATGAAAATATAAAATAGACCGGGTAGAAATGTTATCTCTTTAATTTAGAGTACCAAATACGTTGTTAATTCAACTCTCCTTCACCAACAGGCTCACTTGCTGTAGATATTCTTGAGTTGTTAAATCCATTATCATTGTTAAAATAAACGTAAATCGGACTTTCGTTTCGAAGCATATCAATCAAATGCTGTAATTGATGGTGATGATAATAGAAACTATAATAAGAACCGGATTGTGTTGCTGCCGGAAGAACTGCTTCTGGATCCTCACGAAACCAAACAGAGCAAGTTTGCCCTTCAGCTCCTCTTAAAATCAAATTAGTTTTCCCATTACTTCTGGATGACCAGTTATAATACGAATAGGTCTGAACTTGAAAAGATGATTGTGCCATAATTATTTTATTATTTGTGTAAGGCAAACTTATCCGCTATTCTATTAAAAACCAACAGGGGAATAACTGATTATTTATAGGTTATTTCCCCCAGAGCACCATATATTCACCAGTTAAACAAAAATCAATGGAAAAACCAGTAAAATTAGGTTCCTTTAAAAAAATTATTGGCCTGATACTGTTAAAAAACAAAAGAGGCTTGATCTATTTAACCAAACCTCTTTCATAGTACTATATGATTCTAATTACTTCTTTTCTGCTTTATCAACTACAATACGGTTTTCTCGGTTTGCCAGTTCCCAAGCTGTATAAAAAATCAATCGAGTTCTGTTTTCTAAAAGATCATACTGAATTTTGTCAGGGGTATCACTTGGTTGATGATAATCATCATGTGTTCCATTAAAGTAAAAGATCACGGGGATATTGTTTTTAGCAAAATTATAGTGATCTGATCTGTAATAGAATCGGTTAGGATCATTCTCGTCGTTATACGTATAATCCAGTTCTATATTCGTATATTTTGTATTGACCTGTTCCGAAATAGTATGCAATTCTGTACTTAATTTATCGCTACCAATCAAGTATACGTAGTTTCTGTTTTCACTTTTGCGTTTAGGATCAGTACGACCTATCATATCTATATTTAAATCCGCAACTGTATTTTCTAAAGGAAAAATGGGATCGATATCAGTGTAATAACGAGATCCTAACAAGCCTTTTTCTTCTCCGGTAACGTTTAGAAATAAGATAGAACGTTTTGGTCCGTTACCATCTTTTACAGCTTTTGAAAAAGCTTCTGCAATTTCTACAATAGCAACGGTACCAGATCCATCATCATCAGCACCGTTATAAATTTTACCATCTTTAACACCTTCGTGATCTAAGTGTGCAGATATGACTATAATTTCGTCAGGTTTTTCAGTTCCTTTGATAAATGCTGCCACATTTTCAGAGGTTATTTTTTCTACATTATTTTTATAATCAATGACCATATTGGTTTTCAGGACTGTTGACGTATTACTAGTATCTATGTCATTAAGAATTCCTTTAGCCAGGCTGTCATTAATTAGAAAAAAATAAGATTCTTCTGTACTACCAGATAGTGACATTCTACCTGATGCATTACCAAATTGAGCAGCTGCCATTTGATATACTTCAGGAAAGTAAAAGAAAATAGCTTTGGCACCTTTTTCTTTAGCCGCATTTCTTTTTGCCGCAAACTGCTGCCTCATATTAGACCATTTCGAAGCCTCTGAAGTACCAGAAATTATAAATGTACCGTCATCGTTTTTGGGCTCGCCCGATTTGATCAGTATAACTTTGTTGGATATATCAATGTCAGTATAACTAGAGAATTTCTCATCCTCAATACCATAACCGGCATACACAATCTCTTCTGCAGATAGTTTACCTGTTTTTCCTGCAGACAATGAAATTAAATCATCAAGATAAACATATGGTTTATCATTTACTGTTACTGTGACTTCTGGTTTTTTCATAATATCCAGAGGGACTTCCTGGAAATAGTTACCATCACTTTTTGCGGCGGGAATATCATATTTTATATAGTGATCCTTTAAAAAATTTACTGCTAATTTTTGTCCGGGCTTGCCGGTCTCCCTACCTTGAAATTCATCGGATGCATACGTGTATAAAGCTGTCTTTAAATCGTCGGCAGTTATTGTATTCGCATATGCTACCGGATTACGTTCTACTTTTTTCGTTTCAGCAGATTGAGTCGCTACATTTTTCTTAGTTCCACAAGCAACTAAAAAAGCCGTTATTACAAAAACGGAAATTATTTTTTTCATAAAAGATGTGTGAGTATTAATTATTTAATTTTGCCAAAAATACATGAATTTAAATGTGATTTTGTTAAGTCATTGCAAAAATATAATTGTCTAGTATTCCGAAACAGTAGATAAATACTATAGCTTCGCAAATTATTCTGTTTTATGAAATCAATAAAAAGGATAAAATTATAATTGTAAAATCTTTTTGTACATTTAAACAAACGATTTCGAAATGTCTACAAATCACCAATGTAAAAATTGCGAAAATCCATTTGATACGTCATTTGATTATTGTCCCTATTGCAGTCAGGAAGCTGCAGATAAACTTACATTCGGAGTACTATTTAGCAATACGATTAGTAATTACTTTTCTATTGACGCACGTTTTTTTAGAAGTTTTATTCCGTTAATGATTAAACCGGGGATTCTGGCGAGGCGATTTGTAGATGGCAAACGCCTTTCTTATTTACATCCCGCTCAATTTTATCTATTTATTTCAGTAGTTTTCTTCTTTATATTTTCGTTTAGTATCAGAAAAGCCGATAAAACCTTGAGTCAGACATTTAAAAAGAGTTTCAATACTGAAATAGTTTTAGATTCTTTGCAGTTCGAAAAAGATTCGGTGGGATTGGAACTGGCAAAAAAAGTAATAAATGATAATACAAGTCTCGCTAAACTTTCAGAAGAAGATTTGATAAAGTTAGATTCTGTAATTTTGGCTGAACAGCTTAAAGGACCAAAAGTATCTTTTAGTTTTGAGCGTAAAAAATTAGATTCATTAATTGCTATTAATGCTCCACAAGAGGAAAAATTAAGAGTAATGGGTCTAAAAACTGAGGATAGCGCGATTACCCGAAAATTTTTCACACAAATGCTCAAGTTTTATGAACAAAAAGGAGGTGGGATTTTAAAAACACTATATGATACCATACCAATTACTATGTTTTTGATGTTACCCTTATTTGCCTTTATTCTTAAAATTTTCTATTGGGAAAAAGGGGTTTTTGCACATCATATGGTGTTTAGTTTTTATTTTTTCACTTTTATTTTTACTTCCCTTTGTGCTCTAATTTTAGCTGATTCCATAATGGAAATACCTGTATGGCTTCAATTTTTGTTCTTTTTCTCATTTATTATTTATTTAATACTTGCTTTTCGGAATTTTTATAAAAGTAGTTGGGTATCTGCTATTTTCAAAGCTAATTTAGTTTCCCTAGTTTATATAATGTTTATTATTCCTATAGCTTTCTTAGGTATAATGACGGTTTCTATTTTTTTATACTAATTATACCTCATATAATCGAAAATGAAGTTTACCATTCAAAATACGTTTTCAGAAGAATTGCCCGCAGATCCTGTTAGCGAAAATACCCGAAGACAGGTAAGAAATGCGTGTTTTTCGTATGTAACTCCACGCAAGACTTCAGATCCTAAACTTTTGCACGTTTCAGAAGAAATGATGAAAGAATTGGGACTTTCTGAACAAGATGTCCAGTCAGATTACTTTTTGCAAATAATGACAGGAAATAAGATTTTAGAGGATACCAGACCTTATGCAATGCATTATGGAGGGCATCAATTTGGAAATTGGGCCGGACAACTTGGCGATGGACGTGCAATTAATCTGGCAGAAGTTTTATATAATTCTAAGCGTTGGGTGCTTCAGTTAAAAGGCGCTGGTGAAACACCATACTCACGTAATGCAGATGGATTAGCCGTTTTACGTTCTTCAATTAGAGAGTATTTATGTAGTGAAGCAATGTATCACCTGGGAGTTCCAACAACTCGGGCATTATCTCTGGCAACGACGGAGGATATGGTTTTAAGAGATATCTTGTATGACGGTAACGCAGCATATGAAAAAGGAGCCATAGTATGTCGCGTAGCACCAAGCTTTATTCGATTTGGAAATTTTGAAATTTTAGCGGCTCATAATGATCTTAAAAATTTAAAATTATTGACTGATTACACCATTAAGTACTTTTTTCCTGAAATAAAAGGCAATGGAAAAGAAAGCTACTTAACATTTCTATCTGAAGTAAGTAAGAGAAGTCTACAAATGGTTATTGACTGGCAAAGAGTAGGGTTTGTGCACGGAGTAATGAATACAGATAATATGTCGATTTTGGGGTTAACGATTGATTACGGTCCTTATGGTTGGCTAGAAGGTTTTGATGCAGGATGGACACCTAATACTACAGATCGTCAATTTAAACGTTATCGATATGGAACACAGCCAGAGATAGTACTTTGGAATCTGTATCAACTTGCAAATGCATTATACCCATTGATTGATGATGTTGACTCAATAGAAAAGATTTTAAATGAATATCAGGATTCGTATAAGAATGAATATTTCAATATGATGATCTCAAAAATTGGATTGATTACTATTGAAAATCAAGATCATATTTTAGTAAAGGATTTAGAAGAAGTACTTCAACTTACCGAAACGGATATGACTATCTTTTTCAGAAACCTGGCTAATTTCAAAAAAGGAGATGCCAGTCAAGGCTTGCAAACAGTTAAGGATGCTTTTTATATTCCTGATGAAATAACCGGAGATGTACAAAATCAATGGAATAGCTGGTTCAACGACTATGATCTCAGACTTGAAAAAGAAGTAGTAACAGATAAAGATCGAAAAGAAAAAATGAATAGTATTAATCCTAAATATGTTCTCCGGAATTATATGGCTCAATTAGCAATTGATGCAGCTGATAAAGATGACTATTCATTAATTGATGAATTATACAAAATGTTAAAGCAACCATATCAAGAGCAACCGGAATCCAATAAATGGTTTGTAAAACGTCCGGATTGGGCTAGAAACAAAGTAGGATGCTCCATGCTATCTTGTAGTTCTTAATAAGCAGCCATTATGATGCAAGAAGAAATTGAAAGAATTCCAGAGGGATATTCTGAAGGAATCTATAAAGAAGTGAAATATAGTATTACAAAAGATGTATTTAATAATGGAAAATCATTTAAAATTTATGCAAAAGAACTTCAAGGCAATGACTTCATAAGCTTAAATTATTATATCACATCCAACTCAGAATTATTAAAACCCTGTGAAATGCCAAAAGATAAGGTTGTCAATTTTTTAAAAGAAGTTATTATTCTTTAATGGATATATAAAATATACAAGTAATTGATTTTAAAATTATTAGATGAATTTATTTAAATAAAAAATTGATATTATTTTTCTCCAGGATGGTATGTTTTTTTTGCACGCTTTAACACATCTTCCTTATAATAAGCGGCTTCTTTGAATTGTGCATTTACGTATGGTTGTATTTGATCATCAAAGTGTGGAGAATCCGGATTTCCACTTTGACCACCAGCTAAACTAGTTTTTGCTTTCACTTTATCGCCAAATTCTACAACCGCTACGAAGCTGTTTCCCCTGGTACCATAAATTTTCTTTGTATTGTTAGTATAGCGTGCACCATAAGCTGCTAGAGCTCCCCAACGACCCGATGCAAACCCAACTGCTGTACTGGGTTTCGTATCATCAAAAGGCTGTCTGATATCCCCGTTAATACGCTGAAAACGATTGATTTCACCCCAAGGAAGTATTTCGCCAAAATCTGATTCTAATTCTTCCACGGTTTCCTTAAAGATTTGAATTCTTTCTTCCAAAGGTGATTTTGTACCAAAATAGGTAAGGAGTTCCATATCGCTTATTCGTTCTTCAGGTCTTTTGCCTTTTCTGGCATAATTGGTACCGTAAAAATGAGCAAGGGTCATCGCCTTAGACTTCTTAGAAGTTTTAAAATCCCAATTTCTTAGAATCTCTATTGTACTTCCTAATTCATTAGTTCGATCTATTTTATCATAGGCTTCAACAAGTCCGGGAATCAATTTTGAAAATGCCGGTAAATATGGATCATAGGCCAGTGAAATCAGACTATCCAGCGTATATCCTTTTTTATCTTTTAATAATTCAATAGCGTGAACTCCCCTAAAGTTTTCTCGATCTATCGACATATATTTTGGATACTTTTCCTTTTTCGGACTGTATTCTAATGCCGAAGTATATGGTGTGGAATTACAGTTTTGTAACCAACCATTTTCCGGGTTTAAAAGTGTTATTGCTTCATCAACAGGATGTAGACCGTTCCAGTCAGTTTTAGGATCACTTCCATCAACCGGCTTTGTATAATCAAAAGAGGGATCTCTTACCGGAATAAAATTACCATGAAAGTACGCAATATTTCCTTCAGCATCTGCATAAACCGTATTATTTGATGAATTGGTCTTTATATCCATCATATTGCGAAACCCCTTATATCCATCCTGTTTTGTACGTATATAGGACTGTTCTAATGCTTTTACCGGTTCCCACATTAGGGCAGTCGCTACCCATTTTCCGTCTTTAAGATGTGTAATAGGACCGTGGTGGGTTCGATAGGCGGGAAAAGTCTTTTCTTTTAATGAATCTCCTTCTTTATACTTTAGTGCTACATCGTATTTTTCTATAGGACGTAATTCATCACCGTATTGATACATTGGTTTCCCATCTTTTTCTGTAGTTGTTTCTATAAACTCATCAATAACATCGGTATAGGTAGAGGTATGCATCCAACCGGTTTTTTCATTAAAACCCTGGTATACAAAAAACTGTCCCCAGGTTACAGCGCCATAAGCATTCAATCCTTCTTCACTCACTACGTGTACTTCTCCTCTAAAATAAAAGGAAGTATGTGGATTGATTAATAACATCGCATTCCCAGATTGTGTTAGTGATCCGGAAATCGCAATCCCGTTAGAACCTTGTGGCTCTAGCATTTCTTTTTCTTTTTTTGACGCTAATTCTTCCGAAATCGGTAGTTCCATTCCACCTTCATACATTGCTTTGATTTTACGAGTAGAAACGCGCTCTATATCGCCACCAATAGAACCTTCACTAAAATACATTGGCATCCATGGTTCAAAATGGGTAAGCAATTTTGGTTTTACTTCAGGATGTGTTTTTAAATAATAGTTGATTCCATCCGCAAAGGCAATACATAATTCTTTGAGCCACTGTGGACTACTTTCATAATTAGCAATTGCTTCTTCTTCTGTCATAAACAGTTTTGCTCTTAAATCGCTATAAATAGCTTTTTCTCCTTCGACTTCTGCTAAACGACCTGTTGCCCAGATATAATTTTGCTCTACGCGATTAAAATCATCTTCGCATTGCGCATATAACAATCCAAAAACAGCATCTGCATCTGTTTTTCCATAGATATGAGGCACACCAAAATCATCTCTAATAATTGTAGTGTTGAGAGCATGAGTTTCCCATCTTTGTTCCTCGTCACTGCTTTTTACTTTAGTTTCAGTTTTACAAGAAAATAGGAGTAAGGCAGTAATACTAACCAGTATGATTTTAAAACGGATCATAGTTTTAATTTTGTAATAAGTGAGGTAAATGAAATTTTATTTTAGAAGTGTATGTACTCCATTTTCTAATGTATACAAGGTAGAAATCTCTTTTTCGGTAAGATTTCTATTAAAAATTGAAAGTTCATCCATCAATCCTATATACCCTAATCCCAGATAAATATTGGATTTATCGAGTTCCCAGGAAAAAGGATCATTGATACCATCTCTTTCTCCTTTTAGTTTACCATTTATGTATAAAGCAGCTACACCATTACCTGTGTTTAGCCCTTGGAAATTAATTAGGATATGTGTCCAAGTTCCTTTAGCAAAAGGCGGTTTCGATAATGGTAGCAATTGTTTAATGAAGTCCTTGTCATCATTATCTGATAGTGTTGTATCTTTTTTCCAGGCTGTTTTATCTCCGATAACGCCAAGTCTGAAATCTCTGGGGTTTTCTTTTGTAAAATCTACCCAGATGGATGCATCATTATAGCTTACATCAGTAATTTGGATCGGATCACAATATCCAGGTTCTAGATCAGTTGCAGGATCAAGGTTTAGCCAAAAAGATACTGCGCCTTTCCAGTCACTAGTATCGTAAGCGATATTGTTTTTACTTTTATAGTAAATATATCCCTTACTATTGGATCCATACAATAAGGCGTCACCAACCATTCCTTTTCCCTTTGCGATACGTATATCTTTTTTGTGTATTCCTACCTGAGCAGAATCTCTGGCTTTACGAGAAGGAACCGTATATAGCTGAGGATCTCCCAATGCAAAATCAGCCTGCACGCCTTTATCAAATGAAGAATAAAAAGTAAGTGCCTCCTTTAGGTCAGAATGAGTTGTGTCAGATCCACAAGAAGCAAAAGCAAATAAAAAAGGTAAATATAAATAGATTCTACGAAAAGTATTGAGTTTTAAAGCCGTCATGAGATAGTTTGTGTGAACTTATTTTGATATAAATATATGAAAATAACATTGACCATAATAGCTTAACAAATACATTTCAAATATTCTTACAGGCTTAACGATAAAGCTTATTAAATGTAGCAAGTTTCAAAGTACTTTAAAGTACTAATATAAATACCACTTAATTATATTTATCAGTATTTGTATGCAATAATATTTAATGCAAATTAATTTAATCAATTATTATCTTCACATATCCGTCAACACCATTTCCCCATTCATCCACATCCGGCCAAAGCGTACTGTAATTATATTTTTGTTTGATTGTCTCATCGTCAATATCTAACAACCTATCACCTTGTCTATAATTAAAAACCAAAGTTTTGTGATCCTCTAATTGATGATTATTTATAATGCTGGCCATAGTTTCAAAATGAGGGTGTCGATGTCTTCTCCCGTTGCTCGAGAAAAGATAATATTTGGCCTGAATCATTTTTATTAACTCCGGACTGTTATTTGGCCAGGCACCGTGATGGGCAACTTTAAGAACATCAATTTGCAATGATAACTGGTCTTCTGGGATTAATTTTTTCAGTTGTTCTTCTACCTGTCCGGGAATGGCATCACCAAGAAATAACAATTTTTTGTCTTTATATTCTAATAAAAAGATGATAGAAGAACCATTAGTAGGAGAGTTATCTTCTTTTTCCCAGGTTTTGGTGTAATTTACAACCCAATCTCCAAATGTTGAAACCAACATTTCTTCATCCAAAGTTATTTTATCTAATGCTGCTTGTCGCATTTCTTCCATCATTTTTTCAAAAGCATCATCAAAAAAAGTATCTTCATTGATCTTTCCTGCAAAAATCTTCTTTAAATAACGAAACCACGTAGAAGCCATTTTATCTAATGAAGCCTCTGTAGGCCCTAACAATGTTAATTGCAGATTTTCAGATACTTTTAGTTGTAATGGTTTGTCAGCTTTTATTGCTAAAGAATTAAAACTCGTATTCCAATTGTACCTATATTTTAGTAATAAACTACCTAATGACGTACCTTGTGCATAACTTACCAACTGATTTTCGTCCTCCGTTTCCACGCTTTCCTTTCCGCCAACAATATCAATCTCTGGAATCGATCCGTCAAAAACACCATTTTCTTTATCTTCAAAAGATAGATGTCTGTAACTGTTGAACCAAACTTCATCAATACCGATAATGGATGGATTCTCAGAATCTTGATTTTCTTTTATAAAAGCAATAGCACCTGATATATGATCAGCATCGATATGTGTTATTATAAATTTTGTTAGCGATCTACCTTCACTGTGAAGTTTTTGCAGTCTTGGTTTTATATGATCCCGATATGTAGAGGTGTATCCGGCATCAATAAGAATGAGTGCTTCTCCAAAATCTAAAAGTATGGCGTCACCATTTCCGGCAGGAAATAATTCAATTGAGATGGTGTTTTGCATACCTGAATTTTTCTTCTAAATTAAATAGTATGATCAATTCTCAGATCATACTTAAGTTTCATATTATCGTAAATTAACGAATATTGTTATTTTCCCCAATTTTTCTTACCTTTTTTGCGACAATATCATCTAATGGCCGACCCTTTAATTAAACTGTTTCGAAAGAGAACAGTACTTGTTCGTACCAAAAACTCTATAGGAACTGGTACTCTTATTGCTCCCGGAAAAGTACTTACATGTGCACACGTAGTAAGGAATTCTATCGATGATATACAATCTATAAAAATTCTTTTTCCTGATGTGGAAGAACCAGGACATTTTGAATGGGAAGATACCGCTGTAAAGATCAATGTTTCCAAAATATATGAAGAACCTGAAGAAGCAATAGATACTGAAAGTGAAACAAGAGCAACATCTCTAAAAAAAGAATATCCAGATGTTGCCATAGTAGAAATTTCAAAAAAAGATCATTATCTGATGGCTTTTCCTGAAAATGAAAATGTTCCAGACAATCTACAAGACCGACAGTTTTTAGCTTTTGGTTTTCAAAAAAAAGATAGGGATCTTAAACGTAATGTACCACAAGCGGTAAGTCTAAATTATAATGGAGAAGAAGTAGATTCTGATGTGATTAGGAAATTAGTGTTTGCTAATGGCCTAATTCGACCGGGAATGAGTGGTGCTGCTTTAATTGAAAGACAAAGCGGTAATATTATCGGAATTGTACAAATGACTCGTAGTGCCAACGATGATCTGGGAGCTTTTGTAATTCCCGTTGATATCATTTGGAAAGTATTTAAAAAGTGGGAAGAAGACGGAGAAAGTCAGATATATTCCGAATTAACCAGTAAGCAGTTAAGAAAAGAGATTCGTAAACAATATAATAGGGAGTACCCCAAATATCCATTATATCGGAAATATGGGATCAGACTGATCATTTTACCAATATTAGTCTTCTTGCTGATTTGGTGGATATTTTATCATTTGGGTCAGATTCAGGAATCAGGATTGATAGCTATAATCTTAGTAACTGTTTCATTAACAGGTAAAATTATGGGAGATTGGCTTGGTGAAGATATGAACACGGAATCAAGCAGGATTAAGAGTACTATTGGAACCTTACTTTTTGGGAATATTTCTTTAGTGACTTTCGGAATTATAATATTCTTTTTATGGACATTCACTTCTTCTGTATGGATTCACGGAAATTCTGAATTTGATAAGATACCTGTCACAATGCTGAAAGGAGAGAATTACCAGGAAGGAAGACAAAAACAACTAAACCCAACAGGTGTTACCAGATTTTTGATGCTAACACCATTTATTGGAGATTCTATTAAAATTAAACCCGATGGCAGGGAAGAACTGCCAATTTTTGTTTCCCCATTTTTTAAAAGAGAACTATACTATCCAAAAAGTTTTCTACAAGAACCTGTATTACTTGTACGATTTGACGCTAAACGGGCAAGACTTATGAAAAATTACCGACTGGAGGTTCGGGTAGAAAAACAGAATGGAGCCACTATAAAATTTATAGATAGTACGTTGCACGAAAAAGGAGCAATGATTCTAGGCAAGAGAAAATTAAAAATTACAAAAGAACGAGAAAGAGAATGGAAACAATTTCATGAGAACGACCAGTTGAATGCTGCTATATTAGAAAAATGGACCCGGCACTGGAAAAAAATTAAGCCCCATAATGAAGTTGATTTAGATATGGATGATAGGATTACAGTAAAGGTTATCAAGAAATCAGATAACGCCATAATTAACGAACAATCATATCGCATACGATCTGATAACACGGATAAATTATTAAAATTTACATTTCAATAACAGAATCATGGGAAAAACAGTTAGTACTAAATGGTTTTTGTGCACTTTTTTATTGTATATCGGACTGGTATATGGGCAAAAACCTGAAATACAAGTAAACTTCGATATTGCACCCGATAATTTATTTTTTGAAATATTTGAAAATGATATTGATGATATAAAAACCGGGGCATTACCAATACTTATTGATGGGTTAAACGAATACATCGGATTTGCAACTTTTTCAAAAGCATCAGCACCTAATAAGCTAACTATAACCTTAAAAAATAAAAATGTTGGCAGCACAGGTTTTAATGAAGAATACTGGTTGTTTCTTAAGCTAGAAGATTCAGAAAATACTGAGTTTTCTCACGAATGGCAATTTCTGGATTACGAAGAATTTGATGCATATCAAAGCTCGGCTTCAATGATGACTGAAAAATTGCAGGAAGACTGGAGAACGTATCTTAACAAGTCATATAATCAAGAGTTGGTAAGTATTCTATTTGATAAAATTTCAATTACTATACCAGATAGCAATCACTATTATATAGATGATACTTCGGGAATAAAAGAAGCAATTCTTCCTTTTAAAAAAGAAGTGCTCATGATAGATCCAATAGATAGCGAATTTAAGGTGATCGTTAATGGCAAAACCAATAGTGGTGTGCCTACAATATCCAAGCACGAAGAAGCTCAGTTTTCGGGAGTTGTTCAGGAAAATATGACAGGCATACCATTACCATTAATGGGCTGCCTGAGAATACAGCTCAAGGAATTACCGGTTATGCAATTAGTAAGCGGCAAAATCTTTATCACAAAATATAGAAGAAAGGTATACCATACTATTGCTACTTCGAGTGACTTTTTTGAATCCAACATTGAGTAACATGAAAACTAAAAAAATATATTCAATAATATTTATAGCAATACTGTTTAGCTCTTGTTTTGGACAAGATGCTGCCCCATCTCCTGTAAGTTATGAACAGATTAGCAAAACATTGGTCAAAGATTTAAATGTAACTATTAACGACTATTTGGTTGAAGACAAGGTAGCAGAGGCGGCGATGCACATTAAAAGTAAAATGTTTGATTGTCTGGAGTTGGAAGATGGGAGAAAGCTTTGTGAAGCAGGTTTAAATTTCACCAGTGGTTATTTATATCAGCAAGCTGCTTTAAAGAATGGTCTTAAGAGTAATTCGTATATAAAGAGAGCGATTACTTATTATGAAAAAGTTCTGTACGCATATCCGGATAATAAGGCTGCGTGGTCTAATTTTATGAAATTGATGACCCAACAACAAGGAATTGATCCAGCTACCATCGCTAAATTAGAAGAAATGGCTAAGAAGTATCCTTCAGAACGAGTAAATATCTATGTACGGATTGGTGATGTTTACAGAAACGACAACGATTTACAAAAGGCTTGTAGCTATTATCAAAAAGCATATAAAGAAGACCCATTTTCAGAAAAAGCTTGTGGTGCTATGGTAGAGTTATATACCAAATATGATTTTTCTTGTGTGATGCGAAATGATATCAGACAATTAGCAATGGATTGCCAGGAAATTGATCTACCTAATTATTCAGAAGAACTACTCAGAAAAGAACTTTTATCATTTTTTAAAAATAAAAAATATACGAAAGCCTTAGAGTCTTTGGTACTTTGGGCATATGTAATGGCAGATAATGATTGGCTAACTTCATCAAAAGTTACCAGGTTAAAGACTAACTTATTTCCCAAAAGTGTTAACCCAAACAGATCAGGTGCAACGGTTTATCAGGCAATACAAGAGCTTCAGATCATAGTTAGATCAGAGCAAATTGAAAACATTGATGCCGTCCAGTTTTGGAAAGGATATAATCCTTCTGTTAATATGTATGATAATTGGGGACGGGTTCTACCAAAATCAGTATTATACAAAATTTTATACTCTAAAGGAAAAAAGAAGAGTTTCCAAGGTAATCCCGAAAGGGCAGAAAAATTTTGGCAATATGTTTTAGATAAGACAAGAGATGATGATCGAGCATTTTTTACCGTTGTTGCTTCTGAGATGGCAGAACTATATTATAATAATCCAAGTCTGGATCCGTCAGATAAAAAGCTGAACAAGCTAATAATTAGACTCTTCAATATGAAAGGTGCTGCCTATGGAGCGAATGATTTACGAATGATTAGAAAATATCATATTACACTTGGAGGAATTTTTTATAATAAAAAAAAATGGGAGGGTGATGGGGCAGCTAATGCACGTTTTCAGCTGAGTAGGGCAGTAAGTAGTAGATTTGGTCCTATAGTAAATCCCAGATTGAGAAGAATGCTTGGTGATGTCTATACTGAATTAGATCAAAATGAGGATGCCGTCAATGCTTATACAAAATCTATTGAAGATTATTTATCATTAGATTTGATTCGTGATGCGGATAGACTAATTACTATAATCGTTGAAAGATATAGTACGTCAATGAATGCTACTCAGTCTAAAAAGTTGAATTCACTTAGGGTATTAATTGGCTGGAGAAAAGAATTTAAAAATCCTGATAATGACATTCTTAAAAATAAAATGTCAACAAATGATTATTTAAAAAAAGTTTCCATTGCTCAAGTCGAAGCAAATAAATCCCTATCGAAAGAATTCGTGAAACTTCAGTTTTTTAAGGGGCTGTCAGATTTAGGAGCTTCAATTTCGGATGATAGAAAAATTGATAAACAAATTATATTTGCAAATGCTTTAGGAAAGATCGATAAGATATATGAATTATCATCACCAACAGATTTTAACCGAATAAAGAAAATAAAAATTAGTTTGGAAGAAAGTGTTGAGCAGCCAAAAAAACTGGAAAAAGCAAAAATGAATAAAAGGACCGATTTATCATATACTACTTCAGGATCAAAAGCAGGTTTTAGAACATATACCGTCAATACTCTAAACAAAGAAGTTATTGTTCCTACGCAATTATTTGAGTTAAATAAAGTTCTTAAAAATCATTATGCGACTGACAAAACATTACAAAAAGCAGAAATAGAATATCGTAACGGAAGGCCTAGAGTAAAAAACTAGCACATGATATATCTAATAAGATAAATTATCTATTTGTCATCGAATACTTGTAATTTTATGGTTTAATTTTGAATAGTACAAAATCAAAACTTATTTTTTTATGAAAACAAAACTCATCAATCTTCTTCTTGCAGTACCATTGCTATTTATAGCTTGTAAAACTGACAAAGAAGAAAAACCGGAAGCCAGACCGCATCATTCGTTAGAAGCGCCCGTAGCAAAAAAGATTGCTAAGGAGTTAAAAGCACACGGAGATACCAGAATCGATAATTATTTCTGGATGCGTTTGAGTGACGATCAAAAAAATGCGGTAACCATCGATCCTCAAACCCAGGATGTGCTGGATTATCTAAATGCTGAAAATGATTATAAGGAAGCTGCGATGAAGCATACCGATAGTCTTCAGCAAAAGTTATTCGACGAAATAGTTGGCCGCATTAAAAAAGATGATTCCTCTGTCCCTTATAATGATAACGGATATTCATATTACACCCGTTTCGAAAAAGGCATGGACTACGCATTATATTGCCGTAAAAAATTGGAAGATAATGCTAAAGAAGAAATCATGCTTAACGGTCCTGAAATGGCGAAAGATTTGGCTTATTTTGCTCTAGGAAACAGATCGGTTAGTCCGGATAATACCATGTTAGCGTATGGAATTGATACTGTATCCAGACGCCGTTATACAATTTATTTTAAAAATCTAAAAACCAATGAAATACTTTCAGATAAGTTAGTAAATACAACAGGAAGTATAGCCTGGGCAAATAATAATAAAACAGTTTTTTACACCTCCAAAGATTCTGTTACCCTGAGAGCAAATAAAATCTATAAACATGTTTTAGGAACAGACCAATCACAGGATAAGTTGATATTCAATGAAGAAGATGACACATTCAGCACATTTGTTTATAAATCCAGGTCTGATAAATATATCATCAGCGGTAGTTATCAGACGCTATCAACTGAATATAGATATCTTGATGCGGATACGCCCGATGGAGATTGGAAAATAATACAACCCAGAGAAAGAAATTTAGAATACGGTGTAGCACATTTTGGAGATCATTTTTACATACGGACAAATCTCGATGCTAAGAATTTTAAATTAGTAAAAACCCCAATTACTGCCACAAGCAAGGAAAACTGGGTTGATGTAATACCTCATAGAGATGATATTTTGCTACAAAATTTTACGCCTTTTAAAGATCATTTGGTGCTTGGTGAGAGAAAAGATGGTCTAAGTACTATCAGGGTGATGAAATGGAATGGCGATGATGATCATTATATTTCGTTTAATGATCCTGCATATTTAGCATATGCTACTACCAATCTTGATTTTGATACCAATATTTTACGTTATAGTTATACTTCCTTAACTACACCCAATAGTGTTATTGACTATAATATGGAAACGAAAGAACAAACAGTTTTAAAGGAACAAGAAGTATTAGATCCCAATTTCTCAAAGGATAATTATGTATCTGAGCGATTGTATGCAACGGCAAGAGATGGAGTAAAGGTTCCTATATCCTTAGTGTACAAAAAAGGAACCCAAAAAAGTGCTGATACGCCTTTATTATTATATTCTTATGGATCTTATGGGAGTAGTACCGAACCTTATTTTAGTTCTACAAGGCTTAGTTTATTAGATCGAGGCTTTATATTTGCTATGGCCCATATCAGAGGAGGACAGGAAATGGGTAGGTATTGGTATGAGGATGGTAAACTTCTAAAAAAGAAAAATACATTTACTGATTTTATTGATTCAGGAGATTTTTTGGTAAAAGAGGGTTATACAAGTCCAGATCATTTGTATGCTATGGGTGGTAGTGCAGGTGGATTATTAATGGGTGCTGTTTTAAACATGAAACCAGAATTATGGAATGGAGTAGTAGCTGCTGTGCCATTCGTAGATGTAGTTTCTACAATGATGGATGAAACTATACCACTAACTACATTCGAATTTGATGAATGGGGAAATCCTAAAAATAAAGAATATTATGACTATATGAAATCCTATTCTCCATATGATAATGTAGAAGCAAAAGACTACCCTAATATATTAATAACGACAGGATATTGGGATAGTCAGGTACAATATTGGGAACCTGCAAAATGGATTGCTAAACTTAGAGATTTAAAGACAGATAACAATTTGTTAATTATGGATTGTGATATGGAAACAGGTCACGGTGGAGCTTCCGGTCGTTTCGAACGGTATAAAAGGACTGCACTTAATTATGCATTTATGCTGGATTTAGAGGGAATAGAAAAATAGTCGTTAAATAACTAAAAGCGAGTTATAGTGTATATTCATGCTCGTTTGTTATGTTCAAAATACCTAACGGGAATCAATTGTAAGATTATGATATAATTATATAAATACATTATTAATTTTGAACTAAAAAAGCCTGAAAAGATCAATATTTTCAGGCTTTTTACAGTTTTTTTTATCAAACAAAATCAGAATTTTATATTATTTTGTAACCTTTTTTGAAATCATTTTGTCCAATTATTGTGAATTCACAATCAAATAAATAATCACATAAAAATCAAACAAAATGATTCAATCAAAACGAACACTAAGCTTGTTATTATTCATCCATTGTATAATGTGGGTAAAAATATCTTTTGCACAAAAAAACTCAGCATTTATAAGAGTTCCCAATGGTACAAAAATTAATGTGCAGATATTAGATAATCACTTAAAAAAGGCAATGGATTCGATAAAACTTCCAGGACTTTCTATTGCTGTAGTAAATGATGGGTCTATTGTATACCACAATACATTTGGAGTAAAGAATCTTATAACACAAGAGCCTGTTACAAAAAACACAATATTTGAAGGAGCTTCACTTTCCAAGCCTCTGTTTGCATACTTTATTATGAAAATGGTCGAAGAAGGGGAGTTAGATTTAGACAAACCGATCTACCCATACTTAAAACCAATATTCCCCGAAGGAGTTATAGACAAGAATTCATTCGAAGCTTATAAAACATTAACACCAAGAATAATCTTATCACACGGTACCGGAATTCCTAATTGGGTAAAAGGTAAACCAATAACTATTGCCTTTAAACCTGGAACTGATTTTTCTTATTCCGGAGAAGCCTATCAACATTTGGGTGCTGCTTTTGGTACAAAAAAAGGAATAGGTTGGGGTAGTGCATTGGATTCACTATTTATTAAGGAAGCTGCTTATCCGATAGGAATGGATAGAACTATTTATACTTGGAATTCGATATACCAAAAAGATGTTGCTAATGGACATATTGATGGAAAAACCAATCCGGAAATTAATAAGTTTAAAAAAGTAGGACCTGGATTTAGTTTGCATTCGGATGCTGAGGATTATGCAAGATTTTTAATTGAAATGATGGATCCTAAAAACATTAAAACTGAAACACGCGATGAGATGCTTAAAGAACACAATCACTTTAAACCTGAAAATGAATTATTAAAAGAAACCGGACAAACTGGTTGGGGACTTGGGTTTGCCCAAAAACCTACAGAAAATGGATTGATGCATTTGCACACAGGAAATAACCAGGATTTTCAAGCGTATACTATGTTTATTCCAGAACAAAAATATGGTTTTGTAATGTTTGGAAACTCAAATAATTTATTTCCTTTACTGGAATCAATTGAAAAACTTTTAGGAGAACATTTTTAAAACAAGATATGAAAGATTTAAACGAAGTATTTGTTTTCACAACAATGATAATCGCAGTGGTATTAATAGTTTTTATCATTGCCAGGTATACATATTTAATCAAAAAATCACTCATCGAAAATGGAGGATATTCAGATTACAAAATGAATAAATTAAAATACTTGGATATTGGTTGTATTGCATTAGGTCTAGGTATTGGATTAATTATTTCTTCTATTTTTACAACCTTTAATCTATCAGAAGATGCGATAGACTTATTGGTTTGGGGTACAATTTTGATTTTTGGAGCTGCGGGATTAATTGTCGCTCATTTTATTAGGAAAAAACTTGAAAAGTAATCGAATACAACAGGATTACGATCTGATCCGTAAGATAAATGACGGCGATACTTCTGCTTTTAGACAACTTGTTTATGTCTATAAAGATGTATCGTTGTCTCTTGCTGTTTCCATAATTAGAGATGCTACCGTAGCAGAGGACGTACTTCAGGATGTATTCATAAAAGTGTATCACAAATTACATACATTTCAATATAAGTCATCATTTTCAACGTGGTTGTATAGAATTGTGGTGAATACCTGCTATAATAAACTCAAAAGGAAGAAGAATTCTCTAGATATAGAAAATACAATGGAGACACTACGACTTGAGTCTCCGCAAAGAGATACGATCGGGGAAGACGATCAGAAAAAGTTCATAAATATCGCATTACAGCAGTTACGACCTGATGAAGCCTTAGTCCTACGTCTTTTTTATTTATGCGAATATAAAATCAGAGAAATACAGGAAGTTACTGGTTTTAAAACTTCTAAAATTAAAGTAGACCTACATAGAGGAAGGGAAAATATGCTTTTCCAACTAAAAAAAGTACTTGGAGACGATCTAAAACATTTATTATGAAAGAAGAAGATATAAAGAAAATTATTAGCAAAAGTACTGTAGAAACTTCAGACGATTTCATCAATAATTTGATGAATACTGTTGTTGCACAAAAGAAAGCTAAACAAAAGACTTTTTGGTGGTCATTTCCCGTTATTTTGGTTATATGTTCAATATTAACCTTATTGATAATTGGTATGTTCAATCATATTTTACATAATAAACTAACGTTTTCGAATGGATTGGTGAACAATATACCCAGAACACCTTTTTTATTGATTATAACAGCCACCATACTTTTTTATATTAATAATATCATAAGAATAACCTATTACTACAAGAAAAATAATTTCTAATTGAACCATTTAAAAAGAGATTTGTTCTTATGTTATAGTAGGAGGGGATATCCGGGTCGGGGATATGCTGTCTTCCAGATGGCTATTGCATAGCGCAAATATATCGAGACCATTTAGAGAAACAAATTATGAACCTGAAGCGATGTTGGTTTTTCCAACTTCCTACAAAGCATTTGGACTGAATGAAGTATTAGCAGGTTTTGGAGTCAATCATCATAGTTTGTATCTGAGACCTCCCGACCTGTCTGATTTGCAGGCAAGAAAAAATTTTCAAGGAAAAGCCCAGTCTCAATAAATTTTTCTCCGTTTCAGTATCAAAAATCAATTTAATGTCCATTTAGAATTATTGTTTTGTGTCTAACTAATGATATTGGAATATGCTTTTGCGATGGATGTAGGGCGTTTAAAAGAATAGTAGTTTTAGGAGTTAAAAGAGTCCGGTGATTCCTATTGATTTTTTATTTAGTACCTTGTTAAACAACTAATTATCAACTAAATTTTCTTCACGAATCTAATCATCACTTCTATGAAAACTTTTTATTCTCTCACAATTATTGGCTTAATTCTTTTGGGCTGTGATAAACAAAATTCAAAATCGCAAAAAGAACTTCTACCGGAAAAAAGTAGGGATTCTATTATCTACAGAAAATCGAGAATAGGAGATCACCCTCAGCCTTCAGTTATACGAGTGTATGAAAAGCTTAACTTTGGTAATGGTTATAATAGTACAACCGGACAGGAATACTTTGGAGTATTAGAATTTGAAGGAATGGATCTTTCTTCTGAGATATTAGCAAATGCCAGAGGGAATCGAGGACAAGTAACCATGGACATTCTCGAAAACAAGGAAGAGCTTAAAAATTCTTTGAATATCAGTACAAAAGCGGATCTAAAGTTTAAACTAGGAGCTTGGAGTTCTGATAATTCTTTAAAATTAGAGACACTACAAACTACAGAGTTTAATAATTTCTCACAGCATGCCATTCTAAAGGCCAGTTATGTAAATGAACCATTAGTGCTGATCAACCCTCGTATTAAAGAAGAACTGATAGAGTTGGCTAAAAGAGATCCTGAAACCTTTATTCGCACGTGCGGTGATATGTTTGTAAGTCGTATATATACCGGAGGGGAAATGTATACACTATTTAGTTTGAATAGCAGAGATACTAATGAAAAAGTGAAAAATGATCTTTTCTTTAAAACTACTAATGAATATTTAGGAAACACGTTGGATGTAACCGTACAAGCCCAAGCAATGAATTCTAGTGTAAGTAAGGTAAAAAATATTAACACTGTGGTAATTACTGAAGGAGGATTTAAAACACCTGAGTCTACTGATATGGAAGCTTATATTAAATATGCTAACGCTTTTAAGGAACAGGTAAGCGCCGATAATCGAGCAGTTATTTTATATGTAGAATTAAGCCCATATGAGAGTATTGCAGGGTTTCCGGATATTGATTTTAGTATCATAAGAGTTAAACAAAGAGGGGTTTTGGACGCGGCTAGTGATGCTCTATATATGATCGAAGAAGACTATGCTAATGCAAAATTTGTACAAAAACATTCTGAATTGTTTGAACCGGAAGATGTGGATTCAAGTGTGGTGGTAGAACAAAAATATTATGAACATTTAAACAGGTTGCAAAAAATCATAGCAGATTGCAGCGCAGATCCTAATTACTGTTACTTATCTGATTTAGAAATATTTGAAAATTATGAAACTTTTAATCCCGAGTTTGATTTACCAGAATGGAAAGGAACTCCCACAAAACTGCCATTAGATCCTAATTCAGGGTGGATTATCGTTAGTGAAGATACAGAAGACGGAAAGATACTTTCTATTAATGGAGAATTTCAGGTACGACTCAGCACCACAGATAATGACCCGGAATGTAGAAGTGCATCCTATCAATTTGATAGAATTCCTTTCGGAAAACAATATACACATACTACGGGAGCACTTTGGTGGAAAGAAAAACACTATCGTGATATTAAAAAATTATACTATTATCCACATTATCAAGTACGGTATACCAGCTTGGAAACCGGCAACATTATTAAAGAATTTAACTGGACAGCGCCATTAGAGACAGAACCTAATGTGAAGGTTGAAGTGCGATATAGAAATCCAGATGCAATATTACAGTATTGGGATGGCAAGAGATATCGTAATATAGGTATGGAAGCGGAAAAAAAATTAAATTATAAAACTCGAGTTCCTCAATATCCGGTAGTGCAATCCTGCGAAGCAGCTAAACCTCTTACGGCTATTATTGCCGCAAAAAATAGTTCACCCGACAATGATACTTATACGTCATTAAAATCAGTTAATGCCGATAATGTCAAAGTAGAATTAGAAAAACCGAAAATGAAAAAAAATGAGGACGGTCTCTATACATTTATTTACGATTGGTAACTACTAATATGATATTTATATGCCAATTAGTACTATATTATAATCAATCTGAACTTCCTACAGAGGGAAGTTCAGATTAACATTTTATAGTTATAAGAAGGTTTTAATCTTAGTATGCCATTTCTACAATTTCAGCAGCAACTTCGGGAGTAATATCCTGATGCTCTCCTAAGGCTGTCATACCGTGATCTGTTAGATTTTTAGCTACTTTTTTGGAAAATCCTTCGTAATCATCCGTATAATCTCTTAATCTGGTTTCTATTTCCAGGGATTGATAAAATTCTTCGGTTTTTTTAATTGCTTCTCTGGCTTTTTCCTCTAAAGTTCCCTCATTAATGTTGAATATACGTTCTGCATATTGAGCTAATTTTTCTTTCTTTTGATCAAACTTCTTGGTGTAAGCACTAGGAAGTATTACTGCTAATGTGCGCGCGTGATCAATTCCATAAAAAGCGGTTAGCTCATGTGCAATCATATGTACACTCCAATCCGTAGGAACTCCTTTTTGTATATATCCGTTAAGGGCCATGGTACAACACCACATAAAGTTAGAGGCAGCTTTATAATCACTAGGATCTTTAATAACAGCAGGCGTGATTTCTATTAAAGTTTGTAAAATTCCTTCAGAGAAACGATCTTGAAGCGGTGCATCCGCAGGATATGTCATATATTGTTCTAATACATGAGTATACGCGTCTGCAATTCCATTAGCTAGTTGCCGTTTCGGAATACTATGAACCACAGTTGGATCACATATAGAAAATTCTGGAAATAATCCTGGTCCACCCATTACCATTTTTTCATTCGTTTCGGATCTGCTGACTACAGCTCCGCTGTTCATCTCACTTCCGGTTGCGGGTAGGGTTAATACTGTTCCAAATGGTAATCCTTCCATTGTTCTAATTCTCTTTGCCAAAATATCCCAAGGATTATCACCATTATAAAGCGCTGCAGCTGACAAAAACTTGGTTCCATCAATGACGGAACCTCCACCAACCGCAAGCATATACTCAATATCTTCATTCTTGATTATCTCTAATGCTTTAAGTAATGTAGTGTATTCAGGATTAGCTTCGATTCCACCAAATTCTACCACTGTGTGATCTTTTAACGCAGTGATGACCTGATCATAAACACCATTTTTCTTAATACTACCTCCTCCATATAGTAATAAAACCTTTTTATCTTTTAGCACTTCTGTAGTTAACTTTTTAATTTCTCCTTTGCCAAAAATTATTTTGGTAGGCACGTATAATTCAAAATTCCTCATGATTCTTTACTATTAGTATTTGAAATTAATCTTTACTTTAAACTTATAAGTACAAATTTCAGAATAAAATATGGTTAAATAGTTGATCTATGATAAGAAAAGCGAAAAGCCATTAAAAATTTTTAGATGCAATAGAAGTAAATACCATTGTAACCTATGATTCACTACGTTTATGGATACCATCTAATTGAAAAGTTAACTCTTATAACAATTTAATGATTGTAAATGAAAACATAAAAAATAATTATTTTAAACATTAAATTTCACTAATTTTGTTACGCTTACTTTTCTTGATTAAGATGTACAGTTTTTATCATTATTTAATATACAAGAATTTATTTTTAAAATTATCAGTATGCTGGGGTTAAAAGAAAGTAGTCCTATAGATATGTTACGTAAATTTTCGGTCTATTTAGACGCAGATTTACTAGAGGATTATGGAGCAGCCCGAATGATTTTAGATAATGAAAAGGGTAGTGGTAGCATCAATGTTTACGAGCTTTTTCCTGGCTTAGTATCCTGGGTTTATGATATTAATTTCAGTTCTGATCTGGTAATCGATTTCGAGTTTTCTGATAATAAACCATTTTATTTTAGTTATGTAACTTCTGGTTATCAATTGCAGAAATTTCCAGAAGAAGAAGAATTTAAAAAAATTAAACGGAGTCAGAATTTTATTCTAATAAGTGAGCCAGGGAATAAGTCGGAATTTGTTATTCCCAATAATAAACATTTTAAATGTTGTTATTTGATTATAAATCCAAAATTATTGGGTACGACCAACTCAAACAATATAAGTAGGCAGTTAAAATCTAATTTAGCGAATATCTTGGATCCTAATGAGAAAGATAGACCTTATCGATATTTAGGAGATATAGATACCCGAACTGGTACATTTGCTGAAATTATTATTGATAATAAACGAACTGACCTTGTTGGTCGATTACTTACCGAGGCAGGTGTTTTAAATATGCTTGCATCACAGATCGAAGCACACGATCATGATTCTAAAACAGATAGTTTTCAACCGTCATTAAGTAAAGAAGAATTATCCAAAATAACTGAACTAGGTGATTATATAAGAGAAAATATTGGTAATAAATTAACGATATCGGAGCTTAGTCGTAAGGTTGGCATTCCAATAAGAAAGTTACAAGAAGGAACTCGTTTTCTTTATGGATATTCGACCAATCAATATATTACTAATTTGCGGTTAGAGTTTGCAAAAGAACTAATACAATCAACTGATCTAAGTATTTCTGAGGTTTGTTATCGAGTAGGTTATACAAGTCGCAGTTATTTTTCAAATTTATTCAGTAACAGATTTGGAATGCTTCCCAGAGATTATAAAAATTCCTTTTTTCAAGACGATTTAATGTTCGAGGTAAGTTATAGATCGATGGCATATTCCGAAATAAAAAATTCTGATGTTAAAGATATTCTTTTAGCTGCTAGAACTCACAACAAACAAAATAATATCACCGGAAGTCTTATTTATCATAGAAAGGTTTTCTTTCAGCTAATCGAAGGGCCTAAGAAAAATGTCTTAAAATTGTATGACAAAATAAAAAAAGATGATAGGCATTCTGATGTAGTTACCATGTGGAAAGGTGCAAAACCTTCTCGTGATTTTAAGATGTGGTCTATGGCGATGATATCCGATGATGATGTACTCAATATATCATATGAAGGTACTACAGAAAAATTAAGCTTAGGGCATTTAATGGGTGATATAGATGATAAATCTTTAGCTTCAAAAAATCTCTGGCGAAAAGTGAGAAATGTTATCAAAGCTTCAAAACCTATAAAAGCATAATTACTTATTGTTTTATTTATCTGCTGTAGGAGTGCAGACAAATTTTGTTGCTTTCTAAAATCGCATTGTGAATTGATAGAAACTTTGGAAAAAAAAGACCACCAAATAAAATGATGGTCTATAAAATAAAGTTAATACATAATTATACAGAAAGTTCTTCTAGTACATTTTCTTTAGTGTTCATCTGTTGATTTAATTCTACTGTCTTTGTGTTTGACATAGACTCCCACCGAATTGATTTTTTATATCTGTATATCTCATTATTTTGAGTAGGATCCATTACCATCAAATATATCCATTCGTTATCAAGCAATGTTCTCAGGTTTTCATTTCTCACAAGAATTTCAGAAACGCTGCTAATCGGTGCTTGAATCATTACAGATAATCGTAATGGCTGATGATATAAATTATCATCGGAACCGAATAATGATTGTAGAGGAAGTCCCATTTTAAGATCTCCACCGTTTCCTTGTACTACTCCAAACTTGCCAGTGATATTATGTGTAATTTTAGAACCACCTCCAAAAGTATTGTTATCTACCGTAGAGAAGTAATAGTGATTGTTAATCCATTGTGTTACTACCATAGGTCCTTGCATAATACCTTCCAGTGCTTTTCCGGCGGTATCTAATTCCCAGTTGTATGAGTGAAGAAAACAACGACTATCCAGGTTAGTATTTTGTGTCAGACTTCTTGGCCCAACAATAAATCCTGCATTTTTTGCAAGTCCCCATTCCGGTCTGGTTTCTGCCCAGTTGCTTGCTTTCTTTTCTGCGATAACTAAACTTTTAGAACGCATACCTAATCTATCCGCAGTAGCAGATTGTTGTGCTTTGCCTAAATTTTTCTTTAGACTCGCCACAAGCACTTTATGGGTTTCCGGAATTTCAGAATCAAACAAAACAATCTGATCTGTGGTCGTGTTATGCTCAGCACCTATGAACAATGTATCTTTTGGAATTTGAAATCCGTGTGTTTCTGTCAATACTTTTCTAACTTCAGGTTGGTTAGCCAACCTAGCAAGTGTTCTGGCATTATGTCTTCCGGGACTTGCGGCACAAGCACCACAATCCAAACTGGATTCAAAAGGATTGTTTGCAGAGTGACTTCCGTGGCCGACGAATAGTACAAGTGGTGAAAACTTATTCCATCCCATAAGGTCAAATCCTGACTTTACAATACCCACTTTTTCGTGGAGAGTAATACCATTAGATTGTGGATCATTATATGGATTGATATCCGGCGCACAGAATGAGGTTATCTCATTAGATTTTTTCTTTTGCTGTTGGTATAATTTACCTGGCAACAAGGTCCGGGCAATTAGGGATATACCATAATATAATCCTGACCCTTCTACATATCCGAAAGCAGAAGGTAGCATATTCTTCATTCGCTTTAAGAAGTACTTTTTAAACTTGGTGATCTCATTTGTAGCAACGTACTTCTCTAATTTATTTTTGCCACTAATTTGCGCCTGTTCTGTCACTTTATAAGCCGAACCAACTATAGGAGGACACGATTTACGAACGATCCCATCTTCTAAACTCTCGTAATCCATAGCGATTCCAAAAAAGCCGGCATATCCATAAGTTTCGTAGTTTCCTTGAGATTCTACATGTCTGCGAATTAGTTCTGATCGTGTATCGATACAAAACACCATCTGTGCATCAGGTATGCTATCATTTTCATTTGTCTGGGGCATTACAGATTGTCTTTCTAACGTCTGGACCAGTTGATTTTGCCAACTCTGTTCCCAGGCTTTTAGCCAGAGGTATTGTAATTTTAAAATCAGCCTATTTTCCGTTGAATCCTTAGATTCAGGAAGTAGTGGGATACCTAAACTTTTAGCCGTTAATAAACGGGCTGCCAGATAATCTGATATTGTTATTGGATATTGCCGTTGCCACTCTGAGTCTGACTCTTGTCTATGATTGATATATCCGGTCCATCCGGGTAGGGCGGCAAGATGATACGTTAATAGTTCGGTATATTCACTTTCTGGAAACTCCTTTAAAACAGATTCTAAAGCATCCAGACTTGTGGGAGGAATATCTTTAAGGGATTTTAGACCCGTTTCATCATCATAAATTACCAACAGTCTCCATGCGTTATAGAATCCTTCACTTTTAAATGGCATATGCCACTCTGCAAGCCCTTCATCCATAAAGGCTGCCAGCCACTTAGCCATTATGCGATCTATAACGTGATTTACATTTAGAACTTCCTTTTGGCTTTGCTGTTCGATATGTTTTAGATATTCTTCTGGTGATTTAGTCAGTCCTTCTTCGAGTAGTACCCTTTTTATTAGCTCATTATCGATTTCGCCTTTTTCCCAAGCCTCGCGATACATCTTCGCCTCGGGAAATACAGTGGCATCAAAATGGTGCTTAGCAGTTTTTACTGCTTCGCTAAAAGAGCTGTTTTCATGCCCTGATAATGGGTTAGATGCTACAAAGGTATATAGCGGCCAGGTTTTACCTATAACTTTTGACGCTTTATCAATACTGCTTAGAATTGTCGGATTCATATCGATTTTGATTTATACATTAAGATAGTTTTTTTATTGGGTTGTGATAGGTTCATTAACTTCACATATAGCCACGGCAACTTTTGATATCCACCTAATTTCATAATAAAAAATCCAATCAAGAAAATGATTCCAAAAGTTATTTGTGTAACAGACAATGGTGTAGCATTAGCCGTCATAGGAAGATCTGCCATCAAAACTGTAACTGCGTTATACATCAGTGCGTAAAGTCCGATTCCAGTGACAAATAGTATTGGCATCACCAGTATTTTTTGTAGCGTAGAAAGACTTTTTTCCTTGACGATATTATATGTTGCCTGACCAACCGTAATTGCTACAATTAGTGTTAAAAATATCCCACTATCTACACTAGAACCTTTTCCTGTCCATACTGCGAACAATAATGCTCCTAGAATTCCAAAAACTAACACTACCAATGCTTGCAGGGGTTTAACCTTTAATTGTAAAGGCTTTTGTGGATTGGTTTGTTCAACTTCTTCTCCAGAGGATAAAAACAAATATGCTTTATAGAATCCGTGTAGTATTAAGTGCGCAACCGCAGCATTGAAAAAGCCCAAACCGCATTGCATAATCATAAAACCCATCTGAGCTATAGTGGAACAAGCTAATTTATGTTTTACATTGATCTGAAGCAATTTGGTAAATTGTGCGATGATTGCTGTTAATCCTCCGATGATAAATAAAATATCTAATGTATTAGAGGCGAATAATAGTGAAGCAAACAATGCTAATAATATTCCTGCTCCATTAACAAAACCGGCGTGCATAAGGGCAGAGGCTGGAGTAGGAGCTGTCATTGCGGATAATAACCAGCGATGAAACGGATAGATCGCTGATTGTACGATCGCGGCTGCCATAATTAGTAGGGCAGAAGGTATGGTGACCATCATCGGCATTTGACCTACAACTGTCGAAAGTTCTTCTACAGTGAAAGCGTTACTGTAAAAAGCCGGAAGTAATACTCCGGCAGACATAAATAGAGTTCCTGTTAGGAAATATTTAAATGTAAATTTAGAAGCTTCTCTGGCTTCTCCCCATTTTTTATTGATACCAATTAACCGCGACATAAAAACCCCCATAATTAGCCAGTTAAGTAGCAATAGCAGAATGTGGTTGGAAATTACCAAGAACATTACTGAAGCTGTGAAGCCAAGGCAATACATCAAAAATTGCCCTTGGTATCTGAAACCATGTAGATATTTACCTGCATAACTAGTTATAATTGCACTAAAAAATAAAACAGTAGTCCAGATTAAGATGCTAAAATTATTGATTCTAAGAATAGTTTCTATTTCCCATTTTGGTGTATTACCAAAGTTTAGTGAAAGAAATAATAAGCTACCTGCAAATAGCATCCACAATAACACAGAAACTATTTTGTATGTCAAAGGTGTTTTAGGGTTTATGTTGGTTTCCATATGAATGTTAGAAGTATTGCTTTTTGTAAGATTTTGAAAAGTCATTTTCAGTTGTTTTAGCGTTCATAATCTCTGCTCTAGAAGAATCGGTATTCTTAATGCTAATTCGTGCTTTCATTACTAATAGACCTCCGATAATTAGAGAACACAATACAATTTTATCCAGGAAAAGTTGGTTGTGGTTATAAGAAAGAACAATAAAGAACAGTACTATTGCGATTCCTATAGTTTGTAAAATTTTTGTTTTTAATGATTCCATTGTTGTTATTCTTTACTAGTTATTATTCTGCAAGACTAATTTCTAAAGTACCTTTGATTGTAAGATTTTTACCCAGACCTCTGATGCTATTGATAAACTGATTAGCAATCTCCTTTCCGTTTTCCAGTTCATCGATACGACCGTCCAATGTGTTGGTTTTGCAGCAGTGATCACCTTCCCATAATTGAAGTCTTTGAAGCTTATGAAAGTTTATTTTTTCATTAATCAGGCAACTAATTACGTGAGCAGCTTCAGAAGGGTTAAATTCACCTTTAACTAATTCGATGTTTTGGGTAACCGTTTTCAATTGTGGTAATTCCTTTGTTTCCATTTGATTAGAGTTTAAATGATAAAAATTTTAGAAGTTGTTTCATAATTATGAGACAAAGTTATAGATATAATTCATTAATTTTTATTTATAGTTATTATCTAATTCATAAATATAATTAATGAAATGAATTGTTTATGGAAAAAATAGATGGGGTCTAGAAATAAAGATTCTATAAAATTAATGATACCACATTTATACTTAATAAATTGATTTATAAGCAATTAAAACCCATATATTAAACAATACATTTTACTAAAGTGTGATACTGATTTTTTAAGTTTCTTCTGGTAAAAAGGATTTAATTTTTGGATGAAGAGCAGGGTTGGAGTGTATCGAAAAATTGAATTCTATTGCTTTAATTGTTGTTCTTTAAGTTGCAAGAAAGTAGTAATTGCTTCTTTTTGTGCGGTTGTAATGGCTGATTTATTTTGGGTACGATTAGCAATTCCTGATAAGTTTTCTTTAGATAGAGAAATATGCCAGTTAGCTGCCAAATCCAGATCGAAAATCTTTATTGCTTCTGGTTGATGAGAATCCAGCGAACTTTGATGACAACTACCGCAATGTGTGATAAGCACGGCTCGGGTAATTTTAGAATTTTTTTCAAATGTTTTTTTATCTGCATTAACCGGACGAGTGTTTATGGCAGATGTAGTTTCTATTTTTTCCACATAGGAAGAATCCGTTTCTTTAACACAAGTATGTGTTGAAGATATAACGAGCACAAAAGCAAGTTGTAATATTTTAGTATTGGTAACCATTATCAAGATATAAGATACGAATATTACGAATATGCTGTTGCATATAGTTCATAATTAACATTTTACTAAATAAAAGGAAAAGTGAAATTTTATTGATTACATGTAAAAGAGGACGGTAAGTTTATTATCAAGCCTAGTTCTTAAATATTCTATTTTACATAATATAAATTATAGTACAAATGTATTTATTGAAGCAAATTGGCGGATACGTAGTATTTTACATAATTGCAGATATAATGACACCGCTAGGTGTTTTATATCTGCAATTATGTAAAAGCCAATTTGCGAAACGTTAAGCTTCATTAATATTCGTAAGCTATAATGTTCCCAGCCACATCATCTCGCAGATTTTTAGAATTGATTTTGTGATCAATTATAAAAACTCGTGTAAAATATCCCAGGATAATTCTAGTTCATAGTGATCGTAGCTACTTGGGTCATTAAAATTATTTTAAGGCGTTTATGATTAAACCTCACGTTCACCATTTGTAGCTATAATTTGCCGTTATGTACGGAATAATTCTAAAGATTGAGAATCTTTGGAATTATTAGCGAGCTGATGCGGCTGAGGCTGCCTATGCGCTCGATTGTTTTATAAAAATAAATGCCTGATATGGCAATTTATTTTACACACAATTATCCATCGCTTGCAACGCCAAAAAAAGCAAAACCTTTTAGCTTCTAATTAAATTCAGAAATTAAATTGAAGTTCTCGTTGTAAAAAATCTCATAAACATTTAGTAAGCTTTACGCAACAGTATAAAATTTTCCAGCCACATCATCCAAACTTTAAAATTTCTATACACTTGCTCTAATTTGTATTCCAATTAAACATTTTTAGTTTTTGCATAATCTTTTGTCTTGAAACAAAAGAAACAAAAATTCAAGGCTGCATATAATTTTGGAAACAATGTACGGCTCGTTTCTCTATATTTTAGAAAACATTTGATCGCTTTAGGTTTATGCAGAACTCCAATTAAAAAAGCGAGAACTCAACAAAATTAAGTTCTCGCCCTCTAAAATATTACCGCTCTACTCACCTATTGTTTTAATCAAAATTTTATGAGGCCGTTTTATTCTTTTTTAATAAGTTTGAGTACATATTCCAGTTGAGCATCTTTTCCTTCTATTATGTCTTGACTTGTCTTATACACAAAATGGTCTGGTAAAACACCTTTGTTACTTGGCAAGTTTTTAGCTGTAGTAAAAAAAGTTTTAGTTGCAATATTATATACTACTGCTGTATTAGCTCCTAAATGATTTCTAGTTGCACTATTTGCATAAAAACTTGCCCCAGATTCTTCTCCAATTAATGTTGCTATATTTTGATCTTTAACAACTGATAAAAAATGTCCTGTGGTTGATGTATTAAACCCATTAATTAGAATATAAGTGTTTCCTTTAAAATGATTGTCTAATGGGTATTTTATATCTGCCTCTGATTTATTTCCAGGTAGTTGGGAAGATTTATCAAAATATCTAAAAGGCTTTTGGGCAATATGTTGTAATAAATATATTGTCGCACAAGAACAACCACCTCCATTACGTCTTACATCTATAATTAAATTCTCTATACCTTTTCTTTTTAATTCATTAAAACTATTGTCTATAAATGCTTTATAATCTTTTAATCGTTTTCCTCCATAATAATTAAAGGAAGGAATAAATAATTTTGCCGTTTTTTCATCCTTAAATATTTCAAAAGAACGTTCATTATTGATTTGTTTATACTTAAAACTAGTCAATTGAGATAAGTCAATTTTCTTGTTAGAATTCCCTATAGTTATAGAGTATGATTTTGGAAATCCAAAGTAGTATGGAATGTAAGATGTTATATAGGCACTAAAAACTTTTCGTTTTAATGAAATGCTATGTCCGTTAGATGCTATATGTTTAAAAATATCCTCGGTAATTTCTTCTATTGTTTTGCCATTTATCGAGGTAATAGAACTACCAATAGCTACAATTTCATTATTTACTCTTGGGTTTATAACTAGTAGTTTAGTATTTACTAATTGAGCCTCAAGTGGAAAACGTAATTCAACAGGTAACATCTCATCTTCTTGATTAAAAACATTTAAATGGGTATGCTCGCATCCAATACTTGCAATTATTGGACTTAATTGCCAAATAAATTCTCCGTAGCTCATTCCGTCTTTAATTTTCCCTTTTTGTTTTTCTACTAAACTAGTAAAGTCAATTACAGAAATAAACTCAAAAGGCTTTGGATGTTTTGTTGTAATTCGTGTAACCAATTCATCTATATCTTCTAAATATTGGTGTCTGGTAAAAACTTGATCAAATTTTGGACGCTCACAAGTTTTATAATCAATCTTAAAAATCGAATTTTCAGCATTGCCATTTTTTGGGTTCAATGCTAAAGATTTTTGATAGTTTACCTTAGCTAACTCTAAATTATTATCTTTTAAATAAGCCTCACCCAAACTATCATAGGCATTGGATGAATCTGGAAATTCTGAAACCAATAGCTTAAATATTTCAATAGCTCCTTCAACGTTTCTATTATTTAAATATTGATAACCTACTTTATTTAGTTCATTTTCATTATCAAAATTGTATACATTAGGTTGCTCTTTTTTTAATTTATGGTAATAGGCAATAGTTTCTGAAATACTAGCATTAGGAATCGTAGTTATTGCTTCTGCAATTGATTTTTTACTATTAGAAGCTTGAGAATTGCAGCTATGTAATGAAGCTGTTGAAATAAAAAAGATGAGAAGTTTTTTGATTTGATGTTTCATTGAAAATTTGAATTGAATAATTATGAAACAAAAAAACTAGTATTCAATGAAAAAATGTACAAAATAAGGACTCTTTTTGTATGATTTTATAACTATGTACTTAAAAACCCTTCTCGATATGCTTTAGGTGTCATACCAACAATACGTTTAAAATAGCTGTAAAATGTTGATTTAGAGTTGAATCCTGATTCGTTGCCAATAGCATCTAATGTATATTTGGTGTTTTCCTGTATTAATTGCTTTGCCTCTTCAATTCGGTACTCATTTACAAATTCTGAGAATTTTTTCCCTAAACTATTGTTTAAAAGTTGCGAAAGTTGATGGACTGTCATGTCCAATTTTTGTGCTAAATCTTTAAGTCTTAAGTTTGGATTTTTAAAGGGTTTTTCTTCTTGCATTAAAGCTTGAAGCTCTTGAATTAAAACTTCACTACTTTCGTTATCGAACCTTTTTGACACATATCTTTTTTGTATTGTAAAAATTGTAGTAAGGTGTTTTTTATTGAATATAAAGTACAAATAGAATGCATAAAAAATTAGTGAGAATGCAATTGAACCTACCACAAAATATGAGAAGCTAATAAAGAAATAAATACACCATAAAACCAATACACTTGCTATCAAAAGGAGAAGCCAATGATTAGTAACATTATACTTTTCAGTATTAGACTTGGAGTAATATAACTTGTTTATTAGGAGTATTAAAGACACCAAGATATAAATTAACCATTGAAGATTAATTCCTGTTAGGATATACTTTTTCCAGAATATTGGATCTTCTAAAAAAGGAAATTTAAATAATGCTATTGTCGTAATAATAGCCCAAAATAGACCGTGATACCTCCATAAATTTACTAATTTACTACCTGGGTTAATTACAGAAATTACATATAAAAACAAAAATGGCCCAATAAACATAAATGTAACTGCATCAGATTTAGAATAAGGGTTTGGTAAGGCAGAACTAAAAAAATAGATAAGTGACCGCAGTGCGCGTTCACTGATAAAAAAAAGAAAAAGACCAAATAATAAATTAGATTTTAGCTTTCCTTTTTTGAAAATAAAGTATAAACTAACCAAGAAGCTGTTAAAAACTCCTATAGCACCAAAAAAGAATAAAAATAAAGAAGTGAAACTCATACAATTTTCGAAAACTCAAATATATAAATTCAGAATATATAACTAATAAACCATTTCACACACATTATGCTTCCCTCCTACGTCGTCGCATAAAAAGTGTTTCATTCTCTTTGTAGAGAAAGCTTCTTAGAAGAGATTTTTTTCGAAGAAAAATATGTTAGCATCCTTTGTTTTTCCAAAGCAAAGTGATCCTCCTGCACTACGTTGCGGCGGACAGGCATAACGCAAAACATTATAGTACAAATGTATTTATTGCAGCAAATGGCGGTCCGCCGCGGCGGATTGACATAATTGCAGATAACGATCCGCCACTGGCGGACTATATCGATAGACAAATTGACTTTAGGAGATTCACGAAATCCAATTTATCAAATATAAACCTGTGAGTAATTATGTAAAAGCCAATTTGCGAAACGTTAAGCACATTCGTAGCTAAAATGTTACCAGCCGCATCATCTCGCAGATTTTTAGAATTGATTTTGTGATCAATTATAAAAACTCGTGTAAAATATCCCACAGTGATTCTATTTGATTATAATCTTAGCTACTGTGGTCATTAAAATTTCTTTTGTCGCGTTTATGATTAAACTTACCAGCCGCATCGTCTCGCCGTCAAAACAAATTATCCACCAGATAATTTATTTTAACACGTATTTGTAGCTATAATTTACTCACAAGTTTTATATTTTAGAATAAGAGTTTCAGGAGTCTTGAATCCACATTCTTGAGCATATAATTGAACATCTAGTTTATTTACTTCAAAAGAATTTAATAACCGACCTATTTTTTTTGCTTCTTTTTTGTGAAGAAAAGAATTTACTAATAAAGAATAACTATCATTTTCGTAAGTACTCCCTGTTGTATTTGCAATACCTCCATTAAACCATATAGTTTCTATTTGATTAAAATCGATGTCTTTAAAGAAATCACTACTTAATTTAAAAACAACTCCATTTGAATCTATATTCAGATTATCAATAAAGACTTTATCTAAGTCTCCCACTCTAATATAATCATCCTCTAAATAGTCAATAACCTCATTTACAAAACTGTCCGCATCTCTGCTATAAATTAAAATCATAGTGCCAATAATCGCCTTTATTCATAAAAAAACCAATCATCAGTAAGCTTAGTTACAAAATTGAAATTATCTCTTATAAATTTTTCATCTTCTTCTTCCGAATTCTTCTCATAAGGTATTATTGTAAATTCTCCAGTATCAATGATAAAATTATATTCATTATTAAATTTAAATTTCATTTTTTGTATGGCACCCAGATTAGCTCCACAGGTTTTATTATTATATAAATTACCTTTATATATTTGAAGGCACGTCATTCCTGATTTTTTAAAAACACCTAGATTACTGCGATAAGTATCATAAAATACTTTATTGCCTTCAAACAATTCTTTAATTTCTTTTTGCTTATTACTTTTAGTTTGATAACTATGTACCAGAAGGACAAAGTAAGAGGGTGATTCAAATATTAAATGTCCGTCCGTATCAGTTCTTAATCCTATTTTTTCTTCTGTAGGAAATCCTTCTTTTTTGATTAATTTGATGAATTGTTGATCTATCTCTTCTGTTTTATTTGCTAAATCTAGACTATTTATCTCCCCCTTAGAATTTTTGATATAGTATTTTTGATCTTCTTCTACTAATTTTTGTATTCCTGTTATCAGGTTTTGATTTAATCCTTTTTTAAATTGATCATAAAGACTACTATAGTTGGTTAAAAACTCCATCCATACCGGTTTCTTTTTTAATGTAGTAAAAATTTTATCTTCAAAATAAGTCAAAGGTACTCCTTTAGATACAAGTTTTTTACACCATACTATAGCGGTGTTATAATCTCTGGCTTTTATTGCACACCTTACGGCATTGTGCATATCTCTGGCAAAAACATATTCGCTTCCATCTAAAAAACGATCATATTCTGGTTTTGCCTTACCATACTGTCGTAAAACTATATAATTTTCAGCTTTTTCTGTAATTTTATGATAATTAGATTTCTTTTTTTGATGTATGTTATAATTTTCATTTCGATGTATATTGTTTCGTATAATCACTTTAGGGTAAGAGAAATCGTCTTTGTTTATCAGCTTCTTCCTTCTTCTATTTTTCTTGTCAGAAAAAACTAACTTACCTATTTCGTATATTTCTGCATACGTATTTGTTAAACCAAATATTAAAACCGAATTATTATCAATTTTTGATTTTATTTTAAATGTACGATCTGTTCCTGGTTCAGTTCTAAAATGTGCGTAAGAATGAATATATTTTGCTGGAAAAGTATCAAGTAGAATATGGTCATTTATTTTTTCGTCTTTATAAGTTGTTGTAATTTTTTCAGGTTTAAAAAGGTGGTTTAAGTATTTGAATTTAGTGGTATCTTTATTTTTTCCAATAAACACATCCACATTATTCTCTCTTTTCTTATAACCCCAAATAGTATTATTAGACCATCCTCCTTTTACAATTCCTTTTATATTAACTACACTATCTTTTAATGAAACCTTACAATATTCAATCTCAATTTTTAATTTATACATCTCAAAATTCTCAACATAATTCAGGTTTCTTCTTTCGACGAGTGAAAATTTTAAGCCATAGTTAATCAATCCTTTATATTCCCTATCATCCACTAAATAAGGAATGGTATCCCCTTTAGGAAACCAAATGTTATCATTCTTATACCACCAAAAATTATACACATTTTCATCAATTTTATACTGATCAAAATCTTCTTGATTAAAACTTTTTTTTCCGCTTTGACCTATTAATGAAGCTATAAAAAAGAAAAATAATACAGTTGATAATAAATTTTTCCTATTCATTTTTTGAAATTACAATTATTAAGGAAATTTAGATCAACTTTTATACTATTAACAGAAAATCATAGCTGTGATTTTCTGTTAATAGTATAAAAGCCGTCAATGTTTAAATATATTGACAATCACCACCATCGGGATGAACAAGAGTTCGATTATGAAAAGTTCTGCCGGTATAAACACCATCTTTAAATCAATCTACATCATAACCAAAATTATAATGCACCAATTCCTGGCCCGAATGTGGTCCAATTTTAGATAATAGTAGAAATATTACCATAGATTTCAAAATTATTTTCAAATAACCCATTCCACACACATTCCCCTACTCTCCTATCCCTTCGACAAGCTCAGGAACCACGTCGTTTAGGGCAATAAGTGTTGCATTACCTTTTTTTAAAGGAACTTTTAGCTCACAATCATTCTATTATTTTAGAGAAGTTCGTGAATTTTCGATTTCGTGAGAAAACTTTTAATTCAACTAAGTCCATAATTGTAAACGAAGCGATGCCCATAAAGTCGTCCGGTGAACTTTGTATATTACTTGCGAGTTGGCGGATTGACATTATTGCAGATAACGATCCGCCACTGGCGGACTATATCGTCAGACAAATCGACTTTAGGAGATTCACGGAATCCTATATATCAAATATTAGCCAGTGAGTAATTATGTATAAGTCAATTTGCGAAACGTTAAGCTCATCGTAGCTATACTGTTCCCAGCCACATCATCCCGCCGCCAATGGATTGTATATCAGCTTCATTGACACCCTTTTTTACACATTTTCATTATTGCGAAGATATTTTTCTTCAATATCAATCATAAAAGGTTGATGGTAGTATCGCTTACTGGTCGCTTTATACAGTGCATTGGTCAAAGCGCCTATCGCCGGTGCAAAAGGTGGTTCCCCCAATCCTGTGGGGTGTACATCACTATCCACGAAATACGTTTCGACATCCCACGGTGCGTCATTATTTCTAATCAGATGATAGTCATGAAAATTATTTTGCTCCGGTCTTCCTTTATTAATCGTCAGCATACTGTAAAGCGCGTGACCAATACCATCTACGCTTCCTCCTTCGACCATATTAGAAGCTGCAATAGGATTAACAACTATACCACAATCTGTAGCACAATACACTTTTTCAATTACAGGTTTATCATTCTCCATTCGTAAATCTACTACATTTGCTACATAGCTGTCGTGACAAAAATAGGCAGCCACTCCTCTACTCAATCCTTGCTTGGATGTTCCCCACTTAGCTTTATCCCGGATTAATTTAAGAACACCGGCATACCGTTTTGGATCATAATCATTTTTATCTCCAACCGGATTTTTTATAGCTTTTTCAAAAAGCTCTAATCTAAATTCAATAGGATCTTTACCCGCCAACTCGGCAACCTCGTCTAGAAATGCTTGCTCTACGGCACCCATAAAATTAGACCTTGGTGCCCTAAAAGCAGCTGTAGTTATATTACTCTCAATAGCCCATTCTTCGGCTATGTAATTGTCCACCGTACCAGCAGGGAAACGATTAGCATACAGCGGACTCTCGGGTATACCTCCTGCTTTGACGTGAAAAGCGATCAGATTGTTATCGGCATCAAGTCCGGCACGATAATATGCATGGTAGATGGGTCTATAAGCTCCAAAAGTCATATCATCTTCCCTGGTATATATCAATTTGACTGGTTTTTTAATTTTTTGCGAAATCAAAGCCGCTTCGACCAGATAATGACCATAGAGTTTTCTGCCAAAGCCACCACCAATACGTGTCATCTGTATATCAATCTGTTCCAGAGTCATTCCCAATCTTTTGGCTACGGACTTTTCCATGTATTCAGGGGTCTGAATAGGACCTATCAATTCTGCCTTGTCATCGGTGACATTGGCATAAAAATTAAGAGGCTCTAAAGGGCTGTGTGCTAAATACGGAGCTGTATAAGTCCGTTCGATAACTTTTACAGCTTCGGAAAATGCTTTTTCAGGATCACCATCCTTGCGTACCTCTTTAGCCTTTTCCTTACTTTTTTTGATCATCGAAATGTATTGGCTGGATGTTTCTTCCATCCCTGAAGGAATCGTTTGTTCTTTTGCTTTAGGATTTCTAAAACCTTTGACTTTGATAGTATGCGATTCTATAGGAATCCATTCGACATTAATTTTCTTTTTGGCTTTCATGATCCTCCAGGTAGAATCCCCGGTTATTACAATTAACTCTGGAAATGCCGAAGTGTCAAAAGGACCGCGTACAAAGTCCTCAGGATATGTCTGTATTGTAAAAACATCGTTTATTCCTTTCATTGCCAATGCTTCAGAGGCATCGTATGATTTTAATTTCATCCCAAAAGCCGGCGGATGAAGTATAGACGCAAATACCATATTTTCGCTATACACATCCAAACCAAAAACAGCTTTACCTGTTACAATATCAGGTCCATCCACATTATATTTAGAATGTCTTATAATTTTAAAATCCTTGATGTTTTTAACGTCAATTTCCTCTGGAATCTCCAGTTTGCTGGCGGCCTCCGCCATTTTACCAAAACCTGTAGAGTTTCCTGTTATTTTATGAGAAATAATTCCTTTACTCACCTCAATTTCAGCTATTGGAACATTCCATCCCTTTGCCGCTGCTTTTACAAGCATATGTCTTGCTGTGGCACCTGCCATTCGTAATGCATCCCAACTTTGACTAATGGATCTACTTCCGCCTGCCAGCTGTCTGGTAAAAATAGCTGTATTTAGCGGTGCTTGCACAACACGAACGTTTTCCCAATTCACATCCAGCTCCTCGGCCACGATCATTGGCATGGAAGTTTTTACATTTTGACCGATTTCAGGATTAGGAGATGCGATGGTTACGATACCATCTGTATGTATCTGTATAAAACCGTTCAATTCGTAAGCTGCTTCTAAATTAGGATTTTCTTTTGCCAGAGAAGAAAACCAACTGAATTGTATTAAAAGACCTGTACTGCCTGCCGCAGATAGCTTAAGAAAAGAACGTCTGTTAACATGTGTTTTTACTTTTGCCATAATTACATATCTTTTGAAGCAGTTCGTATTGCTCGATTAATTCTAGTATATGTAGCGCAGCGACAAATATTACCATTCATTGCACGACGTATCTCCTCATCGCTTGGAGTAGAATTTTGAGCCAACAATGATGAAGCTGTCATAATTTGACCTGCCTGACAATAGCCACATTGCGGTACATCGTGTTCTAACCAGGCTTTCTGAACAGGATGATTACCATCTTTAGAAAGACCCTCGATGGTTGTAACTTTTTTATTTCCCACAGCACTAATGGGATACGCACAAGATCTAACCGCATCACCATCTAAATGAATCGTACAAGCACCGCAATGGGCAATCCCACAACCATATTTGGTTCCTAATAAACGTAAGTTGTCCCGTAAGACCCAAAGAACCGGAGTATCCGAGTCAACATCTACCTGTTTAGTTTCTCCGTTCACATGTATTTCATAAAGTGGCATAAGCAGTGAGTTTTATTTATTGAAATCAATTCAGCATTATTTAGATGGCGCATACGCACCCGTATCAATCCATTCATACCAGGCTTTTGTAAATTCCTGATACGATAGCGGCGGTAGTTCGCGGTCGCCTCCCATGTTCCAACCACTTTTTACTAAGGTATCCTCTGCATGTAATCGTAACTCCTCCATACTTTTATGACCATTCATCTCAGGATTTACCAGTTGCAAAGCTAATTCTCTGGCTGATCGTCCTTGAAATATCATTTTCATATCTGCAGGAGGCAAATGCCAATGCGGATTACCCGGTGGCGTGGCATCTCCCGGAACTCCAACGGCACCGTGACAATTCGCGCATTTCATGGTTAAAATACCTTTTCCGTCAGGACCTCGCTGAGGAAGCATATTATGAATACGACTCTCGTCTCCTTGTAAAGGGACATCCCCGTCCGGATGACAATTCATACATCTGGGATGCATCAATACGGAATATACTTTTTCAAATGCAGCAATCGATGCTACACTATCCTTCTTTTTAATTTCTGATAGATCTAAGTAATCAGATGTAGTGTTATGTTGCACCTTAAAAGCCATCAGTACTATCATAAAGGCTACCATAGATAAAACTATAGCAGTTGACTTAAAGGATTTGAGTGATAAAGTTTTGTTGAACATTGGCGACGGTTTTGAAGCATATAAGATACTGAAATTTTTATGTCCTCTTATAACATTAATACACTTTTATAATCTCTATAATGCATTTGGTATCTCATATCCGGAAATTATAAATAAAGGGGTCAAATAGGGTTATAACCATAAAAAAGTTTGCCATTCTTATCAAAGAACGGCGTCACTTTCAATTTTCTAACATACATAATACTGTACCTACCTACAGCGCTATACTTTTAATTCACCATATTCGCTGAGATCCTGCTCTTTGCCTGTAATGGCTCCAACGCCTAATTTGAATAAAGAAACTAATTTAGAATTTTTATTATCCCAGTAAAAAGCATCTTCAGGATCAATCTTAATAGCTGTTAAATTAGGGTCTTCAGGTCCATCAAACCACATGTCATTCATACTACTGTACAAATCATCAAGAATGTGTTGGTCGGTGATGATAGTGGCAGTACCATATATATTCAGGAATTCAAATCCCTTTGGATTCGAATATACAAGATGAATTTTGGAATCTTTAAGGATGTGTTGGTTATGATCACTATCCTTGCCACTCAGAAACCAAATATTTCCCTGATTATCAACTCTTTTGGTGCTCATAGGCACCATATGAATAGGATGATTTTTTAAATCTGTAGCTAACATGGCAAAATCTATTGATTCTGCTAATTCTTTTAATTTTTCTATAGCTTTATCACTATATAAATCTTTCTTGCTCATATGTTTAGTTTTTTCTAAAGTTACTATGTTCCTAAAAAAACGATTAGCTCAAAATCAAAAATTCTTACCCCGAATACTATTGCCAGTAGGATTGTCGGAAGAACAGAGTAGAAGCATTTAAAAGGTGAAGTGGGGATGACGTTTAACACTAAGCAAAAAAAATTACTATATTATTGAATATGCTTTCTCCAAAACAAGAATACGACAGCAATCATAATAAACCCAAGTCCCGTAATATTTGGTGGATTAAAAATATATTCTCGCTGCATACCTAAGTAAATAATCAAAACTGCCAGAATCAGTAAAACGACCGTAGCTAAACTTAATATGTTTTTCATAGGATTATAATTTTAGAAAACTTTAATTTATTTATCGAGCTATCAACTACTCAATATAAAGTTATAGATTATTATTGCTAAAACGTAGATAATTTTTCAACATCATATTTTTTACTAATAATAGAACCACTAAGTACTCTTCTAAATCACGCAGATAAATATGGTTTGTACCCGTTGTGCATTTTGATTTTTTTATTCAAAATTCATCGATTCTAGTGCTCTGACTAAAAGAAGAAGTGTCGAGAATAGGATTTCGAATCAAAAAAAGCTATTCTCGATACTCCGTCTTAGGCGGACGGGCTGGCTAATTTTCCTTCATTTTATTTCAGAAAATTACTCGATGGGATGGTAATTTAGATTTTAAACTCCCTTCAATAATATAAGGAATACCTTGATCTATAAGGAGTTAGAAGGATTTTTTTTAAATCGATAGTAAAAGATTTAGTTAATACACAAATGTGCAAAAAAACGCTACTACTTCCCATCTAATAACTACCCCACTTTTCTCAAAACTACCAACGGCGGACTTTTCAACACGCTTTTGATATTACTCAATCCAATCACCAAAACAACCAATACAATGGCAGGTAAAAATATTAGAAACGGTACTCCGGATGGTACAAAAGGTTCTTCAAATAAAATCGTAGCTAATAATTGACTACTAATTAAGGATAATAAAATTCCTGCCAGGCTACCTAAGATGCCTAAAAATAAGTACTCAAGTGCTGTGATGCGCAAAATCTGTTTGCTTTTGGCACCTAGTGTTCGTAATAACACACTCTCTTTAATACGCTGGTATTTACTGGTACGAACAGAGCCGATCAAGACAATCAATCCAGTAAGGATACTAAAGAATGCCATAAAATTAATCACCCAGGAGATCTTTTGTAAAACGTCTTCGATCACTGTATAAATCTGTCTTAAATCAAAAACCGTTACATTTGGGAACTTACGCACCAATTCCTGCTGTAAGGATGCGGATCTGACATTATCAGATACATAGGTCGTCAGTACATTAAATTGTGGTGCTTTTTCTAATACCCCTTTCGGAAAAACCACCATAAAATTGAGCTGTAATCGTGTCCAGTCCACCTTTCTGATGCTTCCTACGGTAGTTTCTATAAATACTCCCTGTACATTAAAAACAATAGAATCCCCTACTCCAATATCGGCATCTTTTGCAAGACCTTCAGAAATAGATATGGTAATATCTACATCAGGATACACCTCGTTTACCCAATTGCCTTCCATCACGGTTTCCGAAGCAATCAAAGAATCCCGAAAGGTAGTTCTGAATTCGTGATTTAATACCCAATCTCTTGTGGTTGCGCTGGTATCTTTTCTGATTTCATTGGTCAATTTCCCTTTGATGCTATGCATTCGCATGGTAACGATCGACAGGTTATTAATGACTTCAGAGTTATTAGATGCTAAACTAGCTATTACCGCATCTTTTTGGTCAGGCTGCACATCCACTAAGATAAGATTTGCTTGATTAGAACTCGTGTCTAGCGCGGTTTTTGCTAGCAATATGTCTTTTGTAAAATATAAGGTACTGATCAGAAAAGTTCCTAAACCTATAGAAAGAATGAGCACCATCGTTTGATTGTTAGGTCTAAATAGATTTAATAAACTCGTTCTGGCGGTAAACCCCCAGGAAGTGGGAAAATAACGTTTAATGGCTTTAATAAATAAGGCAGAAATACCTGCCAGAATAGCAAAAGTGACAAAAATCCCTACCACAAAGGCCAAGGCAAATAACAGGTCGTTAAAAATCCAAATAGCAAATAAAAAGACAAACAGAATGATGGCTCCAAAGGTAAATAGACGCGTCTTTCTGGATCCTTTAGCTTGTTTTTCTGATACTCTTAATACTTCTAATGGCGAAACATACCACGTACCGAAAAGTGGTAACAGTGCAAATAACACCGACATAAAGACGCCAAGCAACACTCCCATAATAATCGGCTGTGGTGCGGTAGTAATCTGAATATCGAAAGGTAAGAATTCCTGTAATAGTGTGGGAAGTGCATACTGCAAGCCAATTCCTAAAACAGTTCCCACGATACCTCCGACAAGTCCCATTATAGCTATTTGTATCAGGTAGATCAAAAAGGTTTGCTTTCTGCTGGCTCCTAAACATTTGAGCACAGCTACATCGGTTAACTTTTCTTTGATATATATATGTACAGAACTGGCAATACCGATACACCCCAATAACAGGGCTATAAATGCTGCCAAATTCAGAAATCTACCTAAGTTGTCATAACTACGCCCTATTTGTCTACTGGTACTGGTATGAGTATCCAGGTCTGCATTTTCGGCATCCAAAATAGGATCTATAGCTTCTTCTAACTGATCGAGATCCATATCCGGATCTACAAAAAAATATTGATATTCTTTTCTACTTCCCACTTGTAGCAGTTCTGTCTTCTCAACAAACCGGTAAGGAATCAGTACCGTAGGTGCTACGCTGGTTGCAATTCCCGAACGACCGGGCATCGAATGAATAGCTCCTATAACGGGAAGCGTAAATACTCCTAACTTGATTGAATCCCCTGGTTTTATATTGAATTGTAGCATCAACGTAGTGTCTACCAAAGCTCCACCTTTTTGTTGATATTTCACCCCTGCGGTTTCTGGTTCAGTTTTTAGGGTTCCGTAGAACGGAAAATCACCTTCCATACCGCGTACCTGAACCAATTTGGCAGCACCATTTTTAGGAAATGCCGCCATCGACGGAAAACTAACCTCTCTGGCATCAGGTCCTAGAGAGTCAATGATCGCCTGTACCTTTTCATTAGGGAGTTGCCTGCTATCTATCAAATAATCAGCTCCCAGTAATGATTTGGACTGTGCCTGAATATTTTCTTTCAGGTTTTCGCTAAACAATTGTATCGAAACTACCGCAGCAATACCTAGCATAATCGAGGCCATAAATAGCAATAATCTGGAAATACTGGTTTTGCCATCACGCCAGGCCATTTTTAATAACCAAGAGAACCCTGCTTTTGAATAAGAACCTTTTTCTATCACTGTATCAAAGTTTTCTCGTTGCTCATAATCTTTCCACCTTTTAACCGAAGAATCTGTTGGGTTCTGTTTGCCAAATCTAGATCATGAGAGATAATCACCAAAGTGGTTCCCGCCTCTTTATTCAATTCAAAAAGAAGTTGTATCACCTTTTCTCCGGTCTCTTCATCAAGATTTCCGGTAGGTTCATCCGCAAATAAAATAGATGGCGAATTTGAAAATGCTCTTGCCAACGCTACTCGTTGTTGTTCCCCACCCGATAATTGTGATGGATAGTGATGAAACCGGTCTTTTAGCCCTACTTTTTCCAGTAACTCCATACCTTTTTTAGTAGCGTCTTTAGCGCCTTGTAATTCTAAAGGTACCATCACATTCTCCAAAGCAGTTAAGGTCGGCAACAACTGGAAATTCTGAAAGATGAAGCCTACTTCTTTGTTTCGTAGTTGCGCACGTTCATCTTCATCAAGTTCATGTAAACGTTGTCCGCACAGCTCTACAGTGCCAGAATCGGGTTGATCTAATCCTGCACAAAGCCCTAACAAGGTAGTTTTACCACTTCCGGAAGGACCTACAATAGAAAAGGTTGCCCCTTTTTCAACTTCAAACGATATGCGATGTAAGACTGTTAGTTTTTTCGAACCACTGCTATAAGTCTTCTCTAGCTCGTGGATCTTTAATATATTTGACATATAGACCTTAATTAATTCTGTAGGAAATGATAAAAATGAAAAATAAGCAAATGATTTTAGAATTATTCACCATATGCAGAGCGATTTCCTTAAAGTTTTGTTATTTTTTATTCCTTAGTTTATTGCTTTCCTGCGGAAGCGAAACTTCAAAAAAAGAACCGGTAAAAGCTTCTGAAAGTACTAAAAAAGAGGTCGCCGAAACACCTGCTACTGATACTACCAAAACGATTCTGATTTTTGGGGATAGTCTAACAGCAGGATACGGTCTTGATGATATGAATGAAGCATATCCGGCAATTATACAAGCTAAAATTGATTCCTTAAATATGGGATACACAGTCGTGAATTCGGGAGTTAGCGGAGAAACTACTGCAGGAGGCAGAAGCCGTATCGAATGGGTACTTAATCAGGATGTAGATGTATTTATTTTGGAATTAGGTGCTAATGATGGATTACGCGGGGTTCCTTTAACAGAAACCAGATCCAATCTTCAGGAAATTATTGATGTGGTACGAAAGAAAAATCCTAGCACCAAAATCCTACTGGCGGGTATGCAATTACCACCCAATATGGGTCCGGAATACACTACAGAATTCAGAACAATCTTTCCGGAAATGGCAAAGAAGAACCAATTAGAGCTCATTCCTTTTCTTCTAAAAGATGTAGGTGGTGTTACAGAATTAAACCAGGCAGATGGTATTCATCCAACCGAAGAAGGACACAAAATTCTAGCAAATAATGTATGGGAAGTTTTAGAAAAAGTCTTAAAACAAAAGCCTTAGATAAACTTCTCTTAGTGAAGATTACTGCAGTAACAAATTTTAGTGAAGCTCCGGGAGTATAAGTGGATTCCCCAATCTAGAATAAAACGCGCGACCTGATTACAAGAACTAAATACGAGTTAATGAACCTATTTATCCATACAAGAAAATTTACGTCAGTTAGATCTGCTTTAGACGAATTGTTTTGAAGATTTCCCTGCCACTTGTATAACAGTCAGACACGTTAATTTTTAATAAAAGCCTTATTTCAAAATTTTCCACAGACCTATCAGTATTTCTTTAACTTTTAGTAAAACGATGTTTTATAATTTTGAAAATCTAATGAATCATCGATTCCTTTAAAAAGCTCTTATAAAAAAGTACAGAAGTAATAAACTTTACATTTACTCCATACAACAGTTATGATGAGAGACAAAATTTAATCTTTTTAAAATATTCAAATATCTATATTAAAAATTTGAAATACAGTTACTTATAAGCAGTATAAACGAACTCTCTTCTACAATTAATTATATATTTTCAAAATCAAACTAAACCTTTTACGATTCTCAGTGTTCTAATACATAAATGAACACCGTGAATTATAAAATTTTTCTTCAAATCATAACAGTAAGAATATATAATAATGACAATAGTACTTCCAATCTTATACTATTAACCCCTTGTGAATTAAGAATGAACTATAAAAGAAATACTAAAAGTATTAGGGTATAACTACTAAAAATGAATTAAAACACAAACCATGATAAAAAAGACACTAACCAGAATCTCATTAATACTCCTAACCTGCAATGGTGCTGCCCAAACTCAACAAGAATTGTTCAGTGCAGCACAACAGTTCCCTGAAATGCCCAGAGAAACTATAGACATGATTCCATTTGCAGGCGGCAATTTAGCCTTTGGTTCAGGAACACCATTTAATGACATAGAGTACACTATAATGAACTTTGATTATATAGATGGTGAAAATGGAGGTAGCGACATTTTTATGCCGGTTCGTACTTCAGAAGATTTTCCCGGATCCAATACTGTAAAATATATGAGAGGTGTACTAAATACAGACCTGAACGAATCCTATGATACCGCAGATCGCGATCGGTTTATATTAGGAACTGCTGAAATTGATGTACCATTCTTTTCTATGGGTCTGGATGGTATTGATAACGATTATGCAGTTATCCAGCATTTTGATTATGATTTTGGAAGCATTCAATTAAGAGGGGAAGCATCAGATTATCGTTTGTTAACAGCTGAATTATCTGATGGTGTCAATACTGCCGGAAACTATCTCTTTTACACCAAAGATTTCAATGCAACTGGCAAGATTGATCTGATAGCCTTTATTTTCCCTTGTGACGATCTTCAAAACAACGTAAGCGGAACACCACCTCAGGATTTTTTGACTTTATGTAATGACTCAAAAACATTAAGTCTTTCCGATGCTAATCAATTTATCTTTGCAACCCCTATCGAAACCGATGAAAGTATTACAAATGCTTTGGTGCAGTATGGAGGAAAAGGAAAAGATGTAATCGGAGGATTGACTCAGGATACTGATGGTAATCTTTATTTGATGGGTGCAACAGATAGTGATCTTTCAGGAAATGGAAATGCTAATAATAAAATCTTTATCACTAAGATTGATAATTCTGGTAACGAAATCTGGGTACTGGACATACCTTTGAGAAACGGTTCTTTAATTTTTGATGCTGTAACAGACGAAAATTTTGTCTACGCTTGCGGCAGAACTTTGGATGCTTTGCCCGGATTTACAAATACTGGCCGATGGGATGGCTTTTTACTCAAAATTAATAAGGAAACAGGCACATTAGTAGCATCGGATCAGTGGGGAAATAGTGGAATCGACGGATATGGTAATATTGTTCTGGATAATCAAGGCGGACTTTATGTTTCGGGGCAAGGTTCTCCGGAAGGCACTACGGGAACAGACGATGCATACCTTGTTGCTAGACACCATACCTCAGATTTAAGTAATGATTGGCGAGTTATAGAACCCACTACGGCTACAGGATTCTCTGCAAGTGCTGAAGCATGGGGAGGACTCTACTGGAAAGAGGGTGCTACTGACGCATCAGACAGATTGGTAGCTGCGGGGTGGTACATTGCTGCCGGTGGTGCCAATGCATTTGTTTCGGTCTTTGATAATCTTTATAATGTTATACCAAACAGACCACATTCTATTGTTTTTGCTGCACCAGGACCGCAAGCTGATTGGGTTCTAGATAATGTAATTGATAGCCAGGGAAATATATATGTTGCAGGATATACCTCGGGCAATCTTGAGGGCACACATCAGGGAGATGGCGACGCATTTATCACAAAATATGATAGCACATTATCCAATCCACAAACAGTTCAGTTTGGTACACCACAGTCGGATATGGTTCGAAAGATGAATATAGACGATCAGGATCATATTTATCTCACAGGATATACTTACGGAAATTTATTCGGGACTAATAACGATCCGTCACTTACCACGGCTGATATCTTTGTACATAAAATGGATACCAATCTTAATACTTTGGCAACTGCACAGTTTGGAACACCTCATGAAGAAAGAGCTTATGCTGCCTTAGCCGATAATCGTCTCTATATTGGAGGTATGACAGAAGGTGTGATCAAAGAAACTTCTAAAGGCAGTTGGGATGGCTATGCTGTTGCATTAGATAGTAACGATCTATCAATAATAGATACAACTCTATCTGTGACCGATATATCACTTTTGGAACAAACCTTACTGTATCCAAATCCTGCAAATAACTATATCAACCTAAAATCAGAGGTATTAAGTGGTGTGAACAATTTTGAAATTTACGATATACAGGGCAGGAAAATTAGAAGTGGAACTATTACCGATAATCAACAACAAATTAAAATTTCCGATTTACAGTCGGGAATATACGTAATGAATATAGGTAACATCAATACTATAAATACTCTAAAATTTATGAAACTATGAAATTGAATCTATTAGTAAGATCCGCTTTAATACTTATGATAATTATAACAATTTCCAGTTGTGGATCTTCTCAATCTGTTCCGGTTAGTGACAATCAGAACCAATCTAATTCATCTGACCAAAAAAACCGACGCGAAGATAGAAAAGAGGCAAGACAACAGTTATTGGTAGATCTAAATTTACGTGATGATCAGATAGAAGAAGTGCAAAAAATTATGCAAGACAGTCAGGAAAGACTTCAATCCGTTAGAAACGGCTCTGGTGACAGACGTACTAAGATACAGGAAATGAGGACTATTTCTAATGAAACAGATTCAGAACTTAGGATCATCCTTGATGAAGAACAATATCAGGTATATGAATCCTTTAAGGAGAAACAACGTAAACAAATGCGAGATCAAATGCAAAACCGTAGTGGAAGAGGTGGGAGAAGAGGATTTTAAAATTTGAGATATGAAACGGTTTTTTTTACTTGTATGGGTTCTTACCTCTTGTCAATCTGTTGATCTGCAAAAACAATCTGATATGCAATCAACAGTTACGGTAAATAGCCCTTATGCATCACTAGGATGGACCGACGGGGAAGCAGCCGATTTTTTAATCGATAAATTCACTTTTGGTCCTACTAAAACCCTTAAACAAGATATTTTACAACAAGGCATTGATCAATGGTTAACAAGGCAATTAAACCCAAAGGAGGATCGGCCATTCCTGAGGAAATTAAGAAAACACTATCCCACAACCGAAATGTCAATGCAACAAATTGCAGAGACTTATCCAGGACTTATTGTAACGCTTAGAGCCATTGCACTGAACAATAGAATGGAAGGTTATAAAGGACTCAATGGTCAGATCAATTTTAATGAAATGTTCGGAACGACCCTTAGACACGTTCAGAATATAGATCGAATCTGGTTTTACGAAATGAAAAACGGAGAACCTTTAAAAAATCCAATTAAAAAATTGCAGTTTGGCAACTTTATGGAATTAATGTACCAACTCGCCGCCCAAAAACTGTATAGAGCAACATATTCTAAAAATCAACTCGAAGAAAAACTGGTAGATTTCTGGTTCAATCATTTTAATGTGTCCATTACTCGTATCAATGATGTAGCCACTAATGTATTATCCTACGAGCAGGATGCCATCCGCCCATATGTTTTAAACGATTTTAGGTCAATGCTCGAGGCTACCGCCCGGCATCCGGCAATGCTCACTTATCTAGACAACACTATTTCTAACGCTTCCGAAACGGCTACGACACTTGTTGAAAGAACAACCGAAGAAATGGGCAGAATGTCGAGACAACAGCCCGGAATCAACGAGAACTATGCCCGTGAACTGCTGGAATTACATACCCTTGGTGTTGATGGAGGTTATACTCAAAAAGACATTGAGGAAGTGGCAAGAATCTTAACAGGATGGAAAACCAGCCCACTACTCTACCCGATGCCTGATCGATTTCAAAAAATCATACTAAACAAAGCAACAAGTAATGGGAAATCATTTATTAAAGATGGCTTCTATTTCGATGCCTCCAGACACGATGCGGGGCAAAAAGTAGTTTTAGGAAAAACCTACCCTAACGGTCGTGGTGTAGAAGAAGGTCTTGAATTATTTGATCAACTGGTCATCCACCCAGCAACAGCTAAGAATATTGCAAAAAAAATAACTACCTACTTCTTAAGTGATACCCCTAGTGAAGCTATTATAAAAGTTGTAGAACAAGCGTTTATAGCATCAAACGGAGACACCAGAACTGTTTTGAAAACCATGGTAGAATCAAAAGAATTTTGGGATAAATCAAATAAAAAAGCAAAAGTAAAATCTCCTTTTGAATTTGTAGTAAGCACGCTTAGAAATAGTGGTGCTTCGATGGATGATGCAACGGTAACTTTACAATGGATCAGTAAAATGGGGCAACCTCTGTATAGTTTCCAGCCTCCTACAGGATACCCGACAGAACAGGAGTTCTGGATCAATGAAGCTGCCATCGCTCAGCGCATTAAGTTTTCTTATTTACTAGCTCAACATAAAATAAAAGGTCTTTACATAGAAAAATCAAATAAAACTTTTGCTAATGCCGATTTCTACGTTTCACCCACCTTTCAAAAAAGATAACTATGTGCCACGATACAGTAAAAAATAGACAATGGAGCCGTAGAGGGTTTCTAAAAGGCAGTGGCTTGGCGGTGTTCGGACTCACCTTGGGAGGTATTCCATCTTTTGTGGCGCAGGCAGCTACTAATACGTTTAAAAAAAATAGTTATGTAAAGCAAAAGACACTAGTAACTATTTTTCAGCGTGGTGCCATGGACGGTCTCGCTGCCGTTCAACCCATAGAAAATTCCTTTTTGCAGAATGCACGGCCCGAATTATTCCTTAAGGCTGGTAAGGGCGAAGAAAAACTGCTTGACCTAGACGGAACTTTTGGACTTAGCCCATACTTGTCTCCGCTGATAAATTTTTTCGAATCGGGTCAGATGGCTATTGTTCACGGTAGCGGACTACCCATCGAGAACAGATCTCATTTTGATATGCAGGACTATACAGAGAGCGGTACACCCGGAAAAAAAAGCACTAAAACCGGATGGCTAAACAGGGCTATGGTCTCCTCAGAGAAGAAAAAAAACACCTCTCCGTTCAGGGCAGTGGCACTTGCACCTACAAGACCACGTATTCTATATGGTAACGAAAGTTCTATTGCAGTTGAACGATTGGAAGATCTTAATTTTCGCGAAAGCATCATCAGCGAAGAATCTTTAAATGGCATCGGAAAGGCATATCAGTACGAACGAAATCTACGCTTAAGCAATGCTGGTCAAAACGGTTTGGAAGCGATTAAACTAATGAAATCTATTGATCTTGAGATGAAGGACACAATAAATTACCCTCATAGCAATTTGGGTCATAGCCTTCGACAAATTGCTCAGCTAATTAAAGCGGGTGTAGGATTGGAAATTGCTTTTGCTGAAAGTATAGGATGGGACACTCACAGTAGACAACCTACCAAAAACGGTGCTTTTGCTCGTAACGCTACCGATCTCTCTAATTGTATCGCTGCATTTTGGAAGGATATTAAACAATATCAGGACGATGTGGTAATAATGACGATGACTGAATTTGGTCGGACCACTAAGCAAAATGGTTCGTTAGGTACAGATCATGGAAGTGGTTCTTGCCAGTTCATTATTGGGAACAATATTAAAGGAGGGAAAATACTAAATAATCTAAAACAGATTAATAGAGAAACTTGCAGCAGAGAATTACCTGTTACAACGGATTTTAGGGATGTAGCGCAGACCGTACTAAATAATCATTTAAATATGAGCGATACTTCAATTTTCCCTAATTACGATGCAAAGAATATTCCATTATTTAAAGTTTAGTAATCCGAAGGATGAGCGAACAGGAACTTATTGATCAATTACAAAATAGTATATATAAAAATCAAGCTTTTAGAGTATTGCTGAAGGAATACAAGAAACCAGTGTATCTTTTTGTACGGAAAATGGTCATAGATCATCAGGATACAGACGATATTGTACAACAAACATTTATCAAAGTATTCAAATATGTAGATAGCTTTAAAGGCAACAGTAAATTTAGTACCTGGATATTAACCATAGCCCGCAAAGAGGCAATACAGTTTTTAAAGAATAAGGCTAGCCGGCACAAAAAGTCTATTGATGATTTAACACAACAACATATAGCAAAATTATCAGTACATTCTGAGTTTTATTCAGGAAATGATATTCAATATAAATTACAATATGCAGTAGCCCAACTTCCTGAAAAACAGCGTGAAGTATTCAACATGAAATATTTTGATAAATTAAAGTATTCCGAGATCGCAAAAATTACAGGTACGACCGAAGGCGGTCTTAAAGCTAACTATTCTTTGGCAGTCAAAAGATTGAAAGAACTATTGCTTACGGTGTAATGATAAATCTAATAGTATAGAGCTGAAATGAAAAATAAAAAATACATAGCGTTTGAAAAAGAATCTATTGAAGATGGCTTTCTACCTTCAGAGGCATATTTTGAAGATCTGGAATATTCAATCCTGGAATTGGTTGAGACTGAAGAAACCCTTGGTACGATTGATGATGGTTTTATGCCAAACGCAGATTATTTGGAATCGTTGGAGGCGAATATAATGCAAACGATAACCGTGCAAAGATTAAACAAAATAAAAAAGGTGATTCCGTTCATCTCCTTTAGAACACAATTGATGATAGCGGCTAGTATTGCTTGTCTGATCGGACTATTTCTTTGGCTTCCTTCAAAAGACACCCCTAATGATACAATCAGTTTTGAAGATTTATCTAAAGAAACCGAAGCATGGTATCTAGAGCAACAGGAACTTTTCCTAACCGATGATGACTTAGGGTATTTACTCTCTGAAGAGGTCTATAAAATAGAAATTGAAGATCAAGAATTACAACAAGAACTGGAAAACTACCTGATACAAAACGAGGTATTCCCAATGGAAATATATTATTAAGATGAAAAAAATAATTATTATAGTATTGTTATTTATAGGCTTTGTAACACTGGCGCAAACACCAAAAGAGCGAATAAAAACTTTAAAGACGGCATACATCACTAAAGAAATTTCACTGACCAGTGACGAAGCGAAGGTTTTTTGGCCTATTTATGAAAAATACGATCAAGAACTCGAAAACAATAGAAGAAAGTTGGCTCGTGATATTTTAGAGCGATCTGGTAGTATTGATGAAATGAGCAACAAAGAAGCCAATCAACTCATTTTAGATTTTCTTAAAATTGAAAAAGCACTGTATATCGCAGAAGAAAATCTTACAGAAAATTTAAAAGATGTATTATCCCCGCAGCGCATAGCCAAATTACTTATTGCCGAACGCACCTTCAATCAGCGAATGTTACAGCGTTTTAGAGGTAGAATAAATCAAGATTAGTAAAGTTTATGAGCTCTTGTTTTTTCTGCAGAAGCTGTTAAAAAGGTTTATCATTATGACTTTTTTGGTCCTTTTATGCTATGAATTGAGCCTTTAATCCAACTCATCATAATCTCTTCTAGGTAATTTTGTATAAAAATTAATACCTATGATGAGTACGAAGAAACCTAATGTGAATGTCACTTCACAGATTACGATTGACACTTCTGCTTTAAAGATCTGGAAAATTTTAGCTGAAGATTTCGGTGAAATCGGTACATGGGCCTCTGGTGTAAAAGCAAGCAAAGGATTGAATCCATCCCTTGAGAATAATTTATTCTCAGAGCGTCACTGTGAGATCGCCGCCACCGGTTTTAATGATACCAAGGAGCGTATCATCACTTTTGATAAGAAAAATTATATCCTTACGTATGAACTCTACCACGGTATCCCTGGTTTCGTAAAGGATGCTTATAATACCTGGAAACTCATTCCAGGTACAACATCAACCCAAGTAATAGCGACTACAGAAATGAGGGCTACAGGGATCTTAGGAAGACTAATGAAAGGATTCATGACAAGAAGTACCCAGAAAGTTCTGGATGCAATGTGTCGTGAGCTTAAACACTATGTCGAAACTGGCGAGCCTCATCCCGATAAACAAAAAGCCACAAAAAAATTAAAACGTAAAAACTAAAACATACTATTATGAAAACTCTCAATATAAAAATAATACTAACCATTTTAGGAGTGATGAATTTCGCTTTCGCAGAACCTGTAATGAGCGAGACCAAAATAATAGGAAAACCAGCTACAGAAAAGGAGCCTAATGTAGTGGCAACTGCCGAAACTGTAATCAATGCTCCAATAGAAAAAGTATGGGCTGTCATTGCAGAAGACTGGGCTGGCATTGGTAAATGGTCTAGTGGAGTATCCCATTCTCAAGGATTTGGGGAACCTATTGGTGGATCCGATTATACCATAAGAGCTTGTGAAATAACTGCCGTAGGTTTTGATGATACTAAGGAAAAAATTTTAGAATATGATGCTCAAAATCATTTGATCAAATATGAACTTGCCGATGGTCTTCCTGGCTTTGTAAAAGATGCTATCAATGTTTGGACTTTGGAAGAAACCTCTAATGGTACTCTGATCAAGGGAAAGACAACCATGCGAGCTACAGGTTTTATGGGTGTTATGATGAAAGGAATGATGAAAGGTGCTACACGCAAAGCCCTGGAAAGTATGGCCAGAGAACTTAAATATTATGTTGAGACGGGCAATCTTCATCCAGATAAACTGAAGTCAAATGAAAAAGTGGCAAAGAAAGATGCAAAAATGCGTAAAAAAGTGGTAACAGTAGAAGTTGAACAGGAAATAGGAGCATCAGTTGAAAAGGTATGGAGCATTATTGGAGAAGATTTTGCTAAAATTTCAGATAGTAACCCGGATTGTCCTTATTCCGAATGGGCAGAAGGTTATAATACACCAGAGGTCGGCGCGAAGCGAATTATGTATATGACCGATAAACGGGACAATAAATATTTTGTAGACGAGATAGTGAAATACGACCCTAAAAATCATCACATCACTATTGAAGTAGCTAATGAAAAAGGGTTTCCACTCAATCCGGAATATACTTGGCTAAATATGGATGCTAAAAAAGTTTCTGAGAACAAAACACTTTTAAAACTGCGTTTTAATTATCTTACCAAACCACGATTCTTAAAAGGCTTTGCGAAAGGTGGTATGCGAAAGTCATTTCAGAAATACGCTTATGGGATAGACTACCACGCAAAAACCGGCGAAATCGTAGACGAAAAAAAATGGAAAGAAATCAAACATCTATATAAATAACTGAATTTTGATTTTATCGCAAAAACATCTCGAAATAGATGGAAAGGCAGTGATTAGTCATTTTACCTTTTCCCCACCCCTGGTGGCAGCATCTGACCTTGATAATTCTGCTTGTTTCATATTCCCGATCCAGACTAAAGGCAATCTTTATCGTGCTGACGGAAAAACCGAAGTCTCCGAGAAACAAGGGGTATTAATGAAGTGCGGTACTTATGTAAATAAGTGGTTCGGCATAGGGAAAAATGAAGTTTCTGAAGTAGTAATTCTTCGGTTATATCCCGATCTGATGAGAAATGTGATCGACCCCGCTATAGTTACTCAGCTAGATCAACCTGTTCCTTCTCACAATACTAATACCGTAGTACAACTGGATGTATTACTTAAAAAATATCTTGATGGATTGTTCTTCTACTTCGAAAACCCTCAACTCGCAACTGAAGAACTAGTAGCTCTAAAAGTTAAAGAACTAACCATGTTGTTAATAAATAGCAAGAGTTCGAACCCAATTATTGAATTGCTCAACTCTATTTTCTATCGTCAGCGTTTTGCATTAGAGGAGATTGTGGAGAATAACCTATATGAGAATGTATCGCTGAGTGAAATGGCTGCTATTGCAAATATGAGTGTTTCGACTTTCAAAAGAAAGTTTAAAGAAATGTTCAATGATACCTTTTCAAACTATATAAATCATAAACGTTTAGAAAAAGCCAGTGAATTGCTAATACGTAATGTAAAAGCTTCGATTTCGGAAATAGCTTATGAAGTTGGCTTTAATGATCCGGGGTACTTTACCAAATCATTCAAGAAAAAATTTAAAATATCACCATCAGCTTTTAGAGTATCGAAACTTAAGCAAACCATACTTAGTTGGGTAGATTCATCAAAATAATCATCAATATCACTTGTCTGATTGTCAAAACTTTAATGATATTCTCTTTTGGATTCTTTTTCAATATAGTGGAACAGATGCCGAGATGAAGGATACGTTCTTTTAAAAAATAATTGAGTATCCCGATTATCCCAATGGTGGATCTCTTGATGAATGATTCCAACAGAATATAGAATCGCACTGGTTATGAAAAAACCGATAGTGACCAAGAAATATTTGAACAAAACAATCTTGAACCATCTCGGAACAGTGAATGATCTAGTTCCCTCTAAAGATACAGCTTACACCAAGTCCAAATTTAAAAATTTATTAGGTAAGCTGTGTGATTATATCAAACATAATCTAACCTTGTAACATCCAGAGATTATGATTCTAGAAAAAGCGTGATTTGTGAAATTATTAAAATGAATTATCCCGAAGCAGAGTTATAGTAGAACTCTTTATGCTAATAGTATATATAATTTAAGAATTTTTGAAGTAGCTACTAAAACTTTCTATAAATTAGTCTCTCATTTGAAATACTATAACTAAGTGTATGAAAAGATCTATTACGTGGAGTTTTATGCTTATAATTATTGGAGTAGCAAACGTTTTTACACAGGAAAAGAAGGAGCAGGACAGCCATAAAATAACACTTTCTACCTATATAGACGGTTACCTATCAGGATATGATAATGATCTTAGTCAACAAGAATTTCAGCCGTTTATTACCGTAGGAGCCAGAGATAATACATTTGGAGTGAATGTAGCTCAATTTGGGGTTCGGTATGAACATAAAAAAGTGCGTAGTAATCTTATTCTGCATTGGGGAGATATACCCGAAGCTACTTGGAGCTCAGACTATACTATGATTCAAGAAGCGAATGTGGGTATAAAGTTAGCAAAAGGTCTCTGGTTTGATGCTGGTTTTTTTGCAACCCACATTGGTACAGAAAGTTTTTTACCTAAAAATAATATGTTAAGTGCGACCGCTTTTAAAACATTTAACGAACCATTTTACCAGGCAGGTGCTAAATTAAGTTATGATGACGTTGAAAACTGGTATTTTGAACTATGGGCATTAAATGGGTATAACAGTTTTATAGATAATAACGATGCGAAATCTATAGGAGCCCTTATCCAGCATAACTTTTCTGAAAACACTTCGATAACGTACACAAATTTATACGGTAGAGAAAGCGCAGATAGTCTATCTATAAAACAAAACAGGTTTTATCAGAATCTTTATATCAACCAGAACTGGAATGATAAACTTTATGTAACCGTAGGTTTTGATTATGGTCTCCAAACCAATAGTGACTTAAACGATCAGGAAAAAACGGTATCCATGTACGCGGGTATCGTGACTGCGCGCTATAAATTTGATCCAAAATGGAGTGTTTCCGGTCGCGCAGAAATATTTAGAGATGAAAACGGTTTTATAAGTGGCACTACATTAAATACGAATAATGAAATCACAGGCTACAAATTAACCGGATATACCTTGGGTGCAGAATACAGGCCTGTCAAAAATTCGTATCTACGTGTAGAGTCCAGATATACTAATGCGGCAGAACAATTAGAAATTTTCTTAAGAAATAATGAAATGACTAACCATAGGCTCGAATTTTTGATAACAATGGGACTTGAACTGGAGAAAATATTTGGGTTCTAAAGTATGGATCTAATAAATTATCACCCGTTGTGCATTTTGAAAGAAATGTTAAAAAAGCGACTCTTAAGAGCAAGAAAAAAAATTAAACCAACTGGTCTGATTTATATATTTTTTCTATATTTGCTCTATAATGGGATATAAATATAATAAGGAGGATATTTTAAATGTCGGTTTTGATGTTTTTAGGAGAAATGGTTACCACAGTGTGGGTATAAATCAAATTCTTAAAGAATCTAATATTTCGAAAGGCTCTTTTTATAATTATTTCGAATCAAAAGAAGATTTTGCGCTTCAGGTAATTAACCACTACGGGATATCCAATTGTAAATGGATCCAAAGCTTTCTGGAGGAATTTCAGGGCTCTGCTCTGGAAAAATTAAAGGCATTTTACAATACCTTGATGGATATGAATGAGAAAGATGATTATTCTGGTGGATGCCTTATCAATAATATAAGTATGGAAGTGGGGCGTAACAATGATATCCTGGGATTTGAGGCAAATGATCACTTTACACATTGGCTCCAGGTGCTGGCTAAGTTTGTTGCTCAAGGACAGAAAGATGGAGAAATAAAAACGGTGTATTCTCCTTTAGAAATTGCTGAATACCTACACGCTGGATTTTATGGAGTGCTTTCTAGAACAAAGGTGACCAGAAACAGGATTTATATGAATACCTGGTTTAAAATGAGTTTTGACTTTATCAAAAAACTATCGTAAAAAAATTTTAATAATAAATAAACCGAACGGTCTGAATAATTCAATTTTATGAAACATCTAACTTTATTTTCAACTTTAGCACTTTTACTAAGCTTAATGCAAGCTTGCAAATCCGTCGATCTAAGAAGCGAGGATCTGAAAAACAATAAAATAACGAACTCCGAACAGAAAGGAAAAGAATTACTTATCGCAGCAAAACTAGCCATGGGATATGATAAGTTAGCTAATACAGAGGTTTATGAAGCCGATGCCATATTTGACTGGAAGGGGTTCTGGTTGATAATGCCAATGAATACCTTTCCCGCTAATAATGACAACTTACTGAAACTTCGGTATGCCACCAACAGTTTTGATGGCCAGGTTGAATATCTCGAAGGAAGGAAAAAAGGTATCATACAAGGCATACAATCTTGGGAGGGTTATAAAGTAAAAAGGAGAAGCGAAGAATTAAAACAGCACGAGCACGACCGTTATATCTGGGGACTTGCCACCTATCATTATTTGCTCGAAGCGCCAATGCACCTACCTGATGCACAAATCATTCGATATGCTGGCATCAAAGAGTTTGATGGGGTTATCTATGAAACGGTATACGTAACCTGGGGCAGTGAAGAACCCAATAAAGAATTTGACCGTTTTTTGGTCTACATCAATCCCAATACAAAATTTATTGATATACTGGAAGTAACCATCAATGACTATTTTATAACTATGCCAAAGGGATTGCAGCACGCAACGGCAAGGTATGAGAGAAAAGCAACGAGTATAGGTACATACCTACCAAGTAATATAATTATTCAATTCAAAGGACCCAAAGGGATGGAGAATAAAGTTTATAGCATCGGCTTGGATAACTATACATTTGACACTTTTGATAAAGAGATCTTATACCCTATCGAAAATTTAGATTACGTGGGATTTTCTAAACCTTCTAAAAAATAAAGTCTATGAACAGAAAACAAAATATATCAACAGCATTTCCATTTGAATCGAACTATCAAGAAGTTCTTGAATCCCAAATTCATTATGTGGACGAAGGTGACAAAAACTCAGAACATACCTTTCTACTTCTCCACGGTAATCCAACCTCAAGCTATCTTTGGCGCAATATCATTCCTCATCTAAGTGCGTTAGGACGTGTTGTTGCACCTGATTTGATTGGGATGGGCAAATCAGGAAAGCCGGACATCGATTATACCTTTACCGACCATATACAGTATATGGACGAATTTATTAAAACCTTACAGCTCAAAAATATCATTCCTGTTATACAAGATTGGGGTTCGGGTATTGGATTTCATTACTCATATCGCTTTCAGGAAAATGTATGCGGTATTGTTTTTTTCGAAGCTATTACACGCCCAATCGATTGGAAAGATGCCAATCTTATAGAACGGTTCATTTTCAAACGTTTCCGACATCCTATAAAAGGTTACAAAATGATTGTCAGAAATAATTTCTTTGTAAACCGTTTTTTACCGATGATGACAGGTCGAAAACTCTCCAGAGAGGAAATGCGACACTACCGAGAGCCCTATTTGGAAGAAGCACATCGTAAACCACTATTTGTATGGCCTTCGCAAATTTCAATTAGTGGTGTTCCCAAGACAAGTACAGATATCATTCGGGCCTACAGCGATTACTTACCCGATTCAGATATACCAAAACTTATGTTTCACGTAAAGCCGGGAATGATTATCAAACCTAAGGAAGCAGAACAGATAAAGACTAGCTGGAAGAATCTAACCGCTATTGATTTAGGAAAAGGTAAGCACTACATTCAGGAAACACATCCTCATCAAATCGGAGAAGGAATTGTAGATTGGTACATCAAAACATTTCAATATTCAAAATCTTAGTCAAATAGAAATTATATGAAAACAATAGAATTTACAGAGCTGGGAAGTGCAGATGTTCTCAGGATTGTCAATAAAGATATTCCCCAACCTAAAAAAAATGAAGTAGTTGTAAAAATAAAAGCAGCAGGACTCAATCGGGCCGAAGAACTTTTCTTTCAGGGACAGTATTTGTTCCAACCAAAATTTCCTTCACTTATTGGACTGGAAGCCTCAGGAATAATCGAATCTGTTGGAAAAGATATCATAAGCTATAAAAAAGGAGATGAAGTCTGCTTGACGCCCAACGTGAATATTTCCGAATACGGTTTTATAGGAGAATATGCGGTCGCACCAGAACAAGCGATTATAAAAAAGCCCAAGGCTATCTCATTTAAAGAAGCTGCATCCGTCTGGATGACTTACGGCACCGCTTATTCTTGTCTTGTGCTTCGCGGTGGTCTCAAGAAAAATGCACAACAGACCGTGCTGATTTCCGCAGCGAGTTCTGGTGTAGGAGTTGCAGCCATTCAAATGGCCAAAAACTATGGAGCAAATGTTATAGCCACTACACGAACCGGCGAGAAAAAGGATTTTCTGTTGGAACAAGGCGCAGACCTAGTCATTGCCACAAATGATGAGAACCTCGTAGAAAAAGTTAATACGTTTACTTCCGATAAAGGCTTTGATATTGCCATAGACGCTATTGCAGATAGTACTTTTTTTAACGATTTGATAGAAGCCGCAGGTTTTGAGGCTACAATCGTAGTGTATGGTGCCCTCGCGCTAAATCCAGAGCCGTCATTCCCCTTGTTTCCTCTACTAATAAAAGGTATCAATATAGTTGGTTTGCATTATGTATTCCACGTTTTGGAAATAGAATCCCGAGTCAACGATATGAAATCAGAAGTGCTCAAAGGTTTGGAAGCAGGAATTTACAGACCTGTTATCGATTCTGTGTTCTCATTAAACGAAGTAAATAAGGCATACACCTATATGGGAACGAATCAACAGAAAGGTAAAATAGTCATAGAGATTGATTAGTCCTATTTCCAACAAAGATATTGTATATTTATACATTCATCTTGAATTCTTAAAAATGATTTAATTATTAGTGCGTATAACATATAAAATTGCAAAAATTAATGTCAAAATCATTACTTTTTATTCCAGACATTTCTGGTTTTACACATTTTGTTCAAACCACAGAGGTACAACACAGTGAACACGTTATCGCAGAACTTCTAGAAGTTCTAATTTCCGCAAATACACAGTCAATGCATCTTGCCGAGGTAGAAGGCGACGCGCTCTTGTTTTACAAAGAAAATCAAATTCCATCGCAAGAAAAATTGCTCGCTCAGATTGAAACGATGTACACCGCTTTCTACAGTCATCTCAAAATGATGGAAGCAAACCGCATCTGTCCTTGTCGGGCTTGTGCCGCTGCACCTAATCTTAAACTTAAAATTGTGTTGCACTGTGGCGAACTTCAATTTATGACTGTTCAGAATAATAGAAAGCCTTTCGGCGAGATAGTCATTCAAGCGCATAGACTTCTCAAGAATTCAATCAATTCTGATAATTATGTTTTGATAAGTGAGCAACTAGCCAATGTTGTTGGTCTAAATGCTACGTATGAAAGCAATTTATTCGCTTTTCGCGAAAGTGTGGACACCTATGATGGGAAAAATATCCCGTATCTCTTTGCCGAAATAGATGTAAACAAATTGCAATTATTAGGCTTTGAACCACCTGAGATTATTGTAACTAAGAGCGAACCTGATTTTGTGCTAAAACGTGAGATGCCGATTGATGCTTATAGTTTATTTGAATTAATAACCAACTATCGCTATCGCCATATTTGGGTGGATGGTGTGGAAGAGTTTCAGTTTAATGAGAATGAGGTGACACGTGAAGGTACGGAACACGTTTGTGTAATTAACGGAAAGCATTTCAACTTTAAGACCGTCATCAAAAAAGTACCTATGGAGCAGTTAGTTTATGGAGAACTCACGACAGACCCACCACCTGTGGATAAGCTGTATCAGTTTTATATTATTGAACCGATAGATGAAAACCAATCTATTTTACGAGTCGAACAATATTGGAAAACGAAAACTATTATTCAAAAGATTCTTATGGCAATAGCAGGTAAAAAACAATTCAAGAATGGTCTCACTGCTTCGATAAATAAATTATATCAACTTATTAGTTCAAGACAAATCGCTTTGAACTAATATCACTTATTTCAAATATCGCTTTCTGATTACATTAAAATGATGGGTTTGATGACCTGAAATGCAGAATGCAATAACTCTTACAGATGTTTTATTTCCATCTAAGGACCCCATACGCTTTTGCTGTTCATCGGTCAGCGCATTGAAGGCATCTTCTGTTTTTTGACGTATGCTTTTAAATTCGGCAAGCAAATCGCCTTTACTTTTATCCTTTGCCCCTGCCACAGTCGTATTTTGATTGTAATAAACAGTGTGTTTTTTTTCTGAGATAACCCCTGCATTCAATAAAGCAACTTCAAGCATAATTTCTTCATAAGAAATTATATGCTGTAGCACCTCGCCTACAGTCCATTTAAAAGAGCCATATCTATAATCGATTCTATCTTCGAGAATGGTATTTATAAAAGTTATCATCTCAGCAGTAGTATTGCTCAACATTTCTTTAAGTGTAGAACCTGGTAAAGATTTGTTCGTATAGTACGTCATATTGGAATTATACTCGCTACGCGGTATTCTATCTAGTAACATAATTGAATCTGGATTAATGGGTTTACTATTTTGACAAGCCCCAGTTTGTAAGCTTAAAATGAATAAAATAATGAGCTGGTATCTCTTCATAGTTTCTGATGTAAAAAATTCAAGACTTCCTCTAGTTGATTATTCCAATTCTTAAAATCGTGTGCCCCTTCAGTTTGCAAAAATTTGATGCGATGCCCCTTACTTTCATAAATTGCTTTTAGAGGTTTTACATAATGCTCTGCGTCCTGCTTTCCGGTAGAGATAAAGATGTTGAGATTTCCGCCTTCGCGAAATGCAATACTTTTTAAATATGTATCACAGGGATAAGTAATTGGAGATAATAGAGCATAATTTTTAAAGAGATCTGAGTTACCGGAAAAATAAGCAGCATTAAGTCCGCCAAAAGAAATACCGATAAGACTTCGTCTCTCAGGTTTTGCTTCCACGTCTAATACCTTTTCAACTTGCGGAGCCAGTTCTTGCTCGAAAAAAGTTACAAAGTTTTCATTACAAAAAAAATAGGTATTTCGATGATCCTCTCCTGTTTCTGGATCTATGGTACTTACAAAAATATAGTGTGCAGGCTGAATCAGTTTATTTTTTATCAGCACACGTAATCTATCTATAGTACCATTTTCAATCATTTTCTGACCATCGGTAAAATAAACTAAAGGACTTTTATCAGAAACGTATCCCAAAGAATACAATTCGACATTGATATTTTTGGATAGAATGTCGCTTTTCAAAAGCAACTTCTGTACGTTCTCATTCACAATCTGACAATGCATACTGATCACTACAAATAAGTTTATAATAATCAAAATTGCACTTTTTGTTCTTGTATGGCGACAATGGAATTTCACACTTTTAAGGAGATTTGAATTAAGAAGAGACTATCTGAAAAATATAAAATTTATCTTACTATCACGTTGATCGGAATGAAAATTCAATGATAACTAAAGGTTATTATTTATCGACTTCGACGGAAATGAAAGATAAAGTTGCTTTTCAGATAGCCTCTTTTTCTAATTAATGAGACTAAATCTTTTTAATTATTTAGCAGCAGCCTTTGCTACGTTAGCAATCATCTCGTTAGATGCCTGATTAAGAAATCCATTAAACTGTTCCTCGGTCATCTGTGGGTTTTTCATAAATTTATCATAGTTAGAGGTCCACACGATCATTGATTTGTTATAACCTAAATCCACTACTTTAAAATTATTAACCATTCCTGCAGCAGGAACACCTTCGACTACCGCATAAGTATAACTTCTCGCATCATCATCAAAACTTAAGATATTCTCCTTAAATTTTCCCTGACCGTCAGGAGCCGTACACACCCTGATGCCTCCTACTCCTTTGGGTCCTGTAAACTCTACCTTTGCCACAAAACTGGATAATTTATCAATATTATCCAATTGGCGCAGTTCTGTCCAGACATCGTCTGCCGAAGCTTCTACTACTTTAGTGATTGTAATTTTAGCATTCGGATTTTGAGCACTCATTGTTGAAAATCCAAAAGCGATTACCGCTATGACTATCACATTTTTTAATTGTTTCATTTGTTTTTATTTAATGATTTATGCTACTTAGATGTAGAACTAAGACATGTGTGACAGCATTGAGCTATTTTTTTTATTATCTTAAAGTTGTCACACATTATAAAAAGCTGCATCTAATATATAAAAGACATTCCCTATGGATAATCCGTTTTTAAAAGAATACACCAGTGATAAAACTGATGAAGAATTGGTAAAAAGAGCACAAAACGGGGATAAGAAATCCCTTGAGAATCTTATACTCAAACATCAGCCATATATTTATAATATTGCCTGGAAAATGGTGCGTAACCCTTCAGATGCAGAAGATTTAACTCAAGAGGCTACTATTAAAATTATCACCAATCTTGCTTCATTTAAAATGAATAGTTCTTTTAGAACCTGGGCATATCGCATTGTAGCGAATCACTTTTTAATGTCGAAACGTCGTCCCAATGAGTCTATTTTTGAGAGTTTCGATAAAATGGCTCAGGGATTAGAGATGACACCTGATCATCCCCTTACAGATATGGAGCAAGAAGAAAACAAAGCTTTTATAAAAGAAATGAATTATAGCTGTATGAGCGGCATGCTTTTGTGTCTTACACGCGAACAGCGATTAGTCTATATTTTGGGTGAAATGTTTAATGCAGATCACACCTTGGGTTCAGAGATTTTGAATATTTCAAAAGATAATTTTAGACAACGATTGTCTCGCTCACGGAAAGATCTTTTCAATTTTATGAATGAGAAATGTGGGTTGGTAAACAAATCCAATCCTTGTCGATGCCACAAAAAAGTAACCTTTGCTTTAGACAATAAGATCATTGACAGCAAAAACTTATTGTTCAATAAAAGTGAATACGCTAAGTTCAGAAGTGAAATCAAGGGTGATGCAGATGAAATGATGGATATTGTCGAGGACAAATATTCGGCTCTCTATGGACAGTTACCTTATAAAAAAGACTTCGACAAAAAAACCTTTCTTGAAGATATTGTAAACGATGACCACATAAAAAACTTAATGAATTTAAATTGATGACGCTTAAAATGAAGATAGCCACTGTAATCACCTTATTATTTACCTCTTGGATGCCTATGAACGCACAAAAATCATCTTTCAAAGAAGAATTTCTGAAGAAATGGAAAAACAGCCTGGAATACACGCTCGATGTAGCGAAGAAAATGCCTGAAAATGAGTACAATTATAAACCTACAAAGGAAGTTCGGTCTTTTGGTGAACAGATGGTACATATAGGCGAAGGAATGGCATATATTGGAAATTCTGCTTTCAACTTTCCAACCATTCCACAACCCGATGATAAAAATGATAAAACTGTAGTAATCTCTTATCTCGAAAAGCAATATAATGCACTAAGGGATGTTGCAAAAACTAAGGATATTTCATTTTTTGAAGAAACAACATCTTTTTGGGCAGGTAGAATGACCAGAAGGAAAATTTTGAACATTGTGTTCGATCATTGTACGCATCATAGGGCTCAAGCCATTGTGCATTTACGTATAAAAGGTATTAAGGTGCCTAGCTATGTAGCCTGGTAAATAAACTTTCCCTACACTTTCTTAAAAACCTGAATATCCAATTCAGGTTTTTTTTTGCACTATGCTGTCACAGGTTCCCTATTTCAGAATCTAAATAGAAACAAACGCACTAAAAGGATGTTTCTACTATAATAAATTTATATGGTACATAATGAAAGTGCAAAACCAGTTCTGACCTAGTTGAAGGGACATTTAAATCTTTATCAAAATGAAAATAAACAAAACCATTCAAGTAAATGCACCAGCCAAAAAGGTTTGGGAAGTGCTGTATACCAATTATGGAGACGCCTGTGACTGGGCAAGTACCGTTAACGAATCCAAAGAAAGAAAGGTGTCAGGAAGTGATTACATCGGTCGAACGTGCTCTACGGTTTTCGGAGACGTTAGTGAAATTATAGATCGAGCCGATGCTGCAACCATGGAGTTGCAATACCATCTGGATGATACACCTTTTATTATGAAAGCGGCCACGGCAAAATGGAAAGTAAAGTCGCTAAACAAGGATACCTCCTCAGTAACAATGGATCTGGATGTGACCTTGGCCACAGTCCCTGGGCTGCTGATGGGATGGATGATCAAACCAAAAATGCGAAAAGACATCTATCAGACCTTGGAAGATCTAAAATATTATATCGAAACAGGAAAGCAGTCTGAAGCTAAAATTAAGTCTGATCAGAAATATTTCAGTAAAAAAAATAAAAAAGCAGCATAATCCTTAAAATCAAAATGATGATCAATAAAACAATAGCATAAGGACTGGCTATAGCGCTACTATCCATTAGTATAGTTTCTTGTCAAAGAAAAATCGAAACTGTAGAAAAAGAAGTCGTAAAAGAGGTATACAAACCTACAGACGTACAAGTGATTAAAGCACAGTACGACTTGCAGACAAATCTCTTTAGCAAAAACCTGGATGGTATTAGCGATGCAGAAGCAGACAAACGCATCAACAATGCCAACAGTCTGGCCTGGATTGCAGGACATATGGTAGACATCCAATACAATCTGGCGATGTTGCTAGGTGTAACTGGTAAAAACCCCTACGCTGAACAGTTTGGTTTTGGTAAACCTTTTGATGCCTCGGCAAACTACCCTTCCCTTTCTCAAATGCAGAAAGATTTTGATAGTTTGACCTCAAAAATATCCGAAGCTTTAAGCAATTTATCTGAAGATCAATTAGATGCTAAGGCACCTTTTACTATTCCTTTTCCAGAGCAGACAATGAGAGGCTTATATGCTTTTCAGATGCACCATTTTGGCTACGAATTGGGTCAAATGGGATTGTATAGAAAGTTCTTAGGAAAATCGGCTTTCAGTTACTAATAATTTTAAAATTTCAAAATAATCATAATTAGTTAATAATTAGAAAATGAAAATCACGATAAAATCAGTATTTGCAGTTGCCATTCTGGCGCTTTTTAGCACGGTAGCAACAGCTCAAAGTATGAAAAAGAGTTTCCGTACGGTAAAGGTTGAAATGAAAATTAACGCGCCTGCGGAACGCGTATGGGAAGCAATGGTAATGGATTATGGAGAAATTTCCAATTTTTCCCCTTACATCTACACTTCAGAATATACAAATGGTTCATTAAAAGGAAAAGTGGGAGCTACTCGTAAGTGTAATTTTAATGAGAAAGGTACACAATGGTCTCACGAGCGTATTGTGGATATGGACCAAGAGAACATGGTCATGAGAAACCTGGTTTTTGATGGTGCAAAACTTCCATTAAATTTTGATAATTCTCAGGCTTTCTATCGTGTTAAGGACAATGGAGATGGAACTTCGACTGCGTCTTATGAATTTCAGTTTAGAACAAAACCAGCATTTTTAGGATTTATCGCCAAAGGTGGATTTAAAAAACAAATGTCTGGCACTCTTGTAGGATTAAAACATTATTTAGAAACTGGAGAGCGAGTTACTGCAGGTACTGATAAGTACAAAGAAATTAAAGATAACTATCCAAAAGCAACAGTAATCAAAACAAAACCTTAAATACAATGACAAATCAAGAAGTAGCAAATACCTTAGTAAACCTTTTAAGAGAAGGTAAATTTAATGATGTCTATGATGAACTATTTCATCCCGATGCAGAACATATCGAGCCCCAAAGTGAGCATTTCTCTCACGTAAAAGGTGTAGAGGCGATTAAATCCAAAGATACCGCGATGCAAGAGAATATTGCTGGTGTCGAGGGAATGGAAGTTGGTGATGCCATTGTTGCAAAAGATTATATCGCAATTCCGTATAAAATGACGGTAGAATTAAAAGACGGTAACAAATGGCCTCTGGACGAGATTATTGTGTATAAAATTGAAGATGGAAAGATCGTGAGTGAACAGTTTTTCTATTAACGGCTGATAACCTGATTGACTTGAACAACCCTTGCAATAGTATATTCAAGGGTTTTTTTGTGGGCTGAAAAAAATAACTAGATTGATTTGTCTATTTCAAAATATAAGTACATCTTTGTAAATAGATTGATCAGTCTAATTGAGAAATTATGAATGTAAAACATAGCAAAGATGATGTGCTTAAGGTAGGAATGGAACTTTTCCGTCTTAATGGGTATCATAACACCGGTACAAACGAAATTCTGAAAACCGCTGGAATCTCAAGAGGCTCTTTTTATAATTTTTTTAAAGATAAAGACGACTTTGGCGCTCAGGTTTTGGATTATTACGGAGTTTGGAGTACCGATTATATGAAAGAATTGTTGAGTGATATCACTTTAAACCCCAAGAAGAGACTCATCCATCTATTCGATATTTTTATAGAAGGTTACAAAAGGGATCAATTTAAATGGGGCTGTTTGCTTGTAGGAATGAGCCAGGAAGTTGGGCAAATCAATTCCGTTTTGACACATTCTTGCATGACTAACTTCGAAAATTTTATCGATGTGTTTCAGGCTTGTATTGAAGAAGGACAAAAAGATGGAACCATTTCTACAATGCAGGATTCCAGAGGTTTGACCATTTCGATGCTGGCGATGTACAACGGTGCATTGGTCTTAATGAAATCCGGAATGTTGGAAGAACCTCTCCTTGCCTTTCGAAAACAATTGGAACTCATGCTTACACCCTAATGAAAAAAGAAGAACTTATCAGAAAATGGAAAGGCAATAAGCGCTATACCTTAAAATTTGTAGATGCGATGCCAGAGGAAGACTTTGACTTCAAACCGATATCCACAGTAAAAAGCTATCAATCTCAGTTGAGTCATATCACGAGCTGGTTGCGGACACATAGTAGATTTGTTACCGGGATGGAGTTTGAAAAGCTAAAAATGACTTCGAAAGATTTAATTAGTGAGGCTCTGGAAAATTTCTTTGATGGTTTTATTGATAACTTACAACAAATGGACGATAGTCAACTTGGTGAAATTATCGACGTCTGGTACGGTAAACGCACCCGATATGAAATCAGTAATGTTATGGATAATCACCTGTCTCATCATCGAGGTCAACTCGTTATGTATCTCAGAATGAAGGATATTAAACCACCGTCTTACCTGGGATGGTAATATTTTTATTTTTTAATTAGACAGACCAATCTATATAGTTAAATATTAATCTTTAAATTATTCAAAATGAAAAAAAGAATTGAAACCGTAAACCAAATAAATGCACCAGTTGATAAGGTTTGGTCAAAAGTCGGCCCAGGAACACATATGGACAAGTGGATGCCTATCATAGCTACCTGTTCTGTAGATGGAAACAAGCGAATTTGCACAACCCCAGAAGGTGCAACTTTACACGAGACTATTGAGGCCGATGCAGAAAACAAGGTTTTTAAATATAGCATTGACAAGCAAGATTTTATGCCTATAAGCGACATAAAAGGTACCATTACCTTAAAGGAAAATGGAAATCAAACCATAATGCATTGGGATGTAGACTTCGAAATCTCTGAAGAAAACGAGGCCACATTTCCTGAAATAAAGAAAAACATTGAAGGTATCTATCAAATGGCTGCCTCTAGTCTTTCTGAATTTGCAAATGCTTAAACAAATTTAGCATCGGCTATGTACTTTATAGTCGATGCTCTTAAAATACATCTGAAAATGATACATATAACCGCAACGCGCACGATGCCTTTTTCAAAAGAAAAGATTTGGGCTGTACTGGATGATTTCGACAACATTCATGTTTGGAATCCAGGATTAAAAAACTCTCACAGTACCACCTCAAACAGAAAAACAGGATTAGGAGCTCAAAGACATTGTGACCTCGCTCCTTTTGGTTCTTTTGAAGAACGTATAACTGAGTATATCCCAAATGAAAAAATGGTAATCGATATTTATGACGGTGCTAAACTACCACCAATTAAGAATATGGGTGGAGTGATCATACTAACCGAGGTCGGTAATCGAACTAATGTGTCTTTTACTTTTCAGTATAAAACCAAAGGAATTATGGGGAAAATTATGAATCCACTGATGATAAAGCCTAAGATGACCGAGGGGACTGAAAATTTCCTAAAAGGTCTTGAGCACTTTCTTAAAACAGGAAGAAAGATAACCAAACAAGAACTTAAGCAAGCCAGTTAGATGATTATAGATCGCGAAGAAGGTATCAAAGAGTTAAAAACACTACCTCGCGTGGGGGACAAACTGGCCAGTATATTATGGCGCATAGGGATTCACTCTATAAATGATCTAAAATTTCAAAGCGCAGAAGAGTTATACGAACGATATAATATGCTAATAGGAAAAAAAGGAAATCGTGCCCTGATATATATAGTGCGTTGCGGAATTTACGTCTCCTGCGTAAAAGAACAATTTCGTGAAAAGGAAAAGCTACAGTGGTTTTATTGGAATGATCTAAAAAATCCAAAATGCCTTAGTGAACTCGAAGCCATACAGAACGAACTAAAATCATAATCGCTTTCGAGAAAGTGAAATTTCAAATCTTAATTTAAAACAAATAAAATGAAAAAAGTTAATTTTTTAAGTACAGTAATCATTTTGATGATGCTTCTAAATAATACTCAAATTACTGCTCAAAATGCTGATGCTAAGTTAGTAAAAACTGTAGTCGTTAATAAAAGTGCAGATGATGTATGGGAAATCGTTAGAGATCTGGATACCGTTGACAAATATTCTTCTTTAGTAGGAAGTTTGACCCTGGAAGGTGGCAATCAGGCTGGTGCTACCCGTGTGTGTTATACGCCTGATAAATCCGGACATTTTAAAGAGAATATCATTGCTTTTGATGATGATAAACGCAGTTATTCCTACGAAATAGTAGAAGGTACACCAACTAAAGGTATGGTCAATAACTTTAAAATTGTAGACTTAGGCTACCAAAAAAGTATGATTGTATGGTGGTCTAATTATGAACAGTTTATGGAAAATCCACAAATGACAGAAGAACAATTCATTGCATTTATGGATAGTACAGTTCAGGAATGGACAGGAAATATGGCAGCAGCTGCCAAGTAATATTTATCAAAGAGGATGCTAATAGCATCCTCTTTGATTTTAATCTAATTCGTATGAATACAATTATAAAGTTTAATAAAGCAACGGGGCCAACTGCCTTAGAATATAGTGATGAAGAAATACCCAGTCCACGTGAAAATGAGGTTGTGGTAGAAGTTAAAGCCACTGGACTCAATCGTTCAGAACATATGTATATGAGTGGTGTTTATGTCATCGAACCAGAATTCCCATCTAAAATTGGTACTGAAGCTGCTGGAATCATTTATAGTGTTGGAGAAAACATTATAGACTTTAAAGCCGGCGATGAAGTTTGTATCACCCCCAATATCTTACCGAATGAGTATGGCGTATTAGGCAAATTTATTGTTGCGCCCATAGAAGCTATTATACATAAGCCAAAAGAGTTAAATTTTAAGGAAGCCGCTTCTGTGTGGATGGCCTTTTCTACCGCATATTGTGCCTTGATTTTAAATGGGGGTTTAAAAAGAAATGCTAATCAAACAGTTGTTATTACTGCAGCAAGTAGTGCAATAGGTGCTGCAATGGTACAGATGGCAAAAAGATTTGGTGCAACGGTGATAGTTACTTCCAGAAATAACACCAAAGACAATTTTCTAAAAGAGAATGGTGCAGATTATATTATTCATACAGCCAATGAAAATCTAACCGAAAAGATTTTGGAATATACTAATCATAAGGGATTTGATATCGCTGTAGATTTAGTACTTGGAGATTTCACAGAAAAACTTGCTAACGCAGCTTCGCCAGAAGCAACCATTGTTGCAGGAGGTCTTCTATCAATGGAGATTCCACAGATACCATTTTTCCCTTTAGTTATGAAGAATCTCAAACTGACAAGTTTCCACGTGGTCTTCCATTTATTTAGAAAACCAGAAGTGTTTAATCAGGCTAAAGTAGAAATATTAAATGGTTTGCAACATAAGGAATATTGGCCGGTTATAGATAAAGTTTTCAATCTGGAACAAGCTACTCAGGCCTATCAATATTTAGAAAAAGGCAATCAAAAAGGTAAGGTAGTCATAGAAATAAATTAACTATAATAGAATGCTTTTGCTAAAGCGTAAAATAATACAATAATGAAAGAAAATCTAATTCGTACCCTAAAATTAATTACCATCCTATTATTTAGTACACTTACTACAATTTCCTGTAGTGATGATGATGACAATAACAATCAAGATAATGGAAATCAACTATTAGCCCAGCATATTGCTAATTTGAACACCATTGAAGTTTCTGGTCAATCCTTGGCATATTTAGAATACGGACCATCGGATGGTGATGTTTTACTATTTATACATAGCATACCTACATCTTCTTTTTTATACAGAAACGTAGCCGAGCAAATCGCCGAGCAAAGCGGTTACAGAGTAATTGCTGTAGATTACCTTGGTTTTGGGCAAAGTGATAAACAGGACACTCCGGGCCTTTACACGCTGAATGCTCAGGCCAATAGGATATATGAATTTATTGATGCATTAGGTATAGATAATTTTGTTTTAGGCATGCACGGTATAGGCGGATTTATCGCCACAGAAATGATGAAACAAAGTACTTCACGAATCGATGGTTTGGTTATTGCCGATGCTTCTGCGTGGTTAGAAGGTGCTACACCAAGTATGACTAATGGCCTCGTTTTCTCAGGACAAGCAACTGCAGAAGAGGTATGGTCTCAGCTTTCAGATTTTGAATTCGCTCAATTTACTACAAACGAATTTCTGGAAATGGGACTAAGCGATATGTCTCTTATTACAGAAGAGCTACTTGAAGCATATACAATTCCTGTTAATAACGATGGAACCGCACAAGCATATATAGATTTTTTTGAAACCATAGGAACTATTTTAGCAGATCCTGATGGTACGGATGCCTTATTTCAGAACTTCAATAAACCCGTAGCCATCATATGGGGAGAACAAGATGCTTTTTTTGATGTAGATATCGTAGCAGCACGTTTTCAAGAACAATTCTCAGTACCACAAAATAGAATTACCATTGTACCTAACACAGGATTTTATATTCAGGAAGAAGCGCCTGCTGACTATATTCGGGCCGTTGTACGCTTTTTAGGCGAGCCTTTTTAAGTAGAATCTGTAAAGATTTTTTTTTAAAATAAATATAATCTTAATTATATATCACCGGTACCTTTTGTGCATTTTGGAAAAAATAGTAATAAAAAGCGTCAACCTTTCTACCACGTCAGGTAGATTCGAGTAATTTTCCAAAATTAAATGGAGTATACACTTCTTCTTTTAGTCAAAGCACTCGAATCGACAAATTTTGAATAAAAAAAATCAAAATGCACAACGGATCACTGGTATATCCAGTAATTTTTGTCACACTTCGTAATTACAGTTGTATCACTTATATAAACATTAAGTGATTATTATGAACAATCTTAAAAGAGGGATCTCTTATTCTTTCAATCGTAATATCGGTGTGATGGATAGAACGATCAGAACTATGGTAGGAATAGTCGCTGTAGTAGGGGCTATTTATTTTGCTTCGAGCAATCTACTGTACACAAGCTTATTAGGCGTTTTGGCAATAGCACAATTCGGAACCGTTTTTTCCTCAAGGTGTATTCTTTGTTATTTTACCAAACAGTGTACAATAACTGAGAACGAGAAGAAGATATTAAAAGCTAAAGGAATTAAATATGAACAAGTAAATTAAACAAAAATGAAGAAGCAAATCAAAACCACCCATATCATAGATGCCCCGACAGAAAAAGTCTGGGCAAACATCAGCAAGGCATCAGGAATGCATGAATGGCTTCCAATGATTGAAACCTGTAGCCTAGAGGGACAAGGCGAAGGAGCCAAAAGAGTATGTACCACAAAAAATGGAGTCCTTAATGAGACCATTCTAGTAATTGATCATAAGACTAAAACTTTCCAATATGCCATTGATGAACAGACGCTGTTTCCAATCAATGATGTCGTAGGAACAATGTCTGTAAGAGATAATAACGGAGAAACTATTTTGGATTGGAACCTGGATTTCTCTCTAGAAGATGAGAGTATCTTCCCTATGATCACGGAAGGGGTTGGTAGTATGTATGCTTCGGGTGCGCAAGGGCTAGAAAATATTTCAAAAAAAACATCGTGAAAATGTTATATCTCCTACTAAGTTTGATAACTGCAATCAATTCTAACGCACAAGAGACGGAGAAGAAAGATAAACAAAGGAAATGGGCAAACACTTTTCTGGTTAATCAACAGAACTATCAATTGGATATTGAGGCAGCGGGTATAGCAAACATCAAAAATGCTAACATAACTTCAGAAAATGAATTGTGGATTGATTATGCTTATACTTCCGGAGCCGAGAAACGTAAAGGAAGAATGAAAATGTTGCTTACGGATCAAGGTCGATTCGAGGGTGATTGGAAGACCAATGCGCATAATGGTAATAACTATAACGGATCGTTGTATTTAGTTTTTAAGGAAAGTGGAGAAGCATCGGGCCAGTATCAATATAGTGGAACCAATTATAAAATTGCTATCTTAAAGAGAAAATAAATAAGTACGTGAAGAAACCATTTAGCTTAGAAAAATATTCTGATACAGATGATCAAACCTTGATCAAGAAATCTTTAGATGGTGATCATCAAAGTTTAAATGATCTAATAGTCGACCATCAACAATACATTTTCAACATAGCACTGAAGATGATGAACAATGTAGTTGATGCAGAAGATGTTACCCAGGAAGTCTTAATTAAAATAGTCACAAATCTGGCCAAATATGACAGCAGAAAATCCAGGTTCAGAACATGGCTTTATCGCATAACTTTCAATCACATTCTAAATATTAAAAAACAGAAGTATGAAACTCTAGTAACGGGATTTGAAAATTTTTTCGAATACATAGAGCAATCCTCAGAGGTACCGTTAGATGAGACGGAGGAAAAAGAAATGCAACTGCTCATCGAGGAAAGTAAAATTTCTTGTATGGCAGGTATGATTATGTGTCTGGACAGAGAACAACGTTTAACATATATCGTTGGGGAACTCTTTGAAATTGATCATCAGCTGGCTAGCGAGATATTCGGAATCTCACCTGCCAATTTCAGGAAGCGTTTGTCGCGGGCCAGAAAAAATCTTTATGAGTGGATGAATGATCGATGTGGTTTAGTCAATACAGAAAACCCTTGTCGCTGCCCTAAAAAAACCAAAGGTTTTATCGAAAAAGGCTGGGTAAGCGAGGATTTAAAATGGAATTCAGATTACAAGAAAAAAGTATATGAACTTTCTGAAGCAAAAGTCGACGATGTTTTACTGGAGAGAGATCACATTTACAAGAAAATACATCAAAACATTCCCTTTAAAAATCACGATAAATCAGTAAAAACTCTAGAAGCTATTCTACAAAGCAGTATTATCAACAAAACTTTTAATCTTAAGGATAGTAGTGAACAATAAACTATTTAGAAAAATTATATATATTTGTTGCATATACAACATAGGTTTATGGAATTTTCACCAATCGAATGTTTAAGCGCACGCATAGGAATTTTGCAGAGAAAGATTAATGCAATCTACAGGACCCACCTATCACCGCTTCATATTACAGAAAGTCAGTTATCTATTTTATTAGTAGTTTATAAGAACAAAGAGTTAGGCCAATCTGAAATTTCTTCGATACTCAATTTAGAGAGATCATCGTTATCACGCAATATGGTACGGCTAGAAAAAAATGGTTGGATAAAAAAAAATGAAAGCTATCACCCTATTTGGAGTTTATCCAATTCAGGAAAAGGTTTTATGAAAACAGTGTTACCCGCTTGGGATAATGCTATGAAAGAAGTAAATAGTTTAATAGGTGTTGAAGGATGGAAGTCTTTCAAGAATTTTGAAAAATCACTCAATTAAAATTTTAATTAAATGTTGTATATACAACTTAATCAATTTATTATGAAAGCAGAAATATTAATCACCGGAGCAACAGGAAAGACAGGAGGACACACCACACGACAATTACTGGAAAAGGGAATTCCGGTTAGAGTGCTTTCGCGAAAGCGTAGTACAATTATCGAAGCGTTAGAAAAAGCTGGTGCTGAAATTGCTATAGGCGATATGTTAGATATAACGTCTATTGAAAAAGCATTTAAAGGTGTAAAAAAAGTATACTTCACTTATCCATTTGTACCAGGACTACTTGAAGCTTCGGCAAATATGGCCTCTGTAGCAAAAGCTGAAGGAGTTAAGCTATTTGTAAATATGTCTCAGATAATTACAAGTAAAGGACACAATAGTCCATCTACGAGACAACATTGGCTTGCGGAACAATTTATAGATTGGGCAGATATAGGAGCTGTGCATTTGCGGCCTGGCTTGTTTCTAGAAAACCTTCTGGTTATTGCTGCACATAGCATTGCCGCTGAAGGTAAAATTTATCTCCCTTGGGCCAATGGCAAACACGCAGGTATAGCATCATCAGATATTGCACGGGTAATTGTGAGTATTTTAACAGATAACCAACCAGAAAAACATATAGGTCAACGATACATAATTACAGGTCCTAAATCAAGGTCTATGACTGAAATAGCGGACGTTATTTCCAGTATTATCGGAAAAGAGATAAGCTATGTTCCGATAACGGACAAACAATGGATTGAAAAGATAAAGCGACTACCTCCCGCATTTAATAACCCACAATTTTTAGGTCATGCCCCTGCACTTTCAGAGGATATAAGAAAACAAAAGTTTGACGAAGTAACAGATATTGTGCAGCAGATTGGCCATATAAAACCCATGACTCTTGAAACCTTTGCTGCAAGTAATAAAGATTTTTTTATTAATCCTGAATACTCAATGCAATTAATAGATTCTTTGTATTGAGAAAGAAATATAACAGATTTATTTAAGAAATATAGAATGAATTAGTTAGCTTTTTTTAGACCAATTACTCTAATAAGAAAAGTTTTTTATTCAATAATCAATTCTAAAAATCAATAAAACGAAATGACAAACCCAAAAATTTTAGTAGTCGGAGCAACAGGATTGGTCGGCTCACAAATAACGAAAATACTCGCCCATAAAGGTCACGACGTAACAGCAATGGTTCGTAAAGATGGTAGCATAATATCTGGAGCACCTCAAACGCTAAAATATGTTGTTGGAGATTTAAAAGACCGCAACTCTTTGGATAATGCTGTTAATGGAATGGACATCGTAATATCCACTGCTAATGGAGTGATTCCGCCTAAAGGAAGTGGCACTGCAAAATCCATAAATCAACTGGGCAGTGATAACCTCATTGAAGCTTGCGAATTAGCTGGAGTAAAAAGATTTGCACAATCATCCGTACCAGAACTTTCCATTGGCCACCAGGTACCGGAGATTGCAGGAAAGCGCATATTAGAAAATAGATTAAAAGAGTCATCTATGGAAGCGCGAATCGTTCGTAATCCCGCTTTTATGGATGTGTGGTTAGTAATGGGAGGCTTTGTACAAGCCGAAAACAAAGACCCACATTCCACAACCTTACGAAGTTTCGGTTTTATGCAAACCTGGAAAAAAGCGGTCGGTAATTTCGTAAAAAAGCACAATCTATTCATAGCACCTGGTGGTGCTAAACACGGTTCGGTTTTTATAGCAACTATAGACATAGCACATATGATTGCGGCTGCAGCTTTAAAAGATGGAGAAAAATATATGGTTATAGAATCTGGCGGTCCCGAATGGTTAAGTTGGAGAGAAGTTGCCAATCAGATTTCAACCCAAATGAATAAGAATAAAGTGCGTGTTATTAATCTGCCAGCAGGAATAGCTCGTTTTTTTCAGTTGGTAATGTATCCGTTCTCAAAATCGGCAGCTAATGTAATGGCACTTACTAGAATGGTAGCAACATACCAACCAAAATGGGACTCTAAACCAGTAGTGGAGTTTCTCGATTTACCACCACAACAAACACTTAAACAATATTTAGATATGCACGTAAAGGACTAAAATGATTGAAAATACCGAAATATTATCCTTAGGTTTTCTAGTCTTGGTCATGGTGACGATGCTATGGCTGAATAGCATCATAAAGATTGGAAAATATCAACTTCTTGTATTTATTGGCTGGTGTTCTCTATTAGCCATTTTAGCCTTAAATGATTTTTTCATACCAGATGATAGTATTCCCCCGAAGATAGTTTTTGCAATGCTACCACCTATTATATTTTCAATACTATTCCCCCTAACACGTGCAGGTAAAAAGGTGGTAGCTACTGCAAATATGGAAAGGCTTACACTAATACATTCTTTGAGGGTTATTGTGGAAGCTCTTTTTCTATATCAATTGGCCAATGCTGGTCTGGTTTCAGACATCGTAACTTTTGAAGGTAGAAATTTCGACATTCTACCTGGGTTAAGTGCTGCACTGATTTGGTGGTTGTTCTTTAAGAGGCATAGCATTACTAGAAAAACAATGTTGATATGGAATGCCCTATCGCTATCGATATTGTTGTTTACGATATCCCAAGCTATCCTATCTGCTCCTTTGCCATTTCAGCAATTTGACTTTGAGCAACCTACAATGGCAATATTTTATTTTCCTTTTATTCTATTGCCAGGCTTTGTCGCTCCTACTATGATATTCTCGCACATAATAGCACTACATAGATTTAAAGACAACAATATAGATAGAGATACCTCTCTTTAATAAAATAATAGATAAAGCGATTAGTTAATTTTACATCGAGTAAACTAACCAATCTATCCTTAAAACAAGAAAAGAATAATTTATATAATAGATTTACTTTTGTTATTTTATAGAACGTATAAAGATATATGTATGTGTGAAAACAAAATAATTAGATTTTCTTTGCTGTACAATACACTTCTTTATGGATTTATTTTTTCAAAATAATTATCCAAAAATAATAACCGTTTCTGTAACCAGTTTTTCAGATATGTAAGATGTTGTTCATTAGTATCCTTAGATGACCATACCAGACGTTCCCGCTCAAACACTTTGTTATTTTCAAAAGTTTTATATTGTTCGTCGATTTCCCCCATAAGAGCATTGGTATTAAAAATTCCTTTTCGTAATGCTTTCCATCTAGCCACAACCCTACTCCGATAATTTACCGGATTTTCATTCAAAAGCCTATCAAACAAGCCATTTGTTAAAATATCATCGGTTGTATCAATTCTGCGTCCGTCTATAATAGTCCCCAAAACCCCATCTAAATCCCAGGGTACTAAAAAATAGGGAGTGTTCGTGTCATATTTTGCGATATAGAAGTTTTTACCGAGGTTATCTGTGGCTCTTAGCAGGTTTACAAACAAGAAATAGTCAATTACGTTATCCAACTGGATACGTTTTTCTATTTCTAGGCCAAATTTTGTTTCATCAGAATTGATTACAAAATTGGTTAAATCGTATAATTTATCCCAATTATATTTGTAGTTTATAATCGGATATACCAACTTATAACCACCCCAATGGGGAAATATGTTTCTAAATTCAGGTACTTTTTTAAAAGCTGGGGCTCCTTCATAACTTACCGCTTTATAAAGCTCTCCTCTTGGTTGATCTCCTTCAATTTTTTTTAGCTTAAGTAAATCCCTGTCTATTTTTTCGCTAAGTGAATAAACGCCCAGATACTTAGAATTTAGGAAAACCTCTACGAAACGCATATTTATTCCGCTTTTGGCTTTAGGTTCCAAGTTTTTATAATGTGATGTATGTATGGATAACCATAGCTTTGAAGCTATTAAAGATCGCATGCGTAAGGGTTCATTATACAATCCATCCAAAATCCAATCATCATCTGTACGAAGTTTTGGAAATTTCACCTTTACTCCTACTTTTTCCTGTTCATTTTTCCAAAATTTTAAGTCGTATGACTTTTTTGGGAATTTTAAAGAAACATTTCCACGCAGTTCTATACCTATAGAATTTTTAATTGTTCGGTCCTGATGAAAAAAACTAAGCTGCGCATTTTTTTTAGGTTCATCGACTATAGAATCCTGTACAGAGATTAAGATGAGAGGTAGTTTTGTGATATAAAGCGTATAACCGTCGTTATTAAGATATCTAGTCTTGTAGTGTAAACTATCCGAAATAATATCAAAACGATGATTATCAGTAAATGAGACTGAAAAGTGCTTTGTTTTATTTTTTACAGAATCGGTAATTTGATGATTCCACACAATCATTTTATGCAGCGTATCTATTCCATAACTATGTACTTGAGGCGTAATGGATTTAATATCCTGTGAGAAGAGCATTGCACTAAAGAAAAGTGCTATTAGAAGATAAAATAGTCGAAAGCTGTACATAATAAAATCTAAAAAGATATGAGTTGCCCTGTAAACTTAATCAATATTATTTTCATATAATAAAGACTAACTTTTTTGATTTAGAAAGTATAAAAAAATCTGTGTGTATCTTATTCGAATTTTGTAGGATGTACTTAAAAAAGAACTACTTTTAACAGTACACAAAAAAATTACATCTTGATATTCTTCTCTTCGTTGCTAGATCCAATTATTACCATGGTTTCTATCTTGGCGATATTGGTCATTGTTATCAGTATTATTCTCAGAAAATTTAATCAAACCTATATCATAGGGTATATACTGGTAGGAGTTATTCTGGGAGATCATGGATTAAGTGTGGTAAAGGATAGTGAATCTATACATTTGCTTGGCGAATTGGGTGTGATTCTTTTATTATTCTTTATCGGTATGGAAATCAATCTTATCGATTTTCTGAAACGATGGAAGCTTGCGGTCATCGGAACGCTCGCACAAATTATGATTAGTGTTCTTTTAGTTTTATCGATAGGATATTATTATGATTGGAGTTTTGCAAGGTCGGTAGTTCTTGGTTTCGTAATCGCATTGAGCAGTTCTGCTGTTGTGATCAAGTTATTACAAGATAAGAATTTGATTGATACTAAGATTGGAAAAAATGTTCTTAGTATTCTTCTGGCACAAGATGTCGCTTTAGTACCGCTACTGATTATCATTTCGCAATTAGGCGGAAAATCAGAATCTATTGAGAATATAATCTTAATGATTACAGGAGCTATTTTAATTATTGGTATTTTGGGATATATCTATGTAAAGGGCATTATCGTACTCCCCTTCTCTAAAAAAATATACCGAGATCACGAATTACAGGTGTTTATGGCAATTTTTTTATGTTTTGGATGCGCCTTAGCAACCTCTTTCTTTGGACTTTCCTCAGCGTTGGGTGCTTTTGTTGGTGGTATGATCATTAATGCTGCAAGAGCTACTCATTGGATCCACGATACGCTACATTCTTTTAGGATATTGTTTGTTTCCTTCTTTTTTATAAGTGTTGGTTTACAATTAAACTTAAGCTTTATTCAGGAGAATTTTTGGACTATTTTGTTGGTTATTTTAGTAGTTTATGTTGTAAATCATTTACTGAATTCACTGATCCTGCGAGTGTTCTCGTGCAATTGGAAGGAAGCATTGTTGGGGGGCGCATTATTGGCTCAAATTGGTGAATTAAGCTTTTTACTGAGTTCCACTGCATACGGCTTAGAAATTATTGGGGTTTTTGGGTATAATTTTACCATTAGTCTTATTTCGCTGACACTTGTGGTCAGTCCGTTTTGGATTGCTCTGACTGAAAAGTTGACTGGATACAATTCCAAGGATATATCTTGATTACCTTTATTCATTATGCAATTAAAAGCATAAACTACAAAAATGCTTTGGCGATAAAACCAAATCACTTTTCTATCTAATTTACAATTGTAACGTTTATTGAACAACAAGTTTTTTAACGAGTGATCACCACGTTTAGATTGATTTTTACGATATAAACTTCCGGAATAAGAGATAAACTACTAGTAGAGAAGGTTTTTTTATCTGCTTTTAACAAAGTTTGATATATTTTCTGTACTAATGTATGCAAGAAAAAAAAATAAACGAAAAAAACTAGTTCCCCTATTCAGTATTATGATAGGAGTATTTTTAATTTTAAACTCTTAAAATTAAACTACCTTTACTCTAGAATCAATATCAACTAAATGCGCCAAAAACTACTGCTATTATTTTTATGTATCATTTGTTATTCCTGTAACACTAGTTCGGATACTAATGAACGCTATTTTATTCCTCAAAATCTCAAAAATGAAGGAGTTATAAATAAATATTATATACATATATATCCAAAAAATCAGGAGAGTAAAAAAACTATGCTTGATTATTCTTATATCAAAAGGGTACATGATAATTTATATAGTAAGGAAATCTATAATCCAGCTTTTAGACTAAAATTTTCTAAACAATTTAAAATTGAAAATGAAGAAATTACAGAAATTAATAGCAAACGATATTATCTAGTAGATACAATAGTCGCTTTCTATCCTGATCAAGAAACTACTACCTACCTTACATTCGGAAAAGATACCGTTCATTATGCGGCAATTTTTAAAAATAACGATTCATTGTCTAGGAATATCTATAATTCTACCAAGATGATCAAAGACACTACAGTACAAGGAAAACCAGCTAAAATAGTAGAGCAAAACAGCACCGAAATTGTTGTTTTCGGAAATTTTTTTAGAGACACCGTTAAATTACATTCTCGAAGTATTTATGTGCAGGATTTAGGTTTATATTCATCTATCATTACTACCGATAAAGCAGTTACAGAAAGAATTTTAGTAGAACAGATGCTTCCAAAACAATTTGACTCACTATCTAAGCATGGTATACAGCGAGTTGGATATATTGATTTTGATAAAACGATTGATAAAGACAAAGACTTAACACTTTGTACTGATCATGGATTCATAGCTGATTACTATAATGGCGGAAATGATCGCGCAGGATTTATAGGTGGAAAAGGAAAGCTAAAAAAGTTAATATTTGAAAAATTGGATCCCAATAAATTGAATAATGAATCAGGATACTTGACCTTTAGATTTGTAATAAACTGTAAAGGTATTGCTGGTAAGTTTATAACCGATCAATCTGCAGATTTTAACTATAATAAGAAACAATTCTCGCAAGAAACTGTCACGCATCTATATGATATTATTTCTAGTGTCAAAGAATGGAAACCTTGTATCGTTAGAAATACAAAAATAGATTCTTATTTCTATGTAACTTTTATTTTAAAAAATGGAGAGATTCAAGATATTTTACCGTAGTACTTTTTGTTTGATATTGTTCTTAAGTGCATGCAATCGTCAACCGAAGTTGTACAAGAGAGAATTTACAAAATCAGAATCCGATGCATATGCTAAACAGTTTATAGAAGGATTGAAAGGACCTTATTATCAAGGCTCTCCAGAAGAACATTTTTTAATTCAAGAAGCTAAAATATTTGATCCTAATCTTTCTGATATCTACAGAGAAATGGGAGCATCCAGAGTAAAAAGAGGAATCAATACTGAGGCGATGAAGAAATATGCAAAAGCAGTAGCGTTAGACCCTGAGTCTTGGCAAGGATATCGAGGGTACCTATATCTCTATTTTTACCGAGATTATGATAGCGCCATCAAGGATTTTGATGAATTAGACGCACTTACACCTAATTTTGTAGATTATCCACAGTCAGAAAATATCGATTTTATGCGAGGTATTGCTTATATAATGAAAAAAGAATACCCTAAAGCTCAGGAATACTTTAAGAAATTCTTTGATCACGAATCTAAATCCGGAGATTTACGATACATAGAAAGTAGAGCATTTATGTATTACGGAATCACTTATTTTGAGATGGGTGACTTCGAAAAGGCATTAGAAAAATTTGATTTGGGAATAGAAAATAATAAAAATGCAGATCTTTTTTACTGGAAAGCAAAAACATTGATAAAATTACAGCATAATTTCTCAGAAATAAAGGCTATTTTACAAGAATCAATGGAGCTCTTGGATCAGGGATATAATAGCAGAAGACCTTATGTAGAAGAATTTTATCAAACCTATAAGGAGGATATAGAAGAACTGCAAATTCAATAGTAAGTGTCTTTTGATATCCCTACTATTTTATGAACTTAAAGAAATGATAGCTACTAGTCAGTTTTAATATCAAATGAAATAATAAATTTGGTTCCGATACCTAATTGACTTTCACAATGAATTGAACCATTCATCGCTTCTACATATTTTTTTACAATTGATAATCCCAATCCTGTTGATGATTCTCCAGCTGTAGGTTGTGCACTAAGTTTCTGAAACCTACCAAAAAGCTTTTTCTGATCTTCTTTACTGATTCCAGGACCATTATCTTCAACAATAATGAGTGTTTTTTGATCTTTGGATTTTACGTGTAAAATTATTTTACTTCCCTTTTCAGAAAATTTAATGGCGTTAGAAAGCAGGTTTTCTAAAACTTGTATCAAATAATTTTTATCAACTTCGATTAAAAGATTACTCTTTTGTGCATTGACTGATAATTCAATATCTTTTTGTGTAGAAGTAAGATGAAAACGTCGCACCATATACTGAGCTAACTCAACTAAGTTAACGGTTTCACTCGTCAATTTAATTTCATTTTTCTCTAAAGCATGAGTATCCATGATTCTTCCGATCATGTCTGTAAGGCGATCGACAGAATTATCAATTTCATGTAAATACATTTCTTGATCATCAGTCAACTGCATAGCAGGTATATCTAATAACCATATTAATCCTTTCATTTGGTGCAAAGGTGTTCTAAGATCATGAGCAACGATATTTACCAGCATATCTTTTTCTTCATTCAGGGTAAGTAATTCTTCATTTTGCCTGGCAACTTCTGCAGTACGTTTCTTTACCTTTTCTTCTAATATGATATTTTGTTCTTGGATAAGTCTTTCATTTTCCTTTGCTGCAATCAGCGCTTGTAATTGTGCATCTTCTTTTTGTTTTTTATACACATTAATTCGATCTCCAAGTGCAAAGGAAAGCAATAGAACTTCCATAGCCGATCCAATTTGCATAGCATTTAAATAGGTCATTACGAAAGTAAGATTCAAGGATTCTAAAATGGCAAAACAAATACCTACGATCAATGCACCCCAGGCAAAAAGATAATACTTGGCAGGGCGAAATCCTTTTAACTTAAATCGAATACCCAAGACCAGAAAATATGTAGCCATAATTAGAAGACCACCTTGCGCCAACTTCAGACCTTCTATTTTAAAACCAAATATAACAAGTACACATACCAAAAACCCTAGAACCAAAAAAGCAATAGATCCTTTATGCATACGAGGATCAGATACTTTAGTATTCAAAAATCTTTGGGTGAATAAAGTCGCTGTTATCATAGTCAATCCCGAACTTACTACAACCAATTGATTAAGAAAAGGGGTGTTCGGCCAAAAATATTCAAAGAAATATCCAAACACCGAAGCCATAAACCAGGTGATGCTGAATACGTAGGCAATGTAATAGAGATAAATGTTCTCTTTAGTCGAGAAGTATAAAAACAGGTTATACAAAAAGATCAAAAACATAAAACCAAAATAGATTCCCTGAAGAAAATCTAAATCGTGCTCGTATGCTACAAAATCAGGCAATGTCCCTACTCTTAAAAGAAAAAATAAGGGTTGATCACTTTTTACTCTAAGGTAAAATGTTCGTGTAGTATTTTCTTCTATATCAAGAGGAAAAAGGTAATTGCCAACTTCAATTTCTCTTGTATTAAAGGCTAAATCATCTCCTGTGTGTTTTGTAGAAATTAGCTCATCCTCATCAAATTCATAGAGAGATATAGAATCAATATACGCAGAACCTACATTAAGATAAAAATTACCAGATGTGGCCTTAGAAACTTTGAATTTTAGCCAGTAAGCCGAAGAAGTACTTGAGAAATTTATAGTTTCCTGAGGATTAATCGTAAATTTTTCTTGTACAGAGTCTTTTATAATTTCCTGAATAGATACTTGAAGAGAGGAATCCTCAAGATAATAGATTTGATTTCCAATATCTTGCAATTCATTAGAATTATCCAGAACAATTGTTGGTTGACTAAAAGAATTACAAGTAAACAATAATAGTATTGATAATACTCTTATATAGTATTTGAAATAAGGGGTCATTCTAATTGCTTGATAAAGGGAGATTTTATTCAATATACTCTATGAATTTACTAAAAATATATTGTATTTAGTAATTTAACTTGTAAGTTTATAAACCATTTCGCGAATATATGAACAAACTTGATATACTTAAGGAAAAGGCTAAAAAAATTGTACTTTCCGTATCTGATAATCCTCAGGGTCGCTATCAATTACGTTACGATTTTTATCAAAAATATGGAGACCCTATCATCAAAGGAAAAGAGGGATTAGGAAATTCGGAATTAGCATTTATTAAATGGGAAATAAGAAGGGGAACACTTAATCCTATAAATGATACTACATCTGGAAGTTCCTGGTGGAGAGAAGTGAATAGTCATTTTCTTTATTTAGCAACGCTAGCGCAATTAATCAAAGAATCCGGAGATATTTTTGATGACTTGCCGGTTCCAGTCAATTTTTGGCTGAATTATATTGACGCACCTGATGAATGTTCCTGGTACCGCGCGCATAACTCTAGCATCATTTCGGGATATCAGATAGCCGACCCGCTGGCTTTTAAAGAAAATATTTATGAACAATATTTTATGAATATTGTTCTTTATCGATTATTGTACGCCCAATCAATGGTAGAAGGGGTAAGTTTTGGAGTTTTAGGTGAAATTTTTGCCAATCCAAGAGGAGCGGCGGTATCTATTATTACTGATATTGAGGCTTTTTACCCAAGTCATTACCCTCTGTCAAAAGAAGATATTAAATACGTTATGCATCACGCGCATAATTTTATAGGTATGATCGAAAATATTTTTGATAAAATTTTGATCGTACCACATCTCGATAAATTATATAAAGAAGCTGCAAAATGGAACAGTTCTCCAATAGTCATCAAATACGAAAAACATAACAAGCCAATCTATCCAATCACCGAAAATATATTGGGTGCAACACACTTTAATGAAAAATTAAAAACTAGACAATTAGATACTCCTAAAAACCAATAAACCAATGCAAAACTCAGAAAAAAAGAAAATAGCCATATTAGGTAGTGGTATGTCATCACTTACTGCTGCTTATGAACTAAGTTCATACCAAAATTGGAAAGATCAATACGATATCACCATTTATCAAATGGGTTGGAGACTAGGAGGCAAAACAGCTACTGGTAGAGGTCCGAACGAAAGAATACAGGAACATGGTATTCATATCGCTCAGGGATGGTATGAAAATGCTTTTCGGCTGATACAGGATTCTTATAAAGAGTGTGAAAAGCATAACCTAATGCCCGATAGTCCTTTTAAATCCTGGGAAGATGCTTTTGACAGAGAAGATACTACTCTACTTACGCATTTTGATCCAAAAAGCAATCAATGGATCAAGAAGAATATCATTTTCCCGTCTAACAAATATATTCCGGGACAAGGTGGACCCTTACCTTTTTCTGCAATTATACATAAAGCAATTGGACTAATTGCTGAAATTCTGTTTGGCACCGACCCTAATAAGAAAAGCCTTTTTAGTATAGCATCTGAATCTTCCAAAGGTATCAAAGCACCAGAACATCATCATCTATGGGATGATTTCAAAGCTAAATTTGAAAGCTTTGCAAAAGATAAAATTTTTAAACACGAAGGTGAAAAGTTATTGAATTATGTATCAGAACTGGTTCAGAATCTTGCTACTGGAGTACTTGATCAGAGTAATCGAAAGAATCATCATTCCATAATTAATGAACTACTATATACCATATATAAATGGATTTCAAAACTTATCAATTCAGTTGTGGAGCACGATGAATATTTTTATTGGCTAGCTGTATTTGTAGAATTCGGAATTGTGAATATGAAAGGTACTTTTGCAGATGTATACGATCCTGAAACTCACGAACTGAATTATGAAAGCATTAACAATCTGGATTACAGAACCTGGCTTAAAAGTCATGGAGCTAGTGAAAGATTGTTGAGCTCTGCGATAGTAAGATTTCTTTATACTGGGACATTTCATAACCTTACAGGAGCGGATCAGCAAGGAAGCTTGGCTGCTGGTGTTGGACTTCATTTTCTAACAAATTCAGCAGGTTATAAAGGCTCTTTCGTTTGGAAATTCAAAGCGGGAACTGCAGATACAATGATCACTCCAATTTATTTGGTTCTTAAAAACAGAGGTGTAAAGTTTAAATTCTTCCATAAAGTGGAACAGGTACACTACTCTGATTCTGGAGAAATAGAAAAGGTATCTATCACTGAACAAGTCACTCTAAAGAATGATACTTATAATCCTACTTATAAATTCAAAGGTCTCGAAGTGTGGCCGGGAGAACCACTTTATGATCAAATAGATGATTCACAGGCAAGAGCACTGCAAGAAGGCAATTACGATCTTGAAGAATCCTGGTGTGACTGGAAAAATGTGGGTGAAATTTCCTTAGAAAAAGGTAAAGATTTTGATTATGTTGTTTTGGGAATACCCATTGATGTTTTAGGAGGAAAGGAAGGAATTTGTAAGGAAATTATCGATAATAATGATATTTGGCGTGATATGTATACTAATGTAAAAAGTATTCCGACCATGTCTATGCAATTATGGATCAGACCTACGTTAAGGGAATTAGGTATGAATTTATCTGATTGGGGTTTTCCGGAAGGATCATTACCCAATTTGGTTACCTATGCTGATCCCCAGTATTCTTTTATAGATATGTCGCAGGTTTTACCATACGAAGACTGGAATGGAGATAAACCGGGAGTCCTAATATACTATACAGGATCATTTTTAGACCCAGAAATTATACCTCCATTCTCAGACCACAACTATCCCGAAGAGCAACTAGAGCGTATTATGCGTGTTTCTGAGCAATGGTTGAGAGATAAAATGGGATGGTTTTTTACAAACGCCACAACCCTGGAATATCCTGAAGGAATGAAATTGGATGTACTTCATGATTTTTCTAAAACTGCTAAAACGGATTATGGAAAATTAAAAACTCAGTTTTTTAGGGCTAATGTAAATCCAACGGACAGATATACCCTATCACTTCCAGGTTCAAACAAATATCGTTTAAAAGCAAATGAATCTGGTTTTGATAATCTTATACTGACAGGAGACTGGATTAATTTTGGTGTTAATGTCGGTTATTATGAAGGAGCTATTGTTTCGGGGCTACAGGCAGGTCAAGCAGTGCGGGATAAACTTGGATTACCTAGTGAGACGGAAATTTTTAGTGGTGTAAAAATGAAATAATAAAACACCTAGATTGTTTTATAAAAAAAGAGTCGATTACAGTGTTAATCGACTCTTACTATATGATTAAGATATATATTCAGTTTTAGGAATCAAGAATCCTAGATAAAAAAAATATCTCCCAATAATTTAATTACTAACTACAGCATCATTCTTTTCTAATTCAGTAGCATACCCTTTATAACGTATTGAAGTTCTATGACTCGTATTTATGTTGACACTACTACCCCAATTAGGAAATAAAGTTACTACGACGTTATAAACTTCTGTACCGTTTTGCACAGCAAACTTTATGGTATGTTGTTGGCTTTTTTCATTCTTAATTATTTCAAAACGCTCGGGAACTCCATCAAAAACTAAACCAGTTTGTTTTCTGTCAATACGCCCGTGCATCTGTTGTTCACCATAGTATGGTAAATTCATCGAAATTTTATCGCCTTTTATTTTGATGTAATTGGTATTTCCAATTAGATTTATACCACTCACATTGCTTCCTTGAGGAAGTAAACCATAGTTTGCAGCGGCAGTAATACTTGATGTTGGTAATGGATACGCCCATTCACATTCAATTTTAAGAGCTCTTTCAGAAATTAATGCTTCCAGTGCTTCACTCTGTACAGTAGGTTCTACTACTTTATTAGTGCTACTACATCCGATTAGGAAACCTGCTACTAACACTAAAAAAAAATTAATCTTCATCTTTTATATTTTATTACTTTATTTACAATTATTTAACTATCAATTATATACCGTAATTTACTACTTTAAAATGATACTTTATGCATCCCAAACTTATATCTTATCATAAAAAATGTTAAATACTAAAATTTTGGATGGATTATTATTCTTTGTAATTGGATTCTTATTCATAATCTTAAGTCACTAGCAATGGAGTTTCTAAGACATAAGCCAACTACAGTAGCCACAACTACAGGAATGTATGCAATGAAATACCGTTTACTATCAGAATTTATATAGAACGAAACATAAAAGATACCTCCTTACCTCTATTTATTAGAATCTATATCTTCATTATTATTATGTTTAGAGGCCAAAAGTTCACCATTACCTGCAATGGCAAATTTATCTCTCTTGGATCCATAACCAAAATTAGAAGATCTACGATACTTTGTTTGGAAATCTGCAAACTTTCTTTTTGCCCAGGACTTCTTTTTTTCTTGTTGTTCCATACGTAAAAGATTTATAGTTCATATACCTGACAGTCAATTAAATTCCTTTCTAAGTTAGATGTTTTTTTAGAATTTTATTGAGATGTTAACATCAAATTATCATTTTTTTGAATGATTTTCATAAATATCTAATGTTTTGATTTGTTAAAGCTATTGGAATGGTTATTGATTCTTTTTATATTTAAAAAATGACTTTTTTATGAAAACGTATATCAATTCTGTTGTTTGTTTAATTTTGTTAATACCTTTTGGTTACGCTCAATTTCCTACTTCTGCTAATGATATTACCAATATGTCTGATGGCTATGTTGGTCATGAAGAGGCTTTGATTAATGATATTATTAAGCTAGAGTTTGATAAAAAGAATACTAAAATATCTTTTGATTTCGTTTCTGAAGATACCCAAGGCACTATTGGTGGTTTAGATTTCAAAATATCTTTCAATCCGGAAGATCCTGAAAATGCCTATTTTAAAGGAACCGCTTTGATCAATACGTTGGATACGGATAACTTCTTGAGGGATGGTCATTTAATGTGGGAGAAATATTTTCATAAAAAGAAATATCCCAAAATTGCTTTTGAAAGCTCTGAAGTAGTCCATTTTGGAGATAATAATTATAAAGTGATAGGGAACCTTACCATCAAAGGTGTTACCATAGAAATAATTATCAATTTCACCCTAGATATTACGAAGAATCTTCTTGGAAAAACTACTATTTACACAAATGATTTTGGCATAAATATCCACGATGAACGTGAAAAAAACGAATTAAAAATAGTATTCGATTTCCCGATCTTGAAATAAATATGTAGAATTATGCTAAGTATATAAATTCATACTATATGCTTTTGCCAGTCTTTCAGAATCCTCCAAAAGCCCTGTATTTACAATGTTCGCTTCTTTTAAACGCGTAACTGTAATCTTTTTATCACGTGTTTCTTCCCCTTTGATTATTAATTTAGTAATCATTATAAATAATTTTAGACATTCATTTTCCCTTGGATAAAGATATAAATGATTCATCAATTATTTTAGGGTATAAATACGGTTTTATCAGGGGTGATATACCCTCTTTTTACAATAAAAATGGCTTGATACATTCTGACCAAGCCATTTTAATCCACATTGTGGAGTTAAATTATCCGAGGCTTGCCTCGAAATATTAAAATTGTGTTTCTATTGGATGCCTCGCGGGCTTGCCCTGAGGTAGTTGACTTCATTATAACAATGAAGTAAAACTATATCCTACATCTTGTGTCCGTGAATATCCAGTTCGGTTACTACCTTATTAAATTTCTTTATTTCATCAAATTGGGTTGCTTTATCTCCCACTATAAGATAGATCATCTTATTCTCCTGAATATATTTAGAAATAATCTCCTTAAAGTCTAACACGGACATTGCTACTAATTCCTTCTGGTCATCTTCTATAAATGATGCAGGCTTGTTATATTTACTCATTTCTCTGAGGATATTAAGCTTATCCCCTAAACCCTCATATGCTCTCGTACTTCCTTTTAAAATTTTAGTTTTTGTAATTTCTGCGGCATCCTCATCAAAACTCTCTCCGTAATTGACTAGCATATCTTCGATAATTTTTAATGATGGTAACGTTGCATTTGCGCGGACACTTGTTCTCACTGTAAACGGACTAATGTTTTTTAATGCTCTGATACCGGAATAAGCGCCATAAGTGTATCCTTTTTCTATCCTTAGTGTCTGAAATAACCTTCCGCTGGATCCTCCTCCCAGAATTTCATTTGCGTATTCCAAATTATTAAATTCATCTTGGGTAGCGGATAAAGCCAAATCACCAATAAAAATTACAGATTGTTTTGCACTAGGGACATCTATAAAAAATAATTGATCTACCTGTTCATTTTGGGCAACCTTAAATTCAGGTATTTCAACTTTTTCAGTATTCCAGTTAGCTGCAAGAGATGATATTGCTGTATCTACTTCTTTCTTATTAATATTACCAGCGATGTGAAAAACTGCATTTTTTGAAGAAAGTTTTTCATAGTGCGCTTTTAAATCTTCTAAACTAATGTTATCGATGGTTTCTAAGGTTCCCGAATTAGGCACTCCTAGAATGTGTTGATCTCCATAGACGAGTTTATTAAAATTTACTGAAGCAATTGCATTAGGATTTGCCTCACGCCCTTTTAGATTGGTTTTCAGAGCTTGTTTTAGTCGATTATACTCTTTTTCATCCCAACGAGGCTGCAGAATAATCTCTTCTACTAAGGCAAGAGTCTCCTTAAAATTTTTAGACAAACAAGATGCCGTTATTCTTATTTCTTCACTAGAGCTATTCATGCTAATAGAAGCTCCCAATAACCCGATGGCTTCTTCTAATTCGGCTGGTGTTTTGTTTATAGTACCTTCCATCATCAAACTTGTCATCAGACTCGAAATTCCTGCTTTATCCATTGGATCTAACAAATGACCTCCTGTAATAGTAATATCAAAATTTATCAATGGAAGTTCTGTGTTTTCAATTCCGAATATTTTCATACCGTTAGAAGCCTCACTAGTCCATACTTCTGGTGATTTAAATAACGGTAATTCTCCAAAATCAGGCTCGCTTCGATCGTGCTTAGAAGGTGTTTTTTCATAAACGGCTTCTTCACCCTGACTAACTTCTTCGCTTGCTACATCCTTTCTCACCTCTTCGATCCAAACTGTGGCTTGCTTAGCGCTTGATACTGCAAGATCTAATTGCCCTTTTGGAACTACACTGGTCATAACATAATTCTTATCTTTAATATATGTGTTATAAACACGCATGACATCTTCTTTGGTAACTGCATTAGTTAATTTTACAGTTTCGGTAATATAACTAGGATCACCGTTAAATTCATTGTCCTGTACTAATTGAAACGCCTTACTTAACACCGTACTAAATCCTTGGTACAATTGGGTTTCTAACTCTGCTTTTATTCTTTTAAGCTCATTATCTGTAAATCCATTTTTTTCGAATCTTAACAAACCTTCGTCTATAGCAGCCTTAACACTGTCTAAATCTTTTCCTGCATTGGCACGAATACTAAATGTAAATTCCCCCGCCAATTCACTAGACCTCTGAAATGTAAAGGGTCTAGGAGCTAATTTTTTCTCTTCTACAAGTACCTTATACAATGGAGATTTTTTACTTCCTGTAAGTAACTGGCCTAAGATCTGTAATGCGTAAACATCTTTATGATATTCTTCTACTGTCGGAAATACCATTCGTAATTCCGGGAGTTTGGCGAAATTATCTTCAAAATATAGAGACTTATTTTCTGACAAAGTTACTGGCATTGGATCTAAAGGCGCCACATCGGGTCCTTTTTCGATTTCTCCAAACCATTTTCTTACTAATTCTTTAGTTTCTGCAATATCTATATCACCCGCAATAACTAATGAACCGTTACTAGCCCCATAGTATTCTTTATAAAATTCCTTTACATCCTCTAATGTTGCTGACTGCAAATCAGGTAGCGAACCAATCACTGTCCAGCTGTATGGATGGCCTTCAGGATATAGGTTTTTTCTTATAATTTCATCCGTATAACCATACGGTGCATTGTCCACACGCTGTCGTTTTTCATTTTTAACAACCTGCTTTTCTCTCTCTAATGCAGCTTCGGTGACTGTATTGATCATATATCCATAGCGATCAGAATCGATCCACAGGATTTTTTCAAAAGCATCTTTAGGGACTACTTCATAATACACCGTTCCATCTGTCCAGGTACCACCGTTTCTTTGTCCTCCCCATTCCGGAATCATTTTTCTGTTAGCTCCTACCGGAGTGTTTTCTGAATCATTAAAAGACATATGTTCGAAAAAATGTGCAAAACCTGTTTTTCCGGGTTTCTCTCTATTGGATCCCACGTGCATCATTGTGGCAACAGCTACAATAGGGTCACTGTGGTCTTCATGAAGAATTACTTCCAAACCATTATCTAAGGTGAATTTTTCGTAATCTATTTTGAATTCAGTATTTGTAGAAGTATCTGAAACTTCTGTCTTTTGTTCGGATCTTGAACAAGATATTACTACTATCGCAAAAGCCAATATCGCAATAGTTCTTTTTAAAAATAACATGTTTATTTAATTTGGTTGATTAATGATTAATTGAGCTCGATAAACTCAAATGTATAAAAACCAAAATGAATTTTAATATAAAATAATTGTAAAAGCAGAAAAAGAACCGTGACTGGACAGTGAAAGAACAGCTTTAGTTTCCTTATTATTAATTCTTATATTCGGAATACGATTAGCATCTTTTTGCAAAGTTACCGCAGATATATGTACATTCAATAGATTCCCAACATAATATTTTACTTGATTTTTATATTGTTTTGATGTATCTACAAATACTTTTGAAATAAAATCGTCGCGATTTGTATATGCGATAGAATGTATATAGTCTTCTTCGTATTTTGATATTGTCTGATATACAAAGCCGTCAATGTCTACAGTAGTATCGTGACAGATAAAATCTTTGGGGTTATATTTTGGAAGTAAAGAAAACCTTCTTTGATGGGCTTTATAGGCAGCTTCTTTCATACTCCATAGCTTCCATACCATTTGATCAGGGTTCTCAGCGTGAGCTATCAGGTTTTGTTCTGATTGGGTAAAGATTTTTTGCAACCAACCTTTTCTCTTCCAATTGCTTTGCAAAGAAGCGATTTTAAGATCTACAATATCATTCCCTATCATTTATTTAGATGCTAATTTATCCTGAATCACCTCTATAGATGCCTTCACAGTAAGCATCTTATCCATTCCATCATTATCTATTTCAATACCAAACTCATCTTCTACATCCAGAATCACATCCACCAGATTGGCAGAATTGATCTCCAAATCATCTATAAAATTAGTATTTTCTGATAGGTTTTGTAATCCTTCCTGATTCTGAACGTAGGGCTCTATAATGGTTTTTAATTTAGATAGCAAATCTTCGTTTGTCATGAAATTAGTATTATGAATATTTTTTAAAGATAATACAAGCATTTACATCTCCAAATCCAAAACTTGCTTTAGCAGCAATATTTAGGATTTTGGATAATGTTTTAACAGGAATCTTTTCTTTATCTACGATAGCTTCAATTTGTGGATGTATATCTTCGCAGTTGATATTACCAAATATAAAATCGTCTTTTAGCTGAAGTACAGTCGCGACACTTTCTATACTACCGGAAGCTGCCAAACAATGACCGACCATACTTTTTAATGAGTTTATATACGGAAAATCCTTTCCCTTTCTTTTCAGTGCATAACACCAATTCTCAATTTCGTTGATGTCTTTTGTAGTTGCCGTAAGATGTCCGTTGACTACATCAATATCATTAGCTGTAATACCTGAATTGATTATGGCCTGTTCGATACATTCTCTTACTGCAATGTTATTAGGGGCTGTCATACTGCCTCCATTCCTTTGTCCTCCACTGTTCGCGTGTCCTCCTAAAATTTCGGCATAAATCTTAGCTCCTCTTTTTATTGCATTATCTAAACTTTCTATTACCAATGCCCCTGCTCCACTGCCTGGAACAAAACCACTGGCAGTTGCGCTCATCGGTCTGGAAGCGGTTGTAGGATTTTGATTATGTTTACGAGGAAGGATTCTCATCGAATCAAAACCGCCCCAAACATAAGGACCACTGTCACTGGTACTACCCGCCAATATGATTTCTGCTTTTCCGGATACGATACGTTCATAAGCCATCAAAATAGCCTCTGTTCCCGTGCTACAAGCTGACGAATTAGTCGTAGTAATATTTCCGCAACCAATCATACCCCCAAGAAATGCACTAATCCCGCTCGCCATAGTCTGGATTACGGAAGTACTGCCTAATCTTCTTACGTTTCCTTCGTCTACTTTATAAATAGCTTCTCTAAATTTATCTACTCCTAAAATTCCAGTACCGAAGATAACTCCGGCATTCCAGATGGGATCCTCTTTTTTATCCACCAATGCTAAACCTGCATCTTTCCATGCATCTAAACCGGCGATTACTCCATATTCTAATCCTGAGGCATTTAAACCCTTTAACTGAACATTGTTAAAGTAATTATTTAAGTAATCTTTACTATATTTTGGTTTTCCAGCAATTTGACAAGAGAAATTAAGCTTATTCAATTCATCTATATACCGGATTCCGGAACTACCATTTTTAATAGCAGTACTAAATTCTGAAATATTCATCCCATTAGGAGCGACTACACCCAATCCCGTAATAACTACCCTTCTATTCATCATCAGAAACAATTCTTTTAATAATTGAAATGATTTTCTGCATAGCGATACTCCCTTGTTTCATAAATGGTAGAAAAGGCCAAACATGAGGCATATTTTCTCCAACAATTACTTCAATCGCTCTTCCTTCTTTCTTTATCTTTTCTATGAATAACTCTTGATCTGGCATTAAAATATCATTCGTTGCCATAAAAATATGAACCGGTGGAAAATTCTTAAATGATCCATATATCGGTGATATTATGGGATTTTTTAAAGAAAATCCTCCTGCACACATCTTTTTAGCAGAATATACTCCTTTAAAACTTAAGAGCGGATCGATAGGGTCAACCTCCTTTATTCTGGGATTGGTAAGACTTGCATCTACCATCGGAGTAATCAAAATAAGGCAATTTGGCAATTCTTTTGTTTCACGAACAAGCCTTTGAGTCAAGGAAATCAGCAAATTGCCTCCTACAGAATCTCCGACAAAAATAATCTTAGAGGCATCATACTCGTTTAAAGCTTTCTGATAAGCTTCCCAAATATTCCTAGAAATTACATCAATGTTATTTTCTGGTGCTTTTGGGTAATCAATCAGCCAAGCACAAGTGTTCGTTTGTTGAACAATACGTGCAATGGATTTCCAATTATATTTAGTTGGTCCGTAAATAAATGCTCCTCCGTGACAGTAGAATAATAAAAATTCATTTGATTTATTCGCAGGAATAATTTCAGTTACTTTACTACCTAATACGGTCCAAGTTCTAGAAGAATTTCCTAACAAAATAGCACTACTTGGGTTATTGATATTTTCTTGTCTTTTTTTGAGATAATCAATGGGATCTGTCGACCATGACTTCTTCTCTCCTTTGATTTTTAATACTAGTTTTACTAATGAATACCCTAAGTCCATTTAATCAAGATTTGCTACCATTCCCGCTATAACACCTTTTGCCACTAATTTATCATCGTCATTATACATACTTACTTTACATTTTAGCTTATTAAATCTAAAATATTCTTTTTCTGATTTGACTTTTACTTTCTCACCTGGCAGAACCGTTTTAAAAAAATCCACAGATGTACTACTCATAGCTACTCTGGCTATCTGGCTATTGACACCGTCATCACAAAGAAAGATTCCTAAACACACCAAACCAATCTGAGCCATAATCTCGGTTAGAATCACTCCCGGAGTAATCGGGTGATCTTTAAAATGTCCTTTATAAAAATATTCGTCAGTCTTCAGACTGTAATTACCTGTTATTTTATCCTCATCAACGGCTGTAATTTCGTCCACAAATAAAAAGGGAGCCTCATAAGGTAATTTTTTAATGATTTGTTCTTTGGTCAAAATCTTAGTTTTTTTTAAAAAGCACATCCGTCTGGTAATGGTGCTGTTGTTTCTAATTCACTAGCAAAAGAGGTTTCTAAGGTTTCCTGATGAAACCCACTGGATACACTTCCTTTAAATATAACATTTCCATATCCTATGGTATTCATATGAGCCCTTATATAAACTACTCTATCTTTGGTAATTTCAACCGGGCCTCCGGATCTCGTAAAAGGTTGCTCATTTACGTGACTATGCATTAAAAGCCTACGATAAAGAAGTTTTCCTTCTTCAGAAACAACTTCCCACCAATCTGCATACTGATTGCAACCCTGATCAGAGCTTTTAATTGCTACACTAAACGTATATTTATTTTCCTCTCCCGATATGACTACATTAGTTACTTCTGCTGATACCATATCTGTTTCTGCGATAGCATTATCTTTTTGTGCACACGCACTTAGCTGATAAATAATTAAAAAGAGACTCATGATCGTATATTTCATATCTTAAAGTATTATCTTCTTTTTAAGAACTATTGTCCTATTGTCATTTAATGTAATAGTTACATCCTCTTCTTTAGTAGCTGTTTCTTTTTGAAAACTTTGCAAATCGCAGAAATCTCTAAATGTTTTTCCATTAATCATCTTTATGATATCTCCCTGTCTCAATCCTTCATTCCAGGCCTGACTATCTATTACTATCTTAACAACCGTTATTTCATCGTTTTCGTACACAAAAGCGCATCCATATTCTGTACGGGATTCTTCAATCTGTTTTTTATTTGTGTATAAAATATTGTTTTTCAGGCTTAAAAACAGAGTATTATTCTTCCATAATGAATTACCAATCTTATTACTTTTTTTACTAAAATCAAATATCCCATCAATCGATACATCTTTTGTCATTACAGAAGAAAATCGCATCACAGAGGATTTTGACTTGGTCAGATTACCATTAAAATCGAAAAAACCATTGTATTTTTCTTTACGCAAATGATTTATATTTTTAATTCTTTTATAATCTTTAATGTAAATATCAGAAAAAGTCGCTCCAGTATCAAACAGAAATTGTAGTCGTTCACTGTCAAAATTTAAAAACGCATATGGCCTTTTATTTCGATACTGAAAATCAATTTTATTCATGCTGCTCAAATCATCAGGAAAGTAGTCTTTATTAAGCATCACCAAATACTTTTGATCATAGTTAATAATCCAGTTAAATGCCTCAATAATATCTACTCCTAAAACTCCATCAATGTCATAACAGGAAAATATATCACTATCCTTAGTCGCCAGAATTTTATGTTTCGTAATTTTTGCTGAAGCTAGGTTTACAGAATCACTCTTATAGTATCGTAGTTTACTTTGTCTTTTACTGGAAGAAGTAATTTTCTGTGTTATTTTTGTCTTAACAAGTTCATCTGGAACCCACGAAAATCCAATCGAATGCGTAGCACCTGTATCGAAAATAAAATTTTTCTCAATACCATTAAACTTTATTGGAATAACAATTAAACCCAGGTCATCTTTAAAGGGAATAGTATCATTAAACTTTTTTTGAGCAATACCAACCCATCCAGAAATAAGAAATATGAGTAAAATGATTCTGATTTTCATAATTTCATAAAGTTTTCATTTTCATTACCACTCTAACAATATCCTTTGTGCGGAGAATCCCGGTCCGAAACTAAGCATAAGACCAGTTTCTCCTTTGGCTGGTTTTTTTTTCATAAAACGCTCAAGCACATACAATACGGTGGCGCTACTCATATTGCCGTATTTTCGCAACACTTCTTTGGTATCATCAATATTCTTACCAAGATCTCCAAAAAGTTTTTCCACAGTTTGTACAATCTTTTTTCCTCCCGGATGAAAGATTAGGTGGTCAATTTCTTCAATAGATTTTCCATACTTATTTAGAAAGGGATTTATGATTTCAGGAAAATGTTTTGCAATTTTCTCGGGAACTTCTTTATCCAATACCATTTTTAAACCACTATTAGTTAACTTGAAACCCATCATGGTTGTGGCATCATAGAAATGAAACATTTCATCAGCAATAATAGTTGGTCCTTCAGCCTTATTTTCTGAAGAGAGCAATGTGCACGCCGCTCCATCCCCGAAAATAGCCGCACTTATGATATTAACCATGCTAAAATCTGTGTGTTGAAAAGTTGTTGTAGGGGATTCTATAGCTATAACTGCTGCTCTCTTTCCGGGATTGGATTCTAAAAAATTTCTAGCATAGATAATTCCGGAAACTCCTGCGGCACAACCCATTTCTGTAACAGGAAGACGCACAATATCTTGCCTAAGATTTAAGGTATTGATGATATAGGCATCTAATGAAGGAATCATAATTCCTGTACAGCTTACCGTGATTATATAATCTAAGGACTTCGGATCCCATCCGGCTTGATCCAAGGCCTTTTTAACTACCGATTCCCCCAATTTCTTGACTTCCCGAACATAGATATCATTTTTATCTTCAAAAGTAGTTGCCGTAAACACCTCCTCAATACTCATAATTCCGTATCGTCTATCCACGGCAGCATTTTCAAAAATCTTTAGAACCTTTCTCTTAAAACGATCTTCTTGTCCCGATAACCATTGTGATACGAAAGGAATTATTTCCTTAGTTTCCCTAACATATTCTGGCAACTGCTTTGCAACTGTTATTATCTTTACACCCAATTTCCCTTATATTTTAATTATTGATCACCCAGCGGTATCTAAACGCCCATTTCCAATTTAATCGATATTTTTCTAACTGTAACTGATTTGCAAAGTGTAATAGCTCTTTTTTCTTAAAGCCTCTTTTAATAGAAACCAATCCATCATTTTTTGCTATATATCCTTTGATAAAAAAGAAACTAAATACCTTGAATAAATAATATGACCATCGATTTCTATGAATGTCGTTAATAATTACCGCGTCAGAAACTAATTCCATACTTTTATTAAGGACTTTGATTATTTGATCATTATCAAAATGATGTAATGTCAAAGTACAAATGATCATATCACAGGAAAATTCATCTTTAGTCAATGTCAAGATATTTCTTTGGTAGAACTGGATTTCACTATATGAATCACTCAGTTTTCTGGCATGTTCCAGACATTTGTCATTATTATCAATTCCTATCAGTTTAGCCTTTATTTTCTTTTTTCTGAAATTACCTGCCACTTGCCTGAGCATTTCACCATCACCACAGCCAAGATCGATAATTATCCATTCTTTTGTAGTATTACTTTTTCTGATCTGATTAAGAACAGCTTTTATGGTAATACTATTACCTCCTAACAATCTATTTACTCTGGAAATATCATTGAGTGCCACAGCCAGATCTTTTTTATCTACCTCCGGATCATCCATAAGTTCCATTTCATAACTTCTATTTAAAAGATTTACTAACATACCATTGGTTTACCGTGTGTTTGTCTTATTATTTTTGGTACAAGAGGCGGTAGCAAATTAGCTATCTTCTGAGCTATTATTTGAAATTTACGGTTTAGCAATATTTTCTGAAGTACTCTTCCGGCACGTAGCCTATTAGAAAAATTAGCATTCCATCTCCTTACATAAAGTTTTTTTATCTCTTCAAACGAATATGCTTTCGAAGTATAATTATTAACTAATAAGTCACACAATATTTGTGAGCTTTGCATAGCCATAGCCATACCATTACCACAAAGAGGATGGATAAGTCCTGCGGCATCACCAATCATAAAAACATGGTTTTCTACAGGTTTTTTTCTATCAAAATTAATCTGACTGATTGTTAATGGTTTATCAAATATTGGTATTGAATTCTCAAAAAAGTCTTTTAAAAATGGGTTTTCATGAAGTACTTTTTCCTCGAAATTTTTGATATTTTTATGTTTCTTGAAGCTTTTGTAATTTACCAAATAACACACATTTACTGTGTTATTTTCAACCATTGATAAACCACAATAACCACCGCTAAAATTATGTAAAGCCACAGTTTTAGGGTCGAAATTACCTTTGTAATGCATTTTTACAGCTAGCCAAGGAGATTTTTTTTGACTGAAGTCCCTGTTCAAAATTTTATCAAGACCAGAACGTTTCCCATACGCTCCAATTACCAGATCGCATATTAACGTTCCATTATTAGTAGTTTTAACTGAAAACGTGTTATTAGCTCTTTTAACACTTATAACCTGATCGTGAATCAACTGTACTCCCAGAATTTTAGCTTTATTCCATAAATAATTATCTAAAGAATACCTACTGATTCCAAATCCACCTTGTGGCAGATAACTTTGAATCAGTTTCCCGTTTATAGTACTGATGTTCAATTCTGAAATCTGTACCGGATTCAAGTCCTGTATTTCTATGTCCAGAAAATGTAAATAAGGTAACACCTCATTAGAAATATATTCTCCACAAACTTTATGCTTTGGATACACCTCCTTTTCTATAAGCATAACGGGTATTTTTGACTTTGCCAGATGAATGGCGCTCGTCAAACCAGCCAGGCCACCCCCTATAATTAGTATGTGTTTGTGATTATTCATTTATTGAAGATACATAAATTTTGAGCATAAAAAAATCCCGAATATTAGGTCGGGATTTATCATTCTCAATTACAGCGTTTTACTCTTTAATTTGTGCGACTGCTTGTCTTTTTAATTCCTCATTTGGAGATATTATGACTTCTACCCTTCTATTCTTTGATTTTCCTTGTGAAGTGTTATTATCGTATTTAGGTTGTGACTCTCCATAATACTTTACTATAAATCGCTGTTTTTCTATACCCTGACGGACTAAATAATCTCTAACAGACTGTGCTCTAAATTTTGATAACATGAAATTAGCTTCTTCTTTACCAACATTATCCGTATGTCCTTCGATAAGTACATTAGAATTAGGATACTCTTTAAGTATATCGACCAATTTATTGATTGTCTGTTTTGAAGATTCATTGAGATTATGTTGGTTACTTTTAAAATAAACTCCACTTTCTTTATCAAGAACAATATAAATATCTTCTTCTACCCTTTCTACTGCAACACTAGGCATTTCTTCTTCTATTTTTTTAGCTTGCTGATCCATTTGATGACCAATAATACCACCCACCGTAGCTCCTGCAATTCCTCCAATAATAGCACCTATTTCCGCTTCTTCACTAATATTATCTCCAATAACCCCTCCAATAACAGCTCCGCCAACAGCCCCGATAGAAGCAGCAATTTCAGTATTTTTCATTGTTTTACAGCTACCCAAAATCATTAATAGTATTATCAGATATGTTAGTTTTTGTTTTCTTTTGAAGTTGTGTGATTTCATGTTTATAATTTGTTTGTTGATATAATTTTTTAAAGTATATCTATTGCTTTTCGAATTTTAGAAGTATTGTAAATTTTTCTCCATCTACGATCCTGTCATGACTCCAAGTCATAGTATTGGTTCCTAATTCATACAATTGCATGCGATATCCTTTATTATTTAATTCGCTTTTCATTTTTTTGTTTACAGGCTTCAGCAGGATACTATGGTTAAATCCATACATTTCTTTCGGGATAGACCAGATGAAATTATAGATGCCATTTTGGCGACAAGAATATCCTGATAGTGCGTAGCTACCGGTATTATTATTAGAGATAAACTCCCAATTGGTATTTTCTATGCACTCTGTCGGAATATTATCAAGCAGTTTAATCTTAAAAGTACCTTTATGATTAGTGTCTAAATCCACTTTTCTTAAGATCCAAATCCCATTGATGGATCTTTCTGCCGCTCTGGTTAATTTGTCTGAAGCTCCACAACTTAAAAAAAGTATGTTTATTAGTACTATTACAATTGCTCTCACGGTAAAGGTTTAAAGAGATTAGTATTATTTTTACATTACAAATATCCTCATATCGCCCGATTTAAAACACATCATTAATAGTGAAAACAGTATCACTGTTTACAGGGTAAAGAAAAAAGTATTGGTATAAAAAAATCCTCAACAGAAATAAATTCTGTTGAGGATTTTGCAAATTATTTATAAATCTATTTAGTCCACTTTCTGTTTTGCATCTTCTATCATTTTGTCGTTTGCTAGTACTCCGAACTCAACTCTTCTGTTTTTCGCTCTACCTTCTGCAGTAGAATTATCATATTTGGGTAAAGTCTCACCATGAAAATATGTTGTTAAGCGGCTTTTATCAATCCCTTGCGAAATTAGAAAACTTGTAACTGCATTGGCACGTTTTTTAGACAACTCAAGATTGTAGGCAGCATCACCGGTGTTATCAGTATGACCTTCTACTATAATATTGGTGTCCGGGTAATCTTTAAAAACATTGATCAATTTACCTAAATTCTCTCTGGATTGCGTATTAATATTATACTTGTTCGTATCAAAATACACTCCACTATTTTCATCAAAAACGATGTCGATTCCTTCTCCTATGCGAGTAACTTCTGCTCCCGGAATCTCCTCCTCGATTTTTTGAGCCTGCTTATCCATTTGCTTACCGATAATCCCTCCAGCAACTCCTCCAACTACACCACCGATAACAGCACCTAAGACTGAGTTCTCCTTATTTCCGACGTTATTTCCGATTACTCCACCTAATACTGCACCGGTAGTTGTACCTATTACAGCTCCTTTTTGAGTATTATTTGCATTATTAACAGCATCACAACTATTTAGAATAGTGATTGCGATACATGCGATTGTTATTTTTTTTAAAACTGATTTCATCATTGTGTAAAGATTTGAGTTATTGTAATTTATTAAAATTCATTGTGATCACAAACGGTCTTCCTTCAAGGCTCACTGTCTGAGTCCAGGTCATCGTAGTATCGTCTAATTGCTTGAGGGTCATTCGATACCCTTTATTATCGTTAGTGCTTCTCTTTTTGTCATCAATAGGCTTGAAAAGAAAACTATAGTCACCATTTTCAGAAGGTTCAGGAATTGTAAATCTAAAGTTACGAGCTCCGGTAGATGTACACTGACTATCATTTACAGTATACATACCTGTATTGTTATTAGGAATAAACTTCCAGATACCACCTGTAAGACATTCTGCAGAAGCATCATTATATAATGTCACATCAAAAACACCGGATCGATCATAAGATATATTATCTAGTGACCATTCTCCTTTTAATGTTTTTTTTGCTGCAATGATGGTTTTCTGACTAGCAGAGCATGAAGCAAGCAGTATTACTGCGAGTAATAAAATTATTTTTTTCATAATTGTTTACATTAAGATAATTAGTTGTAATAATAACGTTTGGTTCAGAATGATATTTCTTTTTAAAACCACTTTTAATTAGAAATTCTAAACAAAAAATTTACTTGTAAAATATATTTCATTTTACATTTGTAAAAGTAATCCAAGAGGTACGTAGACATGTCCTCTTTCAGAAAAATCTTTAATTCGTATACGAAAGCTTAAATATTATTTTTCTCTAGGAACTCTGAACAACAACAAAATACCTAGAGCGAAAAATACAACTAAGAATAATATTGCATTTCTCATACTTCCTGTAATCAAATCTACCGTAGCATAAATACCCATTCCGATAACAATCCCTACTTTTTCTGAAACATCATAGAAGCTAAAATAGGATGTGGTATCTTCTGTTTTTGGTAAAAACTTAGAATATGTAGAACGTGATAATGCTTGGATGCCTCCCATAACAAGACCAACAAAACCAGCAGTTCCATAAAACTGAATAGGTTCTGTTACAAAAAATGCATAAATACAAAGCATCACCCAAATCATATTTATTCCGATTAGCGTTGGGATATTGCCATATTTAGTAGAGCACATAGAGGTTAAATATGCACCTCCCACGGCTACCAATTGAATAATTAATATGCTAAGAATTAATCCCATAGTTTTCTCACTGTCGCCACCCCAGTTTATTTCTTGTTCACCAAAATATGTTGCTACTAACATTACAGTTTGCACAGCCATACTATATATGAAGAAGGCCACTAAATATCTTTTCAGTCGAATATTATCACTCATGTTTCTCCAAACTGTCCTTAACTCTCTAAAACCATTGAATAAGACATTATTTGTTAATTTATGACCTGTATTTCCTTTTGGCAAATAGTAATATGAAAACTGGCTAAAGAGGATCCACCATACTCCCACCAAAATGAAAGAATACTTCATAGCATCTATTCTGGCTTCATCTGTTGACGCAGACATCACCATCCCCAAGTTAACCAAAAGTAAAATGACACTGCCAATATATCCTAAAGAATACCCCTTCGCACTTATTCTATCATGTTGTTCGGGAAATGCAATATCAGGTAAGTATGAGTTATAGAACACTATACTTCCCCAAAAACCTACAAGAGCCAAAATATAGCATAACAAGCTAAAATAAATCTGATCTACGCTAAACCAATACAATCCAATACAAGATAATGCACCCAGATAATTAAAAAATTTCATGAATGTTTTTTTATTACCCAAGTAATCGGCAATACCGGATAATATTGGAGACACTAACGCAACTATTATAAATCCAATAGCGGTAGCATAATTGATCAGTGGTGTACTTCTTATGGCTCCTCCAAAAATTTCGATAGTTTCTCCTTTTTCAAATAATGATCCATAGAAAATTGGAAATATCGCGGATACAATGGTTAAACTATAAACAGAGTTCGCCCAATCGTAAAAAGCCCAAGCATTTAATAATTTTTTATGCCCTTTGGGTAGTATTTCTCTCATATAACAATATTAAAAAAGCTGTTCTAAATTTTTAGAACAGCTCCTAAAATAGTTATAATCTTTTTAAGAATTTAAAAATAGTAATTATTTAAAGCTTGTTACACCGAATTTTTTAGCTTCAGCTTTTGCCGCGGGGGCCCAAGCATTCAGATTAGCAATCCTGGTGTCAGGATGAGGATGCGTACTCAAAAACTCAGGTGGATTTTGTCCTCCACTGCTTGCTTTCATTCTTTTCCATAGTTCTGCTGCTTCATCAGGATTATAACCTGCAATTGCCATTAGTTGCAATCCAATACGATCTGCTTCCGTTTCGTGACTTCTGCTAAATGGCAACATTACTCCCAGTTGACTTCCTAAGCCAAATGCAGTTCCGATAATTTGTTGAGTTTCTGCACTTCGCCCACTAGCGGCTACTGTTGTGGCAACTCCAGCAACTTGTTGCAGTTGTGCAGCACTCATTCTTTGCTGCCCGTGATTTGCTAAAGCGTGAGCTACTTCGTGACCCATAATCGCAGCTACTCCTGTTTCATTTTGTGCAATGGGCATAATACCTGTGTAGAAAACTATTTTTCCACCAGGCATACACCAGGCATTAACCGTTTTATCTTCGACAAGGTTGTATTCCCACTTATAATCTTTCAGATATCCTGTATAGCCATTAGCATTTAACCATCGTTCAGATGCTTTTGCAATTCTTTGCCCAACACGGGTCACCATTTCAGATTCAGTAGTTCCTCTTACAACCTTATTTTCTCCTAGAAACTGATTATATTGCTGAAAAGCCATCGGTAAAATCTGAGAATTAGGTACTAATGCCAACGTTTGTTTACCTGTAAAAGGATTTGTCGCACAAGACAAAAAGAGTAATGTAGCTCCAAACGCAACCAATATATTTTTTGTTTTCATAATGATGTATTGTGAAATATTAATTGTTAAAATTACGAAAAACCGAGATGTATGATACCATAATCGATTTCTATTTTAACTCATTTGAAAATCAAATTATATACTATTGATTGTTAAATCTTTATGCAGTAATATGTAGCTCTGCAAAATCTTTGGGAACGACAACGGTATTATCATTCGGATTAAATTTCAGATCTTTTAAAGGCACTACGACATTATCAATTTCAATTTGATTAATAGTAAATGGTAATCCAATCAATTCAATTTTCATACTTTCATATTCAGTAATATAGGTTCCGTTTTTATGTTGCTGAATGATAATTTCATTCTCTTTTCCGGTAAAAGCAAAACTTCTGAGACTAAATCGACCTTTTGTATAGTCATAACCATCTTGTGCGTCTTCATATACTCTAGAAACCTCTTTGTTTCCTAATTTATAGTATACTTCTAATTTTAGTTCATCGATCTTCTTTTCACCAACATACTGCTGAATCGGATATTTAGGTATAATAGCACCTTCTTTAATAAATAAAGGAATGGTATCCAGATCGGCATCTACCCATTGTTCCAAGCCCCCTTTTACATATTCCCGGGTCCAGTAATTATACCAGTTTCCTCTAGGTATGTATAATCGTCTACCTTTTGCATTTGGTTCCTGAACAGGACATACTAATATTTGGCTTCCAAAAACAAATTCATCTGTTCTATAATGTGTTTGAGGATCTAACTGATCATAGAGCACAAGGGATTTTAACATCGGTATTCCTTCCTCCGCGTATTCCCAAAACATAGTATACAAATACGGAAGTAACTGATAGCGTAGCTCTACATATTTTCTGGTAACATCTATAACTTCTTCGCCAAATGTCCAGGGTTCCTGATTACCGTGATCCCCTGACGAATGTGTACGACAGAAAGGGTGGAATACGCCTAACTGTATCCACCGAGCGTACAATTCTCCTGTAGGATGCTCTGCAAATCCACCAATATCACTACCTGTAAATGACATACCACTCATACTCATACGTTGCGCCTGAATATTAGCGATCCAAAGGTGTTCCCAAGTAGCCACATTATCTCCTGTCCAAGAAGAAGTGTAACGTTGCGCTCCTGAATATGCCGATCTGGTAATTACAAATGGCCTTTTCGGATATCCAAATCTTTTGATACCTTCATAGGTCGCTCTCGCCATTTGAGTACCATAAATATTATGTGCCTTTCTGTGACTACAAGGATTGCCATCATAATTATGTCGAACATCATCAGGAAACGTTTTTCCAGGAACTTCCATCACGGCAGGTTCATTCATATCATTCCAAACTCCTTTGACACCTATTTCATCAATAAGTTCCTTAAATAATCCTGCCCACCATTCTCTCACTTCGGGATTTGTAAAATCAGGAAAAAAACATTCTCCAGGCCATACTTTTCCTCTCATATATGGCCCGTCCGCCCGCTTGCAGAAATAATCTTTTTCCATAGCTTCTTGATAGACCCAGTAATCATCATCAATTTTAATTCCCGGATCTATAATTACTACAGTTTTATAACCATCTTCTGCTAATTCCTGAACCATACGTTTAGGATCCGGAAAATATTCTTTATTCCAGGTAAAACACCTAAATCCATCCATATAGTCAATATCCAGATAAATAGCATCACACGGTATTTTAAGATCTCTAAATTTTGTAGTAACTTCTTTTACTTTACTTTCGGGATAATAACTCCACTTACACTGATGGTATCCTAATGCCCATAAAGGTGGCAGTTCAGGTTTACCAGTGAGGTCCGTATATCTGGTAATCACATCCTGCATATTAGGCCCGTAAAAGAAATAGTAATTCATTTCTCCTCCGTGCGCCCAGAAACTAGTTACATTTCGACGTTCATTACAGAAATCGAAGAACGTTTTAAAAGAATTGTCGAAAAAAATTCCATATGCTTTTTCTTCATACATTCCTATGTAAAAAGGAACACTTTTATATAACGGATCCTGATCTTTACCAAATGCATACTGATCCGTGGCCCAGTTTTCTATTCGTTTTCCTTTTAGATTAAGGTGCATCGGTTTGTCTCCTAAGCCATAGTAACATTCTCCCTGGGGAGCAGATTTACTCATTTTTACAATGTTACCACCATACTCATAACTTTGTTCCCAATGAAAGCCCCAATCATCTTTACAGATAATATTTTCTTCTTTATCCTTTATGGTAACTTGAATATTGTCTTTAGCAATATAAATTTTTATTCTTTTCGTGGTTATTTCATATTCCTCTTTATGCTCTTTTACTTCAAGTTCACTATAGCCTCTTACCCCTTTTTCGCTAATAGCATATGAAAAGTCTTTCTCGAAGTTATTATCGGTAGCATATCTGAAGCGTACAACGCTTCCCCTGATGATGGTTACTTGAAGAATAACACCATTTTCTGTAGTGAAATTGATCTTATCTACATTTTGTGAAAAGGAAATTATTTTTCCCGGAAATAAATTTCCTTTAACTTCTAACTCTGTATTAGTAATCATAGCTGATTGGTTTCTTTTTCATTTACTTCTTTGTTATGTAAAAAAACAACATCTATGGCAATAAATGAACTCTTTTAAATAGTATTTATTAAGAAAAATTAACGAAAACGTTTGAAACTTTCATCAATTAACAATTGTTTACTACGCAGTCTCGGATGATTCGAAATTAATCTGGGAAAACTTGAATTTTTAAGAAGTAAACTTATTTCTCTATTTTAAAAACTACAGCGCTTAAAGGCGGTATGGTAACCTTTGCTGAGTATTCTTTATGGTGCCAATTCTTTTCTTCGATTATAATTGTTTCTGCTTTAAAATCCCCAGTACCTCCATATTCGCTTTCATCACTGTTAAATATCTGGACCAGTTTACCCTTTCCCGGCAATCCTATACGATAATCAGTTCTTGGTACGGGTGTAAAATTACAAGCAATTACCAGGGCATCTGTTGTTTTATTTCCTTTGCGCATATAGGCTACAACAGAATTCTCGTGATCATCATAACTTATCCATTCAAAACCATCAGCACTAAACTGTTTTTGATATAGAGCAGGATACTTTTTATATAGTGAATTTAGATCTGAGATAAGTTTTTTGACTCCGGAATGATACTCATACTGCAATAGGTGCCAATCTAAACTGCTTTGAAAATTCCACTCTTCTCTTTGTCCGAATTCAGCTCCCATAAATAGTAAATTTGTACCAGGATGTGTAAACATATAACTATATAATAGCCTAAGATTTGCAAACTGTTGCCATTCATCTCCAGGCATTCTACCTATAATACTTTTTTTACCGTATACTACTTCATCATGTGATAATGGTAGCATAAAATTTTCGGTAAATGCGTAGGTCATACTGAAGGTAAGATCGTTTTGATGATGTTTCCTATAAATAGCTTCTTTTGCAAAATATTGCAAAGTATCGTGCATCCAACCCATCATCCATTTCATACCAAAACCAAGACCTCCCAGAAAAGTAGGTTTAGACACCATTGGAAACGATGTAGATTCTTCGGCAATTGTCTGTACATCCGGGAAACTTTTATACACTTCTTCGTTCAATTCTTTCATAAAACCAATTGCCTCCAGGTTTTCTCTTCCTCCATAGATGTTTGGTTCCCATTCTCCTTCTTCTCTGGAGTAATCAAGGAATAACATAGATGCCACTGCGTCCACACGTAAACCATCTGCGTGGTATTGATCTAACCAAAAAATCGCATTACTGATCAAAAAGCTCTTTACTTCGTTTCTACCATAATTAAATATCAGACTTTTCCAGTCCGGATGATATCCTTTTCGTTTATCAGGATGTTCATACAAAGAAGATCCATCAAAAAAACCCAATCCGTGGGCGTCTTCAGGGAAATGTGATGGTACCCAGTCCAACAGGATTCCGATATCATTTTGATGTAACTTATCAACCAACAATTTAAATTCTTCTGGATATCCAAAACGTGATGTAGGTGCGAAATATCCGGTTAGTTGATATCCCCAGGAAGGGTCGTAAGGATACTCCATAACAGGCATTAATTCTACGTGAGTAAAATTCATTTCTTTGACATATGAAACCAGTTCATCCGCTAATTCGACGTAAGATAAAGACCTATCTTCTTCAATTTTGCGTTTCCAGGATCCTATATGTACTTCATAGACAGAAAAAGGAGCATCTATAGCATTCTTCTTTTTTCTTTTTTTCATCCATTTGGTATCTTGCCAGTCATAGGAATCTTCCCAGACTATAGAAGCAGTTTTTGGGGGATGCTCACATCTACGGGCGTAGGGATCTGCTTTCTCTGTCTTAATATCATTATTATGAGAATGAATTTTATATTTATAGACACTGCCTTTTCCTACATCAGGAATAAAACCTTCCCATATTCCTGATTCATCCCAGCGAACGTGTAACTGATGTTCTCCTTCTATCCAAAAATTAAAATCTCCAATAACCGAAACCGATTTGGCGGATGGAGCCCAAACAGCAAAATAGGTTCCCTTTACACCATTGACCGTGGTAATGTGTGATCCAAATTTTTCATACAGCCTGTAATGCTTCCCAGCTTTAAAAAGATTGATATCAAATTCAGAAAATATACTATGTACTATTACTTTACTCATATTTTTTGTTGGTTATTAATAATTTTTGAAATTCCTTTTAATGGAATAACTGCCCATTTCGGTCTGCTATTTAACTCATAACCAAGCTCATACACAGCTTTTTCTAATAAACAATATTCCAACATAAATTTTATCTCTTTATAGTATCCAATACTTAGGTTATGTGACTGCACATACTTCACATATTTCCTTAGAAAAATAGCAGTCATATAACTGTATAGAACATCTGCAAAATGGAATAATTCTTCTTTAGAATATTGGAAATTTTCGAGATTATTAAATATGGTAGCATATACTGCATAATTAAAGGACCTGAAAACTCCTGCTACATCTTTAAGAGGAGATTGTTTAACCTTTCGATCCCGAATGGTACTTTCCGGCTCTCCCTCAAAGTCAATTATATAAAAATCTCCTTTATCTACGAGTACTTGACCTAAATGATAATCTCCGTGAATACGAATACGCTCTCCTTTTAGTTTTGATTCATCAAAATCAAGTAATTTTTTTCGTATAATTTTTTTATTATCCAAAAATTGCTGTGCCAGATCAAGTCGTAAGCCTTTTAATTTATGAAGATTGTTTTCGACCAGGTTGACTCGGTTTTCAAACTGATAAATTAGCCTATTTTTTAACCAAACCGAATAATCATTGCTATAGGTTTGTGGTGTAAACTGTATATTCACGCGCTCTAATCCCAGGGTTACGTGCATCTGTGCGGTTCTAAGGCCTAACTGTATGATATCATCAAAGAAAGATAAAGGTACTGATTGACGTATTTCTTCCGGAAGTTCGGTATAATCCACCTTATCGAACATATCAACCGGTTTTAGCTGTAAGATGTCTGGTCGTACAACATTTAAAGTTTTAAAAATATCTTTTAATTGATCCAGAAAATACTCCCACGCATCTCCCTGATTCGGCACTAATCTTTGCATTAGTGCTAATGTTATTACATTTTTATCAGAAAAACGTAAGGTTATGCTACCACTATATTTAGGAGTATTTTTAAAAACTCCTTTATCCGTAAGGTATTTATTAATTTCATAATCTGGATTTTGATCTACAAAAATTCTTCTGAAAATCTTCAGAATATATGTATCATTAAAAATTATTGAAGTATTGCTTTGCTCTACTCCCATTGGTTTTGATGATATATATTGGTTATCCTTACAACCTCTACCTCGTCTAAACTCTAATTCTTCATATTTACTTTTGGCACCTTCTAATATTTTCTCAAATATTTGTTTTCTAAATGATTCCAATAGCGTGGCATCAACCAGAAATCCTTGTTTATCATTCAGCTTAATCTTAGTAATTATTTCATCCTTGGCATAATTATGATCAGTCACTAGAGCCAGAGGTATGAAATAGTTCTGAACAAATGCTTCTCTAAAATTAACTTCCAATACTAAACCATAGAATAAATCATCTCCATTTTCTATCCTGAAATGGTCAACCAGCTCAATATATTTTAAAGCACTTGCTTTTCCGCCATACCAACGTTTGGTTATAATATAAGGCTCCAAGATATCTTCACTAAACTCCTTAATAAATTTGGGGTTTCCGAATAGTTCAGACCATTCCGACTCATAGGTGTACGAATCGTTAAGGTCTTTCTTTAGGTTGGTGTCAGACATTTTTTACATCATTTAGTAATTTTAAATATATGAAAGGGCAATGCTGGATGTAATTCGACAAAATTCCATTCATCATGCCAGTGATAACTACTTTTAGTTATTAAGTCATGAACCTGTATAGGATGACCGGCGTCAATTCCTAGTTCATGTAGCGGCAACTGCACATGCCCTTTTTGTGAATAGTAAGGATCTAAACTGATTACGATTAACACTTCATTGGTCCTGTCTTTATCATACTTATAAAAAGCTATGATCTGATCATTTTCTATATGACAAAACCTGATATTATTGGTTTGTTGCAGTGCCGAATTTTCTTTTCGGATATGATTTAAGCTTCCCATAATCGTAGTAAGCTTATTTTTTTTGTTCCAATCCCAATGACGTAATTGATATTTTTCACTATCCAAATATTCTTCTTTACCAGGAATAGCATCTGATACCATTTGTTCGAATACAGGACCATAAACCCCTACATTGGAACTCAATGTACCTGCTAGCGCATAGCGAATTAAATGCATCGCTTCATTTGCTCCCTGCAGGTGGTATGGATTAATGTCCGGTGTATTGGGCCAAAAATTTGGCCTGAAATATTCTTTTTGATCCGTTGTAGTTAACTCAGTAACATATTCTATAAGTTCGTGCTTATTTGTTCTCCAGGTAAAATATGTATAAGATTGTGTGAATCCTTGTTTTGCCAGTTGTTGCATTACTTTAGGTTTGGTAAATGCCTCGGACAAAAACAACACATCTGGATGTTTCTTTTTGATTTCTTCGATCAGCCAACCCCAAAAATGAAATGGTTTGGTGTGCGGATTGTCTACCCGATATATATTAATACCACATTCTTCTACCCAGAAAAGAGCGGTATCGAGTAATTCTTTCCACATCTTTTTCCAGGCAGAGGTATCAAAATAAATAGGTTGGATATCCTGGTATTTTTTAGGAGGATTTTCAGCATATTGAACGGTACCATCAGGTCTCCATTTAAAAAATTCAGGGAATTCTTTTACCCACGGATGATCTGGAGCTGCTTGCAATGCAAAATCCATAGCAATTTCTAAATCTAAATCTTTTGCTTTTTTTACTAAACTTTTGAAATCCTCCAGAGAACCTAGTTCTTTATGCACACTCGTATGACCTCCATCTACAGAACCGATACCCCAGGGTGATCCTACATCTCCTTCATAGGCTTTGGTTGTATTGTTTTTACCTTTTCTGTTTATTTTTCCTATTGGGTGAATCGGTGGAAAATATAACACATCAAATCCCATTTCCGCTATACGTGGCAACAGGCGCTCACAATCTTTAAATGTTCCGTGTTTACCTTCTTTGTCTGAAGCACTTCTGGGAAAAAATTCATACCAAGTACTAAATCTTGCTTTTTTACGGTCTACATATACGTGCAAATCTTGATAGGTAGCCATCAATCCTTTTGACGGATATTTATAAAACAGCTGATATAATTTATCACTTTTGGTTTCGGCTACAGCAGTTTCATACTGTTTTTCATCCTTAAATATTTCAAGCAATTCGTTGATATATGCTTTCTCATCTTTTGAAGCATTTTTACTTAAAGCCTGCAGGTATTCTCTTCCTTCCAGTAGTTCTGATTTTACATATTGTCCATCATCTATTTTGCGAATAGTTCCGTGTCGCCAGTTCAGAGCATAGTCAATCCATCCTTGAACCTGATAGATATAATATCCTTGTTTCTCAACTACAAATTCACCTTCCCAAAAATCATTTTCTAATGACTGCATTCTAGTTTCAGACCAATTGCGCTCACTTTTGTGTTTGTACTTGATACTTGCCTGAACTATATCGTGACCATCACCAATAATATCTGCTGTTACATTAACCTTTTCATTGACTACCCTTTTTATAAAAAATGTTCCATTATTAATTTCGGGAGATACATTTTCGATGATGACACGTTCTTGATTCAACATGAGAAATTATAAATTAAAATGATTTTTATTTAGTATTTTAATAACAAGTGAAGCAATTTATTACTTATTTATGAAATTTTATCAAAGATTTTGTGAGATTTAGCTTTGTATTGTAAGAATTTATAAACAATAACGTTTTCGCAAAAAACTATAACGATATAGCAAATTTTTACATTCCCGAAAAATCTACACAGAATGCAAAAAATTAGGAAATAAAGTAAGAATTCTTTATGTTAAATTTTGAATTCATTCGGAATAACTGCACCCTTTCTGATTACTACGATACCATCTTTAATAACGTATCGGTCATTCTCGAAGTCTTTCAGATGTGATCCTCCATTAATGACTACATCATTACCAATTCTACAATCTTTATCAATGATTGCATTATTAATCATACATCTTTGTCCAACACCTAAATAAGGTCTGTTCTCCTTGCTATCTGTTTCCAATTCATCTAAATCTTGATACCGATCGCTTCCCATCATATAAGTGTTTTTTATAACTGTGTCCTTCCCTATTCTGGATCGGATTCCAATAACGGATTGTTCAATTTCTTTAGCCTGAATCAAACAGCCTTCTGCGATCATAGTTTTATTCATGAAAGTGCCTGATATTTTTGATGGAGGAAGAATTCTGGGTCTGGTTAGGATATTTCTATCGTTATTAAACAAATCAAATTTTGGGATATCATTAGCCAATTCAATGTTGGCTTCAAAAAACGATGATATGGTCCCAATATCTGTCCAATAACCTTCGTACTGATATGCCAGTACTTTATGACTATCAATGGATTGAGGAATTATTTCTTTACCAAAATCTATCCTACTTGGGTCTGAAAGCAAATCAACCAGTAATTGTCTGTTAAAAATATAGATCCCCATAGATGCCAGATATTCTCTATTCTCGCTTTTCATTTCATCACTTACCTCGGATTCCCAACCCGGAAGTTCTTCGGTATTTGGTTTTTCTGTAAAAGAAGTAATAAAACTCTGATCATTTGTTTTAAGAATTCCAAAATCAGTAGCATCCTCAGGGCTTACCGGTAACGTAGCGATAGATATATCTGCACCTTTTTCGATATGTGATTCGATCATATCATTAAAATCCATTTGATAAAGCTGATCTCCTGATAAAATAAGCGCATACTCAAAATCATGATTAAGAAAATGATGCATGGATTGTCTTACGGCATCCGCGGTTCCCTGAAACCAGGTTTTATTATGTGGAGTTTGTTCTGCTGCAAGAACATCAACGAAGGCCTGACTAAAAGTACTGAAGATATAAGTGTTTTTTATATGACTGTTTAAAGAAGCAGAATTAAACTGAGTAAGCACAAACATTCTCTTGATATCAGAATGTATACAATTGGTAATAGGAATATCAACCAATCGATATTTTCCTGCAATGGATACAGCAGGTTTTGATCTACTTTCTGTTAAGGGGGACAGTCTTGTTCCTTGTCCTCCTCCAAGGATAATTGCAAGGACTTTTTTGTTAATCATTGTAGTTGTTTTAAAGATTTGTATAATTCAATATATTGCTTAGCTGAATTATTCCAGGAATGATCAATTTTTACGATCTCCTTTTGTGTTTTCCTGTATTTTTTTTGAACATTGTAAAATTCAACACCCCTTTTGATTGAATTATATACATCCTGAATATTTGCTCGATTATGACAGATTCCGAAACCGTCTTCTCCGATATCTATAACCGTATCTTTTAAACCTCCGGTTCGCCTCACAATAGGTATAGATCCATAACGTAAAGCATACATTTGATTCAAACCGCAAGGTTCCACCCTGGATGGCATTAATAAAAAGTCTGCTCCTGCATATATGATATGCGATAGTTTTTCATCGTATCCAATATAGGTGTTGTATGAATTGGGAAAGCTTTCTTTTAAATTCTGCAATCTTAACTCTACTTCGGTATTTCCTGACCCAAGAATTAAAATAGAAACATCCAGATGTTGTAAAGCTTCTGCTACGATATCCGGTAGTAAGTCCGCCCCTTTTTCATATACTAACCTACCTATAAAAGCAAAAAGTGGTTTTTCTATATCAAAATTATAGTGTTTACATAACCATTTTTTATTAGCTTTTCTACCAGATACTATAGTATTGGTATTGTAATTTTTAATGATCAGAGGGTCTGTTTCAGGATTCCACGTATCGTGATCAATTCCATTTAAAATTCCGATACATTTTGCTTTTTCGTGGGATAGTAAACCTTCTAATCCATTTGCCTGATGTTGCAGCTCCTGCATATAATTTGGTGAAACCGTGGTTACCCTCCAGGCACATTTGATACCTGTAGCTAAAGGGTTGATACAATTATCCCAATCCAGTAAACCTATATTATGGAGATCGAACTGTGGTATATAATCTAATTTATCATATGAAAACTGCCCTTGATATTGTGCGTTATGAATAGTAAGTACCGTAGGAATATCCTGTAAGCTTTGAAATGCATCCACGTGTGATACTAAAAATGGGATTAAACCCGTATGATGATCATGACAATGAATGATATCCGGTTTGGTCTCCAAGTTTACTAACCAATCTAATACCGCTAACTGAAATACAATAAAACGTTCCGTATCATCTTCATAGCCATAAACGTTAGGCCTAAATAACAAATCCTTTTGATAAACAAGATATACTTCAAATCCAAAAGAAGAAGAAAACAACTTTCTAATTTCAAAATCAAATATGTATTTACCTAAGCTTACTGACCCATTATAAATCAGTTCAGACTCATGCTGATCAATCTTTTTATTATCAAAATATGGTATAACAACATCTGTAGTGCAACCCAGATCCGTCATATATTTAGGCAAAGAACCTACTACATCACCCAGGCCTCCAACTTTTGCAAAAGGATAACATTCTAAACTTGTGTGAAGTACTCTCATAACCTATTCCTTAGCACCAATATATGAAATTAACTAATAGTCAAAATCTTTTAAAAGGAGCTTAAAGCTATAAAAAACTAGAGAACATTCTCATAAAGAAACTTTAAAAAAACCAATCTTTAATGATTATTTAATAATTTTTTGATATTATAATTTTTGAATTTATAATTACCCTAAATACTTATAAAATGATAGGTGCTTTGATGGTTCAGGTCTATTTATTTATTGTTCGCAGAGCTTTCTTAATTATATATTGCGTATCCTTCGACTTAGACTCTTTTTGCCATCTGTTACAAACGTCCTGCACCCAATCCGGTCTTGTTTTGCTAGCATCATTCAACCAATTCCCCACCGCATCTTTTACATATTTAGAAGTATCAGATTTCAAAGGTTCTAAAATATCTGATGCAGTCTCTGGGTTTTCTTTTAAAACATCTATTTTTTTGGTCCAAACACCTATTGGCCTTGTTGCTTCTGCCGAGTATCTCCTGATATTTTCATCCTTGTTTTTTGTCCAATTAGACAATATCATAATAGCCTGATCTAAATCCTGAATAATATATTCTTTGGTGGCAAGAATAGCAACTTCTCTTACCCCAAAATGTGAATCTGCAGCATATCTTTTTATAGTATGTAATCTTTCAGTTATTGACATTTCGATAGCTCCGTAATATTGTGCCGCCCAACATCTGGGAATATCTGAAGTGTGATTGGACAAAAAATCTATTATTGTGGTATCGTTAGTTAGTTGACTAAAGGTCGTACCTATTACTTTAACACTAGAATTGGCAGTAGGCTTTTTTTGATTAGAAATCACTTCATAAAAGCTGTCATACCAATGAGACTTTCCTAATTCTTCAAGTATTAATTTTAATAGTTTTAGTTGATCCACGGCTAGCCATTCCATTAAATTTGCGGTTTCGATCGAACCTTGATTTAGATATTGGATCACTTCTGGATTAAGTTCTTTAAGGCTTCTCGCTCCTTTTCTATTCAAAATATGTTCAGGAATCATTTTGTTTTGTGATATAGATGGTTTTAGGTCGGGTAACATCATATTATTGGTCATTAAATATAATTATTCTTCAAATTGATTAAAAACATCCATATGAAACATTTGCATTGTTTCTGGCTTAATAACTTCAAAAATTGCAACGGCTTCAGAATTTTTCATGATATCTTCACCTGCTTTTTTAGCAGCTTCAATATTCGTCCAGTATAACAGATCTATGCATTTACCTTCTTCATTCAGTGCAGTTGTTCTGTCAATAAATCCATCATATAGTTTAACTATATCGTTTAATGATGTCAAGGCGGTTTTTATTTCTTTTTTTGAATAATTAGGATTTGCTTCAAATAATACTACTTCAATGGTGTACGGTTTATTTTTCATAAGATTTTTGTTTTGACTAAATGTAGTTGCGCAGCATAAAAACATACTAATCATAATTGTGTTAATTAATGATTTCTTTATTTTAGTCAAATTTACAAGTGCCTTGTGACAACAGTATGTCAGTAGTAGAATTAATTTCCATAATATCTTTTAAAATACTCGTCAAGGGTGAAAAATTTAGGAGGAAATAATTCAGAGGTTTCCATAAGGTTGATGATACGATCAGTTCTGAATTCGCGATAATCATTTCGTAACCTACAATACGCTATTAATACCCAAACTGTATTTGTAAAATATACACCAAGCGGTTCTATTGCACGTTTAGTAAATTCTTTAGATGCAGCGGTATATTCTACTTCCAATACCCTTAAATCGGTAATGGCTTTTTGAATTACTGACAAATATGTACTTGATGGTGATTTTGGGAAAGGAGGGCTCACAATTCTTTGTTCCAGAAGCTCTAATTTTTGTTTTTGAGTTGAATTGAGAATTGCTTTTACCTTTTCTATTGCTTCATCATAATCTGAAATAAGGGACTTATCATTATTAGTATGAATAATTTTAGAAGCCGTTATCAAAGCATTGGCTTCTTTTTCTGTAAACATAATAGGTGGCAACGAATATCCATCCACCAGGAAATAACCAGTACCTGCCTCTGCTCCGATGGGTACTCCAGCGTCAGATAATGCTAACATATCTCTGTAGATAGTGCGTATACTTACATCAAATTTATCAGCCAAATCAGCAGCCTGAACTACTTTTTTGGATTGTAATTTTACCAAGATAGCCGTCAGTCTATGCAATCGTTTCATAGCAGTTTCTTATTCATAAGACTCTTTTCCTTCAGGGTCGGTATCCTCTATTTCACTAAGATCTGTAGTTGTATTCATAATATATGCTACCTCTGCATCAGCTTCAGCTTCTATTTCTTCTGGTGTCAATGCCGCTCCCCTTATTCTTTTATCACGAATCATTCCGCCTGTCATGATTAGACTGGTTCCTATAATTACAAATAATAAAATACCAGGTTCGAACCCTGGAATAATCGCCTCTGCTGGTATTGCATAGAATAAAAGTACTGTAATTAATCCTCGGGGAGCGATAAAAAGTTGTGGTGAAATATCTTTACCTACAAACAACCGTAAAAGCCCATACCGTATTACATAAATGGAAATAATAATCAATATACTTATTAAGGCAACTTTTAGGTTAAGTAATGAAGAAAGTGTTATGGTAATTCCAAAGATTACAAAAAACAATGTCCTAACCACAAAAGCTGTTTCTGCAGTTATTACGTGTAACTCATGATAAATTGCCTTTGCTTTTTCAAAATCCAACAAACTTTCTAATTTCCATTGAAAAAACAGTTTCATATTGGCAATCACTAATCCAAAAATTAATATAATAATCAGGGATGAAAGATGCATTTTTTTACCTACTCCATATAACAATAGTAATACCGCAATCAATAGAAATAGCTTTACCTGACTTTTGATCTTTTGAAAAATCAAAATAATTCCATAACTAGCAATCAATGAGATAATGATAGTAATTATCAAATTAAAGGCAAAACCAGTCACTCCCGCATCTTCTGCAGGGTTCAATTTTCCGGTCAGGAAATAGAACATCATAATCCCGAGAATATCAGAGAACGTACTTTCATATACGTGAAATTCTTTTTTAGCTTCAGACAAGCCTGCTACACTAGGGATAATAATTGCACTTGACAAAATAGACAAAGGTGTTGCGTATAATAATGCAGATTGCCAGGTCATTCCGTCAATTAATGCTTTTAACACTATCGCTGCGACATACGCGGAGGCAACCAAACCAATTAATGCAATAGCCAGAGATTTTAGAATAGGAACTAGTTTTTCTCTTTTAAGCTTTAATTCCAACGCTGCTTCCAACACAATCATAATCAAACCAACGATTCCCAATACTTCTAACATTGGGAAAAAATTGAAGGCTCCTTCTCCAAATGATTTTATAGCATACTGAATAATAATACCGAGAATGATCAACATCAATACAGCCGGAACATTGGTTTTTTTGGCGATACCGTTAAAAACAAATGATAAAATAAGTACTAATGAAACTTCTATGATCAAATTATACGAGGAGAATATTTCCATAGGGTCGGTTTAGGTAATTTAAGATTGGCTTGGAAAAGATAGTAAAATATTTTAAAGTAAATACCTCGCACCATCCTACTATTTATAATCAACCCTTTTGTATTTTGAGTATAAAAACACGTTTTGTCGTTAGTTCCAGTGATCCCGATGAAAATCGGGATTGTATCGAGAACTTTTATTGATAAAATTCTACTTCTCGATACTCTCTATAGGCGGGAGGGTAAATTTTTCTAATTTTCAATCGAAAAATCCACTCGAAATGACGAATTTTATCTAAATATAGAACTAGTATCCTTAATATTTATTTAACGAAATACTCAATTCAAAAAGTGTATTTTCGAAATTCGAAACCTAAAATTTTTTTCTTAATGTCTAACCAAGGATTAATAATTGAAGAACGAAGTCGTGATATTGGTGATTTTCTGGTAGGTAGACTGATACCATTCAGAAAAAAAAGAATGGTTGGTCCTTTTATATTCATTGATCATATGGGACCCACAATGATTAAGAAAGGAAAATATATGGATGTGGATCAACATCCGCATATTGGTTTATCTACACTGACCTATTTATTGGATGGTGAAATTATACATCAGGACAGTATTGGCACGAATCAGCGCATTTCTCCGGGATCCGTAAACTGGATGGTAGCCGGAAAAGGAGTTACCCATACCGAACGCACGCCGAAAGATATGCGGGATGGGTCGGAATTTTTAGCACATGGATATCAGATTTGGGTAGCCTTACCAAAACACTTAGAAGATATTGCCCCAGAATTTCATCACTTAGATACATCTGATTTACCTCGCTGGACAGATGGAAAAACAGAATTTACACTTATCGCAGGAAAAGGATATGGAAAAGAATCACCATTACCGGTGCATTCAGAGTTATTTATGGTCGAAGTAAAAAGTACTGAACGTTATGAATTAAAGATCAAAGGTGAATTGCAAGGAGAAATCGGAATCTGCATTGTAGATGGAGAAATACAAGCTTGCGAAAATACTGTTAGTAAAGGGAATATGTTGGTTTCCAAAATCGAGGACAGTTGTTCAGTGATTATGGAACCGAATACACACCTTTTGCTATTTGGTGGTCAACCTTTTCCTGAAGAAAGACATATTTACTGGAATTTTGTGTCATCCAGCAAAGAAAAATTAGAACAAGCCAAAGATCGATGGCGAAACAAACAATTTCCTAAAGTACCCAATGACGATAGCTATGTAGTAATGCCGGAGTAGTTTGGATTAATGTCTATTCTTTCAATATATATTTACGAACTATTAATTGGGTTATGGGTTTCAGCTCAATATTTTCTATAGGATGAGTTCCTCCCATTGTAAAAAACTCAATAGTGTTATTTGTCTTTGAATACCAATATATCGGTTCTCCATTGTTAAAAAAGGTCATTGTAGGATCCAGCTCTATTTTTTTAAAATTATCAACCCAATCTTGATTGTACCTTAGACTAATATCATTAGAATCACACTTAACTCTTTCATAATGATCTTCCGACCAGATCATGCACTCCTTTTGACGCAAACCCTTGCCAAAATAAACGATTGCCAAAATCACAGAAACAAAACTTATTGTAATTGTAATTTTCTTCCAGGGAAAATCCTGATTTGATTTACCTTGAACACTTTTTTGAGATGGTTTTGTTTTATCTAGTATAGTTTGTTCAAGATTTGACTTTTCATCCAGTCTATCGGAAACCAACTCTTTTGGTATTTTCTGAAACTTGGCAAATGGCCTTGGTTTAAAATCTAATAACCAAGCTGTATATTCCACTACCTCTTCCCTAGGCTCTTTAGTCTTTCTATTAAGAAATTGTTTTACAGGAATAAGTTTATCCGCATCTACTGTATCCAAATATTTCAAAAAATCTTTATCCTTTGAAACTCTAAAATAAGATGATAATGTATGAATGTCTTGTTTATTATTCTCGGTTTCAAAAATAATCTTACTAGCACTTTTAATTTTCCCAGGAGTAATCTTACTTAAAAAACGATTTAATTGATGATTAGAGTCATTCTTAACACTAATAGAATATTCTAAAATCCCCTTTTTGTAATCTTCAAATGTATTCACAGGCATAACTTTTAATAAAACTTGAAACGAATTTAACCTAACAATTCGAATCCATCCGAATGATCCGAATTACTTGCCTGTAGTGGGGTAACGTGGCTATATCTTTGTCTCAGACTTAGTTCAAGTCTTGATTAGATATCAAGACAAATGTATACAAACTAATTCAAAACCGGAAATATAAGACAGGATCAGACAGTTGATCCGGGAAGAACAACCTACTTTTTCTGTCTTTGACTTTTCAAACATTCTTCCCAAAACGAAGAGGCGCCTCTTCTCATTTAACGTGTTCGCTGAACGGCAATAATCCTCTGGGTTTTCATCCCGGACAGCAACACTATTGTTCAATTTTTTAAAACAAAAAAGATGAGAAGATCATTTGTAATATTAGCAATAGTAATGTTTAGTTTATCAATATTTTCATGTACAACTTCAGATTTAGCTGATGAAATAGCTATCGAAGAATTAGCTACAGAAGGGGAAGATGGTTCTGTAGGAGAAGAAAGTTCTGAAGAAGATGAAGGATAAATAATTGCATTATCTAGCGAAAGGTCATACTTAAATGGTATGGCCTTTATTTTTTTTGTAATTTTCCCCGAAACCATATTCTGAGATTTTGAAATCTGCATTACCATTACTGACTATTTTATCAATTATTATTGGCTGCAATAGTTCCATAAAAAATAGTAAAATACAAATCTTACCTAACGATCATCCTACATATTATTTCGAACTTGGAAAAAACAAAGATTGTTCCTTTAGAGAACGAATAGCATATTTCAACAACGCTTATTCCAAAGCTTTAGAACAGAATATCGATTCTATAGTCAATAAATCGCTATCCTATAAAGCATACTTATATCGTAGAAATAAACAATCAGACAGTTCATTAAAGTATTCTAGGAAACTGTTATTATCTGCACAAAAAACAAAAGACTCATTTTATGTTGGTCGTGCCTATTTTAAAATTGGAGAAAATTTCAGTGATCAAAATATAAATGATAGTGCTTTTTATTATTTTGATAAATCCCGAAATACTTTTGTCGAAATAAATGATAGTGTCCAAGCTGGAAAGAAATTAGATCTTATGGCTAGAATTTTAATTGATGATGGAAATAACAATCTGGCCGAAAAGCTATTAGTTGAGTCTTTAGAACTAATAGAACCACATAAAGACAGTAACACACTTTCTTCAATATATCAGAACTTATCATTAAAGTATAAAAAACAATTCAATTACGAACAAGCCAAGAAATACATTGATTCTTCAATTTCTTATACCAATTCACGGAACAAGAAAGCTATTTTAAGAAACACTAAATTCAATATTCTTAGAGATAACGAAGGGTACCTAGCGGCAATTAAAGGGTATCAAAACCTTTTAAATAATAGCTTTATCATCAATAATAAAAAAGAACAGGTTAGAGTTATGGATAATCTGGCATTCACCAAATGGCTATCTGATAGTGCAGATGTAGAGAAAGAGTTGAAATCTGCTTTTGAAATTAGGAAAACTATTAAAGATAATTCTGGTCTTATTGCAAGTTATTCTCATTTAATGAAATTTTATAGTCCAAAAGATAAATCTAAAGCTATTTACTATGCTAATGAACTATACAATCAAACCATAAAACAAAAAAATATTGAAGACAGATTGGAAGCGTTGGAATATTTACGAAAATTATCACCAGAAAAGTCATTAGAATATTCCAATATAAAATTACAACTTACAGATAGCTTGCTAAAAGCACAAAAGATATCAGGTAACAAGTATTCATCTATGCTTTATGGATTTGGCAAAATTGAAAAAAGATACCTTAAAGAAAAAGGACAGAAAGAACTTGTAATTCAAAAACAAAAAACTCAAAACATTATCTATGCTGGCATTGGTATATTTATAATCCTGTCTTCTATGTATCTCTTCTTCTATCTCAAAACCAAACATCGAAAAGAAAAACTCCAGGAAATCTATAAAACGGAAACACGAATTTCTAAAAAAGTACACGATGAATTGGCAAACGATGTATATCAAGTTATGACACAATTACAAACTAGGAACACTGATGACACAGTGCCTGTATTGGATCAATTAGAAGATATCTATTCTCGTACCAGGGATATTTCTAGAGAAAATAATAGTATCGAAACAGGAATTCTATATACGGAGGAACTTAGGTCTATGGTATCGCGATACGGATCAGATCAAACTAATATTATTATTAATGGATTGACAACAACACATTGGACAAATATATCTGCCATTAAAAAAATAGCAGTATATCGAGCTTTACAAGAATTAATGACCAACATGAAAAAACATAGCAAAGCCACATTGGTTGCTATCAGTTTTAAGAAGGAAGGAAATCAGATGATTATTAACTACACTGATAACGGTATCGGATTTTCTAAAATAAAAGAAAATATTACCAATGGTATCCAGAATGTGGAAAACCGTATGAATGCCATAGACGGAAGCGCTACTTTTGATACAAATACCGAAAAGGGACTGAAAGCTAATATCTCTTTTCCTGCATAAAATAACGCCCTATGTTTAAAAAAGTATTAGTAGCAGAAGATATTGACAATATCAATCAAGGTTTAAAAGAAATCAAAGAAGCGTTACAAATTGAAGAGATGATTCACGTACAATATTGTGATGATGCTCTATTAAAAATAAAACGAGCAAATCTTGATAATGAACCTTTTGATTTATTGATCAGCGATCTATCGTTTAAAAAAGATCATCGAGAACAAGAATTAACTTCTGGAGAGCAACTTATTGAAGCTGCCAGAAAAGAACTACCTGCCATCAAAACCATAGTATATTCTATTGAAGATCGACCGGATAAGGTAAAAAGTATGTTTACAAAACTTGGTATCAATGGTTTTGTGTGTAAAGATCGAAAAGGATTAAAGGAACTATCCAAAGCCATCACAGAAGTACATCATCATAAAATCTATATTTCTCCACAAGTAGAAGCCGGAATGAGAAATGGTAATACTATAGAATTTGACACCTATGACGCAAAACTGATACAGCAACTCGCTAATGGATTGACGCAGGAACAGATCGGTATTTATTTTAAAAACAATGGTATCGCTCCCAGCAGTATTAGTTCTGTAGAAAAGCGATTAAATAAACTAAAAATAGACTTTAAAGCTAATAATGCTACCCACCTGGTCGCTATCGTTAAGGATTTAGGATTAATATAAAATACGTCAGTTCGAGTGCCTTGCTTTTAGGCGAGGTGTATCGAGAACAAGTATTTACACCTCCAATTTTAGACTGTAAAACTTCTCGACACCCTCCGCAGGCGGGCAGGCAATCCGCTTTTGGCGGATCACTCGAAGAGACGTCAGATATCTTTTTGAGGATTTTTCACTTTTATGGAAAACCGTAATACTTTATCCAATGACCATATTACTTTTGGCGCAGTGAATACATAAAATATATTTATCTGGAATACAACTAAAGCTTGTTATGGGGTAACGGGCTTTTATACTGGCCTGTCATGTTTTTAAAACCTGATGGGTCTTTTTTTACATCTTTTTTTTGATTATGGTTTCCCGTAAGGAAACCTTTTCAATCCAGAATAAGTTTGATGTAACTAATTAACATTATTTATTATGGAGTTTAAAGTAGTTCATTTCGAAAGAAGTAAAGATGTAGCCGCGGAGTTACAGAATATTATTAACGCACAACATTCATACGGTTGGGAATACGTAAATCATCAATATAGTGACAAATTAATTCCAGGAAATCCAGGGTGTTTTGGTTTAGGTGCTAAACCTGATATGGTTTCTCATGTAGGGTTAGTTATATTTAAAAAACCATGATGAAATTTTTATTGTTGTTTGCCATTAGATCATACTGGTTTCTCATCCCAGAATCAAAAAGAAGACAATGCATTTTTAGAAAATCATGTTCTAATTTTGTCTACGAAGAAACCTTTAAAAATGGACTACTAAAAGGATTAAGTGCCTTAAAGTTTAGATATCAAAACTGTGCAAGTGGATTTATCATTTTTGACAATCCAATTGATGGAAAAAAAATGATGTCGCTACCTAACCAACAGATTATTCAAGAAAATGAAATAGCAAAAAGGTTTTTATAATTTCATAAAATTATTTGTATTAGACCTTTCAGGTTTTAAAAACCTGAAAGGTCTTTTTTTTATGAACTGTTTCTCCTCTTTATGGTTTCCCGTAAGGAATTGGTTTTTAGTGAATGTAAGTTTGAAAAGTATTAATCTTAAAACATAAAATAATGAATTATCCAAAATTCGTAATTAAAGAAAGTACTAATGAACAATATTATTTCAACTTATACTCTGTCAATGGCAGAGTTATAGCGACCAGTGAATTATATGAAACCAAACAAGGTTGTAAAAATGGTATTAACGCGGTAAAACGCGATGCTCCTGAAGCTGAAACAGACGATCAAACTTAAATTCAGATTTAATGGGATTCAAATATAACAAAAGAATAAAACTGGGAAAAGGACTAGGAATCAATGTTAGTAAATCTGGTATCACTCCTAGTTATAGAACTAAAAGAGGCTCTGTGAGCTCTAAGGGTTATTCCCTTAGAACTGGAATTCATGGATTATCATATCGAAAATCTTTTAAAAAATCTAAAGGAAGTGGATGTCTTGTATCATTAATACTATTAGTAGCCTCAGGTTCCTTAGTTCTTTGCTTAATAACTACCTAATTAACAAAAATATGCAACATATAAAGACTTTATTTTCTATTCTACTAATATTAATGTTCATTTCATTAATCAATTCTTGTTCTGAATCTGAAACAGAACTTGATACTTCTTCTGACTGTAGAGATACTAACTGCGCGAATTATACATCAATGGCCGCTGCCCAAGCTGCGTTTGATGCTGATCCACAATGCAGAAATGATCTTGATAGAGATAATGATGGTATCGCTTGTGAAGAGCCCGGTAATAGTGTAAGAACTTGTGCGTCGACATCTAATTGTGGTTGTTCTAACAAACCAAAATCTCAGTGTGAAAGTGATCCGTGTTGTAAATGGGTAGTCGGTACTGGATGTGAGTGTAGTTAATCAAATTAAAATTACTAATCCGAAAACATTATAGAAATGAAACAAATTATACTTGTAATAACTCTGCTTCTGAACTATCTAATATATGGACAATCAGAAGTAACAAAATTCATAAAAAACATAAACTATACTAAAATAATATTGGATGAGTCAGAAAAAGCTACGTTTAGATCAGGGACTTCAGAGTTTGTAGATTTTTATCCAGCAACAATCAAAAATTTGAAAACGGATGACAGTATCGTTGGTTTAAAAATAACAACTCTTTATGATATAACAGGAGATTCTTTTAGTGCCGCACTTACTGGACAAAAGAATATAAAACACTTAGAAAACGCTTTTATGGATTTAAAAGAAATAAGCGAATTAGTTATTTTCTTTGAAAGCTATATTATACCAAATATTGATATAGACCTAAAAAAGAAAAACTCCACAATCTACATATTTGACAGTGAAGAATTAATAATAAGATATGTTATAAGTAGAGCAACAGGAAAAACTAAAGAGCTTTTCGAAGTGCAAATAAAAAATAGTGAATATCCCGATAAATACTTTTGGACAAAATCTCAAGTAAAAAAAATACCCGAAGTTGTAGAAACCTTAAAATATATAATTAACAGCTCAAAATAAATCTATGGAACTAAACACTCAACTCAAAGCCCTAGCCGATAAAATCGAGCAGCTTAAAGATAAAATAGAAACTGAAGAATCCACAAAACATGCTTTTGTATTACCTTTTATTAATTTATTGGGATATGACACTTTCAATCCTACCGAAGTTGTACCAGAGTTCACCGCAGATCTCGGTCTAAAGAAGGGTGAAAAGGTAGATTATGCTATCTTTCAGGATGAGAAACCTATATTGATCATAGAATGTAAAAACTGGCGTGAAAATTTGGATATCCATAATTCTCAACTATTTAGATATTTTCACGTTACTCAGACACGTTTTGCTCTATTAACAAATGGAATTGATTATAGGTTTTATACCGATCTGGAAGAAACCAACAAAATGGATGAAAAACCATTTTTGGAGTTTACAATTACACACTTAAAAGAAAATATCATTCCAGAAATAGCTAAATTTCACAAGTCAAATTTTGACATTGATAAAATTGTAGATAATGCCAGTTCCCTAAAGTATCTTAAAGAAATTAAAAAGTTGATTAATTCAGAGCTACAAGAACCTTCTTATGATTTTGTTAGGCTATTTGCCAGTCAAGTATATTCTGGTAGACTTACGGAGCGGGTTATGGAAGAATTTACAGAGCTGGTTCATAAGGCCTTTAATCAAACTATTAGTGAAAAGGTAAACGATCGACTGAATTCAGCATTAAATAAAGAAGCAGAGAAACAACACGAAGAAATTATAGAAATTGACGAGGAAGTAAGTAAAGTTATAACCACTGAAGAAGAATTAGAAGGTTTTAGAATAGTCATTGCTATTCTACGCAGAAAAATAGCTATAGAAAGAATCGTACATAGAGATACTCAATCATATTTTGGTATTTTACTAGATGATAATAATAGAAAACCTATTTGTAGACTTCATCTCGATGGAAGCAAAAAATATATAAGCTTGTTTGATCAGGATAAGAATGTACATAGAGAACATATCGAATCAATTAATAACATCTATGATTTTGAAGAACAATTGTTGAGTACTATTGATGCTTATGAGAATATCAACTCTGTAACCGAATAGTAAAGACCAATATTATGAAACAATACATATTCATAATAATTTTAATTATAGCTTCCTACAAATGCAATTCCCAAAGCGTAGAAACAACGCTCTATATAAAAGAAGAATTGGTAAAGCAGCGAGATGAATTATTACAACAAGTGCGGGATATTCAAAAACGAATTGACTCTATTGACCAAAAGTTAGGAAATAAAAACAGCTATAAATCTGATACGCAATACTTGACAAAATCCGTCAACTATAATAATTCTCTAAATAGCAGTACTACCAAAAAGAAACGAAATAAACCTAGAACTACCAGAAGATATATTCGAGGTTCCAGAGGTGGATGCTATTATATCAATTCTAATGGGAATAAGACCTATGTAGATCGTAGTATGTGCAATTGATGTAAAAAATGATTAATTTAATCCTGAGAAAACAAGAAACCTATGAGTCAATTTTTACACTTTTTCTTGTCGATGATCACTCTGATCACGATTTTCATCTCTAATAAACTACCTAACGAATTTGAAGCTAAAGTTATTGGTGTTAAGGATGGAGACACCATAGAAGTTTTGTATGAAAATAAAACCGTTATTGTACGATTAGAACATGTCGACTGTCCGGAGAAAAAACAGGGCTATTGGAAAAAAGCTAAACAATTTACTTCTGATTTTTGTTTCGGAAAAATGGTCAAAGTAATATCAAAAGGCAAATACGACAGATACCGAAGACTTATAGCTGAGATCGTGTATCAGGAAAAAACACTGAATAAAGAATTAGTGGCAAATGGATTCGCTATTCATTTTAAAAAGTATTCTTCAGATATTGATTATGATACTTTAGAAACCATTGCAAAGCAAAGTAATATCGGAATCTGGTCACAACAAAAAACGAAAAGCAACGATAATCAGGAAAGGGAAAAGACCAAGTGTAAAAAAGAAGTGTATATCTGTAATAGCTATAAAAGTAAAGCCTATCACTATACAAAAGATTGTAGAGGATTGCGCAATTGCAATGACTCAATCAGGACTATTTGTAAAGAAAAAGCGGAAAAGAAATTTGGTAGAGTTTTATGTGGTTTCGAAGAAAACTAGATTTTAATAAGCAGCTAATTCTCGTCTTATTTCATTTAAAGTTTTGTTCGAATTAACCAGTTCAAGAACCACTTCTTTTCGAAACTCATCCAGATCATCGTAGTCATAATATTTTGCCCATTTATGATCTTCTAAAAGGTTTTTGATTTGCTTAATCAATTTACGGGTTGCATCAACAGGTCGTACTACCGCTATCTGGTCGTAATTAGGATTATCCTTATGCTTATAGGTTACCGTTTTAGTAGTAAAATCCACAGCAATATAATATGCATCAACATCCTGATCTAGATTTTCTCTAAAGTCAGTCCAATCTGCATACCCTAAACGAAGGTCATCTATTTCTACAGGTATTTCTGATACTAATCTCCAATTACATTTAGCAGCTCTTCCCCAATGATTGGATAATCTATATACTCCATTGGTAGTATAGTAATACGTACTCCCCGATTCGCTTCGATAATGAGGCTTTCTTCTGGAGATTTCTCTTAATCGTACTCCCTTAAATACGCAATAGGTATTTTTGAAGAAATTATTTCGAGTAAATTTCTTTGTGGTAATAACTTGTTCTTCCAATGGCTACTTTTTTTTTCCGGGAACAAATAAATCCTTTTTTAAGGAGAAAAAGAAATGAAGTTTTTAACAGACTTTTGTTGGAAAATAATTTTATGACTCATTATCAAGACAATAGGAAATTATTTTTTCTTAGCTCCCAAAATTAGAAACGCACAATACCCAACCAAGTTTCCTATAAATATTCCGATATAATGAGGAACGGCAAAAAATGCTTCATAGATAATACCCATCTTTTTACCATACCTTTTAACACAAGCTCTTCCTATATAAGACATCCGCCACCAGTGGATTGTTTTACGACCATTGCGCCCATCTCGATACACCTCTTTACCGGTAGTATATACGCAACGAAGATGCCCTCGCAGACTACATTGATCTACAGTAACGAACTCACCCATTGAATTATTCCTTTCTTTCAATTTCCTATTCACGATGTAACTAAAAATTGGTTATCTAAATGGTATTCTTACATTTAGTGCCAATTAATTTTAAAAAATTACAAATTTGAGGAGATTAATTGCTACCAAAATATTCTAATTCTTCGGCAAACAGCGTTTCTGCATTTAAATCATTTATAAATTCGACAATTTCATCGCTCTTCATAGGTTCCACATTTTCGTTACTATAAATTTCGGGAAAAATATCAATTAACCCATTTTGTATATGACTAATAAATTTTATCAGATCTTTACAATACACTGATGGATTGTTAAATCCATTTTCTTTATTAAATCTATGGACCAGTCTTCCCCCCTGGCAAATATCTCGAATCGGACAATGAAGACATTTATCATTCAGTTTTACGGAACTATCTTCAAAATATAGCTTTCCCAATGGTGATTTTTTAATATCCGAAAAATCATTAAACAACACATTCATACCTGATTTGGTAAATCCATGACCACAAGCTTTTAATGAATCGATAGCTTCAATTTCGCCGTTTGTTTCTATTACCAATACAGTAGATTCGTTATTACTATTTTTCCCAACACCCAATAATCTATTGATTAATCCAATAAACATAGGAATTTTATATCTATCAGCATCTTGAATCCAAATATCAAATAGTTCTATCAACCAATCTGCCATTTCGGTTTTTTCTTTGTCGAAAGGAAAATTATTATGTGTAAAATCAGGAATCAGGAAGTTCACAGAATTTACTTGCATTTTTTTAAAGCTTTCATAAATAGCGTTTGGTTCTTCTTCAATATTAATTACGCAGACTGTGTCGGCATATCCTATTTGATTCTTAAGTAATCCTACTGCATCGCTAACTTTATCATAGCTACCATTTCCTTTGTGATCTACCCGAAACATATCATGTGCTTTTTTGGTACCGTCAACACTGATGCTTGGATATATCTGCAGTTCTCTAAATAATGTACACCAATCTTCATCGATTAACACACCATTGGTCTGTATATCATATCTAAAAACAACTCCCGGCAACTCTTCATTGAGGGTATTCGCTTTATTTACAAAGGTTCTATAAAAATCCTTTTCTATCAATAAAGGTTCTCCTCCATGAAAAATAAATGAAAATTCTTTTTTGTCATATTCAATGATATATTTTTTAGTTTTTTCTAAAATCGAATCGATCATCTCGTATGACATAAATTTAGGTTGTCCTTTATAGGTAGTATCCCCAAGATTGTACATAAAACAATAAGAACAATTAAGATTACATCTACTGGCCACTTTGAGTATTAAAGCATCGAATTGCATGAGATATTTTTTTAATGAGTTAGTGTGAATTATGAAATACTAAGCGAAGTTCGGAGATATTATGGTTGTACAAGTAAGCTTTTCCGGCTTCGCCTAGTATCCTATGGATTGATAAATCAATCCTCTTCTGTTTACGTATTGGAAATAGTTATCACTACAGTCCCTTAGAGTACTATCTAAGAGAATTTAATAAACTTTCCCAAATCGTCTACCTATGTTCAATAGGAACTCCGATAACAGTCGGAACACATTTCTTCAATGTTTCTGACCAAACCTGACCATCTATACATCGTCTACCACCACTAGTAGGGTAGTATATTGGTGCTGGAACATCTTCTGCTCCACCTAAAATAGCTTGCATGTTTTTAAGTTCCTTTGCAGAAAATTTTTCTAAGCCTCTGGGTAATAAGAATACCTTTTTCATTATTTGTATGTTTAGATTTTTGCCTACTCTTGATGATTTTCGGCTACCTCAAAAAGTTGTAGTAATCAAGCGCGCGTTTTGATAATACATCTTTATATACACAGGGAATTTTTTTGTTACCCTTTTTGAATGAAAAAGATTTTTAATTGATAAAGTTTAATCTTCAATAAGAATTGTAAAAACTAAATATTCATAGGTTTTTGTTGTCATCCTAAACTGGTTTCAGGATCTATGAAAAAAATTGATGATTCGTAATAAGATGCTGAATCAAGTGCAGCATGACAGATTTATTACCTTAAAAATATCTGGATAAACCGTTGGGATAAGAAAAAAAAGAAAGTTGGTAGGAGTAAAAAAATAATGTATTAAAATAATTTCATTTAAAAAAAATGGATTACATCTTATGATAACGAGGAAATCAACAAACTGAATTATTCAACACACTTTTCAATCGGTTCTTAATGATCAGCTTCTCCCATATACACCCAATATCCGTTCTCTTTTACAAATTGAGAATTCTCATGGATTACTTCTAAAGCACCATTTTCAAAGTAAAAAGCCTTAAACTCAACCGTTCCCTCTTCATCAGACTCAGCACCCTTTGAGGTATTTAAAACTTCCAATTTGACCCATTTTACAGAGTTTGCCCATTTTACAATAGACTTCTTTTCTTTTAAGGGTGGTCGTGTAGTGCTATGATGGCTTTTCATTAAATATTCACCTCTGGCCAAAACAAAAGCACTATAACGGGATCTCATTAGATCTTCGGCAGTTGTTACCAGCGTAATATCTGTGTGAATCCTACCACAGCAAGTATCATATGATTGTGATCTTCCACAATAGCATTTACTCATTCTCAGAAGTATTTTGTTTGGACGCATTCATTTTTTGTGCCATCGCTTTTAATCGTTCTGCTCTCAACTCTTTTTCTTTTCGGAGTTTATTCTTTTTACGATTCATAAGCTTTGAGTGCTTCGCTTTATTCAGTGTATTCTTTTCTCTACCTTTTTTAGCCATAAAGCCCAGTATTTATGTTATAAGTAAAAAACATTACTTCCATTTATTCATAATGGTATGAATATCAGATTTAATTTCAACCCTTATTTCTTTCTTACCTTTTCCTTTACCAAACTGTTGATCATAATTGGTTTCGGTATGTCGTATATGTGCTTCTACGGCCAAATCAATCATTTTGGCATCAAACTCCTTAGCTTTAGCCGTTCTGCCTACTCTTCCACTATGCTTTTCGCAGGCATGCATGGCGATGGCAAACTCTCTTTTTACAGGGCAATTAGGATATTGAGTTCTGATTGCTTCTGCAAAATTAACTACAAATTCACGATCCTTTTGTTCTCTAATGATTGCCGCTTTTTTATTTTTACGATCTCTGGATGCCTGGTCTTGTTCACATTCTACACGTGCTTTTTCTATTGCTATCGCTTCTACCAACTGTCCTCTGCGCTCATATCTTTTTCCACGTTGATTCCAAGCCAGAACAACCCCACAAAGTGTAGAATGTTTCTTAGATCTTCTGGTCATTGCTACATTTCCGGGAGGTAATAACACATATCCTACAAAAGGAGAACAACTAAAGCAGGTACCTTTATGATTTTCGCTTTCTGCAACAAAAGATTTTCCTAAAGGAATCTTTTTACCGCAAGAAATACATCGTAGTTTTTCTTTTTTGGTTAGAAATATATTTTGAGAAACTGTCGCCAATTCTATACAAGTATTTAATGCGAAAATAAGATTTATTTAAGTTTTTAGTGCATCTAACTCTTTGGATTTAATGGCAAAAATTACCAGTTTATAGGCGGAAAAAGGGGAATTTATAGATTTTTTCAGTTTTTATGTTTGTATTCTTACGGTTTTTCCGTAGTTTAGAGGTGCCTTTAAATCTTAAAATCATATACTTATGCAAAAAACTACTCTGGAGAAGCGTTTCAATTCGCAAGACTTAGCAGAAAAATATCATCACATTTGGAACAAAGGAATACATCTGTTTTCTATCAATGATGCCAATCGTGATTTTTACTACAGTATTTTCTATATAGACTTTTTATTTGCCGAAATAATTTACAACAAATTAAACGGTGAAATCATTGCTATCAAAAGTTTTACTGATAAATCTAAATTAATGTTCTATTTACGAGAGGATTTTAATTAGAACAATCCATTTTTGAGTGTATGAGTACGATGAGACTTAAGTTAGTTTCTAGATTAAAACATTTTACCCCAGTTATCGTGACTAAATTTTGAATATTTTGCCCTAAATAATTCACCAAATTTCTCGGTACTCGTATGCTCAATAATACTACTTCAAGAAATCCGCTATTAGAATAATACCGTATATCCAAAAATTATAGAGCACGGTATAACTTACACCAAATAGCATACTTTTTGCTAAGTTCCCCTTGCATACAAGAGATTTTTTGAAGACTAAACGTAATGCTCTAAAGAAAATCCAGTATAGCATTGCTAAAAATATAAGTACCATCGTCCATAAAATGCCCCCAAATAACCATAATAATATTCCAATTATTATGGTTATTAAAACCCAAAGCAAAATACCCAAAATGATTTCTTCAAATCCGTCACCAAGATCAGGTATCTCCGGTGAGGTATCAAAAACATCAGATATACCCTCCTTCTCAAAATCCAAACGATCTGTCATTTTCCCTAAATTGTCTTTTAACTTTACACCGTGATATAAGCCTATTGTAATAAACAGAAAAAACACAACTGATAAGATGGTTGTGGATAGTATAGAATTTTCAATAATAGTTCTTTCTTTTCCGAGTCCAAATTGCCATACAGAAAGTATCGTAATAGCAATCACTAATAGTGTTATGAAAAATATCCCTTTAGTAGTTATATAATTTAATTTGGTTTTCTTTTTAAAACTCATATATGCTAAAGTATTTTTATCTGTACCAAGTTATAATTTTATTCTAAATGCTTTTTGCAATGTATCAGCTTGACCGTTATGGCAGTTAACCCTTCGAGAACCTCAGGTTCAAAAAAATATCAAATGAGGATTGAGGCACTCGAAATCCGACTACTTAATAAAATCATAGAATACTTTTAATACTTTTATTATAACTCAGTTCTAAATGCTTTTTGCAATGTATCAGCTTGTTTTGAAGGAATTCCCGCGGTACTAGCATAATAATTCCAGTTTCCTACTACATCCAACACCTGTTGTATAGCTTCTTTACTCTTCCTATAGCTTATTTTATTCCCTACAGCAAGTAGGTCTTTAATAGTAAAACCACCTCTTTTTCCATTAATAGACATCTGATGTGTGCTGGTCCATATGCCGGTAGGATTATAAGAATAGGTGATATCATATGCAGGAGCCAGTTTCCATACTCCTTGTTTATCCATTAAAAACGAAATATTCTTAGTATGATCATCCTGATTTCTGGCTATAACATTTAATAACATTCTTTTATATAGCTGAATAGCATCCTGATGTGGCAGTCTGAGTTGTCTCATAACTTCAAATGCATTTTCATACGAGTATGCTCCCGGAGATTTATAATCAAAATGTGCAATAGAACACAACGTTTGCATATGCACTTTCTCGTTATCCGGCAAACGATCGAATCGTTTGGTCATAAAATGTGCACGATCATGTTCTTCGAACAACTGAGAATGTTCCATATGAATTCCACAATCCAAAGCCATTAGATAGTAGGCATATTCTATTCTGCCGTATCCCTGTGGATCTCCAAGAGATACATCATTAACACCATCAAATTTAAAAAGGTAATGCTCAAAACCTTTTGGAACATCTGTTTGTCCAGATCTGATCTCATTGGTTTTTGAATTATAAGCAATAATGGCTTTTGCGCGTTGTCCTCCAGCAGAAGTACCTACTTTTATCAATTCATTTAGATGCTCGGTCTCAGAGATATTGAGTTCTATTTGCTCTCTGGAATTCAATACTTTTTGTGCAAGTGTTACAAGTTTATCTATTTCTACACTACTTGCTATTTTTTTACCAATATTTCTGGCAGGTTGAAACTCTAATGCTCCCATTCCACGAGTTCCAATATAACACAAACGATCTAAAGGTGTAAATTGAGCTTTAGGGATATTATTAAGCAATAACCATTGATCAATCAATCGATTTCCAAAATCATCCGGTAACACATCCGATAACATTCCCGGTAATCCCTTAAAAGTATCTTCATTAAGACGCGGAAAACTATAAATTCTTTTCTCTGAATTACGAATAGGCATATGTATGGGTGAAACATCCCAATTATTTTTCAAAAAATCAGAAAAAAACTCAAAAGACGCATACTTTTTGTTGGTATCCCAACTCAAAGCTCCTAATTCCTGATCCCAAAGTGTTATTTTGATAACGTCTACCATGATGATTTCTTTGGTTTATCTACAGAACTCCCTGAAGCCCTTTCTCTTTCTTTACCTTTTAATTTCAATAATTCTACAGGGCTGATTCCCGGATCCGGCAAAAACAAACTCAAGGAGTCAAGCTCTCCAAAAGCCCTAAGAATCTGAATAAATGTAAGTAAAGTGGTTGATTTGCCGGATTCAAAATTCTTAATAGTTTGTACGTGAACACCTGCTCTGTTAGAAAGCTCTTCTTGGGTTATATTAAGGTTAAGTCTTCTCTTTTTTACACGCTGTGTAAGTTCTAACAAAACATCATCATCCGAAAGCCTATTAAAATCCATAATTTATATTTTAAAGTATATATAAATATACGCTACAATACCATTAGTAATTCAAAGTATATCTTTATATACCTTAAAATTTTACTAATACAAATATAATAAAGTATATATAAATATACGTAATAATTCATTAATTAAATAAAGTATAATTATATATACCTTATAATATAAAACAAATTTGTTTAAAAATACAGTTAAAAACCCCTTTTTAGAACTACTTGATATCTCTATTTTTACATATAACGTATACACCTACCCATCACTAGTCTAATTGCCTCTAAAAATTTGAGGTATGCAAAACTATATTCGATTACGAGGCATCAGTATGCTATTTGCACTAATGATAAGCTTTCAAAGCTGTATATCAACACGTGTTGTCAGTGAATACGACAATGATTCTGTCGTAAAACATACTAAAACTTCCTGGAGTTACGCTTGGGGACTAATAACACCAAAGGATATTGATCCCGAATGTGAATCTAAACGAATGAACTCTGTCACCAGCTCAACTAACTTAGGATATATATTAATTTCAGCGATTACTATAGGTATTATAGTTCCACAAACTGTGGAATGGGAATGCGCTCCGGTAGACACTCCTATAGAGGATTTGTAAATAATTAAATACTTTGGGTCAAGCCCACGAATCTTAACATTTCGAGGAAAGCCTCGGAGAATTAAACTCCACAATGTGGATTAAAACAATCAAAAATGGCACTACCAAAAGGCATCGAAATATTACCAATTACTTCCTGGGAAAACAGGCATCAGAATTTTACTCAAAAACTGACAAAAAACGCTTCTTTCAAAATTAGAAATAATCACTCGTTATCTAAAAGCTCAGAAAAATACAAAGCAACTACTAAAAATATTCAATGGTTGATTGGTCACGCCATAAAAAATAAAATTCGGCTTAGAGCAATGGGCAGTGGTTGGTCCTTCTCTAAAGTTGCAGTATCCGAAGGAGGAATCATTGATACAAAATCATTACGTCTCTCCTTTTCTATTTCCAAATCATATGTATCGGATACTTATTTAGACCAAGAAGGAATTCCTGAAAACTTATTTTTTACACAATGTGGGATGTCAATTCTACAATTAAATTCAAAGCTTGAAAAAGAAAAGAGACCCAACAGATCCATTAAAGCTTCTGGTGCCAGTAATGGTCAAACCATAGCCGGAGCCTTATCCACCGGAACACATGGATCAGCATTCAATGTAGGGTCATTACAGGATTTTGTAGTAGGCTTACATTTAATCGTAGGAAAAGACAGACATATCTGGCTGGAACGTCATTCTAATCCCATTATGTCCGATAAGTTTGTAAACTGGCTCGGAGCAGAAAGAATTCAGGATGATATTTTATTCAATGCTGCATTGGTAAGTTTTGGTAGTTTTGGATTTATCCACGGAGTTCTGATAGAAACCGAACCTAAGTTTCTGTTAGAGGAACATCGCATCGATAAAATCGCATATAATAATACCTTAAAACACACAATGAATACGCAGGATTTTTCTGCAATAAATAATCTTTTACCATTTCCGAAATTTTCTCCGGACCGAGAATTATATCATTTTGAAGTACTCATAAATCCATATGATTTTAAACCAAACGATACTGACAAAGGGGTGTATATCAAAGTCGCTTATAAGAGAAAGTACAGAGATGATTATATTCGCAGAACCAGGGATAGCAATGGCTTAACTTACGGTGACGACCTTTTAGGACTGATACAAACTATGATGGACAGTCTTGGAACCTTGTCGACTAAACTAGTTCCTAGCTTGGTAAACTTACTATTTCCACTAGCATACAAAGAAACAGCAGCATTAGAAGGTACCATTGGTGAGACCTACAACAATACAAAATTCCGAGGAAAGGTTGCCAGTGCAGCTTTGGGAATAGATATCAAAGACAGCACTACAGTTCTTCAGGAAATACTAGATATCATCGATGATGGTGATCCTTTTCCGGGCGGAATCTCATTACGGTATGTTAAGGGAACGGATGCTTTATTAGGGTTTACGAAATTTCCAAAAACCTGTGTATTAGAGTTAGATGGCGTCGACTCTAAAGTTACCCGCAATTTTTATGAAAAAATATGGAACAGACTCGAAGCGAAAAATATTTCTTATACTTTACACTGGGGTAAAATAAATTTCAACCTGAACTTTAAAAGAATACAGAAAATGTATGGCGCTGCTACGGTACAACATTGGATAGATTCTCGCAATCACCTGTTAGATGAAGACACAAGAGAAGTATTTACTAATAAGTTCGTAGAACAATGTGGATTAAATAAAAAACCTGGAGTAGTAGTATAAATGAACTCAAGAATCTACAAAAGTAGTTTTACCTACGATTCACAAATACCGAAAACAAGATATTTGCAATTATAGTGTTAGACACCTTTTGAGAAATAAACAACTGGTGTTTTATTTTATTGTTTCAAGCTCCAACACCTTCAAAACTGATAAGCCAGAAAACTAAAGTACTGAAGTTAATTAGTACAAACTTGCTTTGTCTTGTTCTTTACTATGTAAGCTTTTCGCCCAATAGACAGCATCTTCTAATGATTCAAAACTTTTAAAATTATTTTTAATAAATAATTTTTCTATTAATGCATTTAATAAGCCTCTGCGTGTATAACTAACGATAGCATAGCCTTTCATTTTATAATCGCTCTTATAAAACTTTAACCAATCGCTTGGCTTTACTGCATAAGAATGTATCCGATTAGTTATATATACAAGATTCTCTCCATTTTGATCATATAGATTGGCAAGATCTTCCACCAACCTCTTAGCGTGATCATCCCAGGTAATTACCATGTCTTCTTTGATTTCACCAATGACAAATCCATCAAACAAATAAAAATTACCAAAGGGATAACTTAATTCCTGTATGGCATCATTGTAGAATATAGAATCTTTTACATACTGCATCGTACAAAAATATCATAATTGACTATTAAAATGTATCGTGAGGCTATTAAATTTTCATCAAAAATCGATAAACTGCATAAAGAACTGATTAACTAAAGATTTATGGCTAATTCTACAGAACAATTTCCTTAAAAAAGTACATAGTCTATAAAAAATGCTAAATAGAATACTAATGAATTACACCCTGTTTTCAGGGTCTTTTTTTCACTGAAAAAAGTGTTGGATAAAGGTATGAACCAATATACATTTGTAGTGTTAATCATAGCAAACTAATTAATTAACTAGTATATAAAAATCATGAAAAAAAACTTTTTAAACTTCGTATTAATAATTGTAGTTCTTTTTGCAGTTTCTTGTAAAAATGAAACTAAATCTGACACCTCTGATAAAACTGATAAAACTGATAAAACTGATAAAACTGAGAAAGTCGCAAAGACCGATAAATCAGATAACAAAAGTGAAGATAGCAAAACTAAAAATAAAGCATCAGACGGAGTACCTAATTTTAGTGATCAAAAAGTACAGGAATACGTAGATTCTTATGAAGCTTATATCGAAGAATATAAGAAGGTTGTAGAAAGTAAGGATATGACTGCTTTTGCTTCTTTAGGTCAAAAAGGACAAGAACTGGGTACTAAAGCGCAAGAGGTAATGGGGAACCTTTCTGGCGATGATGTAAAAAAACTGAATGATTATATGATGGCAAAATCAGCCGAATTACAAGAGCTGTCTAAAAAGCTAATGCAGTAATCATTTAGACTTTTATAGTTTAAGTTAAGTTATCCTAATTGATGGGGGTTATTATGCGGATCCTGTCCTGTTTGAGGGACAGGATTTGCTTTTATAATTACATACCATCATCAAACAGATAAGATAAACTTAATATTATTAGAATTTATGTCCATCTGATCCTGAGCTTAATATATTGACAATTAATAGTATTAAGGAAGTTTATGATAACGTTGTGCACATGCTTCTATACAGGAATAATATAATAACAAGCTTGCTTCTTTGATCTCAAAACTTATGGGTATAGGATTATTACAAGTTACGTCAATAGTATTCTCGACAGTAGAATAGCTTTCAGTACTATTCCCATCTGAATCAATAGCCAACGAGCACAAATTACCATTTGACACCTTTACCAATCCTTCTTCCAGAAATTCTAGTTCCAGATCGCTCTCAATGGGTTGGAATGTTCCACTTCCATCTCCAGGATCAACCAACTGCGCAACTAATTTCCACTTTCCCAATAAATCAGGGTTACTGGTATTATCATCATCATTAGTACAGGCAGCTATGCACAAAAGTAAAATCGAAAAAAACAACATTAATTTTTTCATAACTATAGGTGTTTATGATATAGATACAATTTATCCGTTTTGGTTGCTTAATGACACTTATAGATCACCGCTTTAATAGATATTTACAATATGATTTTTACTATTCCATTTTTGATACATAACCAAAAATAATTCCAGAAAGATTTTGTTTGATCTCGTGTTACTTCTATTGCATCTTCCTTAATAAAACCTTCATTTTCTTTATCACTAATGATTAAACTAGCAACTGAAGTTAGAATTTTGGTAATGCTTTTACTGGAATCGGATGCTTCTTTAACTTTAAAGGTGTCATATCTCATTTGCATAGCACCAGTAGCTCTTACTCCATTACCCATAAAATTATAGTATAGCTCATCGATTTCTCCATCTGCTCTTATATCAGCAACAGGGACTAAAAACGAATTCATAGATTCATCCTTAATCTTCTTTATTGAGCCTTTCATTGCAAAATGATTAGAAGTATCCATTATATCGAAGCTCCAATCTAGCTCGATAGGTGCTTGGTTCATATACATAGCTGAGAACTTTGCTTTGACTTTTGATGTATTCTCTACATTACTAATTTTAGAAATTCGCGCTTTTAAATTTCCAAATTCTAAGATCCCGGCGTTCCTTTCACTATCTGGTTGTTCTTCATATTTCAACATACTTCTTTCAATGATAGTGGTATCAATACTAAATCCAACCCTTATTTCCCTTAACATCTCGCTATACATGGGCTTGATAGAAAGATCATCGGGAAGCCTCTTATCTCTATAAATATTAAAATAGATACTGTCTAATTGTATGGCATTTGCTTTGAATATAGGTTTATTATCTTTAGCTAAAAATTCTGGGGAGTCAATCAGTAGATGATTGCCAAAAAGTTTTATATAATCTTGTTCCTTGTCAATAATCTTGGAAAACTCTTCTTTTGAAACAGAGGGGACAATGGAAAAATCGAACCATTTAATTTTTTCATTACTACTTTTAAGTAATGGTATGGATAGTGTATGAAATTCATCAATTTTAATAGATATATCCATTAATGATGAAGAATGAGATACAAAAGCAAAAGGTATTTTTTGTAAGATTGTCTGATCGGAAATGCTAAGACCTTTTATTTTTAGTGCAAAGTTGTCAATTGAAAGGAATTCATCATTCTTGTTGTTATTTTTAGTAAAATTTAAGTTTCCATTTTCAACAAGAACATTTTCAATAAATATCGAAAATTTGCTCTCCGCTGATTTATTTTCTACAGCAACACTATCCTCCTTCCTTTTTCTTATTTTAAGTCTGGGCTTTGATATTAGTACATCTGAAGCTTCAATTTTATTATTAAAAAACAATTTGGATAGGCTTATTCCTGATAAAGAGAATTTTTCTAAATTTAGTATAATCTCTTCATTCCTGTTAATCAAAATTGCATCTAAAGTAACACTTGTTTTTATAAGCTGAACATCAATTTCTTTATACTCTATCTTTAATTTATCATTAGAGAGATCGTTTAGTTTCTTTTCAATAAGATGTTCTACCCATCGATTTACGCCTAAATAAAATATTAATAGTACTAAAATTACCATTGAAGCATACATCACCTTTTTGGATATTTTCATAACACCATATTGAATTTTGAAATTAGAAGACAACTAAATATAATTGCAATATTATTGTTTTATTATCTCATTCAATCAAAATTATATTTCTAATGAAATAAGACTTTTTTATTTATCTAGTACCCCAGATACTAGCATTTAATAGTTCCGGTTTTCATCCATCCCAGCTACCCTACTATCTACCAATTCAATCTCTATCAAATAGCTCTCTTACAAAATCTATTTTAAGGCCTGTTGATATTGTAGAATGTATATGAGTCCAGCTCATCCATAACATTCTAAAAATCGCAGAAAACCTAATTCTATATTGTCATATTCATAATCCTAAGCTTTGAGATTGGTAAAATGTTAACAATTTATCAAGTAAAAGGATTGCTTACCAACGCAAAGTTTTTTACTTTCGGCGTCCATTTGATTCTTAATTCTACAAATCGAACGAATATGAAAAACACTGCATTAACAGAAACCCATACTGCACTAGGCGCCAAAATAGTTCCATTTGCCGGATATAATATGCCGGTGTCATATGAAGGAGTTAACATAGAACACGAGACTGTAAGAAATAGCGTTGGTGTTTTTGATGTATCACATATGGGTGAGTTCTTAATTACAGGGCCTAATGCGTTGGATTTGATTCAGAAGGTAACTTCTAATGATGCGTCCAAGCTTACAGACGGAAAAGCGCAGTACAGTTGTTTACCTAATGATAAAGGTGGAATCGTAGATGATCTTATTGTATACAAAATAGCAGATGAAAAATATTTATTAGTGGTTAATGCTTCTAATATTCAGAAAGATTGGGATTGGATCAAGAGCCATAATACAATGGATGCAGATATGCGAGATCTATCTGATGAGTATTCCTTATTAGCAATTCAGGGACCAAAAGCAGCAGAAGCTATGCAATCCCTAACCTCTGTAGATCTCGAGGCTATGAAATTTTATACGTTTGAGGTGGCTGATTTTGCAGGAATTGATCACGTTATTATTTCTGCAACGGGATATACAGGTAGTGGTGGCTTTGAAATTTATTGCAAGAATTCTGAAGTACAACAAATTTGGGATAAAGTATTAGAAGCGGGTGCGGATTTTGGAATCAAACCCATTGGTTTGGCAGCTAGAGATACATTACGATTAGAAATGGGATATTGTCTATATGGAAATGATATTAATGATGAAACATCTCCGATTGAAGCTGGATTGGGTTGGATTACAAAATTCACTAAAGATTTTATTAATGCAGACAGTTTAGCTAAACAAAAGGAACAAGGTGTTGACAGAAAACTGGTTGGTTTTGAATTAGATGAAAGAGGAATACCTCGTCAGGATTACGATATTGTAGATGGTAATGGTCAGAAAATAGGAATCGTAACTTCTGGTACAATGTCACCTTCTCTAGGAAAAGGAATTGGTTTAGGATATGTACCTAAAGTCTTTACTGCTCCCGGAAGTAAGATTAATATCCAAGTACGTAAAAAAGCAATTCCGGCAACTGTCATAAAATTACCTTTTTATAAAGGATAATAATTTATAACAATAATAAAGCATAAGTTAAGTTTCAGGATTACAACCTTTAGTGATCTTTGAAACTTAACTTTTTTAGCAAAAGATAGTATTGAAAAAAATTCTAATCATAGGAGCCAGTGGTTTTATAGGAAACGCTTTGTATAAAGAGCTTAATTCCTATTTCGACACGTACGGTACATATCGTACTGATAACGCTTTTTATGAAAAAAACCAGAAGTTCTTTCAATATGATATGGAACTGGAGGATATTTCTATATTATTAGATAATTTAAAGCCTACCGTGATTGTTTCTGCTATTAGGGGTAATTTTAATTCCCAGTTAGATGCACATCAACGGATCATCAACTGGTTAAAAAATAATACATCCAAATTAATATTCTTATCAAGTGCTAATGTGTTTGATACTTTTAGCAATTACCCTTCGTATGAATATGATAAAACACTTAGTGAAAGCGTGTTTGGACGGTTGAAAATTAAAATTGAAAACGCATTAATGCGATTACCTACCAACAAATATGTAATAGCACGAATACCTATGATTTTTGGAGCTAGTACTCCAAGGGTTCAAGAACTGAAAACGCTATACGATCTAAATGCGTCAATAGAGGTATTTCCTAATGTAATCATTAATGCTACCTCTATCTCTAAACTTACCCAGCAGTTACATTATATAATTAACAGAGGAAAAAAAGGAATTTTTCATCTGGGTAGCACTGATCTTATTTATCATCAGGATCTTATAACAGAAATATGTGATATGCTCCAATTAGAAGATCCAACATTTAAGCAAGTATTTGATTCTAATAACGATCGATATCTGGCTGTATTACCAAAAGATAATTTACTACCAAAAAATCTACAAATTACCACAAAACAGGTTATAGACTCTATTATCCTGCAATGATTCTTAACGAAATGATAATTGACTAGTAAGAATACGTAATTCGTGCTTATCTTTGTAATATGAATTTAGAAGGTAAAAAAATCATACTATTCGACGGAGTATGTAATCTCTGCAATAGTGCTGTTAATTTCATTATTAAAAGAGATAAGAATGACGTATTTAGATATGCCTCCCTACAGAGCGAAGTTGGTCGTGCATTAGCCAAAGAAAGAGGTGTAGATAGCTCGAAGTTGGATACTATACTTCTTATAGAGCCATCAATAGTATACTACCATAAATCAACAGCTGCCCTGCAAATTGCAAAACAGCTGTCTGGTGGTTATCCGTTACTTTCTATTTTTCTTATTTTTCCTAAATTCCTTAGAGATTGGATTTATGATATTATTGCTAAAAACAGATATAAATGGTTTGGTAAAAGAGAAAGTTGTGTGATCCCAACACCAGAGCTAAAAGCTCTGTTTATTGATTAAATCAGCTAGAATGTTTTTTCATAATCAAGAAATCTCCTGATCATCAGTTTTTGTTATTGTACTAGTCTCTTTATCCAGCTGCTTCATATTGTCTATATGCACAAATCCTAAACAGAAAATTGTAAAACATATCAGAATCACCGGTAATAACAATTGCTTCATTGTATTTTATTTTGGGTTAAAATAACTTGGGAGCAAAAAAAGACCACTCTTTAATTACGGTTTAAAAGTAATCACGATTATTCCTATTTATTGATCTTTTTAGAATTCGTAGCCATTCAATTAGTATTCGTTATTCAGAAGTCATATAATACTATTATTATCATCATTCGAAAACAGCTTTGTTTCAATTCTAACTTAAAAGAAAAAACTGCCTCACTAAATTAGCAAAGCAGTTCTTGGCGTAATCCGTTACTTTTTTTGTTTTCCCTTTATTTTTCCAAATCAGTAGAAATGTCTTTTTTTTGCTGATTGGATTGCAACGTATCCTGATTTTTATCTTCTCTTCATTTAATATCTGTTCTCTCGACTATAGTGATTTCAGCATCATTTGTATTTTCAGTTTTATGTTGCTCTGTTAATTGATTATATTCTTTATCTAACTTATTTACATTGTCTATATGTACGATACTCAGACATATTACTGCAAATGAGATTAAAGCTATGGGTAGAAAAAGCCGTTTCATAATGAGTTATTTAAGGTTTATTATTGTGTGTTTCAAAAGTATGCTTATCTATCTTACAAAATAAGGGGACTTTAGCTAAGAATCCTATAGGGGTTTTCCCCCTTTTTCATATTTAAAGGGGTTTTGTAGCGTTTTTACGATGTAAACTAAGCCCTCATAAAGATTTACTCAATCAGATAACCACTTCGCTCATTGTGGTTTTATTACTTGGTAATACAATACTACTTTGGTTATAAATCCAAAAAGCAAACCACTATGAAAACCTTTACTTTTAACATATTTATAATATTACCTATTATTTTTTTTGGTAATAATGAGAAACGAGTAACCTCCACGATACACGAAGCAACCGTTTATGTATCAGGAGCAACAATTCAGAGAACCGCAATAACCAATTTACTACCAGGAGTAAATGAAATTATATTTTTTGATCTTTCTAATAAAATTGATGAGAATAGTATTCAAATTTCAGGATTAAAAAATGCCTCTATTCTTTCTATTAATTATGGAATTAACTATCTCGAAAAGAAAAAAGACTCCAAAGAATTGGACGCTTTAGAGAATCGGTTAGAACTATTATTACTCCGACAAAATAAATTAGAAAACCTACTTTCAGGACTGAATCAGGAAAAGAAAGTTTTAGAAAATAATCAAAAAATAGGTAGTGAGCAAGTTGCTATTTCATTAGACAAAGTAAAACAAATCTCTACGTATTACAGAGAACGATTAGTAGCGATCCAAAATGAAACATATGCGATTACTCTTAATAAGAACGAACTACAGGATGAAATTATCGATACCTCCAATCAAATTGACAGGCTTAGTGATCATACAAAGGAAGAAAGAGGAGAAATCAAAGTTAAAATTGATGTCCCTGCAGCTACTAATCTTTCATTAAAGCTTAAATATAATGTAACAGATGCAGGATGGTTCCCCTTATATGATATCAAATCAAAAAGTACGGATACTCCTCTACTTATAACTTATAAAGCAAACGTTTACCAAAAGACAGGTACAGATTGGAATAATATCAAGGTAATCTTATCAACCGGTGATCCCAACACAAACAATAGTAAACCAGATCTTACAACAAGGTATTTAAACTTTAATTATGGTAATTATATAAAACGAAAGGCTACAAACAGATACTCATCTACTTATAACCCAAATATAGAAACTGTTAGTGGTATCGTTACAGATGACGAAGGGCTTCCCTTACCTGGTGTTAATGTTGTAGAAAAAGGAACAAATAATGGGGCCGTAACAGATTTTGATGGCAAGTACACAATTAATATTATACAAGGAAAACAACTAGTGTTTTCTTATATTGGATTTGCAACTGAAGAAATAACCATAGGAAGCTCCATCGTTAACATCAATCTGGAAACTAATGCCTCTGAACTGGAAGAAGTTGTTATAGCAGGATACGCCACCTCGTCGAGGTATAGAAAATCATCAAAAAGTAAACAACAAAAAGAAACCTATAATCTAACGGTAGCATCCAAAGAAGAAGGAATTACAAATACCAGGTTTGTGATTAAAAGGAGGTATACGATCAAATCCAATACAGATATCACAACACTGGAAATTGACAACTTTGATATGAATGCTCGGTATAACTATTATGCTGCACCAGAGCTTAATGAAAATGTGTTTTTAACTGCTAAATTAGGCAACTGGGAACAATTTGATCTATTAGCAGGAGAAGCGAATATATATTTTGAAGGAAGTTATGCTGGAAAAACAAATATTGATCCACAGGCTATAACAGACAGTCTAACAATATCTTTGGGTACTGATCCCAATATTGTTGTAAAAAGGAAACCTCTAAAAAACTTCAAAAGAAAATCATTTTACGGAAGTAACAGAATCGTAGATCTTGGGTATTCTATACAATTAAAAAATAATAAACAAAACACGATTCATTTAATTCTGGAAGATCGAATTCCTATATCACAGAATAAAGAAATCAAAGTAGATACTATTGAAACAAATGACGCGGAATATAATAGTAAAACCGGTATTATGACCTGGAAGGTAGCATTGCAACCCACAACACAGTTAAAAAAACAGTTTTCTTATCAACTAAAATATCCTAAAAATAAAAAGATAAATCTTTAGCTCTTCTGTCTATAAAAAGAATACAGCACTACCCCTTAAAGTTTGTAAGCAAAAATACTGAAGGTTTACTTTCGATGAACAAAAAAATCCATCCGCTCGAGGCAGATGGATTTTTATAATATGATGTTGACGCTCTTTATACACAAAAAGAACGTTATTTTATCCTAAAACTTCAGCAACTTTTTTACCAATCTCAGCAGGAGAATCTACTACGTGAATCCCACATTCTCTCATAATCGCTTTTTTAGCAGCTGCGGTATCTTCACTACCACCTACGATGGCACCTGCATGTCCCATTGTACGCCCGGCAGGAGCAGTTTCTCCAGCAATAAAACCAACTACAGGTTTAGAAGTTCCGCTTTCTTTTATCCATCTTGCCGCATCCGCTTCAAGTTGTCCTCCAATTTCACCAATCATTACTACACAACTTGTTTCGGGATCATTAATTAATAACTCCACTGCTTCTTTGGTCGTTGTTCCAATTATAGGATCTCCACCGATACCGATTGCTGTAGTGATACCTAATCCTTGTTTTACTACCTGATCAGCAGCTTCGTACGTCAACGTACCAGATTTGGATACAATACCTACATTTCCTTTTTTGAATACAAAACCTGGCATAATACCAACTTTAGCTTCTCCCGGAGTAATAACACCAGGGCAGTTAGGTCCGATTAAACGACATCCTTTTCCTTTTATATAATTAGAAGCTGTGATCATATCTGCTACAGGAATACCTTCAGTAATAGTTATAATTACTTTAATTCCCGCATCAGCAGCTTCCATAATAGCATCTGCAGCAAATGCAGGTGGTACAAAAATAATAGTGGTATCTGCTCCAACTTCCTTTACCGCATCTTCCACAGTATTAAAAACCGGTTTATCAAGGTGCGTTTGTCCTCCTTTACCGGGAGTTACACCTCCAACAACATTAGTACCATATTCAATCATTTGACCGGCATGAAAAGTACCTTCACTACCTGTAAAACCTTGAACTATTATTTTAGAATCCTTATTTACTAGAACACTCATTGCGTTATGATTTTTTTAATTTTTTTTAGCAGTCCCAAAAGTACGGTTTTGAAAATTATCGTTAAAATGAAAATCAAAAAAATACTACTTTTAGATTTTTTATTTTCTCAGTCCATTTATAATTAATTTTCAAAAACTAGTTTGGCTGTTTTTATTGTGATTATCTAAATAGATAAAAATGATTTTAGGTTTTCCTGAGTATTATCAGCTTGCTGACTAATCTGATATCCTCTATATAATTTATCATCCTTTAATTCCCAAATTGCAATAAAATGGGCTATTGCTTCTTCTTCATCAGGCTTTTCTATTGTTTTAGCAAGATATGTATATCGTATGGTTACCATACCATCTTCTTCTAGCAGATGGCTAATTTCACATCTAAAGGTTTCAAACGAACTGGACATTTCTTTAAACATAGTTTTGATGTCCTCAAAACCCTTTTTGTTATAACCGAAACTGCTATTCCAATTTAATTCCACTTCTGGATGTAAAAATTCAGAAAAGGCGTCTATATTATGAATCAAATCCGTTTGATAAAAGGATTGGACCACCTCTTTTGCTGCTTTACTCATTATTTTTCAATTTTTCAATTATTTCGGGTATTTGCCTAATGGCGGCAATCTCTTTGTATTTTTTCCTGAAATCATCTGCAGGAGTTCCAAAATAGCTTTTGTTTCCGTCCAGAGATTTGCTTATTCCTGATTGTGCAGAAACCACTGCTTTAGTACCGATAGTTATCCCGCTGGTTACTCCTACTTGTCCCCATAGGGTAACTTCATCTTCAATCACCACACAACCTGCAATACCTACTTGAGAGGCTATCAAACATTTTTTTCCAATAACTGTATCGTGACCGATATGTACTTGGTTATCTATTTTAGTTCCTGATTTTATAGTGGTATCACCAGTTACCCCTCTATCAATAGTACATAAAGATCCCAAGTCAACATTGTCCTCTATGACTACTCTACCTCCTGAAATAAGTTTATCAAAACCCTCTGGTCTTTTTTTATAATAGAAAGCATCTGCACCTAATACAGTTCCCGAATGTATAGTGACATTATTTCCTATAACTGTATCATCATACAAACTTACATTGGCATGAATTAAACAATTATCACCTATAATCACGTTATTACCTATAAAAGCACCTGGTTGAATAATAGTGTTCTCTCCAACACTTGATGTTTCTGATATAGTTGAAGTTGTTTTTTGGAAAGGTTTAAAATACGAAGTCAACGTGTTGAAATCCCGAAAAGGATCATCAGAAACTAGCAAAGCCTTTCCATCTGGGCAATCAACTTTTTTATTGATCAATATTACCGTTGCAGCACTTTCCAGAGCTTTATCATAATACTTAGGATGATCAACAAAAACAATATCTCCGGGAGTTACTACGTGAATCTCGTTCATGCCTGACACCGGAAAATCGGGATCGCCAATAAATTCTGACGATATTATTGTAGCAATCTGTTTAAGAGTGTGTACCTGAGGAAATTTCATTTTATAATTCAGAATTCAGAATAGTATTCCGAATTATTCTTTAATGCGTTCTTTATATGTCCCTTTTTCCGTCTCTACCTTGATTTTATCACCTTCGTTAATAAAAAGAGGTACCATTACTTCTGCTCCTGTTTCTACCGTAGCAGGTTTTGTAGCATTAGTAGCTGTATTTCCTTTTACTCCAGGTTCTGTAGCCGTTACTTCTAATATGACACTTGCAGGCATTTCTACTGAAAGTGGCATCTGATCTTCAGAGTTTATGATAACGGTTACAACTTCTCCTTCTTTTAATAATCCGGGAGCATCCAAAGAGGATTTTTCTAAGGTTATCTGATTATAATCTTCAGTGTTCATAAAGTGGTAGGTATCACCTTCTGCATATAAAAATTGAAATTTATGGGTTTCTACCCTAACATCTTCAATCTTATGACCGGCAGAAAACGTATTATCGATTACTTTACCTGTAGTAACACTTTTTAGTTTGGTACGCACAAAAGCAGGTCCTTTTCCTGGTTTCACGTGTAAAAATTCAATAATTTTATAGATATCATGATTATATTTAATACATAATCCATTTCTTATATCACTTGTACTTGCCATTGCTGTTTTAATTACTTATTGCTAATATGAATGTTCTGAGTTATTAATTAGAAAAATATCCTTTCATAATACCTCTTTGAGAGTTCTTTATAAACTCTAAAACTTCGTCTCGTTCTGGTGTAGCTTCCATTTCTGCTTCAATGATAGCTACTGCCTGAGAATTGTTATAATTACTTTGATACAATATTCTATAAATAGATTGTATCTCTCTTATTTTTTCTGTAGAAAAACCGCGTCTTCGTAATCCGATTGAGTTGATACCTACATAGGATAATGGTTCTCGAGCTGCTTTTGCATAAGGGGGAACATCTTTACGTACTAATGAGCCTCCCGTTACAAAAGCATGATTACCAATACTACAAAACTGTTGTACTGCCGCCATCCCTGCTAATACCACATAATCTCCCACATTAATATGCCCGGCAAGTGTACTATTATTCGAAAAGATACAGTTATCACCGACAATACAGTCGTGAGCGATATGACAATACGCCATAATCCAACAATTATTACCGATTTTCGTTTTCATTCTATCGGTAGTACCCCTGTTTATAGTTACACATTCCCTGATGGTAGTGTTATCTCCTATTTCTGTAGTTGTATCTTCGTCATTAAACTTTTTATCTTGCGGAACTGCAGATATTACAGCTCCTGGAAAAATACTACAGTTTTTACCGATACGAGCACCTTCCATAATAGTAACGTTAGAGCCGATCCAGGTTCCTTCTCCGATAATCACATTGTTATGAATCGTAGTAAAAGGTTCTATAACCACATTTTTTGCAATTTTTGCTCCAGGGTGAACGTATGCTAAAGGCTGATTCATTGATTTTATTTTAATGTTTTTAGTGTACACAAAATTTAAATGTATACTAAATATTATTTTGATTTCACTATTTGAGCCATCAGTTCGGCTTCAGTCACTAATTTACCATTAGCGTATGCGAAACCTTGCATATGACAAATACCTCTTCTAATCGGAGTAAGCAATTCTAATTTGAAAATTAGCGTATCTCCGGGTAATACTTGTTGCTTAAATTTTACCTTATCTATTTTCATAAAATAGGTTAAGTAATTTTCGGGATCCGGCACTGTGCTTAATGCTAGTATTCCACCTGTTTGTGCCATTGCTTCTACTTGCATTACTCCCGGCATTACTGGTGCCCCTGGAAAATGTCCTACAAAAAAAGGTTCATTCATGGTTACATTCTTCATCCCTACCACGTGCTTATCAGACATCTCCAAAATTCTATCAATCAATAAAAATGGAGGTCTGTGCGGAAGCATAGACATAATTTTATTGATATTCATCAAGGGTTCTTTGTTTAAATCAAACTGAGGAACCTTATTACGTTTTTCAATTTTAATAATTTTTGACAGCTTTTTGGCAAACTGAGTATTTACATAATGCCCTGGCTTATTTGCTATAATTTTTCCCCTGATACGTGTACCAATCAAGGCTAAATCACCTATTACATCCAAGAGTTTATGTCTTGCTGCTTCATTAGGATAATGTAGGGTAAGATTGTCTAATATACCATTTGGTTTTATTGCAATTGAATCTTTACCAAAAGCAACTTTTAGTTTTTCCATGGTATCAGGACTCAATTCTTTATCCACATACACGATTGCATTATTTAAATCTCCGCCTTTTATAAGACCATGTTCCAATAACATTTCCAATTCGTGTAAAAAACTAAATGTTCTGGCATCTGCTATTTCATCTCTAAATTCTGAAAGGTGTTTCAAAGATGCATTTTGTGTTCCTAATACCTTGGTTCCAAAATCCACCATGGTGGTTACCTGATATTCATCTGACGGCATGACGATGATTTCGCTTCCGGATTCTTCATCCGTATAAGAAATTACATCTTTTACTATGTATTCATCTCTTTCTGCTTCTTGCTCTACAATACCTGCCTTTTCTAAAGCTTCAATAAAAAACTTACTGGAACCATCCATAATTGGCGGTTCTGAAGCATCGAGTTCTATCAATAGGTTATCAATTTCTAAACCTACACAGGCTGCCAGTACATGTTCTGAGGTCTGAATACTTACGCCATTCTTCTCCAGATTAGTACCTCTTTGTGTATTTACTACATAATTAGCATCTGCCTCTATGATAGGACTTCCTTCTAAATCGACACGACAAAAAGCGTATCCGTGATTCTCTGGAGCAGGTTTAAAGGTAAGTATTACTTCTTTTCCCGTATGAAGTCCTACTCCTTTGAGCTCGACTTCTTTCTGAATAGTTCTTTGTTTATTTGCAACGGAATTACTCATTGTCATTTATCTTTTTCTCAAGTTTGTATACTCTATCTACAAGTTTGGGCAAATTTTTAAAATGTACATAGGATTTATTATAATCCGAGTACCCCAGCGCTGGTGATCCCTGAATAGCTTCACCATTCTTTATATTTCTTCCGATACCGGATTGTGCCTGTATTCTCACATTGTTTCCTATCACCAGGTGTCCGGCGATTCCAACCTGACCACCAATCAAGCAGTGTTTTCCAATTTTGGTAGACCCTGCAATACCGGTTTGAGCTGCAATGGCCGTATGTTCCCCTATCTCTACATTGTGTGCGATCTGAATCTGATTATCCAATTTTACACCTTTTCGAATAACAGTAGAACCCAAAGTCGCTCTATCAATAGTAGTACCAGCTCCTACATCTACGTGATCTTCTATAATAACATTGCCGGTTTGAGGAACTTTGCTATATTCTCCTTTCTCGTTTGGTGTAAACCCAAAACCATCCGCTCCCACGATTACTCCACTATGAATAACACAATTATTACCAATAATCGATTCAGAGTAAATTTTAGCTCCTGCAAAAACAACCACATTATCTCCTATGGTGACATTGTCGCCTATGTAAACATTTGGATAAATTTTAGCATTCTTACCAATATTTACATTATCTCCTAAATAAGAAAATGCTCCTAAATACATATTCTCTCCATACTTTGCCGTTGCTGAAATAAAACTCGGCTGTTCAATTCCGGTCTTATTCATCTTTACCATATTATAATAATCTAATAATTGGGAAAAAGCTTTATATGCATCATCTACTCTTATTAAAGTGGTTTTGATATTAGATTCTGCTTCAAACGTCTTATCGACTATAGTAATCGATGCATCAGTAGAATAGATATAAGGGGTATATTTGGGATTAGACAAAAATGTTAACGAACCTTTAGTTCCTTCTTCTATCTTTGCTAATTTTGATACTTCTACGGTTTCATCTCCTTCGATTTCTCCGTTTAGTAAACCTGCAATTTGTGTGGCTGTAAAAATCATTAGCAACAAAAGTATAAAAAATGTGTTAATCTATATGCTTTGGGTAACATATAAAATATTTAGTGACAGGTTTTGACAAAGCCTTCAGATTAAATTGATCCGTAGCTCTCACAATATCAACTATTTTACTCGATTTATATAAAATATTTATATTCTGCCTGTTTTGGTGATATGCCTGATTAGAAATTGTTCCTGTAAAAACAAAATAACGTGCTTCTTCATCAGAAATTTTATATTTCCCTTTAAACTCATCAACAAGCCTGTTTATTTTTTCATTACTAAACGCTTTCTTCTTAATCTTTATTTTTAAAAGGTCTCTGTCAATTATCATATTACATAAATTCCGCAAAACGAAATCTTCTGAACTTGTCCATTCCTTCATGGCAGATACAATATCATAGTCATCTAGTTTAGAAAAAGTCTCCAGTAATTCGCCTGTAAAATTATCCGACTTAATTTTATTTTCTAAAAAGAACATCAGTGCATTGCTAGCATTAAGTTTTTCTCCTCCATCAACTAATTCCTTTGCTCTCTTAAGTACTCTTATTAATAAACTTTCTGCAACCAAACTTGTTTTGTGCAGATATACCTGCCAGTACATAAGGCGTCTGGCTAATAAAAACTTTTCTACTGAGTAAATTCCCTTTTCTTCTACTACCAATTCATCATTTATAACATTAAGCATCGTTATTAACCGTTCACTATTGATATTCCCTTCTGCTACGCCTGTATAAAAACTATCTCGTTTTAGATAATCCAATCGATCCATATCCAATTGCCCGGAAATTAGCTGATGCAGGAAATTACGATGATACTCGCCCTTAAAAATTTGTATGGCAAGCGTTAAACTACCGTTAAATTCTATATTGATTTTCTCCATAAACATTAGAGAAATCGATTCATGGTTCACCTCACTCACTATGCTGTGCTCCATTGCGTGAGAAAAAGGTCCGTGCCCTATATCATGTAATAAGATAGCAATACACAAAGCGTCTTCTTCTTCTTCAGAAATAGTAACTCCTTTAAAACGAAGGACTCGCACTGCATTCTGCATTAAATGCATACATCCTAATGCGTGATGAAATCGTGTGTGATGTGCTCCCGGATATACCAGGTAGGATAACCCCATTTGTGATATTCTTCTTAATCTTTGAAAATATCGATGCTCAATAAGGTCAAAAATTAGTTCATTAGGTATGGTAATAAAACCGTAAATTGGGTCGTTTAATATTTTGAGTTTGTTTCTTTTTTTCAAGTTTACTATACTTTTGCTAACAAATATATATGTATGAATTCAGAATTACGAATTAAGGTTTATGAATTATACCATTTCGTATATATTTTAGAAGCGGATTATGTAACTCTTGAAAGGTGAAACAGTCCATAATTATATAAAAAGATCAAGTACTGCGTTTGCAACCTAGCAGGCTAATCTCTGAAAACGATAACAAACAACAAAAACACATATAATGAGCAATATAAAGATACTTTGGGTAGATGATGAAATTGATTTACTGAAGCCGCATATATTATTCCTGGAAAAAAAGAATTACGAAGTTACCAAATGCCAAAGCGGTACGGAAGCTTTAGAAACCTTAGAGGATAAGAGTTTTGATATTGTTTTTCTCGATGAAAATATGCCTGGACTTTCGGGAATTGATACATTATCGGAAATTAAGGAAAAAAACGACAGCCTTCCTGTAGTAATGATCACTAAAAGTGAAGAAGAGTACATTATGGAAGAAGCCATAGGAAGTAAAATTGCTGATTACCTTATCAAACCGGTTAACCCTAATCAGATTTTACTAAGCTTGAAAAAGAATCTGGACCATTCTAGATTAGTTTCGGAGAAAACCACCTCTAATTATCAACAGGAATTTAGAAAAATAGCTATGGAGATGGCCATGGTTAACTCTTATGATGAATGGGTAGATCTATACCAAAAGTTAGTGTATTGGGAAATACAGTTAGAAGATATTGAAGACACTGGCATGTTCGAAATACTAGAATCTCAAAAAGTAGAAGCCAATTCTCAATTCTGCAAATTTATTGATAAAAACTATCCCGATTGGTTTCAGAGTGATGAAGACACTCCTATCTTATCACATACACTCTTTAAAGAAAAAGTAGTCCCGGAAATAAGCAAAGATCAACCCACATTATTTATCGTAATTGATAATCTGAGATATGATCAATGGAAAGCTTTCGAACCTATCGTTAATAATTACTACAAGAAAGAAGAAGAAATTTCATATTGTAGTATCTTACCAACCGCTACACAATATGCACGTAACGCCATTTTTTCTGGTTTAATGCCTGCTGAAATGAAAAAACAGCATCCCGATTTGTGGCTGGATGATACTGATGAAGGAGGTAAGAATATGAATGAAAATGAATTTCTCACTGCACAGCTCAAAAGATTAGGCCTTAATATAAAACACGAATATTATAAGATAACCAATGAAAGATCAGGTAAAACTCTTGCTGCTAATTTTAAGGGTTTAAAAGATAATGATCTGACTGTGGTGGTTTATAATTTTGTAGATATGCTATCACATAGTAAAACAGAAATGGAAGTTATAAAGGAATTAGCTTCTAATGATAAATCATACAGATCGCTGACCCAAAGCTGGTTTAAAAACTCTCCATTGCTGGAGATGATCCAACAAGCACAGCAAATGGGATTTAAGTTATTGATCACTACAGATCACGGTACTATTAATGTAAAAAACCCCTCGAAAGTAATTGGAGATAAAAATACCAGTCTTAATTTAAGGTACAAAACAGGAAAGAGCCTTACTTATGAAGATAAAGAAGTACTGGCTGCCACCAATCCTAAATCTATTCACTTACCATCTATTAATATGAGTAGCTCTTTTATTTTTGCCAAAGGAGATTATTTCTTTGCATACCCTAATAACTATAACCATTATGTGAGTTATTACAGAAATACATATCAGCATGGTGGGGTTTCACTGGAAGAAATGATAATACCTTTTGTAGTTTTAAAACCAAGATAATTATCTAAAAAAACACTGTAGTGAAGATAACATATAGCCTGAATGAACTTTCGCAAACTGCAAACGAACTTATTAAAAATGCGAAGCATAAAACTGTTTTATTTGATGCAGATATGGGAGTCGGTAAAACCACATTGATCAAAGAGATTTGTAAACAATTGGGGGTTCAGGATGCTATCTCCAGCCCGACTTACTCTTTAGTAAATGAATACCAAGGAAGCGATCATATAATTTATCATTTTGATTTTTACAGAATAGAACAAGAAGAAGAAGCCTATGATATTGGTTTTGAGGAATATTTAGATTCTGAAGCCTGGATATTTATAGAATGGCCGAATAAGATATCAAATTTATTACCGGAGAATAGTGTTAAAGTTAAGATAGAGTTATTAAGCGATGGTAAAAGAGTGCTTTTAATGAGCTAGAAACATGTTAAAAAAACCGTTTTGGCAAAGTTTAACAGAGCTACTCCTTTTCTTACAACAATAATAAACTATTTTTAATGTTGATTTTTACAAGTATTTAATCGATGAAAGTATGATTTTCAACAGGATTTACGTAAACACTGTACTTTTTTCCAGTACGAAAGATAAGTTCTTACAGCTTGCAAAATTACAATTTTTTTGAATGGTACTACCGCTTGATTTTCCTCTATGTTTGGGTTCTAACTAATTTAAACCCTATAACAATGAAAATCACAACAACAATCTTTTTAAGCTTTATCTTTTCCCTAGGAACTTACCTGATTACCAATGCAGACAACAACGTAAACAAACCCAGTACCACAACCACACAAAATGACAACACCGACAAAGGAATCCAAAAGTCAAAACTCGTCCCTAAAACTAAGATCAAGGTACCTAGTACTAAGTAGCCTAATAGTTATCTTAATAGCAACAATACCTTTTCTTTTTTATATAAATGATATTTTCCCAGATGGTGCCATTTGGGAAAATTCTTTTTTTACTTATCAAAGCAAATATTATGAGAGCGTAAATGTTTTTGTTTGGGTTATGCTTGGTAAACTTATACCACTTTTATTATTTTTTATCTGGTTCCTTACTTGTAGACATTGGTGGTACTTAGTTATTTCAATACCTATAGCTCTATACTCTTTTCAGCTTCTTTCTTTAATTCTTGAAGACTCAGAATTTATTGATAATAATAGGATATACTATCTCTTACCTTTTGTTATACTAATTTTAAGTGTTATTTATACGATACGTACCAAAATTTTTGACAAAATTCACGGAATTGATCTATCTGAGTTAAGTACTTTCAAAAAATCAAACAAAAAATCCTGGTGGAATAGATTTCGTTAGTTTAGCATACCATACCAATTGAATCAGTAATACTTTTACTATGTATTTTTTGATTGAACTACTCAGGCATTTACTTAAATACTCTTAGACTAAATTTGCATACTATCCTTTTTTATTCGTAATTTGAGATACAGAAGATCGCACAAATGAATAATCCAACCTCTCCTTTTACCAAAGAGCAACTCTTGCCACAGGAGGAAATGATAGAAGTGGCACCTAAAAAAGGAAAACTTTTTATTGGCATCCCCAAGGAAACCAGTTACCAGGAAAAACGTGTTTGTCTTACTCCTGATGCTGTTGCAGCACTTACAGCTCACGGTCATAGAGTGCTGATCGAAACCAACGCAGGACTTGGAGCCAGTTTTACGGATCGCGAGTATAGCGAGACAGGTGCAGAGATCACTAATGATTGTAAAAAAGTTTTTGGATGTCCGATTATTCTAAAGGTAGAACCACCTTCTATTGAAGAATTAGCATATATAAATCCGCAAACGGTATTGATCTCAGCATTACAACTCAAAACTCAGTCTAAAGAGTATTTTCAGGAACTGGCAAAGAAAAGAATAACTGCTTTAGGTTTTGAATTTATACGCGATTCTGATGGAGCCTACCCTGCTGTTCGTGCTCTCAGTGAAATTGCAGGTACCGCTGCTGTGCTTATTGCATCAGAATTGATGAGCAGTGCCACTCATGGTTCGGGATTGATGATGGGTAATATTAGTGGTGTACCACCTATAGAAGTTGTTATTATTGGTGCAGGTACCGTAGGAGAATTTGCAGCACGTTCTGCCATTGGACTAGGAGCTAATGTAAAAGTATTTGATAATTCTATCACCAAACTAAGATGCATCCAAACACATGTTGGCAGACCACTATATACTTCTACTATACAGCCTAAAAATTTATTAAAAGCACTAAGACGTTGTGATGTGGTAATCGGAGCCGTGAGAGGTAAGAACCGCTCCCCTATTATTGTTTCAGAAACTATGGTAGAACGCATGAAAACCGGTGCTGTAGTGATTGATGTAAGTATAGACATGGGTGGTTGTTTTGAAACCAGTGAAGTGACTTCACACGATCATCCCACCTTCGAAAAACATGGAGTCGTACATTATTGTGTTCCTAATATCCCCTCCAGATATGCCAAAACATCTTCATTATCCATCAGTAATATCTTTACACCCTACATATTACAAATTGGAGAAGAAGGTGGAATCGAAAATGCCGTACGTTTTGATCGTGGACTTAAAAGTGGATTGTATTTTTATCACGGAATTCTAACCAGTAAATCCATTGCTGATTGGTTTGACTTGTCATATCGGGATATCAATCTATTGATTTTATAGTTCGTGAGTTTTTGAGTCACTTAGCATTTTTTGTCATTCTAGCGTAGGCTGAAATCTACAAATAATGACACTTCAAAATCGCATTCCAAAACTCAAGATCTGACATACTACCAAACTCCAAAACTTTCCTTACTTTTGAGCGTTTATTTTTATAACACATGAAATTAGCACATCGACTTGGATTTTACTTTTTTGGATTTATTATAGGTCTGTTTTTATTATTCTTTTTTCTTGGTGGAAAGAAAGCATCCTGTGACTACACTCCTACTGCCAGAGTATTGAAAAATATAAGAATAAAAAAACGCACATTTTCTGAAGAAGTACTGGCAAGCATGTACAACTATAGTATAGATACTGCAGATATTTCTAACATACTAAAATCCGGAAGCGTTGATTTTGGAAAAAGCAATACCAAACTGGATTCTTGTAATACGTATTTTATTGAAGGAGAAGTAAAAGAGAAAACCATTGGTTTAGTAATCGCTAATTGTGACTCTATAGCAAGGGTAGATGCTTTGGAAATAATAAAATAATTAAAGCCTCCTACTCATCACCCAAAACTCAAAATCCTCTTTACCAATACTAAAAGGATGTTCTCCTACGATTTTGTAATTATTCCGCATATAAAAAGCCACCGCTTTTTCGTTAGATTTCAGGACTGACAACCAAATGTAATTGCAGTTATTTTCGAATACTTTGTCGAATATTATTTTTTGTAAATCCCCACCAATTCCTTGAGACAAATAATCCTTCAAAATATATATTTTCTGAAGTTTGCAAACCTTATCGGAGTCTATAAACTCTGAGGGGGAATTCAATTGGATTTTGGCATACCCAACGACATTGTTTTCATAAAAAATAATCCAAAAAATGTTGTTCTTTTTGGAAATACTTCTTTTCAGTTTTTCTTCAGAAAAAGTAGTCTTCAGGTAATCCAGAAGATCATTTCTATCCCTAAAAAGATGTCCAAACGATTGGTCAAACGTTTTCTTACCTAAAAAGGAAAGGTTAGGAGCATCGGCTAGTGTTGCTATTCGTATGTGTATACTCAAAATATTATCGTTCTCTTGAATCAATATCTCTAAATGTATCAAGTAATTTCTTAAAAGTCTCTTCAACTAGAGGTTTATGAACAACTTTGGTACTTACGGGATATGTATTTAAAAGATGAGAAGGTCTCGTTGGCCTTTCGGTAAAACCTCCCCCACAATTAGGACATACATTCTGTAAAATAGTGTCCACACAATTTTTACAAAACGTGCATTCAAAAGTGCATATCATTGCCTCTTCACTATCATTTGGCAATGACTTATTACAATGCTCACAAGTAGGTCTTATTTCTAACATAATGATCAAATTACAATTTTCGATTGTTTAATTAACGTGAGTTCGATTAATCTGAAATGCATCAGTTTGAGTGATCCGCCAGAGGCGGATTGTATCGAAAACTAGCATTTCAGTACTAAAAACCTATTCTCGACCTGTACGCCTCTGGAGTATACACTTTTCATAAATTCGAAGCACTCGAATTGACGGTTTTTATTTTACAATAAGATATTAATCGAATTCAGGTTTATCCATTATTCTTTCCATTCCTTTCTACATACTTTAAAACAGCATCAGGAACCGACACACCTCCCGGTAAATTAATGTCTGAAACCGGATCATCCGCAACTTGTCTAATAGGCACTACACCAGCCCATATTGGTAAATTATGATCTTCTTTTTCATCTACTACCCCTTCTGTCCTAATTTTTGCAGAAGCTGTTTCAATTTTAATAGCCATAACCAAGGTAGCATTAAATTCCTTTGAATTTGGTTTTCTAATATTGTCCCAATGTCCCGGAACCATATGATTAAGAATACAAGTTAATGCATTCATCTTCTCTTCAGGGTTTTCTACTTTTCTAACCTTTCCGAAAATAGTTGCAGAACGATAGTTAGCAGAATGATGAAAAGCAGATCGGGCTAAAACTAATCCATCAAGGTGAGTGACTGAAACACTGATTTCACCAGTTTCTAATATACTAGTCATCATTCTGTTTTTTAAGGAGCCATGAATATAAATAATATCATCCATTCTTCCATATGCTGTTGGTATAACAATTGCTTTTTCCTGATATATATATCCTATATGACATAGAAAACCATCATCCAGAATTTTATTAATTTCTTTAACATTATAATTAGCTCTTTTGGAACCTCTAATCACCTTATTCAAGGTTGTAATAGGATATTCTGACATTACTTGTTCATTTTTTGATTTAAATCAAAATTAGTAGTTTTATGGTGCATTAAATGAATCCAGTTTATATATTATGAGTAGTCCGGTTGCATTTCCTTTTAAAAGTAACGTTGATTTAGATCGAAATGCTAATCGACATCTATATTTACAGTTGTGTGATCAGATAATTGGATTTATCAAATCAGGTAAATTGGCTGCTTCATCAAAACTTCCCGGGTCACGCAAACTTTCAGAAGACTTACATATCCATCGCAAAACGGTAATCGCAGCTTATGACGAATTGATGTCACAAGGATGGATAGAAAGTCTTCCCGCCAAAGGGACTTTTGTTAGTAGTGAATTACCGATTGTTACTCCACAAAAATTTCTCAATTCTTATCGCCCTCTTAACTCAAGCCATACTGCTGGTTTTCCATATAAAAAACGTAGATATCTTGAAAGAAAAGGCATAGAAACTATATCTGCAACCTTAAAAGTAGATGAAGGTGTCCCTGATCATCGATTAGCTCCTATCGAGGACATTGCTAAAATTTATCGAAATATCACCAAAAGAACACATCACAGAGAACTGCTTAGCTATGGTGATCCTTATGGGAATTTTGAATTACGAAAAGCACTAGTGACTTATTTGAACCAAACAAGAGGCTTAAAAATAACTACTGATAACATTCTCATTACAAGAGGAAGCCAAATGGGAATTTATCTGGCTAGCCAACTTTTATTGAACAATAAAAAGATAGTTATTACTGGCAATACAAATTATATGACCGCTGACGATACATTTACAGAAGCTGGAGGAAATATAAAACGTGTTCTTGTTGATGACCAGGGTATTAAAACCAATGAAATTGAAACAATTAGCAGAGAGTATCAAATTAGTGCAGTATATGTCACGTCACACCATCATCACCCCACTACAGTTACGTTGTCTGCGGATAGACGTATGCACTTATTAAGCTTAGCGCAAAAGTTTGGCTTTGCCATTATTGAAGACGACTATGATTATGATTTTCATTACAATAACGCGCCGATCCTTCCTTTAGCTAGTAACGATACACACGGAAACGTAATTTATATCGGTGGCTTTACAAAAATTATCGCTCCTGCACTTCGTATAGGGTATTTTATAGCTCCAAAGGATGTTGTGGATGAAGCGGCGAGGTTGCGCCGTATCCTGGATCGACAAGGTGACACATTATTAGAGCAAACTCTAGCCAGAATGATTATGAATGGTGATGTTCAAAGGCATAGTAATAAGGTAAGAAAGATTTATAAAAAACGAAGAGATTTATTTTGTGAGCTGCTAAAAGAAAAACTAAATGACTTTTTTGATTTTGTGGTTCCTAAAGGAGGTATGGCAGTATGGATACGTTTAAAAAAAACTTACCATTGGGATATTGTCATAGCCGAGAGCCTTAAATATGATGTAGCATTTAATCCCGAATGGAAGCGTTATGACAATGACAGTTCCGGGCACAATGGAGTCAGAATAGGGTTTGCAGCATTAAATGAAGAGGAAATTGTTAAGGTTATAGACACTCTTGTGGTTGTTATGAAATCTATTCAATAATTAAATCATACTTTTTTAATAATCCGGCTAAATTCTCACTAGAAAACCTGGCTTTCTTTAACCTATTCTGAGTCGGATCAATACTAAAATTTATCGCTGATGTAAAATCAACCTTTTCTGCATTGGTTTGCTCAAAAATAGTATTTTTTAAATCACAATTCTTAAATTCGGATCCTTTAATGTTTGCTTCCGTAAAATCAGCACCGATGAATCTACAATCTGTAAATCGTGTATTTTTCATATCAATACCATAAAAAGAAGCATAATCCAGAATAGAACTTCTAAATTCCACTGAAAACATAAAATCATCACAACTCCCAAAGCTTACCCCCATTAACTTGCAACCTTCAAAAACACATTCATCTCTGAATACGGTTTGTTTCATCATTACTTTAGTAAAATTACAATCAGCAAACGAACACGATAAAAAAGTAACTACAGACATATCTGCTTCGGTAAAATTACAATTAATGAACCTACAGTTATCATATTCTTTGCCCGGTAACTTTTTATTAGAAAAATCTTGATTAGTAAAATTTTGATCTATGATGGAATGGTTCCTCATTCTTATCTTTTTTAAAACATAAAAGTAGATATTCCTTCGTGATGAAAAAACATTAATTCATCAATTTTAATCAAATGAAATTGCAACTTAGCCTTATCATTAACTTAAATGATAAAACTTTTGAACCAATCCATAGTCTTAAGATCATATTAAGATAAAATTCAAATGAGATTAACTTTTAAGAATGTACTTTTGTTTAGGGTACTAATAAAAATTGTACATATATTTTCCTGTGAACGAAGAAAAGAAAAAGAAATACAGATGGCTAAGGCTATTTTTTAAAATAGTTGCTGGCTTACTTTTAACTTTTATTCTTTTGATTTTATTTATTAGAAGTCAATGGGGTCAAGATATTATCATAAATAAATTAGTATCATATATTTCCGAAAAGACAGGTACTGTTGTAGAAATCGAAAAGGCATATGTTACCTTCTCTGGTAACATATATGTAGAAGATCTCTATTTAGAAGATCAACAAAAAGACACTTTATTATATTCTAAAAAATTAGAAGCATCCATAGCATTGATACCCTTAATCAAAGGAAGCAAATATCACTTAAAATCTTTAGACTGGACTGGTGTCAAAGCAAACATTATAAAAACCCAGAAAACCGGTTCATATAATTTTGATTTCATTGTAGATGCTTTTTCTTCAGGTACAGATTCAATAAGCCCTGCTTCTACGGAAACAACTAATGATGTCCCTATTGAAATTGGAGATATTACACTGAATAATTTTGACGTTATTTTTTATGATGAACTTTTAGGGATTGACAGTGAGATGAAACTTGGTGCTTTGGAAATTGAAATGGAAACATTCGATTTAGAATCCATGTTTTTCGAAGCCGATCAATTAGATCTTACTAATTCTGTGGTTAATTATACTCAAACTAAAGCAATAGCGCCAGACACAACAGCAGCTACATTTGTCTTACCTACAATAAAAGTAACAAATCTTAGTATTCGCGATGTAAAAGCAGATTATGAGTCAGTTCCTGATAAAAATAAATTAAATTCTGATATAGAAAAATTACTGATTGAATCAGCTACGGTAAATTTAGAAAAACAAGATTTTAGTGTAGATCTCTTCACTCTTACAGATTCTGCTATATCTTATGCAGATTTAAATGAAAGAGTAAAAGACACTACTAAAAACACCTCTTTCTCTTTTCAATGGCCCGATATACAAGTGGAAGCGGATAAATTAAATTTAAAAAATAATATTCTTGAGTACCAGACTAAAACTAAAACACTTAATACTTCAGAGTTTAACCCCAATCACATTTCTCTAAATTCTTTATCTCTTCAGGCCGAGAATTTGAAGTTAGTTAAAGGAAATGCAAATCTTAACCTTGATCATCTATCTTTTAAAGATCGAAGTGGTTTTAGACTCTATAATTTATCCTCACAAATTCGTATTGACGAATCGTCACAACTAACACTTGATAATTTCGGTATTCGCACGAATGATAGTAATGTAGAAGGAAGTATTAATTTATATTACAAATCACTAACTGATTTTGTCAATAACCCTGAGAAAACAAGGATGAATATTGATCTGGACACCATGAATATTAATATTCCGGATGCTTACTTTTTTCAGTCGGATCTTTCGAACAATCGCTACATTGACTCTTTAGCTCAAAAAAACATTAGAGGTTCTTTACAATTAAATGGAGAAATTTCAGATTTCACTACTCATATTCCTAATCTTTCATGGGGTGCAGACACTAACCTTAGATTAAAAGGAAGTATTAGAAACTTACTCACGCAAAATGAAATCATCTTAGATTCACTGACATATACTGCAACATCAACAAACCAGGACATTACATCTTTTATAAGAGAATCGGACTTAGGGATTACTATTCCTAAAGAAACAACGGTAAAAGGTCAATTATCCGGATCACTGGAGAATATAAAAGGCAATACCAGCGTAGAGACATCCATGGGGTCAATCGCTATAAAAGGTGATTTTAAGAACAAAAAAACTATAGCTTTTGACGGAGACATTGACATATCTGAGCTTCAGCTACAGAAATTATTGAATAATGAACAATTGGGAGCTATATCTCTTTCTGCAGATATTTCCGGATCAGGAACTTCAATTAATACACTTAATGTTACTTTGGACTCTGATTTCGAGCAATTTACCTATAACCAATACGACTTTTCTAGTCTGTCATTAGACGGTAAAATTACAAATGGAAAAGGTACTATTAATGCAAAGTTCAAAGATGAAAATCTCAATTTCTTGATGGATACCAAAGTTGTTTTAGACTCCATTTCTCCTAAAATTAATGGATTGGTTAATGTAATTGGAGCTGATCTTAATGGTTTAGGCATTACCCCAGAACTTATCAAGACCCAGTTCAAATTATTTTTTGATTTTGAAGGAAATACTAAACGTTTTGCATTTACTTCTAATATAACAGACGCGCTGGTTGTAAAAGAAAATGAACCCTATCCCGTAAGTGATATCAGCATTACAGCGTCCAGTAATACAAAACAAACAAAGGCATCAATAGATAGCAGGTTTTTGGATGCCAACTTATCTGCTGATGCTGATATCAATCAATTATCTTCTTCAATAAAAACCCAGTTAAAAAAATATATTTCAGCGTCAGCAGTAAATGATACAATTAGAAAACCCGTAAATCTTAAAATGAGTCTAACTCTGAGAGAAAAACCTATTCTTAGTGATGTTTTTCTACCCGGCTTAAATCAAATGGATTCAATCACAGCAACTATCAATTTTATAGAAAATAAAGAACTTCTCACTGCTAGTATTAAAGCTCCTCTAATTCAGTATAATAATAGCAGTGTGGATAGTCTGAATCTAATAGTCAATGGTGATAAAAAAGATTTGAACTTTTCACTTGGATGGAAAAATATTATATCAGAACCTATTCATATCAATAAGACTTCATTAAATGGAATCTTGAAAGATCAGACATTATTACTCGATTTTAGCACCAATAATGAAACTGATGAGATCGCCTATTTACGATCCGAATTACGTCTTAAAAATGATACCTTATACTATCACATTAATCCAGAATCTGTAGTTTTTGATAAAAATCCCTGGTCTATTTCTGAAAATAATCAAATTACTATTGCTAAAAAATATGTAGCATTTCAGGATTTTAGAATATCTCAAAATCAACAGCAATTGTCCATAAGTTCTAACGATCCCTCTATTAGCAAAGAACATATTAGCATAACATTCGACAAATTTTATTTATCAACGTTTACATCTGTTTTTAGTAAAGATGAGATCCTGGCCAATGGTATAGTAAATGGAAATTTCGTTGTAGAGAATCCATTTGATGAAACAGGGTTAGTCGCTGATATGACTATTGATAGTTTAGAAGTTACCGAAATACCATTGGGTAATCTTACTCTAAATGGTACTTCCAAAAGTTTTAGAAATTATGATTTCGCAATGAAACTTAATGGCGAAAATGCCAAGTTAAGTCTCGATGGGGATTACCAAGTCTCTGATAATGCAGCAAATGTGAATTTAGATTTTAATCTGGAACGGTTGAATATGGAGGTTATAGAAAAATTCCTTGAAGATCAAATTTCAGATACCAAAGGAAAAATAACAGGTAACGCTAAAATAACCGGAACAACCATAAAACCAAAATATGAGGGAGTTTTTCATTTTGAAAATACCAGCTTAATCATTAATACACTAAATACCAGGTTTTCATTACCCGAAGAAAATATTAAAATTGATAACTCAGGATTTTTCTTAAATAATTTTACGATTGCCGATGGAAATCAAAATACGTTTTCTCTTGACGGAAAAATAGGGACAAAAAAATTAAATAATCCAACCTTTGATCTTACGTTAAATACAAAGAACTTTCAGATTCTAAATGCGACCAGAGAGGACAATGATCTTTTTTATGGTAAGGTGAAGGTTACCGCTGATCTGGATATACAAGGCGATCTTAATATCCCAGAAATAAGAGGTAATCTTGCTATAGACGAAGGATCAGACTTCACACTAATAGTTCCTGAATCCGAATTAGATATTAAAGAAAGAGAAGGTGTAGTTGTCTTTGTAAATCGTAAAAACCCGGATGCTATCATCACTCGTGTGGAGGAAGACCAATATTCTACAGCATTATTAAAAGGATATGATATTAATACAAAATTAAAAATTGACAAAGGTTCGGTTTTTAAGATTATAATAGATGAGCGTAGCCAAGATAACTTTCAGGTTTCTGGTAAAGGTGAATTTAAATTTGGAATGGAGCCTAATGGAAGAACAACACTATCCGGTCGCTATGATATTAATGACGGACACTATGAAGTTAGCTTATACAATATCGTGAAGAGAAGGTTTACAATTGCTCCGGGCGGATCAATTACCTGGCTTGGAGACCCGTTAGATGCAAAATTAGATGTAACGGCAATTTATAATGTAGAAACTTCTGCTTCATCCCTAATGGCTTCAAAGACCTCCGGTGAGTCTGCCGGAGTAGCAAATCAATTCAGACAAAAACTTCCCTTTCTTGTATATCTTAATGTAGATGGAGAATTATTAGAACCTGAAATTTCTTTTCAGTTGGATATGCCCGAAGATGAGCAAGGTTCATTAGGAGGAGAAGTTTATGGACAGGTACAACAACTAAATAATCAGGAAGAGGAATTAAACAAACAGGTATTCTCTTTATTGGTTCTTAATAGATTCTTCCCCCAATCAGGAAGTGATGGTAGCAATGGTGGTGCAGTTTCTATAGCCAGAGACAATGTGAATAAAGTTTTATCAGGTCAGCTCAATAATTTTTCGGATAAACTAATTGGCGATACAGGTATAGAATTGGATTTTGGACTTAATAGTTATACTGATTATCAGGGAAATTCCCCTCAGAACAGAACTCAGTTAGAAATTAATGCACAGAAAAGACTTTTTGATGACAGACTCATTGTACAGGTAGGTAGCGATGTGGACATAGAAGGTAGCAGTCAGAACTCTGAAGAAAGTACTCCTGTCATTGGTAATGTTAGTCTGGAATATCTTCTAACCAAAAATGGACGATACCGTCTTAAAGGTTTTAGAAAAAACGAATTCGAAAGCGTAATTGATGGACAATTAGTAGTTACAGGAATAGCGCTTATTTTTAATAGAGAGTTCAATAAATTCAAAGAGTTGTTTTCTAAATCAGTAAAAGAACTTGAGGATGAAAAAATTAATGACAAAAAGAAAGATTAACATTGAATAAAAATCTAATATATCTTATCAGTAGCATAACTCTGTTATATTCTTGTGGAGTGAAACGATTTATTCCTGATGATGAAGCTCTTTACACAGGTGCCTCGTTAAAATTACAAACAGAAGAAAAAGTAAGAAATCTGAAAGTTATTGAAGAAGAAATCGAATTAGTACTAAGGCCAAAACCTAATACTAAAATTTTAGGGGTCAAGCTTGGATTATACGCATACTATAAAAATCAGAAAAAAAATCCGGGATTCATTAATAAATTCTTATTTAAGAATTTTGGAGAAGAACCCGTTTACCTTTCTGACGTTGATATTACAAGAGTGAGCGAATTAATTGATAATCGATTAGAAAATAGAGGTTTTTTCAGAAACGTTATCGATGCTGAAGTGATCAATGATAGTACTAAAGCTTCTATTGCTTATAACGCAGCTATTAAAAAACCTTATAAGCTGGAAAAATATCAATTGGACTCTATAAAATATCCTATTGCGAACGACATTAAAGAAAGTCTTACAAATACTCCCATAAATAAAGATGATCGTTTTGATCTTGCATTATTTGAGTTAGAAAGAGAACGAATTGATAAATCACTAAAGGCAAAAGGCTATTACAATTTCAATGCAGATTTCTTAATCTTTGAAGCAGATACGAATCAATACAAAAATAAACGCTTCGATCTGTTTTTAAGATTGAAAAAAGATGTGCCGGAAAAATCGCTAGTTCCTTATAAAATTGATAACATAAATGTGTATCCAAACTATTCGATAGATACCGATAGTATTGCCAAGGACACCACATCCTACGCAGATATTAATTTTATTCAGAATAAAGAATATTTCAAACCAAAACGGTTAGAATCCTATATCCTTTTTGAAAAAGGACAATTTTACAATCCAACGATTTCTAAAAGAACTAGTAACCGTTTATCTTCTATAGGAACTTATAAATTTGTAAACATAGAATATGATGTTCTTGATACCGGCGAAAATGGTACTGGAAATGGTAATCTCACGGCCAATATTTATTTATCGCCTCTTAATAAGCGTGCAATAAGGGCAGAACTGCAGGCTGTTTCTAAATCTAATAATTTTACCGGACCAAATTTATTATTGACTTACGCGAACAGGAACCTTTTTAGGGGGGGAGAAACCTTAAATATAACAGCCTCTTTAGGTTATGAAACTCAAATCTCCGGTTCGGAAAACAGAGGACTTAGCAGTACTCAGATAGGTTTGAAATCGGATCTTATATTTCCCAGACTATTATTTCCAATAGAAATTATGGATCGGTTTAAATATGCTGTACCTAAAACAATTGTCAGTGCAGGCTTTGAATACCTAAATAGAAGTAAGTTGTACAGCTTAAACTCTGTGAATGCAAGTTTTGGATATAGTTGGAATGCCAATAGATTTGTAAATCACGAATTGAACCCTATTAGTATTAATTATGTAAACCTTTCTAATACCACACCGGAATTTGAAGAAATTCTAGCAGAAAATCCTTTTTTAGAGAGTAGCTTTGATCAACAATTTATTGCAGGACTAACCTATTCTTTTTTCTATAATGAACTTAACGATTCTTCTATAAGAAATCCTTTCTATTTCAATGCAAATTTTGATATAGCTGGAAATACCGTTAGTCTTTTTGGAAAGGACAGTGAAGGTAGTGATTCAAAAACCTTTTTGGGATTGGAATATGCACAATACGTTAAAGCTGATGTAGATTTTAGATACCATTTCAGTTTAGGCAACGGTCAGAAATTAGTTACTCGCTTGTTTGGTGGATGGGGATTGGCATACGGTAATTCTACGACCTTACCTTTTTCCAAACAATATTTTTCGGGCGGTCCGTTTAGTGTTAGAGCCTTTAGAATACGATCTCTTGGCCCTGGAACTTACACGCCTGATGATCAAGATTCAGGATCATTTTTTGACAGATCAGGAGATATTCGTTTAGAAGCCAACCTGGAATATAGATTTCCTATAATTCCATTTCTGAAAGGAGCCATATTTGCAGATGCCGGTAATGTATGGCTTATGGAGGAAAATGAGTCCTTGCCAGGAGGAAAGTTTTCTTCAAACTTCCTAAATGAATTAGGTATTGGCGCGGGTGTTGGGTTACGTGTGGATATTCAGAATTTTGTAATACGTTTTGATCTGGCAGCACCATTAAATGATCCATCAGAAGAGGAACAAAGTTTTGACTTTGACATTGCAAACCCAGTGTTTAATTTTGCAATTGGATATCCATTTTAAAACTATTGCTAATCGATTCGCCAAGGTGGATTTTTACGATTAATGCCTGCGTAATACAATATGATTTGGTTCCCATCAGGATCTTTAAGCCTTGCTTCCTTCCATAACCAGCTTTGATTGGTAGGTAATTGGTTAAAATAAATTCCTTCTCCTTTCAATCGTTCTACTTCATTATCCAGATGCTTTGTTTCAAAATAAACGTAAATTCCATCTCCGTTGGGTAATTTTTCAACCTGGTGAATGGAAAAAGTGGCATCACCTTCTTTACATTCAAAACGTGCATAATGTGGTAATGCTTTAACGATCAATCGCAAACCAAGTTTCTCATAAAACGAAATGGATCGTGCTACATTGAGGGATGGTACGGTAACTTGATTTAGGTTCATAATTTTAGTTATCAATTCGTTGTGAGCGGTCGGCAAAAAAACTACCTACTTAAAACTGCTAACTGTTATAGCTTTCTTCTTTTCCTTTCTTTAGACAACAAATCCAATTCTCTGGTGGTTTGTCCAGCAACTGAAGTATTTTCTTCAGCTCTTCTGATCAAGTATGGCATGACATCTCTCACCGGACCAAAAGGCAAGTATTTGGCAACATTAAAACCTTCTGCAGCAAGATTGAAACTTATATGATCACTCATCCCATACAACTGCCCTAACCAAACTCTCGAATCACTTTTAACAATTTGTTGTTTTCTCATTAATTCTATAGCCTGATAACAGCTTTCTTCATTATGAGTTCCAATAAAAACCGAAATATCATCCAGATTATTTAAAATATATGCTAATGCTGTATTAAAATTGATATCTGTAGCGGCTTTACTTTCACAGATAGGTGTTGGATATCCCTTTTCGGCAGCGCGCTCATTTTCTTTTTCCATATAGGCGCCTCGCACTATTTTCATTCCAATTTTAAAACCAGATTCTTTAGCTTCCTTATGTATTTTTTTTAAGTAAGCAAATCTGTCATGTCTATATAATTGCAAGGTATTATAGACAATAGCTTTCTCTTTGTTATATTTTGCCATCATCTTTGTGACCAGCTCATCCGCAGCATCTTGCATCCAACTTTCTTCTCCATCAATTAATAAAGGAACATCACATTCATAGGCTTTTCTACATACCTGATCAAAACGCTCCTCTATCCTACTCCATTCTTTTTCCTCATCTACAGTTAACGGAGTCCCTTCTGTCTTTTTTTGCCAAACTAAGAATCGTCCCAAGCCTGTAGGTTTAAATACTCCAAATGGAATAGCCTCCTTTTGGTCTACGAAATCCAGGATCTCCATAGTTTTGTCCAAAACGTGATCAAATTGCTCTTCTGTCTCCTTACCTTCTACAGAATAATCTAATACCGAAGAAACTCTACCTTTGTCATACATTTTTTTCACAACCGGTAAACAATCTTCTTCATCAACCCCGCCACAGAAATGATCAAAAACGGTAGCTCTAATTAACCCCTGAACCGGTAAATGGGCTTTTAACGCAAAATTGGTAACTGCTGTTCCGATACGAACCAAAGGTTCATTGGCAATCATTTTAAAAAGAAAATAAGCTCTTTCGAGTTCAGAATCACTTTTAAGGGCAAAAGCGGTCTCCGTATTATCAAACAAAGTATGTTCTTTCATTAAGAATCCATTTTAAAAATCCGTAACAATCAGAGAGAATTCAATTAAATAATGATCATATTATCATTTCCAGTCCAATTGTTTTAAGATATCTGCAAATATAGAACTTGGAAGTTTATTTTATTACAAATTCTACTTAATTTCACAACCAGTTAAAACACCTTTTATGAAGCCCATAGTTTCTAAAGATTCTATCGTATATTTTAATGCTGATTGCTATACTGCATTGAATACTTATTTAGAAAAAGCAAACCATTCCAAAATCTTTGTTTTGGTAGATAGCAATACCTACCATCATTGTTACGCTCATTTCATCAGTAACGTTGAAGGAGACTATGAGATTGAGGTTATCGAAATAGAACCCGGAGAAATCAATAAAAATATTGATACCTGTAGCAGCATTTGGAGTGTTTTAGCAGAATATGGTGCTGATCGAAAAAGTTTACTAATCAATCTTGGTGGTGGTGTTGTGACAGATCTCGGTGGTTTTATAGCCTGTACGTATAAACGCGGTATCGGTTATATTAATGTGCCAACCTCTCTATTAGCGATGGTCGATGCCTCTGTAGGTGGAAAAACAGGTGTAGATCTCGGTAATCTTAAAAACATGGTAGGTGTCATCAGTGAATCAGAAATGGTATTGGTTGATACTGAATTCTTAGCAACATTACCTGTTAATCAAATGTGTAGTGGTTTCGCCGAAATGCTAAAACATGGATTGATTCAGGATAGAGCCTATTGGGAAAAAATGAGTGATCTATCGAAGCTTACTATGGATGATCTGGATCAATTGATTTATGATTCTATTATTATTAAAAATAAAATTGTATCCGAAGATCCAACAGAACAAAACATCCGAAAATATCTAAATTTCGGACACACGCTCGGTCACGCTATTGAATCTTTTTACCTAACACATCCAGAGAAACCGGAGTTACTGCATGGCGAAGCAATTGCTATTGGTATGATTCTGGAAGGGTTTATTTCTGCGGCACAATTATCCTTGAAAGAAGAAGAGCTTATCATAATTAGTCAAGTAATATTAGCTACGTTTCCGAAAGTTGACATTGACCCTAAAGATTATAACGCTATTATGGAATTGTTAATCCATGATAAAAAGAATGAAAAAGGAACTATCTATTTTGTACTGTTAAATACCATTGGAGAAGCAAAATATAACTGCATTGTCACTGATGATTTGATTATCGATGCTTTTGAGTATTATGCTTCGTTATAATCACGATTTTTAGGTATTTCTGAAAGACAATATATTATATATTATGTGCAATATATTACTTAAAATTATTTGATTTTTGGGGAAAATATAGTTTATTTGTTATAGTTGTTTTGATCTAAAGCAACAGTTGTTGATTATTATGAACTATATACAAGAATTTAAACATATTATAACATCAGAAAGCGATGTATCTGCTAAACAAGGTGAGATCAATCATCTGTCGAGAAATAGCTATCCTAGGCGCATACATCCTAATAGTCAAAAAACTTTTGAGCTACTAAAACGAAAGGTAAAAGAAAAAATAAGACAGTTAGAAACGAAACTCACTACCGCTAAAGGAGCAGATAACAAAGACCTACAAGCCCGTATCAAAGAACTAAAAGACGCACAGCGAGAGTTTGAAGTTATTGAGCAATCGAGTACTATGTATTCTTTTAACATTAGACCTGAACCTGAATTTACTTATATTGGAAAAATTAATGAAGGGGTTGTTTTCTATGACGGTACACTAAGAGTATTGATCAATGAACTAAAACATGTCTTCCAGTTTGAATCCGGGCAAATGGAATTTTTAGAAATAGGAAATAAACCCGTACCAGGTTTAACTTATGATATCTTTGATGAATTGGAAACCTATAAACGACAATATGCCTTTGATGGCATCTTAAAGATGTATATTTCCTTATCGGAGCAAGAAATTTTTGCAGGAGCGCAAAGTGTACTTACAGGGGATAAAAATTTTGGAACGGTAGAGATTAAGCGAATGAAGGATATCAAAGTATCGGTAATTGCTAAAGTATCCGATAGTTTTGCTATAAATGGTTTATATGGAAGTATCTCACAGAAAGAACTGGATATTCATAGTACTGCCAAAGAAGTGTTTAACGCGAACAAAGAAAATAGATTTAAAAGAATATTAAATATCAGCCTGGGCTCTGCGGATAAGAAAAAACCGTATCTTGATTATATAAAAGTATTTATACAGAAAAAACCCATTATCTATGCGAAATACTAGTTTAGCAATAATTCTATTACTTGGTATGCAAGGTTGTAAGGCACAAAAAAAATTGATTGATAAGGTTTTTATATATTCTTACGCAAAAGAAATAACCGTATTGGATAATAGCATTCTTTTCAAAAGCGACAGTACTATATTAGTTTCAGGAGGTCGCGGTCAATACTCCTATAGTTGGTTTCCAAACTATAAAGTTTTAAATGATTCTACGTATTACGTCTATCACCCTGACCCCAAACCTGCTGAGTATCCTATAACAGATACGATTATGATCAAAGTGCAAATGGATGATGTAAAAAACGACACTATTTACTGGAAAAACGATAAAGAATTTATTTTTAGAGAACGGCTTTTTAAATTATATGAATATAAGGGTGTTCCGCTGGAGGATCAATAATTTATCTCTTATTCTTAAAAATTCCAGACAAAAGATCCATTTATATACATCATTAAAATACTTCCCTTTAGTTTCGGTTTGATTTAATATCTTTAAACCTTATTAAATAAAACATCTTGAAAAAACGACTCTTTAAACTCTTCAAAATATTCTTTGTTAGTTTACTTACGATTATTATTTTTTTGGTAGTAATTCTGTATTTCTCTCTACATAAGACAATTCCAGATGGAAAACCTGGTCCTGAAGCTGATAATTTTGCCTTAAGGATTAAGGAAGCTGTGCAACACGACAAGTATGTGAATACTGATTATATACAATGGACTTTTAGAAATGAAAATCATTATCTCTGGAATAAAAAATCCGGTACAGTTGAAGTTAAATGGGGTGATTATAAGGCAAACCTAGACCTTCTTAATCATGACAATAGCACTATTGCTAAAAATGATCAAGCAATAATAGACACGGAAAAAAAAGAAAAATTATTAGAAAAAGCGTTATCGAATTTTAATAATGATTCTTTTTGGATCGTAGCTCCACATAAACTATTTGATCAGGGAACTACCAGAAAACTGGTTGATCTAGAAAATGGAGATAAAGGTTTATTAGTGACGTACAGTTCCGGTGGCACCACTCCTGGCGATTCTTATCTTTGGAAAGTTGATGAAAATTACCTCCCCATAGCGTACCGAATGTGGGTATCTATTATACCAATCGGCGGTATCCAGGCTAGCTGGGAAGGTTGGGTTAAAACAGAAAGTGGTGCTTACCTATCACAAGAACACAAGCTTTTAGGTTTTGGAATTCCGATAAGTAATCTGAGAGCATGGAATGAGTAGATAAGTATGAAATAGTTAGTACAAAGTATTACGTTCAATACTTAAAAAAAATCATAATCAACAAACAATTACTAATCAAAAAATACTCATCTTTTTATAGGATATAATGATATTTTTAATGATGTTCTGATCGCCTCTTAATATTTCAATTTCCTTAAAGTTAATCTCTTTACCTTTTATTTTCTCACAAAACTCTAGAAAAGTAGTCCCTTTTTTATTGACAATTATTGGCATATCCAAGTCTCCTCCTAAATACACTGCAAAATCTTCTGGTAATGCTTTTCTTGAAGATACTAGCATCAATTTCTCCTTAAAATCACTCTCTGATATATACGGAATACTATCAGGCATCGGATTAATTGGTACAACCTTTACATGATTCCTATCTATACCTCCCATAATCACGACTGGTTTGCCCATTGTACGCATTGTTGGTACCGGCGGTGCTTTTATCAATAAACTATCCTTTTTGGTTTTGGACATATTAGAAACATCTTCCTGTTCTATTTGTTGTTTTTCTTCACATACTTTGATTATTGAATCTGCTTTAACAGCTTTCTGCTGAAGCGTATCGTTAGTAATTATTTCAACAGCACTAATCTGCTTAGAAGTCCCATTGGAGTCACTACAACTAAAAAGAGTGGTACCCATTGTGATTAAAAGAGCTAAAAGAAACAATTGTTTGAATGTAAACGCTTTTTGTATTACTTCTTCAGGAATTGATATGATCAAATCATCCAAAGAATCACTGGTAAACCTTCCACATATTTGTTTTTTATTATTCTGAATAAGGAAGTTTTTGATTTCTGAAATTGATTTACCAGTAAAATCAATTACTGTTTTAGAACAAGACTTACAAAAACGCCCTTGTTGATTAGGAGTCATGGTATCCCAATTTTCAGAACAAGGTTTTGGTATTGATATTTTGAATGAAGTACTCATATCTTAGGTTTTAAGTAAACGAGATGTGTTAGTTTTAATACTTACATAAAGAAACAAAATTAATTAATTATATAAAACCCTGATATCTTGGTTTTTTGAACACTGAAAACGGGGGTACCTTGAAACTTTACACTTACACTTTTTACTAAAAATACTCAATATTCAATACTCTGTACTCTATACTCTGTACTCTCTACTCTATACTCAATACTATCTCTCAAAACAACAATGACACATAAAATTTAAACAACAAGACCAAAAGTATTACCGAAATAATATTTAGAATGAATCCTGCTTTTACCATTTCTGATACTTTTACATAACCACTAGCAAACACAATCGCATTAGGTGGTGTTGCCATCGGTAACATAAATGCACAACTAGCTGCCATCGTTACCGGAATTAACAAATGAAGCATCGGAATATCCAATCCTAATGCAATTCCTGCCACGACGGGAACAAAAATCGCTACTAAGGCTACATTACTCATCAACTCGGTCATAAAGAGCATAAAAACAATCAACAACAATGTCACGACCAGTAAACTTAAACCTTTGTTAGATGCGATCATATTAGCTACCAACTCTATAAGTCCTGCGTGAGATAGACCACTTGCCAATGCTAATCCACCACCAAAAAGAATAAGAATCCCCCAGGGAAGTTTTTGAGTATCTTTCCAGATCAATGTAAATTCACCTTTACTCAACCGAAAAGGGATCACAAATAAAGCAAAAGCTCCTATCATACTAATACTTGTATCCGACAAATTCAGATCCGGAAAAAAACCATTAATTGTGGTTCTGGAAATCCATAAAAATATAACAGCAGAAAAAATAGTAAGCACTCTGCGTTCTGTATGTTTCATCTTTCCGAGTTTTTTTAATTCTTGATGAATTACTTCTTTGGAAGCAGTAAAGTTTTTAATCCGATTCGGATATATCCATTTTACGATTACAAAGTATATAATTCCGATCATCAATACAGAAAAAGGTAATGCCAGTAACATCCAATTCAGAAAGGAAATTTCTATCTGATATTCATTTTCTAAAAACCCTACTAATATAGAGTTAGGTGGTGTTCCTATAATAGTTGCAACACCTCCAACATTAGCGGCAAAAGCAATTCCAAGCATAATACTCAATGCAAAATTTCGATCATTCTTGGTAAAACCATCTTCATCATCCACTAATAATTGTATCACAGACAATGCAATGGGTAGCATCACTACGGTACATGCCGTATTACTGATCCACATACTCATAAAAGCCGTAGCAATCATAAACCCCAGAATTACCCGATCCGGGCTGGTTCCGGTGATGCTAATAATCGATAAAGCAATCCTTTTATGGAGATTTACCTTTTCTAATGCCAGAGCCATCACAAATCCACCAAAAAAAAGAAATACAATGGGACTTCCATAGCTTTGGGAAACCGTTTTAAGATCTAAAATCCCTACCAGGGGAAACAAAATCAAAGGTATCAAAGCAGTTACCGATATAGAAACCGCTTCTGTGATCCACCAAACAATCATCCATACAGCGACCGAAAGTACTTTATCAGCAATTTCAGAAACCATCACTACCGGAAGATTGATCAACACCAAAAACAATATTGGGCCTGCAATCAATCCAATCTTTTTAATAAGTGGATATCTTGTCATTTATTTTTTACTACTTCCTGTGAACTGTTGAGATTTATTTTTGAATAGCACATTAAATGTAGTTAAACTCCCATACATACGCGTAATGTATTGTTGCAGATCTACTTTATCCTGATCATCTATCACTTTAGAGCTATTGATCTTTTGTTCCATTACACGGATACGATCCCGCACCATTACAATTTTATGAAAAAACGTATCTATCGGAATTTCTTTAGAAGTAAGATTCGTATCACCTGGTTCTAGTATAATTCTACCGCCTTTCCATTTATCCGCGATAGGAACGATTTCTGATATATCGCTGTAACGCTTTAATAATTCTCTAAAAGTTTTTTCTACTTCATAGAAACTTACGGTATCCACCTCGTCCTCTACCCCATCAATCACTTCAAAACCTTCGTCTACATCAATGGTTTCTAATCCGTTTTCTATAAAAGTTACCCAGTACATTTTTGCGGTTACATTAGTTACTACACCCAATCCGTAAGTAGGATGTTTAATTCTGGAGCCTATTCCTAATATCATTGGTATTTGTTTTTAAGCTAAAATATAAAAGTATTGGGATTTTAACTCAAAAACAATTGTGTTCAACTATATTTTTAGAAAAGTGAATTAGTATGTAATAGTTTACTCTTCATTAATTTCAAGAAATTTTGTGATAAAAAATCGAACTATCAATGATGTACATTATAAAAAACGGTCAATTATGAAACATTTGATAACGCTTTTTTAAGTAATGGCGGCTCGGATAGTTTTTAAATCCAATAGTAATAAATACCTCGTTTATTATAAAAAAAATAACACCATTAAGTAACAATCCTCTAAGCTTATTAGCAACTACAGAACAATGAATTAAACCTTTAGTTTCTTTATTATCAAAAAACTAACAAGAATAAATAGACAAAAAACTAGAATTGTTTGCACCATTTGTATCATCATTATTGTGCTTGGTCAATTAATTTAGCCGCTTCAAAAAAAAGGGGAATTAATAAGAAACTATTTTATCTAATTCAATTATTAAAACTAAAAATGAGATTGCTTATGAGACGTAATTTTAAAACAGTAGCACTTGGCCTAAACTTTTTGGTAGTGCTAGCTGCTTGTACGGTAGATGATGGGGCTACTCAGGACGATAGTCAAACATTTAACGATGTAGATGCGACTATATCTCCGGATGGTAAAAGCTCTGCTTCTTCAAGTTCATCTACTATTTATAGTTCACGTACTATAAATTTCGATAACAGAAAATCCAGTACATATACTGCCCAGGAATTTGCTGAAGACTTCGGTAATGTATCTGGGTATTCTACTGATGAAGAAAGTCGTCATTATGTTAATTCAGGTGGACGAATGAAGGTAAAATTATTGGCAAATGAGCTTACAAGTCGCGGAGGTGTCGTTGCTAGAGTAGACATTGAAAAAGGGCTAGAATATAAACTCAAATACGATGTAATGTTCCCTGTTGGTTTTGATTGGCGATTCGGAGGAAAACTCCCAGGAATATCAGGTGGAGCAGGTTATGCCGGTGGAGCTGATACTTCTGCAGGCGACGGTTGGTCCTTTAGAGTGAACTGGAGACGTTATGCTACAGCAAATAATGGTAAGCCTTATTTTGTACCCTATGCATATTATTATGAAGAGACCGATGCTACGGGTGCAGAATTTGGAAAGAGGTTCACAATAACTCCGGGCACATGGCATTCAGTAGAAATACGAGTTAAGATGAATACTGGTAAAAATAACAATGGAACTCTGGAACTTAACATCGATGGGCAGCAAGTAGTTCGTTACACCACATTTAGATGGGTTATCAAAGATGCCGGAAGAGAAATAGACCAAATAAGATGGGATATCTTTAGAGGAGGAAATTCTGACAAGTTTAAGTCTCCGGATGATCACACAATCTATTTTGATAACATATCTTTTGAAAAGGTAAAATAATCAGCAAGATACGTATCGGTATGAAAAAAGTATCCAGGCAGTATGAATACTTTTTTTATACTCTTGTTTATTATCTTGCTCTGCTAATGTCTGTGACTTCGTAGCGTTGATACCCCGCGAACAACTCAGTAAGCATCGCCAACCTTGGGCTGAGGCTCTCGAAGTCCGCGCTACTCACCATAACTAAAGGTTTAGGATTTGTACTTGCTGATATAACCTTTAAAACGTTCGGGATTTTTTCTAAACGCATATTTACCCGTATCCCGGATTTCGTTCATTGCTACTTTTAATTGGGTATATGCACGATCCCGCATATCTTTAGCTTTAGAGTTATCTAACCTGCTCCCATTAGCCTTCGCCAATAGATCAGCCAGTTCATTAGATCGCTGCTCGGCAAGGTCTAATTGAGTAAGATCAAAATTAGCTTTGGTCAGTTGCTCTGGATTTGCTTTTCCTAAAGCGCTGATTTCACTAAGATCCTGTATCATATCTGAATTTCCTTCGCCATCGGCAATGGCACGCACATGCGCTATAAGATCGGAACGTTTTCTATACGCAAAACGCAGATCAGCCAATAGATCGTTTCTTAATTCAAAGGCTTTAGGAGATTCTTCTTTCCAGGCTCTGGCCGCTTCTTCTTGTCCATATCGCTCTGCATTCCAGATCGATTGTGCGTGTCTGGCTGCTCCGGTACGTAGTGGTAAATCAGTAACAAACGCCCAATCCAGTCCTTTGGTTTCTAGTGCTTCTTTATCTTAACTTGCCCAGATAAACTGATCTTCTGCTTCCTGTAAATACGCGTCTATAGGAGTTTTTGGCGGTTTTACTTGATCCTGCGGTAATGCTTCCAATACAGCTACTGTAGCGTCATAATTTTCTTTAGACATCTTTTTCTGTTTTTAGATTATTGCAGCGTTATTGCTGCTTCTAATTGTATAGTGTCGTAAAGTTTGGGAATGTTACCTTCCAAAAAATATAAACCATAAAACATCCATCCCCAGCCCTTCCTTCAAAGGAAGGTAGCTAAGAAGTCTCCTCGCCGCGGCGAGGAGATTTAGAGGGATGTTCTTGGGAAAACCTGTTTACCGACAAAGCAGGATCAGCAGCCGCGGAGTCGAAATTCTAAATTATAACACCTATTTAACAACTGTAAAAGCCAACCCCATTTTACTAAGAGCTATCAAATAACTACATTTGCAATCTTGGTTAAAAATTTATGGCAATATCGGATGAAAATATAGAGGTTTTAGGCGCAAGAGTTCATAATCTTAAGAACATTGATGTCACCATACCTCGAGAAAAATTAGTAGTTATTACCGGACTTTCGGGATCCGGTAAATCATCATTGGCTTTTGATACTATTTATGCCGAAGGACAACGTAGATATATAGAGACGTTTTCGGCATATGCCAGACAATTTCTAGGTAGTCTGGAACGACCCGATGTAGATAAGATCGACGGGCTTTCTCCGGTAATCGCTATAGAACAAAAAACAACCAGTAAAAGTCCCAGAAGTACTGTTGGAACAATTACAGAGATATATGATTTTTTGCGACTTTTATTTGCCCGAGGTAGTGATGCATATAGCTACAATACCGGTGAAAAAATGGTTAGCTATAGTGATGAGCAAATTAAAGATTTAATCCTTAAGGATTTTAACGGAAAAAGAATAAATATTTTAGCTCCAATAATTCGATCCAGAAAAGGGCATTATCGAGAGCTTTTTGAACAAATAGCCAAACAAGGTTTTGTAAAAGTCCGTACTGATGGTGAAATTAAAGACATCACTAAAGGAATGAAATTGGATCGTTATAAAACACACGATATTGAGATTGTCATTGATCGATTAGCAGTTAGCGATGACAAGGATAATTCTAAACGTTTAATGGAAACTATCAATACGGCCATGTACCACGGTGACGATGTATTGATGATCATTGAACAAGAATCTCAGGAAGCACGGTTTTTTAGTAGAAATTTAATGTGCCCTTCTAGCGGAATTTCTTATCCTAATCCGGAACCCAATAATTTTTCTTTTAACTCACCCAAAGGCGCTTGTCCTAAATGTAATGGGATTGGGAATCTATACGAAGTAAATACAAAAAAAATCATCCCGGATGATTCTAAATCCATCAAAAATGGAGGATTAGTTCCTCAAGGGCCACAAAAGAATAACTGGATTTTTAAGCAACTGGAATTAATCGCACAACGTTTTGATTTTAAACTAAGTGATCCTATTAAAAAGATTCCCAAAGAAGCGATGGAAGTTATTCTTTATGGAGGTAAAGAAAAATTTAGTATCAATAGCAAAACATTAGGCGTTACCAGAGAGTACAAGATTGATTTTGAAGGAATTGCTACGTTTATTGAGAATACCTATAAAAATAACGACTCAACATCCTTACGCAGATGGGCAAAAGATTTTATGGACAACATCCAATGTCCCGAATGTAATGGATCCAGGCTTCGTAAAGAGTCACTATATTTTAAAGTTGGTGAGAAAAATATTGCCGATCTGGCAAATATGGATATCAGTGAGTTAGCAAATTGGTTCAAAGAGCTTCCAGATCGATTAACTGAAAAACAAAAACAGATTTCCGGAGAAATTCTTAAAGAAATTAATGCCCGACTTCAATTTCTAATAGACGTTGGATTAACATATTTGTCCTTAAATCGAAGTAGTAAATCACTTTCTGGTGGAGAGGCACAACGAATACGTTTAGCAACACAGATAGGTTCTCAATTAGTTGGAGTATTGTATATCTTAGATGAACCAAGTATTGGATTACATCAACGTGATAATGAAAAACTAATTAATTCTTTAGTACAACTTAGAGATATCGGTAATTCTGTTATCGTTGTGGAGCACGATAAAGATATGATCGAACGCGCAGATCATGTAATTGATATTGGCCCCAGAGCAGGAAAACACGGTGGTGAAATTATCAGTGAAGGAACTCCGGAGGATTTAAGAAATCACGATACATTAACCGCAGATTATCTTAGTGGTAAGCGACAAATCGAAGTTCCCAAAAAAAGAAGAAAAGGAAATGGTAAAAAGATTTCTTTGACCGGTGCTACAGGAAATAATCTTAAAAATGTTTCTATTGATATTCCTTTGGGGAAAATGATTGCTGTTACCGGAGTTTCAGGTAGTGGTAAATCTACATTGATTAACGAAACACTCTACCCTATTCTTAATGCATATTATTTTAATGGGGTTAAAAAACCGATGCCTTATAAAAAGATCAAAGGTTTAGAACACGCTGATAAAGTCATTGACATTAATCAATCACCTATCGGACGTACACCACGTTCCAATCCTGCAACATATACAGGTGTGTTTTCAGAAATCAGAAACTTATTTGCTAAAACACCTGAAGCTATGATCCGCGGATATAAACCTGGCCGTTTCAGTTTCAATGTAGCCGGCGGAAGATGTGAAACCTGCAAAGGAGGTGGTCTACGTGTAATCGAAATGAACTTTTTGCCAGATGTGTACGTAGAATGTGAAACCTGCCAGGGAAAAAGATTTAACAGAGAAACCTTAGAAATTAGATATAAGGGTAAATCTATTTCAGATGTTTTAGAAATGACCATTAATGAAGCTTGTGACTTTTTTGATCAAATCCCTAAAATATTCAGAAAACTTAAAACTATTAGGAGTGTTGGATTAGGATACATTACCTTAGGGCAACAATCCACTACATTGTCTGGTGGTGAAGCACAACGTATCAAGTTAGCTACAGAACTTTCTAAGAGAGATACCGGAAATACTTTTTATATATTAGACGAACCTACAACGGGACTTCATTTTGAAGATATTCGCGTACTGATGGAAGTGCTTAACGAACTAGTAAATAAAGGAAATACCGTATTGATTATTGAACACAATCTGGATGTAGTAAAAATGGCAGATTATATTATTGATATTGGATACGAAGGTGGAAAAAATGGCGGTGAGATTGTAGCTAAAGGAACTCCTGAAGAAATTGTTAAGAATAAAAAAAGTTATACCGCTACGTTTTTGAAAAAAGAATTAGAATTAAGTGTTAACGGAAATGAATAAATAAAAAATAGCAATCAATCAAAATATATCAGTAATAAGCTGAAAAACAATAAACAATTATTTATGAGAAAAGAACAACGACATAAGGGCTGGAATGAAATAAAAACAAATGATTCATGGGCTATTTTTAAGATTATGGGGGAATTTGTCAGTGGTTTTGAAAAAATGAGTAAAATCGGACCTTGTGTTTCCATTTTTGGATCTGCCAGAACAAAAACTGATAATAAGTACTACCAATTGGCAGTAGATGTTGCTCACAAGATTGTAGAACACGGATATGGTGTTATTACTGGGGGTGGACCTGGTATCATGGAAGCTGGTAATAAGGGGGCGCATCTTGGCGGTGGTACTTCTGTTGGACTAAACATCGATTTACCTTTTGAACAACACGATAATCCTTATATAGATAGTGATAAGAGCCTGGATTTTGATTATTTCTTTGTCCGTAAGGTAATGTTCGTAAAATACTCTCAAGGATTCGTTGTAATGCCCGGAGGATTTGGAACCCTAGATGAACTATTTGAAGCAATCACTTTAATACAAACCAAAAAAATTGCCGTGTTTCCAATTATTTTGGTTGGTACAGAATTCTGGGGCGGATTAATTGATTGGGTAAAAAGTACGCTTTTGGATAGTTTTGCAAATATTAGCGCAACTGACATGGATCTAATTCACCTAGTAGATACACCTGAAGAAGTTCTACATATACTAGATAAATTCTATGGAAAATATAATTTGAGCCCGAATTTCTAACAATATTTCTTTTCACACAAACTCAACAAACTCAAAAATGAAAAGGCTTTTAATACCAGTTATAATATGTAGCATTGTCCGGATTTCATTTGGCCAGGGTACTCTTAAAACTATGTTTTATAATGTATTGAACTATCCCACTGCTCCACCGGAGAACAGAGAGGAAATATTAGAAACTATCATAGATAGCTATGAACCTGATATTTTTATGATTTGTGAGTTAGAAACAGAAGCTGGTGGCGAAGAAATATTAAACAAATCGTTAAATGATGATGGAAATAATTATTCTAGCGCTCCATTCTTAAGTAATTTTTCTAATTCTGATGTAGAATTGCATCAATTACTGTATTACAATAATCAAAAGTTTACTTTAGTGCAAAGTCAAAGACTAATAACAACTATTAGAGATATTAATTGGTATACATTGGAGTTGATGTCAAATGATCAGGTTAATAACCCTATTAGAATAGAAATTTTTATTGCTCATCTTAAAGCAAGTAGAGGTTCTGAAAATGAAATCAAGCGCCTCGCCATGGTAAACCAATTTATAGACAATTATGCGAATTTAGATGAGAACGATTTTGTAATTTTTGCTGGAGATCTTAATGTATATTCTTCTAATGAACCTGCATATCGGGAGTTATTAGATGCTAACAATAAAATTATAATGGTAGATCCTATCAGTACTCCAGGAGATTGGACTAGTAATAGCACTTTTACAGATATACATACACAAAGCACCCGAATAAGTAACGAAGAGTTTGATAACTTAGGAAGTGGCGGCGGATTAGACGATAGGTTTGATTTTATTTTGATGTCAGAGAATATGGTAAGTAGTACTCAATTAAGTTACATTCCCAATACTTATAAAGCATATGGCAACAATGGTAATTGTTATAATCAAAGAATCGATGATATCGATTGTCCAGGAATATTTGATAGTGCACTAAGAGATGCTCTATACAATATGAGCGATCATCTTCCTGTTGTTATGGAATTACAGGCAAACCAACAATTCCTAAGTACTCCAGAATTTATAAATAGCAGACATACTATTCAGCTTAATAATGGTACTATAATTGATGATGTCTTGTCTTTACAAATAAATAATAATTCGGAACCAATCGATTTCAAAATATATACTACTTTAGGACAAGAGATAAAATCATTTTCCGCAAACGGAAATAGCATTACTAATATCGTAGTCTCCGAACTAAGCAACGGGATATATTACCTTGTACCATTAAATACTAGTAGTAAAACTATAAAATTTTTAAAGAAAAGTTGAATCTTTCCAGAATATCCTATATCACTTTCATTCTTTTCGGGCTGCAAACTGTAGTTGCTCAACACCATATTAGTATCGATGGAATTCTCGATACTGACAATAAGATAATTTCTATACAGCAAGAAATAACTTATGTAAATACTTCAAAAGACACACTAAAAACTATTTTCTTACATGATTGGGCCAATAGTTTTAATAGTAAAACTACTCCTTTGGGAGAGCGTTTTTCAGAAGACTTTCTGAGGCGATTTTATTTTGCGAAAGACTATGAGCGTGGATCCACTTCTATAGAATCAATAACAGACGAGTCTTCAACCATTTTAAACTGGGAACGGTATAGGCAAGCCTCTGATATCATCAAAATAGATATCGAAAAAAAATTATATCCCGGCGATAGTTTTACTTTTAATCTGACATATCAGGTAAAATTACCTAGTGAAAAATTTACAAGATACGGATATCATAGAAACGGTGATTTTAGTCTGAAATATTGGTATATAGTCCCAGCGGTTTACAATACTAAATGGAATATCTATAGTCATAAAAACCTGGATGATTTATATGCTCCTATTGCAGATTACACTATCAATTTCACTTTACCGAATGCGTATAATATAACTAGTGAATTTAATCAGAAAATAGTATCCACACCTGATGATTCTACCAAGACCATTCTACTTGTTGGTAAAAACAGGAATGAAATAAATCTATATCTGGAAAAAGAGAGCTCATTTTATGATTTTCGGATGAATGGTGTTAAACTTATCAGTAATATTGAAGATAATGATTTAATGCCTGAAATGAAAAGCGTGGCTACCAAACGCATTATAAAGTTTTTAGAAAACCGATTAGGCCCTTACCCTTTCGATAAAATTTTAGTCTCAGAAAATGATTATAAAAATAATCCCGTTTATGGGTTAAATCAATTACCAGATATTTTAAGACCTTTCCCAGATGGATTTCAATATGAAATCAAACAGTTAAAATCAATAACTGAGAGTTACTTAGACAAGACGCTGCTCATTAATTCCAGATATGATGCCTGGATCAAGGATGCCATACATATTTACCTTATGATGGCATATACCGAACAGTATTATCCGGATATGAAAATTATAGGAAATCTGAGTAAAGTAATTGGCATCAGATGGTTTCACGCTGCCGATCTTGATTTTAATGATCAGTATTATTTAGGGTATAAAAATATGGCCAGATTATTTCTGGATCAACCATTGACTGAACCACAGGATGAACTTGTAAAATTTAATAAGAATATTGCCAATGCCTACAAAGCCGGAATTGGTTTTAAATATTTAGAGGATTATCTAGAAGACGATAATATTCTGGCAGAAGCTGTGAGAGCGTTTTATAGTAATAATAAATTACAATTAACTGATTCTAAAAAGTTTGAAAAAATTTTAAAAAATCTAACTCCTAAAAATATAGATTGGTTTTTTGAAGATTTTGTTCCTACTAATGAAAAACTTGATTTTAAAATAAAATCTGTTAAAAAGAAAAAAGATTCGCTTGAGGTTACTATCAAAAACAAAAGAAACAACCACATGCCCGTATCCCTGGCAGGATTAAGAGATGGGCAATTAATTTCTAAAACCTGGGTTACCGGGATAACAGGAAGAAAAAAAGTAAAAATAGCAAATGAAGGCATAGATAAACTTATATTAGATTACGATCAAAATATTCCCGAAGTAAATCGAAGAAATAATTATAAAAATCTAAAAGGGATTTTTAATAAACCTATACAGTTCAGATTTTTACAAGATGTAGAAGATCCTACACGCAGTCAGATATTTTATATTCCGGAATTTGAGTTTAATGTGTATGATGGCCTCACAATTGGCTCCAAATTTTATAATAAAACATTTATCCGTAGAGATTTTGATTATAAGATAACGCCCAGTTACGGATTTTTATCTAAAAAACTCATTGGCTCTGCATCTTTTCAATATAGGGATCAAATAGCAGATCATGATCTTTATCAGATTAGATATGCATTTAGCGGTAGTATGTTTAGTTATGCTCCTGATTTACTTTTCAGGCGTTTCTCGCCATCTGTTGACTTTTTCTGGCGACCGCAGGATTTAAGATCTAATGAAAATCAGCGTCTATCCATAAGGAGTGTAAACGTATTTCGAGAACGAGACGATGATAATCCTGTAGAAACTCCTGATTACAGTGTTTTTAACGTGAGATATAGATATTCAGATTTTAATCTATTAGATTTTACCTCCTATATATTTGATTATCAAATAGCAAAAAATTTCAGTAAGCTCTCAACCACTATCAATTATAGAAAACTTTTCCTAAACAACAGACAAATAAATCTTCGCTTTTTTGCAGGTACATTTCTTTATAATGATACTCAAAAAGATGGAGATTTTTTCAGCTTCGCTTTAGACAGGCCTACAGACTATCTTTTTGATTTTAGCTATTTAGGTCGTAGTGAGGAAACGGGTTTGGTTAGCCAGCAAATAATAATCGCAGAAGGAGGTTTCAAATCCCAATTAGAATATCCATTCGCAAATCAATGGATCACTACACTGAATGCCAATACGAATATTTGGAATTGGATATATGCTTACGGGGATGTTGGTTTTGTAAAAAATAAAGGAACTTCAGCAAAGTTTGTTTATGATGCAGGCGTACGTTTGAGTCTTGTTGCTGATTATTTTGAACTTTTCTTTCCTGTAGTATCGAATAATGGTTTTGAAATAGATCAACCTAATTATGATGAGAAAATCAGGTTTATCATTACATTAAGCCCACAAACACTCATAGGCCTTTTTACCAGAGAATGGTATTAGTATCTACAATCTCATAACTCATTGTTTCTACGTTGTCAGAACAATTCTCTTAAATATATTTTTGCTGAGAAGTTATTACTCCATCCGGAGCAGTATCTATCAAAAACCTCATAAAAAAATACAAGCTCAATACGTGTGCAATATTTACAAACACTGTAAAAATCTTACTAGAATAAAATAACTGATTTATAGGTAATAATGACACAATGAATATACATAAAAATGCAACTATAACTAATTTTAGATCATCTTTATACATGTCCTGTTTGTATATTAAATACGCTACTAAAATATAACATGTTGAACTCAACAAACAGAGTACTACTTCGGGAATTGCTTCTTTAATTACATCTATTAATAACTGAGATATAGAATAAATCAGATAAGCAATTAAAGTCGAACAAACTAGCATTGGTGCAGAAAGAAAAGTACTCTTTCTAACTTTTTTAAGTAACAAATACTTTTTTAGTGCAATTGTACACAATATAAAATACATTGATGTCAAAACACATATCGCCGAAAAGTATCCCACAAAATTCGTATAAATAAGTATATCACAAGAAATCATAGAGACCAAACTCAGTACATACCATAAATTTATTTTTTTGGTCCGTTCGAAATATATAATCCCTATAGAAACAATCAGGACAGGTAATGCATATACTAAATATCTACGATCAAAAAAAACAGCAATTATAATAACTGCTGCAAAGGTTATATAGAATACTATATCTGTGAGTTTTATTTTTTTCAATTATATTCCTTTATATTTCTAAGTATCCATCATATAAGCTAAGAATCTAACACTATTGACAAATACTAGTACTTCTTAACCATTCACCTAAGTTATATATTTTTTTGGATTTATAAATAAAATTCTGGAATAAACATGTAGTGCTAAGCTTTAGAAAAAGAGAATATGAATCGGTAATTAAAATAAAGTGTTCATAAAAAACAATATTTAACACTCAGAGTATTACATAGTTGAATTCTGATGAATCTATTTGATAACTAAAAACCAAGCACATCATAACTCTCTGTTTTAAACTACAAAGCCTATAAAAACACATTTCAAAATTAATATAGTTCCAAATGTGAAAATTTTGAATATTTGTTAACCAACTCTTAAAATAGCTGTCTAAAAAAAGAATTCATCAATAAAAAGTCGATTTAAATGAATTATCTACAACAACTTTAATACTTTCCCTTTTGGAAATGGTTTTGATTTTAACTAAATTTGCACACCGTAAAATATCGTTCACATGCAGCCTGAAACAACAATTACACCCAATATTTCTTTTGAAGAGTATAAAGATCAAATACTTAGAGATTATAAAATAGCTCTGATTAGCAGAGAGTGTAGTTTACTAGGACGAAGAGAAGTCCTTACAGGAAAATCAAAGTTCGGAATTTTTGGTGGAGGAAAGGAATTACCCCAATTAGCAATGGCCAGGGTTTTTCGTGACGGTGATTTTAGATCCGGGTATTATCGTGACCAAACATTTATGATGGCAATTGATCAATACACTGTAGAACAGTTTTTTGCTGGTCTGTATGCTCATACAAACATCGAAAAAGAACCTTTTGCGGCAGGAAGACAGATGGGTGGTCATTTTTCTACTCATAGTTTAAACGATGACGGGTCGTGGAAAAATTTAACGCAACAAAAAAATTCCAGTTCTGATATATCTCCTACAGCTGGACAGATGCCTAGATTATTAGGATTAGCTCAGGCGTCAAAAGTTTATCGAAATGAGAAAAGTGTGGATGGACGCACTAATTTTTCGATTAACGGTAATGAAGTGGCTTGGGGGACTATTGGTAATGCAAGTACTAGCGAAGGGCTTTTTTGGGAAACCGTGAATGCCGGTGGTGTTTTACAAGTTCCTATGGTAATTAGTATTTGGGATGACGAGTACGGTATTTCTGTACACGCAAAACATCAAACTACCAAAGAAAACATTTCGTTAATCCTAGAAGGATTTAAACGCGATGAAAAACACGATGGATATGAGATAATTATAGTAAATGGTTGGGATTATCCGGCATTGATCGAAGCCTATGAAACCGCAGAAGATTTAGCTAGAGAAAAGCATATACCTGTAATTATTCACGTAAAAGAATTAACACAACCACAAGGTCATTCCACCTCAGGATCTCATGAGAGGTATAAAAGTGAGGAAAGACTAAATTGGGAGCGCGAACACGATTGTAATAAGAAGTTCAAAGAATGGATTATTGAACATAATATTGCAACAGCAGATGAACTACTTGAATTAGAGAAACAGTGTAAAAAAACAGTAAGACAAGGCAAAACAAGTGCTTGGAATGCATATTTATCCGAGATTAAAGAGGAACAAAAGCAGGCATTAGCCCAATTAGAGGCTGTAGAGGCAAAAAGTAGCAATAAGAATTTTATCTCACCTCTTATCAAAACGTTAGCTGATAAGGATGAACCTATTAGAAAGGATATTCTGGAAGCAACAAGAAGAGCATTACGTTATCTTATAAAAGAAGAGTTTCCTGAAAAAACAGCACTTCAGAACTGGATTAATAAATATATAAAGGAAATTCAACCTAAATATAGCGATCACCTTTATAATGACTTTGATAGTAATGTAACTAGTATTAAAGAAGTAAAACCAAAATATGCTGATACTGCTGAAACTGTTGATGCTCGCGTAATTCTTAGAGATAATTTTGAACAAATTTTCAGTAGAATTCCGGAATCACTAATTTTTGGAGAAGATAGTGGTAAGATTGGAGATGTTAATCAGGGATTAGAAGGTTTACAACAAAAATTCGGAGAAATTAGGGTTTCTGATGCCGGAATACGAGAAGCCACCATTATCGGGCAGGGAATTGGTATGGCTATGAGGGGGCTTCGGCCTATAGCAGAAATACAGTACCTTGATTACATCCTATATTGTATTCAGGGATTAAGTGACGATTTGGCCACATTACGGTACAGAACATTTGCAAAACAAAAGGCCCCGCTAATTGTTAGAACCAGAGGACATCGACTAGAAGGTATCTGGCATTCCGGTTCTCAAATGGGTGGTTTGATCCACTTGTTAAGAGGCATCCATATTCTTGTTCCTAGAAATATGACCAAAGCAGCCGGATTTTATAATACATTAATGGATAGTGATGAGCCGGCAGTGGTGGTTGAATGTTTAAATGGATATCGTCTTAAAGAAAAAATGCCTTCTAATTTATCAGAGATTAGAACTCCGGTTGGTGTAGTTGAAACCGTGAAAGAAGGAAATGACATAACGCTTGTTTCTTATGGTTCAACTTTACGATTAGTAGAACAAGCAGCCAGAGAGTTATTATCCGTTGGTATAAACGCAGAGGTGATCGATGTGCAATCCTTAATTCCTTTTGATTTAAATCATAATATTGTAAAAAGTGTTGCAAAAACCAATAGACTTCTGATTATTGACGAAGATGTTCCAGGAGGTGCTACAGGATATATATTGCATAAGTTGATTGATGAACAAAATATTTATCAGTATCTGGATAGTGAACCACAAACGCTTAGTGCACAACCACACCGCCCCGCTTTTGGAACAGATGGCGACTATTTTAGTAAACCATCTACAGAAGATATTTTTGAGAAAGTATATGATTTAATGAACGAGGTTAATCCTATGGAATATCCTAAATTAAGATAATTTAAAAAGGATTTTCTATTCGTATTCGCTCTCCATTTTTGTAAGAAATTACAAAAATGTTTTTATCAATAATACCAGATGTAAGTAAAATATTTCTGAAATTTTGCGCTTCAGCTAGTGTTTCGAATATCCCTAAACTAAGCTTATAATACGAAGTATCATTGTAGACCAGTGAATTGGTGAATTTTTCTGAAACTACGGAAATTTTGTCTTTAGTAAAAGATTGGATCTGTACAGAATATACTGTGTCCTGATTGATTAGATTTCTATATAAATAAAGATCTTTTAAGTCTTTAAGATTCGTTTGATTATTTTTTAGTTCGTTTAATTGATTTTTAAGTCCGGTAATCTCTGTTTGAAAAGATGAGAACTCTTTATTCTCCACAATAATATTACTCTCGTCATTAACCCAGAACACAGTATATATAATTAATGAGATTGTAATAATTAGTAAAACAGAGCATAATATAGTAAGTACCATTTTAGAGGTTCTGTTTTTTTTGAGTTCAGCTGATCTTTCATTTAGAAGATCTTCTAATTTTCGCTGTTCTACCTCGGCTTTTTCTATCTGATAATGCAGTGATAAAAGGTCTTCGTTTTTTATATCTGGCATTTTAGTGGGGTATTTAAGAGGGGTTTAAAGGCTTAAGGTAATTTCTGTTTAGTTATTTTATATATAATTCCATCATTTATTTCTAGTATCATAAGAGGATTATCCGCAATAATTTTCTGAAAGGCTTTTAGTGGAAATCCTCTGGATATCTGGTTTATATCCTCAATACGAACTTTGTCATTTAATTCTAGTCTTCTCAGTTTTGCACTCTTATTCGACACATAGTAGTTATCGTACAAAAAGTATAAGGTATCACCTTTCTTATCGATATCATATTCTGCTTCATTGTTTTCTTTTGCTTTCTCCACAGCTTTTTTTCCTGTGAAATAATCTACAAAATCAGCTTCAATAAAAATTGCTCCATTAGTTCTGAAAACAGTTTTAATATAACAATGTTGTTTTTGGAACTTTAATTTTTTGATAGTATCCTTTTCTGCAATTTGTTTGCTACTATCGATAGAGTCTGTAAGTGTTACTACCGTTAGGGGTTTATTATTTACATCAAAATTTGATTTATATTCTTTAATATCCTGTTTTAATTCTGTTAATTCATCTCGAAGTGAATCATTAATCTTTTGTATTTGATCAAGACTAATACTAGCATCCTGTTCCTTATCGGCAGATAACTTAAAATCATTTTTACTAAGGTAGAGTATTCCGGCAGCCATACCAAACACAACTATCAGAAAGAATATCATAAAGATAAAACTATTTCTTTTACTCTTTTTTAATTCCTCTGAAATCACAGCAAGGCGATTTTCTAGCTTTTGCTGTTTCATTCCGGATTTTTCAATCCTATACTGTACCGATAATAGCTCGTCTTCTTTACTTTTCATTAGTTATACTTCATGCTTAAAGATCATTGAAAGATTAAGGGATCCACTTAATATCTTTAAAATTAGGTTTTCTCTTTTCAAGAAATGCGTTTCTACCTTCTTTGGCTTCATCTGTCATATAAGCAAGTCTTGTAGCTTCTCCAGCAAAAACCTGTTGTCCTACCATTCCATCATCTGTTAGGTTCATCGCAAATTTCAGCATTTTTATAGATGTAGGTGATTTTTCCAATATTTCCTGAGCCCACTGATATGCAGTATCTTCCAATTCCTTATGTGGAATTACAGCATTAACCATTCCCATTTCGTAGGCATCTTGTGCAGAATAATTCCTCCCTAAAAAGAAAATCTCACGTGCTTTTTTTTGCCCTACCATTTTTGCTAAATATGCAGATCCATATCCTCCGTCAAAACTCGTTACATCCGCATCTGTTTGTTTAAAAATTGCATGCTCTTTACTTGCCAGTGTAAGATCACAAACCACATGTAAACTGTGCCCTCCTCCTACTGCCCATCCAGGTACAACAGCAATTACAACCTTTGGCATAAATCGTATTAACCTTTGAACTTCCAAAATATTTAATCTGTGCATACCATCTTGTCCCACATATCCCTGATGTCCCCTTGCCTTTTGGTCTCCACCGCTGCAAAAACTGTATACACCATCTTTAGTAGAGGGACCTTCGGCAGAAAGTAACACGACTCCTATCGTAGTATCTTCCTGGGCATCATAAAAAGCATCATATAATTCGCTAGTAGTCTGAGGTCGGAAAGCATTTCTAACATTAGGTCTATTAAATGCTATTCTTGCTACACCATTTGATTTTTTGTAGGTTATATCCTGATACTCTTTTGCGGTTTTCCAATTTATTGAACTCATTTTATATGTTTTAATGCTATCAAAAATAATACATTATATTGTATCAAACTAAACCTTTTTGAGAGTTAAATCAAGTTAAAAAATAGTATTTCTATCATCTTTCAGTTAAATTAGCAGAGGTTTTGCACGATTTTTGATAACTATTATCTAGTAGATAGCTATAAAACATTATGAGAATTTTCTTTGGATTACTTTTAGTTTGTTTTAGTTCCACTTCTTTTGGACAAGAAAAACCTTCGTTTCGAGTAGACTGGGCGAAATTGAACGTTCAACTATCTGAAAATGATTATAGATATACACTTGAGCATAAAGAGATTACTCCTTCCCTATCATATTTACATCAAAAAATTATTACGGGTAGTTTTTATTTAATGGAAATTGATCTCACGGTTGATTTACGCAACCAACATTTAAAGAATAAAACCCCAATCCTTCTACTTCCTGAAAATAGATTTATACAATCAGATTATTCTGTTGCTATTCCCACAACAGAAAGGAATAGTGCAAGAATTACAATAACGGGTAACGGAGGGTATAATAGCAGTAGTTCAAATAGTGGAGGCATTAAAAATAATGCATACAGAGATGCCAGCACGTATACAGGAATTTATTGTCCGGTTACCGGATTGAGATTAGATTAAATTTTTTTATTTAAATCTGTAACTTTTTTTTCGATTGATCAACATATAAGAAATGCTATTATATGAAATCTAACTATGCTCAAAAAATTGTTCTTATCCTTACGTTTCTATCAACTACTACTATTCTTGCACAATCGGGTGAAGTTACTCAAATTATTCAAAAAAATATTATAGAACGTGGAGTGGGAATAGGATCTGTTATTGCAATAGTTGCATCTTGGTCAAGAAATAAATCAATCCTTTGGGCTATTTTACATGGTGTTTTAAGTTGGCTATATGTGATTTACTATGCGTTAACAAGAACATCAGAAGAAGAATAGAGTGATGCTATCTAATCTACAAGACGTATACCATCCTTTTCTATCACTATTTTTTTGGATTTGTATAAAGTTCCTATAGCTTTTTTAAAGCTTTTCTTGCTTAATTGAAAAACTTCTTTGATATCGTTAGGATCCGATTTATCATTAAGTTCAATAAAACCACCACTTGCTTCTAATTCATCAAGTATTTGTTTCGCATTAGGCTCTATTGCTCTATATCCATGTCTTTGTAAAGTAAGATCGATTTTGCCATCAGAGCGTACTTTTTTTACAAAACCCTGTAGTTGGTCTCCGGGAGTAATCTTTTGAAAAATTTCATCTTCATATACTAATCCCAAATGCTTTTGATTAACAATCATATTCCAACCGTAAGGAGAAGGATGTGAGGCAATTAAATCTACTTCATCATAGGCTGATAATAATACCAGCGAGTTATCCAGAAAGGCATTCGTCTTACTTGATCCCACAAGCCTGTTAGTTTCCTTATCTAAATATACATAAACAAGATACCAGCTACCGACTCTCATTTTAGAAGCTTGTTCTCTAAAAGGTACAAAAAGTTCTTTTTCTAACCCCCAATCCATAAAAGCACCGATATCAGAAACCGTTGTACATTTTAGATATCCAAATGAATTAGTGGTGACATAAGGTTCTAGAGTAGTAGCTACGATTCTTTCTTCATGATCTAAATATAAAAATACCTTGATTTCATCCCTGATCATGAATTCAGAAGGAACGTATTTATTAGGTAACAAAACCTCGTTTCCATCATCATCACTAAGATAAACCCCTTGATCTCTTTCTCTTACGATTTCTAACACATTATATTCACCAAGTTTCAGCATGTTCTAATTTTTGCGCAAAGATAATTGTTTACCCCGGTTTAACTTTCTGAATGACCAAATTAAAGTAAAAAAAGGTGTTCCTCGAAGAACACCTTTAAATTTTTCAGGATATGAATTTTATTTATAAACAGATTCTTTTCCGAAATGTTTCGCTAAAAGGTAATATACCACTGCTCTGTACTTATTGCGATTTGACTTACCATAAGCATCCATCACAGAAGCTATTGCCTCATCTAATTTTGGTCCATCAGAAAGACCTAACTTTTTGATTAGGAAATTTTTCTTTACGGTTTCTAATTCTGCCTCATCACTTCCTGATACTGTAGCGGCATCTTTATTATAAATAGAAGGTCCGCAGCCAATAGTTACTTTGGTTAAAAAATCCATGTCAGGTGTTTGACCGATTTTATCTTTGATATCAGCTGCATACTTAGTGATTAATTCGTCTCTTTTACTCATAGGATGATAATGTTTTAGGTTTTAGTTAATTTATTAAGCTATCTCAAATATAATCTATTTATTAATGAATAATTCTATTATAAATTATATTATACTTGCTTTTTTAGACAAAACACTTAAAATAATCGATTAAAACACTATCATTGATTTTTCTAGGAGTGAAAACTTCTAATAACTGTGGAGAATCATGATCTTTATAAAGATTTTTTATACCTTTCACAAACCCTTCTATTTCATTTGCCTGATGATATCCAATACGAAACATATCGCAGAGATGTTCTGCATCTAAATTATGTTTTGTCTCAAAAAAGGTACTGAAATTATCACTCTCTGATTTACCGGGTAATATCCTAAATATTCCACCTCCTCCATTATTGATTAGAATAATTCTAAAATTCGCTGGTATAGTATCATTCCACAACCCATTGCTATCGTAAAAGAAACTAAGATCACCGGTTATTAAAGTGGTGGGAATTCCAGAAACTACAGCTGCACCAATTGCGGTAGATGTACTGCCATCGATACCGCTGGTTCCTCTATTACAGTATACACTAAATGTAGGATTGAGGGAAAACAACTGAGCATATCTTACCGTTGAACTATTACTCAATTGTATCATCTGATGATCAGGAATATAATCAAACAAAGTTTCGAACACCTTGAGATCCGTGAATTCTATTGTCTCTAGATATTCACGGTGCCTCATTCTTCTCTGATCTCTTATGGAAATCCAAAAAGATTTATAATCATTCTTAACTTGTAAGGCATTAATCAAGAAATTAGAAAAAAACGAATTAGGATTCATTTTTATGTGTTCTGTTAAGCAAAAATAAGTATCATATGCTTTCTTTTCATCTATATGCCAATGAACTTTTGGTTGATAATTTCTTAAAAAGGTTTTAATTCTTTTAGAAACCACCATACCTCCAAAAGTTAGTAGAATATCTGGTTGTAGTACTTTAAATTCTTCATCATTTAGTGGGGTAATTAATTGATCAATACAGTTTATATGAGTAGGGTGATAAATATTAGAAGTAGTTTCTGTCAAAACTAATACAGAAGGATCCTCTGCGAAATGATCAATCCATTTCTGTTCTATGTTGTTTGGCGAATTAACACCAATCAATATAATTTTACGATTCGCTTTATTCCATTCATAAAGCATATTCGATCTTAAGGTTTCAGAAATGCGATGTTCAATATGCTCTATAGGAATATTCTTAGGAATACTAGTAGGATGTTCTAACGTATCATATAATGGCTCATAAAAAGGAACATTAATATGAACAGGACCTTTTTTTTCTATAGAAATATTAAGTGCAATATTTATCTCCCTTTCATTGTGCTTTTGTGCCTCGTGTTGCTTCTGTTTTATTTTAATGTCGTGCACCTGAATTTCCGGAACAATTTCGGAATACAAGTTAGCAGAATACATAATATGATTTTCAAATACATTTTTCTGGCGTATGGTTTGACCATCTCCGATATCGATACGCTCAATAGGTCTATCCGCACTTAGCACAACTAGTGGAATATCACTATAAAATGCTTCAGAAATTGCCGGATAATAATTTAACAACGCGCTTCCGGATGTACAAACTAATGCTACAGGTTTCTTAATCTGTTGTGCAATCCCCAAAGCAAAAAAAGCAGCACATCGCTCATCTACAATGCTATAACAATACATATTGGGATTTTCCGTAAATCCTATAGTCAAAGGTGCATTTCTGGATCCGGGAGATATGACAATATGATGGATTCCTTTTGCTTCGCATAGTGCAACAATAGTCTGCGATAAAGGGATTTTAGAATATAAACGTTTCTTCATTCGTGTTGCTAAATTACAATATCAAGGTAATTAAAGCCAAAATCTTTTAATAATATTTCATTGTAAAACCCTTTTCATCGTTTCCGTTTTTCTGACGGTCTCTTCCCATTCCTTTTCTGCAATAGAATCTTTAGTAATTCCTCCACCAACGTAAATCAAAGCGTTTTCATCCTGAATCTCCATACATCTTAAATTCACATATAGATTGGATGCTATGATCCCATCTTCATTCAAACATAATTCTCCCAAAAATCCTGTATAATATTTCCTTTCATATGGTTCTTTTTCTAAAATAAAACGCCTTGCTTCTTCTTTGGGCAAACCACATACTGCAGGTGTTGGATGTAACACTTTTATAATATCTGCAATATTCGATTTTTTGTTTTTCAGGGTACCTTTTATATCTGTTCTTAAATGTAATAGTGTACCGGCTTTATACGTATAGGCTTCAGACTTCGTGATGTTTTTACATTTTGACGAAAGTTCATTAAAAATAAAATCCGTTACAATAGCTTGTTCTTCAATATCCTTTGTTCCCCAATCGACATTAAGGGAGTCAGTATAAGGTTGGGTGCCAGCTAATGCCATGGTAAAGAATCTATCCTCTTTGATAGTAACTAAAGTTTCTGGGGTGGCACCAAGCCAGGTTCCTATCTTAGGATGGTACCAATAATAAACAAAGGCATCAGGGTAATCAGTACTTAATAACTGAAAAACTTCTAAGGGATTTTTACCAGAAAAAGACACTTTTTCTTTTCTGGATAGTACTACTTTTTTAAAGATCTTTTGATGGATAGCCCTAATCGCATTATTCACCAACCTTAGATGCTTTTTTTTATAGTTATTATCAATAGAATTCTGCAATTTAGCGTCAACTTTTTCAACGATATGCCCATCGTTAGAAAGAAAGGTAGTGTAGTAAGTACTCTTATCCGAAGGTATTAATATAGTTTTATTTTCTTTACTAAAAGGAGCAAAAATAAAACCTGAAGTGTCATATGAATCAGCTTCGTATAAGGAATCGTCATGCTGAAAGAAAACTTGTAGATTATTTTCTCCTGACTTTCTGTATACCACGAATGGCAATTGTTGATTCAATTGGGATTGAACTTTTTGATAAAAAGCGAAAATATCCATCCTATTTCACTTTCGATAATGCAATCGTAGTCAATTTAACAACTGAAATTAAATTCCCTTCTTCACTGCGTAATTTAATATCCCAAAGCTGTGTGGTTCTACCTTGATGAACAATCTCTGCTCTGGCATACACATATCCTTCTTTAATACTTTTTACGTGGTTAGCAGAAATCTCCAAACCCCTGATGTAGAATTTTTTAGTATCTAAGAAAATATGTGAAGCTGCACTACCCACGCTTTCTGCAAGAGCAACCATAGCTCCTCCGTGTAGCACACCATCTGGCTGATGAACTCTGGGAGTAACAGGCATCTTTGCCACTAAATAATCTTTACCTACTTCACAAAAAGAAATATCCAACGTTTCCATCAGCGTATTTTTGCACATTTTTGCACATTGCTTTAGTATTTCCTCTTCTGTAGAATGTATCATTTTCTAAATTTTAAGTAAAAATAAACAATGACATTAAATTATTCTAACTATATTTATTTATTATTTTAACGAACGTTCAATAAAATGCCTAAAGCCAAAACATCTAAAGAAGAAGTACTGCGTAAAGTAATTCCTATTCTTAGGGAACGTGGTGTTTCTAAAAGCAGTATGAGTGAATTAGCTAAAGCCTGTGACATTGAAAAATCACATTTTTACTACTACTTTGACAATAAAGAACAGTTAATAAAAGAGGTCTTAGCTACCGTGAACAGCTATTTTAGACATAATCTATTCAAGGTAATTGAAAACAGTAGCCTTACAATTCTGCAAAAACTTGAAAAAATACATAAGCTAATTAATACAATGTTTAAAAACGCTAATAGTGGTTGTATTATGGCAAATACAGCCCTTGAAACTGCACATCTCGATCCTGTATATAAGGATGAGATCAGGTATTTTTTTGAAGATTTTATCGCAGGTTTACAGATTTTGTTAGAGCCAAATTATTCTAAAGAGCAATCATTAGCTCTTGCAGAGCAAATGGTTCAAGATCTGGAAGGTGGGATTTTATTGATGCGTATCTACAATGATCATAAATATATTAATAATGCAGTTTCCAGAATGGAAAAAATACTATTAAAAGCATAACTATGGAATCCTTTACTGTTAGATCCTGTGATGGATACCCAATTTCGGTGCACGAATTTATTCCGGAATTGCCAAATCATAAAACCGTCGTATTTGCTCCTGCTGTAGCAGTCCCGCAAAAATTTTACTTCAATATGGCATTATACCTTTCTGAAAAAGGTTGTAATGTATTTACATTTGATTACCGAAGTATTGGTAAATCCACATCCCAGAGCATTCAATCCTTAAAAGAATATGGTTTCTTTTCGTGGGCAATGGATTTTAAAGCTGTATCCGAATATGTAAAAGAAGAATTTCCTAATAACAAGCAGTATATGATAGGTCATAGTTATGGTGGAAACAGTGTAGGTTTTAGTGATGCTTATCAATATTATGACAAATATCTTACTATAGGATCTCAGTTTGGGTTTTACAAACATTTTACTCCCAGAATGCGTGCTTTGATCTACTTAAATTTTAAGATATTTGTAACACTTACCACATCGATCTTAGGATACTACCCATCAAGTTGGTTTGGACTTGGAAGACCTCTTACGACCAAAGCAGCAAAAGATTGGGCTACTTTCCTGCTACATCCGGATTCTATGCTACATTTTACGAAAGGAGATTCTGAAACTTATTACGAGAATATCACAGCACCAATGTTGCTCATCAGTATAGATGATGATCTTTTTGCTCCTAAAAAATCAGTAGATATTTTAGCAGATCGAGTATATCGCAACGCAAAAACTATTAGAAAGCACTTGCAACCATCAAATTACAATCTAAAAACAATTGGGCATTTTGATTTTTTTAGAAAGAAAAATCAGAATATCTTGTGGCCCTTAATAGATGAATGGTTTCAACTATAAAATTTATTGATTATGCAAAAAGAGGTTGTTTATCAATCCATAAATACCTATGATACCCTAAATGAGTTTACTTCCAAAACGACAACGGTTTGGCTAGTTTTTCACGGAATTGGATATCTAAGCAGGTATTTTATACGATTGTTTCAAAGTCTTGATCCTCAAGAAAACTATATTATTGCACCTCAAGCTCCATCTAAGTATTATAAAAATAATGAGTATAAGAAAGTAGGTTCTAGCTGGTTAACCAAAGAAAACACTAAAACCGAAACTAAAAATGTACTGAATTACGTAGATTCTGTTATGGAGGCAGAAAATATTCCTGATAAGGTTAAGTTTGTTGTTTTGGGATATTCACAAGGTGTAAGTATTGCCAGCAGATGGATCGCTACCAGAAAGATACAACCTGATGGTTTTGTGATGATTTCCGGGGGATTTCCAAAGGAATTAGATAGAGAAGATTTTGCTTTTCTGACTAATAAAACCAAGGTGACACATATCTTAGGAGAAAAAGATCCTTACTTTGAAATAGATAAAGTAAACGCTGAAAAAATTCGGGTAAAAGGTATTTTACCTCAAATACAGTTTAGAATACATCCCGGAGGTCATGAGCTGGATATCGAGACTTTACAAAATATTGTTTAAATTTAGATATTACAAAATATATCTATATGATTAAAAGCATACTATCCATTAGTCTTAGTTTATTCTTTTTTTTACCAGTTTTTTCTTTTACAGCTCCATTTGGTGATTATTATATCGATCGAGTCACGGGAAAACAATTAGGCTCGGATGGCTCTGAAACAGATAACCTTAGAGTGATTGACAGAAGAGAATGGGACTATGTTATTGAAGAAAAAGGTGGAGTTACGTCGATTCCGGGAATTCAAGAATTACATAAAAATAGTTCCGTAATTTCCGTTGATGAAATTCAGATACAGAAAGAAATCCAAAGGCTAGCTGATGATACTATGAAAGAGGGATTAGAAAACCAGGTCTTCATTGTTTTAAATGTTAATACCGGAAAAATATTTGCCGTAAGAGATTGGATTCCGAAATTAAAATCCAGTATAGAGATTGTCATTAGTACTTACGGTGTAGGACCCAATAGTGCTCCAAGAGTTGGGGAAGGGCTTATGCTCCTGGCGCAACTTCATGGACACCCTAAAGAAGAACGGAAAAATAAAAAAAACCTAAGATCGGTATCTAGGTTTGATGTGGAAGTTGCTGAACATTTAAGAATCAGTATTTTTGCAATTGATGCATTTGATGAATATCATACTTTCAAGGCCAAAGACTTCAAGGAATATTCAAGAGCCTTTCATATACATCAAGTTACCAGAGAAGGACTAACTAAAAACTTTGTAGGTCAAACTTTTGGTAAAAACGGGCTAAGAACCTTTGATTTTTCCACTTACTTTTTTTTGCTGTTACGAGAAGAAGACAACGTCTCTTTGTTATAAACCATACTAACGCTTCTTAAGTAAATTTCGTGTATTTACAGTATCATAAATTATAGTAAGTTTTTCAATTTTATTTTGAGAAGTCAGCTCTAAAACATCAACCACTTTAAAATCTACTTGCTCATTATTTTTAAAGGTCCATTTATAATCAAAAAGCAACGAAATTCTATTGGTATTTTTCTCAAAAAACAATCCATCGAAATGAAGCTCAGATGATTTTGTATCTGCTAATAGTGTTTTATAAAATTCTTTGGCAGACAGTACCCCGTATAATGGAGAAACTACAATTCCACTATCTGTAAAAAGATCAATTATTTTATCTTCTCCTCCTTTTTCTAAAAAGGAAAGATACTTTTGGGCTACCTCTTCTTTAGTCATTGAATTATTATAAATACCGAGCATTAATAACATCCAGATGATGTTTCTGATGACCAGAAAGTATGTAACCTACTGCTCTGGTGCTCATTGGACTGCCACTCGCCACTCCTATCTGAATCAGCATATCCTCTGTAAAACTTTTAAATAATGCTGTAGAACTATTTCGTACAGCTTCAAAATCGGCTATTAATTCTGACTTACTATAATTATTTGCGTTCGAATTAGGGACATACTCATCCTGATCGAATCCCATTAATGCGTTTTTATCTTTTCTTGCAAAACGAAGTGCGCGATATGCAAATATCCGTTCTGTATCAATAATATGTTGCAATACCTCGGCAATTGTCCACTTACCTTTTCCATAGCTATAGATCCATTTTTTGTTTGGAATTGCATTTACAAAATCGATAAAATTCTGTTTCCCCAACAGTAAAGCTTCTAAAATATTAGTACTTTCGGCTTTATCAATGTAAGCACCATAATATGGATCATATTCTTCTGGAGCAAGTAACGATTGCATAATTATTATTTATAAATGATGCAGAAATTTACTAATTCTTATTACATGATCTAGTTGTATTAACACTACTTTATTATCTAAATCCAATGCTATAGATCAACAATACTTTGTTTCTCTATTAGATGCGTCCTGAAATATAAAAATAAAGGAAATGCAAAGGCAATAGCAACCATAACTTAAGTGGAATAAATATCCACCAGTATCTCATTTTTAGCTTAATAGCTTCTGGAATATACCAAACAAAAAATGTAACTACCACTACTAGTAACCTGAGTTCGATTAATATTTGATAAGATTTTTATAACAAAAAAGATAGATTTTTAGTAAATTAAAGTGTTGAAA
>CANMSL010000006.1 GCA_947500505.1 uncultured Aquimarina sp. | reverse complement strand
TCCTGAACTTGATTCAGGATCTTGGTGGTGTGAGAGCCTCAACGCGGTAAGCTATTACCGCGTCAGGCTACTCGATTCTACGCAGTTTTTATTCCGCTAAATCAAATTCAAAATTTGAATTATCATCGAAATTCCGTAAATTATTGATATTATAATTATTCCTTTTTTTATTGTTTTTCCGTGTTTGTTTGACCAATTCACGTATTCAGTTTTTTTAGATTCAGATACTTTCCATTTTCCATCTGCGTATTTAAATCCGAAATACATAATTACCGAAAAAATAATAATTCCAATAATTGAAGTCAAAAGACTTGGTTCCATATTTAATTCTTAATTATTAGTTTAAAGTCCGAATTTTCAATTCTTTTTTCCAATTCAGAGTACGTAATTTTGTTCAGTTCAATTTCTTCGTTTTTCGCTCGATAAATTTCCGATTTAGTTTCTATTCCGCTTCGATAAACCCAATTATATAAATCAGTCGAGTCTTTTTGTTGTGTTTTAATATTAATTCGTTTCCAGTTTTTCTCAATTATTCCAAATTCGGATGTTGTTTTGTTTACAATCAAATCTCCGTTTTCTGAATCATAATATAATTCCTTTAAGTCGCCATAATGGTCTTCAATTTCCATTGAATAAAGTCCAAATCCAATAAATCCGACAACTGTAATTATTACAATTCCGAAAATCAGAAGTCCATATTTTAGTGCTTTGTTCATTGGTTAGTCAAATTGCGTAGAACGTTGTGTGTATGGGTAGTAGATGACGTTAGGAATCTATTACTTATACATCTTGTTGCCCACAGTTATTTTAATTTTTTATCAATTATGGTTTTCATTGCATAATAATTCATTTCATAACAAACACGACCTAATAAAATTGCAGAATTTATTCTATATTCATTTCCAAGAGAGATAATTTTATCATCATTCAATGGTAAATGATTTTCTAAAATATCCTGCCAAATATTTGTAGGAATAAGTGATTCTTGGGCATAATTATCTGCTTCCCTTTCGCATTTATTGATATTTTGTTTTTTTGTTAAGTCCATAAACTTTCTGTTCCTGTCATTTCTCAAATGTAAATCGATATGTCCAATTTCGTGCATTACTGTGAAAGCAAAGTTGTCAATTCTATTGTGTCTCAATGTCAAAGCTATAACAGGGTTTCTATTAGACCAAAATGAAAACCCATCGATAGGTGTTTTTTCAAGTTTATCTATTAGTAACATTTTAATTCCGAATTGATTCATTAGAGCTTGTACTCGATTAATGGTATTAGAATTCTCGTAAAACAGATTATTTAAATTAATTCGTAGTTGAATAAGGTTGTCAAAGTTAAATGTATTTGCCTTTTGTTTTTTTGCCTCATATTGGGCTAATGAACTCCAAGCAAACATATTTTTGTCATCTACTTTAAGTTTTTCTGATTTACGATAGTATGCAACTTTGTCTTTTGAAAATGATGTTACTAAATCATCAACAGTTTCGATATCATATATTTCCTTAACCGCTTTTATATCAGCTTCTAATTCATCAACTAAGTAATTGTGCTTTTTAAAATATCTAACTGGAACATACTCTTTTATAATACTCCAAATCTCAATATTTCTTAGTCTTTTGATATTCTTTTGTTTAACTCTTGCTTTATCAATTTCATACTGAGATTGGAATTTCATCCAATAATCTGCCGAAATTCCCAAAGCTTTTTCTAATAATATTGCTATGTCAGCAGTAACAGGTCTTTTACCCTTAATGATCTCATTTAAAAATGAAGGTAAAACACCTAATTCTTTTGCCAAAGTCCTTTGGCTTAAATCTGGTGTAGCGTCTATTTCATCCTTGATTAAAACTCCTGGATGGGTTGCTTGTGCAGGTATTAATGTTGTTTTTTTCGTTGCCATTTCTTTTGTTTTTCTAATCGTAATGGTTACTTAACTCAATAATTGAGCAAATCGTAATAGTATCAGGTTCTTCTCCTTCTACTGAACTGATAAATTCTATTCGATATTTTTTATCTACTCGAACAGATTCAAGTCCATTTTTGTCGCCAATTAGTTTTTCGTAGTTTAAACTTTTAATTGGATATAGTTCTTCTGTGTTTTTTGCAACTCTTAATTTATCTATGGTTTGTATATACTTTTTTACCACACTCGGTTGAAACCTATGCTTTTTGCTACGAGCTTTTCCGTCCTCGTATAATTCTTTTAAGTAATCTTTCTCGAAAAAAATTTCCATTTTGATGGATTATCATACTGCAAATATACAAATAATATGCCAAAAAAGTTCACTTTTTAAGTGAACTTTTATACTTATCCGTAATTGTGGGCAACAATGCTATAACAGCAATTACTGTTATATCTTTTATATAACCATTTATAACCGTTTAATTAAACGTTTATTATACGTTTAATTAAACGGTTAAGTTTTGTTTGAAGTTTTGAAAGTAATATAAAATTCTGTGTAAAACAAAACAATACATCCGCTTATAGATGCTGTTGATAAGTAGAATAGCATTTTTCCTATATCTTTTAATGGTATTTAAATGATCACTATTACTAACAAAACAGGTTTTAGATATTTTTGTATATACTAAACTTTTTTTTGCACCTCACAGCAATGAATTGACCATTCCTCGCGGTTAGTATGTGTATAATCTTATATAGTGTATCGGTCATCGGTAATCTTATAATATCCCTCGTATAATTTTGTATATACCTGTGGTTATTTTATCGATCATCGGTACACCCGGGGTACTCCTTAGAGCTACAGGATACATCCATGGTGCCAAATCATCGACCATCGGTTACATTTTTAATTTTGGATGGGTATGAAAGCAGTGCGCGTGCCGATGATCGATGATTATATTCCGTGTATTTAAGGATTTTCTGCTTCTTTCTTAAGCTATTTTACTCGACTTGCACCCGCACACCTTCAGAATGACTGCTAAACTCTGGTGCGTACATACTCTGTATGGTGGTAATACCATTAGAGAAATCACCCTTATTATTCACACGTAAGTCGTATTCAAAAACATACACCCCTTTTGGCAAATAGTCAAAGAAGAAATTGGTAGCAGCATCTTTGGTGCTTTCATAATATCCTAATCCATCCTGATATTTGTATTGAGAGAGCACGTTGATCGGCTCTAATCCAGATGCACGCATATCTTTCATATGTACAAATTCCATTGCGCGGTCTGATCTTAGTTCTATACGAACTCTAACCAAATCCCCTAGTTGCAATAGGGTGTTGTCAGTGATCTCAGTAATTTCTTCTCCTTTATCCGTGTTCTTTTTTAGAAATAGATTTTTCTTCAATTTTAACGGGGTTTTTGCAGAAGTAATTTTGTCCAGATTTTCAAAATACTGCCAATATAATGCACCCCAGGCAATACCTTTTCCTGTTTTGGTAATTTTGGCCGTAGCCATATCTTTCTGTATGTCATTACCGCTCCAGGAAGTTTTAAAATACCCTGTTCCGGCTTCTACTTTTACATCCTCCATCTTGCTTGGATCAATTATCTGATCTCCCAATACAATTTCAACCATATCGGTAACGGATAACCAATCACTACCCTGAAGTAATAATGCATACACTGCTTCGGTCGTAGCCTTAGTAGTTTTCCATCGATTTGTTTGCTTGTTCTTCAATAGCCAAACTTTCAGATCATCTACAATTCTGGTCTTTTTAGGCTCCTGTTCTATTTCTGTAAAAACTTCAATCATTAAGGCCTGAGTTTCAGTTGGTGCTTGATACCAGTACCAACCTGCGGTATTTGATTTCCAATACATACCCAATTCTTCACTGGTGATGCTTTTCTCATCCAGCGATCTAATGATTTTGGTGGCAGTAATCGGGTCACTATTTCGATGTAAAATCAATGCCAGCATTCCCTGAGAATATAAATTTTTGCTTAACCAGTACTTTTTGGATTGTCCTATATAGTATTCCCAAGCCTCATCCGTATTATTGGCTCTGTTTATATTTGAAAAGAAACTGCGCATATATAGATAATGCACTTGTGTATTACTCAGGTGATCCTTGTTAATATCAATCTTATTACGTTTACAATATTTTTTGAGATCTTCATATTCTTTTATGAATTCCTGATCCAGATAACGAACTGCTTTTTGGAGCATGTTCTGAGTTTTATTGTCAAAATTGGTTACCCCTAATTTTTTTAAGTGACCAAAGCCTGCCGCAATATGTTGTGTAATATAACGGTTTTCTCTTCCGTCTTTAAACCAGGGGAAAGCTCCAGAATTATATTGCAGCAACTGTAATTTGTTTAACGCGCTTTGCAACTCATTATTCATTTTATTTAAATCAAAGAGCAGTGCAATGCGTTTCTTTTGTTCTGTTTCGCTTAACGCATCTCTTAACCATGGTGTTTCTTGTATAATCAATGATTTCAATTCCTGATTTTTTTCCAGGTTGCTTAGTAGCGCATCAGTGTTTTTCCATTGATTAAAGACTTCCTGAATTCTGGGATTCGAATTAGCAATATGGCTTGCCAGTGAATTGGCATAATACCTGGAAAATGTTTGCTCAGAACATTCGTATGGATATTCCATTAGGTAGGGTAGTGCCTGTACTGCATACCACGCTGGATTAGAAGTCATCTCTAAGGTAAGCTTGTGATTTTTTAGTGTAGAAGAAGTGTTGTTTTTTAATTTATCTAATGTAAATGTCTTGGTCTTATCAGAACGTATCCACATAGGTAGTGTTTCTGTCACCATCATTCTATTGGATAATACAGGCAATACATTTTGCTCACCATCAGAGAAATCTCCTGCTTTAGCTACAATTGTATATTGAACCGTTTGAACATTGTCTGGAATCTTAAGCTCCCAGGATACATTCGTATTTCCTGCTGCTTTTACGGAGAATTCCTGACGAATATTATTATTTTGTAGCTCGGTGTTGATAGCTGTACCCGTTAGGGCATCTGTAAGTTGTAATTCAATGATTCCGGTTAGGTCTTTAGAGGAAATATTGGATACTTTGGAACTAAGGATAATTTGATCACCTTCTCTTAAGAATCTTGGAGGGTTTGGTAGGATCATTAATTCTTTTTGGGTCACCGTTTCTAATACTTGCGTGGCTGCATTCAATTCTTTGGTATGCGCTAACAACTGTAATTTCCATTTGGTTAAAGCTTCCGGAGCCGTAAAGTTAAAACTTACATTACCTTCTGGATCTGTGTTTAACTGTGGAAAGAAAAATGCAGTTTCCTGTAGGTTTTTACGGATTTTGACAGCTTCCAGTGAAGGCTGATTATCTTGTGTAAGCTCTTTGGAAGTATCACTTTCAAACTCAGAATCGATTGAATCATTTTGAATTTCAACAACTTCCTCTTCTAATTCATCATTAGCCATATCTGCCATTTGCATAGGTGCTGCAGCACTTTCTAATCGCATTCTAGACATTTTCTTACTTCTCACACCTCCTAAAAGATTATTTCTATGAAAATACAGTCCAAACCAATTTAGTTCGTCATAGCTTTGATGCTGTAAACCGGTTTTAAAGGTATGTCCATCATAAATAGTAAAGTTCGTCTGTATAAAACTTATATTAGCTTGTCGCTGAGAATGGGAGTAATAAACAGGTCTGTTTATGGGATTAAAGTACCACTGATGCTGCCTGAATTGATCTAAAGAAGCATCATACATACCAGCCAATAGCTCTGCGGCTATCTTGTCTCCTTTGGGGCCTTTGATTGTAAAACTCCAGGTTTCTTCTTGTCCAGGCTGTAGTTTATCTCTAAATGTTCCGGTTTCTACGGTAAGTTCTGTAGGTTCATAAGGAACAGTTATCGGTAGTGTGCCATTTTGATAACCATTGTAATTTACAAAACTATAGTTAACGGCAAATCCACCGAGATCATCTTTGTTTACGGGTATTTTTAGGGTTTTGCTATTATTGGATAACTCTATGATTTCGGTTGAAACAATTTTACGGTCTTTTTCTATATCTATTGTTACAGAAATATCTTCTGAAGCAGAGCTTAATTTTAGTAGTACCTGATCACCTATTTCGTAAGTGCTTTTGTTTGTAGTAATTTCAAATAAAGTATTATCCGAAATGGTATTATTTGATTGATCAACCACTCCAAAATACTTAATATCTTTTACTGCCTGACCAAATTTATCTTTGGTATTAAGTTCAATCATATACTTGCCGACATCCCATTTTTTGATATTTCCTAACATTAACTCTTGTGTGCCTTTTTCATTATCCTCAGTCCCAGCAGTGTTATAGCTTTTGTCAAAAACCAGAGATCCCTTCTCCCAGTTTCTAAAATCATCTTCGTTTTTATAAGCGTCGTGTGGGAATAACTTTTTAAATTCTTCTTTGGTAAGACTGTTATAGTCAGGAGCATCCCAGGGACGTGTGCGCAATGGACATTCTGGCGCTTCTAACTTATAAATTTTTAGTGTTCCGGTATTTGCTACAAATTCATTATTCAGGTTTTTCGTAGATACACTAACTGTATTGTCTTTTTTGGTTTTGCTAATTTCCGAAGTAATGTTTACGGTTGCAGTCAAAACATGATACCCAACATTAACATAAGTAGTTGTACTTCTCGTTTCTCCGTTAATATCTGTGATATCGGCTGTAACTTTATAGGTAAAAATTGGCTGATTATCTTTGGATACACTATTGTCAGGCAAGGCAATAAAAGTAATCTGGTATTCTCCTGTATCATTTGTTTTGGTTTCTCCGTAAGTAATCTCTTGTTCTTCAGTAGTATTTCTTGGATACCAATAGCACCATCGCGGATATTGTACTTGCCTGAATACTCGATAAACTACTTTGGCATCAGTAATAGTACTACCTGCATAAGCAGTGGCAGTACCCGTAAGTTTGATACTGTCATTAACTTTGTATGTTTCGGTAATAGGATTGAATTTAGTTTCGAATTTAGGGCGTTTATATTCTTCTACAGAAAAAGAAATGCTATTGTAATTTTCTGTTTGGATAGTATAATTTCCTGTTAATCCAGAAGAAGGTAATATAAATTCACCGGCAAAAGATCCATATTCATTCGTTGTAAAATTTAATGCTTTTACTTCTTGTCCGTTTACATCGATGAGTTTTGCAAAAGTTGGCCTATTAGCCAGTACTTTGGGTTCTTCTTTTCCGGTTGAGGACATTAGTATTCCTTTAAAATATACAGTCTGTCCCGGTCGGTAAATGCTTCGATCTGTAAAAAGAAAAGAAGTATTCCTGGTTTCATTCACAGGGTTATTGTTATGGGTATATTGATTTAGATATATTCCTTCAAAATAGGCTTTGTCTGTGTCTTTGCTAACTGTTGCCGTTACATCGTAATAATACCCTTCTTTGGTGAATAAGGCTTCTCCGTTTTCATTAGTTGTTAAAGTATGATTCAGATTATTTCTTCGGTGGTCCGACACTAATTTTATACTTGCATTTGTCACGGGAGCTCCGTTATTTCTATCGACTACCTGAAATCTGGTTTCGTTTACTGTTTTATTTTTCACAAGCGTGAGGTTGGTAACCTGTAGATTTCCAAAAGAAAATGTACGTCTCTGGTCGAGATCTTTTGTGTTAGAACCCACTATAATATAAGTTCCCTGAGGTAATCCTGGAACTATTAATTCTATACTATGATTTTGATAATCATTTTCATCACGAAGTGTAGCGCTCCAGGTTTCAACTACTGATAATTTATTCAGAAAAGCTATTTGTTTTTCTCTATCATAGATTTTATTAAAAGATTTCAATTGATTTTGATTGGTTTTTAAGACCTTAAAATATAGTAGTTCTAGATTCTTATAATTTACTAAAAGTCGAGACGGTTTATTTATGGGGATGAAGCCTTCTAATTTTATCGAATTTATTTGTTGATCAAGTATCTGATCTTTTAAATGAGCACAATTATTAGCTCCTCGGGATTTTGGATAGCTGGCAATGGCCTCTTCACAAACTTTTAAAGATTTCTGAAGTGCCCATCTGTGCTTTTCATTTTTATCGGGAACATATGATGCGGCCTTTGTTCTGTATAACTTTGCGATCTCATAGTCATACAATGTAGAAGAAGGACTGCTTAGGTGTTTCTTTTTTTCCGATTGTAACCTAGTCAATAAGAGATCTTGTTTATCCGCAAATATTGCATTCTTGTGGACAAAATTAAGGCGTTCTATATTGACCTCAATCAAAGCGTCAGGTTTATCATCCCGCTTATGAAAATTAATAAGATTTTGGTATATTTTTAGCGCATTAAATTGTAAAGACAACGAATCTTTTGTAGTAATAATCAATCTGGAGAATTGCTCGTGACCTTCTAAATATTCAGGTGAATCTATCTCAAAGGCATATGCCGGTTTGGTAATGCCAGTTTCTGAGGTTTTATAAAATGACAATGCATTATGAGATAAAAAATCAAAAAGCGACGGTCTGTAGATCTTAGAATCCCGAGATTGTATTAGGATATCATTAAATTTTACCAGATCTGTTTGCTGAGCTAAAAGTCCATTTTCTAAAGATTTCTGATAGTAAAAATGAATTTCTGCAAATAAAGTTTCTAAATCCCAGGTTCTGAAGTCTTCCTTGTCTACTTTTTCAGAAGTTTTGGTTCTGTTATAAAATTGCCATCGGTGTGCCTGAAAATATTGCCAATATAGATTGGCTAGGATGCTCTCTAGAATATTTCTCTTCGGAAATGTGCTCTTGGAGATTTCATTTTTAAACTCCTTTATGATCTTCAGTTGCGCATTTTCTTCTAAAACTAGGTTATACTTTGCTTTGTAGATTAAAGTTTTAGTAACCTGATTGGTATTATCGTCTTTTTTAGCCTTGCTGTATATGGTCTCTACGATTTCTAATGCAGATTTCGGAAGTCCTTGTTGGTCAAAATCTTCAACTTTTTTCCAATCGTCTTGGTAGTTTTGCTGAGCCATCATATAATAAAGGTTTGTGATAAAGAGTATGAAAACAAGAATGATGTGTTTTTTCATCTGTTTGATTTTTTGTGTTTGTTAAAACGTTACAAGTCTTGTACCATTTTTTTGATAAAACTTATTTAAAGTAAATAACCATATAAAGCTACATAATTGCAACGATAAATTAGGGAAAAGCTTTCTTTGTTTAGTCAAAGAGGTGAGTTTTTGAGTATGAGAGTTCTTGAGTATGTGAGTCTGAGGTTGCTTGATGCTAGTTGAGTAAAAAATAAATAAATTCCAAACTAACTGACTTTTTGTTTTATTGTAAATCATAATTCATACTTCGCAATTAATTTTATCTTTACTCTTTTGAAACAAGAAAATAATTATGCGCGTACATTTTATTGCGATAGGAGGTAGTGCTATGCACAATCTGGCTATGGCATTGCATCAAAAAGGAGATAAAGTAACTGGTAGTGATGATGTAATTTTTGAACCTTCAAAGTCAAGATTGGATCGTTACGGACTATTACCCGAATCTTTTGGTTGGTTTCCTGAAAAAATCACTGCTGATATAGATACAATTATATTAGGCATGCACGCTAAAAAGGATAATCCGGAGTTGCAAAAGGCACAAGACTTAGGATTAAAGATATATTCATATCCCGAATTTCTATATGAACATTCCAAAAATAAGACCCGTGTGGTCATAGGTGGTTCTCACGGTAAAACAACGATTACCTCTATGATATTACACGTATTACATTATCACGAAAAAGAAGTAGATTATATGGTTGGGGCACAATTAGAGGGTTTTGATACGATGGTGCATCTTACAGAAGATAATGATTTTATGGTGTTGGAGGGAGATGAATATCTTTCTTCACCAATAGATCGAAGACCAAAATTTCATTTGTATCAACCTAATATAGCATTACTGAGTGGTATTGCCTGGGATCATATTAATGTGTTTCCGACATTTGAAAATTATGTAGAACAGTTTCAGATTTTTGTTGATAGTATTGTTCGTGGGGGAAGTATAAATTACAATGCAGAAGATCCTGAAGTAGTTAAAGTAATTGAAAACTCAGAAAATCAAATTCGAAAAATACCATATAATACTCCTGAATATAGGGTGGAAGACGGCGAAACATTATTGCAAACTCCAGAAGGCGAAATGCCAATTGAAGTTTTTGGAGCGCATAATTTGAGTAATCTTGCTGGAGCCAAATGGATTTGTCAACATATGGGAATCGATGAAGACGAATTCTACGAAGCTATAGCCTCTTTTTCTGGAGCATCCAAGAGATTGGAGAAAATTGCCGAGAGTAATTCGGCTGTTGCCTATAAAGATTTTGCGCATAGTCCGTCTAAAGTCAGTGCGACCACCAAGGCAGTTAAAGAACAATATGAGAACAGACAGTTGGTTGCCTGTTTAGAGTTACATACCTATAGTAGTCTTAACGCCGAGTTTTTAAAAGAATACGAAGGTGCATTGGATGCGGCTGATGAAGCTGTAGTATTTTATTCTCCAAATGCGGTAAAAATAAAACAGTTAGAAAAGGTGTCTGCTCAGCAAATAGCTGATGCTTTTAAGAGAGATGACCTTATTATTTACACAAATCCTGAAGAATTTAAAATGTATTTAAATCAGAAGGATTTTGCAAACTCTTCTTTGCTACTTATGAGTAGCGGTAATTATGGTGGTTTGGATTTTGATGAGGTGAAAGAGATGATCAGGAATTAAAATGCTTTTCAAATAGCATATTTACGAAATCAGCAACACTTTCTTGATTGTTCCTGATTAGTTCCTGCTTTGCATTTTCAATATCAACAGGTACTTTATCCTGACTAAGTTTAAATTTCCCTTCCCATTGCTGAACGTTAATTTCGAAACAATGTATATAAGGAATCAGGCGATCCATCCTGGGATCATCTAATGAGAGCTTAAAATGTTGGTTAGGAGTTTCTAAAAACTCTGTCATAGTAACCATAGATTTTTTTATAGATTCAGGATCTTCAATTTCTGTAACAGTTCCTGTAGCGTGTGCAATGATATAATTCCAGGTAGGTAATTGCTTTGTAGTATAAATAGACGGTGAAATATAGGTTTGTGGCCCCTGAAAAATGGCTGTGACAGGATATGTATTCTTTAATAATTCTACATGCGGATTATTAACGTCAATGTGACCTACAAGTTTATCACCACGAAAAATAAGAGGTGAATGGGTGATAAAAGGAGTGGTTTCTTTTGCTGATATTATGGTTGCGAAAGGATATTTAACCGCTACACTTTTAATATTCTCTATGTTATAGTCCTGATGATGTTTAGGCGGATACACAGGCTATACGTTAAATTGTTGTAAATGATGATCTAAATGCTTGTATTGCATTTTTCCCCACTGATCTTTAGTAAACTTTCCAAACATAGGATGTGGATCCCATTCAGAAACCGTTCTTTTATCAGAGAATTCGTTTATCAATTCTAATAATCTTTGTTTTTCTTCTTCAAAAACTTTAGAATCTACCACCTTTAACTTAGGATGAGTAGGTAAATTTCGTTTCCACGGTTTATCATTATACATTGCTTTTTTAAAAAACAACTTTGCTAGCCAACTAGGTTTCATTGCAGGATGCTCTTTCTTAAGCGCAATTTTAAGAGGGAATTGACAATGGTGAACCATTTGCGAAACATCCATCTTTCCCCAAGCAGGCGAACTGGCGTTCGATAACTTATAAATACGACTTTCTACTTCACTTTTGGTACTTTCGTCAAAGAGGGATTTCATATAGAGTACTATTTTAGTATTCGATACTCAAAAATAACAGAATTATTTTAAAAATAGAATATAGAATTACTAAGCTATTACAAAATAACTCTTCAAATGAATACTGTAAATGTAACGCTGTTTACTAACCTACTTTATCAAAAAAAAGTTTAAGAAAACCTTCCAGGTCACCATTGGCAGATATATCGGCAGGGGTTCCTAAATTAATCATCAAGGGTTGGTCTTTAATTTTTCCCATTAAAAAATACTGAAATGTAGTCCCTGACTTAAATTTGTATCCCTTAAGCTGAGATCCAAAAGAAGTAAAAGTTATTTCAGTCTTAGATGAGTTACTCGCTGCAAAAGCATCAATGGTAGCATCAAAAACTGCAGTAAGCATATCATCACTATAATAATCCCATTTTATTGATGTGCCATTACAAGCTTGTAATTCATACTCTGATTGGGCTTGGCAACCTTTAGGGACTTGTATGTGGTTTCCTACTAAATTTAAAAAACTAATACGTTTCCTGTCTTGTCCATAGAAACTAATAGTAGCCAATAATAATACGAAAGTAAAAATGTTCTTCATAAATAGGTTAATTTGAAGTTGTTAAATTCAATGTTTTTAGATTATGGGTGGTCAAATATAGTAAAACTTTCATTTTCAAACAAATATATCTTTAAACAAACTTCTAGGATCAATCTTGAAGTCAATATTTGTCGGTATATTTTTAGTAATAATTGCTTGTGTTTGAGATAAATAGTTTATACTTATATACTGAAATCATTAGGGAATAAAACGGTTTAAATTAATTGTATGAAAGAATATAATTCTTCATTTTCTATCAGGGAATGGAATGAAAATGATCGTCCAAGGGAGAAATTGTTGGTTAAAGGGAAGAATGCATTAAGTGATTCTGAGCTGATAGCAATCCTGATTGGTTCAGGAAATCGTGACGAAAGTGCTGTAGAATTAAGTAAGAGAATTTTGGCCAGTGTAGATCATCAGATCAACGCATTAGGGAAATTGTCAGTAAAACAATTAATGAATTTTAAGGGTATCGGAGAGGCGAAAGCAATTTCTATTATTGCCGGGTTAGAATTGGGAAGAAGAAGAAAAGAGGAAGATGTGCCGGTTATTCCTAAAATTACTAGTAGTGGGGATGTCTTTGGTATTCTTAGTCCGCTTATTGGGGATTTAGAACACGAAGAATTCTGGGTATTATATCTTAATAACTCGAATAAGGTATTACAAAAAAAACAAATTAGTATTGGTGGTAAGACAGGAACACTGGTAGATCCTAGAATCATTTACAGATATGCTCTAGAGTTTGGGGCAACTTCGATAATTTTGGGACATAACCATCCTAGTGGTTCATTAATCCCTAGTGAATCGGATAAAATATTGACTCAAAAACTAAAGCGTGCAGGAGCAAGTTTAGATATAAAGTTACTAGATCACTTAATAATAACAGAAAAGGAGTATTTTAGCTTTGCAGATGAAGACGTTTTATAAGGCTCAATTTATGATTTTAGAATATGGAATAAACAAACTTTTGGTTTAAGTTTTAAAAAGTTAGTCAGACTGTTTTTATTTTACGCTGTTGTCCTTTAATTTGTAATTCGAGAATCTAAATTCGTAATTTATAAATATGTTATTAGTTTATGTTCAGAAAATAACTCCCAGAGTATCCTATACGTTTAAGCAAATCTGTAAACGAATTTTGGGCTTAGATGTTGACTTTACTTCTAAAATAGAGTCTTTTATTGCATATGATGGTCCTAAATTATCTTATGGCAAACAACCCTTAGGAAAAGAATTATATTTTCAGAGTGTAGACTTACTTTTCGAACATGGATTTAACGAAGTGGATGTACAAGTGCTTCCGTGGGAGGATACACAGTGCTTTTTTCGGGTGAAGCATAATAATGCCACACTGCCTTTTGATATTTTTGCTGCATCATTTTACTTGTTGACCAGGTATGAAGAATATCTTCCACATGTAAAGGATGAACTTGGTAGGTTTTCCGCTACGGAAAGTATAGCCTATCAGAATGGTTTTTTGCAGGAACCCGTTGTTGATATCTGGGCATATAAGTTTAAAAACACGTTAAAAAATAAATATCCTGAGATCGAATTCCAGGAAAGAACGTATGATGTGTTACCTATATTGTATATCAATCAAACCTTTGCTTATTGGCAGAAAGGAATTCTAAGGTCTTTAGGTGGTGGTATCCGAGACCTTTGGCAACTTAAAATAAATCAAGTAACGGATAGGATAAAGGTAGCGCTCGGGCTTAAAAAAGACCCTTATAATACTTTTGATTTTATAATTAACTTGCAAAAAAAGAGGCTTAGGAAATGTATCATGTTTTTTGGTCTGGGGGATTATACTAATTATGAGAAAAATATTAATTATAATAATCCAGAACATAGAGAGGTAATTAAGCACGTATCTGATTATGTGGACGTTGGTTTGAAGGTTTCTTTTGATGCTATATCCGATTTATCTACTCTAAAGGAAGAAAAAATCAGGATAGAGAATATCGTAAACAGGCAATTAAGGTATTCGTTGTGTGCCTTCTATAAGATCAAATTGCCCGAGGCTTACAGAAATTTTATAGAATTAGAAATACAAGATGACTTCTCTATGGGATATCCCGGGCATTCTGGTTTCAGAGCAGGAACATGCACCCCTTTTTTATTTTACGATCTAGATTATGAAGTCCAAACTCCTTTAGTGATATATTCTTTTTGCTGTACTCCTAAAAGTTTTGAAAATGCAGAAAATGAATATGCAGTAAAACAAGAATTAATTGCCTACTTAGAGAAAATCAAAAAAGTAAACGGCTTGTTTATACCGATTTTTAGTAATGGTTTATTTAGTGAACTGAATGAACAGACCTATTGGAGATCTTTATTCGAGTTTATTTGGAATACATATGAAGATAGAGAAAATTGATCATATATTTTTTGATTTAGATCATACCTTATGGGATTTTGACAGAAATTCTGCATTGGCTTTTCAATTAATGTTTGATAAATTTAAGATTCAAATTTCGATTGATCATTTTCTGTCTGTTTATCAGCCAATAAATTTACGTTATTGGAAATTATACAGAGAAGAAAAAGTTACTAAAACAGAGCTACGTAGGGGGCGTCTTATTGAAACTTTTGCTGTGTTTGGAATTAAATTTCCATTGGATACTATAGATGCACTTTCTGATGATTATATCAATTTTTTGCCTCTGAATAACTATTTAATCAAAGGAGCAAAGGAGTTATTAGAGTATCTCATGCCAAAATACCAAATGCATATAATTACTAATGGTTTTAGAGAGGTGCAAAACACAAAGCTTTCTAACGCCAATATTAAACATTATTTTAATACTGTTACGAATAGTGAAGAGGTTGGGGTTAAGAAACCGAATCCTATGATTTTTGAACATGCGATGAAAGTTTCTGGAGCCGATATTGATAAAAGTCTAATGATTGGAGATAATTATGAGGCAGATATTCTTGGAGCTGAATATCTTGGAATCAAGACAATATGTTTTAATTATCACAAAGAAGAGTTGCCAAAACAAGCAATACAGGTTTCAACATTAAATCATATAAAAAGGTATCTTTAGTAATAAATATTTGTATATTTTCGTTATTACTAAACAACTCCCCCAGATGAAAACAAAAAACACCTATGCATTGCTGCTTTTCTTTGCTGCAATTTTGATAACATTTTCTTGTGTTAAAGAGTTGGATTTTGAGCAGCTTGACGAAGTTGTTCTTACACCAGTCTTTGAGGCAGATTTTATTTATTCAGAATTTGATGTAGAAGATTTTATTCCTCAGGGGACGCCTCCGAATACTGAATTCACAGTTCCTTCGGAAATTCTTAGGGATACCATAAATTATGATTTGGTGGGAACCGATTTTGCAATAGATAATTTAGATAGAGTAGAGTTGACTATCGAAATTCGTAATACTATAGAAAGGTCATTTACTCTTCAATTTCAATTTTTAACTGATTCAGAACAACCTATAGGACAGCTTTATAGTATCCCTGTACAAGCAGGATCAGGAGAAGGAACAGAACCTGTTGTGTCATTTTCAGATCCAAATCCGATTATTTTGGATAATGCAACACTAAATCAATTAGTTTCGGCTCAAAAGATAGCTACCGAGATCATTGTTCCGACTTTAAATTCTGATCTAAGAGGAGTATTGTATATACGATCAAAAGCCAGTTATTACGTAAATTATCAATTATGAGGATTCTAATATGCCTTTGTATAGGTTTATGGGGATCCTTCTCCTATTCTCAGAATAAGGAAACCTTATATGATTTTACGGATTTGCCCCAATCTCTGATGCTTAATCCCGGGGCGGAAATAAACTTTGACTATCACGTTGGAGTACCATTTCTATCTCAGATACATCTTAATGTTGGATTTAAGGGAGCCTCTGTTTATGATGTTTTCGCTGATGATGGAAGAAATATTAACGATAAAATCGAAAATACAATAAACACTTTAACGAGTAATGATTTCTTTACACTTACTCAACAACTCGATCTTATCAATTTTGGTTGGCGTAGCAAACGAGATAAAAATATATATTACTCAGCTGGCTTGTATCAGGAGCTCGATCTGATTGCGTATTTTCCAAAAGATTTTGCAGTGCTTGCGTACCAAGGGAATCAAGATTTTATTAATGTTCCTTTTAGGTTCTCCAATATTAGTGCGACCGGAGAGTTGCTCACTGTTTATCATTTTGGATATAATAAAAAGCTTAACAAAAAGCTTACTTTTGGTGCCAGAGCAAAGTTGTACTCTAGCATTTTTAACTTCAGAAGTACTAAGAATATAGGTGCTTTTACTACCATAGAAACACCACAGGGTAATAATATATACCAGCATATAATCAGTGGTGCAGATGTGAGTGTGCAGACTGCCGGTTACGCCTCTTTGCGTGATATTGAGTCAGAGGATAATGCAGATGGAGCTAAAAAAGTACTCAATAAATTTATAGGCAGGGCATTTCTAGGAGGGAATTTGGGTGTCGGTGTGGATGTTGGATTTAGTTATCAGTTGGATGATCAATGGTCAATAACGGGTAGTATAAATGATTTGGGGATGATTTATTATACCAAAGATGTTGAAACTTACAGGGCAAGAGGAAACTTCGCTTTTGAAGGTCTAGAAACTCCAATAACAGATAATAATTCTCAGGATATTTTAGATGAGTTGGAAGAGGCGATACCTATAGATACTTTAAACACCAGCTATGCTGCTCTGCGTCCGGTGAAACTTAATGGTTCTATTAAGTATTCTTTTAATCGATATGACAATGGTACTTGTAATTGCGTTGATCCTCCTTATCAAGATGCCTTTGGATTCCAGATTTTTACCCAATTCAGGCCTAAAAGGCCTCAATATGCTGCATCACTATTTTACTATAAGCGATTATTGAGTTTTTTGAGAACAAAATTAACTTATACTGTTGATGATTACTCTTATAAGAACGTAGGATTATTAATATCTACCCATATTAACAAAATTAATTTCTATATTTCGGCAAATAATATTTTAGAATATTCTAATCTTGCAGATGCCAGAGGAGTATCTGTTCAATTAGGATTTAATGTAATCATGTGATGAATATAATGCGTATTTTATTTTTTGGACTTGTAACTTTTTTTAGTGTATACTCCTATGCACAGAATAATATAAATAATTATAAGTATGTAATGGTACCAGAAGGGTATACTTTTTTAAGTGAAAATGATCGCTATCAATTAAATTCATTAACAAAATTTTTATTTGAAAAGTATGGATTTAAGGCTTTTATAAGAGGTACAGAATACCCCGATGATATGAAAAATAATGGCTGTCTTGGTCTTATGGCAGACGTAAAAAAGAATTCTGGTCTTTTCTTGACTAAACTTTTTGTAGAGCTTAAGAACTGTAATGGCAATGTTGTTTTTACATCTAAAGTGGGGACAAGTAGGGAAAAAGAATTTAAGCGTGCATATCAAGAAGCGCTTAGGGATGCTTTTCAAAGTATTAAAAATCTTAACTATAAGTATGTCAAAGTCGATCAGGAACAACCTGAAAATGTTGCTGTGGTCAATGCAGTACCAATAGCTTCAAAAAATGAGATATTAGTAAATGAGAAATCAGATCAGAAAGAAATTTCTCAGAAAGATTCTAATTCTGACAAAACATCTGTAGAGAACAAAATTGTTCTTTATACATTAAACGATCAGGCTTTCGGGTTAAAGAAACAGGACTATGGTTTTGAATTTTTTAAGATTGAAGATGATAAAACTGTTTTACTAGGCAAGATGCTTAAATCAACTGGAAATAAGTCATATGTAATAAAAGCCGGAGATTATAGTGGTAATGGATATTTTGATGCGTATGGAAATTTTATTCTGGAAAGAGTAAATCCAATGACTAATAAATTAATTACCGATACGTTAGCACGTCAATAGTATCAGTAGCTATATTTATCTCCCCAACGTGATTTAAGAAACACTCTTAGTGCATTTTCGCGTTGATTATTACCTGGTTCATAAAGTTTGGTGTTTTCTATTGATTCGGGAAGGAATTCTTGTTTGATAAAATTTTCTTTATGATCGTGAGCGTATTTATAATCCTCGCCATAACCCAGTTCTTTCATTAATTTGGTAGGAGCATTTCTTATGTGCAATGGTACAGATAAGTCTCCGGTTTGTTTTACTAGTTGTTGTGCTTTATTAATTGCCATATAAGAAGCATTACTTTTTGGAGAAGTAGCAAGATAGACTGCGCACTGGCTTAGAATAATCCTTGCTTCAGGGTATCCTACAGTGGTTACTGCCTGAAATGTATTAGTAGCCATAATCAAAGCTGTTGGATTTGCATTACCTATATCTTCAGAGGCTAGTATGATCATTCTTCTGGCTAAAAACTTCAAATCTTCTCCTCCTTCTATCATTCGTGCGAGCCAATATACAGCAGCGTTGGGATCACTGCCACGTACAGATTTAATAAACGCCGAAATGATATCATAATGTTGCTCTCCTGTTTTATCATACCTTACTGTGTTTTGTTGTACCAGTTTCAAGACAAGATCATTAGAAATAGTGATTACCTCCTGATCCTGACTAGAAACTATCAACTCAAAAATGTTCAATAATTTTCTGGCATCCCCACCACTAAGCTTTAATAATGCTTCAGTTTCCTTAAGGTTTATATTTTTTGAAAGTAAATATTCATCTTGTTGCAAAGCTCTAGCAAGTAAGGCTTCTAATTCTTTTTTTCCAAAGGGATTAAGGATATATACCTGACAACGTGATAGTAAAGCTGGGATCACTTCAAAACTTGGGTTTTCTGTAGTGGCTCCAATTAATGTGATCCATCCTTTCTCAACAGCTCCTAGTAAGGAATCCTGCTGAGATTTACTGAAACGATGAATCTCGTCTATAAATAGAATAGGATTTTTGGTTGTAAATAAGCCACCACTTTGTTTCGCTTTATCAATAACCTCACGTACATCTTTTACACCACTATTTATTGCGCTAAGTGTATAAAATGGCCTTCCTGATTCATTGGCGATAATGTTGGCTAAAGTGGTCTTTCCCACACCAGGAGGTCCCCAAAGGATCAGTGAAGGGATAATTCCTTTTTTGATTTGGTTTGTCAAAGAGCCATCATTACCAATTAAATGTTCTTGACTTAAATACTCTTCTAATGATTTAGGACGTATTCTTTCTGCCAGTGGTTTATTCATAAATACAAAGTTACTAAAGAGTGTTTAGTCAGTATGTTATATTTATTAAATTTATTAGTAATAACTTGTTTTAAAAAGTAGTATCGAAATAAGCTCAAAACAGATAGTTGAACCCTATTTGTTTTTGCTAAAAGGTTTGTTCCCTTCGTTAAATGGGATCTCTGAGTACTCAGAAATTCGCTCCGTAACCGTGGGATTATATGTTGCGCTTTATATAAAGTGACTTCTAGGGTAACTGACAATTTAGCGGTCTGTTATTTTTGGATAGTTTTTTGATTTATATATCGAGCGTATGGAAGAAAATAATCATTTTAGGTTTAGTACAGGAGTTGTTGGATATCCACTACTCTTTATATTGTCTATTTGGCTTGTTTTTTGGTTTGAGGTGCGTTTTGGTTTTGATTTCAATAGCTTTGGAATTTATCCACGAAATTTAATAGGATTAAGAGGGGTGTTTTTTTCTCCTTTTATCCATGGTGATCTTTCACATTTGTGGCATAACACTTTACCCTTATTGATCCTTTCTGCGTCTCTTTTCTTTTTCTATCGTAATACCGCGTGGAAAGTGATATGTATAGGCGTTCTTTTTACGGGAATATTAACTTGGTCGTTCGGAAGAGAAGCAAATCACATTGGTGCTAGTGGAGTGATTTATATGCTTTTCGGTTTTCTTTTTTTCAAGGGTGTAGTTGCGAAGCATTTTAGATTAATCGCATTGTCTTTTATCGTTGTCTTCATATATGGGAGTATGATCTGGTATACTTTACCTGTAGATCCTAAAATTTCCTGGGAGGGTCACTTGTCAGGTTTGGTAGTTGGAGTGTTATTGGCTTTTTTGATAAAAAGTGGCATTGCCAGACCAAAGAAATATCATTGGGAATCTCCGGATTATAACCCAGAGGATGATGAGTTCTTAAAGCATTTTGATGAAAACGGAAACTTTATAGAGAGGTTGCCAGAACAAGAGAATGAGGAAAACATAAAGATCATTTATGAATATAAGCCATCAGATGATCAAAAAGAGGATTAATCTCTATTATAATCTTTGTCTGATAGATTCGTATAGAAATACCCCACAAGCTACAGAAACGTTTAGCGATGCTATTTCTCCATACATAGGTAGCTTTGCCATATGATCAGCAATTTTTAACACAGAATTTGATATACCCTTTCCTTCACTACCCATTACGATAGCTGTGGGTACATTTAGATTTATATCGTAAATCGGGTTAGTAGCTTTTTCTGTGGCAGCTACTATTTGTATTCCCGAAGCTTGTAGATAAAACATTGCATCCTTGATATGATCAACTTTGCAAATCGGTATTTTGAAAATAGCTCCGGCAGAAGTTTTTATAGTATCGGCGCTTACAGGAGCTCCACCTTTTTTCTGGATAATAATACCGTGTACACCAGTACATTCTGCTGTTCTTATGATTGCACCAAAATTACGCACATCAGACAGCTGATCCAGGATTAGAAATAGCGGAGTCTCACCGGACTCAATAACGGTAAGAACTAAGTTTTCGAGATTAAAGAACTCGATAGGGGATATTTGAGCAACAACTCCCTGATGATTTTTGCGGGTAAGTCGATTAAGTTTTTCAATCGGAACTAAAGAAAAAGTAATGTTGTTGGACTTTACTAAATCCATCAGCTCTTTGGCGAGATCTCCCTGTAAGCCTTTTTGGATAAACAGCTTATCAATTACTTTACCAGAATTGATAGCTTCTATAACGGATCTGATACCAAATATTTGAGTTTCATTTTTCATAGGGAGCAAATATATGTATAAAAAAACATCCCGATGAAATGTCATCGGGATGTTTGAGAAATATTGTAAGTAATAATTCTTATTGTTTTGTGAATCTGTAAGATGCCTGAACTGGTCCGCCGCCACAATCTGAATCAACATTATCAGTTACGTTAATAATAAATGATGAATCATCTGCGGAATCATAGGTTCCATTTACAGCAGGAGGTCCTGTACTTAGGTTTACGTCATTCCCACTACAGCCAACAGCTTGATCTTGATAAGGCACAATAATTTCATTACACACTAATGAAAATAAGAAAGTTCTTGGGAAACGATCATCCTCAAAATAGTTAGCAGTAAATTCTCTGTCGAATTCTCCAGCTCCTTGCGAGATATTTACGACACTTCCACTTGCTCCGTAAGTACCTGCGTTAAACACTCCAGGACTAAGAGTAGTAATCATATAATCACCGGTAAAAGCCCCATCTGGTATTGGGCATACCTGAAAAATACGAACAGTTAAGGGGGTGGCACTTGCCACATAACCTTCACCATCTACCAATTGAAGTACTAAGTTTTCAGCAGTAGTTTCCACACTATTATCAGTAGCATTTATAGTTAATGAACCTACATGAGAATTAGCAGGTATTGTGATTGAACCAATTGTATAATTGTTAGGATCTGCATTAGTCGACTCTTCAACAATTTGGAACGGAAATGTTCTTTCTGAAGAAGTAATTGTAGTCACATTTACTGGTATGTCTATACTCCCAGTAGCATCAATAATTACTGCTAAATCTGCAGTATTTCCCCCACCAAATGAAACAAATGTTTGTCCGTTCTGTGGGTCAAAAGAATCATCTTCACGGTCTTCTTCACACGAGGTGAAAGTCAGACCTAATAAAAGAATGAAACTTAGATATAGGCTTATATTTATTTTTTTCATATCTATAATTTTTATTAATAACCTGGATTTTGATCTTCTGGGCCTATACCATCATTTGCAAAAATTTCTGATTGAGGTATAGGAAATGTAAATCTAAAACTACCGGCATCTAAGTTACAAGTAGTAGGAGACACCCTAGTAGGGTTGCTACAGTCATCATTTGGTCTTGCAATTCCCAAACCGAATCGTTTAAGATCAAAAAGTCTATGACCTTCAAAAGCTAATTCTACTCTTCTTTCTAGTGCAATATCGGCAATAGCCTCGTTCAGGCCGGCATACGCAACCGGAGTAGTAACACTACTTCCTCTGGTAGCTCTTAAAGCTTCAATATCAGTTCTTGCGGCAGGAAGATTACCTAAAATGGCATTAGCTTCAGCTCTGATCAGCAACATTTCTGAGGATCTAAAAACTTTGATGTTGTTAACTCCACTTAATGCGCTTGTACCAAGATATTTACCAACTATTAACTCATCTGGAGTAGCCTCTGCAGGATTTATAGAAGTTTCTAAATCCAAATTAACGGTTTGTCTTGAACTTCCGGCATTACTAATATCAGATAAAAGATCCGTAGACATAGAGAAAAATACATCACCATTAATATCCGTCCAATTAGTACCTATCCTAGGGTCAAATTGATCTCTTTCAATCTGAAGTATTACTTCGGTAGGATTAGCAGGCGTTTCACTAGGATCTTCTCTGAACATATCAATATAGTCAGTACCGCTAACTAATGGTACTTCTGCTAATACTTCGGTAGTCAAATTGACTGCTTCATTCAATGATTCAGTTGTTCCAACATAAAGAGCAACTCTCGCTTGTAGCGCTTTTATTGCGGTTAAAGAAAATCTATTAATATTATTCGCACTAGATGGAATTAGATTGGATGCATCTATTAAATCTTGCTCAATTTGTGCAAGAACTTCTCCAACTGTATTTCTTGGAAAATTAAGATCATCCGTTCCAAAAGCCAGTACTCTGTTACTAATAGGAACTCCTGAAGCAGAAGGATCAAACGATGGTGCATACATTCTTAATAAATCAAAATGTTGCCACGCTCTTATTGCAAGTGCTTCACCAACAATTTGATCTCTTGTAGTTTCTTCGCCAGAGTTCAATTCAATACTTTCAGCTGCACGAATAACTCGATTGGCATTATCTAGCATATCGTACATCGAATTCCACGCGGTAGTTATATTACCATCATTACTGGTTAAGGTGAATGAATGCTCTTGTAGGCCTTGACCTCTGTTTCCCAGTCCAATTCTTACCTCGTCAGAAGCTATACTATTTAGCCCTATTATCTCTCTGTAAGAATCATTAGCATCATAAGTTCCTAAAAGAAGTCTCTCTAAACTACTGATATCGGTAATTGCTCCATCTTCTGTGATTAGAAACCCTCTATCAAATTCCGTAAAATCATCACACGAAAAAATGGTAAGGATAACTAATAAAAAAGATATTTTATTTATTTTTTTCATCTCTATTTTTTATTTAAAAGGATACATCAATACCGAACGTATATTGTCTTGCGTTCGGGTATTCAAAAGATGTAATATTGTTACTGTCTTCAGGATCTAACCCTGTAAAGTTGGTCCAGGTTACTAAATTAATACCTCTTGCATATACTCTCACCGATTTTACAAACTTTTCATTTAAAAATTGAGAAGGAAGGTTATATGCTATAGTTAAATCACGTAATCTTACGAATGATGCATCTTCGATATCATTAGATGCGAATTGTCTTTGTACTGCAACTCCATCAACAAAATAAGCAGGGATGTCTGTAATGTCCCCTGGTTGTTGCCAGCGATCTAAAACAACTACTGATTGATTTAAACCAGAACCGAAGAAATTTCCATTTTCCATAAAGAACGTCGTATTGTTGAAACGAGCAACTTCTGCTTGGAAAGCAAATAAACTTGAAAAGCTAAATCCTTTATAGGAAGCACTTAATCCAAATCCACCAGTATATAATGGTTCTGAACTACCAAAACCGGTTTTGGCAAAATCCTGACTAAATTGATTTGTTACATTACCATCAAGATCTCTATATAAAGGTTCTCCGTTAGCAGGATTCACACCAGCATATTCAACAACGAAATGAGATCCAAGTTGCTCTCCAACTCTAACGATACTTGTTCCGTTAACAAATTGATCAACTTGAGATCCTAAATCAGTTATACGTCCGAAATTATATCCAACATTACCAGAAAGACTTACTAATAATTCGTCTGTTCTGATAAGATCAAGATTTAGTGCTACTTCAAACCCTTCATTTTCTAACACACCTGCATTACCATTTAAACCGGTATCACCATAAATTCCAGGTAAATTGATATTAACAAAAAGATCCTTCGTTTCAGCCTTATAATAGTCAAAAGTACCAGAAATTCTGTTTTGAAAGAAACCAAAGTCTAAACCTAAGTTTAACTGTTCCGTGAATTCCCATTTAGCACCAACATTAGCGATTCCTCCTGCAATTAATTGTCTTCCACCTTGATAAAGAGTGGTTCCTAAAGTCTGAATGAAATCATTAGCACCAGCACTATTATCATTACCTGTAGTACCGTAACTAGCTCTTACCTTTAACTGATCTACCCAATCAGCATCAGCCATAAATGCCTCGTTATCAATACTCCATCTTGCACCAACCGAGTAGAATAAAATGTCACTGTTTTCAGTGGCAACTCTGGAACTCTTATCACTACGCAACGAAAAATTAAATCCATATCTGTCGTCGTAACTATAACCTGCTCTACCGAAATAAGAAACAATACTGTTTCTAACACGAACTCCGCCAACTGTAGGGATTAATCCATTATCCGTAGTACCAGCAGTAATTGAATTCGCAAACCCAAATAAAGCCGGTTCAATACCATACCCTGTAAAAGTACTACTTCTAAAATCACGATTTACTACCTCCCAGAATAGTGAGGCATTAACCGCGTGCTTATCACTAAATACATCCTCGTACCTAAGTTGTAGTGTAGACGTAAGATTTAAATCTCTTATAGAAGCCTCGTTTTGACTTCCAAAAAATTCTTGATTTTCATCAGTAATAGCCGGAACGGTTTGACCTCTAAATGAATTAGGACTAAATGCATTAATAGTAAAGTCATCTTCAAAATCAATACCAATATTATAATTTACACTAAGATAATCGGTAAATTTATAATTTGCTTGTAACGTAGTTATTAATTTAAATTCTTCGTTTTCCCTTAATCCTGTTTCTATATCTTCCAGAATATTTGGTAGTAATCTAGATAACGTAGGATTCCCTGAATTAAAGGAACCATCTTCATTAAATACCGGAACCGTAGGGTTACCAATAAAAGGTGCTAAAAACGGGTTAGCTAAGTTTACTCCTCCGTTACTCGGTGGGTTATCACTTCTGGAGAAACCTAAAGTAGTTCCCAAAGAAAATTCTAATTTTTCATTGGCCCTATGATTAAGATTTAATCTAGATGTTACTCTTTCAAGCTTTGATTTGTTTACAGTTCCTTCTTGTTCAAAATATGATATTGAACTAAAAAATCTAGTGTTTTCAGATCCTCCCTCTACACTTAATTCGTGAGAGAAAGTTCTTCCTGTTCTTACTAATGCATCCTGAGGAGTAAAGTCTCCTAATGCTTCGACTTGTTCTGTGATTTGAGCATCAGTCAAGCCACCGGCTCCATTGAAACCTAGTTCTCTACTCAATTCTAAAAATTGTCTCGCATTTAATACATCTACTTGTAATTCTGGTGCTTCAGAAATACCAGTTAATGTTCTGTAAGTAAACTTAGTTTTTTGCCCGAATTTACCTGCTTTTGTTCTAATAACGATTACACCGGCAGCACCACGAGCTCCATATAAACTAGTTGCTTCTGCATCTTTAAGTACAGAAACACTCTCAAAATCGTTTGCATTTAAGCTAGCGAAACTGGTTGGGTCAATTTGGATACCGTCTACAATATATAAAGGATTTGAATTTCCTAAAATTGAAGATGTACCACGAATACGAACCCTAGGAGGGGATCCAGGTTGCCCAGATCCAGAAGAAACTTCTAGTCCCGGTACTTTACCTTGTAATATTTGATCGAAAGTAGCAAGAGGAACCTGCTCTAAATCCTCTGCTTTAACAGTAGCGATAGCTGATGTAACGGAGGATCTTCTTTCAACTCCATAAGCAACTACAACTACTTCTTCTAGTTCTGAAGCAGAAGGAGCAAGTTGTACATTCACAGTACTACTATCACCTACCACATTTTCTTTAGTTGTAAAACCTACATAACTAAATGATAATACTGCACCTCGGTTTGCTTTAATAGTATAATTACCATCAAAATCAGTCTGAGTACCATTGGATGTGTTTTTTACAATAACATTAACCCCAGGAAGCGGTAGACCTTTATCGTCTGTCACAGTACCTGAGATAGTTTTTTCTTGTGCAAAAGTAATTTGCACAATCAACGCTAGAAATAGCGTTAAAATTCCACTAAACTTTGTTCTCATTTTACAATTTATTTGAATTAGCCAGAGCCAAAAATGATAATAATATCTTTATAAAACAACTTTTTATTATTAAAATTTAAATTATTGCGTCGGCGTTGTTAATAAATTGTGAAACCTAACTATAACGTTGTAGTACTTGGGTTAGAGCGGTTTTTTATTTTCTGTTTTTTGTTTTTTGGAACGGATAATGATGATAATACTAACTATTTGAGGGAGTTGTAAAAAGTAAATAACTCTGTTAATTTTTTCTCATTTTTTACGTCAATGTTGTTTTTATCTATGTAATTATTGATAATATCCTTTTTATCCTGCATTATTTTTAAAATATTTTTTTTCTTAATACTGATCTCCTGTAAGATGTTTTGGTTTTCTTTTTGGATATAGTAATCATCATAAGTGGTGAATTTTGCGGCCCTGTCCATCTGATTTGGAGTTGTTGCTTTCTGCGCAGGAGTTAGTTTACATCTTTTTCTTTTATAAAGACCTATTTTCTCTCCATTAGTTAGTAAAATGAAGTATGACTTACTTTTTAACTTATCTTGATTAACGTATTCCTTTAATAAAATGGTGTAATTGTCTAGAACAAGCTTGGTGCCTTCAATTTTAAGTAAACCATATAACTGATCATTTTCCTTAATTTCGATCTCATCGGCATAGATGTTATATCTAAATAAATTTTTATCAATGAGAGAATCAGATATGTAAAATTGTCCCAAGCTGAATTCTTCTTTTAGGTAGGGACTTCCTTTGATACTTGTAAAATCAATCTGATTATCTTTTTTGTCTTCTTTTAAGAGTCTCTTGATTTTTTGAAATGCTAATAGAGTGCTTTGATATTGTCTAATAACACCACTCATTGAAGGTTCTTCTTGAGAGCTTATATTAATTGTGTATAAAATACAAAGAGTAATTAGAAGTGATATGTTTTTTGTTTTCATCAGATTATGATTTAAAGTTTGCTAAATTTATCCGGATTCGTTAGATGTATGGTTTCGCGTCTTTTCCTTTTTAAATTTAGTGAGTTTTTTATAATGATCAAGATAAAATAAGTTTTTGAATTTTTAGGTGATTGGTAAATAAGTTGTGAAATTTAATATTGTTAATTTCTATTTTGACTAACATTTAGAATAAAAAAAAGCTGCCCTTAAAGGCAGCTTTTGTGTAATATGACGAGTATAAATTATTCGTTACATAGATTTAGAGCAATTGGTCCGGCTGGAGATTCTACAGGATAAGAAGCTACAACATTTCCACTTGGTGCTGTAATTGTAAAAGAAATTTCACCATAAAAGTCTCCTGGGAAAAACCATTCAGCAGATGTGATACCAGAAGGTATAGTTACTGTCGCAGTACCACTACTTTCATTTGGAGTACACGGATAATCATTAGCTTCATATCGAGTACATAGACCAACTTCGAATACCGTTCCATTGTTTAAGGTTATTGTAATACCAGGTCCACCACTTGCAGTAGTAGTTTGCCAACCATCACCAAAACTATCTGACATATCCACTACCCAATCTCCAGCAGGGACTTCTGGAAGTTCACATATTACTGTTGACACGAATTTGTGGTCTGCAGATTGATTGTCAAAGTTAGCACTTACATCAGTAAAGGTGCCATCAGGAGTGGTTAATGCTAATCTATAATTAAAAGTATCTCCTCCTTCTAAGTCCGAAGGAGAAACTCCTAAAGTGCTTAAAATTGAAGCTCCGTCGAAAGAAATTGTAACTTCCGGGTAATCACTCCCAGCAGTAAAACTATCTGAAGTTATAGTTGTAAATAATGCCTCGTTTGCAGTAGTTGTCATTCCTGTAAAGCTAACATATACATCTACTCTAGAAATATCCGTACCACCATTTGTTGAAACTAATTGATAGCTTTTTGAAAAGGTAGAAGCAGATGGATCTAATTTATTAATATTAGTAGAACCATCAGTGCTAAGTTCTGTTGCAAATGCTCCTCCACTAACTTCAAGTTCATCGAAATCTACCGGAAGTTTATCATCATCGGAACAGTTCCACATTAGTGCTGCGGAAAAGACCATTATTAGGAGTGATTTATATTTAAAATTTTTCATCTTTTTGTTTTAATAAGTTAATTATTGAATAAAACCAGCTGGGTTATTATCCCAAAAAGTTTGAACCGTAAGATCTGGCTTTTGTTGGATATTTGGATTTCTATCTACAACTACATTAGGATATAAGAAAGATCTTGGGAAACTTCCGGTTCCTAAAAGTGTTGGTTGTAAATTGTTCGGAGCTCCGGTGCGACGGTATAGATTATACGCCTCTACTCCATTTCCGAATAATGAGATCCAATATTCTTTACCTATAACATCCATACGGTCATCATCAGATGCGGCAGCATCATAAAGATTAAGAGCTTCGTCTACATAGTCATCAATATCACCCGAATCAGGAATATTAGTGAAATCACCCGGATTGGGTAAAAAACCTGTAACATTTGCAATAGAGGCTCTAATTCCATTTTCATACATTGTTCTGGCATCATCAGTTGTTCCTAAAAATAATGCAGCTTCTGCACGCATAAAGAATACGAACGAGTCGGTCATAATTGGCCATATTCCGGCACCATCGAGACCATCTCCCGGATCAATATCTTCAGCATCATTATCATCAAACTTTCCTCCTGCAGGATATACTCCATAAGTAGCTCTTTTGGCGTTGTCAGGTGGGATACCTTGATTATCACCGTGATCTCTACCCCAATATCCGTCTCCTCTTCCAAATAAAGAACAAAATGGTAGTGGTACAGGAGAAATTGCATCAACCGGAGGATAAGTAGATGGTCTTGGGTCATTCCAACAACTTATTTCATTATCCAATGTCGCAGGGTCTGATGGGAAGGCATCAACTTGACGATATACGTAATAGCGTAATCTAGGATCTTCAATCCCTTTTTCAACTGCTAATGTCCACATTAAATAGTTAGAAATATAATCTCCAGTACTTGCAGCTAAGTATTCATCAATATAATATTGATGTCTACTTTGAGGTAAATTACTACTTACGGCTCTCCATAAGAAGTTATCATCTGGGGTCGATATAAAATCGTCCTCGGTGATAAGATCTTGAATTTCAGTAGCTGCTAGTGCTTGGTTTACTAATCTTAGATTTAAGTAATACTTGAGTTTTAATGTATTTACCAGTTTTGTCCACTTTGATAAATCAACATTATACAATAAATCTGTAGACGGAGGATTTAGTGTAGTTTTTCCGAAATCAGCTATTGCATCATTAAGATCTTGTAAAGCTGCTGCATAAACATCTTCTGGAGCATCGGTGGTAGGAAAAGTTAATCCAACATCTCCTTGTAAAGCTTCTGATAACGGTACAGGACCAAAGTAATCAACTAAAGTCATAAGAGTATAAGCCCTTAGAATTCTGGCAATTCCTGCCTGAACAAAAAAGTCGTTTCCTTCATCAGATAAGCGTATTACAGCTTCTACATCTTTCAGAATACCTGCATACGCTGTTGTCCATGCACCAGATAAATCAGCATTAGTGTTATTAAAATTAGCTTCATAAGTATCAAACATATATTCCAGTCTTACTGCATCTGCCCCAGCTGATGTCGTGCTTTCAAAGAATTCTGAGAAATTTAGTTCAATACTATTGAGCGTAAAATTAACGTCAATGCTTTCCGGTGGAGGAGAATTAGGGTCATTCAAGAGATCCAATTCTGTGGTTTCGCAAGATGATAAAACGATCACCATCGCAAATAACCATATAATATTATTTTTAATTTTTTTCATTTTTAATTTTTTAGAATGTTAATTTAACGCTCATACCATATCTTCTCGAATTCCAGGAAGTTAAATAATCAAATCCTTGAGAATTCCCTACACCTAAACTGTTAAGTTCAGGGTCGTAATTAACACTAGAAGGTACATTAAATGCTTTTACAAATAAATTTTGTCCGGCTAACGTCAGTGAAACAGATCCAAAAGGAGTGTTCTCTAGCCATTTTGATGACAAGCTGTAGCTAAGAGAAGCTTCTCTTAACCTGATATGGGACGCGTCATAAATTAATTGCTCATCTAGACCAAATCCAATATTATTGAAATAAGCTTCTGTAGAAGTAACCTGGATATCATTAGGCTGTCCTGTAGATTGTCTTATACCTGGCAGGATGATTCCTTGTGTCCTGTCAAAATCAGTATCTTCAACTAGACCCCTTCCAACTAATGCTCCAACAGTGGTTGCATATATATCACCACCATGCTGATATTCCCACTGCATATTAAGTGATAAATTCTTCCATTTAATACCGTTGTTAACAGTCATAAACCATTTTGGGTTTGGGTCACCGATAATACCATTAGTAGGATCCTGTATCCATTCTCCATTCTCATCAATTAAGAAGTTTCCATTGTCATCTCTTAAAACTCTCGTACCAACAATAACTCCCAATTGCTCGCCATTGATTGCCGCATTTGCCGGAGTTGCAAAAATACCTCCATATAGTATCTGCTCTCCTTCATCAAGACCTTTTACCTCACTTTGATTAGTGGTATAACTACCTGAAATATTCCAGCGGAAGTTATCCGTTCTAACTGGAGTGATATCATAGGTGATTTCAATACCTTCATTAATTACATTACCTACGTTTGTAAAAGTTGAAGTAAAGCCCGTTTCAGGTGCAAGAGGTCTTGCGATAATCTGATCCTCAGTGTCTCTGTTATAATATGTAATTTCAAAACCTAGTCTGTTATCAAATAAACGTGCATCAACACCAACTTCAAATTCTTTTGAAAGTTCTGGTCTTAGATCAGGATTAGCAAGGAAATTATTAACACTAGTTGTGGTGATATTACCTGCAAATGCGTTAGGAACGAGTGATAATACATTACGTGTATTATAAGGAGTTGGAAAACCAGGAGAGGTACCATATCCTAAACGTAACTTTAAGAAATTAATTCCATTTTGAGATTTAATTCCCTTAAAAGCTGACGTAGGTATAAAAGATGCACTTACTCCAGGAGAGAACTGTGATCTATTAGCAGACTCTAGAGTAGAGGTCCATTCATTTCTTGCCGAAGCATTAAGGTAAAGAAAATCTTTATAGCCAAACGTAGTGGACGCATAAGCTGACAAGTTGTTTTCTTCAGAATAACTTTGATAAGAAACCGTATTTAAAGGAAATAGAGTTCCTTCGATAATACCACTTGTATTTGCATAATTACCTATATTTTGAAGACCAAAAATGATTTGGTCTCTTCCTTCTACACCATCGGTAGTTCCAATTCTACTTTGAAATGTAGCTCCAATAGTTCCTTGTAAATTGAAGTTCTCAGATAATTGCTTGTCTATACCACCTAGCAAAGAATGATCCCAAATAGTAAATCTAGAGTTTGTCACCTGTAGATAACCTGTTGGGTGTATACCGTCTTTTGCCCCTTTATTAATGGAGCGCTGAGCTCTTACATTTTGATTATCTAAACCAACTCTATATGTAAGCTTAAACCAATCTTTTAAATCGTAAGACACATTAAAGTTACTAAAAAGTCTGTCCGTAGAATTCGAATCTCTTGTATTGTTAAGAGTCCATCTTGGATTCGTTCTGTCATTACCGCCACGATACCATAAACTTTCACCTGTAACAGGGTGCTGGAATGGGTCGTTTATATCAACACTTCTTGGTAAATACAGGATGTTCCAGATAGACTGTATACCACCGGTACCAGCTGTTGAAAGAGCAACATCACTACCCGTAGAGGCATCTGTAAACGGAGATTGAATATCAGTTCTGGCGTAATTAAATTTACCAGATACAGTAAATTTGTTATCAAACTTATAAGTTCCTCCAAAAGAAAGGTTGTTTCTTGTTAATGAGTTGTTTGGAATGAAACCTTCATCACTAGTATGTGCATAAGATGCGTTTACAGAACCTTTATCTCCTAAAGCACCTGATGCATTTATAGAAGTTGTTGATATTGTTCCGGTTTTAAAAAACTCTTTCTGGCTATCATATGGTCTGTACGCTACCGTAGGATTGTCCAGCTCAGGTCTGTCTGGGAAAAGAACAGATGGTTCAATACCATCAAAGTTATTTTGAATAGAAGTTCTGAAAGCATTAGGAATTGTTTCCCGACTATCAAATCTTGCCCCCCAGTTACTGAAAAAAGCTCCATATGCATTTTGGAATCCATTACCCCAGGTATCCTGATAATCAGGCAATACGATGTCGTTAAAGAAAAACGATTGATTTACAGTGAATTCGAACTTCTTGTTTGTATTTGATCCACTCTTCGTGGTAATCAATATCACACCATTTCTACCTTGTCCACCATATAGCGCTGTAGCACTAAGTCCTTTAAGAATGCTTACGCTTTCAATATTATTTGGGTCCAAATCCGCAAAACGGCTACTCACATTACCAGATTGGAAGGCACCAGAAGAACCATCTTGATTGGCACCTCCGGATGAACCGTCAAAAGGTACACCGTCTACTATGAAAAGAGGCTGGTTGCCACCAGTAATAGAAGAAATACCACGGATAATGATGTTTGCTCCTGATCCTGACACACCTCCTGTACCTGTAATTCTAACCCCGGAAGCTTTTCCTCGCAGGATCTTACCGATATCGGTGTCAGCCTTTTGTTCAAGGTCTTCACTTTTTACTGTTGTCACTGCATATCCAAGAGCTTTCTTTTCTCTTCGAATACCTTGTGCAGTCACAATTACTTCCTCTAACACGTCTGCAGAAGGATCTAATTGTACATTAATAGTCGAGCTGCTACCCACGGTAACTTCTTTCTCTGCAAAACCTAGATAACTAAATACAAGAACATTTCCCTGAGCTGCTTGAATCGTATAAATTCCATCAAAGTCAGATTGTGTTCCATTATTTGTGTTTTTTACGACAATGTTTACTCCTGGAAGAGGTAAACCTTGATCGTCCGTAACTTTACCTGTTATGGTAGTTTCTTGCGCAAACGAGATTTGCGCGACTAATGCTAGAAAAAGCATTAGAATTCGCTTTGTTGGTGATTTCATTATTGTTTAAATTATTAGAATTAGCCAATCCCAAAAATCTTAATAATATCTTAATTAAACAACTTTTATTTAGTAAAAAATTAAATTAATGTTTACAGAGATTTAACATAGCATTGAATTAGGCTATATCATTTTGGTAATTGGTTTGTGTTTTATTTGATTAAGATTGTTAATGAATGGATTTTTAGTTTAAAGTTTAACGATATGTTAATAACTGATTTATAGCATGGTATCTTTATTTACTGAAGTAGGAATTATTTATTTCTAAAGTTTAAGATTCAGCTTGTTTAAGTTAGTATTTGTATATGGATATTTAGAGATTATGTGTGGTTTTTTACTTTCAAAACCTTGCATTTAAGCTAATGTGTACTTTGGTGTTTGAGAATTTAAAATTAGAATCACTGTTTTTTCCATTGGCAAAAATAATTTTAAATAATCCTGTTTGAGTGTTAAGTCCCAGTCCAAAACCAAAACTTGTTAGATTATCCGAAAACTCACTGCTTTTATCTTCAAAGTAAGAATAATCAATGATGGAATGAATATATAGGTTCTGAGATAAAATATATTGATATTCTGTATTTAGTACATTAAATAAAGATGCATTGATGCTGTTTTCTTCAAAACCCCTTATAGAATTAATACCGCCAAATCTAAACAACTCATTAGTAAAGAAATTATCAGAAAAAATGCTTGAAGCTGTATTTTTTAAGAAAATAGAGTTTCTTTGGTTAAGTTCAAATAGGTAACTAAGAGTAACAGTGCCTTTTATTTGATTTAAATTTTCTGTGCTTGTTTTTCTTGATCCAAATCCTACCGTGATATCATATGTATTTTTAATGGGAAATAGGCTATTGTTTTGCCTTCTGGTGTGATTGAACCCAGCTTCAAAGAATGATGAAGAATAATTATTTATGTTTAAAGCAGGCTGGGGGATATCCAGCAAGTTGTCTGATGATATAGCTTCATATCCTATATACAAGCTATTTTTGTCATTAATTAAGTAACTGAGATGAATGTTTTGTTCTGTTATTAAAAAACTGGAATCCTTTTTAAAAATGTCAAGACCGGCTTCAATTCCAATTGGACTTTTAAGTATATAAGGGAGTGAGATGTTAGCTTGAAATCGTTGTTGTTCATTACCATCACTTTTGTAGATAAGATTAAGGCGCTCCCCAAAGTTCAGGTTGTTAATTAGATTTAGGTTTAGGTATCCATTCAATTCCAGATTGCCAGATTCAGTGTCAGAAGAAAAACCAAGAAAACCATCAAAAGTATTGGCCGACTTCTTTTCTAAATACAAATATACCGTAGTTGAATCTTCTTCAAACAATACTTCAGGAGGTTTTATGTTTTTGGCAAAACCTAAATTATCAATTAGTAGGGATTTCTGTAACACTTCATTTTTATTGAACACATTACCTCGTCTGATTTTACTATTGTATCTAAGGTATGAAAATGGAAATTTATGGTAGCCTTTGATTATGATATCATCAATTGTTCTTATTTTGGTCTTTGAACCAATGATTTTCGCGGATATAATGTCTTTATTTTTTTTAATTTCGGTAAGAGATACATTACTGAAGGTGTTTCCTTGGTCAACGAGATGATTGGTTAAAAACTGAAGTGTTTTTTCGGTTTTTTCTATAGGTATGGAGAAATGAGTTTCGGTAACGGTTGATGAGATTTGATCTAGGATTTCTTTTTGGAATAATTGTTTGTTATAATAGATCTTAAGTTTGTTATATTTTTTATTTAATTTGAAACTTGCTACATAAGAAGAATCGGATGTTTTGGTAATACCTAATAATTTAGCATCCAGATATCCAGATTTTAAAAGTCGCTTATGAGTGTTGTTTGTTTCTTCTTTTAAACTTGAATAATTTTTAAACTGCTTTGTGTATTGCGTACTGTCAATTTTTAAAGTTTCCACAGAATCTTTTCCTATTACTGAAAGATGCAAAATAGATTTTTGTGCACTACAAAACGAATGTATACATATATTAAGGACAAGAAGGTAAAATATTTTAGTTTTCAACGTGCGTTTTAATGATGCTAAAATAACGGAAAATACAGGGATTTCTTACGGTTACACCATGCTATTTTAAATCTATTTGAAAATTAATGCATTAGGATTTGAATTGCTCAAAAATATTTCTACCTTTGCAGCCCTCATAAAAGAGGTATTTTAAACATTTTAAATAATAGTGTAAAGCAAATTATGCCAACAATTTCACAATTAGTAAGAAAAGGTAGAGCCAAAATAACTAAGAAGAGTAAATCGGCTGCTTTGGATTCGTGCCCGCAACGCCGCGGTGTTTGTACGCGTGTTTATACTACTACACCAAAAAAACCAAATTCAGCTATGCGTAAAGTAGCTCGTGTTAGGTTAACAAATGGTAAAGAAGTGAACGCATACATCGGTGGTGAAGGTCACAATCTACAGGAGCACTCGATAGTATTAGTTAGAGGTGGAAGGGTAAAAGATTTACCAGGAGTTAGATATCACATCGTTCGTGGTGCCTTAGACACCGCTGGTGTTGAAGGTAGAACGCAACGTAGATCTAAGTATGGTGCAAAACGCCCTAAGAAGTAATTAAAAAACTTTAAGAAGAAGACATGAGAAAAAGAAAGGCTAAAAAAAGACCCATTTTGCCGGATCCGCGTTTTAACGATCAATTAGTGACTCGTTTTGTGAACATGATGATGTGGGACGGTAAAAAATCGGTTGCTTTCAAAATTTTCTACGATGCCATCGATATCGTAGAAGAGAAAAAACAGAACGAAGAAAAAACTGCTTTGGAGATGTGGAAAGATGCATTATCTAATGTAATGCCACATGTAGAGGTGAGAAGCCGTCGTGTTGGAGGAGCAACTTTCCAGATTCCTAACCCAATTAGACCAGACAGAAAGATATCCACTGCTATGAAGTGGTTGATTCAGTTTTCTCGAAAGAGAAATGAAAAATCTATGGCTCAAAGACTTGCTGCAGAGATTATTGCTGCAGAAAAAGAAGAAGGAGCTGCGGTTAAGAAGAGGGTAGATACTCATAAGATGGCAGAAGCTAATAAAGCATTCTCACACTTTAGATTTTAATCACGAACAGAAATGGCTAGAGATTTAAAATATACAAGAAATATAGGAATTGCTGCACACATTGATGCAGGAAAAACTACGACTACAGAACGTATTTTATATTATACTGGAGTTAGTCACAAGATTGGTGAGGTGCACGATGGTGCTGCTACAATGGACTGGATGGAGCAAGAGCAGGAAAGAGGTATTACTATCACTTCTGCTGCTACAACTTGTGAATGGAAATTCCCAACAGAAAATGGTCAGGCGATTGCAGATACTAAGGCATATCACTTTAATATTATCGATACTCCGGGTCACGTGGATTTTACGGTAGAAGTAAACCGTTCTTTACGTGTGCTTGATGGATTAGTGTTTTTGTTTAGTGCTGTTGACGGTGTTGAACCACAATCAGAGACCAACTGGAGATTAGCTGATAATTATAAAGTACCTCGTATTGGATTTGTAAATAAAATGGACCGTCAAGGATCTAACTTTATGGCAGTTTGTCAGCAAGTTAAGGATATGCTAGGTTCTAATGCAGTTCCAATTGTAATGAATATTGGAGATGAGGCTGATTTTAAGGGTATTGTTGACTTGGTAAAAAACCGTGCGATTGTATGGCACGATGAAACACAAGGGTCTACTTTTGATGTTGTAGATATCCCGGAAGAATTAAAAGAAGAAGCAGCAGAATTAAGAGGTAAGCTTATAGAGGAGGTTGCAGCTTATGATGAAAATCTTCTAGAGAAATATATGGAGGATGAGGATTCAATTACAGAAGAAGAAGTGCACGCTGCGCTAAGAGCTGCTGTAATGGATATGTCTATAATTCCAATGATTTGCGGATCTGCATTTAAAAATAAAGGAGTTCAGTTCCTTTTAGATGCTGTATGTCGTTATTTGCCTTCTCCAACGGATAAAGAAGGTATTGTAGGTGTTAATCCAAATACAGATCAAGAAGAATTACGTAAGCCTGATGTAAAGGAACCGTTTGCTGCTTTAGCATTTAAGATTGCTACAGATCCTTTCGTGGGACGTCTGGCATTCTTCCGTGCATATTCAGGACGTTTAGATGCTGGTTCTTACATATTAAATAACCGTTCTGGGAAAAAAGAGCGTATTTCACGTATTTATCAAATGCACTCTAATAAGCAGAATGCTATTGATTTTATCGAAGCAGGTGATATTGGAGCGGCAGTAGGTTTTAAAGATATTAAGACTGGTGATACTATGTCTGATGAAAAGAATCCTATTGTTTTAGAATCTATGGATTTCCCTGATCCGGTAATCGGTATCGCTGTGGAGCCAAAGACCAAGGCGGATGTAGATAAGTTGGGTATGGCTTTGTCTAAATTGGCAGAAGAAGATCCAACTTTTACAGTGAGAACAGATGAAGCTTCAGGTCAGACTATTATTTCTGGTATGGGTGAGCTTCACTTAGATATCATTGTAGATCGTTTAAAACGTGAATTTAAAGTAGAGGTTAATCAAGGTCAACCACAGGTAGAGTATAAAGAAGCTATTACGCAAGCGGCAGATCATAGAGAAGTTTATAAGAAACAGTCTGGTGGTCGTGGTAAATTTGCAGATATTGTATTTACAATTGAACCAGCTGATGAAGGTGTAGTAGGTCTTCAGTTTGAATCTATAATTAAAGGTGGTAACGTTCCTAAAGAATTTATTCCTTCAGTTGAAAAAGGTTTCAAGATGGCTATGGTAAATGGTCCTTTAGCGGGGTATGAAGTTGATTCAATGAAAGTAACCTTAAAAGATGGTTCATATCACGATGTGGATTCTGATCAATTATCATTCGAATTAGCGGCTAAATTAGGGTTTAAAAACTCTGCAAAAGCAGCAAAGGCTGTAATCATGGAGCCTATTATGAAGTTAGAAGTTATTACTCCAGAAGAGAATATGGGTGATATCGTAGGTGATTTGAATAGACGAAGAGGACAAGTTAGTGATATGGGTGATAGAGCTGGTGCAAAAACTGTAAAAGCTACCGTGCCACTTTCGGAGATGTTTGGATATGTTACAACGTTAAGAACATTGTCGTCTGGTAGAGCAACATCTACTATGGAATTTTCTCACTATGCCGAAACTCCTTCTAATATTTCAGAAGAAGTAATTGCAGCAGCAAAAGGAGTTAACGCTTAATTTTACAGAAATGAGTCAAAAAATTAGAATAAAACTAAAATCTTACGATCATAATTTAGTAGATAAATCTGCAGAAAAGATTGTAAAGACCGTTAAGAGTACTGGAGCAGTGGTTACTGGCCCGATTCCATTACCAACACATAAGAAGATTTTTACCGTATTGCGTTCTCCGCACGTTAATAAGAAATCCAGAGAGCAATTTCAATTAAGTTCTTACAAAAGACTGTTGGATATTTATAGCTCTTCTTCAAAAACGATTGATGCGTTAATGAAGCTGGAATTACCAAGTGGGGTAGAAGTTGAAATCAAGGTATGATAATCCTTGACTTTCTATAGGGAAGTGAATTGAAAGTTTAGAAGTATCCATCCCGAACTTGTTTCGGGATCTATAAAGTAAAATGTCCCAAGCTGCGTGCAAGGGAAAAACGGCAAAAATACATTCAGGGTTGAAGTATTTTGACCCTGTTTTTTTGCAAAACAATAAATAGAATACTAATTAATAATTATTAAATATGTCTGGGTTAATAGGAAAAAAGATCGGTATGACCAGCATCTTCGACGAAAATGGAAAGAATATTCCATGTACGGTTATCGAAGCTGGGCCATGCGTGGTTACCCAAGTCAGAACTGAAGAGGTTGACGGTTATGAAGCTATTCAGCTAGGTTTCGATGACAAAGCAGACAAAAATGCTACTAAAGCGGCTTTAGGTCACTTTAAAAAAGCAGGAACGAATGCTAAACGTGAAGTTGTCGAATTCCAAGGTTTTGAGGAGGAGTACAAATTAGGTGATACAATAACAGTAGAACACTTCGTAGAAGGAGAGTTTGTTGATGTGTCGGGAACCTCAAAAGGTAAAGGTTTTCAGGGAGTAGTTAAAAGACACGGTTTTGGTGGTGTTGGACAGGCTACTCACGGTCAACATAACCGTTTAAGAGCTCCTGGTTCGATTGGAGCTGCATCTTATCCAGCAAGAGTATTCAAAGGAATGCGTATGGCAGGAAGAATGGGTGGAGATAAAGTAAAAGTTCAAAACTTAAGAGTGTTGAAAGTAGTTGCTGAAAAGAACTTACTTGTTGTCAAAGGATGTGTTCCTGGGCATAAAAACGCTTATGTAACGATTCAGAAGTAATGAAAGTAGCAGTAATTGATATTAACGGAAAAGAAACAGGAAGAAAGGTAGACCTCTCTGATGCTGTTTTTGGTATAGAACCAAATGATCATGCTGTATACTTAGATGTGAAACAGTACTTGGCAAATCAGCGTCAGGGAACACACAAGGCTAAGGAGCGTGCAGAGATCGTAGGTAGTACAAGAAAGATTAAGAAACAAAAAGGAACTGGTACGGCAAGAGCTGGTAGTATTAAATCTCCTATCTTTAAAGGTGGAGGTAGAATTTTTGGACCAAGACCTCGAAACTACTCTTTTAAATTGAACAAAAATTTAAAAAGATTAGCGCGTAAATCTGCTTTAAGTATCAAAGCAAATGATAAGGCGATTACAGTTGTAGAAGACTTTACTTTCGACACAATAAAAACTAAGAATTTTACTACTGTTTTAAAGTCTTTAGGGCTTGAGGATAAAAAATCTTTATTTGTGTTGGGAGAGTCAAATAAAAATGTATATTTGTCGTCACGCAATTTAAAAAGCTCTGAAGTTATAACTTCCTCAGAATTAAGTACTTACAAAATACTTAATGCAAAGCAAGTTGTACTTTTGGAAGGTTCTTTGAAAGGAATTGAAACGAATTTAAGTAAATAGAAGCCATGAGTATCTTAATAAAACCTATTATTACGGAAAAGGCTACTGCTGATAGTGAGGTGTTTAACCGCTACGGTTTTGTAGTAGATAAAAAAGCGAATAAGGTAGAGATTAAAAAAGCAGTAGAGGCTGCTTATGGAGTGTCTGTTACTAAAGTTCGAACGATTAATGTCCGTCCAGACCGTAAAACTCGTTATACAAAAACGGGTGTGGTCACTGGTAAAACAAAAGCTGTCAAAAAAGCTATTGTACAGGTGGCGGAAGGTGATGTAATTGATTTATATAGTAATCTTTAAGACTAAAAAATGTCAGTAAGAAAATTGAAACCAATTACCCCAGGTCAGCGTTTTAGAGTAGTTAATGGGTTTGATGCCATTACTACTGATAAGCCGGAGAAGAGTTTATTAGCTCCGAAAAAAAGATCTGGAGGTAGAAACAATCAAGGAAAAATGACCATGCGCTACAAAGGTGGAGGTCATAAAAAAAGGTATCGTATCATTGATTTTAAACGTGATAAGCAGGGAATTCCTGCTACCGTTGCTACAATAGAATATGATCCAAACAGAACGGCTTTTATAGCGCTTGTAAACTATCAAGATGGTGAGAAGCGTTATGTCATAGCTCAGAATGGTCTGCAAGTTGGTCAGAATGTTGTTTCCGGAAGTAATGTTGCTCCCGAAATAGGAAACGCAATGCCACTTAGTGATATTCCCTTAGGTACAATCATTTCTTGTATAGAATTACGTCCGGGTCAAGGTGCCGTTATGGCGCGTAGTGCTGGTTCGTTTGCTCAGCTTATGGCCAGAGATGGTAAGTTTGCTACGGTAAAACTGCCTTCTGGAGAAGTAAGATTGGTCTTAGTAAACTGTATGGCGACTATTGGAGCTATTTCTAATAGTGATCATCAGTTAGTTGTAGGTGGTAAGGCTGGTAGAGGAAGATGGCTAGGTCGTCGTCCGCGAACCAGACCGGTAGCAATGAACCCTGTTGATCATCCGATGGGTGGTGGAGAAGGACGTTCCTCTGGAGGTCACCCACGTTCTAGAAAAGGTCTTCCTGCAAAAGGATATAGAACCCGCTCTAAAACAAAAGCGAGTAATAAGTATATTGTAGAACGTAGAAAGAAATAATAAGATATGGCACGTTCATTAAAAAAAGGACCTTACATTCATTATAAGTTAGAGAGAAAAGTTGCTGCTAATGTAGAGGCTAATAAAAAGACTGTTATAAAGACTTGGTCAAGAGCATCAATGATCTCTCCTGATTTTGTTGGTCAAACGATTGCAGTTCATAATGGTCGCCAATTTGTTCCTGTGTACATTACAGAAAACATGGTAGGTCATAAATTAGGAGAATTTTCGCCAACCCGTTCTTTTAGAGGGCATGCTGGTGCTAAAAATAAAGGTAAAAAATAATTTAAGCTATGGGAGTTCGTAAAAGAGAAATGGCAGATAGAATTAAGGAAGAGAAAAAGCAGATTGCTTTTGCTAAACTTAATAACTGTCCTACTTCACCTCGCAAAATGCGCTTAGTAGCAGATTTAGTTCGTGGTGAAAAAGTTGAAAGAGCGCTTCATATTCTTAGATTTAACCCTAAAGAAGCATCGCGTCGTTTAGAAAAATTATTGCTTTCTGCAATAGCAAACTGGCAGGCGAAAAATGAAGACGCTAGCATCGAAGATGCAGATCTTTTTGTAAAAGAGATTCGTGTAGACGGAGGTAGTATGTTAAAAAGACTGCGTCCAGCTCCACAGGGTCGTGCACACAGAATAAGAAAACGCTCTAATCACGTAACTATCGTGGTTGCAGCAAAAAATAATACACAAAGCTAAATAAATAGTATGGGACAGAAGACAAATCCAATCGGAAATCGCCTTGGTATCATTAGAGGATGGGAATCCAACTGGTACGGAGGTAATGACTACGGTGATAAACTTGCCGAAGACGATAAGATTAGAAAGTATGTACACGCACGTTTATCTAAGGCTAGTGTATCCAGAGTAATTATTGAGCGTACGCTTAAACTTGTAACCGTTACTATCACTACTGCTAGACCTGGTATCATTATCGGAAAAGGTGGGCAAGAGGTAGACAAGTTAAAAGAAGAGCTTAAGAAAATTACTGATAAAGAAGTTCAGATCAATATCTTTGAAATCAAAAGGCCTGAGCTGGATGCATTCTTAGTTGGTTCTAGTATTGCAAGACAAATAGAGAGTCGTATCTCTTATCGTCGTGCAATCAAGATGGCTATTGCGGCTGCAATGAGAATGAATGCTGAAGGTATCAAAATTCAGATTTCAGGACGTTTGAATGGAGCAGAGATGGCACGTTCAGAGTCTTACAAAGATGGTCGTATTCCTTTATCAACATTTAGAGCTGACATAGATTATGCTTTGGTTGAGGCACACACTACCTACGGTAGACTAGGTGTTAAAGTATGGATTATGAAAGGCGAAGTATATGGTAAGAGAGAACTTTCTCCTTTAGTTGGTCTTTCTAAGAAACAAGGAAAAGGAGGCGATAGAGGAGCCGGACGAGGTGGTAATAATAAATCGCGTCGTAGAAAGTAATTTTTTAAAGTAAATTAACAATGTTACAGCCTAAAAGAACAAAATTCCGTAAGCAACAAAAAGGACGTATGAAAGGTATTTCTCAAAGAGGACATACACTTTCTAACGGGACCTTCGGAATTAAATCATTAGATTCAAGTTTTGTTACTGCTAGACAAATAGAAGCAGCACGTATTTCTGCTACTCGTTATATGAAAAGAGAAGGATCTCTGTGGATTAAAATTTTCCCAGACAAGCCAATTACAAAAAAGCCTCTTGAAGTACGTATGGGTAAGGGAAAAGGAGCTGTAGAATATTGGGCAGCTGTTGTAAAACCAGGAAGAATCTTATTTGAGATCAGTGGTGTGCCTTATGATGTAGCTAAAGAAGCATTACGTTTAGCTGCACAAAAGCTTCCAGTAAGAACTAAGTTTATTGTATCAAGAACCTATCAAGGTTAAAATTCAAGAGAGACTATGAAACAATCACAAGTAAAAGAATCGTCTACAGCTGAATTGCAAGAAGAACTTGGTAAATCTCGTAAAGAGTACTCAGATTTAAAAATGGCTCACGCTATGTCTCCATTAGAGAACCCTTTACAGTTACGTAAAGTGAGAAGATCTATTGCAAGAATGGCTACTGAGTTAACTAAAAGAGAATTAAACGGTTAATTCTGCTGAAAGATGGAAAAAAGAAACTTAAGAAAAGAGCGTATAGGTGTAGTTACCAGTAACAAGATGCAAAAATCAATCGTTGTTGCCGAAGTAAAAAAAGTAAAACACCCGATGTACGGAAAGTTCGTGTTAAAGACAAAGAAATATGTTGCACACGACGAGAAAAATGACTGCAATATTGGTGATACTGTAAAGATCATGGAAACAAGACCTATGAGTAGAACCAAATGCTGGAGATTAGTAGAAGTAATTGAAAGAGCGAAGTAATTATGGTACAACAAGAGTCTAGATTAAAAGTAGCAGACAACACAGGTGGTAAAGAAGTTTTAGTTATCCGTGTTTTAGGTGGTACAAAAAGAAGATACGCCTCTGTAGGAGACAAGATCGTTGTCAGTGTAAAAGAAGCAACTCCAAATGGAAATATTAAAAAAGGAGCGGTTTCTACTGCAGTTGTAGTTCGTACCAAAAAAGAAGTACGCAGACCAGATGGTTCTTATATTCGTTTCGATGATAATGCTTGTGTTCTTTTGAACCCAGCAGGAGAAATGAGAGGAACACGTGTTTTTGGACCTGTGGCAAGAGAACTTCGTGATAAGCAATTCATGAAGATTGTATCACTAGCGCCAGAAGTGCTTTAAAAGTATAGCAAAGATGACAAAGCTAAAAATTAAATCAGGAGATACTGTAAAAGTTATCGCTGGTGACAATAAAGGTCAGCAGGGAACTGTACAGAAAGTATTGAAAGATAAGAACAAGGCAATTGTAGAAGGTGTTAACCTAGTGTCTAAACACCAGAAGCCTAGTGCTGCTAATCCACAAGGTGGTATAGTGAAACAAGAAGCAGCTATTCATATATCTAACTTATCGTTGTTAACATCTAATGGTGATACTACAAGAGTAGGATATAGAGTAGAAGGAGATAAGAAAGTAAGATTTTCAAAAAAATCTAATGAAGTAATATAGTTATGGCTTATATCCCAAGACTAAAACAAGAGTATAAAGACAGAGTAATGTCGGCTCTTACAGAAGAATTCAGTTATAGCAATGTAATGGAAGTACCTAAACTTAAGAAAATTGTTTTAAGTAGAGGTGTTGGTGCAGCTGTGGCAGACAAAAAGTTAATCGACTACGCAGTGGATGAATTAACAATGATTACAGGTCAAAAAGCTGTTGCTACAATTTCTAAAAAGGATGTTGCATCTTTTAAGTTACGTAAAGGAATGCCAATTGGGGCAAAGGTTACGTTAAGAGGTGAAAGAATGTATGAATTTTTAGATCGTTTGATTACTTCGGCTTTACCACGTGTCAGAGATTTTAATGGAATTAACGCTACTGGTTTTGATGGTAGAGGTAACTACTCTTTGGGTGTTACTGAGCAAATCATTTTTCCGGAAATAGATATCGATAAGGTGAATAAGATTTCAGGAATGAATATCACTTTTGAAACTTCTGCGAAAACTGATAAAGAAGCAAAATCATTATTAACAGAACTAGGGTTACCTTTTAAAAAGAATTAATTATGGCTAAAGAATCAATGAAAGCCCGTGAGGTGAAGAGAGCAAAAACTGTTGCTAAATATGCTGAGAAACGTAAAGCTTTAAAAGAAGCCGGAGATTATGAAGCATTACAAAAGCTGCCTAAAAATGCATCACCAATCCGTCAACATAATAGATGTAAGCTAACCGGAAGACCAAAAGGATATATGCGTCAATTTGGAATCTCTCGTGTTACATTTAGAGAAATGGCTAATCAAGGATTAATTCCTGGTGTAACCAAAGCTAGTTGGTAATAATAAAAAATTAATTGGTTTAAGGTTCGGCTAAACTAGCGGAAAACCAAGATCATAAATTATATATAATGAATACAGATCCTATAGCAGATTATTTAACAAGAATTCGTAACGCCAATAGTGCTCAGCATAGAGTCGTTGAAATTCCTGCATCAAAGGTTAAAAAAGAGATCACTAAAATATTATTTGATCAAGGGTATATTTTAAGTTATAAGTTTGAAGATAATACAACACAAGGTAGTATTAAGATAGCTCTTAAATACGACAAGTTAACAAAAGAACCTGTAATTAAACAATTACAAAGAATCAGCAAGCCTGGTTTACGTAAGTATGCAGGATCTAATGAAATACCAAGAATTCTTAACGGATTAGGTATTGCAATAATTTCTACTTCTCACGGTGTAATGACTGGTAAACAGGCTAAGCAAGAGAATGTAGGTGGTGAAGTACTTTGTTACGTATATTAACAGTATAAAAGACAAAAGAAATGTCAAGAATAGGAAAAAATCCAGTAACTATTCCGTCTGGTGTCACTGTAGAAGTGACAGGTAATGTTGTTACTGTTAAAGGAAAATTAGGTGAGCTTTCACAAAAAATTGATAGTATCAATGTGAAGGTAGAAGATGACCAGGTTGTTCTAGAAAGACCTAGTGAAGCAAAAGATCATAAGGCAAAGCATGGTTTATACAGAGCTTTGATAAGCAATATGGTGCAAGGTGTGTCTGAAGGTTTTACCAAAGAATTAGAATTGGTTGGAGTAGGTTATAGAGCTTCTAATCAGGGACAAAAATTAGATCTCGCTCTAGGTTTCTCTCACAACATCGTTTTAGATATTGCGCCAGAAATTAAAATAGAGACGGTATCTGAAAAAGGTAAAAACCCGATCGTAAAGTTAACTTCTCACGATAAACAATTAGTGGGACAGGTAGCTGCTAAAATTAGAAGCTTCCGTAAGCCTGAACCTTACAAAGGTAAAGGAGTTAAATTCGTAGGAGAACAATTAAGAAGAAAAGCAGGTAAATCTGCATAATAACGAAGTTATGGCATTCTCAAAAGATTTAAGAAGATTAAAAATCAGAAAGCGTATCCGCGGTAAAGTAAGCGGAACAGAACAACGTCCTAGATTATCTGTTTATAGAAGTAATAAGGAAATCTATGCACAGATCATAGATGATGTAACCGGTAAAACTATTGGTGCAGCATCCTCAAGAGATAAAGATATTGCTACTGCATCAGGAAATAAAGCAGAAAGAGCAAGCTTGGTAGGTAAAGCCCTTGCTGAAAGAGCTAAGAAAGCTGGAATAGATACTGTATCATTTGATAGAGGAGGATATTTATATCACGGTAGAGTAAAATCATTAGCTGAAGGAGCTAGAGAAGCAGGACTTAAATTCTAAGAAATTATGTATCAAAAATATAAAAACGCAGAATTAGTAAAACCAAGTGGACTTGAATTAAAAGACCGTTTAGTTGGAGTACAACGTGTTACTAAAGTAACTAAAGGGGGTAGAGCATTTGGATTCTCTGCTATCGTTGTTGTAGGAGATGAAAATGGTGTTGTAGGTCACGGTTTAGGTAAGTCTAAAGAAGTTGCTGAAGCTATTGCAAAAGCAGTAGAAGATGCTAAGAAGAATTTAGTTCGTATACCGTTAACTAAAGGTACATTACCTCACGAACAAAAAGGTAAATATGGAGGAGCAAGAGTCTTATTAATGCCTGCTGCTACTGGTACCGGGGTTATTGCTGGTGGAGCAATCCGTGCAGTATTGGAATCTGTAGGTGTTCACGATGTACTTTCTAAGAACCAAGGATCGTCTAACCCACACAATGTGGTGAAAGCAACGTTTGATGCTCTATTGCAGATGCGAAGTGCAGAGCAGGTAGCAAAACAACGTGGTGTTTCACTTGAAAAAGTGTTTAAAGGATAAATATTAGGAACGATGGCAAAGATTAAAATAACTAAAGTAAAAAGCGCGATTAACCGTACTCAGAGACAAAAAAGAACTCTGGAGGCTTTAGGTCTTAAAAAGATCGGTCAGGTTGTAGAGCACGATGACACTCCTAATATCCTTGGGATGGTAAATAAAGTTAAACATTTAGTTTCGGTAGAAACAAAATAATATAAGCACATGGATTTAAGTAACTTAAAACCTGCTGCAGGTTCAGTAAAAAATAACAGTAAGCGATTAGGTCGTGGTCAGGGTTCTGGAAAAGGTGGAACTGCTGCTCGTGGTCATAAGGGAGCAAAATCACGTTCTGGATACTCCAAAAAAATAGGTTTTGAAGGAGGTCAAATGCCACTTCAAAGGCGTGTTCCAAAATTTGGTTTCACTAATGTCAATAGAAAAGAGTATCAGGGGATTAACTTGGATACCCTACAGAAATTAGTTGACACTGGTAAAATAACTGATACCGTTGATCTTGACGTAATTTTAGATACACGTCTTGCAGGAAAGAATGATTTAGTTAAGATACTGGGAAGAGGTGAGTTAAAGGCAAAGCTAAAAGTCTCAGCTCATAAATTTACAGCCACTGCAAAAGCAGCTATTGAAGCGGCAGGTGGTGAAGCAGTAACCTTATAAAAGACATTTCATGAAATTTATTGATACAATAAAAAACATTTGGAAAATCGAAGAACTAAAAAATAGAATCTTGGTTACACTAGGATTACTTTTGGTATATCGATTTGGAGCTCAGGTTGTATTACCAGGAGTAGATGCGGCAGAGTTGGCAAACTTGGGAACGCAAACTCAGGATGGTTTACTTGGACTACTTAATGCATTTACAGGAGGAGCATTTGCAAATGCTTCTGTGTTTGCGTTAGGGATAATGCCGTATATATCAGCTTCTATTGTTGTACAATTGATGGGTATAGCAATTCCTTACCTTCAGAAGTTACAAAAAGAAGGGGAAAGTGGTAGAAAAAAGATCAATCAGATTACACGTTGGTTAACTATAGCGATCACGCTTGTTCAAGGTCCTGGTTATATCTATAATTTATTCGCTACACTTCCTCCTGCAGCTTTCAGTACAGAGATAAGTCAAACTGTTTTCGTTGTATCATCTGTAATTATCTTAACAACCGGATGTATTTTTGCAATGTGGTTAGGTGAGAAAATTACTGATAAAGGTATTGGTAATGGTATTTCATTATTAATTATGGTAGGTATCATTGCTACATTGCCACAGTCATTTGTTCAGAATTTTATTTCCAGAACTTCAGGAGAAGGAGGGGATATTATTATGGTGCTAATTGAACTGGTGATATGGTTCGTTATCATCTTAGCATCAGTATTACTGGTAATGGCAGTACGCCAAATTCCTGTACAGTATGCAAGAAGAACTGCCAGTGGTGGATACGAAAAAAATGTTTTTGGCTCCAGACAGTATATACCTTTAAAATTAAATGCTTCGGGGGTAATGCCGATAATCTTTGCGCAAGCAATTATGTTTATTCCAGCAGCAGTTGCAGGGCTTTCAGAGTCTGAAACTTCTCAGGGAATAGCAGCAGCGTTTAGTGATATTTTTGGATTATGGTATAATTTATTATTTGCATTATTAATTATTATTTTTACATATTTCTATACCGCTATAACCGTTCCGACTAATAAAATGGCCGACGATTTGAAAAGAAGTGGTGGTTTTATTCCTGGAATTAGACCAGGTAGCGAAACAGCAGAGTATTTAGATAAAATAATGTCACAAATAACATTGCCAGGATCTATTTTCTTAGCATTAATTGCAATATTTCCTGCAATTGCCGTAAAGCTTTTGGGTGTTCAACAAGGTTGGGCATTATTTTTCGGAGGTACTTCGTTACTTATTATGGTAGGAGTAGCAATTGATACTATGCAACAAGTCAATTCATATTTATTGAATAGGCATTATGATGGATTAATGAAAACTGGTAAAAACCGTAAAGCAGTAGCATAATGGCAAAACAACCAGCAATAGAACAAGATGGAAGTATAATCGAAGCATTGTCTAATGCAATGTTTAGAGTGGAATTGGAAAACGGTCACGTGGTGACAGCGCATATCTCTGGTAAAATGCGAATGCATTACATCAAGTTACTACCAGGAGATAAGGTTAAGTTAGAAATGAGTCCTTATGATTTATCAAAGGCTCGTATCACATATAGATACTAATAATTTTAAGAATATTAGTTAATTAAGATTTTTTATGTACTTTTGCAGGCTGAAAATCTTGTTAACTAGACCTTCTGAAATGCTGACTATGCATTTTCAGGATTTAAACACAAAGAGATGAAAGTTAGAGCATCAATAAAAAAGAGAAGTGCCGAGTGCAAGATTGTGCGTAGAAAAGGCCGACTTTACGTAATTAATAAAAAGAATCCTAGATTTAAACAAAGACAAGGGTAATTATGGCAAGAATTGCAGGGGTAGATATACCTAAACAAAAGCGAGGAGTTATAGCATTAACCTATATCTTCGGAATTGGTAGAAGTAGAGCTAAAGAAATTTTAGCGAATGCCAAAGTAGATGAAAGTATTAAAGTTTCTGATTGGGATGATGATCAAATAGGTCGTATTCGTGAAGCTGTAGGAGCCTACACCATAGAAGGAGAATTACGTTCTGAAGTACAGTTGAATATCAAACGTTTGATGGATATTGGATGTTACAGAGGTATTCGTCACAGAGCAGGTTTACCGCTTAGAGGACAACGTACTAAAAACAATTCTAGAACACGTAAAGGAAGAAGAAAAACAGTTGCTAACAAGAAAAAAGCAACTAAATAATAATTATAAATTAGACATTAGTCATTAGTAAATAGAAGTTAGATGAATCTGTTTGAAATAGCAATGTTTAGGATTCTAACAACTAAAAGCTAACAACTAAAAACTAGAAAATATGGCAAAGTCAACTTCAAAAAAACGTAAAGTAATCGTTGAATCAGTAGGAGAAGCACACGTAACAGCTTCTTTTAACAACATTATTGTGTCGTTAACAAATAAAAAAGGAGACGTTATTTCTTGGTCTTCTGCTGGAAAAATGGGTTTTAGAGGTTCTAAAAAGAATACTCCATATGCTGCACAGTTAGCTGCAGAAGATGCTGCAAAAGTAGCAATCGAAGCAGGGCTTAAGAAAGTGAAAGTATACGTTAAAGGTCCGGGTAATGGTAGAGAATCAGCAATACGATCTATTCATAACTCAGGAATTGAAGTTTCAGAAATTATTGATGTAACTCCAATGCCACATAACGGATGTCGTCCTCCAAAAAGACGTAGAGTATAATAGTTGTATCCCGATTTAAATTCGGGATCTTTTATACTTCATAATCATAGTAATTAAAAGTAAGTCAAAAAGAGGAATAAAGGATTATCGAAGGAAAGAGACCTTAATTCATAACCTCCTCTAAAAAATTAAATTAATATTATAATGGCAAGATATACTGGTCCAAAAACTAAAATCGCTCGTAAATTTGGTGAAGCGATATTCGGAGACGATAAGTCTTTCGAAAAAAGAAATTACCCTCCCGGTCAACACGGAAATAACAGACGTAGAGGGAAGAAAAGTGAATATGCAATCCAGTTGATGGAAAAGCAAAAAGCTAAATATACTTACGGAATACTAGAACGTCAGTTTCGTAATATGTTCGAAAAAGCAACCAGATCACAAGGGATTACAGGTGAAGTTTTACTTCAACTATGTGAATCTCGTTTAGATAACGTAGCTTTTAGAATGGGATTAGCGAATTCTCGTAGAGGAGCTAGACAATTAGTTTCTCATAGACATATAACAGTAAACGGAGAATTGGTAAATATTCCATCTTACCAACTAAAACCTGGAGATGTTGTGGGGGTAAGAGAAAAATCAAAATCTTTGGAAGTTATCCAAAATGCACTTTCTAATAATAGTAAAGTGTATGAGTGGATTACTTTTAATAATGATACCAAAGAAGGTACTTTCGTATCCGTTCCGGGTAGGATTCAAATTCCGGAAAACATTAACGAACAATTCATCGTCGAATTATATTCGAAGTAATAACTCTTAGAAGAAACAATAATATGGCAATATTAAATTTTCAGAAGCCCGATAAAGTTATCATGATCGACTCTAGTGAGTTTGATGGTAAATTTGAATTTAGACCATTAGAACCAGGGTACGGATTGACAGTTGGTAACGCTTTACGAAGAGTTTTGCTATCTTCTTTAGAGGGATTCGCTATAACTTCATTGAGAATTGAAGGAGTAGATCACGAATTTTCTACTATTTCTGGGGTTGTGGAAGATGTCACTGAAATTATCCTTAATCTTAAACAAGTACGATTCAAGCGTCAGATAGAAGATATTGATAATGAATCGGTTACAATTTCAATCTCTGGTCAGGAGCAGTTAACGGCTGGAGATTTTCAAAAATTCATTTCTGGTTTCCAAGTCCTTAATCCAGACTTAGTAATTTGTAATATGGATAAAAAAGTAGCTCTTAATTTAGAGATTACTATTGAGAAAGGAAGAGGATATGTTCCTGCAGAAGAAAATAAGAAAGCTAACGCTCCGATAGGTACAATCTTTACAGATTCAATTTATACACCTATTAAGAATGTTAAGTATAGTATAGAGAACTATCGTGTTGAGCAAAAAACTGATTACGAAAAATTAGTTTTCGAAATCGTTACAGACGGATCAATACATCCCAAAGATGCATTGACTGAAGCTGCAAAGATTTTAATTCATCATTTCATGTTGTTCTCTGATGAGCGTATTACATTAGAAGCAGATGAAATAGCACAAACTGAAACGTATGATGAGGAATCATTACATATGAGACAGTTGTTAAAAACCAAATTGATCGATATGGATCTTTCTGTAAGAGCACTTAATTGCTTGAAGGCTGCAGAAGTAGATACATTGGGAGATTTGGTATCATATAACAAAAATGACTTAATGAAGTTCCGTAACTTTGGTAAGAAATCTTTAACAGAGCTTGAAGAGCTTGTTAATGTTAAAGGTCTTAATTTTGGTATGGATCTTTCTAAGTACAAATTAGATAAAGACTAACACATCATATTTTGCTCTCTGCAAGAGGTAGATTGAGCAAGATGATGCATAAATTTTTAATGTCATGAGACACGGAAAAAAAGTAAATCACTTAGGCAGAAAAACTGCACATCGTAAAGCGATGCTTGCTAATATGGCCTGTTCTCTAATAGAACATAAGAGAATAAACACTACTGTAGCTAAAGCAAAAGCACTTAAGCAGTTCGTAGAGCCATTAATTACTAAGTCTAAAGAAGATACTACACATAATCGTCGTATTGTGTTTAGTAAGTTACGTAACAAATATACCGTAGCAGAATTGTTTAGAGACGTTGCAGCAAAAGTAGGAGATAGACCTGGTGGATATACTAGAATTATTAAATTAGGTAATCGTCTCGGAGATAATGCCGATATGGCAATGATTGAGCTAGTGGATTACAATGAGTTGTATAACGCAGGTAAGCCAGCTAAAAAGAAATCTACTCGAAGAGGTAGAACAAAGAAAACTGAGACTACTCCTGTAGTGGAAACAACTAGTTCTGAAGAAGAATAAATGAAAAATGTGATTGACACATAATGATAAAGGATAAACGTTCGGCGTTTATCCTTTTTTTTTGAATATTTTTGAAAAATTTTAAATCCTTCTATAGGAGAATTAATAGCATAAAGTAAATTAGGATGAAATACCAATCTCGAAAAAAAGCAATTGTATTATTAGCAGACGGTACCATTTTCTATGGTAAAGCTGTCGGAAAAGAAGGAACAGCTTTTGGCGAAGTCTGTTTTAATACCGGAATGACAGGATATCAGGAGATTTTTACAGATCCCTCTTATTTTGGACAGCTGATGGTAGCGACGAACGCTCATATTGGTAATTACGGGGCTAATGATGAAGAAGTGGAGTCTGATTCAATAAAAATAGCAGGTCTTATTGTAAAGAATTTTAGCTATGAATTCTCCCGTGATTTAGCAGATGAATCATTACAGGAGTTTTTGGAGAAAAATAATTTATTGGCAATATCTGATGTAGATACGCGTGCTTTAGTAAGTTATATAAGAGATAATGGTGCAATGAATGCTTTAATCTCAACGGAGATTGACAATATCGATGCATTAAAAGAAAAATTGGCAGAAGTGCCAGATATGAATGGACTTGAGCTGGCTTCGAAGGTTTCTACTAAAGAGGCTTACTTTTTTGGAAATCCTGAAGCAACCTATAAAATTTCGGCCCTGGATATCGGAATTAAAAAAAATATACTTCGTAATCTGGCTCAGAGAGATGCTTATATAAAGGTTTTTCCATATAATGCGACTTTTGAAGAAATGAGCGAATGGGGTCCTGACGGTTATTTCCTTTCTAACGGCCCCGGAGATCCAGAACCCCTATCACAGGCTATTGAAACAGCTAGAGAAATCATCGAAAGGGATTTGCCATTATTTGGTATTTGTTTAGGTCATCAGGTAATTGCATTAGCTAATGGGATAAGTACCTATAAAATGCATCACGGTCATAGAGGTATTAACCATCCAGTAAAAAATCTAATTACAGGAAAAGGAGAAATAACATCTCAGAATCATGGTTTTGCAATCAATAGAGAAGAAACAGAGGATAATTCTGATTTGGAGATTACACATATTCATCTAAATGATCATACAGTGGCCGGAATTAAAATGAAAAACAAAAATTGTTTTTCAGTACAATATCATCCAGAAGCTAGTCCTGGTCCAAACGATTCAATCTATTTATTTGATCAGTTTATTAGCAATATGAAAAAAGTGAAGGTAGAAGCTTAAGACTTTTGAGTTTGTTGCAAAAACTGCGTTTAGCAAGAAGTTGATCTATAACGTTATAGTTGATAACTTGTTGTTTTTACTAGGGTTTGTGCAATAAATTAGGGGTTTTTCTAAGGTATTTAAATTTAACGGTTTTGTATATTGCGAAGAATAAAAATTATCCAACAAAAATAAATCAAAAAATGAGTGTAATTATTAATATTCACGCCAGACAAATTTTAGACTCACGTGGTAACCCTACCGTAGAAGTTGACGTGATTACCGAAAATGGTGTTTTAGGAAGAGCAGCAGTTCCTTCCGGAGCTTCTACAGGAGAGCACGAAGCAGTCGAACTGAGAGATGGTGGAAATGATTATATGGGTAAAGGAGTCAGAAAAGCTGTAGAAAATGTAAATACAATTATTGCCGAAGAGTTATTAGGGTATTCTGTGTTTGATCAAAATCTGCTAGACCAGACTATGATCGAATTAGATGGAACAGCAAATAAATCCAAGCTAGGTGCTAATGCAATTCTTGGTGTTTCTTTAGCAGCAGCAAAGGCTGCGGCAAATGAGCTTAATATGCCGTTGTATCGTTATGTAGGAGGAGTAAGTGCCAATACACTACCAGTTCCGATGATGAATATTATTAACGGAGGATCTCATAGTGACGCGCCAATTGCGTTTCAAGAATTTATGGTAATGCCCGTAAAAGCAAAAGACTTTACTCATGCGATGCAGATGGGTACAGAAATTTTTCATAATTTAAAGAAAGTACTACATGATAGAGGGCTAAGTACCGCTGTAGGAGATGAAGGTGGTTTTGCACCAACATTAGATGGAACTGAAGATGCGTTGGACTCGATTGCTTTGGCAGTTGAAAAAGCTGGATATAAATTTGGCGATGAAGTAATGGTTGCTTTAGATTGTGCCGCAGCAGAGTTTTTTGTAAATGGTAAATATGACTATACTAAATTTGAAGGAAAATCAGGGGTAATAAGAACAAGCGAAGAACAGGCTGATTATCTTGCAGAATTAGCTTCCAAGTACCCAATAATTTCTATTGAAGATGGTATGGATGAAAATGACTGGGAAGGTTGGAAATATTTAACTGAAAAGGTAGGCAATAAAGTGCAACTGGTAGGTGATGATTTGTTCGTAACTAACGTAGAGAGATTATCAAGAGGAATTGAAAACGGTATTGCTAATTCAATTCTAATTAAAGTAAATCAAATCGGAACCCTGACCGAAACAATAGCCGCGGTAAATATGGCACATAATGCCGGATACACTTCTGTAATGTCCCATCGTTCTGGAGAAACTGAAGATAATACCATTGCCGATTTAGCTGTGGCCTTAAATACAGGTCAGATTAAAACCGGTTCTGCTTCACGTAGTGACAGGATGGCAAAATACAATCAATTACTTCGTATAGAAGAAGAATTAGGAGTTGTAGCTTATTATCCAAAGGAAAAAGCTTTTAAAATAAAAAAGTAAAAGCTAAACTGTTTAAAAAAAGCTCACTTTTTGGTGAGCTTTTTTTTTGGACGTACGTGAAATTTTTATTAAAAATCTTTAGTTAATAAAGTAGTATAAAAATAATACTTAAGTTCTATTTATATTACAAAATAGATAGAGGGATTAATAATATATTAACACTATATTTTGTAATTTAGCAACCCTTATTATAATAGCAAAATTCTAAATATTTACAATGTCAAAAAAAGCTACTTTAGAAATCGACGGTAACAAATATGAGTTCCCAATAATAGAAGGAACCGAAAATGAATCAGGAATTGATATCAAAACTCTTAGATCCGCCACAGGTGGTATCACTACGATTGATCCTGGATATAAAAATACAGGAAGCTGTGAGAGTGGAATTACGTTTCTGGATGGAGAAAAAGGAATTTTAAGATACCGTGGATATTCTATAGAAGAATTGGCTGAAAAAGCTGATTTTTTAGAAGTAGCTTACTTATTGATTTTTGGAGATTTACCAACAGCAGAACAACTTGATAAATTTGATAAAGATATCAAAGAAGAGTCTCATGTTGATGAGGATATGAAGAAAATACTCGACGGATTTCCTAAAAGTGCTCATCCTATGGGGGTTCTTTCATCATTAACTAGCGCTTTGATAGCTTTTAATCCAGGTTCTGTAGATGTGGATTCTGAAGAAGCTATGTATAACGCTATTGTGAAAATAATGGCAAAGTTTCCTGTGCTTGCCGCATGGACAATGAGAAAAAGAAAAAGTTTGCCATTGGATTATGGAGACAACGCTTTGGGATATGTTGAGAATTTACATAAGATGATGTTCTCTAGGCCTAATAAAACATATGAAGCAAATAAGATTGTTAATGATGCTTTGGATAAATTATTAATTCTACATGCAGATCACGAGCAAAATTGTTCTACTTCTACTGTTAGAATTGTCGGGTCATCACATGCAGGATTGTTTGCGTCTCTGTCAGCAGGTATTTCTGCTTTATGGGGCCCATTACACGGAGGTGCTAACCAAGCGGTTATCGAGATGCTTGAGGCAATTCGAGAGGATGGAGGTGATACAGCAAAGTATATCGCTAAAGCTAAAGATAAAGAAGATTCCTTCCGTTTAATGGGATTTGGTCATAGAGTGTACAAAAATTTTGATCCACGTGCTAAGATCATTAAAGCATCTGCAGAAGAAGTTTTGGGAGATCTTGGGATAGAAGATCCAGTGCTAGATATCGCAAAGGGGCTTGCCAAAGTTGCCCTGGAAGATGAATATTTCGTACAAAGAAAATTGTACCCTAATGTAGATTTTTATTCAGGAATTATATATAGAGCTTTAGGAATACCGACTGAGATGTTTACAGTGATGTTTGCGTTAGGAAGATTACCTGGTTGGATTGCACAATGGAGAGAGATGCGTTTGCGTAAAGAACCAATCGGAAGACCACGACAAATATATATTGGAGAAACCTATAGACCTTTTAAAACCGTTTCTGAACGATAAAAAGGGCACTATGATTTTGAAAAGGGTACCGAATTTTTTCAGTACCCTTTTTTTATGATATTGTTACTATAATTTAATATCAATGAGCTGGTTTTAGAATTTGATAAAAATTTGATATTTTTTTTGAATAAAATTAGCATCTACCTACTCCCTATTCCTATATTTGCTCGATCATTAATGTTGATAAACAATGATGTTTTTCTCTAAAAACTAAATGATTGAAACTAACCCTGACAAATAATTTAAAACAAGGAAATGTGATTTTGGGGCGAGTTCCAGGTTACCTCTAAATCAATGTTATAAATACATGAAACTAAATATTACAAATGAAACCTCAAGGCTTAGAGCTGTAGTTTTGGGTACCGCTAAAAGTAATGGTTCTGTTCCAAAGATCGAAGAAGCATACGATCCTAAATCTATTGAACATATCAAAGCGGGAACATATCCAAAAGAAGCAGATATGGTTGCTGAGATGAACGAGGTTGCTAAAGTTTTTGAAAAATACAACGTAAAAGTATTCAGGCCTGAGTTAATTGAAAATTATAATCAAATTTTCGCCAGAGATATTGCACTAGTTATTGAAGATAAATTTATCAAATCAAACATACTACCAGATAGAGAAAAGGAAATAAAAGCAATTCAGTATGTAATCGATAAAATTGACGCGGAAAAAGTTTATAAAGCTCCTTCAGAAGATATTCATTTTGAAGGAGGTGATGTTATGATCCATAACGATCATATATTTATTGGAACTTATAAAGGAGATGATTATAGTGATTGTATTGTGGCGAGAACAAATATGAAAGGTGTAGCATATATCAGATCCCTTTTTCCAAATAAAATAGTAAAGGAATTTGATCTTAATAAATCAATGGATGACCCTAGAGATAACGCTTTACACTTGGATTGTTGTTTTCAGCCTGTAGGAAAAAATAAGGCAATCATTCATAAAGAAGGTTTTAGAAATCAGAAAGATTATGAGTACCTGGTTGATTTTTTTGGAAGAGATAACTTATTTCACATAACCAAAGATGAAATGTATCATATGAATTCTAATATATTTTCTATAGCTGAAGACGTAGTGATATCAGAGAAAAATTTTACAAGGTTAAATAATTGGTTGCGGAATTTAGGCATTACTGTCGAAGAAGTTCCTTATGCACAAATTGCAAAACAAGAAGGTCTTTTGCGTTGTTCTACCATGCCATTGATAAGAGATTAGAAAATGAAGCAAATAACAAATACAATAGTAATGATTCGTCCGGTTAAATTTAGGATGAACGAACAAACAGCGGTGAATAATTATTATCAGGACAGCTCAGATACTGATAAAGATGCTAATGTAAAAGCACAAAAAGAGTTTGATGATTTTATTGAAAAATTAAAATTTGTAGGGGTTAACGTTATCGTTATTGATGATACATTAGAGAATGACACACCGGATTCTATTTTTCCAAACAATTGGGTTTCTTTTCACGAAAATGGTGATGTAGGTTTGTATCCTATGTTTGCTGCTAACAGAAGAAGAGAGCGTCGACCAGAAATTTTAGACATAATTGAAAATGAAGGCTTTGAAATAAAAAATATTATTGATTATACAGTTGCAGAAGAAGATGACGTTTTTCTAGAAGGAACCGGAAGTCTTGTTTTAGATAGAGTTAATAAAAAGGCATACTGTGCACTTTCGCCAAGAGCTGATGAAGAATTACTTATTGAGTTTTGTGAAGATTTTGAATATACTCCGGTTATCTTTACTGCATATCAAACAGTTGATGACGAAAGATTAGCAATTTATCACACCAATGTAATGATGGGTATGGGGGAGACTTTTGCAGTAATATGTCTTGATTGCGTCGATGATAAAAAAGAACGTAAGAACTTGGTAAATCATCTAAAAAATGATGGTAAGGAAATAATTACGATTACAGAGGATCAGGTCAATAATTTTGCTGGGAATATGCTGCAAGTCATTGGAGCAGATGAGAAGAGATATTTGGTAATGTCTTCTGCAGCTTACAATAGCTTATCTAAAGATCAAGTATCAAAAATAGAAAAACATTGTTCGATTCTACACAGTAATCTCGATACAATAGAAAGATTAGGTGGTGGAAGTGCCAGGTGCATGATGGCAGAGATTTTTTTACCCAAACAATAAACATAATGTGAAATAGTTAAAAAAAGTAACGAAAAATATATAATGGTATCTTTTAACTATTTTTGAATATACAACAAAGCAGATGCTTTCTAAGAAAACAAAATATGGACTAAAAGCGTTGACCTATATCGCAAGAAAAAGGTGTGATCAGCCTGTTTTAATATCGGAAATTGCTAAAAGCGAAAATATTTCTCAAAAATTTTTAGAAAGTATATTGCTTACGCTCCGTAAAAATGGTTTTCTTGGATCTAAAAAAGGTAAAGGCGGTGGATATTACCTTATCAAAGAACCTAAAGAAATTTCGATGGCTTCTGTAATAAGGGTGTTAGAGGGACCAATAGCAATGTTGCCTTGTGTAAGTTTAAATTTTTATGAAAAATGCAATGACTGCCCGGATGAAGATGCTTGTACAGTACATGAATTAATGATAGAGGTTAGGGATAATACCCTAAAGGTTTTGGAAAATAAAACGTTAGGTGATTTTATGGATTAAAAAAGCTTAATAATCATTAATCCTAACAAACTGAAATGGTCCCTGAATTTTGCCCCAGATTTGCTTACCCGTTATATCGTAACCCCTGTCCCAACTAGAAATTTTATTCTTACTTACTACCACATTACTCGTTGTATAAGCTATATTTTCGGTAAAATTACTTAAGCAGGTTCCTTTTTTAGTTTTTCCCTGATAAATAGTCGAAGTTTTCTTGAAATAAACATCACATCCGTCTCTTCTTTTAAGACTATCGATGGTTAAAAAATTGAAAACAGAGATGTCTCTCCAAGCATTTATGTATTTTTTTTGATTAGGAATTACATAGCTAATAGTACTCAAAGTTACACTATCTTCTCTCCGAACGTTTATGATTCTTTGGTTATAAACAGAACTGTTGTTTTTTTTATCATATAATTCGTGATATAACCAGTAACCTGGTTTATCCTCCCATATAGGTATATTGACCAGATAGACTGCCGGATAACTGGAGTCTAGCTCGGATTGTTTTTCTGAAGAAAATTTCCCTGACAATAAATCTGTAAAATCTTGTAGCTTAGAGTCGTCACTCGTCTTAGTATCACAACTTATTGTAAATGCCAATAAAGACATAAAAAGTAATAATCTTAGCATATTTATTTTTTGCTAAAATAGTAAATTTATTCTCAAAAAAATGTGATCTATCGATACGAATCGTCTTTTCAGATATGTCTTTATTCCTTATTAGAAGCTATGTTTCGGATCATTCCCCCAAATATGAAATAATGAAAAGGAATCATCAGGTACCAGTATAATCTGCCCCATATACCTCTTGGTCTGAATGTCGCAGTTTGATGAAGAATATTGTTTTCGTCGATATCAAATTCTAACCACGCTTCGCCGGGAACCTTCATTTCTGCAAAAAGTAATAAACGCTTTTCATTTTTATCAGCCACCAATACCCTCCAAAAATCCAAAGCATCTCCTGAGTAAATTTTATCCGGATTTGTTCTCCCTCTCCTTAACCCAACACCACCAAAAAATTTGTCTATGTATCCTCTGATTTTCCACATCCAATCTCCATAATACCATCCGGTTTCTCCACCAATTGCCCATATTTTTTCGATTACCTTATTAGGATGACTTACCTTGATCTTTTTTTCATCTCTCAGACATCCTTTCTTTGGGACGGTTACATATTTTTGGATATCCTGATTAAAACGCCCACTGATCATAGAGTCTTTCCAACTCGATACCACCTGATTTTGCTCTATCTTAATAAAAGCAAGTTCTAAAGCCTTGCTGTACGACATTGGTTCTATATTTAGTGTTTTCTGTAATCGATTGTCGTTAGCAATTACAGGTATGGCCATACTATCTACCAGATTCAGTGCCAATTTGTATGAAGTGGATGTTACGAAATACAACCAATAAGAAGAAAGTCTTGGTGTCATTATCGGTAGTGTAAATATAAATAATTTTATCCCTCTAGCTTTGGCATATAACAAAAGCATCTGTTTATAAGTAAGAACATTGGGACCACTAATGTCAAATGATTCATTATAGCATTGAGAATTGCCTAAAACTCCTGTCATAAAACTTAATACATCTCTTATGGCAATTGGATGTGTCTTTGTATTTACCCATTTAGGAGTTATCATAATAGGTAGTTTCTCACAAAGATCTCTTATGATCTCAAATGATGAACTACCGGATCCGACTATTATTCCGGAGCGTAGAACAGTTAAATTAAAATTTCCTTCGTATAGGATTTTTTCAACATTTTTTCGTGACCTTAAATGTTTAGATAGATTCTTTTCATTTACTATTCCACTTAAATAAATCACTTGTTTAACAGTGGTTTCACTTACATATTTGTTGAAGTTTAGAGCAGAAATTTCTTCTTTTTTGTCAAAATCTGAAGTTGATGAGCTCATAGAGTGGATAAGGTAATACGCAGCGTCAATGTCTTTGGGTAAAATGCTTGGATCAGGATCTTCAAGAAAATCAATTTCTACAATAGAAATCTTTTTCGCCATTTCCTCATCAATTGATAAACGACTTTGATCTCTCACTGTGCAAATTACATCGTGACCGGCATCTAATAATAATGGTAATAAACGCATTCCAATATAACCATTGGCGCCTGTAAGAAGTATCCGCATATTTTTAGGTAAAAGATACAAAGAAATTAATTGTCGGATTCTATTTTAAAGTGGTAAGTTTCAAAAGTATCCTGAACAGTTCTGACAGAAGTTAAATCTTAAAAAAGGTTTCCTGCTTTCCTTTAGTATGCAGGATTTATATACCTACCATAAACTAAAATTTTTTCTTTTGTAATAAGTTGTGAATTGATAAGGATATAGGTGAAAGAAGATTATATTTCTATTATCTTTGCTGCCTGATTTTTGTATCAAATACAACTTAAAAAATGACATTACATCAAACCATTACGGAAAAGGTAAAAGCGGCAATAAAAGATTTGTATAGTGCTAATTTAGAATCTGTAGAGTTGCAAGGAACTCGAAAAGAATTTGAAGGCGATATTACGGTTGTTGTTTTTCCAATGTTACGCGTGGTGAAGGGTAATCCTGTTCAGATAGGAGAAGCTGTGGGAGCTTATTTAGTTAAGCACATAGAAGAGGTTACTACATTTAATGTCGTAAAAGGGTTTCTTAATCTTGTTATTTCTGATCAATATTTTATTGATTTCTTCAATGAAGTAAAAGATAATACAAATTACGGTTTTGTGACTCCAATAGAAGGAGATAAGGCGGTAATGGTAGAATATTCATCTCCTAATACTAATAAACCACTACATTTAGGACATATTAGAAATAACTTATTGGGATATGCCGTAGCCGAAATTATAAAAGCTAGTGGTAAAAAAGTATATAAAACTCAGATTATTAACGATAGGGGGATACATATTTGTAAAAGTATGGTTGCGTGGCAAAAATATGGTAATGGAGAAACTCCAGAGTCTACAGGACTCAAAGGAGATAAACTGGTGGGTAATTATTATGTGAAGTTTGATCAGGAATATAAAAGTGAAATATCAGATTTGGTCGCTTCTGGGAAAACAGAAGATGAAGCAAAAAAAGAAGCTCCGATATTACTGGAGGCCCAGGAAATGCTCAGAAAATGGGAAGCTGGCGATGAAGAAGTGGTGAAACTTTGGAAAACCATGAATAGTTGGGTGTATAAAGGTTTTGATGAGACCTATAAGGCATTAGGAGTGGATTTTGATAGTTATTATTATGAAAGTAATACATATCTTTTAGGTAAAGATACTATTGAAGAAGGCCTTGCAAAAGGGGTGTTTTTTAAAAAAAATGACGGTTCTGTTTGGTGTGATCTAACTGACGAAGGCTTAGATGAAAAACTGGTATTGCGAAGTGACGGGACTGCTGTGTATATGACCCAGGATATCGGAACTGCAATTCAGCGGGTAAAAGACAACCCGGATATTGGTGGGATGATATATACTGTTGGTAATGAACAAGATTATCATTTTAAGGTTCTTTTCCTGATCCTTAAAAAATTAGGATACGATTGGTCTGAAAATTTGCATCATTTAAGCTATGGTATGGTAGATTTGCCTAGTGGTAAAATGAAAAGTAGAGAAGGTACTGTAGTGGATGCCGATGATCTTATCAAAGAAATGGCTGAAACTGCTGGTGAAATTTCTAAGGAATTAGGAAAGTTAGATGGGTACTCTGAAGAAGAAAAGAATCACGTTTATAAAATCATTGGCCTTGGAGCATTAAAGTATTTCATTCTAAAAGTAGATCCTAAAAAAAGAATACTTTTTGATCCTACAGAGTCTGTCGATTTTCAAGGAAATACTGGACCTTTTATTCAATACACTTACGCCAGAATTCAGGCAATTTTACGCAAAGCAGACTTCGATTGGAATCACCCGGTAAAAAGTATTGTCTTAGATGAGCGAGAAAAAGAGCTGATTAAGTTGTTAGAAACATACCCTGAAACTATTCAGATTGCAGCAAAGGATTTAAGTCCAGCTATCATAGCGAATTATATATATGATCTGGTGAAAGCCTATAATTCATTTTTTCAGAATGTATCTATATTTGGTGCAGATTCTGATGCTGAAAAGATTTTTAGAATTCAGCTTTCTGGGATGGTTGGAGCAACCATAAAATCTGCTTTTGGATTATTAGGAGTTGATGTTCCGGAGAGAATGTGATATCTATGAGGTTGCTCGTTTAGGCAATGTTATGCAAAATGTGCTTCCTTCTCCAAAAGTACTTTTTACGACTAAAGTTCCTTTATTCAGAGTGATTAATTCTTTACAGATTTTTAACCCTAATCCGGTACCCGTTTCGTTATTAGTACCTTTGGTCGTTAGATGCTCGTCAGAGAATAGTTTAGCTATATTTTCTTCAGAAATCCCAATTCCGGTATCTTCAAAATAAATTTTGGTAGTGTTTTCTTCTTCATTGTTATAAATGGTAATAGTATCCCCAGAGTTACAGAACTTTATCGCATTGGCAATTAGATTTTGACTTACAATGGTACACATATCTTTATCAGCGAACACCTTAGTGCCATCTGTTAAATTATTAGTAAGTGTGATTCCTTTCTGAGAAGCTTTAGATGCAAAGAATGTAATTTTTTCCGATATAATTTCTGAGAAGTCAAAAATTTTAGGATTGCTCTTAAGCTTGTTCATTTGGGATTTAGACCAGTTTAGAAGATTGTTTAATAAAAGTGATGTCTGATGCGCACTATTAGAAAGTAGTGGAATGATTTCTCTAAATTCATTTTCAGAGATTACATCTTCTTGTAATAAAGTAAGCGTATTATCAAGTCCATGAATTTCATTTTTTAAATCGTGGGAGATAATAGAAAATAACTTGTTTTTTACCTGATTTGATTCATTAAGCTCCTTGATGTATTTAGCTCTCTCTAATCTGCTTTTAATTATTCCAATGATGAAAATAATGGCCACTGCAAATGCAGCAATGGCAATATAGGTATAGATTTTTTGTTTAAATAGTTCCTCCTTAACTCCCTGCTCAGCTATTTTTTGCTTATCCAAAAAAACTTGTTGCTTTTTTTCGTTCTCTAATCTCTTTATAACGAGATTGATCTTATCACTGGTTTCTTTCTGAATATGTTCGTTAAATAAGTTTTGATGTTCTTTTTGCCATTTATAAGCATTTAGATAGTCTCCTCTTGCAGAATCTAAGATGGAAGATAAATCATAGCTATGAAGCAGTAAAGGGGTAGAGTTAAGTTTTTTTGATTCTTCTCTAGCCGAAGAAAGATATTTTTCTGCATCCTTAAATTCTTTAGTTACTATTGCTATTTCACCTAACGCAAGTTTTGTACGAATCAGTCTTTGCTTATATTCTACTTTTCCACCTAAAAAAAGTGCTGATTCATAATATTTTTTAGCTTCTTGGTACTCCTGTTTTAAAAATGATATGTTTCCTAACGCACTATAAGCTTCAGAAATACCTTTGCTGTTATCGTCTTTCTTGTTAACTGCTAAGGATTCATTCAATAGAGATAATGCGCTGTCTAGCTTTTTTTCTTTAATATAAATTAGGGCTATGTTATTGAGTGTAGAACCTATAGTATTAGAATTTGTTTTCTTTTTTAAGTGTAAAGATTGGTAATAATATTTTTTTGCTGCCTTAAAGTCGTTTAAATCTCCATATACATTACCAATATTATTGATGGTTGTTGCCAGGCTAATGCTGTCCTTTAATTTTTCATAATACTGATTGGCTTCCAGAAGATGAGTAATACTTTTTTCAGGATTACCTAATCGTTGTTCTATAACCGCTTTGTTATTCTGAATAATTGCTAAACCTCTATTATACCTTATTCTTCCATAGTATAATGAAGCTTGATCAAAGCATTGCAGGGCTTCATAAAGTTTGTCGGTCTGATTGTATATAGCCGCTTTTTCATTATATAATTGTCCAATCCCATTATCATAGTTTATTTCCTGAGAAATTTTTATTAAGGTATCGCAGTATTTTAGACCTTCATCAAATTGCTCCTTTAAACTTAATTCATAAATTAATGTAGACGCTCGATCAATATTCAGTGAATCAGATTTAGAATAGGTGATTTTAATAAGGCTATCCAGTTGTTTTTGTTGAGAGAATAAAATGTTACCGATCAGAAAAAGTGTAATATAGGAAAGGGTATGTTTCATATGAAAATTTAAGGGCACCTAAAAATTACAATATTTTCTTTGGCTTTTGCGTTTTTTTGAACTAAAAATTTCATTTCTGTGTCTTTTTGTGTTATTTTGGAAGAAATGACGTTTTACCCCATAAGAAAGGAAGGTTTCTTCTACTTTAATACATGAACTATCAGATTTCTAAAGCGACCAATAATGATTTGCCATTAATGCAACGTTTGTTTTATCAGACTGTTACCATATATGGTTCTAAAATTTTTACTAAAGAAGAAGTGAAAATTTTCTCGAGATTAGCTCTGGATAATGATCATTGGAGAAAAAAATTCGTTAGTGATTTTGTGTATAATGCAAAATTAAACGGAGAAATAATAGGTTCTTTTTCGCTTAGTAAATTGGGGGAGATTGAATATGTTTTTGTGCATCAGAATTATCAAGGTAGAGGTATTGCAAAAAAACTGTATAAAACTTTGGAACAAGTAGCTCAGGAAGCAGGGATTACAACCTTAACTACTAAGATAAACACAAATATGAAGGCTTTTTTCAATAAAAATGGGTTTGAAATTATTAAGAATGTAGAAAAAGTAGTAGGGGGTGAAGAAATAGTGAGCTATAAAGGCGTAAAGGATATTTAAAAACTTAGGCGTAAGACGGCATTCGGAGTGATACGTAACCCAGATTCCCTTATCTCTTCTACTTCGTTTTGATCTCTTTTGATATAATAATTATTAAAAATGTTTTGCTGATCAGATAGATTCCATATAGAAATCCCTGCAAGCCCCTTGATTTTTTTGGTAATTTTAAACGTATAGGTAGAAGAAAGATCGATTCTAATGTAGTTTTTCAATCGACTTTGGTTAGGGCTCAAATAATTTATCGTATCATTTTCAATTAGATTATCAGGATCGGGTAAGGTTGTTGGTTTTCCACTATGCCAATTGATTCCTCCAGAAATTTTCAGGTTATTCTTATTATAGGCAATAGCAAAATTAATATTATGTCTTATGTCAATATTGTTGGGAAAATTAGAAGGATTTAAATTATTAAATGTGTATTCATTATCTGCATAAGAATAACTAAGCCAGGTACTAAAGTATTTAAACCTTTTATTCACTAAAAAATCAATCCCCACGACAGAATACCTACCGTGATCTCTAATAAATTCAAATTGATTTTGAAACCCTTGACTTCTGGTTATGATACCTCTAACAGATTTATAATAAGCATCTGTAGAGATTAACCAGTTATGGTGGTTATAGCTTAGTCCAATAGAAGCTTGATTACTTTTTAGAATAGGAATATCCTGATCATTAGATAATACCCATCTTCGACTTTCGATACCCAAAAAATCGTTTTGCAGATCGATAATTTGTGAACTAGACTGGCTTTTGATCTCTCCAAGAATCTCTAATGTAAGATGATTCGTAAACCTTTTGTAAAAATTTATTCTGGGTTCGATGATAAATTCATCAAACTTTTCTAAATAATTTAGACGGGCTCCGAAATTAGCATACGTAGATTTGCTGTTCGATCTGTATGCTATTTCCGAGAATACACTATGTGTACGGACTACTTCTTTCGTGAAATCCCTAAATGTAGGATTATTAATATCCTGAAGGTAGGATATTCCGGTTTCATTAAATTGATATCCGTTTGTTACATTAAAGTTTGACGCTACTGTAAGAAAAGTGTTTAGCTTTATTCCGTTTTCCAGCACTTCGTTTTCCTGTAAAAGTTGTTGGTTATCTTTTATGTCGGAATTAATAGTTTCCAGTTTATAATTAGTTCCATACAACAGAAGTTCGCTTTGGAAAATTTCATTCCAGTTACGTTGATATAAAATACCACCTACGATATTATTTTGTTTGGCACTGCTCTCTTTTGAACTTTCCATTTCATCGTTACCAGAACTTTCCTGAAAAACGATATTGTTTCGCATTATAAGTGTATTAACTTTTATAAGGTCTTTGGGTGATATCTGAAATAACCAGCGCATACTGGCATCGTAAAAAGAAAATTGTTCGTCAGAACTATCAATACTCAGCACCTCAGAATTTTGGAAAGCTCTGTCAAAATATCGATTATAGGTAGGAGTTTTCAGCATTTCGTTAATGGAATGTCTTACGGCCAATTGAAAAGATGATTTTTTGCTTATAGGGGCGTCTAGGTAGCCATCCGCACTTATTAAATTTAGTCCAATACTCGCATCTAATTCATCATTTATTTTGTTAGAGGTGTTCATCGCAATTACACTAGATACTCCGTCGCCGTATGTAGCACTGGAGCCATTCTTAAATACTTGTACGTTTTTTGTTAGGTAAGGATTAAAGGCAGAAATAAGTCCAAAAAAATGGCTTGATTGGTACATTTTTATTCCATCCCATAGTAGTAGGTTTTGATCATTTGTCCCTCCACGGACATTTATATCAGAAACTGTTTCATTGGCACTTAGGATTCCGGGAAGTGCCTGAATAGTTTGCAATAAATCTGGTTCTATCAGACCAGGAAGAATACCAAAGTTGTTGTAGTCAACTCTAATAGATCCATCTATTTGTTTATTTATCCCTTTTATTAAGTAGTCATTAAGAATAACTTCATTAATATATTCGATTTTCTGAGTCAAAATAATTTCTTTGCAGGATTCCGCATTGAATTGATGTACAAAAATTTTTAAAGGCGCAAAACCAAGATAATTAATATTAATTTTCTCATTGGGAGAATTGACCAGAAGTCTGAATTGACCTTGAGAATTGCTGACAGTCTCGTTTTTTATCCCTCGTATCGAAGCATTAGAAATAATTCTATTATCAGTATCCTTCAGAATTCCACAAACTTCTCTTGGTCTGAAGCTTATCGCGATCAGATTGTTTTTTAATTGAGTATATTCAAATGGAGTAGTTCGTCTAAGTGACTTAATCGCTTCTTCGAAAGTTTCGAAATCATAAGGCTTTGGGATTGTAATATTTTCTAATTCCTCGTTAATGTAAGAGAAATCATAACCAAACTTTTTCTGAATATTATTTAAAACTGATATAAGCGAGTATCGATCTTTTTCCGTTTGGGATACAGCCGGAAAAAGTACAAAGAATAAAAGAACAAGTGAAATGAGGATCTTGGGTTTAATCACTCTTTGTAAAGGGTTACGGTTTTATTATCAATCACAAATTTCAAACGCATTGGGATCGTTATAGATTTTAATGCTGAATGAATATCTGAATGTACAAAATTACCCGTATATAGTTTTGCTCTATCAATATTTTTTGTTCTCACTTGCACACCATACTGCCATTCTAACTCTTTTAATACCTTTTCATAAGGGGTCTTCTGAAAAAAACTTTTGTTTTGATGCCAATCTGGCTTGCTTCTGTTGGTTTTCTTTTCAATAAATTTTTCTGAAACCACTTCTATGACATCTCCTGCTTTTAGATATTTAGTTTGCTTGTCAATCGTTACACTTACAACCCCTTCGTAGCAGATTACTTCAAAGAAATCACTGCGTTGCTTAATGTTAAATTCAGTTCCAATCACACTTACAATGCCTGAAGAGGTGTGGACATCAAATTTTTTACCCTTTGCCACTTTAAAATGCGCTTCTCCGTCTAAAGTAACAATACGTTGATTTTCCCAATCACTTTGGTTATAGATTACAGAAGATAAAGCATTAAGTTTTACTATAGATTCGTCTGGTAATTTTACCGTAGATTTCTCACTGGCAATAGTACTTATTGTAATGGCTTGGTCATTAAAAAAAGAAAAATACAAACCTATACCCACTATCAGTATCGCCGCAATACGCGCTAGTGTTTTTGGATAAGATGTTTTAGAAACGGGCTTTTTCCTTGTAGTAATTTTTTTAGTAAGAATTTCGAGATTATCACTTACATCATAGTTGGGAGCTCTAAATTTTTCAGCTGCTTCAGAAATTTTTACATAAGAATCATAGGCGCTCAATTGCTCAAACGCCTCTGATTCCTGCTTAGTGAGCTGGTCATTATCCAACCACTTCAATATAAGATCTTCCTTTTTCATAACAAGATTCTTAACTATATAACAACTGATAACTATAAATTCCTACCTTTTAGTTCCAATTTTTGACCTGGGTTAAATTCCATCTATATCTTTTCTTAACTTCTCTAGTGCACCATAGATTCTTTTTTCCACAGCCTTTCTTGAGATTCCTAATAATTCGGCAATTTCTTTGTGCCTCTTTCCTTCAACTCTGTTCATAAGAAAAGCTACACGCTGAGACTCCGTTAAATTGGCAAGAGCATTTTGGTATTTTTGAAGATATTCTTTTTCTTCTAATAAGAATTGTGGATTTTCGTTGGTTCTGTCATTCGTTTCTGTTTGTTGATATTTAAGTTTAACTTTATCGTGCTTTATTTGGTTTAAAGAAAGGTTGTTAGCAACAGTAAATAAAAAGCTCTTTGACTTTTCCAGAGATACTTTATTACAATTATCCCAAAGTTTAATAAACGCTTCCTGAACCTGATCCTTGGGATTTATATGCCCTCCATATTTGTAGTGTATAAAATCGTGAAGATTTTTTGAGTGCTTTCTAAAGATTTCTGAAAATAATCTTTCTTCACAAACATTTTTGAAGAGATCTTTGGGCATATTTTATTTTTTTTAAAATTAAAAAAAATCTTAAGTATAGTGGGAATTTAAAAGCTTAAATTGTTATAATATGTAATTACAAAAGGGAAAGTAAAATGAATAAGAGGTTACACTATTGTTTGAGCATCTTCTTTAGTAGCGTATTACTAATGATTTCCTGTCAGCAAGAGGAACGTGAAGTAATTGATCCTACTTTAGATACCACAATTTCTAAAGACTCTCAATTGGCTCAATTAATGAAAAATGTAGTTACTCATGATGGTTCTTACGACAACTTGGTGGATGGCAGTAATTGTTTTAGTATTAATTTACCTTATACAATCATACTAAATTCTACTGATCAGATTACTATCGATCACGTTAGCGATTATAGCCAGTTAAGTCAATCAGATACTATTGAAATCCAATTTCCCATAATCATTACTCGCGATAATTACGAGGAAGAATTTGTTGAAGATATTTCTGAATTGCAATCGCTGGCTGATGGATGTGAATTAACAGATGATGATATAGAATGTGTAGATTTTGTATATCCGTTTCGATTTCAGACATTCGACCCTGATACCAATAATATGAATACTACCGAGGTAGCTCATGATGCTCAGGTATTCGAATTTATGAACAATATCGACCAAAATACAGCAGTTAGTATAAGTTATCCAATCCAACTAATATTAAGTAACGGTGAACATCTGGATGCCGGACATAATGAAGAATTGGTAGCCGGTATTTTATCTTTTGAAATGTCCTGTGATGAAAATGATGAATGATAAAATAGACGTTTAATATTTTAACTAAATAGTTAAACAAAAAGTTAAAAAAGTACTAAAGTCATTTTTCTGGGTAGCACTTTTTTATCGTTAGTTGTTTCATCACTGAACAATTAATTATAAAATTAAAACTAATAACATGAAAAATTTATTCAAAAAAGCTTTTCTAACTTTATGTATTATTTCCATTGCATCTTGTAGCGATGACGATGATACTACGTTTATCCCTAATCCTACAACAATCGCGGATATAGTTGCAGGTGATGCAAATTATAGCTCTCTATTAGCAGCTCTAGAAAGAACAGATCTAGACGTCACATTAAATGGTACGGGTACTTTTACAGTTTTTGCACCTGATAATGATGCTTTTGCTGATTTCTTAGATGGAACAGCTTTAAACGATGTTCCGGTAGCAGATTTAGAGCAAATTTTATTGAATCATGTGCTTGGAACAACAGTTACCTCCGGACAACTTACTACCGGATACGTTAATAATCTAGCTACAGAGTCTTCTACCAGTGCAAATTTAAGTACGTATGTCAATACATCATCTGGTGTAACTATAAACGGAGTTTCTACCGTAGTTCAGGCAGATGTTCCGGCTTCTAATGGTGTAATTCATTTTGTAGATGAAGTAATTCCATTACCAACAATGTTAACTTTTGTTGCAGCTGATAGCGAACTTTCATCTTTGGCAACAACTGCTACGACTACTTCAGGTTTTGAAACTGATTTTGCAGCTGTATTGAGCACAGAAGATAGCAATCTAACACTTCTTGCTCCAGATAATGATGCATTCACGGCTCTAGGTGATATATCCGGGGTACCAGCTTCTGCATTAGAACAAATATTATTGAATCACGTAATAGCAGGAATAAATATTTCAACTTCTTTATCTACTGGATATGGAAATACCTTGGCAACATATGGCGAATCTATGAACAATCTTAGTATTTACATTAATACGGATGGTGGAGTGTCATTTAATGGTATTTCTGATGTTAGTGAAGCAGATATAGTTGCTACCAATGGTGTTATTCATAAAGTAGATGCTGTAATCACCTTACCTTCAGTAGTAACATTTGCAACGGCAGATGCTAATTTCTCAACATTAGTAGATGCCTTAACAACATTAACTCCTTCTACCGATTTCGCAGGAATTCTAAGTACTGAATTGGGAACAGATCCGGCACCTTTTACAGTATTTGCACCTATCAATAGTGCTTTTGCAGCGATAGCTCCACTTCCAACTGATGAAAATGTCATTGCCGATATTCTTAATTATCACGTAATAGGTGGGAGTAACGTACGATCTACAGATTTAATGAGTGGTTCTGTAATGACATTAGGTGGAACAGTAACTATAGATGCAATGGCGCCGAGTGTAACCGGATCAGGAAATATGAGCGCAAGTAATATAATTGTAGTAGATGTACAAGCAGCTAATGGAGTAATCCACGCAATCGACCAAGTATTGTTACCAGCTACAAATTAAGAGCTAAATATTATAGATTACCCAAAATAAATTTTCCCCCAAAGAGCATTTGGATACTGAAACTCCTAAATATTTCAGTACTAAATGCTCTTTAACTTTTATAACATATCTAAATAAATATCACTAATTATATTTAGAATTCTATCTAATTCATTCTTTATTAATACACTTCAAATCATTAAATTTGCACCTGTCTACTAAGAAAGTAGATTTTTTCAAAACCTGAAGTAAGCATATGTTTGATAATTTAAGTGATAAGTTAGATAAAGCGTTACATATTCTAAAAGGCCATGGCCAGATTACCGAAGTAAATGTCGCTGAGACACTTAAGGAAGTTCGTAGAGCATTGGTCGATGCCGACGTAAACTATAAAATTGCAAAAGATTTTACTGCCACAGTAAAGGAAAAAGCTCTAGGACAAAATGTACTTAAGAGTTTGAAACCTGGTCAATTAATGATAAAACTTGTAAAGGATGAGTTGACCGAATTGATGGGTGGAGAAGTTGCGGGTATTGATTTGTCTGGAAATCCTTCCGTAGTTTTAATGTCAGGATTACAAGGTTCTGGTAAAACTACATTTTCTGGTAAATTAGCAAACTTCTTAAAAAACAAGAAAACTAAAAAGCCTTTGTTAGTCGCTTGTGACGTATACAGACCTGCCGCCATCGATCAGTTGCACGTCGTGGGAGAACAAATAAATGTAGAAGTATTTAGTGATAGAAATAATAATGATCCGGTTGCTATCGCTAAAGCAGGTGTTGCCCACGCCAAGGCGAATGGATTTAATGTAGTGATCATAGATACCGCTGGTCGTCTTGCTGTTGATGAGGTGATGATGACAGAGATTGCTAATATTCATAAAGCGGTAACTCCTAATGAGACTTTGTTTGTTGTGGATTCCATGACAGGTCAAGATGCTGTAAACACAGCTAAAGCATTTAATGATGTTTTGAATTTTGATGGTGTTATTCTTACTAAATTAGACGGTGATACTCGAGGTGGAGCTGCTATTTCTATAAAATCTGTTGTCAATAAACCGATAAAATTTATCGGTACTGGTGAAAAGATGGAAGCGATTGATGTATTCTATCCTTCTCGTATGGCTGATCGTATTTTAGGGATGGGAGACGTTGTTTCTCTTGTAGAACGGGCGCAAGAGCAATTTGATGAGGAAGAAGCAAGAAAACTCCAGAAAAAGATTGCTAAGAATCAGTTTGGATTTGATGATTTTCTAAAACAAATTCAACAGGTTAAGAAAATGGGGAATATGAAAGATTTGGTGGGGATGATTCCTGGTGCTGGAAAAATGATGAAAAACGTAGATATTGATGATGACGCCTTTAAACATATAGAGGCTATTATTCATTCGATGACCCCCTCAGAAAGATCTAAGCCCCAAATTATCAATGCTAGTCGTAAAAAACGTATAGGAAAAGGGTCAGGCACTTCTGTCCAGCAGGTAAATCAATTACTAAAACAATTTGATCAGATGAGTAAAATGATGAAGATGATGCAAGGTGGTGGCGGAAAACGCATGATGCAAATGATGGGCAAAATGAAATAATTTTCAGAATATAAAACAATAAATAATAGAGTAGGGGTCAATATGGAAGTTTTAGACGGGAAAAAGGTAAGTAATGATATAAAAAATGAAATCGCAGTCGAGGTTCAGAAAATGAAAGATCGTGGCGAGAAGGTTCCACATCTAGCAGCTGTATTGGTAGGTAATGATGGAGCTAGTCTTACCTATGTAGGGAGTAAAGTAAAAGCTTGCGAAAGAGTAGGTTTTGAATCTACACTGGTTAAAATGCCAAGTACAAGCAGTGAAATTGAATTATTAGCTAAGATAAAGGAGCTTAACGAGAATCCCGATATTGATGGTTTTATTGTTCAATTGCCCTTGCCTCCGCAAATTGATACACAAAAAGTGTTATTGGCAGTAGATCCGGATAAAGATGTTGATGGATTTCATCCGATGAATTTTGGTAAAATGGCCCTAGATATGTCTACTTTTATCCCTGCGACGCCCTTTGGTATTTTAGAGCTTTTAGAACGTTATAATGTTGATACAAAAGGAAAGCATACGGTAGTAATAGGAAGAAGCCACATCGTGGGCAGACCAATGAGTATACTTATGGGAAGAAAAGGATGGCCAGGCAATTCTACAGTAACCTTAACACATAGCCATACAAAAAATATAACGCAAATAATTTCTCAGGCGGATATCGTCATTTCTGCTTTAGGTGTGCCTAATTTCTTAAAAGCTGAAATGGTAAAGGATGATGCTGTTGTTATTGACGTAGGAATTACCAGAGTAACAGATGATTCTAGAGAACGAGGATATAGAATTGTAGGTGATGTTGACTATGAAAACGTAAGTAAAAAAGCATCCTTTATTACACCTGTTCCTGGAGGTGTTGGTCCTATGACCATAGCAATGCTTCTCAAAAACACTTTGCTGGCTAGAGAGAGACATCGTAGTGATGGATAATCATACGAAACAGTTTGTTTTAAATGTCTATGTTAAGTAAATATCTAGAAAAAAGTCTTGTAATTTTAATATGAAATTTCAGGACTTTTTTAATGTCTCTATCAAAAACCTCAATCGGCAAAGATCAATGAAATTGAGTAGTTTTGATCAATAAATTGATATTGACCCTATGTCGTTGTCTACACAGAAGTGCAAACCACAAATTCTTCAGCAGAATCCTTTAATACCAAAATAAAAGCGCTCAAAGCAAGGTTGATAGAAGTGAAAATGTAGAATTTTTCTTTTTTAGATCAATAATATTATTAGTATTAATATTAATCCCTAAAATTCCTAGGAGTACTTGTTTAATAAATCAAGGTAGGCTTATAAAGTAAAAGAGCACCATTTTTGGTGCTCTTTTACTTATTCTACATTTATTATTGGTGATAATAAAATAATATAATTTTTGTTTTTGAATATACTTTCTATATTTTCTTAGAATTTAGAAAGAATTAAACTGATCAGCTCCGATACTTTCCTCATCCTGACCAGCATCATCATAGGATGATGTTCCATATGGCTTTAAATCTAAAGATAAGCTATAATTAGGAACATTGATTCCTTCTGAAGTCTTAACAGTTTTAAAATCTAAAATAGACTCACTTTTCTCATAACGTGCGTTTTTGGTAAAAGTTCCTTTCCACTGCCCTTTATTTCCTTCTTTCTTTTCTCTCCATTCTTTTCCATAAGCAATTACACAGTAATATTCTCCTTCAGGAATGTTTCTTATGAATTGAGTTTGATTGCTGTTGATATATACAATTCTAATTGTTTCATCGTCTTTCTCTGTCTTGCCCATCTTCACAAGTTTTAGAACAATATCAGTGTTTTTACCAACTTCTATTTTAAGGTAATTATCTAACTTATATTCATATTTACCTTTAAAATTAAAGGATTTTGGCGTGTCACCGGTCTTATAAGTCTTTTTCTCCCAACTAGCAAACTTATCCTCTCTTGTTACTTTTGAGGGAGCAACGGTAACTCCTGACCTTCTGGCATTACTTCCATTAGACGATGTCTTTGATTCTATTGGAGTGTAAGCAGTGTCAGTATTTCCTAACGTTCTTTTATTTGCTTCTTCAAGTGCTTTCTGTGTTTCTGCTAATTCAGCAAGCCTTCTCTGCTCGGCAGCACTTTTACTTTGGTTTGCAGCAGCGGCAGCGGCAGCAGCGGCTGTAGCTTCAGCTTCAGCTTCTCTTTGTAATCTTTCTGCTTCTGCTATTGCTCTTCTGGCAGCTTCAGCAGCAGCTATCTTAGCTTCTTCAGCTTTTCTGATCGCTTCCTCAGCAGCAATTCTTGCAGCATTTTTTCTGGCTTCGGCAGCTTTTGCAGCTCTTTCAGCTTCAGCAATACTACTATCCTCAGCTAATAATTTGGTTTGAACAAACCCATTACCATTTTTGTATTGTACAGTACTCCAGTCTCCATACCCGGAACTAATAACGTATACTTGTGTTCCCTGAGGAATTTCACCGATAATGTCAAAGTTTGGACCTGGTCCGGTTCGTAATTCTAATTTGGCGGTCGATACTAAATATTTATCTAGCGACTTAATTTGGGCAAAAGTCGTAGAAGTCATCACCAATAGTAAAATAAATGTAAAAATTGATTTCATAATCTTTTTGTGTTTACATAATTAAATTCAAAAAATAAAGCAGATTAGGGTTCTTTAAATTAAGATATTAATCTTTAAGCTTTTTTGTACTCTTTAATTTTTTTAAAGTTATTATTCAAAAACTGCGTATTCAAAAAACATGCCAAACTATTTTATGTCGTTTCCAAAGAATTAACAAATCAAATAAAAATGTTAAAGCTTTTTGTTTTTTAAAGAACAAAATTTAGTTTAATTAATTGTTTATCAGTTATTTAAGTTTTGTTTACTTGAGTATAAGTTTAAACTTATTAATTAATTAACTGAGTTGAAAACTATTAAACTATAAACAAAAGTAAGTTATTATTATTAAAAACGCAACAAGTTTCGACTTTATTTGTCTAAAAATCTATATTTTTTTTTAGCTTTTTGTGTTTTTCAACGATTTTTTTGTGTATTACGACTGATTTATGCAGTATTTATAGGGGCTTGAGTCGGCTTGAGGTTTTTGATAAATATTTTAGGTTTTTTTTTGTTTTTCATAATACAGTCCTTCAAACGTAATTTTTAAGTTTCACAATACTTTAACATTTTTAATTATGCTTGCATAGTGATTTTAGAAATTCATCATAAGGTGTTTTTTACTGTCTTCTTTATATAGTTTTGAAAATAAGATGTTTATTTAGATATGTTTTTTTAGTTCTAAAATACTATAGCTTCTCATTTTATTGTTAAATAAATCTTAAATTTTAACAAAACAGGTTCTTTTTATTTTTATGAGAAGGATGATTTTTTTTCCTTCTTACGAACAAATTAGTGCATTGTCAGAAATTGCTGACCATTTTTATCGTGTAAGGGATTAATGAGAATTTGATTGCTTTTATTGAGAATTTGTGTATAAGTGATAAGAAATCGATCAATGATTATTTTTTAATAATTCCGGGAATTTTTTTTGAAAACGTTTTAGTCTCGGAATAGAAACATTCTGAATATATCTATTGTAAGGATTTCTTTTTTCGTAATCTTGATGATATGCTTCTGCTTTCCAAAATTTTTGAAAGGGAGTTACTTCGGCAGCAACTTTCCTATTTAGCATATTGCTCAACAATCCTTTCTTTTTTTTAATTATATTTTTTTCATTGTCGTTTTGGAAAAATATAATTGATCGATATTGAGAACCTCTATCCGGACCTTGTCCGTTAACCTGAGTAGGGTTTTGAGATCCAAAATATATGTCTACAAGGGAAGAGAAGGAAATAACATTTGGGTCATATAAAACTTCTACTGCTTCTGCATGACCCGTACTGCCGGTGTTACTAGATTCATAAGTAGGGTTATCGGTATGTCCGCCAGAATACCCTGATATTACTTCTTTTACTCCTTTTACACTTTCATAAATGGCTTCTACACACCAGAAACAACCGCTGGCAAAGTATGCTCTCTCTAATCCATTCACAGGTTCTGTTTGAACAGGTTTTATATTTTCTTTTGCTTGTGTACTTGTTTTGTTATCAGGTGTTTGACTATTGCCATGACAGTTCGTCAACAAAATAGAAGTCGTATACAGAATATATAGTATCGTTTTCATAAAATGATTTTTACAGGACATTAGTCCCAGTTCGACTCGAAACCTTTCGGTACTTCCTTTTTAATGATAAAATTACTCAGATATGTACATGTTTTATCCTAATGAAATTTTAAATAAAAACGGCTATCATGTGTTGATAGCCGTTACCTTATATATAATGTCGATTTATCCATTCATGGAGATAAGAAATTCATCATTATTCCGTGTTTGTTTAAAACGCTCATTAATAAACTCCATGGCTTCTACAGGATTCATATCGGCAAGATACTTGCGCATTACCCACATTCTTTGAATAGTATTTTCATCTAATAAAATATCATCCCTACGTGTGCTTGAAGAAGTAAGGTCGATAGCCGGGAAAATTCTGCGATTAGAAATCTTGCGATCTAACTGCAATTCCATATTACCTGTACCTTTGAATTCTTCGAAGATAACTTCATCCATTTTGGATCCTGTTTCTGTTAAAGCTGTGGCTATAATTGTCAATGACCCTCCATTCTCTATGTTTCGGGCTGCACCAAAGAAACGTTTCGGTTTGTGTAATGCATTAGCATCGACACCACCACTAAGAATTTTACCGGAGGCTGGCTGTACTGTGTTATATGCTCTAGCTAAACGGGTAATGGAATCTAATAAAATTACTACATCGTGGCCACATTCAACCAGTCTTTTTGCTTTTTCCAGAACAATATTGGCAATCTTTACGTGTTCGTGAGCTTCTTTGTCAAATGTAGATGCAATTACTTCTCCCCGAACATTACGTTGCATATCTGTTACCTCTTCAGGGCGTTCATCGATAAGTAATATCATTTGGTATACTTCTGGATGGTTTGCAGCAATTGCATTCGCTACATCCTTAAGTAACATCGTTTTACCTGTTTTTGGTTGTGAGACAATCATTCCACGTTGTCCTTTACCAATAGGAGAAAACAAGTCCATAATTCTGGTGGATATTGTACTTTGTCTTTCTGCTAATTTAAATTTTTCCTGAGGGAATAGTGGTGTAAGATGTTCAAATGAAACCCTGTCTCTAACCACTTGTGGATCAAGACCGTTAATTTTGTTTACCTTAATTAGTGGAAAATATTTCTCTCCTTCTTTTGGAGGTCTTACCTGTCCAAGAACAGTGTCACCTGTTTTTAGTCCAAAAAGTCTTATTTGCGATTGCGAAACATAAATGTCATCAGGAGAAGAAAGATAGTTGTAGTCACTGGATCTTAAAAAACCATATCCATCCTGCATGATGTCTAATACTCCTTCACTTTGGATAATTGCATCAAACTCATAATCAGGCTCTTTGTAGCGATTTCTATTGTCTCTGTTTCCGTTATCTCTGTTTCCGTTATTTTCCTTTTTATTATTGTTTCGGTTTTTGTTTTGAGATTTATCGTTATTTCTATTACGATTATCTTTTCTGTCTTCTTTTTTATCCTCTTGTTTTTTTTGAGGCTTTTTGCTTTCGACAGTCTCTTTTGTTCCCGAATTTATTTCCTTAGATTCTGGTTTATGTTCTGATTTAGATTCGGTTTTAGGAGAATGATTTTTTTCCTTTGGGGTTGTTGCTTCATTTTTAGGAGAAGCATTTTGTGTCTGAGGGGTTTTTTTAGTACGAGGTCTTTTTTGTCGTGATTCTTGTTTTGATTGTATTTTTTCCGTTTTGACAGAAGAATCATCAGTTATCACTTCTTTTACTTTATTAGGGTTCGCTGCTTGGTAATCAAGTATTTGATAAACCAAGTCCAGTTTTTTCATGGTGCGAAATTTAGGTACGTTTAAATTTTTCGCAATTTCCTGTAGCTCAGGAAGCTTTTTCGCTTTTAATTCAGAAATCTCTAACATTTAAATTTGTTATATAATTTAAGGTTCTGGTATCAAATTTTCTAAAGAAGAATTCTAGGAAAATTTTATTTTGAAGGTAAGTAACCTAAATAGAATGGGTTACACATTTTGTGATGCAAGTATACGACTTTATTTTTGATTTTTTACACATAATTATAAAAAGAAACTCTTATTTTTGCTTTTCCAAAAAGAATAAGGGCTAATGATTCAAAGAATTCAAACTGTATATCTATTTTTAGTGGTAGTGCTATCAGCAGGAATAGCTACAATACTGCCTTATGGATTAGATCAGGATGGGGAGGCTTTGTTAGCTCAGGATGATTTTTTGGTCTTAGGAATGTTTGCCGGATCAGCTATGTTGGCTTTGGTAAGTATTTTTTTATTTAAAAATAGACAGCTTCAATTTGTATTGGGGCGTATCAATATCTTATTAAACTTTATTTTACTAGGAGTATTTGTTTATTGGTCACTAACATTATCTGGAGAAACAGTTGTTTCGGAGAAAGGTATTGGGATGTTGATTCCTATTATTTCTATCGTTTTATTAGTTATGGCCAACAAGGCTATCAAAAAGGATGAGAATCTCGTAAAATCTGTAGATCGATTGCGATAAACCTAAAATCTTAGTAGTATTAGTGCGTTAAGACCCGAAGTATGCCAACTTCGGGTCTTATTTTAATGAAACACAGATTTCAAAAAGTATAGCTGTATTTTAAACCTGCTGATTGAGTTAATCCCATTATAAAACGGGACCTTATTTTGTAATCGCATTCCAGGATTTTAAAAAGCGTAACTATATTGAAATCTGTAGATTGAATTAACCAGACCGAAAAGCAGAATCTTTACTTATTTCTTTCCGAGCTCTATAACTTCCAGGTTTTCTATGGTTCCGTGGTCTAATGTAAATCGTAGCATAGTTCTAACTTTATGAAACCCATGTTTTCCGGCGGCACCAGGATTCATATGTAGTACTTTATTTTTTTTATCAGGAATTACTTTAAGAATATGCGAATGTCCACAAATAAATAACTTAGGTGGATTAGTTTTAATTTCGTCTCTGGTGTTGATATTATATTTGGGTGGATATCCGCCTATATGAGTAATCCAAACAGTGACGCCTTCACAAGAAAATCTCTGATTTAAAGGAAATGTGGCTCGCGCTTTATCGTCATCTATATTACCATATACTGCTCGAAGTGGTTTTAGAGATTCAATGGCGTCAGTAACTTTAAGATTTCCAATATCTCCTGCGTGCCATACTTCATCTGCTTCTTTTACATAATGTAAAATACGATCATCGATATAACTATGCGTATCACTAAGTAATAATATTTTTTTCAACTTGTTTAATAAGAATGATTTATAATATGATAAATAAACTGAAGCGATACTTTGTAATTCTTCTCTGTTATATAAAGTATCTTTGCAATCATATTTTAAACAAAAATAGCATAAAGCTTTGAGATATTTTTTGGAACTTTCATATAACGGTACACCTTATCATGGATGGCAACGACAGCCTAATGCTATTTCTGTTCAGGAAGTGTTAGAGAACTCTTTATCGCTAATAGTAAGGACAAAGACAGATGTAGTTGGAGCAGGAAGGACCGACACTGGAGTTCATGCAAAACAAATAATGGCTCATTTTGATAGTAAAGTTGAGTTAGATACAATTCTACTGAAATATAAACTTAATTCTATCCTACCACCAGAAATTGCTATCCAAAATGTAAGTTTAGTAAAAGAAGATGCTCATGCCAGGTTTGATGCAGTTAGTAGATCTTATGAGTATATCATTTCTATATCTAAAGATCCGTTTAAGATACATAGTGCATATTATTTGAAAAAAGAATTAGATTTAGATTTGATGAATCAGGCTGCTAATTTACTGTTAAACTATACAAATTTTAAATGTTTTAGTAAGTCTAAAACCGATGTAAAAACGTATAATTGTAACATTACCGAAGCTGTTTGGAAAAGGAATGATGATATTTTGATTTTTCAAATTTCGGCAAATCGTTTTCTAAGGAATATGGTAAGAGCTATCGTAGGGACTTTAATAGAAATCGGAGAACAAAAACTCAATCCAGATGATTTAAAGAACATAATAAAAAGTGAAAACCGAAGTAAAGCGGGATATTCCGTTCCGGCTCACGGTCTATATTTAACAAAAGTAATGTATCCAGAAACAATATATATAAAACAGAATGGCTGAAAAAGGCGGTAAAGCATTTGATTTTAAATTGTTCAGAAGGTTGGTAAGTTATACTAATCCGTATCGAATTACATTTTATTTTGTGGCTTTGTCTGCTATATTATTATCAGTATTTGCGATTTTGAGACCGTTTTTATTACAAAAAACTATTGATGAAAGTTTTGTTCCAAAGTATGAAGAATTGATAATATTTTATATCAGTTTGATGTTAGGGGTTTTACTTTTGGAAGTGGTTTTTCAATTCTTATTTATATATTTTGCCAATTGGTTAGGACAAGAGGTGATAAGGGATTTAAGGGTGAAGCTTTTTGATCATATGCTAGGGTTTAAAAAGCAATATTATGATCAGTCTGCTGTGGGTCGTCTAGTTACAAGAGCTGTGAGTGATATTGAGACTATAGCTAGTATTTTTAGTCAAGGGCTTTTTATGATCATAAGTGACCTTCTGAAAATGCTCGTTATTCTTTGTTTTATGGTGTATTATAGCTGGCAACTTACTTTAATTGTTTTAGCAATACTTCCCTTTATAGTTTTTGCAACAAGGGTTTTTCAAAAAAAAATGAAAACTGCTTTTGAAGAAGTCAGAGCACAGGTTTCCAACCTAAACTCTTTCGTTCAGGAGCGAATCACCGGGATGAAAATCGTGCAACTTTTTACCAGAGAAGAAATTGAGCATGCCAGTTTTAAAGAAATTAATAATAAGCATAAAAAGGCCTGGGTAAAAACGGTTTGGTATAATTCCATATTTTTTCCAATTGCAGAAATGTCAAGTTCTATAACAATTGGATTAATTGCTTGGTATGGCGGTCTTAGAGCTGCACAAGGAGATGTAATCACTTTGGGTGTAGTGATAGCCTTTATCGAGTTATCACAAATGTTATTTAGACCTTTGCGCCAGATTGCTGATAAATTCAATACGTTGCAAATGGGTATGGTTGCTGCAAATAGAGTATTTGCAATTTTGGACACAGAATCAAAGATCAAAGACTTAGGTCAATTAGAATTATCTGAAATTAAGGGGGAAATTGATTTTGATAATGTGAGGTTTAGTTACCTGCAAGGAGAAGAAGTGTTGAAAGGGATTTCTTTATCAGTAAAACCAGGAGAGACTGTCGCAATTGTTGGCGCTACTGGAGCCGGTAAGTCTACAATTATTAATTTGTTAAGTAGGTTTTATGAAATCGATAGCGGAGTTATTTACATCGACAAAAAACCTATAAATACAATTGATCTGCAATCATTAAGAAGTCATATCGCAGTAGTTTTGCAGGATGTGTTTTTATTTGCCGATACGATTCTTAACAATATAACGCTTAATAATCCTGATATTACAGAGGATCAGGTTCGAAAAGCTGCAAAAGAAATTGGAATTCACGATTTTATAACCAGTCTCCCTAACGGATATCATTATAACGTAAAAGAAAGAGGTGTTATGCTATCTTCCGGACAGAGGCAATTGATTTCTTTTTTAAGAGCATATGTTACCAATCCCGAAATTTTAGTATTAGATGAAGCCACTTCTTCTATTGATTCTCATAGTGAGCAAATGATTCAGGATGCTACAGATAAAATAACGAAAGATAGAACTTCTATTGTGATTGCACATCGATTGGCTACCATTAAGAATGCTGATAAAATTATTGTGATGGATCGTGGTAAAATAGTAGAAGAAGGTAATCATAATGAACTCCTTGCGCTAGATGATGGATATTATAAAAATCTCTATGATGTTCAGTTTACCGAAGTAAGAGAGGTTTAATTAATGAATCCATATCCCTCAAGTATTTTTGATGAAACAGCCATAATAACCGCTATACCTATCATTATTAGTATAATCAACAACCATCCAACAAATCCTTTAATTATTACTTTTTTGTAGCTGATCAGGTAAAGGTTTTTGAATAAAAAAGTTGCATATATTAATTGAATAAAGACGAATATAAAACTACTTTCCTCTATATAGTCCCCTAAAATAAATGTAATGATATAGGGGATAAAAGTTAATATGGTAAGATGAGACGTTAGGTAGGAGTTGATAACAATATGTTCAGTGAAATTATATTTTTTATACTTTCTAAATATAAAACGTGAAATCATTGCATAGAATGGGATTAAAATGAAATATCCCAATGTTGGGAATTTTTCAGTTACCTCAATAAAAAACTGAACTATTTTTGATGATTCTTCAAATCTCTCCGAATCCGAGGGTATATCGAAACCTCGTTCTTTTATAAACGAGAGTATAGCGGCAAGAGTAATGGATAACAAGAAATATGATGCAACGTTTAAGTGTTTTTTTCTTACACCATTAATATAGCCGTCAATTACTATATGAGGTTTTGAGGTTAAGTCTTTTATTGTATTAATGAATGTGTTGTCAACATTGAGGTATACCTCACTTATTTCGGTAATAAGGTTTTTAAAAGTAATACGTTTTGTTATTTTTTTTGCTCCACAATGAGAACAGAAATTTGCCTGTTCCACATTACATCCACAATTTTTACAATTACTGATAACAATCAATTTATTCATTATATTTTGGCTTTAAATATCTTGTTGATTCTTACTTGGAAAATTAAATAGAAGAAGTTTCTCCTTTAGGAATTAGACCCATTTTTACCATTATAATTCCGACAATTATAGAGAAAATTATAAATAAGACGGTCATTATAAACAAAAAAAGTACTGTCTTTAGCAAGATTTTCTTTAGGCTTATTTCGTATAAGTTTTTTAGAACATAAGCTATATATACTACATAAATTGCCATTTGTACACCAATAATAACAAAAATATTCTCAGCTGATAGAATAAAAGGTAATGTTATGATACTAACCACCATGGTGATATGAGAGTACGCATAAAGGTATATAACAAAATGTTCTGTTAGATTGTATTTTTTGTAGTTCAAAAAAACCAATCTGCAGACCAACGCTAGTAAAGGAATTGTCAAAAATGAGATAACGGATTGATATTCAAAAGAGAAGTCTGATGTTACTTTAGTAGCTTCAACTTGTGCTTCAGAAACCATAGATTTAGCAAAAAGGTCATCTTTGTATTTTCTTAATATAAAGGTGTATAAACTGGCAATGGTCAATGAAATAGCGAAATAGCTAAAAACATTTATATAACGTTTTCTCACACCACCTATATATCCATCAATAACATCTTTTGGTTTAGTAAATAAGTGTAGGAATGTTTTTATTAAGGAATTTTCGAGGTTTAGAAATCGATCACTAAAATCTTGAGTTAGAGTTTTAAAAGTGATGCGTTTAGTGATTTTTTTGGCTCCACAGTCTGGACAATAAGAATAATTGTTGATCTGGAAACCACAGTTTTTACAATGATCACTATCTGTAAGATGATTACTCATTATTGTAGATCTCTCTTTATTTTTTCTATCAACTCTTCAGGTGTTTTGAAAATTACAAACTCCCCGTTTTTGATGTAAGATATTTGACCAGTCTCTTCACTAACAATAATCGCTAGTGCATCGGTTTTTTCTGTTATACCTATAGCAGCTCGGTGTCTTAATCCAAAACGTAACGGGATATCTCTATCATTTGTTACCGGAAGAATGACTCGAGTGGCAACAATTTTATTATCTTCTACGATCATAGCACCATCGTGTAATGGACTGTTCTTGTAAAAAATACTTTCGATAATCGGGGTTTTTACTAAAATATCAAGTTCATCACCTGAGGTCTTCACGAAGTCTAATGAGGTATTTCTTTTTATCACGATTAGTGCTCCTGTAAAAGTTTCCCCCATTTTTTTACAAGCATTTACCAAAGCTTCCACATCAGTAATGCTATCTTCTGGAGTATCTCTAATAAATTTTAATTGTCGTAAGAATTTCCTTCTTCTTCCGAAATTGGTAGATCCTATCATTAATAGAAACTTTCTTATTTCCTGTTGGAAAACTACAATGAGCGCAAACATTCCAACGCCAATAAATTCACCTAATACACTACTAAGCATTTCCATAGCTAAGAATTGTGTAAGTTTCCAAACCAGGTAAATCATAACAATACCAATAAAAATATTGATAGCGGCAGTTCCTTTAACCAACTTGTATATATAGTACAGTAGTAGTGCTACGAGCACGATATCCAGGATATCTAATATTCTAAGGTTGATTAAGTCCAAATACTGGGAGTTTTTGTAAAAATAGGAAAATTAGTGAAACTCTGATTAGAAAATCCGTCGAAGACGGAGCATTCGAATCGGTTAGTTGAACTAATCCCGTTGGAGAACGGGATCCACATAATGAAAATTGTTAACTCTGATTAGAAAATCCGTCGAAGACGGAGCATTCGAATCGGTCGGTTGAACTAATCCCGTTGGAGAACGGGATCCACAAAACATAAATTGTTAACTCTGATTAGAAAATCCGCCGAAGACGGAGATTCAAATCGGTTAGTTGAACTAATCCTGTTGGAGAACGGGATCCACAAAACATAAATTATTGATTTTGACTTAACGATCGTTAATAAAGTATGTTCGGATCATTTAATTATAAGTGATCTCGGTATTTTTTGAATAGGTTAATGCATTCCAAGGCTTCTTTTACATCATGAACCCTTAGGATGGAGGCTCCATTAAGCAATGCTATTGTATGTAATGAAGTTGTGCCGTTAAGTGATGCCTCAGGATTGATGTCCAAGGTTTTATAAATCATGGATTTTCTGGATAAACCAGCTAAAATCGGTAACCCTTGGAGCTTTAGTAAACTTAGCTTTCTGAGAAGTTCAAAGTTTTGGCTACTATTTTTTGCAAACCCAAAACCGGGATCGATAATAATATCATTAATCCCATTTTTTCTTGCTTCTACAACTTTTTGGGAGAAGTAAAATTGAATATCTTGAATTAAGTCTACATATTGATTTAATGATTTCATAGTTTGGGGAGTACCTTTCATATGCATCATAATAAAAGGTACTTTGAGCTGCCCCACAGTTTTAATCATATTATTGTCCAGGTTACCGGCAGAAATATCATTAATCATTGCCGCTCCGGCCTCAATACAATGTTTTGCAATGTTGCTTCTAAAAGTATCAATTGACAAAATAGCATTCGGAAACTTTGAAAGAATTAGTGTTACCATGGGTAAAATTCTTCTCTCTTCTTCTTCACATGTAATATGATCAGCACCTGGCCGGGATGAATACGCTCCTAGGTCAATAAAAGTAGCTCCTTCCTGAAGCATTTTCTCTACCCGACGTAATACCTGGGATTCGTTTTTATATTTTCCACCGTCATAGAATGAATCCGGAGTTAGGTTGAGAATCCCCATTATTTTTGGAGATGACAGGTCTATCAAAATTCCGTTGCAATTAACAGTCATGTATGAGTTTATGGTATTTTTTAATGTTTATTTGGTATAATTGCCATTTTAAAGCGAAATTTACGCAAAATTCAACAGTTATATGCAAGATACGTCAACACAATATGACGCAGTAATTTCTAAATGTCGTGATCTCTTTGTTAAAAAAATGAAAGATTATGGCAGTGCCTGGAGAATCCTTAGGTTACCATCACTTACAGATCAGATTTTTATAAAAGCGCAACGCATCAGAGGATTGCAGGAAAATGAAGTGAGGAAGGTAGATGAAGGCGAGGTTTCTGAATTTATAGGTATTATCAATTATAGTTTAATGGCTTTAATTCAGTTAGAGAAAGGTGTTGCAGAGCAACCAGATTTATCGACTAAGGAAGCAACCGATTTGTATGATAGACATATAAATATAACAAAAACCCTTATGATGAATAAAAATCATGATTATGGTGAAGCCTGGCGGGATATGCGTGTTAGTTCTCTAACAGACCTAATTATTCAGAAGTTACTTCGTGTGAAGCAAATCGAGGATAATAAAGGGAAAACATTAGTAAGTGAAGGAACTGATGCTAATTATCAAGATATGATCAATTATGCTGTCTTTGCTATGATTCACTTGGGTGAGGCTAAGTAGTTTCTTAAATTTATAAAATACTGTTAAACTAAAAGTAACAACATCTAAACCTAATTATCTTGTTCCGAAAAAAATTATAATCATCATTTTATAGATGACACAAGCCATTCTAATACTTTTGATTCATATTGAGGATTATTTTGGTAAGTTACTCGTGACCTCTAAAACAATATTATAGACATATGAAAATACTTGTTGGTTTTTCCAGAATATTTGTATCTGCTCTTTTTTTATTTTCAGGATTTATTAAACTTAATGATCCCTTGGGATTCTCTTATAAATTACAGGAATACTTCAGTGAAGGAGTGCTAAATGTAGAATTTTTGATTCCTTTTGCATTATTAATGGCAGTATTCATATGTATTTTTGAAATAATATTCGGAATAACCCTATTGTTAGGATACTTACCAAAGTTTACAGTTTGGTCATTATTAGGGATGATTGTCTTTTTTACATTTCTTACTTTTTATTCAGCCTACTTCAACAAGGTTACCGATTGCGGATGCTTTGGTGATGCACTACCATTAACACCCTGGGAGTCTTTTACGAAAGATATCATTTTATTGGTTTTTATCCTGATTTTATTCTTCGGAAGAAAATATATCACACCAATTCTCCCTGAATCTTCGCATAAATGGATTGTATTTGTATGCTTTTCAGCGTGCCTTGGATTTGCATATCACGTACTAATGCATTTGCCAACTTTTGATTTCAGAGCTTATAAAATAGGGACTAATATACAAGAAGGAATGTCTGTTCCCGAAGGTGCTCCAGAAGCTGAGTTCGAATACTTTTGGAAATTTAACTTGGATGGTAAGGAAGAAATTATTAAAACCAGTGGTGAATATCCACAAGTTAATGGAAAGTATATCGGAGTAGAGACCAAAATGATTAATGAAGGATATATCCCGCCAATACACGATTTTGCAATAGAAAAAGATGGCCAGGATTATACTGCAGAATTTCTAGAAAAAGAAAACCTTATCCTTATTATTATGTATAACCTTTCTAAAAGTGAAGGTGAAGGGATGAATGCTATAAAAGGATTAACAGATAAAGCATTATCACAAGGATATGATGTTATAGGACTTACCGCATCTTCTCCTGAGAAAATTTCTCACAAAAAAGAACAGTATAATCTAGGTTTTGATTTTTATAGTACCGATGAAACAGCACTTAAAACTATTTTACGATCTAATCCGGGAATTGTAACACTAAATAAAGGTACTATTACGGAAAAACTACATTGGAATGACGCCGATAAATTGGTTTTAGAAAAAGTGGAACCGTCAAAACCAAGAATTAATAAAGTTTTAAAGGTTAAGCTGGACAGTATTATGAAATTGGATCAAGCAGGGAGAGATAGAGGTGATATTTCCTGGGAAGAACAAAAAGTTATTGATAGTACTAATACTCTTTTTATTGAAGACGTCTTTAATGAATATGGATATCCAGGAAGAAGTTTGGTAGGAGAAGAAGCTAGCATAGCCGCTTGGTTAGTAATACAGCATTCTGATAAAATAGGAAAATACTTACCCTTGATCAGAGAAGCAGGTGAAAAAGGAGAGTTAGATTTTTCGTCTGTCGCCATGATGGAAGATAGATATTTAATGCAACAAGGTTTAGAGCAGGTGTACGGTACACAAGGAAGAACTATAAACCTTGCAGGAGGTTCGTTGTCATTTATTTGGCCTATTAAAAATGTAGATTCCGTAAATATAAGAAGGAAAGATGCTGGATTTAAGGAAACTGTAGAAGAATATAGTGAACGTCTATTAGGGGAGAAGTTCAAAAAGTATACGTTATCTGAGGTAAAAGAATTAATAAAAAAATCCAAGTAAGAATGCTTAAATACTTCTATAAATTTGGGTATGCGTTACTTACTTTACTAGGAGTGATTACTGTGATTTTCTTTTTATTTACGGTTCTTGGAGATCCTGCACAAATGATGATGGGTCAAAACGAAAGTCAGGAACAATTAGATCTCATCAACAAAAAATATGGCTTTGATCTTCCTTTAGGGAAACGTTATCGATATTATTTAAATGATCTTTCTCCCATTTCTTTTCATGGCGTTCATCAAGATGATTTTTCATATTTTGATCCTAAAAAATATAATGGAATCCCTCTTTTTACCTTGGGCGGCACGAAAGCCGTTTTTAAGTATCCTTATTTAAGAGAATCATTTCAAAAAAACGGAAAAAAAGTTAGTCAGGTAATCAAAGAAACTCTTCCTAACACTGCGGTTTTGGCCGTTTCGGCTATACTGATTGCAATATTTTTAGGTATTTCTATGGGTATAATTAGTGCACTGACCAAAGATCAATGGCCTGATCGATTAATTCAGTTGGTAAGTACGATAGGTATGAGTGTTCCGTCTTTTTTTAGTGCTATTATTTTTGCCTGGCTTTTTGGATATGTATTGCACGAATATACTAACCTAAATATGACAGGGAGTTTGTATGAAGTAGATGATTTTGGTGAAGGAACCTATGTCCAATGGAAAAATTTAATACTTCCTGCCATAGTTTTAGGAGTGCGGCCATTAGCCGTCGTTACACAATTAATGCGGAACTCCTTACTGGAAGTAATGAGCCAAGATTATATACGAACTGCTAAAGCAAAAGGATTATCTCTTTTTCAGGTAATCAGACGGCATGCTTTAAAGAATGCTTTAAATCCGGTGGTGACGGCAATTTCCGGATGGTTTGCATCGATGTTGGCAGGTGCCGTGTTCGTAGAATATATTTTTGGATGGAATGGACTGGGTAAAGAGATTGTAGATGCGCTGAATACCTCTGATCTTCCTATTATAATGGGAGCTGTGATTGTGATCTCTTCCGTGTTTATTCTAATCAATATATTTGTAGATGTTATTTACAGATGGTTAGATCCTAGAATAAGGGTGTAACAATCATATTTTTGAAATTGAAACCAAATAGTAACCACACACATAAATTAAAATTAATGAGAGCAAAAATTGTAGCAGGAAACTGGAAAATGAACAAAAACCTTGCAGAGACAGGAGTTTTACTTTCAGAATTAAAATCAAAACTTAAAGATTCACCAAAAGCAAGTATTATTGTAGCACCAACATTTACAAATCTCTATTATGCTTTTGAAGAGCTAAAAGGGTTTGATATTGAAGTAGCAGCTCAGAATATGCACCAAGCCGAAAATGGAGCATTTACAGGAGAAATATCTGCCGATATGCTAAAAAGTATTGGAGTAGAAACAGTTATATTGGGGCATAGTGAACGTAGAGCGTATTTTGGAGAAACAGATGAACTGTTAGAAGAAAAAGTAAAAACAGCTCTAAAACATAGTATGAAAATTATTTTCTGTTTTGGAGAAGAGCTGGAAGACCGTAAGAGTGATAATCACTTTAACATTGTAGAAAGCCAGTTAAAAAATGCTTTGTTTACACTGGATGATTCTGCTTGGAAAAATATTGTTCTCGCGTACGAACCTGTATGGGCGATAGGAACAGGGGAGACGGCAAGCCCAGAACAGGCTCAGGAAATGCACGCTTTTATTCGTAAGACCATTGGTAATGCATTTAGTCAGGAGATCGCAGAAGAAGTTTCTATTCTATATGGAGGAAGTGTAAAACCAGCAAATGCTAAAGAGATTTTTGCCAAGCCAGATGTAGACGGAGGATTGATCGGAGGAGCAGCACTGGATCCTGAAAGTTTTGCGGCTATAGCAAATTCATTCTAACTAACAATTTATAATTGTAAGAAAGGTATTCGCTTTATCGGATACCTTTTTTGTTTGCCAAAAGATTAACTTTGCAAACTAATTTGAAAAAGACATGACAACTCCTGTATATATTGGTTATTATTTTACAATAGAACCACTACAACCAGCCACAGAAATTTTAATAGCAGAGTTAGGATATGCTGGTTTTGAAAGTTTTGTAGAAACAGAAAAAGGAGTAGAAGCTTTCATCCAAAAACCAGAATGGAATGAAAATATCCTGAATGATATTCATATCCTGAGTTCAGATGAATTTGCAATAACATACACGATCAAAGAAATAGAGCAAATAAACTGGAATAAGGAATGGGAAAAGAATTTTACTCCGATTATGGTAGATGGTATCTGTAGTGTGCGAGCTCCTTTTCACGATAAACCAGAGGCAGAATATGACATAGTGATCGAGCCTAAAATGTCATTTGGTACGGGTCATCACGAAACAACTCATATGATGATTCAGCATTTACTTAAAAATAATTTAGAGGATAAAAAAGTGCTGGATATGGGTTGCGGAACAGGAGTTTTAGCAATTTTAGCCGAAATGAAAGGTGCAAAACCTATCGATGCTATTGATATTGATAACTGGTGTTACTTAAATACCATCGAGAACTTAGAACGTAATAATTGTAAACATATCAATACATACGAAGGAGATTCTGCATTATTAAAGGATAAGCGATATGATGTTGTAATTGCTAATATAAATAGGAATATATTACTAAAAGACATTTCAATATATGCCAAGGCATTAAGTACAGGTGGTAGTCTATTTTTGAGTGGTTTCTATAAAGAAGATTTAGAGATGATCACAAAAGAATGTACTTTGAATAATTTGGATTTTCTGGAGTGTTTTGATCGAAATAATTGGATAGCAGCTGGTTACATTAAAAAATAATCTGTTATTAGATTATTTTTTATTTATGATATAGTATATTTGTATAAAATCATTGGGATGAGCACTCAAGAAAAAGTTTTAGAAGAAGTTCTAGAAAAAACTGTAGAAAAAAATAATAATGAGATTGTTTTGTATAATGATGATGTCAATACTTTTGATCACGTTATCGAAACATTAATATATACATGTGAGCATACCCCCGTACAAGCCGAACAATGTGCCATGTTAGTACATTATAAAGGAAAATGTACTGTAAAAACTGGAGTTTACGAAGAGTTAGTTCCTAGATGTTCTAAACTGCTTCAGGCAGGTTTAAGTGCAGAAATCGTATAAAAAGAATGAATATAGGAATAATCGTTCAATAAAAATGTATGCGCCAAAGCTTTCTTATTGATTTTAAGCTAGCGCAATTCGTTGGTTTTGAATGTATTTTCTCAAAATAAATTATACAAACTCAACAAATTTTTACAATAAAAAGAATTAAATTCTTAGCACTTTGTGCTATTACATCTGGTCTTGTTACATCTTGCCAAAAAGAAGATCTTTCAACTGAAATCGAAACAGAAATAAGGAAGTTTCTAAAGAAGTATAAGTACAACTAGAAGCAATTGGAGTAAATTCTACCGATGCTAAAATACAAACAAGAACTCTTATCGACGGTTCTAAAGGTAACGGAGTTAGGGCTGGGGATTATTTTGCTACAATAGATAACCTGATGAATACTCCTGCTTTAGGAACTGTAGAAGGGAATACTAAACAGTATAGAACAAATAACCTGGTAACAGGATCATATAGGACTATTGATATCATCGGTTTTACTGGTGGTGGAGGTTTTGGTTTAAATAGTAAAGAACAGACGGGTTTACAACGGGCAGTAAACAACTATAACAGATTAAATCTATCAGTTAGTTTCAGCTTAACTTTCGGTACAGATTTCCAATCCAAAGATATGGTGGTGTATCATGATCCTAATGAAGAAGCTGCCGGAGAACAAGGAGGTGTAGCTGGATTTCCAGATGCCCAGGGCAGACCTAATTTTGGCGTTGCTATTTATGGATTGTCGGCATATTCTAACAACGTAAATGAGCATGTGATTACACATGAGATAGGACACTCTATAGGTTGCCGTCATACAGATTGGTTTAGTCGTCAAAGTTGCGGTCAGTCGGGAGAAAGTGCCGGATCCAATGAAGCGATGCATATCCCGGGAACGCCAATAGATATGATGCTACTTCCATTATGTTAGCTTGTTTTAGTACTAGTGCAACTGGCGAGTTTAATAATAATGATATTACGGCCTTAAATTATCTGTACGAAGGAGATAAATAATTGAATAAAGATTACTGGAAAAACCCAACTTAAGTTGGGTTTTGTGGTTGTTTTTAGAAAATTTAGAGTTAAAAATATCTCTATGAATACTTGATTTACATAATTTTTATTTGAAATAGTATATACTAAATTGGATTTTGGTTTTTTTTAACAGTATTTAGTTAAATATTTATGATTTGTGAGAATTAGTTTACAAATTATATTTTGTTGATATTTCTTATGATTTCTTTAACATGCTTGATTATACTATTTGTTCATGAAATTTTTATATATAAAAGTGTTTTGTAAAACATGTATTTAATCGATCGTATTGGGTAATTTAAGGATTTAGTTTTATCAGAATTTATCTCAATTCGTTAGATTATATGTATATATTATGCTTAATAACAGAGAATTGTATAAATTATTAACTGATATTTAAAAAAAAATATCATATCTTCAACCCGCTTTAAATTTAAAAAGGTTCAAAGCTTTACTAAAACAATTGCAAGCGAAATAAATACCGTAGTATATTTATTTTGTTTAATTAGTAACTACACAAACTCAACTTTTTAAAAATGAAAAAAATCAAAATTTTAGCGCTTTGCGCTATCGTGGCTGGTGTTGTAACATCTTGCCAAAAAGACGAAATTTCTAACGAAACACAACCTGATGCATTAGAAGTTAGTAAGTCCCACCTTAATGCTCTTGTTGACGCTGGCGTTTATACCGGAGGAGCCGAATATGTGTCATTTAAAGGTCTTCCTGGTGATCCTGAAATACAGGGAGTTCAATCCGGAGATATCTTTATCCCTATATCAGAATTAGAATCTGGTGCTCAAAAATTAGGCGTTACTGAAGATGGAATTAACAAACAGTACAGAACTAATAATTTGGTAACCGGATCAAATCGTAGTTTTAGAGTTGTTGGATATACAGGATCTTGTTGTGCGTTAACAAGTAAAATGAGAACTGCATTACAATGGGCAGTAAACAACTATAACAGGTTAAATACATCTCTTAACTTATCTCTTGTTTTCCAAAGTGATTTCAACAATAGAGATATGGTTGTTTACAATAATGGCCAAGGTGGTGGAGGCGGTTCTGCAGGATTCCCTTCTGGAGGACAAGCGTTTAAGAGAGTGCAAATCAACGCAGGTACTGATTCCTTTAGTACAAATGTTGTAGAGCATGTAATGACTCACGAAATTGGTCACTCTGTTGGTTTCCGTCATCAAGACTGGAGATCTCGTCAGAGCTGTGGACAAAACTCTAATGAAGGTACAGCTGGAGTTGGAGCGATCTTAATTAATGGTACTCCAAGTTCTGATAGAGCAGATTCTATTATGTTGGCTTGTTTCGGTTCTGGAGAAGACGGAGAATTTACAAGTACAGATATTACTGCATTAAACGTTCTATACTAAAACTAAGTATAAAGCGTATAATAAATATAAAGCTTTGAATCTTTTAAACCATCTTGATGAATTTCGAGATGGTTTTTTATTTTAGTTACGTTCATAAATAGCCTCACTATTTTCAATTTATACTATTATACTTAAGTTGTCACGATTTTTACATTTAATAAATTTTATTTGTGAAAATTTGATTTATATGTCCTTGGTTTTTAACTATTTAAATTATTTTAGGGAAAATATAAAATTCATACTTTAATATGTTATTTCATTAAACTTAATGCAATGTTATTAGATATTTTTAATTAATAATTCAAAGTTTATGTAAATAAATTAAAAAAAAAGTATATATTCGAAACGCAAAATTTTTAAAAGTTCAAAGCTTGCTAAAATAATTGTACGCAGAATGATTTTAACAAAATCTATTTTGTAATAATAATACACAAACTCAACAATTTAAATGAAAAAATTAAAATTTTTAGCGCTTTGCGCTGTAGCTGTTGGTGTGGTTACATCTTGCCAAAAAGACGAAATCGCTAATGATGGACAACCAGAATCATTAGAACTTAGTAAAGATTTACAGGATAAATTGCTCGATGCCGGAGTTAATCCTTTAAATGCAGAAATAGCATCAATCACACATCTTGATGGGGTTTCTACAGAATATGTAAATGCCGGAGATATAAGCCTCAAATTGAAAGATTTAGAAGCAGGTTTATATGATTTGGGAGCGAATGAGGATGGAACAAAGCAATATAGAACTAATAACCTTATTTCTAGTTCGAATAGAACTATTGATATACTAGGGTATACAGGTTCTGGGAATGCACTAACGAGTAACATGCAAACAGGTTTACAGTGGGCTGTTAATAACTATAACAGAATCAATTCAACATTAAATTTTAGATTAACTTTTGGTACTAACTTCCAAGCAGCAGATATGGTTGTTTATAATAACAATGGTAGTGGTGCCGGAGGACAGGCTGAATTTCCAAGTGGAGGAAGACCTGGAAAGTTTATCCAAATTTTAAACGGAACCGGATCCTTTGGTGGTAGTAACGTTAATAACGTAAATGAGCACGTAATCGGACACGAAATAGGACACGCTGTAGGATTTAGACATACGGACTATGCACGTAGAAGATGTGATGGGATTAACGAAGGTGCTTCAAGTGTTGGCGCTATTAATGTGCCAGGTACTCCTTCAGCTAACCAATGGGGTCAGAGCGGTTTAGATTCTGGTTCTTTAATGATTTCTTGTTTCGATGGAAGCGAAGATGGAGAATTTAGTAATTTTGATATAGTAGCATTAGAATTTCTTTATTAAAATATATTAGTTAAATAGATCAAATATACAAGCTTTGGACTTTTAGTAGACCATCCCGAAATCTTTTTGGGGTGGTTTTTTGTTTGAAATAATATTAGTTTTGATATGGATTTTCACAATCAAACGAGAAAATTTAGTTTGCTCGATGGTAGAGAGTGTTGGGATAAGGCTTTCATCTTAAAATTTACTTACCGGCCGGCGAGGCAGGTCTTCGATACAATCCGATATGAAATCGGGAAACTCTGATTGAGGTAAATTTTCTTACGTCGAACTTATAGTAAATCACATACAAAATATTGTAAACTATATGATTAACCCTGGTTATAAGTTTAGTTTTAATTGAAAAATTCTTCCTATTTTGGTATAGCTATACGCCCAGAGGATTCTTTATTATCAATAGGCTTTAGAATAAATTCATACATATAATCTTTAGGGGGAACTCTAAACTCTTCATGCGGCAAAGCATTTTTCGACCAACTATCATCACCTCCCACACCCATTTGCATATGATCAATATTAAGTGTTATAAAATTTCTTTTTTTAAGATCATAGGTATGTAAAGCAGCATCAATATCTTCTGTAGTGTAAGGCCAGGCGCTTACACCTAGTTCAGAACCAACTCCGGCTATATAAAGCCCTTTTCCTTCTTTGTTAGAAAGAGCAAACCATCTAACTTCAGTTTTGTTGCTACTTTCCTGAGGTCTTATATAGTCGTGAAAGTCTTCAGAAACTGATTTCTCATATAAACCTACATCTGCACTGCGATTTCTATCAGCATAATTCTCATGTGGTCCACGACCCAGCCATTTCATAGTATCGAGATTATTAGATACCTGTACCTGCATTCCGTATTTAGGAAGTATTGGTAAGTTAGCATCTTTATTAACAGTAAAATTGTTCTGAACTTTAATTGTACCATCACCAAAAATAAGATAATCTAAAGCTAAATTAGCTTTGGAATCTGCGATTGAAAAACTGGTCGAGATTTTATAGATGTTATTGGTTTTTTTATTCATGTTAAAAGAGGTAAGCTTTTTATTTTCGCCAGCGTCTTTCCATATTTTAAGAGTTGAGGGTGTTCTTCCTCCACCACGATCATTATCTGTAGTGGGTCTCCAAAATTGTGGTGTTAAAGCTCCTGTTATTAGCTGTTCTCCTTTATAGTTATAAGAAATCAATTCTCCGGTATTTTTATGAAAGCTTACCGAGAAATTTTGAGATGATAATGTGACTTTCATTTCATCTTCCTCGAGGTTAATGACGGATAATGATGAGGTTTCCGTAAAAGGAGATTGTTCTTTGTAAAATGGCAGTTTAATTTGTTGCCAGGCTATTTCATGACCTTTTGAAACCCATGGTGTATCATTTTTAAGAAGAAAAGAAACTCGTAAAAAATATTCTGCTCCTGGTTTTAATTCAGGTTTAGTAAAGGGAATCTTTATCTCCTTTTTTGTTTTAGGTTTGATATCCAGATTGCTAAGATTACCATTTTGAATAGTTTTACCGTCTTCCTGAAGTTGCCAAATAAGTTCTGATTCATTCAGGTTTGTAAAATTATGCCGATTTTCGACAATTACAAAACCTTCTTCGAGATTAGCAGCTGTAATATTTACCGGTTGAAACACTTTTTTAACCTCCCACAAAGCTGGCTGAGGAGAACGGTCCGGATTTACGATTCCGTTTAGGCAAAAGTTTTTGTCATTTATTTTGGTATCTCCCATATCTCCGCCATATGCATAATACTCAATTTCGTTTTCATTTTTTTGTAATAAACCCTGATCGACCCAATCCCAGATGTATCCACCTATCATTCTCTTATTGGATCGGATAGCATCCCAAAATTTAAACAAGTTACCGGTAGAGTTTCCCATAGAATGTGCATATTCACACCAGATTACGGCTCTTGGGTCATCATCCATATTAGCCATTTCTATCATAGGTTGAATAGGCATATACATCCGACTCATCATATCCACGTAGGGCGGATCATTTAGAAATTCTTTTCCGTTGTGATTTAAGGTTTGTGCCCCTTCATAATGAACGTACCTTGTTTCGTCATAATTTTTAATCCATCCAGACATCGCTTGATGATTAGGACCTGAACCCGACTCGTTACCTAATGACCAAAAGATGATCGATGGATGATTTTTATCTCGCTCTACCATACGGGAAGCTCTTTCCAGATGCGCTGCTCCCCATTCTGATCGATTACTTAAATAACCTCCTAATTCATGAGTCTCCAGGTTCGCTTCGTCCATAAGATAAATACCATATTCATCGCATAATTCATACCACCTTGGATCATTAGGGTAATGAGAGGTACGAACGGCATTGATATTAAATTGTTTCATCGTTTTAATATCTTTAAGCATCAATGCTTCTTTTATCACCTTACCGTGTATAGGATCATGATCATGTCGGTTTACGCCGTACATCAGTGTAGAGACACCATTTATAAAAAGTTCACCATCTTTAATTTCTATCTTTCTAAAACCGATTCTGGAACTTCGATATTCTTTTATCGTACCTTTATCGTCTATTAAATAAAAAACCAATGTATAAAGGTTGGGTTTTTCTGCACTCCATTTTTTTGGATTATTTATCGTTACCTCAAGCATCCCAAACTTCGGTTTTCCCCGCTGATTATAATATTCGTGTACGATATCTTTAATACCTTTGGATAAAGGTTCTTTCAATACTTTTTTCCCTTCTTGGTCAAATAACTGTACCTCGAGTTTCCAATCATCAAACTTTTGATTTTCATAAACTTTAATTTTAGGTCGGATCTGCAATTGTGCATTCTGGTAATTTTCATCAAGGGGAGTTTTTACAAAGAAATCATACAACTGTATTTTTGGAGAAGCAGTAATAAAAACATCTCTGAAAATTCCACTTAGACGCCAATGATCCTGATCTTCGAGATATACTCCGTCACTCCATCGATATACCTGGACGGCCAGAAGATTTTGCCCGCTTTTTAAGTAAGGAGTGATATCAAATTCTGAAGGCAACATACTATCTTGCCCGTATCCTACTTTTTGACCATTAATCCATACATTGAATGCAGAACTAACTCCTCCAAATTGTAGCGTGATTTGCATATCTTTCCAGTTCTGCGGCACTTCAAAAGTGGTTCTGTAACTCCCGGTTGGGTTATCGTCCTTGGGAACATAAGGGGGATTAACAGGGGTAAAAGGATATTTAATATTCGTGTAAATAGCGGTTCCGTATCCATGTAACTCCCAATTGGATGGTACCGGAATTGTTTTCCAGCCAGAATCATCGTAATTGCCATTGTAAAATCCTACCGGTGATTTTTCAGGAATAGGTGCCCACGAGAATTTCCAATCTCCGTTTAATGATTGATATCTTTTGGATATTTTACGATCTGTTTTAATTGCAGTTTCTTCGCTCTCATATGATATCGAGGTAGCTCTAGAGGGCAATCTGTTCAGAGAAGTTATAGTAGGATCTTCAATAAACTTTAAATCAGGTTGTTCCTGTGATTTTGCAGATCGTTGACAACTTAATAGTAAAATTAGAAAAGCAGGGAATAAAATTCGCATTGTAGTAATTTTAAATGATATTAGGAAAGTATGTAAAAACAGGACTACGCCTGTCCTGTGGTATCCTGTTGATATAAAGCATATTATAAAGTGCCAAAAGGCTGGTTTTTTTGGGTATTTTCGTTAGTTAGAACAAAAGGCTTATGAAACACTCAAAGGAATTGATAACAAATTTGAAGAATATCTTTGAAGAAAGATTCTCAGGTTCTCCTTTGTTCATTTTCTCTCCCGGTAGAATAAATTTAATTGGCGAGCATACAGATTATAATGAGGGTTTTGTGATGCCCGCATCCATTGATAAGGGAATTTATATAGCTTTCGCAAAAAATGCAGTAAATAAGTTAAGAGCATATTCTTTCGATTTTAAAGAATACGTAGAGGTTAGCATAGATCAATTAAAGCCTGTAAATCGAGATTGGGCAAATTATGTGTTAGGGGTAGTTTCAGAAATTCAGAAAATAAAATCTTTCTCAGGAGGCCTTGATATAGTTTTTGGCGGTACCATTCCTATAGGTTCAGGACTCTCATCCTCTGCTGCTCTGGAATGTGGCGTAGGGTTTGCCGTGAATCATCTTTTTGATCTGGGACTGAGTAGAATTGAAATTGCAAAATCTGGTCAACTAGCAGAGCACAATTTCGTGGGAGTAAGATGTGGTATTATGGATCAGTTTGCTAGTATAATGGGAAGATCAGACCAGGTTATTAAATTAGATTGCAGATCGATGGACTACTCTTATTTTCCTTCAAAATTTGAAGATTATCAAATTCTGTTATTTAATTCTAAAGTTAAACACTCCTTAGCAGAATCTTCCTATAACAAACGAAGAGAAGAGTGCGAAAGTGTTGTGAAAATTTTACAACAAAAGAATACAGGGATTCAAAGCCTTAGAGACGTTTCTTTAGCACTATTGAATTCTGAAAAAAATATGTTTTCTGACCTTCTTTATAAACGTTCCTCTTATGTTATTGAAGAAAATGATAGGGTTTTGAAAGCCGGCGAAATGTTAAAAAACAAACAATATAAAGAATTCGGACAATTGTTATTTGAATCCCACCAGGGATTATCTGAGAAATATGAGGTAAGTTGCCCTGAGTTAGATTTTTTAGTCGCAAATATAAAAGATAATCCATCGGTTATCGGAGCCAGAATGATGGGAGGAGGATTTGGAGGATGCACAATTAACTTAGTAGAAAGATCCAAAAAAGAAAGCCTGATTCAAGAAGTTAGCCAAACATACAAAGAAAGGTTTGGAATAACATTAGAATACTATGAAGTAGAGATTGGGGAAGGAACTCATATAATTAACTAAAAATATGGTAGATCAATTTAGTCTTGACCAGCATTCGCACAGGCGATATAATCCCTTAACAGGGGAGTGGGTACAGGTATCACCTCATCGATCTAAAAGACCCTGGCAAGGACAGATAGAAAAAGCAGTTGAAACAATCAGACCCACATATGATGCATCCTGTTATCTCTGTCCCGGTAATGTAAGAGCGAATGGCAAAAAGAATCTTGACTATAAGAATACCTATTCTTTTGTAAATGATTTCTCTGCTTTAGAACCGGAAATCCCAACGGGAGAGTTGAAGGAAGACGATTTGTTCATCTCCAAAAGCGAGAAAGGTTTATGCAAGGTAATTTGTTTTTCTCCTTATCACAATCTTACCATTCCCGAAATGGATATTGATTCGATAAAAAAGGTAATTGATCTTTGGGTGCTCGAATATAGAGAGCTTGGAAAGTTGGATTTTATTAATTATGTTCAGATTTTTGAAAATAAAGGAGCAATTATGGGATGTTCTAATCCTCATCCGCATGGACAAATCTGGGCTCAGGAATCTGTTCCCGGAGAACCTGGAAAAAAAGCAATTCAGTTTTTGAAATACTTCGATAAACATAAAAAATCCTTACTTTCTGATTACATAAAAAAAGAACTGGAAAAGAAAGAACGGATACTGTTTGAAAATCAACACTTTGTAGGTTTAGTACCCTTTTGGGCAGTTTGGCCTTTTGAGGCGATGATTATTTCTAAAAGGCATATTACCAATATTCTTGCCTTAACCGAAGAGGAACGAACATCATTTGCTGATGCCTATAAAAAGCTTACTGTAATGTATGATAATCTTTTTGAAGTTTCTTTTCCTTACTCAGCAGGAATTCATCAGGCACCTACCGATGGACAGATACACGAGGAGTGGCATTTGCACATGAGCTTTTATCCACCTTTATTACGCTCGGCTACCGTTAAGAAATTTATGGTAGGTTATGAAATGTTAGCAAATCCGCAACGGGATATCACCCCAGAACAAGCAGCCAAGATGCTTCAGTCTTTGCCAGATATTCATTATAAGAACACTTAATATCTTATTGAACAACCGGAAACCTATCACTTTATTTCGAATTTCAATTTGGGAATACGATTGTATTAATTCTGGTAACTCTGTAATGAAACTTTTGAATACAAGATAAAACTCAAAAACCCTGAGCAAGGGTTTTTGAGTTAGAATTGATTTTATAGTTCTGCTATTGCTTAATTATTCGACCATCTCCCCATTTTTTGTAGGTAGGATTATTTACATAAATTCTTAATCCCTTATCCTTAAATAATTCCCGTTCTTCCTCTGATTTGAGCCTGAAGGTAATTTTTCGTTTTCCATTTTTGGTGGTGTGATTAATCTCGTTCGCCTTGTAAGTAGCGATTCTATCGTACGTTTCGGGATGACGTATTCCTATAAATGCTTTTGAGGGCTCAAAATTTTGACCTACGATCCAGATGCAGTTTTTATCTTCACACCCTGATCCTGCGTTGTATACAAAAGGAGACATATACTCTTTAAATTCAGAGGGGTAATCCATGTTGAAATGTTTAACGTCCGAATTATATGCAACCGGCCATTGCATTATGTATCTTACTTTAAGATTATTTGATGTTATGCTTTGCATCATCTCGGTGTAAACTTCTTTTGTGTTGTAGGGGCATTCTTGAATGACGATGGTTTTGTCTTCCTCACCATTGTCTTCAAGTTCTTTCCTTATGTTCTCGATTTTTGTTGCAAAATTTTTATAAATATCAAATGCATATTCATCAGGTAATTTTCCTGTACTCGCTAAATTTTTAATTAGGTTATCCAGTCTACCTGGTGCGTGAGCGAAAGAAAAACCAAAAGACTTTAAATCCGGATGTACATATTTGAAGTTGTTCCACAGTTTTTTTACAAATTTTTCGGTTTGTCCTTTGGTAATACCTCCCATTTCTACTCCCAAATCATATACCCGTTTTGGTGAATCCCCCAGAGTACTTTCCATCGTTTTGATAGTATTATTAATAAAGTTCCAGTTCTCTTGGTATTGTTCTTCGTTCCAGGTTTCATCCCAAGATTTAGGGCTCGCAATTCCTTGAGCTGCAAATCGCAGTATGATTTCATCATAGCCAATTGACTTTACTTGGTTTAAAACATTGATAAAATTACTCTCGTGTTGTTCCGTTAATTTATCATTGTTGCTTGGTATAACATGTCCGTAAGTATCTGTTGTGATAGAAGGATTAAAATGATTGTACCAGATAACCAATGCAATTTTTCTTTGCCCATTTTGATACATAGCTTGAAGCTGATCATTAACTTTGGTAGGATTAAGATGATAGTCTCCTATTACTAATTTTAATGCACCCTCCTCAAACCAATTATCATTATTGTCTAGATATCCCTGAACATCATACATCGGATAGTTTGACCCACCCACTTCCATCACTACACTTTTTACATTATGGTATGTGTTTGATTTGTTTAATAAGTTTTGTTCTATATCACTGTTGCTTTCTTGCATTTCTATTGCGTTGTCTTCTATGTCGCAACTGGTAAATGTTAATGCTAAAACAAACAGTAAAAGCACTTTTATTTTTTCTGAGTTTTTCATGATTTTATAATTTAAATTTTAGAATGAACCTACAGCTTATTCTTTTTTGATTCTTTATGGATTTTTGGTTTTGAATTGTAATATGTATGTGTCTGAATACGGATTAGATGTATTCATTGAGATTAAATAAAAGTTGAAAGTGTATTAAGCACTACCCTTGTGGGGTAACAAAGTGTAGTGCTTAATTGAAGTAACTACCTTTTTATGAGCATAGCTTGGTAAGTAGGTTGTTTTTTTAATTGATCAAACAGATCTATATACATCAGTAATCAAGCGAAATGCTTAGTATGCAATGAATCGTTTGATAATTGTTGTATCGTTTGAAACGAATTTAAATAAATAGATACCCGCTGAAATTTTTTCAGTATTAAAAGTATATTGATCTTTATCGGTAATGATATCCGTGGCTACTATTTTTCCGCTATTATCAATTACTTCAAAGTAAATTTTTTGTCCGGATAGCGTTGTTGGAATATCCATTAAAACATCGCTACCAATTCTGGAAGGATTAGGATAAAGTTTTAGCGCTTGATCACTATAAACAATTTCTTTGGGTTCATCAATAGAAGCACTTTTTGATACCTCAAAAGAAAATTTAGTTGCTGTACTTACAGAACTAGCGGTTGCAGTAATAATATCATTTCTGTTATTATCATCTGTAAAAACATACTTTCCATTCACTTTAGATTTAAAAGTTAAGGTTCCGTCTGTGTTTTGATAAATATAAAATTTTTCATTATTGGTAATGTCTTTCTGCATTGCTCGTAGAATTTTACTATTTTCTTTCGTTCGAACAGTCACATATTTATCATTTACAGATGATGACAGCGTAGCAAGAGAGCCTGTTCTTTTAATAGTCAATTTACTATTGTCATTCGCACTACTACTAGTAGCGGTCAATTGTGGGAAATCAGCATTTAGATCTGTATTGGCTATAACGAATTTATTATTAGCCTTAGATTTTAGTGAGATTTCTTTATTAAAAGGAATGGTTTGATATTCGAGGGCTCCTAAGTCAAAACTTCCTCTTTGTGGACGTGGAATCCTGCTATTATCTGTAGAAGTTCCAAAGGAAGCTCTATCAATTGCCGGGGATGTAGATTTTAATTTAAAATTACCCTTGTCAGGATCAACAAAATCAGGATTTTCATCAGTGATGGTGTTTTCACCACTGAAGTCTGATGTTCCATTATAAATTAAATTATTCTTAAGCACCACGCCACTGGAAATACCTGCGAAAGTTTGATCTTGAATCGCGACTTTACCTTGCGCATATATAATATTGTTGTATACCTGAACATTTTTTGCTTTTGCTATAGTGATGCCTTGACGTACTCCTCCGTCGTCTCCATTTTTATACAATGTATTGTTAATGATTTTACCATTATTACTGATATGAAATGTAATTCCGCCGAAACCATTTCCATAGGCAATATTATCTTTGATCAAATAAGTACCTGAATCATAATCAGGGTTTCGTGTCATATAGATTCCACGACCATCTACTATTTTATCATAATCTGGGCCTCCATAATCACCGTTTACTGTATTTTGTAAATAAATAGGAACATAATTTCTATTATCAAATACTTTATTTCTTTCAATTATAAATTTATTACCAGTAGTCTGATCGATTTCTTTTGCTAAAGCGATGACCATTCCACTAGCACCAGATGGAGAATACCAGCAGGTTCTACCTACCGTATTATCTGCAAATATTACATAATCCGATTTATTTGCACGTATTCCTGAATTGGGACAGTCATATACTTTATTCCATCGAATTTCTATGTGATGGCTAGGTCCCCAAAAAGCGATACCAGCACCGTTATAATATTTTGGTCTTGAATCATCTGTTCGATTATCAAGGGCTTCTTGTATGGTAATTTTATCATTCGGTCCGACAATTGTAAACCCTATAATTTTGATATAATTGATATCCTTACCAGCAATAAAGCCCCCGGCTCCGTCAAATTCAATTCGAGGCTTATGACCAGGATAATTTCTTATCGTAATATAGTTACCACTAGTTCCGCTCTTAGTAATAGATACCACAGCAGGATTATATTTATTACCTGTTTCAAAACCGTTATTACGATACGTTCCGTTCATTACATAAACAATATCTCCTGGTTCACATTGATTTTGGGCATATTGAATTGTTTGGAAAGGCTTATCTTTCGATGTTCCCTGACCATTGGATAATGAGTTGGTACCTTCTGGAGAAACATACCAATCTGTGGCTAAAATGGTCGAATTACTGATGATACATATCAATATCGTTAGTAAAATTTGTTTGTAGGTTTTCATAATTCTAAAGTTAAATATAGTTCTATCCGGCTAGTTTTTTTTTGCCTGATAGAAATGGTTTATAGTTATTTAATAAAAGCACTCACGTCATTTGTGAAGTATGCGCGTTCCTGATACGGAATGTATATAATCAGTACTAGCATTAATTTTTTTTAGATTTAAAGGTATACCGGTGATCTATATCATAAGCCATTTGTTGTGCCTAGCAATCCCTTTCAGCTGCTTGTTTAATGAAAAAAATAGGTAAAAGATGTGATATGTTAATAAAGATTTAATCCTGTTTTACTTTTGCTATGAAAACTCTACGGATAGTTCTAAAAATTCATGAAGAATTATTCCGTTAGGGTTTTCGGGACCTTTATCTTTATTTTACACCAAAAAGAAGTTATGTTTATACTTTTTTATTGTCTGTACCATTTTAGATTATCAAAATAAATATTTTGATCTCCTTTACTACCACTCCAAGGGGAGGAACTTCCTCCTCTGAAACAACTAAAATAAAGCTGTCTTATCTTTCGTTCTGCAGTGCTTTTGTTTCCAGACCACCTCATTGAATTAGACTCCCAAACGGTCGTATAATTCCTTCCGTAATCTTCACTAACTTCCATTCTTCCCAAACCGTCAGTAGCATTTTCGTGAGAATTAGTTTTTATTGTCAATCGTATTCTATAAGCTTTGTTGGCTTCGATAGGATATCGGTTAGTATTTATTAATTCACCACCAAATACTTTATTTCTATCTGGATCACAAAGCATATTTTTATGATATATATAAGGGAAAAGATAATTTGGAGCATCCCCATCACCATCACCGCGCCACATTACTCTAAAACTACCTCCTCTATTATTCTCTGTGGCATCCAAGCATTTACCGCCGGTTACTCCTCTTCCTATTCTAAAACCGAATCCCAATTTCCCCCCTTTTGAAAAATCAAATCCGGATTGAAACCGAACATCATAATATATTTGATAGCCACTCCAATCCTCAATATCCACTGAGGCCTTTACTCCCTCGCCAACCTCTTCAGGTATTTTAATAACCAGTCTTCCTTTTCCGGGGCTATACTCCTGAATACTAACTAGTCCGGGAGTTTTTTCCCAATTATAGGATTTAGTGTTAAATATTTCTTCTACATCCGCTCTGGTTTCTAAAGCTCGATCAGGTGGGTCAAACCGTATGTTTCCATAGTTGGTCACCGCAGTTTTACTAAGAATTTCTTCTTCAGGAATTAGTGCCTCTTGATCAATGTTGTCGGGCTCCATTATTTCCTCGGATTCACAACTTGTAAAAGTACCCATAGCTATAAAGGCAATGTATATGGATATTCCAGCTTTTTTAAATTTTTCTAATTTTGGTTTCATAATTCAATTAATTTTGGTTTTAATAAAAGTTTTCATAAATAAAAAAGCACTACCTATAAGGGCAAGCATAGGATAGTGCTTCACTGAATAGTTACTTTTTTATGAACATAGCTTCAAATTGTAGGTTACCAGTAACTTTTAAGATATACAGACCGCTATCCAGATCTTTTATATCTAAATGGATTTTGTTTTGATTACTAATATTTTTCACAACTTTCTTGATTAATTTTCCGTCTACACTATAAATACCGAATGTATCAGTGGACGTAAATGGTTTGGTTTTTTCTATATAAAGAAAGTCGGTACCTGGGTTAGGATATAACTTGATAAATGAATCCTTTTCAATAGCTTCCTCTTGCAGAGCTGAAGCTGTCTGTTCTACATTTCCCCTACGATTAAGCATTTCCTTAACAGCCATTAATTCTTCAGGCATCGGAATGTTCATATCTGCTACCGATTCATTTCTAGAAGATATAATTTCCTCTGCAGTGTAGATTTTTTTTGAAGTTTTCGGTAAAGAAGATGACGCTCTGGTTACTTCATTTTTATATTGAGTATTGGCATCCTGACAAGAGCTTATAAAACTTCTTACTTTAGATCCTGTTTTGAAAACGGTACCCGGCTTAAAAACTATTTTTTTTGTGGCGTGGATAATTGCTTTACCAGATGAAGTTACGATAAATTTTCCATTAGTATTACCAGTCGTAAGGTTTCTTGAGTTTATAAACAATGGAATGTCTGATTGATCAATAGCAAAATCTGCTGTTAATTCTGTAAAATCAACATCCGAATTACAAATAAAATCTGCATTTACCTTAAATTTCCTGGTATATTGATTGGATACTACTTCGTCAATTTCGTTTATCTTATCGTCCGAGTCTACCACCGCTCTCAATTCGTAAACACCCGGAGTTCCGGGAACGAAATTACCTATTAAAAAAGATTGATCGCCGATTTTGATATCCCTGTTCACGCCTTGCATTTTTACGAAACCACTTGATCCAGGCTCTTTTACAAAAAGATCCAAATCTACATTAGATGCATCAATACTTCCCAGATTAGTGGCAGCAATTCTAAATTCAATTCCTTCATTTAATTCATACTCCACAGGATTATCTATATCAACAGCAGCGTTATCATTATCAAAGGTGAATGAAGCAATCTGTAATTCGGGAAGGTTATAATCTGGTGTTCCTCCATAAATGAATTGATCGTTTGTAGCACTTGTTAACGAATTGCCTATTCTACCATTATTATCAGCAGAAACACTTGTGATAATACTGCTCTGGGTATTGCCACCTAATGCCTCAATATCGATTTGTTCTACTTCAATTCCACCTCGTAACTGTAATCTACCCGTAATAGTACTTCCGTTAACTGGTATATTGATAGTTTTTTCAGCAAGTACCTGATTGGCTAATCCATCAAAATAAGTCTGGTTAAAAGTATTTGATAAAGAAATTCCTGTGGCAGCAGCAGATAAATTAGAAGTATTAATTAAGCTACTGAATTGAGTTTTAGTTGCACTAGGGGCTTGTTTGTACCAATGCGCTGCAATAATCGACGGCAGGATAGATAATAACTTTTTATAATCCGATGTTGCTCCAGCATTTATTCTATCTCTAACCGTAGTCCCTGCTGCATTAACCTCTGTAAAAAAGGTTCCTTGAAAGGCGACCCATCTATTTTGCAAATAAGTTCGATCTGTAGAATTTGTAATGTCATTAAATATATTAGGGATATTTTCTACAGTCATAACTAGATCGTAGTCAGAATTGCTTATAAAAGCTTTAGAGTCGCTGTCTCCACCACTCAATGTTCTTGGAATAATTGTACCCTTTACGTTAACTTTTGGAATAATTTTACTACCATACCTACTAACCAAAATATTTAGATTATTAGAATTATGTGTTTTAAGGGCGTCTATCCATTTTTCATAAATACCGGTCCTTGTTCCATAAATACCGGTTCCTAATAGATATTCTGCTACATCCTTTTTCATATCGGCATCGGCTTCAAAGAATATCGGAGCCATTTTAGTTCTTTTAAAATTGCTATCCGCTATTGCCTGACCTCCATCACCTACAATATCTAAACTTACAAATTGACGATCATTAGGAATCGCTAAGGCTTGTAGAAATACTTCCTTAGCTAATTTCGAATCAGCATTTAAACTACTTGCCGGGGAACTGGTGTCAGTAAACTGATCTCCTTTTAAAATCAATCTAACTGTTTTGGTAGCACTCTCTATATCAATTGCTGCAACTTTGACATTTCTAAAATCAATACCGCTGGGATCACCTCTGTTTAATAAATCACTTAATAATGTGCTAGAACTAAAAGAAAATTCGACATCTGAGTTTATATTACCATTGGCATCAAAGAAAGGCTGTATACTAGAAATAGTTTCATTAATATTGAAGTTATTTGAAAAAACAGCATCTCCGGAATTAGCAACGGTATATACGATACCATCCGTAAAATTATCTATACCGGGTTGAAAATTAACTACTTTATCACCTTTTTTGATCGTGGTGCCGGAATTGGTCTGATATTTAGAAAACCCTTTTGTTTGATTACCTACACCTTCGGGAGTAAATAAGCCGGTTAATCCGGCATCCTTTTCCCATGCTGAGAGTTGATCTCCTTCTAAAGTTACCCAAGTAGCATAGGTCCCCGAGGACAAGGGTACGTCTTCTGCCAATACGGGTTTTACACCTAAGTTCCGGAAGCTACTAACAGATTCTCTTAAGTTAGAGAATGAACGTACCTTAAGATCAGTTTGAGCGGTTTTAAGCGCATCTACATTACCGTCTAATACACCATTCCGTATTGTTTGATCTTCTAAAATCTCCTGTAATACTGAAATGTCAAAAGGAACCTCAACACCCGAAACCGGAACTTTTATTTCGCCACCACCACCAAAAATTTTACCTATTCTTCCTAATGTTTCATTGTACCGTCGGATTAAAAAGTTCGAGGTAGCATTGGTTGCTTTAGAGGTAGCAAGCTGGGTATTAATGAAGCCCAGAGCTTTTGTTCTGGATTGATATGCCTGAGCTTGCTCCAGAATAGATTTGTAGCTTTGTAGGTTTGTTTTGGTAAAATCAAAATTATTCACGGTAAAGGAATTGGTCGTCTGATTTCTAAATTGATCTAAAGTTAATTGACCATCGAGACCAGGGTTTCTAAACAGCGTTATTTTTGGGTTTGCCGGTCGATCGGCAACTTGATTACCGACAATCGGGTTGACCGGCGTCGCTCTAGATTTCAATTCATTAATTAATCCTAATTGTATACTGTTTAACGTATTTACAACTTTCACTTTGTCTGCGTTGGTAAGAACATTTGGGTCGATTCCTGCTCCTTTACCATTGAGGTCTAATTTTACCAAATTAGTTTTTGGCAGCCCTATAACATCCTGACCCAAACTGGTATGTATAATACCCAGAATGAATAAGGATGTTATTATAAATATTTTTTGAATATACATAGTATTAGTTTTTAATTAGTTTCTGAGAGTATGCCCCGTATTCCGTAAAGACCTTTACTATATATATTCCTTTAGTCAAAAAACTTATATTAACATGTTTGGAAGAATCGGTTATGCTGCTCAAATCGTCTGTGGCAACTAATTTTCCTAAACTATTATAAATCTCAATTTTTCGTATTTTATCTGAAGAAGCTATAGCAAACTGATCTGATACAGGATTTGGAAATATCAGTATCTGATTATCTTTTCGAATATTCATATCACCTTCTAATCCTAAATCGGTTCTTGATCCTGACAGAGCCTTTATTATGCTGCTAATTTCGCTAGATACCGTATTGGCCCTATTGGTGTGGCAGGATGCGTTTGGATCTATAATAGCTTTAAATGAGCTCCCCTCTCTTGCTTTATATCCAGGTTTTATAGTGATTTTGCCTTCTCTTGCTTTCACAATTAATGTTCCACCAGATAGTACATTTCTAGTAACCTGATTAATGCTTTGTGCATTGATCTTTACAGTTTGGTTATTACCTATAGCATTTCCCGTAACGTTAACATTAGAAGATAAGCAAGGATTTATAAAAACAGAAAACTGTATTAGATTTCCGAAATCCGGAGCCAGTTCAGGAATGGTAGGGGGTCTTATAGTAATGTTCAAATCGTGAGAGTTAAACCTGATAGCCGTATTCACTGCTATAAAGAAGGTGTGATTACCACTTAACGAAGTGTCAAAAGGTCCATCTGTAAATCGAAACCCTCTTATATTTTCGTTGGGTTGTCCTAAATCAGTAGAAGCAGGAAAATCAAAAGTAGGATAGCTGCCCTGAATTTCTGGTAGATTTGCTGTTAGATTTGCGGTATTTAATGTACCACTATTGGCAAAAATACCAAGAGCCTCATCTTCATAGATTCTGTAGTTTCCTACCGGGGTATTGTTTCCCGGTACTTCTGTGAAGTTAAAGATACTATACTCAATGTATATTTCATCTCCTTCGGTAATATCAGAATCGGTTATCTGATCAATTTGAAATAATTGACCATTTATCTTTAATTGCACATCAGAAATCTGAAATTCTGTTGATTGTCCCACCGTAAGATTGTAAGACATCACAAGAAGAAGATATACAATATATGATCTTAATTTCTGCATCATATTCATTATTTAGTTTCTAAGGCATTCAACCTAGACTCTAATGTTTTTATGATACTTTCCAACCCTTTCCTTTTTTTGTTCTCTTCCAGAATATAGAGTGTGAGTTCTTCTATTTTTTGTAATAGTTTACTATCCATCTGACCAAGGCTTACCCCATTTTCTTCTACTTCTTTGGCGGATGGAATATCTTTTAGGTGTCCTTTTTCTTTGATGTGATTTTCTACTTCTTCTAGTGTAGGAAGTTGATATTCTTTTTCGAATACAAAATCAGCCCAGCCTGTTTCGACAACAACTTCTTTGGCACGTACTTTTCCATTTACTGCTAATTTATAAGAACCTGGACCATTGGTACCTATTCCTACATTTCCTCCTTTTCTAATAGTAATACCATGAGAATCAGAATTATACTTTAGACTAAAATATCTACTGCTTTCTGTAGTATTTGGCACGTTAAAAATATCTAATCTAGAATAGTCCCCGCTATTATCTGAATCAAAAATAATTCCATTTCTACCCGCCGGAGTGCTAAGCGCGATATCTAAGGCTCCGTCTCTAAAAACAGCGTTGCCTCTTACATCTAAGTCAGCAGCCGGTGCGTTAGTGTTGATTCCAACTTTTCCGGTGTTAGTAAATGTCATAACGTCTTTTCTATTTGTCCATTTGCTGGAATAACTATTTAGAGATAAAGTATTCGTTTCTTGTCTCATCATAAAAATACTGCTTGCGCCTCCATTAAGGGCATCGAATAAAATATAAGGAGAATTACCGCCTCCGGGATTAGAATTAAGTTGTAAAGTGAGACCGTTAGAGCCAGATCCTGCGGTAACTACGCTTTGTGCATTAATACTTATAAATGTCCCTAAAAATAGTAGTAAACTAAGTGTCAGAATCGGATTTTGTGTTTTGGTTTTCATAAGTTGATTTTTTGGTTTATGTACATTATTTATGATGTTCAAATATTCAACTAAAACTAGGTTTTAAAAAATAAAAATGCTGATTTACAAGGGTTTGTGGTTAAATGTTGGATTTGTGGTGAACGGTAAATGAAGTTACCGTTCACCACATGACTCATAAATTATCAGTGATAATATAGAGTAAGAGTTTGATTATAAAGTATATGTTGTAAATTCCGATTAAGGGGATAAAATAACTTCAAATTGAAGAGTGTAACCTTTTCTAAGAGTAATACTTTGCATATAACTCCAAAATAGCATTTCTTCTGCTTCGGGAAACCGGAATGGTAAAATCTTGAATTAATATTTTAGTATCATTAGCATTTCCTTTAATGATAATGTCTTGTTTTAGATTTACAATGTATGATTTATGACTTCTAATAATATAATCACATTTCAATTGTTCTTCTATACTTTTTAAAGTTAGCCTAAGTATTTTTCGTTTTATGCCTTTAGTATCGGTAAAGTGGAACTCCGAATAGTTATCAGAAGATTTTATGAAAAGAAGGTCGTTTGCAGAAAATATAATTTTTTCTTTAGGCAAAACCCCTACAATATCTATGACATCTTTATTCTCTTCAGGAAGACTTCTTTTAAAAGAATTAGGGGTGTTTAAACCTGAAAAAGGTTTTCGTTTTTTATGAATAAATAGTATTGGAATGAAAAAAACATTTTGGAACAAAAATGTGATTGCAAATATCCTAAAACTACCCATATTTGATGGAGCGGTATCACTATATATAAAATGATAAATAACGCTATGTAAAGTTGATACCATAAGGGATATTATACAATAAAGAATAACTTGATTTGTAGTTTCTCGATTAACAAAATTGAGTTTTAGATAATTGAAGAGAATAAAAATGAAAAAGGAATAAAGAATTATGGTAACCAGAAAATGCGTAGTTAATTGAATAAAAAGTATTGATTTGGGAATGGTTACTATAGCTAAAATAGAAGCAACCCATAAAATCACTGAGATTCCTAAAGAAACTCCAATAATCATCAAAACATTTTTTTTCATGTGTAATCTTGTTTCGCTTCTACAAGATAGTTTTTTGGGATTTACTTTTATAGGTAAATCTGATAAAAACAATTTCGGCTAAGAAGATACCAAGGCAAACTAATAAAACTATATAGATACGATCCTGAATTTGGGTAATTTGAAATTTATCTGATCGCAATCCTGATTCATCAGCAATAATTGGATCTTTACTTATAACATCGGTAAGTTCTATCTCGTTCGTTTTATTTAACAATCTGCTTTGCAACTCAAGATTTAGTGTATTCAGTTTATAAATATCTTCAATCGGATGTTTAATTTTTTTTGATTTATAAATTTCCAGTAAATGTTCACACGATTTTAGGGCGGTCTCATCCAGATTATTTACTAAAGAGAGATCTAAACTTTTTTGAGAATAATATACGGCAGAATCATATTTTTTCGTTTTATCGTGAATTTGTCCTAATAATAAATACGCCTGTGCTCTCGATCTATGGTCATCCATTTCATCAAGTACCGATAATGCGTTATGGCTATAGGACAGAGCATCGGACAATCTATTTTGCGCCAGATAAATTTTTCCGTAAACCTGCTGCGTGGCAACCATCCCTATTTTATCACTCATCTTTTTAAAAAGAGCATGCGCAATGCTATTATGATCTAAAGCTTTTTCTAGTTTATTGAGTTCATAATAGGTCTCGCCAAGATTGATATGCAATATAGGTATACTTCTATCGGTGATGTCTGTTGTGTCTTTTTCGGCTAAGAGGTCGGAATAAATAGTACTGGCTTGTTCAAAATTACCCATACTTTGGTGAAGGGTTCCTTTCATAAGCATTATCTGCTTTAATGTACCCTTAGCATTAGCTTTGGCAGCGAGTTCTTCAGCTTTTGAATAATGTAGAAATGCCAGGTTAATTTCCTGTAGGTAGTTGTATGTATTTCCAACACTTATATGAATTCCGCATAATTGCTCTTCAAGAGCACTGATTTTCTTTTGATCATTTGTTTCAAGAAGTAGGGAGTGCGATAGTTTTAATGCTTCTATAAAGTTAAAAAGGGCTTTCGTGTATTCCCCTTTAAAATATAAATTCATTCCAATATTTGTTAAAACCCTTACTTTCCCTTTACTATAACCTATACTATTAGTTAGTGATAATGCCTCTTCCAGGATCCTGTCGACCGTATCCCTATTAGAGTATCGGTACTCATAAAATAATTTATCCAGTGAATCTACTTTAGATTTAATTGATTCGATTTCAGAAGCTGAAGATGTTCGAACTTGAGCCGAAGAAATTTTAAGATTAGTGATACATAGGAAAATGAGAAGTGAATATTTTAAGCTTAATTCTGAAAAAAAAGTAAAGTAAAATTTTAACATAATCAGGTTTTATATTCAATGGTTCTTCATATATCCGTTCGATGTGTACCCAAAACAATTATAAATTCTGCTAAAATTTAATTGTTTGGTGATTGATGTATCTCAAAATTAGAGAATACTTTTCAAAAAATGGTTGAAAAGACGTTTTACTTTTGAAGTATCTTACTGAAGACTAAGTATAGAATTCCGCAACTTAACCAAGCAGGTAAGGTAACAAAAGACAAGAACACATCAAATTGTTCTGAAATATAATAAAATATACCAAAACTAATAATCCATGCAAGTAATACTGAAGTATTAAAGTTAATTTTCTTTTCTTCTGCATAAAAGGGAATGATCCCTACTTTCTTTGCAAAGAAGTGCTCAAAAACTATAACGGCACCAAAAGGAGCCAGAATGAAACCATACAAAGCTACAAAGCCTAATAGTTTCATTGCAAAGGCTGGAAAAATGCCGGCAAGTGTAGCAATAGACCCTGCGATTATGGTTATCCAAAAGGTAGAAACTTTTGGTATAATAGCCTGAAAAGCTAAACCTGCCCTGTATATAGTGGGATTAGCGGTAGTCCATCCAGCTAATACAACCGCAATAATTCCGAAAATCCCTATAGCATTATTAGCCAGGGGACCAGGCGCAACCGGTGGTGCTTCTCCATTACTTAAAAATACCTGAGCTTCGGGAGATTTAAGATAAACAGCATATAATAGTGCTGCTGCAATCCATGCCATATAATGTCCTACATACATCCCTGCAGCGGTAGTCCAACCGGCAGATGGTGATTTTGCAAACCGAAATACAGAGAGATCAGACATTCCTATATGCATCGCAGCATTACAAAACCATGACCATATCACAACGTGCCAAAACGTAAATTTTACCTGACCTGGAAAGGGTTCGGATCCTTCTCCCCAAATTGCCCAGAAATCATCAAAACTTCTAACCTCTAATTGATTAAGTGCCACGATGCCGCAGGCAATAAAAGCTGATACAATTACCGGTGACATCCAATTGGCTGCTTTAGACACTGTATCATACCCTCTCGCTGCAATTATAGAAATTACCGCACCGATTAGTATTACAATAATCACCCAATTAATACTGCTGGGCATAGTATCCGTAAGTTTTGGCATCTCCATGTCAAATGGTACACCGACAGCGGTAGCAGAAACGGTAATCATTGCTCCTGCTAGGAAGCAAAATAAAATACCGTTTGCGAGGTTATAGGTAGTTACCAGATTTTTACCACAAATTTTTTCTAAATGATAATATAATGTCAACCTGTTTTTAACTGCAATTTCTGCGGTTAGAAACCTCCAGCTTACCACAGCAAGTAAATTACCGATTAATAAACCTACAATTAGATCAAAAGCACTTACTCCGGCAGTAAGAAATAAAGGACCAATCATAAATTCGGTTCCTGCGGCATGTTCGCCTGCATACATACCCAGAAAACTTTTCCAACCCTTCCAACTACTTTTAGGAACAGGTTGTCTTTCGAATTCTCCTCCTGCTATTCCTTCAATTTCTTCTTCAATGTTAAATTGACTCATATGATGTTTTTAAATTTCAGGATTAATCAAATGGTTTGGGAAATCTGATACTTTTTCGCAGCAAATTTGCTCCATTACCTGTTGTAGCTGGGTTTTGATAAGAGAAATAGTATGATTTCCACCTTCTTTGCCAAGAGCGGATACACCGTACATAAATGATCTACCCATGAAGGTGAATTTTGCTCCGGTAGCTAATGCTCTTGCAATATCTGGACCCGAACGGAGCCCGCTATCCATCATTACAGTAATCTTGTCTCCGTATTTATTTGCAATATTTTTCAAGGGTTTGATAGTGGATTGTCCTGCATCTAGTTGTCTACCTCCGTGATTAGAAACTATGATGCCATCTAAACCGAGTTTAATTGCGCGTTCTGTATCTGCTTCGCTTGCAACTCCCTTGAGCACTATTTTGCCCTTCCACATATCTCTGATAGGTGCTATTTTTTCTTCATTAAGTCTTCCGCTAAAAGTAAGATCCATAAATTGTCCTAAAGCGCTTAGATCCAAATTTTTAGGCATGTAAGGTTTCAATGTTTCAAAATTTGGCTGACCGTGGAGTAAAGTTTGAAATGCCCAATTAGGCTTTGCCAAAATTTGAAGTATATTATTAAAAGACATTTTAGGCGGCATAGCAAGACCGTTTCGGATATCTCTGGGTCTAAAGCCAAAGGTAGGAACATCACATAACAAAACCAGTACTTCACTTCCAGCCTCTGAGGCTCTTCGGATAATATCATTTCTTAATCGATCCTCTGTAGGATGGTATAATTGAAACCAAAATTTACCCTCTGTAATTTCACTAATTCTTTCTATGCTGCTTGTTGTTACTGTACTTAAAATAAAAGGAACGTTATGTCTTACAGCTGCTTCGGCAAGAATTTCCGGCGCATTAGGCCACATTAACCCTTGTAAACCAATCGGAGCAATACCGAATGGAGCATCATATGTGTTTCCGAAAAGCTCTGTTTTCATAGCAGAGCCCTGATGTTTACTAAGATAATTGGGTCTAAGTTCTACTTCCTGAATATCAGATCGATTTCGGTGCAGATTAACATCTTCATTACAACCCCCATCAAGATATTCAAAAGCAAATTTAGGGATACGTTTTTGTGCCCTGGATCTTAGGTCATCAATAGATGGATATTTCGTGTTGTAGGACCATTTCATATAAAATCTATTCTGATAGTTGTTGTAAAACGGGTGGTTTTAGTTTTTTGACTTGGTAATTATCTTTTAAAAATCGAGAGTCCAATGTTTGATCGGATATTACCATTGCAGCTCCAAGCGCAGAACCTAAGGGCGATCTTGTCGTTCTTACTTTATATTTTTTAAATTTCAAGGCGATTAGTTTTACAAAAATTTCATTTTCACTAAAGCCACCATCGATATATATTTTTTTTATATCACTATTACCGATTGCCAGATTGGTAGTATGAACCTGAATTTCTACTAATTCAATCATTAATTGGTGGTATGCTTCTTCAAAAGAATTAAAAACAGAGAGATTGGTCTCTTCTGGCCGGTTGTTCACTTGAAGTTTAATTTCTTGAAATCTAAAATGATGATGATTATATAATTTTAATTTTAAATAAAGATTACTGTTAAATTTAATATGATGATGATAGGATTCATCTTTGTCAAAGTATTGGCAAAGCTTTTTTACTTGAATCTTATATTCATTACCCATAAAAAATCGTGTAGCTCTTACAGGTTTTCCATCCATTCTAAGATAGCTAAGACAATTGTTTTCTATATCATTTTTGGTAATCGGTTCTGAATTGAAAGGATTTAACGTTATGCTCCAAGTACCAGTGGAAATGAGTACAAAAGGTTTTTTTTCTCCCAGTAAATAAGGAATTAAAGCTGATGAGCTATCGTGTATACCTGTGCCTACCAGAATGTTTTTACCACTATAGTTCATTTTAATAGCGGTGTTTGTAGGAACAAGAAACGGAAATTTTTCATCAATTCTTTCATTGGTTACCCATTGGTGATAATTATTTGTAGTATAATCCCAAAGAGAAGTATGACAACCAATACTGGTAAATTCAGCTAACGGAATTCCTGTGAATAGAAATGATAAATATTGAGGAAAATGCAATGAGTATCGTATCTTGTTAAAGATTTCGGGTTTCGTTGTCTTTAGCCAGAAAAGTTGCATTCCTGAATTAAGCATTTCTGCAGGTGGAGAACCAGTTTCTGTTGCTATATTAGGAGGATCTCCGTGTAAATTATAATAATCCGTAATAGTCTTTTCCGGAAGTGGTTTCAAATAGTTATATAATGGTGTAAGAATATTTCCTTTTTTGTCTAAATGAACAAAACTAGCTCCGTAAGTAGAGAAATTGATTGCCTGTATGTCATATTTTTCAGTAGATAAAATCTCATTAAAAAGATTCTTTAGCCATTTTTGAAGTTCAGCAAGGTTTTCTGTAGGAAAATCGTCTTCATCTTTGATCTCTTCGAATTTTGTATATTCTTTATAAATCTCTTTATAATTGGAATCAAAAAGAAAGAACTTTTTATTGGTTTTGCCTATATCAAAAACTGCTGTTACTTTTCTCATGGCCTTTATAATCCTGTTGCAGTTGAATTTTTTCCTCTTTCCTTAATCAAGGTTTGCCTAACGTTCAAGGATCGATAAACAGCTAATGGATCCATAGCGGCACCTGATTGCAGTCTGGATTCCTTAATAAGTGGTCTCACATCTGTACGATAGGCTTCTTGTAATATTTCCTGACATCTCACTACATCCTGGTTTTCTTGAGCATCTTTTAGTTTTTTCTGGTCTATAAGTAGCGCCTGAGCATAGGCAATTAAAATCGCTTCTAATGATTGTATAAGATCCTCTAAGGGGTCCTTAATATTATGACTTGCATCGATCATCCAGGCTAAATCCGGATTATTAGGATTATTCTTCATTCCATAAACCAGCTCATTAAAAATCAGAAACAGAGCATATGGTTTTATCGATCCTACGGTCAGATCGTCGTCACCGTATTTACTGTCATTAAAATGAAAACCACCAAGCTTGCCTTTATACAAAAGGGTAGCTACAATTTGCTCGATGTTGGTATTAGGCAAATGATGTCCGAGATCTACCAGTGAATACGCTTTTTCTCCACAAGCTTCTGCCAGCAAAAGAGATGTTCCCCAGTCCTGTATCACGGTACTGTAGAAGTTAGGTTCGTAAGGTTTATATTCGATAAACATTTTCCAGTCATCAGGAACCGATTTGTAGATCTTTTTTAGACTGTTTTGAGTATTTTCCAAAGTTTTTTGAAAATTGTTTTGACCTGGAAAATTAGCTCCATCTGCAAGCCAGACGGTCAAACTTTTAGAACCAAGTTTTTGACCTATATTGATGACTTCAATATTATGCTGAATAGCTTGTTCTCTTACATCAAGAATTGTATTGCTTAACGAGCCATACTTGTAACTATTTTTAGTATGTAATTGATCCTGAAAAGTATTTGAATTTACTGCGTCAAAAACTATATTGTGAGAAGATGCTACCTCTTTGATTGCCTGATAATCTTCCGGAATGTCCCAAGGTATGTGTAATGAAACTGCTCCTGCTGTATCGGTGAGAGCGTGGAGAATACCAATGTCATCAAGTTTTTGCTCTAAAGTAGCAGGTTCTCCGCCATAGCTAAACCTTCCAAAGCGAGTACCTCCTGCACCTAAAGCCCAACTGGGAATTGCCACCTGAAAATCCCGAAGCTTTGAAACAATTTTGTGCGTTTCCATCCCCTTCTTTTGAAGCCCGCTTGCGAGAAAGTCAAAAGCGATACTATGATCAGGTTCTTCTAGTTTATTTAAGTCTGCTATTTGCTGATTATTAATTTTCATATAAGAAATGTGCAATTTTTATCTAACGAAGGCATCCGGCATTCCGCCATCTACATTTAAGGTGTTGCCGGTGCTTTTGGTTAATATAGCCAATATTGCAAATACCGCATTTGCTATATCCTGTGGTAATATAATTTCATTGAGTAAATTTCGTTTCGCATAATGAGAAGGAAGATCTTCTACCTTAATTCCGTGGGCTTTTGCCCGACCTTCAGCCCATTTGCCTTCCCAAATTTTACTGCCTATTATAACACCATCAGGATTAACAGTATTAACTCTTATTTTATCTTTTCCTAGTTCTGCCGCTAATAACCTGGACATATGTTGTTGGGCTGCTTTTGCAGTTCCGTATCCTACATTATTGGGACCGGCTACCAAACCATTTTTGCTGGCAATATTGATGATATCACCTCCAAAGTTTTGTTTTTTTATAATTTCAACTCCTTTTTTAACCATTAGAAATTGTCCTTTTACTAATACATTTTGTAAAAGATTCCAATCAGAAATTGTGGTTTTTTCTAAAGGTTTGGAAATTGCTAAACCTGCTGAATGAATTATAATATCTATTCCACCAAAATTAAGGCACGCTTCATTATATGCTTTTTCAATAGATTGTGGATCAGTAACATCACATGTTACCGTAATTGCCTCATCATTTTTATAAGATGTTGAGATTTTGGTTAAAGCTTCAGCCTGAAGATCCGTAATTATAACATTTGCACCTTCCGTAATGAGCTTATCTGCAATTGCTTTACCTATCCCTCCGGCTGCTCCGGTTATGATTGCAATTTTTCTTGATAATGGTTTTTCTGCAGGCAAGCGCTGTAATTTTGCTTCTTCTAATAACCAATATTCAATATTGAATGCTTCTTGCCTTGGAAGCGCAGTATATTCAGAGATAACTTCTGCACCACGCATTACATTAATAGCATTTATATAAAATTCACTAGCAACTCTTGCAGTTTGTTTGTTTTTTGCAAAAGTAAACATACCTACACCGGGGTAAATAATTACAACCGGATTGGGATCTCTCATCGGAGGACTGTTTGGATGTTTACAAGATTCATAATATTTCTTATAATCCTCTCGGTAGTGTTCAAAAGAGGTTGTAATAAGCGATACAATCTTTTGGGGATCGGACAGATCCTCATCAGGTTCTAATTCCAGAACCAATGGTTTAATTTTAGTCCGAAGAAAATGATCCGGACAAGAAGTACCAAGAGGCGCCAGTTTGGTCAGGTGATTACTATTTATAAAATCTAATACGCGTTCATCATCTGTAAAGTGGCCAATCATTCTATTTTCACTAGAACACAGACTTCTTAATATTGGTGCCAGAGTAGTAGCTTGCTCGATTCTTTTATCGGAAGCTAAAGACTCAATTTTTTGTCCTCCAAATTGGTGTTGGTTATTATTAGATTTTTCTTCAATATATGAAGATGCCATTTCTATAACTTCCAGGCTGTTTATATAGCAATCATAAGATGTCTCTCCCCAGGTAAATAACCCGTGACTTTCCAGAATGATTCCACGAATGCCGGGATTTTCTGCTAAACATTCTTCAAGTTGTAGTCCTAAATCAAAACCGGGTCTCTGCCAGGAAACCCATCCCATAGAATCACCCCATATTTCTTTAGTAATCTTTTTTCCCTCCTTAGCAGCGGCTATTGCAATCACTGCGTCAGGATGAAGATGATCAATATGCTTAAAAGGTAACAATCCGTGTAGTGGTGTGTCTATTGACGGAGCTTTGCTATCAAGATCATACATACAATGATTAAAGAGCGAAACCATCTCATCTTCGAATTCTATTCCGCGATATACCTTTTTTAGGTTTCTAAGCCTTTCAGTATATAAGGCAGCAATACCAGATCTGGTTAGTGTTCCAATATCTCCTCCGGAACCTTTGACCCACATTACCTCTACGGATTCATTTGTTATTGGATCCTTTTCGATAGTTTTACAACTGGTATTTCCACCACCGTAATTCGTTATTCGTAAATCTGCCCCTAGTATATTCGATCTGTACAAAAAAAGTTCTACTTCATCACCTTCAATGGATGCTGCTTTTTTATCGTCCCAGAGATAATTTACATAGTTATATGTAGTATTTTTGGTTATTCCCATAGTTATTTAGGATTTTATGTTGGCTTAATCAGCTATATGGATCGTACGAAAATAGAATTAGCACTAGCATTCTCCATCCTGTAGTATACTGTACAACAGAGAATTTACTTAGAATATTTCGATAATTTCGATAAAAAATGATAAAATAATTAATAATGTTGTTTAATTTTTAGTTATTTGTCAATGCGACACGTCTAATTTTACCCCTGATATACCCAATGGATCTTTTAGTAAATATTAAAATTGATCATGATTCAAGAAAACCAAAATATAAGCAAATTGTTGATTCAATAATTGCAGATATTTCCCGTGGCAACCTTAAAGTTGGACAAAAAATACCTTCGATAAACGAGATAAGTGAAGAGTTTTATCTTTCAAGGGATACAGTCGAAAAAGCATACAATCAACTTAAAGAGAGAAAAATTATAGAATCCGTTAAAGGAAAAGGGTTTTATGTCGCAAAAACTGATTTAATAAATAAAGTAAATATTCTATTTTTAATAAATAAGTTGAGTTCCTATAAAATGACCATTTATAATGCGTTTCTTAATGCTATAGGTACTAATGCACATCTAGATCTTCATATTTATCACTGTGATGAAACCTTGTTTTTGAAACTTATGGAACGCTATAAAGGTCATTATGATTATTATGTAATAATGTCACATTTTAAAAATGATCAACTTCAGCACGTTAGCTACACGGATAAGGTGTTAAAAGCTGTTGAAGAGATACCCGACCGTAAATTAATTCTTTTAGATAATAAAATCGATTTCTTAAAAGAAGATATTATCCAAGTATATCAGGATTTTGAAGAAGATATCATCGAAGCACTCGGTAAAGGAATTAATAAGTTAAAAAAATATACTAAACTTATTTTAGTATATCCGGATAAATCGGTCTATCCATATCCAAGAGAAATTCTTCATGGTTTTAGAAAATTTTGTGTATTTAACTCATTTGATTTTGAAATTCTTGATGAAATTTACGAAGGGATGGAACTCAGAAAAGGCGATGCCTATATAACAATTACTGAAACTGATTTGGTAGAACTGGTAAAGCAGGTAAGAGAAAGCACACTTCAACTAGGAAAGAATATTGGTATTGTTTCTTATAACGACACACCGCTTAAAGAGCTATTAGGTATTACGGTAATAGGAACTGATTTTAAAAATATGGGTGTTTCTGCGGCGAAAATGATTCTTGAGAATCGAAAAAAACAAATCAAGAATAATTTTAGATTTATAGACAGAAAGTCAATGTAAATTTTAATTTATCCTTAATGTATATGTTAACAGAAAACAAGACAAAACAGGAAAGGTAAGTGTTTGTTGATAAAAACTTTAGAATTAATTAATAAAGTGTATTCCCATGAAAAAGCTTAGTCTAAAGAAATTAGATCTTCGATCGGAAGAAATGATGTAAAGACATCATCTAAAAAATACTTTTGGCAGTTCGCTGAATACAGTACCATTGGTTGTCCTCGAAACCAACGGTTTTCAAATTCTGATTCTGATTTTAGCGTTGTAGACGACGGAGTTATAGGACGCCGTTTGCACTACTCAACCTGGTTTAATATTACAGAATCAGCTACAATTACCTTAAAGGTTATTTAGTCGCTAATCTTTATTTCTGTACGGTCATTATTCCAATTGAACTACTATTTTATTTTATAAAAATCAATTTTGTTTAGTGGTATGGAATATTTGGTTAACAAACTTAAAACTTTAGTTATCAAAATGTTAACTATGGTTTTACAGTATTACAAGTACTAATGAATTTAAGTATTTTTACAAGACTCAAAGAAAGATAAACTTAATTTAACCTTAGCTTATGCTTTTAAAATCAATGCTTACTAAGGAAAATGTAATTTTATCCACATATAGATTCACCAAATTGTTACAGGCCAAAGTAACGTTGAGCTATATAAAGGATAAAATACTATCGCATCCTAACTACCGAAGTATGCTTGCAGTTTCCGATACCTTGCAGAGTTGTAGTATAGATTCAGTATCAGCAAAGTTAGATGCTAACCGAATTAAAAATATTCAACATCCATTTATCGCTCAGGTAGCTGCTCAGGGAACAAAAAATTTTGTTGTAGTAACGAAAGTTACAGATGATAAAGTAGGATTTTACAATTCTGAGGACAAATATACCTGGGAACCTTTTAATGAGTTTACCCAACGGTGGACAGGTATCTGCCTTTTTGCCGAGACTGATGAAGCCTCTGGCGAAGAAAACTATGCAAACAAAAAGTTTAGCAACAAGGTTTTGATTCTTGGAGCTGCTATTTTTTTACTGAGCCTTCTTGGCTGGATAGGAATATCTTTTTATAAACAAACAAATACAGAATTAATATCTCAACTTCTTTTGATCATTTTTTTCGTAATCAAGGTATTTGGGATGGTGGTTGGTGGCCTATTACTTTGGTATGAAATAGATAAACATAACCCTGTCTTACAAAAAATCTGTTCTGGCAGTAAAAAAGTAAATTGTAATGCAGTTCTCAATTCTAAACAAGCTACATTTTTATTTGATGCTTTTAGCTGGAGTGAAATAGGATTTGCTTATTTCTTTGGGACATCTTCATTTTTACTTTTACGAGGGTTTTCTTTCAGTGCTCTGGCGATAACTGGATGGTTAAGTCTTCTTTCTTTACCCTTTATTATATCCTCTTTGATATATCAGGGAGCCATTTTAAAACAATGGTGTAAGCTGTGTATTGCGATACAAGGTGTGTTAGTATTAGAAATTGTTTTGGTACTTTTTACCAATTGGTATGCTAAACCTTTAGATATCTCTCTACTGCCTGCTTTTATTGTAATGTCGGTATTACCTATTCTTAGCTGGAAACTTTTAAAACCATTATTAGAGCGCAGTAAAGAAAGCAATTTTTATAAAAGAAATTTCCTGCAATTAAAGAATAACCCCAATGTCTTTACCGGACTTTTACAAAAATCAAAAAAAATACAACATCCTACCGATGGAATGGGAATTATTTTTAAAAATGATATAGCAAAATATTCAGTCATCAAAGTTTGTAATCCTTATTGTGGTCCTTGTGCAGAAGCCCATCCTATACTAGAAGAATTGGTAGAAAAAGGAGTCATTAATTTACAAATACTATTTGCTTCTTCTACTGATTCCAAAGACTATAAAGCCAAACCGGTACGACATTTTTTAGCTATTGATAGCCAGGGAGATAAAGAACAAACACAAAAAGCGTTGGATGATTGGTATCTGGCAGAGAACAAAGATTACGAAACCTTTGCTGATAAATATCCTATGAATGGAGAGTTAATACAACAAATGGATAAAATTAAAATGATGAGGGATTGGTGTACTGAAGAAAAAATAACCTATACCCCTACTATTTTTATCAATGGGTATGAGTTACCTAAGGAATATCAAATTAAAGATTTAAAAAATGTGCTTATATAATAATGGACATAATCCTTGAGTGTCTTTAAAGGTTCAGGGAAAGCTTACTCTTAAAACTTAATAATATGAAAAAACTGAAATTAAAAGGTTTGGAATTGAATGATCGGGAAATGCTTGAAAGAAATCAGTTAAAAGCTGTTTTTGGAGGGTATACCTATGGAGGAGACTGGGCTTGTGGATGCAATTCAGGAGTTAATATTACGGGAGCTCCGGATTGTAGCGCTAGCACTTGTAACTGGGCTTGTAATAATCAAGGTGGTTGGAATGGAAGCTGTGTTTGCGCAGGAAGCAATTGTTAACCAATTTGAAAGGTTTTTTGGTATTTAAATGCCAAAAAACCTTTTTAGAATTTATGCAATTTAAAAATTCAAATATTAAACTTGTTTATATTTTATTTATTGTTTTTCTATTCTCCTGCAATGAAAATAGAAAAAATGATAAATCAAAAATTAAAGAATCAAATTTTAGCATAAGTGATTCTTTGAATTCCGTTTTGATTAAGGGATTCACAGATGATCCAAAAAGCTTCGAATATTTTAATATAATTGATTATTCAAGTTTTTTTGGACAAGATTCTAAAACAACAGAGAAAACTAATAGTAGCAAAAAAACTTTACAAATAAGAATAAGTGAGATGGGTGAACCTCAACTATTTGAAATTTTTGCATTCGGTGATTCTACAAATTATAATACAAGAATATTCGTTACCCCAGGAGACAGTTTAAAAATGAATATAGTTAATAAAAGAATAAGTTTTGAAGGTGAAAATGCTGCACATTACAACTTCTACAATCAATTGGATCCATTAAATACAGAATGGGGTAGCAATACATTTAAAGGTGATCTTGAAACTTATAAGAAGCTGGCTGACAATATTTACAAAAGGCGATTATTTTTTTTTAAGCAGTACATCAAAAACCATAAGGTTTCTCAAAATTTTGAAAAAAAAATAGAAGCTGAACTAAAATTCGAATATTTATTTAATTTAATCGCCCCTCGATCTATTGCTACTGATTTTAGTTCTAATCTAAATAATCCCAACTTTACAGAAGCTTTATCATCAAATTATATAAAAAACTATGAATCCATAATTAACACTGATGAATATTTTGACAACATACATATTGAAGATTTTAAAAGGCCAGAATTATTAAAAAATGATTATTTTAAAAGAAGCCTTACTTTGTTTATTAGATATTATTTTGCCAAAACAGAATCAATTCCATATTCCTTCGATAACTTTAAATCCGAACAAAAATATATTGAGGATAATTTAAATGGTAAACTAAAAGATTTTGCGTTAACTAGACTTTTGTATGACTATCACAAAAAAGGATTGGGCACAGGTATTGAAGAGGCCCATTATCTAAAAAAAATTATTTTAGATAGTAAAAAACTGGAGATGAATCAATATTATGTGGAGATGTTGGAAGAAATTGAAGAAGAATTGGATTTAAGTGGTTTCAAATTTTCCGAAAATATTCTAAAGGAAAAACTAATATCGCTTGAAGGGGATACAATAACACTCAACGAAATTTTGGCAAACTCTGATGGTAAGATCAAAATTTTGGATTTTTGGGCTACCTGGTGTTCGCCCTGTATAAAAGAAATGGAAAAATCTACAACTTTAAAAAATGATGAAGATCTAAAAGGAAAAGTTGAATGGATTTACATTTCAATTGATTATTCTGATAGGAAATGGATAAATAAGATAAATAATTGGAATATAGACCTAGGAAATAATTCTAAACATTATAAGATTATTGATATCTCTGGATCAAAACTTTTGGAGATCCTCAAAACGGATCGACTTGGCTCATTTTTCATACCCCGATACGTGATCTTGGGGCCTTTAAATGAAGTTCAATTGTTTTCTGCTCCTAAACCATCTGATACTCTAAATTTTAAAAGAATTTTGAATAAGATTATTTTAAAACAAACTTAAACTGTAATGTTAGAATGGTAAGACTTTTCAATTTGTAGAATAACAATTAATATGCATAAATCTCTGGTTTTTATCCACATCCCAAAAACAGCGGGTACAGCCATCGCTACCGTTGCCCCTCAGATAGGAGTTTCTATAAAAGGGCACGATATTCGTCATCCGGATTTTTCACATTTATCAGAATATGATCCGCTCTCCTTAGAAAAATATCATCTTTTGGCGGTAGTAAGAAACCCGTGGGATCGGGCAGTGTCCTCTTTTATGTATTTGAATACAGGCGGTAGGAATAAGGGAGATAAAACCGATCAAGAACGATATGTAGCTCGCTACAAAGGTGATTTTAATGCTTTTGTTAGAGAAGCATTTAAGGCAGAAGATTCGGTTATTAAACAACTACATTTTGTTCCCCAATGTCGCTGGATTTGTGATGAAAATAAAAACATATTGGTTAATACCATTCTCAAATTCGAAAACCTACAGGAAGAAATGGATAATTTCCTAAAACACCAAGGAAGACCTGTGATCAAAATTCCCAGGGTTAATACTACCGTACATAAACACTATGATACCTATTATAATAACGAGTCTATAGAAATTATTAACGAAGTGTATCAAAAAGACATTAAAATGTTTGGGTACACTTTTCACAAAACAGTAAAAGGTAATGTACCCTCTTAAAGTCATATGGTTCTTTGGTCTCTCTGGAGCAGGAAAGTCTACATTAGCTGAACAAGTCAGGCTACAGATTTCCATTGATGATCAAAAAGTATGTTTACTGGATGGAGATATTATTAGAAAAGGAATCAACAACAATTTAGGCTTTAGCCGAGATGATCGTAAAGAAAATGTAAGACGTATTTCAGAAATATGCAAAATTCTTCTACAAGTAGATGCGATTCCTATTGTAGCAGCCATTACACCTTACGAATCACATAGGTTGATGGTTCAAAACATTTTAGGTAAAGACAATATAACTTTTGTACACGTGTCTTGTCCTATAGAAGAATGTGAAAAGCGGGATCCAAAAGGATTGTATAAGAAAGCTAGAAAAGGTGAAATCCCAAATTTTACTGGGATCACTGATGTATTTGAAACTCCTAATTTTGATCATTTTAGTGTAAAAACCGAAAGAGATTCGATAGAAAGTTGCTTAGATAAAATTTTGGAATACCAAAGAAAACCAAAAGTAAACATCTAGTTATTTCTTAATTTGGTGGATGATCCAAAATGCAGCACCAAATTAGGAGGATTCCTGTTTCATTGCGGAGACAAGTTTTTATTACTGATTACATAGCTTATATTCAATTGAATTCTAAATTTTATGTAGTGATATTTATGAAAAACAAATCAAAATATAAAATCTCCTTTTGTACCGTTTGCATGAATCGTGCTCACCATCTGAAATTGACATTACCTAAAAACATCAAGGATAATCAGGATTATGAAAATGTAGAATTTGTGGTGTTAAATTATAATTCAAAGGATGATCTCGATGAATGGATAAAAGCGGAGATGATGGAATACATAAACAAAGGCATTTTAATATACGTAAAGACAAAGGAGCCCAAACATTTTTTTATGAGTCATTCTAAAAATGTAGTGGCGCGTAGTGCAAGTGGTGATATCATCTGTAATGTCGATGCTGATAATTATATGGGAGAAGGTTTTGCTTCGTATATTAATAATCAATATCGCGTAAATCAAAATATATACTTAGCGGTTAATAAGGAAACTGCACCCAGAGATTGCTATGGCAGGATTTGCGTGTGGCGAGACGATTTTTTTAAAATAAAGGGCTATGACGAAGGTATGTTGGGTTATGGTTTTGAAGATTTTGATCTCCGGAACCGTTTGGAATTATTGGGCAGAGGGGAAGTGCATATAACAGATTTAGATTTTTTAAAAGCTATCACACATAAGGATGCAGAACGCCTAAAGAGCGAAAAAAATGCAAAAAGCATGGATCGTTTTTTTATTAACCACATAGATTCTGCAAGATCTTCTCTATTATATTTATTTGAAGATGGTGTAAGCTATGAAGGGATAATTGCGATGAACCGTTTATTGAATTCTACGGCCATCGAAAACCTATTCCTTGAGAATCGAACATTTGAATACCCAAATTCCTTATGGAAAGACTGTTGGAATAAAAGTAGTTGGCGAAGAGAAAAGCAAACAGTATTTATAAGAGATAAAGAAAACGATTTAGTGCTGGAACCTTTAGAAAATGAACAACACCTTTTTCAGCTTACAGCCGGAAATGATGTCCAAGTCTACCGTCAGGTTGTGGATCGAGGAGAATCTAATAATATGATTATGTTCTTTTCCCAAATCAATAACCGTATTAAAATGAGAAGAAATAGAGAGTCGAAAAAGATAACAGTAAATATATCTTTTGGTAAAGCCAGATTATTAAAAAACTTCTCAAAAAATGTAAAATTAAATTGAGAAGATATGCAGTACTCCAATCCTAAATATTTGAATGTTTCTTTCTTTTATCAAAAGAATTATTGGTTTAGATTTTTATTTCAAGCTATACAACCTTTTTTGGAGAAAAATACCACTCAAATTCACTGCTATTATATCTCGCTAGGACAGTCAAGAGGAGATCATATCAAGTTAACTTTATTGGTCGATGGACAAAAAGGGTTGGCATTAGCAAAAAAGATGGATTCATATTTTAAAGAATTTATTAAAAAAAAGCCCTCGCCCACTGCAATATCTTCAAAAGAACCTGTGAGAATGTATATGGATTTTTCAAATAATTCAATTCACTATGGAATATTTGATTTGATTATAAAACCACACGAATCAGAAGTGTTTGATTTTTACTATAGCGGGATATCTAAAGTATTAATATCCTTATTTGAATCTTACCAGGAAGAAACTTTGGATAATCTTACTGAAATTATCCTGGAAATGTTTGTGTGGTTTTGTAGGATCCTTAGCATTGATATTGACAGATCAATTAAATTATTTGAGGAATTGTTGGAAAATAGCTACAACCAATATGAGGGCTCCTTGTTGGATAAAATGAGAATCAACAATGAAGAGAATTTTGAAGATAATAAAGAACCCATTGTAGATTATATCGATAGTCTTTTTAATAAACGGGATAAGGAAATCAGGTTTGAATATGAATGGCAGAGAATTTGGGTAACAACTATAAAGGAAGTAATACAACGATTATCCGCAAAAGGAAGTGTGCCAATAGACGATGAAGATTACAAATATCTATTAGCTATAATAACCACAATATTTGCTGTTGATAATGAATCTCAGGTTTATTATTTATTCTTAAACGGACTAAAAGAGATACAAAAAGTAGCATATGAATAACAGAATTTTTAGTGTCATCTTAGATTATTGTGGCGGTAAACAAACAGATCTTTTATATGAAAAACTTTCCGAATGGAATCCTAATTTTCTAATCCATATACTAGACAATGCCAGCCCTCATAATAAAAGTAAATATATTACTCATCAAAATACAAAGAATACGGGAATAGGAGGAGGTTTAAAAGATTGTGTTTCACTAGCTAAACAACACAAGTGTAGATACGTATTAATAATCACCAATGATATACATTTTCAAAATAAATTAGATATTACCTATTTTGATGAATTAGTAAAAGAATATCCAGATATTGTTCAGGCTGGGGTTTCTTTGACCAAAAACTCTGATAAAAGATATTATCCTTGGATGATCAACAAAGGCAAAAGAGAGAATAGATTGGTACACCATAGTGATATTTTATGTTGTGTAATGGATATTAAATTCATTGAAGATTATGGAGGTTTTCCAGACTCATGGAGTGGCTGGGGTTTTGATTGGGAGCTTGGATATCAAGCTTGCCTCAATGATAAAAAAATCGTGATTTGTGATGTTTTTAAAATAAAGCATGTTAACGAAAAAAGAGAAAATGATCAGGTTATTTGGAATATGAAGCTTTCAGAATTACAGAAGGTGTATAATGAAAGATATGGGTCTTATAAGAAAATTACTCCATTTAAAATACGATAACATTACTTATCTATTAGTATAAAGAATTACAATTATGAAACAAAATGGAATAGTTTTAAGGAAGGCTACAAGATGATGCTGGGAGCTATTTAATTTTAGAAAATATCAATTCCTCCATTCTTAGGCTAGTTAACTGAGATTTTTGCAGTCCCTGATTTTTATATCTTATTCCACGAGGTAATTACTTTCTTATAAGGCTAATCACTTAAAAGTAAAGGTAATTTATTTTTACGAATACTGTGGATGAATTGTTGACTATGATCTATAATTAGGATAGATATCTTTCTATTAATTAAATTTTACACAAATGAAACAAATGAATACTTCAATACTTTTGAATAAGTTTTTTGGTTATAAGTAGGTCTTGGTATAAAAAATGGTTGGAAACCCCTTTTTTGTTTCATAAATTTTTTGATCATCCAATTATTTGTATCCTTACTCTTCTTTTTCAATTTTATAATTGACCATAAATCATTCACGCGATATGCTTTATTTTAAATTTGCCTTATACTTCTTTGTCCATTTATTGATGCTGAACTATAATTAATTCTTCATTAAAAGTTAAAATGTAATATCAATATTAGTTCTTAACATAGTTTTAATGTAAGCAGCATAGTACAGGATGGAAATATTTTGTACTAAAGTTAATATTGTCTTAAATAAATGTCTTTTTGATAATTTTTTAAGGTATACATTACAATATAGATATTTTCTAACCAGGAATTATAATAAAACTTAATTCCAGAATCTGAGATTAATATGAAAAAAAACAAACTTAATCTACTTCAAAAAAGTTTTCTATTGCTTTTTATTAGCTGTTCGCTGATATCCTTTGCAAATGAGGAAGCAGTTTTTGATATTCAAACAACAATAAGCGGAACCGTCACTTCGGGTGATGGATTACCAGTGCCCGGCGTAAATGTTTTGGTCAAAGGCACTTCAACAGGTGCTTTAACCGATTTTGATGGAAATTACACCATTCAGGCTTCACAGACCAGTGTTTTAATATTTTCTTACATTGGATTTAAAACAAAAGAAGTACCGGTTAGATCTAGAACTACTATTAATGTTATTCTGGAACAAGAAACCACTTCACTAGAACAGATTGTAGTTATTGGTTATGGAAATCGACGAAAAGCGGATTTAACCGGTTCAGTTTCCACGATACAAGGTGAAAGTATTGGAGATTTACCAATCACTACTTTCGAACAAGCCCTGTCGGGACAGGTTTCCGGAGTGCAGCTTAGACAAAATGGTGCACCAGGAGGAGGTCCGGCGGTTTTGGTTAGAGGTATTGCTTCCACCGGAGCGAATAATGCGCCACTATATGTTATTGATGGAATTCCATTAGGTAATGTAAATAATCAAAGAGATAATTTTATTTTAAGCTCCATTGATCCTTCTTCAATTGAATCCATTAGTATACTAAAAGATGCTTCTTCCAAAGCGATCTATGGTTCAAGGGCTTCTAACGGAGTTGTAGTTATTACTACCAAAAAAGGAAAAAGAGGAAAGCCAACCATCACTTTTGGTACGTCGACCGGGTTTCAATCTGTACCGGATTTTGAAAAACCGGATGTATTGAATGCCGAAGAATTACGACAATTTAGAATTGAATGGTATGAAGATCGTCTTTTTGGGATTGGTGCTTTAGGGCCAAGAGAAAGAGCTGAAAGAGATAGATTAATCGATTTAGGACCTCAGGGAGAAGGTACAAACTGGTTTGATGAAATTACCAGAAATGCACCTTTAACACAGTATAATGTTGGTATAAACGGTGGATCAGATAACGTGAGATATAATATTTCTACCAATTATACAAATCAAGATGGTTTATTATTAAATACGAATTTTAAGAGATACAGTTTACGAGCTAACATAGATATTGATGTAACGGAAAGACTCAAATTTGGCGTAAATTTAGCTCCGACCCAGACAATAGCTACAGGTGGTAGAACTGATGGAGGTAGCGGAAATTTTGATATATTTTCAGCAGTTCCTTTATCAAGATGGACTGATCCTTCTGCCCCGTTATTTAATGAAGATGGTACTTTAACCAATGTAGCGCGAGGAGACATTATTCAATTTTATAATGTGAATCCTGTATATCTATTAGAAGGGAGAGTGGATGAGAGAAGAACGAATCAATTATTGGGATCATCTTATCTGGAGCTAGAGGTTCTCAAAGGATTAAAAGTGAGAACAACCGGGTCGATTATATATACGGATAGAAGAAATAGAATATTTACGCCTGCTGATTTTCCAGGAGGTCGAGCGTTAACACCTAATTTATCCGGAACCACAGAAGCAAGTGCAAGCATAGGTGAATTTACAAACTTTAATTGGATATGGGATAACACGCTCTCTTATGCCACAACGATTGCAGAAGATCATAGTATAACCCTATTTGCCGGGTTTTCTTTAGAAGATCGTAGAGCTGATAACACCTCTATAAATGCGAACGATATTACGGATGATTCGATTCAGATACCTTCTTCTGGTAATACGAATCCGGATAACGTAAACAACTTCACGGGTGGAGGAGGAGCGTCAGAGAATAAATTAGTTTCTTTAATAGGTAGATTAAATTATTCTTTTAAAGATCGGTATTATTTAGACGCAAGTATACGTAGAGATGGATCCTCCAGATTCGGAGCAGATGTTCGTTATGGTAATTTTCCAGCCATTGCTGGAGCTTGGAGGGTTTCTAATGAACCATTCTTTGAGGGTATCAAAGATGTGTTTTCCGAATTGAAATTAGAAGCCGGTTATGGTATTAGCGGAAGCAATGCAAATATTGGAGATTTCGCGGCTCAAGGTAGGATAAATCCAGCAAACCCTAGAGATCCAAGACCAGATTATGTTTTTGGTGATGCTTTTGCTCCAGGGAGTGCTGTAAATACATTACCTAACACCTTACTAACGTGGGAAGAATCAATAGAAACCAATTTTGGTATAGATCTAGGGTTTTTTAATGACAGGATCTATCTAACTGCAGATTATTACGATATAGAAACCGAAGGCTTTTTAGCAGGACTTCCCTTACCATCAACTTCCGGATTTGGCAGTATATTATCCAATTTAGGAAGTATTAATAATAAAGGTGTAGAAATTGAATTAAGCCTTAGAAATATCTTTAACGGAAAAGATTTTCGATGGGATGCTAATTTAAATTTTACTAGAAATAGAAGTGAAGTTCTTGAACTGGCGGCAGAAGCAGGATTTATAAGACCTGGTGTTATTGCCAGAGCATTTACAGAAACTAAAGTAGGAGAAGAGGTTGGATTGTACAGAGGTTTTAATGTTACCGGTTTATTTACTCAAGAGGAAATAGACGACCCGAACGTTCCTAAATATCCTGGAGCATTAGAAGGGTCACTAAAATATGAGGATGGAAACGGTGACGGAGTACTGGGTGATGAAGAAGATTTCGTTATCATTGGTAATCCTAATGCCGATTTTAATTACGGTATGACCCATAATTTCAGTTATAAAAATATTGATTTAAGCTTAGTTTTCGTCGGTTCTGTTGGTCAACAAATTTTTAATGGAACCAATCAATTTAATGGTAACCAAGATGGTGTTTTTAATGTTGATCGAAGACAATTGGAGCGTTGGAGACCTGGACAAGATCCAACAACAGCAACCATTCCTGGTACAGCAAGTAATAATAGCAGGGCAAGATTTCGTTTGCCAAACTCCTTATCTGTTGACGATGCAGATTATTTATGGGTGCGGAATATTACCTTAGGATATACATTAAGAGGTGATAAAATTGGTAATGTATTTAAAAATGCAAGAATCTATACTAGTATTCAAAATGCGTTTCTATTTTCTGAATACGATGGTGGTAATCCTGAGATAAATCGTTCCGGAGATACGGCACTAGTGCAAAATGTAAATTATGGAGCATATCCAGTTGCAAGAACAATTACATTAGGAGTTAACGTTACTTTTTAAAAAAAATTAGAGATATGAAAATTAGAATATTATATTTTATAAGTTTATTAGCCTTTATAGGTTGTGACGATTTTTTGGATGAGACTCCAGAAACGTTCCAGACTCCACAAGGTTTCTTCGAGACCGAAGACCAGCTTAATGAAGCGGTTGCAGGAATTTATAATACCAATAGAGGTTTAATGAATGGAGCTCATTGGCGTTTTGGAGAAAACAGATCGGACAATACATCATTTCAGTTTAATCCGTCTGATAGAGGAGGTCTGGCCAACGAAGAAGTAGATGAATTCTTAATGTTGTCAGCAAACCCAAATTTAGGTACATATTGGGGGACTTCATATTCGGGAATTTCCAGATGTAACTTTGCATTAGAAAATTTAGATAATGTAGAGTTTTTAAATGAAGATAAAAGAGATATAAGACGAGGAGAAATATTGTTTTTACGCAGCTGGTTTTACTTTAATTTAGCACAGCTTTTTGGTGATGTACCTTACGTGACATCAGCCGGAGATTCTCCAGATGAAATATTTACAGATCAGTTCTTAGCCCGAGTTCCTGTAGCGCAAGTCTACAATAATATTTTAGAAGATGTTCAGCAAGCAATTGATTTTTTACCTGGTACAGGAGAAACTGAAACAGGTAGGGCGACTAAAGGAGCTGCTACTATGTTAAAAGCTAAAATACATATGGTATTACAGGAGTTTGATGAGGCCCGATTACTATTAGAAGACATGCAGGGATTCGGATATTCATTACAATCTAGTTATGCCAGTATTTTTAATCCTAATAATAAGAATAATAGTGAATCCGTTTTCGAGATACAATATTCTTTTGCTTTAGGACAAGCATCAAATTTCGTTTCCAGATTTGTTCCTTTTAACAGTGGTAATGATATTTTGGGGACAAGTGGGCCTGCCGGATCTAGAGCAGGGCAGAATCAACCAACTCAGGACTTGATTGATCTTTATGACCCACAAGATGAACGTTTTACTCATAATATTTCGTTTTATGATGATGGTGTTACCATAGAGCCTTGGATGAGCAAATTTGATTTTGGTTTCGTGGATATAGGATTGCAAAATGTCAATTTCCCAATGTTTCGATATGCAGATGCTTTATTAATGCTAGCAGAATGTTATAACGAAGCTGGAGGTGGAAATCCTGTATCGATTATCGAACAACTTCGTAACAGAGCAGGATTGCCTGATCCTTCATTAACAGCCTCAGAATTAGCTGATATGGATCAGACAATTGCCGATGAGAGAAGGAGAGAATTAGCCTTTGAAAATCACAGATGGTTTGATCTGGTAAGGACAGGTAGAGCTGTAGACGTAATGACTGCTCACGGAGTAGATCAAAAGGCAGAAAAAGTAACTGTATCCCCTGATGCTTATACCAATATCAGAACATTATTAGGAATTCCACTTGGACAAGTAGAAGAATTTGGTTTCGAACAAACTCCTGGATGGGAATAATGAAATAGAAATAATAGTATTAGTTTGATTAAATTGTTTTAGTTATTATTTAGTCAATGTTGGTTAAATCTATCTTTAGAATTGAGTTAGTCAATTTATCTTACCCCACATAGCCACAATTAATTGATAGAAAAGATAGATTTAGCCTCATTGAAAAAGTTCTTTATAGTAATAAAAATAAAGAACTTGCAATACAGGCAGAATTCAGCAAAGAAAAGTATTGAGAATAAAAGACTATAATACACCTTTTAGTTTAGTTTTAGTGTGTAGGCATATACACAAAATCAAATAAAAAAAGTCAGTCGAATCGAAGAGCTGCAATTCGGAAAAACCATTACAGTAAATTTCAATCATAAGCAAATAGGAGTAAGAGTAGACATTACATGAAGTCTTGATGGGAGATCTCTTGAATCTTTTAAAATTCCTACAATATACACCTATACTTTTTAGTATAAAAATTATAGCGTAAAAACGTACCTTCAGGATACAACATGACAGTTTTTACTTTTCTTTGTTCTATTTTGGAAAGTAATTCTAAAATCAATAATCTATGAAGTGGTACTTCGTAATAGTAATTCTATTTACAATCTCTTGTAAAAATGAAAATATTTCTTCTTCAGTAATAAGAAAAACACCTGCTGCTAAGGATTGGAAGGCTAGTTGGATTTCCACTCAAGATTCTCTACCTGAAAAAAATGCCTGGCTTGCTTTTAGAAAATCATTTGACTTTACAAAAGATACTACATCGACAACTTTACGATTAGCAGTAGATTCTAAATACTGGTTATGGATCAATGGAGAACTCTTAGTTTTCGAAGGAGGATTGAAAAGAGGACCTACTCCTAAAGACACCTATTACGATGAGGTTGATGTAAGTGATGTTTTACAGGACGGAAAAAACACAATAGCAATTTTGGTTTGGTTTTTTGGAAAGGAAGGTATGACCCATAAATCCAGTGGTAAAGCAGGATTGATTGCAGAAATCTACCAAAATAGTCAACGTATACTCGAAACAGACAAAACCTGGAAGGCTATACCACATCCTGCGTACATCTTTAAAAGTGAAGGTCCACAACCTAATTGGAGGCTTCCGGAATCCAATATTGTGTTTGATGCCCGAAAAGACATACCTGATTGGGTACAACCTGATTTTAATGATACTGATTGGCCAGAAGCTAAAGTTGTCTGTCAAGGAGTTTGCCCTCCTTGGAATCAATTACTCAAAAGACCTATCCCTTTTTGGAAGGATTTTGGATTGAAGAACTATGAAAATAAGATGAATTTTCCTTTTCTAAGTAATGGGGATACTATAAAATGTAAACTTCCTTACAATGCGCAAGTTACACCTTATCTAAAGGTGAAGACCAAAACAGGTAAAAAAATTACCATGCTTACAGATCATTATAAAGGTGGTAGTGAATATAATATGCGAGCAGAATATGTAACCACAAGCGGAGAGCAGGAATATGAATCGTTAGGTTGGATCAATGGAGAAAAGATGTATTATATAATTCCTAAAGGAATAGAGATTTTAGATCTTAAATATAGAGAAACAGGTTATGATACCAATTTTGATGGTAGTATCCAAGTGGATGATGAATTTTACAATCTGATGTGCGAAAAAGCAGTTCGAACCCTATACGTGACCATGCGGGATAATTATATGGATTGCCCTGATAGGGAACGAGCACAATGGTGGGGTGATGTTGTTCTGGAAAGCGGTGAAGCTTTTTATGCTTTGGATCGAAAGGCGGATGCGCTAGTCAAAAAAGGTATGCTGGAACTGATGAATTGGCAACGCCCCGATAGCACAATCTTTTCTCCTATGCCTTCAGGTAATTGGGATAAAGAATTACCAGGACAAATGCTAGCCAGTGTTGGTTATTATGGATTTTGGAATTATTATTTGAACACAGGTGATTTGGAAACGCTTAAGAATGTATATACACCGGTCAAGAAATATCTGTCTTTATGGAAAATTAAGGAAGATGGTACGGCAACGATAAGAAAAGGAGGTTGGATTTGGGGCGATTGGGGATCTAATCGTGATATTCCAATTATAATAAATACCCAGTATTATTTAGCGCTCGAGGGATATAAAAATATGTCGGATGTTTTGGGGAATAAAAAAGAATCAGATTCTGTGACCCGATTGATGAAAAATTTTAAAATTGCCTTTAATAAAAATTTTTGGAAGAGAGACCATTATAGGTCTGATAACTACCAGGGAATAACCGATGATCGATCACAAGGGCTAGCGGTAGTAGCTGGTTTAGCAGACTCAGACAAGTTTGAAGACATTTATAAGGTGTTGCAGACCCAAAAACACGCAAGCCCGTATATGGAAAAATATGTGTTAGAAGCACTTTATCAGATGGAGTATCCTGATTATGCTCTGAAACGAATGAAAGAACGTTTTTCGACGATGGTGCTTGATACAACTTATACTACGTTGTGGGAAGGTTGGGGTATCGGTGCTGAAGGTTTTGGAGGCGGTACTACTAATCACGCATGGAGTGGGGGTGGATTAACTTTACTTTACCAATATGCCGCAGGGATAACTCCAACATCTCCGGGATATGAAACGTTTCGGATAAAACCACAGCCTGGATTTTTAAAACATATCAAAGCAACCGTATCAAGTGTCAAGGGAGAAATTAAAGTAGAATTAAAAAATGAAAATACTTATTCTCTGAATTTAACTATTCCGGAGAATACAAAGGCTACGGTTTATATTCCTTCTAAATATAAAGAAATAAAAATAAATAGTACTAAAATGATTCATACAGAGGAGAAAGGGTATAATGTCTTCGAAATTTCTTCTGGTGTTCACGAAATTAAAGCTAATTAATACTAAATTTTATGAGTAAAGTAGGGTTATTTGGTATAGGTTTAGATACATATTGGGATCAGTTTGATGGATTAAAGGAACGTTTAATAGAGTATCAGAAAGAAATTCAAAGGAAAATAGAAGATTTTGGAGTTGAGGTTGTCGATGCCGGAATGGTCGACAATCCTTTTAAAGCAAATAGTGCAGCTGAAGTATTTAATAGAGAAAATATAGATTGTATCTTTCTGTTTATTTCTACATATGCATTGTCTCACAATTTACTACCTGTGGCTCAAAAAACTAAAGTTCCATTGATTGTTCTAAATCTTCAACCTGTAAAGGCTATTGATTATAAAAAATTTAATGACATTGGTGATAGGGGTAAGATGACGGGTGAATGGTTGGCACATTGCCAGAGTTGCGTTGCCCCGGAAATAGCCAGTGTTTTTAACAGGGCCAGCATCAAATTTCATTTGATTTCGGGATATTTAACTGAAACTTATGTTTGGAATGAGATAGAAGAATTCATAAAGGCCATAGATGTTGTCAAAAACTTGAGTAATAATCGAGTAGGGGTTTTAGGGCATTATTATAATGGGATGTTAGATGTATATAGCGATCTTACCCAGCAAGCTGCTACTTTTGGCAATCATTTCGAAATCATTGAATTCGGAACCCTTAAAAATATAAGAGGTAATGTACTTGAGAAACAAACTTTGGATAAGATAGAAGAATTCAAGCGCATATTTGAAGTTGCTGATGAGTGTAGCGAGGAAGAACTGAAAAGAGCGGCTCAAACATCTGTAGCGTTGGATATTTTAGTCGAAAAATTCCAGTTAGGCTCTCTGGCTTATTATTATGAAGGTGACGGAGATCCAATCTATGAAAATATTGTTACCTCGTTAATTCCTGGATTTACCTTATTGACCGGAAAAAATATACCAGTGGCAGGTGAATGTGAAATAAAAAATGTTCAGGCAATGAAAATATTGGACATATTAGGATGCGGAGGTTCTTTCTCAGAATTTTATGCTCTGGATTTTGAAGATGAAGTTGTTTTATTAGGTCACGATGGGCCTGCACATTTTACAATAGCTGAAGGAAAGGTTGGATTGGTGCCGTTACCGGTGTACCACGGAAAACCTGGAAAAGGTTTGTCTATACAAATGAAGGTTTCTAATGGTCCGGTCACGCTATTATCTGTTTGTCAAAATGGTTCTGGAGAGGTGTATTTACTAACTGCCGAAGGAGCATCTGTAGACGGTCCTACACTTCAAATTGGCAATACTAATTCGCGTTATAAGTTTGCAATTTCCGTAAGGGAATTTATAAATACCTGGTCAATGGCCGGTCCCTCACATCATTGTGCTATAGGAACTGGACACAATGCTTCTGTGATTTCGAAAATAGCTGACTTATTAAATATTGAGCACATAAAAATTTGTTAGCATGCTAAAAATCTAAAATTATGATATGAATTCATTCCTTGGTATATTCTTTCACGCCATAGGCGGTTTCGCTGCAGGTTCATTCTATCTGCCCATAAAAAAAATAAAAAATTGGTCGTGGGAAAGTGGCTGGTTGGTTAATGGAATCTTCGCATGGTTGATCATTCCATGGTTAGTTTCACTACTTACCGTTCCGGAGACAGTTAATATTTTATCAAAAGCTGAGTTCTCTACGTTGTTTTGGACCTTTTTTTTTGGCGTACTTTGGGGAATAGGTGGATTAGCCTTTGGCATGACGATGCGGTATTTGGGGATGTCTCTCGGTATGGCATTAGCTTTGGGGCTTACCGCAGCTTTCGGAACCTTGATACCACCTATTTATGAAGGAAAGTTTAACATATTACTCGAAACTACATCCGGTTTAGTAGTCCTTACTGGAATCGGAGTGTGTTTAATTGGAATTGTTATATGTGGCAAAGCTGGGATACTAAAGGATAAGCAACTTTCTGATGAAGAAAAACGACAAGGAGTTAAAGAATTTAATATTAAAAAAGGAATTGTTGTTGCTGTATTTGCGGGTGTACTAAGTGCGTGTTTTGCCTTTGGTATAGCCGCAGGAGCTCCAATTTCTGATTTGGCAATACAGAATAATGCTCCGGTATTATGGCAAAATGGCCCTGTATTTATAGTGATTCTGGCAGGAGGATTCACTTCTAATTTTATTTGGTGCGCTTATCTGAATATTAAAAAGAAAACATATAAAGATTACTGTAGTGAAAAGATGCCTTTAAAAAGAAATTATTTTTTTGCTGCTATTGCCGGTACGACCTGGTATTGTCAATTTATGTTTTATGGGATGGGGTCAACGCAAATGAGCGAACACGACTTTGCAAGCTGGACATTACATATGGCTTTTATCATCATTTTTAGTACAATGTGGGGATTGATTACCAAAGAATGGAAAGGTGTAAGTAAAAAAGTTATTTTAACACTAACACTTGGCTTGCTAATACTTATGGCTTCTACAGTTATTATTGGTATCGGAAATCAACTTAACATACCTTCTAAATAACTTCTCAACTTCAGTAAAGTTATTTCTTCAGTTCAACATACCATTGATCTGCCCATTTCATGGATTTTATAGTTCCGTCCTGATTAAATTCTAACGGAGCACTCCAATATTGATAATCGTGTCCTTTGATATTATCCGAAGCTGATCCCCAAAGATCGCCAATCCATGTAAACTTTTCTCCTTCTATGGTATTAAGTTTCATAACATATGCTTGCTGAGCAGGAATCATTGGTTTTTCAGGGATTTTATGACCGGTAATGTATAGTACTGTGTTGTCCATAGAAATGATTTCACCTGACAAGATAGTCTCAACCTCGTTGATGTATAAATCATCATAAGGATAGGATGCTGCTTTAGGCTTAATTTTAAAACGATCGGATACAGTTTGTTTAAATTTAATCTGGACTAGTTCATTCAAAGCTGTTTTTGTAATTTCTGAACTTTTAGAATCTATTTTTTTCCATTCATTATATTTCCACTCAAAAATTTCAAATTCTGGAGTCAAAATATGCGGATGTACCCTTGGATTATTTACATCACCACAATTTTCAGGGCGATTGCCGGTAAAAATGTGAAGGTTAATTTGATCAATATTTTCTTTGGTATCAAAAAGAATCTCTATGGTATCAAATCCGCTTTCTTTTTTTGATAATGTTTCATAAAGTGTACCTCTTTTTTCAGTATCCTTCAGAATTGGAGAATACCTGCCGGGATAGCGATTGATGTTTGTGGTAAATTCATATCCTTTAAGTGGATGGTCAGAGATATAAACCCTTGCTCCGGAACCATAATTACAAAAACAGCAAGTGTAGTCAGTTAATAAATAATATTTGTTATCTCTTTTAAACATCGTTCCCGCCTCCATATGCTCAGCGATAACTCCTCCATTTTCCAAAGTAGATGATAAGTAATCAGCCTTTAACTTTTCTACAGAAACTTGATGATTTTGAATCGTATTATAGCTTATGTAACCGGTACCATCATCATCCACAAAAAGACCAAAATCGCCTAAACCAATTTCGGAGTAATGCATCTGAGCATTTTGGTTTACAATTTTAAAAGGACCTTGCGGGGTATCGCTTACAGCCACACCAAATTGCCCGTTCCATAATTTGGGGTACCAGTTATACCAAAGTATATATTTTTTAGTTTTTTTATTGTATATCACATGAGGTCTGTAGTATACTCCTTCAGGTTGATTTTCTAATAATTTCCCCTCGTATTTCCAATTAGTTAAGTCTTTAGAACTATAACAACGATAGTGATTTTTAGTTGTAAAACCATTAGTAGTCCCATAAGAAGTTCCATACCAGTAAAATGTATCTCCGAATTGAATAATTCGTCCGTCGTGAGCATCAACAATTTTCCCGGTATTATCAAGTCGCGGTGCTGTATTGTCTATATGAATGGTTTGGGAATAAGAAACTGCTGTTATTAAAAGAAATACGGCTAGTTTACAATTGATCTCATTTTTCATCTGTAAGTTTTATAATGTTGTAAAGTTGGTGTATTTTGAATTGAAAAGTATCCTGTACTTTACTGCTAAATATAATTATACAGGTAAGTACATGATGAACTTAAGCTTTACAATAAGTAACTTTAGTTTTTATAAAAAGTAAGATTTGAATGAAAAGATTTAAGCAAAGAATTCTAAAAAATTTAAGTATTATTCTAATGTTATTACTTGCTGTCTCCTGTGGAAAGCAAAATAATAGTACACCAGAAAAAAATAGTATGGATCGGTCTCCTAATATCATTATGATTGTAGCTGATGACCTGGGTTGGTATGATCTGTCATGTTATGGTAATGATTTTATTGAAACACCCAATCTCGATCAATTGGCAAAAGAAGGAATTAAATTCACAGATGCATATGCTGCTGCACCACTTTGTAGTCCCTCAAGAGCAAGTTTGATCACAGGTTTGCATCCCATTAGAGTAAATATTACAGAGCATATTCATGGGAACCGCCCTCCTGGTCCTAATCAGAAATTGAAAACCCCGCCGATAGCACAACAGTTAAACCCTAAATTTAAAACGATAGCAGAAGTCTTGAAAGCCAAAGATTATAATACTGCTTTTATAGGTAAGTGGCATTTAGGTGGCGGAAAGTTTACTCCAGATAACAGAGGTTTTGATGTCAATATAGCTGGTGCATGGAATGGACTCCCTAAGAGTTTTTTCTATCCTTTTTTTAATAAAGGTGAAAAACCAGAATTGCAAAATTCTTCCAAAGAAGGCGATTATCTAACCGATGTTTTAACCACAAAAGCCATAGAATATATTGAAAAGCAAAAGGATTCATCTTTTTTTCTTAGCTTAAATTATTATTCTCCTCACGTTCCTATTGAGGCAAAAGCAGATTTGGTAGAAAAGTATAAAAAGAAAAGAGGAACTGACACCTCTGAAAGTACTATGCCAAATGTTCATTATGCAGCTATGGTGGAATCAATAGATCAAAATGTTGGTAGAATTTTAACCAAGTTAAAAGAGTTTGGAGTAGAAGAGAATACTCTGGTACTGTTCACTTCTGATAATGGAGGGTTATCTGTGCGCGAAGTTCCTGCTTTTGCAAAACATACACCACCTACCGATAATGGTATGCTTAAAGAAGGGAAAGGATATGTTTATGAAGGAGGCATTCGCGAACCTTTAATTATTCGTTGGCCAAAAGTTATTAAAAAAGTAAAAATCGATTCGACCCCAGTCATAGCTCAGGATTTTTATAACACTATAATGGATATTACCGGTATAGAGGAAAGAACAACAGATGGATTGAGTTTACTACCTGTCTTCGAAGGTGATTCTATTTCTCATCGTGGATTACTCTGGCATCTACCACATTATAGTCCACAAAGAGGTAAACCGGCTACTGCCTATCGAGAAGGAGATTGGAAGATAATATATTTTTATGAAGACGATAGATATGAATTATATAATTTAAAAAGTGATATTTCTGAAAGTAATAATCTTACAGAAAAATCTGTAGACAAATTGGCAGAATTGAAACAAAAAATGAAAGATATGCTACAAAATATGGATGCTAAATTTCCTGAACCTAATCCGGATTATCAAGAAAGTAAGTGATGAACAGATTATATGTAGTTTTATGTTGTTTATTTTTTAATAGCCTTTTTTGTCAGGAAAACGGGTTTTATAAACAAGAAAGCAATATCTTTTATTATACGGATTTTAAACAAAGCTCTAATGAGTACCTTAAAGAGAAATGCGTCCTGGATCTTTATTATCCCAATGCCTTAAGAAAGTTACCGGTGATCATATGGTTTCATGGTGGAGGATTAGAAGGAGGAGATAAATCTATTCCCGAAAGGCTGAAGAATCAAGGACTGCTAGTAGTTTCTCCAAATTATAGATTATATCCTAAAGTTCGGAAACCTTCCTTTATAGAGGATGCGGCAGCAGCTGTTGCCTGGGTTTTCAAAAATATAGAACGCTATGGAGGTGATCCTGATCAGATTTTTGTCTCCGGTCATTCGGCAGGAGGCTACCTTGCAAATATGATCGCAATGGATAAAAAATGGTTAAAAGCTCACCAAATTGATGCTGATCATATTGCAGGTGTCATACCTTTTAGTGGTCATACAATTACTCATTTTACAATTAGAAAAGAAAAAGGAATTGGTGGCAAGCAGCCTATAATCGATGAGTTTGCACCACTATATCATGTACGCTCACAAGCCCCTCCGTTTCTTCTGATTACCGGAGATAGAGAATTGGAACTTTTGGGTAGGTATGAGGAGAACGCTTATTTTCAAAGGATGATGAAAGTATGTGGGCACAAGGATATTATTTTATATGAATTAAAGGGGTATGGCCACGACATCAGGGAGTCAGGATATCCTTTATTAATTAATTTTATAAAAAAAATAAGTAAACAAAACTCTGCTAAAGACTCCTGGAAACTGATATGGTATGATGAATTCGAAGGTAATACTCTAGATACTTTAAATTGGAACATTAGAGAAGCTAAGCCTGGATGGGTAAACAACGAACTGCAGTACTACGCCAAGCAAGGAACTATAGCAGTTAATGATGGAAAATTAAAAATTATTGCCAAAAAGAAGGGAGATAAATATTTTTCGGGAAGAATCAATTCTAAAGGAAAGAGAGAATTTCAATATGGTAGAATTGAGTTTCGTGCAAAATTACCGGAGGGTAAAGGAACCTGGCCGGCTTTGTGGATGCTTGGTAGTAATATTGAAGAGGTAGGTTGGCCTACCTGTGGAGAGATTGACATAATGGAACATATAGGTAAAATGCAAAACATTGTACATGGAACTATACATATGAAAGAGGCAAGTGGTAATCATCCTTTTTCTGGTGGACTAAAGGTAAATACAGCTTCAACGAATTTTCATAACTACGCTATTGAATGGGATGAAGAAAAGATACGGTTTTTTATAAATGATCTAAACTATTATACGTATGCGCCTGATCGGAAAACTACAGAAAACTGGCCATTTAATCAACCTTTTTTCCTCATTGTTAATTTTGCTGTAGGTGGCAATTGGCCTGGTTTTGATATCGAAGATAACAAGCTTCCGCAGGTTTTAGAAGTGGATTATGTTCGGGTTTATCAGAAAAAACCTTAATACTTTTTTTGAAAACAACTAAATCCAAATCAGAATTAATTTCATTGATTTAGGAAAGTAAAATTAAAAGAAACCATACTTGATCATTTCTTCTTTCCAATCCTAATGGTCATCAAGCTGCTTCTACTGATTTAGAACAACGATCGATGTTTCTATCTCTTTGATTACTACTTGAGCAATATATATCTATAAATTATCAACTTTAATATAAGGTTTAGTTGGATAAGTGAGTAAGCGATCAAACTTGAGATAGAGTTGATTATAAAATTATCAAAACCCCTGTGCATTGTATGTTCATTAGATAAACATTTTTCAAGATATCATTAATAATTTTAATGACTGCTCTTTTTCTAACTATTGGCTATCATATACCCCTTGTGCATTTTGAAAGAAATGTTTAAAAAGCGTCAACCTGTCTACCACGCCAGGTAGATTCAAGTAATTTTCCAAAATAAAATGAAGGAAAATTAGCCAGCCCGTCTGCCTAAAGCGGAGTATCGAGAATATCTTTTTTTGATTCGAAATCCTATTCTCGATATCTACCTGGCACTTCGGCCAGACAAGCACTTCTTCTTTTGGTCGAAGCACTCGAATCGACGAATTTTGAATATAAAAAAATCAAAATGCACAACGGGTTGTCATATATGAGTTAATGTATGTTTCCTTTCTTTTTGATTTTAGGTGCTAGATGTCGATTTGACAAAAAACCAGTAACTCCAAAGCTGGAAATCATAGTAAAATTATTGAGTTATACATTTAAATTTAAATGATTTAGCTTGCTAAATTTTCTGCTTTTATGTCAAAAATCTTGTGTTTGATCCAAAATTCAAGTTACAAAAGTAAGTACACACAAGAACGACGGAAAATTGCATTTTTACAATAGAAAAATGATAAAATAAGACCATTATAAAAAATATCTAATTCCTTACTTGCATAGAACAATTTATTTCTTTTCTGAAGAAACATCCATAAATCAGATTTAAATAGTAATCGGATAGATTAGATAAGCTTATGTTAAATGCAAATAGGACTATCACCAGGTCAGGATTAAAATTCCAGGACTTTGAAAGTACGATAAATCATCAAAAAACCAAACTTTTTGTACTAAGCAATAACAACGGAATCGAAGCAGCCTTTACCAATTATGGACAACGTTTAGTATCTCTAATGGTTCCCAATGAAAAAGGAGAGTTCTGCGATGTAGTATTTGGTTTCTCTACCATTGGTGACTATATTTCATCTGATGAAAAATATATTGGTGCAATCATAGGAAGATACGCAAACAGAATCAGCAACGGAAGTTTTTTTATAGGACAAAAATCGTATAAATTAACAATTAATGAGGGTAAAAATCAATTACACGGGGGTGAGTTAGGGTTTAACAATGTTATCTGGAATGCTCATCAAATCAATAGTCAAAAAATTATATTCACCTATGTTTCAAAACATCTGGAAGAAGGATATCCCGGTAATCTGGAGGTTAAGGTCGTTTACGAATTGACAGATGAGAATGAAATTAAAATAAATTATGAGGCTGTTTCTGATCAAAATACTATAGTCAATCTTACTAATCATTCCTATTTTAATTTAAGAGGAGCAGGTAATGGAACAATCTACGAACACGTGGTTAGAATGAATTCCAGTTACTATACGGTTATAGATAAAAATATGATTCCCACAGGCGAAATCGGTTCCGTTGCTAATACTCCGTTAGATTTTAGACAGCCCAAAAGAATAGGGGATCATTTGAATGATGCACATGAACAAATACAATTTGCTAATGGATATGACCATAACTTAATGATTGATTCAGTTAAAAAACAAAACCTGAATTTAGCGGCCAAAGTATACGAACCAATTAGTAAAAGGGTAATGGCAGTGTATACAGATAAACCTGGTTTTCAGTTTTATACCACAAATCATATAAACTCTCCAGTACTTGGTAAAGAAGGTAAGGAATATTTTCCCCATGGAGCCTTTTGCATAGAACCCCAATATTTTCCGGATAGTCCTAACCGTTCTGAGTTTCCTTCTGTGATACTTAAAAAAGATCAGGTGTATAGAACTACAACTATATTTAAGTTTTTTACCCAAAATAACATTCTAAAAGATTAATTTTTAAAATAATGATAAAATTTCCTAAAGACTTTATATGGGGGTCAGCAACTTCCAGTTATCAAATAGAAGGAGCTGTAACAGAAGGAGGAAGAGCTTGGAGCATCTGGGATGCGCATGCGCATACACCCGGAAGGACACATAACGGGCAAACAGGAGATATAGCCTGCGATCATTATCACAAATACAAAGAGGATGTAAAACTAATGGCTGATTTAGGATTAAAAGCATATCGATTCTCTATATCCTGGAGCCGTATTCAGCCTGACGGACAAGGATCTGTTAACCCAGAAGGAATTCAATTTTATTCTAATTTGATCGATGAACTTCTAAAATACGGGATAGAGCCGTGGATCACTCTTTATCATTGGGACCTACCTTTGGCATTACAAACCGAAAAGGATGGATGGTTGAATCCTGAAACTGCGGATTTTTTCGAAAAATATGCTGATATCTGTTTCAGTCATTTTGGAGATCGTGTTAAAAACTGGATTACATTAAACGAACCTTGGGTAGTTGCTATTTTAGGTCATGGAGAAGGTGTTTTTGCACCAGGAAGGAAATCTAAAAGTGAACCCTATGAAGTGGCACATCAATTATTGAGAGCGCATGGTAAAGCGGTTCGCTTATATCGAGAAAGATACCGGTCGATACAGAAAGGCAATATCGGGATTACGAATAATTGTGATTGGAGAGAACCTCTTTCTGATTCTAAATCAGACAAAGATGCTGCCCAGCGGTCTTTAGAGTTTTTTATAGGATGGTTTGCTGACCCCATCTATTTTGGTGATTATCCGGAAGTGATGAAAGAAAGAGTAGGGGATCGGTTACCAAAGTTTACAGATGAAGACAAAATGATGATTAAAGGTTCCTCGGATTTCTTTGGCCTGAATCATTATACGGGACTTTATGCATCAGCCGTGGATGAAAGTAGTGATGTGCAAAATGAGGTGTACGGTAATGGAGGTATTTTTGAAGATCAGTATGTACAGCTTACAGCTGATCCAAGTTGGCAAATGACCACAATGAATTGGGCAATTATTCCTTGGGGATGTCAGAAACTTTTAGAATGGATCAGTGATCGCTATGATAATCCTGCCTTATTTATTACTGAAAACGGTTGCGCTTTAGATGATGAATTGATAAATGGCTCCGTAGATGATACGGTACGGAAAGAATATATAGAAGGGTATCTAAAAGCCTGTCATCAGGCTATACAAAATGGAGTGAACTTAAAAGGATACTTTGTCTGGTCATTTATGGATAATTTTGAGTGGGCTCTTGGATATTCGAAACGTTTTGGGATACATTACGTAGATTATGAAACTTTGGAGCGAACCCCTAAGAGCTCAGCACTTTGGTATAAAGAAGTTATGAAAAAGAACGGTTTTTGAGTCTTGTAGTATTAAGTACAAAACCAGATTCATTACTCATTGTAGTTCATTAGTTTATTTAGTATCTAGTTATTTTTATAGTCCTGATTCTCAATACGCGAATTTGCTTGTTTATACCTTTAAGAAAGTGAAAGAGACTAATTAATAACTAAATATAATCAATGTTTAATATGAAAATAACATTTCGCTAAGATTTTTCCTGTCTGTTTTTTTTAAGATGTAAAAACGAATATTTTCGCCGGAAAACTAAAAATTAGCCATGAGAAAAACTAAAATCATACTGTTGATCCTCACTAATGTATTCATTTTTAAGTTAGTTTGTGCACAAGAATCTGAAGCAAAACTTATTTTTCGATCAGGATTTGAACCAAAAACGCGTTTGACTAAACCAGATGCTGAAGGAGATTGGTTTGATATTAAAGGAATAGATGAATCACTTCCTGATAAAAACAATTGGATTGGAGATCTTGAGAATAATGATCATATAAGAGCATTTAAAGTCAGATATGGAGGCGGTGATGATAGTATGCGGTATGCACGTCTTATTAATGATCCCACCGGTAATAATGCCGGAAAAGTATTGAAGTATTATATTAAAGAAGCTAATAGTAACGATTATGGTAGAGGGAGAATTCAGGCAGCGCTATATTTACAGGATAATGTAAAAGAAGTCTATAGTAAAGTTCGGGTTTTCTTACCTAATTATACTTGGGCCAAAGTAAAAGATATTGATATGAGTTTTACTTGGCTTATGCCTATGGAGCTTTGGACTGATATAAATAAAAGTGAAGGTAAACGTTCCAGGATTAGTTTAAATTACTATAAAAATGAGAAGGGCCCCGTAGATAATTTGTTTTGGAGATTGACAGCTAGTCATACTAATGGCGGAGGTAAGTATATAACTGATTGGAATATTAATAATACTGCCATCCCTGTACCACTTAACCAATGGGTGACTTACGAATACTATGCTAAACAAGGAGATAAAGACAATGGAAGGTTTTATATGTCCATACAACCCGATGGAGAAGATAAACAAGTAGTTTTTGATGTTCATAATGCCACACAATCACCCAATAATGATTACCCAAGCGGATTTGATAGTTGGGCTACCATGAAATTATATACTAATAAGGAATTAATTGAGCAGGTAGAAGCAAAAGGTGCTCCTCTGGTAATGTTCTGGGATGATTTTGAGGTTTGGTCGAACAAAACACCTTGTGATCCCAATTGTGAAGATTCTTCTGATATTAAAAATAGCATTAATGTTGCTAATACTATTGCTAAAATAAAACTCTACCCTAACCCGACAAAAAATGATGTTATTATTTCTGGCTCTAAAAGGGGTGATGCGTTAAAGATCTATGATAGTACCGGAAGAAAGGTAATGCAGAAAATCATTACTTCTGGTTATGAAGTATTAGATATCTCTAAATTTAATGAGGGTCTTTATATATTCAAAATTAATAATGAAACAGTAACCTTAATAATAAAGAACTAAAATTTATTTAGCGTTTAATTATAAAAAGGGTGAATTCCAATTAATTACTGAAGAATTCACCCTTTCTATTGTGGTACTTACAAGTTTGCTTTCCTAAAAAGGCACAAGTGCTAGATTTATATACTACTGAATGTGCCTTTAAAAATACTTTAGCAATTAGTTGATATTATTCCTTTGTAACTTTCAAAGCCAACTCACTATCAGGGATATCTAATGTTATTGTTAGAATACCTTCTTTAGATTCAACAATAGAAGGTGCATTTGATTTTCCGTTTATAGGGTCTATCATTTCTATCCTAAAATTACCGTCGCCTGTCTTTAATTCTAATTTTGCATTTTTGATGCCAATAGCTCTTAGATATATAGCATACGCAGTATTTTGATCAGATACAACGTATGGTATCATACCTTTAGAGCTTTTAATACACCCTAAATTAGGAGATAGTTTATGCAACTGAAAACTATGTAAGAAGTCTGACAAAATTTTTAATTGTTTTCGCAATGCTTTTCCGCCTCCTCCCGGAGCATCGTTTTCTCCTAACCCGTCTTCATTTCCTACATAAAATGAGTAATCGAGATTGTTGTATAATCCACCGCCACTGAGCATAAACTGCCACGCCTGTCTTCTATACACTTCGTCTTCCGAACCTGCAAAACCTGTCTCATCAAATCCTATGACTTTGTTGTAATGATAATTCCATCTTACTGCTTCTGGCCATGCATAATGAAAATTAATGATGGAGATATCTTCGTTTACTTCAGGAATCGGTGCTTTAAAATTAGTGTAGTTTTGGGCAATCAAGTGTTTAGTGTTCAATTTACGCTCTTCTTCTTTAATCACAGAAGTTAATTTTTCTTGCCATAGCATCGCTTCTTCTGTTGCAAAATCAGCTTTTAATTCCCAGTCTTTTGGATTAAGATTTTCTTTATTCATAATATTATAAACAGGAAAACCATTATCAGACCAAGGTTCATTTTGAATCTCAAAAAATAAATTATCAAATGTATGAAGCTCGTTCACCATTTTTTTTACAAAATCGATCTGATAACTTAAAAGTTTGCCATTATTAAGAGTATGCGCATTAAAACGAGTAATGCTTTCAGTAAGATTTATTGTGTTTTTAGGATTCTGGGGGTTGATGTCCCAGTGTTCCTCACGATAGATAGAAGAAAATAAGGTGACTTCAACAATAATGTTATACTTTGTAGCGATGGTCATAAAATCCTTAAGGCGTTTAAAATAGTTTTCATTCCATCGAGAAAGATCATATTTTAATTCTTCTTGAGGGTCAGTTTTAACGGTTATCCAGGGAGTACAAATTTTATCTTTATCCGGTGCAAGGGTATTTTTTTTAATCCCGAAACTTTCGCCCTGAATTTCATAATAAGTACCTGTAAAAATTCTGGTGTAATTCATCCCATCTGCTGCCAGGGTTTTGAGGTATTTTTGATAATCGAAATCGAGGTTGATCAGTGCTCCATAATGTTCTGCTGAAGATATTAGTGCCAATGGTTTACCCTTGTATAAAAAATAATGTGGATTTTCAGGATGCAATTGAACAGGTCCTTCTACGGGTACAGACGTACTAATATCCTGCTTTTTTGAATTACAGGATAAAAGATTAATTATTAGTAAAGTAGCTAATAGGTGTTTCATTGTTCGCTACATTTAATTATTTATCTATAAAAATAGCTGTTCCTTGTAAACGAGGATTAAAAGCAACACCTCCATCTACATCGGTCAGAGAATTCCAAGAAATTTTTGCATCACGCTTGCCTTGGTCTGTAGGATCGTCATCGTCATTAACTTGTACATCCAGGCCTATTTTATAACCGTTGTAAGGATCAATATTCCAGTCAGAAAACGGAATGGCTATTTCCAGTGTCCACCCGGTTGGTGTTTCGGCTTTTACCTCTATATGATTTGCTTTGCCCTTATGAGATTCAAAACTTTTTTCATTTCTGGGGTTTTCGTATGCAAATGTATTGGTAGTGGGTGGTTCGAAATAGCTCTTAGGTTTTTTGTTATCGGAAGTAAAGAACAATTCTATTTGATCGTCCAAATAACTATGTCCAGGACTATCCATTAATTTTTTATCATCCACTACGGTAACAAAGAGATATAAATGAGTACGTGACCAAAGGGTACGCCATTCTGCTTTAAGGTCTTCATCGTCTGTTATTTGTCCATCAATCAAATTGTCTATTTGATAAACTTTTGACGCTTTCCATAGTTCATCTAATTTACCGTCAATAATTGGCACCTTTTCAGTTTTTACTACATTTGCAATGTTATTTTCAGATTTTTGTTTTTCTTGTCCTTTACTCTTTTGAAAAGATAAAAGACATATTGCACAACAAATAACGCTCATTGTTTTGAGGAAGAATGACATAATAATCAGTTATTTAGGTTTCTTTTAAAATTGTTTTATTCCCATCCAAAATCATCAATCCACATTTCTATATTCTTTTTTTTAGGAAAATAATTGACATTAATCCGTAATTCGTAAACGTTTGGTAGCACAGGATCATCTCCTTTGATTTGTTCTAAATTTAAATCATTTATGTCAATGCTAACTTTTTCCCAAATTCCTTTTTTATAATCACTATAAAATTTTTTGTCTAATAAAATATCGTTCCAATGTTCGGTAGTAAGATATAACCACATTCCATCAAAATCATCACTATCTTCTGTAATAAAATATGAAAAATATATTCTTTTTATCTTTGTGAAATCTACAGGATGACCTGTAACTTTATCTAATATTGGTAAAAAAGCAATATTATTATTTTCTAAATTTCCTTTAAGTCTGATCGCCATTGTATTGTTTCCAGCTATATTTTTAGACATTGCCTGGTAAGAGGATTCAAAACTCCTATATGCCATTAACTGTCTCAGAAAAGCAGGATTATCAAAATCCATTTTAAAGGGAATATTCTGAATACTATCTACAGGTTTAACTAAAGAGGTCAAGTAATCACCTGAAGGCTTTGTGTTAGTAAGACTGATATTATTAATATAGATGACCGAACTGTCTGCCTGATGCGCATTATATGGGTTTAAAGATAATAATGAGGTATTTGATAAAGGGTTACCATCACCGTGCCAATTCTTAAAACGTGGTGTAAGCTTCTTCATATCGACAACAATGTCGAACCATCTGTTATAATTACCATAAAAGTTATTCGCTATTTCCGGACAGCCTCCAAAATTGCCTATAGAGTCTTTGAAATTTAATTTTAAAGCACTTATCCAACTTTGGTCCGGAACAAATAAGCTCATACTTAAATATCTGGCTTTCTCGAAATTTATGGTATGACCAAAAAGTTTTTTGAGATCTACAAAAGCATCAGAAAATTCTTTACTCGTTTTTATTTCCAGTGCGGGTCTATTTTCTATTGTTTTAATAGAAACTTTACACTTGCTGCCATATACGATACTATCGTATAACAGTTTTTGAGTATCCTTATTATCCAAAAATTTTAGCATAAAAGATGTACTACTCTTACTAGTATAATTGTGAATAGGTTTATTTTGTTCTTTATTTTTACAAGAAAGATTAGCAATGAATAGGGGTACAATAAAAAATAATATAGTTCTCTTCATAAAATCAGGTGATCATTATTGTTTTAAAATTGTTATAGTGAACTGACGTAAATTTCTATAGTTTGCTAACAATTTATATTTTTCCGACATATAATTTTTCCTTGCTGCTTGTTATGCAACTCAAAAAACAGCCTTCAAATGATCAGAAAATGGGCAATCTTAGCTTAAATGTTAAGTTCGTAGAAATGTCAATTAAATCTGAAAAGATTAGCGTATATGCTTTAATGGCATTGAGCATTTTAAGAAACAACGGTAGAAATAACATTATTTCTACCGTTGTTTCTTGATTATTTAATTAAATTATGAACTACTACTCTACAATTAATCGCAGAGATGTCGTAGCATCACTATTTTTATGGTTTGATAATTTTACTAAATACAGACCCGATTGTAAGACACTAATATCTAATACCTCACTATCTGAGAGATCAGTTCTTTCCATTAATTGTCGTCCATTAATATCATATATCTTTACATTACCTTTTGGGTATCCTTTAATGGTAACGGTTCCATTACTTACAGGATTTGGATACAGAACTATATTTGTCAGATCATATTTTATTGGCTCTTCGACTAATGCTGCAGACCTTGCTGAACTACATCCAGGGTTTCCGTAGTTATTATCTCCATTTGTAAACAGAATTTGTTTGTCTCCATTTGTATAGGTAGAGTTTTGTGTAACAGCCCCACTTTCACTTTGTATTCTTGTTCCGCAGACATCAATATAATCTATATAAAGGTTCTTGTCGGTACAAGTGTTCGTACTACCATCGTTAACAAAATGAACAGATACTGTACCTGAAGAATATCCAGAATAGGTATAGTTTGTATAGGTCGTAGTAACCGTTCTCGTTAGGACAGTTGTATCATCCACTCTTAACTGCATGCTTTCTTCTCCACAATCTCCTTTAGCTCTTACTACAATATTTCCAGATTGTAAAGTTCCTACATTAATAGTTCCAAAATCAATATGTCCTCTACAGTGCATAACCTGACTAAAACTACCTCCACATTGACCTTGATAAACACTAGTGTTGTCCTCTTGAGCCTCTGCTTGATAAGTGGTATTTCCTATTCTTAACCAGTCTACTTCCAGATCAGTTCCATTGTCTGGAAAGTACAGTTTTATATTACCTCCACTTTCTATATCGAAAGTATAGTTGGTAAAGTTACCGTTGTTAATTGTCCAGGTATGTACTGTTGTGTTGTTGACTCTAAGTTGTAACTGATCTGAAGTACCATTGATCATACGAGCTCGAATAGTTACGATTTCAGAACCTCCTCCAGAAGAAATACAGTCAATATTAGTTTTAGCAAGACTGGCTTTTCGACTATCATAATTACCACCAACTGTAGTTACGATAGTCTGAAATTGATATGCATCATTTGCGACTGGTGTACTTGCACTGATAGGAACATCTACTTCTACTGTTCCGCTTCCTGCACTTACTCTCACTCTTCCTTCTCCATAAGTATCAAAATCTGGGGAATCTTTTTGAAAGATCACAACAACATCACGTTCTTGAGCAGCCTCATAATTTACCGTTACTGTTGCTGTACTTCCAGGAGTTACCGAATCCGGATTCGAAACGGATGATATTTGATCAGTAAAAGAAGATGATACTTTCTCAAAATTTAATCGATCTGCTTTCAGCCAATTGGCAGTCGCTTTGATTCTAACTGTATGTGTGCCAGCAGATAAATTCTGGGTTCTTCTAAGCTCACCCCAGTAGGTATCTCCATCTAATTCTGAAATTGAATTGTTAACCAAGTTAAAATTCCTCACAGTCCCATCTATCCTTATTTCATACTTATCAGCTAAATTAGAGGTAGTTCCACTTTGCTCACCTACTCTAAGTCTTACCTCTAACCTATAGTCTCCGGCCTCACTCACAGTAAAGGTAGTCGATAACTCATCATTCGTATCGAATAAACGGACAAATGCTCCAGCACTTGCTCCGGCATTGAAAGTATCTCTGCCTACTGAGCCATTTGCTCCTGCATCATTAAATACACTAAAATTATTTTCAATTTCTACAGATCCCTCTGTAGTATCTGGTACACCGGTTTCTTTTACCAACATGGCGGCCATACCTACAAAAAATGCCTGATTACTAATTGCAGGTTCTGTAGTTTTAACGCTTGATCGCACCGCAGTATAAGAATCATCGCTATTAGGGCCTCCTACTAAAGCTCCTGTCAACTCATGACGGTCATCTTCTGTACTGGCCTGTGGCACACCACTCGCTGCTCTATGATGTGTTATCGTCGGAGGATTGTTTCCAAAACCTACTACGTAAGAGCTACCTCGAGGATTGTCCCCTAATACATAATTAATTTGTCGAAATGCAAATGTGCGATACTTATTATATTTAGAAAAACCTGAACCTCTTAATTCTGCATAAAAATATGCTGCGAATCCCATAGATGTTGCTAAAGAAGCCGAAAGAAAATCACTTCTATAATACATACCTGCATTGGTAGTAGGAGCTCCATCAATTTCACCATCTAACCATTGTTCTGTAGACATATAATATTTATCTTCTCCTCTTATTTGGGACATTAACAGAAAACCTTCGAAGGCATGATCCCTATAATGCATCATCCAACCACTTGAATTCCTTACCTTTTCGTACTCAGTTTCTGCTTTTGTTAAATAAGAATTGTCGTTCGTAGCTTTATATAACCAAACAGCTCCAATGAATAAATCATCATCAAAACTATTCATAGGATAGGGTTCCGGAGAACCTAATAAGTTATAGTGGTCACCTCTATTTCTATCTCCAAAAGCAAATAAGTCTTTGGCATGCTGAAGAAGTGTAGCGCTGTAGGTTGGGTCGACATCCTTAAATACCATACTTAAACTGGCAAATGCTGCAGCATTACTACAAGCCATATGTGTTCCCGGATTAGATGTATTGATTGTGGTAACGCTTCTATCTATGCGTGCAGATTGCTGGCTCGGAGCAACCCACTCGTTGTGCTCTGGATTACTACCCGTTTTAGCACGACCTATTTGTGCATAGAATACATTAGGCGAAGGGTGTAATTTAATCATAAAATCTCCTGATAATCTAAGATGATTTAATAATGAAGTAGTACTTCCGGTTCCATCAAAAGAATTTTTGTATTGTAAATAGGACCAAGCTAACACTCTGGTAGCTTGTGCAGAAACATAATTAAATTTGGTATGGTCACCCGCATCGTGCCAACCACCTGTTAAGTTTTTTCCGATATCACTACCATCGTTCATATGACAATCGTTTCTCCAGGTTGCTCTACTCCAACTCGGTTGAGGTCCGCAAATCTGAGCATCATAAAATTCGATCGATTTGTTTAATGCTTCACTATAGTTAAAATTATTTTGAGCATAAAATATATTGTTGCTTAGAAAAAAGCACAATGAAAACAAAAGTAGTTGGGTTGAGTTTTTTTTCATGATTTTGGTTTGTTTTTGGTTAAAAGTCTATTGTAAATTGAAGAATAATCATTTTTGAAATGATTCAAGGTCTCATTATTGAGGATTAAAATTCAGTATAATAAATGACGAAAAAAAATGAAATATTCAATTTGAAAGAATAGTATTTGTTAATGATGAAATCGTATGATTTTAACTTATTTTTGTTTTGATATTTTTGTTTTTTGTTAAATTAATGACGATATAACTACTAGTGATAACCGAATAAGAAGCACTATTATCAAATTGCGCGTATGATTAACTCTTGCAATTAGTGAAAATAAGACCATATTAAACTATTAGCTCACCATTAGTTACAAGGAGAGACAGATTTAATGTCTTTTCTGAAATTATCCCTTGCCCATTTCCCTTCGCTTCTAAGATCCTTATCGTAGTCCCAATTACCTTTTATACTTGCTCCAGGCTGCAATGTAGCTGAAGTTTCGTGTTTTGTACTAAGTGACCATTGACAATAGCTAATTTCATTATCATCCATCCACCGTTCCCATGCATCCCAAGATACCGGATTGGGTGTTCCATTTGCAGAGGATTCAACTCTGGCACATTCTGTGACAAAAATCGGAAGTCCTTTGCTAATAGCATATTCACCTTTTTCTCTTAAAGTTTCGAAATGACTGGCTGCGTAGAAATGTAATGTATAAACTATGTTTTTTACCGCGCTACCTGTGGCATCTGTTAGTAATCTGTCGTCTGCCACTATGTCTACCCGCTGTGAATAGAATGGAGTACCCACTACGATGATATTGTTCGGATCGAATGAACGAATCTCTGCGATTATCTCTTTACTATATTCTTTAATTTCTTCCCACTTAGGGTTGGGGTTGTTATCATCACCAATAGGTTCGTTCCATATCTCATAAATTATATTTGGATAGTTACCAAACTCAGAAGCCATTTCCTTAAAAAATATTTTAGCTTCGGCTTTGTAATTTTTGTGAGCGTGAAAATCTATGATTACATATAAACCGTGTTTAATAGCTCCTTTGATCACTTTTTTAACCTGTTCTACCGAATTTTCCGGATCAGCAAGATATTCACACCCCGGCGCCCCTACACCCATTGATGCTCTTACAATTTGAATTTTCCAGTCATCACGTAACCATTTAACAATATCTGCATTCCAGTATTCGAAGCCCTCCCATTGATGCCAGAAATAGCTCATCCCTTTTAGTTGAACATTTCTTCCACATTCATCCTTGATTTTACTCCCTTCAACTCTTAATTGTCCATATTTTTCAACAATGGTTTGTGATTGAGTGATTTGACTAAGAAAAACAACTGTAAATAGCAGATAGATTTTTAGGTTTTTCATAATAATTGATTTTAAATGTATAGGTTAAGGATATAGGTCAACTCCTATAAAACATAATACGAGTAAGATATTACCGAGTATTATTCTAATAAAACCATCACATTTCAAGTGGTTTGAGAAGAAAACTTAACTTTTATTTATAAATAGATTAATGAATTGTTAGCTATATTTTCACCCCTGCAATGGTATATCTTATGTTCAGGTGCAGCAGTTTCATTAAATTTCATGTCCAGAGCAAAATACCTCATTGTATATCCACATCGTCTTTGAATACTGGTGTTAGCATTAGCTCCGTGAATTATTCGTGCATCGTGTAGAGAAAAGGTTCCTGCATCTAACTCGAACCAAACCGCATCTTTTTCATTAATACCTTGTATTTCTGTTTCGAATGTTGCGGCATCATCATTTGCTATAGCTGCGTATTCTGAAAAACCGTTATGATGTGTTCCTGGAATGACACCCATACATCCATTTTCATAAAAAGCATCGTCTATAGCCAGCCAAATGGTTACAATTTTATCTAATCTGTCAAATTTTCCATTCCAATAAGCGCTATCCTCGTGCCAGGGTGTTCTTCTTCCTGTCAAAGGTTCTTTAGAAATAAAGTGACTGCTGAATAAGCCTATGTTAGGCCCTAAAATTGATTCAACGATATTTAAAGTATTAGAATGCAACAAAAATTTAAAAAGACGATCATCTTTAAAATGTGGTGTGTCTAATTCATCAGATTTCTTTGTTCCCTTGTTGGATAAGTGCTCTTCAAAAATTGATTTTAATTCTTGGAAATGAGCTGTGTCAAAAAGCTGGATATCTGGTAATAAGTAGCCCTTTTCACGATAAAAACGTAGTTGTTCGTCAGATAACTCTGTATATTTTTGATTTCTCATCTCGTAATTTCAAATTAAAAGCATTCCTGCGTTTTAAAATTCGTGTATATTTCATTTCTGAAAAAATAATTTCTTTAAATTGAAATAATAATACCTGAGAATGATAATTTAAGATAAACACATTGTTCACATTAGGAATATGAATTTATCTGATTCTTGAAAAGGTGATGAGGCTGAGATCCATAACTTGCTCTGAAGGAATACTAACAGCTCTTAAAGTTAAAGAGTCTTTTCCTTTATGTAAGAAAATATTTCCTAGAATTAATGGTTTAAAATATTTAATATAAGATTCTTTACGAGGGACTCTGTCATTTTCCATTCCAATTAGTGGAGGATCGTGAGGCTGATTAATTTTGCTCTCTAGTTTTTCCTTTCCAAAATTTAATTCTATAGTACTTCCTACGTTGTTAAGACTGCAGGTGTAATAGAGCGTAACTTCAAAAACGCCACTTGCTACTACCTCTATATCCCATTTGATTTCATCGTCCACCGATTTCCAATTTGTAAAAAATGAACAGTTCGGGTATTGATTAGAACGTTTAATGTTACCAAAAGGAATTCCTTCTCCTGCAGGTATCTGCGTGTGTAAAAAATCTGGATGTCCTATGAGAAAGGGTCGGGTATCTTTGGCGGGGAGCTCAGAAAGAATGTTATCATACCAATAAGTCTTTGCTTTTAGTAGTTCCTGATGTATTTCAGGAAATTTTGAGGCCAGATTAGTCATTTGTCCAATATCATTTTCCATATCGTAAAGTTGGTTTTCTGCATCTAATCGGAAACGTTGATTACGTACACTTAACCGATTTGCCCAGTAGCTATAAAGGTGTCTGTCCGACCAGGGGAGATCATTGTCAAAAATTAAAGGAAGAAGGCTTCTGCCATCAATTTTTTTAGTTTCATTATGTTTAATACCTGTTAAGTCGATAAGAGTAGGTAATATATCGATAGCGGCTGAAATTTTTTCAACTCTTCTGCCCGGACTAATTGTTCCTTTCCATTGTAAAAAAAACGGTGACCTAACTCCACCCTCATCGGTAGAACCCTTTATACCTTTCATATTGGCATTCCAGCGCCATCCGTTAGGGCCATTGTCAGACATGTAAATTATAATTGTATTTTCTTCCAGACTCAGTTCTTTTAAGGTTTTTAGTACTCTACCCACATTCCAATCAATATTTTCGCACATCGCCAGTGCTGCCTTCGTAAACATTACATTTTCTTTATCTGCATTATGGGATGGTTGGGTTAGTGGTGTATCATCATATTTATTCCACCAGGAATCTGGTACTTGCATTGGACTATGCGGAGTGTTGAAGGGAAGATATAAGAAGAAAGGATCATCCTTATTCTGATTAATAAATTGAATTGCCTTATTAGTTATATCATCTGTAAGATAGCCGGTTCCTTGTGTTAATTTCCCGTTATGTTCCAGAATCGGATCAAAATAATTCCCCCAATGTCCAGAGCAGAACCCGTAGAATTCATCAAACCCTCTACCAATAGGGTGATATGGGTATTGTGTGCCGTTATGCCATTTTCCGAAAGCAGCAGTTTTATAATCAGCCTTTTTAAAAATATCTGCTAAGGTGGTTTCGTCAAGATCCATTCTTTCGCCACCGGCAGATGTGTCAAAGACACCAGATCTTGGAGCATATCTTCCTGTAAGTATTTCTGCCCTTGTAGGAGAGCAAACCGGACTAACATAAAACGAATCAAAAATGACACCGTTTTTTGCTATTTTATCAATATTGGGTGTTTTCAGATTTTTGTTGCCGTTATAACTAATGTCCCCCCAACCCTGGTCATCCGCAACTATCAAAATCACGTTGGGAGATATCTTGGTGACTGACTCATTTGTCTGGTTGCAGCTCAACGAAATGAGTATGGATGATAGTCCTATAAAATATTTGTAAAAGCCGGGTTTCATTAGACTAAGAATTAAAATAACTTTTAAGTTGGATTAGGACTGACGGTTATTAAAAGAGTAAATTACAGAACTCTTTTAATACCAATAAAATCTTCTCTATATTGGGAGGGGGTTCTGTTTTTACATTTTTTGAAAACTCTGTTGAAATTAGCAATACTATTAAAACCGCATACAAACGCAATTTCAGATACACTAAGATCCTTTTCAATTAACCATCTTGCTGCATAGCCTACTCTCACATCATTTAGGTATTCAACAAACGTTTTACCTGTATGTCTTTTGATAAATCTATTAAAGGAAACTCCGCTCATATTAACCAATTCCGCCATTTCTGCTAAAGTGATTTTAGAAGAGTGATTTTCCTGTATAAAATCATATACTTTTTTAATATTATCACTATGTTCATAATTTTCTTTACGAAATGTATTGGTGGATAATAAGCGCTGGTTTCTAGAATTTGCCAAGTCGTACAAAATAGACATGAGCTCTAAGAAGTAATCAATTCCATCTAGTTTAGACACCTGTAAAATTCTTGAAGAGATTTCTTTGGTAGTCTTTTTTGAAAATAAAATACCATGAATAGATCGATTAAACATATCTTTTATCGGTTTCATAATGCTCCTTGAAAGAAATGCTTCATTAAAAAGATTTTCCTGAAACTGTATAGTTACTTCGTGGATGTTTTTGGTTGTACACTTATAGGTCTCCCATCCATGATAGAGGTTTGGCCCTACCAATACCAGTTCGATATCCTCAATCTCTTCCATGCTATCACCAACAATCCGTCTTACTCCTTTACAGTTATTGATAAAATTAAGTTCAAACTCGGGGTGAAAGTGCACAGGGAAATCAAATTCATTCTTTACTCGATCGAAAACTAAAAAAGAATCTTCGTTTGAAAGAGGTGTAATTTCTCTATGTACCTTTTTTAAAATATCCATTTTATGTCCTTTAAATTGAAGTTATGATACAAGTATTTGATAAAATATTGTCAATGCCATAGTGATAAAAAAAATACTTTTAACATTATTAAATATGATTAATTGAACTACATAAATATATATAGTTTTTAAATGAATTGGCAAAAAAACAATGCTAAATTTATGAATATGTAAATAAAATGATCAAAAAGTACAAGAGGTTTGTAGGCTTTTGTAAAAAAAAGATTAGGTGAACGTATAAAAAATATAAACATGACAAAGAGGATTCGTAATGAGGCAAAGAGGATTAATAATTATGAAGCTTTAATAAAATATCATGATGAATTAATAAGAAGGCCAAACTACCCTGTCGAAAGAAATAATGGAGTTTTCACAAGATATAAAAACCCTATTTTAACAGCTGATCATGTGCCAGTAAATTGGCGGTATGACCTAAATATCGAAACGAATCCTTATGGCTTGGAGAGAATTGGGGTCAATGCTACTTTTAATGCTGGAGCTATCAAATGGAATGGGAAATATGTGCTTGCTGTGAGAGTAGAGGGGTATGATCGAAAATCTTATTTTGCTTTTGTTGAAAGTGATAACGGTATAGATAATTTTAACTTCTGGCCGGAACCATTAGTAATCCCTCAGTTAAATATTCCTGATATCAATGCCTATGATATGAGATTGGTTAAACACGAAGATGGATGGATATATGGTATATTTTGTACAGAGAAGAAGGATCCTGCATCTCTCCCTGATGATACAGTTTCAGCTATTGCAAACGCGGCATTTATTCGTTCTAAGGATTTAATCCATTGGGAGCGATTACCTAATTTGAAAACCCCATCAAAACAACAGCGAAATGTTACGTTACATCCCGAATTCGTTAATGGAAAATACGCTTTGTATACTAGACCACAAGACGGATTCATAACTGTAGGTAACGGTGGTGGGATTGGCATGGGACTAGTCGATGATATGTCAAATCCAGTCATTGAAAATGAAGAAATAATTTATGAAAAAGAATATCATACTATTTATGAACTGAAAAATGGACAAGGGCCATCTCCTATAAGAACTGAAAAAGGATGGTTACACATAGCACATGGTGTAAGAAATACGGCAGCCGGGTTGCGATATGTATTGTATATGTTCATAACGGATCTGAACGATATCACAAAAGTCATTTATAAGCCGGGAGGATACTTTATGGCACCAAATGATAGTGAGATTTATGGAGATGTTGGTAATGTACTTTTTGTTAATGGCTGGATAGCTGATGAAGATGGTACTGTATTTATATATTATGCGTCTTCTGATACTAGAATGCACGTAGCTGTATCATCAATAAATCGTTTAGTGGATTACTGCATTAATACTCCTAAAGATGGGTTGTCAACCCATAAATCTGTTCAGAATATAACAAATCTTATTAATAAAAATAAGGATTTTTATGACGGATAATAGGGTGCAGAATTTTTTTTAAACCTTTTATTTATAAGTATTTACAAAACAACAAGGATATTCACTAATCTTTTTTCGAATAGCAAAGCGATTTAATCAGTTATTTTATTTTATAAATAATATCATTAAATGATAAAATAACATTAACGATATGATAACATAAGTAATAATTTGGTGCTTATTATTTAATCTAATTGTTAAAAAATAAAATAGTCTATAGTTTTTAGGCTTTACAATTACTATAGAGTCAGTCTTAACTAAATAATTCAAACCAATGATTTTACAAATTATATACGATTTTACGAGCTCGGCATTAGCGTACTCTTATTCGTTGAGATTTAGAAAAATTCTCTTAACATTTATTTTTCTTAATTTTATGTATCCTTCAATATATGGAGAAGAAAAGTATAATGTAGACAAACCAATACAGCGGGAAATATCTGTTACAGGAACCATTACAGATAAAAGAGGTGTCCCACTACCAGGTGTAAATGTTCTTGTAAAAGGTACATCAAAAGGAGTGTCTACTGATTTTGATGGTAATTATTTGATTAAAACAGAAGGTAATTCTGTATTAATATTCAGTTATTTAGGATTTCAACCAAAGGAAATTGCCATTAACAACCAAACCAGAATTGACGTACAACTGGTAGAGGACGCAAGTGAATTAGAGGAAATACTGGTTGTCGGTTATGGAACTCAGAGTAAGGCTAAAGTAACAGGAGCAGTTTCTACAGTAGCATCAGAAGAAATTACGGCTTTACCTGTTGCTAGTTTTACCGATGCAATTCAGGGTAGGGTACCAGGTGTTCAGGTTACAAATTTTGGAGCACCGGGAACAAGTCCTATCGTAAGAATAAGAGGGATAGGGTCTATTAGTTTTGCTTCGAACCCTTTATATGTTGTGGATGGATATCCCGTGGGTGGATTATTGGATTTCGATAATAATGATATAGAGTCAATTTCCATTTTAAAGGATGCTAGCGCAACAGCAATTTATGGGTCTAGGGCTTCTAACGGAGTAGTAATTGTAACTACTAAGAGAGGTAGAATTAATGAAGGTCTTAAATTAAATTATAACTCCTTTGTTGGTTATGCAAAAGAATGGAGGCGTTTGGATCTTTTAAACAGAGATCAGTATTTAGAGTATGGTAGAGAATTATTAAGTAATAATGGTGATGCGTTCCCTTCCAGATGGTCGAATCTAAATGAGCCTATCTATGCAGGAGCATCCCAAACATATGCAGAAACTGATACGGATTATCAAGATGCAATTTTCAGGAATGCCCTTACACAATCGCATCATATAGGGCTTCGAGGAGGCGGAGAGTACTCAAGTTTCTACGGATCCTTCGGTTATTTTGAACAAGAAGGGATCATGGTAGGAACATCATATGATCGATTTAACTTTAGAATTAATTCTGATCACCAATTAAAGGATTGGATTAAAATAGGGGAAACGCTAACTTTATCTAGTGGATTTAGAGATAATGAATTAGAATTAGGTAGTCGTACTCAAATTCAAAATGTAATTAGGGGAATACCTTATATCCCTCTATTTGACCCTACATTACCAGGTGGACTTAGAGCTCCGGATGGTTCTGACGGAAGTGATCCAGAAAACCCTCTAAGAGCAGCCTTGTTGGATCAGGATGACGTAAGAAATGTACGTATTTTCGGTACAGCTTTTACGGAGATAGATCTTTTAAGTAACCTTAAATATCGTTTTACGATCGGTTTAGATTGGAATAATTCCAGAAGAGAAATTGTATTACCTATCTATTTTGATGGTTTTGGTGGAAGAGAAGATCTAATTCTACAAGAAAACCGATCAACCTTTGTGGGGCATTATTATTCTAATCAATTAGATTATAATCAGTCTTTTGGCAAACATACAGTAGATTTTGTAGCAGTTGCAGAAAGACAAGATTCTGATTTTGGCTCTTTATTCGCGCTAGGTACCCGAGACAATAATAATATTCTGGTTTTAGACGGTACAGAAAATCAGGTAGTAGGAGGGAGTGAAGGTAAGAATATTTTATATTCTTTTGTAGGAAGATTGAATTACGATTTCGATGATAAATATCTATTTAGTGCATCTCTCAGACGTGATGGATCTTCTAAATTTGCAGAAGGTTTTAAATGGAGGACTTTTCCGGCTGTTTCTGCTGGATGGAATATAGCAAAAGAAGCGTTTATGGAGGATGTTTCCGCTATTACTGATCTTAAAATAAGAGCCAGTTGGGGAGAAGTTGGATTTGAAGGAATAGGTAATTTTGAAAGCCAGGCAGGTATTTCCTCAAATACCGCAGCTGTTTTCGGTAATGAAACACAACAAGGTGCTTTCTTTGATAGACTAGCTAATCCAGAACTTGAATGGGAAGTTACCGAAATGATCAACGTAGGAATTGACATTGGATTATTTAATAATAGGGTACAATTCTCTGGAGAATGGTATGAGAGAAAAACGGATAACCTCATTTTGGGGGTACCTCTTCCTCCTTCACAAGGATTTTCTAGATCTCCAATCGCCAATGTAGGATCTATGGAAAACTGGGGATTAGAATTTCAGACAACTTATTACTCAAAAGCAGGTAGAGATTTTCAGTGGAATATCGCTGCAAACTTAGGATTATTTAGAAATGAAGTCGTAAGTCTGGCAACTCCTACCTCTACTATTTTTGCAGGATCAAATCCGGATTTTGGTGGGTTTGATATCACACGGACAGCACCGGGAGATCCAATTCAGTCTTTTTATGGTTGGAGAGTGGAAGGAATTTTTCAAAGTCAATCTCAAATTGATGAGTTCAACGCTTTGAACCCCGATCAACCTTATCAGGCGAATGCACAACCAGGTGATATTATATTCAGGGATCTAAATGGAGATGGAACAATTACAGCAGATGATAGAGAAGTTCTAGGAAGTTTTATACCAGACTTTAACTATGGTATAAATTTCGAAGCTTCATACAAGAATTTTAATCTTACCATGTTTTGGAACGGAGTACAAGGAAATGAAATCTATAATGGTACCAAGGTACTTACGCAAGGTGGTTTAAGACTGTTTAATGCAGGTACAGCTGTCTTGGATGCGTGGACCCCAACAAATACGGATACAAACGTGCCAAGAATGGTTAACGGAGATCCTAACCAAAATACCAGGACTTCTGATCGTTTTATTGAAGATGGCTCTTTTTTACGATTGCAAACCTTAAGAATAGGTTATAACTTTACAGAAAAATGGCTGCAACAGCATACAAGTAATACTATAAGAAATTTTGGAATTTATATATCCGGCAATAACTTAGTGACATTTACTGATTATTCAGGATACGATCCGGAAATTGGATCAAGATTGAATGCTTTAAACACCGTAGGGGTGGATTATGGCCAATTTCCAAGACCAAGAACTATTTTGTTAGGCGTTCAATTAGGCTTCTAATTAAATTAAAATTCAAATGGAAACGTTTTATTCAAAATGAAATATACATCATTAAATGCTATCTGAAAATTTAAATAATTTAAAAAGTAAACAGATGAAAAAGTTAAAAATAGGAATTGTAATATTTCTTTCGTTTTTCTCTATACAATCTTGTGATAAAGAAGATCTGACTATTATTAATCCAAATGAAATTGTGATAGAAACGTTCTATCAGAATGAAGCAGAGCTCCTGAGTGCTGTCAATGCAGTTTATGCAACGATTCAATCAAGTAACTTGTATGCTCGTGAATATTGGTTTCTTCACGATTTAAGAGGGGATGATAACCAATCTGGTGGCGGACAACTCGAGGTATCAAGAAATCAGTTGTTAACCGGTAATAATGACCCTGCAAATAGTGTTGCCAATGCAGTATGGACAGGACTTTTTCAGGTTATTCATAGAGCGAATATTGTGATAACGGAAGGACCGGAAACTGAGAACATAAGTAGTGAATCTCTTGAAAGATTCATTGCTGAGGCTAAATTTGCAAGAGGATGGGCATATTATGAGTTAGGGACCTTATGGGGTGGTGTTCCATTATATACGACCTATGCCAGGAGCTTAGCAGATACCAAACCAAGAGCGACACAGCAAGAAGTTTTTGAGCAGATAATACTTGATTTTGAGGAAGCATCAACATCACTTCCTTCTAATTATGATGCATCTAATGCAGGACGTTTTACCAAAGGCGCTGCCTTAGCTATGCTGGGTAGAATGCATATGTTTATGGGAGAATATACAAAAGCTAAAACTGCATTCGATCAGATAGTTCAATCTGGGGTGTACTCATTAACCGACGAATACGATGATAATTTTCAGGAAGAAACTGAATATAACAGTGAATCATTATTAGAAATAGGATATGCCGATATAGGTGGATTTAATTGGAACCCTACCGGAGATGGCTTAGGGAATGAAGAGGCGGTTCGTACACAAGAATATTCTGCGGTCGGTTGGAGAAACTTGATACCTTCTCTAAGTCTTTTGAACGAATTTGAAACAGAAGTTGCAGGCGACGAAAAAACGGATCCAAGATTTGAGAAAAGCTTTTATTCTATTGGAGATACTTTTAATAATGGTCAAACTGTGCTAGAAGATAACAGAGTACAAGGAAATGTAGTGGCTTATCAAAATCAGAATCAAAAAATAAGTTGGAGAAAATACTCCCTTATGTATAAAGTAGATCCAGGAGGATTTGCTACAGGAGGTATTAATATGAGGGTAATACGCTATGCCGAAGTTTTATTAAATTTAGCAGAGTGTGAATTAGAAGTTGGATCTTCTGCCAGAAGCATTGAACTTCTTAATCAGGTACGGGCCAGACCAAGTGTTGATATGCCACCTTACCCAACTACAAGATTCCCAGTAGCTACCAATCAACAGATTTTTGAGGCTATTGTTCACGAAAAAAGAGTAGAGTTAAATTCTGAACAAATACGGAATCGTGATATTTTGAGATGGAGGGCACAAAACAAATTAACGAATGATCCTATATCGTACTTTACTGCGAATAAACACGAATTATTACCTATTCCTCAATCAGAAATAGATAACAATGCAGCTGTAGAACAAACGGATCAAAATCCAGGGTACTAAACTTTAGATGAGAAATTTAGTCAATTCGAAAATAACAAGATAACTAATAAGATCATGACAAAATTTAAAACAATAAAGCATTTCTTTCTATTAATGCTATTTACATCCTTAACATTTTCCTGTAATGACGATGACGTATCCGTAGATCCCGAACCGGAAGTTTCTGTTTTTGAAACTATGGATAGAAGAGCCTCTCAGGATGCCATGATTGCAGCTCTTAACGCAGCTTCCGGAAATCTTTCTCAGATACTTTCGGGTGACCAGGAATATACTGTTTTTGCCCCGACAAGTGATGCGTTTTCCGACTTAGCGGTAAGATTGGGATTTGATAATTATAATGCTATGATCGCAGAGATTGATATTGACATTTTAGATGAAATATTATCTTATCACATTGTGGCAGGAGAAAGTTTAGCAGGATCTTTGTCCGATGGACAAGAACTAGAAGCTTTAAGCACCGAAATAATAACCATTAGTATATCTGACAACCTGGTTCAGCTTTTGGATGAAACGGATTTCACTACTACCAATGGAACCGTTGTTGAACCCGATATAACGGCTACAAATGGTGTGCTTCATATAATTGATAGCGTATTACTTTCTGATGATATTATTGCGCGTTTAGATCCGGATTAAAAGAGCTAAAATAAAAATATGATCGATTGAGATAGACGTTGAAATAAATCAACGTCTATTTAGTTTAATTAGCCTGTATAAAACTAACCTGTTATTGCATATGAAACCTATAGTATTTATAGTAGCTCTGCTAATTATCTCTTGTAAAAGAAGGGAGGAAAATCACATAGGGTTTCATAAGGTTTCTGCAAAAAAATCTTTATTAGAATTCAATAACACGATAACAGAGACAGAAACTTTCAATATTCTCGATTATGAATATCTGTATAATGGAGGAGGAGTAGGTGTTGGCGATTTTAATATGGATGGATTATCGGACTTAGTTTTTACGGGTAATATGGTAAGTAGTCGTATCTACATCAATCAAGGAGACTTACAATTTAAAGATGTAACAGAATCTTCAGGATTGACAACTGGCAACTGGTGCACAGGAGTCTCTATCGTGGATATTAATAATGATGGAAAACCTGATATTTATATTTCTACAGCTCACGATCAGAATTTTGATCCATCTCCCAATTACTTTTTTATTAACCAAACAGTTCCCGACGGTCCTGTAAAGTTTCAGGAAATGTCTGAGGTAATGGGATTGAATGATTCAACATATGCCGTGCAGGCAGTCTGGATGGACTACGATAAAGATATGGATCTGGATCTATTTGTAATCAATAATTCTATTGAAAAGACGAGACCTCGAAATGCTGTCTATGGTCAAAAAAAAGACGGCTATGGTGTCAGTACTGATATTCTTTATAGAAACGACGGTCTATCACCAGAAGGCATTCCTCGATTTATTAATGTTTCAAGGGAAGCAGGAATTCTTACCGAAGGCTGGAGTTTAGGGGTTATTGTAAACGACTTCAATAATGATAGTTATCCTGATATTTACATAGGCAATGATTTTTTATCTAACGATTTATTGTACATAAATAACCTCGATGGAACTTTTACCAACGAAATCGAAAAATATTTTAAGCATCAAAGCCATAATAGTATGGGGCTTGATGCCGCAGATATTAACAATGATGGGCACAATGATCTAATAGTACTTGACATGTTGCCTGAAGATAACCTAAGGCACAAAACTATGTTTGGTGAAATCCCTTTTCAAAGATTTAGGGAATCCACTAGAAAAGGATATCAGCCTCAATATTTGCGTAATGTGGTTCAGGTTAGTAACAAAAATGGAAGTTTTAATGATATAGGTTATTATGCCAACCTATCGGCGACAGATTGGAGTTGGTCTCCATTACTTGCCGATTTTAATAATGATGGATATAGAGATGCTTATATAACCAATGGGTATAAAAAGGATATAACAGATAAGGACTTTATTGATTACAATAATAGTATGAATGCCTTTGGTTCTCAGGAAAAGAGAAGATCCTTATTAATTGAGCAATTAGAAAAAATGAAGGGAATTAAGAAATCTAATTTTTTCTTTGAAAATATGGGGGATCATCAGTTTTCTGATACAACAAAGGATATTGGATTACAATTTTCTTCGTATTCTAATGGGGCTGTATATGCAGATTTGGACACTGATGGAGATTTGGATTTAGTCACTAATAATATTAATGAAGAAGCTTTCCTTTTTGAGAATAAATTAAACAGTAACAGTATCGTAAAAGCTAATTTTTTACGACTAGCGATGATACCTGATTATACAACTATAGGAGCAAAGATTTGGCTTTATAACAATCATCAAGTTCAGTATGCTGAGTTTCATCCCCAGAGAGGATATTTATCCTCAGTTGAACCTGTAGTACATTTTGGGTTGGATACCATACAAATAATAGATTCGCTTAAGATTATTTGGCCTAACCAAAAAGCTTATGTAGCAAAAAATATTTCAGTAAATCAAGAATTAAAAGTATCTCCCACCAAACATATTAATGAAGTAAATCATAAATCTAATAAAGCACTTAAAGAAGCTTATTTCAAAGAAGATCGCCAGTATACTTCTTCTTTTGGTTACTTTCACAAAGAAAATGGTTTTGATGATTTTAAAAAATGGCCACTCCATTTTAGATCTTATAGTAAGCCAGGACCTCTTTTACTAAAGGGTGATATAAACAACGATAGTCTTGAAGATGTATTTATAGGTGGTACCGCAAATCACTACGGAACTTTCTTTATGCAAGATGAAAAAGGTCTATTTACTGCCCATAGATTAAAGGATAGTCTTGGGATGCAATCAGAGGACTCAGCCGCAGCGTTATTTGATGTAGATGGCGATGGAGATTTGGACTTATATTGTGCTAGCGGAAGTATAGAACACTATAGCAAACCGGAATTTTATCAACATCGTCTATATGTTAACGATGGTAGAGGACATTTTACACTTGGGACTGAAAATCTTCCTGAAATTCGATCAGCAGTTGGTAGCATCACTCCATTAGACTTTGATAACGACGGAGACTTGGATGTGTTTGTAGGATCACGAATAACACCTGATAAGTATCCAATGACGCCTCGATCTTATTTATTAGAAAACAAGGAAGGAGTATTTATTGATGTAACCTTAGAAAAGGCTCAGGATATGGCTTATCCCGGAATGGTCACAGATTCTTATACGACGGATCTGAACAATGATGGCTGGATAGACCTAGTCCTGGTCGGAGAATGGATGCCTGTAAAGATATATTATAATCAAAAAGGTAATTTGCGCTTAGATAAATCTGAAAACGGACTTTCTTATAGCAATGGTTGGTGGAATTGTATTAATGCAGCTGATTTTGATCAAGATGGGGATATTGATTTTGTAGCAGGAAATTGGGGATTAAATAATCCCTTTAGCGCCTCTAAAGATGAGCCTCTTTCTTTATATGCTAAGGACTACGACGAAAATGGTACTTTAGAAGCAATCATGACCAAATTTAATCAAGGCAAAGAATATATCATTCATCCCAGAGGGACTCTGGTAAAGCAACTTCCATATATAAGCCGAGTCGCTAAAGATTACAAAACTTATGGAGAACTTCAATTTGAGGAGCTTTTTGATAAAAAAACTCTTAAAGAAAATGAAATTCTTAAAGTATATGAATTGGCTTCAGTATATATTGAAAATCTCGGAGACGGCAAATTCAGTTTTAAGAAATTACCTCACGTTGCTCAATGGTCACCAATTTTTGATTTTGAAATTAATGATATTGACTCTGATGAATTCCCAGATCTATTAGCGGTAGGTAACTATCATGATACAGAGGTGCTTACAGGACATTATGATGCCGGAGATGGATGGTGTTTAATTAATAAAAACAATGGAATTTTCGAACCTGTAGATCCGGGAGTAAGTGGGTTTAAAGTTCCTGGAGAAGCACGGAACATTATAAAAATTAACCAAAAATCAGGAAAAGAACTGTTCATAGTGGGATTGCAAAATGATAGTTTAAAAATTTTTAAAAAAACGTATCCAAAACTTGTTAGGTAAGATGATAATATAAAATCTTCCACATATTAATTACTTTTCATATAGTTTTTTTGAGTTAGCAAGAAAAATCCTTTGTCATTATACATGTCATAGGATTTTTCTATGCTCTTTTACGGGGGTTATCTGTTTAATAGGGGTTGTTATATAAGCTATAGTATTATTTTAATAAGGTATAAAAAGCTGTGTTCAATGATTTATCATCTAAAATTTCGGATAAGATTAATTGATTTTTAGAATTTACCATTAAATATTTACCTGTACTTACAGATTGAATGATGATAGCTACTTTACCTTGACTGTATCCAATATGGTGATCCAACGGTTTCCATCTTTCTGCAATTTTCTCAGAAGAAACAAGAACTAATGTCCCATCTTTTTGGATAGAGATAAATTTGTCTTTCTCTATACAAAATAAGGTAAACTGTCCTTTAGGAAGTGCTGCAGATGTGAATGTAACTGTTTCATTAGAGTTCGGGGTTAAGGTAATCCTATCTTCAGAATTAACTGTTAAAAACAGACCTTTATACGCCGAGGATAGATCAAAAACGGGAGATTTATTTCCTATACCCATCGCAGGGAGTGGTATGAAGTTTTCTGTTGTACTATCCCAAAAGGTTTGATCTTCTTTCGTGGAGGCGCTGTTATTAACAGAAGGATATGCAGATGGCCAAATAAAAATACCGGCCCCCAAGGGATGTTCTGAAATAATTTTAGAAGCATTGCTGTACCAGATATAGGCACTAAGAGGGTTGCGAGCGTAAGTGTCGCCCTCTATATTGTTTGTGTTAGGGGTGCTGTCTACTGTAAAATTTGACCATGGAGTAGACGTTTCTATGATCATTATTTTCTTATTAAACTGTTCCATTTTTGTGAGGTGATCCGGTAAATCTTTTACGTAGCCGCCCCAATGAGGGTAAAAGGAAAAGCCTATTATATCAAAATCTATTTTGTTATCAATAAGACCTTTCAGGTATTGTTCATTATCTTTTGGAACATAACTGTGTAAAACAATCTTTATCGAAGGATCAAAATCTCGTACTGCCTGACAACCAGCCTGAAGTAATTCATAAAAATTTTTGGAATATAACTTTCCATATGGTAGCAAAAATCCACCATATTTTAAATGATCCACTTCGTTCCCAACCTTAACCAAGCCTGGTTTAACTCCGATTGAGTCTAGAGTTTTTAATGTATTTAAAGTGTATTCATACAATTTCTCTTTAAGTTCAGGGAATTTTTTAGGCCATCCTTTAGGAATTTGTCGGTACGAAAGATGATCTCCGTATAAAAAGTTAACAGCAAGTTCAAGACCGGCATCGTCAATCCTTTTCGCTAATTGTAAGTTTGAATGTATATCATGAATGCCCTGTTTTGTTAAAACTTCTATACCTGCATAATTCCATCCCGCTTCAGCAACTGACTGAAAGCAATCTTTTGGTAAATCATTCTGTTTATAAGTAAAACCATTCATTTCTTTATCTAATACGTGATAAAACCATCCGCCCTTGATAAACGAATCATCAGCTTGGGATTTACCAGTAGAATAGACAAAAAAGAAGACAATAGCTATAATTTTCTTTAAGCTCATTTTATATGTATATTAAGATTATTTAATTCAAAGTAATTACTCCTCAATTTTCTCAACAAAAAAAAGAGAGTTTCTCTTTAATTTGCTATATACTTTTTTGTAAAGAATGGCTGCGTCTAATAAATAACAATTAGCGTTTAACACCTTGGCAAAAGAATAGTCTACTTCGTCTAAAATGTCAAGAACCCTATCATAATGTTGTGTATATTCTGTAAAATCGTGAGATAAGTACTTCTTTTTATACTTTTTTTTACTATAATCTATAATTGTGTATTCTACATAGGAATTAAATAAATATTCAGGATTACACAATTCTTCAATTGCGTGCATAGAGGTATTGGAACGCAAACTACATCCCAAGAATAATATTTTACCTCCAATATCTTTCAGCTTACTAAAAGGAGAGTTTAGTCCACAGGGTGTATCATCCTCGATATGTTGATCTAATAAAAAAGTGATCTTAGCTCCTATTCCACAGACAGAGTGTGTAGGATGAAGGCTGCGTACTGATTCTGGTAATAGCCTAAAGTATTCTGTTAATCCTCCTACACAAGAGGGGGATTTTGCTACATCAAACAAAGGATTTTCTGTGGTTACACTTTTATAGGATAAAGCGGGCATCAATAAGGTGCCAGATGATCCCAGTAGTTCTAACAAAGTATCAATTATTATTTGACATCGGTTATCGAATTTACCGATAGCATTAAGGGATGAATGTACTAAGATAGAGTCTCCATTTACGATTCTCAAAGCTATAAAACCTTCATAAATTCGTTGCCTGTAATCCATCGTTCTCGAATCTTATTGTTCCTTTTTAAAATTTTAATAACTACTTGTCTAATATCAACTTAGAATAAAAGAATTGAAGTTTTAGGTTTATTGTCCAGCTTTTACTCTGGTAATATGATGATTCCATCCATTAAGTACTAGATTTTCATTAGGATGATCCGCTCCATCTTCCATTTTATCAGTACCCGAATGCATTTGTACTAGTACCGTTTTTCTGGTTTTAGAAGAACGATTAGGCATAGAACCATGAAGTGTGAAGTAATGAAAAAAGACAACATCTCCTACTTCAGCTTCAATAGGAATAGCATTTTCAATAGGATAGTTAGACAATATAGCTGCTGGTGAGGACTCTTGTCCATTAGTTCCTAATACTCTTCCTAATTTATGACTTCCCTCATAAACGCGCAGGCACCCCATTTCGTCCGTGGCATTAGATATGTGAATAATTCCTGCTATCATAGAGTCCTGATAGGTAGGAAAGTAAGACCAATCCTGATGCATAGGGAATGGAGAGCCATTTTCTGCCGGTTTTTGGAACAATTTATTATGATGCATAATTACATCTTTACCTAATATTTCAGTCACAACTTCGATGAATTTGGGACTGTAAAACGCTTTTAACCATTCTGAAGAGTACTTATGAACATTATGTGTATGAACGATTCTGTCTTTTTCATTTCTAATTTCTTTTATTTTTTCTCCTTCCCAGGTAGCGTCTATGTTCTCTCCTGATTTTGATAATTGTGTAACAATTTTATCAAAATCCTTTTCAAGGATTTTAATTTGTTGATCATTAAAAACTTTTTTGGCTAAATAATAGCCTTTCTCATTAAAAATGGTTTTAATATCATTTTTACCGTTAGTTAATGTCTGGTTTTTCATTTTTTTCTTATTTTTTCCGTTATTCAGTATATTTTATACTAATGTTTATTAGACAATTACATTAGGTTGAAGGACATCTGTCCTCGTGGCAATAGTATTAAAAACGGTATTGGCTATAATTCGATGCCCTAGTTCGTTAGCGTGCACACCATCTTGGTGTATTAAATGATTTTTACACGCCATAGATTTCCACACATCGGCTAAAGAAATATTATGCTGAATTGCCAGTTCTTCTATGGCCTGATTGTAAAGTTCTGTAAATTTTAATGATCCCTGATCTCGGGGAGGATATCTATTAAATCCGGTCATATGATAAACATTAAGAAGTATCAATGTAACATTTGGTAAATGAGAGTTAAGTTGAAGAATAATTTCTTCCAAATCTTGTTTAAAAATTTCAACCGGAGTGCCAAAACGCATATCATTAAGCCCCCACGATACCAGGATCATATCGGGTTTTTTATGTATTATATCTTTTTCTACTCTTTCTAATGCAGAAGGTTTTGTGCTTTCTTGATAGTTAGTAGTTCTTGTGGAAATGGTATTATCTCCAACCCCTGCATTGATCATTTCTAAAGGTTGATTTAGAAATAATTGAATTTGTTTTTCTAAAATTCCCAACCATGAGTATTCATAATTTCTGGCCTTAGCACCCAATGTGATACTATCCCCAAAACCTATAATTTTAAATGTTTTCATACATTTTTGTTTTCACCGTTCATCTAATTTTAAAATTGATCCTCAATTTCAAGTATTACCTTACCACAGTTTCCCTCTTCCACGATTCTAAAAGCCTTTACAGCGTCGACAAAAGGAAATCGATGTGTTATTATTTTTTCGAAATCTAGCTTTGATGCTATTTTTAGTAACTTTCTGAAGTATAGGATAGGTGTTGCTGCTATTCCAATAACTTTGATCCCTCCTTTGTCAATAGTAAGAGCTCCCAAGTTTGCATTAAAATCTTCATTCCCTAATCCTGCGAGTGCGATGGTGCCTCTATTTGCAACAAAATCAAAACTTTGTTTTTGAGTTGTGGCTATACCAACACATTCTGCAACCACATCACATCCTGAACCTTGTGACCATTCCAAAATCTTTTGTGTAATGTTTTCATTTTTTTGATGTAGTGCTCTTGTAATACCTAGCTTTTTTGCTAATTCAAGTCTGTATTCAGAAACATCAATACCAACTACTTCAATTCCTTTAGAAAGAGCAATTACTAACAAGCACAAGCCTACAGGTCCAAGGCCGATAATAGCCAATCTATCCCCCGGTTTTATATTGCTCTCTTCTATAATAGTCATTGCTGTTCCCCCGGCACAAGAAAGTAAAGATGCTACTTCGAATGATATGTTATCCGGTAGTACAATAACATTGGCCTCAGGCATAACGATAAAAGAAGTATTACATCCCGGATAATTCCAATAGAGTCCTTTCAGTTCTTGAATGCATGCAGTATTAAATCCCGTAAGACAATGGTGGCATGTCCCACAACCGATCACGCCTGCCACCATAACCCTCTGTCCTTTCTGAAAACTCGTCACTCCTTTTCCTAACGTTGCAATCCAACCTGCAGGTTCATGACCACAAGGAACGGGTTCTCCGTATTTTGTCGTTGGGATTTGTTCGGATGGTAATTGATATTTGTGCAAATCAGTTCCGCAAATGGCAGCTCTTGATACTTTTATTAGTACTTCTCCTTCGCCTGGAGAGGGTATTTCGAAATCATACCAGCCTAATTTTTTGTCACCTTCGAATATTAATCCATTCATAGATTTGCTTGTTATTTGGTGATATAATGATAATAATTTTTAATTTTCAAAATAGCACTATTCGATTTACATCCAAAACCCTGTTAAGTTCAACTCAATAATTTTGAACTTTATAAGAACATTACATTTTATAATAGAAGATTGTATTATGTTTCTTTAAGACTTTCTTCATATTCCTTTTCTTCTCTGTGCATTGTGTCCCACCAACTATATTTTAGGATAATGGAAGTGATTACAACTACTAAAAGAGCATAAGCGCTGTGAATAAAATCTTGAGAAACAAAATACATGGGCAGTAACACCAATGCTGATTGCCATATGATACCAACCGCTATGTTGAACATATCTCTTTTAAAGTTTCTGTTAATTTTAAAATTTGGATCTTCCAGCAACACCTTTTTTTCAATAGGCTTCCAAAAACCCCACGGTCGAACCGTTTTATAGAAACTTAACAGGGTAGCATCGCTTTCTGGAGGCGTTGTATATGCACCGATAATACATCCTACGAAGGAAAGCAATAATACCACAGGAAATTGAAATATCTCTTGCGTATTTGGATCTGCAACGAAATGTAAATATTCAGAAAACTTACCTAGTCCATCAGGAATCCATCCCGGATATTGTAGTGCTAAAGGAAAAATTATTGCCCCGGCAATTCCTGTGGCCATACCGATGAAATATCCATATCCATTAAATCTCCACCAATACCACTTAAGTACGTTGGCAGCCATGTATCCACCCCAAAGACCAGATACTAACCATTGTAATACATCATCTATAGAATCAACTACCAGACCAAAACAAATTCCTGCGATAACGACAATAAAAGATGACAAGTAACTGAGGTTTACCAATTTTTTAGAACTTGCGGTAGGATTAATGTATCGTTTGTATAAATCGTTAACTATATAAGCGGGTGCTGCATTGACGGTCGCAGCAAATGTGGACATGAATGCAGCAAGTAAACCGGCGATTAATATACCCAATAATCCAACTGGCACAAACTCTTTGATGGCAAATGGTAATATTTGCTCAAAATCTACCGCGCTACCCATAGCATTAAGGTCGTCAGTAAAATATACTATTCCCAGTATAGCTAATCCGGTAATCAGTGCATAACGTGGAAAAATAAGCGCTATATTAACTATAAAACTCATTTTTGAAGCTTCGGTAGGGGATTTAGCCGCTAAGATTCGTTGCATGTCATAATTAGGTGCCGGACCTGCAGCACTTACCAAATACCCTTTAAATAGCATCATCATAAAGACAGCTCCAAATAAAGTATAACCATCTTGCTCAATTTTATTATTGGCTTCTGCCATCATAGTACTCCAATCTAAATCAAGATTCCAGCTAAAAAAAACATTTCCCCAATCGGCTGGTACCATAGCTTGTAAAGTTTCCGGAGAAACCTGATTCATTGCAATAATAGCCACTGCTATAGAAGCTATTGTCATAATTACAAATTGTAATACTTCTGTAAATACCACACTATACATACCACCTTTGATAACATATAAAGTTGTGATACCCATAAAAATCAGAGCGTATTCATTAGGAGTCAAATCCCAGGGAAGAAATACCACAGCGAATTTTCCTATACCTTTAAAGGAATAGGCTAAAAATCCAATAACACTAACCAGAGCAAAAATTACTACGATAATATGGGATAAATTTCCTCCTTTTCCTGTACCGAACCTAGTTTTGATCCACTCTGCGCCGGTAAGTACATTAGATCTTCTTAACCAGATTGAAAGATACACCATCAAAAAAATCTGGTTAAATACCGGCCAAAGCCAAGGTAACCACATACTCTTCATCCCATAGATGAACATTACATATACTAGCCACATAGTACCTGCGATATCAAACATTCCTGAAGCATTTGACACACCCAATACATACCAGGGAATTGAGTTGCCTCCTAAAAAATAGGAATTAATATTTTTAGACGCTTTCTTTGATATCCAAAAGCCTATGAAAATAGTACCTATGATATATAAAATGATGATGAAGATATCGATTGTAGAAAGTTCCATAGACTGTTGAATTTCGAGTTTTTAAAATTTAATTGTTTTAGATTTTAGATCAATTTGATTCTTGTTCCAGAAAACCCAGAACATATGTTAAAGGAGCATTCCAATTAAGGCAAATTTCATTGGTTACATAACTGCCTTCCTGATCCACCCAACTTTTCATTGGAGCAACATTATTAGGATAAACCACTCCGTTTGAGGTGTCTATTTTTTGTATAGATGCACCTCCGGATAATAAACCAGGAACAGGTTCTTCTATGCCATCAGAGGCACTTTGGCGATGATGTATGTTCATAGGAGTTTGCTCTCCAAAACCAGTTAGAAAACTGTATCCTACAGCATTTTTACCAAAAATATAATCCGCCATTTGTTGTACAGCTTTAAGATACTCCGGTTTGGCTTCTTGCCTGTAGGCTTGTGCAATAAGCATTGCTGCATTAAGTATATCACTATTTGATCCCCAGGTAAAGTCTGAAATCGGTTGAAAATAAGCGCCATTTCTAACGTTCTCTGTAAGGTCGTCTGCAGAGGCAACTAGTTTTTTAGTAAGAGTTGTCACAATAGTATCAGGTGTTTTTTGTTTATGATTAAGTAAACTGTACACACCCAGAAATTTCATATATGTTGTCCAGCTTTCGCCGGATTTAAAAGTCAGATCCGTAGGGTACTTATTAAAACGATCTAAATATTCATTTTTACCTGTAGAAAGGAAAAGTTCCGCAGAAGCCCAAATGAACTCATCATCAAAATTGGTATCTCCATATTCACCGGTATGGACATCTTTTGGATTTTGAAAAATAATATTTGGGTTTTTTATAGCCCAATTCCAAGCGGATTCAGATGCAGTAAGTAATTTTTGTGCATAGGTAGCGTCTATTTTCTTATAAATTCGATGAGCTTGAGCCATAGCCGCTGCAAAATTTAAAGTTGCCGCTGTACCTTTACCTACAATATATCGTTGATTGACAGCTTTGTGTGGCATGATCATGTCTTCAAAATTTTTGGTGGTAAGCTTATGAAAAAGCCCCCCATCCTGATCTTGCATAGTCAACAACCAATCTAATTCATATTTTAATTCATCTAAGAAATCACTGACCTTGTTACCACTTTCCGGAATGGCAAGCTGATTATCTGTAATCACTTCGGGATATTGCTCCCACAGTTGAAAATACTGACCTAATGGAAAAGCTGCGTTAATCACATATTTATTATAATCTCCTGCATCGTACCATCCACCGGGAGATGAAACCAGTAGGGTGGAGTCCTTTCCTGTTGAAGGATGAAATCTTATGTGATCGTCGGGATGACCTTCCGGTCGATGCCATTTTCCCGCATACTTTTCCTCAAGTGGTATACTGGCTCTTTGATAATAAAGACCTTTGACTGATCCCAATAGCACATTGTTAAATACATTATGATTTATTTTAAAAGGGTAGGAGTAACCCAATCCTTCTACATATATTACATATTCACCTGCTGTTTTGAAATCGCTGAAATTCCCGACTTTAAATTTTTCTCCAGAAAGTTCCCACTTGGAAAACTCAGAAAGATTTCCATCAAAAACTGATTTCATTTCATTTATGTCAATTACCGAAAAGGTTGAAAAATAAACTGAATCCGCCAAAACGATTTTTTTAATGCCATTAGGGTAATATCCTATCTGATTGATCCTGATTTCAGGGCGATATTGATCTATTTCGGGATATGGCTTTTGACAGTTTGTTAAGACAATCAAACTTAAAATAAGTAAAACTAGTTTTTGCATATGATGCGTTTTAAGGAATTTTTTCTATTTATTCAAGATTGTTTTCTAAGATGTAAAAATCCGTAGCTTCATGATCAGGATACCTAAAAATATCGAAGTCTCCATCGTTATCATAATCGGTTACCTGGCCATTATAAATCCCTTCTGAGCCTATCACCAAAGGTTTCCAGGTTTTGTAATTGTTTTCACTTAAGAAAATAGTAATTTCAAATAGATCTTTTTTAAGATTCACAGCCCTGGCACGATTAATACCAGCTAGTATATCATCATCACCATCTCCATCAAAATCAAATACTTGAAGAGTATGACATGCCGCTATACTATCACTGATAATTCTAGATTTCCATATCTTATTTTCTTTGTAATACATTTTTAATGGATATCCGGCTCTTTCAGAATGGCTAATGAACACCTCTGTTTTTCCATCTTTATTTATATCTTTTACAAAAGTTTTCGTGCCATTTCGCGACCAATCGCCTTCTTGGTTATTCCAGATAGTGTCAATATTTTCTTCTTTCCAAACCTCGGTTAGATCACCTCCCGGATTATAATAAACAAATCCATTAGCGACAATATCTTTGTCTCCGTCTCCATCTACATCGCCTGTACCCATTCCTTCGTGTAGTGATTCATTGTCTTTCATAAATTGAACCCGGTTCCAGATATCTGCCGATTCTTGTTGGAATATACTCAATGTATGTTCTTCAAAAGTAAGGACGGAGAGATCCATTTTACCGTCGTTATTAAAATCAGAAAAACTCACATCCTTTACTGCATTAGGTACTGTGCCTATTCTGTGTGGCTTCCAATCAGGATTTTCATACCAAAAAAGTTCAGCCTCAGCACCGGCATCTGTCCACTCTCCGGGATGTTTGATGGCAATTACATCATTGTCCCCATCTCCATCAACGTCTGCGCATTCTAAATCCCCACCGGCAAACAAGCCTCCGGTTGGAGGTTCATTGGCTATTATTTTTAATTCCCATAGACCTTCTATTGTTTTACCTTGATAATAACCTAAATACCCGCCGCTGGCGTTATTATTTATAAAAACAATGTCGGTAATACCATCTCCAGTAATTTCTGCAGGGGTATGAGCCCACCAATATTTTGCACTATCCATAATTTTCCTTTGAGTAAAAGAGAGTTCTTTCATTACTTCAGATGGAGGAGGAGTCATATCTATTTTTTCTTTTTTCTCAGTTTTACAAGATTGTAAGGGAATGAAAAAAACAAAACAAATTGTGACTAAACTGTGTCTTTTTATGAAGTATTTGAATTTACTGGTGTTTATCATATCAGATTATTTAATTTTTTCCATTAAACTAACTATGTACTTACTTAATTTTTTATGTTCCTCTTTATCAAAAATTGCGTTTGGGTACATGCCTACTACGAATTTTTGATGATCGGTTAACAAAGCATTTGTTTTCTTTCCTCTACCAAACCCAAAAACCGTCATCCCATCTGTACTATCATTTCCATTTTCAGAATTACCTAAATAGGCAATCATATCCTGATGTTCATCTTTTACAAGTTGTGTTACGAACAAAGTGTTTTTAACTGAGTTTCTTCCAAAATAAGCCCATTGGTAGTTTTCGTGAATTGTAGTATTCTTATGAAGATCCGGCAGATCGGTAACTGGGCCACCAAGATTGGTTCCATAATAATAATTTTTTATATCATAGACTCCGCCGGGAGTTCCTTCGTATAGAAACCAATATGGTCGTTGGGGATCTGTTTTGAGGATTTCCAGTACGGCATAAGAATCAAAAAAAGTCCACTGCCATTTCCATTTTCCACTGATGCTGGTAGAAACGATAGTCGTATCGTTAATTACTTGACTTGTACATTTATCAAATCCCGGATGGCCAGCTCCATTATCATTCGATCCAAATACCAGATTAGGAATACCCCTATACGAAGAAGCCGCAGAAGCTGGGTACTGATTCCAAGGATCTTTTTTAAATTGTATCCAATCGTTTCCATAGGGATCAATAATTCTAGAAAATCCTCCTCCGGACTTATCATAGTAATATACTGCATTAGAAGTATGAATTACAAAATGAGATCTATTTTCATAAAACGTTTCTTCAATCGTGGTTTTAGTAATATTATTTTTTTTATACCTAAGTTTCATCATTATTCCAGGCCATTGCACTTCCATACCGTGCACCATTTTACCATTTTCCAGAGGTGTTTTTAGAGTGGTGATGATGTTCTTATCTTTTTTTAGGATTTCAGGCTTCTCAATATCTTCTGTGTGCCAATAAGAATCATAGCAAGGCAACTCTTTTTGTGCTTTAAGCAAATAATCATTTATTCTGATTCCTTTATTGTAACAGGGACTCCAACTTTTCCAATACAATCTTGCTTTACTATCGTCAGGTACTGAAAAGGGTATGTTTACATAAGAGTTGTGCTCTCCGTTTCGTGTTACCCAAAAAGGTGGTTGTTGATAGGGTTTAGCAAGAAATACTTGATAGTTTCGTTTTAGAATGAGATTATCAATTTCTGGGGTCATAAAGATAAGCCCTTGATCCGTCTCGACTCTGGCTATTAATTTGATTGGTCGATACTGATCCGGGATCCATTGGGTAGACCAATAAACATCAAAGGGGGGAGCGCTACTAAAACCTATATGGTTTTGAATCTTACCTTGTTGATAATCAAATTGCCAGGAGCGATAAACACCGTCCCCATTCCAGTTAACGTCTTCGTAGAAACCAAAATAATCAACCTTTGCAATATTGGTTAACTTAGGGCTTTTTAATCTAAGGTGAATCTTTTCTTTATGGATATCTGATGTGTCAATCTCCTCAATTTCTGCCTGGAATTCAGCTTTGTCTTTTGTGTAATAAACTCTTAGAATTATTCCGTAGATGAGGTTCTGAGGCCAATTCCAGGCTTGTTCCTTATCTACTTTTAATTGAAATATATTCTTATCACCTGATATAAGGTCGCTGAGTGGTATAGGAATACGGATATTGGTGTGAAACATATAATCAGTAGCGCGTTCGGGTATATTGGAAGGTTCCGGAACGATATGGTAAGCATTATTGTTAAAACTAATACTTAAATTTTTAGTGTCTTCGTGAGATTGTACCCTTTCAATGATAACTTCAGCGTGAAAAGCATTTTCAAGATCAATCGGGTAACCCAGCGAAATACTTCCGTTATCATGTAAATTCTTCGGATAGTGATCGGAGTTTTGTCGATAATCTAAATTTCCTCCAACCCGTAAAAATTTACCTTTCTCATTAGTTTGTTGAGGAGTCCAGGGATATTCTCTAAAAATATCACCGGTTTTTAAAGATCTTACGCTTTCATTTCTCCAAACATGCATAAATTGATGCTGATCCCATCCAGCCCCATAGATGTCTAAATCTCCGTCTCCATCAAGATCTTTAAGTTTGGTGCCCAGATGATTCTCTTTTCCTGTATCTATTGTTTTCTTTGTAAAATTGGCATCTCCATCATTGTACCATATCTGTAGTTCAAGATTTTTGCCTTTGTGCTCATTGGTTATGAGATCCAAATTCCCATCCTTATCTAAATCTTGTACATCCAGATTATTCATAGAATATTGCTGTACAATTTTTCGTCGTTCCCAGTCTGAAACACTTTTTTGTATGAATAAAAACATGTTGGCATCTGGCTCCAATCCCGGATACCGTTCTTCAGTGATCACGATATCTGCTTTTGCATCCTTATTAAGATGGGATATGTTTATTCGATCAATAGGGTGTTCGCTCACTCCGATTCGAGTTTCTTTCCAAGGTATGTTTATATTTCCGGGATTTTCAAACCATACGAGAATAGTGGGTTCATTTTCATTTTCAGGTCTTCTTCCTGCAGCAATATCAAGATCACCATCGTTATCTATATCACCAATCCCTATACCTTCGTCCGAGGTATTCTCGCAGATTTTTTTGATTTTCCAAGTGTTTTTCTCAGGGGCTTCTAAAGGTATTTCAACACAGTAAATATTTCCATTTCCTGCAATCACGAATTCTGTAAGCCCGCCAGTAATAATTTGAGCTTTTTCAAAACCTTGACTATTGACATGACTTGTCGCCGGAATTTCGCCTATTTTATGCTTTCTATATTTTGTCCCTTCTAAATCAATAGCTTCAAGCCAGTATAAATTAGGTAAAGATTGCGCGATTAAATCAGCATAAGGATCTTTATCAACATCAGTAAAAAAAAGTATATCCAAATTATCATCCAATACAGTTCTCTTCCAAGAATCTTCCATATCACCCCCTGGATTATGGTAAATATATCTTCCTGAAACAATGTCTTGATTACCGTCGCGATCTACATCTCCTGCATCCAAACCGAAATATCGAAGCCATTCGGGTTTATCCCAATCTCCCCATTTTTGCTTGGTACTGTCTATCTGTATATATTTCCAATGGTTTTGTGCTGTAACGCATTGTAAACACATTAAAGTCAATAGAATAATGATATTGTTTTTACCTGTTTTAATTAGCATTGATATAACGTTTCATTAGGTTTGTGACGTAAATAATTGGTTGATTGGATATTAGAACAATATATTGATCTCGAATTGTTAAAAAGCTCTAATTTTGTGTAATTCATTGGTTGTTAAAATCAGCACAACAAAAGGACTTTTGATATCTCCTGGTCTTCGTATTTCCATCCAACTCCCTTTGGTAAAATCAAACGGTTTACCCGATGTATAATTACCAGTTAAAGGATTGAACCACCTAACGTTCACTTTTTTTCCTTGTAATGCGGTACCACTTATGTCCCCATGTGCTATTGTTAGACCATAAGGAATATAAAACAAATACGTATCCTTATTATCGGTTAGTGCATAAGGGGTAAATGTATATTGCTCAGGATATAGATTATTGAAATTGTAATCCTTAAAAAGTTTAGTCAGGTGTTGATAATAAGCAAAGGCCGGTTGTTGTTCTTTGGGCAAAGAAAAGGGATCTGTTATAATGTTGTACCAAGAAGTGTTTTGCCAATAATACGTTGAATAAGTTCCGGCAAATATACATTGGTAATTTCGATCCAGACATATAAGAGGATCTTGGTACTGACCATCAAATATAGAGTACGTTGTTTTTTCATATCCTCCGTGCTCTATATTAAAAACCGGTTTATCGGAATGTTTTTTATAGGCCTCCAACATTTCGTTATATAGGTTAGGTCGCCACTCTTGTATAGATATAAAATCCACCATACCAGGAAATGCTTTGCAATAGGAATAATCATGAACAGACAACAATCTTTTATATCCATCGATTTTGCGAAGACGTTCTATGCGATCTGTGATATAGCTCATATCATCTCTTCCATAAGCCAAAGCTTCTTTAGAGATGTCCCAAATCAGATTAGGATATGCCTGGTAACGTTTTATTACATAATCAAAATACATATTGTCAGCTTCTGATCTGGGCTCCGGCCAATTAACCTTTTTATTCCAGACATAGATCATTAGGTGAGCTACTATTCCTTTTTGGTCTAAATAGGAAATGACACGGTCCAGGTGTTTAAAAAAATCAATATTCAGTGTAGAATGATCAGGTTTTTCATTAGTCCCGCCAAAGGGATATATTTTCGGTTTAGAATAATCGTGTAAAGGATTGATTTTATCCCGTTCACCCCAGTTTGCATTGTAAGCGTAAACATTCATTACGATTTGATTGAAATGATGATCACTTACGTAACCTATAATTTCTTTCGTTTTAGGAATATCATTTGGATTATCAAAATCTAAGGCAAACAACCAATCGAGTTCGAATGCCATAAGAAAGTAAGGGGTGCCGTCTGCATATTCAAATTTTTGTGGATTCACTTTGGATACACTGACGGGACCGTGCTGGCTTTCATTTTTATTATCTGATACTACGATGTTTCCTTCTTTACCGGCAAGTTCTTTTATTGAGGAATATGTTTTAAAACTCCATTTGCCAACCTCAGGAGCTGTAAATCTTACTATCCATTCATTAGCATCATTGTAGAAACCAGGGATATTTAATGTCGTTCCCGAGTTGTTTTGAAAGATTGCCCCAAATTGCACTTTAAGCGGATTATCTAATTGTTCTGAAGTCTTAAAATCTATATCTAAAACCTGCCATTGTTCTGAAGTTTTCTCCTGAGAATATATTTGCATCTGGATTGCTAAGAAAATAATTGTAATAGCAAAATTTTGAAAAAATGTGCTCATTATTTGGTAACCGTTAAAGTTGTTTTTTCAGCATCCTCATCTCTGGAAGAAGTCCCTATAAAAATGGTAAAATCTCCAGGTTCTACTAGATATTCCATATTGATATCATAAAAAGATAATTTTTCAGGAGATATTTCAAATGAAACTGTTTTCTGTTCATTGGGATTAAGGGGAATTCTGCGAAATCCTTTCAGTTCTTTGACCGGTCGTGTCACACTACTTATATCGTCACGTATGTATAGTTGCAATACCTCATCTCCCTTTATTTTTCCTGTATTTTTTATATCAATACTTATTTTCACTGATTCATCAAGCGAGATTTTAGTTTTTTCAAGACGTATGTTCTTAATTTCAAAATCTGTATAACTCAGACCATATCCAAAAGGGAATAGGGGGGTAATGCTATCATTAAAATATCCTCTTCTGGCAGATGGTTTGTGGTTGTAATATGCAGGAATATGTCCTACGCTTCTGGGAAAAGATATAGGAAGTTTACCTGCCGGATTGTAGTCTCCAAAAAGTACATCTGCTACGGCGTTTCCAGATTCCTGACCCAGATACCAGCATTCGAAAACTGTGGATGCTTTTTCTAAAAGATTGTTAATCGCTAGAGGTCTTCCGTTAAATAAAAAGGCTACAATTGGTTTTCCGGTTTTGTGTATTGCGTTAATCAATCTGTCCTGATTCCCTATAAGTTGTAGATTAGCACGGTCGCCCAAATGAAAATTGTTCCAAGCCTCTCTAGAGGTCTGTTCATTTCCGCCTAATACCAAAATAACCATATCGCTCTTTTTGGCTGTTTCAACAGCTTCAGCAATTCTTTTTTCTTCTTCCTTAGGATCGGGAAAAGTGACAGTATCTTCTACCCAGCTTCCTCCGACGGTTATTTTACAGCCTTCAGCATAATTCACTTTTATTCCTGATCCTACTTTATCTTTAATACCTTCTAAGACAGTAATGTGGTATGGTTGATTACCTGTATAACCACCAATATTTTCCCTATTGGCGTTTGGTCCAATAACGGCGATAGATTTTATTTTTTTTAGATGAACCGGAGCTAAATTCTTTTTATTCTGTAAAAGAGTGATGGATTGTAATGCTGTTTCTTTGGATAGGGTTTTTCTATTTTCAGCAAAACCATCCAGCTTTTTTGCTATTTCCGGGTCTACATATGGATCATCAAACAAACCAAGTTTAAATTTAACCCGTAGCATCTCTGCTACGAGTGTATCAATGGTACTTTCTTGGATTACTCCTTCTTTTACAAGTTCTGGTATGTAATTATAGCAATCCGGATTAGGAAGTTCAATATTGACTCCTGCTTTTAATGCTAATTCAGCAGCGTGCTTGCCATCCCTTGCGACACGGTGTGTGTTGATTCCATACCGCTCGTGCATTTCTCTAATAGAATAATAGTCGGACACAACAAAGCCTTCGAATCCCCACTCTTTTCGTAATATATCGGTAACCAGTTTATGATTTGCGTTTATGGGTACTCCATCAAGTTCGTGATATGTGGTCATTACACTAAGGGCTCCAGCTTTTTGAATGATATTCTTGAAAGGAGCAAAATGAATTTCCCGAAGAATACGTTCTGAATAATTTGCCGGGGCTGTATTTGTTCCTCCTTCGGGTTGACCGTGAGCGGCAAAATGCTTTAGGGTAGCAACTATATGTTTTTTGTCGTTAAATGCACCATCGCCCTGGAAACCTTTGATTGCAGCAATACCCATTTGGGAGGTAAGATAGGGATCCTCTCCATAAGTTTCTTCAACTCTTCCCCAACGGGCATCTCTGGCAATGTCTACCACTGGGGTAAGTGCCTGATGACTTCCTCGTGCTCTGGTTTCTTCTGCGATGGTTGTATACACTTTTTCTATCAGTTCAGGATTAAAAGTTCCTGCCATAGCAATAGGATGAGGAAAACTGGTGGCATCCTGAGCAATAAGACCATGTAAGCATTCTTCGTGAAAAATAGCAGGAATGCCCAGCCGCGTTTCTTCTATAAAGAACTTTTGCAGTTTATTGGATAGTAGTGCATTTTGATAAGGTGACAATCCTTTTTCTGATGAATTTTTTCCGGCAGTCTGGCTTTGCCCTCCTTTAGTTTCTGAGGGGCGTGTTATTTGACCAATACCATTTTGAAGCATTGGTTTGATTTTGCTCAGATCTATCTGATCTCCATTAATGACAATTGAATCTTTAACTTCATTATTTACCGATATCATCTGTGCAGCCTTTTCTTCTATAGTCATCCTGCTTAGTAAATCTTTTACCCGGCTTTCGGTATTTAGGGAAGGATCCTTGTAAGGCAGTTTATTATTCTGGGAAAAAGACAAGTTAATCCCTATAAATAAATAGATACAGAAGAAAAACAATAGATGTTTATTAGAAATTATAATTTGTTTGGATTTGTGTATCATAAATATGAAGATTCATTGTGGTTTACAAACCATATTTTTTTATCGTTGGTTCAATAGCTTTTGCCCATTGGGGATAGGCCTCAGGTCTGAGATGTGTGTTGTCGTCTTTCACATACTGGTCTAAAATATCTCCGTTTTTACATAAGAAAGGTCTTAGATCTACAAAATCATATCCTTTTTCTCTACAAAATTTTTCCATTTTGTCATTTAAAGAATCTATTTGCTTATTTCTATATACATTCCCTCTTTGATACAATGTGGTTGTGTATACCGGATTTGTGCCTACTTTTTTGATAGAATCTAAGTTGACACATATATTATCATAAATTCTTTGGGTAGATATGCCCAAAGTATAATCGTTGATGCCTCCTTTGAAAAAACAAAGTTTAGGATTATTGGGGATAACAAAATCTTTGATTACCCATGAAAGTTGTTGCGTAGTCCAACCTGGTTTACCTCCATTAAAAATGTCATTTCTATTAAGGACTTTTTGCCAATCGCCCGCGTGGGTAATGGAATTACCTAACATAACAATCTCAATTTTTGAAGGAGCTACCACTAAATTTTCTTCATTTGTGACTTCCTTTTTTTCTTTACTAGAAGTATTATCATAGAATAGATAAAAGGTCAAAATGACATTGATAAGCAATGAAATGACTAACAAAAATCCTTTATTCACCGTTTTTAAAATTTTTATACCTTGATTAAAAAAAGTATATTGATGTTATTAAAATGTCTGAATTTTGATAAAATTAATCAACCAATGTTAATTTTTTTGCTATTATTTTGTCATAGTCATATCATATCTTTTATTAAAATTGTTGTTGATTTGAATGTTTTATTTTCTATCTCTGCTAAAGGAAGTTCAAACATAGGTTTGAAGTAGTTTAGCTCCGTCTGAATAAACACGTATATTTTTAATATTAGCAGGAACAAGAATGGTTTCTCCTAAACGAAGTGTAATTATATCCTTATTTTGATATACAATTGCCTTTCCTTCTATACAGATATAGATAACGAATGAATCTAATTTGTCGTGAGATACTGTTATTTCTTTATCAATTATAATAATATTAGTGATAAAAAAATCACAGTTAATTAAGTTGTTAATTTTATTAGGTGTTTTCGTATACTTTAATTTGTTGATTTCATTATTACTGAAATCAATGGCTTCCATAGCCTTTTCTTGATGAAGTTCTCTGGGATTACCATCTTTGTCCTTACGATCCCAATCATAAATACGATAAGTAATATCAGATGTTTGTTGGATTTCAACCAGTAAGGTGCCCTTTCCAATTGCGTGAACCAATCCGGGTTTGATGTAGAAAGCGTCTCCGGGAGCAACCTCTACTGTATTTAGGATATTGATTAGTGTCCCTTCTGTAATATGTTTTTGATATTGGGTGTAATTAATTTCTTTGTCAAAACCAATAATGAGACGGGATTTGCTATCAGTTTGAAGCACATACCACATTTCTGTTTTTCCAAAAGAATTATGCTTTGTTCTTGCAATTTGATCATCAGGATGTAGCTGAACCGAAAGATCCTCTTTAGCATCAATAAATTTGATAAGTAAAGGAAAATTATCACCAAATCGCATATAATTCTTCCCTCCAATCAGGGATTCACGATAAGTGGATAATAACTCCTGTAAACTTTTTCCGGCAAGAGACCCTTCAGTTACGAGAGAGTAATTATCCTTAACGGCACTGATTTCCCAGCTTTCACCAATAGATTTAGTATTGGTTTTTTTGTGAAGTATATCGTTTAGCTTAGTTCCGCCCCATAACTTTTTTTTTAGAATTGGTCTGAATTTTAAGACGTAAAGAGGATTATTTTTATTTTTCATTGATAATTTTAAAATTTAAACAATAACGACTTAGCCGGTGAAATAAGTAAGTATACCAATTACCAATACAACCAATAAAACAGAAAGTATGATATCAATAAAAGAGTAACTCTCTTTGGATTGCTTTTTCTCCATTTCTGATAATGTGCCAAAAGCAAGTCCTCTAATTAATCTATAATCAGGTGGATTAGTAGCCAAACTAATCGAGATACAGATAATAACAGAAAAGAAAAACATAAAGATTGCCATATGTGAAAAATTAATCGAAGCAAACTGGTATAAAAAAGTACTGCTAATCTGTTCTCCTGTTTGTTTAAAATGTAAAATTTCCGGTTGGTAATATATTTCTGAACTTAGGCGAATGGCTAATAAAACTAATCCTGCGAGCAATGTAGTTATAGCGGCTTTAGCATTAACTCGTTTCCATAAAATTCCTAATAAAAATACAGTTGTCACTGGTGGTGCAATGTATGATTGAACATTTTGTAAATATTGGTACATAACACCTCCTCCTATTTTTTCCATTACCGGAATCCAAAAAATCCCTAAAAGCACAATAAATCCGGTAGCAATTTTACCCGTTCTAAGTAAATCTGTTTCACTTTTTTTAGGCTTTAATTTTTTGTAAATATCAATAGTAAAAATTGTGGAACAGGAATTAAATACAGAAGCTAGTGAACTCATTAGTGCGGCGATCAATCCGCCGGCAACCAGCCCTTTTAATCCAGCCGGCAATAATGCTTTGACTAACATTGGGAATGCTCTATCTGCTTTTTCTATCGTGAAGAGTTCAGGATTCTGAATGGTTAAGGCAAATGCAATGATTCCAGGTATCAAAAAGATAAAGATAGGGAGCAGTTTTAGGTAAGCTCCAAAGATAGCACCTCGCCTTCCGATTTTTATATTATTTGCGGCGAGGGTCCTTTGTACAATGTATTGGTCTGTACACCAATACCAAATACCGACAATTGTCCCCCCGAATAGTAATCCGGTCCAAGGAAAATCCGGATCACTCATAGATCTCCACATATTAAAATGTTGTGGGCTTACTTCTTTTACAGTTTTGGTAAGTTGACCCCACCCGCCAACTTCTTGTAATCCTAGACAAGTAATGATCAAGGAGCCGGAAATCAGAATAACAGTTTGTAATGTTTCGGTATAAATAACAGCTTTCATACCTCCCACAACAGTATAAATTCCCGTGAAAATGACAATTCCTATGGCACCTTCCCAAAAAGATATACCTAAAAGTTCGGAAACTACGATTCCACCGGCATAGATAGTTACAGAGACTTTAGTGATTACATATCCTACTAAAGAAAATAAGGACAAAAACCAACGGGAACGACTGTCAAATCTTTTCTCTAGGAATTCTGGCATTGTGAACGCTCCGCTTCTAATATAGAACGGAAGAAACAGCCAGCCCAAAAGCAGTACAATCCAGGCGTGTAATTCATAATGTGCCATTGGGGTTCCTGATTCGAAACCTGTTCCTGCTAATCCTACGACGTGTTCAGAACCAATGTTAGAGGCGAATATCGAAGCACCTATAACGAACCAACCTACATTTCTTCCGGCTAAGAAATAGTCTTCTGTATCTTTTTGCTTTTGTAGGATTACCCATACTGCAACTGCAATAAGAGCCGCAAAATAAATGCCTAAAACCCACCAATCAATACTTTCTAGAATTGCTTCCATACTATTAGGATAATTTTTAAATAAATTGATTGATGATGTTTTCAAACAATTCTTGTTTTCCACTTATCAATTCAGGCTCGCCGTAGTCTAGCGCCAATTCATAAAGCGTTTTGAAATCGATATTCCCCTTTTCAAACTCATTTCCTTTACCTGTATCAAAGGAAGAATATCTTTTTTCTATTAAATTATTATATGAAGAATGTTTCAGGATCTTATCAGCAATCAACAACGCTCTGGCAAAAGTGTCAGCTCCTCCTATGTGTGCCAGAAAGAGATCTTCGGGGTCTGTAGAATTCCTTCTTAATTTAGCATCAAAATTCACTCCGCCACCTTGTAAACCGTTATGCTTAAGAAAAACAAGCATAGCTTCGGTAATTTCGGTGATATTATTAGGAAATTGATCAGTATCCCAACCGTTTTGATAATCACCACGATTAGCATCAATGCTCCCAAGCATATCAGCATCTGCGGAAACCTGTAATTCATGCTGAAAAGTATGTTGTGCCAGCGTCGCGTGGTTTACCTCGATATTGAGTTTAAAATCATTGTCTAATCCATACCTCTGAAGAAAACCGATAACTGTGGCGGCATCAAAATCATATTGATGTTTCGTAGGTTCCATAGGTTTTGGTTCAATAAAAAAATGTCCTTTGAATCCCTCAGACCTTGCATAATCTCTGGCTTTAGATAAGAAAATTGCCAAATGATCGAGTTCTCTTTTCATATTTGTGTTTAACAAAGTCATATATCCTTCACGACCTCCCCAAAACACATAGTTTTCGCCGTCTAATGCGATCGTAGTGTCTATAGCCATTTTAACCTGCGCGGCGGCTCTGGCAACTACTTTAAAGTCTGGGTTGGTAGCGGCACCATTCATATATCTGGGATGGGAAAAGCAATTGGCAGTTCCCCATAATACTTTTATATCAGTAGCTTGCTGTTTTTGTTTCAGGTAATTTGCTATTTTTTCTAATCTTTTTTCTGATTCTAAAAGTGAATCACCTTCTTCGATCAGGTCAAAATCGTGAAAGCAATAATAGCTAAAACCCATTTTAGTAATAAACTCAAAGGCAGCATCTGCTTTATTGTATGAAGCCTGTATTGGGTCGGTAGAAATAGCCCAGGGATAGGTTTTTGTACCAGGTCCGAAAGGGTCAGCTCCGGTATTACAAAAGCTGTGCCAGTAGGCAATAGCAAATCTGAAGTGTTCTTCCATTGTTTTTCCGCTAACCACCTGTTTGGGGTTATAGAATTTAAAAGACAAGGGGTTGTCGGATTTGACTCCTTCATAAGATATTTTACCAATTCCTTCAAAATATTCTTTATCTCCAAGGGATATCATAATTTTTACGTTTTTAAGATTTGTTCTAATTGTTTTTTCCAGTTTAAATAAGCCATTTGATAAGTATCTGACGGATCTCGAGGTATGAATGTGTATACCAGATCATTTTTAGAAATCATATTGCGAAATTCACCCCACTTATTTTCATGAAGAATACAGGCTCTTGCTGCGCCAATAGCTCCATTAGTATTGTAAACTTCGATTTTACTTTGTGTAAGAGAGGCAATTGTTTCTGCTAATATGGTAGATTGAAAAAGGTTATCGTTACCTACTTTCATTGTATTTATCGGAAGCCCTTCTTCTTTTAAAATATCAATTCCATAAACAAAGGCAAACGCTATACCCTCTAAAGCTGCACGACATAAATGCGAGCGATTGTGTATATTGAAGTTAAGCCCTTTGATATGGCTACCAATATCGTTATTATTTAGAATTCTTTCCGCTCCATTTCCAAATGGGAGAATACTTAAGCCCTGGCTTCCTATCTCAATCTTTTCTGCTAAATTGTTCATTTCTTCATAAGAAGACACTTTTAATAGATCCTTCAGCCATTTATACAGAATTCCGGTTCCATTGATATTGAGTAATTTTCCGATTCGTGGAGTTGAAGAACTATGGTTTACGTGGGCAAAATTATTGATACGAATTATTTCCTTTGTCTTTGATGAATCGGTTACAGCATATACAACTCCCGACGTACCTCCTGTGGCTGCTATTTCTCCGGTTTCGGTTACATTAAGGCTCAGAGCATTATTTGGTTGATCGCCAGCTCGATATACGATGGAAGTACCTTCGGTCAATGATGAATCAGAAGCTCCTTTAGTCGAAACCTTGCCTTGGTAGGAGAAGGTAGGTACTATTTCAGGAATAAGCGATACATCTATATCGTATTCTTCAAATAACCAGTGAGCTGGTTCTTCATTTTTGAAATCCCACATTATACCTTCGGATAATCCCGATGTGGTAGTATTAACCTTGCCAGATAATTTAAAAGCTATATAATCTCCGGGCAGCATAAATTTAAAAATCTTCTGGTAGTTTTCAGGTTCGTGATCTTTTATCCACTTGAGTTTTGAAAAGGTAAAGTTCGCAGGAGAGTTGAGTAGATGTTCAGTACATTTTTGCTTACCTACTTTTTCAAGAATTTTTTCTCCAGTATTCACCGCTCTGCTGTCACACCAAATTATAGCAGGTCGTAAGGGGTCTCCGTCTTTATCAATCAATACGAGTCCATGCATTTGATAGGCGATACCAATTTTGGTGATATATTTAGCATCAACATCCGTTTTTTTTAAAAGCTCACGGATCGCTACGCAAACATTTTTCCACCAGATTTCCGGATCTTGTTCCGCCCATCCGGACTTTACAGCCTGTATGGTCATTTCATTTTCTGGTTTCTGTATTTTGAAAATACATTTTCCTGTACGCCCATCGACCAATGCAGCCTTAACCGAAGAACTACCTATATCCAATCCTAAATGATACATATTATGTTTTATCGACAGTTTGTTTTATAATTCTTAATCTTCATTCTAATAACCCGTTGTGCATTTTGATTTTTTTATTCAAAATTCGTCGATTCGAGTGCTTCGACTAAAAGAAGAAGTGTATACTCCAGAGGCGTACGGGTCGAGAATAGGATTTCGAATCAAAAAAAGCTATTCTCGATACTCCGCCTTAGGCGGACGGGCTGGTTAATTTTCCTTCATTTTATTTTGGAAAATTACTCGAATTGATGCTTTTTTTAACATTTCTTTCAAAATGCCCAACGGGTTCTAATATTAATCATTTAATACCTATTGAAAAAATCTCACATTTTAATTAGCATGATTAAAAATAGTAATAAGTATGCTTTATGTTATTCAAATTACACAGCTATATTCTATTTTTCGAAGTTATGGAATTGTTAAATATATGCTGGTATTATTTTATCAAAATGATAACATATTTAAGCCATTTTTTATCTTAAAAAGTATACTTTCAGCAGATAAAACGATCTGGCAGCACGCGAGAGCATCAGTTTTATAAGGTATTGTGTAGGTTTTTAATCAAATCAAAAGTGAATTTATTGATTGTTAGGCTAGTCCATATTAGTTACGATTAATACAATTGTAACTATAAATATTATAATTTTATAGAAGCGAAAGCTATTTAATAGTAATGTCTAAAGACGTTTAATTCAAAGATTTTATGAGCTACAGGTATAGAAGCATAATTTTGATATTGATACTACCTTATATGGGTTTTGCAAATCTAAGTGTTGCCAGGATTTTTTATGATGGCGTTATATTACAAAGAGAAGCAATCGTTCCTATTTGGGGTAAAGCAAAGGTGGGAGAAACCGTGACCGTAACTTTTTTAAAAAATACTTTTACTTCGATAGCAAATGAACATGGTGAATGGGAAGTGCGTTTACCTGAAACAGAATATGGAGGTCCCTATAAGATATTAGTCGCTGGAGAAGAACAGACCATCATCATAAATGATGTCCTTATTGGTGATGTTTGGATTTGCTCCGGTCAATCTAATATGGAATGGATGGTAAAAGATGCTAATGGGGCTGAAGAAGAAATAAGAAATGCGGATTATGGAAACATTCGACATTTTAAAATTCCGAGGTCTTCGTCAATTGCGCCTGAAATCCAATTAGAAGGTGGTGAATGGATCAAAGCCATAGATACAGCCGTAGCAAATTTTACAGCTGTAGGTTATTACTTCGCAAAAGATCTGTATGTATCTAATAAAATACCAATAGGACTTATAAATAGTAGTTGGGGAGGGAGCAGAATAGAACCCTGGATGAGCGCCAAAGCAATGGGCTATCCAAGTTCTAAGGAAGCGACCAAGACTATTTCTAAAATAATTAAAGAGCGAGAGGAAACGTTGATTCGGTCTCTAAAACGTCGATTAGGAAACATACCGACCAAAGAACTAGGAATTGAAGGCAATAAATTTTTATGGAAAGAACACGATTTTGATGATTCAGAATGGGAAGAAATGAAGTTGCCTGGTCAATGGGAGCAACAAGGATTAGAGAGTCTTGACGGTATTGTATGGTTTAGAAAAGATTTCATACTTACCAAAGAAGAAAAAAATGATATTGGTAAAATCAGCCTAGGACCTATTGATGATAGTGATCAAGTGTGGATAAACGGAAAAGAAATTGGTGGTCTTCAAAATTCATGGAATATCGAAAGAGTTTATGATATCCCTGAGGGTGTTTTGAAGCAGGGAAGAAATTCAATTAGTATACGTGTAGAGGATACAGGTCAGGGAGGAGGAATTTACGGCCATCCTGAATTGCTTTATGTTACCATTGGAAATACCAAAATACCATTAAATGGTGTTTGGAAGTTTAGAGTTGCGAAGGCTTATTTATTCGAAAACAGGGAAGAAAACCAAATACCGACACTTCTTTATAACAAGATGATAAATCCCATCCGTAGGTTTCCAATCAAAGGGGTGATTTGGTATCAGGGAGAATCTAACGCATCTTCTCAGGACGCTTATATATACAGGAAGCATTTTAAAAAGTTAATAACGGACTGGAGAAGTAATTGGAACATTGGTGAATTTCCTTTTCTTTTTGTTCAACTAGCGAATTTTATGCAACCCTCTGAAGAACCTTCAAAAAGTGATTGGGCAATGCTGAGAGAATCTCAAAGTAAAGCTTTAGGATTGAACAACACAGGACAAGCTGTGATTATTGATATAGGTGATGCAAATGATATTCATCCCAGAAATAAAAAAGATGTAGGCATACGACTGGCTGCGGCAGCAAAAAAAATCGCTTATCATGAAAACATAGTCCATACCGGACCAGTTTTTGAAAAAATTACGTTGGTAGAGAATGAAATTATTGTTCATTTTAAGAATATTGGAGATAAATTGGTTGCTAAGGGAAGTGAAGAAGGGAAATTATATGAGTTTGCTATCTCCGGAGAGGATAAAAAATTTGTGAAAGCCATTGCAACTATCAATGGAAACACTGTCAAAGTTTGGAGTGATCAGGTAAAAAATCCTGTAGCTGTAAGATACGCGTGGGCGGATAACCCCGATAAAGCAAATTTGTTTAACGAAGAAGGGTTTCCGGCATCTCCCTTCCGAAGTGATTCCTGGAAGGAATAATATGTTACATTTTTAAATAAAGAAATGAATACTGATCAAAAGATTTTTCTTTTTTTTCTTCTCTTACTGACTTTTGCTTGTAAGAAGAAACTACCACCTACATTTCCTGAAACTGAATGGAAAACAGCAACTCCGGAACAAGTTGGAGTAAACTCTGAAGTTCTTAATAAATCCTTGGACTATCTTAAGTCTCATTGTAAAAAGGATAGTCTTAAGGAAACTATAATAATTAAAAACGGATATGTGATTTTTAAAGGAGATAGTATCCATAACAGACATAACATTTATTCATGTACTAAATCTTTTACCAGTACAATTTTAGGCTTAATGCAGGAAGAACATCTGCTTGATATAGATGAGAAGATTTCAAATATAGATACGGTATACAGATCTCAGTATCCAGATGTAACTTTCAGCCATTTGACGACTATGACCTCAGGATACAATGCAGTAGGACAAACCAGATGGGAAGGGGAAGTAAGCGAGGATTGGTCTTGGACACCTTTCGATCCTGCAGAACCTATATTTCTTCCGGGAACAGCATATGCCTACTGGGACGAGGCGATGATGGTGTTTGGAAAAATGCTAACAGTCAAAACAGGCTTAGACCTAAAATCATACCTCGATGAAAAAGTAATGATGCCTATAGGAATCAGCAATTGGGATTGGTGGTATGAGTCAGAATATGAAGGGATACCATTACGTAATGGTTGTACAGGGATAGCACTTAATGCATCAGATTTTGCCAGAGTAGGGCATCTTTTTTTGAATAAAGGAAATTGGAATGGTACGCAGCTAATTTCTGAAAAATGGGTTGAAGAAGCGACTATAAACCAGGTTTCAGACAGTTTGCCTACCGCAAATACAGATCGTAATAATGTTATTGGAAGTGGTAAATATGGTTATAATTGGTGGATATTGAGAAAGGATCAGGGGGCACCCGTAGATGCTTATTATGCAAGTGGATTTAATCATAACGTATGTTTGATTATTCCAGAATGGAGAATGGTAATCGTAAGAATGGGAGATGATGGAAACCCGGAAGCCGGAAAACACGTTATATATAAAGAATTGTTGAAAAAATTAGGTAAGGGAATTAACTTTTGATGTGGTGACAAAGACCTGCATTTTGTCCGCTAATCTGATTGTGAATTTAGTATGATTAAATTATTTAAACCCTATCATTAGGCAGAAATCCTATTTTGTTTTTTAAATAAAAAAGGTATAAATAACCCAGAAAATCTTCTTTCAATGCCTTAGCAAATACTTTACGACGACATTAACGATACGAGTTATAATTGATAAAAGTGAAATTTCATTTTTTATTATATTTTTAAATAATTAGATTTTGTAAACCATTTCTTAGAAAGCTAAATTTAAGAGAATTATTAGGTATCCGAGGGGTTTGGGCTGACCTATCGTAAGAAGACCTACTTTTCAGTCAATCTTCTATTATAACCCTTATTGCACCGGATGACAAAATATATTGGGATTACAGTCTTTGAGTTGGAAACATTTTCAAAATTTTCCGAATTAATTTCCATTTCAAAAGTAATTACTTCGATAATCATGATACTCTTGATTTTGGAGTAACTGAGGATCATTTAGATCTTATTTTTAAATTCTTATTACAAAGAATTCACCGCACACCCGCATTTATTGCTTCCGCCAAATATTCGATAGCTCAATACAATTTCGTGGGATCCCGATTGATTATTGCTAAACTCGGATATTGGGTAATCATAGGAATACCCTACAGAAAAGCTATTCCATATTCTAAATCCTACTAGTGCATATACAGACTCCTCGTTTCTGTAGGAAATCCCACCCCACAGTCTATTCTGATATTCAGCTTTGACGCTGATGTCCCATTGTACGGGAGCATTTTCGACGGTTCTGATGACTCCGGATGGTATAATTGTCCAATCTCTATCTGCTTGGATCCGACTACCCAACAGTGCATTGTAATTTCTAGGTAAACTGCCCGAGATCAGCGCACCATTCTGAACATCATAAGGTATTTCCTGATCAAAGATTTGATTTGCTGCTATCCCCATAAATAAGTGTTTAGAGTAGATATATATTCCTAAGCTCATATCAAAATTGGTATTTGATATGTTTTGTACCAGAATATCATTTGGATTTTCAACCAATTCCACATCATTTGCATTAAAACTAAATTGAGATCCTCCTACAAAGGTACCTAATGACACAAACCATTCTTCTGATGCTTGCAAGTGATAGGCATAACTAAGGTAATATCCTGATTGCTTAATAGGTCCGGTTTCATCTGCATACATGAAAGCACCGATCCCGGAGTGAGATTCACTGGCTGCCCTTCTGTTTGTTCCAAATAACAAGCGAGTAGGTGCGTGAAAACTCAGTGTTCCTGTCTTCGGAGCTCCTTGAAAACCTGTCCATTGGTTACGGTACCCTAAGGTGAAATCCATAAAATCTTCTGCACCGGTTATTGCAGGATTTAATACCAATGGATTTTGTAAGTATTGAGAGAACTGTGGGTTTTGTTGTGCAGTGCTTGTTATACCCAAAAGTACTAAGTATAGTACTATGATTGTTTTACTACTTATATTAATACGATACATAACATAGGATGCGTTCATAATTGAGGACTTTATTTTAATAGGTTTGAGTAGGTCTTAGGATTATTTATCTGATAATAGTAATCGCTCCTTTATATATCTTTCTATTAGAGTCATTAAGCTCTAGGATGTAATAATAAGTTGCTACCGGCAGAGGCCGTCCCTGATAGTTACCATACCAATCATTTTGATAATTAGAAGCTTCATACACTTTATTGCCCCAGCGATTGAATATATAGAGTCGATTATTAGGGTAATTTTCTAATCCACGAATCATAAACATATCATTACTACCATCGCCATTAGGAGTAAGTGCATTAGCAATACGTATGTTAGGAGTTGTAGGGTCTTCGCAGTCGTTGAGCTCGTTAATAGAAAAAGGACCGATAGTTGCGACACACGCCCCAACCTCTAAGTTTAGTGAATAACTACCGGGTCCTCTTCCAATAAGATTTATATCAGTTCCCACTTGTGTTCCTGAGGTATCTGTCCAGCTGTAGGTTTCATTACCAGAAGGATTGGTAATGATTATTCCTGTAATGCTTCCATTTGTTTGATCACAATCTGCATTGTTTATTTGTATATCAGAATCGTCCAATATTGGAGCATTATTTTCAGTAAGGGTATAAGGACCAGAAGTTGTAGTACAAGCCCCTTGTGCTACAGTTAGTAGGTAATTTTCTGGTCCCACCCCTATAAGATCTATAGTGTTTGCGATTTGATTTCCGTTTGTATCCGTCCAACTGTAGGTTTCATTGCCAGAGTTTCCGGTAACGGTTATTCCTGTGATACTACCATTGGTTCGCCCGCAGTCTGCATTATTGATCACGATATTAGAAACATCGAGTACAGGTCCTCCATTTTCATTAATGGTAAATGGTCCTGCTATATCACTACAGCTACCATCAGTAACCGTCAAAGTATAGTCACCTTGCCCGATAGCAGAAAGATCCATCGATGTTCCTACTTCTGTTCCTGAAGCATTCGTCCAACTGTAGGTTTCACTACCAGAGTTTCCGGTAACGGTTATTCCTGTGATACTTCCATTGGTTTGCCCGCAGTCTGGGTTAGTACTTATAATACTAGTCTCGTTCAGCAAAATAGTACAACTAATGTTAACAAAAACGGTTACTTGATCAGTATTGATACATCCACCGCCAAAATCAGCAGTCACGGTATACGTAGTTGTTTGCAAAGGTGATACTGTAAGATTTTGTACGTTCTCTTGTCCTAAAAGCGATGGATCTGCTGGACTGGCTGTCCAAGTGTAAGTAGGCGTGCCCGTACTCGGAGTTGCAAAAATAGTCGCAAATTCTCCTAGATTAATCGTCTGATCCGGACCGGCATCAACAAATCCACTGTTGAGCGCTACCACCTCAATATTGTCCAGATAGTAATAACTTCCTTTTTGATCTGGGGTACCTGGAATATTCATTATTGGTTCTGGAATTGTACGATCAAGCCCAAAACTTCCTAAAGTAATGTACTCTTCACCACCAGCAGCAATAAAAGTACCTTTAACTAACACCCATCCCGTTCGTTGTTCAATTCTTTCGTTTGATTCTATTTGTGGTACTACATCAATAGGGTTTCTGTTTGTTTGACTTACAGGGTTTGTCGAAAAATAAGCACCCACATATGTGGCATAAGGTCTACTTAGGCTTAAACTTGTGTAAAAACTAACTTGATAAGCTTGCCCAGCAACTAAGGGAGAAGCCAAACGAGATGTTACATATTCACCATAATGAAAATCACTGCTTATCGTATATTGCCTTATAAATCCAACAAATGTTTCGCCATCCTGTGGGGATTTTGTTTGTGAATCTGCCGTGAGTGGTGGGTTGGTGCCATTACATGTACTTGACCAATCCGGGGTAGCCTGTGAGGCATTAGACCAGTCATCCATAAAGCAGAATGTATCTGGTTGACTTGATGTACACTCCCCGCCAAGATTTATACCACTCCTGCACTCTGAAAAATTTTCAAAACTATGGTTGACAACTAAGTTAGGACCTGTACAAGATTGCACATCCACGTTTATGATCACCATATCTGTATCGATACACCCTATTCCAAAATCGGCTGTCACAGTATAGGTAGTTGTTTGTAAAGGTGATACCGTAGGGTTTTGTGTGTTCTCCTGTCCTGTAAGTGATGGATCTGCCGGATTGGCTATCCAAGTGTAAGCTGGTGTGCCCGTACTGGGAGTTGTGTTTAAAGTGGCGGTGTCTCCTGAGTTGATGGTCTGGTCCGATCCAGCATCGACCGTATGTGTACAAGACGCATTTACTGTGATGGTCACAGTATCAGTATCAACACACCCGTTACCAAAATCTGCTTCCACGGTAAAGGTGTAAGTCCCAGCGCCAGTAGGTGGCGTAAATACCGGATTTGAAATATTAGGATCATTTAATCCTGTAGTAGGTGACCACGTATAATTTATAGGCGTTCCACCCGAAGGCATTGCTTGTAATTGTGCAGTTTGGGTATCATTAATTGTTTGATTGGGTCCTGCATTAATACTTGCCGTACAAGGCGGATTTGTAACTGTAATTAAAACTTCATCGGTACTTATACAACCTCCACCAAAGTCAGCGGTAACGGTATAGGTCGTGGTTTCTGTTGGCGATACGTTGGGGTTTTGGTCGTTTTCCTGACCGGAAAGAGATGCGTCTGCTGGGCTTGCCGTCCAGATATAAGTTGGTGTGCCGCTGCTTACAATAGTATTTAACGAGGTTGTATCTCCCAAATCGATAGTTTGATCTGGTCCTGCGTCTACCGCACCGGTAGCTCCTGATTCAGGTTCTATAACTATATTATCAATAAAATAAAAAGCTTCTGCACTTCCTTGCCCGGGAACTAAATCCAGAAAGGTGGTATTTGCCACGTCCTCGAACTTACCGATAGTAATGTACTCTTCGCCCCCAGTAGCTATATAGGGTGACGAAAAGGTAACGGTCAGCCAATTATTGGTATCTGTAAAATATGCTCCCGCAGGAGTCTTTAGAGAAGGGGTTACCCCGAGTTCCCCGTCCGAGCCATTGATGGTCACGGCATTGTTAGAAAAATAAACGCCCATTTGATCCGTGGCATAATTTCTCGCCACTCTTAACCGAACATCGAACTGAACTGTATAGCTTTCGCCAGCCACCAGGGGCGAGGTCAACTGTGCCTGCACATATTCTTTCCGGTCATCTCCATATTCTGCGGCATAGTAGTAGGTATACAATCCCACAAAACCTTGACCAGGATAAGGTGAGGGTGTTCCGCTCATAAAAGCTGAGCCAAGAGCGCATTGATTATATAGTGTTGGTAGACCATCGTTTGGGGAATACCAATCCCTTACATTCCTACCTAAATCGTTGCGATTTAATGAACGTTGGTTGGGACAACGCTTGATTTCCTCGAACCCTGGATTTGGAGCGAGATTTGTCCTAGGACAGGGCTCTGGGCAATCGTCCTCGATAATAAATGTGTCGTCAACCAGTTCACTACAGGTGCCATCATCTACAATAAGTTCATAAACACCAATAGTTAAACCATTGGGATTTAAATCCGTTGAAACGATAACTCCGTTAGAGTCTGTCCATTGATATGTATAATTCCCGGATCCACCCGAAACAGATAAACCGGTAATTGAACCGTCTGTATTTCCACAATTAGCATTATTTACAGTGCCTCCTGCTACAGTAAGATCGGGAGTGATGTCTTCTACAGAAACATCGTCTATGTAAATATACGCATTTGAAGCGTTAGACCCACTGCCTACGAAATTAGTATTGGCATTGTTTCTAAAATTGCCGATCGTAAGATGGTCTTCACCACCTCCGGTATTGGTAAAGGTCATGGTAAACTCCCTCCACCGGGTTTCGTTTGTTATAAATTGTCTTGCAGGCGTCTCCACCTGTGCAGTAAGCGGTACAGCTGCAGCATCGGGTGGAGTAAACCTACCATTCGAAAAGTAAACTCCAATTCTATCTGTATTTCTTCTTGCACCTCTTGACGAGGCCAATTTTAATTTTACTCTATAAGTTCTACCTCTACATAGAGCTGTTTTTAATGGAACTTGTACATATTCTCTATAACTGTTTCTAGTATAAGTAAATACTCCAAGATGCCCATTGCCGGTAGCCGGTCCGATATTAGAATTGTAAATATCAGCACAGGTATGAAAAAAATCTGAGGATGACCCAATGGGCGACACATCATTATCTTCCCAAAATTTTATGTAGTCTTTAATTCTAGGTATGCCCCAAGTGTTAATACTTGTATTTGGGGGACATACATTAAATTCTTCAAAACCGGGATTAGGAACTAAGTTTTGAGTGTAAAAAGGAGTATAGCCAATAAAAAAGATAAGCAGGAGTAGTATTCGTTTCATAGTATTCCGGTAAGTAGGTGTTTAACATTTTAAACTTAACGGTAAAACTATTTCTATGATATATTAGCAGACTTAACTAAGCCTTACACCACCTTAACAAAAGCTTACATCTTTTCGAACATCAGGAATAGCAAGGGATTCCTTAGTTGATATTTTTTGAATTTATACATAAAAAGTAGACGAATACTTATAATATATCACATTTTTAGACTGAAAAGGAATGCAAAAAGTCGAACACACTTTGTTCTTTTGGCAGGTCAAACTTCTTTTTTAATCTATGAACAGTTACATGAAGACTGCTTTGGGTAATATTTATTAGTTGTCCGATTTCTTTATAAGATAGGTTCATTCTTAGAAAAGCACAGAGGCGTAGTTCGTTCATGGAAAGATTATAATTATCTTTAAGACCTTCTATATAATGAGGATGAACCTTTTCGAAATGCTTAAAAAATGTATCCCACATTTTATCCAGTTCCAAATTATCGTTGATGTGATGTTGTGTGTTTCTGATCGTATTTTTATCTCCTTCAGAAACATTTTTTTCTGCTAGTCGCTCTAATAATTCATCAATTTTATATAATAAATCATTTTTGATAGCCAACTGAGCAGATGATGTAGTGATTTGTCTGTTTAGGTAATCTCGTTGCTCTTCTGCATCATTAAGATCACTGACGAGTATATTTTCTTTTTCATGCAGTTTCATAATTTTCTTTTTCTTTTTGAAATAAATTATGAAGGAAATCATTAAAATAATAATCACAAGAATTACAGAACCTAAAATGAACAGATTTCTCTTATCTAGTTCATCCAAAAAGTTTTTTTCTTTTTCAATTAATTTATTCTTCTCACTAGCCAATAAAACTTCCGTAGTCTTAGGGATGTTTTTGGATTGCTCTAAACTATCCTTCAATAGTTGAGATTTCTTAAAATACCTAAGTGATAAAAGAGAATCTCCTTTTTTCTCTAATGCTTTAGATTTAATGTCATTAGCGAGCATTTCTAATTCTATATTTTGAAGTAAACCAGTGTTAGTTGCTTCTAATACTTTGTCAACATAAACGATAGTGCTATCGGGTTGCGAAGTAAAAAGATAATTTTCACCAATCTGTATATAAACGGACGATAATGAACTTATTTTTGTAGAAATGTCTCTTTCATCTTTTTTGTATAAATCAAGAGCTTTATTATAATAGATTGAGGCCTTATCATATAGCTTCATGGCTTTATAAACTTCCCCAATGAGCATGGTTACCTCAACTAAAGAAACAATATTGTTTTTATCAAAATTTTTTAAAGCTTTATTGTAGTATATAAGTGCTTTCTCATAATCCTTTTTATGGTAATGGTTTATATATCCTAATTTAACTAAAGATGCACTAATCAGATCATAGTATTTGGATACTTCTATTTTGGTGAATATTTCATATGCTCGTTGGTGATTTATCAAAGAAGAGTCAATTAATTTTAGGTTGAGATAGATATCTCCAATTCTAGCGTAAGCCTGACCGAATTCTGGTGTATTTCGCATTGACCGAGATCCTTTTTTGTACAAATCAATGTTTTTTAAGGCATACTCTGCAGCAATCGGATACTCTCCCATTTTACTATATAGAATACTAAGGTTGTTTAAAGTGCCGCTAATCATGTTTGAGTCTCTTAACTTTTCTGAAATCCCTAGTTCAGATTTCTGTAAGGAAATAGCCTTTTTTAAATTTTCACGTCCTCCTCTTAGATAAGTTACGATAGCTCTTAGTTTATAAATATTTGCCTTCCACCGTTCATTATTATACACTTCATTTATTTGTTCAGCATCGTCTAAGAATTTTTCTGCTTTATTTTGATTAGTGTTACGATAGAATTTTACAGAATCAAGTAATTGTTGATATAAAATGGAATCGGTTACAAACTTCTGATATTGTAGATCTTGTTGTGCAAAGCAATATGTAAATAGGGTTAACCAGATAGATAGAGTTAAAAAGTATTTCATGGGGATTACTTATTTTTTAAATAAATATACAGGGCAAAAGTTACTTAATGAATTATAAAGTAATAAATAATAATATTTACAATTTTGTTATTTCTAAGGTAAATGGTAATCTATTGATTTAATTTTATTAATGAAAGAAGTGTTTTTTTAAATCCAAGTTATGGTTACTTAATTATGGACAATTTTATTTTCGTTAGTCCAATTTAAGGATAATTTTATTTATGGATGGTTATCAATATTGAAGTCAAAACAAAACTCATAAAATAAAGTATAGATGGATTAATGTTTTTCACTACAAACTGTGCGCTTTACACCAAAATGGAAACTAATACAAATCGATATATTAGCTTATAAAAACTTCAAAATGGATCGTATCATAAAGAAACTGATCGAAATTACCAACTATGTAGACACGGCTCACGCAGAAAAGGATCACGCTCCCTATTCAAGAACCGGATAGTTTGATGACATTGAGCTGAAAGAAGTAGTAAAAAGACTATTGACAGTATCAATCAAGCTCTGTAAGAAAAGAAAGTGGGTAAGGTTGTTAGACAAAAGAGGCTGCCTTAATCTTTTTAGGCAGCCTCAACTTGATTTATAGTTACTGATTTAAAAACTAGTGAGCATAAATTAGTTATAAAAATCAAACTATAAATCTACTGAAACAAACAAAAACTATTCTAGCAAGATTCCTCCTAATTGTAACAAACTAATTTCGGAAATCTTTAGGTCATATTTTGCTTTGGCATAATTGTTTAAAGCATTTAAGAGATTGATTTGGGCTTGCCTAAATTCTACAGTGTTGACCTGCCCCAAACTAAATTGCTTTTTTGTTCTGCTGAAATTTACCTGATTTGTAAATACATTTTTTTTCTCTGCTCTTAAAGAAAATCGTTTGTTGGTATAATCTTCAAAAGCATTATAAACATCGAGTTTTAATTCTTCTTGCGCTCTATATAAGTCTATTTCTCTATTTTCCTTAGCTATTTTTGAAGTTTGTATTTTGGTACTTGATTTACCACCATCAAAAATATTCCAGGATAGACTTAGCCCTAAATTAATACCATAAGATTCATTTTGTAATGCAAAATTAGTAGGTGGATTGATACTTTCGAACCAGCTATACCCTGCGCTGCCATTAATTTTTGGCAAGTATTTAGCTGTATTTACCTTAATATCTAAATCGCTTAATAATACATTCTGCTTATTTAATAATGATACAATATTATTAGACTGTGCTTGCTCCAAGATGTCTTTTTGTACTAAAGCTTTCAAAAAAAATACGGTTGTATCTATTACAAAAGTATTAGTAACATTCCTTCCAAGTAACAGATTGAAATTCCGCTTGGAATTATTAAAATCTTTCTTTGCAGAAGCATATGAGATACTGTCATTATTGAGATCTACTTGTGAATTGAGCTCATCTAATTTTGTGCCTTGTCCGTATTTTAGTTTTTTCTTCGCACGATCGAGCCTATCAAATGAATTTTCGATATTTAATTTTAGGTTGTCTACAACCTGTTTTTGATAAGCAATATTATAATATTCTTGATATACAGTTATGATGGTATTTTCAATAAGCTGACGTTCTTGCAATTTTTTTAAGGTTAGATTTTCTGTGTTTTTCTGATTACTTAATTTACGTTCAAATCCGTCAAAAATGGTATATTCTGCTGTTATAGAAGCATTGTACGATTCTGTCACAGCATTATCAACTGATGTTGAGTTACCATCAGAAAAAGTAACATTTTGATTTTCATCCGAGTAATTTATACCACCATTCGCAGTTACCCGTGGTAAATAACCGCTATTAAGTAATCCATTTTCTATATCGGATATTTGAGTGTCGTTCTTTGCAATACGAACATCGTAATTTTTCTGTAAAGCTATTTTCATAGCTTCATCAATGGTAAGCATATTTTGTCCCGATAGCTGAAAAGTGGATAGTATTAATAACAATAAAGTGTTTAAAAATTTAAATTTCTTCATGTTCAACTTTTAATTCTATGATAGCACGCTCAACTTCTTCTTTTGTTGGTTTTGTACCTGTATTCAAATATTTGATGTATACTTTTACAGTGTTGGCAAATGAGAGAAAAACAGGAAGTATAAATAACGTTAATACGGTGGCAACCGCAATACCATAAGCTATTGAGATAGCCATAGGAATCAAAAACTGAGCCTGTAGGCTACGTTCCAGCATGAGCGGTGCTAGTCCAGCTATGGTTGTTAAAGATGTTAAAAATATAGCCCTAAAGCGTGCACGACCGGTTTCATAAAGTGCCTCTTCAAACTTTAAACCTTCTTTAAGATAAGCGTTAAATTTATTGGTGAATACTAAACCATCATTAACCACAATCCCAACCAAGCCTACAATACCGAGATAAGACAAAACACTAACAGAAAACCCTTGAATATAATGCCCCCAAGCCACACCAATTAAACAAAACGGAATTAATGCCAATAATATAAATGGTTGGCTAAATGAACGAAAGGTAAATACAATTACTACATAAATAAGAAAAATGATAGCTGGTAAAACTGTTATGGCTGATGCTATAATTTTACTTGCCTCACGATTTTGTCCTTCTGTAGAAATAGTCACATTAGGATATTTTGCTTTTATTTTATCAGCTACTCGAGAGCTTAAGTCCTGCATAATTTCGGCAGAGCTTACTTTAGTATTAGCAACGTCTGCTTGTACAGTAACTTCTCTAATACCATCCAGATGGTTGATGGCTACCTCACCGCGAGCTATGCTATAGGAAGCGACCTGTGACAAAGGAACTCGACCGTTTTGGGTGGTAATTTCTATCTTGTTTAGGTCACTTAAATTAGCTCTATTAGATGCATCATATCGTACCCAAATCTTCACCTCATCCTGACCGCGTTGTAAACGCTGTACCTCATTACCATAAAATGCGTTTCGAACTTGTGTCATTAATCCATTATAGGTTACACCGAGTAACTGTGCATTTTCCTTCAATTTGATGTTTATTTCCTTAATACCTTTAGGGCTGGTGTCAGTAATATCTTTTACATCCGGATTGCTTTGCAATTCATTGTAAATGATCGATTTCGCGGCATTAATATCATTAATATTTCTTCCCTGTAAGGATACAGAAATTGGCGAGCCACCAACATTAGAACCAGAATTAAACGCTAATTTTTCAACTTCTGGGATGATGCCCACCTTATTTCTGATTTTATCAGTTATCTCTACAGATGAAATAGAACGGGTTTCGCTAGGGGATAGGTTTATAGTTATGCTACTGACAGAACTACTAGGGCCAATTCGTTTCACTGTTCCGGTGATGTGAGATTCATTGAGCTCATTGGGTCCTAAATTCTCATTAACTTTCCAAATGATATCCTCAATGGTAGAAGCTATAGAATCCGTAATGCGTTCACTGGTGCCTTGTGGTGTGTTTATAGTTACAGATACCTGGTCGCTAGCATTTGAAGGAAAGAACGTTAGTTTAATCAATCCACTTGTAAAAGCACCAATGGTAACAATAAATAGTAGTATTAAAATCGAAAATGTTAGAAATTTATGCTGAAGCGATTTTTTATATACAGGACTATAAAGCTTGTCTCTTAAATAGTCCATAAAACGCTCACCTATTTTATTAAACTTACTAACTTTATGGATATTTTTGATATCCGTAGAATGTGCCAAATGCGCAGGAAGAATAAGTAAGGCTTCTATTAGAGATACTAGCAAGGTAAGTATAACCACCATGGCGATATCACCAAAGAAGTCACCAATTTGTCCATCAAGAAAAAAGAATGCGCTAAACGCCAAAATCGTTGTAGCAATAGCTGATAAAATCGGTTTTAAAACTTCTAGTGTTCCATAGACAGCAGCTTTTATAGGTGAAGCATCTTTTTCACGCCAACTGTAAATATTTTCGGCAATAACAATACCATCATCAACCAGAATACCGATGACCAATATCATTCCAAACATAGAAAGCATGTTTAATGTAACACCATAATTGGGTAATAAAATAAACATCCCAAAAAATGAAATTGGCAATCCAAAAGCTACCCAAAAAGCAACACTTGGCCTTAAAAAAAATGAGAGTAGGATAAGTACTAGTATCATACCTACAATCGCATTTTCAAGCAATAACGAAATTCTATCTTCTATGGCATCAGCAGAATTGTAGGTCACCTTAAGTTCTATGGTATCATGTTTAGCGTTAAAATCGTTTATATAAGTTTTCACACTTTCAACGCTACTAATAAGATCTTCAGAGTTAGTATTTTGCAAATCAATTTGTATAGATTGTTGGTCGTTGTAATAAAGTCTATCAGGATTTTCACTGAATTGATCATTGAGGTTAGCAATATCTCTTAAAAAAACTTTTGAACCGTTGTTACCGGATTTTACAACAATTTCGTCCAGTGTATTTGCAAAATACTCTTTGTTATCAGCCCGTATTAAGAATTCCTCATCTTGTGTTTTTATAGAACCGCCAGAGATAATAATATTGGCTTCCCTCACTGCCCTTGATATGTCTTCTATAGATAAATTATAGCTTCTCAACTTCTCTTCAGAAACTGCAATTTCGATTTCTTCGTCGGGAAAACCTGATAGGGCTATTTGTGAAATACCATCGATACGTAATAAATCATCTTCAATGTCCTGAGCATATTGTTTGAGAATATTTAGAGGAATATCATCTCCAGTAATTACAAAACTAATGGCTGGTCTAACAGGTTTCAAGGCTTCAATAACCGGTGGTTCTATAGTTGTTGGAAACGATGCAATTCTGTCTACTGCATTTTTTACTTCATCTAAAACTAAATTGATATCAAAATCGGATAAAATTTCAATCGTTATCGAACCGCTATTTTCTTTAGAGATTGAGCTTACGCGGTCTATTCCTGAAACACCTTTAAGGTTACGTTCTATTTTTTCTATAACACCCTCTTCTACTTCTTCCGGTGATGCACCTGGATACGTTACTGAAATTTGTATCGTCTTGGCATCTGTTAACGGAAAGAATGAGGAATTCATTTTTTGATAACCCAGAAACCCAAAAATTAAAAACCCTATGATAAAAATGTTTACAGCAACAGGATATTTGATGAAGTAACTTAAAAACTGTTTCATGGCTGTTCCGAGATTTTTACAATCATTCCGGGAAAAGCATCCGCGAAGGTCTGATTAACAATGACAGTTCCATTTTTTAAACCTCTAACAATGGTAGCATTGCCTTTATAGTTTACAGGTTCAATATCCTGAAGTTTTAAGACGTTATCCTCAACAGTGTAAATTTTGTTTCCTTCTAGTATTAGGGAATTTTTTATTGCATATGCGTTGTCCAATAATTTACCTTCTAGCTTTGCATTAAGATATTGCCCATCTTTGAGTCCATCTTCTCGTATTTCAACAATTACCTGGATAGTTTGGGTTTCCTGGTCTACCTTACCATTTATCCTAGTTATAATTCCTGTAAATGTTTTTGATTTATCGACATTTGTTAATGAAACCGATTTACCTTTAATGATATAATTATTTTCTGATGCCGGAACAGCTAATCGGAGTTCAAAAATTGAATTATCTATAATTTCTCCTATTTTTTGACCGCTACGAATTAATGTGCCAATATCGACATTTGCTTCTGTAACGATCCCGCTAAATGGTGCAGTTATATAATATTTATCTAATCGTTCTTCCAGATTTTTGATGCTGTAATATGTTTTATAGATGCTCTTGCCGGAAATGAACAACTTTTCTTCAATACTATTGTAATTGGGTAGTTCAGGGATGCGATTCGTAACATCCAGATTCTTGAGATACGTCTCCCATTTCTTAAACGCATTGGGATAATCTATTTCCATATCTGGGAGCATTATGGCAATTTGGTTGACTAAATCACTGCGGGATGATTTCAGTTGTGCCTGATGTTCTCCACTATTAATACGGATCAATACCTGTCCGTGTTGGAATGAGTTTCCTATTTTAAAAGGTGTTTTTGTTTTTTGTAACAGCCCTTGTACCTCGCTATATAATTCTATTTTTTCTTTAGCTTCAAGTGTACCTGTGGCTTCAAAGACGTAGGGTATAGCACTAAGAGATACAGTTTTAACATCGACGGTAGGTACGATAGATTTAATACCGATATCTTTTGAACTTTCCTTTTCAGAATTTAGAATTTTAAAGAACACAATACCTAATATGAGCACTATAATTCCTAAAATGATACTAAGATACTTTCTCATATTCTCATATTCTTACGCATGTATTTTCTTATTCTGGGTTGTACGTTATTTTCGTAACGTTCAAATTGTTCTTCGGTTAATACATTCTCCAATTCGCTATTTTTACTTTTTTGAAGCGTTTTCATTTTACCCATTTTTCCAAACATACTTCCATCAGCTTCTATTAGTATAACCGTTTTTTCGGTATACTTTATATTGATAGAATCTACTTTTCCTATCTGCTCCTTGTTCAAATCAAGCTCTTGTGTCATGGTCTGAGTTTGATAATGGACCATTTCTGTTATAGTAGCTTTTTTTTGAGCCAATGTAGTGAGGTAGCTTAAACTCAATAGGACTATAAAAACACAATTTCTCATCTTACATTTCTTTAATTAAATTTTAGTTTTCTAAACCAGATATCTTTAAGACTGATATTTACATTAATCATATCAAAATTTTCCTCAACCAAAATACCCGAAACGGTTCCGCGATTTCCGGAGGTATATGATATATTGATCATAGATCCTCCTCTAGTGTTTATAGGAAAGCCAATCCCGGCTGTCATACTATAACTGTCGACTGTTTTGTCATTCACACTCAAATACCCGGAGTCGTAATTGAAGCCAACTCTAAATTCTATGTTCTCCCAGTACTTCAGACCAATTTCTTTTGCTCTATATTGTGCCCCAAGACTAAATATATTCTGATCCACATAATCGCCTATTTCATCGCTTTGCTCGGTAAAACCCCATAAATTGCTTTTGTAATCAATATTAACAATTAGTGAATTAAAAAATGTAGCTCTAGCTCCAAACCCCAATTCTAGAGGTAAATTGAAACTATCTATTTCTAAATCATCCTCATCTTCTACTTCTGTGGGAATGAAGTCTAAAGTCTTAAAAAGTCTCCGGTCTTGAGATCCGTTAAGTGAGGTTGGGAAATCCGCTGTAAATCCAATTGCATATTGGTTATCTATTTCATACTGAAACCCTAATCCAATCCTAAAACCATTATAAAAGCTATTTTCTGTGATATTTAAGAAAGTATCTTCTATAAGAACATTCTCTGTTTGCTCAATAGCACCAAATAAGTAAGACGCTTTCATTCCTAAATTTAAATTATCTAGTAGTGAATATCCATAGTGTAAGCTTAAATTGTTAAGTCCTCCTGAGCCTATAATGTTACTTATAAATTCATCTTGTGAACCTTCAATGTTTGTTTCTATGCCTATTAAGGCATATCCTACATCAGTAAATGGAACCATCGATAAACCCATACCTGATCTTTCATTAAGACTGAATCCCATTGCCAGATTCGAAAAGTTCGCAGAAAGCCTCTTTTCATCTTTATCACTGGTAGAAACACTATTAAGCTCTCCTAAAAAACCTATATCCAATACAAAGCTTTTGTTTGGAATACTTCCAAAAGATGCAGGGTTTAAGGTGTTTAATAAATTATTACTTTCTAAAGCGATACCACCTCTTCCCAAACCACTATTTCTTCCTATGTTTGAGTTGGTTTGTACCCCGAGTCCAAATAATGAATAAGGAGATCCTGTTAGAGAATTTGTTTGAGATTGGATATATTGAGTAAAAAGAAATAATCCAATAAGTAATATAAAAAACTTATTCTTCATCATAGATAGCATATGTCAATATAAGCCGTGCTCTAAAATCTGTACTGCTTTCTCCTTCAAGCACAATTCGATCTACGGTTTGATTATAATTTCTTGAAAAAAGTACCAGGGCATTATCTATTGTCGGAGCTTCTTCTAATTCTTGTTCCAAGTAAAACCCAACAGGTATTTCATAGACCACTTCATTAAACTCAATATTTTCTTCGTTAATAGTTGCAAAAACACCTCCTCGGCCATTAAACAATCTATCGACTAACTCATTATTCTGATCTGCGATATCGACAAAAAGCGAATCTCTAATTGGAAGCACATCACTAAAAACTTGTGGTGGTGGTTTTATCTGTAACGTCGCATTTAGAATAGTTCCGGTGCCAGGAATATCATAAATTTTGCGTATCGAAGGAAACTGAATACGAGTAGCATAACCAATCCCTCCTTGAATATAACTTCTATCTTCACTGTCTTTAGATAATAAATTAATTTCTTGATCAATCAATGGTTCGAGAAAAGTACCAGCCACATCACTTGTAATGTTGTTGAAAGAATTAGGAATAATTGTAGCAGGATCTATGAATAAATCAAATATTTCCTCATCATCACCAAACTCACCCGGAACTGTATAAAAAAAGCGTAGATATGTATTTTCAGAGTTTTTTGAAAACCCAATTATAGATGCATCATCATCTTCTCCTGGTTGTAATGTGAATCCTTTAAATTTTCTTCTTAACTCTTCGTCATCATTAATATCTCCATCGCTTATCAAATCAAATATAGTTTGACCAAAATCAAGAGGTAAGGAAATGTGCAAGGAATCTTCATCAAAGGGTTCCGGGAGGTAGTTTCGAGTGGTTATCGGAGTGGCTTCAAAAGGAAGTATACTAGTATTATAAAATATGTCGTCCTCAGGATTTACTTCATCCGTAAGTACATGAACATTCATACGTGCAACTTTAGTAGTGTCACTGTAGAAATATCGGTCATATCCTAAAATTAATGCAATGCTGTCTAACTCAGCATCCTCCGGTAAACTATAATTCAGTGCAGTTAATTCAAAATAGTTAGATGAACGGACTCGACCAAAATATTCATCATTATATTGACCCAATAAAAGTCTGTTACTACTCGAGCTATTAATACTATCAAACTTAAATGTCGATAATTCAACCGTAAAAGTATCTATAGATATTATCCGAACATTAGAATCTGTAAAATCTTGTCCAACCTCTAGTCTAGGTACACCACCATCTTCGTCCAAGCAGGATACTATACAGCTTAAAATGGAAAGCATACTTAAAATTTTTTTCATTGTTTACTATTTATATGTCAAAACAAGTAGACTCGACACAATTATGAAACTATAATATACTTATTGCATATACTTCTATACCAAATCTTATTTTTTGTCTACCAAACAATGTTTATCAATTACGTAGACATAAATACAGTCTTTGTAGAGACATAGTATGAATTAGTATATATGTTTTTCTGATGTTTCATCACTCTTATATTTTTATCAAAAAATTTAAATGTGAAGTTTTATCCAGTATTGATTATAGCTTTTTTGGGAATTGGTAATATATTGTTTGGTCAAATCCCAAGGGGAGAAATAGGATCTTTTGAATACTCTGTTATCCCTGAAGTTGGTGACACTCAAATTGAAACTTATAAGACTAATTTAAATTTTGGAACCAAAATTGGAAATAGTATGCTACTCTTTGGTCTTTCTTACTCTTTTTATGACTTTTTCTACAAGAAAGATTCTTTAATTGATTTTGATCTATCACCGTACGAAAAAATACACATTGTTCAGCTTAGGTTTTTATATAGATATAAGATAAGCGATTCCTGGTTCGGGAATATAATGTTTTCTCCATCCTTATCATCCAATTTTAAAGGAACAATTAGTAAGAATGATTTAATTATAAACACAATCGCGACAGTATCCAAAAAGTGGGGTGATGATGTCAACTTTTCTATATTAACTTTTGGAGCAGGATTCGGGACTCCATTTGGAGAACCTCAAGTTTTTCCTGCTATTTCTTTCAGAAAAAAAATAAATAAAAATTGGATTTACTCTTTAGGTATTCCAGAAACAGCTGTGAATTACATTCACAAAGAAAGACACACTTTTTCTGCAAAAGCCAATTTTAATGGAGTTTTTGCAAATTCTTCTTCGCCTACCACTTTACCCGATACAAGTATGCAAACAAATACAAAACTACAGTATAATTCATTAAATACTGGTTTTCAATACAATTATAGGATTCAACCAAACTGGACTACTACTATTAATATTGGATATTCTCCGTGGAATCGGTTACGTGTTTTAGATTCGAACAATGATGAATTATTCGATATAGGAGCAAGTAGTTCTTTTTATATATCTATGGGATTAAAGTTTAACTTAAATAAAATGATGAATGAAAACAAAAATTAATTTATTGACAATTATCCCATCGCAGATGCAACAATGCTTGTTTCTGTTGATGATGATTCTGGCCGTTACAGGATGTTCTGATGACGATGATGATGAACTCATTGGAAATTGGGTAGAACGTTCTGTATTTGATGGAACTCCCAGAAGTAGTGCCATATCATTTACCATTAATAACACAGGTTATATGGGTACTGGTTTTGATGGCGATGATTATCTTAAAGATTTTTGGAAATACGATATTGAAGGAAATTTCTGGAGTCAATTGGCTGATTTTCCTGGAGTAGAGCGTAGTGCCGGAGTAGGTTTTATAATTAGTGGTAACGGCTATGCAGGAACAGGTTTTGACGGAGATAACGAGTTAAGTGATTTCTATCAATACAATCCTTCTACAAATATGTGGACCTCGATTACAGATTTTACAGGTGGTGCGAGAAGAGGAGCAGTTGCTTTTAATTCTACTTCTACCGGATATGTAGGTACCGGTTTTGATGGAGATAATGATAAAAAAGATTTTTGGAAATATGACCCTTCTACAGATCAATGGACTGAACTGTTAGGTTTTGGTGGAGATAAAAGAAGAGATGCTGTAACTTTTTCCATTGGAGAAAAAGTGTATTTAGGAACGGGTATTTCGAACGGACTAAATCAAGAAGACTTTTGGGTATTTGATACCACAACTGAGGTTTGGGATGCGTTAAGAGACTTGGATGATAATGATGATTATCAAATCATACGTAATAGTGCAGTAGGCTTCAGCATAGGAAATAGGGGGTATGTAGCCTGTGGAAATCTTGGTTTGGGATCATCTAATTCTGTTTGGGAATATGATCCAGCATCTGATCTATGGGAAGAAAAAACCCAGTACGAAGGTATATCCAGAGAAGACGCTATCGCTTTTTATAATGGCACGCGCGCTTTTGTTGCTTTGGGTAGAAGTGGGACATTGTATCTAGATGATAACAGAGAGTTTTTTCCTTTAGAATCTGAAGATGAAGATGATTAAAATGCATTAATCTAGATCAGACGGTTTTTTTATTTTTTACCAAATTTTGCTAGATAACTACTGTCTGATCTTTTATTACCTTATTATGAAAGGAATACTAAAGTACTTTATAGTTTTTGTAACCATTGCAATTAGTGTAATCGCAATAAGTTTTCTAATTCTGGAGTCAATTTCAGAAGAGGAAGATCTTTATACTTTAGAATTAAAGAAATATAATGAAAGTGAATGGTATTATGAGGTATATTCAGATTCTAAATTAATTATAAAACAAGAAACTATTCCTGGAGTCACAGGGATACAACGTTTTAAATCCAAAGAAGAGGCCAAAAAAATCGGAACATTAGTAATTACTAAAATGAAATCTGGTATAATGCCAATGATATCATTAAATGAACTAAAGGAATATGATATCACTTTCAAAAAATAACTATCTTGATCCTTATAAAAATTGGATGAATTTGCGAAGGAGTTTTAGAGTTAGTGAAATCTGGATACACTTTATTCTGTGGTTATGTTTTTTTACATTACCTCTTATTATTGCTGCCCCAGAATTAGATCAAATACCATTGAATTTTATTTATAGAGGGCTTAGTAGCGTAGGCTTGTTTTATATTAACTACTTATTACTGGTTCCTAAGTTTCTTCTAAAGAAAAAAAACCTTCTATATATTGTATTTTCTATTTCTGTTTTGGTTGGTTATAATTACTTTCTAAGTAGTATTTCTTCTAGTCCGCCCTTAGAGAAGTTAGATAAGTATTTGGAATTAGAAAATGATTTTCCTCATATCAACAATTTGAGATACATCCTTCCTGCAATTTTCTCTTTCCTCTTTTTTCTTTTAGGTGGTATATTTAGTCTAATTGTGGACTTTTACAAGCGAGATAGAATCGCAAAAGAAATTGAAATTAAGCGCACAGAAACTGAACTTCTTTTTTTAAAAACACAATTAAATCCGCACTTCTTGTTTAATTCCTTAAATAGTGTTTATTCATTGGTTCGAAACAAATCCAATAAAGCTCCGGAGGCGGTTATTACATTATCCGAATTAATGAGATATATGCTTTATGAAGCAAATCAGGAAATGGTCTTACTTAAAAAAGAGATTGATTATATAAAAAACTATGTCTCTCTACAACATTTAAGACTTGCAAATAGTGAAAATGTCAAACTACTTATCAGAGGAAATTATGAGCACAAAAAAATATATCCCCTTCTTTTAATTTCATTTATTGAAAATGCTTTTAAATATGGAACAGATTTTAAAGGGAACACTATTATAGATATTAACATTGAAGTTATTGAAAATAAACTGACCATGAACATTAGTAATATAATTGGGACGTATAAAAAAAATGAAGATTCTTCGGGAATTGGGCTTAGTAACATTAGAAATCGCTTAGAGCTCTTATATAATAACGCTCATACACTTACTATAAGTGAGGATAAAGACTTTTATAAAGTCGACTTAACATTAACTCTAGAATAAATGAAGTGTATTATAATTGATGATGAGCCGCTAGCACTTAATATTATCAAATCGTATTGCGAGGATTTAGGTACTCTAGAAGTTGTAGGAACTTTTACAAACGCATTAGAAGCATTAGATATCATAAACAAAGTAGACGTCGATCTTGTTTTTTCTGATATCGAAATGCCTCAAATAAATGGAATTGATTTTATAAAAGCTTTGGATCGTAAACCCCTTTTTATTTTTACTACGGCGTATTCTCAATATGCTATTCAGGGATTTGAACTAAATGCGGTAGATTATTTAGTAAAACCCATTCCTTTTCCAAGATTTATTAAAGCGGTAAACAGGGCAAAAGAATTTTTCGAATTGAAAAAAGATAATTCTAAAAATCTAAACGCAACTCATAGGCCTAAAGAATTAAATAAAACTCTTGACCAATTTATTTTTGTAAAATCGGAATATGAAAATATAAAAATAGACTTAGGGTTGATAAAATATATTGAAGGGCTTAAGGATTATTTGAAAATCCATATAACAACCGGAAAACCTATTCTTACACTAATGAATTTTAAGGAATTAATAATGAAACTTCCTGGAAGTAATTTTATCAGAATTCACAGGTCGTTTATAGTTAATATAGATCACATAGAAACGGTGCAAAAAAGTAAAGTTATAATTGATACCATCAGAATTCCTATTGGAGAGAGTTACAAAGAAGAATTTCTTAAAAGAATTGGGATTTAAAACTCCAGTTGTATATCCATTAATACTGGGCTTTTTTTGTGGAAGGGTGCTTTTGCATAAGATATTCTATTTTTTCTTCTACTTCGGTAACTCTCGCATTCCAGTATTTTTGTGCCTGTAACGCGTTATATATTGGTTTATTTTTAGTCCCTTTTTTTATTTTGTTTGGAATACTCTTAAGGAAATTATGGTTATGATGCTTATCCTTTGCTATTTCACTCTGTGTTTCGGGATTTCCTTTTCTTCTTGCCCAAAATTTTTGATGTTCCAAATACTTGGTTTTTATCTTAATGAAGTGAGAAATTAAATCTTCTTGATTACTAGGGATATACCCAGGACCAGAACATCCACAAGAATGAAAAGTAATCCCAACTTTATAAAGTTTATATGTATGTTCCCAGGCTTTACTATCTTTTTTCTTAGGCGATTCGAAATCCAGGCCCATATTTGCCATTAAAGAACCACAATCCGGACACTTTGCCGATTTTTGATCTTTTGAAATATCATTATTGCGTAATATATCATTTGCCAATCTTCTTTTGAATGTCTTTCTACATTGAAAACAAGCATAATGGGGTTTATAGTTTGTCATAGCGTATCTACACATCTTAAATAATTTTACGGTTATATTTTTACTCTGAAAGCTTCAATGTCGTATCCCATTGTTTCCAACACTTGCATGCCATCCGAAATTTCTAACTTTTCCTTTTCCCAATTCCATTTTAGTGAGATTCTTTCTTCAATAAATTTTCTTATCCCACTAGGTTTATGAAGATTCAGTTTTTCATTAGTAATAAAAACATCCGAAGTTAATAAATTACCACCTGTATAACTATCAGCTGATCGGAATATAATCTCTATAGGTGTTTGCTTATATTCATCTTTAAAAATTCGCAATGTCGTTGTCCAATATTCTCCATTTCTTTCTGAATGTAGTTCTTGAATCAAATATTTAAAAAGAATGCTGTTGATCGTAATATTTCGCAGTTTTGATTTCATTCTTATTTACTGTCATTTTTTAGAGTTTTCTTTTGTTTAAAAAACCATTGTGCAACACGAGCATAGTTTGATAGTACTAAAAAACTTATAACCACATTAATAGTAGAATACACTAGAACGGTATATTCTACTTCTCTATAATCAAGTGAATTCGGGTCAAGGATTTTATTGATACTATGATCTAAAAAGGCATTTTCGATAACTAAGCCGCTGTGGTAGACAAATATAGGGAAATGAGCTATTAGTAAAAAGCCACCAATAATGATCATACCTAATTCGGGAATATCCAACTCTTTAGTATTTCCTAAGTCAATACTTTTTTCGTCATATTTACAATCTAATTTTAGTAAATCAATAATCTTATCTGTAATAAAAAATAATTCAACTCCATTCTCTTCTTGACGATATAAATACAGTGATGAGTACATAATTTTAGATTTTTTTCTTACTCAATTATACGACTCGAACTTCATTTTACTTTAGATGCTATCACGCAAAGCATAATAAAAAGAAGTATGGAAAAAATTGCAGCTATGAAGAGATTTTCAATAAGTATAAGGCTTAAGAATGCCGTGATAAATAGTATTACCGAAATAATCAAAAAGCATACGTTTTTTATAATTCTTTTAGTTCCAATTTTCATTATTTTTAACCTCTTAGTGTAGCCTTCCCTAAAAAGGGAAGGCTACAACAATTATAGAGAAGAGTTATTAGATTATATAAATCATGAGTTTTATAAAATTGAAAATGATTCTGCAAGGATTCAGTATGAAGAAAGTAAAGAAACTGAATTAGAAAGAATTTTTTCAAGTATAGAGAATTAACCCCCATATTATCCCCTTAAAAATCGAAAAACCCTTTAAAATAAGTGTTTTAAAGGGTTCTTTTGTGACCTCGGCAGGATTATGTCCTTTCGAGTTGTGACCACGGTTAAAGTATTTTTCCCACATTAAATGGCCATCTCTTAAGAAGTTTCTTGTCTTGAGTGTGGTTACAGCGACCGAACCTTTTAAAACGGACTTTTCGGGTTCTTCCCAATTGAGGGTTGACTGAGATTGAATATCGCCGATGGTACCATTTACGTTTTTATCTGTGAAGATGAATTCCACAGTTGAGTTTTCTGTATCTATCTGCTTCTGGTCTTGTCTAACAATGATGACAAGTAGTATCAATGATATTAATATCGTTTTCATAATCTATGTATCTAATTATTGAATTTAAGCTTGACAATAGTCAATTTTCTAATGCATCTTTTACCAGAAGCCAGTTCTCTAAAACGAGTAACCTATCCCTACCTGTATGGAACCAAAATTATCACCATCCTGACGTATCATTCGATAGCCTATGTAGGGTACGATTTTATCACTGAATATATAGGTAAGCTTTGGTGCTGTATAAAAACCGCCATCAATACCATCGGTAAGTGAAAAGGCATATCCCATATCTCCACCAAACACAAATTTGCCAAATCGATTAACTCTCACACTTAATGCTAGGGGTACAAACTGGGCATCATCTACATCTACTGTGGTCGTTATGTTTCCAATGGTTTGCGTAAGCTCACCGCCAAAATAATTAGCAATCCCTGTGGTACCGCCTATGGATAAATACTTGCCAACCCCATAGAGATAAAGTAGGTCAATACCGGCATTTGCCGTGTAAGCGTCACTGGCATCTCCTATAGTAATACCTCCATTAAGTGCAATAGCCTTAGTATGGGTGCCTTTTCCAAATTTTGATTGCGCTTTCGCGAAAGCGCAAACCAAACAAATTGTGATAATCATTGTCTTTTTAATAGCATTCATTTTTTTCATAGCATTTATTCTAATTATTTCTCTGTTTAAAATTCAAAAACAAGTCCTTAAAGGCAATTCCTAACCGTATATTACTTACTGATTTGTCATAATCGATAAGGTCTTCGCTATAACCGCCAAAGTATTGCAGGTACAAGAACTGATTGCTCCTTTTTGAAACTTTGAAACTGATGCCCGCTTTAATATTGCCCTGCAATTGCTTTCCCCAAGCAGGTTGTGCATCTATATCAAAATACCAGCGTTGCGATGGACTATAGGTAATCCCAAGGGAAAAAATACCGCGGTAAGACAAAATATCATCATTGTCGCTTATATCGCCTACGGGCAGCCAAGCCTTTGCTCTAAATGCCGTTTGCGAATTAAAAAACCTAAAATATTCTACTGAAAAGAAGTTCCAGCTTCTTGAATTTTCTTCATCCCTGCCATTGGATTCGTGCTCAAAACCAAACCAAAGCTCCGCATCTACACCTTCTTCATCAACAAAATATTTCGTCATTTTAAAAGAAGGATTATAGTTAGTTTCTCTAAACGGAAAAGATTCTTTATAAATATCCCAAAATGCTTTTTGCCGATACGTAAAATACGGTATCATATCCCACAAAATATTGTGATTGGTAAGGCGCTGTTTGAAGCCAATTTCAAATTTCCCATCGCTTCCTTCAGCAGAAAAGGCATCTGCCTCTGTTGAAGTTCCTGTGATGAAATAATTATCCCCATACATTGTAAAAGCTGGTAGGCTACGTATGTATGTTTTGTAGTTGGTACTATCAATCTGAATAGTATTCTCTTGACCACAAACAATGGTTGGTATGCTAAACACACATAATAGCGATAGCAATATTTTCTTATTTCGTTTTTTTAAACGCATAGACTTTGGTGTTATTTGATTTACCTCTAAGTTTCAAGGTGTCAATATGTTGTGGTTTAAACAATAATGGCTTGGTTAACCTTTTGAGGTCGAATTGAGTAAACAGTATATCTTGTTTATATGACTTGCACAGTCCAAGTAAACGTGCTGTGGTGTTAAGCACATCGCCGTGATACGCCACATTTTTAGATTTATCGCCTACCAGCGTTGCGGTAACCATACCGCTACTTACTGCAGTTTTAAACGTAGGCTGTACTCCAAAGGAAAATTTATTTACCCCTTCAAATAGTTTGAGTTGTTCTTTGACAGACTCAAACATCATTATAGCCTTACCATCGTTATCATCTTTGGTAAGCCAGGTCAAGACCATTTCATCGCCTATAAATTGATATATATCATATTTAAAATCCTTTAATGAAAAAATAATATCATCAAAGCATTTATTGAGCATACGGCTGTATTTTACGTGGCCTATCTCTTCTGCAATACGCGTAGAATCATTCAGGTCGATAAACATAAATACCCTATCCTCCTCAGTAGGTTGTGCATACTTACCTGTGATGTAATTGTAGAACACATATTCGCCAAAAGTCTTCCGTAATCGCCTTAAAAAACTGATAAGACTGCTCAATATGTAGTAATAGATGAAGTAGGATATAAATAACCCAGATAATAAAAAATTGAAGGTGTTTGATATGGCTTTCGCAAAACTTGTGCTGAGCGAAGTCGAAGTAGCGTAGCCTTCATCTATCATCTCAGTAATGGTAAATACTAAAACGATGGGTAAGGTAATGATGACTGCGGTATCTACCTGCCAAACGATACGTTTTTTCAAAAAAGAAAAGTTTCTGGTAATGTAAGGATGAAGATAACTTTCATATAACAGTATTAAAAGCGCGATTACCGCACCACTAATACTTACCCTTATATAGGCTTTTGAGATATCCACAGCACGCTCTGGGCTAAAGGAAAACCGTACTTCTTCTACGCCCGAAGTTTTTATAAAAATGAACAAGTTGGCTCCACCTACAAATAGAAGAATCAATAGGATATGCTCAATAAGCCATTGCTTGTTTATGTTCTTGAATATTGACACAATAAATTATACTTGCTTTCTGTAAGTCCATACTGCGGCTACATTGAAAATTACTGCTAAAATTCCCGTATAGATAAACTCCCAGCGTATGTCGTAAAGGACACTTCCTTTGAGCAACACTTTACGTGTAACTGAAATAAAATGCGCTAATGGATTAGGAATTGTAAGCGTTTGCGCCCACTTAGGCATACTTTCAATAGGTGTAAATAATCCACACATTAAAATAAAAATCATTACGAAAAAGAAGGCTACAAATATGGCTTGCTGCTGCGTGTCTGCAAAGTTTGAAATCAATAAGCCTAAACCTAAAACACAAATGATGTTTACAATGCCATAAGCGAAAACGAGTGGTAAACTTCCTCTTATGGGTATGTCAAAAACAATTTTGCTTGTCAATAATCCCATTGTAAGCAACACCAAACCAACGCATAAAAACGGAACAAGCTTACCGACGATAAATTCCCATTTTTTAATAGGCGTTACGTTGATTTGTTCAATAGTTCCCACTTCGCGTTCCTTAACCACATTCATTGCCGACAGGATGATGATGAGCAGTGCGGTAAGCTCTGCCAATATACCTGGCGCCATAAAGTGTGGGTATTTAAGCTCTGTATTGTACCAGTTATTTGAGATAACTGTAGCGTTTTGTTGTCTGTTTTTTGTATTGAAAAGTACAGGTTCATTAACTAAAATGTCTTTATTTACATCTGCAATAAGTGCAGAAAGATAGCCAGAACCAACGGTAGCTTGTTGCCCGTTAATGGCATTGATGAGCATTTGTAGTTGTGGTGCCTCGCCACGATAGAATTGCTTTTCAAAATCGGCTGGGATTTCTAGGATAATATCGGTTTCATCAGACTGCATATAACTAAACGCCTCATCTTCGCTGAATGTAGTGCCAACTAAAGTAAACCAATCGTTAGCGCCTACCTTATTGGTAATTTCCTGTGAAATTGCTGATTGGTCTTTATCCACTATGGTCACGCGCACATCTTTTACTTCGTTTGACGCTGCGTTGGATAAAAGGATAAGCTGTACAATAGGCAAGACGGTCATCATCGCCAGTATGGTTTTGTCCCTGACGATTTGCCTAAATTCTTTTTGTATAAGGTATTTTATTCTGTGCATTTGTTTTTTTTTAATTTTTTGAAACAACGCGCTTTACCGCTGCGATCTCCCTTCGGTCGTGAACCTATCTACCAGTAGGCAGGTTTCGCGAAAGCGTACTCTATGTAACACCACTGAGTTACTCCAACCGTATTTTAAAACTGCGCCACGTCGCAAAAAGGAGCACGACGGTCATCAATATCAAAACGCCAACTTCCAGCAGGATAAAATCGATACCAACACCACGTAGCATAACGGCTTTCAGAATATCTATAAACCATTTTGTAGGAATGATATGTCCTATCCATTGTAAAATTTTGGGCATACTGGACATTGGGAATAAAAATCCTGAAAGCAACATAGATGGCATCATTAGGCTCATTAATGAGGTCATCATTGCCTTTTGCTGTGTGTCTGACTTGGTTGAAATAAGCGTTCCTAATGAAAGTGCCGTGATTACATACAATAGGCACATAAGCATTAATAAACCAAAACTGCCTACGATAGGCACGCTAAAAATGATATTTCCCATAAGCAATACCGAAAGTGCAATACCAAAAGAAAGAATAGCATAGGGTGTTACCTTACCTATAATAATAATAATGGGTGGCAAGGGCGATACTAATAATACTTCCATAGTTCCCATTTCTTGTTCTTTTGCAATGGTCAGCGAGGTAAGCATCGCACAGATGATGAGAAGTATGAGCGCAACTACACCAGGTACAAAGTTATAAGCACTCTCCAGTTGTGGATTGTACAGCATTCTTGTAGCGGTCTGGATTTGAAATGGTGATGTAGCATCAGTCGTCTTTTCCGTCTGAAAGCTATTTACCATTTGGGTGATATATTGCACTAAGGTATTTGCATTATTAGGGTCACTACCGTCAGTGATTACTTGAATTTCAGGTCTTTTATTAGCATAAAAATCTGCCGAAAAATTTTCTGGGATAACCACAATCAGCTTGCTCTCACCTGCCTTAAAACCATCTTCCATTTCTTGTTCTGAGGTAAGCATCGCGTTGACTATAAAATTTCCTGAACTTTGAATATGGTTGATAAGTTGCTCGCTGGTGGTATCCTTGGCATAATCAAGCACATCGATTTCTGTATTTTTAAACTCATTGGTCACAGCAAATCCAAAAATCAATACTTGCGCCACTGGCATCCCAAAAAGGATAAGCAAGGTACGCTTATCCCTTAGGATGTGGTAAAATTCCTTACGGACGAAGGCTTTAAATACTTTAAACATACAGCCTTAAATGATGAATTTGAGCGATAACTTTTTTGAAGCTTCTCTTAATGTAATACTATATTTCTTAAAACTAGGCTTGCCCATTTTGGTCATATTAGATGCGCCTACTGGTTCTTTGGGCATTCCGATAAAATTGGTTTTAATCTCGCCATCGCTGTTTTCGTCGTGAAAAACTGCAATCGCATATTTGCCATAAGGAATATCTTTAAAGGTGTAGGTCGCAGAGGTGCCAAACTCTTTGACGACTCCTTTTTTGTAAGCCTTATCGACTTCCTTCGGGAAACCATCACCACTGGTAAATAGCATAAAAACGACTTGTCCTTTTTGCTCCTCAATGCCATTTATTGTTACGGTTATTGAACCGTTTTCTACGATTTCTTTTTCTGTTGCTGGTGTAAAGCTTAAAAGTCCTAAAGCTATTACAAGTACTACGACTGTCTTTTTCATAAGATTTCTTTTTTTACTTTTTTATTTCGTTTTTCAGTTTTCCGTTGATTACGTTCAAAGGCTTTTTTATATACCCTAAAATCACTTTTACTAAAAGGGCATACTTTTAAACATACCCCACAACCATAATTTTTATGGAAATAAGGGTAGCATAACTTATTGTCTACGTGCGTAAGAGCACCGCCTTCCCGCTGTATGGTCTTTTCGTATAAATCCTTTGGCGGGCATTTTTTGATACATCGACCACACATATCACAAAAATTGCGTATCCATTCATTGGGATTATTTTCTTTATCTGCAAATGGTAGATTTTCTATACTGCACATTACAGCTGCCAGCCTTACCCTAGGTCCCAGTTTTTCTGTAAGCAGCACGCCGTTGCGACCTACCCAACCCAACCCTGCATCTTGAGCCACAGGTGGAAGTATAATATTGCCTCTTACAGAGTGAGAGGCGTGTGCGCCATAACCACGCATACGTAAAAATCGCGCAAGTTTATTTGCGGTGCCACCCACGTCCTTATAGGTTTCTTGTATCATCACTTCTGTATTCATACTTGGGGCTTCTTGTATGCGTTGCTCATTCATTTCGTGAGCAAGCACGATAACATTGTCATATTTTACAGCTGTGTGGTCAAAAATGTAATTAGGGTTGAGTTTGGTGTAGCCTACCATTGCTACGCCGTGCGTGGTGCAGAATGCCTCTATTTTTTCAAGTAGCTGTGGGTTGGCCATTTTTCGTGGTTTACTAGGGTCTATTTTAAGGGATTTGGTCATATGAAAATTACCAAACATAGACTTTGCAATCATAGGTAGTACCTTAAAGAAAAATTGTTTTTTTTCTTTGGTATCGCTGGGCACACTCATCCCGCCAGCGGCGAGAAAGTCAAAGCTCTTACGTGCATAGGGTCCAGGCTGCACGAAACCTTCTTTACCCTTGAGTTTCTTTTCAATAACCTCAAGTTGTCCCATCATTATTTTACTGAACCACTGTATCATTTTTATAAATTTTTAGTTTCTGACCAATTTTAAAAATACTTCGTCCATTGTTTCGGCGTTGAACTGTTCCTTCAGCTTGTCGGGCGTGTCCAGCGCCTCGATCTTTCCATCGACCATTATCGATACGCGGTCGCAATATTCGGCCTCGTCCATATAGTGAGTAGTGACAAAAATGGTCCGGCCTTTTTTAGACGCTTCATAAATGGCTTCCCAAAACTGCCTGCGTACCTTCGGGTCTACGCCACCTGTGGGCTCATCCATAAATACGATAGCTGGGTCGTGTACCATTGATATGGCAAAAGCCAAGCGTTGTTTCCATCCTAACGGTAAAGACTTTACTAACTTTTTTGCTACATCTTTCAGGTTGAGCTCGGTTAAAATCTCTTCGGTTTTTTCTTTAATACGCTTTCGCGAAAGCCCATACACACCACCATAAAACTGAATGTTTTCAACAACAGATAAGTCTTCATAAAGACTGAATTTTTGGGACATATACCCAATGCGCTCTTTTATTTTCTCCGTTTCTTTTATCACATCTAGACCAGCTACCGTTCCACTTCCAGAGGTCGGTTTGCTCAACCCGTTAAGCATTTTCATCGCGGTGGTCTTACCTGCACCATTGGCACCTAAGAAACCGAAAATTTCGCCCTCATACACATCAAACGTGATGGCATCTACCGCAGTAAAATCACCAAACTTTTTGGTTAAATCCTGAACCGTTATAACTTTTTCTCTAGACATCTTTCTTCGTTTCTAATTATTAGTTTCAGCTGTCTTAGATAAGTCTAGAAAAATATCTTCAACCGTAGCTTTAATTGCTTTTACTTCTTCAACCTCTATATTTTCACTTTTAATTTGCTGCTCGATTTCCACCTTATCCATCGGTTCTCTAGTAATCAAATGGATATACTCGCCGAAAGGTAATGCGCTTTCTGTATAAGATTGTTTTCGTAGAAAAAGCAGCGTTTCATAAATATCATTTGTTTTAATGGCATATAACGGTTTTGCGAAAGCGGAAATCATTTTCTCCGGTGCGTCGATGGATAGAATCTTTCCTTCTTGTATGAGCGCAATCCTGTCGCACAAACTGGCTTCGTCCATATAGGGCGTACTTACGAGTATGGCAATGCCTTTTTCCTTAAGGCTTTTGAGCATATCCCAAAATTCCTTTCTACTTACGGCATCGACACCTGTTGTGGGCTCATCTAAAAACAGCACTTCTGGCTTGTGAATCAAGGCGCAACAAAGTGCCAATTTTTGTTTCATCCCACCAGATAGTTTGCCCGCCAAGCGTTTTTTAAAGGGTTCTATTTGTACGTAAATGTCCTTTACTAAATCGTAGTTCTCTTCTATGGTGGTGCCGAAAATGGTGGCAAAAAAGGACAGGTTTTCTTCTATACTCAAGTCTTGATACAACGAGAATTTGCCTGGCATATAGCCTACTTTTTTACGGATGTCTTTGTATTCTTTTACAACATCGTGACCTACCACGGTTGCATTACCACTATCTGCCAAAAGTAAAGTAGTCAAGATTCTGAATAGGGTAGATTTACCAGCACCATCGGGACCGATAAGCCCAAAAAGCTCACCAGATTTCACATTAAAATTGATGTCTTTCAGCGCCTTGATATCGCCATAGGATTTTGAGATATGTTCTACCGTAATTGCCCCCATTATTCGGTGGTGTTGGTATTAAAATTTACCTCGCCCGGCATCCCGATTTTTAAATATCCATCGTTTTTAACACTCACCTCAATGGCATACACCAAGTTGACGCGCTCTTCTTTGGTTTCAATAGTTTTTGGTGTAAACTCAGCTTCACTGGCTATCCAAGTGATGGTGCCGTCTAGTGTTTTGTAATCGTCCTCGCCTTTATCTACCAGAACGGTCACTTTATCATTAAGCTTTACATTTTGAAGTAAAGTAGCACTGGTGTAAGCCTTTAATTTTAAGGTTTCAAGATTGGCCACTTTATATAATGGCGAACCATTGTTTACCAATTCATTCGGTTCTGCAAAGGTGGTCAAAACCGTGCCCGTTAGCGGATTGATAATTTTACAATCGTTTATTTGTTTTTCGATAAGTTTGATTTGCGCTTTAAGCGGTTCACTTTCAGAAAGTACACCTCTATTGGCAACGCCCACAGACCTGCGCGTGGATGCAATTTGTTGTTTGACTACTTTGATGCGGCCCTCATAATCATCAAGTTGCTGCTGAGTGGCTGCTTTCTGTTCAAATAAGCGTTGTGTACGGTCACGCTCTCGCTGCAGGTTTTTCAAATCTGCTTGCAGGATGGCAATTTCTGGTCCTGCTTCTTGGGTGCGCTGGCCGAGTGCGTTAAGTTGTGCTTGTAATCGTACTTTCTCTAGGTATAATTGTGTGGTATCAATAAGTCCTAAGTGCTGACCAGCTTCAATGCGGTCGCCTTCTTCTACTCTAAATTGTAGCAGTTCGCCGCTGCCTTTGGCGCTTACAGTAACCGAAGTAGCTTCAAAGTTTCCGTAGGCATCAGATTTTTCATCATTTCCGCAAGAAGTCAATAAAAATCCTAAAGCACAGATAAAATATAATATTTTCATTTTGTTTTGTTTAAAGTTGTCCTATCAAGGTTAGGTAGTTAATATTTATTTGTTGAAGCTCTACGCGATTGAGTTCTAGTTGATTTTCGGCATTCAACTTGGCATTAAGTTGTGTGATGTATTCGCTAGAATTAATGATACCATTATCCAGCTGCACTCGGGATTGATTGAGGATATCTGTTTGAAGCGCAACGATTTGCTCGTTGTTTTCTATTTGTAGTTTAATGGTTTCAATTTGTTCAAGGTATTCTTTGACATCATTATCTAAATCAAAAAGAAAAGTTTCTCTATCAACTTCGATTTGGTCTTGCTCAATTTTGAGTTTTTCACGCTCTTTTTTGCTTTTACCAAAGTTGAAGATGTTCCAGTTAAGTTTTGCACCTATAAGACCGTATGTTGAGGTATTAAAGTCTGCAAAGTTTAAAGGGTTTGGGTTACCTACGCCACCCTCGGCAAATAGTGAAATTTTTGGCATTGTACTGGCGGCAATGGACGCTTCCTGAGCAGCAATAAGAGACTTCTGACTGTCATAAAGTTCCTCTTCGGGCCTGTTCATTGCTAACGCAGAAGAGGACACTAACTCAGTAGGGGTGATAAATTGCACATCTTTAGGAAGCGTCTTGCCAGTTAATTGTTCTAATAAAGTAATATAGGTGCTTACATTCCCTTTTGTTTTTATGAGGTCTGTGTTTAGTTCTAGTCGTCTTACTTTGAGCTTGGATACTTCAGATTCTAGTACGGTGCCGTTTTCAAATCCAGATTGTAGTGTTTTGATATTTACATCGATATCATCAATGGAGGTTTGAAGAATCTGTTCTTGCTTTCGCGAAAGCGCAATGGCAAATACCAGTGTATTTACACGGTCTTTAAGATTTCTTAATTGGACCTCTAACGACTTGCGATTTACGTTAGCCGAAGCAATTTCAATATCTTTTTGTGCTTTTTTAATGCCACCATCATATAAATCATAATCAACATTTACAGATGCATTCCAGATCTCCAAAGGCGCTGCAAGTACCGTGTTTCCTGTAGCCAATTCAATATTCTCAGATTGGTACTGCGCCCTGCCATTAACACTTAATGACGGCAGGCTTTCTTTTTTGATTATGTCTAGATTGACCGCTTCAATCTGGTCGATAAGATTTGCGTCTTTTATAAGTGGGTAGTTGCTATTTGCCCATTGATAAGCTTGCTCTAAGTTAATTGAATTTCCTACGTCTTCTTGCGCATAAAGACTATTGATACTAAAGACAAGCACAATAATCACGATTGTTTTTTTCAACTTCATTAATATTAAATAAAGGATTTAACCATTTAGTTAATACAAAAGTATTAAAATAATTAACCAACTGGTTAATTTAACAATTAATTAATCAGAAAAGACTTTTTAAGAATGTCCATGACAATGGCTTTACGCTCCTCCATCATAGCGGTGTAGCTTTGTTCTGGGATATCGAGCATTTCAATGAATACTGCCTTAGCAATAAACGGAAAAGCTATCAACGACATTACGGTAAGAATAAGATGTTGTGGTGGAATAGCAACTAGTTTTCCTTGCTGTTGCTCTTCTATAATTTGATGAAAAAATGCTGGCATCGTACCGTTCTCCATCATTTTTGACTTTAATTGATTTTGAAACAGTGCCTGCCCTCTTGACATTTCACTCAAGACAAACAAAGGAATGTGTGGATTTTTACTTACAACATCGATATAATTGGTCACAATGCGCTCAAGTTTTTCCATAACACTTCCTTCATTGGTAAAGGAAGGGATTAAGGTGTCTGCCATGATGTGGACGGCTTCTTCCATAATTTTTCCAAAAAGCGCATCCTTACTCCTGAAATAGTAGTGAAGCATAGCCTTGTTAATGTTTGCTTCGTTTGCAATCTCTTGCATGCGGGCACCGTCATACCCTTTTGCTATAAAGATTTTTTTTGCTGCTTTGAGTATTTCAGTTTCGGTATCTTTCTTTCCAGCTTTTTTAACTTCTGTTTTCATAAGCTCCTTAATATACTACAAAGATGCAAAATTATTAACTATTGGTTGAACTGGATGGTTGAATTCAAGTCAAATCCCGTAACAATTTTGTGCTTAATTCAATTGTTCAAATTTTCCGTTCTATATTTTATGGTATTTTTACCTCAGCATGTTAGCGGGAAAAATAAGACCGCACTAATACTTTAATCAAATGTAAAGCTCTTGATGTTGCTCGTCATGGGTGATACAGCTATGGCAATGGAATTTCTTAAAAACTATATCAATTCAAAAATCAATATCGACGAGACGACCCTAGACACTATTTTGGATGCTTTCGAACACAAAACTTTTGATAAGGATAGGCCCATTATCAAAATGGGACAGTATGTCACCAAATATTATTTCATCGCCAGTGGCGGTGCGAGAATCGTCATTGAGACCCCCGAAAAGGAGATTACGGCTTGGCTTATTTTTGAAAATAAGTTTTTTACCGATTTGGAATCGCTGCGGTCCGGGCAACAGTCCAAAGCAAAGGTATTGAGCATCGACAGGACGGAAATCTTCAGCATCGAGGCGAGGAAGATGTACGAATTTTACACCGAGTTCCCAGAATGGCAAAAATTTGGCCGAATCATTATGGAGGATGCCTTTCTGGATGTGGTGAACAGCCTGATTTCTTTTCAGGTAATGGATGCGGAAGCCCGCTACCTCGAAATGCTCAAAAAATCCAACGCCATCAATCGGGTTCCGCTCAAACAACTGGCATCCTATCTGGGCATAACCCCAAATTCACTTAGCCGCATCCGAAAGAATATCTAAAGCCAGGCATTTCTTCCTTAGGATTCAAACAGACACTTCATCTATCTCCTGACGAAAGTTACGCTACTTACGCTTTCGCAAAAGCGTCGCAATTACTGGCACTCCACTCATTAGAGTATTGCAGCAGCAAGGAGAAAAGCTATGCGCTACATCCCATCCTACTCCATTTTGTGGTCTTTCCGGATGGCTTTTAAGGCAAAAAAATACATCCAGACAGATTAGTTACCATTTGGTAATTTGACCGGCACTTTATCGGGGCATCTTTGTACCATAGAAATTTAGTAAGCTAAATGATGATGGTCATACACATTGCATACCGCGATTCCGATTTTACTTTGCCCTGCCTGGGAGGCTCTCCATTTCTTCAAAAAGCGAAGTCGCGATACACGACAAGATTCAACGACCATCTCATTTTATAGAATTTTAAAATAATAAACCGATGAAAATATATTTGGTATTACTTTTTATGACTCTGCTCAATTACGGCGCGTTTGCCCAAGTTACGGGCGAAGTCAATGTGCTGGACAGGGATGTGTTCTATCTGCACTACACGCCCGAAACCGCGATTTCTGATGACATCGATTATCAAAAATGGACCACCAAAGTGGGGCTGCCACCACTACGGTTAGGCAAACTGTCTTTGTTCAATACGCTGGGCCTTGACAGGCATCAATTTGAATACAATGCCACAACCGCTGCACTCGATACCCGAAATCTGGAGACTTTCTATAACGCCAACTATAGCTTGTTCGCCACCTATAAACTTTCGGACAAGTGGTCGCTCAACACCTTATTGACGCCTTTTGCGATTTCTAATTTTGAAGAGGATTTCTCTTTTGATGAAGTCGAGTTCAACGGAAACCTTTTCTTGGAACGCACGTTTTACCGGAGAAATGGCGGGTATTTTCAAATTGGTCTAGGTGTAGGGTATATGACCCTGAACGGCACGACCCAATTGACGCCAATATCCCAAATCAAGGCACGATTGAATGAGAAGTGGTCTTTTGTACTGGGCTTGCCCAATACTTACGTGAAATATGATTTTCACCCCTCACATTCTATCAAATTGCTGGGCGACCTCAATGATTTTTCTGCTCGTCTCAACGGTTCAGGCTCTGTCCTGACTGGCGCGGAGGTAGAAAATGCAGTATTTACGACCATTTCCGGCGGACTCGAATACAATTTCTGGATCACCAAATCCTTCGGATTAATGGCAAAGGGCACCTATCCCGTCTGGGGCGATTATGAACTGCGGGATGACGATAACGACCCATCCTTCGAATTTGACACCTCCTTTTCGCAGCCTTTCTTTAGTATTGGCATCAAGTTCAACCCTATCAGGTCTTTACAAAACAGTCTAAAACCTTTATAATGATGACACAGGCAAAAAAAAGTTTCTGTGGGAATGCTTTCTTAAAAGCGGCTCTCCCTTCCTATTTCTTCCCCTTGCTCTCCTCTGCGATACCAGCTTATTTCTTGGATAAACCGGATTTATTGAAAGCCAGTTATACGACCATTGCGATGCCCTCATTATTCGCCACCGTAATCTGCTTTATCCTGTTATGGCAATTTCAAGAGCGGCAGATTTTTATAATAAATCGTATTGTAATGGCACTTGTTCTGGGCATTACTATGGTGCTCCTAGCGTTAGGTGTCATCTATATTTTTAAATGGGAAACGGGCATTTGGAACATTCTCATTTCTTCCTTCTTGGGTGCCGCCATCGTTGCGATGATGAAACCTTTGACCAAAACCACCATCGCCTAATGGATATATATAAAAAAACGGTGGTCGTCTTTGGCTGTACCGGAACCGTAGGAAAGCCCGTTTTAGAGGGATTGTTAAAGCAAGATTGTTACGTGCGCGGCGTACTTCGGAGTCCCGATAGGGCCTATCCCGTACCTCCGCACAATAATTGCAAACTCACTTATGTAAGTGCTAATTTGGCGGTAGCCGAAGAGATCGAGGCCGCCTGCGCACACGCCGATGTGGTCTTTTTGCTTACTGCCACGCACCCCGATCAGGTCGCCACGGAAATCAGGATTATAGATGCCTCAAAAAAATGTGGCATACAGCGTATCGTAAAGCTCTCTGCCCCTATTGTAGAACCTTTGGCTCAGGTCGAAGTGGCGCGTTGGCACCGCAAGATCGAAGAACACCTTGACGAGTCCGCCCTTGAATATTGCTGCCTTCGGCCCCGTGCCTTTATGCAGAACTGGGAGAGAAATACCCACACCATACGCAAATTCGGCACCTTCTATGGTGTTATGGAAGATGCCCGGCGCAACTATATTGATGCCCGGGACGTTGTCGATGTTGCCGTAAACGTACTGCTTCAGGATGCACCTTTGCCGAGCAGCGCTATTGCACTGGACGGTCCCGAGGCCTTGAGCCACTACGAGATGGCACAGCGTTTATCAAAGGTTACCGGAAGAACCATAACGTATAAGAATATAAGCCGAAGCGACTATTTCAAAATGCTGACTAAAAGAGCCAAATTACCGCAATGGCTGGCAACGCACATCATAGAACTCGATGAACTGGCCCTGAACATACCAGAGCCTCAAACACATTCCCTCGCCCCTTTACTGGATAGAAAACCGCGTATTATGGATGCCTATCTACAGGAAAACAAGGCGCTTTTTGCAAGGGATGCCTTGTTTAAGATGTGGTCATGAAATGAAATGAGAGATACCACTGTCAAGAAAGCTAGCACTATACTTCTTAAGATACGTCGGTAGCGTATGCATCTTAAAAGCTGTACGGTTTAAAATCATAGTCATAGGATGGCTGACAGCTAAACTGAAAAGCACAGATTTTTACCCTCGTTCCTACCTACATTAAGATGTGGTTTGTTGCTGCTATAGGTTCCGGCAAATTTTCTTCGTCCAGCATATCCCTTAAATCGATTTCTATAGTTCTGCTCAATGCAGCCATTGGGATATCGTTGGGACTTCCCTCAAAGGGATTTTCAGTGATTTCGCCTATTTTTTCCATTGTATGGAATACCCAAGAAACCAGTAGGCTAAAGGGGATGGTCATCCACACGAAATTGACACCCAGTACATCAAATTCTTTCAACAATCCAAAGGGTACTAATATAATAAACAGCCAAACGAAGAATAGATTCAGCGTTGCGAACTGTCGCGGATAAGGGAAGTTTTTAATACGTTCTGACTTGCCTTGATGACTGTACACATCTAACAATAATGCTTCCATTTCCATATGGCGAAAGTCGTCCGTTAGACCTTGCTTTCGTAATTCTTTAAGTGCTTTAGATTGGTTAGCGATAATTTGCGTTGCCCTATTCTTTTTGGAAAGAATGTAGCGCAGTTCATCCGGTTCCAAAAGGGATTTCAATTCGGCCTCAAGCGAGTTTTCAAATTCGTGTATCACATATTTTTTTCGATACTCAGCATTGTAATTTTTGTCTAAATTTTCCCATTCTTTAGGCACTCTTAATTGATACCGCAAACAGGTAACCCACGCAAGGTGCCTATAAATTAATTGGGTCTGAATTTTAAATAAAGTTTCGTTATCCACTTTTTCATCACTATGAAGGTCAGAGATAAAGTCTTTGGACATAATGCCCCAAGAGCGGCTGGTATTTACAATCATACCCCATATTTTTCGGGCTTCCCACATACGGTCATAGGTAGCATTGTTCTTAAAACCGATTAAGAATGCCACAGCTGTACCAATCAGAGCAACTGGCAACCACGGGATGACCATCCATTTCCAGTCCAGTATTGCATAAAGAGCAGTAGGTATTGTTGCTATGACAAGAAACTTCAAAATGTCCCTTCGTGTCCATATCAATACCTCTTTTAATGAAAAGTTTTTTCCTGTATACATTTAGCGCGATTGTTTGAGGTTCTTCTTTTGTTGGTGTTCGTAGCACCAAGCAAATTTTGACCAAGGCTTTGGCATATTCGAGATAACGACGGGATGACCGCTTTCGCGGAAGTGCGCACTTGCGTGTTGATTCTTGGAAGCATCACAACAAAGTACCACACCACAAGTTTGGCAAACCCTTAAATGCGTCCATTTATCATTAGTTTTCACACATTCCTCACAATAGTCTTTTTTAGAAGCCTTTGGCTCTAAGGATTCTAAATGTTTACATAATATTTCTTCCATCGTCTATTTGTGTAAGTTTTCTAAATATTTATGAACGAAAGTAACAGCCATTGCACCCTCGCCAGCCGATGAGGCTACTCGTTTTACGGAACCGTGACGAACATCGCCTGCAGCAAATGAGCCTGGCACGCTGGTTTCCAAGAAAAATGGTTCGCGTTCCAATTTCCAACAATCCACAAATTTACCTTTGTTTGAAAGGTCTGCACCAGTCATTAAATAACCGCTTTTATCGCGGATGATGTCAGTATCCTTTGCCCATTCGGTATTCGGAATACCACCGATACAGATGAACAAGCGTTCGGTATCGTATTCATCAATAGTATTTTCTTGAGTTCTCTTAACGTGTATACGCTCCAACTCGTTCTCTCCTACAAGCTCCGATACTTCAGAATTGTATAAGACTTCAATATTCGGTTTTTCCTTTATTCTTGTAAGCAGATAATGGGACAGGGATTCGGACAAGTTTCCGCTGCGCACTATAAGGGACACTTTTTTGGCAAATTTTGAAAAATACATCGCTGCCTGTCCTGCCGAGTTTCCGCCACCCACAATAAATATATGCTTATCTTCACAGAGGAAAGCTTCACTCGCACCTGCACCGTAATAAATTCCCTTATTGAGATATTTTTCTTCGTTATCCAAATCTAATTTACGATATTCCACACCAGTAGCACAGATGTTAGCATTGGCAATCATTACTTCGCCATTTGCCATATTTACGTGAATTTGTTGATTCTTGAACTGTGCCTTGACACCTTCTCTTAACATTAATATTTCGACTCCAAATTTAACCGCCTGCTGTCTGGCACGTTCTGCCAAATCTGCCCCTGCAATACCGTTGGGAAAACCCATATAATTTTCAATAAGCGAACTCGTTCCTGCTTGGCCACCTATGGCACTTTTCTCTATTAAAACTGTACGAAGTCCTTCCGAAGCCGCATAAACAGCAGCGCTTAAACCTGCAGGGCCAGCACCATAAATAGAAAGGTCGTACTCCTTATGCTTAGGTTTTGAAATCCATCCCAAATGTGTTGCCACTTTTTCAACATTTGTTTTATACAATAGGGTACCGTCTGGTAATTCTACGATGGGTAAGCGTTCTGCGTCCTCTTTTTTAAGATGCGGTGCATTTTTTAAATCTTTTACCGTGTTCAATTCTACCCACTCAAAAGCGACAACACTTCGATTAAGAAAGTCCCGAATTTCATATGCTTTTGCAGAATTTGATTTGCCGTACAGATGTACAATCTTTGTATTGCTTAAGTTGTTATTCATATTTTTCTATTTAAGGTCAAGGTGCCTTCAACAGTCGTTCTGTGTAAGGTTCTTACTTGGTTTGGGTCTGTTTTTGTGGCTTGATGAAATACCGAATAATTGTCGGATACCATTAAATCGCCTTCGGCATATTTATGTCGGTACATCACTTCAGGATGGTCTAGTATTGCCTGGAAGTTGCCTATCAGTTCCGTTACCTGAGCTTCCTCTTCTTTTTCAAAGCCCGTCAGTGAACGTACCAATCCCATATTGAGGTACAGGGCTTTTTTACCCGTAATGGGATGCTCTATGACAAGGTCGTGCAGTATATTTCCCTCGTGAACCGTCTTTAGTTTACGGGCGATGGGTTTTAAATGTTCAGGTATTTTTTTGTACGCTTCGTAAGCATTCGCAAAAAGGGTGTCGCCACCAGTTCTGGGAATCTTTACCAGATGAAACGCAGAAACCGCGGTCGGCCTTTCCCTGAAAGACCCATCTTGATGCCAATAAAACCCAACGTTCATGTAGCCTTGTTGTACATCTGTGGACAGTCTAAAGACTTCAGGATGTTTGGGAAGCTGCGTGGGTCTGAATGGAAAATTTTCAAGGGCACCGAAAACTTTAGTAAAACGAACTTGATGTGCTGGCTCTAACGTTTTGCCTTTGACTAAGAGTAATTGGTATTCCTTGAGTGCCTCTTTTAGTTCAGAAACCAAAACAGTATCATAGTTTGCCGTTTCCAGATTGAGGTCTGTTATAATTGCTCCGAGATGTGGTGTAAGTTCGGAAATTTTGAATTTCGTGTATGCCATCATTTTAATTTTTTGAGTTCTGAATTATAAATAGACCAACGATTAAGCATAATAGGCCAACCGTCTTCGAAAAGTTTATAGGTCTTCTTTCAAAACCCAGCCACCCAAAGTGGTCTATTACAAGTGAGCAAAGTATTTGCCCAACGACCAGAAGCCCAAACAGATAAAATACGCCTATCTTGGGGGCAAGAATTATCACTGCGACCACATAAATGGCACCGAGTATGCCACCCGTCCAATGCCACCAAGACGTTTGTGATAAAAAATCACTGTTTAGTGGAATTCTATTGTTGAAAAAAACAAATACTGTCAACACAATTGTTCCTATGATAAATGAGAACAATGAAACTTTGAGCGGATTGCCCACACTTAATCTTAATTGCGTGTTTGCACCAGCTTGAACAGCCAATCCAGCTCCTGCTAATAATGCAAATGTGATGTATATCCACCTCATAATTTGAACGTTTTATTCTTGTTCAAAGTTAGGTGCTTAAACAAGGTATACTATGGCACTCTTATAACCAAATCTGGCACTTTTTACGGATACTGGCTTCTTTCTTTTCTATATTCAAAGGGTGTTATCTGCGTATGTTTTTTAAAAAATCGCCCAAAATAAGATGGGTCTTCAAAATTTAAATGGTAAGCTACTTCTGAAATATTGATATCGGTATGGCACAATAGCACTTTTGCTTCTAGCAACATCATTTCTTGAATCAGCATTCCCGCCGTTTTACCGATGCTACGCTTTACAGTGTCATTAAGATGATTAGGTGTTACATTTAAAATTTCGGCATAATCCTTTACCGAAAGATTTTGATGAACGTGGTGGCTAACCAAGCATTGATACTTATAAGCCAGTTGTCCTTTTTTAGAGTGGGAATTTCTTTTGTTAAATTTTTTCAGGTAAAGTCGCTCCAGTCTTATAAGTAATGCTGTGAGGTAGGATTGAAGTATTAGATCACGGTGTTTGCCTTGAATTTTGCTCTCTATTTCGATAGCATCAAACAATGCTGAAAGAGTATTAATTTCAGATTCAGTAATAGTAAGAAAATGTTGTGCATCCCAGTCGAAAAAAGGAAGTTCGTTCAGATGTAGCGAACTGCTAGTATTGGGTTTAAAAAATGCTGCGGTAAATAGTAATGAAAACCCATCGATAGTAGCGGTTGGTGCTGCCCAGCCATTAATAATTCCTGGACTGGAAAATACAAGAGTATTTCTTTTTACTTCGAATGATTCTAGATTAGAACTGTGTCGTACCGAACCTTCAGTGAGTAACATAAGGCAGTAGTAAGAAGCTCGGTAAGGATGCAACAATTCGTTTTCGAACCTTGGTTTTTGAATTTTAAAATCGACCGCCTTTTCATCCAATTTTAAGATAGAAGCAATATCGTGGTATGGTGTTGTATTTAGGCTTTTCGAAGTCATCCTATATTTATATCTCTTACAAGGTAAGTTTAATTAATTGTTATTGTTTAGATTGAATGAATTAAATTATAATCGTCGGTTTTAAGCCTTCGTAAGGATTAATGATGTATAGTTGTGCAACTACACTCTTTATTAGTTAGTGCCTAGCTTTTCAATAATCTCTTACACATAGAAATAAATTAACTTGAGACGTTTCTTTGATATTAATTGTTTATATGCTCAGACAATGAATTATTCGTTGTTAAAATCAATTTTTAATCTCAAATGTTGTAGCATCTAGTTCTGGATTAAGGATAACTTCTTTTACGGTTATTGTGCCGCATCCCATAGTACGAAAAAAAGGAAAGACTTGGTATAAATTAAAATCACAATACTACTCTGACTTAAATCTGCGAATTATTAAAATTAAGCGATTCGTTTACTTATAAGCCTCCACATCTGTAAACCTTACCCAATCTGCCTCTTAAACTACTTAAGAAACTCTTACTTTATCTCACTTTTACTAAATAATTTAAAAATCCATCCTGTAGTTCATTTTAAACGCCACACCCCAGTTTGTTCTCTCAATGTTTTGAGTATAATTATCGGTAATAACCAGATAAATGTAGGATAGCGGCTTATATTCCCATTGTAAACGACTATTGATGTTAAAATTATTTTCTTGGGTATTGTATTGGATATAAGTGGTCCAGTTTAAGCGTGTATTAAAAAATACTTCACCCGTAAACCGTGCCAAATGAAACGTTTCTTCACCAAGATTATCTAAATCGATGTGGTTTAAGTCGTATGAGAGTATAAAATTAGCAAAAGGCAAAAACTGATAATTTGTATATAGACTTGCGGTCGTTCGTTTACCACTATAATATCCACCGTGCTGAAGACTGGCTTGATATATAAAATTTTGATTATTTGCTGAGTTATATCCAACCTTTAAACTTTCAAAATCATAGCGATTGGGTTGTAATGGATTTCCGTTGCCCAATGGGTCAAAACCGTATTTTAAATCAATGTCGTCATAGCGTAAAACGTAATACATTGATGATAAGTCTTTAAAAAATAATGCAGAATTTAAAAAATGAGAAGACTGGTTAAAATTCCCTTGTTCGTCAAGGTAAGTATCATTGCTGTAATTTAGTATCCTAAATGAGTTTAATGACTGTGATGAATCATAAAACTTTTCATATTCAAACCCAACAGAAGCCTGTGTATAGCCTTCTCTAACCACCTCGTCATTTACTGCATCAAAGTTGAAAAGCCTTGGTGTAAAGCCAACATCAGCAATATAGTTTTTCCCTATGTTTCGCACAGACGCATTCCAGCCCAGACCTCTTCGATTGTACCAGATTCCTGCATTGTAAAAGCTGTTCTTATCAGTAATACCGTCTGAAAAACTTTTGGCGTAATTGGCCAATCCAATCCATTTGTTATCATTAGACTTATAGTTAATATTTAGACCAGTAACCCTGTTGTAATCATTTTTAAATTCAAATCCATCAGTTTCTTGTCTATTAATCAAGAAACCGGTTGTAGAGAAGTTATTGGTTAATTGCTGTTCTACAACCAAAGCGGCATAATTTTGAGATGGGATATCTTGCTCACTGTCGGTTTGTACATCAAGAAAACCTATTCTTGTCTTTTTTGTAAGGTTTCCAGACAGTTTTAAACCAAATTGAATATCTGTATCGGCCCCGATACGCCTAGAATAAAATGGATTTACGTCACCGACACCAAGATTAGAAAATAAATCGGCATTTTCTAAAAAGAAGTTACGCTGTTCAGGGAAAAATATGTCAAAACGCGTGAGATTAGTGACCTGCTGGTCCACATCAATTTGAGAAAAATCTGGGTTTATCGTAGCATCAAGTTTTAATGATGATGTTAAATTATACTGCACATCCAAGCTTGGTTGAAAAATTGTAGATTCTGAATCGTTTAAAACATCTTGAGAAGAATTAACCGTCACCGAAGGTATTACCGCAAAACGAGATGGGGATATGTCTGGAAGCTGCTCAAAACGAAATGGTCTTGTAAATCTAAGGTCATATAATCTGTAGTTACGCTTTACATTGCTAAGTATTGACCAAGCGTTCTTTTTAATATCTCGCACATACATTTGTATGCCAATAGTTGGGTTATCCACATTATAGTTTAGTGCCTTTAGCGGAATTGCCATTTCATACATTTTAAGATTGCCATCTGTTGTCGCGGCAGCTTTCCATACTGCATTCCAACTTAAACTAAAACCATAGCCATCGTTTATACGTTCCACAAGACCATCTACCTGTGTACCATATCCGTTGACTGCGAAGTAAAATGCACTTTGTTTTTGATTTTGTGTATCAAGAACTAATATAAAAGAATCGCTGATACCAATACTTACATCGCGCTTTAAGGAGCTTGTTTGTATTTTGGGCTCAGTATCTTCATAAATAGCACTAACATAAAGAAACTCATCATCAGTAAACAGCCTTACCCGAGTTTGTTGTTCGGCCAGTCCTTCATCAGTAGGCAAATAATTATAAAAACCTGTAACCTCTGGTAAGGTTTCCCAAATAGGTTCATCTGGTTTCCCATCAACATTAATTTCACTTTCTGAATAGCCAATAATTTCTGTTTGTCCTTGTGAAAAAAAAGGTGCTAATAGCACAAAAGAAAAGAAGACTCTTCTCATTCGTTTTCCTCTTTTTTAATGAATGCGTAAACCTTACTTACAATCTTCCAGTTTCCATCAATTTTCAATAAAGTAAAATAGTCTACATTGAATCCTTTAGGATATTCGGTTTCCAGATTGGCTATTGCCGCGTTGCCTGCAATATTAATGAAGGATATTCTGTGGTTTCGTTCTTGTTGTTGGGCAGCATTTTCCTGGGATTTAAATACATCAAGACAGTTATACTCTCGGTATTCATTAGCTTTTAAGGAAAATGTTTTCATTGTAGTACCTTCGCGAAAGATACCTTCCAACATTTTGTAGTTTCTGGTATTATCACCTACTACATAGGTTTTTATAACGCTTTCAATAGTCTCGTAATCGGATTCTTGTGCTGTATTTTTTGTTGACCATAGCAATAAGAGGCTAAAAATTAAAATTCCTTTTTTCATTGTTTTGAAGTTTTGATTTCCCACAAATCTATAGGAACAGAAAGTACGTTTTTTGAAAAGTAGACCAGAAGATTATTTGAGTCTATCAAATCGATTGTACCCATTCGTCTACAAAAACACACTACTCGTTTGCTGTAAGATTATGTTTGGTAGACTATTAAGCTAAAGTGAATAGAATACTTTTATTTTTGTGAATCTATGATGGAGAAATTAAAACAACTTAAGAATACAAAAGCATTAAAACATTTACTCTTTTGGATAGGTGTATTGGCTTATTTTGTTTTTACCGCTAATATCGAGGTATATACTGGTTACCTTCAAGTTATTGAGTTTAATATAATGGTTGTATTTACTCAAATCATCACAGCATACACTTGCATATATGTTCTAATCCCAAGATTCTTAGACAAGAAAAAGATTTCTCTTTTTATGATTTGGCTCTTAATACTGCTGATTGTGATGTTCGCGATTTACACCTTGTTTAAAACGTATTATTATGACCCTAAATATTATAACTCATTCAGTGAAATTGCCAAGTTCTATGCTCAAAAGGATTTTTGGTATCGTATCTTAAACGTTCAGGTTTTCTTTAGCAAAGTCATTAAATTTTTAACGCCAACTGTCTTATTAATAATCGCTGGTTTTTATCAAAAACAAAAAGAATTTATACAACTAAAGGAGCAAAAAAAGGAGGCAGAGCTTTCTGCCCTAAAAAACCAATTAAACCCTCATTTTCTTTTCAACACATTGAATAATCTGTATTCACTTTCTTTAGAAAAATCTGATAGAGCACCAGAAGTAATAGAACGGTTGTCTGAAATAATAGACTACCTTTTGTACAGATGTCGAGACAAGTTTGTTCCGATAACTAAAGAAATTGCACTTCTTGAAAATTACATAGCCTTAGAAAATTTAAGATATGGTAAACGAGTGACTGTTAATTTTGAACATAGCATTACCAACAATTTAAACATTGCGCCATTAATTCTTTTGACTTTTCTGGAGAACGCCTTTAAACACAGCGTAGCACAAGCACTGAGGAATGCCAAAATTGATATTTCATTAAATACTGACAATGGTATAATTATTTACATTGTAAAAAATACAAAACCAATTATTGAACATTCCAATATTGAAAGCGTAGAAGAAGAACCGCTTGGCCTTAAAAATGCCATAAAGCAGTTGGATTTAATTTACGGCGAGTATTACGATTTACATATCCAGAATAATGAAAATGACCATACAGTAACCCTAAAACTTACCACGAATAATGTATAAGTGTATCATAATAGATGATGAAGAGCTTGCAAGGAATCTTATCAAAAATCACCTCAAACAATTTAATGATTTTGAAATTGTTGCTATTTGCGAAAGTGCCATAGATGCAATCAATGTTTTGCTGGAGCATAAGGTAGACTTGCTCTTTTTGGATATAGAAATGCCCGTATTAAAAGGCATCGATTTCTTTAAAAACTTAGTCCAAAAACCACACGTTATCTTTACAACTGCTTATCGTGATTTTGCTCTGGATGGTTTTGAGCTAAACGCTATTGACTATCTGCTTAAACCAATTACTTTTTCACGTTTCTTAAAAAGTATTGAAAAATTTAAAGTTACCGTAGGTAGGAAAAGTAATTCTGAAGAAGATGAAAATGTAAAATATAAAGAAATCAAAAAAGACCACATTTTTATTAGCGTAGAAAGGAAAAAGATAAAGTTAAACTTTGATGAAATCATTTATGTGAAAAGTGTGAAAGACTATGTGCATATTCATCTGTACGATACAAAATATCTTGTAAAATATAGTTTGTGTAGTTTCTTAGATAACCTGGATGAGCGCTTTTATCAAATTCATCGTTCTTACATCGTCAATACTTCCAAGATTACGGCATACACTAAAAACTATATTGAAATTGATGATAAGGAAATCTCTATTGGAGAAAGTTATAGAGCAACTCTTTTGAAATACTTGAGTAATCATTAAAAATATCAATCTGGATTTGAATTGAATGGGATTACCCAATCCGCCTCTTAATGAGAGTTTAGTTTACACACTCTAACAGTCCTATAAAAGCTCGTTCGTTCAAGCAAACCTTTTACTGGACGGATACCAAAAACAAACTCGTCACGAAGCTCGCAGACTTTCTTGAAATATTCTTAGAGCCGTATCAAGTATCAAAAAAGGATATGCAAGTACGTTGTAATGAATGAAGCAGCAAGTTGCGGTGTTTTTTTTTAACTTCCTCCTCGATTTCAATAGCCTTGAACAATTCTGAAAGTGAACGACCTTCTGATTGGGAAAGGGTAAGAAAATGTTGTGCATCCCAGTCGAAAAAAGCAAGTTCGTTCAGATGTAGCGAACTGCTAACATTGGATTTAAAAAATGCTGTGGTAAATAGAAATGAAAACCCATCGATAGCAGCGGTTGGTGCTATCCAGCTATTTATAATTCCTAGACTCGAAAACACGAAGGTGTTTTTTTACTTCAAATGACTCCAGATTAGAACTGTGTCGTACCGAATCTTCAATTAGTAACATAAGGCAATAATAAGAACCTCTATAAGGATGTAATAATTCATTTTCGAACTTTGGTTTTTGAATTGTAAAATCGACCGCCTTTTCGTTCAATTCTAAGATAAAAGCAATATCGTGGTATGGTGTTGTATTTAGCGTCTTTGAAGTCATTCATTATTTATCTCTTACAAGGTAGCTTTAATTAACTGTTGTTGTTTAGATTAAATTACACGATAAGTCTTATTCCTTTTTAAGAATTACTGATGTATAGTTGCGAAACTACACTCTTTATTAGTTAGTGCCTAGCTTATCAATAATCTCGCTGACAATCCTTTTGATGGAACATTGAAGCTTTGGGACATTTCGAAATCTAGGTTGGTTATATACCAATCTGCTGATTCTTTTACATCTGCCACTGAAATCACTAGATGTAAAGGTTTAAAATTTGTTTCATTAGTTTGTTGACCACTTACCGTTATCGACACTGTAATAAACAATATGAAAAGTAAGCGCTTTGATTTTTTTAAGGTTTTCATAATAGGAATGTTTAAAGTGAATTATTATTTTAAATTATACCAGATTTGGTTTTACACTACAAAACTACCTCGAAAGCCAAGGCTGTATTAAATCAAAAACACAGTAGGAATGACCAATTTTAGGTATTGCGCAGTTGAAGTGGTGTTTTGCCCGTTTTTTTCTTTACAAAACGTATAAAATGCGTAAGGTTATCGAAGTGAAGGTTGTAAGCGATTTCACTTACCGTCTTTGAAGTTTGTAATAATAAAGACTTTGCTTCCTGAAGTTTTCTATTATGAATGAGCTGTAAAGCGGTGTTGCCTGTAAGGCTTTTTACCACATAGTTTAAATGGGTTGGGTGAATGGATAGGTTTTCTGCAAATTGCTGAACAGATTTAAGGACTTCTTCCTTATCTGTTCCATATTGCGCTTCTATTAATGTGATGTAGCTGTTTAAAATACGCTTGTCAGAATCTTGGGATACCGAAGTTCTGCTTAACTTTTGCTCATACAAATTCTTAGATTCCAACAGTAAAATATTAAGATACGACCTAAAGATGTCTTCTTTGTTTGGTAAATCCTGTCCAGAGAGCAAAATGATATTTTCGAAAGTACGCCTTAAATGTTCGCTTTCATTTTGTGAAATAGCGATACTCATAGCGGCATTTGGGGTGAAAAAAGGGAAATCAGAATGAAGTTTATTTTTTTATGTAATACCGAATAAAAGTCTGATGTAAAGTAAATGACATAGCCGCTCATAGGTGTAATACTTTCCCAGGATTGAATATGGCCTTCGCCTGAAAAGAATAAGGTATTGGTTTGAAGATGTGCTTCATTTTTGTTATTACGCATATTAATTTCACCACTTAGAATAAGCATTATCTTATAGAATCGCTTACGATAAGGTGGCATTTTTTGTGGAATACCTTTGGCCGAATTTTCTAGTCTTCCTATCGTAAACCCATTAAAAACTGGACAGTCGAAATTAATAAAGTCTAAATACTCTTGAATGGTCGTTATAGTATGTATACCGTCTATTTTCACTCTATGAATTTAGCTATTTCAAATTAAAATGAGGTAATATTCCATTTCTAATGCAAAACCAACTTTATCGATTTTTAACATTTTTAATTGGTGATGTTGAGGCTTGTTTCGTTTTCAAAATAGTTTTTAAAATCTCTATATCAGAACTCACTTTATGCTCGAGCACTCTTGCATAAATTTGTGTGGTAGCAATTTTTGTATGTCCTAAAATTTTTGAAACCGTTTCAATAGGTACACCGTTAGAAAGTGTGATAGTCGTTGCAAACGTGTGCCGTGCCATATGAAAAGTGAGGTTCTTTTTAATACCAACGTGATTGGCAACTTCCTTGAGATATACGTTCAGTTTCTCGTTTGTGATAATAGGAAGAAGTGATGCAGTTACACTTGTCATAGGGTGGTCGCAATACTTTTCAATGATTTCTTCTGCGTTACTGAGCAATGGTACTTTTACAGAGTTTTTAGTTTTTTGACGTTTAGTTATTATCCAGTTACCTCCATCAATGCCTTTCATTAAGTTATCTGCAGTAAGTGCCATTATATCAACATAACTGATACCAGTGTAGCAACTAAAGACAAACAAGTCTCTAACTCTGTCCAAACGGTCACTATTGAAGTTGTACTTCTCGAGGTTCTCGAGCTCAGTTTCTGAAAGAAACTCATGATTAGTTTTTTCGTATTTAGGTTTCCATCTAACAAATGGGTCACGTTCTAACCATTCCAAATGATAGGCCAATGTTACCATTTTACGTAAGCGCTGAATATGCTTCATAATGGTATTTTGACTTAAAGCCTTAGGATGGCCAACTGGCCATATATTGGCTAGGTAGTTTTCAAAATCAACTAAGAATTTATAGTCCAACTGTTTGAGGAAGATGTCCGTTGTTTTCTTTTCATTCTGCAGGAACTTGTTGAGGTAGTTTTCTGTAACCCCAAAATTACGGATTGAACCAACCGCAAGCGTATTAGAGATTTTCTTACTATGGTACTCGATGAGGTCAAGTAAGGATTTCGACTTTTCGTCATCGCCAATGAATTTAGCTTTGATGATTTTGGCTGTGACCAGCTCTTCATTGTAAGTGAGGTCTTGGTAGATTTGAAAGAGTTTCGTGTACGTCTGGTCCAGGTAGATGTTGAGCTGTTTGGCTCTGGCATCAGTTCCTTTTGACCGTTTTTTGGTGGCGTCCCACTTGTTTACGTCAATGCTATGTTTTAAACTAATGTTTGCCCGCTTTTGGTTTACAGTTACCCGAGCGTAAAGATTGGCTACGCCATCTTTGGCGCGCGAAGTGTTAATCAGAAGAGGATTGCAAAGGTGTTTTGTGACTTCATAGTTGTCGTCTTTAAAGGGTTAAACTTTATGCGACGAATGTCAAATCAACTATGGTTCAGAGTTTTATGTCTGCGGTCAACAGTGTTGACCGCGATAATTTTTGTTGACCGAATTGTTGACGTTTCAATTGAAATCGTATCAAATTCTATGATGGTCTAAAAACTACAAAACCTTGCAAATCATAAGATTTACAAGGTTTTAGTACTCTTTCGAGTTTTGTTTAGTGACCTCGGCAGGATTCAAACCTGCAACCTCTTGAGCCGTAATCAAGTGCACTATTCAGTTATGCTACGAGGCCTTTTTTGCGGGTGCAAATATATGGGTAATTTATAAATTATAAAACTATTTTAAAATTTCTTTTTCAAATTCATTCATAATTTCAATTGCTTTTTCCCTATGATCATCGCTAACGAATAATTCGGTTGAACTTTCAATAGTTCCAAAGCCTGCTAATCTTGCAGATTCTCCGTGATCCTTTATCAAATAAGGAATGTTAATTTCATTTAGTAAATAGGCTAGCCTATTAACCAGAATCGGTGTTCCAGTATATATTTTTGTATATGTATTCATAATTCAAAAGTTTTTAATCTGTTTTTCATTTAGGTTTCAAGTGGAATGCATAAATAACATTCCGCTTTTTTAAAGAATTACTCTTTTCATGTTTTTTTAGGCATTATTTTTTGCAAGATCAGCTCCAATTAAAAGCTTAAGCGAATTATCATTAGTTCCTGATTTACCGTCATTCTGGATGTAAATCTCAGAAAGTTTTAGATCTTTTAGCTGCTTATCAACATTCACAGAAGTTTTATATTCCCAATCTGCGCGCTACTTCGGAGTGAATCTTGTAAGGAAAATTCCCGGATGTATTAACATAGTAATAGCGTATTAGTTCAATAGATTATTTAGTTTAGGAAGAGATGCTTTTGATTACATGAGTTCTATGCGTATTTAGTATTTAGAATTATTTTAATTATTTGGTTTCCATTCAATATATTAGAAGCAGCGTAATTAGAAAAATATTTATACCAAAATCTGTATAGTTGGATGATTTTTGTAAGCTTAAAGATGAATTTTGTTTCAATTTGAAACCATTTTGTCTTGATTTGTGTGTGAAAATGAAGCTGTTTTGTTGAATTATTGTTATAATCAGAAATATTTCAAGAGGTATTTTAATTAGATATTTCTAATCGTAGGGCATTTTCATCTTTTTTAGTGCGATTTTTTAATTTTCATTATTTTGCAGATATGAACATACACGAATTGATAAGAGATATTCCTGACTTTCCGAAGCGGGGAATTGTTTTTAAAGATATGACACCACTTTTGGCAAATTCTGAAGCCTTAGTACTATGCGCAGACCGATTAGCGAGATTGTGTCCGGATGCTATAATAATTGATAAAGTTATAGGTATTGAGGCAAGGGGTTTTATCCTTGGAGGTATGCTAGCTGAACGATTAAATGCTGGTTTCATTCCAGTACGTAAAAAAGGAAAATTGCCGTCTGAAGTAAATTCTAAAAGTTACGGGCTTGAGTATGGAAAAGATGTGTTAGAGATTCACAAAGATGCTATTACGGCAGGAGAGCGGGTGTTAATTCACGATGATGTGCTGGCAACCGGGGGTACAGCACAAGCAGTTTGTGATTTGGTAGAGGAATTAGGGGGTATCGTAATGCAGTGTAACTTTATAATGGAATTAGATTTTTTAAATGGTCGGGATAAGCTCGTGACCAAAGTAGCTTCGCTATTAAGTTATTGATATAAAAAGTCGATAAGCCCTCGTGGTTCACGAAGGCTTATCCGTATTCTACCTGTTGTACATTTAGGTGAGCTTTTTTAAGGTAAAACTCTATTCTCGACCTGTAGGCCTCTGGAGTATACACTTCTCCTAAAGTCGAGGCACTCGAACTGACGATTTTTACCTTAAAAAGGTCTAAATGCACAACGGATTTATTCTATTTTTTGGTAGTAGCGATAATGGCTCCATCTTTTGCTTTGTCTCCATAGATACTGATCGCCGTTGTCGCTTTTAGGAAATCCACTTCTTCTAATTTATCTGATTTTGCTAATTCATCTAATGTTTTAAAATCAGACTCTTTACCATCAATAATAATTAATTTATCGATGTCAGGGTCATCTACAAAACTAAACTTCTTAAATTTACCAAAGTGGGATGGGAATTGCTGACCATTAAAAATGAAATTTCCATTTTCATCTTCATCAAACTCAAAAGAATTCATAATTTGATCCTTTAATTTACTGATATCAAAGTGTTTTCCATTAAAAAATATGGAGTCTCCATCCTTTGCAAAATCAAAGTCAAATCTGAAGTTTTGATTTTTTAAAATACTATCCATGTCAAAGTTCCGATTACCAAAACCTACCTGATTCTTCCAGGAGGCGATATCAAACATACCAGAATTTGTAATATAGAGGTTGCCATTTTTGAACCCTAATTCTACATCGGATATAGGCTCTGAAGATGATGATGAGAACTTACTTTTGGTACTTCCTTTCTTTAGAATAAGACCTAAACCTATAATCTCGTTTTGATCATTAAACTCAATTTTTTCAATAATTAATTCGATACCATTTTCCGAAAAGAATTTTTTAAGATCTTCAAGTTCTTTTTCTGTGGTATTTTTATTAATTGTAGCAACGATTTCATTGAGTTGTGATGTGTCGTGAACCTCGGTTGGATACGATTCAGATGTAAACGCTGCTAAGGAAAGTATACCTAGTATACCCACTCCTGCGATGATCCATTTTTTCATACTAAATATTATTTGCTTTTTATTTTTGAAATAAACTATGTAATAAAATACGAGAAAAGGATGCTAATGTTGCAAATTATATTTCTTTTTGAAGAGGGATAATTCAAAATATTATCCTAAGGATCTTTTTGTCACATACAATCTCCAACCAAAAATTAGCAATTGTAATTTACTAGCTTTACTAAGATCCAGACGTTTTTTGGAAAAACTCGGAAGTATAACTTTATTTAGTTTTGCAAGAAATTTAAAAAACTGTTTTTGCATAATGCTAAAATAAAAAAACTCATCGGATTATGATGAGCTTTTGAATACTTGTTACAGTATTTAGACCCTTATTTTTTCAGGGTTACTTCTACCACACCATTTTCTCCCCGGGCACCATATATTTTAATAGCTTGTTTATCCTTATAAACATTGACTGACTTAATCTGATTGCTATCAATATTCTGAAGCTCATCATAATCAATTTTTTTTCCGTTCACATACACTATTGGGTGAAGCTTACCATCTTGTGATGTCAAATTCTTACCTTGAGATATCTTGATTTTCACCTGCTTATCATTAGTATTTTTCGAATTGTTTAGTGAATATTTTTTCGCATCACTATTCAAAATAAATCCGGTTCCTTTATTTGTTTTTTTTTTTGGTTATAATATTAATTACACCATCTTTGGCCTTTTTACCATATTTCTTGACGCTAGATTCACCCTTAGAAACATCAACACTTTCTATCTGATTTGGTTTTAGTTTTTTGATATCCTTCTTACTGGCTTTTTTCCCGTCAATAAAAAATAAAATGTCTTTATCAGAATTACCATCAAAATTTAAAATCGTTTCTTGATCTATAGAATGAGTAAGAATCTGACTTTGATCATTACTACCTGTACTACTTATAATAAACGTGGTTTGACCATCTTTTTTCGCAATTCCTTTTACTTTATGTTTCTTGTCGCCTTTTACTATATAAACATTTTTGTCTTTTACCTGACCATCGCTATGGCCTTCAGGATGATTTCTGCTTACCCAGATATGATTTCCATTTTTAGATTGTCCAATACTTATCTTTTCATTCTTACTATCGTATGATATCACAAACGGATAAATTGGAGTTTCGTTTGCAATAGCGTAATTGGCATTACTTTTTTTAGATGATAGGTCAACACTGATACTCGTAATTTCATCGGCATTATTTCTAGAAATATCACTAAAAGTAACCTCTACATCATATTCATTTTTAAAAATCCTTTTAATCCTTTCTATATCTTCTTTAGTAGAATTTTTATTGATTGTAAAATCAATTGTATTCTTTTTGACAAATGTCTTCTTATATTCTTTCGGAAGATTTTTTTTGAGAGAGGTTATTGATTTTAGCGGAAATTTGGTGTCTGAAGTATTCCTTTTTATGTTTTGATGCTCACTTTTTTTAGGAAACTCCTTTGATGAAACTAACGAAGACTCATTTGTAGGAGTGGAATGCTGTTCTTTAATCGGAAATGCGAGTTCCTTAGCATCTTGAACAACAGGTTTTTCTCTCTCATTTTCCTGTGTAACTGCTACTTCTTGGGGTGCCGATTGTATATATTGTATTTCCGTTTTAGTATTAAAACCCCATAGAAATAGGCTTAGTAAAGGCAGGATAATAGTTGCTTTCCAGAGGTTTCTGTGATTTGATTCTTTTTTATTTAACATAACAATTCGTTTTTTGATTAATGATTGATAAAAATTATTAGTGATTGATGAATAATTGCTGGATGACACTTTAACTAATGTCAATTGATATTCTTTTTTGGATGGAAGGTCCCGAACAGCTTCCTGGTCAGCTATAAACTCTAAATTCTGCTGTAAACTCTTTTTGTAGAGCCAGGAAAATGGATTGATCCATTGAAAAATTACAAATACATTGGTTAGCAATATATCTAATGTATGGTATTGTTTTGCGTGTATTTTTTCATGTTTTAAAATCATTTCCAGTTCAGAGGTATCATGTAATATTGGATTAAATATGATATACTTAAAGAAAGAAAATGGAGCGATGTCTTCTTTGGTTTTTAAAAATGAGAATTCTTCTTTTTGATTATGTTGACTTGTGGTAAAAATCTTTTTTAATGATAGAAGCTGAAAAATAAAACGTCCTAGTAAAAGCAAGGTAATCGTTATATACAAATAAAATATAACCAACCGCCAGTCTATGGATACTGATGAATTCTGTGCTCCAGATGCTTTTATAGTCGTGTACTCCGTTATCTTAAAAACGGGTTTTTCTATAAATTCTATTGTGGTGAATTCTAAGAATGGAAGTAGAAGGGAGCTAAGCATTCCTACTAGAAGAAAGTGTCTGTTAACCGTAAAAAAGGTGTCTTTTCTTAGAAGAAAGAAATACACCAGATAAAATAAAGATAATATGATACTGGACTTCACTAAATATGTTATAAATGATTCCATAGTATTATTCTTTTTGTTCAATTACATCTAAAATCTCTCGTAACTCTTGCGCGGTTATTTTTTCTTCTTTTGCAAAAAAAGAAACCATGTTTTTATATGAGTTATTAAAATACTGTGTCATTGCTTTGCTCACAAAATTACTTCGATAAGCCTCTTTGGTAATGAGAGGGAAGTATTGATGGGTTTTGCCATATGCCTTATGACTTATAAACCCTTTTTCTTCCAGGTTTCTTATAATGGTCGAAACAGTATTGTAATGCACCGTATTATTTAGTTCGGCTTGCACTTCTTTTGCAAACGCTTTTTCTAATTTCCATAGCGCTTGCATAATTTCTTCTTCCTTATTAGTTAACTTTTCCATCTTTGGCATTTTATGAAATCAAATATATAACTACAAAACTAGTTTTACAACTATTTTTATAGTTAATTAACTATTATTTTAGTTTTAGGTATGGAATTGTAGGTTAAAAACTTTAAAAAAAAGCGTAACACTCCTTACATATGATATACTTATTCTATATTCGCAAACAAATTAACAATACATGATTCAAAGTATATTTTTTGTAATAATAGGATTTATATTTCTTGTTGTTGGAGGAGAATATTTAGTGCGTTCATCTGTAGCGTTATCCTTTAGATTGAAACTGTCAAAAATGGTAATCGGTCTTACCGTTGTTTCTTTTGCTACTTCTGCGCCGGAGTTATTAGTGAGTTTGCAGGCAGCTTTAAGTGGCTCGGCAGATCTATCTCTTAGCAATATTATTGGTTCTAATATAGCTAATATTGGTTTGGTTTTGGGTATAACCGCCCTGATAGCGCCTCTAGCTATAGATAAAGATTTTTATAAATTTAATTGGCCTGTGATGATGTTGCTTTCTTTGGTCTTATATTTTTTCCTTGATAATGATGGGGTGCTGACTAGAATCGAAGGGGTCATCTTATTAATTTTCTTATTTCTGTATTTATTTTTGTTAATTAAAAGAGCACGAAAGCATGCAGATAAAATGATCGGGGATGTGGATGATTCTTTAGAAAAGGTTTCTAGCTTCAAGATGATTCTTTGGTTATTCATAGGAGGTATAGCATTATATTTTGGTTCAGAATTATTGGTTGAAGGTGCAAAAGATATCGCTACAAGAATGGGTGTAAGTGAAGCGGTTGTAGGACTTACTATGGTTGCAGTAGGTACAAGCGTCCCAGAGTTGGCAGCTTCGGTCATAGCAGCATTAAAACAGGAAAAAGCAATATCTTTAGGAAATCTTATAGGTTCTAATATTTTTAATATAGCTTCTGTTTTAGGGCTTACTTCTTTGATTCAACCAATTGTGGTCAATGATACCCGATTAATGAATATAGATATTTTCTGGATGCTTGGATTTGCTTTGATCCTGTTGCCTCTAGCATTTATACCAAAAAAAATGATCCTTAACCGACCAAAGGGACTTTTAATTTTTGCCGGGTACTGTATTTTCATTGCTTTAGTTTTTATACAGTAATGTATTCTGCCATTAATCTTAGTCAGGAACCGTTTGTCATATTTTTACAAAAGTAAAAGATGAAACTTGTTACTTTTAATTTAATTCTTTTAAACTACAGGATATGACAACTGCAATTAAATTTTTTATCGCCATAATCATTGGGCTTATTTATCAGATGTCTGGTGCGCAGCAAATCATCGGAAGCTGGAATGGCGTTTTAGAAGTTCCAGGTGCAAAATTACCCATAGAACTCACTATCCATAAAAATAAAAGCGGGTATTCTGCAGATCTAAAAAGCCCGAGTCAAACAAATCAGAGTATTCCAGCAGATAAAGTCAGTTTCGAAAACCAAGAGTTGATTGTAGAAGTAAACGCAATGATGGTCAGATATCAAGGAAAGTTAGTAGATAAAGTTATCAGCGGTACTTTTACGCAAGCGGGAAATAATTTTCCATTAAAGTTTGTTAAGGGAGAAGCAATTGTAGAAAAAGAAAAGAGAAGACCACAGAATCCTGTAGAACCATATCCCTACATATCTAAGGATGTAACCTTTGTTAATAAAAAGGCAGATGATATTAAACTGGCAGGAACAATTACTATTCCCAAAAATAAAGAAAATCCTCCTGTAGTCATTCTAATTTCCGGATCAGGACCACAAAATAGAAATGAGGAATTGTTAAATCATCGACCTTTTTTAATCCTCTCTGATTACTTGTCAAGACGGGGAATTGCAGTATTGAGATATGATGATAGGGGAGTTGGTGAAAGTGGTGGTCAATTTAATGGTGCTACTTCATTAGATTTTGCCAGCGATGTAGAAGCTGCTATCGAGTTTTTGAAAAAAAGAAAAGGTATTAATACTAACAAAATTGGACTTATCGGGCATAGTGAAGGAGGTCTTATAGCTCCTTTGGTTGCTTCAAAAAATAGTGATGTGTCATTTATAGTTTCTCTTGCCGGTACAGGTGTGGATGGAAAACAAGTGTTATTAACTCAGATGAAAAGAGGAGCAGAGTTACAGGGAGTGTCGCCTGAAATTATTCAAATTAATAATGAATTTGCAGATATTGTTTTATCCATAGTTCAGGAAGAACATCCTGATGTAATGGAGTCCAAAACTATTGCATCTTTCGAACAACATCGCACTAATTTAAGTGAAGAAATAAAGAACATTTATACTATGGATGTTTTAAAGAAAAATTTCTTGGGGTTTACAAAAGATCCCTGGATGCATTATTTTGTCAAAACGGATCCAGTACAATTTATTTCAAAAGTAAGAATACCGATTTTAGTTATTAATGGATCCAAGGATTACCAGGTTATACCGGAACTTAATTTGGCAGGGTTTAGAAAAGGATTAAAAAAAGCAGGTAATAAAGATTATACTATAAAAGAAATCGAGGGTTTAAATCATCTTTTTCAAACTGCTGATACTGGCGCCGGAACAGAATATGAAACTATAGAAGAAACGTTTAGTCCGGTAGCTTTAAAAATAGTTGGAGATTGGATTTTGAAAAGATTTTAGTTCTATCTTAGATAATAGCAAATCATGCAGTCAAAAAAACCTTTTGTAGGCATGCTTATAATTTCAAAAAGAGTTTGGTTCTGGACACTGCAACTTCTGGCTTGGGGACTTCTGGGAGGGCTTAATATATACGCTAAAATTGCCTACGTACAAACTCTGTCTTCAAAATATATAATTGCAGAAGGCACTCTTTTTATAGTAACCGGAGTTTTGTTTTCTACAATTCTTTGGCAATTAATTAGAAATAAAATTTCTTTCGACACCATAAATTCTAAAGCAATTATAAGAACAACTCTTACTTTTTTACTGATTAGTATATTGATGTCAGCATTTACGGAGATAGTTGCACAAATCCTGTACTTAAAAATTGAAAAGAAAGAAATGCCTTCTCGATCATTAATAGAGTATGCCAATACTTTTATAAATATGTCGCTTTTACTGCTATTGTGGTTGGTGGTATATTTATCTATTAAGTCTATCTGGAAAACACAGAAAAACAAGGTGGAACAATTGCAGCTTAAAACAACTTTAAAAGAATCTCAGTTAAACACTCTAAAAGGGCAAATTAACCCTCATTTTATGTTTAACAGCCTTAATAATATTAGAGCATTAATGCTTGAAGATGTGTATAAATCCAGAGATATGATTACTAAGCTATCTGAGCTATTAAGATATTCTCTAAATAGTAATAAGGTAGATCTAATATCTTTGCAAGAAGAAATTGAAGTCGTTAGAAATTATGTAGAATTGTCAAAAATTCAGTTAGAAAACCGTTTACGGTATAACGAAGAAATAGAGAAGAAAGTACTAGAACTAGAAATTCCTCCGATGATGATACAGATGTTAGTAGAAAATGCAATTAAACACGGGGTTTCCAATCAGATAAAAGGAGGAGAGGTTTTTTTGAAGATTTTTAAGAAAGATCAGATGTTGTTTGTTGAAGTACGTAATACAGGACAGTTACATAATACTAGGTCATCTACAAAAATCGGTCTGAAAAACATTCAGGAGCGATTAAGGCTTTTATACGGAGAGCGATCTTTTTTTAATCTTACCCAAGAACTTGGAGCGGTTAAGGCGTTGATAAAAATTCCATTACATGAATAATACTGCTGTAATAGTTGAAGATTCCAGGTTGGCCAGGCAAGACCTGAAAGAATTGCTAAAAGATTATACAACGATAGAGGTAATCGGTGAGGCGGAAAACGTGGATATAGCATTTAATCTGATTCAGAATACAAATCCGGATATTTTATTTCTTGACATAAACATGCCTGATAAGAACGGATTTGATCTTTTAGAAATGTTAGATCAGGTTCCGTTGGTGGTTTTTACTACAGCCTATGATGAGTATGCTATAAAATCATTTGAATACAATGCCTTTGATTACTTGCTAAAACCAATAAGCAAAGAAAGGTTTTCAAAGACGGTAAAAAAGTTACAGCTTAAAGCAGCCGAAAAAAAACGAGTTGAATCAAAAGAAAAATTATCCGAAACAAGCCAGATTTTTATTAAAGAAGGTGAGAAATGTTGGTTAGTAACTGTAGGGGATATTAAACTTTTCGAAATTATGGGTAATTATACAAGAGTATATTTTCAGGGTGAAAAACCTTTGGTATATAGATCTTTGGACCAAATAGAACAAAAACTTTCTGGGGCAACTTTTTTTAGGGCAAACAGACAACAAATCATTAATTTAAATACTATTAGAAAAGTGACATCCTGGTTTAACGGAAAGTTAAAAGTGGTTCTGGATTCTGATATAGAAATTGAGATATCGAGAAGACAGTCTATCAGGTTCCGTGAACAACTTGGGTTGTAAAAGAGAGATGTGTTCAGATAATGAACAAAAAACTCGCACAAAAGAGCAAATTTTCTCAGGGAGAGCCAAGAAAATATTTGATTAATGGCACTATTATATTTTCAAACAAAACCTAGCATATTTTGTTGTAATTAACTTCGAAATATTAGGATCGAGATCTGGACACAGGAACGAGCAGGAATTCAGCTATTTATTGAATATATCATTGCGTGACCTTTCATTCGCCGAGGAGGATTATTAATAAAAAGCCTCTGAAGTCTAAATTCCAGAGGCTTTCTTGCGTTTAACAAGTTTTAGTTAGTTACCTGTTACAAATCATTATGCTGTGACCGCAGATACATCAGCAGTTTTAACAGTTTTAACAATTCTTGCAGCTATTTTGTAAGGGTCACCATTAGAAGCAGGTCGACGATCTTCTAACCATCCTTTCCATCCGTTTTCTACAGTGATAATAGGTATTCTTATAGAAGCCCCTCTGTCAGATACTCCGTAAGAGAACTCATCGATTGATTGTGTTTCGTGATCTCCAGTTAATCTTTGATCGTTAAACTCACCATAAACAGCAATGTGTTCTTTGGTTACTGGTCTAAATGCTTCACAAATAGTTTCATAAACTTCTTTAGATCCACACGTTCTTAATATTTCGTTAGAGAAGTTAGCGTGCATACCAGAACCATTCCAGTCTCCTTTAATTGGCTTAGGGTGATATTCAATATAATATCCATATTTTTCAGTAAGTCTATCTAAAAGATATCTTGCAATCCATATTTCATCACCAGCTTTCTTTGCTCCTTTCGCAAACAATTGAAACTCCCATTGTCCACTTGCAACTTCCTGATTGATACCTTCAAAATTAAGTCCGGCATCGATACATAAATCCGCATGCTCTTCAACAAATGCTCTTCCGTGAGTATTTCTTCCTCCAACGGAACAATAATACATTCCCTGAGGGCCAGGATATCCGCCAACAGGAAAACCTAATGGTAATTGAGTGGCTTTATCCATAATAAAGTATTCTTGTTCAAAACCAAACCAGAAATCATTATCATTATCATCAATAGTTGCTCTGGCGTTAGATTCGTGAGTAGTACCATCAGCATTTAATACCTCTGTCATAACTAAATATCCATTTCTTCTAGTAGGATCAGGATAAATAGCAACAGGCTTTAGTAAACAATCAGATGAGCCACCTTCTGCTTGTCTGGTAGAACTACCATCAAAAGACCACATAGGGCAGTCTTCTAGCTTACCACTAAAATCTTCTTCAATTTTTGTTTTACTTCTTAGATTAGCAGTTGGTTTATAACCATCTAACCAAATGTATTCTAATTTAGCTTTACTCATAATTAACACTTTATAAATTGAACTCTTAAAAGTTTCAAAATTAGTTTTATTTTATGATAACCGAAAAAAAATAGGGGGTCAAATATGGTTTTTTTATTAATTTTTATCAAACCCCTAGTTTTTTACAGGGTATTTTGATTTTATTTTAATTTTTAAAGAGCATTTTTTCAATATTAATAATGAAACTCTTTTATATTTGTAGTAAAAATTAATCAAATATGTCAACACTCAGATTTCAAGCGCTTAAAGAAACCTTAAATCGTAATTCAGTGGTAGTTACGGAATCGGAACGGCGATCTGTATTGTTTGGTGAAAATGTGTTTAACCAGACAACTATGCTTCAATATTTAACTAAGGACGCATACAAAAGTGTAATGGATGCGGTGAACCATGGTACAAAAATAGATAGGCAAATCGCAGATCAAATTGCATCAGCAATGAAGGACTGGTCTTTGTCTAAAGGAGTAACCCATTACACACATTGGTTTCAACCTTTAACGGGTGCTACGGCAGAGAAGCATGATGCATTTTTTGAAACTATTAATGATGGTCGTGGAATAGAGAAATTTGGAGGAGGGCAATTGGTACAACAGGAGCCAGATGCTTCTTCTTTTCCTAATGGTGGAATTCGTAATACTTTTGAAGCTAGAGGGTATACTGCCTGGGATCCTACGTCACCAGCATTTATCTATGGAACTACCTTGTGTATTCCTACCGTTTTTGTAGCCTATACTGGTGAAGCTCTGGATTATAAAACACCATTATTGAGAGCTTTGCAAGCAGTGGATATTGCGGCAACGGCAGTTGCCAAATATTTTGATAAAAATGTAAAAAAAGTAAATGCATCCCTTGGTTGGGAGCAGGAGTATTTTTTGATTGATAGAGCGCTTGTAGAATCCAGACCTGATCTCGTAATGACTGGTAGAACATTATTAGGGCACTCCTCTGCAAAAGGTCAGCAATTAGATGATCATTATTTTGGTAGTATCCCTACAAGAGCTTTGGCTTTTATGAGAGATTTGGAAATAGAATGTATGTTATTGGGGATACCTGTAAAAACACGTCACAATGAGGTTGCTCCAAATCAATTCGAATTGGCTCCCATCTATGAAGAAACGAATTTAGCGGTGGATCATAATTCTTTATTGATGGATGTCATGGAAAAAGTAGCTTCAAGGCATAACCTAAAAGTACTATTACATGAAAAACCATTTGCAGGAGTTAATGGGTCTGGTAAGCATAATAATTGGTCATTGAGCACTAATACTGGAATCAATTTATTGGGACCAGGAAAAACACCTATGAGCAATTTACAGTTTTTGACCTTTTTTATTAATACAATCAAAGCTATTAATGAACATGAAGAGTTGATGAGAGCAGGTATCGCATCTGCTAGTAATGATCATCGACTTGGTGCAAATGAAGCGCCTCCCGCGATCATGTCCGTTTTTATAGGTGAGCAGCTTACATCAGTACTTAAAGAACTGGAAGGTGTTACTGATGGCAAATTATCTCCAAAAGAAAAAACGGATCTGAAGCTTAATGTAGTAGGTAAAATTCCGGAAATATTATTAGATAATACAGATCGCAACAGAACATCGCCATTTGCTTTTACAGGTAACAAGTTTGAGTTTAGAGCTGTGGGTTCCAAGGCTAACTGTGCTAATCCTATGACTATCCTTAATACGATAGTTGCAAAACAGCTTGTAGAATTCAAAAAAGAAGTTGATAAACTTATCGATAAGAAGAATTTAAAGAAAGATGAAGCAATTTTTAATGTATTGAGAGAATATATTAAGAAATCCAAGAATATTCTTTTTGAAGGGAATGGTTATGGAGAAGCTTGGGAGAATGAAGCAAAAAAACGAGGGCTAAGTAATAATAAAACAACACCAGAGGCATTAAAGGCAAAAATTTCTAAAAAAACGCTCGATCTTTTTGAGGAAATGAGGGTTATGAATAGAGTGGAAGCAGAGGCACGTTATGAAATAGAAATTGAGGAATATGTAATGAGGATACAGATTGAAGGAAGAGTGCTTGGTGATATTGCCAGAAATCACGTAATACCCACTGCTATCAAATATCAAAATATGCTAATCAATAATGTTTCCGGTTTAAAAAATCTGTATGAGAAAGATTTCAAGAAATACGCGAAGGAACAGATGGAAATTATTGAGGAAATTTCAGAACATATAGGAAAAATTAATAGCAAGGTAAATGAAATGACCTCTGAGCGCAGAAAAGCAAATAAATTAGAAGATGCAGAAGAAAAAGCAGCTGACTATTGTAATAAAGTAAAACCTTTATTTGATAAAATAAGATACAGTTGTGATAAATTAGAGCTATTAGTAGATGACGAATTATGGCCACTAACTAAATATAGAGAGCTTCTTTTTATCAAATAGGTAAGAATTAACTGACTAAGTGTTTTTTTTGTTTTATTTTTAACAAAAAATTAATATCTGTTAAACCCTTGACAAACCCATAGAAAAACCTCTTTTCTATGGGTTTTCCGTAATGCATTTTGTCGAAATCTTACAGAATATTCAAAAATACCCTTAATGTTTTCATAAATTTGTTTCGTTAGACAAAAATGGTAATGATTTTTTGTGTGACAACTTCCCCAGATTTTTTTATTAAGAGAGCGTTAGATTTGTATATCTAGCACTCCTTCGTACGCCCCAAAGTATTTAAGAGAGAATTGAATAATTAATCAAATTTAATATATTTTACGTATGAAAAAAGTAATTTTTAGTCTAGCAACTTTATTAAGCGCGTCAGTGATGGTTGCACAGTCGAACGTTAGTACTGTTGATCAATCTGGTGATATGAACGCAGCGAATATCACTCAGGTAGGTCTAGCAAATGCTAATACAACTACTCAATTAGGGGCAGGAAATAATGCAGAAGCTATTCAAGGTAGTGATGCATTTGCTTCTAGAAATGGAATTGTGACTCAAATGCAAACCGGGGATAAAAATAGTGCCTTCGCTCAGCATGAGGAGGACAGAAATGAAGTGTATCAGGTACAAGTAGGAAATGGGAATTCTGCTTCATCTACTCAAAACTTATTAAACTTCGGTGGTGATAACCTCTCAGAACAACTTCAAGAAGGTAATGGTAATGCCGCTACAATCTCTCAAGAAGGAGCTGGTTTCTTTGGATTTGGTTCATCTAATTACGCAGGTCAAGGACAGTTTGGAGATGCTAATACAGCTACAACTTCTCAAGGAGGAGAGGAAAATTTTAGCTTAATCATCCAGTCTGGCTCTTTCAATACTGCTTCAATGGCTCAAGTTGGAGATGTTAACGTTGCTGATCAAAGACAAACAGGTGAAGCTAATTTAGGTACTGGTGAGCAGTGGGGAACCAACAACACATTAATCCAGGTACAAAATGGGGGTGGTAATGTTGCAACTTCTCTTCAAGGTAGTAGTTTCTTTGATTCTAGAGGTGGTGTAGTAGATCAATTACAATCTGGAAACGAGAATGAAGCATATGCTCAACACGAAGAAGATAATAATACTATCGTTCAAACACAGTTTGGTGATGGTAACTCTGCTTCAGCAACTCAAAACTTATCTTTCTTTGGTGGAGATAATATTACAGATCAACTTCAACTTGGTAATGGAAATGTTGCATTATCATCTCAAGAAGGTGACTTTGGATTATTTGGACAAGGCAACTTAGCTATTCAGGGACAAATAGGAGACGAAAACATTGCAGAATCTTTTCAGAATGGAGCTGATAATGTAAGTGATATTTTTCAATTAGGTGATGCTAACTTTGCAAGAGATACTCAGTTTGGTCAAGGGAACTCTACTTTTGTTACTCAAATAGGAGAATCTCATAGTAGTACCATCCTTCAGAATGGAACAGGTAACGCTGCAGTTGTAACTCAGAGTGGTTCCGGAGGAGAGCTTTAAGAAATAATTTTAATATATTTGAAGGAGTTACGCTAACAGCAAAGTTAGTGTAACTCTTTTACTTCTTTTAATACCTTGTACCAATGAAAAAATATTTCACACTTTGTATCATAGCATCTAGCCTATTATTTTCTGGAAGTAGTTATGCTCAAAATAGCGAGAGTCAGAACGAATCATTGGTGGAAAGTCAAGAACAATTCATTACATTAAATCAATTACAAAATAACACTGCAGTGCAGGTAGCCAGAGAAAATATGGCTGGAAATAACATAGTGTTTATTCAACAGATTGGTACTGGAAATCAAGTGTTTTCAAACATTACCGCACAAGCATCGGATATTCGTTTACAGCAGAATGGAGAACAAAACCTTATAGATATTAATGAAACATCCAGGGAAATAGAAAAGTTCATCTCTCAAAACGGCGATAATAATGTGGTAATTGATTTTTCTTTTAATCCAGATATCTCAACAAATTTAGAGCTTATTCAGGAAGGAAATAACCTTTCTTTTGAAAGATTTGGGAGTAATGAATTGTCCAAAAATCTCAAGTTTAAAATGACTGGTAATGCTCGTACCATTATTGTTAGAAGCTTTTAAATAGCTGAATTTTATCCCGTATGAATTTTAGGCTGATCATCATATTTTTATTGATTTTTCAATTTTCAAATGGTCAGTATACCAATACAGATGTAATTGCTAAAATTAAGACGGAAAGAATAGATGATATTGTGTCCATAAGGGCAGTGGCCACAAATGCTACTGAAGTTTATAAGAGCTTAAAATATACATTTTCGGTTTTTAGGACAGACAGTGTTAATAAGGTTACTAAAAATAATCAAGAAGGTCGGTTTACACTAGAAGCAAACGAGCAAAAGAATCTTACTGCGACATCTATTGGTGCTTACGAAAAGGATAAAATAGTAATACTTTTGTTAGTTTATGAAGAGGAAAAGGTTGTAGGTAAAGACCGTATTGGATTTAATGAAAAAGCTAAGGAAAAAGAAAAAGAGGAAGAAGTTTTTGAAGATGACGGTATAGAATTGAAGGGAATCGTAGTTGAAGAAACAAAAACCAAACCGGGAAAAGATTTTTATGAATTTTTTTATAATTCATACACACTCAATAGAATAAATGGTTCTAAAATAGTCGGAGTGTACGAAACTTTGAGTTTTGGTAGAAGTACTATTATCCAGGTTAAAATAGAAGATAACGTTATTCACGAGTTCCTGGGTAAACCTGATATTGAATTTTTAGAACAAATGTCTAAAATTTCCATACGCAGAGTTTACAAATATTTTAAAGATTTAAAGAAACAAAAAAGAGATATTTTTCAGTATTAATTACTTATTCAAAAAAACAAATGAAGTCAATCATAATAACAGTTATACTGGGTTTTTCAGTATTTCAGTTTAGCTTTGGACAAGATTTAGTATATAGGCCTAAGAATCCTGCTTTTGGTGGTGACACTTTCAATTATCAATGGTTGTTAAGTTCTGCAGAAGCTCAGAATACTTTTACCGAGGATAATGATCCAAATGCAGATGACAGATCAGAACTTGAAAGATTTACAGAAAGTCTGAATAATCAATTGCTGAGTCAAATATCCAGAACTTTATTTAATGAACAATTCGGACAGGAAGGTCTTACAGAAGGGACTTTTAGTTTTGGAACATTGTTTATAGAGATTTTTCCTTCCGGAGAAGGATTGGTAATTAATATTTTGGATACCAGTACAGGAGATCAATCTCAAGTAATAATTCCTAATTAATTTTTAATGCATCAAAAGTTTTATCAAGTAATTCTAGTAATTTCTTGTACGATAATATTGTCTGGATGTGGCGCTTATTTTAATCAGCCTATATCCATAGAACAAGCTCGAATAGGTGAAGACACAAAATTTACTCGGACTTTAAGAGAATTTCCTCTACCAACAGAACCAGTGGTCGTTGGGGTTTACAAATTCAGAGATCAAACGGGTCAATATAAACCAACAGAAGCCGGTAGCACTTTTAGTACAGCTGTCACCCAAGGTGCCACTACTATTTTGGTTAAAGCGCTTGAAGATTCCAAATGGTTTGTACCGATTGAGAGAGAGAATCTTAGTAACCTGTTAAACGAACGAAATATCATACGCTCTACCCGAAAAGAATACAGAAAAAATAAAAATTCAAACGAACCCCAATTACCACCATTGCTATATGCTGGAATCATTCTGGAAGGAGGAATAGTTTCGTATGATACGAACATCATTACCGGAGGATTAGGAGCCCGATATTTTGGCGTTGGAGGTTCCACCCAGTACAGACAAGATAGAATTACGGTGTATTTAAGAGCTGTATCCACATCAAATGGTAAAATTTTAAAAACAGTTTATGTTTCTAAAACCATATTGTCCCAAGCACTGGATGCTAGTTTTTTTAGATATGTCAAATTCAGTAGACTGTTAGAAGCTGAAACCGGTTTTACCAAGAATGAACCAGGTCAGATAGCGGTTTCTGAAGCAATAGAAAAGGCAGTAGAAGCCCTGATTATTGAAGGTATAGAAGACAAATTATGGGGTTCTAAAGAAGCACCGGAAAAAATACAAGCATTGGTTGCTGACTATAATTCAGAGAAAAATGAAGCACAAAATACGGGATTGTATGAACGCTATTTTAAAGAAAGACGTGGTAAAAAAGCCGTTTTTGCCAATGGCGGATTAGCATTGATAAGTGGTGATTATAATAATGCGGATTTGTCGTATTCCGCTAGATTAGGGGGTAAGTGGTATTTTAACCCGTACCTTAACGCCAATGCTAGTCTTAGTAAATTTGAGCTAAGAAATGAAGGTGCTTTTTCAGAAGGATTTAATGCTATAGATGTAAATGCAGAATTAATATTGTTACCTTTTGAAAAATTAACGCCCTATTTCTTTGGCGGAATGGGAACAGTAAATAGCGATGATTTTGACAGAACGTTTTTCAAATTTCAGTATGGGGGAGGCGTAGAGTATTTGGTTTCAGATCAAATTGGGGTCTCTCTTAATGCAACGCATAATCTTGTGTTAGGGGATAAACTGGATAATATTACGCAGGGTAAACGAGATGATCAATATTTCAATTTTTCCTTAGGTGTAAACTGGTATTTTAAGAATCCTTTAAAAATGGACAAAGCCCTTCGAAAACAAAAACGTAAAGAAGATAAAGAGCTCATAAAGTTAAAAAAAAGAAATCGTAAAGTAATTGAAAACAGTGATGATCCTAAAGGATAAACCCCTAGTGATAATGAAAAAATATTTTATAAAAGCAGTATCAGTTTTTGTCATAATAATGATGATATCCTGTAGTGAGGATACAATAGATCTGGAAGGTTTGGGAGCAGTAAAAGGAAGAGTTGTTGCTGTGGGAACTAATGAACCTTTGGAAAATGTAAAAATATCCACGAATCCTTCCTCCAGTACAGTTTTTACCGATGCAAATGGCGAATATTTGATTGAGAATATTCCTTCGGGAGATTACTCACTTTCGGCACAGAGAGAAGGATTGTTAGCTCAGTTTGAGGCAATTTCTATAATAGCTGATAGAGAACTGGAAATAGTTTTCGAAATGGATGTTGAGACAGCTGGCAACCGACCGCCCAATGCAGCAGTTTTGGATTCACCAGCAGACAATTCTGTGGATCAACCACTAGAGGTGAGATTGGTTTGGACCGGTAGTGATCCCGATGATGATACACTTACATATACGGTAACCTTGCGTAATGATGAAAATTCTGATGTAGAAGTTTTTGAAAATATTACTGATACAACATATACACTGACTAATCTTTCTTATAAAGTGAAATATTTTTGGCAGATAGGTAGTAATGATGGAATAAATGATCTAGTGAATAGCAGTACTTTTGCTTTCGAAACGATGAGCCCACCAAATAATCGAATTATTTTTGCAAGATCAATAGCAGGCAATAGTGTTATTTATTCTGCTAATGAACAGGGAGGAACCGAGATTCAGCTTACCTCAGAAACAAAAAACAGCTTTAGGCCAAGACGTAATGTAGGAACCGGCAAAATTGCCTTTCTGCAATCTGTTGGTTCACAAACACATTTGTTTACCATGAACGAAGATGGTTCTCAAGTTGCACAGGTAACTTCTCAGATTTCTGTAGCTGGCTTCGATTTGGGGGAAATCGATTTTTCCTGGTTTGATAGTGGAGCAAAATTGCTGTTTCCTAGCCAGGACAAATTATATAGCATCAATACCGACGGAAGCGGTCTGAACCTGATATATCAAACAACAAATGGCAGACTTATTTCCGAAGTAGATACTAATGACACTAATGATGTGATAGCACTGAAAACAAACAATCTAGATGGGTATGAGGTAGAGATTTTTACCATTAATTCATCAGGAACTTTGCTGAGCACAGTGTTGTCAGGCACCTCTGGCGCAGCAGGAAGTATAAATCTTTCAGTTGATGGTAATAGACTTTTGTACTGCCGAGATGTTTCAGGTTTCGAAAGTAGTGAGTATAGACAATTAGACTCTCATTTGTTTGTTTATAGTTTTAGTGATAGCTCTAGTTTAGATATCTCTATAGAAAAGCCCGCAGGAACGAATGATCTGGATGCACGTTTTTCACCAAATGAAGCTGCTGTAATCTTTGTTAATACTTCTAATGATGGGATTTCACAAAGAAATATACAAACTATGTCAATTTTAGAGATTGCCAACAGAGCAGATCTGATTCAAAATGCATTTATGGCTGATTGGGAATAAGATAATTCTGAATTCTGAATTCTAAATTCTGAAATTGAATTATCTTTGCGCCTTACTATTGGTATAATATAATCATAATGAGTCAAGAAGTAAGTAAGCGATACGCTCAACGTGGAGTTTCGGCATCAAAAGAAGATGTTCACAGCGCTATCAAGAATATTGATAAAGGTCTTTTTCCAAAAGCATTTTGTAAAATAGTTCCGGATCATCTTACAGGTGATGAGGATTATTGTCTGATAATGCATGCGGATGGAGCAGGAACTAAATCTTCTCTTGCCTATATGTATTGGAAAGAAACAGGTGATATTTCTGTTTGGAAAGGAATTGCTCAAGACGCACTAATAATGAATATTGATGATCTGTTGTGTGTTGGGGCTACAGATAATATTATGCTGTCATCTACCATAGGAAGAAATAAAAATCTGATTCCTGGGGAAGTGATTTCTGCTATTATCAATGGTACAGAAGAGTTATTAGAAGAATTAAAAAGTTTTGGGGTTACCATTCATTCTACGGGCGGTGAAACTGCAGATGTTGGGGATTTAGTGAGAACCATTATTGTAGATTCTACGGTAACTGCACGTATGAAACGTAGCGATGTTATTGATAATGCCAATATAAAAGATGGAGATGTTATTGTAGGTTTAGCTTCTTTTGGTCAGGCTACCTACGAAAAAGAATATAATGGAGGCATGGGTAGTAATGGTCTTACCTCTGCACGACACGATGTATTTCATAAAATACTAGCAGAAAAATATCCAGAAAGTTTTGACGCTGCTGTACCTTCGGATCTGGTATATTCGGGTAAAACTAATCTTACCGATAAGGTTGAGAATTCTCCCATTGACGCAGGTAAATTAGTATTGTCTCCAACCAGAACCTATGCACCTATTATAAAAAAAATATTATCTAAGTTTGATAGTGAGACTATCCACGGAATGGTGCATTGCAGTGGTGGAGCACAAACGAAGATTTTGCACTTTGTGGATAATCTCCATATTATTAAGGATAATTTATTTGAGGTCCCTCCTTTATTTCAATTGATTCAGGAAAACTCCGGTACTGATTGGAAAGAAATGTATCAGGTTTTTAATATGGGACATCGTATGGAATTGTATGTCTCTCCAGAGATTGCAGAGGAGGTTATTTCAATTTCCAAAAGTTTTGATGTGGAGGCTAAAATTGTTGGCCATGTCGAAAATGCTGACAAAAAGAAACTTACTATCAATAGTGAATTTGGAACTTATACGTATCACTAAGATGCAGGCCAATCAGTATATAAAGATTATTTTAAATTCATTTTTTCGCTATATTTTTCTCTAAGCAAATCAAGTTTGGGATGTATGTATCGTTTACAAAAGGGTCTTTCTGGATTTGTTTTGTAGTAATCTAAAAGTTCTTTTCTGGATGATTTGAATTTGTTAAATTCCAAAACTTTTGTAATTAATTTATTTTCAAAATCTTTATTGAGATTCTTTAGGTAGTTTTCACTGGCAGATTTCTGATGAATGTCAAAATAGTAGATAGCACTTCGATACTTTTCTCTAAAACTATGATCAGATGTGCTTTTATGAGTATGCAAATGGATCTCTATCAAATCCTTTAGCACTATCATTTCTGGATCATAAGACACAATTACGGCTTCCGAAAAAGTATTGTTTTTCCCAATACTTGAAATATAACCTTGCTCTACGTTGATTACTCCTTTTAGAGATTGAAACACTGCCTCAGTACACCAATGACATCCTCCGCCCAGACCTATTCGTATAGTACTCATAATGTATAAATGTCGTAAATTATAATGAATCCTTATGGATTATTTCGAAAACCTGAAAAATCTCTTTTAGAAGTTTTTCAGATTTTCGATATTTTGATAATTTATCTGCAAGAAAGATGTTATTATGATCCTAGTTCGTCATTGAACTGAACAGTTTTCGTTTCAGTGTCTTCTTCTTTAGTTTCTAAAAGTTCTATAGTGTTGTCATCATTAAATTTTCCTTCTTTTTTCTGAAAAAAAATGGGTACAGGAATCATTGCAACCATAATTATAAACATGAGTAAGATAATACGTCTAATAATTTTTTTAAATCTTTTCATTTTGGAAATAGTAAAAAACCGCTATAGATCGAAATAGCAGTATTAGAATTTTTTTTAGAATTGGCTAGAAAGCCTGAAATTAAAATGTTATCCTATATGAAATGGATCTTCTTTGGTAGTGTAGGTATTACTTCTGGAAAGGAATGTCTTATATGTAATAAACTTTAAAGAGAAGGGTTTTTCTAACTCTCTATTCTTAATTAAAGAAATGCTACTATGGTGTTTTGATAGTAGCTTAAGATTTATGGCATGATCAAAACGTTCTTTTGGATATTTTGCTTCTGCAAATGATAAGGTTTTGGTCTTGCTTCTAGCCTCAGAAATAACTAGTTCAATGCTTTCCTTGTAAGAAACCGGTTGAGTATAGTTCGTGTAACCACCAATACCTAAGAAAAGTAGAAGTGTGATGAACCAACTTGCAATCAGTTTGTTATTATATGTAGGAGAATGATTTGACATTTCACGAGTAAAAATACAACTTTTTTAGATTATTAATTCTGCTTTAGAATATTAAAAGGTGATATGACCTTTACACAAAAAAACGTACTTTTGTACATTCCACGTACAGGATAGATACAACTATGATTGATAAATTAAATATTGTAAAGCAACGATTTGATGAGGTAAATGATTTGATCATTCAACCGGATATAATTGCTGATCAAAAGAGGTATATAAAACTCAATAAAGAGTATAAAGATCTTAAGGCATTAATGGATGAGAGGGATCGTTATATTGAGCTGATGGATAATAAAAATGAGGCAGAAGAAATTATTGCTGATGGTAGTGATCCAGAAATGGTAGAAATGGCTAAGATGCAATTAGAAGAAGCTAAAGAAGAACTACCTGCATTAGAAGAGAAGATACGATATATGTTAGTGCCCAAGGATCCGGAAGATGCTAAAAACTGTGTGGTTGAGATTCGTGCTGGAACAGGAGGGGATGAAGCCAGTATTTTTGCAGGAGATTTATTTAGGATGTATACTAAATATTGCGAAGGTAAAGGATGGAGTACAAGTGTTGTGGACCTTAGTGAAGGTACCAGTGGTGGTTATAAAGAAATTATTTTCGAAGTTAATGGTGAGGATGCATACGGAACCATGAAATTCGAAGCTGGAGTACACCGTGTACAGCGTGTGCCACAAACTGAAACGCAAGGTCGAGTGCATACCAGTGCAGCAACTGTAATGGTATTACCAGAAGCTGAGGAGTTTGATGTAGAGCTTGATATGACAGAAGTTCGAATAGAAAGAACTACGTCTACAGGTCCTGGAGGGCAGTCAGTAAATACAACCTATTCTGCTATTAAGTTACATCACGAACCTACAGGCATGATTGTGAGTTGTCAGGATCAGAAATCATCTCATAAAAACCTTGAAAAAGCACTAAAAGTACTACGCTCTCGTTTATATGATATAGAACTAGCTAAAAAACAAGCAGCTGATTCTGAAAAGCGTAAAAGTATGGTTTCTTCTGGAGATCGATCTGCAAAGATTAGAACCTATAACTATCCACAAGGTCGAGTAACTGATCACCGTATTGGGCTTACTTTGTATGATTTAAGTAATATTATTAATGGAGATATTCAAAAAATCATTGATGAACTTCAGTTAGCAGAAAATACAGAAAAGTTAAAAGAATCTAATGAGGTTTTTTAAATATTCTGAATATTTGAAATACGTTACAAGATAAAATGAAAGCCGAATGATTTAGTTCGACTTCTGATCATAAATAGTCCTGTCTTTAAAAACTTAGTAATAGTTTGATTTATTCAAATCTCAGTAGAAATTACACGATTTATTGATAATTATTTTACCAAAAACTTATAATTAAAGAAACCCTTATCCGATTTTATATTCAAAAAATAGAGTCCCGAAACTATGTTAGGGAAATCAATTTTATTATTACTTTCACTAATTTTACTAGCTTGGATAGCGACTGTTTTTCCTAATACATCTGTGACAAATATTGTGCTATTGTTAAGATCCATATTAGTGATGATTATATGATCAGTAGTAGGATTTGGGAATATAGTTACCTCACCATTTGTAATAAAGTCATTTGTACTTAGCGTACTACAATCTTGACCGCTATCAGTTATTGTCCAGTTTTTATTGTCGATTAAATCAGCCCTAGCTTGTGCAGCTTCATCACTACAATAAGAAATGCCTTCGGCTCCAAAGGTTACATTTCTTTTTACATTTTGCTTGCTCCAGCTTATTAATATAGCGTCATAATTTTGGGTAGAAAGTCCGGAATCAGAAAATATATCTGTCATATCTGTTACTTTGGAAACATCCCAGCTACTTAGGTCTTGATCAAAGTTATCAGCACCCTTAAACATATTTTCCATTCTCTCTACATTACTAGTATTCCAGCCTCCGATATCTTGATTAAAATCATTTGCATTTTGGAACATTTCACCCATAAACCTTACTTTGCTGGTATCCCAACCTCCAATATTTTGATTAAATCTGAAAGCACTCCTAAACATCTCGCCCATAGATATTACATTGCCAGTGTCCCATTGGCTAATATCTCCATTAAAATTATAAGTATCGCGAAATGCACGATACATAAATTCCACCTTGGAAACGTTTGGGACATCGGAGAAATTTCCTGTTAAGTAAAAACAACCGGTGAAAGCTTCGTCAAAGGCTCTCCACTCCTGATCTCCCCATTGTTCTATACTTTTTAGTTTTTGTCTGTTTCCAACAAATGACCATATCATGGCAATCTGAGGGAAGTCTCCTGTAATGGTTACAGTGTAAGTGCCAGGGTTTTCATAACTATGCCCTGCATTCGCTGTTACCCCTAAACTTGTTGTTCCATCACCCCAATCTACATTATAATTAATACCACTACTCGGACCATCGACAGGAATCAAAATTGATTCATCAGGTTCAGTAGTTTCCCAGATAGTTATAAATTGAGCTTGTGATGTTGCAATATATCCTAAAATAAATAATAACCTTAGTAGCTTTTTCATAATAGTTGCTTATTGATTTTTTAATTATTCGACTAAGATACATTACATGTAAGAATAAAAGTTCCACTTTATAATTTGGCACCAATTAATAGTAATTTATAAAAAACAGAAAAGGGCGATGATCTTTTGAAATCATCGCCCTTTTCTGTTAATATCGAGAACTTCTAAAAATCACTTACTCTAGCATCCGTTTTATTTTCGAATACAAAACGTTGTCCTCCGATAGATATGTCAGCCATTAATCCTTTTTGCGGAAGAATAAATACCGCTATGTTATCGTCAAATTTCTTGTTTTTAGCCACACCTTCGTCAATAGCTACAGCAGAAATCTGTGCAGAAAGCTCAAAGTTATTGTTCTTGAACTCGTTCAATGCTCTTTTTGTTTCGAAAAAGACAATTTCTCCGTATGTTTTTCCACCAATTTGCAATCCTATGTCCAGTTGCTTAAGACTGGCGAATCCGATGTGTTGATTGTTTTCGTATACGACGCCTTTACCATAAGCGGCTCCTACAACAAATCCACCTTTGCCCACTTTCGGAAAAATAACATATCCTTTGGAATTGGCAAAGAATTCTGAAATTGAAGGATCTTTAGTTAGCATTTTTTGTTTTAACTCATTCGCATCTTCTTGTAGCTGATGTTCCTTTTTAAACTCTTGCGCAGTAAGTGATAAAAAAGTCATTAAAACCGTAGCTACGGTTAATCTAAATTTTATAGTCTTCATAGAATAATTTTTTTGGTTTCAGTAAAATTATCAAGAAGATATTTTTTAGACTGTTAAAGGGGCGTTAGAGAACTCTTACAAGAATAATAATAATTATGGAATTATTATAAATTTACATAAAATGATGGGTTATTTCAGAATATTGCAACGATGTTGTAGTGATTTTAGGGTATAAACCTTCCAGAAGATTGATACATTTACAAGTGATAGCGATAAATTTAAAAATTTGTCAGGCGTTTGCTATTTCAATGTATAGGATTTGGGCTCTTCTTTAACTTTTTTAGCTCTAATCACAAAATAAAGTCCAACAAGTATAAAAGGTATACTTAGCCATTGACCTGTGGATAAAGCTTCGCCAAGAGCATCTTCAAAACCTCCCTGACTCTTTTTAACACTCTCTACAATAAAGCGAACACTAAATATTAACATCAGATACATCCCGAAAAGAAACCCTCTGTTGTTTCTTTTGTCTGTTTTCCAGTAAAATAACCAAAGTGTAAGTGATACAAATATATAGCCAAAAGCTTCGTATAGCTGTGCAGGATGGCGATATGGTATTGCCTCTAATAGATTCGAAAATTGAGGATTGTTTACCACAGCAGCATACGCTTCGTTAACATTTTTAATTCCAGTTTCTCTTATCACTTCAGCTTTACTTAAACCATCGCGTATAAATTTTACTCCAAACGGCGATTCACCTGAAGGTTCACCAATAATTTCAGAATTGAAAAAGTTTCCAAGCCGTACAAAAATTCCACCAAAAGCTGCAGGGATTGTAACTCTATCCATAACCCATAATGGGTGTTTCTTCAATACATTTTTAGAGTAATAATACATAGCAATAATGAATGCTATGGCAGCGCCGTGACTTGCAAGCCCTCTGAAACCGATAAACTCGAACTCCGGATTAAATTTAAAAGGTAAAATAATTTCCAGTAAATTATTTCTGTAATAATCCCAATCATAAAAAAACACATGACCTAATCGGGCTCCTAATAAAGTACCAATTACCGCATAAATAAATACGGAATCCAGTTTTTCTATAGAAACATTTTCTCGGATATAAATTTTCTTCATTAAATACCAACCTAGCGAGAATGCAACAACAAACATCAAGCTATAAAAACGAATAATGAAAAAGCCAAGATCAAATCCTTCTATAGGATTCCATATTAATTTAGAGAATATCATCTGAAAATCTATTTTTTTCTTGGGGTAAATATAGGTATTTAATTGAACTCGAAATTATAAATAGAATAATAATGAGTGAATAAAATATAAGGCTGGGTTAACTTTCTTTTCTATTATTGACATCCGGAACAGGATCGTATCCGCTACCTCCCCAGGGATGGCAACTAAAAATGCGTTTTATTGAAAGTTTCCCCCCCTTTAACAATCCGTGCTTCTGTAAGGCTTCAACCGTGTAGTGAGAGCAAGTGGGCTGATAGCGACACGTAGCAGGAGTTAGTGGTGAAATTAGGTTTTGATATAATTTTACCAATGCTACAAACGGCGCAATCAAAATCTTTTTTAAGGTTAATTTTGAAGCCAAAACATAAATTTAATTAAGAGTAAAGCTCGTGCCTTCACGACCATCTTTGAGTTGGATTCCCATAGCTAATAATTCATCTCTGATTTTATCGCTCGTAGCAAAATTTTTATTAGCACGCGCTTCTGCTCTTAGATCAATAAGTAATTCCACAGTACCCGAAAGTTTATCACTAATATCAGACGAAGCTTCGTTGATATTTACTAAACCTAAAACATCAAAAACGAATTGGTTCATAGTTTGTTGAAAGAGCTTATGATCAGCTTTGGATAGTGTCGCTTTTTCTTCTTTAACTGAATTAATGAATTTTACGGCTTCAAATAATTTAGCGATTAAAATCGGGCTATTGAAATCATCATTCATTGCCTCATAGCATTCTTTGACCCAAATTTGTACATCGAATCCTTCTGTAGATACATTAGTTTTAAGGTTGTCTAAAGTTTCGATAGACTCCATTAATCTAAAGAAACCTTTTTCTGAGGCCTCTAATGCATCATTAGAAAAATCTAAAATACTTCTATAATGTGCTTGTAGCATAAAAAATCTTGCTACAGTTGGGGCAAATGCTTTATTTAATTTATCACTATCGCCACTAAATATTTCGGCAGGAGAAAGTATATTTCCAGTTGATTTAGACATTTTCTTACCGTCTAGCGTAAGCATGTTTGCATGCATCCAATAATTTACAGGAGTTACGCCACAAGCAGCTTCTCCTTGTGCAATTTCACATTCGTGATGGGGGAACTTAAGATCCATTCCACCTCCGTGAATATCAAATTGTTCGCCAAGATACTTGGTGCTCATTACGGTACATTCCAGGTGCCAGCCTGGAAAACCATCACTCCAGGGAGATGGCCAGCGCATAATATGTTCTGGCTCTGCTTTTTTCCATAAGGCAAAATCCTGCGGATTTTTCTTATCACTTTGAGCAGTTAGTTCTCTGGTGTTGGCAATCATGTCTTCAATATTACGCCCACTTAACTTCCCGTAATGATTGGTTTCATTAAATTTCTTTACATCAAAATATACCGAACCATTTGCCACATACGCAAAACCATTATCAATGATGGTTTTGATAATTTCAATTTGCTCAACGATATGACCTGTAGCAGTAGGCTCTATGCTGGGGGGGATGTTATTAAACTTGCCTAGAATATTATGAAAATCTAAGGTGTACCGCTGTACAATTTCCATAGGTTCTAATTGCTCTAATCTTGCTTTTTTAGAAACTTTGTCCTCTCCCTGATCACCGTCATTTTCTAAATGTCCTGCATCAGTAATGTTTCGTACATAGCGCACTTTATATCCTAAATGTTTAAGATATCTGTAGATTAAATCAAATGAAATAAAAGTACGGCAATTTCCTAAATGTACATTGCTATAAACTGTTGGTCCACAAACGTACATTCCTATATTACCTTCTGTAATAGGAGTAAATACCTCTTTTTGACCTGAGATAGAATTGTAAATCTTTAGTTCCTGAGTTTTGTACAACGGAGCTACTGCCATAATTTTAATAAATACTTGTGATGAAATTATTTGTTAAAGATAAAATTAAAATGTAGTATCTAGTTTGATATAGTCCAAAAATTCTCTGCGTACAGCCTCCTCTTTAAATTTCCCTCCAAATTCGCTGGTCACAGTACTGCTCTCTATATCACGTATTCCTCTAGAATTAACACATAGATGTTTAGCATCTATAACGCACGCAACATCTTTAGTGTTTAGAACTACCTGAAGATCTTGTACGATTTGCATTGTTAAACGTTCCTGTACCTGGGGTCGCTTTGCATAGTAATCAACAATTCGATTCATTTTGGATAATCCAACAACAGTTCCGTTAGAAATATAGGCCACGTGTGCGCGACCAACGATGGGTAAAAGATGGTGCTCACAAGTAGAATAAACGGTAATGTTCTTTTCTACCAGCATTTCACCGTATTTATAATTATTGTCAAAAGTAGAAGCATCAGGCTTTCTTTGTGGATGTAATCCAGAGAAAATTTCATTTACGAACATCTTGGCAACTCTTTGCGGAGTACCTTTAAGACTGTCATCTGTTAAATCTAATCCCAAAGTCTCCATAATATGTTTAATGTCATCTTTGATCAGCGCAATTTTTTCGTTATCGCTCAGTTTAAACGCATCTTCTCTAAGAGGAGTGGTAGCGCTAGTAGCTACATGATTATCACCTAGCGCTTCAATAGCTTCAAGGGCCTTGTCTATCTTCACAAGTTCATTTTTTTTATTATAACTATTAAAGAATTTAAAAAAATAGATTCATAAATTATTTTTTACGAAATGTCTTTATTACTAAAGTTGAAAATAGTATCCCAATAAAGTTCACCATTTTTCTAATTCTTTTCTTATTTCCAATATTACGTTGGTCAAAAATGTTCAATAAATTTGGGATTCCCCAGATTTTTTTATAAAACCAACCGCAAATGGGCTGCAAAGATACGATTTTGTCTTTTTACTTAGTAAAAGGTATGTTAACAATTATAAATAATATGATTGCGATTGAAGTTCTATGTTTTTAAATTAGTAAATTTAATTCCTACATAAGAAAATGAACTAACCTACGTTATTATGTACATGACAAAATTACTACCTCAAATCTTCTTATTGCTTATGCTGTTTTGTTTTGGCAGCACAATAATGAATGCTCAGGATTTTGATACAGCCTGTCAAAACTCTCAACCCTTTTGTTCGGATGCATCCTTAGAATTAACTTTTCCTAATACAATTGGTGATATGGACGGTTTGGGAGAAGTGGGATGTTTGAATACTACCCCAAATCCTTCCTGGTATTTCTTGCTAATTGATGAACCAGGAGAATTGGTTTTTGATATTCGTCAGTGGGTAGATGCGGATGGGGATAATCGGTTGGATCGCAATGAAAGACAGTTAGATGTGGATTTCATTGCCTGGGGTCCGTTTCAAACTTCATTTATAATAAATTGTGAAGATGAGTTGTCCAGAGGTTGTGATCTTAATGGAGATGGTGAAAATATACGTCCCGCAGAGTGTGTGAATAATGCTGATGAGCCTGACTTTTATATCGACAATGAAGATAATACTAATATTGTGGATTGCAGCTATGCCAGAACATCTGACGATGATTTTATAGAGACTTTTACGATACCTAATGCACAAACCGGAGAATTTTATATCGTATTGATTACCAATTTTGCTGATGAAGCAGGTGTTATACAATTGGAGCAAACAAATCTAGGAGAAGAAGGTGCGGGAACTACTGATTGTAGTGTGTTGGAACCAGGGATTCCTCAGGATAGAATCGCCACTTGCGGAGAATTTCCAATAACAGTAGAAGGTAGGTTTCCTGCCAGCACAGGACCTCCTGCAGTTCCGGCTGCAGTAACGTTTCAATGGTCACGAGCAGATTTAGGAGATACTAATTTTGTGGATATACCAGGTGCAACGTTTCCTTTTTATGATCAAGTGAACTCTAATGGAATTTATAGGCTCAGAGGATTTGATGCTAATGGCACGGAAGTTCCGGACTCTCCGGATCAGGTTTCTGTATTGGATGTTTCTCAAATCACTTTTCAGGTGGATTATACAATTGCAGAAGAATCATTTGCTGGAAGTTACACCCTTACCGGTCAGGTTACCACGGATCCAATTGTAGAAGCAGAAGGGTTTACCGATTTCGAATATCGATTGGATCGGGATGTAAATATGGATGGAAATTTTGTAGAATACAGGCCTTATCAATCTTCTCCAATTTTTGAAGGAGTACCTCCCGGGGATTACCGAATAGTAGTCAGATATGCTAATTGTCCTGATAATGAACAAACGTCTGTAGATATAATGATATTGGGTTACCCAAAATATTTTACGCCTAATGGAGATGGTTTTCACGAAACCTGGAATTTAATCAATCCAGAAGATCAGCCTACTCCAGCACTGGTTTATATATTTGATAGATATGGGAAATTGTTGAAACAGCTTAATCCCTCGGGAGAAGGCTGGGATGGAACTTATAATGGAAATTTAATGCCATCATCTCAATACTGGTTTCGGGTAGAATTTAATGAACAGGCGGATCGGGATCCAAATAGACCCAGAAGGGTTTTTGCAGGGAGTTTTTCGTTGATAAGATAAATTGTTATAGCTATTTAAATAACCACCATTGTAAGATGTGGATATAGTAAAACAAAAAAGGAGTTGAAAACTATTCAACTCCTTTTTTATTGAGAATGCGACTTATTCTTTATAAACTTAAACCTAGCGTAAACGTAAGGTTGTCTCGATAACTGTCTATAGAAGCAAAATTAGTAAAAGCAGCATTAGGATAAAACTGTTGATTACGTCGCTGTTCTGAATAATCATAAGCAATGTCAAATTTCACTTTTCCAAAGTTATATCCTATGCCAAGAGATAGTCCTTCTCTGTCTCCAAGAATCAAATCATTCTTATAAGGACTTTCTTCATACACATAACCACCTCTAAAACTCCAGTTACCACTTCTTAGTTCTCCTCCGATTCTAAGTGTAGAGGCGCCTTGTAGAGTGTCTTCAATTTGCCTGTTTAGTTCAGAAAAATTATCAAATCCATCAGAGTCAAATTCGGTAGACGAATAATCTTTATAAGAATAGTCTAAACTGATTAATCCTCTTTTTCCAAATAATACGGCTACGCTTCCTGTTGCTCTTGCCGGAGTACGTAGTTGGTATTCAGGAAAAATGTTTATTACATTAGGGTCTAGAATTATTCTACCATTATCTCCGTCTGTTATTAATTTTTGAGTGGTTTCTTCTTCAATGTAGTACCAAGTTGGTGATTCTAAGGATGCTCCTAATCTTAGCATATTACCTACTTTTAATATTCCACCTATCTGAGCAGAGAAACCAGCTCCAACTGTACTAAGTCGATTAGTAAATACAATTTCATTAACTGCACTTCCTGTATTGTTGTTAAACTCATCAAATCTTGTAACTCTATCATAGTTGATAAAGTGAGAATTTAAGTTAATACCGATATAGAAGTTATCATGAATCTGAGCGCCTCCATTTAAGGTAAATTTTCCATTGAGTCCAGTACTTTCGTAAAAATAATCCTGATCAAAAAATCCTGAAGCGACATTTGAAAAATAGGTAGTATTATTAGAATTGGTCAGGTCATCTGCTTCAATTATAAAAGATTCGTGTCCTAAAAATGCCTGTTGCACTCCATACCCTTCGTTTTCTCCAAGAAAACTGTAAACTCCATCAACACCTTCTCCAGGCCTTACTGTGATTAAATTAAGAGGCACCCCTTGTGCTTCTGCAAGAAAAAAGTTATCGATAGAATTGTTACTCCTTCCGAACGCGATAAACTCATCAGCCAAATCAGTAGTCTGGTCATATGCAATACTCAATGATAATTTGTTAAAAACAGAGGATTCATTGCGGTTATTATATACAAACGTAGCTCCTATTTGATTGAAATTAAAATTAGATGATGAGGTTTCGCTAAAACCATTAAAATAGGTCGCATCATTTTGAATATTGGATGTGGATAGCGTGACTGACCCTGATGAACTCAGAAATACTGCAGAACCTGCAGGGTTTATCTGTAGAGCAGACATGTCTCCTCCTAAAGCTCCAAAAGCTCCACTCATACCCCTGAAACGTGCAGTTCCCAGAATATCCTGTTGAGAATATCTAACAGCATCTGTAATATCTTGTGCGTTTAAAAAAGACATGGATAACAGACCTACCAATAAGAATATCTTTTTCATATGATTGTATTGAATATTATAATATAAAATGCCTTTTACTTCTTGTATAGTAGCTTTACGATTTAGATAATTATAATTTTATCAGTTTTAATAATTATCTAAATCGTTCAGGCTTTGTTAATTTAAGAATATTTGAATTACTGAATATCTTAAAAATTAGTAAGATTTTTGGAAAGTTTTACTGATAGCAATCAGTATATAATTTAATTTAGAATTAATATTTCAGGAAAATTCTAACAGGATCTAACGTCTTCCTCCTCGGCTTCCACCACCGCGGCTTCCACCGGATCGGGATCCACTACTTCGACTAGATCTCCCACTGCTTCTATAAGACCCTGAACTTCTGCTGCTTCTGGAGCCAGAGTAACTCCTGTTACTAGAACTTCCTCTGTATGATCTGGAGCTATTTCGGTTTGGTGAACTGGATCTAGATCTATAAGTGCCATTATTCTGAGACCGTATTCCGTTTGAATAGTTAGACGATCTTGTTCTTCTGTTATTATCAGCAGATATTCTTCTTCTATTGTTATAAGTCCTACTGTTATAAGATCGACTTCTTGATCTGTTATTCGTATACGCTCTGGATCTATTGTTGTTATAAGCACTACGACCTCTGTAGTTACCGACATATGCATTCCTGTAGCTTCCGTTTCTAAATCCTCTATTAAAAGCTACTCGATTTCTGCCATAAAATCCAAATCCGTTATTGAAATAAGGAGGACACCAGAAGCCTCCACCAAACCAGTATGGATTACCCCATCCAAATCCGGGACCCCATCCAGCGTTCCAACCCCATCCGGCATTCCATCCAGCGTTCCAACCCCATCCAGCATTCCATCCCCAGTTGTTCCATCCCCAACCAAATCCAGGACCCCAGGCATTCCATCCCCAATTATTCCAGCCATTATCATAAATATTAACTGAAATTTCACCAGGATCACTTCCCCATGTAGGTTGACCGCCTTCGTATTTTAACGCCACAGCAGTTGTATCTGCAGGATCATAATTCTCACTAGAATATGAATCTACATCTGTAAAAATAGCATCCTGTTCTATCACATTATCAATTTGAGCTGATTTTTCAGAAAAATAATTAGAGTAATAGTTCGATGTAGTTTGGGTTTCAGTATTCGTTCTAGTTGGTCTTGGTTCATAACTTCTCTGGCTTCTTGCTTCACCATAAATACCATCGTCATAAGATACATAGTCATAAGAACCGCAAGATGTCAACATAAGTAGAGAGGCCGCGAGGAAGATCCCAACAGCTCCATTTTTTTGAAAATAATTTTTAAGTCGCATATCTCCTTATTTTATTGTTGAACAATACAAATTTAGTTAGTTTTGCGCTAACTATTTTTTATTTAACAAAGTCACAACATTTGTGCCAAATAGCAGGTTATGAGCAAAAATCTAACAAAACGTAGTGAAGATTATTCAAAATGGTATAATGAATTGGTTGTAAGGGCTGATTTAGCTGAAAACTCAGCAGTAAGAGGATGTATGGTAATTAAGCCTTATGGGTATGCTATTTGGGAAAAAATGCAGGCAGAATTAGATCGAAAATTTAAACAAACTGGTCACCAAAACGCATATTTTCCTTTGTTTGTTCCAAAAAGCTTGTTCGAAGCTGAAGAAAAAAACGCTGAAGGATTTGCAAAAGAATGTGCAGTAGTAACTCATTATAGGTTAAAAACGGATCCTGATGATAGTTCAAAGTTGATTGTTGATCCAAAAGCAAAATTAGAAGAAGAGCTCATCGTTCGACCAACTTCTGAAGCTATTATCTGGAATACATATAGAGGTTGGGTTCAATCATATAGAGATTTGCCTATTTTGATTAATCAATGGGCAAATGTAGTTCGTTGGGAAATGAGAACTCGCTTGTTTTTAAGAACTGCAGAATTTTTATGGCAAGAAGGACATACCGCTCATGAAACCAGAGAAGAAGCAATTGCCGAAACAGAGCAAATGAATGATGTATATGCTGATTTTGCTGAAAATTTTATGGCGATTCCTGTAATCAAAGGAAGAAAAACTGAAAGTGAACGTTTCGCGGGAGCTGAAGATACCTATTGTATTGAGGCTTTAATGCAGGATGGTAAAGCCTTACAAGCAGGTACTTCGCATTTCTTAGGGCAAAATTTCGCAAAAGCTTTTGATGTTAAATTTACTTCTAAAGAAGGGAAACTTGATTATGTGTGGGCTACCTCTTGGGGTGTCTCTACCAGATTAATGGGAGCGCTAATTATGACCCATAGTGATGATTATGGATTGGTGTTGCCTCCTAATTTAGCTCCAATTCAAGTGGTGATTGTTCCTATATATAAAGGAGAAGAACAATTGAATCAAATTTCTGAAGTAGCAGATGAATTAGTCAATGATTTAAGAAGTAACGATATTTCTGTTAAGTTTGATAATAGAGATACGCACAGACCAGGTGCTAAATTTGCGCAGTATGAATTACAGGGAGTTCCTTTACGAATAGCAATTGGCCCTAAAGATTTAGAAAAAGGGACTGTAGAGCTAGCACGTCGGGATACCTTATCGAAACAATTCGTCAATAAGAGCGAAGTTGTGGATACAGTAACTTCCTTACTTTCAGAAATTCAGAAAAGTTTGCATCAAAAGGCAACCCAGTTTAGGGATGATCATATCACTGAGGTTTCTTCGTTTGATGAATTTAAAAAAGTTTTAGAGGAGAAAGGTGGATTTATATCTGCTCATTGGGATGGAACTGTCGAAACAGAACATAAAATAAAGGAGTTAACTAAAGCAACAATCCGTTGTATTCCCTTTGATGCAAAAGAAGAAAATGGTAGCTGTGTATATACCGGAAAACCTTCTAAAGTAAGAGTGTTATTTGCTAAAGCATATTAATTTTAAAAAAAATAAAATAACATTTGCGCCATTAAAAAATAGTTGTATTTTTGCATCCGCATTTAGACAAATAACGATGGCCCGTTCGTCTATCGGCTAGGACGCCAGGTTTTCATCCTGGTAAGAGGGGTTCGATTCCCCTACGGGCTACGA
>CANMSL010000005.1 GCA_947500505.1 uncultured Aquimarina sp. | reverse complement strand
AAAAACAAAGTAAAACCTATTTACTGGCCTTAAAAATGATTTTTTTCATATTTTATATTTTAGTCGGACAACAATGATAAACAATATTTCTTATTAATGTATAATGTGAAAATCATCTACTTTCCGAATACTACTTTGTAGGTATCTCATACTACTAAAAAAAATGCTTGAATTCTCGATCTAAAACCTACCTAATTCTATTAACTCTATCAGTATATGGTAGAGATTTGCCAATAAAATTATAGATATAAAAAAATACCCAAATTGGGTATTTTTGAAATTAAGCAATTAGACATAATAAGTAGTAATACAATCAATTTATGTTCATTAAAAAAATTATTATGCAATTCTATTTAGATGGTCCATAATACTGATCTTCTTACTATAATTATCAAGCGGATCAATCATTTGTAAATTAATCCGCTTAATCAAAACAAAGGTTTAGTTCAAGTAATTTGGGGATTATATAACGGGGTAATTATATGTTGTATTTTTAAGATTATAGGCTTGTCTCTATTTTTTCTAGTGTTTCTTTTAATCTATCCACCTGAGCGTCTGTAAAATCCTTTCTCATATGTGGTCGTACTTCACTCATAATATTTCCTTCTTCAGGGTAATGAAATAAACCTAAAGCGTGTCCAATCTCATGGGGTGCTGTAGATGTATATAAAAACTCATCGGTTATTAAAGCTCTCTGGTCCCGACCAATTCCAGCTATTGCTACGGTGTTAGATCTTTCTATTATGTATATACTGACTCTGTCTTTTTTGTAAGATTCTTGTGTCTGTTGTAAAAATATACTGGATTCTTCTCCTCTATTATCTTTTAAATCGTGCAACTCATCGTTTATTATTGTTTTAATATCTCCTTTTTCCAATCCTATTCCATATCTATGAAAAAAACTACCATTAAGATTATTAATAAAGTGTGTCTCATCCAAACTGTATGAGGATTTATTGTTTTTATCAGAAGTTTGTACATAGATGATATCTACTTTAATAGTTTTGTCTAAATCATCTGAAAATATTTGTTCTACTTGAAAAGGTACATAATCATCTTCTGCCGTACAAGAAATAAAAATCGATAACACAAATAATATTCTTAAAAATTTCATAGTCTAATTGTTTTGGGTTGTTGATACTAAACTTTTGAGTTTTAATGTAGGTTTAATCTTACTTGTACGGTTATCTGTAATGTTCAAATGGATTATTCCCTGTTTTAAAATAAACTCTAAATAAGATTTCTTTAATGTTTACAGTACTTTACTATAAACTGAGTAAAATTTGTGTGATAATAAATGTGGTGATCGATCAATTCAAAGATAGAAAATTATACCATTGATTTGAGGGGGTTTTTCCCCTCTTAAAATATTAAAAATTGCTTTTAACAAAGTGTTAAACAAATTTTTAACAAATATTAAATGTTAACAGATTTTAATGAAATTTATACTTTTATAGTTCTTGTAATCCCAGTATATATGGAGTTCCGAAAACTTTAACATATAAATGTTAAAATTTATGATTACGGTTTAACCATAATATTGTTATAGTTAAAACAAACTGAGATTACGGTGGCTGTTTTTCCAACTTTAACAGCAAGAAATAGAAAGTTTAACAATTTTAACAATGTTTTTAATCGATATTATTGTGTATTTCATCGATTATTTAATGTTTTTTTAGGCGAATTTTGTCCAATAAATCAGAAATAAGGAATCTAAGTTTAGAATTTTCACCCAAATTTTGGTGATTTTCAACAAAAAGCGGCTTAATTTTTTTATAAATTTTTGTACGTCTTACACTTCTTTATAAATCTATTAGCCTAGATTATTGTGTAATGCTTTTTATCGGATTCATAATTATTATATTTACTAAACAATAATTTTAGAAATAATTTTGCACCCAAAAAATAACCACAACTCTTCCTATAATTTTGATGCGCTTAGTACCAGTCATCAGAAATTATCTAAGTACCTTTTCAAAAATTCTTATGGAAATAGCAGTATTGATTTTTCTAATAATGATGCTGTTTTAGAATTAAATAGGGCCATTTTAAAACATCACTATGGAGTAAAGGATTGGGGTATTCCGAAGGGTTATTTGTGCCCTCCCATTCCTGGAAGAGCTGATTATATATATTATATATCGGATTTATTAGATGAAAACTTTGTTAAGGATCAGATAATAGGGTTAGATATTGGTGTAGGTGCAAATTGTATTTATCCGATTTTAGGATCACAGATTTTTAATTGGAAAATGGTTGGTGTAGATATTAATTTAGATGCGGTTTCTGCCGCTCAAGTAAATATTAATTACACTGCAGAATTAAAGAAAAATGTAGAAATTAGATATCAGGAGAATAATGCTAATATTTTCGAAGGGGTAATACAACCTAATGAATATTACCATTTTACTATGTGCAATCCACCTTTTCATTCTTCAGAAAAAGAAGCCACCAAGGGCACCCTAAGAAAGCTTAAAAACTTAGCATCAAATTCTACAGGTACTTTATCATCCAAATTAAACTTAAATTTTGGCGGACAAGCCAATGAATTATGGTGTAATGGAGGTGAAGCATTATTCATTAAACGCATGATCAAACAAAGCTCAAACTTTAAAAATCATGTAGGTTGGTTTACTTCATTAGTTTCTAAAAAGAAAAATTTACCAAAAATTTATAAACAATTAGATAAGCTAAAAGCTATTCATAAAACTACAGAGATGTCTCAGGGTAATAAACAAAGTCGATTTATAGCTTGGAAATTCCAATAACAGTTATAAAATTATTACAGAATAAAAGAAAAATCAGAGTTACTCTGCTGGTCTTCCGTGAATTTCTTTAAACAAGACATCAAAATTCTCTCTTAGGTATGAATTCAGCTTTTTTCTATAATCATCTTTTAACCAGGATAAAAAATTATGAGTGCTTCTACTAATGCATTTGGCATAGCTTTCGATTCTATGGTCAATATCCTCTCCTAACATTTTAGCTAAAGCAATAGCATCGTACACGTCTTCACTATTTTCTATACAAATCTTAGCGTGTTGTGCTATAGATCTTTCCAGAACAACCTTAGACGATTCTCCATTTATGACTGAGTCTTTATACGTTTCTTTTATATCAAAATAAACCTCTTCAGAATTAGCAAATTCGGCTCTTAATTCTTCAGGCATTTCGTGTCTGAACTTACTTTCAATCTCATCATCATTAAGTAGCTTATCCATATAATAGTCTGGCGAATTAAATATTCTTTGCCAATCAAGATCTGCTCCCCAAGGGCCGAATCGATGGTAGTTATTTCCTAAATCAATAACATTAAACTTAGATTTATTCTTTAGTATACGAGAACCACGACCAATCATCTGGTAATATAATGTTAATGATTTTGTAGCTCTATTTAAAATTATAGTATCTACTGTAGGTTCATCAAATCCTGTTGTCAAAATACTTACGGAGGTTAAAATGGCATCAGGTGTTTCTTTAAACCATTTAAGGATTTGTTTTCTTTGTTTTTTAGTGGCAGTGTTATCTAAATGTGCAATGGGATACCCGGCAGATCTAAAAGTATCAAATACATGAAGAGAGGTGTTGATACCATTATTAAATATCAATGTTTTTTTACCTTTAGAATGTTTTTCATATGCTTGCAATAACTGATTAAGCATATTACTATTGGTATATAAGTCTTCTGAGGATTTTACAGTGTAGTCTCCATTAGAGCCTACCTCTAATGAAGTTAATCCCATATTGTACGCAAACACTTCGGCCCTTGCCAAAAATTCATTCTCAATTAAAGACTCTATAGTTTCACCAACAATCAATTCATTATAATTATCTTTCATTGGTAATTTTATATTAGAGCTTAAAGGGGTAGCTGTAACTCCAAGTATAAAAGACTTTTCGAAAAACTTAAATAATTTTGTAAAAGAATTATAATGTGCTTCATCTATAATTACTAAACCAATATCAGAAATATCGAGCTTATCTTCATTCAATCTATTATTTAAGGTTTCTACCATAGCAACAAAACAACTATATTTATTCTGATCGTCCAGATTTGCCTTGCTATCAACTACTTTATTTTGCACACCAAATCCTGTAAGCATATTGGACGTTTGCTTACACAATTCTATACGATGTGTCATCACTAAAACCTTTTTATTATGATGTTTTAGATATTGTCTTACAATCTCAGAAAAAATAACCGTCTTACCACCGCCTGTCGGTAATTGATACAATAAATGATAATCTTCTGGTGCATCTTCAAAACTTTTGAAAATCTTATTAATTGCACCTTTTTGATAGCTATATAAATCTTTACCTGTTTTTTTTTCTTGTAATTCTGTAGTTCTATCCGACATATTTTCTGATTTCTAGGGCTGCAAAACTACTTCCTTTTATGCATTTTTGCAGAATTATTATCATAAAATATGCTTTTATTTTTCACAATACGAAGTCAGACGAAGACATACTGATATCTTAGAGGAATTATTCTGTATATATTATTGCTTCAAAATGAATCTCATCAGAGATTAAACTGTCGCCAAAACTGCCAAAAATTATACCTGACTTATACACGATATTCCATCTCGTTCTATCGATTATAAGCTTGGACTCAAGAATCATATTACCCTCTTTGTATTGTATGTTTCCTTCAAATTCGATCGGTTGTGTAACATCTTTGATCAAAAGATCTGCGGCAATTATTAATTTAGAATCATCAAGATAATTTACTGTTAGGATAGAGAGTTTTGCAAAGGGATACTTATCCGTTTCAAAAAAATCAGCATTTTTTAAATGATCTACAAGCGATTTACTGTATTTGCCATCCGTATTGATAATAGAATTCATGTCAACTACAAATTCACCTCCTATAATTTTATTTTCTTTCTCAATAAACTGACCACTTTGAAAATTGACTGTCCCGTAATGTCCGTTTGTTTGAAGTTTATTAAATCCCTCCCAATTCAGAATACTTTTTCCTTTATCGATTTTCAAAATGTTTCCATCCACGGATTTAGGTACTTCTTTCTTGCTTACAATATCTATTAGTTCTATTTCATATAGTAATGTAGAATCCGGATGTGGAAAGGTAATATTTCCAGTTCTCTTGCTTAAGGAAGGTGGAACAATAAGCTTGCGCACTTCGCCCTTTTTCATTCCTAATAATCCTTCATCCATACCCTTTATGACCTGGTTTCCTCCTACTACTATGTTCAGTGGATTAGGTCTATTTCTAGATGTATATACTATAGAATCATTTCGGTATTTCGTAGTCTCATGAATTAGAACTTCATTACCTGTTACGACCGCAGGACCTGCCCCTGTTTTTATAACTTTATACTGAAGTCCAGATTCTGTTGTTACAAAATCTGTTTTCGTATCCGAACAGCCAAAAAAAACAGTTATTACACTATATATTTTGATTTTATGAATAACAGAAGTATTGTTTCTCAATTTAATTTTCATCAATTTCATTCTTTTAAATTTTACATAAAGCGAAAGTAATCAGATGCCTATCTCACGATGCTAAATCAATTGTAAAAAAATGTATCACAATTGTAAAAATTCCGTTATTTGCAAATAAGAAGGTTTTATGTGAAAAAGATAATTAAAGTAATAGCCATCATCACGGTCTTATTGATCGGAGTCTTGTCAATCCATAGTTTTTCTTCTAAAAAAGTTTCGCTGCATCCCGAAAAAATTAAGGTGGCTTTAAGAGCTGTAGGGGATAAACTATTGAGAGATACTAATGATTATACTTCTCTTGTACTACCTGTAAAAGAACTCTCTGATTATATATTCGAATTATCCTTTCAAAAAAAAATATCTATTGATCCTGAAGCCTTGGTTGATATTATTGATGCTGAATTTAAAAAAAGAGGATTTCCACAGAATTACATAACCGAAGTTATTCATTGTGCAACTAAGGAAGTATCGTATAGTTATGAAATGCTTGGTCATATACAAGAAAATGAAATTCCTTGTCTGGAAAGAAAGCTTCCCGTAAATTGTTACACTATCAAAATCATTATATCTGAGGATAATATTCCTACTTTATATAGTGCTATAAATAACAAGTATACGCTTTCTATAGTCGCACTGCTCTTTATATTAATTACTGGAACTACTTTGCTTAACAGGAAACAACAAAAAGATAAGATCCAGGGAATTTCATCAGATTTCATTGTGTTAGGAACACTTTTATTTTATCCAGATCAACAGAAACTATGCAAAGATCAGACTGAAATTTCTTTAACAGTAAAAGAAAGTGAACTCCTCACTATTCTTGTTCAATATTCTAATCAAATAGTAAAACGAGAACTATTGACCAAACGGGTGTGGGAAGATAATGGTGTCATTGTCGGTAGAAGCCTGGATATGTTTATATCAAAATTGAGAAAGAAGCTCAGTGAGGATTCTGAGGTAAACATTGTTAATATTCACGGCGTAGGCTATCGGTTAGAACTACCCTCTAAAAAATAAGCGATATTTTGTATTTTGGATACTTCTCATCTTTATATAATGTTAGAATACCTAGGTTAAATAAACAAGGTATCCTGTCAAAACATCAATGATGCTCCTTTTGACCAAAAGGTTTTATAATAATACCTGCGCTAAGGATGAATCCATCTGTTGGAGCATAAATCTCTGTAAATGTTGGATCAGTATCAGGAGGCAATACCAAAGGAGAAAACCTACTTTGCCTTCGGTCTGTAAAATTTTCAAAGTTGACAAAAATGGTTCCCCAACTAAAATTACGCATCCCTAATAATCCCATCGTAATAAAATCTGTTGTTTTTGCACCATTAGAGAGTAATTGTTTCCCGGTATAATAGGTTTCATAACCAATTCGCCATTTTTCATTTTCATACATTATAACACTGCCAGCGTTATGCCTTGCCGTAAGTGGCTTTTGTGGATTGCCGTTAAGATAATTTAAACGGGTATCAATGAATGCGTAATTCAGAAACCATTTAAAATCTTTATATGTAAATTTAATGTTAGTTTCTGCTCCTTTACTTACAATATCGTCTTGAGCATTTTCAAATTCAAAAAAACCCGTTGTAATATCTGTCAATAGTAACCCATCCTTAATTACGGTTGTATAAAATAATTGATTTATTGAAAACCCTATTTGATCGGTAAGATACGTATCATAATTAAAATCCAAGTTTACCCCATAAGAACGCTCTGCTTCTAATATATCTTTATTAATGGCCAATACATTGTTAAAATTAATAAATTCAGCCTCCTCAGTAAAAATATCAGGAATTTTATATCCTAATCCTCCTCCTATCCTACTCGAGAATGAGTTATTTGCCTTGAATAGAAGTGAAACTTTTGGTAATGGAAAAAACCCCCAATCATTCGCATAATCAGCTCTAAACCCAGTCTCTAGTATCCAGTTATCAGAAATATCAAATATATTATTAACAAATAACCCAGTTGTTATATCGCTTTGATCACGTTCTAAAGTGCTCGATTCCTCATCAAAATCAACAGTGTATAAATTTACACCTAAAATCCAATCAGCCCTTTTACCTTTTTGATGATACCCAATTTCTGTGAATGAATTGAATTGATCTCCTTTAAAATTAAAACTTGGAACGGTAAGGTTACGATTAAAATAAGCAAAACTATTTTTTACATATAGTGACTTTATAGAATCTATTTGAGTAGTATAAACAGCCTGTGTACTAATACGTTTGGAAATATTCTCTTCTGTATATAGATTACTAGTATCATCATTTTCGATGGTATCAACATCTCCCCCTATTCTGTAATCATAAGTTCCATTAACCCCAAACCAAAATGTAGTTTTATCGGATGGATAATAAAATAATTTAGGATTGACAGCAATCGATTTTGTTAATGGTAGATTACTGAATCCGTCATCTTCCGGATCAAAAGCTTTTTGATAATGGCCTGATCCATAAAGGGTGACACCAAATTTATTGTTTCGTTTACTATAAAATACATTTCCGGTGGTACCCAATGCATGTGTTTGAGTGAGCATAATATCCATATCAGCTTCTTCCTCAGGAGTTTTAGAGATCATGTTGACCAATCCTGCTATAGCACCACCACCATAAAGTGTAGAGGAACTGCCTTTGATAATCTCAAATTGTTTCAGGTCTAAAGGTGGTATTTGTAGAATGCTCAAACCACTGGAGAACCCTCCATATAGAGGGAAACCATCCCTTAACAACTGCGTATATCTACCGTCTAATCCCTGAATTCTAATATTAGAATTACCACTGCTTAAAGATGTTTGTTGCATTTGGATACCTGTACTTTCCCTTAAAACCATGGAAATATTAGTGGCGTTCATTGCATTTTTTTCACCTAGTTCCTCTTCGCCGATGAATTCAATTCTAGTGGGTATTCGTCTTATGGTACGAGTACTTCGATTAGATTGTAGAACAACCTCTTCTAAGGCTTCTCCATCTTGCATAAGTTTTATAACCAATATATCCTCGTAAGGAATATTTAACTTCTTTACTTCAGATTTAAAACCTAAAAATGATATTGTACAATTAACAATCCCATCCGGGACATCTTCAATAACCGCCAGACCGTTAATATCAGTAATGGCACCTTTTTCGATTTCCGACAAATAGATTGTAGCTCCGGTTAATGGTTTATTATTAGATTCTGAGATTACTTTTATTTTTAGGGTGCTCGTCTGCGCATTTGCATATACACATAGCGATATGAAGAGCGTAAAGCTCCATATTATGTTTTTCATATTTAGATTATGTTGATTTCTATTAACTAGGTTTATTATATGACTTTATTATGCCTAAAAGTCAACTTACTATTAGCTAATATATTTTGGTGGTTGCCAGATACCAGAAAGAAGATAGAATGTATACGCTACTTGGTAAGTAAAATCATCTTTAGAGATGATTACATTAGTAATGTCAGTTTCAAATTGCCTGACCGATTCATATGTAAAGGAAACCCCACAACAAGCACATACACAAATAGAATGACAGGAATCGTCTTTATTTTCGGAATGATCGTGCTTATCTGTCTCAGTTATTTCCTCCTGATGATCAGAATTATAGGCATCAGAACAAGGTGTGAATGCTAAACCTAAGATAAAAACTGATAATATGATAGTAACAAACTTCATTATAAATACAAAGATAATCGAAATCTAATATAATCAGATTGTGCAATTCAATATATAAACACTTTTTATTTAAAATAGATAATCATAGATCTTACACTATTTTTCTAACTTTGTCTGCAAACTATTCATATTAAAAAAATATCAGTATTCATACCTATTTTGAACCTACTAAGATCCAAATTCGTTTATCTTCTTCTTTTTTCCATCTACCAAAATCCTTTATTTGTTTCGTAACAGTAAAACCAGCTTTTGTTAACTCATCTTTGACATAATGCATTGCTATGGTATGTGCATCCGTCTGATCGTCTCTCGATTTATTAAGCATATGCTTTTTAAATTTTTCTATGAGTACGATTTTTCCTCCGGGTTTAAGAGCTTTCCTGACATGAGTTAATATTACCATATAATCTTCCATCTCGTGATACGTATCCAGGATAATTACTGCATCCAATAAATTTTTTGGGAGTTTTGGATCATCATAATTCCCCAATATAGTTTTTACATTTTTTAATTTACGTTTTTTTAGATGTTCGTCTAAAGTATCTAACCTATCTTTTCTTACATCTACTGCAAATACTTTCCCCGATGATCCAACTTCATTGGCTAAATGAATTGACAAGTATCCTTCGTGACAACCTATATCCGCAACCTTACTACCAGACTCAATTTCTGCTATTTTAAAAATCTCTGACACCTTCATCCAGGTATCCCTTTCCTCCCAATCATTCTCCTTATATTGTGCAAGGCTGGTATTAATTACTAAAAACACTAATACTCCCAGAGATTTAATACGTAATTCCATACATCTTCGATTTTACAATTTTAATTGATTATGTGATGGTCAACCGAATGAAAATACGGTTTAATTAAACTTTAGATATATATTTTATGAAAAGTTTAAATATTCTTTACACTTAAAAAGTGATATTCATCTTATTTCTGTTTAAGATTGTAATGTATTCTTATTTTAATTTAGTTAGGTAGTGAGTCGTTATATGAAAAATGAATTTTTGACAGCTATAAAAGTATATATATTCGCCTGGTTAACGAGCTTAGTTCTTTTTATTATTGGTGCGGTATTAGCAGGTATTACTTTTTTAGGGTCCTTACGATATTTTGGCGAAGCATTAACCAGGCTAAATTTTGTTTTTGCCATTCATACTCTGTTTATACTTCTGTATTTGCTATTCTTAATTTTTAGATATTTTATACGAATACAAAAAAGCAAAGGGTTTAAGGTGATGATAAAACGTTTATCGCTAAGACTTTTAACACCGGCATTAGTTCTGTTTGGAATTTTTAAACTAATTATTGTTAGAAATAGTTCAGAAGACTTCCAATACAACTGGATTCCATCTATAGAAAACAATAGCGGTATCTCTAAAGACTTATATCAAATTGATAAAAAACATCGTGGGATGACTGTGTTTGGATGGCAATATAATGATAATACCGAAGTAGCCATTGATGATCTGATTCGTTCTAATATAGAATGGGTTGCTGTAGTTCCTTTTTTTTATCAGGAAGATGAGAAAACACATAGAATAAGTACTCCTAAAAAGATTGGACAATGGTCAAAAAGAGACAGTTTATTCATCAGAACTATTACCAAGCTAAAAACCAGAGACATACATATAATGCTTAAACCACATCTTTGGCTGGGTTCTGGATGGAGATCTAATGTTACCCAATCTTCTTTATCTGACTGGGATATCTGGTTTGAATCTTATCGTGCTAATATGATACATTATGCGATGATGGCAGCTGAAACCAACACCGATCTATTGTGCATTGGAACAGAGTTGAAAAGTTCGTTAAAAGCGCAACCTGAGCAATGGAAATCTCTTATTAAAGAAATTAAAGCTATCTATAAAGGAAAACTAACATATGCTGCTAACTGGGATGGTGAATATGAATTAATTGATTTTTGGGACGAGTTTGATTATATTGGTATCCAGGCGTATTTTCCTTTAACCAAAAGTCCAAATCCGGATTTAATTACTGTAAAAGATGGATGGAACACACACATTGAATTATTGGAATCATTATCAAAAAAACACCATAAACCGATCTTATTTACAGAAATAGGATATAAAAGTGAGGCTTCTGCAACGATAAAACCCTGGGAATGGGGTTCTGCACTTAGTATTCTTTCTAAACAAAAATCTGACAAAACCCAACAAATAGCATTTCAGGCACTTTATGAAACCTTTTGGGATAAAGACTGGTTTGCAGGAACATACATTTGGCAATGGAATACACAATCAAAAAAAGAAAATGTATCAACTAACCTGGATTTTTCTCCTCGGTATAAACCTGCCGAAAATACTATTGCTACCTGGTATGGGGCTACTGATTGTGATTAAGGTCTTCCTAAAAATACTGCAGGGTTGTCCCTGGCTATTACATCAAATTCTTCAACGGTCAAATTGCCAGTAGTTGTTGCTATTAAATTCTTTTCTGCAGAATGATTTCTAACCACATAAAAATCTGTTCCAAACAAAACTTTCTTTCCTAATATTGGATGATTGATCGTTTGTCTTAATAAGGGAAAAATCCTTTCATCGTGAAGGATATAACTAATATCCGCATATACATTATCGTGTTGTAGCATTATACTACATATAATGGAGTACCAATCTACATATTTCCAACAGTCCTGAAGTTTTTTCCAACTAAACTTGTTACTAGCTGTATACAAAAAATCAATCCCATTCTCGGGTTCTTTGATTAATTCATTACTGTAGCCGTATCGATCCAATTCGAGGTATTTATACCATTGATCTTCGCCTCCAAAATGAGCAAAACATATTTTGAGATGAGATAGATCATACAACAATTTGGTATTAAGATCTGTATATCCAAATAAGTTTCTAATATCTTCAGTACATTGACTTACCAAAATTCGTAATAGTTCTTCTTTTAATAATACCAAATAATTCATGGGATGCGTAAAATTTAAAGAAAAGTCCTTGTTTTTACGTTGTGGTAATAACAAGGGTTCGTAAATCTCATTCTTAAGGTTTACAATTTCTTTAAAAACAGGATGTGACTCCCACTCTTTTTTCTTTGAACCTCGATAAAATATAGTTCCTTTAATACAATGCGTCATTATTGGTATTCCATTATCCGCTGCGTACTTCCAAAGTGGTAATAATGCTTCATCAAAAGGATAGTATCCTAAGGCCGGATAAATCTTAAATCCATCAAACTTCTTTTCTTCTATATATTCTTTAATAAAACAATCTTGTAGTGTAACGGTACCCTTACTATGCGTATATCTAAAATGATTCTTCTCATCTTTAATTCTTCTTGGTTCTGCAAATACAAATGGTAAAAACGCTTCTTTGTTGGAGCTATTTTCCTTTATTCTGGCTAACTCTTCCATTTGATGTTTATAGGTATCCTCCGGCTTTAACTTTCCTGCCCCCATATATTCCATATCCATAGGTAACACTATAAATTTTGTTCCCGGGGCATACTGTTCTTTCATAGATGAAAAAATTTTACTTTGATTCTTATACAAAGTAAAACGACCTAATAATAAATATCTTTCTAACAACTCCTTTGTCATTTCACCAGGAAGAATAGCAAAAAACTTAACCGTTTTCCTTAGAATAAACCAAATAAGATTACGTCCGCTTTTAAAAAAACTAAATAAAACAATTGCAAGGAAAATTTGAACATATAAATTATGAATTGGGAATAACATTTTATGGTTTAATAACCAGTCCTGAAGTTTGATAATGTATCCTATTACTTCATTTTGTTCAGGATTGAAAACAAACGATAACCATCTAAAAATGATAAAAAACACATGGATAGTAAGTATTATTCCTAAAAAAGATAATAATCCGGAAAAAACTTTATTTCTTCTTAGTTTGATGGCTCTAATGGTTCTACTACGTCTCTTCGCAATATATGGATCCTGATATTTTTTACTGCTGTTACGCACACTGTTCTTATAAATTTTAAGAATCCAGGAAGTGTTTAGTAAATAGCTAAATGGCCAAGGAACGAATGTTTTAGCAAGATATGGAGGGACGTGTTCTCCTCTAAAAATATGAGTATGACAATTTATTGCCGGTTTTTTGTTGGTGGATGACATATATCAAATGGTTTGATTATCCAATAAATTATTAAAATTTAATACTGAAAAAATTCCATAAAAACGTGTATACTTTTTATCAAAAGAGTCGCTTCGAATTTAAATTAAAGGAAGTTTTGGTCATCAAGTATTAAAAAAATGGGGAAAAATAAATTGATAATTGTAAGGGTTTAAATTAATAAGAAATATCCATTTAAAAAAATTACGCATCGTGTTTTCAAAATCTTGTAACCACACGGGATCGCGATAAGGAAAACGGAGCGAATTAACCATTTTCAGGTTTAGAAAGAAATTGGAGGAAAAATTAGTTCTGGAATATGGCAAAGAAAAGAAGAACAGCGACATATACTATTACTTGATTGATTACCGGAATATATATCAATAAGTAGAAATTAATTATTCTTTTACCACTATAATTGTAGCTTTTACTCCTGTTGTAAGATTCCAAACATTGGCGGTTATGATATTTCCAAGTTCATCAAATAACTGAAATTCTGCCGTATTTGGTCCGGAAGTACCTTGATTAAGGGCTTCAATATCTATTCTGTTAAATCCTTTTACGAGATCAATTTTAAAACCCTGAAAAACAGCATCCAAAAACACATTAGACCTAACTACATCATCATTGACGTAGATTCTTACCAAATCTCCATCTACAGATTGATGATCCCTATAGATTAATTGTACAGAAGAAGAAGAGCTCTTAAAATCTCCTAAATATTGATCTGTTTTATATTCCTCTTTGATTTCATTATCTTTTTGAAACCATTTAGGAACTACTTTTTGATCAGGCTTTAACAAACCGTTATTCCCGGTCATATCAAAAGGTTTTTGCGTTCTGTTACAACGTAAAGAGTCTTTTGAATTCCCATATAAAGTGAAATTATTTTTGGGTTTAGTAATTCCCTTAGAAAGACTGTACTTACCGGTTTTCAAAGTGCTATTATCGTCAATTTTCAAAGATGAAATAGGCTTTTCTATCTGTGCATTCATAGAGATCACAGAAAAAACCACTACCGCCGATATAATTGCCGATTTAATTTTCATTGTTACTTTATAACCTATAGTCGTTAAAGATAATCAATCCCTTACTTTTTTTATAAAGAACTATCAAAAACTTGACCAAACTAATGATTAATCAAAATAAACACTTAAAAATTCTAATTTATTGAAAAAACACTCGTGCAAACTTGTAAGATAAATCTGATATCTCTTATTTTGTGTTTTAAAACTATCCAGATGATGTATTATTTTATCGGAATCCTTCTTTTAATCTTAGTTGTTTTTTTAAGTTTGAAATGTTACTCCCTAGCATCAAGACTTAAGCGTAAGAATGATGCATTCAATTCGCTTCACGATTTAACCGAGAAAAAAGTTCAAAGTAATCAGGAATTTATATCTTCTTTAAGTCAGGAATTAAGAACTCCCCTGTATGGTATTATGGGATTGACCAATATTTTGACAGATGAACACCCAGAACTGGAAAATAATAAAAATCTAAGGTCACTAAAGTTCTCAGGAGATTATCTCTTGACACTGATTAATAATGTTCTGCAAATCAATGTTATTGAGTCTGAGGAAATTGTTTTAGATAAAAAACCATTCAACCTTAAACAACTCACCGAAAATATCATAAATTCATTTAGTTATGCAACCGAAAATAGTAGCAATACTTTAAACCTGGAATTTGATAATGAAATTCCTGAAATATTAAAAGGAAACCCGGCCATACTATCTCAGATACTAATGAACCTAATCAGTAACGCTTTAAGGTTCACTAAAAATGGAACTATTGTATTTTCAGTTCATCTGATTAATACAAAAGGAGTGACTAATAATATATCTTTTAAGATAACACATGACGGAAGTGAAGTATCGGAAGAAGATGAACAATCTATTTATCAGGAATTTATAAATATTGAAAAGGTTAAAAAATCATACCTGGGAACAGGTTTAAATTCTTTTATAGTAAAAAGATTAGCTAAGTCATTAGAGGGTGAGATCATATTACAAAATAATTCTCAGGCAGGTTCAGAATATGCTTTTGTTATAGATCTGGAAACGGTAAACCCGAATGGTAAAAATATCAGTGGAAATATTGGTAGTGATAAACAAAAGGTGCTTGTGGTAGATGATAACAAACTTAATTTATTAGTAGCAGACAAAATTCTATCCAAAGAAAATTTTGATTGTACAACTATAGACAATGGATTTGAAGCCATAGCATTAGTAAAAGAAAATTCTTATGACATTATTCTTATGGATATAAATATGCCAAAGCTCAATGGTATCGGTACTACGAAAAGAATTCGCGAATTTGATAATCGAACGCCTATTATCGCATTAACTGCTGTGGATGTGACACAGTTAAACCGACAGATAATACAAGCAGGTTTAAATGACTATATATTAAAACCTTACGATAAAAAAGCGCTATTGGAAATGATCCATAAACACATTCAGAATTGAAGTGCTAATAGATCAAGATTTCCTGACCAATATTTAGCACTGAATTATATCTGATCGAATTGATTTTACATATTTCGGATACTTCAATGTCGTGCTTCCTGGCTATACCGTGTAATGTATCACCTCTTTTTACGATGTAAATACTTTTTTTTGCCGGATTTTCAGGGATAACGTTATCAATATCAGTCTGAACTATAATTTTACTTTTTCTCGTTGATCTATGAGATCTTGGTGTCATCCATTTTTGGGTAACTGCGATTTCTTTAGACCTTATTTTAGTAATTTCAGAAAAATCAAAAAGATATTCAGGGTGTATACTCTTACCGCGATACCTAACCTCTAAATGTAAATGACTCCCTCTGGCATTACCCGATATACCTCCTTTACCAATGATCTGACCTTTTTCTACAATATCATTTTCTTTTACTAAATATCCAGAAAGGTGCGCATAAACGGTTTCTAAACCATTATCATGGCGAATTACGATCGTTCTTCCATGTCCACCGTGACGTCTTACATATCGTACCTTTCCACCTAGCAATGCTTTTACATTATCTCCTGTTCTAAGATCAATATCAATACCTTGATGAGGCCTGCCTCTTCTCCATCCATATCTAGAAGTAACTACCATTTTATGCTCAACGGGTGATGAGAAAATCGTGTCTTTAAAATATAATTTAAAAGGTTTTTTTAATTTATTTTTCCAGTAACTATTGAAAACTAGATTATTCCAATTCTCTTCATAAACTTTGCTAAAATCATTTTCAGCAGATTCCATTTCGGAATTGATAGTAGCGCTAATTCTTTGCGAATTTATTTTATAGATAGGTAAGTATGAAAAGGTACCACCTAATACCATTGTTTTATATTCCAATAATACCTTACCGTTGTTAGTGTTAGAATCTTGAGCAGACGTGATTGCGAGTGAAAAACAAATCAGAATTCCCAATAACGTTCGTTTTCTGTTATTCAAAAACATGAATTTCAAAAATTTTAAGTTTAAAGTAATGCTGATTCAGGTAGTTTGTTTTGTAAATAAGACGATATATTTTTGGTATCGTTACAACCACAAAAAGTGCTAGATCCGAAATTAAAATTTTCAATCATGAGAATAAAAAATTAATGTATTGTAATTCAGTAATTTAATAAAATTTAGAAGGTAAATTTACCGTAAAAAAGTTACGGTATGCTGATTTTAACAATTTTTTTTAACAATTTTTAAGAATTTGATAGGAAAAGTTTAGTAGGTAATTTTATAATAAAACGTACAACATTTAGTTCTACATGACGTATAAAAGATTAATTAAATAACCATGAAAAAAGTAATCACATTAATTGTACTATCGGGGGCTTTGATGACCACCTCTTGTGTATCTAAAAAGAAATATCTCGCTCTAGAGGAGGATCTAAACAATACCCGAAGTACATTGCAGAAAACCACTGTAGAAAAGGAAGAACTAGAATCTAAATTTGCAAAAATCGAAGCCAGAGTAGCAGATTATAATGCAAAGATTAATTCTTTAAGAGATTCTAATGATGAGAAAATGGTAATGGTAGATAACCTAGCTGTAATCTCAAACAACACTAAAGAAAAGATGAAACAAACATTGGCACAAGTGGATCCTGAAAAACTTCAGGGTGCCAGAACTCTTGAGGATTCGATGAATCTTGCTGTTTCACATAATTTGAAAAGCTCTTTAGATGACAGCTTAAAAGAAGACGAGGACATTTCTATCGATATTGAAAATACCGTAGTAATGATTTCCATTTCTGATAAAATGTTATTTAATAGTGGGAGTTATAGAGTTAGTAACAAAGCAAATGATGTTTTAGAAAAACTTGCTCAAGTAATCAATTCCGAACCAAGTCTAGACGTAATGATCGAAGGGCATACGGATCCGAGAACGATTAGTACTCCTGCTTTAGAAGATAACTGGGATTTGAGTGTAAAAAGAGCTACATCTATTACTAGATTATTGCAAAATAAGTATAGTGTAGATCCTTCAAAATTAATTGCTTCTGGAAGAAGTAGCTACCAGCCATTAGTTGAAAACAATTCTGAAGAGAATATGGCAATCAACAGACGCACCAGAATCGTATTATTACCTAATTTAGATAAGTTCTTTGCAATGTTATCTTCAAATTAAGAAAAAAAATAGTTTCACGAAAAAGGGGATGTGTTTAAACAACACATCCCCTTTTTATTTTTATTACATCATGTATCCGGTATCTATGCAATATTGCTTTGAGCCTTTCTACAATATCTTTACGTTATTTTTTTTAATTGTTATTAAAACTCAGCCAATATAAGTATTTACACTAGTTGTAAGCTTGCACGAGTTATGTAACATCTTTTTAAACTTCAAAGCAAGATGCTCATCGTTAAACTTCATTGCTTCACTGATGCTTCGGGATAAAACTAATTCTCCTATAAGATATTCTACAAAATAAGTCTGATCTTCGGTTAGCAATACATACTCTGTCATATTGGTTCGTGTTTAGAGTTTTTAAAATGATTTCCAATGGTCTTATGGAGCATCAAACTCAGGTATTATCAAGTTCCAAATGTAGGTTTTATGATTAACTCTTTTATTCCCTTACTTTATATGTTATTAAATTCTTATTCACAATCTTTGCCAAAGAAATTATAAAGCCATTTGAAAATTAAAAAAATCTCATAAAATTTTCGTAACTTATTAAGATTCAAAACATAAATTGCGCTATTATGAAAATCTTTTTATTGATTCTAATTGGCTTATATTCTACATCTACGTTCAATCTTATCAAAACTACTCCTCCTGTTGATGTTTACAAGCTAGAAGGAGTATGGAATTTACAATATCAATTATTATATGATAATAACCAGGTATCAGACACTATTTTTAATACGAACGGATATCGACAAGTAAAAATGTATAGTAAAGGAAAAGTAATGTGGACCAGATTCGATCCTGCTGATAATAATGAGTGGTTTGGCTATGGATCTTATTCAATAAAAGGTAATATGCTAGAAGAAAGGTTAGAATATGCCTCTGGATCCATGATGAAAATTGTAGATACAACTCAGGTTTTTAAATTTGAGCTAGTGATGGATAAAAATTCTTATCAACAAATTGCAGTGGATAAAAAAGGACAATATTCGCTATCTGAACATTACATAAAAATTGAATAATCATCAGATTATGAAAGATCAACTCTTTAATTTTATCTCCGTATCACCTCGTAGATACTGAATGTTTTTTCTGGAATAATCAACTCTGGAAATTTCTGTTTTTACTTGATCTTTTACTTCACGGATTTGAATTCATGTTTTTTTTCAATGGATTTGAAATCTCTTTATAGACAATTTTATATCTGTATTCGGTTAGTCCAAACTATATGATTAATGTTATATGAGTGTGATGTTATTCTTTAAAAACTCTTTACGAATAAATTGCCCGTTATTTTGGCTTTCTTTTTGATGATGTTAAATCAATTACACAATGATGAAAAATTTAAAACGTTATCCGTTTAGTTTGTTTGAGTATTGCTTTAATTTATTTTTATTAATTTAATACCCGATTTAATTCCCCCTTACCTACTATGAAAAAAGTATTCCCCGTACTATTATTATTGACTTTTAAAGGGATTTATGCCCAATCTTTTAGGGTACAGGATTCTATAGAAAAATTCCCCATATCCTACGCTACTATTTCATTTGGTAATGGGAATGGATTGTTTGCCGATTCTGATGGTGTTTTTCAGTTTTTACAAAAAAGGTATAAAGACATTGATTCAATTTATATTACAGCACTTGGATATAAAGAAAAGGCTTTAGCTACAAAAAACTTGTCTAATCCTATTCTTTTAGTAACGGACATCGCAGAACTTCAAGAAGTAGTTGTTAAAGCCGAAAATCTTGGTAAGTACAAAGCAAAGAAAAAGAATTCTAAAATACACAATGACTATTTTAGATGTTGGTTACCTACAGTGGAATCTGAAATAGCCGTATTTTTTCCAAGAGATCCCTTGAAATCGACAAAAATAGCTTCGGTCTATTTACCAGTAATGATGGAATCTGCAAGAGGATCTGCTTCCGGAAAAAAACAGTCTTTTTCTACGCTTTTTAAAATGCAATTCTATAAAAATAATAATGGTATTCCTGGTAGAAGGTTGTCTGGTGAAGATATTATTTTCAGGATCACCAATAAGGATAAAACCAATTTTGAACTTGATATTTCTGAGTATAAAGTTTTTATACCTAAAAATGGGATATTTATTTCCATTCAGGTTTTAGGATATACCGATAAGGAAGGAAAATTACAACATACTAAAAAATATCACGAAGTAGAAACACGCAAAGGAATTGTAAAAGTCTCTACCACTTTTAGACCCTTACTGCCTTTTACGGATAAAATAGATGGCAATCTAACTTTTACTCGAAGAATATTCTTTAAAAATCGCACGTGGCAACGTTTTGACGAAAAATATAGTGAAAACAATATTTTAATTCAGAAAGGATTTATGAATTATGGTATGGGTATAAAAATGTACGTGTATGAGAAATAGTATTACTAACAATTATACATGAAAATTTTACTATTTATTATAATAACATTAGCGTTATGCTTTGTTCTCGTTTTATTGAGATACCAAATTACTCATCCGGAAATCATTAGAGGAACCTCCACAATCAAGTATAAATTAATCGATATAGGACAGAATGATTTTTTCAGATATTCTTTTGAATCTTTAATTCTAAAAAGAAGAAGAGTATTCCTAAAAACTGCAATAAGAAACAATGACTGGATTTATGTAAATTTAAAAGATTTCAGTAAACTACATCCGGAAAGTCCAATAAAAATGATAGAAAAGAACTATACCATTACATTTGATTTTCAAATTAAACGTTTAGTATTTGGAGGCTATAGCCGTGCGAAAATCATTTCTATAGAAAAAATTAATGAGAAACCTGAAGTTTCCAAATCTTAAAAACGAACTTTAGTTCTTTAGTATTATAGAACACGTATAATAACAACTAATCCAGAAAAGATCGTTTCTTATTGTGCTGTCCTGCAACTTCTATCAACTTCTTACGTACTTTTTTATTCTCTGTATATCTCACAGCATCTTCAATATTCAAAAAATTATGCTGTTTCCCTAACGTATCGGTAAACCCTGATCTTTTTAAAAAATCTCTTACAGGACCAATAGTACCCGAAATTAGTAGTTGAACTCCAGACTCTTCTAAAAACCTATGAATATCTTCTAGCACATGCAATCCTGTACTATCAATATCATGAATATTGGTACTATCCAAAATCAAGAACTTTGGTAAAGGATTCCGTTTTTCTATATAGCTCAGGATTGCTTCTTTGAAATAATTAGTATTCGCAAAATATAATTGATCATCAAACCGTATTATCAAATACTGCAAGGATCGTTTAGCTTCCGGAAATCTATTTATATTACGATAATAGTTGGTATTAGGAATATGAACCAGTTCTGCAATATGAGGCCTTGCGCTATAATATTGTAGGAAAACGTAAGAAAGTATTACACCAATAAAAATACCTTTTTCTACGCCAAATACCAGAGTCCCGACGAAAGTCATAAACATTGTGATAAACTCTCTTCTTCTAAGTTTTAGAAGATACTTTGCTTCACTAAAGTTGATTAATCCAAAAACCGACACCAATATGATAGCAGCCAAAACGGCTTTGGGTATGTAGTAAAAAAATGGAGTTAGAAATAGTAATGATATAATAACCATTAATACCGTGATTATAGATGATACAGTAGTTTTTCCTCCTGCTTCATCATTAATTGCAGATCTACTATAACTGCCGGAGGAAGGTATCGCCTGGAAAAATGAACCAATAACTTTTGCAATTCCCAGTGCGAGTAATTCCTGATTCGGTCTTACGATATGATCTCTGTTCTTCATTTCTAAAGATTTGGCAATTCCAATACTTCCTACATATCCTATAAAAGTTACCGTTAGCACCGATGGCATCAATGCTATCATTGAATCATAATTCATTTCCGGAATAACAAAAGACGGTAATCCTTTAGGTACATCTTCAATCACTGAAAGCCCTAATCTCTTTAAGTCAAAGACAATAGTAACCAATGTTGTTAAAACAAGGACAAAAAGTGCTCCCGGGAAGGATCTCTTCCATTTTTTCAGAATAAGCATCACTATTATAGATCCAAAGCACATTCCGAATGTTATAAGATGTACAGCAGAAATATTTTGAAATACAAACCATAAAGATTGATGGGCATAATCAAAACTTGGAATTTTGATTCCTAACGATTCACTTAGTTGTGATACAATAATAATAATTGCTGCTGCCGAAATGAATCCTGAAATTACGGGCTGAGAAATAAGATTTACTAAAAACCCCATTCTTAAAAGACTCAAGAGTATTTGTAATAATCCAATCAATAATCCTGAAAAAATTACTAAACTCACAAATTCTGGTGTAAACGGAACAGCAATCTGGCTTACTCCACTCATTACTAAAATAGCAGTAACGGCTACAGGACCAATACTTAATTGTCTGGATGTACCAAATACAGCGTATAATAGTAACGGGATCAAACAGGCATAGAGTCCATAAATGGGTGGCGTACCCATTAACAATGCATAGGCAATTGCCTGAGGGATGAGAATTACGCCGACGGTAACACCTGCCATCGCATCTACAACAAAAGTCGCTTTTTTATACCTCTTTAAGGATTCTAAAATGGGAAATATTTTCGGTAATGTTTTGACTTTATTATTTTTTTATTGGTACTGTAAATCTACAATAGTTTAATAATTTAAACTAAATGAATTAGAAAAAGCCTTTGTATTTTTTAGATTTAGTTATTTTTGAATGGTAATACAACCCAATGAATGAAATTATATTACTTATCATCTTAATGTTAGTTGGCTTTATTGCTGGGGTTATCAATACCATTGCCGGAGGAGGATCTTTACTTACCTTACCTATGTTAATTTTTATGGGATTGCCACCATCAATTGCTAATGGTACTAATAGAATAGGGATTTTTATTCAGAGCATCACATCGGTAGCGGGTTTTAAAAGCAAAGGGATTCAGCCATCGATATTTAGTGTTTATCTTGGTATATCGGCCTTGATTGGTTCTATAATAGGAGCAAAAATAGCAATCAATATAAAAGGTGAAATTTTTAATAAGATACTAGCCGTAATTATGCTGTTGGTAGTAATATTTATGGTTTTTAAGCCCAAAGTAACCCTCGAAGGTTTTGTAGAACGATTACACGGTAGATATCGTGTACTTGCTATAGTTGCTTTTTTCGTTATTGGTATTTATGGGGGATTTATTCAGGCTGGAGTTGGTATTTTCATTCTTTTGGCGCTAACTACAATTAATAGAATGAGTCTAGTGAAGTCTAACGCAGTAAAGGCATTAATTGTTTTTATCTATACCATAGGGGCATTGGCAGTTTTTGCTTTTAATAATCAAATAGATTATCTCTATGGTTTTGTATTAGCTTTTGGTAATGCTACGGGCGGATGGTTTTCCAGTAGGTGGTCTGTAAAAAAAGGAGATGGAATAGTTAAAATCTTTTTAATCATAATGGTAATTGCTATGGCCATAAAATTATGGATAGATAGTTAATCTTACATTAAAATGTTTTTGATTTTGATACCATTTAATACCTTGGTAAAATAACTAAAACCAAATGAAATGAAATCATGTACCCTAATGTTATTTGTTTTTAGCATTTCTCTATTTAGTTGTAAAGAAGCTAAAAAAGAAGAAACTACTGCTGAAAAAACACTAGAAGAAACTGTAACTAATGAAGAGTCAGTAGAAAAACCTGTTTCTGACCTAAAAATCATTCCGATTCAGCACGCTACAACCGTGTTGGAGTATAAAGGGAAGACTATCTATCTGGATCCTACAGGAGGTGCCGAGGCTTTCCAAAACCAAAAACTCCCTGACCTTGTTCTTATTACCGATATTCACGGAGATCATATGAATATAGAAACACTAGATAGCCTAGACCTTTCGGATTCAAAACTTATAGTTCCACAAGCAGTTGCAGAAAAACTTCCGGCAAACTACACGGAAAAACTGGTGATTATTAATAATGGAGAAACAAAAGATATTGAAGGAATAACAATTGAAGCCATACCAATGTACAACCTTCGAGAGGAAGCTCTGAAATTTCATGCAAAAGGTCGTGGTAATGGATATGTGATTACTTTAGGAGATGAACGCTTGTATTTCTCCGGAGACACAGAGGATATCCCTGAAATGAGATCTTTAAAAAATATAGATAAAGCTTTTGTATGCATGAATCTTCCTTATACTATGACCGTGGAAAGTGCTGCAGATGCCGTATTGGCATTTCAACCAAATGAGATATATCCTTATCATTATAGAGGGACAGAAGGACTAAGTGACGTTTCAAAGTTTAAAGAAATTGTAAATAAAGGGAATTCTGAAATTAAAGTTGTTCAACTGGATTGGTATCCCGATATGAACTAAAATCAAAAAAGCATTTGCAGTCAATATCTGCAAATGCTTTTTAAATATTTCGAAGTTTATAAAACCTAAATTTTCTTAACTCTAACCGCGTTTAACCCCTTCATTCCCATTTCTAATTCGAACTGTACCTTATCCCCTTCTCTAATCTCTTGCATCAAGCCATTTGCGTGTACGAAAAATTTTTCCTGAGATTCTTGCTCAGTGATAAAGCCATATCCCTTTGAATCATTAAAAAAAGCTACTTTCCCTTTTTTAATCGGATCTTCTTCTACGTGTTCCTTTTTCGGAATACCAATTTCTATATTCTCAGCTTTTACTTTTTTCTTTTTCGAAGGATCTGGTGGGGTGTCTGTAAGGTGACCATTTTCATCAACATAAGCAATCATCATATCGAAACCACTACCTTTTTTTGAATTAGCTCTACGTTCTTCTTTTCTTTTCTGCTTTTCCTCGCGTTTCTTTAATTTCTTTTTTTCTTTTTCAATCTTGCTAAAAGTCTGTTGTGATTTTGCCATTCAGTATATCTCTAATTAATTTGTTAAACATCAATTGTCATCGGAATACTAAACGAATAATTGGAAAATGACAATACTAGAAGATTGATTTACCGAACAATTAACCCAGTGGTTACAACGACTAAGTACAAAATTATAATATAGTAATCAATATGTACTTATTTAGTACAAAGATAGATGATCTATGTTAAATTAACTAATTCAAGTCACTTATTTGAGTTATTACTAAATTTTGTTACCCTGATATTATATAAAATTTCAATAAATTATCTTCTCTTTACAAAATTTTTCATTTCAACAGACAATAGCATTTATAAAAAACTTATTATATTTTTTTAGTGCTTTACGGATCTATAGACTTCTTTCTAAAGAAGGTTCTTCTTTTAAAAACAGGTTGATTAAAGAAAATAAATTGAATTTCAGTAAAATAAAAATTTTTATATACAGTCTCACAATGACTACATTTGGTGGTGTGGAATGACCTAATAAAGTGTAAAAAATTAGTTAGTAATGTCGAATAAAATAACAGAAGCTCATAGACACTTTATGATATATAAGCCCTATGGTTATTTGAGTCAGTTTATCAATAATGGGCAAAAGCAAAATTCTAAAAAATTATTAGGGGAATTATTTAATTTTCCTGTAGGTATCATGGCTATTGGTAGATTAGACGAAAAATCAGAAGGGTTATTACTATTAACTACAGATGGTAAAACAAGTAATCACATCTGTAGTGGCAATATAGAAAAAGAGTATTATGTGCAGGTAGATGGCAATATTACAGAAGATGCTTTGACTAAACTGGTAAATGGTGTCCAAATTGGTTTTGACGGAAAAAAGTACCTAACTAATCCCTGTAGGGCTTTTAAAATAACAAAAGTTCCTGATTTTCCCGAACGGTCAAAAAGAATCAGAGACAAGAGGCACGGCCCCACCAGTTGGGTTTCTATAACGTTAACAGAAGGCAAGTTCAGACAAGTACGAAAAATGACATCTGCAGTCGGGTTTCCTACACTACGTTTAATTAGGGTGAGAGTTGGAAATATTCGACTGAACAAGCTGCAAGCTGGTGATGTTGCCGAATTAGGAAAAATTATATAATCAATATTGAGAACAGGAGTTATCTTGTATTTTTCTATGCATTAAGCAATTCCTGAAACCTTTCTAGATATAAGCCTACGTGATAGCCATCCATTAATGCATGATGTACATGAATGGATATAGGTAGATAAATTTTGTCTCTCTCCTTAGTGTATTTTCCGAAAGAAATTTTTGGCACACTATCCAGATATTGAAAATGTCTGGCATGAGATATTCCTGTAAAGTTATACCAGGGAATGGAAGAAATATGTAAACTATCCAGTCGTTTGGCATTGTCAGTATGTCGCAATCCAACAGAATTTCTAACATCCTCTATTTCTAAATGAGCGTTTGCCTGAAAAACAGAAAAGTCCTCATCGAACTCTATAAAAGAAAAACCAAAAGTATGATCTTCTCTTCCGATAGTCGGAGAAGCATGGATCTGATCATAAATAAACACTTTACCTTCTTCTATTCGATACCGAAAAGGTTCTATTTCATTGGCTGCTTTTATAGCCTTGTGCAAATAGTACAGAAAATATGAATAGCCACGATCTTTAATTATTCGATAACCTTTTGTAAAATCAACAGTAGATACAATCCCAAAAAACGGTTCATCAAAACTACTAAAGAATTCATAGTGCTCTTTTCTATTCCAGGTAGTTAGATCTAATTCCGTTTTCTTCATTTACAGATACTGTAATAATTCTTTTGAATTGGTTAAACTCCTAAAATTAGGATGATCGATAGTTCCATTATGTACTTCATGAACCCAAGTGGTGTGAAACGGAATATGACATGCATGAGCTCCAATATTTAAAACCGGTAAAATGTCAGATTTTATTGAATTTCCGACCATTAAAAACTCAGTTTCATTAATATCTAAATGATTCACCAGTTTTTGGTATTGCTTTTCTGTTTTATCCGATACAATTTCTATATGATGAAAATATTTCTCTAATCCAGATTTAATCAATTTACGTTCCTGATCCAGCAGATCCCCTTTGGTGGCCATTACCAGTCTGTATTTTTTTGATAAATACTGAAGGGTTTCTTCTATTCCATCCAACAATTCTACAGGTTCCTGGAGCATCTGCTTCCCTTTATCTATTAACTTCTCTACCAGTCGAATATTCATGTTTCCGTTAGTAACCTTAATAGCCGCCTCTATTAAGGAAAGGGTGAACGGTTTGATACCATAACCATACAAGTAAAGATTCTGCATTTCTACTTCATAAAGTAGTTTATTAGCTTGTTCTTTAGGTAGATGATCTGATACCAGTTCACAAAACTCTTCTTCTGCTTTTCTAAAAAAAGTTTCATTTACCCAAAGCGTATCATCGGCATCGAAGGCTATTACTTTTATTTTATCTAACATTGGCTTTATAATGTTTTACAATAGATTCCAAAGCTTCTAATCTATCGTCGAAAAAGCCCTTATCAATTTTTTTATTCAATTCCGGACAATTTCCAAAAAATTCTTTAAGCTCTTTTTTATTTTATTAAATCTAAGTCCAGATTTTACTTGTATAACCTCATCTTCTTGCTCTTCTCTACATAATAAAATAAGTAGATGAAACAGTATCCGCATCGATTCCTAATGCTGATGATGAAGATTCACTAGAAATATAAAAGCACTCAACTTTTCCCGAGACTGCTTTGGTAAGTTTTAAAGTCCTGCTAGTACCTTTTAATTGTCTCAATACCAATAAACCTTCGTACTCTTTTCCGGTATCGTAGTCAATTATCTTTTTTAATATTTTATATTTATAGGATTCTTTTTGATTAGTGTCTGCCTTTCTAAAGATTATTTTGCTTTTGTTCCACACAACAACTTTTCCTCTTATTTCTTTACCATCCTTGAAAACTAAGACATGTGGAAATTCTGATTGTGTATATAATTCGATAGAAAATAATAGAAAAACAAATACCTTTAGTATGAAATTCATCCGCTTCTTAAAATTATCTCACTAATTTCTTGTACTTTATACGTTTCGGCAACAAATCACCCCCTAAACGTTTCTTCTTGTTTTCTTCATAATCAGAGAAGCTACCTTCAAAGAAATATACCTGTGAATCTCCTTCAAATGCCAAAATATGGGTACATATACGATCTAGGAACCATCGGTCGTGTGAGATCACCACCGCACAACCTGCAAAGTTCTCTAGCCCTTCCTCTAGCGCTCGTAAAGTGTTGACATCAAGATCATTAGTAGGTTCGTCTAAAAGCAATACATTACCTTCTTCTTTTAGGGTCATCGCCAGGTGTAATCTATTACGCTCTCCTCCTGAAAGTGTAGATACTTTCTTGTTCTGCTCACTACCCGAAAAGTTGAATCTGCTCAAATATGCACGAGAATTAACCTCTTTACCCCCCATTAATATCAAGTCCTGTTCGTCGCTAAAGTTTTGCCAAATGGACTTATCTGGATTAATATCAGAATGAGATTGGTCTACATATGCAATTTTTGCTGTATCACCAACAGAGAAACTACCTTTATCCGGAGTTTCCTCACCCATAATCATTTTGAAAATAGTGGTCTTACCAGCTCCATTAGGACCAATAATCCCGACGATTCCTGCCTGAGGGAGTTTAAAATTAAGGTCTTCATATAAAAGCTTATCGCCATAAGCCTTACTTATTCCGTTAGCTTCAATTACATTCGTTCCTAATCTTGGTCCATTAGGGATGTATATTTCTAATCTCTCGTCAAGTTGTTTTTGATCCTGACTCATTAATTTATCGTAATTCTTTAAACGTGCCTTTTGTTTAGTTTGTCTTCCTTTAGCGCCCTGACGTACCCATTCCAGCTCTCGTTCTAATGTTTTTTGTCGTTTCGAAGCAGACTTACTTTCCTGTGCTAAACGTTTAGATTTCTGATCAAGCCAAGAGGAATAATTTCCTTTCCAGGGGATTCCTTCTCCTCTATCTAGTTCCAGAATCCAACCTGCAACATTATCAAGGAAATATCTATCGTGTGTTACAGCGATAACTGTCCCTTTATACTGCGCTAAATGATGTTCTAACCAGTGTACTGATTCTGCATCCAGATGGTTTGTTGGTTCATCTAACAACAATACATCCGGTTCTTTTAGTAATAATCGGCAAAGTGCGACTCTTCTTCTTTCCCCTCCAGACAATACTCCGATTTTTTTATCAGAATCCGGAGTTCTTAAAGCATCCATAGCGATTTCCAATTTGGTATCCAGTTCCCACCCATTACCTGCATCTATCTGATCTTGCAATGCTGCCTGTCGATCCATGAGTTTCTGCATTTTATCTGCATCACTATAAACCTCTTCTAAACCAAACATGTCATTGATCTTGTTGTACTCATCGAGAACTGCCACCATTTCCGAGGCACCTTCTTTTACCACTTCAAGTACGGTTTTTTCCGAATCCAATTGCGGTTCCTGCTCTAGATACCCTACAGAATAATCTGAGGAAAAAACAACGTCTCCCTGATAGTTCTTATCAATACCAGCTATAATCTTGAGTAAGGTTGATTTTCCGGAGCCATTAAGACCTAGAATTCCTATTTTTGCCCCGTAGAAAAAACTTAAATAAATATTTTTTAGAACTGGAGTATTTGCGCTTTTATACGTTTTTGTAACCCCAGACATAGAGAAGATAATCTTTTTATCGTCTGACATAAGCCCCTAAATTATTTTATATATGTTAGTTAGTTTTTGAAATATATAGTTAGCTATACTCTACCTTTTAAAGCATTGAATACCCAGGCATTTGCTAAAAATCCAACCCCAACAGCTGCGAACCCCCAACCGGAAACATCTCTGTATCTAAATGCCCCCAAAGCAATAAGCCCTAATCCGGCTAAAATCATTATAAATGTAGCCCAAGCCAAAACTGTATTTTTATTCATTCCCATAGCAAGTTATTTAGTTAATTGTTTCCAATAAAAAATCAAAAACAGTATGCAAATATCGGTATTTTATCGTCAAAAAATAGCTTTTTAGAGAGATCTTCAACCTCTTTTGCGTCTTATCAATTGCTAAACAAGTAGTTACGAAAATGATTTCATTAAAAAAGGGACTTAAGTAATAAGTACCTGCTTTTAATTATATATCCAGATTCATTAATTTGAAGAACCGTTATCGACTCTGGATTCTAAAACGGATTGATTAACGCTTGTTACATTCTCGAAAGAATCAAATGTTAGTAGACTGTTATCATACTACTATAAAACCAGTTATTTTTCCTAAAAAATAGTTTACATTATCTAAACATTTTTTATATAAATGAAATAGGTGTCCCAATTAAATTTTAATGATTAAAAACTCTTTGATTTTTGTATTTTCGTGCAAACAATACACACAAATGGACATAAACTTCAATAAAAACGAAGATCATAATAAACTCTTGGTCTCAGCATTGCGTCAAAAACTAGCGAAAGTAAAACTTGGTGGTGGTGAAAAAAGAATCGAAAAGCTACACTCGCAAGGTAAAATGACCGCAAGGGAACGAATTGCATATTTATTGGATAGTGATAATGAAGCTATAGAAATCGCAGCATTTGCAGGTGATGAAATGTATGCTGAGCACGGAGGATGCCCTAGTGGTGGGGTCGTTATCAAAATAGGTCATATAAGTGGAAAACAGTGTATAGTTGTTGCCAATGATGCTACTGTAAAAGCAGGAGCTTGGTTTCCTATAACAGGTAAAAAGAATCTAAGAGCTCAGGAAATCGCCATTGAAAATAAGTTACCTATTATTTATTTGGTAGACAGTGCAGGAGTTTATCTTCCTATGCAGGACGAAATTTTTCCTGATAAAGAACATTTTGGTAGAATATTCAGAAATAATGCAGTGATGAGTAGTATGGGAATTACACAGATCTCTGCAGTGATGGGAAGTTGTGTTGCTGGAGGTGCTTATTTACCAATAATGAGTGACGAAGCATTAATTGTGGATAAAACAGGAAGTATCTTTCTAGCTGGTAGTTATCTCGTTAAAGCCGCAATTGGCGAAAGTATTGATAATGAAACTTTGGGTGGAGCCACAACTCATTGTGAAATCTCGGGTGTAACTGATTATAAGTCAAAGGATGATAAAGATGCACTTGATACAATAAAAAATATAGTTTCAAAAATTGGAGATTTTGATAAAGCAGGTTATAACAGAATCAAGCCTTTTAAACCTAAAAAGGAACCTAAAGATATCTATGGGATTTTACCAAAAGCAAGAAACGAACAATATGATATGATGGAAATTATTCATCGATTGGTGGATGATTCTGATTTTGAGGAATATAAATCTGGTTATGGACAAACAATTATCACAGGATATGCGCGAATTGATGGTTGGGCTGTGGGTATAGTGGCTAATCAAAGAAAGATTGTAAAAACTAAAAAAGGTGAAATGCAGTTTGGAGGTGTGATCTATTCTGATTCTGCCGATAAAGCGACTCGATTTATTGCCAACTGTAATCAAAAGAAAATTCCGTTAGTATTTTTACAAGACGTAACTGGTTTCATGGTAGGTAGTAAAAGTGAACATGGAGGCATTATCAAAGACGGAGCTAAAATGGTAAATGCGGTTAGTAACAGTGTTGTTCCCAAATTTACCGTTGTAATTGGAAATTCTTACGGAGCTGGGAATTATGCTATGTGTGGCAAAGCATATGATCCAAGATTGATTTGTGCCTGGCCAAGTGCAGAACTTGCCGTAATGGGTGGTGCTCAGGCTGCCAAAGTATTACTTCAGATTGAGACTGCTTCTTTAAAAAAGAAAGGAGAAAAGTTATCCGAAGAAGATGAAAAAGAACTATTCGATAAAATCAAAGCAAGATACGATAAACAGATTTCTCCCTATTATGCGGCAGCAAGAATCTGGACAGACGGAATTATCGATCCATTGGATACCAGAAAGTGGGTTTCTATGGGTATTGAAGCAGCAGATCACGCTCCTATTGAGAAACCATTTAATCTTGGGGTTATTCAGACATAAATATAGCTATAATGTTTTTCATTGAACTGAAAAAACAGATTAATTATCTTTAAGCCAGATACATGAAAATTTTTAGAAATGAGTAAGAAACTTAAAAAACGCGTGATCAAAAAATTGATATATATAAAATAAAAAACAATATTTTGAGTTTTTAGTTAAAACCTAAAAATAATAATGATGATGAACAAACCGTTTTTAAAAATTAAGGTCTTCAGTATTGCGATTATAGCTTGCATGTTAGTAGCTAGCTGTAGCGATGACGACAGTAATAATTCATCTCCCGATATTACTCAGGAAGATGTTATGAAAAGTCTGGAAGTAGAAAAGATTTCTAATTTCATAGATAATATGTCGTTAGATAATATACCTATGAACAGGTCTAATGCTGAGGGTATTTCTAAAAATAACGATTGTATTGATTTTACTGTCACGCAGAATGGATATACCTTAACGTTTTCTGATTGTGATTTTGGAAACGGTGAAACTGTAAGTGGTTCTATGAATGTTATTGTGACTGTAACCGATACCGATGTAACTTCGACAATAACCTTTGACAATCTGTCTTATGGAGGTAATCAGATTAATGGAAGTAAATCTTCTTCTTATGCATTTAATACCGATATGGGAAGCTTTGCCTATTCTGTTATCTCGGACTTATCCATCACTTTAGCAGATGGAACTACTGCTTCAGAACAAGGTACTAAAACGTATACTGTTAATGGTATTGGCACTGCCGATGGAACTTATACCGTAAGTGGAAACTGGACCGTTACATTAAACGCTGATACATATACTTTAGCGACAAATCCTACTTTAGAAGGGACTTTCAGCTGTGAATATATTACAACAGGCACATTAGTGATGACCAAGAATGCGTTGAGCGCTTCTATAAATTATGGTGACGGTACTTGCGATAACAAAGCGACAGTAACATATCCTGATGGTACAACTGAAGAAATTGACTTATAGTTTATCCATAAGCTAATTCTATAAAATCTATAACATCCGTGAGCCATTCACGGATGTTTTTTATGGTTTACTTTCTTTTAGGAATCGTAATTAATTCGGTTTGTCTTTCATTTACATATTTGAAACCTTGAGATCCCCAAAAACCAGCTTCTTCCAGCATAATTCTAATATCTTTATTCCAATCGGGAATAGTAACAGTAGTATTTAGTTCTATAGCGTATACCGTATTTTCGTGCAGTGGATAATCTCCATTTACGGGTACTCCTTCTTGTGAATCCCACATTCCTATTGTGGTACCAGAAGAATGCCCATATAATCCAAGCGGATGTGTATATATTGCAGGTTTTAACCCTTCTGCTCTACCCTCTTCTAATGATTTTAGTAAAATCTCATTTCCTGTTTTTCCAGTTTCAAAATTAGAGGTAAAAATATCCTGAACACGATTTCCATCAGAAAAAGCTTTAATCAAAAAATCAGGAGGAGTCATTTCTCCGTTTTTTAAAATATATGCGTGTTGTTGACAATCAGTATTTAATCTTAAATAAGTAATTCCAAAATCACAATGGATAAGATCCCCCTGTTTAATAATTTTATCATTCGGCCTATTCGAAAACGAAACAATATGGCTCTCTAATTTTTCATCTTTTCTTTGAATATCAACAGTAGGATGAAACCAGGTACTTAATCCTATATCTGTGACCTTTTGGCGTAACCACCATACAACATCATCAGTAGTTGTGGTTCCGGGCTTGATAACCTTGATACTAAAAGCTTCAGCAATGATATTATGCGTGATTTGAACCAATTCTTTATACATCTCCATTTCTTGTACTGTCCGTGTTTCTATCCACGCAATAGCAAGTTTTTCTGCAGCAGTAACTCTTGATTTATAATTATCAGGCAATTCTTTTATAAATTCGTCATAATCAGTTTTTACGATACCATCTACAATCCCAAAATGTTCAGAATAATTAATTCCAATTTTTTCAGGATCTTTTTCCGAGATAATATCCATCAACGCTTTCCATTGATCCGGTTGCTTTTCTTTATCCCAGGCAGAATCAATGTACTTACCTACATTATATCTCGCTACTGCCAAATGTTCGATCGTATTCTTTTCCTTATTCCTATAAAAAACCAGAATTGTCCTCCTTCTGGCATTCAGCCATTTGGCTGGCAGCATGGTTCTTAGAACAGGATCTTCATTGTACTCTCTGGAAATCACTATCCACATATCAAAACCGGTTTGATCCATTAACTGTGGTAATAGATTATTAAAGCGATCAGCAAGAATCTGATCTATAATAGCTGCTCTTTCCCGCTCAGGAAGGATTTGAGCTTTAGATACATTTCCAATAAATAATATAAGAACAAGTAGTTTTTTCATTTGTGTGGTACTTTACGTTGGATTAAAAGTATCACAAAAAAGAGACACCTGCAATGCTTTGCGATGTCTCTTTACTAATTAAACTACCCAAATTATATCTATAACATTTGATAACTATTCATCAATCGAATAAACTCTGCTCTATATCCCTGATTATCTTTTGACCTGTTCTCTTCTGCTAATGCAATAATATCGTTTATATCTCGATTTGTAATATATTTTGAATTTCTGATTTTCATTCCAAACCAAGCTACCGAGGCTGCAAATTTGAAATCTTTTGAAGCAATATTTTCTTTTGTTTTCAAAACGTGAACCATCTCAATACTTTTATCTTCTTGTGGTTTTTTATATCTAAATTTTACCGTAAGCAATTCATCTCCATAGTTTTTAGTGATTTGAGGATCTGTATATTTGAGATCGGGAATATGTTTCAAATAATTACTATTTACACCAACCGGAATTACTTCATACAATGCGGTAACAGTATGCCCGCTACCTAATTCTCCTGCATCTTTAGTATCGTCCACAAAATCTTCATCTGCCAGTAATCTATTTTCATAACCTATCAAACGATATGCTTGTACCTCTGCCGGATTAAATTCTACTTGAATTTTTACATCTTTTGCAATTGTATAAAGTGTTCCTCCAAATTCTTTACCTAAAACTCTTTGTGCTTCCTGCATTGTATCAATATAGGCATGATTTCCATTTCCCTTATCTGCCAGAGTTTCTAATTTGCTATCCTTATAATTGTGCATTCCAAAACCCAAACAGGTTAAAAACACTCCGGATTTACGTTTTTCTTCAATCAAAGTTTTCATGTCTTTGTCGCTACTCATCCCTACATTAAAATCTCCATCTGTTGCAAGAATTACACGATTATTACCGTTTTTTATATAATTTTCCTGTGCAATTTTATAAGCAAGTTGGATTCCAGCACCACCTGCGGTAGAGCCTCCGGCACTAAGATTATCCAGAGCCTGATTGATTTCATTTTTATTTACTCCTGATGTAGGTTGTAGCACCATTCCGGCTGCTCCTGCGTATACGACAATAGATACCTTATCTTTTTCTCTTAATTGATTTACCAATAATTTAAAAGCTCTTTTTAGTAAGGGTAGCTTATTGGCCTGATTCATAGAGCCAGACACATCCAATAGAAATACTAAATTTGAAGCAGGAATAGCATCTTGCGGAATTTCTTTTCCTTTTATTCCAATTTTTACTAATTGAGTTTCTTTATTCCAGGGAGTTTTACCATATTCGGTATGGATTGCAAATGGATGGTCTCCGGTTGGTTGTTTATAATCATACTCAAAATAATTGACCATTTCTTCAACTTTCACAGCATCAGCTGGTATTTGTTGCCCATTGTTGATCATTCTTCTTACGTTACTATAGGATGCTTTATCTACATCAATAGAAAATGTTGACAATGGGGATGTCTGTACTTTCTCAAAACTGTTTTCTACAATTTCATAATAAGACTCATTGTTTTCTATTTTGTAATTTCCGTTGTGTGTAGTAATAATAACACATCCGTGAGCTGCTCTTGAACCGTACAGAGCAATGGCCTGGTTATCCTTTACAACTTTAACATCTGCAATTTTAGCAGGATCTAAATGTTGAATTTTTGCAATGTTTTTTTTATCAACAGGAACACCGTCAATAATAAATAAAGGTTGATTTGAAGCCGAAATACTACCAGCGCCTCTAATTCTTATAGAGTTATCTGATTTAATATTACCTAAATTATTAGTTATTGATACGCCAGCTACTTTTCCTCTGAGCACTCTGTTTAAAGAGGTGTTCGGTTTTTTTCTTTCCTTTCTCATCCTTCTACTTTCTGCTTTGGAAAGGCTAACAGATTCACTGCTGATAGTAGAAACTGCAGATCCTACAGCTATTCGTTTTCTTTGAGCACCACGAGCTACAACTACGATTTCTTCTAACTGACCTGCGGCAATGTTCATACTAACATTGATAACAGCTCTATCTTTTTTTACTTCTATTTCTTCTGTATCATAACCTATAAAAGAAAAGGTTAAGATATCTCCATTCTTGGATTGGATATTATAGTGCCCTTCAAGATTAGTTTGTGTGCCAGTGCTGGTTCCTTTGATTACAATATTAACTCCGGGAATTGGATCCCCGGTAGCACCATCTGTAACAGTTCCTGAAATGGTAATTTGCTGTGCAAATGTTATCCCCGAGACCAGCAATAATGTCAAAAAGTAATGTAATGATTTCATAATTGATTATTTTGATTATGAAATAAAACTACTATTAGATATAGCTTACTAAAAGGAATAATGAGTAAAGTGGTAATTTGGTTTAGCGAAATCACCAAAACATTTAGGCTTATCTATGAATCAGCTCCAAAGTCTTATTGCGCTGAATCTTCCCGGTATCTGTTTCTACAAATTGAGGGAGGAAATAAATCTCTTTTGGAATTTCGTATTTAGATAAAATTTCTAAATGTCGGATTGCTTTTTCCAAAGTTTCCTTTATTGTTAGATCATAATCACCCTCTACCACTAAAACAACCCTGTTCCCTAAAGCATTATCAGGAAGACTGGTAATGAAAAATCGCTCATCGATAAGTAATTGAAGTTTTGTTTCTATTTCTTCTGGATATAGTTTAATGCCCCCACTATTAATTACATTATCATAACGCCCTTTCCATAAAAATTTTTTATACGTTTTTAATTCCACAACATCATTAGTCACAATGGTTTCATCGTTTAATTGTGGCGCTTTAATAACTAAACAATTTCTTTGATCTATACTTAAACTGATATTGGGTAATGCCTTGAAAAAACCGGCTTCTTTTTTATCCTTCTTCTTTTTGGGATTAATCCTTCTCGCGGCTATATGTGTTACCGTTTCGGTCATTCCGTAAGTCTCATAGATTTTGGTTTTAATACCCTGAACTAGTTCCCTAAGGTTTTCGGATACAACCCCTCCACCTACTATCAATTTCTTTACTAAATGTAATCTGTTAATAGAATTATCAAGCTGCAAAGGTATCATAGCACAAAAATCATATTGCTTATACAAGGTGTCTAGGGGATTTGTCTTAGGCGGAACCAGGTCTATTTTCCATCCTAGAATCATTGCTCTGACTAACATCATTTTTCCAGCTATATAAGCAGTTGGTAAACATAATAATGCCGTAGTTCCTGGTTCTAATTTAAAAAAAGCACCAGTCGCCCTGGCACTATTGATCATCTGCTGTTTATAAATTTTGATTTCTTTTGGCTTACTTGTAGATCCCGAAGTCTGAACAATTATATGGTCTTTAGCATTTAACCAATCTAACAAGAAATTGCCAACTTCCTGTTCATAAAACTCACCTTCCTTAATAAAACTATATGCAAGTGATTGCAGTCCAAAGGTATCTAGTGACCGCTTATTAATCCTAAAATCCTTGTGTATTTCCGGATTAAAAAATGTATTTTCTTTTTGCATATCCAAATTTCAATTTTCTTATATATTCAAAGGTTATGCGTAGGTAAATTATATATTATCAGTTTGTTATCATTCTTCTAATTGAGAAACAGGTTTTATGCTTCCAAATAATTTCTCTTTCCATCCAGACCACTTGTACTTTTTAGAAAGAATCAGCAAATAGATAGGAAATAAAACAAAAACCGGAATCAATATTTCTATTCCTGTTTCGGGTTCCCCCGTATATAACAGTAAAGAGTCAGTCTGAAAAGCAGTCCAGGAAGAGGTAACTAACAAAGCAGTTATTAAATTATTTGCAGCGTGGTAACCAAGTGCAAGTTCTAAGCCTTCATCCATCAATGTAATTATACCCAGGAAAAGTCCTGTTCCAATATAATACACCATAATGTGCGGACCAATCTTTGCAACTTCGGGATTTCCAAAATGCATTATTCCGAATAACAACGAGGTTACCAAAAGTGGAACCCATCTTGTTTTGGTAGCTAAACCCAAACCTTGCATCATATGACCTCTAAATAAATATTCCTCAAAACTTGTTTGTAAAGGCACAATTAGAATTGCCATAATGGCTAATATAGTAAATGCTTGCGGTTCAAAATTTATCTGGAATTCTTCAGGATATAAATAGTATAATATCCCAGTGGTTACAATAATATAAAGGGAAACCAATCCAAACATAAAAAAGACTCGTTTCCAATCGATTCGTTTTCTGGATGTTGTAAGAGATCTGATACTTTGCTGATGTACCACTTTAACCCAAAAAAACAAACCTGCCAGAAAAAATACGAATGGCCCAACCGTCAAAAGAAAAAACAATGGTTTACCAAAAGTTTCTATCATTTGTGTCATTTCAGTTTCAATATCCCTTCCCTGGGATAACAACATATTAAAACCGATAAGTCCTAAAAATCCTATTGGAGGAAACAAATACTTCCACATACCCAGTTTTCCTTTTCTACCTTGTTCTATATACATCTGTACTTATTTAATTAATCTAAATATGATACGTTCCAATCTTTATCAGTTTCGTATCTTAATGTTCCATTTTTTACTTTGAGCGGAGCTAGTATATTATTAGCATACAAACTCCCGGTACCTAAACCTTGTGGCATTTTACTACCTAATGTATAGGTATACTGTGCGATGGCATTTAATCCTATATTACTTTCTAAAGCACTGGTAATCCACCATCCTATTCCTAATTCGTCTGCAAGATTGATCCATTCTTGCGTTCCCCTAAAACCTCCAATCAAACTTGGTTTTAAAATTATGTATTGAGGTTGTATAGTTAGTAGTAAATTTTTCTTTTCCGTTACATCAAAAACACCAATTAATTCTTCATCTAGTGCAATTGGCAAAGGAGTATCTTTACATAATGCCTTCATACTGCGTGGTTGACCCTGTTTTATGGGTTGTTCGATACTATGAAGGTGATAATGGCTTAGTTTTGTTAATTTATTCAAAGCTTCTTCGGGAGTAAACGCTCCATTAGCATCTACTCTAAGTTCGATGATATCTTTAGAAAATTGAGAACGTATATAAGAAAGAAGTTCCAGTTCTGCTTCAAAATCGATAGCACCTATTTTCATTTTTATACAATCAAATCCCTGTTCCAGTTTCTCAACGATCTGATTTTTCATAAACTCCTTCTCTCCCATCCAGATCAGCCCGTTAATAGGAATAGCGTCTTCTCCTCTAGTAAATTTTGAAGGAAATAATATATACGGTGATTCGCTTTTCAATGATTTAAGAGCCATCTCAATACCAAACTGAATACTTGGAAACTCTTTTAATGCTTCCCAAAGTTTTTCTTCTCCTAATTGGATATTATTGCAAGTCCATCGCAGTTTTTCTTCGTAATCAGGTCTATCATCTATACTCAAAGTACGTAGAATGCCACATTCGCCTATTCCTTGCCTTCCCTCTGAAGTTATAACAATAAACCAGGTTTCTTTTGTTTTTAGTACCCCACGAGAAGTACCGCTCGGTCTTTTAAATTCTAAGATGTGCTTATAATAGGTAGCTTTCATTACAATTCGATACTCTGACCTATATCCAACAACATCAAATCCTTATCTTTTGCAAAGAATTTCCTTTTTGCTTCGTCATGATCAATTTCTATGTATCCAAAAGTATCATAGTGAACACCCAATACTTTATCACATTTCACAAAATCGCTGGCAATAATCGCGTCATCAATACCCATAGTAAAATTATCTCCGATTGGTAGTATAGCTAAATCCAATTTGGTAGCCATAGGAATTAACTTCATATCCATTGTAAGTGCAGTATCACCTGCTATATAAATATTCTTGTGCTCGCCTTCAATCACAAACCCTCCCGGTTGCCCACCGTAACTTCCATCAGGAAAACTACTGGTATGGATCGCATTTACATATTTCACTTTCCCAAAATCAAACTCCCAATTACCTCCATGATTCATAGGATGCACTTCTATACCTTTTTCTTGATAATGCATTGCAATTTCATAATTGGAAACAATGGTTGCATCATTATTTTTTGCTATAGCCTCTGCATCTAAGGTATGATCCTCATGCGCGTGTGTGAGCATTATAAAATCGACTTTAAAATCATCTACATTCACTTTATCTTTAGCAAGTGGATTTCCGGAAATAAAAGGATCAATCAATATCTTGGTTTCTTTTATCTCTATCAATAATGTATTTTGTCCGTAAAAAGTAATTTTCATTGTGTGATATTTTTTATTGTACTATATAGATCCCGCTCCGCCGCGGGATAAGTTCCGCTAAAAGTTTTAAATTCGCTTTACTAGCTCTTTAAAACTAAGTGTCACTAAATTATAAAATCTGTCCTAAACTAAATAATATGGCCAGTAAAAAAGTAGACAAAGCAACTTTTTTTAATTCCGGGTCTAAATCCTTAGTGTTTTTTATTTTTATTACTTTGATTAAATGAATGATCAGTGGAATAAAAGCAATTAAAAATAATAGATCAATATAATCCTGATATGTATACAGTAAAAATAACAACATGGATATGATCGCTCCTAAAATCAAGGAATAATGATACTTTTTAGCTCTTGTAATACCTAATTTAACGACCAAAGTATTCTTTCCCGCTTTTTTATCGCTATCGTGATCCCTCATATTATTTAGGTTAAGTACTGCAGAACTTAACAAACCTATCGTTAAAGCCGGAAGAAAAACTAACCAGTTTAGATGCTTTGTGAATAAAAAGTAACAACCTGCAACGCTAACCAGTCCAAAGAAAATAAAGACAAATATATCTCCTAACCCTCTATATCCATATGCAGTATCCCCCATAGTATATTTCATTGCCGCTATAATTGCAGAAATCCCTAGAAGAAAAAAGAACACCGAGTAAAAGAAATACGCTTTTCCGAAGGAAACATAAATAAGAAATATGGCTAAAACTAATGTTATAAAAGCTGTAACAATAATTCCTCTAAACATTTCTTTTCTGGAAATAGCACCACTCTGTAATGCACGTTGCGGTCCTACCCGATCCTCATTATCTGTGCCTTTTACACCATCGCCATAATCATTTGCAAAATTGGATAAGATTTGTAACCCTAAAGTTGTTAGTATTGCTAACCAAAAAATTGAAGTTTCGGAAAAAAACAAAAGCTTCCCTCCAAAACCAACTTTATATTCAAAGGATGGATTGGTATTTACCCTTAGGTTATTAAACATTGAAGATCCAACGATAATTCCTGATACTGATAATGGTAATGTGCGAAGTCGAGCTGCTGAAATCCAGGCTTTGAATTTGGTCATTATAATAAAATTATTATCAAAGGAACAGTATTTTAATTAAAAAAAAAATAAAAAAAACTTCTATGAATTATTTAAATTAGCATTATGCCATTTCCATTACCTTTAGAGTTTCCGGCGTTTAATATATATAGTACTCCATTATTACTATTGGTACTACAAGCATTTATTTTTGCCTTTCTTCTTTTAGTTAGGTATTTTAAAAAGAGATATGTGCCCGCACTGATACTTTCCCTACTTATTTTGATTACAGGATATCATCGAACTACTTATACTATTGGCTTTATGGACTGGTATGACACTTATAGGAACACAAAAATAAATTATTGGCTCATTGCGCTATCATTGGCAATAGGGCCGTTGTTATATTTTTATGTAAAATCAATTACCACATCCAATTTCAGATTTAGAAGAAAAGATTTTATACATTTTATTCCGGTAACCATATACATCATTTACAAAGTTTTTATTTTTATTTATGATGCGGCGCAACCGGGATTTGATGACACACAAAACGGATATCTAAAGATTGTACTTGATGAAAAATATGTGAATCCGCTCATCGGGATTTTCGAAAATCTGCAAATGTTATTATACCTGGCTTTTACTATTCAGTTATATTACGCATACCGAAAAAAAATTCAAGAGTTTTTTTCTAATGTATATAGCCTAGAGCTCAATTGGATAAGAAACTTCCTCTTTATTTATTCCTTTTTATTTCTTTACAGCGTATTCCAGGGAGTCGTCGGATCAGTAATTACAGATTTACACTGGACACAGCGATGGTGGTATCACTTCTTTACGGCAGTTGCAATCATTTATATAGGTATAAAGGGATATTTTACAGACACCAATACATTAAATAATCTTGATTTTTCGGTTACTATTAAAGAAAAAAATACAGTGACAGAGACTGCTCTGAGTGAAGATATAATTAAAAATAAGGAAAAAATTGAGCAGTTTATGAAAGAAGAAAAACCGTTTCTGGATCCGGATCTAAATCTTCCTGAGCTTTCTAAAAAGCTTAAAATTCCGGTTTCTATAGTATCTGAGACCATAAATTCTGGGTTTAACAAAAATTTCAATGATTTTGTAAACTCTTATCGTGTTGATGCAGTTAAAAAAATGCTTCAGGAAGGAAAGCAAGAACAATTATCTCTTTTAGGAATTGCTTTTGAATGTGGATTTAATAGTAAAGCTACCTTCAATCGAGTATTTAAAAAACTTACAAACGCTTCTCCTTCTCAATATTCAGCAGCTCAAAATTAAACTCAATTGTATCATTTTTATGAATTTCGCAATTAATCAAATAAGGATTTTTACCTTCAATTTTATAGATTAGCAACTTAAACCAGTATTTATTATTGTTTCAAATCGTATACGCAAACCTGGATTTTTTTAGGCATACTATTTTGGAACAGAAAATCAAACAAATGAAACATTTATTAACGACTACCCTTTTGGGGCTTTTTAGTATTCTTATTTCGTGTAAAAGTGAAACTAAAACAGTTTCAGAAAAAATCAAAACTACAGATCCCCAAACAGTTAAACCGGTAACCACAGAGGGTATCCCTTTTATTTGGGAAGGAGCGAATGTCTATTTCTTACTAGCGGATAGGTTTAAAAATGGAGACCCTACAAATGATGAAGTCTTGGAAAGAACAAAAGAAACAGGAGTATTACGTGGTTTTGAAGGAGGTGATATAAAAGGTATTATTCAAAAAATAGAAGATGGATATTTTACAGAACTTGGGATTAATGCATTATGGGTAAACCCATTAGTGGAACAGATTCACGATAGTGTTGATGAAGGAACTGGTAATACCTATGCTTTCCACGGTTATTGGGCAAAAGACTGGACTGCTATAGATCCAAATTTCGGAACCTATGAGGATTTGAAAAAATTAGTTGAAGTAGCGCATGAAAAAGGAATAAGAATTCTAATGGATGTAGTTATTAATCACACGGGACCTGTAACGGATAAGGATCCTGTGTGGTCTGATAATTGGGTGCGTACCAATCCGCAATGTACCTATAAAAATTATGAAACTGCAGTTAAATGTACATTAGTAAAGAATCTTCCTGATATTAAAACAGAAAGTGATGAAGAAGTTAAACTTCCAGATGCGTTGATCGCTAAATGGAAAGATGAAGGAAGATTGGAAACTGAAATGGATGAATTGGAAATCTTTTTTGCAAAAACCGGCCTTAGACGATCTCCTAAAAATTATATTATCAAATGGTTAACTGATTATGTTAGAGAATTAGGTATTGATGGATATCGTGTTGACACCGTAAAGCACGTAGAAGAAGGCGTCTGGGCGGTATTGGCGGAACAGGCAAAGCTTGCATTTACAGAATGGAAGAAGAATAATCCTGATAAAGTACTAGATACGAATGATTTTTATGTTTTGGGTGAATTATATGGGTATAGTATCGATGGAAAACGTTTTTATGATTTTGGAGATCGTAAAGTAGATTATTATGCAAGCGGATTTGATAATCTTATCAATTTTCAATTTAAGTATGATGCAAAACGATTAAATAATGAGCAGCTGTTTAGTAAATATAATACTGTGCTACAAACTTCTCTTATTGGCAAAAGTATTACAAATTATGTTACTTCACACGATGATGGAGATCCATTTGATAAAGAAAGAAGTAAAACATATGAATCAGCTACCAAGCTTTTATTAACTCCCGGGATTTCACAAGTATATTATGGTGATGAAACCGGGAGATCTTTAGTTATTGAAGGTGCTCAGGGAGATGCAACATTACGATCAAATATGAATTGGGAGGATTTAGATAAAGATGAAACCAAGGAATTGTTGACCCATTGGCAGAAATTAGGAAAATTCAGAAAAGATCATCCAGCAATCGGTGCGGGAAAACACAAAATGATTAGTGAAACTCCATACGTTTTTTCCAGAACCTATCGTAAAGATGGAATTAACGACGGTGTAGTAATAGGATTAAATCTTGGAAAAGGCACAAAGACCTTAAAGGTAAATTCAGTTTTTAATGATGGTGATGTTTTAATTGACACATATTCAGGAAGTGATGCAACTGTAGAAGATGGCAGTGTAACTATAAAATCAGACTACGAGATTGTATTATTAGAAGCTAAAAAATAGTAAAAAACACACCGACTCACTTTATATAGGACGGCTCAAATTATGATTTGAGCCGTCCTACTTTGTTTTGGGGCGCAGTAATCATAACTGATTAAGACATTTGAACTGTCTAACAATATAAAATCATTTCAGTTATGAAAAACATTCTAAAAACCATCATTAAACCGGTTACCATGGCACATTGGTCTTCCGATTTATTATTTACACTCCCTAGAATCATCTGTGGTTATTTTTTAGCAATCAATTTTGGTGGAAGTAAATTTGGTGTTCCTTGGAGTCCGGAAGGATCTCCGGATTTAGGCTTTCTTGAAGTAGTAGAATGGTTTCCTAAAGATATTGAAACATATGGAGGGATATTTGCAATGTTTCCGGTATTCTTTGCCTGGATGGGTGCAGCAAGTGAAGCAATAGGTGGCGTATTTCTTTTGCTAGGTTTAAAAACCAGAATAGCTTCTTTCTTTATAATGTGTACAATGTTAGTCGCGATAATCTTTCAGAAATGGGACAATGGAATATGGGGAATACTACCTGCAATGGGTTTCTTATGGATTTCTATTTATAATCTTATTCTCGGATCCGGAAGGTTTGGAATTGATTATATAATCACAAGAAAATGGATCCTGTAATCTAAAATTATTGTAGTACTAAATTAATATAAAACATAAAACCAATGGAAAAAATTATAAACTTATTGATGCTTGTAGTTTGTCTTACGGCTACAGCGCAAATAAAAGGAAACAAAGAAATCATCACCGAAACCTTTAATATTTCTAATATTGAAACCATAAAAATTAATTTTTATGCACAAGTAATTATTGATCAATCCAAAGAAGAAGCTTTAACAATCACAATAGACGATAATCTATTGAACCATATTGATAAAGAAGTTGTGAATGGCACTTTGCATTTAGATCAAAAAGAATGGGTGCAACCATCAGAGAATGTAAAAATAGTAATTGGAGCTCCTAATATCAGAAAAGTCGAAAGTGGAACACACGATACCACCAGGATTATAAATCTGGATAATGATTATATTCAGGTGGTTGCACCGATTGGTAAGATTTTTATAGAAGGAAAAACCAAAGAACTTCGTATTGCTGCAGAACTAGCTTACATCGATGCTTCGAATTTAGTTGCTGAAAATGCAAGAGTAGATATCTGGAGTTGAGGATTTGCAAAAGTATTCGTTACAGAAGAGTTAGATACAAAACTAAGCAAGGATGCCAAATTAAAGCTAGCAAACATCCCAAAAAAGATGAAGAGTGACGCAAAAGCGATTGAGAGTGAGGATAACATAGCCAAAAACACAGCCATAAAATATATAAATTTTAAAATCAAAAATAATTCTTTGACCCGCAATCACTTCATAGTTAGAGGTCCGAAACCGGATGGATCTGAATTTGGGTATGGTTTCCCGATGATGCCGCAGACTATCAGAAAAGAAAATTGGACAACCGGAACTAAGGTGTTTAGAGTTGGACCTTTAGGAAAACAAACATTATTAATTACAATAAAAGAAGGTGATGAGAATAAAACTGTAAACCTGTTTTAATTACGGAAACCCCCAAGAAGAACTTACCTCCTGTATTCAAGGAGGTAAGTGTTGGGGAAAACAAAAAAAGTAAGGGAAAAATTGTAATTGGAATACTTTTCAAAGATAAAGAGGATTATGGAATTTTGGTTACGGTTTAACCTCAAACTTTAGCCGGAATACTAGTACGAGCGGTTTTTTCACCAAATAACCCGTTAATGATCAGCTTATTAAAGGGAAAATTCCTCGATTTCTATTATCTTGATTTTAATGAATTCTATTTATTTAACATTAAAAAAGAAATTTATTGTTTTAAAAGATTTTAAAGATTTATATAAAGAGTTAAATTTGCCGTAATCATTTTTTAAACCATACTAATTATATAATCCTTGGAAAATAAAAAGGCCCTCAAATTAATTGACAAAATTCTGTCTGATTTAGAAAAAACCGGAATTGAAAAAGATACGCTAATTGAAGATCTTAAAACTTTGAGATCCTTTGCTTTAGAACAACAGGTACCATTGGTAGTTAAAGTTTTAAGACTTACCTACGAACATATTGATGAAAATGATAGCTTTCTTATCCCAATCCCTGATGATGAGCCTATTGAAGAAAACGAAGAATCAACAGAAAAAAGTGATGAAGTAAATCCTGTAGAGAGTCTTATGTATCTCATTTCTCTTTTAAAAGATTTAAAAAATAAAATGAATTTAATGGATTTGGCGGATTACAGAGATGCATTAAATGCATTTTAGATATAGCCAGATTATCACTATATATACTTTTAAAAACCTTGAATATTCAAGGTTTTTTTAGTTATAACTATATAATTAGAGAGTGTTTATATTCAATAAATTTAATGTTCAACCGGATATTGTAAGTATCCTAACAACTTTTCGACAAATTTTATGATTTTATAAACGTCAAAAAATCTTTTAAATACTACTTTTGTGCCTTGCGGAAAAATACTATGAAAACAAATCCCAGATCGGTTAAAAAAACACGATTACAACTATTACATCAGTATTATAGTTATACTGGTTTTTATAAATTTTTAGGAACTAGTCTAAAAAAGGCTTTACCTCCTATCCTACTTTTTATAGCAGGGCTATTAATTGTTAATTATTTTGTAATTAATATTAATGATTTATTGATTTATGTTACCGAAAACTATTCTGACTATGTAGTTTTTGGTGTTTTCTTTGCTTCAGAATCTTTATTAGGTCTTATACCACCAGAAATTTTTATCGCCTGGAGTGATAAGGCATCCAGTCCAATTTTATACCTTTCGATACTTGCATTACTATCATATCTTGGAGGAGTCATTTCTTATTTCATCGGAAAATCAATTACTAAAATACCTTCGGTACACGATTATCTTGAAGTAAAAATGGCGAAGCATATTCGCAACACCCGTAAATGGGGTGGTTTTTTAATTATCGTTGGAGCATTATTGCCTATTCCTTTTTCTATAACCAGTATCGCCGCGGGTATGATAAAATATCCGTTCATAAGTTATTTGCTCTTCGGATTACTGCGTTTTGTTCGATTCTATTTATATGCTGTTGCTATTTTCAGTTTAGTGTAAAGTGTACATAGAGTTATCAGTAGTTATCTAAAACTTTAGACAGATTGATTTTTTTATGGAAAAGTTTACCAGACATTTTTACAAGCTTTTAATTGATAAAGGTGTTGAGCAGAACATGGCAGAATACCTTAACATTATTATTGGTCTTCTTATACTATTAGTTAGTCTATTCTTATTAAACAGGATCATAAAAAAAGTGCTCTTAAATCTTTTTAATAAATATGCAACAAGATCAAAAAACACTTTCGACGATTATTTAGTAAAAAACAAAACCTTTGATTACTTGTCTCATATAATACCGTTGTCAATAAGCATATGGGTGTTACCAAAGTTATTTATAGCTTTTCCGTTCACAGAACGTTACCTGGAAATACTTTTTGATATTTTTATAATCGCTTTAACGATTTGGATTGTCAGAAGTATACTAAGAACTTTTAGGGATTTCTTAAAATCCATAGAATCCTTTAAAGACAAACCTATCGACAGCTATGTACAGGTGTTTATGATAATTGCTTGGGTAATCGGAGCAATTTTTATTTTTTCATCACTTACAGGAAAGTCTATTTGGACATTCTTAACCGCACTTGGAGCGATGTCTGCCGTTATCCTGTTAATTTTTAAGGATACTATTTTAGGTTTTGTCGCAAGTATCCAGGTAGCCGTTAATGATACTGTGAGAATTGGTGACTGGATTACAATGGATAAATACGGAGCTGACGGCGATGTTGTTGAAATTAATTTATCATCGGTAAAAGTTCAGAATTTTGATAAAACCATCACAACTATACCGACGTATCACCTTACTTCTGAGTCTTTCAGAAACTGGAGGGGAATGATGGATTCTGGAGGAAGGAGGATCAAAAGAGCGCTCTTAATAAAAACTTCCAGTATTAAATTTCTTTCTGAAGATGACGTAAATCGCCTTAAAAATGTGGAATTGATCAAAAATTATCTTGACCAGGTACAACAACAAATAAATGCCTATAATGAAGAAAATCACATAAATAAGGAAATTTTAATCAACGGTCGAAATCTCTCAAACCTCGGAGTCTTCCGGAAATATGTAGAATGTTATTTGGAAAATCATCCATATATCAACCACGAAATGACTATTATGAGTCGTCAATTAGCTCCTACAGCACAGGGAACTCCATTAGAAATATATGCATTTAGCAATGACAAAGTCTGGAAAAATTATGAAAAAATAGTTGCTGATATTTTTGATCATTTGTTATCCGCTATCCCATTTTTTAATCTGGAAATATTCGAATTAGATTATAGTCACAAAAAATAGGTGTTTGTGAAATGTTAGATATATTTTAAGCTTAAGTATTAATAAATTTGAATAAACAGAAAATATGATCACCAGTTTTAGATTAATAAGCTATCTAGAGGGAATTTCATACCTAGCAATATTATTTGTTACGATGCCTCTCAAATATTTATTTTCGTCTCCAGAACCTAACAAGGTGATTGGTATGGCACATGGATTTTTATTCCTTGCTTATATAGTATTCGCTTTTTTAATAAAACAAGAAAAAAAATGGAATAATAAAACTTTAGGGATTGTGCTTTTGTGTTCTATTATCCCTTTTGGCACTTTTTGGATGGACAGTAAATATTTAAAAGAACAAAGTTAGCAAGCACTGTATATGTTATAAAACCTCTATACAACCTAACATCTACCTATAAATTACCCGTTGTGCATTTCTATTTTTTTATTCAAAATTCTTCGATTAGAGTGCTTCGACTAAAAGAAGAAGTGCCTGGCGTGGTAGACAGGTTGACGCTTATTTTAACATTTCTTTCAAAATGCGCAACGGATTATAAATTAATAGGTTCTTCATATTCTTACTCCGGATATTCTATCCTTAGGTGATATATATTTGTAAGTTTTCTTTTAAACACTTTTTTAACCTGCTGAATTTCCTTAAAGGTGATATTAGCATTAAGAAACTGTCCGTCTTCCATTTGTTTATTTACTATTTTTTCAACAAAGGAATCTATTAAACTACTCGTAGGGTTTTTCAAACTTTTAGAAGCTGCCTCTACACTATCACTCATCATTAATATTGCCGTTTCTTTAGAAAAAGGTTTCGGACCAGGATACTGAAAATCTTCTATGTTTACATTTTCATTTATTTCTTTTGCTTTCATATAAAAATAATATACGGTACTGGTTCCGTGATGAGTTCTTATAAAATCAATGACTCTGTCCGGTAATTTATTTTTTTTAGCTATCTCTATTCCTCTTATTACATGATTAACTATTATTTTGGCGCTTTCTTTTGGCGACAAAACATCATGTGCATTTCTTAAGGCTGTTTGATTTTCGGTAAAATAAGTAGGATTCGCCATCTTACCTATATCATGATACAATGCTCCAACCCTAACCAACATAACATTTGCACCAATTTCATTAGCCGCCGCTTCAGCAATATTAGCTACATTCAGTGAATGATGAAAAGTTCCTGGTGCTTTATCAGATAATTCTTTTAATAAAGAAGAGTTGGTATCGCTTAATTCCAAAAGAGAAACATCAGATATCAAGCCAAACATTTTTTCATACGCATAGATTAATGGGTGAACAATAAGAGTAGCAAATCCGCTTATAACGAATAGCCCTACAGTTGTCCAATCAATATCACTAATATTTCCTTCATGAATTATATGAAAAGCTATATAAGCCAAAATATAAATGATCGTGATCTGACCCACAGTAATAAATAAATTCGCCCTTTTATAAGACTCCGAAATAGTCAAGATAGTCACAATACCTGCAATAATTTGTAAGAATGTATACTCATAGCTATTAGGCACAACAAAGCCTAAGATCAAAACGGTTATTACGTGCGTAAACAAACCTAATCTAGAATCAAAGAAAGCTTTTACAATCAATGGTAAAATACACAATGGGACTATATATATATAATCCGACTTGTATTTTACTACCATTGTGGTAATTAAAACCAAAATCAGCACATTAAAAGCAATGAAAGTAACCTGTGTGTTATTATCATAAATGTCTCTTCTATATTTTCTAAGGAATAACAACAACATGAGCAAAGCCAAAGAAACCAATATTCCGTATCCAAATACAATCCAATAAAAGTTTTTATCACTCCATACCTGAGACTCATACTCTGCTTTAAGTGATGTAAGGATTTGTAATCTATTGCCCTCTACCACTTCCCCTTTAGCAATTATCCTACTTCCTTTAGAAACACTTCCTCTTGTAGTAAGTACCTGAGTCAATTCATTTTCGAGAGAACTTTCAGTTAGCTTTTCATCTAAAGAGACATTTGGTTTTACCAGATCATAAAATAATGCAACAAAACCACTTTTAAATTTGGCATACTCACTTTTATCGATCCTGTTATTGATAAGTTCGGTTACCGAATTAGGAGCTAAAATTTGTCCAAAAGTAATAGCTTCCGCTTTATTTCCTTTATTAAGAAATATTTGTCTCTTAGAATCATAAGTATAGGCTTCCTGTAAAACACCGTATCTATAAATATCGTTTAGTAGAATCCTACCAAAAAGTTTTGCTTGTTTAGAAGCACTACTTTGATCTAAAGTCTCTAAATTAATTTTAAATGCAGCATTATAAGCATCCTTAGCATTGTTAGCAATGATCGTGTCATATTCAAAATAGGGTATGTTATTATCTCTGATTCGTTTTTTCTCTACATCTATTTCTTCCTGAGTCTTAGCAATTGCAAAATCAAAAGGCGCATATAGATTTTCGTACTGCCAGGGCTTACCCTTTGTAAACTCATACTTAAAAACCCCTCCTTTTGGGAATAGATAAACAATAAGTATTAATGTACTAATGAAAAGAAATCCTTTGTATAAAAAGGATTGATTTTTATAAAAATTGTTTAGAATTTTTTTCACAAGGATAATAAAAATAAGTTACTCAAAAGTACTAAAAAATAAGTCACTAAAATGAAGGTGTAAAAATAGTAGCCTGTTCTAATTATAGGTTTATAAATCCTATGAATAACTTAGCTATGTTTATCCTCTAAAAAATCCTTAAATTCGCAAAATAACAAATACACATATAGTAAATAAAATATAATGAGCAAAGAAGTTGTAATAGTATCAGCAGCACGTACACCAATCGGTAGTTTCTTAGGAAGTTTATCTACGGTTCCGGCAACCCAATTGGGATCTATAGCGATCAAAGGTGCCTTAGATAAAATTAATTTAGATCCTTCATTGGTTCAGGAGGTTTTTATGGGGAACGTGGTACAAGCAGGAAACGGACAAGCTCCTGCTAGACAAGCCGCTTTGGGAGCTGGCTTAAATGATTCTGTACCCTGTACCACTGTTAATAAAGTATGTGCAAGTGGAATGAAAGCTGTAATGCATGCAGTACAAGCAATTGCACTGGGAGATGCCGATATCGTGGTTGCTGGTGGAATGGAAAATATGAGTTTAATCCCTCATTATGTAAGACTTAGGGCTGGACATAAATTTGGACCGCAAACCCTAGAAGATGGTATGCAACGTGATGGTCTGGTAGACGTTTATGATCAAAATGCTATGGGAGTTTGTGCAGATCTTTGTGCTACCGAACATAATTTTAGCAGAGAAGATCAAGATGCTTTTGCAATTCAATCATATGAGCGATCTGCAAAGGCCTGGTCAGAAGGTAAATTTGATAATGAAGTAGTTCCAGTACCCGTACCACAACGTCGCGGAGAACCAATAATGATTACAGAAGATGAAGAATATAAAAATGTAAAAATAGAAAAGATTCCTGCTTTACGTCCTGCATTTACAAAGGATGGAACTGTTACCGCTGCAAATGCCTCTACAATAAATGACGGTGCAGGAGCTGTAGTAGTAATGAGCACCGAGAAAGCTACCGAACTTGGATTAAAACCTCTGGTAAAAATCAAAAGTTATGCAGACGCAGCTCAAGAGCCAAAATGGTTCACTACGGCACCGGCGAAAGCGTTACCAAAAGCAATAGAAAAAGCAGGAATTACATTAGATGATGTAGACTTCTTCGAATTTAATGAGGCCTTTTCGGTAGTGGGATTGGCTAATATGAAAATACTTGGACTCAATGATTCCAATACCAATGTTAATGGAGGTGCCGTATCTCTGGGACACCCATTGGGATGTTCTGGTGTTCGTATCCTGATAACTTTAATGAACGTTTTAGAACAAAATAATGCTAAAGTCGGAGCTGCAGCTATTTGTAACGGTGGTGGTGGTGCCTCTGCAATGGTGATTGAACGAGTATAACTTATTTCAATTGTTATTTGGATTCTTTAATGTTTAATATCTAGCTCTATATAGATTCATGCTATACGGTATCTGCAATCTTAGTATTGTTCCTTTACGTTCAGAACCTAGTGATCCCAGCGAAATGGTTTCACAAGTTTTATACGGTGAACATTTTAAAATTTTAGAAAAACGAAAAAAATGGAGTCGAATACGTTTGGCTTTTGACACATATGAAGGTTGGATCGACAACAAACAATATCTGGAAATTACTGAAGAAAACTATAAAGATTTTGATGCAAAACCATTTGACGTTACGGCTGATTTAATAGAGTATATAAGTTGTGAAAATGACCAACTGACACCAATTGTTTTAGGATCATCACTGGGAGCTTTAGATTTTTTGAAACATCAGTATGATGGTCATAGAATTACTGAAAAGCAACCAAAAGAAAAATTAATAGAAACTGCATATATGTATCTGAATGCTCCATATTTATGGGGCGGAAAGACAAATTTCGGTATTGATTGTAGCGGTTTTACCCAAATAGTATATAAACTAAATGGTTATAAATTACTTCGGGATGCTTCTTTGCAAGCAACTCAGGGAGAGCCTTTAAGTTTTATTGAAGAAAGTGAACCTGGTGACCTGGCATTTTTTGATAATGATGAAGGAGCAATCACCCACGTTGGTATAATAATGAAAGATAACTATATTATCCACGCGCACGGCAAAGTGCGTGTGGACCGTATAGATCATACAGGTATTTTTAATGCTGAACAGCGCCTTTATACTCATAAATTGAGAGTTATTAAACGTATAATTTGAAAAAATGGAATCACGATGTCTCACGAATTACGAATTTTAAAAGTTTTTCCAGAAGATGTCCATAAACTTCTTAAGATAGGTCGGCAAACATTCTATGATGCTTTCGGCCCTCCGCATAATACAGAAGAGAATATTCAATGTTATTTGAATGAAAAATTTACACTGAAACAAATAACCAGAGAACTTGAACATCCAGATTCAGAATACTTTTTTGCCAAATTGAATCAGGAAATTGTTGGCTATCTAAAACTTAACACTAAAGAAGCACAAACGGAAACCGTCAGGGGAAACGGGTTAGAAATTGAAAGGATTTACATAGTAAGAGAGTATCAAGGAAAAAGAATAGGTCAATTTCTCCTGGACAAATCCTTTCAAGAAGCTAAAGATAAAAAGCTGGATTTTATATGGTTAGGTGTTTGGAGTCAAAATGTTGAAGCAATAAAGTTTTATAATCGAAACGGCTTTAAAGTATTTGACAGTCACTCGTTTATGCTTGGGTCTGATGAGCAAACTGACCTTATAATGAAACTAATACTAGAGTAAATTTTTAATTTTATGATTTTGATAACACTGAGAGTTTTAGTTTTTGATTAATTTTGAAACGATCATTTCAATAATATGCCAAAGGTAGAAACATTTGATAGAACCAATGTCTTACAAAAAGCAACCGAAGTATTCCATAGAAAAGGATACAACGGAACTTCTATGCAGGATTTAGTTGATGCCACTGAGCTTAATAGATCAAGCATTTACAACTCCTTTGGTAGTAAACTAGGAATGTTTATGGAAGTTCTTTCTCATTACCAGTCAATTACACAAAATAAAATTGGAAAGGAAACATTACGTGCTCATAATGCCGCGGACACGATCAAATTAATTTTCGAAATGTATCTCAAAGAAATAATAGCAGATGTCGATAATAAAGGTTGCCTGATATTTAATTGTAAATCCGAAATGGCAAATCAAGAGCACTTGATAAAATCTTTTATGGAGCAAAATCAAGAGCAGACTATAGCGATATTGGAAGATTTAGTTCATAATGGACAAATGGAAAAGATTTTTAATGAGGATCAATCTTCAGGACGGTATGCATTATATCTATATTCCGCGATACAAGGATTTCGGATGACAGGAATTCTGAATAGTAATGAAGACGAGCTTAGAAACTTAATCAACATAGTACTAAAAGTACTTTATTAAAATTTTTTCAATCTATTTTGAAACGATTGTTTCAAATAAAATCTAAATATAATGAATAAATTGAAGAACAAAGTAGCAGTAATAACCGGAGCCAATAGTGGTATTGGATTAGCCACAGCCAAATTATATCTTAAAGAAGGTGCAAAAGTTGTTGTGTCCGGAAGGAGACAAGAGGCATTAGACGAGGTAGCCAAAGAATTAGAAGGGGATTTCATCACGGTAAAAGCTGACGTAGCAATAGCGGCAGATAACAAGCGTTTAATTGAGGAAACGACCAACAAATATGGAAAAATAGATATCTTATTTCTAAACGCAGGGGTTGCTCCTCCTTCTTCAACTACCGATATTACGGAAGAACATTACAATCACATATTTGATATTAACGTTAAAGGACCTATAATCACCACGAAAGAAGCATTACCATACCTTAACGATGGAGGAACTATCCTTTTTACCAATTCTGTAGTACATCAAAAAGGCTTTGATGGTTTGGGGATCTATTCGGCTTCTAAAGGTGCCTTACGCGCATATCAAAGAGTGCTTACTTCTGAAGTAAAATCAAGAGGAATTAGAGTAAATGCAATTGCACCAGGACCAATAGATACACCCATTTATGATAAAATGGGATTACCAGAAGATGTAGTAGAAGAAATGGGAAAAGGATTTGCACAACAAGTACCCTTGGGTCGTTTTGGTACCTCCGAAGAAGTATCAAAAGCAGCATTATTTCTGGCTTCAGAAGATGCTTCTTATATAAACGGAATAGAATTAGAAGTAGATGGTGGATTGAGTCAGATTTAAAAAATAGAATCTTCAAAAATAAAACCTTTCAGATTATAATATTTGAAAGGTTTTATTTTTTACAAATTCAACCAGTATGTAATTTTTAGAACAATAGAACGCGTTCGTACATCTAAAGCAAAACGATTATTTATGGAATCTACATCTCCGGTTAAATAATTATCTGTATATACCAAAATCAGGTCAGATACCGGTGCAAACCTCCATTGAATACGGGCGTTGATATTAGTATTATTATTTTGCGAATTATACTGCACAAAAACTGATGTAAATAAACTTTTAGAAAACGTATAATCTATTCTGGGACTTATCAAGTATGTTTCTCTGGTCCCTTCTAAATGTGGCAAATCAAAAATGTTTATTGCATAATTGAGAGATAAGAATCCCTTAGGCTGAAATCGGACATTAAAACCTCCTCTCGTGCCATAGCGCCAGCCATTAAAGTATTCACCGATATACGGACTTAAATTCCAACTAAATACCTTCCTCCTGTCACTCCTATAATTTCCTGTGAAACTTATCCATGAAAAATCCTGATCAGCGGCTAATTCTTCAGAGTCTGTACCTGTCGGGTCAAATGGATCGAATAAGTACACGTAGCTATGATTAAGATTAAAACCGAAATTTGACCTTTGTGCTAACTCTCCATCCCATCCAACGGAGAAAAAATGATCAGTTTTTCCAAATCCAGGCCGCCAAAAAATATCCGCTTCTGCTCCATAACTATGATTATTTAAAAAATCATTTTGGGGATAATACCGAAGCTCTGCACCAGGACTTACTCTAAAATAATCCGTTCTTGGCACAAAACCAACTTCTGCATTATAATCTTCATGAACATATTCATGGTTCCATAGTGCACCAAACCTTCTGGTGTTATAATTAATGGTTGTTCCCTGAGCTAAAGCCATATCCGTATCAGGAGAAAAGCTCGCATGAATAAAACTTTTGCCAAACCAGGTATTACTCCTTGTGGAGTAATTATAATCAATACCAGCCATCCTATTATAACGGTTGACATCCAATGTGTCTAAATTTTCATCAAAATTGAGAGTTTGTTTATTTACTGATATAATTCCAATATTAGAGCGTACCCTTATTTTGCGTTGAATTACAGCTACTCCAAAATTAGTTCCAGGTATCCCTTGCTTCTTACTTGACGCTGTTTGCATATTCAGAAATCCTAATCTTGTTTTAGGATCTAACTTACCGCTTAAACGCAATCCCCCATAAATCCTATTCTGTGCTAATTCTTCAGTTACTACATCTTCTCCAACTCCAATACGCCTGGAAAAAAACGGGTTTATATTAGAAAATCCAAATTGTCCAAAAAGATCTGCGTTCTCTAGGAAAAATTGCCGTCGCTCCGGAAAAAAGATTTCAAAGCGATCCAAATTGGTAATTTGTTCATCGACTTCAACTTGAGAAAAATCAGGATTTACAGTGAGATCCAAATTTAATCCTGGAGTTAATGCAATTTTGGCATCACCACCAATTTCAAAAATCTCATCTGTTGGTGTGTTATCTTCATAATCCTTATTGATTCCCGAAGAGACGAATGGTATTACAGAAACTGCACTACTCTTGGTAGTCAGATCTTCCTCCCAGATCATCTCTGCCGGATACGCTAAGGTAAAAACTACCTGATTACGTGGAGTTCCCGGATACGTGCTTATCTCATTAGATTGTGTATCAAATCTATAACAAGTAAATCCCCATTTTTTTGAAGGTATTGGATATCTAAATGTACTAAAAGGAATTTCTAATTCTGCTGTATAATAACCATCATATTTTTTTGCATTTCCTCTCCACTTATTATCCCATGAGGTAGAAAAATCCTGAAAATCATTTCCACCGTTACTTATGGTACCTTCTCTTAAAACACCTTCCGGATTAATTCCAAAATAAAAAGCATTCGTTTGATCATTAAAAGTATCAAATAACAAGGTTATATTATCGTTACCACCTGCGCGGTAATCCCTTCTCAAAGACTCTACTAACCAATCATTTCCTGCTCCGTAACATTTAATCCCGATATACAAATTCTTCTTATCTGTACACATGTAAATCTCGGTCTGTGCAACAGCTGGTAAGGAATCATTAGGAAAATATTGTGCAAAATCTTTAGCAGGTGTTAACTTTGTCCAAATAGCTTCGTCCAATTGACCATCGATTTTTATAATTTCGGTAGTAGTTCCTACAACAAAAGATTGTTTTTTGTAGCTCGTTGATTGGGCAAAATTCTGATATGCTAAACCGATGCAGCATATGATAATCCAAAACCTCATACTGAAATTTTCGTATTACGTTTAATACTTTGCTGTTTTAATAGTTTATACCAAAAATATGATAAGGAAAACTCACTTTTTGTTAACATTACTACAAACAGAATAAGGTGAGGTTTCTTTAATTGATCTTTATTATTTACTTTCTATAATTCCAGAATTTGGCGAATCATTTGATTGGTAAAACCCCATTCATTATCGTACCATATCATAATTTTTACTAAATCTCCATCTACAACCCGTGTCATTGAAGCATCCACCGTAGCGGCAAAAGGGTTCATCTGGATATCAGAAGATACGATGGGCTCATACGTCACATCAAGAACTTTTAGGTATCGGCCTGTCTTCGCTTCAGTCAGTAATATCTCATTAATTTCTTCGGCAGTTGTATCTCTTTCTGCTATAAAAGTTACATCACTTACAGAACCTACAGGAACCGGAGTCCGTACTGCAATTCCATCAAACTTACCCTCAAACTGTGGTAGCGCTTTTGTTGTAGCTATTGCAGCACCAGTAGATGTGGGTGTAAGGTTGATAGCTCCTGCTCTACCCATTCTTGGATTTTTTTTAGACGGTGCATCTACCAGAGTTTGTGAAGCTGTATACGCATGGATTGTATTCAGAATTGCTTTTTTGATGCCTATTGTTCTTCCCAGGATTTCGACAACAGGACTTATATTATTGGTTGTACAACTAGCACAAGAAAAAATAGCTGTTTTTCCATCTTCTGTATTCACTCCGTGAACTACTGTTGGTGTGTCTTTACTTTTTGTAGGCCCCGATATAACCACATTAGTTGCTCCAGCATTGATATGCTTTTCTGCATCCTCTCTATTGGTAAAAAAACCTGTACTTTCTATTACAACATCAATATTGTTTTCTTTCCAAGGTAATTGCTCAGGATCTCTTTGATTAAAATATAATATTTTTTGGCCATCTACATGTAAATGGTCTTCGTGAATACGAACTTCCTTATCATAAATACCATATACACTATCATATTTTAAGAGATACTGTGCGTTTTCTATAGACATCAAATCGTTTATTGCCACGACCTGTAATCCTGGTTGCTCATTAATCACTTTAAGAGCGGCTCGACCAATTCGTCCAAACCCATTAATCGCTATTCTTTTCATATTTTATTTTTTGTTGGTTAAAATTGTGGTAAAATACTTGTGCATCGTTGTTTTAAACAAACTATTATATTATGTATCTATCAACGACACACCATTAAGATCAGTAGTTAATACACCACTCATATAATCAAAATAAGGGCGTAACAATCCGTAATGATACATAAGTTTATCCAAAAAGTCAGTAGCAAAAACTTCCTTATCTGTAAATTGGTGAGTAACAAAAAACGATTTATTCTTAATCAGATCAATCGCGGGATGATCCTTACTGAATCCTTTGGGAGCTGTTTTCACCTGAAATTCTGTGTTAAAGCCGCCAAATGAACTATTGAAATCAGGGTTCGTCAGTATATCACGTATTTCCTGATCATCCATCTCAAACTCTTTACGTATACGTAACAGGTCTTTAGGTTCCGGAGCGAAAAAACCACCTGCCATCAGCGAATTACTCGGTTCTAATCGTAAATAATATCCTCCTCTACGATGTGCCCCTGCTCTACTGAAACTTACACTACGATGTACATTGTAGGGTGTTTTATCCTTGCTAAAACGCACATCTCGATTAATGCGAAAAACCTTCGTTTTTTCAATTTCGTCCTTCTCATTGAGTCTTTCTGCTACTGCAGCATAAAATTTTTTCAATTCTTTTTCACTGGATTGGTAACGTTTTTTATGTTCTTGCATCCAATCTCTATGATTATTCTGTTTTAAATCTTTTAAAAATTCGAAAGATGCTTTAGGTATCGTAATCATACATTTTACTTTAATCATAAAATTACTAAAATCTAATCGCTGAGTAGAAGTTTAACTAAACTTTAAACAAAAGATACTTTGGAACAAATCCAATGATTTACTTAGAAACACTCTAAATGGATTTTAAAATTGTTCTAATGCATAATTTATTAAATCAATAGTAGTTACCACAAGGACAGTCAGTTTTTCCAATATCTAGGAATAAAAGAAAGTTGGCTCACTCCCTTTATTATGTGATCTCATTTTAACCGAATTTTATGTATTACTGGCAATTCTAGTAGTTCTTTGTTATTATTTTTATAAAAATGTAAGGAATTAAGGCATTTTAGGACGTTTATATTCTTTATTCTATATATTTACTAGACTTTTCAAAGAAGGCACTATGACTAAAGCAAGAGACCAAATCATAGCTAAGATTAAGGAGCAGAAAAAAAATCCCAATCTTAGATTGAAATTAAAAGAAAGAACGGAGTATTTTACCAATCTACTTTTTTATACGTTATTCGATTCAGATACAGAGGTAGAGAAAAATATTGATATTCTCGAAAAAACTTTTGAAGAATTAATAGATCTGGCCTGTTGGGAGACTGAAAAGCCATGTAGTAAAATTTGGCAGTCCTATCTGGAAAAATTACCTGAGGTTTTACAAAAACTAAATAAAGACGCTGACTCTTTTATGAAAAGCGATCCTGCTGCCAATTCTATTGAAGAAGTATACCTAGCTTATCCCGGATTTTATGCGATAGCCATCTATCGATTAAGTCATGAGTTATTAAAGTTTGGTTTGCCGCTGATTCCAAGATTAATGACCGAATATTCTCATCGATTAACAGGTACAGATATTAATCCTGGCGCAGAGATTGGAGAATCTTTCTTTATTGATCACGCCACCGGAATTGTAATAGGAGAAACTGCTATTATTAAGAATAATGTAAAAATATATCAGGGTGTTACTTTAGGTGGATTATATGTCGATAGAAAACTTCGTAACGTAAAGAGACATCCTACGGTAGAGGATAATGTTACTATTTATGCCAATGCCACAATACTAGGTGGTACAACCATAATTGGTGCCAATAGCACAGTAGGTGGCAACGCCTGGATCACATCCTCCGTACCAGAAAACTCAATCATATCAAATACTTCAGAAATAAAGATTAAAAAAGTTGTTTAATGTCGCATAACATTTTAGACCTTATCGGAAATACGCCTTTGATAAAGGCTACTTCTTTACTAAAAAATCCAAATATCACTTTATTTTTAAAATTAGAAGGACATAACCCCGGTGGAAGTGTTAAAGATCGTGCGGCTTATAATATGATTAAATCAGCATTAGATCGAGGTGATATAGATCAAAACACAAAGTTAATTGAAGCCACAAGTGGTAATACAGGAATTGCGTTAGCAATGATTGCTGGAATCTTTTCATTAGATATAGAGCTCGTAATGCCCGAGAATTCTACCAAAGAACGAGTACAAACAATGAGAGCTTACGGTGCTAAAGTTACCCTAACTTCTGAATCAATTGGAATAGAAGGCGCCCGTGATTATGCAGAAGCTAAAGTGACGAATGAAGGATATGTAATGCTAAACCAGTTTGCCAATGATGATAATTGGAAAGCACATTATAAAACTACCGGACCTGAAATATGGAAGGATACCCAAGGTAAGATCACTCACTTTGTCTCTTCTATGGGAACCACAGGAACTATTATGGGGACTTCGACTTTTTTAAAAGAACAATCAAAAGATGTTCAAATCGTTGGTGTACAACCAACAGACCAATCAAGAATCCCCGGAATCAGAAAATGGCCAAAAGAATATTTGCCAAAAATTTTTAATCCGGAAAAGGTAGATAAAGTTATAGAGGTTAGCCAGAAAGAAGCCACAGAAATGGCTAAAAGACTAGCCAAAGAAGAAGGAGTCTTTTCTGGAATGAGCAGTGGTGGTGCTGTCACCGCAGCATTAAAATTGGCAGAAACATTAGAAAACGGTGTGCTGGTTGCAATTATTTGTGATCGGGGCGATCGATATCTAAGTTCAGATTTGTTTTCATAAATGAATAAAAATATATTAAAAACTAATACCAATTCTAACCAACCATTAAACCATATGAAACGCATTTTCATGTACCTTTTTATTTCGCATACAATGATTTCGTGCTCTGAGAAGAAAACAAGTTATAGTAGTTATGAAGAATATCCTTCTCCTATAGAAGCTGATCTCTGGCTTGACTATTCGGAGGAGGAAACTACTTTTAAGATTTGGTCTCCGATAGCAGAGAAAATACGATTACACTTATATAAGGAAGGTGATGGAGGAACTTCTTCTGATACATTTTCCTTAAACCAAGGAGAAAAAGGAATTTGGAGCGTACAGGTTAAAGGGAATCTCAACGGAACTTACTATACTTACCAAACAATGATTGATGGTATTTGGTTAGAAGAAACTCCTGGTATCTATGCAAAAGCAACAGGCGTAAATGGTAAAAGAGCGATGGCTCTGGATTTTGAAACTACCAATCCGGAAGGATGGGACCAAGATCGTGGGATTGAATTAAAATACCCTAATGAAGCCATAATATATGAGCTGCATATTAGAGACATGACAATTCACCCGCAATCAGGATCAAGTATGCCTGGTAAATATCTGGGATTGGTAGAAAAAGGAACTAAAGGACCTGATAGTGTAGCAACAGGATTTGATCATCTGAAAGAATTAGGAATCACACACGTACATCTACTTCCAACCTATGACCACTACTCTATCGACGAAACAAAATTAGATACACCACAATTCAATTGGGGATATGATCCACAGAATTATAATGTGCCCGAAGGATCTTTTTCATCTGATCCTTATCACGCCGAGGTTAGAATCAAAGAATTCAAACAAATGGTTAAAAAATTTCATGATAATGGAATAGGTGTTATTCTGGATGTTGTATATAATCATACCGGTAAAACTGAGAATTCTAATTTTAACTTAGAAGTTCCTGGTTATTATTACCGTCAATGGGAAGATGGTAAACCTTCAGATGCGTCTGCCTGTGGGAATGAAACAGCTTCAGATCGGGCAATGATGCGAAAATACATTATAGAATCTGTAGCATACTGGGCAAAAGAATATCACCTGGATGGTTTTCGATTTGACTTGATGGGTATACACGATATAGAAACTATGAATAAAGTAGCCGAAACGGTGAAAATTATCAATCCTAATATCTTTATATATGGAGAAGGCTGGACAGCTGGAGATTCTCCGCTACCTGAAGAAAAAAGAGCACTAAAAAAACACACTTCTCAAATGCCATATATTTCTGCCTTTAGCGATGATCTGCGGGATGGATTAAAAGGTTCTGTTTTTAAAGAAGAAAGTACCGGATTTGTAAGTGGCGAAAAAGATATGGAAGAATCTATTAAAATGGGAATAGTTGGTTCTATAGAGCATCCACAAATCGATTATACAAAGGTAAATTATTCAAAAACTCCGTGGACCAATGAACCGTGGCAATCCGTATCCTATGTTTCCTGTCATGATAATCATACGGTATTTGATAAATTGAAAATATCAAGAAAAGATGCTACTAATGAGCAACTTATTGCTATGCAAAAACTTACGAATGCAATTGTAATGACTTCACAAGGAATTGCTTTTATGCACGCCGGAGCAGAAATGTTACGTACCAAAAATGGTGAGCATAACTCATATAATCTAGCGGATAGCATCAATCAAATTGATTGGAACTGGAAAAAAACCAATGCAGATATAGTTTCTTACTATAAAAACTTAATCACACTTAGAAAAACGCATCCGGCATTTAGAATGACCTCGGCTGATGATGTTAAGGCTAATTTAGAATTTAAAGAAAATAAAAACGGATTAATCAGTTATCAAATTAGTAATCACGCCAATGGAGATTCCTGGAAAAACATTTTCGTCGTATACAATAGCAATCCCAAACCAACTGCATATCAGCTTATTGGCGATTGTAAAATTGCAGTTTTAGGTGATGATTTTGATATGGAAGGAAAGAAAATCGCGAAAAATAAAGTTGCTGTTCCACCTATATCGATGATGATTTTGTTTCAGGAGTAACTAGTAATTTTAAATACTAAAAGCGCTCATAAAAATATAGTTAGAAAAGTATTCGACTAATGCTATTTTTATAAACCATCTAAAATCATCCATTATTCCAGTATACTTTATTCAAAACTATATAGTATTCAAAACTATATAGTTGGAGCGCTCATATCTGTTTAAAATTCAGTAATTTTAGAAAACAAATTATTACTAAAATTTATAACTTAAACATGTTTAAAGATGAAATTAGGGGCATTTTCTATAAGTCTAAACGTTAAAGATATCCGTGTTTCAAAAGAATTTTATGAGAATCTAGGATTCAGCGTATTTGCAGGAGATATTGAAAAAAAATATTTAATAATGAACAATGATGATGCTCTCGTCGGGCTTTTTCAAGGAATGTTTGAAAACAATATTATTACCTTCAATCCTGGATGGGATACCAATGCCAAAGCGCTTGAAAATTTTGATGATGTAAGGGATATTCAAAAACATCTAAAAAATAAAAACATAAAATTGGAGCAAGAAGCTGATGAGAATACAGCTGGTCCGGCAAGTATTGTGCTCATAGACCCGGATGGAAATACAATATTAATCGATCAACATGTTTAATATTTTAAGTACCTTCGAGATATTCAAAAAGTATCTTTCTGAAAAGTTTTTCATTTTAACTATTAAATAAATTTAATATAATCAAAATTCTATTTTACGGATTTAATTATATAGGTCTTCCTTGAATCTGTTATTATCTTGTTAGCTTTTTAAACAAAATATACAACTCACACTTCATGAAAAACTCCAACTTATCAGAAATACCGGGAAAAACTTCATCACTGCTGCCCTGGGGAGATTTATTAGCCTTTTTTAAGGGTTATCATAAGTTTAAGCAGAAAAAACTTAAGAAATACGGCGAGATTTATAAGGTTAAAATTTTAAATAGAGAGATCTCTACACTACACGATAAAGATGCAGCACGCTACACTTTGGTTGAGCACGATAAAGATTTTAATAGTAAAGAAGCGTGGGACCTGATTTTAAAAGATCTATTTCCAAACGGATTAATGCTGATGGATGGAGATACGCACAAATATCATCGTTCGATTATTGCCGAAGCATTTAAGAAAAAACCCTTGGAAGGATACCTGGAAATGATGAAAAAAATTGTCCCGACGCATATTTCAACTTGGAACGATCCAAATCCAAAGTTGTTTCCCCTTTTAAAAGAATTTACTTTAGAAATTGCGTTACAGGTTTTTTTTGGAATTAATAAAAATCAACAGTTTTCTAAAATTAATAAAGCCATCACGGATATAGTTAATGCCAGCTCTGCATTACCAATTAAGTTATCTTTTACCACTTACGGAAAAGGTATAAAAGCCAGAAAATATCTGGTATCTTTTTTTAAAGAATTATTACCTGAAAGGAAACTTAACCCTAAAAAAGATCTTTTTAGTATTCTCGCAAATGCAAAAAACGAAAATGGAGAATCATTAAATGATGAACAAATTGTCGATCATCTCATATTTATTTTAATGGCTGCCCACGATACTACAGCTAGTACTCAGACGAGCTTATGCTACTTTCTAGCTAAACATCCGGAATGGCAGGATAAACTAAGAGTCGAAGCCAATGAATTTTATGAGGAATATGGTGATAGTTTTTCGGTAAGGGATCTGAGAAAATTAGAGCAATTCGGATTAGTACTAAAGGAAACTCTAAGACGTTTTCCTCCACTTGTCTCAATCGGAAGAGTTGCTACTAAAGATCTTGATTATAAAAACTATAATATTCCTAAAGGCACGCACGTCTCAGTAGATATTGATCAAAACCACCATAATCCCGAAGTATGGTCATGCCCGGCAGGTTTCGACCCCGAACGTTTTTCAAAAGAAAGAAGCGAACATACGCAATGTCCTTACACCTATACACCATTTGGCGCAGGAGCTCATTACTGTATTGGTTTTGCTTTTGCAGAAATGCAGATCAAATATGAAATTAGCAAACTATTAGTATCTCACGAATGGTCTGTAGATCAGGGATATGAAATGCCTGTAAAACCTGTTCCACTTCAAGTGCCAAAGGACGGTCTTCCGGTTAAAATGAAAAAAATAAAAACATAATTAATATGTTCTGGCGACATCATTGATTTTTCATTTCTTTGTACCTATGCCAACACAGAAACAAATTTTACATACATTAAAGGAATATTTCGGGTACGATAGCTTTCGGCCTTTACAGGAAGATATAGTTAACTCTATATTTTGCAGAAATGATAATATGGTGGTAATGCCTACAGGTGGAGGAAAATCAATTTGTTATCAACTACCGGCTCTTTTACTTCCTGGTATTACCTTAGTGATATCTCCATTAATTGCTTTGATGAAAGATCAGGTAGACGGATTAAGAGCTAATGGTATAAATGCTGCTTTTATAAATAGTAGTCAGAATGAACAACAGCAACAGGAAATTTATCAAAGCATTATCAATAAGAATATTAAGCTGCTTTATCTTGCTCCAGAAAGTCTAAGTTTCTTAGATGCGATACTTTCAAAGATTGAAATTAGCCTGATCGCTATTGACGAGGCGCATTGTATTTCGGCTTGGGGGCACGATTTTAGACCAGCTTATACACAATTAGGATATTTAAGGAAACGGTTTCCCGACACTTCCATTATTGCTCTTACGGCTACAGCCGATAAAGCTACACGACAAGACATTTGTGATCAATTAAATATTCCTAATGCGAAACTATTTTTAGCATCATTTGATCGTAAAAATTTAAGCCTGGAAGTCAGACCCGGAAATAAACGGATTGAACAAATTTTTAACTTTCTTGATAACAAGCCGAATGATTCTGGTATTATCTATTGCTTAAGCAGAAAAACCACAGAAATGTTAGCTGAAAAACTACAAGCTAAAGGTTTTCTTGCAGAAGCATATCACGCAGGTATCACCCATGAAAAACGTGCAGAAGTACAAGAAGGTTTTATAAATGATACTGTACAAATTGTATGTGCTACCATTGCATTTGGTATGGGAATCGATAAATCTAACGTTCGATGGGTCATTCACTATAATCTACCAAAAAATATAGAAGGTTATTATCAGGAAATTGGTCGTGCCGGTCGGGATGGGTTGCCTTCTTCTACACTTCTCTTTCATAGTTATGCCGATGTTGTACAATTACAAAAGTTTGCAACGATGTCTGGCAATCAAGAGGTACAAATGGCTAAGTTGGATAGGATGAAACAATATGCAGATTCATTAAGCTGCAGAAGAAAAATATTATTAAGCTATTTTGGAGAATTAATTGAGCAGGATTGTGGTAATTGTGATGTTTGTAAAAATCCGCCTAGTTTTATAGATGGAACTATAATTGCCCAAAAAGCATTGTCAACCGTGGTAAGAATCAAAGAAGAAGAACCGGTTGGAACTGTAATTGATATTCTCAGAGGAGCACAAAATACGCTAGTTTTAGATAAAGGATATCAAAACATAAAAACATATGGTATTGCAAAAGATATTTCTTGGAGAGATTGGCAACAGTATATTATTCAATTGATCAATCAGGGATATCTGGAAATAGCTTTTCATCAGAATAATAAGCTTAAACTTACAGCACTTTCAAAAAAAGTGCTGTTTCAAGATGAAAAAATAAGCCTTGCCCATCTCGCAGAATTTGAGAAGATGAAGGAAAATGCGGCTGCACAAGTTCGAAAATCAGAATCTAATACCCTATTTGATAAATTGCGTGAGTTACGATTAGATCTGGCAAAAGAAGCAGGAATTCCGCCATATCAGATATTTAATGATACTACTTTGAAAGAGATGGAAAAAGTAAGACCTATAAGTGATGAAGAGTTTATGCAAATTAGTGGTGTTGGGAAATTAAAAATGCAAAATTATGGATATCAATTTATAAAAGCCATTATCAATTTTTCTGCTGAAAAAACAAAAAAGAAGAAAAAGTCAACCAAAAGTAAGGGTAATTCTTATAGAGAAACTTTGGATTTATACAAACAAGGATTATCTATAGAAGAAATAGCGCAGGAAAGAAATCTGGCACAGTCTACCATTTTTTCACATATTATGAAGTTATTTAATGAAGGAGAAAAAATCGATTTAAAACAATTTGTGAGTAAAGAAGACATTCATTCTGTAAAAAAGGCAAGAGAAATACTTGGCCATCCTGAAGCCTTGAGGCCTTATTTCGAACACTTTGAACAAGCAATGGATTATAATACCATAAAACTGGCCTTGGCAGTTTTAGATGAAGATTAAACGCAGAGGCATCATTCTAAAGGATATTCCTCCTCATTTAGAATATAGTCAACCACGGTTTCAGAATCCTTGTAGATTGTACCCAGAATTCCGCCAAGTTTGTAATTATCAAAACCTACAAAGAACAATCCTTTATATTCTCCTCTTCCAATTATATCTATAGGAACACCGTATCGATCCAATAATCCTTCTGTGTTTTCTATGAACTGCTCTACTTTAGCACGATATCCAGTAGCAAGGATCACAATGTCCGATTCTATTTTGGTTCCACTTTTTAGGATCACTCCTCTTTCATAAAAAGATGCTATATCCCCCACTACTTTAATCTTCTTAGATTTAATATGCTTTACCGTTCCCAAATCTATAACTGGTGTTTTGCCTGTTCGTTTTAGGTGGTCAATTGGATCTTCTCTAGAAATAGAAATTCCGTAGTTGGATAAATCTCCGATTACAATTCGTCTTACCAGTTTACCAATCCATTTTCCCAACCCAAATGGTAATTTCTCTAATTTCCTAGCAGTAAGTTGTACCGGACGACCATTGATATCTCTGGGAACAATAAGCAAAGGGCTTCTTACTGAAATTGTTACATCAATATGGTGTTCACTTAGATCAAGCGCCAATTCGGCTCCTGTATTGCCCATACCGACTATTAATACTTTCTTATTTTTAAAAGGTAGTGCATTCTTATAGCTTCTGCTATGAATAACCTCTCCTTTAAAACTTTTCTGATTTTTCCATTGAGGCCAAAAAGGAACTCTGTTTACTCCTGTAGCAAGAATTACATTTTTCGAACGATATGTATGTTTATTTGTAGTGATTATCCAATTGTCCTCAGCCTCTACTCTCCTAATTGATTGTACTTGAACATTAAAAGAAGGTTTGATATCAAAATGTTCGGCATAATTATGATAATATTCAGCCAGTTTATCTTTAGGAATGTATCTGGGATATTCTGAAGGAAATTCTAAATGAGGTAAATGTGAGAGTTCTTTTACAGTATGCAACAATAGCCGATCATAGTGATTATGCCAACTCCAAGCGATTTTATCAGTTTGTTCTACTATTACAAAAGAAATGTTTTGTTTCCTGAAACGACCGGCAACGGCTAAACCAGCTGGTCCGGCACCAATAATTAAATTTTCTACTTCCTTTATCACCATTAATCAAGTGTTTTAATTTTTCTTTAATTTTTTGAACTCTTTTTTAATTTCATTACCATGTTCCTTCAGACGAAAGAGTTATAGTATCTGTACAACTGGTAGATGTAATAAGATAAGCTACAATAGCAAGCATACAAATGAATCTATTAGGGCTTTTCATATTTCTTATTAATTTTTGATATCAAAACTTTTATAAAAGCATCTCCTTTAATTAGTTCTAAATCGAACTTCCATACCTGTTTACTATATTCTTTTTATTATTTTCGGTAACAAATGGGTCATTCAAGGCTTTTTTAGCCAAATCAATATGTGAATTCTGATCATAGAATAATAGATACATTTCCCGAATTGATATTCCATCGGAATGAATTTCTTCAGGGATCATTACATCATCAATTCTTACATTTCCGGAAGTCAGAATCCTAAGATAAACGCCAGGCATCAATGCCTCAACAAATTGTTTTAGAATCACTTGTGTGCCAAATCGTACTCCGAGTTTATAACAAGGTTGTCTGGGTTGAGAAACCTGAACAATGGCATCACCTAATTTGTAAATACTACCAATAGTAATTGTACCTTCATCAAGCCCTAAAACCGATAAGTTTTCACCAAACATTCCGTAATTCCAATCCAGATCAGGGTATTTTTCTTTCCAATATGTATAATGTTCTACAGCATATAAATAACAAGCCTTATCTACACCACCATGAACACGTCGGTCAATAACATGATCTCCTTTTACATCTTCTTTATCAAGATAAATCGATTCATTAACAGGGTATTTGTAGATCCCTGTTTTTACCTCTTTTCCTCTCCAGGAAATTATTTTGGGTTCTCCTATATTCGTAGATACGACTTTCATATTCTTATTTTGTAAGTTCTATCGCATTTAAAATCAATCCTGAGCCCGGAACAATATGTTCCAAAATTATTTCTTCAGCATTTGGATCCAACGTCTTTTTAATAAAATCAACATTTACCTTACCTTTACCTAAATCCAGTAATACGCCCATCATCAATCTAATCTGGTTTCTTTTAAACCCTTCTCCTTTCACTCTTAGTGCATAACTCTCTTCCGGAAAAAAACTAGCTGTGTAAAATGTGTTCTTTACAATTTCACATTTCAAAATTTCACCATGAACAATAGTATGTTCATTTGGCCGGTGGCAATACGATCTGAAATTATGCTTGCCCTCAAATAATTTTGCTGCTCTGGTCATATTATCAATATTTAGCTGACTCATAATAGTATACATAAACGGAGCACTGAAGGGATGGGGTTTTTTACCAAAAGAGAACAAATACATGTATTCCTTAACTTTAGGGTGTTGAATAATATTAAACGATTCATCTGTTTCTTCTATACTAATCGCTCTTATATCTTGTGGAAGGTTTTCATTTAACAAATCAAAAAAGTTTTTAAGCTCTAAGCTTTTATGATCTACAAATAACTCGATATATGCTTCATTAGCCGATACCTTAGCATCTGTTCTTCCAGCGGCTAATACCTTAAAATCTTTAGTTTCCAGCACATAATTGATAGTGCGTTCTACCATTCGCTGCAAAGTATTCACTTTAGGTTGTTTTTGCCATCCGTGATATCTAAAACCCAAATATTGTAATTTAATTAGGTAGTAGAATCTTTTTCGAAACATATTCACTTTATTTATAAATATTCGAATATAGATAAATTCTGTATTTCGTCGATTCTTAAATGTTTTTTAATCGTGGAATAATACGAATTGAACTATAGAAATTATTATATTTGAGTAAATCTAATAATAATTTAAAAAATCGACTTAGTTATGGTTAAAGCAAAATATCAAGACGTTTTGAACCTTGGGCAAGAATTAAATATACAAAACGGTGACGTTTCTGAAGAAAACGGAGTTCTTAAAGTAAAAGGAACTGCCAATACACAATATGAAAAAAATCAACTTTGGGATAAAATAAAAGAAATCGGTGGAGAATCTCCTTCTGACATTGAAGCCGACATTAGAGTGGCGGATACCTCTGTATATCACAGACACACCGTAAAAAGTGGTGAGTCTTTAAGTAAGATTGCAAAGCACTACTATAAAGATCCTATGAAATACAAGGAAATTTTTGCAGCAAATACACATATCCTGAAAAATCCAGATCTTATCCATCCAGATCAGGAATTAATTATCCCTAATCTATAAGAAAACAAAACATACTTTTTTTTTTAAAAGACCGCTTTATTGCGGTCTTTTTGTTGGTGCGAATTCACCAAATGCGATATATACTGTGATAAGGGTAGTTTTTATTTCAATAAAATTTTAACATTATTATTACGATAATTTGAAGTCACCAAAAATTACAAACATTAATAAAATGATATTAAAACCATTGTAAAACTAATGATAATGGTGATACTATTAACATATAATTATTTTATTGTTAATTATTTCACAATTATAATGAAAATAGTTTTACATTAGCCGCTGCTAACTCAATTTATTATTAATATGAAAACACAATTATCTTTAATCATGGGCTTGTTCATGATAACAATTGGTTTTGCCCAAAATCCTTGGAAGAAAACCGATGCAACTCTTAAAAGTTCTAATGTAATCTCCTCAAAAACGGACTTACCAAAAAACACTCTTTTTACTTTAGATGTAAATAGTATACAAAAAATGTTAAATACTTCACCTCTAAGAGGAAAGTCTTCGGTATCTTCAACTATCGTTCCTTTACCAAATGCTGACGGAAGTATGGAATCATATAGAGTATTTGAAGCTCCTGTATTTAGCGATGAGCTTGCAGCAAAGTATCCCGGTATCAAGTCATACGCCGGACAAAGCATTAATAACCCTTCGGTAAGAGTTAGATTTAGCTTATCACCTTTAGGATTACAAAGTATGCGATTAGGTAGTGGGGCAGCTGTATTTATTGAACCTATTTCTGTAGATGGTACTACATACACTATTTATACAAGAGACCAGAAATCTGCTACTATAAAGAAATTCGAGTGTCTTGTGGATGGTGATACTACTAATTACACAAAATCTGTTTCATCGAATATGAAAAATGCTAATGACGGTATTTTAAGAACTTACCGTATTGCAGTTTCTACGAATGGCGAATACACTCAATTTCACGGAGGAACTAAAGCAAGTGCTCTAGCAGCAATTAACACTACAATGACCCGAGTTAATGGTATTTTTGAAAATGATTTTGCTGTCACTATGGTAATAATCGGAAATACTGATGATGTAATTTATACAAATGCTAATACAGATCCTTATACAGGAAGTTTTAATAGCCAACTTCAGTCAACCCTTACAAGTGTGATTGGTGAAGCTAATTATGATATTGGTCATTTATTTGCTAAAGCGGGTGATAACGGAAATGCAGGTTGTATTGGTTGCGTGTGTGTTAATGGAAGCAAAGGAAGTGGGTTTACTTCCAGAAGTACTCCTGTTGGAGATGCATTTGATGTAGATTATGTTGCACACGAAATTGGACATCAGTTTGGAGCTAACCACACATTCTCTATCAGAAATGAAAGTACCAATGCACATTTTGAGCCAGGCAGCGGAACAACAATTATGGGATATGCTGGAATTACAGGAGCAACAGATGTACAGCAAAATAGTGATCCTTATTTTCACTTCTTCTCTATTCAGCAAGTAACTAACTATGTAAAAACTACTAGTTGCCAAACGAATACCAATACAGGTAATGCTATCCCTACTGCTAACGCTGGGTCGAATTATACAATCCCCAGAGGAACACCATTTGTTCTGGAAGGTCAAGGATCTGATGCAAATACAGGCGATACATTGACATATTGCTGGGAACAAAGGGATGAAAACAACGCTGCTACAACGTATCCAAGCGTTACAGCAACTTCTGGAGTTGCATTTAGATCTTTTAATCCGACGACATCTAATAAACGATACTTCCCAAGATTATCTACTATTAAGACTGGTGCTACATCCTGGCAATGGGAGGCAGTACCAAATGTCACCAGAACCTTAAATTTCAGATTGACCGTTCGGGATAATAAAGCAGGTGGAGCAGGAAATAATAGCGATGATATGAGTGTTAACGTTACAGCTAATGCAGGTCCGTTTGTCGTAAATGTTCCCAATACAAATGTAAGCTGGCCAGCAAATTCTTCTCAGACTGTTACCTGGGATGTGGCTGGAACAACCGGAAATGGTATTAATACTGCTAATGTAGATATCTATTTATCCACTGATGATGGAGATACCTTTTCTATTGCTTTAGCTACTGCAGTTCCTAATGATGGTTCTCATACTATCACTGTGCCAAATGTACAGGGTACTCAAAATAGGATTATGGTAAAAGGATCAGGAAATATATTCTTTGATATTTCTAATAGTAATTTTGAAATCTCTGGTATTGTAACACCGGATACAGAAGCGCCGTCTACACCATCAAGCTTAACCGCTTCGAATACATCAACTAGTTCTACAGATCTTTCTTGGAACGCTGCTACTGATAATATAGGTGTTATAGGGTATGATGTGTATAGAGGTAGTACTGTACTTGCTACAGTAGCCGGAACTTCATATACCGTTACAGGATTATCTCCTGAAAGTTCTTATACTTTTAGAGTAAAAGCAAAAGATGCAGCAGGAAACGAATCCGGTTTCAGTAATACGATAAATGTAACTACAGAAGCAGGAATACCTATTACAGGATGTTCCGGAGATATTACTTCTTTCCCTTACAGCGAAGGTTTTGAAAGTGGATTAGGTAGTTGGTCTCAAGCGTCTGGCGATGATATTAACTGGACTCGTGATGCTAATGGAACACCTTCACGTACTACCGGACCGTCAAGTGCTATCGAAGGATCCAACTATATGTATATTGAGGCATCCGGAAATGGAAATGGATACCCAAATAAAAGGGCTATTTTAAACTCACCTTGTTTTGATCTTACCAGTACGTCGCAAGCAACCTTCTCATTCCAATATCATATGTATGGAGCAGACATGGGTACACTTACTCTGGAAATTAGTAACGACAATAATATTACCTGGACATCAATTTGGTCCAAATTAGGTGACCAAGGTAATTCTTGGGAATCGGTAAATGTAGATTTAGCAGCTTATACTGGATCTGGTGTACGACTGAGATTTAACGGTATCACAGGATCTTCTTGGAGAGGAGATATGACTGTTGATAATATTAGGTTGACGACAGGAACAATAAATCCTCCATCGTGTACCGATGTTACATTATCTATTACATTGGATGACTATCCCGAAGAAACAAGCTGGCAAATCGTAAATAATAGTAACAATCAGGTTGTAGTATCTGGTGGGACTTATGGTTCTCAGCCAGATGGATCGACTATTTCTGTTACAGAATGCCTTGACGCAGGATCCTATACATTTACCATCAATGATTCTTATGGTGATGGTATTTGTTGTTCTTATGGAAATGGTTCTTATTCACTTACTTCAGGAAGTACTACACTGGCTTCTGGAGGTTCTTTTGGAGGTTCAGAATCCACAACATTCTCCGTTGGAGGTTCTGCAAGAGGTCCGGAAGTAGAAAGTTTTATAACCACAGAAACATTACAGATTGGTACTTATCCGAATCCTGTTGGAGCAAACGGCACTATAAATGTTATCGCACCGAACGCCAATATATCCTATAGTCTTTACGACCTGCAAGGAAGAAAAGTAGCTAACGGATCTATTAACGATAAGTCTATTAGATTGCAAGGTGTACAATCCGGTCCATACATTTTATCTTTAGATATAGCAGGAAAATTATCAAATCATGCTATCATTGTGAAATAACCAGTAGGATAAATGTCCAATATAACATTAACCACCAAAACATCAGTTTTGGTGGTTTTTTATTCTAGGAGGGTTAATACCCCGAGGCTTGCCTCGCCAGTAAAACGTAAACAGTTTGAAAACGAGAAGTCCCTTGAATGCTCCGTGAGCTTGCTCCGGAGATTTTTACTCAATAGTATTTCTAAAAAATTTAATATCGTTAATTAATGACAAAATCTGGTTGTTTATTTAAAAAAACTAGATTAAAAATAAAATGCTTAAATTTGCGGTTTTACCGTAAATCCCCTCCAAATCTATAAAAATTTATGAAATCAATTTTATTTTCATTTTTTCTGCTATTAACAGTATCTGGTTATAGTCAGGTTTTATCTAAAATCAACATTATTTATGAATATAGAGATACCTTAGTAATGAATGACGGCACTAAGTATAAAATCATTGAAAAGACACCTCTTTATGCTGTCACTGATACAACCATTCAACTAAAATACACAGTAAACGATAAAACACTGATCCTGAACCGTGTACTATTAGTTGAAGAAAAAGAAAAAGAAAAAAATCAAATGGAACTTATTGAATGGGTTAAAGGTAAAATGGTATTCTACCAACTTAGAGAATCGAAAAATTCGGAATAGGTGTATTTATCTTGCACAATTAATTTGATTCTACAAATACCTAAGTTGATATCAAGACATGCTGCTGATTGTTTCTTATATTAAAAAGTAAAAGTAAGTACTAATTAAATCTACGAACGAATCAAATTATCACTTTCTATATCGATTTCTATTAATAAGGAAGGTAAAGTATTGTCCCAATCATCGAAACTAGAAGCTCGAATTAGCTTTTTTTAGATATTACTTCTCTTGCTAAGGTAAGAATTTGATCAAACTGTTCTTCTAGCGTAAGGTTAGAATTATCAATAACTACTGCATCTTCAGCTTTTCTAAGAGGAGAGTCTTTTCTGGTACTATCAATATGATCTCGGTCGACAACGTTTTTCAGCACATCTTCATAAGTTACATCTTCTCCTCTTTCCAAAAGCTCTTTATACCTCCGTTCTGCCCTGTCCTTTGCAGTAGCCGTCATAAAAACTTTTAATTCTGCATCAGGAAATACTACTGTACCAATATCTCTACCGTCCATTACTATTCCTTTATCCTTACCCATTAACTGTTGCTGCTCAACCAGTTTTTTTCGAACCTGAGAAAAAGCTGCGATTTGACTTACAAAGTTAGACACTGCAAGTTTCCTTATCGTTTTCTCCACATTCTCATTATTCAAAAAGACCTCGGCTAAACCTGTCTTTGAATTAACTTCAAATTTTATATGAATAAAAGGTAAAAACCGTTCTAATGCTTCTTTATTGAAACGATTTTCATCTATAAAACACTTTCGCATAGCATACAAAGTCACAGCACGGTACATAGCACCTGTATCTACATATATATAGCGTAGCTTTTTTGCTAATTGTCTGGCAACGGTACTTTTTCCTGTAGATGAATGACCATCAATCGCTATGATTATTTTTTTACTCACTATTTAAGATTTACATTTACACCAAAGGTACTAGAAGATGCAGCAGAATTATAACGTGCATAAGAGTAGGCAAACCTAAACTTTCCAAATTTAAGAGAGAAGCCTCCACTAAGTCCTGCAAAGGATCGCTGATCTGCTATTCTTAATTCTTCTGATCTTCTGAAATTATATCCTAACCGAACATTAAACCCACTTTCAGGAAAAAGTTCTAGTCCTATCACTACGTGTCTTAGAGCATTATTAAAAAAGCTGGGGTCATCTTCATCTACGTTTCCTTCCAGATCTGTAATATCACGCGAAGGATTTCTGAATGCCACATCCCAAACTTGTAAATTTTCCAACGTAAAATTCCACCTTATGGGCACATTCTTAAGCGTTTGAGCAAATCCCATATCGATTGACAGCGGTAAATCTTCTCTGGTATCGGCATATGTTGTGAATTGCGTACCCAGATTTCTTATAGAAAAACCGAAATCAAATTTTGAATCAGGATTATGATAAATCAGCCCCAGATCCAATGCACCTCCTAACGATGTATATTCTTCTAACTTTGAAGATATAAATTTTCCATTAGCACCTACGTGAAAATTAGAATTAGGAATAGTATAGGCATATCCAACAGAAATTGCAACTTCACCAGCCCCAAAATCACCAGTTTCATTTCCGAATTCATCAAATCCATTAAACCTTCCATAATTTATATATGTAATTCCCATATGGAATACTTGCTCCTTTTCTCCAAAAGCTCTCGCATAAGATACAGAACCATAATTTACATCTGCAATATAATTTACGTAGTTCACCGCTAGTTGATTATCCATTTCGATATTAATTGTTGCAGGATTGAGCATTGCAGAAGTTGGATCCATATTAAATCCTGTTACATATTTTCCTCCTAGTGCTGCTTGCCTTGGTGAAGAAACTAAATTTAAAAATTGATAAGTATATCTCCCTCCTATTTGAGAATAGGTATAGGTGGTAAAAATAAGTAATACTAAAAATATGTATTTACGGATCATTAGCAGCAAAAATAAAAGAAACTATCTGGAAAACGATAGTAAGTGATAAAAATTTTAACGGTCATTCAATAAAAAAAGGACATTTAGAAAATTTGCCAAAAAAAGATTATGAAAACATAAGATAAATAGTAATCATTTGATTTTTAAATAGTTAAAAAAAAGACTGCAATATTTTTTGTTTATCTGAGTTATTATGAGCTAGCAACCATATTGAATGATTACCCTTAAATCAAAACTAACTTAACTCACAACTATGAGCTTTTTCGATTTTCTGACCAATAAAATAGCAGTAGATTTAGGTACCACAAATACACTAATCACTCACAAAGGTAAAATAGCTATTGATGTACCTTCGATCATAGCAGTTAATAGAATTACTGGAAAAATAATAGCTGTAGGAAAAGAAGCAAGTTCTATGCGTGGTAAAATCCACAAAAACATTAAAACCTTCTATCCTTTGAGGAATGGTGTTATAGCAAATTTCGACTTATCAGAAAAGATGCTCAAAATTCTGGTTAAAAAACTCTCGGATATTAGTGATGCGCTTTTTATAAAATCTTACAAAATGATTATTGCGATTCCTTGTGGTATTACCAAAGTTGAAATGCGAGCTGTCAAAGATTCGGCCAGACGCCTTAATGCAAAGCAAGTATATTTAATCTCTGAACCAATGGCTGCCGCAATTGGGGCTGGAATAGATGTACTACAACCAAAAGGTCATATGATTATTGATATAGGAGGTGGAACGACTGAAATTGCAGTAATTACACTGGGTGGAATCATATCCGGGCAATCAGTTAAAATCGCAGGAAATGTTTTTAATGATGATATTATTCAATATATAAGAGAAAAACACAATCTCCATATTGGAGAAAGCACAGCCGAAGATATTAAAATTAATATTGGTTCGGCAGTAAATACCCTAGATTCTCCCCCTAAAAAAATTGCAGTGCAGGGTAGAGATATGTTAACGGGTAAACCAAAGCAGGTTTATATCTCTTACAAAGAAATAGCCAAAAGCCTGGATAAATCAATCACACAGATTGAAAATGCAGTGTTAGATACCTTATCTGATATCCCTCCTGAGATTTCTGCGGACATATATAATACAGGGATTTTTTTGACAGGAGGTGGGTCAATGCTTAGAGGCCTTGATAAAAGATTCTCGATGGTAACAGAATTACCTGTATACAAAGGAGAAAATCCTCTGGAAGTTGTTGTAAAAGGAAGTGATATGGTCCTAAAGAATCTAAATAAATATACAGATGTTCTTATTAAAAATATATAGTACTTTATAATAGCGTAAGCTACCGCAGAGCACACACATGAAGCATCTATCGAAAATATAATTTTAGAATTTTTAGCCAAGCCTTGGTGAATTAAACTCGTAGTTGTAAATTAAAAAGCTTTTAAAATCTACAAAAAGTGTGTTATCAGTTTTTAGTATGACAATTAAAAGAATAACACCTTCTTATATCTAAATATTTTAAAATATAAAATATACATATTTATAAAATTAAATATGTATATTTGTACTGTGAATAAAGAACAAATTTTAAACATCAAAAAGGCTTTAGCAAATTCCACCAGATTGGATATATTAAAGTGGCTAAAAAAACCGGAAGCCAATTTCCCACCGCACTCCGATTTAGGTCATTTTGATTTTGGAGTATGCGGCCAATACATTCAGGATAAATCTGGATTATCCCAACCCACTATTTCTCATTACCTGGCTACCATGCATAAAGCAGGGTTACTAATTCCTACGAGACATGGAAAATGGACTTATTTCAAAAGAAATGAGATAGTTATACAGGAATACATTAATGAAATCACTAATAATCTTTAAAAAATTTAAAAATACATATTTATAAAATTAAATATATAATTATGAAAATTTTAGTTATAGGTTCAACAGGAACGATAGGAAAAGAAATATACAAATCGTTACAAAATAATCACGAAATATACGGCGCACATAGAAGCAGTACCTCTTACCCGATTGATATTACGAATAAAGACTCCATTATATCCTTATTTAAAAAATTACCTAAACTAGATGCAGTTATCAATGCAGCGGGTACCGCATCTTGGAAATCATTATCTGATCTGAATGAACAGGATTATTATATCGGAATAAAAAGTAAATTAATGGGGCAAGTTAATCTTGTTCACATTGCTAAGGATTATTTAAACGAACGTGGTTCTATAACATTAACTACTGGTATTCTTGCAGAGCATTATGAGCCTAATGCAGTAGCACTTTCCTTGGTTAATGGAGCCATCCATAGTTTTGTGAATGCCGCCTCTCACGAATTAACTCGTGGAATTCGTCTTAACGTTGTTGCTCCAGGGGCGATAGCAGGTGATTTTCCTAGAGATCAGAAATTTGCGAGATATCTACCCGTAGAAATAGAAGATGTAGTAAAAATATATGAACATATACTAAGCAATCATAATACAGGTCAAATTCTAAAAATTTATTAAACTTATGAAAATTCCTATATATCAAATCGATGCTTTTACTCAAAAGTTATTTGGGGGCAACCCAGCTGCAATCTGTCATTTACCTCATTGGTTAGAGGATGAAACTTTACTAAATATCGCTATAGAGAACAACCTTGCCGAAACTGGTTATTTCGTAAAAAGAGATGATGTTTATGAGATAAGATGGTTTATGCCTTATGCAGAAATTGACTTATGTGGTCACGCCACATTAGCTTCGGCTTTTGTGATTTTTAATTATATTGAAACGACGCTGACTGAAATAACTTTTTCTTCAAAAAGCGGCATACTAAAGGCCAAGAAAGAAGATAATGGATCTATTACGTTGGATTTTCCATCCAGACCTCCTAAAGCTATTGATATTCCTGAAGAAGTATTCAGTGCCTTCCAATCTAAACCTTTAAAAGCATTCGCCGGTAGAGATTTAATAATTACTATGGGATCTGAAGAGGAAATCTTAACCGAAGACCCAAAATTAGAACTTCTTAAGGGGCTCCCCTATTTATGTACTATAATAACTAGTGAAGGAACAACCTCTGATTTTGTGTCCAGAGTATTTGATGCCAATCCAGAGATTCCCCTCGAAGACCCGGTTACCGGATCCGCACACAGTGCACTAGTTCCATTCTGGGCAGAAAAGTTAGGTAAAAAAAAGCTTAAAGCACGCCAATTATCTCAACGAGGTGGCGAAATAGATTGCAAGCTAGAAGGTAATAGAGCTTTTCTCAGTGGATACTCTGTACCTTATTTAATTGGTGAAATAACAATCTGAAGTATAGGATAATGCACGAATTTCGAAACAAACAATGGATTTACACAAAACGACCCGATAAAATAATTGATCAAACTCATTATACCCTAAAGGAGAGTGTAATTACCACATCAGACTTACAACCCGGACAAGCTCTGTTAAAATCTGTTTATTTTAGTGTAGATCCGTATATGCGAATCCAACAATCCGAAAATCATACCTGGGAAGAACCTCACCCTCTTAATACTGTTCAGGGTGGAGCTGTTGTGGGAAAGGTAATTGCCGTTAATGATGAAAATTCATCTTTTCAAAAAGGAGATTGGGTGCTATCTTATACAGGTTGGCAGGAATATGCGATCACAGAAACTAACAGTCTTCGATTATTAGATCCTAAGGAGATTTCAGTTACGACAGCTTTGGGCGTATTGGGAATGCCCGCCAGGATTGCCTACTTCGGTTTCCTTGAAGCTGGTTTGCCAAAGAAAGGAGAAACCGTTGTTGTTTCGGGTGCTTCCGGAGCCGTGGGTCAGATTGTTGCTCAAATTGCTAAAATAAAAGGCTGTAAGGTTGTTGGTATTGCCGGGACAGATGAAAAAATTAATTTTCTTAAGGAAACAATCGGTATAGATGAAGTCATAAATTATAAAAACCACCCATCGGCAAAAAAAATGGTTCAGGAATTACAAAAAGTATGTCCACAAGGTATTGATATCTATTATGATAATGTTGGTGGATACATAACGGATGCTATTTTTGAGCACATCAATATAAATGCTCGAATCATTATCTGTGGGCAAATTTCTCAATACTCAGGAGGATTAGATGCTCCCGAAATGGGACCACGTTTTCTGCATAAAATATTATATAAAAGAGCTACAATACAAGGCGTACTGGCAAGAGATTATAATCACAGAATGGATGAAATGCTTTTGAAAATGATTCCTTGGGTAAAAAATGGCTTGATTCATTATCAGGAAACAATTGTCAAAGGTTTTGATCAACTACCTCTGGCGCTGAATATGTTGTTTTTTGGAAAAAATAAAGGAAAACTTTTAGTTAAAGCTTAAAAGTAATCATCGGAACATTTGGTTGATCCTCGATCTTAATTTTCGATTATAATCCTCTTGCAACCAGTCTCTGTAGTTTTTTGTGCTTTTACTAATGCAGTATGAATATCGACGAACTCTATATTCAATATCCTGATCCAATAATTTACTTAGAATCCGTGCGTCGAAAACATCCTCACTGTTTTCCACGCACATCTTAGCATGTTGTTCAATTGATTTTTCTAAAACACTTTTACTACGTAAACTATATTTCTTAGTATTAGCATATTCTTTTTCAATATCAAAATCTACTTCGGTAGAATTACTAAACTCTTTTCGTATTTCATCTGGCATAACATATTTAAAATTACGTTCGATCTGATCATCACTTACTAAGCTATCATAGTAAAAATCAGGTGATTTAAAAATAGATTGCCAATCGATTTCTCCGTGCCACAAACCGAAGCGTGCCGTATTATTTCCCATATCTATGATAGAGAATTCAGGTTTATCTGGCAATATTCTTGATCCCCTACCGATCATCTGAAAATAAAGTGTTAGTGATTTTGTAGCACGGTTAAGAATAACGGTTTCTACTGTAGGTTCATCAAAACCAGTGGTAAGAATACTTACTGAAGTAAGAATCGCATCGTCTGTATGCTTAAACCATTTTAAAATATCTGCTCGTTCCTGTTTGCTATTAGTATTATCCAAGTGTCTTATGGGATATCCGGCTCTACGGAAAACCTCATATACGTGGATCGATGTATTAATTCCGTTATTAAAAATTAATGTCTTTTTTCCCTTTGCTCGTTCTTCATAAGCTTTTAATAATCTATCCTGCATCAAGGCATTGGTATAGAGATCTTCTGAAGATTTTACAGTATAATCACCATTCATTCCAATCTTAAGTGATCCCAAACCCACATCATACGTATAGGTAAGTGGTTTAGCCAGGAAACCATTATTAATAAGTGATATTATTGTATCGCCAACAATCAACTCCCGGTAGTTATCTTTCATAGGAAGTTTCATATTAGAGCTCAGCGGAGTAGCAGTAACGCCCAAAATGAAACATGTATCAAAAAAACGAAATAATTTTCTAAAAGAATTATAATGTGCCTCATCTATGATCACCATCCCCACATTATCAATCTCCAGCTGATCATCATTAAGTCTATTATTTAGTGTTTCTACCATTGCTACAAAACACATATACTGATCCTGGTCTTCCAGCTTTTTTACATTACTGTTAATGATTTTATTTTTTACATTAAACTCAGTAAGCATATTAGATGTTTGATCACATAATTCTATACGGTGCGTAAGCACTACTACTTTCTTTCTGGTAGTACTAATGTACCTCCTTACAATTTCAGAAAAAATAACAGTTTTTCCACCTCCGGTCGGAAGCTGGTATAATAAATTATAGTTTTTAGGAAATTCTTGTAAACGCCCAAAAATTTTATCTATATCTCTGGTCTGGTAGTCATAAAGTACTTTTTGTTCCTTTTTTTCTATTTCAGTGGGCTCCACCCGCATTTACTTTAAATTAAAAATAAGCTACAAAATTAAGCACTTTATAATCTTATATAAAGGAATTCAAGGAATATATTTTATTTAGATGCAACCTATATCTTTATAGTGTTAATTATTCATAATATTTCTCACAACTGTATTTGTTATTTTAATTTTAGACAGAAAAGGATGTAATTTATAAATGACTAAGGTTAATAAAGATTTAATACCGGTTCAGGCATTACTTGTTCCAAAATCCATTTTATATACAGGAAAAATTTTAGACTGGATTTCACCTTATTTAGCTTCTAGATTTGGCGCACGTTTATTCGTAACACCATTTAAGTATAAAAGACCTGAAAGGGAAAAAAATATGGCAGTTCAAAGCCATAAGGAAATAGTAAGGATTGAAAAAATAAACCGGGAGGTTGTTGTCTATAACTACGGAAATTCAGATAAGAAGATATTATTAGCTCACGGATGGTCTGGCAGCGGGACACAACTTTCTAAGATTGCAGATGAATTGCTTAAGAATGGATATAGCACGGTAAGTTTTGATGCTCCTGCACACGGTGAATCCGCTGGTAAAAGAAGTACCATGCTTCATTTTATAAAAATAATTTATCAATTAGAAATCACACATGGTCCTTTTTATGGTGCGATTGGTCATTCCTTGGGCGGAATGTCATTACTAAGAACTACAAAATTTGGTCTGGGGATAAAAAAACTTGTAATTATAGGTACAGCCAATAGTATAACTAAAATAACCGAAAATTTTGTCAAAAACCTCCAATTAAGTCAAATAACAGGTAAATTAATAAAACAATTTTTTGACAGACATTATGGAGAAGACCTGGATAATTACTCTGGTGAGATTTCTGCAGATGGTGTAAACATACCAACATTAGTAGTTCATGATAAAAACGATGTAGATGTGCATTACAATGCAGCTTTCGAAATAACAGAAAAGCTGAAAGAAGGACAGTTATTAATAACCGAAAATTTAGGTCATAGAAAAATCTTAGGAGACAAGAAAGTAATCCATAAAATTGTGGATTTTATAAAAGAATCATAAGGCATTTGTTATTGACCAACCTATTAGACGACTAAATTTTAAATTAATTCAAATAAAATGAGAAAAATCCTTATACTTATGATCGGTTTTGTAGTGATTAGCTGTACCGGTAATGCTCAGAAAGATAGTCAAAAAGAAAAAAAGCAGTATGCGCTTTCTAAAACAGAGAAGGAATGGAAAGAAATCCTTACTAATGAGCAATACTATATATTGAGAAAAGCAGGAACAGAGAGACCATTCTCCAGTCCTCTAAATAAGATATATGCATTAGGAACTTTTTACTGTGCAGGTTGCAAAACCCCTTTATATGAAAGTGAACATAAATTTGATAGTGGAACTGGTTGGCCCAGTTTTGACAGAGCAGTAAAAGGTAATGTGACCGTCGATACCGATTACAAGTTAGGATATGCAAGGACCGAATTACTCTGTGCAACTTGCGGAGGACATTTGGGTCACGTTTTTAACGATGGACCGAGAGAAACCACAGGAAAAAGACATTGTATTAATGGAGATGCACTAATTTTTGAATCTAAAAAAACTGAATAATGAGCAACTATCCTTTTCAAAAAACTGAAGAAGAATGGAAAAAAGAACTTACCGATGAACAATACAGAGTATTGAGACAGAAAGGTACAGAACGTCCGTTTACCGGAACGTATAATATACATTCGGAAGACGGAACCTATAAATGTATGGCGTGTCATGTTCCATTGTTCGAAAGCACTTCTAAATTTGATTCTGGATGCGGGTGGCCTAGTTTTGATGAATCTATCGAAGGAAGTGTGGAATATGTAAAAGACACCTCTCACGGTATGATCAGAACAGAAATTCTGTGTTCTAATTGCGGAAGTCATTTAGGGCACATTTTTAATGATGGCCCAACAAAAACCGGTCAGCGTTACTGTGTTAATTCGGTGAGCATAGATTTTGATAAATCATAAAAACTCGTAACCACTAACTTTGGAACACTTATTGATACATACTTTCAATATCAAAACAACAAATAATTACACATTATGAAAAAGATTTTCACACTTTTATTTTTAACAACATTTTTATTTTCTTCTTGCGTAAATGATGACGATGTAGATTTTGATACTATTGGACAAACCTTTGAGTTTACTACAACTTTTAATGGCGCTAATGGGTATGCAGATCGTTTCTTCTTTAATCAAAATATTATTGACTCTGATGTGGTATTAGTATATCGATTGGAGGCCGTAGATAATGGACTCGATGTTTGGGAACCACTGCCAACAGGATCGGTTTTCTTTTTTAATGAGTCCACGGGAGCAATTGAAGGATTTCTTTATTACAGATTCAATTTTACCATTGGTGACGTTGATATCATCTTAGAAAGTGATGCTCCGGATCTTGCCGGACCTGAATTTACAAATAACCAAACTTTCCGAATTGTTGTTGTTCCGGCAGATTTTGCTGAAAATACTGATATAAACTTATTAGATTTTAATGAGGTACAATCGGCATTAAACTTAGAATTTTAATAACATTTATAATTCAACAATACTTGATTTTATTCTAAAAAATTAAAAGAAATCAAAAAAAATTAACACTATCGTTATGGTAGTGTTTTTTTGTACGTTTTTTTAATCAGAAAATACAAAAAACGGAATCCATAAATCCTTTTTAGGTTAAATGAATTATCCGTAAATTCGTGTCTTCAAAAAATTCACATTTATGAGCGCATATGATATTATCGTATTAGGAAGTGGACCTGGTGGTTATGTTACCGCTATCAGAGCTTCCCAATTGGGGTTTAAAACTGCTATTATTGAAAAGGAAAGCCTGGGAGGTGTATGTTTGAACTGGGGGTGTATCCCCACAAAAGCATTATTAAAAAGTGCACAGGTATTTGATTATCTCAAACACGCTTCTGATTATGGTTTGACCATTGAAAAATTCGACAAAGATTTTGAAGCAGTAGTAAAGCGTAGTCGTGGCGTTGCAGAAGGAATGAGCAAAGGTGTTCAGTTCTTAATGAAAAAGAATAAAATAGATGTAATCGAAGGTTTTGGTAAGCTGAAAGCTAATAATAAAGTATCTGTTACCGATAAAGATGAAAATACTTCTGATTACGAAGCTAAGCATATAATTGTAGCTACTGGAGCCAGATCCAGAGAATTACCAAACCTACCGCAAGATGGTAAAAAGGTAATAGGTTACAGAGAAGCGATGACTTTAGATTCTCAACCAAAGAAAATGATTGTGGTTGGTTCTGGTGCTATTGGAGTAGAATTTGCTCATTTTTACAATGCGATGGGAACAGAAGTAACCATTGTAGAATTTCTTCCTAACCTGGTACCTTTGGAAGATGAAGAAGTTTCTAAGCAATTCGAACGAAATTTCAAAAAAGCTGGTATTAAGGTAATGACCAATTCTTCTGTAGAAAGTGTTGACACTAGTGGAGATGGTGTAAAAGCAACTGTAAAAACCAAAAAAGGAGAAGAAATCCTTGAAGCGGATATTGTTCTGTCTGCGGTAGGTATTAAGACGAATATAGAAAATATAGGTCTGGAAGAATTAGGTATTGCTACCGATAGAGATAAAATAGTGGTAAACGACTGGTATCAGACCAATATACCTGGTATCTACGCTATTGGTGATGTTGTTCAGGGACCTGCATTGGCACACGTTGCTTCTGCTGAAGGTATTACCTGTGTAGAAAAAATAGCTGGTATGCACGTGGAAGCTATCGATTACGGTAATATTCCAGGATGTACGTATGCATCTCCTGAAATTGCAAGTGTAGGAATGACGGAAAAGCAGGCTAAAGAAGCTGGTTATGAAATTAAAATTGGTAAATTTCCATTCTCAGCCTCAGGTAAAGCAAGTGCAGCAGGAACTAAAGATGGTTTTGTAAAAGTGATTTTTGATGCTAAATACGGTGAATGGTTAGGATGTCATATGATTGGTGCCGGAGTGACTGATATGATTGCTGAAGCTGTACTGGGAAGAAAATTAGAAACTACCGGTCACGAAGTTTTAAAAGCTATACATCCACACCCGACTATGAGTGAAGCGGTGATGGAAGCTGTAGCCGATGCTTATGATGAAGTGATTCATTTATAATATATAAAACATAGTATAAAAAAGTACCTTACTTATTACAGTAGGGTATTTTTTTTACTATTTAGGCAGTAAGTCGCAGTACCAGAATGAAGTATCCCAGTTTTTACTCTCTTCATCTTTAAAACAATTATCAGAATCATTTTCAGATACTGCATAACTTCGTAATACCTTCTCTCCTATTTCAAAATTGATTGGATAATTAAATATGGGACCGTCATATACAAATGTATGGAACTCCCCGTTTTCTCCACAAGGATCTACATTAGCAGGTAATTCGTTCATAAACTTTTTGTCAATAATCCTACCACAAAAGGATTCATCTAAATACCTGGCATTCACACAAACTGTTATGGCTTTAAAACCTAACTCAATAAACTCTATCAATAACTCTTTAGTATTATGCTTCCAAAGAGGAAAAACGCCATGGACTCCTATTTTTCTTAGTTGTTCTTCTCTATAACTTCTTAAATCTTGTAAAAAAATATCACCAAAAACGCAGTGAGTAAATCCTTCTGTTTTTAATTGAGAAACTGCCTGGAACATTTTTGAATCATACAGTTCCATAGAAACCTCCTTGGGGAGTTGCATCTTCTGTACGGGTATATCAATACTTTCTATTTGTCTGTTTAACAATTCTTCTCTAAGACCGTGCATGGAAACACGTCCATAATCAGAATTCAAAGTGGTGAACAACTTCGTGACTTCATACTCCTTCTGTTTTGAAATAATATAAAGTGCCATAGCTGAATCTTTTCCACTACTCCAATTAAAATAGGTTTTATGCATCGTTTCTATAAAAAACTTTGGATAGCTAATGTATAACTCTGCAAGCCAAAACCAAGAATAACACCTTTGGCATTAGCAGAAATATAAGATTGATGCCTAAACGCTTCTCTGCTAAATGTATTAGAAATATGAACTTCTACAACTGGAACTGTTATTGCTTTAACAGCATCACCTAAACCAATAGAAGTATGCGTATATGCGCCTGCATTCAAAATTACACCTTCATATGTGGTATCTGCTTCCTGAATTTTTGTTATCAGTTCTCCTTCGATATTGGATTGAAAATATCCTAATTCTACATCTCTAAATTTCATCTGTAATTCTGAGAAAAAGTCCTCAAAAGACTGATCACCATAAACTCCAGGTTCTCTTTTGCCCAAAAGATTAAGATTAGGCCCGTTTATTATTAATAATTTCATTGATACTCTTCTCGTAAGATTCTTCGATTATTTTTTGTTTTAAATAAATATCCAATAGATAATTGTGCCACTGAATTTCTATTTGTAATATCCGCAACTCCCGTATCATTGATATTGGTCAGACCCAAATTATATCGTAGTTGAAAAAACATCCCGCTTTCTAATTTATAACCAGCTCCCAACACCCAACTTATATCAAGGTCCTTAAACGAATCAAAGAAAGGGTCATTATCAGGTATATCTTCGTTTCTAACCGTTGTTGATAAGGAAAACTGAGGTCCGGTCTCCAGACTTAATGGTCCTGCTATATGTATTTTTGTAATGATTGGAAGCGAAATGTAATTTAAACTAATTTTTTGTTCCTGATCTCCTACTCTAACCTTATAACCCTGAGCCGAGTATAACAATTCTCCTTGTATAAAAAACTTACTTGAAATCGGATATTCTACCACTGCTCCAAGATGTATACGAACCCTGGAATCAGTATCATCAGTATCCCCAATAATGTTGCTATAATTGACACCCGCTTTAAACCCTGCCCTGGCATACAATGGATCTTCATCAGAGATTTTCTGCGCATTACCAGATATAAAACCGAGGATGATTACCATTGTAATAATAATACTATTTTTCTTCATATTCTTAAAATAATGTATATCCAAAAGTAGCTTTATTTTTTAGAATAGAATATATAGAAATAAAAAACCTTTACTTTATAAGAGGTACAAAACGTATTATAAAAGAACCCGTTGTGCATTTTGAAAGAAATGTTAAAAAAAGTCTAGGAATACCCTAAACTATACAATAAGTTTAAATGATGAAACACAATTAATACTACAAGCCTTCTTACAAACAATTAATTCATTTTGAAATCATTTTCCTACAATAAAAATATTCAAAAACATTTAATATCGATCAAAAGCATAAATAAATGTTAAAAAACAGTTTGTAATAAAAGCCTAAAAATACCTAAAAACACGTATTACTACATACTGATTTTCAAGCAATTAAGGGATAATCCCCTTTTTAACATTGACTGAAAATTAAAATTTTACCCGAAAACAGTGAGTATTTTCTTTTTTTGTTTACCTAAATTTGTTTTAACTATAAACAAACAATTATCATGAAAAAATTAATTTTGACTGCATTAGCAGTATTTAGTTTAAGCCTAGTAAGCGCTCAAAGTGGTGAGCAAACTTCTAAAGGAAAATGGTTAGTTGAGGCAAATACCGGTTTTGGAGGCCTCGGAAATTCATTTGGTACTGGTGTTGGTCACTCAGCTAATACAGGTATTCAATTTTATAGTATTGAAGATGGGGGAACTGGATTCAATATTGGATTAGAAGGTGGTTATTTTATCATTAATAATTTAGCAATCAAAGCTGGTTTAGGATATGGTTCTTTTAGTCCTGATTCTGATATTGTTGATGATACTAATACTTTTAGTTATAAAATTGGAGCGAAGTATTATATCATTAATCAAATTCCTGTACAACTTGATTATACAGGTTCAAGTACAAAAGATGTGGATGATGATCCATCTTATATCGGATTACAGGCCGGTTATGCATGGTTTGTAGGTGATATGATTAGTATAGAGCCAGGTTTTAGATATAATTTATCTACTGACGATGAAGTATACGCAAATTACTTCCAACTAAATGTTGGATTTGCTTTGCATTTCTAATAATACAATTTTGTAAAAACTTAAAACCATTCGCCGCGGTGAATGGTTTTTCTTTTTATATTGGTCTAAATGAAATGGAGTCACGCTATAAAAGATTACGAACACTATCTAAGGATAGAACGAGGGCTTTCTGATAACTCCATTATTAATTATAGTTTAGACATTCAAAGATTGATAAAATTTCTTGAAGAAAATGATGTGAAAACCACTCCCATTTCTATTGAAAAAAATATACTTCAGCAGTTTATTTATGAAACTGCAAAACTGGTAAATGCCAGGTCTCAGGCTCGAATCATTTCTGGTTTAAAAAGTTTTTTTAATTACCTTGTCTTTGAAGATTATAGAGAGACCAACCCGATGGAACTTATTGAAGCTCCTAAAATAGGAAGGAAATTACCAGACACTCTATCACTCGAAGAAATCGATGTCATTATTGCACAGATAGACCTGAGCAAACCTGAAGGGGAACGTAACAGAGCTATTATCGAAACACTATACGGTTGTGGACTTAGGGTTAGTGAATTAATAGAACTAAAACTATCCAATCTTTTTTTTGATGAAGGTTTTATAAGTGTAACTGGTAAAGGTGATAAACAACGATTCGTGCCTATTGGTGAGACTACACAGAAGTTTATTAATTTATACACAGATGAAATACGAAATCATCTGACTATTCAAAAAGGACACGAAGACACACTTTTTTTAAACAGAAGGGGAAAGCAGCTCACCAGAGCTATGATATTTACTATCGTGAAACAACTCGTAGAAAAAGCCGGAATACATAAGAGCATAAGTCCACATACGTTTAGACACTCTTTTGCTACTCATTTATTAGAAAACGGCGCGGATCTCAGGGCAATTCAGTTAATGTTAGGTCACGAAAGTATTACGACTACTGAAATATATATGCACATCGACAGAACTCATCTTAGTGAAGTTATTAACTCTTTTCATCCCAGAAGATAATATGAATACCTACAACTTAAGAAAAATAATGATGCCCATTGTATTCTTGAGTTGTTGCCTAACCTATTCTCAACGATTCAGTGCCGATGGCGGCGTTATGCTAAAAGCCGAGATCACAATCGGTAATCAGAATCAATGGTTAAAACTTGGTGCTTTTGGTTTTGGCACTTTGAATTATGGAGATATTTCTGTAGAAAGCGGATTATCTGTTGCTTCTTATCAATTTTTGAAGCGACATACCGTAAAAACTTCTGGTTTAGCATATTCTTATGAGTTTTTTGCATTAGCTGGCATCGGAAAAAACAGTAATCTGCTAGGATCTGCTGTTTCCAATATGAATACCTCGATTCTATTCAATCCTGAAGGAAATGGTGGATTTAACGGATTAGGCTTTGGATTTAGTAAGGACTATCTTCCTATACTATTAAAATCTTATGGATTACGGCGTGGAGCAATTCTTATGCGTTTTAGCAACGCTAACCATAATATACACCTGACTTTTCATAATGATTTTAGTATTGGTTGGTTTAGAGGTTCTGGAACGGATTATGGAGTGACAGGAACATTGGATATTGGTTTTACCAGGATTACTAATTTACAAACTGTGCACAAAATGGGAATAGGAATCGATCTGTTTACCGCCAGACCAGATTATAGTCTTTCTCCAAGAAATCGGATCAACTCTGATGACGGACGTAAGAATGTGTGGTTTACTTTACCCCCATTTAAAGAACTTTTCTACGGCAACTTATATTTCTATGGTACATACCAGGAAGATCATTTTTCCATCCATTCTAAATTAGGGATCAACAGTCAAAAAGCAGGAGCCTATATTCAAAATGTATTACATGATGGTTTAGGGCTAAATCCCAGATTTCCATGGCTGGTTGAAACCAAAGATAAAATTTATATAGAAGTAAGTGGGAATGCTTTTTTTAATACTGTAACGAATGATTAATAAAAAATTAGTGTACGGTGTATTATTATTGTTAGGGCTAAACAGTTGTTCTACCTATACTACATTTTATAGCAAAATGTATAAAGATATTGATATTGCAACTCAATCAGAAATACACCGCCTTGATCTTAGTGATCAAAATCTTAAAAAATTGCCAAGTTCTTTAGCAGGGCTAAAAGATTTGCGAATGATCAACCTAAGTAAAAACACAAGGCTTGATTTAGATAGTACATTCAGGGAACTGGCTAGTCATAGAAATCTTGAAGTATTGATTCTGGACAGTTTAGATATAAAAGAAATTCCCGTATCAATAAAATTTTTGTCCAATCTTAAGCAAATTTCATTAGTACACAATCCAAAGCTGCATCTAAAACAGGTCATTGCTCAAATTTCAGAATTGCCTATTGAGTTTTTGAACTTAAAAAGTAATAATCTATCCAGGCTTCCTGAAAATATTACCCAACTTACTGGTCTTAAAGACCTTAATTTGTCTTATAATCACCTTAATGATCATGATAGCTATGTTTATTTAGGAAAACTGCCTTACCTATATTCTTTGTGGATCGATCATAATAAATTAAAAGAATTACCAAACACCATCGGTAAACTAATTCAAATACGGTTTTTATATATCGATCACAATGAGCTAGAAATTTTACCGGATCAATTAACCAATATGAAAAAACTATGGGTGCTCCATGCCGGATATAATAAATTTGAAACACTTCCTGAGGTTTTTACCACTATGAAGGTTCTGTTATTGGTACATATTAATAATAACCAGATTAAAATGATTCCAAAGGCATATGAAACCAAAAAATACCCTTTGGCAGGATTGCTACTGGATAATAATCCTCTTCCTGCAAAGGAAATCCGGAAAGCTAAAAAGATCTTTAATGGTTTTTTCTTATTGTCTTTTGAACAAATGCAGTACAATTAAAAAACTCCCGAAATGATCAGGAGCTTTTTTATATATAGTTTGGTTAACTACCAAAAGACAAGCCTCGGAGAAATAAGCTCCACAAGGTGGAATAAATTATCGAATTACCTGTCCCTGAGGAATTGCTGTATTCGCGTTCATTGTTAACAGATCTCCGGGCGCATCAGTTAATTGAATATTTCCTGAAAGTGGTTTTAAGAAAAAAGGTTCTTTATCTAAATCATTAGCAGGCTCAATTGAGATTACCACAGTAGATCCTCTAAGATTTACAGGAAATGTAACGCCATCAGGAGAAGCCGAATTATTTAAAAAATCTTCTCCCGGAAATGGTGGAGCAGGGTTCGCTGTACTACTGTAAGGATTAAAATCATCTGCCTGTGCAGGATCAGTAAATGTACCTGTAGAAACTGGAACATTATTAATTACAACCCAACCTTCATATTTCCATCCATTTCTTAAAGTATTAAGTGTCAAACCTGCCATATTAGAGCCCGATGAATTATCGATAAACCAAACCCCGGAATCTTCATTAGTATCATCATTATCCGTAGGAGTACTCATAAAGAAAGTACCGGATGTGCCAATAAATGAAGTAACCGCTTCTTCAAAACTTAAAGAAGCAGAATTTCCATTAAAATCTCCTTTTAATATTCTAGTTTCTGATGGTGTATTATCATTGTCTCCTGCTTGCTCTATGGTTAGAATAAACTCAGAAGCTCTCTCTAAATCGTCAGCTACGAAAGTAAAAGTCCTATTTCCACTAGCATTGGTAAATTTTTCAGTAGGTTTCGGTACTCCATCAACTATTATCCATCCTTGATAAGTGGTTCCATTGGTCAAAGGATCCAAATTAAAAGTTTGTAAAGTAAGATTAGCTACTGGTGGCCCATCATCACTTGAGCAGGAAACTCCTAATAATCCCAAGGCAATTGTTGCTATTGCCATCATCTTTTTTGTCATCATTTTTTGCTTTTTAATTAATGAAATAAAATTATATAATTCATCAATAAACATAACTACAAAATGCGAACAAAATTGTACGCTAAAACCACTATTTTTTTAAGTTAAATCAGCCTTGAGATTTTGGTTGGTCGGGCTTTTTAAACAATTCCAGATATGCCCTTCCTATGTTAGAAATTATGTCGCTAGCTAATAATCCTTGATACCCAGTTTCTTGAATTGCCACATCGCCGGCACTACCATGCAGATACACTCCAAAAACAGCCGCGTGTAGTGGATCATATCCTTGTGAAATTAGTCCTGTAATAACTCCGGTTAGAACATCACCACTTCCTGCAGTTGCCATTCCAGGATTTCCGGAAGTATTGACATAAATATCATCTTGATAAATGACTAAGGTATTCGCACCTTTTATAACAACAATACAATCATGTTTTTTAGAAAACTTCTTTGTTTTTTTTATTTTATCAAAATCATCATTCCAATCCCTGATCAAACGCTTAAGCTCCCCTGGATGCGGGGTTAATACGGTTTTTTTAGGCAAATGTTCCAAAAAACCAGGTTCTTTGGATAAAATATTAATACCATCAGCATCGATTACTAACCTGGAAGTATTCTGTTTTAAAAATTCACTAAATCCACCAATAGTCTTTTCGTGAGTACCTAGCCCAACTCCTATACCAATAACGGATGGATTAAAATCTATAAATATTTTTGATATAAAATCATCTTCTGTATCTGTTATTACCATAGCTTCGGGAACTGAGGTCTGCAGAATATTATATCCACATTCTGGAATATACGCAGATACCAACCCCGCTCCAACACGCAATGCAGATTTAGTAGACAAAACCACACTACCGATTTTACCATAACTTCCACCAATAATCAGACAGTGTCCATAGTCTCCTTTATGAGCATATTTATATCTCGGTATGTACAATGTAAGCACTTCGTTTTTTCCTACAAGTTCTGCAAAGGCGGGAGTTTTGGCAATGAATTCTCTATCCAGACCAATATCTATAACTTCTAAATCCTGAGAATATTGACCAGTTTCCGGCAAGAAAAATACTAGTTTTGGTAATTGAAAAGTGACTGTTGTAGATGCATAAATTACACCATCCGGAATATCAGGTGCCTTGTCTGCATATAAACCTGATGGTATATCAATAGACAACGTAAAACATCTGGATGCATTGATATGCTTATTCAAATTGATAACCCAGGGTACTAATGGTCTATTTAATCCAATACCAAAGATAGCATCGATTACCATATCCTGTTGTTTGATATCCGGAAGCTCTTCATCCGATTTTAACTGTATCGGCCATTCCTTAGATATTGCTTTTAACCGATCATAGTTTTCTAAAAAATCTTTGGATCGCTTATCACTGAAGTTAACGATATACGTTTTTACGTGATAGCCGTGTTCTAATAATAATCGAGAAATAACCAAACCGTCTCCTCCATTATTTCCGATACCACAAAAAATATGGATTGGAATCGGTGCTCCTTGTAGTCGTTGATGTAGTACATTGAATATTTGTGTAGCAGCCCTTTCCATCAATTCAAGAGATGTAATCTTTTGAGATTGAATAGTCACTTCGTCTGCTTTTCGCATTTGATCAGCGGAAAATATCTTCACGGCATAAATTTTAACAACTAGCAAAATAGACTTTCCATACCTAAAAGCTTCATTAGGTTAACTCTATTATGAATATTTTAACGAATCAACCTATAAATTAGGAGATTAATAAAAGTTTATGATTACTAACATTTTTATTTTATTCAAAAGTAAAAAATTATACATTTGAACCTCAATATAAAGCAAACTAATGTTTAGTACGGTTTCAATCTCGGTTTTACTTTTTACGTTAGGAGCGACATTAGCTTTCGCATATACTTCATTGACACGTACTACTATTATTACCCTTAGGGGTTAATTGTATATATATCATAGGAAACCAATAGGTAGTTTGTTCTTCTTATAAAAACTACCGAATAGCTTTATCAATTACATCTATATAAAAATTATATTATGAACGTTCTAAAATTTGGAGGTTCTTCGGTTGCCAATGCAGCGGCTATAGAAAAAGTCATAAAAATTATTGAAAAACAATCCAGAAATAAATCTCTTTACGTAGTTGTTTCTGCCTTAGGAGGTATTACAGATCTTCTAATTCAGACAGGAAAAGAAGCTTCTGCTAACAACGAAAAATATAAAAGCACCCTTGCCTCTATCGAATCAAGGCATCTGGAGGCTATAAAAGAATTGATTCCCGTAGTTTCACAAAGTTCTATCATTAGTAAGGTGAAATCAGAACTAAATAAATTAGAATCTTTATGCGAAGGCGTATACCTTTTAAGTGAATTATCTCCGAAAACTGAATCCGTTATTTCTGGTTTTGGCGAAATGTTATCATCATTTATCATAGCCGAAGCAGCAAAGGTAAAAGGATTGGACATGGTTCTGAAGGATTCCAGAGATTATATTATCACTACAGATGCTACGAAAGTCACTATTGATTATGAAGAGACTAATTTTAGAATTCAACGTTATACTCAGGACAATAAACACCAGATTAGTTTGTTTCCCGGTTTTGTTGCCAGAACTTCAGAAGGAGAACCTACCACACTGGGAAGAGGCGGATCAGATTTTACTGCAGCAATTTTAGCCTCAGCTATACAAGCAGATAATCTCCAGATTTGGACCGATGTTAGTGGGATGTACACAGCTAATCCCAAATTAGTTAAGCAAGCTAAGCCAGTGGTTCATATTTCGTATCAGGAAGCTATGGAATTGTCGCATTTTGGGGCAAAAGTGATTTATCCTCCCACAATTCATCCAGTTTTAGACAAAAATATTACGATATTAATCAAAAACACATTTCAACCAGACGATCTGGGAACACTGATTACCAGAGAGGTAACCAGTAGACACACGCCAGTGACGGGAATCAGTCATGTAGATAATATTGCTGTCGTATCCCTCGAAGGAAGTGGTATGGTAGGAATACCCGGGTTTTCGAAACGATTATTTGAAGCTTTGTTTTTAGAGAATATCAATGTAATTCTTATCACTCAGGCGTCCTCAGAACATTCTATTTGTTTAGCGGTAGATGCAGATGATGCAGAAAAAGCAAAAACGGCTCTGGATGCTACTTTCCAATTTGAAATTTCAAAACATAAAGTTGATCCGGTAAAAATAGAGAATGACACGGCTATCGTAGCTTTAGTTGGTGATAACATGTACCACCATCAGGGTTTGAGTGGTAAAATGTTTAGTACATTAGGTAAAAATAATGTGAATATACGTGCTATAGCGCAAGGAGCTACAGAAAAAAACATTTCTGTCGTAATTGAGAAAAAAGATATAAAGAAGGCTTTAAACATACTACACGAACGCTTCTTTGAAGTAAAGACAAAGCAATTAAACCTGTTTGTAACTGGTGTAGGAAATGTAGGTAGCAAATTACTCTCACAACTAGAACAACAAAAGAATTATCTAAAAGAAAAACTACGTCTTAAAATACGTGTGGTCGGAATTTCAAACTCTAGAACTATGATATTCGATGAGCAAGGCATCAAACTTAGTTCTTGGAAAGAACGACTGGCAGAAGGAGAAAAAGCAAATTCTGAGCAGTTTTTTAACACTGCAAAGAAAATGAATATTCGTAATTCTATTTTTGTAGATAATACTGCTAATCCCGATATTGCTAAGGTTTACAAGCATTATTTAGCTGAAAGTATGGCGGTAGTAACTTGTAATAAAATCGCATGTGCCGACGAGTATGCCAATTATTCTGAATTACAGGAGCTTTCTCGAAAATTCAATGCCTCCTTTCTTTATGAAACCAATGTAGGAGCCGGTTTACCCATTATTGACACTTTAAATAATTTAATTGCTTCCGGCGATACTGTTCATAAAATACAGGCAGTGCTGTCAGGTAGTCTTAATTTTGTATTTAACAATTACAAAAAAGGCGTAAATTTTTATGATGTCGTAAAACAGGCTCAGGAAGAAGGATACACAGAGCCCGATCCAAAAATTGATCTTAGTGGTGTGGATGTAGCCAGGAAAATCCTCATCTTAGCACGTGAGAGCGGCATGTTCATGGAATTACAGGATATCGAAAAAGAAGCATTCCTTCCTAAGGAGAGTTTAAAAACTAATAATGTTGATGACTTTTTCAAATCATTAAAAGCTAATGAATCCCATTTTGCACAAATCCTTGATGAAGCTAATAAGAAAGATTGCCGATTAAAATACGTCGCTCAATATGAAGATGGGAAAGCTAAAGTAGGCTTGCAGTATATTCCGGCTGATCATCCTTTTTATAATCTGGAAGGAAGTGATAATATCGTTCTTTTCTATACAGATCGATACCCGAAACAACCGCTTATTGTTAAAGGAGCTGGTGCTGGAGCAGAAGTAACGGCATCTGGTATTTTCGCAGATATCATTAGAATTGGTAAAAAATAAACATTCACAAAATAAATGAAACGTATAAAAATCTTTGCTCCTGCGACTGTTGCTAATCTTTCATGCGGGTTTGATGTATTAGGATGTTGTCTGGATACCGTTGGTGATGAAATGATCATTACATTATCCTCTAAACCTGGCGTAAGAATTACTAAAATCCAAGGAGCAGATTTACCTTTAGACGCTAAGAAAAATGTTGCCGGTGTAGCCGTAGAAGCCTTACTTCTTAAATATAACGGTACAGCCGGTGTCGATATAGAAATCTATAAAAAAATTAAGGCAGGCAGTGGTATTGGAAGTAGTGCTGCCAGTAGTGCAGGAGCAGTTTGGGCTGTTAATCATCTTCTCAATAATCCATTTCTTCCTCATGAATTAGTAGCTTTTGCTATGCAAGGCGAAAAGCTTGCTAGCGGCAATGCACACGCTGACAATGTTGCTCCGGCCCTACTGGGAGGATTTACTCTTGTAAGAAGTTATGATCCATTGGATATAGTAAAATTACATACTCCACAAGATTTGGTAATGACTATAATACATCCTCAGATTGAAGTAAAAACTTCGGATGCCAGATCCGTTATCAAGCAAAATGTAACCTTAAAACAGGCAATTCATCAATGGGGGAATGTTGGTGGTCTTATATCTGGTTTGTTTACAGAAGATTATGAGCTCATTGGTCGTAGTTTAGAAGATGTGATTATAGAACCTATGCGTTCTATTTTAATTCCTGAATTCAAAAACGTTAAAAAAGTGGCTATTCAGCAAGGTGCTTTGGGATGCGGAATTTCAGGTTCCGGACCATCAATTTTTGCATTAAGTAAAGGAATAGATACCGCCACAAAGGTTGCAGAAGCGATTAGACAGGTATATGCCAAAACAGCACTTGATTTTGATATTCATATTTCTAAAATTAATAATCAGGGAGTTAAAATAATTAGCTGATATGAAACAAATTAAAAAAATAGCCACCGGAGCGCCTTGGGAAGATATTGTAGGATATTCAAGAGCAATAAGAATTGATAACATCATTGAGATCTCTGGCACTACAGCTCCCGGAATTAATGAATATGAGCAAACCATAGCAATAATCGAATCGGTAAAAAATGTGCTTCAGGAATTAAATGCGGATCTTCAGAATGTTATTCGTACCAGAATATACTGTACCGATATCACTAAGTGGGAAGAAATAGGAAAAGCTCACGCGACATATTTTAAAAAAATAAAACCCGTTACCGCTATGGTAGAAGTAGCTAGATTAATTGATCCAAATATCTTTGTCGAAATAGAATTTTCTGCCATAGTTCCAAAAAAATAAACACGAATATCCATGCAATACTATAGTTTACATAATAATGCCCCGAATGTATCATTTTCTGAAGCTGTAATAAAAGGATTAGCTCCGGACAAAGGATTATATTTCCCAAAAAGTATAACTCCTCTACCTCAATCATTTTTTGATTCTATAGAAAATCTTAGTCATGTAGAAATAGGTTACCAAACCATTAAGCAATTTATTGGTGAAGAAATACCGGAAAAAGAATTAAAAGATATTCTTGAGGATGTACTAAGTTTTGATTTCCCAGTGGTGGATATTGAAGAGAATTTAGGAACTTTAGAACTTTTTCATGGTCCTACGATGGCGTTTAAGGATGTAGGCGCCAGATTTATGGCGCGCTGTCTGGGATACTTCAATCAGAATAAAGAGGATAAGGTAACAGTACTTGTTGCTACATCAGGAGATACTGGCGGTGCTGTTGCACAAGGATTTTTAGGGGTAAAAGGTGTCGATGTCGTGATTTTATATCCATCAGGAAAAGTAAGTGATATACAAGAACGTCAGCTTACAACTTTAGGTCAGAACATTACCGCATTAGAAGTAGATGGTGTATTTGATGATTGTCAGGAAATGGTAAAAAAAGCTTTTCTGGATCAAAGTATTACAGATCAGATGCAATTAACTTCTGCAAACTCCATTAACATTGCCCGATGGTTACCACAGCTGTTTTATTTTGTATTCGCATATAAACAATTAAAAAGTAAAGGAAAAGAAATTGTATTTTCTGTTCCCAGTGGTAATTTTGGAAATATCTGCGCAGGGATTGTAGCTCATAAACTGGGCCTTCCTGTAAAACATTTTATCGCGGCAACAAATATAAATGACACTGTAGTTCGATTTATGGAAACTTCTCAGTATGACCCCAAACCTTCTGTGTCTACGATATCAAATGCTATGGATGTTGGTAATCCAAGTAATTTTATTAGAATTCAGCAATTATTTGACAATAATTTTCAGTCTTTAAAGAATAACTTTTCAGCATTCAGTTTTGATGATAAAGCAACTAAAGAAGCTATGAAAAAGATTTACAAACAAACTCAGTATGTAGCAGATCCACACGGAGCAGTTGGTTACCTGGGTCTAAAATCATACGGTTTAAAAAAAGGAGAATATGGCGTTTTTCTGGAAACAGCACACCCAGTTAAATTTTTAGACATTGTTGAAGAAACACTATGTATTAAAATCCAGATACCTGAACAAATTCAAAAAATAATGAATAAGCAAAAAATACGAATCAAAACAAAAGATTATAAAGAACTAAAGGAATTTTTACTACATTAGAATCTCCATAAAAAATTTTATACACTAATTTTCAGCCAAATATCTCATTACCTTATAAACAATCTGTGATGTTGATGCGAGGTACTTAAAGTTAACCGTGGTGTATTTATCTTCAGATTGATGAACATAAGGTGAATTATCTCCATTCATTAACTCTGCCGTAATGGTAATGGTTTCATATCCTAAAGTAGAAAAAACTCTGGTCTCTGGAGTAGAAACTCTTCTCTTAAATACAGGAACACTGGATTCTAATCGATATGCCGATTCTAAACTAATATTTGAAGCTAATAGTTCTATAGCTCTGTCCTCATCATTATCCCATCCTACATAGTCTACTCGATGCATAGAATTTACGTTATACTTATCATCCTGTAATTTTTTCACAAACATTCTACAACCAATCATATTCGTTTCCTGCTGATCAAAAAACACAATCATAAAGTTAATATTTCTATTAGCTAATTTGGTCAATTTCTCAGAAACGTACAAGGTCAAAGCGATCCCGGTAGCGTTATGAACTGCACCCGGACTATCTTTTGCTGTATCATAATGAGCTCCAAGAACGATATATTCGTCACTGCCATTAGTAGCAGGGATTTCAGCATAAATATTGGATCCAGTGTACTGAGTTCCTTTTTTATCCTGAACATTATAATTATTACGCTTTGGGTTTAATCCAATTTCTTTTAACGAATTAAACAAATAATCAGCGGTAATTCTTCTTTCGGAAGCACTGGCACGACTGGATAACTTCTTTTTACCTTTAATAGGAGTATGCCCTGTAAGTTTACCAACTATATCCTTCTGAATATTAATTATTTCAGCCTCTTTAGCTTCGTCTAAGGATTGAGCCATTGAAATCTGAATGCAAAAAATAAATAATAGTAATGCTTTAAACTTATATAATTTCATTTTTAAAGTTTTGTATTCGTATTTTTCCTTCTTATAACAAATTTATAAAAAACAATAAATAATTTTACAATTAGTATTTTTATTGCTTTAAATAATCATCTCGAAATGACATTTCCAAAAACCGTACCATTTTTTATCCTTATAGCTTTGGTCTGTATTCAATGCAAAAAAGAGAGCTCATTAATCGTTCCCTTATCTGCCCCGGATAATTGGAGAAAAGAAACAATCGAGTTTCCCCTATCGTTTGCGCCATCTTTAGATCACAAAGGTACAGAATATGTTCGATTTGCTCCCGGTTGGGGTAAACAAGGTTCAGAAGAATATTTCTCCTATGCATTCCTTTGGTACCTGAATGAAAATCCTACCTTATCAAGTTCCCAAATAGAGACAGAACTTGAAGCTTATTTTGATGGACTAATGCAAGCTGTTTCACAACCTGATACTGATTCTTCTAAGAACATCAAAAAGTCCAAAGCTTTTTTCGAAAAGATTGATGGGTATAACTACGCGGGTAAAATAATAACGTATGATGCCTTCACTACCAAAAAGGAAGTTCATCTAAACATAGTGGCAACCTACAGTGACTGTAAGAATTTAGATAAACATTTAGTACTTTTTCGAATTTCTCCACAACCAATCGATCATCCTGTTTGGGATATGTTAAATAAAGTATTTATAAATCTGGATTGTATATAATTTTGATGATTGCTATTATATTCTTTTTAAGTTTTTGAACTTTTTGCGACTTCTAAGGACAAAAATTATTATTTTTCTTTTTTTAAAAACACAAATTAATCATGAACGTTTGTTTTCTTATGTATCCTTGGGAAGAAATTGACCCGGAAAACGATACAAGCCTGACACTAATTCACGAATTTGCAAAAAGAGGACACGGTGTTGCATTGGCTACTCCCTCTAACCTTACCATAAGAGATAGTGTTACCTATTCGTTTTGCAAAGTATTAAATCGTCTGGAAAAGATTTCATCCTCTATGAAATCTTTTTACGGAAAGTCAACGTTTAGGGATGAAATGCTACCAATGGCAGGGTTTGATGTAATTATTCTGCGAAGTAATCCTCCATTGGATATGATTATGCTTAATTTTCTTGATTCTATTAAAGACGATGTTTTTATTATGAATGACATTGATGGAATCCGAAGATCTAACAATAAATTATATACAGCGGCATTCGATGACATAGACACTCATTTTATTCCACGAACGCACGTTACCAAAAATAAAGATTATCTGATTAAAATGATCAAGGAGTCTGCAAGTGATAAAATGATTTTGAAACCACTCAATGGTTTTGGTGGCTCGGGTGTTATATTAATTGAGAAACGTGCTATGACAAGTATCCGTTCTTTATTGGATTTCTATATTGATAACAAAGATGGAACGACTAACTATGTTATCCTACAGGATTATATCGAAGGTGCGGATCAGGGGGATGTTCGGATTTTGATCTTAAATGGTAAACCCATAGGTGCAATGCGAAGAGTTCCTTCTGCGGATGACCACCGATCTAATGTTACCGCCGGCGGCTCTGTTGTAAAGCATACATTAACTAAACAAGAAAAAGAATTGTGCCGCTTAATAGGTCCTAAATTAGTGAAAGATGGATTATATTTTGTCGGGATTGACGTAATTAATGGTATGCTTGTAGAGGTAAATGTCATGAGTCCGGGTGGAATTACATATATAAACAAAAAATATAAAGTGAGACTACAGGAAAAGGTAGTTGATTTTATAGAAGATAAAGTCGTTCAAAGAGTGAATAGATTTGATAGAAAAGCCAAACTCAGAAAAACAGTAGATGATGCTTAGGTTATCTGTTAAAGATATACTGAACAAAATTAAGGCTGAGGAACCTTTTCATGCGGTCGCAGAGGATTATTCTTTCACGCTCAAAATAGAGTCCTACTCCTACTATATCTGTGGAGCGGTACACGATGGCCATCAGTTTAGAAAAGAACTTTGGGATAACTGCTTACATACAGAATATGATCGTTGGTACGAAGAAGATCCTGCAACCAGACAAATGGTACAGAGTCATCCAATTGTAATTGCCGGTTGTGATTCCAGATTCGAATATGATCTTAACAGAGCTCCGGATAAAGCTATTTACGAAGATGCCTGGGGAAAGAAATTGTGGAAAAAACCTTTGACTCCTCAATTAAAGGAGCGCTCACTGCAGAAACATTTCAATTTTTATCAAGTAGTGCACGCCTTAGTTTCTAAAATAGAATCTAAATATGGTGCCGCCATAGTATATGATATACATTCTTATAATTGGAGACGATGGGATCGTGAAGTTCCGGTTATAAATCTCGGGACTACCAATATCGATACTCATCGTTTTGGAAAATGGGTGGACTCGTGGCGTGATACTTTATCCAGGATTAAGTTGCCTCACGGAATAGAAACTACAGCTGCTATTAATGACACTTTTCAGGGGAATGGATATTTCTTAAAATACATCACCAAACATTTTGATAAAACTTTGGTGCTTGCTACAGAATTTTCTAAAATTTATTGTCATGAACTAAACTATATTATATATCCAGAAGTTGTAAATAGCATTGAACAAGAGCTAATAGACTTGGTGTCAAAGCATGCTTTATCCTTTTATGAAAGCTTTATTGCTATAAAGTAGTATTTCTGAAAGGTTAATGCATTATTTTTGTATTTATTTAAAATTATTTTATGATCGAAGATGTTGTAGATACATACACAGATGTATTCGAAATTGATCAGAATCTTGATAGACTTGTTAAGAATATTGAACTTCTTAATTATCTAAATCCACTAAATATCGAACAGGAAAAAAAGAGTTTCTTTGCTTCGAAATATCGCTTTAACCCAAAATTCAACTACCGAAAAATAAAATTCGACCCCTATAAATTACAACGATTATTCTTTAGTCAACGACTGGAACGGATTGAAGATGAAGAGATCAGAAAATTATATCAGGATATTATATACGAATATTCTGGATTGATCCAATGTATAGAAACGATTGGTAGCGGAAAGAATTTTTATTATAATTCCTTAAAAGTTTTTGGAACTCCAAAAGAACGTGATGTAGAAAATGCTAGATTCATTCTTCATTTTGAAGATGAGAAACCGGGTGAAGAACTAATAAAAAAGTACTCTGCATTAGATGCTGAAGCATATTTCAGAAAGTTTGCTGAGCGATACGATTTTAATTTCAATATTAAGAAGTCTACGCATATTTCTGCATCTGCTATGGTGCTTAATGCATCCGAAACATTAGTTTTAAAAAAGAATTATAAGTTTAGTAATAATGAACTAAAAGTACTAGCCAATCACGAGATCGGAGTACATATGGTAACCACTTTTAATGGAAAAAGTCAACCTTTAAAAGTATTTTCTAATGGATTTGTTAATAATACAGAAACCCAGGAGGGTCTTGCCGTTTTTAGTGAGTATATGTCTGGATGCTTGACCTTGAAACGAATGAAAGAGCTGGCTTATCGCGTGATTGCTGCAGACAGCCTGATCAAAGGATATGATTTTAAAGACACCTTTGATTTACTTTATAGTCAATATAAACTAGATAGAACAACAGCCTGGCAAATTACTTTGAGGGTACATCGTGGAGGGGGGTTTACAAAGGATTATCTATATCTTACAGGGCTAAAAAAAATATATGATTACTACCATAGTAACCAGGATATGAGCGTTTTACTTACCGGAAAAGTAACATTGGAAAATAAAAAAAATATCCTAAGACTACAGCGCCTGGGATTAGCTAATAAAGGTCCTTATATCACGGATTCTTTTTCGCAAAACTTAAATACAAACAAAAAGTTGGATTTTATTCTTAGTAATCTGAAATAATAAAAAGAGCTTGATTTCATAAAAATAAACCAAGCTCTTTAACATTCAAAACTAATTCAACGTAAAATTTTATTGTATTCCTTTTATTGAGATTGAGTCTAAAATAATCATTTCTGTATCGAATCCATTTCTAAAGGTAACTACCAATCTTCCTGTAGTTAACTTATTATCCGGAATGGGTATTCTTAATTCTTGCCAGGTTCCTTCTGCTGCCTCTACATCATCGTCAAATATGGAAAATATTGGATCTCCAAGACCTTCAGCAGTTTCGAAATAAATGACCATTCCGTCTTCGGTTTCCCACGAGGTCGTTCCAAAAAATACTTTTACATCTAATACAGCGTTTGTTACATTAGCATTTAAACCCGTAATCTCATCAAATCTTAGCGTAACAAAACCATCTAAATCCGACGTTACATACGCTTGATTTCCATCTACTAACTCCGTCAGTCCTGCAGGGAAAACATCAGGATTCGCTAAAATGACAGAACTATTATAAACTCCCATGGTTTCTTGTTCGATGGCACTAACACTTGCTGCCAAAAAAGATGCTGTAAAACCTAATTCATTACCGGTACTCACAGGATAATTTACATACGGAATTTCTGATGTAGGATCTGAATCCTGAACATTTACCATAGGATCTACAGTTGCCGCTGGTCTGGGATATTGGTTAAAAGTGCCAAATGTAGGAACATCTTCAAAACTACAGTATCCAAATTCAAACAAATCATCTTCTCCAATATTGATAGTTACACTTCTAGCCTCTCTATTATCGGGCTGTCCTAACATCAAATTATTAGTAGCTTCGAGATTAAAAGTAACAGATCTCGATCCTATAGAGAGATTATCATCGATAAGGGATTCGATAAGCGTAACCTGTACTGTGGTCTCTCCAGCCGGAAGCGTAAAACTTCCAGAATTAGGCGGCAATACAAAATCTACACCTTCCTGAGCAGCATTTTGATTCGGCGAAGTAATTGTATAATTTACAGTAAGATCCTGTGACAATAGAGTTCCTGAATAAACAAAAGCGGTGGCTATTGGACCAGTATCTGATTCCAATGTATTAATTGCGGTTGTAGTAAACGAAATATAGTTAAAATTGTTTGGTAGTATTACATCATTATCATCAGAATCACAACCAAAAAACAAGCTGATTATGATAGCGATAACACTATTTTTTAAAATTTTCATGATCTCCTTATTTAATAATTAGTATCCAGGATTTTGTTGTCCTGCAAGATTAGGGTTTACATTAATTTCATCAATTGGAATTGGTAAAATTGTTCTGTTTTCCGGAGCTGAAATCATAATAGGATCAGCATCTTGTCTAAACTTATTAAAAGTTTTTCCATATCTGGTAAGGTCGTACAGCCTGAAACCCTCAAAAGCCAATTCTTTTCTTCTTTCTAAAAGAATCTTATCCAATAGTGCCTCACCGGTTTCGGCTGATGGACTTGCCATAGGATCTGCTCTTTGAATTATAAGGTCCAGTGCATTTCTGGCTTCTACCTCTTGGGTAAGTTGTGCATGTGCCTCAGCTTTGATTAAATACATTTCAGAAAGGCGAATTACCTGAATGTTATCGTCCTGTATATCAACTCTGGGATATTTAGTAACCAGGTTTACAGAGCCATCGGCAGGATATAATTCTCTTCTAATATCAGTATCACTAAGTGTATTCTTAAAGTTATCCGTTGCAAAAGCATCTTCATAAGTAAGATAAAAATATCCTATAGAGTTCGTTCCTGAATTATCAGTTTCATTATTAACAAGGGCAAATAAAGTTTCAGAATTAGAATCTAATGCCCAACTACTTATATAATCCTGATTAGTTAACAATTGGTTACCACTATTTTCTATTACATCATTAGCCAAATCCCGTGCTTCTGTCCAATTTTCTGTATGTATATATACTCTTGCCAACAATGCCTTTGCCGCATAAACATCCATTCTAAATGGTAAGGATTCTGCTCTCATCAGTTCTATTGCGCTTTCTAAATCATTAATAATTTGTGCGTATACTTCTGCAGTTGTATTTCTTGATGGTTCCTGAATACTACCTCCATCACCTAATAATTCAAAATCAGGAATAGGCACTCCCAAATGAGATGCATCTGTAGTAAAATTATATGGTTGTGCAAATAGGAGTTGAAAATTATGAAGAGCCAATGCTCTTAAAGCATACATTTCTCCAATATACTGATTGGCATCTTCCTGGACAGTTTCCGGGAATGTAATTTCATTTGCTTTTCTAATAATAATAGAAGTATTGGCGACAATGTTCGTTATATTATTCCACATAGGATCTACAAAATTATCATTAGCATTCACAGCGTAGTTATCATAATCCAGATATCTCCCTGTATTGTCAAACGCATTAATAAATGCATTATCAGACAATACTTCGGGTATTAATAAAACACTGCGATTATAATGATTAGAATTGGCAAATCCACTATAAGAGCCGTTTGCAGCAAGGTTTAGGGAATTAATATCTGTAATTGCTTCGTTTACATCTACTGAATCCGAAAGCCTTTGTTCTAGTGTGTCATCACACGCCATCAATGTAAACAATAGTGTGATTATCGTTATATATATATTCTTTTGCATGATTATTTGTTAAAATGTTATGTCTAAACCTAAAAATATAGCTTTGGAAATAGGGATTTCCTGATTTAACCTACCATCCGAACCTGCTTCTGGATCTCTTTCCAACCTATCATCTTTCAAGAAAGTATAGAGGTTATTTCCTTTTAAGTAGATTCTTGCTGTAGATAAGCCTATAACACCAATTGCAGAATTAGGTAATTGGTATGCTAAAGATACTTCTCTTAATCTCACATAAGATCCGTCATATATAAATCTACTAGAACGCTGTGAAGAACTTCCGGTTTGAGTATTTCCATATACAAAAGCAGGTACATCAGTAATATCTCCAGGGCGTTGCCATCTTCTTTCATAAGTTCCTCTACTTACATTTCCTGTCGTTGCTAACCTTCTTGATCCGTCACTATTGGTAAATCTGTTCCAGGTATCATACACCAATCCTCCCCACGCAGTATACAATTGAAAATCAAGAGACAATCCTTTATAAGAAATCGTATTTCTTAAACCCGCATAAAAATCCGGAGTGGCTCTACCAATAATTGCCTGATCGGCATTATTATAATTTGCTGTTATTTCGGATCTGGTCTCATCTGTATACCATAAAGCATTACCGTTAGCAGGATCTACACCAGCATACACTGGTAAATAAAATGTTTCAAAGTCCTCTCCTACTGCAATAATACTTGTAGTTCCGATAATAGGTTCATTATCTCCAGAAAGCTTCGTGACTTCATTTCTGTTTATCGTGATATTAAAATTGGTATTCCAGCTAAAACCGTGATTAGTTTCTATAAGATTTCTAGTGGTTACATCAAACTCTATCCCGGTATTTTCCATGGATCCAATATTCTCTGCAATACTTGTATCACCATTCGTTGCGGAGATTGGTCTATTTCTTAAAAGATCCGTTGTTTCTCTTTTGTACCAATCAAAGCTTCCTAATATTCGACCATTAAAAAAAGAATAATCCAATCCAATATTCAACGGTTTATTTACTTCCCATTTGATATCAGGATTCCCAAGGTCGGAGAATACCAATCCAGGATTTCCATCATAGTCATTTACAGAAAAAAGATTGAAAATTCCTGAAACGGGATCATTCCCATTTTCACCATAACTTGCTCTGAATTTAAGTGTATTGATAAAACCAAGGGCATCCATAAAACTTTCATTCGCTATATTCCATCCAACACCCACAGACCAGAAATTCGCATAACGATTGTTTGAGCCAAAACTAGAAGAACCATCGCGCCTGATCGATCCACTAATTAGATAGGTATCAGCGAAAGAATATTCTGCGTTTAGAAAAACCGAATTCAATCCGGATTGTACTTTTTCTGTTGAAGCCAATGTGGGTAAGCTACCATTATTTAAATCTTCGAAACCATCCGGAATATTCTCTACAGTAAGGTCACTAAATTTGTTTCTTACCTTTTGTAGTTCATATCCAGCAAAAGCAGATACATTATGATCGTTCCAGCTTTTATTGTACTTTAACATATTTCTGAAAAGCCAAGTGAACAAAAAATTAGAATCTTGTTCTCCACGTCCGGTAGGTCTACCATCTCCAAAACCTGCGGGAAGTCTTAAAAACTGATCCTGAAACGTCTGATTCATATTGATTACCGATTCATAGGCTAGCCCATCGATAATATCATAAGACAGATTAGCTCCTGCAAGGATCCTGTGCGTTATATTTCTTCTAATCTCCTGCTGTGCCTGAGCAATAGGGTTATGTGTATTGTTAAAATCAAAATTAAATGTGCCGTCGTCGTTAAAAGGAGATATATCAGACCTGAGTCTGTATATAGACCTCACAGGATTTGCAAATGCTCCTCCCGTGGGGCGAACCTTTGAAATTGATTTATTATACGACATATAAGCACTAGTTTTTAATCGATCACTAAAATGATGATCTAACTTAAGCCTGGAGTTCATTCGTTCGAATCCAGAGCCCAAAATGATCCCTTCTTGGTTAAAATATCCACCAGACAGAAAGAATCTAGTTTTTTCTCCACCTCCTCTTACAGACAGATCATGTTGCTGATACAATCCATCACGAGTAATCAAATCATACCAATCGGTATCGATATCAGGGTTAAAACCATTAGAAACTAAAAAATCCAGAGCTTCTGTATCAGTATTCCTAATTCCTGCGTTCTGAACACCTTCTACCAATAATTCCTGAAGTTCGGAAGTGTTCAGAGGCTTAAATCGATCGGCAACTGTAGCGGATGTAAATCCTGATTGTGTGCTATAAGAAACTTTGGTTTTACCATCACGCCCGGACTTCGTTTGTATAACAATTACACCATTGGCTCCGCGAGTTCCATAAATTGAGGTCGATGCTGCATCCTTTAATACAGAAATTGCCTCTATATCATTGGGATTTAGTGATGCTATTACTCCTGCATCAGTGGTTTGAAATCCATCGATAACATATAGTGGGAATGCAGAATCAAACGAACCTACACCTCTAATTCTTACGTTAGGGGTCGCTCCCGGCTGTCCGCTACTGGAAGTTACCAAAACCCCTGCGATATTTCCTTGAATACTCTCTTGTACTGCAGCTCTGGGAACACCGGTAATTGCACTTAGATCAAGATTTGCTGCAGAACCAGTAACTCGGGATTTTCTCTGCACACCATACCCAGTAATGATTACTTCATTTAACTGATTTACACTCTCTAATAAGGCAACTTTTAAAGGTTTTTTTGTAGCGGTCACCTCTACCGTCTCAAAACCTACATAAGAGATTACCAAAATGTCCCCTGGTTTAGCTTGGATAGTAAAATTACCGTCAAAATCTGTCTGAACACCAGTGTCAGTACCTCTGATCAGTACTGTTGCACCTGGTAACGGATAACCAGTATTGTCAACTACAGTACCTGTTATTGGATTTTGCATTATGATTTTTACCAGGGAATCTACATAGTCTTTTACCTCTTCCTCATCAATAAAGGATTGATTTTTAGGAATGAGCTCTTCTATTTCTTTCTTTATATCTACACTATCCCGTGGAAATAAAACTATTTGATTCTTCACAAAAGTGAAATCAATATTGGTGTTCTGAAATAGTAATTGTAGTGTTCTTTCTAACTTTTCGTCTTGTACGTTAATAGAAACTCTCTGCGAATTATCAATTACATTATTACTGTAAAAGAAACTATAGTCGCTTCTTGATTCTATTTCCCGAAATATTTTTTCGAGTTCGATATTTTCAAAATTGAGAGAGACGCGTTGAGAATATCCTTCTGAAGAAAATACTCTACAGATAGTGATCAAAAATAAAAGTATGTATGCTCGCATAACTTTAATTAGGAAGGATTTAGAAAATACCCCACCGTAATTATTTTTTTTCATAATTTTGTGATGTTTAATTATTTACTATAGTGTTAATGATTATCCCTTTAAAAGAGAGTGTTGCCGCACTCTCTTTTTATTTTTTATTCCAATTTCAACATAACTTTATCGTTTTTTATTTCATAATCAAGAGGAGATGATACCTTTAAAAGTCTCAAAACTTCTATAAGGCTTAAATTATCAAAAGTACCTGTATACTTATACTGAAAAAGTGTATCGGATACGATTACAAATTTCGTATTGTACTTTCTGTTAAGGTCTAATACTACTTGTTTAAGAGGTGTTTGATCAAATATTAATTTTCCTCGTTTCCAAGCAATTATTGATGCCGAATCCACATCTTCTACCGTTAAGCCACTTTTCTCTTTATTAAAAACTGCTCTCTGAGAAGGCTCTAAAACTATCAGATCTTCACGGTTCTGATGAATCACTTCAACTTTTCCTGTAACTAAGGTTGTTTCTATTTTTTCATCTTCGGGATACGATTTTATATTAAATGTAGTTCCCAGTACTTTTACATCCAGAAGATCAGTTTTTACGATGAGAGGTTTGTTAGGATTCTTTTTAACATCAAAAAAAGCTTCTCCGGATAAGGTTACATTCCGGGTACTATCCGAAAACTTTTCCGGATATGATATACGACTTTCCGAATTCAGAATTATAGTCGATCCATCCGGTAAAGTAACCTCTTTACGATCTCCTTGCTCAGTTACTACAGTAATTATCCGATATTCTGATATCAGCTCAGGTTGTATACTTATATTTGAGGTCGATAACATAGTATATACTTGCCACAAAAATAGAGGAAGCAATACGGCTACAATTGCGGCAGCATAGTAGTGCTTTTGTTTTTTTACGCGTTGAGCTTTAAAACTTTTAAATGGGATATCGGTATCCGTATGATCCGAAATTTCTAATGTTGTACTAAGGTGCCTCGCTTTTAGTAGATTGTACTTCTTTTGATGAGAAACATCTTCCCGTATCCATTGAATTACAGCCAGCTTTTCTTCTGAATTGCTCTCTCCCTTTATGTATTTTAAAATATCTTTTTCCTGCATTAATAATCATCTTATAGTATTAAAGACGTATAAAAATGCGTGTACCCCTACGCAATATTCAAATTTTTTAAAAAAAAGATAAGAATTCTCTAAGATGTACTCTCATAAACCGAAGTGCTTTGGACATATGGTTTTCCACCGTCTTTATAGAAATATCCAGTTCTTCAGATATTTCTTTATTTTTTTTACCTTCGATTCTACTTTTCACAAAAACATCTTTACACTTTTGAGGAAGTAATTCTATAGAAGCTTGTATTTTTTCTTCTATTTCCTTCTCCAGAATGGATGATGTTATAGGATCACTAAGTGCTTTGTGGTTAATATAAGCTTCTAATTGAACAATATTACCCGTTCTGCTTAACTTGCTCTTTTGGGACCTTAAGTAATCCAAACAAGAATTCTTTGTGATTTTAAACAGATAACCATTGATATTAGTGGTAATGCTTTTTCTTTTATTCCATACTTTCAGGAATACGTCCAAAATAATTTCCTCTGCATCTTCTTTATTGGCAATATAACCTTGGGCAACATATAGTAATTTGCCGTAGTATAATTCAAAAAGAACCTTGAAGGCATCTTCATTTCCCTCATTTATACTCTTAATGAAAAATTCATTTGTTATTTCGATTTCCCTATCCAAAATGAAATTATTTATAAATATATAGATATTTTTTAACTAAACTATAACACTTAGTTAATGTTTTACAGTATGATTATTATGTCTAAAACTATCAAACCCATAGTTTGTCAGTGTCAGAGAGAACTTATATCTTGGGATTAAATAAAAACATATAGCTAAATGCGTACTTTATTTTTATTGTTTCTAATTTTTTTTCTTCAAGGATGTGCTTCTGAAAAAAAGGAAAGTAAAATTATTAATGAATCAGAAAAGCCAATAGTTTCGGAAACGCTCATCTCAGAACCTGAGTTAAAAGATACGATAACTGATACTAAGGAGATCGAAAATATAGAGATTACTGATTCTATAAAGACTACTTATGAAACAAAAAAGATTAATGAAGAAATTGGAGTGATTAATAATAATGTGGAGCAAAAAAATTCTGTAGATAAAGAAAATACAATAGAAAAAGAAATCAAAAAGAACAGGCCAGACCATGCGCTCTGGAATCAACTAACAAAAAAATATGTCTCCGGGAAGGGAAAGGTACATTACGATGGTTTCAAATCAGAAATTTCTAAAGTTCAAGAATATTTAAATCATTTGCAACTCATTCCACCTCAAAAAGATTGGACAAAGAATGAAAAGCTAGCCTATTGGTTTAATCTTTACAACGCAGCGACTATACATTTAGTTGCCAGTGCTTATCCAGTATCTAGTATTAAAGATATCAATAACGGTAAACCCTGGGACAAAAAATTTATTAAATCCGGCGATAGTATCTACTCATTAAATGAAATCGAGAATATTATTGTTCGTCCCAATTTTAATGAACCCAGACTGCATGTAGCTTTTAATTGTGCTGCAATATCCTGTCCGAAATTATTGAATGAAGCCTTCACTCCTTCTAAACTTGATGATCAGCTTCATCAACTCGCGCAAATCTGGATCAATGATCCTACCAAAAACAAAATTTCTGTAGATAGTTTGGAAATCAGCAAAATATTCCAATGGTATGCCGCTGATTTTAAAAAAGGGATTATTCCATTTATTAATCAATATTCGAAAACCAAAGTAAATTCTGACGCAAAAATCCAATATTTGGAATATACCTGGGCCCTAAATGATTAATTCATTTTTGACTGTAATGGTTCTTATTAGGTGACCAGGTTATTCTTACACTATCCTGTACTTTGATAGCGTTTTCCGGCACATCCTGATAGTCTGGATTACAATTATCAAACCCTCTGGAGATGAATTAGACTTCTCCTCTACACATTACGTTAATTATAGTAACCTTAGCTCATGTTTCTCGTAGAAATTAAATTTTGGATCTCCCTAGTTTTTACGTCAACAATAATTCTGATAGCACTCATGAAACTTTAAAAGAATAATGAAATTTGATAGCGAAAGAAAATTTAAAAATTATAAAAAATTGCTATGAAATTAGAAAACAGTGTTGTGATTATCACAGGAGCCTCTAGTGGAATTGGTGAGGCGACTGCTCTAAAATTATCCGAACATGGGGCTAAGGTTGTTTTAACCGCCAGAAGAAAAGAACGTTTAGAGAAATTAAAAGACAAAATTGAAAATCAAGGCGGTAACGCTATAGTAGTTACCGGAGATGTAACCAGCAAAGAAGATTTTGATACAATTGTTTCTAAAACTATCGAGAGTTTCGGAACTATCAATGTAATCATTAATAATGCAGGGTTAATGCCACTATCTTATGTAGAAAAGCTTAAAACGGATGAATGGAATACAATGATAGATGTCAATATCAAAGGTGTTCTTAACGGGGTATCTGCAGTATTGCCAACTTTAATTAAAAACAAAGGAGGCCATATTATAAATATCTCATCGACTGCGGCTTATCAATATTTTCCCGGCGGTGCAGTCTATTGCGCTACAAAAGCAGCGGTTAAAATGTTTTCTGAAGGATTGCGACAAGAACTAGCTCCGAAATACGGAATCCACGTGACTTCTATAGAACCTGGGGCCGTATCAACTGAATTAACAGAAACGATTACTGATCAGGATATACTAGATGAATTTTCAGATATGATGAATATGACGATGCTAGAATCTGAAGATATAGCAGAAGCTATTGTATATGCGCTTACGCAACCAGAACGAGTAAATATAAATGATGTACATGTAATGCCTAGTGAGCAGCAATAAGAGATTATACTGAAACTATAAAGTTTCTCCAACAAAATCATATAGTATGGACACAGAAATGGATCAAGACGTAATTACTACCATTAACCCCGCCACAGGAGAAGAAATTGAACATCACGAATATATGTCTGATGAAACCGTAACGGCTACTGTTCAGAATTGTCATAATGCTTTTCTACAATGGAAAACTTTTTCGTTATCAGACAGAGCAAAAAAGATAAAATCTATCGGTTCAAGTCTTAAAGAGCATAAGTCAAAGCTTGCGAATTTGATGACTAAAGAGATGGGGAAGCTTTTAAGACAAAGTGAACAGGAAATAGATTTATGTATTTCCATTTGTGAATATACTGCTGAGAACGGTCCGAATGATCTTGCTTATGAAGAAAGAACACTTTCTGGTGGTGGAAAAGGCATTATAAACTATTCGCCAATAGGTGTTGTATACGGAATCCAACCTTGGAATTATCCATCTTATCAGGTTGTGCGATACGCGGTGGCGAGTCTTATGGCAGGAAATGGTGTGTTACTAAAACATGCTGCAAATGTTACCGGAAGCGCAAAACTATTGGAAAAGATATTTCTGCATGCAGGTCTGCCAAAAAACATTTTTAGTGTTTTGATAATTAATCATGAGCAATCAGATGCTATTATCAAAAACGATTTGATACGAGGAGTTACCTTAACAGGAAGTCCTAAAGCAGGAGAAGTTATTGCTGAAAAAGCGGGAGCGCAATTAAAGAAAACGGTTTTAGAACTGGGCAGTAACGATGCCTATTTGGTTTTAGAAGATGCTGATCTGGATATCGCGGTAAAAATGTGTGTAAAAGGACGCATATATAATAACGGAGAAACTTGCATTGCAGCAAAGCGTTTTATTGTAGTTGATAAAATTTATGATGAATTTAAAAATGCATTTGTTGAAGCTATGAGCACTATTAAAATTGGAGATCCAACTTCTTCTGAAAATAAAATGGGCCCAATAGCCAGAAAAGATTTAAGAGATAAACTTCACGAGCAGGTTGAAGAAAGTGTAGAAAATGGCGCAGAAATACTTTGCGGTGGAGAGATTCCGGATGGTGATGGATTTTATTATCCTGCAACTGTTTTGGCATCTGTAGCTCCCGGACAACCGGCGTATGATGATGAGCTGTTTGGACCAGTGGCGTCATTAATAAAAGCTAAAGATGAAAAAGATGCTATGAGAATTGCCAACGATAGTAGATTTGGTCTGGGGGGAGGAATCTTTAGTAAAGATGTAGATAAAGCCATTCTGTTAGCTCAAAATCATTTTGACACTGGTATGATATTCATCAATTCATTTGGACTTGCAGAACCGGGAATGCCTTTCGGAGGAGTCAAAAGATCAGGATATGGTCGTGAACATGGAGGATTTGGTATAAAGGAATTTGTTAATATTAAATCCATTATGATCGCTTCAAAATAATTATCCTGTTTGTCAAATAAGAATCCTGAGTTTCCGGTATGGAAGCTCAGGATTATTTTTGCTCATTTCCGCTGCTATCCTTAAGAATTCATGTAATAACTCAATGCACCAGATGGACAGGCTTCTATCTGTTTTTTTAATTCTTCTGCAGATGCTTTTTCGGGCAGAATCCACGGTTTTTCTTTAGGATGATACACTTCTGGTAATGTTTTTACGCAGATTCCCGAGTGAATACACTTACCCGGTTTCCAGACAATGGTTAGCGCTCCATTAGAATATTCTTTTCTGATATCATTTGTTGCCATGTTCCAAATTTTATGTTGTTCTTTCTAAAGATACAGAATATAGGTAAAATATCCCTGCTTTGCATTCCAAATCCGTTAACTCAGATCACAGCTACTTAAAAATCTTGTTTTTAAAACTTTTACCAGTAATCGCTGCTGCAGTAACCAATCCTGCAAATAATGCTCCTCCAACACCCGCTGTGACGATATCTTGTCCAGTAAGATATAATCCTTTAACAGGTGTTCTGGGTTGTAAAAATTTCTGTCGGAAACGATCTGGAGTATGATCGATACCATAGATCTCTCCATTTTTATAATTTACAAAATGTTTTGTGCTCAATGGAGTGGAAAGTTCATAATGATCAACCTGTCCCTCTAAATTTGGCAATTGTTTAAATAATTCTTTCATCAGTCGCTGAGAAATTTTTTCTTTCCAGGCTTCATACTCCTCTCCTCTTTTCATCCATCGGGTATCCTGCCATTTAGAGACAGTTTCATAGGAAACTAACGTTATGATATCAATAGTACTACGATTCGGATACCTGTTTGGCCAGTCTGGATCTTTAGCGGCTGGAAACGATACATACACCACCGGAAAAGGCGCGTTTTCATTTTTTAAATATCGCTCTACACAAGTATCGTGATCTTCGTCATCAGGATAAATCCAAAAATTAGTTTTAGGTAGTTGTAATGCCTCAGGAGAGCTTTTAAATCCCATATATAGACAGGCATGAGAAACCGATGGATTTACTCTTTTTAGATGCTTCTTCAATCTCATCTTTAAACCTGTGGATTCTGGGATCAGCTTTTCGAATGTATTGAAAACACCTGTTCCGCTTATAATCGTATTGGCATAAAACTCTTTACCGTCAATCATACGAACACCTTTTGCCCTTTGATTATCTACAATCACTTCTTTTACATTGGCATTGGTAAGTATTGTACCAGAAGCAGCAGTTATTACAGTATCAATAGTTTCTGCAATTCTGGAAGATCCACCTATTGGAAAATTTCCTCCTCCAAAATAATGCCTGGCTACTGATGCGTGCATCGCAAAACTACTTTGCCTGGGTGGTAAACCATAATCTCCATATTGTGCGGATAACACTTTTATCAACTTTTCATTTTTGGTGAGTTTGCTAAGCACCTGATAGGTGGTTTGATCTGCATATTTCAAATATGGTCTTTTTAAGAATCCTCCTATCAAAAAACGTAGAAAGCGCGGTAATGCCTTTTCTTTATAGAAAGATCCCATTACTTTATTTGCTTTAAAAACCAACTTTATATATTCTTTAATGGCTTTTTCCTCTTTGGGGAAATAACTTATCAGTTTATTTCTAAAATTTTCTACGCCTTTTATAAAATCATAAGATCTATCTCCGATTATAATACGATCATAGACCTCACCCATATCTGCCCATTTCAACTCACTATCCGAAACATAATCAAATAACCTTCGGATCGGGCTATTTTCCTGCTGAACTCCACCTATATAATGAATCCCTACATCCCACTCATATCCTTTTCGCTTAAAGATATGAGTAAAACCTCCAGCCGTGTAATGACGCTCCAGAATCAATACCTTTAGTCCCTCTTTAGCCAAAATTGCTCCGACAGTCAGACTCCCTATTCCTGATCCGATAATTATAGCATCATAGATGTCTTCCAGTTTCGGACGTTGTTTATAGGATTGGATCATTTTTTTTTAAGTTTGGAATGGTATTATGGTTGTATACCAAATCTAAGAAGAATCTTACAACTTTAATTTATAAAAGTCTAAAATAGTATTTGTTCTGAAGCAGTTTACATTGTAGTAAATAATACAGAAAGGAGGAACAATCTGTAAGTCAAAAGATATTCTATCCAGCTATCACGTGTTCTACCAATCGCAATTTCACTCCATCGAACTTAAAGATCCAGGTAGAATTGTATTCATTTTCAGAATAATAATTACTTCCAAACTGAAAGGGTTCTGTCATGATTTCTGAGTGTTTTATATCTCCTGCGCTAAGAATAAGCTCATCTCCATTAATTCTTAAATCTGTAATTCGAACCAGAAATCCATTGTCTATAGACAGCTTATATAGGGCAGTATCCTTATACCAATTCACATCTTTTAGATCTATTTTAGAGAAGATGTCATCTAATTCTTTGATAATACTATTGTAATTAGTGTTATCAGGTAATGCATTATCCAAAAATAATCCAATGGTAATAGTGTCCTTTTGCTTTAATACTCTTTTTAGTTCTTTTAATTCACTAAATAACCGTTGTCGTCGTTTCCGGATTTGCTCTTCTGCATTTTTAAAAAGGGCAATATTCGTATTTTCCACATCGTTAAGATTAATTTCTGTGGGATTATTATAATCCGGTTGATACCATTGATAATCCTGAAAGTATTCTAATAAACGCTCATCTTTAAAAATGTATTGATGTCTAGCAAAAATTTCATTACGTAAAAGCTGTAGGTCGTACAGGCTGTTTTTCTCAATATCTTTAGAAGTATAGGTAATAGTGTCACAGGATGAGCAATCTTCTAACTGTGCTTGTACGCTAGTGGTCAATGCAATAAGAAATAAGAGTATTACTTTTTTCATAGAAAGTACGATTGGTTAGTTGGTATTACAAATATAAAATTTACCTATTTTGCAATTAAGAAGAATACTATAAAAAGTTCGTTCGAGTTTTTTTATAGTAATAAAAATAAAAAGTGCTACTCAATTCCAGAGGATGTCGAGAATAGTATTTTATCTATAATGATTACAAGTCAAAGCAGTACTAATAATGCTTAAAAGACATCAAATGAAGCTTTACATCTTTCAGGTTTTCTGCTGTAAGTATATAATCTTGTCCCATTAAATTGATTTTGCAATGTCCTTTAACCTCAGTAATAGCAGATATATGGTCTGGATTAATGTAGTGTTGCTTACCGTCTTTGTCTTTAATGTCCATAAATTCCATAACGATATTGTTTAAAAGGTTTGTATACCATTAAATATACGATAAAAACAAATGATCTGCTAATGATATTTAAGCTTTAGGATGTATAGAAAACATGTGACTGGATACCTTATATCATAAATAGCAAAACTCCTCTTATTTGGGAAGAAGAGGAGTTTTGGGTAGGTTGGTTAACATTGGTAAATTGATAACGCAAAAAAAGTGTGTAGTTGAGTTTGGGTATTACTTTTCTAAGAACAGATATATCCATTCAGGAACCAAAAGCCTATTGGAGGTAAGACTTTCGGAATCCTGATACGGAAATAAACTGGTTGGTTAATTGAAATAAAAGGGTAATTAATAGGATCAAGATACGGTAGTAATTACCTGTTGTTCTAATTCTTTTTTGGTCAGATCGCGAGTAAGCCATCCGCCTCGACCGGCTGTAGCAATAGCGTATGGTGTGATCCAAAATAAAGTAAATGCATAAAAAATACTATAAGGATACGCCCATAACGACTCTGAAAAATTATGTTTTTTAGCGTAAAAAATCGCTTGTATGCTAGATAATATTAATATACTTAGCAGTGTAGCACTAAAAAACAGTATAGGATAGGTACTGATGAAAAATAACATCAATAAGGTAGCGGGATATGCCATAATCATTTTTAGCCACTGATTCAATAATAATATTCTGGTACCGCTTTTGGTACCTTCTCTAAAATTACCAAATGCAAACCTGCTCATAGCTAGGTTTTCACGAATGTTACTTCGCTCCCAACGAATGAACATTTTGTATAAATTCTTATAACGTTCCGGAGTATTTGTATATACATATGCTTTTCGTTGAAACAAGATCTTATATCCTTGCTTAAGAATCATATTGGTCATAGCTCTGTCCTCTCCAATTTTAGAGACCTGCCCCATAAAAGTTTGTGTTATCCAAGCTTCACGACAATTCATTACGGCTTCTCTTCGATATGCTGATAAAGCGCCTGGTGTGCATAGTACAGAACCAATAGCACTCTGAGCAGATCGTATAAATTCGAAACTAAATGCAAAACTTACATTAAGCATGCGGGGTATTAATGCCTTATCCCTATTAAGTACTCGAACATTTCCGGCTACAGCTCCACATTCATCATTTATCACAAAAGGAGAAACCATCACTCGTAATGTATCTTTTTTAACGATAGAATCACTATCTACCGTAATAAAAACATCTCCAATCCCTATATTGAATCCTCTATATAATGCGTGTCTTTTTCCTTTATTTTCAGGCTGTTGATAGATAGATACACGATCCCCTAGTTCTTTCTTTGCCTTAAGCATCCACTGCCATGTGTCATCCTGACTACCATCATCAATAGAAATGATTTGTAATTTTTCGATAGGATAGTCACTCTCTGTTAGGCTATATAAGGTTTTGTATACTAGTTCTCCTTCATTATATGCTGGTACGATCACTGTACACATCGGTAGTTCATCGTCAGACACCGAATCGATAATTTTATATCTCAGATATAAATATAATATGTATCCTAAAAAACTAACTTTTACCGCTAATAAAGAAATTCCAGTGATCATTAGGCTAATCCCCCAAACAGTATTCATTCGTTCCAGATGAATTTCCTCAAAATAGGGTTGTAAGAAGTAAAATAATGATGCAGCTCCGAACAATAACAGGAATGTTCCGAATAATACAAAAGAAGAGGACGCATTTATAATCCTACTCTTTAATCGATCAGCAAATGAAGTAGTAGTTGCTTTCATTTCTAAAGATCTTAATATTTCCATAGTGTTTCTTTATTACCTGACTGGAAAGCCAAAATTGATACCAATTTCGAACATTACTGAAAGTCAGTGATTTAATAAAATTACTACAGAGCAATAATGTGTATTATTTCCACACCTGTGTATTTTTACCCCATATTTTCCACCTACTTTATCCTCAAAAGTATAGGTCTTTACTAGGTTTGGATTGGTATAGAGAAACATTCTAGTTTTTGTTAGAGATGCAACATTATGATTAAATAATTTGATGTATTTTACATATCATTATTATTAGAAGATGAAACGTAACTTAAAAAAATATATACAACTGTTAGGACAATCCGTACTGTTTTGGTCACTTGCCATGGGTTTCTATTCTATATTCAGGTACTATGGAATTGATGAGGAAGAAGGCGTTACGGTTATCAAAGAGTTTAGCGGATATACCGGCACAATAAAAGCACTCATGGGTTTTACCGCTATTGGCGTATTAATCGGAATTGTTTACGCAAGTATAGATGTTGTTTTCGATAAGTTTACAGCTAAGATATCTCTGGTATATGATTTAATCATTAGAACTATTTTATATTTTACAACTACAATTGCCATCTTTACCCTGATCAAAGAGTTGTTTTCAGAAATCTATGGTCTTAATCTAAATACAGATAGAGGTTGGTGGAAAGAAAACAAATCCTTTTGGGCAACTATTCTTTATATTGTTATGGTTTCGTTTGTCTTTTCGTTTATTAAAATAGCAACGGAAAAGTTTGGAAAGGGTGTTTTTATCAAAATGCTATTGGGAAAGTATAAAAACCCACAAGAGGAGAAGCGTATTTTTATGTTTCTTGATCTCAAGGATTCTACAACAATCGCAGAAAAACTTGGGCATTTTAAATATAGTCAATTTATACAGGATTGTTTTTATGATCTTAATACAGTTGTCCCAAAACACGATGCAGAGATTTATCAATATGTAGGTGACGAAGCGGTATTAAGCTGGCCTTATAAAAAAGGGTTGGCCAATACTAACTGTGTAGCTTTATTTTTTGCATTTCAGCAAAAAACACAAAGTAAAGAAACATATTACCAGGAAAAATATGGTATCGTTCCAGAGTTCAAAGCGGGATTACACGGCGGTATGCTTATGGTAACCGAAGTAGGTGTAATCAAAAAAGAGATTGCCTATCACGGTGATGTAATCAATACCTCTGCTCGTATCCAGGCTGAATGTAATACCCATAAAGTGAAGCTTCTTATTTCCGAAGAATTACTGCAAGACCTAAAAATAAGCACTCATTTATCCGCTACTTTTTTAGGTAGTGTTCTTCTAAAAGGGAAACAAAAAGAAGTGAATATACATACTATTATAGCGGTGTAAAAAACGTAAAACAGACCTTTCAAGTCCTCAAATTAACTCAAGAGGCTTTACCCCTTAGAGTTTCAAAGGGTTCGGAAGATTTAAGGATCGAAGCTCTCGATGTCCAAAACCGATTCCAACGATAATTCCATCCATACTTTCGAAAACTATTTTTCATAATTCCAATACGAAAAGATTCAAGCTCATGAAATTTTAAGAAAATATATTAAGCTATTCTTTAAGAGAAGTTAATATAAGTTACTTTTCAACTAAAATTTAGTTTCTTTAAATAGCTATGAAAGAATAACAAACTATGAGCGATATTTACAGAAAGTGTCCTAACTGCGGAACATTAAATCTGAACAGGGATTATTGTGAAGAATGTGGAACCCTCATCAACACTACCCTGAAACGGAAACAAGAAAGGACACAGCGATTAGAAAAAAAGGCGAAAGCTATTAAAGCAAAAAAGCCCAATAAGATTACATTGTTATTTGAAAATGCCAAAGAACACAATAATGTATTTATTCGGTATACAGCCAGATTCTTTTATTCTATTTGGATTGTAGTTCTGGCAATAGGATCTTTTTTAGCGTTTGTAATAGGATATATTGCCGCATAATGAGAAGAATAGTAAAAATAGCCGCTGTTTTTTTTTATCGTCATTACTTTCTGATATTTTGCTTCATTGCCATAACTATCTATAGTTTTCAGCAATTATACATTCGTCTGCCTATGATCCTGCAATACTATACCAATGACTTTTTATGTATGCCCATTGTTCTTTATGTATGTCAGCATGCGGTAAGAAAATTAAAAAGTGATCCTATGCTGCTATTACCACTTCCCTTGATTTTACTAATCACCTTGGGATATGCCTTTTATTTTGAATGGTATCTACCAAAATATACAATCAGATATACCGCGGATTGGGTGGATGTAGGGTTATATTTTCTCGGCACGTTTTTCTTTTATGGAATAGAGATAAACAAGAAACGTATCTCCTTTACCAGAAACGAGATATGCAACTAAAAATCCTGCAAGATTAACCTACAGGATTCGAGGTTCTTTTATCAATTGTTATGCTAAGCAGCGCTAAAAAAATTTAATTGACACCTGGTATGGTCATCACAGCTTCTTCTATTTGCTGTTCTCCATTTAGAATTTCAAACACCTCGCGATTAGCAATTGAATCTTTAAGGCTATGCACCAATACCTTTGCTACGTCTCCTCTTGGGATCGATCCTTCTTTTTGAGCCAGGTTCGTACTTATGGTGATTTTCCCAGTGGGAGAATTATTGTTCAATGCGCCGGGTCTTACGATCGTAAAATCCAAGCCACTGTTGCCAAGATATTCATCAGCGTCTTTTTTTGCCTGCAAATACTCTTGTAAATCATCAGATTGTTGTGGTTGATCTGCTCCTATAGAACTGAGCATAACAAACTTTTGCACTTTATGACGTTTTGAAGCATCTACGATTTTCATAGCACCCTTACGATCAACCGTGTCTAAAGCTTTCCCTTTAGAACCTGCGGCAAAAATTACCTTATCCACTCCTTTCGTAACGTGAGTCACATCTTCAGTAAGATCACCAAGAATGGTTTTTACACCTTTTTGCTCAAACTGAGCTTGTTGATCCGGTTTACGTACCATCGCGATGGGTTCATAGTTTTTATTATTTTGTAATTCATTAATGACGCTATTTCCTGTGGTGCCTGTTGCACCGACTACTAATATTTTTTCCATAGATAAAAGATACGCTTGTATTCATTTTTTTACAAGGACAATGTATCATTTAACCAGTATTTAACAGCAGAAGATAAATTAATCTTAAAGAGTTCAAAAACGATTGATTAGAGCACGATAGTTTGACTTTTGTAAGGTATAGTTAATCAAAAAACATTTTGGCAGCAAGAAGAAAAAGCATTTCACCCTGAATTAATTATTTTTCAGAATCCACAAAGCCAATTCTGGGATAGTACATCCGGATGAATAATTTTCCTTTAGAAGTTTGCCCGATTAGTCCCATCAGTCCATCATTCAATCTGTTTTCCTCAACTTTCAACTGCTCCGAAGTTGGAACTTTTGTCCTATTATAATACAACAGCACTAGTCTATCTATTTTTTTCTTATCTTCAGATATATGTTTTGCAGCCGCTACGAGGGCCATCCCAAACTTCAGGTTACTATAGGCAGAAATATAAGTGATACCGCCAACTTCTTTTTTACCTATAATAGCAAACTCATCATCAGATAAATTATTAGTTTCTAATTTTTTAAAAAACTTGTTCCTTTCTTGTTGACTAGGTTCCTGTAGGAATATGGGAAGTTTTGATTTTTTATTATTCGTGTTTTCAGTGTTATCAACTGTATTGTTGGACTGTGACATACCAGATATGGTCAAACTAACAGTAAGTATATAAAGTAATATTCTCCTCATTAAGTTATATGAATTTTAAGTAAATAAATGTACAATTCCTTTTGTTTAATAAAAAAAAGATTCAGAAATACACCTATCCATTTCTGGTGGGGATTTAAGAGGATTTTAAACCCTGCGTTTCGCACTAGCTAATCACAGCTCACTTTTTTAAAAATAGAAGCTTTTTGTATATGAATCCGTTGCTGTTGCCAAAGGCTTTACTATAAGTACTGTACTTCGGCAGCACTTCGATACCCGTCCATCTGTGTAGGAATCTCAGGGTTCGAGAGCCTCACCCTTCGGATACTATTTGTGATTTTCACCGCTATCAGAGGTTGAGGCGCTCGAAACCGAAGTCCGAAATCCGCTTTCATTTCGAGTACCTCAACGACCGCTAGCATTTGGTTAATCAGAGTTATTCCTATTGGGGGGACTGAGGCTCTCGAAGTCTCACCCTTCGGAACTGGTTTGGAGACTGAAGCTCTCAAAACCGAAGTCTCTTTATCTCGATATCCCTTTGGTAACACTTATTTTTTTAGGTGTGGAAATAGAGCGTTATCTTCTTTACATAATTTTTGAAGAAATTGGTAATTATTTCAAACCACTAAATCAAACCAACTCTCATTAAAAAAGAGGTTGTTATTTCTAATGAGTTAATCAAAATAGGGAAAGAAGTAATAACTACTTCCAATTCTATCAATCTTTGTATCTATACGAGAGCTCCTTTTATGGGAGTTCATAACTACATAAAATGATGGATATGAGTATTTCAGAAGAAAGAGAAGATATTAAAGCATTACAGTCTTTATTAGAAAAAAATTATGATGCAGAAGAAGGTTTTAAAGAAGTACTGCAAAAAGCAAAAAACCCTAAGTTAAAAGATTGGTTATTACAGAAAGCTGCTCAGCGTGCTAAGTTTGTAACCGAAATTGATTATGAATTAAGAGCTTTAAACATAACACCCAAGGCATTTGGATCTCTAAAGGCTATGGGGCATAGAATGTGGATTGATATTAAGACCACATTGCTCAGCAATACAGATGAAATTATTCTACAAGAATGTCTACGCGGCGAAGAAGCCAGTTATAAAGAATACAAAGATCAGATTCAAAAATTAGCAAAAACAGAAAAGTACTACGACAAAATTCAAAATCAAATTACAGAAATTGAGACTTCGCTGTATACCATCAAAACACTGGATGATATCGTTTAGAATCACTTCTGGTAATGTGCTTCATCAAACTCACTCTTAGCGATACTTAGTGATCGCGGCGTCAAAGTTTGGTTAATCAGGATTAATAAGCAGTTCGATACCCATTCGCCTGCGGAGGAAACTCAGGGTTCGAGAGCCTCACCCTTCGGATACTATTTGTGATTTTTACCGTTATCGGAGGTTGAGGCACTCGAAACAAAACCGAAGTCCGAAGTCCGCTTTTGTTTCGAGTGCCTCAACGACCGCTAGCATTTGGTCAATCACTGTAATACTCCAATAGTATATGAAGGATCACAACTGTCAAAACAACGCCAAATACCAAATCTTCAAGCATTATAGTGTCTAATTGATTATAAAGTGCTGCTTATGATAACCTGTACTTGGTTATTGTAAAAACTGGTAAATGTCCATCATATTAGCCAGCATTACGGAGATAAATAAAACGACAATACTTAAGTTGACAATCAAGGCGATTATTTTTTTAAAACTGTTCTTGTCTTTTATGCCTTTTAAAGAAAAAACCAATCCAATAATAGCAATACAACCGATGATTATTACCAAAGCTCCTAATATTTCTGAGTAAAGACTAAATTCTGTTATTATGGATAATAACGTTATTGTGATCAATAGCCCCATCATTCCTATACTAATGAGTGCATATTTAAAAGCTTTTTGACTGTTCATTATAGCTAAAATTGATTTTTACAATAAGTAGTTACTAAACCCAATTATTGCTTAGATTATATATACATTGACTATTAATTAGTATCGCGATTGCTTAAAATGTTACGTTACTATGTTCTTTTTTTAGATTTTTTTTATGCTTTATTACTTTAATACATATCTCCGAGATCACTTCTTTTTTTTCTTCATACCATTGACGCTCGCATTTTCTGCATTGATAATACTTTCGGTAGATATGTTGATGTGGATAAGAAAGGTCTGTCCTCAAATCATTTTTCTTAGATGTTTTATGAAGTAGAACTTCGCTTTACATCGTGGACATTAAGGCTTAAACAAAAAACCTATCAATATACCCACTAGTACTAGTGTGAATAATAGCAATGGCCAATCAACGTTTTGCATTACTCAAACAAGGTTTTATTTTTATGATTCCAAGTGGTTTTACAAGTTTCTACACATCAATTAGAAATATGATTTAATCCAACTGTATATTATAAAAGAAATGGTAATGAAAAGTCATACCCCTCCTAATACTGCCTGGTCCGCGTGCGGGACTATAAAAGGACTATGGAAAGGGAGGTTTTCTAACTTTACTTAATTCTTTCGACTAAATTACCATCAGCGTCATAGGTCTCACCATTGGATAAACGGTAGATTGCTTTATTACTGTCTAATGGTAGCGTAGCGCTGTTATACGTATCCGGTAACTTTTTGAAAACCTTGTTATTGCTATCGATTAATAGTGCTTCTCTATTTTTAACGACATACGCATACCTTTCCTGAAAAGGGTGCGCCTTATCATAAAGAAACGGAATCACCAGTTTACCTTTCGTATTGATATAACCCCACATTTTATCTTTCTTATTTTTTACAGCAGCAAGACCATTAGAAAAAGGCTGCACTTGTTCATATTTCTTGGTGCTAATGATCGTTTTTCCATTCTTGTTAATGAAACCTACGTAGTCAGAATAACGAACATTGTTTTTCTTATAGTTATATTTCACTAATAACAAACCGTCTTTTCCAAAGAATTCATCATAATCGTTCCATTTGCTTTTTTTAATACTCAAACCTTTTAGCGTATAGACATCCTTATCGTAATAAGAATTACTGGTTTTCTTTGAAACATAGAAGAAGTCATCACTTATAGCAATAGAATTGAATATTTCCGGTAATATATTTCTACCCTTTTTATCATACAGTCCTTCCTTATTATTTAGGTCCGTAATAAAAAAGCCCTCTTGCGGACGGATATAATCATATTTCATAGGAATAATCATCCTCCCTGTTTTTGCATTGATCACCCCTTCCGGTCCATTGGTTATCTTTTCTATATTTACGAGATTATCCGGATAGATTTGGGCCTCATCCAATACATAACTCACATGTTCTAGCTTATTCTCTTTTGTGTTTAACCAATATAATTGATTGAAATTATCTTTATAGCCGCCTGAGTAATAATAATCATTCATCATAAGTAAGTTCTCATATTGTGGGCGAATAGCCCACTCTCCTGTATCATCAACAAGCCCTTTTTTCTGTGTTTGTTTATCGATCGCCAGGTAATAACCATTGGTAGGTTTTTGATCGCCTTCTGACTTTTTTAGTACCAATGATCTATTTATTTCCTCAGAAACTCCGGTTTGTACATAGATTTTAGCCTTCTTTACGGTTCCCGAAAACTGAAATCTTTGTAGTCTTAGTTGATCATTTTTAGGTGCTTGCGCCACATTTTGTAATAAAAAACTGCGCAATACCTCCTTAGCGTCTATTTCCTTATTTTCGATCTTATCAACGGCTGTGCTAAGTGTATTATTAAAGCACTTTAGATACGCTATCATTTCTTCAGTAGGTCGTGTACTACCTGAACTCCCTGTTGACACTAAATAGTTATCACTTTCGTGTACCCCTTCTACCGCTACTATTTTTTCGTGCATATTATTAGGGTACTGAAGACTTACCGTATTTCCTGAGATACCAGCTACTACTAAGGATCCGTCGGGCAATTCCGTTTTAGTTTCTTTTTGCAGTACTAGTATTTCTTTCATTATAGGATATGCGTAAGATACCTGGACCTCAATGCTATCGATGTATTTAGAGGATGGTATCTGTGTTGCTAATGACCTATAAGAGTCTTTCTGAAACAAAGCTGTGTCGTGTGCACTTGTTTGGTCACCGTAAAATATAGTATTTACTGTTACCTTAGGTATATTATTATCATCTTCCCAAAAATCATTCATTAGTTTCATACTAAAATTATAGGGCTCAAACGGAATTCGTAGACGGGACTCGGGGTATTGAATTTCCTGCATCAGAAACAACTTGTTCATATAGGTGTCCAATTTACTTTCTATTGTATCTGAGGGCAACATCCGATAATAAGAATCACTGAATTTGGGTTCCTCTTCACTTGTTACTTCTCCGACAGTCAATGAAAATTCAAGATTTGATTCAGAAAAGTCAATTAAAGTTTCTATGCTATTGTATTGGTCTTCTAAAAAGGATTTAGATGCACTCAGGGTAAGTGTGTCTATTGAAGTTAATAGTATGTTGTCCTCTTTAATCTTTGGGGTATTCTTTAGGCAATTGTTTTCTTGGTTTTGTAGGCCATTACAAGAAGCTATCAGTAAAAAACCGATAAATAGAATTATGTTTTTAATCATGCTTTTCTTTTTATGAAATCAAATGGTTTATTGATTTCTTCAACATCAAAATTAATGGTTTTAAATGGAATGGCGAGATTTAAAGGGATGCTTTATAAGGATCGTGACTACTATCTCAGACTATAATGCACCCTTGGCCTCTACTCTGACAAAGTCTGTCCTGATTTTACCGCAGGGCTCAGCACAAGTCTCAAGAGGAAATTTACTCCGATACAATCACAATATAGCTTATCTAAAATTTCTCTTCTCGAGAGCCTGTACGCCGATAGAGGAGAATAACACTCTAATTTAGTTTACTGGATTATAAGTACTTGAGATTGTATGGATTTATTTTTCTTTTTTCTCATAAAGTAGAAGCTCCCTCCTTGAGTAGGGTGGTCGAAGACCGATAGGTATTTGATTGCTTATCTTTCTTTATATCTCCTTTTAAATCTTTTAGTGGATCTGGGGTTTCTGGAACTTGCTCCTAAAAACACTAATATTATTATCAGTAGCGCTATTGGTATCATATTCTAATCATTTTTTGCATCCTCTTATCTTCTTATCTGACTTAAGATAGTAGTATCGGTGATCTTTTTATCTTCTGCAAGCAACAGCGCCTTGCTCAGGATCATAGATAACATAGTATCCCCTTCAAAAGGTAAAAATATGGATTCACTTTTCTTAGACCTATTCGCCACAATACATAAATATTGATCATTCGGTTTCATCAAAATATTACCACTACCTACATGAATTTTGTATGTTCTGATAGCGCCTTTAACAACCAAAAAATTACCTTCAAAAGTACATTGATCTTTAATTTTGAGTTTTGGTATTAATGTCTCCAGTAGTTTTTTTCTTTCAACTCCACTAGTAGCTAATTCCCCAAACGAATAACTAGTCCAATACTGTTGGTATCCCTCTTGTCCACCATCTTGCCAATTTGGATCCGCACCGATACTCGTTACGCCAACAAACAAATCCACATCTCTCATCATCTCAGAAAACAGGATCGTAGGTACATCCTCCATATTTACTTGTGCTTCTTCACTATAAAAACGCACCTGATCTGTTTGCAGATAATTAAATATACCCATATCATTTGCAGATCCATCGATCCCTTCTACCCAAAATTCCGCCCTATAATTCCATGCCGGAATTTTGATGGTAGGAGTATTATAAGAATCCCATTGTCCTTGTATTTGATAGCGCCATCCACGTTCGCGACATAATGCATTAAAAATATGTTGCCTGATTATATGTGCTGCAAAACGATTAGAATAGGAGTTGGTAGTTCGTTCTGCATCCGTTACCAGGTAGATCTCGCGATGCGCTTGCTTAAATGGTTGTCGTATCTGATGCGCCATCAGCCAATTCCTCCAGTATTCCACTTCTGTTACTTCAGCTGTGGCAGGATGCCATAAAGAAACAGTACTATTCTTCAAATCCTGAGTTACTTCTCCATCAGGATTTATAAATTGATTATTATGATATATAGCTGGTATGGTTGTATCGGCTAGCTTGAAATTCCATATCAATTTAGTGCCAAAAAAAGCCAGTAATGGATGATCCAGGTATAGTTTTTTCCACTGTGAGAATGTCCATTGACGTTTACCTATAAATATCTTTTCTATTCTGCTACGCTGCGCTGTAAGGCTGGATTGGATATCCTTGACTTGTTTCTTTAGTTCTTTGAGTTCGTTGGGATGATTATCCTTTATAAATTTAGGAATAGACTTGATTTGTTTTCCTTGTTCATTTTCCCATAGTAAAGAAACAGTAGTACTATTCTTTATTTCCACAATACCTTTATAGGTACCTAGTTTTTGAATGATCTCATATTCATTATTTAACCCAAAATCCTGCACGGCCAACTCTTCGATCTGATCCATGGTCTTTCCTTCTGCCTCGGCTACTCTCATAATAGCTTTTTCGATGAGTGTTTGTACAGAAGGATATTTAATTTTCATCCTAAACTTGGTGAGTCTTGAAATACCATCTTGATATGGTAAGTGAGAGAATGTATATATCGTTGCATTTCCTAATTTGGCGCTTACCGAACCATAAGAAGGTAGTTTTTTAAAACTCCACAGTCCTAATTCTTCTATGGCTTGATTAAGATGGTCATCATTGATCTTTGCGGCAGACCATACGGCAGCGCGTACTAATTGTAAATTAGCATCGGAAACAAAACGAAATTCATAACTCTTATCCTTATGAATATTTTTGAGTACATCGATAACAATAGAAATCCACCCCAAATATGAATTAATGATCATATCCTCACCAATCTCTTTTATTGTATCATCGGTATGTTTAAGCCACGTCTTAGCAGGACTACTTTTTGACGCTCCTTTTGCAAAATGCTGCAACAGCGCTATAAACATATTTTGTTGCTTACCTCTAAATGATTTGGCTGTTGATACTATTGCTTTCCCTAATGGATCCTCCTGATCAATGGCAAATTCTGTGGGACCTTGTTTTATCTGGCGGATGCGATCCAGTATCTTAACTTCATCTGCATATGCTTCTCTCTTTCTGGCTATTTTTTTGGTTAGTAAGGCCAACCCTTTTTCAATTTCGGGAGATAGCCCATATTCTTGTACATACTTCTCCATCTTACTGAGCAACGGTATAAATGGCCAGTCAGACACATGAAAATAACCTCTTTTTGTGGCAACAAAACCATCAATAATCTTTACTACTTCCTCCTGACTAAAATGAAGATCTGCAGCCCGAATCGATAGGCTTAATAGCTTGGTTAAAACATCTTTCACCCAATAATAACTTGTACCCCAAGTACTATTTTTACCCGAATACTCTATGTTTTTATAGTGAATTAATGCAAATATGACCTTTTTCCTAAATACCGCTGGTTTCTTTTTAAGTGCTTTATATGTTGGCGAATCACTTAATTTTACTGCATAATACCCATCTCTATTAGCAGTTACTTCTTGCATCAGCGCATCGATAAAAAGCTGAATCTCGGGATCAATCTGTACGGTTGTGATTGCTTTCGTAGTTTGCGTACCCAAAAGTTGTTTTAGAAAACTTTTCATTATCCTCCTACCAATGGTGTTAACTTTACAAAACTCACGCTGGTATCTGCAGCTACCAATACTTCCTGATCCAAGTCATCTGCTTGCTGATCATCGATCAATACAAAAAAACCATTCTGCTGGAAAGCTTCCAGCGCGATATACGCTTGCTGCTCTGCATCGATTTTCTTTCTGGTTTTTAGCTTAAATCCATTGAGTGTTTTTTCTGCCTCAGAGGGTTGCACCAATCCTGTAAAATACTCCGGTAGTTTATCATTATAAGCAGCTACCTCTGTCGCTACACGACCTATAATAATATCTTTTACGGTAGTTCTCTCGTTCTGTACGGCGATTTCTATTTCGTTTAATAGATCACCGCCTATGGTCGTGTCTTGTATCGTTAATATCATATGTAATAGTGTATCTTATAGTAAGTAACATAATGAATTAAAATGTTACTCTAATATACGGTGTTTTTTGTATAGTTTTTTTATTTGGGAAGGAAAGCGTCAATGTAAATACCCAAAAAGGGTTAGTCGATTGTTTCCATTATTCAAACAAGGTTTTATTCTTAATCTTTGGTAACATATAATCCATTAAAGCCAGAATCATTAATACAGTAGTAAGGATTCTATAATCCTTTGGGATCATATGATATAGTCTTAATACAGCACCCAAATACATTACCGAAACCCAGGTCGATTTTAGGTAATCTAATCGTTTTTTTACAGGCTTTTTAATAAAGTGTATTAAGTATACTACTACAATGCCAACACAACCTATCACAATTAGTATATCCTGAAAAGGCCAATGCATAATTTTAAAGGCTGAACCAATTAAAACTACTGCTAATAAGCCCATAACAATGCGTGAATAGATGGTTTTAATAAATGTACCGTTTAGTAGTAACAAAAACATCCCTGGCACTTCTATTAACCATAATCCTATAGTAAGTAGAAAATCACTATTATCTATACTGGTAAAATTAGATAAAACTAAGCCCGTAAATGTCATTAGCACGCCTAGGATAATTAGTATGGTAAGGGTTTGGCTGGAGGGCATTATGAAAATGATTTTTAATTGTTTATTTACTCGATATTTTCTTCCTCTTCAGTACTAAAATATTTCTCATCAACTATATAGTATGAAAAATGGTTTGGTTTAATTCCTATTTTATATTCTATCAGTAGATCAATTAATTTTTCTCCATTTATTAAGGTCATCGGTGCTGCACCTGTTTCAAATGCGGCTTCTTTTGCTCCTTTTGAAAAGTCAGAAAGAGTTATTATTGTACCTTGAAAAGCCTCAAATCTATGGAGACTTCCTCTCAACCCATCTAAAATAGGTCTCTGAATGTTCGATTTTGTATTGCGTTTTACTTGAATAACCTCTTTTACGGTCGTAATTCCATTTTGACTCACTCCAGTGACGTCAACTCCTTTATCATTTGCAGGGGAAGTAACTTCTACCTCTTCATATCCCATTGATGATAATAAGTCTTTGATAATATGCTCAAATTGGTATGGTTCATTATTTTCTAAAAAAGATCTAAGCTGCTGTCTCTGTTCGGTAATGAAATTTTCTACTAACCTACTTAGTTCTGTTTTTTTTCGTAGCGTTGTATTTGAATCTTTATTTGTAATAGTATCTAAATATTTAAAACCTTCCTCTGTAATGGAATATATATTCCCTTCCATTTTTGTGTACCCTCTTGCTACAAGATTTACCAACCGTCTCCTTAGATAGTCTTTGGTTGTTGAATCTTTTTTAACATTCGAATTTGATTCCAAATACTTTCCCCAATCTTCAAGAAAATCTGAACGCTTTCCTTTTTTTATGATTGACAATTGCAATAGAACCTGGATTAACCCCTCTTCTATATCAATATCTCTAACTATTTTATTTTCTTGACCAGATATAAAAACTTTGCCTTTTTCTGTTAATTGGTATTCTCCTTTTACATCTTTTATAAGGCCATATCCATTCATTAAGAACTGTGTACCTCTAGTATACCTAGGATTAATAGATTTACCACTTTCATTCCAAATTTTTAAGGCTATTTCTTTATCGGTTTTATTAAGCCGTTCCTTTATCCAAGTATCAGGGTCTTTCCAATTTACGGTGTTTTGTGGAGTGCCACGTAAACTCCATATTGTATTCCAGCTATCTTTGAAATCCTGAACACAGGTTCCTTCCAATATTTTTAATAAGTTGGCAACTGTTTTGTAATCAGGGTATAACGGTGTTTTGACCATAGGTTTAAGGTATTTCGTTTATAGTATCTCCCCATTCGAATAAACTTCCTTCATCTATCTTTAGAGATGAGATAAAATTTGAAAAGTGTGTTATCGGATGATCGACATGCTTTACTTTTGTTATTGGTAAATTATGCAACATTCTATATTTCGTTAGATATCCTTTATCCTCCCAATCTTTACCGAAACCTATTATGCAGTTATAGTATAACATCAATTGCTCATCATTAGACATCTGAGACCTAAGAATTTTCAAATATGCTCTAACCTCATCATAATTAAATAACTTATTTTCTTGATTCACTACGAACTTTACGGTACTATATAAATGCCTGTAATAGTGTCCTAATCTAGATTCATGACCCGAAAATGGTGAGTATTTTATATATAGTTTTATAGTATTTCCATTAACTCCGGGAAAAGCATTATTTTCTCCAAAGGAATTCTTATGAATTTTTCTAGCTGCAACAAGTTCTGTTCTAAAATTATCTATTGTATTAGTTTCTATTGTGTCTGATGTTATCAGATCAGATTTAACTCCAAAAAAGAAAAATTGATAAGCCAATTTCAGCAATTCCTTTTTCTCATAATTTGTACTCCAATGATTGTTATAGAATTCGATTAATTCATAACAGGCTACTAATTCCGTCACCATAGTAACAAAAACTTTTCTTGCCTCCGTAAACCTTGTTGTTTGTATTTTAGTTATTGTTTTTTTACTGGATTTTTTATCACCATTGTATTCTAAAGTTTCCTGCTCAATAATACCATAACCTGTAATCTTCATCTCATTTACATTTTCTTTATGTAAACGAAGCATTTCATAGAACTGAGATTCAAATTGCTGAATTTTGAATTGCTCTTGAATTCTCTGATTTGCCTGATACTGAACCAAAAATGCAATGAATATTAGAAGTGCTGCTCCTATCGCAATAAAAGGAGCCATCAAACCTCCAATAGTTTTACCCAATTCTCCACCTTGAGAAAAGTCGGTATCTGGAAGAATATTGGGTTGCAAAAGCGACCACGGAGCAAAAAAAGAAAAGAATATTAATAAGAAACTAAAAAAACCAAGTATCCAGATCCAAACTTTAAGAGTTTTGTCAGTCATTTTGTATTTAAGGTATATTGTTATTATATTTTTTTAATTAAATAGCCTCAGAAGATTGATACAAATACTCCTGAAAGCCTATAAAGGTTTCTCTGATAGATTTGATCTCACCGAGTTCTTGTTTGGCATCTGCTATGCCTTTGTATTTTAGTTCTAGCAAATCAGGAAGTTTAGCATCATCTAATTCATCTACGCCTTCTTTTACATATTGTTCTAGAACAAAGTTTAAGAATTCCTGCTGTTTAGGGTTATAATCTGATAGCTGAATTTTTGCTTTTTCTGCTCGCTCTAATCGAGGAACCAAATCTTTAGTATGTGCGATATGATTGAGTACATCAAAAAGATCACTATCAACCCCGTGAATAATCTTTCTTAAATCTTCTAACTGTTCATCTGTATACCCTTTTTCTTCTAACTCACTCAATAACTTTTTACGTGTACTTGGGATGCTCCATAACTCTCGAAGTTCTTCTTCATCTTTAAAGAAAGACGGAAGATCACCAAATAATTGTTTAACAAACTCTGTAGCAGAAATAGGTGTTCCTGTTGGGCTCCAAAAAGAAGTTTTTACCATAGAATCAAACTCTAGTATTTTTTCTTTGCTAAGGTTAACTCGGGTCATTCTTCTTGGTCCCTCATCACAAACACAAGGATCATTATCACATTCTGTACAAATAAAATCCTCCTGCTCCTTGTTACAGATACAAGGCTTCTCTCCACAAGTATCACAAGGTTTTCTTTCACCTCTTGGTGTAGGTTCTTCTGGTGGTAAGGGTGGACCATCCCATTCATCATCATTAAAATGCTCGTGTGCTTTTACAAAATCATAGACGGTAAAGTAATCCTTGCCATCAAACAAGCGTGTTCCTCTACCTACAATTTGCTTAAACTCTACCATAGAATTAACAGGACGCATTAATACAATATTGCGTATTTCTGGTGCATCTACTCCTGTACTTAGTTTCTGAGAAGTGGTTAGAATCGTCGGAATACTTTTTTCATTATCCTGAAAATCTCTAAGATGACCTTCTCCTATTTTACCATCATCCGCGGTTACACGATGACAATAGTTTATGTTTTTACTTGTTTTATATTGATTGATCAAATCACGTATAGCTGCTGCATGAATCTGTGTAGCACAGAAAACTAATGTTTTCTGGTTTTGATTGATCATATTCATTAAGAGTTTGACACGATACTCCTCGCGAGCTTTGATCTCTATAATTCTATTGAAATCTGATTCTGTATATTTTGTACCATCTTGTAGTTCTCCATCTTCTACATCATCATCACCTGTATAGGTATACTCATCAATGGTAGTGCTTACCTCTTTTACCTTAAAAGGCGTTAAGAAACCATCATTGATCCCTTCTTTTAATGAATATATATATACTGGATCCCCAAAATAATCATAGGTATCACCATTTACATCTCGTTTTGGAGTGGCAGTTAATCCTAACTGTACTGCCGGGGAAAAATATTCTAGAATAGCTCTCCAAGAGCTCTCATCTCTAGCACCACCACGATGGCACTCATCGATAATGATAAAATCAAAAAAGTCTTCTGGATATTCTCCAAAATAGCCTTTTGCAGTCTGGTATGCTGCTTCAGGTTCTGCAGCTATTTGATCTGCTATTTCTTCTTGTGCTGTCTCTGTTACCTGACCACTCATAAACGACTGAAAGATCGTAAAGAAGATATTCCCATTTTTAGGGACTCTTCCTTTCTTTTTGATATCTGCTGGTGTAATTCGTACCAACGCATCTTCCTCGAACACATTAAATGAATTAAAAGCCTGATCGGCTAGTATATTACGATCTGCTAGAAAGAGAATTCTGGGACTTCGTTGACCATCTCTACGAAGATTCCATTTGGCGTGGAATAGTTTCCAGGCGATCTGAAATGAGATGGCTGTTTTTCCTGTTCCTGTAGCTAGAGTTAATAAAATTCTATCCTTTTTATTAGCTACTGCCTCTAGTACTTTATTAATAGCATTATGCTGATAATATCTGGGTTGCCAGGTACCACCTCTATCCTCAAAAGGTACAGCAAATAACCGTTCTTTCCAGTTTTCTATTTCTATTTTGTAGGCTTCCTTTGGAATAGGATAGGTCATTTCCCATAGCTCATCCGGTGTTGGAAAGTTTTTGATCTCTCCTTCTACTCCTTCATCCATATCTACTTCATAGATTTGCAATCCATTGGTGGCATATGTAAAACGAATATTTAGGCGTTCTGCATAGTCCTTGGCTTGTCCTAAACCATCTGTATAGTATAGATCTCGTTTTTTGGCTTCTATAATACCAATTCTACGATTTTTATACTCTAATACATAATCCGCTTTGAGCGGTTGTGCTCTTTTATTATGACCAATCAAACGCCCCTGCGTAATCGGAAACTCCAGACGCAAACGACTGCCTTCTATACTACCCCATCCTGCTTTACGCAGGGCAGGCTCTATCAGGTCATGTTTGGTTTGCGCTTCGTTCATTTAGCTTACTATATTATCCATTAAATCATATTTATTGGTTATCCAAGATAGATTTACATCTCTGGTACTAAACCCTCTATTTAATGATTCTATAATACCTGCGATAGCATGATTATCATCTTCAAGTTTTGTTTTTAAAGCTAATCCTTGTAATCCTTCTTCATTGTTCTCGTAAAAAACTCTCTCATTAGTAGTATGACGAATCCTGAAGTAATCTTTGCTATAACTGCTAATTAAGTCAGCCATTAATGACTGTATTTTTCTTTTATTAACTGAATCTAACAATGGAATTAAAACTTCGTCCATCTTACTAACAAAGTCTTGCAAAGTAAAATTCATCTCTTTTATATCTTTATAAATATCGGGATGCTTATTATCTAAAAATGAAATAAATAAAATTAATTGCGGAGAGATATTTTGGTCTTTATGAAAAGCAGTGATAGTTAATCGAACTCTAGCAAATGTCTTTTGCATCTGTCTCAATGAATACCGTTCTTTAGAAAAAAGAAATACAGCTACATCGCGTAATCTACTTTTATCATGTTTAAAATCTCCCCCTTGTAGTCTTTTAGGATCGTTTACAAAACTTACAAAATCGTAATATTGATACAGATATTCAATAAAAGATCTAGTACTTGGTTTAGGAATAGCATACTCCAAATCAATAAAACGACGTAAGTATTCATCTGCATCAATACGATCACTGCCATAAAAACCTCGTATAGCGTTGCCTAACTGCTCTTTGTCTATCGATAACACAAATACGATCCCAGGAACGGCAAATAAATGCTTGATTTGCTCTAAAACCTCTACCGCATAATTAGGTCTGCATCTGTCCAGTTCATCAATAATAAAAACTACTGGTTTTTCTGGATCTACTTCTTGTACAAAAACTTCAAGGCTTTTTCTAAACTCAGCGATACCGTTTTTCTTTTTGGTAAAAGAATCAATTTCTTCCTTTAGTTGATCCACACCATACTCACCTACAGCTTTTATAATCTCTGCTACTGCTCCTTCTCCCATAGCTTTCTCCGCAAAATGTTTAAGAATAGAAGGCGCTATCTTTTTTAATAATGGAACAGTATTATTTAAAACTTTTTTAAACTTTTCTTCTCCTTTATCTCTTAGTTCTTCCAATTCAGAGATTAAGGCAACTAATACATCATTCTGAAAATCATTTTCCCAGGCATTAAAATAAAGAGTTGTAAACTTTTTATTTATTAGTTGCTGCCTCCACATTTTTACAAATGTAGTTTTACCTGTGCCCCATTTGTTATTAATAGCTAACACAAATCCATCCGCATAATTACCAACAATACTTGTTAACACCTCTGCATACTGTTTTCGCTCTAGCTTACAATTTGTAAAAGGATTATCAGGATCAATGATTATATCGTCATGCTTCAACTTCATAAGACTTCTTCTATTTCTTTATTGATAGTTATTTCCTTTGAGGTAAGCTCTCCTGCAAATGCTTTTTGGAGAATGGATTTTTTGAGCTCTTCTAAGTTCTGAGCTTTTAATTCATATTTATTGATAATATAAGAAGTTGCTTTTTCTAAATTTCTAATCTCATTTACTATATGTAATTGTTTTTTTAATGAAGGATAAAAGATAGGGAACTCACGTACAGACTTTACATTTAGATTCGGAACACCTGAACTAGTAATACTAGATTTAGCAAGAGATTTAATCATTGGGGAATTCAAATAATATTTAAAATAGTATGCATTTAGTTTTTCTGCCAATGGTCGAATTAAAGTGACACTAACATAGACACTAAATTCAAAATCGTGTTCTACAACACCAGCTTCACCAAATTTCGCACCAACTCTTGAGTACAAAATATCGCCTTTTTGAGGTTTATTCTTTTTGGTCAAATGTTTATGAAACTCTGTAGAAATATACTTAAATTTATCTAAAACAATCTCTCCATTTCGTACATTTTGAGCAGATAAAAAAGGAACACCAACAGCCTCTTCAACATATTATGGAGTAGATGCTACTCCACAAGTCAAAATACTACAAACATCAACCATTTTTTCTACCTCCCAATCTTTATCTTTTTGAGAAAAAATCTCATTGAGTTTAGATTGAAACAACTCTTTAGCATTAGCAATATTCTTTTCAATATTGACTTTGGCTTGATCAATAGCAGCAAAAGCTTTGTCTAATATGGCTACGATTTGTTTTTGTTCTGATAGTGGTGGTATTGGGATTTTAATTTTTAACAAATCTGATTTCACCAAACTCGGTCTTCCAGATCCTTTATCTAATTGAGTAAAATCAAAACTTAAACAAAAGTAGAAAAGGTAATTTTTATCCAGACCTTCAAAATTATGTAATCCAAATGCCGTATCAACATTCCAAAACTTTTCCTGGATAAATATTGGGTTATTTATAGTTCCTTTTCTTCCAATGATAGTAGTACCTTCTTCGCAAATAAAATTGTTAGCATATCCCATAATTTTACCAGCACTTCCCAAGATAGGATATTTGCCATTTGGATCAATCACATCCTTTTGATTTCGTCCACTTCTAATTTCCAATACTTCAAACCAATTTTTGATTTCCCAACCCTGTCTCATATCAATTCTTTTATAGATTCCAGAATTGCATTTGTTTCAGTGTCTAAAGCTTCCATTTCTGCAAGAATTTCTGAAGGAGCACGCAATGGAGCTTCTTTCCGAGTGTTCGGATTCTTTACACTAAGATCAAAAGTGTCTTCGAGAACCTCAGACACCCTTAGTGTCCAGGATTTTTCAGTTTCGCCCTTCGACAAGCTCAGGGTGACATCTTTTTGTAACTTAACAAATTCTTCCATATCCTTGTCGTTCAATGGATTTGTTTTCCCCATATTACGCCCAGGATCTAGTTGGTAGTACCAAATCTTTTTGGTCGGTTCTCCTTTGGTAAAGAAGAGTGTTACTGTTTTTACTCCAGCACCCAAAAACGTACCTGATGGCATATCTAGTATGGTATGCAGATTACAGCTTTCTAATATCAACTTTCGTAATGCTACCGATGCATTATCAGTATTACTTAGCACCGTATTTTTAATAACAATCGCTGCACGTCCACCTGTTTTTAGGCTTTTTATAAAATGCTGCATAAACAAGAATGCGGTTTCACCCGTTTTGATATCAAAGTTTTGTTGTACTTCTTTACGTTCTTTTCCTCCAAATGGTGGATTGGCAAGAATCACATGATATCGGTTTTTTTCCTGTATATCACGTATGTTTTCACCTAGTGTATTGATATGAATTATATTAGGCGCCTCGATCCCGTGGAGGATCATATTCATAATCCCTATGACATAAGCAAGGTTCTTTTTTTCTTTACCATAAAAAGTATCTTTTTGCAGTGTTTTAAGATTATCGGTAGTCTTATCCATCCGCTCATACATATACCCATAGGCTTCGCATAAGAAACCGCAGGAACCAGCTGCTCCATCATATACTTTCTCACCCATTTGTGGATCGATCACCTGGATCATCGCTCTAATCAACGGTCTTGGTGTATAATACTGTCCACCATTACGCCCGGCATTCCCCATATTCTTGATCTTAGTCTCATAGAGGTGACTCAACTCGTGCTTATCCTTGGTAGAACGAAACGGTAATTCATCTGCATATTCCAGAATCTCCCGAAGGTTATATCCACTCTGGATTTTGTTTTTAAGTTCAGAAAAGATTTCTCCTATCTTATACTCTATCGTTTGGGCATTATCTGCTTTTTGTTTAAATCCTGCCAAATACGGGAATAATTTTCCGTCTACAAATTGTACCAGATCTGGTCCTGTTAAAGCGATATGATGATCTAGTTTACCATCTTCTCCCTTGGGCATTGCCCAATTTGGCCAGCGATATTGCTCATCTAGTATATATGCGTATTCCTCTCCTTTTAGTTCTGCTTCATCTGCCTTATCTCTTTCTAATTCATCCAAATATCGTAAGAACAGTACCCAAGAGGTTTGTCCTATATAATCTAATTCGCTATCTGCTCCTGAGTCTTTATACAGGATATCATCTATATTTCTAAATGTTTGTTCGAACATGTATGTTACTTCTATTCCTAATTGTTAGTCTTGTAAATCAATTACAAATCTAACCGATTTTATAAAGTTATCATCTGTTTCTACAGTGTTAAAATATTATCATTACTTAATTCCAATTGTTATACAACAAATACAATTAATTATGTAATGCATAAAACCTAGATGGTAAAAACAATGAAAACAAAGAGGTAAGCTATTATTTCCCCGAATATAGTAATTTATTGTTAACCACAAAACCAAAAACCGCATATGAAAATCAGTTACTCGTCGTCTTTAGATAAGTGCTAAGTAACAGCGATACGTCGCAAAGAATTGGACCTCTAAAGCGAATACTATGGCAGTGATCACCAAGACACCGTTTACTAACGTCAAGCATATAGTATCCCACGCGAACCTGATGGTGGGTATCGCCAAGACACCAGTTGCCAGCGCCAAGCTTCTGGTATCCTGAGCGAACACCAAGGAGAATAGCGCCAACGGTTGGCGTTCTATAACCTGATCTTCGCTCTGGTATCTGAAAGGGTTGATTTAATCGATTAATGAATTTTAGTGGCAAAGCAAGTATTTTAATAACAACTCTTACAAGAATATTTTTCCCCCAGCTAACTATTTCATCTTTTTTATTCCTAAAATCAATAAATAAAGTGTTTTACCGTATACATACATCACGGATATCCTTTTATATTTGTATTTTTTTACACTTAGCCATATATGAGTTTTACATCCAAACTACTCTTTGATGACAAAGAGATCAATATTCTTGATTTTTCGTATACTTTTAGACAAGAAAGTGATTATAATGGAAATCCTTCTTCCAAACCACAATTCGCAGGACTATCTGTAGTTATAGAGTCAACAAAAGACAGTGAATTACTAGAATGGATGATCAATCCGTTATTAGCGAAACAACTACAAATTCGAATTGAACCGAGAGCACTTAATGGCAGAGGAAGAACGCTAAACTTTATAGATGCCCATTGTGTTGATTATTTAGAACATTTCAATAATGAGGGTACACATCCAATGACCTTAAGCTTATCTATCACCTCAGCAGACGTACAAGAAGGTACTGCGGAGTTCTCAGAATATTGGCGTGTTACTTATCCAAATTTTGCTCCAGTAACCGAGAGTGAAGCATCTGATAATGAGCCTAGAGTGGTAGAATATTATATTACTGATACCAATAATAAAAGAATTGAAGAGACGGTAGTTGGTGAAAACATTCTATTAAATATTGATTCCAGAAATCTAATCGGTGAGAAATTGACAATTAATCTAGATGATCAAACCGTAGATTTTAAATACAACGGAGAAGTTTTGGCAAATGATACCTTAACTGATTATGAAATCGGTAGTAACCTTGAAAAAATTGAATTAGAAGTAATTAAGCAGCAAAACTAATGGGAACAAATACTTTTAAATTACAAGTCGCAGGGATTACTAAAACCGCTAGTATAGAGGTTACTCAAACCGCTATTGATATCTATATTGATTCACAGACTGGACATCGTTTTAAGGAAATAAAACCGAATACTGATACATACAGAATAATACATAGTATGGATTATGCAGATATTTTAGAAGAATTTCCTAATAAAATAAATAGTAGTGAAGCAGTTGAAAAACTTAAGGAGCTTAGTCAAGAGGTCACTATTGATGAGAAAAAAATACAAATGATTATCCAAAAGGTTGATACTAATTCTAGAATATCAGAGTTTCAAATGTATATTGTGCTAAAGAGAGATTGGATTAACCCAAAAAATTCTCCTGCTTTGATTACTGCAGAGGAGGATCATCATACAATACTGCATGAAGATGGAGAGATAAAAATTAATGCTGACGCATTAGTAGGAAAAAACGGAAACATCTATTACAAAAGCCCTGAAGGCAATGCGGTGATAGCTCAAGTACACGGACACAATAAAACGCAAAAAAATAACTCTAAAAATTTAAAGGGGACATCTAAGCAAGATCAAGAGACATCAAAATTCAATAGGTTTAATGTATATGCAATAGAATCTTATAAAAATGAACCTGGAAATCAAGCTGATATTGCTAAAACAGATGGAATGGGAAATGAAACAATAGATTTTGCCTTAACAATAGGTCATAAAATTAAAGGAGGAGATGCTGGTACAGGTAAAGGGACCGTTAATATAGGTAAAGACGCAATAGATTTTTATAGTCAAAATCCACGAAAAAAATGAAAAAAAATATCTTACAATTTATTCTTTTGTTTGTTATAACAGGACAAATATTGAGTTGTCAAACGGTCAAATCAACAATTACTGATAAATCAATTAGTGAACAAGATAATTTCATCCCTTTTCTACTACCTATTGATACAGAGCAAGCATTATATGACGAAATTAAAACCTTGTTCTCCGACAAAGTAAAACTAGGTGTAACATTTCAGTTCACTTCTACAGGTGCAATTGATGTGTATATCAATGTATTTAGAAAAGGATACGATAGAGGTCATACCTTAACCAATCGTAAAATTTTTATTAATGATACATTTTATCCTCTTGTCTTCGAAGTTGATGATACTTTTTTTGCTGTAGCCAAAGGAGGCTTTCCTATATGGAATGTAAGCAGAACTGATCCTGAAAATAAACGCAATGATATTGTTACAGAAGAAAAAATACCTTCTTTAGAAGAAAGAAAAAAACTTCGCGCAATATATCAAAGAAGCAATGTAATTAATCATAATACTCCAATTTTTCAAATTGACTTAGAAGGAAATATAATCAATCAATAAAATCATAATGTTTATAGAGTTTCCTGGAGGAGAAACCATTTATAATCCGAATTCTGAAGGAATTACTTTTTGGAAATGGCAATGGGAAATTATGATTAATGAAATTAAACAGTATCACGGTGGATAGATTTCTAAAAAATATAGTTATTGCAGTTATTGCTTTCAATAGTCTAGTAGTGTTATCTCAAAATATTGAAGATTATGAGTATACACGATTAGCAGGTTATGAATATGCTGAATTTACCAAGAATGGCATTACTGAGAAAATGAATGGTAATTTTAGTATCACTACTCGTACAAAAGAAAGCAAAACAATCACAATTGAAATAAAACGCTTTAAAAAAGGAAAGAAAAACGGAGAATGGATAACTTATCAAAATCTGTTTGCCGGTTTAAAGTTAAGTTTTGTAGGTAATTACAAGGACGATGTATTAGATGGATACTATTTTGAGTCTGATAACCATACTTTTTCAAAAAAAGGATTTTATAAAAATGATAAAAAACACGGTTGTTGGGAGATCAGTAGAAATGACACACACGAAAACATTAATTATAAGAACGGTTTAAAGTCTGGTGAATATTTAAGTCAGGATAATACTTCTGGTATCAATATCAAGGGTCAATACAAAAAAGATAAAAAAACTGGTGTTTGGACTATAGAAGACACTTTAACAGAAGGAATTACTAAAGAAACTTACAAGAATGGAGAACTAATTTCATCTAATTAATGATGAACAAAATAGTAAACATACTATTCATAGTTTTAGTAATTACGGCTTGTAAAACTAGTACTAAAATTGATCCCCCAGAAATTCAGGAGATTGAAGACCCGATTGAAATACAAGACGATTATAAGCCATTAAGTAATGATATTGTTTCAGGAAAGGTGATTCACAATGATTCTTCTGCGATAGATCTAGTGGCAATCAAACTTACAGTAAACGATTCCGTTTGCGTTAATACTTATGGGATTTTGATGGCGCTTTTTCTATAAATTACAAGGATTCAATGATGAATGATAATAGTTATATTGAATTTGTGTTTAGAGACTATGTAATTAAAAAAATAGTTTTTAATGATTTACCTGAAAACGGTAAGGTTCACCTAGATAAAAAAGGGGAATTAGTTACTTATGATCAGTACAGGGATTTTTATGAATCAATAAGAAGTTGTACTAGATAGAATTTGTGATATTTTAGCCCACTAGTGGTGTTATTATAAATTTTACCAATTGAATAGTTAATGCTATTCCCAAAATTTTAAAAATAAAAAAACGGACCTTAGTATTTCAAATCTGTTTTAGTGAACTATTTTGTGATTAGTTTATTTAACAGGCTTGTTATTTTTTAAGAAATAAAAAGAATACCCAAATTGTAATTGGGAGAAATTGTTATTGATGTTATCCAATTCATGAACTAACCTGTATCGCAAGAATAATTTTCCTGTACTAGATAGGTCCAGGTTTAGATCAATATTAAAACTATTCAGCCATCGATTCTGAGAGGTTACCCTTTGATCTTCAACTGATCGCAATGGTATATCAGCATCCAAATTTTCAAACCAAGAGAGCCTATCACTTAGCATAATACTAAATCTCTTTTCTGGTAATAGGTGAAATTTATATTCCATCGGTATTTCTAGGTTATTCACAAATTCGGTGTTGACCGTTTCTGCAGTAGGATCTTCTCCAACAGGAATATAACCACTTCTACCAAATAAAAATCCTGCATTAAAATTCATTAGTAGTTTTGCATTCTGGTTTTCGAAATTTACAATATTAAGCATCCCACCTATAGCATAATTTCGATGCTGTAACATTGTCAAAGGTTCATAAAATGGTTCTGAATCAACCATAATTCCAGTTTCATCTTCTATCAGGATAGTTCTGGATGACAAGAATTTATTATTTTTTTCTATTTTGGAAATCTGTAACTGAGCATCAAAATATTGAAAGAATCCATAGCCTTCCGAAATTAAAAAAGGAAAGAATGGAGGAATCAAGCCTGGTAATGATTCTGGAACAATGTCGCTACGTCTTGTATTAATATTAAATCGTTTATTTACTTCTGTTTGTACCAATCCATTAGGATTTTCTTCATCAAACAAGCTAAGAAAATCAGTATATACAACCGCTTCAAATAATCTTGTTGATTCTTCCTTATACAATTTTGTTTCTTTCTGAGCTTTACTATCCAATAAAATAAGCTGTTTTACAGGGCTTACGTCGTTAGCATTTACATCGATTTCTTTTTCATATTGGATTACATCACCTAAATTGATTGTCAGGAAATAATCTTTAGCCGTTTGTCGATTTTGATATTGATCAGTTACTTCTTGTAATAGTGATTTCAAAGTTGAAGAAAAGATACTTTGTTTATTTTTCTCAAAATTATTTTTTAATTGAGTTACATAGTTTTTTATTAAATAATTATGACTTTTTAGATATTCTTGTATATACAATCTAGTAAGTATTTGCTCAAATTTATTATCCAGATCATTTCCAGATAGTGCAGTTGAAGGTAATGAGTTTATTACATCTTTTATATTTACAGAATTATTAATGAGTAGTAGCTTGTTAAACCGATTCTCGGAGTGCAAAAGTACTCTATGCAGTTTTTCTATATTTTTGGTAGAACTAATACCTATGGAATAGTTATTACTAAAGATAACCTCCTCTTGACTAATTTTCCCTTTTACCTGAATTTTTTCTATAAACCCATCATAGAATGTTATTTTAGCAGAAGGATTTTCTAGTTTCTGAAGGTATAATCCATTGGAGTATACTTTTATAAACTCTTTTAATCGAATGGTGGCAACCAATGGGCGTTCTTCCTCTGTATTAAAATAGGTAATAATCTTAGCAAATTCGGCAGAAATTTCATTATCTGCTTTTTTTACTTCTTGACTTGTTAAGTCATTGACAGTATAGGTACTGGTACTATTAGCAGAAAGTACTTTACCAACTTCACTCAGTAAATTATGTAACGCATTTTTAAATTTTGCCTTAAAATTGGGATAGGTTAAAGGTTTTAACTTAAAGGTCTCATTTTTTTCTTCATATTCCATTTTTACCGAATAAAACTGGTCTTCATCTAGTGTATAGCTAATGATGATATCCTTAGAAGAAATAGTTTTAGCTGGAAGTGGAGTTGTGAAATCATCAAATAAGCTAGTCGGTAACATAGACTGTTGAGCACATGTAATTTGGTAAATAAAAAACATTGTGAAGAATAAAACTCTAGTATAGTATAGTTTCATCATTTTTAAAATTTAAGATTAATAATGTGGATAATATGACTTTTATAGTAAAACTTGCAAATTCATTAACGCTTCCAGGTATTGTTTTTCACGATCTTCATCTCTGGTAATTTCTGATGAATTTGATTATGCGATAGAAATAGTATTTTTACAATCATCATGTAGTTTTATGTATATATTAGACTTTAGTAAGCTCTATTTTCCTAAAATTAATTCAACCTCTCCAACCCCAATAACCTATAAATCATTTCTACATGGTTCATTTTAGTCAATAAAAAACCCATACCCAAGGATTAGCTTGAATACGGGGTTGTTAAGTATTACGTTGTTCTAAATTTATAAAAAAATATTTAATTGGGGAAATAATACCTTTTTTAATTACTTATGCTTTATGAAACAACCCTTTATAAATCCAAATATATAAGCATAAATGATAGAATGAAATACCCATTAAAGGGTATATTAAAAAACACCCCCAATAATTGTTTCCAACTATTGGGGGTGTTTGAGCGATATCTTTATACCAGAATTATTTTTCGACAGACTTGTCCTGATTTTTTAGAACAAGCTCAATGCATACCTCAGAACACGTAATCCTTTCAAAAGCAGCTGTTAAAGCCAAAATTTATGAATTAAGCTTTTAGTCAAAAAGTGATAGCTCATCTTCAAAAATTCCCTGTAAGGATTCCAGATTCCTATATCCATTATTCTTTGCCAACTTATAATATTTATTTCGCTGTATCGTATCACCATAATAATGATATGCAACGGATAAATTAGCCATAATTACTGGATCTGCCTTATCTAGGTGAAAGGCTTTTTCTCCAACATCAACTGCATCTTTAAATTCCCTTTGTAATAAGTGAATACTAACTAAGCTGGAGTATGCTTGGGCATATTGTGGATTTATTTTTATTGCTTTTTGATAATAATCAACTGCCTTCGGATAATTTTCTTCTTTTCTAGCTAGAATTCCCAAACCAGTCATTGCCTCTTCGGTGTTGGCATTGATACTTATAGCTTTATTATAGTAAACACCAGCTAAAGAATCTTTATCTAAATTAGAATAAATATGCCCAGCCATGGTCCATACATATTCATTCTTTTGTTCCTCCATTAAAAGTTTATCAATAGCCTCTTTAGACTCATCAAGTTTTCCATTTCTAAAGTCTTTATCAATTTGGAGTATGTCCATTTTTTTGCTTACATCTCCTACACAACTGATGAATACCATAAACAATAAAGGTAACAAGTAGTAAATTTTCATAGTTTTAATATGTTTAATTCAAATAATAATAAAATTGGAGTTTTGTTGTCACAAAAGGTAGTAATATTTCCCAAAGATCAAAATAAAACCACCCCCAATAAATGTTTCCAATTATTGGGGGTGTCTACTTTCTAATCAACTGTATAGTGCTTATTCTCGATACACCACGCTAAAAAGCGTGGCACTCGAACTGACGCACTACTCACCCTTCGAGAGCCTCAGGGTTCGGAATCCAGTTCAGAGTTCGAACATCCGAGGGCTGAGGCTCTCGAAACCCGATAAACTCAGCATCCGCGAAGTCGAAGCCTCATTCGTTAACACCTCTTTTTTTTCCCTAAAAACAATATATAGTAAGGTTTTACCGTATGCATATATCACGAATATACTTTTATATTTGTACTTTTTTATAACCGTATGCATATATGAGTTTTACAGCCAAACTACTCTTTGATGATAAAGAGATCAATATTCTTGATTTTTCTTACACTTTTAGACAAGAAAGTGATTATAATGGAAATCCTTCTTCCAAACCACAATTCGCAGGATTATCTGTAGTTATAGAGTCTACAAAAGATAGTGAATTACTAGAATGGATGATCAACCCTTTATTAGCGAAACAACTACAAATTCGAATTGAACCGAGAGCACTTAATGGCAGAGGAAGAACGCTAAACTTTATAGATGCCCATTGTGTTGATTATGTAGAACATTTCAATAATGAGAGTACGCACCCAATGACATTAAGCTTATCTATCACCTCAGCAGGCGTACAAGAAGGTGCTACAGAATTTTCTGAGTATTGGCGGGTTACGTTTCCAAATTCTGCCGCAGTAACCGAGAGTTCAGCATCTGATAATGAGCCTAGAGTAGTAGAATACTATATTACTGATACCAATAATAAAAGAATTCAAGAAACTCTAGCAGGAGAATCGATCCTGTTAAATATTGATACAAGAAATTTAATCGGTGAGAAATTGACAATTAACCTAGATGATCAAACCGTAGATTTTAAATACAATGGAGAAATATTAGCAAATGATACCTTAACTGATTATGAAATCACTAGCAACCTTGAAAAAATAGAGTTAGAAGTAATTAAGCAGCAAAACTAATGGGAACAAATACTTTTAAAGTACAAGTCGCAGGGATTACTAAAACTACTAGTATAGAGGTTACTCAAACCGACATTGATATCTATATTGATTCACAAACTGCACATCGTTTTAAGGAAATAAAACCAACAACTAAGACATATCGAATACTTAATCATTTTGACTATCTAGATATTATAGAGGAGTTTCCGAATAAGATAAATAGTACGGAAGCAGTTAAAAAACTTAAGAGTCTTAGTCAAGAGGTGAAATTTGAAGATGATTTAATACAAACTTTATTACAAAAAACTCAAAATAATTCCAGGTTAACGGAGTTTCAGGTATATATCGTTTTAAAACGAAATTGGACTGATCCGATAGCAAGTCCAGCTATTATAACAGCTGAAGAAGATACCCATACTAAAATGGAAGAACGAAAAGATGGTTCAATTAATATGGATTTAGACGGTAAAATTGGTAGAAACAAAAAAATGTATTATTTGAGTCCAAATAACAATGTGGTAATCGCTCAAGTGCACGGACATAATAAAGATCAAAGATCAAATTATAAAAATATCGAAGGTACATCGCCAACAGATTCTAATACAGCCATAGGAAACGGCTTTAATATATATTCTTTAAGAGCTTACGAAACTAAAGTTGGAGATCAAGCTATAATTGATAAAGTTGATGGTAAGGGCTTACCTTCATTAAATATTGGAGCAACAAGAGGCAGACCTAATAAACCAGATAAAAAGGCTACTTTTGATATTGGACGTGATGCATTAGATTTTTGGAGCAAAAATCCGAAGACATATACACCCAAAAAAAAATGAGAAAATTAGTAATTTCAAAAATGATTATTGTCCTAATTACATTACTATTAATAGGATGTAAAAGCACTCAGGATAAAACCGATAGATTTATTCCTTATTTATTACCATTAGAAACTGAAAAAGCCATTTTTCAAGAAATAAGTTACTTATCATCTGAAAAAAAAATAGCTTTTTATTTTGATTTTTCTAATTCGGGTAGAATTGATATATGGGTAGACACATTTTCAAATGGTTATAATCAAACTGTAAAAACATCCAATAGAAAAATATTTATTAACAATAAATTCTATCCTCTAGTTTTTTCCCTAGATGAAGTTTTTAAGGCTGAATTAAAAAATGGTGATATAATAGTACAAAAAAATTGTTATTATCATAAACCTGATAGAAAAGAAATCATCACAACTGTTTCTATACCGACTCTTTCAGAAAGAGAAAAGTTATTTCCATATGTTGATGGAGAACCTTGTCAAATCAGTCAAAGAAAATCAATTTCGATGAGACATCAAGGATATCTTATAAGTACGGATTTAGCGGGTAATATTATCGAAATAGATAAAAGGCCTGATGGATTAGAAAAAATAGATTAACAATTCTAATCTTCAACAAAAACTACAATTACTTTTTTGAAATTTAAACAATCAGGAACAGATAATTATATGGATTATTATAATCACAGTCCTAATTCTTTCAATCGATGGCAATGGAACATTATTCAAAATGAAGTAAAGCAATATCATGGTAAATCAAATAATTAGAAATTTAAGCAGTATCGTATTTCTGCTTACTACTATATGCTCGGTATATGGGCAATCAGATTATCCTGAAGAATTCGTTAAACTTATAGATTTTGAGTATGATGAGATTAAAGATGATAGTATCAGAAATGTATCTGATGGAAGATATTATAAAACCAACTATGAAGACGGTAAGTTAATTAGCATTGAAACTATAGGATATAAAGATCGAAAGAAACATGGTGAATCGTTAACCTTTAGACAAGGGCTTGGTATCATGTTTATATCCAAAGTAGTAAATTTCGAAAAAGGAGTACTACACGGATATTTCTCATCAACAGATCGACATACATTTTCTAAGCAAGGATATTACAAAAAAGGAAAAAAAGAAGGAGTTTGGAAAGAGAGTAATGGAACCAATTTCTCAGAGATTACCTATAAAAAGGATGCAAAATGTGGTTTTTTTAAAAGTAATGATTCGACATTAAAGACTAAAATTTCTGGTCACTATAAAAAAGATAAGAAAGACGGTATATGGATTATAGAAGATACTGAAACAAATGAAAAAACCAAAGAAGTTTATAAAGATGGAAAACTAATTTCTTCTAATTAATGATGAACAAAATAGTAAACATACTATTCATAGTTTTAGTAATTACGGCTTGTAAAACTAGTACGAAAATTGATCCCCCAGAAATTCAGGAGATTGAAGACCCGATTGAAATACAAGACGATTATAAGCCATTAAGTAATGATATTGTTTCAGGAAAGGTGATTCACAATGATTCTTCTGCGATAGATCTAGTGGCAATCAAACTTACAGTAAACGATTCCGTTTGCGTTAATACTTATGGGATTTTGATGGCGCTTTTTCTATAAATTACAAGGATTCAATGATGAATGATAATAGTTATATAGAATTTGTGTTTAGAGACTATGTAATTAAAAAAATAGTTTTTAATGATTTTCCTAAAAACGGTAAGGTTCACCTAGATAAAAAAGGGGAATTAGTTACTTATGATCAGTACAGGGATTTTTATGAATCAATAAGGAGTTGTACTAGATAGAATTCGTGTCAATCACTCTTCATAATAATAGCTTAATTGATTAGGAACATAAGAATTTATTATTAGCATCAAAAATCAAAAACCCGCATACCAAATGATATGCGGGTTTATTTTTTCACACTGCGCGGACAAGGATACCCTGAGCGCTCAGTTTTTATAGCTGTGCGCTTTAAGTTAACCACTGTGCGCTGAGTACACTAGGCAGTGCGCTTGATATTTATGATACTGCGCGTTCAGCGCACAGCTGCCATACCAAAGCGCACTACTCACCCTTAGAGTAACACTTCGACACGCTCAGTGTGACACCTCAGGGTTCGAGAGTCTCACCCTTCGGAAATCGAGGGCTGTACTTCGACACTTGTCCGCCTATGGCGGAAGCTCAGCATTCGCGTACTCGAAGCCCGGCACAGCTCAGCATCCGCGGAGTCGAAATCCTACACGCTTTCACTTCGAGTAACACTACGACTCGCTCATTGTGCCACACCAGGGTTCGGGAGAAATACAGGCTGAGCGTGGAGATTATACTGTTGTATACTGATAATTCCGGGTTTTACATAATCTAAAAAAGGGGATAAACCCGTTGATTAGGGTTCTACTCCCCTTTTCTTTGGTATCATTTCCTCTTACTTTTGCTATATCGCCTACTATAGTAAATATTTCTTTTGTTTATGTGCATTCTGAATATCTGAAAAAGATAATTACCCATCGACGCCTGCTTTAAGATAAAATAACTTTATAAGTAACCATAACTAATATATTACAATGAAAACAATCAAATTATTTGCATTTATTGCAATCGTGTTGGCAATGATCTTCTCTTGTCAAAAAAAGGACATTATCGAGGAAACACAGCAGGCTATTCAGGAACCTACTAAGGAGCAGCTAGATAAATTGTATAGTCTGGGAATAAATATAGATGATGTTTCCATACAAGAAATCACCAACTTAGACGGAAAAACCCTGAAATACCTGGTCTCAGGAGATATTCTGGTTCCTATTACCGACGTAGACTCTTATCCGGAATTAAAGCCTTTGGATGGGGGCCATAAACAATACAGACACGTAAATATAGTCTCTCCTGTCAATAGAAATATAGATATTCTAGGATATACCGGCGGAAGTTTTGCTCTTACTTCAAAAATGAGAACTGCATTAAGCTGGGCGGTTAATAATTACAATGCGCTGCCCAATACGCTTAATTTTAATCTTACCTTTGGTACCAATTTTAATTCTGCAGATATCGTGGTGTATATGGTGAATAATACCAGTGGTGGTGGCAGTGCAGGTCTTCCTAATGCACAAGGAGAGCCGTACAAATGGATACGAATAAATTCTGGGACAGAAGCATTCAATGTAAACGTACATGAGCACGTAATAAGTCATGAGATAGGACATTGTATCGGATTGAGACATCAAGACTGGTATAATCGCCAAAGTTGTAATTATACCGGACCACTACCGGCAGAATCACCTGCTATATGGATCCCGGGAACTCCATTATCTCCATTTGAAGATTCTATAATGTTAGCTTGTTTTGGCCCCAACGAGGATGGAGAATTTACCGATACGGATAAAATCGCTCTAAACATCCTTTATTAGATTGCAGGGATGGATTAGTCAAATACTGAGATTTAAAAATCTTAGATAATAGTAAAAGGTTCATCGTATACTCGTGTATTGCTTTCATATGATCTTAGTACTGTGCTAAAATTATACATACCATTAAACCTTTTACTATTTAATAAGTCATACTACAGAACATTAAACATTGTACTATGATGAACATAAGAATTCAAAAACCAGCATTGTCCTTCTTACTTATAATCTTTTTAATCGGAAGTAGTTTCACCGTTTCCAGTATTGGGAAATGGGAACATTTAGGTACCAGAAATGTAAACTACAGAATAGATCGCGACGTAATAAAAGTAACTGCACGTGATGGTGCTTTTAAGAAGTTAAAGATAAAAGTAACTAATGGTTCCCTGAATATGCATCGAATTGTGGTACAATATGGTAATGGTGAGAAACAACTCATACAGGTTAGAAAAAACTTCGGTAAAGGAGGAGCAACACGAATTATTGATCTAGAAGGTACTAAACGTATCATCAGAGATATTACATTTTTTTACGACACTAAAAATTTATCCGGAAGACGTGCAAAAGTTCATGTCTTCGGAAGACATTAATCGATACTCTACAGTAGCAATCACATTGGGTTGAAGTATGTTAAATAACATTATCATACTTCGACCTTTCGTTGATTATATATTACATAAGCCGTTGTGTATTTTAATTATTTTATTCAAAATTCGAATTGACGCTTTTTTTAACATTTCTTTCAAAATGCACAACCGGTTTACATAGTATATTACTAGACCAGCTGATAATACCCGCATTTCAGATATGCTCCTTCCGGAAAGGTAATCGGATGATCCGTATCATGATACGTTTTTTCTAATATTGTAAAATCTCTTCCGGAATTGGAAATATTTTCTTCGCAAATTTCAAAAAATGTTTCAGCTAAAACTCTCGACGAACAAGAGGCTAGTACCAAAATACCCTCTTTTTTAACTAACTGAACACCTAACCTGGCAAGCCTGGCATAACTGTGCTTGGCTTTTTCGATTTCACTTTCTCTTTTTGCAAATGAAGGTGGATCTATCACTACTATATCAAACTTCTTTTTATGATTTCTAAGTTCCTGTAGCCCGTCAAAGGCATCAGCAACCATTATTTGATGATTTCCTTTATGTTTATTTAAAGAAGCATTTTTTTTAGCCATCTCCAGTGCTTGTTTACTGATATCTAAACTTATAACCTCTTTGGCACCGCCGGCTAACGCATGTACAGAGAAACCTCCTGCATACGAAAATACATCCAATACTGTTTTTCCACTAGACAGATCGCCTACCCGCTTACGATTATGGCGATGATCCAAAAAATATCCTGTTTTATGTCCTTTAATAACATTAGCAGAAAATAACACTCCATGTTCTTTGAAAACAACCACGTCATTTTCTAAATTTCCATAGATTACTTTACCATCTTTGATTCCGAATGTTTCTCCTGTGGTTTGCAAAGCCCTGCTTAGCCTCATCACCACGGTTTTACAGTTTGATTCTTTTATCAAATGTGGAATGATCCAATTCAGATACGGAAACCAAATATGCGAGTACAGCTTAATCACTAAAACAGTATCGTATACATCAGCGATACAACCGGGCATTTGATCATTTTCACCAAACAACAATCGGTAACTATTGGTTTCAGTTTTTAATAAAGGCTCTCTAATTGTATATGCTTCCCGGATTTTATGATGAAACCAGTGGTCGTTAATCTGTGCCGTCTTCCTAAATTGAATGAGTTTTATTCTTATTGGTGAATAAGGATCATATAAACCAATGGCCAATATCGTATTCTTTTTAGCACTATAGATAATGGCCAGATCTCCTGCACTACCTTGTGTATTTTGTTTTATGATGCTGTTTTCAAAAATCCAAGGATGTCCTCTCATCACCATCTTCTCTGCAGATGGTTTAAGTTTTATTGCTAATCTTTGGGGTTGGATATCGGGAACTATATTCATAATATGCAAGATTAATACTATTTTTTAGCTTATTAGGAATATAATGTAAACAAAAACGGGAATGCTATCAACAATCCCGCTTCATCAAAACTTTTTAGAGAGCTAACCTACTTCTACAAAGTGAGTAATTCTGCTATTTTGAAAAAAGTTTCTCTCTAATTTCAGGTTTTAAGAGATTTTTCGTGTGTAATACATTCGTTGGTTAACGAAAAAACGTTTCTTTAAATAAAACTTTATTTATACTATAAAAATAAACTAAATAAATAAAAGTTGTCTGCGTGTAAACCGCAAAATAAGTATGACAAAATAGTTCATTTCGCCTATAAAATAAGAAAAGCGCTCATCCCAAGAAGTATCAGGATAAACCCTCTTTTAAGCATCTATTCTAATTCTGCATATCTGGTAAAAGATATTGTTGATTTCTTTACTGCTTATACTTACTAGACGTTCTATGCTAAATTTTGTTACATCTTTTTTTATATTTTTTGATTACAGCTATTTCTAAGCCAGTAAAATCAATAAAAAAACAGAACTCAGGAAACGTATATAACCTAAAAAAAAATGATTACAGCTGTTTTGCGTTCTTGACCTTACCTTTGGTTAAAGCCAATTCTAACACTTCACTCATTTCTTTTACATAGTGAAATGTTAAACCTTTGAGATATTCAGGTTTTATTTCATCTATATCTCTTTTGTTATCCTCACATAATAATATTTCTTTTATATGTGCTCTTTTGGCTGCAAGAATCTTTTCTTTAATTCCTCCTACCGGTAATACTTTACCTCTTAAAGTGATCTCTCCGGTCATAGCAATACTCTTCTTCACTTTTCTTTGAGTGAATAGAGACACTAACGAAGTCAACATCGTTATTCCTGCACTTGGGCCATCTTTTGGGGTAGCTCCTTCCGGAACATGAATATGCACATTGTAGTTGCTAAAAATATCTTGACTGATACCTAAAACATCCGCATTCGCTTTGATGTACTCCATAGCAATCGTAGCTGATTCTTTCATCACTTTACCCAGGTTCCCGGTAATGGTAAGATTTCCTTTTCCCTTAGAGAGGATTGATTCTATGAACAATATATCACCTCCTACACTTGTCCAGGCCAAACCTGTCACAACACCAGCTACTTCATTATTCTCATATTTATCGCGCTCCAATCTCGGGATCCCAAGTACTTCGGTAACATCTTCATTGCTAACTTTAATATTGTATGGTTCTTCCATTGCAATGTTTTTTGCTGCATACCGAACCATCTTGGCTATTTGTTTTTCTAAACCACGTACACCGGATTCTCTAGTATATCCTTCTACAATTTTTTCTAATTGAGCTTTTCCAATTCTAAGGTGTGATTTATCTAAACCATGCTCTACCAATTGTTTAGGTAGTAGGTGTTGTTTTGCGATCTCTACCTTTTCTTCAATAGTATAACCGGTTACATTAATAATCTCCATACGATCACGTAAGGCCGGTTGAATTGTATTTAGACTATTCGAAGTGGCAATAAACATTACCTTAGACAGATCAAATCCCATTTCAAGGAAATTATCGTGAAACTCAGAATTTTGTTCAGGATCTAAGACTTCCAATAATGCAGAAGAAGGATCTCCCTGATTACCCATAGATAGTTTGTCAATTTCATCCAAAACAAAAACCGGATTGCTCGTACCTGCTTTTTTAAGACTCTGGATAATTCTTCCGGGCATTGCTCCAATATAAGTTTTTCGATGACCACGGATCTCGGCTTCATCTCTTAAACCTCCTAAGGAGATCCGCACATATTCGCGTCCTAAAGCTTCTGCAATAGATTTTCCTAAAGATGTCTTACCTACTCCCGGTGGTCCATACAGACAAAGAATAGGGGATTTCATATCATTTCTTAGCTTAAGCACTGCCAAATATTCAATGATACGCCTTTTTACTTCATCTAGTCCATAATGATCCCTATCCAGTATCCTTTTTGCTCTTTTCAGGTCAAATTTATCCTTACTAAATTCATTCCAAGGCAGATCCAAAAATAAATCGAGATAATTACGCTGAATAGAATATTCTGCTACCTGGGGATTCATACGGCGCATTTTGGACAACTCTTTATCAAAATGCTTCTTCACCCTTTCATCCCATTTCTTATCCTTACTACGAGCCTGCATCTCCTCTATTTCATCCTCGTGCGAAACACCTCCCAGTTCTTCCTGGATCGTTTTCATTTGCTGATGCAGAAAATATTCACGTTGCTGCTGACTCATATCGTGCTGCACCTTATTCTGAATATCATTTCTGAGTTCCAATTTCTGAAACTCGAGATTCATATATTTTAGAGTTGCAAGCGCTCTTTCTTTTATAGTATCTATTTCTAATATTTTTTGTTTCTCTTCTACAGGCAAATTGAGATTAGAAGACACAAAATTGATCAGAAAGGAATTACTTTCTATATTTTTTATTGCGAAAGAAGCTTCTGAAGGAATATTAGGGCTTTCTTTTATAATTTCCAGTGCGAGCTCTTTGATAGAATCAATAATCGTATTAAACTCCTGATTTTCTTTAGAAGGTCTGTTTTCAGGCACTTCCAATACTCTTGCTTTGATATACGGATCCTCTTCGAGAATACTGTCTATTTTAAATCTTTTCTTTCCTTGTAAAATCACAGTAGTATTCCCGTCGGGCATCTTTAGAACTCTTAAGATCCTGGCTACCACCCCTACTTTATTGATGTCTTTAGAAGTAGGATTTTCTACTTCTTCTTCTTTTTGAGAAACTACACCAATAGTCTTATTTCCGTTATTAGCTTCATTCAGAAGTTTGATAGATTTATCACGTCCTGCCGTAATAGGAATTACAACACCCGGAAATAATACAGTATTTCTAAGTGGTAATATAGAAAGTATCTCTGGTAAATCTTCTTTGTCTATTTCTTCTTCGTCTTCAGGTGTCATTAAAGGAATTAGTTCTGCATCCTCATTTATTCCTTGTAATGACAAACTGTCAAGCGTTGTTAATTTAGATTTCGTCATAAGTATATATCAAGGTCATTCTGTCATTAAGACAAAACAACAATCTTTAAAAATTTAGTAAAACTGATTTTAGAACCATTAAGACTAACAAAATAAGCTAATTATGAATGATTCTACTTATATATTTCAATTGTTATGCCATAAACTTCAAAAAAAATATTAAAAAACTGTAACAAAATAGAACTATGTATATCTTTAAGTAAAGTAAACTGAAGTTTTTTTTGACACTAACCGAACTAAATATCGAGCAACTGATAGAAAGGTGCCGAAGATGCGATCAGGGAGCGCAGATGGAAATTTATAATCGATATTATAAAGCTATGTATAATAGTGCATACAGGATTATAAAGGATTCTGCAGAAGCTGAAGACATTATGCAAGAAGCATTTTTAATGGCTTTCACAAAGCTGTCGATGTTAGAAGATAATAGGTTATTTGGTTCCTGGTTAAAAAAAATAGTTATTAATTCCAGTCTTACAATATCTCGTAAGCGCAATATGTATGGTGAGATCCCTTTAGAAACCGTAGAATATGCGATTACAGATGACACAGAAGGGGTTGTAAGAGAGGACTTAACCAGTGTTAAAGCAAATGCAGTTTTAAAAACACTAAAAGAATTGAAAGAAAGCTATAGTACTGCATTATCATTACATTTAATAGAAGGGTATGATTATGAAGAGATTTGTGAAATTTTGAATATTTCGTATTCCAATTGTCGTACACTTATTTCTCGCGCGAAAGAAAGTTTACGAAAAAAATTACTAGTTACATGAAAACCGAAGATGAAATAGAAAAATTATTCGAGCGTATGGAAAATCAACTTGATATTTATGAGCCATCAGCTGATCATAAAGTACGTTTTTTAGAAAAACTACAGGAACAAAATAAAGTAGTTGCATTAGCACCTAAGAAACGAAATTGGACCAGGTCATTAGCTATAGCAGCTTCAATTACGTTACTTATTGGTATGATATCCATAGCTTCGCTATCAAATACCAATGAAAAAGCCGATCTGGCAAGTGTTTCTCCGCAAATGGAGGATACCCAGAATTTCTTTACCGTTGCAATTAAAACGCAACTAGAAGAAATAGACAAAAAATCTTCTGCAGAAACAGCACAATTGGTTGTCGATGCAATGAAACAATTAGAAAAACTAGAATCTAGTTATGAAATTCTGAAAAAAGACCTGGTCAAAAGTAGTAATGATAAGAGAGTAATCAGCGCTATGGTTAAAAACTTTCAGAAACGTGCTTTATTACTGGAAGAAGTTCTAGAAAAAATTAAAAATATTAAAACATTAAAAATATTAGAAAATGAAACCAATATACTATAACATATTATGTTTACTATTTTTAGTTCCTGCTATTTCTTTAGCAAGTGTAGCTACTAAAGGGAAAGGAAAGTATACTAAAGAAAAATCATTGAAAAAAGAATTTTCGGTAAATAGTGATGCATTATTAAAAATAAGCAATGACTATGGAAATCTGGATATCACTTCCTGGGATCAGAATAAAATTGTTCTGGAAATTACTATTAAAGTTAATGGTAATGATGAAGACAAAGTAATTGAAAAACTAGAGGACATTAATGTAGTTTTTGATGCTAATTCTCAAATGGTTAGTGCGAGAACAACCTTTAATAAAGATGGCAAATCCTGGTGGTCAAAGTTTTCTGATGGCTGGGGAGGTAGTAATCTGAAGATGGAAATCAATTATATAGTAAAAGTTCCGGCCACAAACAGTATAGACCTGAATAATGATTACGGAAGTATTACCGTTGATAAAATAAAGGGTAATGCTAAAATTAATTGTGATTATGGGCAGATAATTGTAGGAGAATTGCTGGGCAATGACAATTACATCAATATTGATTATACACACAACAGTACTATTAAGTATATGAAAAACGGTAAAATCAGTGCAGATTATTCTGACTTTACTTTAGAAAAAGGCGAAGAAATACTTCTCAATGCAGATTACTCACAATCAAAAATAATGACCGTAAAAGAACTAAATTACAACTGTGATTATGGGAGTTTAAAGGTTGAAAATGTGGATGTATTTAAAGGAAACGGAGACTACCTAGATACTAATATTGGTAATGTAAGTAATTCAGTTAATATAAACTCAGATTATGGTTCGATAGATATTAAGAACTTGACATCTACTACAAAAAATGTAACGATACGAACTGATTATACAGGCGTAAGTATCGGATATAGTTCAAATTTCAACTTTGATTTTACGATAAGAACATCATATGGAGGTATCAACCTTGATGACGGTGTGGATATTATGAAAAAGAGTAAAGAGAATTCCAGTAAAGATTATCGTGGTTATCGAGGTCAGAAAAACAGTGGAAATTCTATTGACATTTCAACAAGTTACGGAGGAGTAAAATTAAAACAAAATTAATCATCAAATATTCAATCAATTATGAGGACAGTAACGATCATTTTAAGTTTAGCTTTGTGTAGTATTACAACTGTTAATGCACAATGGTGGGGAAACGGTAAAAAAATAGAAGGCGATGGTAACACAGTTACCAAAACCAGAAACCTATCGGATTATGATCAGGTTTATGTAAAAGGAAATCTGGATGTTTCTCTTGTATCAGGAACTGAAGGAAAAGTCACAATAGAGGGAGAAAGCAATCTTATCCCGTATGTAAAGACAGAAATCGACGGAGAAGCTCTAAAGATATACGTTGAAAAAGGGTATTACCTGAAGGTCAGTAAAGGTAGAAAACTAATAATTACAGTTCCATTTACCGATTTAAATAGAGTAAGTTTATCAGGATCAGGAGATATTTATAGCGATGATGTTATTAAAGCCAGGGATTTTAAAACAAGTGTTTCTGGCTCCGGAGATGTAAGACTTGCCGTAGAAGCTAACTACATAGAAAGTTCTGTTTCGGGTAGCGGAGATCTTGTATTAAGGGGATCAGCAAACAACCTAGAATGCAAAGTAACGGGGTCAGGAGATGTAAAAGCGTATGACCTGAAGGCAAAAGATGTAGTGGCATCCGTGACTGGTTCGGGAGATGTTAAGGTCACCTCTACCTCTTCTATAAAAGCACGTGTGACTGGTTCGGGAGATATTGATTATAAGGGAAATCCAGAAAGAGAAGATAAAAAAGTTTCAGGATCAGGAGATATCACGAAACATTAGAAAGAAGTATGCTCCAATAATCCGAAAACTGCTGAAGGAGTTTTACTCCTTCGGCAGTTTTTTTTACGTCTAATAATCTTTACTTTTGTAAGTAACTTGTAACAAGTTGTATGAAGTACTCACGTTAAATTGAAGCTTTACCTCTTTAATTGACCCCAAAACCAGAAAAAGCACTTTGCATTTTTTATCAAAAAAAGAAATTCATCTTAGAGAAATTCTTCCACAAAATTACGTGGATATGCATTCTCATTTACTACCCGGGATAGATGATGGAGTAAAAACAGTATACCAATCGGCATATATATTAGAACAGTTTGAAAAATTAGGTGTACAAAAAATTATTACCACACCTCACGTCATGCAAGATGTATGGCCAAATACTTCGGATATTATTGAGTCTAAACTCGAAGAAATGCAAAGAGCATTAACCTCTCTTGATATCGAAGTGGAACTAAAGGCGAGTGCTGAGTATATGTTGGATGACCTTTTTTTACAAAGAATGAAGGATAAAGATGTTATTGCCTTAGGCGATAAATACCTTTTGGTAGAAATGTCTACTTATAATCCACCTATCAATCTAACTGAAATTCTTTTCGAAATCAAATTAGCTGGCTTCACTCCTATTCTGGCACATCCGGAGCGCTATTCTTTTTATCAGAATGACCTGAATAAATTTATTCGATTAAAAGAATCCGGTTTTATGTTTCAACTTAATTTACTTTCTATTTCGGGATATTATGGAGACAAAGTAAAACAAACAGCCATAAAATTACTTTCAGAAAATCTTTTTGATTTTGCCGGTTCTGATGTTCATAATTATCAGCAATTCGAAATATTAGAAAAAGGCTTCCCTTCTAAATATGCATCCAAAGTTTCTGAAGTAATGAAAAAGAACAGCTTTTTTTTACATAGTTAATCTTTTGCTCCATAACCATAGCCATAACCATATCCCACTTTATCGCCAGCTGCATTAAGAAGTACAGCCATATTAGGAAGACGTTTTTCTCTGTAAAAATTTTCAGGAACCTGGAGAATTCTCTTGTCGGAATAATTTTCTCTTACAATGTATATGCTTAAGTCTGCAAAATGCCCGATCAATAAAGTATCAGTAACCAGACTAACCGGAGCTGTATCTACAACGATATAGTCATAGTTATTACCTAAATACTCAAACATCTTCTTGACCCTGTTATTCATTAGAAGTTCTGCTGGATTGGGCGGAATAGCACCAGAAGGAATTACGAAAAGAGGATCTTCTTCTCCAAGTTCATAAATAATGTCTTCTGGTTTCATATCCAGATTCATAATAAAGTTAGTAAAACCTGGTGTGTCCTTCCCTTTTGGAAGTTCAAAGAAATTATGAAATTTTGGATCACGGAAATCAGTTCCCAGATATGCCACTTTTTTTCCTGAAATAGACAAAGTTTTTGCCAAGTTAGACGAAACCAAAGTTTTACCTTCTCCGGAAATAGTAGAAGTAACAAATATTACTTTAGCGGTTTCCTTATTAGTTCCAGCCATTAGAAAGGCTAAATTGGTCCTTAGTATCCTAAAGGCTTCTGCTACAGAGGATCTACTGTTTCTGGAAACTACTATTTTACTTTTCTTAGTTTTAGTTTTTGGAATTGCTCCAAGAATAGGCATCGAAAGTGCGTTTTCAATATCTTCTCTGGAATTTACTTTAGTATTAAACAAATCCAATAAATAAATGGTTAAAAACGGAAGTGCTAATCCAAAAAATATGGCTCCAAAATAAATCATCTTTTTATTTGGAGAAACCGGATAAGATCCTAAAGTAGAGGCTTTGTCAATTACACGGGCATTAGAAAGCGTTATATGACTTGTAATTTCTGCCTCTTCACGTTTCTGTAATAGATAGAGATACAATTGTTCCTTAATCCCTTGCTCACGGCCAATAGCTGTTAATTCTTTTTGTCGTAAAGGCGCATTATATAATTGTCCGCTAAAGTACTTATCCTGAGTTCTTAAACTATTCAAACTTATACTTATAGAACTTTTAGCTCCATTTAAGCTTGCAATTAATCCTTGACGCAATGAACCTATCTGTTCATCTATATTTACAACTACCGGATTTTGCTCACTTGAAGACTTTAATAATCTTTTTCTTTGACTTATCAATCCATTGTACCTAGCAACAGTTGCTGTTACAGATGGATCATCAAATCCAAGAGTTGAAGGCAAAATATCATATTTACCATCCTGACTTAGAACAAAACGTCTCGTAGATTCTATTTTTCTTAATTGAGTTTCTAGTCTGTTGATCTCTTGAATATTCCTAGAATCAATATCGGCAACTCGTTGAGTTTGAGCAGAAACATCATTGGTCAATCCAAATTTAGATTTGTAACCTGCCGCTTCATCATCAACCTCGGATAAATCTCCAGAAATAAGCTCTAATCTTTCATTAATAAATTCAGCGGTTCTAGCTGAGGTTTGTTTCTTATTTTTAATGGTATATTTATTATACTCTTCTACCAAATTATTTATAATGTCTTTGGCTTTCTCTTTGACAGGGTCATTTAAGGATAACCTTACAATAGATGATCCATTACCAATACCAAGAACTGACAATTTATTTCGATAATGTTGGGCTATTAAATTAACAGGGGTTATTTCGATATGGATTATCTTACCTTTATTCGACTCTATATCTTCAATACTTGGAGTAATGACAATATCTCCAATACTAGTGTTTATAGTCTTACCAAAAGAATGATCACTAATGTTTTTTCCTTCTTTATCAACAAAAGAAAAAGAAGTTTCTGAGTTAACAAGTACTCTAAAGTTTTTTGATTTGGTATATACAATAGAATCTGCAGATAAAAAATTAATTTCTATTAAAGATTTAGGATAATTTTCTGACTCTAGTACTCTGCCTTTTGTAAAATATTGAACGTTTAATTTTAGATTATTAACAACATTAGTAAGTAATGTCCTAGATTTAATAATCTGAATTTCATTTTCTATCTTATTTTTAGTTTCATCTAATAATCCGAGATCTTTAAAAGCTGATAGTTCTGATTCACTAACGCTTTGCTCTTGAGAAATCAATATGGTACCCGAGACATTATATTCGGGGATAGTATATCGTATATGTAAATATGCTAAAGTTCCAAAAAACATAATACTCAGCAGAAACCAATACCATTTCTTTATATATTTTAGAATTTCATCTCTGAAATTAAAACTAGACTTTGAAGTATTCACAAGAGTATTATTATCAGAATTAGTATTAGAAATCATAAATCTTCTATCTTAAAACAAGCGCTAATACAGATAAACCAACACCTACCACACTTAAAACAATACCCAAGGTATTATCATTACCTTTGGAACTTTTCACCTTAGTCTCATTAGGCTCTACATATAACACATCATTTTGTGCTAAATAATAAACTGGTGAATCAAAAATAGATTTAGACGTAAGATCAACACGGTGATATGTGTTAACGCCATCATTTTCTCTAATGACCATCACATTACCTCTTTTACCCATAATGGTTAAGTCTCCTGCTAATCCAATAGCTTCGATAATGGTTACTCTTTCATTAGGAATGGTAAAGGATCCTGGTCTGCCCACCTCACCTACAACGGTAATCTTAAAGTTTTTAAGCCTTACATTAACGATAGGATCTTTTATATAAATTTTCAACCGTTCCTTTAGCATATCTTTGATCTGCACTCGTGTCAATCCTGCTATCTTCAATTTTCCTAATACCGGAAAATCAATATTTCCCTCTTCATCAATAAGGTATGTAGGTTCTGCTCCACTTGATACACTTGCTGTAGCAGTAATTTCTCCTGATGGAGGTGGTAAACTTGCTCCCTGCATCAAATTAAAAGGTCTTGCAGCATCCATATCCGTCGCAGAAACCAAAATACTAACAACATCGTCTACTTTAAAAACTGGTGTAAATGAGTTTGTCGACTTTATTCTTTCTAAATCTTGAGAATTCTGAAAATACACAACGTCAGTTGGTGTTTTACAGGAAAAAATAAATGTTGAGACTACTAATAAAAGTAAAAATTTATATGAATTCATATTTTTTTAAATTCTTTAGGGCATTTTAATAAACAAACAAAAATAGGATAATATTCCTGTTTATTAAACAATTTTAAAAATAAGACTAAACCAATACTTTTTGGTCCTTATTTAGGGTTTCATTGTTTTTGATATCAATACTTTCGAAGGTAGAGTTCTTAGAAATAAATTCTGGTACAATTTCTTTTAATTTGCTAACAATCTTGTGATCCTGATTAAACAAATTCATAATACAAAGATCATCAATTTTATCCATAACCAATGGGCAATCGGCATCATCAAACTTACTAATCATTATTTTTTTATGATACGTTGGTAAAGTATTCTCCGTATCCGCTAATAATTCTTCATAAAGTTTTTCCCCTGGTCTTAAACCGGTTATTTCTATATCTATATCATTAGGATAGTTGAGGCCAGATAACCTGATCATTTTCTTAGCCAAATCGAATATTTTTACAGATTCACCCATATCAAAAATGAAGATCTCACCTCCGTTACCCATCGTACCAGCTTCAATTACTAATTGTGATGCCTCAGGGATTGTCATAAAGAAACGAGTAACATCCTTATGCGTAACCGTAAGTGGTCCTCCTTTATCAATTTGTTTTTTAAACAAAGGAATTACGGAACCGTTAGACCCTAAAACATTTCCAAATCTGGTTGTGATAAATTTAGTGTTACTGGTTCTGTGTAAACATTTTATATACATTTCTGCAACTCTTTTGGTGGCCCCCATAACATTTGTAGGGTTCACCGCTTTATCAGTTGACACAAATACAAATTTATCCACACCAAACTCTGAGGATAAGTCAGCAAGTTTTCTAGTACCTAAAACATTTATCTTTATAGCTTCACAAGGATTGTTTTCCATTAAAGGTACATGCTTATAAGCAGCAGCATGAAATACCATATTAGGTCTAAATCTCTCGAAAATAGTTTCAATACGTTGATGATCCCTTATATCAGCAACTATTGGTGTAAAATCACTAACCCCTTTACTTAAAAGTTCTTGTTGAAGATCATATAAAGGTGATTCTGCCTGATCTACTAAAACCAGATGTTTATAACTATAAAACGAAGCTTGTCTTACAATTTCACTTCCTATAGATCCGGCTGCACCGGTAATCAAAATAACTTTATCGTGAAGTTCTTTTTTAATGTTTTGGTTTTCTAATGCTATTGGTGCTCTATCCAGCAGATCTTCTATCTGGATTTGCTTTATTTGTGATACATTTAATTTACCATCTATCCAATCATTTATTGCCGGAATTATCTTAACCTTTACTGGTAATTTAAGCAAGTTATCAGAAATTTCAGACAAACGTTGCTTATCTATATGAGGAATTGAAACAATAATCTCAGTTATATTATGCTTAGCAATATAACTCTGTGTAATAGTTTTAGAACGATAAACATTGATACCATTAATGGTTTTTCCTGCTTTTTGGGGATTATCATCTATAAAACCTACGACCGTTACAGATTTTTGAGAATCATTAGTAATTGCCGCTAAAGTGATCAAACCAGAGTCTCCTGCCCCATATATCATTACCCTCGACGAATCTCCTAGTTTAGACTTTACATAGTGATAACAATATTTAAACACCAAACGACTAACAGTAAGAACAATAATATTTAATAAGTAATGAATACATATGATCGATACCGGTATATTAAGAAGTTCTGGGATTAATGATAATCTGCTTGATACCATTAGCGCCCCACTTAAAGATATTAACACAGTAACTGCTAAAAACAAATTGTAAGCGTCTCGCATACCAGTATGTCTGATCACTCCCTTGTGTGAACCAATTATTAGGAAGCTAATAGCTGCCAGAACTGTTATTACGGGTAATTGGTAAGCTAAATTAATTACATCAAAATCAAGTGTAATCCCAAACCTTACGACATAAGCTAAAAAGAAATTAAAAATTGTGATTGCAATATCGATAGATAATACAAGCCATTTAGATGCGTGCTTATGTGAATTATTTATTATGTAATTCTTAATCATCTCAATATATTTTTAATTACCGATACTATTCTATATAAATCTTCCTTTTCAAGATTGGATCCGCTTGGTAAGCAAAGTCCCCGATCAAATAGGTCGTCAGAAATTCCATTGAGGTAGGCATCACATTCTGCAAAAACAGGTTGACGATGCATGGGTTTCCATAGTGGTCTTGATTCAATATTTTCTTCTGCCAGTGCCAGTCTTAATCCTTCTCTTAGTTCATAAGATGTGGTCTCAATACAGGTTAGCCATCTGTTAGAATAAAAGCCTGATGGTTCTTCTAAAAATTTAATTTCAGCAGAGTCACTCAGGTTATTTTTATAAAATGTAAAGTTATTTCTTCTGTTTTCTACATGCTTATCCAATACTTCCATTTGACCTCTTCCTATTCCTGCAATGATATTACTCATTCGATAATTATGGCCGATTTCGGAGTGTTCATAATGCGGTGCATTATCTCTGGCCTGAGTAGCCAGAAAAATTGCCTTTTCGCGATGCTCAGCTTTTTTAGCCACTAAAGCCCCTCCGCCTGATGTAGTAATGATTTTATTTCCATTAAAAGAAAGTATAGCAATATCACCAAAAGTTCCACACTTAACACCGTGATAAGAACTTCCAAGTGATTCTGCGCTATCTTCTAAAACTGGAATTTTATATTCTGAAGCTATTTTATGTATCGCATCTACATTATATGGCATACCATATAAGTGCACCGCAATAATTGCCTTTGGTTTTTTCCCTTTTGCAATCCTATCTTTAATTGCTAGCTCTAACTGTTCCGGACAGATATTCCAGGTTTTAAGTTCACTATCAATAAAAATTGGTTTTGCTCCTAAATAAACAATTGGATTAGCCGAAGCAGCAAATGTCATACTTTGACATATAACTTCGTCACCTTGCGAAACCCCCAACAGTTTAAGGCCTAAATGCAATGCTGCCGTACCTGAACTTAGCGCAGCCACAAAATTATTACTGCCAAGATAGCTTTGGATATCATTCTCAAAACCATCTACATTGGGTCCCAAAGGAGCTACCCAATTCGTATCAAAAGCTTGTTTTACATAGCTTTGCTCCATTCCCCCCATATGTGGTGAAGAAAGCCATATCCTCTTGGATTCTACTGTATTCATAATTTTCCCCATTAATTATTGAACAAACTTATCCTCAACAACCATAACAAAAATGTTACAATTACCGACATTCTTTTTCATGACAATCTAATAAAATGTAAGGAAGAAGGGGGTAGCACTTCCAAAAATTGTATTTTACTCTTACTTGCTTTAACCAATTGCTAAAATAGTTCAGTTACGGTTAATATCATCAGAAAAATTTATTTTTTAGATAGAATACTTAAAAAAGGCGTTTAACAGCATATCTATTTCCTTATAAATTACCAAACAAGGGTTTAACCGTAAGAAAAGTACTATGAAATTCAACACCTAATACAAGTAAAACTCCGCAAAAAATCTATTTTTGTTTAATCATTCGGGTCGTAAAACATCATTTTAACGTTTTTTAACCAACATTTATCAAAAATACCTCCGTAATTTCCTACTTTACTATTTTCTCAAAACTTTACCGCAATAATACTGGTATAATTCGATAAAATTATCAGTGAAACACCTATTTCTCGAAAGGGTGTTTCCCCCTACGGAATGTACTACAAAAAATCCCAACAGCTGTTCGAAAAAGGGACTGTTAAAATAAATAAGATAATTCTTGATTAATCAAATTAAATAGCTAAAATTTACAAGTTTCAAAAAATATGTAGAATTCGTTACATCATAATTCAGAGTCAATAAAGCTTCCTATGTTATATAAATAATGATAACGCATGTTATTTAATTCTTTAGATTTTTTTATTTATCTACCGGTAGTATTTATATTATACTGGTTCTTTTTTCATAAAAACTTAAGGCTTCAAAATTGTTTTGTTTTAGGTGCCAGTTATTTGTTTTATGGGATGTGGGATTGGCGTTTCTTATTCCTTATTTTGGCAAGTACTATAGTAGATTACATTGTTGGTCAGTATATTCACAATAGTGATTCTACTTCCTTGAGAAAAAGATGGTTATGGGTTAGTGTGGTTTTTAATATTGGATTGCTGGGGTTTTTTAAGTATTATAATTTCTTTGTGGACTCCTGGGTAGATCTGGTTACAATTTTTGGTTATCAAATGAAAAGCTCCTGGACGCTACAAATCATACTACCTGTTGGCATATCTTTTTACACATTTCAAACGATGTCATATTCTTTAGACATTTATTATAAAAGGTTATCGCCAACCAAGGATTTTATCTCCTTTGCGACTTTCGTTGGCTTTTTTCCACAATTAGTTGCTGGTCCTATAGAAAGAGCTTCTAATTTACTTTCTCAGATTACAACGAAAAGAACCTTTAGCTATATACAATGTACAGAAGGGTTAAAACTAATTATCTGGGGACTTTTCAAAAAAGTGGTTATTGCTGATTCTATAGCTCCGATAGTTGATGATGTTTTTGCTAATTACTCGAGCTACCCCGCTTCTACTCTTATACTTGGTGTTACACTTTTTAGTTTTCAGGTGTATGGAGATTTTAGCGGATATTCTGATATCGCAATTGGTACTGCAAAATTGTTTGGTATAGAGCTGATGTCTAATTTCAAATTTCCAAATTTTTCTAGAAACGTAGCTGAATATTGGCAAAGATGGCATGTTTCTTTATCTACCTGGTTCAGGCATTATGTATATATCCCTCTTGGAGGAAGCAGGGTAAGTAAACTAAAATCGATAAGAAATATTATCATTATTTTTTTAGTAAGTGGTTTTTGGCATGGTGCCAACTGGACTTTTATTGCCTGGGGAGCAATTCATGCAATACTATACATTCCGGTTTTTCTGATAGGACGCAATCGTTTATATATGAATAATGTAGTAGCAGAAAATCGCTGGTTTCCCTCTATTACCGAAATATTTCAAATACTACTCACATTCTCCCTGGTGACATTCTCCAGAGTATTTTTCAGATCAGAATCTATTACTGATGCATTTGGATTTTTAAAACAGATATATAATAATTTTAGTTTTGAAATATATGAACATCCTTTGGGGTATCGTATGATAGACTATTTTATACTATTAGGGCTTTTTATACTATACGAGTTTAGAATCAGAAGAGATGAACGATCTCCTTTTAAATTTAAATCAAAGGTAGTTCGATTTATTGTATATACTTTAGTAATTTTAGGTATGCTTCTTTTCTTTGATGATAACATTGATAGATCTTTTATCTATTTTCAATTTTAAACAAAATGAAAAAACTTATCTTAAAGAGCTTTTTATATATTTTTCTAATACTTATATCATTAGAAGTATTGGTTAGGGTTTTTCATTTAAGTAAAGATACTCCTACCAGAATTCTGGATGAATCCAAAGTAGAGAAATGGATGCCAAATCAAAATGGTTTTTCTGTTACGGGAAACAGAAGACAAAACTTCTCTGAATATCATATAAACAATTCGGGATATAATTCATACAGAGAATTTAACCCAACAAAAGATAAAATTGAAGTTGCTCTGGTTGGTGACTCTTTTATTGAAGGTTTTCACCAGAATTATTATAATTCTATTGGTAAAAAAATTGAAAAATCGATCCCAGAAATTGAAGTATACGAATACGGATATGCAGGATATGATTTTGCGGATCAATTGCACCTGATCCTTGCGTATAAAGAACAATTTAATGTCATTGATCACGTAATTCTTGGAATAAAATTCTCTAACGATCTTACCAGAGGAAAATATGAGGTTGTTACGAGTCGTTTAGCCCTGGAGTCTCCTATGAATAACCTTCTTAAAAAGAGTAAATTACTGGTTTACTGTAAAAGCATCGGTATTTTGGATCCTCCGCAGCAATTGCTATATCGATTAAAGAATGTTTTGAAACCTGTACCGCCTATAAACAATGTAAGCGAAGAAGAGCTCCTCCAAATTAAAAATGAAAAGGAACACCTATATTTAGCAAATTTCAACAGTTTAATTGATAAATACGGATACGACAAAGATCACTTTACACTTCTTTTGGATTCCAGAATTACCAGCAATTTATTCTTAACGTATTTAGAAGAAAATGACTTTAGATATATTGATTTCTCACAATACTTTGAGAAGAGCAATAAGTCCACGATATTAATTTATGATCGACACTGGAACAACCACGGAAGAGATTTGGTAGCTAAAGCTATCAGCAAATACCTCAAAGAAATAAAGATTAAACAGAAAAAAATCTTTTAGAGTTAATCATCCCTTCTATAAAGAGGGAAATAACTTACAGGTGAATATACATCTATATCTTTTGAATCTATATTCTTAATTTTTTGTTCTATAAGCTCTAGATATATCTCCTCATCAATAACCTTTCTGCCTGTATAATATATTACATCCTCATCATTAGGGAAGAAAGATTTTTTATACTTATACAGACCATCCTTATCAATGCGCCCTCCTCCTAGCACATAATATTCATAATCATTCTCTCTAGCCCAATTCATCACTTCTATTTTCAGAAAATCATTAGGCCTGGTATAAAAATAATCCGATAAAGTTCCTCCCAAATATGAATAAAGAGTAGAATTATCTATTAGAATTAACTCTGTAGAAATAGGTTGATCATCTTTGTATATCATTGCAATAATTGAAGAACCAGGATTATTAAGAATAAAATTTGTAAAATAATCAATGTCATGAAAATATAGTGAATGCGCATTATGACGTTGCATTGTTTCTATATAAATATCATAAAAACTTTTGATTATATCAACAGATATAGGCTGCTGATAGACTTTCAACTTTAGTTCTTCATCAACAGCTTTTCTATAATTATTTCTAACTTTGGGTTTGAATTTTTTCCATTGCTCTTCCTCTTCTATAATTTTACCTTTAACATTTTTGAGGCTAGGGATGAGTACTCCATTATAATGCACATGATTCCCATTGAGGCTGAAACGAATAAATTCACTAACAATATTATTATTGTGATACCAAATATCTACTTGTTTCCAAAAATACTTTATAAGATTACTATCAACTTTATCCAAATCATATAATGGACCACTGTATCCATAAGGCGAAATTACATCATTATATTCTCTAAGATTTCCATATATAGATATTTGTCTTTTGAAAAAAGGCATAATGATCATTGTAGTTTCTGTTTTGTCCAATACAAAATAACACAATTTATGAGCGTTCATATTTGTAGTATCCAATAATTCTATTTTATAGAATGGATTAGAACCATAGACCTTTTCTACATATTTTTTGTATACCTCCAGGTCCTTTTCTGTATTAATTTCATAGACCGAAAAGCGTACGTTAGCTGGTGTAGAATTAAGATACCCTTCTCCTTTTTTTCTTTTTCTTATAGTTTTTGCAGGTATTCCATATGAAACAGTAAAATCTTCTATGTTACTGGTTACTAACGCTCCAGCTCCTACCACATTATGAATACCAATAGATATGTTTTGTAGAATGACTACTCCTAACGAAATCGCTGTAAACTCTCCAATAGAAACAGTTCCTCCAGTAGTAACTCCTGGGGCTAGACTTGAAAAATCGTCCATAGCACTATCATGACCCAAGTTAGCATTCGTATTTATAATACAAAAATCACCGATAGTAGCATGTGTATTCACTGTTCCCGAAGCTAGAATAACAGTTCCTTTACCAAGTTTACTGTGAGGACTGATGATCGCACCTGGATGAACCACCGTAATGAATTCGAAATCAGGAACCAACTTGATAATCTTTTTATACATTATTGATCGTACCCAATTGTCGCCTATTGCTATGATTCCTTTCTTTATTCCATTTACTGCCAGTTCCTTCAATTTCGATTCATCTCCCAAAATTTCATATCCAAGAATTTTGTCTCCAGACTTCTTATAAGTATCTATAAAGCCTAATATTGAATATTCGTTTATCAATTCAATTGCTTCTAAAACTACTTTGGCATGCCCTGAAGCTCCAATTACAAGAATTTTGTCCATTTATATAATATTTATAAGAATTGTGAGGGAAAATGTTTTCCTGATTTTATAGTATTTCTGATTCTATCGTTTGCATTAAATCTCCAATATTATTCATGTTCATCAGGCTTATCAACTTAAACTTTATATTAAACGATTTTTCTATCTCGGTTATAATCATCATATGTGTAATAGATTCCCACCCATCGACATCGTGAGCAGTAGTTTCGTCTGTTAATGTAAAGTCATCGTGCTCTAAAACTTTTATGAATGCTTCTCTTACTTTAGATTCTATATTTTTTCGATCCATTTTCATATACTTCAAAATATGCTTTTAATTACTTTTCTATCTATTTTTCCATTAGAATTGAGAGGGAATTCTTTCATGAATTTATATTGGGTAGGAATCATATAATCAGGTAATTTATTTTTTAGATACTTCGTTAGTTCAGAAACATCAAATGCTTCAGATTCAATGACCAATGCTATTTCGGTGTTTCCTAGATCATTAATAATGGCCAACCCTATTACATTCTTTTTTGATAACTTTTCTTTTGCATAAAACTCAATTTCTGAAAGCTCTACACGATATCCTCTTATTTTTACTTGAAAATCTTTTCTTCCAATAAATAGAATATCTTCTTCTTCATCTCTAATGCATAAGTCTCCTGTTTTATAAAACAGATGTTCCTTTCCATTATACGTTTTAGTAAAAAATGATTCCTTATTTTTTTTAGTATTCCTCCAGTATCCCGATGTTAACTGTGATCCGGCAAGACACAACTCTCCCTCCTGACCAGGTTTCAGAATATTCTGATATTCATCTGTAACAATAGCCACCACATCTTTGAGAACTTTTCCTAATGCTACTACTCCATTTCTCGTTTTTGGTGTTTGGTTATTATCAAAAGAATAATATGTAGTGGTAACGGTATACTCTGTTGGTCCATATGAATTATAGAGTTTTGCATTGGGCACACACTTTTTCCACTCGAGAACGATATCTACATCCAGTGGTGCTGCTCCGAAACAACAATATCTAACTCCCGATTCATGAATTTCTGAAAAATAGGAACATAAATAATGTATTACAGAAGGCACCATGACCAAATATGTTAGCTTTTCTTCTAAAATTAACTTGTAGATATAAAAATATTTAATTTGATCTTTTGGGATAGTATAAATACAAGCTCCATATAACAAAGGGTATAAAAAAGTAACTAATGAAAAATCAAAATTAAGTTCAAACATCTGTAAACACCTATCCGTATGAAAAACTTTATGTCTGGTATCTGCGTCCAGAGCATAAAATAAGCTGTCTAGATTCTTAAATGTTATAGGAACTCCTTTTGGTGTTCCAGTAGAACCAGAAGTAAACAGAATATACGCCAAATTATTTTCTGAAAATTTAATCGGTTGCAAATCTATTTCGGCATCTTGAACTTCGGATGTTCTCAAAACTCTAAACGTTTCGTCATAGCTATCTATATTACTAGAAGACACTATAAAACTACTTTGGACTTCATTAAGAATAAAACTATTTCTTTCGACGGGAGTTGATGGTGTTATTGGAATATAAGCTTTTCCTTCTAACCAAATAGCAAAAATTGAGGCATAAGTTTCTATATCATCATTTGTAATCAATCCTATATGTTTATCCCCTACCGATACATTTTCTCTTATAAGATTTCTTATATTGGATATTACCTGAGACAACTCTCCGTAGCTATACTTTTCATTATTTATACATAAAGCTGTTCGATCTTTATGATTTGTAAAACTTATAATAATTTTATCGATAACTTTCATTACAGTATACTTTAATTAGGCAAAATGCCCATCACGATCGTTGATGCAGACTTTTTTAAAATCGTTTTTAATGTCATTATGCGCAAATGCATACAAAACTCTTTTATCGCTATAAAAAGTTTTAAACTTTTGTTGTATTCTATTACCAAGTAATTCGTTTTCCGTGTGTATAATATTAGTTTTTGTCTTTATGAAGTTATCCATTAACACATCCAGACATAGTTCATATCCTTCTTCTTCTACTACAAAATATTTGACATTAAACTCATTACCTCTTATGAGAAAGCTTAAAAATCCTATAATTTGATCATTTCTTTTGACAGTTAGATTGATATGGAATAATTGAGAAGATGCACTTGCTACTAAACAGTAAAAAGGAAATTTACCATTTATTGGTGTAATTGTATATTGATCATTAGACAATTGCCAATTTAAATATTCCTTTGATTTAGGCACTAAATCATTCTTGCATTTTTGTTCTATAAAATTCCAGGTTGTTTCATCAATGTATGAAAGATATTCATATTGTAAATCTGCAATATTCTTATAAACCTTTTTACGGTTATTTGATGTTATCCACCATTCTGAAATATTTTCAAGAACTTTTGCTAAGGGTTTTACATATTTCAAATACTTTATTTTATCTATTAATAAATTAGCATCAGCATTAAATAATATAAAGTATCGTTCTCTTTTAGAAAACTTGGTAAAAGATTGTTTATCGTAATACTCTTCTACCTCTTTACCAATAAATTTTATAAGCACCTGGTTATTAACAGCATTCACTGCTTCATTCATCATGTAAGTAGCAAGAATAGAGTTCTTATAAGTATCAGCTACCCACCATCTCCTACACCAATATATTTTTTTTCGTCCATCGTTTGTTTGAATATAATCAGGAATAAAATATATGAATGCAATTAGCAATTCATTTTCATACCCTAAGAGCCCGCAAATATCGTTTTCCTCGATACGAACATTATTCAATAACCAATGTGCTTTACTCTTAGTAAAAGGAATGTTTTTCGTATTCTTCCAAAAAGTATTACCATCTAAAGCCTTCCTGATTTCTTGCTTGGTAATCAATAAGGTTTTAAAATCATTATTCATTGTCTCTTTCCGTAATTACGTGCAAATTTTCTATATTTTTCATTGTTTTAATAATCAATTTCGCCCCTTTTTTGGCAAATTTTGGGTATAAAGTATCAAATGTATCGTCATCCTTAACTTTGATCGGAACCTGACAAAGAATTTCGCCTTCATCCACCTTATCATCAATAATATGGGTTGTTATTCCTGTAACCTTAACACCATATTCTAATGCATCTTGAATTGCTGTTTTGGTACCTAAAAAACTGGGGAAAAGAGAGGGATGAATGTTAATAATTCTGCCAGGGAATGCAGATAACATATTCTCCCTAATTATATATTTATAATTGAGCATAAATATATAATCTATATTTCTATTTTGAAGCTCTTCAATGATTTTTTTTTGATAATCCAAAGCATTATCAAAATCTTGTTTTTTCAGCTGTAATGTTTCTACATTAATATTTTTAGCCATTTCGGCAGCTCCGCAAGGCTCAGATTCGTATATTACAAGTGATATTTTACTGGCTCCTAATTTTTTATCCATATAGGCCTGCAATGTATCCACCGCATTTCTACCCCAACCCGTGACAAGAATAGCCCAATTAATATTATTTGTTATTTGCATGAAATGATGTGTAGTTTTTCTTCTATATCTTTACTTTTAATTAATTTTTACTTAAAGAATGTGATTATGCTTTGATCCTTAAAATCAAGACAAAAATATTAGTTATTTTTAACGTTGCAGCATATTTACACTATTATTTTAAGAAATTTTTATGATATATTAGGTATTACTTTCCACACCCATTTCCGAGTAAAGTATTATTAATGTTAAAATTGTTACTTTTATTAATTAAATTCTAAACGTCTAACTTACAGCATATTTATATTCTAAAAGAAAGTTATGATTATACTTGGACTCAATTATTATTTTCATGATTCTACGGCTTGCATTGTGGTTAATGGTCAACTTATAGCGGCTATAGAAGAAGAACGACTTAATAGAGATAAACATACCCGAGTATTTCCTCAGAAAGCTATTGATCGTTGTTTAAAAATTGCTAATATAGAATATACTGATATAGATCATATTGCAGTTTCTATAAAACCTACTCATAACTTGAATAAAAAAATAATTCATGCCTTTAGACATATCAGTAGATTAAAAACATTTATAAATCACGAGTTTACTCATGCTATTAAAAAACAAAAAAGCTTTTGGAAATGGTATAAAAATTATTGGCCATCTAAAGCCGAAGGTCCACAAACTCATTTTATTCCACATCACTTTTGTCACGCCCCAGGTTCTTTTTTCGTTTCTCCATATAAAAAAGCAGCACTGTTAAGTATAGATGGATCTGGAGAGTGGGCTACAAGTTGGATTGGTCATGGAGAAAACAACACTATTACAAAAATATCAGAAAGTTTTTTCCCACATTCTTTGGGATCTTTTTATGAGTCTGTCACTCAATTCTGTGGGTTTAGAACTATGTATGATGAAGGAAAAACAATGGGGCTTGCTCCGATGGGCGATCAAAACGTTTTTAAAGATGTTGTTAGTGATATAATTACTATTGATAAAAAAGGACGTATCCATATTGACTTAAGTTATTTTAATTATCAAAATTTAAGCTGGAAACGATGTTCTTCCAAGTTTTTTAAGATATTTGGTCAGCCTAGAAAAAAGGAAGAAACTTTTAAAAAACATCATATGGATGTTGCAGCAGCCTTCCAAAGAGTTTTAGAAGATAAGGTCTTAGAAATTTGTGATTTTTTACACAAAAAAACTAAAGAAGATTATCTAGTAATATCTGGTGGTGTATCACTTAATAGCGTGATGAATGGTCGAATCGTAAAAGAAAGCAAGTTCAAAGATATATATGTAATGCCAGCTGCAGGAGATAATGGCACTGCAATTGGAGCAGCTTATTATTTGTATAACGGTATCTTTAAAAAACCAAGGAATTTCATTCATAAGGACCCTTATTTAGGAACAAGCTACAGCAATACTGAAATTGAAAAGATTCTAAGAAGCTTTAAATTACCCTATACTTATTACGAAAACATTGCAGATCAAGCTTCTGAACTATTAAAACAAGGCAAAATCATTGGCTGGTATCAAGGTAAAATGGAAATTGGCCCTAGAGCTTTGGGAAATAGAAGCATCCTTGCGAATCCTGCTTTTCCAGATATGAAAGATAAAATAAATGCCGAAGTTAAATTTAGGGAAGCCTATAGACCTTTTGCTCCTTCTACCATTTTAGAAGCAAAAGAAGAGTTTTTTGATTTAACGGTAGAAGCTCCCTTTATGCTTAAAGTTTGTAATGTACGAGAGGACAAAAAATCCATAATACCAGCAGTTACGCATGTAGATGGCAGTGCTAGACTACAAACTGTTACTAAAGAATCTAATTCTTTGTATTATGATCTCATAAAAACATTGGGAGATAAAACAGGCGTTCCAGTAGTATTAAATACTAGTTTTAACATCCAAGGAGAACCCGTTGTAGAATCACCAATTGACGCGATTAAGTGCTTTTTTTTTAATGGTTTAGATGCATTGGTTATTGGCAATTACATTCTACTAAAAAGTAACTCTGAATAGAGAACCCAGTTTTGAGATAACAATATATCCTAATAACAGTCAACAAATAAAATGAAGAATAAATTTCAACAAAGCTATAAGAATGAAATAATTAAAGGCTATAAGGATAGAGAACAAATTAATCATATTGAAAATGAACTAATAAACACTTATCTCATAAATAAAAACCTTAAGGTTCTCGAAGCTGGAACCGGAGCAGGTGTCATTTCTTTCTATATAGAATCTAAAGGCTTTCTTTCGATAACCGCATTTGATATAATTCCGGATTTAGTTAACAAAGCCAAAGAAAAAGCAATAAAAAAAGATTCTAAGATTAACTTTATATTAGCTGATGCTTCTGATCTAGATAAACTACCCAATAATAATTTTGATTATATTTTGTATCCACAACAAATACTTAGCATGGTTAGTAAAAAATACCTTCCAGAAGCGCTTTCTGAAGCTTTTAGGGTTGGAACTAATGATAGTCTTTATATCTTCAGTTTTATGGATTGGTACTCGAGATGGTATAACCCTCTTATTAGTTTAATACTTAATGTTTTTCGTGTCCTAAGAGGTGAAAAATGGAATACTTTTTACATTCCAGAATTAACCATGAATGGTAAGATAAATACTCAATTCTTCAATAAGAATCAACATTCTATATTTTGGGCTAAAGAAAAAGTTATTTTGTCTTTATTAAACCAACAAAATTTCAAGAGTATAAACACTATAAAACGAAAAAAGAGATTTAGTCTGCATGGAGAAGGTATCTTTTTTGTATGCCAGAAAACATAATATCGAAACTAATGCAAAATCAGAAAATCAATGATCAGTAATTAGCTTTTCTCGCGTTCCTCCATTAAATTTACCATAATAGATTGAGGGTCAACAACCACATCTTTTGATGTTATTACATTTTGTATGGTTTTAATAACTATTTTCACGTCCAATAGAAAAGAGATGTTTTTCACATATTCCACATCTTTTGCTAATCTATCATCCCATTTTAAGAGATTTCTTCCAGATACTTGGGCCAATCCAGTAATTCCCGGTCTTATGGTATGTCTTAGTTTTTCTTCCTCTCTGTAGTAAGGCAAATACTTTGTCAATAAAGGTCTTGGTCCTATAAAACTCATGTCTCCCAAAACTACATTAATAAGTTGTGGAATTTCGTCCAAAGAAGTTTTACGCACAAAACTTCCTATCGGAGTTAATCTTTCTGTATCGGATAAAAGATTTCCTTCGGTATCTTTTCTATCATTCATTGTTTTAAATTTAATAATTGAAAATATTTTTTCATTTTTCCCAGGTCTTTTTTGAACAAAAAATGGTTTACCTGCGTTAGCAAATGCTAGAAAAATTGTTAAGAAAACAAAAATAGGAGAGATTAGTGATAAGAGAACTAAAGAACCTATAAAATCTAAAAACCTCTTAAAAAACAGTATATACATAAACCTTTTTAAATTACATCATTAATAATAGCTATCTCCTTGCCAGAAGGCAACAGATCAAAATCTGAAACTAATTCTATTGATATCATAGCATCTTGTCCCAAATATTCCCTAAACCCATTTTTGAAAGCTTTTTCTTCATCAAAAGTATTGTTTTTAGTCTTTAGTTTAAAAAGATATTCTTTCTTTGTCTTTTGAATTATTTGAAGCTGGATTATTTCATCGTATTTATTGATCAATAATAAAATACCAGTAGGTAAAATATCAACTGTAGCATTACGAATCATACCCATTTTTCTTCCTTCTGTATTAGTTAAAACTAGCACAGAAGTATTATGTCCCAAATGTAGTTCATACGACCAAATCACCTGTAACATATTTAATTATAGGAGTGAGATAATTAAATAAATCCGTAACCACTATTCGTCCTAGAGAACCTGGTATCAAAGGTTTATCAGAAGAAAGATCTAAAATCTCAACATAATAGCTAGCCCCAGTTAATATTGAAATACTCCTCTCCTATCTGTTGCTGTGCGATCATATCATTCTCCGAATTAGAATCTATTGACAGCATATCTACTCCAAAATATTTTTCATCCCTATCTTGGTAACATTATCTAATCTTGCTGAAATACCAATGACTCATTTTAAATTACACTCAATAGGATCGGAATTTATTGTATCTAAGTAATTACAAATCTTATTAAATGATAAGGCATATCCTATCATTTCTTTTGAAGATTTGTTGTTTTTCAGAATATTTATAAGACTCTGAATAGACACATGAGATAAGTCAAAGATAATAACAGGAACAATATTCTGTATAAAGGACAATACCTTGCTTTTCTTTTTAAACATTTCCCAAAAACGAAAGTAATACAATTAATATCAAAGTTAAAAAAAAAAGAAATTTATGAATAATATAGAATATCCGATATGTTTCTAGCTTTTTTATTTAGGTCTTGATATACTGAGAAAAAAGCTCCTGTAGATACACTGGTAGTTACTTTTATTCTTTTTTTGTTTTTAAATATACTGGATTCAAAATCTGAATATGAACTTCCTATTGTTTCCCTTATAATTACTGGAAAATTTTTAATATTAGTTGTTCGGATATTTTTATAAAATACCGTACCATTAACTGCATTAGTTAATATATTATTCAAATACTGATGCTTTTTTCTCTGAGTTAAGGTGTCGCTTGGGTGTTCTGCTATATATTGTATATCTCTAAAAAGATATAAAACCTTCCTTCCTTTTACAAAATCAACACTCCAAAACAATACTTTTCTCAATTTCTCAAAAAATTTCATTCGCAATTGCTAAACAGTTTTTAATATAAACTTTTATATGTTACGGAGGTTTTTAATGAGTAACAAATTATAGTGGTCTCTTCCGGTAACCTAGTATTAAAAAGATTTATTCATTGGTTATCATACTAAAAAACCTTCTTATAATTGTTTATATTCCTCTAATAGCGAATCCCATACAAATTGTCTCTCGTAATTATTACATATGATTTTACGAGCATTCATAGCTAATGTCTCTTTAAGCATAGGTTCCTTTATAAATTTTTGCATAGTATTGTACAGAATATCAGTATTTTTTACTGGGATGATCATTCCGTTCTTACCTTCAGAAATAATTTCGTTGCTTCCATTAATATCAGTAACAATACAAGGTACTCCCATAGCACCAGCTTGTAAAACCACATTAGGAAACCCTTCTCTATAACTAGGAAAAGTCAATATATCTGATATGGCAAAATATGGCCTAACATCATTTTGCCAACCTACAGAAATAATATTTGGATTATCATTTATCTCCATTTCGGTTTCTGGAAAAACCGGGTCTAATTCTTTTTCATAGGACCCTACCAGTATTAGTTTTACGTTTTCATACTCATGTGTAATACGTTTAAAGGCACTTATCAATTCATTAATACCTTTATCTTTAACAAGTCTACCAACAAAAACGTAAACCAAATCTAAAGAAGAAATTGATAACTCTTTTCTTAATTCTTCCTTTTCTTTTTCTGAATACAAAGTTGTATCAAAATAATTGATATCGATACCATTTATATTTCCATTAGCGATTATTTTCAAAGGTTTTTTAGTAATCTTATATTTCTTTAAATCCTTTAAAACTCCCTGTCCTTCGGGATAAATACGTGTAGCGCATTTACACAACAATTGATCCGTTTTAATTAATAATTTTTGAAAAACCCCTTCTCTTGTCGGGAAAATTAATCCAGTAAAGGTGTGAATTCTATTTGGGACTTTTGCTAAATAGGAAGCAATCATACTAAGCAAACCAGCTTTTGGCGTTATAGAATGTACAATATATGGTTTTTCTTTTTTGAAAAATTTATACAATCTATAAAGTGCAATACAATCTTTTATAATAGATATCTGTCGTTGCATTTCAATACCAACCACTCTAACATCCTCACTCTGACCAGCTTTTATTGCCTTTTCTCCTGGCGAAGAAACTCCAATAACATCATAATATTGGTTTAGAAATTTTAATTGCCCCGTCAATAATCCATAAGATACATCAGAGGTTACCACTCTGATTATTTTCTTTTTTTTCATTAAAAAATGTTAAAAAATTAAGATTTTCGCTTTAATATTAAAAAATAGGATAAAAAGTAAAAAAGTTCGACGAACGAACAATAATTCACAATTATTTGCGTTATCTTCTTCATGTAACCCTAAATTATTAGCCAAAAAAATGAAAAAATTAATTTTAATCCTACTTATTTTTGGATTCATTTTCTCTTCTTGCAGTAATGAATCTTTTGAAAATGAACTTATCGCAGAGGTTGACGAAAACGAAGATACAATCGATGAAGAAAACGAGGATCCAGATGATACTCTTAATCTAACTCCTTGCGACTTTACCCTAGAGGATATAGGATCTAACTCAAGCATTACAATTTCATGTACTATGGATTTGGAAGGTGCAACAATAAATCTTCCTGCAAATACCACTTTAATCTTTGATAATGGCCAAATCATAAATGGTACATTACAATTTGCGTCTGGAGGCTCAATTGACGGGGATCTATTGAACATAAATTTAGACATTCAAGGAGAAGTCGTTTTGAGTGATAGTTCATTCGATTTTAAATCAGATCGCTGGGAAATCAAATCTGGAGCAGTGAATGATGAAATCGCTGAACAAAATAAGTTCAATTTACAATCTGCTATAGACCTGTCTAAACGGCTAGGAGCCCAAATTTTTAACACTGACAAGCTAGATGCCTTTTTTAAGGTTGGATTAGGTCATGGAGGTCAACAAGGTTTATCAGAAAATGGTATTCATATTCCTTCTAATTTTGAATTTAAAATGTCGGAAAACACTTTCTTAAGGGTACAGCCAACTCATTTTCCTTGGTATGTTTTATTAAGCACCTATAAGGTTGAAAATGTTACCATTACTGGAGGAACACTCGTTGGAGATCGCTATGAACACGACTATTCTGATTTTATAGACGGAGACAATATTTCCAGAAGAACTCATGAATGGCCTGCATTAATTGTGACTGCTGGTTCTAATAATATTGTTTTTGAAAACATCAATATAAGACATTCAACAGGAGATGGTTTTATAGTTGGTAGTGCAGGCTTTAGAACGAATCCGAGTGCAGTATGGAATAATGGTATTATTTTGAGAAATTGTACCTTGGATGGTAATCGTAGAAACAATATTAGTATTACCGATGGAGAAAATATAACGGTTGTAGATAATTTGATTATCAATGCTGGTGATGGCCCTACGAATCCAAATGGGGTTTTTAATTCTGCAGGTGTAAATCCACGTTATGGACTTGATGTAGAACCTTATGTAGAGTATGCCAGTTTTGATTTTGCTTCGAGAGTGCAATATGAATGGGTAGAGAATGTTAGTATCAACAATAATCGATTTGAAGATAATCACGCAGGTAGTATCGTAGTATACTCAGGTGACAAAGTTTCTATAGACAATAATACTGCCGATCACTCTATATCACTGAATGAAACTACAGGTAGTAATATTACAAATAATATTGTAGAAGCTAGATCTAACGTATCGGGACGGGTAGGTATTACTACCAGTGATTTTAGAAGATATACAGATTTTATTGGTGGAAATATTCAACAATATGCACTAAATAATAATGTATCCGGAAATACCGTTCGTGGTTTTACTACTGGTTACTATATTAGAGGGTCTGAGGCGGAAATTACAAGAAATTTTGCCTATGAAAATGAAGTGAGTCTAATTGTTGACAGAGCGGAAGACTTAAGTATTCACGATAATATTTATGAAAGTTCATTGCCTAATAGTGCAGGTATTATTTTAGGATCTTATGGTAACAATGTAAGAATATTTAACGAAAACGTTTCTGTTGCGGCTAGGTACCTTTTCATAAATAATTACAATAGAAATCTGGATTTTAGTAACGAGGTAGAAAGCTTCACTGTAGAAATTTCTAATTGTGTATTATTTGGAGGTAAATCTTCAAGAGTTTTTGATGCTATTGGTGTGCATTTGATAAATAATCAAATAAATACAGGAACAGAATTTGTACAAACTGATGGTGCTCAATTTATAGATAACACTGTCGTTGCAGAATTTGTAGATGGTGTAATCCTTGATAATTCTATGAATTGTCAAATTGTAGAGAATAGTTTTACACTATCCCCTAATTATGAACCTGTTGTAGTTGTCAATGAACCCTCCAATTCAAATAACACTATTGCAAATAATTAATAGTTTATTTTAATAATTTACTAAAAAGCCATTGGTTACTAAAAAATATCCAATGGCTTTTTTATTTCTAATTTATACTCCACTAATTTTTAAGATTACTAAGCCATCCTTTAATAAATTCAGGGTGTTTACTATAGTCAAATTTTCTTGCAAACAAGGCGTCACTTATTTCGATTTTAGCTTTATCTTCTTCATTCAAGACTCTTGGAAATGTAGGACCTGTTACCCAATCGATATATCTTAAATCGTTATGAATAATATTTTGCCCCTCTTTACAATTCATCAAAATACTTTGCACCCATATCTCATCGGTAGCTCTTGAATATTTTAATTTTTTCAAAAATTCTGGATAATCCCTCAAAAATGCAAACACCTCCTCTACTGCATTGATATTTAAATTTATCCAATTAGATCCTGCGTAATAATTTATTGGAAATCTTTTCACCTTTATAAAAAACATTCGTTGTAGAATCAAAGTAATTCTGGCAACAATTTTCACTATTTTTCTAGAGCTAATTTTCATAAACCAAAATCGATCCAGTCTATCAAATCCTTGATTAAAACCCCAGGTTTTTATGGGCAAAGGATTCACATACATATAAGAATTATCTTTGTTGGAAAGGATGAACTCTTTAATTTGATTATTTGTTTTTATTGGGAGATCATCACCGCTTATATATAAATAATAGATGTATTTATTTGCATAAGCCTTTTCTAAAATAAATTTCATGTTTTCTACTTGGCTTACGTGACCCCAGTATACTTCAACTTCTTTAAAATAAAATACGTTCTCATATTTTGGTAAATCAGCTATTCTCATATCTGATCTTTTATCAATCTGAACAAATACATCAAAATCAGTTTGCAAATGATTTACTAATAAACAAAGTTGCTTCGGTTGATGATGTGCTAATATTAAAATTGCTATTTTATTTTCCATATCGCATTCGATTATAAGTGCTGCAAAAAAAGTTTCCTAATGAAAATAGGGGATAGATATTAGAAAAAATTAAAAAATATTTTTTATCCTTTGTTTCTGGTTTATAGCTTATTGGATATAGGTTATCTTCTTTTAGCTTCTTTATAATTTCTTTTTTGGTCGATGTAGTTTTGGAATCTTTAAGGACACGAATAAGTAATGTAGCGATTAGTGAACTTACTCTTCTCTTTAAAGGAATATATGCGGAAGATTTTTTTGTGACTTCATTTTCCGTAAAGTCATTAATGGATTTTAAGACTATATGAATATCAAACATCATTTTTTCTTTTTTTGTAAAATTTTTAGTTCTTGTAATAGATCCCAACCGTTGTAAAAAATGAGCGGCTATGTAATCTGTTGCTAGTACTTTATTTGCCTTAAAAACGACACGTGTATTAAATTCTATATCTTCAATATACACACCTTCCATAAAGCGTAATTTATGTGCGTTAAGAAAATCACGATTATATAATTTATTACAAGCAGAACCCATATATCTAATTTCTGCCAGATATTGCTCACCTGTAATCACTTGACCGTTACTAGATTTTGCTAAAGAGTAAATTACATTTTTGTTTTCATCAACACCTTGAGCTCCGAACTCTAATAGATCAAGTTGATGATCTTCCGCCAATGATATTAATTTATGTAAAGAATTAGGAAGTATATAATCATCTGAATCTACACACAATAAATAGTCCCCCGTAGCAAAATCAAATCCAGAATTTCGCGCTCCGCTAAGCCCTTTATTATCCTGATGAATAATCTTTAGGTTACTAATTGTTTTTTGTAATTTTTCTAAAATAACTGGGCTGCTATCTGTAGAACCATCATTTACTGCTATTATTTCATATGTTTCATGTGGTATATCTTGATGGAATACACTTTGTATACATTTTTCTAAGAACAGTTCGACATTGTATACGGGCACAATTATAGATAATTTCATTACAATAGTATTACAGTTAAAATATAGGTAATAGCAAAATATCCTAACATAAGATATCCAATCTTCTTAAATTGTTGGTTCCAAATATTTTGTTTGAAAGGAGGATAAAAAATAACTAAAGCCATCAAAAACCAAGATAGATAAGCAAATCTATTTGAAAAATTTGCGCGTATAACCATCACCCAGAATGCATTAGTTAATAAATACGTTTTTAGAAGTTTGTGATACGTCTTATCGATAACATTGAATTTATATATATATAAGTAGCCCATAATGATTGGAATTGCACTATATATTAAAAAATCCCATCTAAATCCGGTAGAACTAAACTTACCTGCAGTTGGAGTATTGTTTAAATAAGCACTTAGTCGATCATCCCCAAATCCTAAACTCGCAAAAATACTTATAATAAACCCTCCTACGGTAAGAGATATAAAAATAGAGCTTATCCAGGCAATGAAATAAAATTTAATATTATGATAGAAATTAGCCAAAACAAATACCAGTAAAGGAAGACTCATACTTTTATGGAACAAAATACTAAGTGCAAACCAAAATACCATCGGTATGACTTTCTTATCATAAGACAAAGCCAATATAAAGAACGAGGTAGCAATACCATTACGCATACCATTAACACCATAAGTATAAAATGAAAATGAACATACCAACATGAAGAAAACAAAGAAATAATGTTTGGGAAACCATCTACGTGAAGCCACAAATAGTGGTATGATATACATGCAAGCACAGATCAAAAAATACATTTGCAATGATATCAATTTTGACGCCATATAGGTGAAAATCACAAAACCTATATCGCCTTCTTCTGACATTGGCGCCCCATGCTCATATGAGGTAAAAATATGCCCATATGTTGCCATATCAACAAAATAATACTCACTTAATGGTCTCAAACCAATGTATAATAGTAACATAAATAAACTACCATACCCAAATACCCTATTAAAAAATATCACCTTTCCTTCATCACCTTTTAGAAAAGAGGTATGCAATAACATGAATAGCAACATACATAATGAACTATTAATGAAGAAGTAGAAATAATTTTTAAGAGGTATAAAATCTATCATTCTAAAGAATTATTTAGATATTTTTTCGCCACATTTTTTAAATCAAATTTGGACAAAAGTAACTCATATTTATTTTCTATACCATTTTGCAACGATACGACATTTTCCAATCCATACTGTAATCCTTGACTTAGAGATACTTCTTCTGATAAATATTCAGAGGTTTCTTCTGATGGAATCGATAAATCTCCTTTAAATAAATTAGGAGTTACGATTCCACCTTCTGTCATAATATTATTGTGTTCTATTTGATCTATTTGATCGATACTCATAAGCTCCAATATTCCATCAGTACAGTTACTACTAACTACAGGAGTTTTAAGACACAACGACTCTACAATCACATTAGGAGTACCTTCATAATATGATGAAAGCGATACCAAAGTTGATGATTTTATATACTTATATGGATTTTTTCTGCGACCTAAAAAGAATACTCTGTCTGAAATTTTTAAATCGTTTATCTGTTTTTTTAAATAATCTAAAACTCTATCATCTCCGTCTCCTATAAAGACTAAATTACTTTTAGTCATTGATAATTTAGCAAAAGCATTAATTAAATGCCATGGAGCTTTCTGTACAGACATTCTTCCCAGAAATAATATTGTTTTTTTAGAAAAAATATGTACTTCCGTATTGTCCGTTATTTTTTCTTTAGATAGTTCGAGGATTTGAGATACATTATGTGGATTATAAATAACCTGCAGATTATTAAAAACATAACCGCAATTATCCAGTAAATCCTTTTTAATGGCTTTACTAATACATACTACTTTATCAAAATTTCGATAGGTAGTATGGTAACTTAATCCAAAAATTCGATTGAGCATATTCTTGGCGCTAAGCTCCACACTCTTTAAGGCATGTATACTAGCTATTTTAAACTCTTTGGTATACGTTAATGAACTGAAAACGTTTGTCATATCACCAAATGAAATAGAATGACTTATTTTTTCTCGTTTAATGATCTTTCTTATTCTGAAAGGTGCCTTTAAATAAAACATCATACGCTCTATAGTAGACATTTCGGCAAAGTCCCTCGAGCTTAAAAAGAGTTCATCTTCTCCAAAATTAATAATATCAGATTCTAATTTAATTAGTTTCAAAGCTTTTACTTCATATCCTTTAGAGATATAATAATTATAAAAGTTAAGTGCTAAACGCTCCATTCCCCCTACACTACCATATGGCATGATTAATAAAATTCTCATGAATATGTATTTTGAAGTTCCTTGAATAATTGATCCCATTTAGGAACAATCTCACTAGGTAAAAATCGATTAATATTTTCCTTTGCATTCGCCCCCATTTCTTTCCTCTTTTCTGGATTTACAATTAGTTTCTCAATAGCTTCAGAAAATGCTGAAATATCATTATTCTCTACTAAAAAACCATCCATATCATCAGTAATTATATCACTAGGACCACAAGGGCAATCAAATGATATTGCGGGCACACCACAAGCCATTGCTTCTATAAGGACCATCCCAAAGCCTTCAAACCTAGAAGACATAACATATATTGATGAATCTAAATATTCATTTAGTATTTCCTTTGTGGGAGAATAAAACTCTACAGAGCTATTAATTTCTAATGCATTTGCTAAACCTTCTAAATTAAGGCTTTCATCTTTTTTTCCATAAATTTTTAATTTCCAATCAGGATATTTGTCGTGAATAGTTTTCCAACTTTTTAGTAATCTGTCATATCCTTTCTGATAACTTTGTCTTCCTACTGCCAATACTGTTTTTGTTTCTAATGCTGCTCGAGTATCAGGATTGAATGACAAAGGATTAGAAATCACCTGTAAATTCTTTAATTTCCATTCACCAAGGTTATCCGTAGTAAGCACAACAAAACGATCATATCGTTTTGCACCTAGATGCATGAGCTGATATTTAATATTGGAAATTAATTTGGTTTTAAAGGAAATTTTATCCTGCTTTACTTCAATATTCTTAGACACATGCCTTTCATAAACCATCGGACAAGGCTTACGAACAATAGTCGGCACAAAAAAGCCCTTTAATCCATCATCACAAACAGAGATCATATCCGGTTGCACTTTTTGGACTATGGATCTTAAGCCTTTTTTATATTTCAAGAAATATTGAACAGGATTTCCTTTAACAGTAATATCGTGAAATGTAATATTATTATTAAAATCATAAAACACGGGAGTATCATTCTGATTCATTGTAAGTATATGAATATCATATCCATATTTCTCAATTAAATAATCAGTTTTTATAGATAAAACTCTCTCTAATCCAGCGGATCCGCAAATTTGATTTGTAATATATAGTAATTTCATTCGGATTTTACTTTTTTATTTTTGCTACTACTGCCAAATATGATCTTCTAAATATCCCTTTAATGGCATCCATTTCCGTAGTGTTCCGATAAGCCAATAATATTATGGTATTTGGTATCATTATACAAAGTAATAATTTAAACATCAGATTAACCAGTACTGAAAAATTAAACTGTGTCGACACGTAATATGTTACATATCCAGAGATCAGAAGAAGTCCCAAGAATATTAGAAACCTCTTAAGGTATATAGATCCTTTAATTTTCAAACCTAACTTAAATACAATATAAGGGTCATACCAAAAGTTAGTGACCACTCTGGCAATAGCTGTAGCCATCAAAATACCAAACAAACCATATTCGCTACCTAACCAAAAGGAGAAAAGTAAATTCAATAAGGCAGTAATAATAACCAAATATTTACCTTGATTAAAAAAACCATACGTAGTTTTAAACGTCCATATGGTTCCCTGAACGCCAACCATAAAGAAATTAATTGCTAACATTAGGGAGATGTTTACAGGTAACACATACTCTTTTCCTATCCATAAAACGATAAAATCGTTAGAAAGAATAATAAAACAGATAGCGCTAAAACCGTATATCCAGAGATTAGCCAAGTTGACCATCTTAAATGTCTGATACTGCTTCTCTTTACTTTCTACAGCATTAATTTGGGCAATACTGGACGTAATATTATTAAAAACTTGCAAAATTAAAGCAGATATGATCGCTATTAGCAGATTATAATTAGAAGCCAATCCTACCAATACCAAGCCCGAGAAATAGTTGATAATAATGTTATCAGTATTATTAACGATGATTCCTCCAATTTTTATGACTAGTGTAGCTTTTGCATTAGAAATGATTTCTTTCTTAATTACAGGGTCTATTTTCTCTTTTTTAAATTTTTTTAAAAAAGGGTAATACCTATTCACCAGATATGAAATAGAGACATTACTTAAAAACTGTAAAATCAACTGGGCAGCAAGATAGTACAAGAAGTCTTTATAAATGACAAGAACCAGAATCTGAACAACGTTCTGAATAACATAGAAAATCAGGTAATTAACAGTAGTGATATAGTTTCTCTGATCTGCATTTAATAGAGATACTTTATAAGAAAAAAAGTAGGATGATGCTGCGTTGAACAAGAAGAATAAATAAATTACCGTAATATTTTCTACGATTGCGTCCGGTTTTGTGGGGATCAACTGATCCAAAAATGGAATCACCAAACTACCTAATACAAATACGGTTACTCCTATTGCTACATATACATTTTTATATAAATTTAATACTGCAGCTACTACATGTTCTTTCTTTTCTGCGAGTGGTTTATATAAAGAATAAATAAACGCGGATCCAACTCCTAACTCGGCAAACGCCAGAACCGAAAGAATACTGGTAAACAATCCATTAACACCAAGATATTCTACTGCAAGGTACTTTATAAAAATGGTTCTGCCGATAAAACCTAAAACAGTTTGTACGATTTGCGAAATCAATCCGGATCCAATGTTTCTAAATGAATTTACCGTTCTAGAATCCGTATTAATACCCTTAATCTCTGCCATTTTTTTATTTACTTTCTAAAGCCGAAGCCAGTCGAATGGTTAGTCCCTGAACAAAAGGCATTAAATCAAAAGTAGTAGCATAAAGTCCGATTCCTTTAGTATCTCCCTGACAGAAATCAATGACACCATCTCTCCTAGTTACTTTCATAAGAGATTGTACACATTTTTTGGCTGCCAAAAGATATTTTTCATTTTTGTTGATCATAAATGCTGTATAAAACAACCATCCTGCAATTGCCGTTATAGAAGAATCATGCCTGGAAGAATCAACTGCAATCATAGCATTAAATCCTCCATCTTCTTTCTGAAAAACTAGTGCATCCTTTGCGGTTTTTCCTACTAGCTCTTTAAGATAAGTCTTTGATGAATGTGTCTCATCTAATTCGTAATACATATCCGTAATTCCTAGAATAAACCATCCGAGTCCTCTACCCCATCCATAAATTCCTAATGGCATATCTTTTTTAAGATCATAAGCATGCACAGGAATCATTTTGTTTGGTAAAAAAGCTTTAGCTACATAAGATTGTATTTGTAATAAAGCTAAGTCAATATATTCTGGTTTATTAAATTTCTGACCATAATATGTTAGAAACGGACAAATAAAACCGATGGTATCCACAAATCTTATGGAAGGAATAAAGTTTCTATAAAAAATAGTCCCATCTTCCCCCTTACAATTATCTATGAGTTCGATAACCTGATCAAATGCAGGTTTTAGTTTAGCAACATCAACATTTGTTTTGGTTAGTGCATACGCCAAAATAGCTCCATCTACATATTGCGGAACCTGTTTCCAAGTACCCGTATGCATATCAATCTTACTATTAATGAATTCATCAATTTTTTCCTTTGTGTTTTCAGTATCTATAGCACCTAATAATGCTCCAGCCTCTTGCCAGGACTGTATGGTAGTGCTACGGTAATGTCCTTTTAAAAGATCTTTTATGATATAGCTTTCATTATCAGTTAACTTAACCGTTGGTGTCCTATGAAGCCAAGTCAAATTAATTTGTTTTACACTTTTTAGCCAATTATTTTGATCTGTCCATCTACCAATTTTATATCTCTGAAAGACACTTCGGTAATAAAAGAACAAATCTATTCCAACTACAAATAGTAAGATAGATAATGGTATTAATAATAAAATAAGTAAGTAGTAAATCATTATAAAGTTTTTTAGCTAGATAATATATCCTGGATTACTTTCTAAATCTTCACTCATTTGTACTCGCATACTTTCAGTAATACCGTGGTGTATTGTCCAACTTTCATCATACACCTTTGCTTCTTTGATCAAATCTTTGTGTTTTTTTATGTAGTCTTCAGTAGTTCCAATCACTTTAGCCGGATTACCACCCACTATTGCCCCATCAGGAACAGATTTTACAACGACACTTCCTGCTGCTACTATTGCGTTCTTACCCACAGTAACTCCCGGCATAATTAAAGCACGTGCTCCAATAAAAGCACCATCATTAATTTTGATTTTTGCAATTTTGGTATATCCTATATGACGTTTGGTACTTGCATCGTGTGCCAGTAGATAAACCTGAGGCGCAAACACAACATCATTTCCTATTTCGATAAGCCAACAATGAGAATAATCAAACTTCACTTCATTAAGCTGAAGAACATTTTCTCCAACTTTCATTCCCATATTGATACAGTCTCTATAGTCTATATCCCTACTTAAACCAAAAACCTGTCTGAATTTACCCTTTATCTTGCTTAACATTATAAAAACTTTTACGCTGTTTCTAGTTGAGCGTTCCTATCTCTTTAGCTGCTTCAACTATTCTAGATTTATATTCTGGCATCATATCAACTAGAAATTTTCTAATACTATCTTCTTTCTTTGCAAACTCTTTATATAAATTAGTCAGATCGTTTTCCTTTTTTAACGATTGTACAGGAATTACATACCCATCTTCAGAGCCAAATAAATCTCTAGCAATTCCTAAAGCTTTTACAGAATATCCCACCACAAGAGTTGGCACACATTGAGAATAGGCTGCAATAGAAGAATGAGTTCTGGCAGCTATAAAAATATTACACTTAGAAATCAAATATTTTAATTGCATCCCATTAAGCGAATTATCTGCTGCTACAAAAAGAACTCGATTATTATCTTTGTATTTTTCGTATAATTTTTTCAGCGGAATTCTATCATCATTATGATCCCACATTACATGAGGAATTAAAGCTATTTGATGTTCAGTTTCTTCAATTAAGTACTGTACGAGTTTACTATAATTTTCTAATGCAGCTCCTTTATTTTCTTCGTAAGACATAATCATTGGGCTAAGATTGATCCCAATTGTATTACCTTCTTCAAAACCTTCTGGTAAGGATACTTCTTCCTTTTCTAATAAAAAAGCCGGATCAGGGCACAAACGTGCATTTTTAATACCCTTCTCTAATAATGCATTATAGGTTATGGTTTCTCGTGCGAACACAAATTTATACTGCTTCAGATCGTCCACCATTTCTTCATCCATGGCACTCGGTTCTATAGAACAACCCCATAAAATCGTATTTGTACCTTTCTCACGAATATGCTTGTTCATAAAATAAATATCACCTGGTCTTCCATAGCAATAATTATCTCCGCCAATAGAAAGTGCTAATGTTTCCTTTCCGGCACTATTAAATACATCTCTATAAGCATATCTATCAAAAAAACCTTTATCACCGAGTATGTGTCTTTTGACCATTCCCTTAAAATAATCAAATGATCTAGATTGCAATGGACGTGTTTGTGGTAAAACTTTGCACTTTTTATCCATCCCAAACTGTATATCCTCTTCTGGACGCATAGAAAATAAAACTTTATTTTTGCTAACCTCTGGTATAGCTTGGTCCATAATATCTAAAGTAGTTCTTACAATGGCTTCACATCCGTGATTGTAACTTCCTCCGTGAGGATACATAATTATTTTATTCATCGTTCCGTCAGTTATTTTTTAATTATTTCGTGCTGGTTTTATCGTTTTAAAAATCGAATTACAAATCAAAAAAGAAAATGTCATTCTATATCTCATACATAAAATTATCCATGACGCATATTTTTCCTTAATTAAATACTTAAAGCTTTTTGTTAACTCTTTTTCTTTTAGTAATGTCCTGATTTCTTTATATTTTTCTACAAATGTGAATTCAGTATCATTAACTATCAAGAAGACTTCGTTATAATAATAATCGAATAGCCTATTATATAATACTCCCAGAGATTCTTTATCTGTTAATTGAATCCTATTAAAAAAATCAAATAAAACGAAATGAATTCGTTTTGCCAATTCTGTTTTATTATGATATCGTTTTTTTGATAATGATTCCACATTATCATGAATATATTTATAGGCTACCTTATCGGTAATGGCAATAGAATTAATGTATTTGAAATATTCAAAATTAAAAAGCAAATCCTCTCCATATGACAAAGATCTGTCAAACAATATACCGTTCTTAACAACGATATCTGTTTTATATAATTTGTTTACAGGTCCAAATAATAAGAATTTTTGTATTAATTCTAAGAATATATCCTTATTTACTTTATCAAAATGAAGTATGCTTTCCTCTACCTCCCATTTGTCAAAAATATGACCTTCAGTATCTAAAGATTCTATAGCGCAAACCGATAATTGAACATTTTCTTTTTGAATCGTCTTGTACAAATATTCAATATATGAGCTATCTACATAATCATCGCTATCTATAAACTGAATATAAGCTCCTTTTGCCTTGGAAATCCCAATATTCCTGGCATTAGAGACACCTGCGTTTGGTATATCAATTACCGTAATCCTATTATCTTCCCTTTCAAATTGTTTACATATATCAAGACTACCATCAGTAGATCCATCGTTTATTAACAAAATCTGAAGATGTAAATGTGTTTGATTAATAATAGATCTAATACATTTATCCAGATATTTTTCCGAATTATAAATTGGAATTATTACAGATATCAATGGCAATTCTTTAGTTTTCATTTTTTCCAAAGTTCTTCAATCCTAGCCAATGTTTTTTGACTATCAAAATCGCCACTTCTTTCTTTACTTTTTTCAGTATAATAGGCTCTTAATTTTTCATCTTTTATAAACCTTTTTAAACCATCATATAGTGCTTCTGTATTATTTTGGGTTATAAGTCCAAATTCATTCTCACCCAATAATTCTAACATTCCTGCACAATCCGTAGCAACCACAGGTTTACCTAAAATTAATGCTTCAGTAACAACAGTACTAAAACCCTCTGAACGGGAAGAACAAACAAAAGCATCTGCCAAAGCGATATACTGATAAGGATTAGACTGAAATCCCATAAGACTAACTTCTTTCTCTAGTCCATTATTCTTAATATAACTCTCTAATTCTAGCCTTTTAGAACCTTCTCCGATAATTCGTAAATGAAAAGAGAAAGATTCGTTTTTTAGTCTATGTAATACTGCTAATAGTCGATCATATCCTTTCTGTGGTTCTAAACGCCCCACAGTAACAAGTTGTAAAACCTTGTCGGATTCTATGTTAACCGTAGGCTTTAGTTTAGACTTTTCAATGATATTCTCTATATCTACAGGGTTATACTTAACAGTTAAACGCTTATTCATATTATATTTACGCGAAAAAGCATCTTGTACACTCTTAGACACACTAACTATATGGTCAAATTTAATATAACTATTACATTCGTCTTCATAATTATTATATGCAATTTTACTCCAATGGTTGGCTTCTAAATCAATATGAACCCAAGCAATTTTAATTGAATTTTGATTAGATCCACTAATAATTCTAGTGCTATAGCCTTCTATAAAGGCAACTTCTACATCATAACTCCCTTTTATAAACCACTTATAAAATACCTGAGGTGAAAAAGTATTGTAAACAAATGATTTTAGCTTGTTTATAAGTTTAATAGCAAATTGACTTTTAAATGATCCTCCTCCTTTATAGCCTCCATTAAAAACAGATCTATACTGAACACCTTTAGGGTATAAGGTGGTATCATACTTCTCATTCTTTACACCATATAAGGTAATATCATATGCATCTTGGTCTAACTGTCCAAGTAGCGTTTGTAGAATCTTCTCTGCACCACCCCCATAGAGGTTGTTAATCATAAAAACTATCTTCAATTTTGAACTCATAGGATTTCTTCGATACTTTTTATGGTTTTTTTAATATCAAAATCGGCACCTCTTTCTTTACTTTTGGCTGTATAATGAGATCTTAATTGTTCATCTTTTAGAAATTTCTTCAATCCCAGATATAAAGCCTCTGTATTGTTTTCGGTAATCATACCGTATTCATTATCTCCTAAAAGTTCTGTCATTCCAGAACAATCGGTTGCGACTACAGGTTTTCCTAAAATTAAAGCTTCTGTAACAACGGTACTGAAACCTTCGGATCGTGAAGAACACACAAATGCATCGGCAGCATTAATAAAAGCGTACGGATTGGTTTGAAAACCAAGAAGCGTTACATAATTTTGTAAGTCGTTTTCTTCGATATAAGTTTCCAATTGTTTTCTTTGAGAACCATCTCCAACAATCATCAACTTAAACTCAAAAGAATCTTTTTTGAGTTGGGAAACTACTTCTAATAACCGATCATAACCTTTTTGTGATTCTAATCGACCCACGGTAATTAAATGAAGTAAAGATGTTTGCTTTTGAAAATTTATCTTCTGTAATGACTTTTCTAAAATATCTTTTCGATCTACGGGATTATATAGAACTTTTAATCTTTCACTAATGCCAAATCTCTTTGAAAAAGCGTCTTGCACACTTTTGGCTACACTTATTATATGATCAAATTTTCGATAAGCTTTTACTTCCTCTTCTAAGTTTTTATATTCTATATGTGTCCAATGATTCGCATATAAATCTATATGAACCCAAGCTACTTTCTTAGAGTTCTTATTGGAAGATGATGCAATAATTTTAGTGCTAAACCCCTCTATAAAAGCAACTTCTACATCATATTTTTCTTTAAAAAACATTATATACATCCATTTAGATGGTAGTATATGTATTAACTTATATTGTAATCCATACCATGTTCTCTGAATACTATTTTTACTTTCATCAGGATTATTTAAAATAGCCTTATAAGTACAAATGTTTTTTAAATAATCATTATAAACCCCTACATCTACCAGTGAACATACAGTAATTTCATACTTAGATGAATCTAAGTTAGACACTAAATCTGTAAGAACTTTTTCAGCTCCGCCTCCGGATAAACTTTCTACAAAAAATAAAACTTTTTTCACAGTTTTTAGTTCTTTTACAATCTTCCATGTACTTTTTCTTTCAAAATACCTTTTACATCATACAAAACACCATTTGGCTTAAGTATCGAGTGGAGGTCTATATCAAGGTATTCCTTGTGAGCAACTGTTAATACCACTGCATCAAATTTTGAATCTGGTAATTCCGTTATTATTTCCAAACCATATTCATGCGCCACTTCCGATGGATTTGCCCAAGGATCATAAATATCGATATTCGTTCCAAAATCCTTTAAGTTTTGTATTACATCTACTGCTCTCGTATTTCTAACATCGGGACAATTTTCTTTAAAAGTAATTCCTAATACCAATATACTAGCTCCTTTGATTTTGATATCGTGATTTACCATTAATTTGATCACTTCTGAAGCAACATATTGTCCCATACTATCATTTAATCTTCGTCCTGCTAAAATGATTTCTGGGTGGTATCCGAATTCTTGTGCTCGTTGCGCTAAATAATACGGATCTACTCCAATACAATGTCCTCCAACCAAACCCGGCTTAAAAGGCAAGAAATTCCATTTGGTTCCGGCTGCTTTTAAGACTTCATTTGTATCAATATCCATTAGATTAAAAATCTTGGCTAACTCATTCACAAAAGCAATGTTAATATCACGTTGCGAATTTTCTATAACCTTAGCCGCCTCTGCTACTTTTATGGTTGGCGCTAAATGGGTTCCTGCGGTAATTACAGAAGCGTAAAGTGCATCTACTTTTTTACCTATTTCTGGCGTAGATCCGGCAGTAACTTTTAGTATTTTTTCTACTGTATGTAATTTATCTCCGGGATTGATACGTTCTGGAGAATATCCTGCGTAAAAATCCTGATTAAATTTCAGTCCGCTGATTTTTTCTAAAACCGGAATACATTCTTCTTCTGTTACTCCCGGATATACTGTGGATTCATAAATCACGATATCACCTCTTTTTAACACTTTACCAACGGTCTCGCTAGACTTATACAAAGGAGTGAGGTCAGGTCTATTATTTTTATCGACAGGTGTTGGAACCGTAACTATATAATAATTGCACTCTTTTATATCTTCTAAATTATTAGAACAAAACAATCCCCTTTCCATTTGGGGGTCAGTCTTTAATACAGACTGCAATACATCATCCTCTACTTCTAATGTAGAATCTGTGCCAGATCTAAGTTCCTCTATCCTTCTTTGATTAATATCAAAACCTACTACAGGAAATTTGGTTGCAAACAATCTAGCTAGCGGAAGTCCTACATATCCTAAACCTATGATTGCTATTTTAATGTTTTGCATTTTTGTGTTTCTTTAAGTGTATTTGCAAGTTCTGTAAAACTTACTTTAAGTTATCCCAATACCATTTTACAGCTTCTTTCAATCCGGATTTCATATCAAATTTGGGATCATATTCCAGAAGTGTTTTGGCCTTTTCTACAGATGCCAGAGAATGTGGTACATCTCCCTTACGTTCAGGTCCTTTCTTAACCTCTACATTCGCAATTTCGGCATCAAATTCTGATAAATATTCTTTTAATAAAGCAACTAACTCATTTAAAGTAGTTCTCTCTCCATATGCGGTATTATATACATTATTTAAAGCCTCTTGATTCTCAGAAACAATTGCCTTTAAATTCATTTGAACTACATTATCGATATATGTAAAGTCTCTGGAGAAAGACCCATCCCCATTAATTACCGGTGATTCGTGCTTCATCAATTGCATAACGAATTTCGGTATTACTGCAGCATAAGCGCCATCAGGATCTTGTTTACGTCCGAAAACATTAAAATATCTTAATCCTATAGTGTCCAAATCATATGTTCTTTTAAAATTGTCCGCATACAATTCATTCACATATTTTGTAATAGCGTAAGGAGATAAAGGTCTTCCAATCTTTTCTTCTACTTTTGGTAATGCTTTAGAATCTCCATAAGTAGAAGAGCTTGCTGCATATATAAATCGATTCACTCCCGCATCTCTTGCTGCTACTAACATATTAAGGAAGCCACCAACATTTACATCATTACTTGTTATAGGATCGTTTATAGATCTGGGTACGGACCCTAACGCAGCTTGATGCAATATGTAATTAACGCCATTGCAAGCTTTATGGCAGTCATCAAGATTACGGATATCGCCTTCTATAAATGTAAAATTCGGATTTTTGCTAATCGCTGCTAAGTTTTTTTTATGCCCAGTTACAAAATTATCCAAGCCTATCACTTTACTACCCGTTTCTAATAAAGCTTCACATAGATTTGATCCTATAAAACCTGCTGCTCCGGTTACCAAAACAGTTGAAGAACTCAATAGTTCTAATTGATTAGTATTCATGTGTTTTTTTGCATTACCCCTTGATTTTTAATCCCCCTGTGCTATTTTTATTACATAAGCTGCGCGAAATTAAGATTTAACAACAGAACACACAACTTATACTATAGGGGATTTTAACCCTTACTAAAATTTACATTGCCCTATTATCCTATAAAAAAATCAATTCATCGATCTAAAAACAATAAACATCTGAAAATCAAATATATAAATTCTTACTCATTTTTATTAACAAAAACGTTTTCGGAACAAAAAACAGGTGTTAATACGCATGCAAATCTATCAACTCATTTTCAAACCTGTTTTTTGCCAAATATTGAGATTCTAAGTCGGGTTCAAAAGGAATTGGTGTTTCTAAACTGCCCACTCTTCTTACAGGAGCATCTAGATGTTCAAAACAGTTTTCTATGATCATTGCCGAAATATCGGAAGCTATTCCGCCGAATATAGAATCTTCTTGTAGTATGATAGCTTTACCGGTTTTCTTTACGGATGATAAAATCGTTTCTACATCTAATGGTTGTAAGGTTCTTAAATCAATGAGATCGGCTTGTATTTCTGAATGTTTTTCTAATGTTTCTAACACCCAATGAACTCCGGCTCCGTAACTGATTATCGTTATCTGATCTCCTTCTTTCAATAAGGCAGCCTTTCCAAAAGGAATGGTATAGTATCCTTCCGGCACTTCTTCTCTTATACTACGGTATAATGCTTTATGCTCAAAAAACAATACTGGATTTGGGTCTTCGATAGCGGTAAGCAATAGTCCTTTAGCATCTGCAGGAAAAGCCGGGTATACAACTTTTAGTCCGGGAGTTTTTGTAAACCAGGCTTCATTTGTCTGACTATGAAATGGCCCCGCACCGACACCTCCTCCACAAGGCATTCTTACGACCACATCTGCCGATTGATTCCAACGATAATGTGATTTTGCCAAAAGATTTACAATAGGATTAAATCCTGAAGAGACAAAATCTGCAAATTGCATTTCTACGATTGCTTTTAAGCCATTTACCGACAAACCATAGGCCGCAGAAATCACGGCTGATTCACAAATTGGCGTATTACGAACTCTATCTTTACCAAATTCCTCTACAAAACCTTCAGTAATCTTAAAAACTCCTCCGTAATCTGCAATATCCTGCCCCATAATAACCAAGTCGTTAAACTTCCGCATTCCTTCTTTTAAACCTTCCGAGATAGCGTCGATAAGTCTTAACTCTTTGGCAATTTTATTGGGTTGTGTATCTTTACAGTCAAATGCTTTATAAACATCATTTAATTCTCTATTCAGATCTACATTAATCTTTTCTTCTTCATTCGCTTTTTGCCAATGTTCATCGATTTCAATTCTGATATCTGATATTTCCTTAAGTTCATCTGATTCAGAAAGAATACAATTTTCTATAAGGTATTCCCTATAATTCTTTAAAGGATCTTTTAATGTCCATTGTTCCATCAATTCTGTTGGAACATATTTAGTACCACTTGCCTCCTCATGACCACGCATTCTAAACGTTTTAAACTCTAACAAAACAGGTCTTGGATTTTGCCGTATACTCTCTGCCAGTTTATTTACTTTATCATAAACTTCTAATACATTATTACCATCGATAACATGCGATTCCATACCATACCCAAGTCCACGATCAGCGAGATTTTTACAGTTGTATTGTTCACTTGTTGGTGTAGACAAACCATATCCATTGTTCTCAATACAAAATAGTACTGGCAAACTCCATACGGATGCAATATTTAATGCCTCATGAAAATCTCCTTCACTGGTACCTCCTTCCCCGGTAAACACAGCGGTAATTTTATTAGTGCCTTTCAAAACATTACCTAAAGCAATACCGCTGGCAACTCCTAACTGAGGTCCCAGATGCGAAATCATACCTACAATTTTATACTCCTGAGTGCCAAAATGGAAAGAACGATCACGTCCATTGGTAAAACCATTTGCTTTACCTTGCCATTGACTAAAAAGCCTGAACAGAGGTACATCTCTTGTAGTAAAAACACCTAGGTTGCGATGCATAGGCAATACATATTCATCTTTATGCAAAGCCATGGTCACACCAACCGAAATAGCTTCCTGGCCAATTCCACTAAACCACTTGGAAATCTTACCTTGACGAAGTAAAATCAGCATTTTTTCTTCAATCAATCGTGGCTTTAGCATGTAACTATATAAAGAAATTAAAAGTTCATCACTAAACTCTTTCCTATCAAAATCAAATACTAATTTTTCTTCTGCCATAGGTTTCAAAAATCAATAAATCCAGTTAATTAATAATTTCAATAATGAAAAATAGACTAGTAAATGTAATTATTTTTATTTCAGAAAAAACAACTAACACCACAATAATATTAAGTAGTTGTTAATTTGGACAGAACAATAATGCGAATTAATTAAATTTACTAGAGATTAATCTTTAAAAGCTAAAAAAAAAGTAATTTGACAGTATTTGTAAAAAATATAAAAAAATACATCGAGGATGATGTCTATTTTGTGAAATACATCTATTTTAGTTAAAGAAAATTACAAACGCATGAATAATATTCCAAGTGTCGATCTTGCAGATTTTCTATCTGAGGATCCATCACGTAAACAAAAATTTGTTGATGAAATAGGAAAGGCCTACGAAGAAATAGGTTTTGTTGCATTAAAAAATCACTTTTTGAGTGATGATTTAGTGGCTGAACTTTATAAGGAGGTAAAGGCTTTTTTTGCTTTACCCTTAGAAGATAAGCAAAAGTATGAGATAGAGGGATTGGGAGGACAAAGAGGGTATATATCTTTTGGAAAAGAACATGCAAAAGGTAAAAAAGAAGGTGACCTTAAAGAATTCTGGCATTTTGGTCAGGAACCATCAGAGGGCGCTAATTTAATTGAAGAATATCCTCCAAATGTTATTGTAGATGAGCTTATGGATTTTAACCATACCGGTATGGAAGCATATAGAATGTTAGAAAAAACAGGTATTTATGTTTTAAGAGCTCTTGCTATTTATATAGGTCTGGATGAACATTATTTCGATCATTGGGCAAGTAATGGTAATAGTATTTTGCGTCCTATCCACTATCCACCTATTACAGAAGAGCCAAAAGGTGCCGTGCGCGCAGGAGCTCACGGAGATATTAATTTAATTACATTACTAATGGGAGCTTCTACTGGTGGTTTGCAAGTACAGCGCAAAGACGGTGAATGGATCGATGCTATTCCGCAAGAAGATGAATTAGTTATTAATGTTGGTGATATGCTAGAACGTCACACCAATAATAGATTACGCTCTACAATACACAGAGTTATTAATCCTCCAAAAGAACAATGGGGTAAGCCAAGATACTCTATTCCATTCTTTATGCATCCCAGAAGCGATATGAAGCTAAATTGTCTGGAGGAATGTATTTCTGAGGACAATCCAAAGCAGTACGAAGATATAACTGCAGGAGAATTTCTGCAGCAAAGATTAGTCGAAATAGGTTTGATAAAGAAATAGTTTCCATAGATGGATTTAAAAGATCAATTAAAAAGCTTATTTCCCGATCACGAACCAATCGAAGAAGAAAAAGAAAAGGATTCGGAAAAAGAAAATGATATTTGGATACAGGATGATCCGATTATCTGTAAATATGAGAAAAGAAAGGGGAAACCAATTACTATTCTGGAGGGATATAATGGCGCTGATGAAGATTTTAAGAAGCTTGCTAAAGAGATAAAGACTAAATTAAGTGTAGGTGGGAGCTTTAAAAATGAACGTATCATAATACAAGGGGACTATCGCGATAAAATAATGAACATTCTAAGGGATAAAGGATTTAATGTAAAACGAGTTGGAGGATAATTTCTGTCTCACAATTCAAAAAATAATCATAAAATTGGGGGCTACAAAACTACATATCACTAATGGTGATAGTTTAACAAATCGCTTAAAAAAGCTAAATCTAGTTAATGATGAACTTGTAATATGGCGAGAGATGTTATGCGAAGGCCCTACCGAAATTAGGATTGAGACAGATGAAGCTATTATAAAGCGGAAAGCTTTTCTGAAAAAATATTATAGAATTTCTTCTGAAGATTATGAAGAAAAGTTTATAAGTCAACTAAACAAACTAAACTTTGTAGAAAAATATGATGAAATTATACTTTGGTTCGAGTATGACCTTTTTTGTCATATCAATATGATTGCTGCCATCAGTCTATTACTTCGTAGAGGGATAAAAGACACTCCTGTTTACTTGGTTTGTAGCGGCCGGGTTGAGAATGCGAAAAAACATTTGGGGCTTTGTGAATTATCCGATGTACAGCTAAAAGAACATTACCAAAACAAAACCCTATTAAACGTTAATGACTTAGAACTGGCATCCCACGTGTGGACACTATACTGCGAGTCAAATCCAAAAAAAATAGCTGGACAAATCAAAAAGAAATCATCTTTTGATTATTTAGCTATTTGCCTAAGAGCACATTTACAACGATTCCCCAATATGATGACTGGTCTTAATATCCTGGAACATAATATTTTGGAAATGGTAAACACATACCAGATCAAAAATATTAAACAACTAATGGGCTACGCACTGGAGTATCAAGGATTTTATGGATATGGCGACATGCAGATGAAGCGTGTACTAGCCAGGCTTTTTCAATTTTTTGACCAAACCACGGATCGACTTTTATTATCTGAAAGAGGAAAGTTGGCACTACACCAAAAGAAAAATTTTTATAACACACAGAAATTGGAATGGTACTACGGTGGAGTCAAAAAGTACGACTACCTCTATAACAACGACACACACAATCTACTAAAATTATAATATGGCTATAGCCGAATCCGAACTAATTCTTAATCCGGACGGAAGTATTTATCATTTAAATTTAAAACCGGAACACCTAGCAGAAACTGTTATTATTGTTGGAGATCCTGATCGCGTGGACAGAGTTACCCAATATTTTGACACTATAGAATTCAAAATAAGCAAAAGAGAGTTTCATACCCAAACCGGAACTTATCAAGGAAAAAGATTGACAGTACTTTCTACAGGGATCGGCACTGACAATATTGATATTGTTTTTAATGAATTGGATGCACTGGTGAATATAGATCTAAAAACAAGAGAAATCAAAAAATCTCATACTCCTCTTAACATTATTCGTGTTGGAACCTCCGGAGCAATACAATCGGAAATACCCCTTGACAGCTTCATTGTTTCAGAACTTGCTATAGGTTTTGACAGTTTACTACATTTTTATAATAGTAAAAGCATTCAGTTCCCACAGATTTCGGAACCTTTAGTAAAGCATTTGGATTGGGATACCAATAAATCAACTCCCTATGTAGTATCATTTGACAAGAAACTCGGAAGGCATATGCAAAGCGATCAAACCAGAAAAGGGTTTACGATAACAAATGTAGGTTTTTACGGTCCGCAAGGACGAGTATTAAGACTAGAGACTTCGGATTCTTTACTTAATGAAAAAATAGCATCTTTTAGCTATGCGGATAAAAAAATCACAAATCTGGAGATGGAAACTGCCGGTATATATGGTATGGCTAAACTATTAGGACATCGTGCAGTATCTATGAATGCCATGATAGCCAACCGAGAAACAGGTCAGTTTAGTAACAATCCAAAGAAAACGGTTGACAAATTAATTAAATACACTTTAGATAAAATCATTAGTTTTTCTGAATAGATTTAACCTTAAATTAAAACTTAGAAGATCTAGAAAATTTAATTTTGTGTATGAATTTAAAAGAATATCCCTACAAAAATAGAGATCTGAATTGGTTGAGTTTTAACGATCGTGTTTTACAGGAAGCTGAGGACCAATCAAATCCATTGTATGAAAGACTAAAGTTTTTAGCTATATTCTCTTCTAACCTTGATGAATACTTCAGTGTAAGGGTTTCTAGATTACGCCAGATTAAAAGAATAGATAAAAAGCTACGCAAAAAACTTGCACTTAAACCAAGTAAACAGGTAAAAGAAATACTTAAACGAGTTAGAATTCAACAAGAAAAATTTGGAGATATTTTTTCCAACGACCTCATACCCGAACTGGTCAAGCATCGTATTCATTTAATTGATAATAACCAATTTGATCTCAATCAGCATCAGTTTGCAACACGATTTTTTATTTCTAAAATACTTCCGAAAATTAATGGTAAACTGGTTAATTTAAAGGATGACAAGGAGTTTTTTTTAGAGAATAACAAATTGTATTATCTAATAACTTTTCAAAAGGGTGATGATATCTATGGAATTGTTAATATCCCTTCAGATGAGTTAGGTAGGTTTGTCTGTTTTCCAAAATCCAACCAAAACCATTTTATCACATTTTTGGAAAATATCATTAAGTCTAATCTGAACCAGATTTTTGAGGATAAAACTATTAAAGATTGTTTTCAAATAAAATTATCGCGGGATGCAGAGTTATATATAGATGATGAGTTTGAAGGTGTACTAGCGGAAAAAATAAAGGAATCATTATCCCAAAGAGATTATGGTCAGCCTACTCGTTTATTATTTGATGCATCAATGCCAAAGGCTCTAAAAACCAAAGTGCGAAAATTTTTCAATTTAGGTAAGATTGATATGATTCCAGGTGCAAAGTATCATAATTTTAGTGACTTCTTTGATTTTCCTGATCCTACTAATAATAAATCTTTACACTATCCGGAAGTAACAACAATAAAGCATAGTGCATTTGATCATAATACTAACTATTTTGAAGTAATTTTAAAAAAAGATCAATTAGTGCATTTTCCATATATGTCTTTCAATTATGTTCAAAACTTTATTAATCAGGCTGCGACAGATCCCGATACTACCGAAATCAAAATATCTTTGTATCGAGTTGCTAAAGAATCTGAGCTTACAACTTCTTTGCTAAAAGCCTTAGAAAACGGTAAAAAAGTTACTGTCTTTGTAGAAGCTAAAGCACGTTTTGATGAAGAAAATAATTTGAAATGGGGTGCGATTTTTGAAAAAAAAGGAGCATCAGTCTTTTATAGCTATCCAAAAATTAAAGTTCATTCTAAAATATTACTTGTAAAACGTAAAGAGCAAAAAAAGGAAATATTTTATGGATATATTGGCACAGGTAATTTTAATGCCAAAACTTCCGAAATATATTGTGATCATGGACTATTCACAGCTAATCCATTAATTACCGAAGAATTATCCGAAGTTTTTGAAGTATTATCCGGAAAGATGATATTACCTAAACCAAAACATCTGTTGGTATCTCCTTACAATACGAGAAAAACTTTTGAAGAACTTATTGATAATGAAATAACTAACGTAGAAAATGGAAAACCATCTGGTATTAAGGCAAAATTAAATAGTTTAGAAGATAAACAGATAATAAGTAAGCTTTATGATGCCAGTAATGCGGGAGTAAAAATAGAACTAATAGTAAGAGGGTTCACATGTCTAATTCCTGGACTATCCGGAATTAGTGAAAATATAAAAATGATAAGCATAGTAGATAGATTTTTGGAGCACGGAAGAATTTATCTATTCGAAAACAATAGAGATGAAAAGTTATACATAGGTAGTGCTGACTGGATGACACGTAACCTTGATAAACGCATAGAAGTCTTGGTTCCTATATTAGACGAGGACTGTAAGAAAGAATTAAAAAATATTCTGAAAATTCAATTAAATGACACTGTCAAAGCTAGAATTCAGGATGAAAAAGAAACCAATTGCTACAAAAAGAAAATGGACGATCAATCGTCCATACAATCACAAAAAGATATCAGAGCATATTTGAAACAAATACACTCTTCTTATAAAATTTTATCCGAATAATATCTTTAAACTAATTAAAAAATTAGTTGCTAAAAGCAGGGCAATAAAAACAACAATTCCATTCTCTAACGTATTGCTCTTTAACTTAGCAACCTTAACTTGAGCACTTTTATTTCTTAAAAAATTCTTTTTCATAGCAAATATTGTTTTTATTTGGGTTTAATTACTTATAAATGTATTAGTATGTATCAGATTTATATTTCAAATGTAATAAAAAAAATTAGAATTAGACGACAAAAAACATAAATAATCGATGAAATACGCAATTTTAACATATTTTATATTTAGATTAATATGCACACTTTAAAAATCGGAGGAGTTCCCGAACACTTTAATCTACCTTGGCATTTAACAATTGAAGAGGGAGGCTATTTCAAAAATAATATACAATTAGAGTGGATCGATTTTCCCGGAGGAACCGGTGCTATGTGCCAAGCCCTAAGAAACAAAGATATCGATATTGCCATTATATTAACAGAAGGAATTGTAAAAGATATTATTGCAGGTAATCCTTCTAAAATTGTGCAAACATACATCCAATCTCCTCTCGTGTGGGGAATTCACGTAGGGTATAATGCTATCTATAATTCTCTGGAAGATATTAAGAATACCACTGCAGCTATAAGCAGGTATGGATCCGGTTCTCATTTAATGGCATATGTGAATGCACAAAACAATAATTGGAACCCATCTTCCTTGCAATTCAAAGTAGTGAAAAATATAGATGGAGCTATCACTGCTTTAACAGAAGGTACCGCAGATTATTTTATGTGGGAACATTTTACTACCAAACCATTGGTAGACAATAAAACCTTCAGAAGGATAGCAGATTGCCCAACGCCCTGGCCTTGTTTTGTGATCGCGGTTAGAGAAGAAGTTTTGCAAGAAAAGAAAAATGAAATAAAAAGTATTTTAGAAATAATAAACAACACTACGGTTGATTTTAAGCAAATCCCCAGCATTGACAAAACACTCGCTCACAGATATGATCAACAATTAGAAGATATTAGAGCGTGGTTACAAATCACGGAATGGAGCCAGTCTCTACTAAATAAAAAAATATTAAACGATGTTCAGAATCAATTACTAGATCTAAACATTATTGGCAAGGTAGTTGATCCAGAGAAACTAATTTTTAAGATCTAAGCAACCATTTTATTTTTTTTACATCTAGTAATAGCAAAACAACTTAATTATTATGAAACAGACATTATTTGCATTCATCGTTTTATTTTCTTTCCAATTTTCTTTTGCCCAGGATCAATCTGATCTCCCACGCAGGGATATAAATAAAAATGAAATTAGTATCAACCCTTTCAACATTGTGGCTTTTGGAGCACTTGATCTGGGCTACGAAAGAATTCTTAGTAACAACAGTAGTGTAGGTTTTGATTTCTTTTACAGATTTGTAGATGAAGATGATAACGATGACGATTATGATCTGATAGACACAGATGGTGTATTTGATAAGGAAATAGCTTTAACTACACGATTTAAATACTTTTTTGGAAATCGAATAGCCAGAGGTTTTTATGTAGAAGCATTCGGAATGTTATCCTCTGGAGAACATGATAATTATGTTGAAGTATTCGATGATCAGGGAAACTTTATTAGTGCCGGAGATGTCGAAGAAGAATATACAGATTTTGCATTAGGATTTTCTGTGGGAGGTAAATTTGTTACCAGAAATGGTTTATTTATTGATTTAGGCTTTGGAATCGGAAGAAACTTATTCAATAGTAAAAGCCCAGAAATTATTTTAAGGCCTAATTTATACTTAGGTTATCGATTTTAGCATAAACTGAGCTACATTGAGATTTTATAGATTTTTGCATAGGTTTATCATACGATTTCTTTGATAAAAATAGCCCTGAATTATGAGACCATCTTAATTTATCTAACGGTAATAGATTCTAAAAGTAGGATAAATGATTTTATTAAAACGATGTACGTAAGAATAGTAAAAATCAAATGCGCAGTTTTTTAGCAGTTTTGTTGTCAAAACCTATTAGAAACGATGTAAATCTTTAAAATATAAGTAAATCACACAACTTATGGTGATACGGCATGGGAGAATTCAAATATTTTTGTAAATTTGCTGCGCCTACCCCAATAAACTAATTATTATAATGTACGCAACCATTTTTTGGTATCTGCATCTAGTAATTAACTAACGAATCAATTATGGTAACTTTTCTTCTAATACTTGGAGGGCTTATAGCATTTAATTTTGTTTTATTAAAATTTAGTATTCATTCTGTGGAAACAGATAAGAAAATTACTAAATCAAAGAAAATTCAATCTTCTTCGGTGAATGCTAAAATCAATAAAGCTAAAACAGCAGGAATCCCTAAGGCTGCATAATTTAATTACCATACAATAGGTGATTGATTAGTCTTTAAAAGGTATTCATTCGTTTTACTAAAATGATTATTTCCGAACCAATATCCTCTATTGGCACTTAATGGAGATGGATGTCCACTATTTAGAATGCAATGATTTTTAGCATCGATTTTTGATCCTTTCTTTTTGGCATAGCCACCCCATAATAAGAATACTACATCTTTTTTATTAGTTGATATAGATTCTATAACAGCATCTGTAAACTTTTCCCAACCTTTTTCCTGATGTGATCCCGCCTGATGTGCTCGTACTGTTAGTGTAGCATTAAGTAATAAAACTCCTTGTTTAGCCCAACGCTCCAGATTACCATTATATGGAAAAGGAATACCGATATCAGATTCTATTTCTTTGAATATATTAATCAGTGAAGGTGGGATCGCTATTCCATCATTCACAGAAAAGCATAATCCATTGGCCTGTCCTATTCCATGATACGGATCTTGACCAATAATTACGACTTTTACATTATCAAAACTACAATAATCAAACGCAGCAAAAATTTGTGACCCTTTTGGAAAACAAGTATGAGAACTGTATTCGCTTTTTACAAAATTTACTAACTCTTTAAAATATGGTTTTTCAAATTCTCCTGCGAGCTGTTCTTTCCAGCTATTCTCAATATTTACTTCCATGTTAGTTCAAAAAAATATGCAATTGTTTACATTTGCTTTTGGTAAAATTATAACAAATACTTTATTAAAAATAAACTCACATCGAGTTTTACAATAAAGAAATTAACAATAAAAACACCTTTAAAAACTAGGGTAACACCATGATCCGTATTTCCGAAAAAACGCTGAAAGATCTAGAATTCGAAACAGTACTTCACCATATTAATGATTTATGCAATACCGAATACGGAAAAACAAAGGCTTTACAAATAGTTCCTTTAAGTACTGAAGAAGAACTATACACTTCACTACAACAAGTATATGAATATAAATCTTCGTATCTAAATGATTCAAAGATACCTAATCACGGATTTGATAGTATTGATAAAGAATTACAGTTATTAGGAATTGAAAACACTTTTTTAGAAACTTTTAGTCTTAAAAAAGTAGTATCCATTAGTCTTACCGCGAATGATTTACTGAGTTTTTTAAAAAAATTTAAGGAACTATACCCTATCTTATATCAAACTTCGACTCAAGTACCTTATACAAAAGAGATTATCAATCTGATTGAAGTAGTTGTCGACAAGTTTGGTGAAATTAAGGATAATGCCTCTCCTACCCTTAACTCATTAAGAAAAGATATTAACGAAGTACAGGGAAAGCTCAACGGAAGTTTTGGGAGAGATTTAAGTAGATACAATAATCTGGGTTATCTGGATGACATCCGAGAAAGTGTTGTAGAAAATCGAAGAGTTCTAGCCGTTAAATCTATGTATCGCCGTAAAGTAAAGGGCTCGATAATGGGGAGTTCCAAAACAGGGAGTATTGTTTACATAGAGCCCGAAGCTACTTTACAATTTAGCAGACTACTTAGTAATTTACAATACGAAGAGCGAGAAGAAATTGTTAAAATACTTAAAGATCTTACAAATAGAATAAGACCATTCTCTGAGCTATTGATCCAGTATCAGGAATATCTAAGTGATATTGACATTGTTGCGGCAAAGTCTAAATATGCAACTCAATTAAACGGAGTGCTGCCTAATATCACTGAAGAGAGAGAATTAACGTTAAAAGACGCATATCACCCACTACTCTATTTGAATAATAAGGAAAAAGGAGCAAAAACATATCCGCAGACAATATCATTGGATAAAAACAATCGAATTATTGTCATATCAGGTCCAAATGCCGGAGGAAAAAGTATTACGCTAAAAACTGTAGGGCTACTACAAATTATGCTACAAAGCGGAATGTTAATTCCTGTTCATGAATATAGCAGAATGTGTTTGTTCGATACAGTACTCACTGATATAGGAGACAATCAATCTATAGAAAATCACTTAAGTACTTACAGTTACCGTTTAAAGAACATGAATTACTTTCTTAGAAAATGTAATGATAAAACACTATTTCTTATAGATGAATTTGGTACAGGTAGTGATCCGGAGTTAGGAGGTGCGTTAGCAGAAGCTTTTTTAGAAATTTTCTACGAACGCGAATCTTATGGAATTATTACCACCCATTATGCAAACCTCAAATTGCTGGCTAACGAATTGCCAAACATGACAAATGCAAACATGCTTTTTGATTCAAAAACACTGGAACCGTTGTTTAAATTATATCTTGGTGAAGCAGGAAGCTCTTTTACCTTCGAGGTGGCTCAAAAAAATGGAATTCCGTATAGCTTAATTAATAAGGCAAAGAAAAAAGTAGAACGAGGCAAAATCCGTTTTGATAAAAGTATTGCAAATCTTCAAAAAGAAAGATCAAAACTTCAAAAAACTACTTCTGCTCTCAAAACGAAGGAACAAAAAGCAGAGGAAGAAAAAGAGCGTTTAGATAAGATTAACCAGCGATTACAATCCAAATTAGAAAGTTATCAGGAGCTATACGACAGTAATCAACGAATGATCTATTTAGGCCAAAAACTAAACGAAATAAGCGAAAAATACTTCCACAATAAAAAGAAAAGAGAACTTATAGATGAGTTCATGAAGATTGTACAAGTAGAAAACTCTAAAAGACAAAAACAAACAGCTAAACAGAGAAGGGCAAAAAAAGTAAAGGAAGAAAAAATAGTCAAAGAAGTAGAGAAAAAAGTTGTAGTAATCAGGGAAAGGAAAAAGGAGCAAAAGAAAAAAGAAGAAAAAATTGAGAAAGCTAAACCCAAAATTACGCTAAAAGTTGGTGACAAGGTACGTATGATCGACGGAAAATCAACTGGTACAATTGATACTTTAGAAAAGGGAAAAGCAGTCGTAAACTATGGTATTTTCACCACAAATGTAGCTATTGACCAGCTGGAGTTCGTAGAAAGAAAAAAGTAAGTATTCTGGGGCAAGAACATAAAGCATTCAACCGAAAATAGTTTTATAATCCTAATCAAAAATCTGCCAGAATTCGATAAAACCTAAAGGATTAACCATTCTACACGCTAGATACTTTCGTGAACCCCTTAAGTGGTATTATCCTTACTTTCAGAAAAAGCTTTACTAACAAAACTAACATCGAACTTTGCTTATCCAAAATAACAGCAAAAAGCCTCTGATTTTAATAATCAGAGGCCTTTTTAATGTAGGTAAAGTTCAAGCGATTATTACTTTCCTCCTGCTAACAGTACAAAAGAATTTCCTGATACTGGTGATACATTATAACTTTTTACTTTTTTTAAGGTCTTTATATGTTTTTCTGCTTCCAGAAATGCCAACTCCATTGCGCTGGAAGATCTGTCATCTGTAATCTCAATAGTTTTAGAAATGATATCTCCGTTAGTATATTCTATTGTCATCTTCCACCTTTTTATAGAATGAAAATTCCTTAATGTTGAGTTATTTTCTATACGCTCTTTCCTATCATCTTTTTTATCTTTTTTCTTCTCATTTATTGGATTTGTATTTAAAGAATTTGCGTTTCCTAAGGTTACGCTAAGCATAGCCATTACTAATAAGAGTTTCATTTTTAAGTGGTTTTGATTTGTATGATCCGAATATACAAAACTTTTTTTAATATACAAATATTTTTTTATTAAAAATTTATTTGTATATTTAGTTCTAATAATATTATTAACCAATGGTTAACAAGAAATTAAAAAGACTACTTAAAAAAAGTAAGGGTGCGAAAACCGTTTATGGAATTTCTAAAGCTTTAGGTGTTAGTCCGCAAGCAGGAGATTATGTGGTGAAGAGAAAAAATCTGGCTAAAGATTTTGAAAGACTACAAAAAATCGCTGATTATATGGAGGTGGATATTATAGATATTATAGATATCAAAAAGAAATAGTGCTGGTAAGTATCAGCTCTATATAACCATTACTTCTTAGCAAGAACAAGTATAGAAAGCTTTCTAAATAAGAGGTTTCAGTTATTTTCAGATTCGTAAACCCAAAATTTCATGCAGATCTATCCTTACCTTATCACCTATACCTTATTAATCGTAAGTTGATCCTTTTATACATCCAGATCTTCTGATACAGAAGATTTTTCAATTGGTGGAAGAAACCGCAGCGGATGGACGATTTTGTTTTCGAAATTTGCTGGTGCAGTTCGAGTCAGTACTTTGATAATCTTTACTGAATGTACTTATAAGTTTTGCTTGGGTCTTTTTATTATGTCGATGGTTATGCAAATGACTACCTCTTATTTGTTTCTGAGCGACGCCGTGAATTAAGAATATTTCGTAATAAGGTAATTTTTAAACACAAGGAGATTTGCCTGCATTTATCACAAATAACAAAACAACAGGGTTAGTGACCAATATCATAACCGTTATTGTTCAGTTTTTTTTTGGATTCTCCTTGCTTTGGCTGGAGGTGCTAGAGTAATTACCTTTTTCGAACTGTTTTCAGACAATACTGCTTTACCTATTACCACCTCGGTAATATTAGTGTATTTTTTTATTTTCGGGTTTTAAACAGTTATTATTTCTGATATCATTCAGGCGATCATTAGTATTGGTTTTTGTATATATTAATTTTTGAGATGCTGGATATCATAGACTTTACTACAGTTCTGGCGTCTACAACAAACAAAAATGTGCAACTTGGCATTACTGCTAGTACTTTTCTTTGCAGGGTTGATGAGTTCAGCGGATACTTCAATTTTTGCGGTTTCCTCGCATCTTAAATTTGAATCAAAAGAAAATCAAAAAGTAAAATCAATACGATATACAACTTTGATTACAGCATGTATAGCCTTTATCGTTGCATTATTTTGGAAAAGCGTCGTAGATATTATCATTGTTGGAGCAGCTCTTAGAATGACACTTTCGATTGCCATGATCTATATGATCCGAAAAAGAGAAAACAGTGGTCGTTTTATCGGCAGTGCGTTAGGGGGAGTCATCGGGTTACTTATAGGATTGCTTGCTTTCGGGCCAAAACCTACCATCACAATTGCTGTACTTTTGGGCTCTTTAATTGGGTTAATCTTTCGATCCAGATAGTCTTGTTAAAGTATCCTTAAACCTAAATGCTGAGAATTTTATCTTTTTATATTTGACGAAACGCTCATAATCCGTATCAATTCTTTATTATGCGAACACTACTTTTTGTACTATCTCTTAGTATGCTCTTCATACCAATTACTGAAGCACAACAACCTAAAAAGCCAAATTCTGTAGAAATCCACGAAGCCATCAAAAAGCTTAACTTCTTAGGTTCTATTTTATATGTAGCAGCACATCCGGATGATGAAAACACCAGACTGATTTCATATATGTCCAATCAAGTAAAAGCAAGAACGGCATACCTATCTCTAACCCGAGGTGATGGTGGTCAAAATTTAATTGGACCGGAAATACGAGAATTACTTGGTGTAATAAGAACACAAGAATTATTAGCGGCTCGTGATACGGACGGTGGAGAACAGATGTTTACACGAGCTAATGATTTTGGATATTCTAAACATCCAGACGAAACCCTAGCCATATGGGACAAAAATGAAGTTTTAAGTGATGTTGTCTGGGCTATAAGAAAGTTCCGACCAGATGTAATTATTAATCGATTCAATCATAGGACACCTGGAAGTACACACGGACATCATACATCTTCTGCTATGTTGAGTTTTGAAGCTTTTGATATGGTATCGGATAAAAACGTTTATCCGGATCAATTACAATATGTAGATACCTGGCAACCCAAACGATTATTCTTTAATACATCGTGGTGGTTCTACGGAAGTAGGGAAAACTTTGAAAAAGCCGACAAATCTAACTTTTTAGAATTTGATACAGGTGTATACTATCCTAACCTAGGGTTATCCAATACAGAAATAGCTTCATTAAGTCGTAGTCAACACAAATCGCAAGGTTTCGGAAGCACTGGCACCAGAGGAACCCAAACAGAATATATTGAATTAATAAAAGGGGATTTACCAACAGATAAAACCAATGTTTTTGATGGAATAGACACTTCCTGGAATCGAGTCAAAGGTGGAAAAGCCATTGGTGATATTTTATATGAAGTAGAAAAAAACTTTGACTTTAAAAATCCGTCATCCTCTGTTAATCAATTAATTAAAGCATATAAATTAATACAGGAACTGGAAAACACACATTGGAAGAATATAAAATCCAAAGAGATTAGAGATATCATAGCAGCGGCAGCTGGTCTATATTTAGAAGCTGCAGCGGATGACCCCTTTAGTACTCGAAACAGTGATCTTATTATTAAAGTAGAGGCAATTAACAGAAGTAATGTGCCTGTTAGTCTTAAATCAATTGATGTTTCTACAATAGGAGTTTCTGAAAATACAGAAACGATACTGAAACAAAACAACCGAATGAACTATGAGTTTAAAGGAAAAATAGCTCCAGATGCAAAATATACCACACCGTATTGGTTAAACAATGAAGGAACTCTGGGCATGTATAATGTTTCTGACCAAAGACTAATAGGAACACCGGAAACCAAACATCAAACTAAAGCAATATTTTATATTGAAATCGACGATGTGATTATTCCTTATTCAAAAGATATTATTTATAAAACCAATGATCCTGTAAAAGGAGAGGTATATAAGCCTTTTGAAATTATTCCGGCGATATCAGCCAGCATAAAAGATAAAGTAATTATTTATGCAAATGGTCCTTCAAAACAAATTCCTGTAACCCTAAAAGCCGGAGAATCTAACCTAAAAGGAAAAATCAAACTTCAACATCCTGAGAACTGGCTGGTTTCTCCAAATGATATTAATTTTAGTTTAACTGACAAAGGAGAAGAAAGGACAGTCTTTTTTACACTCACTGCACCTAAAAATCAAAGTGAAGGGTATATTAGGCCGCAGATACAAGCTAATGGGAATGAATATTCTGATGAAGTAATAACAATTGATTATGATCATATCCCATTTCAGACTATAGTTTTACCATCAGAAACTAAAGTTGTTCGATTAGATGTTAAGAAAAAGGGTCAAAATATAGGATATATAGAAGGTGCAGGTGATGTAGTACCCGAAAGTTTACAACAAATAGGATATAATGTTACCATAATTGACCCTGAAACTATTTCTGAGAATGTATTACAACCTTATGATGCAATAGTCGTTGGGATACGAGCCTACAATACAGTAGATGCTTTGAAATTTAAACAAAAGTATCTTTTGGACTATGTAAAGAATGGAGGGAATCTTATCATTCAATATAACACGAACAGAAGGCTAAAAGTTGATAATAATTTAGGACCTTATCCATTGAAACTATCAAGAGATCGTGTGACTGATGAAAAAGCAAACATAAAATTATTAGCAAGCGATCATCCAGTACTAAATACTCCCAATAAAATAACCAATGAAGACTTTGAAGGTTGGGTGCAAGAACGAGGTCTATATTTTCCCAATGAATGGTCTGAAGAATATATCCCTATCATATCTTCAAATGACAAAGGAGAATCTGAGAAAAAAGGAGCATTATTGATTGCAAAATACGGAAAGGGACACTATGTGTACACCGGTTTGAGTTTTTTTAGAGAATTCCCTGCCGGAGTATCAGGTGCATATCGATTATTTGCAAATATGCTATCTTTAGGAAAATAAATTATATCATATCGCAAATGAAGTTTAATACCAAATCTATTAGAACCTTTATTGGAGCAAAAAACTATAAAATTTCCAGAGAGTTTTATTTAGATTTAGGATTCAAAGAAATAAAAACTTCGGATAAAATGTCTTACTTTGGATTAAATGGGTTTGGTTTTTATTTACAAGATTATTATGTCAAAAATTGGATAAATAACTCAATGATTTTCTTGGAAGTAGATGATCTAGAACTTCATCTTCAAGAAATAAGAGAACTAAATTTAGAAAAAAAGTATAAGAATGTTAAAATAACAAATATCAACTATAATGACTGGGGTAATGAGTTTTTTATCTATGATCCATCTGGAATTTTATGGCATATAGGCGAATTCAAATAAATAAAACTTTTAATTTAAATCAATACCCCTATGATAAAACCAAAAACTAAAATAGTCTGGAAAAAACGTTATACGCTTGTATTAGTTGCTAATGTTCTGTACATACTTTTCTTTTATTGGATAACAAGAGTTTTTTCATAATTTTTTAAACTTACATTAGACAACTAACAACCTATGCAACTTATTGATTGGATCGTACTTACCGGAACATTACTATTTATTGTATTATACGGTGTCTGGAAAACCCGTGGAAGCAAAAATGTACAGGATTATATCCGTGGTGGTAATGAAGCAAAATGGTGGACAATAGGTTTATCAGTAATGGCCACTCAGGCATCAGCAATCACATTTCTCTCCACACCAGGGCAAGCTTTTCATAGTGGAATGGGATTTGTACAGTTTTATTTTGGACTGCCAATAGCAATGATCATTATCTGTATCGTTTTTATACCACTGTATCATAAATTAAAAGTATACACTGCCTACGAGTATTTAGAAAGTAGATTTGATTTAAAAACACGTACAATAACTGCTTTTTTCTTTTTGATTCAACGAGGACTGGGTGCAGGAATTACCATCTTTGCTCCTGCTATTATATTATCAGCCGTGTTAGGTTGGGATCTAACAACATTAAACATTATCATAGGAATCTTAGTGATTATTTACACCGTTTCTGGAGGTACAAAAGCTGTAAGCGTTACACAAAAACAACAAATGGCTATTATTTTTACCGGAATGTTTATTACTTTTTTTTTAATTATAAGTTATCTCCCGGAAGGAATAACTTTTACTAAGGCATTAGATATTGCCGGTGCCAGTGGCAAAATGGAAGTCTTAGATTTTTCATTTGATCTTAGTAACAGATATACAGTGTGGACAGGTATTATTGGAGGTACATTCTTAATGCTTTCTTATTTTGGAACAGACCAAAGCCAGGTACAACGATATTTATCCGGTAAATCAGTTAAAGAAAGTCAACTAGGCTTATTGTTTAACGGATTGTTAAAAATACCTATGCAATTTTTTATATTATTAGTAGGTATCATGGTGTTTGTTTTCTATCAATTCAATGCTGCTCCTCTTAATTTTAATCCTGCAGCGACCATAGCGATAGAAAATTCCAGATATGCTCAGGATTACGAGAAATTAGAAAAGCAATTAACAGAAATTCAGGATTCTAAGGAAATCACCATTCAAAATTATCTTCAAGAAACAGAATCCAAACAAAAATTAGAGGCTAAAAATACAATAGCCTCTCTGGACAAATCTGAGAAAAAAACTCGAGAAGCTGCTAAAGAATTAATAACCATGGCAGATCCAATTGTCGAAACTAATGATAAAGACTACGTTTTTATTCATTTTATCCTCAATAACCTACCGAGAGGTCTTATAGGATTATTACTAGCCGTAATATTATCTGCAGCCATGTCATCTACTGCTTCAGAACTGAATGCATTAGCATCTACCACTGCTATTGATTTGTATAAGCGTAACATAAAAGAAGAAAAAAGTGAAAAACACTTTGTCACCGCTTCCAAATTTTTTACGCTTATTTGGGGGGTCTTGGCTATATTGGTTGCTTGCTTTGCTGATTTGTTTGATAATCTAATACAATTGGTTAATATTATTGGATCCATATTTTATGGAAATGTTTTAGGGATTTTTCTATTAGCTTTCTTTATCAAATTTGTGAAAAGTAATGCTGTTTTTGTAGCTGCACTGATAACACAGTCGGTTGTCATTTATGTTTGGTGGCAAGATTGGATGCCTTTCTTGTGGTTAAATGTACTTGGATGTGGTGTGGTAATATTTTTGGCTATTATATTAGAGGTTTTTATTCCAACTAGTGAAATTGAAGTTGAATAAGAAATTGTGAGTATAAAACTAAGAAGCTATAGAGCTAATTTCTTGAAAAGTCTGAATTAATTAACTATTAATCGATTTGTTTTTCTTTAATTAATTTTCAAATCTTATTTATTAGTAACTGACCCTTGTCAAAAGTGAAATTTTACTTTAGTAGCATAATAGATAATCAAAAGATCAAAAATAAAATGCTATCTTTCGAAAAGGATCTCAAATCCATCTCTAAATTGTTGAGTAACAGTAAAACTTGAAGAGGAAATTGTAAAAGTCCCAAGATTGATATCATTAACAACCAACTCATCGACATCTGCAGGAGCAACAATTGAATAATCGTAAGAGCCAGAAGACAGACCATCATATACTCCTGTTATAGTATTGTTATTAGTAACAGATACTGTCATAGCCGATTCGTCGAAATTCCAGATAATTGTCCCCTTTTCAAAATCCTGATTTACACCGGCAAAACCACCAGTAACATTCACCAGGTTCCATTCTCCTTGTATACTTACCGAGCGATTATCACTATCATCATCGTTGCTGCAGCTAATTAAAATTATTGAAAATACTAAGGCAAATAAATTTCTCATCGATTCGTGTAAAATGGTTAATAAATATTTTAAAGATGAGTGCACAAGTGATCCGTTGCGTTATAAAATGTTAATTATATAAAAAAAATGGCAGAATGGTTTTACTTAATAAAACCAGAAATCCTTTCTATCTCATCCAATAATGCTTTAAAATCTTCCTCATCGGTTAATGGGTTCATAATAGATGTTCTTAGATATCGTTGTTCACCAATCATCGTTTGAACTATATAAAATTTTCCAGATAGAATAAGTTCTTCACGTATTTTAGAATTCAAATAATTAAGATCTTCCGATGCGGTATTAATATATCTGAAGTTCACAATATTTGCCTCCGGATCTATCAGCAACTCGAATTCTTCCCTATTTTTGATAATTTCAGCAAATGCTTTTCCTAAATCATACAATCGGTTTATATTCTTCTCGAAAATATCCTCTCCATACATTCTGAGATTAGAATAAACTTTAAGCGACATCATTAATTTAGTACATTCAAAAGTTCTCTTTCCTGAATTATACCACTCTCTGGATTGTTGTGAATCCCATAAATATTGGGCCTTTTGTTCGAAGGTTTTATAAGAATCTTCGCTCTGTTTAAATATCAAGGCAGTATTTAATGAAGGTGTGAGTAACATTTTATGAAAATCAATTACTACAGAATCTGCTCGATCAATTCCTTTTGCTAAGTATTTATATTTTTCAGAAAAAATCACGCCTCCACCATGTGCTCCATCTATATGAAACCACAAATTGTTATTTTCAGCAAAGACAGCTAAAGCTTCCAGATCATCATAAGAACCTGTTGATGTTGAGGAAGCACATCCCACAATCGCAATAACTGTTAACCCTTTTGTTTTAGCATTTTCTAAATAATTATTTAACACTGAGGTTTCTATCTGATAAGATACATTAGTGGGCACTTTTATAATACCATCTGATCCAAACCCCAGTATTCTTGCGGCACGATCAATACAGTAATGTACTTCTTCCGAAACCAAAACAGCCAATTTTTGGTTATGTCCTTCTTCCCAGACGCAACCGGGAGCTTTAGCATTTCTAGCCGCTAATAGTGCTGTTAGATTTGCTAATGTCCCACCAGAAGTAAGAAATCCAGCAGAATCTGGTCCATAACCAATTTTTTTTGCTACAAAATCGGTAACAATTCTTTCAAGAGCATTAGAAGCCATTCCCATTTCATAGACTCCCGTTCCATTACTAAGTACATCTGTTACTAATCCTGAAAGACTGCTAATCACAGAAGGTACTGCTACCTGATGCCCTATATATCTCGGATGGTGTACGTGAATAGATCGATCTAGAATTTTTTGGTAAAAATCTAGCATACTTGCATCAGATGACATGTCTCTTTTCCAGAATGCCAATTCTTTTTCGGGGTCTTTAAAAGCAAGTACGGGATTTTCTTTCTGAGACTGTACCTCATCCAGATGATCCGCAAGCATATCCACCAACTGGTGTCCGATTTCCCTAAAATCTGATGGGCTGTATAGTTGTTGTAATGATTTGTCTATACGTGTGTTTTCCTTCATCTCGAGCTTGATTAATCAATTCTTGATAAAGGTAGAAACCCTTACTGTATATTAGACAAAAAGAGTGAAATTTTAGAAAAACAATAACAAATTATTTTCAATAGATCTTACTTTCCTGGATAATGATCATCCCAATCTTTTACTTTAGGATCACTAAGCTTATTAACACTTTTAGCCACCATCATAGATACTGCAGCATCTCCTGTAACATTTACTGTTGTTCTACACATATCCAAGGGTCGGTCTACCGCAAAAATCAGAGCTAAACCTGCTTCCGGGATCCCTGCTTGTGCCAATACTATTACTAACATTACCATGCCAGCACCTGGTACTGCCGCAGAACCAATAGAAGCTAAAGTAGCAGTAGCTACTATCCCTAATTGGGCTCCTAAGCTTAGGTCCATTCCGAAAGCCTGTGCGATAAAAACAGCTGCTACTGCCTGATATAAACTCGTACCGTCCATATTAATAGTAGCTCCAATAGGTAGTACAAAACTAGTAACTTCTTTTTCAACGCCTAAATGCTCTTCTACCCTTTCCATAGTAACAGGCAAGGTAGCTGCACTTGAGCTTGTGGAAAACGCTAATAACTGAGCAGGTGAAATTCCGTTGATGAAAAACGCAGGCGTCTTTTTGGTAAAAATCCAAACAAATAGAATATACACTCCTATCATCAACGCTAAACCTATAAGAACGGATATTCCATACATACCCAATGCTGCAAATAAATCTGCGCTTGGGGATTCTACTACAAGCGCTGCCAACAATGCAAATACTCCATAGGGAGCAGCCAACATAATAAGGTCAATTAACTTTAGAATTACATCGTTAAAACCGTCAAAAAATGATTTTACCGGTTTCGCACTATCCTCCGGAATTAAAATAAGTCCAATGCCAAAAAAAATTGCAAAGAAAATTACCTGTAACATATTCCTATTACTACTCGCGGCACTAAATATATTACTAGGAACAAGGTCTACTAAAGCTTGTAGTGGTCCAGCATTCTTTTGTTTTTCTGCATCTGCTATTTTACTATCAGCATCTCCCTTATAACTTTCAATTAGTTCTGTACGAGTTTCCTCTGTAATAGCCGACCCTGGTTTCACGATATTCACAACTAGCAGACCTATGCTAACGGCAATAACCGTTGTAATAATATAGGTGGCTATTGTACGCCCACCCATTTTTGATAGTTTAGAAATATCTTTAAGATCAGAAACTCCTTTGATTAGCGAAGCAAGAATTAAAGGTACTGCTATTAGTTTAAGACAATTAATAAATATAGTCCCGAAAGGTTTGATCCAATCTCCGGTAAAATCATTTCCCCAGGAAAACTGGGTCATTAACAGTCCGAATAATACCCCAAACACCATCCCTATTAGGATTTGCCAATGCAATGCAAGTCTTTTCATGTGAATTATCTAATTTTCTGAATACAAAAAGTCGAAGATATAAATTAAAAATAAAAAAATGCCTTATAAATTACGATTTACGAAGTTAGAAGCGGGAATTACAGGTTTTATGTATTTTAAAGTATATGCGTTAACAGAATGTCATTCCAACATAGGTAAGAATCTATTTTCATTTTGAAAATTTTCTACAATTGTGACGATATGATCCTGTAAAAATTGATCTATTGAAATTCCTGATTTTTGGATTCCAGCCTACGCTGGAATGACAACATCACTCAAATACTCAGAGACTAACAAACTAAGCTACTTCTTAATTGTGCGATTCATTAACAAATAATCTACCAAAACCAAGGCAGCCATAGCTTCCACAATGGGTACCGCTCTGGGAACAACACAAGGATCATGTCTTCCTTTACCTTGCATACTGATGATATTTCCTTCTCTGTCAATCGTTTCCTGATCCTGCATAATAGTAGCAACAGGCTTAAAAGCTACATTAAAGTAGATATCCATTCCGTTAGAGATACCACCTTGAATTCCTCCAGATAAGTTGGTTTTAGTAGTTCCGTCAGTGTTAAATAAATCATTGTGTTGACTTCCTTTTAGTTCCGCCCCGGCAAAACCACTCCCGTATTCAAATCCCTTTACTGCGTTAATTGATAGCATTGCTTTTCCTAATTCTGCGTGTAATTTATCAAAAACCGGTTCTCCCAATCCAACAGGAACACCAGAAATTGCACAGCTCACCGAGCCTCCAACGGTATCACCCTCTTTTCGGATTTGTTTAATGTATTGTTCCATCTCCTCCGCTTTCTTAGGATCAGGACAACGAACAATATTGCTTTCAGTTAAAGAAAAATCTAATTCCGTATGTGGCTTATCCAGTTTAATAGCACCTACACCACTAACGTATGCATTAAATGTTATTCCGGAAAGGACTTGCTTTGCAATCGCTCCGGCTACTACTCTACTGGCTGTTTCTCTGGCAGAAGAACGACCACCACCACGATAATCCCTTATCCCATACTTTTGATCATAGGTATAATCAGCGTGTGAAGGTCGATATGAATCTTTTATATGAGAATAATCTTTAGATTTCTGATTGGCATTTTTAATAACAAAACCAATAGGAGTCCCCGTGGTAACACCTTCAAAGATACCTGAATAGAATTCTACAGTATCTGGTTCTTTACGTTGGGTAACAATTGCAGATTGCCCAGGTTTACGACGATCCAATTCGGCCTGTATTGCTTCAAGATTTAGTGTTACTCCGGATGGGCATCCATCAATGATTCCACCAATTGCAACTCCGTGAGATTCTCCAAAAGTGGTTACTTTAAAAAGGTTTCCAAACGTATTTCCTGCCATTAATAAACAATTTTTAACAAATGTACTTGTTAATCTTTAAATACCCATTAGTAATTTGATAGAAAAACCTATGTTTATGTAGAGAAAATTGCAACTCTTTCAGATTTCAAACTCTTTTTTTACACATTGCTGATTTAAGCATAATTTAGACAAAAGTCTATTATGATCATATTACAAATCACCGAAGTCCTTTGATGATCATGTCGAAAACATTAAAATTCATATTCTGATGAAATTTTATCATAAAAACATATCGGCTTCTTCTTGATTTTTGCGTTTGTTTAGTAAAAATCCTTACTTTTCGATCATAAACAAGAACAAGTACTGATGAAAGTCTGTATAGCCGAAAAACCAAGTGTTGCACGAGAAATTGCCGCTGTTCTGGGAGCAAAAATAAAACGTGATGGTTATTATGAAGGAAATGGATATGCTGTTACCTACACCTTTGGTCATTTATGTACGTTATACGAACCCAATGATTATAAACCACACTGGAAAAGCTGGGATCTAAATAATCTACCTATACTCCCAGAAAAGTTTAAAACAAAAGTTGTTGATAATCAAGGGATCCAAAAACAATTCAATATCGTAAAATCACTTTTTGACAAAGCCAGTTTGATTATCAATTGTGGGGATGCTGGACAAGAAGGAGAATTGATACAACGATGGGTTATTGACCAAGCCGGTTATACAGGTGAAATACAAAGGTTATGGATTTCTTCCTTAACAACAGAAGCTATTAAAGAAGGTTTTGATAACCTGAAGCCTTCCGAAAACTATAATAACCTCTATTATGCAGGTTTTTCCAGAGCAATCGGTGATTGGTTATTAGGTATGAATGCTACCAGATTATATACCGTGAAACACGGAGGTTATAAGCAAGTATTATCCATAGGAAGGGTGCAGACACCTACGCTTGCTATGGTAGTTCATCGATATAAAGAAATCCAAAATTTCTCTCCACAACCTTATTGGGAATTACAAACAATGTATCGAGACACATTGTTTAGCTATGAAGAAGGACGTTTCTTAAAAAAAGATGATGGAGAATTACTGGCTAATAAAGTAAGAGAAAGTGACTTTGAGATTATATCTATCGCTAAAAAGAATGGTAAAGAATATGCTCCTAAATTATTTGATCTTACCGGATTGCAGGTATACTGTAATACGAAGTTTGGATTTTCTGCAGATGAAACCTTAAAGATTGTTCAGAAGTTGTATGAACAGAAAGTAGTAACCTATCCTAGAGTAGACACCACTTTTCTTCCGAATGATATATACCCAAAAGTACCGGGTATTTTAGAGAAACTAACGAATTACTCTTCGTTAACAAAACCATTATTAGGCAAAAAAATTAAGAAATCTGCTAAAGTTTTTAATGATAAAAAAGTAACAGATCACCACGCTATTATTCCTACAGGCGAGCAAATAAACCTGCAGTACAATCAGCAACAAGTCTATGACATTATCACAAAACGCTTTATTGCGGTATTTTATAGTGATTGTGAGGTAGCGAATACCACAGTGATGGGCAAAGCAGCTGATGTTTCATTTAAAACTACAGGTAAAGTCATTAAAGCAAAAGGGTGGCGAGTTGTTTTTGAAAACCCTGAAACCAATAATAAAAAGGAAACCGGAATACTCCCTGATTTTGTAAAAGGAGAAAAAGGGCCTCACGAACCTTCTTTTCTAGAGAAAGAGACAAAACCACCAAAACAATTTACGGAAGCGACCTTGCTAAGAGCTATGGAAACTGCCGGAAAGCAAGTGGATGATGAAGAAATGCGTGAGCTTATGAAAGAAAACGGAATCGGAAGACCTTCTACTCGTGCCAATATTATAGAAACACTGTTTAAACGAAAATATATAGAGCGGAATAAAAAGCAAATCCTACCTACTAATACCGGCATTCAGCTGATCGATACAATCCGAAACAAACTTTTAATTTCTGCTGAATTGACAGGAAGGTGGGAAAAACAGCTTAAAGAGATTGAAAAAGGTGCTTTTAATGCAGCTACCTTTATCAAAAATATGAAATATATGGTGGAGCAATTAGTGTATGAGGTAAGAATGGAAAAAGTACATGCTAATATATCTTATATCACAACAAAAAAAACTAAAAAAGAAGTCAAACGAACTAAGGAAATTACCTCTGAGCGATGTCCTAAATGCCAGAAAGGAACTATTCTTAAAGGAAAATCTGCTTACGGTTGCAGTGCATATAGGGAAGGATGTGATTTTAAATTACCTTTTCTTTATCTGAGTAAAAAAATATCGGAAAAACAATATATACGTTTGCTCAAAAAAGGATGTACAGTAAATCTAAAAGGTTTTACCTCAGAAACCGGAATTATGGAAGGTTTGCTACGTTTTGAAGATGACTTTTCGATAGTTTTTGAAGAAAAAAAACACAAAGAAAAACCAGCTGCCAATAATAATTCTAATACGGATAAAATGCCTTGTCCTAGTTGTAATAAGGGATATATTATTAAAGGAAAATCTGCCTACGGATGTAGTAATTATAAAGAAGGTTGTGATTTTAGGTTTCCTTTTGAAACTGTTAGAAATAAGGCTTTAGGAAAACCAATGTCAAAAGAACTGGTATACAAGATTCTGAAAGGTAACATCTTGTAAAACATCTGATCATTGCATTTATGTATTGGAAAGGTGTACGTTATTTTTTTGAATAAATAATTATACGTTTCTTTAATACCAAATAATCAGAACTGAACAAACAGATCTTTCTGACTAATAAACTTTAAATAAAATCTAACGCTAAAAATATACAATGAAAACTAAGATAACTGAACTTTTTGGTATTGAACATCCTATTATGCAAGGGGGAATGCATTATGTTGGCTTTGCTGAATTGGCTGCCGCAGTTTCTAATGCAGGTGGTATTGGAACAATCACGGGCTTAACACAAAAAACCCCGGCAGATTTAGCGAATGAGATTGCTAAATGCAAAGACTTAACCGATAAGCCTTTTGCAGTAAATCTTACTTTTTTGCCCACTGTGAATGCTCCGGATTATCCTGGTTATGTCAAAGCTATTATTGAAGGTGAAGTAAAAGTTGTTGAGACTGCAGGACGCAATCCTCAGGCTGTTCTTCCTTATTTGAAAGATGCAGGAATTAAGGTAATTCATAAATGCACCTCAGTACGACACGCTCTAAAGGCACAATCTATTGGTTGTGATGCAGTTTCAGTAGATGGATTTGAATGTGGGGGACATCCCGGTGAAGATGATATCCCGAATATGATATTACTACCTCGTGCTCAGGAAGAACTAGAAATTCCGTTCTTGGCTTCCGGCGGAATGGCGGATGCACGCTCTCTGGTAGCTTCATTGGCAATGGGCGCGGAGGGCATCAATATGGGAACTCGATTTATGGCAACAAAAGAAGCTCCTATACACGATAATGTAAAACAAGCCATTCTGGATGCTACCGAATTAGACACTCGTTTGGTAATGCGACCTTTAAGAAATACAGAACGTGTTATGAATAATACTGCAGTACAGCGTTTATTGGCAAAAGAAGAAAAACTCGGAAAGGATATTCGTTTTGAGGATATCATTGAAGAAGTGGCAGGCGTCTATCCAAAAATTATGATGGAAGGCGATATGGAGGTTGGAGCATGGTCCTGTGGAATGGTAGTTGGATTAATTAATGATATTCCAACATGTAAAGAATTGATTGACCGTATTATGGAAGATGCAAAACAGCTAATTAGAAAAAGATTGAGTGGTTTAATTTAATTTCAATGATGTGTTTAATTGTCTAAAAAACCTCATATAAGATAGTTCTTATAACTCCTTTATGATTGGAGTCGCTAAATGACGTTAATTGCTTCTCTTTTTTTACTTTAAAATTAAATGGTGGTGCCAATAAGTTGACGCCACTCTGCTTTTTTAGTCTGATTCCTTGTCCTGAAACAATATTCTTATTGGGTACAAAATTCCCTATAGGTACATGTTCTGTTACAATGACATAATTAAAAGCATATAGCTTGTTTACTATTCTTTTTATTTCTGAATTGGATAGATGCTGTAATACTTGTCTCAAAATTGCACAATTCCCAACCGGTACATCATCCTTTGCAATATCTAAGCAATGAAATTCTAAATTTTCTTCTTTAAACTTTTCTTCGTTGTATGCTATTAAATCAGGTACAATATCGACAGCTATATACTTTTTAGTATATTTTGGCAATTCTTTTCCCACATTAAAATCTCCGCAACCTAAATCACATATCGTAAGTGGTTCTTGATGAGAATTTAAGAATGATGTCAATACTTCAATATAAGGATCTATAATATCTATACGATGCGATCCTTCACCAGAATAAAAAGCAGTATCGTTACTACCCCAAAGTTTCTGTTCATAAATCTGTTTCATCGCATTTTTAGTGGGCCACGGTTTCTTTGATTTTTTAACATCCTTTCGTTTATTTTCCATACATATAATGATACTAACGTAATTCTCTAAAGAATAATTCTATTTTCTCATACTTGATCTCTAAATTACTTAATAGCCAAAAAAATCGATATACTAAAATTGCTACAACTTATATTTAAGCCCATAAAGACTTTTATCTATGGTGCTGTACTATTATTCACAATCGAAGAGTCTCAGTAATCTAACGATCTTAACAGACCGTAAAATTTTCTTATTCATTAGTAAATTCTTGGTGATTTCTTATTATTCGATTTTTTTAGCAGGCATTTGTCTTCCTCCCTGATTTAAGGTTAAGCTATCGATTTTGCCTTGATCATTTTTATTGAAGCTAATCTCTGCCGGAACTACTTTTAAAAAGAAAAGCGTTTCACTTTCTGCAAAAATCTCGAATTTTGGCTGTCCTGTAGCCATTGCATATATTGAATTTCCCTCTACGGTAATGTCTATTATAAAATTAGGTTGTAATTCATACTTTCCAACATATTTCTGTAAAATGTCCGAAGCAACCGTAATAGATTTTTTTTCTGCAGGCGGTGCTTTATCTATCCCAGTGCCAATAAAACTACCTTCCGAGTTTTTAAATATAGTTTGACGTCTACCATCATCTGTTAAGGAGAAATTGTAAGATATTGTACCATCATCAAAGATAAACGAACCATCGTTCATAGAATATATCTGGAACTCCCTGGAATTTTCTCCTTCTCGAATACTAAATAATTTACCATCCTTTAGCATAATATGTCGAATTACCTCTCCTTCAAATTGATAGGCACCAACCCATTTCTTAGCTTCTTCAACAGATAAGGTAATAGCATCTTTCTTATCAGGAATCGGCTTTCCGATTGCCAAAGCAGCCACTTTCATAGTAGTTTCACTCACATTTTTACAATTGCAATTAGTAAGTCCGATTACATACAAATTTTCATCTTCAAGAAAAATTCCGTTAGTGGTATAGCCAAAAATACCACCGCCGTGTGAATATCCAGTAGCACCTTGAATCATAGTTTTACCCCATCCATAGCCATAATTGATCTTTTTACCGTTGTTTAAGGTAGATCCGTTAATAGCCTTTTCTAAACTTTCTCTTTTAATAAAAGCATTCGCACTAACAGCATTTTGCCATTTCAGAAGGTCATCTACGGTAGACATCAATGAACCCGCTGCATATGGTAATGTCATACTAAGATAGTCCGCATTCAGAAACTTATCCCCTTCTAGCTTATATCCGGATGCTCTATTTTTTATCAGCTCAGCATTACTTCCGTAGTAGGATGAATTCATACCAATCGTTTTAAAGATATTGTTTTCAATAAAATTTTCGTAAGTATCTCCTGTAATTACTTCGATGATATAACCCAGTAATATATAGCCCGAGTTATTATACCTGAACTCTTCTCCTGGATCAAAATCCATTGGCTCGTTTTTAAAAACATCTATTAACTCTTTTGGTGTCATATCTGTTCTGGCTAATTTCCTAAAACTATCCATTCCTGTGTAGCTTTTAATTCCGGATGTATGGTTCAATAAATGATGAATTGTTATTTTTTTATCGTTAACCGGATAATCTGGGATGTACTTGGTAATTTCATCCTCAGTACTAAGTTTTCCCTGTTCCTGAAGCATTAATATAGCAACTGCTGTAAATTGTTTGGTAATAGAGCCAATCTCGAATACATTCTGAGTTGTCATTGGAACATCTAATTCTAAATTTGCTTTACCGAAAGCCTTTCGATAAATAGGTTTGCCATCTTTTGCCACTAATATGGAGATTCCAGGTTCTTCTGAACTGTAAATTGAAGAAATAACGTTATCAATTTCTTTTTCTAAGCTTTGAGCCCGAATAGCTATACTTGTTATGAAACAAACGAATACTAATAGAGTTTTAATTCCTTGTGATGATTTCATATGATGTATGATTTTTAATTGATATTAGGTTTATTTTTAAACAACTACTATCTGTATGACGATTAATTGAAGGATACGTTACCAAAAAATCACTTAAAAATATTCAGAATCTTGTAGTACTTTTAAAACAGAAAAAGTTCTTGCATCATACGAATCATATAAGTACAAAAACTTTTTAAACTGACATCAGCCTATAATTAAGCTTCTAGATAATTGCAGAAGAAGTTATGGACTTACTCTTCTTCTCCTATGAAACCGGGTGCAGCAGGAACGCTTTCATCAATTTCCACCTCTTCTACGACCTGAATAGAATCGCGTACTGCCTTGAATTTTTCTACTTGTTCTTCCTCTCCTGTAAAATAAGGAAAAACATCCATAATCGGAGATTCAGTAATTGCCGGAATAGTATAATCCCCGGTAGTACCGTTCATCATACTATTGGTATTATCAAAAGCCTCTTTTACGTCATTTGCTTGTACCAACAAATACATATTTGTTTTTCTCTCTTTGCCACTTTCCTCATCATAAGCGATTAAAGATACTTTTGATTTAAACCAACGATCAGAATTTTCAAAAGGATGTATCTCTGCAAAATTAGCCACCTTTATATTGGTTATCTTAAATTCTTCACTAATATAGGCAGCCATTTCCTCATTAATTCTGGTTTCTGCTTCTGTATAAGATACAGCATCCACCAGATAAGGTTCTGTAGTAACTTTCTGTACTCCAGAGTCATTTATTTTTCTATACTTTACTTTACATTCGTACCAAGTAGCGCTCATATATTTCTTTTATTTAGGATGCCAAATATAAATCTTAAAAAAAGTTCAAAGCACGAATTTTGTCATTAGATATTCACAATTTTAAAATGTACTGATTATAAACTTTTTACAACATTAAATCCTATAACAAAGCACTTCTCAAAATACTAACGGGATGTAATGCCTTACGTTCTGTTCCATCTTTGATTTGATGTCTGCAGCTAGTCCCAACAGCAGCAATTATAGTAGTTTCAGGAGATTTTCTGACCGCTGGAAAAAGCGTTTGTTCACCAACTTGCATACTAATATCGTAATGTTCACTTTCATACCCAAAGGATCCCGCCATACCGCAACATCCTGATGGAATAATGGTAACGACAAAATTTTTAGGAAGATTAAGGTATACAAACGTTGTTTGAATAGTGGATAAGGCTTTCTGATGACAATGTCCGTGAAGTTTTATTACCTTTTTCTCATTTGTAAACCGATCAGACGCAATATTTCCTAGTTCAATTTCAGATTTTAAGAATTCATCGATAAGCAAAACATTTTTAGAAAGTGTTTTAGCTTCTTCTTTCTGATCTGCTAATCGCAGATATTCATCTCTAAATGTTAGTATCGCAGAAGGTTCTAAACCTATTAATGGTGTGCTATCTGAAATCAAATTACCAAAGATCGACACGTTTTGATCAGCCAAAACTTTAGCCTGCTCCAATAATCCTTTTGAAATAAATGCTCTTCCACTTTCCTTATGTTCGGTGATTTTTACTGTATAACCTAAACCAGTTAACAATTCAATGGTATCAACACCTATATTGGTATCTAAATGATTGGTAAACTCATCAATAAAAAAATAAACAGTTTTAACCGGGTTTTGGGGTTGTATAGAAGCCAAATTTTTGCTGCACCACTTCTTAAGTGATTGCTTGGTTAACAAAGGTAATTCTCTTTCTTTTGCAATGCCCAAAGTAGATTTTAAAATTCCGGAAGTAAATTTATTACTAAAAAAGAAATTTGTTATTCCAGGTGCTATTCTCCCTAGATTGTTTAGTTTATTATTGTAGGCAAATAGTTTAGTTCGTAAAGAAATACCATTTTCTGTTTGATATTGATATTCAAACTCAGCCTTAAGAGTTGCTACATCCACATTAGAAGGACATTCACTGGAACAACCTTTGCAACTCAGACATAAATCGAATACTTCTTTTAGTTCCTTTTGATTAAATTTATTCTGATTGGTATTATTAGTCAAAACTTCTCTCAGAGCATTTGCTCTGCCCCTGGTAGTATCCATTTCGTTTTTAGTAGCTCTATAACTAGGACACATGGTTCCGCCAGCTTCTACAGATTTTCTACAATCACCACTTCCATTACATTTTTCTGTAGCTCTAAGGATTCCCAAAGAATCCGTAAAATCAAATATAGTTTCTATTTCAGGCTCTTTGCGATCAATTTCATATCGTAGTCGTTCATCCATCGGATAAGAATCTACTATCTTACCCGGATTGAAAATACCTTTAGGGTCAAAAACCTCTTTAATTCTTTTAAGTACTTCATAATTCTCTTCTCCTATCATAAAAGGAATATATCCTGCACGAACAATTCCATCACCGTGTTCACCGCTCATCGATCCTTGATACTTTTTCACCAAAGCAGCCACATCATCCGTAATTTTCTTAAAAAGCACTACATCTTCTTTCTTTTTGAGATCCAAAATAGGTCTCAAATGCAATTCTCCGGCTCCAGCATGTGCATAATACACAGCATTTTGATCATAGCTCTCCATAAGTTCTGAAAACTCGGCGATATAGTCTGCGAGATCTTGTAAAGCCACTGCAGTATCTTCAATACAAGCAACTGCTTTTTTATCTCCTACGATATTACCCAACAGTCCTAATCCTGCTTTTCGAAGTTCTAAGGCTTGATGTATTTCGTTGCCTACTAAAACAGGTGTTGCATATGCTAATTTTGAAGCTTCGAGAGTAGATAAAAGATCCTCCTTCTGTTTAAGAAGAATTTCCTTATCATTTGTTCTCAGTTCTAACATCAGGATTGCCTTAGGATCATCTTTAATGAAAAAACGGTTTTTTAGCTGTTCTGTATTGTTTTTTGTACAATCCAAAATTGTTTTATCCATCATCTCACACGTAAACAATCGATGTTGCATTACTGGTTCAACTGCATTTAGACAATCCTCAATAGAGTGAAAGTGCGCAGCAATCATTAGAGATTCTTTTGGAGGTAATTCATCCAATTGCAAGGTAATCTGAGTGGTAAAAGCCAAAGTCCCTTCACTACCGGATAGTAACTTACACATATTAAAGGTATCCAGTCCATTAGAAAAAATGTCAGATTTAATCAATTCATCAATTGCATATCCTGTATTACGTCGGTGAATCCCGGCTTTTGGGAAATTTTTTACAATACGCTTTTGTACTTCTTTTGATGATAGTTCCTGATATATGGTTTTGTATATTTTTCCTTCTAAAGTATTTTGACTCATTTTAAGCTCAAAATCGTCTTTAGAGATATCAGAGAAGATTGCTTCGGTACCATCCGATAAAATGGTCTGTAATTCTACTATTTTGTCTCTGGTAACACCATATTGTATGGAGGTCGTACCACTGCTATTATTACCAACCATACCGCCAATCATACAGCGATTCGAGGTAGATGTATTTGGTCCGAAAAACAATCCATAAGACGCTAAATAACGATTAAGATCATCCCTGATTACTCCTGGCTGTACTGTCACAGTTTTCTTAACTTGATCAACCGAAAGGATTTGATTAAAGTATTTTGAAACATCCACTACAATTCCATCTCCCACACATTGCCCCGCCAGTGATGTGCCTGCAGTTCTAGGTATAAGACCGCAACGAGTATTCTGAGCAAAATCAACAATCGTCTTTATATCATTAGTATCCTTCGGAAATGCAACAGCCATAGGAATTCTGCGATATACTGAAGCATCCGTTGCATATAATGATTTAGTAAGTGAATCAAATTGCAATTCTCCTTCTAACTGATCTCTTAGAGCTACCAGGTCAGTTTCTTTAATCATAATTTTTTTCCTTTAACCAGTGAATCTAAGGTTATTTGCCTTTTAAAATTAGTGTCAAAACAAATAAAACTATCCGTACCTGCTACTCCATCAATCTGGTGTATTTGTTCATATAAAATATTACGCAAATGGTGATTATCATATGCAAATATCAGAATAAAAAGTGCGTAATTGCCGGATACATAGTTACATTCTAGTATCTCAGGTATTATAGACAGATCATCGACAACAGATTTAGCATATCTAGCTTCCTTTAGTCGTATACCCACGTAAGATTTGGTCATATATCCTATTTGTTTCTCATCTATTACAAATTCTGCCTTATCTATTACGCCATATTCTTTCAATTTTTTAATTCTTTGGTGTACTAAAGAGTTTGAAATCTTAAGTTCTTCTGCAATTTGTGAAAAAGGTTTCCTGGCGTCCTGACGAATTTGCAATAATATCTGTTGATCTATATAATCAAAATGATTCATAACTATTAAAATTTTGAATAATATTTACTTAAACAAGTTTTTTGCTTTTTAAGCAAAATCAATTTGACAGTAAATAAAATCATATACAATAAAATCAATTACAATATGAAAAAAAAGTAGTCAAAAGTAGTAATTTTGCATCGAAAAAAAATATTTTATTACATGAATTCTACGTTTTTATTTGAAGAGCTATGGAAGCAATATGCCTGTAAAACACCATCGGCTGATAAGGTAAAATCCTTATTAGAAGGAGAAGGTGAGACGGTTACTAACGATCATATCGCCGTTAGAACATTTAATGATCCAAGAATCGATATTGAGGTCATTGCACAACCATTTATTAAAATGGGCTATAAAGAAATTGGTGAATACCATTTTGAAACTAAAAAGCTATATGCGAAACATTATGAACATCCGCATAATCACGATGCGCCCAAAATATTTATAAGCCAGCTATTAACCGAAAAGTTTTCTGATGCTTTACAACAAACGGTTCAGAAAGTATTGGACAGTGTAAATGATAATGTGTTTTCTAGAGATGATCTGATCCTAAAAGGTCGGGTTTGGGAAACACCATGTTATGAAATATACAGTATGTTGCAAAATGAATCTGAATACGCTGCCTGGATGTATGTAAATGGATTCTGTTCTAACCATTTTACTGTGGATGTAAATAAATTGAAAGGGTTTCAAAGTTTAGAAAGTCTCAATCAATTCTTAAAGAACAATGATTTCGTATTAAACTCATCTGGTGGAGAGATAAAAGGAACGCCTTCTCAATTACTTGAACAATCCAGTATTCTAGCCGATAAAGTTGAAATAGAATTTATAGAAGGAACAAAAGAAATCACTTCATGCTACTATGAGTTTGCATACAGGTATGCACAAGAAAATGGTCAGTTATTTACAGGTTTTATTGCGAACTCAGCGGATAAAATCTTCGAAAGCACAGATATGAAACTTCAGAAAGCTTAGAAAATATAGAGATTGTAAATATTTTAAGAATCTCCACAGTATTTAGCGAAATTACTATTATTGAATCAATGAGCAGATCCAACCATATACCAGGATTAGTTTGACTAACGATTTTTGAATTCACTGCTTTTGCGGTTTGTTCAAAACAGAGTTTCACTAAATTAACAAAATCTTAAGCAATTTGATCACATTAAAAAATAAGATCCAGCGTTATACTGCAAGAACTATAAAAAACAAAATCACAATGACGAAGCGTATTTTTACAATTACAACATTATTATTAGCTTCTATTTTTGCTGTACAAGCACAGAACATTCCAGAACATGCTATCGGCTTAAGACTCAGTGAAAGCAATGGTTTCTGGGCAGAAGCTAGTTATCAAGCTGGATTAAGTTCTGATACTAGAATTGAATTAGATTTGGGAGTTCAAGGAAGAAATCGATATAATGCTCTGAAGCTCACAGGAATCTATCAGTGGGTTTTTAACATTGACGGAGGTCTTAACTGGTATGTTGGTCCAGGAATTGGTGGTGGACTCGTAGATTTTGATGATGACTTAGATGATAGGGATGACCTGGAAACTTTTGGTTTTGTAACTGGAGATATTGGTATTGAATATAATTTTGATTTTCCCTTGCTGATTTCTCTTGATTTTAGACCTGAAATTTATTTTGATGACTATAATAATGACGATATTACTTTTAACCTGGGACTAAGTGCTAGGTACAAGTTTTAAAATTAATAAGAATAGGTAAATATTAAACCTCTGAGCGCCAACGTTCAGAGGTTTATTTTTTTAAAAATATCACATTTTATGTTAACCTAAGGATGTAATTACCTACAAAAGATAAATTTTAAAAAACCTTATAATCATGAAAAAATTATTTTTTGTAGTATTCTTAGTAATAACAAATGTACAATTACAAGCTCAGGACATTCCTAAAAGTGCCATAGGTATCAGAATCTCTGAAGGTGTCGTAGGTGACGAAGGATTCGGTCCTGAAATTACTTATCAACGACAAATGTTTGGAGAGCACAACCGACTAGATATCAATCTCAGTTGGAGAACCAATTCCTTTATTAACACCTATCGAGGTGGTGCTTTTTTTCATTGGAGTTATAATATCTGGGATAATCTAAACTGGTTTGCAGGACCAGGAATTGGAGCGGGTTATATTGATTTTAAAAACAGCTTTTTTGGTTTTGGAGTTTCTAGCGACAGAGATAGTGAATTCTTTCCCTATGTAGGAGCAGATTTTGGGGTGGATTATCGTTTTGATTTTCCTCTTCAGGTAGCATTTAGTATACGACCCACCTATGATATACATTCAATAGAAAACGCTGCAGGAATTGAAGATGTTGATAACATCGGAGTTAATATAGGCATCTCGGCCAGGTACATTTTTTAATTTTTAGGAGTAATTGATTTTATATATGTTTAGTTGTAGAGCACTATTGCCTAAGGCGATGGTGCTCTATTTTATACTGTTGCCAAAGCATTTTCGTATAATTCTACATACAAAGGAACTATATTGTCAATATCAAATTTTAGTGCTTGCTTAAATGCTCCTTCCTTAAATTTATCTAAGATGCTATCATCTTTTAAAATACGAATTGCATTTTCTGACATTTCTTTGATATTACCGACATCACTCAAATACCCAGAAACACCTTCCGTATTAACCTCAGGGATACCTCCTGCATTACTTGATATAACAGGGACTCTGTTTACCATAGCCTCTAACGCTGCTAACCCAAAACTTTCTCGTTCTGACGGCAAAAGAAATAAATCAGAGAAACACAATATTTTATCAATTTCGTTACTGTTACCCAGAAAAATTACCTTTTCCTTTATACCTAATTCCTTACACTTTTTCTCAGCGGGTTCCCGTTCTGGTCCATCTCCTACCATAAGGAGTTTTGCAGGAATTTCTTTCTGAATATTATAAAAAACATCAACAATATCCATTATTCTTTTAACGGGTCTAAAATTACTAATATGCGTCACAATTCTTTCTTGTGGAGTCGCCATTAATTCTCTCTGACAATCGGTAAATTCTTTTTTACGAAGACTGGCATCAATAAAATTTGGAACTACTTCTATATTTTTCTTGATATTAAAAAGTCGTAAGGTGTCGTCTTTCAAACTTTGAGAAACAGAGGTTACTATATCGCTATTATTAATACTAAAGGTAACCGCTGGTTTATAGAAAGGATGATTACCGACTAAAGTGATATCCGTGCCGTGCAATGTAGTAACCATAGGAATATGAATACCTTCTTCTTCAAGCATTTTTTTTGCCATATATCCAGCGTATGCGTGCGGTATTGCATAATGTACATGCAATAATTCTATATTATATTTTTTTACCGTATTTACTAACTTACTTGATAAGGCAAGTTCATATGGTTGATATTGAAAAAGAGGATACTCCGGTACGGTAACTTCGTGAAAATGGATATTAGGATTTAATAAGCCAAGTCGTACAGGTTGTTTATAAGTAACAAAATGTACTTGATGATTTAATTTAGCTAGTGCAATTCCAAGCTCTGTGGCTACTACTCCGCTGCCACCAAAGGTAGGATAACAAACAATCGCAATGTTCATATTAATATTTTTCTTTTCCTTGCACAATGTACAAGAAAATTAGTATTGTTTATTGTTAAAGGATTTGTAAAAATTATTCGATTTATTCTTAAAATAAAAAGCAGATCATAAGCCGGATTCTGTGTTCCACCTACGGCGGACTCCTTATCATTTATCTAGTCCAGATATTACTATCAGGATCAAACCGCCTACCCTCCAACATCGGGCGTGCAACCCTCTGGCGCTGGTTTACATGGCGTTGCACCGCATAGAGTTTACCTGATTTCACTACAGCCTTACCTGTACATTCTTTCTGCTGCACTTGTCCTCGTCTCACGACGGACGGGTGTTACCCGCTATGCTGCACTATGGTGTCCGGACTTTCCTCCTTGTCTCAAGTAATTTTGAGGCACGGCGATAAGGTGATCTGCTTGCTGCAAAAATAGTATAATAAAAATACCTGAAAACAAAACCTTCATTTTATTTATATCGTCGGTATTATCGAGCTCTATTAAGAAAACCCACTTCTTTATATTCAAATTATCTGTTTAATTATATTCGTTATTCATTATTCGTTATTCATTATTCATTAATCATTATTCATTAATCATTATTCATTAATCATTATTCGTTATTCATTATTCATTATTCGTTATTCATTATTCGTTATTCATTATTCATTATTAGTTATTCGTTATTCATTATTCATTATTCATTATTAGTTATTCATTATTAGTTATTCATTAATCGTCATTCATTATTCGTTATTCATTATTCATTATTCATTATTCATTATTCATTATTCGTTATTCGTTATTCGTTATTCGTTATTCATTATTCGTTATTCCTGAACCTTGTTAATAACTCGGAATAAAAACCAATAGCTACAATTCTTTATTTCCAATCAATTTTTAACTTTGTATCGATGGAGCATTTTATAGTATCGGCACGTAAATACAGACCTCAGACATTTAAGGATGTTGTAGGTCAACAGGCTATTACCAATACACTGCTTAATGCCATAGAAAACAATCACCTTGCCCAAGCTTTATTATTTACAGGACCTCGTGGAGTTGGGAAAACATCTTGCGCAAGAATTTTAGCCAAAACAATTAATCAAGAAGGTCACGAAAATCCAGAAGAGGATTTTGCTTTTAACATTTTTGAACTAGATGCCGCATCTAATAATTCTGTAGATGATATTAGAAGTTTGATTGATCAGGTCCGTATTCCTCCGCAAGTAGGTAAATATAAGGTATACATAATCGATGAAGTTCATATGCTCTCGCAGGCAGCTTTTAATGCATTCTTAAAAACATTAGAAGAACCTCCCAAACATGCTATTTTTATTCTCGCCACCACAGAGAAACACAAAATTATACCCACAATCTTATCTCGGTGTCAAATTTTTGATTTTAAAAGAATCACTGTTACCGATGCTAAGAATCATCTGATGCAGGTAGCAGAACAAGAAGGAATTACAGCAGAAGAAGATGCTCTACAAATCATAGCTCAAAAGGCAGATGGCGCTATGCGTGATGCTTTATCAATTTTCGATAGAGTTGTAAGTTTTAGTGGAAAAAACCTTACCAGACAAGCCGTAACCGAGAACCTTAATGTACTGGATTACGAAACATATTTTAAGACTACGGATCTGATATTAGAAAATAATATCCCACAACTTCTCTTGGAATTTAATGAGATTCTGGCTCAGGGATTTGACGGTCACCATTTTATTGCCGGATTGGCTTCTCATTTTAGGGATTTGCTGGTTTGCAAAAATCAGGCAACTATTAATCTTCTGGAAGTTGGTGAACAAACAAAATCAAAATATTTAGAACAATCGCAAAAAGCTTCTCATCCTTTTCTGATCAAAGGTATTGAACTCGCTAATGATTGTGACCTGAAATACAAAACAAGTCGTAACCAGCGATTATTGGTTGAACTCTGTTTAATGCAACTTGCCTCTGTTCTTACGAAAGACGGAGAAAAAAAAAATGACAAGCCTTATATAATTCCACCCAACTATTTTAAAGAAAAGGGAATTCAACCGGTTAAAATACCTCCAGAAGTTAAGGAAAAAGCTGAAGAAAAAGTAGCAAATAACAAACCTGAAGATCTAATTCCTAAAGAAATTTCGGAACCTGCCACTTTATATAAATCCGTTGAGAACAATAGTGAAGAACTGTCTAAGCGATCCAATGCTTCTGAACAAAATATCACTATAGCTTCTTCTGCAGCAGTAAATAGACCAAAAATACAACATAGAGGAGAACGTAGACCCTCTGGATTATCCCTAAGCAGCATCAGAAAGAAAAAAGAACACGAGGAGAAAAAGGTAGATACAATTGTTGATCCGAAAAATTTGCCGAGTGATGATTTTACAGAGTCCGAAATGCAAGCAGCCTGGGTAGAGTATGGTAAAATGCAAGACAAAAAAGGAGAGCGTATTATTGGATCTATGTTTGCTATGAACATACCAACACTTACTGATGGTAAAATTTATCTCGAATTACCTAATCAATCGATGAAAATCGATCTCGAAAGTGCACTGCCGGGATTGTTTCAGTTTCTCTATAAAAAGTTAAATAATTATAGTGTTGCTCTGGATATAAAAGTCAACGAAGAAGCTTCAAAAAAATATGCTTTTACTCCACAAGATAAATACGAAAAATTGCGCGAGAAGAATCCTCTTATTGATAAATTAAGAGCAGATTTCGATTTAGATATTTGATCTTTATTTTCGGAAATATCTAATATATCACCTCTAAAGTCACTAACCTGATTATGGAGTTACCAAAACCCATTCTTAATATTAAAAAATTATCCACATTACTTTTTGAAAGGTGATATATCTAAAGAAGATAGTATCAAAATCATTAATACGATTCCACGGATGTTTTAACAAAATCACTCCTATTTCAGGATATGATATGGAGTTTAAACCCGGATTAAACATCTGATCGAACCTGGATCGTTTCAATTTTTTTTAGCAAAACCCTAAATGCATTACTTTTATAAGAATCCTAGGTGCCTATTTGGGTAAATAGGCTAACTCAATTATCTAATAACATTCATATAGTTTCGAATAACATATTATTAAGAGTAGACATAAATTGTAATAACGCTAAGAATGAACAGGGAGATATTATAATACAAACCATTTTTGATACTCGTGAAGCTATAGACACTATTGAAATAGAATTACCTCAAGAGTTTTTATCCACAGATATATCATTATAATCAAACAAAAGTAATGATCAAATCATTAATGATCCCGAAATACATATCTATGAGCACTTAAAACTAACTCGAGGAGAATCTTGCTTAACGATACCTTATGAAATCACTTTAGAAACTCTATTACTACATAAAAAATGTCTTTTTCATTTCAATTAAAATCTCAAGTTGGACTTAAATATGAATTTTGATAACTTAAAACGTTTCCTACTGTATTAGTATTAGAGGATTCAAAACATTAATTTTGTCTTATAATAAACGAAAAGAAATAGATGATGCTAGGTCTAAAACTTCCCACGGATCCAAGATGGGTAAATATTGTGGAAAAGAATATTAAAGAAATCCTTACGGATCATGCCTATTGTGAACAAAAAGCAGCATCAACAGCAATATCTCTAATAGTAAGTTTTCCTGAATATACAGAGTTGATTCAGGAGATGATCAAGCTCGTTAAGGAAGAGATCAGTCATTTCAAAATGGTACATGATAAAATTATTGCCAGAGGATGGACGTTAGGTAGAGATAGAAAAGATGATTATGTGATTCAATTAGTTACGTTTTTCCCTAAAGGAGGTAGCAGAACGACCCAGTTAGTACATCGTTTATTATATGCTGCTTTGATTGAAGCGAGAAGTTGTGAACGTTTCAAACTACTTTCTGAAGAATTGGAAGATCAGGAACTAGCAAAATTCTATAGAGATCTGATGGTAAGTGAAGCAAATCATTATACGATGTTTCTTAACTTTGCCCGTACATATGGTGACCGCAAAGAGGTGGATCAGAAATGGCAGGATTTACTGAACTATGAAGCTAAGATTATGGAATCCTTAAGTAAAAAAGAATCAATACACGGATAATAAAAATGCTCACTTTTTGTGAACATTTTTATGATTGCATTTATGTAGACTCCATTATAATCGGTAACCAACAGATAATTGAATATTTGTGTTATTACCATCAAATCGAAACGAAGAACCATCTTCATCAAAAACATTAGATAATCCAATTGCATATCGTAAATCAACGAAGAAATTATCGGTAATATTTAATCCAATTCCGGCTACGCCAGCAAAATCGAAAGTACCAAAATCAAAAGTATCATCCTGATTATCTTCCCATTCCCATATCTTAACTCCTGCCTGTGGTCCTAACTGAACATTAAAAAGATCTGTGATGTTATATTTTAACAATATAGGCAACTGTAAGTAATTAACTCTTAGATCTTTATCCTTATTTCCCTGACCAGAATATTGAAATTCCGGCTGTAACCTTAGTTTTTCAGTTAACGCAAAATCTGCTAAAAAGCCTACAACAACACCTATCCTACTCTGATCTAGATCACCGGTGATATCATCAGAATTGATCGAGCTTACATTAGCTCCGATTCGTATTCCGTATCTCGATTCCTGAGAGGTAATTGTTAAAGTTCCAATTAATAAAGTAAAAACTAAAAGTAACGTTTTATTCATAGTATATATATATTTTATAACTTTAGTTATGAGGACAATTTAAGATAAAAAAATGATTTAATTAAACTTTCAATAGCTAAGCAGAGAATTTTGCTATTTATAATCTTGTAATTTTTCATTATAAAGAGACTTAATTATCCCATCCGACAAGCCAATTTTAGGAACAAAAATCTTTCTAGCGCCACTCCATTTCATAGCAGATAGGTATATTCGGGTAGCCGGAAGAATCACATCCGCCCTATCCTGGTTCAGATTAAGCTCCCATATTCTTTCCTCATAAGACAGCGAATTAAGGAGTTGATAATAAGAACTCAAATATAAAAACGACAATGGCTTACCAATTCCTTTCCCACTGTTTTTAAAAATATTGTTGATATTACCACCTGATCCTATTAAAGATAATCTTGTGTATCCTTTGGTCACCTGCTTTATCCATTCTTCAGCATCTTGCCAAGTACTTTCTGAAACTACATTATTAAGTAATCTTACTGTTCCTAATTTAAACGATTTTGAAGTTATCGTATTGCCGTTATGAAAAAGTGTAAACTCTGTACTACCACCACCTACATCAACGTACAAGTAGGTAGCATCAGAATTAATTAAATCATGAAGATCTGTCATCGCAATAATAGCTGCTTCATCGGTGCCATCAATGATATCAATCTGTATTCCTGTTTTTTCTTTGATTAAATTTGCCACTTCTTCTCCATTCTTCGCTTCACGCATTGCAGATGTAGCACAAGCTTTATATCTTACTACTTTATGTGTTTTCATCAAAAGTTGATATGCTTGCATCGCATCGATCATCCTAATAATATTATCTTCAGAGATTCTATTGGTCAAAAATACATCTGCACCCAATCGAATTGGTACACGAACCAAACTGGTTTTTTTAAACCGGGTAGTTTTTCCATTTTCCTCGTGGACACTACTAATCAATAATCTAACAGCATTAGAACCAATATCAATGGCTCCATATTTTTCAATGTTTAACAAAATACTAATTTCCTAATTTTCTTAAATAATAGTCATATGTGGCGATCTGAGATCTTACTTTCACATTATCGTTTCGAATATACCCATTATCTTGGTTTTCTGAAAGTTTCCTGGCTTTAACATTGTCACTCCAACAAATCTCAAAGGTATCCATCAGTTCTTGTTTGATGTCATCATCATAGATAGGGCATGATATTTCTACCCGTCTGTCCATATTTCTGGTCATCCAATCAGCCGATGATATATAAACTTTGGGATCCCCGTTATTATTAAAAATCAAAAGTCTCGGATGTTCTAAAAACTTATCTACTACACTTATAGCTCTAATATTATCGCTCATCCCAGGAATTCCCGGAACCAAACAACATATTCCTCTAATGATCAGATCTATCCTCACACCTGCTCTACTGGCTTCATACAGTTTATCAATCATAGAGTAGTCACTCAAGCTATTTAGTTTTAGTTTAATTCCTGATGGCTTGCCCTGCTTACTATTATAAATTTCGGTATCTATAAGTTTCACCAAAGAGCTTCTGGTGTAATGCGGAGAAACCAGTAAATGTTTATATCTGCTTACCTTGTAATTAATTTCAAAAAACTTAAAAACCTTATTAGTTTCTTTTAAAATAGCTTCGTTAGTAGTGAAAAGTGTATAATCTGTATATATTTTTGCTGTTGATTCATTAAAATTTCCTGTGCTTATAAATCCATAACGTTTTAACTTTCCATTTTCTTCTCTCTCTATTACACAGGCTTTACAGTGAACTTTAAGACCAGAAACTCCAAAAATTAGATGTATCCCTTCTCTCTGCATTTGTTCTGCATATCCTATGTTTGCTTCTTCATCAAATCTTGCCTGAAGTTCAATCTGAACAGTTACATTTTTACCATTCTTGGCTGCATTAATTAATGAGCTTGCTATATGCGAGATATTAGCCAATCGATAAATGGTAATCTTAATAGTTTTTACTTTTGGATCAATAGCCGCTTCGCGTAAAAATTTTACAGTATACGAAAAGGTGTGATAGGGTGTATATTGTAAAAAATCTTTTTTCGCAATCTTCTCTAATAAACTTCCCTGTAAACTTAAACCTGGAATAGTCAAGGGTACTAATGGCTGATACACCAATTCTTTTTTATCCAGATCCGGGAAATTCATATAATCCCTTCTATTGTGATACCTACCACCAGGAATTATACTATCTGTACTATCCACACCCATCTTTTCCATTAAAAAGTTAAGTGTATCCTTATCTATAGTTTTATCGTAGACAAATCTAACCGGTTCACCATCTCTTCTTGATTTTACGCTACTGGAAATTTTTTCTATAAAACTTTTACTGAAATCGTTATCGAAGTCAAGCTGTGCATCCCTAGTAATTTTAATCATATGTGCTGTAGCACTTATGTATTCGAAAATACTAAAATTGATTTGCATACAATATCTTATCAGATCATCCAGAATGATAATATATTTTTTACCATCTTTCTCAGGTAATACAACAAATCGATCCGTGTTCTTAGGAATCTCAATTAATGCATAAATTTTCTCTTTCGTTTTTTGATGGAGAATTTTAGATATTTTTCCTTCTTTTGGCACTTTATCTTTTAACACTAATTTTACAGCAAGATATGCTACACTATCTTTAAGATGTGGAAACTTATCGAGATCATTCAATATATATGTTACTAATGCCGGACTAACTTTGTCCACGAAATATCTACGAATAAAACTATCTTGTTCTGTCGTAACTTGTTTTTCATCAATAATGAAAATACCGTGCTCTTTTAGTTTTTCTCCAATTGTTTTAATGGTTTTAAGGCTTTCCGCTTGTTGCTTGATAACAATTTTAGTGATCTGTTCTAAAAGTTCACCTGCTGTTTTACCTTTTAGAACATTTTTACCATCACGCCCTGCAAGATCTATTCTTTTTATCGCTGCATATCGTACCTTAAAAAACTCATCCAAATTGTTAGAAAATATACCTATGAAACGTAATCTCTCCAGTAATGGTACAGTATCATCAGACGCTTCCTGAAGAACTCTGGCATTAAATTGTAACCAACTTAGTTCACGATTTATATACTTGTTTACATGATTTTTTGTCATCTAAATTTATCTTAATTCTTTAGGAAAAAGGGTAAGTACGGTTTTTCCTACACGAATGCTTTTCCAATTATTTACATCAAACTCAATACCAACCACACCGGCTGTTGGCAAATTATCGATTGCCATACTTCCATAAAGGTTGGCAATAGAAGTCAACGCATGATTATGACCAAAAATCATTAAAGTTTTAATTTCATCTTGGCAGTTTTTTACCACTTCAATCACTTGATGTCCTCCAAAATCGTAAAGTTTTGAATCTAAACTAAATATACTTTTATCAATATCAAGATTTTCCAGAATTATGTCAGCAGTGGTTTTTGCTCTTTCGGCATCACTACTTACTACCTTGTCTATAGGTTTTATAAGGGTTTTCAACTGTTTTCCGATTAAACCAGCATCCTTTAAACCTCTTTTATTAAGAGGTCTTTTATGATCCTCAAGATCAAATTCCCAAGAGGATTTTGCATGTCTAATAATATATAAAGTTTTCATATTCTGAGAAAATTTTGACCGTAATTACTATAATTTACGCAAGTTTAAGAATAAGCGATTACAATACTAAGAATAATAACATAAAAAAATTCATCCAAAAACAAATGTTTAACACTAAACTATTATCCATTAAGTATTTAAAACATCAATAGAATCATAAAAAATTGTAAAAATATTCTCGTAAAACAATGGAAATGAGACAAATAATGAAGCGCATTTAATCGATAAAACCATATTTTATATCGAAAATACCAATTTTTATTTACATAATCAGATGTTAAAATTTAAATTTACCTGCGGTTTCCCCTTAAAATGAAGACGTTTACCCTAATTAATCAAGTACAATTTAATAGTTAGATTTAAGTTAATACATAAGGGACTAATAAAGGAAAAGTGGAAAAATATTGTAATCAAATAACAAGCCTAAACAAGGTATATCTTAGCCTAATCATTGCTATAATGTATTTGTCTTTCAATACATATGGTCAGGTAGAGGTTCCTCTGGAAAAAAGAACAGAGTTTACAATCAAAGGTGATTTTAAATTTGTTTCTAATACAATTCTTGGCAAAGTCAGTAATGACGATGGAACGGGAGTTTTTGATCCGAATAAAAGTTATAATAATGGTGGGTTGAACAACCAATTTAGAATGGGTTTTATTGATATTGATAACGATCCTTCTACTTTTAATTCCAGCAGTGCCGATTTAAATATTACCTCAGGTTGCGCCTCTATTAAACACGTAGGATTATATTGGACTGCATCTTATGCAGATGCAAGCAGAGAAAAGGACATCACCTCAATAAAGATAAAATATCCTGGGGATACATCTTATACCTCGATAACGAATGCAGAAATAATTCATGACTATTACAATGATTCTAAATCCTTGTTTAAACAATATTCCTGCTATAAGGACATCACTGATCAGGTCATAAATCTTGATAATCCAACAGGAACTTACACTGTAGCTAATATTCCAGCTACTACTACTGAAATTAATGATGATGCAACGTTAGGAAATGGTCTTGCGGGAGGTTGGACAATGGTGGTTATCTATGAAGATAATTCCAAACCACGTAAACGTTTTTATGTTTATGACGGTTTTGTTAATATTGATTCTAAAGCCAAACCCGTAGAATTTTCGTTTGATAATTTCCAAACTATTCCTGATGGAGCGGTTCACGGTAAAATTGGAGTGATTTCTTATGAAGGGGATAAAGGAATACGAGGTGATAGATTTCAGGTACTCTCTAATGAAACAAATAAATATAAAAGTATTACGGACAATACCAATCCGATGAATAATTTCTTTAATGCTAACATTACTGAAAACGGTAAAAATATTACCACTAGGGTTCCTGCAAGTCAAAACACATTAGGGTATGATGCTGATCTATTTGATATAAAAAACCCAAGAAATAGTATTATTGGCAACAATCAAACTAAATCAAGTTTCAGGCTATTAACTGATAATGATGGTTATTCGGTGATGGCTGTAGCTTTTAGTGTTGAAATATATGAGCCAGCTATTCAGATTATTAAAAGATCACGTTATACCGATAATAGTTTTGTATTTCCGAATGATATGGTAGCACCTGATCAGGACATTATTTATAGCTTAACAATTAATAATGACGGTAATGATGATGCAAAGAATACAGTTATTAAAGACATACTTCCCGAAAATGTTATTTTTTCTAAAGAATCTGTAGTTCTTCCTTCTAAAAGAATTAAAGTAGCATACGATAAACCATCGAGAACAATAACTTTCACTATTCCTAATAAAATGGTGAAAATTGATAGTGATCCTTTCGAAATTCGATATTCAATTAAAGTAAATACCAGTTGTGATTTATTAAATGAAACTGGTGAGGTTACTATTACAGATCAACCTGTAATTGCAGAATTCAACGGTTCACTTAATGAAACAAAAAAACAAACAGTAGGTTATAATCACATTAACAAATGTAACTTACCGGATTATTATAAACTTAGGTTAGCTGTTGATATGAGTGGTCTAAACTGTCCAAATGCCAATACTAATTTTGTGGACAGAACAAAAGAGCTGGATAAAAACATTGTAGAATTAAACACTGCAAATAAGTCAGAAAACACGGAAAATACCGGGATCAATAATGACGATGTAGTTAAAACGCAGCAAAATCTAAAATCAGGGTTGAATTCTGATATGAAGTTAAGTAAGACTCTTAATGATTTGATTAAATTAAATGAAATCTATTTCGAATTTGACAAATGGGATATTACTGATAGAGCTATCGTAGAGTTGGATAAAGTTGTATCCTTAATGAAAGAAGATTATCCCGAGATGGTTATAAAAATAGAAACCCATTCTGATAGTCGTGGAGATACTGATTATAATTTAACATTATCACAAAAAAGAGCAGAATCAATTTATAAGTATTTGATCAGTAAGGATATTTCTACTAACAGGATTTTATCTTACATCGGTTTTGGTGAAGCTAAACCTGTCAATAAGTGCGAGGATGGAGAAGATTGTTCTGAAGAAGAGTATCGAAAAAACAGAAGATCTAGTTTTGTAATTATGTAATCAATATATCTTGGCTGCCACTAGATTTAGGTCAAGGTGATAATCTGTCCGTTTTCCATTGATTTTCTTTGTGCAGCGTATATCTTATTCTATCGTGTAACCGATTAGGTCTTCCCTGCCAAAACTCAAATTCTACAGGTTGGATACAATATCCGCCCCAGAAGTCAGGTTTCGGTATTGTTTTGTCCTTATATTTTTTTTCTAATAATGTTAGATTGTTTTCCAAAACTTCTCTGGAATCAACAATACTACTTTGATTAGACGCCCAGGCACCCAGTTGACTTCCTCTGGGTCGGGATTGAAAATATTCAGTACTCTTTTCTTCTGATATTTTATTTACGATTCCTTTAATAATAACCTGACGCTCTAAATTAGGCCAGAAAAAGGAGATACAGATTTTATTATCATTACTGATAGCCTTTCCCTTTTCGGATTCATAATTGGTATAAAATACAAATCCATTATCGTCAAATTGCTTTAATAGTACAATTCTGGATTTCGGAAAACCGTCTAATCCGGAGGTTGTGATAGTCATAGCATTTGCTTCTTCTACTCCACCTGCTTTTTCTACTTCCTTAAACCAATCTGAAAACAACTGAAAAGGAGATTTTGATATTTCACTCTCCAGCAAAGCTTTCTTATTATAAGATTTTCTATAATCTGTAAGATCTCTATTCATAACTGGTCAATACATTTTAAAGTTAAAAGTAAGGCGAAATGCTAAATTTTCTTTAGCTAAAACTCGAAAACTTTACCATCATCTCCGATTTCTACATTTTCAAAAACAGTCAGTGCCTCATCCTTAAATTGCTCAATATTGTCATATCTGGTAGAATAATGCCCTAAAATCAGGGTTTTTACATTTGCCTTTTTTGCAATTGTAGCGGCTTCTATAGCAGTGCTATGCCCTGTTCTAGTACAAAGGTGTTTATGGCTTTCTAAAAATGTAGATTCATGATATAAAGCTGTAACCTCGTTAATTATTGAAATTTTATCTTCATCATACTTCGTATCACTACAAAAAGCATAACTTTTTATAGGATTTGGATCTTCAGTCAACTCGATATTCGGTATCATCTTACCATCATCCAAAACGGCATCTTTACCTTTTTTAATCGATTTATAATAAGACTTATCAATATTATAATTCAACACCTTATTCATTACTAATTTTCGATCTCCCGGTTTCTCCTGAAACAAAAATCCATTACAATATATCCTGTGCTGCAAAGGAATGGTACTAACCATCACCTTTTCATCCTCAAATATTATTTCAGAATCCGCATTAGTTAGCTCGTGAAAGTACAAGGGATAATCTGTCCAGGATTTAGAGAGTTTCAATTGTAGTGTGATTGCCTCTTTTATTCCTTTTGGACCATATATATGCAATGGATTGTCTCTGTTAAGCATTCTAAATGTAGAGACCAATCCTATCAATCCAAAAAAATGATCTCCGTGAAGATGAGAAATAAAAATATGGTTTATCCTGGAGAATTTAATCTTATTCCTTCTAAGTTCTACCTGAGTGCCTTCTCCGCAATCAATGAGAAAAAGATGGTTATTTATTTCCAACACCTGAGAAGTAGGATTCGTGAATGTTCTTGGAGTTGCAGAATAGCAACCTAAAATCGTAATCTTCAAAGTTATTATACCCTTATTTTAGTGAGCCGTGAATATAATTCAATCTATCGTATTTACCAATGTATCTCTAAAAGAATAAGATTTCTTAATCAGTTGATTTAAAATTCTATTGTACTATTGATCAATTTTCATTTTTTAGCTTGTCGGATTTCAGCATTAAAAAATAACAAGATAGTACAGGATGCATTTATTGACAGCTTAAAGTATATTAACACATTCAATATGAATACTATTCAGTTTTAAATCATTAACTAATTTTGATTAATTAGAATAGTTTTTCTTAAGCAATTTTTGAGTTGAAAATTTAAATATTATGAAAAAAACAGAAACTAGGTTACTTTTATTTTGCTGTTTGTCATTAATGCTAATGGCTTGTAGCTCGGATGATCCTGAAATCCCTACAGATTCAGAGGAGCCTGATGTAGTGACCATCGAAAAACAAAAAGTTAATCTAAATGCGGATGACTATAAACATCAATTTATAGGAGGTGGTGTTTCTATAGGATTGTTTCTCGGACATCATTACAGTATGAATGAGACAGCTCAAGACGAAGCTTTGCAATTACTTACAAAGGAGTGTAATATGAAGTACTTTCAGGATTATATAGAAATTTATCCTGAAGATGATCCCGCATATTTTGACAGAAGAGCCAACTATGTAAAAGCGGCTAAAGAATATCAACCAAATTTAGAATTTTCATTAGTTGGTAATAAATTTCCGCGAGATTTAATGCGTGAAATTGTCGTTGATGGAGAAACATTATTAGTTCTGGATACAGAGGACCCTGCAATTTATGATCGTTTGGCTTTCTGGTTTTTCAAGTTATTTGAAGGATTTAAAGAGCGTGGTGTTTCGGTAGAGATTTTAAACGTTGTTAACGAACCCGATTTAGATCGCACATTTCGAAAATATCATTATGGCCTTGATGGAAATACAAAGGAAGCTGTAGCTCGTGTATTTAAGTATGCAGTGCCTAAGTTTAAAGAAATGCTAAATGATCCATTGATTAATACATTAGGAATGGAAATACCTTTAATAATGGGCCCCAGTACTATTTCTCCGAACGGATGTATTGATTATATTCAGTTTTTCAAAAATGAGCATCCTGATGTTTGGGATGGAATAGATATAGTAGCAATGCATCAGTATGAGAATGGAGCAAATATACAATTATTCAACAGTATACTTAATGAAGCAGAAGGTAAACCAATTTATCAGTCAGAAACACATGCTTTAAAGGGTGATGCAGTTGGTTTTGTAACAGCTCCCGATCCTTTAAAAGCCGCATTATCCTTATCAAACCTTTTTAGTACCGCTGTTAATAATGGTGTAAGTTCTTGGTTTTACTTCGAAAATAATTACCCAAACGAATTTCATCCCGGAGGATTGCTTCATATACCTTGGGCAGCTCAGCAACCTAAACCTTATAAACATTATTATGCATTTAGACAGTTAACTTCTACTCAACCGGAATCCTCTAACATCATTACATATCAGACCAGAAGTACTCGTGAGTCAGATATTATTGCTTTTAGAAAAAGTGGACAAGACACTATCTATTTTAATTATTCGAATTATGATGTAAATCCCAAGGAAGTATCCATCGTTGTAAATAATACAGGTAAAAAAATAAAAGGATATTCTATCACTACTACTGACGAAAATGATAATGGAGCCCTTATTGAAACTCAAACATTTCAAGCCGCAAAAGATACTCTAACTTTTGAAGCAAATAGATATTCAGTTAACACGCTTAAAATCACCATCACGGATTAGCGTAAGATAATTTATCATAGCGTGCCTCTTCGTTTCCGTCATTACGAAGAGGTATGTCCCTAATTAATTTCCAAATGAATCAAAAGTAGTTAGCAATTGTATGTAACGCATTGCAGACATTTTTCTGTATCCGGTTGCACCCAGGACTTTACCCTTCTTGTCAATAACTAGAATCACTGGAAAAATCATTTTCTTATTATACCGTTCTGCAAGTATGCTATTTTTTAGCTGTTGATTTTCTGGTAATCTATTTTTTTTGCATTTCGGAAAATCTGCTTTTACCCAAACGAAGTTTTGATCTGCAAATTCCTTAAAGTCAGGATTTGAGAAAATTTTTCTTTCTAATTTAATACAAGGAGGACACCAATCAGATCCTGTAAAGAGTAAAACAATGTTTTGATCCTTTTCTTTTGCTAGAGCTAAAGCTTCTTCAAAATCATATTTCCAATCTTGTGCCTGTACTATACTAGCAATTAATAGTGCAAACACAAAAACAAACGGGGCTAATTTATTCATAGAGATTCAGACGTAAAAAAGATCGTAAGTTTACAGGGTTCAGAAATAATTTCAGAAATCCAGATCCCGTTCTATTTCTTCCATTTCAATTAAGTCCAGTGCTTCTATTAACGTTGGAACAATTGTTATCTCCTTGGGTGTCTCATCATATGATATCTTATCCGTAACAATTACAAATGATCGTTTATTTGCTTTATGTGTATTCGAAATTCTTAAAAACTCATTAATATCACTAACGGATAGTTCCTTTAATGAAAACAAATTAGCAACGATATTATCATTTTTCATTGATTCATATCTATCCTCAATCCCTTTTACAAATTCTACTATGGTAGCTTTCTCTTGCGTAATGATGGTTGTAGAACCTTCTTTATTAAAAATCATAAGTCTATTGTTTTATTTTTGAAGCTAAAAGATAAATAACCGCCATTCTCACTGCTACTCCGTTCTGAACCTGATCTAATATTATGGCTTGTTTAGAATCAGCTACATCACTCGTGATCTCTACTCCACGATTGATCGGTCCCGGATGCATAATTACAATCTCTTTATCAAGGCTATCTAATAACCTCTTATTTACTCCAAATTGCTGGGTATACTCTCTTGTAGATGGGAAATAACTTATTTCCATTCGTTCGTTTTGTACGCGTAACATGTTTGCAACATCACACCATTGCAGGGCTTTGGTAAGATTAGTTTCTACCTTGACACCAAGTTTTTCTATATACTTAGGTATTAATGTCTTTGGTCCACATACCTTTATCTCGGCACCTTGTAATTTAAGTGCAAATATATTAGATAACGCCACTCTAGAGTGTAAAATATCTCCAACAATAACTACTTTTTTTCCTTGTACTTCTCCTAATTTCTCTCTTATGGAATACGAATCCAACAAAGCCTGAGTAGGATGTTCGTGAGCTCCATCGCCAGCGTTTATTATACTAGCTTTTATGTGTTTTGAAAGAAAAACTCCTGCGCCAGGATTTGGATGTCTCATAACTACCATATCAACTTTCATAGAAAGAATATTATTGACGGTATCTATAAGTGTTTCTCCCTTCTTTACCGAAGATGATGCGGCAGAAAAGTTAATAACATCCGCAGATAATCTTTTTTCAGCCAACTCAAATGACAACCTTGTTCTTGTGCTATTTTCGAAAAACAGGTTGGCAATTGTAATATCTCTAAGCGAAGGAACTTTTTTTATCGGCCTATTAATCACTTCTTTAAAATGATCTGCAGTTTCAAAAATGAGATTTATATCTTCTTTTTTAAGATATTTAATTCCTAGTAAGTGATTTACACTTAATTCGCTCATTATTTTGTACTATTATATTTCTGAAATATAATCACACTTCAAAAATTATTTAACTTTAACTATTTACTAAATATACCGCATCTTCTCCACCATTTTCAATCCAGTGCACTTTTACTTTTTCCTGATTAATTGCGTCTACCTGTCGTCCTCGATAATTAGGTTGAATTGGTAAATGGCGACTAAACCTTCTGTCTATTAGTGTAAGTAACTCTATTTCAATAGGTCTCCCAAAGGATTGTATTGCGGTTAAAGCAGATCTGATACTTCTTCCGGTATACAATACATCATCAATAAAAACAACTCTCTTATCTTCTACGGTAAAATCAATTTTCGTTTTGTTTGCTTCCAAAGGCTTTTCACCTCTTCTAAAATCGTCTCGATAAAAAGTAATATCGAGATATCCCATTTTAATAGTACTTAGCTTATAATCATTGATCAAAATCTGTTTTATTCGATCAGCCAAAAAAATTCCTCTAGGTTGAATTCCTACCAGAACAGTATCCTCAAAATGAGTGTGATTTTCTATTAATTGACAAGCCAAACGGTGCAGAATAATATCTATCTCTTTTGCACTAAGTAGTAGTTTTTGACTCATAATCTCCAAATAGATATTTGGTTTACAAAAGTAATGAAAATTTAGAATTAATCAATCTTAAGTCTAGTTTTAAAATATCCAGATTAATACTCAATAATAAACAACAGTATGACCTTTTCTATTACAAAATAATAAAATTAATGACTATTATTCTTTTATTTCTATCCAAGGGCCAAATGGCATTGGAAAGTGAGGAGCACTTGCTGGTGTTGGATAAAAGTTCTTGTAAGGGTTTTTATAATCATATATTTTACCTGATTTTTTATCGATCTTATATGTTATCGAATATCTATCATAGATCTGCATATCATAATAGTTCTTTTGTTCTCTTATAATAGTGTATATCTGCGAAGATGCGCTGATGTGATATTTAGGGTCATTGGTATTATTCAATTCCAATACATAATCAATAGCGGCTTTAGTATTATTAGTAGAACGATATAAATAAGTTGAAGAAAAACCAGGTCTAGATGTTTTATTCTCAGAATTACTTACTACCGAACCACCACTACCAGAAACTCTATCTATAGACACTTTTACATCAACCTTAAAATAAAACTCTTCTCCATATGCAAGATATTTTATTGGAGAACTTTCCCTGAATTCTACTTTTACCTCGGCATTATTACACCAAACAGAAATGAGGACATTCTCATCATTAATAAGGGATTCGGTATCGTTACTAATTCTATTCGCTGCAATATCCACAATAGTAGCTCTACCTAATTCAATAGTTTGATTAACTTTTTCTTTGAATATTCTTAATTCCTCTTCGGTATGCATATTCTGACTATTCGATAAATTCATAAACAAAATATTTAAAAGTAAGACCCACAGACTCTTCACCATTATTAATCAATTTACTGCAAATTTCGATAAAACATTGAATATCGAACACACCAAAACCAGTATAAGCAACACCCCTTTTTTCAGTTAAATCCGGATTATGCATTGGAACTTCGTTGTGAGTGTTGAAAGTGCCATAAAATATAATATTTTCCAAGTTTTAGCATAGCATCGCTATAGTTAAACTTTAAAATGTAGTGAAACGCTGTATTTTGCAGGAGTTTCGGCATGTAATAGATTTTCCAATGCATAATTCGGGTTAAATTATAAAAAAAGACCGTTCTTATTAGGAACGGTCTTTCATTATGTACTGAAATTAAGAAGTTTAGTTACCTCCTTTTTCCATTTTAGCTTTAAGATCAGCTAATGCATCGATATCACCAAGTGTGGTTTTTTCTGATGCACTTGCCGCAGCTTTTTTAGCAGCCTGCTTAACAATCTTCGCTTCTTCTTCTTTGAATAAAGCAGTATGAGAAGCTACAACTCTTTTGAATTCTTTATTGAACTCAATAATTTGGAATTCTGCTTCATCACCTTTAGTAAGTTTCTTACCGTCTTCTTTTTCCAGGTGACGAGATGGTACAAAAGCAACTATATCCTCATTAAACTCGATAGTAGCACCTTTGTCTACAATCTCTGCAATGGTATTAGTATGCTTAGTTCCAACAGCAAACTCTTTTTCATACTTATCCCAAGGATTGTCCTCAGTTTGTTTATGTCCAAGACTTAATTTACGTCCTTCCACATCTAATTCAAGAACTACAACGTCAAGTTTATCGCCAACATTCGTGAAATCAGATGGGTGCTTTATTTTCTTAGTCCAAGAAAGATCAGAGATATAAATTAATCCGTCGATACCTTCTTCTAACTCAACGAATACTCCAAAGTTAGTAAAGTTACGAACGATACCAGTATGTCTAGAACCTACAGGATATTTTGTAGTAATGTCAGTCCAAGGATCTGGAGTTAATTGTTTAACACCAAGAGACATCTTACGCTCTTCTCTGTCTAAAGTAAGAATTACAGCCTCTACTTCATCACCAACTTTTACGAAATCTTGTGCAGAACGTAAATGTGTGGACCAGGACATTTCAGAAACGTGAATTAATCCTTCTACTCCTTCTTCAACTTCGATAAACGCACCGTAATCAGCGATTACAACTACTTTACCTTTTACTTTATCACCAACCTTAAGTTCGTTGTCAAGAGCTTCCCAAGGGTGCGCTTTTAACTGCTTAAGACCTAACTGAATACGTGTCTTAGCCTCATCAAAGTCTAAGATTACAACATTTAATTTCTGATCAAGTTCAACGATCTCATTTGGATGGTTGATTCTAGACCAGGAAAGATCAGTAATGTGGATAAGTCCGTCAACTCCTCCAAGATCAACGAATACACCGTAAGAAGTAACATTCTTAACAGTACCTTCTAATACCTGACCTTTTTCTAATTGACCGATGATTTCTTTCTTCTGCTCTTCGATATCAGCCTCGATAAGTGCCTTATGAGATACAACTACGTTTTTGAATTCGTGGTTAATCTTAACCACTTTAAATTCCATTGTCTTACCAACATATGCATCATAATCACGAATAGGCTTCACATCGATCTGAGAACCAGGTAAGAATGCCTCGATACCGAATACATCTACAATCATACCACCTTTAGTTCTACACTTTACAAAACCGTTTACGATTTCGCCAGTATCGTGAGCATTATTTACTCTATCCCAAGCCTTAATCACACGTGCTTTACGGTGAGATAAGATTAACTGACCTGTAGCGTCTTCACGCACATCAATTAATACCTCAACCTTGTCACCTACTTTAAGATCCGGGTTATAACGAAATTCATTTAATGAAATAACACCTTCACTCTTTGCATTGATGTCAATGATAGCGTCACGATCAGTAATATTAATTACTGTTCCATCTACTACCTCATCATTTAGGGTGTCAACAAAATTTTCTGCAACTAGCTTTTCAAACTCTTCTAGTTTTGAGTCTTCGATTGGGTCAATACCTTCCTCGTAGTTGTGCCAGTTAAAATCGTTTAAAAATTGCTCAGGGTTTTTTTGTTGAGGAGATACAGCTGGAGCTGCTTTTGGAGCCTCTACTTCCTGAACATCTGTGTTTTTTGTTTCTTCAGACATTGAAGATAAAATTTGTATCCTGTACTTATTTGAGAATCAATGCGAAAACGTATACAGAAGTGTTAAATTAAATTATTTTTCAATCCTTTCTATTCTCTTACTCGCTAAAAAGGGGTGCAAAAATACAATTTAATTTATTAGAAAGCAAAGCATTAGCTATTAATGTCTATTTTTTAAAACCTCAATAATATCATTGAGCTTATACCCTTTTGCCTGGAGCAAGATCAAATAATGAAAAAGCAAATCCGCACTTTCGCTCAAAAACAAATCATCGTTATCATCTTTAGCCTCAATCACAACCTCTACAGCTTCTTCTCCGACCTTTTGAGCTATTTTGTTGATTCCTTTCCTGAACAATGATGCTACATAGGATTTTTCATCTTCCTGATTCTCTTTTCTGCTTTCTATTACAGCTTCTAAATCTGATAAAAAACCGAATGACTGTTCGTTACTTTCATTCCAGCAAGTATCTGACCCCTTATGACAAGTCGGTCCAACGGGATTAACTGTAATTAGCAATGTATCCTGATCACAATCGTTCTTAATATCTACTAAGTTCAAAAAGTTACCACTTTCTTCTCCCTTGGTCCACAACCTGTTCTTAGTTCTACTAAAAAAAGTTACCTTCTTAGTTTCCACTGTTTTTTGATAGGCCTCTGCATTCATATATCCTAACATCAAAACATTTTTAGTAGTCGAATCTTGAATGATTACAGGAACAAGTCCGTCGTTGTTTTTATTAAAGTTTATTTTCATTACTTTATCACTAGCTTTTGGATTCCAGCCTCCGCTGGAATGACAAATCGTTTATAATCTTACCGGAATTTCGTTTGCTCGTAATTCCCTTTTTAAATCTTTTATTTCTATTTCTTTGAAATGAAAAACACTAGCAGCCAGAGCCGCGTCTGATTTTCCTTCTTTAAAGGTGTCCACAAAGTGTTGGATATTTCCTGCACCACCAGATGCTATGATCGGAATATTCAACTCCTCTGATAATCTGGCTAAAGCATCATTTGCAAAACCATCTTTGGTACCATCATTATCCATAGATGTAAACAAAATCTCTCCTGCCCCTCTATCTTCCACTTCTTTTGCCCATTCGAATAAATCAAGCTCTGTTGGTACTTTTCCTCCTACCAAATGTACTTTCCATTCGCCATTAATTTGCTTGGCATCAATTGCAACGGTAATGCATTGACTACCAAATTTACCAGCTAAATCATTGATCAATTGCGGGTCTTTCACAGCAGATGAATTTACAGAAACTTTATCTGCTCCATTCTGAAGCAAAATGTCGACGTCTTCAATAGAAGAAATTCCTCCTCCAACGGTAAATGGTATATTTACTTTTTCTGCAACTCTAAGCACTAAATCCGCTAACGTTTTTCTTCTTTCCTCTGTAGCTGAAATATCTAAAAAGACCAACTCGTCAGCTCCTGCTTTTGAATACGCATCTGCTAATTCAACAGGATCTCCAGCATCTCTTAAATCAACAAAATTAACTCCTTTTACTGTTCGTCCATTCTTAATATCCAAACAGGGTACAATTCTTTTTGTAAGCATTTTTTTGTTAATAGTTTATGGTTATTAGTTTTTAGTTGTTGGTTTATGGTTATATATTTAATGCTAAATACTATTCATCCCTTATTCATTTTTAATATTTAAATCTATACCATCATAAAAACCTAAATCTTTATTTTTTAATTGTTTTGTCCTAAAAGCTATCTGTCCCGTATGATATGATAAATGTTCTGTTACATGAATCGCGATGCCTATTCCCGAAAAACTAAATCCTTGTACTTCTCGTTTTCTCATTAATTCTGAAACTGAACAGTTCAACAAAGTAATTTTCGCTGCCTCAATAATAGCATTTAGTTTTGATAATAATTGTGATTTAGAGAAACCATTTTTAGCCTCAAATTCTGTATCACGATCTCTCTTATCTTCTAAGTTACCTAGAGAAGCTATAGCATATTGAGTAATATTACCGCAAAGATGTAATATCAAATTACCAATGCTATTAGAAGAACTATTACATCGTTTCCAGATGTCGTCTTCAGACAATTGCTCAAGGCTTATAGTAATCATCCTGATACTTTCATCTAATCTGTAGATGATTTGTTCTTTAAACTCTTGTGCTATTTCCTTATTCATAATTACTTCTTCAAATAGACCTCACAGGTTTTAAAAACCTGTGAGATCTCTTAACTTAAAATGTAATTCTCTAGTTGTTTTAAACTGATTCGGTTTTCATAAATTGCTTTTCCGATAATTGTTCCTTCGCAACCAATCTCAGCTAATTTTGGTAATTCACCAAAAGTTGAAATACCTCCAGAGGCTATTAATTTAATTTTCGAAGTGATTTGAGAATCGTTCGTTATAACTTCACATTGATTCAACATTTTTTTATACAGCTTAAACGAAGGTCCTTCCAGCATCCCGTCTTTGCTAATATCCGTACAGATCACGTACGAAACTCCTTCTTTCAGGTATTCTTTTACAAAAGGAATCAATTCTTTATCACTTTCTTCTAACCAACCACTGACAGCAATCTTTTCATTTTGCGCATCTGCACCTAAAATGATCTTATCACTACCGAACTTTAATAACCAAGATTTAAAAGTTTCCGAATCCTTTACAGCAATACTACCACCTGTAATCTGATTCGCTCCACAATCGAAAGCAATCTTTAAATCTTCATCTGTTTTTAAACCTCCTCCAAAATCTATTTTCAAATTTGTTTTGGAAGCAATTTGCTCTAGTATTTTATGATTAACAATATGCTTAGACTTTGCTCCATCCAAATCTACCAAATGCAGATATTGAATTCCGTGTGCTTCAAACTCCTTGGCAACTTCTAAAGGGTTTTCGTTATATATTTTCTTGGTATCATAATCTCCTTTGGAGAGGCGAACACATTTTCCATCTATGATATCTATTGCTGGTATTATTCTCATTTCTTTTTATAGTAATTAGTACAGAGTATTGAGTACAGAGTCTTAAGTTTTTTCAACACTTCTCTGAAGAGCATAATTCATTCTCTTAATTTCTGTGCACAATTTTAATAATCCTTCTATTTTTTCTTTCGGAACAAATTTTAATCTTACAATTAAAATTAATTGAGTTTCAAGTTCAGTTGTTGATCCGTTCGCTATACTTAAAAAACGAACAAACTCTTTACTTGAGTTTCTTCCTGCTCCTTCAGCAATATTTGATGGTATAGAAACACTACTTCTTTTAATCTGAGATATCAAACCAAATTTCTCTTCATCTGGTAGTATTTTCATTAAAGAATAGACTTGCTCTACCAAATCCATTGCTCTAATCCATATTTTTAATTCTTGATACCTATTCATTATTTACTTAACCCTTAAAAACGAACACAACTTAATACTTTGCACTCACTACTTAATACTAAGAAAATTCTCCAGAATTTTCTCTCCTACTATGCTACTCTTTTCAGGGTGAAACTGGGTTCCATAGAAATTATCTTTTTGCAAGGCTGTGCTATAAGTAACTCCATACGTTGATTGGGCGATGGTTTCTTCCATTACGGGTGCGTAATAGCTATGTACTAAATAGATATATTCTTTTTCTGTTACCCCTTGAAACAATGGAGACTTTAATGACTCAATCTGATTCCATCCAATCTGTGGGACTTTTACACCGTGATTAAATCGAACTACATTGGTATGAAAAATCCCTAATCCTTCAGTATCTCCTTCTTCTGTGTAGCTACACATCAACTGCATCCCTAAACAAATTCCTAAAACAGGTTGCTTTAATTGAGGTACTAATGTATCTAAACCAGAAGCTCTCAGTTTTTTCATAGCACTACTTGCCTCACCAACACCAGGAAAAATAACTTTATCTGCAGCTTTGATTTCCTCAGGATCATCGCTTAAAATTGCTTCATACCCTAATCGTTGAATTGCAAACTTTATGGATTGGATATTTCCTGCACCGTAATTTATGATTACTATTTTCATTTTTATAATTAGTATTAAGTACTAAGTACAAAGTATTAATTACACCTTCTTAGTCACAAAAAAACTTTGTACTCAATATTAATTACTTTATTTATTATTAGTATAAACTATTGAGTTCGTCATTAAGTATAGTTTCCTCGTTTTAAAAAACTCTATACTCAATACTAACTACTCTATACTATTTATTATAACATTCCTTTAGTACTTGGTAAAAACATTTTATTAGCATCTCTTTTCACTGCCATCTTCATAGCTTTGGCAAATGCTTTAAATATACCTTCTATTTTATGATGTTCATTATCTCCTTCTGCCTTAATATTTAAATTACACTTTGCTCCATCTGTAAATGATTTGAAAAGGTGGAAAAACATTTCTGTTGGCATATCGCCAATTTTCTCCCGTTTAAAATCGGCATCCCAAACCAACCATGGACGACCTCCAAAATCAACCGCAGCCAGCGCTAAGCAATCATCCATAGGTAAACAAAATCCGTAACGTTCGATTCCTAATTTGTTACCTAAGGTTTTATGAAACAATTCTCCTAAAGCAATCATTGTATCTTCTATCGTATGGTGCTCATCCACAAGTAAATCTCCATCCACCTGTACAGTTAAATCCATCGCACCGTGACGCCCGATCTGATCTAGCATATGATCAAAGAAATGTAACCCCGTAGAGATATCATTTTTACCAGAACCATCTAGATTAAGTTTAATATAGATCTTAGTTTCGTTTGTGTTTCTAGTAATTTCAGCTACTCGATCTTCTAGCTTTAAAAATTCATAAATTTCTTTCCAATCTGTAGATGTTAACGCGATACTTTCTGGGATAGCATTTATATCAGTCTCTATTTCATCTGCTCCCAGTTGTGGATCTTCAGACAAAAAGATCCCTTTTGCACCAAGGTTTTTTGCCAATTCCATATCCGTTATTCGATCACCTAAGACAAATGAGTTCTCCAAATCATACTTTTCTTTATCAAGATACTGAGTTAACAGACCGGTTCTAGGTTTTCGAGTATTTGCATTTTCGTGTGGAAATGTTTTATCAATATGAACCGCATTAAATACTACACCTTCTTTTTCAAAAGCAGTCATTATTTTATTATGAGCTGGCCAAAACGTATCTTCCGGAAAGGAATCTGTTCCTAATCCATCTTGATTAGTGACCATTACCAATTCATAATCTAATTCATTAGCGATTTTAGCCATATACTGAAAGACCTTTGGATAGAACTCCAGTTTTTCCAAACTGTCCAATTGATAATCTACGGGAGGTTCTAAAACCAAAGTACCGTCTCGATCTATAAATAATACTTTCTTTTTCATTGATTTATTTTGTATATGGATTCCAGCCTACGCTGGAATGACAATTATACGTTTTTTAATACTTCTATTAATTTTTCATTTTCCTCTTTGGTACCTACTGTAAAACGAAGTGTGTTTTTACAAAGCGGTTGTGTAGTTCGATTGCGGATCACAATTCCTTCTTTCAGTACTTGATTATATCTCAAATTGGCATTATCTACTTTTACTAAAATAAAATTAGCATCCGTTGGATATATTTTTTCAATAAAATCAATTTCGGACAATGCAGTAGTAAGTTTTTTTCTTTCTTTTAAAATATCAGCCACCTCTTCTTTTACCTGATCTACGTTTTTTACTCTTTCTAATGCTCTTTGTTGGGTAAGCTCATTAACGTTATACGGAGATTTAATTTTGTTCAGGATCGCGATGATATCTTCTGAAGCATAACATAATCCTAACCTGATACCAGCCATACCATATGCTTTAGACAATGTTTGTGTGATGATCAGATTTGGATACGTTTCGATTTTGTTAATCCAACTTTCTTTTGATGAAAAATCAATATAAGCTTCATCGATAACAACCAACCCTTGAAAATTTTCTAAAATTTTGATAATACTATCTTCTGAAAAAGAATTGCCGGTTGGGTTATTGGGAGAACATAAAAAGATAATTTTGGTATTGGCATCCACAGCTTCTAAAATTTCGGTTACATTTGGCTCAAAATTTTGGGTTAGCAATACTTCTTTTTCCTCAATGTTATTAATGTTTGCTAACACCTTATACATTCCATAAGTTGGCGGCAATGTAATAATATTATCTACTTTAGGTTCGCAAAAAGCTCTAAATAAAAGATCTAACACTTCATCACTTCCATTTCCCAAAAGTATATTTTGTGGCGAAACTCCTTTTTGACTTGCCAACACAGACTTTAAACTCCGCTGTTGCGGATCAGGATATCTATTTACTCCATTCTCATAAGGATTTTCGTTAGCATCCAGAAAAATCATTTCAGAGCCATCAGAAACGTATTCATCTCTTGCTGAGGAATATGGTTTCAATCTTTTTACGTTTTCACGTGTTAGTTGATTTATATTAAATTGTGTTGTTTTCATATTAATTAGTCATAAATATAGACATAACTTAAGCTCATTCATTTTCTTCATCTTGATGTGTGTGATTCTAAAACCCGTTCAGGATAACGCAACTATTTCAAACTATCTAACCTTAAAGTAACCGCATTTTTATGTGCTTGTAATCCTTCTGCTTCTGCCATTATTTCTATAGCTTTTCCTATTTTCTGAATTCCTTCTTCAGATATCTTCTGAAATGTCATAGATTTCATAAAACTATCCAGATTTACACCGCTATATTGTTTGGCATATCCATTAGTTGGTAGAGTATGGTTGGTTCCAGAAGCATAATCTCCTGCACTTTCGGGAGTATAATTTCCAATAAAGACCGAACCTGCGTTTATGATATTATCAACATAAAAATCCTGATCTGCCACACAAACAATAAAATGCTCAGGTCCGTATTCGTTGATTAACTCCAATGCTTCTTTATCATTTTCGACATAAATCAATTTAGAATTCGCGATAGCGGCCTCTGCAATTTCTTTTCTTGGTAGTGGCTCACATTGACTTGTTACTTCTTTTTCTACTGCCAAAATGAGTTCTTTAGAAGTCGATACCAAAATCACTTGACTATCCTTACCGTGTTCTGCCTGGCTTAGCAGGTCGGAAGCAACGAAAGATGCATTGGCTGTATCATCTGCTACTACCAGTAACTCACTAGGGCCAGCAGGCATATCGATTGCAACTCCAAATTTTGTTGCTAATTGTTTAGCCACCGTTACGAATTGGTTCCCAGGACCGAAAATTTTATACACTTGAGGAATCGTTTCTGTTCCGAATGTCATTCCGGCAATCGCCTGAATTCCTCCGACTTTAAAAATTTTAGTTACGCCACAAAGATTGGCTGTATATAAAATAGCCGGATTGATTTTTCCTTCTGTATCAGGAGGAGAGCATAGAACTATTTCGGCACAACCAGCAATGTTGGCGGGAACTGCTAGCATCAAAATTGTAGAAAATAATGGTGCTGTCCCGCCGGGAATATACAACCCTACTTTTTGTATAGGTCTTTTTTCCTGCCAGCATCTCACTCCGTCTGTTGTTTCTACAGATACTCTTTTGGTTTTCTGTGCAGCATGAAAAGCTTCAATATTGGATTTGGCAAGTACAATAGCTTCTTTGAGTTCCTCACTTACTAATTGCTTGGCCTTCTCGATTTCTTCTTCAGAGATTAATATTGAATCTAACGATACCTTATCAAACTTCTTTGTGTATCGATTAATAGCCTTATTCCCCTTTGTTTTGACTTCATTAAAAACATCCAACACAGTACCTTCAATATCTGCTACCGTTTGTGTAGGTCGTCTTAGAATTTCTGACCAAGTATTTCTTTCTGGATTGTATATTTTTTTCATAACTCCTCAACCTAACCCTCTCCATAAGGAGAAGTAACTTGGGTATATATTTTAATTATTCATTAGATCGTAATTCGTAATTCGTATTTCGTATTTCAAAAATCATAATACCATTTTCTCAATAGGACATACCAAAATACCTTCTGCTCCTTCAGCCTTTAACTCATCTAGGATATCCCAAAACTTATTCTTTTCCACTACTGTGTGGATAGAGCTCCATCCTTTTTCGGCTAGCGGCAATACTGTTGGACTACGCATTCCGGGAAGAATATCTACAATACGATCAATTTTATCATTAGGAGCATTCAATAGTACATATTTGGAAGACCTGGCCTTTAATACTGCCTGTATTCTAAATTGCAACTTTTTTAGACTAACCCTGTTCTCATTGCTAATTTTTGGAGAAACAGCTAATACAGCTTCTGAGGTAAGCATCACTTCTACTTCCTTTAGATTATTCTTAAACAAAGTACTTCCACTAGACACAATATCACAAATTGCATCTGCTAGTCCGATATTAGGTGCAATTTCTACAGAACCGGAAATCTGATGCAAATCAGCGGAAATTCCTTTTTCTTTTAAGTATTCTCTTACCGTATTTGGATATGATGTAGCGATTCTTTTTCCATCGAGGTCTTCGATTGAATTGTATTCCACATCTTTAGGAACAGCAAGAGAAACCTTACATTTAGAAAAATTCAATCTTTCTGCGATGTCAATATCTTTACCCTTCTCAACTAAAACATTTTCTCCAATAATTGCAATATCCACCACGCCATCTCTAAGGTATTGAGGAATATCACCATTACGAAGAAACATCACCTCCATAGGAAAGTTTCTTGTAGCTGCCTTTAGTTGGTCTTTTCCATTATCGATAGAAATTCCACAATCTTTTAAAATCTGAACAGAATCCTCATTCAGTCTTCCACTCTTTTGAATAGCAATTTTAATTTTTGACATTATCTTCTTTATTGTTGTGTTTGGTCAATTCAAAACAAGTTTTAAAATAAAAAACCCGTTTGAAAATGCTCAAACGGGTTATTATATATGATTTACTTATACACATATCAACTTACCACGCCTGGGCGGAAATGTAAGAATGATGATGATGTAAAAGGATATTGCTCATTGTTTTTTTCAATACTGTGCGAATTTATAAAAAATATTTTTTTCTGAAATGTATTTCAGCTTAAATTTTTGTTATTCACCTTATTTCAAAATATAAATCGCTCTACCGTAATAATTTAATTAAAACATTTTTATAACTTTAAGAGACAACACTAATCACTAACATATGAAAAAATTGATCTCTTTTCTTATTTTTATCTTATTTGCTTTGCTGGGAATGCGGTGGTACTACTCATGTAATTGGTGTCTGGGAGATAGAAATAAAGAATCTTCAATAGTAGAAGAATCATTTGACCCGGAAGCGGAAGCAAAAGCTAGAAAAGCTTATGAGGATAGCCTGTCAAGGGCTCACGGGCTTTATGCTAAGGATAATCAAAATATTGATGCATTTAGATATCCTGAAAATTTAAGAATTAACAATTCCAACGCTGATGTATACATACCTAATGGTGTAAGAGGTTTTGAAAATGAGATTGCTAAATATCTAGGTCAGCATCAAGATCAGGAATTAATTATTTCTGGCTATGAAACTGCAGAAGAACGTAAAACAGATTCACTAATAGGAATCTCTAGAGCAAATTTCATAAAGGATCTTTTAGTAAAAGCTGGTATAAACGCCGATCGTGTTGTTACCAAAGCCAAACTACATGCATACGATTATGATAAAAATGGTAATTATACCGGAGGTATTCTTCTACATTTCGAAAAGATAAATAAATCAAGATTAAAGGAGGTGGAAAAAGGTATTGCCAATAAAACCTTGTACTCAGATTTTGGATCTAAAGATTTTAAACCTGATGCTACTTTAACAAATTATGCATCGGAGTTAAAAAATTATTTAATAAAATATCCTGACAAGACTGTTCATATTACAGGGCATACAGATGATGTAGGTGATGCAAATGCTAATCAATCTATTGGTCTAAAAAGAGCTGAAAATGTAAGAAATTATCTTGCTTCACGAGGCATTGCCCCTGAAAAGATCACAGCAAAATCTAAAGGAGAATCAAGACCGGTTGCTCCTAACGACACTGAAGAAAACAGGTCAAAAAACAGAAGAATAGAAATAATTGTAAACTAAATAACTACAACTATGTTAGATTTTTTAACCGAAGCAAACTGGTGGTGTCTTTTTTTGTTATTAGTAATTGCATTCTTTTTAGGATGGTTTTTATCAAAGTGGAGCCTTAAAAACAAGTACCAGGAAAAACTGAATCAATGTCTTAGAGAAAAGGAAAAATTAAGAAATAGTAAGTTCCAGAAAGCCAATACAACTTTTTCCAGTGAAAAGGAAAACACATTAAAATCAATTGAATCTGGCGAAGCTAAGATGCAACCTGATGATACTGGAAAACTAAGACTGAATTTTGATAGCTTCGGTAAAGCGGATGCATCGGAGAAAGACGATCTTAAACAGATAAGCGGTGTTGGACCTTTTATAGAGCAAAAGCTAAACAGTATTGGGATATATACTTTTGATCAAATAAGTAGATTTAAGAAAGAAGATATCTATACGGTTACCGAATTAATACAATTTTTTCCTGGTCGTATCGAGCGTGATAACTGGACTGCACAGGCAGAAAATTTAAAAAAGCAATAACTACACTAATTTTTAAAAAATTATTAAAACCAGATAAAAGTAATTATGCATCTATATAATAAACAGCTTCCAAATACCTCTTTGAGATTGTTTTTTTATTCTTTTTAGACTTAAGTTCTTTTATAACTCCCGCCACTTTTATACATTTTTCCGGTAGTTTATGAGAACCTTTTGCGTGGGCGATGATAACCGTCTCTGACGATTCTTCCTGGGCTATTTCATAAACATCATAGGTATCGATTATAGGAATCATAGAAAATGTAGTAATTCCACCTGTTACTATTGGTATCATAATAAATCCATTAAAATTAGATTGCGAGGAGAGCTTTTTAGGAATACCCTTGATTATGATATTAGAGGATAACGTTACTTGATCATTAACTTGAGATGGCAGCAATTCTTTTGCGGTATATTTATAATATAAGGATTGTAGGTTACTAGATAATGTAGTAATTAATTGACTTCTCGCATCATCATTAAGTTCTGAGGTTGCTAAGTCTAAAAAAAGTATCATCTCTTGCTTATCCCCAAAGAGGCCTGCCACTTTTCCTAATTCTGCCGGAGAAATGATTCCATCATCAGCCTTGGTTAGAATATTATAAAATCTTCCTCCATTATCCAAAGCTTCTAAAGCCTCTTCTATTTTTTTATATGGTTCTATCCTTTTCATGAGTTATAAATTTTCGACCCTATAAATAAATTGACCTATAAATTCACCAAAAGAAAATAGCAGAGCTATCCCTATCAAGGATGCATAAATTAAAATTAAAAAGTTTTTTCTTTTTGTATCCTTTTCATTATTTACCGTAAGAAAACCTGCAAAACTTGCTAATAAAACAAAAATGTAATTCATAGTTTCAATGTCTTTTATTATTGGTATAAGTTTTAGTCAAATTGTTACATATACCCGGAAAAAAGAACCATCATACAATATTGCATGATGGTTCTTTTATAAAGCACAGTTCGTGTATTTATTCTTTTACTGATTTCCTAGGATCAACGGCATTCCATCTTTTCCGGAACCAACAATTACTACTTTAGCATTTGAAGATTTTGCCAATTCTAAAGTGGCTTGAATTCCTTTTTCTTTTAAAATCTTATCAGTTAAGGATGCGCTAAGGATTTGGTTAGCCACAGCTTTACCTTCTGCATCAATTTTTTGTCTTTCTGCTTCTTTTTGCGCCTTTGTTAATTTAAATTCATACTCTAAAGACTCCTGTTCTTGCTTCAATTTACGCTCAATAGCTTCTTTAATTGTAGGTGGCAAGGTTACATCACGTACTAATACTTCATTAAGTTGCACATACTGATCTCCCACAATTTTCCTCGTTTCTTCATAAATCTCTTTCTGAATAACATCTCTTTTACTAGAGTATAATTGCTCTGGTGTATATCTTCCTACTACACTACGCGCAGCTGAGCGTATGGTAGGTAATAATATTCTTTGTACGTAATTTTCTCCTTTTTCCTGATGTAACAATCCTAATTTTTCATACTGTGGCTGAAACCAAGCAGAAGCATCTAATTTAATCTCAAGACCATTAGAAGAAAGCACTTGCATTTTCTCAAAAACTTCTTGTTGTCTTACTTCATATACAATCACTTTATCCCAAGGCAGCACTAGGTGAAAACCTTCTCCCAGCGGTGGTTCATCGGTTACAACTCCGCCTCCAAACGTTTTATATAATACACCGGCTTCTCCTGAGCCAATAGTGACAGTAGACTTCGAAATAAATACGATTACAAGTACTACAATAATAAGAATAGGTAATCCTATTTTAGGTAATTTTTCCATGATAAATGTTTAGTTTTAAATTTTAAATAAGCCCATTATATTTTCTCATAAACCACTCAAAACTAAGTAAGATTATGATTATCATTAAAAGATATTTCCAGTCTATTAAAGATACGATATTTTCCTTGCTTTTCTGGATTGCAAGATACCTCTGGTCTTCTATTAAATCTTTAATTAGAATATCTTTTTGATTTATAAAATAAGCCTTTCCATTGGTATTAGTCGCTACTTGCTTCAGTTTTGTTACATCTGCAATGAGTAATTGTTGTTCCACGTCATAATCCAGGATACTAAAACTTCCGGAACGGGATATATTCTCTCCTGTAACCGTGACCGTAAAGTCATAATTACCAGAAGCTAAACTACTAAGGTCTGCTTCATAGGAATTATTTTTTAGTAACATCGGGATCGTCTGGGATGCTTCGGTTTCTTTATTTTTAACAACTATATTAAGACTTCCTCTTCTATCAAATTCATAGTTTTTGGTAAAATATTCTGCTTTAATAATGATGCTGGCATTGCCATAATAGAAAGATTCTGAAATCGTATTCAATCTACTTTTTCGTTTGTTCGATGCTAAATACTGTACTATTTTTCCGAAAAAATCATCAAAACTTTTGAAAGTCTTAGTGTCCAAATAATTCTGTGCACGCCATCTCCATATACCTTCTCCGAATAAGACCGCTTCTCTAATTCCGTCTTGTTCTATTGTTGCCAACAATGGATCTTCTGTAGTAATATTGTCAATATTTCTTTGTAATAGAACATCATAAGAAGAATTCATATTGACTTCTCCAAAAGTACCTATCAGTGGCGGATACTCTTCGAAACCGATATCTTCTAACAGAAATGTTCCGTAATTAGAATTAAATTTTGGTAAGTAATATTCAGTTTGCCTTGTAATTTCCTGTCGGTATTTATCCTGTATTTTATTAAGAAACACCCAATCCGTTTTAGCTCCTGTTATTGTAAAATAGTTTTTTCGAGAATTTTTCAACTTTTCGTAAACACCTCTGAACCTGGTATTAGGCTGATACACTATAATCAGTTGGTAATCTTCAATATCGTTCACTAGAGAGGGATTAATAATGGTAAGGCTTCTACGCTCATTACTCTCGATGCTTTTTTTAATAGCCCCTAAGTCCGGATGAGTAAGTTCACTAACTAATAAAACATTTGTTTTTTGATCAATTACCTCTACAGCAAAACTTTTACTATTATTGACAATGTTTTTTTCGTTTTCTAAAGGAATCAATGTTGCTTTGTACTTTAATACTCCCGCAATATTTGCAGCTAGGGTGAAATTAACAACTTGAGAATTACGCTCTTCAGAAAAAGAAATACTTTGTGAATAAACTGTATTCTTACCCGAGGTAACCTCGAATCTTGTATCAATATTTTTGGTTCCAGAATAGGTAAGAATAACCTCAATGGGAAACTTATTCTTAAGGTATGCATAACGATTTACATTTAATTGTTGAATTTTAGTATCAGTTACTTTGGTAGTGTCTCCCGTAATGATAGGAAATATCTGTTGTTTATACGTGCTACTACTATATTGGTAGTCTCTTCCATATGTTTGATTACCATCAGTAACTAAGATTGTTGGTGCATTGGTACTTTTATAAATCTGATCTAAGTTTTCTAATGCCTTAGAGATATTAGTTTGCTTTTGGTCAAATTTCAAATTTAAGCTATCATTTAGATCGTCTGCAAAAGAATAATACTTTATATCAAAACGTTCCTTAAGATCATCACTTTTCTGGATATTACTTATAAACTGAGATACAGATTGATCCTGATTAAGGTGTTTTATAGAAGATGAGTTATCAACCGCCACTACTAACGTTGGTTTTTCCGTATAATACGTGTTCTTTCGAAAAGTAGGGTTAATCAATAAAACCAATAGCGCAAAAACAATAAGGAAACGCAAAAAAGCAAAGAGTAGATTTTTTTTGGTTCTATTCTTTGCTTTATATGTATATTGAAACAGCGCAATAATTAATGCAATTATTCCAGCCGCTACGATCAAACCTATATTATGTGTCTGCATTCTTGTTAATTACAATTCAGGTGTTATTTACAATTTTCAATATTTAACTCGTTTTGCGAATTAGAAACCTGAAAAATAATCACATTTAATTAAAAAAATCTTAAACTTATTAGAAAACTAATCAAAAACCGCTAGCCTTGATTCTAGTATTTAATTTTAGGTTAGCATTCCTCCATCAACATGAAGCACTTGTCCTGTAACGTAAGAACTTAGGTCACTAGCCAAAAACAAACAAGCATTGGCAATATCTTCTGGAGCTCCACCTCTTTTTAACGGTATCGCTTTTCTCCATTCGTCTACAACTTTCTCGTCTAATTTCCCTGTCATTTCGGTCTCAATAAAACCTGGAGCGATCACATTGCTTCGTATGTTTCTGGAACCTAATTCTAAAGCAACAGACTTAGAAAAACCAATGATCCCGGCTTTAGATGCGGCATAATTAGCCTGGCCAGCATTACCTTTAACTCCAACGACAGAACTCATATTGATTATACTTCCGTTACGTTGTTTAAGCATCGTTCTCTGAACTGCTTTGGTCATATTAAACACACTCTTCAGGTTGACTTCGATGACGGTGTCAAAATCTTCCTCACTCATTCTCATTAACAAATTATCCTTGGTAATACCTGCGTTATTAACCAGCACATCTATGCTTCCGAAAGTCTCCAGAACGTCTTTTACTAAACTTTCTGATTCCTCAAAATTAGCAGCATTACTTTGATAAGCTTTCGCCTGAACACCTAAATTATTTAATTCCTTTTCTAACTCCTTAGCTGCATCAACAGATGAACTATACGTAAATGCAACATTAGCTCCTTGTTTTGCAAAAACTTGTGCTATTCCTTTACCAATACCACGAGTAGCGCCTGTGATAATGGCAGTTTTACCTTGTAAGAGATTCATTCGCTCTATAATGTTTTTTTAGTACGACAAATCATTCATAAATGATATGTGCAATTTTAAGTTTTCAAATATAAGAATTACAAACAGCTCAGCAACAATAAACCACTTATTTCTCCCAGGTTTTATCATAGAAATTTTGACTTGCTTTTTCGCTAAATAAAATTAAGGGTATTCTAAAATAATTATAAAACTAAATATGCAATAGTTATAAAAGTAAACTCAGATCACGCCTTAGAAAACCTATGCCAATATCATCAGGTAAATACCCACCACTAAAACTATCGTGAAATAAATGGTTTCACCATATCATCATCTAGCAATTTCAATACTCATTACAAAGTTTAACATTTTAATCAGGATATAAGATATAATCCGTAGAATGATAAGAAAAAACCTCGACAAAATAGTTGAGGTTTTAGTATCATTTTATATCGATAGGGTGCTGTACTAATGATGCACAACTGCTTTAGAACGATAAGAGTATAAATTCTTTTGAAACTTGTGATATCTATTCATAACTCCAAATACTTCATCCGCAATTTCTTTTGTAAACTTTACAGAGTTCTTTAATAAATCTGCTGCTTTACTAATTTTTTGTTTTAATCTACGACCGTTATCATCCAATTCCAGAAATTGCTTATGCATATCCGGAGTACACGGCTCGCACCTATATGAATGTAATTCTGCTAACATTGCAGAAAGTTCATCTTTCATGCGACTCAATCGAAGTGTATGTGGCTGACGACTTGAAGATTCTTTTGGGGCAGTGCGATTTTCCATAATGGTTTGGTTTTAAAAAGTGAGTTCTTTAAATTTAAGAATTATAACCAACATCTCAAAAAAAACTACTAACAAGTATGCTTATTTTGTACTTATATCAAATAATTCAACATTTTTTAAAATTATGATACTTATTCCCTTCAAATTTTTCAAAATATAAATACAACAAGCTTAAAAACAGCAGGGTAAACCAAAAAATATCACTTCTATAACTTTTTTAAAAAAGTAAATTAATGAATCAGAAAAAAAACTACAATTGGGGAATTATAGGCTGCGGTAAAATTGCACATAAATTTGCGGAAGATCTTATGAACATTCCGGAAGCCACTTTATATGCAGTAGCCAGTAGGGATCAAAAAAAAGCAATAGATTTTGGGAAAATATATAACTCCCCTAATTCTTATGGAACATATCAAAAGCTAGCGGCTGATCCATCTGTTGATGTTATATACATTGCAACACCTCATGTTTTTCATTACGAAAACACGCTTATGTGCCTTAATAATAAAAAAGCGGTATTATGTGAAAAACCTTTTGCTATGAATAGAAAACAAGTAGAGGAGATGATTAATACAGCAAAACGCAATAAAACATTTTTAATGGAAGCTTTATGGACCTATTTTTTACCACATTACAATTATGCCTTAAAAGTTATTCAATCTATGGATCTAGGTGAGGTTAAAAGTCTAAAGGCAGACTTTGGTTTTGCAAGCCCCTTTGATCCTAAGAACAGAGTATTTAATAAAAAACTTGGTGGAGGAAGCTTATTGGATGTAGGAATTTATCCTTTATTTGCAGCGTTAAGTATAATAGGATATCCTAATGAAATTGAAGCCAGTGCTACATTTGATAAACGTGGTATTGATGAAAATTGCACAATGATACTTAGTTATAAAAATAATATTAAAGCTTCCCTTTATTCATCAATAACTAAGAAAACTAATACTGAAGCGATCATCGAGTTAGAAAGTGGAACCATTTGTATTAATAGTAGGTTTCACGAACCTTCTTCTGTTACAATTACCAAAGAAGGAATCAAAAAGCTTTATGAGTTTCCTGTCGCAACAAATGGCTATAGTTTCGAAATTACACATGTTCAAGAGATGCTTTCTCAAGGAAATACCGAGAGTACTATAATGTCTTTCGATAAAAGTCGGCAACTAATCAAAATGTTGGATACCGTGAGAGACAAAATCGATTTACAGTATACCTGATCAAGATTTAAAATATTAAAAATACTGATCTATTTTACAAAATGTAAAATAAACTTTACTTTTAGTAAAAAATTATTTACATTTATAGAGTTAATCAAAAATCGAACAGATGAAATATTTATTATCAAACAAATTTAAAAAGCCCGGATGGATATTGTTTATTACGGGAATTGTAGCTGGAATATTCCTTTCTATCAATGATTATGAATCAAACCTAATAAAAACAAATGTTATCTCATTAATCCATTATGATTCTTTCTTTAAAGAAAACTATGGATTTTTAAGAATTATTGAGAATAACATTTTAGACGAAATCATAGTGATCTTTGTTATCATTGGAGGTTTATTAGTTTGTTTCTCAAAAGAAAAAATCGAAGATGAGTTTATTTCAAAAACCAGATTGGATTCGTTGGTTTGGGCAATCTTAATAAATTACAGTATTTTACTAATTGCTACTATTTTCATTTATGAAATAACCTATATGCATATATTAATTTACAATATGTTTACGCCTTTATTAATATTTATTCTTCGGTTTAATTATGTAGTTTATAAAAAACCCGGGTATGAAGAATAAAATTAAAATTGAACGTGCAATTCACGATTTAACTCAGGCAGACTTAGCAGAAAAAATTGGGGTAAGCAGGCAAACAATTAACGCTATGGAAAAAAATAAATACGTTCCTTCTACCGTATTAGCCTTAAAAATCGCCAGTCTATTTAAAAAACCAGTTGAGGAAATTTTCTTTCTTGATGAACTCGATTAAGACATATCAAAAATAGAAAAGCGCTTGACCAGTAGATCAAACGCTTTTGATTTGTGTGAAAAAAAAAGAGTGTTATTTAGCTCCCCACTCTGCAAGAGAGTCTTTGTTTAATTTTACGTAATCTGCATTTCCTGCTTTCTCAGCTAATTCTAAGGATGTTTTAGCGGCTTTAACAGCTCCTGCTTTATCGCCTGTTTTAGCCAAAATCAAAGAATGCTGTCTATGGTACCAAAACGCATCAGCCCTACCGGCAACAGCCTTTTCGATATGCTTTTTAGCCTTTTCATATTGCTCAACATCCTTATAAAAAACTGCCGCTTGATAATGATCATTAGGAGAAGGACCTGCCATTACTTTTTCGATACTTTCCATTGCTTTTTCTTTTGTAGGAACTTTTATCTTAACAGCTGCCTCAGTATTTGCCCAAACGAAATTCATCGTTGCTCCGTCCATTTTAAAATCACTAAACATAATCGTAAAAGTCTCTACATTAAACGGTAACGTATTTGCTTTTACAGTTGCCTTTGCAGCAACTTTACTATCGTCCCATTTCTGGGGTGTTCCCCAGTTACTCGCATCACTGTAGAAAATAATCTCCCAATTTTCTTTTCCTGGTTTTGTAAAAATCGCGTAAGTTCCTTTTTTTAGCTCATTTCCTTCCACTTTTACATCATCACTAAATGTAATTTGTGTATTTTTATTAGCACCTGTTCTCCATAGTTTATCATAAGGAACTAAATTTCCAAAAATTGTTCGCCCCTTCATGCTTGGACGAGAATATTCTATCGAAACATCGGTCAATCCAACTACCTGGTCTACTTTGGAAAAAGGACTAGGTTGAGGGGTTTCTACCTGAGCTTCAATACCTAGAGATATAAGGACAGCCGATACGAATAAGATGATCTTTTTCATTGTGTTTAAATTTAATCTATTAATTAGTTTACTTAACACGAAATTAATAATTACCCCTACATTATGAGTTAACAAAAACTTAAAATAAGGAATGTTATATTTGCCATCATTTCTGATCGTATGAGACGTCAATTTATATCTGAAGTTATTGGAACATTTACTATGGTATTTTGTGGTACAGGAGCAATGACCATTAATGAAGTAACCGGTGGAGAAGTTACTCATGTGGGAATCGCTGCTACGTGGGGACTTATAGTTATGGCAATGATTTATGCTTTTGGTGATATTTCTGGAGCACATTTTAATCCTGCCGTGACCATCGCCTTTGCCTATGCAAAAAAATTCGAATGGAAAAAAGTACCTAGATATATTTTAGCACAATGTATTGGAGCCATTGCTGCCAGTAGTATTTTACTTTTTTTATTTCCTGATAGTGAATTTTTAGGCGGCACGCTACCCGCATTTGATGATCTTAGGGCATTTATTTTAGAAACCCTACTCACCTACTTTTTGATGTTGGTGATCATAAACGTATCGACAGGTTCAAAAGAAGTAGGTATAATGGCAGGAATAGCCGTAGGAGGTGTCGTTTTATTAGAAGCAATGTTTGCAGGACCTATGACCAACGCTTCCATGAATCCCGCCAGGTCATTAGGCCCAGCATTAGTATCTGGTCATTGGGAGCATCAATGGCTTTATATGATTGCACCAATAACAGGAGCCATATTAGCCGTACTTACCTGTAAACTTGTTAAACCTGATAACTGTTGTAACGAATGTTAATTTTGTAGTACATTTGTTTTTAATATAAATGTTTGCAAAATCACAAAAAGTTGATCATTCAAAATTTTATTTTTTGTTTAACATTTTAAAGAAAAAGATTAAACAAAATCATTGTACCTTTACTTGAAATAGGTAACAATGAAGATATATACATTAAAAGCCAAACAAAACCTTCCAATTTCTTTACAGGAGGCTTGGGATTTTCTATCAGATCCAAAAAATCTAAAAACGATCACCCCAGACTATATGGGTTTTAAAATCATATCTGGAGCCGATAGAAAAATGTACGCTGGTCAAATCATTCAATATATAGTTACTCCGGTAGCCGGGATTAAAACCACTTGGGTAACCGAAATCACTCATTCCGTGGATAAGGAATATTTTGTAGATGAGCAAAGGTTCGGTCCGTATGCTCTTTGGCATCATAAACATTTTGTCAAAGAAATACCGGGTGGTGTGGAAATGGAAGATATTATTGACTACAAAGTTCCTTTTGGGATTTTAGGACAACTTGTACATCCATTTTTGGTTAAACCAAAACTTAAAGAAATATTTGATTATAGAGAGCAGAAATTAACAGAGCTCTTCGGCACCTATGAGCATCCAAGAAAAAAACAATTAGAACTGGTATAAATTACTTATAAAACCTTTGTAATGAGAAAGAATATTTTACTTATTGGAGGTAGTCACGGAATTGGATTTGAAATTGCATTAAAACTTTATAATGATCATAACATATTCATTGCATCGCGTACTTCTGAAAACTTGGGGAATCTAGAAGTAACCCATATTCCATATGATGCTTCTACTGATGAAATCGATACTGCTGAATTACCTGACAAATTAGACGGTTTTGTTTATTGCCCGGGAAGCATCAACCTGAAGCCGTTTAAAATGCTAAGTCCCGATGCTTTTCAGGAAGATATGCAGATCAATTTTATGTTTTTAGTAAAAATTATGCATTCCATACTTCCTCAGTTAAAAAATTCTAACCAGGCTAGTTTAATCTTCTTCAGTACCGTTGCCGTAAAAGTAGGCATGCCTTTTCACACAAGCGTAGCAGCTGCAAAAGGCGCTATCGAAGGTTTTGCAAAAGCTTTAGCGGCAGAATATGCACCTAAATTTAGAGTTAATGTTATTGCTCCTTCCTTAACAGATACACCTTTAGCCGAAAGATTATTGGGTAATGAGAAAAAGCGAGAAAAAATGGATGAGCGTCACCCTCTTAAACGTGTAGGTGAAGCAGAAGATATTGCTAACATTGCAAAATTTCTTCTAAGTGATGATAGCAGTTGGATTACAGGTCAGGTTCTAGGTGTTGATGGCGGAATGTCCACTTTAAATGTTAATTAATATGTCTCAAAAAGTAAATATATTCTGGTTCAGGAGAGATTTGAGGCTAGATGATAACATTGGTTTTCTTGAAGCTCTAAAAGAAGACAGACCCGTGTTACCAATTTTTATCTTTGATAATGAAATTTTAGGGAAGCTTCCGGAGGAGGATGCCAGAGTTTCCTTTATTTTTGATACGCTCCAAAATATAAGAAAAGAATTACAAGATGAAAACGACAGTTCTATTGCCTTTTTTCATGGTAAACCTTCAGAAATATTTAAGGAGCTAATAAAGGATTATGATATAGAAAAGGTTTACACCAACCGTGATTACGAACCATACGCAAAAGAAAGAGATGAATCGATTAATAAACTGCTTGAAGACAATTCTATCGAATTTAAAACCTATAAAGATCAGGTAATTTTCGAAAAAAGTGAGGTAGTAAAATCAGACGGTGATCCTTATGTGGTTTACACACCCTACAAGAATAAATGGAAAGAAGAATTTGACGAATCAAAACTAAAAATCCATTACACTAGTCAATATCAGGATAATCTGATCAAAAATACACGATTACCCAATTTATCTCTCTCTGATATGGGATTTAAGAAATCCTCGATTGAGGTCCCTGACTATTTGGTTACTCCTACGCTCATCGATAACTACGAAGATACACGGAATTTTCCTGCAAAGGAAGATGGTACATCCAGACTCGGTCCACATTTACGATTTGGTACAGTGAGCATTCGTAAAATGATGAAGAAAGCGATCGCAGAAAAGAATGAAGTTTTTTGGTCGGAATTAATATGGCGGGAGTTCTTTATGCAAATTTTATGGCATTTTCCAGAAACCAAAGATAAAGCGTTCAGATCTAAGTACGATCGCATAGAATGGAGAAATAACGAAGATGAATTTAAAGCATGGAAAAAGGGGAAAACCGGTTATCCGTTAGTAGATGCAGGTATGAGGCAACTTAATAAAACCGGTTATATGCATAATAGGGTGAGAATGCTGGTTGCCAGTTTTTTATGCAAGCACTTACTTATTGACTGGCGCTGGGGAGAAGCATATTTTGCAGAAAAATTATTGGATTATGACATGTCTGCTAATGTAGGAAACTGGCAGTGGGCTGCTGGTTCAGGCGTGGATGCAGCACCCTATTTTAGAATCTTTAATCCCACCACACAAATTGAGAAGTTTGATAAAAATAAAACTTATATCAAGGCCTGGATTGAAGAATTCGACACAGAAGATTATCCGGAAAAAATCGTGGATCATAAAGAGGCAAGAGAACGCTGCCTTGAGGTATATAAAGAAGCTGTTTCATAACAATCAAATTATAACATTTCTTTAAAAAGTATAAACTGAAGTTTTTCGTAATTTAAAGGCATCACAAATCAAATACAAACCAATAAACTTCAGACCAATGAATACACAAGAAGTAGCCGACCGTCTAGTAGAACTCTGCCGTCAGGGTGAAAATATGCAAGCGCTAAAAGAACTATATGCTGATAATATTGTTAGCAAAGAAATGCCTGGGGTACCCAATTCGATTGTAAGTGGAAAAGATGCAGTCACCAAAAAAAGTCAGGATTGGTACGCTACCGTTGAAGAATTTCACGGTGGAGAGGTTTCTGATCCCATGGTAGCAGAAAATCATTTTTCCTGTAAAATGAAAATGGACTGCACCTTCAAAGATCAAGGACGTATGCAAATAGAAGAATTAGCAGTATACAACGTAAATAACGGAAAAATAGTAGAAGAACAGTTCTTCTATTCTATGCCTCCACAGTAATAAAAATGAAAAATCCGGTTAGCAATTAGTTAACCTGATTTTTTCCATTATAAAAACTTCTTTACCTTTTCCAAAGCCGGATTACGATTATCCTTTTTCCAGATAACAGAAAGCTCTGCTTTTTGTGATATTTTAGGGATTTCTAAAAACTTAACATTCAGATCAAAACCATACTGCAAAGAAGTTGGGACAATGGCAACTCCTAATCCACTTTCAACCAGTTTAAAAATTGTTTGAGCGTGGACTGATTTATGAGAAACTATAGGTGTGAAACCCTTATCCTCACAAATACTCATGATTTTATCATAGTATATGGAACTATAATCAGAAGAAAACAGTACAAAATGTTCCTCGGAAACTTGTGCTACGCTACTAAAATTTTCTTTTGTCAAAAAATGATTTTTAGGCAATACCAATGAAAATGTATCTGTTTGTACATCTTTAATACATAAACCATCCGGAACCCTGGCTAATCTTACAAATCCAATATCCAATTCATCTCTTTCTATCGCCTTTACCTGATCGTAATTAGATATCTCTTCCAGACTAAACTGTATTTTGGGATAAGCTTCATCAACTTTTACCAAAAGTTCTGGTATAACAGTTTGTATAGCAGATCCTAAGAAACCAATTCTTATTTCGCCCTCACTACCTTCATCAATTAAAGCCGTTTGTTTGATAGTGAAATCAATATGATTAAAAATGTAAGCGATTTCTTTTTTAAGATACTCGCCTGCAACAGTTAAGCTTACATTTCTTTTATTCCGAACAAACAATTCCGCTCCTATAATGTCTTCCATTTGTTTGATCTGTCTGCTCAAACCTGGTTGTGAAATAAAAAGTCTTTCTGCCGCTTTTCTAAAATGTAATTCTTCGGCTACAGCCAAAAAATAAGTGAAGTGACGTAATTCTAACTGATAACTCATAGTTATTAATACTTGACAAAATTAGTATTTATAAGTATTAAAAATACACATTATCTTAGTGTATACAAATACGATAACATATAATGTCTAAAATATCATCACAATTCCGATTTGGGGAAGATTATCTAACCGTCGGGAAAGCATTAAAAATAGCTTCCGGAGAAATGACAGGAATTATTTCTGAAGATACCAGAAAGAAAATCAGAAAAAGTCATCAGGTCGTTCAAAACATAGTTGATAAAGGCCAACCAGTGTATGGAATCAATACCGGTTTTGGACCATTGTGTACAACCATGATCTCTAAAGAAGAAACTAAAATACTACAGTCCAATATATTGCAAAGCCACAGTGTGGGTGTTGGAGAACCAATTGATAGGGAAATAGCCAAACTCATGTTAATCCTGAAATTACAATCACTATCCAAAGGATATTCAGGTATTGCAGAAAGCACGCTGGATCGAATATTATGGCATATTGATCATGACGCTATTCCTATTGTTCCTTCTCAAGGATCTGTAGGTGCTTCCGGAGATCTCGCACCACTTTCTCATCTTTTTTTACCATTAATTGGATTAGGTAGAATACAATATCAAGAAAATGAGATCGAGGCTTCCGCGTTATTCAGACAAACAGGATTAACTTCATTAGATCTCGGTCCAAAAGAAGGTTTGGCATTAATCAATGGAACACAGTTCATTGCGGCACACGCTGTCAAAGCAGTAGAAAAACTGCATAGCTGTCTTTCGCAAGCAGATATTATCGGTGCTATGATGATTGAAGGATTACAAGGCTCGGTGAAGCCTTTTTACAAGGAATTGCATGATTTAAGACCTTATAAGGGTAATATCCATGTAGCTTCCAGAGTAAAATCTTTACTAAAAGGATCAGAAATTATGGAAGATCATATTGATTGTGATCGTGTTCAGGATCCATATTCTTTGCGATGTATCCCACAAGTACACGGAGCATCCAGAAATGCTTGGCTTCATCTTAAAGAGTTAGTGGAAATAGAGTTAAACTCAGTCACGGATAATCCTGTTATTATTGATGAAGAACTCACCATCAGCGGTGGAAGTTTTCACGGACAGCCATTAGCTATGGCAATTGATTACGCCTGTCTGGCAGCATCAGAAGTTGGAAATATTTCTGACAGAAGAATATATCTTGCTCTGGAAGGTAATTCACCCGGAGTTCCTAAACTATTGATGAAAGATACCGGAATTAATTCTGGATATATGATTTTACAATATACCACGGCTGCATTAGCAAGTGAAAACAAAGGATTATGTTTTCCGTCCAGTGCGGATAGCATCCCTACATCGCTTGGACAAGAAGATCACGTAAGTATGGGATCCATTGGTGGTAGAAAAGCATTAAAAGTAATCGAAAATGTCGAAAAAATACTAGCGATAGAACTACTTACGGCTGCCCAAGCTTTTGAATATAGAAAACCAATGAAATCAGGAATTATACTGGACGAAATCCATAAAATCGTGAGAAAAGAGGTTTCCTTTGCTAAAAAAGATCGTGTTTTTGCAGATGACATAAAAAAAGGTATTGAAATTATAAAAAATAAAACGATCATTACTTTAGCAAATACAATTGCAGAAAGAGAGAATTTATCTCTAGAAACAAGATTCTCTGATCAATTTGAAACATATTAATCATGACAAAATACAAACTTGTTGGCCCCATTACACAACTTTTATCAATGGACGCTATACCGCTAAAAGGTGCTATAATTGACGAACAGCTTCCTATAATTTTAGATGCAGGTATACTTATTGAAGATGAGCATATCTATTCTATTGGAAGGTATGCTGACTTAGAGGAAGACGCAGCTAATCTTGACGCAGAAATCATAAAATTACACTCAGATTATGTATGTCTTCCCGGATTTATAGATGCACACACTCATATCTGCTTTTCAGGTTCCAGAGCCAATGATTACGCTATGCGAAATGCAGGAAAAACATATTTAGAAATTGCCAAATCCGGTGGAGGAATCTGGGATACTGTAATAAAAACCAGAACTGCCAGCCAGCAAGAACTTTGTCACTCTGTTATAAAAAGAGCCAATAGTCTCCTTAAAAGCGGAATTACTACAGTAGAAGTAAAAAGCGGATATGGTCTTTCTTGTAATCAGGAACTTAAAATGTTGAGGGCAATAAAGGAAGCTAACTTATATCTGAAATCTGATCTTATTTCTACCTGTCTCGCAGCGCATATGCTTCCTAAAGATTATAATGGAAATCACAAGGAATATCTTTTCGAAATTGCTTCTACACTATTTCCTGTACTTAAAGCAGAAAAACTAACAAATAGAATTGATGCTTTTGTTGAAGAAAGTGCTTTTTCTAAAGAAGATATAGAACCCTATTTTAAAAAAGCAATTCAAATGGGATTCGATATTACTACTCACGCAGATCAATTCACTACCGGAGGTAGCGAAACGGCAATAAAATTAAATGCAGTAAGTGCCGATCATCTCGAAGCCAGCACCGATAAAGAAATCAAGATGATTGCAGAAAGTAATGTGATATCCGTTGCTTTGCCCGGAGCCTCAATAGGATTGGGATGTGGCTTCACTCCTGCCAGAAAGATTCTTGATGCCGGAGGTGCGCTGGCAATTGCAAGTGATTGGAACCCAGGATCTGCTCCAATGGGGGATTTGCTGGCACAAGCCTGTATTCTGGGTGCTTTTCAGAAGCTTAGCAATGCAGAAGTTCTAGCGGGAATAACCTATAGAGCTTCTGCAGCTTTAAAATTAAATGATCGTGGCAAACTAGGTTCTGGAATGTTGGCGGATTTTTGTCTGTTTCCAACAAATCACTTTAACGAAATTCTATACCATCAAGGTAAATTAACACCTTCGCAAGTTTGGAAACGTGGAGATGCAGTATATACAGAACATTAAACTTAACAAACAATTTGATGAATATAAATTTCATCAGGAATTACATCCTATCATATGACTACTTTCAAAGAACAAATCACTACAGGTATTCCAAAAAAACTCCCTCCAAAAAGAAATCTTAAATCAGAAATAAGCAGAGCTCCAAAAAGAAAACAAATCTTATCTGTTGAAGAAAAAAAACTAGCACTGAGAAATGCATTGCGATATTTTCCCACGGATTGGCACGAGGAATTAGCCAAAGAATTTCTGGAAGAACTTAACGTATACGGTAGAATTTATATGTATCGTTTTGTACCTGACTATGAAATATATGCCCGACCAATACAAGAATATCCTGCTAATACACAGCAAGCTGCAGGAATAATGCTGATGATACAAAATAATCTGGATCCTTCAGTAGCGCAACATCCATATGAGCTCATTACCTATGGTGGGAATGGCTCGGTATTCCAAAACTGGGCTCAATATCTGCTAACTATGTATTATTTGGCAACCATGACCGATGATCAGACATTACATATGTATTCTGGACATCCTCTGGGATTGTTTCCTTCTTCAAAAGATGCTCCAAGGGTAGTTGTAACGAATGGAATGATGATTCCAAATTACTCCTCTCCTGATGATTGGGAAAAATATAATGCATTGGGTGTCACGCAATACGGACAAATGACTGCTGGAAGTTATATGTATATTGGTCCACAAGGGATCGTGCATGGAACTACAATAACTGTGATGAATGCTTTCAGAAAGACACTAAAATCCGATGAAGAATCAGCTGGAAAAATTTTTTTAACGGCTGGTTTAGGTGGCATGAGTGGTGCCCAACCCAAAGCAGGAAATATTGCAAAGTGTATCACTATTTGTGCAGAAGTAAATCCTGAAGCTGCTCAGAAGCGTTACAAACAAGGGTGGGTAGACGAGATCATTGATCAATTAGATGACCTAGTCAATCGGACACAAAGAGCAATAGTAAACAAAGAGGTGGTCTCTATCGCATATCAAGGAAATATTGTGGATGTCTGGGAGCGTTTCTATGAGGAAAATATTTTTGTTCATCTTGGATCAGATCAAACCTCTTTACATAATCCCTGGTCTGGTGGATATTATCCAGTTGATATAACATACACAGCATCGAATGAGATGATCGCCAATGAACCAGAAGCTTTTAAAGTCAAAGTTCAGGAATCGCTTAGAAGGCATGCTGCTGCAATAAATAAACATACCGCCAGAGGAACTTATTTCTTTGACTACGGAAATGCGTTTCTTTTAGAAGCATCTCGTGCTGGAGCTGATGTTATGTCAAAGAACGGAATCGATTTTAAATATCCATCATACGTACAGGATATTCTGGGACCTATGTGTTTTGATTACGGTTTTGGACCATTTAGATGGGTATGTACTTCAGGTAATCCTGAAGATTTAAACGCAACAGATCAGATTGCTTTAAGGGTAATGAAAGAAATAAAAACAACTGCACCAAAAGAAATACAACAGCAAATGCAAGATAATATTACCTGGATCGAAGAGGCAAAGCAAAATAAGCTCGTTGTAGGTTCGCAGGCAAGAATTCTATATGCAGATAGCGAAGGAAGAATAAAGATCGCTGAGGCGTTTAATAAAGCTATTAAATCAGGAGATATATCAGCTCCCGTTGTCCTGGGTAGAGATCATCACGATGTGAGCGGAACAGATTCTCCTTATCGTGAAACCAGTAACATTTATGATGGAAGTAAATTTACTGCAGATATGGCCATTCATAACGTAATCGGTGATAGTTTTAGAGGAGCAACATGGATATCTATCCATAATGGTGGAGGTGTTGGCTGGGGTGAAGTAATCAATGGAGGATTTGGATTGTTACTCGATGGATCTGATGAGGCTTCCAGACGTCTAAAAAACATGTTATTTTATGATGTAAATAATGGTATATCTCGCAGAAGTTGGGCAAGAAATGAAGAGGCATTGTTCGCAATTAAAAGAGAAATGAAACGTACACCAAAACTTAAAGTAACTATACCTAATGTTTTAGAAAACAACATTTTAGATATATTATTTTAATAACAAACTTACCTGTGCAATATTTTACACATAAGTATTTTTTTAACCAATGAACAATTATAAAAAAACAGATACAAATATTTGGACAGGGCGGACATCTGATGATGAATTATATCTTCATGAAAAAGTAACTTGTATTGATTTGGAAAATGATGAATTACCTGAAAATCAGAGCACAGCTTTTGCTATTTTAGGATATGCTTGTGATGAAGGAGTTCGAAGAAACTCAGGACGGGTTGGAGCAGCTTTAGCTCCAGATACCATTAGGAAAATGATGGGGTCACTATCAAATCACTTTGATAATAAAGTTCATATTATAGATACTGGAAACATCATCTGTAATAAGAATGACTTAGAATATACTCAAAGTTATACTTCAGGTAAAATATCGCAAATACTTAATAATAAATATTTTGCAATAATATTTGGAGGAGGTCATGATCTAGCCTATGCACATTATAATGGAATAAAAAAGCATAAACCAAACACCTCTATCGGAATTATTAATTTGGATGCGCATTTTGATTTAAGAAAGGTGAAAGACAAAGGAAACTCTGGTACACCTTTTTATCAAATTGCTAAAGAGAACGATCGTTTCAGATATTTATGTCTAGGTATTCAGGAAGAGTCTAATAATAGAATACTATTAGAAACCGCGAGTCAGCTCGGAGCGAAATATATCAAAAACACGGAGTTTACAATTCAGAATAAGGAGTATATCTTAACCACAATCGATAAGTTTATCGCTACTGTAGACTATCTTTATTTGACTATTGACTTGGACGGTTTCTCCTCTGCTTATGCTCCTGGTGTAAGTGCTCCTTCTCCTTTTGGTTTTTCTACAGATATTGCATTGGCGGTTATTGAGCAAATCTGTAAATCAGGTAAATTAATTAGTACAGATATCGTAGAACTAAATCCTACGTATGATATTGATAATGCTACATCACGATTAGCTGCCAGATTAGTTTACTATATTATGCGGTTTATTTCTTCTTCGTAATTTCTTTATCGTTTTTCTATTTATTAATAGCTATGTATTAAATTAGATTTCATAGATGGAAAATATAGCCATAACCCTTATTTATATTCATGCTTTTTTTGGCGGAATTGGTTTATTATCTGGTTTAGTCAGTATTATTGGTAAAAAAGGAAGGTTTTATCATAAAAAAGCGGGTCTTATATTCTCCATTACCATGTTTGTTAGTGCTTTGATAGCTATTCCGATTACATTACTACCTAAACATGAAAACCTATTATTGCATTTACTATCGATCTTTACAATTTATCTCGTGATTTCAGGTAATCGTGTACTTCGATTTAAGAAACATCATTCATTAGGCATAGTAGATATAGTTACCACTAGTTTTATGGGACTTGTATTTATGGGGATGATTGGAGTTGGCATCCATCATTACATAGAAGAACTTCCTAAAAGCACCTTATTTTTCTTTTTCGGAGGATTTGGTATAATGGCTACAGTAAGAGATATAACGCTTTTTAAAACTTTTAAAACCAACCCTACTGCCTATTTATCCAATCATATTGGCAAAATGTCTGGTGCATATGGAGCTGCGGTTACCGCTTTCTTGTTGGCAGCTTTAAATTCCAGTACATTGTGGGTTTGGATTACACCTTCGGTTATCACCTTATTGTTTGTTACTTTTTGGAGACGAAAAATCGCTAAAAATTAACAATTAGTTTATACTGTAACACCATTTTTGATAAATCGTCTGATAACTAAATTACTCTTATGTTCAGAAGATTCTGGAGCATACACTACGTTATTTCGTGGCGTTTTTCATATTTATCTATGAAGCTGCCACGCCACTTTAATTCTGGAACAATAATAATGACCTTTCAGATAAGCTTGTAGGCGAATTAACGGGAAGGCATATTTCCGAATCAGGGCTCTTGCCTAATTCAGGCACATGTCTATCCAAATAATACCTACGTTTAATTTTATTAAAGGTTAAAAAGTAATTGATATTCTAAAAAAATATAGTCGGATGTAATGACATCAGACTAGTTTATTGATTAAAGATATAGGAATGGCTATAAAACCAAAGTGTACATTTGATAAATCAATCATATCATTTTAGTATAAAAACTTATATTCAAAAGTCTCAAAAATCTAATTACTTTTGTATCTTCGAGAATCACAGAGATAATAAATTTCCCTTAACGGATTTACACACATTGATCATCTTTCAGGCCTTTTATGACAACAGTCTATTTTCATCTACAACAAGATAAAGATGATTAATTATGATCTATGGAAGCAATTAACTTTTATCAAATATCAATTTTTCTTCTACAAGGAATTGTTGTTTCCTTTTTAGTGCTGATTCTATTTCATTTTCGTAAAGTGGCAGGTAACAGCCTACTATTTACAGCATTAGGAATGTTTCAATTTATTCAGGTGTTTACGGCTACCACTATGTATTTTGAAGTTTACGATGGTATTACTGTATCTCCTGGTTCTTCTGTATTGTTCTCTGTTACATTATTTACAGTTCTTATATTTTACATAAAAGAAGACGCCTTATTAACACGAAGACTTATTTATGCGTTAGTAACTGCCAATCTTATGATTGTTATTCTTTTACTACTTTTTGGAATTAACTTACAAGATTCAAACATTCATCAGGTATCTTTTACATTATTATCCGACTTCTTCAATACCAACGTATTTCTTTTAGTATACGGAACTCTTTTACTATTTGTTGATTCAATTTTAATCATTTTTATATTCGAGTATATTTCAAAATATATTAATATCCTTTTTTTAAGAGTGTTTATAACAATGCTTATTGTACTCTCTTTTGATGCTATATTGTTTAGTATGATAGGATTTTGGGAATCTGATAGTATTACTGGAATTTTAATTTCCGGACTAGTATCTAAAATAATTATGAGCTTTTTCTATGCAGTCTTGTTTACATTTTATTTAAAATATTTTCAACGCGAAGTTTCAGAAAATTCATATTCGACCTTTAAAGATGTATATCATTCACTAACATATCGTCAGAAATTTGAAGAAGCCGAAAAGGTAATACAGCTCAGCGAAAACCGATACCAAACACTTACTGATATATCACCTGTCGGAATTTTCATGACCAAAGCAAATGGTAAAACTACCTTTGTGAATAAAAAATGGTGTGAAATTTCAGGAATATCGCAACAAGAAGCTATGGATGATGGCTGGCTTAAAGCTGTGCATCCCGAAGATAGAAAAAAATTAAAATCAGGATGGTATGACGATGCGAAAAGAAAAGATTCTTCTCACGCAGAATATAGGTTTCTACGTCCGGACGGAACGACTAAATGGGTATTGGGACAGGCAATCCCCGAGTATAATGAGAAAAAAGAAATTATCGGTTATGTGGGAACAACAACTGACATCACTGAACTAAAACTTTATGAAATAGAACTGAACAAAATGAAAGACAAAGCCGAGGAAAGTGATCGACTTAAATCCGCTTTTCTTGCTAATATGAGTCATGAAATCCGAACTCCGATGAACGGAATATTGGGATTTGCAGAGCTGCTAAAAGAGCCTGTACTTACAGGAGATGAACAACATTTATATATCAGTTTAATTGAAGAAAGCGGCGCACGAATGTTAAATATTATAAGAGACATTATTGACATTTCTAAAATTGAGTCCGGACAGGTCAAGGTATTTGTTTCAGAAGTTGATATTAATAAACAAGTAGTATACTTATACCAGTTTTTTAAACCCGAAGCAGATCGAAAGGATCTTCAGCTATCATATCATAATGCCTTACCGGATCACATATCCCCTATAAAAACCGATAAAGAGAAATTTAACGCTATACTTACCAACCTGGTTAAAAATGCTCTTAAATACACTCCTGAAGGCTCCGTGTCCTTTGGATATGAAGTGCAAGACGATTTTTTACGTTTTTACGTAAAAGATACCGGTATGGGGATTGCGAAAGATCGGCAAAAAGCTATTTTCGAACGATTCGTTCAGGCAGATATCGAAAATAATTATGCTATCGAAGGAGCGGGAATAGGTTTGTCTATTGCCAAAGCGTATACGGAGATGCTTGGAGGTAAAATCTGGTTGGAGAGTAAAAAAGACCTGGGAACAATTTTCTATTTTACTATTCCCTATACCAAGGTATAATCAATTTTACAATTTATTTCCTATCCAAGAAGTAATGTTTTTAAGTAACTTTTCCTTTTCCAGATCGTTATGAAGCTCGTGATATCCATCATTAAAGGAAATAAAAGTTGCGTAGTCTGTTTTCTCGGCAAAATCAAGACTGGCCGTATGATCGGTTATTTGATCTGCTGTCCCGTGAATTATCAAAACAGGAAGTTTTAACGTTGAAGCCTGATCCATAGCCCACACTCCCGCATCCATAACAGGTAATGAAAATACCGGACTTACTTTGTCGTGGATCATTGGATCATTTTTATATTTTTTAACTTCTTCTGGCACTCTAGAAATAGCTTTGACATCCAATCCGGATGGTAATGTTATTGCAGGTGCTACTTTTAAGAAAAGCTTACCCATCAGTAACTTCCAGGCTGGTGGCCGAAACGCAAGACGTAAAAATGGGCTTGTTATTATAGCTCCTCCAATCTCAGGGCTTTTTCTTAACACATAATTAATCACCAGGTTTCCTCCCATACTGTGTCCATACAAAAAAATGGGAAGACCTCCAGAGATTTCTTCAGTCTTACCATATATAATACCTGTCACTTCCATAAGTGCATCATAACTTGGGCAATGCCCTCTCTTTCCGCTACTTTTTCCGTGTCCGAAATTGTCATAGGTAACAACGCCATAATTGTTTGCCAATAACTCTGGAACTACATAGTCCTTGTATCTACTAGAATGCTCACCCATACCGTGTACCAATAAAATGACGGCTTTACAATCCTTTGGTAACCAATATTGACCAAAAAGTTTATGCTTCTGATAGTTAAAAAAGAATTCCTGATGCTGCACGGTTTAAATATACTACAAATTATGCTATCAAATCATCGTAGAATTATAGTATAATATTTTGTATTTGACATATTACTCCAGAGGAAATAAATATGGGGAAATTCACTTTTATTAAAAAATTTTTATATTCGCAAAATTATTAAAATAACCTACGCCCCAAAAGTATGTTTAAAAATCCTTTTTCCTTCTCCGGGAGGATCCGCAGGTTAGAATATGGCCTTAGCTATATCGTATTCTTGGCTTCCTTCTTTTTAGCAGGAGGTATTGTTGAAATGATTCCGAAAGCAGAATCTTTAATACTATTATTGATCATTCCCTCATATTGGTTCTTGCTAGCACAAGGAACAAAACGCTGTCATGATTTAGGTAATAGTGGTTTTTATCAGATAATTCCGTTTTACGGATTGTTCATGCTCTTTGGAGAAGGGAATTATGGTGCAAACAAGTATGGTTATAACCCTAAAGAGATTGATGCCCCTATCACTCAACGCGAACCTTTTCGATTAAGAATAGTGCTTCCTCAAGGAAAAACAAATTTAGAACTCCTCAGCGAAATACTTTGTTTTGTTCTCCTTAATACACTTATTATTCAACTCTTGAATAACTATGTAGCCATAGAATTAATCAGATTCTTATGTATTTTATTAACTATCTTCTTTTGCTATTTGTTGTTTTTGATATTTGTAAACAAAAAACAACCTTTACCAGAACTAAACCCCTATTTATTTAGACAAAGGTTGGCTTATTCTACTTTACTTTCACTAAGTATTTACATTTATAATCTTAGTTTTAATTATACTTCATTCGAACTAGAAGATATCATATATTCGATTCTTATTGCTGCTATGATACTAGGGTTTACCTATTTCCCATTTTTAATCTACAAACTGACTTTTAAGCAAAGAAGGGAGGGAATTGAAAATGAAAACTAAACATTATCTATATACTTCTCTAGTACTATTGATTTTAATCTTTGTAGTAGGCTATACAAACAAAGTTGAGCTAAGCGATATGGTTCAATGGTCAGATCGATCGGTCAATTGGTCTGATTTCCAGGAAGTAGAAAAAATTGATGATGAGTACGATGCTACCATCTTTTCTGAAATTTTCTGTCCGAAATTAATTAACGAAGATAATTCTCTGGTGTATGCATTTATGGATCCTAATCAATCAGAAAGGTTAAAAGATTCTATACTAGACACTCAGTTATTAAAACACGAACAATATCATTTTAACATCACAGAATATCATGCTCGTTTGTTACGTAAGGAAATAGTAAAAAAAGGATTGGATAATATTTCATCGGGTACACTTCAAGATTTGTATGATAAATTTGATTTACAGCGAGCAAAGATGCAAAGAGAATATGATGAGGTTTCAGAACACAACACAAACTTTCAGAAACAACGATACTGGGAATTAAAAATTGACGATTTATTACGTCAAACAGCCTACTATAAAAATCCAAATATTTTTAGTTATTATGACTTTACTAAAAAAGACACCGAATACTACAGACATATTTATCACACTTTAACTCATCAAATTCTAACCTCTTACCCAGTCAGTAACAAAGAATCGAGTCAAGGGGAATGCTACAAAATAGAACGAAATAACAATGAGATAGTTGTCAAATTTTTTAGTAATGGAAAACTTACCAATGGAGGTCTTTTCAATTCAGCAATTACTAAAATATTGAAACCTACAGATTCGACGTCAGAGACGCATTACTACAATAGTGACCTGACACGAAATACTGTTTTAAACAGGTCCATTTCAAAAACCGTTTGGAATAGTCATAACGATATGAATATATCATATTACGACGCTCATAACGCACCCATTGAATACAAATCTGTCCATAAAACGTTTTGGAAATATAACCCCAAAACTAAAAGCCGATACTCTACGTATTATGACATCAATGGAAAGATAACTACGAACAATGATCTTGTACATCACGAAAGAAGAAAATTTGATAGGGAAAAAAGGACTATCAAAATTGCAAATTTTGACAACAAACATTTACCTATCACTGACAAAGATTATATTTCTGTATATGATTATGTTATGGACGAGCATCATAAGATAAAAAGAACAAAATTGTACAATGAAAATGGCAAATTTGCTACCAATTTAACCGAGTACAACCTACATTACACCTATGACGAAAGAGGGAATTTAATCAAATTTATGAATCTTGATATAAATGGTGATAAAATAGAAAACAAAGAAGGTATTTGTATTTATAAGTATACTTACGACCTAAATGATAATTATACCTCTGTAAAAAGGTATAATGCGCTGGAGTTACCTGTTATTGGAAATGATGATTATTTCGTGAAAGTATTTGATTATGACCCTAAAAATAGATTGGAATTTACAGCCAAGTATTATGATGGTTATGTTTTGGCCTTTGATGACAATAGGAACGGTGCTACTAAATATGAATATATTGGTGACTCTATCCGTACTGTTTTAAATATTGATGTATACGATACTACTTTTAATAATGATTTTGGATATGCTATTAAAAAGCAATATTTCAACAAAAATGAAGAAATAATCCGTGAGGAGTTTTTAGACAAAAGTGAATGTTATGCAACATCCGAGGATGGAATAGAAATACATGAGTATGCTTATGATAAAAACGGTAATTTAATAGTAGAAAAAAGATTAGACTCGTTGGGAAACCTGAAGCCATACACGATGGATATAGCTATCACTCGATGGGAATATGATGATCGTAACAACAAAACAAAAACCACTTATTATCAATCAGAAGACATATTATCGGATGCTAACCAAAATGTTACGCACAATTTGTTTACCTACAATAAGGATAATTTAATCGTAGAACGCACCAACTATGATAAAAACATGAAGCCGACATTACTAAACGGAGTATTTAAAACGACTTACGAATATAATAAGTTCGGTAAAGACACTCTTATCAAAGAGTACAATTTTACAAATAAGCTTATCAAAGGTGTTTGTACCACCCATTATATCTATAACCAATATGGTAATATCGTGCGTGAAGTTTATTACAACTCAAAAAATCAAAGAGCTTCACATCAAAATGGAATTGGTGCTATACAATATTTATATGATAATCAACAACGTTACGTCGGTCATAAGAATTACAATAGATTTGACAATCCTACTAATGATAAAAACGGTGTTTTTCACGAAAAAAAGACACTAAATGAAACTGGTCATCTTATTTCTTATGAGTACTTCAATAAAAAAAGTCTGCCAACTATAGGACCTAATGGATATCACAAAGTAACTTATGTTTATAATGATTCTGATTTATTAATTACAGAAAGTACCTATGATACCGACCTCAATTGGGTTAATGATAACAGTGGTATTGCAGAATATAGATACACCAGAGTTCCTTCCAGTCTTATTAGTAGCGTACAATATTATGATGCAAATGGTAAGCTAACAGAGAATGAAGATGGTGTTGCAGAAATAACCTATGAAGAAGATATGAATGGCTTATATTTTTTAGGCAAACAATTAAACGCACAAGGAGTAGAAATAGAAGAGGATTCAGAGGAATAAAACCTGATTTTAAACACTCACTCCCGGCATTAAACTATACTACCTTTCAAACATCAATGACACAAATTCTGCAACACAAGCAGGTTTATCAACACCTTCTATTTCAACAGAGCAATCCCAGGTGATTTTTAGCCCGTTTTCAGCATAGGGTTCGATTTCTTGGATACTGCTATGTAATCTTAATCTACTATCCACCAAAACCGGATGTGGAAAACGAACTTTGTTGAGGCCGTAGTTGACTCCCATTGCAAGACTTTCTATCTGAATCAGATCCATCAACATTTTAGATAGTAAAGAGACTGATAGAAATCCGTGTGCGATTGGCTTTTTGAAAGGAGATTCTTTTTTGATACGTTCCATATCTACATGTACCCATTGAAAATCCTGTGTAGCTTCTGCGAACGCATTGATCATTTCTTGAGTAACATTAAGCCACTGCCCTATTGGTAATGATTTACCTTCATGAGTTTTAAACTCCGTGAAGTTTTTACAAATTAATTTATTCATGGTAATATTTTTTTGACTCATTGATATATTATCTCTTTACGTCACATCGAGTGATTTTATAAACCGCTATTGCTAATTATAGAATCACTCGATTTGACGGCTTCTTTAATTCTTAAAATATTTTTTTTACCTCAAAAATCCCCAAACTATCTCGAGATTCCACCATCAATCGTAAGGCATATACCCGACACATAAGAAGCTTCGTCTGATGCCAGGTACAGGTATCCATAGGCAATATCTAGTGGTGTAGCGGCCTTTTTAAGTGGAATTTGAGATTTTATTCCATCCAAATGTTCTTTCGGAATTTGTTCGGTCATTTCGGTAAGCGTAAAACCTGGCGCTAATGCATTTGCTGTAATTCCATATTTACCCAGTTCCATCGTCCAGGTTTTAGACATGGCAATGACTCCTGCTTTTGTTGCTGCATAATTCGTTTGTCCAAAATTACCACGTAATCCTACATTCGATGCCGCAGAAACGATACGACCATATCCAGCTTCTTTCATATATTGAGAAACCACTTGTGTACACAGAAAAACGCCTTTTAGGTTAACATCTATCACTGCATCCCACTCCGCTTCACTCATTTTATGAAGTGTACGATCCTTAGTAATACCAGCATTATTGATCAAGATATCTATTTTACCATATTTATTATGGATTCTTTCGGCCTCAGCCTCTATTGCCGATTTATCAGTCACAGAAATATTTGTGAATTCTGCTACTTGCCCTTTTGCCACAATCTCTTTAGCAACGCTTTCGCCTTCAATTAATAAATCCCAGATGATCACTTTAGCACCTTCTTGCGCAAACAATACTGAAACTGCTTTTCCTATTCCTCTGGCACCACCTGTAATAATAGCTACTTTATCTTTTAATCTCATTTTTTTAGTTATTTATAAAATATTTCGGTGTCAAACTGAGCCCGTCGAAGTATAACAAAACACAATTTTCAAATAGGTTTCGACAACACTTTGATAAGCTCAGTGTGATAGCTCTATATCTATGCTGTTATCAATCTGATTATGAACACTCAATTAAAACTTTGCCTCTCACCTTTCGATCCATCATCTCTTCCAGAGCTTTAGGAGCTTCTTCTAACGGATATATCTTATGGATATGTGGTTTTAATTTTCCTTCCCCTAACCATTGCATTAATTGAAAGGTATTTTCCATATTTTTTTTAGGAGTCTTCATTGCAAAATTACCCCAAAACACTCCTACGATTGAGCAACCTTTTAACAGTGTTAGGTTCAAGGGAATCTTTGGGATAGTTCCTGTAGCAAAACCTATCACCAGGTATCTGCCTTCCCAGGCAGTGCCGCGTAAAGCAAATTCTGAATAATCACCTCCTACCGGGTCATAAACAACATCTACTCCTTTTCCGTTGGTTAATTCCTTAATTCTGGATCGTAAATCTTCTCCGGTATAATTAATCACTTCATCGGCTCCATATTCTTTACATAGCTTGAGTTTTTCATCAGACGAAGCCCCGGCAATTACTTTTGCTCCCATCAATTTTCCTAATTCTACTGCAGCAAGACCAACACCACCTGATGCTCCTAAGACCAACAACGTTTCTCCTTCTTTTAGCTTTGCTCTATCTTTTAATGCGTGATATGATGTTCCATAAGCGATCATAAAAGATGCAGCAATCGGGAAGTCCATTTTTGGAGGTTTTTTGAAACATACATTAGCCGGTACAGCAACTTCTTCTGCATATCCACCTTGCATTACAAATCCAAAAATGGCATCACCTACCTTAAGATGTTTTACTTGTGATCCAACTGCTTTTACCACTCCTGCCACATCACTTCCCGGAGTAAATGGTAGTTCTGGTTTAAACTGATACAACCCCTGAATAATCAAGGTGTCCGGAAAATTAACTCCGCAAGCTTTTACCGTGATTAAAACTTCGTTTTCTTTTGGCTCTGGGCTTTTAAGATCTTCCAGTATCAGATTTGTTGGTAATCCATATTCTTTACAGACTATTGCTTTCATATGTAGTTTGTGAGTATTTTGAGTGTTTGAGTTAACCCATTTGCGTTTAGATATTTTTTTAGATAAAATCCGTCAATTCGAGTGCTTCGACCTTAGGAGAAGTGTATCGAGAATAGGATTATAGGCTAAAAAAGCTATTCTCGATACCCTCCAGAGGCGGGCAGGCTATTTTGTCTTCATTTCATTACGACAAAACACTCGAACTGACGCTTTTTTATAGTATTCTTCTTAAATGCACAAGAGTATAAGTTATTAAAAATACCTCTTAAGATATAGTTCTTACTCTTCAATAACTTTTAATATTAGTTTTCCCATTTTATCTCCGGAAAATAAACGCAAGAACGTTTCGTGGAAATTTTCAATACCTTCATAAATATCTTCCTTACTTTTTAGCTTTCCTTGTGCTAACCAACCACCCATTTCTCTGGCTGCTTTACCATAATCTTTTGCATAATCCATCACTACCATTCCTTGCATTGTTGCTCGATTTATTAATAATGACAGATAATTCTTAGGCCCTCTCATATCTTCCATATTGTTATATTGCGAAATAGCTCCGCAAATTACAATTCGCGCGTGCATGCGTAATCTTGATAGTGCAGCATCCAAAATTTCTCCACCTACATTATCAAAATATACATCTATACCTTTTGGACATTCTCGTTTGATCGCCTCAAAAATATCTTCTGATTTATAATCAATTGCAGCATCAAAGCCCAATTCATTTACCACATAATCACATTTATCTTTTCCACCTGCAATTCCGATCACTCGACAGCCTTTGATTTTTGCGATTTGTCCAACCACACTACCAACAGCTCCTGCAGCTCCGGAAACTAAGACCGTATCTCCTTCTTTAATCTTACCCACTTCTAAAATTCCGAAATATGCTGTCATTCCCGGCATTCCTAAAGTACCGATATACATTGGCAAAGGTGCTAAACTTGGATCTACAGCATACCAATTATCACCATTGGTAACAGTATATTGTTGTACGCCGCCCCAACCTGTTACATAATCTCCTTCTTTAAATTTAGGGTGGTTATTTGATTTTATTACCTTGCCAATAGAACCGGCACGCATAACATCATCTAATTCTACAGGTTCTATGTATGATTTACCTTCACGCATCCAACCTCTCATAGCTGGATCTAATGATATATAATGATGCTGTACCAGTACTTCTCCTTCTGCAGGTTCTGGAATTGGTTTGTCTTGCAGTTCCCAAGTATTGTTATCTGGTAATCCTTCAGGGCGGTTTTTTAAGATGATTTGTTTATTCATTTTTGTGTATTATTATGTTTTACTATAAATTCTAAGTTTTTATTATTTTTTCTGAAGACTCTCTACAAAAGCTTTCATTTTTGCTCTTATTTCTGGTTTCCACCAAAGTGAAATTGCCTGCTCGAGATCCACTTTAGGATCATCTTCCATATGCTCCAACCAATCTTTTCGGAGTTTATATTTAGTATTCTTGAAGATGTCTTCATCAGCCTGCAAATATTGTTTCATTTTGGCTTCAGCTTTTGGCAAGACTTCTTCTAAATCACAAACTTCATTCACTAATCCGGAGGTCAAAGCTTCATCTACATTCAATAATTTTCCTCCCAAGATACATTCGTTTGCTCTTCCTTCTCCTAACCAATATGAGTATCCTCTAATCAGGTTATTAGAAATCTGAATATTCACTGCAACTTCATTTAATCCAATTGTATATTTGTCTCCTTCAGCCATAATTCTGTGATCAGCAGTAATCGCAATTACGCAACCTCCTGCTGGAGCATATCCTGTAATCGCACAGATAAGCGGTTTTGTAAACTTGGCCAACTGAATATACATTCCACCAAAATCATTGAAAAACTCATTCATCTTTGCCTTATCGTAACCATACAACTCGATGACATCCAACCCTGCCGAAAAGAAATGTGGAGTTCCAGTAATAATGACTCCTTTTACCGTATCATCTGTTTCTAAATCTGTAAAAGCTTGTCTTATCTCTCTGGTCATTTGATGGTTAATCGCATTTACTTTGCCTCTATGTAACTTAACAATGGCGTAATTATGTTTTCTTTCGATTCTAATGGTTTGCATTCTTGGTTATGGCTTGATTAAATGATTAATTAATAGTTTTACAAAGAGGTTCCGCCGTCTAATGTAATTGTTTGTCCGGTAATGAATTTGGTACTATCAGAAGCCAGCCATACTACGGCTTCAGCTATTTCTTCGGCGAGTCCATATCGTTTCATCGGAATCACACTTTTTAGCATCTGATCCATATCCGGTCGTACTGATAACAATTTGCTTAATAAAGCAGATTCTGTATATCCGGGACACACTGCGTTAATACGGATATTTCTAGTAGCATATTCCAAAGCTGCAGATTTAGTCATTCCGACAACCGCAAACTTACTGGCACTATAGGAAAGATTGTTTAGCGATGCCTTTAAACCAGCTAATGAAGCAAGGTTTACAATATTCCCATGACCTTGTTTCATCATTTGTTGTAAAGCAAGTTTCATACAATAGAATACTCCTGTTTGATTTACAGCAATAACACTGTCCCAGTCTTCTAAAGTGTATTCTCCTGTTTTTGCCATATTTCTCGGACCAATCCCTGCATTGTTTACGATAACATCTAGTTGTCCAAACTGATCTACGGTAGTATTGATCAATTGTTCTACTTCTTCAAACTTAGCAACATTAGCTGTAATCACTTTTGCTTTTCCGCCTTCGTTATTGATTTCTTCAGCAATTTCTTTAGCTTTTTCCTCTTTGATATCTGAAACTACTACAGTAGCTTGATGTTTTGCAAAATGTTTAGCAGTTGCAGCTCCTATTCCAGAACCTGCTCCAGTCACTATGACTATTTTATCTTTTACTTGCATATATTTATTTAAGTTGGTTATTCTATATTTATTTTGAAGTACACAAAATCAATCGGGAATCTGATAAGGCACGACTCCGCATATCAGCAGGATATCCTTCTTTGGTGATCATTCCTAAAAATTCTTGCTTACTCTCGTATTCTACAATCAGTATCTTATCCCATTCCATAGTATTTTCCGGACCGATTAAACCAAACAAGGGCTTGCCTTGATATATCACTTTGGCACTTGTATCTTGGAAAAAAGGTAGGATCGCATTCATATATTGTGCATAAGCCTCTGCTCCAGTGGTTCCGGTTTCTTCTACTTTATCCTTAAACTTTAAAAGATTGATCATCTGAAAAGGTCCATCGACTTCAAATTCCATAAAATCATGAAACTGCTTTTGTGTGATTGCTGTAAATGTATTTGTCATAGAGATTAATTTTATAATCGAATTTCTGTGAGTCCTTTATATTGTTGAAAAATTTCGGCGTAATGCTCTTTGATATTATTCATTATAAAATCAAATGGAAGATCCTCAAAATGTCCATAATCTTCTATATATTCCATAAAAATTCCTCCATCATTATCATACTCCTGAAACATGGAATCCTTTTCTCCATTAAACTCTAAAAGGGCCACATTACACTTTTCACATAAAGTTTTATTAAATGCAGGTGATGCTTTTAACCATTTTCCATTAAGAAAAACATTAATCATTCCGTGCGGTGTTAATTCGTTAGTACCAAACTTTTCTATTAACCGCTCCACACCAATATGATTTTTTACCTTGGCAAGATGAATTCTTGCAGGAATTCCCAATCCTCTTAAACAAGCAATCAGGAGTATAGATTTGTCCAGACAATGACCGCTACTTTTTCTTGCCGTCCAGCTAGACTTGTATGCATCTTTAGTCAGGCTTATATGGTATGGATCATACCACCAGTTATCTCTTACTTTAAGGTATAACCGTATAGCTTTCTCCTTAGGAGTTAATGTATCCGTATTAAATTCTTTAATAATATTCTGGATCTCATCCGATTCATAATCAAAATAGTATGTTGCCTCTAAATAATCCATTATAACCTAAATTTAATCTATTTTCTTGGTCTGAATAGCTTGCCAAGCTAGGTTACAAAGCAATTCTGCTGCTTTGTTTAATTGTGCGAAACGAGGATCTGTCGTTAGCCCTTTATTATATCGATAATAAATCTGTTGAGCAATTACTGCTATTTTAAAAAGTCCGAAAGCATAATAGAATATAAGATGATCTACATCTCTTCCGCTTTTTTGCGCATATAGCTCTACAATCTCGCTTCGGCTTGGATTTCCCTCCATTATGGTTGGTGACGGAATTCCTTGCTGAACGAACTCATGATCACTGCTCATCGTCCAATATCCTAAAGACGTGCCCAAATCCATTAAAGGATCTCCTAATGTCGCCATTTCCCAGTCCAGCACTGCTATTACTTCTTTCCAGCTATCGTCTTTAAAAACTACATTATCATATTTAAAATCGTTATGAACCAAACTATATCTATAATCTTTGGGTTGATGTTGTTCCATCCATTTCATCACCTTCTCTGCAGCCGGAACATCATCTGTTGCTGCATTAAGGTATTGTTTTCCCCAATTCGATACTTGTCGCTCCACATAGCCTTCTGGTTTACCTAAATCTTCTAACCCTACTTCTTTATAATCTATATCATGAAGCTCTACAAAAGTATTCAACCATGAATCTGCAATGGTTTTAAAATTATTGGCCGAAACATTCCTTTTTTTAGCTTCTCGGGCACTTAGAATAATACCATCTACTTTTTCCATAATATAGAAAGGACAGCCTAGAATACTTTCATCATCTGTAAAAGCATACATTTTTGGCACTTTCGGAAATGCTTTATACACACCTGATTGTACCTTAAACTCTCGTCCCATATCGTGCCCTCGCTTAATGGCTCCAAAAGGTGGACGACGCAATACATATTCTTTATCTTCTAGTTGCAATAAATAGGTAAGATTAGAATATCCATGTGTATATTGTTCTACCTGCCAGCTATTTTGCTCATTATCCATCAATCCTTCCTTTTGAAGGAATAATTTTAAAGTTTTTTCGTTTAGTTCTTCGCCTTTACGTACGTTTTGCATCTTTTATTCCGAGTATTTTTTAATCACACTTTTTCCTAACTGGTACATATGCACTTCATCTGGTCCATCAGCTAAACGCAACATTCTTGCAGCAACAAAGAAGTGTGCCAATGGGGTGTCAGGACCTACTCCTTTTCCGCCGTGTATCTGCATAGCTCTATCGATAACTTTTAATGCCATATTCGGAGCTATGATCTTTATCATTGCGATTAAGTCTTTGGATGCTTTATTACCTAATTTGTCCATTTTATCAGCTGCAGACAGTGTTAGTAATCTAGCTTGCTCGATTTCACATTGCGACTGTGCAATCTCTTGCCGAATACTACTATAATCTTTAAAAGTTTTTCCGAAAGCAATACGTTCTGCAGCTCGTTTTGCCATTAATTCTAAAGATCGCTGTGCCATCCCAATCAAACGCATGCAATGATGAATACGACCTGGTCCTAATCTTCCTTGTGCAATCTCAAATCCTCTACCTTCTCCTAAAATCAAATTCTCTTTTGGTACTCGTACATTGTCTAAAACAATCTCCGCATGACCTTCAGGTGAGTCGTAGAATCCAAATACAGATAACGGTCTTATAATTTTTAATCCAGGTGTATCCATAGGTACCAATATCATACTTTGTTGTTGGTGTCTTGGAGCGTCAGGATCTGTTTTTCCCATCACAATCGCAATCTTACAATCCGGATTCATTCCGCCAGATGACCACCATTTTGTACCATTGATGACATATTTATCACCATCCTTAACAATAGAAGTCTCAATATTAGTAGCATCAGAAGAAGCCACCTGTGGTTCGGTCATTAAAAAAGCAGAACGAATTTCTCCGTTCATTAAAGGCTCTAACCATTGTTTCTGTTGCTCTGGAGAACCATACTTGGCCAATACTTCCATATTTCCTGTATCGGGAGCACTGCAATTAAATATTTCTGAAGACCATAATATGCGTCCCATAATTTCTGCCAAAGGTGCATACTCCAGATTTGTTAGTCCTGGACTTAGGTCTCCATAACTTTTGGGTAAAAACAAGTTCCATAATCCAGCTGCTTTTGCTTTTGCCTTTAAGTCCTCCATTCCTGGCCATGGTTTCCATCGGTTATCAGGATTGTAGAGAAAGGTATTTACCTCTATTTCTACAGGTAGTACATGTTCTTCAAAAAAAGCGATAAGCTTTTGTTGGAGTTCTATAATTTTTTCTGAATAGTCAAAATTCATTCTGTACCTTATATTAATTTCATTCGTAAGCAACTTTCTATAAACTTTACATCTTCAATCTAACCTTCTGTTCATTTTCTTTGTTCGCCCAAAGAAAACGAACCAAAAGAAAAGGCGCTTTTTTCAAGGAATTTTTATCCATTTAAAATGAATAAAACCAGATTTCTTTTGCTAAAATTTTTCCAAGGCTTCAAAATTTTTTAACACAAAACAAATCCTATACTAGTGAAAAAAGGTTTTCAAAGCGCTGCTTTGGAACGTTTATATTTTCTTTCGCTACTTTTTAGTAATTTAATTACCCTGCAATCATATAACCTCCATCTGCATTGTACACGCTTCCGGTCATATAAGCTCCTGCTTCTGAAGCTAATAGACAAACCATGCCAGCCATTTCATCAGGCATTCCCATACGTGCTGTTGGTAACGTCTTTTCTATTTTATTCAGTAACTTTTCCTTTTGCCAAAGTGCCGCACTAAACTTCGTTTTGATCAATCCCGGACATAATACATTGGCACGGATTCCGTATTGTCCCCATTCTTTCGCCTGGTTTTTAGTAAGCATTAATAAAGCTGCTTTACTAGTGCTATATAATCCTAATCCTGCACCGGGATGTAAAGCTTCTACAGAAGCGATATTAATAATACTTCCACCGCCACGTTCCTGCATAGATGGTAAAATTAAATTGGATAACATCCACGGTGCTTTGACATTCACATCCATAATTTTATCAAACACTTCTTCCTCCGCATCTTCAATGGGACCGTAAATGGGATTAATTGCTGCATTATTTACTAAAATATCAATTCCGCCATAATGCTCGATTGTCTTTTGAACAAGCTGCTTTCGCTGATCTGCTTTACCAATATGACAAGCGATACCCACAGCCTCTAATCCAGCTGCTTTAAACTCTGCTGCTACTTCATCCACAGCTTGCTGATTTCGGCTACTGATCACTACTTTGGCACCGTATTCTGCCAATCCCTGTGCTATGGATTTACCGATTCCTTTACTTGAACCTGTGATTACGGCTACTTTTCCTTCTAAATTAAATGATTGTTTTATGCTATTCATTAAATTAGTATGTAAGTTTATTAGTTAGTTAAATGTTTTTGAATCAGAAAAAACTCGCTAATTAGAGTGCTCCTAATGTATAACAAGTTCATCGAGAATAGGACATCGGATCCAAAAAGCTATTCTCGATCCCCTCCAAAGGCGGGCAGGCTTATTTCTCTTCATTATCATTTCGAAAAATCACTCGAATTGACGCTTTTTATAATTTTAATTTCTATTTTTTTCTAATTAAATACCTCTTTCTCTCCAGCTATAGTCAATACCTCTTCGTCCATGAGAATCTCTGCCAGACCACTGGTCTTAGGTAATTCATATTTAAAATAGAATTTCATTGCGTGAATTTTACTTTCATAAAATTCTTCAGAGTAGGTTTTTTTTCCAGTTATAATCGCGTTTTTAGCATGTACCGCCATATCTAACCAGATCCAGGCCATCGTAATATTACTAAAGAATTCCATAAACGGTGTTGCATCAGACAGAAAGCGTTCATAATCTCCATTTTTGGCAAAACCGATTAAAAAACCTATTACCTTTTGAGTTAACAGCAGCTTTTGTCCTAATGAATTCGCATATCCTTTAAGATCATCATATTCTGATGCTTGTCGGACAGTTTGCATTATTTCATTATTAAGTAATTCTAAAGCCTTACCATTTTCCATCAAAAGCTTTCTTCCTAATAAATCCTGAGATTGTATGCCTGTGGTTCCTTCATAAATTGGGAAAATTCGGATATCTCTATGGTATTGTTGTAGTATAAAATCCGAACAGAATCCGTAACCTCCTAAAACTTGCAATCCATTAGAAACGGCGTGTGCACCCATATCCGATGGATAGGTTTTTACCATCGGTATGATCAGTTCTAATAACAAACTATACTTTTCTTTTTCAGCTTTATCTTGTGATGTTTGTTTGAGATCATAGTATTTCGAAGCTAATAGTACCAGACTTAACGAACCTTCAGCAATTACCTTTTGTAATAAAAGCATTCTACGTACATCAGGATGATTGATGATTAAGGTTTGTCCTTGCTCTGGATCTTTTTTTCCTGTGCTGGCTAGTTTTCTGCCTTGTGGACGTTCTTTTGCATATTCTAATGAAGCTTGATATGCAGCAGTAGCAATCGCCGCAGCACCTCGTCCTACAGCAATACGAGCACCATTCATCATCAAAAACATATATTTTAGCCCTTGATGTGGTTCCCCTACTAACCAACCTTTACAATCATCTGCATCTCCAAAACCTAAATGCGTAGTACAATATCCTCGCTGGCCCATTTTTTGGAAATCAGCAACAGTCGTAACATCATTCGCTACCAAACCACCATTACCGTCAGGACGTTTTTTAGGTACTATGAATAAAGAGATCCCTTTAGTTCCTGCCGGTGCTCCTTCGATACGAGCTAAAACCAAGTGTACAAAATTATCAGCATATTGATGATCACCACCAGAGATAAAAATTTTCTGTCCTAACATTTTATAAGAACCATCTTCCTGAGGTGTTGCTTTTGTTACCACATCTGATAACGAACTACCAGCTTGTGGTTCTGTTAAGCACATCGTTCCACCCCAATTTCCAGAAAGCATATTAGGAACATAGGTGTCATTTAATTCTTTATTAGCAAAATGGATAATTAACTCTGCTGCACCAAGGGTTAGTCCTGCGTAACCCGGTAAATGATTATTAGCCGCATCTTGAATAAAGGCAGAGGCTGTATACATCATCATAGGTAATTGTAATCCACCTGCTTCATAATCAAAGGTACCGGAAATGAGTCCCATCTCTCCTCCTTTTTTCATCATCACCTCTACTTGTTTATGAACCACCACACCTCCATCTTTATGGTAGGCGGGTTTTTCGTCCATTTCTTTAAAATATGGAAACAATTCCCGATCTGAGAATTCTTTAACTGAATTTAAAAATAAGTCTAGGGATTCTTTATCGTGATCAGCAAAACGATCTTGCTGTAACACTTCTTCTAATTGATGAACATCATATAAAAGGTATTTCAGGGTATCTAAATCTATATATTCTTTAGCCATTGTGTGAAGTTTTAAGAAGTTGATTATTGACAACCCAATAAATTTCGTGAATATTTAGTAGATTCTAATTAAACTGGTTTAATAAATATGAATTTTAAGATATTCTTTTGGTTTTAGACATAAAAAAATCACCTCATCCTAACTCCTGCACTTCATCTCGCCCATCGCAATAGCGCTGTCGTCCAAGGAGAAGGAACATCGCAAGTTTTAAAATAGCTGAATAGTTATAAACTACTAATCTAACCAAAGTCCACTAGTAATGAATCTTTATTACTTTTTACTCAGTCTTTTGCGGATTTTAGAGAGTCCTACTGGTGTTAATCCCAAGTAAGAAGCGATTAGGTATTGTGGAACACGTTGAAAAAGTGATGGACGTTTCTCTAATAATTGTAAATAACGTTCTTGGTTCGATAAATTTTTCATCCGATTGATACGTTGGAAGTTATTGATAAAAGCTTTTTGCATAGACAATCGTCCAAAACGTTCTAAAGCGTGCGAATGATCAAAAACTTTTAAGGCATCTGATTTAGAAATGACATATACTGTGGAATCTTCTGTAACTTCCAGATATGATTCTGATGGAATTTCTTCTATATAAGGATAAAGATCTGTAAAGAAAGAACCATCTGTGTAAAACTCCATAACTCTTGTAATTCCTTCTTCTATGGTATAAAAGGTAACGCATCCTTGCTTCATAAAATAAAAATCTTGTATGTACTGACCAGGTTTTACAAGAAACTCCCCTTTTTTAAAGGTTTTCTTTTTATAAAACTGTAGTCCGAACTCCATTTCAGAGTCACTAACAGGTGTAAAAGAGCGTATTTTTTGTTCTAAATCTTTCAAGATGTATGGCTGTGATAGCGAAAGAACAAAATATTTGGGTATTGAGCAAGCCTTATTGATGTTATCACCGAGTTAATAATAAACTTAAGGACAACAGATTTTTAACCTATTTAGTTATTAATATTATTCTTAACTCTCCTTAAATCAATTTACCAAAACTCTACCTTTTCATTTTCTTTGCTCGTCCAAAGGGTGCTCTGTAAAGAGTGCGCCAGATGAGGCGCTGGAAAACAAAAGAAAAGACGCTTTTTTCAAGGTATTTTTATCTGCATAAGCAGATAAAACCAAATTTGTTTTACTAAAATCTTTCCAAGGCTTCAAGATTTTTTAACGTAAAACAAATCTTATACTGGTGAAAAAAGGTTTACAAAGCGCTGCTTTGAAACGATAATTGTTATGGGTATTAAATTATCATGTGTTGTTTATGCAAAAAAGAGGTTGTTTTGGTAAACAACCTCTCTTACTATTTATAAATTACATTAAAGAATTTATTATTACTTACGGATCGCATAGCTAGATGCGCCGGGAAGGTCTTTTAAGAAATCAACTGCACTTTTTAAAATAAGTTCGATAGACGAATAAAGATGATTCATAACTGTGTGATTTAAAGTTTAACTGAAGTAAATATATTAAGTTATTAACATATAATCAACATTATTAGAGAAAAATTGTTAATAATTATATATAAAAGTTAATTTAACCGATTAAAAACACAAAAATTGTTTATAAAATTGTTATTAGTGTTATTTTCCTACAAAAAATGTTAATAACCTAGATGAAACTGTTAAAAACATCGGCTTTATGAACAGAAACCTGTGAATACTGATAGTTATCAACATATTTGAGAGAAAAATCCAGTTAAAATGAAGTTATATTGTTGATAACTAGAAAGTAATCTCCAAAAATAATATACTAAGTCTAGCATTTATACTTTTATGTATAACAAATTATTTATAAGATATAGTTCTTTTCCTGTAACAAACCCAACATTCTTTCTACATATTCTAAAACAAGTAGCAATTATGAAACGTAACTATTCAGAAAAATTAAAAGCGCTTTCCATAGAAGAATTAAAGCAAAAAGAGCATTCATCAAAAATAGTTTTACGAATATTCCTGGTTATATTAGTATTGTTAACAGGTACACTCATCTATTTATCCAAAGGTGATGTCACTCCTATGATAGCAGTACCTATTTCTTTATTTGTAGTGTATCTATCTGGTATAAAAGATTATAAGCTGATTAAAAAAGAAATTGCAGCTAGGAAGAGGTTTTGATTACAAACCTATATGGATTCCGGCCTATAGTTTATTCTGAGCCAAGTCGAAGGGCGGGAATGAAAAAAACAAAATCGTACAAGGATGTCATTGCGGGGTCCGCGCGGCGCTGAAGCTTTAGCGGAGGCACAAGGCCAGAATCCAATTATTTATTATTGATCTTATATCTTTATGAGATCTTAAGCTTTATAAGGGTGATAAAAGGTTTAATTCTTTATGACATTATCGCTAGATGTGGATTCCAGTCTACACTTCGACAGGCTCAGTGTGACACGCTTGAATGACAGACTAACACAAAAAACATTCACATATTTCTCTTTTAAATGTACCTTTGCCGGATGTCAAGTACTATAAAAAATCAGCAACATACATTACAAAAACTAGGGATATCAACCCTAAATCCTATGCAGGAAGAAGCAAAACTAGCGATTTCATCTAGTGATAATGTAGTGTTGCTTTCTCCTACCGGAACAGGTAAAACTGTTGCTTTTTTGCTACCCATCATTGCAGCATTAGATCCGAATTGTGATGAAATCCAGACTTTGGTGCTAGTGCCATCAAGAGAATTAGCGTTACAGATTGAGCAAGTTGCGAGAAATATGGGAACAGGTTTTAAAATCAATGCGGTTTATGGTGGTCGATCAGGATCACAAGATAAATTAGATCTAAAACATCGTCCTGCAATTCTTATTGGAACACCTGGTAGAGTTGCAGATCGGTTGCGAAGAGACAGCTTTTCTATAGATCATATCAACACCATCGTTCTAGATGAGTTTGACAAATCACTAGAAGTAGGTTTTGAAGCTGAAATGACGGAGATTATAGAAGCTCTACCAAATATCCAAAAAAGAGTGTTAACCTCAGCGACGCAAGATGCGGCCATACCAGAATTTGTAGGGTTAAAAAACCCAGTCCAAATCAATTACCTGCACGAAGGTTCTTCTCAGTTGCAAATCAAAACCATTATTTCTGACACTAAAGATAAGTTGCCAACATTAGTAAAAGCATTAAGCCATATCGGTAATCAACCAGGAATTATCTTTTGTAATTATAAAGAATCCATTCAGCGGGTGAGTGATTATTTAAAAGAGCATAAGATCAGTCACGGTTGTTTTTATGGAGGTATGGAACAAAAAGACCGAGAACGTGCTTTAATCAAGTTTCGTAATGGAACTCATCAAATTATCATCGCAACAGATCTTGCTGCCAGAGGAATTGATGTTCCGGAGATCAAATACATTATTCACTACCACCTACCGCTTAAAAGTCAAGAGTTTACCCATAGGAACGGAAGAACAGCGAGGATGAATGCAGATGGAACCGCATATATTCTACAATGGAAAAACGAGGAACTTCCGGAATTTATACCAAATCCAGACGAAGAGGTACTACAAGATGCTCTTATTCCGAAGCCATCGGATTGGAAAACTCTATTTGTTTCTGGTGGAAGACGTGATAAAATTTCTAAAGGTGATATTGCAGGACTATTCTTTAAACAAGGGAAATTAAGCAAAGACGAACTAGGAATTATCGAAATCAAACCTGATTGTGCCTTTGTAGCGGTAAAAGCTTCTAAAGCGAAGAAGGTAATAGAACAAGTTACCAATACAAGACTTAAGAAAAAGAAAGTACGGGTTTCGATGATATAGATTAACAATTTTTACTAGTACTTTTCAAATCAGATACATCCTATTTTAAAGAAGAAAATTACGTCAGTTTGAGTGTCCGCCCAAGCGGATTATACTTCGACAGGCTCAGCAGAACTATCGAAAACAAATGATTTTCGTATAAAAGCCTAATTTCGATACCCTCCATAGGCGGGCAAGCAAATTTCTTTATTTCATTACGAAAATCACTCAATTTGACGGCTTTTTAAATTAAAGATTTAGAAAACAAAAAAGAGGAACTATTACTAAACAGTTCCTCTTTTTTTAATTATAATTTATATCCTAATTAAGCGTCCACTCGGATTATTTTTGCTCCGATTGCTCTTAGACGTTCATCAATATTTTCATATCCACGATCAATCTGTTCTATATTATGAATAGTAGACGTTCCTTTTGCACTTAATGCTGCTATCAACAATGAGATTCCCGCTCTGATATCAGGAGATACCATAGTTGTTGCTTTTAAAGTGGATTTAAAGTCGTGCCCTATAATTGTTGCTCTATGTGGATCACAAAGAATAATCTTCGCTCCCATATCTATTAGCTTATCTACAAAGAACAAACGACTCTCGAACATCTTCTGGTGTACCATCACTTCTCCTCTAGCTTGTGTTGCCACTACTAATATGATACTCAACAAGTCAGGTGTAAAACCTGGCCAAGGTGCATCAGAAATGGTCATAAACGATCCATCTATATAACTTTCGATCTGATAACCATTGTTGTGTGCAGGAATATAAATATCATCCCCTACACGTTCTAAAGTAATTCCTAGTTTTCTGAATGTATTTGGTATAATTCCTAGATTCTCCCAGCTTACATTCTTGATGGTAATTTCACTTTTGGTCATAGCGGCCAATCCGATCCATGAACCAATTTCGATCATATCTGGTAACACACGGTGTTCACATCCTCCTAAAGACTCGACTCCTTCGATACTCAATAGATTAGAACCTACTCCTTCTATTTTACCACCCATAGAGTTAATCATTTTACATAACTGTTGCAAATATGGTTCACAAGCGGCATTATAGATGGTGGTTTTTCCTTTTGCTAACGCTGCTGCCATCACAATATTAGCAGTACCAGTAACAGAAGCTTCATCTAATAACATATGTGTTCCTGTCAATCCTTCCGGTGCTTCTACTCCGTAAAACCGTTCTTCCTTATTATATCTAAACTCTGCTCCAAGATTAATGAACCCTTCGAAGTGTGTATCTAATCTACGACGTCCTATTTTGTCTCCTCCAGGACGTGGAATATATCCTTTACCAAATCTTCCAAGTAAAGGTCCAACGATCATAATAGATCCTCTAAGACCACTACCCTCTTGTTTAAACTGCTCACTTTCCAGATAATCTAAATTCAGCTCATCACTTTTGAAGGTATACTTACCTTTACCCAGTTTCTGAATTTTGACACCAAGATTCCTAAGAATTTCAATAAGTTTATTGACATCCCTTATATCAGGAATATTAGAAATCGTCACTTTTTCCGGGGTTAATAAAACAGCACAAAGAATTTGTAAGGCTTCATTTTTAGCTCCCTGAGGCGTGATTTCACCTTTGAGCTGATGCCCTCCTTCTATCTGAAAAGTACTCATAAAAGTTGAATGGTTATTTAGGTTTGGTATGGGTTAATAACGTTTTTTACCGCGGTTACTTCCGCCTCCTCTGTAGTTCTTTTTTCCTGAACCTCCTGAACGATAGCTTTTTTTCTTACCTCTCATTAAATCTGTAGAAGTACTTAAATCTTCAGTGCTATTTCTTAGATCGATTTTACCATTACTTAATTCAAAAAGATGGTTAAATATAGCCTGATCATCTACTGTATCCTTGTTCCAGTTCAGGTAACATTTTTTCATATGATTAGCGATGGTATATATCAAAGCTGTTTTTAAATCACCTTCTTCCCAGCTGTTTGCTACATCAATCATTCTCTTTATATTATTACCATAGTAACGATATTTCGGGAAATTCTGAGGATATTCTAATGGTTCGGGTCTTTCTTCTAGTTTTTCTTTGGTAAGTATAGGATAAGGTGCTTCTACATCCAGTTTAAAGTCACTAATGATAAACAATTGATCCCACAATTTATGTTGAAAATCAGGCACATCTCTTAGATGAGGTTGCAAATTTCCCATCACAGCGATAATTGCTTTTGCTACTTTATTTCTCTCTTCTTTGTCTTCAATTTCAACCGCTTGATCAATCATCTTTTGTAAATGACGACCATACTCAGGTATGATGAGCTTTTCACGCTCTGTGTTATATTCTAAATTATTAATCTCCTTGTGATTGTTAACGTCCATAAAATGTATAGTAGTATGAGCTTTTCTAAAAAGGAATGGTAAGTTATAAAATAGACTTGCTTCTGTGTAGACTTTTCAGTTGCTCATTAATTGGTTTGCAAAATACTAAAATAAAATCAGTATGCTTATTGAAGTGCATAAAAATATTTGGTTATAGAGAAATAACTCCTTCCACCTGCACTGCTACTTCTTTATACTTGATAATAACGTGATCCGGATTTTTCATTCGTACATTAACAGATACGCTGGTGTATTTACCGTTTTTAGATTGCTTGGTAGTAATCACAGCGCCAAGATTATCAAATATACCTTCTATTTGACTCACCTTATCAGAATCGGTAGGAACAATAAATTTATATAGATACGCTGTTGGCCACAATGTAGTGTCTGCCAATTGGGCCTTTAGTTTTTTATAAAATTCTTCAGATTTAGAAGCATCACTCATGTATCACAAAATTTTTGACAAAGATACATCTTCTCATTTACAAATCAGAATGCTTTGCTCTCTCTTTTACCCGTTTGCACAATGCTTTATATTGTTCGATTGTATCAATATCATCTGTTTTGTCTTTTCCGTCTACGGTGATTATTTGATCTTTATAATTCTTGATCACATGACGTGCTCCATAATCTTCATTAAGACCCGATAGCTCTTCAAAATATTGACCTGGAAATATTGCAGGAACTCCAATTCTTTCTTTCATTGCTGTAGCAATAATTGCGTCTTGATTTTGATTAAATTTTGAAATCAAACTTGTAAGGTAAGCCTCATCAATCAATGGTTGATCTACCAATGTAATCAGTACTGCTTCAAAGTTTTCTTTACTCTTAAGAGTTTGTTGTATTCCAAAACTAATAGAGGATCCCATTCCTAATTTCCAGTTCTTGTTATGAAGGATTTCAACAGGAAAATGTGCTATCTCTTTTTTAATCACTTCAAAATTAGCTCCCAAAATAACATAAGTCATAACTTGTTTCAGTTGTATTGACTTTTCAACCTCATTCGCAATTAATGAAGTATTTTTCCAGGGTAATAACTGTTTTGGCCTCCCCATGCGACTAGAAGATCCAGCGGCCAATATTATATGTGCGATTTTAACTTTAATATTTATAAACTATCTGAAGTTGTTGTTTGGGAACAACCGTGAATTCCTCCTTTTTTATCTTGTAATGGAATTGGTTGCTGTTCACGAATCACTGAAAGAATTTCTGAAATTATGGAAATTGCAATTTCCTGAGGCGTCTCTGCACCTAGGTTAAGTCCGGCAGGTCCGTGAATACAATCCAGAAATTCATCTGTTACATCCGGAAAATATTCGATGAAAGATGATAGTAACTTTTCTTTTCTTCTGGAAGGTCCTAACAATCCAATATAAATGGGATTTGTGTCTTTTATTGCCTGCAAATACAACAAATCTTTTGCAAAGTTATGCGTCATTAAGATAATGGCAGTTTGTTTATCTACTTTATCAATCACTAAATTTTCCGGAGATTGATTTAATACCTGTTTAGTTCCCGGAAAATCTAAGGTATTTTTGGGGTCTTTAGGCGAATTTACCAATAAAACTTCCCATCCGGTTGCACCAGCTATAGTGCTAAGCTGTATGGCATCATGTTCTGATCCAATAATGACTAAACGAAAGCAGGGTAGCATTTCTCTTTCAAAACACTCCAAAGCAGCATCCATCTTCATACTGTCAACGTTAATTTGGTCTGAGAATTTAAATTCCTTGGAATCATCAAAATAAACCATGGAGCCCATAGTACTAGCAGACGCTTCTTCTTTAGTATAAAAAGATCTAATTTCGAAAGGTTTTCGTGATCCCAGGTATTCCTGTATTTTAGTAATAGTTTCGGGATTAAAAGAAAAAGGTTCGATTAAAATAAATAAGGTACCTTCACAACCTAAACGATATCTACCATTATATGTCATCATTTTGGCCTGATTGGTAGCAAAAACCGACTGAGATTGACGTAGCACTTCTTTTTCTACGCAACCACCGCTCACAGCACCAGTCATTTGTCCATTTTCCAGAATCAGCATTCCTACTCCCGGTCTTCGGTATGATGAACCATCAACATCAACCACTGTGGCAATGACGGCTCGTATTCCCTGCTGGATAGCTTTCTGATAGGATACTATTATTTCCTTAAATTCGTGTGTCATATACTATCCCAACACTGCTTTACTTTCCATATTCTTAATAAAAGGTTGTTTTGTTAACCTTACGCCATTTGCTGCTTTTATAGCATTAGCTATTGCAGCGCCTGCTGGTGGTAATGTCGGTTCCCCTAGCCCTGTAGGCGCTATATCACTCTCTATAAAATGGGTTTCAACAATAGGGGTTTCATTCATACGAATCAAACGATACGTATCAAAATTGGTGTGTTGTGGCTTTCCATCCTCGAAAGAGAAATCTCCATACATTGCATGACCAATTCCATCAATCACACCACCTTCTATTTGATTTTTTGCACCTAAGGGATTTACTACTATTCCGCAGTCCACAACACAGGTAATTTTTTTGACTACTGGCTGGTCATTGACCAATACCACATCGGCAACTTCGGCAACGTGAGTATTATGACAGTAATAAGAGCTAAATCCCTGGTAAACACCATCTGGTTTTTTACCCCATTCGGATTTCTCAACTGCTTTTTTAATGACTTGTTCTAATCTCTCCGGAGAATATTGAATTCTTTCATCCTTATGTCCTTTTACATTCTGTAATAAATCTAATCGAAGCTGAATGTTGTCAACTTCCATTAATTCTGCCAAATCATCAAAAAAGCTTTGTTCGGCAAAAGCCAGAAAATTAGTATAAGGAGCTCTCCACGCACCTATAGTAATATTACTATCATATTTTGCTACATCCACCTGATAATTCTCAACGGCTCCCGCTGGAAAGAAGTTTGGAATCAGTCCATACATATTAGAATTAACAGCAGCTTCTTTAAGATGATATCCTGTTAACTTGCCATCTTTAATAGCTGCACTAATTTTATATTTAATCGCAGGTCTATAAATTCCTGCAGACATATCATCTTCTCTAGAATAAACTACTTTTACCGGTTTTTTAGATATATTAGAAATTTCTGCTGCTTCCAATGCAAAATCACCATATAACCTTCTTCCGAAACCACCACCCATTCTGGTCATCTCAACAGAAACTTCTTCTGGCTTTCTTTCTAGCATTTCCGCCACTCTTCTGGCAGTTCCCGCAGGTGTTTGTATCGGGCCCACTAATCTAACTTTCTCATCTGTAACGTGGGCAAAGAAATTCATAGGTTCCATACAGTTGTGAGGAAGAAAAGGAGATTCGTAAACTCTTTCTAACACTTTATCTGCAGATGCAAATGCCTTTTTAACATTACCATCAGCTCTCATCGTATTAAATTCATCACCATTTAAAAGATTGGTCAATATTTTATCGTGATCCTTTGTGTTTTCAAGCTTAGAATCATCAGTCCATTTTGTCTGCAAGGCTTTTTTGCCTTTCATAGCCGACCAAGTGTTTTCTGCTAATACTGCAATTTTATCACCAAACTTAAATACATCTACGACTCCGGAAACTGCTTTTGCTTCGGTAGCATCAAAATCATTTAATTTTTTTCCAAAAGCTGGCGGTCTCAGCACAGACACATAGACCATACCTTTTTCTTTATAATCCAATCCATATAAAGGTTTTCCAGTTATAATTTTATCAATATCTACGTTAGGTATATCCTGACCGATAATTTTAAAATCTTTTGGATCTTTAAGTTTTATATTCTCCGGAACTTTTAAAGCAGCGGCTTCTTTCACTACTTCGCCATACCCCAGTTGATCACCATTACTGTTTTTGATAACTCCATTCTTAGTGCTACAGGTATCAGGATCAACACCCCACTTGGAAGCGGCTGCATTGACCAGCATCTGTCTGGTCGTAGCTCCTGTTTGTCGCAATGGTTCCCAACCTTGTCTAAGAGATTGACTTCCACCGGCTACTTGTCGTGTGAAGTTTTCGGTATCTAAAGCTCCCTGAACTACGTGCACATTCTTCCAGGCGACATCCAATTCTTCGGCGATAAGCATTGGCATAGACGTTTTTACGCCTTGTCCAATTTCAGGATTTGGTGAAAAAATTGTTACCATCCCGTTATCTGCAATTTTTATAAAAGCATTAAAATCGTTAAAGTTGAGATCAGCAATATCTATAATATCTGTAGGAGGAGCAACTTCTGGTTTACAAGCCTGAAATAAATTAAAACCAATCAAGATTCCTCCACTAGCTAATGCCGATGTTCTTATAAATGACCTTCTACTTACAGAAGGAGTCGTTATACGTTTCATTATGATAGGATTTAATTGATTAACTTATTTTACTTGCAGCTTGTTGTACTGCTTTTTCGATTCTATTATAAGAAGCACATCTACAAATATTGCCGCTCATCGCATTCCTTATCTCTTCTCTGCTTGGGTTTGGATTTTGTTCTAGAAAGGCTGCTGCTGTCATAATTTGACCGGCCTGGCAGTATCCGCATTGTGGCACATCAATTTCTTTCCAGGCTTGTTGCACTGGATGTGAAACATCTTTAGACAAACCTTCTATTGTTTTGATATCCATTTCTGTCGCGACAGAAACTTTTAACAAACAGCTTCTGGTCGCAACTCCATCTGCATGAATGGTACAAGCTCCGCATTGTCCGATACCACAACCAAATTTGGTTCCAACCAGATCAAAATGATCACGTAGCACCCATAAGAGAGGTGTGTCTTCATCAGTTTCTACCGAAAATGATTGACCATTTACTTTTAGATTATAAACAGGCATGAGTTTTAATTTTAGGATTTGTATTTAATTAGTCTAAATAACTTTTTAGTCACTATTTGGTTTCTTAAGTTACTAAAAATAAAAGTGGACAAATTGAACTTTAACAGAGCTTTATGGTATACTTATCAAAGTATTTTCAAAATCATTTAATAATTCCGACATTAGCACGCAAAAAAATATCTCTTTGGCAAAACATAAAATAGTAATCACAGGAGGGCCTTCTACTGGAAAAACATCCATTATTAAAAAACTTGAAGAAAAAGGTTTTTTCTGTTTTCCTGAGTTTATCAGAAGTGTAACTCAGGCTGCAAAGGATCGTGATAATTCCATTGAAATCGTTTCCAACCCTATAGTCTCTGTTGCAGATCCATACAATTTTAATATGCAATTGTTAAAGGGAAGAATACACCAATACAAAGATCAAATTGCAGATGAAAAGGAGATCGTTTTTTATGATCGAGGAATTCCGGATGTCCTCGCATATATGGATCTTTTTAAGCAAACGTATGACGAGACATTTATAAACGCCTGTAAAGATTATATTTATGATAAGGTATTCTTGTTACCCCCGTGGAAAGAAATCTATATTTCTGATGATGAACGCTATGAAAGTTTTGAAGAGGCACAACAGATTCATCAACATCTATTAGAAACTTATTCAAAATTTGGATACAATTGTATCGAGGTTCCTTTTGGAAATGTAAAAGAACGTAGTACCTTTATATTACAACACGTAAATATAAGAGTATAGTATTGATGACTACCCCAATCCAGCTATTAAAGGAAAATTGGAATTATGATACTTTCAGACCTTTACAGGAAGAAATTATCAACGCTGTTATTGATAATAACGACACTTTTGCGCTACTCCCGACTGGTGGAGGTAAATCCATCTGTTTTCAGATACCTGCCCTTCTAAAACCAGGAATCTGTGTTGTAATATCACCTCTTATAGCTTTGATGCAGGATCAGGTACAACACCTGCAACAGAAAGGGATTAAAGCAATCGCACTTACTAGCGGCATAAAATATTCTGAATTAGATACGTTACTGGACAATTGTATCTATGGAAATTATAAATTCCTGTATCTATCACCAGAACGCCTACAGCAGGATTTAGTGAAAGAACGACTTAAAAAGATGAATATTAACCTTATTGCCATTGATGAAGCGCATTGTATTTCGCAATGGGGTAATGATTTTCGTCCCTCCTACAAGAAAATAAAGATCCTGAGAGAGATTCATCCTGCGGTGCCTATGATCGCCTTAACAGCATCTGCTACTCCAAAAGTCATTGATGATATTATTAAGGAACTGGATTTATTTCAACCTAAAATATACAGACAATCTTTTTTTAGAGGTAATTTGGGATATATGGTATATCACACCTTGGATAAAAATGATAAACTTATCCGTATTCTGAATCGATATAAAGGATCCTCTATCATCTATGTCAGAAATCGAAAATCAGCTATAGAAATAAGTGATTTTTTAAATGCAAGCGGATATACAGCCACGTTTTACCATGGTGGTGTCGACGCGAAAGAAAAAACAATACGTTTTCAGAAATGGTTAACAGAAAAGATTAGCGTAATGGTAGCTACAAATGCTTTTGGTATGGGTATCGACAAAGCAAATGTAAGAACCATTATACATTACAATATTCCGGAGAGTATAGAAAGTTATTTCCAAGAGGCTGGAAGAGCTGGTCGTGATGGTGAAACTTCATATGCGTTTCTTTTTAAAAACGAAAATGATATTCTTCGGGTACAAAATCAATTTATTAAAGTACTACCAGATGTAGATTTTGTGAAATTAGTATATCGTAAACTGTGTAATTATTTCAGAATATCTTATGGAGAAGGAGAGCAATCTATTTACGGTTTCAATTTTAATGCCTTTTGCAAAACCTATGACCTTAATACACTTATGACGTATAATGCACTTCAGTTTTTAGATCGTTGTAGTATACTAAATTTTACACAGAAATTTACCAAAAAAAGTGCCATTCAAATCATAGTTAGTGGTAACCAACTTCTGAAATATTTAGAAGACAATTCGCATTTAGAATTAATCACCAAAGCCATATTACGTACCTATGGTGGTATTTTTGATGAAGAAGTAAAGGTGAATATATCATTAATAGCATCAAAAGTAAATACTACGGAAGCAAATGTGATCCATACGCTAAAAAAGTTACAGGACGCAGAATTGCTTCAATTTCATCATACGCTTACTGATGCTGATATCGTATTTCTAGTTCCTCGAGAAGATGATCACACTATAAATAGAGTAAAACCATACATCAAAGAACTAAAAACTTCTAAAGCGGATCAAGTAAAAGCAATGATTCGTTTTGTGCAGAATGAATCCGTATGTAGAAGTAGACAATTACTCGCCTACTTTGGAGAAAAAGATTCCGAAGACTGTGGTATTTGTAGTGTTTGTGTTTCTAAAAGAGTTGTTACAATTGATATTGATCAAGTTAGAAGTAACATCATAGCACTTTTAGAGAACAACCAGTTATCCTCTAGAGACATCCTAACTCAATTAAAATGCCCCGAAGAAACTGCACTCGAAGTATTAAGAGAGCTAAATGAACATAATATCATTAAAATTAATTCCTATAACAACTATCAACTAGTATAAGATATAATGAGAGATTTACGAATTTTATTTATGGGAACTCCCGATTTTGCGGTAGAAACCCTAAAAACAATTATAGAAAGCAATTATAATGTAGTAGGTGTTATTACAGCACCAGACAGACCAGCAGGAAGAGGAAGAAAACTTCGCGCATCAGCAGTAAAGGAATACGCTTTGTCTAAAAATTTAAGAATATTACAACCTACTAACCTAAAGGATGAAAGCTTTATTAAAGAATTAAATGAGCTACAAGCTAATCTAAATATCGTTGTTGCTTTTAGAATGTTACCAAAAGTTGTCTGGGATATGCCAGAATATGGAACCTTTAATCTTCATGCATCGTTACTTCCTGATTATAGAGGAGCAGCTCCAATTAACTGGGCTATTATTAATGGAGAAAAAAAAACAGGGATTACTACTTTTTTTATTGACGAAAAAATAGATACAGGTCATATTATTCAACAAAAGGAAATCAAAATACTAGATAACGATACTGCTGGAATACTTCACGATAAATTAATGAAAGTGGGAGCTCTATTAGTTATTGAAACTATTAAAGCCATAGAAAATGAAACGGTTACCACAAAAAAACAATATGAAGAAAAAGAACTAAAAACAGCATATAAACTGCACCGTGATAATACTAAAATCAACTGGAATAATGATATGCATACTATTTACAACCTCATAAGAGGTTTAAGCCCATATCCATCTGCCTGGTGTATTTTATATAATAAAGGAGAAGAAATTGCTATAAAAGTGTATGAAGCAGAAATGGAGCTTCAAGAGCATAATTTTGATATCGGAAAGATCATTGTTGAAGATTCCGTGATCAAAGTAGCAGTGATTAAGGGGTACATAATTCTTAATAAGATTCAACTTCCGGGGAAAAAGGCTATGGATACTAGCGCGCTACTGAATGGATATACCTTTTATAAGGATGCTAAAATGGGCTAAACCCTTGCTATCACTAGAGTAAGAAAATTCATAGAAATCATACTTGTTTATTAACAATCGCCTTGAGTTATCAACAAATCCCCGTATTTACTGGGCTAATCCTTGCATGAATCATAAATCCGTATAAATTTGTAGAGCGTTTAACAAAAATTTGGTTTAACCAACAATTAATTTAAAAACAGAATTATGAACAAAACAGAATTAATCGATGCAATGGCAGCTGATGCTGGAATTACAAAAGCAGCAGCAAAGAAAGCTTTAGAATCTTTCTTAGGAAATGTTGAAGGTTCTCTTAAAAAGGGTGACCGTGTTTCTTTAGTAGGATTCGGTTCTTGGTCAGTTTCTAAAAGAGCTGCGAGAGAAGGTAGAAACCCTCAAACTGGAAAAACTATCAAGATTGCTGCTAAAAACGTTGTAAAGTTCAAAGCTGGTGCAGATTTATCTAGTTCAGTTAACTAATTTAATTAGTTTTGATATTATAGAAAGCTCCCTTTTTAGGGGGCTTTTTTTATGGATAACTGTAAAAATCAAGCATACTCTTTGATTATTAGAAATAATTATTTAGTTTTAATATAAACTACACCATCCATGATATCACTTCAACCCGCGAAAGGACATCTTCTTATTGCAGAACCATCCATCATTGGTGATGTCTCTTTTAATCGTTCGGTTGTACTACTAGCTGACCATAGTGAACATGGTTCTATTGGATTTATTATGAACAAACCGCTAGACTATGTGCTATCTGACTTGGTACCCGAGGTAGAATCAGAATTTAAAATTTACAATGGTGGTCCAGTAGAACAAGATAATCTATACTTTATTCATAAAATCCCTGATTTAATACCTAATAGTGTAGAAATTTCTTCTGGAATTTACTGGGGAGGTGATTTTTCTGTGGTATCGGACTTGATTGCTCAGAGTAAAATAACTCCGAATGAGATTCGATTTTTTTTGGGATACTCAGGTTGGGATGCAGAACAGTTGATTCAGGAGTTAGAAGGAAATTCTTGGGTTATTGTAAAAAACACCTACGAAAAAAACATTATAGGTAAATCTTACAATACATTCTGGAAAGAAAAAATGATAGAATTGGGCGGAGAATATCTTTTATGGTCAAATGCTCCAGAAAACCCTAGTTATAACTAATCTCCTAAACGTATTCTTGCATTAAGGATACCTAACAATCTCTTAGCGATTTCAGAGGTATATTGTTTTTTCTTAAACTTAGTAATAGGTTGTATACCACTAATTACATTGGTAATAAATAGTTCATCCGCTTTTTGTAATTCAAAAGGAGAGATAGAAGTTTCTTCCAACTCATATTCCGGTAATTTCTCTACAATTCTAATTAATTGAGTTCTTAAAACTCCTTTAAGACAACCGTCAGAAATAGGAGGGGTTTTTATGTTATTTCCTTTGATCAAGAATAGATTCCCATTTAATGCTTCTACTACCATCTTGTTGGTATTCAAAATTAAACAGTTTTCAAAATCATTTTCTTTTGCAAAAACACCTCCTAAAATATTAACTAATTTATTATTGGATTTTAATGTAGAAAGTAAATCAGGAGCGACATAATAATCTTTAAATAAAGTTACTTCATAAGAAGTATCCGAAAGAGTATAAAACCCTGAAGTCAAAGGTGCGACTGTAATAGAATAATCAATATTATTAACAGTGGGAGTATACAATCCTCCTTCTTTCCTATTTACAATTATTTTAATCCTCACGGAAGAATTCATAAAACCACTTTCTTTAGTAAGGTCTAGAATTTCCTGTTGCAAGAATTCTGGAGTGAAATTCATTGGAATTTCCATTCGCAAAATTCTCATAGAAGCCATTAATCTAAAATAATGATCCTCCCAAAAAAGAATGGATCCAGAATTTACCCGAATTGTTTCAAACAATGCATCACCATATGCATATCCTCTATTAGCAATAGATAATAAAGCTTCATTATCTGCTATTAAATTTCCGTTAATATTGACCATAAAAAAGCCCCTTAAAACCAATTATAACTGGGCGGGGCAAATATACGTTATAAAAATAAAGGAACTAAGCAGAACCTAAAACATGTTTCAGGTTGCTGATCATATTATCCCATAACATTTTATTTTCTTCGATTTCGTCATCTTCAGAGAAATCAGTTACCATCAATGAAACATCCTTTGTAATCTCATCAACCTGTATACGCATTTCGAAAAAATAATCATTACCTTCATCATCATCATCAACCCATCTAAATTTTATTCTTTCTCCACTTTTCTTACTCAGAAGTTTCGCTTCTTCCTCACTGTCGTCCCAAATGAATGTAAACATTTCGCCACGTGAATTTACATTATCCGAAAACCACTCAGAAAGTCCTGAAGGTGTAGAAATATATTGATATAATAGTTGAGGAGAGGATTGTATTACGAACTCTAATTCGTATTTAATTTTTTCAGACATATTGCAAATTGTTAGTAAGCCAATATATAGATTAATTATTTACTTTAAAAGTATTTGAAAAAAGTATTTGTAAAAAAATTAATTACTCTTTATTGTTTGCTACAATATATTTTGTTTTTATATTTGCACCCGAATTAAAAGGATGTAGCATCTATTTGGCGAGGTAGCTCAGCTGGTTAGAGCGTTGGATTCATAACCCAGAGGTCGGGGGATCGTGCCCCCCTCTCGCTACACTTAATTCGTAAAAGCCCTTTAAAAAAGGGCTTTTTTTGATTTATGAAAGAGTTTGTAGTTTACATATTATATTCTGAAAAGTATAACAAAACTTATACAGGATACACTTCGGATCTAATAAGTCGTTTCAGATCACATAATCAATTAGCAACAAAAGGATTTACAGTATCGTATAGACCTTGGAAAGTTGTCTACCTGGAGTTTTTTGAAATTAAAAAAGAAGCAATCATCAGAGAAAAATCCCTGAAATCTGGCAATGGAAGAGAATGGGTCAAAGATAAATTGATTAAATAAAGTAAGGATTCACATCCGCCTCAGGCGGACGGGGCATGCCCCCCTCTCGCTACACTTAATTCGTAAAAGCCCTTTAAAAAAGGGCTTTTTTTGATTTATGAAAGAGTTTGTAGTTTACATATTATATTCTGAAAAGTATAACAAAACTTATACAGGATACACTTCGGATCTAATAAGTCGTTTCAGATCACATAATCAATTAGCAACAAAAGGATTTACAGTATCGTATAGACCTTGGAAAGTTGTCTACCTGGAGTTTTTTGAAACTAAAAAAGAAGCAATCATCAGAGAAAAATTCCTGAAATCTGGTATTGGAAGAGAATGGGTCAAACTTAAATTGATTAAATAAAGTAAGGATTCACATCCGCCTCAGGCGGACGGGGCGTGCCCCCCTCTCGCTACACTTAATTCGTAAAAGCCCTTTAAAAAAGGGCTTTTTTTGATTTATGAAAGAGTTTGTAGTTTACATATTATATTCTGAAAAGGGATCAATCCGAATTCTTGTGTTTAAGAAAAAAAAATGTTAACCTAAAAAGGATGAATTTTAACCCTCATTGTTGAGTTTAATTCTCCGAGGCTTACCCCGAAATATTAAGATTGTATTTCCTTTGGATACCTCGCGGGCTTACTCCGAGGTTGTTGCCCTAAGAAAGGATTTTGTAGACGACAATTTTGGTTCAAATTATAATTTGAACCAAAAACCATCCTAAATTCTATATTTTTGTACCAACCAAATAGTTAAATCTATATGAGAGTTACAATTTTATCAATGATTCTTAGTGTATTTTCATTTCTTCATGCACAGCAAAATTGGGTACAAGTAGGACCCGCAGAAGGCAATGACGGGGCATTAACCAGTTTTATAGGCATGAACGCGATTACTTTTGATAATGAGAATAACATCTACGTTACCGCACGTTTTGATGTTAGACCCAAAAAAATATACGTAGCAAAGTTTGATGGAAATCAATGGAGTGTTATCGGAGATCCTGATTATTTTGACGATTCAGATAAGATCAATCATTTGGTAGTTATAGATGATGTCATCTATGCGGTTGGGTTTCTCAAAGATGAAGATAGAAATAATTACATTGCTATGTTCAAAAACGGAGAATGGGCTAAATTAGACATTCCGGGAATGAATGATCGCAGTGGAACTAAAATTATTGCAAAAGATAATAACAATCAACTTATTGCAGCTGGCGCTTATCAATATGATAATGGGGATGAAGTAAGTGTACTTAGATACACTGGTTCCATATGGCAGCCTATAGCGTTAAATGGTCCCTTTAGACCTTTTGACATAGCAAGATCTTCAGAATTTACAGCGATGCATTTTGATAGTAATAATCAAATTCATATTTCAGTAAATGAGCAGAATGCAAAGCCTTACATTGTTTTTTTTAATGGCGAAGGGTGGGCCAAAGTTGGCGGAGGTAATAATTTTAATACAACGGATAAAATCGAAGACTTTCAGATTGGTCGTAACAATTTTATTTATGCGGTAGGTGATTTATTAAACGATAATCAAAAAAATACAGTTCGTTTTTTTAACGGAAATCGGTGGTCGCAAGTGCATGGTGAAAACGGCTACAGGGTTGATCGTACAATTGAGAAGGTTGCTATTTCACAAGAAAATATTGCGTATGTTGCCGGACCAAGATTCGAAGGGAATTTTATTTCCAAGTTTGAAAATAACCGATGGTCACGTGTAGGAGAAAGAGATAGTTTTCCTGATGAAGGGGATCATATCATTCGTTTCGGAAATGATAATACACTCTATGCAATCGGTCAAAGAAATTTTAATGTAAGGGCTTATGTAAGTCGGTTAGAGGATCAGACATTAGCTATTGATGAAAACTCTATTGATTCTGCATACAGTTATTGGATAGATCCTGTGTCTCAATTACTTCATTTTGACAAGCAGTTTTTTTCTTTTGAAACTTTTACTATTTATGATATAAGTGGTAAAACCTTACTAGATATGGATAATGCAACTTCACCCGTCGATCTTTCTCCTTTGCCATCTGGAATGTTTATCGTAAAAGCCTCCTCAAAAAAGCAGACGCTATCTTTTAAAATAGTGACGAGATAATAAATTCATCTCGAGTTCATCATTTGTCTGTAAGATCAGATAGTAAAAGTCAAACTTTTCGACCTAAAATCGGTCAGAGAAAATTCCTGAAATCTGGTAATGGAAGAGAATGGGTCAAAGATAAACTGATTAAATAAAGTAAGGATTCACATCCGCCTCAGGCAGACGGGATCGTGCCCCCCTCTCGCTACACTTAATTCAATAAATCCCTATAAATCAGGGGCTTATTTCTTACTTTAGGATTTTGCCGTGTCAAATCCGTGTCAAGCATTATTAACTTTTACTTTCTTAGTGTAAATTTATTGAATGCATCCATTGTTAAGACTAAGGAATAAATCATAAACTAAAAAACCATCCGGTTTTAGGCGAATGGTTTATATTTTAAGGAGGATAAAGAAACTACATCTGTCTGTTCAATGCATCAATTTGCTTAGCCTTTTCATTCATATATTTACTCATCTTTTCTATTTCTCCTGCAGGAAGCGTAGAAATGAGTTTTCTATATTGTCGTGTGAGACTGCTACTGGCTTCGCTCAGTTTTAAAAACGAATCCATATCTGCTTTAGCTTCTACTGCCTTTTTATATTTTGTCACATATGCCTCATAATCTCTCACATACTTTCTGGCAACTTCACTTTCAAAAGTTGGTGCACCCGGAGGAACCTCTATAACCTTCTTCTTTGGTTTCTTTTTCTTTGGTATCTTTTTCTTTTTTACGACTGGTTTCTTTTCCTCAATAACTTCTACGACATCCGTTGAGTCTACAACTTCTTCAATTATTTCTTCTTTATCAGTTTTTGGATCTTTTTTACAAGACACCACAGACGCCAACAAGAGGAATAGAAGCGAACCCAGAACGATATTTTTCATAATTATAATTTTTAGGGTAGTTAAATAGTGTTTATTTTCAGTGAATTTTACAATATAATTTATTTCAAAAGCGCTTTTAATTCTTCTAAACTTATGTTTTCCTGAGAACCTGTTTGCATATTTTTAACGGTATAATTTTTCTTTTCTATTTCCATTTCTCCGGCCAAAATAACGAAAGGGATTTTTCTATTATTTGCATACTTCATCTGCTTATTCATTTTAGCGTTATCAGGATATAGTTCTGCTATAACACCAAGCTCTCTAAGTTCGTTTATGGTCTTTAAGCAATATAACGCTTCCTTTTCTCCAAAGTTAATAAATAATACTTTGGTAGATGGTGCTACGGTTTCAGGGAATAATCCTAATTCTTCCAATACCAGATAGATTCTATCCAATCCAAAAGAAATACCAACCCCACCCACATCTTTTAACCCAAAAATTCCTGTAAGATCATCATATCTACCACCACCACCAATAGAACCCATTTTTATCCCTTCTGGGGCTGAAACTTCAAAAATTGCTCCTGTGTAATAATTCAATCCCCTAGCCAACGTAACATCGAGGTCTAGAAAAGTCTTACCCAAAGGAACTTCGGCAATGGTATTTAGTATAAACTCTAATTCGGCTACACCTTTCATCCCTTCTTCAGAAGAAACTAATAATTCTTTTAATTTATCAATTTTTTCAGAAGTGGTTCCCGTAAAATTAAAAAGTGGCTTTACTTTATCAATGGCTACTTTAGAAATTCCTTTGACGAGCATTTCTTTTTTAACTCCATCTTCTCCAATTTTATCCAGCTTATCTAGTGCAACAGTAAAATCAATTAATTTATCACTAGCACCTATCACTTCTGCGATACCCGAAAGAATCTTACGGTTGTTCATTTTAATGGTAACCCCGTCTAAACCTAATTTGCTAAATACTCTATCATACAACTGAATAAAGTCTACCTCTTGCCATAAAGACTTGCTTCCTACTACATCAGCATCACATTGATAAAACTCTCTAAATCTACCTTTCTGCGGACGATCAGCTCGCCAAACTGGCTGAATCTGATACCGTTTAAACGGAAAATAAATGTCATTTTGATGTTGCACCACATATCGGGCAAAAGGAACTGTTAAATCATATCGCAATGCTTTTTCACTAATTTTAGAAGTGATTTTTACACTTTCTTTACCTGCATATAATGTATCATTCACCTTACTTAGGTAATCTCCGCTATTTAATATCTTAAAAATCAACCGATCTCCTTCTTCTCCATACTTGCCCATCAGCGTTTCGCTATTCTCAAAACTTGGAGTTTCTATAGGATGAAACCCAAATAACTGAAATTGTTCTTTGATTATATTCATAATATAACTCCTCTTTGCTACTTCTACAGGAGAAAAATCACGTGTTCCCTTTGGTATGGATGGTTTTTGTGCCATGTATTTTTTGTTCTTATATATTTTGTCTGAAAGAAGTTTTTTAGGCTTTCAAACATTTTACAACTATTAACTCTCAAAACCTGAGTTCAATTCATACAAAATGCGTAAGTTAAAGTGACCCAAGGGTAATCGGGATCTACTTCGACAAGCTAAGCAGCGTTATCGATTACAAACATTTTGGAATCAAAAACCTATTCTCGATACACTTTTCCTTCGTCAAAGTACTCGAATTGACGGTTTTTGAATAATATATTCCTATTATCGAGTTCAAGTTTAGAGAGTGTAAATATCTAAAAAAGCTTTAAAATTTTGTATCAAAAGCTTAAAGAGTTTTTATTCGTATCCATAAAATTTACTTTTTTGAGTAACTTTAAACACGTTTTGTAGTCTTATACTTCAAAAGATACTAATTCAGCTATTATGTTTTCACTTTTCCGAGAGAATATCCGCATTGCACTAGACTCCATAAAAGGTCAGCTTTTACGAACCATTCTTACTGTTTTAATTATAGCTATTGGTATTACCGCTTTGGTTGGAATTCTTACATTTTTAGGAGCTTTGGAGAAGACTATTACAGGAGATTTTGCTTCGATGGGTTCTAACACTTTTAATATTCAACGTTATGAGTTCACGACCAGGCGTGGTGGAAGTGGAGAAAGAGAAAAAATTAATCCAATTATCAGCTACCGTAATGTACGACAGTTTAAAGAAAAATTCGAATATCCGTTTTCTAAGACTTCAGTTTCTTTTACAGGAACCAGAAATGCTGAAGTTAAATTTGAGAATGAGAAGACCGATCCTGAAGCATCTGTGGTAGGTGTTAATGAAAACTATCTTGAAAATACAGGAACTGAAGTAGAATATGGGAGAAGTTTTACCTTTTTTGATATAGAAAACAATAATAACGTCTGTTTAATCGGGTCAGATTTTAAAAAGAATATTTTTAAAGATACCGATCCCCTAAATAAGAAAATCAGTATCAGAGGTGTTAAGTTTAAGGTTATTGGTGTATTAGAGAGTAAAGGAGCTACTTTTAGGGACAATCAAGATCTTAAGGTATTGATTCCATTACAGGTTGCGCGCTCTATTTATACGTTACCAAGTATTAACTACAACATTAGTGTCAAAGTTGATGATAAACAATTTTTAGAAGGCGCTCAAGACGAGGCCATTATCACTTTTAGAAAAATAAGGGGATTAAATCCGGTAGAAGAAAATAATTTTGGAATAGAACGTAGTGATGATTTGATTAATCGTATCTCAAGTATTACTTCATATCTTTACTGGGCAGCCTGGATTATTAGTATCATTACTATTTTTGGATCCTCGATAGCTCTAATGAATATAATGTTAGTTTCGGTAACAGAACGTACGAGAGAAATAGGGGTACGCAAAGCCTTAGGGGCCAAAAAAAATACAATTTCTGGACAATTCTTTATGGAAACTGTGATTATAGGTCAGATTGGAGGTTTGGTGGGTATTATCCTAGGTATCCTGGCAGGAGCTTTGGCAGCTTCTTTATCGGATTTTCAATTTACCATTCCCTGGCTAGCCATTTTTGCAGCGGTGGTTACCTCTTTCCTTACTGCCGTAGTTTCCGGATCATATCCTGCGATCAAGGCCGCCAGACAAGATCCTATAGAATCATTACGATATGAGTAGTCAGTAGTCAGTAGTCAGTAGTCAGTAGTCAGTAGTCAGTAGTCAGTAGTCAGTAGTCAGTAGTCAGTAGTCAGTAGTC
>CANMSL010000004.1 GCA_947500505.1 uncultured Aquimarina sp. | reverse complement strand
GAGGTGATGTTACGTTTTGAGTTGTTCAGAAAATATAACAGAATGCTAACACCTAGGTTCTTTTAACTTTAGATATACAGTACCAATGAATTTTCTTGATAAAAGGAAATTGAGATAAGTTAATTTTTAGATTAGATAAAATATAGCCAAAATAAAATGAAGATATTATTACATAAGTTATTATTTGTTTTTATTGGACTTTTCTTCGTGAGTATTACATTTTCCCAGGAGAGAAAATTAAAAACTGCACAAAGCCAGTATGACAAATATGAATATATTAATGCACAAGAGACGTATCTAAAAATTGTAAAAAAAGGATATAAAAGTGCAGACCTCTATAAAAACCTTGGAAATAGCTACTATTTTAATAGTCAGTTTGAAGAAGCTTCAAAATGGTATGAGGAATTAGTGAACTCTTATCCCAATGAGATCGAACCGGAGTATTATTTTAGATATGCTCAAACATTAAAATCCGTTGGTCGCTATGATGATGCCGATGTATATATGAAAAAGTTCGTAGAAGCTAGCTCTGATGATCAACGAGCTCAATTGTTTCAGTCCGAGCCAAATTATCTTAAAAGAATTGATTTTCAATCTGGAAGATTTGAAATAGAAAATTCTTCAATTAATTCTTCGTTCACTGATTTTGGTTCAGCCTTTTATGGTCGTTTTGTAGTTTTTAGTTCTTCCAGAGATACGCTTTTATTCAAAAAAAGTGTTCATCAGTGGAATGAAGAACCTTTTTTGGATCTTTTTATGGCAGAATATAATCCGACCAATGGAGAGCTTTCGGAGATAGAAAAGTTCGATAGTAAAATAAATAGTAAATTTCACGAATCCACACCTATTTTTACTAGAGATGGTCAAACGGTATATTTTACAAGAAATAATTATGACGGTAGAAAATATGGTAATGACAAAAAAGGAACTAATCGATTAAAAATCTATCGCTCCTATAAGAACCCACAAGGAGGTTGGACTACACCGCAAAACTTACCTTTTAATAGTGATCAGTATTCTACTGCTCACCCAGCACTTAGCATAGACGAAAAAACCTTGTATTTCTCTTCAGATATGCCTGGAGGAGAAGGGCAGTCGGATATTTATGAAGTCGCTATAAACCCTGACAGAAGTTTTGGAGAACCAAAAAATTTAGGTGATAGAATAAATACAGAGGGTAAGGAAACCTTTCCGTTCATAAGTGGTACTAATGATCTCTATTTTTCATCTGATGGACATATCGGATTAGGCGGATTAGATGTATATGTGACCAGGCTTAATCCACAGACTGATGAAGAAAAATTGGTAGTTAATATTGGCAAACCAGTTAATAGCGCAGAAGATGACTTTGCATTTATAGTAGATGTCGAGTCTAAAAGAGGATATTTTTCTTCTAACAGAGAAGGCGGGAAAGGTAAGGATGATATATATAGTTTTCTTCAGTTAGAAGATCTAAAGAGCTTTTGTGAATCATATATATTTGGGGTCATAAAGGATAGTGAAACAGATGAAATAATTCCTAATGCAAAAGTTACTATTATAGATACAAATAATAATATAATAGAAACGGTTGAAGCAGACGAAAATGGAAATTATAAAACAACTGCTAAGATAGAGTGTAATACCCAATATTTCGTTAGAATTGAAAAATCAGACTATCTTACAACAGAGATGCTCGTAACAACACCATCCGGTCCGCTGGATTTATCAGACGAAAGAAAACTGAGATTGGTAAGGGAAGTAAGAACAATCAAGGTGGGGGATGATCTGGCGAAAGCATTATCGCTTAATCCTATTTATTTTGATTTTGATCAGTCCTATATCAGACCAGATGCGGCAATAGAATTGGCTAAAGTGATCGAAGTTATGAATCAATATCCAGAAATGAAAATAGATGTAAGATCGCATACCGATAGTCACGGTGATGATGCTTATAACTTATGGTTGTCAGAGCAAAGAGCAGAATCTACTTTAGACTATATGGTTGCTAATGGAATTTCTGCGGATCGATTGACAAGTAAAGGATACGGAGAGACAAAACCGGTTAATGAATGTGGAAACGATTCTAATTGTAAAAAATCAGAATATCAGCTTAATAGGCGAAGTGAATTTATAATTGTTAAGTAATACAAAAACCCATTGTAAATAGACAATAATTTTTGTCTATCTAAAAAACACCTTAACTGCCCGTTAGGGTGTTTTTTGATTATGTATACATAAACAATTCTTTAATTTATGTCAAAAATCGGATAGATTATGAATTGCTATTACGATTTCGTAGTTTTGAGGCAATACTAAGAAATGGAAGAAGAAAAAGTCATTTTGGTTAACGAAGATGATCAGCAAATAGGATTAATGCCTAAGCTCGAAGCACATGAAAAGGCTTTATTGCATAGAGCATTTTCTGTTTTTATACTTAATGATAAACAGGAATTAATGCTCCAGCAGAGGGCTCATCAAAAATATCATTCCCCTGGATTGTGGACAAATACTTGTTGTAGTCATCAGCGAGAAGGTGAAACCAACATTGAGGCCGGGACAAGAAGATTACAGGAAGAAATGGGATTCACTGCACCACTCAGAGAAACCATCTCGTTTATATACAAAGCACCATTCGATAATGGCTTAACAGAACATGAACTGGATCATGTATTAGTAGGGCACTATTCGGATGATCCGGTTATCAACCCTGAAGAAGTCGCAGATTGGAAATGGATGGCAATAGAGAATGTAAAAGAAGATATGCTCGAGAATCCTAATCTCTATACAGCCTGGTTTAAGATCATTTTTGAAAAATTTTACGCACACATTAAATTATGAGAATAAAAGCCTGTAGAAAAGCACATTTCAATGCTGCGCATAGATTGTATAGAAACGATTGGAGTGATGAAAAAAACACTCAGGTTTTTGGAAAATGTAGCAACCCATTATATCACGGGCATAATTATGAATTAGTTGTGGCGGTTATAGGTGAAATAGATGCTGAAACTGGTTTTTTGATCGACCTGAAAATTCTAAAAGATTATATCAAGTCGGAAGTAGAAGATTATATGGATCATAAAAACCTGAATAAAGAAGTGGAGGAGTTTAAGAGCTTAAATCCTACAGTAGAAAATATAGCGGTGGTTATATGGAACAGATTACGTGATAAATTAGACTCTAAATTTGACATAGAAGTTACACTTTATGAGACTCCAAGAAACTACGTGATATATAATGGGAAATAAAAGTTATGGGACTAGAAGTAGGAGATGAAATTCCGGAGTTTACTGCTAAAAATGATAACGGAGAGGATTTTTTTAGTAAAGAGTATATCGGAATAATGCCCTTAGTTATTTATTTTTACCCTAAAAATTTTACACCCGGATGTATAAAGGAAGCTTGCGATTTTAGAGATAGTTATGAAGATTTCAAAAAAGAAGGAGTAGAAGTAATTGGAATAAGTTCTGATAATGTAAAATCTCATTCAAGATTTAAAAATAAATACAGCTTACCATTTATTTTTTTATCAGACGGAAAAGGCAATTTAAGAAAACTTTTTGGAGTAAAACCGGGGCTTTTTGGGATGCTACCCGGGAGAGAAACATATGTCGTTAATAAAGAAGGAGTGATTAAGCTAAAGTTTAATAGTAACAACGCTACAAAGCATTTGAGACAGGCTATAAAGACGGTCAAAGAAATGATGAATGACTAAAAATTCGTTATATATATTTAAGTTTAAGCCTATTCTTAAGGAAAAAATATGGGGTGGGTCTAAACTGAATAATGTTTTGGGAAAAATACCCGAAGGTACTTCTATCGGGGAAAGTTGGGAAATAAGCGATGTAGAAGAAAATGTCTCCGTAGTAGCAAATGGGGCATTAATCGGGAAAACCTTAAAAGAACTTCTGAACCGGTATAAAGAAAAACTTATAGGAGAAAAGAACTTTAAACGTTTTGGAACTAAATTTCCGTTACTCATCAAATTTATTGATGCAAAAGAAGATCTTTCAGTACAATTACACCCGGGTGATGATATTGCAAAGAGAAAACATAATTCACTTGGTAAAACCGAAATGTGGTATGTTACTCAAGCTGATAAAAATGCCAATATTATTATTGGTTTTAATCAAAAAGTAACTCCAGAACTTTACAAAAAGCATGTCGCTACTAAAACCATTAAGGATATATTAAATTATGAACCAGTATCAGCAGGAGACACCTTCTTTGTACAATCCGGATTAATTCATGCCATAGGAAAAGGAGTGCTTTTGGCAGAAATACAACAAACTTCAGATATCACATATAGAGTTTATGACTGGGATCGTAAAGATTCTAATGGTAATTACAGACAACTACATCAGGAAGATGCTCTGGAGGCAATTGATTTTACTAATAATACACGTTTTAAGGCAGACTACACTATAAAAAAGAATCAGGTCACGGATTTAGTACATTGTCCTTATTTTATAACAAATCTTTTGGAAATAAATAAGGAAGTTGTAATCTCACATAGATCGCACGATTCTTTTGTGATATATATATGTGTGGATGGTGAAGGAGATATTGAAACGGAAGAACAAAAAATTAATATCAAATTAGGGGAAACTATTTTAGTGCCTGCTGCAATAAAAGAAATAAAAGTATCCTCAAAAGAAATAAAACTCTTGCAGACCTATATTTAAAACTAAAACCGTTTGATAAATGGTTTAAAAGACTAATTTTGCATAAAATATTTTAAAAATGGCAAATAGGAGAGATCTTAAGAAAGATATTAACTACGTACTGGGTGATATCATAGAGGAAGTGTATATCTGGGAAGAAAACAACCCGGACAAGGATAAAAAAGAAGCAGAGGTTATCATTGACGAAGCCATAACATCCTTTGATGAGTTCATGGCTAGAGTTAGCGATCGTAATGTAGAAAATGCTTCAAAACATTTTAAATCTATCAGAGAAGATTTAGAAAAAAAGGCAAAATCCTTAGCTGAAAAAGTAAATTCTTTATAATTTTTTTCGAAAAGTATTTGCAAATATGATTACAGAAATTATATTTGCATCCGCTTCGCCGATGTAGCTCAGCTGGCTAGAGCAGCTGATTTGTAATCAGCAGGTCGTGGGTTCGAGTCCCTCCATCGGCTCTTACAATGTAAATCCTAATTTCGAAAGAAGTTGGGATTTTTTTATGGAGTAATATTATGATGGACGAGAAGTTTATCCTGAGCTGGTCGAAGGAAGTCCCTCCATCGGCTCTTACAATGTAAATCCTAATTTCGAAAGAAGTTGGGATTTCTTTTTGAAATAGTATTTTACATATTTCCACATTTTTGGCTTTTATGAATCGAGCTATAAAAGCTTTTGTTTAGGTATTTAGACCTAATTATCTAAACTCTACAGAATCTGCTTTTGTGTTAAAAAAGTAAGATGGATTTATATTATAAATGAATCGGATGGTAAGAAGGAATTTGATATTAAGTTTTTAGGGAATAAATAGTTTAATATAAGTTGATGTTGTAGGTTTTTTCTTATCGATTTAGTTGTGAGTTTAATGGTAATCGGTGGATAATGAATTCTATCGATTATTTAAAAAAATTAGAATCTTTTTTCAAATAATTCAGTACTATTAATAGTTATTAATAGTACTAATTAATTTTTTGTTTCTATGGCACTACAATCACAATTAGACATTTACATCGGTGGAACAGCTATAACCTCTTTTAAAAAGTTTTCTCTTCAACAAAAAATCACGGAGCATCACGAATTTGAGTTGGTTTGTAGAACGGATGTTTTAGAACAGCTATCAGGAGAAATGGTTTCTCAGACTAAGAACTTTTTAGGAGAGTCCTTCATTGTTCAGATAAAAGCGTTGGGATTCGTAGGAGGTTATAAAGAATTAGCGTTCAAAGGAATTGTGACTGCCGTAAATAGCACTAAGGGATTCCAGAATGCTAGCGGTGATAGCGTTGTTATTTCTGGTAAAAGTAGTTCCATAATTGCTGATGATGGGCCTCATTATGCGTCTCATAACGATATACCTTTATCTGATATCTTACAGAAGACATTTCAGGGATATGACACTTCCCTGTTATCACTTGCTTTTGACCCTACAAAAACTGATGCTTTACATTATAGCGTACAGCAAAACGAAAGCGCTTATGAATATGCAACCCGACTTGCGGCCCAGTACAGCGAATGGTTTTATTACAATGGAAGCGCATTAGTTTTTGGGAAAACTGAATTTGATACGGTTCCCTTGTCTTACGGAATCGACTTACAGGAGTTTTCCTTAAAACTTGCTCCAAAACCTAATAAGTATAAATATTTTACGAACGATTATTTAACTGATGAGCAACATGAGAAATCAACTGCAGAAGTTGATGCTGGAGTAAATGGGTTTAATCAGTTTACAAACGATAAAAGTGAAGCTATATTTGCAAAAGAAACCGCGGTCTATATCAACTCATATGATGACGCAAAACTAAAACAACGATTGGATACCCACGTCACACAGCAGAAAAAGGCTACAGTAGTAAACCAAGTGATCGTAAAAGGAAAAAGTGATAACCCCGGGGTTAATTTAGGAGATGTAGTTACGATACAAGATGATATGACAGGGTACGGTTCCTTTAGAATAATCAAAGTAACCCACTCCGCCACAGAAAATGGAAAGTATCAGAACGAATTCGAAGGAATTACTGCAGAATTAGATGTATATCCTAATACAGATATGATGGCGTTTCCTAAAAGTGAAACTCAGATTGCTACAGTAATGGAAAATGTAGATCCTGATGGATTGAGTAGAATTCGTGTTCAGTTTCCCTGGCAAAAACCATATGGAGAACTGACGCCTTGGTTACGTGTTGTTTCTCCACACGCAGGTGGTGAGAAGGGATTTCACTTTATTCCAGAAAAAGGAGAAGAAGTACTTATTGGTTTCGAAGGAGGAAATGCAGAACGACCTTATGTAATGGGAAGTTTATATACAGGTGGAGCTCAACCGGGAGCGTTCCAGAGTGATGCTAATGATATTAAAGCAATTCAATCCAGAAGTGGAACTAAATTGGTATTGGATGATAAAGCCGGAAGTACGTTACTAACGGATCAAGGAACGGCCTCTATGATGATGGATGGAGGAGGAAATACCAGCGTAGCTACTGATGTTAGTCATACGACTACCGTAGGTAAAGAATCTAGTGTTCTAAAAATGGACAAAGATGGGAATATAGAGTTGACAGGAAAAGAAAAACTAACAATCACAATTGGAGAAAGCAGTATTACAATGCTTAAAGATGGTACGATTACTCTTAAAGGAAAAGCAATTACTACAGAAGGAGAAGATATTGGAGTTGGTGCACATAACTCAATAGCTATTTTTTCTAAAAACAATCATATCGCAGGTAACACAAAAATGGACGGTGGAGATGTATTTATCAATTAACTATTAGAAAGAAAAATGGGAATTAAAAAATACAATACAATACAAATTCTGGAACCGTTTTCAGAACGTTATACGCTTTTTATTGATAGCAACATGATGGCCGCAAATGTAACTATGAACTCTAAAACACGAATGCGTTGGGAATTCACAGTACATCGGGTGGCAAAAGATTATTTAGAAATTTCTCTTTTACAATTAGAAAACACACTTATAGAAAATGATAATCCAATGATACAGGATATTTCTTCTATGAGTCAAGCCTTTGGAAAGATGTACTCAGAACTACATTTGATTATAGATCACGAAGGGAAAGTGTTAGAAGTATTGAATATGGACTTAATACTAGACAAATGGGCTATTACCAAAAATGAAATGGAAAAAGCAATAGAACATTCTCCTGAAGCCAAAGATATTTTAATACTTAATGATGAAATATTTAAAGATAAAGAAAAGGTAAAGTCAGCAATAGGAGCTAATGATTTTCTAAACCTTTACTTTCCATATGCGTACGGAAAATCACTACCCTATACTAATGGTGATATCGTGACAAATAATTTTTTAAATTCTAATACACTTCAATGGAAAACCAAAGTAACTGTAAAAGAAATAGAGAACGCTAAAGGAGCAGTATATAAGGTAGATGCAATTGCCAAACCTCAAGGCATTTTAACTAGAAGCTGGCATCAGAAAGCGTATAAGAATTTTGAAAAAGTACTAGATATCAAAAAACTTGAGGCAGATATTTTTAAAGAGTCTAACTATACAATAGCAATTACTACAGGAAGATTACTAGAAGTAAGCAGTACGAATGTAGAAGTAGCAGATAAAGAAAGATTATATACTAAGATGCGATATTCAATGATTGCAGACCATAAAGATGCTGATGCTCCTAAGAAATCATCAGGTTTTACTAAAAAACAAGAAAAAACAAAGAGAGATGGTAAGATATCATTTTTAATTGATGATATGTAAACTAATCAGATAATTATGGGTAATAAGATCATAACAGAAAAAGATTTTTGGATGTGTTCTACGGGATGTGTCCCAGCTCCTTTTCAGGGAACAGCATCTAGACCTAAAACCAAACCAGGAGATGTTTATATCACAGAGAGAGATACATCTACTGCTAGTTTTATTGATTTTGGATGTAGTAAGTACATGTGGATTGCGGCACTAGCCGCTGCTGTGGTAGTGGTAGGAGCTATTGTAGTAGGTGTATTGACTGTTGCAACAGGAGGTGCAGCACTACTTGTCTTTGGAGCTCTAGCAGGAGCAGCGGGAGCTATGTTTGGTGGCGTGGTAGGAGGGTTACTCTGCGGACAACAACTTGGCACTAAACGAAAATGGATTGGTACTAAAAGTAATTTTAAGGTGATTGGTACACCTACAATCACAGGCAATAGTACGATGACTTGTGCTGCTGGAGGTAGCATAACTTTTGCTCCTAATATTAAGAACTGGTGGCAAGCCATATCATTAGCATCTGCTAATTATATAGGAGAGATTTTTCAAGGGATGATGATTGGCGTTACCGTAGGTGCAGCAGGTATGGCATATCTAGGCGGTGCCGCGGCTTATAGTGTAGGTGGTATGCGAGCAGTAGGACAAGCAGGACTGAAGTTTCTAGCCAGTACACCTAGAAATCTAGCAGTAAATGCAATAGAAAGTGTTAGTAAAGTTGGATTAATTTTTAGAGGTATTGGAGGTGCTCAGGGAGGATTACAATCTTATGGAGAAACAGGTAACGCCAGTGCAGGATCTATTGCAGAAGGTGTTTTTGGCGGTGAGATGAGTGCGTATCGTGTAGTTACCGGACAAGGAAGTTGGAATGATGTGTGGGGTACCGCGATGATGTTTTTGCCCGTTGGACAAGGAAAACGAGATGTGGAGAATAGTTTTCGTAAAGGTGCAGATGATGCAGATGCTCCCGTGAGAGATGCTGAAACTACATCTAAACCTGATGAAGGAGAGACATCTTCGAAAGCAGATGAAAACGAAACAACTAGAACTGACGAACCAGAAACAACCAAGTCTGATGATCCGGAAAACACAAAAACAGAAGAGGAAGAAGGGAACTCAACAAGAAATGCAGAAAGTGAATCTCCTACTAAACCTGATAAGGATGGACAGGCGTATGAGGAGGGGACATCTTATGAACCGAGAAAAGATCCTCGATTTGAGGAACTTGCAAGAGAAGAAGGAAAAACTAGTAAAGGTGATATAATCAAAGCAGAAAATGAGGCAGAAGCTATACTGAGTGCAGAGAATCAAGGTATCGTTGAAAACCCTAGAAGACCTAATAGAAAATTAGGAGAACCAGATTTAGATTTTAAAATTGATGGACCAGATCCTTACAGGTGGACAGATGTTAAAACTCCTGTTAATAGAGGGAATTTAACAAGAATGGCCGAAGGTATAGGAAAAAAAATACCTTTGCAGAAAGCAGGAGCAAACGATGTATTACATATAGTTGATTTAAAAAACATTCCATCTTCTCAAAAAGTTGGTTTTCAACAGTCGGTTATAGATGCAGCGGGAAGTTCTGATGGTATTGTTTTCATTAATAATTAAGAATAAAATGAATATAGTAGATATAATAAATGATCACGAAGATTGGCTACAGAAAAAAAATGGCAATCAAATAGATCTTAAGGATAAAAAAATAATAAGTTTTGATTTTATAGATCACGATTTGAATAGTTCTATGTTCTCAGATATTGAATTTAATAGGGTAAATTTTAAAAATACGAATCTTTCAGGTAGTTATTTTTTCAATTGCATATTTACTGATATTAAATTTGAAGATGTAATTCTTAGGAAAAGTGAATTTCACGATTGTGAATTTATTAATTGTAGCATAATAAAATCTGATGTTACCAAAGCGGAATTTTTTAATTTCAAAGCCTTGAATACAACTTTTTCAGAAGTTGATCTAGGTTGGACGTTCTTAGATAATTCGATTTTTGAACGAAATGATTTTGATGAGGTTAATCTAGAAGGGACTATGATCTCTGATACTAAATTTTTTCAAACAACCTTTAATAAACTTAGCTTAAGTAAAAAGAATCCTTTAAAACAGTCAATAAATAATAAAATTAGTACTATTGATAACGAAGTTTCATTTATTAAACTGATGAATCCAAAGAAGTAATTACTTTAACTAAAGATGATCTTTCGTTCCAAAATAATGTGAATATGTTATAGTTAATGGAGTTATGCAAGATTTAAAACAAGGACTTAGTATACCTATGTATGGATTACATTATATTGATTCAATCGAAAATGTCAATTATAAACAAGAAGATATAATTTTATTTAAAAGAGATTATTCTTTAGAAGATAGAAAAAAGATTTTTTTATCTCTAGAATGGGCTATGAAAAACCCAAATATTGATTTTAACAATATTAAGCCTTATGAAAGTGATAGATTTTCTAATGATGAAATATTCGAATATCTAGAAAAGCTATATGTATTTATGAAAGAAAATAACTTAGATAAATAATATCGTTTACTAAAATGATTCTTTTCTAAGTTTTCTAATATGAACAAACAAAATCTTATACAACCTTTAATCTTGCTTTTAATACAGCAAATACAAAGTGTGGATTCTTCTTACTTTTTTAATCAAGTATTTACTCGTTTAGGAATTTTTAGTTCGGTACACGACATAATAGATAGTTTATCTAAAGAAGATTTAGTGACACACGAGGGATATTTTGATAATAATGGCAAACTTTTTAAAAATATTTCATTAACTAAAAAAGGAACACAGAAAGTTCAAAACTATAATTCGCCAAACGAATATAGCATAATGGAAAAAGAGTTTGATAATTTTTCATTTTTAAAACCAATATTTTTCAATGAACAAGGGTCGTAAGAAAAAGATGCGGTAATGATTACTAAGTTGCACATTAAAGATATAGAGAACAAAAATCATAAAAATGACGGCTCTTGGGGGGACTTTTTTTTATAAAGAAGAAAAATTCACAGGTCAAGTATACGATACTTTTGATGATCAAGTTAGTTGGATATTCGAGGTTAGAGATGGATTGCAAAACGGAATTGAAAAAACGTATCATGAAGGGACTGATATTTTAGAACAAATTACGGAGTATAAAGATAATATGCAATTTGGTGTTTCTAAAGAATTTGATGAAGAAGGTGATTTGCGATCTGTAAGTGTTGTTTGGAATAATGGATATCTAAAAACCATCTTTTTAGATACTACAAATATTGATAAAATAGATACATCTTATGATCTTAATAAGATTAAATATCCAGAAGCAATACTTCAATTGTTAAAGCTATCAAACGATGATTTGATAAAATATGACTTCAATAAACACCTTTAGTTCTAGAAGATAGCTTTTGTTTTTTTAAAATTAATAAAATGACATTAGCAATCGATGTTTATTATTATAATACAAAGGCTAAAGCCGTGGGAGTTATATTTGAAAAATGGAACGATAGCCAGCCAAAAGAAATTAAGGACGTATATCTATCAGATATTCAACAATATGAATCAGGCAACTTTTATAAACGAGAACTTCCCTGCATTATAAGTCTATTACAGAAAATAGATTTATCAAAAATAGAAACTATTATAGTTGATAGTTTTGTCTATCTAGACGACAATAAAAAATTAGGGCTAGGTGGTCATTTATATGAGTATCTCGAAGGTAATGTGCCCATTATAGGTGTAGCTAAAAATTCTTTTCATCTTAATAAAGATAATGTAGTCAAAATTTACAGAGGTGATAGTAAAAAACCACTTTATATTAGTTCGATAGGACAGGATTTAGAATTGTCCGCAGAACTTGTTCGAAATATGCACGGTAATTATAGATTCCCTGCACTTTTAAAAATTTTGGATCAAGAAACACGTAATATTGAGGAAAACGAGATGTAGAAAATAGTTTTGTAGTGTACTAAATCATAAAAATATTCTAGTAAAAGGTGCAAAACCTACACTAACAAAGGAAGGAGAAACGTTAACCAAAGCAGATGAAAGCGAGACTGCTTTTATTTAATAATTCAATTATGAAAACTACACAATTACTTTTTTTTAGGTTTGGCTTTTTTTATTATCAGCTGCTCAGAATCCATTACTACTACCGTAGCTAAGTAAGCCTGTCACTGCACTGAGAATGATACAGCTAAAGATCCAAGAGCTTGTACCACCAAAGTTATTATTGATAACAAAGAGGTTTTAGAAAATGAGTACAAAGAACAGGATATTGCTATATTGAATGAAAATAATCAAGTTCATCCATTTTATTTTCAATTAATATATATGACAATGTTACAAAGTGAATATCCTGAATTAACTATTGCTAAATAGATTGGAATGATAAATGAAAAAAGTGACTTTAATTCTCATTTATTCATTATTTAATAGAGTTATTAATGAAGCCGTATTTACTATTATAGAAGATGTAACGCATAATAATCAGAGTACAAGCAAGTATATGTAAGAGAGGTATTTATGAAAAAAGGCATATTAACATTTAGTATTTTATTGGGCACATTTTTTTTGTATAAAGATCTACTATTTGTTGTTAAGCCATATAAAGAACCTTCATTATCGTCATTTCTAAAGAACAAAAAATTAAAAGACTCTCTTTCATATGAACTAACAACGGCAAAAATTACTTTTATAAATGAAATTTATGGGCTTAAGACACAACCTAATAAGGTAACTTTGGGGATAAAATATTTTAATACTGAAAAATCTTGTTGGATAGAAAATATGATAGACGCACCCTATCTTTTCTTAATAGGGACTTTAAAAAAGGAAGGACAAAATATTAATATTGTTTACAGTAAAAACATTGACTGTAACGTAAGGAAAAATGCTATTTATATTCCTAGTAAAGAAGATATTAATGAGATCAAACTCATTAAATGGATTAAAATAAGCCTATTGTCGATATTTGTTGGTTTCCTGACTTGGAATGTTTTTTTAAAGAAGAAAATAAAAAGTAAAAACAGTACGATAACTTATTATAAATAAGTTGTTAGTAGTAAGCAATGGAACAAAAAGAATTTTAATTTAAAGGACACTATCTCGTAAAGTGTGCAATTAAAAACGCTAAGAATATAACGTTTTGATAATCAATCTTTTGTGTTTTTGTCAACCCTATTGGCTTCTTTGGTCTTACGTTCCTCTATATACTCCAAAAGTTGTTTTCCGTATATTGATTTTTTTACTCTTGGCGATAAAGATTTTGCTACAGTATCGAGATATTTGACATTCGCGTCAAAAACTTCGTTAAGTGTTATATAAGGGGCAACTTCCAGCTTTCGGTTATTGATCGCAAAATTGATAGTATATAGATATTTCTGTTTCAGTAAGTTTTTGTAGGCCTCATCATTTTCGATCAATTTTTCTTCGTCATTTTGCTTTTTAGCTTCGTAATCCTCTTTGATGATTCTTAGGTTCCGTTCATTGAATCGTTTATTCATTTTATTATATTCGACTAATTTAGCCTGATTCTTACCCCCAGCTATCATTGCATCTTTTTCAAAGCTATTTAGAGAAGTATTAATTATAATTTCTCCTGGCTCCGCAAAAAAAACGATACGATCATTAAACTGTGTGCCATCGTGCTTATCAAGAAACAAATAATGTATTTCGGGCTCTTGTACATCCGTCTGAAATGTAAACTTTGGATCACCATCAATAATCAGTGAATCGAGATTCACTAAAATTGTATCCTGTATTTTTTGAAGATATAAAGTTCCTTTTTTGAGCCCTTGTATGGTTCCGCTTACAGAAACATTTCCTTTTTTCTTTGGAGTACTACAACTACATATAAGAATTGATAAAAATAATATGGCAGAAAATCGTTGCATTGATGGTTATTTAATTTTGAAAAATCGAGTACAAAGATGCTATAAATTAGATTTAAAAACTAACTTCCGGATGCAATTTGCATCAATATCGTACATAAAATTGCACCATAGGTTCCTACTACATATCCAAACACCGCTAACAATACACCTACCGTAGCTAGAGAAGGATGAAATGCCGCTGCGACTACCGGTGCAGACGCAGCTCCTCCTACATTGGCCTGACTACCTACAGCAAGAAAAAAGTAAGGAGCTTTAATCAGTTTAGCCACACCAATCAATAAGATGGCGTGAATGGTCATCCATACTAATCCAATAGCTATAAGTCCGGGATTTTCAAGTATCATCCCTAAATCCATCTTCATCCCAATAGTTGCTACCAAGATATAAATAAAAATACTCCCTATTTTACTCGCCCCAGCACCTTCATATTTTTTGGCTTTGGTATACGATAACAAAATTCCAATAAGGGTTGCTATTGTTATCATCCAGAAAAATTGTGAAGTGAAAGAAGATAAAGCTGAGCTTTTGTCATTGAATACTTCAAAATTATCAGATAGAAAACCAGAAATACCACTTGCTCCCCAATGCGCCAATCCAACTGTAGTAAAAGCGATAGAAAGCATAATCATATAATCAGTGAGTGTAGGGTTTCTATTCACACTTTCAGCGTAAGAAGCAACTTTTTCTTTAAGTGATTCAATAGCACTACTATCAGCTTTTAGCCAGCGATCGATTCTCGCACTCTTTCCAATTCCAATTAACAAAATCGCCATCCAAAGATTTGCTACTACAATATCAACCAAAACCATTCCTCCGTACTTATCAGGGTTATACTCATAGATTTCTAGCATTGCAGCTTGATTAGCTCCTCCTCCTATCCAACTACCTGCCAAGGTAGATAAACCTCTCCAAACAGCATCAAACCCTGCGCCACCAACAGTTTCAGGAGAGAATATAGAAATAAGTAATATTGCCAGAGGTCCTCCGATGATAATACCAATAGTTCCGGTAGCAAACATTATTAAGGCTTTTGGCCCCAAATTGAATATTCCTTTTAGATCGATACTTATTGTCATAAGAACTAAAGACGCGGGTAATAAATATCTACTGGCGATATAATATACACTCGATGATTTTTTTACAAGTTCTCCGTTTGTGTCTAATTCCTTCCATTCCGGAGAAATAATACCTAAAGAATTAAATATAGCTGGCAGAAGGTAACATAGCAGTAGAGCGGGTACATATTTGTAGAAACTTTGCCAAAAACTAGTTTTGATCGAAGATGTGTAAAAAACCAAGCCTAAACATAATAATAGGATTCCAAAAACAATAGTGTCATTGGTAAAGAAAGGAATATTTTCCATAGTGTGAGTGCGATTAATTTGAGATGGGATGCAAAATACAATTTTTGGATTAAAATTAGATCAATTCCTCTATTTAGGCTTAATCGTTGATCCAACTTTTCAGTATCTTTATTTGTTTTTCGCTTGCATTAGGGCTTTGTTTCAAAAAGATTCTTTCAATTTTCGGAGCAATTACCTTAGAAGAAAGTTTAAGTATATTTTGATCTCGCTCAATAGTAAAGACAACTTCATCACCAATATTCCATTTATTAGAATCACTAAAAAGATCATAGATGTTTTTAACAGTATATTTTTTAGTATCAATACTGAGTAAAACATCACCTGCTTTGACTCCTACTTTTCTTAAAAAATTACTGCGCTCTGCACTTTTTGTGAATATCACTTCCTTGGTATCTTCAGAGCTTTTGATAAAAGGTTCTTGTTCATAAATAAAATATGCAGAGGGGATTTCAATTGTACTGTATGTCAAACCTGCTTTTTCCAAATAAAAACCATAATCTATAGGAGTGTTATTTACTACGTGGGATTGTAAAAAATCTGCAACCTCAGGAAACGAAACTTCTTCGATTACGTCTATAAGATCTTCATCCCTAAAAGGGGTTTCGCTACCGAACCTGCCTGATAATCCACGGATCAGATCTACAATTCCGTAAGCCCCATTGCTTTCTTCGCGCATAATGAGATCGATACACATAGAGATAAGAGCACCTTTTTCATATACATTACGATAATTTTCCAAATACGGCTTTTGCAATATGTTTTTACTCATCTTAGTAAAGGACATTGTATCATCAAATGTCTTTGATGTATTTATTTTTTCCAGTATTCGTTCAAAAAAGTCTTCTTTGGTAATTAAGGCTTGATTGATCTGAAACAATAACGAGAAATATTCTGTAGTACCCTCATATAACCACAAATGTTCGGACATTTTAGGGTTATTGTAATCAAAGTTGTGAATTTCTTCAGAATGAATACTTAACGGCGTAACAATATGAAAAAATTCGTGAGAAACTACATCTGTGAGCGATTCATTTAATTTTTCTAATGGTATAGATTCAGGAAGAACAACTACAGTGGAAGTGTTATGTTCTAAGGCACCAAAACCTTTTGCGTCATCGCTTTTAGATGTAGAAAGATATAACAAAACACTATATTTGTTTGTAGTGTTGAAAGGTTCCAAAAAATTCTTTTGTGCTCTGATCATTCTCTCCATTTGAGGCATTAATTGAGCTGCACTATGGATATTATTTGGAGAATACACACTTAATAAGACTTCGATCTCGCTAATATTAAAAACAACCTTATCGGGAACTGAATACATTATAGGAGAATCTGCTAGATCAGCGTACCTTTTTAATTTGAAAGCATCAGTGTCATAGAGTGCTCCTACACGAGGTTCTACAGGTAAATATTCGGATAAAGAAGTTGAGGCTTCCATATCGATTGGATGTTTAATGAACAGGTTGTATTTTTTGTCCTTCATTTTATCAAAATATCCTACAAAAGCATAAAGATTAAGAATAAAATTTTTATTTTTTAAAATATTTGTGCCTGTTGGAGAAAATATTTCATGACTATCTTCGGTATCAAAAGTGTCATTTACCAAATAAGTTATACTACGTAACTGTCGTGAATTATTTATTTTCCATCGGTTATTACCATACTTTCGTGCTTGCAATTCATTCCCTTCTTTATCAAAGGCTTTAAACTCTTCTATGTATTTTCCATAATTATTGTTTTGATATGTACCGGGAACAATTTTAGGAAGATAATAACTAATAGTATCCGTATGTAAATTAGTTATCTTTAGTTCAACTTGTACCTTATCTTCGATAATATTAACCAAATCCAAAGAAGCTATAATTGGTGTGTGATCTACTACTACGGCAGATTCTGTGGTTTTACAACTTACTAAAAGATTTAGCGTATAAATGTATGGGATCAGAATCCCGATCAGTTTAATTTTTCTTAGCACAAGTTTCAGATATTGTTTTTAATAAATGTGGCTACACCATCCTCTTTTCCGGGTAAGGTAACAACATCAGCAATTTTTAAAATTTCGGGCTTGGCATTAGCAACTGCTACTCCAGTACCAACAGCTTTTATCATAGCAATATCGTTATAATTATCACCAAAAGCTACTGCTTCGGATAGAGAAATTTCATAATGTCTATCGAGTAGCAATTCAATTGCGGTCAATTTCGAAATACTTTTATGAGCAATTTCTATATAAGTCGGTTTCGATCGATATAAATGCAAGGTATCTCTAAAATTGGTTTCCAAAAAGCTAAATGCCTGATCAATATACTTTTCCTCACCCATGCACATTATTTTATGGGCTCCATTGTTTTCGATATTCCAGATATCAATAACTTCTTGGGTAGACTTTACTATAGGAGCAACTTTTGTATTTTGCGACTCTCTGTTTGCCCAGTAATCCAATTGTGGTACAAACCAATCATCATGATGATAAAGGCTAATATGAAATAAATTATTTTTATTGAAAGAATGTAGTTCCTGAATGATATGTATGTCGATAAAGGTAGAGTGAATTGGATGTTTGTCAACTAAAATTAATCCCCCATTATAACAAATCAAAGGTAGGTTTGTGATACCTAACTCTTCTTGTAAATGAGTCATTGCTTTTGGCATACGTGACGAGATTAGTATAACAGGAATGGTATCTTTAATACGTTTTATCTCGGATATTGTAAAATCAGAAAGCTCTCTATCGGCATTAAGAAGAGTTCCGTCAATATCTGAAAAGACAATTCGATGTGAATTCAATAGGATTATATTTGCAATTACTAAATATTACTTGATTTTTATTTTTTCACGAAGTTAACAATAGTAGATATAACTCCAGGCATAATTTTTAGCCAGTATTCACCATAGGATTTATGGTTCTCCAGTCTACTACCTTTTATTTCCCTAAGTATATGGTTCATGTTTTCGATAAGAGCATATTCCGCACTAGGAACTGCTTCCTTTAGCTTTTCTGCTTCCACGACTTCCACCTGCAAGTCCTTATCTCCTTGGATGATAAGAATGGGTATATCCAGATTTTTTATCTCCTCTGATGGAGTATATTTGATCCAGGATTTCATAAAGTGTTGAAGCTTATAACTAAAAATTGATTCTAATGCCGGATCATAGTTCAGAGCCCTTCCTTTTTCTTTAAGATCTGCAAAGGCTACCGCAGCACTTTTATCCAATCCGGGTGCTTGCTTTTCTAATTGCTGAATTACGATTTGATCCACCGATTGTGCATTTCCTGCAATAGAAATCAAACCATCAACATTATTTTGCGCAGCTATCATAGCAACTAAAGATCCTTGGCCATGACCTGCTAAAACAATCTTGGTGTAATTTCCGTTTTTCTTAAAGTATGATACTATAGATTTCGCATCTTCAATAAAGTGATCCAGAGAGATTTCGTGCTCACGAATACCTAAAGCATCAATTTTAAAAAGCCTTTTGTCATAACGATAAGAAGCAATACCCTGCTTCGCTAATTCGATGGCTATTAATTTAAACGCATCATTTTTAGACATCCTATCGTTTCCATCTCGATTTATAGCTCCGGCATCCATAATAAATATAACAAGCGGTACACTGTCATCAGAATATGGTGTAGCGAGAGTACCTTCTATAAAACGATTTACCCGAACTGTAGCAGAATTGTATTCTTTTTCTTGTTTCTCTTGTGCTGAACAAAATACTGTAATGGCAATCAGTAAAATTGAAAACCGTATATTCATATATATTGGGGTTTAAAGGATGTATTTATGAAACGACAAATGCCCTGTCATATTTTTAAGGCTAAATTCTTTTTTGACAAAATTGATTTAATAAAATAATATTTAACGATTCACTAACATACCCTTTTTTATCTTTGCTTCAAAATATAAAATAATGAATACTCGCTACATTGTACTTTTATTATTAATTTCTATTTCTTTTCAAAGCTTTTCTGTAACTGAAGATTGGGGGAAGACCGGTCATAGGGTAACCGGTGAAATAGCTAATAACTATCTTACTAAAAAAGCAAAAAGAAAAATTTCCAAACTACTAAATGGGCAGGGATTAGCGTTTGTTTCTATTCATGCAGACGAAATCAAAAGTGATGAGCGATATCGAGGATATAGTCCCTGGCATTATGTTAATTTTCCATTTGATAAAAAATATGGAGAAGAAACTCCTAGCGAACGTGGAGATTTAGTCCAGGGTATACAAAAATGTATAGAAGTTCTAAAAAATGATATTTCTTCTAAGAAGGATAGAGAATTCCATCTCAAAATGTTGATACATCTTGTTGGGGATTTACATCAACCATTGCACGTCGGTAGAGGAGAAGACAAGGGTGGGAATGATATTCAGGTACGTTGGTTTAATGATGGTTCTAACCTGCACAGAATTTGGGATAGTGAGATGATTGATTATTATAAAATGAGTTATACAGAACTGGCGGATAATGCAGATGAGTTATCTTCTCTTCAGATACAAGCTATCGAAAAAGGAGATATTGTTGATTGGGTTTATGAATCTCAAAGTTTAGCAAAAAAAGTATATGCTTCTGCGGATGTAGGAGAAAAACTTGGTTATAAATATATGTACGAAAACTTTCCTTTGGTTAGATCTCAATTGCAAAAAGGAGGAATACGACTGGCTAAAATTTTGAATGATATTTTTGGATAGAGGGAATTTGTTTTAATCACTTATTGCCAAATCTTTTCGATATTGTTTAGGAGACACAGAAAAGAATTTTTTAAAAGTCTTAGTAAGATGACTTTCATCAGTATAACCTAATTGATAAGCAATTTCCGCTATTGTGAATTCTGTGTTTTGTAATCGGTATTCGACCAACTTCATCTTGTATTTCGTTACGTATTGATGAATTGATTCTCCGGTTGCTTTCTTAAAATATGTACTGATAGAACTCTGAGACATATTGAATTTATCCGCCATATAACTAATCTTAGTAAGATCGTTATCATATACATTTTGTCTTATATGCCCCAATATTTGATCGATTCTTGAATCATTTATAGACACATTTCTGCTATTGGTACTGTATTTTGCAGAAATGTTTCTCACAATAATACTTAATATAGTACTAATAGCATTAGAAATGATTTCCTGATAATATATCTTCTCATTTTTAAATTCTTCCATCACCACATTATGAATATCCCATATAATTCTGCGATCTTCTTCATGAGAGATTACATCTCCCGGAATTATATTGGGATGATGTAGAAGTTGCTCAATTCTCTGTAACCAATATTTTCTATCGGGTAAGTTAACTTTACTCGAAAACAAAAGTTCTGTAAACTTGAAATGCGTAAATCCGGAATGTTTTTCTATTTCAAAATGATGAGTATCCTCTGGAGCTAAAAGAAATATATCATCTTTTTTGTAACGGAATCGTATACCATTTATAGTGTGATGCCCGCGTCCCTTCTCTACAAAGATAATTTCAAAATAATTGTGATTATGTGGTTCCGCTTCCCATTTATCGAATGAATATTGATGTACAACAAATGTTTCGTGTAAGGTATAACGATTCATAATCAACTCTTTTGTTTTAAAGTTACAAAAATAAAATCAAAATAAATCTTGGGTATTTTACTTGTATTTACTAATAAAACAGTTTTAGAAGTTAGATATTCAAAGTGCTAATATTATTGTCCAAAAAGTCAGGATACCATTTGTTTTAGTAAGTGGTGAAAAATTGATTTTTAAATATATATTGATAAAAACCGTGTTCTTTTACTAGTAAATTCTTACGGTATGATTGGTCACTTTAGTAAAGTGTTTTTCAACGAATAATTCTAAAAGTGAGATTAATTCTTGGTTTTGTTGTTTTTTTAGATTTTGGTACTTGATGTAACCAATTCTCCTGTGTTTTTCCTTGCATCACTAATAAACTTCCGTGTTGCAAGAGGATTTTTTGTTTCAGATCTTTTGTTTTATGTTTGAAATGAAAAAATCTTTCCTCTCCAAAACTTACAGAAGCTATAACTGGTTCTGGTCCCAATTCTTTTTCATTATCCGCGTGCCAACCATTACTATCCTGACCATCGCGATATAGATTGAGGAGACATGTCGTAAAAGTTTCTGAACTAATACGCTCTATTTCCTTTTTGATCAATAACAATTCACCTGTAAATTGATGAGGTTTCATAGTAATATTAGAATAGGAGTATGTATTTTTATTAGAAGCGTACAAGGCAGTAAGACGCGGTTGTTTGTATAGTTTGCCAAAGACTTTAATATCATCCTGCTGCCACTGGATGGATTCCTTTAAAGTTCTAAATAATTGATCCGCTATCTTTTTTTGAAAAAAGGAAGGATAATAACGCACATCGCCATCTGGTATTTTTAATTGAATGCAATCATTTTGTGAAGCAAATAAGTCCAAATTCGAAAATGATTTAAATATATGAATATGCCCAGTATATCAAACCAAACTGAAGTAATAATCGAAGGTAAAGAACCGATTTTGGTAAATTAAGACTGGCCTTCTTATTAAGAAGCATATGTATGTGAACCGGGAAGAAAACAATTAACATACCAATTATTGCTATTATAGAGAAAAGTCTTGTTTGTGGAAAAAGAACACCAATTCCCGCCGTTATTTCTGCTATTCCGCTTGCATATACCAATTGTTTATGATAAGGCAGATATAAAGGCATAATTCTCATGAATGCCTTAGGTCTAATCAAATGAAAAATACCTGCTATGATAAAAACTGCTGATAGGAGGTATACATGCCAATTCATTAAACACCGGTAGTTTTTTCTTTGCCAGCACTACTTAATGCAAAATCTTTGCTTCTGGTCATTTTTTTTATGAAGTTTATTTTTCTAAAGCGCAATGCACTCCAGTCCTCATCGATAGCTACTTGTCTTACAGGTTCTAAGTTATAATCTCCTAGAACTCCCCATCCTTGATCTCTGGTGATTTCTGTAATATATTTTTTAGAGCTTTTTTTAGGATAAGCAAACCAAAGAATTGCATCACCAACCAGTTTTGGATACACCGTTTCAATTCTGTTTTCAATCTGTTTTTTTTCTTTGACAAAAATCAGTGCAAAATCAACTTCGGATACTTGTATCAATGATTCTTTAATGGTAACATCCTTTAGGCAATCAAGCTCCTTGCAGAAACCTTCTGGCTCATTCAGTATCAATATTTCGTCAAGCGAAGGAGGGAGCTGTAATTTTTTGAATAATGCTGTCATAAGAGTGAATTTTAGTTTGAATATTTTGAATGCTTGAGTCTACTAAAGATACGAAAAAATAGCATTTTTAATCAATTATCTTGGAGTTTCCGGGATCTTCAAATAATTTTTCTTCACTCTCCAGAAAAGTAATATCTTTTAGGATAGCTTCACCCAACTTATCGGTCATTCCATTATCTGAAGTCCACCCATAAAATTCCCATTTAGAAGCAAACGGAATGTTGTCTATTTTAGTAAATTCCTTATAATGAATAGCATGTGGATCTGTTTCTGCTTTAGATGTATCACCATCACTCCCAAAAGTTACAATGTATGCTGCAGCTTGTAAGGATTTGGCAATCGGATCCGTATAAAGAATATACCAGTCATCAGGGGCATCACCTGTACCAGGCTCAAAGGTCAATCTGGCGGTACTGTGCGTCTTATTGTCAAGCATTCTGTCACCCTGCATTTCTAATTTGGTCCCGGGATCACTAAGTTTATAGGGTAATCCAAAGAAATAAGTCCAGGTAAACATATCAAAACGTGCTCCCTTATCATTGGCATCAGCAGGACATAAATAGATATTTTCTCCATTATAAATAAGCTTACTACCATCTTTTTTATCGATTCTTATTTTTGAAGAATTAGTTAGCATAGTCACTTTTCCATCTAAATGCTCCTTACCATTAAAAATGATACTGATATGAAAGCTTACTGCCTTATGTGCCAAAAACTCTTCTTTTTTGTGTGCCTTTTCAATACTTTTTATAAAATGATCAGATAACGATAAAGCTCCATCACCAATCCCTCCATCGGACTCTACAGGAATCATTTCTGTTTCAGTATCAATATTCTTGTCTGTTGTTTCTTCCTTTTTGTTTTGGTTACAACTTATTAGTATACTAACAATTAGTGGTAGTATTAAAATGCTTTTCATTATCAGGTGATTTGTGTTATAAATCTAATGTACTAAAACGCTCAACATAAGTCTAACATTTATGAAAATTGTAACAAATTTCATATGATTATACGGGATGAATAACAAGCTGTCCTGATATTGGTTTCTAGCTGTAAATTAATTGATTGGTTTATTTTATTTTATTTGTTAAATTTTATATAAAAGTGTAACAAAAAAGTTTAGTTGATTACTAACATCGTATACATTCACTTTTTGTAAATCAATCTTACTAAAGAATAAAATAAGCCACAATAGCAATTCTGAAACAAAACAAATTGTTCATTAGCTAATTTTATTTGATAACTCAAAACAATAAAAAAGAACAAATGAAACATTTAATCAAAACAGTACGGAGAACATTCATAGTTGTTCTGTGTATGTCTTTTGCCCAAACGTACGGGCAAGAAGTAATCGGAACCTGGAAAGGAAAACTGTCAGTTCAGGGAACTGAGGTTCCTTTGGTATTTCATGTTGAAGGAAACGAAGGAGAATTATCTACCAAAATGGATAGTCCTTCTCAGGGAGCAACAGGAATTCCTATGGATAGCACAATTTTTGAAAACAATCAACTAACTTTGACATTCAAACAAGCAGGGATAAAATATGTTGCGTCTCTGGAAAACACAAAATTAAAAGGAACTTTTTATCAAGGAGGAATGGAATTACCATTAGAAATGGAAAAATCAGAAAAAACAATACCGGGTAATCCAAAGTTAGTTTCTTCTGACAAAGAATTAGAAGAAATAGCAAATCTGGATCAGAGTGATTATAAATATTCTGTCGAAGATTATTTCGCAAAACCGAAAGCAAGAAGTTTTCAGTTTTCTCCGAATGGAAAATATCTTTCTTATAGAGAAAAAGATGAAAACAGCAAAAATCACGTGTATGTAAAAGAAATAGCCACCGACAAGGTTACCCGTGTAATCGAGGAAAAAGAAGAGTTGATAAGAGGATACGGCTGGGCTAATAATGAGCGATTGGTATATGTGATGGATAAAGGTGGAAATGAGGATTATCACCTTTTTGCAGCAAATATTAATGGGACAGATCAAAAAGAATTGACTCCTTTTGAAGGTGTACAGGTCAATATTTTAGAAGGGCTGAAGGAAGATGAAGATCATATGATTATCTCGATGAACAAAAATAACAAACAGATTTTTGAACCTTATAAAATCAATATTCTAACGGGAGAAATTAAACAGTTGTTTAAAAATGAAGATGCAGCTAACCCTATAGCGGGGTATAGTTTTGACAAAGATGGTAATCTAAAAGGATATGGTAAGATTAGAGATGGAGTAAACATAGATTTTTACTATGCGAAGGAAGATGGGAAATATGAGGTCCTGAAGAAAATGAATTGGAAAGATACATTCTCAGTTCTGAATTATGATTACTCTACAGAAAACCCTCATGATGCTTATGTAGTATCTAATCTCGATACCGATAAGTCTCAGATATACCTATATGATTTAAGAGCGGACAAAGTAATCAAAAAGCTGTTTTCTAATGATAAGTATGATGTTTCTAATCTTTCATTATCCAGAAAAAGAGGATATGAATTGGATTACTTCTCATACGAAGGTGAAAAAAGAGTGATCGTTCCGGTAAGTGATTATTACAAAAAACTACACAAAAGAATTACCAAGGAATTTCCTGATCATCAATATTCAATTTCAGGAAAAACTGATGAAGAAGATAAATATCTAATCTTCCTAAGAAGCGATAAGTTATATGGAGTTTATTATTCTTATGATGTGGTAAAAGATAAGTTTAAGTTGTTGTATAACCTAATGCCACAACTTAAAGAAAATGATATGGCAGAGATGCGTCCGATTACTTTTAAAAGTAGAGATGGATTAACAATACACGGATATATCACATTGCCAAAAGAAGCTATAAAAGGCAAAAAAGTACCATTGATCGTAAATCCACACGGAGGACCTCAGGGAATTAGGGATTCCTGGGGATTCAATCCGGAATCACAACTGTTTGCTAGTAGAGGATATGCGACTTTACAAGTAAACTTCAGGATTTCAGGAGGATATGGTAGAGAATTCTTAGAAACTGGATTTAAACAAATCGGAAGAAAAGCAATGGATGATGTAGAAGATGGATTGCAATATGTAATTGATCAAGGTTGGGTAGATAAAGATAGAGTAGCGATCTACGGAGGGAGTCACGGAGGCTATGCTGTGTTACGTGGATTGACCAAAACACCTGACTTATATGCTTGTGGAGTTGATTACGTAGGAGTATCTAATCTATTTACTTTTATGAAAACAATTCCTCCATATTGGAAACCATATTTAAAAATTATAAAAGAGATTTGGTACGATGAAGATATTGCAGAAGAAAAAGCCATTATGGAAGAAGTATCACCTGTATATCAAATAGATAAAATCAAAAAGCCTTTATTTGTGGTACAAGGAGCAAATGACCCTCGTGTGAATATTGATGAGTCGGATCAGATTGTAAAAGCATTAAGAGAAAAAGGATTTGATGTGCCATATATGGTTCGATATGATGAAGGTCATGGTTTTGGCAAAGAAGAAAATTCAATCGCGATGTACAAAGCTATGATGGGATTCTATGCTAAGCACATTGGTAAAAAAGAAACTACAAAACCAGTGAAAGGATAATCAAGTAAAGCTGATTTTTTTGAAAAACGGAATTAATTATCCTTTTTTTATAGGTAGTAAAAACCTCCTGAAAACTTGGCTCAGGAGGTTTTTTATGAGTATTAGCTTTTTAGTTACCGAAACTCCTGTTCCAATCTCAATTCTTTCAATAAGCTCTCTTCATCTTCAGTTGTCTTATTCGGATGAGGTTTCTCTTGTTTTGCAAAAAATCTTGGAAACATCTTTATATACCTGTTAAAAGTATTAATTTCGGTATCCAGTATTTCCGAATCCTCTGCATCCACCAATATATCGATAAGATCTCTATAATAAGCCACGTTATCCATAATACTTTCAAAGTTCTCCTCTTGCCGTTTATAAGATACATTTACAAAGTACACTAACTGTTCTTGATATTTATTACTTAATTGCTTGTATAAAGTTCGTGCTTTTTCTCTTTTATCGATTTGATAATAACTAGTTATAAAAGAATGCAAAGGTGTATAAAACTCATAAAAATCTAAAGACATTTTTTCGATCCCCAAATCTAGAATTTCTTCTGCTTTGAGTAACTGATCTTCTTTTATTAATTGATTTGCGAGTCTACCTAAATTAGTCCTGTAGGATATTCCATTTTTTCTAGTTTCGGGATCGTGATAGATTTCTGTACTATCTCCGTTTCCCCAATCCCATTCTTTGACGTTTTTGTACATTACATCTGTATTTATTCTTCCTAATTGATATGGATTTGATGGATTGACTTTTGTTTTTATAGGAACCAATTTATAGGTCATTCCGTCTAATTGCAAATAATCTTTCATCCAGATATAATCATCATCACCAAAACTACCGCCGGTAAAATAAATAGGCCGTTCCCAATTGTTATTGGCAATAATGTCCAGCATGACTAACCTATGCTTTGGAATATAATTACCTTTTAGAAGAATATCTATATAAGGCACAATTTTATCTGCATCTTTTTTAGATACAATACCGTTTTTCAATACTGATTCTTTATCTACTGGGATTCGAATATTTCTAGTAGGAAAAGTGGAAATTACTTTTCCGTTCATCAGTTTCCCTTTGGTTCTATCATCATCGGATGTGATCCAGCGCATCCAGTTTTTGATAAGCATAGTATCTTTGGTTACCGCCTTGTAAAAGACTACATCATTATTACCATATGCATAAAATTTGTGTTTTAATTGAGAAGGCACAGGTTTGCCTTCATACGCTGCTCTTTTCATTTGATCTACGTACCAATCTGTTGCTAATAGATTAGTAATGAGAATACGTATATCTGTTCGATACTCTTCTATTTCTTGGACATACCATAAAGGGAAACTGTCATTATCGCCAATAGAAAAAAGAATGGCATCTTTCTGACATGAAGATAAATACGTTTTTGCGGATGATTGAGCAGTATATCGATCAGATCGATCGTGATCATCCCAATTTTGACAAATCAATAGAGAAGGCACACCAAAGAATGAGACCAAAATTACGATCAATGCGGACTTTTTTGCATCAATGTGATCTTTTAAAATGTCAAAAAGCGCATAGGTGCCAAATGCAATCCAAATGGCAAACACATAGAAAGATCCAACCAATGCGTAATCTCTTTCTCTTGGTTCAAAAGGTCGTTCATTAAGATATATTTTTAATAATAATCCTGTAAAAAGGAAAAATACCAGTAATACCCAGAAATTCTTTTTATCAATTTTAAATTGAAATACCAAACCTATCAATCCTAATATTAGCGGAATAAAATAATAGGTATTTCTTGCTTTGTTTTTTATTGCATCTGATGGTAAATTATCTTGAGATCCCAGACGGTAATTGTCAATAAATGAAATTCCACTAAGCCAATTACCGTGTAAAGTGGACAATTTGCCTTGTATATCATCTTGTCTTCCTACGAAGTTCCACATAAAGTATCGCCAGTACATATAATTAATCTGGTACTGAAATAAATAAGATACATTATCCCAAAATGAAGGTGGTTCTACATCCAAAAATTGACCGTATGATTCTAAGAATTTGTGATAATCGCTATAGTCTAATGCACCAGATGCAAATTTCTTTCTGAAATCAATCACAGTATCTACAAGTTCTTGTTCGTTTTGATATGCTGACTTAATCGAAAATTTCAGAGGGCCGCTGTATAGCATATAATTACTTATATGCTCCGTGCTCCACATTCTGGGTAATAAAGTTTTATGATGATTATCTAAATTCTGTTTTGCATTTTTCCAATCATTGACAATTACATACTTTCCGGTTTTTTGATCTTTTTCATATTTAGGTTTGTCATCGAGATAGGGATCATTTTCATCTAAATTGCTATAGATTTCGGTAAACTGTGGACCATAGAAGAGATGTATTTTTGGATATTGTTCCAGATTGTAGTACGCCAATAATTCTCTGGCATTGTTAGGGTTGTTTTCATTAATTACAGTTCTAGCATTAGCTCTGATAGGTATCATCAACCAACTCGAGAAACCTATCAAAATAAATAGAATGCATAAAAAGTAAGTATTGAGTAAAGGATAATATTTTTTTCTGGTATACTTTAGCCCCAGATAAAAACATGCGATCAGACTAATACCAGCAATGATAGTTCCGGAGTGAAAAGGAAGTCCGATAGTATTTACAAAGAATATTTCTAAAGCTCCAAAATATTTTAGAGTATAAGGAAGCAGCATCTTAAAAATGAATAATAATACAGCGACTACTATTAGGTTTGCGGCTATAAAATTTTTAAGTGTAATCTTTTTGTAATTTTTGAAATAATACAACAGACCAATAGACGGAATCGAAAGTAACCCCATAAAATGTACGCCAAATGACAATCCGATTATAAATGAAATTACAATGATCCATTTGTTTCCTTTGGGAGTATGCATATCCCGCTGCCATAATAACCCCAAATAAAATAAAACTGAAAGAATACACGTAGCCATTGCATACACTTCTGCCTCAACAGCATTGAACCAAAAACTATCAGTAAAAGTAAATCCCAGAGATGCTGTAAACGCACTTCCTAAAATGGTAATAGCAGTGCTTTTTGTAAAATTAGAATTAGCTATCGCCAAATTTTTGAGTAGTATGCTAATAGACCAAAACATAAAAAGTATGGTAAAGGCACTGGCAACTCCCGATGTAATATTTAAAGTATATGCAATTTGATTTGGATGGTAGGTAAAAATGGAAGCAAAAGCACCAATCATCTGAAATAGCGGCGCACCTGGAGGATGACCGATTTGTAACTTCGAAGAGGTTGAAATGTATTCTCCCACATCCCAAAAACTATTGGTAGGTTCTACCGTTTTAATATAAACAATAAGAGCGATTAGAGATGCAATCCAACCCACTATAAGATTCCACTTTTTAAAAACAGATATATTCATTTCTATTGATTGCCTTTTTTGGGAATCAAATGAAACTTAAAAATTAAAAAAAATGGGATTTTAGAAGTCGTAAAAAAGTACTAATACCGGTATGATTTTTATTTTTTTAGTAACAATTCTTTGCGACTGCTGATGTTTAGCTTACTGTAAATATTTGATATGTGAGTTTTTACCGTATTTACGCTAATAAAAAGTTCATTCGCAATTTCTTTATTACTCTTTCCGGAAATAATTAACTCCTTGATTGTACTTTCTTGCTTACTTAAAGAGATTATAGACTCGCTCTGAAAGTTTTTTCTTTTTCTTAGGACAATAAAAATCATACCAATTATAATTAGTCCGGCAATACCATTTAGTAGCATACTGATAGAATATTTTTTCTCCGTTTTTTCTTGATGAATCAAAGAAAGCTTATTCTCTAAATACACAAATAAAGCTGGGTCAATATCACTGGATTTTAATTCTTTTAATAAGCCAGCATAATAAGCAGTATTTTCTTTAATATCTTTTTCCAATAATTTCTTATCATCCAATTTTTTGATGCTTATTAATTTCACCAAAAGAATCTGTAAGGAATCTTTTACATATCCTTTAGTTCTAAGTAAATACTTTTCAGTATCAAAATCATCGTGTAGACTTTCAAATTTGGATTCGAACTTTTTTAATTGCTGCCATTCTTTGTCAGCCTTGTTAGTAGTAGTGTAATTATCAAACAGTGATATTCCTTTTTCAAAATAGATGAAGTCATTCTTTGATAAAATGAAAAGCTTAGAGTTTTTAGTGATAGCTGTACCTCTTGATGCCGTATTCATCGGATTGAGGTGAACTCTGTAAATGTGATCATTGTTGTCAAACCATTTTTGATCAAAAGAGAAGTAACCTTCTTTAGAAATAATTGAAGAAGCAATCGGTATGTAAGTATGTCCATTGGCAGTACCATTTAATTGTACTTTGCTTAAATGCACTTTTTGTTCCCATTCTTCTGGATTTTCCAGATGTAAGTATCCGGAAATAGAATTTTGTGCGTTACCAGTTAGGTACGAAATTAAAAAAAGTACTATAAGTTTTGTATTCATTTCTAATCGCTCTTCAACTTGACCCAAAATTAAGATAACAGTTTTTAAATTCATAATCAAAAAACTATAATAATAAAAAATACTCCAACGGCAGCTTATTAAAGAATTCTAAAAGCTAAATATTCTATTTTCTTTATTTTTGTTTTGATTATTTCTATTATATATTTCTGAGGAATTGTTATATTTCTCAATCTTGAATGAGAACTTCGATATATGAACGTTAAAAAATTAACAGATGAAACAATCCAAAAATCTATATTAATTCCTGATGGAGAAAGCCACCTCTTGATTTATGTAATAAACTGTCTTGGTCATGCTCCTGGGATTAAAATATATGTGATGTCTTCGCTAAAAAGGAACCCAGTTCGGTTTTCGAAGTATGTTTCAAAATATAAATATTATCAAAAAACCAAGGATGATGGAGAGTGGGTTCATAACATTAATACTGAAATTAAGAGAAATAAAATAGATATTCTGATGCCAATTTTTGAAATTGGTATTAGAAGAATCTTAAAGAATAAAGAATTCCTGGATCAAAGTACTCTATTAACCGCACTTCCTGATCTAAAGACATTTACTACTGCAATTAATAAATGGAAATTGGCTGGTTATTGTGAGAATAATCAAATTCCTGTTCCTAAAAGTTTTTTATATACAAAAGGGGATAAATTATTAGCATCTTCTTTTGAAGGAATTAAATTTCCTGTAATTATAAAACCTCTCGAAGGTTTTGGAGGAGGAATAGGTATTGAGGTTTTTAAAAGCCGCGAGAGATTAGTAAAACATTTACAGGAGAAAGTCGATCAACCCACAATAATCCAAAATTTCATCAAGGGATATGATATTGATTGCAGTATTTTGGCTAAAGATGGGGAAATTTTAGCGTACACCATTCAGAAAGGAAATCTAACTGGGAAAACACCCTTTATGCCTCATATAGGGTTAGAGTTTGTCAGTAATTCTGAATTATATGAAGTTGTAGAAAAATTGATAAAATCTTTAAAATGGGATGGTGTTGCTCATTTGGATCTGCGATATGATGAGGAAGAAGATTTGTATAAAGTAATAGAAGTGAATCCCAGATTTTGGGGTACATTAGATGCTTCTTATCTAATGGGAATTAATTTCCCCTATTTGTTGATATACTTAACCTTGGGACATCAAATTGATCCTATAACTTTTAAACAAGAGAATTACCTGAATCTAAAAGGACTTATAAAAAGTATTAAAAAAAATCCTTCATTTTTTGTTAACAAAAGGAAGTTTATAATGAATAATACACAGTTTAGATTTGTATTTCATGATCCAGTTCCTACAATTTATAAGTATATAGATCGTACTAAAAACATACTTTTAAAGAAAATACGAGGGCACTAGTCTACTTTTTTGTGATAGATGCTTTTACAGAAATCAAAACCTGTTGTAAAAAAAATAAGTTACTAATCTCGAAAAACTTAAGCTCATCTTCAAAAAAGTATTGAAGCTCTTCGCTTTTAAGTACGATATTCAATTTTATAAAAGCACATAAAAATATAAATGAAAATTCCATACGATAGGTTCTTATTCTTTAATTTGCTATTTTTATAATAGATAAAGTAAGCTGCAAAAGGTATTAGATCCTAGTAGTTTAAATATTATAATTAAGTGTTTTAAGATGGAGAATATAGGTTTACAACCTTTTTTCGCTTACCAGATGAAATAGCAGGAATTTCATTAACATACTCTATTGTGACAGTGGCGTCTTCACCAAAATCTATTTTAATATCTTCTATTAGCTCTTTTTCGAAGTCAAAGTAATCCTGAATATTTAATTTTATCAAATATTCTTTTTTATTTAGTTGTACGAACTGGTATTGTTTTAATAATTCGTAGTATTTATGAAATTTAGTATATACAATAAAAGAAGAAATCAATTTCCCTTTTGTGTCATAAACCAAGTCCATTTTCCTGCCTTCTAATCTATCAAAGTATGGAGCTCCAGTTCCATCAATATCATTTTCACTAAATCTTGCTACATCACCGGTGTCATAACGTATTATTGGCATACAATAATTAAAAAAATCAGTTACTACAATCCTGCCCAGTTCGCCAGGTTTGGCAGGAACATCTTCATTCATATCCAAAACCTCAATATGATAACTAGCCCAATTAATTTTAAATTCTGTTCTATCCATTACAGGGAGCTGTTGTGCGAGTATCCCTAGTTCTTCATTAGAATATCTAGAGACTACGGGTATCTGAAAATATTTTTGCATAGAACTCTTTACATAGCTTGTAAGGTATTCTGAAATGGCAATAATAGATCTTACATTTACATTCAGTGGTTTAGACTCTGTTTTATTCAGATATTTACAGATACTCTCATAAGCAGAAACAAAACCAATAAGATGTTGAGGTTTTTTGTTTTTCTTAAGCGTCGTTAGGAAATTTTTCACCTGCTCCTCAGAGAACCTTGTAATATCTATGTATTTCAGGTTTTGCATCCAGGATTTTATCGGACTATTCATATTAATTCCTCTCCAAACCTCTAGGTCATATAACTTTTCACCTATTTTAAAATTAGCTTTATTAAGAAAATACAAGGTATCTGCAGTATTACGCTTTTTCTTATTATTGTCCTGAAATAAGAAAAATGGGATGCCTGTTGATCCGCTAGTAGCTACTTTAAATTTTGGTTTATCGCGATAAGGTAGAGATTCAAAGTCTCCATAATTCTTCTGAATTAGAGTCTTTCTAATAACGGGAAAATCATTTAAATCCTTAAAATGCTCAAACTTCTTATAAAAAGGAGTAGTATAAACAGCATGGTTCAGGATATTATTTAGATGTTGCTTTCTTTGTTCTTGGGCAGTTTCAGAATTAAAATTCTCGTTTATAAAAGTGATTTCCTCGTAATGGTTTTTAATCTTTCTGGATTTGAATCGATCAAGAAGCCAAAACGAATGTTCTCGTAATTTACTGAAAATCATTGAAGAAATGTTTTATGAAGCCAAAAATAAAGATTAAGTACTAAAAATGAAGATTATTCTGAAAAAAAACCGCTTCAACTGTTTAACAGTAAAGCGGTCTAATATCTAATATCTAACTTCTTATTATTTAATCATTTCAAAACTACGTTTGATAAATTCAGTCAATTCTTCTCCTTTTAGCAGATTTTGAGAAAGTCTTGCAAGATCAAGAGATTGCTTGATGAGTCGTTCCTTCTTTTTATCCGTCTTAGTGTCTTTTATCTGATTTATTAAGTCATGATTCGTATTCACGATCAGGTTATACATCTCTGGCATATTACCAAACATATTCATCCCGCCGCCACCGGTTTGCTGCATCTCTTTCATACGACGCATAAACTCAGGTTGTGTAATCATAAACGGCGATGCTGAGCTGTCCATAGCTTCTAGCTGAACAGTGTATTTCTCTGCTGGAATTACTTTTTCTAAATCAATTTTTAAAGCTTCTTTTTCTTCATCAGATAATTTAGAAATAGATTCTTCATCTTTTTTGATTAAATTGTCAATGTGATCACCATCTACACGTACAAAAGAAATATTTTCCTTGCTGGTTTCCAGCTTTTGGATGAGATGAGAAACAATAGGGGAGTCTAATAGTAGTACTTCATACCCTTTATCCTTTGCTGCCGAGATGTAAGGGTGCTGCTCATCTTTATCAGACGCATAAAGAATCACTAGTTTATTATCCTTATCCGTTTGATTTTCTTTGACCTTCTCTTGCAATTCTTCAAAAGTAAAATAGGTGTTATCAACGGTAGGATATAAGGCGAATTTATCTGCTTTCTCGAAGAATTTATCTTCAGAAAGCATTCCATATTCAATCACTACTTTAATATCGTTCCATTTCTTTTCAAAATCTTCCCGGTCATTTTTGAATAAAGAATTTAGTTTGTCTGCAACCTTACGTGTGATATAACTGGATATTTTTTTTACAGCACCATCTGCCTGTAGATAAGATCTGGAAACATTTAATGGAATGTCAGGCGAATCTATTACTCCACGTAGCATGGTTAAAAACTCAGGTACGATCCCCTCTACGTTATCAGTTACAAAAACCTGGTTTTGATATAATTGAATTCTATCTTTCTGAAGATTCATATCCTGACCAAGCTTTGGGAAATATAAAATTCCGGTAAGATTGAACGGGTAATCTACATTAAGATGAATATTAAATAAAGGTTCTTCGAACTGCATTGGGTACAATTCACGGTAGAAGCTTTTGTAATCCTCATCTTTGAGATCCGTAGGCTGTTTGGTCCAGGCAGGATCGGGATTGTTGATAATATTATCTACTTCTTGTGTAGGAGCGGGATCTTCCTCTTTAGCATCTTCAGGTTTTGGAAGTGTTTCTGTCTTTGTACCGAATTTGATCGGAACAGGCATAAACTTATTATATTTTCTCAGTAGTTCGCTGATTCTGTTTTCTTCAAGAAATTCAGTGTCTTCTTCTCCAATATGCAGGATAATCTCTGTACCTCTTTCGGTTTTGTCATGATTCTCTATCGTATAGGTAGGAGAGCCATCGCAAATCCAGTGAGCTGCAGGTTCATCTTTGTAAGATTTAGTAATGATTTCCACTTTATCCGCCACCATAAAAGCAGAATAGAAACCAAGACCAAAATGTCCGATAATTCCAGAATCTTTTGCGCTGTCTTTATATTTTTCTAAAAACTCTTCAGCTCCGGAGAAAGCTACCTGGTTGATATACTTTTCAACCTCTTCTGCTGTCATACCTATTCCCTGATCGATAATATGTAATAACTTGTTATCTTTATCAACTTTTACCTCAATTTTAGGATTACCATATTCTACTTTAGCTTCTCCTATATTACTAAGGTGTTTCAGCTTTAATGTTGCATCTGTCGCATTAGATATTAACTCTCGTAAAAAAATCTCGTGATCAGAATACAAGAATTTTTTAATCAAAGGAAAAATGTTTTCTACTGATACATTAATACTTCCTGTTGCCATTTTTTTATGTTTTAGTTTTAATTATCACTTCTGTGTCTCTAACTAGTCAAAAAAAATACCAATTCTGCGTAGCTGACAAACTGACATTGAACTTACGATACCAAAACACAGGATGTAAGTAAAATGTATGTATTTCGTCTAATCTACAGAGGCATTTTAAGTTTCATTTTTTTTGAAACAACTTTAACAAATATTTTGTTTAAGTTTTTTAATAAAATGTTGAACAATCATTATCTTTACAGTATAAAATTACAGTTATGGCAGCATCTAATAAAAAACAAACAGTAGATAGCCAATTCATAATAACAAAGTATATGAATTATGTATTGGAAAACGACGGCTATCCGAAATCGGTGTATAAATTCTGTAAAGAATCAAAAATAAAAGAAGAACAATTTTATTCTTTTTTTGGTAGTCTGGAAAGCGTTAATAAAGGAATTTGGAACACATTTTTTAGCACGACAATAGATGCTATGAACAGCAATAAGGAATACACAAATTTGTCAAGTAAGGACAAGATGCTGACTTTCTTTTATACATTTTTTGAGTTATTAACTTTGAATCGTAGTTACGTAGTAATGACGCTAAGCTATCACGAGATGCCTCTAAAAAATTTGGGGCAATTAAAAGGATTGCGAAGACATATAAAAGAGTTTGCAAAGGAATTGATTGAGATTGATAATGAAGATAAGTTATTTAGAATTGCTAAAAATCCTGTTTCGGTGTACTCTGAAGGTGCTTGGCTACAATTTTTGTTCCTTCTTAAATTTTGGATGGATGATGAGTCTCCTGGATTTGAAAAAACTGATATTGCTATAGAAAAGTCGGTAAATACAATATTTGATTTGTTTGATAATACACCGCTCAGCAGTGTTTTGGATTTTGGAAAATTTTTATGGAAAGAAAAAGCTATGTGGAATTAATTAGAGAAATTAAAAGGTACAGAAAAAGATAAGAAGATCATATGAAAACAATAGATAAAATACCAACTACAAAATTAGGACGCACGACTGAGCTGGTGAAGACTGGTGTAAAAGTAGGTGGTAATTATCTGAAATACTATAGTAAAAAAGCTGTTAATCCTAATGTTACCAGAGATCAGCTTAATGAAAGTAATGCAGCAGATATTTATGATGGACTAAAAAATCTGAAGGGGAGTGCGTTAAAGGTTGCACAAATGCTGTCAATGGAGAAAAATATACTTCCTAGCGCTTATGTAGAAAAATTCTCTTTGGCTCAATTTAGTGTTCCTCCATTATCTGCGCCTTTGGTACGAAGAACTTTTAAAAAATATCACGGAAAATATCCGGAAGATTTATATGATACGTTTGCAACTCAATCTGTTAATGCTGCCAGTATCGGACAGGTACATAAGGCATCTAAAGATGGGAAAAAACTTGCTGTGAAAATTCAATATCCTGGAGTTGCAGACAGTATAAGTTCTGATTTGGCGATGGTAAAGCCCATCGCCATCAGAATGTTTAATTTAAAGGGGAAGGATTCTGATAAGTATTTCCAGGAATTAGAAGGTAAACTGCTTGAAGAAACAGATTATGTTTTAGAAGTAAAGCAAAGCAAGGAAATTACCGAAGCGTGCTCAAAAATTCCGAATCTTACCTTTCCCAAATATTACGAGGAGCTGTCAAGTAAGCGCATTATTACAATGGATTGGATGGACGGCGTTCATTTAAGTGAATTTGCTGAGAAAAATTCTGATCAAGAGAAAGCGAATAAGATTGGTCAGGCACTATGGGATTTTTATATGTATCAGATGCATATTCTAAAAGCCGTGCACGCAGACCCACATCCAGGAAATTTTCTGGTTGATAACGACGATAATTTAATCGCAATAGATTTTGGTTGTGTTAAAAAGGTCCCTTTAGAATTTTACACACCATATTTCGAGTTAGCAGAAAAAGAAAATATAGATAACCCAGATTTTTTTGCCCTTAAGATGTTCGAACTGGAAATACTCCGAGAAGACGATTCTGAGGAAGAAAGAAAATTCTTTTCGGAGTTGTTCTACGAAATGTTAAGTCTTTTTACGAAACCTTTTAATGAGGAGGTATTTGACTTTGCGGACGAAGATTTCTGGGGAGCAATCACAGAATTAAGCGAAAAATATTCTAAGGATACAGAGCTCAGAAAAATGAATGGTAATAGAGGAAGTAAACACTTCTTATATATCAACAGAACATTTTTTGGCTTATACAATTTATTACACGACTTAGGAGCAACCGTTCGTGTTAAAAATTTTGAAAAGTACCTTTAGTCAGTCATTCTGATTGACTTTGGTTTGTTTATTTATTGGTTAGGTTGTTAGAAAGGCATGCTGTGGTTGGCGTGCCTTTCAGTTTTTAAAAATTAATCTAAAAAAATCAGATGTTAATTAATAGATATTAAAAAGCTAATTTTATTGATATCAGAAAGTTATCATAATGTGCAAAATTAGATCAGGTAGCTATATTTTCTTTGAGAATCTACATTTTGGAAAGTTTAAACAACCATAAAATTTTCCATATTTTCCTTTTCTTACCACCAGTTTTCCTTTGCACCTTGGACAAATTAACGACTTTACATTTTTCTTTTTTTGATAAATGTATCTTTTTGTATTGTTTTTATGGTTCTTTATTTTCTTTTTATCCGTTATTATAAAATTGACAAGCCTGTTTGAAATATCTTCAACTTCTTTTTCAGATAAGTAAATATGTTTCTCTCGCTTAATGGTTCTAAGGAGTTCGTGCCTTCTTATTACCGGTAGTCTAGAATATACATTTTTTAGTTTTGCACTTCCAGAAAACACCACTATCGGATGATATATTCCATGTCCTAATTCTGGAAATAGTGTTTTCAAAGTTGATACGTGAGACCAATTCTCCCTAATGGGATTAAATAATTGCCTTTTGTGTTTATAAATTGATTGTGTCCAATATTCTGATTTTTCGTGTCCATGAATCCATCCTTTGTAATGTTTTGTTTCAATAACAAATATACCGTGGACTGAAATTACTAAATGATCTATTTGGGAACTTCGGTTATTTACCTTTATGTAGATATTGTTAAAGGTTCTGTAATGTTTTCTATTCAGTTTATCCAAACGGCTTGCAATCAAAGATTCACCAATTTTACCTTTTATTCTTGGTAAGATTGAGTTATAAGTATAATGTAAAGTAAAGTACAGAAGAATTACTAGTGTTATAAAATATATATCCAGCTCGAACATCACCTTGTTTTAATAATTTGTAATCTAAATATAATCATACTTACTTAAAGGCTTAATAGAGGCATGTTATATATACTGGATTCGTTGTGGTTTGGAAAAACTCATTATAATCGATTATTAACTTTTGAAAACCGATTTACTATGCATGCATACAATAAGATTGCCGTTTCTTTTATCAAAAACATAAGAATACATATCTTGCTTTGCAGTTTTTTTAGCAATACTAATTATACGCTATAAGTACGCACAATACACACTCAATATTATAATATATGTATACTTCAAAAGTAACAGGATTAGGAAGTTATGTTCCTGAAAACGTTGTGACCAATGATGATCTTTCAAAAATAATGGATACTAATGACGCCTGGATTCAGGAACGAACCGGTATAAAAGAAAGACGCCATATCAAAAAAGGAGATGGTAATAGTACTTCTATTATGGGAGTAAAGGCGGCCAAAATAGCTTTAGAAAGAGCTAATTTGACAAAAGACGATATAGATTTTATCATTTTCGCAACACTAAGCCCGGATATGTATTTTCCAGGTGGAGGAGTACGGGTGCAGCATATGATGGATATGGATACAATTCCCGCGCTGGATGTACGAAATCAATGTAGCGGATTTGTATATGCACTGTCTGTGGCTGATCAGTTTATCAAAACTGGTATGTACAAAAACGTTTTGATTATCGGAAGTGAGAATCACAGTGGTGGTCTGGATATGACAACCAGAGGTAGGGGAGTTTCGGTAATATTTGGAGATGGAGCAGGAGCGATGGTATTGTCCAGAAACGAAAAAGATGATGGCAGTGGTGTTTTATCAACTCATTTACACAGCGAGGGAGAACACGCTAAAGAATTATCCCTGGAAGGACCAAGTACAGAACATTGGGTTCCTGAAATCATTGCTGAAAATGATCAGGAAAATATACCTTACTATCCATATATGAATGGACAATTTGTATTTAAGAATGCAGTAGTTCGCTTTTCTGAGGTTATTAATGAAGGGTTACAGCAAAATAGCCTTACTGCTTCTGATATAAATATGCTGATACCGCATCAGGCTAATCTTAGAATTTCTCAATTTGTGCAAAAACAATTCAGACTGTCAGATGATCAGGTTTTCAACAATATTCAGCGATATGGAAATACTACGGCTGCATCCATTCCGATTGCTTTAACAGAAGCCTGGGAAGAAGGAAAAATTAAAGAGGGAGATTTAGTGGTCCTGGCCGCATTCGGAAGTGGTTTCACCTGGGGGAGTGCGATAATAAAGTGGTAGGATATAATACCCTGAGTTAAGATAAAATAAAAACCGCGAAACTTTTTGGTTTCGCGGTTTTTTGTCGTAACCTGGTTATTTTTCTTTAAAGGCTAATTCAAATAAATTATAACCGTAATGGTACTATAATAGACGTAACAAATTACATAGTGTTACAAAAACATTCGTTTTTTTGCATTTATTTAACTTTAAGGCATTATTGTTTGATAATATTTAAATTTAACAAAAAAATTGAGAATATTTTACAATATTAACATATTATTTAATTAATTTATAGGATTCCGCCACCGGTTTTTTCGTTTTTATCTCTTCGTTTTCTGGAAACTTTTCTGTTTTTTCCACTACCAAAGCGATAGGATAATCCAAGAAAAATTGTTTGTGTCTCTCCCTGAAATTCTCCACTTTGTTCAAATGGGAAGTCCCCGGAAAATCTAAAACGCATTGTATTAAAAATATCATTAAAATTGATACTTGCTGTTCCTTTTCCTTCTAAGAAGTTATATCTGGCTCCTGTATTTACAAAATAAAATGGCTTACTTTTAAACTGGATACCTTCTTGCTCTCCTCTGTAAAAACCGAATACTTGAAAAGTTAAATTTTTAGTAGCTTTAAAATTGTTATTCATTCTAAAATTATAAATAAAAGCATCTACCTCACTTGGCACCTGTATAATTTCATCCATTCCATTAATTTCTACAACATCTTCTACGATTCCTTTTTGGGTTTGAGCGTATAAATCAAAACTTGCATTAAAATTCCACCACTTTGTAGGACGATAATTGCTGGAAATTTCTACTCCATATGCAGAGTTGTTAGCAAAATTTTCAAAAGTAAGTATCTGACCTTCTTCAACAGTAGGATCTACTAAAAGCGTTTGATTGATTTCATCGTTTATTAAACGATAAAATGTTCCTGCGGTAATTGATCCTCCCTTTAATTTTCGGGTATAATTAAGTTCTATGGAATTTGTAAATTGCGGATCTAACTCCGGGTTTCCTCTTGAGGTAATTCTTGGGGTACTCCATTCTCTAATAGGATTCACCTGATTGAGTCCTGGCCTGTCTACCCTACGGCTATAACTCAATTGATATGTGTTCTTTTCTCCGGGAGTATAATTTAGATATGCAGACGGATAAATAGTAAAAATATCATCTTCAAACACTTTAGTACCATTGACAAATGCATCTACCTGGTAGCTTTCTAATCTTGCTCCCAATTGATAAGACCATTGTTTAAATTTTTTTGCATAGGTAGCATATACGGCGTGAATATCACGATCATATTTATATTGAGAATCATCAAACAAGGTAGATTGGTACTCATTATCCGTACGCCTTAATCTTCCTTCATATCCCAGTTCTAGTTTTGCTTTCTCGGATAAAGGATTTACGTAATCTACATTAATCGTTGTATTTGTTCTTTCGTTATTTAAAGCATCATTATAATCCACAGTCGTACCACCAACAAAATCAAAGTTATCATCACTGTCGCTATCAAGAACATTAAAATCAACTTCTAATTCTATGTTATGACCCTCCTTTTTAAAATCATGTTTAAAGTCAATATTGTAAGTAGATCCTAAATTTCCACTATCACTTATTAAATCCTGAAATACATTATCCTGAGGAGTATCAAAAAATAGGATATCGGTGGCTCCTGCAGTTATTCCATCAAATAAATTTTGATTGGTATAAATTGATATTGTATTTCGGTCATTAATGTAATAGTCAAATCCTACTTTAAATAGGTGAGATTTGTTATTATCCTGAAAACGAAAGTCGGTTCTGTAGTTTTGGTCTCCTCTAAACACAAAACCTTGATTTAGATTTTTAGTAATGTTTGCCCCGTAATTTCCATATACATTTATTTTGCCGCTTCTGTAATTAAGATCTATAGAACTATTAAATCGGGCATTTTTATCCCAATTTACTCCCAGGTTGATGTTACCATTAAAACCAATATTGGCATTCTTGCGTAATACTATATTGATAATTCCACTCATCCCTTCCGGGTTATATTTTGCAGAAGGATTGGTGATTAATTCTACAGATTTAATAGATGTCGACGGTATTTGTCTCAATAGTTGAGTAGGAGAAATGTTAGTAGGTTTACCGTCAATTAATATTTGTACATTAGGATTACCTCTTAAAGCGATATTACCATCCTGATCTACATTAACGGATGGAATGTTTTGCATAATTTCAGCAGCAGTACCTCCTGTTGTAGTAAGATCTTTTCCAATATTCACTACTTTTCGATCGATTTTTTGTTCGATCGTAGTACGTTCTGCAATTATGGTAACATCATCTAGTGCCTGGGCTTCTTCTTCTAATGAAATGACACCTACATCAATATCTTTATTTTGTTTTAAAATCTCTATAGGTTGATTGTAACTCTTATATCCAATGAACTGTATTTTTAATATATAATTTCCTGTTGGTATATCTTTAATTAAAAATGTCCCGTTTTCTTTCGTGATACCTCCACTAACTAGTTTTTCGGATCTATCATTAATAATGATAGTAGCATAGGGTATAGGCTGGTTAAGATTTTTGTCCATTACTTTACCCTTGATTGTGCCAACTATGGCTTTGTTACTTGGCTGTGCTGTGCTAACAAGGGTATAACAAAAAAATAAGAATAGCACAAGTGCTTTTTGATTGATTGATTTCATCTGAACGTTTGTTTGATTGATTGTTTAACATTGTACTTTGTAATACATAGAACAAATGCATAGATTTATGCATTTTTAACACGGTGATTAGGCGTGTGCTTGTTATATGACGATTGAATATAAAATCTGTTACATCAATATTCTTCTTTTAACAATTAATTATAAAATCAAAAACCGCCCCTGGATAAGGAGCGGTTTTTTATAATAATCAAATAGTAACACTAACCATCAACTATGAATAAAATTTGATTATTAAGTAACTAACTAACTAAATTTTTGAAAATCATATTTCTTTATCTATAAGACGGGACAGTGAAGCGTAATGTTACACCTCATTTTTGATTTTAACATTTTAGCTTTTATTTTTAACGTTTAAAACAAGAAACACTCTTATATTAACTTTATTTTGCCTTCAAATTATTCAATAACATGTCAAAAAAGACTTTGGTGTTAGGCGCATCTCTAAAATCCAATCGATATTCTAATCTTGCTATCAATAGATTAGTCAGTTATAAGCATGACGTAGAGGCAATAGGTCTTCGTGAAGGTGAAGTTTCTGGGATTAAAATAAAGACCGAATTAGTTGATTTTGAAAATATCCATACAATAACTTTATATCTTAATCCGAACCGTCAACGGCAGTATTATGATTACATCGTGAATCTTACTCCTAAAAGAGTAATTTTTAATCCAGGTACGGAGAATCCTGAACTTTATGAAGTCTTAAGAAAATCTAGCATAGAAGTTGAGGTAGCATGCACCCTCGTGTTACTTTCTACGAATCAGTATTAACCCCATAAATGTTAGTAAGCCATTTAGAGGAAGTAATTCATATCCAATTTTATACCCGCCTAGGAATTCCGTAGGTATTTTCCATACCCCAATAATAATCAGTACAGAAGTCAAAGCTACAATCCAGGTGTATTGATCCTTGATTTTATAATTTGTAAAAATTCCGAAGGCAAACAAACCTAATAATGGACCATAGGTAAACGTAGCAACAGTTAATAAGTTACTGATTACATTTTCGGTTAATACATGTTTAAAAATAACGATAACAATAATTAGTAAAATGCTCATTGCTATATGAGTTCTTTTCCGAATTGCCACCTGGTCTTTTTCATCTTTTTTTTCAATTCCTAAAAAGTCTATACAAAAAGAGGTAGTCAGGGATGTTAACGCGCTATCAGCACTACTATAAGCTGCGGCCACCAATCCGAGTATAAATGCAATAGCCAGAACAATACCTAGTCCGCCATTAATTGCTATTTCCGGAAATAATAAATCCGTTTTAGCATTACCATCTACTATTGGAGTTGTTATATTGAATTGTTCAGCATATATGAATAGTAAAGCTCCTAATAAAAGAAAAATGAAATTGACTACAATCAGTACTAAACTAAAAGAAACCATGTTTTTCTGTGCTTCTTTCAAGTTACGACAAGTCAGGTTTTTTTGCATCATATCCTGATCTAATCCTGTCATGCAGATTGCTATAAACATTCCACCGATAAATGACTTGAAGAAATGATTTTTTTCTAAGAAACTATCAAAATAAAATATTTTATCATAATTTTTTAATTCATCTGAAGAGAGAAATTCTGAGAAAGACCATCCTATTTGATCATTAATATAGAAGATTGCTGTTCCCACAGCAATTAGCATGAATAGTGTTTGTAAGGTATCTGTCCAAACGATAGTTTTGATCCCTCCTCTAAAAGTATATATCCAGATAAGAAGTATAGAAAGAATGACCGTAATTTCGAAAGGAACATTCCAGGCATCAAAAATATATTGCTGTAGTACTATTGCCACAAGATATAATCTAAACGACGCGCCTAGAACTCTGGATATAAAGAAGAAGAAAGCTCCTGTTTTATAGCTAACTACTCCAAACCTTTCTCCTAAATATTGATAAATTGATGTGACATTTAATTTATAATAAATGGGCATTAAAATATATGCAATCACAAAATATCCTACCAAATAGCCAAACACTACCTGCATATAACTAAATTGGGCTCCTTCAACCCAACCGGGAACAGAAATAAAAGTTACACCGCTAAGAGAAGCGCCAATCATACCAAATGCAACTACATACCATGGTGATTGTTTGTTGGCTTTAAAAAAGGCTTCGTTTCCTGAACTTTTTCCCGTGAGATATGAAATGAAAAGTAATACGCCAAAGTAAGCAGCGATTAAAAGCAGAATATGTATGGGTTGCATATAGAATTCTAATTAGTAAAACACCAAAATACGAATTAATATTTTACATAATCAACTACATACTACAAACTATCGATTTCTCGTATCACTCTCGATCACGCCATCTCTTAATCTTATTACACGATGCGCATGAGAAGCTACTTCTTCCTCGTGTGTAACTAAAATTACCGTGTTACCAGCAGCGTGAATTTCATCAAACAACTGCATAATTTCTAAGGAAGTTTTAGAGTCGAGGTTTCCGGTAGGTTCATCTGCCAGAATAATAGATGGTTTATTCACCAGTGCACGACCAACTGCAACTCGTTGTCGTTGACCTCCGGAAAGTTGGTTGGGTTTGTGATCCATGCGGTCGGCGAGTCCAACATCTGCTAAAACTTCTTCAGCTCTGGCGGTTCTATCTTTCTTAGAAGTTCCTGCATAGACCATAGGTAGCGCTACATTGTCTAAAGCTGTAGTTCTTGGTAATAAATTAAAGGTCTGGAAGACAAACCCTATTTCTTTGTTTCTAATATCAGCTAATTCGTCATCTGTCATTTGACTCACATCATTTCCATTTAGGTCATAAGTTCCGTCAGTAGGAGTGTCCAGACAACCTAAAAGATTCATCAAGGTAGATTTACCAGATCCCGATGGTCCCATTATTGCCAGATATTCTCCTCGTTTGATGTCCAGATCAATACCTTTTAATACATATACTGTTTCTTGACCAAGTTGAAAATTTCTTATAATACCTCTGATTTCTATAACGTTTTCCATGTAATCGCCTTAATAACTTCTGAAAGATACAATTTTAGCTTATATGACGCATCATATCTTAAGTTGTTACACTCTTATTACAAAATGTTCCTTTTCCTGTTCTTTTCTAAAAAATATAAATCCCAGATGAAATGTGTCAATAGTAACTTTAGTTCTAGAATGATGCTGTAACTGACGCCAAAAAGCTTGATTCCCTTTAGATTGATGTATTGATGAAATAAGAAGTAAGGAATCGTTATGAACTTTAGAAAACAATGTTTGTTGTAACTTAGGGTTATTTTTGAGTTGATCAATATCTAGATATATAAAATCAAATTGAACAATATCTTCCGTAGAATAAGAAACAGAAATCGAATTATTAATTGATAAAATTTTTGTTATACAATCGGGTGAATTGTTTAATATTAATATGGTGCTGTAATTAAGATATGAGAGCAATCTGTTTAGAAGTTTAGCATTTTTTAAGCTTATTTCGGATGGATCATTTTCTACGATAGATGCAATTAATCCATAAGATTGCCTTAACTTCTTATCATAAAAGCATCGAGTGACTAAATTATAAACAAAAGGCGAGTGTACACCGTGTTGATTCGTGGATTTCCATAAATAGTGTAAGTATGATTTGATTTTGAAAAACATAATTTTTACTCCGTTTTTTCGGATAACTCTAGCCAACGCATTTCTTTTTCCTCTATATCATCAATTATTTTCTGTAGTTTTTTCGATTCTTCATTGATTTTGTCTTCTTCTAAATTTCCGCTAGAAAAAAGTACTTCGATCTCTTTTTTCTGAATTTCTAACTTCTTCAGATCACGTTCTATACGGTTGTATTCTTTTTGTTCATTATAAGATAATGCAGTATTAGTATCTTTTTTCCAAGAGGTTTTTGTTTTAGATTCAGTCTCCGTGAGTTTTACTTTCTCTGGCTCACGACTGTTTTCATAAGCTCTGTAATCCGAATAGTTTCCTGGAAAATCCTCAATAACTCCATTTCCTCTAAACACAAATAAATGATCTACAATTTTATCCATAAAATAACGATCGTGAGACACTACAATCAGGCAGCCAGGAAAATCTAACAAGAAATTTTCTAAAACATTCAGCGTCACAATATCCAGATCATTTGTTGGCTCATCTAATATTAGAAAATTAGGGTTTTGTATCAGTACAGTGCATAAATACAATCGCTTTCTTTCGCCTCCACTTAGTTTTTCTACAAAATCATATTGTTTTTTACGGTCAAATAGAAATCGCTCTAACAATTGTTGAGCAGAAATTTGTCTTCCTTTTTTAAGCGGAATGTAATCACCAAATTCTCTAATTACTTCAATGACTTTTTGACCTTCTTTAATACTAATTCCTCGTTGGGTATAATATCCGAATTTTACGGTATCACCAATCACTATTTTACCTTGATCAGGTTGGATACTTCCGGTAATCATATTTAAGAATGTTGATTTACCGGTTCCGTTCTTACCGATGATCCCTACGCGTTCTCCTTTCCTAAATACATACTCATATTTGTCTAACATGGTCAAATCTCCAAAGCTTTTAGAGACCTTGTGGATTTCCAGGATCTTACTTCCCAGACGTTCCATGTTGATTTCCAATTGCACTTCGTGATCATTTCTTCTCTGATGTGCTCTTTCTTTTATTTCATAGAAATCATCAATTCGAGATTTGGATTTTGTGGTTCTTGCTTTTGGCTGCCTACGCATCCAGTCCAACTCTTTTTTAAAAAGCTGTTTTGCCTTGTTGGTTTCAATTTCCTCGTTAGCAATTCTGGTTTCTTTATTCTGAAGGTAATATGCGTAATTGCCCTTATAGCTATATAGTTTGCCATTTTCTAACTCCACAATCTCATTGCATACATTTTCTAGAAAATAGCGGTCGTGAGTTACCATAAATAATGTAAAATTCTCCTTGGCAAAATATTCTTCAAGCCATTCTATCATTTCTAAATCCAGGTGGTTGGTTGGTTCATCCAAGTAAAGAAGTTCTGGCTTGCTCAATAAAATATTGGCTAATGCGAGTCTTTTTTTTTGTCCTCCCGAAAGTTGACTTACTTTTTGATTGAGGTTTTCAAGTTTTAGCTTGAATAGGATTTGTTTGTATTGTGTTTCAAAATCCCAGGCATTTAGTGCTTCCATTTGTTCAAAAGCTTTTTGATAGGCTTCTGCATCATTAGGATTTTCTAATGCTTTTTCGTAAGTATTAATAACCCGCAGCGTTTCATTATCAGCAGCAAAAATTGTTTGTTCAATCGTTAGGTTAGGATCCAGATTGGGTTCTTGGGGTAAAAAAGCAACTTTTAGATTTTTTCTATACACCACCTGCCCATCGTCAGGTTCCTCATCACCTGCAATGATATTAAGAAGTGAAGTTTTACCTGTTCCGTTTTTTGCGACAAAACCAACTTTCTGGCCTTCGTTAATACCAAAAGAAATGTTTTTAAACAGAACACGCTCTCCAAAGGATTTTGCTATATTTTCTACTGATACGTAATTCACAAGTTGATAAGAAATTTATGATTTGAAATTTTGCAAATTAAGTACAAATATTGGATTCAGCTTTATGGTATTGATATTTTCTTTCGTCGTTTGGTAACAGAAAACAAAAAGATAAAAATCATCAGAAATATTGCTACTCTTGCCAGGTAATCTCCGGCTTTGACATAAAAAGTTATTTTGTCATTTGTTTTAAGCGTGCCTTTTAAGGCTCCCTGTTCGTTATATCCCAAGGATGAAACTATAGTCCCGGTTTGATTGATAATAGCGGAAATTCCCGTATTAGCACTTCTGGCAATACTTCTGCGTGTTTCTATCGCCCTGAATTTAGCATATGCCATGTGTTGTTTATGTCCCTGTGTAATTCCCCACCAAGCATCATTAGTGATTATGGCAAGAAAGTCGGCATTGTTTCTTACATATCCCGTCACAAATTCACCGTACACACTTTCATAACATATAATCGGTCCTGCACCTAAACCTTCCTTAGTAAAAAAAACTTCTCGGTCTGGTTGGGTAGTTTTTTTTGCTACTGTACCTCCTAGGTCTATCATAGCATCACCAACAATTGGTTTAAAAACGCTTTGGTACGGAAAATTTTCTACACCAACAACCAGTTTACTTTTGTGATAAAGCTCATCAGTACCATCAGGTCTTACAAAGAATGCCGAATTATAGTCGTCATAAAACACTCCACTTTTATGTGTATTGGTTTGCGAATGAACTTTAGATTGATCTCTGAATACATCAAGAAGTGAAATGCCAGATAGAAAATTAGCTTTGGGATATTCTGCAATAATACTCAAAGCAGTTTTTTTTGCAATCGAATTTTGAAAGTTTTTTAAGCGATTATTATCCGCAAAAACTGTCTCGGGTGCTATGATAAAATCTGTAGTCTTACTTATCTTTGATGAGGTTAGAGTACTTAGTAATACTCCGACGCGATCATCAGAAGTATTGTACTTTTCTGTATATGGATTTATATTAGGTTGTAGAATAATCACTTCTACATCTTCACCATCTTCCTGATAAGTTTTTAGGATTACATAAGAAATCAAAATCGGAATGATGATTATCAGTCCATTTCGGATGGCCGATCGATACAGAATTGATTTGTCTTTATGTTCAGCAAAAAGCAATACACTTCTGAATATTCCGATGTTTACAATCCATATCCATAGGGTTCCTCCAAACGTGCCCGTATATTCATACCATTGTATCCAGGAAGTAAAATTAGCAAAGCCGTTGCCCAGGTTAAGCCAGGGCCAGGAAAATTGCCATTGTAAATGTAAGTATTCAAAACTCATCCATATGGATGTAAGAAAAACAGAAGCTACTGTAAATGTTGCTCTTCTGGCAATAACATGATAGATTAGAAGGACCAACGCCATTAACAAACTATTTACAATTTCTGCAAACCACATTCCAAAAGGAGTGGAATTGTAGATCCACCAGGTTGTGATCATATTCCAAATAAAAAATGTCAGAAAGGCAAAACCGAATACCTGACTTTTGTGATATTTATGATGACGTACTTTGTATTCTGTCATCAACAATGGTACAATGCCAAAAAAAAGAAATAAGGGAAAACCATAAGTAGGCCAACCGATTCCAAGTAATAAACCAGATGCTATCGCAAGTAAGATGTTCTTCATAAAAGCATAGTGTATCTTAGTAACGAAAATAAAATTATTTAGTTACAATACTTAAAAAATAGAAGCTAAAAATAAATGATTGCGTATTTATCTAAAGATGCTCCAATCTACTTTTATGGAGAACACATTAGAATAGATAGCCGCACTCTGATCTCCGATATCAGTTAAAGCGTAATCAACCTGTATTCCTTTATATTTAAAACCTACACCAAAATTAGGCTGGAATCCTACATTATCCGATCCATCAAACTGTTCTATATTTTGAAAATTGCCTACACCACCACGTAGGTATACAATTTTTGAATAATCTAATTCAAATCCAAATGCGGGAGTAATACTTAATGCAGAAGAAGAAATGATATCGTTGGTTTCTGCAAAACGTACTATCATGTCTAATTCTGTATGTAAACCAAATTTCTTTCCCAGATCAAATTTTCTTGCCGCTCCGAATTGTAATTTTGGAATTGTTATTTCTGTTGTCTCAGGTAATTCCTGATCTCTGATTTGTGGTATTTGGTCCTCATCAGGAATCCCGTCACCGTTAAGATCTCCTATAGCAAAATCTTCTATACTCCAGGCATTAAAGGTCGTAGTGATATCTCTTACCATAATTCCGAATTGCCAGCTACTCTTCTGATATTGTAAAGCAGCATCAAAACCAAATCCCCAGGACGAGGCAAAATCACCGATTATTCTTCGGATCACTTTAGCGTTGGCTCCATAACTTAATCCTTCTATGGGCAATTTTCTGGAATACGAAAATGTAAATGCATAATCTGCAGCAGAAAATAGATTGATTCTGGTATAATCAATATTTCCATCTGCATCAACCAGGCTGGTTGTATCCAGAATATCATCTACCCCAAAACGAATTAGTGATAGAGCAATGGCACTTTTTTCATCAAGAGGCATAGCAAAAGCCAGGTAATCGTAATTAGCAATATTGGCAAAATAAGCCGCGTGCATAAACGATACCTGATTATCTTCTAAATGAATTAATCCTGCGGGATTCCAGTATCCTGAATTTACATCATTAGAGGATGCAACCACGGCATTGGCCATACCCAAAGCACCAGCATCTACACCAATATTTAGGAATTCATTAGAATATTTTCTAGTCTGCGCTGGAGCAAATGATACAAACAAAAGAAATAAAATAATTATAATTCTTTTCAATCCAAGCAATTTTTGACAAATATCTCACTATTTTTCAACATGATAAACTTTATTTGCTATTTCATATTGTGTTGCCCATGCTTATAGACGGAAATAGTTTGTTATTTTTACAGAAAATAAAATTTTATGTGGCTTAAAAAGCAACTTCCTAATATAATAACGCTCCTGAATCTCTTTTGCGGATGTATTGCAGCAATTTTGGCCGTCCAGGGGGCTTTAGAATTGGCAGCACTTTTTGTAGTATTTGGTATTGGTTTCGATTTTTTTGACGGTTTTGCTGCCAGAATTCTTAATGTTCAAAGCGAATTAGGATTGCAATTAGATTCTTTAGCGGATATGGTCACTAGTGGCTTAGTTCCTGGAATAGTTATGTTTCAGATGATTTCAAAAGCTTCCGGAGGTGCTGTCAACACAGTTTTTAATCTGTGGGACAATGATCAGTATTTAGATCAGATATTCGTTCCTTATATTTCTCTCTTGGGACTATTGATAACTTTAGCTTCCGCATACAGATTAGCCAAGTTCAATATCGATACACGGCAAACAACATCTTTTATAGGATTGCCTACACCTGCAAATGCATTGTTAATTTTGAGTTTACCATTAATTCTCCGTTTTCAGGAACAATCCTGGATTTCAGATGTTATTTTAAACCCTTGGACTTTAATAGGTTTGACCTTGTTAAGTTGTTATATGCTAAATGCAGAAATTAGGCTATTTGCTCTTAAATTCAAGACTTGGGGATTTGCAGAAAATAAGGTAAGATACATTTTCTTATTACTTACAATTATCTTGTTAATATTGCTTCAGTTTATGGCAATACCCTGTATAATATTACTATATGTATTGATGTCAGTGTTTTTTAAGGATAATCCTGGAAGTGAATAATTTTAAAGGTTCTTAGTAAAAAGAACCTTTTACTCATTAGAAATCTAGCTTCTTTTTTCGAAGTTCGAAATTTTGACCTAGATAAACTTTACGCACCATTTCATCTTCTGCCAGTTCTTCGGGTATTCCTGCTTTGAGAATACTTCCTTCGAACATAAGATATGTTCTATCAGTAATTGCCAATGTCTCTTGTACATTGTGATCGGTTATAAGGATACCAATATTTTTGTTTTTGAGCTGCGCTACAATTCTCTGGATATCTTCTACCGCTACCGGATCTACTCCTGCAAAAGGTTCATCTAATAAAATAAAGTTAGGATCTGTGGCCAATGCTCTCGCAATTTCTGTTCTTCGTCGCTCACCACCGCTTAATAGATCTCCACGGTTTTTTCTGATATGCCCCAGTCCAAATTCCTCGATCAAGGATTCCATTTTATGTAATTGCTCTTTTTTAGAAAGTTTGGTGAGCTGTAAAACGCTTAAAATATTATCTTCAATACTTAATTTTCTAAAAACTGAAGCTTCCTGAGCTAAATACCCAATACCATTCTGGGCTCGTTTATACATAGGAAATTTAGTAATATCAGTGTGATCCAGTGTGATTTTTCCACCATTAGGTTTTACTAAACCTACAATCATATAAAAAGAAGTTGTTTTACCAGCACCATTAGGTCCTAAAAGCCCTACAATTTCTCCCTGGTTGACTTCCAGAGAAATTCCTTTTACTACTTTTCTTCCTTTGTATGACTTTATGAGATTGTCTGCTTTTAACTTCATAATCAGAATGACTTCTTTAGATATTAATTGTTGCTAAAATAAGCTAGTAAATTTACACTATTCTTTTGAACCTAAATTTAAGATTCTTTAGCCTCTAAAGCATCCCAAAATTCATAAGCACGACGTAAATGAGGGATGACTATAGTGCCTCCAACCAAAGTTGCAATACTTAGTGATTCTACTACCTCTTCCTTGGTTAAGCCTTCTTTATAACAAGTTTCTAAATGATAACGAACACAATCATCACATCTCAAAACTGCAGACGCTACTAAACCTAATAATTCTTTGGTTTTAACGTCCAGAGCACCTTTCATATAAGCGTTGGTGTCTAAGTTAAATATTCTTTTAATGATTTTATTGTTGTCTTCTAAAATACGAGAGTTCATCTTCTCTCTGTATTCATTAAACTCGTCTACTATGGTATTCATTTAGTTTGCGGAATTAATTTTTTGTTTTGTCTTTTTACCACTATTTTAGAGATAAATATACTAACCTCATATAATATTAATATTGGAATTGCTACTATCACCTGACTGGCAATATCGGGCGGGGTTATTACTGCTGATAGTATTAAAACAATAACCAAAGCAAATTTTCTGTATTTCTTTAAAAATTCTGGAGTAATGAGTCCTACTTTAGTAAGAAAAAACATAATAACGGGTAACTCGAATATTAATCCACAGGCAATTACTGAAGCTCTTAATAAACCGATATAACTATCAATATCAAATTCATTAAGGACTTCCTCACTAACCTGATATCCTCCTAGAAAATTTATAGATAAAGGTGTAATAACGTAATATCCAAAAAGGACTCCTAAGAAAAAGAGACAAGAGCAAATAATGATAAACCCTTTAGAATACTTTTTCTCTGTATCATACATTGCCGGAGCAATGAATTTCCAAAATTCATATAAGACATATGGAAAAGCTACAATAAAACCTGCAGTAATCGATGTCCAGATATGAACAGAAAACTGTCCGGCTACTTTTCTACTTTGAACACTAAAAGGTAATTCTTTAAAGCAAAGGCTCTCGTCAAGGCCTAGAAGTTTTGATAAATTACAAAGGCCTTTGTAGGTAGGGAAATCTGCTTTTTTAGGACCAAAAATTAATACGTCAAATATAAATTCTTTAGCTACAAAAGCTGCAATTGCAGCTATCAATACGGCTACTGTTGCTCTTATTAGATGCCATCGTAACTCTTCCAGATGATCCAGAAAAGACATGGATTGCGGGTCTTTTGTGATTTTATTTTCCATTATAAAATTCCTTCTCTCATTAGATCGTGGATATGCAACAGACCTGCATATTTACCTTCTTTTTCAGCTAATAATTGCGAAATCCCGTATTCTTCAAGGCGATCCAAAGCATCAACAGCCATAGCATCAACATCGATACGTTTAGGATTGGGGGACATAATGTCTTTAGCAGTTAACCCGTTAAATGAAGTATTTGTAGTCAGCATTCTTCGTAAATCTCCATCGGTAATGATTCCTATAATTTTATCATTTTCGGTTACTGCAGTAGCACCTAATCTTTTTTCTGTCATTTCTACAATAACAGCATTGATATCTGATTCCAAATTTACTTTTGGTTTTTCGTTTTTCGATACTATATCATCTACCCGAAGGTATAGTTTTTTACCCAGAGATCCACCAGGGTGGTATTTGGCAAAATCTTTACTAGAAAAGCCTTTCAGGTGTAATAAACAAACCGCAACGGCATCTCCGATTACTAATTGTGCTGTAGTACTAGTAGTAGGAGCTAAGTTATTAGGGCACGCTTCTTTTTCTACATAAGCGTGTATTACAAAATCAGCTTCCTGCCCAAGAAAAGATTCTTTATTAGAGGTAATACCGATTAAAGTGTTGTTAAAGTTTTTAATTAAAGGGACTAATACTTTGATCTCTGGAGTATTCCCACTTTTAGAGATGCAAATAACTATATCATCTTTTAGGATATTACCTAAATCTCCGTGAATCGCATCAGCCGCGTGCATAAAAACAGCAGGGGTGCCAGTAGAATTCATAGTAGCCACAATCTTTGAAGCAATAATGGCACTTTTACCAATACCTGTAATAATAACCCGTCCATTAGAATTGTGTATCGTGTGTACAGCTTCAGCAAATTCCTGATCAATAAGTTGTTCCAGATGTGCTATCGCTTTGGCTTCTTCATTCACCGTTTGTCGGGCATAAGAAATAATCGTATCGAGGGTGTTCAAAATTTATAAAATTTGCGTGTTATAATTAAAGATTTTATTATCTTTAATTATGCAAAGGTATGTAATACCTTATGAATTTTAAATAGTGCTGAAAAAAAGCTTAGTATTTTTAGTTTGCTTATCTTTGGTGACTTTTTAAAAAAGAACAATCCACTAAATCTTTGTTGGGGAAAAAGGTTTGAGTGATAGCTATGTAATTTAATTGGTATATAAAAGTTAAACGATTTAATGAGTTTGAACGAAACTGACTTACAAGGAGCTCTAAAAAAGTACTTTGGTTTTAGTCAATTTAGAGGATTGCAGGAGAAGGTAATCAAGAGCATTTTAAATAAACAAAATACTTTTGTTATAATGCCTACAGGTGGTGGAAAATCCCTTTGCTACCAGCTTCCTGCCTTAATGTGTGAAGGAACTGCGATTGTAGTATCCCCTTTGATCGCACTAATGAAAAATCAAGTAGATGCTATTCGAAGTATTTCTTCAGAAGAAGGAATAGCACATGTATTAAATTCATCGCTTAATAAATCTGAGGTAAATAGAGTAAAGGGCGATATTGTCGCTGGTATAACTAAATTGTTATATGTAGCACCAGAATCACTTACCAAAGAGGAATATGTGGATTTCCTTAAAGAACAAAAAATTTCTTTTTTGGCTGTCGATGAAGCTCATTGTATTAGTGAATGGGGTCATGACTTTAGACCCGAATACAGAAATCTAAAGAATATTATTAAGCGGATAGGAGAGAACATACCGATTATCGGGCTAACGGCGACGGCCACTCCAAAAGTTCAGGAAGATATTCTTAAAAATCTAGGCATGAGCAATGCCGAAACATTCAAAGCATCGTTTAATAGACCTAACCTATTCTATGAAATAAGACCAAAAACAAAAAATGTAGATGCTGATATCATTCGTTTTGTAAAACAAAATAGTGGTAAAAGTGGTATTGTATATTGCCTGAGCCGAAAAAGAGTAGAAGAACTAGCTCAAACTTTAGAGGTGAATGGGGTAAAAGCAGTACCATATCACGCAGGTTTGGATGCCAAAACCAGAGCCAAGCATCAGGATATGTTTCTGATGGAAGACGCTGATGTCGTAGTGGCTACCATTGCTTTTGGGATGGGTATCGACAAACCCGATGTTCGTTTTGTGATTCATCACGATATACCTAAAAGTATTGAAAGCTACTATCAGGAAACAGGTCGTGCCGGTCGTGATGGAGGAGAAGGACATTGTCTGGCGTATTATGCTTACAAGGATATCGAGAAACTTGAAAAGTTTATGAGTGGTAAACCTGTGGCAGAACAGGAAATTGGTCATGCGCTTTTGCAAGAAGTAGTGGCTTTTGCCGAAACTTCAATATCCAGACGTAAATTTATACTGCATTATTTTGGTGAAGAGTTTGATGAAAAGACCGGAGAAGGTGCGGATATGGATGATAACGTTCGTAATCCAAAGAAAAAACACGAAGCTAAGGATGAGGTGCAACTCCTGTTGAAGGTAGTCAGTAAAACCGGTGAGATTTACAAATCAAAAGATTTAGTGAATACACTGATTGGTAAAAGTAATGCACTAATTATTTCTCATAAAACCAATGATCAACCTTTTTTTGGCAGTGGTAAATTCAGGAATGACAAGTACTGGATGGCTTTGATACGTCAGGTACTAGTCTCCAGGTATCTTAAAAAAGATATCGAAACATATGGTGTTATCAGAATTACTCCTGAAGGTAAAGATTTTATTGATAATCCTGTAAGTTTTATGATGACCGAAGATCATGTGTATGATGAGACAAATGATGATTCGATCATTACCGCTGCCAAATCTGGTGGAAAAGCAGGAGGTACGGATGACCGACTGGTTGGGATGCTAAAAGACTTACGAAAAAGTGTAGCAAAAAAACTGGGAGTCCCACCATTTGTAGTATTCCAAGATCCTTCGTTAGAAGATATGGCGCTTAAGTATCCTGTAAGTATCGAAGAGCTGGGCAATGTTCATGGTGTGGGAGAAGGAAAGGCTAAAAAATATGGAAAGGAATTTGTATCCCTTATCGCTAAATATGTAGAAGAAAATGATATTATGCGTCCTGATGACTTTGTGGTTAAAAGTACAGGAGCTAATAGTGGTCTTAAGTTGTATATCATTCAGAATGTGGATAGAAAACTGCCATTGGATGATATTGCTGCAGCAAAGGGCATGGATATGCCGGAGTTTATTAAGGAGATGGAAGCTATCGTATACAGTGGAACAAAACTGAATATCACGTATTGGATTGACGAAATACTGGATGAGGACCAGCAAGAAGAAATTCATGAGTATTTTATAGAGGCTGAAAGTGATAAAATAGATACCGCTATTGAAGAATTTGATGGCGATTATGATGACGAAGAATTACGATTGTATCGCATAAAATTTATTAGCGATGTTGCTAATTAATTGAACAGTAATTCAAATTCATAATCAAAAAACAATAGGGCTTTGAAATATTTCGAAGCCCTTTCTTATCAGAAAATTACAGTACTTTTTGTTTAAAATATATTCATTGAAAGATATAAACTGGATGTTGTTAATTCTGAATTAGGAATAGACGTGCTTCTGGATATATTCGTCGGTGTATATTGTCTAAACCCTATTTTAAATCGACCAGATCCAAAACCGCCTCCATAAAAATATTCAGTGGTTGTGTTTTCTATTTCATCATCCATAAATTCACTTGCTTCCGTGCCGATATTAAAGTCCACAGTAAGACCACCTTCCAGGAACAATTCGAATTTAGAACTTAAATAAATATGAAATCTAGGTCCTACGGCAACATTGATACTTTTATAATCCAATTCGAATTCGCTGTTAGCAATTGCGAGATCTCTTCCATCCATCGTAAAAGCTTTGTAGGTAGATTCTAAAAAGAAACTTAAATCAACTTTAGAAAAAGGGATGAAAGTTTCGATAAACACACCGTATCTGGGTACAAAAACATCATCATAGCTTACATTTCCGTCATTTCCAGCCTGAGAATTATGACTAAAGCCACTTAGATCAGCTGCAGCTACAATCCCAATTCTGGTTTGGTTAATCTTTTTACGGATGATATATTCTATGTTGTTTCCTTTGCATTCATTATACTTCTTAAAATATCTTTTTAAATCTCCCTGCGTATAGGTGAGTTTGGATGGATCTTGATTACCACATTTTATTTTCTCCGCCAGTTGTTCCTGATACGTATTATTTTCTTGTGGAATTACCTTCTTTCCTGGTTTTTTGCTTTCGTCCGGTGTATAAAAAACTTTATAAACTAAAAGTTCGGGGTACACGGTTTCAGGGGCGGTATAAAAGAACCGATGGACATTATTTTTAGAATACTGAAATAAGGTGGTTTTACTTTTAAGAATGGTTCTTAAGAATATCTTTTTGTAGCTGAGATCAGGATCTTTGGATTTTGTTGATTTTCCAACCGTATCACCGTTAAGATCAAATTGAAGAATATACCTTTTATACCGATAATCTTCGCCTACGGCAAATTCTTTAACGTCTTCAATTACTTTAGTTTTAGGACTGGAAGAAATTGTTTTTTTCCATTGAAATTCGGTAGGATTTGTTCTCCAGGGAAGCTTTTTGATGAGGCATTCTGTTTTTTTACCATTGTTATCAATAAAATATCCAGCTTCATAAATGCTTTGTGCGCTAATAGAGGAGAGACATAATACTCCTACTACAAAACAAAATAATGATTTCATTAGTTAGATGATCTGAGTTTGTGAAGGAGCAAATATAGCTTTTTTGTTAAAAATCAGATGGTTTGAGGTGAAAATAGCTTATGGAAGTTACGAAAAATCAAATAAATGATAAAAAGTTGCTGTATACCATAAATCCTAAGAAAGTATATTTGGAAACGATTTAAAAAATAAAGGCTTTAGTCAACCTAAAACCTTTATCAGTTAAAAAATTAAAATTAATGGTTTTCATCCGGTATATCCGGACATTTTGGTAAATTCCAAACATTGCAATGCTCTGGTCCGCTAAAACAACCATTTTCAGGAAGGTAGGGCAGACAAGAATTAAAAAAGCCACCATTAGTGTTTCTTTGATCCTTTTTGCTAAGAATGTTTAGGCCGTTTAATTTTAAAATGTTGTGTAACATACTTTTTATGATTAATAGTAAGTGATGTTTTTCTTTGAAGAAAGAAAATTAAAAGCAGTCGCAAACAGGATTGCCGTTAAAATAATTGTTATTAAAATGAATACCTCCTTCTGAAGGGCCTGTCCCACATTGCCATTGTGCCGTACCACAACAAATCGCATCACCGTTATTTGAACAAGACCCACCAACTCCAACTACTAACATACCACCTTTGATATTTTTTCTTTGCTTGCTGTTCAATTCTTGTACTCCTTGTAATTTTAAAATGTTTTGTAACATAATTATTTGTATTAGATTTTAATATTCCTGATCCAATTAAGACACTCAGGATATATGCCTTTATCATTATGTTCCCGAAAAGAAAAATTGTTACTATGGTAAATTGATTTTTTTTGAAGTTAGTTTTGAATCGCAAAAAATGGTGAGTACATCAGAGATAAATAGAAAAAATCTGATAGAGGGAATATGAGCTAATTATTTAAAATTATTTATGTAAAGAGTACTCGTTCTGCATTAAGAAAGAAATAATAAAGAAAAGATTCAATACGATTGATTTTTCTTAATAAAATGAAGAAAAGTCGTGTCGAAAATAGCTTTTCGTATCTAAAAACATTTTTTCGATATATCCGCCTCAGACGGACACTCAAATTGACGGATTTTGAATTAAATAATCAAAATTCACTACGGGTTAAACAATTATCTTTTCTTTCGTAAGAAAAATACAAAGATCACCAATATTAGTAAGATAATAAAAAATGCTCTCCATAGAAATAATTGAGCGTTTGATTGTGGCATAAGGACTCCTGTATCTCCAATCAAAACTAGTGATGCCCAATAGTGAGGAGAAGCTTCGGCATCTTTGTTGTTTTGCAAATAATGTAGCTTTGCTTTTCTAAGAGCTTCAGATTTGGTTTGCCCACGGCTTAGGTTTTTATAAAAATTCGAGGTTATAGTAGCTGTAGCTTTATCATTTGTACTCCAAAGAGAAGGAATCACGGTATGTGCTCCTGATTGAAAAAATCCACGTGCAAGACTCATCACGCCTTCACCACGCCGAACCTCGCCTAAGGATGTGTTACATGCACTTAGAATCACTAGCTCAGCTTGATTTTTAATTACTGAAAGTTCTGACTCCGTAAGCTTGTTGTATCTGAACGCCACCCAGGGATTTAAAGAATCCGAGGCATCAGCATGTGTCGCTAAGTGTAAAATTTTATAATTATGAGCTTCTTTTTTAAAATTTTGTATAGTAGCTTTTTCTTTTAATAAAAGATCACCTGTGTAATAACGATTGGCTTCAATAAGCTCCTTTTTGGTTTTAGGTAGCTTAGTTAAATTATTGGAGAACTCAATTGGAGCAACCCCGAGAAAATCTTTTTCTGCGTTACGATTAATTTTAGTATTCTGAAAAGCAAAAGATAAAGAATAGGTATAGTTGATCTCTGCTTGTTCGATCAAATAACTTCCTTTTTTTAAGTTTGTTACCAAAGCTTCAAAAGGTATATGATTTAAAACATGATCAGGAATAATTGTTATGCTCTTATTTAATAAAACATTTTGAAATCTTTTAGGGATCAGGGAGTTATAAATATCATAAGATAAGGTGTGATACTTTACGATTTCTTCCTTAGTATTGAAGGGTTTGTCAAGTATGCTTCTTAATTGATAAATGTTTTTCTGAAGTTGATCTACCTTGTCGATCTTAAAAATTTCTTTAGTATTGCCAGAAATGATCATGCCATAAGCTTCTGGTATGACTCCTGCCACCCGTTCTGCCATGATATACTGAATAAGAACCTGATCTTTTCTTAAATTTAGTTCTTCCATATTTACTATCTCAGGAATCGATATCAAGCTAGAATATTCTGTATATTTAGTGGAAAGGGAATCTCTATAATACTGCAAATTTATTTCTTTGCTCGATATTATATCTAAAAGAGAATCTTTTTGATGTTCCTGTGCTTCTAAAAACAAATTTTTAAGCGTCGTTATGATATTTTCTAATTTCTTCTCACGTTCTAAAATTTCTTTGGGGATATCAGATTTCTTTTTTGTTATTTCCTGAGTCAATAAGATAGCTTTGTTTTTTTCCATAAAATAAAAAGCCTCTTTATTTTTTTTCAAAAGTAAACACGCTTCTAACCCCATAATGTATATCTCCGATGCCAGGTCTCTCCAAAAAAGTTTAGATCTTAAAGAAAAATTTTCTTTTATGATAAAATCTATCAACTGATCACCTACAGTAGTTGTTTTTATTGCCTGTTCAGAAAAAGATGTGTTCCCATCTCTTTCTGCAAGCTCATTCCAGCCTTTTAGCCTTCTTTTTAAAAGTTCTAGAAAAAATGATTTATCTTTTACCTTTTCTAAGTCTTTTTTACTTGGCAACCAATAAATATCAGAGATTTCTTGATTTAGGTGAGTAGAAAATGCATTTTTAAAATGATTTTGACCTTCTAAATATCGCTTTTCAGTAGTAGCTTTAATACCTAACCCTAAATGTATTTTTGAGATAATTTCGGATTTTGGATCTGCTTTCTTAAAAGATTCTTTGAAATATTGAGTAGATAATTCTGCGTTTCTTGTGATGTTAATAACTGCTAAATTGTAATAAACGTGGGATGAATATTGATCATTTTCCAGTTTTTTTGAAATATCAAGGGCTTTTTTAAAACTTTCAATAGCCTTATTCACATCTTTGGTACCCACACCTTCATAATATAAATTGCCAAGATTGATTTGAACTAAATATGCATCAGTCGAATTAGAATTATTATTTGATTTTAAAAGAGAATCGGCTTTTAATAAATGAAAAATTCCTTTTTTGGCACTTTCATTATTTCTAATGTTTTTATAGGTTAGAGCTATATTGGTGTGATTAGCGATGATATATTTTAACTGAGTGGAAGGGTCAAAATAATCGAATGCTTTTTTTTGATATTCAACTGATTTATATAGGTCTCCAATTTTTTCGTAACTATCACCAATAATAGCAGCGGCTCTTCCTTTGAAAAGATTATTTCCTTTTAGTTTTAGGACTTTTTCAAAAAAATTTATGGCAACACTATAATTTTCTCTTCTTTTATTATAGATCGCATAATTGTAATAACTCCGTTTAAGAAGATTATTATCGATAGGAGTAACCTTCTCTCTTGCTTCATAAGCTATTTTAACAATCTTAATAGCTTCTTCCCAATGTTTTTCTTTGTGAATCCATTTTGCTAGTTGATGTGCATCTGATCCTAATTGCGAATATTTTTTTTTAAAAAGATATTCATCTAAAATTTTATGATAATCATCTAACTTTTCATAATTACTACCAGGAAGATTATGTATTGAATCTAATTTAGGAGATATGTCCTGACCTTTAACGACAAAGGTCAGGAACGTTATTATTAATATATCCCTAAATTTTCTTATTGTCAATATAAAACAATTGAATTATAAGTATCTTAAAGCAATCATTATTTCACTACAAAATGGATCAGGATTGTCTACTAGCACAAAATCTGTATCTATGGGGCATGCCGGACATCCTCCATCATCCTCTGGATCCTCAATAGTTGTATTTTTATCTCCTTTTAATACCACAGTACCTCCAGTAAAATTTGCTGTCATAGCACCACATTGATCATAACATAATTGATTAGGTATTTCGTCGCAGGGGACATAACAACTAAATACAATACCAGTAGAACAAGAGAATGTTGGAGTAGGAATAAAATAAGCATCACTAAACCGAGCAGTCACAGAATCTATTTTGGTTTCAAAATCTTCTTGAGTTTGTACAGCTGATTTGAAGGCAACCAATATCTTTTTATAACAGCTAGATTCTGATGGGTCCGAATCGTCAACCAAAGTTAAAGTGCCATTTTTGTTAACGTGGTTATTTACTCGCACAGCATTTTTAGGAATGTCGTCTCCTTTCTCAGTGAGTTGGGTGTTTTCTTCAAACGAGCCTTGATCAATAGAACAACCCTGTATTCCAATTACCAGAATTGTCATTAAAAATAATAACTTGATTTTTTTCATTCTAATATTTTTTTGTTTTCTAAATTTATTAGTATGTTTCCGAAATCCAATAAATGTTACTGCCAAAAGTAGAAAAAAAATTAATTAGTAAAGTTTTTTATGCCCAAACAGGAGAATGATCGCCTACAGAACCTAGCAGAAGGTCGTAAAGAAGTTATAAAAGAACTATACCTATCGGTATTTCCAAAAGTATCTGGCTTTATCATGAAAAACAATGGTAATCAGCTAGATGCAGAAGATATTTTCCATAAAGTGCTACTACAATTAATTGCTAGATATAAGGTAAAAGCTTTTACGATAGAAGGCTCTTTTGAAGCTTATATTTTTTCGGCTTGCAGAAATTTATGGAGAAGAGAGCTAAATAAACAAAAAAGGATAGTAACAAATGACAAAGTTGTTGAACTATCTAATGAAGCTGATGATATGACAATGGCAACTTTGGAGCAAGAAAAGTGGGAGTTGTTTCAGGAGAAGTTTACTGAGCTTTCTGGTAACTGTAAGCGATTATTAGAATTGTTTTTTCAAAAAGTACCTTATAAAGATATCGTGAGTAAACTGGGATATAACTCGGACAATGTAGTGAGACAACGGATTTTTAATTGTAAATCACAATTAACTAAATTGATTAAAAAAGATTCTAGATACAACCAAATCAAAGAATTATGAAAGATTACCCTATAGAAATTGATGATTATCTAAAAGGTAATATGTCAGCATCAGAAAAACAAGTATTCGAAGAAAGACTTCAGACAGATACAGAACTTGCTAAAGAGTTGAAATTGCAGAGGGATATGCAAATTGTTTATGAAGATCAAAAATGGCTACAAGGTAATGAGGAAGCGTTAAAAACTGAAGGGGCTAAGCAACTAAAGTCTTTTTTTGAAAGTAATGAAGCTTCAGATCTTAAAGCTACTATAAATGAAGTAATTTCAGAAAACCGATCCGGTTCACGGAATAAAAACTTTTGGTTTATCGGAATCGCAGCGTCAATAGCTGTGCTGTTAACAATTTCCTTGTTTGTGTTTAAAGAGAATAATTATGATGAATTGTATGCCTCTTACATTCATATGGATGAGATTCCATCCCTAGTGACCAGGGGAGAAGATATCGATAAGTTATTAGAAAATGCACAGCTGCTGTTTGAAGACAAAAAATATCAAGAGGCAATAACATCTTTTACTTTATATCAACAAAAAGAAACCTCTATTAATCCATTAAGTTATATTTATAACGGAATTGCCCTTATAGAACTTAATAGATTTGATGAAGCATTCGTACAGTTTGAGCTTTTAGCTAATTCTAATTCATTACATTCCAAAAAAGCCAATTGGTATAAGGCGCTGGTATTTTTAAAACAAAAGAAAAAGCAAGAGCTCAAAGATATCCTTAAAATAATCGTTTCGGATAAAGACAATTATAAGTACCTGGAAGCAGGGGAGCTATTAGAAAAGTTAGATTAACAATTTTAAAGTATGCATAGTTTGTTTTATATAACATTCGATATCATCAATAATCCGCGTTTTTTATATACTAAACATTAAGCAATTACCTATCTTTGCAGCTTTAAATTCATAAAGCTTAAAATACGCAGTTATGCAAGACGGATTATACGCAAAATTTAATACAACAAAAGGAAGTATCCTTATAAATCTCGAATACAAAAAGACTCCGGGAACAGTTGGAAACTTTGTAGGTTTGGCAGAAGGAAACCTAGAAAATAAAGCAATCCCTCAGGGAAAACCTTATTATAATGGGTTAAAGTTCCACCGAGTTATTCCTGATTTTATGATTCAGGGTGGAGATCCACAAGGTACTGGAGCTGGTGGACCTGGATATCAATTTGATGACGAAATTCATCCGGAGTTGAAACATGACGGACCTGGAGTGTTATCGATGGCAAATGCAGGACCAGGAACTAACGGAAGTCAATTTTTCATAACTCATGTAGAAACAGCTTGGTTAGATGGTAAGCATACCGTTTTTGGTAAAGTAGTCGAAGGGCAAGATGTGGTAGATGCTATAGCACAAGGTGATGCCATTGATTCTGTAGAGATTATAAGAGTAGGAGAAGAAGCTGAAAGTTTTAATGCAGTAGAAACATTTAGAAAATTTAATGGCGCCAAAGCAGAGAGAGAAGCTGCTGCGCAGAAAGCAGAGGAACAATTGCTAGAAGAATTGGCAACAGGATTTGATAAAACCGATAGTGGTTTACGTTATAAAATAATTCAAAAAGGAGATGGAGTGCAAGCAGAAAAAGGGAAAACGGTTTCTGTGCACTATAAGGGAAGCCTGTCAGACGGTACTGTTTTTGATTCATCCTATAAAAGAAATCAACCTATTGATTTTCCCTTAGGAATGAGACAAGTAATTGCGGGATGGGATGAAGGTATCGCATTGTTGCAAGTGGGAGATAAAGCACGTTTTGTGATTCCGCCATCTTTAGGATATGGAGAAAGAGGCGCAGGAGGTGTAATTCCTCCAAATGCTACACTAATTTTTGATGTAGAGTTAGTAGGTGTAAAATAATCTTTTCAAAACCTAACTAAAAAACCTCTAAGTATTTGTATTTAGAGGTTTTTTTGTAAATAATTCTATCTATACGTTATATTTTCGTTTAACTTTTTGTTAACATTACGTGGTGCTTTTAAAATATTAATCTATTTTTGATAATTTGTATGCTTATTCAGGTAAGTAAACTTTTTAATCTATATGTTAGATATTTACACCCCTAATATAGATTGAAAACCAGAAAAGGAATGATATTTTGATAGTTATGAAGTGGAGACTGATTGTTTTTTTAACATTTTCTTGTGTAAATTTTTCTTTTTCACAAGAAAATGAAGTGATATTAGCAGCCATTAGGGATCAGATAGAAATCATCGATAGTTACATGGAATCCGATGTGTTTTCTTTAGATCCCGAAGAGTTTCTTGACCAAATTGCTGACCACGGAGCAGAGCTTAATGGATACTACGAACATGAACGATTGAAAAAGATCGTAAGGAACATTGGCATGCCTAATGCGATGGTTATTACAGTATTCTATTTTTGGAATGATCAGCTAATCCACGTAGATTATAAGCAGCGCCAGTATATGGAAAGAAAAAGTGAAGAAGGTAAAGTCGTGATGGACTATTCTAACGCATTTACTAAATTCGAATCAAAACACTTTTTTGATAAAGGAAAAGAAATTGAAAAAATGACAACGGGTATTCCGGTAAACAATATAGAACCTGAACAAGTTTTTGTAGACTACAGTTTACGAATGAAATCACTGCTGGATAATAAGTTCAAAAATAGAAATGTATATGAAGCCCTTCAAGGAAAATGGATCAATGTTCAATTTCCGGACGAGCATATGATTTTTGAAGAAACAATCCGATTTAATTTTCGTGATGGAAAATTTTTAAAAAGATTAAAAGTTAAAATAAAAAATGATGTCATGTATTGCTCTTCTCCTAAAGATGAGTATGTTTATCGATATAAAATAGAATCGTTAACGCCAGATGATCTAGTGGTCGTTGATTTGCAGAATGCGTCATCAAATCTGATCATGTACAAGAAAGTAGAGTAAAGCATAAGTTATGAATCTTAAATATCCAATAGGTAAATTTGAAACTCCTGACCAAATATCTAAAGAAAAAATTACCGAATGGATAAGGGATTTAGAGGAGCTACCAGCTAAAATTTCAGACCTGGTTTTAGATTTTACTGAAGAACAGCTGGAAACTTCATATAGACCTGATGGATGGACAGCTAGACAGGTTATCCACCATATTCATGATAGCCATCACAACGGCTATATTCGTTTCAAGTGGGCACTTACCGAAGATAAACCTCTAATAAAAGCCTACTTTGAAGATCGATGGGCTGAATTATTTGATACAAAAACAGCTCCGATTCATCTTTCACTAAATTTGATCACAGCGTTGCACGCTAAGTGGGTGTTTTTTTTAAAAGGTTTATCCGAAGAAAATCTCCAAAAAGTATTTATCCATCCGGAAGGTAATATCGAGATCACTTTGGCAGAAGACATAGGCATTTATGCCTGGCACGGAAACCATCATTTAGCGCATCTGAAAATTATAGCTGACCAAAAAGTATAAGTTTTTTTGTACTTAACTTTTCCATTTGATATTACAACCTATGCTAGGTTTTTGAGGTTCGATAACCTTTGAATTTTTAAGTACCGCATCTAATGCTTGACGTAAATCACGTCCATTTACCGGAATTCCGTTTCCTGGTCTTGAATCATCGAGTTGTCCACGATAAATAAGTTTTAACCCTGCGTCAAAAAGATAAAAATCAGGGGTGCAAGCAGCATCATAAGCCTTTGCTACTTCCTGCGTCTCGTCATAAAGATACGGGAAGGTATAGTGGTTTTTCTGAGCAGTTTTCCACATATATTTTGGAGCATCTTGCGGATAATTTTCAATATCATTACTACTGATCGCTACAAAACCAAAACCTTGTACACGGTAATCATTAGCCACACGTGCGATTTCCTCATTCACATGGATAACAAATGGGCAATGATTACAAATAAACATCACTACAGTACCTTTTTCACCTCTTACATCCTGTAGTGAGATTTTATTATCAGTGATAGTATCAATCAGTGAAAAATCCGGAGCTGTAGTACCCAGAGGTAACATGTTAGATGCAGTGCGAGCCATAATATTTAGTTTTATATTTTCAAAAGTACACTTTATGTATTATAAGTCTAAAAAATAGTATCTTAGTTACACTAATTTTAATTTGTCATGAAAAGTTTAGATACCTGGTTTCAGGAATATGCCGTAAGCCACCAAAATAAAACAAATATTATAATTCATTTTATCTGCGTTCCTGCTATATTTTTTTCGGTGGTAGGTTTAATCATGAGTATTCCTAGTGGATTTTTGTCTTCAATTATTCCTGGTAAAAATCCATTTATAGAGAATTGGGCCTTTGTGGTTTCTCTATTAATCTTGCTGTTTTATGTTAGATTATCGGTGAAAATGGCATTGCAGATACTGTTTTTTATTGCCTTTTGTATCATAGCCAATTATTATATTAGTAAGCATGCTCCATTATGGATGGTATCCCTTATTATTTTTGTAGTGGCTTGGATAGGACAATTTTACGGCCATCATCTCGAAGGAAAGAAGCCTTCTGCAGCTCAGGATTTGCAATTTTTATTAATAGGGCCTGCCTGGGTTATCCAAAAAATGTTTGGAAAAAAATAATATGATATTACAGGATTGGAAGAATTCAGGGGCATATTTTTCACATAAGAATTATACAATATTTTATAAAGCAGAAGGAGTAGGAGTACCTCTTATTCTGGTTCATGGATTTCCAACATCTTCCTGGGATTGGAATAAAATTTGGAATACACTGGTTAAACATTATCGAGTATTTGCTATTGATATGCTCGGGTTTGGTTTTTCTTCTAAACCTGAAGATTTTAAATACACTATTGCTTCGCAAGTGGATTTATGGGAAGCTTTTCTCGAAGAAAAAAATATTTCTTCTTTTCATATTTTAGCACATAATTATGGGGACACAGTAGTTCAGGAGATGTTGGCAAGGTTGAAAGAAAACCCTGAATACAAATTTAGGATTGAGTCTGTATGCTTCCTTAACGGAGGAATGTTTCCTGAAACTAATTTTCCGACACGTACACAAAGAATGTTATTAACCCCTCTTGGTTCGATTCTGAAATATTTTATGGGACGTAATACGCTGGCAAAAAATTTCAAAAAGATTTTTGGAAAAAATACACAGCCCAGTGAACAAGAAATTGATGAATTCTGGGAGGTTATAGATTTTAACTCAGGTAAAAATGTGATACCCCAACTTATAAAATACCTAAAAGAAAGAGATACCCATAAGATACGCTGGAGAGAAGCAATACAGTATACTAATGTATCTAAACGTCTTATCGATGGGGCTGTAGATCCTATCTCCGGAAAACATATGGCAGAATTCTATGCTGAAATTGTTCCTGATGCGGATGTAATTATATTAGATGAAATAGGACATTATCCACAAACTGAAGCTCCTGATGAAGTGTTACATCATTATGGAGAGTTTAGAAAAACACTTGTTTAATTTTTTGATTCACTAATAATACTTCAAGATTTATTTTTACTTATAATTATCTTAATTTCATCTAACAATCCAATTTACATTTCGTTACTAAAGAAAATTGCATTCATCAGCAACTTATTGGTTCCATACCAAAAGGCTCTAAAATTGGTATTATCAGTGAATAAAATCGTATTCCCCCTACCGAGACTTTTATGTCTAAAGGGTACAGTGTTAGCCAAAGAATCTAGATTTTTTTTGCTTACATAACCGCTTAACAAAGGTTCTTTTGTGTATTGAATTGGGTTGTTATAACTCTGCTTGTCAGCTTTAATGAAAAGGGTAGTATTTCTGAACAATGGAATTTTGTCATTTTTGTAGCCAAAATTAATTGGATGTGACCTGTCAGCTTTTGCCTGAAAAATCGCCCCACCAATGACTTGCGCTCCAAAGAAATCTCTTTTTTGTTCGAATAAGATTTGTTTAGCATCATTTTCTGGTTTAGCAAACTCTATCTTCATAAGTTCATTATTCTTGAAGAATTGCGCTGCATTTCTGTATCCAATTAATGTACCACCATTTCTTATCCAGGATTTTAATTTGTCAATTACACTCTTATCCATACTTTGATTCCGGCTATTAGGCAGAATAATGTGAGTGTATCTGGATAGATCGCTTCTCTCCAAGTAATCCGTTTTCAGTTTTGTTATAGGAATATTATAACGTTGATCCATAAGATGCCAGATCTCTCCTGCATCATATGAGGTAATTCCACCTCCGGTAAGTAAAGCAATCCTTGGTAATGATAAAGTTCTAAACTGATTACTTCCTAAATCAATTCCTGCGGTTAGTCCAGTAGAAACACCTGTAATATCTACGTGATTTTCTAAAGCAAGTTTCTGTAAAAACGAATATATTTCTGCTGGACTTAATTTTTGATTTTGAATTGGAATCATGATAGTTCCGTAATCATAATTTTTGTTCTCAAGAGCGAATGGTTTCATTCCTACTTTTGCTCTAAGTCCTTTTTTTAGGACCTGATATAGTACAGCCGGAGTATAATATTCGTGCCATTCCATAAGATAAGCATAATTGCTCTTATTAATGGTTTTAGGGTTTCTTAAGTTCAGTTCTTTCACCTCGTTTCCTAAATCACCACTAGTTGATTTATCAGTATAATCAAGATTGAATGCCAATGGGAACGTCCACGCAGAAATATCATAAAACAAACTATCCTGAAATGTAGTTCTTTTCTCAAAAATTGCTTTGATCAAACGACTTTGTTTTTGATTTTTAGGCACTACATAGCTATAGCCTTTTTTGAATTCCAAACCTTCGGAAATGATATCTTCTTTTAGATCATATATTTTAATTTGATGACGTTGTAGAATTTCTGCCAAGTGGTATGCAGAAGCAGCATCTTTTTCATTACCGAAAAGATATGTTCCGTTCTGTGCCTTTTTTCTGGCATTAACATAAAAATTCTTTTGGTACCGGAGTAGTTCTTCTCGCATCGATTTTGCAGCTTCCAAAGTGGAAAGTGCAGCAGTAAATTGATTTCGTATTGTAAACGGAAATGTCAATATTCCATTATCGCTCTCTTGTGCATGTCCGCGAGAGCTTCCTTGCTCGAACAAAATACCAATCCCCCCATTAATGTCCGGAAATGTAGAACCTTTACCATAATAGAAATCATCAAAATTTTCTTCGGTAAAGTATAATGATCCTAGTTTATTAAAAGCATCCGCGTGGTAATTAGCTATTTTTTTTGTGAGTTCCTGATTTAGTTTTGGTGTTAATGGATGTGTTCTGGATTGTATCCCGGGTTGAAAGAAAAATGTGCTGTTGGTTCCCATCTCGTGATGATCGGTAAGAATGTTAGGGTACCATTTGTGAAAAGTCTTGATTCTGGCTCTTGACTCTGGTAATTGAACAGGTAGCCAATCTCGATTCATATCAAACCAATAATGATTAGTTCTTCCGCCGGGCCATACCTCGCTGTATTCTCGATCTTGAGGATCTGTAGTGATGTTTTTACTTTTATTGGTATTCGCCCAATAAGAAAAACGCTGCAAACCATCAGGGTTAAATGATGGGTCAAATAAAATTACGACATTGTTTAAAAGTTCATCCATTTGATCTCCTTGTGCTGCAGCCAAATGGTATGCGGCAACCAAACTGGCATTAGACCCACTAGGTTCATTGCCGTGTATAGAAAACCCCTGATATACAATTGCTGGCATTGTTGCAATATCCAATACATTTGAATTATTTTGTGTTAGCTGTAAGTGCTGGGTTTGGATTTTTTCAAGGTTCTGGTGGTTTTTTTCCGAAGTAATTGTTAATAGGATTATTGGACGATCTTCAAAGGTCTTACCGCGATCTTCTATGATGATACGAGGAGAGGCTTCTGCTAAAACTCTCATGTACTCTACCAATTTATCGTGGGTAACGTGCCATTTTCCGGGTACAAACCCTAAGACACTCTGCGGTGTGGGGATTGTAGCATCATAGTTCACTCCTTTAGGTAAATAGTAATCTAAGGAGAGGTTTTCCTGAGCAAAAGAAAAAAAGGAAAATAGGGCTAGAATTATGGTAGAGAAGTACTTCATTTTAAATCGTTTGTGAGAATGCTGAGTTTATTATGGTCGAAAATAAAAAAAACCGCTTCACAGAATGAAGCGGTTTGCATAAGTTTAACATAAGTTAATATGCTTATATGTCATCGAAGCTAACATCGGTAAAACTTTCTGTAGAAGCCGTAACTTCTTCAGTTGTGGCCTTAGAATCTTCTGTGTTTTGTTCGTAAGATTTTTGATAATCTTTTTGATGTCTTTCACTGATAACTTCTTCGCCTTTTTCATTTACGATATAATCAGTCATTTCACTAAGTATTTCGCTAAAACCTACAAAATCTTCTTTGTATAAATAGATTTTATGCTTTTTGTAGTGAAAAGATCCATCATCATTAGTAAATTTTTTACTCTCTGTAATGGTAAGATAATAATCTCCCGCTTTTGTTGATCTTACATCAAAGAAATATGTTCTTCTTCCTGCTCTTAAAACTTTTGAGAAAATTTCTTCTTTCTCCAACATTTCATTGTCGCTCATAATCCTTATTTCTTAATTAATTTAGTCTGTTACGATGGAATCAAAAATCTAAAAAAAATGTTAATCGTACAACAAAATATCAAATTTCTTTTTCACTAAGCTGTTTTAAATAGAGCTCTTTGTAATACCCATCTATGTCTAATAGTTGATTATGAGTACCTTGTTGAATGATTTCTCCTTCGTCTAATACTATTATTTTATCTGCGTTTCTAGCCGTAGAAACTCGGTGACTAACTATAAAAGTTGTCTTATTTTTAGAAATTTTGTGGAGATTATTAAGGATCTCTTCTTCGGTTTCTGTATCCACAGCAGATAAACAGTCATCAAAAAGTAGAATAGCAGGATCCTTAATAATTGCGCGGGCGATGGAAACACGTTGTTTTTGTCCTCCTGATAAGGTAATTCCTCTTTCTCCTAAAACAGTATCATATCCTTTATTAAAACCTTCTATATTATCATGCACAGCAGCATTTTTTGCAGCCTCCAAAACCTCAGCTTCCGCGGCATCTATTTTTCCAAATTTTATATTGTTTCTTATAGAGTCACTAAAAAGAAAAGCATCTTGCGGAACATAACCAATAGATTCTCTCAGGTTTATTAAGTTTAATTTTTTTACAGGCTTATCATCAATTCTGATCTCACCTTCCGAAACGTCGTACAATCTACCTATTAGATCTAATATCGTAGATTTTCCTGATCCTGTTTTTCCTATAATAGCAATGGTTTGTCCCGAATTTATTTCGAAACTTACTTTTTTTAACGCTGTAATATCCGTGTCATCATAGATAAAAGAAACATTGTCAAATTTTATATTTCCTGTGATGGGTGTTTGGTCGGCTACGGTATTTGTTATTTCAGGTTCCTGTCTTAAAAACTCATTAATCCTTACCTGGGAAGCTTCTGCCTGTTGTATGATAGAGGTTACCCAACCTACTGTGGCAACAGGCCAGGTAAGCATGTTCACAAAGATGATAAACTCTACAATTACGCCAAGATCCTGAATGGTTCCATCAATATATTGTTTGCCACCTATATATATTACTGTAATATTACTAATACCTATTAGCAAAACCATTAATGGAAAGAATAATGCCTGTACTTTTACTAAGTCAATGTTTTTTTCTTTACTCTTATTCGACAATTCCGTAAAATTCTCGAGAGTTTGTGGTTCTATCCCATATGCTTTAATAACAGAAATTCCGCTAAAAGATTCCTGTGTGAAGGTAGTCAACTTAGATAAAAACTGCTGAACGATCGTACTTCTTTTATGTATGGCAACACTTAATTTGTAGATGGAGACAGAAAGTATCGGTAACGGAGCAACTGTATACAATGTCAATTCTGGTGCGATACTAATCATATAACCGATTACGACTACAAATAAAGTAATCGTGTTTACACTGTACATTATCGCCGGGCCTACATACATTCTAACTTTAGATACATCTTCGCTGATCCGGTTCATAAGATCACCTGTCCGGTTCTTTTTATAAAAATTAAGTGATAAAATTTGATAATGCCTGAAAACTTCATTTTTCAGATCAAATTCAATAAATCGTGATACTACGATGAAAGTCTGCCTCATTAAAAAAGTAAAAAATGCGGCTATCAGTGCAGACCCCAAAATTAAGAGAATGTTGTTGATTAATCCGCTTTCTACCTCACTAAAATCGACGATTTCTTTATTGAGATATTGTTCCACAACATCCACAGAATCGCCTACAAATTTGGGAACTGCTATCGCAAAAATTCTAGCAATTATTGTAATTATTAAACCAACAAGAAGACGATATTTATATTTTAGGAAATACTTATTTAAATGGCGTAATGCACGCATAAAGTGTTGATTTTTAGAAATCCAATTATTAGTAAATTCTTATATTTTATTGACAAAAAATTTGAAATTCGTAAAAATACATTATTTTAGCACTTCAATTTTGACTATTATATAATTTATAACGTTTTAAAATTTCCGAAAATGATAACTGAAGTGCTTACTGCAAATCAATTAAAAAAAGAGGCTCCTGTGTTTGGTCAATTGTCTTTTGATGATCACGAACAAGTTGTTTTTTGTCAGGACAAAGATACAGGATTAAAGGCAATAATTGGAGTGCATAACACAATTTTAGGACCAGCTTTAGGAGGTACCAGAATGTATAATTATCAGACGGAGTGGGATGCTCTGAATGACGTTTTGAGATTATCTAGAGGCATGACCTATAAAGCGGCGATAACAGGATTGAATCTTGGAGGAGGGAAAGCTGTTATTATAGGAGACCCAAAAAAAATTAAAACTCCGGCGCTAATGAAACGTTTTGGAGAGTTTGTGCATACGCTAGGTGGAAAATATTATACTGCAGAAGATGTTGGTATGGAAACTTCTGATATGGATACGGTGAGAGAAGTAACTCCTTATGTAACCGGTATTTCTGAATCCAAAGGAGGCGCTGGAAATCCATCGCCTGTTACGGCATATGGAGTATATATGGGAATGAAAGCTTCGGTTAAATTTGCATACGGAACGGATAACTTAGAAGGTAAAAAGATTCTTGTTCAAGGGATAGGTCACGTAGGAGAAGAGTTGGTACGCCTAACCGCAGAAGAAGGAGCAAATGTCATTATTACAGATATAAATCAGGAAAGACTTCTAGAAGTAAGTGGTAAATATGGAGCAGAAATATATAAAGGAGAAGATTTATACGCTGAAACTGCAGATATTTATGCTCCTTGTGCTTTAGGAGCTACAATTAATGATGAAACCATTAATAAATTAAAGGTCAAAGTTGTTGCAGGGGCTGCAAACAATCAATTGGCTTCAGAAAATATTCACGGTCCATTATTACAGGGAAAAGGAATTGTATATGCTCCTGATTTTTTGATTAATGCTGGTGGTATCATAAATGTATATGCAGAGATTGAAGGATATGGAAGAGATCAGATTATGGCGAAAACTGAAAACATTTATAATACTACCTTGGATATATTAAATAAAGCAAAGGCTACAGGTATGACTACCAATACAGCAGCAGTAAGTATTGCTGATGAAAGGATCGCAGCAAAAAAGAATAGTAAATAAACTAAAGCAAAAATTACTTAATAAAAAGTGATTTTAGAATTGGTAGATTAAAAATAATAGTATTTTTGCAGGCGAAAGTGAATTACACTTTCGCCTTTTTAATAAAATAGTTCTTTGTAATATATTATGTTAACCAGAAGACATATTCGAGTTAAAGTAATGCAGTCCCTCTACGCTCTGGAGCAGACGCAAAGTGATAACCTAGATAAAGAAGAGAAATTTCTGCTTTTTAGTATTGAACAGATGTATGATTTATTTCTTATAAATCTTCAGCTTTTAATAGAAATAAGAAAGCATGCCACAGATTTTCTTGAAAAAAGTCAGAAAAAATACTTAGCTACCTCAGAAGAAAAAAATCCTAATCAGAAATTCATCAATAATGAAGTTCTATTATTGCTGGAGAAGAATGTGGAGCTTAAAGAAGCTATGGATCGCAAAAAGATGAACTGCTGGGATCTTGATGATGAATATGTTAAAATTCTTTGGAAAGAAATTAAAGAAAGTGAGCTTTATTCGGATTATATGAATACAAAAATGAGCTCTTTTAAAGAAGATAAGGATTTTGTTCTAGATATTTTTAAAGAAATCATAGCTCCTAATGAAAAACTGTATGAATATATAGAAGATAAAAAACTTACCTGGCTAGATGATTTGCCTTTGGTGAATACCGGTATTGTCAAAATGCTCAGAAAAGTGAAACAAAGTAATGATGAGTATATGTCTTTACCCAAATTATATAAAGATATCGACGATAAGAAATTTGCTAAGGATATTTTTAGGAAAACAGCACTTAATGGTGTGGAATTTGCTAAAGAAATAGAAGGAAGAACACCTAATTGGGATAAAGATCGTATCGCAGAATTAGATAAAGCAGTGATTAAAATGGCAATTTGCGAATTCCAGAAATTCCCTTCGATCCCTGTAAAAGTAACAATTAACGAATATTTAGAGATTGCTAAAGAATATAGTACCCCAAAGAGTAGTATCTTTATCAACGGAATATTAGATAAAATATCTAAAGAATATCAAGAAAGTGGCAAACTAAATAAAGTTGGCCGAGGACTTATGTAGTTTAAAAAAAATAGTATTTTTAACCCTCAATTAATTAAAAACCCAAGTAATGAAAAAAGGAATCTTAATTTTAGCTGGTGTTTTTGCTTTGACGTTTATGTCTTGTAAAGATAATGCAGCAGAAAAAGTTAAAGAAGAAAATGTAGCAGATGCTGCGGATCGTGACGCAAAAAATACAGATTATCCTGTAATGACATTCTCTGAAACAGAGCATGATTTTGGAACGATCAATGAAGGAGATGTAGTAGAGCATACTTTTACATTTACTAACACAGGTAAAGCACCTTTAGTAATTGTGAACGCAAAAGGAAGTTGTGGTTGTACTGTTCCTGAGTGGACAAAAGAGCCTGTTGCTCCTGGAGCTACCGGATCTATGTTAGTAAAGTTTAACTCTAACGGTAAGCCAAATGCACAAAACAAGCAAGTTACTATAACTGCTAATACAGAAGCAGGAAAAGAAATCCTTAAGATTAAGGCTATGGTAACTCCAAAAGCTAAACCTGTAAGCGGAACTCCGGTAAGCGAGTAATTTTTATGGAAGGATTTGGAGGACAACTGCCTTTTATACTTTTAATATTTGTCGTGATGTATTTTTTTATGATACGACCACAAATGCAAAAAGCCAAAAAGGAGAAGAAATTTGCTGAAGAGCTTAAAAAGGGAGATCGTGTCGTAACAAAAAGTGGTCTACACGGAAAAGTTTTTGACTTCAGTGAAAAAAATAATGCCGTAGTTATTGAAACGGGTGCTGGTAAACTTACATTTGACAAATCTGCTATTTCTTTAGAAATGAGTCAGAAATTGAATGCACCACTACCTGCTGAAAAGAAAAAATAATATTGGCTCATAAATTAGAAAAGCGTCATTTATATATTGTATGACGCTTTTTTTTATGCTGTATGTTTAGAGTAATTTTATCTCTTCGCGGTCAATTCCGTAATTTTTACAATTACTTCTACCGCTTTGATCATACTTTCTACTGGCACGTATTCATATCTTCCATGAAAATTATGCCCTCCTGCAAATATATTAGGACAAGGCAGTCCTTTATAACTCAACTGTGATCCATCCGTACCACCACGAATTGGCTTTATTATCGGAGTAATGCCTAATTCTCTCATTGCATCTTCGGCAATATCTACAATGTGCATGACCGGCTCTACTTTTTCTCGCATATTGTAATATTGATCTTTTATATCAATAGTAATGGTGTTTTTTCCGTATTGAGTATTTAGCTCTTCGGTTAGTTTAATCATGACTTCCTTGCGGGCTTCAAAATGCTCTTTGTTGTGATCTCTAATAATGTATTGCAATGTAGTTTCTTCTACATCTCCCGAAATATTATGGAGATGAAAAAAACCTTCGCGATCACTGGTGTGTTCAGGAGTTTCTAACCTGGGTAAAGAATTTATAAAATCCTGGGCGATATACATACTGTTGATCATTTTGCCTTTAGCGTACCCTGGATGTACAATTTTACCTTTAACCGTGACTACTGCTCCGGCTGCGTTAAAATTTTCATACTCTAATTCTCCAATCTGGCTACCGTCCATAGTGTAAGCCCACTCTGCTCCAAACTTGTCCACATCAAATTTATGCGCTCCACGACCAATCTCTTCATCAGGCGTGAATCCAACTCGAATTTTTCCGTGTTTCATCTCTGGATGTTGAATAAGATATTCCATGGCAGAAATGATTTCTGCAATCCCTGCCTTGTCATCAGCACCTAGAAGCGTTGTTCCATCAGTAGTGATAAGTGTTTGTCCCTTATATAATTTTAGGTCTTCAAAATAATCGGGAGATAAAATAATATTCTTTTCTTTATTAAGTGTAATATCTTTTCCATCGTAATTTTCAATGATCTGCGGATTTACATTAGCTCCTGTAAAATCCGGTGTTGTATCAAAATGTGAAATAAAACCAATAGTTGGCACATCGTGGACTACATTAGAAGGCAATGTTGCCATTATATATGCGTTTTCGTCAATGGTTACGTCTTCCAAACCAATGGATTTTAACTCTTCTACTAACTTATTTGCCAGATCCCACTGTTTCTCAGAGCTGGGGGTGGTGTCACTATTCGGATCACTTTCTGTATCAATAGTTACGTAACTTATAAATCTGTCAATAATGTGCTTTTTTGGAATCATAGTGATGGATAAAATTTTCGATTTCAAAAATACATTTTTATTGTAAAATTTTATTTTTTAGGGGTAGTTAATTCATTGTATTTAACAAATACCTGCTTTTATAAATAGGCGTTTGTTTTCAGATCAATAAGGATGTATCCATACTAGAGATTTCCATATTTTTCTTTCCTTTAGAACCAGCAAACTATTAATTAAAAATAAAGCACCTGTTTGTATGAGTTCTCCAATCTCGTCAAATTCCAGAAATAAATGAAATAAAAAAATATGTAGGGTTATTGGAATCAGCAATATGGCTCCTATAAAACTTGTGTATTGTATTATTAAAAGAACACCAAAAATGAGCTCACATATACCTAATAGTTCCCAGAAGTACCCCGTTTGTTTCAGGCCATTTATATAAAGAATTTTTTGTAGTGTTTCTTCTTTGGTCGGATCTATAAATTTTTTTGCTTTTTCTACTACTTCAATAGGCGTAGGAGATGGTTTTTTGAATTTTTGAATTCCTCCATAACACATCATTCCTCCTAATATAAGTCTAAAAATTATAAATGTGATTTTTGTTAATCTAATTATGTTCATTAGTCTAGATTTGTATCTTCTGGATTAGGGTTGTATGAATAATTGAACGTATAGAATCGAGCTTCATCTATATTTCCGTCAGGGTTAGCAGGAGCATCTTTATAATAACTTAATATTTCTATTTTTGCGTAGGTGTTATTCCTTGTTCTGAACACAAATACTTTACCGGCTATTGGAGAAACTGTATTTGTCATAAAGTTGTAATTATACCAGCCGTTTCCACTGCCGGTAGGAATTGCAAAAACTTGATTCTGATCCTGATAAAATTCTGTTGCTGCGGGAGCTTTGGCGATCTCTGCAAAAGTACCAGTAACTATTGCTACACTCACATTGCCATTCCTTTCAGGCTCGTCATTTGTTCCTGTTGCTGTCCCTCCATTGATGGCTATAGTTGTTCCTCTAAAAGCAATATCCCATTCGGTGTTACTAGTAGTTACAGACCCCGATTCAAAATCAAACTTTGTAAACTCACCTCCCGTTGGCTCTCCTTGTCCTCCGGTTTGAGGGGCAGCTATGTTTTCTGCTTTGTCAGATACAATCTGTTGAGGAATTTCGATAATGTTTCCAGAATCATCATCACTACTACAAGCGGTAAAAAGTGTCACTGAAATGATTACTGTAATTAGTTTCGTAGTTTTCATAATTATTTGATTTATTTAGTGATTAAAAAGTAATTTCAATTCTTCCGTAGAACTGTCTGCCTATAAGATTGGAGATGTTCTGTGCATCCTTGTAGTCAAACATATTATTTGCTCCAAGTTGTAAGCTGTATTTATTGTAAAATTTCTTTGTTGCAGAAACATTCACTAAAGTATATCCTTTTACAAACGGGTCGTGAATATCCAGAATATCGTTACCACCGTCGGTATTATTAAAAAGTCCATATTTACTTCTGTAATTAGCACGGATATTGAAGTTAGTATTCCAAGATGGAATGTCATAAAATGCTTTTATATTCAGCGTGTGTCTGGATCTGTTTAATAACCCGAAATATTCGGATTTTGTAATTCTGAAGGTTTGTAGTGTTTCGGAATTTCGTGCAAATACTTCTCCATTTTCAAGTCTCTTTAGGACATCTCTGTCTTTTGCGTAGAGTAATTGATACCCTGCTAAAATTTGTAAATTTTGTAAGGGTTTATACTGGATATTAAATTCAATTCCCGAAGTAAATATGTCGTTCAAATTTGTGTAGCTGAAAACATTCTGACCATTATTTTTTCTTGCAATGACCCTAGTGTCAATAAGGTTTTCAATTTCATTTCTGAAATAATTGATGTCCACGCTTAATTTGTTAGTTTTATACGATACCCCCAAATTAAACCCGATCGAACTCTCAGGTTTTAATGGATTCTGTAATTGGTTTATGTCGACCTCGAAATTTGTAATCTGACCTAAATCTTCTAATTCTTTCAGTTTGGCTATGGCAACATTATATCCTAAAACGGTATAACCAACTACAGAATTTGTGAAATCAAAATATAATTGTCTAAAATCAGGTGCCTTAAATCCAAAACCGGTAGAGGTTTTTATAGATATTTTATGAGTGATGTCATATTTAACAGATATTTTGGGACTGAATTGCGATTGATATTCGCTATGCCTGTCAAAACGGGCACCAGCGATAATGTTTACGTTATCTAAAGGATAGAAATCATATTGCAGATATGCATACTGTGAATCAAAAGATACCGGGTCATCAAACGTAGTTCGATCTAATCGTTCGACATTCCATCCAATTCCAGAAGTAAGTGTATTTTTTGCTGAAAAAGAATAGTTTGTCCTTACTTCCGGGCGTAATAGTGTTTGATCAAATTTATTTTGGGAAAAAATTGAATTATCTGTTGAGGTGATGGTTTTTTCTGAAGCCAGATAATTGGTATGATAAAATTCATATTGTGTTGTAAGCTTAGATGAAATTTTATGATCCGCTTTTAATTGCAAATTCCACTCGTTTATCTTGTTATTGCCAGTGATCATTTGATCGCTATTATCAAAAGATACTTCCTGATCCTGATGGAAATATCTGCCAGAAGATTGTATTGATAGTTTTTCATTAGGATTGAACCTTGTATTAGCCTGCAACGTATAGTTTTCATAAGGTTCTACGGTTTGTCCTGTAGTATTAGGAAAAAGATCATACCCGTCACTACTCAATCTATTGGTGAATAATGAATAGTTTAATTTTTTAATTACTTGAGAGAAATTAAGGTTGCTATCCTGCGTGTTAAGTGAACCGTGTCTATGTGAGATAGTTCCTTTTAAACTACTATTGTCAGGTGTATCTGTGATGATGTTAATTACACCTCCTAAAGCTTCTGACCCAAAAAGGCTTGAAGATGGCCCCTTAATTACTTCAATTTGTTTGATATTGCCAACAGAAATTCTGCTTAGATCCAGATTTCCTGACTGTCGCCCTACTAAAGGTACACCATCTAATAGAATTAAAATATAGTCAGAGCTTATACCTTGCATTTGGATGCCTTCAAAACCACTTTCATCAGAGACAGATATGATTCCGGTTTGTTCATTCATTATTTCATTAAGGCGTAGAGTACCACTTTGAATGATCTGTTTTTTTGGAATTAAGGTGACAGGTAGTGGGAGCGAGGATAGTTGTCTTTTTGTTCGGGTAGCACTAATAATTACCTCATCAAGTAGCTCTGCTTTTAAGGAATCATTTTTTATAGTAGAAATTCGCTGTTGACCATAAAGATTTGAGCAGAATACAATAGAAATAAAAATCAAATAATTCATTTATTTAGACTAATTAAAAATAATTATTATTTTTGACAAATATAAAATCTTATTTTAATTAAGACTAAATAAGATTAATAAATTTTAATTTAAACCTTTTAAAAAAATATCATAAGATGAAAATCAAGCAGTTACTAATTATTTTATTATTTGTTGTGTCAAGCAATCTAACGGCTCAAACAAATAAAAAAACAAAAGACATAGAGGCCATTAAAGCTATGTGTGGATGTTATGAAGTCTCCTTTAATTTTGCAGAAACTTTTTCGTATGCAACAGATTCTTTATATCAACCATCTCCAGTAAAACATTCTAGTGGCTTGGAATGGGTAGAGTTGGTAGAAGATTCTGATAATAAGTTGGTTCTACAACATTTATTGATTGTAAGAGATACGATGATTATTAAACATTGGCGACAGGATTGGTTGTATGAGAATCAAGATCTATATTCTTATAGTGCCAATAATCAATGGACTTATCAGCAATATCCAACAGAACAAGTTGTGGGTCAATGGACACAAAAGGTTTATCAGGTAGATGATAGCCCGAGATATGAAGGTACGGCTACCTGGGTACACGTAGATGGTAAAAGCTTTTGGGAAAACAAAACAGATGCACCTTTGCCCAGAAGAGAGTATACCAAACGTAACGATTATAACGTCACTATAAGAGGCAATAGGCACGAAATAACTGAAGAAGGTTGGAAACACGTACAGAATAATAATAAGGTTGTAAGAGAATCAGGAAAAGAGGACATTATTATTGCAGATGAAGTCGGTCTTAATACCTATAAAAGGGTTGAAAATGATAGATGTAAAGTAGCACAGGACTGGTGGAAAGAAAATAAACACAAGTGGAAACTTGTTCGGAAAAAATGGGACGCTATATTTGATCAAAAAATGGATATCTCACTCCATCTGCGGGTTAACGATAAAAGACTATACGAATATTTATTTGATGAAAGCTTAAATAACAGGACAGGTCATATTGATGATATTATCGAATCTTTTATAAAATAATCACGTCTTTTGATTTGTACATCGGTAATCTTTGTTTTAAACACTAGTGCCATAAATATTGAATATTTGTTCTTTAAGATTTTTGTATCACTTACTTTTGCAAACCAAAATGATTTTCCGATGTATAAATCACTAGTCCGACCAATATTATTCAATTATGACCCGGAAGGAGTCCACCATTTTACTTTTAAAATGATCCGAACTTTGTCAAAAGTACCCTTCATTTCTGGAATTTTCAGAAGTATATATCGGGTAGAAAATTCTAAATTAGAAAGAGAAGTTTTTGGATTAAAATTTAAAAATCCTGTTGGTCTGGCCGCTGGTTTTGATAAAGACGCTAAGCTTTTTAATGAGTTGTCAAATTTTGGATTTGGATTCATAGAAATCGGAACGCTAACACCAAAACCTCAGGAAGGTAATCCAAAAAAACGGTTGTTCAGGCTTAAGGATGATAGTGCTATTATTAATCGAATGGGGTTTAACAACGGAGGAGTAGAAGATGCGGTAAAAAGATTGAAAAAAAATAAAGGAGTTTTAATAGGTGGTAATATTGGTAAAAATAAAGTCACTTCTAATGAAACTGCTGTTGAGGATTATAAAATCTGTTTTGATACACTTTTTGATTATGTGGATTATTTTGTAGTTAACGTTAGTTCGCCAAATACTCCTAATTTACGCGAATTGCAGGATAAAGAACCTCTTACACTACTGTTAAATACTTTACAAACTAAAAATAAAGAAAAGGTAGTCCAAAAACCAATTCTACTGAAAATAGCACCAGACCTTACTAAAGAACAACTTCTGGATATTATTGATATTGTAAAAAAAACAAAGATAGCAGGAGTTATTGCTACCAATACTACAATTTCGAGAAAGGGATTAAAATCCAATCTTACTTTGGCAAATGAAAAAGGAGGATTAAGTGGTAAACCATTAACCAGTCGATCTACAGAAGTGATTAGATTTCTTTCAGAAAATAGTAACAAATCTTTCCCTATTATTGGAGTAGGCGGCATCCATACTGCAGAAGATGCTATTGAAAAACTAGAAGCGGGAGCCAGTTTAATACAACTCTATACCGGTTTTATTTATGAAGGACCTAAATTGATAAAAGATATTAATAAACTAATTCTTAAGAAAGGATTGTAACTTATTTAAAGTTCTGTGAATTTTGAAATTTTATCCGCTTTTATCTTTGCTACAGCTGCCTTAGCAATTTCTCCGGGGCCTGACAATATTTATGTATTAATGCAAAGTATCGTAAACGGGAAAAAATATGGACTTGCGACCATAGCTGGTTTGATGTCTGGGTGTTTAGTACATACCACATTGGTTGCTTTTGGAGTATCAGCGATTATTAAACAAAGTGAATTGCTGTTTTTTATCATTAAATTATTAGGAGCTTTATATGTATTCTTTCTGGCTTATAAAGTATGGAGAAGTGAAGCATCCATACAACTATCTAATACCGCTGAGAAAAAGAGCTTGGGGCAATTGTTTAGACAAGGTTTTATTATGAATGTATTAAATCCTAAAGTTTCTATATTCTTTTTAGCTTTCTTTCCTGGATTTTTATTCAGTGATCAGTTAAGCAGCGTAACTCAATTTTATGTTTTAGGATTTTTATTTATCCTGATATCGTTTTTTGTTTTTGGAGGAATAGCCATTATGGCAGGTTATATATCTGATCATCTGAAAGGGAATCCTAAAGTAGGAATGGCACTAAAATGGTTGCAGATCATTGTCTTTATCGGAATTGGAATTTTTATACTCTATTCTGAAAAATAATCATATTTTTATACTCTTAATTGAATTTTTGTTAGTTATAAGCTGGTAAATGGCCGAAAATGTAAAAATAATTGAATGTCCCAGAGATGCTATGCAAGGCATTAAAGATTTTATTCCTACCGAAAAAAAAGTTCAGTATATTCAATCGTTGTTGCGTTGCGGGTTTGATACTATAGATTTTGGGAGTTTTGTATCTCCTAAAGCTATTCCGCAGATGGTAGATACAGCAGAAGTTTTATCTCAATTAGATCTATCAAAAACAGAAAGTAAACTTTTGGCTATCATAGCTAATGTTCGTGGAGCGAACGATGCAGTAATACATAGTGAAATTGACTATCTGGGATATCCTTTTTCTATCTCAGAGAATTTTCAGATGCGAAATACACATAAGACAATCTCAGAATCTGTAGATACATTACAAGAAATACTGAATATAGCTGATAAATCAAATAAGCAGGTAGTTGCATATTTGTCTATGGGTTTCGGAAATCCTTACGGAGATCCCTGGAATGTTGAGATTGTAGGTGATTGGACAGAGAAATTAAGTAATTTGGGAGTGAAAATTCTATCACTATCCGATACTGTTGGTACATCCAATCCTGAAATTATTGATTATTTGTACGCTAATTTAATTCCAAAATATCCAGAGATTGAATTCGGAGCGCACTTACATACTACACCCACCACCTGGCACGAGAAAGTAGATGCTGCGTATAAAGCAGGCTGCAGAAGGTTTGACGGTGCTATCCAGGGATTTGGGGGATGTCCTATGGCTAAAGATGAGTTAACAGGTAATATGCCGACCGAGCGTATGCTTTCTTATTTTACTACTGCAAAAGCAGATACCAATATCAAAATGATGAGTTTTGAGTCTTCACATAATGAAGCTACAAAGATATTCACGGCATATCATTAAATTTAGATTAAATTACTTTTTTACTTTCTTTGTGATAATTCAAATTGCTGTTTTTCAGATTCTTATATATTTTTCTATTACTTTTTTCAAATTTCTTCATTTTTGAGGGTAAGATTTTTTATTAATTAGAACATATAAGTGTTTGTGAATACATAGTGTTTCCAAAGTCTAAAAAAATAAATTCTAAGACGTTTTTTTGCGAAGCTTTTTGAGAATTAAAAAAAGCTCGTTCGGATCTAGTCTTTTAAAAATATTCTTGCAAGAATAGACACAAATTGTGAGTGTCTATAAACGATCGCAATAAAATTAACTTTTTAAATTTTTACAAATATGTTAAATAGCATTTTAAAATTAGATGGAGTTCAGAAATTAGAAAAACACGCACAACAGAGTATAGCTGGAGGATTTGGACCAATTGGTCTTGGAGAAGGTCGATGTCCATCTGGTCCGGGCTGTATCATAGGACATTCCCATGGTGGTGAAGCAGTATGTGGACCTTGTCATCTATAAATCGATGAATAACTTGTAAAACGAGTGTATATTCGTTTTACAAGTTTTTTTTCTTTAAAATTATATTGGAAAACCCTTTGTGGATGTATTGATATATAATTTATAGAGATAAGTGCAATCTCGATTTTAAGAATGTATTTAAATATCCTACCAATCAGAATATTGATTTCTTTTTTATATAAAGAATCGATATTATAAGAACACAAACAATAGATATTAATAATAATACATTAATCCGATTATTTTGTTGTAAAGAATCTGTATTTCCAATCAGTATTAATGAAGCCCAATAATATGGAGATGCCTCAGATCCCACATGGTTTTTTAAGTAATTTATTTTAGCACTATGAAGCGCTTTTGATTTAGATGTGCCTTGATTTAAATTACGATAAAAATCTTTAAAAATAAATTGTGAAGATTTGTCATCAACATTCCATAAGGAGGAGATTGTAGTTTGGACTCCTCCATAATAAAAACCTCTTGCTAAACTCATAACTCCCTCTCCAGTTTCTATTTTACCACTGGTAGTATTACAAGCACTTAAAATTACCAAAGAGGCATTGTTTGGTAACAGGCTTAATTCATTTAAAAACATTTTTTGATCACTAAAAGCTATCCAAGGTGCAATAGAGTCATTGGCATCAGCGTGAGTGGCTAAGTGGATGATACTCGTTTTTTCTAAAATATTCAAAAAAGACTGTTTCGTGGCTTTTTCTTCTAAGAACACCTGACCGTTAAAATACTTATGTAATAAGGAGACTTCGGCTATGCTTTCTTCTAATTCCGGTAATTCTTGATCATTAAAATATACAGGAGCAAAAGCTGCATAATTCTGATCCTGCAATACTAAATCATTCTTAATTTTATTCTGATCGTGAAATGTACAGCTGTATTTATAACTTATTTGATGATAATTGATGAGATAATCATTTGGTATTTTTTCTGAAACAACTAAACTTTCCATAGGAATTATACTCAAATAATTGTCTGGAATGATAATAAGTCTTTTATCCCGAATAATCTCCCGAATCTCTACCGGAAATAGTTTGTTATATATGTGTAAGGATAATGCAGTAAACTCTGTTACGTCTTGATCATTTCGAAATGGTTTTAATTGTTTTTGGTTAAGTTGCTGTATAGAATGTTTAAAATTTTTAGGAGTATTAATTTCTAATAAGAATTCTTTTTCTTTACTGATACAGATAAGGTAGATTTTATTAGTGTTCGGATAAATACCATAACCCTCGTCTACATTTAAATGGTATTCGAGTATTACTTCATTAGTGTCTAGAGAAGCCTGAATTTCGGGAATTGACTTCGGGGTATATGTTTTTTTTAAACTTAAATTGTTGGGCGAGATCGTTTGGATGCTATCCAAAAGTTTTTTTAGTGTTTGTTTATATTTTAACAGAGATATCTTTTTGTCTTCAGATAATGATTTAGATTTTTCTAATAACAAAATCTTTTTTTGAAGTGCTAATTTATGATCTAAAATATCCTGACTTAATTTAATATTTTGAAGTTGTTGTCGCTTATTGTTCTCTTCATAAAGCAGAAGTGCCTTATTTTTTTCCATGAAAAGATGAGCAATATCGATTCTTTTAGATAAAAAAGTAGCTTTTAAAGCTCTTCCATAAAGTTCAGTAGCCTTACGACGCCATATTAGTTTTGTGTTTTTTTCATCGGTATTTTTATTGTAAAAATCTATTATTTTGTCTGCGATTCTAAAAAAGTGAATAGATTTTTCTAGAGAAGATATATCTTGATCATGCTCATATTTTAATAAATGAACCTCCGCAAGGTTATTAATAATAACCCATAAATTGTTATCCTTATCAAAATACTGATGTAATACTTTTTCAATAACTTCTATATTGTATGTTCTAAAATCGAATTCAGTGATGAGTTCTAAAGCAGTATGAAAATTGGAAATACTTTTTTCATAATTCTTTAACTTGCTGTTGCAAAGTCCCATATTGGCATAAGAAATGGATCGAATATATTTTGATTGTGTGTTAAATTTTAATGCTTTTTCATAGTATGAGATGCCTATTTTCGGAGCTGAGTGATCATACAATGTACCTAACAAATTGTAGGTTCCGGATATCTCTAAAGAATCTTCCAATTGTTTTGCTATTTGTAATGTTTCCAACCCATATTTTTCTCCCAATTCAGTATTTCTGGTTTCGTAATCGACATAATAAGATAGAAGAGATTTTTTAATTTTAAGAATTATATTGAGGGGGATAGTTGTTATTTTACTAATCGAATCCGCTTCAAGTAAGTTTTTGATTATTTTTTTTTGAGCAGTTTTTGTGTTAATCCGCGAATATGTATTGGATGAGTAAATATGGTTGTTGATTAAACGATCCAGTTGTTTTTCTTTTCTAAACTTTTTTTCGGCGATCTCATAATATTGTTGAGATTTATGATAATCCCCATTTTCAAAATATGAATATCCAAGCAAAGTGCAAGCTCTCGCTGTTCTTACAGGGTCAGCGTCTATTTTAACAACCTCCTTATACGCTTTAATACTTTCTTCGTTATTTTCTAGCTGAGCATAAAATTGTGCAAGTTTATAATATTTTCTTTGCAAATATTTAGCATCTCTTTGATGATACTTTATGGAAAGTAGAAGAGCTTGTATCGAACTAGAAACTCTTTTGTTTTTATAATGCCAATTGGCATATTTATTACCAATAATATCTACAGCTAGAAATTTTTGCTCATTGATATTTTGAGTTAATAAACTATCTATTTTTAATGATTTGATACTATCATTAATTGGCAATGAATGTATATGTGTATAGATTTCTTCCTGAGCTACAAGAATACTGGAAATAAGAAAAAATAAAGGATACAGTTCCTTCAAAAACTGACTTGGTTTAATCATCTAAATCTATTTCTTCTTGCACTATAATTGCTTCTTTTACCACATCATTAGCAAGATCACACTTATCTATTCCCGAATTATTTAATAACGCAGGAAGTTGAATAATACTTAGGTTAAACATCCAGATTTCATTTCTACCATTCGGGTCAATAGAGGTTAAAGGGTGTTTTCCATACTTTTGTTCAAAGAAAGTTCGTATGTCAGCCTTTTGGGAATTGGTTAAAGGAACTCTCCAAAATATTTTAATGGTGCGATTTGTTTCATCACAATCAGATGAATCACGATTACTTTGATTAATTTCTTTACCTGATTTTTCAATGGTAACCAGCTTTTCTTCTAGCGTCAATAATTCCTTTGATTCGTCAACCGAGCAACCAATTATAAATAAAGTAAATACAGCAGGAATTAATTTTTTTATTTTCATAATTTTAAAAAATTGATATTAAATATGTTATTTTGCTTCTATGTTCTATAAGAGCAAAAATCTTACCCTTAAACATTAATGTTCGAAAAAAAAGATTCAAATTATCTTGAAGGATTGCGTAATGGCGATAGAAAGACCATTCAAATTATTTATACTAACATTTTTCCAAAAGTAAGGGATTTTGTTTTTAAAAATAAGGGAAAACATCAAGATGCGGAAGAAATCTTTCACAATGCTCTGTTTCAGTTAACGATACGGTTAAAAATTGATGAAGTAGAAATAAAATCTTCTTTCGAGGCGTATGTATTCACCATGTGCAGAAATTTATGGAGAAAAGAATTAAATTATAGAAAAAAGTGGGTAAGAAAAGAGGAGGTTAAGACACTAACAAGGGAGGAATATGATCATAGTGAGGCTATAATACTACAAGAACGATGGGAACTTTTTGATGAAAAAATTAGATTATTGTCCCCTAATTGTCAAGCATTGTTAAGAGCGTATTTTGAAAAAATATCTTACAACGCCATTGTAAAACAGTTTAAATATGCTTCAGAAAATGTAGCTTTTCAGCGCGTTTTTAAATGTAAGAAACAACTGGCGGATTTGATTAAAAAAGATGATAATTACAAAAAATTGAAAGGATGATAGAAGGAGAAATACACGAGCAAATAGAACGATTTCTTAGTGGAGCTATGTCTGATGTCGAAATGAAACAATTTCAAAAAGAAATGATCGGTAATTCAGCTTTGCAGGAAGAGGTTGCACTATATCAATCCATTAATTTTCATCTTAACGAAGACGTTGAAGATGATACGATCTCTGATAATTCAGAATATAATAGAAAATTAAAAGAATATATAGGAAGTGAACAAGGAGAAAAAATACAAGCTATTCTTTTAGAGGAAAAATATAAGTATCATAATGGACTATCACAAAATAAATCAAGCAAACGTATATTTTATTATGTTGCATCGACTGCGGCTGCGGTTGTTTTCGTGATTAGTTTTTTCTTCTTGAAGTATTCAGAGAAAGATTTATATGCAGACTATTATAAAATAGAAGAGCTTCCTTCTTTTACGAGTAGGTCCGGGAAATCTTCATTATTAACAAGTGCAAAATCAAATTTTAGAAATAAACAGTTTGATAAGTCTTTATCTGATTTTAATGAATATATAGAAAAGGATGCAGAAGGGGTAGATCCTCTTATTTATATTTACACAGGGCTAATTTATTCAGAAAAAAATGAATTAGAAAAAGCTATAGAACAGCTTACATTGCTGGAAAATTCAGATAATATAGATAATACAAGGGCTTTTTGGTATAAGGTGTTGGTGTATTTGAAATTTGATAAGAAAGTAGAAGCTAAGGAAATGCTTTCTTTTATCCTTAAGGATCCAAATAATTATAAATATAAAGAGGCAAAAGAGATTTTAGAAAAACTATAATTTTGGTGCTATATGATTAGTTTTGACGAAATAAAGAAATCTAAAGGCAAATGAATTGACGGGTAATATATCAACTAAACTTATACTTTTTTATAGTATCAATAAAAAAGCAGTTACCAATATTAAAATGATGAGTTTTGAGTCTTCGCATAATGAAGCTACAAAGATATTCACAGCATATAATTAAAAAGATAAATTAATAGAATAGAAATGAAAAACGTATTAAAAAAAGTAGGATTGTTATTGTTGGTAGTATTGGTAATCATACAATTTATAAGACCGGATAAAAATGAATCGGGTTACGAATCAGTTGCTTATTTTGAAAACGAAACAAACCCTACTCCCGAAATAAAAGAAATTTTAAGAAATAACTGTTATGATTGTCACAGCAACCAAACCGTATATCCCTGGTATGCAGAAATGGCACCAGTTTCTTATTGGTTAGCTCATCACATTGATGAGGGAAAAGAACACTTTAATGTTTCTGATTGGGAAGGGTATTCTGATAAGAAAAAAGATCATAAGTTAGATGAGTTGATAGAAGAGGTAGAAAAAGGAGAAATGCCACTTTCATCGTATACTTGGATCCACGGTGATTTAGAAAAAAAAGAGATGGAAGCTCTTATTGATTGGACAAGAGAACTCAGAAAAAATACACCCCATAAAATAATAAAGCTTTAAGACTATTCTCAATTCTATAGTATTCTATATTCTAAAAAGAACTGTTTTTCTATAAATGAAGAGTTTAGTTCAACATCATAAATGTAATATTGTTAAAATGTAAGTTTATTTAGATTTATTATAAATAAAGTTTGCAAAATGTATTTTGATACATATATTTGCATCTTAATAATTAACTATTTGTAATAAGTCTAAATAAAAATCAATGAAAATCAAAAGCCTAATCGGAGTTTTATGTGTGTCAGGAAGTGTTATTTTAACTTCATGTTCTTCGGATGATGATACAAGTGCGATTATTCAGGTAGAAGCACCTGCCACTTATGAGTTTTTACGTGATGGAGAAAATACAGTAAATTTCAGCGGACAAACCACCAGAATAGCAATGGCGGAGGCAATCGTGAGTGAATTAACCAATAATTCAAGTACAGAAGCCATAATTGATGCTATGTTTGATCATCAAGAAAATGCAAATGATTTTGAAGATGCTGATTTAAACGCTTCGGATAAAAGTGTAAGAAACAAAACTGCAGCATCAAGAGATTATTTTTCTTCTAACGCTACAGAATCTGCAGCGATAAAAGCTGATTTTGATGCTTGGATTAATGGTCAGGTTGATGAGGTTTTTCCTAACTGGGAAATAACTGCTACAGCTGGAAGTCCAGGAGTTCTTCAGGAAGCTGGAGGTGGATCTAATAGATACATAAATGCTAAAGGATTAGAGTATAATCAGGCTTTTGCTAAAAGTTTGATCGGTGCTTTAATGACAGATCAGGCATTAAATAACTATCTAGGTACAGCTGTTCTTGACGAGGCTGATAATATCACTAACAATGATAATGGAGTTGTGGCAGAAGGGAAACCTTATACTACAATGGAGCACAAATGGGATGAGGCTTATGGTTATTTATATGGAGCTTCTGTAGATCCAGCGAATCCTAATGCTACTATAGGAGATGATGATAATTTTCTTAATAAGTATATTGGTAGAGTAGAAGATGATGCTGATTTTGCTGGAATTGCTGATGATATTTATGATGCGTTTAAGCTTGGTAGAGCTGCTATTGTTGCTAAAAACTATACTGTACGTGACGAGCAAGCTGCAATTCTTAGAGAAAAGATTTCACAAGTTATTGCAATAAGAGCTGTTTATTATCTACAACAAGGAAAAGCATCGTTAGAAGCTATTACTGTTGATTATGCAAGTGCTTTCCACGATCTTTCAGAAGGATTTGGGTTTATCTATAGTTTACAATTCACTAGAAGACCAGATAGTACTGCTCCCTATTTTACTAGAACCGAGGTGCAAAGCTTGATAGATGATCTTATGGGAGGAACAAATGGTTTATGGAATGTAACACCAGAAACATTAGATGCAATGTCAGAAACTATCGCATCTAAGTTTGATTTTACAGTAGCACAGGCTGGAAGCTAAAAATTAAGCAAAATATAAAAATGATAAAAAGGAGGCAGGACTTTATAATAATCCCTCCTCTTTTTTTACATTTGCAAAAATTTATTAAGAATAAATAAAAATAAGATGAAGAAGTTTGGGTTTTTGACAGTGGTCGTTTTGGTTCTTATTCTGGCTGCCTGTTCATCTAGCGATGATGGCGGCGAAACAACAGATAATTTTGATAGAAAGGTACTGTTAGAAAATGTAGCAGATAACATTGTAATTCCGGCATATCAAAATTTTTCTACCGATATGGCTGCATTAAAAGTAGCTGCATCGGATTTTGTAAATACAACGGATGAATCTAATTTAGCAACTCTAAGACAGGCTTGGTCCACTGCATTTATCTCTTGGCAATCTGTTAGCATGTTTGAAATAGGGAAAGCAGAAGAGATTTCTTTTAGAAATTTTATGAATGTGTATCCTGTTAGTGTTTCAAATATAGAAGCAAATATATCTTCAGGAACTTATGATCTTACTTCGGTTTCTCAACAAGATGAACAAGGTTTTGGTTCGTTGGATTATTTGATTAATGGTTTGTCTGATTCTGATGACGCTATTGTTGGTTTCTATACAGATGCCACTACGGGTACAAATTATAAAAATTATCTTACTGATCTTGTTACCAGAATGGATGATATGACCTCTGAGGTGTTGAATGATTGGACAGATACTTTTAGAGATTCTTTTGTAAATAATAATGGTTCATCCGCAACCAGTTCATTAGATAAGTTAGTGAATGATTTTATATTTCATTATGAAAAACACTTACGTGCAGGCAAAATAGGTATTCCTGCTGGTGTATTTTCTGGAACTCCGTTGGATGACAGAGTAGAAGCGATTTATAAAGGTGATTTGTCAAAAACACTTTTTAATGCGAATCTTGACGCATTACAAGATTTCTTTAACGGGAAGAATTTTGGTAGTAGTGCCACAGGTCAGAGTTTAAAGACATACTTAGATTTTCTTAATACAATTAAGGATGAGGAAGATTTAAGTAGCCTGATTAATAATCAATTTAATGCAGCTAGAATAATAGCAACTAACCTGAACGAAGATTTTTCTGAACAAGTGAGAACAAATAATAGTCTAATGCTTAATACGTATGATGAGTTGCAAAAGAATGTTGTTTTTCTAAAAGTTGATATGCTTCAGGCTATATCTGTAAATGTTGATTTTGTAGATGCTGATGGAGATTAAATGTAATCTCGTTCTCTTATGAAATTTCAACCAAATGAATATCTTAAAAAAAATACAGAGGCTGCACCACTTGCAGTCTTTCGTATTTTTTTTGGCTTAATGATGTTCGTTAGTATTATTCGTTTTTGGAGTTACGGTTGGATAGATAAGTTGTATGTCCAGCCTTCCTTTTTCTTCTCATATTATGGGTTTGATTTTATTAAACCTTTAGGAAATTATACATATTTGATCTTTGCTTTATGTGGGATTTCAGCCATATTTATAGCCATAGGGTATAAGTACAGAATAGCAATGATCACCTTCTTTCTAAGCTTTACCTATATCGAATTAATGGATAAGACTACGTATCTTAATCACTATTATTTTATAAGTATACTTAGTTTTTTATTAATTTTTTTACCTGCAAACGCTTATTATTCACTAGATGCAAGGTTAAAAAAAAAATCATTTCAGCAAATTCCGGTCTGGACAATTGATACTATAAAATTATTATTAACTATTGTGTATTTCTATGCAGGTTTGGCGAAATTAAATTCTGATTGGCTAGTAAACGCTATGCCACTTAAAATTTGGCTACCTTCTAAATTTGATGTTCCGTTAATCGGAGGTCTTATGCATCAGGAATGGTTACATTATATATTTAGTTATACTGGTGCGATTTATGATTTGTCAATTCCATTTTTGTTACTATTTAGAAAGACTAGAGTTTTTGCATTTGTGCTGGTAGTTGTTTTTCATGTGTTAACAAGAGTGCTTTTCCCTATAGGAATGTTTCCTTATATAATGATAGTTGCTACATTAATATTTTTTGATAGCAATGTTCATCATGGAATATTACATTTTATTTCTAAGATATTTAGAATAAATAAAGCGAATTTTGATACGAATAAGTCTTTGCGCTTCTTTCCATATCAAATTAAACTGCTTACTACACTGTTAGCATTCTTTTTTGTAGTTCAATTACTTTTGCCGTTTCGTTATGTGTTATACCCTGGAGAATTGTTCTGGACAGAAGAAGGTTATCGTTTTTCATGGAGAGTGATGCTGATGGAGAAAGCGGGGTATGCTAATTTTAAGATTGTAGATAAGGAAACAGGAAAACGGTTTTATGTGGATAATGATGATTTTTTAACATCTTTTCAGCAAAAACAGATGGCTACACAGCCTGATTTTATACTAGAGTATGCACATTTTCTTAAAACTCATTTTGAGAATCAAGGACATCAAAATGTACAGGTATTTGTAGAAAGTTATGTAGCACTTAATGGTAGATTAAGTAGTCAATATATTGATCCCAAAGTGGATCTTGGAAAACAAAAAGAGTCATTTAAACATAAAACATGGATTATTCCATTTAAAGATGAGATTAAGGGATTGTAAAGTAGTTGTGCTTTTTTTACTATTAACTACAGTTGTATCGGCGCAATACAAGATTAAGGGGATTGTTGTAAGTGAAAATAATCGACCAATTCAAGGTGCGGAGATATATAATAGATCTACCGGAGAACATACAATTACAAGAGGAGATGGTAGTTTCGAATTTGTAGATGTGGAGCAAGGTGGTAACTATTTATCTGTTTTTAGCTTTGATTATGAAATTTTAGAGCAATCAGTTAGTGTTACCGGAGATACAGAAATAACCCTTGTGTTAAAACCTTTGGGGGAAGAGCTGTCAGAAGTCATTATCAAACAGCGTAAAGAAAAAGTTTTCGGGCTTAAGCGGTTAAAACCTGTAGAAGGCACAGCAATATATGCCGGTAAGAAAAGTGAGGTGGTTTTATTAAGTAATGTCCAGGGTAATTTAGCTTCTAATAATGCAAGGCAAATTTATGCCCAGGTTGCTGGATTAAATATTTATGAGAATAGTACCGGTGGATTACAACTTAATATAGGAGGTAGAGGTTTGGATCCTAATCGTACTGCAAATTTCAATACCCGTCAGAATGGATATGATATTAGCGCAGATGTGCTTGGATATCCTGAGAGCTATTATACGCCACCTGCAGAAGCTATTGAAGAAATTCAAGTCGTGCGAGGAGCTGCTTCATTACAATATGGAACACAGTTTGGAGGCTTGTTGAATTTTAAAATGAAAAGACCAAATCCAAATAAGAAAATAGAGTTGGTATCTCGTCAAACTTTAGGTTCATATAATCTTTTTACCAGTTTCAACAGTTTAGGAGGTGCAGTTGGTAGGTTTAGTTATTATACCTATTTTAATTATAAGCAAGGTGATGGGTTTAGAGCTAACTCGGAATTTGATTCTAAGAATGCCTATGTTCATTTGGGGTATCAATTATCGGATAGAACCAAGTTGATCGGGGAGCTTACCTATTTAGACTATTTGGCCAAACAACCTGGTGGTTTAACAGACACACAATTTAATTTAGATCCTACATTTAGTAATAGAACTAGGAATTGGTTTGATGTAAATTGGAAATTATTTTCTTTAAAATTAGAGCACGAATTTTCTGATAAGACAGATTTTAGTCTTAATCTATTTGGTTTGGATGCTTCTAGGTCTGCAGTAGGTTTTAGAGGAATTCCTGGTAGTCTTAATTCAAATCCTATTACAGACGTGGATGAAATGGATGGATCTGGTAATTTTGTAAATTCTAGAGATCTTATCGTTGATAATTTTAGAAATTGGGGAGCAGAGGCAAGATTACTTACTAGGTATGATTTGTTGGATAAGGAATCTGTTTTTCTTATCGGTTCGAAGTTTTATAAAGCGTCCAATGATTCTAGACAAGGGTCAGGAGGTCTTGGGTCTGGTCCTAATTTTGACTTTCAGGATGAGACTTTTCCTGATTACCCTAATCAATCTTCCTTTGATTTTCCTAATGTTAACCTCGCTGTTTTTGGAGAAAATATTTTCAAACTATCGGAGAAGTTTTCTGTTACTCCAGGATTTAGATTTGAATATATTAAAACAGAGAGTGAGGGAACTTTTAATGATGTAGTATTTGATAATGCAGGTAACCCTATTGCTAATAACATAGAAACGGATAATAGAGAATTAGATCGATCTTTTTTTCTTTTCGGAATTGGGTCTAATTATAAGCTTAATAATTCTCTAGAAACTTATGTGAATGTTTCGCAAAACTATAGATCTATCACTTTTAGTGATATAAGAGTAGTAAGTCCCACATTTAGAGTTGACCCGAACATAGGAGATGAAGAAGGCTTTACCGCGGATATTGGAATAAGAGGCAGACTAAACAATATGTTGTCATATGATGTGAGTGTTTTTGGATTAGTGTATGATAATAGAATAGGTATTGTTTTTAATGATAGGGCTGAACGAGTAAGAGGAAATATTGGAGATGCATTTATTTATGGAGTAGAGAGTTTTGTGGATTGGAATATTTGGAATACATTTTCTGGAGATAATGAAAATTATAGATTAAATCTTTTTGCTAATACTTCTTTTACCAGTTCAGAATATACAGCATCTGATCTCTCGGGAGTAGAAGGAAACAAAGTAGAGTTTATACCAGAGATTAACCTAAAAACTGGACTTAAATTTGGCTATAAGAACTTTCTAGCAGGCATTCAATACACATACCTTTCTGAGCAATTTACCGATGTTTCTAATGCTTCTGTAGCATTGGATGGAGATAATAGAAATGGAATCATTGGTGAGATACCATCTTATTCTATTCTAGATGTATCTTTTTCTTATACCTATAAGAAGTTTAAATTAGAAACCGGAATTAATAATCTTTTAGATGAGAGTTATTTTACGCAAAGAGCTACAGGATATCCAGGTCCCGGAATTATACCATCTGATCCTTTAACTTGGTATACCACATTACAATTCAGATGGTGATTGATATGAGTTTTAACTTTTGTTCAATTGTTTAATTAACTTTTGTTCAATGATCAATTATAGTTTTAATCAATAAATTTGTTGAAAACAAACGTTATGAAAGAGTTTGAGGCTTATGATAAAATGATGGCAGAATATTATGATACGATTCCTGCACTTGTTTTACCACTTTCTTCTTGGGAGTTTTATGGAGAACACAATTGGCTTTTTAATAGTTTCAAGAATGATTTAGATTTTTTGGGTAAAATTACCAAAAAATGGGATTTTGAAAATATTATTCATAAGGAGCTCGTTCATAATAAATCCGTAATCGTTATAACTAATACAGATCTTGAAATAGTATATGCTACCCATAATATTGAGAAAATGAGTGGATATAGTCCCGAAGAAGTCATAGGAAAATCTCCTAAAATGTTTCAAGGTGAGAAATCAGATTCTAAAACTTTAAAGGTCATAAGTTCAGCAATAGATAGACAAGAACCGTTTGAGGTGTCTATTGTAAATTATAAAAAAGATAAATCTACTTATGTGTGTCATATTAAAGGTTTTCCTGTTCGCGATAAGCGAGGAAAGCTTGTTAATTATATCGCTTTTGAACAAGCGGCGTAAAACTTTCTATTCGGACGACATATATTTTGTTTAGATAGTTCGGGGAGAACAATCATATTTTAAAAGAATATATCATTCCTATCTGAGCATTGTGGATTTTCAGTAGATTTTATTATCCAGTTATGTAATGTATACTCACAGTTGCCAAATCAGAATCCGGAAATTTAGAAAAATATATGGGATCACTTATTAATCCAACTTCATTGATGATTTTAAGAAAAGATTCGATTTCTAAAATATATTGATCAGAAAATCCGTGAGTCGCATCATAAGCCGTAGCAGCTGTTTTTCCAATATTTTTAGCAGCTATGCTGGGAGAAATGGTGTGTAATTCGATGATAATCAATCCGAACTTAGCGATATGTGATGCCCATTTTTTAAAATGGTCCTTAAGATTGCGTTCTACATCATCATTTTTTAACAACTTTCCTCTGAAGGCAAATGCTCCCGTAGAAGTGCTGGGGGCGTCTAATTTTGAAACAGGTTCACTCCAGATCCTATTATGATCCAGAAAAGTTCGTACAGATAATAAATCCTTTAGTGCTATGGTATAGTTTTCTTTTAGATCTTTTTCCAAAAGATCAGGATCGCTTATATCACCCCAAATTACTTTTGCCCAAATATCTGCCTGAATCAAATTGGCTCTGGTTACTTTAAGAGCGGCTATGTTATAATCAGCACCTACTAAAAATAAGGGATACTCATCCAGATGTTTTCCTCTTAATGTTTTAGAGGATATGATTTCAAAGAGATGAATTAAGAAGGCACCATTTCCACAACCCATATCCAGAATTCCTTTGGGCTGTTTCCCCAAAGGCCTATTAAATAAACTTATAATGATTTCATCAATTCTTTTAAAATAAGTAATGTGGGCTCCACCACTTCCCCAAACATTCATTTCCCGGTCTACATGCTTCTCATTTTCATCTTCTTCAGTATTCCATAACATTTCCGGATTACCTAATAATAGTTCATCCATATGTCTAAACATAGGAATGTAAGAAACGGTTACACCATATGCAGTTGCTCGTTTAGCAAAAAATAAACCTTTGGCGGTAAATGTGTAATTTTCTTTATTCTTACTAAACCATCCCAGGTAACTCAAAAAAGTAAGTATGGTATCAAAACTATCAGGAAAATGATGAAATTCATCTGCTCTAAAAGAAGCTTCCATAAAATATTTATGAAACATACCGCCCATACCGAGATGAACAACTGTAGGGCCGGCTAGAATACCTTCTATATGTTTTAGAATTTGAAGTTGTATCGTATTGGTTAATTGATCTTCGGAAGGAGTTAGGTTTAATCTATTTTGATAGGCTTTAAAGAGTTTTTCTAATTTCTGAAAAGGCTCTAATTCAAATTTCCTGGGATGGAACTCGCCAGAATATTCTAAAAGATCTACAACACCTTCATACAGATAAAAATGATCAAATGCTACCTTAGAGCTTTTGTTTATGGAAATAAATATGGAATCGTGTTCGATTTTATAAGCTAACCACCCTTGTGAGGATAACATTCTTAGCCCAATATTAAGATATCCGTCGTTTCCGTTAAACTCTTTTGCAACCTCTGAAACTGTTACAGTTTTACGGAGTAAAAGGTAGTCAGTGATTTTATTTCTATATAAAGAAAAAGCTACAGGAGCGATAGCTATACCATCTAAATGCCTGAATAATTCTTTACGAAATATCTGTTTTTCCTGTTTTGTGAGCATAGATACTTAATAGCTTGTTGAGTATATTAATTATTGCCTCATCCAAATTAAGCATTTATTTTTGAAGTTAATACTTAGCTTTTATTATTGCCAGATGGTGTGGCTTTTTTCTCAGGCATTGGCCCTCTAAGATGTATGATCAGCCCATTTAGGAAATTACGCAAAATCTGATCTCCACATTCCATATATTTGGGATGGTTTTCATTTCTGAAAATAGCCCCAAGCTCACTTTTAGAAACTTTAAAATCTACTAAAGAACAGATTTTTACGATTTCATCATCACGCAATTTGTGAGCTACTCGTAATTTTTTAAATATATCATTGTTCGTCAATCCCATAAGGCAAAGGTACTTTATTAATTGAGTTCGCGAAAAAAATATTGTATATGTTATATAACAAAAATCTTTATAAGATATTTGTATTCTTTAAATATAAGAATTACCAATGTATAGTAAGGAAGAGAAATTAAGCCTGTTATCAGAAATGATTGAATTTGCAAAAGTAGATAAAAAAATAAAAGATGAGGAATATAATTTTATTCTGGCAGTAGCTTCTCAGCTAGAGATAACAGAAGAAGAGATCGGTCATTTAGTGAGAAATAGTGCAGAAAAGAAAAATCTTCAGCCTGAGTCACAAAGAATCCTTCAGTTTCATCGATTAGTTTTGTTGATGAACGTGGATCAGGAAACGACACAGTCAGAGTTGCATAAAATCAAGGAATTGGGACTGCATATGGGACTGCGACCAGAAGCGATAGATACTGTACTAAAAGAAATGAACAAGTATCCCAATAAGGTGATTCCACCAAAAGAATTGATAGCGATTTTCGCTAGATTTTATAATTAACCACGTAATTTATATCAAATATCGATAGAACATAAACCTCTAAGACAGGCTTAGAGGTTTACGTTTTCTATCCTTTTGTCATAAATAAATGGAATAATTTGACAAAATGTCATTTTAGATATAGTTAAAAGTGACAAAATGTCTTTTAAATAACAATGGAATTCTATTTGCTATATACTCATTGAATTTAAAACATAAAATAACTTTAAAATATAATACAATGAGCTTAATAAAAAGAACAGACAGATTACCATTTATTTTTGATGACATTTTTAGCACAGACTGGTTTGGCGGAATTGCTAATGAAAACAAATTCGGGCATAATACTCCTGCGGTTAATGTGCAGGAAACCGATGATAATTTTGTTATAGAATTAGCAGCACCAGGATTAGTTAAAGATGATTTTAATATAGAATTAGATAACGATGTGTTAATAATTTCTTCTGAAGCTAAAAATGAAACTACCGAAGAAAAAGATAATTACACTAGAAAAGAGTTTAGCTACAGTACATTTAAGCGTTCATTTACCTTACCGGATACTGTAAATAGTGTTGATATTTTGGCCTCTTATGATAATGGAATTTTATCAGTTAAACTTCCAAAGAAAGAAGAAGCAAAAGTACAACCTAAAAGATTAATAGAAATTGCATAAGTTGATTTGAAGTTTAAGTTAGTTAGTTAATGTTACGAGAAACGCCCTCTGATAGGGGCGTTTTTTTATGTTTTAGAAATTATAGCCGATAAACCTTTGGTTATAGTAATAGATTTATTTTTTTTTCGTATTATTGTGATATCAAAATGATATTATTATGAAAAACGAGAAAAATATAAAAGTTGTTAGTGGTTATTTAATGTTGCTTGTGTTGCTATTAGTAATTGGAGGTTCTGTTTTTGGTTTAGTAATTAGTGAGAATCCTCTGTTTACAATTTCTATACTTATCATTATCTTAATTATTAAAGGTTTTTTTATAGTAAATCCAAATAGTTCTAAGGTGTTGGTTCTTTTCGGAGCTTATAAAGGGACCGTAAAGGAAAATGGTTTTTTTTGGGCTAATCCGTTTTTTTCAAAACAGAGAATCTCATTAAGAGCCAGAAATTTTTATAGTGAAAGAGTAAAAGTTAATGATAAAATAGGCAATCCAATTTTAATCAATGTAATTTTGGTTTGGAAAGTAAAGGACACATATAAGGCAGCATTCGATGTAGATCATTATGAGGATTTTGTAAGAGTTCAAACAGATGCTGCTGTCAGAAAACTTGCTGGTTCGTATCCTTATGATAACTTTGCTGAAGGTGAAGTCGAAATAACATTGCTATCAGGTTTGGATGAAGTTAATGAAGCCTTAGAAAACGAAATTACTGAGCGTTTAGTGATCGCCGGAATCGAAGTTATGGAAGGCAGAATTGGATATCTCGCTTACGCTCCGGAAATAGCTAATTCAATGCTAAAAAGGCAACAAGCAGTAGCTATTGTTGCTGCACGCAAAAAGATAGTAGAAGGTGCTGTAGGGATGGTTGAGGATGCATTGATCCAATTATCAGAGGATAAGATCATTGATTTTGACGATGATAAAAAGGCATCTATGGTAAGCAATTTAATGGTAGTTTTGTGTGGAGATAAAGATGCAACGCCTGTTATCAATGCGGGAACATTACATTCATAATTTATGAGTAAAAAAAAATCATTTGTCCTTAGAATATCCCCGGAAACTTTTAAGTTAATCGAAAAATGGGCAGATGATGAATTTCGAAGTGTTAACGGGCAGTTAGAATGGATGATTCATAAAAGTCTTAAAGATGCCAAACGTTTAAAAAATAAAAGTAAAGATAATGACGCTTCAGAGAAACCATAAATTATAATGCATTTCCATAATAGCAATCTTTAGAAAGTGCTTTGGAGTAACTGGTTTGAGTTTCTAGGTTCATAACCAGATAAAGTTCCTTTTTTAGCTTTATCTCTATTCTGTTTTGCTTCCAGTAAACTTTGATATCTTTGGATTTCAGATTTTTAACGTAACTGTATTTATTAGAAAAAGCAGTAGTTATAGGTGGGGCGTTTCCATTTTTAGTAGCTTCCTTAGGAGTCAAGGTTATAGATTCCGGATTTACTACAGAACACAGAAATCCATCAAAATCTATTCCTTGCTTATCAGAATTTAAAACGTATACCCACACTGAATATTCATCTTCTTCTATCATTAAAGTCCTACCGGATACAGGATCTGTAGAAGTAATGAATATCCCATCTGTTCTTTCTGACCTGGTTTTTGGAGTACCCATCGCGAATATACTGGTGAATATTGACAATAAAATTAATTTCATTCGACTTATTTTATATTAATCAAAAAATAGTACATGAAAAGCCTGTACGTCATTAATTTTAAGCCCTGAAAAAATGATGAGTGTCTTGATCAGAAGAAGATACTATCTTTTAAATATGATACAGACAAATTGTGGAAGTGGCGAAAATAATAAATTAATTCGTAAGTTGTATATGTAATCACGATATAAATTTGTGAGATTTTCCCCTCAATTTTTGTTTTTTAATTGGTTTGCGATTGTTAAGAAGTTTTCTTTAGAATAGAATATTAAAGATCTAACCATTTTTTAAAATTAGAGGTCCTTTCTCTGGAGACTATTATTTTATCGTCATCCTGCGGTGTCAGTTTTATCAATAATCTGCTATTAAAATAACTATGGATTTCTACGACTGATTTTACCGATATCATATACTTTCTATTGATTCTAAAAAAATGAATAGGATCAAGAATATCTTCCAGCTGATCAATAGAGTATTCTATGGGATACTGTTGTCCAGTATAAGAATGTAAGAAAATCAGCCCTTCGTTAGACTTAAAATATGCAATATCATCGACACTAAAAGTATTAAATTGATTACCTACTTTTATCATGAATCTTTTTTTAAATTCTTTGGTAAAGAGATTTTTAATTTTTTCTAATTTTTGATCATCAAAAATAGTATCGGTAGTCACTTTTGATTTTCGGTATTTATTTAGTGCATTTCTAAGATCATTTTTGTCAATCGGTTTTAAGAGATAATCCAATCCATTGTATTTAAAACCTCTGATTGCATACTCATTATAGGCTGTTGTAAAAATAACAGGCGGGTGATCATCTAAAATATCCAGAATATCAAATCCATAACCATCATTAAGCTGAATATCAAGAAAGATTAAATCCGGCTTAGGATTATGATCAAACCATTGACGACCATTTTCTACAGAGGTAATCTGACCGGTTATTTTAATTTCAGGAGCCAGTTCCTCAATAAGGGTTGCTAGTCGTTTAGAGGCGAAGTTTTCATCTTCAACTATTACTGCGGTCATCATCTAAGATACTTTTATAATTGAAATCTCGTTTATATCCTTAGGAAGTAACGGAATTATAACTTTAAAATAATTGTTTTCCGTTTCTATAGATACCTTTTGATTTGTATAAAAAGAATATCGTTTTTCTATGTTTTTAAGCCCAAGTTTTGTAGAGGCTTCCTTATATTTTCTAATCCTAAGGTTATTCTGAACCACCATATTATTTTTGTCGATTGAAATAATACTGATTTCCAGAGGTTTTTCTTTAGAATAATAATTATGCTTTAGCGCATTTTCTACCAACATTTGCAAAGAAAGCGTTGGTATTACAAAATCTTTTGGGTTTACAGAGATATGTGTAGTAATACTCAATGCTCCTTCGTGTCTGATATTCATCATAAAAATAAAAGAATCCAAAAAACCAAGTTCTTTTTCTAAACTCACCAAATCTTCCTCACGATTATCGAGAATATATCGATAGCAAGTAGCTAATCTGGAAACAAAATCTGATGCGAGATCCCTGTCTTCATACATAAGAGAAGTTAATGTATTTAGACTATTGAATAAGAAATGTGGACTTATCTGGTTTTTAAGTGATTTGTATTTAGATGTCATAATTTCTTTTTGCATATCGTTCATCATATTCTCCATTTCTTTCTTTTGTCGCAATGCATGGTAGAATAAATTAAAGATGATCAATGCAAAACCTAGAATTGCTGCTCTAAAAAAATCAATTCTAAAACGTAACCAGGGATTATCTGCATCAATTTTACAGAGGTGATCGAATTGGAAGATGGCTAAATAATAAAGTAAGGCTGAAATTGGAAGGAAAATGGCCAAATTTATTAGTAAAATATGAACCCCTTTCGTAAAATCCAGACCACCTCTTATCTTCAATTGTTGTCTTCTTACTAACCAATCATTACTTTCCCAAACTAACATGAACAAAAAGAAAGCACTGCAATAGTAAAAAACACCAGGGCTATCAAAAAAAGTATCATCTTCATCATGAACTATAGTGAGTTTTATCAAGAAATACACAACGTTAATGATCAGAATTCGCATTCCTAGTTTTTGTATAGTAGTTTTTTTTAACATATAAATCTAGTTTGTATTGATAAAGATACATAAGTAAATGCCAAATTACTTTTGTCTTTTCTTGAATTGCCGGAATACTGTCTGAATTGTTATAAAATGTGCTTCATCTGAAAATTGATGAGTATCGGTTGCAAAATTAGATTCAAAAGGAATTTTATATACCTCAATAGTAAAATTTACTGCTTCACTTTTTTTTGTTTGTCTCCGTATGATCAAGTTAACAGATTTGAGTAAAATTAATAACACTATGAAAACATACGCAGTTTTATTTATACTTTTAAGTATCGGTTTAAGTAAGGCACAAACAGGAACTATTAAAGGAGTAGTTATCGATAAACAATCCGAAATTCCATTGGTAGGCGCAACTGTAGAATTATTAAATACAAACGATAGCAATGGGGTTATTACGGATATCGATGGATATTTTACCTTAGAAAGAGTCCCCTTGGGGCGACAAACTATTAGAGTGAGCTATATAGGTTTTGAGTCTATTACATTACCTAATATAGTGGTAACTTCTGGTAAAGAAGCGGTGGTTAACGTGGGATTAATTGAAGCATTTGATCAATTAGATGAAATTATTATAACTTCAGAAACCAATAAAGCCCGAGCAATAAATAAACTGACATCGGTATCTGCACGGCAGTTTAGCCTGGAAGAAGTGACCCGTTTTTCAGGAGGTAGAAGTGATGTGGGACGTTTAGCAGCCAATTTCGCGGGAGTATCTGCTCCGGATGATAGCAGAAATGATGTTGTTATCCGTGGTAATTCTCCGACCGGATTGTTGTGGAGGTTAGAAGGAGTGCCCATACCGAGTCCTAATCATTATAGTACATTAGGAACCACAGGAGGACCCGTTTCTGCATTAAATCCTAATTTATTAAAGAATTCTGATTTTATTACATCCGCTTTTCCTTCAGAATATGGAAATGCGATCGGAGGTGTTTTTGACCTTGGTTTTAGAAAAGGAAATAAAGATGCATATGAATATACAGCGCAGGTTGGGATTTTTACCGGAATTGAAGCTATGGCAGAAGGTCCTGTCGGAAAAAATAACGGATCTTTTCTGGTGGCAGGAAGATACTCTTTAGTGGGTTTATTAGGTATTGGAGCAGGAGGGACTTCGGCGGCTCCTAATTATAGTGATGTTTCTTTTAATGTTGATCTGGGAAAAAGCAAATTAGGGAACTTCTCCCTTTTTGGAATTATAGGTTTCTCTGATATTGATTTTATGGGGAATGATATTGACGAAGATGATCTTTTTGCGGCAGAAGATGAAAATAGCTTTGTCGAATCCAGATTTGGAGTAATTGGATTGAAACATCAGATCAATATCACAGATAAATCTTATTTAAAAACTATTCTCTCGGGCTCGTTTACCGGAAATGATTTTTTAGTAGACCGTTTCATCGACAAGGATAGTCAGCAAGAACGAATTATAAAATATACAGAAGCAGACAATACAGAGAGCCGGCTTACTTTTTCTACGCTGTATAATGCCAAATTAAGTAGCAGAAGTACCATAAGAACCGGCATATTATTAGAAAATATTGGAGTAGCATCATTATTAAGAGATAGGACAGAACAACCTGATATAGATAATGACGGAGATCCTGATCTGTTTACATTCAGAGATATAGATGAAAATCTTACCATCTTCCAGCCTTATATTCAGGGGCAATTTAGGCTTACAGAAAAACTAACTCTAAATACGGGATTTCACGGACAATATAGTTCTCTTAATGAACAATTTGTTTTAGAACCAAGAGCAGGACTTACTTATAAAGTATCTCAAAATCATCGTCTGAGCTTTGGATATGGATTGCATCATCAACCTGTTCCGTTACCTCTTTTATTTCTAAATGAAGAAGTGAATGGTGAGTTGGTGCAAACCAATAGAAATTTGGATTTTGTAAGGAGCAACCACTTTGTCTTGGGATATGATGTAAGATTAGGTAGTAGCTGGAGAGGAAAGATAGAAGTGTATTATCAGGATATTAGCAAAGCGGCCGTAGAGTCATTTTCATCAAGTTATTCTTCGCTTACCGAAGGTGCAGATTTTGGTTTTGATAACGATAGAGTCTCATTAGTTAATGAAGGAACCGGGTTTAATCAAGGAATTGAGTTGACATTAGAAAGGTTTTTTAACAACGGATACTATGGGTTGTTAACTACATCATTATTCGAAAGTAAATATGAAGGGAGTGATGGTGTCGAACGGAATACACCTTTCAATAATGAATATGTAGTGAACTTATTAGCGGGAAAAGAGTTTGCTATGGGAAAGACGAAAAAGAATGTTTTGTTTTTTGATACGAGACTTACCTTTTCCGGAGGAAGATATTATACACCTGTTGATTTGGCTGCTTCTCAAGCTGCAGGTTTTGAAGTTTTGCAGGAAGATATTGCATTTAGTAAACAGAATAAAGGATATTTTAGATGGGATGTTAAGTTTGGGTATAAGATAAATAGTGGTAAAAAGAAACGCTCGCATCAATTCTATGTGGATCTACAGAATGTGACGGCCAATGAGAACCTTTTTGCACGTCGTTATAATAGATTAACCAACAATGTAGATGAGGTAAATCAGATAGGGTTTTTCCCGGATTTTGGGTATCGCTTCGAATTTTAACATAATTAAACCAATATGTACACAATGAGAACACTATTATTAGCGTTGTTTGTTATTTGCAACTTGGCTTTCCTGGGGTATGGACAAGGAGATAATTATGATGATAAGAGAAGGTTTATGGATAGCCAATTGTATGATATCGCCTATTTAATTCAGTTTAGAGATCGTTTAAATACTAATGTTTCTAAAGTGCCGGTTTCCTGGCATCTGGATCATAGTCTTAAGGTGGTTAATAGAATTCTTGATATACTAAAAAGTTCTGACCCTTCTGTTTACGATAAACGTTTTAATCTTGCCCGAATCTTTTCATTTACCTTTGGATATATCCCGAGAGGAAGAGGCCAATCTCCAGCTGCTGTTTTGCCTCCGGATAATATAAAGACTGAAGATATACTATCTCAATTAGAATTGGCCAGAGAAAACCTCGCAGGTTTATCGGATCTAAATTCTAATACAAACTTTATTCATCCTGTTTTTGGTCAACTAAATAAAAAACAAACTCAAAGGTTTCTAAGGATACATACGAAACATCACTTGAAAATTATACAGGATATTTTACGTAAAGAATAAATTCTAACATTCTTTGACTATAAAGGTGATGTTTATGGTCAGAGGATGTTGTATTCAAATAAAGTATAAATTTCTTTTCTGAAAGACACGTGATTTTATCTCCTACGTTTTTCTATCTCTATTGCTCTTTTGTAAAACTCCCGAAATTCTTCTTTATCATATTTTACACGCATCGCAGATAATACATCTAATAACGATAAACTATACCACTCCCATAACATTGTATTAAAGTTATATCGATACATCTGTTTTCCTACTTCTTTCCTGATAGTATTGATCTCGGTTACATCAAAACCGTTTTCACAAAGTCGATTCATCGTAAGTTTTTTACTTTCTTCGGTAAATTCTGTATCAAGATAAGGTTCTAATATCCAATCCCAATTCCAATTATGTGGTGATAAAGGGATGTTATTTTGTTTGGCAAATATTCTTAGTTCATCTTTCTTTTCTGCTGAGACAAAAACAATATCATTTTTTATATTGATTTTTGAATTGCCATAATCAATACTGATAGTGTCAATTTCAGTTGCATTGATCAATTTTTCGGGAAATGCTACGGATGGTTCAAAAGGATACTTATTTATATGGATTGTGTTTTCCAGAATCTCAGACTCTCCAATTCCGCAAAATAAGTTAGTTCTGTTACGTAATTGTCCAAATGATTTAATTATGCTTTTGAATAACTTCATAAGTTACCAAATTAATCGTTTATTGACTAAAATAGCCCCGTAATTTCACCATTCTCATTGACATCGATTCCTTCTGATGCAGGATGTGCGGGTAATCCGGGCATTCGCATAATATCACCTGTTATAGGAATTAAGAAGCCTGCACCGGCAGCTATTTCTATCTCTCGCACAGTGAGAATAAAATCTTTTGGTCTTCCTAATAACTTAGGGTTATCCGATAATGATTTTTGTGTTTTTGCAATACAAACAGGTAAATGATCCAAGCCTAAATTTGTGATTACTTTCAAATTAGCTTTCGCCTTTGATGAATAATCTACGTGTTTAGCACCATAAATTTCTGTAGCAATAGTTTCTATTTTATCTGTTACCTGAGATTCCCATCGATAAAGTGGTTTAAAATTGGACTCATTTTCTTTTACTACATCAATAACACATTTGGCAAGCTCAATAGCACCTTCACCGCCTTTTTCCCAAACTTCGACCAATGCTACCCTTACACCTTTAGAAGCAGCAAAATCTTTAATGATATCAATTTCAGCATCACTATCTGACGTAAATTTATTGATAGCTATTACCGGGGTTACACGAAACTTGGTAATATTCTCCAAGTGTTTTTCTAAATTAGGAAGTCCTTTTTGTAGCGCTTCTACATTTGGATCGGTTAGTGATTTTAGATCTGCGCCCCCGTGATACTTTAATGCACGAATAGTAGCTGTTAGTACTACAGCTTTTGGTTTCAGTCCTGCACTCTGACATTTAATGTCAAAGAATTTTTCGGCACCCAGATCAAATCCGAAACCGGCTTCGGTCACGGTATATTCAGAGTAAGACATACCCATTAATGTGGCTAGCACGGTATTAGTTCCTTGAGCAATATTAGCAAAAGGTCCACCATGAATGATGGCAGGATTTCCTTCGATAGTTTGTACCAGATTTGGTTTGATAGCATCTTTCAGTAAGGCAGTCATTGCTCCTTCTGCCTTCAGATCCTTTGCATAAATAGGGTTTTTGTCATATGTGTAGCCGATAAAAATGTTACCTAATCTCGTTTTAAGGTCACTTAAGTTTTCTGCTAAACAAAGAATTGCCATAATTTCTGAAGCAGCTGTGATATCAAAACCAGTTTCTCTAGGAACGCCTGAAGTAGTTCCTCCTAACCCGACAATTACTCGCCGTAAAGCACGGTCGTTTAAATCCACAACACGTTTCCAGCTAATTGTTCTTGGATCTAACAATAGTGTATTGGTCTTACTTTGAATATTGTTATCAATGATAGCTGCCAACAGATTGTGTGCTTTTTCTATAGCGGCAAAATCACCCGTAAAATGAAGATTGATGTCTTCCATTGGTAATACTTGAGAATATCCGCCGCCTGTTGCTCCCCCCTTAATTCCAAAAACAGGACCTAAAGATGGCTCTCTTAAAACCACGGTTGTTTTTTTATCTAAACGATTCAAACCTTCAGATAAACCTATCGACATGGTGGTTTTTCCTTCACCGGCCGGAGTTGGAGAAATAGCAGAAACAAGAATGAGATTACTTTTATTGGCGTTCTGCCTTTCAATCGCATGTAAAGGCAGTTTTGCTTTGAATTTGCCATACATTTCTATTTGATCAGGATCCACGCCAAATTTTTTAGCGATGGATGAAATAGGCGTTAGGGTAACTTTTTTAGCAATTTGTAAATCATTCATAAGGTACAGGCTTTAATCGTTCAATATTAGAAATAATAGACCCTCAAAATTTTTAAAGAATTAGGCAGTTTTGTTTATATCTAAAAATAGTCATTATTTTGAACAGTTTTGTATTAGCTTTTACCTTTAAGGTTATAACACCAATTATGGTTAATATGAAAACCTAGAGTATAATTGCTCTAAAAATTTTAATTCAAAGATTGACTAATTTTTATCAATTCAGTACTAAATTTTTTTGGTTCTTGACTTGGTATTTCGTGGGTTGATTCATTAAACCAAATTACTTCTTTTTGTTTAGCCTTTAACCCATCAAAATACTTTTGCGTTACAGTATGGTTAGATACAAAATCCTTTTCGCTAAGAAAGAAATAAATTGGGCAAAGAACCTCTGGTACTGTTTCGTTGTAATTTACTTTTGAGGCTTCCAAAAAAACGGGCATCCATTTCAAAGACCATTTTTTAAATAATGATTTTGGATACTGTTTGTTAGATAATTTGCCATCGGAGAAATAGGCAGTCCATTTTCTTTGATAGTATAATTCTTCCCAAGACCTAAAAGGTATATTAATGGTCGATATTTCTTTTAGTGCTTCGGTGTTGTTTGATTTTTTTGCTTTTTGATATATCAATTCTAATGTTTTACTTTCAGATTCATTGCCATGAATCATAGAGCTGACGGATACATATGCATGTAATAATTCAGGATGTTCATTTGCAAAATGAAGCCCCAAAAAACCACCCCAAGAAAAACCAACTAAATAAATTTTCTTTTTCTTAAACTTTTTTAATAGATATTTAACTACTTCTTTTGTATCACTATGCATTAACTGAAGTGTTAATGAATCCTTGCTTGAACCCCATGCTCTTGTAATCCCTGTTTCTCGTTGATCCCATTGTGCGACAATAAAATCTTTCTTAAGATGTTTCACGAATTTTTTTGAATATGCTCTTGACGAAAAACCAGGCCCTCCGTGTAAGAACAGCAGTAGTGGTTTTGAGTCGTTATTGGATTTTGCGCCGATCCATTGTTTTATACCTCCTATTTCTACTCCTTCATGTGTTTTTACGGAGTTCTGAGCATTGAGGTAGAAGGTTATAGATGAGCATAAGATAATTAAATAGATTATTTTACTTTTCACTTTGTTTAGTTTATAGAGTTTCATCAAATATGGTGCCTATTAAGTCTGAATATTACCTATGTTATAGATTTGTTACAGTAAGAAGTTTTTTCATAACCACCCATATTAATAGATAATAGTGAAATTTTGGATTATGGTTGTAATATTCTAGTTGACCAGCCTTTATGTTCACGCTCAAAAAGTGTTCTTTTATGAAACCTGCTTTTTTCGAATTCCATAAACTCTATTCGTATAGGTTGAATGGCGTATCCACCCCAGTTTTCGGGTTTACTAACTTCTTGATTGTTATAAGTTGTTTCAGCTTTAGAGAACCGTTTTTTTAGGACGTCTATATTATCAATGATAGCACCTTGTTCACTAATCATTGATATAATTTTTGAATCCTTTGCTCTTTCATTAAAATAGGATACCGCTTCCCTGTCTGATATTTTGGATGCATTTCCTTGTATTCGTATTTGTTTTTGAGTTGCTTCCCACCAAAAAGTCAGCGCTACTTTTGGTGATTTTTCTATTTCCAACCCTTTTCTGGATCGCAATGGTCCTGTAATAATAAAGGCACCATCTTTTACTTCTTTTAAGGATACAAATCTGGCGTTAGGATATCCGTCTAATCCAATAGAAGAAATACAACATGCCGAAGGAATATTGGACATGCTTTTTTCCAGTTCTTCGTCATACCATTTACTAAATAACCGTAGAGGATCCATCATGAGTTTTCTTTCAAATATTGATCAATTTCAAGTATTCTTTTCTCTTTCTCTTGATCAGACAACCAACTTGCTTTAAAACTATTTTTTACTAATGTTGTGATCTGTTCTTTAGAAAGGTTTAGTGCTTTGGCTATTCCGAGATAGTTTTCATTTATATAACCACCAAAGTAGGCCGGATCATCAGAATTAACAGTAACCAGTAAGTTCTTTTGCATCATTTTTTCAATTGGATGCTGTTTTAAATCAGCTACTACCTTTAATTCTACATTAGAAAGCGGACATAATGTAAGTGGCATTTGCAGATCAACCAGTCGATCTACTAATGTTTCATCATCCAGACAACGATTTCCGTGATCAATCCGATTAATTTTAAGTAAAGTCAGTGCTTCCCAAATGTACTCGGCGGGACCTTCCTCACCGGCATGGGCAACGGTTAAAAAGCCTTCTTCTCTGGATTTTTCAAATACTCTTTCAAACTTGGATGGAGGATTACCCACTTCTGAGGAGTCTAACCCAACCGCACTTATCCAATCTTTATAGGGTAGCGACTGTTCTAAAGTTTTAAAAGCAGAAGCTTCATCCAGGTGCCTTAAATAAGACATGATCAATTTGTACGTAATACCTAACTTCTTTTTTCCATCTTCCAATGCGGATCGGATTCCTTTGATGACTGTTTCAAAAGAAATCCCACGATCTGTATGCGTTTGCGGGTCAAAGAATATTTCGACATGCACTACATTTTGCTCCTGTACTTTGCTAAGATATGCCCAAGTAAGATCATAAAAATCCTTTTCAGTGGTTAGCACATTGGCACCAGCATAATAGATATCCAGAAACTCTTGTAAATTTTTAAACTGATAGGCATTCCTTAATTCAGAAACAGAACTGTATGGAATCTTTTTTTGATTTCGTTTTGCAATCTTAAACATCAATTCAGGTTCAAAGGTTCCTTCGATATGCAGATGAAGTTCTGTTTTCGGGATGCCCTCTATAAATTTTTCTATTGAAATTGTACTCATATTCGTTTTGTGTTATTAATATTTTTTGGTTTTAAAACCGTCAGTTCGAGTGTTTCGACCTGGGAGAAATGTATCGAGAACAGGTTATTATAACCAAAATCGTGCTCTGAATACTTACAATCCGGACAAATAAATAAGTTTTCGTTTTTGAAAGCTTCTCGATACGATTTTTTTACAAAAAATCACTCGAAATAACACCCAGTATATTATTAAAACCCTTTTTTATTATTATTTTTTACCGAATATATTTAAAGGTAATAATGTTCTTAGATTTTTTATAAAAACTACACTTTTTGATCCTGAACCTTAGCTTGCAACATTTTAATTTCGTCCCGTAATCTGGCTGCTGTCATAAAATCAAGTTCTTTAGATGCTTTTTCCATTTCTTTACGGACATTTCTTATGCGGGTTTCTAACTGATCTTTTGTGAAATATGCTGTTTCTTCTTCGGCAGCTTTTAATGTTGGAGCTGTTTCGAATTGATAAGGTTCCACCTTTTTGCCTGCTAGTGCATTATCCAGTGACTTTTTGATTGCTTTAGGTGTAATTCCATGTTTAGTATTATAGGCAATTTGTTTTTCACGCCGATAATTGGTCTGATCCATGGTATCTTGCATACTTTGGGTAATTTTATCTGCATACAGAATTGCTAGTCCGTTTATATTTCTTGCAGCTCTACCGATGGTTTGCGTAAGGGATCGGTTATTTCTTAAAAATCCTTCTTTATCAGCATCCAAAATAGCAACTAGTGATACTTCTGGTAAATCTAATCCCTCGCGGAGTAAGTTTACCCCAATCAATACATCAAACAACCCTTTACGTAAATCCTGCATAATCTCCACGCGTTCCAAAGTGTCAACATCACTATGGATATATCGACAGCGAACATCAATCCTGGTTAGGTATTTAGTGAGCTCTTCTGCCATCCTTTTGGTCAAGGTGGTCACCAGAATTCGTTCATCTTTTTCGATACGTTTTTGCATTTCTTCAATCAAATCATCAATTTGATTAAGACTTGGACGCACTTCTATTATAGGATCTAGTAATCCAGTTGGTCTGATAATCTGTTCGACGTAAGTTCCTTCACTTTTTTGTAACTCATAATCTGCCGGTGTAGCACTTATATAGATTACCTGATTTTGTAGAGCTTCAAATTCTTCAAACTTCAAAGGTCTGTTATCCATAGCAGCAGGTAGTCTAAAACCATATTCTACAAGGTTTTCTTTTCTGGAGCGATCACCTCCATACATTGCGTGTGTTTGCGGAATAGTGACGTGACTTTCATCTACGATCATTAAATAGTCATTAGGGAAATAATCTAACAGACAGAATGGTCTGGTTCCCGGTTCTCTGCCATCGAGATAACGAGAGTAATTTTCGATTCCTGAACAATAGCCAAGTTCCTTGATCATTTCTAAATCAAAATTGGTACGCTCTTCCAGTCTTTTCGCTTCCAGAAATTTTCCTATTTCTTTAAAATACTCTACTTGCTTTCCGAGATCCAATGCAATTTGATCGATAGCTCCGTGTAATACATCCGGCGATGTCACGAACATATTGGCAGGATAGATATTCAAGCGATTATATTTTTCAATAATTTCATTGGTTTGCACATCGAAGGCCTCAATTTCTTCGATTTCATCACCAAAAAAATGTACTCTAAACGCATCATCCGCATAGCTGGGATAAATATCTACTGTATCTCCTTTTATTCTAAAATTTCCGTGATGAAATTCTCCTTCAGTTCTAGAGTATAAACTCTGTACCAGTTTATGAAGTAACGCTGTTCTGGAAACAAATTGTCCTTGTTGTATTGAGATTACGTTTTTCTGAAATTCAACTGGATTTCCTATACCATACAAGCAGGAAACGGATGCCACTACCAGTACGTCTCTACGTCCTGAAAGTAAAGATGAAGTGGCACTTAATCTTAGTTTTTCGATCTCATCATTGATCGATAAATCTTTTTCTATGTAAGTTCCTGTAGTAGGAATATACGCTTCCGGTTGATAATAATCATAATAGGAAACAAAGTATTCAATAGCATTCTCCGGAAAGAACTGTTTAAACTCAGAATATAATTGGGCTGCTAGCGTTTTATTATGAGCCAATACCAGTGTTGGACGTTGGACTTGTGAAATAACATTAGCCGCAGTAAATGTTTTACCTGATCCCGTTACCCCTAAAAGTGTTTGATATTTCTCCCCTGCTTCCATAGCATTAACAAGTTGCTTTATCGCTTCAGGTTGGTCTCCTGTGGGTTTAAAATCTGACTTGAGCTCGAACTTCATTGTATAGATTATCTTTTCTGAATAAAGATACAGAATACTGCTATGAATATTAAAATGGAATTGAAGTTTTAGGGAAAGTTTATCGTATTAAAGAAAAGCTTCCTTTACGAATTCTACCATCACTCAATTCTACACGATACCAATACTCACTAGACGGCATTAAAGTGCCTGAGTAAGTTCCATCCCAGCCATTTCCTGATGGAATCAACTGTTTTAGAAGTTTACCATTACGATCGAAAATATAAATAATCGAACTGCCTAGCACCTGAGCGGATATACCCGATACATTCCAGGTTTCATGAAACCCATCTCCGTTTGGTGTAAAGTATTTGGGAAAACCAACTACAGAGATATCTTGTATGGTTTCTGGTTGACATCCGTTTTTATCTCTCACATACACTGTATGAAATCCCGGAGGCACGTTCGTAAACGTTGGACTATCCTGATATGTTCTGATATTAGAACCATTAAATGCAATAGCGTATTCATAATCTCCTGGTCCGGTTACATTAATACTAACATTATTATTGTTTGCAGCGTCATTAATCTCTATTGGGTTTATTATTATAGCAGATCCTGAAAGTTCCACATTTACGATCCTATTTTTGGAGCAACCTGTAATTTGATTGGTCACAGTAACATCATAGACACCTTCCTGGGTTACATTAATCGTTTCTGTAGTTTCACCAGTCGACCATAGGTAATCAAAGTCATTCGGATCAGATCCTTGTTGGAGTCCTGAATTGATCAATACATTTTCATTTTGACATAAAACAAAATCTTCTTGTTCTTCAATATCAGGAATCGGATTAACAAACAATGCTACCTGATTAATTCCGAAACATTGATTGAAGTTGTCTTCTACCCGGGCATACACTACATCTGTGCCTTGCGTTCCTGAAGTAGTATTGATATAAGTCGTAATTGTATTAATTTCGCTTAGTGCATCTTCTATAGTTTCATAATACACTACGGATAAATTAGGACTGGAAATACCGAAAAGCACTTGTGCATTGGCTTGTGCTAGATCAAATTCTCTGAAGCCATCTTCCGTACCATCATCATCACATACTGATAAAGAGGCATCACTTGCAGAAGTAACACTTACAAGAAGATCCAAAGTAGTTATTCTAAAACAATTATTTATATCATCGGTAACACGAACAAATAGTTGCTGATTGACACTTGTGTTTTGATAATTATCCGTATTAGTAATAGCGGGTGAAGCAGCATTAGCAGCTGCTAGGTCTTCAAAAAAAGCAACAGTTCTATCAGAGTTCCCTCCCGTTATCTGATTGATTGCTTCATTAAGATTAAACAGCGTAATACCATCGGTGGGATTATTATATTCATCACATTGAGTGAGAGATGCAGCGTTAGCTTCTGGTAAAGAATTTACTTGTAATTCAAAATTGACAGTGGTTGAACAAAGCTGGGAGGAGTTATCCTGTGCTCTCACAAAAATGGTTTGCGGGTTTGAAGTATTTATATAAGGTGTTGTTTTGTCAATCACTCCTGTTCCTGCGTCAGCATCTGCCTGGGATTCATGATATGTTAAGGTAAAATCCGAGGGATTTAATCCGTTAAGAATCTCTGTGTCTTTGTCACTTAATAGAAAAGAAACAAATCCATTAGTGTCATCCCCGTCATTATCATTATCGCACTGAATAAAAGGTGTTGGAGTACTGATCGGAGGTCCGGGATCTGTGATTAAGGTAAATGTCTCTACGGTGAAACATTCTGTCAACGTATTCTCGATTCTTGCATATATAGTTTCATTATTCTGAGCGCTAAAATAAGGGCTCGTTAATGCTCCATTACCTAAACTGGCATCTTCTTCAGAATTATGATAGGTAACAACCGTATTGCTTTGCGTTCCTAAAATGGCAGCTGTATTACTTTCCAGATCGAAATTTGTCATTCCATCATTCTGATCACCGATAACGTCACATTCTGTAAGATCCAGATTAGTAGTAGTTCCAGCATCATTCTGTGGGCTATCTGGTAATAAGGCAGTTCCAGTAAATTCTAAATCAAAACCACCGTTTTGAGAAAAGTTGTCGATTAATATATAATATTCTTCTCCGGCAAGTGCATCTATTGATCTTACGAATCCATTACCTAAATCTCCAGGGCCTTCACTAAGATCTGTTTCTGTATCATTTAATCCTGTTAGTGTAGATACTCCTGCAGCAGGAGGATTGGTAGAAGAACAACGAATAGAACTACCAAGTGTACTACACGTAACATTTGGTCCGTATACGGCAAAATCATAGTCTTCTGCATTACTTGTAGATTCTGGTGTTATAGTAAATGCCAGTGTTCCTGATTGTACAATATTTACCCTAATCCATAAGCTTTGGCTTTCTGTAAAAGCACAATCAGGTGGATTGTTACCTGGTAATGCAAAATCATTAGTCCCCACTCCGTTAGAGTTTAACTCTAAGTTAGTATTTCCACATATAATAATGGTATTTACACAATCGGTAGGTTCATTTTGGGAATAAACCGAAAAATATGATATAAAGAGTATAAAAGTAAGTAGTAATATTCTTCTCATCTACAATTTTTGTTATGACGCGAATATAATAATAAACTAGTGTTATATGCGTACCAGTTTTTGGATTAGGTTATCTTATTAGAGAAAAACTTCCCTTACGGATTCTTCCATCTCCCAATTTTACCTGAAACCAATACTCACTGGAAGGCATTAATTTTCCTCCATAAGTACCATCCCAACCATTTCCTGATGGAACTAATTGTTTTAATAATTTACCATTACGATCAAAAATATAGATAATGGAACTGCCTAATATTTGCGCTGATATCCCTTCTACATTCCAGGTTTCGTGAAAACCATCTCCGTTAGGGGTGAAATATTTAGGGAAGCCAACAACAGAAATATCCTGAGAAGCTTCGGGACCGCATCCGTTTTTATCTCTTATATATATCGTATGAAATCCTGGAGGCACGTTAGTGAATATAGGACTGTCTTGATAAGTTCTTATATTCGATCCGTTATAAGCTATGGCATATTCATAATTACCGGATCCGGCTACATTAATTGTAACAGTATTATTATTGGAAGCGTCATTAATTTCTATAGGCTGAAGAATAGTAGCTGGTGAAGATATTGAAACGGTTACTGTACGGTTTTTAGAGCATCCTGTCAATTGATTCGTAACTGTTACTGTATAATTGCCTTCTTGTGTAATATTTATACTTTCTGTAGTTTCACCATTTGGGGACCATACATAGTCAAATTCATTAGGATTACCAGATTCTAACCCAGAATTTATTGTAATATTAGAGCCTTCGCACAAAAATGCATCTTCGAGTTCTTCTATATCAGGTAGTGGATATAAAAACAATTGTACCTGATTGATGCCATAACACTGATTTAGGTTATCTTCCACTCTGGCATAAACAATATCTTGCCCTTGAGTTCCGGCGGTAGGGTTGGTATACAATGTTATTGGATTGATCTCGCTAAGTGCGTCTTCATTGGTTTCATAATATATGACAGAAAGGTTCGGACTAGCAATCCCAAAAAGAACCTGGGAATTAGCCTGTGTAAGATCAAACTCTCTAAAGCCATCTTCTACACCATCATCATCACAAAGAGTTAAAATTGCATCACTTGCCGAAGTCGTGCTTACTAATAAATCCAGAGTAGCTATTCTAAAACAGTCAGTTAAGTCGTCCGTCACCCTTACAAAAAGTTGTTGATTCGCCGTGGTGTTTTGATAAGTATTAGTGTTGGATATTGATGATGTTCCGGCATTTGCTGTCGCCAGGTCTTCAAAAAACAATACGGAACGGTTTGCTGCGCCTCCAGTTATTTGATCTACGGACTCATCAAGGTTATAAATTGTAATTCCATCATTGGTATTCATATATTCATCACACTGTGTTAATACTGTATCGTTGGCAACTGGCAATAAATTAATAGTCACAGGTATCTCTAAAATATCGAAGCAAGCTGGGTTGAGGTTATTTTCGAGTCTGGCATAAACTGCGGTCATCGTATTTGATAGTACAGCATTAGCGGGATCTAAAATCGAATTTGTATTATTCTCGGCATCTGTTAGTGTGGTATGATAGCTTATCGTATAATCAACCACATTTTGACCATTGTATATATCTGTATTGGCAGTGGTCAAATCATAGACAATCATCCCATTTGTATCATCGCCGTCCTCTGCATTATCACAAGAAACTATGGAATCAGTTCTAAAAGCAGTCGGTCCATCAAAAATCTCTATTTCGAAACTAGTTGTACTGTAACAGTTTATATTTCCGACATTTTCAATTCTTATAGCAATAGTCTGTGGATTATTTTCGGTGGTAAAATTTTGTGGAAGTTCATTTGTGTTTGCATCAGCGTCTGCAAAAGATCGAAAATACCGAACCCGAAATTGATTAGGGTCTTGTGTTCCCAAGATGGTAGTATCATATACTGACAGATCCAGGTCTGAGATTCCATCATTGTTATCATCACAAATGATCTGGTTAGCAGGGGTGTTTTGAATTACTGGCACTTCAAAAAAAGTTACATTGGCCACTCCAATCAACGGGCAGCTACCATCATTGAGATCAACCTCTAATCGATAATTACCGGTAGTGTTAATATCCAGGAAAAAAGTAGAATTAGATATCTGTACATCATCCAAAAACCAGGTATATGAAGCTGTAGTAATGTCCTGATATTCCAGCCTATAGACATCTCCTTCACATAGAACAAGATTTACATCTTTAGGATCTCCGCGGTTGATAATATCAATTGTTTGTGCAAAAATAGATTGGATGAATGGTGGTAATCCTATTCGGGATCCCCGATCACCATCTACATTTACGAACAATCCTCTTTCATCGTAAATCACATTGGATGCTAATGCTTCGGGATTTTCGATCACTCCCAGGTAGTTTCCAGTTCCGGAATTAAAATCATACAAAGCTCTGTAAATTCTTCCATCAGGTCCTAATTGTAATGCTCCGGCACTAAAAATAGAAGTATCCTGACCGTTTTGGTTCAAAATTCTTGTTCCGCTGTTGGCAATCTGATTATCGGGTAAAGAAAGATTAAATTGCATTAAAAATCCATTTTCTTGACCACCATCACCAATACCAACGGTAGTATACAAACGCTCTCCACTTTGTGAGAATTCAATACCATAGGGTGCATCACCGTTATATAATTCTATTTCATTACTAACTGTTCCGGTACTATTGTCAAAATCGTAAAAAAGTACTTTTCCCGGACCATCTCCGCCAGTTACATTGGTCAATCCAAAATGTACTACGGCTAATTTATCTCCTTCCGGAGAAGCCTTTAAATACCCTAATGCATTCCGCCTATATCCTGAAATAGGTACGGTAACTCCAATTTGCGAAGTTACGGGAGTCGTATTCACTCCGGTTTGATCTACTCTAAATGAATAATAAGTATCAATAAAATGTGTAATTACCCAAAAGGAATCGCAATCATCACTTTTTACTGCTGTAATTTTTTCAGAACATTTGTATAAACTTTCTAAAGGATTGGATGTATCATAGGTTATCAGCGGTAAATTCTTCTGACCAGAGATAACAGCGCCATTTCCGCCGTCAAGAGACATATCTACAATGGAGTACAAAAATCCATCATTCACACCATCTCCATCGGATGTATCAGGATTATTGTCTGCATTAAAATGATGGGGTTCGTCTACCGTAAAAACAATATATATATTTGGTGTATTAGGTTGTGGAACAATTAACGCAGAAGACGTACTGGAAGTATCACCTCTTAGATCTGTCCCATTTTGCATAATCCCATGATTTCTTGTAAAAATTATAGAGCCGTCTGTATAAAAAAGAAGATTACCTGTAGCATCAGATATGGTCGTGCAACCTTCCAGCGTGTTTATTCGCCCGTCGGTGAGCGGGGTAGGAGGGGTTGTGCTAAAATTCACACCCGCATTTTGTCCAAAATACCAGTTATTGGCTTCTCCCTGAGCAAATAATGAAGAGCCTAATGAAAATAGTAGAACAAATGATACGTATTTCATGAGTTGAGTTCAAACACTCAAAGATATTATAAATCTCTCTTTTTTAGAAGATAATAAGATAGTCTTACGAATATCGCCGTCCAGACTAAAACAATTACTATTTCATACCAGTGTACGGCATAGTCTCTCTGAAAGTTTTCACCCAATTGATTAGCCGCAGATTGAATCACATTAAGACGTGTGATAGGCTCATTAATTAAATTCGACATACTGTCCAATGGTAAAAATGGAATAATTTTATCTACGATATCAGAGTCAAATTTCCATTTAATTAATCCCGAAAACAATCTGAAAGCCCCTTCGATAAGTTGCCAAACAATAAGGAACCCAAGTGCGAAGGCAGATCGTTTTATAAATATCCCTAAGAACATACAAAATGAAAAGAATCCAACAAGTTTTACAAAGTATGCCAAGATAAATTCTAAATCAGAAAATATAATCGAAACCTCATTATAATCAGAAAAGATAAGTCCAAGGATCAACGAAACTATAAATAGAAAAAGCGTAGAGACAAATGAAAAAAGAACAACAGTAAGAAATTTAGAGGCTATAAATTCTTTTTTACTTAGTCCGTCTATTAAGTTTTGTTTTAGTGTTCTGTTTGAATATTCATTTGCCATAATGGATACAATAACAATAGCCAGAAATAGTTTTAACCAGGCAGCAATCCAAGAATTTACATGCCATATATAGGGGAAATTGAAAATCCCCTGATCTGCTAATCGAAAATTAATTCCTCCAAAATCGAATTCATAAGAAGCTATAAGGGATATCAGAAGGATTAATACGAAATATGTAATAGTAAGTATTTTAGCGGACTTATTATATCGTAATTTTTGGAATTCTATGTTGAGTAATCGTAGCATTGCGTTAGTTTAAATTGTTGGTTAATTGTAAAAACTGTTCTTCCAGACTTTCTTTTCGTTTTACGAGATGTGTGAGTGTAATTCCGGCATCATATAATTGTCTATTTAAACTCTCAGCATCCAGTTCACTATTTAAAAAAGCAATAAGTTTACCATCTTCTTCTTTAATATTGCCAAAAATACTTTGGTCTGATAACCATTTTTTAAGTTCACTATTTTGATTACTATTTAATTCGAAGAAACCATGACTGGCATTCATTTCATCAACGGGTCCGGAATATAATTTTACTCCCTTACGAATAATAACCACATGACTACACACTTTTTCTACTTCATCCAATAAGTGAGAAGCCAAAAGAATGGTAGTTCCTTTCGAAGCAATAACTTTTATAATTTCTCTTATCTGATGAATCCCTTGAGGATCTAAACCATTGGTAGGTTCATCCAGGATCAGAATTTCCGGGTCATTTAATAAAGCTGACGCGATGGCTAATCGTTGTTTCATTCCGAGAGAGAATGTCCTGAATTTACTGTCTTTTCGATCCAGAAGACCGACCAGTTCTAATTTTTCTTCAATTTTATCTGAAGCAACCTCTTTAATCTGGCATACCAATTTTAAATTTTGAGCAGCTGTCATATAAGGATAGAAATTAGGGCGTTCTATAATAGCGCCCACTTTTTTTAATGCCTCGTGCGTAGAAGAGGTTCCATCGAACCAGGTAAAATCTCCTGATGTTTTATTGACTACATTAAGAACAATGCCCAGTGTGGTTGATTTTCCACTTCCGTTTGGTCCTAAAATACCATATACATTTCCCTTCTTAATAGTGAAGGAAAGATCACTTACAGCAGTTATAGGACCGAATCTTTTGGTAAGATTCTTTAGAGTTAGAATGGTTTCCAATTGTTATTTCTTTTGGCGGTTATAATATACTAGACGACTGGTGTGGGTTTTTGTTACAGCTATACCTTAAGTTTCTGTTTTTGATTTTTAGTACTGCTATTTTATTATTTCGAAATCAGGTTTTGTAAATTGCTAGCCGAAAGCTAATACATATGGAAGAAAAATTAATGTCTAAGAAGAAACCTACATATCCAATTAGCGAAAGTCTGGAATATTATCTGAAGGAGTGTAACCGAAAAATCAAAATCCCGGTATTTTATGATGATTTACTGAGGTTTTCTGGTTCGATAGTTGTGTATGATAGTAATGATCAGGATACATTGTGGATTCGTGTGTTTTACGAAGAACATGAACGACCAGAGATAGAATCCAGTTTAAAAAAGGTGTACACGATACTCCATTCTGATGGTAATGAAGATGCAATCGAATTTCTAAATATAGATGCGATTGATTACTGTACTTTTGGAAATTCAAAACCGTTTAGGATTAAAATTAGGAATATTCTGAATGATAACTACACCTACATCTATGTCAAGAAAGCTGATGCTTCTCGTATCTACGGATTAGAGTTAGAACATATGTTTTCGCCTAATAGGATTAACTTTCTGGTGTATAAAAATACGTTGATAGAAGAGCATATCGCAGGAATCCCTGGGGATGTATTTATTAAGGACTTTTTGCCGGATCTCAGTGATCAGGCAAAATCTCAAATAGCAAAAGAGTTTGTAAAATTCAATGAGCGTTGCCAGATGCGGTTGTTAGGGGATATGCGATCTTATAATTATGTAATTATCCCCATCCATGATTTTGAACATGTGGAATATAAGATCAGAGCGATAGATTTTGATCAGCAATGTTTTGAAGGTAAATTGAAGGTATATCAGCCACAGTTTTTTAAAGAGAATTTTGATATGGTAGCCATTGTAATGAACAAACTACAACCTAGCTCCATCGAACAATATAAAAAAGAGGAGCGTTCTGTTTTGGCAAAACGAATATTAAATTCCAGATCTCGTTATGAAACACTAATTACGTGTATGTGCAAGGATACAATTTCTACTAAAGAAAATATAGATGAATTAAGAGAGCATTTATACAATTTTACACTAGATCTAAAATTTAGAAGGAGTAAATCTATGGGTGAAGTCTTAAAAACCGCATTAGATTTTGTACGAAGAAATTATGAAAATGTGAATATGAAACGATTGTTAGAAGGTTAGAGGAAGTCGGAAGTCAGGAGTCAGGAGTCAGGAGTCGGATGTGTCATAGTATATATATCTAGATACCATATTACCTCTGACATCCGACTTCTGACCTTAGCCAAATTATTAGTTCTTCATTTTTTGCTCCAACTCAGCATTTTTTTGTTTTAATGCTTCCACTTCTTCAGTAAGTTTTTCCGTCTTTTTATTTTGTTCAATCATATAGAGTGTTAACTCTTCTATTTTTTGAAGCAATTTGGCATTCATTTCTCCTAACTGGATACCATTTTCTTCTACTGCTGCTGCGCAAGGAATATTTTCTAGATGTCCATTTTCTGCGATATGGTTTTCTACTTCTTGTAACGTTGGTAGGTTATAATCATTCTCAAAAACGTAATCTGGCCACCCAACTAGGTCAACCTTTACTTCTTTGGTATGAATATTTCCGTTAACCGCTAATTTGGCATCTGGTGAGGTTGTACCGATACCTATGTTGCCATCTTGTTTGATGAAAAGGTCTATATGATTTAAGTTTTGAGAGCTCAATGGTGAATTACTTCCATTCGTCCCAACTCCAATTCCAAAACCAGTTGATGTATTTACTAGATCTCCATATGATGAAGTTCTTCCCATTCTTATTCCACTTATAGTTTTATTACCTGTATGTTGAAAACGTGAAATGTTGGATTCACTTGTTCTAACATCAAGCTTCATGTCTGGCTGTAATGTTCCAATACCTACTTTTCCGTCAGATTTAATATACATTCTTGGATTTCTACTATTAGAACCTGTATTAAAATATATTCCATCGTAAGCATTAATATCCAATGCGTCAGGACTGTTATCACCATCATCATGAGTTAAGATTGATAAATTATATTTGTTTAATGATGAAAAATCTTCTCTAAAAAACAGCCCTTTTTGCCCTCCGGCTTGATAAGCGTCTAATAAAAAGTTGCCTTCTACGTGGAGTTTCTCTATTGGGTTTGTAGTTCCGATACCAACGTTACTATTTAGTATTTCGAATTGATTATTGTTATAATCTAAATTTAAAAAAGAGGAAGCACTTGTGGGAGAGTTGAATTTTAAAATTCTAAAATCATCGGTAGTCCCAGTTCCGTAATCCATTAACCATTTAACTTGATCCTGATGGCGAAAGGATATGGAACTGTATGGATCCGTAGGATTTGCTGAATTCATTTTTATCGACCCATTATTTACAATTAAATCGCCATTTATTGTATCCTGAGCTTGTATTTGTAATGAAGCTATTAGAGTTATTAGTATTGATACTGTTTTTTTCATCAGTTATTTAATTTTTAGTTTCTCAATTTCCTTTTTTAGAACTTTAATTTGTCTTTGTTGCTGTTCATTAATTTTATTCTGCTCAATCATATAAAGGGTAAGCTCTTCTATTTTTTGAAGGAGTTTTGCATTCATTTCTCCTAACTGGATACCATTTTCTTTTACTGCTGCGGCAGAAGGGATATCTTCTAGATGTCCATTTTCTGCGATATGGTTTTCTACTTGCTGTAATGTTGGTAAGTTATAGTCACTCTCGAAAACGTAATCAGGCCAAGCATTGTATAAAGCAACTTTAACCTCTTCTGCGGCTATCTTTCCTTTGACTCCTAGTTTGTAGCCTTTAGTGTCTTCAGTGCCTATGCCTACATTGCCTCCGTTGAAAAAAGAAGTCCCATAGGAGTGAATTTGTACTTTTTTTGTTTTTTCTGTTTCAGAATCAGCTGTGTACATTTCGAATTTAGAAAAAAGAAAACCATTTGATGCTCCACCAGGTTTAAGCATGAATACATTGTGATTATAACTGCCAGGAATAGTTCCCATAGTCATATTATGTCTGGCCCAATATATTCCATCATCATCTGGTCCAGAGTTCAAGAAAATTTTACCTGTAATTTGTAGCTTTTCTGTCGGATTCGTGGTTCCAATACCTACGTTGCCATTATGATCAGCTAATATAATTTGCTTCCATTTTTCCCAGTTACCATCGTAATTATATCGCAACCATAAATCTTGTCGATTTAGACCAAAGGCAAGTTGTGCGTCATATCTTGTATCATTAAATTGTGTTTGAAAAATTGACCACCAATTCTGTAAATTAGGAAAATTGTTCCCAGCAGGAGGAGCAATTACATTATTTCTCCAAATTGCATTTTTTTCTCCAATTGCATTATTTGCATTATTGCTTGGAATAAAAGTTTTGGACTGGACATATTCTTGAGCATTTATAGTAATAAAGGTTCCTAATAGGGAAATGATAAAAATTATTTTTTTCATAATTTAATGCTTTTTAATTTCGATTTTTAGTATTTCTATTTCTTTTTGTTGTTGAATCACTAGCGTTTTTAGTTCCTCCGTCTTTTTATTCTGCTCAATCATATAAAGGGTAAGCTCTTCTATTTTTTGAAGGAGTTTTGCATTCATTTCTCCTAACTGGATACCATTTTCTTTTACTGCTGCGGCAGAAGGGATATTTTCCAGATGTCCATTTTCTGCAATATGGTTTTCTACTTCTTTTAAGGTTGGTAAGTTGTAGTCACTCTCGAAAACGTAATCAGGCCATCCTACCAAGTCAACTTTTACTTCTTTGGTATGAATATTTCCGTTCACGGCTAATTTTGTATCTGGGGAGGTTGTACCGATACCTACGTTGCCGTTGTCCATCAACACCGAGAAAAATGGAGTGTTTGAACTATTCCTGATGTTTATTTTACCACCTGAATGGTCTATCCAACCTTTATTTTGACCATTCTCTCTAAATAAAAATCGTCCTGGAAAGCCACTTGCAGGATCAACTAAGATATTAGCTGCGCCGTGAGTTCCATTGCTAACAGCTTTTGCAGAAATTCCACCTTCACCCGTGAATTGGACTTGTAGTTTTTGATTAGGATTTGTAGTTCCGATACCTACGTTACCTCCATTAAAGAGTATTTTGTTAGTTCCGTTTTGTGTAGTAATGTTAAATGAAGATAAATCAGAACCTAGTCCCATCCAAGTTCTTCTTTTATTGGTGTTATCCATCCAGTTTGTGTATAGCCAGTTGTTGTCTAAGGTTTTAAATGTTAATACGTCGTCAGAATTTGAATTAATCTGTAAAGGTGATAGAGGATTTGTAGTTCCGATACCTACGTTACTGTTGAAATAAGTCTTTTCGGGTCCTAAGTTCCAAGAAGAAGTAAAATCTTTTATATCAACTTTATTTGAGGATTGATTCCAACTATGAGTATAGCCAGTTAAATTCCCATCAACAAAATTTGGACTAATTACTAGGGCGGTTCCTTGATTCCAAGCTGGGATAAATAGGTTTTTATCTCCAAGAGAGCCTCTTCCTCCATAACTAGAATAGTCTAATATAGCATTACTACCAATCCAAGATCCATTTGTATAACCGTAATTACCAAGAGTCATATATGCACCTATTTTTAATTGAGACACATTATAGAAGTCATTGCTGATTATCGATTTTTTGAAATCGATATACTTATTATTCTGATCAATTTGAAAGCTAGGATTTTGAGCTACACCGTTTAAACATATAAGAATAAATGCAAATGATAGGAATATAATTTTCTTCATAATTATTTTTAATTAGTTGTTTTCGGAGTTTTGTAACTCCGTTAATTTTATGATCTATTTATATAGTGTCTTGAGATTGCAATTTGTTACCTCAAAAAAGGAGTTTTTTTTAAATAAAGGCGCGAATATATGGGAATTTTACGGTTTATCCGTAGAGTGAATATGAAATTTTTATAAGCTTGGAGTTAGGTGTAGGAAGACGGATGCCAGGAGTCGGGTGTAGGAAGATTGATATCGGGGTGTCAGATGTAAGATGTTAGAAGATGGAAGTGTGATGTCGGGAGTCGGGAGTCAGGAGTCGGAGGTCTGTGGTCAATGGTCAGATGTCGGGTGTAGGAAGACGGATGTCAGGTGTTAGGTGTCAGAAGATAGAAGATGGAAGTGTGATGTCGGATGTCGGATGTCGGATGTCGGATGTCAAAGTTAGCGAACTACCTCGGACATCCGACTTCTGACATCACTAATCTTTCTGTTCTTTATTAAAATATACAAGGTAGTAGTACATCTGTTTTTCTTCATCCCAACCTTTTTCTACAAATTTTTCTGCGGATTCAGGATTGATAAAATCCATCTTGATCTGAATATTAGTATCCAGATTGATGGTGTTTTTCATTTTTTTTCTTGCTGCCGATACGGCCGTGTTGGCAATATTAAATTCTGTAAGGTCTTCGATATGATATTTTGGAGCTTTCTCTGTTTTATAATGTTTAAACTCAGGAATAAGATCCGGATTATCAATGACTTCATTTATAAAAGCGGATTCTTCAAATGTGTCATTTTTTGCAAAGTGATTCACTGCCCGGTTCATAAACATCACTTCTTCCTTTTTGTCTTCCGCAGGTAATACCACATCTTTGGCAAAATCCTGGCAGAATTTCATGTATTTTTTTGTGTAAAAGTTTTCATCTTCAAAAGCTTCTACTCCTAGGAAATGCTCTAACCAATATTTGGTATCATAACGATTAGAATCTACAGAAAGAATTTTGTAACCTTCTTCTTTTTTATGATTAAAAATCAGGCATCCTTTATCAAGTTTATTAAGACTTACTCCTTGTTGATGTAGCAATTCTAAAGCTGTTCCTTTTTCTTCAAACTGAAGGAAATCATACTTTAATTCAGATTTAAAAATGCCAACTGCGGTAGTCTTCTCATTGTCGATGGTTAGATTTTCTAAGTAAGTAACATATACTTCACCACTTTTTATATGGGGATGTTGTGATTGTTCATATAATAAAGAAGCAATTCTTTTAGACTTTTCGTGGGCAGAAGAGGGATTGTCGAAAATTTCTGTAACAATTTTATAGAGTGGATTAAATTCTACATCCACTTCATTAACAAACTGAAAATAGTTTTCTTCTTTTTCTCTAAAAGGCTTGAAAAAGTATTCCTTGAGCAGAGCGGTTAACTCATCATTTAGTGCATAAGGAGAATCCGAAAGGAAGATATTCTCATTTCTGCTTTTGTTGCCTATTCTGTGAATCGAAAGCGATTCTATTTGTGTGCTGTATAAGTTGATCATAATTTTGTAGGTTACAGAGAATCAAAGTGTGTAAGTAGCAAAGATACGATTACGAATCTTTGATTTTTCTAATATAGCTTGAAAGCATACGCTCTATTTCTCTTGTGTCTTCGTATAACGAATTAAATTTATTTTCTTTTAGAAAAGAAAGGTTTTTACCAATTTCTAGTTGTGTTTGAACTTCAAATAACGAACTAATTGCAATATTTAGAAATCATAAAAATCTTTTTTACCATCTCTTCCATATCCCTCAGCGATGTTACTAGGTATTGAAATTGACGCTCTTCTTATTTGAGAAGTTAATCCATATTGTTCTTCTGTTGGGAATGATGTAGTTTGCTCATAAATACTAGTAACTAAAGCTATTGATTTTTGCCAAATTTTTAAATCCCTAAAAGTACTCATTAAGTTTTATGGTTTTAAAAGTGAGAGCTTTGCAACTTTGCATCTTAGATTCTTTGCAACTTTGTAACTAAATAATCAATTCCAATTTTCATCAAATCCTAATTCATCATAATCATCAAGATCCAGAAAACCATCTTCCTCATTAGCATCGTTTAGATCATCAGCTTTAAATTCTTTATCTGGAGCATTTTCCGGTATCTGGCCGTGCACATACATTACGTTAGGATATTCTCTACCGTTTTCATATTCCGCTATTTCAGCAAGTTCTACCAAAAAAGTCCACATACTCAAAAAGTCATAGATGTAAATCAATCTGGGAGAAGCTTCGTGCGCAACATCAATCAATGACGTCTCATTCATCAATCTTACCGGCTGATTGCCTTCACTCATGTCAAAAAGAGATATTTCTTCTCCTTGATTCCATTGTTCATCACTAATATAAAAAGAAGCCATTTCCATACCATCAAAGCCAAAAGACTGGTTGATCACATTATGAAACTGCTCTAGAGTAGCATCTTGTTCGATTTCGATATCTCTAAATACATCTTCTTCTGTATCCAGGATAATTCTGAAGCGATAAATCATTCTTGATTAATTTGGATGGACAAAGATACAAACTTGTTCTTGACTATTTTAAATTTTCAGACTTCAATAACTTTATTTTTAAATACCTCTAAATATATATAAAACTGAACTCCAAATAATAAAGAAGATACTACTAAATGTAGTGGTTGAGACAGAAAAGGAAAATCAAAATAATACATAATCACTCCTGTTAAAGCTTCTAAAGCAATAAGAACAATAACCCAACGCAGTTTGGATAACCCTAGCTGCATTTTTTTGTCGTACCAAAGCAACCAGGTATTGACCAATACTACCAAAATAGAAAATGACCGGTGAATATAAAAAGTAAGAGTAGGTGGATGCAACCATTCCGATTTGGCAAGCTCTCCTACTATTTTTATTTGTTCATCTACATATTGACGTACTTGTGTACCTAATCCAACCTGAATTAGCGTGAGGACAACCGAGAAAAGTAAAACATTTTTAAAAGTAGTATTAAATTTGATAGAACTAATTCTGTCTTTCGTTAAGAAAAGCACATATAATAATATTGCTAAAATAATGAATGCTACCAACATATGTACGGTAATTCTAAGAGGCAACAAATTGGAGTCCACTACAATTTTACCTAACCAAGCCTGAAATCCCATGGCAATAATTGTTAAACCCGAAAACAATGTAATGCTTCGTTTTTCTTTCCAAAACCATAACGATAGAATAAACATCAATAATATGGGGATTCCGGATAGTACGGTGACTAGCCTATTGATATATTCTATCCAGGTATGCCAGACATTAAATTTTGCATAATCATGTTTTATATATGACTCCCAATTGCTAGGGTTATATGTAGAAGAAGATGTAAAATCTCTGGTTGCGATTCTTAATTGTTCATCTAGGATGACAATAAAACCTTTTTGATATTCATTATTAGGTTTCCATTGAATCTGTGCTTCTTCTGTAGGAGGAATATAATACCCAAAACACTTAGGCCAATCGGGACATCCCATTCCAGATCCCGTCATTCTAACAACCGCTCCCGCAACAATGATCAAATAAATCAGTATTATGGATGTGATAACGAGTGGTCTGAAGTATTTTTTCATTTTTTTAGAATCTAAGTTTAAAAGTATCTAAGTACCTAAGTATTTAAGATATTTTGATTTTCCTTATATCACCAGCTATTATACGCTCAATTTCTTTGTGTCTTAGATACTTTACTACTCTTCAACCCCAGCTCTTCACCCTTCTCGATCATGAATTGATAGGCAGCTTCGTGTTCATTTGGTATTTCACCTTCTAGTATCGCTTCTTTGATCGCTTCTTTGATAATTCCGATTTCGCGTGAAGGTTTGATATTGAACGTTTTCATAATCTCTTCTCCACTTACCGGAGGTTGGAAATTACGAATATGATCACGTTCTTCTACTTCTACCATTTTCTGGCGAACTATCTTGAAATTGTTATGATACTTCTTAAAGCGTTTTGGGTTTTTGGTAGTGATATCTGCCTCACAGAGTGTCATTAATTCTTCGATATAATCACCGGCATCAAATACTAATCTCCTTACTGCTGAATCTGTAACATCTGATGCGATCACAATAGGGCGAGAACTCATTAACACCATTTTTTGTACAAATTTCATTTTGTCATTCAATGGCATTTTTAAGCGTTTAAATAGTTTAAATACCATTTTTGAACCAACGAATTCGTGACCATGAAATGTCCAGCCTACTTTTTTGCTAAATCTTTTGGTGGGAGCCTTACCAATATCGTGTAACAATGCAGCCCAACGTAACCATAGGTCATCTGTGTTTTCTGAGATGTTGTCTACAACCTCTAATGTATGGTAAAAATTATCTTTATGTTTCTGACCTTCGACTTCGTCGATACCTTTTAATGCTACTAATTCCGGAAGGATATATGGTAATAATCCAGTCTTTTCTAACAGTAAAAATCCAACAGAAGGTTTTTCGCTTAACAAGATTTTATTCAGTTCATCAACAATACGTTCTTTGGTTATGATCTTAATGCGATCTTTGTTTTTAGTAATGGCTTTTAGAGAATTTTCTTCAATCTTAAAATTGAATTGCGTAGCAAAACGAATCGCCCGCATCATTCTAAGCGGATCATCAGAGTAAGTAATATCCGGATCTAAAGGAGTACGGATTATTTTGGATCTCAAATCATCCATACCAGTAAAAGGATCTATTAGATCACCAAAATTATCTTCAGAAAGATTGAGTGCTAAAGCATTTATGGTAAAATCTCTTCGGTTCTGATCATCTTGTAATGTTCCGTTCTCTACAATTGGGTTTCGACTATCCTCGCGATAAGATTCTTTTCTGGCTCCCACAAATTCTACCTCAATATCATCCGCTTTAAGCATTGCCGTTCCGTAGGTTTTGAAAACCTGAATTTTTGGATTGCCCGGGAGTAATTTAGAAACTTCTTTTGCTAATTCGATACCGCTACCAACGGCTACAACATCGATGTCTTTAGCCGTGCCTCTTTGCAAAATATGATCCCTCACAAAACCTCCAATAACATAACTTTCTAACTGAAGATTTGATGCCGCTTTGGTAATGATTTTAAAAACAGGGTGTTGTAATGCTTCTTTGTGATTTTTAGCTTCCGACATGTATCAATTTACTCGATAATCGAGATTTAAATGCTTCGAGACTTTTCCCGAAATCTAAATTAATTTCTAATCTAATATCTCATAGGCTAGCCCTGAGATCCTTTATTTCCTGATAATTTTTACTGTACTATCGCCTCCTATTTTAATAATTGAGGAAGGTTTAGCGTCTTTGTTTTTCAAAGGCAAATTTACAACATAGTCCACGCCTTCCAAAATCTCTTTGCTTATTTCTTTTAGGTTTCTAGGGGTTGATTTTCCACTTATATTCGCGGAAGTAGAAACAATGGGTCGCTTAAACTTTCGAATTAGTTTTCCGCAAAACGGATCACGAGCCACTCTAATTCCTAAGGTGTTATCTTCTGCGATTAAGTTTTCTGCCACCCGCAGAGGTCTATCGTATATAATCGTAGTCGCTTTGGTAGCGTATTTTAAGATGTCATAGGCTACTTCGGGAACTTCTTCTACATATTGCTGAAGCATCTTAAAATCACTCACAAGGCATAGCATCGCTTTGCTATCCGCTCGTTGTTTTAGCGCATATATTTTGTCAACGGCTTCTGCATTAGTGGCATCACACCCTATTCCCCAAACAGTGTCGGTAGGATAAAGGATAAGTCCTCCTTTTTTCAGGACGTTTATTGTTTTCTCTATTTCTTCTCGATGATCTTCCATTAGTATAGGGATGTAGGAATATTATTGTCACTAAGCTTTTTTTAACAAGAAAAGTTAAAATAAATACAATTATAATTTTTTGGTAGTAACATATTGTAAAATCTAGAAACTTTCTTAAGTAATCGATTACATAAATTTCTGAATGCACAACAGAAACCATTTTGTGCAAAAATAATTTTTAAAAACCTTAATATTATGAAAAAAATAATTTTTTATTGGCTCTTTCTATAGGAATAACTTCCTGTGAAAAAGAAGAGCTTGAGTCTAATGAACAAAACACGAATATAGAACTAACTACTAAGAAAGAAATTTTTTCTTTTAAAAATTGGGATGAATTTCACCAATTATATGAAAAGTTTGCAAAATTAAATATGGAAGAATTGCAAGCTAGATCCTTTTTTTCTTATGATAGAAACCCAAATATTTCTTGGGCGCTTCAGGGGATATTAAATACAGAAAATAAATTTAAATTGGATGATAAAACGATTTGGTTTGATGATGGTAAGTTTTATGAACTTGACAATGAGGAAGAAATGGCGACTGAGAAATCTAATTTTAAAGACCTGAAGGAGGTTGGTTCTGTATCTCAGATTCCATTATCTTATTCTTCAGATGATATTTTGGAAAAAACGGTTCCAATTGCAAATCAGTATCAATTTAGAAAACAAAGATATATTGAAAATTGTGGCTCAGGGGCAGTTCAAGGATCTTCTCCTAGAGCATTTAAATATGTTCATGAAGCTTTTGCAGAATATCTTGTGACAGGTTTTCAGCATAATTACGGGCTGTGGTTACGTGTAAAGCTAGAATATAATTACAAAAGAAATAGATGGAGGCCGTCTGGAGAAAAAAGAGAAATTTCGATTAATTTAACAAATACCTCTTTTTTGACAAATTATTTTGGCACCAATTATTCTATTGGAAACGGTGCTCAAAATAACAGAACTATAACTTTCTCAAGTTCCTGTGATTCAGATAAACAAATATTTCTTAATTCAGTAAGTGCACTGGGATTAATACCAAATTCCTTTTGGAGTATAAATGTTAGCGGAACAATAACTGAGAAAATGGTTGGAGATGTTCCTAGTAATCGTTGGAGAGATACTGTTAATTGGTAATTAAATATTATTTCCAAATTATATAATTGTAAAAGTGGGATTTTCTTTATAGAATTTCCCACTTTCATTTATGAGTACTTGTTAATTAAATTTTGGAATTATATTTTCTTGATCAATGTATTTTGGGATTTCTGTATTCAAGTCTTCTCCTCTCAATACCTTTTTGTAAAGCTTTACATAAGATTCTGTCATTACTTTCGAGTTGAAATAGTTAACTGCATATTCATGACATCTTTTTGGATTATAATCAAATTCTCTAATAGCTTTTACTAATTCAGTAGAACTATTACTAGTAAATCCAACTTCTGGAGTTATTAACTCTGCTAAAGAACCATTTTTACTTCCAAAAACGGCACAACCGGCATATAAACTTTCAATAATGGCCAGCCCGAAAGGTTCATGCCATTTTACTGGAAATAGTAAACCTTTGGATTTTTGCATTATTTCCATTTTGGTTTTGTCGTCAACCATACCTCGATAAGTCACTTTTGGGTTAAAAAGATACTTGAATCCACGTTTGATATTTCGATAAGTCCACTTGTCTCCTCCTAGTATATGGATAGAGTATTTTGATTTTAATGCAATCGCAATAGCTCCAAAAACATTTTTCACTTTCCAAGATGCCTTTCCTAGAAAGTGGAAATAATTTCTTGGACTTTCTAAATCAATTTTGGCAAAATCACTCCAGTCTAAACCATTATACACATAAGTTTCTGAGCCATACCTCTTAGCCTGATTTTTAGAAATAAAAACTGTGTTAATATCGATTTTCTCTCCAATAGGAGGATTACCGTGCATGGTAACTAAATAAGGCTTCTTTAAATCATATAGAGGTCTATAATTCATATGGATGATATCAATATCATCTGGGATCTGGTCATTTAGGTTTTTAGTCTGATCCAAAATTAAAATCCTTGCAAAGTCACTAGTGGAACCTTCTGGAACGAGATATGTTACATTATGTCCCAATTTATTGAGTTCTTTTCCTAATCCCCAAATGACACGTTCTGTACCTCCATATTTTTTTACGGGAATAGATCCGGATCTCTCAATTATAAGTATGTTCACTTTTCTGTATTTAACTTCAAAATTACTATATATTTGTTAATCGATCTATAAATCTTTATATGAAAGTACTACATGTTTCCGGTGCTAGAAGTTGGGGAGGTAATGAACAGCAGCTTTTATACCTTGTGGAAGAATTGAATTCTTATGGAGTTCAACAATTTCTTTTTTGCTATGAAGGAACTCCTTTGTTTGATAGAATTAAAGAATATGATATTGAAGTAATTGCTATACCTTATGTAAAACCCTATAAAAAGCGATATAGATCAGCACTTAAAAAAGCTACTGAGCAATATGGATTTAATCTAATTCATTTGCACACTAGTGATTCGGTAACAGGCTATGTAGTAAGTGATCTACTAACCAAATTGAACACAAAGACGGTTTTCTCAAAAAAAGGAATTAGCAGGAGTATTAGTGTGCTGAGTAAGTACAAATACAATTATAAGAATATTAATAAAATTCTTTGTGTTTCTCAAGTAGTGTTTGATCATTTCACCGAAGTTTTATATCCTAAAAATAGAGAAAAACTGTGTATGGTATATGATGGTGTAAAGGTTTTAGATAATGAAAATAGCATTGAAAAAACTAATTTGAAGAAAGAGTTAAATATTTCTTCGGATACTAAAGTTATTGGAAATATCGCGAATCATAATACCGCTAAAGATCTAAAAACTTTAATACGTACACTAGATGATTTAGTTAATAAAAGGAAGCTGCGTAATGTTCATCTAATTCAGGTTGGAGAGTTTACCAAACGTACTCAAGAATTGAAAGATCTAGTTTCAGAGTTTAATTTGGAAGAATATATATCTTTTGTAGGATTCAAAAAAAATGCATCGTCTATTTTGTCAGAATTCGATGTTTATTTAATGACTTCTGAAAGGGAAGGTGGGCCTACCACAGTGCTTGAAGCTTTTTACAAAAAAGTACCAGTAGTTTCTACAAAAGTAGGGATAGTAGGAGAAGCTATCGAGGATGGTAAAAACGGATTTTTTACTCCGGTTGGAGATTACAAATCTCTTGCCGATAAGTTAGAAGTCTTACTAAATGATGACGCTAAAAAATCTTCTTTTGCAAAGCTTTCTTATGATAAATTTATTAATAATTATACCGCAAAGAAATTAGGAGAAAACACTTTTGCAGTCTATAATAAAATTCTAGAGATTGATTCATGATTAAAGATATTGGTCAACTCCTTTTTTGATATAAGTGATTTGTTTTTCAGTAGTTTCTTTTTCAATTATTTCATTTACGTGGATATGACTTTTATCTTGTTCTTTATGATAAATATGATATACAATTCCTTTAAATTTCAATCTCTTTCCTTTGATACCGATGTTAATTAATCGCTGAATCATTTCGCTATCATCTATACCCCAACCTGTTAACGATTCATTAAAACCATTAACCTTTAGAAAATCTTCTCTCCAAAAAGACATATTGCAACCTCTTAACTTAGAAGAGCGTTTATCTTCAGTTTTATATCTATTAGCCAGAAAAGGAATTCGCAGCGTTCTTCCTCTTTTTTTGATTCCCTTTGAGAAAAAACTAAAATGTGTTTGTTTTTTCTTAAAAAGAGTGCTCAAATAATCCTCCTGTATATTTACACGACTTCCATATAAAAAGACTCCTTTTTCAGCTAGAGAAAGATGATCTTTCACGAAATCTTTATGCATAATAATGTCGCCATCAATTTCTACTATATAGTCAAACTTGGCGCTAGCGATCGCCTTATTCATGATCGCTGGTTTCTGATTTTTGTTGTCTTCGTGCCAAACGTGGTGCAGTGGTACGGGAAAATCTTTTTGCATCCGTTTGATTAACGCTGCGGTTTCTTCTCTAGATCCATCGTCAGCTATAATCACTTCATTAGGAAGATGTGTTTGATTTTTTATGCTTAAAAGTAATAGTTCTAAGGCTTCGGGCCAATTATAAGTTGGTGTAACCAAAGAACAAGTAGGATACTTTGCCATTTTTAAAATGTTTGTTATGCAAAGTAACGGATTTCTGTTAAAACAATTTTACAGAACTGCTTTCCTTTTAAAAATCTTAAATACCTACCTTTGCTCATTATTTTTAGTGATACTCCTTTTTTTGCAAATTTCCGAAGCGAAAATTGAAAAATGGTAAGTCAACTTATCCCGTAGCAGAATGGGATCTGTTTTGTTTTAACTCATTCAAAAGGAAGGATTCTTTTAATTAAAAGATTATCGTTTAATATGCCGAATAGATTTATAGTACGTGATTCTAAGAAGTTATTAGCTTCTGATATAAAGAATACTATTAATAATTTTGAAGAGTATACCGAAATATTAGGAGATGCTGAGCGTAATGTGATTAAGATTGTTAATCTAAATGATAAGAAGTATACCATAAAGTCATTCAAAATTCCTAATATAATTAATCAGATTGCATATCGTTTTTTTAGGAAATCTAAAGCTGAGCGTTCTTTTATGTATGCTAATAAATTATTGGATTTAGGAATTAAAACTCCTTTTCCTATTGCTTATGAAACTCAAACGACTCCTTTTTTGTTCAAAAAAAGTTATTATGTAAGTGAACTGGTGGCATGTGATTTGACATATCGAGAATTGACTACGGATTTTAGTATCCCAGATCATGAGGATATACTAAGAGCTTTTACAAGATTCACCTATGAATTGCATAAGAATGGAGTGAATTTTTTAGACCATTCTCCTGGTAATACTTTGATTAAAAGAACGGATAATGGATATGAATTTTATTTGGTCGATCTTAACCGTATGGAGTTTGGCGAAATGGATTTTGAAACCCGAATTAAAAATTTTGCTCGGTTAACAATTCATGAGTCAATGATTAAGGTAATGAGTAATGAATATGCAAAATGCACTGGCGAACAAGAATCAGATATATTTAGATTGATGTGGAAATATACTCAAGAGTTTCAGAATCGCTACCACGGTAAACGTAAATTGAAACGAAAGATCTTCTTCTGGAAAAAGAAGTATAGAGAATAATTTTTAATTCGAAGGTTTATTATTTCTAATCAATTCTCTGAGTTTAGAATACTTAAGAAATGTAATATTGGCAGTTTGTACACAGATTATAAAACCATTGAACCCATCGAGAAATCCAAATCTTAAAAAATACGCCTTAAAAAAAGCCCAGGTAGGGTTAAGGACAATCTTCCAGATAGGTGCCTTTTTACCTAATTTATAATATGATTGCGCTGAGATTGTAGAGAATTTATCAGTTTTTAGATTAAACTCTTGATATGTGGCGTAATTCCAATGCAGGATATCACCGTTTAATTTTGAAGCGGCTTTTGGATTGGTTAATTTAAAAGAATCATGTGGATTAATGCCTTGCCATTCTCCTTTCCCTTTTATAAATGCCCTAAGTTTCTTGTCTGGATACCAATCCGAGTGCTTTATCCATTGTCCGCAAAAATTATTATATCTGTTCATATAATATCCATCGTGAACCCAATTAGATTTTAATTTTAGTAAAGAGTCCTGAAGTTCGCAAGATAATGCTTCATCACCATCTAAAGATATGATATGATCATTGGAGGCTTGTGTAATTGCAAAGTTCTTTTGCTCAATGTATCCTAAGAACTTTTGCCGTATAAATTTAACATCAAATCGTTTACAAATTTCTTCTGTTTTGTCTGTAGAAAAAGAATCTACAACTACAATCTCCTCTGCTACACCAACCAAAGAAGATAAACATCTCTCAATTTTTTTTTCTTCATTATAAGTAATAATAACAGCTGATAGTTTAATCATTCGGGTTTTTTTGTGATGATTGATGTTAAAATTATTTCAATAATATCCCGTCACATTGAGCGGAGTCGCAATGTATTACCAATAACAATACTATTTCTTGACTCCGCTCGAAATGACAGTAAAGTTTATTTTTGAATAACTTACTCGCAAAAATAACTATTTTTACGGCAATGCAATTACCGGATATTACAGTAATCATAAGTACTTATAATCAACCGCAATGGTTGCAAAAAGTATTATTGGGTTATGAGAACCAGAGTACTAATACCTTTGAGTTGATTATTGCCGATGATGGTTCTGGAGAAGATACCAAAAAAGTGATCTCAGAATTTTCTAAAACGACTAAATTCCGAATAGAGCATATCTGGCATGAGGATCAAGGATTTAGGAAGACCGAAATTTTAAATAAGGCAATTCCCCTTGCTAATACAGATTATTTGTTGTTTACGGATGGCGATTGTATCCCCAGGAAAGATTTTATTGAAACACATTTGCGATTGAGAAAACCAGGATGGTTTTTATCAGGAGGTTATTTTAAATTGCCAAAGGATATATCAGAACAGATTTCTAAAGAAGATATAGAAAGTCAAAGATGTTTTGATGCAAATTGGTTAAAAGAGCAGGGGCTTGAATCTTCATTTAAACTTAATAAATTAACTTCTAAAGGATTTAAAGAACGCTTTCTTAATTTTATAACTCCTACTAAAGCCACTTGGGACGGTATGAATGTTTCCGGCTGGAAAAAAGATGTTTTATTAGTAAATGGTTTTGATGAACGTATGCAATATGGAGGAGAGGATAGAGAAATTGGAGAACGATTGTTTAATCTTGGAATCAAGGCAAAACAAATAAGATATAGTGCTATCTGCTTACACCTTTATCACGAAAGAGGTTACGTTCAGCCCGAAATGATCACGAAAAATAACGCGATAAGAAAAATTACTAAAAAAAGTAAAGTAATTAGAACTCCTTTTGGAATTGAAAAAGACTAAAGTAGATTAGAGTTTTAAATTTTTAAGATACGACCTGATACTAGGAATAATTAACTCTGTCGAAAAACTTTTGTATAATTCCATCGCTTTGTCTTTCATCTCTTTTGGAGTTTTATCTCCATATAATTGGGGTTTAAAGTCATAAAGATGCACTGAATCGTGTGTCACACCATCTTCAAACATATTCCAGTCTTTTTTAATAATCCAAGGAGAGAAAATTGTAAAGGTAGGTTTGTCAAGAGCTTTTGCCATATTAACTGCACCACCTTCATTTCCTACTAGGGCATCACAATGAAAGAGAATGGCTATAAAATCCCGTAAACTCTTTCCGAATACATTAAAATGAATGTGCTTCCGTGTGGTTAAGGTAGTTAGATCATAGATTGCTTTAGCATCTTTTTCCTGATTTGGGATATAATTAAATAGAATATCGGCACTTGTGGTTATTACAATTTCATCAATGACCTTTGCCATATATTCAAAAGGTAGTGTTTTTCGCATTTCACTACCCAAAACGCTAATCATTATAAGAGGCTTTTTTTTAGTGATACCATTGGATTCCAAAAACTGTTTAGCTGAATTTTTTTCATCTTCAGTTAAGAAAATTTTAGGACGAATAATGTTTGAAGTAATTTTATTTTCGGAATACACAAGTCTTAACCTGTTTTCAATTGCTATAGAAGCATTGGTAATAGGTTCTGATTTTCTGTAAATAACTTTAGAGTATAAAAACTTAGTGTACCATTTGTAAAAAGATACTTTCTTAGGAGCTTTAGAAAAGTACGAAATAAGGTTACTTTCTAATTTTCCATATACATCCACGACCAAATCATATTTTGACTTTTTGATTTCTTTTAAAAAAGAGTAAAACTCTTTTTTACTGTCACGATATTCGTTCTTGAATTCGACAATATGATCGAAAAATGGATTTCCCTGAATAACAGGTTTTGTACTAGAATTTACAAGATAATCAATAGTGGCTTCGGGATATTCTTTCTTTAGCGCTTCACAAATAATAGTACTGGTAAGCACATCACCGATCATTTTTTGCTGAATGACTAATATTTTCATTTACAGAAAGAACTATGGATTAGTTTCGAATTCTAAATCTCTCATTTCGAGCGGAGTCGAGAAACATCATTTCGACTTCGCTCGATGTGACGGTATTTAATATGAATAATTATACAGCTACATCGTGTTCTCTTAGAGCATCATTAAGAGAGGTCTTTTTATTGGTGCTCTCCTTTCGTTTACCGATAATTAGTGCACAAGGAACGTTATATTCACCTGCAGCGAATTTTTTTGTGTAACTTCCTGGTATAACCACCGATCTTGCCGGTACTACACCTTTACGCTCAATAGGAGTATCACCGGTTACATCGATAATTTTAGTAGATGCTGTTAATACAACATTTGCTCCAAGTACTGCTTCCGTTTCTACACGAACACCTTCTACTACGATACATCTGGATCCGATAAAAGCATTGTCCTCAATAATTACAGGAGCAGCCTGCAACGGTTCTAAAACACCACCAATACCAACACCACCGCTTAAGTGAACATTTTTGCCAATTTGTGCACAACTTCCTACCGTTGCCCAAGTATCTACCATTGTTCCTTCGTCTACATATGCACCGATATTTACATAACTTGGCATTAAGATAGTTCCAGAAGAGATATAAGATCCGTGACGTGCCACTGCATTAGGTACTACACGAATTCCTTTTGCTTCATATCCTTTTTTTAATGGAATTTTATCGTGATATTCAAAAATACCGGCTTCTAAAGTTTCCATTTTTTGTATAGGAAAATATAGTACTACACCTTTTTTTATCCATTCATTTACTTGCCATTCATTCCCTACAGGTTCTGCTACACGAAGCTCTCCGGCATCCAATAGATCGACTACTTTTCTAATAGCATCCTGGGTATTTGATTCTTTTAAAAGCTCTCTGTTATTCCAAGCTTTTTCTATGGTTTCTTTTAGTTGGTTCATTTAATTTAATTTTGAGTAATAGATGATCTATAAAAATTTTTATAAAGCATACTTGTTTTTAAATCTCCAAAGTTCATAAATAAATAAACTTATACCAAGCATTTCAAAAAGTTCTTCAAAGGTATAGAGGATAAATAACGGAATAGTAAAATGTTGATCTTCGACAGAGATATTATATTCTGTCCAATACCAACCGGAAGCCATCTCTAATCCTATAGCACCAATAAGAAAAATACTTCCTGATAAAACAAAATTCAGCATTGTTCTTTTTGGAAGACTTAATAAAGGTTTTAAATATAAAAGACCAATGATTATCACAGCAATTCCATATGGAATTACCCACCCATAAAGAAAGGCACCGTCAGTCGGATAATTTTTGGTCATAAAACGTGCCACCGATTCATGAATTCTAAATAATTCGTCTAAACCAAGAAAGAGGAAAAGTACGCCTAAACTTATCCAAAAAAACTTCTTTTTGTCAATCTTCAATTTTATTGTGGCGATTTTAAATAAAAGTAGGCTTGCTGTTAAGTGTAATAGTCCTGAAAAAATAGAGGGAACATTCTTTTCTTCTGATAAGTTAAATTTTCTAAAGAAGAAATCTCGAGTGCTTAACTGATTAGTGTAGAAATTGATATAGCTAACTATGTGTAAGACTAACAACAGAGTAATACAAGCAGAAAGTATTAAAAGTACTCTTTTTGCAGTGATGTTTTTCATCTTTTGTTTTCAAAGATAATAGCTACAAAAAAAATAAAGGTATACTATTTCTTTTTTTTTTTTTACTTAAATGATTCATAATGATTTTAAGATTCTGTATAAATGCTCATCAGGAATCTTTTTGAATAATTCTAATCAAATTAAAAAGATTGAAAAATTTAACGCATAATATCATACTTTTGCACAAAATAAAATATGGCAAGGATTTTGGCAATAGATTATGGAGGCAAAAGATGTGGAATTGCAGTTACAGACGAATCCAAGATCATTGCATCCGGGTTAACCACAGTAGATACTAAAGATGTATTGAATTGGTTACAAGAGTATGTGAAAAAAGAAGAAGTAGAATTGTTTATAGTTGGAGAACCAAAACGATTACACGGAGAAGCCTCGGAGAGTGAAAAGTTAATTCAGCCGTTTTTAAAAAAATTAGCAAAACTATTGCCAGATATTCAAGTTAAAAGAATAGATGAACGATTCACATCTAAAATGGCTTTTGATACTATGATTGCTAGTGGAATATCAAAGAAGAAACGAAGAGATAAAGCATTAGTAGATCAGATCAGTGCTACTATCATACTTCAGGATTATCTTTATAATTTATAGGAATATTGTATAATGAATAATGTCTCCATAGGATGGATTTAAAGATTAGATCAAAAAACTTTGCACATCAATGTGTTAAATTAGCACTTAGTCTTCCGTCTAATAAGCTGGGCAAGCACATAGAAGGTCAATTAATAAGATGTTCTACATCTGTTGCTGCAAATTATAGAGCAGCTTGTTTAGCGCAAACTAAGAAAGGGTTTGTTTCAAAATTAAGCATTGTTATTGAGGAAGCAGATGAATGCATTTTTTGGACTGAATTTCTTAAAGATGAAAATTTGAAAAATGAAAATGAGGCGGGAAGGATATTAAAAGAAGCCAAAGAATTGACAGCAAATTTTATTTCAAGTAGAATAACAGCTTCCAAAAACCTTTAATTTTAAATTAATAAATTTGGATTGTTCATTATCCATTAAAAAGTATACATTTTAGATGATTTTACCCATTGTAGCATACGGTGACCCGGTATTGAAGAAAAAAGCGAAAGAAATAACAAAAGATTACCCAAAACTTTCAGAATTGCTCGAAAATATGTTTGAGACTATGTATAATGCATATGGAGTTGGGTTGGCAGCTCCTCAGATAGGACTTCCTATACGTCTGTTCTTAGTTGATACCGAACCTTTTGCGGACGACGAAGAACTTTCTGAAGAAGACAGAAAAGAGCTTCAAGGATTTAAGAAAGTTTTTATAAATGCAACAATTCAAGAAGAAACAGGTGAGGAGTGGGCTTTTACCGAAGGATGCCTGAGTATCCCAGAAGTTAGGGAAGATGTATTCAGAAAAGAAACCATAAAGATTAATTATTTTGATCAAAACTTTAAGGAACATACAGAAATATATAGTGGTTTGGCAGCAAGGGTAATTCAGCACGAATATGATCATATCGAAGGGGTTTTGTTTACAGATAAACTTTCTAGCCTTAAAAAACGTTTGATTAAAGGAAAACTTACCAATATTTCCAAGGGTAAAATACATCCAGAATATCGAATGAGATTTCCTTTAGCCAAAAAGGGTCGTTAATTATATATTTGATGCATATTGTAAAACAAAGAATTCATTAATAATATATGTTGGTTAAAGTTTGATTTTTTAAAAGGAACTGCAGATATTTGCCAACTTTGAAAATAAATTTATGAGCTTAGATAAAATATTGTCTATTTCCGGGAAACCAGGATTGTACGAATTAAAAGCACAAACCCGAAGTGGATTTATTGCAGAATCATTAGCAGATGGAAAAAAACTATCTGTTAGCATACAAAATAATGTAAGTATACTTAGCGAAATAGCGATTTATACATTTACGGAAGAAGTTCCTTTGAGAGAGATTTTTAAAAGAATTCAGGTTAAAGAAAATGGCAAACAAGCCATCAGCCATAAAGAATCTAAGAATAAATTAGAGGCTTATTTTAGTGAAGTGTTACCTGATTATGATGATGATAGAGTGTATGTTAGTGATATGAAAAAAGTAATACAATGGTATAATATTTTACAATCCAAAGGGATTACTGATTTTGAAAAACAAGAAGAGGTAGCTTCTGAAGAGGAAGAATAAAATTAGATTTTATCGAATAAAAATCCTGTCTTTATGAGATAGGATTTTTTAGTTTAGTACACTATCATTTCATTTTCAGTTTTTTATGCTGTTAAAGAATTATATATAAGTTATATAAATATTGCCAGATTTTCAATGTCCTGTTTGGGTTCTTCTTTGTATTTTTGCGCAAAATTTAAACACAACCGAACAAATAGTTAAGTTCACATGGCTAATACCAAATATGTTTTTGTAACCGGAGGTGTATCTTCCTCACTAGGTAAAGGAATTATAGCAGCCTCTTTGGCAAAATTACTTCAGGCTAGGGGATATAGAGTTACAATTCAGAAACTGGATCCTTATATAAATGTAGATCCTGGAACTTTAAACCCTTATGAACACGGAGAATGCTATGTGACTGATGATGGTGCCGAAACGGATCTGGACTTAGGACATTACGAGCGTTTTCTTAATACTCCTACATCTCAGGCCAATAATGTTACAACCGGTAGAATTTATCAGAGCGTTATTGAAAAGGAACGTCGCGGTGAATTTCTGGGAAAAACAGTTCAGGTAGTGCCACATATTACCAATGAAATAAAGGAGAGAATTCAGATTCTGGGAAAAAGCGGTAATTACGATATTGTAATTACCGAGATAGGCGGTACTGTTGGTGATATAGAATCCTTACCGTATATTGAAGCAGTTCGTCAGTTAAAATGGGAACTGGGAGATACGAATGCTCTAGTGATTCATCTTACATTAGTCCCTTATCTTTCTGCTGCGGGAGAATTAAAAACAAAACCAACACAGCACAGTGTTAAAACACTTATGGAAAGCGGTATTAAAGCCGATGTATTGGTATGCAGAACGGAACACGAATTATCAGAGGATCTGCGTAAAAAGTTGGCTTTGTTTTGTAATGTAAAAGAGGAAGCAGTTATACAGTCGATAGATGCATCGACGATCTATGATGTGCCTAATTTGATGTTAGAAGAAGGTTTAGATGCGGTTGTACTAAAACAGTTAGTGCTAAGAGATGATGATATTCCTAATTTGGACAAATGGAATGATTTTCTTAAACGGCACAAGAATCCAAAATGTGAAGTTACTATTGGTCTCATAGGAAAGTATGTAGAATTACAGGATTCTTATAAATCTATTCTTGAAGCTTTTATTCATGCTGGTGCAGAAAATGAAGTAAAAGTGAATGTCGAGAGCATACACTCAGAATATATTGACGATAAAACGATAGCTAATAAAATTGCACATCTTGACGGAGTATTAGTGGCTCCCGGATTCGGAGAACGAGGCATCGAAGGAAAAATCAAAGCTGTGCAATTTGCTAGAGAAAATAAACTACCATTTTTTGGTATCTGTCTGGGAATGCAAATGGCAGTTATAGAATACTCACGCAATGTATTAGGTCTTAAAGAAGCTTGTTCGGTAGAAGTAGATGAAAATGCGATTGACCCGGTTATAAGCTTAATGGAAGAGCAAAAAAATATCACCGATATGGGTGGTACAATGAGGCTTGGTGCTTGGGACTGCAAACTAGTCGAAAATAGTAAGGTGTCTGAAGCTTACGGTACATCCTTAATCACGGAACGTCATCGTCATCGCTATGAATATAATAATGAGTACAAAGAGCAACTGGAAAAAGCAGGACTTAGAACAACCGGGATCAACCCTAAAACAGGATTGGTGGAGATTATAGAAATCCCGGAACACTCTTGGTTCGTTGGGGTGCAATACCATCCGGAATACAAAAGTACCGTAGCTAACCCTCATCCGCTTTTTGTGGCTTTCGTAAAAGCAGCTGTAGAGTTCTCTGATTGTAAGAAAGATGCCAAAGTGGCACAAGGATCGTAACTGGCTAGATAATTGACAATACAAAAAGTAATATAATTTTGGAAAGCCTTACTTATATAAGTATACAAAGGTTTTTTTATACACATATCAATGGAAGAAAAGAAGTTTGACCTTAATACAGTAATTGGATTTGTACTGATATTTGGAATTTTTGCGTGGATGTTTTACATAAATAAGCCAACACCAGAAGAAATTGAGGCAGAGAAAGCAAAAAAAGAACAGGTCGAAGCAGAACAAAATGCTGATGAAAATAAAACGACAGAGTTTGTAAAAGAAAGTGAAGCTATTGTCGCTAATCCAGAAGATTCTCTAGCAGTAGTAGCAGCACAATCTCAGTTAGGAGCGTTTGCCTACTCTGCAAGTTTGCCTTCTGCTAAAGAAAATGTCACTACGATTGAAAATGAGGTTTTAAGCTTGAAAATTAGCAATAGAGGCGGTTACATCGAAGAAGCGTTGCTTAAAAACTTTAAAACATATGATTCCGTTCCCTTATATTTGATCAAAGATGGAAAAAATGCATCCTTCAATCTTAATTTTGGAACAACAGGCAATAGAATCTTAAACACAAAAGATTTATTTTTTGAGCCTACAGTTTCTAAAAATGGAGATAATACAGTATTATCTATGAAACTTAAGGTCTCAGAATCTAAGTTTTTAGAGTACCGTTACGAATTAAAGCCTAATGATTACATGCTTGATTTCTCTATTAGATCTCAGGGATTACAGCAAGTATTTAACAACAATCAGGCGGTAAACTTGGATTGGAAATTACAAGCTATCAGACAGGCAAAGAGTGCTTCTTACGAGAATCGATATACTGATATTCATTATGAGTACGAAGGTGACAAAGACGATTTCACCGGACAAGGTGATTTCGATGAAGACCAGGAAGAACAAGTGAGTTGGATAGGATTTAAACAACATTTCTTTACGTCTATTTTTCTAACAGATACTCCTTTTAAAACTGCCACTTTAGCCTCAAAAAATATTGCAAATACCAGTGAACTAGATGATAAGGATATAAAAGTCACCAAAGAATTTGCAGCCTCGATGCCGTTAGAGCTTCAGGCTGGTGAATTGAATTATAATATGAATTGGTATTACGGTCCCACGGATTATAAAATTTTAAGTTCTTATGATCGTAACCTTGATGAAATTGTACCGTTGGGCTGGGGTATTTTTGGTATTATAAACAGGTATATATTCATTCCATTTTTTAGTTTTTTAAGTGGGTTTCTACCTTACGGAATAGCTATTGTTGTGATGACTATTGTAGTGAGGATTGTATTATCACCAGTAACCTATAAGTCCTATGTTTCTCAGGCTAAAATGAAAATTTTAAAACCAGAGATAGCAGAGATTAGCGAGAAGTACAAAGACAATGCGATGAAAAAACAACAGGAGACGATGGCTTTATATAGTAAAGCTGGTGCGAGTCCTATGAGTGGTTGTTTACCCGCATTGATGCAAATACCTGTTTTTTATGCATTGTTTAATTTCTTTCCAAGTGCTTTTGATTTAAGACAGAAAAGCTTTTTATGGGCGGATGATTTATCCAGTTATGATACAATAGCAAAGTTACCTTTCGAAATTCCTTTCTATGGAGATCATATCAGCTTATTTCCAATCTTAGCATCTGTAGCTATTTTTATATATATGATGATGACCACAGGTCAAACTATGCAACAGCAACAACCGGGGATGCCTAATATGAAGTTTATTATGTATTTATCTCCATTGATGATGTTGATTTTCTTTAATAATTATGCAAGCGGACTGTCATTGTATTATTTTATTTCTAACTTAATTACTATTGGTATTATGTTAGTAATTAAGAATGTTATTATTGATGAAGATAAGATTCACGCTAAAATTCAGGAGAATAAGAAGAAACCTAAAAAACAAGGTAAGTTTCAGAAGAAGATGAAGGAGTTAATGGAGCAGGCAGAACAGCAGCAGAAGACTAAATCTAAGAAATAATAAGTTCTTTATAAATTAAAAAGCCCCGTTTCTAAAAAAACGGGGCTTTGTTTGTATCGATACTTAGTTTATCTACCAGGAGTCAGTATTGGAAATAACAAGACATTGTCTATTGCGTGAATAACACCGTTAGTTGCTTGAATATCAGTAGCAATTATTGCTGCAGTAATAGCAGGATTAGAACCATCAGAAACTGTTTTTGCAGTAGCATCTACGGTTATTTCCCCTCCTAATGTACTTACAGCTCCATCAACTAAATCCGCTTCTCTTGCATTAGAATTAGGAATAACATGAAGATTCAGTGCTGTCTGAAGTGTTTGCTCTTGGATATCCCCAGGAACATTCCAAGTATCATCAGTAGCTAATAAGGCATCAAAAGCAGCATTATTAGGAGCAAAGACAGTGAAAGGTCCATCTCCCTGTAATGTATCTACATAGTCAAAACTGTGAGCTGTTAAGCCTTCTACAAGTCTAGAGAAATTAGGGTCAGCGGTAGCAAAAGTAGTTACATCTGGTAATCCAATAACAGCATCAATCTTATGTATTATTCCATTAGATGCAGCAATGTCTGGCGTCGAAACTGTAGCAACTCCATTAAATACTACACCATTAGAAGTATTATAATACATGCTAATAGTGTTTTCATCAGGACCAGCAGTAGATGAGGTTTGAGTATATCCCGCACCATTGGTTGTAAGCATTGTAGAAGTAACTTCTCCAGGGATCACGTGATTTAATAAAAGCTGCTCTAATTCATCTGCCGGAACAGCAGCAATATCTGCATAATTATTAGCAGCTAGATATGCTTCGATTGCTATATTTGTTGGGGCTAATACAGTAAAGGGACCCGTTCCACCAAGTACTGATACTAAATCTCCGTCAGCGGCGCCAAGCGCGGTTACCAATAGAGATAATTCAGCGTCTGCCGTGGCAGTCACCACGATATTACCAGTTGGGATAATAATGTTTCCATCATCATCATCACTACAGGATGAAACACCTAAAATTAGCGCCGCGATAATTGCCGCACTGGCAATTTTTGAAATAATTTTCATGTTTTTGAGTTTTAAAAGTTATAATTTGTTCGTTCGGGTTATGTAACGCTGTATTGAATTTATATATTTTCGACATATTGTTAAACAAAAGTTAACAATTCGGGTTTTTAGTAAAGGTTGCTTGTTTTTTTGGAAGTTTTAATGTTTTTTTTGTAAGATTTTTAGAACAGGAAGATTTTGTTACTTTCTCTGATACTATTTTTACATATTTATTTGGTATACTTTTTGGATTGATAAGAATGTTTTATAAAATAAATTATACTATGCGGAATAGATTTTTGTTTTTCCTTTTTATTTGTAGTCTTGGTCTGGGAAATGCACAGGAATTTAATGGCTTTGATGCCGAAGGAAAACGGCATGGAAAATGGCAGAAAAAATATGAAAATAGTGACCAACTGCGATATGAAGGAACATTTGATCACGGAAAAGAAACAGGTGAATTCAGATTTTATAAACCTAATAGTGGGAAATTTCCAACAGCGACAAAGGTTTTTTCTAAAAATACAGATACCGTAAGGGTAAAATACTACACCAGCAAAGGTAAAGTTATCAGCGAAGGCAAAATGATCGATAAAGATAGGATTGGACAGTGGATTTACTATCATAGAGGATCAAGTAACATCATGATGACCGAAGAATACGAATCAGGACAACTTCATGGAGAACAAAGAACATATTTTCAGAATGGTCAACTAACAGAAAAAACTTTTTATAATAAGGGTAAGAAGGAAGGAAAGCGTATTGTATATTCTGAAAAAGGAGTAATACTTAAAGAGTTTACCTATGAAAATGATCAATTACATGGCATTGCAAAATATTATGATACCGAAGGGAAAGTAAAGATTGAAGGTAATTATAAGAGGGATCGTAAAGATGGAATCTGGAAATATTATGAAAATGGTAGGTTAAAAGAGCAAAGACAATTTCCAGTTAGAAAAAGAGGTTCGTGATATTATTTCTGCAATCCATGAATAGAAAACCTTAAAGCAACGCATCCGCATTGCTTTTTTATATAAGCCAAGGTGGATAAAAAATGGTGTGGTGTTACGTTTATAATACACAGTAGAAATCATAACGCTTACGGAGCTTGCGAAAGTATCCTGTGGGATTTTAGCTCTATTCGATCGAAGTTTTAAAATTGTTTTTGGATTGAATGCCTCGTAGACTTGCCATGAGGATATTTACTTATTACTTTTGCAAATAATCTGGAATGAAAAATTTCATATTTTTTATTGATTCATTAAAATAAGATTAGTTGTAATGAAAAGAGTTATTGTAGGTTTATCTGGTGGAGTGGATTCTAGCGTGGCTGCATATTTACTGAAAGAACAGGGATACGAAGTGATAGGTCTTTTTATGAAAAACTGGCACGATGATTCTGTAACGATTTCAGATGAGTGCCCTTGGTTAGATGATAGCAATGATGCTTTATTAGTAGCTGAAAAATTAGGGATTCCGTTTCAGACCGTTGATCTTAGTGAAGAGTATAAGGAACGTATAGTAGATTATATGTTTAATGAATATGAAAAGGGGAGAACCCCCAACCCCGATGTACTATGCAATCGCGAAATCAAGTTCGATGTTTTCCTTAAAATAGCTTTGTCCCTAGGTGCAGATTATGTTGCAACCGGACATTATTGTAGAAAAGATACCATTACAAAGGATGGTACAGAAGTACATCGACTTTTGGCTGGAAAAGATCCGAATAAAGATCAGTCATATTTCTTATGTCAGCTATCACAGGATCAATTAGCAAAAACACTTTTTCCTGTAGGTGAATTATTAAAACCAGAAGTCAGAGAAATAGCAAAAGCACAAGACCTGATAACCGCTGATAAAAAAGATTCTCAGGGATTATGTTTTATTGGAAAAGTGAGACTGCCGGAATTTCTTCAGCAAAAATTGCAACCGAAGCAAGGAAATATCATAGAAATACCTCCTACAGAGGGAATGTACACTAAAATTGTTCCGGATTTTAAATCTAAAAGAGAAGAATTAGAGTTTTTTTCTTCAAAATATACTTACGGTGTCAATGATGGTAAGGTCGTAGGAACACATCAGGGAGCACATTATTATACCAAGGGACAAAGAAAAGGCCTTGCCGTAGGAGGAACTCCGGAGCCGCTTTTTGTAATTGAAACTGATGTAGAAACTAATGTGATATATACAGGTCAAGGTAAAAGCCATCCGGGTTTGTATAGAAAAGCTCTTTTTATAAGTAATGAAGAACTACATTGGGTGCGACCAGACTTAAAGTTAGAAATAGATCAGGAACTAAATGTGATGGCAAGGATTAGATACAGACAGCCTTTAGATAAGGCAACTTTGTATCAAGTAGATACTGGTATGTATATAGTTTTTGACAATGCCCAAAGCGCAATTACAGAAGGTCAGTTTGTAGCTTGGTATATTAATGATGAATTGGTAGGGTCCGGGGTAATTTCGTAACTTGTATCCGCTACCAAATTTCCTGCCTTATGAAAAAGATGATTACTTCATTGTTCTTTTGTGTTACTCAATTAGTAATTGCTCAGACCGAAGACGCCTGGGTTTATTTTGTGGATAAAGAAGATGTGGCGAATGCAATCGCCAATCCATTGTCTATACTAACTCAGGATGCAATAGATCGTAAAAATCTTCATAACATTGTAATTGATGATAAAGATGTTCCTGTTACTGAGAGTTATATAAGTCAGTTAAAAAACTCAATCGGAATTACAATATTGGCAAAATCTAAATGGTTTAATTGTGTGTTTGTAAGAGGTACCCAAACAGATATCAATAATCTTCTGAATTTAAGTTTTGTAAGTAGTGTAGATTATGCAGATAATTCTTTAGATTCCGAAACATCAATAGTTAGAATCAAAGATAAACTTCGGATAGAACACCATAAATTTTCTGCAAAAACTATATTCAATTATGGTACCGCAGCTCAACAAATCCAACAGCTGAACGCCGACTACTTACATCAACAGGATTTTACAGGATCAGGTATGACCATAGCGGTTATGGATTCTGGTTTTCCTGGTGTAAATACAATTGATGGATTTAAGCGGATCAGAGACGAAGGTAGATTACTGGATGGATATGATTTTGTTAGGAGAGATGATAATGAATTTGGTTTTTCAGGAAGTTCTCACGGGACTCAGACATTTAGTGACATTGCAGGATATATTGATGGACAATTTGTAGGTACTGCTCCCGATGCATCCTATTATTTATTCATAACAGAAGATGCTGCAACAGAAGGACCTAAAGAAGAGGCACTTTGGGTTGAGGCAGTTGAACGGGCGGATAGTTTAGGAGTTGATGTGGTCAATACTTCGTTAGGATATTCTGTTGGATTCGATAATCCGGCATATCAATACCAAACATCTGATATGGATGGACAAACGACATTTATTTCCAGAGGTGCGAATATAGCTTTTGAAAAAGGAATGTTATTGGTTACCTCTGCCGGGAATTCAGGAAACAGCAGTTGGGGAATTATTACAGCTCCTGGCGATGCTCCGGGAACGTTAACTGTTGGAGCGGTTAATAGTGCAGGGGATTATGCCTCCTTCAGTTCCAGGGGTCCTACAGCAGATAATCGGATAAAACCTGATGTAGTTGCTAAAGGTCTAGGGTCAGCTGTTATCCTGTCTAATGGGTCAGTGTCAACTAGTAATGGTACTTCTTTTAGTTCTCCTATAATGGCCGGAGCAGTGGCATGTTTGTGGCAGGCTTTTCCTTCTAAAACTAATGCAGAAATTATGCAACTGGTAAGAGAATCTGCTTCATTATATAATAATCCTAACGCTCAATTGGGGTATGGAATTCCGAATTTTAAGACAATTCTGGAAAGTCTTTCTGTTGGTGATTTAGAAGTAGTTGATTACCAGGTGTATCCAAACCCTGTAAGAGATAGATTATATTTTAATTTGCCTATTGATAAATCACTTAAAATTCGGATTTTTACAGCTGAAGGAAAGGTGGTAAAATCTGAAACACTAAAAAGCAATTCAAAATCTATTTTGTTAAATGATCTTTCAGATGGATTGTACATTGTAGAATTGGTTTCAGATACCTCTCGTCACTCAGTGAAGATATCAAAATACTAATGAATAGAATCAAAGAACTTTTTAATATACAATATCCGATTGTTCAGGGTGGAATGATTTGGGCAAGTGGTTGGAGACTTGCCAGTGCAGTAAGTAATTCAGGTGGTCTGGGACTCATAGGAGCAGGTTCGATGTACCCGGATGTTTTAAGAGACCATATACAAAAATGCAAAAAAGCTACTAATAAACCTTTCGGGGTAAACGTTCCGATGTTATATCCTAATCTTCAGGAAATCATTGATATTATTGTTGAAGAAGGAGTTAAGATTGTGTTTACATCCGCTGGAAACCCTAAAACGTATACCTCCTTTCTAAAGGAACAAGGAATCATTGTGGTACACGTGGTCAGTAGCTTAAAATTTGCTTTAAAAGCTCAGGATGCCGGTGTGGATGCAATTGTTGCAGAAGGTTTTGAAGCTGGTGGGCATAACGGAAGAGATGAAACGACCACATTGACTTTAATCCCAATTGTGAAAGAGAAAATTACGATTCCTTTAATCGCCGCAGGAGGTATAGCAACGGGAAGTTCAATGTTTGCTACCATGGCGTTGGGAGCGGACGGTGTTCAGATTGGAAGCAGGTTTGTAGCAAGTCAGGAAGCTTCTTCTCATGAAGATTTCAAACAAATGGTAGTCGATGCCAAAGAGGGCGATACTCATTTGACTTTAAAAGAGCTGGCTCCAGTAAGAATGCTGAAGAATAAATTTTATCAGGATATTGCAGCTTTATATGCTAAAGGCACATCTGTAGAAGAACTGAAAAACCTTTTAGGTCGTGCACGTGCTAAACGGGGAATGTTTGAAGGAGATCTGATAGAAGGTGAATTAGAGATTGGCCAAGTTTCCGGATTAATCCATGATATTAAGCCAGTAGCTGAAATAATGAAAGATTTAGTATCAGATTTTGAAAATACCCGACGATGCATGAGCGAAATCAGACTTTAATCAATCCTTTTTTGACGATAACAGACCTATGATATGCTTTTCGCAAATAGTAAGTGTGTCATAAGATTTTAGTTTGTTTTGTACTTTTTTCACATTATTCAGGTAAGTGGTAGAATATAATATTTTATTGGCAGCATTTTGTAAGGAAATAGCTCTTGGTCTCTCTGTTTTCAAATCTATTCCTAATCCACAATAGTCAATACGAGCACAAATTTCGTTTTTACCTTCATTGACTCCGGCAGTAATCATAGGGACTCCATTTTTAAGACTAATCATACAGCTTCCATATCCACCATTGGTGATGAAAATGTCAACTAATGGCATTACAGAGTCATAACGTATAAAATCTTTGATATGGATATGTTGCTGTGGATATAGTCTTTTTAAATTTACAGTTTCATTACACCCTGTTGCTACCAAAATATTATAATCAGAATCTTTAAAAGCTTCTAATGTGGGTATGATAAGTTTTTTATTGTTCTTTTCTACGGTTCCCTGTGATACCAGAATTGTTTTTTTAGATAAATTTATTACCTCTTCCCAATTTTTATCTTCTTTTCTTTGTTCATCAGACCAGGTTTCCAGGGCTCCAACATATTTTATTGTTTCTGGAGTAAAGTTTCTTGGATAATCCATTTCCGGAATCCCATTTTGTAAAAATACGGTGGAGTTTAATGGCGAAATATCAAAAATGTTATGATCTTCTGCCGGTAGATTAATACTTTCCAGTAATTCATTATATGCCTCCTTAGTTTCTCTGAAGAGTAACTTTTCGGCCATAAGCTTTATGAAATTTTGTTTTCGCTTACTTAAAAAATTAGTAGCAGGCTGATGTCCTAAACCATATTGTGGAATATCTGGGGCAGAAAGCGCTAATGGAACCACACCAATACCAACCACAGGAATGTTTAGCTTGTCTTTTACAATAGTACCTGGAAACGTATTATCAAAAACCAAAATATCAAATGGAAAAGACTGGTATATTTTCTCTACGTCGTCATAATAATCTTTCATCCTGTTTATGAATAGGTTAATAATGTCAAATTTGATATGTGATATTCCTTTTAACTTTTTACGTTCGGGATACGCTTCATCTAATTCTGAAATTTTAATCTCCTTAGCTTTTTGAAAAGGGATATAAGGAATTCCCATCTGTTCCAGTTTTGCTTTATAAGGTTTCCCTGTGTACCATCGTACATCGTGTCCTTTATCTTTGAGATGTACCCCTAATCTTGTCATAGGATTAAAATGCCCATCTGCAGGAATACTGGCGAAAAGAATTTTTATAGGAGACATCTGGACGAAAAATTTTTTTGTTTTTAAAGAAACTTCAAAGCTATACTTTTTTAAGAGAAAATTACTTTTATTAGCAAATTATAGGTTACATCTTATTATCCTTATTTTTGACAGAAATAACATATATGAACTCCAGAGAAAATCAGCTGAAAGCTTTTGATAGATTACTGACCATAATGGACGAGTTGCGAGAGCAATGTCCTTGGGATAAGAAGCAAACCTTACAATCCCTGCGTCATCTTACTATTGAGGAAACTTATGAGTTAGGAGATGCGATTCTGGATAATAATCTTGATGAGGTTAAGAAAGAATTGGGAGATCTTCTGTTACATATTGTTTTTTATGCAAAAATCGGAAGCGAAACAAAGGATTTTGATATTGCTGATGTGTCTAATGAAATATGCGAAAAACTAATTAGTAGGCACCCTCATATTTATGGAGATATAAAGGTTACCGATGAAGATGATGTAAAGCGAAATTGGGAAAACTTAAAACTAAAAGAAGGAAAAAAGAGTGTGCTAGAAGGGGTTCCAAAATCTTTACCTGCTTTGGTAAAAGCCGGTAGAATACAGGATAAAGTGGCAGGTGTAGGATTTGATTGGGAAGAACCACATCAGGTATTTGAAAAGCTAAAAGAGGAATTGGCGGAATTACAAGAAGAAATTGATAAGCAAGATCAAGATAAAATTGAATCTGAGTTTGGAGATGTTTTGTTTTCAATGATCAATTACGCAAGATTTTTGAATGTTAATCCAGAAGATGCACTGGAACGCACTAATAAAAAGTTTATAAAACGGTTTCAGTATTTGGAGCAAATGGCAAAAGAAAAAAGTAAAAGCTTGAAAAATATGACCCTTGCCGAGATGGATGTGTTTTGGGAAGAGGCTAAGAAATTATAAATGGAATAGTCATGGTAATAAGGCGCTTCGGGTACAGAAGAAATTTATAAGGAATCCAAGTAATAGAATAAATAAGTTCCTGCGGGGAATAACAGACTGCTTTGTCATAATAACAAAGTTGACATTCTTTGCTCGTAATTTCTTTAAAAGTACGATATACATTAACTCAAGCCTTTTTCTGTCAAAAAAATTACCAGTTTGAGCGTTGTTTCAAAAAGTTGCCGTATTGGTAAGATTTTATGCAGCAGTTTTTTAAGTTTGAAAAATTTTGATGTCAAGCTGAGTACACTACAAAATTATTTTCTGAAAATAATAAGTTTTTTAGAAATGATTACCTCCTTAAATTGGAAATGATTTTTAATCCAAACTAATGTTTCTTTGGTATAGAAAAATACATGAGTAGGATCATTTTTATACCACCAGGAATCAAATTCAAAAGACTCATCGTATAGATTTGTTTTACAATATAAACTTCCATTATTATTTAGTAATAGATATAATAATTTGAACTCTTTGTAAGGATGATAAAAGTGCTCCATAACTTCGCAACACGCTATATAATCGTACGTAGTTTGTAATACAGATGAATTTGGATCAAAAAACGGATCATAAGTGTCTATAGAATAGCCTTTCTCTCTCAACATTTCTGTAATAACAGGGCCGCTTCCACTGCCAAAGTCTAAGCCTTTATCGTTTTTATGGTATTCCCCTAGAATGGCATTAACAATTGGTGAAACAAAATTTTGATAGCCTGAGTCAGTGACATCATTATTATGCGTTTCATATCTTTTTCTCTCGAGATCACTAGAAAGAAAATAAAGGGGATGTAATGAAATCCCCTTGCAGTTAGAACAATGGTGGTATGCTCTTTTGTTGACAACAGAAAATTCTATGGTCTCCGCACCACAAAGAGCACAATCCATATTAGTGTATGTTAGAGTTCTTTGATTTTTTTTAGTTTATTTTTCCAGACTTGTAAGTTCTCTTTATGTTTTCTTATGTTTTTTTGTACTTCCATAACAAGTGGGTTCTTATCATCAGTATGTTTAAAAAACTGTAGGTTATTTTCTAACTGGCGAATTTCACTATGAACCTCTTCGATCTTTTTACGAATAAAATTTTGTTCATTTCTAAGCGCTCTGTCATCAGACTGGTTTGCGAGCGAACTGAGTTTGTTTTCATATTTGATCATTTCAGTTTCTTGTCGACTCAGGTTTAGTTTCTCAAAAAAACCATCTAAAGTTTTATTGTAATCAGATTCTATATTACGATTTTTATAAGGAACTCTTCCTAAAGTTTTCCAGGTATTGATGTTTTCTTTGATAGTTTCCAGATCACTTTTAGGATCACCGGTCAGTTCTAAACTTTTTAGAGATTTAATATGCGCTAATTTTTTTTCGTAAGCGACGAGCTCTTCTTTATTGGCTTCGTTTTTTTCAGCGTGGATACGATCAAAATAATAGTTACAGGCATCTTTAAATCTTTTCCAGATTCTGTCACTATCTTTACGTGGGACGTGACCAATCTTTTTCCAATCAGCCTGAATCTTTTTCATCAATGGAGTCGTGACTGAAAAATCATCACTATCCTTATTATCTTCTGCAATTTTTATGAGCTCCATTTTTTTATTCAGGTTTTCAAACTGGTCTTTTTTAAGACCTTTGTAGAACGCATTTTTATTCCGGTTAAAATCCCTAACAGCACTTTTAAATTGGTTCCAAGTTTCTTCATTGGCGCTGGAAGGTACTTTACCTGCTTTAAAGAAATCCTCTCTCAGTGATTCAATCTTTTTGATTTTTTGTTGCCAACCCGAATGGTTTTTAGGGTGATCCGAAGAAACTTCTATAATTTTGTCAATAATTTCCTGCTTTACCTCTAGATTTTTCTCATAAACCTTATCCTGTACTTTGAAAAACTGCTGGCGGTTTTCATGGATCTTTTTGGTAAGCTCACTAAATTTTTCCCAGATAGGTTCTCTATATTCCTTAGCAACCGGACCTAAATCTTCTTTCCACATTTTATGAAGAATCTGTAGCTCTCTGAATGCCCTATTTACATCTGTCTCCTGTGCTAACTCTGTTGCACGTTCAATGATTTTAAGTTTCTGTTCTAAGTTGTGTTTGAAATCCAGATCTCTAAAATCTCTGTTTAGGTGTAGGAAGTCATAAAAATTCTCTGTGTGATGATGGTATGTGTTCCATACAGTATTGTATTTGTCCCTTGGGATTGGGCCTGCGTTATGCCATCGTTCCTTAATTTCTTTAAAATGATTGTAGGTAGTATTGATATTTTCCTCGACATTCAGTAATCCTTTTAATTCTTCTATGATATCTAACCTCTTTTGGAGATTTGCCTGAAGGTCTTTTTTTAGATTTTGATAATAATTATTTTTTTTCTCTTTATAGTCAAAATAAACAGAGTTAAATTGTTTTTTTAATGGGGTAGAGTAGTAGAAATCGATAATATCGCCGCCATCTGCTAAAAACTCATCTTTTTTCTGTTCCACTTCTTCATTGAACTTGGCATTGAATTCTGTTTTGATTTCTTCTACATGTTCTTTGATAGCTTGAATTTTTTCATTTTTTAAAAGATGACGCAATTCTACTATCAGTTCTTCTTTGCTCATAGCATGATAATCTTTCTTCTCGATATCATGACGCTCTAATTTGCTTTCGTCCTCACTATCCTTAGCCACTGCGTGATCCAGTTCGTTTAAGATTTCATCATCAGCGTTAGAAGAGGTCTCATTACTTTCTTTTTCTGCATCAGTATTTGATATATCCTTACTAGCAGTAGATTCTTCGCTAGAGATACTTTTCTTATCGGATTTTTCTGTAGTGATACTTTTATCGGATGTATCATCTTTTGATTCAGATGTTTCAGAATCAGGTTCCTGCACTTCAGAAATTGGGTTTTCTAATTTTTCTTCTAAAGTCTTAATCTTGTTCTCTTCATTTCCATCTGCCTCGGGCAGGTTATCGTGTGTGGACATTATATAAAATGTTTTTGTTTGTCTGAGGTTAACGATTGACTAAGATACTAACATCTTATATAAACTCAAAGAGAATCTGGGGTTTTAGGAGTTGGTTGGGCAAGATTTGAGATGTAACTTTATATTATAAAAAAGAAAAATTTACTGATTCCAGATTTCCCAGGATTTTTCTGCTTGTAAAATTAGCATTTGTAATCCGTTTAAGGTTGTTGCCCCCTTCTCCTTACCCTTTTTCATAAAAGTAGTTTCTTTTGGGTTGTAAATCAGATCGTATAAAATATGATGCTCCCCTAAATAATTATAAGGGATATCGGGGCAATTTTCTATATTAGGATATGTGCCTAACGGAGTACAGTTGATAATTAACCTAAAATCTCTGATAATATCTTCATCCAGATCAGTATAACTTAATTCTTCAAAATCTGGATTTCGGGAAACAAATGTATAATGTATGTTTAATTGTCTCAATGCGTATCCAATCGCTTTTGATGCTCCACCGGTTCCCAGAATTAAAGCTTTTTTAATGGAATCATTGAGTACAGGTTTCAGGGATTCTGTAAAACCATAGTAATCACTGTTGTAGCCTGTTAGTTTTCCATTATTTTCAAACTTAATTACATTAACGGCACCAATTTCATTGGCAACAGGATCTAATGTGTCCAAATATGGAATAATTACTTCCTTATAGGGAATGGTTACATTCACCCCCTTTATATCTTTGTTCTGTATAAGAGGTATTAGTTCATCAATTTTTTTAAGATCAAAATTTTGGTATTGACAGTTTAGGTTTTCTTTCTCGAATTTATTAGAAAAATAATTTCTGGAAAACGAATAGCCGATATTCCTACCCAGTAATCCGTATATGTTCATTTTGATTTAGTTTTTAAGGTTCTTTCACCATACCATTCTAACCACAAAACAATTGCGATGCCTACTAAAATAAAAAAGAGTGCTACATATGTTGGAGTAATTGTGAGATCAGGAAAATAACGATCATAATTATCCAAAATCGGATTACCCTGTGCATCTATCAAAATTTCTCCCAGATCACTCTTTTTGTACATTTTATATTTCCACGGCCAAACAACACCTAATGATCCCGTTATAAAACCGATAATTACGGCAAAGGTAGCACTCTTATAGTGTTTTAAAACGTATCCTAAAAAATGTGACAATGTTACTAGTCCGGTTATAGATCCTAAGCTAAATACTACCAGTACTTTGAGTAATCGGATTCTCTTGGTATTCTCAAGAAAAGAAAGATCCCATCGGATCAAGTCGGCGAAAGTATCATACAAGGCATTTACGGCATCTACTAACAATAGTACATAATTTCCGAAAAGAATAAGTATAAATGAACCGGACAATCCTGGTAATGTCATCCCCGAAACTCCAATAATACCACAAAAAAACACAAAGAATAAGTTGTCATTTTCCTTTGCGGGTTCTAACAAACTGATACCGATACCTACTAGTATTCCTATGATGATAAAACAAATATTACGTCTGCTCCAATCATTAAAATCTTTCACTATATAGTAAATAGAACCTATAATCATCCCAAAAAAAGCTGCCCAAACGTATAATTCATAATGTATAATCAGATAATCAAGAATCTTAGAAACACTAAAATAGCTAATTAACATCCCTAATATCAGCAGTGCTAAAAAGCGACCATTAATATACCTCCAAAAGCTTTTAAACCTAAAATTGATAAAAAGTTTAAATGCCTTAAGATTTATTTTTTGTAATGAATAAATAAATTCTTCATAAAAACCCGCGACAAAGGCCACCACGCCACCGGACACCCCAGGTACTTTATTAGCAGCTCCCATAGCCAGACCTTTTATGACCATAAAAAACTTATCGCTAAAAGTTCTGGTGTTTTCTGACATGTACTAATTTTCTTTTTTTGTTGCGAGCCGCTCTAATATAAGAATTAATAGAAAACCAATAGAAATAAAAAGCAGGACCCAAATAATTCTTGGATCTCCCTCAAAATTAGAAGGTGAAATGCTTTTTTCGATAAAAGGAACTTTGATACCTTCAGAATTTATTCTCCAGGAAAGTACTTGTTTCCAAGGCCATATCTTATTTAAAGAACCGATCATAAATCCTGTTAGCAGGGCTAAGGTCATATTCTTATGGTTATTGAACATCCAGTTTAAGACTTTAGAAAATAGTTTTAAGCCAGTAATAGCACCCACACCTATAAAAAACAGTTTGTATAGGGCTTGCCATAACATTTCAAAATCTAAGGATGTAAGCCCATCCCTTAATTGGTTAAGAATACCGATAAAAGTTTCATAAGCTCCAAGAATCAATAAAATAAAAGCTCCTGAAACACCTGGCAAAATCATAGCAATGATGGCTATAAATCCACAAAAAACCAGATACCAAAGGCTTTCTGGAGATGCAATAGGTTCTGCAATTGTTATGAAATAAGAAACGATAGCTGCAATTATAATACTTATAAAAACTTTTGGACTCCAGGAAGTTATTTGTTTGCCAATATATAGGATACTAGCTAATACCAATCCAAAGAAAAATGACCATAATAATAGAGGTTCATTATGCAAAAGCCATTTGATCACTTTGGCTAAAGAAAGTATGCTTATAGCGATTCCGGTGAATAATGCTAACAAAAATGATAGGTTGTATGTTTTCCAGGCACTTCTAAAACCTTCCTTTTTCCAGCTTTTAAAAAAGTTGAGATCTAAGATGTTTATCGTAGCAATGAGTTCTTCATATATTCCTGAGATAAAAGCAATGGTTCCTCCTGAAACTCCGGGAACGACATCTGCAGCTCCCATAGCAATTCCCTTTAGTGAGATCACCAGATAGTCCTTAAGACTTCGTCGCATTCTTTTTGATTTAGCAATTGTTACACGAACAAATGTATGTATTTTTTGTATTAAAGTATGTTGATGTTATTGCGAAATTGCAACAAAAAACAAGATTTTATGGACTGGATTTCAATAGTTTTTCAGAATGTCGGAATTAAATCCCTACGACAATTAAAGTTGTCGTTCCTGAAAACTTGTTTGCCTAAACATAGTTTTGGTAGAGAAAAAACACTTTCTATTTATTAATAATCACAAACTACACATTAAATAAAAAATGATTCATCTGGTCAGTAAAATTTATAGGAATTAAAGTATTCGCCACGTAGGGCAGGGTTTTACTCTTTAAAAAGCTAATAAAACTACTAATTTGTTTGTTCTTTATATCCAGAAATGATATTCTGCACCATGGTTAAATTAAAGACACGCTCGAATAACTCTTCTAACACAATGACATATTCTGCATCTAATTCCAATGCTTTTCTAAGGTGGAACTCTCCTTTATCATATTCTTGTTTTTCGTAATGTAAACCAGCTAATCGAAACTGAACTTCAGCATTTTCCGGATAAAATTCTATGGCTTGATGCATATTTTGAATAGCTGCATCGGATTCTCCAATAAATTTTAAGATATCTGATCGATTAAGCCATGTTTCTAGCTCATAATTACCTAGCTCCAAAGCTTTTCTGTACCCACGTTCTGCTTCTTCAAAGAAGGCTAGCCTATTATTAATTTTTGCATAACGTTTCCAGTATAATACGTTTTCGGCATCAATACTAATGGCCTTATTTGTATAGTACAATGCTTTCTGATAATTGCGCTTACGCATATAGAAATCCGTAATGGCAATCCAACCTTTATCTAATAATGGATCTTCGTGAACGGTTTTAGAGAAATGCTGAATGGCCAGATCATCGTTACCTAATTTTTCATAACATTTCCCTATTCTTAATAAAGCAAAAGAGGTAGGATCATCTAATTCCAAAGTAATACGATAATTTTCTATTGCCTCATTGTAGCGCTTTAGTTTCTCTAGTACTTTCCCTTTTTCCAGATAAGCACCAATAAAGTATTCATCGCTGATAATAGCAAAATCAAATGCAGCCAAGGCTTTTTGGTAATCTTTAAGATCAAAATATTGTTTTCCTACCTGATGCCAAGCAACCTCACAGTATGGGTTTTTATCCAAAAACATATTAAGATATGTAATCGCCTCCTCGTGCTGTTCTAAAAAATCAAAACAATAAATGATATTATATAATGCGGAGTAGTCCTGATCATCAGTTTCAAGACATCTCATAAAGTTTATTTTTGCATTTTCAAAATCATCCATAAAAAGATATTCCATCCCGATAAGTGAATGTACATCCGCTTCATCGGCAGTGAATTGAAGTGCAGTACTAAGCAATTCAATTGCCTTTATATGATCGTTTTGTTTAGAAAGAATATTAGCTTTCTGGATATAAATTTCTTCATTTTCTGGTTCCAGGGCATGAAGTTGTGCTAAAAGATTATCTGCTTTGTCCAGACGATCTTCGAAAATAAGGACTTCAACTTGTAATAATTTCAGGTTGACCGAAGAAGGATGTTGAGAAAGACCTAAAGAAATTGCTTTTTTAGCCTTTGCAATCTTTCCATTTTCCAGATAATGATGAATAATTGATTCGAATTCATCAGAATCGAAAAATTTAACATCATTAGATCTCAGCATAGACTCATATCGAGTGATTGAGAAATTATTTTCTTCGAATTCTTCGTGGTTAAATTTCATCCGTTCGTGCTTATTTTAAATAAATATCAGATGGAATTCGCATATTAATATTTCAATTTTTTTGAAATGTATTAGTATGCTCATTTCATACACGTTGATTAAAGATGCTCTATAAATTATAAACGCACTGCAAACCTTTTTTGTTTTCCCCAACAAGCAAGAGTTTTACAAAGTACCATTACTTAAATTTATTTTTAGCATTATTGATTTCCTCTGTATTAAAATTACAAATGAAATGGTATGATACTACTTCAGAAATCAATTGTTTTTAACAAACTAATTAACAAAATGTGTACCATTAAAAATAATGGTTCGTCGTTTTGTAATTTTGAAAGCCCTGGATACTATTAAATGTGTGAAATGGTGAGATAGTATATTAAATATAAGTAATTTAAACGAATTTGGCACTATGATTTTATATGCTTTTTTATTTCTGAATTTCGTTTAATACGTTTAGAAGGATTTGGCAGCCTTCTCTAATTTCCTCTTCTGATATTGTTAATGGTGGCGTAATTCGCACTGCATTTGGCTCGAACAGCAACCAAAAAAGTATCAATCCTTGATCTTGGCATCTTAAAACAATTTCATTCGTGATTTCTGAAGAAGAAGTTATAAGGGCTAACATTAACCCTATTCCGCGTATTTCTTTGATTAATGGATGTATCAATAAGGATCTGAACAATTTTTCTTTTTTTAACACTTCTGCCATTAAGTCACCTTCCGTGATTTCCTGTAATGTTGCCAAAGCGGCAGCTGCAATGACAGGATTACCTCCAAAAGTAGTTATATGTCCAAGTTTAGGGTTGTCCTGTAATTGATCCATCATAGAAGTAGCGGCGGTAAAGGCTCCTATTGGAAGTCCTCCGCCCATACCTTTACCCATTACGATGATATCAGGAATTATTTGATAATTCTCGAATCCAAATAACTTACCTGTACGCCCAAATCCTGGTTGTATTTCATCTAAAATAAGTACAGCCCCTACTTCGGTACACCGTTTTCTAACTTCCTTAAGATAATTATTTGTCGGCACTATGAATCCTGCACCACCCTGTATGGTTTCTAGAATTACGCAAGCAGTTTTCTCTGTGATATGCTGTAAATCTTCCTTTTTATTGAATGTTATAAAAAATATATCCGGAATTAAAGGTCTGAAAGCTTGTTTTCGTTCTTCGTAGCCCATAACACTCATTGATCCCATTGTATTACCGTGATATGCTCGGTTTGCTGCTATGATCTGACTTCTTCCTGTAACTCTACGTGCTAATTTCAGGGATCCTTCGATAGCTTCAGTTCCCGAATTGGTCAGATATGTCTTTTCTAAAGGGTCGGGTAGTAGAGAAGCTAACAATTTGGAGAGTTCTACCGCTGGTTTTTGAATATACTCCCCATATACCATTACGTGTAGGTACTTGTCTAATTGTTCCTTTATAGCTTTTACGACTTTGGGATGTTTATGTCCCAGGCTACATGCAGAAACACCTGCCACAAAATCCAGGTACTTCTTATGATCTGTAGTATAAATATAGCTTCCTTCTGCATATGAAACTTCCATTGCTAAAGGATGTGGTGTGGTCTGGGCTTGATATGTAAAAAAGTCTTTTTTCAATTAAACAAAATTAAGTGAATCTATAGGAGTTTTAAAAACTCAATTGATTTTACATCAAAACAGAAGCTTATCTTGATGTATATTTTCTATCTTTTCTTTTTGATACTATCATTAGCTTTTTGGTTTTTTAGCGTAGTGACAGTAATACTATCCCGTTGTCTTGCAGTACGATCCAGGTCAGGATCTACAAAAGCAGCTCTTTTAGAGGGAGCCTTTCCTGATATTGTGTCCTTTTTATTAGTGCTTTTTAGACGCTCTTTGATTTTTTGCTTCTTAATGGGTATAGAGTCCAGTTCTTCATTGGTTTCTTTTAGTTCGGCATCTTCCAGTTTTTGCTCCAACATTCTAGAACCTTCTGATTTATTATCCTCCAGACGTTTTATGGTCTCTTCATCAAAGAAATCATCCTCCTCTACTGGTAATGGTATTCCTTGTATTTTGATTAATTTAGGAGGTACTTCTCCTCTAAACAGGTCTTTTTTACTTAGGATTTGCTCACCTCCACGCCATACAAATCCGGATAGTTCTCTGGCATTTTCGGGTAAGTCTATTTCTCGATATAATGTCCCATCCACATTTTGATAATAATACACGTCTACGATTTCTCGTTGTTCCAGTAATAATTTTATAGAACTTGATAAGACTTTATTGATACCAATTAGTTTTAACTCTCCTTCGCTTTCTCTCTGATAAAAAATGGTCTCCGTATTTTTATCGATATCTACCTGATAAATTTCATTATCCTTAAATAATCCATATAAGGTTTGACCTTTTACCTGATTATAACCTGCTTTTAGTGTGTCTTCCTGGACTAAAAAAGCATTTTGATAAACTACTAATGAATCTAGTTTCTCAGTTTCGGTATTAGAAATGATCTTTATAGTATCTCCTGTCATCTGATTTCGCTGCGACCATATGATGGGTTTACCAATCATTTTAGTAAATCCGGTAGTTTGATCCACGTTTATCGAATCACTTTTACCGCTCATATTACTCTTAAAAATCCTAACATCATAAAAACCATTCATAATCCTTCTCTCCGGTTTTCCTGTGACCATTAAAGTATCGCTATGGATATAAACAGAATCTTTCTCCTGTAATGTAGCTGCCAAAGCTCTTTTAGTAATGAAAACAGAATCTTTATCCTTAAATACTTCTGCGTAGTGACCGGTAATTACCGAGCTGTTAGCAGTATCCAGCACTTTTATATTATTAGTGGCTGAAGCAAACTGAATTGCGCTGTTGTAAAAAATACTATCTCCAAAAACGGTTCGATTGTCATAATCAATACGGGCATTTTTGATGGCATACCCTGTTTTTACCTTTGTGTCATAAAAACCACGTTCACAATATAATGTGCTTTCTTCTCCCTTTACAGTAGATGGACCATATAAATAAGCGTGACCATTGTCTGTGTAATAATCTAATCGATCAGAGTCTACAGTATTTTCTGGGTTAACGATTTTTACGTTGGTGTTAAATGAATATTGTTTTCTATCCATAAAATACCGTCCTATTTTGCTCGTCAATGTATTAGAAGAGTCTTTTACCGTTCCTCCGCTTCGGTAATAGGCTTGCTGACGTAGTCTGTCGAAAAATAGAGTATCGGTGGTGAGGGTGTTAGACGGAGTTTCTAAAAAAACTTTTTCTCTGGCATAGGCAAATTTACTATTTCCGTTATATTCTGCATATTCACTGGTCATAGTTAGCGTATCTCCTTGTATCATTTTTACATTACCAAGAGCCCTTACAAACTTGTCCTCTCCGTAATGCACTGCCTGATCACACCAGATCTCAATACCATCGTGCTCGATGTACACTTGTTTATTTACTTTGGCCAGGATGGTTGCTCCCGGAAAACGTTCCTCATTTTTGATCGTACGATCTGATTGAACTTTGATTTTTTTACCTTCTTGTGCGAATGTAAGGGTAGAAAAAAACAGTATAAAAACTATATAGAAAAATGTATTTTTCAAGTATCTGATATTTGTCTGCAAAATAACGAAAATTGTAGGTAATGATTATAGGTTCCTATATAAATACTTAAGGAATATCGTTTTGTTGCATTTTAATCTAATACCAATCGATTGCCGTTAACTAATTTGTTTATCGCTTAGTTTTAGGCCTTCATATCCAATCATAGCTGATTTTCTATGGCTGCCCCATCTATAATTTCCAAGGTGGCCAGTCTGTTTTATCACACGATGACAAGGGATCAAATAGGCAATAGGATTTTTACCAATTGCTGTGCCCACAGCTCTTTGCGCATCAGGCTTATTAATTGATGTAGCAATATCATTATATGCAACTAATTGAGAAGATGGGATGGTAAGCAAGGCTTTCCAAACGCTAAGCTGAAAATCGGTTCCCTTTAGGTCCAGTACGATAAGTTCATTAGGGATTTTCCAGTTCGAAAAATATTGTGTGACACGATTTCCCTGACTACCCAATTGATTCACGAGAATTGCTTCGGGATACTCGGATTTTAATATCGATAAAGGATTAGCTTTATTTTCAACAAATACCAACTTGCAAATCCCGATACTGGTCTCTGCTATTAAAAGGTTTCCAAAAGGAGATGGTATGATGTCATATTGAATTCGTATTCCTTTTCCTCTTTTCTGAAACTCTCCGGGCGTACAACTTTCTATTTTTATAAAAAGATCGTGTAATCTTCCATTTCCCGACAACCCAACATTGTGAGCAGTTTCTAAGGTAGATCGACCTTCAGAGAGACTTTGTTTTGCGTGTTGTGTGGTGATGAATTGTAAAAATTGTTTGGGACTTACTCCAGCCCATTCCTGAAATACTCGCTGGAAGTGGAATTTGCTCAGATGAACGGATTCGGCAATTTCATCCAGTCTGGGCTGTTTTTGATACTTCGTAGTAATGTATTCAATAGCCTTCTGTACGATAGTAAAGTGATAATCGTTTTCCATAACTCAAAAATATGGCAACCCTTTTTTTCTATCAATCCGATAATTGCTGTTTTACAGCAGATTATTTTGGAAACTGTTTATTTATTTCACTATTGCTGGATTTTTTCTATTTCCTGTATTCTTTTTGTATACATCTCAATAATTGAATTTTCATCCCATTCTTCATCTTCCGTTTTTCCGTGTCCGAGAGACATCGTAGAAATAACCTCATTCTTGTTGATATAATACTCACAGTTCCATCTCATTTGTTCGAAACTATTGATAGGTGTATACTTTTGAGTCTCTCTTGCGTAAATCAGTTTTTGTTCTCTTTCAAAATAAATTTCTTCGAAATAGGTAGATTCCGAGTGGGATACTATCTTAATAATTCGATTTTCATTTTGTAATTCGCAAATACTCCAAAATTCCGGTTTTCCATTAAAATTAGTAATTCCATTTTTGCTGTAAGAAGAGCAGTTACTATAATTTTCAGCGAATTCTGTTTGGATACTATCTCTGATCGCTTGCGCTGTTTCTTGCGGGGTTTGAGAAAAAACTAATCCCATTGCACCTATCATATATATAAATGACAATGTGATTTTACTTTTTACGGGTCTTGTATAACTACTTGTTAAATCCATAAGGTCTAAAAATTAAGTTTATTCTAGGGTTTTTATAGGTAAGATCTACTGGCAAACTATGTTCGTATAATTCCTGGCAATTTTCACCCATTATTAATAAACTGCCATCTTCTAATTTTATTGAAAATTTTTATGATTTTGTTTTGGTCTTACATAAAAACTCCTTCTTTTCCTAAGCCTAAGGATGGGATAAATGCTATTTACCGCCACACGGCACATACAAAGGTGGTCCCGACGGATTTGAATATATAAAAAGTGAGGATCATTAAATCTGTCCCAATGCTCAGATAGTACCCTTCAAGAAAGTGTTTAAAGATTATCGCACCAAGACTTTAAAGAAAGAATATCGTATCTCTAGTTAGATTTGTAGAGAATGTCCTTTACTAGCGAGTTGTTTAGGTAAAAGTGCTAAGGAGAAGAAGTTTAGAGTAACGTCTTACCGCGAGGAATATGAGCAAAACAATGCCCGGATTGCTACACCTACGGGTAAAGTAATGAAATCCAAACGCCAAAGTACTGTTGAGCCAGTATTTGGAACGCTTACCCAATTTATGGGTCTTCGAAAAATCATTGCCATTGGCATCCAACAAGCTAATAAAGCGATGCATTTGGCTGCAACAGCTTATAATTTGAAGAAATACTTAAAATTCACCAAGAAAGACACAATAAGTAATGCCGGAGTCTATTTAGACGCTATTTTCGATTTAAAAGCTCTTTAAGACATCAAATAAGCAGTTTAGCGATAGTTGAATTGAGGTAGTTAGTAATCATATCCTTCTAGAAAATCAGGCCTTACATTCTAGATTATTGATCGCTCCGTAACTTTTTAGGAACTTGTGCAACGGTTACTGGTGTTATGAGCTTTTTTTAAATTCAACTCCTTTAAATATTAAAAAACATATTCATAAACTATCTCAGAAAGAATATTTTTCTTTTTGTCAAAATATTTAATGTTTTTTATCAATCCTTTTTCATCTCGAGTTACAACTTTTTTACCTTTGTTTTTAGCGAATAGCTTTATTCCATATAAATATCCTATTCTGTCAAAATAGAAGTATGTTATTTCTTCTCCTTTATTTGAGCATTTTTTTTCACGTTTTTTCTCTTTTTCGTCAAAGTAAATTATGCAATTATCTTCATTTTTATATTTGATAAGATCAATTGAAAGGACATTTCCATCAGAACTATATGAGGTTGTTTGTTTTAATATATTATCTTCATTGTATTCCCATTTTTTTCTCAAAAACGTTTTTGACTTAATGGTATTTATTAAAACACTATCTTGACCTTTTTTATTTCTGTACCAAGTTTGATTAACTACAGTATCTTTTGGTGGTATAATTTGATAATGAGAAATTTTATGCTGCTTTAAATCCTTTTTGAAAACTTTAATGTACTTAATATTGCCATTTTCTGTAAATGTCGTGTCTATTTGCGTTTTACCATTGTCAACATAATAACTCTTAACATTTTTATCGACTTTACCATTTGATTTATAAGTAATAAAATCAGTCGAATTCCCATATTCATTAAGAATGTCTTTGTTTTTTATTTCTTTTATGATTTTGCCACTAACATATTCTCTTGCTACAATATTTACTTCCTTCACTCGGTTTTCTACTAATTCACTTTCCGTATATATTTGCGAAAAGCTAAAGATTGGAAGTAATAAAAGGGTGGTAATTAGTAATGAACTTATATTTAATTTTTTTTTAATCAAATTCCTGTTTTTAAAAAGTTAATTTATCTTTAATTAAGATCCAATGTGCGTTAAGATACATAGTTTACACAAGTTAAAGCTTAGGTGTTTACACTAAATTAATTTCTAACCTTGTCGATTGTTGTTTATGTCATAGGTTTCTTTGATCAAAGAAACCTAAAAATACATTTCTATAATAGACTTTCCAAATACCGTTACCTTGTTCTTTTATTCCTACATATTTTCCTTTTAAAACAGCAGTTAAATATACCCAGTAATAAGACTTCCATCTAATGGCTCCACTCTTGGTTGCTCTGATTTCATATATGATGTTAAGCATATTTTTTTAAAACTGCTGATTCCATTCGTCCATTTTAGTACCATTTTCATAACTTTCAAAAAACACCCAAACCTTAGTGTTAGCAACGACTTGCGCTATTTTTTATATACAATGTTACCCAACGTATTTTTCATCATTCCAAAGTTCAATCCTTTTATCTATTTCTTTTTTCGGAAGCCTATTATTTAACAGAATTAATTGTTTGATTTTTTCAATTGCTTCTTGAAAACTTATTAGGTTTTGATTTAAAAGTACATCAAAGAGATAAATTATACCACGAACCTCAATATTATCTTTACTGGCTTATTTTCTTAGTTTTCCGTCACCAGTTAAAAGAATTCCTGACATTTTCTTACTGTAATACCAAACAGAACAATCTTCAAAACTTAATCCCGTACTTTTTTCTAAGATTGTAGTTATACCTTGAAAATCTATTGTTTCTGTAGTTTCTATTACCGTAAGTTTTTTTCCATTATTTAAATTTACAATTGGTGTCTTCTGCACATCATTTAATTCATCAAGAACAAAGTCTGTCGTATGTAAATCAAAATCTAGTTTAGAAAAAGCATCTATAAGTTCGAGTTTTACTAAGTAGATTAAGATATTAGCATCATTAACAACAATTTTCATAGTGCTAAAACTATATTAATGAACTTTCTTTAACATTCTCAATATTTTTATTCAATAGTGAAGATGCTTTACTTATTGAAATGTTTTCCTGTGATAAGGCTCTGTAAACCAATTGTTCAAATCGAGAAGATTTTTCAGGGGTTTCAAAACGTGATGCGTTTACTTCTCTATTTAAAGATGGATTAAACCTAGTTTTTTTATAAAAATCTGTATGTCGTTGTTTACTCAAAATTCCAGAATCAACTAATCTATATACAATTGCTGGAATACTAATTCCGTATTTTTTTTGAGTAGCAATTAATTCAGCAAGAGTAATGTGGTTTCTTTTTCCACCGAATTCTTTAACAACAATTTCTTTAGGGAAGAGAAATTCAGCTGCAAACTTGTTACAAAACTGTTCTTCTTTTTTGGTTTCACAATTAGGAAGACTGAGTAGTAAATGTCCTAGTTCGTGAAGTAAAGTAAACCTCTTTCGCTCAACAGGGAAATTTCCGTTAACAACAATTACTGGGTATTTTCCATTAACATAGGTAGCTAAACCATCAAACTTTTCGTCCACGTCATATAACTCAATAACTTTAATTTCTTTATCTTCTAATAACTGTATAATATTATGTATTGGGTCAATTCCAATATTCCATTCAGTTCTTAACTCTAGTACTGCTCTTTCTACGTCTTCTAATTTATTAATGCTAATATTCTCTATTGCGTTTTTAAAACTATAGTCAATAGAAAGAGTGTCTTCTAACCAAAGATAATTTTCTAAATTAATTTTGATTTGTTCTTTTAAAGAGCTTTGTTTTTTTATTGAAAAACTAGATTTTTTTCGAAAATTAATTTCACCTAGTTCAACTTGAAAAGAACTAAAGAAATAGTCGATTTTCAATCCGAATAATTTTGATAATTTTAGAAATTTTGAACTAGTAGGTATGGCTTCACCATTTTCATATTTGCTTACCATTTGCTTTGAAACACCCAACTCGTCCGCAACATTTTGTTGAGACAAGCATTTAAGTATTCTTGCATTTTTAATACGATTAGCGACTAAGTTTTCCATCATTCAGATTTATTGGTTGACAAAAATATCTAAATTTAATGAATTGTCAACTAGAAAACAAAATATTAACAGTTTTCTTATATGTTGGGTAACGCCAAATATATGAATCGGAGCAAGGCAAGTATGCCTAAACCAATCGATTTTTCTGCGCATTTTTATTTCTTGTTAATTTATAAAAATTTAGCGCCCTCTCAAAAAGACAATGATCTTTCGATTGGCACCAAACTTTGCTCTGATTTTATATATAATGTGTGTGCCTTGAATGGTAAATATAGTTCATTAATATGAACATCCCAACGGGTTAAAGTCCCTTATGCGTGGAGTCGTGTCCATAAGCAAAGCAAGTGGCAAGGTGGTTTGGGGCGACCCTTACACTGAAGTAAGCCAGACTGCGTAGTTGGTACTGATCCGTTCGACGAGCTCAGGACAGGCTGAACAGGAACTGAATATAGAGGCTATTATAATTTGGATAAGCTAGCACATCTTAGTAACGTCCATAAGAAAAGGTTATGGTAGTAGATTCAGCAGTGATTAACTAGAGGGTATTTACCTTACCGAGGGAGGTCTCCTAATCTACGGGTTAGATAGAAGGAGAAGTCAGCAGAAGTCATAGTACTTACAGGAAACGAGTTGAGTAGCAGTAAACTCATAGGTCTCACAAGTAAGGAAGGACAGAACGTTACATTGAAGTTCTAATGTAATGAACCGCCGTATACGAGAACCGCTTGGCCTGTCCTGAACTTGATTCAGGATCTTGGTGGTGTGAGAGCCTCAACGCGGTAAGCTATTACCGCGTCAGGCTACTCGATTAGCTACAGTGATTTTTATTCGGTAAGTCTTGATTCGATATCCATTCTCTGGTGCAAAATCCTAATAATTTCAATTTCATCTTTTTTTAGATTAATTTTATAGAAAATGAAATGGGATTTTATGCGAGATCGGTAATAACCATTTCTTACTTGATTATAATTCTTTCCCGATTCTGGATTTTCAACCAGATATTCGATTTCGTCCATTATTAAGTTGAAATATCTGTCCGCTTGTTCAAGAGACCAGTTTTCGTATGTGTAAAGCCAAATATTCTCGATATCTCGATTTGCTTCCTGACTGATTTTGTATGGCATTATTCAGTCAGATGTTTTTTATGAAGGCTTTTTAAAAGTTTTTTTCTGTCAAAGTCCTCCACAAAACCTGATTTTTCTCCTTTTTTCAGTTCTTTTATTAATTCCGTCTTTTTCGATTCTTCATGTTCGAACATTCTCAAAGCTGCTCTCACGACTTCACTTGCAGAAGAATACTTTCCCGTTTTGATTTGACGGCTGATAAAATTGTCAAAATAATCTCCTAGTAATATTGATGTGTTTTTAGGCATAACTCTATTTTAGACAAATCAAATATACCAACTATTGGTATAAATTCAAAATTAATATTTTAGGGATTGGCTTGGTGTTCGTTAAGATACATAGTTTACACAAGTTAAAGATTAGGTGTTTACACTAAATTAGTTTCTAACCTTGTCGATTGTTGTTTATGTCTTAGGTTTCTTTGATCAAAGAAAGCTGAAAATTTCGCAGAGATTTTCAAGATAGGCCAGTAATAGCAATTGTTTATAGCCCTTGTTATGTAGCGTTACTTATTCAGTTTGGTTTTTATTTCAATCAATTGTTTTCGATGGTATTCAAAATTTCTTTTAGGGAATATTTTAGGTAATAGTCTTACTGCTTTCTCCATATCTTCAAGAGCTTTATCTAAATGAGGGATGTTGTTGTCCAAATCAATATAGAAATACTGCCATCCTTTAACTGCACAAGTTGCGAACATTGCTTCAAAATAGTCTTCTAATGACAAGTCCATTTCCGTGTACCAGTTTTTGTCAAAAAATACAATTTTTGGTGGAAAAACACCTTTTTCTCTTATAAAACAGCCAAAACGCTCGTCATCTCCCCAAGCTTGTCTTTCAAACCAATTGAGTTTCTTAAAATGTTTTAAGTCATCTGGGACTTTTTGGTCAGGTGCAAGACTAAAATCAATTTTCCAAAAGTCGGATTGTAAAACTAAAGATTCCCACAAGCCATTTATTTTAAATCCACCATATATAAATTCATTATCAGTATGATGCCATACCAATGAAGAGCCAGCAAATAAGATATATTTTTGTTCGCTTTCGTCAAGTTTTATATCAAAGTCCAGTTCCAAATCTTCGAGTAGCATTTCCATCACTTCCTCTCCAGCCAGTCTTTTAGGTTCATTCCACTTATGCTCGCTTCCTTTATTATGTTGATTTAATTCGGGATGAGATAAAATTTCGTCTTTAAAATCTTGATATTTTTTTAAGATATTCATTAGTTGTATCTAAGTTTTGTTTCAATGCTACACAACGGTTGATGTATGAGTTCGTAATGTCCCGAAGGGCATTATGACTTCATACATTCATGTTATAAGCTTTTTTATTTTTCAGATTCTAACTTTTCTAACCTTGATTGTAATTCAAGAATTTTTTTATTTAGAGATTCTAATTCCTTTATCTTCTTTTCTTGAGCAATCGTATAAAGAGTTAATTCCTCTATTTTTTTAAGGAGACTCATATCCATTTCAGCTTGCATCACTCCATTTTTTTCAAATTCTTTCGCTGATGGGATTTCAGGTAAATGACTATTCTTTACAATAAATTTTTCCACTTCTTCGATAGTTCTTAAATGATATCCTTCTTTAAAAACATAATCAGGAGCTGGAACATTAAGATCAATTTTAACCTCTTCTGCGTGAATATTCCCTTTTACTGTTAATTTCATATCTGGATTTGAAGTTCCAATTCCTACATATCCATTCGCATTAATTACTAATCGATCAATATCTTGACTATCTCCAGTAAAGTTTCTAAATATGTGTAATTTAGTTGTATTATTACCTGATTCCGAAACTTTAAATCCAATAAAATCGCCTCCAGCACTTCCTTGCGGATCCCACTGAATTCTCGAACTACCTGTTAAATTAGCATTCTCTTTAAACTGAATACTTCCAGAATTACTAACCGTAAAAAGGTCGATATCGCTATTATCTCCTGTGAAATTTCTATAAATATGTAATTTTGATTTATTATTACCTGTTTCTGTAACTTTAAAACCTATATAATCACCGCCAGCATTTCCTTGCGGATCCCAGAAAAGCTTAGAAGTTCCTGTTCGCATTGTATTTCCAGATGCATCAATTGTTAGAAGATCTTTATCACTATTATCTCCAGTAAAATTTTTATATATGTGTAGTCTAGTTGTATTATTACCAGTCTCCGTTACTTTTAAGCCTATTAAATCTCCTCCTGCAGAACCTTTCGGATCAAGTTCTATTTTATTTTCTTGTGCTCTAATACCAAATATGGTCCCAACAATGGCAATTAATAAAATCGTCTTTTTCATTTTTTTATTTTTCAGTTATTATTTATTCTTTGTATATATGTGTCTTGGTAACCAAATGTTACTTAAATATTTTAAGAAATTGCTTATAACAATTAAATATACCCAATGTGGTATATTTCTCTTATAAAAATACTTATAACCATTGAATTAAACGTTTAATAAACGTTTAATTCAATGGTTGCTAATCAATTTCTGATAAATATAAGAGAAAAATCCCCTTATGAATCATACAAAGGATATTGTTTATACATAATGAATAGAAATTTTACGATTGTAATCCGGGGATATCTACTAGCTCATTTACATCCTGGTCATAGTCTACTCCAGCTACTTTAAAACCAAACAAGTTAAAAAAATCGGTGCTATATCCTTCCAGGTCGCCGATGTCTGCTAAGGTTTCGGTAGTAGCACTATCCCATAATTCTTTAATTTTTGCCTGGATATCTTCGCGCATCTCCCAATCATCTACCCGTATTCTGCCTTTATCATCGGTCGCAATTTCGCCACTGCCATATAATCTATCTGCAAACAGTCGTTGCATTTGCTCGATACATCCCTCGTGTACCTCATTTTCTTTCATAATTTTGTATAACAGCGAGATGTATAAAGGAATTACCGGAATGGCAGAACTTGCCTGGGTTACCAACGCTTTGTTCACAGATACATACGCTTTTCCGTTAATGGCTTCTAACGATTCTGTAATATCAAATGCGGTGGCTTCGAGATCGTCTTTGGCGCGTCCAATCGTTCCTTTTCTGTATACAGGTTCTGTAAGTTTTGGTCCGATATAGGAGTAGGCCACCGTTTTTGCTCCCGGAGCCAATAGGTTTTCTTTTTGCAACGCATCAATCCAGAATTTCCAATCTTCGCCACCCATTACGGCCACCGTATTTTCGATATCATCTTCTGATGCCGGGTCGATAGCTATTTGCGAGATATCTCCAGTATGAAAATCCACAGTTTTATTAGTATAGGGATCTCCAATAGGTTTTAAAACTGATTTATGTTTAATTCCTGTTTCGGGATGTACACGTACCGGAGAAGCCAAACTGTAAATTACCATGTCTACTTGTCCCAGATCTTTTTTGATCAGTTCAATCGTTTGTTGTTTAATCTCATTAGAAAATGCATCTCCATTGATACTTTTGGCATATAATCCTGCTTGATGTGCCTGGGTTTCGAAAGCAGCACTGTTATACCATCCGGGTGATGCAGGCCTGTTTGGTTTAGGAGGTTTTTCTAAAAATACGCCAATAGTAGCAGCATTAGAACCAAATGCGCTGGTGATTCTGGAAGCCAAACCAAAACCTGTAGAAGCACCGATCACTAATACATTTTTTGGGCCATCGATAGCTCCTTTGGATTTGATATATTCGATTTGATTGAGTACGTTTTGTTCGCATCCGGTGGGATGAGCTGTGAGGCAGATAAATCCGCGGGTTCTTGGTTCTATGATCATTGTGTGACTTCTTTTCTTAGCATACGAACATAGCTTAAAAAGTGTCGATTTCCAAAGAAATTATTACGTTATTGCTTATTTTCTTACTTGCGGATGTTTATACTAATATTTAGAATAGTGCTGTTGAATTTTTTAGCATTAGTAATCAATATTGAACAGATCAGAGAACTCTTTATCTGCTTATTTTTATTGTCACTTGATAGTTATCGTTGTTTAGAACGAGCAAGTCATTCAGCTCTGAATTGATGAAAGTAAGTGTTAGTGTTTTCTATAAAATAGAATAACGAGCAAGCGAGAGAATTCCTAAAGGACAAAACAACTTAAAAATAGATAAGTTTTATTGGATTAAGAGTAGGGTAGTAAGTCGGGTGGTAAATATTGCGTTTTGGCTTTTTCAGAATTGAATATGTCAAATCCATAATGAGCATCTATCAATTCTTTAAAATTATGGGACAACCTGGGAAATTCAGTAATAAAATCCCGAAAGTTATTTGATTTCGATTTTCGAGCAAAGTGATTCACGGTTTTAACGGCGGCAATTGTCAGTGTTTTGTTAAATTTATCCACCGCTCCTAATTTGGTTACATATGCAAGGATCTGAGTAGAAACTTCTAAGCAGGCTAGATCGATAGCATATTTATTGATGTATATCCAGGCCAATCTTAAATGTGCCTGATGTGTAAACAGTGAGGGGTCAAGAATACCTTCTTTAAATTGTTTTTCGAATACCGAATCGTTAAAGTCAAAGTGTGTTTTCATGAAAAAAGTTTAATTTTCTTGATTTTTTACTGTAAACATAGGTAGGGAAATTTTATATTTTACCACTATTAATCGTATCACAATAATCAAAAGGGTAGTGGTTATGTGTATCATAGTAATAGGAGCATCTAATTTATATAATATCATAAAACAAATTCCGCCGGCGATTGAGGCAGTTGCATAGACCTCTTTTCTAAAAATTACCGGAATTTCATTACATAAAATATCTCTGATCACTCCTCCAAAGCATCCTGTCATCGTTCCCAGCGCCACTGATATGATCGGATCAAGATCTGTTTGTATTCCAGCTTCGACACCTATAATGGTGAAAATCCCTAGTCCAATAGTATCAAACAGGAAAAGGGATTTCTTGAGGTAATCCAACTTATTTCTTAGGACGATGGATATACCGGTGACTCCCCCAATTAGATATAAGTTTACTGTGTTTTCCATCCACGATACCGGTGTTGCTCCAATTAGCACATCCCTTAGTGTTCCTCCGCCAATAGCCGTGACAAAAGCGATAATAAAGATGCCAAAAAGGTCTAATCTTCTATTCATAGCACTCAGAGCTCCCGAAATGGCAAAGGCAATGGTTCCCAAAATATCCAGCGTATCGAAAAGTGTCATTTTTCTCAATTTTGGAATAAATGTAGGATATCTAATTCAAATTATAATTTTTGGACCGATTTTTAGCAATTTTTCCTTTTTGTGAATATAGTCCTGATTAAAGAGTGATAGTGATAACAATAAAAAGACTTCGCACGGTCTTGGTTGGTTTTTTACAAATATATAAGGGTAATTCATTCGTGCATTTCACTTTAATATTTATTTATGATGTCTATAAGTCTATAACAATTCTTAATAACTTTCGTGTAAGGTTTATCTTCAAATTGCTACTTTTACATCAGTTAAAACGAAAAAGATTATGTCAGATACTATAGAAAGAATCAAATGCCTTATCATAGGCTCAGGACCTGCAGGATACACTGCGGCAATATATGCAGCAAGAGCTGATCTTAAACCGGTAATGTATACTGGTATGGAACCAGGTGGGCAGTTGACCACTACAACAGAGGTGGATAATTTTCCCGGATATCCTGAAGGTATAGATGGGCCAACGATGATGGTACAATTGCAGCAGCAAGCAGAGCGTTTTGGTACAGAAGTTCGTATCGGAATGGTGACTGCTGTAGAATTTAGTAAGGAAGTTGGTGGGATTCATAAAGTTACCGTAGATAATGCTAAAGAAATCGAAGCAGAATCGGTTATTATTTCCACAGGTGCAACTGCTAAATATTTGGGATTGCCTAGCGAACAGAAATTGCGTGGAGGTGGAGTTTCTGCGTGTGCGGTTTGTGATGGGTTCTTTTATAAAGGTCAGGATGTAGCAATCGTTGGTGCAGGTGATACAGCAGCAGAAGAAGCTACCTACTTGTCGAACATCTGCTCCAGTGTTACGATGTTAGTACGCAAAGATTATATGAAAGCTTCTAAAGCGATGCAACACCGTGTGAATAACACTCCAAATCTTAAGGTGCTTTATAATACAGAGGTAGATGAGGTATTAGGTGATCAGGTAGTAGAAGGTTTACGAATGGTAAACAACCAAACAGGAGAGAAGTCAGAGATATCTATTACCGGTTTATTTATTGCAATTGGACATAAGCCTAACACTGATATTTTTAAAGGACAAATCGATATGGATGATACGGGATATATCATTACCAAAGGCAAATCTACTAAAACCAACATTCCGGGTGTTTTTGCTTCGGGTGATGTCCAGGACAAAGAATATCGACAAGCAATTACCGCAGCTGGTACAGGATGTATGGCTGCATTAGATGCAGAAAGATACTTGGCTACTGTAGAAACCAGTGAAGAGGTTTCTGCATAATTTTTTCAGATTAAGATGCAAAAAAAGACCTTGTGTTTATAGAAACACAAGGTCTTATACTTTTTACTTTAATCCTAATATACCGGGACTATAATCCATCTTTTTCTTGTAAAGAGTTGCTTCGTTTGCAAATAGTGTTATATTAATTTTAGGCTCTCCGAGCAAATAAATTTCAGTTTCGTCTTTAGCTTCAATGGTGATTTCCTGATTCGTTAACAGATAGCAATCGCCAGTACCTTCAACAATGATCGAAGTTCTGTCTGAAGTTAACTTTTCACCATAAAAATCAGTGTCCCCATCTGCTCTAACCAACATAGATCTGACATTTCCTTCCAGTTTTGCATAGCCTTTCTGATACAGATCTACTTTTAAACTATCTGCGGTAACGATTCCCTTTAACTCAGAATTTTCATTTACCTGATAAAATGCTTCCTCGGTATTTGTGTGTAAGTCCAGTTCTGATTTTCCGTTGGTAGTAGCTGCTATTTTTCCCGTATCTACTGTTAAAAACACTTCAGAGTTGTCATGAGTCTCCACACTGAGTTCTGAGGATTTTATGGGTGCTAATGACTTAAGGATTACTTTATCGTAAGTGCTGATCTTTTGTAATTCTGAAGCAAATGAAATTTTTATATTTAGAGCTTTGGCACGTCGAAAATCTTTACTGGATTTTATTATCAAAATACTGTCCGCTATTTCTACTTCAATAAATTCCTGAAGGTTGCTATCAGCTTCAATTTTAATAATATGGTCGCTGTCTTCATCAATTGATACCTCAAAATTATCATGTACTTCGATAGTATGAAAAGGATCAACAATCTTTTCTTCAGTCATAACAATTTTATTTCCTTTTATACGCTCTTTCTGAGCATATGCGGTTCCTAAAAAGAAAATAGAAAATAAGGGTAACAGTAGTGTTTTCATTTTGTATGAAGTTTATTTTTTTAAACAGTGTTTTTTGTGTTTAAGTATAATTTCAACATTAAATTTACATATTATACTATTTCTGACTTAAAATTACCTACCAAAATTTACCTTTTTTATTTATGTTTCAAAATAAAAGTTAATCGTAATGTGATATGTTATCATTTTTTTGCCTAAATAAAAATAGCTGTGTTGTATTTGAGTATTTTAAGTCTGGAACGGTATTAAAAGACAGCTTTATAAAGAAACTGTGACAATATAGAATATCCAAAAGGTATACTAACAATTTAAGTAGTGATGGCTGCTCGATTATAGAAGTTAAATTATTATGTTATTTTTTTTATAAAATAGGAAGGATAAATGCCAGTTCTTTTATAAAAAGCTTTTGAAAAAGATTCGGCCTTGTTAAATCCTGAATCATAGGCAATAGCTTTAATCGTATATTTTCTAAAAAGAGGATCGGTTTTTAATCTTTGTATTGCGTAATCAATTCTTAGGTCATTGAGGTATTGCTTAAAACTTTTTTCTTTGTAAGTGTGTATAATCTTAGATAGATATTTGGTATTAGTTCCTATATTTTTAGCAAGGCTATGCGTACTTGTATTTTTTTTGGTGTACTTATGTTGTTGTTCAAAAGCATTCAGTTTTTTTAAAATAGAATTTATTGTTTCTTCAGGGATTTCGAGGGTTAGCGACACCTTGTTTATAGGTGCGTGATTTGTAACAGGATCTATTTTTTTAGAATTTAGCTGCAATAATTCTTCAAAACGCTTTTTATAGATATGTTGTTTATAGTAGTAATATCCAAGAAACAGTATGGTAAGGATAAGTATCACAAAAAGAGTTATGTATCTACTAAAGATTGATGATCTTTCATTTTCGAGAGAAGTTATGATTTTCTCTTTCTCGGAAAGAAGTTTTGGAATATCGTATTGCTTATGAAATTTATTACTCATATAAGCGTAGTTAGCATCAATAATACTATCCGCTTTTATCAATTTATTAATATACGTGAGCTGTTGTTTTATATTTCCTGATTGTCTGTAATATTCTGCCAATTCTTTATATACGATTCTGGTTTCTGGAATAATGTATCCTGTTTCTGAAATAGAATCAATTTTTTTATAGTAGTAAATTTTTAGTTTTTCTTTATTTAACGCTCCATGGGATTTACCTAGGAATAAGTATGTATTAATTTTATGGTCTATTTCGAATACAAAATCATTATTTATATTATTTACAGCAGGAATTGCGGATTCTAAACTTTTAATGGCTTCTGTGTAGTTTTTTCTGTCGTATTTTAGGATACCATCATTAAGCATAAATAGAGGCGCCGACCAATACATTCCAGGGGTGTTCATATATTGATTATGGAGTGATTGAGCAGAGTCAAGTTCTTTATTTAATCGATAAGTACTTACCAATTCGGCAATAGTTGAAAAAAACGAACTAGAGTCCCATTGTTTAGATGTTAATTGTACTTCTTCATATCTTAAACAATTTTTTAAGATGGATTTCGCTTCATTGTAGTATCCTGTTTTTATTTTTAATGTAGCAATGTTTTGTTGTATAAAATGCCGAGAATTGTATTGAGACTCTTCGGTAAGCTCCAGTTGTTTTAGATAATTGTCTAGTGCTTTGTCAAAATTACCGTTAGCTCTTTCTATATATCCTTTTTTTCCATAAAGTCTTCTTGGGTAATCCCCGGATTTGAAATTTTTACTAAATGTAATAGCACTATCCACATATTTTGAGGCTATTTCATAATGATGATCGTGGAAATCTGCTAATAAATGATATCCGGTTAATACTTGAGAGGTATCATTATCAAGTTTAGCCTTTAATAAATAGGCTTGTGCATATTTTTCTGCTTCCTTGTTTTTATCTCCCGTAATATAAAATTGTTCATATAATGCTTTGTAATCACTTTTAAGCAAGGTATCTGATAAATTTGAAGGTTGAGAATATCCAAATACAGATGCTACTATTGTTATTATAAAAATAAATTCGGAGTGGTATTTTCTTATAGTGACGATACGTTTCAATTTTATATTTCTGGCTCAAAAATATCCAAAATTATTTAGAGTAGTGAGGTCTTGATTAAAAGAAATACGTCTGTAATGCTAAGAATTTTGTGATCTGCGAAAATTGGATACAAATATCTGTTTTTTAGTTGATTATGGTTTTGATATAAACCCTGATTTCTTGGAAAATCGAGCTTAACTAATTGTGTTATTTAAAATGAGGATTTATGTTTACCGAAATTATACTTAAAAAGAAAATTAGCATGTCGTTTACATAGAGGACAGTTATTTTTCAATAAAAACGTAAAAAGTTATGAAAAGAATCCTATTTATTTGTTTTACATTTTTAATAAACCTTGCATTAGCACAAGATCTAGTTATAAAGGAATTACTACCTCCGGAATCAAAAGAATACTCGGATCTGAGTTTTCTTAAAGAAGAATTACGTAATAAAAACCTGGTGTTGCTAGGAGAAATGACACATCAATATGGAAATATATTTGAAATGAAAGCCCGTATAGTAGAATATTTACATAAAGAGATGGGATTTACTACGATAGCAATAGAATCATCTATGTATGATTTATGGTTGATGTACAAAAACAACGGTTTTAATGCCAGTGAATTTAATAATGCGGTTTTTGGAGTATGGTCTAATACCATTGAATTTCAGCGTCTGGTGCATTATATTGAAGAAAATAATATACGGATTATTGGATTTGACACGCAGATAGCAAATACAGATCAATTTATAGATGATTTTTTTGATTATTATGAAGATCAAAATATAAAAATAAAGCTGGATGAAGAAGATATGGCTATTGTCTTGGAAGGATTATTAAATGAGTACGCTTACGAAGAATATGATATTAAATTTAAAGATTTTGAAAAAGAATTGGAGCGTTTAATTAAAGCGAGCAAAGTGATTCATAAAACCGCGGATAATTATTATTGGCATCAATTTACTAAAAATGTTTTATCAATAGCCAGTGATGCTTATTACAATAAAGAAGCCATTCTATCCACTGATTTTGTTAATATTCAGCATAACTACAGAGACCAGCAAATGGCTGATAATATCTTGGGTTATTTAGAAAGAAATAAGCAGGAAAAGGTTGTTGTTTGGGCAGATAATGTTCATATCATTAAAGATATGACTAGTATTACAAAACCAATCGCTAAAGATTTTGTTCCAATGGGATATCATCTAACGGAGCAATTGGGTGATCGTCTATATAGCTTGGCTACGCTACACGCCAATGATTCCATTGTACAAAAGGGAAATTGGTATAGTACTCCTATAGAACAGGCCTCTTTTGAACAATTACTGACCTCACTAGACAAGGAATATGCATTCATTAGTGCTGATCAAGAGTTTTTAAAAAAACCTTGGAGCCACCGACTGTTAAGTAATGTGAATTTTACTAGCGGTCGTTTGGACCAAATGCATGATGGTTATATATTTTTGAGAAAAGCGACTGTACCAAAAATCACAATGAATGTTATTGAAGAAACATCAAAGAAAGAAATTACGGAAACCTCAAAAGTTGCTGTAAGAAAGACAATGTTCACAAAACAAGAAGGGATTACTCTTCTAAAAAGTAGAGTCATTGATGCTGATACTAATTTACCAGTGGTGTATGCAAACGTTATTCTGAAAAATGAAGAAATATATCGAATAACCGATGAGCAAGGATATTTTGAAATACCAATTACTGATAAAGTTACATCAAAAAGCATAGTTAGTATTTCTTCGATGGGGTTTAACTCACAACATATACCATTTAAAGAGCTTAATGATACGGTCATTCTAAAACCCAGTGTAGAATCTCTGGATGCTGTACAAATTGTGGCGCACATCACTCCAAAATCTGTTCTTAAGAAAGCAATTAAACAAATAAAAATAAACCATCCCAACACTTCTTTCAACTATAACAGGTATTCCAATATTACCATTAATCAAAATGATATGAACCTGTTACATATGAATTTAATAACTGCCGAATATGATCAGGGGTATCGTCAGTTAAATAGGCTTACACAACGTGTAGATCAGGTGCAATGGAATACTAATTTATTTGGTAAAAAGCTTAAAAATACTAATCAATTATTTAGATACAGGCAGAATGCTCTGCGTTATGCCAATATAGTCCATAGAAGAAAATACAAGAAGTTCGATCTTAAATTTATAAAATCAAAAGATGCTAAGGATGAAGAGTTTTATGTTATTGAATTTAAAACTCATAGAAATAACTGGAATTACACGAATCGGGGATATCCCATTGAATATTCCGGAAGAATTTATATACACAGGGAAAACTTTGCTATTACTAAGGTGATAGAAAACTGGGAAACTTCGTTATCAGGTTCAGAAATCGTCGAGTATGAAGATTATATGCGACCATATACCAGCCTTAAAGATATTAAAATGATAAAACTAAAAGAAGAGAATATATGTGTGTATACCAAAAACACAGATGAAAAATATTATGCATCCGAGTTTTTCACCAGATCGTATTCAGAATATACGGATAGTAAGGGTCAAAGGACAAATTACACCTACGAGTTAAATTCTAAGGTTTTCGATCTAAAAACAGATCATGTAGAAATTATAGATTATGATCCATATAATGAAGATGAGAGCAGATTAAACAGAGTTGGCTTTAATCAAGAGTTTTGGGATTCTTTCTTAAGCGAATAAGTATGTTCTGGAGATTGTTAAGTCTAAATTCTTAAAGTGATTTGTATAAAAATATGAGGCTGTTTGAAAAGTAACTTTACTGTGTCAAACTGAGCTTGTCGAATTTTTTTATCCGTTGATTTTCAAAATGTTTTCGACAGGCTCAGGCTTAATATTTCAGGTTTTTTTGCACTTTTCAAACGTTCCCATATTTTTTTGACATATGCTAATAATGATTAATTAAAGAAATGGTATTCTAGAATTTTATTTCACTTTCAGGGCTTCTTCGGCTATTTGTCCATTTTCTCTGACAATCATTTTTGATATAACGCCTTTGCCATCTTTCATAAACTCAAAAGTAAGTGGACTTTGTTTGTGAAAAAACAATGTCTCTGTTTGTGGATAAACAATTGCCTGCATTTGACCTGCTTTGATCTCTAAAAGATTGTCTTTTTTAGTAATAACTACTGTTCCGGTTTGTGGTGCCTGGTATGTTCCTATATATTTATTTAAGATTTCATCTGATAAAGAAATTGCTTTTTTATCTGTATTTTGTGGAGCTGGTTGATGATCATAGCTCAATACCCGTGTCATTTTCCATAGCTCATTTTTATGTTGCCAAACGTGGGTGAATTTTGCAATTTCTGCCAATCTTTCTTTTTTACCTTTTTCAATAACATAAAAAACATGTTCCCCAGTGATAATTGCTCCGTAATTGTTCAGAGGAAATACTTCTACGGTTCCTTCTACAACTTCTCGACGTACCCTTGGATTTTCTGAGTTACAGAGTCCATTTTTTACACTGGACATCATAGTAGTGAGTCCTGATGTAAGCCCTCCTTTATCGTGATAGAACTCAAAATCCTCGACAAAGAATGTTTGAAAAGTAGTCAGATCACAGGTATTATAAGATTCCCAGAATTTTTTATCTAAATCCAGGATGGTTTGCTTAAGTGATGTGTTGTCCTGTGCTTGCCCGACAGATATTATACATATAACAAAAAGAAAGGCTAAGGTTTTGATTTGAATTGTTTTTAACATTATTGTAGTTTTCTGATTAATTAATTTTTTTGATTGATTTTTTGAAATATAAGCGGAATACCTTTTCTGAAAATAGTCCATATTAAGAAAGATAATAGAAGTAATAACAATCCTATTCCAATAGATAAAACTCCTCCGAAGGTGTAAGCCATTCCTATTATAAAACCTAATAAATGTTGCGGATAGTGTACAGGTACAAAAAAAGAAGCTACCACTGGTAACCATACTACGTAAGGCATGATCCCGTCTAAATCAAATACCCATAAGGCGCTCAGGAATATTCCGAAAAGTAATCCACTTATAAATCCATTGTTAATATGTGATAACTTTTGAGTAGTTGGATTTTTATGATATTGTCTTTCGGTTAAATAGAGTAGTATTAATGTGATTAAAGGAATCGTTAGCAGTCCCCACCAGTTAGAAAAACCAGGCATATCTTTACTGTGTAGCACATAATGTGTTGGTACACCTCCGTTAAAATAATCCCAAGTAATATGAAATCCTATGAGCATTACTATTAGTAATAAAAAAGGGACTTTGTTCTGTAAAATTTTTTGTGTGATCATTTTCGGAAATCTTAAAAGTGATAAAAAGGAAAACCACCCGAAAAGCATATATCTAAATAACTTGCTTGTCTACAAAGGTTGCATTTCTGGTGGTTCTTTTTTTGGTTGGCTTTAATTGGCCGTGGTTGAATTGATTGGTTAGGTATTTACAAATCTAGTTTCGTCTTACATTTCCACCGGAATTCTCTACTTCATCAACTTTTCCTGGTTCTCCATAATAGTTAATATTAGCACCACTGGTTGCCTTTCCGGTAAATTGATCCTTAGCGTGAATTCTTATCATTGCTCCACTCGTTGCTTTTGCTTCAGATACCAGGCTTAATAATTCATTAGCTCTAATGTCTGCGCCACTCGTGGCACTTGCTTTATGATTATTTACTTTACCGGATAAATCCATCATCGCTCCACTGGTAACGGAAGTTGTTAAGGTTTCTGCTTTTACTCTAAGTTCTATATCCGCGCCACTAGTAGCACTTATAGCTAGATCTTTTTGTATAACTGCTTCCTGAGATGTAACTCTCGATCCGCTCGTGGCAGCTATTTTACCTAACTTATCATAAGATACATAAACTGTTTTTTCATCAGCAGAATAAATATTCTTATCCGAGGTAATGTGCAGTGTTTCTCCTTCTACATATACTTCTATATGTTGATGTAAGTTTTCATTAGCTTCAATGATTACTTTTCTGTCTTTTTTATTTGTCAATACTACGTCTAAACCTCGACTTGATTTAATAGTGTCAAAGTTTTCGTTAATGGTCTTTTCTTTTCGAATTACTTCTCCTTCGCCTCTAATTCCGTCAAAGGCTATATTGCAGGAGCAACATAAGGCAGAAAGACATAATGCTACTAGAATTTTGGCTAGTGTTGTCATAATGATTGAGATTTAATTTATTAAACTGTTCGTTTTGTTGATTCGATCCATCTTAGGCGGATAGGTTGATTAATTATCGGTTTTTATTTTGATTCCGTTCTCGTCTATTTTTATATCTACTTCCTCACTTTTGATTTGTACTCCATCTTCATCTATTTTAAGATTGGCGTTGTCCTCATCAGAGTTGATATTGATTTTTACTCCATTAGTATCGCTGTTATCATTATCTTGTTCCCACTCCTTGTATTCCCATTCTCCTTCTGGACAATCCTGGCAAATAAGCTTACCATCTATCAATTGTAGATATTTTCCTTCTTTACCATCTATAGTAAGATAATCATCATATTTCCAGGAGTTATTAAATCCAGAGGTATTGTCATCTGCAATAACTGTCATTCCTTCTGGTATAGAAATAATGATTTCTACTTCTTGATCATTGTATTTGTTAGCATAATCAGTAAGTGCATATCCATCTAATAATAGAGAATTTCCTTTTACATCGTATTTATATTTGATTGCAGCTGCTCTTTCTTTAGCTTCGTCATAACTACTTCCTTCTGCATTCTTTCTAATGGTAATTTTCGGAATAGAATCTTCTCTGTTTTCTTTGATAAAAACTTCAATATCCTGAATAACAATTATCTTATTGTCATTTTCATCTCTTTTGATTTTGAAATCGTTTCTGTGATACAAATTTCTTACATATCTATTATTACCTACCATTTTTATGTTTAATGTATCACTGGAATTTATGTAAAGGTTTCTGGCATCTTCAATCACTTCTGCATCATAAGCCTCTTGGGTTGCCTGGCGTATTGCTATAATGGAAAGTCCGATCACAGACATAATCCATACTGCCAGTAATGCAAGTTTAGCAGGAGTGCCTATTGATTTCAGGTTATTGATTACAATCTTTAATCCAAGAATAAATAAAAAGAAGAATGGAATACCAACTGCAAACAATGTAAGTAATGATACTAACCACAAAGGAACGTTAGGATGATTGATAACATTTATATATTCTGTAAAAGGGGTTTCAAATAAACCAAAAGTACCAACAGTGAATAAGCTTATAAATAAACTTATTAATGTGATTCCTGCTACCATAATGAGTAATACTCCAATGAATTTCACGAAAATTTTCAGAATGACTAGTAATACATCACCCAATGCATCAAAAAAACTCGTAGAACCACTTTTTACTTTATCACTGTATTTCTGATAATCTACATCTTTTACTTTATCAGCTACATCATTAAAACCTTCTTTAATTTTTTTTTCAATATTACTGATATTGACAGCTTCTCCTTTCATGGCAAGAAAATCTGCCGTGCTCTTAGCTTCTGGAACGAAAATCCAGAATGCTATATATATAAGAATAAATGCTCCGCTAGAGAATACGGTAAAAAGAATCCAGGCTATTCGTAACCAAATTGGGTCAATACCTAAATAATGGCTTAACCCCGAACTAACACCTCCTACATAGGAATTTGTAGTATCTCTAAATAGTTGTTTGGATTTTGTAGCGCTTTGATTTGAATATTTTGGTTCGTCTTCAAATATCTCTTCATCTAACCTGTAATCTTCTGGTTGTCCCATGATTTCGATCACTTCGTCTACTTCTTTAAGCCCGATTACCTGTCTTTCATCTTTTATTTTTTCACTGAAAAGCTCTGCGATACGTGCTTCAATATCAGCAATAATTTCATCTCTACCCTGAGAGTCAGTAAATGAACGTTTTATTGCCTCAATATAGCGCTGCAGCTTTAAGTAAGCGTCTTCATCTATATGAAAAAATATGCCTGCTAAATTTATATTGACTGTCTTGTTCATTTTTGTTTATTTTTTTGTTTAGTAACTATGGTTACTGCATTTTGTAATTCGTCCCAAGTGGTATTTAATTCTTTCAGAAAAAGCTTTCCTGTTTCCGTAAGTCCGTAATATTTACGTGGTGGTCCTGATGTCGATTCTTCCCAGCGATAACTAAGTAGCCCGGCATTTTTAAGTCTGGTTAGTAAGGGGTATATAGTGCCTTCTACAACTAACATCTTTGCATCTTTAAGGGTCTCTAAAATCTCTGCTACATAAGCATCGTCATCCCTAAGAATTGAAAGTATGCAATATTCCAGAACACCTTTACGCATCTGCGCTTTTGTGTTTTCGATCTTCATAAACTGAATTTTTAAAAAGTTAAACTGTTCATTTTTTGATTAATGATTAATGATTATTTAAATATATATTGATCAGAGAATACGACCCCAGCAATAAAAACAGTAGCTAAAACATAATTGATTAAGTTAAATTTTAGATTGTATCTCTGTTCTTTTGATGTTTTGACTAAAAGTATTAACAATGTAAAAACAACCAATAGGGGTAGTACCCAATATCCAAGTCCGAGCCAGGCACTTATCCGAGCCTCGTCATTGGGATTAAATATAGATATGATCATTGCTAATACTCTTGAGTAAAATGCAAAAAATAAGAATGGGTACCAATGCTTGTTATTTGTTTTTTTGATTATATAATAAATGATAAATGCCTGTAGAATTGTAAATAAAGGTCCTGCAGCACTTACTAATTGTTGATGCCAGGCTGTTTGGTATGATCCTTCTATTAGGAATGCCGAATTGAGTGTCATTCCCATTTCGTACCCTAAGAGTTTCCCAGCAATGAAATGGGCCAACTCATGAAAAAAGAAGGAAGACACCACAGCTATGGCAGTAATTAGAACATATGTTAAGTTGATTGATGAGTTCATTTTTAATTACTTTATGAATCTGATAGTTAATGGATACCTATAAAGCTCACTTTTATTGGCTTTTAAAGCCGCAGAGATTATAAAAATAATTTCTAAAAAGAATCCTATCAATGCGATAACTCCTATAAAGGATGCGCCAATCAATGTTCTAAATCCTCCGCCAGTCGAAAAGTTTATGTCCAATCCATTATGGTTAAAAACATCGAATAAAGAAGCATCACCGAAAATATTAAAAACGAAAAACGGAAAAGAGATCATTCCCAGAATTACAGTATACAATAGAATGCTTAACTGAAAATTGATTGCCTCTTTGCCGTGATTATCGATGAAATCGGATTTATCTTTATTGGTGGTCCATAATAGTATAGGGACTATAAAGTTTCCAAACGGAATGAAGTATTTAGTAAATACTCCTAAGTGCATAAATGTTGCGATGTTATTGTGGTTGTTAGTAGACATTTTTAAAAGTATATAATAGTTTCTTATGCAAATATATATCTAAAAGAAGGTATTATGCAAAACATAGTACCATAATTTAACATAATTTTATGATTTTTAAATGTTTTGTATGTCCATTCTTTTTCAATAATTTAGGCAAATAAATACTATCTCATGAAGATTACTCCTGGAAAAATTAACACCTTCACAATGTTTAAGTTACCTTCTGCCTGGCTCTGTGGAGTTCGTGTAAAACATATTGATGAATCAAGCTGTACTGTTAGTGTTAAGCATAGATGGATAAATCAAAATCCTTTTAATTCAATGTTTTGGGCGGTTCAGGGTATGGCGGCCGAAATGAGTACAGGCGCTATGGTGTCTAGTCAGATTCAGGAAAGTGGTAAAAAGATTTCTATGTTAGTAGCAACTAATAATGCGACATTCACCAAAAAAGCTACAGGTAGAATCACTTTTATATGTAATGACGGGCATTTGATCAAAGATGCTATTCATAAAGCAATTGAAACCGGAGAGGGGCAAACTGTTTGGATGAAATCTATAGGTACTAATAAGGATGGAGTAGAGGTTTCTACTTTTAATTTTGAGTGGACCATTAAAAGTAAAGATGAATGATTAGCTAATATTATGTTAATACTTTCCTGAATTGAGCTGTTTTGTGATAATAAATTTAATTTTCGTAGAATTAAAGTAAAATTATATTTTTCTTATGTTTTATAGATACTTGCGTGTTGCGCTAAGCTTATTTTTTCTTATCACTAGTTCTTCTGTACTTCTGGCACAGAAAAGTAAAAGAAATAAAAAAAAGGATAAAAATAATATTGAACAACAGATACCGACTGAGAAAAAAGTTATCAAGAAATATACTGATTTGATATCGGCTAAAACGATATCCGATGATGGTCTTTTTAAAGTACATCAAAATGACGATACGTTTTATTATGAGATTCCTTTTGATTTACTGGATAAGGACATGCTTTTAGTAAGTAGAATATCTAAAATACCATCAAATTTGGGTGGACGATACGTAAATGCAGGCTCAAAAACTAATGAGCAATTAATAAGATGGATCAGAATCCGCAATAATATTCATCTTAAATCAATCTCTTATACAAATGTGGCTAATGATAGTTTACCTATTTATTTGTCCGTGCGCGACAATAATTATCACCCTGTAATTTCCTCGTTTAAGATTGCAGCTTTTTCTCCGGATTCTACAGCTGCCGTGATTGAAGTAAATGAACTATTTTTAACTGATATATCAGCAATCAGTGGTTTATCTCAGGAGATGCGAAAACGATACAAGGTAAAAAAATTAGATCCTAAACGAAGTTTTATTCAAAGCATCTCTAGTTTTCCTGAAAATGTAGAGGTCCGTCATGATCTTACGTTTTCTGCTACAACTCCGCCTACTAACATTAGGTCTGCTACTATTTCTCTAGAAATGAGACAATCCATGTATTTGTTACCAGAAAAACCAATGATTTCCCGGTTATATGACAAACGTGTAGGCTGGTTTACCATTAATCAGGTCGATTATGGATCAGAGGCATTAAAAGCTGATAACAAAAGATATATTAGAAAGTGGAAACTGATACCAAAAGATAAAATAGCGTATGCCAGGGGGGAATTAGTGGAGCCAGAAAAACCTATTATATACTACTTGGATCCTGCAACACCAAAACAATGGATACCTTATTTTAAACAAGGAATAGAAGATTGGCAAGTAGCCTTTGAAACTGCAGGTTTTAAGAATGCTATTATTGCAAAAGAAGCACCAACCAAAGAAGAAGATCCCGATTGGAGTCCGGAAGATGCGAGATATTCTACGGTAAGATATGTTGCATCCACTACAAGGAATGCAATGGGTCCTAGTGTGATTGATCCTAGATCAGGAGAAATTGTAGAAAGCGATATTATTTGGTATCATAATCATTTAAGATCATATAGAAATAGATACTTACTAGAAACCGGAGCTGCTAATCCATCGGCAAGAACCTTACGAACTTCAGAAAAAGAAATCGGGGAAATGATGAGAAGAGTTATTTCTCATGAAGTAGGACATGCCCTAGGATTACCTCATAATATGAAGGCGAGTGCCGCGTATCCCACAGATTCATTACGTTCTGCCAGTTTTACACAAAAATGGGGATTAGCCAGTACAATTATGGATTATACAAGGTATAATTACGTAGCTCAGCCAGGAGATAAGGGAGTACGATGGGTACGGATGTTAGGGCCCTATGATAACTATGCTATCAATTGGGGATATAGATATCTTCCCGGAGTTACATCGCCAGATGACGAACGCTCTACATTAAATAAATGGATTTTAGAAAAAAAAGGAGATCCTGTTTATCTATTCGGAGGATATAACTTATATGATCCAAGTTCGCAAACGGAATCGGTAGGAGATGATGCCATTAAAGCAAGTTCTTACGGTTTATCCAATCTTAAAATAGTAGCCGCTAATCTCAAAGAATGGACAGCAACAAAAGGTGAAGGATATGATGATTTGAAAGAACTCTATGCAGAACTAATAGGAGTTTGGTCTAGATACTCAGGACATGTGTTGAATAATATTGGTGGTATCTATGAAGAATTTAAAACTACAGATCAACCAGGAGAAATTTACAGGCATATAGATAAAGATAGACAAGCAGAAAGTTTAGATTTTTTGATAGAAAATATATTTGTCACCCCATCTTGGTTAATGGAGAGAGATATTATAAATAATATCGAACCAAGTGGAACCGTAGAAAAAATACAGTTACTTCAACACCGTCAATTAGCTAACTTACTAAGGGAAGATAGATTAATGCGTATGGTTAATAATGAGGCAATTAATGGAAAAGAGGCGTACACATTAACTACGATGCTAAGTGATTTAAGAAAAGGTATTTGGGTAGAATTGAGTAAAGGCGAAGATATTGATGCTTTTAGAAGGAATTTACAAAAATCGCACGTGAAGATTTTAACTGGGATTTTAAATGACCATAAGTCAACTGCTTCTGATATAAAATCAGCAGCTCGTGCCGAATTAAGATTTATTCAGTCTTTAGCTAAAAAATCATCAAACCTATATAATCAAGGTATTGTAAGATATCATCTGCAGGATATAGATGCTACTATTGAAAAGAATTTTGACTTAAAAAAATGATATTTTTATTTTAATTAACCAAATGCTTAGCAGATAATTACTCAATCCGAGTATTCTATTCTAAGTATTGAGCGTTAGTGTATTTAGTAACTTGGGTAATGGTTTTACAATGTATTTGTTAAATTAAGATTGAGCAAAAAATGTAACACTTGATAAAAATTTGTTACCTATACAATAATGAAATTCATCATTTAATAACTTAAAATAAATATTATAATGACAGCGCACGAAATTGACTACACTATTTATGGTGAAGAAATGCAATATGTAGAAATAGAACTGGATCCGCAGGAAGGTGTAATCGCCGAAGCAGGAAGTTTTATGATGATGGAAGATGGTATTAAGATGGATACCATTTTTGGAGATGGTTCTCAGAAAAATCGCGGATTTATGGGAAAGATTTTTGGGGCAGGAAAAAGATTGCTTACGGGTGAAAGTTTATTTATGACAGCTTTTTACAATGAAGTTATCGGTAAAAAGAAAGTAAGTTTTGCTTCTCCATACCCTGGAAAGATTATTCCTATTGATCTAACCCAATATGGAGGTAAGTTTGTTTGTCAGAAAGATGCTTTTTTATGTGCCGCAAAAGGAGTATCTGTAGGGATAGAATTTTCTAGAAAATTAGGAAGAGGTCTGTTCGGCGGCGAAGGGTTTATTATGCAAAAACTAGAAGGAGACGGAATGGCATTTGTTCATGCAGGTGGAACTACAGCACGAAAAGAACTGCAAATAGGAGAAAAATTGAAGATTGATACAGGATGTATTATAGGATTTTCAAAAGGTGTCAATTATGATATAGAATTTGTAGGTGGAATAAAAAACACAATTTTTGGCGGCGAAGGTTTATTTTTTGCGAATCTAACCGGTCCCGGAGTTGTGTATATACAATCGTTACCTTTTAGCAGATTAGCGAATAGGGTATTGGCATTAGCCCCTAGAGGAGGTGGAAAAAGCAAAGGAGAAGGTAGTCTTCTGGGAGGGTTAGGTGATTTGCTCGATGGCGATAATAATTTTTAATAGAGTTAAATAAGGGTTAAAAAACACTTTTTTAGTTTTATTTGACTATATTAGCTATAGCAACTTTAAAAACTGTAAGTATAATCCTACAATTACTTGTTTAAACCTAACATTTAAACCCCTATTAATTTATGGCTAGAGCAATGTTTGATTACACTAAAACTGTACTAAAAAAAGTTAGTTTTGATGTAAATCTATTTACAAAAGAGGTAATTAAAGCACTAAACAGATTACTTCCTCACGAGATTGAAGAGTTAAAACTTTGGATTCAATCTCTAGCACTAAACAAACCAGAGTTAGAACCTTGTCTAATCTATTTAAAATCATAAAATTTAAAAGCGACTTTTTAGTCGCTTTTTATTTTGGAGAGAGGGCTGATAATTTGTACGTTCTGAAATGTGATCGCACCTTTTACAACTCCGGCGATTGTAGTATGGAGTGCTTCGATAATTTGCATTTTTAATTCACTTTTATGGTATATAAGACTTACTTCTCTTGCCGGAGAGGGTTCATTAAAGTAATGTAAGTTTGCCTTTTCTTTATTGTTGATATCCAATGTGTGTAAATAAGGCAACAGTGTCATTCCTAATCCTTCGTTAGACAATTTTATCAGTGTTTCAAAACTTCCACTCTCTAACTGAAAATGATCATCATCATAGCTTTTTGTCGTCTTACAAAGATTTATAATTCCATCTCTGAAGCAATGCCCGTCTTCTAGTAATAACATATCATCTATATCCAGATCTGCAACATCAATTTTATTCTTTTTATTTAACCTGTGACTTGGAGGAATATACCCAACGAATGGCTCATAATATAATACCCGTTCTTTTATATTTTCATTTTGTAGGGGTGTAGCGGCAATGGCTGCATCAAGGTGGCCATCCTGTAATTGTTCTATGATGGCTTCCGTAGTGAGTTCTTCTATTTTAAGTTTTACTTTAGGGTATTTCTTTATAAAATTGTGTAAGAACATTGGTAATAGCGTAGGCATCACAGTAGGAATCACACCCAATTTAAATTCGCCACCGATAAATCCTTTTTGCTGATCTACTATATCCTGAATTCGTTCACTTTCATTTACAATATTTCTGGCTTGTTGAACCAATTTTCTACCTACTTCTGTAAGCTCAATAGGTTTTTTGCTTCGATCAAAAATAAGAATGTCCAATTCTTCTTCTAATTTCTGAATCTGCATACTTAGTGTAGGTTGTGTAACAAATGTTTTTTCTGCAGCTTTTGTGAAATTTTGGTGTTCAGCAACAGCTAATACATATCGTAATTGTGTGATGGTCATGTTGTTAATTTTGGATCACAAAAATAGAAAAGCTATTGATAAAACTTATTAAGAATATGCTAAAAATTTATTTCTTCTATCGAAATTTTTTTGACAAGAATGTTAACCCTGCATAAACTAAAAACACTAATCATTAAACTATTAAAAACAATAAAGATGAAATTTATTACAAAACTTACGTTGACACTTGGATTTAGTGTATTTGCTTTTTTTACTTCTTGTTCTGAAGAGGATATCATAGAAGAGATATCAGGAGGTTGTGTACCCTTATCAGCAATAGAGAATTATAGCAATGCATTAGAACGATATAGTAATGATCCAACTGTAGAAAATTGCGAAGCTTTTAAAGCAGCTTCTCTCGCATATTTAAGTGAATTGGATGATTGCCCGTTTATCGATGATGCCGATTTAGAAGAGTCGCTGCGATCTGCCAGTGAGAGCAACTGTGAGAGTCAATAATTTGATACTTTAAATATAAACAGGGTTTTGCTTATTTTCTGAGCAAAACCCTTTTTTTATTGATTGATGAATTGTTCTTTTTAAAATCGGATTTCTATTTCCATATCTTCGTTACCAACTTCGAATTTTGCGTCGCTCCACATTGGTGGTCCATAACTCATATTATTATTAGATACACCATAACTTTCTTTTGGCATACCATTTTCTTCAAAATCCATTCGTTCATTACCATTGGCATCGTGTACACAAGAGATTCCGTATTCTCCGGCAGGAACGTTAGCAAAGGTAATTTTGGCAACACCATCTACAATTTCACCTTTTGCCGATTGGATTGGCGCTGCTTTCATAAAAGTCGTTTCATTATACAAACCAAAAAGCACCGCACCATCAGAACTTGATACATTAGGTACTGTCACGGTAATATTGATTCCTTTGGAGTCTTGTGCTGTAGTTACAAAATTGATAGCTGTTAGAGTCAAGAATAATACAAGAGTTTTCATAAGAGTTTAGTTATTTGATTTTTATTATTTGATTATTGATGAACCAAAAGTCTATAAATCGTGTGCTTCTCGCCAAAGTATATGACCCAATTGTAGAATTCGAAGGATGAAATGTAATAAGGTGTCTTAGTAGGTGAGCTTTTGAGTTTGTGAGTAGAGAAGTCAATGATTTTTTGAAGAAGTGAGTTTGTAGCTTTTCCATTGAAATAGGACAATGACTAATTCGTTAATCAAAAATCGTATTTACAAAAGCCCTCGTGCTTTGATTTCCAGATATTTGTTAATAGTATTTACGGTAAGATCGTCTGGTGAAGTTAACACTGTTTGTATTCCGTGTCTTTGTAATTCTTTTACCATTATTTTTTTATCGTATGCAAATTGCTGAGCAATCGTTTGGTCATAAATTGCCTGCAAATCTTCTGCATTTTGATGGATCAATTGATGTAGTTCTGTATTCTCAAAAAATATTACTACCAAAAGATGCTTTTTTGCTAATGCCTGCAAATAGGGAAGTTGTCTTTTCAAAGCAGAAATATGTTCAAAATTTGTATAAAACAATAAGAGACTACGGTGATTGATTTGTCTTTTTACGTGCGCATATAGCAGTCCAAAATCAGAATCCAAAAACTGTGTCTTTACATTATATAAGGTTTCTGAAACATTATTGATATATGTTTTTTTTCTACTGGCGGGTAAAAAATTACTTACTGTATCTGAAAAAGTAAGCATCCCTACTTTATCATTTTTTTTAAGTGCGATATTAGAAAAAGCCAGTGTGCTATTTACTGCATAATCCAGTAAACTTAATCCTTTAAAAGGCATTTTCATAACACGGCTCTCATCAATTATAGAGTAAATCGGTTGTGATTTTTCATCCTGAAATTGATTGATCATTAAATTACCATGTTTTGCTGTAGCTTTCCAGTTAATGGTTCTTACATCATCTCCGATAACATATTCTTTTATCTGTTCAAATTCCATCGTATGCCCAATACGCCTTATTTTTTTAAGTCCGAACTGGGTCAATTTATTATCTATAGCTAAAAAATCATACTTTTTCATTTGAATAAAAGATGGATATACTTTCACCATAGCTGACTTGTCGAAACTATAGCGTCTTTTAACCAGGTTAATTTTTGTCATAGTATATACGTGCAAATGACCAAAAACATACTCACCTCTTTTGACCGGGCGCAATGAATATTCAAAATCAAATGTGGATTTGGGATTGATCATTCCCGTCTTAAGAAAATCTCTCTTTTGAAACTGAACCGGAATTTCATCTATTATTTCGGTATACGTTGTAAAATTATAGTTGTTTTTTATTCTTACGGGAATGGAATTATAGTCACTATTTGAAAATTTTTCTGGGAGTAATCTACTGGCTTCAATACCTTTTTTAGTATTAAAAAGAATAACAATATCGAATAAAAAAGTAATGATCAATCCCCATACTAATAACCAGGCTAATGGATATAGTATATGAAACCAATAGGAGACTAAAAATAGCACCGAAAGGATAGCGAGTATATAAAATACTCTCGGACTCAGATAAAGGGATTTATAAAATTTAATCACAATTAGCGAGGTATTTCTACTGATTGTATAATCATTTCAATAACATTCTCGGTTGTCATTCCTTCCATTTCACGTTCCGGAGATAAAATAATACGATGACGTAATACCGGATACAGAGATTTTTTAATGTCTTCTGGAGTTACAAAATCCCTACCGTTAATAGCTGCAAAAGCTTTAGACGCATTCATAACAGCTATAGAGGCACGTGGAGAACCGCCAAGATAAAGATGTGGATGTGTTCTGGTTTTCGTCACAATTTCAGCAATATATCCCAATATCTTTTCTTCTATAATTACTTCTCTAGTCTTTTGCTTGAACTCTGCTAATTTTTCGGGTGTCAATACAGCATCAACCATTTCTAATGGTTTTAGAGCCTTTCTTTCGTGGTGTGTTTTTAAGATATTTACCTCTTCTTGCAAGGATGGATAGTCTACTTTAATTTTAAACAAGAAACGATCCAATTGAGCTTCTGGCAGGGCATAAGTTCCTTCCTGTTCAATCGGATTTTGTGTAGCCAATACCATAAAAGGAGGTTCCATAACATAGCGTATACCATCTATTGTTACCTGGCGTTCTTCCATTACTTCAAATAGAGCGGCTTGTGTTTTTGCCGGAGCACGATTGATTTCATCGATCAACACCATATTAGAAAATATAGGACCTTTTTTAAATTCGAAATCACTGGTTTTCATATTCAATACAGAAGTACCCAATACATCACTCGGCATTAGGTCTGGAGTAAACTGTATCCTGTTAAATTCCGTTTTCAATGTTTTGGCAAATAATTTTGCTGTCACAGTTTTAGCAATTCCAGGAACTCCTTCTATAAGCACGTGACCATTAGACAATAGCGAAACGATCAGTAATTCGATAAAATCTTGTTGACCAACAATCACCTTAGCTAACTCTGTTTTTAATTTTTTGACAGCCTGTTGCAATTCACTAAGATCAATACGATTCTCAAAGTTTATTTTTTCAGCAGTAGCTTCAGTATTGGTTACAGCTTCTTGTGAGGCTTCTGCAGGAGTTGTGTTTTCTTGTACTTCCTGAGAATTGTTTTCTAAAGCATCATTTTGTGGCTCTTCGTTTTCCATATGTTTTATTTTGTTCTCAATTATGAGAATATTTTATGTCGTTGTTATTATTATTTATTTTTAAACTCGCTTATCATGTTATATAATCGCACTAGTTCTTCTTTCGTAATTGCCGGCTTTCGATTAAGTTCTTCAAAATACCTAAATAATTTCTTAGTATCTTCTATATCATTATTACTTCTTGCAGAAATATCCAACAATATTTTTTCGTCTAAAGTGTTTGTTTGTATCCGAAGGTCATGATGGACATAATCTAAAAAAAGAAGGTTTTGTTTCTCTACAATTTCTTTATGTTTTGCCTTTTCAAAATACATAGCACTAATCGTTCTGGTAAAAGCTAATGTCTGATTTTTAAGCGGTTGTATGATCGGGATACTTCTTTGTTTTCGTTTTCCTTCAAAAATAACAAAAAGTAATACGCCGATGCCCAATATATAATATGCCCATTTCAGATATCTATTTTGCAATAAAAAGAACAGTGGTGATGTGTAGATCGTTTTTCCTGATTTGTAATGATTGTCCCAAAGAATCTTTTCCGTTTCATCTATGTAACTCAATAGATTTTGAGTGTATATGTAATTATCATCCTTAAGCATAAAATAGTTTCCAAATGCTTCAGGAAAAGAGTGAAGCAATATGCTACCATCGCCAAATGATTGTTTTATAAAATTTATTTTTGGGTCTTTTATCTGTAGTGTATCATTATATAGCTGCGTAAACCCAAGAACCATTGTATTGGTAGTATCTATCTCACTAAAATATGGATTGTACGTATCGCGGTCATAATGATAAGGTTTTTCAGTTTTTAAATTTTTATTAACCAATTCGACCATAGGCTGCGTGGTGATATCATCTAAAGATATCATATTGTCGGTATCAATCGATAAAGTATCCAATAGGTTACCACTAATTGATTTTGCAGAGACAAATAACGTATTCCCTTTTTCTACCCATGCTAACATATGATCTAGTTCACTGTCATCAAAGCCTATAGATCCATTAACAAAAAAGTAAGTTCCGGAGACGGTGTCGTTATCTGACAAAAATTCGTAAGGTGGTTGGTTAATATCTTTTACTTGTTGATCCGCAAAGGTTTCCTTGATTAAATTATAAGATACAAAGGTTCCCAATGGGATTTTATCTGTTTTAGAATAGCTAGGAAACCAGTTAATAGGCGCTGGTTCGTTAGCTTCTAAAAAAGTAAGCAAACCGATTACGGCTATGATGATTATGATTAATATTTTAGATTTTTTATTTAACAACTGAAGCGCTTATAGTATTTGTAATCGATTTAAACTTTTGTTCTGCCTGCTGAAATGAAGTTTGATTGATTTCAAAACTTCCATACCAGATAAAGTCGTATAATCTGGTAATATGTTGAAATTTATTTTTCAAAGAGGTATCAGTCAGCTCTTTTAAATAATCTGTATTCGTCTTTTGAGATTCCCATTGGATCAGTTCTGTTTCTGACATTTTTTTGAGCACAGAAAGATAATAGTACCTGATTGCCAATCTATAGTTCTTTTCTTGTAACGCCAATGCTATTAATTGCTGAATATCCTTATTCTGGATAATATCTTCATCTTCGGTAAGGATGACCTGGGGAGCTTCTTGTTTTTCAAACAGCATTTCTCTGGGATTTACTTTCATAAACAACCACCCCAGTAAAAATAATACTCCTACGATAATAAGGTAGGGTAATAGTTTTAGTAGAATTGCCCAAAACCCCGTAACTTCTCCCGTACCAAAAAACCATTGGATAAATTTTCTCCATAATTGACCCAGCCAACTTTTAAACTGTGTCCAGATGTTATCCGGTTCTTCATACTCAGTATAGTTAAAATCTTTATCGTCCCGTAGCTCCTGGATTTTATCCCTGCTAAACTTTCTAACCTTTTTTGATGTGTCAAGATCATATAGAATATCTTGGGATTCATTTACAGACATACTGTCCTGAACCTTTGCAGAAACAGAAAAAGATATTGTGAAAAATAAAAAATAAAATAGTATTTTCAAGTTATTCGGATTTACCTAAAGAATCAATCTGTTCTAGTGTTCCTGTGTGATGTTTTCTTTCATTTAGGTTAAAATATATAAATGCACTGGAAATTGCTATTATAATAACAAGTAAATATTGTAAACCGGAAAGTACTGCATTTAATACAATAAACCACCAATCCTTAAATGCAGATAAATCAGGAATACCTCCTTCTGAAGCAGCCGTAAAAGTTTTTAGCATTGTGTAGAAAAATATGGGAATAGAAATAATGAAACTTACAATATATAATAATATACCTATGATGAGATAAGTTGCAAAAGTAATCCAAAATTCATTCTTGATGATGTCGAAACTCTCTGATAGTGAGTCGCCGACACTTTTATTTCTAAAAATAAGTATCGAAAAAATAAGATTCATTGGTACAAAAAAGTACAACACGGGCAGCACACATAAAAACAACGAAATCAAAATAATAAGAAAACCTATGAAACCAAGACCAATAATTTTAGTAAACTGATTTTTAAACTCGGTAACGACATTTTGTTCAGAAATGTTTCCATTGTTGTACGCATACTCCTTAATCAAGATCATTATCGCCCCATAAAATGAAGAATAAAAAATTGAGAGTGTAATAAAAAATAACAAGTATGAAAAGAGAATGTTTCCGGATTTAAATATATTCGAATTAGAGAAATCAAAATTATCAAAAATACTCGAGGCAGCATAGCTTTGATAACCTACAGCAACTAAGAGCAATATAAAAGGCACCGCACAAGTCTTTACCAATACCGAAAATATGGTTTTAAAATTAATCCTAAGAAAAGCAAAAGTATCCGAAAGGATTTCACCTAATTCTCTTTTTTTCTTAAATTCTATGTAATTATTATTCATCTGTAGAAATTGATTTTTTATATAATTGTCTGGGGTATATCACGTAATAGAATAGGATTAAAGCCAGCGAAGAAGTAATGATCAATATCGCTAACCAATCCGGCATTTCTGTGTGTCTCGTTACAAAACCTTCTAAAAATCCGGCGATAATAAAGAAAGGAATTGTACTTATCACAATTTTTAGTCCTGCTTTAATACCTCTTACAAAAGACGTAAGTCGTGTATACGTTTTGGGAAACAAAATAGAATTACCAACGACTAATCCCGCACATCCTGCAATGATAATTACGGAAATTTCAATAGTTCCGTGTATCCAAATGGTTCTGGCACTTTCCCATAATAGTCCTTTGTCGTAAAAAAAATACTGAAAAGAGCCAAGCATAATAAAATTTCGCATCAGTATAAAAACGGTTCCCAAACCAAGCATCACCCCAAAAGCAAAACAAAATAAAGCGACTTTGATGTTATTGATAGTTATTCCTAAAAACATATTGGTTTCCCCCATTTTTTTATATACAGCCATGGGATCATCGTTCTCGATATTTTCTAAGGTCATATTAACATATCCATCTCCCAGAATTGACCTTACAAAAGCTCCATCGGTCGCGGCAGAATATGCTCCAATAGCCGTAAAAAGTGCTGCAATCAAAAATGCGATAAGAAGTTGTCGTTGATATTTATAAAACTCTAAAGGGAATTCTTTTACCCAAAAAGAATAAAATCGATTTTTCTTTTCCTTTTTGGTTTTATAGATTTTTTGATGCGCATTTGATGCCAGCCCGTTTAAATAGTTAAGCGTCTGACTATTAGGGTAGAAAGTTCTGGCGTAACTTAGGTGATCTGTAATCTCAATGTACAAGCCAGAGAGCTCATCCGGAGTTATTTGTGCATTATTAAGCAGAACGCTTTCAAATTTTAACCATTTATCTTTATTTTGCTTCACAAAAGCCGCCTCACGCATGGATCAAAAATTAGGAGCTTCAAAGAAACATAATTAATGGATAATTTTCAAATAGAAACTGCTCAAAATGTAAGTATACAGCAAAATATCGCTGGAATTGGTGAAAGAATCTTGGCGTACCTAATCGATTTGTTGATTATAGTTGCTTATTTTATAGTCGCCATTTTCATTGTTGGTGCATTGGCTTTGGATTTCGGGGATCAGTGGGCATTTTGGTTAATGATAGGACTCCCTCCATTTCTTTATTTTTTATTATGGGAGACTTTTTGGGATGGCAAGACTCCCGGAAAAGCTGCTATGAAGTTAAAAGTAGTAAGACTGGATGGTTCTAGACCAGCTTTTTCCGGATATCTTATCAGGTGGTTGCTTAGGGTTATAGATATCTCTTTAGCATCCGGAGGAATAGCCGTAGTAGCGATCTTGTTTAAAGGTACGGGACAACGGCTTGGTGATATGGCTGCAGGAACTACAGTAATCAGCGAGAAGCAAAAAGTAAAATTCCATCAAACAATTCTGGTCGATATACCGGATGATTATAAACCCGTATATCCACAAGTAACAGTATTTAGTGATGCTGAGATGCGTAAAATAAAAGGGATTTTTTATGATGCCAGAAGAAATGGTAATCATAATATCATTTTAGAGCTTTCTAATAAGATAAGTGGTATTATGCAGGTTGAACCCCAGGAAAAACCTATCCATTTTATTTCTAAAGTTCTGGAAGATTATAATTATTATACTCAGAAGTGATGTAATGACTGCTCATCATTTCTATTTTTAGGATACTAATTTTTTATGCTGATTGATCTATTGGTATAAATCATAAATTATAGTCTCAAGAAAGCAAAGAGTTTCAAACATTTGAAGTTAAACAAGGAAACCATTTCACGATTAAAAGGAGGGCAGGCAAATCCTATTGGTGAATACAAAGATCGGTTTAAGTGGTACGTAGGTATCCGTAACACCTGTCAGTGCGAAACCATTGCGGATCATTGTTAGTTGTTTAGAAAAAGCTAAATTCTGGCTTGTTGTAACACTGAGCCTGTCGAAGTGTTATCGAGGTTTTTAATATATCGGTAGTTGATTTGTCTTCGACAAGCTCAGACTGACAATAAACAGTATTCATAACTTTTTAGATTTTCTAGTATTTTATTTATGGCTAAGATCAAAGGTTTCATTTTAGTAGTAGTTATCGAATCACTTCTACTTTGATAAAGATGTTTTCCTTTGGCCATTCACTGCCATCTACAGGAACATTAGAGATTTTATCGGCTACGCCCATACCTTTTACTACTTTGCCAAATATAGTATGTTCTCCATCCAGATGATGTGCTCCTTGTTTTGCAATAACAATAAAAAATTCATAAGGCGTAGAACGATTAGAAGGGTTATCGACCCACTGTTTTGATAAAGCCACAGAACCACGAGCATGTGTAAGACCCTGAATAGGTTCCTGTGGTAAGGTATAGTCACCAATATCGTGACGTTTTTGCGCCATTTGTTTTCGATCACTGTTTCCTCCCTGAATAACAAATCCTTTCGCTACACGGTAAAAAAAGGTTTCGTCAAAATATTTCTCTTTTACCAGATAAATAAAATTAGCACGATGTAATGGTGATTCTTCATAAAGCTGGATATGGATATCTCCGAATTTAGTATCTATACGAACCAGGGTTTCAGGATTTTCCTTGCCATATTGTAACAGGAAATCTTTCACGTTTTCGTTGGTAAGTTTAAAAGGCTCCTCATCACTCACTGGTGACTGATCAACTTTTTCTTGTTTGTCGGTTTTTGATGTAGTTTTCTGGTTGTCAGATTGTTCTTTGGAAATGTTTTCTTCCTTTTTTACAACATCCTTTTTAGTTTTTTTAGAATGTGTATCTTCACAACTACAGAATATAAAAAAACCGATACAACTATATATTAAAATTACTCTGGTAAATGACATTCGAAACATTTAAAAGTTTGATCCCAAAAATAAAGAAAATGTCAGTACCGGGAGAAGATTCTCATTTTATTATGGCTCCCGAAGTTAGGGTGAAAGAGCTTTATAAGATAAAAATTGAAGAAAAAAATCCCAGGAATGCTGCCGTACTGATGCTTTTTTATCCTAAAGAGGATCTCACGCACCTGGCTTTAATTTTACGCCCCGTTTATGTGGGTGTGCACTCCGGTCAGGTTGCCTTACCGGGAGGCAAAGTAGAAGAATTAGACAAGGATTATCAATCCGCAGCACTGAGAGAAACCTGGGAGGAAATCGGTGTTCAGTCAGATGTAATCGATGTGCTCAAGCATCTTTCTAAGGTATATATTCCCCCATCTAATTTCTGGGTACATCCTTTTCTCGGTGTTACTAACGATAGACCCGATTTTGTGCTCCAGGAGGAAGAAGTTGCAAAGGTGATTGAAGTTTCTATCGAACAATTACTAAATGAAAATAGCGTGACTAAAAGAAATTTATCAACTTCTTATGCCGAAAATATAGAAGTACCTTCCTTTGAATTAAATGGTTACGTTGTTTGGGGAGCTACTGCGATGATGCTTAGTGAGCTTAAAGTATTACTAAAACAAGCATTAGAGCTATGATTTTGTATATTTGGCTCCCGTTTTCTTCTTAATATTTAGAAGAATTTAACTGAAATGTTATCTGTTGTTTAATTAATTGTAATTAGTTTTAATAAAACCCGTTGATAATCAATGGCTGTTTTAAATGAGGTTGCAGAATTACAGATGCTTATAAATTAAAACACATTTATGGGATTATTTAAAAGAAATCCTTTTGGTCATATACTTTTTTTTAAAAAATGGCTTATCCGTATCATGGGAGCCATGACACATCGTAGATATAGAGGATTTAATGAATTGCAAATAGAAGGTAGTGAGATTTTTAAAGAGCTTCCTGATAATAATGTACTTTTTGTCTCTAATCACCAAACATATTTTGCGGATGTAGTTGCCATGTTTCACGTTTTTAACGCTAGTTTAAGCGGTAGAACAGATTCTATAAAAAATATAGGATATCTCTGGAAACCAAAGCTCAATTTGTACTATGTAGCTGCCAAAGAAACGATGCGTGCCGGATTGTTAGCCAGAATATTAGCGTATGCAGGAGCGATTACGGTAGAACGTACTTGGAGAGATAAAGGACAAGACGTTAACCGCCAGGTAAAGATGAGTGATATCACCAATATCAAAAGAGCACTAGAGGATGGATGGGTGATTACCTTTCCGCAGGGAACCACTAAACCTTTTAAACCTATCCGAAAGGGGACAGCACACATTATCAGACAATATAAACCGATAGTAATACCTATAGTAATTGATGGATTTAGAAGGTCTTTTGATAAAAAGGGTATTAGGATCAAAAAAAGAAACATTCTACAATCCATGGTGATCAAAGAACCGCTGGAGATTGATTATGAAAATGAGTCTATCGATGATATTGTTGCAAAATTAGAATATGCTATAGAACAACATCCCTCATTTCTAAAAGTAATCCCACAAGAAGAATTAGAAGCTGAAGAAGAGCTGAATAAAAAAAGGCGGTGGGAGTATTGATCTAACGATAAGGGAAAAAGTGTAAAACAAAAGAGGCTGTCTAAATCTTTTTTGACAGCCTCTTTTGTTTTAGGCTTTATTGTAATTTTAAGTGGTTATGATAAACTAAACCTACATTGATTGTTAATTGTTCTATAACTAATGATACATACTCCTGCTGTCAAGTTCGATCGGAGTCGAGACCTAATTTCGCAACTAAAAATAACCTCTCGACTCCGCTCGAGGTAACGGGTTGCTTCTAAATGGTCAACAACATTGTAATATCATTGAATTATGAACCAAAAATATGCTATTACATAATCTGACAATATCCCCAATGGCAGAAGAATTCTTCATACTCAAAGCCCGGAATTCCATTTAAAGCACTACAATCCGCATGACTATTGCATTGCATCCCTGTATTACCTCCGTTAATGGTTTTTTGCTCTTTTTTATTTAGAATCTGAGCTCCTTTTAGTTGCATTAATTTTTTCATGTTGTTAAAAGTTAATTGTTAATGACAATAGCAAACGTTTTAAGACAGTTACTATTTTCTGTCTGTATTTGGTTTAAAAAAGCGATTCTCGATACACTTCTCCTTACGTCGAAGCACTCGAATTGACGCTTTTTTTATAAATCAATTTTTGAAATGTTAATGATCGTCTTATCGAATGTTTTTTTTGAATTGATAGTGTGTGAAACAAAAAATGTATCGAGATCAACAGATATTTTGTTTAAAAAAGCGATTCTCGAGACATTTCTCCTTACGTCGAAGCATTCGAATTGACGCTTTTTTTATAAATCAATTTTCGAAATGTTAATGATCGTCTCATCGAATGTTTTTTTTGAATTGATAGTGAGTGAAACAAAAAATGTAACGAGATCAACGGATATTTGATTTAAAAGAGCGATTCTCGATACATCCGCCTAAGACGGACACTACCATTGAAACTTTTTTATAATTTAGTTAAAAAGCACATATAGATAATGTAACCATATTACCGTTAATCACTCGATCTACACCACAGCTACCGGAGCAGCAGTCACTATCATCAATACATTTTCTGGCAACGTTTTGACAACGGGATTCACCTCCGTGAATGGATTTTTGATGTTTCTTTGCGAGTATCGTAACTCCGTGTACTTTGAGAATTTTTTGAATCATTGTGTATTGATTTTTTGAGTTAGGCTTCGTTTTAAAAAAATAGAATAGTTTTTCTTTCTGTCATTTCGAGCGTAGTCGAGAAATAATACATATAGTTTCAGATACATTTCGACTACGCTCTATGTGACAGTTTTGGTTTTTACTTTATAAATTCATAACAATATCCACCGGAACAGCTTCCTCCACAAAATCGAAGACATTGATCGCCATAATACGTTAATCCACCTTGTACAGTTTGTTGTTCTTTTTTGTTTAATTGAGTTACTCCTTTTAAATCTAAAATGTTGTTAAGCATGATTTCATGTTTTTAGTACCTACTCTAGAATAAGGTTTTCGGTTGCCCCTTTACTCAAAACGTATCTGAATAGATGTTTTGATGTTGATACTAAGGTATGTCGCAATTAGAGGGAATAAAAAGGAAGGTTCACCATTTTGAACAAAATAGTCATAAAAAAACCCTGTAGAATTTACAGGGGTTATTTCACTCATGAATATGAAATATGCCTAATCCACATAATAACATATGTTTTCTTCCGGGTGTCCATCCATAGGTTCGCGTATCGTCGCTGTTAACACACTTGATCCTCCTTCTATTTTTCTCATAGCATCCGTATTAATCCTTGCTATGATTAACTTTTTTAGTTTGATTTTTTGTGTTCCGTCTTTTTTCATTGTAAAATGATTTTGTGATTTGTTAGTTTATTTCTGATTTTTTATCAGAAATATGAAAATGTATTTCGTTAGAAATATATTTGATTTTACCGTGTTAGCGTAATTACATATGGCTAAATTGTTTAAAATAGCCAGGAATTATACAATGGTTTCGGTGTCTGCATATTGTTTATCCAAATTCTTAATATAGTATGATGGGTTGATCCCTGTTTTTGCTTTAAAGTGCTTTACCAGCGAGTAACTACTCTTATATCCGATTTCTGAAGCGATGGATTGAATAGCGTAGGACCTAAACACTTTATCCTTCTTTAATCTTTTCAATACATACTCAATTCTTAAGTCATTGATATACTCGGTAAAGTTTTTTTCTTTATGTATGTTGATGATTTGAGACAGATAGGTGGCATTGGTTTTTAACTTTTTTGCCATAGACCTGAGATTACAATCCGACTTTAGAAAATATTCCTGATCTTCTAATTTTTTCAGGCCTTTACTAATATCTTCGATTTTCTGGTCATCAATGATGATTTCTTTTCGAGCTTCTTCCTTAACAATAGCAAGTGGTGTTTTGGTGGTTTCCAGATCATTGATTTCTTTCATTAATTTATGAAATAAAGCTTTGTTGGATCGTTGTTTATTGAAAAACATAATAGCGATACAGATCAACAGGATTAAGGAAATCAACAGAATCCAGAAGATCCGATTTTTATTTGCTTCTTGTTTGGCAGTTAGCGTAGCAATTTCTTTTTCGTGGATGGTATCCACGGTCTGATCTTTGTCTTTTTGATAGGATTCGTTTAAAGCAATGAACTCGCTATGCCAATGACTTGCCTTTTCATAATCATTAATTTGTTTATAGGAATTAGCTAATAATAAATGAGATCTGATGGCTGGAGGTTTTAGTCTGTCGCTTTCTTTAAAATTTTCGATACTATGCTGCAATACATCTATTGCTTTGTCGTACAATTCTTTCTTATAGTAACAATTGGCAATGAAATAATCTGTTCTAATTGTTGGAAATGATTCATTTTCAATTTTTGTTTGATTCAGTATTTCTTTTGCTTCGAATAAATACTGCAAGGATTGATCATACTCCTCTTTATAGAAGAAAATCATCCCTTTTTTAATTAAGAAATCCACATATATATTATCTAATTTTAGAGACTTACTCATCTCCATACCTTGTCTGGCATAGTATAATACAGAGTCATATTTCTCAGCATCAAGATATACATCACTTAGGGTGGTTAGAATCCTGACGTGATTTTCTTTATTATGATATGTGGTATTGGGTATAGCGTTAAGGGAACGTAATGCGACTTCCTGAGCCCTTTTCTTACGATTCATCCTTGATAACACTATCATAAGTCCAGAATTAACGATGATTTCCCTTTCAAGATCTCCTAGTTTATCAATAATCTCTAATGCTTTATAATAGTTGTCCAACGCATTTTTATTTTTTCCATTGGTACAATATATATGCCCTTTCATTGTATAAGCTAAGGTAGCTAGCGTATCATTCTTCAATTTTGTGGCAATGCTCTCTAAGGTATCGTATAGTACCAAGCTTTTTACATATTGATCTGTTTTATATAATGTTTTAGCCTTTTTTATTAATTCCAGAGCATCCTTCATACTATTCTCTTGTGCAGCAATAGAAAAAGGATAAAAGAATAAAGAGAATATTAAAAAAAAGAAGTATTTGCCGAAAATGGTTTTACGATGAGTTGTCATTATGATAAAGATGTGTGTTGTCAAAAATAAGTAATCCTTTTATTTTATCGAACATTGCTTATCCTTATGCTATTTTGAGGATAATTGTGCGGCTTTTATAGCAAAATCAAAAAAGGTAAGCTGCCTATACTTATTCTAACCACTCCTTAAAATCCTTGACACGTTCTCTGGCTACAATAATTTCCTGTTCATCAAAATGATGTAGTTTTATTTGTAACCTGGAGTTGGTATAGGATATGATATCTTTAATCGCATTGATATTGATAAAGAATTTACGATTTACACGATAAAACTGTTGGGGATTCAATTCGTTATCTAACGATTCTAAGGTGGTATCAATCAAGTAATTTCTATTGTCGATAGTATGTAGGTAAGTGCCTTTGTTTTCGGAATAAAAGCATTCTATATCTTCTACAGAGAATATTTTGAGATGTTGGCCCACCCGAGCGGTAAAACGTTTTTTATACACCCGATCCATAGGATTGATCAAAAGTTTTTTGATGTCTTCAAAATCAACTTGCAGCGATGTTGAGGTAGGAACCTGATCTTTGTATTTTTTTATGGCGGCTTCCAGCTCTTCGTCATCAATCGGTTTCAGAAGATAATCTATACTATTTAGTTTAAACGCTTTTAGGGCATATTCGTCATAAGCAGTGGTAAAAATTATAGAGCTCTTTATCGTAATAGCATCAAAAATTTCGAATGAAAGACCATCACTCAACTGAATATCCAAAAATATAAGGTCCGGATGTTCATTGGTTTTAAACCATTCTATGGATTCGCTTACGGAATGTAGCATGGTTTTAGCTTCAATACCTAGGTCATCCAGCATACGGCTTAGTCTTCTGGCCGCCGGTTTTTCGTCTTCTATGATTAGTACGTTCATGTTTTAAGTTGTAAAGTTTCAAAGTTTCAGAGCTTCAAAGTCGCAAAGTTGCAAAGTCGCAAAGTTTCAGAGTTTCAAAGTTTAAAAGAATCCAACGATTCAACAATCCAATGATCCAATGATCCAGATTACTCCCAAAGTTGTTTTTCTTTATCTTCTTCTTCCATATATTTTCTGATTCTACGTTCTTCCCAATCTTTATCAAACATAGGATTGATCCTATATGCTTTTACTGCGTGGAAGGCTAATCCGATTCCCCATCCTAACGCAGCCCATAAAAACCAAGGGTTTCGCCATTCGTTTTGATAGTAATTCAGACCTGCAAGAAACCCAATAATTATAACATAGGAAAAAAGGTTGTTGTAAAATTTCTTTAGCTCATCTACACGTTCTTTTGCGCGTTCGTATCTTTTTTGTTCTTCAAAATTTTTCATGATGATTAGTTTTTATGTTTTGATTATTATTTTTAAGGTAAGATCGATATAAGAAAATCAGGTCAGTTCGAGTGCTTCGATTTTAGAAGAAGTGTGCTTCTACACCTTTCCGTCTCCAGAGGAAGCTCAGTAGAGCTGTCTAAAACAGTGATTTCGAATCAAAAACCTATTCTCGATAGTATAATTTTCCACTTTGTTTCCAAAAAAATCACTACAATTGACGGTTTTTCATTTTTGTTAAATCCTCTTCACAATACGTCCAGCGTATCATCTTTATCCATGATTTCTTTAATTTTTCGCTCTTCCCATTGTTTACTGAAAATTACATTAGGATTAAAAACCTTTATCCAGTGAATAAAAAGTCCGATACCCCATAAAAAAGGAGTTAAATATAAGTTCCAGTTCAGCCAGTTATTAAATCCTTCGTCTATAAAATCAGAGTTAATAAATAGCAGAAAAATGTTAACAATCACATAGGCAGTAAGGTGACTATAAAATCCTTTTTCTTCTTGCACACGTTTTTTTGCTTGTCTATATTTTTTTAACTTTTCAGAATTTTCCATTGTTTTATTTTTTTAGAAGTCGTTATTCTCATTTATTAATTCTTTAATCTTTTGTTCTTCCCATTTTTTGCTAAAAACGGACCTGTTAAATAGTTTTCCTAATCCATTTTTATCCCTAAATGTCCAAAGCCCGTGTCCCAGTAAGCCTAGTCCCCATAGGATCGGAGTACTTATTATATTCCAAACCAGAATATTAGAGTACCTTTCACTGTCTAAATAATCACTAAGTTCTATTTTGAAAAAGAGGATAACAACATTCATAACCACATATATTGCAGCATGTGTGTAAAAGGATCGCTCTTCTATCATTCGTTTTTTAGCTCTCTTATATACTTTTACTTTATCAAGATCATTCATAATTTCTTCTGTTTGACTCATCCATATACCTTCTAATTTTTTTCTTTTCCCAATCTTTGCCAAATATCGGATGTCGGTCAAATGCTTCTCCATAATGGAAGATAAGTCCTAATCCCCATCCTGCCATCGGGAAAATAACCCAGGGGAGATCAAAACCTGTGGTTCTATAGTTGATAAATATCAAGAACGGGATAACAATACAGTAGGCGGTTAAGCTACCATAAAACTCCTTCATTTTCTTTACTCTATCTTTTGCTCTTTTATATTTTAGATCTTTTACGATTTCTATGTCTTGTGCTGTTGTCATATCTATTGATGTTATTCTTTTGGTTAATACGGGTAACTTAGCGATAAAAGAAGTATCTGTTTTGTATACAAAGAATTCTCTTTTGGTCAGCAATCCATATCGTTGTTTTACATTTCCTAAACCAACGCCACTACTTTGCTTAATCACTGCTTTGGGTTGTAGGTTGTTTTCTACAATCAGAAAACCTTCTACTTCATAAATTTTAATGTGTAACGGCCTGTCTGGCATCACTACATTATGTTTTATGGTATTTTCTAATAAAATTTGCAAAGACAATGGTACCACTCTTGCTTCCGGATTAGATGCCTGTTCTGGTATTTCAAAAATTATACTGTCTTCAAATCTCAGTTTTAATAGAGTCATATAGGTTTTTGCAAATTTCAATTCTTCATCTACGGTTACCAGTTCCTTATCCTTTTGTTCTAACACATATCGATAAACCTTGGATAATGAAGTAGTAAACTTCTGGGCCATCCTGGGGTTTTCATCTATAAGTGATGTCAATACGTTAAGACTGTTAAACAAAAAGTGAGGATCCAGTTGATTTTTTAATGCTGCAAATTTGGCTGAAGCTGTTCCTGCTATTATTTTTTGTTCTGTTACTTTGGTTTCCTGTCTGTGTTTCCAATAGAACGCTCCATAAAAAAGGAAGGTTACTACGGTAGCTATAGAAAGAGAAACCAGATAATATTGAGGTCTCTCTCCACTCAAAAACTCAAGCAATCCTTTTTCGTAAACAAGTACTTGATAAAATAGTCTTGCAATAAATATAGCGATCACCGATACTATGGTTGCAAGAATAATACTTACGATTAAATTTCTTACACTATAGAACTTTTCTTTACATTTTTCTCTTCGATATAGGAACAGGTATACATTGGCTATGTAAATGATGATCGAAAATATTACATTTTCTAAGTACTCATTTAGTAGTTCTCGGTCAAAATTTATTTCGATTCCTTTGAAATAATATACAATGAGGAATGCTATAAATATTGCGGTTCCGATTAAGATTCCTTTTCCTATTTCTTTAAAAATGTTCATTTAAATTTATTTACAACTTTTCTGAATTCTTGCTATCTGGTTCTTTCCCCAGTCCGGGTAAAAAGGTACCTTAGAAGGTTCTTTTTCAAAGTACAAGATAGCTTTTTCTATCTCAGGACAAAAGGCTTTTGGGTCTTTACCCCAGAATTTTGCAGCACCCATTTGCCATTCAGCGTGATATAATATTGCTCTTGGGTTTTCTGGTTCCAGGATTTTAGCTTTCTGGTATAGTTCTTCTACTTTAGGAGAATGCGTCATTCCATAATTGGCAGGGTCATACACTACATAAGCGGTATTTAGCATTGCTTCCAAAATAAGGATCTCGGCGTTATCTTTAGAAAATGTTTTAGCTTCATTTAGATAATTCTGAGCTTTTGTTAATCGTGATTCAATTTCCTCTGCATCTTTGATATTAAAGCTGGTGAAAATATGTATTTGTGCTGCGTAATAATAAGGAAGCCAGTTTTCTTTTTCTGCTTTACCGATACGTTCAAATAAATTGGCAGCTTCGTCGTTCTTTTGATTTTCCCAAAGTTCAAAGGCTTTACTCATTCCTTTTTCATAAGCTGTTTGAGAATTTGCGGTTGTAATTGTAAAAAAGCTTAGTATGATGATAATTGTTTTCATGATATTAATGTTTTAGTTTGATGATTTATTTTGTATTGTCAGTCTGAGCTTGTCGAAGACTAGGTCACTACTCTTATTGATTACACTTCGACAGGCTAAGTGTGACAGCTGTTTTTGTATTATGGTGTAAAGATCTTGTAATACTGGATGTTTTAGAATTATATCTTACCGAATTGTAGATTATATGGGATGAATTGTGATTATCATAAAAGCCGTTTATTTCTTCTGAAAAGATGATAAATATCTTTTTCTTATCTTTGAGATATGACTATTAAAACAAAACGGTTATCATATATTGAAGATACTATTAAACATCGTTCAATTCTGATTAATACTGTAAAGACAGCTGCACGAAAAGCAATAATCCGTGCTAAGGGAGAAAACCTATTCATAACGTATAGGGATGGTGATCAGATTATTCGTGAATATGGAGATGGAAAAAAAGAAGTTATAGGTAAAATAGACTCTGTTCCCTTAAAAGTCAAAGTTGGAGAAAGTATTAAACTACGGTAGAGGAAAAAGATTAAGACTTTTTGCCGGACCAAACGGATCAGGTAAAAGTACTATTTTTAGACAAATAGACTTAGGTTTTGATATAGGATACTATGTTAATGCAGACGATATAGAAATATCGCTTAGGACTTCCAATAAAATTGAATTAACAAATTTTAATTTGGAAACCATAACCAAAGAAGAATTTGAAGATTTTAAAAATTCGCACTCTATTATAGATAAGGCTAAATTAGAAGGATGTTCTATTGATTTGGAATATGAAGATGGTTGTATTGTAAATGTTAACCGAGATACTCATTCTTATGAAGCAGCATTCTTATCAGATTTTTTAAGAACTCAATTGATAAGAAATCGTAAAAAAATAAGTTGTGAAACAGTGATGTCGCATTCCTCCAAATTGGATTTGTTAGATTTTTCTAACAGTTGCGGTTATAAAAACTACCTATATTTTATATGTACTGCTGATCCAAAAATTAATATTGATAGGGTTAGGTTAAGGGTTCAACAAGGAGGTCATTCTGTCAATGAGGAAAAAATTTTAAGTCGATATTACAGGACATTAGGGCTTTTAAGTAAGGCAGTTAAGAAAACGTATAGAACTTTTTTATGGGACAATTCTGAAGAAGAACCTAAACTTATATTAGAAGTTTTTAAAGGAGAAAAAGTCACATTTTATCAAAATACTATTCCTTCCTGGGTAAATGAATACCTTCTCAAAAGGTGATCACAAATTATCCAGTTGATTATCGGTTTTATTATCACTAATGGTCCAGAAGAATCCGATGATAAAAAATCGATCGGCGGTAGGTCTGATAGCTCTTCTGGCAAAGTCGCCATTAACATTAGGAGTATTGGCATATTGATAATTAAATACATTATCAAAACCTAATACATTAGAAACCGATACAAATAGAATCTTTTGTTGACTGATCAGATATGCCCAGTTCATATTCAATGAATTAAAAGTTCTTGTATTTTCTCCTAAAAAGTTATTTGCATTGGGATCGGTATATGGACGCCCTGAAGCAAAATTATAACTTACTCCGATTAATGATTTCCAATCTTTTACCCAATATTTTCCAACAACCGACAGATTATGTTCGGTGGCAAAATTAGGCGTAGCACGTTCCTGGTAATTTCTGTAATCTCTCTCTGTACTCAGATACGAATAGCTCGCCCAATACTCTAAGTTCTTTATCGACTTATTATCCCGCCAAAAAAGATCTAATCCGGCCGCATATCCATCACCATTATTAGAATACATACTATTAAACTCAGGTATTTCTGTATCGAATTTTACTAAACGATCGTAAGTTTTGTAATAAGCTTCAGCTCTTAAAGTTCTTCCGTTATTTTGGAACAGATAATTGAAGATATAGTGCGATGATTTTTCCGGATCCAGCGAACTGTTATATTTAAGAATATCTTGTTGTGGCGCTTGATAAAAATCTCCATAGGCTAAAGATATCTGAGATTTCTCAGTAATTTTGTAAGCTAATGAAGCTCTTGGGGATATTTTTGTGAAATCTAACAGCGCATTATACGTACCTCGTACTCCTATTTGCATAGCCAGTTTTTTACTGAAAAATATGTTTGCTTCAGAAAAAGCAGCGGTACTATTATTTTTAAAACTACTTTGAAAAGTTCCAAAAGAGGCATCGCTTGCTTCTTCTTTAAAATCACCGAGAAATTGTTCAACACCAATAGTTAGTTTAAACCGGTTACTGAATCGTTTTCTGAGTTTTACTTTTACGTGTGCGCTGTTATCGTCATTGTCGACTTTGGTATCAATGATTTTTATATCATTATGATCGTTGGCAAAACTTGCTCCTGTTGCTAAGGTCCAGTCATCTCCCAACTCACCTCTGTAAGATGCATTGATATATAGGTTTCTGTTGGTAAGCCCGAAATTGATGCCTTCTGGTACATTGATATCTTCCTGAATTAATTGGAAATCCGTATAATTCAATCCTCCATATAATTTAAATAAACCATTAGTAAACTGATGTCTATAGACTGCTTCTCCTGATAGAGATTCAAAAGGTTTTATCCAGTCCACACGTTGTGAAATAACACCTTGATATGGTTTTAGGTTAAGATAAAACGCATTGATACTTAGGGAATTGTTTTTCCATTTTTGGGTATTTCCGACACCAAGGCCCACACTGATGAAGGATAAATCGGTTTTTTCCTGTTCAGGTTCGTCGATGGTGTTTAAAAGTAAAACACTGGATAATGCATCCCCATACTCTGCTGAGTACCCACCGGTGGAGAAATTGGTTCCTTTAAATAAGAAAGGGGAGAAGCGACCACGTGTAGGAATGTTATTTGCGGTTGCAGTAAACGGCTGAAAGACACGCAAACCATCAATATATACATTGGCTTCATTAGCATCACCTCCTCTTACGAACAGTCTACCATCTTCTGCTACCGTAGAAGTACCTGGAAGTGTCTGAAAAGCTCCTATATAATCCCCTGCTGCTCCTGCTGTAGTTACAATATCTAGAGGTGTTAAAACGGATGCTTTGCTATTATCTCCTGCTGCAAAAGTCCCGGCATTAAGAATAACACTTCCCAGTGAATTGACGTCTTCTTTTAAAGTAATTTTTAGATCCTTCATCGCTGTTACCGATGCAATAAATGAATACGTCTCAAAAGAAAGAAAAGAAATAATCAGCGTTTGCTCTCCGGTTTCGGAAGTAGAAAAATTGAAAGTTCCGTCATCTGCAGATGAAGTCCCGTCATAGGTTCCTTCCAGATAAATATTAGCTCCCGGAATAGGAACTCCCGAGGGTTCTGTAACTATTCCTGAGACCTTGGTTTGTGCGTTGAGATATAGGGTAATTAAAAATAAGATTGTGGTTAGTGTTGCTTTCATCAGTTCTGTTTACTGTTTTGATTGATGCATCAAAATTGCGATAAACAATTAGAGGATAAAATTGAATACGACCGAACTGTAGAAAAATCAGGATGGATTGTGAGTGAATGCAGAATTCTTGGTTTTATCTCTCTTAATCTACGAGAGTTCATCGTAAGAAAATTTACGTCAGTCTGGCTAATCTTTTCTCCTATCATCTCGAGCCTTTTGACTTGGCTTATGACAGCTTAGTCAAAAGGCACTGTGAAAACATCTCAATCTTACGGTTTTTTAGAACTAAACTCTTGTATCGCTCGAGTTAAACTAGCAATATCGATTTTAACTCAATAATCGAAATTTAAATGCTCTTGGGCTTTTTCCTAAGTTGTTTACTTCCTGATAAAGATTTTGAAGTATCTCCTTCAATAAATAGAGAAAAAAATACATAAGCTGAATGAATAGAATTACCTAATGAATTATTTCGTAAATATTAGAACTATCTACAAAAATCATACACGTTCTACTTTGTTTTCTTCTTTATTTTTAAAAGGCCTTACAATAAGCCTGGCAGCTTTATCGTAGTTGATATAGTTATATGTCCAATTAAGGAAGGTCACTAAACGGTTTCTGAACCCTACTAAAAACCACAGGTGGATAAACATCCATACGAACCAGGCAAAGAATCCTCCAAATCGAAATTTACCCAAATCTACCACAGCTTTATTACGACCGATAGTAGCCATCGATCCTTTATCAAAATATTCGAATGGGGTCATGGGTTTTCCTCGTAAATGTCGTTTTAGATTTTTTACTAAATGATTTCCTTGCTGGATGGCTGGTTGCGCTACCATGGGGTGCCCTTTTGGATAATCTTCGCTTTCCATGAACGCGATATCTCCTAAAGCATAAATTTCTTTGTAACCTTCAATCTGGTTAAACTTATTTACTTTATATCGATTAGCTTTAGGTATGAGCGCATCTGCCTGTAAGCCTTCTATCGGAGCACCTGTTACGCCGGCAGACCAAATAAAGGTTGCCGTTTTTAAGGTAAGGTCTGTGTTAGTAGATACCAGATTAGATTCATAATTTGTCACCTGTGTATTGGTATGAATATGAACCCCCATATTTTCTAAGAACTTAGAAGCTTTCTGCGAAGCATTTTCACTCATAGGAGGTAAAACTCGGTCAGAACCTTCTATCAGATGAACTTCCATCTTGCTAAAATCCATATCTGGATAATCACGCGGAAGCACATTAAGCTGGAGTTCTGCAATTCCTCCGGCTAATTCTACTCCGGTAGGTCCGGCACCAGCTAATACAAAACGTAATAATTCTTTTCGCTTTTCGGGATCCTTAGTAATTACTGCTTGCTCCAGATTCTCCAGTATCAAGCTTCGTAAATTTAATGCTTGCGGGAGGTTTTTCATGCGCATGGCATTCTTTTCAATAACTTTATTTCCGAAGAAATTCGTCCTGGCTCCTGTAGCAATAACGAGGTAGTCATACGTAATACTACCAATCGATGTATGAACTTCTTTTGCATTCGGATCGATAGAAGTTACTTCAGTCATCCTGAAATATGAATTCTTACCCCTTTTTATAATTTTTCGTAATGGATATGCTATGGAATCGGGTTCTAAAGAAGCTGTAGAAACTTGATATAATAGAGGTTGAAATGTATGATAATTGTGTCTGTCCAGTAATACGAGTTGTACATCTTCTTTTACCATTTTTCTGGCTAGTGCAACTCCTGCAAAACCACCTCCGATGATCACTAATCTTGGTAAATTAGTATAAGGAATATTCATAAATATAATGTTGTGTAACAAAGATAAAATGATAATATCAGATACACTATATAATATTTATTTTTGTTGGTTATGTATAGTAAACGTATTGGAAATCAAATAATAAAGACTACGTTCTTTGTTTAAAATAAAGAATCGATAGAAAATTTAATTTTTAATGTGTAACAGATTTGTTTTATTGTCTACATATAAGGTGTAACTAACTGAAGTGAATAAAGAATTAGAACATAGTTTTGTAACCAATCTTGAGCAAAATCAAAATATTGTGCACAAGGTCTGTAGGATATATACCAATGATGCAGAGTCACATAATGATTTGTTTCAGGAGATAACCATCCAGTTATGGAAAGCATATCCTAAGTTTAGAGGAGATTCTAAATTCAGTACCTGGATGTATCGAGTGTCATTAAATACGGCTATTACCTTATACCGTAAGTCTAAGAGGAGTATTAAGACGACTGATTTTGATTCGTTGGATTTTAAAATTAAAACAGAAGAGTATGATGATGAGGTAGAACAACAGCTTAAGTTAATGTACACAGCAGTAAAACAATTAAACGATATTGAGAAGGCATTAGTTTTCTTATATCTGGAAGACAAATCATATAAAGAAATTGCAGAGACTATGGGAATCTCTGAAGTAAATGCAAGAGTGAAAATGAATCGGGTGAAAACCAAATTGAAAAAAATATTAAACCCATAAGCATGGATGAATTAGAATTATTAAAAAAAGACTGGAAGAAGCAAGAAGAAGGGCTTCCAAAGCTATCATATGATCAGATATACAGGATGATATTAAAGAAATCTTCTTCCATGATAAAATGGATTTTTATCATTAGTATAGTAGAGTTTATTTTGTGGGTATCCATTGATATAATAATAAGACTGAGTGGTAAATATGAAGAAATAGAAGTGCTTGGATTAGAAGGGTTCTCCTTGGTTTCTACGATACTATCTTATAGTATATTGTTATATTTCATTGTTAGGTTTTACCAAAACTATAGAAATATCCAAACAACGGATTCTCCAGCCGTATTGATGAAAAATATTCTAAATACAAGGAGAACCGTGAAACAATATGTGTGGGTTAATATTAGTTTTTTGGCATTGACTACTTTAATTATAATTATTTATATGGTCTTCTATACAGATGTATATACCCAGCAATCAACGGATGAACATATTCCGATTTATCTGATTATTACAACATCAGTGATAGTTCTGGCTATTTTTATAGGACTATTGGCATTGTTGTACAGAGTAATATACGGTATACTTACCCGAAGACTTAAAAAGAATTATAAAGAGCTTCAAAAATTAGAAGTCTGACTAAAAGAAAGTCCTTGATGTAATCATCAGGGATTTTTTATTTATTCTCATTAAAGGCTGATGGTAACAACTGCGGAATAAATTTGATTAATAAAGGCATTAATAAACTTCCGCCAGGTAGAATAAAGATAGCTAAAGATGGTATTGTTTTACAAACATCCAGTAACTGTTGTTTTACTTTTTGCTTTTCTTCTTTGGATAAATCCCTGATCGTAGATTGTCCTAACAAAATCATTAAATCTTTACTTTCAGTAATCTCTTTTATAAGTCTTTTTTTATTCCTGAGAATTAAGATACTTACGGTTCTGGAAGTTTGCTTATAAAAGTGATGTGCGGGATTAGAATAATTAAAAAATGATATATTATCTTTATGTTCTTTTACAAATGATTGAACGGAGTGCAGGGATTCTATGATCCATTGATGGGGTAGCATCAACTCTGCACCCAGTGCACGTATAAAATCCTGTTCGCCGTGGTCAATTTCTTTATCATTCCATACAGCCAGACTACTAAGATCCAGAATGTATCTTTTTTCTAATTCATCCGTATAACTATCCAGATGAATCTGGTCAAAACTGGCATCTTCATCTGTATTAACTTTTGTGTATCTGACAGAAGATGCAAATAGTTTAACTAATAACTCATCGTAATTATCTTTTTCGATTTTTGAGTTTAAAGCGAGAAAAACAATATTTGTCAATGTCTCTTCTAACGCAGCGGCATATTCAATCGGATTTTTATCGTGAATCAGAAAATGCTCAAAAGCCAGTACATCAATGAATAGAAGCGCATTGGTTAATAAATGGCTAAAGTTTTTCTTAAAAATGGATTCATTTGTCTGAATACGAGTATTTATGATCTTTTCTAATTTTTCACTAGTACTGGTAGTCAATGCATTGATAAAAGAAAAGAAAGACTTTTTAGTATCCAGATATTCATAAAATTCGATAAGAGCTTTAATACAGTCTTTCGGATCACCATTATCGATAGTTTCATAATAAGTAATAACCAAGGCCGCAAAAAGATTAATTTTTGTTTTTTCTCCTTCGGAATATGTGATTTCAGAATCTTTAGAAAGAACTACTTCTATGGATGTTCCATAAATAAAACCTACTTTCCGAAGTTTGGGATATAGTTCGTCCAGGGTAGAAGTCGTAAGAGAATCTATACTAAAATCCCTTAAAAATTTATCAATCCAACCAGTCGTTGAGGGGTTCATTGGTTCATTAGTTTATAGCAAAGTTAAATCTTAAAAATGAAATATCCTTTTGATTCATTGTAAAGTATAATTTTTCATTCCCATAGAAATAACATTTTGAATAAAAAAATAAAATAACAATAAAAAAACTAAAATTTCCCCGTAGCTTTAATGTTGACATTTTTAACCTAGTATTAACTTTTCTTTAACATCATGCAGAAAACCAGACTATTCTAATCTGCGTAAGTATGATTGTAAACATTTAAAATTAACTAAAATGAACAAGATTAAAAAAACAAACTTAATGATCCTTGGGGGACTTTTCTGTCTAGGAGCAGTATTTATGGCAGCGGATCACCTGGATGCTCCTGCTGTTGGTGGCACCACTGCAGACATCACGGACTTTTATGCTTTTGAAGGAGCTGATCCGGACAATACTGTTTTTGTAGCTAATGTGCAAAGCTCGTTAGCACCCGCAGGAAACTCAGCAACGTTTGATGAAAATGTATTAGTAGAAATCAATATTGATAATGATGGAGATTTGGTAGAGGATTTAATCATCCAGGCTATACCGAGAAATGGAGTGATGTATTTTTTTGGACCATATGCACCGTCTCAGACAGGATTAAACAGTACGATTGATGAAAACACTCAATATCAGGGACAAGTAGCCATTAGTACAGGAGCTACAGCCACAACATCTGCCAGTAACGGAATTTCTTATTTCGCAGGAGTAAGAGAAGATGCTTTCTTTTTTGATTTTAATCAATTTAATGCGGTAGTAGGAGGAATGGCACCTAATGGATTTAACAATCCTGGCAACGACGATTTTGATGGAACCAACATCTTATCAATTACTATCGAGGTTCCTAATTCTTTATTGGGAAATACATTTGCTCACCCTGCAGGAACCGGAGTTCAAGTATTTAATACTTGGGTAGAAGCCAAAAGAAAACAATAAATAATCTAACTAAATAAAGTAAAATACAAACATATGAAACGTAATAGTTTAAAATATATAGCAGCAGTAGCGACAGTAATTATAGGTCTATCTAGTTGTAGTAGTGATGATGATGGAGGAGTGGTCGATTCTGTAGATTTCAGTGGAACTTTTGCACAAGAAGATCAAATGGGACGTCCCGGTATTAATACTGTCTTAGGAGGATCCGTGAAAAACAGTTTTAATGTCACAATTCCTTCAGAACAAGGAGCTGCATTCCAGCAATCATTTTTGGATCAAGCTGTAGCATTACATGCGGCTTTTGGCGCAGAGTATGAAACCAATATTTTGGGATTAGATGCGACCACTTTGACTACAATTTTGGCATCCGATGTGCTACAAGTGGCACCTAATGCTCCAACCACATATTATGATGGAACCAATATATTAACAGGAAGAAACCTTACAGATGATGTAATTGATATTTCTTTAATCTTATTATTTGGCGGACAAGATGGAAACCGATTTAACGGTCAGGACGATGGTAATGGAGGTACATTACCGATCTTAGTAACTGATGGTGTAGACGCCTCAGGAGAAACCCCTTCTGCTATGTTCCCGTACTTAGAAGCACCTCATAGCATGTAAAAATATAACCTACACATTTACAATTCTTATTTGTCTTCTAGAGTCTGCCTGGTGATGTAATTAATTATAACTAGCCTTTTTGCCCTAATTAATATAGGCAGACTCTGACAAATAATTACTATAGAGTTAAAAAAAAATTTATATAACACCCGTTATATACTGAATTTTCTACCATTGTTATTTTGACAACAATTCATGATAACGTTTTATAATTTTCAAAAAAAAACAATAAACAAATGAGATTCTGCGCCATTATAAAAGTTCTAATGATTAGTTTTATTCTTATTTCTTGCAACAGAACAGAAAAAATAATAACGAATCCAAATGATTATAATGTATATCTGGATCAAAGCCAGAATGCTATAGCAGATGCCGCTACAAAAAGACTTCGATTTTGGAATACTAAAATTAAAGAAGACAGTCTTCAGATCACAGCATTATTGCCTGCAGCCGATGCATATTCGCAATTATTTCAAACAACAGGTAGTATTCAATACCTTAAAAAAGCCGAGATGGCACTCAGTAAATCATCAGAAGTTGCTGCTATCGGACGGTCTGGTCATTTATTGGCATTAGCTCGTAATTATATCTCTCAGCATAGATTTAGAGAAGCTAAACAAGCTGCCCAAAAAGCCAATCGTTTAGAAACCAATAACAAATCTGCCAAAATGGTACTTTTTGACGTTTCTATGGAATTGGGAGAATATGATAATGCACAAATTTTTTTAGATAGTATAGCAAATCAAAGTGATTTTAATTTCCTTATTCGTTTAGCCAAATGGAACGACTACAAAGGAAATCTGGATGCAACCATCAGAAATATGGAAAAAGCCAGAGGGATTGCAGAAAGTAGTAAAAAAACTGGATTACTACTATGGACTTATACTAATTTAGCGGATTATTACGGCCATGCAGGTCGAATTAAAGAATCTTATGACCACTATCTGAAAGCACTTACTATTGATCCTTCTAACGGATATGCAAAAAAAGGAATTGCGTGGATTGTATATTCTTATGAAAACAACGCTGATGAGGCCTTAAGGATTTTGGATTTGATCACTAAGAGTTATCAAAGCCCGGATTATTTCCTTTTAAAAGCAGAAATAGCAGCATTCAAAAAAGAAGATAGTATTAAAAAAGTAAACCTCGAACGATATGAGCTTGCAGTTAAAGACAAGCAATATGGATCGATGTATAATTCCCATACGGCAATGCTTCTTGCCAATGAATATCAGGAATTTGATAAAGCCCTGGAGATAGCCGAAAAAGAGATAGAGAATCGTCCGACCCCACAATCCTATGCTCTCAAAGCACATATTTTATATCTAAAAGGAGAATATAGACAAGCATTAGACATTGCAGAAAAATATATTGTAAATAAAACTTTTGAGCCTGTAGCAAACTTTCATATTGCTCAGATTTACAAAGCAAACAATTTGCCAGAAAAAGCAAATCCAATAATTGAAGAATTGACCGAAAGCAGCTATGAGTTAGGTCCTGTAGTTTTTCAGGAAATAACAAACCTGTAAACATCCCCAATCTATAAACAAACCCATGAAAAACATTCTTATACTACTATCACTGATATTCGGTGTGAATGCTAATGCCCAAAATCAAATGTTAAAAGGTCAAGTTGTCGATGTATTCGATACCCCGCTTTCTGAAGCGTATGTATATAATGATCAAGCAGAAAGCCATACGCATACAATGGGAAATGGAAATTTTGTACTTCGTAATATTAGCGTTGGTGATACACTGACCATACGTTTATTAGGTTTTGAAACTAAAACGTTAATAACAAAAAAAGAAGATTTTGAGAATGGTATCAAGATTTCATTAGAGAATAAAATTTTTCAGTTAGATGAATTGGTGTTAAAACAAGAAGTTAACCCCCTACAAATAATAAATAAATTGGATATGAAAGTGAATCCGGTAAATTCTTCGCAGGAATTGCTACAAAAAGTTCCGGGTTTGTTTATTGGTCAACATGCTGGAGGAGGTAAAGCTGAACAGATTTTCCTGAGAGGTTTTGACGTGGATCACGGTACCGATGTCTCAATCTCTGTAGATGGGATGCCTGTTAATATGGTGTCTCACGCTCACGGACAAGGATATGCAGATTTACATTTTATTATCCCGGAAACCATTGAAAAAATACGATTTGGTAAAGGTGCGTATACAGCAGATCAAGGGAATTTTAATACCGCCGGATATGTGGCATTCAAAACAAAAGAACGTTTCACCAATAATGAAATTAAGGTAGAAGCCGGTGATTTTAATACGGTTAGAACAGTAGGTTTGTTCAATTTTTTAGAGAGTTCTAGTAAAGCAAATGGTACTCTAGCCATAGAATACCTAGAAAGTGACGGACCGTTTGAGTCTCCTCAGAATTTTAACAGAACCAATATAACAGGGAACTATACGATCCAGTTACAAGACAATAATAAACTGTCTCTTGCCGCTTCGCATTTTACAAGTAGATGGGATGCCTCCGGACAAATACCAAACAGAGCAGTTACTCAAGGACTTATTTCACGTTTCGGAGCCATAGATGATACTGAAGGTGGAAATACCTCCAGAACTAATTTTAATATAACATATAATAAGTTTATTGCGGATAACACGACTTTTAGGACTAATGTATTTTATACGTATTATGATTTCGAACTGTATTCTAATTTTACATTTTTCTTGAATGATCCAACTAATGGAGATCAGATTAGACAAAAAGAACACAGAAATTTAGTAGGATTTAATAGTGTATTCAGTTCAAGAAAATACTGGGATCAGATCGAACTAGAGTTTAACGGAGGAATAGGTCTTAGAAATGATGCAGTAAAGGATAATGAGTTGTCCAGAACAGTAAATCGAAACGAAACCTTAGAGAATGTTAGCTTAGGAACTGTAAATGAAACAAACGCTTATGCTTTTGTAGATACTACAGTTGAGTTTGGAAAACTACAAATAACACCAGCGGTACGTTTGGATTATTTTAAGTACATCTATGAAGATGCTTTGTTAACCACATTCGAAATACAGTCTGAAACCAAAGCGATTATTTCACCCAAATTAAGAATCGCATATGACCCAACAGATAATTTGCATCTTTTTGCAAAATCGGGAATTGGATTTCACGGTAATGATACACGTGTAGTTGTTGCACAAAATGGAGAGGAGATATTACCTAAATCTTACGGAGTAGATGTAGGTGCTAATTGGAAACCATTCTCGAAAGCATTCTTAAACACAACCTTGTGGTACTTAGGACTGGAACAAGAGTTTGTTTATGTTGGCGATGAAGGAGTAGTGGAGCCCAGTGGAAAAACAAGAAGAGTGGGAATTGATTTTAGCGGTAGATATCAGGTAAATGACTGGTTATTTTTAGACTCTGATGTAACCTATACGTATGCCAGAAGCATTGAAGCAGCGGATGGTGAAGATTACATTCCTTTAGCACCAAAGGTTACTGCTGCCGGAGGAATAAGTATAGATAATTTTAATAATTTTTCAGGAGGGATACGATATCGGTATTTAGGAGATCGAGCAGCAACAGAAAATAACAGTATTGTAGCAGAAGGGTATACCATTATAGATATATCACTTAGTTATCAATGGAAGCAATTTGATTTTTTGGTAAGTGTTGAAAACTTGTTTGATACAGAGTGGAATGAAACACAATTTGCAACAGAATCAAGATTGGCAGGTGAAACCCAATCAGAAGAAGAAATTCATTTTACACCAGGCACTCCATTTTTTGCAAAGGCCGGAATAACATACAGGTTTTAGAATTAAATGTGGAGTATCATAGGGTACTACAATAAATAGTAACGTTAATTAGTTTTGTTTATGTTGTTAAGAAGAGCTTGTTTGTGTGGTAGCAAACAGGTTTTTCTTTGTTTATATATGATTTAATAATATTTTCAAAACTAGTTGTAGATTTATGAAATGAAGATAAGGTAACAATCCGTTTTGCATTTAGATATTGTTGGGATAATATTTTTCAGTTCGAGTGCTTCGACTAAAAGAAGGAGTGCCTGTCTGCAGAAGTGCTAGGTACATATCGAGAATAGAATTTTAATCTAAAAAAGCTGTTCTCAATGAAAGCGGAGAACATTAATAACATCAAAAGCTAAAGGAAAATCAAATATGAACCCTAAAGAAAATCTTGCCAGATTAGGATTAGAGCTACCAACTGTTTCTACTCCCGGTGGAAATTATGTATCTGTAAATATTCGAGAAAATATAGCTTATGTAGCAATTCAATTTCCAATCCTCAACGAAGAATGTTTATATCGAGGCAGATTGGGAAATGAAGTCTCAACTGAACAAGGCTGCCAAGCCATGGAACTATGTGCCTTAAACGTACTTGCACAAATAGATAAGAAAGTTGGATTTGATAAAATAATTGGATTGAATCATATAGATGCGTGTTTCCAATCTGACGAAAATTGGGACGAATCGCCCAAAGTGGTTAACGGAGCGTCGGATTTATTCGAAAAAGTACTCGAGGAAAGAGGAAAACACTCACGTTCAATTTTTGGAGTTCACCGATTACCTCGTAATTTTAGCGTTGGACTAACCGCTTCATTCACAATAAAAACCACATAAGAAGTATTCACAACCAAGTTTAAAGTACATACCTAACAGATACACATCATAAATAAATCGTTGTATGGTATTTCAATGAAAAATTATTACGCAAGAAAGGAATGGCAAGATTTTTAACTAAAGTAATTAATATATGTATTCTAGATTTTACTGCAAGTCTTCGAAATAATTCTAAACATACATGCCAAAATCAGAAGAAAATTGTAGAAGTAATTAAGGGAACGATAGGAAATTAATCAAAAGTTTGGGTAGCTGAAAAGTTTCGGGTATTAACAAACTAGAGGCGTTGCTAAAATTAGAATAGAATTTTTGACTACATTTTTGGCGATTGGTTGTTAAAATCAAAGACCGATGGAAGCGGACACGGTTAATTCGACAAAAGCTAAAAGAAGACCCCGAGTTAATCTTCTTTTCTGTTGACCAACATAAAAGAGATCTGCATATTAAGATAAGGAGTTAAAGATCCGGCTTTTTATACTTACATTATGATTCTACAACACCAAGAGTGTATAATTGTTCTAGAGTTGGAGATTCACTTCCTCCTTCTGGTTCTAAGGTAATACCAAAAGCCTCAGATTCGTTGGCATTAGTAAGAGAGAAAATTTTAGTTTCATCTTCTCCAAATTCATCAAGTGTTCCTAAGCTGGTAGGAGTCAACGGATCTAATTTTAAGGACCATACCTGATACACCTTACCGGGAGGTGGCGTAGGTAATCCAGCTACATCTATATAGGCAGTTTTCTTTTCTTTGTCCCAGTAAACAGAGGCGTAGGCTGAAGGATCTACTTTCTGTGCTTGTAAAGGAATTTTAAGTATATCTTTATCCCGAAGTACACTTAATAGTGTTTTGGCTTTGGATAAATCCTCTTCAGCTACATTAATTTTTCCTTCGAGTAAATTTTGTTCAATTTGTGATTGTACTATCTGCTGACGAAGTTCTTTGTTCTTATTAAACTGCACAAACAAACCAATTAATAATGCTACAGACGCTGCCCAGCCAATATATGAATGCCAATTGTTGCGTTTACGCGTAATCGGAATTACAGCTACATCAGTATCAGTGAAGTTTAATTTTTCTTTAATACTATTAAAAACAGCTTCTGGATTGTAGGGAGCAGTGGCCGCAGATAATTGCATCAAAGAGTTCTCTATATCATTTATTTCTTCCTTTATTTCAGGATATTCTTTTAATGCTTTGTATACTTCCGCATTTTCTTTTTCAGATAATGCACCGTATACATAGAGTTCTAATATTCCTGATGATATGTACTGCTTTATATCCATAACTATACTGCTAAAACCTCTCTTAATTTATTAATACAAATTCTATTCCGAGTTTTAATGGTTCCCAAAGGAATGTTTAATTCTTCTGAAGCCTCTTTTTGTGTGAACCCTTTAAAAAACAATAAATCAATCACTTTTTTACAGATTGGTTCCAGTACATTTATATACTTTTTAATACCGATAGCGTCGATCTTACTGGAGAAATTACTTTTCTCTTCTAATATATCTACGAAATAATCGGCGGTTTGGTTTTGTTTTGAATTTTTAAAGGCTACAGATCTGGTTTTATCTATAGCTGCATTGCGGGAAATATTGAGCATCCAGGTAAAAAAACGTCCTTTTTTTTCTGAATAAGAATCTGCCTTATTCCAAATTTTTACAAATACATCTTGCAGCACTTCTTCAGATAAGACTTCATCTCTTAGAATAGTATAAATTACTCCATACATATTCTCCGAATACATTTCATAGATACGCTGAAAAGCTTTTTCGTTTTTCTGTTGTAATTGAGAGATTAGTTCTGTTGGCTGCATATAATTTGGTTCTTATTCCACTAATGTACTATTTTCCTTTCAGAAATAATAAAAGAGTATATCACAGAATGAATATACTCTTTTAATGTTGTTTTGATTGTAATCTTTTTATTGTATAATTCCTCCGCAGCTTACTCTGCTTCCTGCTGCGCCAGACGGTTGAGAAGTATAATCGTCAATTCCTTGATGTACTATAATAGCTTTACCTACAATATCTTTTTTCTTATCACCACATCCGATGCACCATTCATTAGTAGCAAAGGTAATAGATCCTTTTCCGTCTGAAGCGGCATTAAAATTACCAATATCACCTTTATGATACCCTTCTGAGGCTCCCCATTTTCCGTGTGGTTCCATAGTTGGGTTCCAATGTCCTCCTGTAGATTTACCATCTGCAGAGGAGCAATCCGCTTTTTCATGAATGTGTATTGCATGTTCTCCTTCAGATAATCCATTTACATAAGCTACCATAGTTACCATTCCACCATCTTCAGTAAAGGTAACATTACCGGATACCTCACTTTCACTTTTTGGTGTCAGAGAAATTGCCAGAGTTTTTGCCTTGCTGGTATCTTCCTTTTCTTCTGTGATTTCCTCTGTAATTTTTTCGTTTACCTTGTTCTCATATTCTTTTCCTTCTTTCTTATCACCTTTACAACTACTAATAATGATAGACAGAAAAGCAATTACCAATAGGTTTAGAGTTTTCATAATTTAATGATTTGTTACGTTTTGTTTAAACTAATATAGGGCAGTTTTAGCTCACGACAAAGGATTTAAGAGGTTTTTAGATTTTGTTATATATTAATTGTACTTAATTCTGTAATACTAACTCCTGAATTAGTATCGGGAGCAAGTTCGTATTGATAAAGTCCAGTTTCTCCAATGGCTATTAGCAGGTCGCCAGTAATAATTACATCAAATGCACTTTGATTGACGGATGAAACCAAGTTAGATTCTGCTGGATTGGATATATCAAATACCTTAATTTCATCATCACAGACAATCAAAAAATTGCCATACAGCGCCAAACCTCTTGGAAAAGTAAGGTTTCTGGAATTAATTAAAATTGGTTCCATAACGTCGGTAACTTCATATATCTGTAAGACATTAAGATTATTACCACAAAATGTATCAGAGTGTAGTGTTATGAATGCATGTGTGTCGTTAGCAATTACAGGATCACAGGCGGTAAAATGTTCTACTTCGGATAGTTTTTGAGGGAATTCTGGATTTGTTAATCCATATATAAACATTCCGTTTCTCGATCCGATATATAAGTAATCTTTATAACTAAAGAGAGTTTCGATATTGAATCCGATGGGTATAGTGTTTACCAGTACGGGATCTTTAATGTCGGTAATATTAAATACTGTAAGATCTGTATTATCTACTGTGTATAAATAATCTCCTTTTAGTGTAAATGTTGCCAAAGACCCTCCTGTTCCGTCAGTATCGGAAGTACTTGCTTCATTATTGGTGTCAGAGTCGCAGCTAAATACGATAAAGGAAGTAAGTATCATATACATATATTTTTTCATAATTTTTGTTTTAGTTAGTTAGTTTCCAGCCTATAACCACATTGTTTTCTGGAATGTTATAGGGTAGAAACCCATCGGGAGAACGTAGCTCGGGAAAAACATTTACTACTCTTTTCATTAATCTAATACTTTGATTAATATCATATTCTACGGCAATTAGATCCGTTGCCTGATTTATATATATCATATTATCACGGATAGCGAGATCCGTGGAGCCGGGAACCTCCAAAAATTTTAATGGTAGAGGAGATGCAGGGTCTGAATTATCGTAGATATGAAAACCTTTATGTACTTCATTAATAAAAAGTAGATCATCTTTTATGTATATTTTTCCTGAAGTGTTGATGGTGACAGGATCTTTAAGCGTGACAGAATTTTCGAAGTTGGTACGATCTAATAAAACAGGTTCATATCTCGAAAAAAAAGGATCAACAATGTCATCACCATTGTTTTCGCAATCTACCAGAAAAGGGCAACAGTTTTGAAAGCATACTAGTAAAACGCTTAATACAACGAATTTTATTTTTTTCATCTTTTGGTTGTTTGATTAAAAGATGAAATTATATAGAAAAGGTTGCGTTAAGGATAAAAGCTCACAAAATTACATTCATTAAGTCTCTTTTATTGATCGTCTTTTTTCTGAATTTTTTTGATATTACTTTCGATTGGAGAAATTATTATTTCCGAAGATTTTTCTAAAACATAAAAAACATATAAGCTGTTTTGACCAATAAGTTTTACATCAATTGATTCTCCATCACTAAATGTGATCAGATGATCAGTTTTATACGTTTTGTTGTCTATTTTCCTTCTTACTTTTGCTCCTCCTCCCAAGGCATATCCGATATAAAAACTGAAAAGGATAATTGCTGGGAAAACAGTTTTCATACTTTTTAATTGCAATACTAATTTATCATATTTCTCTTCTCCCATTTTTGCAATCATCTTTTCTTTTTTTCTTATTGAATTTCTTCGAAATAGATACATAAAAAGATAGATCGCAACAGTAAATCCTATTATTGCTAGGGGTACCGCAATCCCTTTTGTAAAAATGATCACGGGGCTTAATAAAATATCTAAAATATTAGAGTAACTAATGATATTAATCCCAATTAATCCATAATAAATAGAATTACTTACTACTCCTAAAAGTAATAAGAAAATATATCCTAAGGACAGATATTCCTGTACGCTTTTACCAAAATGAATTCTTTTCGTATTCGTATTATTCATCATAAGAGATTATTTAGTAGCTGTTTTTTTATTGAAAACTATAGCTTCTTAATTAATTGTCTTTTGTCCCGGATTCCTAATCTTAAATTTTCTGTTATCATTAAGGATTTATCGATACGGGTTTGAGAATTTTTAAAACCTAATATGTAGTAAATCAAACTTCTTTTCATACCATCAGTAAAAGATTCGAAAATTGCTGAGGCCTCCGGATCACTTTGTAAAACAGCTTCTAGCTCTTCGGGCATCTCTACTCCGTATTTAGAGGTGTCTTCCAGTAATTGAACCCAAAAATAATCATTCGGATAGATAGTAAGCAATTTTTGATTTTTTTTGCTAAACATTACAAAGAACTGATCTTTTCTTTTTTGTAAAGCTGCATGAAACCGAATCGTTGCATCTTTAAATCGTATTGAAACGATGACTCTTTTGTGTTTTTTGGAAATAAAAGAATTAGCAATTTCTAAAGGAATAACAATACTATGCATCGAATTTATTGAAGTTTCAAAAACTGGACTTTTCATCTTTTTAATATTTATTGCGTTTTTCGTCGTGAGTTGAAATGGTTAAAAATCAAGTTGATCAGTAAAGACATAAGCACAAAAGTCAATTTCACAAAATCAAAAATATAGATTTATTTTAGACCAAAATATTTCATACTTAGAATAAGTTGTTTAATGATTTTTTTAATTAGTTAATCAAATGATATGAAATTAGCTTTTCAGGAATAGTTTTTTAAAAAAAAGTTAAAAAATTTACTACAGGTATCCCGTAATAGTAAAATGGTATAGTAATTTATTTGATTATCAGAATTTGATAATAAATTACTAATTTTTTTTTCTTAACTCTAGTGTTTATATAGGTTAACTAACAATTGGTAGTTTGATTAATAAGGTGTGTTTTTTGAATTGAAAAATAATTAGTAAAAATGTGAAATTGTTAAATTTTATTTAGTGATAATGTAATTGTGTAATAGATGTTTTAGATTTTGTTAATTTTAGTTAACACAAATTCAAAATTTATACATATGAAAAAAATGTACTCGTTTGTCTTATTCACACTTTTTATAGGACAAGCAATGTTTGCACAAAACATCATGGATGGTATTGTCAAAAACCATTTTAACAATACCAAAGAAAAATCAGCTTCGACAGCTGACGATATGTCGGAGTGGAAAGTAACAAATGTAGTTCCTTCATTAAATCCTGCAATACAACATGTTTATGTGCAGCAATACTATAAAGGAATTCCTATACAGTATGCAACTTATAAGTTGACTGTAAAAAATAAGGAAGAAGTTACTTGGGAGATTGATCAATTCGTAAAGGATATCAAATCCAAAATTACTGCGGAAAAGGCATCTCTTTCTCCAGAAAATGCTATTATAAATGTAGCCCGCGCTCATAATTTACAGTCGCCACAGTTAGTAAGGACTAAAAGTAAATCAGACGGGTCCTTGGTATACGATAACTCGGGCATTTCGCTAGAACCGATAGAAGCAAAACAAGTATATCTTAAACAAGACGATCAATTGGTATTGACCTGGCGGGTAAGTTTGTACCAAAAAGATGGTCAGCATTGGTGGAACGCGAATGTTGATGCTTTTTCCGGTAAAATTCTATATAAAGAAGACTGGGTGATTCGTTGTAATTTTGGGACGCCAGATCACGAGTCTCACAATCATGGGGAGTCTGTATTATTTGATAAAGAAATAGCTACTGTACCTACCGAAGCTGAAGCAACAGCAGCACTTGCTCCTGATTCTTATAATGTATATGCAATGCCTGTAGAAAGTCCAAGTCACGGGAATCGTTCTATCGTAACAGATCCTGCTGATCCTACAGCATCTCCATTTGGATGGCATGATACTAACGGTAGTGCAGGAGCTGAATTTACAATTACCAGAGGTAATAATGTATGGGCGCAGGAAGATAGAAATGGAAATAACGGTACAGGTTTCTCTCCAGATGGAGGAGCTAGTCTTGATTTTAATTTCCCAATTGATCTTAGTCAGGGACCAGCCACTTATGATGATGCAGCCATAACTAACCTTTTCTATTGGAACAATATCATGCACGACGTATTCTACCAGTATGGTTTTGATGAAGCTAGTGGAAACTTTCAGGAAAATAACTATGGAAGAGGTGGTGCAGGAGGTGATTCTGTGAACGCTGATGCACAAGATGGAAGCGGTAGCAATAATGCAAACTTCTCAACACCAGGAGATGGTGGTAACCCTAGAATGCAGATGTTCCTTTGGACAAGTCCAAACCCTGATAGAGATGGTGATTTAGATAATGGTATCATTGCTCACGAATATGGACATGGTATTTCTATTAGATTAGTGGGTGGACCCTCTTCTAATACCTTAGGAGGTTCTGAGCAAATGGGCGAAGGATGGTCTGACTGGTTTGGATTAATGCTTACTATGAGAGCAGGAGACTTAGGTACAGATTCTAGAGGAATTGGTACATATGCTCTAAATCAACCAACTAACGGAGATGGTATTCGTCCTACACCTTATTCTATTGATAGATCTGTTAATAATACTGATTATGCAGATATAGGTGGATTAGCAAGACCACACGGAGTTGGATATGCATTTGCCACTATTTTATGGGATATGACTTGGGGATTAATTGATGCGGAAGGATTTGATCCTGATTTTTATAATGGGACAGGTGGTAACAATATCGCAATGGCTTTAGTTATAGAAGGATTAAAAAATACAGCCAATAATCCTGGATTTGTATCTGGTAGAGATGGTATCCTCCAGGCGGATCAAGATCTTTATGGAGGACAATACGAATGTATCATCTGGAAAGCCTTTGCTGAGCGTGGTGTAGGTCAGGATGCTAATGAGAATAATAATGGAGGTTCTAATGGACAGACAGATCAAACCGTATCATTCGTTAATCCTTGTGATGGTGGTGGACCTGGCCCAGGTGGAGATGAGTGTGCCGGAGATATCGCTTCATTCCCATACAGTGAAAGTTTCGAAGGAAACATAGGAGATTGGTCTCAAGCTTCTGGAGATGATTTAGATTGGACTGTAGATGCTAACGGTACCCCTTCTAATGGAACAGGACCAGCAGGTGCAGTTGACGGAAATTCTTATATTTATGTAGAAGCTTCTGGTAGCGGAACGGGATTTCCTAACAAAAGAGCGATTTTAAATTCACCATGTTTAGACTTCAGCGGACTGACTTCACCAACACTAAGTTTTCAATATCATATGGTTGGTAATGCAGTGGGTACATTTGATGTAGAAGCTAGAACAGATAATACAGTGGATTGGACAAGCGTATTCAGTAGATCCGGAGCACAAGGAACTGATTGGAATACGGCTAATGTCGATCTTTCTGCCTATGCAGGAAATGCAAGTGTACAATTACGTCTTAATACAGTGACAGGAACTAGCTGGCAAGGTGATGTTACCATTGATGGTTTAAGTATTACTAATGGTACAGTTGACCCAGGTCCTACTTGTGACACCATTAATTTTAATGATTTCTCAATTACTCCATTCTCTAACCAGGATGCTGCTGGTAACTTCTCGATTGTGAATGGCGGAGCCGGATTATCGTTGTCTAATAACACCTGGAAATATATTCCGCTGAATTATACAGTGACTTCTAATACGGTTATAGAATTTGACTTTAGTAGTACCGCTCAGGGAGAGATCCATGGGGTTGGTTTTGAAAACGATAATACATTAACTTCAACTAGATATTTCAAAGTTCATGGTACCCAGAATTATGGTGTTACTAACTATGATAATTATTCTGGTGGAACGACAACGTATGTTATTCCGGTAGGTACATTCTATACCGGTAATATGGATCGATTAGTATTCATTAATGATAATGATGCAGGATCAGGAAATAATTCGACCTACTCTAATGTCAAAATTTATGAAGGGTCTTGTGGATCTACTGTAGTGGCTACCGATTTTGGACCTACCACACCGATACTAGGAAATGAAGATGAGGAAAGTATTTCTAGCTTCACAATAGCACCAAACCCATTGAAAAGTGGAGGTTTATTGCAAATCTCTATGAAAGACTCTAAGAATTCTGATAATGCTTATTCCATTATGAATATGGTAGGACAGATTGTTGGACAAGGAACCATAAGTGGTAGCAAAACTATCAATGTAGGTAATCTCGAAATTGGTATGTATTTACTAAAAGTTCAAGGAGAGACAAAACGATTTATAATCAAATAGATCAAATCAAATCTAAAATTTGTAATAAATGAAGGCTGTCTGGTATGGACAGCCTTTTTTTATGCTTATCTTTTTTTGGACCTGTATTGCTTTCAGTTTCATTTTTTAGCAGGACACCTTTTGAACTTACTTGAGGATATCTATTTCGAACTAAATCAAAGTAGTGATCACCTGAGTTTCTGAATGTAAGGTTTTATGTACAGGGCATTTATCCGCAATTTGCAGAATTCTCTTGATTTGTTTTTCATCCAAATCTCCTTCTAGCTTGATTTCTCTTTCGAAAGTATCTATTTTAGCCAATGGATCTTCGCAGTTTTCACAATCTTCCATATGTTTCTTATCATAATTAGTATGCACTTCTACATTTTGTAAATCCCAACCTTTTCTCGTCGCATACATTTTAATAGTCATAGCTGTACAAGCAGATAACCCTGCAGATACAAATTCATAAGGAGATGGTCCAAAATCATGACCACCTACGCTTTCAGGTTCGTCCGAAACCATATAGTGGTTTCCCACCTTCATTTGAGTAGTATATCCTTCTTCATTTCCTAAACTTGCGACTACATGATGTTGACTTTTTAGTTTGGGTTCTTCAGGAATAGCAACATATCTAGATGACCAACCTGCAATTACTTTACCGGCATATATTGAGTCTTCTTTTCGCATTAATAAATGATCTGCACCATCTAAGGTTACAAAACTTTTGGGATGTTTTGCTGCCAGATAAATTTCTTCAGCGTTTTTAATACCTACCGTGGTATCTTGCGGAGAATGCATAACTAAAAGAGCTTTGTCCAAGTTTTTTGTTACTGTTGGGAGAGATTTCGTTTGCAGGTCATCCAGGAATTGTTTTTTAATAGTAAAATCTCGTCCGCTAAGATTCACTACTGCTTTACCATTTGCTTCAATCTCTTCCAATCCACTTCTTAACAAATGTTGTACGTGCGTTGGATCAGAAGGCGCACCTACAGTAGCTACCGCTTTTATAGAATCAATCTTAGCGGCTGCAAATATAGCTGCAGCACCACCCAAAGAATGTCCAATCAATAGAGCGGGAGCTTGATATTCTTGAGCCAAAAAATCAGCAGCAGCGACCAAATCCTCTACATTTCCTGAGAAATTTGTATCTGCAAAATCGCCTTCACTTTCTCCCAAACCCGTAAAATCAAATCGTAATACCCCAAATCCCTGAGAAGTAAGCGCTCGACTTATATTACGAACCGCTCCTAGGTTTTTATTGCACGTAAAACAATGTGCAAATAACGCAAAGTTATGGGGATGTTGATCCGCAGGTAATTCTAAACGCCCTGAAAGCGTCTGACCTTCTGCATTGGTAAATGTAATTTTAGAAAGACTCATGGGATTATTATTTTTATTAAATGTCGTTTTTTTTGAGCTTTTCTAACTTTTTTATTGGGTTAAAAATGTGTTAAAGAAAAAGGTGCGATGAGGTGGTTTATACACTGTATTATTTAATAATGCTGTTAAAGCTTTATTATAACACGTTTAGCCAATAAGTTCTAAAGTCTCATTAATAAATTCAGTTTTTCCTAAAACATAAGCTCCTCGATCATTTTTATATTTTTTAGCCAACTTGGTTTTTAGGCTTTCATACATTTTAGCTCGCTCTTGGTTTTCGATCAGATAATCTCTAAACCCGATTTGTTTCCACATTATATTTTCTTTAGGACACATATGGATATGAAAAATTTGTTCTTTTTTTCCATCTAAATTGTATCCTTTACCAAAGGAAGAGTAGGCTTCAATATTTTCTCTTTCAGGGACCACAAAATGAGAATATCCCAAATCATCAAACTTTGAAATTAAATTCTTGTCAAATAGTAATTCTTTGGGAATTTCTATCAACATATCAATATAAGGTTTGGATTTTATTAAAGGTATAGAGGAGCTACCAAAATGTTCTATGCGCAATATGGAAGTAGTATCAACTTTCTTTAATATCCGTTCTTTCTCAATTTTGAAAGTTTTTTTCCATTCAGGATTGTGATTTACTAATTCAATTGGAAACAATGTATTCCATTCTTCTTTAGTAAGGTCAAATAACGTTTTTTTCATTGATAAACATTATAGGATTAGTTGAGTTGTTGGTTTTATTTTCTATTTAAAGGTTAAAACCCTGCAATTTCATTGCAGTTACTTTACTTTACTTTCTATAAACATTTTAGCGATACCTGTCATTTCGTACTTGATGCAGAATCCATCTTACGACTTTCTGGATTCCAGCCTATGCTGGAATGACAAGTAATTGGCTATTGTCTATAACCGATCAAAAAGAATTTCGTTCTTTTGATTAATACTGTAGATTTCAAATCTATAGTGGTTTATTACACCGTTGTAGAATGTTGCCTGAACTTCTCGCGTAAATAGATAAAACTATCATCTATGTTTTCAAACAAATCATCTTCCGGAACCAAGTCGGGTATAATATCAACCGCCTTTAACATATCTTTAGGTTGTTCTTTGAGTCCTACGAGTATTACTTCAATCCCTTGTGTCCGCAAGTCAAAAATAATATCCTCTAATGTATAAATCCCAGACTGATCAATGTAAGGAACACGATCCATTCTCAAGATAACAGCTTTAACATCCTTAGGTAATTTCTTTATCTGGTCTTTAAAATAGGATGTAAAACCAAAGAATAATGGTCCATACAAATGTTTAATAATAACCTTGTCCTTATAAACGTCGTAGAATTCCATTTCATCTTGCCATGGTTTGGAGCCGTCAAAATCTGAAATATCTCCTACTTCCATTCCTTGTTCGCTTAGATCTCCGGCTTTTTTCATAAATAGTAAACAAGCCAATGCTACTCCGATACCAACCGCTTGTATTAAACTTCCAAATGTGGTGATGAATAATACCAGAATTAGTACAAGTGCATCTGCTCTTGGTACTTTTAGCAAATGTTTCAATCCTTTAAAATCTACTATTTTGAAACCAATAGGAATAAGCAAACCGGCTAATACACATAGTGGAATATGGGCTGCTAATTTTCCGAGACCTAATAATACAGCCAATAAAAACAATCCGTGTAATACTCCTGATAATCTGGTTTTTCCTCCTGCATTAATATTCACAACTGTTCCTTTGGTAGCTCCGGCTCCCGGAATACCACCAATGACTGCTGCCATCATATTACCAATTCCTTGTCCGATCAGTTCTCGATTACTATTATGCTTTGTTTTGGTCATATTATCCGCAACCACAGAGGTTAATAAAGAATCGATGCTTCCTAATACTGCAAGGACCACTCCATATTCGATAATGATACTTAAAGCACTAGTATCTATGGAGAAGATGCCGTCTAGCTGAAGTGATGGTAATCCAGAAGGTATCTCACCGATTAGAGGCACATCCATTTTGGTGAAATAAGCAACTAATGAAGCAACAATTAAGGCGACCAAAGCGCTAGGTATTGCTTTGGTTATTTTTGGAAAAAGGTAATAGACCACAATGGTAATTCCTCCTAACAATAATGCATAGGGATTAGCATCAGAAAAAAGTCTGGGTAAATCCTGCATAACAGCTGTAGTGGATTTTGCCGAACTTAAACCGGCAAAAGGGAATAATTGAAGTATTACAATGATTAAACCTACACCACTCATAAAACCTGATACTACCGAATAGGGAAAATATTTTACGTAACTGGCAATATTTAGAAAACCAAACAATACCTGAAAGAGTCCCCCCAACAAAAAAGTTGCTACGATAATAGGCATCGCATTACCCAGAGAACCATTCATTTCTATAGCAGCTGCAATCAGCGTCGCAGAAACTACTGTCATAGGACCTGTAGGACCACTGGCTTGTGTTTCGGTACCTCCAAATAAGGCGGCAAAAATACCAACAGCGATGGCGCCATACAGTCCCGCAGTAGCACCCATACCTGATTGTACACCAAAAGCCAGAGCTAGTGGTAATGCAACCACACCGGCGACTAATCCACCTGTAAAATCTCCTTTTAAATTTTTTATATTGTAGAATTTTGACAACATATACTTAAGATAATTTATGAAGCTCTAAATATACTTCATTTACATGTAAAGTATGTGCGTTTTTGATGTAGCTTTAACGTTTTTAAAAAAAGACCATAAATATTTTTGTTTCATCTGCAAGATGATTTATTTCTTTATTCATCAGTTTTATTAGTTTTATAATTTATAGAGTCCACACGCCCATTTTTAAAATGAATCGTAATTGAAGCATTTCTATCCGGTGGATCCACAGAGATAAAAGTTCCATCAGGTGAATATATCTGAAAATCCAGTATTTCTTTGGATTCTTGTTTTGGTCTTAGTTTGGCAATAATCCATTGCGCAGATTTGGAAATCGAATCATCCACTAATTTTTCTGCTAATTTCTCACCCACATATTTTAGACCGGGAACGATCGCGTGATTAAAAACTGCTGTTCCGACAATTCCTATAATTACTTCAACCAATTCATGTGGTTCTGTGTCTTTGGTTTGTCCCCAATCTTCCACTGTTATATTCTTCTCATTTTCAAATACATCCAGTAGAGCATTTTTTCTTCTGTTATGCAATGCCAGTTCTGCTTCCAAATCGCTGCTATGTGTAACTAGTCCATAATCGAACCTACGAAAAACCCTTACAACTAATTTTTGTTCCATAATTTCTGTTTTTAAGTTATATAAACAACAATCCACTCGTTAATAAACAATAGGCTGTGATTTTTTGCTAAGTATTTTTTAGCTTTATAAAAGGGGATAATTATCTTTTGTTAGTAAGGGAATCTAAATCTATTTTAAGAGGAGAAATACGTTCTCATCCAGCTCAAACTTTAAACTTCACATTCTATAATTGTCTTCAGTACCCAGTCATTCGGGATCATATCTATTGTAAATTTTACCCGTTCTGTGATGCCAAGATTATCAATCTTATGAGGATCGGTAAGTCTTAGGTGCCAACATTCGTCCGGTAACATCATTACAGGTGTATTGTTTACATAGAAAGTCACATTAGTCAGATTAGGAGATTGGCGCAATGCCTTGGTGTCCAAACATTCTGTCCAAAAACCATCTGCGTAATCATCTGCTGCTGGCGGGAAGGGTAGAGAAGTGTCTGCCTGATGTGCAGGAGCACGCAACGGTATTACATCATAGTATTCAAAATGTTCTGATCTAAAGGCTCTGAACTCTTCTAACATTTTCTCTGCATTAAAAGAGAAAGGTAACTTAATTCGGTCACTGGTTAATGAAGTTGCTACAGACATTTTGATGTTTTGTAATTAAACGATTGGAGTGAAGCTGTAAGATAATTAATTATTGAATACATACGCCAGGGGATTTTACCTGATTTTTATTTCACTTCTAAACGTGTTGGTATAAATAGATCAGGATATGAAGCTTTTAAAATTTTTACTGGGTGTGGTGGTAATATACCCTCCGAATACCCATAAAATTAGAATCCTCCTCCCTTTTTAATAAAGGGAGGAGCTTTAAAAGGAGTTATTATATTTTCCTGGGGGTTGTTTTTTAGGTTTATCTTGTTTGATGGTAACCATCGGATGTGATGTGAAATCACTTTACTTTTTAATAAAAGGAAGATCTTTAAAGTAGTATTTCTTGCTTTTAATAGATTGTTTTTAATAAACATTTCATCTGCTTTTATTTTTTAAAATTATCTGTGATCGCGCTTAGAACAGATTCTAAATGATCAAAAACCATTTTGTTTTCGAATCTAATTACAGTAAAACCTAATTCATTAAGTCTTTTGGTACGTTTCTGATCTTTTTCCTGAGCTTGAGGTGTATTATGAATCTCTCCATCTACTTCAATGACTAGCTTTTCTGAAGCACAATAACAATCCACAATGTAATATTCAATACTATGCTGCCTTTGAAACCGTCTTCCCTGAAGTTTCCTAGCTTTTAAATATTTCCAAAGAAAAGCTTCTGCCGGAGTGCCATCAGTTCTAAGTTTCCTCCTTTATTCCTGTAATTCCTTTCTGGTATGAATTCGTTTTTTATTCGCCATAACTGAGTTTATATACTACTTACCAATTTAAAAGCACCCATCTTTTTTAAAGAGGGAAATGAATTCCGCTTTGCGGATGAAAGTCGAAATCAGTCAATCCTTTATATCGTAGTGTCAAAATAGTATAGAATGTTACCTATAAAAATTAGTTAATTCCCAAACGCTCCATCAGTATTACTTTATAAGATTGCCCAATAGTGAGATTCGTATCGTTTACAATAATAGAATGCGAGTCAAAAGCCGAAATGTGATCCAGATTAACGATAGTGGATTTATGGATTTGTACAAAACGATCTCCCAATTCTTGTAAAGCTTCTTTAACAGATTGTCGAGCTAAAATGGTTTTGTTTTTCGTAATATAACTGATGTAATTACCATCTTTTTGTAGGTATAAAATGTCGTGAAGACTAGTTTTATGCTGTTGTTGCCCACTTTTTACATAGATGACAGGGTCATTTTTAGCTATAGATTTAGGTTTTGCAATAGTATCCTGAATTTTCACTACTGCTTTAAAAAAACGATCAAAGGAAATAGGTTTCAGTAGATAATCCGCAACTTGGTACTCATAACTTTCTACGGCATATTCAGAATAGGCTGTAGTAAGAATAATTTTAGGAGATTTTTCGAGTGTTTTTATAAACGAAATTCCTGATAATTGTGGCATGTTGATATCCAGGAATAGTAAGTCCGCCGAATTTTCTTTAAGATATACCAATGCTTCAATAGGATTTCTAAAGCTCTGAGTACACGTCATAAAAGGAACTTTTTCGATATATCCTTTTAATAGCTCGATGGCATTTGGCTCGTCATCTATGATTATTGCAGAGATCATTTGGTCAAGTTGATGTTTAATTGCACAAAAAAGGTATGTTCATCTTCTTTTATATCCAAAAGATGTTGATTGGGGTATAGGAGTTTCAGTCGTTTTTTTACATTTTCTAAACCGATACCAGAGTATTTTTTGTCGAATTCCGTTTTCTGAAGTTGATGTTTGGAATTTTTAACCTCAAAATGTAATTGTTGATTTTTAAGTGCTAATGTAATATGAATAAACGATTTCTCCTGGATGTTGAGTCCGTGTTTAAAAGCGTTTTCTACAAAAGGGATCAATAACGTTGGCGCAATTGTAGGATTTTGGTTGTGGGTATGTACTATGAAATTTATTTCGAAAGGATCTGCCTCGCTATATCTTAATTTCTGAAGTGCTATAAAGTTCTCGATAAACTCAATTTCTTTGGAAAGCGACACACGTTCTGATTGCGTGTCATAAATCATAAACCTCAGTAGATCGGATAACTTGGTAATTCCCGATGAGGTTTCAGGGTTTTTGGATCGTTCAGAAATCGCCAGTAAATTATTTAACGCATTAAACATAAAATGAGGATTGATCTGGGATTGCATCAGTCGCAATTCTGCACTGATTTTTTCTTTTTCTAAAAGTTGTTGTCGTTTTTCCATTTTTAACTGATGTCTCATAATACCATATATAATTGCTATGGTCATAAAGAAAAGATTATAAAACAGAAAAAAACGTAGCACTAAAGGAGTGAAAGGAGCTTTCTGAAAATAAACAATCACTAATTCCAACCCTGTTAAACAAGCCAATCCTAAAAAGAGCATTCCTATAAAAAAGCTATATTTTTTAGAAGCATAGTATTTGGGAACCAAGTAGAACGTAGTGATATAGAAGAACGGAATGATACCAAACATTCCTATCAGATTAGGTAATGAAAACAGACTCATTTCGATGGTTTCTTCTACGACATTTCCATTGACATCTTCTATGATGTTTTCTACTATTCCAGTTTCTGTAGTTAATACGATCATCACAATAGAGACCACCCAGAAAATTAGATTCAGGAGGATTTCCGCCCATCGTTGTAATGTTATATTTAGTATACGCATTATTCAAAAATATTGATAATAGTAAAACAGTTCACCGAAATGTGACAAAAGGCTGTTTTTTGTTATGAGCATAGAAAATATCGGTATAAAAGCCGAATATACCTGAATTTGATATACAAATAACTTAGTTTTTACTTCGATAACATTTTGTTGCACTCACAATTAAACCTGTGTATTATTGGTTTTCAAAAAACGAATAATTATGATTAAATTTTTAAAACTGGCACTGATTATAAGCATTATTATATCGTGCAAACAACAGTCTGTAACCGCGCAGGCGGCTGAAGAACAAATGGAGATATCTACGAAGGAGAAAATAGAGAAGTACCTGAACCAATTAGAAGATACAGGGTTTTCGGGAAGCGTTCTTGTGGCTCACAATGGCAACGTTATTTTAGAAAACGGCTACGGATATGCGGATCGCGAAAATAAAGTAAAATATACTGCAGCGACGGTTTCCACCATTGGATCGATTACCAAGCAGTTTACGGGAGCAGCGATCCTGAAACTAGAAATGCAAGGGAAATTATCAGTTACAGATAAGCTTACAAAGTATTTTAGTAATGTTCCAGAGGACAAAAAAGAGATCACCTTACATCATCTGTTAACACATTCGGCAGGATTACCACCCGCCATTGGAGATGATTTTCAGAAAATAACAACCGACGAGTTTGTACAACAGTCCTTTGATAGAAAATTATTGTTCAAACCCGGAACTCAATATGAATACTCCAATGTGGGTTATAGCATATTAGGAATTCTAATCGAAAAACTTTCAGGAATGTCGTATGAAGCATATCTGTCTAAAAACCTATGGACACCTGCAGGTATGAAGCAAACCGGATATCAGCAGCCATCTTTTGATCATATCGCGATAGGTTATCGCGGTGATCAAAAGTGGGGAAGAACCACAGAGAAAGCATGGGCAAGCGATGGTCCGTATTGGCATCTCAGAGCTAATGGTGGGGTGTTATCTACAGTACAGGATATGTATAAGTGGCATAGGGCTTTGTTAGGAAATACGATTCTGAATACTGAAGCGAAAACTAAGTTCTACAGTAAACATAAGGAAGAAGGTGAAGGAGCAGGCTCCTATTACGGATATGGCTGGGCAATTTTTCCTACGCCCAGAAATACCGAATTGATTGCCCATAACGGAGGTAACGGAATTTTCTTTGCAGACTTTTGGCGATATCTGGAAGAGGATATCACCATTATGATGATGACCAATGCGGTGAAACGCCCGTATGAAAATATTGCTTCTACTATTGCAGCCATGCTATTAAGACCTGATTTTGAACCATCCATTTCTGATTCGCAAGCTACTAATGAAATAACAGGAGAAATGGTGGATTTGTTGGTCAAAGATTTTATGAGGACTGTAAATACAGATGATCAAAATAGCTGGAAATCATTTTTAGAACGTAGAACGTTGCCATCTTTTCTAAACTCCTTTCCGATGGAAGAGCATTTAAAGTTCTTTAAGCAGTTTCACGAAGAATTAGAGGGCGGAAAAATCGCTGAGATAAAACATACCGAAGATGAGATTCTAGTAGCGGTAAAAACCAAAGATGATATTCAACAAATAAGGTTCAATGTTGTGCTAGCATCCGATGGAATGCTAAGGATTGATGGTATACAGATGTAAAAACTTAGCAAGCATAATAGTTGATGCACGAAAATAATTTTTATGCATCAACTATGTTGGCTGTCTTAAAAGAATACTAATAAGTATCAGAAATACTACTCTCTTTCATGCAAACTCCAGTCGTATTCTAAGAATTCAAAACTAGATTTTGGACGTATTTTTTCTTTAGAATACTTATTAATATAACTTATAACATCGCCACTATCAAAGTCCTTTGCATACCATTCGAACACTTTGGATAGCTTTATTTTATTCTGAGTGATCAAATTTTTGGTAGGATCATTGATGTAGTCGATAGTCCTTTCTTCTAATGCTTTGGTTATATTTCTTTTAGTATACGCTCTGTTCCATAATTTTGGAGAGGAAGTAGCAGCACAATTAAGCAAGAAATGAATTCTGGGTTCATCCATTTTTCTTAGTATAGTATGTTCTATATCATCCAGACTATATTGGACATCATTGATGGTTATTGATTTCTTTTTCCAAGGATTTTCTAAGTCATTGATGGATTTAACAGGGTAATGATCAATAATCATTTTCATAACGATAGCATTATAAAGATTAATCCAATATGCTAGCTTTTCAGTCTCCTCATAATTCTCATCCGGGTAATTCGTGGAGAGGGATTTAAAATATTCGTCGAATAGAAATTTATCTCTTATAAAACCTTTGTAATCCACTTTACCATCATTCGATACATTTAATAATAGCAGCTGATCCCATACCATATGGTCTATATGATTATTCTGTGCGTATACATTAGCACATACACAAGATACTATTACGATCATTAAGAAGTATATCCTTTTCATATGATTCATTTTATTTAGCAGTTAATCAGCTTTGTATACCAGCCCAATAGATACGGATGATTCGCGATTATAATTTCTACCACTCATATTTACTGAATACCCTGTGACGATACACCTAAACTTTGGTTATATAAAGGAATGTAGACATCCAGATAAAGGTTTGTATAATCTACTTCTGTTTCAGGTAAAGCTCCCGCACCGCCGGCATCGATAAACTCTTGCGTACCGATATCCAATCCGCCAATAGAATTCTGAACACCTATTTTGGCATGCGTATAAAACCATTTCGTATAATATCCCAGTTTTGCACTATAAAGCATGGCATTGGGTATTTCAAAATCAGGATTATTTCTTAAGCTGTAGGCAGCTTGAAGTTCAATAAAAAGATTTGAAGAAGTTCTGAACTGAACAAAACCACATCCCTCATATGCCGTAGCTCCATTTCCTATAGAAAGTATTCCCGCTTCTTCATAACCGCCAACAGGCAATGAGACACCGGTAGCACCTCCTAGAGATAGTATGGAAGCATTGGATAATTTTTTATCTAATATTTTGGCCTTTAAAAAAACACTCAAATCTTGTACACCTTCAATTTGACTTTCTCCTAAAACAGGATCAATTGTTCCAAGTTCACTTTTGGTAGATATATATGGTAAAGTTGCTGTTGTAGATAACCAATCTGATATACCATATTCTCCATAAATGCTAATAATAGAGGAAGAAATTTCTCCCATATTCATAGGATTAGCTTTCGTTAGGGTTTCTCCGCGATAAAAGTTATCAAAACTTTTATAAGAATAAGAGGAGGCAATCGTTAATTCCTTTTTTTTTGGAAAAAAACCATTCAATAAGGTTTGGGCAGATAATGATGAAAATGATACTAAACAAAGTATCCAAATCATCTTTTTAGAAATAGTAGTCATATTATCATATATTATTAGGTTAATTGGGGCAGTGGATAAAATTATATAGACCAACACCACTACGGTTAAACCGTAAAGTACAAAAATTTCGTTAAAAAGAAATATTTTAACGATGAAATACATAAAAAAAAGGATTTTATAGATAATCTGTGAAGGATTTTACTGATTTCAGGACGTATTTTGAAGATAAAAGTGAACTAATTTTTCCTCCACTCTGGCGTACCAAGTGAATAATTAATATCAATCAGATAGCTTTTAATAAGTAAGAGAGAAGAGCCCTTCTAATTTGATATAGGCATACCAATAGCTTCATCATTTTATTGACGGTATACAGTTTTGCTTTCATAGTATATAAAACAAGTATCTATCTACATCTTGAATATATAGCTTTTGTATCTGATATATGATACTTTATTTTTTTACAAATACTTTATACGCCCAGGCATCCAATGGCAATTCGAAGTTTTCATCCAGACCAACTTCTTCCTTCGTAAAGAAATCTATATACTGACCGTGATATAAGGTTTCTTTAAAGGTGACCTTTTTAGGGTTTTCAGAAAAGTTAAATACAGCAAATACCTTATCATTTTCGTTTCTACGAACAAAACTCAGTATTTCACTTTCTGATGAATTCGGAACTTTAATCATACGAGCTCCCCACTTGGCGTGCCATAAGGCAGTATTTTCCTTTAATAAAGAAAAAAGATCCTGATAGAGCTTTCCGATATAGTGCTCTTGCCAAATAATCGGATCTTTCTCAAAAAACACTAGTCGTTTTTTATTTCCGGCTTCTTGTCCGTTATATACCAAGGGCATTCCTTCTCCGATGACGGAGAGCACGATAGCGGCGTTCAAACCATCTCCAAATTGCTCCCACATGGTGCCTTCCCAGGCATTTTTATCGTGATTACTCACAAACGTCATTCGGAATGTGTTTTCAGGAAAAGCACTCTCGTTCCACGAATAATAGATATACAAACCATTTACATCTGCCTGTCCTTTACAAATTTTATGCACTGTTTCATTCCAACTCCAGGCATAGGTCATATCAAACGCTTCGGCGTGTAAGTCTCTGGATTCCCATTCTGCCAACATAAATACAGGTTTGATAGTATCTAATTCTTTACGTACACGATTCCAGAAATCTAGGGGAACAAATCCCGCTACATCACATCGGTAGCCATCTATGTTCACTTCTTGTACCCAGTATTTTAGCGCATCTGCCATATAATCTCTTACCTCGTGATTGTTGAAATCCAGATCAATAATATCCGACCAATCCCACCAGGGTGTAGGTCTAAAATCACCTTTGTAATCCTTATCATACCAATCCGGATGTTGAGCAACCAAAGGATTGTCCCAGGCAGTATGGTTTGCCACCCAATCCAGGATCACATACATTCCTTTTTTATGAGCAGCTTCTACAAAGCTCTTGAGGTCTTCGAGAGTTCCGAATTCCGGATTCACGCTGTAGTAATCTTTTACAGAATAAGGACTTCCCAACGTGCCTTTTCTGTTTTTAACCCCGATTTCGTGAATTGGCATCAGCCAAATGATATCTACACCTAAAGTTTTTAAGCGCGTAAGCTCTTTTTGAGCGGCTTTAAAGGTGCCTTCCGTCGTAAATTGTCGAGTATTTAATTGATAGATAGTCGCATTTTTACTCCACTCTGGGTGCTCTATTTTTACGTAAGTTTTCGGTCGATTTCTTTCCGATTCAGAAGTCGTGTCTTGGGCATCTTTTGTAGGAGATTGACATCCTACCAATAAAAGTGTGAATATGTATAATAGATAAGTCTTAGGGTGTATCATTTTGTAAAATTTAAAGCGTGTTATGCTGGAAAAAGTCTGACTAATATAAGTAAATCCTTTTTTAATAGAATATACCCTTACGCATTAAGACTTGTTTATTAAAATACGTCAATTCCAGTGCTTTGATCAAAGGAAAAAGTATTCGACACACTCAGCAGAGCTATCGAAAATAGGATTTTGAAAACTGAAAAGCTATTCTCGATACTCCGCCTGGACCCGACGGAAAAGCTAATTTTCTTCATTTCATTCTAAATGTGCAACAGGTTAGAATATATAATGGGTTATAAGAAAGAAGTAGAACCTGGCCAGCTCTTAAAGTGATGTACCTGTATTACGAAGATGAAACTTATTTCATTATTAGACAGTTACTTTTGGCCATTTCCAGGCCTGCCATACTATATAAATGGTAACTAACGCTTCTAAAAAAGCATAGAGCACATAAAAACTGTACCACGGATAAAGAGAGGTACTGCCGACTACTAGTACGATAGCCGTAAGTAAACTACCAAACAGTATGTTTAATATTCTACTGATTGCCGGTCTTAAAAAAATATTGAATGCGATCATAAATGCAGGTATAGCTAAAACTACAGAGGCTACAAATAGTTTGACAGGACTATCGAGTACGTCATCAACATTCATAAGTTTCTCCACTTTGGCAGGAGTATATAATTCAAAATAATCGCCATAAATGTAGAGGAACATAAGAGTGATCCATAAAGTTGCCATTTTAATTTTGATATGTACTGGTGGGTTTGCTAACATTTCAATAGTCTTTGATTTTGATGTTGGTGTTGTCTCCATCTTTATAGACGTACTACGTTTAAAAATGGTTGCCTGATAAAATAAAACTAGTTTTCGAATTTTGTACAAAACCTTTACGACTACCATACCCTGTGACGTTTCTATTTTCACAGGGTATAGTCTTGATAAGAGTAGTCATTCAATATATTCAGGCTTTACCTCTTAATTTATCAAACATCACGATATGTGTCAATCCCGATATGGGTACTCCGAAAAGTGGGATCAAGGCTAAAGGAAGGAGTCTGATATTCTCCATTTCGCTTGTGCCCAAGAAGGTAAATGTAAGCCCTGTTCCCACTGCTACGATAAAGTCAGCAAAACCAATGATGTTAAATATCCAAAATGCTGATCTCTTATGTCTGAAATACAATACAAAAGGCACCATCAGCCCGGCAATCAAATCCCCATAACCAGCAAGAACAGCGAACATCTGGGGTAACTGTTGTTGTACACCATATTGGATAAACAGCACAGCTGCGATGATTCGCCATAAGTGTATAAACGTCAGGGACTCTATAGAGAAACTTCTCATATACTTCCTAAAATGATGATTTTTAACATAAAACGTGCACAGTAATATAAAAACCAGCGTTACAATAATCCCAAAGGCAATACCAGGTAGTTGGGCAATAAGTCCTGCACTACCCAAACCAAATAGGAGTAATGCGTACAAAAAAGTAATAGTGATCACTCTTTTTTCTGTAAATCTAAATTGTAAATCCTTCATAATACTTTAATTTTTAAAAGTTATTACAAAGGTGAGCGATGTTCAGAATGAAAATCTTGATATAGATCAAGAGTTTATAAATTTGTTCTAAGTCTGCTCAGTGTTTCCGGGCTCATTCCTAAGTGCGAGGCGATGTCTTTTGCGTTGATGCGGGAAAGGGCAAAAGGATAATTTTTATGAAATCGTGTTAACCGCTCCAGTGCATCCAATGCCATTAGATTATTTACACGATCTAAAAAACTGGAATGAGATTCTTCCAGCATCTGTCGATATACGGTATTAAACTCAGGTATGTTTTGACTCAGGTAATTGAATTTATCAAAAGAAAGAGATAGATAGTCGGTATCCTCTACGGTAATGATACTTTCTTTAGAAGGGATTTGATTTCTAAAACTATCAATCACGCTAAACCATTCCTGATCAAACACCAATCCGATTGTATGCATAGAACCCAACTCATCGGTTCGCACAATTTTAAAGCTTCCGGTAGTAATAAAAAAACAATGTCTGCAAATATTCCCTTCTTCTAAAATCGTTGACTTTCTGGAAGCAGTGTTCTCCACAAAACAGTCTAGTACTTCGTCAATATTACCGGGCACTTTTTTTAAGCGATGGATTATATTTTGTCGTAGCAAGGATTTCATTTTGCTGTCTTTTAATGTTTCTCAAATTTAAAAAGGGTCAATATAAACGCTTTTGCAAGATATCCAAAACTAAGTACATACGTAGCAAAATCATAAAATGAACATTGTGAGTTATTCATATGGAGTGCCACATTTCTTTTAAACAATATATAGCAATCAATAGTCTAGAAATAAACTCCAACAATTATAATAACTAAGTTGACAATAGCTTCTAAAAAGGAGCATTTTCGTTAACTTTTGACAATAACCACTTTACATCATCTTCACGGATCTCATTACTATCTGTAAATTTAATACGCTTGGCGTGTTTGCCTTTACCGCTAAACTTCAGTCTTTCGTGATCAATTTCTTTTATATGATGTACATATAACATACACGATTCGTTGCTGCCTTCCTGGATTCCGCATAAGACATTGTTTTTACCATTTCTGGTATACAATGCCAATTTTACCTTTGCGCCACCCAGGATATTTTCTTCAATTCCATCTAGATAGGATTCGATAATTTTCTTGAGCTGAATACCCATTTCTCTGGCTTTAGAACTTTTAAATATTTGATTGAAGTCTTCCATTTCGAGTATCTGATTAGGGATGAATATGTGTATGATATATACCTACTAAGATAATTATATTTCTAAAATATGTGGTGCAATCCTCAAAGTTGGAGACGTTGTGGAATAGAGATATTTATATCCTGATACCAAAAAATTCAGGAGTTACCAACTCCGTAACATAGAGATACTATCCATATTACCCGTTAAATACAATTAATTGGCGTAACTTGGAGCATACAATTATTTATTCATTCGTATTGATAATACTCACTAATTCCTGGTGAACAAAAAGGCTCACTTTTCGTAACCTTTTTAATTATTGACACCTCTGTGGTCAAATTCATGCCTGATCGCCGGCAAATAATTCTATTTAGTAGCCTTATAACAGTGCCTAACTCATTTCATTAGTGATGTTTGGTTTCAATTAAAAAGAAAATCATATGATATTATCAAAAATAGGAGTGATCGGAACCTCAAAAAAAGAGGATGAAAGACGTGTTCCTATTCATCCGGAACATTTAGAAAGACTTCCTGAAGATGTCCGTAAAAAACTCATTTTCGAAAAAGGATACGGAAAGCCATTTAATATTGAAGACGAAGAAATCGCCAAGCAATCTGGAGGGATCGCTACACGATCAGAGATCTTGTCCGACATCGGATCCGTGATCATTGCCAAACCGGTACTATCAGATTTACAAGAATTAAAAACCGGAGGAGTGCTTTGGGGATATCCTCATTGCGCTCAGCAAATGCAGATCACACAAACCGCTATTGATAGAAAGTTAACCTTAATAGCCTTTGAAGATATGTTTGTTTGGAGTCCAAATGGCAGAATCGGGAGACATACCTTTTATAAAAATAATGAGATGGCAGGGTATGCTGCGGTCATACACGCATTGCAACTTAAGGGGATCGATGGGCATTATGGTAACCAAAGGAAGGTGCTTATTTTTAGTTTTGGAGCGGTGAGTAGAGGAGCGATTTATGCACTAAAAGCACACGGATTTCGGGATATCACCATTTGTATTCAAAGACCGGATCACGAAGTCAGAGAGGAAATATTAGATGTAAACTATGTGCGCATCACCAAAGGAGAAACTAACGAACCTAGATTAAAAGTTGTAGAACACGACGGATCAGAGCGACCACTGATCGATTTGATCAGCGAATCAGAGATCATTGTGAACGGTACGTATCAGGATACTGATGATCCGATCGATTTTGTGATCGAAGAAGAAAAATCCAGACTAAAACCCGGAAGTTTGATTATAGATGTTAGTTGCGACGAGGGTATGGGGTTCTATTTTGCGACGCCTACTACGTTTAAAAAGCCAATAATATCCATAGATCATATTGATTATTATGCGGTGGATCACACCCCAAGTTATTTTTGGGAAAGTGCCTCCAGAGCGATTTCTGCAGCATTAATCGTGCACTTAGCGGCGGTGATTGCCGGGCCACAAAACTGGAAGCATCATGCAACTATCAATAATGCGATCAATATCGATAAAGGGGTCGTAGTAAAAGAAGCGATTCTCAGGTTTCAAAACCGCGAAACGAACTATCCGCATCAGGTGATGTAGAATTGTGTTGTTTGGGAATATAACCGTGTTTCTGAAGGATTAGGTATCGCACATAGCTTGGGTGTTTTGTGGAGCGCGGAGTTAATTGTTAGTGATAAATCGTTCAATTGAAATTCTTTTTTCTTTAGCTACATTTGATATTGATTTTTTAAAAATAATTTCTTCTGCACTTATTGATTGAATATGTTTGGCTAATACTTCTATATCTTCGAAGGACATACCATATCTTAACATCCATATATGATTTTCATTATCAGTACCAAACCGTACATATTTTGCCAATTTTTGAGATCGTTTATCGCCTGTTTTTTCAAAATGTTTAATAAAAGTGGCATAGAATATATCACTCAATTTAAATCCTATCAACTTATCAATAAAGTCGTAAGTATCATACATTATCCGGTCATAGTCTACATCCAAGGCTTTCGTGCCTAACGGGAACAAACTATATACTTTATGATTTTTATCAGGAATATCGTGAAAACCAGTTATAAATTCTGCATTTAGTAAGTTTGTCTTTCGACCTAACCTCATCAAGTCTTTTCTCTCTTTTGTTTTACTAACATAAGAGTAGCGATACCAACATATATTTTTAAAAGTTTTACCGTGGACTTTCCAGAGCATAATTTTAATTGCGGTATCCAAGACATTGCTCTCTCCATCTTCAAGTTTTCTACCTAAATAAATAGAATATAAATCACTAAAGCTTTGGTAAAACTGAAGCTTATTTCTATGATCAGAACTGATGTTATTTAGTGATACTATTTCATTATCATTAAAAAGAGTATTTAGAATATTAATCACAATTTGCTCTACACTTGAAGTGCTTAGTTTGTTAAGATCTTTTTCAGTAAGATTAAATTCATCTGAATAAGTGTCATTTAATATAGCCTCTTTAAAATCATTATAGTCATCATCTTTTTGTTCTTTTTTCTCTAAGGATGAAACAAGATCCAACTCTTCATCCTGAGTCATAATCTTCCTGAAATTTGACATTTTATTTGGCGAACTAACTATAACATAGCCGAAATCAAATTTCGTCTCTAATGTTGACCTTCCAGCTCTACCAATTAGATTTTTCACAGAAAGTGGTTTGCTACTTTCTAACCTGTCAAGAAACACAACGTCAAACGGCATATTAATACCTTGCTCTAGTGTTGAAGTCGCAAAACAAATTCGACAGAAGCCAGCCTGGGTAAATTCTTCTACAATAATCCTTGTTTGTAATGGAAGAGAACCGTGATGAATTACTATTCCTCTTCTTAATAATGAAATCATTTGGGAATAATAATTTTTATTTGCAATCGTGTTGCCTCCGGTATATTCTTTTAATTGAGAAATATACTTATCTATTTTGCTACTTACTATTTCGTCACAAAGATTTATGTATTTCTCGAATTGATTTAAGAATGTTCGATTAAAAATTTTAGATTTAGATATATAAAAAAGTACTGAACCACCATTTTTGATGGTATTCTCAATTGGATCAAAGTGGCATTTTTTCTTTTGTGTACCTAAAATATTCTTATCGATACCAAAATGATAGAAATTCCAGTTATTATCCGAACATAAAAATAGTTGTCCAACATTTTTCTGAATATATTGGATTGAATCTGACGTGTTTCTAGGGAAATGATTTTTAATAATTTGTGACTCTGGATTTTTAACAAATGGATGAGCAAAAACGAATGATGCTTTAGGAAAAGCCTTTTTGGATCGTCTAACAATACTATCAAAATACAAACCTCTTTTTGAACTTTCATTACTTAATTGAGCTTCGTCAAATAAAAAGATATCTACGTCATATAATTGTTTTTGCTTGAATAATTCTCGGCATCTTTCTGGCGTTACAATAAATACATTTCTAGTCGCATTCTTCGTGTTTATTTTGTCAATAAAAGTTAGTATGTTAACTTTTTTATCTTTGATTAATTTATTTAGTTTTAAGAAATATTCATTAATTAAAGCCCGCGATGGAACAACAACAACAACGTCCTTCGTGGTTTTTAAGATTAATTTAAGAAAAACATATGATTTTCCAGTACTCGTAGGTGCTGAAAAACTAAAACAATTATTTGATTCTATTCCTTTAATTATACTAGCTTGCACCGGTGTATAAGTGGTGTGAAAAGTATCTGATATATATTTTCTGTATTGTTTAAATACAACATCTTTGAGAGTTTTTGGATTAACATCTTTGTAGAAAACACCCATATAGTTTAAAATAGTAGATTCGAACTTATCAAATTCCGTTGAGTGGTATAATTTTAAAAGAGATAAAATCTCCATATCAGTCATGGATATTGGACCTAATTTGTATAGGTTATCCACAACAAAATAAAAAGCTTTTTTAATCTCTTTATCTTCAATGATATTTGATATTAAATTTTTCATAGGTTGACCGCTACAAGAACCAATTCTTCAAATTTATTGAGCAAGATAAAATCAGAATTTTTTTTAATACCCTTTATGATTTTTTCTGTTTTAGTAGATTTACACGAAAAGGACGCTACAAACCCTTTTAAACCTTTAGCGTGATTTTGTTTTGAGGGTTCACAACAGAATTTGTCAATATCGATTATATCAGATGCGTCTTGTTTTTCTCTTTCAAATCTAGAAATTTGTTCAAAAGATTTTCCGTAGGCATTTTGTCTAGAATTATACTTTGCTTCTCCAAACAAAAGAATATTTTCTTTGTTTTTGGAATAAAAATCAAAGCCGTGATTTCCAATGTCTTTTATTTTTATCAATTCTGCTAGGGGTATATCAAGGTATTTTAGTTCATTAACTATAGTCATTCGTGATAATTCAGAAACAATTAGCTCTCCGGTATCTTTAGTGATTTCGTCATTATTTTTTGCTAGAATATTGTTAGAAATATATTTAACCGTATCCTCTGCTCGTGTTTGAAATCCAGCTTGGACATAATCTTGATCAAATTGGCTAATCCAAGCTAAATTTGATAAGCTTTTAAATATTTCAGCTAGAGTAAGTTTAATATCTGTAGGTTCAATTCTGATAAACGAAATATTTTTTTTAATCTTAATTCGATCAATAATATTATAACCAATCATTCTAATTTCATTTTTTCTAAGTCCAGTTAATAATCGCTACAATGTATAATGAAAATTCCCCAACATCTCACCCACAAACCTACCAAACACCCATAAACCTTCCTTGTGGAAAACCACAACAGAGGTGTTAGTATATAATTTGTTTATAAGGGGTTTTACTGGGGTAGGATTCTAAACTACATAATTATTTTGTCAATTAAAAATAACCATCGTGATCACAGTTGTGGGAATTTTTACCTTGTAAACACTAAAATCCTTGTAGGTATTGATGTAATCTTGTAAGAATTGGGCAGGGAAATTTTATAAAAAAGTTTTGATTTTAGTGTAAGGCTTATAATCTAGTAAGTGTATTGCTATCATTTTTAGTATTTCTAAACTTTTTTTCAAGAGCTGTCATTCCACACTTCCTGCCCTTTATCATGCAGGGCTACAGAATCTATTTTTCGATTTTCTGGATTCCAGCCTACACTGTAATGATAAGGGAACTATAAAATTTTGGTTTTGGTCGTTAGATCAAAATGTAACCAGCAAAATACCCCTGTGGCTCTGTTCTGGGATAGTTGGTTTCAAGAATTTTTTCTACTATGTAAATGGACAGAAATCGATCAAAGAATAGCTAAAGGCCTACATTATATAAATTTATATATACAACCAGGGGTTTTACCATTCCGCGCGATAGCTGTACCCTCCATCGCGATGGTTAGATGTAGTATTGTATATATTGGATCGATCATCGGCAATCGGTGATTATCCTTTATATAATTTTATATATGCGCTTCCTTATTTTATCGACCATCGGCAGGGTAGGGTGCTTCCCCACAGGTGCATGATGCCTCCGCGGCCTGTTATCATCGATCATCGGTCATATGGGAGTATTTCTTGTAGGGGTATAAGAAATCCGCGCAGCTTTGTACTCGTTCAGCGTACCGCTGATCGGATACAAGCATACGCGGATCCAGCATGGCATTGCTTAACCGAGTTCGATAATTATGATAGATTGTCCAAAAACCGCAATTTAAGGCTTGTGATAAAATTTTATCTAGTATAGTTTTAACATTTCAAAAAAAGTGCTTTGAAATCTTTTTTCACCAGTGTAAGATTTATTTTGCGTAAAAATCTTGAAGCCTTGGAAAGATTTTAGCAAAATAAATTTGATTTTCATCCGCCTTAAGCGGAGAAAAACACCTTGAAAAAAGCGCCTTTTCTTTTGTTTCGTTTTCTTTGGGCGAGCAAAGAAAATGAAAAAGGATGAATTTGAACTATAATAAACCCCTTGATAGCAGGAAAATTAAATCACAGACCGATGTTAGTACTTTGACTACGGAAAAATGTGCAATCCTAAGGCCATCAGGTTGAAAACAATCATTTTATATCCATTGAGCTAGGATTCTTAAACGTTACTTATACCGACTGATATATCCTTTATAGCGTTCGGTATCTTTACGAAATACATATTTACCCGTTGCACGGATTTCGTCCATTGCTTCTTTAAGATGGGTAAAAGCACGGTCGCGCATATCTTTGGCTTTGGTATTATCCAGACTGGCACCATTGGCTTTGGCACGCAGGTCTGCCAGTTCATTGGCTCTAATGGCTACGGTATCCAATTGGGCAAGATCAAAATTAATATCGATAAGTTCTGCGGTGTTGGCTTTGCCCAGTACTCCAAGATCGCTGAGGTCCTGTATCATATCGGCATCTCCGCTGCCGTCGGCAATGGCGCGTACACGCGATAACAGGTCTTCTCGTTTGCGGTAGGCAAATCTAAAATCTGCTAAGAGGTCATTGCGCAGCGCATAGGCATCGGGTGATACCTGGTTCCATTCTTTGGCTGCTTCTTCTTGTGTATAGCGTTCGCTCATCCACACGGATTGTGCGTGCCTGGAGGCTCCGGTGCGGATCGGTAGATCGGCTGCATAGGTGTCCCAATCCAATCCTTTGGCTACTAATGCTTCTTGATCTTGTTGTATCCATACAAACAGGTCTTCGGCTTCCTGAAAATATACATCGGTAGGGATGGTAGGTGCTTTAACGGTTTCTGCTGTGATTGCTTCTAAGACGGCTACTTTTGCGTCATACTGTTCTTTTGACATATTTTTTAGTTTTAAAATTAGGGCAGTAGTAGTACTGCTTCTCTAGATATTGTGTCATAAGAGAAAGATATGTTACCCCTAATTTGGATTTTTCTTTAAAAAATTTGTTCTTACATTTGATGTAATTGCGGTGATACTTACACTTTTTATCAAAGGAAAATATCCCTACATCGAAATAATAGCGCAGGTAACGTTTGTGAACGTTATTTTTGATATTTTACGCCTTTCAAATCTCAAATGATCACGCCTATGGCCTTTCAGGCAAAATTATGTATTAATGACGAAGAACGAAATGTACTGGATAGTACGTTTTTGTACCAACAACTGATCGATCACAATGGTCGTCCTAAAACTACCATACATGGTGGTGGAATCACCTTACTGATAGAATCTACCAAGAATGATGAATTGTTCTACGATTGGATGTTTTCTACCCATACTACGTATAATGGGTATGTTCGGTTTTATAAGCGGGATGGCTATAGCAAGCTGTTTGATTTTGAGTTTGCCAATTGTCATTGTGTTCATATGGAGGAGAAGTTTAATGCAGAGGGCAATGATCCGTTAAAAATGCAGTTGACCCTTTCGCCGGGAATACAGCGGGTACGTGGTCAGATCTTTGAAAAAAACTGGAACCCCAGCAATCCTTTTGAAGGAGCCGCACCTATTACGGAAAGGGAGGAGAATTTGGAGCCTGAGATTGTTGGAGCCGTCTTTAAAGATAGTTCTGGTAAAGAAATCCAAAAAGTTACCGAGGGAAATGTACAACTTCATATAGAAACAAAAGATATGGTTGGAGAAATGATATCAATTGATTTATCAGACAATAATTATGATTTCCTGTATAATGGAGAACTAATCGAGAATGATCTATTGGAAGATATTTCTGTAAGATCTGATCGAATGAGTATAGAATTAGAAGTAATCAAACAAAAAATAAGCTAATGCCTACGATTTTCCAAAGTAATAATTCGTCCAATAGCTTATCTATTGCAGCAATAGAGGTAGAGCGCAAACATATCAAAGATGCTTATTTTGCATTGAGGAAAGATGAACCAGTTTATGAAGGTGAAGAGAAAAAGCATACTGTTGTGTCCGGAGACACACTAGGAAAAATAGCATCAAATAATAATACCACTGTAGCTAAAATTAAAGCAGATAATAATTTATCTAGCGACGTCATCATTATTGATCAGGAGCTTATTATAAATTCTCCTACTAAAAAAGGAGACAATGTAAGGTTTGAAAAGGTCAATGAAGTTAAAGCAGGTGACGAGGTATATATAATAGTTGAAACGGAAAATGCACAAGAACTGAAACTAAAACTGAATATAAAACAAGGCATTGAAAAAGGAATAGTTGAGGTGGATGAAATTATCACAGTACAACAGGATGATAAGGATGTTGCTTTGATAAAAACCTCCGTAGGTAATTATTGTAATGATGAGAATGTACTGAATAAAGATGATTTTAAAGATTGGGCAATTGCGAAAGTCAAGTTATTGCCTAAGGATGATAAGAAACAAAAATTGTGGAATGACAATTTAGATAAATTAAAAGATAAAAAGAGCAAATTCTATCTTTTAGTTGAAGCAGATACGGATAAGGATTATTATATTACTTATCACGGTCGTAATCCTGATGATGAAGGCAAGCCGGATTATAAAACCATACCGAACCGTTGGTTGGATATGGAAAATAAGTGGTTAACTATTGAGAGAAGCTGTGATTGTGGTCAAAAATATGATAAACAATTCAAATGTGTGAAAAGTGGTAGTAAGTATGGGCCTTTATACATGGGGAATCAAAAATTAGCCGATTATAAGTATTGGAATTCTTTAATAGATGAAGGAAGGATAACAACAGAGGAAAAAGATATTTTAGTCGGAATGTCAGAGAATGAGGGGAATTTAGATAGTATTCAGTCATACGATAGTGAAATTTTGACCGTTGGAGCTATGCAAAAAACCATAAATCCAATGGGAAAGGGTGAATTCCCAATTCAAGTTGAAGAATTTAAAAAAAGTAATCCTGATAAATATAAAAACCTATTTGAAGAATGTGGATGGAGTGCTGATGGAGGTAAAATCTATTACAAGGATCCTAATGACTCTTCATCATCCAAAATAACAGGGAGTGCTTTAAAAACTAAAATAAGAGAAGGGTTTGTTAGTACTGAATACAATAAAAAGATAAAATGTAAACCGTTAGAGCCTATTGTTAGAGCAGCAAAAGATAAAGATTTTCAAGCTAAACAAGTTGAGGATTTTATAGATCGATTAAGAAATAAAGTGTTACCACTAAAACCAACAGGGTATTCATATAGACTCTCTGATTTTTTAAAATCCAAATTAGGAAAAGCATTAGTTTTGGATCATCACGTAAATAGACCAGGACATGTTAAAATGTATTTTGGAGAAGCGCTTAATCGTTTCTTTAAAAAGAAAGATGAAGAAGTGGCAGAAAGGAATAAAGATAAAAAAGAAAAAGAAAAGGAAAGTAATCTATCCAGGAAACCTTCTGATTGGGGTGACCAACATTCATCTTATGAGAAGGAAATAATTAAAATTTATGGTCCTCTAAGAGGAGAGAAATTAGCAGGGGTTAAGACGCCTATGACCCACGCTACTAAAAGATACAATAACCTTAAGAGTAAGTTATGAAAATATTGATTTCCTTTTTGTTGGGTCTATGCTTTTTAAATAGTTGTAATTCAAAGACTAGTTTGAATAGTACATTGGGTGAAAGTAAAGAGCTAGAAGAAAATAAAAATACTACAACATTATCTTTACAATCCAATTCGGAAGAGAAGATTTATAATAATCCGGTCTATGAAAACATTCAATTTAAATATGGAGATTTAAAATATAGGGATTCTATAAATAATATTAGTTTATGGGGGTCCATATCAATAGTTTTAAATGGGAAATCAAAGAAGATAAGCTCTGGAGATCAGAATGTTTTTACTGACTTCCAGCAAATTGGTTGGTATAGTGATAATGAGTTATTTGTATACAAGGTATTTCACGGTGAAATAAGTGACAATTTATCTGAAACAATTAGCGAACCATACAATTCTTCCAATGTCTTCTATGATTTTGAGTTTAATTTTCACGGTGAACCATTATTTACAAAAGATTTAGATTGTTACCTTGCACAAAATGATAGAATAAGATGTTTCAATAAGGAATATCCAGATGACGACAGCGAGTTATCTTTAATTAAAAATTTAATTTTTGAAGATGTCGCAAAGATAATTTCTTCAAAGAGTAATATACCTAATGAAAGGTTAATGAGATATAAGGATATTTTTGAGAATTTTGATTTTAAATCAAGTTCTTATGGAGTGTTATTTAAATATTTATTTGATATAAATAATAAGTATTCTAGAACTGTTCAAGAAAATGAAGATTATCATCTAAACAAATCTTTATATTCAACTATTAAAAGTGTTAATTTTTTAATGTTGGATAATAAACCTTCTATTGAAAATTATAATAATTTGTCTTTTTATCTGGAACAAGCAAAAGCCTATGAAGAAGCAGTATTTCTTTTAGAAAAGATTGTAGAGGAAGTTCCGGATAGAACGGTAGCCTTTATTAATTTGGGAGATGCTTATTGGGGATTAGACGAAAAGGAGAAAGCTAAAGAAGCCTATAAAACCTACGTTGATCAAATGAAAACCAAGGGTAAAGAAGCTAAAATTCCTAAAAGAGTTTTAGAGCGATTGAAATGAGAAAAATAGTATACCTAATTTTTGTTACCGGTCAAGTTCTCCTGCCACAGACTCCCTTAATTGTCGATAAAACAGTTGATACCATTTATTGTGATGATGGTTTTTATCAAGTAGTTGAATCTTTATCCTTTTCTACAGAAGGTAGTGGTATTGATAAAATAAAATCACAGCTCTTCAATAAAGAAGTTTATATAAAGGAATTTAAAGCATGTTGTCAAAATTCAATAAATGATAATCCCGAGTATCTTGATGATTGTGAGGAGATATATACAAAAACCGAGATTCTGTATGGTAAAAATAATATGCTAAGTATTTCAGAAAATTATCATAGAGTTAATCTAAGATATCAATTAGAATTGTACCATAATTTTGATCTTATTATCGGAGAGTTGCTGAAAGTCGATGATTTGGTCAATAAGGATGGAATAGATTACATAATAGCAAAATGTTCAAAAAGAGTCGATTCTATTCAAAAGGATTTAATTGATACAGAATACAGAGAATTAAAAAGAGATGATATTGAAGATGATCTTGCTATGAGAAAAGAATTCATTAAGGAATTAGAGTCTGAAGAACATCATCTTACCGCAGACAATCTATCCAATTTTTATTTAATTGAACGTAAAGATATTCCTCATTTGATTATTATATATTCTGATGTGACTATGCATCATGCTTCTCCTTATTTGTTATCTGAAGAAATAGTTTTTTCCTTTGATGAACTGAGACCATATCTAAAACCTGATGTAATCGATAGATTTTACTAATTTAGAGTAAAAGTAGAAGCCTATGAAGAAGTGGTATTTCTTTTAGAAAAGATCGTGGAGGAAGTTCCGGATAGAACGGTAGCATATATTAATCTGGGAGATGCCTATTGGGGATTAGAAGTAAAAAAGAATGCCGAAAACGCTTATAAAACTTAGGTTGAGCAAATGAAAACTATGGGTAAAGAAACCTCTTTACGGGATAGTGTCTTTTAGAAGTTTGGATAAGGACAGATTACATTAAATAAAAACCTTATGGATCAAACTAAATATCAAATGTATTAATACAAGTATTCTTTAAGTTGTTTTTTTGTTCCAAAATACTGTATGAATTTTATTACCTGTGCATTCCTTGGATTCGTTGTCGCTTCTTTAGGTAGCATTACACCTAGTTTTTTGAATCTTACCGTTGTGAAGTTTAGTTTAAAAAAAGGTAAGAAAGCTGCCTTTTACCTGATTGGAGGATATGCTACTGTATTATTTTTTCAGGCAAATATTGGTGCTTACCTATCCAGTGTTTTGATGGAGAATTCGGAATATATTGAGACTATCCAAAAATTAGGCACGGCAATTCTTATGCTGTTATCTATTCATTTTTTTAGATTATATTTTATATCCAAAAAGGAAATGCAAAAAAGTAAACAAGAAGAAGATATTGAAAAGTCCAAAGCATATGCACACGGAGTAGGTATGTCTTTATTAAATACCTTTGCTATCCCGTTTTATTTTACTTCTATTTCCTTATTAATTGGATTGGATTTTTTTGAATATTCTTTTTTAAATAGTTTTTATTTTTCAATTGGCTCTACTATCGGGTCATTTACTTTATACGCACTATATGCTACAGTTGCCAGTAGAATTAAGGATAAACTTACTTTTTTAGCCACTAAAATGGATTTAGTTTTAGGCTGTTTAACCGGTCTAGTGGGTATAGGAAATCTTATATATTTACTTTAAAACCTGAATTCGACGTAAGAAAATTTACGTCAGTCAGAGTGATCCGTCTCGGGCGGATTGTATCGAAGACAAGTAAATTTTAAGGTAAAAGCCTAATTTCGATACAATTTTTCTCCGTTTCACTATGAAAAACCACTCAATCTGACGGCTTTTTAGAACTAAATTCTTACATCGAATTCACGTTTAAAATATAGGCAATTGTAGTGTTCGTCAACTTGATTTTAATCATTAGTACGGTAATCGTAGTCAAAGGATGTTGTTTTGCTGGATTGCGCTTTTCTTTTGGCTTAACCCTTAAGTATGCTTGGGTAGGCCTGTAGAAGCAACGGAATTGTAAGTTTTTTATTATAGTTCTCGATAGCTCTGCTGAGCTTCTTGCAGATGCAGAGAAGTGTCGAAGTACAATTTTCCCGATGGTCAAAGTACTCGAACAAACAGTTTAAAATATTAATTAAAAATATCCAACATATCTTCAGTTTGTACAATAGTCGCAAATTCATCCTTTAGATTGGCAATTTCGATATCATGTACCATCTGGGCGCTATAGTGACTGCCACTAGCTCCTATTTTATCAAATGCTGCAACCCCATCTTCTATCAAAAAAACATTAAATCCATAGTTGGATGCCATTCTGGTACTGGTTGATACACAATGTTCTGTAGTGAGCCCTACAATTACCAGATTTTTGATATCTGCAGCTTCTAATTGTGCTCTAAGATCGGTACCGATAAAAGCACTGTTTACCTCTTTTTCGATCATAGGTTCACCAGGTTTCGGTACAATAAAATCCTGGAAATCATTGCCGGATTTTCCTTTCGCCAATGGAGATTCCGGATTAGTAGAACAATGCTTTATATGATATACCGGAAGCCCTTCCTTTCTCCATTTTTTTAACAAGGCTTCTATATTTTTTTCTGCTGTTGGATTATTACGCTCCGTACCGTAGTATCCGGGACTATTAATTCCTTTTTGTACATCAATCAGTACTAAAGCGGGATTGTCTTTTTTGGTTAATGTGGTCATATATATGTTAGGATTCGTTTTCTTTTTGTTTTAAATTCTTTGTACAGCCGATTTTGCCCAATCATTAATTCTGGAACCAAAACATTCTAATATGGCATCGACTCCAATCACACTACCTTTCGATATTCGACCTAATGCAGCCAATGGAATATCCACACTTTTATCAGAAATCATAATACATCCGTTTTTCTCTATATGAATGCCTAATTCAGAATGAATAGGATCAATCAAATCGTTAGAAAGTAAGTTAGAGATAAGAGGGGATACGATCTCCAGTAGCTTTGGAGGATCGAGTACACTATTGATCATTACATTTGTAATTATATGCTTACTGTTGGTGCTTAACTTCCATCCATCTGCCACAAGTTCAATTTCCGGATCGTCTACATAATCCAATACCAGAACTTCTGCTCGGATTAAGGTCAAAATTTGTTGCATGCTCTCTACTGGCGGTCCGTAAGAATAACGTTTGCTCCTTTCGTCCAGGGCGATGACCTCTGCTGTTGTTTCGTCATCAAGATCGGTATGAGAAAATTCTTTATATAAGGTAGGTTGACAATGGCGCCACACCTGACCAACACAATAATCTAAAGATATGGGTGCATCTCCTGTTGCCATATCGATAAAAGTTTTGATAGTAGTAGCAGTATCGTTATCTACAGGATGCAATAACTTATTAGCATAAGATTCATTATCCAACCACTTTATCACAATCTGTTTAAGTTGTTCTTCATTCTCGCTGTTTGGGATTGCTTTTTTTCTAAGATCTTTATAAACACGTACAGCGATTGGAGCAATAGCATTTTTAAGAAAATCGGTTCCAGATACGTTGTTTGCTCCATGAGCAGCTTTTCTAATATTAACAGCAAATGTTTGAATTTCCTCATTGGTAGGTGTAAACCATTTATCAATTGCAGCATTGAGCGGTTTTGGAACCATAGGTTTACCATCTAAGGAGAAAGGAATTATTTTGTGAGGTGTCTGATCACTACTAATATATTCAGATTCGAAAGTTCTATTATCAGTGATCTTAAATGCGCCTCCTTTTCCTATAGTGATTGCTCTTGCCACGTCGATCATTGCTAATCCAAATCCTCGAAGACCGACAGTACTCTTCGAATTTATTTGAGTAGTGTTGACGATATGCTCCACGGGATAGGGTTCTTCAAAAACAATAAGATTCGTTTTGTTAGTAGCGTGTTCTTTCCATTGCTGTAATTGTTCAGATATTTGAGTTGGTTGATGACCGATAGTAAGTACTACTTCGTCAAACTGATGCACGTTTCCTAAAGTATCTGTTAGAAAGAAGATTTCATCCTTAAGCTCAATACTGATAATTTCTGTACGCTTTTTACTTACATTTTGGGCTTTATCAAGTATTTTATAAATAGATTCGAATCTTTCGTTTAGATAGGTGCCTAATTTTTTTCTTGGCGGAAACGTATCAGGTGAATCTTCATCGGGATGTTGCTGTTCTTTGGGCAACCATTCTGTATAGGAATGAAAGGCAGGTATAGTGAAAGCAGGAAGATCTATTGCCGGTCTACCTTTTAAATCTTTTAAGGCCCGCTCGGTAATATTTAACCAATTAGTGTCTGGTTGCGAGGTATTCCAGATTCGCCCGGATCCTGGCGTAGCTGCAGTCTCGAATAAGGTAACCTGAATTTCTTTCGATTTTTTGGCTTTGGAAATTTCCAGATATAAATTTTCTAATGCAGAAAGTCCGCGTGGTCCAATACCAATGATTGCAATATGTCTCATTACTTAAGTGTTCGTAAAAGAATTAGATGAGTATACGATAATTTCGTTGAAATGTAGAAACTAATCATTGGTATTGTGAGCGCAATGCCATTTATTTTTTACTTATAAAGTAGGTGTTAAACAATACTTCTATCTGCGACCAGTCAAAATCGATATTGGTAAAGTAGTTCATCAGATATTCTAGTCGTACTATTTTTGATTTTTACACTATATTCAGCTGCTCTATACGATCGTCTATACTTATGCGTATTTTTGACAGTAATCATAATAATATTAAAGTAGTGATCAATAAAGCCACTTCGTAATGGTAACCGGTATTATACGTATTGACACTTGCTATCAGAGATACTGATCATCAAAACCTTGGATTTGTCTTTAGAAAACCCATTTGCAAATGCATTTTCATTATCCATAAACTGTTCGATTGAGTATTCCTTGATCGTAATCTCTTGGGCAATTTCTTCTTTCTTTTCCTCCTTGCAGGAGAAGAATAGTAGCAGCCCCATTCCTAAAATGATAAGTTTTTTCATTGATAAAAGGTTTTATTTGATTGTAAATGTTTTTACTTCTTTAAACGGAGAAGTTTCTAGTTTCTCCATGGCTTCCTTATAGGGTTTCCAGTCGGTAGTAAAGAAATTATTTGTTTTTTCTAACACATCAGCCAAAGCATCTTTGGCCTGGCTGATCAGTGTATTTTCAGTGTTGGTCAACCCATTTTGACGGCTTCCTGCGTATTGCCTTGCTCTACCCAGACGTTGCATCACATTCACATCAGGATTTCGTGTAATTCCTTGTCGTTTGTCTTCTTTACCAAGATACATTGCCATTGTAGAATCAATTTTTTTGATAATCTCTTTGGAATTTTTGATCTGATCTTTATATTTCTTTTTATCTAATTTTTTCAGTTCTTTCTGATATTTTGAAGCAATTTCTTTGCTCTCTACCAATTGTTTCACAGCATCTGCTGCGGTTTGTGTCATAGCTTCTAGCTCTTTAGAAGCAGCATAAACCTCGTTGATATTTTGCTGAGAAACCTGTAATCTGGGATCTGATTTTACCTGGATTTTAGTTTCCGATTTTTGATCACCATATTCCATCACAAGTTTATAAGTTCCGGGTTTTACGCTTACACCTCCAGGTTCTCTTGTTGGTTTCTTTCGGATAGTTCTGGATGGGCGATCTACGCCTCTTTCATCCATAAACCAGCGTATTTTATAGATTCCGGTAGAATCCGGGGTTTTTTGCTTTAGCGTTCTAATCAATCGATCTCCATCATAAATCTTCAGGTGAATAGAATCCCATTTTACTTTGTTTTCTTCCTTTTCATCTGCAGCAGTATCTTCATCATCTTCTTTGTCAGTTTCTTTATCGGCTTCCTCCTTTTTAGACGCTTCTTTTTGCGCTACGGTTACAAAATAGGAAATATGAGCTCCGAAATCACGATTTTCGCCATTAAACAAAGCATCTCCACCAAAACGACTTCCGGTAGGTTGCTGATATGCTGCCTGATAAGCTACAGGAGGTTCGAATAGTTGTAATTTTTGATTTAAAACACTTTTATTTTTCGCCAATGCCCGCAGCGGTCTTATGTCATCTAGCACCCAGGCAGCCCTACCAAAAGTTCCGATTATCAAGTCATGTTCTCTAGGATGGATCACCAAATCTTTTACAGAAACAGTAGGAAAACCAGCATTCCATTTGGTCCACTTGTTTCCAGCATCCAAAGAAATATATAATCCATCGTCTGTTCCTAAAAAAACTAAGTTTTTTTCTATTGGATCTTCTACAATGCTTAACGTATAACTTTTTACATCATTACTATCCACAATACGCTGCCAGGTTTTACCATAGTCCGCAGTGCGATAGGCGTAGGGTGTATAATTAAATCTTCGGTAATCATTTGCCACCAATAGTGCTTCACCTTTTTTCTTGTTAGAAGCTTTGATCTGTACAATCCAGCTGCCAATAGGTAATCCTTTAATGTTTTTAGAAACATCTGTCCAGTTTGCACCTCCATTTTGGGTAATATGTACACGGCCATCATCAGTTGCAGCCCAAAGCATATTTTGTTCAAGCGGAGAAGGTTCGATTACTAAAATCGTACAATGATTTTCTGCTCCGGTGGCATCCATCGTTAAACCACCACTTTCGGATTGTTTTAATTTTTCAGGATTGTTTGTGGATAAATCCGGAGAGATGATCTCCCACGTTAAGCCTTTGTCTTTGCTTTTATGAACAAATTGACTTCCAAAATACAGCGTACTAGTATCAAAAGGATCAATATTGATCGCAGCATTCCAGTTGAAGCGTAATTTCACTTCAGGATTAGGATGTGTGGGTCTAATCGTATAGTTATTACCGGTCATCCAATCATAACGACTTACGAATCCCTGTTGACTCATCGACCATCCATATCTAGAATCATCTTTATCGGGTACTACATCAAATCCATCTCCAAAGGATATTTCCTGCCAGTATGAATTTCTTATTCCCTGTGCTTTCCAAACATAAGCTGGTCCGCGCCAGCTGCCATTATCCTGCATACCACCATATACGTTATAAGGGTATTCGTTATCTACATTAATATGATAGAATTGGGCTACAGGTAGGTTTCCTATAAACCTCCATGATTTTCCTCCATCACGAGTAATATTTAGCCCTCCATCATTACCATCAATCATAAAATTACCGTCTTCCGGATGGATCCACCAGGCGTGGTGATCAGGATGTACCCCATTATCTACACCATACGCAGGCATTAATTGTTTAAAGTTTTTACCCCCATCTTCGGATACATTTACATAGGTGAAAACAGAATATATTCTGTTTTCATTTTGAGGATCTACATAAATTTCAGAATAGTAGAACGGACGATTACCAATATCATTTTTATCATTTATTTTCTTCCAGTTAAAACCACCATCTTCTGATTTATAGAGCGCATTTTTCTTTGCTTCGATCAATGCATAAACGATATTGGGCTTATTTTGGGAAATTGCGATTCCGATACGCCCTAAATCCCCTTTGGGCAATCCATCTTTATCTGTTCTTTCCTGCCATGTTTTTCCACCGTCGTGAGTAATATATAATCCAGAACCTTCTCCTCCTGATTTAAAAAACCAGGGATCACGTTTATGCTCCCACAAAGCTGCAATTAATTTATTGGGATTAGTAGGATCCATTACTAAATCAGCTGCTCCTGTTTTATTATTAGCGAAAAGTATTTTGTTCCAGGTTTCTCCACCATCTGTAGTTTTGAAAATTCCTCTTTCCGGATGTTCTCCCCACGGAGAACCTATGGCAGCTACGTAAACCGTATTCGGGTCTGTTGGATCTACAATTATCCTATGGATATGTCTGGTTTTTTCTAATCCCATTAGCTTCCAGTTCTTGCCACCGTCCAGAGACTTATAAATTCCGTATCCTCCGTTTAGACTATTTCTGGGGTTCCCTTCGCCAGTTCCAACCCAAATTACCGACGGATTGGATTGCTGTATAGAAACAGCTCCGATAGAAGCGGTAAGCTCTTTATCGAATACCGGTTCCCATTTAATTCCTCCGGAAGTAGATTTCCAAAGTCCTCCGGAAGCAGTTCCCGCGTATATAATATCCGGATCTGAAATAACCACATCTATAGAAGTTACACGTCCGCTCATTCCGCCTGGCCCAACATTACGAGGATTCATCTTTTTTACATAATCCATCGAAAACTCTTGCGCCGTAAATGTTAGCGATGCTAATAAGGAGATTAAAAATAACAGTCTTTTCATTTTGTAGTAGTGAGTTAATTATAAGTGTAGTTTTTCTTCGAGAGTTGTTAAGAAATGTATCTCCGGATATTGTTTTTTAATATCCTGTAATTCTTGTTGTTTTATTCTGGGAGAAATATGTGTTGCAATAACCTGCTTAGGATTCATGTGTTTTTTTATGAGTTGAGATGCATCAGTTTGTAAAAGCATCCAATAGGGAAGTATAGCAATATCTATTTTTTCTTTTGACAAGTCTAGTTGATCAAACAAACGAATATCTTCCATCCAATTGGTATCACCAATGTGCAGAATGTTCTTTGTTTTAAAATTGATTATATAGCCGACATTCTCTACAGAAAAATGCCGTTTACCAGCGTGGTCAATTTTTACTCCCGTAATTTTTAAATCCTTTACCTTAATAGTTTGCTTAATGTAATTATTCGTAGCAATTGAAAACGTACGGTCTTTAAATTTTTTAATTTCTCTGGTAACCTGATTGGGACCAAGCAAAACTGCTTTGGTGTTAGTAGTAAGATAATCTGCAGCTAGTGATGCACTAAAATGATCTCTGTGATAATGTGTAAAAAGTATGGCATCTGGTTGTAATTGAGTAAGTAAGGTGTCTATAATTTTAGCTGAAGGAAAAAGATAATCATCTCCGTATCTAGTGTGAAGCCCATCAATTAAAACAGAAGATTCTTTATTAGATAAGTAGACACCCATATTTCCTGTATATACTAAAGATATTTTCTCTTGGGAAAAACCAGAAATACAATAACAAATGAGCGCTAACGGAATATATTTTAGTAACATTTGATTGATGATTGCCTAATTATGAGCTTAAAGTTAAGAAAATGACAACGCGAAACTCTTAAAGGGGTGTTAAGGTCAAAATTGCCATATTTAGGTGACTAAAATCAACTTTTTGAAATTTATAGAACCCATTTTAAAAAAATTATATCATACTATCTGATTTTGATGGGAGAAACCAGAAAATAATAGAAGAAGTGCCGGTAACATCTGCTTCTAAGAAATAGTAGCGGTAGATAGGATACTTTCTCTAGGTAAATACTATATTTTAATAAAATATGTCAATAGTAACTTGATATATTGGGAGTGCTTAGTAGATTATAAAAGCATAATGGAGATGCTATTTTTATATAAAAGTACCTAAAGTTACATCACGTTTGATTTTTTACTATTTCTGGCCGAGATTAACTTGAAATTCTTATCAACTTTAATAATAATAATATTTCCGGTATGTAGATTAATCATCTTCCATCTAAAACCATAAGAAGTTTCGAAGATATCAGAGCGTGCCATTTTTCTTAAATCAATCTCATCAATCTGTTCGATTATTTCTGCTGCCAGCACATCAAATCCTCGTCGTTTGACCTCTTCATCAGGGAGCTTACGATCTATCTGATTTCGAGGAGTATTCGAAAAATTTGTTGCGAAATAAAAAGTATTGGGGTATAGTGTGCCCAAAGATAAAAGTAAGGATAAAAGTATATATCGTTTCATATTTTATGTTTATTAGAAACTATATACTAGTACGTCCTTAAGGAAGTATACAGTTCTAGATTATCAATGTGGTAACCATACTGTTGTAATTGTTTGTACTAAAATTAGACATTCTTAAAATATAGGGGATGTCAAAATTAAATGATAAAAAGTCTTTTTTAAGATATAATTTTGTTAAAAAAATGTAAATAAATCATAAAATCGTAAATTTCAAAGCGGTTTTGAAGACTTTTTTTGAGAAATCATTAAAAAAATACTTGTTTTTAAATCATCCTACTTCTTACGCAGTTTTTCTAAATCATAAATTTGCCGTCCTAGTTCTGCCAAAAAAGGAATTCCTATTTCATCATATTGGTAGTTATCATCGTTAAAAATTTCATTTTCATTGACGTGTATAGTTGCGGAAAGAATAAACTCAATGTCGTTCTTGGTGTCCTTAATGTAAGCGCAATCTGTTAGATATCCGTATGCATACCCAACTTTATTATAGATTTTAATATGTTCCGGAATGTCTTCTTTGGTATCTCCAAACATAAAAAACTTTACGAAACCGTCGTAATATTCTTTTTTATCATAACCTGCTTCTTTTGGTAAAGTATTCATCGCCTTAATAACGAACTCTTGATCTTTTCTAGAAAGATCAAAACGTAGTTTTTCAGTAAATGTTTCAGGAAACTGAATACGCTTCATCATCTCATGTAAAGACCGTAATGGGAGGTAATTTTTTTCAGAAAAATCTTTTGGACGTTGTAGTAATGTATCGTTATAGATATAGCCTTTTCCTTTGAGTAGTTTCTTTAGTGATAATTTTGGAGGATGTACATTGTCAATACTTTCCTGATGATATACTACAGTACTATCTTCTTTAACATTTTTAAAAAGTATTGATTGTGTTTTCGGATTATGAGCGTGTAAAGCAGATAATCGATGTGAAATCTGACCTGAAAGATTTTTAGATTGTAATTTTTTATTGATATAATCCTGTCCTAGAAACTCAAATAAACGATTGTATGCCTGATTGTCGCTTACTGCAAAGATCTTAGTGATCTCATCCTCAATGGTAGTGTAAAGTGTATCTCGCTGCAGGATAAAAGTCGTTCCTTTATTAATAGAAATCCCGCTGTTTTGTAATTCGTTTAGTTTTTCTAAAGCAATAAGTGCGATTGGAAATTTAACAGAACTGGCAGGATAAAAATAGGTGCTATCAGAAACGTTGAATTCGTAATCAGAAAAAATTATCTTTCCGTTTTTGTCTCGATCTATCTGACTATATAAGATTTGAACCTCATATTTCTCAATATCATTTATTACTGTGCTTATTTTTTCAGTATCAGAGTCTAAAACCTTTTCTAAAGGATTTTTTTGTTTACAGGATAAGGTCAAAATTCCAAATATAATAATCAACACAATAGCCTTTGTTTTTCTGCTTTTATATGGAAAGAGGTTTACCAAAGTAGGAAACCAAAGTAACGACAAAAGAATATTTTTCATAAGATGATTAAGATGTTTTGTAATTTGATATATGCAATTCTCAGAGTATAGATTAAAAAATATGCCTGACTTCTCAAAGATAAGAATTGTGGAGAATTTATGAGATGAGAACAGAAAGAGTTGATATGTGAGTCTAATTCTCCAAAACATTTGTTAATTCTATATGATTACCTTCCAGTTCGGTCGGTATCTTTTGCAAAATGTGTTAAATTTATATAATGAAAAAGAAAAAGGAAATTTTTAAAAAAGGATTTGCTTTTAAGCATTATAAAGCGCCGGAACAATCTCCATTTGATAAACTTTTTGATATTTTTCAGGAAATTATCACACATACTTCAGGAGATCTGGACGAAGCTTTGGATTGGTTGAGAGAGTTGGACAAAGAGTATGAACTTACCAGTGAAGACTACACATTGGATGATTTTATTGAAGATCTTAAGAAAAAAGGATATATCCGAGAAGAGATAAAACCAGATGGTAAAGGAGGGTTGTCTATTACTTCTAAAACCGAACGAGCTATAAGGCAACGGGCATTGGATCAGATTTTTGGAAACCTAAAACGTAGTGGTTCTGGCAATCACAGAACCAAATATACGGGAAGAGGCGATGAACATGCTGGTGAATATCGGAACTATCAGTACGGAGATGCGCTGGAACGAATATCTATTACAGAAAGTTTAAAAAATGCCCAAATTAATCACGGAATAGGAGAATTAAACCTCACAGAGGATGATCTGGTAGTAGAAGAAACGCAATACAAAGCTCAGATGAGTACCGTATTGATGATTGACATCAGTCACAGCATGATTTTATATGGAGAAGACCGGATTACTCCTGCAAAAAAAGTTGCTATGGCACTGGCAGAGCTTATTACCACAAGATACCCTAAGGATACATTGGATATTCTGGTTTTCGGTAACGACGCCTGGCCTATTGCCATCAAAGACTTACCCTATCTTCAGGTAGGTCCTTATCATACTAACACTGTTGCAGGATTACAACTGGCTATGGATATGCTAAGAAGAAAACGTAACACCAATAAACAAATTTTTATGATTACCGATGGTAAACCAAGTTGCCTGAGAATGCCAGATGGTCAATACTATAAAAACAGTAATGGACTAGATCTCCAGATTGTAAATAAGTGTTATATGATGGCACAGCAAGCCAGAAAATTGCATATACCCATAACCACATTTATGATTGCCAAGGATCCTTATTTAATGCAATTTGTACGAGAATTTACCTATGCTAATCAAGGAAAGGCTTTTTACACAGGTTTAAAAGGTCTGGGAGAGATGATTTTTGAAGATTATGAAACCAATAGAAAAAAAAGAATTAGAGGATAATAAATAATCTAAATTTAGAATATTACGGAAAAGAAATATGAATACTAAGAACACTATAACATTCGGACAACTTAAGGATTCAGGATATAAAAGTAAAAGTATAAAAGACGAACTGAGGGATAACCTAAGAACTAAAATAAACAATCGGGATATCACTTTTACAGGGATTCACGGATATGAAAATACGGTAATTCCAGAATTGGAACGAGCAATTTTATCAAGACATAATATTAATTTGTTGGGATTAAGAGGTCAGGCAAAGACAAGATTGGCGCGACAGATGATAAATTTACTTGATGAATGGATTCCGGTTGTAGAAGGATCAGAGATTAATGACGATCCATTTTACCCAATATCCAGATATGCGGTTAATTTACTAAAAGAGAAAGGTGATGAAACGCCAATCTCCTGGATGCACAGAAGTGATCGTTTTGCAGAAAAACTAGCAACACCAGATGTAACAGTTGCCGATATTATTGGAGATGTTGACCCTATAAAAGCAGCAAACCTAAAACTAAGCTATGCAGATGACAGGGTTATCCATTTTGGGATGATTCCAAGAGCCAATCGTTGTATTTTTGTGATTAATGAATTACCGGATTTACAAGCCCGAATCCAGGTTGCCTTGTTTAATATTTTACAGGAAGGGGATATTCAGATTAGAGGGTTTAAACTTCGTCTGCCTTTAGATATGCAATTTGTATTTACGGCTAATCCCGAAGATTATACAAACAGAGGGAGTATTGTTACTCCACTAAAAGATAGGATAGGCTCACAGATCCTCACACATTATCCGGAAACCATTGAAATTGCAAAAACAATTACTCAGCAAGAAGCACAATTGGATTCGCGACAAAGCAATCTGATTCATGTTCCGGATTTAGCAAAAGATATATTAGAACAAATAAGTTTTGAAGCCAGGGATAGTGAGTTCATTGACTCTAAAAGTGGTGTAAGTGCCAGAATGAGTATTACTGCATATGAGAACTTATTGAGTACTGCAGAATATAGAGCGCTTAGGTCGGGTGACGATCAAACTTTATTAAGGTTAAGTGATTTTATGGGTGTGGTACCTTCAATCACTGGAAAAGTAGAATTGGTATACGAAGGAGAACAAGAAGGCGCTGCATCTGTTGCACATACTTTGATTTCTGATTCTATAAAGACATTGTTTCCTGAGTATTTCCCTAAAATCGAAAAATTAGAAAAAGAAAGTGAAAAAAGCCCTTATCAAGAATTAATTGATTGGTTTTTTGAAGAAAGTGGCTTCGAACTTTTAGATGAAATTCCGGAAGCTGAGTACAAAGAGAAGTTAGATGGAATTAAACCACTAAATGACCTCATTAAAAAGTATCAGGAAGATATTGAAGAAAACGATAGTTATTTTATGAAAGAATTTCTGTTATGGGGATTGGTCGAGCATAAAAAACTTAGTAAATATAGATTGTCTGAAGGATTTAGATTTAAAGATTTATATGGCAGCTATATTAGTGATTTATAGTGTAAATAGTTAATTGTTAAAGTATATGATAGTGGATCTTAGGTTTTACATTTCGACTTTTATCAACTAAAACAAACAACGACTAAATTAAAGATCACCACCAAACAACAAAACATTTAGAATAAGAATCTTCATTACTTTTTATCCAGAGTAATGAGGATTTTTTACTAGAAAGTTCTTTTACCAACTTTTCCGATGTGCTCTTAAATGGGTGCCAGGTTTTATTTTGTTTAGGATTAACCATCCATTCTTTTTTTTTAGGGATATAAAAATGATAAGAGCCGTACTCTTCTGATGTAAATTCATCAGCATGGATCCAAAACCCCACGATACATTTACTATTAAGGTGAGAAATTTTTTTATTTTGAATAGATAACGGGATGAATAAATTTCCAAAGAAACATACCTCTTGAATAATATTTTTAGCAGAGATATTCAATGCCTGTAAGCGGGCAATTGTTTCAGGATGATGTAATAGCGGTAGTTGTTTTTCTTTTAGCTTCGTTATTTTTTCCAGTAAACTATCTTTGCGATTAGGGCCAATCCATCTTTCGAGTATAATCCCACTTCTTTTAGGATCATATAGATAGAATTTATAAATCAATTCGATATGAACTATTTGTTTTTGTCGTAGGTCTTCTATCAGAAAATCCAATTCACCAATGGTGGTTTTATCTTTAAATATCTGAATATTTTTCTGAATAAGTTTATAGTTTTTATGACGGTCTATATAATATTCAAAAAAACGCTCAATTAGTTTTCCTAATACTTCGTTATCAGGTAAGTTAATAAATATATTATCATTGAGTTTATTCGTTTTCTTAAAATCAAACTGTGATAGTTCAAAAAGAGAAGTATGCTTCCAAAGTAATTCAGTATCTAAAAAGCCAGCGTATTGATTCTTTAAAGACATTACACGATATTATTTATTTCCAAAAATAGAAATGTACTTGTCCAGGATAGGTCTTAATATTTTACGATCCACAGGTTTAGCAAGGAAATCGTCACATCCTGCAGCCAGGGCCCGCTCTATATCTTCTTCTGTGGAGTACGCAGTTTGTGCGACCACAGGTAGATTAGGTCTAAGTTTTTTGATACGCTTGGTAGCATCATATCCATCCATTATTGGCATTTTTATATCCATTAAGACCAAATCTATTTTGTCGTTGACCTCACATATATCCACCGCTTCTTTACCATTTTTAGCTCGATAAATAACAAATTGAAAGTCAACCATTTTAGTTAAAACGGTTTTTAAAAACAAGAAGTTAATTTCTCCATCTTCTGCAATAAGTACTACATGTTTTTCTGGTTTTGCATCCTCATCATTAGTTGATAGTTCAGTGTTTTTTTGCATTTGGGTATATGGAATTTTTAGTAAGAAGGTACTGCCTTCATTTTCTTTACTTACAAAGGAAATTTTACCTCCGATAAGATCTGTATATTGTTTGGCAATCGCCAGACCTAGACCAAGACCACCAAAATTTTTAGAAATTTCTTTTTCTGATTGTGAGAAACTCTTAAAAATGATTTCCTGATCTTTTTGTTTAATTCCAATACCTGTATCTTTAATGGATATAGTGATGAAATCCTCCACAAGATAAGAAAAGATTGTTATTGAACCGATATTGGTAAATTTAATCCCATTATCAACCAGATTGCTTAGAATTTTGTAAAGCTTTGTTCTGTCTGTAATTATACCGCTTTCTTTTTCTGGAATTTCATTGATTAAATGTATCTCAAGGTTTTTATCTTTTGCTTTAAGAGTATATTCTGAAAACAATTCCTGAAGTAGTTCACCAATATGTGTTTCTGTAAATAGTACTTTACTTTGTCTGGATTCCAGCATAGAAATTTCTAAAATATTATCTACAGAAGTAATAAGATCTTTACCACTGTGTATAATGATTTCTGTGTATTCTTTTCTTTCTTCTGGTGTCAGAGAATCTGATTTAAGCAATTCAGAAAATCCCATGATCCCATTCATAGGTGTTCTGATCTCGTGGGATATGTTCTGAATAAAATTGGTTTTTATTCTATTGCTTTCTTCAGCGTTATCTTTTGCAATTTGAAGTTCTTCAGTTTTTTGCTTGATTCTAAATTTTAAATAGAAATGTAAAAGTACAATACCCGCTAGCGCAGAGAAAAAAATAACCGATGAGATGACCCAGAATTTTGGTTTTTTATAAAAAGGTTTTACAACATTAAACAACCAATTATCCAATATAACCTGCTTTTCATTATAAGAGATGTTATTAGTTGCCTTAGCGATTATTCTATTGAGTACTTTATTATCTTTATCAACAGCAATACTCGGAATATATGCATAATCAATTGGTGATAGTACCTTTAAATCGCTGAGCCTTTCAGATTTGATCAAGTAATTTACCAACGCTTTTCCTCCGATGTATGCATCAGATTCGCCTGATTGTACCTTACGTAAACAGGTGATATCATCGGTATAATTCTGTATTTTAAAATGAGGATACTTTTCTTTCAGATAATCATCTATAGAATATCCCTGAGGCACAGCAATTTTTTTATCCTCAAAGTCCTTAAGTTTTAGGTTATCTTCAACCTCTCTCCTGGCAACTATAACAAATGGGGTTTCAAAAAACTTGGTATAAAAATTTAGATACTTTGCTCTTTCTTCAGTTTTTTGCATTTCAAGAACAATCGCTACTTTTTTGTTTTTAGTATCCTCTATTAACTGAGTCCAATTAGCATAATATTTTTTTTGAAAAACATATCCTATTTTATTTTCAATCAAACGAAAATGGTCTACCAAAATCCCATCAATACTATCTTTTTTATTTATAAACTGATATGGAGGGTAATATGGATATATAGCAACCTTTATAGCTTCTTGTTTTTGCAACCATTCTTTCTCAGATTTATTAAGGATATCGCCATCAGAACAAGATGTTATTATAATCGATAGACATATAAGAAGAAGAGTATATATTATCTTGTGTTGCATATATTATGATGATTTAGAGGTCTTACTTTTATTTTTTTTAAAAACAGGGAAATATTTTTTTAGCATCGGTTTCAATACTTTTCGGTCTACGGGTTTGGAAACAAAATCGTCACAACCGGAATCTAGTGCTTTTTGCACATCTTCTTCAATCGAATAGGCTGTTTGTGCTATGATCGGTAAATCCGGTCTCATCTTTTTGATATAAGAAGTCGCATCATACCCATCCATAATTGGCATTTTTATATCCATTAATACTAAATCGATATTTTCGTTCTCCTGACAAATTGTTACCGCTTCCTGACCATTTTTTGCCCGGTATATAGTGAAATCATAATCGTTCATTTTAGTAAGAATAGTTTTTAAAAACAAGAAATTAGTTTCACCATCTTCTGCAATTAATATAATGTGTTTTTCTGTTTTGGAAAGGTCTTCATCCTTTTTATTTGTTATCAGAGAATTAGATGTTTTAACAGGATTATAAGGAACTTTTAATGTAAATGTGGTACCACGGTTCATCTTACTTGTTAGGATTATTTGTCCACCTATATAATCAGCATTTTTTTTGGCAATGGTTAATCCCAATCCAAGACCGTCATATTCTCCTATTGGATTCTCCATATTAGAATTTAAGCTTTCTATTATTTTACTGGTGTTTTTTTCGTTGATGCCAATACCAGTATCTGTTATAGCAATATATAAGTAATCACCAGATACTTTGCAGGAAATAGTTATCGCTCCGTCGTTAGTATATTTGACTGCATTATCAATAAGTACATTCAGAATTTTGTTAAACTTTGGGCGGTCCATAAATACTGTATTCTGGGAACCGATCAGATTATTATCAATATAAAATTGAATCTGTTTTTCTTCAGCTTTAGCTTCATAATAAGACTTTAATGTTTGGCATGTATCCTGAAGATTGATTTCGGTTAGTCTAAGGGTAAATCTTTTAGTTTGTAACTGAGAAATCTCCAGGATGTTATCAATAATGGATAGTAATTCTTTACTATTTCCGATGATCATCTGGGTATATTTTTGTCTTTCTTTAGGATCTAGATCCTGCTTATTTAAAAACTTAGAGAGTCCAATAATTCCATTCATTGGAGTCCTGATCTCTTGTGGAATGTTATTTATAAAATTTGTTTTTAACCGATTACTTTCTTCTGCAATATCTTTAGCAATTGTTAGTTCTTCTGTTTTCTGCTTTATCTTGAGTTTTAAGTAAGAATTAAAAAATAAACCTAAAAGAAACGCTAATAATGAAACTAAAGAAACTATTATCCAGAATTTTGAGGTTTGATAAAATGGTGTAACATTACTGTAGAACCAATTATTCATAATGGATTCTTTTTCTTCTTTGGTAATATCAGAGAACGCTTTGTGAATAATCCCATCAAGAATTACATTACGTTTATTAATTGCCAATCCCGGTTCATAGTTAAAATCAATACTAGAATTTATTTTTAAATTGTCTAGCTTTTCTGATCGTATATAAAAATTGGATACGGCTTTGGGACCTACAAATGCATCAAATTCGCCAGAATTCAGTTTTATTAAGCAAGTTAGATCGTCTTTTAGCGTAACAATATTAAAGCGGGGAAACTTTTTTCTTATGTTTTCTGTTATTGCATATTTTTCAGGGAGTACTATGGCTTTATCGTGTAGGTTTTTAATATCATTTCCAAAAGAGGCATCTTGCCTGGTTACGATTACATGTTGTGACTCAAAAATGGGTTCATAAAATTTCAAAAAAGATTTTCTATCCTTAGTTTTTTGTATTTCGAGAATTAAATTAACTTCATTCGATTTTACATCTTTTAGTAGTGCCGACCAGTCGTTGTATCGTTTTCTTTTAAATTTGTAATTTATTTTCTGTTCGATAAGCTCGAGATATTCAATAAGAACTCCATCTGCCTCATTTTGATTATTAATGAATTGATATGGTGGATAATAGGGGTAGATAGCAACTGTAATGTTATCATTTTGCTGTAGCCAAGTTTTTTCTTTATCACTTAGCACCAGTGATTTGGAGCAAGAAAGTATAGCAGATAATAAGAGAGATACAGGGAGTAAGTAAAGTAGTCTTTTTAACATATAGTTTCATCGTTTAAATACTTAACTTTTTTATTCCCTTACTTAAAGATAGTATTTTAATAGTAGTTTTGAAAGAAGAATACTTCAAAATCTACTAGTAAAACAATGTAAATTACTATATAGTAATCAACTAAGTTGGTTTAATAATTTCGGAGTCGTCCGGATACTGTGCAAACGTTCCCTAGATTTTGAGTGAACGTGATCATAACTGGGCCAGGGCCATCCACCAAACTGTGTTTTATGGTATTCTGCAATAGCTTCCTGAATTTCTTGTTCGCTATTCATAACAAACGGTCCCTGTTGTACTACCGGTTCTGCAATAGGTTTGTATTGTTATTTTGAGGGTTTTACCGACCATTATCTCTGGTCTTGATATTAGCTTTGCACAGTCCGATGATTTCCACAATTCTTTTATCCCTTGTCTCCTGCCGTTTTGCCTGGTTAAGCCAGTATAGATAACTTTTCCTATAACTTCTGCTAAAATTTAAGTAGTTATTGAAGGCTGCTTTATTTTTATTAAAAGCCCTTTGTAAATCTTTTGGTATGACACCATTTTCTACATTATCTAATGCCGTCCAGGATCCATTTTCCTTTGCAATTGTTATAGCCTTTAGACCGCTTTCGTGCATTAAATCGTTTTGTATCAGAGCTGCAATGTATGACTTATTAAGTTTACTCCAGACACTTTTTGGTTTGCGTGGACAGAAATACTGCCTTCTTCGTTCTTCATCCAGTTTTTTTACGGTAGAGTCGATCCATCCATAGCAAAGAGCTACTTTCACTGCCTCTTCCCAGCGCATACTGGTCTGTTGGCTTTTTACTTTGTAGAAGATCAAATAGACACCTTCAGAAATACAGTGATTTTTGTGAAGCCACTTACGCCATTCTTCATCATTTTCGAAATATAGCTCTGGTTTAGTCTTCATTTTTTATCTGTTTTTTCTCAATTGCATAGTAGTAATTTATACTAAACCACAATCGATTTTTGGTTCCAGATTCAAATAATTGACTTAAACGATAATCAGGGCCAATTTCAATTTTACTTTTGGCATCAACTTCATACCCTATAAAAGGAATGATCCGTATTTCTAAATCAGTATTAGAGCTCTGGTAGGATCCTAAATACTCATTATTTACTTTAAGATAAAATTCACCGGGATCTACCCGATAACCATTAAACGGTAATTCTATAGTAAAGCGGTATCGAAGTCTAAATTCAGGAGATTCTTTTGTACTAAAGGTTTGATCAGTAACGAAGCGGTGTGCAACTCTCATGGATTCTAATTGTTGAGCAATAGAATATTGGAATATTGAACGGTGAATAAATTGATCTCCTTCTATTCGTAAGAGATATCCCGTGTTGAAAACCTTGTCAGAAGACAGTTTAAAAGAAAGGATAGTAGTAAAATCTGTTAGTAAATAGTCATATGAGTAATTATCATTAGGCTGATGCTCCCATAATTGTTGTCGAGACTCAATACTATGAACTAATTTAGTGTGATCGGAGAGTTTTTTAGATATAACAATTTTAGGTAGTAATCCCGAAGTAAATGATGTTTGTGCAATCAGATTATAACAAATAATTTTACAAAAGCAAACCAATATACATACTCTTCTTTTATTCATGTTTTAATAAATAAGATTGTCTGTATTGGCATTAACTATTTTTAAAATTTTTAATAATTTACCATTATTATCGAATAGTAGTTCATAATATGAGTGTAGTTTGATTTTTTTACCTTTCACGATTAGCTCATAATTTATGTCATAACCTTCGGTTAGTTTTTCTTTATTTAAAAGAGAGATAAGAGCCTGCCTCGAACCTACATATTGTTTTTGTGTTTTTTTAATTTTTGAATTGACAAATATACTATCTAAGGATTTTTTAATTTTTATTTGTACTGTGTTTTTTAAACTTTTAAAGGGAATTTTTTGTTCAACATCTTGAGGATTACCATTGAGATCAAATTCAATACTATACTTCCGTTTTCTGAAACAAGTTTTCGCCTCGATACTATTACCGTCCAAACTTTCTTCAGCGTACCATTTGATTTTCTTATCAAAGGGTCCAAGATCCATAAAATCTAATGCTGACTTTGGAACATCAAAACTCTTGATTCGATATTCTTTCTCTATTTTATTTTGTGAATATCCAGATAAAATAAAGGTTGTAGAAAAACAAAATATCCAAATAAACAAAAAGCGATAAGACATATAAAAAATTATATTTTGAAACATACTAAAATAATAAGAATCTGCAACACTCTAAGGGAATTACAAATAGAAATTTGTAAAATCTTTATAAATAATTAAACCTTCTACTCAAATACCTAATAACAAAAGAACCCATAACATCTGTAACGATATTATGGGTTATATCATTTTGTGTAATACGGTATTCTAAAAGAATCGAGTATAGGCTCTAAAAGAACCGCTATTAGTTGGTCTTGTTCTTCTTACTTCTCTTTCTGTGTAATCAGAAGTGTAGTAATATGCATACCAGATACCATTAGTAAAGTCTACCTGATATTGTAAATGCCAAGAATAGCTATTAAATGGCCAGATTCCGCTGCTCTTCCAAGCATAGAACTGAACTCTGGTCAATCCACATTTTACATTCGTCCAGGTTTGCACATCGTCTCTTTCTCTCCAGGAACCTCCATAAGAAGAATTACGTGTGTTAGAATACCATAATCCATTATCACAGAATCTAATATCAGTTGGAGTCGATACTACAGGAGTTCCTCCACAGTACGAATTTCTAAAACCGGTGGCGCCTATATCATAACAGGCTTTTTCTATAGTACTATCGGTATAGTTAGGATCCAGGATTTCTACAGGAGCTAAGGACTCACTAATGTGTCTTCCTGAGTTTGTCAGAGCAGATCCTTCTGCGGTTTTTGCAATACGCTCCGGAACCTGAAGATTAGCATCGGTTAAGGAAACAAAGATGTCAAATGGTGTTAAATCTCCCTCTAAACTGCTGTCTTCATTGTTTTTTTCTGCATTTCCATATAATTTTTCAATAACTACCATGTCATCATTTTCTCCCACCGCAATAAAGCGATATTCGTGACCGTTTTTTTGGATTTTTGCAACTTCCAGAGAAGTTTCACTTACCTCAGTCGGGTAAATTGCATCTTTTGTAGGAGTTTCATTGGCCTCCTGTAATTGTTCGTCTTGTAGTTCTTCTTCGTGATCGTTGCAAGCTATAAATACAAAGCCTAATGTCATTGCAATGACCAGTGTTTTAAAAATTGATTTTTTCATAATTAATGGTTTTAAAAGTATATAATTAGTTCACTAAGGTGTTCCGGAATCACCTTTCGTGGGAGCAAATCTATTGTGTAAGAATCATGAAATCAAGCAGTGAAAAACGGTTTAGGAATAGGTTTACAACCATTAATTTTAGGGGTTTTTTCCCTTTGGAATAACTGTTTATGACTAATGCGAAGATGTAATTTTTCTTTTAAAAAGTGATATAGTATAGTGTGTTGCTTTACCTTTCAACACTTTTTGCAGTAACAGTATATTAGTTTTATCAAAACTTTTGAAATAGGTGTTAAAAATATAAAAAGAGTCTAAAGCTATAAGCAGATAGTTTCTCATTATTTGATCTTTTAATCCAATATTTTCATACATTTTCCAGGACGCTTAAATAGCTTTAGTCGAATGCATCATTAACTGAGATTGTTTTTCTTCTTTTACCAGTTCAATACATTTTTGGGTAAGAAGTTTACCTATACCTTTGCCATTGAACATGGAAACTACGGCTAACAATCTAAAATCCACAGTATTTTTTGGAAAAATAATATTTTATACCGCCAAAAACATACTAATAATTCCATCATTAAATCAGAGGAGTATTTTTATGTTTTTTGGCGTCTACTGTTTTGTCGTGCAATAATAATTGTATGAATTTCTGAAGTTTTATCAGTCCTATGATACTTTTTATGTAAAGTATGTAAAATAGTAAAGTCGTGTTCCATTAATTCTTTTTTGACTTCATCCATGTCGTGATAGTAAAAGTAGACCTGATCGCCCGTACTACCAGTTAGAAATCCGGATTCCTTGTAACTTCCTGCTACAAAACTTATATATAACATACCGTGATTATTTAACAGGTGTTGACAATTATTGATTAAATCAAAACGATCTGATTTTGATAAATAAGGTAAATAGAAACCACAAATTATAGCATCAAACTTATCTGGTAAATTACTTATTTCTCTCCCATCCATTATCTTGAAAGTAGCAGAAGGATTATTTTTTTTAGCTAGTTCAATCATATTTGGAGCAATATCGATGCCTAAGAATTGGCAATCTGGTATTTTAGAAATTATATGTTTAGTGATATTACCTGGTCCACAACCAATTTCGAGGATAGATTGACTTTTCTGAGTAAGTTCATTACAAAAAATGATATAGGTGTCAACATATAAATCCATATCCATAAAAACATTCTCGTATAAAGATGCTATTTTATCCCAGGTCTCGAATGTTTTTTTATAGCGATTCATTGGTAAGTATTGTTAGACTCGAAAAAAATATTACTGTATTTATTTCGAGAATAATATATGATTTAGATTTTGGGATGCAATATAATTATATAAATCATTTAGCTCCTTTTTATGTTTAACATCTAAAATTTACCAAGGGATAGCGTTTAATATTCTAATTATTTTTTGGATTTTGTGGAACTCCTTTCCTTTTATTTGCATAGGTGGTATTCAACTTTCGGGTAAAATCATCTAATTCATCAGAAACTATTTTAATATAAACGGCATATTTTTTTAAAAGGGTTTCTGTCATATTATCTATGTTTATAGTTGAGGTTAACCCTTGTAATGTAGTCACTGGTTTGCGTAATACGTGAGAGATATCGAATAGTATTTGCTCTAATGTACTTTCATATTCTTTTTGATAGGTAATATCCTGTAACACACCATACCAAACGTGTGTTCCATCTTCTCTTTCTTCAGGTTTGGCCATACATCGGTACCAGGATATTTGATTTTGAGAAGGTACTCTACATTCAATATTCCATTCATTACTTTTCTGAAAGGATCGTTTCATACTCTCAATGACGCCTGAAATATCTTCAGGATGCACCATTTTATACAATAATTGTGGTGTTTTTTGAATTTGTTCAGCTGTAAGATTTGGGTCTATCGTCGAAATTCCTTTGCTTACAAATGGGATCTTTATTTTTTTATCCACGGAAGTTTCTAATTGAAAAATGGTACAGGGAACCTGATCTGTCAGTTTTTTCAATCTTTGTGCGTCAAATTCAATCTTTTCTGCTTGTGCTATCAACAATTTTCTTGCATTTAGAAAACCCATAACTCGATCGGCCAGTAATTGCAAGGCTCTTTTTTGATTATCAGAGATATATCTTGGTTTGGTATCAATGATGCATAATGTGCCCAATACATTACCTTTCGGAGTTTTTAAAGGAGCTCCAGCATAAAACCGGATATTAGGATTACCAGTTACTAATGGATTTTTACAAAACCGATCGTCCTCGAGAGAATCCTCTACCACCAGTACTTCTTCAGGTTTGTCGAGTGTATATAAGCAGAAAGCATCTTTCTTTTTAGTTTCTTTAACATCAAGGCCTTTGACTGATTTAAACCATTGTCTGTTTTCATTCAATAAAGTGATTAGAGAAATTGGGGTGTCACAGATAGCCGAGGCAATCTCACATAATTCATCTAGTTCTTTTTCAGGAGGCGTATCCATTATTTGGTACGCTAACAAATCCTGAAGTCTGCTTTGTTCATCCATATAATTCAATCTATATCTTATTGTTTGGTAATACGTGCCATTAAGAAAAGGATATTAGTACCCGCTTCTTTTAGAGTTATTAGGTAATTGAGATGTAATGGGATAAAATTAAACTAAGTTCAAGCCTATATCTAAGATACGGATAAGTTTTATAAAATTGAGGCTTTTATAGAGAAAATTCCCTAATTGAATTCAGCTCGTAAAGCTTGTTGTGGCTTTTGCAATATTGCGTAAATGAATTTGCTCATATGATAGTTAGACAAATCCTTTCTATTAATCTGCTTTTTTATAGTTTTGCATTCTTAAAATAAAAAAGTATGATTTCTGTAGATGGTATTGCTGTGGAGTTTAGTGGAGAAACGTTATTTAGTAATGTTTCTTTTGTGATCAATGAAAATGATAAAATAGCCTTGATGGGTAAAAATGGTGCCGGTAAATCTACGATGATGAAGATTATAGCAGGTGCGCAAAAAGCCACCCGGGGTAATGTTCGTTGTCCTAAAGAAGCCGTGATTGCATATCTACCGCAACATTTATTAACCAATGATGATTGTACCGTTTTTGAAGAAGCATCTAAGGCATTTGGTCAGATACTTGAAATGCAGGGCGAAATGTACCGCCTCAATAAAGAACTGGAGACTCGGACAGATTATGATTCTGACGAATACATGAATATTATCCAAAAGGTAACAGATCTTGGGGAAAAGTTTTATGCTATAGAAGAGGTCAATTATGATGCAGAGGTAGAAAAAGCATTACAAGGATTGGGTTTTAAAAGGGAAGATTTTAAGAGACCGACCAGTGAATTTAGCGGAGGATGGAGAATGCGAATTGAACTTGCTAAAATACTATTACAGAAACCAGATCTTATTCTTCTGGATGAGCCTACAAATCACGTGGATATCGAATCTGTAATATGGTTAGAAGACTTCTTGCTTAATAAAGCAAAAGCAGTCATTGTGATTTCTCACGATAAAGCATTTATAGATAATATTACCAATAGGACTATCGAAGTTACGATGGGAAGAATCTATGATTACAAGGCCAATTATACGCACTATCTACAGTTGAGGGAAGAAAGACGTGCGCATCAGATAAAAGCATATCAGGAACAGCAAAAGTTTATCATAGATACAAAACAGTTTATAGAAAGATTTAAAGGAACGTATTCTAAAACAAACCAAGTGAATTCTCGTGAGCGTATGTTAGAGAAGCTTGATATCATAGAAATCGATGAAATCGATACTTCTTCACTAAAACTTAAGTTTCCACCTTCAGCACGTTCTGGTGATTATCCTGTAATTGCTAAAGATTTGTCCAAAAAGTATGACGATCACGTGGTTTTTAAAGATGCCAATATGTCTATAGCAAGAGGAGAAAAGGTGTCTTTTGTTGGTAGAAATGGAGAAGGAAAATCCACAATGATTAGAGCTATTATGGGAGAAATTGATTTTGAAGGTCAATGCGATTTGGGGCATAATGCTAAGGTTGGTTATTTTGCGCAAAACCAGGCTTCTTTACTGGATCCTGATCTTACTGTGTTTCAGACAGTGGATGAAGTCGCCAAGGGAGATGTGAGGACTCAAATCAAAAACATACTTGGGCAATTTATGTTTAGTGGCGATCATATTGATAAAAAGGTAGGCGTACTTTCTGGTGGAGAAAGAACACGACTCGCTATGGTAAAATTACTTCTGGAACCTGTAAACGTATTGATTCTGGATGAACCTACCAATCATTTGGATATCAGATCCAAAGATGTTTTAAAAGAAGCGCTACTGGCTTTTGATGGTACACTGATATTAGTGTCCCACGATCGTGATTTTTTAAGAGGATTATCGAATAAAGTATTTGAGTTCAAAGACAAACGCGTTATAGAACATTTTGAAACTATTGATGCCTTCCTAGAGCGAAACAGAATGGAAAGCCTTCAAGAGATTCATCTTAAGAATTAATAGTTAAATATCAATTGAAACTTTTAAATGTAAGGTTCATCAAAAACGTTATTTTAATTCTATTTTGTCAATTTCTAGCTTAAAACTTTCGGCTTTTTTGTTGCCGATCAAAAACGCAATTTCTTGCATCTTTTCTGATGGATAATTAGGAAGATCTAGCTTTCTTCCTCTAAATGCCGGATACATTTCTGATAATGAAAACTCTACAGTTTGCCAATCTCCAGTAGTTTCGAAGTGTGTAATATAAGAATAACGGTCATACGAATTACTTTTTATTCTAAATTGATACTGTTTTCCATCTCCTTTTAGTCTGATTGCTACTTTGGTAAATCCATTTACTTTTTTGGTGTCAAAACGGTAACGAACGGATGAAAACCCACCATTATTTTTTAAAGAAATAGTTCCTCTAAAAACTGCATTACCTTTACTGTTAATTTCAAACTCTCCTTCGGATAAACCGCCCATCACGCCATCGTTAACTACATTCCATTGGGTTAGATCACTATTGGTAGTAAAATCGAAAAGGAGTAGAGAGGAGATCATAAAAAATATATAAATACAAGGTGGCAAAGTGTTCATAATCAAAAAACGTAATTTTATGAATCAGCCCTCTAATTGAGCTATTTTTTTTAAAATCTCTTCAGCTTCAGCTTGTTTGTCATCGCTGGCTTTACGATTAACGTGGGATAGTTTAAAAGAAGCTTCCATTAAATCTTTATATTTTTTTTGAAGTCTTTCTTTCTCTGATTTTTTCTTAAACAGTGTTAGCATACGGATCTTTTTAACTTAAATATAAGGTATAGCGTTTTAAACAAATTAAAAAGATATCTTAAATGGCTTTTTTTTAAGATATTACATAAGTTTCTTAATATTTTGTTTATCAAGTTAATTGAATCTGGGATATGTTATTTCATTAATAAATTGATAATATTCGAGATAGGTTGTAATTCTGAAACTTTTGTTGTTGTAGATTCTAAAACACTACTACCTACAATGTTGAAGTTTTCTTGTAGAATCTTAATGTCGGATTCTGCTTCGGAAATAGTTAAGCCATCAGAAACCTCATAATAGGTTTTATTATATTCTTTTGGTTCCAGGCAATCGAAATCAAAATGTAGATAAAGATGGGTGATATTTTTCAATTTTAAAGTTTGTACCAGGTCTGCAATGTTATTATTTTTCGTAGCGTAGATAGCACCTTCTTCAATTCTTTCCAGCTCGGCCTCATCTATATCCCTAACACCTATATAGTGTACTTGCGAAGATTTAATCGTAGAAAACAGTAATGGATTCAGGTGTTCTGAACCTTCGCCTAACAAAATTCTCAATGGCATTCCGTGAAAATTGCAACTAGGTGAATCACAAGGTTTATTAATATCTGCGTGTGCGTCAAACCAAATTACACCAAGGTTAGGATATTTGTGGTTGAGATATGAAACAGGCACTATTTCTAATCCACAATCTCCACCAATCGTTTTGATGGTTTTAGGTCGTGTTTGGTTCGTGTATTCTTTCAGTCTGGTTAGTTGTTCTTTTAGTGCATCAAAGTTATTAATGTTGTATTTTTTTTCTCCATTTTTTCCTGCCAAAATTTTTGACAACGGAATTTGAATAAATTCAGGATCATTCAAATAGTCTAAAATAGCTTTAGCTCCATTTTCTATAACCTCACCGGTTCCTGATCCTTGCCACTGTGGGAAGTAAATTTTCATTATATAGATGTGGCTTTGATATAAAAATTCGGATCAATACTAATTTCATCTGCTTTAATTTTTAATACTTGCCATTCTGCATGAGGCTGCACCCATTGATCTTTTCCATCAATTTTTAATCGAACAGGCATATCAAAATCTTTTACAATATTAATATATCGATATTTTAGACCATTGTCATCAAAACCATACTCTAAGGTTGGTATTCTGGTATCTCTTAGATATTGATTAAAAAAAGCTGTGAGATCAATTTTAGTCTTCTCACTAATATATTCTTCAATTTGTTTTGTTGTAACTGTTTGATGATAAAACTCTTTATTAAGTCCCCTAAGGATGGATCTCCATTTTTCATCATCTTCGATGAGCTGACGTATGGTATGTAACATATTGGCTCCTTTATAATACATATCACTGGATCCTTCGTGGTTTACTTCGTACTGACCTATAATAGGTGTGTCATTCCTAATTCCCTGGCGTGTACCAATCACATAAGCAGAAGAGGCTTCTTTGCCATAGTAGTAATCCAGGAATAAATTTTCTGAATATGCTGTGAAACTCTCATGGATCCACATATCTGCAATATCTTTATAAGTAATATTGTTGGCAAACCATTCGTGACCGGATTCATGGATGATAATAAAGTCAAATTTCAATCCCCATCCTGTACCCGAAAGATCATTGCCCAGGTATCCATTTACATACTTATTACCGTACGTTACAGAACTTTGATGTTCCATACCTAAATAAGGTACTTCTACCAGTTTAAAACTATCTTCATAAAAGGGATACGGACCAAACCAATGCTCAAATGCTTTCATCATTTTTGGAGCATCTTTAAATTGTTTTTTTGCTGCTTCAAGATTATCTCTTAATACATAGTAATCCATATCTAACATACCATTTTCTCCGTCGTATTTTTCTCCAAAATGTACGTAATCCCCAATATTGATGTTTACTCCATAGTTATTAATTGGATTCTGAACAAACCAGTGATATGTTTTTGTGTCCGGATTGCGTTCTTCTACTTTTCTTAGTCTTCCGTTTGATACATTTATTAACTCTTTTGGAACTGTAACGCTTACAAGCATGCTGTCTACTTCATCATACATATGGTCTTTGTTTGGCCACCAAACACTAGCTCCTAAACCTTGACAGGAAGATGCTATAAAGTGTTTTCCGTTTGCATCTTTTTTCCAGCTAATACCGCCATCCCACGGTGCGCGAACAGCTTCTCTTGGTTTTCCGCTATAATAAATTTCTATCGAATCTACGGTACCTATTATTTGTTCCTTATCAAGGGTGATGAAATGAGCATTCTTTTCTGATGAAATTTTTAACTCTTTCCCGTTTTGTACCACTTTTTTTATTTCTAAAGGTGGTTGTAGGTCAACTTGTAATACGTTTTGATCTTCTAATACTCTGTAGTGTATTGTGTTTTTTCCCTCAATAGTTTTATTGTCAGGGTCTACTGATATATCCAGATGATAATACGTAAGATCCCACCAAGCTCTTTCTGGAGTTACAGATCCTCGTAACGAATCTTGTCTGGTGAATTGTTGTTGTTGATCAAAAATAGATGTTTGCGCACAAACAGGTAATAGAGCAGAAATAAAATATATAGCTAAGAAAATTTTGTTCATTTTTAAGATTTTATGTTATCTAAGTTCGGAGTGTTTTTACATTAAAAAACACCTAACAGTGATTCATAGTAATTTTACTTTAGTAAAAACTCTAGAGGTATATGCACACGCTTATTCCAACTTTTTTCGTTATGAGCTGCTCCCTTAAACTTCTTAGTTATCCAGTTTTTTCCTGCTATATATCCTTTATCCTTCATCATTTGATCAACTCGTTTCTGGTAAGGTTCATACTGCGCATCTAGCGTTTCGGTTCCAAAATCGAAATATATTTTGTGAGTTTCCGGATCAGGTAGGGTAGAAGGGAGTGTATTCATATAAGCTTCTCCTAAAACCGGAATTGGCCAGTGAGTCGACACGCATCCGGCGGCTCCGAAAACTTCAGGATATTTGCAAATAGCATACAATGATATTAATCCTCCCATAGAAGATCCCATAACAGAAGTATCCTCAATTTTAGGGGATGCATTATAGGTTTTATCAATAAATGGCTTTAATTCTTCTACTAAAAATTTTAGGTATTCATCAGAATAAAGTTCGTCAAAACCAGTATTTTGTTTTAAAGAAGCTTTTATTTCAGCACTGCTGGTAGCTTCTGCCGGAGCTTCGGGCATATATTCCGAAAATCGCTTTTGTTCAGTATTCCAGGGAGCTACCACAATGGTTTTTTTGATCTTTCCGTGTTTAATTAAACTATCCAGTACTTCATCTACACCCCAATCAATGCCGGTATAGGAGGTCTTGGGATTAAAAACATTTTGTCCATCGTGCATGTACAAAACTTTATACTTAATCTTCGAATTCGAATCATATCCATCAGGTAAAAAAACTTCTACATTTCTTGGGATTACGTGTTCAGATTTAAAATTTTTGTGAATGATCACTTTACCTTTTGTTGGAATAGATATATTTTCTGCTATATCCGACGATAGAGGTAATTTTCTATTAATTCCTTGCTGTTTACAGGAAATAATAAGGAGTAACCAAAAGATTGATAGAATATTAATAATTTTCATTAGAAGCGGTTAAATTTTTCAAGTTTAACATACATAAAATTTATTTATTTTCTGAACACTTCTGAAGGAAATACTACAGGGCTTTCATGACCATTTTTCCCAACGGAAGCGATTCCAAAAAAGTAATTATCAATAACAATACCATCTAGGATAAAATTATCGACATTACCGACAAAACGACTATGATCCCAAGTAGGAGAAGTGGTATCTCTCCAATATATTTTGTATCCTTTGATATTCGAATCATTTAATTTTTTCCATTTAAACCTAGCAGAGGGTTCTACGATTCCTCCGATTTTTACTTCAGTGGGAGCTGGAGGTGCCCATGCGATACTGGCCAGATTAATTGCATTCACGGCAGTAAGTTTTGCAGCGTAATCAAAATTCACATGTTCGACTACATCTCCATATTTAATTCCGTTTTCTTCTCTGATATCCTGATGCTGTTGCATGTAATTTTCATGAGCTTCCATAATTCGAATTCCAGCAAAACCAGCATCATTAAAAGGACGGTGGTGCCCACCACGACCGAATCGATCCAAACGATATATCATCATAGGGTTCATTTCCGGCATATACGTTTTGGTAGTTTTGTGAATGTATCTTGCCAATTGACGTGAAATTCCATCTACTTCGCCTCCATAAAAACGTCTTCTATCTACAGTTTTTTCATTATCTGTAAGATTAACAGGTTCGGAGAATATTCTAAAAGTCCTGTTGTCAATTACCCCATCAACACCCTTAATATTTCCAATCATATCATTATTCAATATACCAATGATTTCCCAATTTTTTTCTTTAGCATATTTTGCCAATCCCTGACCGCCAAAAAGGCCTTGCTCTTCTCCTGATAATCCTACATAAATAATACTGTTTTCAAACTCGTATTTAGACAAAACTCTGGCAGCTTCAATGGCACCGGCCATTCCACTGGCATTGTCATTTGCTCCTGGAGCATCATCCGTAAAATTAGTTGGGTCTGTGATACGTGAATCGATGTCACCACTCATCATAATAAAGCGGTTAGGATATTTAGTACCTCGCTGAACAGCTACTACATTGACCACCACAACATCTTTAACAATACGTTGATTAGTTCCTTTTTTCACTAAATCTTTTTGATAAAAAACTTCCAGGCAATTATTGCAATTTTTAGAAATGTTATCGAACTCTGATTTAATCCATCTTCTTGCAGCACCAATGCCTCTTGTTTCAGAAACGGTATCACTTAATGTATGTCGAGTACCGAAATCAGCTAGTTTTTTGATGTCTACTTCAATACGTTCTGCTGAAACAGCATCGATAATTTCATATATCCTTTGATCCGTTTGTGAGGTAACAATAATTGATAAGAAAAAGAGTGTTGAGGTAAGAAAAATTTTCATCTGTGTAAATTTGATCGCCTAATTTAATTAAAAGCAATCATTAGGTACTATACCTTAACAAATTTATAAGATGAACTATCATTTTGTGATTTTTTTATGAATTATTAAAAATTGTATACTTTTAAATGTTAAACTTTAACTTATGAGAATTACGATTTTAGGAATATTCCTTCTTGGTATTACCTCCTTCTATGGTCAAAACTCTTCAAAAATTGACTCGCTAATCCAGATGTCGAAATATGATGAAGCACTTCAATTAGCATCAGAAAAACTTGAAACCGTAGGTAAACAAGCTTCTCCTTTAGTATTAGGAAAGGCACAGAGTGAAATTGCTAATATTTATTTTAGAAAAGGTAATTATGATTCAACTTATTTTTATGCAAAGAAAGCACTTGCACTTGGAATTGAACATGAGATACCGGAAGTGATTATTGCAGCATATATTCCTATTGGAAATATTCATTACTCTAAATTTGAAGATCACGAGGCAATAGCTACCTATCAAAAAATAGACGCTATCTCTCAACACTCAGGTATAAAAAATAAGAATACAATTAAAGCAATGTTTAACCTTGGTGAAGTGCTGTTAAGAACTTATAGCGTTCAGGACACTTCTTATATATCAAAAGCAGAGGCATATTTTAAAAAAGGTGTACAATTAGCTTCAGAAATTAATGAGGGATATTATGAAAATTACGGATTCATTTTATTAGGGAATATATACGGTCAACGCAGAGAGTATCAAAAAGCACTACCTTATTTTGAAAAAAGTTTGATTTATTTTGAAAACAATAGTCTGATTCAGGAAACCGCCCAGATCTATTCGTCCTTGGGAATTGTATACACCGATCTGAACAACTACGATAAAGCAAATACATATCATAAGAGAAGACTTAAAATATTAATAGAAACAGGTGATCCTCGCAATGCTGCAAAGGCTCACAGAAAATATGCAGGTTTTTTAAGTAGGATTGGTAAATATACCGAAGCTATACCTCATTTTGAAAAGGCATATGATTTTTATAAAAATGCAGACGAAGGGGAAAGCGGCATTTTAGTGGGAATTTCTAAATATCTTGCAATATCTTATCAAAAAGCCGGAAATTACGAGAAAGCAGCAGAGTTTTATAGTAAAACGCTGGGTTATCGGGACTCGCTGGAGGCAAGAAAGCAGCAAAACCTAGCCTTAAATCTGGAAGCTAAATACCAAAGCCAACAAAAAGAACAAGAAATAAAATTACTTGCTGCAAAAAATGAAACCATAGAAGCCGAAAAGGCTAATCAGCGTACTATGTTTCTTGCTGGTATCGGAGTTTTTTTAGTAGCTGGTGTTTTTTTGTTTTTTGCACTACGCAACCATCAGAAAACAAATAAAAAACTTAAAGAATTGGATGCAACCAAATCTAGGTTTTTTGAAAACATTTCTCACGAGTTCAGAACTCCGTTATCATTAATTGATGGTCCCATTGAGGAACAATTAAAAAAAGAAAATCTTGACGCACAAGAAAGACGAAACCTTACAATAGCCAAAAATAATGCCGGAAGATTGCTGACATTGGTTGATCAAATACTGGACCTCTCAAAGTTAGCATCCGATCATTATAATTTGAACGTTAGAAAATCAAACTTGGTTCAATTTCTAAAGGCAATAGTATCTTCTTTTGAATATAAAGCGGAAACTAATAATCAGGAATTTATTTCTAACATTGATCTGGACGATACTAATTATTGGTTTGACCGTGACATACTAGAAAAAGTTATCAGTAACCTTTTAGGTAACGCCTTAAAATATACACCTGAAGGAGATAAAATTTCAATAATAGCCTTAGTAAAACATTCTAAACTTCAATTAGAAGTTAACAATACAGGTGTTTCTTTGACCCAAGAGGAGCTGGCCGATATTTTTAAAAGATTTCATCGTGCTAATGAAAATGCAACCGGCACTGGAATTGGTCTTGCCTTAACCAAAGAACTGGTAGCACTTCATAAAGGCTCAATAACCGCACAGAGTGATAAAAACGCTACTAGTTTTATTATGATGCTTCCTATTGAGGAAAAAGATTACAGCAAAGAAGAAATTAACTATCGGGAACAAACTGGATTTTCTCCGGCACAAGAAATTATGCCCGGAAAGATCCAAAATGAGGAGATTGCATTAAATAACCCAAATGAAGATACAGATGACCCTATACTGTTAATAGTAGATGATAATGCTGAGCTTCGAGAATATCTTTCTTCCTTGTTTTCTGAAAAATTTAGTATTAAAACTGCAAAAGATGGTACTGAAGGTTTGGAAAAGGCTTTTAAATATATTCCGGATGTAATCATTACCGATTTAATGATGCCCAACGAAGATGGATTGCAATTAACAAAAAACACCAAAACAAATCAAGCTACTTCTCATATTCCAATACTGATGCTTACCTCTAAGGCGGGTGATGAAAACAAATTAGAGGGGATAGAAACAGGAGCAGATGCTTATATAACCAAACCCTTTAGTACAGAAATACTAAAAGCTACAGTTCATAATTTATTAGAATCAAGAAAAAAGTTACAGGAGCGTTTTAGTCAGGAAGTCATTTTGATACCAAAAGAGCTTTCCGTAAGTTCTTATGAGGAGCAATTTCTTTGCAATTTGCAAGAAGTTATGGACACTAATTTGGTAGAAAGTGATTTTAGCGCGGAGAATTTTGCCGTTGCATTAGGGATGAGTAGAATGCAATTACATCGAAAATTAAAGGCTATTACAGGATTATCCACTACCGAATTTATAAGAAGCCAACGACTTAAATTAGCTGTCCAGTTGCTTAAAAAATCCGAGATTAATATTTCTCAAGTTGGATATGAAGTAGGCTTTAATAATCCCTCTTACTTTACAAAGTGTTTTAAGGAAAAGTATGGGATGTCCCCATCTGATTTCACCAAACCTTAATCCATACGCATCAAATACTATTTTATGTTTATAGTACTTTGAGCAAAGTCAGTTTTGACAGTTTTCTCGGACCTTGTTACATATGTTACAGGGATTGTTACATTTCTGCTACCTCTTTTTCTTATTCAGATATAGCTTTGCTGTATAGCAATAAAGAAAATCCTTTTTTATTTAAGTTTTAATGAAGAAAAAGCCTTTCATTTTAAAGGGAGACATTCCTAAAATGCCGAATAATGAAATTTACTTAAATGTAAATGCGCTGGAGAAAGGTGACTATGAATTAAGAATAGTTAATAAGAATACATTGATAAAAAAAACAAAATTTAAAAAAAAATAATAGTAAATGTTTACATCCTCATTATTTTCTATACAAAGAAGTAGAAACTAGTTAGACAACTATTAAAAATTTACATTATGAAAACGTTTTTTAAATATTTGGCTCTACTTGGACTTATCTTTTTTGTATCCTGTGATTCTGATGATCCGGATACGATGCCACCGGCAGATGAGGTTGTGTTAGAATTCACAGAACAAACTAGAGAAGATCAGATGGGAGCTTTTGCAGAAAATGCAATGGCAGAGTTTATGGGTAAAGTTTGGTTGGTTGGGGGATATTACGGATCTAACAGATCCAATAAATCAAGTGAGGTTTGGAACAGTGATAATGGTATAAATTGGAGATCAGTAACCGGTAATCAATTTGATGGAAGAGTAGGTCATACGCTCACGGTTTATGATGGCAAAATGTGGTTGATAGGAGGAGTAAATAATAGTGGAACGTATTTAAGCGATGTTTGGAGTACCTTAGATGGAGAGAATTGGGTATTAGAAACCAGTACTCCGGCATATTTAGATGCTGCTTATCATGAAGTTGTAGTTTTTAATTCTCGCTTATATCTAATCAAAGATAGTGGGATAGGAAATGTATCTGTTTGGTCTTCTGCAGACGGATCTAACTGGAACGAAGAAACAGGTAATGCATTTACATCAAGAGAAAAATTTGAAGCTGTAGTTTTTAATAATGAAATTTATGTTTTAGGGGGAAGAAATGTAAGTACTCGATATAATGAAATATGGCGAAGTTCTGATGGTGTTACCTGGTCTCAGGTGACTACAAGCGGAGTGTTTTCTCCTAGGTATGCACATAGTGCCACAGTTTATAATGGTAGAGTATGGGTAGGAGGAGGACTCGGTACTGCCGGACCTGAAGGTAATCTGTGGTATTCAGAAGATATGATTAATTGGTCAGAATACACAGATCTTACATCAACAATAGGATTGTATGAACACGCAGCTCTAAACTATTCTGGAGAGATCTGGATATTTGGCGGATACGAGGGTAGTGCCGGAGGATTGTTTCCTATGGTAGGAAAAATTAGAAGTATGCGAGAGGTTACTCCATAATAATTATTAGATCTATTATTAAACTTAACGTTACAATGAAAACACTAAAAGTTATATGTACACTTACCATACTAGGTATTTGTAGTCAGGCGAACGCACAATTTTTTGAAAAACTGGCAAAAAAAGCAGAGAAAGCAGCAGAAAAAACTGTAGAAAGAAGAGTGGAAAAAGAGAGCCAGAAAAAAACGGATAAAGCACTAGATGAAGTTTTTGACGGTAAAAAGGATAAAAAGAAAAAGAAAAAGAAAAAATCTAAAGGGGGCGCTATTATTGGATCTTCTGAGAGTGAAAAGAATCAAAATAATGAAAACACTGAAGTGGTCGTAGACAGAGCGCTAGATTTTCAACCTGGAGCAGTTACACTATTCGAAGATAACTTTAGTCGTGATAACAAAGGAGATTTTCCTGCAAAATGGGATACTAATGGTAGTGGAGAGATAGTAGTGATCGAAGGTAAAAAATGGTTCAGAGTAGGAGGGAGATCAACATATATACCAATGATCAAAGAATCGTTGCCAGAAAACTATACCATTGAGTTTGATATGTTAACTGTAGGACTGGACCGCAATACTAGCTCGCAGTCCTGGATTCACTTATTGCTACACGATACTCCACTTTTTCAGTCTTCGAAATCATCTTCGATGGTCAAATTATCTTTTTGTCAATATGTTAGTTCTCCGGGTTATATCGAAAAGAGAGAGGGAGGAAAAAGAATCTTCATAAATAATATAGGAAAAGACTACAGAGGTCCCATCAACGGAAAATCGCATATAGCTATTGCTGTTAATGGTCCCCGAATGCGTGTATGGATGAATGATAATAAATTAGTAGATGTTCCCAGGATGGTTCCTGCCTCTGCCGATATTTTTAAACTTTATGTATTCGGCTTAAGGGATGAAACCAATAAAGATGAGGTGTATATTACCAATTTCAGAATAGGAGAAGCCGGAGTAGATAATAGAAGTAAGTTAATTACAGAAGGCAGATTAAGCACAAATGCTATTCAATTTGAGTCAGGAAGTGACGCACTTCTTTCTCAATCTTATAAAACAATCAGAGAAATAGCAAAAGTGCTGGAGGAAAATTCTGATGTAAGTATTAAAATTATTGGTCATACCGATGCAGATGGATCAGAGCCCGATAACCTGCAGCTCTCTAAAAAACGTGCAGCAGCTGTTAAGAATTCATTAGTCAACCAATATGGGATTTCTGAAAGCAGAATCGTTACAGATGGTAAGGGAGAGTCGGATCCTGTTGCTTCTAACAATACAAGTGATGGTAAGGCTCAAAACAGAAGAGTAGAGTTTATTAAACTTTAATTTCTTTTTTAATTAAAAATCATTCACAATACTAACTCAATATGACTATCATGAGAAAAACTAATTTTTTTACGACCCTATTTGCTTTTATTTTAATAGTAACAATGGTTTCCTGTAGTGGAGACGATGATGGAACTACTCAGAGACAAAGCGGCTTTTTTCCTTCCAAAATTACTACCACAACAGTTACCAATGGTAATAAAGTAGAATATAGACTCTCATACAATAACCAGAATCAATTATCTTCAATTATAGAAGTGGGCGGGATTTTGAATCTAAGTTTTGAATACGATAATCAAGGATTAATAAATCTTCTTTCTCTTAACAATCTGAACCTTCAAAGCACTTTAGAATACGATGGAGATGTATTAATAAGAGCTGTTAACGTAGAAAGTGGTACAGAAATTCCGATTACTTACTCAGGAAATACATACATGGATTTTAGCGGTAATTTGCTGCGTTTGGATGATGAAAATCGCATTATACAATTTGCTGATGAAAGATCCTCAATAGACCTTGTTTATACTGATAATGACGGACCCTTTTCCTATTTGGGGTTTCAGCCTGCATTGTATCTATTAGGGGAGGATTTTCTCAGAGCTACATTTTTTTTCTCAAAATCAGAAATTAGCCAAACTACCTTTTCATCTTCAACAATTGGAGGAGATCCCGAAACCACCTATACCGTTGTGGTAGAAAGAGATGAGAATGACTTGATTACCAAAGCAACCCTAAACAATCAGCTTACAGGCGATCCTTTTTTGGAATATATTATAGAATATCAAGAGAGGTAATAGGGACATTTAAAATAATAATGAATAGGAATATGACCATCAATATGACAGATAGAAAAGTGGAGGGAAAGCAACAGGTAACCACACCTATCAGAACTTTTGATTGTTATGTGATTACCGATACCAATTCTTTAAAAATGGGAGCTATTCAAACAAATTATTCTACTCTATGGATCGCTATAGGGATTGGAATGGTAAAAGAAACTCTAAAATCCAATAGAAAGCTTTTAACAAAAAGTATGTTATAACAAATTAAATAAAATTAATTATGAAAATGTTTAACAATGTATTATTGATGATAAGTCTGATCCTGGTTTACGCTTGTGATGCTGATGACGAAACAGATACTGATGACTCTCAACCAAGATTTAGTTTTAGAATTACAGGAGATGGTTTTGCTAGGACTTTTACACACGATGATGATCTGGAGCATTTACAACTTAATTTAAGGCACGATGCTGACTACGATTTTATATTTGCCGGAGGTGATACCGGTGGAACAAAATTGATCCAAATGCAATACCCTACTGATTACATTGAGTTTAGCACCACGCCATTTCCACCGGCTCCTTGGGAACTAACTTTCCCAACAGGAACGTTATCTGGAATTATTTACTGGCAAGGTGACCCTAGCAATCCATTAACAGGCAATGTACTTGTTGGTACTCTAAGACCCAACGGTGAAAACGTTGCTTTAACGTTCTATTTTAGAGTAGAAGATTTTGGTGGTGATTCGGGTGTATCAAATGTCACGGATGGAGTTCTACAAATATATATTGGTGATCACGAAACCGAAGTAGTAACTATAAATAATTAATTATGAATTGTAAACATAAATTTTTTCATTTATTCCTTGGGATAGTGATCCTTTCCTGTAGCAATGATGATAATGGCAATACGGGCCCAAACCCTATAAGTAATCAACCGCCAGAATCGTTTGATCTAATTAACGTGGTTGATGATGCTGTAATGGTGGATCGTCTTCCAACCTTTACATGGAACGATGCAACTGATCCTGAAGGAGGAGCAGTGACCTATTCTTTAGTTCTAGACACTGATGAATCTCCTACTCAAATAGTAGCGCAAAACTTGTCGGAAACTGAATTTACTCTTACAGAAAAGCTTTGTTTATTTCAAACATATTATTGGAAAATAATTGCAATAGATGATAGTGGTAATCAAACAGAGAGTAATACGTTTAGTTTTACCACTCGTAACTTAAATTTTCCTGAAACTCCTCTAGTTGCGAATGCAGATTTTGCTGAAAGAAGTGGGCATAGTACAATCGAATTTGATAACAAATTATGGGTCATTGCAGGTGGTGGAACAGGCGGAGTAATGAGCGATGTGTGGAATACTGAGGATGGAATAACCTGGAACCAGGCATTAGCAAATGCTAGTTTTGGGTATCGCGGATCTCATTCTTCAGTTATTTTTGATAACAAAATGTGGATTATAGGTGGTTTTGTTGCTGGGATTGGAGCGAACAACGATGTTTGGTATTCAGAAGATGGCACTAATTGGATTGAAGCCACTTCTTCAGCTTCATTTTCTCCGAGGTATTCACATTCTTCGGTGGTTTTTGACAACAAACTATGGGTCATCGGAGGACAAAATGAAAGTTTTGATTACTCAAATGATGTTTGGTATTCTGAAAATGGTATTGATTGGATTCAGGCTAATCGAGCTCCTCAATTCATACCTAGAGCTGGTCACACTTCAATAGTCTATGATGATAAAATATGGATTATTGGTGGGGAAAATAGTGATGCTTCACTAAATGATGTGTGGCATTCTGTCGATGGTGTTAGTTGGATTCAAGCTACCGCTAATGCAGAATTTAGTGAGCGACAAGAACACAGATCAGTAGTTTATGAAAATAAAATATGGGTTATAGCCGGTAGAAACATTTATGCTAACGAATTCAATGATATTTGGTTTTCATCAGATGGAATTACTTGGACGTTATCGACCAATGATGCTCCTTTTTTAAAGAGATACAGATTTGGCTGTTCAGTTTTTGATAACAAAATCTGGATTACAGGAGGTTGGACAGACAGATTCAATTTTCTTAATGATGTGTGGGTACTTGACTAATAAATGGAGCAAGGTGTTCAAAACTGTATAGAATTTCCGGATATAATGCAAGCGTAGATGAATTATCAGAGGAGCGAGCTACTTATAGTAGCGAAGACGGTCTCACTTGGGATCTGTTGACAGAAAATTACGGATTCGCAAGTAAATATAGTTTATGGGTAGAAGGAATCGGAAATCAATTTATTGCTATAGAACCTTCTACAGACGATGTTTCTATCTCGTTATATAGCAGTGAAAATGGCATTGCCTGGAATAACGAACAAACTTGGGATACGGCCGAGAGGGGATACACATCGATAGAACCGGTAAAATTTAGCAATAAACTAGTGTTGGTTACTCCTCCAACTTCAAACCTGGCTTTTGCTTCTACTTTATATGAATCTGAGAATGGTTTAGATTGGTCGCTTGCGACTACAGCAACGTTGATTCCTATCGAACCCAGAGATTATGATTTTGTTACTCTAAACGGAATTTTATATGCTAGTGGAGGAACTACGCCAACCACTCAAATAGTTTCAGTAGATAATCAAGTCTGGAAATTTAACTAAGTGTTAGCCTTTGACGCCCCCTTTATTGATAAGAATGGCTCCAAAATGATAGATCACGGAGCCATTCTTTATTAAATTGCGGTTTATTTACTATCTGATAAAGGTCACTTTAGAGATTTTTCCATCTGTTACCTCATAGATTGCAATAACATCTGAATAACGACTATTGAACCTTACGTGTTCTCTGTCTACTACTTTATTACCTAAAACAATTCGGTTTTTTATTTCACAATACAAGTTAGGAACCCTTTGAAACATACTCTCAAATCTTTTTCTCATTTGCTCTTTACCATCCATAGAAAGTTCATCGGGAAAATTATAAATTTTAATGTTGTCAGCATATGTATCCATAAATGCATCAATATTTCTGGCATTATATGCATTCACCTGTCTTTGTACGATTTGCTCGGGAGTCTCTTTAATAAGATCTTTTGCACCTAGTATTTTTCCACTTTTAATCACTTCACTGATAGTGTTTAGGTGCTGTAAGTCCTCAATTGGATTACTATTCAGGATCACCAGGTCTGCCATTTTCCCTTCAGCTACCGAACCGATTTTTGCATCAAGGCCAAAACCTTTTGCTGCATTAATTGTTGAGGCTTTAATAATGTCAAAATTAGAAATATTTGCTTTTTTCATGGCTTCAATTTCCTGAATATAAGAAGAGGCGTGAACGGTCCCTATATTTCCGGCATCAGTTCCTGTCGCTATATTGATCCCTTCTTTTGTAAGCTTTTCAAGATTAAGTAACATAACACTATCACCTTTTTGATATCTTTCCTCGAGCCTTTGACTGTCTTTTCTTAAATCACGAATTCTTTTCGGAACCTCTTCGTCAGAAAATCTGTTCAAATCTGTAAGGGTTCTATAAACAGTTGGATGAGCAAAAGCTAAATCCTGAGGATGATTACCTGGATTGGCAAGGAATGCTTTCCCATAATTTCTCGAGACTATGAGTGTTGGGATATAGGTAACGTTATTATCTTCTAACATATTGATAAACTCTTTATCGACAAGCTGATCCCTAACACTATGTACAAGAATATCTGCACCTGCTTTTACCGCAAGCTTTGCAGTTTTCAGATCGGTAGCATGAACAGTTAACTTAAGATTATTTTTATGGGTTAGTTGTGATATATGCTCTACTACAGGATATGTCTGTTCTGCAGGCATATCTTTATTAGCAATGTACCAAATTTTAATGAAATCCGGTTTATAGGCCAGCATTTTGTTAAATAGTTCAGTAGCTTCTTCCTTAGAAGTGATTTTTTCGATAGGAATATCTTCCAATTTCGAAAACGCTTTAGGTTGATATGGAGAGAATAATGGCCCTGTAACATAAACATTTGGCGATAGATTATTTTTAGCGATACTGTCTCTTACTTTAAAATTGTAAAAAGGTCCGCCTACATCCATAACGGATGTTATGCCCAGTCTTAAGTATCTTTTAAAGTTGTCTGGAATAATGTCTTTAGCAAATTGTATTTCATCCTCATAAGAGAATACCTTGGTCATATCTATTGCATCCGGTCGCGTATATAGACTTCCCGTTTGGAAAAAGTGGATATGAGTATCAATCATACCGGGCATTAAAAACTTATTGGTTCCGTCGATTATAGAAGGGGTTACCCCGTCTTTTTTTATCTTTCCGGAAGAAATTTTTGAGATTTTATCACCTTCTATTAAAATATACTGATTGGTCTGGACTTTTCCTGTTTCTACGTTGATCAGATTAATATTTTCTATTAATACAGATTGGGAAAACATCAAAATATGGCCAGTGAATAAAAAGCAAAGTAAGATAAAGGTTTTTCTAGTATGCATTAATTGTGTGATTTTTTTGATTTATGATTTATCTTATTAAAGGATAAAAAACGAGCTCAAGATAGTTATATTTTTATTCAAATCATAGGAGTTGTATTATAACAGAATAGGTAAATAAGGTAAGGCTAGAGGCCCAATATTTCAATGTTGTGAATCATTTTATATTACTTAAAAATTAATCCAAACTTTGAAATTTAATTCTCTGATGATTGCCTCGAGGTAGTTGACTAACTAATATTTTATCATTCATAGTTCTTTCCAATATAAAATTCCTATTCCATGTGATTCGCCTACACTCACTAAGATTCCATCTCCAGTTAACTTAGAGGTTTTACCTTTATCGGTTCGGAGGATATCACCAGTTTTATTGCCGACTAGTGTTTATCATAATTTCTTTTGTTTTATAATCACTAGATTATTTTATTCGTCAACTTTTTCAGCGACCAAGGCTAATAAACCACTCGTAGTATTCACGGCAATACGTGTAATTTTATGGATATTTTGATCTGTAGCTGTATAAAAAACACTCCAATCAGCATTTGTTTTTGGGTTGTACTGATAGATGATATTATCTTTGGCCATTAAAATAGTACCATTAATCAGCCAGCACATATCTTCGGTTTTGTCAACAGTAGGTGCAATTTTTTTGGTTTCGCCTGTAATTGGATGCAATGATTTTATTTCCCAGATATCCCTTTCTTTACTGATATAGCTTATGAGTTTGGTATTTGGAATTTTATGCAGCGATCTTCCCACTTTTTTCTGAAAAGTATAATTGCTATTATCCTTCAGGTTAGAAACTACCAAAGATAATCCGCCATCTTCCAAAACTGAAGAAATAATAATGTCCTCGGTATACCAGGTGTGATATCCGATAACGAGATCTTTGATCAGGACTTTTGACTTTCCTGTTTTAAAATCATATTGATATAAGAGTTGCTTTCCTGTGGTATCTAATCTAATAGCAGATACTGCTTTTTGATTAGGGATTTTGGTAGGTGAATACTCACTTCCGCCTGGCGTTTCAGAAATCCAATCTGTTTTGTTATCTCTTATGTTATATGAAGCAATATCGGTTTGTCCGTTTCTTGTGGAAGCAAAAAGTACTATGTTATCATTATAAAAGTATGGTTGATTATCATATCCAGGATTGTTAGAAATGTTTCGTTGATTTTTTAATGATAGTATATTTCCTTTATTAGAGATATCAAACAGATATACTTCGGTTTCAGGCTGCGCAAAAAGGAGGGATGTATATATACAAGTTATCAGGTTCAGTAGGTATCGCATACTTTTTGTTTTCTAAAATACATTGAAAAAATAACATAGAAAAGTTTTAATGAGTACGTGTATATAGTGCCAATATCACGATCACTTCGATAACACTTCAACAAGCTAAGTGTGAAAACTCAGATTAACAATTTATTATGATACTATTATTTTGTTCTTGAACTGTAGAGTCCGACTATAGGACCAATAGCTAAAAATAGAAATAAATAGGAAGGATGGATTTTGGTAGTCAAATAAGATAATAACTGAATACTTAAAATCGTAATTGCAAATCCAATGCAGTTTACTATTGTGAGTCCTGTTCCTCTCAACTCTGCAGGAGCTGCCGCAGCGACCAGTGTAGAAAACTGAGGAGAATCTGATATTACAACCATACCCCATATACAGAGAAAGGTCAGGAACATTTCAGTTGGTAATTCGAAGAGTAGAGGAGAAGTGAGACAAAAGAATCCGGAAATGATCAATGAATATCTTGCTACTTTTCTACTTCCTGTTTTCAACGAAATATGCCCACCAAGAATACAGGAAAAAAATCCAATAGCAATGATAATAAAAGACCAAAATGAGATCGGAATCCCAACTCTTTGCTGCTCTACGTATGTTTTTAATACAACAGGAACAAATCCCCAAAAAGCATACAATTCCCACATATGACCAAAATAGCCAAAAGCTGCTTTTCTAAAACTAACAACCCCAAAAAGCTCTGTTATTACTCCTAATTGAAGTTTTGAGACAGGTTTTCTGTAGGGACCATTGGGAACAAAAAGGAAAATTAGTAGCCCTCCTATGGTCGCCAGAATACTTGTTGATTGAATAACAGCTTTATAATCACTGTTCCAGGAAAGTTCTTTTAATAAATGTGGTAGCGCAGTGCCTAGAACCAAAGCCCCCACAAGATACCCTAATGCTTTGCCTAATCCGTCTTTATAATAATCTGAAGCTATTTTCATTCCAACCGGATAGATTCCGGCTAGAAAAAATCCGGTACCAAAACGTGCTGTCAGTACATTAAATATAGTGATATCAGGAATTAATAGAGCAATATTGCATAGTCCTCCTAAAAGGGCTGATATCATAAAAACTCTGGAAGGAGGGAATCTATCTACAAGTGTTAATAGGGCAAACGTTAATGTACCTACAATAAATCCAAATTGTACTGAGGATAATAAAAAACCAAGAAGATCAAATTTTACATTAAATTGAGCAGCAAAATCATCAATGACAGCATTTCCTGCAAACCATAAAGAAGTACAGAAGAACTGCGCTATAATAACAATCGGGAGTATATAGAACTTATGCTTCAGAGATGTGTTTTTACTTATATTAATTAAATTCTTTTAATAATTCGTGAACCTGATTAGTACCTTCTACATAGTATTTAGCTACAGTTTTTTTGAGCCCTACTTTAACGGTACACGCCGTATCCGGTAGTTCTTTGAACATGTATTCATCTGTCCAGTCATCACCAATAGCAAAAATAAAGTCATATTCTTTTTCGACTAACATTTTACAGGCAGATTTTCCTTTATTAATTCCACTTACTTTTATTTCTAATACTTTATCACCTTCCAGAATTTCCAGATTATGATTGGCTATTAGATGTTGAATAGTGGTTTTAAGCTCCATGGCTCTTAATTTACCTAAATCCGGATCAACATTTCTGAAATGCCAAGCCAATGAATAATTTTTTTCTTCTATAAGAGAGCCCGGCGTTCTATCAGTAAATGATTCTAATACAGGAGCAATCGATTCAAACCAATCGTTACTTACCCGTTCCAGGAGTTCCCAGTCTTTGTTTTTGTCCTTTAACCAGGCTCCATGTTCTGTAATCAAAGTATATTCTTTATGACCGAACCATTTATTAAAAGTTGTCCTATCTCTGCCAGTTATGAGTATTACTTTGGTTTTTTGATCTTTTTGTAAGGTATCTAAAATATCAAATATTTTTTGAGTTGGTTTTGCGTTTTCCGGAATTTTTTCGAAGGGAGCCAGCGTTCCATCGTAGTCGATATATAGAATTCTATTTTGAGCTTTATGAAAATCAGCAAGGATATTCTTTTTGATGGAAGGAGTTAATTTTTTTAGTGAATATTTTTTGGAAGAGGTTTTCATTGTTTCCAAAGACTCCATAAAATCATTAGCCCATTTTTCTACATTATATCTTTTTAGTCGTTTTTGTAATGCATTGTTTCTCTTTATTTGCTCTTCTTCAGGCATTTCTAAGGCAAATTTTAGTGTATCGGCTATTTCCTCAAAATTATTCGGATTAATGATCAATGCTTCACTCATCTCTTTAGAAGCTCCGGTCATTTCGCTTAGAATTAGTACTCCTTTTTTATCTACTCTGGAAGCTACATATTCTTTTGCTACCAGGTTCATTCCATCCCGGATCGGGGTCAGTAAAGCTACTTCGCTAGAGGTATATAAGTCTATTAAATTCTCAAAGGGCATAGAACGATAAAAATACCAAATAGGAGTCCAGCTTACTTCAGAAAATTTACCATTAATCCTGCCTACAAGTTGATCTATTTCATTTTTTAGAAGTTGGTATTGTGGGACATCTGACCTGGAAGGAACTGCGAGCATCACTAATCTTGCTTTTCCTTTGAATTGCGGATATTTATCCAAAAAATATTCAAAAGCTCTTAACCGGTTGGCAATACCTTTCGTGTAATCTAAGCGATCTATGGATAGAATGAGTTTTGCCCGATCTCCATTCACTAAATGCTCATCTATTTTTTGTTGTATTTCTGTTTGATCTTTCTTCTCTTTTTTGTTGTGTGCTGCGGCAGCATTATGAAATTTATCATAATCAATTCCCATGGGGAAAGAATCCACTTTTACAATTCTATTGTCTAGGTGAACTTTATTGAAACTTGTTTCAAGTCCTATTATTCGTTGTACAGAACTTAAAAAATGACGCTCATAATCATAGGTATGAAAACCAATTAGATCGGCGCCTAATAATCCTTTTAATAACTCTTCTCTACACGGAATTGTCCTGAATACTTCATACGAAGGAAACGGAATATGCAAGAAAAAGCCTATGGTGACGTTTGGTTTCTTTTTACGGATCATTTCTGGTAATAACAGTAATTGATAATCGTGTACCCAAATAGTGTCATCTTCACCTAAATTTTCAAGAATTACATCCGCAAATTTTTGATTAACCGATTGATAGGTTTGCCAGTTGTCTTTGTCAAATTTGGTATATTCCATGAAATAATGAAATAAAGGCCATAGAGTATTATTACTGAAACCGTAGTAAAAACCATCTATTTCTGATTCTGTAAGGGGCACACCAACACATTGATGTTTTTTTAAGGCTTCCATAACCAGATTTTCTTTTTTAGGGTCTAACTGTTCCTCTGTTAGTCCGCTCCATCCAATCCAGATGCTATCACCGCCAGAGTGAACTGACTTCATTCCGGTTGCCAATCCTCCAACACTAGGGATTGTTTTAATCGAATTATTATTGATTTCTAATTGTAAGGGCAGTCGATTTGAGATTATGATAGTTTTACTCATAAAGCGTGGCGAAAGTTGGTTGAATAATTTTGAATGATTAAATTTCGGTTCAGTGAATAAAGGTACGGTTATTTAAAAGAACTAGAAATTATATGAACAATCTGGATTACGGAATCATAGGGAATTGTAAAAGTGCGGCACTTATTTCTAAAAAAGGAGCTATCGATTGGTGTTGCCTACCAAATTTTGATTCTTCTTCTGTATTTGCAAAAATTTTAGATGAAAAAAAAGGAGGTTCATTCGAAATTCTGGTTTCGAATGATTATGTGATTACTCAAAAATATATCTCCAAAACTAATATTCTAGTAACAGAATTTAGAAATGGAGAAAACGTTTTTGAAAGTATTGATTTTATGCCTCGTTATCAGGAGGCTGATGGCTCTTTTTATGCTCCGTCAGATATTATTCGCTATATAAAACATATTTCCGGATCTCCTGTTTTTAGAATTAAATACGATCCTAAACTGGAGTATGCAAAAGAGGAAACGTATTTTGTAACCAGTGATAATTATATAAAAAGCATAACCGATAAAGATAAATACGATACGTTGTATTTATATTCGGATCTCGACTCTGAAGCAATCCTACATGGAGAAGAAATTCAACTTACAGATCATGCTTATTTCGTTATTAGTTATCATGAAAAGTTGCTGGAGCAATCGTTAGAACGTTGTTATCTAAAACTCCAACGAACAAGAGTTTACTGGCTGAATTGGAGTGAAAATACTACCTCGTACAAGGTGTATAATAAAGAAATTTTAAGAAGTGCATTAGTGCTTAAATTATTGAGTTATGAAAAATCCGGAGCGGTATTAGCAGCGGCGACAACTTCGTTACCAGAGACTATCGGTGAAGTTCGCAATTGGGATTATAGATTCTGCTGGATTAGAGATGCATCCATGGTAATCAAGGTAGTTTCCGATCTAGGTCATAAACGACTAGCACAGCGTTTTCTTCAGTTTATTATAGATATTATTCCGGATAAAGATGAGAAAATTCAGATCATGTATGGAATTAATGGTGAAAAAGATCTTACAGAAAAGACATTAGATCATCTAAGTGGCTATAAAAATTCGAGTCCGGTGAGAATTGGGAATGCAGCCTTTCATCAAAAACAGAATGACATTTACGGTATTTTAATGAATGTCATTTACCAGCAATTTGTGAAATTTGATTGTGATCTTGATAATAGTGAGAGCCTATGGACGATTAGCAAGAGTATTGTTCACATAGTTAATGTCAATTGGGAAAAACCAGATAAAGGTATTTGGGAATTCAGAACAGAAGAAAGACATTTTACATTTTCTAAATTATTATGTTGGGTAGCAGTAGATAGAGCTATCAAGATTGGTGAGTTGATTGGTAAAACAGAGAATAATTCCAGATGGATCCAACTTAGGGATCGAATCTATAATGATATTTATAAAAATGCGTGGAATGATGAGATACAAGCATATACGCAATCTTATGGATCCCCCGATCTTGATGCATCTACTTTATTAATGGAACCATATGGATTTATTGATGCGATGGATACAAGGTTTGTTAGTACGGTGAAAGCTACCGAAAGAGAATTGTGTAATGACGGATTGCTATACCGTTATAAAAACAAAGATGATTTTGGATTACCTTCTTCTTCTTTTACTATTTGTAGTTTTTGGTTTATAAATAGTCTTTATAAAATTGGAGAAAAAGAAAAGGCTAAAAAAATGTTTGATCAATTACTATCTTATAGTAATCATTTAGGATTGTTTAGTGAAGATATTGATTTTAAGACTAAAAGACTGCTCGGGAACTTTCCGCAAGCATATTCTCATTTGGCATTGATAGAAACAGCCGTCAATTTTTCTGGAGGAATAACCAAAGAAGAGCAACTTATGGAAACTATAACATAAAATTGCTATGGTCTAAGATAGTACTATCAATTATAAAGGTTAATATATTATTCTTTAAGAATTATAGTGCCAAAGATATCTGCATTAATCCAACCCTGATTCTTATCTTCTCCAGGAACAAAAACTGATCCCATAAAATTCTCTCTTTCTTTGCTATTGTCGTTATCATTATAGGCAATGGCAAAGCCTAGTTTTTGATTTTTGGACAAAATAATTGGATCATTTGTTTTTCCTTCTTGATACTTATCATCATAGACAATCAATTCAAATTCCCATATAGAAACATCCCCTTTAGTTACACGTCTTGTTGTAACGTGATTGTTATAAAGTATTGGTTTTTTATTAGAATCCAGATCTACAACATTACCATCCAGCGCGATATGGTAAGCAAATGCATTATTATTATATTGATGTTCTCCACCAGAGTTGTCAGCATCTATAAATATCTCTACACAATCATCATCCCACCATAATTCTAAAGGATCCTTATACTGATCATAGAGTTTATCATCTTTAATCTCTACTAAAATATAAAGTGCTTCTGGAGTCCAGGTTATCTTGTAGCGCCCTAAAAAATCTTTAAAATCCGGAAATTCTCCGATCCAGTTTTGATCCATAGGATACCATTTTGTTTGACTCCAAATAGGGTCACTGGTTTCTCCATCAACATTAGGAGCTATTTCAGCTTTTTTAATTTCCCTGATCTGATGATCTTTTTTTTCTTGCTTTGCAAGCACCACCGGTTCAATTACATCTACAACAACTTTTCCTAAATTGTTTCTACTTTCTTTTTTACAACCAGTAATCAGAGTAAAGAAAAGTATTATCGCTAATTTTTTCACTTAATTATAATTTTGGTTTCCATCCATTATTGAAAAGAGAATAGAAAAGTATTAAAAACGACTACATTTTAGATTAATATGCTAAAGTTAAGGTTTTGTATGGTTAGAACGAAAGATTAAATTAGCTAAAATTTATAAACTGAAAAAGCGGTCGTGGATGGTAAACGACCGCCTTTAATGGTTTAATACATCCGTAAGATATATTAATAGTTACAGGGACAAAAAAATTATTGTTTTACGACTTTTAGTCTTTTTAGTTTGGTTCCGTTTAGTTTAATGGTACAAAAGTATATCCCAGATTCGCTCAGGTCAGTTGAGTTGATTTCTATGGTTTGATTACCCGATTGAGTATTTTTACTGTATATCGTTTTGGTTTGTCCTAAAATATTAGAAATAGATACTTCCAGAATTCCATCCTCTGGGATATTTACACTAAGAGTTCCTCTATCTCTAATGGGATTTGGCCAGATAGTAATATTATTTTCAGATACCGGAGAATTCTCTTTATCCTCAAAGTCCGCTAGTTCCATTGCTCTGTTAGAAGGACAGTTATTCGTACAATTGTCAGACCAAACTCCTGTTCTTTTGCCATTACTACTACCAGTAACTCTGAACCAACCATCCGTACCTCTTGTAAGGTCAACTGTTTGTTGTCCATTTCCGTTATTGAACACTACACCCACATCATTTGCTGAAACACCATTAGGTAGGGTAAAGGTTTTTCTGCACCAGGCTGTACCACTAAGGTTGTTCATAAGCATTCCTGGCCATCCAGAAGTACCAGAAAGAGTTTGATTGGTAGCCTTGTTATAAAGATAAAGGTTAGTGTTGTTACCCCATCCACTTGGTTTAAGGAAATTTAATGTTACATCATTTAATGTTCCGGATCCACTGCAATCACTTGGGCAATTGTCTGACCAGGTATTACCTCTGTACCAACCATTGGAGCTTCTGGATAAGTTGTCAGTTTGATTATTTCCATCATTAAAGATAACTCTTAAGTTATTAGCGGAGACTCCTGCTGGTGGCGTTATGGTATACGAATACCAATCTGTTCCGGAGATATTGGTCATATTGTTTCCAGGCCATCCATTGGTTCCTGGCAGTGTTGTATTTGCTCCTGCATCGAATACATATGCATTAATATTTGATCCCCATCCAGAAGGTTTAAAGAAATTAACAGTATATGGTGGTACGGTTTCTCCACCACCTGTATTTGCACCTTGAGCCCAAACTGCATAGTCAATACCTGAAGTTTGTAAAACCCATCCACTACCATTAGGAGACCAGTTTCCAGATCCTAATTTCATAGCAAGTGTTCCTGATTTACCATCGATATAAGCAGCATATAAATCTCCTCTGGCTTCAGCAATGCTGATGGTTGAGCCAGAGTGAACTCTTACACTTTTTCTGGCGGCAATAAGGTCTTTAATAGCATTTTGTACTCCTATTCCCGTATCAAAAAAATGTGTCCAGAATATCATCGGATTTCCCGGGTGGGTAAGAATATAGGCATATCCCTTTCTAAGATTAGTTTCTCCTCCGGGGAAAACATAATTAGATCCACAACATTGTTGCGCAAATCCGGTATCATGATTATCTAAAAAGGTAACAGATTTTGAAGGGTTGATACCGATCATACCAGAAGGTCTATTCTGACCATCCCTTAAATATGATAAATTATTATCTCTTATTGCGTCCTGAAGACTTACTTTCGTATTAAAATCAAAGGCAGAAGAGGATTGTTGTGTTTTATTTACAAAATTATTGGTTTGTACCCTACTACTTTCCAAAAGTTCTCCAACTGCAAAATACGGGTTGGTAGCATCATTGTATTCTTTGTTATAAATAGGATCGTATCCGTGAACGAAATCATATCTCCATCCGTCAAAACCAAGATCATTTTGTAGTTTTTTCATCCAGGTAATAATCTCTGCTCTAACTGCCGGGTTTTTGTGATCAATATCTCTGGCAGCTGCAAAACCACCACTTGATCCATCAGATTTGAGTTCAAAACCAGGTACAAAATCACTATTAATACTAAACTCCACGGGTCCATCAATAAAATTTCTACCTTCATCGTCTGCGACAATATAAAACGTTGGCCAAGCCGGATTTGTAAAAGTAACCGCATCATTGGTGCCAACTCTGTGATTAATTACAATATCGCTGATCACTTTTAATCCCAAACTATGATATTGATCGATTAAGGTTTTAAGCTGTTGTGTAGTACCATATGCACTGTCAAAATTGTTAATTTCTCTGGGTAGATATCCTTGCGGCGCGGCAGAATTACTTGGTGGTGGCATCCAGATCAGATCGATTCCTGCATCACTAATAGTATTTCTTACGCTAGAAACGACATCATACCAAGTTTGACCGGCAGGTTGATTCTGAACGTTCCAGTCAAATGCCTGAAACATTACGTCCTCATCCTGTGCGTATAACCCTATAAAGGATACATAGAATAAGAAGCTCGTTAAGAATTGTATAAAGTTTTTTCTTTTCATTTTTTAGTTTTTTTGTCTTATTCAGAACAGAAGTTTTGCAATAAGTGAGTTTGTGTTTTCTCTCAAATTTTCGTTAGAAGAAAAATTACGCTGAAGTTAATTATCCAAAAAAGTCGTAGATAGATAAAAAACAAAATTTTTATCTCATAAAGAGTTAAAAATCGGTAATTTCAATTACGGTAGAACGAAAGATACTGGTTTAAAGCGCGATTGAACTACTATAATAATTAATTATAACGACTGAATTGAAGGTGTTGTTTTCAGATATTTACGATTCAAAAAGTGATCCTACATTTTATTAGAACGTTCATAGAATCAATTTTTAAATTTAAGGTAGCTCAAACAAAATGAAAATTTTCGGGTGAGATGGAATTGATTTCATAGTTCATAAGTTTTAGTTTGTAAAAGTGTTTCTTGTGTTAAATTTTCACTAAGTTATTACGAATTATTCAATTTTTCTGTTTAGAAAAGTTACTACAACGTTTTCGTGTTGATAAATTGATAAGATTTCACATAATACATTGTAAAACAAGTGATAGATAAGAATGGTTTAATCAATTTATATGACATTTTCATTGTACTGTAACAAGTATATCAGTATGAAGTTTTAGTTTTATTGAAAGCTGTAAAACTAATCTTCAAACTCTAAAATTTTATATGATGAAACTTTTGTATTATATTAAAATATGATGTAAGTCTGGCTAAAATCGGGTTGGTAAATTAGTGAAGAATTATTTGCAAATTTCATTTTGAAATATTGATGATTCCCTCATATTAAAGTTACTAAAAGGGGTTAACTTTCTATTTTATAGACCATTCCTTATATATAAAAACCGTCTTTCCCCAACAGAAAGACGGTTTCTTAAATCAAAATTAAACAACTTCCTAGTTTTAATCCTTAGGATAGGATATATTATTAAGGAACAATACAATTGTCATTCTGAGCTTGTCTAAGACCCCAGAAGGCTTACACTTCGACAGGCTCAGTGTGACATTAATCGTATGCTATGCTTATGAAAAGCAATATCCGTTTTCTATGGCTACTTTATCTGCAATTTTAGTTCTTAAGGCAACTACATTTGGTTGATTTGCATATTTCGTGAAACGTTTCAGTCCCATCAACATCATACGTTGCTCATCACCCTCAGCAAAAGAAACGATTGCCTCTTTTCCTTTTTTAATAACGATGTCCACCGCATTATATAAATATAACTGAGACATTGCTATCTGTACTTCCTGAGAATTTTCTCCGAAACGTTTAGCATTTTTTTCGGTACGTAGAATTGCTGATTCCGCCATATAGATTTCTATTAAAATATCAGAAGCAGCCATAAGTAATTGCTGGTGTTCTTCTAATTGAGGACCGTATTTTTGAACTGCAGATCCTGCAACCATTAAGAATACTTTCTTAAGTTTTGCTAGAATTTCTTTTTCTTCTGCAAATAATTCAGAGTAATCAGGTGTATCAAAAGAAGGAATTCCTGTTAATTCATCAGCAACTTTCATAGCAGGTCCCAAAAGATCTACATGTCCTTTCATCGCTTTCTTCACCAACATTCCAACAGCCAACATTCGGTTGATCTCGTTAGTACCTTCATAAATTCTGGCGATACGAGCATCTCTCCAGGCTGATTCCATAGGAGTATCTGCAGAGAATCCCATCCCTCCAAAAATCTGAATACCTTCATCAGTACAATTCTGAACATCTTCAGAAACTGCTACTTTCAGAATAGAACACTCAATAGCATATTCTTCTACACCTTTTAGCTCAGCTTCCTGATGCGTGTTCCCTTCCGCTTGACGGATAGCAATTCTATCTTCAATATTTTTTGCGGCTCTATAACTCGCAGATTCATCCGCATAGGTATTTGTAGCCATTTCAGCAATCTTAGACTTGATAGCTCCAAAATTCATGATGGGAGTTTTAAACTGAATGCGCTCATTAGCATATTTAGTTGCTTCATCAATCACTCTACGTTGCGCATCTAAACAAGCAGCAGCCAATTTAATTCTACCAACATTTAGAGCGTTCATAGCAATCTTAAAACCATTTCCTCTTTCCGACAACATGTTTTCTACAGAAACTTTTGTGTCACTAAAGAACACCTGACGAGTAGAGGAGGAGTGGATACCTAATTTCTTTTCTTCGTCACCTAAGGTTATACCATTTGGATTTTCAGAATCGTATTCTACGATAAATCCTGTAATATTTTTGTCATCTTCTATACGAGCAAAAACAATCATTAGATTACAGAACCCTGCATTAGAGATCCACATTTTCTGACCAGAAATTAAATAGTGCTTTCCGTCATCAGATAAAACAGCTTTAGTTTTACCGGAATTGGCATCGGATCCTGCCCCTGGTTCTGTTAGACAGTAAGCTCCCATCCATTCACCTGTAGCTAACTTTGGTACATACTTTTTCTTCTGCTCTTCGTTACCATAGAGTGTAATTGGCATTGTACCAATACCTGTATGTGCTCCAAAAGCAGTACTAAATGATCCGGTTGCACCAGAAATATAGTCACATACTAACATAGTAGAAACAAATCCCATTCCGAGCCCGTCATATGCCTCTGGAACGGCAACACCTAAAAGACCAAGCTCACCAGCTTTCTTCATACATTCCTCTGTATACGCATAGTCTTTGTTTTCGAATTTTTCCCAATGCGCCCATAGCTCACGGTCTACAAATTCCTTTGCACTATCACGCATCATCTTTTGCTCCTCAGAAAAATCTTCGGGAGTAAATACATCTTCAGCTTTCGTTTCTTTTACAAGGAATTGTCCTCCTCTAAGAATGTCTTTGTTTAAAGTTTCCGTACTCATTTTATTAGTGTTATTTCTTTATTCTATTTTTTTAGTTCAAAAATTCAAAAATACCTGCAGCCCCTTGTCCTGTCCCAACGCACATGGTTACCATTCCATATTTACTTTTCATATCTCGCTTACGCATTTCATCAAAAAGCTGGACAGAAAGTTTAGCTCCTGTACATCCTAGTGGATGCCCTAAAGCTATTGCTCCTCCATTTACATTTACGATATCCTGATTAATGTTTAGCTCACGCATTACAGCTAGTGATTGAGAAGCGAATGCCTCATTAAGTTCAATTAATTCGATATCATCTTGTTTTAGACCAGCTTGCTTCAAAGCTTTTGGGATTGCCTTTACTGGACCGATACCCATAATTCTGGGTTCAACACCTGCCGCAGCATAATTTACTAGTCTTGCTATAGGTTCAAGATTTAATTCTTTTACCATATCCTCACTCATTACCATAACGAAAGCAGCTCCATCGCTCATCTGAGAAGAGTTACCTGCAGTTACACTTCCACCTGCCGCAAATACCGGTCTTAATTTACCCAGCACTTCTTTACTAGTTCCTGCACGTGGTCCTTCATCTTTAGTTACGGTATATGACTTTGATGCTTTTTTTCCATTTTCATCTACATAGATTTGCTCTACATTAATAGGAACAATTTGGTCCTGAAAGCGGTCTTCTGCCTGAGCTTTCAGCGCTTTCATATGAGAATTATACGCAAATTCATCCTGATCCTCACGAGATACATTAAATTGGTTGGCAACTGCTTCTGCAGTGTTACCCATTCCCCAATAATAATCTTCGTGACCAGACTTCGCCAAGTCATAATTTAATTCTGTTTTATAACCTGTCATAGGAACGGAGCTCATACTTTCGGCACCACCAGCAATGATACAATCTGCCATTCCAGCCTGAATTTTTGCAGTTGCCATACCGATTGTTTCTATTCCTGAAGAACAAAATCTGTTTACTGTTACTCCCGGCACGTCAATAGATTCTAACCCCATTAGTGAGATTAGACGTGCCATGTTTAATCCTTGAGATCCTTCTGGCATTGCATTACCAACAATAACATCATCGATACGATCTTTGTCTAATTGTGGTAGTTCTTTCATCATATGCTGAATAGTTTCAGCTGCTAATTCATCAGTTCTTTTAAATCTGAACACTCCGCGAGGTGCTTTCCCTACGGCTGTTCTATATGCTTTTACTATATATGCAGTTTTCATTTTTTTTAATAGATTTTTAGATTATTCGATTTTTAGATTGTTTGGATTTTTATGTTCTAACAATCCAACAATCTGGTAATCTAATTACTCAATACTAGTTTCTAAGCGGTTTACCTTTTTTAAGCATATGCTCTATACGCTCCAGTGTTTTGCGTTCTGTACATAAAGACAAGAAAGCCTCACGCTCTAGGTCTAATAAATATTGTTCAGATACTAGTGTAGGTTCTGATAAATCTCCTCCAGCCATTACATATCCTAGCTTATTTGCTATTTTGTGATCGTGTTCAGAGATATAGTTGCTGGCTTCCATTGAGTCAGTACCAACTAAAAACATACCTAGCGCTTGTTTACCGAGTACTTTTACATCTTTTCGTCGTATAGGTTGTGTATATCCTTGTTCTGCCATTAATTTAGCATATGCTTTGGCAGTAGCGATCTGACGATCTTTATTCACCACCACAATATCTTTTCCTTTCTGAAGTAGGTTGGTATCAAAAGCTTCGTAAGCTGAAGTTGATACTTTAGCCATACCAATGGTTAAGAAATGTTCCTGAAGTATGTTTAACTCCACATCATCTTTTTTGAAAAGGTCTGAAGCTCTCAGTGCCATTTCTTTGGAGCCTCCACCACCAGGGATCACACCTACACCGAATTCTACTAATCCCATATAAGTTTCGGCTGCTGCGACCACTTTATCGGCGTGCAGTGCAATTTCACATCCACCTCCTAAAGACATGCCGTGCGGTGCGACTATCGTCGGAATTGATGAGTAACGCATACGCATCATCGAATCCTGGAAGTATTTAACTGCCATATTCAATTCATCATATTCTTGCTCCACAGCCATCATAAAGATCATTCCGATATTTGCTCCTACAGAAAAGTTAGCTGCTTGATTACCCACTACTAACCCTTGAAATTCTTTTTCAGCTATGTCAATTGCTTTGTTTAATCCGGCGAGTACGTCGCCACCAATGGTATTCATCTTACTTTGGAATTCTACATTTAGTATTCCATCGCCAAGATCTTCAACAACAACGCCGCTGTTTTTGAAAACCTCAGAAGACTTTCTAATATTATCTAAAATGATAAATGCATCCTGACCGGGTACTTTTACTTGTTCCTTTTTAGGTATATCATAATAATAGGTAGCTCCATCTTTTACGGTATAGAAAGAAGTGCTTCCGGAAGCGATCATATCGTTAACCCAAGCAGCCGGCTTATATCCTTCTGCTTTCATCATTTTGATCCCTTTCTCTACACCCACAGCATCCCAAATCTGGAAAGGACCGTGTTCCCATCCGAAACCTGCTTTCATTGCATCATCAATCTTGTAAAGATCGTCTGTAATCTCAGGAATACGATTAGATACATAGGCAAATAGTGCAGATAAGTTCTTACGATAAAATTCACCTGCCTTATCTTTTCCTGCAACTAATACTTTGAAACGATCTACTACTTTATCGATAGTTTTAGTCATTTCAAGAGTTGCAAATGAGGCTCTTTTATTAGCTCGGTATTCTAAAGTATCCAAGTCTAAAGAAAGAATTTCTTTTTTTCCTTCTGGAGATACATTTTTCTTATAGAAACCTTGTCCTGTTTTACTTCCTAACCATTTGTTCTCCATCATTGTATCAATGAAACCAGGAAGTTTGAACAATTCGTGACGCTCATCATCAGGACAATTGTCAGCGATACCATTTGCGACGTGAACCAAGGTGTCTAATCCTACTACATCAACAGTTCTAAAAGTAGCTGATTTTGGTCGACCGATAACAGGACCAGTTAATTTATCAACTTCTTCTATAGTAAGTCCCATATCTTTTACCATATGGAATAAGCTCATTATACTAAATATACCTATCCTGTTACCAATAAAAGCAGGTGTATCTTTAGCAACCACAGACGTTTTTCCTAAAAATTGTTCACCATATCCATTTAAGAACTCAAGCACTTCAGCAGAGGTATTAGGCCCAGGTATGATTTCAAATAATTTCAGGTATCTGGCAGGATTAAAGAAGTGTGTTCCACAAAAGTGTTTTTGGAAATCTTCACTTCTTCCTTCATTCATAAATTTTATCGGAATTCCAGAAGTATTAGAAGTAATTAAAGTTCCTGGCGTTCGATATTTTTCTAAGTTTTCAAAAACTTGTTTTTTGATATCAAGTCTTTCAACGACAACTTCAATAATCCAATCAACATCAGCAACTTTTGCAATATCATCTTCCAGGTTTCCAGTAGTGATACGGTTTGCAAATTTTTGATGATAAATTGGAGATGGTTTGGATTTAAGAGCTGCGGTTAGTGAATCATTTACTAGCCTGTTACGAACCACTTTGCTCTCTAATGTAAGGCCTTTAGCCTTTTCTTTCTCGTTTAATTCTCGGGGAACTATATCTAATAATAGTACTTCGACACCGATATTAGCGAAATGACATGCAATACCGGAACCCATAATTCCTGAACCGACGACTGCAACTTTTTTAATGACTCTTTTCATTTTTTAACTTCTGGTTGTTAAGATGTTATAGATTCTTTTTTCGTGTAAATTTTTTTTGTCGCAATAAGATCATTTATCAATTGAAATACCTCTAAGAAAGTATCTAGTTTCTCTTTGGATACATGTTTTCTTACGGCATGATCAAAAGTAAAAACTACTTCTTTTGAAAAATTTCTCATTTCTACTCCGAAAGGCGTTAGATATATTAGAACACCACGTCCGTCCTGAGGATTTTTCTTTCTGAAGATTAATCCTTTTTCTTCCATGGTTTTTAATGTACGTGATAAACTGGTGGCTTCCATTCCCATTTTAGGGCCTAGTGAGGTAGAAGGAGTACCATTTTCCGGATCAATACTTATCAAAGCAAAACCTGTTGCCATTGTACTACCTTTTTTACTCGCTTCTTCGTTATACATTTTCGCGACAGCCATCCACGTAGCCCGAAGTGCATAATCAATCGTTTTTTCTCTCATTCAGAAAATTTCTTATTTTGTAAAGGTAAGAAAAATTTACTATGCACGCATAATAAATTACACAAAATATTGCGAAAAGAGTAAGTAATTTACATTTTTCTATTGAATTAATAAAAAAACTCCCCATAAAATGAGGAGTTTATCATATATTTTGCTTATCTGATTCATTTTTAAAAATCAACAGCATCTTTTCTGGACCGTATATTAAGTTTTGAATAAATATTACGGGTATGAGATTTTACCGTATTGATTCCTATATTAAATTCTTCAGAAATTTCCTTATTGGATTTACCTTGTTGAATTGATTGAAAAATTTTTCTTTCTTGTATACTCAAACTTAGTATGTTTTTTTTCGAATTTTTAACTTTTATTGAAGTCAGTAAATGAACTATAAAACCAAGAAAAAAGCATAGAATGCCAATTATAATGAACTGGATATGGTTGTTTGTTGATTTAGGGAAATTAGATTTAAATTTTTCAAAGTAGGAAGATTTTTCATGTTTCCATTTATTAATATAGTTATTATAGAAATCTTGATTTTGTTGAAAATTATTTATTATGTTGCTATGATGCACTGCATATAGTGAGGTCAAAAAATGTGTTGATGTATCTGCTACGAATCGAAGTTTTTCTTCTAATCCTTTTTTTATAAGATCTTTTTTTAGTATCGATGAGTTAACATCTATTTCATTCGCAAATTTGATTATTGTATTAATATCTTTTAAATGTTGATTTGGAGAGTACCCTGAAATGGAAACTTTATCAAATATTGCATTTGGATTGTAGTTGATGATTTTAATATTTGATGAGTTATTCGCAATAAAAAAAATATGATTCTCATTATTGCCTCCTATGATTAATGAAGCGGAAGGATTGTTTTTCTTCGATATATGTATTCTGTAAAAATGATCTTGTTTTGGCAAATATCTCGTTTTAAAGTAAAAAGAGCCCAAGCTATCAATTTTAGTTTTATCAATGATCATTTGATTAGACATTGTATTGAAGTCATTCAAAGATGGGATTAAGGATAGATAAACTATTGGTTCCCAAATAGAATCTAATTGTATGGTTCCGTGGATGGAACCTTCTTTTATAATCTCCTGCGAGTATGATGGTAAGCTTAAAGCAAAATATAAGAAAGCTATCCTTATAACATTTTCCATACTACGTTTGTTTTAATTTTCAAGAGTACTTTTGTGTTTATTTAAATTGATTTAAAATGGTGTTTTTTCGATGTCCTAAAGGAGGATTATTAAAATTCTATAAATTTTGTTGTTGAGATAGAATATAAATTGCACCAGTAACATTATTTGGAATAATTTTTATTATCCAAATTCCTTTTATTGGCTTTTCAATCACCTTATTTATCTGTCCTGATACTGTTTCATTAATGGTATCATCATTTTCTAAGGATCCTTCTATAGAAAAGTTTTCAAGCTTCTCGTTTTGAGAGTTGTAGATTTCAATTGATAAAATACCTTTCTTTATTAGGGCTTCGATACTAAGATTTAAAGTTGTAATATTTTGGTCAAGGTTAATTTTGATATCTCTGGTTTTAGAGGTATTGTTTAGCTCAATATTTCTCTGAACATTGAAACCTGTATATTGACCGAAAGATGGTGTGATAAATAAGAAAATAAATAACGAAGAAATGATAAATTTTGTCAGATTATTCATAATACTGTAGTTTTAGTTTATTTTTTCAAATTTATGATAAACTACAGCTACCATCCTCCTTCATAAGAGCTAAAATGGTATGAAAACAGAACTAATAAGGTATTAAAACCTTTTTCATATTTATCAGTAAGCATAATTGGCTTTTGAATGGTGAAAGTTTCATCTGATTTAATTAGATAAAAAACTCCCCATAAAATGAGGAGTTTACTGATTTAAAGTTAAAGTTTTACACTATACATTTGTCATCAGTGAATTGAATTAGCCATAAATTTTCGAATATAATGCCGCGTATTTTTCTTTTATAATTTTCCTTCTTAATTTCATAGTAGGAGTGAGATGTCCCGCATCTATACTCCATTCATCTGCGGTAAGTTCGAACTTCTTTACCCGCTCCCATTTACCGAATTTTTCGTTATGCTCGTCTACCTCTTCCTGGTAACGATCAATTACCTTTTGGTTAGAGATTATTGTTTCAAGAGAGTCACCTACTTCTAGACCTTTTCGTTTTGCCCAATCTTTTAAAAATTCAAAATTTGGTTGTATAAAAGCTGCAGGCATTTTTTCTCCTTCACCAATAACCATTATTTGCTCTATAAAGCGAGATTGCTTCATCGCATTTTCTATCAACTGCGGTGCAACATATTTACCTCCAGACGTTTTGAACATTTCTTTTTTGCGATCGGTGATACGTAAAAAACCTTCGCTATCTATTTCACCAATATCACCGGTATAAAAATATCCATCTTTTAGGGCTTCTTTAGTTTTCTCTTCATCTTTATAATATCCTTGCATTACCTGAGGACCCTTCACCAAAATTTCACCATCTTCAGCAATTTTCACTTCTGTATTAGGGAGCATTTTTCCAACTGTTCCTATCTTAAACCCTCTATTTCTTGCATCGTTAACAGAAATCACAGGAGAAGTTTCTGTAAGACCATAGCCTTCCATAACAGGAAGTCCAGCGGCATTAAATACTCTTGCTAATCTAGGTTGTAAGGCAGCACTTCCTGAGGCAATAACTTTCATATTGTTTCCTAGTGCTTCTTGCCATTTGCTAAAAATAAGTTTTCTGGCGATACCTAATTTCTTTTCATATAACCATCCATTGGCACCATAAGGTTCATACTTTAATCCTAGCTCTACAGCCCAAAAGAAAAGCTTCTTTTTGATTCCGCTGAGATCTGCACCTTTGGCGATAATCTTATCATAGACTTTTTCTAGTAATCTGGGGACGGCTGTCATCACATCTGGTTTAACCTCTTTTAAATTATCACTTATGGTCTCCAGAGATTCAGCGAAATAAATAGACACACCACAATATTGATAAAAGTACATAGTCATCCTTTCGTAAATGTGACAAACCGGTAAGAAACTGAGGGCTTTACTATTTCCACTTTCTAAGGGAAATCTTGTCGAACTTGCTATTGCATTACTTACAATATTTTTATGACTAAGCATTACGCCTTTAGGTCTTCCGGTGGTTCCGGAAGTATATATTAAGGTTGCAAGATCGTCTTCTTTTACAGAAGCCATGATTTTTTCGACTTCTCCCTGATTACTATCATCTTTACCAAGTTCTAAGACCTTGTTCCAACTATCTATTCCATCTATATCATTAAAAGAGTACACTGCTTTTAGAGAAGGTACATTACCTTTTATATTATTCACTTTTTGTAAAACTTCAGCATCAGATACGAAGCAATATACCGATTCTGAATGATTTAGAACATATTCATAATCTTCCTGAGAAATTGTAGGGTAAATAGGTACATCCTGAGCCGCAATTTGTAGCACACCTATATCTACTATATTCCATTCTGTTCTGTTATTTGAAGAAATGATAGCTACTTTATCATTTGGTTTTACACCTAATCGCAAAAGACCACGACTGATCTGATTAGCTTTTTCTACATATTCCTTTGTAGAGGTAGCAACCCACTCACCATTATATTTTGTTACTAAAGCATTGTCTAAGTTATATTTCTCTAATTGATAATGTGGGAAATCAAATAATCTAGTAATTGTATTCATATGTTGTTTTACTCTGTTTTTAAAGACCTTTATGTCAATCATGATGGCTGACACAACGAATAGTTGACGTTATAAAGCTGCATAAAATCTTGTTTTTTATTCTCAAAACTTACATCAATTTTATTAAAAGCTAGAGAATTATAAAACTACTATGCATGCATAGTTTTGCAAATTATAAAAAATCTTATAATACACAACCCTAATATATAAAAAAAGGAGCTATCTTTTAATAACTCCTTAAGTTTTATGGAATATTATTGAACAATTATTGTTTTAAGATTTTAAAGGTTTTGATTTTTTTATCCATTTCAATGGTAAGAAAGTACAATCCAGAATTTAGTTTTGAGAGATTAAATTCTTGATTGCCAGAAGTGTTGATTTTGTCATATACTACTTGACCAATTATATTTCTTAATTGAAGATTAAAAGTCTTAGAAGAAGGTGAAGGCGGTGATATTTTTAGGATGTCCTTTACCGGATTAGGAAAAATTTTGAATTCAGAAATTGTATTATCCTGAATGCTCAAAACATTTTGATTCATAGAATTTACAATCAAATCATCAAAAAAGAATCCATCTCCTTCCACATTACCGTCAGAAACAAATTGAAAACGAATTTTTATGGTTTCTCCCAAGTAGTCACTAAGTTCGATTTGTTCTAGTACCCAATCTGTTTGTGTTCCGTCATACAATGGTTCTCCTGTGGGTTGACCTGCGTTGGTGCTTCCTGAGTTTGTGAATTTTCCACATTGTGAAATCCAGGAGTTTCCATCGTCAATGGATACTTCAAATTGGGTGTAATCCCAGTTATTCTCTATATCCCATTTGGCGTAGAACTGAACGTTTGCAAAGGCGGCTTCTGTAAGATCAATTGGTTGAGTAAGTTCAATAGTTTTGTTTTGATTTGAACCATAGTTTCCAGAAGGAGATTCGGTTATTGAAGTATTAGAAGACACAAATGTGGTGGTAGTTGTGGACCAACCTGATTGTGTATAATCATTTAGATTACTTGCATCATTATTTACGATACTCTGAAGAGATCCAAATCTTTTAGTTACATTAATAGATTCTGTGATTAGGCCTCCGTTTACTTGAATTGTATATGAGATGTCATCACCAATTTGAATCGAATCATTTATGGTTATTTCAATACTATCTATTATATCCGTTCCAATCTCAATACCTGAATAGTTTTTCGAATTACCAACACTAACTATGTTGGCAGATATAGGTAAAATACTCACGGTAAAATCTCCATTTCCTGTTACACCTAACCTTTTTAGTGTATAGTTGGCGTCAAAAGAAGTGTTTTCTCCAATAAAAACATTACCTGTACTTTCTATTTTGGCATAATTATTAGTCATTTTTGCCGATGTAAGATTTAGATACATCATTTCTTTACATATCGCATCTATTCGATTAGAGGCTGGCCAAAAAGAAGTGCCTACTTCTGGAGTAAAAGAGAATATTTTGTTATGAGGTTGTAATGTGCCTCCGTACATAAAATCATCACTATCTCCCGCAAAGGGAGAATCTCTCAAAGGATTATAGCCATTTTGAGAAGTAAGTTCAGTCCCAATGGCAATAAAGATATCTTCATCTGGAGTTGGCCTGTTTGCGGCATATGAATAGGGAAAATATAATAGCTCACCAAACGTATGATTATTAAGCGCAATCACAAAATCATGTTGCTCGGTAAACCATTTCATTGCTTGATTTTCTATTTCAGAAAAAGCATTGGCTCCGTGATATGTCTGATCATTTATATTGCTGGAAGATCCCGGACCTCCCCAGGTTGCTGAGGCAGTGGTTCCATCTGGATAATGATCATAATTACGGTTATTATCGACACCGTGCGTATTGAACCTATTTTTTCTCCAAAGGCCACCACCATTTGGATTAGTTACCTGATTGTACAGATATCCATCTGGATTTAAAACCGGTATAAAATAAAGTTCTGTATGATCTACAATTTGTTTTACATCCGGATCAGAACTATAATTTTCTAATAGATACCACATGTAATAAATAATCTGAGATAAACTTGCCGGTTCTCTCGCATGATGAATAGCATCATATAATATTTCTGATTCATTCTCATCTACATCAGGGTTGTCAGAGATACGCACCCATTGTATTGTATTGCCTCCTATAGAAGGACTTACAGAATTATCTGGAGTTCCGTTAGTTAGAAAAGTACCAACATCTGCTCTGGCCGAAATAAGGTTAGGATATTGCACACGCATGGCATCAAGATTATCAAGTACTTCCTGATAGGTCAAATATCCTCCCATAGATCCTAAAGAAAAGTTGGACGGAGTAGGGTAATTCGTGATTGTTCCATTTCCAGTTGGGCACGTTAAGTTTTTTCTAGGCTTCTGAGTTTTGGCAATTTCATTTCGTCTTAAAAAATCGGCTTCGGCATCTTCTATCAGAATTTCAACCTGAAAACCAAGATTTTTTGCGATTTCAATTTCAGTTGAAGAAAAATCAGAGATTATAAAGATTCCACGTTTATGATGACCATGATCTACAGGTATACCTGCATCTATAAGCAATTTAAAATTCTCAGGAGTGTTGTATGTGATTTTGGCTCTACTATAGGTGAGTTTCGTTTGGGAAATCGCGAATACCGAAATCAAAAGAAATAGAAGTATGGAGAGTCTTTTCACGGTTAGTGTATTTAGGTTTTAAAAAATTATTGTCGATACTTCTGTAAAAATACTGATTAAATTATCGTTGGTTGATGATACTAATATTGATTGTACAGTTAATAATATAACAGCTTGATAAGAATAAACCCTAACTTTTTTATTTCGTTTTGTCTAAATCTGTAATGTCTATTTTTGGATTATGTGATTTTAATTTTCTTTTAAAGAGTTTTTGTGCTTGTTTCCATCTGTCTTTTTTGAAAATATCGGAATATTCGAACCCTCCGTTTCTTATATAATAGATAAAAACAACATAATCTCCATTAGGCTTTATAATGTAGCTATTAAATGGCTTATATTTGTCTTTAAATATCCTTCTCAAAACTCTTTGATGATCCTGATGCCAGCTTAATTTCTTATAGGTTTCTTTATGTCCAAGATTAGTGTTATAGTAATGATATACAGAAGCATTTTTTCTTTTTTTAAAATTTTTATGGCATTGTTTATGTCCTTTTATATAGCTTTTGTATGAACGGATATGCTTATGTTGTTTTCTTTCTTTTGTGTAGGCTACGGAATCATGTTTAGGAAAATCAGAGGCAGGTTTTAAAGTATCCTCATAATGAATAGCTATCATTTTAGTTGTATCAACACCATTTCTGGCAGACAAATATTTGAAAAGCTGTTGTTTTTTCAGGGGATCAATTTTTCCAAAAAAATAAGAAAATCTAATTTTTTGATAAACAATGGTATCCGAATCAAATGTAAGACCATAATAAATAGTTGAATTTAGTTTTTGAGTAAATCTAAACTTATTTATAATAGTGTTGTTCTCATCAAGATAAATAGTATCCTTAACTTTTTGAGCCAAAGAAATATTAGATAAGATGATAAAAGAAAAGATAACTAAGCGATTCATTATTTTTTCTTTTCAATCCATACTCTTGCATTTACAAAAGCTTCTATCCATGGTGATACTTCATCTTGCCTTCCTTGTGGATAATTAGCCCAGTTCCACTGGAATGTAGAGCGCTCAATGTGGGGCATCATTACCAAATGACGTCCAGTTTTGTCGCACATCATAGCTGTATCATAATCAGATCCATTAGGATTGGCCGGATATCCTTCGTATCCATATTTTGCTACTATATTATATTGATCTTCAGACAAGGGGAGGTTAAATTTTCCTTCGCCATGAGAGATCCAAACTCCTAGTGTGCTTCCTGCCAAGGTGGATAACATGACTGAATTATTTTCCTGAATTTTAACTGAGGTAAATCCGCTTTCGTGTTTTTGAGAATCATTATGATGCATTTTTCCGTGCTCATTATGTTCAGGGTTTATTACCTCTAACTCCATAAATAACTGGCATCCATTACAAATACCAACGGATAAGGTGTCTTCTCTTTTAAAGAAGTTCTTGAGAGCGGTATTTGCTTTTTCATTATATAGAAAAGCACCAGCCCATCCTTTGGCAGAACCAAGAACGTCACTATTCGAGAATCCACCAACGGCACCAATAAATTGAATATCTTCCAATGTTTCGCGACCAGAAATAAGGTCAGTCATATGTACATCTTTAACATCAAAACCAGCTAAATACATAGCATTCGCCATTTCGCGTTCAGAATTACTTCCTTTTTCACGAATTATAGCTGCTTTTGGTCTGGGTTTTATGGTATCGATTACCGGAAGTTTCCCTGTAAAATGTTTTGGAAATATATATTGCAGCGGCTGATTAGCAAAATTTTCGAAACGATCTTGTGCAAGGTTATTTGCTGTCTGTTTTTGATCTAAAAGATAGGAGGTTTTAAACCAAACATTTCTCAAAGTTTCAATATCAAAACTATAAGAATTGTCATGGTTTTTTATTTCTAAGGTAGCTTTTTGATTTACTGTTCCAATCTTGAAGAATTCAACATTATTTTCTTTAAGAATATCCTCGGTATTTGAATGTGAAGCACTTTGAAATACGATGCCTGCATTTTCTGCAAAAAGTAGTTTTATTGTATCCTGCTCTCCCAGATCCGACAGGTTTAACGTTGCTCCCAAATCAATATCTGCAAAACATAGTTCTAATAATGAAGTAATCAAACCACCAGAAGCGATATCATGACCGGCTATAATTTTATTGTCCCTGATTAACTGCTGAATGGTATTAAATGTATTTTTAAAGCTTTCAGCATTTTTAACACTTGGGGCTTCAGAACCAATTTTGTTAATTATCTGCGAAAAGGAAGACCCACCAAGCTTATAAGAATCTTGAGATAAATTGATATAATAAATATCTCCGCCGTTTTTTTGAAGAACTGGTTCTATAACCTTGGTAATATCATTGCAATTAGCAGCAGCAGAAATAATCACAGTTCCTGGAGAAATTACTTCGTCATTAGGATATTTCTGCTTCATAGAAAGAGAATCTTTACCTGTAGGGACATTGATTCCTAAATCAATTGCAAAATCTGAAATTGCTTTTACCGCATTATATAATCTTGCATCTTCTCCTTCATTTTTACACGGCCACATCCAGTTAGCCGATAAGGAAATAGATTGTAAACCATCTTTTAGTGGTGCCCAAACAATATTAGTTAAGGCCTCAGCTATAGAATTTTTACTTCCTGCTTCCGGATCGATAAGTCCAGAAATTGGGGAGTGCCCTATAGAGGTAGCAATACCTTCTTTAGAAGTATAATCCAACGCCATAACTCCACAATTATTTAACGGTAACTGTAGTGGTCCGACGCATTGTTGTTTAGCAACTTTCCCACCAACACATCTATCTACTTTGTTTGTGAGCCAGTCTTTACAGGCAACCGCTTCTAGTTGCAGTACCTGTTCTAGATAGGTATGCAGGTTTTCTTTTTGATATGAAATATCCTGATAATTACGGTGAATCGTTTTGTCAGTCAGAACGGTCTTGGGAGAGCTACCAAACATATCTTCTAAAGCCAGATCCATGGGCTTGTCTCCCTTGGTTTTAGACTGAAATGTAAATCGATCATCGCCAGTAACATCCCCAACCTGATACATCGGAGAACGCTCACGTTCTGCAATACGTTCTAATGTGTCAATATCTTTCTGTCCAATAACAAGTCCCATGCGTTCTTGGGATTCGTTACCAATAATCTCCTTTGCCGAAAGCGTGGGATCACCAACTGGTAATTTATCGAGATCAATGTTTCCTCCGGTTTCTTCTACCAATTCAGACAAACAATTGAGATGTCCTCCGGCTCCGTGATCGTGAATAGAAACGATGGTGTTTACATCGCTTTCTACCATACCACGAATAGCATTTGCAGCACGTTTTTGCATTTCTGGATTAGAACGCTGAATCGCGTTTAATTCGATACCACTACTAAACTCTCCTGTATCTGCCGAAGAAACTGCAGCACCACCCATGCCTATTCTGTAATTTTCACCCCCGAGTATGACAATTTTATCTCCCGTTTCAGGTTTATCTTTAAGTGCTTGCTCGGCTTTTCCATATCCAATTCCACCAGCTTGCATAATTACTTTATCAAAACCTAGTTTACGGGCATCTTCTTCATGTTCAAAAGTTAAGATAGATCCTGTGATTAAGGGTTGTCCAAATTTGTTTCCAAAATCCGAAGCCCCGTTTGATGCTTTTATCAGGATGTCTACAGGTGTTTGATATAGCCATTTTCTTTCTTCTACCGCTTGCTCCCAGGGGCGATTTTCTTCTAATCTCGAATAGGAGGTCATGTAGACTGCAGTTCCCGCCAGCGGCAAAGAACCTTTTCCGCCAGCAAGTCGATCTCTTATTTCTCCACCTGAGCCTGTAGCAGCACCATTGAAAGGCTCTACAGTCGTGGGGAAGTTATGCGTTTCGGCTTTTAGTGAGATTACACTATCAAAAGGTTTTTCTTCATAGAAATCCGGTTTGTCAGCACTTTTTGGTGCAAACTGGGTCACTTTTGGTCCTTTGATAAAAGCTACATTATCCTTATACGCAGAAACTATATCATTGGGATTCGTTTCTGAAGTTTTCTTTATCAATTTAAAAAGGGAAGAAGGTTGTTCTTCTCCATCGATAATAAAAGTTCCATTAAATATTTTATGTCTACAATGTTCTGAATTGACCTGAGAAAATCCAAATACTTCAGAATCTGTTAGCTTTCTTCCTATTTTTTTTGCAACATCTTCCAGGTAGGCTACTTCTTCAGTGTTAAGTGCTAACCCTTCAGCTTCATTATAAGCCGCAATATCATTAATTTCCAGAATAGGTTCAGGTTCAATGTTTATGGTGTAAATATCCTGATCAAGGCCTGTATATTTTTGCGAAAGCATAGGATCGAAATCAGTAAAATCTTCTGACACAGATTGGAACTCTTCGATACGAATGATACCTTCGATTCCCATATTCTGTGTAATCTCTACTGCGTTGGTGCTCCAGGGCGTAATCATCGCGGCTCGTGGACCAACAAAAAAAGCGTCAATAGACGCCGATGAAATTTTAGGTTGGTTGCCAAATAACCACACTAATTTTTTACTGTTTTCAGGTGAGATTTCATTAGTGGATTGTACCGCAAATACATTCTCATTTTGGTTTCCGAAGAAGTGGATCATGCTTCCAGACTTTGTGTTGTTTTTAATAAGCTGCAAATTTACTATTTTAAATAGAAAGTACGGAATAAAAATTTGTCAGAGTGATCGAGTTATTCACTAATTTTTGAACAATGATCCTAAACGAAAAGAAGCTGTCTAAAAAGTAATTTTTTGTTGTCAAACTGAGCTTGTCGAAGTTCTTAATCTGTTGATATTTAAAATGTATTCGACAAGCTCAGACTGACAATTTCAAGTTTAATAAACTTTTTAGAAAGTCTGTTCTTTTAACCTTATCGTATGATCACCTTTTTGGTGGTGCTTTTCTGAGATGAAATAATTTCTACCAGCAACATTCCTTTAGGTAAATTAAATAGTTGGGTGGTTTCTTTGATATTCTTTTCAGAAATAATACGTTTACCGGTAATGTCATAGATGTTTAATTCATTATCTATACGGTTAGGAATATTAATTGTTATAGAGCCGTCTGCCGAAGGATTTGGGTAGGTTTTGAATTCTGAAATAAACTCTTCATTAATGGTGAGTAGGTCATCTGTAGTAATACGAAAATTATCAACAGTCCATCTTGTGGCATTACCATCATCCGTATCATACTTGAAAGCAACATATACTTGACCTGTTATTGTAGAAATGTCAATATTAGAAAATTCATTACTATCAGAGTTTCCATTTCCAGATGGGTGCACTGGTATTATTACATTTGGTACTGAAGTCCAATTAAAGTTAGATGGATTTCCGTTTCCATCATAATCAGATGAAATTAATAATTCTAAAACCGTATTCCCAAATTCGGATCTTGTATAGAAGCTGAGTAATTCATTTTCCGTATTATCAAAATCAAGGGGATTTGTAGTGATTAACCAATCTATACTAGGTAATGTGCTTCCGTTACTAAAGGCGTTCATTTGATATCCACCAGAATTATCTTGACCAGCATCAGTATCGCAAGTCCAATCTTGATCACTTGCTTCACTTATACTCGTGAAATTATTGGTTACTGTATTACAATCATTAAAATTTTCATTAATTAAAAAGTTTGGAATAGCTGTTGTTGTTACAGTTATCAAATTGCTTCCAGCAGAGATGTTTTCAGAAAGGTCTATGGCAAATACTTGAATATCATATGTTGTTTCTGGCGTTAATGAAGTAATATCTGCAATAGTATTGATAGCGCTATTAACATAATTTCCATCGATAAAAATATCATAGCGAATCACTTCGATATTGTCTGTTGCTTCTGTCCAAGAAATTGTAATTTTATTCGATTCAATCATAACTGAGCTAAGATTAGCGGGTGTAGATGGTATTTCGGTATCAGAAGGTGTATTGTCCCAGATATTTTCTGCAGCTGGTCCTCCCCATATCTGAGTTGCTAAGTTAGGATTGTCTATAAATGGATTTCTATTTCCTTGCGCATATGTATCTGTTGTGCTATGATAATTATTACGATTAATTTCTATTCTGGATACAGGATCCTCTGCGTTCCACTCTAATAGTACATCAATCATATTAGGATCTACGCTATTGATATTACCTACGGCAACATTAGAAGGAAGTGCTCGATCTCCATATCGAACATACATATATAACATCATGCGTGCAATATCGCCTTTCCATTCATCTCCAGGGTACCAATGTCCTTGAGCAGTAGTTCCTGAATTACCATCACCATTAGCAAATTTTCTGTTGCTACGATTGCTATTTCTTTGTACATCCGAGGGCCTAAGGTGATGAGCATCAGCTCCTGGACCTTCCAAGCCAAGATTAGGTGTTCCTAAAGATCGGGCATAAGTATGTTCTCTATTCCATTCTCCATTATCACCTCCATTATTGTTTTTTCCTCTACTTATATCGTTGGTAACATCTCCATCTGTACCATTTTCGTACCCATAAATTAATATGACGTTGTTAGTATCGTTTGGATCTTCATCTGTAATTCTACTAGCTTCCCATATACCAGGAGTATATGATAAAAAATTGGTGTGAGTTTCTGTGATTTTTGTTTCTAAAACATCTTTGAGTTCTAAACCTGTTTTGGTAAGGTCTACATCATTGTAATAAGGCTGTTGTGCAGTACCTAAATAGTAGATAGACATCAGCATCAAAAAGAAGTTTGTTTTCATGGTTTGTTATGTGAGTTGAGTTATTTTTTTTCTAGTAATGCCATATAAAACCCATCAAATCCAGATTCTGAAGAAAGTATTTTTTTATCTTTCACGAAGATAAAATCTTTTCCTATTTCTTTAGTTAAGAATTTTTTAACCTGATCTTGATTTTCTGAAGGCAAAATAGAACAAGTGGCATATACCAATTTACCGCCTGGTTTTACCATTTTAGCATAGCTTTCTAATATCTGCGTTTGTGTTTGTTTGATTTTCTCCAGGAATTCTGGTTGTAATTTCCATTTGGCATCTGGATTTCTGCTTAAGACTCCTAAGCCACTGCATGGAGCATCAATCAAAACACGATCTGCTTTTCCATGTAGTTTTTTAATATCCTTAGTGCTTTCTATAGTTCTGGGTTCTATATTATGAGCACCGGCACGTCTAGCCCTTCTTTTTAGTTCTTTAAGCTTATTAGCATAAATATCCATTGCAATTACCTGGCCTTTATTTTCCATCAAGGCAGCCAAATGCAATGTTTTTCCGCCTGCTCCCGCGCAAGTATCTATAATACGCTGTCCAGGTTTAACATCCATAAAATCAGCAACCAGCTGTGAGGATGCATCCTGAACTTCAAATAACCCATTCTTAAAAGCTTCAGTAGAAAAAACATTTGCCCTCTCCGTGAGTTGAAGTGCTGATGGATATCCTTTGATAAATTCTGTATCTATATTTTCATCTTCGAGAATGCCCCTCAATTTATCTCTGGATATTTTTAGGGAATTTGCTCTTAAAACTACTGGTGCTTGTTGGTTCAACGCTGCAATTTCCTTATCCCATTTAGCCCCTAACTCTTTTTCTCCTAGTTCATCCATCCAATCCGGAATTGATTCCCTGAATTTTCTGATTCTGCTAAGTTCATCAAACCGGCCTTTGATACGTCTGGTAGGAGTAGGGATTATTTGTTTCCAATCCGGTAATGAAATACCTCTTAAGGTTGCCCAAACCGCAAAGATTCTCCAAAGATTTTCTCTGGAAAATGGCTCGGAAACATCAGCGATTTCCGCATAGAGACGTTTCCATCGTACAATATCGTATACGGTTTCTGCTACAAAACTTCGATCACGGGATCCCCATCGTTTATCACGCTTTAGTAATTTTTGAACAACTTTATCGGCATAAGCTCCTTCATTAAAAATTTCACTAAGTCCATCAATTACCGCAAAGACCAGATTTCTATGTAAACGCATTCCTCTTTTTTTTAGGGTTTGCAAAGGTAGTTCTTTGCTTTAGAATAGTATTATATTTGATCTAAAAATATTGTGTATGAGATTTTTACTCGATAATCGAGATTTGAATGTTTCGGGGCTCACCTCGAAATCAAAATACTTTTACTCTAAATGCTTTGTAAGCTTGTTTCGTAGTAATTTACTAATAGTATTATTCATTGCTACAGTATTAGGTTGTAATTCTAATTCACAAAAATCAATAGTACATAATTTTGCTAAGGTAATTGTTGAACCATTTTTTATAGATTCAGTAAGTATTAGAGCCATAGAAGTAGACAAGGATTTGTTGTTGTTTGCTGGTAATAATGGTATGTATGGAACTTTCGAAATTGATGATTCCCTCCATATTAAGAACAGGACAGTTGAAGTTTTAAATTTCGAGGGAAAGAAAATTCACTTTAGAGCCATCGCCAGTACAACGACAGATTTTTTCCTTTTAAGTATAACATCACCGGCATTATTATATAAAATAAATAAGGATTCGAGAGAGAGGCAGCTGGTATATAAGGAGGTTCATGAAAAGGTTTTCTATGATGCTATTGCGTTTTGGAATGATAAAGAAGGGATTGCTATGGGAGATCCTACAGATGGATGTTTATCTATAATTATTACCAGAGACGGAGGAAAAACCTGGCAAAAGATCTCCTGTGATAATTTACCTAAAACCATAAATGGAGAAGCAGCTTTTGCAGCAAGTAATGGAAATATAGCAATCGTTGATAATCATACGTGGATTGTTTCCGGCGGAATGAAATCCAGAGTTTTTTATTCATCTGATAAAGGAATTAGTTGGAGCGTTTCAGAGACTCCGATAATCCAAGGAAAAGAAACTACAGGAGCTTATTCCATAGATTTTTATGATATAAATAACGGAATCATCTTTGGTGGTGATTATACAAAACCTGAAATAAATAAAAAAAATAAATCGATTACAGCTGATGGAGGTAAAACCTGGAATTTAGTAGCAGATGGGGTAGGGGCAGGATACAAAAGTAGCATACGATACGTTCCTAAGAGTGGCGGTAAAGAACTGGTAGCAGTAGGTTTTACTGGAATATCAATTTCTAATGATTCTGGGAATAGCTGGGATGATATAAGCAAAGAAAGTTTTTATACACTTCGATTTATCAATGATAGTGTGGCCGTGGCTGCAGGAAAGAATCGAATTGCCAAATTAATTTTTAAACCTGATTAAAGTAAAAAGGTAAATGGTAAAGGGGTTTTGTTTACTTTTTATTAAAAATCAGCAGGATTTGATAGTGTTAATTTCCTTGCCGTCTATCGCGCAATTGCTTTAAAAGTCGTTTGTTAAAATCCATTTCTGCTTTTACAAGTTTTAGAATTTTTTTATGGGGAATAACCTTTCTTAAATCCGTGATTAATTTTTTTCGCGCAAGATACTTCTGCTCTTCTGCTAAAAGATAATTGCTTAAAAAGTCTTCTGCCTCTTTTTCATTCAGATTCTCAAAACCATTTGCCTCTTTAAGTGCTCTGACAGACGTACGCTCTTTCTTTTTAAGGTTTTCCATAGTGTCTTCATGTTCATTATAGATTGGCCAAAATTGTTGAGCTTCTTTGCTACTAAGGTTTAATTGTTCTGTTATATATGCTATTTTAAAAGCTTTTACCCGCTCTCTTGGTCCTCTTTGTGAAAAGCAAAGATGTATTGTAAAAACAAATATAAATAGTAATAGTATCTTTTTCATGTGTCTTTTTTTATTCAACATACATAATTTCATCCGCCATCTCTTCATCGTATAAATAGTTTTCTAATTCCTCATTACTAATTTCATTATCACTAAAGCTATTCATAAAACTAGATTCATCATCGAGCAAAGCGGCTATTTCACTGTCACTAAATTCAACGTTCCCTTCATTAATATATTCATGAATATCCGAAGTGGCAATACTATCAAAATCGAGTGTATAAGTTTCTTTGGTAATAGAGACAGATATAATGATCGCGATCATAGCGGCAATACCAGATACATATATCATATTTTTTCTGGAGAATAGGGAAACCAATTTCGTTTTCTTACTGTCATTAATTGTTTTTTGTAAAATGGTTTCTTCTACATTATCAAAATACTGATTTGGTATGGAGAAGCCGGCCTTATACTTGTTCGATTGTAATGGAAGATCATTGATATCAGAATCTAATTTGGACAATAGTTGACTTTCTAGTGTATCAAAATAACCATCTGGTGTTTTGAAACCAGAAGTTATCTTATCCGATAGTAATGAAGTATCTGTGTCTTCTTGAGAGATTTTCGCAAAAAGTCGCTCTTCGAAAGTATCGAAATAGTTTTCAGGAACTTTAAATTCTGCTTTATCGTTATGTATATTTTTCTTTTTCACTATATGTAGGACAATGTAAAGGTAAAAAGGTTTAATTAGATTTTAGGAATTCTTCGATTTTTTTAGAGGCCAGGTGGTAGGATGCTTTTAGTGCGCCTTCACTGGTTTCCAGAATTTCAGATATTTCTTTGTATTTCAGTTCCTGAAAATATTTCATATTAAATACTTGTTGTTGTTTCTGAGGTAATAAAGCGATTGCTTTTTGCAATTTAAGTTGAATCTCTCCACCTTCAAAATAAACATCGGCCTCTAGATTATCGATTAGTTGTTGCTGTAATTCTTCGTTACTAATGTTATATTTTTTTGCTTTTTGATTTAAAAAAGTGATAGACTCATTAGTTGCTATTCGGTACATCCAGGAATATAATTTACTATCTCCTTTAAATTTTGATATATTTTTATATACTTTGATAAATACATTTTGTAATACATCATCGGTATCATCGTGATTTTTTACCATATTTCTAATGTGCCAATATAATCTTTGCTTATATGCGGTCACCAGTTTGGTAAAAGCATTATTAATGTCTTTATCCGTTTGTAAGGCAATAAGCAAGTTTTCTTCTTCCTGAATATTCAAAAGTAAATAGGTTTAGTGATCATTACTATTCGCTAATGTAGTATTAGACTAAAATACATAAAAAAGGTTTAATAAGATATAAAATTTATTTTTGTAAGAAAATGTAAGAATTATTTATATAAAATAAGTTCAAAAACTTATAATTTAGATAAAATGCATAAAAAGTTTGGTGCAATCAAATTTTTTTATATCTTTACATTGTAAAAATGAGTTAACGCTTTCATTTTCCCCAAGATGAAGGCAGTTTATTAAAAGTGAGTTTTAATTTTTAGAATAAGCCCCTAAATTAAGATGATTTGTGTGAAGAAAAAGAGCGTGGAGACGCTCTTTTTTGTTTATGGAGATTCGGAGCAAAAGCGTATAGAATATCAAAAAGTAGGAAAAAAACTACTTATTTTTAAATAGTAGTTTTTTAATTATGTTAAAAAACATATTTTTTAGACAAAATACACAAAATATTTGGTGAATTTAAAAAATGTTGTATCTTTACATCGTAAAAATGAGTTAGTGCTTTCATTTTCCCCAAGGTGAAAGTTTTTAATAAAAGTGAGTTTTAATTTTAGATTAAGCCCCTAAATTAAGATGATTTGTGTGAAGAAAAAGAGTGCGAAAGCACTCTTTTTTATTATATGAACTTTTATTTGAATTAAGAAAGTAAGAGATTAGATATTAAGCATTGGATTTTTTTGTAAGTAAAATATTACATAAATAATTTTTAAGCATTATTTAAATGTTAAAAAGCATAAATATTAGATAAAAAGCATAAAAATACTTGTTGTTTCAAAAAAATAATGTATATTTACAAAGTGAAAATGAGTTAGTGCTTTCATTTCCCCCAAAGTGAAAGTTTTTATAAAAGTGAGTTTTAATTTTAGAATAAGCCCCTAAATTAAGATGATTTGTGTGAAGAAAAAGAGCGTGGAGACGCTCTTTTTTGTTTTTATATATAATTGATAATCAGTTGTTAATTGTCAAAAGACTGCATGGTAACCAGTTTTTGATAAGCTCCGTTTTTTGCGATCAGTTCTTCATGAGTCCCTTGTTCTACGATATTTCCTTTTTGCATTACAACGATTAAATCCGAATTTTGTATAGTCGATAGTCTATGGGCAATTACGATGCTGGTGCGATTCTTCATCATGTTTTCCAAGGCTGATTGTACTAATCGCTCACTTTCTGTGTCCAGTGCTGAGGTCGCTTCATCAAGAATCATTATCGGAGGGTTTTTAAGTACAGCTCTCGCGATAGAGAGTCGCTGTTTCTGTCCTCCACTTAGTTTATTACCGCTATCACCTATATTAGTTTCAATACCTTTTGGCAGGTCTTTTACGAATTCCCAGGCATTTGCAATCCTAAGAGCTTCTATTATTTCAGCTTCAGATGCGTTCTCATCGCCAATCAGCAGATTATTTTTTATAGTATCATTAAACAAAATAGAATCCTGAGTCACCAATCCCATAAGTCCTCTTAGAGAAATTTTAGTGATGTCTCTGATGTCAATTCCGTCAATTTTAATAGCTCCTTCATTTACATCATAAAATCGTGTTACTAGATTTGCTATCGTAGATTTTCCACTTCCGGATTGCCCAACGAGCGCAACTGATTTTCCTTTAGGTACATTTAGTGTAAAGCTATTCAAAACATATTCATCTTCATACTTAAAGGAAATATTTTCCAAGAGGATGTTGTCGTCAAAACTATTTTTATCAACTGCACCTGGTTTATCTTGTAAAGGCGAGGGGGTATTCAGGATTTCCAGAACACGTTCTGCAGCGGCATTTCCTTTTTTTACACCATAGTTGGCCTTAGAGATCGCTTTGGCAGGAGTGAGTATGTTGTATGCTAAACCAATATATGCGAGGAACATTTCTGCTTCTAATGTTCTACTTACAAATACTAATCTCCCGCCGTACCACAATAGCACAGAGATTACACAAATACCCAGAAATTCGCTAGTCGGCGATGCTAAATTTTGTCGGTTTAATAATATATTTGAAAATTTGAAAAATCGAGATGTAGATTCACGAAACTTAGTTCCGAAAATTCTTTCTGCATTAAACCCCTTAATTACCTTAAGTCCGCCTAAGGTTTCTTCTACAATAGATAAAAAATGACCTTGTTCTTTTTGAACTTTATCCGAATGCTTTTTTAAGCTCTTACCAATTAAAGAAATTAAAAACCCTGAAACCGGAATAAAAATAAACACAAATAATGTGAGTTTTGTACTTAGATAAAACATGAAGATCAGGGTAAATAGGATGGTAAGCGGTTCTCTGACAATGAGTTCTAGAATGGATAAAAAGGAGTGTTGAATTTCTAATACATCGGTCGAAATTCGAGCAATAGTATCTCCTTTTCGTTTTTCCGAGAAAAATGATAAAGGAAGACTTATGGTTTTTTCGTATAATTCATTTCTGATATCTCTCAAAACCCCATTTCTTAGAAATGTTATAAAATACATAGCTAAATAATTAAAGAGATTTTTTAACATGAAAATAGATATAATGGCTACAATCATGTAAGTGAGTACATAAAGCTCTCCTCTGGAAGCGATGTTCTCTGATATAAAACAATTTAATGAATCCATCAGATAATCTTTAGAACTGGAGATGCCTTTCCATATTGGTTCGGGATAGTCCATATTTTTATCCTTATTAAATAATACTTTAAGCATCGGAATTAGTGCTATAAAAGATAAAGCACTGAATAGTGCATAAAAAATATTACAAATAATATTTAGAATCCCAAAAGATTTATAAGGTTTCGCGAAGCGAAGGATTTGCTTAAAATAGTTCATTAATTATTAGAAAACGGTAGCGACCGTCATTTAAGTTAATTGTAAGTCTTTTTTGATAGCATCTATTTTGCTATCCAATTGTTGGTGTACCTTATCAAAATCAGTTACTGTGTTCAACGTTTCTTGCACGCTGATATAAAATTTAATTTTTGGTTCGGTACCACTAGGTCTTGCTGCAATTTTGCTTCCCGATTCAGTATAAAAGATCAAAACATTGGATTTTGGAATATCAATGACTTGCTCTGTATGATCTTGTATGTTTTTCGCAATACTTGTCTGATAATCCTCGATTAGTACTATTTTTTCATCATTCAGGTATTTTGGAGGATTGTTTCTCAGATCAATCATGGTTTGTTTAATTTCTTCAGCTCCCTTAATTCCTTTTTTTACCAAAGAAACTAAGCTTTCTTTATAAAAACCGTGATTTGTATACAGTTCTAACAACTCTTGATAAAAAGAGCTACCTTGTGATTTGGTATAGGCTACTATTTCGCAGGCTAGTAAAGTAGAAGTAACAGCATCCTTGTCCCGTACAAAATCGCCTACCATAAAACCAAAACTTTCTTCTCCACCACCAATAAAATGCTTTTCAGGGAAATCTTTGATAAGTTTAGCAATCCATTTAAAACCAGTTAGCACTTCTTTATATTCCACTCCATAAGTTTCTGCAAGATTTTTCATCATCGGTGTAGAAACTATGGTAGATGCAATAAACTCATTTCCCTTTAATCCTTTTTCTTTGTAATGTTTTAATAAAAACCAGGTCATCACCACCATGGTTTGGTTTCCGTTAAGTAATTGTAGTTTTCCATTAGTATTACGAACAGCAACCCCCAAACGGTCACAATCAGGATCTGTACCAATAACGATGTCTGCATTGACCTCGTTTGCCAATTTCATTGCCATAGCAAGCGCTTCTGGTTCTTCGGGGTTAGGAGATTTCACTGTTGGAAAATTACCATCAGGTATTTCCTGTTCTTTTACAATATGTACGTTTTTATATCCAGCTTTTTCTAAAGTTTCGGGAACTGCAGTAATAGAAGTACCGTGTAATGAAGTAAAAACAATAGTTGTATTGTCTTTAGCTTCCTGGGTTGCGATGAAACTTCCTTTCTTTACACTGTTTTCTATAAAAGGAACATCAATTTCTTTATCTATTTTTTGAATTAAATCAGTATTCGCTTCAAATTTTATATCGGAATAATTCAACGAATTAATTTCTGCAATAATCTCGGCGTCTTGTGGCGGAACTAACTGTCCTCCGTCCTGCCAATATACTTTGTATCCGTTATATTCCGGAGGATTATGGCTGGCGGTCAAAACAATTCCGCAATGACAACCTAATTTTTTTACAGCGTATGATAACTCTGGTGTGGGTCTCAAGCTCGAGAACAAATATACTTTGACACCATTGGCAGAGAATACATCTGCTACAAGTTGCGCCAGTGTATCGCTATTATTTCTGCAATCAAATGCTATGACAGCCTTTGGTTGTTCTCCATAAAATTGTTTGTGTAAATAATTACTTAGGCCTTGAGTACTTTTTCCTAAAGTGTATTTGTTGATTCGATTTGTTCCTACACCCATAATACCACGCATACCACCAGTACCAAATTCTAAATCTTTATAAAAACTTTCCTTAAGAGCTTCGGGATTATGTTGTTGTAATTTTGAAATTTCTTCTTGTGTTTGAGTATCAAAAACAGGCGATAACCATTCTTGTATCTTAGTATGTATCGAGGAATCGGAAATTTGCATTCGTTTCAGGTTTTAGTAGCAAAAATACTATTTAATTTTGTTTTGAGAACTGCTTTAAAAAGGATGTTCTTTATTAAATTTAGGTAACCTAACTGAAAACCATATACAGGAAATAAATAATGTAAAAAATGAATACGAAATTTTCGTCAGTTTGAGTGCCAAATCTATAATTTGGTGTATCGAAAACAAGAAAATTTACGGTTAAAAAATACTTCTCAATACAATCCCGATTATCATCGGGATCACTCGAAGTGGCGTATTTTGCTTTTACAAATTATTCACGGTTACATAGGTTCAAAAAACACTAGAGATGTATTTTCTCAGAAATATTGTACCGTTCTTTATCACGTTTACTAGTCAAAATAATTTCTCCTAAAAAACCAGCCAGGAAAAACTGTGTACCTAAGATCATAGATGTAAGCGCTACATAGAATTCGGGTCGCTGAGCGATAAGTCGCCCTTTTCTTTCTATAAACAATTTGTCAATTCCCAGGTATAACGAAAAACAAAATCCTACAATAAAAAGAATGGTGCCGATCAATCCAAAAAAATGCATTGGTCGTTTACCAAAACGAGACATAAACCAAATGGTAATCAGATCCAAAAAGCCATTGACAAAACGGCTCATCCCGAATTTGGTTTTACCATATTTTCTTGCCTGGTGTAATACTACTTTTTCGCCAATTTTATTGAAACCTGCATTTTTTGCCAGTACAGGAATATAGCGATGCATTTCTCCATGAACATCCACATGTTTAACAACCTGATTTTTGTAAGCTTTTAGTCCACAGTTGAAATCGTGTAGTTTAAGACCTGATGTTTTTCTTGCTGCGGCATTGAAAAGTTTAGATGGTAAGTTTTTAGCAATTACAGAATCATATCGTTTCTTCTTCCAACCTGAAATGAGATCGTAATTATCTTTTACAATCAAATCGTATAGTTCGGGTATTTCTTCTGGGTTATCTTGTAAATCGGCATCCATTGTAATAATAACATCACCAGAAACCATTTCGAAACCGGCATGTAGTGCCTGAGATTTACCATAATTACGGAGAAATCTTATGCCTTTTACATTTTCATCTTTTTTGGACAGTGCGGCAATGGTATCCCAGGATCCATCAGTACTACCATCATCTATAAAAATAATTTCGTAGGAGTAGGAGTTGGACTGCATCACTTTTGCGATCCAATCATACAATTCAGTAAGTGACTCCTGCTCATTAAGCAGCGGTATGACAACAGAAATATCCATACTACGTTTATTCTTTGTTAGTTTTATAAACTGAACCTGCGATTAAAGATATAACAGCTCCAACAAAAACAAACCAAATTGTATACATAATTACACCAATATAAGATTTGCTTGTATCTTGATTCTTAAGATTTTCTTTTACCTGATCCAATTGTTCTGGAGAAAATCGTTCTGTTACTTTTAGTGTCATATTAGATACAAAATCAGGATCAATATAGGTATCGTACACATATGCCATAGAACAATAAAATAATCCGATGGTTCCCATAATAATGACACCTGTTTTTATCGCATCAATTAGAGTTAAGCTACCTTTAACTGCTTTATATTTTTTGATTAAAAATACAATAATCACGATTTCCAGTATAAAAGCGATCAAAAAAGTACAATAATACAGGATAGGGGAGATGTCTAACATTCTTGATAGATAATCCAATGCAACTCTGGCAATACCGGATACAATCGCAACCCCAAGAATATAGTTAAGAAAATTTTTGTGAGAAACTCCCATGTATAATTTGATAAAATGATTTGGTTGACAAATATAGGTATTCCATGGATAGAAAAAGTCAAGTTGGAGTTCTGTAATAAAAAAATTGGATTGCTAGTATAGCAACCCAATTATACTATTTGAATTATATATTAATTAATATAGAGGTTCTTGCTTCTTTACTGCTAGAGATGCCAATAATCCAATGATAATATATACGAGCATACCCCAGAACCAGTTTTTAACTTGTGTTCCAATACCAAAAGTATCTTGTTCTTCCATTTGGGTAACTGTTTTTTGAATTTCTTCTTCCGGCACATCAAATCGTTCCATAAACCCAACAGTAGTTTCTATAGATTTTTCCTTTATAGAAATGGCTGCTTCGGGATCAATGACATTAAAAATAAGAATACCAACGATAGCACTAATTAACGTACCGATAGCTACGGTGATTAAATAACAAGTAAAAGCGTCTTTAAAAGAAATATATCCACCAAGTAATTTTCTACCCTTGACAGAGGATGATATGCCGACTGCTACCACAACAATAAAGAGTACTAACAACAACCACCATTTTGTAAACAGATCTTGATATACAGCGTACCCAATCACTGTGAAAAGAGATAGGATTACCCCTAAAATTACACCTCTAGATATCGAACTTGATTTAACAGATTTTTCCATAATTATTTAGTTTTGGTTATTTAGATATAACCCATAAGTACATAAAAGTACGAATTTGTTACATTTTCGGTAAAAAAAATGATTTTTTGGGGTAGATTTTAAAACGGGTGTAAGCTATTAACAATAGCTTTAGGATAGAATTAACTAAATGGATCTCGTTTTTTTCTGATGATGAGTCCGCCTATTAAAGATAAAAGAAAACCAACGAATAGATCTTCAGCTAGAGCAGTCCATACCATTGTGAATGGAGAGGTGTACTCTTGTACAATAGCAATTTGTTTGTCTAGATTTTCCTGTGTAAAATCTGTAGAGTTTTCAACTATTCTTTTAAAATGATTTTCTGTGATTATATTTATAATTTCTGGATCTATGACTTTTAAAAGTAAAATTTTCCAAAGGACTGCTATTAATCCTCCTATTATTGATATGCCTATTCCAATTTTTAATCCTTCGCTTAAACTAATATAACCTTTATTCTTTTTTTTAAAGATTATCAAACCAATCATTATTGCAGTTATAGTGATAAAAAACAAAATTGTTGAATGAAATAAGTTTTGTTTAACATAATTCCCTGTTTTATATATAATGAAACTTAGTATTACACTTGCTATTCCAAAAAGAATACCATATTTAAGAATATATTTTTTAATTGAGATGCTTTTGTTTTCCAAGGTTGATTTGTTTTATTTGGTTAGTAATTTTGGTTTAGTTATTTCAGTGGAATTCTCTTTTTTCTAACTATTAATCCTCCTATGAGTGAGACCAAAAAACCAACAAATAAATCTTCTGCTAAAGCAGTCCATATCATTACAAAAGGAGAGGTGTATTCATTTACAATAGCTATTTGTTGGTTCAAGTTTTCTTGTGTTAAATCTGTAGATTTTTCAACTATTCTTTTAAAATTACTTTCTTTGATCATATCTATAACTCCTGGATCTATTATGTGAATCAATAATATTTTCCATAAGATAGCTATAAGTCCTCCTAGTAATGATATGCCTATTCCAATTTTAAAAGTTTGTTTTAAAACTATAAAGCCTTCATTGTTCTTTTTATAATCAATCAGTCCTACCATAATAGCACATAGTGTTATTGAAAATACAATAGAAGGAAAAAGCAAATTTTGTTTTGTGTAATTATCCGTGCTGTAAATAATGATACTAAAAACGATACTAGCTATTCCAATAAGAATGCCATATTTCAGAATATATTTTTTGATTGATATGCTATTGTTTTCCAAGGTTGTTTTACTTTTTGTTATAAATTAAAATTGTAGAATTTTATATATATAATTTAATCGATGGGAATTCTTTTCTTCCTGATAATAAGCCAGCCAATTAAAGAAAACAAAAAACCTACTATTAAATCTTCTATGAGAGCAAAAGCAATCATTATTGCAGGAGATTTAACTTTCTTAATAAGCTCAATTTTTCTTTTTAATTGCGATTGATTAAGATTAATTTTGTTCTCTAAATTACGTTTAAATTGCCGCTCTGCTAGTTGACTTATTAACTCTGGTTCTATAACTTCTAGAAGTAAAATTTCCCAAAAAGTAGGCATTAAACCACCCAATACTGATACCGAAACACCAATTTTTAGGGCATCACTAAGACTAATCCCCCCATTGTTTTTAAGGCTAAAGACTATCAAGCTAATAGAAAAAATTGAGATAGCTGTTATTAGAAGAAGAATAAAATGTAGTGTACGCTGTTTTCCATAATTTCCTGTTATATAAAATAGAAAACTAATTATTATTATAATTAATGCATAAAGAAAGCTATATCTTAACATATGTTTTTTGGTTGAGATACTTTTGTTTTTCAATATGTTTTGTTTTAATCGGTTTGTAATTTGGTATGAGCTATTGCAGTGGAGTTTTCTTTTTTCTGATGATCAATCCGCCAATAAGACCAAATAAGAAATCATTAAATAAATGTTCGATAAGAGCTTTGGGAATAATCACCATAGGAGAGTTGTTTTTTTTTATGGAAGCTATTTTTCTTTGTATATCTTCTTGGGTTAAATCAATTCCAGTTTTGGCGGTTTTTTTAAAAATTCTTTCATTAATTTGATTTATAATATCAGGATAAATGACTTGAATCAGTAAAATTTCCCATAAAACAAGAATTAGTCCTCCTATAAAAGATATTCCTATGCTAATTTTTAGAGCTTGCATAAGACTGATATAGCCACCATTTTTTTTTAAATCTTACTAACCCTAATATAATACTTCCCATAGTTATAAATAAAAGAACTGTAAAAAGAAATAGTAGAAGAGGTATGTCTTCACTTGTATAGCGGCCTGATAAATATCTACAAATACCAAATATACACGAGGTAATTCCGAAATTAATAGCATATTTCAAAGTATGTATTTTGATAGAGATTCTATTTCTTTTCACAAATCATTTATTTTAGGAGTAAAGATAATATGTTTAGTTATAGTTCTACAAGTTCTTTGTATATAGGATTTTTCGAAAGGTTTTGCATCATTTTTCTTTTAGTCTCACACTTCTTTTTTCGGATATAGTTTTCGGTATACCCTGTATTTATTGCGATCTCTTGATGGCTTTTTTCTTCAAAAAAATTTAGCCATAGTTGTTTTGTGGTATCTTGCAAAGTATTAAAATAAGATTGAAATAAGTTTTTGCGATCTTTTTGTAAGATCTGCTCGGTAATGATCGGTGCATCATCTGGATGTTCATCAGCTAATATATCGGCCATCATCCATTTTCTTTCTTTTCGTGCATGATTGAGCCATAATTTTTTGCAAATTCCATAAAAATAAGCATTTACAGAAGTGTTTATAAAATTTTGATTAGACCTTAGTTTTCCGTATAAAACCAATAATGCGTCCTGAAAAATATCTTCGGTGTCCTCAATACTTCCTCCTTGTTTTAGGATATGACTTTTTATATAGGGAAGGTTTTGTTTATAAAATGATTTTAGGATAATTTCATTCCCTGAGATGATCCCTTGTATGATCTTATTTTCGTTTATTTTCTTCATGATTTTGCTTTTTTCCCTTCTTTGTAAACTTTTGTTTAAATATCTTAATTTGTTGAGTGCAAATGTATAAGGAAGATAGCCCTAAATACAAGGAAGATAAGTCTGGTTTTATAAAATTAGACCTCTTTTTTGTAGTGTAATAGTTTGGTTTTTAATCGATTAAAAAAAGTAAGTAAAATGGCTTTAATGAGAGGTGATTTTGATAATTAACCTTAGATTTGCAAGGATTTAAATAGTAATATTTTTGTTTAATACGTTTTATGAGTTAAAAAAATAAATGAAAAAGGTATTATTTCTTTTTTTTCTATTAATAGGTGTTATACAGGCGCAAGAGAAGAACGTAAATGAAAAGGTTTTAGATCCTGATCCATCATTAAATTTTTTTGAATTATACAGGTTCTTTTTGGAGTATCAGACGACTGATCCTGAAAAAGCTCATAGATATGCCGACACTTATTTGAAAAAAGCAAGAAATGAAAGGAATGCTTTTTTTAAGGCTCATGGGTTGGTTTTGGTAGCGGATTTGCACAAAAATGATGTGATGTATCTTAAGTATATGGATAGCATCATTAGGTTAACCAGGAATTTTAGAAGCAAGGAATTTCCCGCCAGAGGTTATTTATTGAAAGGAGATTATTTTTATAGACAGAAATTGTTTGCTAACGCCTTGAATAATTACAAGTTGGCAAATCAGTCAGCAATGCAGAAAGCAAATCCGAGAATAATTTATGCTAGTAATAGATCAATTGGTTTATTGAAAAGTAATATAGGACTGCATAATGAGGCTGTTAATCTGTTTCGGAAGTCCTATAAATATGCTTTAAAGAAAGGTATAAGTACTACTTTGGAAGATTTGTATTTTTTGGCACGTGAACTAAACGAGTTAAAACTACTTGATTCTGCGGCGAGTAGTAATAAGAAAGGAATTAAGAGTTCTCTGAAGAGTGATAAAGAAGAGTTGTATAATTTTTTTGTTCTAAATTCTGGTATTACAAATTATCATAAAAAGAAATATCAAATAGCTATAGATAGTATCTCTAAAGTGATACCTTATCTGGATGAGACCAATAAAACTTCTAAACTGATCGAATCTTATTTTTATTTGGGTAAAGCATACGATAAAATTAGTAAGAATCATAAGAGTGTTGTTTTTTTTTCAAAGATAGATTCCACTATTGCTGTTTCTAAAGAAGTTGTTCCAATCATTGAACAAGGTTATGAGGTTTTAATAGAATACTACAAAATTCAGAAAAATTCTAAAAACACCTTATTCTATTCTAAACAGCGTTCCCGATTAGATAGCATTTATAACAATTTATATACAGATTCTTTAAAAACTATAATATCTGAATATAAAACTCCTAAAATAGTTTCTCGAAACGATATTAGAATTAGTGATTTAGAATATTATGAGATGTATTATTATATTCTCATTATAGCAACTGTAGTGGTTACTTCTTTAATGATTGGATTTATAGTTTATTTTTATAAGGATCGTAATCAGTATAAGAAGAGTTTTAATGCAATAGTTGCCTATACAAGAAAGATGTCTGATGAGACGGAGACAGAACCAAAGATGAAAAAAGAGAAGGACAAACAACTAAATGATTTAAACATTTCTCAGGAAACGGTAGATGTAATATTAAAAGGAATCAGTAATTTTGAAAAAACCAATCGTTATCTAAACAGCAAGTATAGCCTTAGTCTTTTGGCAAAAGAGATAAATACCAATTCTACCTATTTATCCAAAGTGATAAACATTTATATGGGTAAGAGTTTTTCTAACTATTTACATGACTTACGAATTGGCTATGCAATTGACAAGCTCAAAGATGATAAACAGTTTCGGTTATATTCTATTAAAGGAATCTCTGAAGAAGTAGGGTTTAAAAACAGTGAATCATTCTCAAAAGCATTTCATAAAAAAACAGGTATTTATCCTTCAGCTTTTATAAAAAGGCTTAAGAATATTTAGTCTATTTAAAAGGATCTCGTTTTTTTTGTATGATAAGTCCGCCTATTAGTGAGACTGTGAAGCCAAGAAATAAATTTTCAGTAAAGGCTATAATGATCATAGTAAGAGGAGATGTATATTTCCTGATGGAAGCAATTTTTTTATCGATACTTTCTCGAGTAAACTCGGCTGATTTTTCTGCAAGTTTTTTAATTTCAGTATTTTCAATCTGAGTAATAATATCTGGATCGATTGCTTGCATTAGTGTAATTTTACAAAGAACAATCAGTATAGCTCCTGTTAAAGATATCCCTATCCCTATCTTTAAACCTTGACCTAGTCCAATATAGCCATCATTATTTTTTTTATACATAATAAGACCACCCAAGATTCCTGTAATTGAAATAAACAAAAGAATCAATGGATGAATTAGATTTTGCTCTACATAATTTCCCGTTATGTATAAAAAGAAATTAAAAGTAATACTAAATATACCTAAAAGTACACCATATTTTAGTATGTGTTTTTTTGCTGAAATGTCTTTATTTCCCATCAATTTAGTTTCCATTTGTTAAAACAAACAAGTTTTCAAATATAGTAAAATGTTGTAAGCAAGAGTTTTAATTATTAATTTTAAAAACGGAAATAACAAAAAAATGACTATATTTACATATTTGCATTACGGTTTTACCATAAAAAACGATTTTTACAAGTGATAATTGGTGAAATAAATGCTCTGTTTTTATTGTATCTAATTCCCAAAATATTGAATATGAAAACAAAATTACTTTATATAGCATGTGCCCTGCTTATCTTTTTTACTTCTTGTTCTGTGGAGAATGATCCAGCTGAATTGTCACAGAGTGAAAAAGAATTGTTGGTACAAAAACTTTTTGATTCTTTTTCCAAAAGTGCTGAAAATTCACCTAGTTATGTCAAATTCATACAAACGATTCGGTCAAAATCATCTTCTGAATGGACTGCGGAAGAAATGCAGGAAATAGAAGAAGAGTTTTTAAGCAAGCAGAGTGCTGAATTTCTGGAACTGTATTATTCGGTTATATCGTTAAATTTATCTAACGAAGAGATGATTACGATTCTTCTAAAATACAAGGATACCATAACGATAGTTAGAAGTGCTGAAGATACTGATACTGGAGGTAATACGAACGATCAAGGAGGAGATCAAGATCAAGATCAAGATACGGATAATACTATTGACTGTCATGACCTATCAGAGTCAGGTTACGGAGGATCTGTTTTGGCAGTGATATTTGCTATTTTTAACTGTGATTAGTTGTTTTTTGTTATTACTGATAAAACAGATATAATTGGAATAAAATATTTTGTTAAACATTGTTATTTTACAAAATTTGTTTAAATTTGCACCTCGAAAATGATAAGATAAAACAATGAGAAAAGATATTCACCCAGAAAATTATAGACTAGTTGCCTTTAAGGATATGTCAAATGATGAGGTTTTTTTAACTAAATCTACTGCGAATACTAAAGAAACACTTGAGGTTGATGGTGTTGAGTATCCGTTAGTGAAATTAGAAATTTCAAGAACTTCTCATCCTTTCTATACTGGTAAGTCTAAACTTATCGATACTGCAGGACGTATCGACAAGTTCAAAAACAAATATGCTAAATTCAAAAAGTAATTTAGTTCATAAGAATTATTTAAAAGCCTTTCTTTTTTAGAAAGGCTTTTTTGTTTTTAGAGGTTAACGTATTTTTGATTTTAACTAATGAATGTGAATAATGTATAAGATCTTACATTTTGAGTGTGCGTCACTTCGAGTGATTTTTGCCAAAAAAATTGTATCGAGAAGCATTTAAAGACTAAAATTTTACTTGTCTTCAATACAATCCCAATTAAGATTGGAATCACTTAGACTGACATGAATTTTAGTGTCGATAACTTACGTTGGTAAACTAATTTTATTATCAATCCAACTAGACCAATTAATACAAAATATTACAATAATAACTATGAATTATATTCTTTTTGATGGAGCTTCCCGAAACTCACTACTACCGTTTACTTATACCAGACCTGTGGCAGATATCAGAATTGGTATTCTGACAATTCGTGAGAAATGGGAAAAATACTTGGGATTTACCACTTCTACAATTACAGAGGAATATCTCAGTGAAAAATATCCTATGGTAGAATTAGAAGAGAATGTAATGATTAATGCTTCGTATGTACCAACTGAGAACCTGGCAATTATGGTCAAGAACCTACAACCGAAGCAAGCTATTTTTTATGAGGATGAGCCTATTGCGTTTTATGCAAAAGAGGATCAGGAAGTAGATTTTGATACTTATGACGTGATTCAGTATGCCTATGAAGTATTTACGGTAAAGCATACTTGGGATATTTTTTCTAAAAATGAACGGGCAATCAATGAAGATTTTAATTTATTGACGAAAGACAGAAAAAGTCAATCAATTCCTGCCAGTAATAATGTTATTGCACCAAAAAATGTTTTTCTGGAAGAAGGTGCAAAACTGGAATTTACTACGCTAAATGCGTCCGCTGGTCCTATTTATATTGGTAAGGATGCTGAGGTTATGGAAGGTAGTCTCATTCGGGGACCTTTTGTGCTTTGTGATCACGCAACCGTAAAAATGGGAGCTAAGATATACGGAGGTACTACTATTGGACCACATTCTAAAGTAGGAGGAGAGGTTAATAATTCTGTGATATTTGGATATTCTAATAAAGGACATGATGGATTTATTGGTAATTCTGTACTCGGAGAATGGTGTAATTTGGGAGCAGATACCAATACGTCTAATCTTAAAAATAACTATGCGCCAGTACGATTATGGAGTTATGAAACTGAAGGTTTTGCCAAAACCGGATTACAGTTTTGTGGATTGATGATGGGAGATCATTCTAAATGTGGTATTAATACCATGTTTAACACAGGAACGGTTATAGGAGTTAATGCAAATATTTTTGGAAGTGGATTTCCTCGTAATTTTGTGCCTAGTTACAGCTGGGGTGGAAGTGGCGGATTTACTACTTATTTAACCAAAAAAGCTTTTGAAGTAGCTGAGGTAGTGATGTCCAGAAGAAATATCGAATTAACAGAAGAAGATCAAAAAATCCTGGAACACATTTTTGAAGACACCAAAAAGTGGCGCAAGAATTACGATTTATAAAAAACTCTCAAGTGAATGAGAGTTTTTTATAAAGTCTAACAAATTTTCTATTCTTCGTCTCCAAACAGCCAATCCAATATGGCACAAGCAAGACTACTACCGCAGCCATGAGAACTTCCTGCTTTTATTTTTGTTTGTTGTTCTTTGTTTAAAATCTGTACTCCTTCGATGTCTAAAATTGATTTTTTCATTTACCTTTTATTAGTATTAATCTTTCTGCTAAAATATAGAATTCGTCGAAAATATTGAATTTTTACTTCTTATAGATAAAATTTAATACCGAAGTAAATTTCCGGTTATGTCCGTTGTTACCGTCCAGATCTTAAATTGAGCTAACCGACAAAGATCAGAAAATTCAGGAACACGTTTTTGAAGACACCAAAAAGTGGTGTAAATTTTCTATTCTTCGTTTCCAAACAGCCAATCTGACAGAAATACAAAGAAGACTACTTAGTCAGAAATAAGAGCTTCCTGCTTTTAATTTTTTGTTTAGCAGACAATTAAAGTGTAAACTTTAACACTCCCTATTCCTCCTAGATAATATGCAAGCTCTCTTTTTTGGTAGTAAAAAAAGAGGGTTTATTTAGTAAATCCTTCTTTGCAATGTGATATTTTTATTTACTTTTTTCTGAAATAGCTTTTAAAGGTTTCAATTTCATCATTAAACTTATATTTATCAATAATTGTAAACTGACTACTATTGAGACTTAACGGGTCATGAAAAACAGTGTTTCCTGTAATTTTCATTTCGATAGGCTCTCCATCCTTAGAATATTCGAGTTCTATTAATATCAAAATTCTTTCTTTTTCCAGACACGCTTTAAGACCAAAAAATTCTGTGGATTGTTGGTTAATCCTTTTACATTTTTTCTTGTAAAACGGACTACCTGATCGTAGTATAGGGGAACGATGGGAGCATGAGCGATAATTATAGAATCCATTTTTGCATAATATTCTTCTCTTAGCCTGATATCAGTAATAGAAAAGCTTTCTTCATAAAGCTGATCAAATGTTTCATTTTTAAAATGTGTGTAGTTAGGACCATTAGGAGTGAAGTTCTTACTATAGTAGGGTGATAAGAAGTTTTCAGCATCCGGATAATCAGCAATCCAACTTGCTCTGAAAACATCTAATTCTCCGCTCCATTTCTTTTTCCGGATGGTAGAGGGTGGCATCACATCTACGATGATATTCAATCCTATTTTCTCTAATTCTCGTTGGATAAATTCACAAATACTTTGATAATTACTATCGGTAGCAATGCTAATGGATGGATTTTGGTTTCCTGTTAGTTTTATGTATTCCTTAATAAGTTTACGTGACTTTTCAGGATTGTATTCAAATCCTGGTTGATTATTAAAACCCGGTAATCCTTTTGGTATAAAACCGCTGGTAGCAGGTGTTCCAACACCATTTTTTAGGTAGGTAATCATTTTTTCCCGGTCAAAACCATAATTTATTGCTTTTCTAAGCAATTCAGATTTCACTTCATCTTTATCACCATCCAGATAAAAGCCTAGGTATTCAGAATTAAGATAAGGACCTTTGGATAAATTCACCTGATCTTTATATTTATCTCTGAGTTTACCACTTGGTGTAAGCAATTCATCTTTGTAGGAAGCATCAAGGCTGTTTAAAAAGTCTATATCACCTTTTGCAAATTGTAAAAACTCGGTTTGTTTGTCTGGTAAAAAAGTTACGGCAACTGCCTCCAGGTATGGTAATTGCTTTCCGTTCTTATCCTTTTCAAAATATAATTCATTTCTACGCAAAATTAATTTTACGTTTTCTTCCCACAATTTAAACTTAAAAGGTCCTGTTCCTACTGGATTTGCTCTAAAATCGGAGCCATAAAATTCTATAGCCTCTTTAGGAACCACAGAGCAATAACGCATACTCATTAATCCAAGAAAGGCAGGAAATGGTTTTTTTAACTGTATCTGAAAAGTAGTGTCATTAACAGCCTGATACTTTTTTACATTTTTTAGCACCCAATTTCCGGGAGAGGCGACTTTTGGATCGATTAGTCTGTTAAAACTATATTCAAAATCTTTTGCCACTACAATTCTGGTACTATCCTTAGTTTTGAATGCTGTATTCTTATGAAACTTTACATTATCTCTTAGGGTAAAAGTGTAGGTCAAATTATCATCCGAGATTGTCCATCTTTTAGCAATATCCGGTTGAACGTGTAGTGAATCATCCAATTGTACTAAGCTATTGAATAATTGATTTGTTGCCCAAATAATTGGCGGATTTCTGGCAAATGCGGGATCTAAAGTAGGGATGTTAGAATATTCATTATATCTAAATACCAGGTGATCTTTATCTTCTTTAGAAGAATGTCCGCAAGAAACACATAGGGTGTATAGGTAAACTGTTGCTAAATAGTAAATTATAGAAGTAAATTGGTTGATTTTCAATTTTAGTAAACGAATTATTGTTGGTATCTTTGACGGCTTTTAAATATGATACTGACGAAGGTCGGAATCTTTTATTTAAAAACGAATGTAAATATAAATAGATTTCTTTCCCTGTGGAAATGACTTTATAATTGTTAATGAGAAAAAAAGTTGCTTTTTATACTTTAGGTTGTAAACTGAATTTTTCGGAAACCTCTACCATAGCCAGAAATTTTACTAATGAAGGTTTTGACCGAGTGGATTTTTCTGAAAATGCGGATATCTATGTTATCAATACCTGTTCTGTTACCGAAAACGCTGATAAAAGATTTAAAACTATTGTGAAACAAGCTCAAAAGGGAAATCCGGATGCGTTTGTAGCAGCCGTGGGTTGTTATGCGCAGCTGAAACCGGAAGAACTTGCTGCCGTTGATGGTGTAGATCTGGTACTGGGAGCTACGGAAAAATTTAAGATTACAGATTACATAAACGATTTATCTAAAAATGAATTCGGAGAGATTCATTCTTGCGAAATTGAAGAAGCTGACTTTTATGTAGGCAGCTACTCTATTGGAGATCGTACCAGAGCTTTTTTAAAGGTTCAGGATGGATGTGATTATAAATGTACCTATTGTACAATTCCGCTGGCGAGAGGAATTTCTCGTAGCGATACCTTAGAAAACGTTCTAAAAAATGCGAAGCAAATTTCAGAACAAGGTATCAAAGAGATCGTATTAACCGGTGTTAATATAGGGGATTATGGAAAAGGAGAGTTCGGCAATAAAAAACACGAGCATACCTTTTATGAACTGGTACAGGCGTTGGATAAGGTAGAAGGTATCGAAAGGCTACGGATTTCATCAATAGAACCGAATTTATTGAAAAACGAGACGATTGATTTTGTTTCTAAGTCAAGAACTTTTGTTCCTCATTTTCATATTCCATTGCAATCCGGTAGTGATGAGATCCTTAAATTGATGCGTCGCAGATACCTTAGTGATTTGTATGTAGATCGTGTAAAAAAGATCAGAGAGGTTATGCCGCATGCTTGTATTGGGGTGGACGTGATTGTAGGATTTCCGGGAGAAACCGATGATCATTTTCTCGATACGTATAATTTTCTATCTACTTTAGATATATCGTATTTGCACGTGTTTACTTATTCTGAAAGAGAAAATACTGTAGCTGCTTCGTTAGAAAATGTAGTTCCGCAGGATGTTAGAAAGAAAAGAAGTAAGATGCTTCGCGGATTGTCTGTGAAAAAACGGAGGGCTTTTTATGAAAGTCAGTTAGAAACCGAACGTACAGTTTTGTTCGAGTCTGAAAACAAAGAGGGGTATATCCAAGGGTTTACGGAGAATTATGTGAAAGTAAAAATGCCTTGGGATCCATCTTATATAAATACATTGCATCGGGTAAAACTTACAGATATCGACGATGACGGAATGGTGAGGTTTGAGTTGTTGGAAGTTTTAGAAAAAAACAAAACATAAATAACGTGAGTTCGATATAAGAAGATTTTACGTCAGTCAGAGTGGTCCGCCTCAGGCGGATTGTATCGAAGACAAGTAAATTTTCAATCAAAAGCCTAATTTCAATACAATTTTTCTTCGTTTCACTATGATGAATCACTCAATTTGACGGCTTTTTTAACCAAGCACTTAAATCGAACTCATTTTAAGGAACAAAAAAAACCTGCTCTAATCGCAGGTTTTGATTTTTTAAAGAAAGTTAAGTTTCTATATATTAATTCCTACAGGTAATAAATCTTTATACTTTCTTCTGTTCTTTCGCATAAATTTAGCAATGATAGGACTTGTCGGAACAAGCCTGATATTGCGTTCTTCTATAATATTAAAAACAGCTATAATAAAATCTTCAGAATATCCTTTTTCTATTTGCTCATCACTCATAATCAGCTTTGTAAGGAATATTTTTCTCTCTTGTTGAGCATATTCGATCTTTGATTTCTGACCTTCGATAGTAGTTTCGAATTGTCTTAAAAATTCGTTGTCTACTATTTCTAATTCCACATCGCTCATGTTCTCCATATTTTTTTTAATTTACTATTTATTAAAATTAAAGGGGGTGTATTTCAAAACATAAAGTTTCTATTATTCAAAAATATAAGCACACCACTTCAGAAGGTGTATATTCCACAGTGTATTTCATTATAGTTTTATAACCTAACTAAGATTTGTTAGTTAAAAAATTCCCTTTTCCAATAATTTAATACGCAGTTTACTTTTTTCTGATAAAGTATTACTATAGTTTTGAACTGCAAAGATAAGAAAATTAGTGCTTTAAACGTATAAACCATTGTTAAAAATACCTAGTATGAAGGAAGTTAACCATGTTTATTTTGTTCCTGGGATGGCAGCAGACGTTTCCATCTTTGAATTTATAAACCTTCCGAAGGAGAGATATAAGACCCATACGATTCCCTGGAAAATTCCGGAAAAGGATGAGCCTATCGGTGATTATGCAAAACGTATGTGTAAAGAGGTACTGCATAAAGAATGTATTCTTATTGGTGTTTCTTTTGGAGGAATTATGGTGCAAGAGATGAGTAAATACCTTAATGTAAAGAAGTTAATTATTATTTCAAGTGTCAAAAACAAGTATGAATTACCCAAAAGGATGTGGTTGGTAAGAAAAACAAAAGCATACAAATTAATGCCTACATCATTGGTTTCTAAGATAGATAATTGGGAAAAACTTGCTTTTGGTGATTTTGCAAAAAAAAGAGCTGCACTTTACCAGAAGTATTTATCTGTAAATGACAAAACCTATTTGGATTGGGCAATAGAGAAAATAGTTTGTTGGGATCAGGAAGAGTCCATTGAAGGAATAGTGCATATTCACGGTGATAAAGATATTGTTTTTCCGATTTCGCACATAAAAGAGTGTATTACTGTAGAAAAGGGTACACATGTTATGATTATTAACCGTTCAAGATGGTTTAACAAGCATTTACCAGAAATAATCGAAAATTAATTACCGTTATTTCAATATTTTACATTATTTTGGAAACATTAGAAAATATTTCCCAATAAAACCTACTTAAAAGATGAAGATGATACGAAAAGTGTTAGTTTTTTTAGGTGTACTATTTACCTTTGGTATTTTAGTAAACGCCACACAACAAGAACCTCAGAAACCGATAGCCCAAGAGCTTTTAGAGGAAAAGTTAATCAATGACTATAATGTCTATGCAGTACCCATGCCTGAAAATATAAATTTTGCAGGCGAATTAGTACCTGTAGAAAATCCGGATATCCGCGAAAGAATGGATAGAGAGCTTTTGGTAAATACTTATTGGCAATCTAATGGGTTATTACTTTTTAAAAGAGCAAACAAATATTTTCCAATTATAGAGCCTATTCTTAAGGAGGAAGGAGTTCCGAACGATTTTAAATATCTGGCAGTTATAGAAAGTAGTTTAACTCAGGCAGTGTCTCCTGCCAAAGCAACCGGTTTTTGGCAAATATTAAAAAATACCGGACGGGAGTACGGTTTAGAGGTTAATGACAATGTGGATGAAAGATATCATATTGAGAAATCTACAAGAGTTGCCTGTAAGTATTTAAAAAATGCAAAAGAGAGGTTCGGTAGCTGGACACTTGCGGCTGCAGCATATAATGCGGGACCGGCGGGTATTAATAAACAATTAGAGCGACAAAATGCTTCTTCTTATTACGATCTCCTTTTAGGTCAGGAAACAGGTAGATATGTGTTTAGAATTACAGCTGTGAAAGAGATATTGAGCAACCCTAAGAAATATGGATTTAATTTTACTAAGGATGATTTATATGAATATATCCCTACGTTTAATGTTCTAGTGGATGAACCTATCACAGATTTCAATGAATTTGCGGCAAAATACAATATAAATTATAAGATTTTAAAACTACATAATCCGTGGTTACGTGAAACACATCTTAATAACGGAACCGGAAAAGAATATTTGATTAAAATTCCCAGGGAAGGATATTATAAAACAGCTGTTGGACAATAGCCAATCAATTTCAGTTCAAAATATTTCCATCTTTTTATAGTACTATAGCTACAATTATTGTAAAATTGCGAAATGGATACTATTACAATTGTTTCGTTAGTAGTCATTGGTCTATTAGCCGGTTTCTTAAGTGGAACCATGGGTATAGGTGGTAGTGTGGTAATGATCCCATTGCTTATATTGTGGGTTGGTTTTACGCAGCATCAAGCTCAGGGAACTAGTCTTGCTGTACTTTCGGTTCCGGTGACTTTATTAGCAGCCTTCAATTATTATAAAGAAGGTCACGTAAATTGGAAATTTGCAGCCATTATTGCTATTACCTTTATAGTAGGGGGTTACTTGGGAAGCAAATTAGCAATATCTATAAATCAGACTGTTTTAAAGAAAATTTTTGGCGGAATACTATTAATAGTAGCACTAAAAATGATTTTTGGGAAATAAGCATATTACGAAGCAAAAACCGTCAATTCGAGTTGTTTTTTTGGAACAAAACAGAAAAAAATAAGCTTGCCCGTCCGCCTAAGGCGGAGTGTGGAGAATAGGTTGTTAATCAAAAAGTTACAGTTCTTAATATCCACCTGGTACTTCAGTAGATAATCACTTCTCCTGAACATAAAGCACTCAAACCGATGTGATTTTCTACATCGAGCCAATGTTAAAAATAATTTATCTGTTATTTCCTCTCTGATTATCTATAGAATCTTTTTCTCTTCTGTATCGCTCATATTCCTCATCGATATCACGTTCTTCCTGTGTGCGTGTATCTCCTTTTATCTTAGGCGTTGTTTTTTCTTCTTCTACTGTTGGTGTTAATGCTCCTTTCGCGTCAAGATCTGCGATTAGCAAAGAAACACCTTTGGATAAAGAATTATAGTGGATAGTGTAGGAGTTGCTAAGTGTCTCGCTAGAATGATGTGTAACAATTTTGCGAATATCCAATAACTTCTTATCACTATCCATAAAATACATCATAGGAAAACCCAGAGAATGTTTTAAGTTGTTAATTATATAAGAATTTTGATTGGTCAATTCATTTACATATAATAACTTTATATTCTCACTATATTCCCCTACTTTCTCTTTTAATCTCTCTTTCGTATCCCAGAATAAAACAATAAAATCGATCTGATCGTGGAATTTATCAGACAAATCATTTAGTGCCGGAATTTCACCAATGCCGGGAACACACCAACTGGCATAGGTAATCAAGAATATAGGTTTTTCAATTTCTTTAAAAGAGATAGGTTCTCCTTTCAGAGGGCTCATCTTGAAATCATCCATATAGGTCCCTACTAAATGGTTCTGAACTAGAGAGTCAAACAAAAATTGCGCATACTCCAGATCCTGATCCTTGTAAGCTTCGTTGCTTTTTAGGTTGTACTTTTTAATATGAGCAGCAATCGCTATCGAAAAAGGAATTTTTCTATCCAGCTGCCCAAAGACATTTCCAAAATATAGAAAAAGGATTCCTAGAATTAATATTTTCTTCATTACAACATAATTACGGTAGCTAATGTACTATAAAGTCTTTAAAAATAACAGTTTTGATTAGCTAAAACCGTCTTTAATGTACGTATTACTTACCTTATTTTTTCCCATTAAATTAATAGATAACGTATTTATAGGTGCAATTAGTGTGCCTAAATCTTCTTCATTTGCTGTTTCATCATAGTAATCTGTTCTTTTAGCATACCGTGCTTGTCTAGCTTCTTAGCTTCTGTCAATAGATTTTGTGCTTCTCTTTTTCTTCTCTTGGTCATTGCAATTCCTGCAAGATTAAGTTTAGCAACCGCAAGATCTTGATTCATAGATAACCCCAACTTAACAGCTTTTTTTAGATATTTTTCTGCCTGTGTAATATTGGTTTGTGATAGCATGATGCCCAAAAGATAGTTGTAATACCCTTGTTGTTTCGTTGTTAGGGCAGTTTCTGGATTCTTAATTCTATCCAACCATTTTTTGGCTCCGGCAAAATCTTGTTTACGTAATCTTAGAAATGCCAAAAGAATAAATTCGTTCTTAAAATATAAAAAGACAAAAATCAAAGACAGTAAAATCAGCATTATTCCGTTACCAATATACCCTTCTATCATTTGCCAAATGGCTGCTCCAACAATTAATGCTGCAATTACTAGTTTAAAATTTTTATTGTACATGAAATGTATTATTTTTTTGTCGCGGCAAAGGTAATAAAAACAATTAAAAATATTTTGATATTTAGGTTTGTGAAAGTAAAAACTCTTTGTATATTTGCCCGCAGTTTTGGGGCGAGATACCCAAGAGTTTTACAAAAAGAGATTTCAAGAAGATTTATAAAGATAGATAGTAATGAAAAGAACGTTTCAACCATCGAAGAGAAAGAGAAAAAACAAACACGGTTTTAGAGAGCGTATGGCTTCTGCTAATGGTAGAAAGGTCCTTGCTCGTAGAAGAGCTAAAGGCAGAAAAAAACTATCTGTTTCTTCAGAATTAAGACATAAGCACTAATGATTTCAGTGCAATTAAAATATCAAGGTGTTACTTTTAGGAGTAACGCCTTTTTTTATATCTGGTAGATTCCTAAATATATTTTTTAAAATTCAATACCAACACCAAAATGCCAAAAAACGAAAAACTCAAAAGTATTTTAATTATAGGATCAGGGCCAATCATCATTGGTCAGGCGTGTGAATTTGATTACTCTGGATCACAAGCTTTACGTTCTTTAAGAGAAGACGGAATAGAAACTATATTAATTAATTCTAATCCGGCCACCATAATGACGGATCCTTCGATGGCTGATCATGTATACCTAAAACCATTGACCACCAAATCTATTATAGAGGTTCTTAAAAAACATCCTCAGATAGATGCTGTGTTACCAACGATGGGGGGACAAACAGCATTGAACCTTTGTATAGAAGCAGATGAGAAAGGGATTTGGAAAGATTTTGATATAGAGATAATAGGTGTTGACATTGATGCAATTAATATAACAGAAGATCGCGAGCAGTTCAGAGAATTAATGCTAAAAATAGGAATTGGGATGGCACCTCAGGCTACAGCTGGATCTTATCTAAAAGGTAAAGAGATTGCTCAGGAGTTTGGTTTCCCATTAGTTATTAGAGCATCATATACATTAGGAGGGGCAGGAGCATCTTTTGTATATAAAGAAGAAGAGTTTGACGAATTACTAACTCGTGGATTAGAAACTTCTCCGATTCACGAAGTAATGATCGATAAGGCATTGATTGGTTGGAAAGAATATGAATTAGAACTGTTACGAGACGCAAATGATAATGTAGTGATAATCTGTGCCATAGAAAATATGGATCCGATGGGAATTCATACAGGAGATTCTATCACTGTAGCGCCCGCGATGACACTTAGTGACAAAACATATCAGCGTATGCGTGATATGGCAATCCATATGATGCGCAGTATAGGAGAGTTTGCTGGTGGATGTAATGTTCAGTTTGCAGTGAGTCCGGATGAAAATGAAGATATTATTGCCATTGAGATCAACCCTCGCGTTTCTCGTTCCTCGGCATTAGCATCAAAGGCTACAGGATATCCGATAGCTAAAATCGCTGCGAAATTGGCAATAGGTTATACACTGGATGAATTAGATAATCAAATCACAAAATCAACATCTGCTTTATTCGAACCTACATTAGATTACGTAATTGTTAAAATCCCACGTTGGAATTTTGATAAATTCGAAGGCTCGGATCGTACATTAGGACTTCAGATGAAAGCTGTAGGAGAGGTAATGGGTATAGGGCGCTCATTCCAGGAAGCCCTACATAAAGCTACTCAATCTCTGGAAATAAAAAGAAATGGTCTTGGAGCCGATGGAAAAGGGTATAAAGACTACGACCAGATTATCGAAAAGCTTACCTATGCCAGTTGGGATAGGGTATTTGTGATCTATGATGCGATCCAAATGGGTATTCCATTGAGTAGAATTCACGAGATTACTAAAATCGATATGTGGTTCTTAAAGCAATATGAAGAATTACATTTCTTAGAAAAAGAAATTTCTACCTACACTATTCAGTCGTTAACAAAGGAGTTGATTCTTGAAGCAAAGCAAAAAGGTTTTGCAGATAGACAGATTGCCCATATGGTAGGTTGTTATGAAAGCGAAGTATATAATAAGAGAGATGAATTAGGCATCAACAGGGTCTATAAATTGGTAGATACATGTGCAGCAGAGTTTAAAGCAGAGACTCCTTACTTTTACTCTACTTTTGAAGCAGAGATAGAAACTGCCGATGGAGAAATTACTGTAGCTAACGAAAGTATTGTAAGTGATAAAAAGAAGATAGTCGTACTGGGGTCTGGACCTAACCGTATCGGGCAAGGAATTGAGTTTGATTATTGTTGTGTACACGGCGTATTAGCTTCTGCAGAATGTGGGTACGAAACCATCATGATTAATTGTAATCCCGAAACGGTTTCTACAGATTTTGATACAGCTGATAAATTATACTTCGAGCCGGTTTTCTGGGAACACATTTACGATATCATCAGACACGAGAAGCCAGAAGGTGTTATCGTGCAGTTAGGAGGGCAAACAGCTTTAAAATTAGCAGAAAAGCTGGATCGTTATGGGATCAAAATTATTGGTACAACCTTTGAATCACTGGATTTAGCTGAGGATCGAGGAAGTTTTTCTAAATTATTAAAAGAAAATAATATTCCGTATCCAGAGTTTGATACGGCAGAGACTGCGGATGAAGCACTAGCAGTAGCGGATAGACTAGATTTTCCGATATTGGTTCGCCCATCCTATGTTCTGGGAGGACAGGGAATGAAAATTGTTATTAATAAAAAAGAATTAGAAGAACACGTGGTTGATTTACTTCGTAAAATACCAAATAACAAACTGTTACTGGATCACTACCTTGATGGTGCTATCGAAGCTGAAGCAGATGCGATTTGTGATGGAGAAAACGTATATATCATTGGTATTATGGAACATATAGAACCTTGCGGTATACACTCCGGAGATTCTAATGCCACTTTACCACCGTTCAATCTCGGAGAGTTTGTAATGCAGCAGATCAAAGATCATACACATAAAATCGCTTTGGCACTTAATACTGTTGGTTTAATTAACATACAGTTCGCCATAAAAGACGATACAGTATATATAATTGAGGCAAACCCAAGAGCATCCAGGACAGTGCCTTTTATTGCAAAAGCCTACGGGGAGCCTTATGTGAATTATGCTACAAAGGTGATGTTAGGAGAGAAAAAAGTTACAGATTTTGATTTTAAACCACATCTAGATGGGTATGCAATCAAGCAACCAGTATTTTCTTTTAATAAATTCCCGAATGTAAATAAAAAACTGGGACCAGAGATGAAGAGTACCGGAGAGAGCATCTTATTTATTGATGATCTTAAAGATGATCAGTTTTATGACCTGTACTCAAGACGTAAGATGTATCTGAGCAAGTAAATATTTAAATAATATTGATATAGATCCCGCTTTTGGCGGGATTTTTTTATGCCCCGATCTTAATGCCAATTCTGCATATTTTACTGAATCAAGATGCCTATAATTTCTTCTAAGAATAAATAATTATAACAATTTTTAAAAAAAAATGACTTTTTGGGGTAACATAATTGAACCTAACGACACTATACAATACATACTATAAATAAATGGGAAATTAGGAGAAGTGTCAAAAGGAAATATAGCAGGGAAATCCCCCGCAATAGTCTGGCTGTCAATATCATATAGGTTAAGGGTGTTTTATCTTAAGAATTTGTTGATAACAATCAAGTTTACAAGTTACGGGATTACCTTATTAGTTCTATTTTTGCGCCCTTCTTTTACGACCCAAAACGGAAGAATTTTATTACAACTTTTAATGATATCAATTTACGATTATGAGAAAATTAATTTTATTTCTATGTGTTTTAGCATTTAGTACTAGTGTTTTTGGTCAAACAGTAGATTTAGAATATATAAACCCAAAACTGGGAAGTGGAAGCCCTTATAGTTTTTTAAGGTTTGGAACCTCATTAGATTACAAGGCAGGTTTTATGTGGAATAATACAAGTGTCGATTATGGTGATGGGAATGATTTTTCAATATTCACATATAATAATAGGGACATTACTTTAAGAACAGGAACTGGTAATATAATAATGTTCCCGACATCAGGAGGTAACGTTGGTATTGGAACAACAAGTCCCAATGCAAAACTACACGTAAATGGTACAATAAAAGGTAGCCTAGGACACAGTAATGGTTACTTTACAATGTATCCATTCAGTTACAGTTATGACGATGGTTCCTACGTGAAATCTTTCTATGATGGGAATAACAAACAAATTAAATTTTGGAATTCTGATCCCAATACAGATTATACCAGGTTACAAACTGGAGGACTTACCGTATCATCCAGAAACCCAAATTCCTCAGTCCACGGTTTCGCTAACAAAATAGAACTAACCGGACAAAGTAATGGAGCAATTGTCTTTAAACCTGGTGATAATAAGGAATTAATGTTCGGGATGCATGATAATGGTAATTTTTACTGGGGTACTGGTCAGTCTGCTACAAAGCCAAATTTTTATTCAATGATTTTAGATGGTTCTACTGGAGATTTAACGGTTTATAATTGGATCAGACCTAAAGGGAGTGCTGGTATCTTCTTCCAGGATCACGGAGGAGGTTTTAATATGAGTGATGATACATGGATAAGAACTTATGGAAATAAAAACTTTTATCATAACACAGGTATTATGCGTACTGATGGGCAATTACAGGTAGGTCCATCTGGAAACCGATTAATTGTTAATACATCTGGTAACATAGGAATCGGCACTACCACTCCGGACGCCAAACTAGCAGTAAATGGTAACATTCATACCAAAGAAGTAAAAGTAGACTTAATCGGTTGGGCAGATTATGTATTTAAAGAAGATTACAATCTGCCAACCCTTAAACAAGTAGAAGATCATATCGCTACAAAAGGACATTTAATAAATATTCCATCCGCTGCTGAGGTATCAGAAAATGGTATTCAATTAGGCGAGATGAACGCAAAACTTCTAGAGAAGATTGAGGAATTGACATTGTATACGATTGCGCAGGAGAAACGGATTAAGTCTCTTGAAGAAAAAATAGAAAAAATCATCGATAACAAATAAAATAGAAAATGAAAAAATATATTTTAATAACCTTATTTCTAAGACTTTCCTTTATTTCTTATTCTCAATCTATACCTGTAAATGGCAACACTTATCACTATTATGGCCCAAATACTACTTGGGGAGAATATTTAAAAGTTGGGGGTAATGGAAGAGGAACTACCAAAGCTTCGGTTGTATCTACCAACGGAAATTTACACCTAGACTCCAAGAATGGCAGCGCAACTTATATCAATCACTACAGTCTTGGAAACACTTATATCAATCCTCAAGGAGGAAACGTTGGTATTGGCACTGCAAACCCATCTCAAAAGTTAGATGTGAACGGAGGTGTTCAATCTAAAGCGTTTGTGTTATTAGATGCAAATCTAGGATCTAATTCTGACTATACTGCAATTTATCGTGAAGATGCGGGAAATGATAATTCAGTAGTAAAGCTAAGAATAGGGGATGATTATTTAGGCAGTTTTAATATAGGATATAAAAATTGGCAAAATGGTGAATGGGTATCAACTTTCTTTGTGAATAATAACGGAAAAGTTGGTATCGGCACCACCACACCAGACGCCAAACTAGCCGTAAATGGCAACATTCATACTAAAGAAGTAAAAGTAGACTTAATCGGTTGGGCAGATTATGTGTTTAAAGAAGATTACCAGCTTCCAACCCTACAACAAGTAGAAGATCATATCACTACCAAAGGGCATTTAATTAATATTCCATCTGCTGCAGAAGTAGCAGAAAATGGCATCCAATTAGGTGAAATGAACGCAAAACTTCTAGAGAAGATTGAGGAATTGACATTGTATACGATTGCACAGGAGAAAAACATCAAAGCACAAAAAACGATCAACGATCAACTTATAACCAACAACCAAAACCTCGAGGCTCGATTGGCTAAGATTGAAGATTTTTTAATGAATAGAAATTAAATATAAGAACAATAAATCATGAAAAAAGTAATTCAAACTTGCATTTATTTATTTTTTGTTTCCAGCCAATTGGCTGCACAAGATCAAATTTTAAATAAGCTTATCGCTTCACCGCAGGCAGCATCACTGGATAAATTTAATGATGTTCCCATTGATCTGTATACAGGTGTACCCAATATATCTATCCCATTATACACTATACAGGATTATGACCTAGAAATTCCGATTACGCTTAATTATCATGCTTCCGGAATACAAGTTCAGGAATTCTCAGCCTGGACAGGGATGAACTGGTCTTTAGTTTCGGGAGGTTTAATAACAAGACAGGTTAGAGATCTGGATGATTTCGGATGGGGAGGATATTATTTTAGTTGGAATAAAATACCCTTAGCTACAAATTTGGATAACTCCTGTACGGATCAATCCGGAAAATTTTACAGAGATGAGATTTACAGAATTGAAACTGGTTTTTTGGATGCAGAAGCTGATATATATCATGTAAATCTTTATAATCACCAAGGCAGTTTTACATTTTCAGAAGGAGAAATAATCAACCTCAAAAATGATAATGTAAAATATGAAGTGGTAGAGAATGATCTATTAATACAAGGCTATCCTGAGTTTAGAGTAACTTTACCTGATGGGACTATATATTTTTTAGGTGGTGTAGAAGCGATTGAAGAACACCAGCAACCCAATCCTATATACAAAGCAGATGTACCCTACGCCGGTGGAACTCAATTCATAAGCTACAATAATGATTTTACATATCCACTATCTTTTTATTTGACCAAAATAGTAACCTTATCTGGACAAGAAGTCAATTATGAATACACTACATCAGATAGAATAATTTATGACAGGGGACAACATCTAACCAATATAAATTACGATTATACAGGTAATGGGACTTGCACAGATAGTAATGCGTTATGGGATAATATTCAATATCATCATGCTTTATACCCTTCTAAAATTACTTGGAATGGAGGAACTTTAGAGATGATTTCGGATTTCAACAGATGTGATTCGCCTGGAGAAAAAAGACTCAACGGGCTACAAATAAAAAACGCAAATGGACAAATAGTTAAAGAATTTGAATTTCAATATTCTTATGACAATGATAGCAATATATCAACCGTTTGTGATGAAAATTCTAACAGGTCTGCTGAACGATTATGGCTTACATCCTTAGAACAAATTGCTATTGACGCCCCCTCAGAGATTACCAGCTTTGAGTATTACGGTGGAAATCTACCCGATCAATCAAATCGTGATAGAGTAGATCACTGGGGTTTCTTGGGTAGAAAAAATTCTGATTATGTAAATGGGGTTTTTCAAAATCTTTCTGATCTAGAAAAAAGAACTACGGATACTCTGCACGCTAGTGTAGGATCACTAAAACAAATTTCTTATCCTAGTGGTTTAAATAGAGAATTCATATATGAATCTAATGACTATTTCGATAGTAATTATTTTGTATATGAGGGCTTAGAAACCTATAGGCTTTGCACGGACTTCTACTGTCCAAATGTCATTTATGAAAATGAGTTTACAATTACAGAAGAGGTAGAAGCATCTTTCTTTATGGAATATATTAGTTCTGGTGGTGACAACTGGATTACGGTAAGACTTGATAAAGATGGAGAATATTTTAGAGAAATAACTATTGACAATAATGAGGGTGCCAATGCTGATCCTGTTCCTGACAAGATCCTGTTTCCTCCCGGAAATTATACAATGCATGCCTATAACTTCTCAATTCAGATTGATAATGATTATAGTAGGGACGATTTTAATGTCTATGTATATGTTCCCACCAACCCTATCTTACAAAAAGGAAGAAAATCTGCTGGTATTAGAATAAAAGAAATCTTTTCTAAAGAAAACAACATAATTCTTTCTAAAGTTAAATATACCTACGAGAATGATGATGGAAATTCCTCTGGGAAACTCCTAAATGTACCTGTATATACAAAAACAGGAGCTGACCCTGATGTTTATTGGAGAACCGAGGGTTTAGGTTCTAGTCCAGGAGAGTGGTGGGCTGATGAATGTTATGGCACAAAAACTACAGATTATAACCTTGCACAGTTTACTGGAAACAATATAGGATACAGTAAGGTTACTGTAGAAAATTATGATGGTGATAACGGAAAGGAAGAACATTATTTTTATAATGAAAAAAAACTTGGTAATGGCATTACATCTCAATATTTAAATGCTCCTTTCTTTGCTCCCTCTACCAAATCTAACAAGAATGGGAAACTATTAAAGAAGGTTATTTATAAAACCAAAAGTTCTGGCTACGAAAAAGTTAGAGAAACCAATTATACTTATGATTTTAAATCAGAAAGTTACCCCAATGGACTTTTGACATTAGGAACTTTTAACTTAGAGTTATTAGACGAGGGGAAGTTGTGCGGTGGCAATTCCACTTATCAATTGGCCGATTATAGAACAGTTACTTCTTTTCCTTTATTACAGGAAGTTTTAGAATTAAATTATCTGGATACTAATGTTATCACTAACAAAACAGTGTATGAGTACAACTCTAACAAACATTTTTTGCCAACCGCTAAATTTTATTATTTAGATCAAGGCAAAATTCAGACTGAGATAACAAAATATTCTTTTGATTTTGCTATGGATGAATATCCTCTCAGTTTTTCTACTAATATAAAAAGTGGAATTTATAATGAGATGAATGAAAAAAATATATTGAGCCCAGTATTAGTAAGCTCTTTGGTCAATAATCAACTATTGTCACAAAAAATTACTGAACACTATTATGAAAATGATGAGAAATTTCTTATTAAACGGATTTTTGATAAAAAATACCAAGGAGATTATCAGTATACCGAAATATTAGATCCGTTTACAACTCTTTTAGATTTTAGCGAAGAAGTAGAATATAGCTATGAAAATGGAAAGATAGTAGAAATTGAGAGGATGGATAAAGTGGTAGAAACTTATATATGGAACTCATTAAATGAAGTGATTGTAAAGCTTGTAAATGTTACATTTATGGATGTAAAAACCTATCTCGGCAGTGATTATAATATTTTAATTGATGCTAGGTCAAACGCAACTACAGTTAAAAATATCAAAAACAATCTGAGGAACCATTTTTCTAACGCTATGATCACCACCTACACTTATGAGCCTCTGGTGGGAGTCAAAACCATCACTGATCCACGGGGTTATACAATGACCTATCATTATGATGCATTTAACCGTCTTAAATTTGTTAAAGATCAGAACGACAATATAGTTTCTGAAAACAAGTATAACTACAAAAACTAAAAAGGATGAAGAATATTGTAAAACATATCAGCACGATCCTACTGGTTTTAGTAGGAATGACTACAACTGCACAAGTTGCAGATATAGTAACGATAGAAAATGAGACCATCACCCCATCCAGCGACCCTAGACTATTAACCGTATTAGCTGGTCAGTCCGTCACCATTAAACCAAATACCTGGATACAATCCGGAACCACGTTTAGTGCTACTATTTCGCCTGACGCGTATCTTCCACATATTTTAAATGCAAATGAAAATTATGTATTTACCAGATCATTTCAGGCGCCAATAACTGAAGCAATGTTATTGGATCCTGCTATTGGAATTAAAAACAATAGTGATGTGATCGAAAGCGTAACCTATTTTGATGGATTGGGTCGAGCAAAACAGCTAGTAGGTATCAAAGCATCTCCTGGTAAAAAAGATATTGTAACCCATATAGAATATGATAACTACGGAAGACAAGCCAGGCAATATTTACCTTTTGAACGACAAAATGGAGCGTTAGGAAGTTATAATACCGTAAATGTTCATTCGAATATCAACAGTTACTACCAAAACAAGTATGCAGGTGATTTTACAGGCATGGCAGTTGCGGATGTTAATGCGTATTCAGAAAGTATTTTTGAACCTTCACCTCTAAACCGGGTGCTGGAACAAGGTGCTCCGGGAAAGGATTGGAAAGCGAACCCTACCAGTGATACTGATCATACCATTAAATTTGATTGGACAACCAATAGGGCTGATGAAGTAGTATACTTTAAAGTGAACTTTCACGAAAACAATACAGAGGTGCCAATTTTAGTGAAAGACGGATTTTATGATCCCAACGAGCTGTATGTTACCATTACCAAAGACGAAAACTGGCAACCTGCCGATGGAGATCTAAGGACTACTCGTGAATTTAAAGATAAATTGGACAGAGTAATTCTAAAAAGAACCTTTATAGATACTCCCCCTTTGGTGGAGCCGGAGGAGGCTGACACCTACTACGTATACGATGATTTTGGTAACCTTACTTACGTACTCCCGCCAAAAGTAACACTGAGTGCTACGGATGGAGTGTCCCCTGAAGAACTTACCGAACTGTGTTATCAATACAAATATGATCATAGAAATCGATTGGTTGAAAATAAAATCCCTGGTAAAGGATGGGAATATATTGTCTATAACAAGTTGGATCAACCAGTGATGACACAAGATGCCAATCAGCGTACCAACAATGAATGGTCGTTCACTAAGTATGATGCTTTGGGGCGTGTTGCGTATACAGGAATGATGGTCGATGGTCGTGATAAGAATGTGATACAAACAGAGCTGACCAATATGACCGGTAACCTTTGGGTACAGCGAGGTGCAGAAGTAACGATCGGTGGTACTACTATGTATTATACCAATGGTGGATACCCTAATGCACAAAACGCAGAAGTTGTAACCATCAATTATTATGATGATTATAGCTTTGATACAGAAGGTCTGACAGCTCCGGCAGGGTATGGAGAAAATATCGATAGCAGAACAAAATCTTTAGCTACAGGTAGTAAAGTAAAAGTGCTGGGGACTTCTGATTGGATCACCACCGTTTCCTACTATGATGCTAAAGCAAGACCGATCTATGCAGCCAGTAAAAATAATTATCTTAACACAATAGATATTGTAGAAAGTAAACTGGATTTTGCAGGAAAGGTATTAGAAGCAAAAACTACACATACCAAAGACAGTAACGCACCGATTGTAACCATTGATACCTTTACATATGATCATATGGGAAGATTATTAGATCAAAAACAAAAGATTAATAATCAGGTAGCAGAACAAATTGTTTTTAATACCTATGATGAATTAGGACAGCTGGGAAGCAAAGAAATAGGCGGTGGATTGCAAGATGTAGATTACGCCTATAATGTACGCGGATGGCTTACCAATATTAATGATGTTAATACAATTGGAGATGATCTGTTTAGTTTTAAGATCAATTATCATACGGTTGAAGGTAGGTTCAGTAACACACCAAAATTATATAACGGAAATATAGCCCAGACCATATGGAAAACCGCAAATGACAATAGAAAGCGGTCTTATGCCTATGAATATGATCATCTCAATAGGATTACCCGCGCCAACAATGCCAGAGAATTTGATTTATCAGTAGAAGATGCTTACAGCGTTTGGGGGATTACTTATGATAAAAACGGAAATATTGGAAGTATATCCAGAAACGGAAGCCCTATAGGAAATTCCTATCAAAAAATTGATGAATTATATTATACCTATTCAAATAATAAATTGCTTAAAGTAAGAGAAGCTTCTACTTTCAGTCAAAAAGATGAAGGCTTTAAAGACGGTACTAATACCAGTAACGATTTTGAATATGATGCTAATGGTAATATGACCATAGATCGTAACAAAGGTATCTCTAACATTGCATATAATCATCTCAACTTACCTAAGATTGTTGCTATTTCTAATAGTGAAGGAACCGGAAATATTAGTTATATTTACGACGCCACCGGAGCGAAACTAAAAAAGA
>CANMSL010000003.1 GCA_947500505.1 uncultured Aquimarina sp. | reverse complement strand
GCCCGTTCGTCTATCGGCTAGGACGCCAGGTTTTCATCCTGGTAAGAGGGGTTCGATTCCCCTACGGGCTACGAATTAAAAAATTAATTGCAAGTTTAGAGTGAAAGCTATAAATTTGCAATCCTTGAAAAAGGAAAATGGCCCGTTCGTCTATCGGCTAGGACGCCAGGTTTTCATCCTGGTAAGAGGGGTTCGATTCCCCTACGGGCTACGAATTTTATAATAAAGAAATTTAACAAAGAAAAGATGGCAAATCATAAGTCAGCATTAAAGAGAATTAGAAACAGTGAGACTAAGCGTCTTAGAAATAAGTATCAGCACAAAACTACACGTAATGCTATCAAAAAATTACGTGAAGCTGATAAGAAAGAAGCTGAGACTTTGTTTCCTTCTGTAGTTTCTATGATTGATAGATTAGCTAAGCGTAATATTATCCACGATAACAAAGCGGCTAACCTAAAATCTAAATTAGCAAAACACGTAGCTGCTCTTTAAGAAAAGAGTTTCTAAACTAAACGATTACATAAGCTTCTCCACTTTTGTGGAGAGGTTTTTTTTGTTTTAAAAAGAAAAAATACTTAATTAAGTAGCTTTGTTCTTCTCTTCAATCCAGCGAGACATAAACTCTGTGCTTCTCATGGTGTGATATTGTAACATCGTGCCAACAAAATTTTTAGTACGATGTTCTTCGAGATTGTTCTTTAGTTTTAGTATTTGATGGATGAATTGTTTACCAAATTCCTCCCCTTTAAAAAGGGTATTTATGATTTCTATTCCATTTTGTTGTGCCTGGTACCAGATGTTTTGGTTTTGATATAGTCTCACAGCTACACTTGCAAATTCTTCCGGTTGATCTTTGATAAAGCCATTCCAGTCACAATCATCTCCAAGCATGCCTTCTGCGCCAATAGTGGTGGTAACACTGGGAGTTCCACAAAGCATTGCTTCAGAGAGTTTACCTTTGATCCCTGCTCCAAAACGTAATGGAGCAAGGCATATACGCGCCTGTTTCATAACTTTTTGTGCATCTTTTGTCCAGCCTTTGATATGAAAACCTTGCTGTGGATTATGCAATTCAGTAGCTTTTGGTGGGGGGTATGCTCCGTATATATGAAGCTCTGTTTCTGGTAATTTTTTTCTGATTAATGGCCAAATAGTAGTTTTTAGATATTGAACACTATCCCAATTGGGCTCGTGGCGAAAATTACCGATAGTAATAAAATATTTTCTTTCTTCAAATCTTGGCCAGTTGTCTTTTGTCTCTACTGTTATTGGATTTAATAAAAATGGCAGGTAGTATATAAGGTCATTATTGATTTTAAATTGCTCTTTTAGAATAGTTATTTCTGCATCAGAAATGATTAAAGAGAGATCGCAGCGATAGATACTGGCTATTTCTCTTTTTGTAATATCACTTTTCTTTAAATCTTTATAACTGAATTTGTCCTCCGTTTTAAAAGTATTCTGTCTCGTTTTTCGAAGACTGTGTAGATCTTCGGTGTTTAAAATTCGAAGTGCATCCGGAAGGTGCTTGGCAACTCTCCATCCAAATTGTTCTTCTATCATAAATCTATCAAATAGGACAATGCTTGGTTTTAAATCGATAATATAGTTATCGAAACTAGGATCATTGATCAAAATACTAGTTTTTGAGACTCCAAGCGCTTCAATATCATGCATGTGATCACTTTCTGCTGCAGTACTGGCAAAAGTAATTTTCCATCCTGCAGATAGTAATAGCCGTATTAATTGTAACATTCTGGTTCCTGCGGCCGATGAATTCGGTTCTGGCCATACGCTACCAATAATTAGAACATTGTGCATTTGTCTTGCTTGTTTATGAGAAAAATAAAAAAGCCTCAGAAATTTCTGAGGCTATAATATTATGCAAAAAATTGGAGTTTATGATAACTTAGAAAACATAGTCTCCATTTTTTCTTTCTCTTCCTGTGCGAGTATTTCATCTACTAAAATACGTCCACTGTGCTCATCAGTTATGATTTTTTTACGAGAAGCAATCTCCATCTGCACTTGTGGCGGGATCGTGAAGAAAGAACCTCCAGAAGCTCCACGCTCGATGGGTACCACTGCCAATCCATTCTTTACGTTCTTTCTGATTCTTTTATAAGCTGCTACTAATCTTTCTTCAATTTCTCTCTGAAAATCTTCGGATTTAGCAATTAATGCCTGCTCTTCCTTTTCAGTTTCTGCGAGGATTGCATCAAGCTCACCTTTTTTATGAGTAAGGTGTTTGTTTCTTTCTTCAAGACGTTCCTTGGTTTGATCGATGATTTCGTTTTTCTGAACGATCTGAGCTTTGAATTCTTTGATATGTTTTTCAGACAATTGAATTTCCAGTTCCTGAAACTCTATTTCTTTACTAAGAGAGTTATACTCGCGGTTATTTCGTACATTTTTCTGCTGCTCTCCGTATTTTTTGATTAAGGATTTAGCTTCTTCGATTAGATTTTTCTTGGCTTTGATGCTTTCATCAATGTTTTCAAGATCCGTATTTAGTTTTTCTAATCTTTTGTTTAATCCGGCTACTTCGTCTTCAAGATCTTCTACTTCTAATGGAAGTTCTCCACGTACATTTCTGATCTCATCAACTCTAGAGTCAATTAATTGCAAATCGTATAATGCTCTTAATTTTTGCTCAACAGTAACTTCTTTCTTTGCCATATTTTATATGTATTGAATGGGATTGGTATTTTTATCCGATAAAATGATTGCAAAATTACTGATTTTTTTTCTAAGATAACTAACAATTAGGTTTTTTGTGTACTGTTCACTTTCATAATGACCAATATCTGCTATTATAAGCTTTTTTTCGGCTTCGTAAAATTGGTGATACTTTAGATCTGCAGTGATAAATATGTCTGCTCCTGCGGCTTGGGCATTTTTAATTGCAAAACTACCACTGCCTCCTAAAACAGCTACTTTTTTAATAGGTGTGCCAATTAGGGCAGAATGTTTGATACAGCCTGCTTTAAAAACTTCCTTGAGATGTTTTAAGAATGCAATTTCTTCGATTGGGTTAGGTAATTCTCCGATCATTCCGATGCCAACATGCTGGTTTTTATTCTCTAATGTAGTGATTTCGTATGCAACTTCTTCATAAGAATGATTTTCGACCAAGACCTTTAGGATTTTACTTTCCTGATGCCTGGGATAAGTAATCTGTATCTGAGTTTCCTTTTCATAATGAGTCTCACCAATCTTACCAATGGATGGGTTGGCATTTTTTAAAGCTCTAAAAGTCCCTGTTCCTTCTGATGAAAAACTGCAATTATCGTAGTTACCGATGGTTCCGGCTCCTGCTTCAAATAACTTAGATCGTAACGCATCTGCTTCTTTACTTGGTGCAAAAGTCACTAATTTTTTTATGTTTCCGCTTTGCGGAATCAGGATCTTTCGATTCAATAACCCAAGTTTTTCACATATCATATCATTTACTCCTTGCAGCGAATTATCCAGGGCGGTATGAATTGCGAAAATTGCTATATCGTGTTTTATAGCTTTCATTACGACTCGCTCTACATAATTATTGCCGTTGAATTTTTTTATGCCCTTAAAAACAATAGGGTGGAAGCTTACAATAAGATTACAGTCTTTTTCTATGGCTTCGTCGATAATAACCTCTAAAGTATCCAATGTGACTAGAATTCCAGTTACTGTGGTGTTTTTATCTCCAACTAATAATCCTACATTGTCAAAATCTTCAGCATAGCTTGTTGGAGCTAAAGTTTCAAGGTGTTGTATTACCTCTTTAATTTGCATTTGTAAATAGTTTTAAATATAAATTGAATGTAAAAAAACTTTTGTCAATATTCAAAGTTTCTAATGCTTATAATATTGTTTTTAAAAGTCCTTTGGAATACTACTGATATTTATTCTAATCTGTTTTAAAATATTGGTAAGGCTATTTTCGTTTCATACATTTGCCTTTAAAATTATAGTAACAGTAAATTAGGCGATTGATTTTATTACGAAAAATACTTTTACCAATAGTTCCTGTCTACTATTTTGTAACCTGGTTGAGAAACAGGCTTTACGATTTGGGTATTAAAAAGTCAGTCACATATAATTTTCCTGTGATTGCTGTTGGTAATTTAAGTGTGGGAGGTACTGGCAAATCTCCGATGGTTGAATATCTTATCCGTTTATTAAAAGATGAAGTGGTTCTGGCTACGTTAAGTAGAGGTTATAAAAGAGAGACAAATGGATTTCAGTTGGTACAAACTGGCTCTACGGCAAAACAAGTGGGAGACGAACCTTTACAGTTTAAAACCAAATTTACTGACATTACAGTTGCAGTAGACGCTGATAGACGCAATGGGATTGCCAATTTAGTGCAATTGCAGCCTAAGCCGGAAGTAATTTTATTGGATGATGCTTATCAACACCGTAAAGTTAAAGCAGGTTTTTACATTCTTCTTACTCCTTATTATGATTTGTATTCTGATGATATACTATTGCCAACAGGTAATTTAAGAGAACCCAGAAGCGGAGCAGATCGTGCAGATATAATTGTAGTTACTAAATGTCCAAATGATTTAGATATTAAAACTCAGAAAAAAATCACAAAAAAGTTAAAGGTACAACCTTATCAAACAGTTTTATTTGCTACCATTGATTATGGAAATGATGTCATTGGTCTTTCTGGGAAATTATCTATAGATGCATTAAAAAAGACTCCGTTTACTTTGGTAACCGGAATTGCTAATCCAAAACCATTGGTAGATTATTACCATTCTTTAGATCTTAATTTTACTCACATAAGTTATCCAGACCATCATAACTTTACAGATAATGAGCTTGATCAGCTAAAAAAGTACGAGTATGTAATTACAACAGAAAAGGATTATGTGAGATTGGTATCTGGTTTTTCAAAAGAGACATTGTGGTATCAACCAATAGAAATGAAATTTATTGATAATCAAGAAATTTTTGATAATCATATACTTAATTATATAAAAATGAGGTCATAAAATGACCTCAAATTATTTGTTTTTGGCTAACTCAAAATAAAGACAATCAATATCTTATACATTGAGTTAGTTATTTATCAATATATATGCCAAACTATGAGGAAGTAGTTTGTTTTTTTGATAAAGCTTTATGTAATTTGGTAAAAAACTCTTCTGTCTTATAAGGTTTGGGAATAATATCATTAAAACCATTGTTATAGAATTCATCCAGGTTATCATCCAGAGTAACCGCTGTTAGTGCAACAATTGGAATTTCGGTATTAAATTCTCTAATTTGTCTTGTTGCTTCAATCCCACTTATTCCGGGCATATGGATATCCATAAGTATCAGGTCGAATTCATTATTTTTTGCCTTATTTACCGCGATATCTCCATTGTCGGCAACATCACATAACATCTTATTTTTCTCTAATATCTTTCTGGTTATAAGTTGGTTGATTTTATTGTCTTCAACAACCAGAACTTTTTTATCTATCATAACAGTGTAATCAATTTTTTTAGCTTCTTCCTGGTAACTGGAAACAACATCTTCAAAAACTTCAAATTTAAGATCAAAATGAAATCTTGATCCTTGACCAAGTTCGCTTTCTAATTTAATTTCACTATCCATCAGTGAAAGTAGATTTTTAACTATAGATAATCCTAATCCGGTACCCCCAAACTTTCTGTTTATCTGAACGGATCCTTGTGTAAAGTTTTCAAAAATACTTTGTTGTTTCTTATTAGAGATACCAACTCCATTATCCTTAATTTCAAAATTGAGGAAAACCTTATTATTAATACGATTGATCATCTTGACCTTTATCCAGATATCTCCGTTTTGTGTAAATTTTATAGAGTTTCCAATTAGATTGATCAGAATTTGAGAGATTTTCAGAGGATCTCCTTTAAGTTTTGTAGGAATAGATTTGTCAAATTCATAATGAAGTCTGTTATTACGATCTTTTGCAGATTTTCCTAAAGCAATTAACACATCATTTATTCTTTTTTGTAAGTTAAAAGAGGTGTTTTCTAACTCTACTTTATTAGCTTCTAATTTATTTAGATCTAAAATATTATTTATTAAAGAAAGCAGATATTCTCCAGAAAACTTGAGTGAATTAAGGTGTTCTTTTTGATTGGGAGTAGGACTTTCTTCTAACAATAAATGAGTTAATCCTGTAACAGCGTATAGAGGAGTTCTAAGTTCGTGAGTTATCGTTGATAAAAATTGCACTTTCGCTTCACTTGCCCGTTCTGCATTCTCTTTTGCTAAAATAAGCTCTGTATTTTTACTTTGCAAGAGTTCGTTAGCTCTTGCTCTCAGATTATTGTTTTTATAGAGTGAGAGTGTAAGTAGCGATAATATTGTGATCAGAGCAATACTTAGTATGGTAGTGAGTCTCCCTAACTTAAGCGATTTTTGTTGTTGCTTATTTACATGTTCGAGTTTTTTAATTTTAACCTTTTCGTCACCTAGATTCAATTTTGCCCTGGCATCTTGAGCTATTATTTCTTTATTGATATTAAATAATGAGTCTTTGAACTGCTGGTGTGATCTTAAATTAAGGAGCGATGTTTGGAATTCTTGTTTCTGTTCGTAAATCTGACTGTATACTTCGAAACTTTCTGATTGTATTTCAAAATATCCCATTTCGGCACCGATCTGCATTGCAAGATCATTTGTGATTATCGCTTCGTCTAACAAGCCTAAAGCCATTTGAGCCTTTGCTTTATTTATATAAAGTTTTGCTTTATAATAAGATTGATCCAGAGAATCTATTTTTGGTAATCCAATGTTAAAATGTTGTATGGCAATTTCTGGTTGATCCATTTCCAGTGCTAGTAAACCAATATTTATTTTTACCGGACCTTCTAATCTTTCCAGATTATTTTTCTCAATTAAGGAGAAAGCAAGATTCAGGTGTTTTTCGGCGGTTTCAAAAGCTCTGAGTTTGGTATTAATCGATCCACATATGTTATAAGAATCAGCTAGTGCAATTTCATCTTCCTGTTCTGTTTGGATTTTAATCGCGTTTGTTATTTGTTCTCTTGCACTTTTCAGGTCACCTAACTCCAGATATAATTCTGCTAATACTCGATTGGTTTTTGCTCTATACGTTATGTCTTGATTTTGTAAAGCAAGTTTCTTAGCTTGAGTAATATTTTCCAAGGCAGTAGCTAATTGAGAAGTGTTTATTGCTTCAGAAGCCTTAGTTAAATAACTTTCGATAGAGTCCTTGACCCTGTTACCATTCTCGATCTCACCAGTCTGTGAATGACCAATGAGAGTGCAACTAAATAAGAAAGTAATTATAAAATGTTTGATTTGGATTGGCATTTTCCTTGAAATAACTCAACTAATATAGTTATTTCTTACAAATGTTGACAATTAAATCTATTATTCTGTTGCTATAACCAACTTCATTATCATACCAGCCGATTATTTTTACCATTTTTCCGATTACCGAAGTCATCAAGGAGTCAAAAACGCAGGAGTGCGAATTGCCAATTATATCTATGGATACGATAGGATCTTCGGTATATGCCAAAATACCTTTCAGATTATTTTCTGAAGCATTCTTAAAGGCTCTGTTAATTTCTTCTATCGAAGTTTCTTCTGTTACGTTAAATGTTATATCGGTTAGTGACCCATCAGGAACAGGAACTCTAATTCCGCATCCTCCGATAACACTGCTAAGCTCTGGGAAAATTTTGGTCAATGCTTTAGCCGCTCCTGTGGTAGTAGGCACAATGGATTGACCGGCGGCCCTTGCACGTCTTAAATCTCTATGAGGTTGATCATGTAAACTTTGATCGGTTGTGTAGCTATGAACCGTAGTAATATATGCCTGTTCAACACCACAAAGTTCATTGATGACTTTAATCATCGGGGCAGCATTATTAGTCGTGCAGGATGCATTAGAAATAATAGTTTCTGAGCCTGTGAGAATGTGTTCATTAACTCCTAATACAATAGTTTTTATCGAATCTTCGAGCGGTGGAGCTGTAAGAATTACCCTTTTAGCACCAGCTTCGATATGCTGCTCAGCCATTTGCCTTGTTTTAAATTTCCCCGTGGCTTCTACAACGATGTCAATATCATATTTTTTCCAGTTACATTTATTTGGGTGTTCTTGATTTAATAAAACAACAGATTGATCATCTATTATTATATGATCTTCAGTATAAGATATATTTTGGGTCAATACTCCGTGTATACTATCGTATTTTAGAAGATGACTTAGTGTTTTCGTGTCGGCTAGATCATTTATTGCAATTACATTGATATTCGGGTTATCAATGAGTAATCTAAAAAGATTACGACCAATTCTTCCAAATCCGTTAATGGCTACTCTAATAGGTGTATTCATTACATCCTTACTTAAAAAAAATTAGGTCAAATGTTTTTGAGCTTTATAAGAAGAACGCACTAATGCCCCACTTTCTACATGCCTAAATCCCATTTCAAGTCCTATCTCTTCGTATCTTTTAAATTGATCCGGAGTAATGAATTGTTTCACAGGTAAGTGTTTTTTACTTGGCTGTAAATATTGTCCGATAGTAACGATGTCAAGATTTACAGCTTTCAAATCCTTCAGGACTTGTATTACTTCTTCTTCTGTTTCACCAAGCCCTAACATTATCCCACTTTTGGTACGGGAAATACCATTGTTTTTTAGATACTTTAAAACCTGGAGGCTTTGCTCGTATTTGGCTTGGATACGAACTTCTCTTGTAAGTCTCTTTACAGTTTCCATATTATGAGAAACTACCTCTGGTTTTACTGTTATAATTCTATCTATATTTTTGGTTTTTCCTTGAAAATCCGGAATTAACGTTTCTAAAGTGGTTTCTGGATTCATTCTTCGAATAGCCTGAATAGTTTCTGCCCAGATAATTGAACCTCCGTCCGCCAGATCATCTCTATCAACAGAAGTGATTACTGCATGCTTAATGTTCATTATTTTAATAGAACGTGCAACTTTTTCCGGTTCTGCCCAATCTACAGTTTCTGGCCTACCTGTTTTAACACCACAAAAACCACAAGATCTTGTGCAAATATTACCAAGTATCATAAAAGTAGCTGTGCCTTCGCTCCAACACTCACCCATATTTGGACAACTACCAGAGGTACAAATCGTATGTAAATTATATTTATCTACTAAACCACGTAGTTCAGTATATTTTTTTCCAGTGGGTAATTTAACTCGTAGCCATTTAGGTTTTCCTTTTGGGGGAGCTACAGCAGTAACGTCATTATTCATCCTTAGCAATATTTTGTACAAAAATACAAAGAAAGCTTAGATTAAAATGTAGTTTTAAATATTCATTGAGTCTTTTTATCTCGTTAGGATTTTTTGAATTTGGTTAATAAAACTGCTATCTATTTTGTTAATTATAATCATCACAACGGTTTTGGTTTCATTTTTTGATCAAAAGTTTAAGTTTTCAAGGTTATTTTTAAAGAATTGACCATATAAAATCTAATACGGAGGGAATTTTTAGATAATCTAATTTCGAAAATAATAATTATAGAATGCTGAAATCTGAAAAGGAGAAAATTGTTACTTGTTACTGATTATCAGTTGTTTAAAATCAAAATAATAGTTTATTGATAAGGTTTCTGGGGATATTTTCTTTGCAATATTCAAATAAAATTACGGAAATACCGTATTTTTATTACGTGTTTACTGTTTAATTAAATTTCTTTTTATATTTTTGATCTACATAATTTTAAGTAATTACACTTAAAATCATGGTTAAAATTAGCTTAACCCCATTTTTTATTTATTAAAAAAAAGTTAAAAAACCAAACACAAATGTCAAAAGAAGATTTAGAACAACAGAAACAACTACAAAAGAACAGGAAACGAGTAGAAAAATGGTTAATTAGTAACCAAAAATTCATTAATATCACTGGTATTGAAAAAGAAATCTCTGCTCCGAAAGGATTAGTTCAGAAATTTATCAAATACGATAAAAAAATCAACGATAAATGGATTGATCCTCTGCACGAAGTTTTAAAGAGAATAACCGTTTTTAGCCTCAGATAGTGAGAAATGGTATTGTCAAGTATAAAAAAGAGAATTTTTTAGGTGTCGATACCTTTTAATTCTCTTTTTTATTTGTAATAATTTCTGCAAGTAGTTTTCTTGCTCTAAGTAGTTTAACCTTCACATTGTTTATTGGTTCATCTAATACTTCAGAAATTTCTTTGTAACTCAACTCTTGGAAATATCTCAGATTTATAACCTCTTGATAATGAGGCTTTAATTGTTTTATGTATCTAAGCAATTGAGCAAGGTTTTGCTCGGTTATTAATTTATCTTCTGGAGTTGGAGCGTCGTCTATTATCTTATAGACTACATGGTCATCCTCTATTGTTGTCTTGGATCGGATAGATGCATTTTTTTTTCGTAATAGATCAATGTGAATATTCTTAGAAATCTGTATCAGCCAAGTTTTAAAATTGTACTCTTCTTTAAACGTATCTATTTTATCAAATGCTTTGGAAAAACTCTGAATAGAGATATCTTCCGCTTCATACTCGTTTTGAGTTCTTTTGAGTTGAAAATTAAAGATATCATTCCAGAAGGTGTCCAAAAGATAATTAAAAGACGCTTGTTTACCTTCTTTAGCTTTTTTTATGTGTCCTGCAAGAGTTAAGAGTTCTTTTTCCAATGAAGCATTTTTGAATGGAAATCTATAGTTATTATTTATTTAGAGTGTTCTGTTTCATTACAATTAGCATATTGATCCGGAGTTTTACCACATAGCGAGCAAGATTCTCCTTCTTTATTAAGAAAGGGGCTTTGACTCGCGCAAGTTCCGGCAAACTTCCCATCTTTTTTTGCCCATATTTTGATAGCTATTCCTGCAAAGGCGACTAATAGAAGGGCAACTGTAAGTAATAACAATTTCATAATATAATTCTGTAAAAATTAATGCAAAGATACGAAGAAAAATAGCTGAAATTATGGTTTAAAGCAAATTAGATATTTCCCTTAAATAAAAACAAGAAGTTCTAAATGATATTTACCTCTGTCTCCAATAAGATATCAAATTTTTGTTTGATTGTCTTCTGAATTTTTTGCGAGAGTTTTAATATTTCCTGACCTGTAGCATTATCATAGTTAACCAGAACCAAAGCTTGTTTGTCGTGAACCCCGGCATCTCCCCATCTTTTTCCTTTAAAACCACTTTGTTCAATAAGCCACCCTGCAGGAATTTTTATTTTCTTTTCATCTACTTTATAATGTGGGATGCCTGGATAAGATTTTTGTATTAAAATAAAATCTTTTGATGAAATCACTGGATTTTTAAAGAAGCTGCCACTATTACCAATCTCTGAAGGATCAGGCAATTTACTTCTTCTAATAGAGATTACCGCCTCAGACACATCTTTTATTGTAGGCGTAGTTATATTATTATCTTTTAAAGCATTTTCAATCGCTCCATAACTAGTGTTCAACGTGTGATCTTCTGTAGTCAATTGAAAGGTAACTTTGGAGATTATATAGGTCCCCTTCAGCTCATTCTTGAAAATTGAATTTCTATACCCAAAATTACAGTCTTCTTTTGTGAACAGTCTCTTTTCTCCAGTATCGATATGGATTGCTTCGCAACTAATAAATCGATCTTTCAATTCTACACCATAGGCACCAATATTTTGAATCGGAGCACTACCTACAAATCCCGGGATCAAAGATAGGTTCTCCAATCCTCCAAAATTATTGTCAATACAGAATTGAACAAAGTCATGCCAATTTTCTCCCGCATTAGCAGAAACTATAACCGATTTATTGGATTGAATATGAGTAGAGATGCCCTTAATTGCAATATGCATCACTAAAAAGTCCAGATCTCTGGTGAGTAGCATATTGCTTCCGCCACTGAGGATAAACAGATTTTTTTTCTTATAAACAGATAGAGTTTCTAACAACTCTTCTTCAGAATTAATTTTTATGAATTCTGTTGCTTTTACATCAATACCAAATGTGTTGTATTGTTTAAGAGATTTATTATGTTCTATTTTCAAAAAAGTCTGGATTTCGATTAGTTTTTATTTTCTTTTTAAATTTTAAGATTTGTAATATATAACTATGAATTGGTCTTACAAACTCGCATTCTGCTCCGCAAGGACAAATGATTCCTGAGCTGTATATTTTTCAAGTGCCAGTTTTAGGATATCAACTGCTTTTTTTAGATCTCTTCTGTTTAAAACATATGCTATTCTTACCTGATTTAAACCTTCATTAGGACTAGAGTAAAATCCAGAAGCCGGAGCTAACATAACAGTTTCGTTATTTACATTGAACTCATCCAAAAGCCATTTAGCAAAGTGATCTGCATTTTTGATTGGTAATTCTACTATACAATAAAAAGCTCCATTAGGAGTAGCAACTTTGATTCCGGGGATTTGTCTAAGCCCCTCGACTAATGTGTCCCTTCTTCTTTTATACTTGGCAACGGTTTCTATATAATAAGATTCCGGTGCTTCTAATGCTGCTTCACTGGCTATTTGTGCAAAAGTCGGCGGACTTAGCCTTGCTTGCGCAAATTTCATAGCAGTTTCTATAACACTTTTGTTTTTACTAACCAAACAACCTATTCTGGCTCCGCACATACTGTATCTTTTAGAAACTGAGTCAACAACTATTGCGTGATTGGCAAGAGCTCTTTCCTGTAAAATAGAGTAATGCTCAGAATCATCATAAACAAACTCTCTGTAAACCTCGTCCGAGATTAAAAATAAATCGTATTGGATAGCTAGCTCAGCAAGCTGTTTTATTTCTTCTTTACTATAGAGGTAACCGGTGGGATTACCAGGATTACAAATTAATATCGCTTTAGTTTTTTTTGTAATTAGTTTCTCAAAATTCTTAATTGGAGGCAAGGCAAATCCATCATCAATCTTAGAAATAACTGGTACAACGGTAACAGTAGATTGTGTCGAAAAGCTATAATAGTTAGCATAAAACGGTTCGGGAACAATAATTTCATCACCCGGATCCGTAATACTACCCATAGTAAAAATCAGTGCTTCGCTTCCTCCTGTGGTAACAAGAATATCATCAGAAGATATTGTAATATCATGCGTAGCATAATAACCGGCTAATTTTTTTCTAAAACTCTCAAAACCTGCAGAGTGACTGTATGCGAGAACATCCAACTTATGGTTTCTTACTGCTTCCAGAGCTACATCCGGTGTTTTTATATCGGGTTGCCCGATATTAAGATGGAAAATATGTTTTCCTTCTTTTGCAGCTTTTTCTGCAAAAGGAGCTAGTTTGCGAATCGGTGATTCGGGCATCGCCTTACCTTTACTTGATATTACAGGCATCTTTTTTAGTTTTGTAACGCAAAATAGCGGTAAATTTCTTAAATTATTTAGGATTTAAGTTAATTATTATCATGATTTTTCAAGTATTTTTCTATATTTAGTGGAATGGAGATTTTGTACTTGGATTTTTATCATTTTCTTAAAAAGAAAGCCCTAATTCTATTTTTACTTGTATCATGTACTTCAAATGCACAAGAAGGTTTTAAATTACCGAAGGGAGTAACTAGTGACAGAATTAAGTTTGAATTAGCTAATAATCTTATTATTATACCTGTGGAACTTAATGGTGTTCCATTATCTTTTATTTTAGATTCTGGAGTCGGAACTACAATTCTTTTTAGTATCGATAAAAGAGAATCCCTGGAATTAAAAAATGCTTCTAAAATTTATCTTAGGGGATTAGGTAATGAAGAACCTGCAGAAGCGATAAAATCTACAAATAATTTTTTAAAAATAGGGGGCGCATACAGTGAAGACCATACAGTGTATATGATTTTTGATGAATCTATGAACTTTTCACCATTAATGGGATTTCCGGTTCACGGTATTATAGGCTACGACTTTTTTAGAAAGTTTATTTTAAATATTAATTATTCAAAAGAGACTATTAAAGTATACGATCCTAAGTCCTATAAATATAAAGATTGTAAGAAATGTTATCAAACGGATTTAAATCTTAATGATGGGAGAAGAAGACCTATGGTAAAAGCTCAATATAAAACCAATAAGGGACTCATAGATATTAATCTGTTAATTGATTCCGGATCTAGTTCTGCACTATGGCTATTCGAAAACTCTGATACTAATATAAAAGTTCCGGCTGATTCTTTTGATGATTTCTTAGGGAAAGGTTTTAACGGAGAGATATATGGAAAAAAAACAAAAGTTGATGGTTTGTATATCGGAGATTTTGAGATGAAAGAAGTTACAGCTTCTTTTCCTGATTCTTTATATATACAAGGGATTTCGCTAAAAGAGCGTCAAGGATCTCTAGGGGGTAGTGTTTTAAGAAGATTTAATTTAATCGTTGATTATCCAAATAGAAAGATAACTTTCAAGAAAAATAATTTTTTTAGCAAGCCCTTTTTTTACAATATGAGTGGTCTTACTATTCAGCATAGTGGTGTAAGAGTAGCTAAGGACTATAACATTCGTAAAACAGGCTCTCGCCCGTCTTTAGATTTTATAACAAAAGATCAAGGTAAAATTTCTAATGAGGTGTATAGAGCTGATGCGAGTACTTTTGTGTACTCACTACAACCAGAATACAAAATTACTGAAGTCAGACCTGACTCACCGGCAGCATTGGCTGGATTACTTAAAGGGGACAAGGTCTTAGAGATTAATGGTCGTAAGTCTCATCTTTATAAACTTTCGGATTTAAATGATTTGTTTTACTCAGAAGTAGGAAAAAAAATCACTTTGAAAATCGAGCGTCTGGGTATAAAATTAAAATTCTCATTCATTCTAAAAAAGGTGATTTAATGTGAGTAATGAAACATAATATTGTCGTCAATCGGAGAAGAGAATGAAATATCTACTTTGATGTAATGAAAACAGTAAAGTTGATAGTTAAAAGTGGTTCTTGAGACTAAATGGTTAAAGAATTATACTTGAAGTGATGCAGCCGCTCTTAAACATTTTTTATGTGTGAATAATAATATAAAAAGGTTTTACGAGTCAACGTAAAACCTTTTCTAAATAATTTTGAATCTATTCTTAATTTTTTTTCTCCAGAACACTTTTTGTATCATCTATTACAGTTCCTTTAATCTTGATAGCTTTGGTAGATTCCTCTGCATTAGAATAAACTGAAATAGTCTTACGTATTGGTCCAACTCTTTTGGTATCATATTTTACTTCAATGATTCCTGTCGCTCCCGGAGCGATCGGGTCTTCAGGTTTTTTAGGTATGGTACATCCACAACTGGAGTACACTCTAGAGATGATCAACGGAGCATTTCCCGTATTTGTGAACTCAAACTGGCGAACACCATCACTACCTTTGGTAATTTCCCCGTAATCGATCACATCTGTTTTAAATTCGATTTTTGCTTTTGTGTCCTGAGCATTTAGGGTAATTCCCAGAAAACCAATAAATAAAATCATTATTACATTTTTCATAACGTAGGTTTTTATAATGTGTAAAAGTAGTTACTTTTTATCCAACTTCAAAATTGCTAAAGACTTTCACGTTGTCGTATATAATAATTACTTTTGCACTCTAAATTCCAAAAATCAGACCAAACTATGGCTTTAGCAGGAAAATATGATGCAAAATCAATAGAAGATAAGTGGTATAGCTACTGGATGGAAAATAATTATTTTCATTCTGAAGTCGATGAAAGAGAGGCATATACTATTGTTATTCCCCCACCAAATGTAACAGGTGTTTTACATATGGGGCATATGCTAAATAATACGATACAGGATGTATTGATTAGAAGAGCCCGTCTTAAAGGGTATAATGCCTGTTGGGTTCCAGGTACTGATCACGCTTCTATTGCCACCGAGGCTAAAGTAGTTGCAAAGCTAAAGGAACAAGGGATTGATAAAACTAGCCTTTCTCGTGAAGAGTTTTTGAATCATGCTTGGGAATGGACCCATAAACATGGTGGAATAATATTGGAGCAACTTAAAAAACTGGGCGCATCTTGCGATTGGGAGCGTACTGCGTTTACCATGGATGACAACTTGTCTGCTTCTGTAATTAAAGTCTTTGTTGATTTATATAATAAAGGTCTTATTTATAGAGGATACCGCATGGTTAATTGGGACCCGGAAGCTAAGACTACGTTGTCTGATGAGGAGGTAATTTATGAAGAAAAACAAGGAAATCTTTATTATTTAAAATATGCTATAGAAGGAAGCAGTGATACGTTAACCATAGCGACAACACGTCCAGAAACCATTATGGGTGATACAGCAATTTGTATCAATCCGAATGATGATCGCTTTGCACATCTAAAAGGAAAAAAAGCAATAGTGCCAATCGCTAATAGAGAAATTCCAATTATTGAAGATGAATATGTAGATATGGAATTCGGTACCGGATGTCTTAAAGTAACGCCGGCACATGACCAAAATGACAAGGTTTTAGGTGATAAATATAAATTAGAAGTAATTGACATCTTTAACGATGACGCTACATTAAATTCTTATGGATTGCATTATGAAGGTAAAGATCGATTTGTGGTAAGAAAAGAGATTTTAAAAGAATTAGAAGACTTGGGGGTTCTGGAAAAAACAGAAACCCATCTAAATAAAGTAGGTACAAGCGAGCGAACTAAAGCGATAATAGAACCAAAATTGAGCGATCAATGGTTTTTGAAGATGGAGGATTTAGCAAAACCTGCTCTGGATGCAGTTTTGGAAAAAGATGTAAATCTGGTTCCTGAAAAGTTCATAAACACCTATCGTCACTGGATGGAAAATGTGAGAGATTGGAATATATCCCGTCAGCTATGGTGGGGACACCAAATTCCGGCCTATTTTTATGGTGATAGTAAAGATGATTTCGTGGTGGCAGAAAATAGGGAGGAAGCGCTAGTTTTGGCAAAAGAAAAAACTGGTAATAAGGATCTTTCTAATGTTGATCTGAGACAAGATCCGGATGCTTTAGATACCTGGTTTTCTTCCTGGTTATGGCCAATGAGTGTGTTCAATGGTATTTTAGAACCAGATAATAAAGAAATTAATTATTATTATCCAACAAACGATTTGGTAACGGGTCCAGATATTATCTTTTTCTGGGTGGCAAGAATGATTGTAGCTGGATATCATTATAGAGGAGAGAAGCCTTTTTCCAACGTTTATTTTACAGGTATTGTGAGAGATAAGCAAAGGAGAAAGATGTCTAAACAATTAGGGAACTCTCCTGATGCATTAAAATTAATAGAAAAATATGGAGCAGATGGTGTACGAGTAGGATTATTGCTAAGTGCATCGGCAGGTAATGATTTGATGTTTGATGAAGATCTTTGTGATCAGGGAAGGAAATCGTTTGTAAATAAAATCTATAACTCCTATAATCTTATCAGTGGATGGGAAATAGATTCTAGTATCGAGCAACCAAAGTCCTCGAAGATTGCAATAGAGTGGTATCGATCTAAGTTTCAGAAAGCATTAACAGAGTTAGAAGATGCTTACTCTAAGTATCGAATCAGTGACGCCTTGATGATGACGTATAAGTTAGTAAGGGATGATTTTAGCGGTTGGTTATTAGAAATGATTAAACCGGCATATCAAAGTCCGATTGATTCAAAAACGTATGGGCAGATAATTGAAATATTAGAAGATACTCTGAAAATCGTACATCCTTTTGTGCCTTTTATTTCCGAAGAGATCTGGCAAGATATTACTAAAAGAACTCCAGAAGAAGCTTTGATTATATCCAGTTGGGCAAAGACGACTTCAATTGATGAGAACCTAATCAATGAATTTGAAGTTGCTGCAGATGTAATTTCAGGAATTAGAACAATTCGTAAAGAAAAGAATATATCATTTAAGGAAACGATAGAACTTTCGATACTAAATAATGAAAATACGCCTGATACTTTTAATCCGGTTATAAGCAAACTAGGTAATGTTTCTTCTTTAACCTATGTAGATGATAAAGTGGACGGGGCACTTTCCTTCAGAGTGAAATCTAATGAGTATTTCATTCCTGTTTCGGGTGCACTCAATGTAGAAGATGAGATTAAGAAACTTACAGAAGAACTAACGTATACCGAAGGGTTTCTAAAGTCAGTTCAGAAAAAACTTCAGAACGAACGTTTTGTTAATAATGCACCAGAACAGGTTATTGCTAATGAACGTAAGAAAGAAGCGGATGCCGAAGCAAAAATAGCAACGCTAAAATCCAGTCTTTCTAGTTTACACTAATGTGTGTAGAGGACATCATAAAAAGAGCTCTTTGATTCTGAAAGTCAAAGAGCTCTTTTTATATATCGTTAATATATTTATTTACCAATTCTATATATTTTAATTTAGCTTCTTTTGGAGTAAGGTTTTTTACCTGAAAAAGCGCATTGAGTTTAAATGCATTTCTTAACTCACTATTTCCCGACGGAGTATAAAACCCTTCTGTATGAGTAGCTTGCTTATAATATGCGTAGAAATGTAACATCACATCGGGAGGCAATTCTACTTGAGTATTGCTAGCCTTCTCAAAGGCTTTTTGGAAAGCGATATTTAATTCCTCGTTGGTCATAGCTAGACATTCGCGATAATACTTTCTCCTCCTTTAACTTTTTGGTTTAAAGACACATTAAGATCCGTTCCGATAGGTAAAAAAACATCCACTCTGGAACCAAACTTGATAAAACCACTATCAGAACCTTGGATTACTTTTTCACCTTCCTTAGCATAATTTACAATTCTTTTTGCTAATGCACCGGCAATTTGTCTATAAAGTATTTCAACAGAATTATTCTTTATCACTACCGTTGTTCTTTCATTTTCTTCAGAAGCCTTAGGGTGCCAGGCAACCAGATATTTACCCGGATGGTATTTGCTTAGAACTACCTCTCCGTTAATCGGGTGTCTGGTTACGTGAACATTCACAGGTGACATGAAAATAGAAACCTGTAGCCTGTTTTCCTTAAAATATTCTTTTTCGAATACCTCTTCAATTACCACTACTTTACCATCCACAGGGGCAACGATAGTAGTATCATTGATTTCGGTATGTCTTTTAGGATTCCTGAAAAATTGTAATATTAGTATTAAAAAGATTAATGTCACAGAAAATATTGCTATGATCCATTCATCAACCTGAATTGCTACATAGGATGCTGCATTAATACCTAGAAAAAGCACTATTGCTACTGATATAATTTTATAACCTTCTTTATGGAACATACTCTAAAATTTGTAAAAATGCATATAAAAACGGACTGGCAAATATAATACTATCTAAACGGTCAAAAATCCCACCGTGTCCCGGCATAATAGATCCGCTATCTTTTACACCTGCTTGCCTTTTAAACTTGGATTGTATAAGATCTCCCAGTGTACCAAAAATACTTATAATTATACTTATAATCAACCAAATAATAGGTGATAGAGTGTTAGAATAAACAGCTATTATGTAACCCGCAAGTAATGTAAATAAAAAACCACCTGCGAACCCTTCGATAGTCTTTTTTGGTGATATACGTTCTAATAGTTTATGTTTTCCAAAATTTTTGCCAACTAAATAAGCAAATGTATCATTGGTCCAGATCATCAAGAGAGGTCCGGCAATCATCACGGGATTGTATTCACTATTATAAGAAGGTATCAGTGTTAGAAATACAACAGAGGTAATCATATAGAATATACTAGTGCGGTATTTTCTTTTCTCATACATGGGGATTATTCTAATAGTGATTAAGTCTCGGATTAAAAAAGACTGCGTCATTATAGTAAGCCCTAAAATGATTAAAGTTACTGATGGCGGAACTTGAAAATTTGGAATATGGAATAGGAGAATAAATCCAATAAAGACAAGATATAACCAAGCTTTTTTTAAATGAATTAATTTTTGAAATTCATAAATACAAATAAAACCAAAGATTACAAATATTCCGATGAAGGTATATTTAGAGATAAATATAGAAATCAATAATACCGAGATGTATAAAAACCCCGATAAAGACCTTGTAAGTATTTCCTTCATATTATAAATCTTCCAGCAGCAGCAAATATAGATTTTTTGAGCTACTTCCGTAACTTAAGAAGTCTTTTTCTTTTTGTGGTTCGAAATTTTTAATGGTAGTAATATTCGATGGAATAGAATTTTTGTTTTTTTCTTTAATTCCTTTTAATCCTTCCCCAATACTACTAACTAGTTGGCTTGTAGATGCTAATATGATAAAGTCATCGGGTAGCTCGGTTAGTTTTTTTTCTCTTAATTGATTAGAAGAGATGAGGATAGCTCCGCTATCAGCAATAAGATATTCGCAAGTCGCAAAAAAGAAGGATGCGGGAGACTTTTTAATAAAGTTAAGGTTAAAACCTGAAAATTTATGTGTTAAACTCATATCGAAACAGCACACGTCTTTTTCATACCAATCATTCTCTAATAGAATTTTATCAAAAGAATCAAGTACTTCATCTTCATTATCACAGTATAAAAATTTACCACCATTTCTTTTGAAATTAATCATAAAGCTTTCATCAACCGGAAGATTGATTTCTGGCATGTATTTACTGCGATCTTCAGCGTGACGTTCCTTGCTCTTTTGGTCTGATTTAGATTTTGAGGAAAATATTCTTCTAAATAGACTCATTTTTAGATTCGATCGGGGATTACGGGTTAACAATACTCTCAAAGATAAAAAAATCTTAACCTAATATTCCATTAGATTAAGATTTTTTTAATTTACTAGTAAAAATCACAGTTATACACTATGATGGTTCTATTATTGTTTCTTCTTTTTTGTCAAAAGGGCGTTCTCCAAAAATTTTCTCTAAATTGTCCTTAAAAATCACCTCTTTTTCTAATAATACTTCTGCAAGCTCGGTTAGCTTATCTTTGTTATTTTCTAATAACTTTATTGCACGTTGATACTGCTCTTCGATTATATTAGAAATCTCCTTGTCAATCAATTCACTCGTCTGTTCGCTATATGGTTTTGTGAAACCGTATTCACTTTGTCCTGAAGAATCATAATATGTCAGATTTCCAATTTTATCATTAAGACCATAGATCGTTACCATTGCACGAGCTTGTTTCGTAACTTTTTCTAAATCACTTAGAGCTCCCGTAGAAATTTCATCAAAAATTACTTTTTCTGCTGCACGACCTCCAAGAGTAGCACACATTTCGTCTAACATTTGGTTAGGACGTACAATTAGTCTTTCTTCTGGAAGGTACCAGGCAGCACCAAGAGATTGACCTCTGGGAACAATAGTTACCTTAACTAATGGAGCCGCGTGCTCTAGCATCCAGCTTACCGTAGCATGTCCTGCCTCGTGAAATGCTATGGCACGTTTTTCTGCAGGTGTAACTATTTTGTTTTTCTTTTCTAATCCACCTACGATTCTATCTACCGCATCAAGGAAATCTTGTTTGCCCACAGCCTTATTCCCTTTACGAGCAGCTATCAGGGCAGCTTCATTACAAACATTTGCAATATCTGCACCAGAGAAACCGGGTGTTTGTTTTGATAGGAAATCTGTATCCAAGCCTTCCTCTTTTTTAAGAGGTTTAAGATGTACTTCGAATATCTCTTTACGTTCTCTGACGTCTGGTAGATCTACATATATCTGTCTATCGAAACGACCAGCTCTCATTAAAGCCTTATCTAGTACGTCGGCTCGGTTTGTTGCAGCTATGACGATTACATTAGTATTTGTGCCAAAACCATCCATTTCTGTTAGAAGTTGGTTTAAAGTGTTTTCTCTTTCGTCATTTGATCCGGAAAAATTATTTTTTCCTCTAGCTCTACCAATAGCGTCAATCTCGTCAATGAAGATTATAGCTGGGGATTTTTCTTTTGCTTGTTTAAACAAATCACGTACTCTGGATGCACCTACCCCAACAAACATTTCTACAAAATCTGATCCTGATAATGAGAAAAAAGGCACTTTAGCTTCTCCTGCTACAGCTTTGGCTAGCAAAGTTTTACCAGTTCCCGGAGGGCCAACTAACAGAGCTCCTTTTGGTATTTTTCCACCTAAAGAAGTATATTTTTCGGGGTTTTTAAGAAAGTCTACAATTTCTTGCACTTCTTCTTTGGCACCTTCTAAACCAGCAACATTTTCAAAAGAGACTTTTACATCGGTATTTTGATCAAAAAGTTTAGCTTTTGATTTACCAATATTAAAGATCTGACCACCAGCTCCACCACCAGCTCCACCACTCATTCGTCTCATAATAAAGATCCATACACCAATGATTAAAGCAAATGGAAGAAGGGTGATAAAAATATCTCCCCACATATTGCTCTCAGTGTCATAGCTTACCTCGGTAGATAATCCATTTTCTTTCTTAATGCTGGCGATATCATTTTCAAAATTTTGCAAATCTCCAAATTCAAATTCATAATCAGGATCGTTAGGACTCTTTGGTAGGATAGAGTTCTGTTTGTTTTTGGAATGTTTGTCTTGATTTTTTGCTTCTTGAGTAAGAAATACCTTTGCTTTACGTCTATTAATAATTAGTACACGCTCTACTTCTCCATTACTTAAGAAATTATTAAAATCTGAAGGAGTGGTTTCCGGTGCGGATCCCATATTACCACCACCTAAAAAATTCAATGCTAAAAAACCAATAATTATAACTGCATAAATCCAATATGCACTAAATTTTGGTTTTTTATTAGGTTCCATTTTTTTATTTTCTTTAGCCATTTATGCTTTTTTTAATAGTTTGTTTCGATAGTTGTTGTTTTCGCATCTCCCCATAATCCTTCAATATCATAAAATTCTCTGATTTGTTTTTGGAAAACGTGCACAACTACATTTACATAATCAATTAGTACCCATTCTGCATTTTCACTTCCTTCTATGTGCCAGGGTTTGTCTTTTAGTGATTTGCTAACCGTTTTTTGGATGGAATTAACAATGGCATTTACTTGAGTATTGGAGGTTCCATTACAAATAACAAAATAATTACAAACTGTATTTTCAATTTCTCTTAAATCTAATATACTAATGTCATTACCCTTTACTTCTTCAATACCTTTGATGATTTGAGTTATTAATTGATCAGTACCGATTTCTTTTTTAATCATGCATTTTTTTAATTTGTGTAAAGTTATTACTTTTTATGGTTTTACTGTTTGTATTTGCAGACATTTGTAAAAACTTTCACATCGTTTTTTTATGGATATAATCAAAGTTGATGCCATTGACTCTACAAATAGTTTTCTCAGGGATATGAACCGTGAAAAACAATTAACAAAACCAGTTTGTGTGGTAGCAAAAGGGCAACTGAAAGGTAAAGGAAGAATGGGAACAATCTGGAAGAGTAATCCCGGAGAAAACCTTACCTGTAGTGTGTTTATGCCAATTAATGAAATTAATATTGCAGATCAATTCTATATGTCTATGACAGTTTCTCTGGCTGTTTATGATACTTTAAACACCTTTATGGTCCCCAAATTATCTATAAAATGGCCAAACGACATTCTGTCAGACAGGTCCAAAATATGTGGAATACTTATTGAAAATATTGTTAATAATGGCAGTTTGTTTGGTGCAATCATAGGTGTCGGACTAAATATTAATCAACAAAGTTTTGACAATCTTCCGCAGGCGGGATCCCTAAAACAAATATTAGGCAAAAGTTTTGATTTAAACGAAGTGTTATCAATATTATTAAAAAAGTTAGAATATCGAATTTCTTTGCTTAATACTGCAAATTTTAAATGCTTGAAAGAAGAATATGAATCAGTACTTTTTAGAAAAAATAAACCCTCTACATTTCTAGATATAAAGGGTGATGCTTTTGTGGGTATTATAAAAAATATAACCTCATCAGGTAAACTGCAGGTCCTTTTAGAGGATGAAGCAATACAAAGTTTTGACCTAAAAGAGGTGAAATTATTGTATTAGCACTAAAAAAACACTAAAGTTTGCTAATATTCTCGCTAAGTGTATTAATAAAGTTTTGGATAGGGTTTTTGATCATCATACCCATCATAGCATTAAACTGACCTTCAAAAATAAGTTGAGTAGTACTTTTACCATTATCGATATCCACAATGTTTGCGGTAAGGGTAAAAGGTAGTTTATCACTAGCTGCACCAAGAATTACAGTCGAATATTCGGTGCTTCCCTTTTGTTCTAAGACGATTTCCGGCATTCCTTTTAATTGAAAAAGAAATCTAGAGTCACTTAATTTTTCAAATTTTTGTTTGCTTTCCGGCATTAATTGTTCGAAGTTTTCAACTTTAGTTAAAAATTCAAATACTTCTTGTTGAGTTTTTTCTACAGTAACTGTAGGACTTTCTAAATTCATTGAGGTTAAAAATTTATTGATTCCACTCTGCTGGGTTTGTTCTCCAGCTTTGTAGTGTTTTTTGTTGTTCTTCTGTAATGTAATTAGTATCTAAAGCTTGTTCCAGAAGATTTTCATAATTGCTTAAGGTGTGCAAAGATAGTGCCGCTTCTTCAAAGTTTTCTGAAGCTATGTCAAATCCATAATTGAAAATTGCAACCATGCCTTTTACATTTGCATTTGCTTCTTTTAATGCTTTTGCCGCATTAAGGCTGCTTTTTCCAGTACTAATAAGGTCTTCTACCACCACCACATTTTTTCCAGACGGTACAATCCCTTCTATTTGGTTCTTTCTTCCATGTTTCTTCGCTTCCGGACGAACATAGATAAATGGAAGGTTTAATTGCTCTGCAACAAGCATTCCAATACCTATGGCACCAGTGGCTACACCAGCTATTACGTCGGGTTTACCATATTTTTCTTCGATAAATTTAGCCAGGTTTTCTCTTAAAAAATTACGAATAACCGGATATGATAGCGTTACACGGTTATCGCAGTAGATAGGAGATTTCCATCCTGAAGCCCAAGTAAAAGGTTCTTGTGGTTGTAATTTAATTGCATTAATTTGCAACAATAACTCAGCAGTTTTTTTTGCTGTATTTTTATCAAAAATCATAGTTGCAAATGTATAAAGTTTTTGTGAATAATACGCCCATTATTCTATCGACAAAAAAGGAAATTAAGGATTATGAAAGGATTCATATTAAAGAAGTAGAATTTCCTAAAATAATCAGGGATATTTTGAGAAAAGAGGATGAGGGGAAAGAAGCTAAATATCATTTTTATCACAAAACTGAAGATAAGCTTATAGAACATTTGTTTGCTAAATTACCTGTAGTGGTAGCGGGAGGAGGAAAAGTGTATAACACAGCTAATGAAATTTTATTTATTAAGCGTAATGGGAAGTGGGATCTGCCAAAAGGGAAAGTCGAAAAAAAGGAACATTTAGAAACAGCTGCAATTCGTGAAGTGGAGGAAGAGACCGGTGTTTCCGGATTAGAAATTACTAAATTTCTATACAAAACATATCATGTATTTAAAAGAAATGGAGAATTTCGATTAAAGGTAACCTATTGGTTTGAGATGAAAACTGATTTTGATGGGGTACTAGTGCCTCAGAAAAATGAGGGAATCACCAAAGTGAAGTGGAAAAATAGAAAGAAAGCTAAAGAAGCACTAACGAACTCTTATGCGAATATAAAAAAGCTTTTTTCACATGATTACTTATCGTAAATTACTAACACTTATCTCAGAATTCGATAAACCGGATATCTCATATGGGCTTTCTCATAGTTATCAGATTGTTTATGAATCCAATCTAGTTGAGTATACCAATCCTTAGCAAAGGCGGTATCTTTTTTCTTTTCTTCGAATTTCTGTTTTAGTTTTTTGTTATTCTCCAATAGCTCTGCAGCTCTATCTTCCCAGACATATGGAGAAAACCCTTCCTTTTGTTGCAAAATAGTATCAAAGAAATTCCAATTGAAAAACGAATCAGGAGCTTCAGGTTCTAATGTTTCCAATAAGTACCGAAATCCTTTTTGAGCAGTCGGAATGATGATATCACCTTTTTGAAAGGTTAGCGTTTCTGTGCTTTTATCAACCGCCGTTAAATAATGCAAATAATGACCTTCATAAGGCATTTTTCGGCTTTTGTAATCGCTGATATGATACACCTCTACCGATATCGTAGAATCTTTCTTTAAGGTCTTATAAGATATTTGATTGAGATCTAATTTATCGATCACATTCCACCATCCTTTGGGAATAACATAAGCTTCAGGTACGCTTATTTCAGTAGTTGAAGAGAAATAGTTTTGATAGCTAACTTTCTTAGAATAAGGCTTGTTCTGATCGTATTTTAGTCGTTTTTCTCCTGTAATTTCACTATCTAAATATTCACCTTCGTACCCCTTAAAAATAATTGTCGTTGCCTTGGTTGTATCTACTTTCCAGTTTACAGGATACGTTTTTTGATTTGGTAAATCCCTAAAAGCCTGCTCACGAAGTGATCTGATTTTTTTACCATTTTTTTCAATAATATCAATCATTGATTTCATTAATTCATAGGTACCTTCTACTCGTGGTTTGTAGGGTTTTAGCATATGAGTTTCCACCATCATTCCTATAGTGTTCCATAAAGTGGTGTATCCTGTGGAATATCTGGGAGAATCCATAAATTGTGTCCATCCTTTATCTGGAGTGGTTCCCCAAACATTTACATAAGGTGTGATATCCCAGTTTTTTGAGGTAAGGGAAGCTTCTAGTTGTGGATGCATTTCGTTATGTAAAAAATCACCAAGAGCACCATTCAGTTTATTATGTTGAGTGAATAAGTGTGTTAGCGTATATTGATAATCAGCACCATTGCTTACATGATTGTCGATAAACACATCAGGTTGTACTAAATGGAAAATCTTCGTAAACGTTTGTGCATTTTTGGTGTCATTTTTTATAAAATCCCGATTAAGATCATAATTTCTGGCATTTCCTCTAAAACCATATTCTTTAGGACCATTTTGATTAGTACGAGTTCCGGTATTACGATTTAACGCACCACCAATGTTGTAAATTGGGATTGTTACCAATACTGTATTTTTTGGAGCTTCAATAATTCCTTTTGCAATATCTCTAAAAAGTAGCATTGTAGCATCAATACCATCACTTTCTCCTGGATGAATTCCATTATTAATTAATAGAATGCGTTTGGTTTTTCTTAATTTTTCGAAATCAAACGCTGCATCCAGATTTAAGGTAATCATGTGCAGAGGATGACCACTATCTGTCATTCCTATTTTTCGAATATTGATTTCCGGATATACTTCTGAGAGATTCTGATAATAAGTAATCACTTCCGTATAAGTTGGTGTTTCAGTACCACCACTTTTTTCGAAAATTGTGGTGAAATCAGTATTTTCTAAATGTTTCTTTTTCGAAGTATCACAAGAAATAAACGTTAGTAAGCCGATAGTGAGTAGTATAATTCGCATAGATGATATGTGTAAGGGATAAATATACTAAGATTTACGATTTTTGGATATTCTATAACGTTTTAGTTGTATATGATGTTTAGAATAGCAATTGAATTTACTTGTCAGGACATAAAATAACTGTATTTTTGCACCCTCAAAATAGACTGATTATGACTGAGTTTGTAAGAAAAAGAGTGGCAAATGCCAAAAATGATATTCTTTCTGGTTTAACCGTTGCTCTAGCCTTGGTTCCTGAAGCGGTTGCTTTTGCATTTGTAGCAGGAGTAGATCCTTTAGTAGGATTATATGCAGCCTTTATGATTGGATTGATCACTTCTATTTTTGGTGGGCGTCCTGGAATGATTTCGGGAGCTACCGGAGCATTGGCAGTGGTTATGGTTACTCTGGTTGCAGAAGGGAATGCAAAAGGCGCTACAGGAGAACAACTTGGATTATATTACTTGTTTGCAACAGTTATTTTGATGGGTTTTATCCAGATGTTAGCCGGTGTTTTTAAGCTTGGCAAATTTGTACGCCTTATACCGCATCCGGTAATGATGGGATTTGTGAATGGTTTGGCAATTGTAATTTTTCTCTCTCAATTAGGAATGTTTAAAGAAGGGGTAAAGGACGTGTTTGGAGCGGATAAGTATAAAACATCTTCTTTATTAAAGCAATATGATATTAAAGGTGATTTAATTTATGATCTTACAACCAAAAAACCCTTATACATTTACGGTAATAGTAACAGGTTTGAAGACTTTGAAACTAAAGAAACTAAATATATCGTTGATGATAAGCAGGTTTTTGATATTAACACAAAAGAAGTACTTTTTAATATCGAAAAAGACGGGGTTTATACCATAAAGAAAGAAGGAAAGGTCAAGAAATGGATTCCTGCAGACCAACTGTTGCTAATGTTTGGACTTGTTCTTTTGACTATGTTTATTATGTGGGGACTGCCTAAATTAAAAGCAACGTCAAAACTACCTGAAGCCTTAATTGGGATAGTTGTAGTTTCTGCAATAGTGATATTGGGTAAATTAGATGTCGCTACAGTAGGTAGTTTTATCAGAGATGGAGGAGGAGAAGGCCTTAAAGGAGGTTTGCCTCAATTCCAGTTTGATATTTTTAATAAAATCCCAATGACTCTCGAAACATTATATTTCATTGGACCGTACGCTGTTATATTAGCGGCAATAGGACTTATCGAATCATTGATGACCTTAAATCTTATTGATGAATTGACAGAAACCAGAGGTAATTCGAACAGAGAATGTCTTGCGCAAGGAGGTGCAAATATCGTCACTGGTCTTTTTGGTGGAATGGGTGGTTGTGCTATGATCGGGCAATCAATTATCAATATCAAAGGTGGTGGACGTACCCGATTGTCTGGAATTGTAGCTGCCGTAACTTTGTTGATGTTTATATTATTTGCGTCTGGATTAATTGAACAAGTACCTATTGCGGCCTTGGTAGGAGTAATGTTTATGGTAGTGATTGGTACTTTTGCCTGGTCTAGTTTTAGAATATTGAATAAAATTCCGTTAACCGATGCAATAGTGTTGATTTCTGTTTCATTGTTAACCGTTTTCTTCGATTTGGCAGTAGCAGTAATCGCCGGTGTAATTATGTCTGCATTGGCTTTTGCTTGGATAAATGCCAAAAAAATCCGTGCAAGAAAACATATTAAAGAAGATGGAACGAAAGTTTATGAAATATGGGGGCCATTATTTTTTGGAAGTATCCAGGCTTTCAACTCTAAATTTGATGTCGCAAACGATCCAGAAAATGTAGAGATTGATTTTATAGAATCACGTGTCAGTGATCATTCTGCATTGGAAGCTATTTTTAATTTAGTCGGTAAATATGAAGAAGCCGGTAAGAATGTTCGGGTAAAGCATTTAAGCGAAGAATGCCAGGCGTTAATGATTAAAGCTTCTCCCAGATTAGCTAATGTTATAGAACACGATATTGATGATCCAAGATATCACGTGATGGCTAAGGCAATGAAATAAATAAAACGTATATTTCGGTATCTAAATCGAAGTTGTCATTAAATGGATATTCCTTTTGAGCCTGTTGTTTTTGGTGTTAGAGTGAATATCCATTTAGTTTTAGAGTATGCAGCTTTTTTTATAGGATTTCGATATTACTTATATCTAAAAAAAAAAGTATCGGATCCAATATCTTCTTCAAATAGGTTGTCAATTATTATCGGTGCAGTCTTTGGGGCCTTTTTGGGATCGAGAGTGATAGGGTTTTTAGAAAGCCCTTCAGTTTTGCCACTGAGCGCAGAATATATAGTGCAATTATTGAGTGCCAAAACAATAATGGGAGGATTGTTTGGAGGTCTGCTTGGTGTAGAATTTATTAAAAAAATGATTGGTGAAAAAGAATCTTCAGGCGACTTATTTACATATCCTATTATATTAGGAATAATAGTAGGAAGAATCGGTTGTTTTTTAGCAGGGATGAATGAGTTTACCTTCGGAAAAGAAACAACTTCTTTTTTAGGAATGGATTTAGGAGATGGTTTGCTAAGATATCCAATTGCACTTTTTGAAGTGATTTTTTTGATACTCTTATGGATTGTTTTAAAACAATTTCAAAAGAAACGCAATGCAGAATCGGGGATGCTTTTTAAGTACTTTATGATGTGTTATTTCCTGTTTCGTTTTTTTATAGAGTTTCTAAAACCGAACACTTTCTTGATATTAGAACTTAGTAGTATTCAATATTTATGTATCTTATGCTTGATATATTATCATAAAACGATCCGAAAATTCTTCTATGCCAACTAGAAACTATACCTATTACGATTTTACTTTAAGTTTATGTCCTGTCTGTCTTAAAAGGATTGATGCCAAAATCGTTTTTGAAGATGATAAAGTCTTTATGTTGAAGCGCTGTCTAGAACATGGAAGATCAAAAGTGCTTATAGCGGATGATATTGAGTATTATAAGAACATTAGAAACTACAATAAACCTTCAGAGTTTCCTTATAAATTTAATACAGCAACTGATTACGGATGTCCATATGATTGTGGGTTATGCCCTGATCACGAGCAACATTCTTGTTTATCAATTATTGAAGTTACGGATAGATGTAATTTAACATGCCCTACCTGTTATGCGTCTTCATCACCGCATTACGGAAGACATAGAACACTGGATGAAATTAAAAAAATGCTGGACACTATTGTCGAAAATGAAAAAGAACCCGATGTTGTTCAGATAAGTGGAGGTGAGCCCACGATACATCCTCAATTTTTTGAGATACTTGATTACGCAAAACAATTGCCTATCCGACATTTAATGGTAAATACTAATGGAGTCAGAATTGCGAAGGACATAGGGTTTGCCGAACGACTGGCCGGTTACATGCCAGATTTTGAGATTTATCTACAGTTTGATTCTCTCAAAGCTAAGGTTTTGGAAAAACTGAGAGGAGAAGACCTTACGGGAATCCGAAAGAAAGCTGTAGAAAACTTAAACCATTTTAATCTTTCCACCACTTTGGTAGTTACCGTCGAAAAAGGGTTAAATGATTCAGAAATAGGTGATATTATATCATTTGCTACGCAACAGAAAAGTGTAAGAGGAGTAACGTTACAGCCTACTCAGATTGCCGGTCGATTGGAAGATTTTGATACACAGACAAATCGAATTACTTTAACAGAAGTAAGAAGGGAAATACTAGAACAGTTTCCTGTTTTTGAATCAGATGACTTGATTCCTGTGCCTTGTAATCCGGATGCTTTGGTAATGGGATATGCATTAAAGAACGAGGATGGCATTGTTCCTTTAACACGCTATATTAATCCGGCTGATTTGTTAGATAATGGTAAGAATACTATCGTCTATGAACAAGATACCGAATTACACGGTAAAATGCTCGAATTATTTAGTACCGGAAACTCTGTGGATGTAGCTTCAGAGAATCTGAAATCTATTATGTGCTGTTTACCGGAGATTGATGCACCGGATTTGGGATACGATAATCTATTTAGAATTATTATTATGCAATTTGTTGACGCTTATAATTTTGATGTAAGGGCTATTAAAAAATCCTGTGTACACATAGTGAATAAGGATTATAAAATTATTCCTTTTGAGACTATGAATCTATTCTATAGAGATGACAAAAAGGAGTATCTTGAACAATTAAGAAAGGAGACTATATGAAACTTAATTTAATTGCATTTGAGCCTAATCTGGATGGGATAGTATATTTCATTTTGTTAATTTTATTAGGCCCACCCATATTTCTCGGGCTTATTGGCTTGATTCTCTTTAGAGCCAAAAACCGTAAAGCAGGAAAGGTTTTTTTTATTCTTGCCGGTGTTTACCTTGTAATTGGGTTAGGAATTTGTGGAATCTTATTGACTGCTAATTAGTTTCTTTCCAATAGATAAAGATGTTCGTTAAGAATTTGGCCCTTGTTCTTAATATTTAGTTTTGGAGCATAAATTTTTGATAGTTCAAATTCATCTATTTTATTTATCATTTTATATCCCTCTAGATTTTGATAGAAAGATATCGGAGTAGTTTGATGCATAAATGAATCATTTGTATCATTATGTTTATCAAAATAATCTAGTAAACGATGATACACTTCAGTTTCTTGAGCTTCAGGTAAATAGGAAACACTACCTATGACGTCTCCATTATTCTGAAGCCGCCTGAACACCCTAAAAAGTTTATCCCTCATTTCAGAAGATAAAAAAAACAATACACCTTCCAGCAAAATAAAAACAGGAGCTTTCTTTATTAATGGCTTTATAATATCGACCATTCTATCTTCAGAAAAAATATTGAAATCGAGACTTGTATATTCAATGCTTCTATTGGGCAAATCACCTTGTTTCATCCAGTGATTAATTTTTTCCTTTTTATAGGTTATGATATCCTGCTTATCAATTTCTATAGTTAGAACATTTTGATTTAATGAAAATTGATACATACTAAAACCAGCGCCAAAGTTGATTAAAGTACCTCCATTGTATTTTTCAAAAAAAGCACCCATTTTTTCATAAAAGAATCTGTTTCTAAGAGAATGTAAGATTGCTTCATGTTCTGACACGTTTTTTAAAATATCAGGGAGTAAGGCATCTGTTTTCGGATTATTCCATAGTCTGGCATACGTATCTTTGCTAATATCTTCGTGATAAGATCTATACGTAGAAATTATAAAAGCGGTTTCTTGAATTTCCATAATCTAAAGTTATGAATTTTAAGTAAACCACAAAAAAAACCGCTACTTTCAAGCATAGAAATAGCGGTGTTCTGAATGTGATATACTCAGAAAATTATGGCAATAATCCGGTAATTTGTGTAGTATCAGGTATAATAGTATCTTTTTCTTTCTTGTCAGTGTTTACTAGTCTGGTTTTTTTGTCATTATCGATAACAAAACCATTTTTAATCATTAAAGCCTCATAAAAATCTGTTTTCGTTTCCATAGCAACAACGGTCTCACTCTTTTTAATTTTAATATCAAAATTGTTAACCGCAATCAAAGTTTCGTAAAAATCAATTTTGGTTCTTTTAGTTTCTGGAACTTCTATTGATGTAACTTTGGCAGAAGAAATTTCTTGAGCATTTACATTAGAAAAAGAAAGTAAGATGATAATCGAAAGAATAATAGTTTTCATAATTTTTTGGGGCTTAATGAATTTTCTTCTTGATTTGTACCAAATTTACAATCAAATAGTTATGTATAAAAATGTTTTAGAATCTTTTAGATGAAGAGATAATTTATATCGATAAACAACACAATTTTTACGGTTTTACCGTATTTTAAATAATGGAATTTTCCTGATAAATCTTTTTTTTAAACTTTTCCTTCTACAAAGAATTAATTCAAAACCTTATCATAGTGTTATCAGTACGTTTTACTCTACTTTTATTATTTGTAGGATAATTACGGTTTAGTTATAGTTAAATATATAGTCATAAAAACCGGGAAATTCAAAGTTTTATCTCACTATTGATTGTAAATCATAGCTCCTGCTTTTATAAAAACATTAAACAAATCTTCTAATAAAGGGATGGGTATTTCTATTCCATATTCTGCATACATCGCATCCCTAATATTTGTTAAAGATCGTTTTCCATTTGCATAGCTAACAATTGTATTCTGAAAATCATAAATACGTAATTCGCCAACTTCTCGTTCTCTTAATTGGTTTAATATATTGTTGATTCCTTTTTCTATTTCATCATAATTAATAGATTTAAAATCTGTAGTAGCAGATAATGCAGCATAGTATGTTACAAGTTCTTTACCAGATAATCGTTTAGGAATTAGCGAAGATGCTTTCTCTTCATTTAATGAAATTTTTCTTTTTAGCGAAAGAACTCCCAAGATGTTACCTTTCTTTTGAGCAGCCAATCTTAATAGCTGAATACTTAGCTTTTCTTTTTCATTATACATATCAATTTTTTGTTTAATGTAATTTTTTTCATCCTTTCCCTGACTTAGGATTAGACAAGATTTTAGTGCATTTCGTTCTCTTTCATATCCAAATTGTATAATTTTTTCTGCAAAATAAGCCCTCTCAATGATGTTAGATTCATCAGCTAATAGGATTTCCTTTTTTGCCTTAAATTCATCATTTTGCAATCGCTTAATTCCATATAATTCCACTAAATCGGAAATATGTTGTAGTTGAGAAGTATCGGCATAAGCAGTCATAATGATCGAAGCTAATCCTGAAAATGCAACTCTGTGAAGTTGGGTAGGATCTACTTTATCCGGAGTGTCTTCACTTGAGTGATAAAAGTTGTCCGGCCAAGTTCCGAATGCGATACCGGGAATACCAAAATCATTAAAGATTTGATGATCAGATCCTCTGGTATAAGGTTCGTTGTGTACGTTGATATGGTTTCTGGTTCCATTTACAGAAATAATATGAAAATCCTTTCTTTTAGGATATCTTGAATTATTATATGTGTTTAGAAAATCTACGATAGACATTGAAAATGCATTAATATAAGAGGCATTCCAGTCAGGGGTTAAACTGATATCAAAGGAAGAATTGGTTTTGGTAAGATTAGCTCCTAACATATCCATATTCAAATTTAAAATTCTCTTTTTAGAGTCATTAGCGTGTCTGGAAAACCACGCCTCAGTTCCCGAAAATTCCGGTAACCATAAGAAACGAATAGTTCTAAGTGGTTTTTCTATTTGTTTGGTTTCTATGAGATATTGCAAAGTACGCACCATTTCCAGACTTACAGAACTGCCCGAAGCATTATCATTGGCGCCCGGTTTATAGTGATCAATGTGTGCAGTTATGACTATTTCTTCATTTGGATACTTAGATCCAGGAATAATTCCACTTAAAATGGAAAGCTCTCCGTTGCGATGTTCAGTCTCGATGTCAGTAAAAAGAGTTACTTTGCCATTGGTTTTTAAAATTTCCTGTAATTCTTTTGCCCTACGTTGAGAAATCATAAAAGCAAAGGATTGTTTTTCTTTTTCATCACTAATTGGCATTCCACTCCAGCCAACCTGATCCGGAAAGTCACCTTCTAAACGATTCGGTTTGTCCCAGTATGGAATCGAATAATATGATATGATACCAATAGCTTTCTTTTCCCAAATTGCTTTTCTAATAACCCTGTAAGGATTGCTGGATGTTAGTACAATGTTACCTTCCAGTTTTTTATCCTGATAATCTAACTCAGAAGTGCCTGCACCTATATCAACTAATTCTGCTGTAGCCCGAGTTGAATAACTGTTTGTAGCCAATGACATTGGTAAGTCTGCATATGAAGTAATTTTAAATTCATATGGTGTTTTAGCCCATAACTCTCCTTTTTTGGCAATCCAAAATGGATTTGAACTCTTTCCAAAATATTCGGTTTTACCATCCGCAACAAATTTTTCTATGGTCACCTCCTGTAGCCCAAACTCTTTTGCTTTATTAGAAACCCATTCTGTAGCGGTATTAATATCTTTAGTATTTTGCTGTCGATCCCAGGTCGAAATTTGTTGTACATAAGAGTGTGCTCTATCTCCAGAACTGTTATGGATTAACATTCTGGTAACATCATCTGTTATGATCAGTCCCGTTTTAGAACTGATAGGTCCAAACGGTTCTTTGTTCTTTTTCTGAGCTGAAAGTGTTAGCGATATCAGTGACACTAAAACCACTAATAGATTGAATTCGTAAGTTTTCATTTTTTACCGAGATGTAGATGTGTGAGATACGTGTTTATAATTTGATTGATAAACAAAGTATACTTTTTTATGAAATGTAAAACTATAATAACCTGATTAAAAAAAGAATTAAATGAACCCTAAATTCTTAAAATTGGCGCGCAAAATATCCCGATCATTTACTTGTAGCCAATTGTTTAGGACAGTTGCATAAATACTTCTGAAATCTACGCTATATTTCAAATCTCCGTTAGTATCCAATTCAGATAGATTAGGCAATTCATTGTAAATTCCGGAACGTTTTAAAGATCCTCCTATCAGAATCACATTATTAGCAGCACCGTGATCCGTACCACGGCTTCCATTTTGTTTTACACGACGCCCAAACTCAGAAAATGTGAGTATTAAGGTATCTCGAAATTTATTATTCTTCTTAAGATCATTTACTAAAGCGCCTATAGCTTCAGCATATATTCTTAGTAATCTATCCTGACTATTTAGTTGATTCACATGACTATCAAAACCACCTAGGGAACTATAATAAACTCGTGTTTTTAATCCGGAAACAATAAAATCGGCTATGGTTTTTAAATTTTTGGCAAATGGTGATTGGGGATATTCGGTACTTGTTTTATAAACTTTAGAAGTTTCCTGTATATAAGAGGCAGAAGAATAGGTTTCTAACATTGTTTTGTAAAGATATCCTTGATTATCTTCATCCAGCATATCTTTATGAGTGTTTTTTATGATATTTTTAAAAAACGGTTCTCGCGTAGTTTGGTATAACTGATGAGGATCAGATACAGCAATACCATTCATTCGATTTCCTTTCATTGCTAGAGAAAGTGAATTGTCTACCTCTATAGCCTGATACGGATGCTGGCAATTGGCATCGAGATATCTGCCTACCCAACCAGTAGATAAATACTGATTAGTATCACTAGCCGTTTGCCAGATGTCCGTACTTCTAAAATGTGATCTATTAGGGTTAGGGTATCCTACATTATTGACAATGCATACTTCTCCCTGATCATACAATTCTGCTATCGCTTTTAGGTGGTCATTAAATGCCAGATTATCGGATATTTTTATAGTCTGTGCTGCTTTTTTAGCAATTTGAGGTCTTAAGCTGTGATAAATATCATTACTAATGGGAATGATGCTGTTTAATCCGTCATTTCCTCCAGAGAGTTGTATAATGATTACATTTTTATATCCAGACAATTGATCAGGTCTCAGAAATTCCATTCCTTTTAGAAAAGAAGGAGCTAACGCCATTCCTGATGCAAAAACTGATTGTTTCAAAAAATTTCTTCTATCCATAATATATCGTTCTAGCACAGTTGATATTCTGGCAAACTCATTAGTTCGATAACAAAGTTTTTGGTATTTTTGGTATCTAGCTCTGCAATTACAATACTCGCACCTTCTGATAATTTAGGTTGTATTATAAAATCTATTAATTCTTCTTTATTCATTTGTTCAAGAGAAGTTAAAAAGTATTGCCAATTTGATGCTGCTTTTACTTTTTTCTCTGTTTGAGATTTTATTTTTTTATACAATTTTTGTCGCATCATTGTTGTGATCCCCATATCGTTTTGGTCGTGCCATTCAATCACACCCTTATTTAGTGTGACAGATGCAAGTTTTAAACGAAGCATCAACGTAGAACTATCAATCCAGGATCTTCCACCAGGCCAGCCCGCTACATTAGGAGGCAGAAATAATATTTGATTTAGCTTACGTTGAAGATATAAGAGGACCTTAGGGTCTTTGTATATAACCTGAAGAGGTTTGCTTAATCCCACGATTAATTCTATCGGAGATTTTATTTTTACTCCGATATTTTCAGGTGCATAGAACCAATCACTGAGGAATATCTTTCTCATTAAGGTTTCTAAATTATAATTTGCCCCGTAAAAGATATTAGTTAACTCATCTATTTTTAGGGGGTCTATTTTTTCGTTGACAAAATATCGATAGATCTTTTCAGTCAGGTATTTTGCTGTCTGTCTTTGCTCTAAAAGGATTTTTATTATATCTTCTCCTGTAAAATTGCCGGTTTTTCCTAAAACAGTTTTGGACCCAAAGTCATGTTGACTTTTTCTGAATACAAAGCCCCCATCCTTAGTAAAATTCCAACCTGTAAAAGCTCTTGCGGCCTCTTTAATGTCATTTTCTGTATATCCATTATCCCTGCCCAATGTAAAAAGTTCCATTACTTCTCTAGCAAAGTTCTCGTTAGGTTTGTCTTTTCGGTTTTGCCTGTTATTCAGAAACAAAAGCATAGCGGGAGATTTAGAAACTTCCATGAGCATATCACCAAAGTTTCCTAAAGCGTGTTTTCTTATCAAATTATTAAGTTGAAGACTTGCTCTGGGAGTCCTTAATCGAACAGCAAAATGATTATGAAAAAACAATGTCATTTTTTCTCTTAATACTTGCTTCGTCTCGGTAAGTTGTTTTATCCAGGACGAATTAAGCTCTAACATCTTTTGATTACGAAGCTTCTTAAGTTGTTTTCGTTCTTCCCGGGATAAATTTCTTGGGTTTTTAAACAGAACACCAAAGTCAATAAATAGTGGAGTTTCCTGATTACTTTCAGAGAACAGTCGGTCTACGATTTGGTTTTTAGAAAGCTTTCTAACAGATTTTAGTTTTGATAAAGAAATTCCGAAACCAGTTCTCCAGTAAAGATGCTGTATTAGTTTGTCTGATAAAGGGGTGTTCATAATCACAGGCTTTATAGTATGACTGTGATTAAGGTAGAAGGTTTAACGAAAATCTTATTTTTATACTAAATCAAGTCTCATTTGTTACCATAAAGATCTTCAAAAACAACGACTGTGCTATAGATTTCCTCTCTGGGTTCTTCGAAGAAAATGACTCATTTGGATTTCATTTCATTATAATCCCTCCAGAAATCATCCGTATATACAAATAAGAATACTCTTCCTCCTGATTGTTTGCCAATACTTTTTTCTTGTTCTGGAGTGTTTGCTTCGGTGAGCAGAATTGAGGTCTCAGAATTATTTTCTGGAGCTGAAATACCCCAGCGTTTTTGTTCATCAATTTTGATATCCTCGATGAGTTTGAAGTTTAACTTTTCCGTATAAAATTATATAGCTTCGGCTTAGTTTCCAACAGCTAATGCTACCGTCCCAATTTTACGTCTCAAGGTTGTACTCTAACGGTATCAGGTACGAGTCCTGTGTAATCTCCTCCATTACGGATCACATCACGTACAATAGAAGAAGAGATATAACTTTTTCCAGATGAGGTAAGTAGAAAAACTGTTTCTATTTCGGTCATTTTTCGATTGGTGTGTGCAATTGCTTTTTCAAATTCAAAATCCCCGGGATTGCGTAAACCTCTTAATATAAATTCGGCATTTTGCTGTTTACAAAAATCTACCGTAAGTCCTTTGTAGGTCATTACTTTTATTTTGGGCTCATCTTTAAACGCTTCTTCAATAAAATGTTTTCTTTCCTCTAAAGAGAACATGTATTTTTTTTCAGCATTCACACCAATGGCAAGAATAATTTCATCAAAAAGGGTCAGTCCTCTCTCGATAATATCATAATGTCCTAAGGTTATAGGATCAAATGAACCAGGAAAAACAGCTCTTCTCATAAGTAATTTGTGATTGTTTATTTAAAGATAAGTAAAGTTACAAAGTTTAAAATTAGTAAACAGTTCAATTTTAGACATATATTAATTACTTCAGTTTATCGCTTCTTCGATTGTGTTGGTTAATAAATCCTGTAGACTAATACCAGCGGCAACTGCTTGTTGTGGTAAAATACTGGCTTCGCTAAACCCCGGATTGGTGTTTATTTCTACAAAATGTGGTTCTCCGTTATGGAAAATATATTCGCTTCTGGAGAACCCCTTCATTTTGAGTGTTTTGTAAATTTTCAATGCTAGGTTTTTTACTTTTTTTTCATCCTTTTTACTAAGCCTTGCAGGTGTGATCTCCTGAGATTTTCCTAAATACTTTGCTTCATAATCAAAAAAATCATTTTCAGAAACTATTTCTGTGATTGGTAATACAATGTCCTTCCCTTTATAAGTAATGACGCCTACAGAAACTTCTGTTCCGCTTAGAAAAGATTCAATAATAATCTCATCATCTTCTTTATAGGCAACATCTATTGCATTAAGCAACTGATTTTCGGCTGTTACTTTAGAAACTCCATAACTACTTCCGGCTTTATTTGCTTTAACAAAGCAAGGTAATCCTACGGCATCTATAATTTCTTTTGTGTTTATCGCATCTCCTTTATTAAGAAAGAAATTTTTTGCGGTAGGTATTCCATACGGCTTTAACGCGCTGATGCAATCTCTTTTGTTAAAAGTAAGCGCAGCTTGGTAAAAACCACAGGCGGTTTGCGGAATCCCGATCAACTGGAAGTAGGCTTGTAATAAACCATCTTCTCCAGGAGTACCGTGAACTATATTAAAAGCAGCATCAAATGTGATTTTAGATCCATTAAGATGTAAAGAAAAATCATTTTTATCTATATAAGTTTTTTGATCATTGTCATCACTATAAAACCAGGATTCTTTGGTAATATGAATACGATAGGGATTGTACAGGTTTCTATCCAGATATTTATATACTACATTTCCACTTTGGATAGAAATATCAAATTCACTGGAGTAACCTCCCATAAGAATGGCAATATTTTTCTTCATTTGAAACGGTTTACAAACAAAAATATCATTTATCCGACAACAAAAGCTAAAAAGATTCCGTTTTTATATCTTTGCCGAAACTATCAATTAATACATGGATTTTTTTAGAGGCCTTTTTAGATTTATTTGGAGCAAAATATTTCTTATTCAACTTGTGATTGCAATTGCAATGATTGTGATTTTATGTTTTATAGCATTAAAGTGGTTGGATAGTTCTACGAATCACGATCAACGAATTGTAGTACCGAGCCTTAGCAAGAAAACTTTGGATGAGGTAGAAGAAATTTTGGAAGCGAAAGACTTACGATATGAAGTTCAGGATTCTGCTAATTTTAACCCTGATTTTCCTAGATATTCAGTCATAGAGCAAAACCCTATAGCGGGTAATATGGTGAAGGAAAACAGAAAGATCTATGTTACATTAAACCCGTCTGGTTATCGCAAGATTGAGGTTCCTGATGTTATACGTAAAACGAGAAGACAAGTAGAACCAAGATTGGTTGCTTTAGGTTTTAAAATAGGTTCTATTACATTTAAACCTGACCCATCTGATCAGGTACTTGAACTTAGGTATAAAGGAAAAGTGCTAAACCCTGGAGATAAAATAATGAAAACTTCTACAATTGATCTTGTAGTAGGAGATGAGAGCGGAAACTTGCGACTGTCTCAGTAAATTGGCAACTTAGAAACAACATACTATTGGAAGATAATCCGGATATTGAAGATTTAGGACCGAACGAAGATGATTTATATGAACATTATCGCTTCGTTGCCGGAGCAGGACAAATTCCTCTTCGTGTAGATAAATTTTTGATGAATTTTGTCGAAAATGCAACTAGGAATAAAATACAACAAGCTGCCAAAGAAGGAAGTGTTTTTGTTAATGATGTGGCAGTAAAGTCAAATCATAAGGTAAAACCAAATGATGTTGTTCGTGTTTTGTTTGCGCATCCTCCTTACGAAAATTTATTGACCCCGGAGAATATCCCATTAGATATTGTGTATGAGGATGATGTACTATTAGTAATCAATAAGCCGGCAGGAATGGTGGTCCATCCAGGTCATGGTAATTATTCTGGTACTTTGATCAATGCGCTGATATATCATTTTGAAAACCTGCCAAACAATAGTAGCGATCGCCCTGGACTGGTGCATCGTATTGATAAAGATACTAGCGGTCTGTTGGTAATTGCCAAAACTGAAAATGCTATGACACATTTGGCAAAACAGTTTTTTGATAAAACTTCAGAGCGTGAATATGTAGCAATCGTTTGGGGGAATATTGACGATGATGAAGGAACTATTGAAGGAAATATAGGTCGTCATCCGAAGAATAGATTGCAGAATACTGTTTTTGAAGATGATGAAGCCGATAAGGGAAAACCAGCAGTTACACATTACAAAGTGATAGAACGTTTGGGATATGTAACCTTAGTTTCTTGTAAATTAGAAACGGGAAGAACACACCAAATTAGGGTGCATATGAAACATATTGGTCATACTTTATTTAATGACGAACGATATGGAGGAGAAAAAATCCTGAAAGGAACAACTTTTAGTAAATACAAGCAGTTTGTAGAAAATTGTTTTAAGGTTCTACCCAGACAAGCATTACACGCTAAAACCTTAGGATTTGTTCATCCTGTTACACTTAAAATGATGCATTTCGAAACTTCAGTCCCTGATGATATGTTGCAGTGTATCGAACGTTGGAGGAGCTATGCTAAGAATCAATTGATTTAAGAAGAGGTGACTTATGGCTTCCGAAAAAGCGTTGCTGATTATTAAATAAACGTTACTAAAAACTTTATTTTGAAATAAATAGGGATTCCTCGGTTATTAATGTTATCTTCGCGCTTTAATATTTTATAATGAACAAAGGAACAGTAAAATTTTTTAATGACTCCAAAGGATTTGGATTCATCACAGAAGAAGGATCAAACAAAGATCATTTTGTACACATTTCAGGCTTAATTGACGAAGTTCGCGAAGGTGACGAAGTTGAGTTTGAACTTAAAGAAGGTAAAAAAGGAATGAACGCGGTAAACGTGAAAGTATTATAATATATACATTTTGACTTTTTTAAAACATAAGCCTGTTTGCATTAGCAAACGGGCTTTTTTTATTTAGGTAAGTAATAGAACATTTCGATACTCAAATAGATAAGAATTACTTTACCTCATTTTATTTGTCATTACACTATTGTATTTTTGAATACTTTTAAAGATTATACATTATGAAAATAGTTTTATCTCCTGCAAAATCTCTAAATTTTGAGGATAAATTACCAACTGATAGGGGAACTCAACCGCAATTTTTAGAAACAGCAGCTCAGATAAATAGAAAATTGGCTAGAATGTCAAAAAATGATATCTCAGAATTAATGAGTATCAGTGACAAGCTTGCCGATTTAAATTATACGAGATATCAGGATTTTCAGGAAAGTCATACTAAAAAGAATTCAAGACCAGCAATGTATGCGTTTGATGGAGATGTATATACAGGTTTGGATGCGTATAGCATACCAACTGATAAATTGGATAGGCTTCAGGATACACTACGTATTCTTTCTGGGCTTTACGGAATTCTTAGACCACTTGATCTCATACAACCTTATCGTCTGGAAATGGGGACTAAATTAGCGATAGAGCGTAAAGATGATCTTTATGCACTTTGGAAAGAAAGCGTTACAGAGTCTTTAAATAGGGAGCTAAGGGATGACGAATTATTTTTAAATCTTGCTAGTAATGAATATTTTGGTGCCGTTGATAAAAAGAAATTAAAGGTTTCTGTAATTACTCCTGTTTTTAAAGATTGGAAAAATGATAAGCTGAAGGTGATTAGCTTCTTTGCTAAAAAAGCTCGTGGTATGATGGTGCGGTATATTATCGATACAGGCGCTGAAACAATGGAAGATTTAAAGGGATTTAATTACGATAGCTATAGCTTCAGTGAAGAACACACCAAAAAAACAAATGAATTAGTTTTCGTGAGATAAGTGTGTAAATAATTCTTTTCAATCTTTTTTTTTGCAGATATCTATGGAGTTGCCATAAAGATTCTTTTTTTAATCATTAGCGATAGATAATCTGTTTTTTATTTTTCAATTTTAGGTTCTCTAATCTAACATTAAAATGAAAAATTATGATTGAAGAATATTTTACCAAAGACCTCAATGAACTACCTGCGATTTTAGTGGGTACTATAATTATGTACTTGTCAATCTTATTTTTCACAAGAGTGTTCGGCCTCAAAAGTTTTGCAAAAATGACAGGTTTCGACTTTTTAAATACGATTGCCATTGGAAATTTGTTAGCTATGAGCGTGGCAACAAGCAATCCTACTCTTTTAACCGGTATACTGTTGATAGGTATTCTTTATCTTATAAATTTCACCATCACATATTTTCAATTTAAATCACAAAAGGTTAGAGATTTAACTGATAATTCACCTTTACTTTTAATGAAAGAAGGAAATTTTTTAGATGATAATTTGCGTAAATCAAAAATTACCAAGGCGGAGTTGCGAGGCAAACTACGAGAAGCCAATGTCTTGTCATTAGCTAAAGTACGTGCTGTAGTTCTGGAAACTACGGGTGATATTAGCGTAATACACGGAGAAAAAAGTGAGGAGTTTGACGACTTTCTTCTGGAAGGAGTGATTACATAATAACCGAAAAAGCTAGATACTATTCAAAACTGATTTTTTCTTTTTGTGCTTGTAATTTTTAGTATCTTCATCATTTACACTTTAGTTTTGATAATAGATGCAAAAAATCATACACTTTCTTGACTGGATTGGTGAAAAAACAGGTGTTTTGGTAAGTTGGGTAGCGGTACTTCTGGCGATAATTATTGGAGTAGATGTCATTATTCGATACATTTTTCAATTTACATTTATCTGGATGATCGAGACCGAAATCTACCTTTTTGGAATTTTATTTCTGGTTGGTTCAGGGTATACTTATAAATATGGTAAACACGTTCGGGTAGATGTATTTTACACAAGGCTGTCCGAAAAAGGCAAAGCCTGGATAGATCTTTTAGGAGGTGCTTTTTTATTAATCCCCTGGTGTTATGTAGTCATTGTTTCTTCCTGGTATTATGGGCTGTCTTCTTTTATTATGAATGAAGGATCTCCACAACCCGGAGGATTACCGGCCTTGTATATACTTAAATTTTGTATCACACTAGGCTTTGTCTTTTTATTGCTTCAAGGGATTTCTCAGATGCTAAAATCAATTCAGGTCATTTTTAATAAAGGTAATTAATGGAGTTCTTAGCGATCATCTTGTTCATTATTATATTTTTATTAATACTCAAAGGGTATCCGGTAGCATTTACCCTTGGTGGGATTTCTGTTGCATTCGCATTTGGAGTATCAATTTTTGCACCGGACTATTTTACGATGTCAACATTCTATTTATTGCCTTCCAGGATTATGGGGGTGGTGAATAATTATGTGTTGATGGCAGTCCCATTATTTATTTTTATGGGAATTATGCTCGAAAAATCAGGTCTTGCACAAAGTTTACTGGAAACCATGGCGATGATGTTCGGACGAGTACGAGGGGGATTGGCAATTTCTGTAGTAATAGTTGGAGCCTTATTAGCTGCTTCTACCGGAATAGTGGGTGCAACTGTGGTAACTATGGGACTGATTAGTTTGCCAACGATGCTAAAAAGAGGATATAAAACAGAACTGGCAGTAGGAGTAATTGCATCATCGGGAACTTTAGGACAGATTATTCCACCGTCTATTGTGTTGGTGTTATTAGCAGATACCATTAATAGTTCTTCGAGAGGAGCTGCATCGGTGGATGTGGGGACCTTATTTTCTGCGGCTTTATTACCAGGACTGATATTGGTAGGTCTATATATTTTATACATTCTCATAAAATCATTTATCCATAAAGAAGATGCCCCAAGTATTCCGGCAGAAGAAATTGCTGCGTTTAGAGGAGATAATTTTATCTCAAAAATTCTAAAAGTATTATTGCTTCCTGTATTATTAATAGTCATTGTATTAGGCTCTATTTTTACAGGAATAGCCTCACCAACAGAAGCCTCTGCTATCGGAGCGCTGGGTGCCACCGTTTTGACCATTATTCAGAAAAAATTTTCATTAAAAATACTTAAAGAAGTTGCACAAGAAACTACAAGACTAACATCAATGGTGTTTTTTATATTATTGGGAGCAACGACATTTACATTAGTTTTCAGAACATTAGGAGGAGATCGATACCTTCAGGAATTGATAATGTCTTCTCAATTGACGCCTATGATGTTTCTATTATTAGTGATGTTGGTAATTTTTATCGCAGGTTTCTTTATAGATTTTATTGAAATTGTATTCATTATAGTACCGGTGGTGACTCCCGTCTTTAATGCGTTTGATATGAATATGCTATGGGTAGGAATTTTGATGGCGTTGAATTTGCAAACATCCTTTCTAACACCTCCATTCGGATTTGCATTATTTTACCTTAAGGGTGTTGCGCCAGAAAGTGTAAGAACCAGTCAGATATATAGAGGAATTATTCCATTCATTATGATTCAGTTAATGATAGTGAGTTTAGTAATATTTTTCCCTGAGATTATTTTTAATTAGTTATAATTTAAAAATATATAGGTGTGTTTTGAGTTAAAATTCAATTCATTTTAGGTTTTTTACTTCGGTTTTAGCAGCTTTTAATAGTTGTTTTATTTTTCTTTTTTGTATTGGGCATTTCGTTCTCGATAAATCGCATTGGTTTCTGTAAATTAATGACTCACAATATTGAATACGATTTTTAATAGGGAGTTTTGAAGTTACGGTTCTATAAAATTCATCCCTTTTGATTAGTAAGGATGTACGATTTTTTTTGAAGAAAAACATTTTCAGTATGTATTAGGGGAGTGTGTCTAGGCATATTCTATATTATTAATTCTAAGCATAATAATGGTCATTATTTAATGATCAAACTTCATTCCTTACCGAATCTTTAAATATTAAAATTTACATAAAACTAATATTATCCCAAGATCCTGTGATCTGTTGTAATTTTTTATGATAAGAAATAGTATTTAAATAGGAATAATTATAAATTGGAAACTTAAAAACCTTCAAAAAATGACTTCTGTTTTAATCCGGCAACATAGAAAATATCATATAAAAAGTTTGTTTACATTGTTGTTAATCAATTCATTTTTTGTTTCCTGTTTAGGAGAGCCGCCGGCAAGTATAAATCATTCTAAATCATATGATGTTGCCAAACCTGATAAAGTATTTCATTGGAAAATGACAACGACCTGGCCGCCTAATTTTCCTGTAGTCGGAGAAGTTGCGGAGAAATATGCCGAGTGGGTTGATGAACTTTCTAATGGTCAGATTAAAATTAAAGTTTATGGAGGAGGAGAATTAGTGCCGTCATTAGAGGCGTTCGATGCTGTCTCTCAGGGAACGATTGAAATGGGGTGTGGAGCTTCTTATTATTGGGCAGGTAAGACTCCCGCTGCTCAGTTCTTTGCAGCAGTTCCTTTTGGGATGAATAGTCAGCAAATCACCTCCTGGTTAGAAGTAGGAGGAGGTTATGAGCTATGGAAAAAAACCTATGCAAAATTTAATTTGGTTCCCTTTATGGGAGGAAACACTGGTGTACAAATGGGTGGGTGGTTTAATCGTGAAATTAATTCTATAGAAGATTTTAAAGGATTGAAAATGCGTTTACCCGGAATCGGAGGGAAAGTACTGGAAAAAGCTGGCGGAGCGGCTGTGCTGGTTGCCGGAAGTGAGATTTATACTAGTTTAGAACGGGGAGTTATTGATGCTACAGAATGGATTGGGCCATACCACGATTATAAAATGGGATTTCATAAAATTTCAAAATATTACTATACACCAGGTTGGCATGAAACAGGTTCTCAATTAGAATTTTTTGTCAATAAAAATTTACACGATGGGTTACCACCACATTTGCAGGCTATATTACAGGCGGCCGCAAAAAGAGCCCAGGTTTGGGTGTTATCAGAGTTTGATAAACAAAATGGAATTTATCTTGATAAGCTAGTTAACGAAGAACAAGTGGAGATTAGAGAATTTTCTAAAGAAACGCTAGATGCATTAAGAGGTTTTACAGAAGAAGCTATACAGGAAATGATAGGAGACGATCCATTATCCAGAGAGGTGTACGAAAGTTACTCCAACTTTCAGAAAAGAATTTCTAAATGGTCTGAAGTAACCGAGAAAGCATACTACAACAAGATTCAGAAATAGTCAGTTCATCATGAACGGATAATTATTTTCAAATTGAATGTCAATAAAACGGTGAAAAAATTAATCTTCCTTAGCTTCGGCTATACTCATTTTCTTTTTTAGCCTCATATTCAGAAATTCTACCAATAAAGAAAAAGCAATAGCGAAATATAAATATCCTTTAGGAATAGCACCGATTTTTTGATTGAAAATAACCGCATGTGATAAATGTGCAGCTTCAGTGATCAACATGAAACCAATCAAAATTAAAAAGGATAAAGCTAATAATTGCATGGATGGGTGCTTATTAATAAATTTTCTGATGCCATTTGCAAAAATCATCATGATTAATATGGATATTACGACAGCAATAACCATTAAGACCAAAGCATCTTGCGGTTTATCTCCAATTCCATTCGTCATACCGATGGCAGTTAATATAGAGTCAATAGAAAAAATAAAATCTATGATCAGTATCTGAACCAGAGCATTCTTCAGTGAAGTGATTTTTTTATTTTTTAGTTGTTTTTCCTCTTTATCAGGAATATCTACCTTATCGTGAATTTCGGATGTGCTTTTATAAAGAAGAAATATTCCTCCAAAAAATAAAATTAAACTTTGCCAGCTAATACCAATACTTAGCCAAGATTTGTCTACACTAAAGAAAGGTTCTTTTAGAGCAACAAGATAAGAGACTCCAAATAGCAATATGATTCTTTGTGCCATTGCTAAAATAAGCCCCCAATTGGTAGCTTGTTTTTGTTGATGGGCAGGCAACTTACTAGCGGCAATTGAAATAAAAACAATATTATCAATACCTAAGATAATCTCTAAAAATGTAAGGGTTAATAATGCGACCCAGGCATCAGCATTTGTTAGTATGTCCAGCATTTTGTTCAGAATTTGTACGAAGTAAATCAAAAAAATACAATTCTAACGGTCAGAATTGTATTTCTTTTTTAAAATCACGAGAAATTTAATTTAAGGAGATCAAGTGCTACATCTTATCTATTTCTTCTTTAAGTTCCTCTTTGGTTTTACCTGTTTTTTCCTGAAGCCTCCCTAACATTTCGTCAAATTTACCTTCAGAATAGGTAGTGTCATCATCAGTTACTTTTCCATATTTTTGCTTAAACTGCCCTTTTATTTGTTTCCATTTTCCTTCTAATTGATCAGTATTCATTGTGTAAATTTTTAAGTTATTAATATTTATTTTGAAAGGAACAATTTATTTAAAATCCTGTAAACCTCTTAGCTCAATTAATTGGTTTGTTGCTCTAATCGGTATGGAAGTTTGAGAAGTTTCAAAAAGAAAATGTTTTAATGTCAAATCTTACTAATCATCCATAAGAATGTCAAGTTACTTAGTATTCTAACCTACAATTTTATAACTTGATAATAATTACGTTGCAAAGAATAGTGCTAATCCATATCTTCGCAGCGAATGTTCGCTAAATATTATTTAAACACAAAATTATCATCATGCAAATCAAAAAGGTTTTAGTTGCCAATCGAGGAGAAATAGCTATTCGGATTTTTAGAGCTTGTACAGAGATTGGCTTACAAACCGTAGGAGTTTATACTTATGAAGATAGATATTCTTTACACCGATATAAGGCTGATGAGGCATATCAGATAGGAGCAGATAATGAGCCTTTGAAACCCTACCTCAATATCGAAGCAATTATTAAGGTAGCAAAAAGTAACAATGTCGATGCGATACATCCGGGATATGGTTTCCTGTCCGAAAATGCTGATTTTGCACAAAGATGTGAAGAAAATGGTATCATTTTTATTGGACCAAAGGTATCGGTACTTCGCTCATTAGGTGATAAGATTATGGCTAAGGAAGTTGCTGATGCTAACGATATACCTATTATTCAAAGTAATAAAGAAGATCTTGCAGATGTAAGAGTAGCAGTTAAAGAAGCTAAGCGTATCGGGTTTCCGGTAATGTTAAAAGCAGCCTCAGGAGGTGGAGGCCGTGGAATGCGTGTAATCCGTAGTGTAGAAGAATTAGAGAAAGCCTATCCGGAATCACAGAGAGAAGCCCTGAATGCATTTGGAGACGATACTGTTTTTTTGGAGAAATTTGTAGAAAATCCAAAACATATAGAAATACAAATAGTTGCGGATCATCACGGAAATATGGTGCATCTTTTTGAGAGGGATTGTTCTGTACAACGTCGGTACCAAAAAGTGATAGAGTATGCTCCATCATTTGGCGTAGCTCAGGAAATTCTTGATAATTTATATACGTATGCATTAACTATTTGTAAAGCCGTAGACTATAATAATATTGGTACCGTAGAGTTTTTAGTAGATGATGATGGTAGTATATATTTTATAGAAGTAAATCCACGTGTACAGGTAGAACATACTGTTACCGAGATTGTAACTGGTATTGATCTTATAAAAGCTCAAATATTTATTGCCGGAGGTTATAAATTATCTGATACACAGATTAAGATAGAAAGTCAGGAGAGCTTAAAGGTAAACGGATACGCCGTACAATGTAGAATCACCACTGAAGATCCGGAAAATGATTTTAAACCGGATTATGGCACCATCACTACCTATCGCAGTGCCTCAGGATTTGGGATTCGATTAGATGCGGGAAGTGTGTATCAAGGGGTAACAATTTCTCCATTCTTTGATTCCATGTTGGTAAAAGTTTCTGCAAACAGTAGAACTCTGGATGGAGCTTGCAGAAAGATGCGAAGAGCACTTTCAGAATTCAGAATTCGTGGGGTAAAGACAAACATGCCATTTTTAGATAATATTCTTCAGCATGAGACTTTTAGAAAGGGTGCGGTTACGGTTAATTTTATTAGAGATACAAAGTCCTTATTTACGATTAAAGAATCTCGTAATAGAGCTACAAAACTGGCTAACTTTTTAGGAGATGTGATCGTAAACGGAAATCCTGATGTAAAGAAAATTGATCCTACTAAGACATTCATAGTTCCCAAAATTCCTGAATTTGATCAAACCGATGAGTATAAAAAAGGAACTAAAGATTTATTAACGGAGTTAGGTCCTGAGAAATTTGCCAACTGGTTAAAAAATGAGAAGAAAGTTCATTTTACGGATACCACGATGCGTGATGCACATCAGAGTTTACTGGCTACCAGAATGCGTACTTATGATATGCTTAAAGTAGCAGAAGGATTTGCAAAAAACCATCCCGAGGTATTTAGTATGGAAGTTTGGGGTGGAGCAACTTTTGATGTATGTCTCAGGTTTCTGAGAGAAAATCCCTGGGAACGCCTTCGTGCCTTAAGAAAAGCAATGCCTAACCTTCTATTACAAATGTTAATTCGTGGATCTAATGGAGTGGGATATACAGCGTATCCGGATAATCTGGTTGGTAAATTTGTAGAACAATCCTGGGAAAATGGTGTGGACGTCTTTAGGATTTTCGATTCGTTAAATTGGATGAAATCTATAGCTCCTTGTATTGAACACGTAAGAACCCGTACACAGGGATTGGCAGAAGGTTCTTTATGCTATACCGGGGATATTTTAGACCCGAAACGCACTAAGTACACGCTTAATTATTATGTGCAATTAGCAAAAGATATTGAGAATGCGGGAGCGCATATCTTAGGAATTAAGGATATGGCTGGATTACTGAAACCATATGCTGCTCAAGAATTAGTTTCGGCTTTAAAGTCTGAAATAAATATTCCAATTCATTTGCATACACACGATACTTCTTCCGTACAATCGGCTACTTACCTGAAAGCTATAGAAGCTGGAGTAGATGTAGTGGATGTTGCCTTAGGTGGATTGTCCGGGTTAACGGCACAGCCTAATTTTAATGCAATTGTTGAGATGTTGAGGTTTCACCAGCGTGAAAATTCTATAGACATTGGTAAGTTAAATGAATATTCTAACTATTGGGAAACAGTGCGAGAATATTATTACGTTTTCGAATCAGGTCTGAAAGCAGGAACCGGAGAGGTGTATCAGCATGAAATTCCCGGAGGGCAGTATTCTAACTTAAAACCTCAGGCACAAGGATTGGGATTAGCAGATCGTTTCCACGAGATAACTAAGATGTATGGAGAGGTTAATGAGTTATTTGGTGATATTGTGAAAGTAACACCAAGTTCTAAGGTAGTGGGGGATATGGCTCAGTATCTGGTAAGTAATAATTTAACAATCAATGATGTAAAAGAAAGAGGTGAGACTATTTCTTTTCCGCAATCTGTGGTTAGTCTATTCAAAGGTGAGCTGGGACAACCAGAAGGTGGATTCCCTAAAGATCTTCAGAAATCAGTTTTAAAAGACCAAAAGCCTTTTACGAATAGACCGAATGCACATCTGGAACCTGTGGACTTCGAAACAGAATTTAAAGATTTTGTAAAAGTCTTTAAGAAAGGTATGGGGAGAGAGTTGGATATTACAGATTTTCTTTCGTATAAATTATATCCAAAAGTATTTACAGGAGCCTATAATCATCATGTGAAGTATGGTAATGTAATGAACATTCCTACTAAAAACTTTTTTTACGGAATGACACCTGGCGAAGAAATTATCATAGAATTAGATAAAGGCAAGATTCTTTTGATAGAATTGATATCTATCGGAGAACCTCACGAGGATGGAATGGTAACAGTCTTCTTTAAGGTAAATGGCCAGACAAGAAATGTGGAAATTAAAGATAATTCTATAAAGGTGGATAAAGTGTTACACGCCAAAGTAGATAAAGGTGATGTTAAACAGATAGGAGCTCCGCTTCAGGGATCTTTATCCTCTATATTGGTAAAAACAGGGCAGGAAGTGAAGAAAAACGATCCATTATTTATTATAGAAGCCATGAAAATGGAGACCACAATAACTGCTAATGAAGATGCTGCAATAAAGAAAATAGCACTAAAAGCAGGTACAATGGTAGAAGCGGATGATTTGGTAATTATACTAAAATAAAATTATCAGCCCGTTGTGGATTGGAGGTTCATCTCTATAGAAATAATCAGGTAGTTCATTAACGGAGTTTTACTATTTTTGCCAAATGCCATATTTTTTAATTATTGCCTTGCAGGCTTTTTGTATCTATCACGCTATCAAAAACCGGAATGAATATTACTGGTATTTTTTGATTCTGTTTTTACCGGTAATCGGAAGTATTATCTATCTAGTAACGCAGGTTTTTAATAAAAAAGATCTTGATGTCGTTCAGAATGAGATTGTAAGTGTTATCAATCCGACTAAGAAGGTAAATGATCTTAAAAAACAAGTAGCATTTGTGGATACTTTTCAGAATAGAGTATTGCTCGGGGATGCTTTGTACGAAATGAAGGATTATCAATCCGGGATAGAAGAATATGAAACCGCTTTAAAAGGAAACTATGAGCAGGACGCCGGCGTGGTTAAAAAACTATTGGAAGGCTATTATCAAACAAATCAAATAGATAAAGTCATTTTCTGCGCTGAACAACTAAAATCGAAACCGGACTTTAAAGGTTCCAGAAGTCAGTTTTTATATGGTTTGGCATTAGAGAAACAAGGAAGGTCAGATGAAGCAGAAGAAAACCTGAAACCTATTGATCAGCGCTATTCTAACTATGAAGAGCGTTATATTTTGGCTCAATTTCTTATTGAAAAAGGAAAAAAAGCTGATGGCAAAGAAATTTTAGACGAGATCATCTCCGAATCACAGCATATGTCTAAACTCAATCGAAATAAATATCGAACAGTTGTGAATGATGTGAAGAAATTAATTGCGTCTGTATAACAATATAACGTTATTCTTAAGTATTGGATATTTTTATGTGCTAAATTTTAAAAATATATGATCTTAGTTAATTAACGGTACGTATTTGTTGGTAAACGATGAATAATTCCTTTGCTTTTCGCAAAAACTTTCTATTTTTACAAAAACCAAAAGTCCCCCGATATCCTTGAAAATCAAACCTATTCAAATATCCTTATTTCTTATACTCGTTCTGGGAGTATTGTTTGGTATTATGTTTTTGAGTAAAAAAGGAGGGATTCAAAAAGAACAAATACAGGAAGATGGTTTTTCTTATGAAGGAATTTCTCTTAAGTATCCCACCTTTAAAACATTTTTAGCACTAGAAAAAGATTCGACTCTGATCAAGAAGGAAGACATTCTTAAGGTAACAGAAACTGTGATTCCTGTAGCTGACGAAGCGGATATAGAACCAGATATCTCCGCCGTGGCGGTAGCAAAAAAAGATAGTCTTCAGCGTCCTGACTTCTCTAAAATTGATACTACTAAAATAGAGAGAATCCGATATCCTGCAAGTAATCCTGATTTTGCTAAGGAGTTACGTACTAAACTTTCTTCAAGATCCTGTAGAATTATACATTATGGCGATTCTCAGATCGAAGGCGACAGAATAACAGGATATGTTAGAAATAGATTACAAGGAATGTATGGCGGTAATGGTCCGGGATTTATACCTGTAAAACCGGTATATAAACAAATAGCTGCTATTGTAGAGCCTAGCGAGAACTGGTTCAGATATGCCAGGTTTGATCCTACACAGGAAAAATTTAGGCATAAAAAATATGGCGCATATATGTCGGTGTCTAGATTTACAGAATATAAAAAAACCTCTCCGGATAGTACTGCTCTGGATTCGTTGCCAATCGTAAAAGCTTCTGTAACCGTCGGTAAATCCAGAAAAGCTTATGCTAAATTCAGGAGGTTTACGGATATTGGGTTGCATTATGGCAATTGTAAGTTTCCAATTAAGGTTTCTGTATATAACGACGGTCAGCTCATACAACAAGATAGTCTGATCGCAGATGGGAAGTACCACAAATACCGTATAAAAACTAATACGACACCAAGTAACCTGAAAATTGAATTAGAAGGTAAGGTTAGTGCTGATTTTTATGGTTTGACACTAGACGGCGGATCACGGGTTCAGATGGATAATGTGGCGATGCGTGGTTCTTCAGGCACGATTTTTTCCAGTACAAATGCCTCTGTCTACGGTCAGATGGTACGAAATTTAAAGCCTAAGATCATTATTATGCAGTATGGAGGTAATACGATGCCTTATCTGAAAGATTCGACAAAGGTAGATAATTATGCGAAGTCAATTGCTAATCAGGTAAATTGGTTAAGGCGTCGAACCAAAAATGTAAGTTTTATATTTATCGGTCCTACTGATATGTGTCTTCCTATCAATGGAAAGATGCAAACCTATCCATTACTACCTTATCTGAATGCTAAATTGATGGAAACCTGTTTAGAGAATAATGTAGCCTATTGGAGTATGTATGATGCAATGGGCGGAAAGGGATCCATGCCTTTTTGGGTAGAAGAAAAGCTTACCGCTAATGATTATATGCATTTTACGTGGAAAGGAACTAAAATTATTTCAGAATTATTTTTTACAGCCCTATACCTTGACCTAAAAAAAGAAGAACCTGATGATGAGACATAGCACAATATTATTTTACTTATTGTTAGCGAGTTTTTCAATGATGGCTCAGGATTATGTTATAGATACTATCCAAAATAAATATCCATTCGTTAATTGGAAAGCTAATCAGATTAAGTTAGTAGAGAATGCACCTTCATTTGCTAGACTTTTTCGTAAGCTGGATACTATTTCAAAAGGGAGTAAAGAGGATGTGCATATTTTTCATATCGGTGGTTCTCATATACAAGCAGATATCTATTCTAATCGATTGAGAACATATCTTCAGCACATGAGTCCGACTGCAAAAGGACAGCGTGGATTTATCTATCCGTATAAAATCGCCGGCACAAATAATCCCAGTAATTATGATGTAGAGTATGATGGAGACTGGATAGGGTATCGTTGCTCGATTAAAAAAGACAGTGTTGCCTGGGGAATGGCAGGAGTAACAGCAGTTTTTAAAGATTCTATTGCTAATATCAAGATAAAAGCCAACCATAGAGGGTATGATGCGCAACAATATGATTTTAATAAAATTAGAATCTTCTATGACAATTGGAGCGATGATTATGAAATTAATTTTAAAGAATCAGAATTAATTGCTGATACCAAAGTAAATAAAGAAGCATATTTTATAGAGTTTACCCTTACAAAAACCGTAGAGGAATTAGAATTTTGTGTACAAAGAATAGAAAACCCTGAGAATCCTGAATTTCTGATGATGGGTATGGAATTGATGAATGATAATCCAGGTGTAGAGTATACATCTATTGGTGTAAATGGAGCAAGTTTTAATTATTATAACAGATGTAAATATTTTGATAATCAACTGATGTTGTATAAGCCTGATCTGTTTATAGTTTCTGTTGGTACCAACGATGGATATCACCCGGATTTTAAACCAGAAGAATATAGAAAGTATTATGAGGATCTTATTTTAATGGCTCAGAAAGCTAATCCGGATTGTGCGGTGTTACTTACAGTGCCTAATGATTCTTATTATAAAAAGAAATACCCCAATCCAAGAACCAGGATTATGCAGAAAATCATCTATGAATTGGCAGAAAAACATAAGATGGCTGTTTGGGATTTTTACGAAATTATGGGAGGTTTTAATTCGTCCAGGGATTGGTATCAGCATCAATTGATGCCAAGGGACAGGATACATTTTACGCAATTGGGATATAGAATTAAGGCAGATTTATTATTACAGGCGTTAACTAGTTCGTGGGAAAAAGAACTGCAGTTGGAGCCAAATTCTGTTTTGAATCAAATAATTAATGAATAGATTAAAAGATATTTTTTCTTTTTCAGAGGATTTCCCTTTGATATTTACGCAAGCTGATTTCTGGATTTTCTTTGCGGCGATCTACTTTTTGTATGCTATAGTATATCGTAAAAAGAGTATTCGTAGCGCATACCTTTTTGCGATAAGTTTACTGTTTTATTATAAGACCAGTGGATTATTTATTGGGATTTTACTCTTTAGTACTATTAATGATTTCTTTTTAGGAAAAGCTATCTATCACAGCAGATCTATCTTGCTTAAGAAAATGCTGGTAGCCCTAAGTGTGATTATCAATCTCGGAACACTCTGTTATTTTAAGTATGCTTATTTCTTTACAGAATCATATAACAATCTTTTTGATACTGAGTATGAGGTAATCAATTACTTGGCACAGTTTGCTAATACCTGGGCAAATGTGGACTATTTCACAGTGGATACGATCATTTTACCTGTAGGGATTTCTTTCTATACTTTCCAGACGATAAGTTATAGTGTGGATATTTATAGAAAACAAATCAAACCATTAAATTCTATTATTGATTTTGGTTTTTTTGTAAGCTTCTTTCCGCAATTAGTAGCAGGTCCTATTGTACGGGCAGCGGATTTTGTACCTCAGATAGGAAAAGAGATTACGATCACCAAAAAAGAATTTGGGAGTGCTACTTTTATGATTCTCAAAGGACTGATCAAAAAGATGCTTTTTGCAGATTTTATAGCGATGAACTTTATGGATCGTGTATTTGATGTTCCCGAAATGTTTTCGGGATTCACAAATATTATGGCAATGTTTGGGTATTCATTACAGATTTACGGTGATTTTTCAGGGTATACTGACATTGCAATCGGTCTAGCGTTACTAATGGGATATAAATTACCGGTTAATTTTAACTCACCTTACAAAGCAATCCATTGTGGAGATTTCTGGAAACGATGGCATATATCACTCTCTAGTTGGCTAAAAGACTATTTATATATTCCTATAGGAGGAAATCGTAATGGAAGTATTTTTTCTTATATTTTTATTATAGTTTTTACTTTTTTAGGTGCTTTGGCATTTGGTAATTTTGGAGTGGCTGTATTAGCGACATCGGTAATAGGGGTAATATTAATTATCACCTTGTTCTCATCTACATTAGCAAGACACTTCAATACTAATGTAAACATCATGATCACCATGCTGATAGGAGGTTTATGGCACGGAGCATCATGGAAATTTGTCATTTGGGGTGGTTTAAATGGATTAGGTATTGTTACCTATAAATATTGGCGTAAAATAAGTCCCTACGAAAAGTCTAAAGCTTGGTATGCATTACTATGGCGTATTGCATTAACCTTTGTATTTATAACCTTTACCAGAATTTATTTTAGAGGCAATAGCATGGATCATATTGATCGTTTCTATCAATCGGTTACGACGAATATGGATTGGGCTAATGCGTTGGTAGTTTTATGGGAATATAGAATAGTATTCATTGTAATGCTAATCGGGTATATTACCCATTGGTTACCTTATCGAACTAAAGATTGGTTGTTAGATCAATTTATTAAAAGTAACATTATCATCAAAGGGGTAATAGCAACACTAGTTGCAATCATCTGTTACCAAACCTATGCGGCAGATTTCCAACCGTTTATTTATTTTCAGTTCTAGTTTGTTTTCAGGGTGTAGCGAGCAACGTGTTTAAATAGTTTTGACGTTACCCTTCACTACGTTTCAGGTCAGGCTATTCACTATATCTTTTATTTTTTGCCAAAAAATAAAAGGATGCCGTTTCTATCCTTAACGCAAATATTTCTACATTCGTAAATCATAAATCAACACTTGCTTTGTTTCAACATACACATCCATACAAACCTTTTTTTCCTGAAGGAGCCACAAAACTAATAGTTGGCACCTTACCACCACCTCGTTTTACTACAGGAGAACTTAAAAAGGGAGATGTTGATTTTTGTTACGGCAGTATCAGTGGATTACTATGGCCGGTTTTGGATCGTATTTTTGATTTAAACCTAAAATACGAAACTACAAAGGAAGCAGTTGATCAGCGCAAGCGTTTTTTAGCTTCCAGAGGAATCGGTGTTTGTGATATTGTGCATAGTTGTCGGAGGGAAAAAATTGATGCGTCAGATTTAGGGATGCAGGATATTCAATTAAGAGATGTGGTATCTTATTTACATCAATACCCAAAGATTAAAACACTTCTATTTACCGGTGGTAATAGTAAAAATGGACCGGAATATTTTTTTAGGAAGCATCTTAAAAATTATCAATTACCATTAGAATTAGTATCGAATGATATTCCCAGAATACATCAATTCACACTTCCATCAAAACTATCATCTCGAGCGGAGTCAAGAGGCAATTTAAATAGAATTATAAAAACAGTATCTCTTACGGCTCCTTCTGGGGCTGCGAATCGATCCATAGGGAGTTTACAACGATATAAAGACTTAAAAAAGCAAAATCCAAAATTTACTACTGTCGATTTTAGAGTGCTGCAATATGGCCAATATTTTTAGGAACTCGTTTGTAAGATTGAATCTTTGCAGTTGTGCTTCAATTTCCATCCAACTTGATCAAATTCTGATTGTCAAAATAAAAAACTAATTTTTGTAGTAACATTTAACCTGTTTTTGGAACTTATTATTAAGAAGTAATTAAATTTAGACCAAGTCCACGTTGATAAATAATGGGCTTAAAGCTTTAACTTAATATCTATTTGAATGAAAATACAACTACTTTTTACACTGGTTTTGTGTGCTGGAATTATTTGTAAAGCACAAGAGATTGATACTGATTTTGCAGATAATGGAATTTATCTTTTCGATGACTTTGGTGTTTCAAGATCCTCTCTTACAGATTTTATAATTACGAGTGAGAATAAAATTGTTGCATTGGCAATTTCTGGGAACGAAGGCCACATTCTCCGATTAAATGAAAATGGCACTTACGATACATCTTTTAATACTAATGGAGACTTAAAATATGTGGATGATAATGATGTGATTCCGGTTGGGCTAGAGGTCAAGTCAGATGGGGGAATCGTCGTATTATCTAATGAGTTTATAAGTACTAAATGGGCAACGATCCTAAATGCATTTGGAACAGATGGGACTGTAGATATGAGTTTTGGTACTAATGGTAGATATCAGAACATAGCAAGCAATGATGATGACCGATATGGAAGACAAATTCATATAACCTCTGTTAACGAAATTATAGTTGCGGCAGATTATACAGCTTTTAGTCCAGCGGATCCTGATAATGCCACCATATTGAAGGTGTCTGAGTCCGGAAGCACTATTTTTACTAGATCTTTTGGAGATAATATAATTTGGTCAGCTTCAACGTTAGTTGGAAATGATTTATTCATGGGATATTGGGTAGCTTTACCTAGCCCCAACACCACTGCCAATATTAATAAATTTAATATAAATGATCAAAGTGAAACTTCATTAGTAAGTAGAAATATAGGAGCCGGGGATCAAAAATTTAATAAATTAAATGTCATAAATGCACATGTTTATGCATCAAACTTAGAGGATAGATCCAATCAATTGTTCAATATCCGTAAATATGATCAAGATGGGCTCATTGATAATGCTTTCGGTAATTCAGGAGTTGCAGAATTAAATACGAATACATTTAAAACAGATAATATCGTTAATAGTAATGGAGAAACATTCTGGGTGTCCGTAAATGAGAATGATGGTAAACAATTACTCGTGCAGAAAGTATTAGCCAATGGACAAGAGGATACTAATTTTGGAACTGATGGTATTTTTACAATTACTTTGGCAGATTTTGTAGATGAAAATAGAATAAAAATAGATTTAGATGCGGCTCAAGATTATCTTTACATTAGTGGCACAACAGAAACTGCCCCATTAGCTAATGATGGTTTTGGTTTTATAACCAAAGTGCTTGTAGATGAGTTTTTGCTAAACGTGGAAGAAGTTAACGTTGCAGATAAAGTAGTTTTTTATCCAAACCCGTCCGATGGAAAAATTACATTAAACGGACCAGACAAACTGTTTGTAAGTCAAATAAAGATTTTTGATTTGGGGGGTAAACAAATTGGAGGAATTGATTATGAAGAGGATTCGTTTTATTTAAAAGGGTTAGAAATCGATTTATCTGATTATTCTAAAGGATTGTATTACTTGGAAATGAATACTTCAACGGGTGAATTTTCAAAAAAATCCTTTTGAAATAGTTCTTGGTGTACTATCAAATAGATTTGAGTTTTTATTGCTTAAAAATATATTAATCATAATGATTTTAAGATGTTTGTTGATAGTCTATTAAGAAGATACTTTTTCTAGAGTGTTAAAACTTTTGTAGTTAAGGTACTAGCTTAGTTATTTCTGATATTTATAATGGCCAATAATCTTATAATCAAAAAGACAATCGGCTAAGACTTGTCCGCCACCAATATTATGAACGATCATATATCGTTTTTGATCCTTGGATTTTTTATCGACGACCAACCCTATATGAGTGAGTCCTCCTCCTAGACTCCAACATACAATATCACCAGGGATGTAATCTCCCGCTTTGTTAGAAATAGATTTTACCTTGCCAAACCTGGAAAAGAAAGTCATTAAATTCGGAACTCTTCTGTGATCAATATTTGTATCAGTTTTAGATAATCCCCAATTTTTTGGATAGATGCCAAAATTTGCTTTCATATCCTCGTGTACTTCTTTCTGAAGATCAATTCCTAATTTTCTATAGGCCCTGATCACAACATCCGTACAAACACCTTTATCACTAGGGATGTCTCCGTTAGGATATGTTATTGAAAAATATGACGGATCATAGGTGACATTTTGCTTGGTTAGTGTTAATGCGGATTCAGACAATTGTTTATAAAAGTCTTCCTGAGCAAAAAGAGTAAAAGAGACAAAAGATAGTAATAAGGATATCGTGAATTTATTCATAGGTTCTAAATATAGGTAAGTAAATAAAATGAATATTTTATTATTAAGAAAAATCTTGGATTATAATATATTAATTCTTTTTTTTGATGCTAATTAAAAATAACCTAATTAATTATTCAAGAATAATTAATTAGGTTTGTTTCATACCCCTTATCTTCCCATTCTGATACTACCGCTATAGCGAGTGTGGCCAAAAAGTTACCACTGTGTTTCGTTATGAGAATTTATTATGTACTTGTTTTTTACTATTGCATCTCCTTAAATAGTATTGCTCAACAGTTAGACACTGACTTTTCTAGGGATGGATTACTGTTGTTTAAAGAATTAGGAATGACTTCTTCTTATATCATCGATTTTGATGTTATTGAGGAGGGTAAGATCCATGTTCTTTATGAGTCTGATGATGAGAAAAACCTGGTGCGGTTGCATACAAACGGTAAAAAAGATATTCGGTTTAATATAACATCGAGTAATTTAAATAATCAAAATACCATACCGGTAGCTATGAGTGCTAAATCAGATGGAAGCATTTTAGTATTATCAAATTTCTGGAACGGACATAGCTGGATGATTTCTATCAATGGATTTTATGAAGATGGAAGTGTAGACCACGGATTTGGACATAGCGGAGTTTATAAAAAAAATATACTAGATAATTTAGATGATAATTATGGTCAATATATTTATGCATCCTCAAGTAATGAAATAATTGTAGTTGCCAAAGTTCAAGATTTTGACACTTCAAATAAAAAGGAAAAAATAGCCATTCTAAAGCTTTCTGATATCGGAGAAACAGTATCATCCAGTCTATATGATGATCACCATTTTACATTAAATTGTTCTGCCATGGAGGATGATTATTTATTGCTTGCATACTCTGAGTCTGTAGATAATGGACAGGAGCAATCAACGTATCTGGCAGGATTCGATAGTGATCAGATGGAGTCTAATAACTTGTATTGTCTTACCATAGAGGAAGATTATCAATCATTTGATCATATTGTTCTATCGAATACAGAATTATATACATCTCAAATAGAAAATGCTTCAGAAGGAATATATCGGATCCGAAAATATGGTGCAAAAGGAAATTTAGAAACCTCTTTTTTTGATACCGGAGAAATGGGATACAGTGCGGACATTTACAACACCGACTTTATTGTAAACCAAAAGGGGGAAGTTTTCATTGTTTCAACAAGTCTGGATAGTGAGATGGAAATATTGATTAAAAAATTATTACCTCATGGGGGAATTGATGCTGACTACGGCGTCAATGGCGTAGCCTCAGTTATTTTGGATTACCCGATTATAAATCTTAATAAAATAAGATTAGGAGGAAAAAATGAGCTGTATATTTCAGGATCAACCCGTGTTAACGGAGATTCATTTGGGTTTATTACCAAACTTAAACTAAATATTCAGCAGCTAAAAAGAGAAAAACTAGAGAAATTTCTGGATAATCTATTCAAGAAAGAATGATTATGTTTAATTAGATAATTCTTCTAATCTTTCTTTTTCTGATGCACTAAGCTTATTGATTCCTTTTTTATTTATCTTTTCCAACAATTGGTTTAACTCTTTTTCTCTCTCAATTTTTTCAACATTGTAACGATCATCGATATCTAGTAATCCCTCCGGTTTTTGCTGTATGGTTTTTTTGAATTGTAAAAAATCTGGCCTTAACCATTTGATTAAAACAAAAATTAAAATGATAGCTATTACTAAAGGAATGGATATAAAACTCATTAATGAAACTCAGGTTGTCTTAATAATTTGAATAATTTTTCGCTTCTAATATATCAAATATAGCAGATTTTATATTTGTCGAATTTATTTCATTACCGAATTTCTTTTATAAATTCTTCGATACTATCCACTCCATTATGAGTTAAGTATTTGATAAATGCCGACCCTATAATTGCTCCCTTTGCAGTTTTTGTTGCCTGTGTAAATGTTTCGTTATTACTAATTCCAAAGCCAACAATCTGTGAAGCTTTTAGATTCATATTTGCAATGCGTTCAAAATATGCTTCTTGAGTATTGCCAAATCCAGATGTGGATCCTGTAACACTCGCAGAGCTCACCATATAGATAAACCCATTAGACACGCTGTCTATAAATCTAATACGTTCTTCAGAAGTTTGAGGTGTAATTAGAAAAACATTGATCAATCCGTATTTTTCAAAAGTCTCCTGATACTGTTCGTGATATTCTGCCACTGGTAAATCAGGAATAATTAATCCATCAATACCAATCTCCTGGCATTTGGCACAAAAAGCTTCTACGCCATATTGCATCATAGGGTTAAAATATCCCATAATAATTAGAGGAATGTTTACTGATTGACGAATATCTGCAAGTTGTTCGAATAATAATTTTGTAGTCATTCCGTTTTTCAAAGCTAGAGTAGAGCTTTCTTGTATAGTGGGCCCATCTGCCAACGGATCACTAAAAGGTAATCCAATTTCTATCATATCGACACCGCTTTTTTCCAGATCCTGAATGATTTTATTAGTATCGTGTAGTGATGGATATCCAGCTGTAAAATAGATGGATAGCAGTTTTTTATTTTGCTCAAGAGCTTTGTTAATTCTGTTCATGTTTTCATTAGTACAGAGTAGTCAGTAGTCAGTAGTTAGTATAAATAAATTTCTTAATACTAAGTACTTTGTACTCACTACGCATTATTATAATTTAAAATAATCAATATAAGTATTAAGATCCTTGTCTCCTCGTCCAGAAAGGCTAATTACTACAATATCATCTGGTTTAAACTTTTTGTCGTTAAATATCGCTAAAGCATGTGATGTTTCTATAGCAGGAATAATACCCTCTAGTTGTGACAATTCTAAGCCTGCAGTCATTGCATCATCATCTGTTACGGAATAGAACTCACCTCGACCTGTTTTATATAAATGTGAATGCAATGGGCCTACACCTGGATAATCCAATCCGGCAGAAATCGAATACGGTTCTGTAATTTGTCCATCAGGTGTTTGCATCAACAGCGTTTTACATCCGTGAATGATTCCTTCTTTACCCAATTGAGATGTAGCAGCACTTTCTCCGCTATTCACTCCTTTACCAGCTGCCTCTACTGCAATGATTCCCACACTTGGTTCATCTAGGAAATGATAATAAGTTCCTGCCGCATTACTTCCTCCTCCAATGCAGGCTACAACATAATCAGGTTTTTCTCGTCCTTCTTTTTCTTTTAACTGCCATTTAATCTCTTCGGAAATGATGGATTGAAATCTTGTCACCATATCGGGATATGGATGAGGTCCAATAGCAGATCCTATGATATAATGTGTATCAACCGGATTGTTGATCCAGTCTCTGATAGCCTCGTTAGTAGCATCTTTTAGTGTTTTGCTGCCTGATTTTGCTGGTCTCACTTCTGCACCCAACATTTTCATGCGTGCTACGTTAGGAGCCTGACGTTTGATGTCAATCTCTCCCATATACACAATACATTCGATCCCCATCAAAGCACAAACCGTTGCGGTAGCTACACCGTGTTGTCCAGCTCCCGTTTCTGCTATGATCCTGTTTTTACCAAGCTTTTTAGCTACCAGAATCTGACCAATCGTATTATTTACCTTATGAGCACCGGTGTGGTTTAGATCTTCGCGTTTTAGGTATACTTTGGTATTATATTTTTCTGAAAGACGTTTCGCATAATACAATGGTGACGGACGACCGACATAATCTTTTAGTAATTGATCAAATTCTTCTTTAAAAGAAGGCTCATTTATAATATCCAGATAGGAGGATCGTAGTTCTTCTACGTTAGGATATAACATTTCCGGAATATAAGCGCCTCCAAAATCTCCATAATATCCTTTTTCGTTTACTTGATAACTCATTTTTTTGTTTTTTTGGCGTGTCCGCCTGAGGCGGATCGGGCTATCCGTTTCAATTCCTCATCTTGTTTTCCTTCGACAGCACTTCGACAAGCTCAGTGTGACACTCAGGATGACAAGATTGCGGGATTTACACTGCTATCCCTCACGCATATTATTTAGCAATTTTTTAAATTTTTCTAAATCGTTTATGTTCTTTAATCCTGGTTCAATTTCAAATTTACTATTGATATCGATACAATATATCGGTAAATCTGTTTTTAGGATCGCTTTTATTTTGGCAACTTCTTCTAATCCAATTCCACCGCTCAAGATAAACGGGGTAGTAGAATTATAGTTTTTCAAAACATTCCAATCAAAGGTATATCCATTGCCCCCTTTTTCTTTTCCTTTGGTGTCAAAAAGAAAGTAGTCAACAATGCCTTCGTGGGGTTTGAGTATCTCAAAATCAAATTCATCTTTGATAGAAAAAACTTTGAATATCTCGATTTGATTACCTTGTTTACTAATGGATTCCGCATCAAATGCGGAATGACAACGTGATTTTAGTTCTTTACAATACTCTGCAGATTCGTTTCCGTGTAATTGAATAGCTTTGAAATTGTGTTTTTTTACTTTTTCTAAAATAAAATCAATAGATGCATCTACAAACACTCCTACTTTTTTTATTGAATTTGGTATAACAGGTATTTCAGAATTAAAATTTCTGGGAGATTTTTCATAGAAAATAAAGCCAAGGTAGTCAGGTTGTAACGCAGCTACAGCCTCAATATTTTCTTTATATTTCATTCCGCAGACCTTCAGTTTCATTTTTTATTTAATATTTAGATTCTGGATAAAGTCCAGAATGACAGTTTTGTTTATTAGATCTAATTTGTCAACCCAGCGTAGGCTGGGATCCACTTTCTTGCAAATTTTTAATAAATTCTATTGCATTAGCACCTGGGTTTTCGGTTTTCATAAAGTTTTCTCCAATCAAAAAACCTTTGTAGTCATATTGTTGTAAATCCTTTATAGCCTCAATACTACTAATGCCACTTTCTGAAACCTTTACAAAATCATTTGGGATATGTTTGCTTAATTCTTTACTCACATTGGTACTCACTTCAAAAGTTTTAAGATTGCGATTATTAACTCCCAGCATGTCTAGCGAAGGCATTACTGATTTCTCTAGCTCTTCTAAATTATGAACTTCTAATAACACATCTAGTGATAAGTTTTTAGCAAGCTCCGATAATGATTTTATATCGTCTCTAGATAATACTGCAGCTATTAATAAGATTACGTCTGCTCCATACGCTTTGGCTTCTATTAACTGGTATTCGTCAATAATAAATTCTTTACGTAACAATGGCATATTTACAGAAGCTCTTGCCAATAATAAATCATCTAGTGAACCTCCAAAATATTTTCCATCCGTTAATACGGACATTCCGCAAGCTCCGGCTTCTTGATATCCAATAGCGACATCTTGTACACTTACCTTTTGGTTGATTACCGATTTAGAAGGAGATCTACGTTTATGCTCGGCAATGATTCCTGTTTCACTGCTGCGTAGAGCTGATGCCAGTGAATTAGTTTGACGGTCAAATAACACCGAATTTTCTAATTGCTGAATAGGGATTAAACTTTTTCTAAGTTCAACTTCTTTATATTTATCTACTACTATTTTATCTAGTATGTTCATTTGTGTTCTTGTTCTTTTTTAAAATGGATACAATCTCTTGATAGTAAGATTCTTTAATATTTAATTTTTGTAGCCAATTCCTAAAATATTCTTCCAAAGATTTACTCCTTGAATGTGTTCTTTTATGGTAGAGTTCAAAATCCTTTCTATTCTGTATTTTGTCAGCAATGAGCATATCATTTACATCTTTTAATGGTGATAATCTAATATCGTGTATTGTATTAATGGTTCTTTGCGAAAGATACTCGTTGGCTACGGAACGATATTCCAAAGTAGCGATTAGGACTTTCGGGTGTATGTTTTCAAAGTTGAAATCGTAATTATCCAGGAGGTCTTTATCATTCTGCAAAATAGGGTGCAAGCAATAGGCTCTTTTTGCAATATCACTAGCGCCTATTGTATCCAGAATAATTAATCCTTCATCAATATGATTAATTAGGCTAATACCACTTCTTAATGTGGTGTTAGTACCGTAATGTTTTTTGATAATTTGATATTCAATCACTCCTAAAATATTTATGTTCTTAGTAAGAACTCAATTCCTGAACTTTTTTTAACGCGACTAATCCTTTACCGGAAAGCAATGATTCTTTCGCTTTTTCGAATCCTTGTATGGGTTCTAATCCTTCTACTGTAGCGATTGCCATACCGGCATTGGCACATACTACATTGTTTTGTGCTTCTGTACCTTTTCCATTAAGTATATCTACGAAAATTTTTGCGGATGCTGAGATAGAATCTCCCCCAACTATTTCTTCCATTTTTAAGGTGTTTACTCCAAAATCCTGAGGAGTTAGCATCCCTTCAGTATTGTTAGATATGGTTTTCGTGCTTCCGGTAAGGGATATTTCATCATATCCGTCTAAAGCGTGAATGATGGTAAAGTTTTTATCAGTATTCTGATATAGATACCCATACATTCTGGCCAACTCTAAGTTAAAAACACCTACAATTTGATTTTTTGGAAATGCAGGATTCACCATGGGTCCAAGCATATTAAAAAATGTTTTTACACCTAATTCCTTTCGTATCGGAGCTACATTTTTCATAGCCGGATGAAATAGGGGAGCGTGTAGAACACAGATTCCTGCTTCGTCAATACTTCGTTTTAGAAAATCTTTATCATTACTGAATTTAATACCTAAATGTTCCATTACATTAGAACTACCGCATTTTGAAGAAACCCCATAATTACCGTGCTTGGTTACTTTAATTCCTGCTCCTGCCGAGACAAAAGATGAAAGTGTAGAAATATTAAAAGTATCTTTCCCGTCTCCTCCAGTACCACAAAGATCAATGGGATTGTATTCGCTTAAGTCTACAGCTACACAAAGCTCTAATAATGCATCTCTAAAACCTTCTAACTCTTCTATTGTAATGCTTCTCATCATATAGACTGTTAGGAAAGAGGCGATCTGACTTTGGTTATAAGCTCCTTTAGAAATGTTTACCAAAACACCTTTGGCTTCTTCTTTAGAAATGGTTTCGTGATTAATCAATCGGTTTAATAAATTTTTCATAGGCCCCTCACCCCAGCCCTCTCCCCACAGGGTAGAGGAGCATTACAGGGTTGTTATTTAAATTAATATTCATTTTTATTTTTTGTGGTTAGTTTTGGTCAACGCTTGCAACCTAATACTAATTACTCTATACTAATTAGTGACCCAGTTTTCTAACATTTTTTTACCATCCGGAGTAAGTACAGACTCAGGATGAAATTGTACTCCTCTAACATCCAGTTCTTTATGTCTTAGGGACATGATTTGTCCGTTTTCATCAAACGAGGTTGCTTCCAGACAAGAAGGTAAATCAGTATCTGCCACTACCCAGGAATGGTATCTACCTACATCAAAAGTTTCATTAAGTCCTTGGAAAAGAAGCTCGTCTGACACGGAGAGTTTTACTTCGGTTGCGACACCGTGATAGACTTCATCCAGATTAAGAAGGCTTCCACCAAATACTTCGCCAATGGCTTGTTGACCAAGACAAACTCCAAGTATACTTTTGGTACCGGCATAGGTTTTAATAATTTCTTTTAATAACCCAGCTTCATCTGGAATTCCTGGTCCTGGCGAAAGTAATATTTTGTTAAATTCGGCCACCTCTTCTAATCTTAGTTGGTCATTACGTTTTACGATCACTTCACAGCCCAAGTCCTCTAAATAGTGAACCAGATTATATACGAAAGAATCGTAGTTGTCTATTACTAATATTTTTTTATTCATCATTTTCTTTTTAGTTTCAAAGTCTCAGAATTTCTGAGTTTCTTTTATTAGACTTTGATTCTGTGTTAGGGATAGTAGCAAGCTACCGTGTAGCGCGAATAGCCCGACCTACGCCTAAGCGTGGGGAACACCCTTATATTTGTTCTGCTAATTTTAATGCTTTGGTTAATGCTCCTAATTTATTATATACTTCTTGCAATTCGTTTTCTTCATTCGATTCATTAACTAATCCTGCTCCTGCCTGCCAGTGTAACTCGTGATTTTTACTTAAAAAAGTCCGAATCATTATAGCGTGATTAAAATTTCCTGAGAAATCCATAAAACCAATGGCACCACCGTAGAAATCACGGTTTACAGTTTCATACTTTTCTATAAGCTGCATTGCCATATGCTTAGGAGCACCACTCAACGTTCCGGCAGGAAATGTATCTGCAACCACTTGCATAGTGCTGGTATCCTTATCTTTTTTTCCAGTAACTTTACTTACCAGATGGATCACGTGTGAGTAGAATTGAACTTCGCGGTAAGTATCAACGGTCACTTCACTACCGTTACGGCTTAGATCATTACGAGCCAGATCTACGAGCATCACATGTTCTGCATTTTCTTTTTCGTCAACAGATAGTTTTTTAGCCAACTCAGCATCCTGCTCATCATTTCCAGTTCTTTTAAAAGTCCCCGCGATTGGATGAATTTCAGCTATTTCTTCCTTGACTACCAATTGCGCTTCTGGCGAACTGCCAAATATTTTAAAATTTCCATAATCAAAATAGAACAGGTATGGCGACGGATTTACACTGCGTAATGCTCGATAGACATTAAATTCATCACCCTTAAATTTCTGAGAAAAACGTTTGGATAAAACTAGTTGGAAAACATCTCCGCGTTGGCAATGTTTTTTAGCTAAAGCTACATGTTCCTTGTATTGTTCATCATCTAAATTAGAGGTAGTCTGATTTACAGTTGCAAAATTATAAGAAGCAAAGTTTTTTACTTTGAGCAAGGATTCGATTTCTGCAATATTACTTTCTGATTCATAACAATGCGCAAAAATACAAGCTTCGTTTGTGAAGTTGCTGATTGCAATAATATTTTGATAAACAGTGTATTGCATATCTGGTATTTTTAAACCTCCTTCTTTTTTTGAAATCGAAATATCTTCAAAATACCGAACTGCATCATAAGAAATATAACCGAATAGTCCATTATTTATAAACTTGAAGTCACTTCTGGATGTTTTAAATTGCTTTCCGAATTCTTCTATAACAAGTGGGACATTAGTGCCTTTGGTTATAGGTGTTTCTGTTTTGGTTTTATCGGGAAAAGATTTGTAAATGATTTCATTTTCAATTTTGATAGTAGCGATGGGATTACAACAGATGTATGAAAAGCTGTTCTCACTACCTCTGTAATCGTTATTTTCTAATAATAAACTATTAGGAAAGCGATCTCTTATTTTTAGATATACGCTTACCGGAGTAATGGTATCTGCCAGAATCTGTTTGAAATGTGTGGTTAATGTATAACTCATGGTACATTTTTGATGTTGATAATTTTAAAAGCCCTAATTTTTTGAACAAAAAAAAGGCTTGTCGTGATTTGACAAGCCTTTGATATGTTTATTTAACAATATGACAGGGTCTATCTCACGACATTTTCGTTATAAGAAGACCACCACCAAGTATTTGTTAAAATTAAATTCATTTTTTATTTCTTAAGTCAAATATATAAATTAATTGTAATTCCAAAAAATAAAAAATTACATTTTTAGATTTACTGCTAATTCAAATTCGTCATAAATAGTCTTATCTCCCAGATTATCAAAGAAACTACCAGAACCATATTTGATATCATATTTTGTTCTGTCTACTTTTAATTTGGTGGAAGCACTATTTCCTTTAACAGCCAGATCAAAAGTAATAGGATTTGTTTTTCCTTTAATCGTTAGATCCCCGGTAACTTTATAACCACCATCCATTTTTGTAGCATTTTTGATCACAAGCTTAGCACTTTTGTAATTTTTAACACCGAAGAAATCATCAGAGTTTAAATGTCCTTCTAGTTTTTCTTTTCCTTTTCCGGCTTCAAGATCAGTAACTTTTAAAGAAGTCATATCTACCACAAATTCTCCTCCGGTTAAATTCTCATTTTTGAAATTGAGGAATCCATTAGAGAAATTAAGGGTTCCTGTGTGTTCGCCAGTCACCTTTTCGCCAGTCCAATTGATAGTACTTTCAGACGCTTTGATTTCTCTTTTTTGCGCTTGTACTGAAGCAGTTGCTATTAAAGTTATGGCCAGGATTAATGATTTTAGTTTGGTTTTCATGATTTTTAAAATTTAAAATTATATAAATGTGATTATTTGATTAATTTCTAAGTTTATTTAATAGATTATTTAATGTCAATAGTTCTTCTTCTGAAAGCGAAGAAGTGATCTTTTTTTCGAAAATATTCATAACAGGACTTACCTTCTCCAGAAATTTTTTTCCGTTCTCAGTTATTGTGATTTCTACTTTTCTTCTGTTGGTTGGGCAGAGTACACGTTTTACCAGATCCTTTTTGATTAGCTTGTCTACTAATCTGGTAGTATTACTCATTTTGCTTACCATCCGGTCTTGTATGGTTGATAAATTGGCAGGCTTACCTTTTTGTCCTTTTAGAATTCTAAGAACATTAAATTGCTGAATGGAGATATCATAAACCTTCAATTCTGAATGTATCTGATCACTTATCCAGTTTTCGGTATAGAGCATATTTATTATGGCCTTTCTGGAAAGTGGAAGTTCTGCTTTTGTTTTTATAACATCTTCTATATTCATTTGTGTATACAATATTTGTATATACAAATGTAAATCATGTTTTGTTTAAAAACTTTTAATGGATACTAATTCTTTGTTAAAATTCTAATCAGTACTATTCATTAATAGTATTATTGTCCGTTTCAAGGATTGATGAAATCCTAAAATTCTCTTTATGAATTACATAAACCTTGTTAATTTTCTTTTGGGTAATCACACGATTTAATACATTAGTCTAATGCAGAAATGGATATATATCGGACTCACCTTATTGTTGGTGAATTGTAAAGGGGAACAGAAGGTGGCCATTGAGGCTTCCAATGTGTTTTCTGACAAAGGTGTAGAGATACCAGTGTACGATTTTAAAAACTTCGAGTATTTATTGAGTATTAATGATGGAAAAACTCGGATTATTAATTTTTGGGCTACTTGGTGTAAACCTTGTGTTGCAGAATTACCTTATTTCGAATTGATTAACAGCAGGTATCCGGATAATGAAGTTGAGGTGATTTTGGTGAGTTTAGACCTTCCTAATCAGGTAGAGTCTAAATTGATTCCTTTTGTTAGAAAACAGCATATACAAAGTAAAATTGTATTACTGGATGATCCGGATGCTAATAGTTGGATTCCGAAAGTACATAAAAATTGGTCAGGTTCTATTCCTGCTACTATTATATATAAAGGAAATACTTCAAATTTTTATGAGAGATCTTTTACATATGATGAGTTGGAAAGAGAGCTGAAAAAGATGTTATAATATCATGAAGAGTTCCCAATCTTAATGATTAAAACCTTAAAAGAACAAACAAATGAAAACTTTAAAAATTTTAGTAGCTGTTGTTTTAGTAATTGCCGTGAGCGCATTTGCGATTGATAAAGTTAATGTATCCGATATTGATGCAGGATATACGATAGGAGATAGTGCCACAGATTTTAAACTTAAGAATATTGATGATACTATGGTCTCTTTGGCAGATTATAAAGATGCTAAAGGTTTTATTGTAATTTTTACCTGTAACCACTGCCCATATTCTGTTGCTTATGAAGATAGAATTATTGAATTAGACAACGCTTTTAAATCAAAAGGTTATCCCGTGATTGCCATTAACCCAAACAATCCAAAGGCATATCCTACAGATAGTTTTGATAACATGAAAGTGAGAGCAAAGGAAAAAGGATTTACATTTCCTTACTTATTTGATGATGGACAAAAGATTTATCCACAGTATGGTGCTACAAAAACGCCACACGTGTATATTCTGGAAAAGACCACAGCGGGAAACATTGTTAGATACATAGGTGCTATCGATAATAATTATAAAGACGCAGCATCTGCAGATAAAAAATACGTAGAAGATGCTGTAAATGCCTTACTCAAAGGAGAGAAAGTTCTGGTTGAGACTACAAAAGCTATCGGTTGCAGTATAAAAGCGTAGAACTTCATTGTATTTTGGATAAATGAATGTACGTTTTCGTACAATTCGTTAAGGACTCTTATATTTGTATGAAATTGCACATAAAAAAGTTCAATAAAAAAATAGAAATATAAAATGGCCGAAGATATTACACAAGATCAATGGGAAGATCTTATTGCGAATGATACGAATGCAATAATTCTAGACGTGAGAACCGAAGAAGAAGTGGAGGAAGGGTACATACCAAATATGCTAAATCTCGACATACGGATGGGACAAGGTTTTCTTGATGAGGTAGAAAAGCTTGATAAAGCTAAAAATTACTATGTTTATTGTCGCTCCGGAGCCCGTAGCGCACAAGCTTGTGTTCTTATGGATCAAATGGGTTTCGAAACTACATATAATCTTATTGGAGGTTTTATGAATTGGGATGGCGAAGTTGCCGAATGACATTATCTAATTATATTTATGAAAATTAAAACCATATTAACCGCAGTTGTTTTTTCGATTTTATTATTTAATTGCAAGGATAACAATACTAAGGATAGTACTACTGCTGTAGAGTTGATTACGGTAGAGGAAATGGATTCTTTGCTAGAAATGGAAAAAGTACAACTGGTTGATGTTCGTACTCCAAAAGAATATGCAGAAGGTCATATTGAAGGAGCGATTAACATAGACTTTAGTGATGAGAATTTTGAAATGCTTATTTCTGAAGTAGATAAGTCAAAGCCTGTGGCAGTATATTGTGGTCGTGGAGGCAGAAGCGGTAAATGTTCTGCGTATATGAAGAAAGCTGGTTTTACTAAAATCTACGATCTTGATGGTGGTATTACCGAATGGAAATATAAAGGAAAGGAATTGGTAAAGTAGTTTTTTGAGAGCTATTAAATATCAAGTATATAAACGATAAAACCGACCATCTTTCGGTCGGTTTTATCGTTTATATACTTTTCTTTAAAATCTATTGCTTCAATATTCTGGAGTAGAATGTGTTTTTACCGTTTTTTACTTTAATAATGTAATTTCCAGTAGCTATATTTTCTAATAATGCACTAATGTCAATATTTCTTTGACTGTCTTCTTTTGTAGGCTTATCGTATATTTTATTTAGTAATTTACCTGTAATATTCCAGATCGAAATTTCTGTCTGATGACTCGAAGTCGCACTATAAGTAAGTGTTAGAGATGTACCCGTTGCTGGATTTGGATACACGATTGGGTTCGTATCGAGTTTCGTATCATCCTGAAGATTAGGATTCTGTCGAGAAAGTGAACTAATGGTGACATCCAGATTTCCGGGTGATGACCAATTACCAGCAGCATCTCTAACCAGGCTTTTGATTTTTCCATTACGTCTTCGGATGTCTTTAGTTACTGAGGAACCTGCTGTGATGGTTTGCGTCTGATTTGCTCTAAATTTATACACTTTAAGGTCATCGAATTCAACAACGGTCTTATTCGTTCTTAAAGAAATGGTACTACCATCTTTAATAGGTGAAGAATCCGTCCATTTTAGGATAGATTTGTTGTTCCTGAAAATCTCAATCACACCAAACGCCGGACTGTATGTGATTTTATAATTTGCCCATTGGTTATTCAGAGATACATCATTAATTGCCCTAAAGTTAAGTTGGTTGTTTACAGTTTCATAAATCCTTATTTTGTTATCTTCTCCGCTAAACCATATTAGATAAGAGTTCCCTCTTTGGCTTAGATCGGGAGAGTCAGCCATAATGTGAATCCCGAATTTTCGGGGTCCAATAGTTGATATGGTTTTTGCTGAGAACTCATATAAATAAGGTAGTCCGGAGTTCTGTGACAAAAAAGTGTTCAATTTAGTGTTATCCGAAGAAGTGTCAGATTGGCGCAGGTGTCCATTATTGATGGACCAGTTTCCGGCACCTTTGGTATATCCCGAGTAAAAAATATTGAAATTATCATTAAAGAATCCATTACCTCGATTGGCATACCAATTACTATCGTATTTCTCTAATGCCTGGTAGAATCTACGGGTAACTCCCACATTATCACTGTCATTAAAATTTGCTGTAAAATCACCGGATTGGGTGTTTCCACCAGATGCGGAGATAGTGGTGGTTGGCGCCTGGGTGTCGGCTCCTCCAGTTCCCGAGCAACCATTATCAATAAGACTCTGTACGTCTTTTCTTATACTTGGTAGGATTGCATATCCACCATCACCGGGGCAAGCAGAACAACCGCCGCCATCTCTATGTCCTGAAATTGTTTTTAACGAACCATTTATTGAATAATGATAAGAGGATCCTTCAGGATTAATATTTTCTTTGGATGCTTTCCAGGCAAGTAATTTTTTAAGAGAATTCTGAGTGGCAATTTTTGGAGTAGCCGATGAATAATTTCCCAGCATACACACTCCCATAGTATTTCGATTTCTACCGCAAAAATGTGCTCCGATAGTATTATCGCCACCTGCTCGCCCTTCATAGATAATTCCGTTAGGATCAATTAAAAAATTATAACCAATATCAGACCAACCATTAGAATTCATATGAAAGTTTTGTACAGATCTTACTCTTGCTGCCCAATCACTGCTTGAGTTCGAACCGAATTCGTGATGAATTATCAAATGTGTGACCTGAGAGGTAGAAAATGTACTTCTCGGCGGTCTTGCTCCCCATTGAGACCTAGAAACCACTGAAGGCTTCGAACAGGCCGCTTTGTTCTGGTTTTGCGTCTTAATCCTATTGATTTCATCTAGCGTTTCTTTTGGTGTAATTCCCGGACTGTAGTGTTTTAATATAATTTCCTCTAACATAATTTCATTCTCAGAGTTAATATCGAAAGCATATTGAATAAAGGATGTCGACGTGTCTAAATATAACAGAGAAGATATTAGATTTTCATCATTTATTTTATCGGTATGACCTTCAAACGGTAATTCTTTCCATGCTGACCAATTTTTACCTTTTTTTGAAGTTCTAAACCTAACAGAAATAGCCTTTGGATCCAGATTTGAACCTTTTAACTGAAGATGACTACTTATAAATGGCTTTGGTTTTATAAGAGAAATATTTACAGGATGTGTCTTTATTTCGGTTAAATTAGATGCTTCAGAAATAAGAATTCCTTTTTTACCAAATGATACATTCGAAGTTTTGGCAATTATATTTTTTGAGTTTAACTCAATAACATTTTCAGACGTTTCTTCTCCCTCAAATTTAACTTCCTGTGCAGAGAGTATTTGATTGAAAAGTAAACACATAATAAAATAGAATATTTGTTTTGTAGTTTTCATATAGATGTTTGTGTTTTAGTTGATATTTAAGAAGTAAGTTTAAAAAAGAAAAAGGGTTCAGATATATATTTATCATAATCGTTAACCAAACATATTGAACCCTTTTACACACACATTTTCAAACTAATTTTTGATGACCGGTATTACCTTTGAACCTTGTTCGTTACTTACCTTAATAAAGTATTGACCATTTTGAAAGGAGCGAAAATAATTACTGAGATCTATGGACTGATCGCCAGGTTCTTTAGTGTGCTTTCGGAAAGATTTTAAAATCCTGCCTGTGATATCTGTAATTGATATTAGTGTATGAGAAGTTGACAAAGATTGATAACTAAGGACTATTGCAGTTCCATTTGTCGGATTTGGATATGCCTTAATTTCATTTTCTTTAAAAATATCGTTTGGAAATCCATTGATCTGGCGTGTCAGAGAACTGATAGTAACATCTAAGTTACCTGGAGCAGACCAGTTTCCGGCAGCGTCACGAACTAAACTTTTGATCTTACCGTTTCTCCTTCTGATATCCTTAGTAATTTCAGATCCGGCCGTGATTATGGAGGTATTATCAGCTCTGAATTTATAAACTTTAAGATCATCAAATTCCACACTGGTTTTATTGGTTCTTAAAGAAATCGTACTGCCATTTTTGATAGGAGAAGAGTCTGTCCACTTCAATATAGACGTGTTATTTCTAAAAACTTCAATTACACCAAATCCGGGACTATAAGTAATCTTATAATTTGCCCATTTGTTATCTAACTGGACATCATCTATGGCTCTAAAGTTTAATTGATTGTTTATCGTTTCATATACCCTAACTTTGTTATCTTCTCCACTAAACCAGATCAGATAAGAATTACCTCTTTGACTTTGATCAGGTGAGTCGGCCATAATATGTATACCAAACTTTTTAGGACCGCTGGTGGAAAGGATTTTTGAAGAGAACTCATATAGATATGGAAGTCCTGAGTTTTGCGATAAAAAGGTATTTAGTTTTGTGTTGTCAGAAGAGGTATTGGATTGTCGTAAATGCCCGTTATTGATTTTCCAATCTCCAGCTCCCAGTGTATATCCGGAATAAAAGATGTTGAAGTTATCGTTAAAAAATCCATTACCGCGATTAGCATACCAATTACTTTCATATTTTTCTAATACCTGATAAAACCTTCGTGTAACTCCTACATTGTCAGAATCAGAATAATTAGCTGTAAAGTCACCGGACTGGGTATTACCTCCTACGGCACTAATGGATGTGGTTGGTCGTTGTGTGTCAGCTTGTGAACCAAAAGAATTTTGAGATCGATAAATATAATTTTGTCTAGGTTGTCCTGCATCTACAAAAGATCCGGGAGTAGGAGAGTTTCCTCCTGCAGCTCTCCACTCAAAATGAATATGATCTCCTGTAGACCCGCCGGTTGTTCCTTCTAATGCAATAACTTGGCCCTTTTGTACTGATTGCCCCTGATTTACTAATAATGTTTTATTATGCGCATAATAAGTGCGTGTGCCATCACTATGTCTAATGATCACTAATCTGCCATAACCACTCGATAAACTACCGCTAATACCAGAGAAAGAAACAATTCCTGCCGCAGAAGCCCTCACATTATCATCTCCAGAAAGTGAAGTTGCGAAATCAATAGCGTGATATCCGTGATGTCCGCCGGGGGTAAAAAAACCACACTGACCAACTGGACTATGAGAACCTGTTGGTCCAGGAGTACCATGTCTGGATACACAATTTTCTTTACCAAAGTCCCAAGGTAGATAATAAGACAGTGCAGACTTCTGGTTAATGGGTTTTTTGGTGTCTATTTTAGCAATAGTTTTCCAACCTACTATATCGATATGGATTCCCTTCTCTGAAAGAATTGGTGTGACGGTTTTTGATTTGATATTATATTCATAGATTACATCAGAAATTCCGTGCAAATGATCCACTGCTTTCTGTGTGGATCCCAAAAAAATGAAACGATCCCTTTCTGGAGACAGTAAGGGTGTTGAAGTATATTTAGAAGGAAATATAACTTCTTCAATAGTATTGTTTTTTATATCTAATATAAAGATTCCTTCATGTTCCTCTGCTGCGTCCAAATACAGCGCTTCTATAAAAATCTGATGTGGGTTTTTAGTCCAGGCTATAGGTTTAAAAGCCAAGTTTTTTCGATTTTTATTTGTTTTACTTTGTAAAGTTGTTTTTTTACCATTTTGTAAATTAATTCGCTGTAAATTGAAAGCACCTCCAATTTGCTCCCTTTCCAGGTAAATCCAAATAGCAGGATTATGCGGACTTTGAAGTCCTTGAAAAAAATCAAAGCCGGATGTTATGTTTATCTGATTAGAAATATCAGTAATTTGATAAACAATATTATCAATTTGATCAGTGATATCTAATTCAGTCTTTATGGGATCTAATAGGTCAGTACTTTGCTTTTTTAAGTTCTGACTATACAAATTGTGATTTTTTTTAATAATGAGCTCCTGTGCACTGGTTATCGATGCACATAGCAGTAAGACTAAAAAAGTTCTTAGGGTAATGTTTTTCATAATGATGAGTTGTGTGTAATTAGTTTCTGTAATATTAAGAAATTGAGTTATTTACCTAGGACTATTTGTTTCAACTTGAAAATTAAAAAGTCTTACTATTAAATACATGGGCATAAGTACTCATTTTTTTCAATAGGTATCTGTGGATCAATACTTAATGATATACATCTTTTAACTTCATAGTGTATTTAAAAAGGGCATTACTTCCTGTAATTTGAAGTTTTTTACAAATATTTTGGCGATGGTTTTTTATAGTTTTTTCGCTTTTGAATAGATCGATAGCAATTTCTTTATTTGTTTTTCCTAGAGCCACCTGGTTAAGCACCTTGACCTCTGTTTTTGATAAGTTTTGATACGATTTGTTGGAAACCGCTAAGATGGGATTTGCTTTTTCTTTCCACCAGGATTCTCTAAATATTCTGCTAATGTATGGTTTATTAAGAATAGCTCTTCCTGCACATTTCGTAATATTTTCTACCGTATCTGCTTTATATAATATCCATTTGATTTCTAATTTTTTGAGTTCTTTGATCAACCAGTCTTCTAAGGTAAAAGCCATGATAACTATCTTAGTTCTGGTAGCGTGTAACTTTGTGTATCTTGCTAAATTAATTCCGGAATCATCAGAGTTTAAAGTAGCATCAATAACAATAAAATCTGGTTGGATATCTACAATGACTTTTCGTAGATTTTCTAAGTGACTAATATCTTCGTATAAATTGAATTTCATTTCTTTTGGAGCTTCTAACATTGCTTTGATCCCTAATCTTTTTAAAGGATCATCGTATGCGACAACAACACTGTATTCTTTCATGATGTTTTTTAGATTTGTAGGTAAAGTACATCTCAATATCTCTTATAAGCTTACAAGAGATATTGAAGAAGTTATTTAAATAAAGGTGGCTGTTAGAAAACTATTTAGATTGAAGGTTTTCTATAATACGATAAATGGGTGAAATCTATTTTTGGATGGTATTGTCTTTTCATTGGAGTCGAGTTTGTGTGTGATCTTTATAAAGTTAAATTTTATTTTCCATTATGTATGTAGATCTTAGTATTTTTCGATATAAAGATCCCTTTTTTGGCTATAAAGGTATTTGATTGTTATATTTTTTAGGACAGAAACGTAAACCTGCTTAATTTTAATAGAAAAGAGATAGCCTATTATACATTAGACTTTTAAAGAAGTTAATTGTTATTATAGCAAGCTAACATTGTAAGTTTCTACCTACGATTACTATCGGGTGAAGTATTGCTAAAAAGAGGTTTTTTGATTATATTTTGTTTGTTTTTACTTGTAATTTATACTCGAAAATTCTTAAAAATGAAACTTTTTTAGGTTAAATAGTTTTGTTTAATGCGTTATTTTCTTTTTTTAGTAAAATTATAGCGAAGGATATTATATCCATTGACCTAGGGATTTATTGTTCAAATATACTCTTACCATTCCTTTAAACAACATATAAACTTTTCCAAAAATAAGTGGTTTCAATCCTTTTTTGGGGAATCTTTAACGGTATAACGATTTGTTAATAAGTATCTTAGTGTAAGATTAGTAAAAATGTGGTCTCATCAATTAAATTCATAATTGTTATCAGATCAATAGGACTAATTTTATGAGAATTTATGGATTTGTAGAAACGTATGATTTCTCCTCCTATAACTTTTAAAAAAAATAAAGATGAAAAAAGTACTACTTATTATATCATTTTTTGTTGGTTTCACTTCTTCCTATCCTAATTTTAATCATTTTGAAACTGATAAGCTAATTAGTAATAAAGACAAAACATTTTCTTTCGAACTTGATGCTACTGCAGCAGAGCAATCCATAACAATTCGGTCTGATGTAAAAGAACCTATGTTAATTAAAATTATAGATAAATCAGGTTTTATCAGAATTCAGAAAAAGTTACATTTAGACAGGACAATAGATCTTTCTCTTTTGCTTGAAGGACTTTACTTGATTAAAGTATATGTTGGTAATCATACGGAAGTAAAACGATTTTATAAAGGACAGGATGGTGTGGATATAAGATAACAGAAATTTCTTTAGTAAATTACTAAAATAAGTGTTCATCGAAATTCCATAATATCCTCGATGAATAACAAAAAAGCAAGAATCCTAAGAAAATTTATTAAAGGATAATTTTTAATTGGTCATTTGATCTAGATCGTTTTGGTTGTTTTTCTTTATTTTGAATAAATGAGGCTAATTGTTTTTAGTAATCTTAAGCTCCTTTTTATCAGAGTAAATTAAAAAAGAAATTCTAAATTAGTAGTTGTAATCCGTATTGTTGTCTAATACGATATGTTTCCTTTTGATTCCGAGGCGTTTCATTTTCGATTCTAATGTAGAAGGTGGTAACTCCAGCATCTCTGCAGTTCCTCCCTCGCCCCGTACACGACCACCGCAATATCGAAGGGCGTTCAATATGATTTCTTGCTCAGATTCTTTATAGGATTTTGGTGAATATACACTTGATGTCTCGGCATCTGAGTCCAGAATTTTCGGGATTTTAATAGCGAGTTTTGGAGATTTTGAAGAGATCATTGCACGTTCTATTAAATGTTCCATTTCTCTAACATTTCCCGGCCAGTCATAACCTGTAAACTCTTTTAGAGTAGCTTCAGAGAGCCCTTTGATATTCTTTCCTAGATTTATATTCTTTTGCTTGATAAAATGGTTTGCTAAATGCTCTAGATCCTCTTTTCGCTCTCGTAGTGATGGAACTTTTATAGGAAATACATTGAGTCTATAAAATAAGTCTGCCCGAAAATTGCCCTCTTTTATTTCCTGTTCCAAATTGCGGTTGGTAGCTACAATGATTCGTGCATTGGTTTTGATAACTTTATTACTTCCTATACGTTCAAACTCCTTTTCTTGGATGACCCGCAGAAGTTTAGCTTGAAGCTCCATAGGCAATTCTCCAATCTCATCTAAAAATAAGGTACTATTGTTAGCTACTTCAAATTTTCCAATACGTTGATGCGTTGCCCCAGTAAATGAGCCTTTTTCGTGTCCAAAAAGTTCAGATTCGAGTAATTGAGCGGGTAATGCGGCACAATTGATTTTTATCAAAGTTTTATCTCTTCGAGAAGAGGCATTATGGATGGCACGGGCAACTAATTCTTTTCCAGTACCGGTTTCTCCCGTTATTAATACCGTACTATCGGTGTTGGCCACTTCGCTAATTTCCATCAATATCTTTTTTAAGACATTGCTTTCGCCCACAATGGTTCCGAAATTGTAATGTACATCGACTTCCTCTCTCAGGTAATCTTTTACCTGCTCGGCATCTTCTTTTAGTTTTTTGATTTGTTCAAAAGCTAATAGATTTTGGATTCCTAAGGCGATTGGTGCCACGTAGGTTTCAAAAACCTTAAGACTCTCCAAAGAAAATGCATCTTCTATAGTGCTGCTTACGGTAAGAAGAACTTTTGATCCATTACTAAATTCCAATGGATATTCTAATACTGATCGGACACCAGCGTACTTATTTCTTCTTCTGTTCATTTGTGAGGTTTCAAGCACTTTATCAAAAGTTTTGCCTACCAAAATTCTCGGTAGCGTACTGGAGTTCATCAATTCGGCGTGGTCATCAATTTTTACTTGATGTGACTTAGTAGCCAAACCCTTTCCCAAATCAAAAAAGTTTCCTTGTTCGTCTTTTTTCATCAAATAATGATGGTAGATACGCTCATTGTCAAAAACCCTGACACTGAAATGATCAAATGAAAGCCTGTAGTTTAAAGTTGAAGCAATCTCTCGAAGTAATGAATTAAAATCTTTTGCTTTTATCAATGACCTGTTTAATTTGAGTTGCTCTTCTTTTTGTTTTTGTTTTTCGAGTAGTTCTTCATTTGCCAAAACATTGGCAACGGCAATGGATAATTGGTCCGCGATGTTCAGATAAAGTTCATTTTTGTGCTGTTTCATCTTATCAAGACTGCTGAAATGAAAAAACAATACCCCTAAGAGTTCATTCCTGTTGTAAAGCTTTATAGCTGCACTATGATTGAGGTCTGTTTCCATCATCAAGCTTAAACCTGGGTCTTTGGGATATTCTTCCAAAGTTAAAGCCGTCTCCAAAAATTGCAACTTTTCGCCTTTCATCAAGTCTTCCATAGGTGTACCCTGAACCGGAAACGTCTGTTGTGTTACTTTTTCGTAGTATTGATGTTCTTGTCGTGCAGTTTCTGCACCTGTGAATAGAATATTGAATGATTTTAAATTGTCTGAAAAATAGACCAATACCACATCATCAAAGTGTATAATTGGCTTTAAGGTATTGAGCATTATCCCACCGAACTGTTCTCTATTTCTTATCTTGGTTGCAGCTTCACTAATTTCTAGCAGTGTTTCTTTGAAAGTTTTCTCTTCTTTGAGTGTCTCATTGGTAATAATATTATTTAATGCAACATTAAGATGTTTTGCTATGGACTCGAAGAGCGGTTTCTTATTATCAAATGCATTTTTTTTCTTGCTCCAAAAATATAGCAGTCCAATTGTATTTCCCCCACTTTCCAAACTACAGGCCATAACCTCATTAAAATCCAAAAGGCCCGTAAATTGAAAGTGTGGATGTTTAAATTTCTCATAGATTTCTGAAATGCTCATCTGCAAGTATTTATTTTCAACCAAATATTTTGACAACGCAGTCATAGGCATCCAACTAAAGAGACCGGCGTTTTTTAATTCTTCGCTTACGACGCTGGTATCATAGCCATAATCAACAATTAGGTCACGTTCCATATCGTTTTCGAAGTCTAAATGAAAAAGCCCAGCTTCATCAAACGGAAAAACTTTTTGTAAATGGTTGAAAATTGCATTTACCAATTCTGGTCCTGTATTGATATTAGCAATAGCTTCCGTAATGACCAGCAAACTTTCCGCTTTTGCTTTTTCTTCCAATAATTTTTCATGAACGATAATATTGTTCAATGCAATGCTCAAATGATTTGTGAGACTTTCAAAAATTTCCTCTTTAACTTCAAATTCATTGAATTCCTTGCTCCAAAAGGCTAGAAACCCAACAATTTCATCACCAATTGATAAACGACTGGCTATCATCTTTTTGAAACCTAAATCCTTAACAAGTTCAAAATGCGGGTGTCTGAATTCCCTGTACATGTCCTCAACTTCTATATGCAATGTCTTGTTTTGTATAATATATTTTGAAATAGAAGATAATGGTAACCAGCCATAGACCCCTTTCTCTTTAAGAATTTCGTTTGCATCGCTAGTATTATAACTATAATCGACGATTAAATCCCTCTCTAGCTGATTTTCAAAATCTAAATGAAACAAACCTGCTTCGTCAAATGGAAATACTTTACGAACTTGGTTGAAAATGGCTCTTACCAATTCAGGTCCGGTGTTGATGTTGGCGATAGCTTCTGTTATAGCTAGCAAACTTTCGGCTTTTGCCTTTTCTTGATTAAGCTGTTTTGCCAAATATCGACTCTCGTCGAACCGCAACCTGTAAGTAGCCATTTCTAGGGCCAGTTTGAGCTCCCTTTCTCGCACAGGTTTTAATATATATCCAAAGGGATTCACTTTCTTAGCCTTATCCACTACATCTTGCTCATCGTAGGAAGATATAAATATACTGGGTATGTCATGGTTCTGTTTAATGGACTCAGCAATATCCACACCCAAAAACTCTCCATGAAGATTTAAGTCCATCAGTGCCAAGTCAATTTTGTGGATTGCAACGCATTTTTCGACTTCATCAACATTTTGTGCTACATGGAGTTTTTTATAACCCATATTAAGAAGCATATCTTTTAGCTTCTCCTGTAGTATAAATTCATCTTCCACTATCAATAGTTGAAGATTTTCTTCCTTTTTACTACCCATATACTTATCCGTTATTTTATTTTACACAATTTTGATTTTGATACTGGCCTGGGTACCATTGTCACTTTTTAGAGACAGTAGTCCACCAACCTGTTTGACCAACCCTCTTACCAATTTGAGCCCACCACCCTCTTTGCCGGTGGATGAGTAACCTCGACCATTGTCTCGAATATTGAAAATATAATCGTTCCTTTCTATTTCGACCTCAATATTTATATATCTAGATTCCTCCCTATTCGGAAAGGCATGTTTTGTTGCGTTGGAAATTAGCTCATTGATGGCCAAACTGACAGGAACAGCTTTATTGACATCCAAAATCACTTCGTCATTATCCATAGTTAGTTCTATGGGATTCGTAATATCCTTGAGAACTGAATTGTAATAATGTGATAAATCGATAAGGAAAGACTTCATATCTACCTGTAGGGAGGTCTCGTCCGCCAAAAACATCTGTTTATGAATCAATCGGATGGCCTCTAGGTATCCCTGACCCTCTTTTAAAGCCTTTTTGGCCTCTTCGTTCTTTATAAGTGCCAACTGCTTGTCGAAAAGGCTTTCTATCAAATAGAGGTTATTTTTAGTACGGTGGTGTATCTCCTTTACCAAAACCTCTTTTTCCTGTACTGTTTTCTCCAGCGTGTTTTTTTGCTCGCTTATGGTGAGATTGGCCTGCTTTGCTTGTTTATTTCTGCGGTAGAAAACTACGGCAAGCATCAATATGATAAGAGCTCCGATGCTCAAGACCATTAGCCATAACTGCTGTTTATCATTTCTTAGATTTTGAATGATGCGCTCTTGTTCAAGAATATCAATCTCACGCTGTTTGGCCCTTGCTTGGTATTTATTTTCCGCCAGCTTCATATTGCGGTCATTGTTCATCATTACAAGGCTATCACTTGCTTCCTGAAATCTAAGTTGGTAGGCAAAAGCAGTTTCATAATCGTTTTTCTTAGCATTCAGACGTGCTTTAAGTTCAAAGGCATCTGCCTTTAGTGTTTTAAAATCATTCGGCTCAATTATCGCCAAGGCCTCATTTAGTATTCTTTCTATTTCAGCGTAGCTGGTCTCGAGCATCATACTTTTCTCTGCCAACTGAATCCATGCTTCGGCCAAGCCATATCTGTCATTGGAAACTTGCTTTAGTGAAAGAACTTCTTCTTGTAGCTGCTTGGCTTTCCTGTAATTTCTTTCTGCAAAAGCAACATCAGCAGAATTGGCAATGCTACTTGCCAAAAGCATACTGTCTTTGTATTCTAAAGCACTCTCTTTACTCCTTAAAAGTGCATTTTTGGCTTTATCATATTCCTTTTGATGTGTATAGACCTCACCAAGACCTATTTCAACATACCCTATATATTGCTCCAAAGAGGTATCCATAAAAGCATCCTTTGCCAATAGGGCATACTTTAGACAATTTGAAAAATCTTTCAGTTCATTATAGAGCCTCGACATATTGTAGTAAGCTATTCCGCTTTCAGGCTTACCCAGAGCATCGAATATTTTTGCAGATTTGTGTAAATATTCCAGAGCGCTCTCATAATCTCCCAAATTTTGAAAATAAATAGAGAGCTGATTTTGACTTCTAGCCTGACCCTCAAGAAAATTATTTTTGGTGGCTAACTCTAGAGCCTTGGTAGCAAAATGTAGACTGGAATCTGGGTCGGATTGAGTATATAAAATGGAAATTCTGTCCAAATGTTTATATCGAATGGAATCATGTAATTCTTCTTTCAATATATTCTTGAGGCTGTCAATACGACTGATTTTCTGTCCTGTAACTGTGATTGAAGATAATATGAATATACAGAGCGTAAAAGATAACTTTCTCACCTTTTTATAAACTATTAAGAGTGGTATTATAGAGGCCGTTAGGTGTGGTTTTGATAACATTTGAGCACATATTTATTCTAATAAAGAACATATTAATAATCTTGTTTTCAGAGCAATATAATTATTAAAAACGACATACCAAGGGTAAAATCTTAAATACACGAAATACCGTGTATTGTTTTTTATGTATAAAATTCTGAATTTGGTTTAATCCCAACAACGACGGTACTTAGGCTTGGTCATTGCTTTTTGGTGTATGTTTTGAAACAATAAGCATAAACCAAAAAACTATGGAAACTACTTCAACATTGACTGATACTTTGGGAAAATCGAATAGTACCTTATACGGTAAAATCATAATTGTGGCATCCACAACTTCCAATAAAATGGAACATCTTTCAGAAACCTCAATACATCTGAATATCGGTGCATACAAAAAATCACGTATTTATTCCATTGGAAAAAAGAATATAAGCTGTAGAGAAATTGTTTCAGGATCTATTTTTAACTATGAAGCTAGGCTCAACCCCATAACATTTCCACTTATAAAATGTCTTCACAAACTTCTTTTGGAGAAATGTATTGGAGGCACGGGAGCAAAGGCCCTCAAAGAACTTTTAATCCTGAAATTGCAAAGTTTGGAATGTGAGTCTGCTCGACCCAAAGCTTTCTCCCAAAAGTTTTGTAAAGCCAATATAGAATTGCTGCACGGTCTCATAGAAAACGATACCGATGGGCAACTGAAATTAAAAGATATAGCCAGCGCCTACCAGACCAATGAATCCCATTTTTCTAGAACGTTTAAAAAGGTGATGGGCGAATCCCTTACCTCATATATCAATCAATATAGGGTTCAAAAAGCAAAGAACATTATTTTAAAATCAGGGGCATCAGTATTACAAATAGCCCTAAGCGTAGGCTTTAACAATGCGGGTCATTTTTCAAGAGTTTTCAAAGATAAAATGGGCCTTTCGCCTTTACAATTCAGACATCATCAAGTACAGGTCATCTCAAGCTAAACAATGAACATAACCATTTCAAACAGTGATTGCAAGACATTTACCGTTCTATGCCGAAACGTATTTCGATATGCCGACCTTAACAAGAACTACAATTATCTATGTCTGGATTTTGAAGAAGCAGCTTCTGTCTTTCTATGGAAAGGTGACAAAAATCTGGGTGGCAAAAATGGTTGTTATCGAGTTAGAAAAAATGCCATCAGCCTTTATTTGTTCAACAAAAGAACCTCGAAGGAGGAGGACATTACCAGTTGCATCGCCCAACCCATTGTATGGTTGACCTTGTTGGATATCCGTGAAAAAGTGATACTCGAAAGTTCGCAGGAAAACTTTCCGCTACTCCAAATCCAGGTGCTTTTGGAATTGCTACTGAGGCATACTGCTCAAAAGACCACCGATAAATGTCCAACAAAATTTCATATCACTCCATATCAGATGAACCTACTGAAAGCCTACGTAATGCAAAATCTGGAATATGATTTGAAAAGTAGTGATTTGGCATCCTATTTGTCATACAGCGCTTTTCATTTCACGAGAATATTTAAAAAAGAAACGGGTCTTTCACCTACGGAGTGGTTACAGCAAATCAGAATGGAAAGGGCAATGGTGATGCTTTTTCAACAAAAATGTTCGGTAAGGAGAGCGGCTAGTACAGTCGGCTATAAAAACCAAAGCTATTTTTCAAAAATTTTTAAGGAACGGTTCGGCTGCAACCCTACTGTCGTGCTGAATGCTTTTTGAAACAATAGCATAAAAGCGGCTGCAGCGCAAAAATTGTCAAAAAGAATCGATAAGGTCAACTTAAGTTTATCCAGAATTTAAATCTAAAATATAGAAAATGGAAAAATTTAGTCACCAACCGTACAGTTCAGAAGATAGACTTTCAGTAGACAACTCCGCCTTAGTAATGATTGACCACCAAACGGGGCTGTTATCCGCCTGTTTTGACATACCTGTCGAGAAATTACAAAAGAATATTCTAGGTCTTGCCCAAATCGGAAAAATGTTCAAGTTACCTGTTGTATTGACCCAAGGTGGTTATGGTGGTAAAAATTCTGGTGGGCCATTGATGCGCGGTTTGGTAGAAACCTTTCCAGATGTTCCGGTTATCGATAGACATTTTCCAAACGCTTATGATGACCCAAACTTTAGGGATGCGATAAAGAAAACAGGAAAAAAGAAACTAATAATGGCTGGTTGTACTTTTGACTATTGCCTTGCTTTGCCCGCGCTGCATTTAGCGGCAGACGGATATGAGGTGTATGCCGTTGTTGATGCTTCCGGAAACTGGGATATGTTGACAACACAAGCTACTATGATGCGATTAAATGCAGCTGGTGTTGTGCTGACCAATTGGGTATCAGTATGGGGTGAATTACACCGCGACCATAATGCCGAAAATGATGCCGAAGTTATGGGCATGATGGCAGAACATCTTCCAGCTTTAGATTTTGTTACCAATAATTGGATGTACAGTATTGGTCAATATCCAGACCTTGAATTAATCAGGGATGAAGAGCCTAAAAATTAGTGCGTAAAAGCGATGGAAACAGTTGCCAATATTTGGCAACTGTTTTCTCAAAATTAAAAACAATAAACATGAAGACTCTAGCATCGGTACTCTTTGTAGCCTTATTAACAATAACAGTCCCCGGTTTAAAAGCCCAGGACAACCCTCATCTCGATGAGCTTACCAAAGATAACGTCACATTTATTATGGTAGATTATTTGGATGGTTTTATGCCTGGTATTAAAACCATTGAACACCATCTGTTCATTGCCAATTCAAGAGCGTTCGCCCGAACTTCAAAAATCTTTGATATACCCACAATAATCTTAGGTGACGAGGGTGGTTTTCGAGGCAACTTTATAAAAGAAATAATTGATGAAGCGCCAGAAGATGCCGTTAAAATAGGACGTCATACCGTTAGTGCTTGGGATGCAGCGGGTTTTCAAGAAACTTTGAAAAAATTTGGGCGAAAGAAAATTGTTATTGGTGGAATCAGCATTGATAACTGTACGTTGATTACCTCATTAGACCTATTACGTAATGGTTATGATGTCTATGTATTGGTCGACGCTTCTGGTACGACATCAGAACTTGTCGAGAATGCGGCCATAATGAGACTTGTGAATGCTGGAGCGGTTCCCATTGGGATGGTGATGCTAGCTTCAGAAATATTAAAAGATTGGAAAAAACCAGAGGGCAAACAAGTTGGTGCGCTCTATGCAGAACTCACCTATTGGGGCGTATTGGGCCTATACAAACCTGGCAATTAAATGAAATCGAACCAGGCTCATATAAGTATCTCTACTACACCAAACCGCTTTTTCTTCAGGGATTGTACATTGCTATCAAAAGCTGTACTGGTGATGTTGTTAATGGTAAGGTGCGATTTGGGTTTTTCTCAAGATGATGAGGGTTCAGAATTACCAAGAACGATGCTCATTAGATATTTAGAGGATTATTCAAGCTTGAGGGATGACGCTTTAAATGATAAATTGACCGGTCTAGCATCTTTGAAATACATCCCGATTAACAAGGATGGTAGTACATACCTATCCTTGGGTTGGGATGTAAGACCGTATTATGAAAGCCTACGCAACCGGATGGACCAAGGAGACGAGTACTTACTGACTCGAATTATGTTTCACACTGATTTGCACATTGGCAACAAATTCAGGTTGTTCGTACAACCAGCTTCAGGGCTTGATTTTTTCAAGGAACAGCCTCCAAGACCTATTGATAGGGATGAATTATTCTTTCTGAACCTCTTTATCGATTATAAATTTTGGAACAAAGACGATAAAAGTTTGACTGCTCGTTTAGGAAAGCAAGAAATCAATTATGGCCGTGGGAGAATGATTACCATACGGCACGGACCAAACGTAAGGCATTACTGGGAGGGTTTAAAAGTGTTGTACAATTCAAAAAAATGGAATATCGATGCCTTTCTCCTTGAATACTATGGCAATAATCTGAATGAGGGCGTATTTGACAACCCCATATTGGATAGTGAAGAAACATTCTGGGGTGCCTATGCCCAATACAATAACGGCGAACCGACCAAGAGCAATTACGATTTCTATTATTTGGGTTTTGATGATGAAGTTTCCCAGTTTTATAATGCCGAGGGTGTTGAAACCCGGCATTCCCTGGGTATGCGTTGGTATGGCAAAAAGAACGGTTGGGATTACGATATGGATTTAGTTGGCCAAGTGGGAAGCGTTGGCGCACAACGAATTGCTGCCACTGGTTTCTACGGAGATGTGGGCTACACTATAAAGGATAAATCGCTGAATACCAGATTTGGTTTAAAGGCCGATTATTTTACGGGAGATAGGGACTCGACAGATACAAAACTGAACAACTTTAACCCAATGTATCCGCGCCAAGGGTATTTTCAGGGAGCTGGTGCATTGTATGCCTCTAATTTTTGGGATATCCATCCAAGCATTACACTATCAATACCCCAAAAATTTTCGTTTATGGCAGATTGGACCTGGTATTGGCGTAGTTCCGTAGAAGACGGCATCTATATTGGAGGAGCAGGCCTACCGTTGTTGCCTGATGATGGCAATGGCAAAAGTTATTTAGGAAGTCAGTTAGACTTCCTGTTAAGGTATATCGTCAATAAGAATGTTTCGGCACAGATAAATTATTCGCATTTCTACTCGGGCGGGTTTGTTAGGGATAATCCCACCCCAAGGGAAATAAGTGACTTTCTAAACATCATTATAAGTTATCAATTTTAAAATTTTTTATTATGAAAATCAAAAATTTAAGTACAAGACAGAAAATAGCTTGGGTATTACACATACTCTTCTTTCTTTTCATTATTACGCAAAGCGCATACGCCAAGCTCACGCAAGCCCCTGCAGAACAAGAATTATTTGCAAGTCACGGTTTGGACGGCTGGCTCTTCATCATTGGCTTAGGAGAACTGGCGTGCGCAGTATTTTTCCTCATACCACAAACAATGCGATTGGGCCTAGTGCTTTACAGCGCATATTTCGGAGGGGCCATAATGTTCCATATGTCAAGAAGTGAAGACTTTACTTTTCCAGCAGTTTTTTTGATACTGACTTGGATTTTGGCATCTGTGCGTGAGCCAAATGCGGTGTTACCATTTTCAAAATTTTCATAGGAAATTTTAATCCAAAAAAAATAGTTATGAACGTATTGATAATCGGGGCAACGGGAAACATTGGCAGGCACACGCTACATTTTACATTGGAAAAGGGACACACAACAAATGCTTTTGGGAGGTCAATTGAAAAAATAGAGGAAGATTCACCTCATCTCGAAATCTTTAAAGGAAGTGTTTTGGATCGAAACGATGTATTGGATGCCATGAAAGGTCAAGATGTTGTCATTCTAACTTTTGGGGCACCCCTGAAATTCGACACCATAGTTAAAAAACCTAATCTCACCCGAGACGGAACCGAGATTGTCATAAATGCTATGCAACGAGAAAAAGTGCCTCGCCTTATCTGTATGACGGCAATAGGAGCAGGTAACTCAAGAGGACACGGTCGGTTTGTGTTTAGAAATTTTATTGAACCGATTCTTTTAAGAAATATTATGAAAGATAGAACCGAACAAGAATTTGTGGTGAAGAATTCAGGTCTAGATGAGTGGGTCATTGTACGGCCAACTGAGCTTTCTAATGACAAATCCAAGAAAGTTAGAATTATTCAAGATATAGAAAACGAAAAAGAACCAACGACGATTTCAAGAAAAGATGTCGGTAGAATTCTTGTCGATTTAATAACAGACAAAACGTATGACCAACAAACCATTCTCATAACGAATGATGAGTAGAACAAGGGAAAGGTAATTTGGGATCTACACTATTTTATGAGCGATAATAGCAAAATATTGAAATCGATTCTACTGGCTTCCAGTACGCTAACAGTACGCTAACAGTATTGTCCGGCGCTACTATCTCTGCATCATTACCTTTAATAGAGGAAACATTTTCAGCCAATCCCAATGCAGTGTATCTGTCTAAACTTACCTTGACACTACCTGCACTATTTATCGCCGTTGTTTCACCTGTCGCAGGATATCTTGTTGATAAAATAGGCAGGAAAAAGTTGATGATTGCATCAATGATTTTATACGGCTTAGGTGGTTCTTTGGGAGGTCTCGTCGATAGCTTGTTTTGGATTCTGGTGAGTTGCGGCATATTGGGTGTTGCCGTAGCCATAGTAATGACCGTAACATCCACGTTGATTGCCGACTATTTTGAGGGCGAAGAACGCACGGAATTTCTTGGGCTACAGGCAGCAGCAATGGCAGTTGGTGGTATTGTATTCATAAGCTTGGGAGGTGTACTGGCCGATATAAGCTGGAGAGGTCCGTTTTTTATCTATGCACTATCATTTTTAATCATAATTCCCGCAATTCGCTATATAAAAGAGCCGAAAATAGACAGCGATAGTAAAACAAAGAAATACCCTCACTTAAAGAACTTGTTTCCCTAAAAGGAAAAAGAGCTGTTATCACCGGTGCATCTTCCGGTATTGGCAAACAAACTGCCAAGCGCTTATCTGAGGCGGGAGCTGCAACAATACTTCTTGATTTGGATTTGGAAAAAGCTGAAGCTGTAGCCCAAGAAATTGAAAACGATGGAGGCGTTTCGCATGCCCACCAATTGGACATCACGGATGTTGAAGAGGTCAAATCAATTGTAGCACATATTATCGAGGACCACGGTCCTATTGATATTTGGATGAACATTGCAGGTATCTACCCTGGTGCACCTACGCTAGATATGGAGCTGGATGATTTTCAAAAAATGCAGCAATCAATGTCGAAGAATAAGCGTCATTTTGTGGGGAATCTGGTCGTCGGTATTGACGGCAAAAAAGCGAGCCAGCAATGCTATTTGGTTGTCTTTGAAAGAAAGGATGCTGCCAAGGTAGTGGCAACTGCCACTTATGAAGATGAGCTAGTCAAGACCGCCGAAGGTTGGAAATTCCGTAAGCGGAAAATCAGTGTAGACCCAAGCTTTTCCAAATAGTAGTGTATTCATCAATTAATACATATCAATGATGATGCATTCAAAGAGAGTGCTTTGGGCTGCAACGGTTCGCAACAGGCCGTGGAAAGAGAAATTCCAGATTACACAAGACTCAGGGTGTGATGAAATGTCCGCATTTCCGATTGACATTCAAAAGTGGGAAGCAGATGGACATGACATCAGTAATTTGGTCAAATTATCAGATACTTTTGGCATAAAGATTTCCATTTTGGACCCCTTGACCCAATGGCTGCCCGACTGGTAAGCGCCAAAAAATATGAGTGATGAGGATTTGGCCTTTATCAACATCCCGGAAGATGAGTTTTTTAGATTAGGCCCTCGAACTTAGCGTCGATAGCATCAGCATCATTGAGACTTTAGGGAAGGATTACCCTATTCAGACCTATGTTGAGAATGCAAGGCGGATAGCGGATAGAGCTCAAAAACACAACTTGAAAGTCCACCTGGAATTTATGCCATTCTCTGGAGTTCCAGATTTGGAGACCGCTTGAGAAATCGTGGACAAGTCAGATAGAGAAAACTTAGGTTTGGTCTTCGATACTTGGCATTACTTCAGGGGCAATAGAAATGATGAATTATTGGCAACTCTATCTGGAGATAAAATACTGCAAGTTCAGCTGGCCGATGCCAAAAAAGATATGGAAGGTGATGACCTTTTTGACGACCTGATGCACTATAGAAAATTTCCGGGTGAAGGTGATTTTGATATTGCTAAAGTGATGGAAATACTCAATGAAATCAAAGGTGATAATGCTGTGGGACCCGAAATATTTTCTGATGCTGCAGATGAATCGTCCCATCTTGAAATATGTAAGAAAATAGCATCTGGCTTCGAATTAATAAGAACGCAGTAACTAATAGTAAAAATTAAATTAATGTTAGGGGAGCTATTTTTAAAAACTAGCGATAATCAAAATTATTAGCTTTGGTGTTGATTCTCATTAGTATAAGTCTTAGTTCTTGATGAATTCGTAAACCTGATTGTTAAAGATTATTGGAGTCTCTAAATGCGGAATATGTCCAACATCATTCAATTCAACAAGTTTCGAACTAGGAATGGCAAAATCAGCTTCTTTACCCAAAATTGGGTATTGTCCTAATGTGGAAAGTACTTCTTCACTAACAGAACCTCTACCCAAAGTAGTCCTGTCCTCTTGCCCAATAATCAATAAGGTTTCCATCTCCAGATTTGTCAGTTCATACAGTATGGGTTGGTTATAAATCATATTAAAAGTTAGTGCAGAAACCTTGGCCAAATTAGGGTATTCAGGACTCAACATCCAGCGATGATGAACATTGACATATTCTTCGTAAGCAGCGTTCCACTTGGCATAATAGGTTTTTTGATAGTTCAGAATTTGCTCTCGTGTCAAAGTTAGTTGTGCTTCATACCATTCATCAACAGTTTTGAAAGGTACTTTTACCCTATAATCTTCTAAACCGATAGGATTCTCAAGAATTAACTTGTTAACCGTATCTGGAAACTCTAGCGCATATCTCACAGCCAACATTCCACCCATGGAATGACCTACCAGATTAATTTCTTTAACTTCAATAGCATCCAAAAGGGATTTTGTTGTTTGGGATAGAAGATGAAAGCTATAAGCAATAGCTGGTTTTGAAGACTTACCAAAACCTATTTGGTCGGGTACAATTATTCGATATCCCTTTTTCCTCAAAAATGAAATTGTGTTCTTCCAATATGCACCAAAAAAGTTCTTGCCATGAAACAGTACCACGACTCCTTTTGGTGTTGATTCTGGCTTAATATCCATGTAAGCCATATTCAATTCTTTCCTTTCGATGGTAACCTTATGGTACAAAACTTCAAACGGATACGAATAACCCTCTAAAGCTATACCTAAAGGTTCTGCCTGTTGTGCAGAAGAACTTGAACATAACGTGAGCCACATAATTAACATCAGAAATTTTTTCATAGTATTTTTTGTTTATTAATCAATTTGTTATTGCGATTGAGAGAGCATAACCACGTGAAATGCTCTCTCTTAATTGACTAATACTTCACCATCATTTGGCAGCCTCGAAGATTTCGAGTTGAATACCATCCGGGTCTTTTAAGTACGCAAACGTTGCACCAACCACAGCCTCTGCTCCGTCATCTTCCGTAAAGGTGTATGGTTCTGCATTAAACTCAACTCCCTTACCTCTCAATCGATTGTAGATTTCATCTATGTCATCTACCTCAAATGCGATATGGATTGATCCGATATCATTGTTGTTTCGATTGAACGGTTCACCTTTCGGGCGTTCATATTCTATGAGCTCCAAAATGGTATTGTTGATTTTTAGAAAGCTAAATCTCAATTTTGCATTGGGCACATTGGCTCCCTTTGAAAGCCCTTCACCCCACATCGGTTGTGTAAATTGTACTTCTCCGCCTGCAAAATCCTTATAAAATTCCAAGGATTTCTCAAGGTTGCTTACTGGAATTCCTATATGGTGAACACTTCTCGTTTTTCCTTTCATCTTTGTATTTGTTTTATTGTTGTTATTTATAGTATTCATTGTAAAGCCAAAAGGCGATACACATAGACTGCCTGTCAGTAGGGCCAAATTTCTCAAGTAATCTCTTCTTTTCATACCGCTGCTATTAAAGAGATTAGGGCTTCGTTGAACTTTGGAATGTCATTTGGGTTTCGACTTGTGATAAAATTTCTGTCTATAACCACCGCGTCATCCACCCAAGTTGCCCCAGCATTTTCAAGGTCGATTTGAATGGATGGCCAAGATGTCATTTTCCTGCCATCTACAATTTCTGCCGTAATCATCGTGGACGGCCCGTGGCACATGGAAGCCAAGGGCTTTTGGGTCACCGCGAAGTCCTTTACAAACTTTACTGCATCTGAGTTTGTTCGAAGAATATCAGGATTTACAATCCCTCCGGGAAGATAGAGGGCATCATATTCCTCTACCTTGGCATCTGAAATTTTTCCATCAGAAGCCATTTCATTTTTCCATTCAGGAAATTCTAAAAGTCTGATATCTTCCCCTTCGGGTGATAAAATTTTTACTTCTGCTCCTTCTTTTTCCAGTGCGGTTTTTGGCTTTGTGAGTTCCACCGCCTCAACCCCAATAGTAGCGAGAAACGCTATCTTTTTATTCATCAATCTTTTTAACATAGTGCTATTCTTTTTATTTGTTAAACTTTTTGGATACAAATCTCCAGAAATCAAAATTAAATTTCTACTGTATTTTTGTTCATTTTGATTAAATTTTGATAAAAAATATGTTAAAAAAATAATTTCATTTAACTCATTTGAGTTTTCTTTTGCGATATTTTGCAGGAGTCAATTTGTATTTTACCTTAAAGTGCTTGGTCATCTGACTTTGGTTGCTGAAGCCAGTAGCATAGGCAATCTGAGCCAAAGGTTCGGATGTATTTACAATCAGGTCTTCGGCCACTTCCAACCGGAGTTGGATGACATATTCGTAAGGAGCGATTCCTGCGACTTTTTTAAAGTAATGTGAGAAGTGATGTACATTTAGCCCAACAGTTTCTGCCAGATGACTGAGTTTGATGGTGTCGTGCAGGTGTGCAAGGACGTAAGCTCTTATCTTTCTTATTTCCATACCTGGAACGGGACTGGATTGGTCCGTAGAATTCTGGCGGCTTTCCTCCTTATTAATATAATTTGAAATTGCCAGGTCGGTGGCAAGTATCACATCCATTTCTTTGAACGGTTTAGTGATATAAGCATAGGGATTCGTGATTTTTGCCCTTTCAAAAGTTATGTTATCGGAGTAGGAAGTAATATAGATGAAAGGAATATTGAATCTTGATTTGAGCTCTCTCCCCAAATCAATGCCATCTTTTGTGCCGTTGAGGGATATATCCAATAGCACAATGTTAGGTTCAATGGTATTTATTGAAATGAGGGCATCTTCAACAGAAGTTACATTATCGGTGATTTCAAAACCTCTTGCTTCAAGAATTTCCGAAAGCCCCTTTGCCACCAACAATTCATCTTCGACAATTAATATTCTCACGATTGATATTTTTTTAGTTTTATGGATGCTGTTGTACCTATATTGAAAGACATCTTAATCTCGCCTTTCAATTGATTTACCAATATCTCCACAATCTCCAATCCCAACGAACTCTCTGGTCTCGCCGTAGTAAAGCCACTACCATTGTCCTCTACAATTAGATGATAATGTTCCTGATTTTGACCAAGTTTAATTCGTATGATTCCCTTGGTATTTTGCGGAAAGGCGTGCTTTAGAGAGTTCGTAACTAGCTCATTGGCAATCAACCCTATAGGCACGGCATCTTTAAGGGGCGCGCTGACCATTGTGTCTATTGTACATTTTACTTCGGATTTGGTGCCAAAAAGATTAAGATTATTCTTAACCAGCCTGTCAAAGAACGCATTCATATCTAGCCTATGGAGCTGATTTTTGGCGAACAAGTCTTTATGGATTTCTGCCATTGACTGTACTCGACTCATTATGCCCTGAATAATTTCCTGCGCACTTTCGTTATTAGTTCTCTTGTACTGCAATTGCAAGACCGAAGAAATAACTTGCAGATTGTTATTTACCCTATGGTGAATTTCTTTGACCAAGGTTTCTCGATCTTTTAAGAGCTGATTCTTTTCCTTATTACGAATTTTTAATTGTTCATTGGCCTTGGCCTTGAGACGGTAGTTGCGGTACAGAAGAAAAATCAACAACAGAAAGATTGTCAGTGCTATACCTATAACTTGAATAGTTCGTCTTTGGGAGTCCACCACAAGATTACGTGCGACGTTTTCCTTTTGCAATAGTTCAATCTGTTCTTCTCTTCTCTCAACGTCAAATTTTGAGTTGAGCTCCTCAACTACTAAATCTTGTTGTTTCTTGTTGGTGCTGTCCGACAGTTCTGTAAATTTGGACAGATATTCGTAAGCTCTTTGAAAAGAACCTTTCTGTCTATAGCTCTCGGATAGTATAAAGAGCGCCTCTAACCTTGCTTCGGGATACGAGGTTGTTTCGGTTAGTTCTAAAGTCTTTTTTCCATAATTAATAGATTTACCAAAATTTTCTATTCCATAGTAGCATTCTGCGAGTGCATTATATGCTTGAACGAGATGTGTGTTAGCCTTTGCGTTTTCAAGATAGGCTATACTTGAAGTTAAGTCAACAATGCCGTCCCTTGGATTACCTAACCTTAAAGAGTTGATTCCAATCAAGGCTCGACTCTTCGCCACTTGGAGCTTATTTTGGATTTCACTGGCCAAATTAAGTGATTCTTGAAGATGCCCATCTGCTTCAACAAATCTATGGAGGGCAGTAAGAGACGCGCCCATATTTTGGAGAACAGATACTTGATTGGACTTTAGCCCAGCTTCCTTGTAGATAGTCAATGCTTTTTGATGAGCCTTTAGGGCTGCATCATAACGTTTTCTTTCTTTATGTAATTCTCCAATTAAATCGTGGGCTTTGGCTATGTGGTTTATAGCATTATTATCTTCGCTAATCGATAAACCCTCTTGGTACAAAGAAAGTGCTTTGACAAAGTTGCTCTTTACAAAGTGAATACTCCCTGTGTTAAGAACAATTCCTACGTATTTGTCATCCTTATTAGGGTATATGTCCAATATCCGCTCCATTATTTGGAGGGATTTATCATATTCTGCTTTATAATAATATATCCCCGCAATTAGGTTCAACGCCGTCAATTCCTTATCCGTCTTGTTGTTTTCCCTAAGGATTGGCAAAGCGTTTTCGCCCAAACGTAATGCCTCATCTAAATTCCTTTGATTGGCAAATACCCTTGCCCTGTCTACATTTAAGGCTGCTATCGCTACAGCATCATTGTTTTTTAGGTATCGATTTTTTGCTTCACGAAAAAGACTGTCCGCCTTGACCAAATTGCCGTTGACTAGGTATATATTTCCTTTTATTTGGAGGGCTTGACCGTAGCTCAATCCATCTACTTCGGTTTCGAGAAGTTGTAGTGCATCATCTATGGTGCTGATTGCTTCGTCATAATCTTTATTTTCAAGTTCTGTTGCAATTTTCATTAGGATTTTTGCCTTTTCAGAACCACTGGTCTTATTGGAAAGATGGCGCAAACTATCTATACGATTACTGTTCTGTCCAAATGAAAGAATTGTAGAAAGAAAAAAATATATACATAGAAATTCTCGCATATGCATTGATATTATTGAATGCCAACCTTTTTAGCAAGAAAGTAAAGTTTTCGACATTTATTCTGTTATTCCAAAACCTATTTTCATACTATCGAAGTTTTAAGGCGCTACTACAGGCCTGCAATTTAACTAATCAGCAAAAAATGGTCGCCAAACACAACGCAAAAAATGGATGTCTTTAGGTCTCGGTAGCAAAATCACAATCAAACCACAAAATTTGTTGGAAGATTTTGATAACAAGCCAATATCTTAGAATCATTAAAACTCAGTATTTATGAGACAAAATATACAACTCACTCTTGAGGAACTTGTTTCCCTAAAAGGAAAAAGAGCTGTCATCAGCGGTGCATCTTCCGGTATTGGCAAACAAACTGCCAAGCGCCTATCTGAGGCGGGAGCTGCAACAATACTTCTTGATTTGGATTTGGAAAAAGCTGAAGCTGTAGCCGAAGAAATCGAAAACGATGGAGGCGTTTCGCATGCCCACCAATTAGACATCACGGATGTTGAAGAGGTCAAATCAATTGTAGCACATATTATCGAGGACCACGGTCCTATTGATATTTGGATGAACATTGCAGGTATCTACCCTGGTGCACCTACGCTAGATATGGAGCTGGATGATTTTCAAAAAATGATGGCAGTCAATCTGCAAGGTACATTCTTTTGTACCCAGCAAGCGGCAAAAGCAATGATTGAGACTGAAACCAAGGGAGTTATTGTCAACACCATTTCAACTACCATAGAGAGGCCTGTACCAGGATTGGTACACTACGTCGCTTCAAAAGGTGGTGTTGAAGCGGCTACCCGAGCTTTTGCCAAAGAATTTGGCCAACACGGCATAAGAGTATTGAACGTAAGCCCCACGATGGTAAAGACCGATGGTCTTGAAGACCAAAAAGAGGGTCTTTCGCAGGCGTTTGGAGAAAATCCCTTTGAGGCCTATGGAAAGGAGCTTCCTTTAAAAGGGCAGATTGCTAATCCCGATGAGATTGCCCGTGTGATGTTCTTCGCTACCTCTGAACTTGCAGCCATAGTTACCGGCAGTACATTATACGCAGATTGCGGTGAAATGCTTTTATAAGAAAAAGCTAATGTCGTTTCAATGCTAAAAAATAAAAATCAATAAAATGGAAAATATAAAAGTTTCAACTAAACCAAATGACCTTTACTATCGCGACCGTGTTTTGGCCGTATCCCCATTTAATCCTGTAGAATTTGCCAAGACTTTTGAGCACCGCACTACACGTGTGGATGGTATTTTGATGCATTATGTAATAGGTGGTGAGGGTCCTGTTATACTATTAGGACACGGATGGCCAGCTTCGTGGTACGAATGGCGAAAAGTAATGCCATTACTTGTAGAGCACTTTACTTGCGTTGCTTTTGATATGCCAGGATTAGGTGACAGCGAAGCACCACCAGCATTTGACAACAAGACCATTGCAGACATTATTCAAAAATTTGTAACCAAAAACCTTGGGGTCAAAGAGCTTTTTGTAGTGGGTCACGATGTTAGCGGACCAGCTTTGGTAACTATGGCAGCACATTATCCAGACTTGGTCAAAAAACTATTCTTGACAGAAACTTCCATTGCAGGTCCGGAAATGGGTCAAGTCTTAGCACAACACATTAACGAAATATGGCACTTTCCGATGAACGCTGCCCGCTTGGCATCGACTTTTGCCACAGGGAAAGAGGAATCCTTTATACCACAGTTTTTCACCAAATGGGTCTATAACACGGCTGCCATTCAGCCAGAAGATTTAACGGAATACATACGAACTGCCAAGATTCCCGGAGTAATCGAATGTGGAGCGTCGTATTATCACAAGCAACAGTCTTGGGCCGATGGTGGTGGCGTACTTCCAGAGAAATCATTGACTATGCCGCTACATTTCGTAGGAGCCGAACTTGGCTTTGGAGGCTATTTAGGTGGTGAGGATAAAGCCGCATTTAATACCATCGCAAAGTTTGCGACCAACGCTTCATATGAAGTAGTTGATAAATGTAGCCATTGGGTTTCAGAAGATAGGCCTGTATATCTAGCTGAACGGATGAAAAAGTTTTTCAGTAAATAAAACATTGTTCAAATGTCTTTAGAACAAAATTATTCTCTTCCAATTTATTAAATATAAAAAATTAAGTATAACATTTAAAAATAAGGAAAATGGAAAAAAGGTTTACACTTCCTGAGCTGCAATATGAGTACGCCGCCCTGGAACCTCACATAGATGCCAAGACGATGGAGATACATCATACCAAACACCACCAGGGCTACACCGATAAGCTGAATAAGGCCTTGGAGGATAAAAACGTATTCGACCCCCAAATAGAGGAAATCTTGAGCAATATTTCGAAGCATAACGATGCCATTCGCAACAATGCAGGAGGGTATTACAATCATAAACTTTTTTGGAGCATACTTTCACCTGATGGTGGAGGACAACCCAAAGGGGATTTTGTAAAAGCGCTGGATGATGCTTTTGGTTCGTTCGACGAATTCAAGAAAAGTTTCGCAGAAGCAGCTTCAGGTCAATTTGGTTCGGGTTGGGCTTGGTTGTCACTTGACAATGATGACACCTTGTTTGTTTCATCCACACCCAACCAAGACAATCCGTTAATGGATGTGGCAGAACTGCAGGGCACACCAATCTTGGGGTTAGACGTATGGGAGCACGCCTATTATCTCAATTATCAAAACAAAAGGGGCGATTACATTGATGCGTTCTGGAATATGGTGGATTGGGATGCCGTTGCCGACAATTATAAGGAAGCCTATCAGTAGAACATCCAGTAGAACGAATTAAGTCAGCAGAATATGAGCCAAGAAATAATCAAAAAAATAGAAAACAAAAAAGTCGGTGAGGCTGTTGAGCTTTTGAAAGTTCTATGGGCATTTCGTCTTCCAAAACATAGATATCGTTACGGGCAAAGTTACTTGGTCATACGAGATAAACGTGCTTTTTTGGTCGATGCCGTCCACTCAGAAACAAAAGAAGCCATTAAAGCCATTTTGGAGAAAAATAACGCGACCGTTGTTGCCATTATTTTGACTCACGGCCATCTCATCGGTCAATTGGGCGGGACCAGTTCTGAAGTAAGTTCTTGGTTCAATAATGCACCTATTCTGGCACATCCAAGCGATATCACATCGGCAAATGGAATCCAGGAAATCATCAAGAATATGGAGCTGTTGTCCGAATTCAATTTACAATTTGAACATTTTGGAGGTCATACCCCAGGCTCGATAATCATTCACTATCCCAAAGAAGGTTTAGTTTTTTCAGGAGATGTGGCCATTGGCTCACCTTATGATAGTGAGGATAATGTTTTGGATAGGCCACCTCTTCAAAGTACCGATGAAACACAAGTCATTGATATGTGGAGTAATATGATATTTGAACCGAATGCAATTTTACCGCTACACGGTAAACCGGTCTTTGGTGAAGAAAATGTGAAGCACGCTTTAGTCCATTTGGTCAAGAAAGATTCCATAATGAAATAAAAATTGGTTTGGTTGGTTAGTTAGTGTTAATCCCCTGGTCATCTCAAAGTATTAGGGGATTTTTAAATTGAAGAAGTAAAAAAGTATTTGGGTGTTCCGGTTGGAAAATAAGCAGTATTTTGACCAGAACGCAAAATCCGTAAAAAATAATAGTCAACAAGAGTGGATATTCGCAATTGAAAAGCAATCCAACGAGATAGCTTTTGATTGAAGTTTAATTTGAATTACTACTTTTTTATGGAAACCATTCACATAGGAATTTCGGACGAACACCTAGAAGAAGGCCGTGACCTGCTGAACAAACTACTGGCAGATGAGCATATTTTGTACATCAAAACCAGAAAATTCCATTGGAACGTCCGTGGACATCTCTTTAGAAGTCTGCACGAGATTTTTGAGGACCAGTACAACGACTTACAGGAACAGATAGATTCGATTGCAGAACGTATTCGGATGCTCGGATTCTTTGCCGATGGCACCTTGGAGGAATTTAAGGATAAAGGAAGGCTAAAAGAAAATCCTGAAGAAAACCCGAGTGCTGATAAGATGGTGAAATTGTTGGTAAAAGACCATCAGTCAATAATTAAAACAATAAGGGAATACCAAGAAACTTTTTCAGAAAAGTTGAGAGATGAAGGTACAAATGATTTTTTGGTAGGCTTAATGCGGAGCCACGAAGAAAAAGCTTGGATGCTCCGTTCTATTATAGGATGAAAAATATATGATTTAATAACTAATAGCACTTTAATAATATGAAGAACAACGTCGAAATGGCAAAAGCATATCTAGATGCTGCTTATAATAATGATATCCAAAAAGCAAAGACTTTCCTCTCCGAGAATATCATAATGAAAATGGGGGGTAATAATGTGTTGGCCGGCACTTACAAAGGCAAGGAAGCCTTTATGGAAGTTTTTGGCAGAATGTTGGCGATGACCAACTACACCTATAAGATGAAAGAGGCTGTTGAGTGGCTCGAAGGTGAAAAGCGAGCGTTATTGATTGCTGTTGAACAAGCTGAAAAAGATGGAGAAGTACATACATTCAAACGTATTATTGATTACGTTATAGATAAAGATGTCATTACCGAGATACGAATTTTTGAGTTGCAACCCGAAGTGGTCGATGTTGTTTTCGAGTGAAAGACAATAATACAAGATGTTCTATTTGTGGAATGATGAACTTTTTAACTAAAATCTAATATTCACTATGTTACTATACCCTTATCCCAAAGCTTTCTCACATATCGGTATTACGGTTCCAGACCTAGAAAAAGCCGTGGAGTTCTATCAAAACGTGATGGGTTGGCACGTACTTGTATATACCACTGAAGTAAAAGAGGAATACGAGACATCCGTGGGCAAAATGTGCGTTGATGCTTTTGGCAAGGGTTGGAAATCCTTAAAAATTGCGCACTTGTCCACCTCGGATAAAATTGGAATTGAATTATTTGAATTTTCCCAGACTGGAAATGCTTCGTTTGAACCTCTAAAAATCGGGATTAGCCACTTTTGCATTCAAGACCCGGACATTGAAGGATTGACTCAGAAAATAGTAGAGGCTGGTGGTAAACAACGAATGCCTGTGAGGGAATACTATCCCGCTGAGAAACCCTATAGAATGGTATATGTAGAAGACCCATTCGGGATTGTTTTTGAAATATACTCCCATTCCTACGAATTGACCTACAGTCCTGTTAGCTACAGCACCAATGAGAACTGATGGCAACAAGAAAATATTACATACACGGAGCAGAAAAGTGTGAAGTGGATAACCAAAATTATCCCAATGGTATCCGTTATGTGTATTGTACTGATGATAATAATGCACGAATACGCATCAACCTAAAAGTTGTTGCCGATATGATGCGAACCAAGAAATACCTTTTTTATTTATCTCAAGGAAAAATACACAGGCAACTTCTTCTTAGAATAGATAAGATGGGAAACGATGAGTTTTACTGTTCGTCATCAGATGAACTATATAATCCCTTAAATCAACTTCCCGAACCGATAGCTAAATAGCGATTTATTTATTTGATTCACTTTTGTTTAGAGGGAGACTTTATCTAATTCTCTATAGCTCTAAAAGTGACTATATACCCTTTTTATCTGTTTACAGCACAATTTATAGCAAGTTAAAAGTACAATCGCAAAATATGTTAAAAATGAAATTGCAAAAAATAAAAACTTGTAATCAAACATAATTACGAATCACTATGAAATCAATTCTATCTTTTCTGGCAATTCTATGCTTAACAACTGGGGTCTTTGGTCAATGGGAACAATACAATCCAAATCCTAATAATGACCCTGCCAACGCTTCCAAAGAACTCATTAATCCAATCAATCATGTTCTTTTACTCATCGACCATGAAAGCCAAATGGCCTTTGCTGTGGAGTCTAATCCCATCGACGAAATACGCAACAATACAGGCTTGCTCTGCGACCTTTCCAAACTCTATGAAATACCTACGGTTATAACAACAGTAGCTGAAAAGTCATTTAGTGGTCCTGTATTCCCTGAGATTCGGGAGTTCTTTCCAAATTCAAAGAATTATATCAACCGTACAACGATGAACTCCTGGGAAGATACTCGTGTGGTCAAAGCTGTTGGCAAGTTTGAAAAACCCAAAATTGTAATGGCTGGGCTCTGGACGGAAGTCTGCATACTATCTGCAGCACTATCAGCATTGGAAGATGGTTACGAAGTTTATGTTATTACTGATGCCTCAGGTGGTGTCTCACAAGAAGCCCACGATATGGCCATTAAGAGAATGCTGCAAGCTGGTGTAAAGCCAATGACCTCTATGCAATATGCACTCGAAGTTCATCGCGACTGGGCACGTTCTGACAAATATGTAGCTATGAATGACATCATGAAAAGATGGGGTGGAGCTTATGGTTTGGGAATAGATTATAAAAAAATGCTTGATAAATGGGAAAAAGAACAAAAGGACAATTAAGATATCAACTAAAAAATACTGAAATGAAATGAGCATAAACTTTTTTGAACATACCCTACCGATATGATTAAAATAAGTTTATGCGAATTACTGAATGTGCAGAAATTTTTAGTTTCTTCATTTTCAGCAAACTATAAAATTTTAAACAGATGAAAAGATACTTTAGATTTTTAGCCCCTTTACTAATTTTTTCAGTGCTCTCTTCTTGCAATGCACAGCAGAAGGATGACTCTAAAATCGCAGACATGGTCGTAACCAATGGGAAAATCGCCATAGGTGATGACTCTGGCACTATGGTTGAAGCCATCGCGATAAAAAATGGAAAAATAATGGCTAGTGGCACATCTGCAGACCTTCAAAAAATGACAGATGAGAAGACGCAGATTATAAATGCCAAGGGAAGAACCGTTATTCCTGGGTTGAATGATTCCCATTTACACCTGACAAGAGGCGGAAGATTTTATAATGCAGAGCTGCGTTGGGATGGTGTAAAAAGCTTAAAGCGAGCCTTACAGATGTTGAAAGAACAAGCCGCCAGAACACCCGACGGACAATGGGTCCGGGTCATCGGTGGCTGGAGTCCACATCAATTTGAGGAAAAAAGATTCCCTACACCTGAGGAAATAAATGAAGCCACAGGAGATGTACCTACCTATGTGCTATTCTTATACAGTCGCGGTTGGTTAAACCAAGCTGCATTGGATAAATTGGGCATCGATGAAAATTCGGAAGCCCCTGAAGGCAGCACGTTTGAAAAAGGACCAGACGGCAAACTAACTGGAGTGCTTTTGGCAGAACCCAATCCAAGCATCCTTTATGCAAGAATCGGAGCGTTACCACCGATGACTGAAGAACAGCAAGTCAATTCCACCAAGCATTTTTACAGAGAATTGAACCGTTTAGGTCTCACAAGCGGTATTGACGCTGGAGGTGGCGGCCATAAGTTTCCAAAAGACTATACAGGTACTAAAACCCTTGCTAAAGATGGTGAGATGCCCATACGATTGTCCTACTACCTATTCCCACAAAACAAGGGCAAGGAATACGAAGAATTTCAAGAATGGATGAAAAATAACACTGTTTTTCAACAAGGGGCAAAACATCTGGACCATGGCTACGAACTTGAAGGTGGCGGAGAGTTCTTAGTGTGGAGTGCTGGGGATTTCGAAAATTTTTTAGCACCCCAGCCTATGCTCGAGGACAGGGATACTTGGCGAGAAGATTTGAAGAAAGTAACCACTTCGTTGGTCAAGAAAAAATGGCCGTTCCGTATTCACGCAACCTATGGTGAAAGCATTGCGAATATTCTGGATGTTTTTGAAGAAATCAATGAAGAAACCAATAATGGCTTCAATAACATACGATGGATTATCGACCACGCAGAAACGGTGCAGGATGATGAGTTACAACGTATAAAGGCGCTGAACGGTGGAATAGCTGTCCAAGCAAGAATGGCTTATGCAGGTGAATTTTTTGTAGAGCGATACGGTGCGGAAAAAGCAAGTCAGGCACCCCCAATCAAAAAGATTATGAAAATGGGCATTCCTCTTGGAGCAGGTACTGATGGCACCAGAGTAGCAAGTTACAACCCTTGGCCAGCCATCCACTGGTTGGTTACCGGAAAAACTGTAGGTGGATTAGAACTTTACGGAGAGGACAATCAGCTATCCCGAAAAGAAGCACTGAAATTGTACACCTCTGGGAGTGCTTGGTTTTCACAAGAAGAAGATGTAAAAGGTACTCTTCAAAACGGAATGTATGCAGACTTTACCATACTCACAAAAGATTACTTCTCAATACCAGAAGATGAAATTTCAGATTTAGAGGCAGTGCTCACGGTTGTAGATGGCAAAGTAGTCTATGGTGTCGGAGATTATTCTGGAATGGCAAAAGAATTGCCAGCTATTATCCCAGATTGGTCACCTGTTAGGTTTTATGGCGGTTACCAAAAGAACTAAATGAGAAATATACTCTATATCATAATGGCCTTTATATCGGGAGCGGTGCTTCCTATACAGGCCGCATTGAATGTTGAAGTTGGAAAGGCTGCTAAAGAACCGGTATTTGCCGCATTTGCTTCTTTTCTGATAGGAACTTTAGGCTTACTCGCTTTCCTTTTAGTATCAGGGTATCAAATGCCACAGCTCTCACAGTTCAAACCTTTAAAATGGTACGTCTGGCTGGCGGGAATATTAGGCGCATTCTATGTGGTGGCTGTCATCATTGGTACACCTAAATTGGGTACGGCGCTAACATTCGGATTAGTGGTTACTGGGCAAATGCTGCTCTCTATAATACTTGATCATTATGGTTTATTTGAACTTCCCAAAGATCCTTTAACGTGGCAGAAAGCCTTGGGCGCAAGCTTACTTATCTTAGGGGTATTCCTCATCAGAAAATTTTAGATTATGGAAAATAAAAATAGCAACGATAGACGCCGTTTCTTAAAAAATATGACTATTGGTACTGCAGGACTTGCAGCAATTCCTGGTTTATTGACATCCTGTAAAGCTGAAGCTAAGGAAAAAGAAACAAGCACGGTCAACCAGGCTATGCAAACAAAGTCATCTTCTGTAGTCACACGCAAGAACATTGCTTCGTTATCCAAAGACGACCCTGAACTAAAATTACTTAGAGATGCCGTCGCCATTTTAAGAAAGCGGAGTGCAGATTGGCCGTTGGACCCAGCGGGCTGGAGCGAGAACGGCGCTCTACATACCAAATTTTGTGCAACCATTGAATTTACATACCAGGTCCACTATAGCTGGTATGTATGGCCTTGGCACAGGGCCTATCTATGGACGCTTGAAAAAAAGCTTCAAGATGCGGTAAGAGAACCCCAACTTGCTCTTCACTATTGGGATTGGACAAAACATCCTAAAATTCCAGGTCACTATCAGGGCGATGAAACAAATCCACTTTTCAATGATACACGTCTTGCAGAACCAAACGATATAATCCCGTTTGACTTCATTAATCTCGGCCCAGCACTTCGGTCAAAAAAGTTCAACACATTTGGTGGCTATCCTTTCCCTTATCAAGGAAAAGGTCCCCAGATTGATGGCATTGCGGAGCAAAGTTTTCACAATAACATCCACAATTGGATTGGAGGAGAGATGGCAGGTTTCGTAGCTGCAGGCTATGACCCAATTTTCTATGGGCATCACGGTAACTGTGATAGGTTTTGGCAGGCTTGGCTCAATGCTGACCCAGCACACCGAAATCCGACAGATTCGGAATGGCTGGAGAAGACATTCTACTTTACTGATGAAAAGGGGAAGCCAATGGAATTAAAAATCAGAGATATACTGGATACCGAAAAATTAGGCTATCGCTTTGCCGATTTAGATTTCAATAACGAAGATGGAAGCTATAATTCTCTTGAAGACAAGGTTGTACCATCCTATGAATTGGTTAAGGCATCGGGAATTTATAATACAAGTATAGAAGAGGAACAAAAAGTACAAAGTCTCGAAAAAGTCAATTTGGATGAAGCCTCGCACGTACTATTGAAATTTAAACGTGCACAATTGCCTTATATGCCCTATTGCACGAGGGTTTTCTTTTTATTTGGCAACAACAAACCATCCAAAGACAATTGCAAATATATTGGCACGTTTACCATTTTACCGATTGTTTCTGCAGAGGGTGGCAAATTGGAAAAAGATGTGTATATGCACGTTGAGATTACGTCATCGATTCGAAACCAAATTGATACCGGAGGTGAAATCAAGGTATTTTTTGAACCCGTTCAGGTTCGGGGAAGAAATATTCCAGATGAACCCCTTCAGATTGAAGGTGTAACATTCTCATTGGTATGAGATGGAGGACAGGATATTAGAAATATGGATTGTTTTCACTGCTATGGCTGTCATAGTGGCAATCTCAATAGTAATAAAGGAAAATAATAAACCGCATATCAAGGAATCAATATATAGTGAATCAACATTTAATATAAGAACAGACTTTTCTAAAAACCAGATTCCGGAATTTCAATTCACAAACCAATACAGCGAAGTCGTCACACAGCATACCTTTAAAGACAAAATTTACGTGGCCGATTTTTTCTTTACACGATGCCCGACTATTTGCCCATTAATGTCAGGCAATAAGTTTAGAATACAGCAAGCTTTTAAGAATAATGACGACATTCTTTTGCTATCCCATTCTATTGATGTGGCTGGTGATTCAATTCCAATCCTATTGGAGTACGCCAATAGAGTCGGAGCCATTAAAGACAAATGGCATTTGGTTACTGGCGACTATGACGCTATCTACGATATTGCTAAAGAATATTACGTGACGGCACAAGAAGATGACTTAAATGATGGTTCATTTATTCACGATGGCAGTTTTATACTAATTGGAAGAGACCGAACCATTAAAGGAATTTATGATGGTACGGACCGTGTCAGTACGACTAAATTAATAGCCCATATAAAAAGTATACTCAAATGATAAAAAGTTTACTTTCTATATGGTGCTTCTTGTTTCCTTTTGTGTTTGCGGCTCAAGGCCAAAAAGACAATGAGTATGCATTTGGCTTGTTGAGGCAGTCAGATGATGTAACATTCTTGAGTATTAAAAAGAATAAAATTTGGTATGATAATCTTAAGTATATTTCTTTTGGCGACTCAACATATCTGTCGTTAGGAGGTAGTCTTCGAGGGCAATTGGAACATTTTACGAATCAAGGGTTTCAAGATAGGAATACGGATGCCTGGTGGCTCAATAGAGTGTTGGTGCACGCAGATTTAAGAATTGACGATAATTGGCAATTTTTTGCAGAATTGGGAAGCAGCACTGTTTGGTCTAAAGCAATGCCTTCCCCAGTGGACAAAGATGAATTATACGTCAATCAGCTTTTCCTTTCATATCAAGGCAATCATTTGAAAGTGGTGATGGGCAGAGAAAACCCTGATTATGGTGCACGGAGAATCATTGCTTTTCGTGAAGGGCCAAACGTACGTCGCTTTTTCGATAATATCCGTGTTATTTGGGATGATAACCAATGGAAATTTGAAGCGTTTTACGTACAGCCTGCCATAATCAATCCCAATGTTTTGGATAACCATGTACTATCGGGCAAAGAACACTTTTACGGAACTTATAACTCTTGGAATAGCAAGGGTAAAAATTTTAATCTTGACTACTATTATGTAATACAAGAACGTGATCAATCATCCTATCAATTTGGTACGGCTGAAGAGATACGATATTCGTTAGGATTGCGAGGGTCTGGAAGCGTTGGAAAACTCAATTACGATTTGGAAGGTATATACCAATTTGGCGATTTTGGTAAGGCGTCCATTTCAGCTTGGACGGCTTCTGTCAAGCTCAATTACATTATAGAGAATGATAACGAAAGTTTCGATTTCGGGCTGAAAACTGAAATTATCTCTGGAGATAATTCAAATAGTGAAAACCGGTTGGAAACCTTTAATGCGCTATATCCCAGAGGGGCATATTTTGGACGTGTGGCACAGTTTGGCCCATCAAACCTTGTGGATTTTCATCCAAGTTTTACCTATTCAGTTGGAAAATGGTTCTTCAATTTGGACTATGTAGCTTTTTGGCGTCACTCAGAAGATGATGGTGTCTATGGTGCAGGCTTAAATCTGAATTTTGAAGATGTTAATGACAAAAAATTCATTGGCCATCAATACGGAGCTGTAATCAATTGGCAGGTAAACAAATTTTTTGTACTCGAAGTAGAGGCCAATTATATTGAATCAGGAAGTTTTTTAACTGAAAATGGATTGGGTGCAGATCTTTTTCATTTTGTATTTACTTCTGAGTTTAAATTTTAACTTCATTACATATTTCTAAAAAGGATAGAAAATAGATGGATAGAACTATGGCAAAAAAAGTTAATTTTATTATTCAAGGTTTGTTATTGTTTTTCCTTTCTCATAACCTCCCAAAACAAATTCACCTACTTGAACATTACAATCCATAGGGTGATCTTTACTAGAGTTTATAGCTTCTCTGCTTTTAATTTAACTAAACGGGCCGTTTTTTCAGTGACCCATAGCGAACTCTCATTTGTGCAGCAGATAAACTCTTAGTACGGTAGCCATTTCAAAATGAATGAAAGAAGCAGTACGAACCCCAAAACGTACCTATGAAATATAGTGTTAGCTGTTGGACTTTCTATATCGCTATAGCTATTACAAGTTCTTGAAAAATTCTTTCTTATTTGCATATTTACAGTAAATATAGCCGTTCTTCCATTTGATTTGACTCAAATGTTTTTGATAATCTAAGTCCGTTTTGATACGTTGAGCAAACTCTAGAAGGTTTGACCCTTGAAAATATTTATAAATAGTCTGTTTTTATTGAATCATAATAGTAAGAAATTATCTACTGAGCTCTTTTCTTTTATAATAGGGACAATTTATTTGTAAAATCATACAGATTACCATATTTTTTTAAGACTATTTTTGTTAAAATTTTAAATTTTGATGTTTTTTATTTGTTTGTTTAAACGTTTAAGCATACATTTATTAAAAATTTAACAAAACATTTACTTTAAGGTTGAATATTAACGTACTTATAAACGATTTTAAGAATACTTAAAGAATCGTTCAACTAACAACCTCTTAATCAATCCTGTTATATTATGGAAAACAAAAACAACATTTCTAGACTGTCTTACGGTTCACAAAGTAAGAACCACAGTTTAAAATTAATCTTCATTATCATTCTATGTTTTTGGAATGCTTTCGTTTTTGCTCACTCAGATTTTTACGATAGTAATTCTAAACTAGATGGTCCATCTCATCTAATATTTATTACCCAAGATGTCACTGTCTCAGGAGTGGTCGTTGACGAAAAAGGAATACCTATTCCTGGAATAAATATTTTAGAGAAAGGGACAGCAAATGGAACCTCAACCGATTTTGATGGTAATTATACGATTACTGTATCAGGATCAAATGCTATTCTTGTCTTTTCCTATCTGGGTTATGAAACTCAAGAAATCAGTGTGGGTACTTCCACAAATATCAATGTATCTTTGATACCTAATACTGAAGAATTAGAACAAATTGTTGTAATCGGTTATGGAACTAAGAGTAAAAGCGATATTACTGGGTCTATTTCTTCAGTTCAATCAGAAGAGCTGAATGCATTTCCCGTATTGAATGCAGAACAGGCATTACAGGGTAGAGCAGCCGGGGTAGTTGTTCAATCAAATAATGGAGGAGAGCCTGGTTCACCTATATCAATTAATGTTCGTGGTAATACTTCTATTGGTGCCAGTAGTGCGGCTCTTATAGTAGTAGATGGTTTTATTGGAGCTCAACAGCTACCACTAGCCGCAGATATAGAATCTATTGAAATTTTAAAAGATGCCTCAGCAACCGCTATTTACGGATCTAGAGGTTCAGGAGGAGTAATTATAGTAACTACAAAAAAGGGGAGAAAAGGAAAAATGGTCGTGGATTTAAATACCACATATTCTGTTCAAGAAGTTACTGAACGTCTGGATTTATTGAATGCAAATCAGTTTTTCGATTATTATACCCAAATCAATCCTTCATATACACAGGGACCGGAAGATACGGATTGGCAGGATCTTATATATCGGTCTGGAAGTACACAAAATCATCAAATTTCGTTTTCGGGGGGGGCAGGTAACACAAACTATTATGTGTCCGGAAACTATTTCAAACAAGATGGTGTAGTAATCAATTCTGATTTTGAGCGATTCTCCTTTATTGGAAATATCGAATCTAAAATATCTGATAAGCTTAAAATCGGTCTCAATATGTTAGGTAACCGTAATCTCAAAAACGGTGTCGCTTCGCAACCTAGAGATGGTAGTAGAGGCGATGGCGATGTTATAGCAGGTGCTTATAGATTTGTACCAGACTTAGGAGTTCAGGATGAAAATGGAATAAATACCCAACAAGTAATCGGAGATGACTTTGACAATCCTGTTGCGGTAGCAAACGAGACCATTGATGAAACTAAGACGGATGACTTTAGAGCCAATTTTTTTGCAGATTATGAGTTGATTGAAGGACTTTCTTTTAAAACTACATTTGGTTATGATGTGCGTAATGATAACAGAGGTATTTATAGACCTTCGACATTGGTGGCGTCTGCAGGAATACAGGGTGGTATCGCAAGTATTTCGACAACTAAATTCACCAATCTTCTCTCTGAGAATTATTTAACTTATGATTTGGAGTTAGATCAAGCTAAGCTTACGATACTTGCAGGATATTCCTATCAAAAAGAAACCAATGAATTTTTAAGTGCGGGGGCCCAAGGTTTCCCGACGGATAATTTTTCGTTTCGTAATTTACGCAGTGGCTCAACACCATTGCCGCCAAGCTCATCTTTATCGGAACGTGAAATAGTGTCACAATTCGGGAGATTGAATTTTGATTATGGTGATCGTTACCTATTAACACTGACTGCTAGACGCGATGGCTCATCGGCGTTCTCTGAAAACGAAAAATACGCCTTCTTTCCTTCCGGAGCGATTGCTTGGAGGATATCTAATGAAAGCTTTCTTAAAGACAATACATCTATTTCGACACTCAAATTAAGAGCAAGTTACGGAGTTACAGGAAATCAGGCTATTGCCCCCTATCAATCTTTAGCTCGATTTAGAACTATTTATTCAGTAGTGGGAGATCAAACGGTAAATGCATTTGTCCCTGATCAGTTAGCAAATCCGGATTTGAAATGGGAATCTTCCTACCAGACTAATGTTGGTCTTGATTTAGGTTTATTCCAAGAACGTGTTGCTTTAACATTAGATTATTATATTATTGATACAGAAGATGTTATTCTAGGGGATTCCTCTAGTCCAGAATATTTTGGGACTAATCCTCAGGTGTTAAGAAACGTCGGGGAAATTAGAAATAAAGGTTTTGAGATAACCATTAATTCCAAAAATATAGTTACTGATAACTTTAGCTGGACCACAAATTTAAACTGGTCTACAAATGAGAATACAGTTGAGAAACTCATTAATGGTGAGGATATCTTTCTTAATAGTGCACCAGGTTCGTTTCTAACTGACCAGACTCATATCCTAAGAGAAGGTGAGCCCGTGGGTGTTTTCTGGGGATGGGAGTATCAAGGAGTCAATCAAGGAACTGCACCAGCAGGTACTGCTGGATTTGATGGCTTTCAAGATCCTGGAGATGAGCTTTTTACAGACTTGAATAATGATGGAATAATTAACTCAGAGGATAGAACAATTATTGGTGATCCTAATCCAGATTGGACAGCGGGGTTAAATAATACGTTTACGTACAAAAATTTTGATTTAAATGTGTTCTTTCAAGCTGCAGTTGGTGGCGACATCTTCAGCTATACCTTATTGGAGTTGGCATCAGGACAGTCCAATGCGACAACAGAGGCGCTTAATGCTTGGACACCCACCAATACCGATACAAACGTTCCTTCTGCAAAAACCAGACAAAAGAGAAACACATCACGTTTTGTTTATGACGGCAGCTACGTACGTCTAAAAAATGTATCGCTAGGTTATAATTTACCATCTGATGTAGTGTCGAGAATTGGTATGAAACGAGCTAGAATATCACTTAGTGGACAAAATTTGCTGACATTTACAGATTTTCCAGGGACTGATCCAGAGGCGAACTATAGAGATAGTAATGTAAATCGTGGTTTCCAGTACGGAAGTTATCCAAACATTCGATCAATAACGTTTGCAGTCAATTTAACATTTTAAAAATAGTAGTTATGAAAAATTATATAAGTTTATTTGCTCTACTAACTTTGTTTTTATTAGTAGGATGCTCGGATTTAGAAGAAGAACCTGTTGGGATACTCTCGCCAGATGGATTATTTCAAACACCTGAGGACTTACAATTGGCTATTAATGGTGCAATTGGGGTAATGGCCTCTGAAACGCATTGGGGTAGAAAAGCAAGTTTACCTATTATGCTAAGAGGCGATATGGTATCGATTGGAGACCAAGGAACTCCGCAACGAAGAAAAGATGTTGATGCTTTTCAAATGGCAGATGATAATGGTATGATCACGGTTTTTTGGGGGACCACATATCAAATAATTGCTGCATGCAATGAAGCTATTGTCGGAGCAGAAGGATTATCTGGTTTTTCTGAAGAGCGAGTTAATACAGTAAAAGCACAGGCGCACTTTTTAAGAGCTTGGGCATATTACCTCTTGGTAAGACTATATGGAGAAATACCCTATATCGATAGGCCTGTATCAGGTAGTGATGGCTCTGCTTCGATTGAAAAGTCATCCGTTGATGAAATTTATGAAAATATAATCGCTGATTTACAATTTGCCAAAACCTGGCTTCCTAATGTTCAGTCAACCCGTGCGTTGCCATCAAAGGCATCAGCGTCTGGATATTTGGCCTCAGTCTATTTAACTAGAAATAATTACCAAGAGGCTTATAATGAAGCGAAATCAATAATTGACAATGAGGGAACCTACCAATTAAATCTGGAGCAAGATTATCAAAATCTATTTGTGGCTGATTTAACTGGTAATTTACAAGAACCTTTGTGGAATCTTGATTTCAACAGTTTCACAAATTTTAATAATGGTAATGATTTTCATGCGGCATTAACCGGTATACGTGCTAATGAACGCGGAAATATTGGTGGCGGTTGGTCTGTAGCAGTCCCCACAATAAATGTCTACAACAGATGGGATGGTAGAGATTATAGAAAGGCAGTAAGTTTAGATACTACAGGTGTTTTTAATGGTGTTGAAGAGCCTTTTATCCGCTTTCCAGACTTTGACTCTAGAAATATTGCGAGTGCTTACGTTGCTAAGTATACACGCTTCCCAGGAGAAACAGCCTCAGGTAACGGAAGGGCATCTGCGCGAAACTATGCTATGATGCGTTATGCTGAAGTGTTATTAATCGCGGCAGAAGCCCTTAATGAAATTTCACCAGGTAGTGGTGAAGCTGCTAGTTATGTAAATAGAGTGAGACAAAGAGCGCGTAATGGTAACGGAGCAGATATTACGTCGCCTTTCCCAGAAGATATTGCAGCGGGGATGTCTCAGGATGAATTTAGGGATATGGTCTTAGAGGAACGCAAGTGGGAGCTTTCTTTTGAGTTCAAACGCTGGTTTGATATTAAAAGAAGACAATTAGGCCCTGAGGTGTTTGGATCAATGGGGCTAGAACCGCAACCTAATTTTGACCCTGATCGGGATTATTTATTCCCCCTCCCTGGCGATGAATTACAGAGAAATCCAAATTTGCTACCGCAAAATTCTGGATATTAATTTTAGGCTTATAAATTTTTTGAGTTAGTTATTTATTAAGTCAATCAGGTTTATTTAAAGTCCTAAATAAGCCTGATTTTTTAAAAGGAAGTAATTGTATCTTTATATAACCATTCATTAATCGAATATATCCAAAGCCCATTTGAATTTTAAACAATTCCGCAAAACGTATTTATGACTTTATTTAATTTGACATTTGTGTTGCTTTATATTGATTTAGCCTTATAATATGAATTAACTAATTTTAGCTGATTGTTAGTACAATCAGGTTAAGCGATACTATTTTTATTTCCATTTTAAAAAGTTATTTTCACAATGAAAGGAAATTATGAAAGAGTTATTAATTAAAATGCATGGTTTTACGTAGTCTTTTGGATATTTTTTTGAAATGATTAGAATCATTAAGATCAGGTATTAACAACATCTTAGGAAAGACTTAAATGAAAAAAAGTACTTTTTACTTGTTATTTTTGAAGGTGTTCTTTGCTGTTAACACGGTCATCATTGCACAAGAATACGAAGAATTAAAGTGGTTCAATAATTTAAATGGAGATTGGAAATTTAAACTTTTTAGAGAACAAAGCTCCATTAAGCCATCCATTTTTTCTAAAATCAACTTTAATGATAGCCAATGGGACGATATTAAAGTTCCCGGAAATTGGGAAATGCAGGGTTTTGAAGTACCACATTATGGAAGAAGCATTCCCGACAGTGTCGTTGGCGTATACCGTAGAGAATTTTCTTTACCAAAAGCATGGAAAGAGAAAAATGTCGTTCTTACTTTTGAAGGTGTAGCCTATGGATTTGAGCTTTGGCTGAACGGTAAGAACATAGGTTTTTTTGAAAGTCCATACAATCGATCTCAATTCAACATAACACATTTTGTCCAATTTGATGAGCCAAATGCTTTAGTCCTAAAAGTGTATCGCGATTTTCCTCATAAAGACTTTGATTATCATGATAGTTGGGCACTTTCAGGAATATTCAGAGATGTTTACTTGTCGGCACTGCCAATGTCACATATCGAGGATTATACGCTAAAAACCACTGTTAAAGATAGCACCCAAGCCACATTAAGTGGAGACATTGTTGTAAATCATTTTTACGAAGACAAGTTTTACATATACAATTATGAACAAGCAGACTTACCAGAACTTTCTTTGGATGTAGAACTTAGCTATCGTGATAATTTAATAGCAACGATAAAAAAGAAAGTCTATTGGATTGATGATTATCGCTCACCGAGTCCAGTATCATTTAGTTTTAACATTGAGCAACCACATTTATGGAATGCTGAAACACCGCAATTATATGATTTAAAAATTAGGTTAAAAGAAGACGGTAAGTTTATGCATCAAATAACCAAAAGAGTTGGCTTAAGAGAAGTTACAATAGAAAATGGTATTCTTAAATTAAACGGTAGCCCTATTAAAATTCGAGGAGTAGGATTGCACGAGCTTCATTGGGATGCTGGTATGGCAGTTACTAATGAGCAACGCATACAGGATATAAAGCTTATGAAAGAAGCAAATATAAATACGGTAAGGTGCTCACATTATCCACCAAATCCGCACTTGCTTGAAGTTTGTGACGAGCTTGGGATGTATGTTCTAAATGAAATTCCAATAAATACCAATAGAAAATTAGATAACCCAGGCTTTCTGGCAGCCATCTTATCTCGTACACAATTGTCGTTTGACCGTGATAAAAACAGTACTTCCAATATCTTATGGTGTTTTGGCAATGAGCATACGGCCTCACTGTATATGAATAAGGGTGCCAAGTTTCTTAAAATGTTAGATAGCACACGACCTGTACTTTATCCGGGAGGAAATTTAAGTTATGAAGACCCAAACCTATACTCTGGAATTCCAGATTTTTTAGATGTATTTTCAATTCACTATTCAAACACATCGCATCTCGAAGCACTTAAAAATAATACATCTATCCGTTATCCAATTTTAATAACAGAATATAACCATTCAAGTGGACAGGCTTTTGGAGCTCTAGCTGAGAAATGGGATATTATGCAAAGATCAGATAAGTTTGTAGGTGGAATTATATGGCATTGGATGGATCAGGGGATCCGTAGGAAAGTTAATGGTAATATAATTTCAAGTTCCAATGATCAATCGAGTAAGGAAAGTGAAGAAGATAATAATGCAAAAGATTTTTTGACCAATGTCCTAGATCCTTACATATCCAACAGCGGTTTCAAACATCCTCATGATATTTCTACGGACTTTTGGTTAGATGAAAAAACAGTTCTTGATGGTAGAGGTGAATTTGGAAATGATGGATTGGTTTTTGCTGACCGAAACCCTTCTGTAGATTTTTATCAAACCAAAAAAGTGTACACACCAATTAAAATATTAGAAGAAAGTGTAATTCTAAAAGATGACGATGCGGATTTGAGTGTTACTTGTGTTAACCATTATGATTTTATCAGTACGGATAAGGTAAAATTTTTGTGGAAAATAACCTCAAATAATAAGGAAATTGCGTCATTTGAATCTAAATATTCTATTACTGCGCGTGATACAGCAAAAATAAACGTACCCAGTTTCCAATTGCCCGACTTAGGTAATTCAGAAAACTTACTTCATTTGGAGGTAGTAGACCACAACAATCGTATGATCTATGAGCATACTATCCGACTTCTTTTAGATAGTGGTGTGAAACATTATTGGAATAAGTCCGATAATAGTTTTAACAGTATTAAAAAGAGATTTGAAAGTCTGAAAGCTAAAAAGGTGCCTGAAGAGATTGTGCTTAACAATGATGATAAAACTACCCTTAAAATTAATCCGGATGGTATAATTCAATTCGTAGCCGATAACAAAGTTCAAATGACCGGACCCCATTTACGTGTAGGAAGAAAACCAAATGTTTCTGAGCGTAAAATGTATAGGGAACAACTTAAGAGTAAGTTTTGGGAGCCGGCAATTCTCAAAAACGCAAAGTTGGAAAAAATGAGTTATTATGAAACGGCAGAGGATAAGTTTTTAATGACCATATACGAGTTTCACAGGCCAGATAATCCAAAGGAAACAATACTTTTAAGTAATATCTTAACGATTAGACAAGATGGTTCTATAGACTATCACTATGAACTTAATGTTCAGGACTGTACGGACTACTTTCTGGAGTTAGGTGTAACTTTTTTATTTTCGCCTATCTACAATACCATAAACTGGTTGGGCGACGGACCTTATAATTCGTATCCTCATAAGCACGAATTGGTCATAAGGGGCTTTTATTCCGTGTCTAAAAGTAATACATATATTTTTGATGGCAACAGAGCGAAGGTTGATGTTATTACTCTAAAAGGCAATGGTAAACAGAGCCCTCTGTGGGTTTGCAACGCGGCTAATGTATCTTTTGGAAAAATAGATAAGCAAATAACACTCAGTCATAATGTAGGAGTATCAGGAATGGGCACACGTTTTAAAGCACCAAAAAAGCCACTTCCGGCATCAGAGCTAGGTATCATCCAAGACAGCTTTAAGATACTTAGTGCTTCCAAAGCAAATACAAAATATCCGTTCTTTGATTAGTTTAGAGAATGTGACTGTAAAAACAATCGTTTACAGAGCTATTTTTGCTCAAAAACAATACTATCCCGAAGCACAATATCTTGCGAAGACTTTCCAATCATGATTTCAAACGTTCCTGGTTCGGTAACAAAATCCATGTTCCTGTTGTAGAGTCCAAAGTCATTTGCTGTAAGCTTAAAAATAACGGTCTTTTGTTCATTGGGTTTTAGTGTTATTCTTTGAAAACCTCTTAATTGCTTCTCATACACCGTAACACTCGATTGAATATCAGAAAAGTACAGTTGTACCACTTCATCACCCTTATAGTTGCCAGTATTTTTAACATCAACAGAAACGGTAACGGTGTCTGGAGTCTCAAACTTTTTGTGACTAATTTTTAAATTAGAATAGTCAAAGGAAGTATAGCTAAGGCCATACCCAAAAGGATATAAAAAACCATCAACCCGAGTTTTTCCAGAACCATTGGGCCCTCGGGATGGTTGTGAAGCTTGGGCTCCCGGTTTAGAAGGGAAATTCATTGGAATTTGTCCTACCGTTTTTGGAAACGAAATAGGAAGTTTACCTCCGGGATTGTAAGCCCCGGTTAATACTTCGGCGATGGCATAACCACCGTACCTTCCCTGAAACCATCCTTCGACTATCGAAGGAACATGCTTATCTATCCAATTAATGCTCATAGGGCGACCGTTAATGAGCACAACAACAACAGGTGTTCCCGTCTTATAAATATATTCTACCAATCGCTGTTGGTTACCGGGTAAATCGAGCGAAGTTCTCGACCTGGACTCTCCTACAGTTTCTTCATCATCACCAACAACTACAATGACTAAATCTACTGTTTTTGCAAGGTTAACCGCTTTATCAATTTCCAGTTGTTCTTTTTTGGTAGGCTCTTGAGAAATGATCTCGCTCTCTGGCCAATTTTCATCAAAAAAATCACATCCTTTAGTGTATTGGATGTCAATGGTTTCAGGGAATTTTTCTGTAATCCCTTCAAAAACTGAAATAACATCAATATCTGATGGCCCGTAACGACTTATAGAATGATTTACAGCTTTAGCATTAGGCCCTGTAACTAAAACCGATTTGTATTTGCTAAAGTCTAAAGGCAAAAGATCATTTTCGTTTTTTAGGAGTACTATAGATTCTCTGGACGCCTGATAGGAGACTTTTTGAAATTCAACATTACTTACTAAACGATCTGCTTCCTCTCCATTATTTTGATATGGATGGTCAAAAAGCCCTTCCCAAAATTTTACCCGTAAAATATCTCGCACCCTATCATCGATTGTTGACATTGATAATCTATTTTCTTTGACTAATTCTCTAATGGGTACAATGTAATCTTGAGGCATACTAAAGTCAGTTCTAATATTCAATCCGGCGTCGACTGCTTGTAAAACTGACATTTTATGATCCTTGGCAACTTTGTGCTTATCAGAAATAAACTCTACGGCACGGCTATCGGATACTACATAGCCCTTGAATCCCCATCGTTTCCTAAGTATTGTATTTAAAAAATAAGGAGACCCGGTAACTGGTACACCGTTGTAATCATTATATGAACTCATAATTCCCAGTGCACCAGCTTCTTTTATAGCTTTTTCAAAAGGAGCCATATATAAAGAAAACAATTCTCTTTCTGTAAAATGAGGGTCTGTACGAGCTTTACCATCTCTACCACCCTTAGGGCTACTATATGCAGCAAAGTGTTTGATAGTGGATACTACATTTTCCCTTTGAAGAGCTTTAACCATTTCTTGTCCCAGGGTACCCACCAAAAAAGGATCTTCTCCATAACATTCTACCGTTCTTCCCCATCTGGGGTCTCGGGCAATATCTAGTATGGGTGAGTATATATTATGATACCCTAGCAATTTGGCTTCTTTTCCGGTTATTTCACCAATCTTACCTACAAGATCCTTATTCCAGGAAGAACCGATTCCGATTTGAGAAGGAAAACTCGTAGCTTTTTTATGACAAAGACCTCTAATGCCCTCATTGGTGAACTCTACAGGAATACCCAGCCTGGTTTGTTCTACAAAAAAACGCTGTACGGTATTTAAAGCTTTAATATGACTAGAAGGTGGCCAGGCCTTATCGGTTACTGAATTTGGATGGTACGCAAGGTTATTAAGATGTTCATCAATATTTCCAATACCGTCTTTCCAGATTTCAGTTTTCCAGCCATTGGTAGGCAATTCATCTTGCAATACCCGTCCATAACCATACAACGTTGCCATCTGGCAGCTTTTTTCATCCAATGTCATTTGTGAGAGCAAATTCTCTATTCGCTTATCAATAGATTCATTCTTATCCTCATAAATATCTTTTTTGCCGTTTTTATTGAAATCAATCCAGTCTTTGAAATATATATTCTTTTCTTGAGCGTGTACAAAAACAGTTAGGATAAAGAAAATAGTAGTGGACAATGTAGCAAAATTCATATACTTTCTTGTTTTGAAGTAAATTATAAGTTTAATAAAATGTTCTCAAATTTTTATCAATCCAAATATGTTTTAGTAAAAATTTTAGTTAAAATTTTATTAATACAGAATATTTGTTTACTTTAGTTAAACGTTTAACCAAATATAACGGTTTATAGATAACAATCACATAAAACAGACCAAATTTTAACCACAAATCAGCTTCTTAAACAATGAAAAGTTTTTTAATAATCATCTTCGAATTACGATTGAAGCGCATCTGTATGTATTTTTTAGTTGTGCTTTTATTAAGTGTTACAAGTTTAAATGCACAGGTTTTTGACTTTGAAGAATTGGCAAAGTGGGATACATACAAAGCGGGACATTTAGAACTTACCTCAGTTATTGATAGTTCGGCAACTGATGGGCAGGCGATTAAGATCAATACACTTACAAGTACTGCCAACTGGTGGGAAAGCGGAATGCAAAGTGTTGAAGAGGGCCAGGCTCTCGCTGCAGAAGCAGGAAGCCAATACAAAATATCTTTCCAGTACCGGGCTGATCAACCAAGGGATATTCGTTTTAATGCAAAAGAACGGCCAACAGGTACTTATGGTTCTGATGATGTCGATTACTTTTCAGGGAACCTGCCACAGGCCACAACAGAATACCAATCTTTCACCTATACATTTACGGCTGCAGCAGCAGTTCCTTCTACCATTCATTATCAATTTCCCGTAGGAGGTGATAGCATACCAGTTTATATAGATAATATTACTATTGAGAAGATAACAGAGCCAGTTGATGATGATGGGTATATCGATAACCTGGACTATTTTGATACTTTCAGTGCAGGGGATTTATTCATGGAAGTGGTAGGAGATCAGGAAGCAGTAGGAGGGGAATCTTTAAAGGTAAATACGCTCCTTCTGGAAGATAATTGGTGGAATGCCGGGGTGCAAAGTATCGAAGAGAAAGCACCGCGGGACTCCATAGGAAAAACATTTACAGTTTCTTTTAGGTATCGTGCCGATGCGCAGCGAAAACTATGGTTTTCAGTTAAGTCCAGGCCCCGAGGAACCTTTGGGAGTGACGATATTACGCATTTTAGTCAGTATATTTCAGATCCCACTGCTAGTTATCAGGATTTTACATATACTTTTACCTCAGAAACTCCAGATGATATTGATGCCACGGTACATATACAATTTTTTGTAGGAGGAGATGCAACGCCTTTGTATTTGGACGCTATTAAGGTCTACGAAATAACTGCGCCTCAAGGAGATGAATTTTATGTAAATCCGCTGGGAAATGATCGTAATAGTGGACAAGCGAATACTGCCGAAGAGGCGTGGAAAACAATTTCTCATGCACTTAACGTTATACCTGAGGGAAGTACTTTGTATATTTCTGATGGATTATACCAAGAAAATGGGTTGGAGTTAAACGACCATCATGCAACGCCCGAAAAGCCAACTCGAATCGTTTCCCTGAATACGTGGGGAGCTGACATTGAGAATAATTCAGAATTTACTGCGGTTTTAAACATTCGAAATTCTTCTTATATTGAGATAGAAGGCATAGAAGGGTATAATTCAATAAATAAAGGTACCGGCGTAGCCATCGTAGAAGGCTCACATCATATAACAGTGAAGGATTCATATATTCATGATTGTGGTTGTGGCGGAGTAGAAGTAAAGGACAGTGATTATCTTACAATAGAAGGTAACATTGTAAGGGACAATGCCAAAGGAAGTAATTACAATTGTAGTGGTATCAGTATTTACCACCCAGTTGCGTATGATTCTTTATCGGGATATCATATTATAATCCGAAATAATATAGCTTTTGAAAATGAATGTCGGCTTCCCTTTACACCGGGAGGATTTAGCACACCCACAGACGGAAATGGTATTATATTAGATGATTTTGAGCACACTCAGAGCCCGTCAGGAACACCACCCTATCGTGAAGCTTCACTTGTAGAAAATAATCTTTCTTTTAATAATGGTGGAAATGGAATTAAAGTCTATTTGGCATCTAATGTTACTATACAAAACAATACATTGTGGCATAATAATTATGTATTGGAAGAATACTTTAGCTTCTTCGGAGATTTAAGTTTGCAAAACGTTTTAGGGGACATTAGTGTTTATAACAATATTGTAGGGAAAACATTCGGGCAGCAGGGTTCAGCATTATATCTCAGAGGAAATTCAGAACTTAATACTGCTAACATAGGAAATAATGTAATCGTTGGGAGAACATTGTTTGAGGAGATTTTTCCAAATCTAGCTAATAATCAATTAATTACAGAAGATAGGCAATCGTATCCCAAGTTTGCTCAAATTTTTCCGGAAGATTTTTCAGTAACTGCAGTAGAAGAATTTACGTCCTATTTCGGACTCAGAAGCGGTAGTCCAGCTCTAAACACGGGTGATAACAATTACAGTCCGGATCAAGATCTCAATGGAAATGCTCGCCCTATCGATTTAGTCGTAGATATTGGGACTTATGAAGGAATTGTTGAAGGAGTGGGGCCATTGCCGGAAGATGAACTACAGGTAGCAGAAATCCAAAGCTCAACGATCGCTATAGATTTAGATGGAATAAGGGATGGAGCATACTTTGGTATCGAATATGTAATTAACAAATATGAAGAAGGTAACGAGAATCCAGAAGATTTGTCAGCAAATTGGACAGGTATGTGGAACGAAGATTATTTATTTCTCCATATAAATGTGAAAGACGATCAATTACAAAATGACTCTTCTTCACCCTTAGATAACGATGCAGTAGAAATCTATATTGATGCGGATAACACCAGGGGAAATATCTTTGATGATAATGATTTTCATTTTATTGTAGAAAGAAACAAAAATAATGTAGTAGAATTGCTTCGAGGAGAGCATCAGGGAGTAGAAGCCGTAACTACCGAAAATGATAAAGATTATGCTGTGGAAATAAGGATTCCCTGGTCTACCTTAAGAGTCACCGCTCAAGATTTATTGTTAATGGGAATCGATCTACACATTCGGGACGATGATGATGGAAATGGTATAGATAATGTGGTTATGTGGCAATCACAGAAGGAGGATGTTACTCCTGACTTATTTGGAAATCTGGAATTAATTAAAGTATTACCGCCCGCAATTTTTACCAAAGTTAGGAAAAAACCTGTAGTTGATGGTATTCGAGATGTGCTGTGGGATACATCCGTGGTTTTACCGGTAAACAAAGAAATACAACCCATTATTACCAACGATCAGGATTTATCTGCGGTCTGGAGTGCAGTTTGGGATGAGGAACACCTTTATTTCTATATCTCGGTAGAGGATGATGATCTGCAAAATGATTCGACTAATTGGTATGAAGACGATGGAGTAGAAATTTATATAGATGCAGACAATTCAAAAAATCAGTTTTATGATGAGAATGATTATCAAATTACAGTAGGTTGGAATGATAATAATGTTATAGTGGATACTAAAGGAAATCTGGGACCTGGAGCATCTGCATTTGTTTTAGATACAGAGAAAGGATATGATGTTGAGGTGTCCATCCCCTGGAGTGCTTTAAAAGTCACCCCACAAGAAGGATTGTTCACAGGCGTAGATATTCATGTAATTGATGATGATACAGGAGGAGGCAGAAGTGGAAAATTGGCTTGGTTTACGGATATAGATGAATCTTATCGGAATCCGGCGTTGTTCGGTATCGGTTATTTAAATGGCATCGCATTATCAGGAAAAGAAATTCCTGGAAAAATAGAAGCAGAAAATTATGACGTTATACAAGGTGAAGGGTTTGCGGCACCTTCATTAGATGATGATACCGATGCATTGGTCAATATAGGCTTACGCGATAAAATTAAATATGAAGTACATGTAGAAAAAACAGGAATGTATCAATTCTCTTACAGACTAGCCAATAAACAAAGAGTACCTGTTATGTTTACCTTAAAACAACAGGAAAAAATATTACATAAAGTAGTAACTAATAAAATTCCAACTGGGCAATGGGTAGTGGCAAATGCTTATGCTTATCTTGAAAAAGGAACAGACACTATTGAAATTCATTCTAAAGGAAAAAACTGGAAACTTAATTGGTTTCACCCAACCAAAGTAGGTATGGAATTGCCCGGTAAAATCCCAGCGCCAGCTTTTAATAAAAAAACTGGCAATGTCATTATTATGCCATCTGTAGTTCAAGATTCTTCCGCTACCGTTCGCTTTCTTGGTAATAGTTCTTCGGTTTCATATCCGGTTAAGGTAACAAAAACCGGAATGTATAAGTTTACTTATTACGTAAATCCTTCATTTTATCGATCAAAATTGACATTGAATTTAGGTGAAGATGAACTTCATACGGTTAATATTAACTATACGAGGCGAAATTTTCGACAATGGCAGCAGGTAACCGGCTATACCTTACTTAATGAAGGAGATCAATCTTTACAAATTGTGGGTAGTCCCGGATTAAGTATAGCGTGGTGGAAAGCTGAATATTCCAATGAAATTCAAAATAGTTCTGAAGAGATTGAGGCTTTAGCGATGCAAATATATCCCAATCCAACAAGTGGAAGACTACAACTTGAAGGTATTGATGAAAAAATTATTAAAATAACAGTCTACGATGCTTTTGGTTTATTACATAAAGAATTTACAAAGAAGGGAACGCATAATTTGGATCTTGGGACACTTAAAAGCGGTTTGTACGTGATTAGGGTACAAACTGAGAAAAAAACTTTTCAGCAAAAGGTAATATTGAGAAAATAAGACTGTCAATCAGAGGTTTCCCCCAATTTATAAAGCTTTGAAGAGGAATTAGAGGAGAGATCTGGTGCAAAAAAAGTTCAATTTGTTATGAACTTACCTAAAATATAAAAGAACTTAATACAAATATTATGAAAACTTTTTTTAACCTTTTTAAATGCACATGTTTTATATTTTCGATGCTACTATTGTCATCGGAATTATGCAATGCTCAGACGGATATAAGCTGGGTGGATGAAAATGTGGCACATTCTATTGATGGTAATCTGAACTATGGCTATAGTACTTCAGTTACAACTAATAATGGTGATATTTATTACACGTATGTAGGGAGTGATCAAAAGATCTATGTAGGGAAGAAACGAAATGGAACCGATAATGTCTATGCAGTAATGACAAGTTTACAATCAGATGATTTTCATACCAAACCTTCTATTGCAATCGATAAAAACGGATATATTCACTTAACTGGTGATGCGCATAATCAGGATTGGAAATATTATATTTCTAATGAACCTTATAATATCTATAGTTGGACACGTAAGTATCCTCCTGGTAAGAATGTTACGTATATGGAGTTTTATAAAGATAGGAATGATGAATTATATACTCTTTTTAGAATGAAATTAGGTGACGCCTCCGAGGATCACGTAGGTACTATGATGAAATATAATGCGAACAACGATTCATTTACACTATTAGGGACGGATAATTATAGCTCTGATGGTACTCCTGTAAAGGCGATCGTATTTGGTCTTGACGGAGGAGGGTTTGGCTGTGCCTACCAGCAGCCAAGACCACGAGTATTTTTTGATAAAAATAACAGAATGCACTTAACTGCATCCGTAATTGATCCTTGTTATACTAGTGGAAATAGCGGGTATGATAGACAAACTCACGTTATCTACGCGTATTCGGATGATGGCGGAAATACCTTTAAAAAGGCTGGAGGTGCCAATATCACCTTGCCTCTTACCGTAGATAATGCTTCAGTGGTAGTTGCCAGATCTTCTCAACAAGATATATTACCGGAAAGTCATGTAGGAGCATTAAACACTAATACCCCTGTGGTAAGCTATAGAACAAAAGATGGAACTTCTTATGGTAAACGATGGAATGGGTCATCCTGGGTGAACCTTTCATTGCCAGATAACAGTTCATCATTATTTTTGACCAATACCGATGGAGTAATCGCTTGGTATCATAAGTATACTACTGGTAATGCAAGATTTAATTTGACCAACGATGGTATTAATTGGATTTCCCTAAACGCTCCTGGTAACGGAACCAATAATCGATCAGTAGAGGCTATTGACCAGCAGTATTTTGAGGAAACAGGAGATTTTAGAATTCATTTTACGTATTTTCCTTCTGGAGGCGGAAATAGTTGTGAAGTCCACACTTTTGATACCTCTGATCAAGTAAATGCTCTTTCTAATAATGGAGGCGGAGGACTTGATGATATCATATCGGTATCTGCACCAACTTTTGTAAATCCAGGGAGTACAGTTTCTGTGATAGTAGAATATGAAGCATCCACAAATAGAGATGTTGTAGTGGTTTTCCAGAAAGATTCTCCTAATTTCGATAATTATGGAGAAGAACGAAAAAGTGTAAGTGCAGGTTCGGGTTCTGTAACGATCGATGTTCCTATTAGTGCAAATACACCCATGGCTAATGATGCTTATCAATTTCAGACATTTATTACGCAATCTGGTTCGGGATGGCCGGGGCTTGATAATATCGCCCAAAAAGATGTGGATGCTGTATCTGGAGATGGAACGCCTCCTACAAATACTAATGTTGTTGTAAGAGCGCGAATGCTAAGTGGAACTTCTGATCAGCTCCAATTACAGAATAATGATGTGACAGAAAAAACCTGGACCATTACAGGAAGTAACTTTGCTGATTATTCCTATAACCTAAATAATATAGGAGAAATAAAGCTTTATTTCCCAGATAATGGAACCGATTTGGAAATAGATTGGATTGAAATTGAGGGTACCCGGTATCAGGCGGAAGATCAGCAGATAAATACAAGCGCTTACGAAAACGGTTCGTGTGGAGGAGATTTTAGTCAATTGATGCACTGTGAAGGATATATAGATTTTGGGACGTTGGGAACTGATCCTGGAAATGGTTCGAGTAGTGAGATAGTGGTTAGAGCAAAAGGAAGTTGTGGAAGTGAAATCATGGATTTGAGAATCAATAATACCAGTGTTTTGAATGAAACAGTTACTACAACTTATGCGAATTATACGTATTCTGGTTACTCTGGTGGAACTGTTACCATACATTTCTTGAATGATGGTAATAGTGGTTGTGATAAGAATTTATACATAGATTACATCACTGTGTGCGGAAATCAAATAGAAAGTGAAAGTGCAGATGTTACACAATTAAGCAATTGGTCTAATGGAGATAAGCAAATTCTGTTTACCAACGGGAGTAATAATTATAACGATCCAGGATGTGCATCTAATAGTAGGCAACAAACAACAATTACTACCAAAGAAAATAATTCTAAAGTCTTCAATGTATTTCCTAATCCGTTAAAGGCTGGTCCATTAAAAATTAAAGCCAATAGAACATCCAATATGGATTCGGAAATTATTATAACAAACTTACAAGGAGTAGTAGTTTATAGTAAAAAGATAAAAGCAACAATGATAGTTGAGGTAGATGCAGGTGTATTTCAAAAAAATGGTATGTACCTGATTATTGAAAAAGTTAAAGATGAAGTTTTTAAAACACATAAATTAATTGTAAACAGGAGGTAAGTTTAGGTTGTAGATTTAGATCAATACCATATTTTCAAAGATCTTACCATAAAAAATTAGAGTGCCAGGTGGAGAATAGAAAAGTAAAATATGTTCTCTATCTGGCGTTTTATTAAATTTTAGAAGCTAAAATATCTTTAGAGTATTGTAAGTAAAAATTGATTTTTAAATTAATGAAAGATAAATAAAGCTATTTTTGACATATATTTGTTAAAGGTCAAACTGTAATGAAGAAAAAACAAGTCTCCTTAAAAGATATTGCAAATGAAGTAGGAGTTTCCATAGCTACGGTATCATATGTTTTGTCTGATAGAAAAGACAGTAGGGTCAGTCAAGCAATGGCTAAAAAAATAAAAGAAGTTGCTAAGACACTAAACTACCAGCCTAATAAAATTGCACAAAGTTTAAAAAGTGGTAAAACCAACACCATTGGCCTTATAGTAGCAGATATCTCCAATCCGTTTTTTGCAAATATTGCCAGAATCATAGAGGACGAAGCGACAAACTTGAACTACACAGTAATTTTTGGTAGCTCTGATGAAAAGGCGGAAAAATCATTACATTTAATAGATTTTCTCTCTAGCAGGCAGGTAGATGGCTTTATTATAGTTCCCTCTGAGGGTAGCGATAATCAAATTATTCAACTAAAGCAACAGAATATTCCCTTAGTACTTATTGACCGATATTTCCCAAATATTTCTACAAACTATGTGGTAATTGATAATTTTGAAGCTTCCTCGAAGGTTATAAAAGAGCTCATTGTTTCAGGATATGAAAGAATAGGGATGATTGCGTATTCTAACCCTTTATTTCATATGAGAGAAAGGATAAGAGGTTATAAGGAAACTATTCAGAATCATTTTGATAACCGCGTATCTTCGAATCTTGTAGAAATCGATTTCAACGATAGTGAAAATCAAATTAGGACAGGGATTGATAGCCTGTTGGCAAGAGAAAATCCGATAGAGGCTATTTTTTTTGCTACCAATACCTTGGCTATTCTGGGGCTAAAGTATATAGATGAACTTAGCTTAAGAGTTCCTAACGACATCGCGATAGTAAGTTTTGACGAGGGAGAGGCTTTTGATTTTTATTATTGCCCCCTTACACATATCAGGCAACCCTTAGACGAAATAGGAAAGAAAGCGGTACAAGTATTAACCCAGCAAATAGCACAACCGGATATAGGAGAAAAGCAAATATGTCTAGAAGCTGATCTCATAAAAGGAAAATCTTCTCTCAAGTTATAAAGTTATTCTAAACCATAATCAAAAAAGTCAAGAAACTACTAAAAATTATTTTTTTGTTTAAACGATTAAGCATATATTTGAAAAACATCATTTCAAAAAAAATAGTAATACCTTTTCTGTGCTACTAACCGATAATCGTTCTAGAGAAATATAATATGACATATAAGAATAACTTTCCAAAAATAGGTATACGACCCATAATCGACGGTAGGCTGGGAGGAGTAAGAGAATCCCTAGAAGAAACCACCATGAATATGGCTAAAAATGTTGCCAAGTTATATGAAACGGAATTAACCTACCCAGATGGTTCGCCAGTAAAGTGCATAATCGCTGATTCCTGTATCGGTGGAGCCAAAGAAGCTGCCGATTGTGCCGATAAATTCAAAATAAACAATGTAGGGGTGTCCCTCTCTGTGACTCCATGTTGGTGCTACGGTACCGAAACTATGGATATGGATGTAACAATACCAAAAGCTATTTGGGGTTTTAATGGTACCGAAAGGCCTGGTGCGGTCTATCTGGCTGCCACCCTGGCCGGTCATAATCAAAAAGGATTACCTTCCTTTGGTATTTATGGTAGAGATGTTCAGGACTTAAGTGATCAAACAATCCCAAGAGATGTAAAAGATAAGTTACTACAGTTTGCAAAAGCGGGTATGGCAGTTGCTCTAATGAAAGGAAAATCATATCTAGCAATTGGTACTGTCTCTATGGGAATAGCAGGTTCTGAAATTGATGCAGATTTTTTTCAGTCATATTTGGGAATGAGAAATGAATATGTGGATTCTACAGAATTACTGCGAAGAATAGAACAAAAGATTTATGACGAAGAAGAGTATCAAAAAGCACTATCCTGGACAAAAGAAAATTGTGAAGAAGGAGAAGACTTTAATGAGCCGGAAAAGCAAAGATCTCGCAAGCAAAAAGATAAAGATTGGGAATTTGTTGTAAAAATGACCTTGATCATTCGAGATCTGATGGAAGGTAATGCCAAATTGTCCAAAATGGGATATGCAGAAGAAGCATTGGGTCATAATGCTATTGTTTCAGGTTTTCAAGGACAAAGACAGTGGACAGATTTTTTACCTAATGGTGACTTTTCCGAAGCTTTACTAAACTCCTCTTTTGACTGGAACGGAATTCGAAAACCATACATTGTAGCGACAGAAAATGATTCTCTTAACGGAGTTTCAATGCTTTTTAATTATTTGCTTACCAACACGGCACAAATTTTTGCCGATGTACGCACATACTGGAGCCCGGAAGCGGTAAAAAGAGTAACAGGCTGGCAACCTATAGATCGAGCTGAAAATGGGTTCATTCATTTGATAAATTCGGGATCTGCGACACTCGATGGTTCGGGAGAACAAAAAATTGATGGAGAGCATGCAATAAAACCTTTTTGGGAAATAACCGAAGGAGAGATGCAAGATTGCCTGGACGCCACGAAATGGTATCCGGCTGATTTAGGATATTTTAGGGGAGGAGGGTATTCTTCTAACTTTTTAACTAAGGGAGGAATGCCATTGACTATGTGCCGACTTAATCTTACAAAAGGACTTGGACCCACACTTCAAATTGCTGAAGGCTGGTCTATCGAAATCCCGGATGAGGTGCATAAAACTTTAGATGTTCGTACCAATAGAACATGGCCCACTACTTGGTTTGTTCCTAATCTCACGAATTCTTCAGCTTTCCGTGATGTATATTCAGTAATGAATAATTGGGGCGCCAATCACGGAGCTATCAGTTATGGTCACATAGGAAAAGATCTTATAACACTTGCTGCAATGTTGAGAATTCCAGTGTGTATGCACAATGTTGATGAGAAAGATATTTTCAGGCCTTCCGCCTGGAATTCCTTCGGAATGGATAAAGAAGGGTCAGATTATAGGGCTTGTTATACGTATGGAAACCTGTACAAATAAATATGAAACGGAAATGAAGATAGGAAATACTAATACTTCGCATTTATTAACCCTTACACTGCTTTCAAGAAAATAAAACAATGAATGCTACCAACTATGTCATAGGGATAGATTATGGAACAGCTTCTGTAAGAACTATTATAGTAGATACTAAAAACGGGAATAAACTTGCCTCTTCAGAATTCTCCTATTCCCGTTGGAAAGAAGGTGACTATTGTGATTTTGCAAAAAATCAATTCAGGCAGCATCCTTTGGATTATATAGAAGGTCTTGAAAACACGATTAAAAATGCATTGTATCAGGTGTCTGATAAGGTAAGAGATAATATCAGGGCAATTTCTATAGATACCACAGGTTCTACTCCAGTCGCTGTGAATGAAAATGGAGTGCCTTTGGCTCTCCTACCAGAATTTAAAGACAACCCAAATGCAATGTTTTTTCTCTGGAAAGATCATACGTCGGTTACAGAAGCTAACGAAATAAATGAGCACGCCAAAAGATTTGATGTAAATTATCTAAAATATGTAGGAGGTATTTATTCTTCAGAATGGTTCTGGGCCAAATTATTACATGTATTGAGAAATGACAGCAGCGTAAGATCTTCTATACATTCCTGGGTAGAGCATTGTGACTGGATGCCGTTTCTGTTAACTGGAAAAACGGATGTTGCCTTAATGAAAAGAAGTGTCTGTTCTGCAGGGCATAAAGCACTATGGTCCGAAGAATTTGGTGGATTGCCTCCCCAAGAGTTTTTTACATCACTGGATCCACTTTTAGATCATTTCGTTGAGCACCTCTATACAAAAACGTATACAGCAGACATGTCAGCAGGACATCTTAGTCCTAAGTGGGCAGAGAGACTTGGACTAACAGAAGAAGTAAAAGTAGGTGTAGGAGCAATGGATGCCCATATGGGTGCAGTAGGTGGCGAAATAGAGCCTTATTACTTGAGTAAAGTGATGGGGACCTCAACTTGCGATATGCTCGTTATTCCCAAAAAACAAATGGGTAATACACTGGTAAATGGTATTTGTGGGCAAGTAGATGGATCCGTAATCCCTGGTATGATTGGGCTCGAAGCAGGGCAATCGGCTTTCGGGGATGTGTATGCATGGTTTCAAAGTGTGGTAACCTGGCCCATTAGAAATTATTTAACTCAGCACCCATCTGACTCTTCCGAAAAATTACTAAACGACATTATTGATACTACTTTAGTAGAAATGAGTAAGGCTGCAGAAAAGATAACATGGAATGAAAAAAGCGAATTGGCTTTGGATTGGTTAAATGGTAGGAGAACACCAGACGCTAATCAATTACTTAAAGGAGCGATTCAAGGTTTGCATTTAGGAAGTAATGCACCTCATATTTTCAGAAGCTTAGTAGAAGCAACATGTTTTGGAGCCAAACGTATTATAGAGCGTTTTATAGAAAATAAAATACCCATCAAGGGAATAATAGGAATAGGAGGGGTGGCTCATAAGTCTCCTTTTATTATGCAAATGATGGCAGACGTTCTGGAAATGCCCATAAGGATTCATAAATCAGAACAAACCTGCGCGTTAGGAGCCAGTATGTTTGCCGCAACGGTTGCTGGATTATATCCCAATGTACAAGAAGCAATGAAACAAATGGGGCATGGATTTCAGAAAGAATACATTCCCAATAAAAAAAGAGCCGAAATGTATCGTGATCGCTATGAGAGGTATAAGGAGTTTTGTGATTTCATGGATAGATGATGACAATCAGAATGTTTTGATAATAAAGATTAATTAGAATAAAGAAACAAGAAACAAGAAACAAGAAACAAGAAACAAGAAAAGTATGCCATTGACTGTAAAGCACAAAGGGAAATCCCTGAAAGAAGCAATATTGAATTGCAGGGAGTTACCCAAGAAAGATAAGGTAATCACTATTGATAATGGAGCATATTTTTTTGATGAGAAAATACAGCTAACAGTTTTGGATTCTGGTCTTACCATAAAAGGAAGCGGAGATACCCGACTTTACGGAGGTAAAAGAATAGTTAACTGGCAACCTAAAAATAATAAATGGTGGAGTGCCAAACTTCCGGAAATATCTCAAGGTAATTGGGATTTTAGAATGCTCATTGTCAACGGTAAGTATGCAGACAGAGCCCGTTTTCCGCGAAAGGGTTATTTACTTCACGAAACAGATTTTGATGTTACCTGGCGTAGTACCTATGAAGGGGGATTTGAAAGAGAACCTACTTATAAAGAACTGACTACATTAAAATTTAAAAAAGATGACATACCTCAAACTTTAGAACCCGAAAATGCTGAGATAACTGTTTTTCATATGTGGGATGAATCTTTGGTGGGTGTAAAGAGCGTAGATTGGAAAAATCAATTAGTTACTTTTTCAAATCCTTCGGGATGGCCTCCGGGAGCCTTTGCCAAACATTATAATTTTGATAAACGTTACATTATTTGGAATACAAAAGAAGGGCTACAGGAACCCGGTCAGTGGTATTTAGATAGAAAAAACAGAGAACTTATTTATTGGCCGTTAGCCGATGAAGACATGAGTTCTATTGAGATTATTGCACCCGTTTTAGAGAACCTTTTTGTGATTGGTAAAGATGACCGAGAAGTAGTTCGAAATGTTTCACTGACCGATATGACAATTTCAGCAACAAACGCTCCATTAATGAGTGGTGCTTTCGGGGCAAAATTATTTGATGGAGCTATTTCTGTTAGAAATGCACAAGATTGCCATTTAAACAATTTGTCGGTAGTTAATGTTGGTGCCCACGGAATTAAAGTTTCAGGAAATAATATAAAGATTACTTCCTGTACTATTTGTAATGTCGGTGCAGGAGCCATTCGTCTAACAGGTTCTAAGGCGTTAATCCATAATAATCATATACATCATGTGGGTAAAACATTCTTAAGCGCTATAGCACTGTATGTTGGAGCCACAGACCCAAATGTGCCTGAGGAATGGGAAAAAGGGATAGATTACACAGACTGCACAATAACTCATAATGAATTACACGATGTTCCGTATGCCGCCATATGTGCAGGAGGTAAAAATTTAAAAATCCAGAAGAATCTGATTTATCGTGCTATGCAGGATTTGTATGACGGAGCAGGTATTTATATCACTTTTTGTAAACATGCTCTGGTCAAGAATAATTTCATAAAAGATATCAAAGATGCACCGGGAGCAGGAACCTCTGCCTACTATCTGGACGAAAAGGCAGTCAATTGTCAAATTATCGAAAATATTGAAATCAATGTTCCTAGGCCAAGTCATAATCATATAGCAAGCAATAATGTGTTCAGAAATAACTTTTTTATAATCAAAGGAAAAGGGAGGTTTACACTAGAACGTTGTGAAAAATATGCTTTTGAAAAAAATGTAATAATCGCAGAAGACGGCTTTGAAATATATGATATAAACGCAATCAATAAATTGAAAAATAACATATTTTATTCGGGAAAAGGAAAATTGATAACAAAAGAGCTGGATGCATATGATGTAATTAAAGAATATGAATTACCACTAGACAATAATAATATAAATACCGACCCTCTTTTGGAAAAGTTTGAAGATGGAATCATACAATTCGCAGAAAATTCACCGGCAAGAGGTTTGGGAATTAAAGCAATAGATATTTCAGATGCCGGGTGTATCAAAACTTAGGAAGCCGAAAAATAAAATGTGATGTTCTAAAATAATTTAATAATGATAAAAGAAAATAAAAAAAAGCACGTAGTTAGCCTCAAGGTGGTAAGATCTAACAAAAACCCAATTATAGCTCCCAAAGATGTGAAGCCATCTCAGCCTGATTTTGAAGTTGTATGTGTATTCAACTGTGGTGTTATTCGTTTTGAAGGGGATGTTTTATTATTACTTAGGGTAGCCGAAAGACCTATTGCTCGTAATGAAAATGAAGTATGCACCGTTTATTTTGATCACAAAAAAGATCAAACAGTGGTAAAATCTTTTGATAAAAATAAGCCCGGTATAGGTCTTCATGATTCTCGGTACATTTATACTCCAGATCGTATTTTTCTTTCCTCAATGTCTCATTTTAGAATTGCCAGAAGTAAAAACGGAATCGATTTTGATATCGATGAAACTCCTTGCATGGTTCCTAGCAATGTGTATGAAATGTATGGAATTGAGGATCCAAGAATTACATTTATAAATGATACTTACTACATTAATTATAGTGCCTGTTCTGCTATTGGGGGAGTAACTACCTGCCTGGCCACTACAAAAGACTTTAAGACGTTTACAAAGCATGGCGTGATTTTTACTCCGGATAATAAGGATGTGGCTATCTTTCCTGAAAAAATCAATGGAAAATATTACGCTTTGAGCCGGCCGATATCAGCAGAGTACAAGTTGAAAGATATTTGGATTGCAGAATCTCCGGATCTTATTTGCTGGGGGAATCATAAATTTTCAATGAGTACACGAGAGGGTTACTGGGATGATGGTAGAATAGGATGCAGTGCAGTGCCTTTTAGAACCAAAGACGGATGGCTGGAAATATATCATGGTGCTTCAAAAGATAATGTGTATTGTCTGGGGGGAGTACTGTATGATATAAATGATCCTACAAAAATAGTTTCGAGGTCAGAAAATCCTATAATGATTCCTGAAGAAGATTATGAAATAAATGGTTTTTTTGGGAATGTGATTTTTAATTGTGGCGTACTTGTAGAAGAAGGTATAGTAAAAATTTATTACGGTGCGGCTGATACTTACATAGGATACGCGGAGATTGCATTACAAGACATTCTGGATGATTTAAAATGAAAACCCCTTAAAACACTTTAACTAATACTAAATGATTAATTCAATCCGAGCAATATATTTTCTCTTCCATGTAGGATTAGGTTGCGTGTTTGCCTTTTTGGTCCCTTATCTAAGTGCAGAAGGTTTTAGTGATTCTCAGATCAGTTCTATCTTTTTTTTAGGTTCTTTATGTGGTGCCATAGGAGTACCATTATTATGGGGCTATTTGTCAGATAGAATAGGAAAACCCCAACTGATTATAAAGATCCTGACTCTAGGAACACTAATAGGTAGCATACCATTATTATTTTTAAATAGTTATTGGTCGTTTTTAACTTCCTATTTCGTGTATTCATTTTTTTCAATAGGGATTATGGGTATTTTAGATGCAATCGCTTCTACATTAGCCAAAGAAAGGGGCTTGGACTTTGGTCGTTTGCGATTATTTGCTCCAGCAGGTTGGTTTTTTGGCTCGGTAGTTATAGGTGCATATCTTGAGTATTTTGACAGATTCTGGAATGATCCCGCAGTTATCATTGGTATGGTTACGAGCTTTACGCTTATGTTCCTAGCTTCTCTGTTTCTTAAAAAGACAACTCTGGAAAAACAGGAAAGAACAAAAGTAAAGGATGTACTAAAACTTCTAAATAACAAAAGATTACTGATCTTTTTTGTAATGTCATTTATTAATTTTATCGCTCTGGCTGCATACATGGGTAATTATAGTCAATTGATTAAGTCTTCGGGACATGGTGCTCTTGTGGTAAGCCTTGCATTTGCAGTAGGAACAATTTCTGAAGTTATTTTCATGTTATTTTTTAACAAATTGAAATCATGGATAGGCTTACATTGGATTATAATATCCTCTATTTTGGTTAGCATCGTGCGATGGTTGGTTGTTGCTAATACCGAAAGTGCCTGGATATTGGTAGGTATGCAAGTTTTACATTCTGAAATAGGTTTATTTACATTAGCTTGTGTATCTTTTATTACAGATAGCGTACCAAAAAAAGTGGTAGTCACAGCACAAACCTTGTTTTATACCCTTACCTATGGTTTAGGTCTTTTTATTGGAGGAAGAATGATGGGAGCTATAGGAGATACCACTCGAAATGGATATGTCAATATGTTTTTAATTTCAGCCAGTATTCACGTGATTCCTCTATTCTTAGCAATTTACAACCAATATATTTCTAAAAAAGTAAAAACAAGCATAGTGCCTGCTAGCGAAAAGTGTTAAAAATGTAAACCTTATGAAAAGACAACTTTTATACTTCATCTTCTTATCCTTTATATTATTTTCTTGTAATAAAAGATTAGATATATCTGCAGAAAGGATAGAACTTGAAAGCGAATTAGAGAACACTGAAGGAACACGACAGGTTCATCTTGACTTTCATACTTCAGAATTTATTGAAGATATAGCGGCCAAATTCGATAAAAAACAATTCCAGGAAGCACTTAAAATCGGACATGTAAACGCTATAAATATTTTCGCCAAGGGACACCATGGTTGGAGCTATTATAATACTAAAATAGGGAGGATACATCCACATCTTGATTTTGATCTTATGAAAGCTCAAATAGAAGCTTGTCGTGAAATAGGGGTGAAAGTTAAAATATATTTCACAGTAGGGTATTCTGATTGGGAGGCAAAAGCACATCCACAATGGGTTCAAAAAAATAAAAGCGGCTCCAGTTTATATCTCGAAGGTATCAAAGGATTAGGTTCTGACGATACATTTCAGGGATGGCAATATTTAGAACCTATGGGAGCCTATGCGGAAAAAATCTATGCTCAGGTCGAAGAAATTGTCAAAAACTATGAGATTGACGGAATTTGGTTTGACATTCTTAACACCTGGCGAGTGAATTATAACGATCTGGCACGAGCAGATTATGAATCCAGAGGTATTGATATTAATGATGATGAAGCCGTCTTTAAAAGAACTATAGAGAAATATGAAACTTTTTATCAAAAAACATTGGCAATTGTTAAGAAACATAGGCCAAAAGCTTCTGTATTTTGGAATGGTACCACTGCAGAATTTAATAGTAAAATGCTGTCTGATTTCCAGTACAATATGTTTCGTTTTAATACCAAATTTGATCTGGAAGATTTGCCGACAGCTTGGTTTGGGTACGATGTATTTCCATGGAGATCCAAGTATTTTGGTAATATCGGAAAGGATATAGTAGCTATGAGCGGCAAATTTCACACCGCTTGGGGCGAGTTTGGAGGGTTTAAATCAAAAGAGGCACTCAAGTATGAAGTGGCTTCAATGGTGGCTTATGGAGCTAATATTAATATAGGAGATCAACTTCATCCCTCCGGAGAGATGGATATAGGAACATATCAGAATATTGGATATGCATTCGAATATGCAAAAAAAATTGAAAGTTATGGTATTGGTGGTGAGCACAAAGCTACTACGGGTCTTTATGTAGGAGGTGATAAACCAGCCTTAGAAGGTCTGGTTGCCATGTTGGTACAAAACCAAATAAACTTTAATGTGGTCAACCTATTGGAAGATTGGTCTGATGTTGAGGTTTTAGTCGTCACGAGTGACGGTATATTAGAACGGGATCAGCAACGATTAGATGACTTTGTTACCAGAGGAGGCAAAGTGATCCTTATGGGAAAAGGAGCTTTCAGGGATGAAATTCCAGTCCTTGACATAGGAGCAGATTATCTAGGTGACGCCAAATACGATGTGGACTATACAGTGGTTAATGATATCATCTCAACAAATATTGTGCGTTCACCATTTCTAAACTACGAACCCGCAATACGTGTACAACCAAAATCAGATACAGAAATATTGGCAAAATTAAGGGAACCCTATTTTTCAAGAACATTAAGCCATTTTTCTTCTCATAAAAATACCCCTTTTGTGTTGGAAGATGCAGAGCATCCTGCAGTAATTAGAAAAGGAAATGTTATTTTCTTTGCACACAATATTGACAAGCAATACAAAGAAATGGGGGTGCAAATGCATAGAGACTTGTTCTACAATGCTTTCAATCTTTTGCGTAATAAAGCCTTTGTAAAAACAGAAATGCCAAGTATGGGGAGAATTAACTTACTCCATCAGCCAGAGAAAAGCAGGTATGTGATTCATCTACTTTATGCCTCACCTATTCAGCGCGGTAAGGTACAAGTTATTGAGGATATGCCAGTACTGTACAACATACCGGTAACAGTTGATTTGAAAGAGAATATTAAAAGAGCTTATATGATACCGTCGGGAGAACTTATGCGAATGGATATTAAAGGCGGAAAAATTAATATTACTGTACCGCAATTGAAAATGCACACAGGTATCGTATTGGAATATTAAACTTATTTGGTAATAACTTATGAGACGTGATATTAGAATAAATTTTGTTTTGCTTTTTTTGGTTATTATTTGTTTTAGTACTTGTAGTAAAAGAACTAAAAACGAAGTGCCTAAAATTATATTTGATACTGATATTGGAGGTGATATAGATGATTTAGGCGCGCTCTATGCGCTACACGTCTTTGCTGATAAAGGGTTATGTGATATAAAAGCAGTAATGTCATCATGGTCAATGACACACCATGTTGAGGGTATAGATGCAGTGAATACTTTTTTTGGCCGGCCTGATTTACCAGTTGGAGCATACGAGGATGATTTTTTTTCTGAAGAAGAATATACTTGGTATATAGGTAAAGAATTTCCAAGTGATTTAACTAGTGAAAAAGCGCCTAAAACTACCGAATTGTACCGAGAAATTCTTTCCCAAAGTGCTGATACCAGTATTACAATTGTCGTTACCGGAAGGCTTAATAATATCGTAAAATTATTCAAGTCAAAATCAGATAAATATTCAGACCTCGATGGACTGTCTCTAGTTGATAAAAAAGTTAAGGCATTTTACATAATGGGTGGATTTTACGATGGTGATCAAAGGGTAGAATCTAATTTTAAATGGAGCGGTGAGGGTACTGCGAAATATGTTATTGACAATTGTCCAAGACCCATAATTTTCAACGGTGGCGAAATAGGTGAATCCAAATTCGGATATGGAACAGGTTCACGAATCAATGAACTAGGAGATCATAACATACTCAAAGCTGGCTATCATTTTTTTTTCACAAATCCACCAAAGTGGACTGGACGTAAACCGGTTGAAACTATCGATGAATGGTCCATTTGGGATGTTATAACAGTACAATTAGCAGTAACAGGTATAAACGACTATTTTGATATTGTAAGTATAGGATACAATCATGTAGAACGTTCAGGAAAAAACGAATGGCAAGCAAGTCCAGACAAAGAGCATTATTATGTAATAAAAAAAATGAATCCTAAAACGTATGCAGATTCTGTAATAGAACCATTGTTTTTAACTCTGCCAAAGAACAATTAAAATGACAACACAGAAAAGTGACAAAATACTGGTTATAGGTAGTAGTAATACCGATATGGTGATTAAGTCCAGTAGAATCCCTGAAAAAGGAGAAACTATATTAGGTGGCGAGTTTATTATGAATCCTGGGGGTAAAGGTGCTAATCAGGCAGTAGCAGCATCTAAACTGGGAGGTAATGTAATTTTCGTCTCAAAATTAGGTAACGACTTATTGGGCAAATCGGCCATTGAAGGGTTCAATAAAGTAGGAATAGACACTTCCAAAATAATTATCGATGACGTTTCGCCCTCTGGAGTTGCGCTCATCATGGTAGATGATAATGGAGAAAATTGTATTTCGGTGGCATTAGGAGCAAATGCGAAACTTTCTAAAGATAATATTGTACAGATTAAAGAAATCTTTAAATCAGTTGAATATATACTTGTTCAACTTGAAATTCCAATAAAAACCGTAAACAAAATTTGTGAAATTGCATCAGATTTTGGTAAGAAAGTTATATTAAACCCCGCACCTGCTCAAAAGCTCTCAGATGATATTCTGAAGCACATCTATGCATTAACCCCAAATGAGACAGAAGTAAAGCTTATGACAGGGGTAGTTGTAGAAGACGAAATCACGGCTCATACAGCTGCAGAAGCGCTCAAAAATAAAGGTGTGCCCGTAATTATTATTACAATGGGTGTCAAAGGTGCTTATGTTTATTCAGAGGATTTTATCGGGTTGATTTCTGCACCTCAAGTTAAGGCGATAGATGCCACTGCTGCAGGAGATACATTTAATGGTGCTTTAGTGGTTGCATTAGCCGAAGGCAAAACTTTAGAAGACGCTGTAATTTTTGCAAACAAGGCTGCTGCCTTATCTGTAACCAAATTAGGTGCACAGTCTTCCATTCCTTTTAGATCACAAATAACATAATTTATAAATTTTTTTAATGTCAAATCCTATTTCTAAAGAAAACATAGCTGTGGTACAACGAAAGTTGTTATTCCCATTTATAATGATAACCTCGTTGTTCTTTTTGTGGGGAATAGCCAATGATTTAACAAATCCTATGGTCTCAGCATTCAAAAAAGTAATGCCAGAACTTTCAAATTTTGAAGCCGCCTTAGTACAATTGGCTTTTTATGGTGGCTATGCTACTATGGCCATACCCGCAGCACTTTTTATAAGAAGATTTAGTTATAAAAAAGGGATATTATTAGGTTTAGGCTTGTATGCCACGGGAGCTCTGTTGTTTTATCCTGCTGCAGCCTACGAGACATTCGCATTTTTCTTGGCTTCTTTATATATTCTCACATTTGGTTTAGCTTTTTTAGAAACTACTGCTAATCCGTTTATTCTATCAATGGGTGATCCGAAAACTGCCACGCAACGTTTAAACTTATCGCAGGCATTTAATCCCATGGGATCATTATTGGGTATGTTGGTAGCTCAAGTATTCGTTATTCAAGCACTACGTTCTGATGATTATGATAATAAAACCTATCAAACCCTAGATATTATTGAAAAAGCGGCTATACGTGAGAACGATTTAAATATTATTAGTTTCCCGTATGTAGCACTTGCTGTTTTGGTACTGATTATATTTGTTATTATTGCATTTACAAAGTTTCCGACTATCAAAGAATCTGCTAAAATGCCTTTGATAGACGCCTTTATAAAATTAAAAAGCAATAAACGATACCGTGAAGGTGTAATGGCACAAGCCTTTTATGTGGGTGCTCAAATAATGTGTTGGACATTTATATTTCAATATGTTGATGAGATGAACTTGTCAAGAGACGAAGGAAGTCAATTAACAGCAACTTGGTATAATATGGCGGCCATGCTTCTATTTTTAATAGGAAGATGGCTTTGTACCTATCTGCTAAAGTTTTTTAAACCGGCAAAATTAATGTTGAGATTTGCCGTAGTTGGCGTGCTTTGTTGTTTAGGAGCCGTGCTGCTTCCTGGTATTTTAGGACTCTATGCTTTAGTAGGCATAAGCGTATGTATGTCGTTAATGTTTCCAACAATTTATGGTATTGCGCTCAATGGTATGGGTGATGAAGCAAAATTAGGTTCAGCGGGATTGGTTATGGCTATTGTTGGTGGAGCTTTAATGCCACCGCTCCAAGCATCTATATTAGACTGGGGTGGAGAAGGTTTTGCTGATTTGCAATTTTTTGGCTACATCCCTGAAGTTAGATTATCTTTTTTATTGCCAGCACTATGCCTAGGTGTTGTTGCAATTTACAGCTATCGCTCAATAAACATTAAAGTGTAATTACCATGTTTAACACCATTATTTTTTTCTAACAAAGGTGATTTTATTGAGTATTTATTAAGCTTTGTCTGTAAAGTGCTTCTAAAAAATAATAATCACCATAATTAATGGCAACTTCTATTTCATCATTTTTAGGTTTATTTCCCGTGCTATGTTTCAAGATAAAAGGCGCATTGTTATCTTTAGATAAAAGATAAGTGTTAGACTGCAATGTTTTTAAAACCTTATCTGCGTAATCTTTATACATTTTGTTTTGTGTAGTATTGAATAACTCAAAGCAAGCAGATGCAATAATTACTGCAGCCGATACATCTTTTGGTGCATTGGGTATTTCAGGGTCATCAAAATCCCAATAGGGTATACCGTCTGTTGGAAGGTTTTTATGATTAAAATAGAAGTCGAAGGTATTTTCAGCCTGATTTAAATACGATTCATTCTTTGTATATCTGTACGACATAGTAAAACCGTAGATTGCCCAGGCTTGGCCTCGTGTCCAACTGGATTGGTCAGAAATACCTTGATGGGTAACTTTTTGAAGCGGTTTACCATTAACGGTATCGTAAACTACGACGTGGTAGGTGCTGTGATTTTCCCTAAAATGATGCTCTAATGTCTTTTTGGCATGCGAGTCTGCAATTTTGTAATAGGTACTGTCTTTTGACAATTTCGTTGCCTCAAACAACAATTCGAGGTTCATCATATTATCTATAATTACCGGATATTCCCAAATATCTTTATTCCAGTCCCAAGACCGTATGGCACCTACCTTAGAATTATAACGTGTACTTAATGTTTTGGCGGTTTGTAGAATAATGTCTTTATAACGTTTATCATTAGAGATTTCGTAACCTTTGCCAAAGCTGCTATAGATCATAAAACCAATATCATGCGTTTGGTTATTAAATTTTTCGTTCTCTATGAAATCAGTCCATTGAGCAGCCTTTTCTTTATAGGGTAAAGAATCTGTTAAACTATGCAGGTACCACAGACTTCCTGGAAAAAAACCACTTGTCCAATCTTTAGAAGTTATGGTTCTTAATTCGTTTGTTTTAAAATCAAAGCTTCTTGGAATGGCCGTGGAATCTACTTTGTAATTCAACAGTTTAGAAAAACGGGTGCTCAATACTACATTAGGGGAGTTTTCAGCGGTATCTTCTTTTGGAGAATCTTTACAACCCAAAAGTGTGGTACATACCAATAGAATGACTACCAAATATTGAAATTTAAAAGGTCTATACATTTTAAATGAATTAACGTGATAAGATAGTGATTGCTAAACCTAATACATAAAGCGTAAGCATGAAATATAGTATATAGTTAACGTGTTTTGAAGCATTTTTAAACTCTTTCCATATAAAAATTCCCCAAATAGCAGCGACCACAGTAGCACCCTGTCCCAATCCATAAGAAATGGCAGGTCCAGCCTTATCAGAGGCTATGATGCTAAATGACATGCCAATACACCAAATGATACCGCCTAATATTCCTATTAAATGTGTTTTTAGGCTTCCCTTAAAATATTCGACGTATGATGTTGGGCTTCCTATAAAAGGTTTTTTCATTATAAGTGTGTTAAATATAAAGTTGCTCATAAAGATGCCAACTGCAAAAATGACAATTGCGGTGTAAGGGCTCAGTTTACCTGGCTCTGGAACAGTAAAATCAGAAAACATGGAAATTGCTACGTACTTGTAGAAAAACCCCATCAATATTCCAGCGGCAGTGGCTAAAACGAGGCCTTTTAGAGACATGTTCTTCACGGTAGAAGACGTCTTTCTGTAAGCGTAGGCGTTTAGAATAATTGCTATAGCGATTAAGGAGACACCTAAAAAGAGCGTACTGGCATTGCCAACAGGGTTATCGACATAATTAACGACTACACCGATGATAAGTGCCAGACCAATACCAACAGGAAATGCAACCGACATACCGGCAATTCCAATGGCAGCCACAAGCAATATGTTTGCAGCATTAAAAATAACCCCTCCTATAAAAGCAGAACCAAGAGATAACGAGTCGGCCTGATTTAAATCTGCAACAAAGCTCCTGCCTTCTATACCTAAACTACCCAAGGTAAAAGCAGAAACAAGTGACAATAATAAAATTCCGATAACGTAGTCCCAATAAAAAAGCTCGAACCGCCAGGTAGATGCTGCCAATTTTTGGGTGTTGGCCCATGAACCCCAGCATAACATGGTAATAATACAAAAAATGACTGCGGTACTGTAAGTGTCTATTATAAACATTTTATTTTAAGATTATAGAGATAAGCTTGTACTTCAAAATTAGATCTTTATCTAGTCCATTTATCTTGGATTTATAAGAATAGTTTAGTAAACATTTTCAAATATACATATTTTAGTTAAACGATTAACCAAATTTTATTTAACTTTACCAAAGTCAAATTTTTTTTATGAAAAAAACAGTTGTAATAACAGGAGCAGGTGGAGTACTTTGTAGTGTTATAGCAGAAGCTTTGGCAAAAGAAGGGCACAATATTGCAGTGCTCGATTTACGAAAAGAAGCTGCAGAAAAAGTAGAGAAAACAATTAGACTTAATGGAGGAAAAGCAATTAGTGTTGAAGTCAATGCCCTGGAAAAGAACTCTCTTATTGCCGCAAAACAGCAAATAAATGAGACTTATGGCAAATGCGATATTTTAATCAACGGTGCGGGTGGAAATCACCCGCTTGGTACAACGAGCAACCCGTTCTTTGAGATGGAAGATTTAGACAATGACTCAGAAAGCTTTAAAACCTTTTTTGATCTTGACCCAAAGGGTATTGAGTTTACGTTTAATCTAAATTTTCTTGGTACTCTATTGCCTACACAAGTATTTGCAGAAGACATGGTTGGTCATGAAGGCTGTAGTATTTTAAATATTTCATCTATGAATGCTTTTACACCATTAACAAAAATTCCTGCATATAGCGGCGCAAAAGCAGCGGTTTCTAATTTTACTCAATGGCTGGCGGTTCACTTTTCGAAAGTTAGTATTAGGGTAAATGCCTTGGCTCCTGGGTTTTTCTTAACAGAACAAAACCGAACATTACTAACCAATGAGGATGGGAGTTTAACGAAACGCGGTCAACAAATTATTGACCAAACACCTATGGGGCGATACGGAGAGCCAGAAGATTTAGTAGGAACCGTTTTGTGGTTATGTAGCGAAGGCTCAAAATTTGTAACAGGCGTAGTTGTTCCGATTGATGGTGGATTTGCCGCTTACAGCGGTGTTTAATTTAGATATATGGAAAAGTTTTCTTTTGGTATAGGAGATAGATTTGCTCATCAAGGGCATTATCAATTACAAGCATTCTGTGATTTGGAAGATTTGGGAGTTAAAGTAACACCTGTTTGGAACAAGTCTCATAGAGAACACATTACTGTAGGCTCAGAACCAAAATCGGTGCGTACAGAAGCCGATAACTCGATTTCAACTCTTGCATTTAAAGAGGCTTATTATGTGGACGCAGACCATATAAATAGCGAAAACGTAGATGGTTTTTTAGAAAGCTCTGATTTTTTTACAATTGATGTTGCAAACAAAATTGGCGAATCCTTAAGCGCTAAGGATAGGGAAAGTTTTTTAAAAGCATATGGTCATCTCTTAGAACCTTTCAAGATAGAAGGCATAAGTGGTATTCAAAGAATTGTTGAAGAGAAACTTGTGGTATTAGGGGATAATTTTTTTGCTGCGGCGAAAGAAGCATCTCGCATATATGATATAATCAAAGCTTATAAAAAAGATAGTCCTTTTCTTGTTGAGATTTCAATGGATGAGGTAGAGCTCCCTCAAAGTCCTATCGAGCTCTTCTTTATTTTAAATTTTTTGGCAGACCATAACATTCCTGTAAATAATGTAGCCCCAAAATTTATAGGAAGATTCAACAAAGGAATAGATTACGAGGGGGATTTAGAGCGATTTGAAGAAGATTTTGAAAAGAGTCTACTAGTTATAAACCACGCCATTGTAAACTTTGGTTTGCCAAGTGACTTAAAATTAAGCGTGCATACCGGCAGTGATAAGTTCTCCATATACCCTGTTATCAATCGTCTCATTAAAAAATATAATGCAGGACTCCATCTTAAAACTGCCGTGACAACATGGTTGGAAGAATTAATAGGTTTAGCAGAAGGTGGTGTCGATGGTTTTACATTTGTAAAAAAGATATATAAAGAAGCAATGGGACGATATGACGAACTGACTGAACCTTACAGTACTGTCCTAAATATTGATATTTCGGCTTTGCCAACTATGGGGAATTTGCAACTATGGAGCTCTGAGGAATTTGTAGATGCACTTAGGCATAATCCTATGAATTTTAGATATAATAAGCATTTACGCCAATTATTACATACGGCATATAAGATTGCTGCAGAACATAACGATGAGTTTTATTCTTTATTAAATAAGCATGAAGCAGTAGTAGGGAAAAATGTAAAGGATAATATATTAAACCGACATTTAAAACCATTATTTCTATGAATTTAGAACAAACTTGGCGATGGTATGGACCCAGCGACCCAGTATCATTGTTTGACATAAAACAAGCAGGGGCTACGGGTATAGTAACTGCCTTGCACCACATACCTAACGGGGCGGTTTGGCCAATTAAGGAAATAAATAAACGGAAAGCCCAAATTGAAAGTATTGGCCTGACTTGGTCTGTCGTTGAAAGTGTACCTGTACATGAGAACATAAAAACAAGAACAGGTCAATATGAAACCTATATCAAAAATTATAAACAGACATTATTGAACTTAGGTAAATGTGGAATTGACATTGTTTGTTATAACTTTATGCCTGTTTTAGATTGGACTCGTACCAACTTAGATTATGAAGTCGATGATAGATCTACTGCACTGCGCTTTGATGTTGATGCCTTTGCTGCTTTCGAACTTTTTCTGTTGAAACGTCCTGGAGTAGAAACGGCATATTCTGATGTTCAGAAAGAAGCAGCGAAAGATTATTTAGTAAGCACATCAGAAGAAGACCAAAAAAAACTTATCAAAAATATTATTGCCGGTTTACCTGGTGCCGAAGAGGGTTATACTTTAAAAGAATTCAACCAGATACTAGTAACATATAATAGTATTGGCTATGCTGAACTAAAATCACATTTATTTTCTTTTTTAAGTGAAATTATTTCAAGTGCTGAAGAAGCTGGGGTACTGATGTGTATCCATCCAGATGACCCACCGTATCCTATTCTTGGGTTACCTAGAGTGGTAAGTACAGAACGAGATATTTTGGATTTATATGAAGCTGTGCCAAGCCATAATAATGGATTAACGTTTTGTACAGGCTCATTTGGAGTTAGGGCTGATAATGATTTACCGGGAATGGTTGAACGCTTGGGAGAGCGCATTCATTTTATACATTTAAGAAGCACAAAACGTGATGCAAAAGGTAACTTTTACGAAGCCGACCATTTAGAAGGTGATGTAGATATGTACGCCGTTATGAAAGCATTGGTTTTAGAACAGCAAAAAAGGGCTACGGCTGGTCGTAAAGATTTACGCATGCCGTTTAGACCAGACCATGGCCATAAAATGTTAGACGATTTAAAAAAGAAAACTAATCCTGGTTATTCAGGTATTGGACGATTACGAGGGCTAGCCGAACTACGAGGTTTGGAATTAGGAATACGACGTTCATTATAAAAATCAAAATAATAAAAACACTATGTCAACTACTTTTGAAACAAGATATGCTTCAAGTCCAAAAGCCGTAAAGCAATACGACACACAACAACTAAGAGATGAATTTTTGATTCCAGATTTAATGCAAAACGGGAAAATAAAATGGGTTTATACACATTATGATCGCTACATGGCTGGTGGTGCAGTACCAACATCAGACTTAAAACTACAAACTATCGACTCTTTAAAAGCAGATTACTTTCTAGAACGCCGCGAATTGGGCATCATTAATGTTGGTGACGCCGGAAGTGTTTCAGTAGATAATGAAACATTTAAAGTCAATCATAAAGATGCCTTGTACATTGGTAAAGGCGCAAAAAATGTAATTTTTAAAAGTGATAATGTTAAAAATCCAGCAAAATTTTATATGAATTCTGCACCAGCGCACAAAGCCTATCCAACTAAAAAAACAAGTCTTGCTGAGGCCAATAAAATTGAATTAGGAACCTTAGAAACTGCAAACCATAGAACCGTTAGCCAGATGATAATTGGTGATATCATTACAACTTGCCAATTACAAATGGGGATGACAGAACTAAAAACAGGTAGTGTTTGGAATACTATGCCAGCTCATGTACACGATAGACGTATGGAAATTTACTTCTACCTGGACGTTTCAGAAGAACAAGCAGTATGTCATTTTATGGGACAACCACAGGAAACACGTCACATCTGGATTCATAATCACCAAGCGGTGATCTCACCACCATGGTCCATTCACTCTGGCTCTGGGACATCTAATTATACTTTTATCTGGGGAATGGCTGGTGAGAATCTAAATTATAATGATATGGACGTTGCAAAAATTACAGATTTAAGATAGTATGTCACAAGAGTTATTCAATATAAAAGGAAAAGTGGCGCTTGTTACAGGAAGTACGCATGGCCTGGGAATGGCCATGGCTATGGGACTGGGAAAAGCTGGTGCCATCATAATAGTTAACGGGAATTCCTCTCAAGAAAAGATAGATAATGCTGTAGTGGAATATCAAAAAGCAGGAATTACAGCGGCAGGCTACAAGTTCAATGTTGCCGATGAAGACGAGGTAATTGCAAATATCAAAAAAATTGAAATTGAAGTTGGTAACATAGATATTCTTGTCAATAACGCAGGAATCATCAAACGCACACCATTGGCTGAAATGGAAGTCAAAGACTTTAGGCAAGTTTTGGATATCGATTTGGTAAGTCCTTTTATTGTTTCAAAACATGTCGTAATGGGTATGATAGAACGAAAAGAAGGAAAAATAATCAACATCTGTTCAATGATGAGCCAATTAGGGAGAAATACGGTTGGGGCTTATGCAGCTGCAAAGGGTGGTTTAGTAATGTTGACAAAAAATATGGCAACAGAATGGGCAAGATTCAATATACAAGTTAATGGGATTGGACCAGGGTATTTCTCTACTTCACAAACGGCACCTGTACAAGTAGATGGCCATCCATTTAATGAGTTTATTGTTAACCGCACACCTGCTGCTAAATGGGGGGATCCAGATGATTTGGCCGGCGCAGCCATCTTTTTAGGCTCTAAAGCCAGTGACTTTGTTAATGGTCATATATTATATGTTGATGGAGGCATTTTGGCAACTATCGGAAAACCCTCAAACGAGCAATAGTATGAAGTACAGCATCTTTTTATTTCTGTTTTTATGTTGCTTCGCTTGTAATGAAAAATCGTCAGAAGTACTCTCAGTAACTGTACGAAATACATTGAATTTTGATAGAAGTTTTGAAACTGTTGAAATAGATATTAAAGATATTCAGCTTAATAGACAATCTCTAGAAGTCAGGAATTCTGCAACCTATGAAGTCTTGATTTCACAAATAGTAGATTATAATGGAAAGGGTAAACTAATACTGTTTCAACCTGAAATTAAAGCAAATTCTAAAGCTGTTTTCACCATAAGCCTAATTCCTTCAGAAGAAAAAAATGATAGCACTTTAGTTCGATGTTATTCACGTTTCGTTCCAGAGCGGACAGATGATTATGCTTGGGAAAATAACCGTGTAGCCTTTAGAGCCTTTGGTCCTACCGCTCAAAAAATGAATGAAAATGGTATGAGGGGTGGTACCTTATCTAGCGGTATTGATGCTTGGTTAAAGCGTGTTGACTATCCTATAATCGATAAATGGTACCATAAAGAATTAAAAACCGATGGTAGCTACCACAAGGATACAGGTGAAGGTTTGGACAATTTTCACGTAGGTATAAGTCGGGGTGTTGGAGGTACCGCTATAAAAACAGACAGTACGTATACCGTTTCAAAAAATTTTGTATCATATAAAACCATTACAAATGGGCCAATTCGTGCAGAATTTGTGTTAGAATATGCACCTTATAATGCCAATGGCGCAATGGTTAAAGAAACCAAATTTATAAGTCTTGATTATGGACAAAATTTAAGTCGTCATAAAGTGGAGGTTTCAGGCACGGATACCTTATCTGTGGGGTTGACACTTCATGAAAAAGATGGAATTACAACTGCGAATACCGACGAAGGTTGGATGTCCTATTGGGAGCCATTTGACGATTCTGAATTGGGGCAAGGGATAGTCATTGTTGAGAAAAATGCTTTGAAGGGTTTTGATAAGTACGAAACTGAAGAAAAAGATAAAAGTAACCTCTATGCACATTTAAAAGTTTCAGAAAACGGCATCGATTATTATGCAGGTTTTGGCTGGAAAAAGAGCAATCAATTCCAAACTAAAGACAAATGGAACAATTATCTTTCCCGATTTTCAAAATGCCTAGATAACCCACTAGAAGTGACAATAGAACTAACTAACTAAACAATTAATACTACGTGGCAACAGCAAAACAAAAAATTGGAAACTACAGGTATAGAATTTTAGCCTTACTCATGTTTGCGACTACCATCAACTATTTTGACAGAAGTATTATTGGAGTGATGGCACCAACCTTAGAAAAACTATTCGATTGGTCAAATAACGACTATGCTAACATTATGATATCGTTTAAAGTGGCTTACGCTATAGGTATGCTCTACATGGGAGGTGTGATAGACAGATTAGGAACCAAAAAAGGCTATACCATGTCCATTGTTATTTGGAGTATTTTCGGGATACTTCATGCAGCTGTTCGACCAGGATTTAGCATTATAGGTTTCGCTGTTGCCCGATTTGGTCTTGGTTTTGGTGAAGCGGGTAACTTTCCGGCTGCAATAAAAACAACGGCAGAATGGTTCCCGAAGAAAGACCGTACTTTTGCTACTGGTCTGTTTAATGCTGCTACCAGTATCGGTGCTATTGCTGCGCCATTTGTTGTGGGTTGGGTGGTAAATGAAAATGGTAAAAACTGGCAAATTCCTTTTTTGATTACTGGAGTACTTAGTACCATTTGGGTTTATCTATGGTTTAAAATGTATAAAAAACCGCAAGTGCATCCTAAGGTTTCGAAAGAAGAATTGGCGTATATTCAAAGTGATTCTGAAGTAGAAAATGAGGACAAATTACCTTGGAAGAGCGTTTTGGGCAAACGCCAGACATGGGCATTTGGATTAGCCAAAGTAACAGACGCTGTATGGTGGTTTTATCTGTTTTGGGGTGCCAAGTTTTTGGCAGAAACCTATGGTGTAAATATTAAGAATATCGCATTACCTTTTTTTGTTATCTACATCTTAGCAGATGGCGGAAGTATTTTAGGGGGCTATCTTTCTGGTGTACTCATGCGAAAAGGCTGGACTATCAATAAGGCAAGAAAGATAACCTTATTGATTTGTGCATTTATTATTCTACCAGTTAGCGGTGTAGCCATAATAGAGAGTAAATGGGGAGCCATCTTTTTAATTGGTATTGGTGCAGCAGGCCACCAGGCTTGGTCTGCAAACATTTTTAGATTAGTTTCTGATGTTTTCCCAAGAAAAGCTACAGCATCTGTAGTAGGAATTGGTGGTATGATTGGTGCTCTTGCCGGCATTATCGCAGACAAAGCCTTGGGTTCTGTTTTAGATACGGCAGGAAACAGTGGCTATTTTTGGGCGTTTCTCATTGCGGGTTCTTGTTATTTAATAATTCTAGGAATGGTACATTTATTAATGCCGAAAATGACACCATTGAATGACAATCTTGAAAAAATCACTGCATAAAATAGCAACTATTTTATATTTAAAGCAAAAGACGGTTAGCTCTTTCAATTACTCAGGCGTATTCAGAAAATAGCTCAGTTTAAAGATTTACTGATATACATATCTGAGATTTGATAGATTTAACTCAGGGATTTTGTTTTTTAGGATGTTTTATATGGAGATTTTTCGTTTTCAGTTTTGACAAGACATACCTTTCCCATCTATTAGCTGATATTGTGGTAAATCAGGCTACTTTTTGCTGTTGTACTCTTACTATTCTCTTGCCTATTTCCAGTGCATTTGCAGTATGTATTCCAAAGAATATCCAGAGTGTTTCATTGGCTTTTGTTTTGGCTTTGATTTTATTGAGGTGATAATATTGTTTTTCCTTTCCAAAGTTTCCCTCTAGTCTTGTAGCTCTTTCTTTAGTGATTTGTTTTTTGAGTAGTTTTTCATCTTTGTAGCCTATAGGTAATTTACCTTTTCTTTTAAAGTCAGTTTTGATGGTATTTTCAGTAACGAAACTTCGATTGTTATTAGCGGTATAAATGGCATCAGCGCCTAGTACTTTAACTTTTGTCTTGGTAAGCTGTTGTGATTTGTATACGGTACTCTTTAGTCGGGTTCCTTCATTAAAATTATCAAAGCATATGTGTTCAATAAAACTAATTCCGTCTATTTGAAGTTTAGTTACCTTGGCACCCCATTCAACAGGTTTGTTTTCTTTTCCTCGTTTGATTGGACGGATATAATCTTTAGCAATACTGACAATACGATCTGTAGGCTTGATACCTTGGTAAAACCACTGAGACTGTTGTTTATAGAGTTTTCGGATCGTTTTGATTCGCTTGAGATATTGATTTGTAAAAGTTACCTCAGGATAGCTGCTATGAAGTTGTTTTTCTATAGCTATAAATTTTTTGAGTAATCGAAGTAAACCCCTGGTGAGACTTCTGCGTTTCTTTTTTCGTTTAGCACGATCTTTACTGTAGTTGGTATAGCGCTTTGCCCATTTGATAAATTTACTACGAGGCATTCTTACCCCTAAAACCTTGCAAATGACCTTGATCTGTTTGTAAAGCCAACTAACAGCTTCCAATAACAACTTAGCATCTGTGGGATAACGCATATCACTCTGGTAACAAGTAGCATCAACAGTAATCTGGCTTTTTGAGGACAGGTGCCCTGACCAATAACCAGCCAATACTTTTTGAAGTAGGTCTATTTGAAGACTTCCTGATAATTCACAACGGATCTGGCTCACAATTTTATGATTGGTAATACGGTTAAAACCTAAGTGAAGGTCACAGAAAAATTGATAATCAATATTACTGTTGAGCTGTTCAACCAAGCGACGGTCACTTTGACAACAATAATGCTTCAAAAACATCAAGGCAATCTTACCTCTAGGACTAAACATCATTTTAGACCCTTTAACAGACTCCTTCAAACCAAAACTCTTAACCAAATCATCCCAGGGAATTGCACTGTAAATCTTACCCAGATCACTTTTTGAACCATATCGGCCATTTTCGGGGTTTTTAATACCATGAAATAACAATAAATCCTGCATAAAAACAAGAAATAAACTAATTCTGAATACGCCTCATTAGTATCCAGTTGGTAAAGATATATCTATCTAGCCTTTTCTATAATTCGTCTTAAAAATTTCATAAATCTAAAAAGTCAGGATGGCTTCATTATGTATTTTTTCAACACTTTTATGATTTTACAGTTTTATTCAATAAATGTTAATCATCTATCTAATCGTTTATCGATATCGGGTTTCATTATTTTAGACTAAGGTGTCTTTTTCAATAAGATGCTTTTTACTTCCTGGCACAATGTTTTGTGTAATAAAGGTATTTTACTCAAATCCGTATCCCATAATTTGGTATTTTCTAGAATTTTTTGAGTGATGATACTAATATCGTCCTCTTTCCATACATCAGAAAAGAAATCAATAATATATGGGTCATCTTTTATTGGGATTTCTAGATTATCATAATGACCCCGATAAAATACAAAGAGCCAGGCAAAGGATTTTACTAATTTTTCAGGAAGTTTTCCTTCTTTTTCAGCATAAGAAAGAATTGATGGTAATACCCGTACTTTGAATTTTGAAATAGAATTCAAAGCAATACTAATGAGTTGGTGATCTATAAAAGGATTTTTAAAGCGTTCAATGACTGCTTCGGCAAAATACTCTAATTCTTCTTTTGGAAGGTCAATTGCAGGGATAATTTCATCAAAGATTATTGTATGAATAAAGGATGCGATTTGTTGATTCTCAGTAGCATCTCTTACCAGTTGCATTCCTTGTAAATATCCAAAAGGAACCAGAGCGGTGTGTGCCCCATTTAAAATCCTAACCTTTCTGGTTCTGTAGGGAGTTTGATCGCTCACATATTTTATATTCAATCCTGTTCCTTCAATAGGTAATTTTTGATAAATCGGATCATTTGGAGTCTCAATCACCCAAAGATGAAAAGGTTCGGCTTTTACTACCAAATTGTCTTCAAAACCTATATTGTTTTGAATAGTTTTGATACTATCTTTAGGAAACCCCGGAACAATTCTATCTACCAAAGTGTTGCAGAAACTAACATTTTTGTTTAGCCATGCTGAAAACCTATCTGGCAACTTCCAGATCGAGGCGTAGCGCGTAACTATTTCTTTTAATTTATCTCCATTTCGATCAATTAATTCACACGGGATTATAGTTAAAGGTTTGCTATGAGTATCTTTTAAATGTAAGAATCTATAATATAAGAGTGCAGTAAGTTTACCTGGAAAAGAATTAGGGAGCGTATTAAAATCTTCATCATTATCATCGAAGGTAATCCCTGCTTCGGTAGTATTAGAGATAATAAATTCTAAATCAGGGTTTTTTCCTAATTTTAAAAAAGCCTTGTAATCTTCATAGGGATTAAGCACATCCCTAATACACTTGATAAGTCTTGTTTTCTGTATTCTTTTGTTGTTCAAAAGTCCTTCAAGTAATACGTGATATAGTCCATCCTGCTCATTAATTATAGTTCCCAAGCCATTTTTGATGGGTTGTACTATTTGTATATCTCCATTAAAATCTGTTTTCTCATTCAGAATGTCAAATATCCAATCTACAAAACCTCTTAAAAAATTACCTTCGCCAAACTGAAGAACTTTAATAGGCCTCTCTTTTACGATTACAGTATTTCTATTTAAGAGCTTCATAATAACAGCTTGATTTTAAAATTTGAAATACTCTTTGGCATTATCATAACAAATATCAGCTACGATTTTACCCAGCCAGCCTTCATCTGCCGGTAATTCTCCGTTTTCAACATCTTTTCCTATCAGGTTACAAAGTATGCGACGAAAGTACTCATGTCGGGGAAATGACAAGAAACTGCGTGAATCAGTCAGCATACCTACAAAACAGCTAAGCAATCCCAAATTAGATAATGTATTAATTTGCTTTTCCATACCATCTTTTTGATCCAAGAACCACCAGGCAGATCCAAATTGTATTTTTCCTTTAAAACTTCCATCGTTAAAGTTGCCGGCCATAGTGGCCATTACCTCATTATCAGCGGGATTAAGATTATACAATATGGTTTTGGCCAATTGATCCTTGGTATCTAAAAGGTTTAGAAACTTACTTAACGCCAGCGCTTGAGAAAAATCTCCAATAGAATCAAAACCGGTATCAGGCCCAAGTAAAGAAAGCATACGATGATTTGTATTTCTCAGCGCACCTAAATGAAACTGTTGAACCCATCCCTGAGTATGATACATCTTGCAAAGATGCCATAAGGTTTCGAATTTGAAATATTGTATTTCTTCGCGATCCAAATCTTGTTTGGATCTAATTTTTTTGAAAATAGTCTCACAATCATAAGTTCCGGGTTCAAAAAAATAAAGTTGTTCCAATCCGTGATCTGCCAGTCTTGCCCCATGTTTATGAAAATAAGCCACTCTGTCATTAAGGGCATTGATTAGATCTTGGTAGGTGTCAATGGTGAGTCCACAAGATTCACTCAACAAATCGAGATAACCCAAATAGTTGATAGGATGCTCAATACTGTATGCCCGATCAGGTCTAAAAGTGGGCAATAATGTAATATTTATATCTTTTTTTTGTGTTGTTTGATGATGTGTTAACGTATCGATGGGGTCATCGGTAGTGCAAACGACTTCAACTTGCATTTGTTTCAATAGTCCTTGAGCAGAATGGCTTTGGTGTTGTAAAATGTCTGTAGTCTTTCGATATATTGTCGAGCTATTGGTACCATCCAGGAGTTCCTCAATATCAAAATATCTTTTAAGTTCGAGGTGTGTCCAATGATAAAGAGGATTTCTTAGAGTGTAAGGAACCGTTTCTGCCCATTTTTGAAATTTTTGTTCATCAGAAGCATTACCGGTGATGAATTCTTCTTTGATGCCTAGAGTACGCATAGCTCTCCATTTATAATGATCACCGGCAAGCCATACCTGAGTACAGTTTTGAAATTGGGTGTCCTCTGCTATATCTTTGGGCGAAAGATGGCAATGATAATCGATAATGGGTAGATTTTTAGCATACCCATAATATAATTTTTTTGCAAATTCATTTTGAAGCAGAAAATCTTCGTTTATAAAGAATTCTTCAATATTGCGCAATCGATTGCTATCTGATTTATGGTTTGTATATATTTTCTTAGTCATAATTTTTTATCCGTTTTTAAGAGAGGATGCTCTAATAATCAGCTCTGGCTGAAGTACTGTCTTTTGAGGGATGATCTTTTTCTTTTTCGAATTAAGTATCTCGAAAAATGATTCGGCTGCAACTTGTCCCATTTCTATCGGAAATTGACTCACCGTAGTAAGAGGTGGGTCAGTAAACGAAGTAAATGGCTCATTACTAAATCCTGCAAGTGCTATATCTTCTGGAATTTTGATGTGATGTTCTTTTAACACTTGCATAGCACCAGCAGCTGCGTAGTCACTTGCAGAGAAAATGGCGTCAAATTCTTTCCCTGTCGATAATAATTTTTTAGTACATTCCCTTCCATCATCCAATTGCATATTACTTTCATATACTAACGAATCATCAAAAGGGATTTGATACTTTTCTAAAGCATTTTTATATCCTCTGTATCTTTCGTGATAAATATTTACCAATTTTACATTGGTAAAATGCGCAATTTTAGTACATCCCTGTTTTATAAGGTGCTCGGTTGCCTGGAATCCTCCTAAATAATCATCAATGATTACCTGGCTAGTTCCAATTTCGTTAGTAGTACGATCAAAAAGCACCAGTGGAATTCCTTTTTTTAGTAAGCTTTTATAGTGATCAAAATGTTCGGTGTTCTTTCCTATAGATACTAGAACTCCATCAACTCTTGCATTTAATAAGGCATTTAATAAGGCAATTTCATTTTCCACATTTTCATTAGATTGACTAACGATAACTCTATAGTCAAGTTTGTTTGCTACTTCTTCAACTCCCCGAATTACTGAAGAAAAAAATGATCTATTGATAGTAGGAACTATAATGCCAATTAATTGACTTTTACCTTTTCTTAAGGCAGCTGCTAAGTTATTAGGTTGATAATTTAAGCTTCTAGCAGCCTCTAAAACTGCTTTTTTGGTTGTTTCACTTATTCTTGGGTTGTTATTTAATGCCCTTGAAACAGTTGAAGCTGTTATATCAAGTTTTTTAGCAATATCGTGTATAGTTACCTTTTTTGAAGTCATGAGATGGTTACAAATATCAAACTTGCCTTTTTAATATAAAAATGAGAAATCAAAAATTTATAATTGTTCACAAATATCTAAAAAAAAATGTAATCGATTGCATAAAATTACATTTTTTATAAGTTTAACAACTTAAATGATTAATTTTTTATTACTAAAACAACTGTTTTTTTAAATTATATTCTTTTTTACATCAAAAAAATAACGAATAATTGATTAATTTAAAATTTTTTTGTAATATGCAATCGATTGCGCAAAAATAAACTCTTTAAAACCCAACAAGTAAAAAGTAGAGTAATAAAGTATTAATTAATATTACAAGTATGAATAGTTTTTTACAAGCATTTAGCAAGCTATTACTGCCTGTTATGATTATTGGAATCATTAATGTCTCTTGGGCTAGTAAAAATTTAATAACAAACTCTTCCCAAAATTATGTGTCTATTACCGGAAAGGTTATGGGTGATGCTAACGATGTACTTCCTGGGGCGTCAGTATTTATTAAGGATCTTAATATTGGTGCCACTACGGACTGGGACGGTTATTTTACCTTAGACCGGATTCCGTTAGGAACACATACGGTTGAAATTTCTTATTTGGGTTTTGATCCGTTTAGTCAAACTGTAGCAGTAACAGGTTCTACTAATACGATCAATCTGGGAGATATTATTCTTGCACCTTCAACCAATGAGTTGGGTGAAGTTTTGGTGACTGCAAGTGTAGAAGGTCAACAAAGGGCCTATAACCTACAACGAACGGCAGATAACATCAAAACGGTTGTATCTTCAGATTTAGTAAATAGGTTTCCCGATATTAATGTTGGGGAAGCCATGCAGCGTGTTTCTGGTGTAACCATAGATAGAGATAATGGCGAAGGTGCTGTGATTAAGATTAGGGGAACTCCTCAGAATTTTACAACAGTATCGATTAACGGAGAACAAATACCTTCGACAGATGAATCTGGAGGAAGGTCAGAATCATTAGATCTTATTTCTGCTGATCAATTGGCAGCTATGGAGGTAAGTAAAGCGATCACGCCCGAAATGGATGGAGATGCGGTAGGAGGTGCTATCAACCTAATTACCCCAATTGCAAGGAGCAGTAAAGCGAGATTTAAAGGATCAATTGGAGGTGGATATAATGATTTGTTCGAAAGAGGAAGCCAGATTTATAAGTTGAAATACGATCAACGTTTTGCAGATGATAAATTTGGAATTCTGTTTGGAGCAAGTTACTACAATACCGTTAATGGTGAAGAACGATATGAAGCGTCTTATCGAAACAGAAGGATTGGGGATTCTGATGACCCTAACTCATTTAGAGCTGATGTCATTGATGATTTTAGACTCAGACCTAAAGAAAACGAGCGACAACGTATAGGTGTAAATATAACCTTCGACTATAAATTTAGCCCTACATCAAAAATTGTATTAAAAGCAATTTATAATGATCTTAGAGATGAATCTCTGCGAAGAAGAATAAGATTCAGACCTCGAAATAATTATCAGGATCCCGATCTCCCCAATCTGGCAGGGAGCATTGATAATGGAGATGTTCGTGTAAGACGGGATGTAAACGATCGTGTCATAGATAGAGAAAATATTACCTTAAATTTTGAAGGAGAACATGGCTTGGGTGATTTTGGTAAGATTGACTATGGATTTAACTATACCCGTTCTGAAAGGATTTTGAGAAGTGATCGATTCGTTTTTAGAAAAAGAGGGTTAGTACTAGACGTTGATAGAAATAACCAGGATTTTCCAATTTTTACCTCACCTGATTTTGATCTTACCAATTATGAAGAATATGAGTTTAATGGATTTCAGCAGGATAAACCTATATTGAATAAAGGAGACAATTTGGTTACTCGATTAAACCTTACAGTTCCCTTCATGCTTGGCAATAATTCCGGAGAAATTAAAATAGGAGGAAAATATAGAGATCTTGACAACTTAAGAAGAAGAAATACAGTAGAGTACTCAGGTTTTAACGGGCCATATAGCTTGGCACAAGTACTTGATAGTAATAGCGGTTCTATTCTAGATGGTAATTATGAGATGGGACAATTTCCTGATCCGGATAGGGCAATGCAACATTTTTTGGATAATATAGCTGCTTATGAAATAGATGAGGATGCTACTAAGTTAAATAGTGATAGCTTTTTCTATGATGCAAGCGAAAATGTAACAGCAACTTTTATTCAAGGGAAAATAGACTTTAACAAGTTGAGGGTGCTGGCTGGAGTTAGATATGAAAGAACAGATGTTACCTATGATGCTTTCCGATTGGATGTGCCGGCCAATGATAATGAACCTGTTGCTTCTACTCTGATAACTGGAGATAACGATTACGATTTTTTCCTTCCGATGTTACATTTGAAGTATGAACTCAATGACCGATCTAATATTAGAGCAGCAGTAACGCGTACATACGCTAGACCTAATTTACAGGATTTGGTACCTGCCGAAAATATTAACTTTGCTGATCAGGAGCTAAGAACCGGTAATTCTGATCTTAAACCTTCGGATGTTTTAAACCTGGACTTGCTTTACGAAAATTATTTTGAAAGTGTTGGGGTCGTATCAGGAGGTATTTTTTACAAGGATATTCAAGATTTTATATTTTTAGATGTAACAGATGTTGAAGGTGGAGAGTTTGCTGGGTTCAGAAGATTTTCTCCCGTAAACGGCGACCAAGCTACACTTTTAGGTGCAGAAATTAATTTTTCCAGAAAACTCGACTTCTTACCAGGCCTACTATCTGGCTTGGGAGTATATGCTAACTATACTTATGTGCAGTCAGACAGTAGTTTTTCATTCATAAATGAAGATACTGGAGAGACAGAAACCCGGGATGATGTAGATTTTGCAGGTCAGGCGGATCACGTCTGGAACGCTGCTTTGTCATTTGATAAAGGGAAATTTAGTTCAAGGGTCTCTTTAAATTATAACGGTTCTGCATTATTTGCACCGAGTACAGATCCAAATTTAGATCGTTTTATTGATGAAAGATATCAATTGGATGCCAATGCTTCTTATAAGTTGAATGATCATCTCACCATTTTTGCAGAGTTTGTCAATTTATTAGATGATCCTACGGTATTATATCAGTCCAATCGAAGTCAGGTAATTGACTACGAAATTTATGGATGGTCTACAAGAATTGGTCTTAACTTTAATTTTTAGAAACTATGAAATCTTTATTTAATAAATATATCTACTTGGCATTATGTTTTGCTTTTACGATAGTCTCTTGTAATGACGATGATGATTCGGTCGCAGGACCTATATATTTTGAGCCAGAAATAAGCTTGTCTGAAGAAAGTGGTTCTTTTGGTGTTGGGCAGATAATCATTATTGATGTAGAACTTCAGGCTTCTGGTTTGTTAGAAAGTTTAAGGGTTTCTGCAGGAAATACACCTCTTGCATCTCAGGATTATGGTGCTACCGGAGAAGAGGATTTTAGGTTGGCAGTTCGGGTACCTGCTGCCTGGCTGGGAACTACACAGTCTATTATATTTACCCTTACTGATAAACAAGGGCAGACTACCTCAGCTAATTTTGCAGCTACCATATCCGAAATTCAACCGCAATATACTATCGAAGATGTTACAATTGATGGTGCCAATTTCAAGCAGATTACGGGTAATGTAAATTTTGATGAAACTCTTGACAACTCAAATCTTTGGTTGCTTAATGGAAGTGTTGGTGTTGATCAGCAAACGACCTTAACGATTGAAGAAGGGACTATGATTTATGCACTAACTTCTGATAGCGAACTTGATGTAAATATTGGAGGGGATCTAATCGCTGAAGGAACTCTTGAAGAGCCTATCATTTTCACAAGTTTTGCCAATGCTCCCGGGCAGTCAGGAAATCCTTCTGCCGGAGACTGGATAGGTGTTACGTTGAGAGGTGATAATACAACAGATGATAACTCCGGAACACTGAAATACGTGAGAATAGAATATGGCGGTAACGATGATGATGCATTACAACTGCGACAGGTAGGTGGTGCTACCACTATAGATTTCGTTCAGGTTCATGATGCTAATTCTACTGGTATTAGAATTAGAGGAGGAGCAGTAAATCTGAAACACATTGTAGTAACCAGACCGGATAGCCGATGTGTGCGGTATAGTGATGGGTGGAATGGTAATGGCCAATTTTGGGCTTTGGCGACGAGCGGTGGTAGTAGAGCTATTAATGGAACTGACGAAAATCTTACTCCACAATCAAATCCTACGATTTCAAATGTAACAGTAATCGGAGCAGGAATTACAGAAGGAGAGTTAGATGTTGGTGAAGGAGTTCGTATGCAAGATGGAGCCAATGGTCAATATTATAATACAGTAATTTCAGGATTTGGTACATCATTTAGGGTTAGAGATGGCGGAGAAATAACCATGAGAAACTGCACCGTATTCAATAATGATGAAATGGGAGATAGTGACGGGCTTCATAGCAGTGTGAGAGATCAATACCGCGAAGCTGGTAATAATAATTCTGAGGAGCCTTTTGAAATAACCAACACTTTTGTTGGGATATCAACCGCAAATTCGTCAAATGCATCCAACTTAGGAGGTTTTTTTAATGCTGTCAATTATGTTGGTGCAGTTCCTGCAGATGAGGACTGGACCATTGGTTGGACGAGAAATTTTGACGGAAGTTTGAAAGAGTAATATCGATATACAAATTGAATAATTTAGAGTAAATGTTTCGCATTTGTTTGTTTGTTAGTATTTACAGTCGTCTAAAAAAAAAAGGAATGACTTGTAAGCTCAAAAAAGCACTGCTAGGACAACCGGTCCTGGCAGTGTTACCCTTTATTGTGGCTTGCTCTGTTCATAACGAAAATACTTTTAATATTATCAAGTTTGGTGCTGTTTCTGATGGTTCGACATTAAATACAAAATCCATCCAAATGGCTATAAATAAGGCAGTGTCCTCAAAAGGAACTGTGATTGTTCCCAAAGGTAAATTTTATACCGGGAGTTTAATCTTAGGGCCAAATATGACATTTCAACTTGAAGACGGAGCAGAACTCATTGCATCCTCAAGAATGGAGGATTATAACGGATCAAATTTCATTTTTGCACCAGAAGCACATAATCTTAAGATACAAGGTAAAGGAACCATCAATGGTAATGGGAAATCTTTTTTTGACGAAGACTGGAAGTATAACCAACGTCCGCAGCCGTGGATCCGATTTCAAGATGCAAAAAACATTTCTGTTTCAGGAATTACTTTGGTCAACTGTCCTTCACATTGTTTGGTATTTAGTTTTTGTGAAGACGTTAAAGTAGATAGAATAAATATCACTAATGATCCTAGAAGCCCTAACACGGATGGTATTGATGTTGTAAATTCTAAAAATGTTCAAATTACAAATTGTAGGATTGCTACTGGTGATGATGCTATATGTGTTAAAAACAAGGGAGGTGCAAAGTATTTTGAGGATCTTTCGAAAAATAGAAGTCGTTATACAGAAAATATAACGGTTAGGAATTGTATTTTAGAAAGTGATGATGCAGCCTTGAAATTGGGTACAGGATCTGCATATCATACCCGAAACTGTACTTTTCAGGATATAACTATCAAAAATTCAAGATATGGTATCGCACTTTTCATGATGGATGGAGGGAAATATTCAGATATCAATTTTCAAAATATAAATATTACTACAGGGGGAAGACATAAAGATGAATACGGCATTTTTGTAGATACACATCGTAGAGATAGTATTTCTGAAATTGGCAACATATCCAATATTCATTTCAAAGATCTGGATATTACTACGAACGGATTACTATATTTCTCGGGTTATCCCACCAAAGAAATTGAAGGAATTTCATTAGAAAATATAAAAATAACCATTCCAAAGGCCTATAATACAATTGCCAGAGGTTGGAAAAAGCCTAAGGGGAATAAAAAGATTCGATATTGGAAAAACACGTTAAGCTACATGCAATCACCAGCATCAATGATAGTTGCCCACGCAAAAAATATAAAGATAAAAGATCTTACCATAATACATCAATTGGGTGAAATGGATCGTTATGGATTCTATCTGATAGATGTAGAAGGATTGGATACGGTAAATCTAAAGGGAAACCCCCTAAACAAAGACCAACTTATATTCTCAAAAAATAAAATAAAATGAAAATTAAGTGGATGTTCATATTGGTGTTGGGTATAATGTCGCAGGCTTGCGCACAAAAACCTAAGCTTGCATTAGACCTTGAGTATAAAGATAGAATTGTTAACTCACTTAATAATGCAATAGAGCATACAAGTAAAACTATGCTTGATCAAAAAGGTATGGCAAAAGGTAATTACCAGATGATTACCGGAGTTTGGAAGGAATATGAACCTGCCTGGCATACAGGTCAGGCAATTTATGGATTGCTAGAAGCTTATGGAGTGACAGGTAATAAGAAATCACTTAACACTGCAGTAAGAGCAGGCGATTGGTGGGTTGGATTACAATTTCCAAAAGGGCATAAATTAGAAGGGTATCTAAATGCGAAGCACGGTCATAAATTGGGAGACCTTATTAACACCACAACCATCACTGATGGTACTCCTGGTTTGTTTAATCTTAGTGATGTTACTGGTAATGATACTTATGCCGATGTAGCGACAAGTGCCGGAGCTTGGATATTAGATAGTTTATATATTCCTGAAGAACGACTGAGCTATAACATTGTTAACGGTGATACCGGAGAAATTTGGAAGGATCGAAGCCCCCATTCGCAGCATCAAGGATTACCTTTTACGATCAAACATGTAGCCAGACCAAATGCCGAAGGATATCTCTGGAAGGATATGTATGTTCATACTGGAGAAAAGCGTTTTAAAAAGGCTTTTCTTGAAATATGTGACAAGCTAGTCGAGGACCAATCTGAGAACGGCTGGTGGATGGATTATGAACCCAACAATCCAACAACGGGTAAAGTTCACGGAAGGTTTAATACTTGGAATGCTGAAGCTTTAATAGAAGCATACACTTTGACCAAAGAGCAAAAATATCTGGATACAGTAGTAAAAACAGCCAAAGCATTGGCTAAAGTGCAAGATAAAACTGGGGTGATTTGGTACAGTAGCTATTTGGATGGAAATCACGACAAGCGTAGTCCTTGTGGCAGCGCGACTAGTTTTGCAGGAATCTTATGGTTACAATTGTATGAGTTAGGTATTACTGATTTTGAAGATAATATTAGGATAGCATTGGATTTCACTTTAAAAAATCAGTTTAGCATCAATCATAAAGATCCCAATTTGGCGGGAGCGTATTACGAAATTCGACAACGTTCTAAAAAAGACGGTACATTCGAATTATATTATCGGGACATTGCAACCAGTTTTGGAATGCGCTTTTTAAGCGATGTGTATCAGAATGCTTTTCAATAAAAATTGAAGTTAACATATTAAGCAAGAATGAAAAAATTACTTTCCTTATTGGTTTTAATACTTATCGTTGCTTGCAAGAACGATAAGAAAATTGAAAGTGGTTTTGATGTAACATTTGCCAAAGCCAAAATCGATACAGCCTGGAACCAAGTGATGCCAACTATATTAAAAACTATTGTTCCTCCATCTTTTAAAGATACTACCTATTCGATTTCTGATACACTAAACTTTAGAGAGAATCTTAATAAAGTGATCGCACAGGTATCTGCCAATGGTGGAGGAACTGTTACAATCGAACCTGGAACCTATAATGTAAAAGGCTCCATCTTCATGAGATCAGATATTAATCTTCATTTATCAGAAGGAGTGATTCTGAATTTCTCCCCGAACCCCGGGGATTATCTACCAGTAGTAAAAACCAGGTGGGAAGGAACCTTTATAATGAACTATTCGCCTTTAATTTATGCGATAGGGCAACAAAACTTTGCGATTACTGGTAAAGGTAAAATAGATGGGAACTGTAAAGATATCTGGGCGTCCTGGAAACAAAAACAGAAAGCAAGCAAAATGAGAGCGCGTCAAATGGGGAGTGATAAGGTACCCTTAGAAGATCGGATATTTGGAGAAGGTCATTTTTTAAGACCTCCAGGCATTCAGTTTATAGAATGTAAAAATATTCTCCTGGAAGATTTTACCATAAAAAGCACTCCATTTTGGACAATCAACCCTGTACTTTCCGAAAATATAACCGTTAGAAGATTAAAGATACAATCAGGTACCACCAACGACGACGGTATAGATCCCGAAAGTTGTAAAAATGTATTGATAGAAAGCTGTACAATTAACACCCACGATGATTGCATCGCGATCAAAGCAGGCCGAGATCAAGACGGATGGTCGTATCCTCCTTCAGAAAATATAATTATTAGGAATAATGATTTCACAAGTAAAGTAGGGAGCGGATTTTGTATCGGATCAGAAATGTCGGCAGGTGTCCGTAAGATATTTGCAGAAAAAAACACACTCAGAAAAAGTGGTAAACACGCTTTTCAGTTTAAAAGTAATCCGGATCGAGGAGGCTTTATAGAAGAAATATATATCCGGGATACAAGCGTATTAAACCCTGTAAAGTATGGACTAGAGTTTACTACCGATTATAAAGGCTGGCGAGGAAACAAACACTTTGTTAAGTATCGTGATTTCTACTTTCAAAATATAACCTTGCAAGACGCAACAGACCTTTCCATAAGAATTAATGGTAGAGAAGAACAAAATATCCATCGAGTATATATGGAAAACATACATATCAAAAGCTCCAATGTTCCATTCGAAGCTAATTATGTCAAAGATTTAATTTTGAATAAAGTAACTATTAATGGAATTTCTATTGCTAATGAAGCTTTAGATATTAACTAATTACAACAATATATTTTGCACATGAAAAGATATTTAATATTTCTGATATTGGCGACAATTTCAGGTGGAATCCAAAATTTAAAAGCGAATAATGATTCCATCAATTCCACCGCATTACTTCAAAATGCATATAATAGGGAGTATGTATCACTCAATGGTAAGTGGAAATATATAATCGATCCTTATGAAACAGGATACAGAAATCATCGTAATTGGTTACCTTTTGATCAGGTTGCATCTACAAAGGTATCGGCAAAACCTTATTACACCGATAAAAAAATGGTAGAACGTTGGGACCGAATCGAATATAATTTTGATGATAGCGCTGAGATGTTGGTGCCGGGAGATTGGAATACTCAGGATGAAAAGCTGCTCTATTACGAAGGATCGATTTGGTATCGTACTAAGTTTGACTATAATTTAACCCAAAACAACAAACTGATCCTTTACTTTGGAGCCGCAAATTATCAAACCGATGTATATCTAAATGGAGAAAAAATTGGAAAACACTTAGGAGGATATGATCCTTTCAATTTTGATATCACCGATTATATAAAAGCAAAAGGAAACTCTTTGGTCGTGAGAGTAGACAACCGTAGAGAAAAGGATAGAGTACCTAACTTAACTACAGATTGGTGGAATTATGGCGGTATTACAAGAGATGTTAAACTCATAGAAGTCCCGAAGACTTATATTCAGGACTATATGATTCAACTGGATAAAGAAAATCTTAACAATATAAAAGGATATGTGCAGTTGCAAGGCGTCATTAAGCCTGAAAAAATTACCATAGAAATCCCTGAAGTAAACATAAAGCTAGAAGGAACTGCAGACGAAAAAGGACGGTTTGTTTTTGAATTTTCTTCTAAAAAAATAAAAAAATGGAGCCCCAAAAGGCCTAAATTATACGAAGTAAAAATAACAGCAGGAACAGATGAGCTAAAGGATCAAATTGGTTTTAGAACTATAGAAACAAGAGGAGCAGATATTCTATTGAACGGAAAATCAATTTTTTTAAGAGGCATAAGCTTGCACGAGGAAAATCCGTTAAGAAAAGGTAGAGCTTACAGTATTGAAGATGCCAAAATACTTTTAGGCTGGGCAAAAGAACTAAACTGTAATTTTGTTAGATTAGCACATTACCCGCATAATGAAAATATGCCTCGTCTTGCAGATCAGCTAGGATTGCTCTTATGGGAAGAAATTCCGGTATATTGGGGCATAGATTATGAAAACCCCATCGCTTTTAATCAAGCTAAATCTCAATTAGAAACTCTAATCCATAGAGATAAAAATAGAGCCAGTGTCATTGTATGGTCGGTGGCTAATGAAACCCCGGAAGTAGCATCTCGTCTTGTTTTTTTAAGAAAACTCAAAAACATTGCGTTAGCAATTGATGATTCCCGTATCATAAGCGCTGCATTAGAACGTGATGAAAAAAGTACTGCTAATACCGTAAAAATACCAGATCCGTTTGCAGCAGATGTAGATATGTTAGCTTGCAACGAATACATTGGATGGTATTCGGGGTTGCCTGAGAGATGTAGCAAGGTGTCCTGGGAGCTTCCCTCTGACAAACCATTTTTTGTAAGTGAATTTGGAGGTGGAGCGCTGTATAATCACCACGGAGATAAACTGACAAAATGGACCGAAGAGTATATGACGTATCTTTATGAAGAGCAGATTAAAATGTTGAAGAAAATCCCTACACTTCGTGGAATGACACCTTGGATCCTGGCAGATTTCAGGTCACCAAGAAGAAACTTGCCTCTCATTCAGGATGGGTGGAACAGGAAAGGGCTAATCTCTGATGGGGGATTTAAAAAACAGGCATTTTTTGTACTTAAAAAATTTTATAAAGAAATAGAACGTGCTTATCCCTATGATGTGGATTAGCATATATGGATCTTTAAGATAGAAATTATGAAAAGAAGCGAATTCCTTAAAACCTCATTATTAAGTACTGCAGTGGTTCCATTAACCTCTTTTGTAAGTGCTGGCGAAGAAAAACCCTCTCCGACGGCAAGTTCGGAAGTAAAAATAACTGACGTAAAAACTTATGTACACCCTGAGGCCCTTTTTGTTAAAATCGAAACAGATGCAGGCGTTTTTGGTTGGGGTGAAGGAGATCATGATAATCCAAAAATTATAGCAAAAATTGTTCAAGAACTTTGCAAACCACAATTACTTGGCAAAGATCCTTTTCTAAGCGAGTACCTTTGGCACAAAATACTATACAAAGGCGAAGATTTGGGGTTATCAGGAGCTTTAACCGGCGCTTTAGCTGGAATAGATAATGCACTGTGGGATCTGAAAGGAAAAATGTTAGGATTACCGGTATACAAAATACTTGGCGGATCCAATATCCAGAAAGTTAAGGTGTATGGAAGTTTTGGAGTAAAAAATGGTAAACGAACGATCGCCCAAGCACAAAAAAAAGCGCTCAACTTTATTAATGAGGGATATGACACTTTGAAGTTAAGAATGCAGATTCGGGTGCTGGGCAGAAATCCAGAAAACGATATTACCGAAAAATATGTCAAAGCTGTACGCGAAGTAATAGGTGAGGACATCACATTATTCGTAGATTTTAATAATGGATATACCCCTGGTAAAGCAGTAGAAATGATCAAACGTTTGTATGAAAAATACAATGTACAACTAGTAGAAGAACCTGTACACTATCATAACTATGAGGGCCTAAAAGAATGTGTAGACAACAGTCCTGTAAGGATAGGCGCTGGAGAACATCAGTTTAATCGGTGGGATTTTAAAGAACTTATTCTTCGAGGTGATGCAGATGTCTTGAATTTGGATCTGATCAAAGGAGGGGGAATTAGTGAAATGAAAAAGGTAGCGGCTTTGGCTTTGACCTTTGAAAAAGAAATTATGTGTCATAACGCACGTCCAACACTAGCAACTGCGGCCACGCTTCATTTTATAGCTTCTGTATTTAACCCTGCAAGAGTGCAGGAATACGGCGGTAAAAGACCTAAGTTAGGACTTACAAATCTTTTTGAGAACAATTTTAAGTTTGAAAAAGGGCATCTCTACGTTCCGCAAACACCAGGATTAGGGCTGAAGGTTAACGAAAAAGAAATGTTAAAATACCTTGTTAAGTAAAAAAAATGATTATAAATTATTTCTTTGTTGTTCATTTAATGCACCTTTAATTCCTGCTTCTAATCCTCTAAGTTCAGCAAGCCCTTTCAGACGACCAATACCGGTATATCCTGGATTGGTTTTTTTATGTAAGTCATCTAGCATTTGATGTCCGTGATCAGGTCGCATAGGTAAGGACTTTCCTGTTTTTTGTTGAAGAAATAATAGTTCTTTCATAACCTCATACATAGGTACATCTCCTTCAAGGTGATTAGCTTCATAAAAATTTCCTTCATCATCACGTTTGGTGCTTCTTAAATGTACAAAATGGATATGTTCGCCAAAGTCTCGTATCATTTTGGGTAGGTCGTTGTCTTCTCTAACTCCAAATGACCCGGTACAAAAAGTAATTCCGTTATGAGGACTTGGGTTTTGAATAAGAATTCGATGTACATCAGATGAAGTCCCAACGACTCTTGGTAACCCGAAAATAGGAAAGGGAGGATCATCAGGATGAATTGCCATAAAAATCCCTTGTTGTTCTGCTACCGGAATAATTTCTTTTAGGAATAACAGTAGGTTTTTTGCTAAAATGTCTTGATCGATATTTTTATACTCATCCAAAACGTGCTGAAATTGTGTTAAAGAATATCCTTCTTCAGCTCCTGGGAGTCCGGCGATTACGGTGTTGGTTAAGGTTTCTATGCCTTTAGAAGTAAGAGTTTTATAATAAGCTTTACCTTTTTTTACCAGTTCTTCGGGATAGTCTGAGACAGCATTTGGACGTTTCAAAATAAAACAATCAAAGGCTACAAGAGCTTGCAGTTCGAACCGTAAAGCTTTAGAGCCGTTGACTAGCTCATATGCCAAGTCTGTTCTGGTCCAATCCAAGACGGGCATAAAATTATAGCAAACGGTATTGACGCCTTCCGTAGAAAGATTGCGTAACGTTTCTTTGTAATTTTTAATATAAATTTCAAAATTGCCTGTTCTTGTTTTAATATCTTCATGAACAGGAACACTTTCAACCACTGACCAACGTAAACCGGATTTTTCAATGATTCTCTTACGGTTTTGTATTTCTTGTATATTCCAAACTTGTCCATTAGGAATATGATGAAGAGCAGTAACAATTCCCCTAGCTCCTGCCTGAGCTATATCGGTTAGTGTTACTGGATCGTCAGGCCCGTACCATCGCATGGTTTGTTCTAAGTGGATCATTTTTATCTTTTTCATTATACCCCAGAATAGGCATTAAACCCTCCATCTACCGGAATGATAGTTCCAGTAACGAATTTCGAAGCGTCACTACACAACCAATGAAATGTTCCAAACAACTCTTCGGGTCGGCCAAACCTTCCCATAGGTGTGTTACTTACTATTTGCTGACCTCTAGAAGTTAAATTTCCATTTTTTTCGGTGAGTAAGGTTTTATTCTGTTCGGTAAGCAAAAAACCCGGAGCCACCGCATTCACTCGGATGCCTTCGCCATATTTTTGACAGAATTCAACAGCGAGCCATTTTGTTAAATTGTCGATCGCTGCTTTTGCCGATGAATAGCCCATCACCCTGGTTAAAGGTCTGGCTGCAGACATCGAAGAAATATTAATAACGATTCCTTTTCTTTCTTTTAAGAACAGAGATAACATGATTTTGGTAGGTAAAAAGGTTCCCAGATAATTCAACTCCATAACCTTTCTTACTGCATCGGGATCACTATCTATTATCGATTGATCTGGAGTTACTACAGCACCTGAGATATTTCCGCCTGCAGCATTTATTAAAACATCTATTTTTCCAAATTCTTTTGCAAGAGTTTGTTGTACTTCTTGCAATTGATTTTCATTAGTAACATCTGCAATACCTGAAAAAGCCTTACCGCCATCGTTTTTTATTTCTTCTGTTAGGGTTTGTACCTTATCTGTAGTTCTTCCTAAAATCACGATCACGGCATCTTGTTTTGCCAAATATTTGGCAATTGCTGACCCTAAAACACCGGTAGCTCCGCTAATTACAATAATTTTGTCTTTTATTGAAAAAAATTCTGACATGTGTAAAACTTAAAGTGAAATTCCTCTTTTCCAAGGGATAAAGTCGTCCTGATCCAATTGCTGCGCTTTCGTTTTTATTTTTCCGCTAGCAACCCGTATAATAAAATCAAGTAATTCTTCTCCCATTTGCTCAATAGTTTTTGAACCTGTGATTACTTCTCCTGTATCTATATCAATTATATCTGGCATCCTTTGAGCCAAAGTAGTATTGGATGATATTTTGATTACTGGGGCCACAGGATTACCTGTGGGTGTTCCTAATCCTGTAGTGAATAAGATGATATTAGCTCCTGATCCGGTGAGTGCCGTAGTACTTTCTACATCATTTCCTGGAGTACACAACAGATTAAGACCGGGTTTACTGATATATTCTGCATAATCAAGTACATCTTCAATAGGAGAAGTGCCTCCTTTTTTAGCAGCTCCAGCACTTTTCATAGCATCAGTAATCAATCCATCTTTGATATTACCAGGACTCGGATTCATATCAAAACCAGAACCCACCGATTTAGCAGAAGCTTCGTAGGATTTCATAAGTCGAACAAATTTATCTGCTATTATTGGATTGATACACCTATTGATAAGCTCTTGTTCTACACCGCAAAGCTCTGGAAATTCGGCAAGCATAGTTTTTGCATTTAGTGCCACTAGTAAATCAGAAGTTTGTCCTACTGCGGGATTAGCAGATATTCCAGAAAAACCATCAGAGCCACCACATTCTAAGCCAATGGTTAATTTTGAAAGAGGAGCAGGTTTCCGCTCTATTTTATTTGCTTGAGTAAGGCCTACAAATGTTTGTTTTATCGCCTTTGCAAGCATTTGCTGTTCTGTGCCTTCTTTTTGTTGTTCTAAAATGAATAATGGCTTTTGTAATTCAGGATTAATGTTTTGAAGCTTTTTCTGTAGTATAGATATTTGAGCATTTTGACACCCCAAGCTTAAAATAGTAGCTCCTGCAACATTAGGATTATTGATGTATCCCGCAATTAAAGCGCATAACATATCAGAATCCTGACGGATACCACCGCATCCTCCCCGATGCGTTAAAAATTTAATCCCATCAACATTTTTGAAGAGTTGTTGAGGTTTGAAAGAAGTAGGTAGCACATCCAGATTTTGTATCTCATTTTCTTTGCCTTCTTTGTATAACGAAGCTATTTTCCGAACATAACTTTTATATGGATTGGGTTGAGAGAACCCTAATTCTTCCATAAATGCCTGCTTCATAACCTCTACATTTCTATTTTCACAAAATACCAGGGGAACAACAACCCAATAATTAGCTGTTCCCACCTGACCATCTTTACGATGATATCCTAAAAATGTTGCATCTTTCCATTTGTCTATATTCGGTTTTTGCCAATCAATGGTTACCTCTTTTTTTGTGTAAGAATTGGTTTGATGAGACACATTTTCAGTAGTTAATGCTTTTCCTTTTTCGACTAATTTAGTTGCTTTCCCAACTAAATTACCATACATCATTATATCATCACCTTGATTGATAGTATGGTGCGCAAATTTGTGTTTTGCTTTGATGTCTTCCTGTATCACAATTTCGACTCCATCATATTGCACCCGTTCCTCATTATGTAAGTCTGCAAGAGCTACCATTACATTGTCTTTTGGATGTATTTTCAGAATTTTATGGCTCATTATAAATTAAAATTATTATATTGCGCAATCGATTGCACAATTTACATAAAAAAGTACAATTGAATGCAAGAAAACGTTAAAATTTGTAAAGTAGTACTTTTATAATAAGCTCTTTTTTGATGAAAAAACGAATTATTACGATAGGAGAAGTCCTGATGAGATTAGTCGCCTCTGGGCATGATCGTTTCTCGCAGGCTACAGATTACAAAATACACTTCGGAGGTGCAGAAGCAAATGTAGCTATTTCTTTGGCATACTTTGGCCAGGAAGCTTTTCATATCACAGCTTTTCCAAATCATGATATAGGTCAGGCTGCCTTGAATTATTTAAGAGAACATGGTGTCAATACTTCGTGCGTCAAAATTATGAATAAGGGGAGGATGGGGCTTTATTTTCATGAACATGGAGCAATGCAACGTTCTTCAAAAATTATTTATGATCGTTTTGATTCTTCTTTTTCTTTAGCAGAACCCACTAATTTTGATTGGGATAAGATTTTTGAAAATGCTGATTGGTTGCATTGGACAGGTATTACTCCCGCTATTTCTCTTTCTGCTGCCAAGCTATGTAAAATTGCCATAAAAAAGGCAAAGAAATATGGCTTGACCGTTAGTGGAGATATCAATTACAGAAGAAATTTATGGAAATACGGCAAAGAACCATTGGACGTTATGCCAGAACTTATTAGCAATACGGATCTTATTGTCGCTGGCAAGACGGACTTGCAGAATTGCTTAAATATTGAGAAAAATACTTTTGAAGAAGCTTGTAGCGAAGCCTGTAAACAATTTAAAAATATCCAACGAATTGCTACTACAAAGCGTATGTCGTTTTCTGCATCCACCAATACATTATCAGCTGTTATGTATGAAAAAGGAAATATGTACTTCTCGAAAGAATACAAAATGTCTCAGATTGTGGATAGGATTGGAGGAGGGGATGCCTTCATGGCGGGTTTGATATACGGATTACTGTATAAAGATAATCAAGAAGCATTAGACTTTGCGGTAGCTGCTTCGGTACTGAAGCATTCTATCAAAGGAGATGCTAATTTGGCAACAGTACAAGAAGTGGAGCTACTTATACAAGGTGAAAATATAGGAAGGTTATTAAGATAATGGCAGTAGTGAATAGTCAACATATTATTAATATAATGGAAAGGACAGGAATGATTTCTGTTTTTAGCCATAGTGACATTAGAGTTGCGAAGAAAGTATTGGACGCTTCGTACCAAGGTGGCGTTCGTGTTTTTGAGTTTACAAATAGAGGAGATAATGCTTTTGAAGTATTTAAAGAACTTGCTGAATATGCAAAAAAATATAATGATTTGATTTTGGGTGTTGGAACCATATTTGATTCTGAAGCAGCTCAAAAATTTTTGGATAGCGGAGCACAATTTATCGTTTCGCCTGCATTAATACCCGAATTAGCTGATTTTGCAGACAAAAAGAACATATTATGGATTCCTGGGTGTAGTACGATATCAGAAGTATATAGAGCCACCAAACTTGGAGCTACTTTGATTAAGGCTTTTCCTGGAAATATTCTGGGTCCTGCTTTTGTAAAAGCCATTAAATCGGTTATGCCCTGGGTGAAAATTATGCCCACTGGAGGAGTATCCCCAACTTTGGAAAATCTAAAAGCTTGGTTCAACACTCACGTTACTTGTGTTGGAATAGGGTCACAACTGTTTAAAAAAGAGTACTTAGACACTGATAGCTACGATAAGTTATCCTTAATGGTTCAGGAAACACTTCAAATTATCAAAAACCTTAGAAAGTAATATGAGTGTTAAAAAGTTTATAGGAATACTTGGATTGTTTGCGTTGTTTTCTTGTCAAAAAGAAAACGATTTTAGAGTATTGAGACTTGCTCACGGTTTGGATACTAACCATCCCGTGCATCATGCGATGGTACATCTAGGAGAGAAATTGAGTGAAAAGTCGGGAGGAAAACTCATCGTAAAGATTTATCCAAGTGGTCAATTAGGAGCCGAACGGGAATGTTTGGAGCTCCTACAAATTGGAAGCCTTGATATAACCAAAGTGTCTGCAGCGGTGCTTGAAAATTTTGTAACTGACTATAAGGTTTTTAGTATCCCATATGTTTTTAGAAATAAAGAACATTCACATAAAGTGTATGATAGCCAGGTGGGAAAAACATTTTTATTGAAAGGAGAACCTTTTAGGCTAAGAGGTCTATGTTTCTTTGATGCGGGAAGCAGAAGTTTTTATGCCAAAGAAAAAATAATCAGTACTCCTGATGACTTGAAAGGTCTTAAAATAAGAGTTCAAAAAAGTAATATGGCGGTTGCTATGGTTCAACAGTTAGGAGGTTCCCCTACTCCCATTTCCTGGGGGGAATTATACACAGCCTTACAACAAGGTGTAGTTGATGGTGCCGAGAATAACTTACCTAGTTTTCACTCTTCAAAACATTATGAAGTATGTAAATTCTATAGTTTTGATGAACACACAGCAGTGCCTGATATTCTATTGATCGGTACCGAAAGTTGGAATCGATTATCTGCACAAGAACGACAATGGTTGCAGGAGGCTGCAAATGAATCAGCTATTTATCAGCGTAAGGTTTGGGCTGAAGCTGAACTACAAGCACTTCAAATAATTAAAGAAGCAGGAGTACAAGTAATATATCCGGATAAGAGCTCATTTGCTAACAGAACGAAAGGAATCATAGATATGTTTAAAGATAACAAAGAGGCAATGCAACTTATAGAAGAGATAAAATCGATAGAATAATGAGAGCTGTTATAGATAAAATACTGGAAAGACTATTAATATTAATTATATCCATTATGTTGATATCTGTAATCTGGCAAGTTATTTCGAGATATTTGTTAGGAACTCCCAGTACCTTAACTGATGAAATTGCCAGCTTCTCATTAATCTGGCTAGGGCTTTTTGGAGCAGCCTATGCTACCGGAAAAGAGTTGCATCTGGCTATTGATTTGATTTCTGCAAAGACTATTCAACGATATCCTAACTTATTTTCGGGAATTGTAACCTTTTCGATAATGATTTTTGCTCTTGCGGTGATGGTGATTGGAGGGTTAAGATTATGTTGGATTACTTTAACACTAGACCAACGTTCGGCAGCCCTTGAGGTTCCGTTGTTTTATGTTTATCTGGTTGTCCCGCTTAGCGGATTGTTAATTGTGTACTATGCGCTGGACATTTTTCTGAAGAAACGTAAACTTGTTAAATCATAGCGTGATGGAGTATACCGAGGCACTTATTCTGGTTATCAGTTTTTTAATTTTTTTATCACTTCGTGTTCCTATCGCTTATAGTATTGGACTTTCGGCATTGCTGACATTAGTAGTGTCTATGCCATTTTTACCTTCGGTAACTACGTTAGCACAACGTATGGCTACTTCGTTAGATAGTTTTGCTCTGTTGGCTATTCCTTTTTTTATTCTTGCAGGACAAGTCATGAATCGAGGAGGGATCGCACACCGATTGATAGAATTTGCAAAGGCAATTGTCGGACCTTTGCCAGGTGGATTGGCTTTCGTAAATATCATTGCCTGTATGTTGTTTGGGGCAATTTCGGGATCTGCTGTTGCTGCCGCTTCGGCTATTGGAGGATTTATGAATCCAATGATGGAAAAAGAAGGATATGATAAATCTTTTAGTGCGGCCGTGAATATTACCAGTGCTACGACAGGTTTGATCATTCCGCCTAGCAATATTCTAATCATTTATTCACTGGCAAGCGGAGGGGTGTCTATTGCGGCCTTATTTTTAGCAGGCTATATACCAGGAATATTAATTGGTCTAGCACTTATGATTGTAGCGGGTATTTATGCGTTTATCAAAAAATATCCGACCGAAAAGGCGGTTGGATTTACCATATTTATAAAACGATTTTTGGAAGCTTTGCCAAGTTTGTTGTTACTGGTAGTAGTTATCGGAGGTATCGTCGCTGGAATATTTACAGCCACCGAGGCTTCGGCAGTGGCAGTTGTATATACATTTATATTGGCCTTTGTCTATAAAGAAATTACGGTAAAAGATATCTCAGTAATCCTTTTGGAAACTACTAAAACAACTGCAATTGTTATGCTGCTAATTGCAACATCTGTAGCCATGTCCTGGGTGATGTCTTATGAAAATATACCTCAGGAGATTAGTGCTGCATTACTTGCTTTTAGTGATAATCCTGTGGTGATCCTAATCATTATCAATTTGATTCTGTTGTTTGTAGGAATATTTATGGATATGACTCCCGCAGTACTCATTTTCACACCTATTTTTTTACCTATTGTCTCAGATATAGGGATCGACCCGGTACACTTTGGGATTATTATGATTATGAATTTATGTATTGGATTATGTACTCCTCCTGTGGGGTCTGTACTTTTTGTGGGTTGTGGAGTGGCCAATCTAAGCATTCAAAAAGTAATACGTCCGTTACTTCCGTTATTTATCGTAATGGTTTTAGTACTCATACTGATCACTTATATTCCTGAATTAAGTTTATGGGTACCGGGATGGTTCGGATTTTAATGCAAACAGCTTTTTAGCGAGATTCTTTTTATTTACCGGTGTATTTGATTCAATAAATTGCCAGTAGAAAGGTAGTTGGGACATCTTACAGAAAACATTTTCCAACCCTAACCACTAAATAGGACAGGGAAAGCTATATACAAAAAAATCCTGAAGGTCTTCTTCAGGATTTTTGCTTGCTGTGGGTTTAAAGCGACATAGTTTTAACTTATTGATAGAGAATATGGAGTTGATTATTTCAAATTCTAAAAAATTACAAAACAATATTTATTAGAAGTGATAGCTATAGATTTAATATTTTAAGCATACCTTCAGTAGGTTCCAAAAATGCATTACTCTGTTCAAGAATATTTTTCATTTCACCTATTGTACTACCAGCAATTGTTGAACTGAATCGATGGGCTCGATCAAGCATTTTAATATAAATTAATGGATCGTGTTGACGGGTAAGTTTTCGTAGTGCTCCTAGATAATCATCACGATATACTGTAGGGATAATAATTTTAGATTGATTTTTTGCAGTTAATTCTGCATTCATCATAACACGAGCAATACGCCCGTTACCATCTAAAAAGGGATGCACTTCACTTATTACAAACATCATATATGCAGCTTTTGCAAAAGGATGTGAAAGTACCTGATAATATTCAAAACTTTTAAGTAATGTGCCTCTTACTAAATTCATATCAACAAATGCTGTATTGCCTGAAAAGTTGTTTTTATCTTTAAATTTACCAGGCTTCTTATCTATTCTTGAGGATAGCAATACCTTATGCCGGTATTTTAAAATCTCTAATAATTCTTCAGCAGTTTTGGGTATTACTTGCATCTCTTTAAGGTTTGACACGAGTTGATACGTTCCTAATACATCGTGTGAATCATCATGTCTAGCTGGTAGCGGCTTTTGGGTAGCAATAACTTTTTCTGCTTCTTCAATCTCAAAAACAGTCCCCTCAATGTAATTAGAGAAATAGCTTTCAAAAAAAGCAAAACTCCTAAAAGAATCGGATGTTTTATTAAATTCATTCCGATATTCAAATTCTTGACTTATTAGTTCGTGAAAAAGTTTTTCGAAGAGTTGAATCCTACCGGGGTCAAAAGGCACACCGAATGCTCTTGCAGTAGCGACCGGCGACTTCAATATTTTAGATGGATGAGTACTAAGTAATGCACTAATGATCTTATTAAGTTTATTAAATTCTACCTGCCATCCTAATTGTTCTGCAATCTCGCGTGCCTTATCCCTTACTTTATTAAGTTCTTCTTCACCGTTTACCCTGATGATTTGTTCAAGATATTCTTCTATTTTTTCTTTTGGTAGGGTTTTCGAATTGTCTCCAGATTGACGAGAGCTTCGTAAATTTTCTAAAAGTGCACGCTCTCTCTGAGAAACAAATAGCTTAGCAGAAAAAGCATTATCTCCTTGAATCGGTCCATTTCCTTCCAAAAACCTAATTGTAATTCCGGGTAAATTCACTCTACGTGTGTATTTATAAGTAACAAAAATCTGATTTTTACCTGTGGGTTTAAACTCGAAAGCAGAACGATGACTTAGTAACGCATTTGGATATAAATTACCTAGAATAGAAAAAATATTTCTCCTTATAATGTTCTCAGGTAAATCTTCAAGATTTGAAGTATACAATCTGGGTGCGATCTTTCTTATATTTCCTGATTTTTCAAGCTTTGAAACCTGTTTTGATATGGTAACATCAGAAGAACCATAAATTATTTCTTGTAAATGTAAAGGGAGATTTTTTTCCATTAAATCATAATTTTATACAAAAATTGAAAATATTTTCTATTAAAATTGGATTAATGGAAAATTTATTTTAATAAAACTAGTTATACAATCTAAAGAAAAGTTCGAACCATTAAATATTTAGTTCTCAATTAATTATGCGAATTTAATAAAAACACAAAAACCTGTAAATAATTAATTCACAGGTTTTTATAAATTTCCGTGGAGTCGGAGGGATTCGAACCCTCGTCCAAACAAGTAATACAATAGCTTTCTACACGTTTAGTTTTTGTTTAATTTTCGTCGATATGAAAGACCAAAAACCGCCAACGTATCGCTTATTCTCAATTAAATTTCGAAACTATATCAAGATCCTATAGTCTCTAGGTTTACTTTTACGATACCTCATAATCAATCGCCGCAAACCAAGGCTGTTGAGAGGTATCCTGCTTTCCGACCTAGTCGGACGAGGCGTAATCTTACTAAAATTCAGATTATGCAGCTAGGGCGTAGTTATTCTCGCCGTTTAAAAAAGGTGAAATATGATATTTACGAGCTATATCCCAGCGCTCGACGTGCTTACCACTCCATTAATCTCGCTGTCAAAACCAGTCGACCCCAAAACTAATTACGAATGAAGAATTACGAATTCTGATTATTAAAACATCCAAAAAAATATGAACTCCTCACTCAAATTGGTTGGCAAAGATAATCATATTTGTCATATCTTAGCCGCGCTTTTACAGAAACAAAATATATACCAAAACCATATGATTACATTCGGAATTATTAAAGAGCGTAAAAACCCGCCAGATCGTCGGGTCGTCTTTTCACCAAAAGGTCTTAATGACACAGTGTCGAAATTTCCAAAAGCCTCTTTTAAGGTAGAAAGTTCCGATATCAGGATTTTTAACGATGAAGATTATAGAAAAGCGGGTTTTGAGGTTACAAACGATCTTTCTGATTGTGAAGTTTTACTTGGCGTAAAAGAAGTCCCGATCGAAGCATTAATTCCGAATAAGAAATATTTTTTCTTTTCGCATACTATCAAAAAGCAGCCATATAATAGGAAGCTACTAAAAGCAATTCTTGATAAAAATATTGAATTATATGACCACGAGGTAATTGTAAACGAAAAAGGCTTCAGGCTCATCGGTTTTGGCCGATATGCTGGTATCGTTGGTGCGTACAATGGTTTTAGGGCTTTAGGTCTTAAGAATAATAGTTTTCAGCTTCCCAAAGCGGAAATCTTATCCGATCAAAAGTCATTAGAATTAGAACTATCCAAAATTGATTTACCAAATATTAAAATTGTTCTTACGGGAAAAGGGAAAGTGGGTAGTGGTGCCAAAGAAATTCTGGATGCTATGAAAATCAAAGAAGTTTCGGTAAATGAATACCTAAATATTCATTTTAATGAACCGGTTTACACCCAGATTGACGTTTTGGACTATAACAAACGAATAGACGGGAAGGTATTAGATAAAAACGATTTCTATAAGAACCCAGATGAGTATGTTAGTGATTTTATGAGATTTGCTAAAGTTAGTGATATGTATATCGCTGGTCACTTTTTTGGAGATGGCGCTCCTTTCATTTATACCAGAGAAGATGCAAAGTCTAAGGATTTTAGCATTAAACTTGTAGCAGATGTTTCTTGTGATATTGATGGTCCTGTTGCCAGTACAATAAGACCTTCTACCATTGCAGATCCTGTTTATGGGTATCATCCGGAACGAGAAGAAGAAGTAGATTTTAGAGATCCAGAAGCGATTGTGGTAATGGCAGTGGATAATTTACCGTGTGAACTACCGAAAGACGCCAGTGAAGGTTTCGGAGATATGTTTCTGGAACATGTGATCCCTGCTTTCTTTAATAATGATGCAGATGGAGTGTTAGAACGGGCAAGAATGACTGAAAATGGTAAGTTAACCTCTAAGTATAGATATTTACAGGATTACGTAGACGGAAAAGAATAGTTTTATACACCACAAATTATATTAAAAAATGACTACTCAAGAACTTGTTGATCAAATATGGAAAAAGAAATCTTTTTTATGTATAGGCCTGGATGTGGACCTCAATAAAATTCCTAAACAATTATTAGATACAGAAGATCCAATTTTTGAGTTTAACAAAAAGATAATTGACGCTACCCACCATCTCGCAGTAGCGTATAAACCTAACACAGCCTTTTATGAAGCCTATGGATTAAAGGGTTGGAAATCTCTAAAGAAGACCATTGAATACTTAAATACGAATTACCCTGAAGTATTTACCATCGCAGATGCGAAACGAGGTGATATTGGTAACACAAGTGCGATGTACGCCAAAGCGTTTTTTGAGGATCTACAGTTTGATTCGGTTACTGTAGCTCCTTATATGGGTAAAGATTCTATAGAACCATTTCTGAAGTTTAAAGGAAAGCATACAATTATGCTGGCACTAACCTCTAACCAGGGAGCATATGATTTTCAGACCAAAAATGTAGAAGGAACAGAGTTGTACAAACAGGTGTTGGAAACTTCTAAAGGTTGGCAGAATTCAGAAAACTTAATGTATGTTGTAGGTGCCACCAAAGCAGAATATTTGGGCGATATCAGAAAGATCATTCCGGATAGTTTTTTACTGGTACCAGGAGTTGGTGCTCAAGGCGGAAATCTACAAGACGTTTGTAAATACGGAATTAATGATCAGATTGGATTATTAATCAACTCATCAAGAGGAATTATATACGCTTCGGATGGATTAGATTTTGATACAATTGCAGGAGAAAAAGCGCAAGAACTTCAGCAACAGATGCAAGAAATATTAGAGGTTAAAAAGTAAAAAAGGAAACTGAATTTTTATTCAATTTCCTTTTTCTCTTAATCTACATCTTCCAGGAAACAACCCTCGAGTAGAGATTAAAAATTAACGTCTATTGGCTTTAAATACTTGTTTTGCGTATCCAACAAGTCCATATGTGATGAAAATCACAAACAACGCTAAAAAACCGTAAATAACAATGTTAAGTAATACTGAGTCCATAGCCCCAAGATTTAAATTAATAGTTCCTACAAGATAGTAAATATTTGTAGGAATTCCTAATTTTAAAACACTATATATTAATTGTTTATGGTTTTTTAATATAATGATATAGATTTGAAATTACTGTCAAAAAAAACACAATATGCTTTATACCGATCAATTGGGTAGACACATACAATTGAACAACACTCCTGTAAGGATCGTGTCACTGGTTCCATCGTTAACAGAGCTATTGGTAACATTGGGTTTATCAGATTGTATTGTTGGTGTTACTAAGTTCTGTGTACATCCGGATACCATAAGAAAAGAAAAACGAGTTGTCGGTGGAACTAAAAGTATTCATCTCGATAGAATTCAGGAATTAAAACCGGATATTATTTTATGTAATAAAGAAGAGAACACAAAAGAGATTGTTGAAATATTACAGAATCAGTATCCTGTACACGTTTCAGATATCAATACTATTCAGGAATCTTTGGAACTGATCCGTCAATATGGTGAGATTTTTAAACGAACAAATCAGGCTACATCACTTATTTCTGAAATTAATACTAAATTGAAGGATTTTTTAGAGTTCCTTAAACACAAGCCTGAAAAGAAAGTAGCTTATTTCATTTGGCAAAAGCCCTGGATGGTTGCAGGAAAAGATACATTTATTGATCACTTATTAGAAATTAATGGGTTTGTAAATGTATTTCGTGACCAAAAGCGTTATCCTGAGATTTCTGAAAAACAATTAATGGAATTGGATAAAAGTATTGATTATGTGCTATTGTCATCAGAACCTTTTCCTTTTTCTGATGATCACATTAACGAAATGAAGAAAGTTCTTCCGAATACAAGAATAATTTTAGTAGATGGGGAATATTTTTCCTGGTATGGTTCTCGACTGGCTAAAGCATTTTCCTATTTTAAAAAACTTCACTAATTCAGAAAGCGTTGAACAATCCATTAAATACTGTTAATCCTTCTACTTAGTATATAATTAGTAATTATCTTTACCCAACTAAGCAATGTATGCTACACTATTCTATATATAACCACCCGCATAACACCGAATGGGTAACTTTTGTTCATGGAGCAGGAGGGAGCTCTTCTATCTGGTTTAAACAGGTAAGAGAGTTTAGAAAACATTATAATGTATTGTTATTAGATTTAAGAGGTCACGGAAACTCTAAACCTGCTTTTAAAGACGCTTTTAATTCTAAGTATACTTTTGATTCTATCACGGACGATATTGTAGAGGTGATTGATAAGGAAAAAATTAAATCTTCTCACTTCGTTGGTATCTCTTTGGGGACAATATTAATCAGAAACTTAGCCGAAAAATATCCTGATCGTGTAAGGAGTATGATTATGGGTGGCGCTATTATGAAATTAAATCTTAGATCCCAGGTACTGATGAAGCTGGGCATTGTTTTTAAATCTGTGATTCCATATATGTTTTTGTATAAGTTTTTTGCTTTTATCATTATGCCCAAAAAGAATCATAAACAATCCAGATTGCTTTTTGCAAATGAAGCTAAAAAACTGTATCAAAAAGAATTCGTGAGATGGTTTAGGTTAACTTCAGAAATAAATCCATTATTACGTTTTTTTAGAGATAAGGATATTAAAATACCGACACTGTATGTAATGGGAGAGGAAGACTATTTGTTTTTACCGTCCATCAAAAAAGTAGTGTCTCTTCATGAGTTCTCGGATCTATTTGTGGTAAAGAACTCTGGTCATGTGGTTAATGTGGAACAACCTGAAGTATTTAATGAAGAATCGTTGGCATTTTTACAGCAACCCTTAATTAGGTATTGATAACAGCTGATGTTCCAGTTTTCTAATTTTCCTTAAAACTTTATCAGCTTCTTCGTGTAGGCGGTCACTTTTTTCTCTATTCTTGATGGCTATATAATAAACACTTTTCATCAATTTACAATATCGTTCTTGTAGTTTTAGGAGATCAGTTTTGTATTTATACCAGTGAAACATAACTTTTTTGTCTTCTATTTGCTAATAAAGATATTTTTTCTTGTTCGACGGTATTATAGACTCCGTTAAGATTGATTAAAATCGTGATAAGAGATAATGGTTTAACTTTTGTAAATAAAGCAAATCTTATGCGTAATGTTTTTTTATAAGATTTTCTATATCATTTTCAGATATCTTAAAAACATCAAAGGTAGTTCCCTGGGTTCTTAGAGCACCCAAAATATTCGCATATTGAGCGGCTTTTAGATAATTGTTAGGATTTTTTACAAAACCATACGCCAGACCTCCTGCAAAACTATCCCCGCACCCTGTGGTATCGACTACGTTATCAACAGGTACGCTTTTGATAAAATCTTTTTGGATTGAATCGCCTTTTTTTGTGTAAGCAACGCATCCCCTGGAGTCCAATGTTACATATAAATAAGAAGTTCCGTTAGCTAGAACAAACTCGGCAAGATTGTCTAAATGGTCTGTTTTATTTTCATCATAATCTACGATGCTGTCCATACTAAATTCATTTTCGAACCAACAACATTGAGATTCTTCCAAATTCATCTTTAATACATCAATATATGGTAACCACTCTTCTATATCTACCCAATACTTTCTATGACGATCACCTTGTACATTCATCGCAGTAGTAGATCCGTGTGCGTCATATATAGTAATTGCTGTGGTATTATTTTTAATATATTTCAAGGTACTAAGAGATATCTCAAAATCAGTAATAGGAATAAAAACAAAGGCATCTACATCAGTAAAGGTAGTAACGTCTTCTTCTCTAATAGGTTTCATACAAGCCATTTGCTTTTCTATTCGATTGTTTTGATCGATGAAATCTAGGTATATGATCGTTCCTCTATCGTCTTTACTGTTTATTCCTGATAGATCTATATTTTGAAAATCAGAGAAAAGTGATACTATCGGTTGCTGATCTATCTGGTGTATGTTGCTGATCGGAATTACTTTTCCATTTGTTCCAAGGATATTAGAAAGAGCAATTGCAGGATGTGTCACGCAACCATATTTTTTTATGATTTCGTTGGTATGTGTTTTAATGGTATCCCGAGGAATAGGACCTAAAATTGCTATTTTCATATGGATATTGATTAAGAACGATCCTGAAGAGCAAAAACCTTACGCAATAAATCAGTTGTTCTGGAACTAAGTTTGGTTCGGATTTCTCCTTCTTCTATAGCAATCATGGTATATACTCCGTCTAATGCTTCACCAGTCACATAATCTGTTAGATCCGGGTTCACGTTACTGGTAAAAGGAATAGCATTATATCTATTTATAATAGAAGACCATACCCGGTCAGCTCCTACTTTGGATAAAGAATTTTTGATAACCGGATTAAATTTAGCGTAAAGTGCATTTTTGGTAGTGCCTTCCAGATACTGAGTTGCAGCATTATTACTTCCCAAAAGGATTTGTTTAGCATCAGTAAAGGTTATTTGCTTTACAGCATTTACAAAGATAGGTGTAGCTTCTTTTACCGCATCTTCGGCAGCTCGATTAAGAACCTTTAAGCCTTCATCTGCAAGATTGTCTAGCCCAATATCTCTTAATGCTTTGTCCACTTTTTTTAATTCATCTGGTAATACTATTTTAACCAATTCATTTCTGAAAAAACCATCTTTTTGAGTGAGTTTGGTAACTTGTTTATCGATTCCTTTGTCCAGAGCCTGTCTTAGTCCGTTAGCGATATCTACATTGCTTAGTCCGATAGTTCCTCCTTCTTGCGGTAAGCTTTCTATAACCTGTTGTAATTCTGCACAACTAGATAATTGAAATATAACCAGTGCTAAAAAAATTCTTTTCATCTGTTTGTATTTATTGTATTTTAATTGTCACACTTCGACATAGCTCAGTGCGGGAATGGAATAGCCATTTATTCATATCGGTTGGTACTAACCTCATGATCACGGCTTATTTCATAATTTCTTATTAGATTTGATATCACAATTATTATATATGAATCCAAAGTTACTTTTTTTCGTACTTTCTATTTTACTCATTTCCTGTAAAAATAGAGAAGATCAGGTAAAAACAGCGCCCCAGACGTTCAATAATAATGATCAATATATAACTATTTTAGGAATTGCACAGGATGGCGGTTATCCACATATCAATAATACGAATGAATTCATTGATGTAGAAGATGGTAGCATCCAGAAGGAACTAGTTGTTTGTTTAGGTATTGTTGACCAAAAGGAAAAAAAGAAATTTTTGATAGAAGCTACTCCGGATTTACCAAAACAACTGGCCATACTAGATGCTCATTATCTAAAGAAGAATCCGATTATAGACGGGATATTCTTAACTCATGCACACATTGGGCATTATACCGGGCTTATGTATTTTGGCAGAGAAGCTATGGGAGCCAAGGATATTAATGTATTTGCCATGCCAAAAATGAAGTTGTTTTTAGAAAATAACGGCCCCTGGTCTCAATTAGTCGATTTGCAAAATATCAAACTCACTTCTTTAAAGAATGAGGTTCCCGTGAATATCACTAAAAATATAAAGGTGACACCCTTTTTAGTTCCTCATAGAGACGAGTTTTCTGAGACAGCAGGGTATAAGGTTGATGGCAAAATAAAATCAGCGCTGTTTATTCCTGATATTAATAAATGGTCATTATGGAAGAAAAACATTATTGAGGAAGTGAAAAAAGTGGATTATGCTTTTATCGATGCTACATTCTTTAAAAATGGGGAAATCCCAAGACCTATGTCAGAAGTTCCACATCCTTTTATACAGGAAACTATAGATTTGTTTAAAAATGAACCTAGGTCAACAAAATCAAAGATCATATTCATCCATTTTAATCACTCTAATCCCTTAATTCATAAAGGTAACAGCGAAAGGATTGAATTGGAAAACGAAGGATACAGATTTGCAAATACGAATGATGTATTTGAATTATGAAAAGATAACCGTTTTGTTATTGTACACTAATACTTTTCTTTCGATATGATGTTTTATTGCTCTGGACAATACAATTTTTTCCAGGTCACGACCTTTCAGGATAAAGTCTTGTACTTTATGGATATGTGATACTCGTACTATTTCTTGTTCTATGATTGGTCCTTCATCCAGGTCAGAGGTTACGTAGTGACTGGTAGCACCGATTATTTTAACCCCACGTTCGTATGCAGAATGATACGGTTTTGCTCCGGGAAAAGCCGGTAAAAAAGAATGATGTATGTTAATGATTTTATTCGGAAAATTATTTACAAATTCTTCAGATAAGATTTGCATATACCTTGCTAAAACTATGAAATCCACTTTGTGTTCCTTTAATAGTGCTAATTGCTTCGCTTCAGCTTGTTCTTTGTTAGATTTGTTCACTAGAATATGTTCGAAAGGAATATGAAAACTATTAGCAATCTGCTTCATATCTTGATGGTTGCTAATGATAACAGGTATTCTTACCTTAAGCTCGCCAGATGCGTGTCTGCCTAAAATATCATATAAACAATGATCATATTTAGAAACAAAAAGTGCCATTTTTGGTTTCTTCTCAGCATCATACATTTCCCAATTCATATGATAAGTATCTGCAACTTCTTTGTTAAATGATTCCTTAAACAATGCCAGTTTTTCTTCATCCTGATCAAATTCGCACTCTAATCTCATGAAAAACTCACCCAATTCCCGATCTACGTGCTGTTCGATATAAACAGTATTTCCTTTTTTTGCTAAAATGAAATTAGTTACTGTAGCGATAATTCCCTTTTTATCTAAACAATTGATGAGTAAGGTAGTTCTTTTCATTTCTTAGTGAGGTTATATATACTTTTCCGGATATAAACTTACTATTAATAGTAAGTAAAGGTGGTACTAATTTCCTGTAATTACAGGTACGTATATTGTTTTTAGGTTTTTATAAAAATAAGAAGGTTTTTCTAAAATATTTATAAAAAATACAGGCTGATTTTACCGAAAATCAGCCTGTATTAATTTGGTTTTGGATTTGAACTACTTAATATCTTCGATCGTATTATTTATTAATGTTCTCAAATGATCTTTGTGTGCTTTTGATAATTTATCTCCGGCACCATTAGCAACCATAGATTTTATTCTTTTTAGGTTGTACAAGGCCATGGATTGAGACGCATATGTGTACTTTGGTCCTTTAGCATTGGGTGTAGAGATTATATTCATTAATCTTTTCGCATACTCTAATTGAAGATTCTGTCTAAAGGTGTTTACGGAACTGGTAGCATCTGCCTTAAAAATAGCATTGTTCAGGTCTGTCATATATTCTGATAGTTTATACCCATTTCCATATAATTCGGAATCGGTAATACGTTGTAAGGTATTAGGATGTAGAATATGATCTAATACTCTTTTTTGATATCCTAATACAAGATCGTGAATCTTAGGATCCTCCGGCCCTCCAAAGAAATTATATCCTCTTCGTTGCATAGCTATATAATTGTACAGATCATTAGGTGCTTTATAAGCTTCCGGTGCAAATACATATTTTTTTAATGCGTTCATTGCCCTTTTCTGATCTTCATAACTTACGGGTGTATAAGGCTTCGCATTAGCATCTTGTCCTACCATACTTCTATCAACGTACACTCCACCGATAAATCGAGAAATTACATTTCCTGCCTGACCATACTGTCCACGAAGTATGTAATAAGCTTGTCTTAGCTCCTGATAAGACTCTCCTTTTCTACTAAATTTCAGCCTAATCTTATCCATCATTTCATTAACCAATTCCATTCTATTAATAGAATAGGTTATTTGATCATTAGACATATCACCAATCATTACTCTTGGGTCAATAGCTTTTCCCGGTGAGCGCATATCATCGGCATCATTACCAAAAATGAGCTCCGGTTTAGTAGATTGGCTTGCAATTTTTTCTAATTCATTTTCAGATTTTACTGGAGTATACCCAAATTGGATTGCCCATTTATCATAAGGACCTACGGTTGTAGAAAAGTATTGCCCTTGATTAGCTTTATCGTTAGTTACGTTAATAGCAGAGTAATCCATAACAGATCCGGTAAGACATTTTCCCTTAATAAGCTCCGGATTATTCAGTTGTTCCGGAGAGAATAACTGACTTGCTTTCATATTATGGTTTAATCCCAAAGTATGACCAACTTCATGCATAATGAGTTCTTTCATTGCCTCCATTTTCATACCATTCATCTCATTGTCATTAGCTCCGTAAGCAGTTAGTGCCGCTTGTCCAAATAATGAATTTTCTTGCATCAGATGACCAAAAGAGCAATATAAATGCTTGTCTTTGTTCATTGTAGGATAAGAATTCTCCTCTGACAGATTGTTGGCTGTGAGGTTAAATAATCTGTCATATTGTACGCGATAGGTATGATAAACATACTCTAACATAATGTCTGCACCTAATATTTCACCAGTTCTTGGATTAACGAAGCTTGGTCCATATCCTCCAAAAGGAGGTCTTGGAGAAGAGGTCCACCTCAGTACATTATATCGAATATCTCCGGCATCCCATTCTGCATCATCAGGTTGTACTTTTACAACCATTGCATTTCTAAATCCAGCTTTTTCAAAAGCATTATTCCATTCCAAAACTGCTTCTTTGATAGTTTCTCTAAACTCTAGAGGAGTTGTGTTTTCTATCCACCAAACGATCGGTTGCACCGGTTCTGAAATTGCCTGATCAGGATCTTTCTTTACCAGATTCCAACGATGTACCAAATCCCTGTATGGTGTCGGACTGGTAGATGTCATATCAGTAACTTGTGTAAAAAAGTATCCAATTCTTGGATCATCGAACCTGGGTTGATAATCATTTTCAGGCATCGCAATCAAACTATGCTCTACTTTAATAGTAACATTTCTACCATCTGTTACAGCATTAGAGCCTCCATTAAGGACATTCGACTTTGAGTATACGTAATGGCTATTTACATTGAGGTTTTCCGGGTAGTTCTTAATAGCTTTTATTTTTGTTTTCTCCTTGCTCAGAGCACCTGTTTTGAAAGCAAATGGTGATTGTCCGGGAAAATTAGGCATTTTGATTTGCTCAAAAGTCTCTTTAAGAAAAAGATCATCTGATTTTATGAGATATAATCCTTTTTCTTCATCCTTGGCTTCAATTTTAAGACTAGCCATAATACCTTCGCTTATATTAGCATTTGCAGCTTTGGATAAAGCATTGGATTCATCAAAATAAAAAGAAGAATTCTGAGTTACCAGTTCTATTTTATTATAATGTTTTTCAATTTTAAAAACTTTACTTCCGTTATAAGCACCTCTAAAAGCTCCAGCTTCTACAACTCCATCAGAAATCTGACTGAAATAAATGAATTCCTTTCCGATTTGATCCTCTTTGATAAGCATTTTAGTAGTGCCATCAATGGTATCTCTAAACATTGTAAATAAACCTTCGATTTTCTCACTCTTTTTAGTAAGTTCTTCAATCGTTTTTTCTTTAGAGTCCTTTTTAGCAGCATCTACTTGCTCGGTTTCCCCTTTTTTTGATTTTTTCTTTTTCTTACGCTGCGCTTCTGCGTTTTGGATTCCTAATCCTAGCACAAAGACTAGTAATAAAAGGAATACTTTGTTTTTTGATGATGTAATTTTCATTTTAAAATGTTTTTGTTTTCAATAATTTTGGAATATATAATTTTCCGAATACAATCAAAAATCTTTTCAATATTATTAATAGTTTAGTATGGGTATTTGAATAACAGTATGTGTTTTACAGCAACATTTAGAAAATATTCCTTGTAAATTTGAACGATAAATAATGAAACCTTTGGTTAGGTTAAATAAATTATATTATTCTAAAAAAATAATCGTTTTAGATGCGTATTTCGTAAATTAGCAGCGCTAAAAACACTTTTTATTGTCGATGGAACAAATTGCACCTTATAAGCCAAAAAATAAAGTTAGGATCGTAACTGCAGCTTCATTATTTGATGGGCATGATGCAGCTATCAATATTATGCGTCGTATTATCCAATCTACCGGAGTAGAAGTTATACATTTAGGTCACGACCGAAGTGTCGAAGAAGTAGTAAACTGCGCTATTCAGGAGGATGCTAATGCTATTGCTATGACTTCTTATCAGGGAGGTCATAATGAGTATTTTAAGTATATGTATGATTTGCTTAAAGAAAAAGGAGCAACGCATATAAAAATATTTGGAGGGGGAGGCGGAGTAATCCTTCCGGAAGAGATCAAAGAGTTAATGGATTATGGGATTACGCGTATCTATTCCCCGGATGATGGAAGAGAGTTGGGCCTTCAGGGAATGATTAATGATTTAGTGCAACAAGCGGATTTTCCAATTGGTAATAATCTTAATGGCGAAGCTGATCATTTGGCTTCTAAAGAAATAGGATCTATTGCTCGTGTAATTTCTGCTGCAGAAAACTTTCCTGATATTGCAAAAGAGACATTAGATCAAATTCACAAAAAAAATAAAACATCTAAGACACCGGTTCTGGGTATTACAGGAACCGGAGGAGCCGGAAAATCTTCTTTAGTTGATGAATTAGTTCGTAGATTTCTAATTGATTTTCCGGATAAAACTATTGGATTGATTTCTGTAGATCCTTCTAAACGAAAGACAGGTGGAGCCTTATTGGGTGATCGAATTCGTATGAATGCAATCAATTCTCCCAGAGTATATATGCGTTCATTGGCTACCAGACAATCTAACCTGGCGTTATCTAAATATGTTGCGGAGGCAATAGAAGTTCTAAAGGCTGCAGAATTTGATATTATAATTCTGGAAACATCCGGTATCGGACAATCAGATACAGAGATTTTAGAACACAGTGATACATCTTTGTATGTGATGACTCCTGAGTTTGGAGCTGCTACCCAATTAGAAAAAATTGATATGCTTGATTTTGCAGATTTAGTGGCCATCAATAAATTCGATAAAAGAGGATCTCTGGATGCTTTGCGAGATGTAAAAAAACAGTATATGCGTAACCATCAGTTGTGGGACACACCACAAGATGAATTACCGGTCTATGGAACGATTGCCTCTCAGTTTAACGACCCCGGAATGAATACGCTGTATAAGGCGATTATGGATAAGGTGGTAGAGAAAACAGGAGCAGATCTAAAATCAGATTTTCGTATTTCTAAAGAAATGTCCGAAAAAATATTTGTGATCCCTCCTAGCAGAACACGCTATCTATCTGAGATTTCTGAAAACAACAGAGCTTATGATAAAGCCACAAATACTCAAGTAGAGGTTGCACAAAAGTTATACGGAATCTACAAAACCATCTGTAGTGTGGCAGATTTAGATTTTATTGACTTATCTAAAAATGGTATCGATGATGGGGCTCTTCAAAAAGTAAGAAATAATGATAATGAAGATTTCTTAAAGTTGTTAGTGGCAGAATTTGATAGAGTAAAATTAAATCTCGACCCTCATAACTGGGAAATAATTACGGGTTGGGCAGTAAAAGTGCAAAAATATAAAGACCCGGTTTACTCTTTTAAAGTTAGGGATAAAGAAATTAAAATTGAAACCCATACCGAATCATTATCACATAGTCAGATACCTAAGGTGGCGTTACCAAAATATCAAGCCTGGGGAGATATTCTGAAATGGTGCCTACAAGAAAATGTTCCCGGTGAGTTCCCTTATGCATCAGGATTGTATCCTTTTAAACGTACGGGAGAAGATCCGACACGTATGTTTGCAGGAGAGGGAGGACCCGAAAGAACCAACAGGCGTTTTCATTACGTAAGTTTAGGAATGCCTGCAAAACGTTTGTCAACAGCTTTTGACTCCGTAACCCTTTACGGAAATGATCCTGATCACAGACCAGATATCTACGGTAAAATTGGTAATGCAGGAGTTTCTATCTGCTGTCTGGATGATGCTAAAAAACTCTATTCCGGTTTTGACCTTACACACGCAATGACTTCGGTGAGTATGACTATAAATGGTCCTGCTCCTATGTTGTTAGGATTTTTTATGAATGCTGCGATTGACCAGAATTGTGAAAAATATATTAGGGAAAATAAACTTGAAGCTGAAGTAGAAGCTAAAATCAAGAAAATATACAAAGAAAAAGGAGTCGAGCGTCCGGCGTATCAGGGAGAGCTTCCGGAAGGTAATGATGGATTAGGATTGATGTTGTTAGGTGTAACAGGTGATCAGATTTTACCTTCAGATGTTTACGAACAGATCAAAACAACGACGCTAAACACTGTACGAGGTACTGTACAGGCAGATATCCTAAAAGAAGATCAGGCTCAGAATACATGTATATTTTCCACAGAGTTTGCATTGCGATTAATGGGAGATGTACAGGAATATTTTATTGATGAACAAGTACGAAACTTTTATTCAGTTTCGATTTCAGGATATCATATCGCCGAAGCCGGAGCAAATCCTATTACACAGTTAGCATTAACCCTGGCTAATGGATTTACCTACGTAGAATATTATTTAAGTAGAGGGATGGATATTAATAAGTTTGGTCCAAATTTATCATTCTTTTTCTCTAATGGTATTGATCCGGAATATGCCGTAATTGGTAGGGTAGCCCGTAAAATTTGGGCAAAAGCCTTGAAACATAAGTATGGTGCAAATGCCAGGGCACAGATGCTTAAATACCATATACAGACATCTGGTCGTTCTCTGCACGCTCAAGAAATCGATTTTAATGATATCCGTACGACTTTACAGGCATTGTATGCAATCTACGATAACTGTAATTCACTGCATACCAATGCTTATGACGAGGCAATTACAACACCCACAGAAGAATCCGTACGAAGAGCTATGGCGATACAGTTGATCATCAATAAAGAGCTCGGATTGGCTAAAAACGAAAACCCCATCCAGGGATCTTTTATTATTGAAGAATTAACTGACTTAGTCGAAGAAGCTGTCCTTACCGAATTCGACAGAATTACAGAACGTGGAGGCGTACTAGGGGCTATGGAAACTATGTATCAACGTAGTAAAATACAAGAAGAGAGTTTGTATTATGAAACATTGAAACATTCTGGAGAATTCCCGATCATAGGAGTGAATACCTTTTTAAGTTCTAAAGGTTCTCCAACGGTTACTCCCGGAGAAGTAATCCGTGCTACAGAAGAAGAAAAACAGTATCAGATTACCATGCTTAATGAGTTGCACAAAGGAAATAAAGATGAAACCTCAGAACTATTAAAGGATTTACAATATAAGGCGGTAAACAATCAGAATATCTTTGAAGCATTGATGGAGGTTTGTAAAAAATGCTCTTTGGGTCAGATTACTTCTTCATTATTCGAAGTAGGAGGACAATATCGCAGGAATATGTAAGCAGAGAACCAAAATATGCAAGCTGTAAAGCGCAGTATATTTTGTGTGAATCGCTTATCCCGCAGAGCGAAGTAAGTGCGGGATCTAATTTAATTCTGAAGGTTGAATTATATGTTGCGTGAATCACTTATCCCAAATTAGTTTTGGAAACCATTTTATTATATACCAATTGATAAGAAAAGAAAAATCCCAATCCAAAATGGGATTTTTCTTTTCTTATTGTTTTTCTATCTTTAGAAAAACAATGAACCGTGATGATAAAAACTGTTCTAGTATTTTTTATTTGTGCAACGACAACATTTGGACAAACTTATGAAACCGGGAAAATTATAGATTCTATTTTGGTTTCTGGTACGAATGAAACTTTTGCATTGTATTTACCTACATCTTTTGAGTCAAATTTAGAATCACCAATCGTTTTTATTTTTGATCCTGGCGCAGAAGGCAAGAGAGGAATAAATCAATTTATTCAGGCATCTGAAACCTACGGATATATATTAGTTTGTTCTAATAATACTAGAAACGGACCATATGATCGTAATTTTGAGATCACCAATCGTTTATTCGAATTTATATATGCAAATTTTAAAATCAAACAGAATGAAGTGTATTTGTCCGGGTTTTCCGGTGGATCCAGACTGGCATCTGCTATTGCTGTGTTAACAGATCAAGTAACTGGAGTTGTAGGTTGTGGTGCAGGATTTTCTTTAGAGCAATCTCATATTCCTACTACTCAAAATTTTTCATATGTCGGTGTATGTGGAAACCGCGATATGAATTATCAGGAGATGATACGAACCAAAGGGTATTTACAAAAATTAGGTTTTAAGAATACTTTGATTACCTACAACGGTAACCATAGCTGGACACCTCCAGAGCAGATTTTGAGAGCTTTTGATTGGTTAGAGATTCAGGCACATCTAAATGATATAAAGAAAAAAGAAACTCGTGAGTTATATCGAAACTACAAAAAGGAGTATCATGTCGCGCTAAAAGCAGAGCAAGAGAATGACTTGTTATTTGCCATAGAGAGTTACGAAAGAATTCTCACCACATACAACTCGTTTTATGAACTGGACAGTATAGCCGATAAGTTTAGAAAAATTAATACTAGTAAAGCATACAAAAGTTTACTTAAGTCCGTTTCTCGTGCTTTTAAAAAAGAAGAGGAGTTAACCAAAATGCTTACCACCAGACTTTTTGATAATTACAAGGATCCTAATAATTTTAATATATCCTGGTGGAAAAAAGAATTAGGCAAGCTTCAAAAATTGGATAAAAAAGAAGACCCTGAAATAAAAAAAATGTTGGAAAGAATACGATTTCAGATTTTTGCGATAGCGTATTCAATGAATAATCCTAACCTGTATCAATCCAATGAGAAGCAAAAAGCGCTTACGCATAGAATAATTAAACTAATATATCCTCAAATGAACTAACGAAACAAAGAGATTATAAGGACATCATCCAACGACGCTGTAATGTCTTAAATTTTTTAACCTCTTTTCTTAATAGTTTAATAAAATCTTTACCATTGCTATTAGAACGTTCTAATCTTTCACAATTTTTGTAAAGTTTATTCGTAAGATACTCTAAGGAAATTGCGTGTTTGATTCGATCATTCTGAAAAGGTTGATTTTCAGCTTTAATAATTTCCGGGACTAAAGAATCAGAATCTTTGATAAGATCACCGGTAAAATAAATATAGGGATTTTCGCTTCCGTTTTTCTCTAATGGGGCAAAATCGTGAACAAGATACTTCGAAACACTTTTTGATAAAATAAGTATTTCTAGAGCTTTGTTGTAAAGTCTTATATTTTTGGGACTTGATTCCATTACAATTCAAAATTAAGAGTATTTCATAGGAAATTGCTTTTTACTTTAATGTATAATTGTTAATTTGCTTTAAAAAGTAATGTATAACCTATTTATTACTTAAAATTATAATGGATACTACAAGCTGGAATATTCTTCAATTATTACAAATAAATGCACGACTCTCCAATGCCGAAATTGGGAGAAAAGTAGGTCTCAGTTCTCCGGCGGTTGCAGAACGAATAAAAAAAATGGAAGATTTTGGTATTATTGAAGGGTACACGACAAAAGTATCATATGCTAAAACCGGATATCAGCTAAAAGCCATCATAACGCTGAAAGCCTTTATGGGACGTCTAAAACCCTTTTTATTAAAAATATCAGAGTTTAAAGAAGTGCTCAATTGTTATAGAATCACAGGTAATGAAAATATTATCATGGAGGTCGTTCTGGAAGATCAATCTCATCTACAGGGTTTTATAGATAGATTGATAACTTATGGAGAAGCTAAAACACACATTATTTTATCTAACGTAGTAGAAAACAATCCTATTATTAATAGAAAAGACTAACTAAATAGAATATAGTATCTTTAGAATTATATGTATGTTACCTTAGAACATTATGTTACAGCAATTGTATGTCTGATTACGGCTTTCGTAATTTATAGAATTTACTATAAAGAAAAAATTAAAAATCAATCTTCAATATCCATTAGTGGTATCAAATGGTTTGGTTTAGCAATCTTTTTATGGGGGTTGGGAGCACTAATTAATATCGTATTGGTACAGTTTTTTGAAATTAGAACCACTAATAAGGTTGTTATTTATGCAGGCGTTTTAATCTCATTATCAAATTCTTTGAGTATTTTACTTTCATTGCCTTCTATCGAGCATCACAAGAAGCGCAATATAGTCGTTCGACTGGTACATCGATTTTCTGAGAAGGAATTCGTCATCCTATACGCAGGTGTACTTATGATGATTGCTTTTGTTTTTATTGTTACATCTTTCAATAATGCAGAAATCAGTAATAATTTTATATGGCTTATTGATATTCCAATATCGTTAATAGTTGCTTTCGCATTATTAAATGAACTGAATAAAGCATTTGCAAATCGAAATATGAAATTCATGGTGTTTCCTTGCTTTATGTTATTTGTCTTAATAATAGTCGCAGTTACCCATAGACTTATACCGCAGGATAGAGTAATAACATTTATTGATCAAGAGTTTTGGAGTCTTTTTGGTGTAATTACAGGTTTATCATTTAAATTTTTGTTTATTTTACTGTTCTCCATTCTTTTATACAGTTGGAAATTTCTTTCCGAAAAAGAGTTGAAACAAACCGAATTAGAAGTTCTGAGCAGGGAAAATAAAGAACTGCTAAATACACAGGAAAAACTTATACTTGCAAACGAAAGTCATTTAGATACAATTTCTTCTTTGCAAAAACAACTGAAGGAAAGAGATTCTAAAATTAACTTATTGAAAGAATCATCACGAATCGAATTATCCGAGAGGCAAAAGGAAGTACTAGGTAATCTTGGAGTTTGCGGAATTTCTAAATCTTATACCGAAATTGCGCAGGAAATGAATATCAGTTTGGATGGTTTTCAGACCCACATTTATCAAATTAAGAAAGTATTAAAAATCAGTGGTGCAGATGGAAAAGAACAACTAATTGCATTTGCTAAATCGAATGCATTGTTAAAGTTTGCAACTATTAAATCTCCAAAAACTGATTAAGCATATACTTAACCATTTTAATCACCTAAATTCATCATTGCGTAATCTTTTGTAGTAGCTCCTTTTGTCCAATCTTCGTCTGAAATTAAAATTATATAAACAGATGAAGAGAATCATATCACTCTGCGGTTCATTTTTTGTATTTATGTACACTAATGCGCAGGAAACGTATTCAGAATCTATAGATCAGCACATCAATGATGGATTTAAAAACGCAACCGACTGGTTTGTAGATGCCATTTTTGCAGAAATTCCTATAACTTCTCAAGTTGGGATTCCGTGGGTTTTGGTGGTGCTATTGTTTGGTGCTTCATACTTTACCATATACTTTAAAGGGATAAATTTCAGAAGTTTTTTTACTTCTATTAATATTATCAGAGGAAAGTATGATGATGTAGAAGGCACTGGAAACCTGGAAGTTTCAGAATCAGTACATACTATAGAAGGAGATCAGCCAGATACTGTCCGAGTAGAAGGGAAAGATGGAGAAGTAAGTCATTTTCAGGCATTGACTGCAGCATTATCCGCTACTGTGGGATTAGGCAATATAGCTGGTGTTGCTATTGCATTATCCATCGGTGGGGCGGGAGCTACCTTTTGGATGATATTGGTTGGTTTTTTGGGCATGGCATCTAAGTTTGTAGAGTGTACACTCGGTGTTGCTTACAGAGAAATTGATCAAAACGGAACTGTCTATGGTGGTCCGATGTATTATCTAAGTAAAGGTTTGAAAGAAAAAGGTTTCACTACCCTGGGAAAAGTACTGGCTGTGATTTTTGCAATTATGTGCGTGGGCGGATCGTTTGGAGGAGGAAATATGTTCCAGGCCAATCAGGCATTTAAACTATTTGAACACGTTACCGGTGCTGAAAATAGTTTTATCCATGGAAAGGGATGGTTATTCGGATTAGTTATGGCGATTCTTGTAGCAATAGTGATTATTGGAGGAATCAAAAAAATCGCTAAGGTTACTGATAAGATCGTACCTTCTATGGTGGTGGTATATGTATTAGCGGTAGTTACAGTGATCACGATTAATTATAAGATGATTCCGGAAGCCATATATGCTATTATTGATGGAGCATTTAGTGCAGAAGGAATAACAGGAGGAATGATCGGGGTGATGATACAAGGATTTAGAAGGGGTGCTTTTTCTAATGAAGCCGGAATTGGATCCGCTTCCATAGCACATGCAGCAGTAAAAACTAAATATGCCGCTAGCGAAGGACTAGTGGCATTATTAGAACCTTTTATCGATACCGTTTTGATTTGTACGATGACAGCTATCGTTTTAATAATAACCGGTCAAATTGAATTAGGAACCCAAATCTCAGATGAACAAGGAGTTTTGCTTACCGCCAGCGCACTAGAAAGTGGTATCTCCTGGTTTCCATATATTTTAAGCCTGGCAGTGATTTTGTTTGCTTTTTCATCTATGATTTCCTGGTCTTATTATGGATATCAGGCCTGGTCATATTTATTTGGAAGAAACAAATATGTAGAATATATCTATAAAAGTATCTTTTGCATTTGCGTAATAGTTGGTTCTGCAGCAAGTTTGACGGCGGTAACTGATTTTTCTGATGCTATGATTTTTTCCATGCTTGTTCCTAATATGATAGGATTATTTATAATGGTGCCAAAAGTTGCTAAAGAACTTAAGAAATACAAACAAAGAATTTCTGCTAATGAAATCCTGTAAGGTTGTATTTTATAAAGACTTTGGCATAAGATTTGATATTATTTAGTTGTATAAAGTTTATCCAGATCTTGTGTGAGGACATTGGTTCAAAGAACTAAAGATAGTACAGGGAAAGATAAGAAAAACGCTCGAGAGATACTCTGAGCGTTTTTTTATAAATTGCAATAAAGAATAAGTTTATTTCTAGCGTAGATAGCTTAAGGGGTCGGTTATCTTTTATATCTATCCCCCAGTATAATTCTAAAACCAGTGTAGTATGAAAGTGTTTTTTACTAAGATCATTCTTTTTTTGGTAATGCTGTGCTCAGTAACATACTCATACTGCCAAGATCGATTAACACTAAAAAAGGGTAAAGTGATAAATTCCTTAATGGTCCCTTCTAGCAAAGGAGTTTATAGCATCTACTTACCCAAATCTTTTGATATGAATAAAGGGTGGCCCATACTTTTTGGGTTTGATAACACGGGAAATATGAGTTCCTTGGCAAATACTTTTAGTAAATCAGCAGAGGAAAATGAGTACATACTGGTAGTTTCTAATTTTGGTGAAAAATTAAGTACCAAAGATAAGTTAAGTTATGTTTCGGTTTTTATGAAACATATTTTTTCTCTGTTTCCTGTTCTAAATGAAAGGATCTATATTTTCGGAGTGGGAGATGATGCAGCTTTTAATAGTACTCTTCCTGTTGTTTATAAATTAATTGATGGTGTTCTGGCTATCGGTAATAGTAATGACTATAATCAAAAAATAACGCCAGACAAGAATTTTTCATTTATAGGAATGATCGGAAATAAGAATTTTAGATACCAGGATTTTTTGAAAACAAATGAGTACTTAAAACGGAAAAACATAGCTTCTGATGTTTATGTTTATGAAGGAAATGATGAGTTGCCTTCAGAAGATATTATAGAAAAAGCCTTACCGTATTTTACATTGGAAGCGATGATATCAGGTAGTATACCAAAAGATTCTGTCTGGATTGCAAACAGATACAAAAAGGAGTTAAATGAAGTGAAAGTGTTAAAAGAAAAGAAACAATATCTGCAAGCCTTTGATGAGTTAGTGCGAATGAGAAACAGATATCGTTCGTTTTTTGACGTGGATGAGCTTAAAAAAGAACAGAAAGAAATAAGAAAGATCGATGGCTATAAAAAACAGAAAAGAATTAGGTCTAAGTACAAAAATCGAGAATTGTTTCTAAGACAGATATTTACGAGGTCCCTGGAAGAAGATATTGCTTTTATTCAATATGATAATTTAGGTTGGTGGCAGTATAGAATGGATGAATTGGACAAATTAAAAAGAAATAAAGAAGAATATGCTGATCATATGGTTTTCCGCCTGAGAGGGTTCTTAAAAAATGTTTTATTTCAATTCAAAAAAGAACTATCGAATGGGCAGAGTGAGATGGATAGAAAAATATTCCTTAATATTTTAAATACAATAGTTGACAAAAACGATTACGAATCCTATCGGAATATTATCTCATTAAGCGCGATAGATGGAGATAATGAAACAGCACTCTTTTATTTAGAAAAAATGCTTCAAAATGGATATAAAGAAATCGAACCGTTATATACTATAGAGGGAACACTCTCTTTAAGGATATCTAAGGCGTACAACAATATCATCAAGAAGTATTTGGGAAGTTCAAAATTCTTCTCTTTTGAATAACATAATAATTTTAAAAATGCCTATACCCCCCTTACTTTAGTGGACTAAAGAATACGTGTTACCTAAAGCTAAAAGGTAAATTAATGACTAAAAACGAAGAATTGGATTTTATAGCTGCAAAGTTAGAATGTAGGAAAAAACATCATTTTAGTGTATTTTATCGAATTTTTATGTTTTTTGTCGCTTATTATTTTGTTTTAATATTTTTTTTGTAATATATTTACATTAACTTAAAAACACTTTGACGTATGGCCAGAATTAACATTTTAAATTGTATGACGATATGGATTTAAAATTTTAGTTTGGAATACGTCAGGGCTCATTAGGTGTGAGGACATTAGTCTGAAAGACCCCAAATCCGGAAGCTAAAGAGAGTACGTAATTTGCCCTAAAATTGATGAAAGCGTTCTGTAAAAGGAACGCTTTCACATTTTGTAATGATTTCTAAGTCTATTTAGATATTACTACATGTGGTACATTGTCTAGCTCCCAGTCAATCACAAGCCCGCCCGCCAGTGATCTTGCTATTTCTGTTCCATATAAATACTCACATAAATAAAGAGCAGCCTCAAAACTTTTGGCACCACCAGCAGAAGTTATATATTTTCCATCGTGAACAAATAACACATTTTTTCTAATATCAAGATTAGGAAACATATCTTTCATTTTATCAATATCACTGGGAAAGGTCGTAGAAACCACATCATTTAATATTCCGGCTTTTGCCAACACAAAAGCACCATCACAATGCGAAGTCACATACATAGCGGTTTTGTCTACCTCCTTAATGAATTCTATCATAGCGGTGTCTTCTAAATCGGTATCCAGGTGATGTTCTGCACTGGGGACAACCAAAATATCGATTTTTGGCAAAGAATCTTTTAAGTAATTATAGTCCGGAATAACCTTTACTCCTTCAAAAGTGGTTATAGGATCATCGGTATTAGCAACCGAGAAAACATTCATTTGTTTGATGTTATTTCTATATTGTGTATGTTGAAAAATGTCAAAGGGCGCTGTGAATTCAGTGTTATAAGTACCATCCATAAGCAAGAATGCCACGTTATAACGATTAGCTACAAGTTTAGGGAAAGTTTTTTTCTTTTTAATAGGTTCTGTATATTCTTGCTGGTTCGCGATTGACTTTTCTTCTTTATTTGTTGAACAGCCGATCATCGTTGCAACAGTCAATAAAATAGATATGATGTGCTTCATAATATCGTTTCTTAAATAGGTTTTAATGCTTGAGATTGTTTTTCTTTTTTGATTTTTTGTTTTACAATAAACAATAAAAATGTACCAATTGCAGAAATTAAAGCCATAAAAAGCCAAGCATTATTATAACCATATTGATTAATAAATTGCATACCCGAATTATGTCCAAGGATATGTGCAAAAGAAAAAGACATCGTATATAATCCCATATAATCACCCTGCCTTCCTCTCTTTGACCGATCCAGGGCAAAAGCATTCCCAAAAGGAAACGTAATCATTTCCCCAATTGTTGCTACGATCATCCCGATAATAATTATTCCTGCCCACGGAGTGATTAATAACAAAACAAAACTAATTCCGGTTAAGACAAATCCACTGATAACATTTCCAATTTTGGAAAAAGATGTTGATTCTAAATAAGCGATCAATGGCATCTCAAAGACAAAAATTAAAGCGCCGTTAAGTGCCAGTATAAGTCCTATATTTTGTTCCGATAAAAAGTGTACTTCCTTGTAATACAATGGAATGGTTGAAAAATACTGTACAAAAATAAACCCAAAAAGTGTAAGTGCTATGAGAAAAAGTATATAAATACCATCGCTATAAGCAGGCTTTGGATTATCTACAACGATCTCTTTATCGATTATCCTGGCTTTTTTAGGATGTAATGTCTTAATCATAATAACTCCTGCTATAATGCAAGTGATTCCATCCACCCAAAATAATCCGGAATAACCAATTGTTGCTATAATCAATCCCCCTAAAGCAGGCCCCATAGAGAATCCAAGATTTATAGCTAATCTAATAAAAGTTAGTGATCGGGTTTTGTTTTCTGGTTTACTATATGCACTTAGCGCTACAAAAAAAGCGGGTCGTGCAGCATCTGCAACGGCAATAAGAACAAAAAAACTAATACAAATACTCCAAAAACTTGAGAAGTACTGAACAACAAAGAATGAAACGCCTGTGAGTAAAAGGGATCCTAAGATAACCTTGTAATAACCAATCCGATCACTTAATTTTCCTCCTATCCAAGCTCCCAATAAAGAACCAAGACCAAAACTCGTCATTACCCAACCGATCTGACTCAAAGAAAAATATAAATCATCAGAGAGATATAATGATAAAAATGGAATAACCATAGCTCCCATTCTGTTAATCAGCGTGATGAGTGCTAACCACCAAACCTCTCTAGAAAGTCCTGAAAAAGTATCGATATAGTTAAGTAAAAGTTTTTTCAATGTTATCTGGTTGGGTTGTAAAGAACCGATAAAAGTAACTTTTTGTTGAAAAACAGTACACAATTTTAGAGAATATTAACTTGTTTATTACTAATGCTTTGTACTTTTGCAAAAAAATAAGGGCACCGTGTACAGATTATCTTTTTTGCTAATGTTATTCTTGAGTCAGGCAATGGCTCAGGATTCTACTACCATTAAGAAAATACTGAATTTTCAGGAGGAGCTTAATAAGGAATTTGCTTCTGAAGAAAAATCACCATTAACACCAAAAGATTTTAAAGAGTTTAAAGCATTAGAATTTTTTAAGATTGATACCACATATAGTATTATGGCCAAATTTGTTCGTACCCCTTACGAAACTCCTTTTATTATGAAAACAACAACAAGTAGGGAGCCTTTGTATGTTAAATATGGTGAAGCCCATTTTGTTCTTCAAGATAAGGAATGGATATTAAATATATATCAGAGTCAAGGATTAAAGACGCAACCCGAGTATGAAGATTATCTTTTTCTTCCTTTCACAGATCTGACTAATGGAGAAACCAGTTATGGAGGAGGGCGTTTTATAGACCTTAAAATTCCCGTGGGGGATATCATTCAGATCGATTTTAATATGTCTTATAATCCTTATTGCGCCTACAGTTCCAGATATTCTTGTCCTATTCCTCCGGAAGAAAATCATCTGGAAATAAAGATTCCTGCAGGGGTTAAGAAGTATAACAAACACGAGGCTAACAATTAAAAAAGCGCTCCAATAATTCGGAGCGCTTTTAGCATAAACAAACAATATATTAAACTATAATATATTAAAACTTATAGATGGCACCGAGGACAAAAGAGGAAAGGCTTTTGTTAAACTCTACTGGATTATCGTTATCCGCGAAAGTATCCTCAGAAGCAGAATCCAATCTTAATTCTGGTTTAAGAGTAAGATTTCCAATATCATAACTTCCTGTTAAGGTTGCAGCAACAACGCTTCCGTCTCCATCAGCATCTGTTACCAAAGCTCCAACTCCATTTTCAAATTCTGCAAAATATTCTCCTCTTAATCCGATGCTAAACTTTTCTGTAGCTTTGAATTGAGGATACAATGCTACACCATAAAAACCTGCCGCATCTGCATCTCCTTGATCCTCTGTTGTCAAATAGGTAGCATTAACTCCTAAATAAAATTTTTCAGAAAGATCCCATCCTGTAGTTAAATCCACTTGAAATGTAGGTCCAACTTCCCCCGGCTCCCCTTCGTTTCCATATCTGAAGTTAAGAAAAGCAGTGCCATTATCTGCAGAATATCCTACTTGAGCTCCGAAGATGTAAGTGTCGAAAGGATTGTTTTCTGTGTAATCAGTAGGATTCATAACAGCCACCATTGCAGACCATTTATCATTGATTGCAAAATCGGCTTTTAGTCCTGTATGCGAAAAAGGTCCATAAGAGAACATATAAGAGGTTGAGTAATTAAAGTTGCCCGTCGGAGAAATCACCTCGTATCCTAGATATGTATTAAAATTACCAAAAGTAAGTTTAAATGTTTCAGTTACATTCCAGTATGCATATAACTGGTTTACAATTTGAGAAGAACCAGTGGAAAGAAATACTGCGTCTTCTCCTCTTGGCCCGTATACTAAATCTGCTACAAACCCTACTTTTTCTCCTTCGTACCCAAGAATTACATTGGCCATACCCAGAGCAAACCCGGATTCATTGGCGAAAGAAGTAGCTGGTGCCGTAGAATTATCATTTTGGGCTCCAAAATTGTATCTAAAGTATCCATCCACAGATCCATTTACAGAAAAGTTATCGAACCATTTTTTTTCTTCTTCTTGTCCGATTGATTGGAAGCTGACTAACACTAAAGAAAAAAGACATACATTTTTTAAAAATTTTGTTACGGTTTTTGTTTTCATAATAAACATTAATTGGTATTAATTTGTTTTTAATTGGTTTTGTAAAACTAGGTTAAAACAATGTTACCCCAATAAAAAAAGGGGTAAGGTGTTTAATTTTTAGATATTTTTTATTTTAACCCTGTAAAAAATAGGGCATGTGTTTTTATTTTGATATTTTTTAAGAATTTAAAAGCAGCTTTTCGGAATTTTATTCTGCTTAATCTGGTTCTATCTATGTAATTAATAAGAATAGTATAAAAAAAAGCAATAGTTTAGATTTAATAATACAGCTAGAAAGTATAAAAGAATTTTTAGTTCATAAGCTGATTTGTAAGAGAAAGTAGAAGTGTTGAAAGTAAACAGGTCTTGTTATAATGAGCATCAATTTCGCTATAATATACGGGCATACTTTAAATTCTAAAGGTTATCCGTATGTCGCACACAGGTGATCTCTTTATGAAAGTGAACGTTATATTTATGAAGGGATTTTATTAAAAATCAGAAACCTAGCTTAATGCCTGATTTCCGTGTTCTCCAGTTCGTATCCTATGAGTGTTTTGTATTTCAGAAACGAATATCTTACCATCACCAATTTCGCCGGTTTTAGCAGCATTGATAATAGTTTGTACGGTTTTTTCCTCAAATTCATCAGAAACGACTATAGAAAGGTATCTACGTTGTATATCAGAAGTGTTATAGCTTATTCCTCTGTATACGTGACCTTTTTTTTCGTTTCCCACACCCGCTACATCCCAATACGTAAAGAAGTTTACTTCGATTTCGTGCAAGGCGTCTCTAACTTCTCTAAACCTTGACTTACGTATTACAGCTTCAATTTTTTTCATTTAATAACAATTGTTAAGGTTCTTTTATCCGACAAAGTAATACCAGATCGAAATAGAACTTTTTCATTTTACAATCCACATTCCTAAAAATACTAAAAGAATCCCTATAACTAAAGAGCCAATCGTATAAAAGCAAAAACTGATGAAGTCACCCGATCGTAGAAGCATGAGGTTTTCATATGTGAAAGTGGAAAAGGTAGTAAAACCACCACAAAATCCGGTAGCCAATAACAAAACAACATTGTGTGATACCACATTATTTTTAAGTGCCAGTCCGAGAATAATACCTATCAAAAAGCTTCCTAAAACATTGGCGGAAAAAGTTCCGTACGGAATCGCACTGGTTTCACTATTTAAAAACTTACTAAGGAGATATCGCGCCACACTACCAGCACCGCCTCCAATAAAAATAAATAGCAGTTGTTTCATGTAGAATAAGAGTTAGAAACTATGTAAATTATAGAAATTTAGATAACTGAATATCTAAATTTCTATTTTTTAAGTTTTCATTTTATGGGTATATATATCTCAGTGATCCATTCTGCTGGATTAGGCTGTATACCGGGATCTGTTCTGTATACTTCAAATGCAGGAGATGTAGGATTGAGTTCCAAACCATTTTCATCAATATATTTATACCCTGTTTCCCAAGCTTCTTTGAGGTTTATATAATCTCCCTTTAATGTAGTTTTTACAACTTTTTGTTTAGGTAACGAACCACTTAAAATATTGCTGTCTGCCGGTGTAATTACTTCATCCCTTACCGGTATGCCTGTAGAATAGATAGCAGTCCCTTGTTGCTGATTGAATTCGTTATAGATCGTAAATGGCATTCCGGTCTGTGGAAGATTATTTTGCTTTACATATGCTTGTACAGCCGGTAACATCTGCGCCATTTTTTCAGAAATATCAGCTATAGATGATGCTGTAGCACTATACATATAAAACCCACCTCTATGCTCTGTTACTCCATCAACATGTACAGAATATTCTTTCATTTTTTGGTTTACAAAAGCATCTAATTTCTCCAGACCTTTATTATACATAGGTCTTAGATTTTGGGACAACGTACTATCCTGTGTCATCCAGAAAGCTTTTTCCATAAAGGATTGTTCTCCTTTCATTCCCCAGGTTACTTTGGTTTTTTTGTCTTCCAATTTTTCAAATTTCCAATAAACATCACTTATGCTTTCTCCCATAGGAGTAATAAAAGTGATTTTTTGGTCTATACTTGTAAAAGGAGCGGTTTTTATTGTTTTCATTTGTCCATCTCCCTGGGTTTCACTTTTCCAACTATAGGAAGCACCATCGCCACTGGTCTGGTTAGGATATTCCATAATCATATCATCAGAATCATCCATCCAGGGACCCCATTTCTCCCATGTTTTATATTCGTTTATTGTATTAAAAAGTAATTCATCTGGTGCATCAATTACCCTGCTTTCTTCTACCTGGAATTTACCATCAGACATCGCTATGTAAACTCCTCCACCTACAACGACGATGAGTAAAAGGAAAAATAAATATTTTATGATTTTCATGTTAGTTAGATTAGATTGTTTGTTTAGCTAATATAATCAATTTTTAAAATGGATTTTAATTTCAACATTCTCAGGGGTTTGATATTTCATATACCATATTTCATTGGATAAAGTAAACCTTAAAATTCTGATTTTTTTTATTTCGTTACATTTGCTGGAAATAATAAACATAAACAAATGAAATTTAATCGTGTAATATTTTTTATTGGTATTAGCGCAATGCTAATCGCTTGTAAAAAAGATCCAAGCATACAGGATCAGATCAATCAACAAGAAGCAGAACAGAATAAAGTTGAGGATAAGTTTGACTATCTGGTAGAACAGTTTGCTGATATAAAAGTTCTTAGATATCAAATACCAGGTTGGGAAAACCTATCATTAAAAGAACAAAAACTTGTGTATTATCTTACACAGGCCGGTCTGAGTGGAAGGGATATTATGTGGGATCAAAACTACCGTCACAATTTAAAGATTCGTAAGGCACTCGAAAAGGTATATGGTTCGTTTTCTGGAGATAAAGCCAGTGAAGATTGGAAAGCTTTCGAAACGTACCTTAAAAGAGTGTGGTTTTCTAATGGAATTCATCATCATTACAGTAATGATAAGATCAAACCCGAATTCAATAAAGAATACCTCACTTCACTTTTAGAAGAAACAGATACTGAATTATCCGAGGAGGCTTTGGATGTTATTTTTAATGACAAGGATATTAAAAAAGTAAATCAAGCAAAAGGGGCGGATAATGTAGCATTATCTGCCGTTAATTTCTATGGACCTAATGTTACTAATCAAGATGTAGCGTCATTTTACAGTAAAATGGAATCCCCTAATCCCAAAAAGCCATTATCATACGGTTTAAATTCTCAATTGGTGAAAGAAAATGGTGAGCTAAAAGAAAGAGTTTACAAATCCGGAGGTTTATACGGTTCAGCAATCGATGAGATTATTAAGTGGCTGGAAAAAGCAAAAGAAGTTGCAGAAAATAAGGCGCAAGGTGATGCTATCGGACTGTTAATAGAGTATTATAAAACAGGTGATTTAAAAACCTGGGATGATTATAATGTCGCTTGGACTAAAGCGACAGAAGGTAACATTGATTATATCAATAGTTTTATTGAAGTATATAACGATCCATTAGGATATAGAGGATCTTACGAAACAATTGTGCAGATCAAAGATTTTGATATGTCAAAAAAAATGGCAGTTTTATCCGAAAATGCACAATGGTTTGAGGACAGTTCTCCATTAATGGATGAACACAAAAAAGATAGTGTTGTAGGAGTTACATACAAAGTGGTTACAGTAGCAGGAGAAGCAGGAGATGCCTCGCCAAGTACGCCTATTGGAGTAAATCTTCCTAATGCAAATTGGATCAGAGCTGCTGTAGGATCTAAATCAGTGTCTTTAGGGAATATTATTGATGCATATAACAATGCAGGAGGATCAGGTCGTTTAAAAGAATTTGTGCATGACGATGAAGAGTATGAATTAGAAGAAAAATACGGACAATTAGCCGATAAGTTACATACGGCGCTACACGAAGTAGTTGGTCATGCTTCTGGTCAGCTTAACCCCGGAGTAGGAGAGACTAAAGAAACACTTAAAAACTATGCTTCAACAATGGAAGAAGGACGTGCAGATTTAGTTGGATTGTATTATCTGATGGATCCGAAATTACAAGAACTTGGATTAGTAGAAGACTGGGAAAAGGTAGGAAAAGCTGCTTATGATGGTTATATCAGAAATGGATTGATGACACAGCTAATACGTCTGAATCTAGGGGATGATGTAGAAGAAGCACATATGCGTAATCGGCAATGGGTGAGTGCCTGGGCTTTCGAGCAAGGAGCAAAAGATAATGTAATTGAAAAAGTTACCAGAGACGGAAAAACATATTACAATATTAATGACTATGCAAAGCTTCGCGAGATTTTTGGTCGTTTATTGCGTGAAACGCAACGCATCAAATCTGAAGGAGATTTTAAAGCTGCTGAAGCCTTAGTAGAAGGATATGGAGTAAAAGTTGATCAGGAAATTCACGCAGAAGTTCTAAAAAGAAACGAACAATTTACAGCTGCTCCATACAGTGGATTTGTAAATCCTGTTTTGGTTCCGGAAACGGACGATAACGGAGAAATTACCAAAATCAATGTAACTCAACCTAAGGATTTTGTTACTCAGATGTTAGAGTATAGTAAAAACTTTAATTTCTTACCAGAGTTGAATTAAAAACAGTAAATACTGCTTATTGTATAAGACCTCCAAGGTTTATTAACCTTAGAGGTCTTTTTTAATTATTCTCTTTTAAAAGGATTTCTATCTAATCGTAAAGAAATTGAAATAAATGGGTTAATGGCTATAAAATCAGTATGTAACTGATCAAAATCAAGGTTTTCAGTAATTACATCCTCTTCTTTATACTTAGAACTAAGTTCTTTTTGATTGTGAAATGCTAACCCTGCGGTAATTGTAATGTTGTGATTATATATTATTGAACCACCTGTAAAAACAGAAATACTATTATCCAAGTTGTAACCAAAACCCCCAGAAAAACCAAATTTGAAATTAGTAGATCCATTATTTAACCAGGTAAACATTATTGAAGGATAATATTCCCACTCTTTTTCGTTGTTACTTTTCGTGACCATATAGGACAGATCATCATTTTGACTTTAGAAAAAGGTTTTATTGTTCAATTTTACAAAATTAAACCCAAAAGTAGTTTGCCAATTACCCTTAACACCTGTTGTAAAGGTTCTAACTATTTTTCTTTGTATTTTAGATAGACCTGGAATTTTTTCAGTAATAGTTATAACTAATTTTTGACCCTTCGAAATTTCAAACTCACCAATTTTCTGATTTGAAGTAGTGGGAGTAAAGGATAATTTGGCATTACCATTATTTGGAAAATTTAATTCTGCAATTTTAATATCGTTTAATGTTGCTAAAACTTCATAAGCATTAGAGGAATTCAGATTAGCTAACTCAATAGCATAATCACCTTGTTTAATATTTTTCTCTAGTACTAAAATACTACTATTAAGGTCTATTTTTTCTATTTTTTGAGAATAGCTATAGAATTGAGTTGCAATAAAAATTGCTAATGATAGATTCTTTATTTTCATCTTGACTGAGATTAGTTGTTTAATTCAAAACTACTTCTCGATCAAGCACAAAAAAATACCCGTAACAGGGTATTTTTGGTTTATTATTAATATGCCTTAGGCATTAAAAATCATATTTTTTCTCAATTGCATATCGCAGTAGTTCCCCTTTTCCTTGAAGACCCAATTTACGAATGATATTTTTGCGATGAGTCTCAACAGTGGATACAGAATTGAAACGGATTGCTGCAATCTCTGAAGAGGTTTTTCCTTGTCCTATAAGTGTTAGTATTTCGCGTTCACTTTTAGATAAAACTGTTTTCTTTACCTGTTGTTCAGTATCTTTAGAGAAGAAAGAAGGATCAATAGTAGCATCAAAATAGGTGTTACCTTTCACGACCTCCTGAATAGCTTTCAATACTTCTTCCAGCGGAGAGTTTTTTAATAAATAACCAGAAGCTCCGGCTGCTACCATTTGTCTTACAGCATCTTCCTGATCAAACATAGAGAAAGCAATGATCTTGGTGTGCGGTAATTCTTTTTTGATGATTTTTGTAGCGGCTATACCGTCAATTTTAGGCATGCGTATATCCGTGAGCACTACTTTGGGCTGCTTTCTTCTTACGATGGTTAATAATTCTTCGCCATCATTGGCCATACCAACGATGCTAACTTCTTCTTCATATTTTAATAATAAGTGGATACCGTCAATTAAAGATTGGTGATCTTCGGCTATAACTACTGTAATCATATTGGTACGTTTATGATGATGTTAGTTCCTTTTTCGATGGTAGAATCAATCTCAAACGTTCCTTCCATATGCTCTATCCGTTTTTCGATGCTTTTTAGTCCCATACCATCCTTTTTTGGCAGTATTTTAGCATCGAAGCCTTTTCCGTTGTCTTCTACAATAATGTTAAGTAAGGAGTCGTGATTGGTTAGCGAGATATGGATTTCTGATGCATTGGCGTGTTTAATGGTATTGGTAATCAGTTCCTGGATAATTCTAAAAATAGAAATCTCTAAGGCATTATCCAATCGTTCGTCTAGTCCATAATCCTGTACTTCGATTTGTAACCTATCACCATTAGAAGCTTTTTTGGCTAGGTTTTTTACTGCGGGTAACAATCCCTGTTTCGCTATAACTCCACCGTTTTTTTCGTGAGCAATGGTTCTCACTTTTTGGTAGGCTTCATCCAACAGATGGTTGGTTTTATTGTAGAGTTCTTCTATATTTTCAGCTTTAGGATTGTCTCGATTATTTTTTAGGTGATCAAAATGCAGTTTTACGGTAGCTAGTGTACTGCCCAGATTATCGTGCAGATCATGAGCTAATCGTTGTCGCTCTTTTTCTTGTCCGGAAATCATCGCGTCAATAGCAGCGAGTTCTTGTTCTTTGAATAGTTTTTCTGTTTTTTGGATTTCTATCTCACGTTCTTGTTCTGCGATGTGTTGTTTGCGTTTAGTGTTTTTATATATAAGAATTGCAATGATGCTTCCTAGAAAAAGTGAACCACCTAGGCCTAGAGCAATGTTCTGATTTCGCTTCCTTTTTTGTTGCTCAATAAGGATTTGTTTTTCTTTTTCTGCGGTTTGATATTTCTTGTCTAAATCATTTACCGCTATTGCTTTTCTGTATTCGTTTAATGAGTCTAAATATTTTTTATTTAAATCATAATAATAAAATGTACTGTCTGTTTCCTTTAAATTTTTATAGTTTTGCGCAATTAAATCTGTTAACTTAACCATATTTAAAAGATTGTTATTAAAAGACTTTGTTTGAATGGCTTTTTGATAGAACTGATTAGCTTTATTGTATTTTTTAATTTCAGAAAAAAGGATTCCAGTATTGGCGTATATGCCAAACATTTCATTTTGATAAATAGCATAAGGCTCTTTTTTAAATATATCCGATGCCTTTTCGTAATACTTAAAGGCACTGTCACTTTGCTTTAGAAAGTAAGAAAAATGAACACCTATTAGTTGATTGTATTTTCCTTGAATAAATTTGTTGCTACTTTTTTTAGCAATGAGCAATCCTTCTTTATAGTGATCAATTTGTTCTTTTTTTACTATAGCTCCCTTTATAGTGGATCTGTAAAAAATAAGAAATGCCAGGCTGTTATTATCTGTTGCATAATTTTCATATATATCTAAATAATTTGAAGAAATATCTAGAACTTTTCGGTTTTTATATAGCAATTTTATGATCTTTTTTAGGCTAAAACGGATTAGCAAAGAGTCATTTAGAGTAAAAGAATATTGTAGTGCTTTTTTATATTTGTCAAATGCTAATGAATCTTTTGGAGGTTTCATGTTTAGAAACCTGTCCCCATATAGTGTGTAAATTAAAAATTTAGCGATGGGTGATCCATTTTCAGAATCCGGAATCGCTTTATAATCATAATTCTGTTTTAAATGTGAAATATTTAAAGAAATTAATTGTTTTGTAATTTTATCTGTAATGTGTTTGGTAGCCTCTTCTGCCAGTTTTATTTGGTATGAATCAATGTAATATAAAGCCTTTCTCAAGGAATCATTGTGTTGAGAAAAGCTAATTTGGTAACAGGTTATAATACCTAGAATTAGTAAGATTTTTTTCATTTCATAGCTTATACTATACAATATAAAACTTACAAATATGATTGCTGTAGTCTATGATTACTGGTTCGTCATCATCTTGTTTATAAATACTCTTAAACTCGATGTCTATAATATGTTCTTTATTAGCAGTATCTCTCTTAAATTTAAATTTCTCATTTGTATTTGGAGAATCAGGATTTCTATCTGATAAAGTAACTTCTTGTCCCTTTATGATTTTAATTTTTTTCGTGCTACCATCTGAATTTCTATCAGTAATAGAAAAATCTTTTAATCGGTAAATCTTGGGATTTTTATCATTAAAATGTTGTGGTATAATGATTTTAATTTTTGCAATCTTAAATTCAGACCTCTTATCGTTAAAATTAAATTTAGCTACTACCAAAGTATGATCGAACAATCCTACATGAATTGGTTGATAATCTGTTTTTTTTGAATCTACAGGAATAATAAATTTATCATTAATTCTTAGTTCTTCAATTGATGTCGTTTCGGCTGTTCTTTCTTTAATACTCATTGTATAAGATTTTAATTATTTCAAATCTCTTCAAAAAAATAAGAGTATTCCATACCCAACACAGGGTATTTTCTCCTTTTTAGGTGGTAAAAACCTAAAAAGTAGTTTGCTACGTATCATATGACATTAGCGATAAAAACAATTATTTGATTGAAAACTAGGGGTATAGTATGTTTATTCTGGCCTTAAATACGTTTTTAAGACAAAAAGCAACAGAATAAAGATAATAAAAGCAATGAGAATAAAAATACTGCCTTTGTAATATTTGCGATGTAGCTTCAGATCTTTACGATAGCTAAATATCATTAAAATGACAAAAGCTATTACAAAACATCCTGCAAATATCCATTGGCCAGTACTAAACATATTTTGTTATTTTTATGGCAAAGATATAAGTTATTTATGTATCATTTCAGATAAATTTATCACACTGAGCCTTATCGAAGTGAAGTTAACTATTATGTTGAAAAAGTCTTCGACAAGCTCAGACTGATAGTGATATATTTGTTTAATTTTACTTTTTAAAATTTTAAAAACTTCAAATTATACAGATGAAAGATAAAATTGCTGCTGTACAAGAATTTCATACGGCTTTTGAGATTGGATATAAAAATCAGCCTATTGCAGATCTTGGTGAGGCCAAAAACACACTTCGTTTTAACCTAATGAAAGAAGAAAATGAAGAATATCTAGAAGCTGCTAAAAATAATGATCTGGTTGAAGTGGCTGATGCACTTGGTGATATGTTATATATTCTGTGTGGAACCATCATCGAACACGGAATGCAACATAAAATAGAAGAAGTCTTTACAGAAATTCAGCGTAGCAATATGAGTAAATTGGGAGAAGACGGCAAACCAATCTATAGAGAAGATGGTAAGGTGCTTAAAGGGCCGAATTACTTCAAACCGAATATCAAAAAGATTTTTGATCGATAAGCAAAAGTTCCGGAAAATATTCTTTCCGGAATTTTTGTTTTAATTTATAATGTAGACGTTTTGAGCTATTATTTTTTTAGTTTAATATTCTCAAACCTCAAACCTCAAACCTCAAACCTCAAACCTCAAACCTCAAACCTCAAACCTGTTTTACACCTTCACTCTCCATCCAAAAGGATCTTCGGCTTTATTGTACTGGATATCCATTAATGCTTTTTTGAAGTGAGAAGCATAAGAGTTTTCTTGCTTTTCCAGCTCATAATGTTCTCCTTTATATCCAAAAGCTTTTACAGGACTTACTACAGCGGCAGTTCCAGCTCCGAATATTTCTTTAAGACTACCGTTGGTAGCCGCCTCTACAATTTCACTAACTTTTATAGGTCTAACTTCAACGTTATATCCTTGTTTTTCTGCTAAAGCAATTAAACTTTTACGAGTAATTCCATCAAGAATCCGATCGCTTATTGGTGCAGTTAATAGGGTGTTATTTATTCGGAAGAAAACGTTCATAGTACCGGCTTCTTCCACATATTCATGTGTGTTAGAGTCTGTCCAGATTATTTGCTGATATCCTTCTTCCTTAGCTAACTTAGTTGGATAAAATTGCCCGGCATAATTACCAGCTGCTTTTGCATAGCCGAAACCACCACTGGCAGAACGGCTAAATTTTTCTGCAACCAATACACTCACATCACCACTATAATAGGATTGTGCCGGAGAACAGATGATCATAAAGCGATATTGGTCAGCTTCTGATGCAGAAACACTAGGCTGTGTAGCTATAACAAATGGTCGGATATATAACGAGTTACCAAAACCTGACTTGATCCAATCATTATCTAACTTTAATAAAGTATTTAATCCATCAAAAAAATATTCCTCCGGAAACTCTGGCATAGCAAGACGCTCCGCAGATCTATTAATCCGTTTGAAATTTTCATCAGGTCTGAATAAAAAAGTTTCTTCATTATCATCCTTATACGCTTTCATTCCTTCAAAAACAGCTTGTCCATAATGAAAAACGCGAGCTGAAGGATCTAGGGTGAGAGGTCCATAAGGAATAACTTTAGGTGTCTGCCATTCACCATTGACATAATCGCAAATAAACATATGATCTGTAAAAACTTTACCAAAAACTATGTTTTTAAAATCTACTTGTCCAATTTTGGACGTATTTACTTTGGTAATTTCAATCTCCTGCGGAACTGCATTTCTCATCCGATAAAATTTATAAGGTTGTAAAAGTTTCGTTATCAACTAATACTTTTCTGATTTATTAAAGCCCTAAGATTCATAGGATACTTAGACTAGTTAATATTTTAAACAAAAATACCCTTTTCTGGTAAATTAAGAATTTTAAAAATGCTTAATTTTGTAAAACATCATTAATAATAATGTTTTATGAAAAAAATAACACTTTTTATTGCAGGTTTATCATGTATATTGGCTTGTAATTCTGTTCAGAAAGATAAAGAATCCTTTTCGGTGAAGGATATAGCTCTTAGTGAATACAATAGTTTTGGAGGAACTATATCATCTGATGTGATATTGTATCAAGATGCAATTGTAGAAAAATACAAGAATCTGTCAGAAGGTGACACAATCGATATTGCTTTTTCCAGTACGGTTAATGATGTTTGCAAAGCCAAAGGCTGCTGGATGAAAGTTGCTCTGGATAATGAAGAAGAGACCATGGTGAAATTTAAGGATTATGCTTTTTTCGTACCAAAAGATATAGAAAATGATACAATAATTGTTCAGGGGAAAGCGTATATTTCAGAGACTTCGGTTGATGAATTGCGTCATTTGGCAGAAGATGCTGGGAAATCTGAAGAAGAAATAGCAGCTATTACTACTCCCAAAAAAACCTACGCTTTTATGGCAGATGGGGTTTTAGTAAAGCAGTAATGAAAAAAAACCTGAAACGGGAGATTATAACCACTTCTGATGGTTCTACTACCATTCACTTTCCGGAGTTAGATGAACATTATCATTCTAAACACGGAGCAATTAATGAAGCGAAACACGTTTTTATTAAAAATGGTTTTGATTATGTTTTAGCATCAAAAGATTTTCCGGAATTAAACATTTTGGAAATTGGTTTTGGTACAGGACTAAACGCGTTTATAACCTATCTTGAGGCAGCTAAGATTCGACAAAAAATTAATTATGTAGGAGTAGAAGCGTATCCGGTTTCTGTAAAAGAGATAGCGTTGCTAAACTATGTTGAGCAGTTATCAGCACAAAATAATCAAACTATCTTTGATAAAATGCATGAATCTTCATGGGAAGTTAGAAATGAGGTTATACCATTTTTTTTTCTTACCAAGCGGCAGCAGTTTTTTTTGAATATTACGGATAGCGATAGCTTTCATTTAATCTATTTTGATGCATTTGGAGCAAGAGTGCAGCCAGAACTATGGGGGGTGACCATTTTTAAAAAAATGTACGATGCCCTAATAGATGATGGAGTTTTGGTGACATACGCTGCAAAAGGTAGTGTAAGAAGAGCTATGCAAGAGGTAGGCTTTACTGTAGAGAGACTTCCGGGTCCGCCGGGTAAAAGAGAGATGCTAAGAGCAAAAAAAAGTAAGTAGATTAGGGTGTTTTTTAGAAATTAGTTGTTCTTGCATTCTAAATTATTCTAATGTTTGTTAAACCTATAATAAAGCGATAGGTTATGTTAAAAGTGGATGTTATTTTGCACTAAATAACTCAAAAATGAAAGTTCTCATTACTGGCGCCACCGGACTTATTGGTCAGGAAATTGTAGGATTATGTCATCAATCAGAAATTGATATCAATTATCTTACAACAAGCAAAGATAAGCTAATATCAGAAAAAAATTATAAAGGATTTTACTGGAACCCTTCATCTGGTGAAATAGATGTAAACTGTTTTGAGGATGTAGAAGTAATAATTAATCTTGTAGGGGCCACGGTAGCCAAGCGGTGGACTAAAAAATATAAACAAGAAATTATTGATAGCCGTGTTGATAGTGCTTCTCTTATTATTGATTCACTTAAAAATATAAAACATTCAGTACGTCATATCGTTTCTGCAAGTGCGATTGGAATTTATCCGGACTCTTTTCAAAATTATTATAGAGAGAATTCTCAAGAGCGAGATACAGGATTTTTAGGTGAGGTTGTCACAAAATGGGAAGCAGCTGTTAATGAATTTGAGACTCTGGATATTGAAGTTAGCCTGCTTAGAATAGGACTCGTGCTTTCTAATAAGGGAGGAGCATTTCCAAAAATAAAAATACCTATAGAAAAAGGCGTAGGTGCAGTTTTTGGTAACGGAAAACAATGGCAAAGCTGGATACACCTCAATGATCTTGCCAGATTATTTATGTATGTAGTAAAAGAAGAGTTAACAGGTATATATAATGCTGTTGCTCCCAATCCTGTTTCAAACGAAAGACTAACTAATGTTGTAGCGAACCAAATGGATAAAAAAATTATATTACCAAATATTCCAAGGTTTATGATGAAACTTATTCTTGGAGAAATGCACGTATTGCTGTACAGTAGTCAACGAGTTAGTTCTGATAAGATTTTAGAGACAGGTTTTCAATTTCATTATGATAATATCACACAGGCTGTTGGTGATTTAGTTTAAAACACACATAAAACTAACTATAAAAAAAGCTGACACATATGTTCGTGTCAGCCTCTTAAACTTTTAAAAAATAACGTTGTTGGTACTAGGCTTTGTTTGCTTTTAGACTTACTTTAAGCTCTACGTCATCATTAATAAATTTGTCTCCCAGGTTTTCAAAAACCGATTTAGATCCATAATTCACACCCCATTCTGTACGGTTGATAGTAAATACTTCGCTATTTAGAGTCATAGTATCTCCTTCTGTAGAAGTGGTAGCAGGAAATGCAATATTTTTCTTTATTCCTTTAATTGTCAGATTTCCTTCTACTATAGATTTTCCATCTTTTTCTGAAATACCTGTAACTTCGAAAGATGCACTCGGAAATTCAGCCACATTAAAGAAGTGATCTTCTTTTCCTTCACCTTCACCTTTCAGATGTCCTTCCAGGCTAGCTTTGTCATCTCCTTCCAGATCTGTAACATTAATAGAGGTCATATCTATTACGAAAGAACCGCTTTGGATTTTTCCGTCCTGAGTTTTTACTTTTCCTTTCGAAATATTAATGGTTCCCGTATGTTCTCCAGTAGGTTTTTTACCTATCCATTCTATAGAACTGGCTGAGGTGTCCACAGTATAAGTTACTGCTTCTGCTGGAGCCTCGACTACTTCCTCAGCAGCAGTAGCTTCTGCTTCATTTTTTTTCTCTTCTTTACAAGAAGTTGCACCTACTATGATAGCAGTTATAGCAAATAAGTTTATCAATTTGGTTTTCATAATAATATTAGTTTATAGTTTTAAAAAGTCAAAATTATTTTTTTAGAAAAGGAATACTCTTAAATATATACTAAAATATTCCTGTGACATTATGACATTTATTGAAAAATGGCAGTACTTTTGCATCTTCAAAAAGAAAACTTATAAAAGGTACTAGTTACATGAGTAAGAAAAATAAAAACACAGAAGATGTAAAAGATCAGGTAGAAGAAGTATTTGATACACCTGTGGAAGAAACTGAGGTAGAAGAAATTGATGTTGAAACGCAACTCAAAGAAGAACTGCAAAAGGAAAAAGATAAATTTTTGAGGCTTTTTGCAGAATTCGAAAATTACAAAAAGCGAACTTCAAAAGAACGAATAGATTTATTTAAGACAGCCGGTCAAGATATTATGCAATCCATGTTGCCGGTATTGGATGATTTCGATCGTGCTTTGAAGGAAATCGAAAAATCTGCTGATAAGGATGTATTGAAGGGCGTGGAGTTGATTCATAATAAATTAAGAGAAACTCTAAAAAGTAAAGGGCTATCAGAGGTCGAAGTAGCAGCTGGAGATGTATTCAATGCAGATGATCACGAAGCGATTACACAGATTCCTGCACCCAGCGATGAGCTAAAAGGTAAAATTGTAGATGTAATAGAAAAGGGATATAAATTAGGAGATAAGGTAATTCGTTTTCCTAAGGTGGTCACCGGACAATAATACAAATTAGATGAAAGAAGATTTTTATGATATTTTAGGCGTTAGCAAAAACGCTACTGAAGCTGAAATTAAAAAAGCATATCGTAAAAAAGCGATAGAATATCATCCGGATAAAAACCCAGGAGATACTTCGGCAGAAGAAAAGTTTAAAAAAGCTGCCGAGGCTTATGAAGTATTAAGTGATCCTGATAAAAAAGCCCGTTACGACCAGTTTGGACATCAGGCGTTTGAAGGTGGAGGTTTCGGCGGTGGTGGAATGAATATGGATGACATATTCAGCCAGTTTGGCGATATCTTTGGCGGTGGCGGTTTTGGCGGCTTCGGAGGTTTTGGCGGTGGTGGCAGACAACGCCAGGTAAAAGGTAGTAATCTACGAATACGAGTAAAGCTTACACTAGAAGAAATAGCCAACGGTGTCGAAAAGAAAATCAAGGTAAAACGTAAGATTCAGGCTTCAGGAACCACTTATAAAACCTGTACGACCTGTAATGGTTCTGGTCAAATGACTCGCATTACCAATACGATTTTGGGTAGAATGCAAACATCGACTACATGTTCTACCTGTGGGGGTGCAGGACAAATTATTGATCACAGACCATCAGATGCTGATGGACAAGGTTTAAAAGTTTCAGAAGAAACAGTGAGTATTAAAATCCCTGCAGGAGTAGAAGATGGAATGCAGCTTAAAGTTACAGGAAAAGGTAATGAAGCTCCTGGCAATGGTATTGCAGGAGATCTTTTGGTAGCTATAGAAGAATTGGATCACCCTCAATTACAACGTGAAGGAGACAATCTTCATTATGACTTATATATTAGTTTTTCTGAAGCAGCTCTTGGAGCATCTAGAGAGATTGATACCGTATCTGGTAAAGTACGAATTAAGATAGAAGAAGGGGTGCAGAGCGGTAAAATATTAAGACTTAGAGGTAAAGGTATTCCTAGTATCAATGGATATGGAAAAGGGGATCTTTTAGTCCATGTAAATGTTTGGACGCCCAAAACACTTAATAAGGAACAAAGAGAGTTTTTTGAGAGAATGGCGCAAGATGATCATTTTAAACCTAATCCTGATAGTAAGGACAAATCATTTTTTGAAAAAGTAAAAGATATGTTTTCATAAGTACAATAATGATAATATTGTAAGTATAATCATTCGTATATGCTGATTTTTGTTTAATAAAAATTCGTATATTTGAAACATCACTAGCGCATTTAGTGATAATTTTTCTTTTTCATAGCAATTTTTTTCCCATCCTTTATACTTGTATTTAGGGTGGGTTTTGTTTTTATAGGATATAATTTACTATTACTACTAATTTTAGAGCAAGTAGATGATTTAATATAGAGAAGGTTATTTCTTTTCCTGAATATTTTAACGTTCTTAGCATAGTTTTATAATTTAGAATTTAATTACATTTATATATGACCAATCTTTTGGAGGTACAACGGGCAACAAAACGTTTTGGAGATTTTATTGCTCTAAATAATGTCTCTATTAATGTGCCAAAAGGAAGTATTTTTGGATTACTAGGACCAAACGGTGCTGGTAAAACCACCTTAATCAGAATTATTAACCAAATTACATTACCGGATACAGGGAATGTATTTTTGGATGGAGAACCACTACAATCGCATCATATAAAAGATATAGGATACTTACCCGAAGAAAGAGGATTGTATAAATCTATGAAAGTTGGTGAGCAAGCATTATATCTTGCTCAACTAAAAGGATTAAGTAAAAATGAAGCCAAAGAACGACTGAAGTATTGGTTTGATAAGTTTGATATATCCCATTGGTGGGATAAAAAAATACAAGAACTCTCTAAAGGGATGGCGCAGAAGGTTCAGTTTATAGTTACGGTATTGCATAGACCTAAGTTGCTAATATTTGATGAACCTTTTAGTGGATTTGATCCTATTAATGCAAATGTTATTAAAGATGAGATTCTGCAATTGCAAGATGAAGGTGCTACTGTTATCTTTTCTACACATAGAATGGAAAGTGTGGAAGAGTTGTGTGATCATATCGCGTTAATCAATAAATCGAATAAAATATTGGAAGGAAAAGTCTCCGATATCAAAAAGGAATACAAATCGAATACATTTGAAGTAGGATTAATATCTGAAAATATGGATGAGCTATATAAATCCATACAAGCTAAATTTAAAACAGAACCAGCATATTTTAAATCTATAGAGGATCAGTTAAAGTTAAAAATATCGTTGGAAAAGGACACTTTATCAAATGATCTTCTGGGATATTTGTCAGGAAAAGCTCAGATCGTTCGATTTAATGAAGTAATACCAAGCGTTAACGAAATATTCATTAAAACCATTACTGAAAATGAGTAGTAATTTGCAATTAATAATTAAAAGAGAATTTATTGCTCGTGTTCGTAACAGAACTTTTATAGTAATGACTTTCTTAAGCCCGTTGATTGTAGTGGGTATGATAGCATTGATTACCTGGTTAACTACGCTTAATAATGACGAGGTTAAAAAAATTGCTTTCGTTGATGAAACAACTTTATTCGTAACAAACCTTATTGATACAGATGAAGTTACATTTATTGATTATAGTAATGTTGGCCTGAAAACTGCAAAAGATTCGGTTATTTCTAAAAAACTATACGGATTGCTTTACATTCCTAAAAAATCAACCAACAAAGAACTATCAGAGTCGATTCAGTTTTATGCAGAAGAATCTCCAAATCTTTCCATATTAAATAGGATTGAGCGTGTTATTGCCAATAAACTTACAAAGCAAAATTATATAGCAGAAGGGCTTGACTTAGAAACAATAGAAAATTCTAAAGCCAAAATTAATATTCAGATAGAAAATTTTTCTGGTGAGAAGACTTCTAAAATGTCTAATTACGTTAAGATGGCATTTGGTGGTCTGGCAGGATATTTATTGATGATGTTTATTATTATTTATGGTAATATGGTGATGCGTTCGGTAATAGAGGAAAAAACCAATCGTATTATTGAGATTATCATTTCTTCGGTAAAACCAATGCAGTTGATGATGGGTAAAATTCTTGGAACATCTTTTGCCGGAATTCTTCAGTTTTTGATTTGGGTATTATTAGGAGGAATCCTCTTAACGATAGCTACATCGCTTTTTGGAATAGACCCTCAATCCACAGGAGTAGATACCTCTTTGGCTTTGCAAGAAAATAATCAGCAAGAAATTCAACTTCTGATACAGGATGTAGTAAAGCTTCCGTTAGCAACTTTGGTACTTTCGTTCTTCGTATACTTTATTGGTGGTTATTTTTTATACAGTTCGATTTATGCAGCTATAGGAGCTGCGGTAGATAGTGAGACAGATTCTCAACAATTTATGCTGCCAATTATACTACCATTAATGTTAGGTATTTATGTTGGTTTTTTTGCTGTAATTGAAAATCCTCACGGAACTGTATCCACTGTTTTTTCTATGATTCCGCTTACTTCACCAATAGTAATGCTAATGCGTATTCCCTTTGGTGTTCCCTGGTGGGAAATTTTAATATCTATTCTTTTACTCACAGGAAGTATTATATTTATGGTATGGCTTGCTGGTAAGATATATAGAATTGGTATATTAATGTATGGTAAAAAACCAAGTTATAAAGAGTTGTTTAAATGGTTAAAGTATTAAAATGATTCAGGACGAGATTAAAGAACAGGTAGGAGAAATTACTGAGCAGGTAAAGGAAGTAATAGAAGAAGATATTTGGGGTTCTATCAAGCATTTTCTGGAGTATGAAATATTTCATTTTGGCACTAAAGATCCGGTGATTCTAACAGTCCGAGTGGTGGTATTGGTAATACTATCATTAATGATAGCATCAGTTTTTCTGAAATTTTTTAGAAGAATTGTTACCAAAAAGTTAGCACATCAGGACAAGATTAAATTCGAATCCGTTTTTTCTTTTGCCAAATATTTCATATATATCATCATTCTGTTTATTACCCTTGATAACATCGGGTTTAATATTACAGCAGTTTTTGCTGCTTCTGCTGCATTATTGGTTGGTGTTGGTTTGGCGTTACAAACATTAATTCAGGATATCATATCCGGTGTCTTTATTTTTATTGATAAAACAGTTCATGTTGGCGATATAATTGAACTTGAAGATAAAGTAGGCAGGGTTGAAGAAATAAAACTAAGGACGACCAGGGCGGTTACAATAGATAATAAAGTTTTGATTATACCTAATCATAAATACCTTACCTCTACATTATATAACTGGACTCAGAATGGTGCAGTCACAAGAGAAGCTGTAGAAGTTGGAGTCGCGTATGGTAGCGATACTGCATTGGTTAAAAATTTATTGATACAAGCGGCGCTTTCTAATGAGAATATATTAAAAGAACCACCCCCACTGGTATTATTCACAGGCTTTGGTGATAGTTCGCTTAATTTTAGGTTGGTTTTTACAATTAATGATAGTTTTCAGGCAGGAATTCCTAAAAGTGAAATAAGATTTGAGATCGATCGTTTGTTTAGAGAAAATGATGTAAATATCCCATTCCCGCAGCGTGTAGTAACTATGATAACTCCAAAAGATTAAACTATAGTACCAAGCCCCTAGATAAAAAATATGGATAAAAAGAATTTACTTATAATTTATTGTATAATCTTTTGTGTGATACCTGCATTGAGATCTCAAGATACTGATTTGGCGAGAATAGAATACGCCTATATACCTCAGTCTAAAAGTGATAATGTATATAGTAGGTTCAGAATTTCAGGAAATTATCCTATCAAAATGAACGATCGTGGTACGTATCTGGTGATGTCCTTTCAATACAGATTAAATAGTTTACAGCTAAAAGATGAATCAATTGTTGTAGATACTAATGGATTAGAAGAGTTTCATACGATTGGATTTGAACTTGGATATACGTACAAAATGAAAAATGATTGGAGATTTGGTGTTAAAGCAGGAATACGACTTTCTTCTAATTTAGAAGCATCAGGAATAAATGGAGATGATTTTCGATATGCCGGATCGATATATTTTGTAAAAAGTTATGGCGAAAAAACATCGCCAAAAACTGCCAGGTTAATTTTAGGATTGCGATATGTATCTCCTGCCAGTATCAATTATCCTTTACCAATTATAAACTATTCCAAAAGGTTTCATCCTAGTTGGTCTTACGCTTTGGGTACGCCCAAAACCAGTATTAAATACTTTTTTAATGAAAAGAATACATTACAGGCATTTATAGGGTTAGATCGTTTTTATGGAAACATACAAAGTAATCGAACTTTTGTAGATGAGAATGGTGAGACCAGAGTAGCAGAAAATGCATCAATGTTACTTATTAATAGTGCATTAGGATACGAATATTATTTTACGGAACACTTATTGTTTTTTACATATGCAGGATATACACTAAGTAACGAAATCCGTCTGCGGGACGGTAATCAAGAAAATGTTTTAATTCTAAACGATAGAAATACATTCTATTTGCGAGGAGGAATAAAATTAAAATTATAATGGCAAGAATATTAGTAATAGAAGACGAAGCAGCGATCAGAAGAGTATTGGTTAAAATATTATCAGAAGAAAATGATAAATATGAGGTTTTTGAAGCTGAAGATGGATTAGAAGGAATCGACAAGATCAAAGCCGAAGATTTTGATTTGGTATTATGTGATATCAAAATGCCTAAAATGGATGGTGTAGAAGTACTGGAAGCTGCTAAAAAAATTAAACCAGAAGTACCTATGGTGATGATTTCTGGCCACGGAGATTTAGATACAGCGGTTAATACCATGCGATTAGGAGCATTTGATTATATATCTAAACCACCTGATCTCAATCGATTGTTAAATACTGTGAGAAACGCTTTGGACAGAAAAGAACTCGTGGTAGAAAACAAAATGCTAAAAAAGAAAGTTTCTAAAAATTATGAAATGATTGGAGACTCTGCGGCAATTTCAGATATTAAAAATATCATCGAAAAAGTAGCACCTACGGATGCCCGGGTATTGATTACAGGTCCTAACGGAACGGGAAAGGAACTCGTGGCGCATTGGATACATCAAAAAAGTGATCGGTCTAAGGGTCAAATGATTGAGGTGAATTGTGCTGCAATCCCAGGCGAATTAATAGAAAGTGAACTTTTTGGGCACGTAAAAGGAGCTTTTACCTCTGCTAATAAAGACCGTGCGGGGAAATTCGAAGCAGCTAATGGAGGGACCATTTTTCTGGACGAAATTGGTGATATGAGTCTTTCTGCACAAGCTAAAGTACTCAGAGCTTTACAGGAAAATAAAATTCAGCGTGTAGGTAGTGATAAAGATATCAAAGTAGATGTTCGTGTCGTTGCGGCAACCAATAAAGATTTAAAAAAAGAGATTGCAGAAAATAATTTCAGAGAAGATTTATACCATAGACTTGCGGTAATTCTTATCAAAGTACCTGCGCTAAATGACCGTAGAGAAGATATCCCTTTGCTAGTTGAGTATTTTACTAGAAAAATAGCAAGTGAACAAGGATCTCCGGTAAAATCTTTTTCAGAAAAAGCAATAAAACAACTGCAGCAGTATGATTGGACGGGAAATATTAGAGAGTTACGAAATGTCGTAGAACGGCTTATCATCCTAGGAGGGAAAGAAGTAAGTGAGGAGGATGTTAAACTTTTTGCCGCTAAGTAAGAAGATTCCTTATCTTGCGAAATACCCCTAATATATGTTTGCCCTGATATGAAGAGAATCCTTTTTATGACGATAGTATCCTGTCTCTGGTTTACATCAAATGCCCAATACGACCCCAGTGCTATAAATTATGGGGTAGTAGCCATAAAAAGCTTTGGCTCGGTTGATGAGGTAGGATTAGGTGCCAGAATCGAATATGCTTCTAATTGTTATACAACTTTTATTGGTGAGTATAATAGATTGTTTTCTGTTGATACGAAAGATAATCCGGACAATTATAACGAGCTTGCCTTAGGAGTAAACCTTATTTTGTTTAATTGGTATCCTACTACAATTACTGCAGGGTTTGGTTATATAGGGAATGATTCCAGTGTTTTTGAGGAGATAGAAGATGATGCTTTAATAGCATTTAGGAGTGGAGATTTTAATCACGGAGCGCAAATCAAATTAAGAGCGTTACATCAAATCTCTATTTCCGTTCATATTTTTGCAGAGCTAAATATAAAGAGTCTGGGAAGACAATATGATACATTTCTTATCGGATTTAGTTATGATTTTGATGCAAGGTAAAACAGGGATGCTTTATGCTGAAAAAGTTAATTTTTATATTCTCTTTGCTTATGTCAACCATTTTATTTTCTGAAGATTATGAAAGAGCAAGTATTATTTTAGTTTAGGAGCTGTAATTAGTGTAGGTTGATAAGAAGAAGTAAGTCTAGATATAAAGCTTCAATACATATCTCCCTCTAAAAAAACAACATATATTGCAGAGTATAATCGATTTTTTATTAAAGAATTAGAAAACACAAGAGCATTTAATGATGCAGGACTTTCCTATGAAATTCGCTTGGTTCAATAAGAAAACTTAAGTATCACCGGTGGGATTGGCTATGTGGGAAATGATTATGAAGTATTAAGCAAGGCAGTAGATACCTCAAATCTTTTTTTCTCCACCGGAAATTTTTATCAAGGTGCAGGAATCAAGTTTAGAGAATTATATAATATTGTGACACTAGTTCGTGTATTTGTTGAGCTAAACTTAAAGAGTTTTGGGAGACGTTATAATACTTTTGCTTTTGGCGTACATATTCTCAGGTATTCAATTTTCCCTTCTAATTTTCTTTTTAACACAATCTAAAACTTTAGTATCTTACCAGAGATAATACATACTAAAACTATGAACAAAATAAATCACGAAGATTTCAGGGTTTCTCAACCGATAGAATTATCTAAAATTTCAACTACTTATGACCTTGGCGAAGGTGATAAAAAAGTTGAAAAAGAACTTGAAGAGGTTAGGGAAAAGCTGGGTGAATTTCAAGATACAATATATGCCCATGATAAATATGCGGTACTAATTTGTTTACAAGGTATGGATACCGCAGGAAAAGACAGCCTGATTCGTGAAGTGTTTAAGGATTTTAATTCTAGAGGTATCGTAGTGCATAGTTTTAAGGTGCCAACGGAGTTAGAATTAGGGCACGATTATTTATGGAGACATTATATTGCTTTGCCACAAAGAGGTAAGTTCTCTGTCTTTAATAGAACACATTATGAAAACGTTTTGGTAACTAGGGTTCACCCACAATATGTTATGAGTGAAAAGCTGCCGGAAATTGATTCCGTTGAAGATATCAATGATGCATTTTGGGGAAAACGTTTTGAGCAAATACGAAACTTTGAAAAACATATAGCCGAAAATGGAACGTTGATCTATAAATTTTATCTTCATTTATCTAAGGATGAACAAAAAAATAGATTGCTCCGTAGATTGGAAAAGAAAGAAAAAAACTGGAAATTCTCATCTGGTGATCTAAAAGAAAGAAAATTATGGGATAAATATCAATACTGTTATCAGGAAGCCATTAATAAGACATCCTTCCCACACGCACCTTGGTATGTTATACCGGCAGATAATAAGCCCGTCGCAAGATACCTAGTGGCAAAAACATTATATGACACCCTTATAAAATATAAAGATATCAAAGAACCCGAATTAGATGAAGAAACAAAGTCTAATATTGAAATGTATAAAAAACAATTAGAAAACGAATAACTTGCCAACTTGTTAAAAATAAAATGATAGTATCTAAAAATATTTCTGTGAAAAATATAGCCTTTATAATATTTATGATGAGTTCTTTGAGTTGTTTTGCTCAAAAAGATGCTGCCGGAGAGGATTCTACAATGATTAGAAATTTCTATAACGCTTCACTGTTAAAAGGTAAAAGTTATCAATGGTTAGATTACTTATCAAATCAGATAGGTGCCAGGTTGTCCGGTTCCTTAAATGCTCAAAAAGCCGTAGAATGGACCGAGAAAGAATTAAAAGACCTAGGTCTTGATAGAGTTTGGTTACAATCTGTTATGGTGCCTAAATGGACTAGAGGAGTTACTGAATTTGCTTATATAGAAACAGAACCGGGTCAGACTACAAATGTGCCGATTTGTGCATTAGGAGGGTCAGTTCCCACTCCGATTGGTGGCGTTAAAGCCGAAATTATAGAGGTTGAGGGGTTTGCAGATCTTCGCAAATTAGGCACAAGTAAAATAGAGGGAAATATAGTCTTCTTTAATCGCCCAATGCAGGCAGATCTCATCAATACTTTTGAGGCATATGGAGGATGTGTAGATCAACGATATTCTGGAGCTGCTGAGGCTGCTAAATTCGGAGCTGTTGGTGTAATTGTACGTTCTCTGAATTTAAGATTGGACGATTTTCCGCATACAGGAACAATGAGCTATGGAAATTTAAACGATTTAGAAAAAATACCTGCAGCTGCCATAAGTACTAATGGAGCAGAATTGCTGCATTCTATGCTAGCTCTAAATCCAAATATCAAGTTTTTAATGAATATGAATTGCCGTACCTGGAAAGATGTAGAATCTTATAATGTGATTGGAGAAATTACAGGGAGTGAATTTCCCAATGAATATATGGTAGTCGGTGGTCATTTGGATTCTTGGGATCTAGGAGACGGTTCTCACGATGATGGTGCAGGAGTGGTGCAGTCTATGGAAGTGCTTAGATTATTTAAAGAAACCGGATACAAACCAAAAAGATCTATAAGAGTTGTTTTATTTATGAACGAAGAAAACGGTTTACGTGGTGGAAAAAAATATGCTGAAGTAGCCAAAAATAAAGCAGAAAATCACGTTTTTGCTTTGGAAAGTGATGCAGGTGGTTTTACACCTAGAGGGTTTTCGTTTGATTGTTCAAAAGAAAATTTTACCCAAATACAAAGTTGGAAACCATTGTTTGAACCTTATTTGATTCACTATTTTGCCCTAGGTGGTAGTGGAGCGGATATAGGCCCACTTAAAAAGGATAGTATTGTTCTAGCAGGACTTCGTCCGGATTCTCAGCGGTATTTCGATTACCATCATGCAAAAAACGATACGTTTGATGCAATTAACAAACGCGAATTAGAACTGGGTGCGGCCACTATGACAAGTTTAGTATATCTATTTGATAAGTATGGAATACGCTAATATTCTAATTCATAGATCTCTATAAGAAAACTTGAAATATCTAATAGAACTACTCTTATAATTATAAAAGGAGCATGATAGAACCGTTATTAAATTAATAAGCATCACTATACTTGAATTCTATTTTTTCAGACAGAAAATTCTAACATTTTCAAAAGTTAAAAAAAATAGTTAAAAAAGCATTTTATAAGTAGGGCGAAGACTTTTCGTGCTCAACAGGTTAATAAAAATATCTGCTATTGTTTGATTCGTTGCAAATCGAATTCTAGATGTAATCAAACGAATTCTATTTCCCAAAAGCCGCTTAATAGTTTGATTAAAAATAAGAATCCTCTGATATCGTATTTTCATAATCTTTACTCAGTGATTTATACGTGTTAAAAGTTGTTAACTAATTAATTATTAGTTTTTTAAATAGAATTAAATACAATATAAAACGTTTTTAAATTACTTAAGGTAAATGAGTAAATAATCTTAAAACCAAACACACACAATCATCAAATTTTTAAAAATTATGAAACTAACCAAACTCAGAATTTTAATAATATTCTTGTTTCTTGGGTGTATGCTTCAGGCACAGACACCAGAAGGAGAATTAAAAAGGTGGCACAAAGTCACTTTGACCTTTAATGGCCCTAATACATCTGAAACTGCTAACCCAAATCCGTTTACAGATTATCTTTTGGAAGTCACTTTCACGCACCAGGAAAGCAATAGAGCTTATAAAGTTCCGGGCTACTTTGCCGCCTGCGGAAATGCAGAGAATAATAGTTGCGATTCAGGTAATAAATGGAGAGTACATTTTGCCCCGGATCAAACAGGAACCTGGAATTGGTCCGCTTCTTTTACATCCGGTTCTAACGTTGCAATCAATGGTGGTGGTTCTAATGCTGGATTTATGAACGGAGATACAGGATCTTTTAATATTACAGAATCTGATAAATCGGGAAGAGATTTTAGAAGCAAAAACCTTGGAAGATTAAAATACGTCGGAGAGCATTATTTAAGACATATAGGCTCAAACCCTTCTAATCCTAATGGAAACTGGTTTGTCAAAGCAGGTGCAGACGCTCCGGAAAATACATTGGCATATGAGGACTTTGATAATACTCCAAACCGCGGTAATAGAAGAAAAAACTGGAATCCTCATCAGCAAGATTATTCTGCAAGTGATGCCAGTAGTTACACTTGGGATGGAGGAAAAGGTTCAGAACTTTTGGGTGTTGTAAACTATTTATCAAATAAAGGGGTAAATGCATTTTCATTTTTGACATTAAGTCTACACGGTGATGATGAAAATGTATTTCCGCATTTATTAAAAGTACCGGTTTCTACATATAATGGTTATAATGACGAACAACAATGGAACCAAGGTGTTCATAAAGACAGATTCGATGTATCGAAACTAGCCCAATGGGAGAAAATTTTTGAATATGCTGATAAGAAAGGAATGTACCTGCATTTTAAAACAATGGAAACAGAAAATGATAATATTATGGACGGGAATAATTTTGGCCGTCAGAGAAAATTATATTATCGAGAGTTGATAGCTCGTTTTGGACATCATTTAGCGCTTAACTGGAACCTTACAGAAGAAACTACCTTACCAGACAATGTGGCAAAAAGTACAGCTAGTTTTATTAAACAATTAGACCCTTATGATCATAATATTGTAATACATACCTATCCTGGTCAACAAGATCAGCGATATAATCCTTTATTGGGAAATAATTCAGAACTAACAGGAGCTTCTATCCAAACGGATAAGAGTAAAGTACATAATGATGTGAAGCGTTGGATAGAGAAATCTAAAAACGCAGGTAAGAAATGGGTAGTGGCTAATGATGAACAAGGAAATGCTCAAATTGGTGTAGATCAGGATGGAAAGGATGATAAATTAGTTCGTCATCAAGTTTTATGGGGCGCATTAATAGCTGGTGGAGCAGGTGTAGAATATTACTATGGATATAGTACAGGAGAAACTGATTTGACAGCACAAAATCACAGATCCAGAGATAAAAAATATTCTGATGCAGCTAGAGCCTTACGATTTTTCAATAGCTATTTACAAGATGACTTAATAGATATGATTTCTTCTGATGGAGTGACCTCGGATAATGGTGATTATGTTTTAGCAAAAGCAGGAGAAATATACGCTGTTTACAGACCTAACGGTGGTTCTACTGGAATTAATCTACCATCTGGGAATGGAGCGTATGAAGTTCAATGGTATAATCCTCGTGGAGATAGTGGTCTAACCAATGCTGCAACTTTAGGTGGAAATCTGGTAGCGCCTGATACTAACGATTGGGTTGCTCTTATTAAGAAAAAAGATGGCGGAGGTGGAGGGGATCCTGATCAATGTGTAGCCTTAGAAGAAAATGGGATAGTTGCGGTAGAAGCGGAGCACTTTGAAAGCCAATCCAAAACTGATAATAGACAGTGGTATGTGCTTGATGGAAGTAATTCTACGCCAAACCCCGATCCAGATCCAGATCATTCTTCTGGAGCGAGCAGTGGTGGTTATCTAGAGATATTACCAGATACCAGAGTTACACACGATGACCCGTTAGTGAATGGAGTTAGTTTTTCTAATACTCCAGGTCAGGTTGCGATCATAAACTATAAAGTAAAGTTTACAACTCCCGGAAAATATTTTGTTTGGGTACGCGCATATTCTACGGGTTCTGAAGATAATGGAGTACACGTAGGACTTAATGGCAATTGGCCACCTTCAGGGCAAAGAATGCAATGGTGTCAGGGTAAAAATCAGTGGACATGGGAGAGCAAACAAAGAACTAATGCTAATCACTGTGGAGAGGCACAACAGATCTACCTGGATATTCCTTCTGCGGGAGTACATACTATATCATTCTCTATGAGAGAAGATGGATTCGAGATGGATAAGTTTGTGTTATCAAAGAGTTATACAAAACCTTCAGGAAATGGACCCGATGAAGTCTTAGTAGACTGTGGAGATGAAAATACACCTCCTCAGGTTGCGATAACCGCTCCCACAAACGGAGCTAGTTTTGATATAGGCGAAACAATTCCTCTTATTGCTGATGCATCGGATAGTGATGGTACAATCGCTAAAGTCGAATTCTTTATTGACAACAATTTAACAGCTACGGAGCGAGTAATACCTTATGAAACATCTACAACAATTGATAACCCGGGTAGTTATACTATAACCGCTAAAGCCACTGATAATCAGGGAGCTGTTACTACATCTCAATCTGTAACTATTACAGTAAAAGAGGATTCAGTTCCTCCAACAGATATGATTGACATTCCAGGATCTTTTGAAGCAGAAGATTTCGAAATAAAATCAGGGAGTGTTCGAATAGAAAATACGCCTGGAACAGCTTCTGATAAGAATTTAGGGTTTATTAAAAATGGAGATTTTGTGGATTATACTGCCAATATTGATGCTACTGGTGAGTATACTTTTGATTTTTATGCTTCCAGCAAAGGTGTTGGGGGAACTGTTGATATTGTAGAATCAGGATCAGTAGTTGGTTCTATAAACCTTCCTGTCACTGGAGAATGGCATAATTATAAAAAATACGCTACTACCGTTTCTCTAACATCTGGCGAGAAAACACTTAGATTAATATTCAAAGGAGGATCCGGTTATCTATATAATATTGATAAAGTGGTTGCTACAAGAGTTCAACCTGTAGAACAAACAGTTACGCTGTCACCAATTCACGATGCATATTTACAAGGATCAACCAGGTATAATTCAGATATGGTTAGAGTAGAACAAAATAAACGTACAGGATATTTAATGTTTGATCTTTCTTCTATCAATGGAACTATTACCAAAGCAGATCTTAAATTTACAGTGTTCTCTGATCCCGGAAATGGTAATATAACGATCAACAAGGGTAATAGTAATAATTGGACAGAGAATAATTTATCGAATTCCAATAAACCTGGAAAAGGTACTCAATTGGGTGCATTAAATGCTAATTTTCCGATCGGAAGTACAAAGACAATTGCACTAAAAACTGCTCAGATTTCAGGAAATAGACTTTCGTTGATTATCGATGCTGTTTCAGGCAATGATTTTGCATTTGCTTCCAAAGAGAATGGATCGGTAGTAAAACCTCAATTAGTTATTACATACACTACAAGTAGAGAAGATATTGATAATGAAGATGATGTTAGTTTGTATCCTAATCCTGTGGTAGATATGCTTATTATTTCCGGAGAAACTAATGGTAAAACGATCAAAGTATTCAATACCATTGGAATTCTTGTTAAACAAGTAGTTTTGAAAGACGGTCAAAATACGATTGATATGAGTAATTTATCCTCTGGGTATTACATTGTCAATGTTTTAGAGTCAGGTAAAGCAAATAAAATAATCGTTTCTAAAAAAGTGATTAAACAATAATTCAACCACAAACTCAACTGTGGGAAAGGGCTGTCTGAATAAGGCAGTCTTTTCTTTTATCTCGAATTATCATTAAAGTTGCGTTAACAATTGAACATTCCAGAATGTAATCTCCTTATCTTTGGCAGCTCTAAAAAGAAATAATGTTACAACAATACACAAAAGAGTTCAATTACAATCTAAAGTTAGCGGCTCCCGTAATGCTTGGAATGTTGGGGCATACATTTGTGGGTTTGATTGATAATATTATGGTGGGTCAATTGGGAACAGCAGAATTAGCAGCGGTTTCTTTGGGTAATAGCTTTATGTTTATAGCTATGTCATTAGGGATTGGATTTTCTACGGCAATCACACCATTGGTAGCAGAAGCAGATGGAGAAGATAATTTTAGAAACGGTAAATCAGCTTTTAAACATGGATTGTTTTTATGTACAACATTAGGAATAGTTTTATTCCTTGGAATATTACTTGCCAAACCGTTGATGTATTATATGAAACAACCAGCTGAGGTTGTAGAACTGGCAATTCCTTATTTAGATTTAGTAGCGGTTTCATTAATTCCTTTAATAGTTTTTCAGGCTTTTAAACAGTTTTCGGATGGGTTGTCAATGACCAGATACCCAATGTATGCCACACTGATCGCTAATATTGTAAATGTAGTTCTAAATTATTTGTTGATTTTCGGGAAGTTTGGATTTCCAGAAATGGGTATTGTTGGAGCAGCAGTCGGTACTCTGGTATCGAGATTGATTATGGTGGTTTTTTTATGGGTTTTTCTGAAATATAAAGAGAAGTCAAAACCTTATGTGACGGGTATTAAGTTGTTTGTACTTCAGAGTACTATGCTGAAAAAGATCCTGACACTAGGTTTTCCTTCAGCACTACAAATGTTTTTTGAAGTAGGTATTTTTACAGCTGCAATTTGGATTTCAGGTATTTTGGGCAAAAACCCTCAGGCAGCTAATCAAATAGCACTAAACCTTGCTGCAATGACTTTTATGGTAGCTATGGGTCTAAGCGTGGCTGCTATGGTGAGAGTAGGTAATCAAAAAGGATTGAAGCAGTTTAAAGAATTAAGACGAATTGCATTCTCAATTTTTTTATTAACACTATTGATAGAGATTGTATTCGCTTTATTTTTTATCATTTTCAATGATGTATTACCCAAGATATATCTTGATGTAAATGATGTTGAAAATTTAGCCGATAATACGGAGGTAATTGCTATTGCAGCCAGACTTTTAATAATTGCTGCATTGTTTCAGATATCTGATGGTATACAAGTAGCTGTTCTTGGAGCTCTTAGAGGATTGCAAGATGTAAAAATTCCCACTTTGATTACTTTTATCGCATATTGGGTAATAGGCTTTCCTATTAGTTACTACTTAGGGTTGTATACAGCGTACAAAAGTTCTGGTATATGGATAGGGTTACTGGCTGGGTTGACAACGTCAGCATTTTTACTGTACATTCGATTCAATTATCTGAGTAAGGACTTAATAATGAAAAAGGGAAATGAATAGATATTAATACAATTTTTTTAATAGTGGCAATATAGATAGTTTTACTCCGTTTCTTTTTTTGGACTAGTTTTTGTTACTTGTCAAAGTATATTTTATATTAAGAAATATTTAACTATATTTCGAATATATCTAAACCTGAAAAGAAAAGAGATGAATAGCCCAAAATCTAACCTATACCTTTTATCTATTGCAATTTTTGTCATCGGTTTCACTACGAATTCTCTGGCGCAAAATTTAATTCCCAATCCAAGTTTTGAAAATACAAACGCAGCCGTTAAAAAACTAAAGCACGAGATGCGAAACTTTGGAGTTATTTCTGATTGGAAATCCTTAAGCAATACGCCCGATGCACATCATCCGGCAGTGAGTGAAGTAAATTTTGATCATAAAGCACCTGGTTTTTTAAAACAATTTGGTCCTCAGGAACCACGAACAGGGGAATCCAAGGTTGGATTGTATATAACCAGCAATAATACAAAGGAATCTATCGTAGCTAAGCTTGTCAGTCCTCTAAAAGCGGGAAAATACTATTATTTTCATATGTACGTGTCATTAGGAGAAGGCAGAGTAAGTAATTCTTGTACTTCTTCGATCGGATCATATTTTACGGCAAGAATCCCAAGATTTACTGAAACATCTAAATATAAGTTACATATCGAATCATCTGAGATGATTTGTGATACTAAAAACTGGACAAAGGTTTGTGGCATTTATAAAGCAAAGGGTACAGAAAAGTATGTGTCACTAGGCTATTTTTCGGATAGCCCTAATGGAAAATCTTTAAGAGGAGGGTCGTTTAGCGATGCATATTACTATATTGACGATGTAGAGCTAAGAGAAATGCAAGATGTTCAAGGAATAGATGTAGATAATATTTGCAATATGGCTTTGGATTTCTCAGATATTGAATACCTAATTGGTGAAAGCGAAGTTTACGAGGAAATCAAAACAGCGCTAGATTCTTATTTACAGTATCTTAAAGTATTTAAATTCGAAAGTATTAAAATAGTTGGACATGCTAATGATTCTGAAATTGAATTTGAAAATGAGATTCTCTCTTCAGCACGAGCAGGCTTCGTCAAAGAATATTTAGTAGCTAATGGAATTGATGAAAGCTTGATTGAATATGTTGGAGTTAGTAATACAGAACCGAAAGAAGGTGAAGATATTGATAACAACGAATTAGGATCTAATGCACGTGTTCAGATTATAATAGAATAGTTGTATAAAACGGTATTTGTAAAAGAGGTAAGTTTTAATTTAAAATTTACCTCTTTTTGTTTTTGCTACTTTGCGTGTAAACTTCGTAGCTTTGTTAGAAATAAAATATATTAGATGAGTTTTCCAAAATTCTTACTAGGCGATAATACAGATTATCCTGACGCGATCTTTGTAATTCACACAGAATTTCCAAGATTTATCATTAACCTGGAAAATGATGAGGTAGAATGGTTAGAAGAATTCGACAAGAGTGATGAAAAAGAATTAGAAAGTGAAGCTGAGAATTTATTCCAATCAGCAAATGACTTTTATGATAGAGAGATAGAACGCTATGAAGAATAATAGGTTTTATTATTAAAAAAAAGAAATAACCATTTATAATTATGGAAGAACTAATACAGTTAGACAAAGATTTAATGATTTTCTTAAATAACCTAGGTAGTGATACATGGGACAGCTTTTGGTTATTTATGACTGAGAAATTTTATCAAATTCCGTTGTATTTTGTGTTGCTCTATTTTTTTTTCAAATATTTTGGCCCTAAGGGAACAATCATAACTTTAATTATAGTGGCACTTTTGATTACTGCATCAGATCAAATTTCAGTTTTGTTTAAAAATGTTTTGGTAATGCGACCCAGACCTTGTAGAGCAGAAGGTGTAGCAGATTTTTTAAGAACAATTGAGGTTAATTGCGGTCGTTTTGGTTATTTTTCAGGACATGCAACCAGTTCGATGGCACTTGCGTTTTTTACTGGTTTAGCGTTACAAAAGCATTTGAAATATATCTTTCCATTCATGGTTATCTGGGCATTGATCGTAAGTTACAGTAGAATTTATCTGGGAGTTCATTATCCGTTAGATGTAATAACAGGTTTGGCTGTGGGGATCATCTTAGGATTTGGTGCATATAAGCTGCATACATTTTTGGTTAAGAAATATGGGTAGCGTGCATTTCTATGGTTAAAATGTTTCTGCTTATTACCAACAGGAAATATACAAACTATTGATTCTTACTTTTCCCGAAATTTCTTCTTTTTCTTCTTTTTGCTAAAAAGCCTTTTTAAGAAATTATCACGTTTTTCTGGTTTGCAATCTAAATCATCAAGTACGTTCTCAGGAGTTTTTTCAAAACTACTTTTGGTAATGAAATCAAAATCCGGGTCTTTATTCATCTTTTGATATAATTTGCCAAAAATTGGCAATGCAGAATTGGCACCTTGTCCTTGCGCTGTTGTTTTAAACCCTATTGAGTAATTATCATTACCCACCCAGGTTACCGTAACAAGTTTTGGAGTAATTCCCACAAACCAACCATCTTTATTATCCTGAGTAGTACCAGTTTTACCGGCCATTTCATTTTTTAATCCATATGTGGTTCTTAATCGGGAAGCTGTACCGTTATTAACAGTGCTTTTCATCATTTCTAAGAGCACTTGTCTTGTATAATCACTATACGCTTGTTCTTCTGATATTTTAGGTTCTAAAGAAGCTATTAGGTTGCCCTTCTTATCTTCTATTTTTTTTATGTAAAATGGTGTTACACCTTTAGAATTATTTACATAACTTGCATAAGCACCTGCCAATTCCTTAATTTTTATTCCTGCTGTTCCCAGTGCTATAGAAGGCTGTTCAGGTAATTTTTCTGTAATTCCCATTTTTTGGACTTGATCCAAAACTTTAGTAACACCTACTTCTCCCAGTACTTTTACGGCAATAGTATTGATAGAATTGCTCAAGGCAGTTTCCAGATTATAATTAAGATATGGATCATCTTCTTCTGAAGAATTTTTTGGTGTCCAGTCTTTCAAATTCGTGTAGGTAACTTCTTTAAGTGAATAATAATTACACGGTTTCATACCATTTTCTATAGCAGTTGTATATACAAATGGTTTAAAAGTAGAACCTACTTGTCTTTTACTTTGAGATACATGATCATATTTAAAATATCTATAATCAATTCCTCCTATATATGCCCGAACTCCTCCATCTGAAGGGTCAATTGCAATCATTCCTGTATTCAAGAACTTTAGATAGTGTTGCAAGCTATCCTTAACAGAAACTTTTTTAGTACTATTTCCATCCCAATCAAAGAGTTCCATCTCTCGCTTCACTGAGAATGAATCAATAATTTGTTTTTCATCAAGCCCTTCATTCTTATATTTTTGATACACTGGCAATTGAGCCAATGCTTCTTTTAGGATAGTATCATTTGTATTCCATGGCGCTTTATTCCCATACGCATTTTCGTAGTCTTTTTGTAATCCTTTGAGATGTTCTTTCATTACATTTTCTGCCAATAATTGCATTTTAGAATCCAATGTAGTGTGAATAATTAATCCATCTTTATATATATCATAGGCCGTGCCATCTGCTTTTTTATAATTTTTCAGGATATCTTTGAGTTCTTTTTTCACTTCTTCCCTAAAATAAGGTGCTAATCCAAGATCATGATTAAAATATTGATAGTTCAGAATGATGTTTTGGCTCATTACCCGACTGGCATTATCCCGAGTGATATATCCATATTTAGTCATCTGTTGTAAAACAACGTCACGTCTTAATTGACTTCGCTCCGGAAAAAGTCTTGGATTATAACTATGGTTTGCTTTTAAACTACCGATCAGTATACTAGCTTCAGATAATGTTAGTGCTGCTGTAGATTTATTAAAGAATTTTTGTGAAGCACTTTCAATTCCGTAGGTGTTGTCAGGAAAGGGAACGGTATTAAAGTAAAGTGTCAGAATTTCTTCTTTGGTATATAGTTCTTCAATACGTTTAGCAATGATAGATTCTTTAAGTTTATTGACCACAATACTGAATGCTCCGTAATCCTTTCTTCCTAAAAGATTTTTAACCAATTGTAGGGTGATGGTACTTCCTCCTCCTGATGATTTATCTCTAAACAAAATAGTTTTAAAAAATACCCTTAGCAAACTTACATTATCTACTCCATCGTGTTCATAAAATCGTACATCTTCCGTAGCAATCAAACCATCTATTAAATGGTTGGGAAGGTCATTATATGTTACGGGTTGTCTGTCATAGATGAAATATTTACCGATCAATTGTTCATCTTTGTCTAATATCTGTGTTGCTTCATCCTGTTGTAAAGAACTTAATTCTTTTTTAGTTGGGATTTTTCCCCAGAGTCCAAAATAGATAGTTCCATAAAAAATAATAAAGATTAAAAAAACACCTCCTAAAATGATCAAAGGCCATTTAATCCATCTCTTTTGTAATATACTTCGTATCATAATAGTGATTACAAATAACGTCAAAAACTCTTTATTATTGAAGATCGTTTATTTCTTGTTGGTTTTTGATGGTCAAAGTTAGTGTGTTATGTAGATTTGGTTGAGAATATTGATTGATTAAATTTTATTGGTAACCGCATATCGCAAAACCTCTCATGCATTAGCGAATCATTGTTACCATATACCTGAAATTTGATTTATCGATAGTTTTTTAGTTTTTTATTAAAATAAAGACTAAGAAAAGTACTTGCAATTTTGAAAACTTTGATTTTTTTATTTTAAATTGTAGTAGTGAACCTGTAACATAATATCAGAAGAAATTTATTTGAAGTTTATATAAAAAAGTGAAACTTCAAAGTGTATTGTAGAAAGTTTAAGAACATATAGTAGAGTTCTTTTATTTATTATTTATTAGTGAATTAACCAACGAAATCTGCACACTATGAAAAGAGTAATTGTCGACTACAAAAAATTGAATAAAGATATTTTAAACCTTTTAGTAGAGAAATTTCCGGATGGCTATTCTGATCGTGATATTGTTTCCTTTAAAAATCACCATAACGATTCCATTGAAGCAGTTGAGGTAAGAACTGATGATACTGTTTATTTAGTTAAGATTAGTGAACGACTAGCAGGTGTAATGGAAGACTACGATGATAATTCTTCAGACACGGATATTCCTGCTTCTGTTTCAAAGGAACAGGTGGGGGATGAGGTGGATTTTGATGAATAATGAAGTCTTTACATCAGCCGATCAGTAACACATTCTTGTTTTAAATAAATTGATGAGAAGGGTTAAGATTGTTTTTGTAAATCCAGTAAATATCTAGCTGCAGCAAATGGAGTAACCTTGTGTTGCTGCACCGCTGCTATCTGTTCGGATAATACTTCTTTAATTTTAGGATGATTGTAAAATGAACTTTTCAACTGTTCTTCGATAGTTTGTAATAACCAGAATTTATTTTGCTGAATTCTGTTCTTTTCAAAGTAACCATTTTTAGAAGTAATATCAAGATATCGTAAGATCAATTCCCAAATTTCTTCTATTCCTGTTTTTTTAAGAGCGCTACAGGTCAATACTTCAGGAGCCCAGGTGTTTTCTGCCATTGGATATAGGTGTAAGGCTTTTTTAAATTGGTTTTTAGCTTCTCGTGCACGTTTCAAATTATCTCCATCAGCTTTATTAATAACAATAGCATCTGCCATTTCAATAATTCCACGTTTAATTCCTTGTAATTCATCACCCGCTCCTGCCAGTTTTAGTAATAAAAAGAAATCTACCATTCCGTGTACTGCAGTTTCACTTTGACCAACACCAACTGTTTCTATAATAATGATGTCATATCCTGCAGCTTCACAAAGAATAATTGATTCACGGGTTTTTTGAGCTACACCTCCTAATGAACTACCTGAGGGTGAAGGCCTGATAAAGGCATTAGGAGATCTTACCAAAGATTCCATCCGGGTTTTATCACCTAAGATACTACCTCCAGAAATAGTACTGCTGGGATCTACCGCTAATACTGCAACTTTTTTACCTTTATTAATAAGTAGGTTTCCCAAAGCTTCAATAAAAGTACTTTTTCCAACACCCGGAACTCCGGTGATCCCTATTCTTATGGAATTATTGGCGTAAGGAAGGCACTTTTCAATGAGTTGTTGGGCTTGTAGATTATGTTTTTTCTGTGTGCTTTCTACTAAAGTTATTCCTTTACTTAAGGCAGCAGTATTTTTAGAAATAATTTCTTCGAATATATGATCAATGGAAAGCTGTTTTTGTTGAGTTTTTTTAAACCGATCAATAGCACTCTGATTTGTTCCGACAGGAGTGTTAGAAGATTGATTTTGATATTCCATATGATTTTTATTCACAATTATCTATTGAGCAAATTTATAAATTCATTTTCAGTAAAATTGACATTAGTTGATGTAATACCACACAAAAAATTACTTTAATGTAATTGGAATTGCAATGGCAGTTTGATCCCAGGCCAGATACATAATCGTAAAATTGTTTGCTTCCTGAAAATAGATTGAAAATTGTTCTATTACATTAAGTAAATGCTGAACAGGTACTTCTATAGTCAATACATCATATTTAGGATCTCGAGTCGGACTACCATCCATAAATTTCACACCCCAATCATATTCATAGCTGTTAAAAATAACTTTCCAGGAGTTTTGCCCTGGTATAGTCCATAAACTATATGTTCCAGCTTTTAGTAAAGTACCATCTACTAAAATATCTTTGTCAGTTTTAAATAGAGTCGCTTCATTGGCTCCGGTTCTCCATACTTGATCGAATGGAACTAAATCACCGAAGATTTTCCTACCTTTTTTATAAGGTCTGTTATAAAAAACCGTAAAACTGGCGTCCTGGCTTTTATGGGTTATAGTTTGTTCAGGACTATGTTTTTTAGTAAGAGATTTTAATACGGACATACTTAGAAAGCCAATAGCAATTATCCCTATGAGTATGATCAGTGTTCGTTTTAGGTACTTTGACATATAATAATAATTTGATAAATAAAGATAACCTATTTTAGATATGAAAGTATATATAATTGATTACTTTTGGACTCTTACTCATCAGGTATGCCCGAAAAATCCTATAAAAAATTCACTCCGGATATTGAATTTACAAAAGATACTTATGTAATTATAGGTTCGGGAGTTGGCGGACTTTGTACAGCTGTTTTTTTGGCTAAAGCCGGAAAGAAAGTAGTGATACTGGAACAACATTACACACCGGGAGGATTTACACATACCTTCAAAAGACGCAAAGGCCTGGTATGGGATGTAGGTGTACACTATGTGGGGAACATGGATGAGAAATCAGGACTTCGAAGAATTTTTAATTATTTGTCGGATAATAAGTTAGAATGGGATCCTATGGGGGATCCGTATGATGTGGCATATGTTGGCGGACGTAAGTTTGAGTTTGTGGGTGGCAAAGAAAATTTTAGAAAAAAGTTTTATGAATATTTTCCGAATGATACTGTAGCCATTGATAAATATTTGGAACTACTACAGAAGTCTACTAAAAAAAACCTTCTGTATTTTATGCAGAAAGCATTTCCTCGAATACTCAATATATTCTTGGGTCCGTTATTCAGGAAGATTCAAAAACCTCTTTCTCGCAGAACGACTTACGAAGTTCTAAGTGATTTAACAGATAACAAGGAGCTTATTGCTGTCCTATGTGCTCAATGTGGAAATTATGGATTGTCTCCTAAAGAAAGTAGTTTCGCATCTCATTGTATCGTAATCAATCATTTTATGGAAGGTGGTTATTACCCAAGAGGAGGTGCTAATCGCATTCATGAAACTATTGTTGATAATCTCGAATCACTCGGAGTTCCAGTATTCATAAAAGCCAAAGTTGATAAAATTATTACCAAAGGAAAAGTCATTAAAGGTTTATTGATTAATGGTAAAGAATATTCTTGTAGGAACGTGATTAGCAATGCAGGAGCGCATAATACATTTCAGCGTTTGCTGGATGTACCATCAAAAAATAAAAGAATTTCGGGGTTAAAAGAAATTAACCCTTCTACCTGTCACCTTTGTTTGTATATCGGGCTTAATAGAAGTGATGTAGAACTTAAATTGCCAAAATACAATATATGGTGGTATGCCGATATAGATACAGACCGTATTCTCAATGATAAAGACAACCTGTCAAAAGATAAATTATCCTTTGCTTATATCTCTTTCCCTTCTGCAAAGGATAGTCTATGGCCTTCTAAACATCCTGATCAGGCTACAATTCAATTGATCGGAAGAGCCTGGTATGACGATTTTAGTAAATATGAAAATGAACCCTGGTTGAATAGAGGCGAAGAATACGATAGTATAAAAGAACAGTTTAAAGAGAAAGGATTGTCTTTACTTAAAGAATTATATCCCCAATTAGAAGGACATATTATTCATGCTGAAGTCTCTACACCAGTTTCTACCAGAAAATTCAGCAATTATAGCCAGGGAGAAATATATGGGGTTACACACGCTCCTGAGCGCTATACAACAAGAGCGCTAAGGCCCCGCACACATATAAAAGGATTATATCTTACTGGTCAGGATATAACATTAGTAGGTGTTGGAGGAGCTATGGGAAGCGGTATATTAACAGCTACTACTATTATAAAGTGGAATATGAGTAAACAATTTAAAGAGATTGCTGCTAAGTATTAGCTCTTTCTAAATTGTACATTGCAGTATTGATTAAATAGTCATTAAAAAAGTAAATAAAATTCTCCGGTTATTTTAGCTAGTTGTTGTAGCATGAGTAAACGTTCCTGAAGCAATCTTTCTTTTATGATCTCAGGGACTGAAGTATCACTTCTGATAATATTATCAATCTTTTTGATAGCGTCCTTTATCAAAGGAATATGTTCTGAAGTATAGGTGTTCGAAGGGTTTATAGTTTTAAATAAAAAGGGATCCATAGAGTTTTTTTGCTAAATTCAAAATTTGAATATTTAAGTTGTAATAACAAAGTGTTAATCAGTTCATCAACTTTTAGACCGTTTATTATGTTAACAATGAAATTACTCAGACATTGAACTTTTAATATTCATAATAGAGATTGCGAGCATACTACGCTCTCTTTTTAATTCTTCCGAGACGAATTCAGACATCAGTTTGGTATGTAAGACGTTATCTATTTTATAGATTGCCTTCTCCATTTGAGAAGTGTTTTTATTATCATAATAATTTTGAGTAGAAATAACTTGCATATTTTTATTTTAGGGTTTCTAGAATTATATACGATAGAAAAAGCAAGGCAGTTTTCTAAATCTTTATTATTTTTAATTTTAACATAATTGTAAGAAAAAATGGTCTGATACGTATCTTGTTGTTATCAAACTGAGCATATCACAATTTTTCAGTTCTTGATTTATAGGAAATATTCAAAACCTCAGACTTACAACCTCCAATAGTATTTGTTTTTCAGAGCTTATAGAAGCCTCTAATTCTGATTTAAGGCACTGTTTTTGGTAATATGATTATGGATTAAAAAATTGATATCCAGACCCTTTTCATTTTACTGATATTTTTATCATTAATTTTGCAACAATTAGATGCAGACTCTCGTCTTTAGAAGAGAATAGCAATTAGAACAGTTTTAAAGAAGTAATCACTAACTAAAATTTGGACACGTTTGTTACAGAGCGAGCTAATAGAACAATGCAGGGCGAATGACCGTAAAGCACAGATGAAGCTTTATAATAAGTATTGTGATGGTATGTATTATGTTGCATTACGCTTTCTAAAAGATCCCTTTGAGGCAGAAGAGGCGATGCAAGAATCTTTTATTAAAGCTTTTACAAAACTTCACCAATTTACCGGAGATGTTACTTTTGGTGCATGGCTTAAACGTATAGTGATAAATAAAAGCATTGATATGCTCAAAGCAAAAAAGATGAATATGGTTGCTATTAATGAGCAAATAATGTCCACGGTAGAGGAGCAAAATGATTGGTCAGTATCTGATAGTACTACAGTGGATGAAGTAAAGAGCGCAATAGAAAAATTACCCGAAAAATATAAATATGCGGTCATGCTATTTTTAATAGAAGGATATGATCATAAAGAAATAAGTGAAATATTGGACATTACACCTGTGGCATCAAGAACCTTGGTGCATAGAGGGAAAAAACAGCTTCAGGATCAATTAAAACATTTGAGAGATGGGACAGGATATTAGAGAGTTGCTAAAACAGGATACCAGAATTCCTGCAGAACGGCTGGCAGAAGGTCACGAAAATCGCTTTATGGCCAGGTTAGAAGAAGAACTGCCCAGAAAGGCAAGAAAATTTAACTATGGTTGGTTAAAAATTGCTGCCAGTATTGTAGTGGTTTTATCAGTCTCTTTATTCACTTTTAATGAGTTAGGAAATAAAAATATAAAAGGGACAGAAGTTGTTGGTATTGACACGCCAGATGTAAAAAATTCTACCGTAATACTCACAAAGCAAGCATCACCGCTTGCAGAAATGTTTCCTGAGTATGGAGAGGCAGAAAATTACCTGTTGACTGGTATAAAATTTCAATTATCCCAAATCACTGTTGATGATTCTAATAGAGAATTAGTGGAAAGTTTTATGAAACGACTTGGTAATTTAAATAAAGAATATCAGGATCTTAACAAGGAATTAATAGAAGTAGGGCCTAATGTCCAAAGCGCAGAGGCTATGATCGAAAACCTAACACTCAGACTTTCTCTCCTTAACAGATTAAAAGATAAACTAAAAGAATTAGAAAAAATTGAAAATGAAAATTACATTGATATACAAGCTTAATGTTATTACACTTGGTCTGATATGTGTTTCTGGGATTTTAGCTCAAAATAGACAACCAAAATTAAGTGAAAAGTTTGTTGTGAATAATGATGTCAAAGTCAACCTTAATACAAGTCACACTCAAATTATATTCGAAACCTGGAATAAAAACTCTGTAGAGATAGAAGCCTATATAGAAGGTGATAACATCACAGAAGATAATAAAGAACGGTTACTACAAAACTGGAAGATTGAAGCTTTAGGTAATAGCAGGGAAATTACCATAAATTCGATTACAGGAAATTTTTGGTCTGGAGATTTATCGGAATCTAATGTAAAAAATTCTGATCTACCCGAGTTTAGAAGGTTGGAACCTATGATTTCGGATATGCTCAGACCAATTTTGAAGAATATTGAAAATAATCCTATGCCAAGTGCGCTTTCAGAAAACCTGGCCAGTATGAATTTTGATACTGATAAATTTAGAGAAAATGAAGAAAAATATATCAAGCAGTGGGGAGATCAGATCAAAGAACAATTTGGAGATAATTATGAAAGCGTAGTAAAAAGCTGGACAAAAGAATTGAGCAAAAATGCTGGAAGTTTAGCGTCTAACGTAAACCTTGCAGTTGCACCTAATGATTGGGCAGGAGAAGAGTTTGCCAGAAGAATGCAAGCCTGGGCTTCTCAATTTTCTGGTGATCTAGAAATCACCCAGACGAATGGAACTAACGTTACAGTGTATCGATATAGTACTAATATGAATAGCTCTTCCGGTGCTATTGATAGAATAGTGAAGGTTAAGATGCCAAAAAATGCATTACTAAAACTAAATATAAGACACGGGGATGTTAAATTACCCGAAAAAGTAACAAACATTATCGCTTCTTTGACCCACACCAGTCTTGAAGCTAATATGATCGGTGGAGACCGTACCTATATTAGAGCCTCTTACTCTCCTGTCCTTATCAAACAATGGAATAGTGGCAGATTGGCTGTTAATTATGTAAAAAACTGTAGGATTCAAAATGCGAAAAGTTTAAGAGTAAATGCGGATTCCAGTAACATTTTTATTCAGGAACTGGATGGAAATGGAGCTATATCTGGTAGTTTCGGGGCAATTACGATAGCAAACCTTTCAGAGTCATTTTCTACATTAGATCTGGCAGTAGAAAATAGTGATTTTAAATTAAAATTACCTGAAACTCCTTATAATATTGCTTATAGTGGGATGCAGAGTAGGATTTCTTTACCAAAGACAATTGAAGTAAAGGCTAGAAGAAATTTTGGGAATGTTTTTGTTAACGGATTTAATAAAACACGTGATACCGATAAGGTAATTACAATTAATGCTAAGTATAGCGATATAGTATTACAATAATTTTTAAAACCAGGTGTTAATTTATTAAAAGCTCTTTTAGTCAGTCTAAAAAGAGCTTTTTCTTTGAAGTATAATCTTACTTGATAATCAAGATCTAAATACTGCGAGCTTTACCTAGAAAGTTTTAGATCTTTTCTTTTCTAATGCCTAGTGAACTTAATACCCAAGCTGTTTATTTTTTCAACAATAAATGTTTAAATAGTGTTTTTTGTAGCGTTTGTCTAAATAATATGCTTTTAATCTATGTTTTATGAATTATAAAATTATAAATATATGTAAATCAGTTGTTTATAATTTTTGAAAGGTTTAAAATCACTTATTTGTGTCATTGGTCGAAAATCAAAACCGTTTGATCTAAAAGTTGGTCTTTTTTTTCGAGAAACAATAAATTAACAATATAATTGTAAGGTAATCACGTAATGATATTACTATTAAAAAACCATATAATGAGAACCTTAGCATTTATTTTTAGCTTATTTTTCTTTGCAAATCTTTGTGCTAACACTAGTGATGATAACTTGCAGATTGCAAGAGAAGGACTTGTTGTGGTAGTTGTCGATTTTAAAGAAGGTGATAAAATCAAACTATTTGAGGTTGAAACAGGAGCTCATATTTTGTCTAAGACAAGAGGTCAAATAGATTTGAGTCAATTACCTACTGGTAAATATCTAATAGAGAACAATGAAGGTAAATCTGTGGTAATAGAAAAAACTGATGCTGATATCGTGATTGAAGAAGAACTGGGTACGGATTATGTAGTGGAGAATGATAGCGATAAAATGCGTACAGGTACCATGAGTGTTGAAGAAGAATTAGAAGAATACTACTTAACAGCCGAAGTAAATCCATTAGGAATTGAAAGAGATGGTGATATAATTACTGTAGTAGATTTTGAAGAAGGAGATCAGATTAAGTTGTTCGAAGTGATTGGTAGAATTCACGTTTTATCTAAAACAACAGAAGTGGTTGATCTTACTCAATTAGCTGTAGGTAAGTACATCCTAGAAAATGACAGAGGACAGTCTATAATAATAGAAAAGTTTGATGTAGAGCTTGAATACGAAGACTCAGTAGCATATAACTAGAAAAGTAAAATTTATTTTAGTACTAGAACAAGTATACTTTGGGGAAGACCTATCAGAAGAAATGATAGGTCTTTATTATTTATAGTATTTAGAATTCTTTTACTTATCAAGGTTTTTGGTCATTGTGAAGCCTGTAAATAATCCTACTCCCGCCATAAGAAAAATAGTACCAGGGAATGCAATACCATCTTCTAGCCCTAACGAGTAATGCAATATACCAGCTATAAAAATTCCAACCCCTATGCCCATTAATAATAGAGAAAAATTAAGAATAAAAATTTTCCATACCGGAGTTACTCTTTTTTCCTTACTACTATAAAAAATAGAAGCATCGGCTCCTTTTTCTATCAATGCCATCCTTTCCTTATTCCTGGCAGAAATGAATAAATAAAATATTCCAAAAAACACACCTAAAAAAGCTGGCATAATAATTACTTCTGATCCCATGTTTTGTTAATTTTAATGATTAATACTGTTCGTTTTTAACTATGACACCGTATTTTATCATTCGGTTACAAAAAAGGAGGAAAAAATGTTTTGTATTTTTTTCCGACTAAAGTGTAACCAAGTTCTAATATGTGCCGTCTTATGTGTAAATGAGCCATCAATCAGATCAATACTATATCAACCAAATACTCGAAGGGGATACCAATTCTTTTTCCGTGTTGGTACAACGCTATCAAGGTTTGGTGTATACGATTGTGTATAGAATGGTAAGAAATAAAGAAATAGCAGAAGAAGTTGCTCAGGACACTTTTGTAAAAGCGTATAAATCCTTAAATAATTATAGAGGAGAAGCTAAGTTCTCTACTTGGTTATATACAATTGCATACCGTAAAAGTTTAGATACTCTAAAAAAGAATAAGCGTTATCTGGCCACTGAACTTATCGAGGAGATAACAGAAGATGAAATGGGTATAGTTCAGGATGCTTTAAGTTATTTACAGGATAAAGAAAGAAAAGAACTAATAACAGAAAGTATTCTTAAATTACCGGAAGACGATGCAGCTATAATTACATTGTATTATTTTGAAGAAAAAAGTGTAAAAGAGATTAAGGAGATTGTAGGGCTGACCGAAGATAATATAAAAATAAAGTTGTACAGAAGCAGAAAAAAACTATATTCGATATTAAAGGATCACCTTTCACCAGAAATTAATACTGATCATGGAAGAGCAATTTAAGGACATAGAGCGTTTAGTCAAAGAGGCAGGTGCAGAGCAACCGCCAGTGGATTTCTTGCAAAATGTAATGGAAGAAATCAACGTCACCTCTATAGATAAAAGCATAGAATATAATCCCTTAATTTCTAAAAACACGCGAATAGCACTAAGTTTACTGGTTATTGGATTAGTTGCTTATTTACCATTTTTATCTAACGGTACATCAATTATGGATAAATTCGATTTCTCGTTCTTGAATCTAAATGATATTAAAAATCCATTTATTGGTTTTAAAATTGGTAATACTACCATGTATGGAATTGTATTTCTTGCAATTTTGTTTGTAGTACAGATCACAATTATCAAAAAAAGAATAGACAAGATATACTCCGTATAGAATATTTCGATACGTAATCTAACACAAAATATTTTTTAAAACTCGATACAATCGTTATTTTACGTACTTGTTTTGATAGTAGAAAATATGAAACGAAGAATATGTATTATAGGAGCAGGTCCTAGCGGTATTACTGCACTTAAGAACCTGAAAGACAAAAATCTTGATGTAGTCGTGTATGATCGTAATCACGAAGTTGGTGGTAACTGGATTTTTTCTGAAGATATTAGCCACTCTAGTGTATTTGAAACTACACATATCATAAGCTCTAAAACATTATCTCAGTACGAGGATTTTACTTTTGACGACTTCGATACTTCAGTCGCGGATTATCCTTCTCACGATGAACTAAGAAGATATTTTCAGGCATATGCTAGCAACTTTCAGTTATATCCCTTTATAGAGTTCAGAACCACAGTAAAACACTGCGAACGTATAAGTGATCAGGAATGGAATATTACTATTGTACAAGATGAGCGTGAAAGAATAGAAAAATTTACGGATTTAGTAGTGTGTAATGGTCACCATTCTGTTCCTAGAATGCCAGAATACCCCGGTCATTTCTCAGGCGAATTTATGCATTCTCATACCTATAAAAAGGCAGCACCTTTTGCAGATAAGAGAGTTTTGGTTATTGGTGGTGGCAATTCTGCCTGTGATGTTGCAGTAGAAACAAGCAGGGTTAGTAAGAAAACCTCTATCAGTTGGAGAAGAGGATACAGAATTATCCCTAAGTTCTTTTTTGGTTTACCTTCGGATATTGTTGGGGCTCGATCCTCATGGCTTCCCGTGAAAATCCGAAGCTGGTTTAATGATCGGTTGCTAAACATTATGTTAGGTAAAAATAAGTTGTACGGCCTTCAGGAGGTAAAAACGAAGTTTGGAGAAACACATCCTACGATTAACGATGAGCTTCTGTATAAGGTTAGACACGGAAAAGTACATCCTAAAGTAGATATCGAAAAACTTGATGGTACTACAGTTCATTTTAAAGATGGAACCAAAGAGGATTTTGACGTAATTATAGCTTGTACAGGTTATATATTGAAACATTCATTTTTTGATCCATCGTTGATTGATTATAGTGACGGACCTGTTCCACTGTATCTCAAAATGTTTCACGAAGCGTATCATAACCTGTTTTTTATTGGTATGTTTCAGCCACTTGGATGTATTTGGCCAGGATCAGAACTACAAAGTAAAGTGTTAGCAAATTATTTTACAGGTGAGTGGAAACTGCCTAAAAATATGAAAAGACTATGCGAACGTGAGATCACGCATCCTCATTATAAGCAGATTAAGACACCCAGGCATACTATAACTGTGGATTATCATAAGTTTAGAAAGGCATTATTAAAGGAGCTACCGAAAGATTGGATTTCTAAAGAACCCTTAAAAGTTTCAATAAGCGCCTAATGAGTACTATATTATTTTCTAAATTTCTTGAAACCTTGTCTCAGGATTTTATTCCTGTAATTGATTCGAAATTTTCTAAAGAAGATTATATTGCTATAGACCTGTCTGTCCATAATAAAGATTTGGAATCTATAGATGTTTCATCTTCAAAAGCTTTTGAAACGTATATAAATGACTTTTTGAAAAAAAACAACGCTAAGGTTGCCTATGGGGGATATCACGAAATACGTGGTATTTACCGCAGAAGTATGCATTTTAATCAGCAAAACCCTGTAACAGAACGTAATATTCATCTTGGATTAGATATTTGGTGTGATGTCGGAACCGAGGTATTGGTTCCCTTAAGAGGGACTGTACATAGTTTTAAAAATAACAAAAATTTTGGTGACTATGGCCCCACAATTATTCTACAGCACGACATTAATGATGTGACTTTCTATACATTGTACGGACATTTAAGTCTAAAATCGATTAAAAATATAAAGGTTGGACAGTGTTTTGAGCAGGGAGATGTTATCGCAGCGTTAGGAGATGCTTCTGTGAATGGTGATTACGCACCACATTTACATTTTCAAGTCATAAAAGATATGCAAGGGAATATTGGTGATTACCCAGGAGTATCTAATAAAAAAGAACTTGATCTTTATCTTCAAAATTGTCCGGATCCGAATTTATTGTTGAAAATTTGATACTATTGACTGAACTATCAGATAATAGGTTTTACCTTATTATAATCAAGGTGTAACTTTACCATTCTTTCAGGTGTTGATGCCGCTTTAACTTTATCAAATAGGAGTTTCTCACGGGGAATTTGTGTTCTTAAACGATAAAAAGACGTTTTTAATCTTGTTTTTAACGACTTATTAATTTTTAAAACACTGAAAATCAATTATTTAATATTTACTTAAATGTATTTTTGTATTTAAACGAAAATAATGATGATTTCATCTAAAAGCTTGATTATTAGTTGGGAGCATAAGTATTTTACTTTATCATTGTATGGTAAAACCGTAACAGGTTAACTTTTAAGCCCCCAAAATTATGAAAGTTACAGCACTATTTTTCAGTCTTTTTTTATCTATTTCAATTTTCGCAAATGTCGAAGACACACTTTCTGTTTATCAGGATGGTCTTGTAGTAGAAGTTGCTGATTTTGAAGATGGAGATAAGTTGAAATTATTTGAACTTGAAACAGGAACCCATATTCTTTCCAAATCTTATTCTCGTGTAGATCTTAGTCAATTACCTGTTGCCACGTATTTATTAGAAAATAATGAAGGAAAATCTATAGTTATTGATCGTTTAGAGGAAGAACTTGTGATTGATGGAGGGGTTATTTTGCAAGATAGAGAGTTTGCTGTAGAGGAAAATAGTGAAAATGTTGTGGTAGACAATGAAGAGATGCCGGCTGAAGAAATGTCGCTTGAAGATTATATAAGTCCTAAAGAAAATCAATTAGCGATCCAGAGAGAAGGTAATATTATTGTGGTGTTAGATTTTGAAGATGGAGATAAATTAAAATTATTTGAGGTAAAAGATACAATTCATGTGTTATCAAAAACTACTAATATTGTTGATTTAAGCCAATTGCCGACAGGTGTTTATCTTCTTGAAAATAGTAAAGGTGATTCTGTAATTGTAGAGAAATTTATAGAGTCTCAGAACAGCGTTACAGATTTATAGTACCTAACCTTAATAAATAAATAACTAAGCGGATTTAAGATAAATCCGCTTTACTTATTTTTATGTGTGCAGGTTTCATTCATTGAGGGTTCCCTTCAAGATATATTCGTTGTTTTTATCGTGCATAAAAATACCCATTAGCGGTTTCTGATTATTAATTTTGGCAGCTAATTGAGTGCGTAAGTCTCCGTAATTGATGTTTATGTCAGAATTGATGATAGAATAGTTGTTATGCCGATTTATAAATACCAAATTGTCAAAATTACCATCAGTCGGATTTAAGGTTAGCTTAACTGTAAACTCTTCATCCAGGAAACAGGTGTTTTAGAAATGACCTTTAGTCCACATTGTGGAGTTTAATGCCCGAAGGCTTGACTCGAAATGTTAGGATTGTGTTTCCGCCGGATGCCTTTCGGGCTTGTCTAAAGATAATAAAAAGGGTCGATTCTAATACCTGAAACATTTGTCGGCGGATCTATTAAATGAGTTTTGTTCACTAATAAATCATACATAAAACCAAGTTCATATTTAAACCATTAATTTCTTCATAGGAGTTTGAAAATCCTTCTTGGAATTAATATTACAACGCCAAGAGATCCAAAAGGTAATATACCTTCTATTTTGATAATGATTTACTCGAATAGTAGTGATTTCGATTACTTAGTCATCGGTATTGCAGGAGTAAAAAAATAGGAAATGGTAAATAAAAAGAAGGTTTTTTCATATAGACTTTATAAGAGTATGTAAACCCGTTATGCATTTTGAAGGAAATATTAAAAAAAGCGTCAACTTGTCTACTAGTCCAGGCACTTCTTCTTTTAGTCGAAGCACTCGAATCGACGAATTTTGAATAAAAAAATCAAAATGCACAACAGGTTATGTAAAAAAACCTGAAGGATTGCTCTTTGACAATGTTTTTAATTTTTATACTATCAAATATTAATACATCATAATTCTATGTATTAATATTTTATGTATATTTGTTCTATGTATTCAAAAGAACTACTTAAAGGAACATTATCAGTTATTATTTTGAACTTACTTTCAGAAAAGAAACGTATGTATGGTTATGAGATTTTTCAGCAGGTAAAAGAACGTTCTGACGGAAAAATATTATTAAAGGATGGATCCCTTTATCCTGCTTTGCAAAAAATGAAGAAAGATGGATTGTTAACTTGTGAAGAGGAATATATCGGTAAAAGAGTTAGAAAATATTATTTATTAACAGCTAAAGGAGAAGACGAGAAAGTGAATTATATAAAAGAGCTTAAGGACTTTATAGCTACACTTAACAAAGTTGTTTTTCCTAAACTTGATGTAATATGAAGTTAAATTCCGAACAAGAAGAAAGGATAAGGGATTTTGTCCATAATCAAGGATTAAAACTACCTGGTTTACGAGATGATATAGTGGATCATTTATGTTGTGTAGTCGAAAGTGAACTAAAGACAGGTAAAACATTTGATCAATCATTACAGGAAGCTATAGCAGAATTAGCACCTAACGGTTTGATCAATTTAGAAAGAAAAACATTTTTTTTATTAAACTCAAAACGAATTATCATGATGAAAAAACTTATGTATTTTATTGGATTTATTGGAGCATTAACTTTAACAACTGGAATTACTTTTAAGATTTTATCGTACCCTGGTGCCAATAAGCTTTTTATAACAGGTTTTCTGTTACTGTTATTAGTTTTTGTGCCAATGTTAGCTTTTGATAGATATAAGGTCGCAATTGCGAGATCACTTTCAGAAAGATTGAAAATTATTTTAGGTTGTATATCCGGTGTTATTATCGGTATGTCCGGATTATTTAAATTAATGCATTGGATGGGTGCAGAGGTATTATTGCTAGCAGGAGCTTTACTCTTCGCTATCGGATACTTGCCTTTTTTGTTTTTTACGATGTACAAGCGATCGCTTGCCTAGGGAAACTAGAATCGTAAGATAAAACAAATAACCCTGAAGCATTGCTTCAGGGTTATTTTATAATTAAATCTTTTCTGGGATTATTACTCACTTACAAGCACCCATTCTCCTTTTTCAATTAACGGAATCGCCTGTTTGTACTTAACAACTTTGTTTTCTCCACTCATTACGTGTTTAATAGTAACTCTGTCATTACGACCAATCTTAGGTTGTTCACGAACAATAGTCTCAGTTACCTGAGGACGTTGTTGTGTCTGTCCGGCGGCTCTATTCTGCGCCGCACGCTCGTCCATATTAGGGATTTCTTCTTTAGAAGTCTCTAGATTTTCTTTTCTTTTTACTTGACGAGCTTCAGAAATATCTTGTGTATTACCCGTTGGTAATTCTCCTTTAAATAAGAATGAAATCACGTCTTTATTTACTTCTTCGATCATTGCTTTGAACAATTCAAAAGCTTCAAATTTATAAATAAGTAATGGATCTTTTTGCTCGTGAACTGCCAACTGTACACTTTGTTTTAGCTCATCCATTTTACGCAGATGTGTTTTCCACGCATCATCGATAATAGCTAAGGTGATATTCTTTTCAAAATCTGTAATTAATTGCTTTCCTTCTGTCTCATAGGCTTTCTGAAGGTTGGTAGCCACATTGAGGCTTTTTACACCGTCTGTAAACGGTACCAAAATACGTTCATATTTGCTGGAAGGATCTTCATATACCTGTTTAATTACAGGGTATGCAGCTTCTGCATTACGTTTCATTTTATCCTGGTAATGTTCGTAAGCGGCTTTATAAACTTCTCCGGCAATCTTCTGAATATCCATTTTTTCGAATTCCTCCGTAGTAATAGGACTACTCATAGAGAAATAACGAATCAATTCAAATTCAAAGTTTTTAAAATCCTGCGCATTTTTATTAGATTCGGTAATTACTTCTGCTGTATCATAAATCATATTAGCAAGATCCACACGAAGACGTTCTCCGAATAATGCGTGATAACGACGCTTGTAAACCACTTCACGCTGGGCGTTCATAACATCATCATACTCCAGTAATCGTTTACGAACTCCAAAGTTGTTTTCCTCTACCTTTTTCTGTGCTCTTTCGATAGATTTAGAAATCATAGAATGCTGGATTACTTCTCCTTCTTTCAATCCCATTCGATCCATCATCTTAGCAATACGCTCCGATCCGAATAATCGCATTAAGTTGTCCTCTAAAGAAACATAGAACTGAGAGCTTCCTGGGTCTCCCTGTCGACCCGCACGACCACGTAACTGCCTGTCTACACGGCGAGAATCATGGCGTTCTGTTCCGATAATAGCTAAACCACCAGCTGCTTTTACTTCATCTGAAAGTTTAATATCTGTTCCACGACCTGCCATATTCGTTGCGATCGTTACAACTCCTGGATTACCTGCCTCCGCCACGATATCTGCTTCTTTTTTATGAAGTTTAGCATTCAGTACATTATGAGGAACCTTACGGATGGTAAGCATTCTACCTAATAATTCCGAAATTTCTACGGAAGTGGTACCGATTAGTACGGGTCTTCCTGCTCGTGATAATTCAGTTACCTCTTCGATAACTGCATTATATTTTTCGCGCTTGGTTTTGTAAACTAAATCTTCTTTATCTTTTCTGGCAATAGGTCTATTGGTGGGAATTTCTACTACATCTAATTTGTAGATTTCCCATAATTCTCCCGCTTCCGTAACGGCAGTACCCGTCATACCGGATAGCTTTCCGTACATACGGAAGTAATTTTGTAGTGTTACTGTTGCAAATGTCTGGGTGGCATCTTCAATCTTTACATTTTCCTTTGCTTCGATTGCCTGGTGTAGTCCATCACTATAACGACGACCGTCCATAATACGCCCGGTTTGCTCATCAACAATTTTTACTTTGTTGTCCATAACTACGTATTCTACATCTTTTTCGAATAATGAATACGCTTTTAATAACTGACGTAAGGTGTGGATACGTTCACTCTTTACACTGTATTCTCTAAAAAGGTCTTCTTTCTTTTCTGCTTCTTCTTCTTTTGATAAACCTTGGTCCTCGATTTTGGCGATTTCCATCCCTATCTGTGGTAATACAAAGAAATCAGGATCATCTTTACCAGAAAGGTAATCAACACCCTTATCGGTTAAATCTATTTGATTATTTTTTTCTTCAATTACATAATACAGATCAGCATCTATCTTATGCATCTCACGATTATTATCTTGCATATAGAAGTTTTCGGTTTTTTGAAGTAGAAGTTTAACTCCTTCTTCACTTAAAAACTTGATTAATGCTTTGTTTTTAGGGATCCCCCGATATACTTGCAATAATTTGAAACCACCATCTTTCGTATTTCCTTCTTTGATCAGTTTCTTTGCTTCGGCAAGGACTGTAGTTAAATATTTTTGTTGTACTCCAACAATGTCGGCAATTTTTGGTTTTAATTCATCAAATTCATGAATATCTCCTTTAGGAATAGGTCCCGAAATGATGAGCGGTGTACGTGCATCATCGATTAATACAGAATCTACCTCATCGATGATAGCATAGTTATGTGGTCGCTGAACCAGGTCTTCTGGAGCGTGCGACATATTATCCCTCAAATAGTCAAAACCAAATTCATTGTTTGTTCCGTAGGTAATATCAGCGTTATAAGCTGCTCTACGTTGTGCGGAGTTAGGTCTGTGGTTATCAATACAATCCACCGTTAACCCGTGAAATTGAAAAATAGGCGCCATCCACTCACTATCACGACGTGCGAGATAATCATTAACGGTAACCAAATGTACACCATTGCCGGATAATGCATTAAGATATACTGGTAAAGTAGCAACAAGAGTTTTACCTTCTCCGGTTTGCATTTCTGCTACTTTTCCTTCGTGCAGAGCAATACCACCAATAAGCTGTACATCATAGTGAACCATATCCCATTTTACTTCCTTTCCTGCTGCATCCCAGCTTGTAGACCAAATCACTTGATCTCCATCTAGCGTAATATGGTCTCTAGTGCCGGATAACTCTCTGTCATAAGCAGTGGCTTCTACCGTAATTGTATCATTTTCTGCAAATCTTTTGGCAGTTTCTTTTACTACTGCAAAAGCTTGTGGTAGTATTTCATTTAAAGCTTTTTCCGTCGCTTCATATGCATCCTTTTTTAATTTGTCAATTTCCACGTAGATATCTTCTTTTCTGTCGATATCCTCTGTTGCATCTGCCTCCTCAGTAAGATCAGCTATTTTGGAGTTAATATCCGCACGGGCATCATTGATAAAATTTTTAAACTCTATTGTTTTAGCACGTAGTTCATTATCAGAAAGCGCCGCAATGGCTTGTTCTTCCTTTTTAATTAATTCAACCTTTGGCTGGATTTCTTTTATATCTTTTTTGGATTTATCTCCAACAAATACTTTTAATACAGAATCTAAAACTCCCATGGGTTTATGGTTATATGTTTTTAGTGAGATTTAGTTTTGAAATGAAACGAACCAATTAAACATCCGAAAGATAGTTCTTTGGTTAATTTCAATTCTTAGGTTTATCCTAATCTCAGTGCCTTAGCGGCAATATTATACAATACTTTTCGAGCTACACCATAGTTCGAAAAAGTGGCGTAATTTACGCAAAAAAAAAGCCTCTTGCGAGACTTTTAATACTATTTAAATATTTTTTTAATATTCATCCTCATTCCAAAGATAATCTTCGTCTGTAGGATAATCTGGCCATATCTCTTCTATAGAATCATACGAATCTCCTTCATCTTCAATTGATTGTAGGTTTTCCACAACCTCTAGCGGTGCTCCCGTACGAATTGCATAGTCAATTAACTCATCTTTGGTTGCTGGCCAAGGTGCATCACTTAAGTAAGATGCTAATTCTAAAGTCCAATACATATGCTTACTGGTTTAATTTTTTTGCAAAAATAATTTTTTAGTTTAAAAAGTCAAGTAAAAAATTAATTATTTAAACAATAATTATAAGAACGTGATTTTTCGGGTATTACCCTTAACTTATTTTCAGGCTTTCAAAAAGTATCAAGAATTTTTTTGAGGGATCCATTGTATCTCATCGGCCTCTAAATCGTATGACAACTTTCGTGCCAGTACAAACAAGTAGTCAGATAGTCTGTTTAAGTACTGCAATGTTGTTTCTTCAAAAGGTTCCATTTCGTATAAAGCTGTGGACAAACGCTCCGCTCTTCGGCATACACACCGGGCAATGTGACAGAATGACACAGTTTGGTGCCCACCGGGTAGTACAAAATGCGTCATCGGTGGTAAAGACTCGTTCATACGATCCATTTCAGTCTCCAATAATGTTATATCTTCTGAAGAAATAGTTGGTATATTCAATCGTTTTTGACCACTCTTAAGGATCGCTTTTTCCGGATCCGTTGCTAAAACTGCTCCTACAGTAAATAATTTATCCTGAATGTTAATCAATACATTTTTACTTAGCTCATCAATTTGTTGGTCTCTTATCAAACCTATGTGTGAGTTAAGTTCATCTACAGTTCCATAACTATCAATACGTATATGGTGTTTAGGAACCCTGGTGCCCCCAAATAATGCAGTAGTACCTTTATCTCCGGTTTTAGTGTATATCTTCATTTGTGTTTATTTAGGTATATAGTGTTAAGTACAAAGTATTGAGTAGACTATAATTTTTGATCAAACCTCAATTCTGGCTTCTCTCCCTATGGGAGAGATGTCCCGAGTATCGGGACAGAGAGGATATTAGTTTAATTTCACACTCAATAATGTATACTTTTAACCTTTATTTTTTTGTTCTTTCTTTCGATTTTTTAAAATAGTTCTTTCTGAAATCTCTTTTGTCACGATCGTATAATTTTCTCTTATTTCTCCCGGAATTCCATCGTACAATAAAAAATAACAAAGCTATTCCTATGACAACTATTACTAATTGGGTTTCTTCAGAAAGTGTATCAAACATGATTTCCTCTTTTGTGGTAAAAGTAATAAAATAGTATGGGAGTTTGTCAGTTTTTGAGTCTATGAACGAATGACTTGGTAAGTGAATGTATGATCCGATATATACTCGATACTCCGTTGCTTAAATACTCACCACTATTTCTTACATTTGTATCGCTATGGAATTTTCATCAAAATTATTAGAAAACGCAGTTTATGAGATGTCGCAATTACCAGGGGTTGGTAAGCGAACTGCATTGCGATTGGTATTACACCTTTTACGACAGCCGGAAACTCAGACACAACATTTAGTAAAGGCGTTAGGTACTTTGAGAGAAGAGGTGAAATTTTGTAAAAAATGTCATAGTATCAGTGATTTAGATGTTTGTGATATCTGTAGCAATCCTAATCGCATTCAGGATGTGATTTGCGTTGTAGAGGATATCAGGGATGTAATGGCGATCGAGAGTACGAGTCAATACAAGGGTTTGTACCACGTCTTAGGAGGGAAAATAAGCCCCATGGATGGTATCGGACCCCAGGATCTAAAGATTTATACACTAGTTGAAAAAGCAAAATCAGGAGAAATAAAAGAATTGATCTTTGCGCTAAGTGCAACGATGGAAGGGGATACTACTAATTTTTATATCTATAAGCGGTTAGAAGGTGTAGAGATCAAAACATCTACAATCGCAAGAGGTATAGGTGTTAACGATGAACTAGAGTATGCTGATGAAGTAACATTGGGAAGAAGTATTATTAACAGAATTCCTTTTGAAAATGCTTTGAAAAGCTCTTAAACTAATAAGAATAAGTAGTTTTAATATATTAAATTTTTCTGCTATTTTTCTAACTTTTATATATTTTTGACTGTTAGCATAAATTAGCAGATCTTTTATTTCTTTTAAAATATAATTGAATTTCACACTGAGTTTGTCGATGTTTTGTCGAAGTGTAATTGAAAATAAAAAGTAATAGTTTTGATAAATAGTAGTAGGTATAGTAGTATTCGAGTAAAAAATATATAAATTTTAAAGTTATTTCCTTCTGAAGCTTTCCGTTGTCATCCTTAATTATAATGTGCGTTACTTTTTAGAGCTATGTATCCTAAGTGTGCAAAAAGCAATTGCAGATATAGATGCAGAGATTATTATTATAGATAATAACTCACCAGATGATAGTTGCGAAATAGTCAAGAAACGTTTTCCGGATATTATACTGATCGAAAATAAAGAAAATGTTGGTTTTGCAAAAGCTAATAATCAGGGCGTCGCTATAGCAAAAGGAGAATATATTTGTATTCTGAATCCGGATACGGTGGTAGCAGAAGATACGTTTTTAAGAATTATCCGTGTGTCAGAAAGACTAATACATACAGGAATGATCGGTCCGAGATTAATAGATGGTACCGGTAATTTTTTACAGGAAAGTAAACGTAATATCCCTTCGCCATTAACATCTTTTAGAAGATTATTTGGGATTAAAATTGGCAAAGTAAAAAATTATTATGCAGATCACATATCAGATACAGGAATTGGAGATGTAGATATTTTGGTAGGGGCTTTTATTCTGGTGAAAAAGGAAGATTATGAATCTGTAGGTGGTTTCGACGAAGATTATTTTATGTATGGAGAGGATATTGATCTCTCTTACAAAATGAAAAAGAAAGGTTTGCTTAACTATTTTATAGGAATCATTCCAGTTATTCATTATAAAGGAGAGAGCACAGATCGTAATGCTGAGTATATCAAAAGTTTTTATGGGGCAATGCGATTGTTTTATAACAAGCATTTTAAAAGTAATTGGTTTTTGGATTTTTTAGTGTCGATAGGAATCCGTTTGACCTCAGTTTTACAATCATTTAAGAATCATCAAAAAGAAAAAAGGGCGATTGATCAGTATTATTTAGTTTCTAAAAATGACAAATTAAGACGTAAACTTACCCAAGTTTTACAAAAGGAAGTACAGTTTATATCTATAGAATCAGCAGATAATTTGGGATATACCAATAACGAACTTATCTTTGATAATGAGATGCTAAGCTTTAGTGAAATTATTAGTGCAATGCAACGGTTTAAAAAATCGAACATCACTTTTAAGATTAGACCTGCGGGTTGTGAGTATGTTTTAGGAAGTGATTTTAATGATGGAAAAGGTGAAGTGATTACTTTTTAGATAAACTTTAATAAATAAAAATTAATTTAAGAGCTTAACTTTTATTAATTTCGCAAAAAATATAACTAATAAATACCTTTGATTAAGAATATGGCAAAATTTGAGCTTAAACTTCCAAAGATGGGTGAAAGTGTTGCAGAGGCAACAATAACAGCTTGGTTAAAAGAAGTTGGTGATACTATCGAGATGGACGATGCAGTATTGGAGATTGCTACGGACAAAGTAGATAGTGAAGTCCCTTGTGAGGTAGAAGGTGTATTGGTTGAAAAACTTTTTGAAGTTGATGATGTAGTAAAAGTTGGTCAAACCATTGCTATTATAGAAACAGAAGGAGAAGGTACTGTAGAATCAGTACCACAGGAAACTAAAGAGGAAGTAGCTGCTATACCGGAAGTTGCGGCACAGGTCATTGAAAATGATATGGCTGCAGTTACAGAAGCTGTATCAACAGCAAAGGCTGATTTTTCTGAGAGTTCTAAATTTTATTCCCCATTAGTTAAAAATATTGCTGCCGCAGAAGGAGTTTCTGTAGCAGAATTAGAAAATATTTCCGGAACAGGAAAAGACGGTCGGGTTACTAAAAATGATATCCTACAGTTTGTAGAAGATCGTAAAGAGGGTAAAGATATAAAGACTCCTGTTGCCCCAGCGGTTACAGAACAAAAAACAGCTCCAAAAGCTCCTACTAAGAAAACTGAAACCTCAAAAGCTGCACCTGTAGTGGCGTCGGGAGATGATGAGATTATAGAAATGACCAGAATGGGTAAGCTAATCGCTCATCATATGGTAGAATCGGTTCAGACTTCTGCACACGTACAATCGTTTATAGAAGCGGATGTTACTAATATTTGGAACTGGAGGAAGAAGGTAAAAGGAGAATTTATGAAGAGAGAAGGTGAGAACCTAACGTTTACTCCGATCTTTATGGAGGCAGTGGCAAAATCAATTAGAGATTTTCCAATGATCAATATTTCTGTTTCTGGCGATACAATTATTAAAAAGAAAAATATTAATCTGGGTATGGCGGCAGCTTTACCAGATGGTAATCTAATTGTGCCGGTAATTAAAAATGCGGATCAGTTGAACTTGGTTGGGATGACCAAAGCAGTAAACGATTTGGCAAACCGAGCACGTAACAATAACCTCAAACCGGATGATATCCAAGGAGGAACGTATACGGTGACCAATGTTGGTACTTTTGGCAGTATTATGGGGACACCAATTATCAATCAACCGCAGGTTGCTATTTTAGCATTAGGAGCAATTCGCAAAGTACCAGCCGTGATCGAAACACCAGATGGTGACTTTATCGGTATCCGTTATAAAATGTTCTTATCACACTCGTATGATCACAGGGTAGTAAACGGAGCACTGGGAGGACAGTTTGTACAACGTGTAAAAGATTACCTGGAAGCATTTGATGTAAACCGAGAATTTTGATAGAGAGTGTATAGTTATGGTCTATCGCTGTGCAGTCACGTGAGGATAGTTTTTTAAAAATTAAACCCGGATTATGTATTGGAACTTCGTTGTGAGTGCTGAAAGTGCCATAAGATATAATATTTTCCAAGTTTTAGCATAGCATCGCTATGGTTAAACTTTAAAATGTAGTGAAACGCTATATTTTGCAGAAGTTTCGGCATGTAATAGATTTTCCAATGCATAATCCGGGTTAAAATAACAAAACAAAACCCTGATCATATAATCAGGGTTTTATTTTGTCATTTTTAGTACAGTCAGCGTTCTATGCTTGTAAAATACAGTCTTTACAATCTTTTATTTCTCCATAATAGGTTTCTCTATATTTATGAAGTGTAGCGATTGGAATTCCCAGTATATATCTTTTAATAGAAGTTACGTGAGTGCTAAGTCTACCCATGTTTCGGGAATGTATGTTCTTTATTCTGGTTTTTCTTTTAATCTTAATAATTTTCATAAAACAAATTTCAGGTTATCAGGTGGTTTTTTTAGGACTTATAGTGCATTACTGGTACATACTACTTCCCAATAAGACATTTCAGAAAACTCTTGACATTTTCTACCGTTAATTTCTGATTTCCAATAATCTATCTCGTTTTTTACTTTTCTTCCATCCTTTGTTTTAATTGTTCTTCCGTTTTGTTGTGGAATAAATGTGTTAATTGACATATATTTATTTTAATTAATACTTAATTTATTTTGGGTAAAAATGAGTGTAGTGCTTAAATGGAGTGAATTACCGCATTAATATTATGGCGAGCTACCAACTTTTCTGTAAATGATTTATGACCGCGTGGAGCTAATAAATGCAACTTTCCACGTTTCATCTGCGCCATGAAACCAAGTAATTTCCATCGTACAACTAATGTTTTATCGTCTTCGTTTTTTAATGCGATATCAGAAAAGTGTTTTGATCCTCCGTGAGTAACAAAAGACATGTCTGGTTGAATCCTCAGATCAGTTTTTGTACTTCGAAAAACTTTTGGATCTTCATAACCATCGGGAACTGCTTTTAAAGATATTGTTGCTCTTTTTTCTGCCCATGCTAATGCTTTTTCCAAATAAGTTTCTTTTTTCATACTGATCTTTTAGGTTAAATATAGTTCTTTACTCCTAATACAACATTAGTAAGGAGTTCTGCGAAGTTACGAAAAAATAGTTCCTATAGAAACTATTTATTGTTTTATTTTTGTTAAATTGATTATATTAGGGGTGTTTTTTAATGTTTTTAGTGATTTATTATTGTGTAAAATATTATTTTGTTTCTGTAGGAAATTATTTAAAATATAGAATAAGATAGGTCTTATCAATGTCTAAAAAGATACCGGAAGTAAGTCGAACTTACAATAGTTACTAGTGCTTATGAGCTAAAGAAATAATGTTATTGAGTAGGATTGTTACCTTCAGAAGTCATTTCTTTTATAGTAATTAACGGAGCGGCATCAATATCCTCTGCATCCATGATAGAAGCTAGTAGTTCTATGTTGCGATCTAATTCAATTATTTGTTCTCCAGTGAGTTTCTGTAATTTTTGTGTAGTTTTTTCCTGTAAGGTAGTAGGAGATCGCTGTAATACATCAGCACCTTTTGCAGTAAGTGTTATATAGGTAGTTCTTTTGTCGTTAGGTTTAGGGAGTTTTGCTACCAATCCTTTTGATTCCAATCGGCTAATGATTCCTGATACCGTGCTAGCATTAAGATTGATATAAATCCGGATTTCTTTTGCAGAAGCTCTGTAGTCCTCTTGTTCTGATAAAAATTGTAAAACCAATAATTGCGGAATACTAATGCCAAACTCTTTTTCGATCTTTTTACTCTCCAGATTTATAGATCGGATTATTTTTCGAAGTTTTACAAGTATTTCAATGTATTTCACAATATGTATGTTTTGTTAATAATACAAAGATAGAAACATTATAAACTATCCAGTAATAACTTCAGTATTATATCTTCTGTGACTTCTAAATCTGTAAGTAGTTGCCTCATAAAACACTTAATTAAAAGTTCTTGTGTCATAATACGTAACAAATTGAATCATACGACTACTAATTAAATACCAAGTGAATTTTAATATCAAATAGGATACTTATGAATATAAATGAAGCCTCTAAGTTTTTTAAGAACCTGATTACCGAAACGGATGTAAAATCTGAAATTAATATTTACAAAAAGTATATAGCTATCCTATCACAGTTGGAAAACAAAAAATTGTCTGAAGAGCAGTTCTTTATTATCGAAGGAAAAATGGATGAATTCAACGTAGATTTACCTCGAGAAAGCAGAAAAAAATATTACGGTAAAAAGCTCACTGAATTTTTAAGCCTTTTAAAAAAAGAACTCTCTTTGATTTCTGAGTCCTATCATATGACTATTGGTATGAGTATCGGAATGTCAATTGGAATGAGTTTGGGGATGACTTTTGGAGTTGTTTTCGGAGGATCCAATGGATTGATTTACGGAATGACTTTTGGAATGACTATCGGTATGTCAATAGGACTTGCAATCGGGAGATCACTGGATGCAAAAGCAAAAAGAGAGGATAGGGTATTGAGTACTAAAGTTATTTAATACTTTTAATGAAAAGAGGTGAGCGTGGAACTATTTTAGATAAATCCATATGTTTTTATAAATGATTAAAAAAATAGCATATATTACTGATGTTCATGTAGATGAAGATTTTCCGAAGGGAATTGGTGTAGATGCCCGCCAAAACTGGAAAACAATTTTAGAAGATCTTTCTTCAAGAAATATTGAAGAGGTTATTTATGGTGGGGATATTGGTGAAAAATTATCAAATTCCTGGTTTTTTGAATCCTTGGAGAATTATAAATTATCAATTTCTCTTGGAAATCATGATGACTTTTCTGAAGTTAAAAAATACTATACTAATAATCAATGTACCGAAGTTGATTTACTTTTTTATACGAAGGAGGATGACTTTTTTAAATTTATATTTTTGGATTCCAGTGCTGAAGTTGTAGATAATACTCAATTATTGTGGTTAAAATCTGAACTGGTTACTTCAAAAAAAATCCTGTTGTTTATTCATCATCCTATACTGAGTATTCCTGCCATCATAGATAAAAAGTTTGCTTTAAAAGGAAGGCAGAAAATTAAAGATCTTTTACTAAATATTGATAATAATATTACAATTTTCTCAGGACATTATCATATGGAAGATTATTCGAATTATAGAAATATTTCACAATATATCACTCCGGCAGCTTCATATCAGGTGGAAAAAAATCCGAAAGAAATAAAAGTGCACAATAACTCATTTGGATATAGAATTATTGAATTGCAAAAAGATTGTGTAAATACTGAAGTGATATTGTTTTAAAGATTTAGATTATAATTAGTATGACTTTTAAGTCATCTAACTTCAGAAAATACTAGTTTTTCTTTTTCTCTTCTTTGTAATTTTTTCTATAAACTTATCAAAATCAGAAATGGGATGATGTAGCCGATTATTTTTTATAACGAAAGGAAGTCGAATGTTCTTTCTGTTATATCCTTTAAAGTACATGTTATCCCAAAATTGAGAAGAGAGAAGATTGTCTTTACTATCAATATCCAATTCCACAAAATCTATCTGCTTATTTGTAAGCTTTTGTATAAGTGTATCGCAGCGTTCACAGTCCTTAGAAGTGTATACAAGAAGATTGTATTTAGGCAGATTATTAGAATGAGTTTCTTTAGGTTTTTCTTGGGAAAAACAAGTACTACTTGCCAATATAAATAGTGTAAAAAATGTAAAAGAAATATAGGTTTTAAGAATTTGTTTCATTTTATTTTTTCTGTAAAGATAAAAGAATTGATTTTCTATATCTTAAAAATAAGTAATACAAGAGTATTTTATCCCCTAAATAGGAAAAATCGATCCTTCATTTTTTCAATTTCAGAATTCTTGTTTGTTACAATATAATCAATAGCTTCTGTAGTGAAGTGCTGCCCTTTTTCTGTTAATGATACAATACTATCGTCAATCGTTATCATATTATTTTTCAGAGCCAGATCTAATACTGATTTTGCCTTGACCTTCTGCCAATTAATATGTTCATTTAGATGTTTTACATGTCTTTCGTTTTCGTCTTCTTCATGATTACCTAAATGTAATAAAAAGGTGAGTAAAGAAACTTCGATTCGTTGTTGTCGTTGTCGATATAATACAGAAAAATATCCTCTATTTGGTGCAAATAAATATACTGTAAGAAAAATGATTCCAAGTACACTGGTCATTGATCCTGAAATAGAAGTGTCTAATCTATGAGCGAGCCAATATCCTGCAATAGCAGCAATTACTCCAAAGACGCAGGCCAACAATAACATCTTTTTTAAATCGTTGGTTAACAGGTATGCTGTAGCAGCGGGAGCGATCATAAAGGCAATAACAAGAATAGCTCCAACAGCATCAAAAGCACCAACCGTAGTAACAGATGCCACCGTCATAAGTCCATAATGCATCACAACAGGAGATAGTCCTAAAGCAGCAGCAAGACCAGCATCAAAAGTGCTAACTTTTAGTTCTTTAAAAAAAGCAAAAAGCAATCCAATTGTAATCAGTAGTATGGTGCCGATAATCCACAAGGATTTTGGCCCCATATCAGTACCACTGATTAGTAGCCTATCAAAAGGAGCAAAAGCAAGCTCCCCTAAGAGCACGGCATCTATATCCAGGTGTACATCATTGGCATTCTGAGCAATCATAATAACGCCAATACTAAACAAAGCCGGAAAAACCAATCCGATAGCTGTATCTTCTTTTACCAGTCCGGTCTTTTGGATAAACTCTACTAAAACTACCGTTAGTACTCCACTTAAAGCGGCAAGTAGAATCAACAGAGGAGACGATAGGTCATGTGTAATAAAAAAGCCAATGACAATCCCCGGTAGAATAGAATGGCTTATTGCATCTGTTATTAGAGCCATTTTACGTAATACCAGGAAAGTTCCGGGTATTGCACAAGCTATTGCTACCAAACTCGCAATCAATTGTATTTCGATTTGTGCGCTACTCATTTTCTGTCTGTGTTAATTGGTCGTATAAGCCTGCTGCAGTTCTATATCCGGAATTTGTTAAAGACCACATATTCCCTTCGATTTTTACATAGTCTTTATCTTCCAGTTTTTGTAAAGATCGTTTAGTGAACCCTTGAAAATTGTTAAGGATTTTGATTGCGTGTGGATGTGAAATATCTTCGTGATCCTTGGCTATGTTAAACATAAACGAAAGTGTTTTATGAAGTTGGAGATCGTTTCTGTTTTTTCTAAAACGAATTTCTCTGAATAACAGTCCTCGACCTGGTGAAAAAATAAAAGAAACTAAGACGAAAACTGCTGCAACTAAAACAATGACCGGTCCCGTAGATAAATTATTATGACTGGCACTTATTGCCGTTCCGACAACTCCGGAGAACGCTCCGAAAATTGCTGCAAGTATTACCATTACTGATAGACTGTTTGTCCATTGTCTTGCTGCAGCGGCAGGAGCTAAAATCATAGCGCTCATTAAAACGACACCGACAGTCTGTAGACCCAATACAATGGCAATCACAATGAAAGTAGTTATTAGAATGTCTAGAAATTTAGTATTAAAACCTAAAGTTTTTGTATAATCGGCATCAAAAAGTGACACCTTTAGTTCTTTCCAGAAAAGTAATAAAACGATCAAACATACTCCTGTGATCAGTGACATCATCCAAACATCACTTTCCAAAAGCGTGGCAGCTTGTCCGAAAAGATAATTTTCTAATCCGGCTTGGTTCGCATTTGGTAGCTTTTGAATGTAAGTCAGTAACAACATCCCAAAGCCAAAAAATAACGAAAGAATAAGTCCTAACGCCGTATCGGATTTGAGATGTGTTTTTCTGATAATTCCTCGAATCCAGAAGCTGCCAATTAAGCCACTAACTAACGCGCCGAGTAAAAAAGCGTTGCTGTTTTTTGTTCCGGTGATCAAGAAAGCGATTGCGATACCCGGTAAAGCAGCATGTGAGATGGCATCACCTAATAAACTTTGCTTTCGCAATACAGCAAAACTTCCTAACATTCCGCAAATCGCACCCAAAACAGCCGTCCCCAAGGTTATAGTACGAAGGGTGTAATCGGTAAAAACAAGTTCTATGTATTCTAGAATATCCATATTTTTTGGTTGATCGATGTTAGTTTATAGTGGATGGTTGATAGAAAGTCTATCAATTGCCAACGGTGAACCATTAATTACTACTGCTGTACACTTACTTTATAGTTAATACCATAGGTTTTAGTTAAATTATCGTCATTAAAAATATCTTTAACTGGTCCTGTAGCAATTTTTTTTACATTCAGAAATGTTACCCAATCAAAATATTCCGGAACTGTTTGTAGATCATGATGTACTACGACCACTGTTTTCCCGGATTTTCTAAGCTCTTTTAAAATGTTGATGATTGCTTTTTCTGTGGTAGCATCTACTCCTTGAAATGGTTCATCCATAAAATAAATAGATGCATTTTGTACCAATGCTCTAGCAAGAAAAATCCGCTGTTGTTGTCCTCCTGAAAGTTGACTTATCTGTCTGTTTTTAAAAGCGAGCATCCTAACTTTTTCTAAAGCTTCGAGTGCCGCCTTTTTTTGTTTTTGCCCAGGTCTTTTGATCCAGCCCAAACTTCCATAAGTACCCATCATCACTACATCCAGGGCAGTGGTAGGAAAATCCCAGTCTACACTTCCTTTTTGAGGAACATAAGCGACAAGCGATCGCTGTTTTTTATAGGGTTTATCATATATTTTTACACTTCCTGCAATGGGTTTGATGATATCCAAAATCGACTTGATCAGCGTAGATTTACCAGCACCATTGGGGCCAACAATCGCCATAAGAACACCTTCTGGTATTGAAAGATCGATGTCCCACAATACTGGTTTATAGTTATAAGCAACGGTAAGGTCATCTATTTGTACAGCGATTTTGTTTTCCATTATTTCAAAGCATTTATGATGGTGTTTACGTTATATTCAAACATACCAATATAGGTTCCTTCTATAGTTCCTGGATTTCCAAGTGCATCAGAATATAAAGTTCCGCCAATCGTTACTTCGTGATCTTTTGATTTAACAGCGGCCTGTAAAGCTTCAATAGTACGTTTGGGGACTGATGTTTCAACAAAAATAGCCTTTACTTTATTTTCAATAATAAAAGAGGCTAATTTTTGCACATCTTGCACACCTGCTTCTGTAGCGGTAGATAACCCTTGTAAACCGACAACATTAAAATCATATTCTTTTCCAAAATAACTAAAAGCATCGTGAGCGGTTACCAGTATTCTTTTTTCTTTCGGTAAAGTTTCAATGGTTTTTTTAAGTTTAGTTTCTAGAATATCAAGTTTGTCCAGATATGCTTTTCCACTGGTATCAAAAGCCTCAGCATTTTTAGGATCCAATTTTTTTAGTTTTTCAATAGTAAACGCAGTTACTTGTTTCCAGTTATCAATACTGAACCAAATATGAGGATCATAATTAGAGGCGAAGTAATCAGATCCAATAAGAATACCTTTGTCTAAAACTTCTCCGATAGCAATGGTTTTTACATTTTGATTCCCCATTTTTTCAAATATTTCTACTAATTTTCCTTCCAGGTGAAGTCCATTATAGAATATGACATCAGCATCAACTAGTTTGGTCACATCACCTTCACTGGCTTTGTATAAATGGGGATCGACCCCAGAGCCCATTAAGCCCTGAACGGTTATGAGGTTTCCGCCAATATTTTGTACAAGATCAGTTATCATAGTTGTGGTTGTAACTACATTAAGTTTTTGGTCAGAATCTTTTGTTTCTTGCTTGCAAGAGATTAAGACTAAAGAAATTACAAATAGTAAAATTATTTTTTTCATCATTATTGATTTGTTATTATTTCAAAAATTAAGTGTGATTATTTTGGTAATCGAATACTAATACCTGCACTTAATAATAAATTTTGTCCTTCTGTTATTCCAGACCCTACAGTAGCATCCAATTGAATATTATCACTTAATAAATAGGTTAATCCTGCATCCCAAAGATGATTAGCACTACTATCTTCTGGTAAATCCCCATACAACTCCGCATAAATTCCAAAAGTATTAGTAATGCTATATCCATAAGCTACGGTGTATATGTATGCTGCTTCTGGAGAATCATTACCCCACTCAGCTCCAAGATTATATGACAAACTTGATTTTTTGCTAAGTGTGTGTGCAAATGAAAACCTAAAGTCCACTCCTGTAGTTTCAGGCCTAAAATCTTTACCGGCAGTAAAGGGTAAGAACACATGGCCAATGATTCCAATTTCAGGCAGTAACCCTTTTTCCTCTGCAACTGCAATTTTTGCTCCTAGTAACAAAGGGGATAATCCACTGGCAATATCATCCAGTTCAGTGTCATTAATTTCGGTTTTGGTTTCAGCAAAATCCCATCCAACCCTAAGCTCGAGATTCTCCAATATCCCATACCTTAGTAAAGTTGTATTAAACGTTGTGGTTTTTTCTTTAAAGGTATCGTTTCCGGATTCTTCGAAGAAAGCTCCTGTTTCTATTTGTAAATATCCTTTGGGAACTAAGGTAGGGGATTCTGTTGCATCAGGCCTATCTGTAACAAGAGGTCCAAGGGGATTAGTTTCCTGCGAAAAAATAGAATTGAAACTTAGACAACTCAAAAAAGTAAGTAAGATGATTCTATGTAATTGCATTAGGTTTAGTATTTTTGTTTTATTAATGTTGCAAAACTAAAAAAGTTAGTTATGACTAACAAATTAAATTTGAATAATTTAACAAAAAGTGAAGAAGATTATTTAAAAGCTCTTTTTCAGTTGCTTATTGAGGATGACTCTTCCAAAGTTGGGAACAATCAGCTTGCTGATTATCTAAAAGTCTCTCCTGCATCAACTAATAATATGGTCAAAAAACTAAAGGCCAAAAAATATGTCGTAAGTGAGAAATATGGCAAGTTAGAACTAACAGAAGAAGGGAAGTCTGTGGCTGTACGTCTGATTCGAAAGCATCGATTATGGGAAACTTTTTTGTGTAATTATTTAAATTTTAGTTGGGATGAAGTACACGAGGTTGCAGAGCAATTAGAGCATATAAAATCCCAAAAGTTAATAAATGAGCTGGATCGTTTTATGGATTTTCCTACTAAAGATCCTCACGGAGAGGTTATTCCCAATGCAGATGGGGAATATTCTATCATACCTAAGATTACATTGTCTTCTCTTAAAGAAGGTGAAATATGTAAATTAGTTTCTGTAAATGATGCTTCAGTGACATTTCTTAAGTATGTTTCTGAAATAGGATTGGCACTTAGTAGTGAGGTAAAAGTACTGGAAGTGAGGGAGTTTGATGGTTCTATAAAGATCGGTTTCAACAATGTCGAGGAAACGGTTACCCGAAAGTTTGCGGACAACATTTTTGTGAAGTCGATATAATACTAAAATGTTAAAAAAAGTTACACTGTAACGGTTTATAAGATTTACCTATTATCTTTGGATCACACAATCAATTTATGGAGCTTAAATTAAAAAGACCGATCTGTTTTTTTGATCTGGAAACAACAGGTATAAATATTTCAAAAGATCGAATCGTGGAAATCTCAATTTTAAAAGTTTTTCCTAATGGTAATAAGGAAAGTAAAACCTGGCTAGTAAATCCTGAGATGCCAATTCCATCGGAAACCACTGATATACATGGGATTACTGATGAAAAAGTAGCTAATGAACCTACTTTTAAGCAGTTAGCAAGTAAAATTAGTGAAATGATCAAAGGCTGTGATTTGGGTGGGTTTAATTCTAACCGGTTTGATATTCCTTTATTAGCAGAAGAACTATTGCGTGCAGATCTGGACTTTGATATGAAGAACACCGTAGCGATTGATGTACAAACTATTTTTCACAAAATGGAGAAAAGAACACTAGCTGCTGCATATAAGTTTTATTGTAGCAAGGACCTGGAAGATGCACATTCTGCAGAGGCTGATACAAATGCAACCTATGAGGTTCTCAAAGCACAATTGGATCGATACCCTGAGCTAGAGAATGACACGAAATTTCTAGCAGAATTCAGTTCCAGAAAACAGTTCGCCGATTTTGCAGGCTTTATTGCTTATAATGAAGAAGGAAGAGAAATATTCTCTTTTGGAAAGCATAAGGGTAAATTGGTAGAAAAGGTAATGGACGATGAACCCGGATATTTTGGGTGGCTTCAGAACGCAGATTTTCCTTTGTATACAAAAAAAGTACTTACCGCGGTTAGACTGCGTAAGCTGAATAATAGCCTGAATTAACTTTAGATTTCAATAATTAATTGTATGAAGCTTATTTGTATAGGTCGTAATTATACGGATCATATTGAAGAGTTAGAAAATGAGAAGCCTTTAGATCCTGTCGTTTTTATGAAACCAGATACTGCTATCCTTCTAAAAAAACAACCCTTTTTTATACCGGATTTTTCTGATGATATTCATCACGAAGTGGAAATTTTAGTAAAAATTAAAAAAGTAGGAAAGCACATCAACCATAAATTTGCGCATAAATATTATGATGAGATTGGATTGGGAATTGATTTTACAGCAAGAGATTTACAAAGTAAATTAAAGTCAAAAGGCCTACCCTGGGAAAAGGCAAAAGCTTTTGATGGTGCTGCTGTTATAGGGAACTGGATGTCTAAAAATAACTTTCAGGATGTAAATAATATTAATTTTCATTTAGAAAAAAATGGGGAGAAAGTTCAGGAAGGAAATACGAGATTTATGTTATGGAAGATTGACGAATTGATAGAATATGTGTCAAAATATTTTACTTTAAAGATCGGAGATGTTATCTTTACAGGAACACCAGCGGGAGTTGGCACTGTGAAAGCAGAAGATACGCTTACTGGTTTTATAGAAAAACAACAAATTTTTTCAATAAGAATTAAGTAAATGAGCAAAGGCTATAGCTTAGAAAGTGTAAATGAATTGTCCGGTGGAGATGATGAATTTATAACGGTATTAGTACAAACATTTTTAGAAGAGATACCTCCTGATCTTAGTGGTATGGTTCAGGCGGTGAATGATAGCAATCCTCAAAGGGCATATCAATTTGCCCATAAAATGAAGCCTAACCTTCAGTTGTTTGGTATAGATCTTTTAAAAGAAATAAGACAGGTCGAATCATGGTCTAAATCAGGTAAAGAGAAATCCGAAATTGAAGCCACATTAAACCATATTGTTACTACAGTTAATGGAGCTATAGAAAACCTGAAAGCCGATTTTCAATAATTATGCTGGCTGAAATAATTACCATTGGAGACGAAATTCTTATTGGTCAGATTATTGATTCTAATTCAGCTTTTATAGGAAAAGAACTTAATAATATCGGAATCGATGTATATCAAATAACCTCGGTTCAGGATGATAAGCGCCATATCCTTAACGCTTTGGAAGAAGCAAAAAATAGGGTAGATGTTGTTCTTATCACTGGTGGATTAGGTCCTACAAAAGATGATATTACCAAACATACTATTTGCGAATTCTTCGGTGATACTCTGATTCCTAATAATGCTGTTTTACATCATATAGAAACGCTTTTTGAGAAATACATAAAGGCGCCGGTTACCGATATTAATAGGATGCAGGCACTTGTTCCTAGCACAGCCATCGTGCTAATGAATGCTTATGGAACCGCCCCTGGGATGTGGTTAGAACAAGAAGAGACTGTATTTGTATCAATGCCGGGAGTACCTTTTGAAATGAAAAACCTGATGAAGGATGAAGTTTTACCGCGACTTCAGAAAAAATTCAAACGGCCTTTTATTTTGCATAAAACAGTATTGACCTATGGCTTAGGTGAAAGTGCAATAGCTAAGAAAATTGAACAATGGGAGGATGATTTACCTTCATTTATAAAATTGGCCTATTTACCCAGCTTAGGAAGAGTTAGACTACGTCTTTCAGCACGAGGTACTGATGAAAAACTATTAAAAGATAGTATTGAGAATAGGATTGCTCATTTACATACGCTTATTGGTGATATTATTGTGGGGTATGAAGAGGATGAATCTATAGAGGTTTTGATTGGTAAGATATTAACATCTAAAGAGCTATCTCTCGCCGTTGCTGAAAGTTGTACGGGTGGAAAAATAGCACAATCAATAACTGCCCATGGAGGTTCTTCTTCTTTTTTCAAAGGAGCTGCGGTCACCTACGCCACTCAGTCTAAAATAGATCTTTTAGAGGTTTCTAAAGATGTAATCAAAAAACATACGGTAACGAGTCATGAAGTAGCAGAGGCAATGGCAATAGGGGTTAAAAAAAAATTTAAGTCTGACTATGCGATAGCGACTACTGGTAATGCTGGCCCATCAAAAGGTGATGGAGATGTTGAGGTGGGTACTGTATTTATCGCGATAGCTACTCCAGATCAAGTTTTTTCTGAGAAATTTTTATTTAGTAATTTACGGGAGCGAACTATCGGGAAAGCAGTTAATAAATCTTTTGAGCTGTTGCTTAAAGAATTAAATTAATCTTATTAGTCGTCAGCTTCATTTTTTGCCCAATCAATAGCGCCTTTTAGGTTATCAAAATTTCGAAAAGACCTCTGTGCAAAATGTTTTTCAATTTCTGTCGAAATTGTACTTATCAAATTGTATGTTACGACACCATATCCTTTAAAATTGTCCATATAAATGAAAGGACAGTTAAGGTAGTCTGTTGGTATAATGGAATGAGAATAGATACGATCAGAGATGTAAGTAAAAGATTTTACATTACCGTAATGTTTTTGCACAATTGGAATAAGATCTTGGCACTTTCTTAATGTAATTACTTCTCCTTCGTTGATTTCTGCAATAATATATTGATCATAAAAGTAGTAAGTACCGAAATCTAGATCATATTTTTCAATTAGTTTATCCTCAACAATCGCTTTCATAACCTTTCTTATTAGTTATGAATTTGTCGGAATAACTACAGGATAATTTCATTTTAATGGCTGAAAACCAGTATTTTATATAATTTTTAAGAGTTTCAAACGTTATAGTTGTTTTTTTAGTTTTGCAAAGTATCAAAAATATTAAGACATTTATATTAGCTTTTGTTGATTTACCTTTTATAAATCTGATTTCACTAAATCTAATGGGATACAATCAATATGTTTTATTACAATTTTAAAACGCTATCAACTAGTCTTGTAGAATTAATTCATCTACCCACAGTATCGCTTCTTCAAGGTTGTCAAAAATTTTTGTTGGAACATCTAGGAATGATCTTTCTAAGGACGCAATTTTGTTATTAATGGAATCGTAGGTAACTATTCCATAGCCTCTTAAGTTAGGAAATAGTTTTGTGGATTTAAAGTGAGCAGTAGGCTCAAAGGAGTATGAGTTTATCCTATTCGTAATATAAACAAATGGGATATTGTTTCCGTAGTGTTCTTTTGCTGTTAGAAATAATTTTGTGGCTTTATCGAAGTTCAAGAATTCTCCCTCGTTTACTTCCGAAATCAGAAAGTGATCATAAAAATAAAATGTACCTATGTCAAGTGTATATTTTCGAATAAGATTTTTGGTAATATGTTGGAGCATAGTAATCGATTTTTTCCCTAAGATACGATTTAGGGTTTTAAAAATCAATTATTTAATATGGTTCTTTTAAGTTTTTTAGGAAGATAAAAACGATAAAAAATTCTTTAGAATACTCGTAATTCATGAAAAAAGCGGACCCAAAGATCCGCTTGTTTACTACTTAATTACCCCATATCAAGTAGTTAGTTACAGTTATGAAAACTAACTGGTGTAAAAGTAATTCCTGTAAAGGACTTCTTATATACGTATAAATACCTGTTTTTATCAAATCTAATATGACTTACTTTTGATTATAATATTATTTTTGTTCTAAGTACGTGGAGGACCTATCAGAGTGTATTTAAGAGCAGAAACATGTGATTACTTCATATGTCGTTTGACTTACGAAATAAAATTTTAAAAAAGAGAAAAAAAATTACAAAACTATTATTGGTGGTTCGGTAAATAATTCGTTAATTTGCACCCTGTTTTGAAATAATACCAAAATTAAGAAGAGATGTCAAGAGTTTGCGAGCTTACAGGTAAAAAAGCGATGGTAGGAAATAATGTTTCTCACGCGATGAATAAAACGAAACGTAAATTCAATGCGAATTTAATCAAAAAGCGTTTTTATATTCCGGAAGAAGATCGTTGGGTAACACTAAAGGTGTCTACTGCAGCTTTAAAAAATATAAATAAAAACGGTATTGCTGCTGTTTTAAAAGAAGCAAGAGCTAAAGGTTTCTTAACAAAATAATTCAGCTTTTTAAAAAGATACTACAATGGCAAAGAAAGGTAATAGAGTTCAGGTAATCTTAGAATGTACAGAGCATAAAGCTTCTGGTAAACCAGGTACATCTAGATATATTACAACAAAAAATAAAAAGAATACTCCTGATAGAATGGAAATAAAGAAATTTAATCCCATTCTAAAGAGAATGACTGTTCATAAAGAAATAAAATAAGACAATGGCAAAGAAATCAGTAGCATCGTTACAGACAGGATCAAAGAGATTGACCAAAGCTATTAAAATGGTGAAATCTCCAAAAACAGGAGCATATACTTTTGTAGAGTCAATTATGCAACCTGACGCAGTAAATGACTTTTTTAAGAAAAAGTAATTCACAAGAAAATATTTTAAAAAGAAGCCGTTTCAATTAAATTGGAATGGCTCTTTCTTTTTATATTTATACGATTTTATGGTATATTCCATGTATTAACCTAGTAGTATTCTGAATATAAAACATGAGTTTGTTTAAAAAAATATTCTCTTCTGAGAAAAAAGAGACCTTAGATAAAGGATTAGAAAAGTCTAATACCAGTTTTTTTTCAAAATTAAGTAAAGCTGTTGCTGGTAAATCTAAAGTTGATGATGATGTGCTTGATAACCTTGAAGAAGTTTTAGTTACAAGTGACGTTGGGGTAAAAACCACAATCAAAGTAATAGAAAGAATTGAGGATCGAGTTGCCAGGGATAAATACTTGGGAACCGACGAATTGAATAAGATTCTAAGAGAAGAGATAGCGGGATTACTTTCTGAAACTAATTCAGGAGAAGCTACAGATTTTGAGATTCCTTCTGATAAAAAACCATATATTTTAATGGTAGTTGGTGTTAATGGAGTAGGAAAAACGACAACTATTGGTAAACTCGCTTATCAGTTTAATAAAAAAGGTTTGAAAGTGGTTTTGGGCGCTGCAGATACATTTAGAGCAGCAGCTATTGATCAGCTTCAGGTTTGGGCAGATCGCGTTGATGTGCCAATAGTAAAGCAGGAAATGGGTAGTGACCCGGCATCTGTTGCTTTTGATACTTTACAATCAGGGGTACAGCAGGGTGCAGACGTTATAATTATTGACACAGCAGGTCGTTTACATAATAAAGTAAACCTTATGAATGAACTGACCAAAGTAAAAAGAGTGATGCAAAAAGTTGTTCAGGATGCTCCTCATGATGTTTTATTGGTTTTAGACGGTTCTACTGGTCAAAATGCTTTTGAACAAGCAAAACAATTTACGGCGGCTACAGAAGTTACTTCTCTCGCTGTAACGAAACTTGATGGAACAGCAAAGGGAGGAGTGGTAATTGGTATTAGTGATCAATTTAAGATACCTGTTAAATACATCGGGGTAGGAGAAGGTATAGAAGATCTTCAAGTGTTTAATAAATATGAATTTGTGGATTCTTTTTTTAAGTAATTTTAAATTCAGCATGAATAGGTATTGGATAGACCTATTAATTAGAATTCTTTTTTTGTACTGCGTAATTGTGGTTGGATTAAATATATATTCTGTCCTTGAAGTTTTGTTTTCTTCTAAAAATCCATTAATTCCACGTCAGTTATATAGGAACCGAACATATGTAAATCTTCTTTTTATATTTCCGTATGTCATAATAGGTTTTCTTGTATTAAAGAGTATCATTTTAAAAAAAGAGAATTTACGGCTTCTGGTATTGTCAGTATTATCTTTATTTGTTTATAGTTTTTGGATACATCCATTAATTGCTATTAAATTGTTAAACTGGTAGTTAAAATAAATTTGTTACAGAATAGTTAAAAAGGTGTTATGTGTTAATCATAGCATCTTTTTTTATAATTTCATTTCCCGAAATACTTCGATAACGATCTCCTTATGAAAAATATGCTCACCATTCTTATTACGCTTTTGATTTTTGTTTCCTGTAAGACAGAAAAAAAAGAACCAAAGAAAGAGTTACAACCTAAAGTGATATGGAAGCCTTATAATGAAGCCAAAGACTTAGAATCGACAAAAGCACTTGAACAATCACGAATGCATTTAAAACTTGTAAACTCAAAAGTTTTAGATAAAAATCAGATCTGGAAAGAGTTAGAGTCTGAGTTGGATTATTTTTCGAAAGATGATTATGATAAATTAAAAAAGTTTATTCTCGAGAAAAATATACCCTCAATTCAGCAGACTGTAAAAGAAGGTAAGTTGACATACGAAGAATTAGTTAAGTTCTTTATCTATAGAATCAGAAAGTATGAAAGTGATAATTCTTTATCATTAAATTCTGTCATATCGCTAAACCCAAAAGTTGTAGAACAGGCAAGGATTTTAGATAAAATAGATAAGAATACTATTGATGTTAATTCGATTTTTGGAATGCCAATCCTGCTTAAAGATAATATTGGTACTGATGATATGTTTACAACAGCAGGAACCGTTGTCTTGCAAAATAATAAAACGGGTAATGCTTTTATAACAGAAAGATTGATAGATCAAAATGCTTTAATTTTAGGTAAAGCAAACCTGAGCGAGTGGGCCTATTTTCTATGTGTAGGTTGTCCAGTTGGATATAGTGCAATCGGTGGTCAGACTCTTAATCCGTATGGTAGAATGATTTTTGAGAGTGGTGGTTCTAGTTCTGGAAGTGGTGCTGTTGTTGCTGCAAATTTTTGTGTAGCAGCAATAGGAACAGAAACGAGTGGTTCTATTCTGTCACCTTCAAGTCAGAATTCTATTGTTGGATTGAAACCAACAATCGGTTTGTTGAGTAGATCAGGGATAGTACCAATTTCTAGTACGCTTGATACGCCTGGGCCCATGACAAAAAATGTTATCGATAATGCAATCTTGCTGAATGCTATGGTTGGTATGGATTCTACTGATTCGGCTTCAGTGCCTTCTAAGGTTGATTATTTGGAATCAATAAAAGAATCAGTCATTAAAGGAAAGCGATTTGGAGTTGTGAAATCATTTTTAGAAGATTCATTGTATGCTCAATCTGTAAATAAAATAAAAACAGCTGGGGGAGAGATTGTAGAGGTTAAACCTGAGCAAGCTGGATTGCCTGGTTTTTTAAGTATTTTAAATATTGATATAAAAAATGATCTTCCTGAATATATTAATTCATATGCTAGTGATAATATTACTGTAAAAACTATAGAAGATGTGATGGCTTTTAATTTGAAAGATACACTAGTTAGAATTCCTTATGGGCAAGGGATTTTTGAAGAGATTATTAAGGATACTACAACAATCCAAGGATTAAACCAAATAAAGGAAAATCTTAAAATTGTAGCGAGAAATTATTTTGATACCCATCTCGATGCTCATAATCTTGATGTGTTTTTGTCAATTAATAATTATCACGCGGGATATGCAGCTGTTGCAAAATATCCTGCACTCACTGTCCCAATGGGATATACTGATAAAGGGGAGCCAAAAGGACTTACTTTTATCGGAAAATCTTTTACTGAAGATAAATTGCTGCAATTGGCCCAAGGGTATGAATCTATATCCGAAGAGCGTAAGATGCCTGCTAAGTATTTGGAGTAAATACTTAAAAAATCTACCTAAAAAAGGAACCCCAATCAACGGTAATAATTCATCTGTTTTTAAGTAGAGTGCATTTTTATTTTACTAAAATAATTCCGGGTAAATGTCGTATCTATAGTTGCTTATCTAGAATGTTAATAAAAAAAGGAGTATTCTAAAGAATAACTCCTTTTTCACCAAAATAAAGATATTTCAAACCTCTGCCGAATAAAAAAATTAATCTTACGTATGAAAAATAATATTACCAAACAGAGGTTTTTTTTAAGTTGAATTTATACATTAAACTCAACTTGCTTTTCCCTTATCTAATTTTAGTTAAAGGCGTAACCTGACATTGTTAACGAAACGATTAATAAAATACAATACGCTATCATAAAGGCTCCATAAACCAATATTCTATATTTCTCTACTATTTTAAATCTAAACATGGGATAAATGAATTAGGTTAAATCTGATAAGCACTTACTTATAAATTGCATAAAGGTTAGTTCTATCCATTGTAGCGAAAACTGTTCCGGCTATATGATGTTTTCCCGCCATCAGATTAGTACTGAATCGAAGATCTTTATCATCTATAGATATTTTTTGGCTTTTTACATTTATGTCGGTATTGATTTCGTTTGATTGATCAATGGAGGTGAAGGTCTTTGTTAATCGATTTTTCATATTAGGTGATTTGTATGATATATCAGTGTTCTTTACTTATTATTTTGCTTTATCAAAGAATAGCTCATCTTTACTGATTCCTTCACCATTCCTGTCATCCAGCATTATTCTTTTTTCTTTTATTTTTTTAACATTCCATTCATTGTTCAATTTGTTCAACGGAGCGTCAGCACCAAAATCCATAGTAGCATTTAATCCCCCATCAGCTCTGGTTCTTACTGACCAGGTTCCATTGGTAATTACATTAGTAGTATCATCTCCATCATTATTTTCTAGTGTGATTACTACAGTACCGTCTTCAGAAAAATCAAAAATATAATCCCTATAATTATTGGTCTCGTTGCTTTGGTTGTCTTTATATTTTTGAACTTCTAATAATTGGCTGGTAATTACTTGGGTAAAGCGTTCTTCACCGATATCGTTCTCATCGCAATCGTCAATCGCCTCTTCAATTGTGTCTTCGAGATCTTCCAAATTATTAATTGTAATTTCAGTTCCATCAGAAAGGACTACAGTTATAGGAAAACCAATATTTACGATATCATCTTCATCAAGATTCCTAATAAAATCATGTAATTCTCTATCGCTTGTAAATGCAATAGTTTCAAACAATTCGCTGTTTTCATTAAATACAGAAACAGTGAAAGGATATTGAAAATCTATACACTCTATATCATCGTCCTCGTCCTCGTCTTCTTCATCTTCTGCACAGTCTTCCACCAATTGTTCTAATTGATCTTCGTTTTCGATAATCAGTTCAGTATAATCACCAAAAACTAGAGTGATTGGAAAAATAAACTCTAAGGAGTCAAGGTCATCCTCAAACTCATTAAAAATGTTTTCTATAAGCTGAAAGTCTTCTTCACTATCTATGATAATCTCTACTCCATTTACATTTACGGTTACAGGCAATGCAACACCAAAACAACTGGAGCTATCCAATATATTATCTCTTGAGCCATCGTTCATTGCCGTTTTTAGCATAAGATTAGCAACTTTAGAGTTTGCTAAGAGAGTTTGATCTTGTGGAGCTCCAATCTCTTCGTCGAGTTCGGTTCTACACGAGGTGTTAAGAACCATCACAGATGTCATTAATAAAATAGATAAAGTTTTGACTTGTAAGTTCATGATATTCTGAGTTATAATAGATCGGTCTTCTAAATACTAAAACAACTAACTAATAAAAACTCCTTTTCTTTTTTTTGTTTTTTCTACATTTACCTTCAAATATTACTGAAATATGCCAAAAGAGTTATACGAAAATGTATGTGAGGAAAAGATATTTTCGATGATTTATTGCAAATATTCTAAGGATATATACAATTTTCTGTACTATAAATATGGTGAAACAGTAGAACCTAATGATAAAATGCAGGACGCTTTTATCAAATTACTGTCACATTGTAAAGAGGTAACACCTGATAAAGCGAAAGGATTTTTATTTAAAGTGGCAAAAAATATGATGCTTAATGCTATCAAGCATAAAAAGGTTGTTCTTAAACATAGAGAAATAAAGCCGAAAGATTATACAAATGAATCTCCAGAATTTATTCTCGAAGAACAGCAGTTCTTAAAGAGATATCAGAAAGCTTTGAGTAAATTAACAGAGGATCAGCGTACTGCTTTTTTATTAAATAAAGTAGAAGGAAAAAAACATGCTGAAATTGCAGAAATGCTTGGAATCACCAGAAAAGCTGCAGAAAATAGAATCTATACGGCGTATAATAAGCTAAAAAATGAACTGGAAGGATTTAAATAAAAAGGAGTTTTTATAAGTTAGTTGTTATATATATAGACCCAAGAATGAAAATGAATAAAGAATACCTTATAAAAAAGTGGTTAGCAGACGAACTAACAAATGCTGAGTTAAAGGCTTTTAAGAAATTGGATGACTATAAGATGCATACCAAAATTCTTGAAGCTGCTCAATATTTTAAAGCTTCTGAAGTTTCCGAAGTAGCTGACCTGGATTCGTTTTATGCCAGAGTGAATACTTCTAAAACAATCGTATCGAAAAAAATAAGCTGGTACAAACCTCTATTAAAAATTGCTTCAATTTTTGTAGTTCTTTTAGGCGTTTATTTCTTTTTCTTAACTAATAAGGATAGTACGTTCAAGACATTGGCAAGTCAAAAATTATCCGTGGAATTGCCGGACGCTTCAGAAGTGGTTATCAATTCAAAATCCGAAATTGCTTTTAATAAAGATGAATGGGGTGATAAAAGGGAAGTGAGTCTTGATGGTGAAGCATTTTTTAAAGTAACAAAAGGATCATCTTTTGATGTAATTACAAAAGATGGAAAAATTACCGTTTTAGGAACTCAGTTTAATGTAAAAAATAGAGAAAACTATTTTGAAGTTACATGTTTTGAAGGTCTTGTAAATGTTAAAAATTCAAAGCACGACCATAACCTACCAGCGGGTAGTGTTTTGAAAATCGTAGATGGAAAGATTACTTTTGAAACTATTGATCAGAATCGCCCCCAATGGTTAAGTAGCATCAGTAGTTTTAAAAGTATTCCATTCTATGAAGTTATAAAAGAGTTCGAAAGGCAGTATAACGTCATCATTGTGATGAAGGATATTGATACAAAAAGACTTTTTACTGGAGGTTTTGTTCATAATGATATGGAAGATGGTCTAAAATCTATAACTTTACCACTGGATTTGACTTATACTATTGACACTTCTAATCGAATCATATTACAATACAATAAATAGTGGAACCATCAAACGGTTTCCGATAATACTGCTATTTTTCATAGCAACTTTTCTATCAAATGCCCAAATAACCCCAAAAAAGCAATTATTTTCTTTGGTCAGCATATTGTCCCAAATTGAAACAAATTTTTCTTTTAAATTTACATATGCAGATGATACCTTAGAAGATGCATACGTACCAAAAATTCCTGAAGATTTTTCTTTTGACCAAATTTTAACGTTTCTACGAAAAGAAACAGGTCTTATATTCACAAAAGTCAATGATACCTTTATTTCTATCAATAAAGAAAATAAATCATTTATAATCTGTGGAGTAATTAAAGAATTAAATGAAGAAAACCCTTTAGAAGGTGCAACCATCAGAAGTAAAAAATCTTCGACCATAAGTGATGAAAAAGGATACTTCCAGTTAGAAGTTTCAGAGAAAAATGAAATGATAATTATTGGTCACCTCGGTTTTCGAACCACGAACAGAACTTCTGGTTCTTTTACTGAAGAAACCTGCGGAACAATTTATTTAGCACCAAAAACCGAGATTTTGACAGAGATAATTCTCAAAGATTACCTTACTAGAGGAATCGATAAAACAGATGACGGCGCTTTTCAGATTAATTATGGAGAATTTGGAATACTGCCTGGTTTGATTGAAGCTGATGTTTTGCAAACTATTCAGGCATTACCAGGAATACAAAGTGCTGATGAAACCGTGTCTAACATTAATATAAGAGGAGGTACTCACGATCAAAACTTAATTCTTTGGGATGGAATTAAAATGTATCAGTCAGGGCACTTTTTTGGACTTATTTCAATTTTTAATCCATCTATTACAGGAAAAGCAACGGTTATTAAAAATGGAACGGATGTAGAGCATCCAGATGGAGTATCCGGAACAATCCTAATGCATACGGATACAGAAATCAATAAGGATTTTAAAGGTGCTGTTGGGTTTAATCTAATCAATGCTGATATATTCTCGGATATTCCAGTTGGGAAAAAATCTTCAATACAACTTTCTGCCAGAAAATCAATAAATGAATTTGTTCAGGAACCGACATATAGACAGTATTTTGACAGAATTTCTCAGGATAGCGAGATCGGCAGTAATAATGAAACCGATATCGCTTTTGATTTTTATGACGTTAATTTGCGATGGAATTGGAAAATATCAGAAAAGGATAGGCTAAGAATTAATTTTTTAGGGATAGGTAATGAATTGGTGTTTACTGAAAATGCTACATTAGGGGCAGAAAGTGCCTCCAGACAGAGTAGTTTAATTCAGAACAGTATTGCCGGAGGAATTTGGTATCAAAGAAATTGGAGTGATCGCTTCACTACTTCATTGCAGGTCTACGAAACAGATTACAGGTTGCAATCCGAGAACGCAGATCTTCAGAATCAGCAGAGATTCTTACAGGAAAATTTTGTTTCTGAAACTGGTATAAAATTAAATACTTATTATCAACTTAGAGAAAATATTAGGTGGCTTAATGGATATCAACTTACAGAAACAGGGGTTTCTAACCTTAATGACCTTGATAACCCTGTTTTTCGAAGAAATCGAGTAAGAGTTATAAGAAACCATAGTATTTTTTCACAACTTGGTTATAAAGGTTTGAAATTACAGAATTCTGTCAATCTAGGAGTAAGGTATAGTTTTAATGAGAAATTTAATACACATATAGTAGAGCCAAGATTAAGTTATAATCAAAAGTTTTTAGACTATTTTATTTTTGAAGTATTAGCAGAATTGAAACATCAGAATACATCCCAGATTATTAATTTTCAGAATGATTTTTTAGGTATAGAAAAACGAAGATGGGTTTTAGCCAATGATGAAGATATTCCTGTAATCAAAAGTCAACAAGCTTCTTTAGGTATACAATACAATAGAAAAGGGTGGCTTATAAGTTCTGAGGGATATTATAAAAATGTAGAAGGAATTACCGCCAGAAGCCAAGGATTTCAGAATCAATATGAATTCATACCTGCAATAGGCGATTATGTAGTTATGGGTGTGGATTTTCTGGTAAATAAAAGATTTCGAAGCTTAAGTTCATGGTTAGGCTATTCATATACAGATAATGAATATACCTTTGAAGCTTTTGATGAGAAAAAATTTCCTAATAATATAGATATTACTCATTCTTTGACATTGGGTGTTGCATATACGATAAAGGATCTGAAAATATCTGCAGGATTAAACTGGCATTCTGGACTCCCAACAACAAAACCAGAATCAGGAAATGAAATTGAAGAAGGAGAAATAAATTATGATCCCGCCAATAGTAGCAGGCTTCGTGAATATATGAGATTGGACATTTCGGCTACCTATGATTTTAAATTAACAAAAAAAATTAAATGCCATGCAGGTATCTCTGTTTGGAACTTTTCTGATAGGGATAATATAATTAGTAATTATTATAGAATTAATGAAGAAAATCGGACGGATGAAGTAGTTAACTCTTCTCTTGGGTTGACTCCTAATGCATCGTTAAGAGTGTCATTTTGATAATTTTTTCTCTAGTTAAGTAAGGCGTTAATTTTGATCCATAGATCATTATCAAAACTCGAAGGACCCAATAAAGCCTGACCCGTATCATCACCCATTCTTACAATTACTAAATTTTGACTAGGTACTACGTATAGTTTTTGATCGTTTTTTCCCAAACCGGCGATAAGATCGTCTGGAGCATCTGGTATTAATTCTCCGGGAAATTCATTTTCAAAAGCTGGTGCCCTAAAACTTGATTTACCATTTAACCACCATAAATATCCATAGGATTGATTAAGATTCTGAGAAGTACTGGTCATTTCTGTAAAATAGTTTTCATCGCTAAGGATTTCAGTGGTATTCCAGGTTCCGTTATTAAGATTTAAGAGTCCAAAACGTGCCATACTTCTGGCAGTGCTATAATAAATGTTGGCATATCCAAGGCTAACCCAAGTACCATTCATTCTTATTTTATTCTTTAGTTTGGTATCAAAATAAGTACTGTAATCCATATTAACAGCTCCTGCTACAATATCGGTAAGCAATGTATAAGCAGCATTATGGTAATACCAAAAATTACCAGCTTCGTTAAGATAGGTAAGACAATCAGAATCAGTACAGTTTTGATTGGTAACATTATAATCCAATCCAGTTGTCATAGTTAAATGGTTCTTTACGGTAATAGCACCTTCCTGATCATCTGTGATATTAGCCCATTGATTCCCTAAATATATCGCAGAAGATTCGTTGATATTCAAAAAACCTTCCTGTTGAGCTAACCCCACCGTAAACGCAGTCAAGGTCTTTCCAGCTGAGTACCAAGGATTATTGTCTGAAGCTGAGCCTCCGTTAAAATATTTTTCAATGACGATTTTTCCGTTTTTGAGGATTATAAAGGCTTTGGTGTTTTTTTCTTCAAGAAAACTGTAAAGAGGTTCTTCTGCTTCAGCATTCCATTCTAGATCATTAATTGTTATGGTTTCCCATTCCTCAGAATCTAAAGGTGGAAAATACAGGCTATTTTGATCCGGATTCGGTTCTTCAATAACAAGTTCATCTGAGTCATTAGAACAGGAGAAAGTAAAACCAAGAAGTAGGAATAAAAGAGGAGTCATTTTAATTTTCATATGTTGGGGTTTTCATAGATTATGACAATGCAATATACAAAAGGTTTAAATTACTAGTTTTTTATAGCCTAGAGTTATTGGTAATTATATGCTAAACTTTAGTTATTCATTGTATCTTTGCAAACCTTTATTCAGAAGATATGAGAACAAAGACTTTAAAGAAGAATAAGATCAATGTGATTACATTGGGATGCAGTAAGAACGTATATGATAGTGAGGTTCTTATGGGACAATTGAAGGCCAATAATAAAGAGGTGGTACATGAAGAAGAAGGAAATGTCGTGGTCATTAATACCTGTGGTTTTATTGCAAATGCTAAAGAAGAGTCTGTAAACACCATATTAGAATACGTACAGAAAAAGGACCAGGGTCTTGTGGATAAAGTTTTTGTTACAGGATGTTTATCTGAAAGATATAAACCCGATTTACAAAAGGAGATTCCAGATGTAGATCAGTACTTTGGAACTACGGAACTGCCAGGTTTATTAAAAGCTTTAGGTGCTGATTATAAACATGAACTTATAGGAGAACGATTAACTACCACTCCTAAGAATTATGCATATCTAAAAATTGCTGAAGGTTGTGATCGCCCGTGTTCTTTTTGTGCAATACCGATAATGCGTGGTAAGCATAAATCTACTCCAATTGAAGAGTTGGTTACTGAAGCAGAAAAGTTAGCTGCTAATGGAGTAAAAGAGTTGGTTTTAATAGCTCAGGATTTAACGTATTACGGACTTGATCTTTATAAAGAAAGAAAATTAGCAGATTTACTTCGTGAATTAGTAAAAGTTGACGGAATTGAGTGGATACGATTACATTATGCATTTCCTACTGGATTTCCGATGGAGGTATTAGAGGTTATGAGACAGGAGTCAAAAATTTGTAATTATATAGATATCCCACTACAGCATATCGCTGATCCGATTTTAAAGTCAATGCGTCGTGGTACAACAAAAGCTAAAACTACTAAACTGTTAAAAGAATTTAGGGAGGCTGTACCGGAAATGGCAATACGCACTACATTGATTGTTGGATATCCGGGCGAGACACAAGAAGATTTTGAAACATTGAGAGACTGGGTTAGAGAAATGCGTTTCGAACGTCTGGGGTGTTTTACATATTCACATGAAGAAAATACCCATGCTTTCAATCTAGATGATGATGTTCCTGACGAGGTGAAAATGGATCGTGCAAACGAAATTATGGAGATACAATCACAAATTTCGTGGGAATTGAACCAACAAAAGATTGGACAAGAGTTTAAAGTAGTGATTGACCGTAAAGAAGGCCCTTACTTTGTAGGCAGAACAGAGTTTGATTCCCCAGATGTGGATAATGAGGTCTTAATTGACGCGTCTAAGTTTTATCTTAAAACGGGCGAATTTGCTACAGTAAAAATCTATGAAGCCGAAGATTTTGACCTGTATGGAGAAGTAATTTAATCTGCATTTATCGGTTTGTAATCACCATCAAATATCACTTTCCAGGTTTTGCCCTGATCGGTGCTTTGCGACCAGGTTTGTCTCACAGTGTTATTGTTATTTTTATGCCAGGATATTTTATTAGATAGTGTTCCTTTTTCATTAGATATACTATTTTGAAGAATCATTTTTCCATCCATAAAGTTTCCTTGTATAAAAAGGGTTAATCCTGAGTTGTCTACCCAAAATTGCTCCCATTGATCAGTTCCTGGATTATATTTGTTTAAGCTAGTGCCTTTATATTTAGATGTGGTAGAGTGATAGGTTTCTTTTATAGCCTTGTCATCAATGATCTTTTCAATCTTACTTTTTCCTACAAGAGTATCTGTACCATGTTTATAGACATTCCATTGACCAACCCAGAAATTAAATTCTTTAAATTTATAATCATTATTTTTTTGTGCTATCGCATGTGATGCTCCAAGCAATATCAATATCAGTATATATGTAAAGCTTTTTAATTTCATAACAATTATATTTTGAATTTCTTAAATATAGTAAATTGTTATTTTTTACTTAAATAAAAAAGGATGACCTGATTTGGTCATCCTTGTAATGAGTAATAAACTTTTAAAATTTGGCTAATTCTTAATTCCAAAAAGAGGACTTTCTTTTAGAATTTTTGGTTTATTATAGTGTTGTTACTTCAACTGCTTTACTCCACTCACTGTAGTTTCCTGCACCACAATTCGTTCTTACAAATACTTCATATACAGTTGATGATTCTAAATTATTGATCAATATTGTATTACTTTCTGCACTTAGGATAGTAGGAGTTGTTTCTGAGATACTTACTTTCTTCGCATATCTTACTTCCCAGGATTGTCCATTTACACGAGCTGTATTAACCGACCAGGTAATATTTGCAGTTTGGTTGGTGATTTCATTAATTGTTAATCCTTCAGGCGTGATACAAGGATCGGTGTTGTCTGTTTCGTCACCGTCGATAATTATAATATCATTATCACCCTCCCCATCAATGGTGTCTTCAGTAACAATTGAATCATCAGTGGATTGAAAGGTAGCCGCATCAAATTCTTCTGCTTCACATGAGATTAATACAGAAACGATAACAAGTAGAAATGGTAAATTTTTAATCATCTTTTTAATATTTAATTTTTGTTGTTGTTTATTAATTCGGCGGCAAAAGTATTTAAAAAAATGAGACGAAATCTTAAAATTTTCACAACACAAAATTGGGGAATTAACATTGGATCCAATGTTAATTTGAGGTATCCATAATGATCATAAGAGAGTGCTGTTAGATTTATTATTTATCAAAGGAAATTAGCTAATAAGTATATGAGTTTTTAATTGTTTTAATGAGAATTTGATAATGCTATTTTTCTTAAAAAAATTAAAATTATTAACAATTTGGTAACAAAAAGATGGTTTATTGATTGATTTTTATTTAAAATTCAATTTAGAAGATGTTTTTGTAATAATATGATAATATATTGAATGTTTCTTGAGTGTACTTCTCAAGAAAATTAGCCCTACAAAACAAATCTGTAAAACTCTTAGTATTTTATTCAATGATTTTTTTGATTTTTGAATAAACAAACTCTCTTTTTAATCCGAATTATGCATAAGAAAATCGATTACCAAATTCTAATGCAAAATTCGGGTTTAATCCAAAAAATTATTTTTTTTCTGGATTTTGAAGAATAGATATGTGAAATTTAATTACAGTCTGATAAAAATTTACAGATGATCATACAATCGGTTTATCTAATGATTTTTATTATGATGTGTAGAGAGGAATTTTTAAATCCTTTTTATCTTTTGTATTCCTCAAATAAGGCTGAATAAAAATAGAGAAGGTTTGAAAGCGGAACTATCAAACCTTCTTTAATACTGTAATGCGAACAATTCCTTATATAGTTTCAAATAGTTCATATATGGGTTTTCGAACTTTTTTGGTATGTTGGGTTGCGTCCTCATCAGAACGATATCCTATAGTAGCGATTACAGCTGCCGATAGCCCCTTTTCAGATAGCCCCAAAATATCATCATAACCATCTGGTTCAAAACCTTCCATAGGGCAGGCATCAATTTTAAGTTCTGCGCAAGCGGCTAGTAGATTTCCAACAGCAATATAGGTTTGTTTTGCTGTCCAGGCTTTTCTAGCTTCATCAGATAACTCTGTTATTTTAGATTTCATAAAATCCCCATATCCTTTTAAATCAACAAAATTTAATTTTTGGAGATCAGCTTTCAAACGCAAATAATTATCAATTATATTTTCAGATATCGTTGTATAATTACAGAATACAATTAAATGTGAGGCATCAACGATTTGAGATTGACCCCAGGATTTGGATTGTAATTTCTTGCGAATCTCAGGATCTTCAATAATTAAAACTTTATATGCCTGTAATCCGTACGATGAAGCGGAAAGAGAAATTGCTTTTTTGATTTTTTCTAAATCCAATTGAGAAACCTTCTTCTTCGGATCAAACTTTTTGGTGGCATAACGCCATTCTAGATTTTTTATTAGTTGCATAAGTACAATTTTAAAGTGTGATTGGGACTTCGATTACTAATATTTTAGAAGGACCCTTCGATGTAATTTTAATTTGCTCTACATCCCAAATTCCTAATGCATCTCTTTTGTCCAGAATTTTATCTTCTATAGAGACACTGCCTTCCAAAACAAAAGCATAAATACCATTTTTTTTATCCTTTAAAGTGTAGTTCTGAGAGTTCCTGTCTTCTAATTTTCCCATATGGAGCCAGGCATTTTGATGAACCCAGACACCATCATCATCTTTATTAGGTGATAGAATTTGGTATAGGTTGTTTTTAAGGTTTTCATCATTGATGGTTATCTGATCATACCTGGGGTCAACATTTTTCTTATCCGGAGTTATCCAAATTTGTAAAAATTTCACCTCCTTGTCAGTATTTTTATTAAATTCACTGTGAAAAACACCTGTTCCTGCACTCATTACCTGTACATCACCTTGTTTAATCACTGTAGTGTTACCCATACTATCCTTATGTTCTAAATCTCCTTCAAGCGGTATGGATATGATTTCCATATTATTATGCGGATGTTTGCCAAATCCCATTCCAGCAGAAACCGTATCATCATTAAGTACTCTTAACGCTCCAAAATTCATTCTTTCCGGATTGTAGTAATTTCCAAAACTGAAAGAATGATATGAGTTTAACCATCCAAAATTAGCAGTTCCTCTGCTATCTGATGTATGCAATATTGTTTTCATAATATTCCTTTCTTTATAATTTTATACAAAGTTCGCTGTTTAGACGTCGATTTAAAATATGAGAATACGGAGGAACCTTATAAAAATCCGATGTTCTTATTTCTTTCTTTAAATTTTGAAGGAGAGAAGCCCGTACATTTTTTAAAGAAATTACTAAAATTAGCAGGTTCGTTAAATCCCAAATCATAGCCTATTTCTTTGTTAGTTTTACCAGAAAAACTCAGAAGTCTTTTTGCAGCTACAATAATCCGAGATTGTAAATACTCTTTGGCAGTTTTTCCAATAAGTGATTTGATAGTTCTGTTCAGGTGGTCCGGAGTCACATGGAGTGCTTCGGCATATTGACGTACTTTATGCCAATCCGAGAAATGTTTTTCAACCAGATTTTTATATTCTTTAAATATAATAGAACCTACCTGGAGTTGTTGTGGATCTTTTGAATCCAAATCACAGACGTTATTACTGTAGATCAGAAAAAGTTTTAATAACGCACCAACGGATTCCAGTCTGAATTTTAAATTGGAATGATATGTTTCAAAAATCTGACTACTGTAAGTATTCAGTTGTTTTAATTGTATCTTGTCTAGGGGTAGAGGAGGAGTGTAGCCATAATCCTGAAATAAATTAATATTCTCGATGAAATTATAGTCGATATTATTCTTTATAAGAAATTGTCTTGAAAATGTAATCACCCATCCACATGATTTTTGCTCTTCTTTGATTTGATGAACTTGTCCGGGACTCAGAAAAAAAACTTGATTATCCTCTAGTGAAAATTCGTTGAAATCAATAATATGAGTTCCTTTTGCCCTGGACACCAAAAGAATAATATAAAAATCATGTCTATGTGGAGTGTCTACCTTACCAGCGTTTTTATCATAAATATCTTCCATTTTTTTAATGTCAAAAACGATTTGATTTTCTGTTTCATCTATTAACTTATATGTTTTAATGGAAGTCATTGATTCGTATAGACATATTTTCTATTGCAAAATAGTAAGCATCTGTTCTCCAATACCAGCTTCAAAAGGGTGAACACTTGATTTTAAAAGTGTAAAGGTATCAAAATCCCCTCCATATACTTTCATTGTGCATTTGCGATCGGCACCCTGATCAATCAAGAACTGAGTCATTTCAGGAAGATTTAACGGTGCTTTTTGCCTCCACATCTCTACACCATTACTAGTTGTATAATGTAATAATGTTGCTCTAGGGCCATATTTAGACCTTTTAGTTACCAACTCGGGATCTTTGAAGATTAATTTCTTTAGTTCTTTAAAATTTCCACTAACAAGAAAATTAACCGCTTTCTCGAAATCCTGATCATATTGATCTTGTAGTTTTAAAACTGTTTCCCAATTACTATAACCATATTCATAGGCAATAGTGGTCTTACAATCTTCTATGGAAAGATGCAACTCATTTAATTCATCAATTGGTTTGCCTAAATGATCAGGATGGTAATTGTTTATTTCCTTGAAAATAAAACTATGATTTTCTGCTAAACCCTCTAACATCCGATCCACTATTTTGGATAAGTGTGTTTTAATTAACCGATATTGATCCGTTTGATATAGAAGGTCTCCATAAAAAGAAGTTAATGTCATATTATTATGATCTTATTATGTCTACTTTTTTCTAACTCCTGGTTTTGTATTTAGATAATAATCACAAAACAGTAGGTTGAGTTCCCATAACCCTAATTCCCAGTTCACTTAGGGTTGTTACTTTTTTAGGATTATTCGTTAACATACGGATGGAGGCAACTCCAAGCATTTTTAGGATTTTAGCAGCAGGAGAAAAATCTCTTGCATCTTTTTTAAAGCCTGCTGCTTCATAAGATGCTGCCTGTGAGAGCCCATTTCTTTTATGTTCGATACTTTTAAGTAAAGCAAAATGCCCATTTGATTTACCTTCCTGATCGAGCCAAATGATAATTCCTTTTCCTTCTTTCTGAATAAGTTGCTGAGAAATTTCCATCTGTTCCCTACAATCGCATTCTATACTATTAAAGTGATGGGCAAAGATACAAGAAGAATGTACTCTGCATAACACTTGTTCTTCACCTTCTACATCTCCCATAACCAAGGCAAAAGATTCTTTCTGTCCATCATAAAAGAGTACTTCGCGATAAGTTCCGTATTTGGTTTTTAAATTGGTTTCTGCTAGTTTAACAATCACTTTGGTGTTTTTTAGTTTTTAAAAAATTAATCTTTGACTGTTTCATTTTTTTTATTTAGAAGTATCGGAGTTCCAAATCCAAGTTTTTCTAATTTTTTTAATTGAGTTTTAGCGTCACCAACGACCAGATAGATCATCTTATTGGGATCCAAATATTGATCAGCGAGTTTTTTAACTTCTTCAACTGTCATATTGTTTACTATTTCTTCTCGTTTTGTGATATAATCTTTAGGATATTGTAATGTGCTAATATTTGTTAAAATATTCAATTTAGCTCCTAAAGTTTCGGAAGCTCTGGCGTTACTTTTAATTAATGAGCTTTTAGTGATTTCCAGGTCATCTTCATTATAATTTTTACTGTAATTTTCTAATATTTCCTTAACCAGATCGCTAGATTCGTAGGTAACATTAGATCGAACTCCACTGGAAATTGTAAAAGGCCCCGGAATCGTACTACCTGAAAAGCGTGATCCAATACCATAGGTGTATCCCTTGCCTTCTCTTAATTGTTGGGTTAATTGCGAGGCAAATCCACCACCGCCTAGTCTGTAGTTCAACCTGTACAGGATAGTAGTTTTTATCGGTAGCAGCCATCGCTGGGTATCCAAAACGAAGCATAGATTGCTTAGCATCCGGAACATCATAAAAATACACTCTGGATCTTTCAGGAGCTTTGGGAATGTTTATTTCTGTGAATTTTACTTCTTTAGGTTGCCATTTCTTATCAAGATCTGCTAACTCACCAATCGCTTTGCTTTTTGATATATCACCTGCAATATGTAATTTGGTTATAGTAGGAGAAATATTATTAGTATAATATTGTTTAAGATCATCCATCGATACCATTTTTACAGATGTTTCTGTGCCCAAAATGTTATGAGAAAGTATATGACCTTCTCCATAGATCAATTTAGCATATTCATTGGATGCAATACTTCTGGGACTTGCTTTTTGCTGTTGAATTTGACTTATTACACTTTGTTTGATTAACTCAAATTCTTTTTCGTCCCACCTGGGCTCTAAAAGCATTTCTTGAATCAGTGCAATCGTTTTATTAAAGTTTTTTGATAATGTACTACCACTTATGATTATATTTTCATCAGTAGCATATATATTAAGGATAGCACCAAGACTTTCGATTTCATTTTCTAATTCCTCGGTTGTCTTATTTTTTGTTCCCTTGGTCATCAATTCTGCTAAGAGATTAGCTACACCTATTTTTTCAGGATTTTCAAGCAAAAGACCACCCCTGATATTCATTCTGAATTGCACCAGAGGTACTTCGCTATTCTCAATTCCATATATCTCGATACCAGAGTTCAGTTTTTCTTCCCAGACTTCTGGAACCGTAACCTTTGGAGTTTCTCCATAGGGTGGTTCGATAGATCTGTCAAAACTCGAAGGTGTTTTTTCATAAGTTGCAACAATACTCGGGTCAAAGGAGTCTTCAGCTCCTTCAACAATTTTTTCTTCTGCAACTTCTGCTAATGTAGAATTGGTAAGTATCAGGTCTGTTTGTCCGATAGGTACAAAACTTGTAGCGACGTAGTGTTTGTTTTTGATATATTTGTTATAGACCTGCATAACATCATCTGTTGTTACTGCAAGTATATTTTTTACATCTTCATTGATAAACCCGGGATCACCTGCAAAAATTTCATATTGTGCCAACTGAAAACCTTTTCCCAGTACACTGGATAAACTATTATAAAAATTGGTTTCCTGTCCTGCCTTAATACGATTCAGATCTTCCTGAGAAATCCCTTCTTCTTCAAACTTGGTAAAAGAATCCTGAATTGCTTTTTCTACATCATTCAGATTAACTTTTTCAAATCCACGAACAATCAGGCGAAACTGACCGGCCAATTCGGATCCATAATGAAACATTGTTACATTTGGAGCCAGTTGTTTATCATCTACAATTATCTTATTAAATGGAGCTTTTTTTCCTTCAGATAAGTAGCTTGATAATACCTGTAATGCATATGAATCCGGATGATATTGATGCACTGCTGGCCAGGTCATTGTTAGTTGCGGAAGCCGGGCAAAGTTGTCTTCGTAGTATAACTTTTTAGTCTCATTTAAAGAAACAGATCGTTTTTCAAGTGGAGCAATATCTTTTCCTCGTTTGATCTCATCAAAATATTTATGAACCCATTCTTTGGCTTGTTTTTTGTCAAAATCTCCTGCAATAGTTAATGTTACATTATTAGGTACGTACCAGCGATTATAAAAATCTTTTACATCTTGTAATGTAGCATTCTGCAGGTCTTCCAGAGATCCTATCACTTGCCAGCTATATGGATGGTCTTTTGGGAACATATTTTTATCAATCACGTAAGAAACATGTCCATAAGGTCGATTATCCACACTCTGGCGTTTTTCATTTTTTACAACTTGTTTTTCTTTTGCCAAAACCGGTTCGGTAACGGTATTAATAAAAAAACCAAGTTTGTCTGCTTCAGCCCAGATCATTTTTTCCAGTGCATCTTTTGGGACAGTCTGGTAGTAGTTAGTTCGATCTCTACTGGTAGATCCATTTGCTCCAGACCCACCAATACGGGCGCTCATTTTATCAAGCCCTCCTTTTCCTAAATTTTCAGATTCCAGAAATAATAAATGTTCAAATAAGTGTGCAAAACCGGTTCTTCCTTCGGTTTCTCTGGCAGATCCAACATGAGCAGTTAAAGCCACTGCCACAACGGGGTCAGAACGATCTACGTGAAAAATAACTTGCAGACCATTATCCAAAATAAATTTTTCGAAATCTACTTTAAATTCCTTGGTGTCAGCGGTCTTGGTATTTTCTATTTTATTAGAAGCGTCTTTTTTACAGGAAAAAACAGTTCCGAAAAATAAAAGTACCAGTACTAAGAATTTGATTGTTTTCATGATTGATGAATTTATATTTATTTGTTTTTATTAGAGTTTGATTCGTTTAAAATAATAAGTTTCTGCCAGATTTTTCTACTTAAACCTGTAGTAAGTACTTCTATTTCATTTGCAGCACGAACTACAGCTTCATCCGGTAAACTTTGAGAATATAAAGCTGCTACTTTACCAACGAGCGCCATAGCTTCAGAACAATAATCGAGGTATCGCTGAAGTTCAAACCTGGTAAAAGTTCTTTTTGGTGAATTTTCAGTAGCGGATTCGGGTGAATTAGAAAGGTTAGGATCTTTGGTCAATTGATGCATGTCGATTACGTGTGCAATACCTCTAAGCTCATTAAGTGCTTTAAGGGCTCGTTTTGTTTTTAATCTTGACTCTAAAGAGATCAAAAAGAAAATTGCAGCACCAATTAGAATGATATCATTGAATATCGCTTCAGATAAAGATACAATATTACCGAGAGTTGTGTTTTCAATTTGTAAATCTACGTAGGTAATGCTGTATATCAATCCACTTAATCCTACTAAAATTACCAAATACGCAAAAAACCTAAGGGATAGATTTGGTTTAGAAATCCAGTCGATATTTTGTTTACTTGCAAGAGCAATTTGTAAAAAATTATGGCATACTTTTTTAAGACCTGATTCAGGAAACCGATCCTCAATACGTTTTTCTAATAATGAAATTGTATCTATAATTTTTTCAGGTTGAAGCTGTATGTTTTTATTCATCTACTATTAATTGATTGACTATTTCGGATCAATTGTTTTTTTGAGTTTCCGAAACAGGAAATCCACGATCCTTCATCAGTGCTTCAATTCTAGCGTCTCGTCCACGGAATAATCTATATGCTTCTGCGGGATCCATAGCGTTTCTGGGAGCAAATAGGTACTTAACGAGCTTAGCTGCTACCTCTTTGTCATAGAATCCATCAGGCGCTTCTGCAAAAGCCTCTGCAGCGTCAGAAGTCAAAACATCAGCCCACATATACCCGTAATAAGCAGTAGCATACCCTTCTCCAGAAAATACATGTCCAAAATGAGGGGAACGGTGACGCATTACCAATTCTTTTGGCATCTGTAATTCAGCTAACGTTTCTTTTTCGAATTTGTCTACATCAATATTGGATGGATCCGTTAAGTGAAACTTCATATCCATTAGTGCAGATGCTAAATACTCTGTAGTAGCAAACCCTTGGTTAAAAGTAGCTGCTTTTTTAATTTTATCAACTAATGATTTGGGGATGGGCTCTCCAGTTTTATAATGAACCAGGTAATTATCGATTACTTTATCTGTAGATAACCAACGTTCTAACAGCTGAGATTGGAACTCTGTATAATCACGAACACCGCCATTAAGCGTTGGATATCTTACTTCGGAAGAAAAGAAGTTAAGTGCGTGGCCAAACTCGTGGAAAAATGTTTCTGCATCATCCCAGGATACAAGAACAGGTTCTCCGGGAGCAGGTTTTACAAAGTTAGAGTTGTTAGATGCTAACACAGTTTTCTTGCCATCAAAAGTAGTGTGACTTCTATAAGTGGTTGCCCAGGCACCAGATCTCTTACCTGTTCGGGCAAAAGGATCTAAATACCATAATCCAATAAGCTCACCAGAAGTTTTATCATTTACTTCCCACACTTTAACATCTTCATGGAATACAGGGACTTTACCTTCTGCAACAGGGGTGAATTTATAATTAAATAACTCTCCGGCGACGAAAAACATAGCTTCTCTGAGCTTATCCAACTGTAAATATTGTTTCACTTCATCAGAATCAAGATCGTACTTTTTCTTTCTTACTTTTTCTGCATAATACCGATAGTCCCAAGGTGCGATAGTGATAGTATCCCTATTAGCATTGGCAATGGCCTGCATATCTTTTACTTCTTCCTTTACACGCGCAATAGCTGCTGGCCAAACAGCATTCATCAATTTCATGGCGTTCTCAGGGTTTTTGGCCATTCTGTTTTGTAATCTCCAATCTGCATAATTATCATATCCAAGAAGTGCCACACGTTCTTTTCTTAGTTTCAGGATTTTGGCAATAATTTCATTATTATCTTTATCATCTCCATTATCTCCTCTGGAATAGTAGTTTTTCCAAACTTTTTCTCGTAAACCACGTTCTGTAGAATAGGTTAAAAACGGATCCATAGAGGATCTGGTATTTGTAACGGCATACATACCTTCCTGCCCGCGATCTGCAGCCGCTTTTGCATAAGCGTTGATCAATGGTTCTGATAAGCCGCCAAGTTGTCCCTTTGTGAGATATGTTACATACCCTTCTTCATCTGCCAAAATATTATTCGAGAAACTGGTATATAATTCAGACAACTCTTTGTTTATCTCGGCATATCGTTTCTTTTTTTCAGTATTTAACTCAGCTCCATTCATCGCAAATTGCTCATAGGTAAGTTGTACGACACGCTGTTGATCTTTTTCTAAAGGCTGTTTTTGCGCATTTTCATATACTGTTTTAATTCGTTCAAATAATTCTTCGTTTTGAGATATCTTAGAACGGAAGTCGGATAATTTTGGAGCCATTTCTTTTTGGATTTCTCTGAACTCCGGAGATGATATATTGCTACTTAAGATTCCATAATATGTAAAAACCCTGTTTAATTCTTCTCCGGATTTTTCTAAAGGAATAATGGTGTTCTCAAAGGTAGGAGGTTTACTATTGCCAGTAATCGCATCAATATCAGCCAGATTCAACTCCATACCTTTTTCTAAAGCGGGTTGAACATCTGTGATAGTCACTTTGTCAAAAGCTGGGGTGCCTCCATATGGGCCAGTCCATTCTGCTAACAAAATATTTGAGCTCTTTTCTTTTGGATTTTCTTTTTCCACGGTTTCCTTATTTTTATTACAACTTGTTATAACAATCAATAAACAGATTGTGATGGTGCGAAAAGTTTTTGAGATGTATTTCGTATTCATATGTGTTTATTTTATTCGGTTATTCCTTTGCGTTAGGGATAGAAGCGACATCCTTTTTTTGCGTTAGTTCGAGTGGTACACCTTAGCGAAGTGTATCGAGAACAATCAAAAAAAGATATAGCGAACCTGCCTGCCTGCTGGCAGGTAGCCCGATCCGCCTGTGGTGGAAAACGCCACCAAACATTTTATTTGTTACCAAAAAACAATTTACTAAATCCTAGATTTATTATTATTTGTAAAGAAAATAGCATTTACAAAAAACAATTTTCCGTTTTCCCAAAAAGATCTGAACAATGGATTGTCTACCATATAAACAATACTTCCTTTACCCATTCTAGCCTCTCCAAAGACCAATGAATTTTTTAATCCTTTAATTGCATCTTTTCCGGAGAATCCTGAAACACTGGTTGGCTCCTTCATGTAAGCTACGTTATAACCGTTTTGTAGAAACTTATAAGAACTATTTCCAAGTTTAAGACTAAAGTACGTATCATCATATCCAAAGGCCAGAGGATGAGAAGTGTCTACTTTTGTTTTGTAAATACTTCCGGTAATAAAGTTTTTCACACTTTCACGTTCTCTTTTATTATAAGGTGTGAGATTACCTAAAGAATCTTTTTTCTTTTCTTTGGATTTATTGCTTTTTAGGTCAAACCCATCTTTGTTGTCAAAGGCATTTACAGCATTAGCAATAGCAATAACTTTTCCTCCGTTACGAATCCATCGTTTCAGTTTATCGAGCGATTTTTTATCTATATAGCCACTGTAATAACCATTAGGAAGAATCAATACATCATACTTATTTAGATCTGTTTTTTTAAAATAATCTGTGTCGATTGATGTTATTGGATATTGCAATTGTTGTTCGAAGAAATGCCAAATTTCTCCGTAACTTAATGATGAGGTGAATTTTCCTTTTAAGACCGCAATTCTTTGGTTATTGATTAATTTTACGTCAGGTGAACCAAAGTCTACTCCATTAGATGCAAAGCTGGTAGCAGTAACATAGAGTTTTCGATTATGTTTATTAGCAATGTCGATTACAGTTTGATCATAATCTTTTGTTTTTCGATTATCACTTTTAGTAATAATAAGGCTCCCTTTTTTAAATTTATCACCATTATTAGCAAAATCTTTTTCACTAAATCGAACCTTGATTTTATTTTTTAGAAGATCAGCTAGAAAAGCAGCATCATCTAAGCTATTCCATTTGGCAATATAACCGGCTCCTGAAGCATTAGCTACATTCTTTATCAGTTCTCTTTTTTTGCTTCCAGTAGCAGGAATCAAAGAGGTTGACGCGATAGCTTCTAACCCATATGCGTGAGGAATACTCCAGGCTGTGATATCATAGGTTAGGGGTTCACTCAGTTTAGCATCCGGTTCGAAAAGTACTTTTACCATTTTACCTTTTGGTTGATCGGTACTAACCACTAATGCACCATTGGCATTCATACTACCTTGTTTATTTTCCCTAAAATGAAAACCGGATATCTTGGTATTATCTGTATATCCATATTTAATTTCATGTTTGTCCAGAAGTTTAGTAAGTGCGTTAATTTTGTCTGTTTCTCCATTCAATACATAACTTTTGTATTTAAGATCTGAATTCTTAAAGAATTTTTTGAATTCCGTATTTAGTTTTACTGCATTTTTTGATGAAATCTCTACAGTGGATAATCCGGTGGTTGTATGATGAATTAACCTGTCTTTTAAGGTAAGCACATATCCTTCATCAGTTTGGATTCCTAATCCTGCGCGTCCATGTCCTGCCTGCTCATAGGTCATACCGATAGCTCCCATAAAAGTAGGATATGTATCCCCGTAACTAGGGTACAATAAATCAAAGCGTTCTTTAGTAAAGAATAGCCAACCCTCTGCGTCAAAATATTTCGCATGGTTTTTACCGATTTGAGTTTGGAAATCTTTTTGCCACGGTGTGATAATTTCGTGAAAAGGCTCTGCTGCCGGTGCAAAATAATAAGGTTCATTTATACCTTGCTCGTGAAAATCTACGTGAATATGTGGCATCCATTTATTGTAAGCAGATAATCTACTATAAGACTCTACTTGTGTAGCCCAGGCCCAGTCTCTGTTTAGATCAAAAAGATAATGGTTTGGTCTACCTCCCGGCCAGGGTTCATTATGCTCTGTTGCATTCTGATCGGTATTATAAGGAGAGGCCTTGACCTGATTATACCAGTTTGCGTACCGATCTCTTCCGTCAGGATTAACACAAGGATCAATAATCACTACCGTGTTCTTTAACCAATTTTTTTTATTAGTAATTAATTCATAAATGGTTTTCATTGCGGCCTCAGTGCTGGATGCTTCATTACCGTGCACATTATAACTAAGCCATACGACAGCTATTTGGGGATTACTACTACCATTTATAATTCCGGTGTTTTTTAGATGATCCACACGGATGTTTTCAATGTTTTTTTGATTCTCGGCACTTGTAATGATTGCATAGGTAAGTGGTCTTCTCTCATTGGTCTTACCATACGTATGATAAGTAACCAAGTCAGAATTTGTTGCAATATGTCTGAAATAATCAACAACATTTGCATGACGTGTAAATTGACTACCTATTTCGTAGCCTAGAAATTCTGATGGGGATTGAATAATATTTTGCGCGGTTATGTACGTAGTGGTTACTAAAAAGAGCGATAAGAGAATTTTTTTCATTGATGATTTTTTAATTTCGGTAAAATACCGCCTTAAATTTAGGATATAAATTGTATTAACTAAATTTTAGGATTTAGGATAACCTATAGTTATAAATTTAGGAGATTAGCTCTAGATAATAGGATTGACGTTGTTAATATTAAAAAAAGTATAAAAAAAACAATACAACTACAATCCGCCGTATATTTATCAACCTAAAAAAGACCACCCTATGCTTAGCGATTGTATTCCGTTTAGAAAAACGAATTACTTTTCATCCTTAATTTGCGATTATTTAGACGAAAAACCAGAGCTGAAGGAGTTTTACCATCGATTCCCAAAACTTGATAGTTTTAAGGAACAACTTCTCGAAAAACAAAAGTCTTTTCCCGCAGAACATCGAAGTGTGTTACAAAGAGTTCTACTACATCAATATAAAAACGTTCCTACCTCTGAAAGGACAAAAGAAAATATTTCTTTATTGACTAAAGACTCTACATTTACTATTACAACCGGTCATCAGCTAAATTTATTTACCGGACCGCTTTACTTTTTGTATAAAATTATTTCTACAATTAATTTAACCGAGAAATTAAAAAAAGAGCATCCGGATAATTATTTTGTTCCTGTTTATTGGATGGCAACAGAGGATCATGATTTTGACGAGATCAATTATTTTAATTTTAAAGGAAAAAAGATCCAGTGGAACCACAAAGATGGTGGAGCAGTAGGTAATTTTGATACTGAAGGGTTGGATAAAGTATTTGAAATATTTTCTTCTGAAATTGGTTCAGGAAAAAATGCAGAGCAATTAAAAACTCTTTTTAGGAGCGCATATTTAGAGCATAATAATCTTTCAGAAGCAACCAGATATTTGGCTAATGAATTATTTAGAGAATATGGATTGGTGATTATTGATGCTGATGATCGAGAGCTCAAACAGCTTTTTATTCCTTATATGGAAAAAGAGTTAGAGCAGCAGGTCGCGTATCAGAATGTATTGCCAAAAGCAGAAAAACTGGATGAAAAAGGATATAATGTACAGGTCAATCCACGAGAAATCAATCTGTTTTATCTTTCTAAAGGATTACGAGAACGTATCATAGAAAATGAAGGTAGTTATTTTGTCAATGACACAGAGATTCTCTGGAGTAGGAGTGAGTTACTAAAAGAACTTTCTGAGTTTCCGGAGCGATTTAGTCCTAATGTAATGATGAGACCATTATATCAGGAAGTAATACTTCCGAACCTCTGTTATATCGGAGGAGGAGGAGAACTGGCGTACTGGTTAGAATTGAAAGATTATTTTATGGCAGTAGAGATTCCCTTTCCGATATTGTTATTGCGTAATTCTGTACTTATCCAAACTCAAAAACAAGCGGAGAAAATTAAGAAGCTAGGAGTTTCTGATCTCGAATTGTTTTTAAAACAACACGAGTTAATTAATCGTAAGGTACGACAGATATCTAACATTGATATTAATTTTAATCCGCAACGAGAACACCTCAAAGAGCAATTTAATGGAATGTACGAATTGGCAAAAAAGACAGATGTTACTTTTATGAATGCAGTAAAGGCTCAAGAGGTGAAACAACTCAAGGGACTTGATATGTTAGAAAAAAGATTGCTAAAAGCACAAAGACTGAAACTTAGAGATCATGTTAAGCGCTTAACTTCTATACAAAATGAATTATTTCCTAATCAAAGCTTACAGGAACGAAATACCAATTTCTCTGAAATGTATCTCGAATATGGTGAAAATTTAATTCCGGATTTGATCAAACAATTGAACCCCTTACAGAGCGGATTTATCGTTTTGAAACTTTAGAACGTCATCTTTATTAATACGCTTTATGTTTAAATAACGTACTAACAGACTGTTTTTAAAAAAAATAATAAGAGCCTTCTGAATAATCTTCAAAAGGCTCTTATCAAAGTGTTTTAGGGGTTAATACACTGCATTAATGATTCTTTTATCGTTTGTTGTCATATAACTTCGATTAGGAACTATCGTACTTCCATCTACTCTTCTCATAGATCTCCAACCGTTATCTTTTGCCTCCTGTGTTCTAAAAAAGTAAGATCCATACATCATTATAGAATTGGTGTCAAGCACATCCGAAATTTCCCAGCCGTCGGCATCGGAAACTTTAAAGTAATTAAATTCTTTATCATCCAGTATGTTATTAAACAATACTTCTACATATGCATCTCTGTTCCAATGATTCTGCTCGTGAATAATACCAGCAACGTGAAGAAATTCGTGAATGGCAGATCCTCTGGAACAACCTGAAGCAAGGTTCATTCTCTGCCCCGGAAACTTTTTGTTTTTGTAGCCTAATTGTGCAGAGCAACCACTTGATTCACTATAACCAACCCATACATATCCTTCACTATCATTATTATGCCATTTACGTATGGTTAAGTCAGTATTGTTTGTGATATAATCGGCTGCATATTCTACTTTGTCCTTGGTATCTTGAGGCATGTCGTCAGAATATCTATATAAAATGGTTCTGTTAGGCCATTTATTAACACGCCTATCCCATACTCCTTTACCAATGTCGTTGCTGTTTTCTGAATCAAAATTTTCTTCTGATAAGATCATATCACCTAGTGCATAATTTCCATCTCCAATAGAAACAACTTTCACTTCAGTTCCAAATAAAACTTTTGATACTATAGGGCCTTGATATTCTACTTGCTCAGCTTCTAATGTTATTTGTAGTTCGTTATTAATTTCCACTTCGTTTTCTATCGTTTGTTCCTGTATATCGGATTCACACGAAACGAATACGAATAAAACAAAAGGTAAAATTGTGAATAATATTTTCCATACGTTTGAAAATTTTAATGCATTCATAATAAATTGGTTTTAAAAGTGTTAATTGTTTTAATATTTATAAAGTTTCTATTTGGATTAATACGTTTAATTGAATAGTAAATAATGTATTAGTTTTTAAAGATCTTCCTATGAAATAACGTACTGTATTTTTGTCTTTTTTTTAAAGAGTTTAGGTCTGCACATACGTTAAAATTTCTTCCGGAAGTTGGATTGACTTAAATTTATTGAATTTTAATAAATCACTAATGACCTCATTATAAAAGGTTTAAAACGATTTGTGCTTGTGACAATTTCTTATGGTTATGTACTAAATTAGTAAAGAAACTTGTAAGAAGCATATAATTTTCAAGGAATATTTTCCGTTGTTGTAAGACAAACCTTTATTATCACGAAAATGCAAAAGCTCTTACTTGCCTTTATTTTTCTTTCAGTCTTTAACCTTTATTCTCAGGATAAAATATTAATCTTTACTAAAACTAATGGATTCACGCACAGTTCTATTGAAGCAGGTGTAACTATGATTACTACCCTGGGAAATACAAATGGTCTTTGGTTAACTGATCATACGAATGACGCTAACGAATTTAATTCCAATAATTTAGCTCAATATAAAGCTGTTGTATGGTGTAACACGAGTGGTAATGGTTTACTAAATTCTTCACAACAGAAGGCTTTTGAGGATTTTATTGCAGCAGGGGGAGGTTTTTTAGGTATTCACGCTGCTACGGATACATATCGTGATAAAAGTTGGCCTTTTTATAATGATTTAGTTGGAGGTATTGTACAATCAGAGCCTAATCATACCAGTAATAATTTCAATGCGGATATGACCATAGTAAATTCTCATCCGTCAGTAGATTTTTTAGGAACTATCTGGAACAAATCCGAAGAATATTATTATTGGAAAAACAATGGAGGGCAGTTATTTAATGGTAATATAGATCTTCTGATTGTTGAGTCTACAGGATCTAATGATTATGATGAGGCCAGGCCGATATCCTGGTACAAAGAGTATGGAGGTGGGCGATCTTTTTATACTGCCTTAGGGCATAATTCTAGTGATTATACTAATAACGCCAATTTTATTAAACATATAGAAGAAGGGATAAAATATGTTATTGGAAATACATTAAATACAGATGAGTTTAATCAACATATATCGTTTCAATTAGCCCCGAATCCTGTAAGTGATGTCTTAAGATTTACAACTTCTGATATAGTCAGAGAAAAATCTATAATGATTTATGATATTCACGGGAGAATTGTATACAAAGTAAAAATTCCTTCTGAAGTAGCTTTTATAGATATTGATGTAAAAAGCTTTTCTGATGGATTATATATTGGCAGTGTTATTTTAGGAGATCAACAAAGTAATTTTAGAGTACTGAAAAAGAATTAAGGAACTATATAAGTTCCTTTCCAGTCATTATTTTCTTTTTTAAATACTATTCTAATATGATTAGGCCTTTTTAATCGCAAGTACTCTATACGTACCGGACTAATCCTGATAGCAGAGAAAAAATGCTTTCCTTCAAGATAATCAACTTCTTCTGGCTTTTTTATCTCTATTCCCGGAGACAATTCTGTGGTGTAGTCTCTTTTTGATTTTTCCGGAATCCGACTCCATATTTGCTGAATAATTGTTTCGTCTGTAATAATTTCGGCTCTGGCTTTCACAGTGATCTGCAATAGTCGTTTTTGATCATAAAATAAGAGGCTTACACGGTTGTTTGCTTGAATATTAGCAATTTTTTTTGATCTTTCATCGGTGTATATCATCATATTCAAACTATCGTCGATATCTCTAAGTACCACCGTTCTTAATCTTGGAATGTTATTAAAATCAGAGGTAGCCAGTGTAAAATACCTGAAAGGATGCGAACTATTTTCTGCTGCGATTTTTAGATCTGCTACAACTGTAGAAAATGTAATATCTGTCATGGGAGGTTAGATTTATTAAGGATTACCTAAAGTTAATTAAATTATAGGGCAACCTCAAAAAATATGAGATTTTCTCTTCCACCGTCTATTGCAAATCCCAAACTTCTTTTTCCATCCACGGAATGCTTGACTTTAATATTTCTTGATATTCACAAGCTTTTAAATGTGTTCTTCCTTCAGCTTCTACAAAAGTGATGTTGCAGCCCAATGCTTTAGCTTCGGCTATACGTTTTCTGGTTTTCTTTATAGGAAAAAATTTATCTTCTGTTCCCTGTATGACATAAATTGGAATATTGAGTTTTTCTTCAACCTTACAATTAGATCCCATTAGTACCATGCCAGAAAAGATGTTTTCATGATCTTTGGCATATTGCCATCCTGCGATAGCTCCATTGCTATATCCTACCAGCATAATTTTGTCAGGGTCAACGGGCCAGTGCTTTTTAGCTAAATCAATGAAGTCTAAAATTCTTTTCTCAAGATAATCCAATGTCCAGGTCCGCCAGGCTCCAGATGGGCTAAAAATAAATCCTCCGGCATCTTTTAACCCGGGAGCAACCAAACAATTACTGAATTTGGTATAGTTTTTACTCCCAACACCTCCGTGTAAAACAACAAATAACGGAACTTTCTCGCCATCTTTGATTTTAGGGATTGTCAAGTCATATTTCCATTCAGATTCTTTGTCATTAACGTTTATCTTACTAATAATGTTACCAGAGGTCAGCGGGATTTTCTTAAAAGAATCTTCGTCAATACTATTTTCGTAATTACTGGTACCTCTTTGATCTAATCCACTTTTACAGGAAACTATAGCAGAAAGTAGGAAGTACCATAATAAATGACTTAAAAATGAAGACTTCATAGTTTTTCGATAAATATACTAAGTAAGTCGCTATTTTTTTAGACAATCGACAAGGTCTTTATAAAAAATCAGTAATGTTGAAAATTATATCAGTAAGGATTTCAAGGTTTTCAATTTAATTTTATTTTTGCCTATGCAAAATAACAAGGTACTTATTTTAGACTTCGGGTCACAAGTAACACAACTTATAGGACGCCGAGTAAGAGAACTCAATATTTATTCAGAAATACATCCGTATAATAAACCTCCAAAAAATATCAGTGATTATAAAGCTGTAATTCTATCTGGTAGTCCTATTTCCGTACGAGGTGATGAGGTTGCACATCCCGATCTGTCAGAAATACAGGGTAAAAAACCATTATTAGGTATTTGTTATGGTGCTCAATATTTAGCACATTTTGGTGGCGGGCGCGTAGCAGAATCTGATACCAGGGAATATGGCCGGGCAAATTTATCATATATAAGTAATGATGAATTATTTCAGAATATTCCTGAAGGTTCTCAGGTTTGGATGAGTCATAGTGATACGATTAAAGAATTACCTCCTCAGGCCAGACTTTTGGCAAGCACCAAAGATGTAGAAAATGCAGCTTATAAAATTGAAGGAGAAGAGACCTACGCGATTCAATTTCATCCAGAAGTGTATCATTCAAAAGATGGAGCACAACTTTTAGAGAATTTTCTGGTGAATATTTCTGGTATTGCTCAGGATTGGACTCCGGATTCTTTTGTAGAGGAAACCGTAAAAAAATTAAAAGACCAGTTAGGAAATGATAAAGTTGTTCTAGGACTTTCTGGAGGCGTAGATTCTACGGTTGCAGCGGTATTACTACATAGAGCTATTGGTGATAATCTTCACTGTATCTTTGTTAATAACGGATTGCTTCGCAAAAATGAATTTTCTTCTGTGTTAACACAGTATAAAGGAATGGGATTGAATGTGAAAGGTGTAGATGCTTCGGCACGCTTTTTGGGAGCTCTTGCAGGAGAAAGTGATCCGGAAGGAAAAAGAAAGATAATCGGTAGAGTGTTTATAGAAGTATTTGATGACGAAGCTCACCAAATTGAAGATGCTAAGTGGTTGGCACAAGGTACTATATATCCGGATGTTATAGAATCAGTTTCGGTTAGTGGGGGGCCGTCTGCTACTATAAAATCACATCATAATGTAGGTGGGTTACCTGATTTTATGAAATTAAAAGTGGTGGAGCCTTTAAAGATGTTATTTAAAGATGAAGTAAGGCGGGTAGGAGGATCATTGGGAATCAATCCTGAGTTGTTAGGAAGGCACCCTTTTCCCGGACCTGGATTAGCAATACGCATCTTAGGAGATATTACTCCGGAAAAAGTTAGTATTTTGCAGGAGGTAGATGCTATATTTATTAACGGCTTAAGGGATAATGGTCTATATAATAAAGTTTGGCAAGCTGGTGCCATATTATTACCAGTACAGAGTGTTGGAGTAATGGGAGATGAAAGAACCTATGAAAAATGTGTGGCGTTAAGAGCTGTAGAAAGTACAGACGGAATGACGGCAGATTGGGTGAATCTTCCTTATGAGTTTTTACAAAAAACATCTAATGAGATAATAAATAAGGTAAAAGGCGTTAATAGAGTAGTATATGATATTAGCTCAAAACCACCTGCAACCATAGAGTGGGAGTAATATTTTAATATCATAACGTTTTTGATTCTTTAAGAATCAATCCATTAAATTTAAATCGAATGAAAAAAGTATTGTTGTTCTTTTTTGTGCTTTTTATAACCACTATTGGTTTTGCTCAGCAGTATAAGAGTCATAAAGTTGTCCAGGGAGAAAATGTATATAGAATTGCAAAACGATATAATACAACACCAGAAGCAATTTACAAAATTAATCCTACTGCCAAAGAAGGAATTAAAGAAGGTCAAATCTTAGCAATTCCAATAGTTGATGATCGAGAATATCAAGTGCACGTTGTAGCAGAAGGGGATACGGTTTATAATCTTTCGATTAAGTATAATACAACCCCAGAAGCAATTTATAATCTTAATCCAGAAGCCGTTAACGGGATCAATTTAGGTCAGATTTTGCGGGTAGCAGTATTGGAGAAAGAAGAAGATCAAATCACTCCAACAGAGAATGTAAGTGATCCTGTTTTAGACAGTATAAAACCTTTAGAAGAAATACGTCAAATAGTTCGCTTTAAAACACATAAGGTAAGAAAAAAGGAAACTCTGTATAGTATTGCAAAAAAATATGATATTACTGTGGATGATATCAAAAAACATAATAAAAGGTTATACGCTGAACAAATCCGAAAACGAGATAAAATTAGAATTCCGATCTTCGCCGAAAATACGGAAGGAGAAAACATAATTCCGAAGGACACCCTAAGTAGCAGGGTTTCAACCACCACAAAATATATTGTAAAACCAAAGGATACAAGATATAGTATCGCCAGAAGGCATGGTATTACCGTTGAGGAATTAAATCAACTTAATCCTGAAATGGATCCTGTGTTTCCAATAGGTATGGAAATTGTAGTGCCAACTACAATTTTTGTTCCTTTAGAGGAGATTATTCAGCCGGAATTCGAATTGTATGAGGTAAAACCGAAAGAAACTATATATAGTATTCTTAAGAGAACCGAGATTTCATCCGACTCCTTGTTTATAATGAACCCATATTTGAGAGATGGATTAAAAGCCGGAATGGTAATTACACTTCCTAAACAAGCAGAAGTGGATTCCTTGGCTATTGATTTTCCTGAAAAGAAAATAGTGCCGTTGGAGAACATGTTATATAATTTTAAAACTAAGAAGTTAGCTATAATGCTTCCGTTTGGTTTAGATACGTTAGACCTCAATGCAAGAAAAGAAACAGAGGAGTTTTTGAAAAGTAGAAGGGCAAGAGGAACACTAGTCGCTTTGGACTTTTATAAAGGTGTTCAGATGGCAATAGATTCTGCTAAAAGTAAAGGTCTTAGTATTGATCTAACGGTTTTTGATACTCAAAGAAATAATAACACCGTTCATATAAAACAATTAATTAATCAAAATAATTTTGATGAAATGGATGTTGTCATCGGACCACTGTATCAAGCTAATGTAGAAACCGTTGCAGCTGAGTTAAAAAAGTACGATACTCCTGTGATTTCCCCTATTTCTAACAGAGAATCAAAGTTATATAGTAATTTCTTTCAGACAATACCGACCGACATTATGCTGCAAGATAAATTGATTGATTATGTAGCTAAGGATTCTACGGATAAGAATATTGTGATTATAGTTCAGCAAAGAAAAAACAAAGATGAAGAAATAAAAAAGAAGCACGTGGAGATAAAAAAGAAGCTGATAGCCAAATTTCCGGATGCTAAAATAGCAAAGATCGAAGTAGGTAACTATGTATATCCGGTTCATCTTAATAAAGTGTTGTCTAATAATAAACCAAATTGGGTTTTTCTGGAATCAGATGATGTTGCGATGATCAGTAATGTTACAACGCTGCTTAACGCAAAAGCAGAAAGTCATAAAATTACATTGTATACAACTGATAAGGATGATGCATTTGGGGATGATAGTATTAAGAATGAGTACTTATCCAAATTACATTTACATTATCCATCAATAGCAAAAGAATTTGATAACTACGATGAAAAAAATATGACACCTTTTGTTGCCAGATACAAAAAGGAATATGGAATAATACCTAGTATTTATGCAGTAAGAGGGTTCGATATAACCTATGATATTTTAATGCGATTGGGTGCGGCTGATGATCTGTACCACGCAGCAACTTTTGAAGGGACAACAGAATATGTGGAAAACAAATTTAATTATGCTAAGAAAATGCTAGGAGGCTACTATAATAAAGCATCTTACATTATTAAATTTGATGATGATCTAAAACTAACAGTAATAGAATAAAATTTATTTCATCAATAATCAATTTTACAGTTGATTTTAAAATCATTTTTTTTATTTTTAGATTCTGAATTATTTTTGTTTTCAATTAAGAAAATTAAAAATAGAGTCAACTTTTTTTTATTTTTTGACTTATAACGAGTCGTGGTACGAAAATTGTTATACATTATTTAAAACAATTTTAGCAACCTAAAGTAATAATTAGACATTGAAAAATTGTTTCAGTTGGGATAGATATAGGTTCTATATCTGAATATTAATAAGCATATTTTAGTACTGATTATCAATACTTAGCCCCGTATTGAGCTTTAGTGCTGAAGTAAAAAACAACTTTTAGCCGGGCATAATTATTGCAATTATGGGTAAATTTTTTACTATTCTCTTAGTTTTAGTTTTTACTAATCACGGATATGTAGAGCGTTTTTCTTATGCAGAAAAGAGTAAGTTAGATTGGTCAGATTTTAGAGGAGAACCTAAATGGGACAGCAATTTTGACGCTAGTGTCAATACAGGAATCACTTACCAATGGTCTATAAGTAAGGATTATGGAAAAATAGAATTGAAGTATGAAGTAGATAGCTTTTGTTATCCGTCATTGTCGTGGGTAAAAAAAGGTCAGTCTACTAAATATCTTCTAATGCACGAACAATTACATTTTGATATTTCAGAATTACACGCCCGGATTATGCGTAAGAAGTTGAAAGAATATGGTCCAGGTAAGAATGTTCGTAAAGATCTTAATAAGATGTATAAACGTGTGGAACGAATGAGAATTAATATGCAGGAACTATACGATACAGAAACGGATCATTCCAAAAACAAAGTAAGTCAGAAAAAATGGGAAAAGAAGGTAAAAAACTTGATGTGGTACTATAGAGCATATGCCAAATAGATTTATCTTTTCATTAATTTTATGAATCTACAATTCCAGAAAGAGTTTTTAGTGAAGTTAGCGAATACCAAAATGCCTTTTGGTAAGTATAAAGATAGATACCTAATAGATCTTCCGGAGTACTATATTGTATGGTATCATAATAAAGGTTTCCCTAAAGGAGCTCTCGGGCAGCAAATGCAGACAGTATACGAGCTAAAACTTAATGGTCTGGAATATCTGATCAGAAATATCAAAAAACTTTAATCACATATTCACAAATTCATACTCCGAAAGTTCTAGGTTTCTCAAGTCGATATCTTTTTCATTTAATAATATTCCGTGTTCTGTAAATGCCTTTAAATTTGTAAGCCAAAAAGTCCATCCATTACTACAACCATAATGTAATTTTAATTTGCTATCATCATCCTCAGGAATTTCAAATTGTGTTAATATTAAAAGGGTTATATCGTTTTTTTCTTTAAGTGTAACGGATACTTTGCATTCTCCGAACAGCAATTCTATATAATTCATTTCATTTGTATGAAGAATCTTACCTTCTTCTTTTCCGTCCCAGTTATGCCAATACCAGGTATATGAATCTCCTTTTTGAAAGTATTCTGTGGGATTTCTAATTTTGCCGTCTGGAGAAATATACGAAGCTTCCCTAAGAAACCATGAAGTAATACCCTTTTCTGTAGCCCATAAATCATATAATTTCTTTGCAGATGTATGTATGTAAATCTTTTTTGTAAAAGAATTCCACTGTAATTTTTCCATGATAAAACTTTTTTGATTGGCCGCTACCTTAAAAATAAGAAAATCTGTCTTTAATTTTATTAAAAACTTGTATTAAGTATTTGTCCTCCAGATTGTTGTGTTTTATTTAATTTGTTTTGGTAAACTTTAATCTTTAACTCTATGATCCATTTAGAATTTGGCAACTTTATTTAAAGCATAAGACGGTAGTTTTGTAGTGTGTTGTAAATCATTTATTTAACTAAAATCCTCTTAAAAAAACCTAAAGTTATTATACGATACTAGTGCAATTAGGCCTAAAAAAGAAAATGAAGTGGTTAGGGTTGGTGGTTAACATTACTATCAAAGATGGTATTATTTACAATGCCAAACAATTGCTGGCAGATGTTATAAGGATTATGGATATAGCTAAAGAAGCTGAAAACTTTTCTATTGTTCAACCAGGTATGAAAAATTAAGTTTTATTTAAAGTAGCAATTAAAACAAAAAGTGCATCAAGAAATACTTAATACACTTTTTTATAATAATATTAAGAGGCGGGTTCTGTTACTTTGGAAAATAAATCAACATCTACTTGATTTTTAGTAAGATCCTCAAAGGTTTCGTGATTACGAATTAAGTGGGCTTTATGATTGTGCCAAAGTACCTCTGCAGGACGAAAACGAGAATTGTAGTTACTCGCCATGGAAAAACAATAGGCTCCCGCATTTTTAAAAGCAAGAATATCACCTTCGGTAATTTCTGTAATTCTTCTGTTCGTGGCAAACGTATCAGTTTCGCATATGTAACCTACAATAGAATAAAAACGCTCTCTGCCTTTAGGATTAGAAATGTTTACGATTTCATGATATGAGTCATAAAACATAGGTCTTATTAAGTGATTAAAACCACTATCTATCCCGGCAAAAACAGTAGAGGTTGTTTGTTTTACTACATTTACTTTTGCCAAAAAATACCCAGCCTCGCTAACTAAGAATTTTCCAGGTTCGAAACCAAGCGTTAATTCTTTTCCATATTGTTTACAAAAATCATTAAAACGCTTAGTAAGCTTTTTGCCAAACTCCTCAATATTGGTTTCAATATCCCCTGTTTTATAAGGAACCTTAAAACCGCTTCCGAAATCTATAAAATCCAGATTCTTAAAATTTCTGGCTGTTTCAAAAAGTATTTCGCTGGCGTATAGAAATACATCAATATCCAAAATATCACTACCTGTATGCATATGGATGCCATTAATATTCATTCCGGTGTTTTCCACAATTCTTAGAATGTGGGGGATCTGATGAATAGAAATTCCAAATTTACTGTCAATGTGGCCCACAGAAATCTTACTGTTTCCACCAGCCATTACATGAGGATTTATTCTGATACAAACTGGGATATCAGGATGTTTTGTTCCGAACTGTTCCAGGATGGATAAGTTATCAATGTTTATTTGAACACCCATTTTAGAAACTTTCTCAATTTCTTCTAAAGAAACCCCATTAGGAGTGAAAATTATATTAGACGGTTCTACACCTGCGTGTAGTCCTAACTGAACTTCTTGAATGGATACAGTATCTAATCCAGCACCTAATGAATTCATTAACTTCAATATTGCAAGATTAGACAACGCCTTAACAGCATAGTTTAGCTTCACATGTTTCACCTGTTTAAAAGCACCGGTTAGGCGTTCATACTGTGAAACAATTTTTTCGGAGTCATATACATATACAGGACTCCCAAATTCTTTTGCGATTGCTAATAAATTTGCGTTTTCCATTTTAATTAAAATTAAGCATACGAAATTACTATTTTTACGATAGATTATCTCTTAGAGGCGCGTAATTAGTATAAAATTATATAAACGTAAAAAAAACAAGCTTCAAATAACGAATTTTTGATTTTTGAACGGATATCGTACAAATAGTCGTTATTTTATTTAGTATTTTTAAAATAAAAACATGTTAGCACTTTTTCCTTTGCAATTGGTAGTATATCCTGGAGAACGCCTGCCGCTTCACATTTTTGAAGAAAGATATCAGCAGTTAATTTCTGATTGTGAAAATGACGGGATTTCGTTTGGGATACCTACATTTATTGATAAAAAATTGGAATATGGTACTGAGGTTACTTTGCAAAAAGTAGAGAAAAGATATCCTAATGGCGCTAGCGATGTCATCTGTGTAGGCACAAAAGTTTTTAGAATAAAAAGCTTTTTCCAACAGTTGCCGGATAAACTATATGCCGGAGGCGAAGTCGAATATTTAGAAGACAGCAAAAATGGAGCGGAAGAATTACAGGAAGAACTACTAAAAAATATCGCAATTTTATATGTCGAACTTACTATAGAAAAACCTCCGGTTTTTAATATCCCATTTGTAAGTTATCAGGTAGCGCATAAAGTGGGTCTGGCATTACACCAGGAGTATCATTTATTAAAATTGCAAAGTGAATTGGAACGCCTTAATTATCTTATAGGTCATCTTAAGGTTACAATTCCAGTGGTTAGGGAGATGAACAGGGCCAAAGAAGTAATTAAAATGAACGGACATTTTAAAAATTTTGATCCATTAGATTTTGATGACTTTAAGTTATAATCAATTTATCACTTAGTTTTCAAATTATCCTAGTGATATTTTTCCATAATATGACCCCTATTTCCACATTCTTTTTTTTACCATAAAAGATTGGCACAGTTACTTCACTTTTCCTATTTTTGGGACTCCTATTCAAAAGGCAAAAAATAAGACTATGAACTTACACGAATATCAAGGTAAAGAGATATTAAACAGCTTTGGTGTGCGTATCCAGCGCGGTATTGTTGCACAGAATGCAAAAGAAGCAGTTGCTGCTGCAAAACAATTAACTGCAGAAACAGGCACTGGATGGCACGTAATCAAAGCGCAAGTACACGCAGGTGGTCGAGGAAAAGGTGGTGGAGTAAAGCTCGCTAAAAACCTTCAGGAAGTAGAAGAAATTGCAGGACAGATCATCGGAATGAATCTAATAACTCCTCAGACATCCGCAGAAGGAAAAAAAGTACATCAGGTATTAATAGCAGAAGATGTATATTATCCTGGCGATAGTGAGCCCGATGAATTTTATATGTCTGTACTACTTAATCGTACTACAGGGCGTAACATGATTATGTATTCTACAGAAGGTGGAATGGATATCGAAACTGTAGCAGAAGAAACTCCGCACCTAATATTTACGGAAGAAATAGATCCTTCAGTGGGATTATTACCATTCCAGGCAAGACGTGTTGCTTTTAATTTAGGATTAAGTGGCGGTGCTTTTAAAGAGATGACTAAATTCGTTATGGCATTATATACAGCCTATGTAAAATCGGATTCTTCATTATTTGAAATTAATCCTGTTTTAAAAACGAGTGATGATAAGATTATGGCAGTTGATGCCAAAGTGACTATTGATGATAACGCATTATACCGTCACAAAAATTATGTGGATATGCGAGATATTCGCGAAGAAAACCCAATTGAGGTTGAAGCGAATGAAGTAGGACTTAACTATGTAGATCTTGACGGAAATGTAGGATGTATGGTTAATGGAGCAGGTCTTGCAATGGCGACAATGGATTTGATCAAGCAAGCAGGTGGAGAACCTGCTAACTTCTTAGATGTGGGAGGAACTGCGGATGCTAAGCGTGTAGAAGAGGCATTTAGAATCATTCTTAAAGATCCTAATGTAAAAGCAATATTGATCAATATCTTTGGAGGAATCGTTCGCTGTGATCGAGTTGCGCAAGGTGTTGTAGATGCATATAAAAATATGGGGGATGCTATTAATGTTCCTATCATTGTACGTTTACAAGGTACTAATGCAGATATCGCTAAAGAATTAATCGATAACAGTGGATTGGATGTACAAAGTGCTGTAGAGTTTCAGGAAGCAGCCGATAAAGTACAAGCAGTACTATCATAATACATTATTTAAATTTATATTATATACTGAAGCGATCCAAATTCCGGGTCGCTTCTTTTTTTATTAAATCAGGCATATGGACAAAGGAATAGAAGTAATAGCTAGCAAGCTGGAAATGAAACCCCATCCTGAAGGAGGTTTTTATAAAGAAACATATCGAAGCATAGGAGTCATTCCTCAAGAGTCCATATCCGAAAACTTCTCAGGAGACCGAAACTATTGTACAGCAATTTATTTTCTGCTTACCTCAGAAAATTTTTCAGCTTTTCATCGTATAAAGCAAGATGAAATTTGGCATTTTTATGATGGGAGTCCTTTGTATGTTCATGTGATTACTCCAAAAGGAAAATACACAAGATATGTAGTCGGAATAGACCTGAATCAAGGAGAGTTGCCTCAATTAGTTGTTCCAGATGGTTGTTGGTTTGCTTCAAGTGTTAAAAATCCAGGAGCACATTCCTTAGTAGGATGTACGGTAGCACCAGGTTTTGATTTTGAAGATTTTGAGTTGGCCAGTAGAGGTGATTTAATTCAGGAGTTTCCAGAACATAAAGAGATTATTTCTAAGTATACCCGTGGGTAAAGATTCATCCTTTTTTTTGTATATAAATCATAATTTTTGATTTGTCATAATTTCTATAGGGTTGATTGTTAAATAGTCTGATTTTAAATTAATAGGAAACACTGGTAAAAACTATCGAATAGATTATAAATTATGTACTTTTAATTCATCAAAATATAACAAACCATAACAGAAGTTTTTATGTATATCGAAGACAATTTATGGAGTGTTAAAATACATCTAGAAATAATATTTAAAATAGGAAATTGGAAAAGTTATGATACCCGAAATAGAAAAATCTTTGAATGATCAAATAAAATATGAGGCAAAAGCTTCAGCTCAATATCTGTCTATGGCTTGTTGGGCAGATATAAATGGATACAACGGTATTGCCGAGTTCTTTTATACTCAATCCGAAGAGGAACGAGTGCACATGACTAAATTAGTTAAGTTTATTAACGAAAGAAACGGAAAGGCAGTAATTCCTGCTATTGAAAAACCAAGAGATAATTTTAAATCACTTAGGGAGTTATTCGAGATTTTCTTAGAAAGTGAAGAATTCGTAACGGCTCAGATCAATAACGTGATTTTTCAATGTTTACAGTTTAAAGATTATAATGTACATAATTTTATGCAGTGGTATGTAGCAGAACAATTAGAAGAAGAAGCTATAGCTAGAACTTTATTGGACAAGTTAAAAATTATAGGCGATGATAAGTCCGGGCATTATTTATTTGATAGGGATATCAATACATTTCAGGTTAGTAATTCGCAAGAGGAGTAGCTAACAGCTTGTTAATAAGTAGCTGAATAAAATTAAAAGATTCTTTTTTTAAGAGTCTTTTTTTTATATTTTTGCTCTTTATTTAGATTCAATAAAAATTAAACACTCGTGCAAAACTCTGGAACGCCTTCTTTATATTCTCCTTGTGCAGCAATGAATTGCGAAGTTAGTTGTGGTGGGAAAAAGAAAAAATGTTGTAAGAAATATAAGAAAAAAGGTAAAAGTAATTGCAAAAGGTGTCCTAAGTTATAGTCTTTTTTTTGTTATTATTACTTTAGAATTAACCACAGTAAGCACGCAGCGCAGTGGCGTGCTTATTTTTTTTCCCGATCTAAGACCAAAGATAATATATTAATCACCTCTTAGATTAGAAGATGACAAACTATGAAGATCATTTTTGATACATCTAAATTCTATATTGGATTAAAAGTTTGTTAGAATAGATTATAAAAATGATCTTTATAGCTTAGTATCCAGAAATTATTGAATATTTTATTTTCTTGACTCCAATTTGGCTATAATTATAACTAATCACCTACACATTATCGATCACAAAAGTGCTTCCATGAACTATATTAAAGATGACCATTGAGAAGTTAATGCAATTGATTCTTTTGTAAAAAGAGTGAAATCAGGTTCTAAACAAAACCAAAACAAGGATAATTGATTCTAATATCTCCGGTTAGGCCGTTAGTGCCAGATTATAAATAGAATATCCATTATTTATGTTTATCGATTTTACGAACTTGCTAAAAATTGAAGCAGAATGAGAAATTGTTAGTAAAATATTTAACAGAGAACCTTTCCAAAAAGTAATTTATAAAGAAATATGTAATATTGTGTAACAAAACACATTTAAACAGGTATAGTGTATAGATGCACAATAACTTTAATTATTGACTATTTTTAAATAAAGAATTCGTAAGATATTATCGGATTTTAGGATCAAAATCTTATGGAATTATTAAAACAAAGATTTCAGTGCAATTGAGAAATAGTATTAGTCACACTTTAAAAACTATCAAGACTTACCGATAATGAAACTAAAAATTATGAGAACACTTTTTTTCTTTGTAATACTTCCTATATTAGGATATGCTCAAAATAATGAAGAATCTTTTTTATACTTAAATCAAAAACCTCCCGGATTACAACCAGAAATATTTGCTCCTAACATCATCTCTAAACCTTCAGAATATGAATTTGGGTCTGTGTTCTCTAAGGATGGAAAAGAATTTTTTTACGGTGTTGATGTAAATGGTAAATCAGAAATTAGATATACTAGATTAGAAAAAGACTCTTGGACAACACCAAAAGCTATTATATCTGACTCTAAATATAGTTTCAATGATCCGTTTTTATCACCAGGTGAATATCAATTGTATTATATATCAGATAGACCGATAAAAGTAAATAAAAAAACAAAAGGAAGTAAGAAAGATTACGATATCTGGTATTCTGAGAAAAGACCTTATGGTTGGTCTAAACCTAAAAATGCTGAATCTGTCATAAATTCTGATGATAATGAATACTATATTTCCTTTACTGATAACGGTACTATGTATTTTAGTTCTAATAAAAACTCAGAGAATAATAACTTTGATATCTATGCTTCAAAGAAAGTAAATGGTGAATTTCAGAAACCAGAAAAATTAAGTGTTGCCATTAATACTACTAGTTATGAAGCGGATGTATTTGTAGCTCCGGATGAATCTTATATTATTTTTTGTGCAAAACGTGACGATGGACTTGGTAGAGGAGATTTATATATCAGCTTTAAGAATGAAGACGGTAGTTGGACCACATCCAAGAATATGGGCGCTACTATTAATTCCAAAGGACATGAATTATGTCCTTTCGTTACCAGAGATGGGAAATACTTTTTCTATACCAGTAATAAAGACATTTACTGGGTAGATGCTTCCATTATTAATCAATATCGAAAGAAATAACAATTTAATAGTATTCCAAAAAAATCATAAAGCATGTTAATTTTCGATAGACTTTTTTTTAGATTTGTACTTTACCCTCCCTTATTCTGATGATTAACCTTTAATATCAATTTTAAAAAAGTAATATCGATATATGATAAGATATTCGTTAATCATAGTTGTTCTTCTCTGTTCTAAAAGTTATACTCAGGAGACTGAGTTTGATCAATTATTAGACTTGTTTGCTGAATATAAAGAACAAATACCGGAAGATTTAGCCCAGAAGTATTTTGATTTTAAATCCACAGAAAAAGCAAACACACTTTTGACAGGTAAAGTAATTGTTAAGACAAATGGTTATATAATTTTATCCACTGTTCTAAAATGTAATGCAGGAGGCAGTTGCGAGGAGTCTTCAATAAGTTCATTTAGTGATATTGGAGATAGAATTGATACGATCCCTTACGAGAGAGAAATAGCAGATTGTTCTTTTGATGATACAAGGGTTTCTGTTTTTGTCTCAGATGATTTATTAGTATTTAGAGAAACAAGACAAAAGCTGGATTGTTTAGGAGATGGTAAATTGCTTGGTAAAAAAGAATGGTTAGAATTTCAACCGATCAATGAAGATGGTACATTTTCAAGGCCATATACGGATCAAAAAGCGGCAGAAAGAGAGAACTTTATCTTCTCACATAGGATGTTTACCAGAAGCGAGTTGGACTATAAAACCGATGAAGAATTAGCAATTATTAAAAATGAAATTTTCGCTTCGCACGGGTATATGTTTACAACAGAAAAGTGGCAGGATTATTTTGAATCAAAATCTTGGTATGTGCCTTCAGATGATGATGCCATTAGTAAGTTAACAGAAATAGAAAAAAAGAATGTAGAATTGATTTTAAGTATAATAGAATGAGGGCAATAGGAATACTTATATTCATGTTATTTTCAAAAGCATCTTTTGGTCAGACAAAAACCATTCATGTTTTTGTCGCTTTGTGTGATAATATAAATCAGGGTATTGTTCCCGTTCCGAAGAGCATAGGAAACGGTCAGGATCCTAAAAATAATTTATATTGGGGAGCAGGATATGGTGTAAAGACGTTTTTTAAAGTTAAAACCAGAGATTGGGAACTCGTAAGAAGCATACCTTCTGAAGATCCTAATGTTTTAGAACGATTGTTATTTAAACACGCCACTAAGGGCGTATACATGTTAGCAGATGCATATGATGGTGCCAAAATCAAAACGAGTATAGAAGATTTTTTAAAATCATCTAATGGTCAGATTCCGATACAGATAAAAGAAAAAGAAAGTGTATTAGATTTTGGAGGAGGATCTGATTTATTAGCATATGTTGGGCATGATGGTTTAATGGATTTTGACGTTAATGTTTCTTACAAAGAATCCATTACTAAAACAAGAGATGTCATTATTCTGGCTTGTTATAGTAAAAATTATTTTTCAACAGAAGTTAAAAAAGCAAAAGCTAATCCGATATTGTGGACAACACATCTTATGGCTCCTGAAGCGTATACGTTAAAGGCTGCAATCGATGGTTGGGTTAGGGAAGAATCAGGAAGTCAGATCGATGAAAGAGCCGCTCAATCTTATCATAAATATCAAAAATGTGGTATTAGAGGAGCTAGAAATTTATTTACTACAGGTTTTTAGAATTCCTAAACACTATAAACCACTCAGGCAATTCCCTATTTTCAGGGGGTTAATTGATTTCTATTAATGATATTTTTGAGTATTAAAAAGGGTAGAAGAAGTTTTATAATTTAGGAAGACTCTTTTTTTTACCTATATTTCTTTAATGAATATCGAGATCATATATTCATTTTATACTGAAAAATAATGGCCGACAATCAAAAGTACATCAATGAACTTCTACAAAAACTGGAGATTCTTTCGAAAAAACAGGAAGTTTTTCATAGAGAAATATTAGACTTAAAACATGAAATATATCAGTTAAAGGCTTCTGAGGAGAAAGAAGGAAAACCAATTGTAGAAGAAAAAACAATTTCACCCCTTGCTGAACCAGCTATAGAAAATACATCTAAGCCCATTGAACCTGTTGCGGAGAAACAACCTGTGATGCCAGTTTCACAACCTGTTGTTAAAAAAGTTGTCAAACCCAAAGGGAAATCTAATCTAGAAAAATTCATAGGGGAAAACCTGATTAGTAAAATAGGAGTGATTATTTTAATAATTGGGGTAGCTATAGGAGCCAAATATTCTATTGATAATGATTTAATAAGCCCGTTAACAAGGATCATACTTGGATATCTTACAGGTATCGGTTTGATAGCAGTTGGGATGAAATTAAAAAAGAAGTATCATAATTTTAGCTCGGTTTTGGTTAGTGGTGCCATTGCGATATTATATTTTATGACCTTTTTAGCGTATAGCTTATATGATCTCTTTCCACAATTTTTTGCATTTGGATTAATGGTCTTGTTTACCATTTTTACAGTATTTGCAGCGATACAATATAATAAACAGGTAATTGCTCATATAGGATTAGTTGGTGCTTATGCAGTTCCGTTTTTACTTAGTGATGGATCAGGACAAGTAGCAGTATTGTTCAGTTATATGGCGATCATTAATTTGGGGATTCTATTTATAGCTTTACAGCGATATTGGAAACCATTATACTATTCTTCTTTTTTCCTTACCTGGTTGATTTACTTTGGTTGGTATGCATCAAATTATGAAATTGACATTCATTTTGAACTGGCATTTATCTTTTTATTAGTATTTTTTGTTACATTCTATTCTATATTCTTAGTATATAAACTCAGAAAAAAAGAGAAGTTTACTACAGGAGACGTTATACTTCAGTTGATTAATGCGTTTGTTTTTTATGGAATCGGTTTTTCCATACTACAAGAACATCCTGTCGGGGAACAATTATTAGGGGTATTTACTTTGGCGAATGCAATCATACATTTTGTGGTAAGCACTATTATCTATAGATTAAAACTAGCAGATAAAAATCTGTTTTATTTTACGTCAGGAATGGTATTAGTTTTTATCAGTATTGCATTCCCGGTGCAGTTAGATGGTAATTGGGTGACTCTTTTATGGGCTGCGGAAGCTGCTTTACTATTTTGGATCGGTAGAACTAAAAAAGTTCCAATTTATGAAAAACTAGCCTACCCGGTTATTGCATTAACCTTTTTTAGCTTGATTCAGGATTGGTGGTTTTATTATGTAGAGTATTCTTATGTCTCGGATACCCAGAAAACTTCTATGATACCATTTTTTAATATTTCTGTACTCACATCATTATTATGTGTAGGTTCATTAGGATATATTCTCTATTTACATCGTAGTGATAAACATCCATTTCCTTGGTCGAACTACAAAACGTGGTATCAATTGATCTCTTTATGGATTTCAGCAATGTTTTTGTCCATTTTGTATATGACCTTTTTCTTAGAAATCATAGAATATTGGAATACTTTTGAGGATAATAGATCGGAGTTTCGAGGAATTTGGTTACTAAATTATACGTTATTTTTCTTAACAGTCTTGTCTTTTGTAAATATTAAGAAGTTTAAAAATATGATTTTTGGGTATATTAATATATTCCTTAATCTTTTTGCTCTACTGATTTTCTTGACAAATGGATTGTATATGCTCAGTGAATTACGAGAAAATTATTTGAATCCAACGCTTCTCGAATCTGGTGAGGCTGGTTTATACCATAGTGGTATCCGATATATTACATTAGCTTTTGGTATTGGGTTACTGATAGCCTGTTATCAATATGTCAGACAAGAGTTCCTGGGAAGAACATTTATGATAGCTTTTGATGTTATTTTGCAAATAGCTGTTATTTGGATTCTAAGCAGTGAGTTGATTCATTGGTTGGATATGCTAGGCTATGCATCTTCAGATAAACTGGGATTAAGTATTCTTTGGGGTATATATTCATTATTGTTAATTGTTTTAGGGTTTTGGAAAAAGATAAAGCATATACGGATTATCGCTTTTTCACTTTTTGGAATTACGTTGATAAAACTATTCCTCTATGATATTTCCCACCTTAATACGATTTCTAAAACGATCGTATTTGTATCCTTAGGGTTATTGTTATTGGTTATTTCATTCTTATATAATAAATACAAACATATCATTACAGATGAGTTCAAAGATTAAAATACTAGGTTGTGTGCTTTCATTCATCTGTTCTATTACCTTATATGGACAGATCGATAGCTTTGAGTATAAAAGAGAGCTAAAAGGCATTACCGATAGTTGGCATCGTATTATGTTGCCTGATGAACTATTTAAAAACGTATCATCGGATCTTTCGGATATTAGAATTTATGGAATTACAAAAGAAAAGGATACGGTAGAAGCTCCTTATATTTTAAAACAAAACAAGGAGAAAAGATCTAGTAAACAGATTAATTTTGAAATTATTAATAGAGCAACGACCAGCAAAGGATCTTTTGTAACCTTCAAAGTACCATCTGATCAATCAATTAATCAGATCAAACTATTCTTTAAAGAAGATAATTTTGATAGATTAGTTAACCTGGAAGGAAGCCAAAACTTCAAAGAGTGGTATTCCATTGTAGATAGTTATCGTATCCTTTCGATCAAAAATGAACTAACAGCGTATACATTCACAAGCCTTAAACTTCCTGATTCTAAGTATCAATATTATAGACTTTTTATAAAAGGAACCACCGCACCAGAACTAAAGAATGCTCAGATAACTTTACAGGAAACAACAGAAGGTGATTATAAGATGCATGCGATTAAATCGATACGTACACAGGAGAAAAAACAAAAGCGAAGTACTGTAATAGATATTGATTTGCAAACAGCGGTTCCGGTGAGTTATATAAAAATTGAGGATGGAAATACTTTTGACTATTATCGATCAGTACGTATAGAATATCTTAGAGATAGTATACAAACAGAAAAAGGATGGCGCTATAACTATCAAAGCCTAAGTTCAGGAATCCTCAATTCTATTGAGGAAAATGAATTTAGATTTAGGAGTACGATTATAAACAAATTAAGAGTGATTATTGAAAATCAGGATAATGAACCGCTCACAATCAATACTGTTCAGATAAAGGGATATACACATGAACTAATTACACGATTCACAACACCAGCTACCTACTATCTTGTCTACGGAAACGCTAGAATTGGTAGACCTTCGTACGATCTACAATATTTGTCTAATAGAGTTCCAGAGCAACTGAAAACAATACAACCAGGAGTAGAAGAAGGTATTGAGAAGAAAAGAGAGAAGATTGTTGCACCGCTTTTTGAAAACAAAATCTGGTTGTGGGCAGTAATGGGTGTCATTATCGTATTACTAGGAGGGTTTACACTGATGATGATGAAAAAGAAGTAACGCTTCCAACTACAGGAGAACGATTAGGTGAGGACGTGCGTCGAAAAAAATGGATAGCCTGTCCAAATACTAAAAACTACTTCGTCATAGAACCATATAAACCAATAAATATATAGACTTATGAAACAATTTATGTTCCTTTTTAAAGGTGGAGATGACGTTTGGGATGCTAAATCTACAGAAGAACAAAGTGCTCACATGGAAAAGTGGATGCAATGGATTGGGCAAATGGCAGAACAAGAAAAATATGTTGGAGGTGAGCGTTTGTATCCAACTGTAAAAACCATTCACCCCGGAGGTAAAAAAATTACGGACAGATCTTTTGCTGAAGCTAAAGAATTAGTAGGAGGGTATATCACAGTTCTGGCAGAAACCATGGAAGAGGCAACCGAAATGGCAAAAGAATGTCCGGGATTACAATGGGAATCTTCTGTAGAAGTTAGAGAAGTTTGGCCGGATGAGGCTTAATTAAAAATATATATGATGAAAGAATTTTTAATGTTAATACGAGGAGGACAGGAAAAATACAATTCTGCATCTCCGAATAATATGCAAAAGCATATGGAGCATTGGCAACAATGGATGGGAAGCTTGGCACAAGAAGATAAATTAGTAGGAGGACAACCTTTAATCAACGAAGGAAATACAATGACAGAAGGAGGAAAGAAAGTTACTGATCGTCCATTTGCAGAAGGCAAAGAACTGGTAGGAGGATATCTCCTTATCAAAGCAGATTCATTAGCTCAGGCTACAGAGATCGCAAAAGACTGCCCTAGTTTTGAATACGATTGTAGCGTAGAAGTTCGTGAAATAGCTCCGATGGGATAACTAGTATTCGTTGGCATCAAGAGAACACATAGATAGTACACTGAACCATCTTTTTAGACAAGAGTCCGGAAAGATGGTTGCTGTTTTGATCAAAATCTTCGGTACGGAAAACATAGAACTTGCAGAAGATGTAGTGCAAGATGCATTAGTGAGTGCATTAGAAACCTGGAAGTATAGAGGAATGCCGGATAACCCAAGAGCGTGGTTATATCGTACAGCACGTAACAAAGCAATAGATATTATCCGAAGAAAAAAACACAGTAAAACTATTGACTTCTCTGATCCCGAACGCAAACTACTGACCTCAGAATATACATTAGCCAGTACTATGAATGATTTTTGGAAAGAACAACATATACAAGACGATTTTTTGGCGATGATGTATGCGTGTTGTCATCCGGATATTTCGCAGGAAAACCAGATTACATTTATTCTTAAATCTCTTTGCGGATTTAGTACCAAAGAAGTTGCTAAATCTTTTCTAACGACAGAAGATACAATCTCTAAACGATTATATCGTACCAAAGAATATTTCAGAAAGCATAAAATACGACCAAGCATACCTTTTCCGAAAGAAATTGGTACTAGAACTTCCGTTGTGTTAAGTGCGATCTATTTAATGTTTAACGAAGGATATAATTCCACCCATGATGATCAATTAATAAGAAAAGATCTGATTTCGCAAGCCATGTGGTTATGCAAATCATTGTTAGATAGTGAGCGCACGCAATTGCCAGAAGTATATGCTTTGATGGCGCTGATGTGTTTTCACGCTGCCAGAATTGATAGTCGAATTACGGAAGAAGGAGCACTTATATTATTAGCAGATCAGGATAGAAGTATCTGGAATACGGAACTCATTGCATTAGGAAGCAAGTATCTTAATCAAGCTGCATTTGGCGATACACTTACTACCTATCATCTGGAAGCAGCCATAGCGTATCAGCACTGTACAGCCTCAAGTTATGATGCCACAAATTGGAAAGAAATACTGAGGTATTACGATCTTTTATTAAAAATAGATAATGATCCTATTGTGTTTTTGAACCGATGCCTGGTACTATTAGAATTAAACGGTCCTGAAGAGGCATTATTCATGATACAAGAGATCAAAGATCATAAGATACTAAACAAGTATTATCTATATCACGCTATTTTGGGAGAAATCCATGAGCGTTTAATACAACCTGATGAAGCCATAAAAAGTTATAAACTAGCTATAGAACTTACTCAGTCTAAGTCAGAAAAAAAGTTATTGTCACGAAAAATAGCTCATATTCTTAATTAAGGGATTTGTTTATCGGTCAATATAGATTTAAACATAATTAATAGTTTAGAATATGAAGACGAAAATGCCATTTTTTTAACAACTACTTACAATCCTTCATAGATTCATAATAGCTACGATATTCATCATAACTTACTTTTTTTCTGCCATTATCCAGAACAATTGTATTTTGATTAGAAAATTCTGAAAACGGGAGCTTTTTTATAGGAAAGCCTTCAATGACTATTTCAAAATAACTATTTGATGCGATTTTTCCAGTATCAATTTCTATGATGAATTTTCCATCAAAATCTGAAAATGCATAAGCGCAGGCGTTATCCGAAAGTTGTAATCTTACCACAGCTATTGGGGCAATAGTTCCGTCTGGTTTCTGAATATATCCTTCTATTGTCTGTGCACCTGTAGTAGGAATGGAAGCTTCAGTTATTGGATTAATACTGTTTTCTTCAGTTTTTTCAATGTTGCTAGAAAGATCTTCAATTGTCCAGTTATCAAGTTTCTCTCCTTTTTTATAGGCTCCCCTAACAATTACTCCAGATGCATCTTGTCGCCAATATTCACCATGTTTTTTACCGTTTTTATAATTGATTTTTTCTTTAGATCCTTCTTTTGTCACATACCATAATCCTTCTTTTTCCCCTTTTTCATAATATCCTTCTTCTGTAAAAGTAAAACCATTATCAGAATTGTAATAATAGCCATGTCTCTGATGGTCTTCGTAGTTTTCTACGGTAGACAAATCCAAAGTTCCTTTTTCTCTAAAATTTTGAAAATGTAACCACTCTCCGAACTTTTTTCCTTTTCGATATTCAATTTTATGAATACCAATAATTTTTTCGTCCTTAAATTCTCGCACGTAGTATTTACCATCCAATTCATTTTCTTGATTGAGGTCTATAAGTTCTTTATATTCGTCCTGAGTCAGCTGTATATATCCTCCCTGGATCGGAGTTTGTCCTTTTGTGATCAAAGAAAATAATAATGATATCAGGAATATAAAGTGTACGTTCTTTAGCTTTTTCCTTAATTCCATTTGTATAAGATTGTTTGTCATTACTAATAAAGTTACGCTATTTCTGTCGGTTTTCAAATAGTTGTGATCCATACTGAATCATTAATTTAGTTCAGATCAATTTCAGTGCCAATTTGTTACCCTAATTTTTCGTGGTATCAGGTAATTCTTGATCGGTATCATATTTCTCAAAATTCCAGAGTTGTTTAAAAATTTTATGATGAGGTTGATCCGTAGTCTAAATATCTGACCCTTTAGAATCCTATACCATTAGAAAATAATTGATCCATCCCTGTTAAAATTATTCACTTTGGATTGCTGATGAAGATTAATATGATAAATAATAGAAGGTATTACCATAACTATTATAAAATTATTCTTTGTAGTTTTACAAAGAATAAAGATATGACCAAGTATTTGAACTCACTTCTGGCATTATCTTTGACAACCAATAAATAATTAATTTTAAATTTTAACAATGAGTAAAGGAACAGTAAAATTCTTCAATGATTCTAAAGGTTTCGGATTCATAACCGAAGAAGGTTCAAACAAAGAGCATTTTGTACACATTTCTGGATTAGTAGACGAAATCCGTGAAGGAGATGAAGTCGAATTTGATCTACAGGAAGGTAGAAAAGGGTTAAACGCAGTAAATGTCAAAGTAATTTAATATATACTACATAACTTTTTACAGACAGCCTATCAATTTTGATAGGCTTTTTTTATGTGATTTTTTCTGGATTCAAAGAATACTTGGAAGATATGTTATTGTAATAACCAGTTTTTATAATTTTATTAATATGTAAATTTTTGAAAAACAGTTTAATATGGTTTTAGTTAGTTTTTTTTAATCTGTGTGTAACAATTTGTCACATTTTGTATCAAAGGAGAAATTAAAAACAACATATCATGAAAAATTTAAGAATCACTCTCGTTTTGTTCATAATTGGTAATCTTATGTTTAGTCAAGCTCCGGCTATTACTGTGGAAGTATCAGGAGAAGGAAATCCGGTTTTATTTTTACCCGGTTTTACTAATCCGGGATCTATTTGGGATGATACGGTGTCAAACCTGAATGGTAACTATCAGAATCATTTAATATCTTATGCTGGTTTTGATGGTAACGAACCAATAGAGATGCCTTGGTATACTACTATTAAGAAAGAATTGATTTATTATATTGAAGAGAATAAGCTAAGAGATGTTCTAATTATTGGACACAGTATGGGTGGAAATCTCGCAGTCGATGTCGCTGCTGCTTTGCCAAAAAATATAAAAAGTTTAATTCTTGTAGATTCAATTCCGTGCATGCGTGAGTTAATGATGCCAGGAGTTCCTGAAAGCCAGATTCAGTATGAAAGTCCCTATAATAAAGAGATGTTAGCAATGAATGATGATCAGTTTAAACAGACTGCAATGATGATGGCTCAAAATATGACGAATAGACATGACAAAGTAAATATTTTACTAAACTGGATTCTAAAGGCTGATCGAGAAACGTATGTATATGGATATACAGACCTGTTGAAATTGGATCTTAGAAAAGTGTTAAGTAAAATAACGGCAAAGACGTTGATTTTAGGTACCGCATTTCCTACAATAGAAATGGCAAAAACAAATTATGAAAAGCAATATGCTGATTTATCTAACAAATCAATAGAAATGATCCCGGATAGTAAGCATTTTATTATGTTTGATCAACCAGAACTGTTTTATGAAAAAGTAAATGCTTTCCTGGTAAATGAGTAAAAATAATCAGCAACTTTTCGAAAAAATCTACAAACAGTGTTATCCCATGGTTTTGCAAATGTGTCTGGGATATATGAAAGGTGATAAGGATTTAGCTAATGATTTAGCTCAAGAAGTATTTATCAACATCTGGAATGCGATGGATAATTTTAGAAGTAAATCTACCTACAAAACCTGGGTGTACCGAATTACTGTCAACACTTGTCTGCAGTATATCAGAAAAGAAAAAAACACAAAGAAAGTATCAATTGAAAAAGTAGAGCACGCTCTGAGAGAAGAGTCCGATAATGTTATTTCAGAACAGAATCAAAGTTTATACAATGCAATTGGAGCATTAGAGGAGATAGATAGGTTACTAATTATGATGGTTTTAGATGGACAGGATTATGAAAATATATCGGAGGTAATGGGGATTAAACCAACTAATGTACGTGTAAAGATTCACAGAATTAAGAAAAGACTTAAAAAAATATTAGATAATGAGTAATGAATTTGAAGCATTGCATCGTCAATGGCAAAAGGATAAGGGCTATTTTGAGAATGAGTCACCGGATATTAACGAAGTGTTTTTATCCATTAGAAAAAAGAAAACCTGGAGCATTCATTTTCATTATGGAAATATCCTGGTATTATTAATAGTTTTGATCGGGATCACTGCTTTTTTCTATTTTGTTGCCCCAGTAGAACATCTATTAAGCAGAATAGGAGTAGGATTGATGATCGGAGGATTAATCGTTAGGATTAGTATTGAAATTATAAGTGTTTATAAATCAAAAGCAATCGATATGATGGATAGTGCTTTACAAGCAACTAACGATACGATTACTTTTTATAATTTTAGAAAAACTATTCACGGACCAATAACCATTGCGATCTTGATCTTGTATACAATTGGTTTTTATATGATTACGCCAGAGTTTAGCCTGTACTTTACCATCTGGAAAATGATTTTGATAGATGTTTCGTACGTTGTTGCGGCTATAATCCCTTTTGTTTCTATTCGTAAGAATATTAAAAAGGAAATAAAGATTTTACAGGAAATCATAGCATTAAAAGAGAAAATTACCGAACGTAATCCATAGTTTAATGAACAGGCTAATTAATCAAATAAATCAATCTGCCATCCATATGATCTGCAACTTTACCATATGCTATTAACGAGGCTCCGATCGTCCATCGTTTAGAAGAACCAATACTGTACCAAAACGAGTATCGCTGGTATAACCAATTTCCCTGAATATTTTTTGGACGCGTTAGGTAAAAACCAAACTGTTGTAAAAAATAAAAGTTACCAATAGAAAAATGATGTCCGGCAGTAACCGCAGAAGAAAAAGCAGAATCACTGATGCCTCGTTGTCTGGCTATCTCTCTATCAGAATAATCATACCAGAGTTCAATTCCTGCATTTAGTCCATTAATACCTGATATCGGTTTTAGGAGACCACCCATGAAACCAATTAAAAGATGATTAGTGGCTTCAGCTTCTCTATCGGATGACCTAAGGCTGGCAAAAGTGCCGAAGTAATAATCAAATGATGTTTCGTAAGATCGTAAGGATTTAGGTTTTCGTTTTAATTCCGTATAGTTAATAACTTTGTCTACACCTAGAGAGAGCGTCGGAAAGTTCATTCCTTTATTTGGTTGTTTTTGTCCTCCATTAGAAATATGATTATAATTAGCAGACAGGTTGATAGAATAACCGTCGTTAATATGGTAGTTTAGGTTAAGGGATAAAGCTAAATAAAAGCTTAAATGTGAACTAAAAAGTAAATTTTCCGGATTTGTTTCTTCGTCAAACGTTTTGGTAAGATAGGTAGTTCCTATTGATCCTCTTAAAGAAAATTTTAAGGGGCCTCGATACGTAAAATATGGTTCTACAAAGTATATTAGATTGTAAGAACTTCCTAATACATCTGGGTTGGCATAATTAAAATAAGCAAATGAAAAACCTGTTCTTCCATAACAAAAGCAGGTTTTCCAAGCCTTGTCACTCGTCTTTAACCAACTGTATTCTAATTGTAAACCAAACGGATTCGTCTGTGAAATAGGTTTTAATTCTGGTGAATGTGCAATGATAAAACCATAATGAGATTTTACACCGTAAAAGGAAGGATTTATTTGTGCCCAAAAAGAAGTGCAGGTAAATAGTAATAAAGATAATCCTAGGATTTTTTTCATTATAAATGAGTATCTTATTAAAAGTACTAAAATTATAATGAGTACAATAAAATCTAATTCAGGATTATTCTTTTCCTTCAACTTTTCGCTTCAAAACTCTTTAGAAAATAGGAAAATAATAGTAGAATTCTTTCTTTTCAATAAATTGGATTGTTTTTTTAGAAACGCAGTTTTATAACCGGTATTTGTCTATTATTTACACGCTTCCAGTAGTTTATTTTATGAATGATGTTTTTTGATTTTTAGTAATTTAAATAGGTGTGTATAGGTAGTCCACGTTGGACTTAGATAAGATTCATAAGGTACTATTACCATAATTACATAAGTATAAACAACGAGATTTAAAAAGGGTCAGAAATATTATAAAATATTATCTGACCCTCTTGCGGTTGGTTATTAAGGTCGCTGTATCATAATATATGCACTATCACTTTCTGTACAATTATTAATTTTTTGAATAATAAATAGAGAATCACGTACACCTGCATTAGACCGTCCAAACGGAACAAAAAAACTCCCATCATTCTTTGCCGTTGCTTTAGTGGATATGCCTGTGGCATCTGTAATTATGACTGCAGCTCCAGGTTTTATAGAGCGTGTTGTGCCTCTGACCGCAAGTCCTCCAGCCGCAATTGTAATTGTTGCTTTAATATTTTTGACATCAGGTTCAGGGCATTTTTCTTTTCCACAGGTAATTCAGAGAAATGAAAGACCAATTATAATTAAAAAACTTGTAATTCTTTTAAAATATAGTGTAATCATAATAATCTAGTTCTGGTTTTTAAAAAATTAAATGGATAATACCGTTTCCTCGGAGAATACTATGGATAATCATTTCTTTTTCTATTTCAAGAATTAAGAATTGCAAAAAAGCCTAAAAAATTTTACCACTTGATTTTGAGTACTTCCACTGTTGTCAGAAATGCATACAATTACATTTATCTAGTTTTTTCTAACTCTCGATTCTGACTGGCCCATACCCAAAGAGAGAGTTTTTGGTTTACAATTTATTTGGCTTTTTGTTAGTATATTTTATTGAATTTGGCTAACTCAAATAATTCAAGAACTTCACTATTGTCTATCAAAAGTAAATGATATAGTTATATAAGTAAAGAGTTGAATGCCTGATTTGCAATGGGGTATGTTACCCTTTTGCTTCCTTCGTAAAAAGCTTTATTTATGAATCTTTGCTTAAGATAAATGATTCGGTAATTTATAGGACTAGCTATCAGTATAAGTAAATTAATCATTTGATTAAGGAATTGCCAATTGATTTTATCAATAAAAAACATATTCCGAATAATTGGTCAATTCACCAAAATCTGGCACATCTGGGAAGATACCGAGAGATTTTTCGGGAGAGACCAAAAAGTCCTGAAAGAAGAAACTCCTATTTTTAATAAGTATAATGCAGATAATGATACTCAATTTAAAAATCGGACTCAATTGCAAACAGAAGTTAGTATCGATAAAGCTAAAATTTATGGAGAAGATTTTTCTAAACAACTTAACATACTGACAGAAATTTATTTGAATAGAACCTGTTTACATCCTAAATTAGGAAATAAGAATGTTATAGAATGGACTGAATTTTTTCTATTGCATGAATCATTTCAATTTTATACTATATTTTGGTTAACAAAAGAATTTGAAATTCATAATAATAATAATAATAATAATAACAAAAATGAATCATAAGCTAATCATTGAAGGATTGTCCAGAAATCAAAAAGTTTATAAACAGGTGTTAGAAGGAATACCTAAAGAAGAATATGTATGGAAAGATAATCCAAGGCGTTGGTGCTTATTGGAAATCGTATGTCATTTGTATGACGAAGAATGTGAGGATTTTAGAACAAGAATTAAACATATACTAAATACACCGGAGCTACAATTCGTACCAATCGATCCCGAAAACTGGGTTCTAAAAAGAGAATACAACAAAAAAGTATATGATGTGATGTTAAATCGTTTTTTAGAAGAACGAGAGGAATCCATAAAATGGTTAAATTCTTTGGTAAATCCTCAATGGAATAATACATCTGTACATCCTGATTTAGGAAATATGACCGCACATCAGCTTCTAGCTAATTGGCTGGCACATGATTATCTTCATTTTAAACAAATTACAAAATTGAAACTTGATTATTTGAAATTTACTTCTGGAGAAGATTTTTCGTATGCCGGTGGTTGGTAATTATAATTGTTAAAAAGTTTTAGAAAAATATAGCCCTACACTATCACCAGTAAGATGTGGAGTAAAAGCTATGTCTTCTGAGTCTTTAAAAGGATTCCAGGAAATAAGATGCTCGTAATGATATACTAATCGTGTAGTAAGGATTCCAATTCCGGCACCGACCAGGACATCAGATAGATAATGCTTGTTATTCATCATTCTTAAGCTACCTGTAGTAACAACAAAAAGATATCCACTATATGCTAAAAGCGGACTAGTATCTATAAATTCTTCAAATAAAACAGCAGCTGACACAAATGCCATAGAAGTATGTCCAGATGGAAAAGAGTTTAACTTAGTGGGATCTCCTGGTCTTGGTTTATCTACTTCCTTTTTCAGAAAAGTCGTAGCTGCGCTTGTTACCAAAGATGATATCAAAAGATTTTTAGTTTGGTCAAACCAGTGATTTCTTGATTCCACTCCAAAAATATCAGCTGCATACATTTGCACTATTGGTGCATATCTGGTGTAATCATCAATACCGAAATAAAAATCGTTTCCCATGGAGCTTCTTATATCTTTTTGTAATGATTTTTCAAAATCACTGGTAGATAAAAGAATACCAGAAGCAATTAAGGTAATAGGTACAATTCTTTTAGTAAATAAATTCTTTTTTGACTTTTTTCGCTCACTCTGTTTAGAAGATTTGAATTGAATCTTATCAAGAGATAATTCTGTAAACTGGGCAGTTATACTATTAATAGATAGACATATCACTAGTAGGCTAATACTAATTCTCATAGGTTATTTTTTGGGGTTTAGGTGATTTGGGATCTACCTATTGGAAATATACTATATAAATATTAAAATAATGTTAAAATTATGACGGTTTTGTGTTAGTTTCAAAAAAAACAGGAATTCATACATTTGTAACTATCTCAAAACCAATGCATAAAGGGTTTCGAGCAGTTCTTTGAAATTAAAGTAACTATGAGATTACATTGAAATAATGACACCAAATAAATAGGTACATAACTCGCATACTTTTATAGGAATCGTTTAAAAAAGGCTTATATTTGCACGCAATTAAATCTTAATTGCAATGACAGCACACGAATCCAAAATAGTTGGAGAAGGACTTACCTATGATGATGTACTTTTAGTTCCTGCATTTTCCGAAGTATTACCTCGCGAAGTTAATATTCAAACAAAATTTACCAGAAATATTTCTATTAACGTTCCTATAGTTTCTGCTGCTATGGATACCGTCACAGAAAGTCGTATGGCCATTGCTATGGCCCAGGAAGGAGGGATCGGAGTGTTACATAAAAACATGACAATTCAGGAACAAGCGATGAAAGTACGCAAAGTGAAGAGAGCAGAAAGTGGCATGATCATAGATCCGGTAACATTACCATTAGATGCAAAAGTAGCCGATGCGAAAAACAATATGCGAGAACATAGTATTGGAGGTATCCCCATAGTGGATACCAATAATAAATTATTGGGGATAGTTACAAATAGAGATTTACGATTTGAAAAAAATAATGACAGACCTATATCAGAGGTAATGACGAGCAAAAATCTGGTGACTGTAGGAGAAGGAACTTCTTTGCAGGAAGCAGAGGTTATACTACAAGATAATAAAATTGAAAAATTGCCGGTAGTAAATAATGATAATACACTGGTTGGCTTAATCACCTTCAGAGATATTACTAAGCTTACCCTAAAACCACTAGCCAATAAAGATAATCTTGGAAGACTTCGTGTGGCAGCGGCTATTGGAGTAACAGGAGATGCGGTAGATCGTGCAGAGGCGCTTGTCAATGCAGGAGTGGATGCGGTAGTCATTGATACTGCTCACGGACATACCAGAGGCGTAGTAAGTGTACTTAAAGATGTTAAAAAGAAGTTTCCAGACCTTGACGTTATTGTTGGTAATATCGCTACCGGTGAAGCGGCAAAATATTTGGTAGAGGCAGGTGCAGATGCTGTAAAAGTTGGAATTGGACCCGGATCTATCTGCACAACCAGAGTGGTAGCAGGTGTTGGATTCCCTCAGTTTTCTGCCGTACTAGAAGTTGCTTCCGCGATTAAAGGATCCGGAGTTCCGGTGATAGCAGATGGCGGGATTAGATACACTGGTGATATTCCAAAAGCTATTGCAGCGGGAGCTGATACCGTAATGCTTGGATCTTTACTAGCAGGAACAAAAGAATCTCCGGGAGAAACTATTATATACGAAGGAAGAAAGTTTAAGTCTTACCGGGGAATGGGATCTGTAGAAGCTATGAAACAAGGTTCTAAAGACCGTTATTTTCAGGATGTAGAAGACGATATTAAAAAATTAGTGCCCGAAGGAATCGTAGGTCGTGTAGCGTACAAAGGAGAATTATATGAAAGTATTCATCAGTTTATAGGTGGATTACGTGCGGGAATGGGATATTGTGGAGCTAAAGATATTAAAACCCTTCAGGACACAGGAAAGTTCGTGAAAATAACTGCTAGCGGAATTAATGAAAGTCACCCACACGATGTAACAATTACTAAAGAAGCACCAAATTATAGTAGATAACTAATTGCAAATGAGTAATAAAACTAAAAAACGCTTCAACCAATTTGAAGCGTTTTTTAATACGGTACAAGTAATTGCTATGATACCGGATTTATTGAGCAGGAATTCCGAGTTTGGTCATTACCGTTTTTGTAAGATCAAATTTCGGGTCTACATAAGCTAAACCACTGCTGGTAATAGTTAATACCTGAGTATATCCTTCGGCCTTAGCAACTTCCTCTAACGCTTTGCCAATTTTATTATACAAAGGTTGTAATAATTTATTTTGCTCGAATTGTACTAATTGAGAACCATTCTGACGAAACTTGGCAATATCATTTTCTAAATTAATAATCTCCTCCTGTTTTGTTTTTTTCATTGGCTCAGTCATAGTAGCTACGCCTTCCTGATACGCTTTTACTTTTGCCTGATAATCATCAACCTTTACTTTTAGGTCAGCCTCTAACTTGGTATTATATGCTTTTAGGTCTTCCTGTACCTTGGTCAACTCGGGTAACTTAGAAAGTATGAAATCTGTGTCAATAGTTCCTACCTTAGACTGAGCGAAAGTCGAAGCACTAATGATCACTAATAAAATTGGCAATAATATGTTTTTCATTGTGATTTTGTTAATTTTTAATTTTTTAAATTTTTGCAAATATATAAGGTATATGACAATATATGTGCCAAGAAAGCTATTTTTTAAAAAACCTATTCTTCGTAGAGTTGACCCCGATGTGGTTTTAAGCTATCTCTTACTTTTTTCATTTCAGAATCTGTAACCACCATATAAGCAATACTGTGCATCTCGTTTATATCCTGATAACCGGTCAGGCTAAGTGATAATTTTTCTAAAATAATATATTCTTTAAGGTGAATTTCGTGATGAGCCGCTGTCTTAAGTGCTGTTGGCCCCCTAAAATCCCATATAAGTTTTAGTTTTCTTTCCAATATATTTATAAGTATTAGTTATGAGTCTAAAATAACACTTTTTCCTTCTTCAGCAAATGCCTTAAAATCCCGTATATAACTAATAGATTGTTTTTTAAAGGCTCCCGGCGTCAAAAACCCTATAGACTTTATAAGACCTCCAAGTTTAAATTTGTTTTTAGAGCTCCAAACTCTACGACCGTTCGGTAATTCTTCGAAGTGATGTTCCTGAATATTACGCACGTTTTTGGCATCAAAAGTAATATGAAGCGCCTCAGGAAGATCTTTTGAAATAATAGTTTCTATCATTTCAATGTCTCTATTCCTCATATTATGGGTGAGCTTAGCGGTAGATCCAGCTTCTCCTTTCTCGCCACTTAGATGTTCCATTGAGACGAACCCTTTCTGCCAGTGTTTCAAGTTTTCTTCATTGTCAAAATTAGCAATTACTTGATCCGGTGATAAATCAATTTCAATTTTATGAGTATACTCCATAATGGTTTATTAATTTGTAAAATAATCCATAATTACAAGATAAGAAGATCAGCAAAGTTTTAAAGGTATTTAATACTATATCACTAAAATCATTCGTTAAGAGAAAGAACTTGTAAAACGTATTAATATTGTTATTTTTGTCCGATTGGGGACTTTATTAAAAAGAAATATGCACAAAAAATCTATTGTACTTTTTTTAGGAGTAATTTTTTATTCTATTCTTTATGGTCAGCAAAAAGACCCCGTTCTTCTGATGATCAATAATTCGCCGGTATATACATCGGAGTTCAAGAGAGTATATCTTAAAAATATTGATCTCGTAAAAGATGAATCTCAAAAAGATATAGATGAATATTTAGAACTTTTCATTAATTATAAACTTAAGTTGATCGAAGCCAAAAAACTAGGGTTACATGAAAAGGAATCTTATGTTAAAGAACTCAACGGATATAAAAAGCAATTATCTTCTAGCTATCTTACTGATACCGAGGCTTCAGATGCACTGGTAAAAGAAGCGTATGATCGGTTGCAGGAGAGGGTCAACGCCAGTCATATTTTGATCGAGGTTAAACCCGGTGCACCGCCAAAAGATACATTAGCCGCCTATCAAAGAATATCAGAAGCCAGAATAAATATTATCGAGGGTGCCGATTTTAAGGAAACTGCAATTCAATATAGCGACGATCCTTCGGTAGAGAAGAACGGAGGTGATTTAGGATGGTTTTCAGCATTTAGGATGGTATATCCCTTTGAAGAGGCAGCATTTACTACCAAAGTTGGAGAAGTGTCTGAGCCTTTCAAAACTCGTTTTGGATACCATATCGTAAAAGTTAATGAAAGAGAAAAAACACTTGGCGAGGTAACCGTAGCTCACATAATGGTTGCTTTTAATAAAGAGAGAACAGAAAAACAAGCCAAAGAAAGAATTACAGAAATTCAACTACAATTAAAACAAAACGCTTCTTTTGAATCTTTGGCAAAACAATATAGTGATGATCGTAATACTGCAGTTAATGGCGGTAAAATAAATAGATTCGGACAAGGAGCTTTAAATTCTGAAAATTTTGAAAAAGTTGCTTTCTCACTGCAATCTCCAGGAGACTTGTCAGAGCCTGTCAAGACCAAATACGGTTGGCATATTATAAAATTATTAGAAAAATATCCTCCTAAAACGTTTGAAGAATCAAAAGCAGAGCTTACCCAGAAAATTAAAAAGGATAGTAGATCTCAGTTAATTTCAAAATCTTTTATTACTTCGCTTAAAGAAAAATATGATTTACAAAAAAACCTGGAGGCAATAGCATATTTTAAACAGATAGTTCCAGAGTCTTTTTTTAAAGAAAAATGGGAAATACCTTCAAATGATCCTACATTAGAAAAACTTTTGTTTGCTATAGGTAGCCAGCGTTACTCATACCTGGATTTTGCTAAGTTCATACAACAAAGAGTATCTCGTAAAACCAATGTTGCAGATGTTTCTACATTTATCGAAAAAATGTATAATGATTTTGAATCCTCTAAATTATTGGAGTATTATGAAGAACATTTGGAAGAAGATAACCGGGATTATGCCAATGTAATTTCTGAGTACAGAGACGGATTATTATTATTCGATTTAATGGAATCCAAAATATGGAACGCGGCAAAGACTGATTCTATTGGACTTAAAAAATTCTACGAATCAAGAAAAGAAACATATATACAACCACAAAGTTATAAGATTATAAAAGCTTCTTCTTCTAACAATGATTTGATAGACAAAGTAAAAAGATTTTTAGAAAAAGGAAGATCTTTAGAAGAAATCAAAGATGAAATAAATATACCGAATACCGATATGGTACTTTTTTCAGAAGAAGAACTTGTGAGAGGAGAAGATGATGTAGCTGATCAGTTTTCTGGAGAAGAGGGGCAGATTGTCACTATTAATGAAGACAATTATCTCACTTTAGTCAAAGTGATGAAGGTGATACCGGCCAGAATCAAAACTTTTGAAGAAACTAAAGGTAAAGTAATTAATGATTTTCAGGACACTTTGGAAAAGAAATGGCTAAGTGAATTGAGGAAGAAATATCCTGTTGAGCTAAACAAAAAGACTTTAAAGAAAATTAAAAAAGAATTATCCATATAAATGCGATACATCTCCATCATCATACTATTAGTTTTATTTTTTTCTTGCAGAAATATAAATCGTCAGTCTAATAGAGAAGTTGTGGCAAGAGTTAACGAGACATATTTGTATATAGATGAAATTAAGAATCTTGTTCCGGATGGTGTATCTAAGGATGATAGTACCAGTATTATAAATAATTATATCAATGTTTGGGCTACAAGACAATTATTTATCGATCAATCTAAACGCAACTTGACAGAAGATGAGCTTAAGGAGTATGATAAGCTCGTTGAGGATTACAAAAGTACTTTGTATATTAATGCATATAAGGATGCGGTAATTAACAAATCTATTAATATGGAGGTTACAGAAGAAGATTTGGCTTCCTATTATTCAGAAAATTTAGAAAATTTTAATCTTAATGAGGAGTTGGTAAAGCTACGTTACTTACATTTGCCACCTGATTATAACAATATTGTTGCAACGCAGACACGTTTTAATCGTTTTAATGAAGATGATGAAGAAGAATTGCGAAGTAAAAAGTTAGAATTCGTAACGTTTTCATTTGCAGACTCTGTTTGGGTTCAGTTTGATCAGGTCATAAATAAAATACCGGTTCTTAAGAGTCAAGATAGAAATAAAGTCTTAAAAGATGGTAAATATGTTCAATTGCGGGATTCTTTGGGAGTTTATATGATTAAAATAAAAGAAGTGCTTACTAAAAACGAAACAGCGCCACTTTTATATATAAAACCAACGATCCGACAGATTATATTGAATAAGAGAAAGCGGGAATTAATAAAAAAATTAGAAAAGGATATTACAAAAGATGCAATTAAAAACAAACAATTTGAAACTTATAATTAAGAACACTATTTGTTTTGTCGTATTCGTACTATTTGGTATTAATACACAGATACATGCTCAGGAAATTATTGAAGATGTAAAGAAAGAGACAGTAAAGAAAGAGACAGTAAAGAAAGAAGATTCTGTTAAACCATCTGATAGGATAAAGGTAGATGGAGTTGCTGCGGTTATAGGAGAATATGTAATCCTGGAGAGTGATATAACTATTGCATATCAGCAATTGATAAGTGAAGGGGTTTCTGCCGCGGATGTTAGTCGTTGTGAATTGGCAGGAAGCTTGTTCGAGAATAAATTGTATGCCCATCATGCAGTTCAGGATAGTGTGCTTGTCACCGATGCCGAGGTGAACTCTATGGTTGATCAACAATTAAGCTATATGACAAGAGAATTGGGAACTTTGGATAAAGTGTTGAAATTCTATAGAAAAGATAGTCAGGAAGAGTTTAGAAAAGAACTTTTTGAAATCAATAAGGGGAATAAATTAGCCGAACAAATGCGTTCTAAAATTGTAGAAAATGTAGAAATTACTCCGGAAGAAGTAAGAGAGTTTTTTGATGAAATTCCAAAAGAAGAAAGACCTCTTTTTGGAACAGAATTAGAGCTTGCTCAGATAGTAATCGAGCCAAAAATTCCTGAAGAAGAGGAGCAAAAAGTAATAGACAGACTAAAGCAATTCAGAACGGATATCGTAGAGAATGGAAGTAGTTTTGCAACCAAGGCAGTATTATATTCTCAGGATCCGGGATCTAAATCAACAGGAGGAAAATATACCCTAAACCGTCAAACACCTTTTGCAAAAGAATTTAAAGATGTAGCTTTCAGTTTACAGGTAGGAGAAGTTAGTGAGCCTTTTAAAACAGATTTTGGATGGCATATCATACAACTGGATAAGGTTAGGGGAGAAGAAATCGATGTAAGACATATTTTGCTTGTGCCGGATGTAACTAAAGAAAGTGTAGAAGTAGCGCAGAAGCTCGTAGATTCCGTTCGAACTCTAGTAGTTTCAGGAAATATGAAGTTTAAAGAAGCAGCAAGAAAGTTTAGTGACGAAAAAGAAACCAAAGAGGATGGAGGGCAATTATTGAACCCCACAACGGGAGATACCCGTTTTGAACTTACCAAAATTGACCCTATATTGTACGATCAAGTATCAAAATTGAAAACCAATGAAGTTTCGCTGGTGATTCCTGATCAGGACCGTCAAGGACGTAAGAAATTTAAGTTAATCACAGTACTGAATCGTTTTGATGAACATATTTCAGACTATGCTAAAGATTATCTCAAAATACAGGAGCTGGCACTTAGAAAAAAACAAATTGAAGCAATACGCAAATGGCAGGAAGAAAAAATTAATGATACGTATATAAAAATTAATGGCGAGTACAGAGACTGTGAGTTTAGCGGTAACTGGTTAAAAAAAGAAAAATAATATGTCTGACGTTGCAGCAGTAGAAAAACTGGTAAGCAAACATACCGAACTCAAAAAAGAAATAGCGAAAATAATAATAGGTCAGGAAGATGTAATTGATCAGATACTGATTTCTATTTTTTCAGGAGGTCATGCGTTACTCATCGGAGTTCCAGGGCTAGCCAAGACTTTAATGGTTAATACCATATCCTTGGCATTGGGATTAGATTTTAAGAGAATCCAATTTACACCAGATTTGATGCCCAGTGACATTTTAGGAAGTGAAATCTTAGATGAGTCAAGACATTTTAAATTTATCAAAGGGCCAATTTTTTCTAATATTATTCTGGCAGATGAGATTAACAGAACTCCCCCTAAAACACAGGCTGCTTTATTAGAAGCCATGCAGGAAAGAGCTATTACCGTTGCAGGACACCATTATAAATTGGATCTGCCTTATTTTGTATTAGCAACACAAAATCCAATAGAACAAGAAGGTACGTATCCATTACCAGAAGCTCAATTGGATAGATTTATGTTTGCAATTGAGCTAAAATATCCTAGTTTTCAGGAAGAGGTAGAAGTGGTAAAAAGTACGACAGGAGATACTTCGGCAACAATCAATCCATTATTTACAGCACAGGAAATCATAGATTTTCAGCATTTGATTCGACGTATTCCAGTGGCTGATAATGTGGTGGAATACGCAGTAACAATGGTTTCTAAAACCAGACCGAATGGCGAATCAGCAACAGATTTAGTTACAAGTTATATTGATTGGGGGGCTGGTCCCAGGGCTTCTCAGAACTTAATTTTAGCAGCAAAAGCGAATGCAGCTATTAAAGGAAAGTTTTCTCCCGATATAGAAGATGTACAAGCAGTAGCGATGGGAATACTTCGCCATCGTATGATTAAAAACTACAAAGCAGAAGCAGAAGGGGTAAGCATTGAGGATATTATTAGAAGTTTGTTTTAAAAGCAAATAATCGATGTAGAGATATTGATCATTGAATCAGTTCCTTTATAAGAAAAACGAATATGTAAATTAATCATTAAAAAGGTTTAATCCGTATCTAAAGGATTAAACCTTTTTAATTTCTATAAGTCTTAGTATTGAACGTTCATAAAAAGAATAATTTAATAAAAATAAAAATTAGTAAATGAAAAATATTGTAACCTACCTGATGGTACTGTTTTTGGGAATCTTAACAGTATCAGCTCAATCAGAGGAAGAAACGGATCGAAAAGAAGATCTTAAGCAAAAGCGAGAATTAAGAAAAGAATTTAATGAAAGTTTGTCTGAAGATCAAAAAGCGCAATTAGAATATCAAAGACAATTGCAGAGAGATCATAGAAAAACTATACAGTCGACCTTTACAAATGATCAAATGGCAATTGTTCAAAATGAAGATCTCTCCAGAAAGGGAAAGCGTAAGGCGTTAAAACCTACCTTTAGTGACGAGCAAAAGCAAATGAGAAAATCACAGAAAGAGGAAATGAAAGCCGAGAAAAATAAATTTAAGGCATCTTTAAACGACGAACAATTAAAAAAATACGGTGAAATAAAAAAGAAAAAAAGGAAGAAGGATTCTGATAAAAGGAAAAAAAGGGAACATTAACTTTAGATTATGGCAGGTTTAAAAAGTGAAGCGGATAAAGCTTCACTTTTTTTGTGCTTCAAGAATAAAATGTGTGTTTTTGGGCTGATACCTTAAAAATTAACTATAACGATTTCGTGATTTTTACTCTGGTTGATTAAAATATTGGATATTTTTTGTCTGATTACTATTTTAAACTATTCATATTTGATGATTTATAGAAATAGATATGATATTTTTTTCAAAAATGTAAAAAAGGATTATTAACGCTAATCATTTAATAAAATCCCTTAAAATTTGTATTTTCGTCGGACTTTTCAATACATAAAAACACAACTATATGGCATTCGATATCGATATGATAAAAAAGGTATATGCTCAGGTTGCAGAAAGAGTAGATGCTGCTCGAGAAGTAACCGGAACGCCTCTAACCTTGGCAGAGAAAATTTTATACTCACATCTTTGGGACGGAAAAGCAAAAAATGCTTTTACCAGAGGAAAAGATTATGTTGATTTTGCACCGGACCGTATCGCGTGTCAAGACGCAACTGCTCAGATGGCATTATTACAATTTATGCAGGCAGGAAAAAAGAAAGTTGCGGTACCAACTACAGTACATTGCGATCACTTGATACAGGCAAAAGTAGGAGCTGATAAAGATTTACAATCTGCTATGAATACTAGTAGCGAAGTGTTTAATTTCTTAGAATCTGTATCTGATAAATACGGAATCGGATTCTGGAAACCGGGAGCTGGGATTATTCACCAGGTAGTTCTGGAAAATTATGCATTCCCTGGCGGTATGATGATCGGTACCGATTCGCATACGGTAAATGCAGGAGGATTAGGAATGGTAGCCATCGGTGTTGGTGGAGCTGATGCAGTAGATGTGATGGCAGGAATGCCTTGGGAGCTTAAATTTCCAAAATTAATTGGTGTTAAGCTAACAGGTAAGTTATCCGGATGGACAGCACCAAAAGATGTAATTTTAAAAGTAGCAGAAATTCTCACTGTAAAAGGAGGAACAGGAGCTATTGTAGAATATTTTGGTCCTGGAGCAACATCTATGTCTTGTACGGGAAAAGGAACTATCTGTAATATGGGTGCCGAAATAGGAGCTACCACATCTACATTTGGTTATGATGAATCTATGGAACGTTATTTACGTGCTACCGATAGAGAAGATGTGGCTGATGCTGCTAACAAAGTGAAAGAGCACTTAACCGCAGATCCTGAAGTATATGCAAATCCAGAACAATATTTTGATCAGGTAATAGAAATTAACCTATCAGAACTTGGCCCTTTACTTAATGGTCCGTTTACTCCGGATTTATCTACTAAAGTTGGCTCTGATATGACAGAGAAAGCTACTGCTAATGATTGGCCATTACAAGTAGAATGGGGATTAATCGGTTCTTGTACAAACTCTTCTTATGAAGATTTATCGCGTGCTTCTTCTATTGCGCAACAAGCTTTAGACAAAGGATTAAAAATGAAGGCAGAATTAGGGATCAATCCTGGTTCTGAACAAGTAAGATATACAGCAGATAGAGATGGTATTCTTGGAATATTCGAAAAGCTAGATGCTAAAATATTTACAAACGCTTGTGGACCTTGTATTGGGCAATGGGCTAGATATAGCGATCCCAAAAATGCGCCAAAGAATAGTATCGTTCACTCATTCAATAGAAATTTTGCAAAGCGTGCTGATGGGAACCCAAATACACATGCTTTTGTAGCATCTCCTGAATTGACTGCTGCGATTGCCGTTTCAGGAAGATTGGACTTTAATCCGATAACGGATAAACTAATCAATGAAGAAGGTCAAGAAGTGAAGTTCGATGAGCCAACTGGATGGGAATTACCTCCTAAAGGTTTTGAAGTCGAAGATGCTGGATATATTGCACCACAAGAAGATGGTTCGGGAGTAGAAGTTGTTGTAAGTCCAACTTCAGAAAGGTTACAGTTATTAACTCCGTTTGAGCCAATCGGTAATGAGATTAAAGGAGCAAAATTATTGATTAAAGCCTATGGAAAGTGTACTACGGACCATATTTCTATGGCAGGTCCTTGGTTACGCTACAGAGGACATCTGGACAATATTTCTAATAACTGTCTGATCGGAGCTGTAAATGCATATAATAAGAAAACAAACTTTGTAAAGAACCAATTAACCGGCGAGTATGACGGTGTTCCTAATGTTCAAAGAGCTTACAAAGCGGCAGGAATTCCTACAATTGTAGTAGGAGATCATAACTACGGCGAAGGTTCTTCTCGTGAACATGCTGCAATGGAGCCAAGACATTTAGGTGTTGTGGCAGTAATTGTAAAATCATTTGCTCGTATTCACGAAACAAATCTGAAAAAGCAAGGAATGTTAGGACTTACATTCGTAAATGAGGCAGATTATGACAAAATTCAGGAAGATGATACTATCAATTTCTTAGATTTGGATCAATTCGCTCCAGACAAAACATTGAACATCGAGTTTGTACACGCCGATGGATCAAAAGATATAATTGAAGTAAATCATACCTATAACAATGCTCAGATAGAATGGTTTAATGAAGGTTCAGCTTTAAATTTGATCAAAAAACAGAACGCTTAAGTTTTACTTAGGCACTATACATTATTAGAAAACTCCTGAAGACTATTCTTCGGGAGTTTTGTTTTATAAAGTATTCGAATTTTGTAAATTTGCGTATATGGTAAGCCAAAATATTAAAGTAGCGGTAGATGCAGTAGTCTTTGGATACAAAGATAAAGCATTGCATGTACTTTTAATCAAAAGAGATATAGAGCCGTTTAAAGATTCGTGGGCATTACCAGGAGGTTTAGTGTCGGAAAATGAAAGCCTGGAAGATGCTGTAGTACGCGAACTGAAAGAAGAGACTAATGTTACTGTAGATTATTTGGAGCAGTTGTATTCTTTTGGTAAACCTGGTAGAGATCCAAGAAATCAAGTGGTAAGTGTTACCTATTTTGGTTTAGTAAAACCAGAACATCATAATATAAAGGCAGATACAGACGCAAGTGATGTCGCTTGGTTTGATATCAATGAACTTCCAGAATTGGCTTTTGATCATGCCACAATTCTTGATATGGCTAAAAAGAGATTACGTAATAAATTAACTTATGAACCCATAGGCTTTGATTTATTGGCAGATAAGTTTCTGTTTTCAGATTTAGAGAAACTGTATATGACTATTTTGGATAAGCAGATTGACAGAAGAAATTTTAGAAAGAAGATCCTAAGTTTCGGTATTCTAGAAGAATTAAAAGAAAAAATATCCGAAGGAAGAGGAAGACCAGCGAATCTTTTCAAATTCAATCATAAACAATACTTCAAACTTAAAGAAGAAGGCTTCCTTTTTGATATTAAGTAAGTTCTTGTTGTACTTCGAGCGGAGTCGAGAAGTAATAAGAGACACCTTTCTTTTATCTTTCTTTATTATTCCAATGTGTCACACTGAGCTTGTCGAAGTGTGGATATATACGCTATAGTGCCCATAAAACATTTTTTATTGTATTATTTACGCAAAATATTTTGTTAGATAATTATACTGTTCTATATTTGCGTAAAAATAACACAATAACACAATAACACAATAACACAATTATGCAGTACTTACATTTAGATTCATCATTTACTCCTTTCGGAAAATCAATTGAGTTTACATCCTTTGTTTTTAATGGAGGCGAACCACATATCAAAATTTCTGAAGAATCTATTGGAAACGAAGTAACTATTACACATCGATTGAATTCTTTTAACGATGTCGGTTTGTTGTTGGTTGCTACAGATGCATTAAGGAGAATGGATGTGAAATTGATTAATGTACTCATTCCATATTTTCCAGCAGCAAGACAAGATAGAGTAATGGTTAGCGGTGAGTCACTAAGTGTAAAAGTATATGCTGATATCATCAATGCACAAAACTATAATCAGGTGATGGTTTTTGATCCACATTCTGAGGTGACTCCGGCTTTGTTGAATAATGTAAAAGTGATTCAGAATTATGAATATGTAAAACAGTGTTTAAAATACATTGATGAAGAAGTGGTGTTGATATCTCCGGATGGTGGAGCTTTAAAGAAAATCTATAAGGTTTCAGCGTATTTAGGAGGGATAGAAGTGGTAGAATGTTCTAAGAAACGAGATGTAAAAACGGGTAAACTTTCTGGATTTAGAGTATATGAAGACGATTTAAAAAGAAAACATTGTGTGATTGTAGATGATATTTGTGATGGAGGAGGAACATTTTTAGGACTGGCAACAGCATTAAAAGAAAAGAATGCCGGGAAATTGAGCCTGGTAGTAAGCCATGGAATTTTCAGTAAAGGATTTGAAGCATTAAATATGTCATTTGACACCATTTTTACAACCAATTCTTTTAGAGATATAGAAGAGGAGAAAGTTGTGCAGATTTCAATTATAAATTAATTTAAAAATGAAACTAATCACAGCACCAACAAAAATAGAACTAGGTAAAAATCGTAGTGTTTTTCTAGCAGGAAGTATCGAAGTAGGTGTTGCAGAAAGATGGCAAGATATAGTTATCAAGAAGCTGTCAAAAGAAAATGTAACCTTGTTAAATCCCAGAAGAGCAAGTTGTGATGCTAGTTGGAAACAAGAAATAGAGAATCCTGTTTTTAAAGAACAAGTAAACTGGGAATTAGAAGCGTTAGAAAAGTCTGATATGATCATAATGTACATTGATAAAAATACCAAGTCCCCAATTACGCTTTTAGAATTGGGGTTATTTGCTAGAAGTGGAAAACTAATTGTATGTTGCCCAGATGGATTCTGGAGGAAAGGAAATGTAGATATAGTTTGTGAACGTTATGAAGTGCCACAAGTTATTGATTTAGAAGAATTGATTAATGAAGTAAAGAAAAGAGTGAAATGAAAAAATTATTAGAACAAATAAAAGGAGGAATATTTGGAGTAGCAGTTGGTGATGCATTAGGAGTACCTTATGAGTTTTTGGATAGAGATCAAATGGATAAAAGACCAGCTCGTGATATGATTGGATATGGTACACATAATCAACCAGAAGGAACTTGGTCTGATGATAGCTCACTAACTTTTTGTCTGATGGATAGTTTATGTAACGGATACGATTTAAATGATATAGCTTCAAAATTTGCAGCTTGGTTTTATGAGAATCTTTGGACACCTAAAGGATTTGTTTTTGATATTGGTATAACAACTAAAAATGCAATCTATCAATATAAAAGAGGTATGACACCTGATCTATGTGGCGGACTAGATGAATATTCGAATGGTAATGGTTCTCTGATGAGAATATTACCGCTTGTATATTTTCTAAAAAACGAGAGTGATGTTAATGTTCGATATGATATTGTCAAAAGAGTTTCGTCTATTACGCATGGGCATTTACGATCTGTTTTTTCATGTTTTATATATGTAGAGTACTCATTATTGCTTATGGAAGGTAAAGATAAATTTGAGGCCTATAAATTATTAAAAAAACCAATATTAGATTTTGCCATTGAAAATGATTTTAATCCAAAAGAAATCACTTTGTTTTCAAGAATTTTAGAAGATGATATATCTAAGCAAGATCGGTTTAATATCAAAGGAACAGGTTATGTGCTTAGATCGTTAGAAGCGTCATTTTGGTGTTTATTAACATCAGAATCTTATGAAGAAGCCGTATTGAAAGCAATTAACTTAGGAGAAGATACAGACACTACCGCTGCTATTACAGGAGGGTTAGCTGGTTTGTATTTTGGGTATGAAACTATTCCGGAAGCTTGGAAATTTCAACTTGCCAGATTCGAGGATATAGAAGATTTAATAGAAAAGTTTAATGAGAGTTTAGAACAATAAGTTTATCTAGTAAGTTAATCCATCGTCCTACTGAAATTTCAACGTAAAAAATGAAGTGAACGAAACGTAAAATTAAATTTGTGAGTAGTTGAATGTTATTTAGAAAAAAGCTTTTATCTATAAAAACTAATCGTACAACACTACAAAAGCGTTTTAATTTAATTTAGTGAAGAGAGTAATATTTTTAGATGAAATTTCATAAGACTAGACTTTTTTGTTTCTTTTTTGGGCAATGGAAAAAAGAAAGTAACGATGACATAAAAAATGAAAACAAATACGAAACAAATAAGTAAGTTTCTAAGCCTTATTCTAAGGCACAATCCAGGAAAGATTGGATTAGATCTCGATGAAAACGGTTGGGCAGATGTAGGTGAATTAATAAGTAAAGCAAACGCTCATCGTAAGCAACTAAACATAGAAACGCTAAAAGAAGTCGTTGCCACCAATGATAAAAAGCGTTTTGCATTTAATGAAGATGAAACCAAGATCAGAGCGAATCAAGGACATTCCATAAAAGTTGATTTGGAGTATACACCCATACAGCCACCAGAATTTTTATATCACGGAACAGTAGGAAAGTTCAGAGAAGATATACGAAAAAAGGGTTTGCTAAAAATGAGCAGACATCACGTACATCTTAGCGAAGAACTAGAAACAGCAATGAGAGTAGGTTCCAGAAGAGGAGTGCCCATTATATTAACCGTTAGATCTGGTGATATGTATCGAAATGGCATAGCGTTTTATCAATCCGATAACGGAGTATGGTTGACAGATACTGTTGCTTCAGAGTATATTGAGTTTAAAACAAAGTAATTCACCAGACCTAACAGGTTTTAAAACCTGTTAGGTCTAAAAAGATAATAAGTATGAATAAAATTGAATTACATCCAGAAATATTTTTAGTCGAGAACTTTCTTTCGAAGGAAATGTGTTATCATTTTATAGAAAAAGGTGAACAGGTTTCCTTTGAAGAAGCAAAAGTGAGTATTGATGGTAGGCAAATTAGAGTCAAAGGAATTCGTAATAATCAACGAATCATGTTTAAGGATCAATTGCTAGCTGATAAAATATGGGAGAAAATAGAGCCTTATGTGCAATTAGACTTTGGAAGATATAAAGCTAATGATCTTAATGAAATGTTTCGCATTTATAAATATGAAGAAGGGCAACGTTTTAAGATGCATCGAGATGGTAGTTATGAGCGAAATGAGAAGGAATGTAGTTTCTTCTCATTTCTTATATAATTAAACGATGATTTTGAAGGAGGAGAAACCTATTTTGAGAATGGAATTACTGTAATTCCAAAACTTGGAGATGCTTTGTTATTTCATCATCCATTACGTCATGAAGGAAAACCTATAATATCAGGAACAAAATATGTACTAAGAACTGATATAATGTATAAATTGGTAGTATGAGAACACTAGTAATCGGAGACATCCACGGAGGGTTCAAAGCATTGATTCAAGTATTAGAAAGAGCTAAAGTAACATCAGAAGATAAATTAATCTTCTTAGGGGATTACGTCGATGGGTGGAGTGAATCAGCAGAAACAATTCAGAAATTAATAGATCTTTCTATATCTAATACATGTGTTTTTATAAGAGGGAATCACGATTTATGGTGTGGTTTATGGCTGGATAAAGGAGCTACCAATCCAGTTTGGTTAGCTCATGGAGGAAAAGAAACAATAGATAGTTATATTCAATCCGGTTTGTTAGCCAGTGATTCGCACAAGCAATTTTTTAAAGACCTACAGAATTACTATATAGATTCAGAAATCAGACTTTTCATTCATGCCGGATTTACATCTATGCACGGCGTTGGTAGAGAAGAATATGAATCCAATTACTACTGGGATAGAACTTTATGGGAAGCGGCTTTACTTGCTGATAAAGTGGAAGAAGAAACGCTGGAAGATGTGCCTACTTCTCCGAAAAGATTCAATCACTATAAAGAAATCTATATTGGGCATACACCTACTACTGATTATAAAATTAGCGAGCCCATAAAAGCATATAACCTTTGGAATATTGATACGGGAGCAGCTTTTACCGGAAAACTTACCATATTAGATATCGATACCAAAGAATTTTGGCAAAGTGATCCTCTACCTTCTTTGTATCCCGATGAAAAAGGCCGAAATTAACACCTTCTATTTTAACTGGAAACAGGGTTTTTTTTGTGAAAAATAGTTTCGATTTTTATATTCTAAAATTCTATAAATGATTGTTGTCAAATTTCCGTTAGGATACACAACCAAAAGTAGCGTTAAAGCTGTTTTTCTTGTAGTATGCATTATTTTACTTACTAACCCTATAAACTCTCAAAAAATGGACGATTTTATCGAGGATGATTCTTTTTTGATTGTTGAGAAACCACAAAAAGTTTATAAAGCCTTTTATAAAGATGGTAAACCGTATAGCGGATATTTTTCGAAAGGAAATGATGAATTTCCCAGAGTAGACTATTATGAGAATGGAGAAGCTAGATTTCAATATTCTCTGGATGTCTATCAAATGGCTTTAGGAGCAGAAAATGCTGGAATAGACGGATTTCAGGAGAAAGAAGGAGAAGCAATGAATGAAGAAGATTATAATGAGTATGTCAAGAATAAGTATAAGCCAAAATTAAATATTAAATCCGTTTATCAGAATGGTAAAATAATAGACGGGTATGAGTATGAGGAATTTGATTCAGGAATAATTTCAAGAAAAATTGAAAAGCAAAAAACTACAGCTTTTCATATTGATGCATTTGCAATGCATTATTATCAGAGAACTTCTTTGGTGCTGGTCTCTGATACACTTATTATTGGATCTCCAACAATAGCAGCAGCCGGAGAAAATATAGAAATACGATTATTTAAGAAAAACCAGGCTTGGGTAACTAACTATCATATTGGAGAAGAGAAAATAGGTTCTAATTATTATATAAAAGGAGAAATCGAAAGTTTACCAGCTAATTGTACATTGTTTATATATGATCAAAATAATGCTACATATAATTTTGGAAGAGGTGGTTTTAAAAAATATTCGTCTAAGTTAGATTTGATAGATATACAAAAAATTTATTTTGATAACCCAGAGATCTTTTCCAATAAGAATATGCAATCTTTTTTTGATGCTTTTATAGAGGCACTAACTGTTGAAATACAACAGAAAGATAAGCAACGTCTACAAGAACCAGAAGTTTTTAGAGGGTACATCATTACAGGAGAGAATAATGAGATACTAAAAGGTATACGTTTTTTTGAGAAAGAAGAGGGCTCATATTACGAAGAATATAAAGACAGTGGCAAAATTCAAAAAGAAGATATAGATCTTAGTAGCTTTCAGAAGGTGTTTAAAGAGTATTTAAAGAACACACGAAACGACTAGTTTATATAGGTATTCAAAAGAAATTGGTTTAAATATTTTCTAAGTTTCAAAATAAAAACTATATTTGCGTATAATTAACGCAAAATAATAAACATATATGAATCCACTACTATTAACAGACGGTTATAAATTAGGTCACAAAGAACAATATCCAGATGGAACTACCTTAGTGTATTCTAATTGGACACCAAGAAAGAGCAGAATAGAAGGAATTGATAATGTAGTATTTTTTGGTTTGCAATATTTTATAAAAGAATATTTGATCAACAGATTTAATGAAAGTTTCTTTAATCTTCCTAAAGAAGAAGTTGTTTCAGAATATAAAAAATATGTAGATCATTATTTAGGTGTCGATTATGATATTCAGCACATTTCAGAATTACATGATTTAGGCTATTTGCCGATTGAGATAAAAGCATTGCCTGAAGGTACAGAGGTACCGATCAGAGTGCCGATGTTTACTTTAGTAAATACAAAACCTGAATTTTTCTGGTTGACAAATTATTTGGAAACCTTACTATCAAGTATTATTTGGCAACCGTGTACATCTGCGACTATCGCGAAACAGTATCAAAAAATACTCACCAATTACGCCAAAGAAACGGATAAAGAAAATCTGGAGTTTGTCACTTGGCAAGGTCACGATTTCTCTATGAGGGGAATGTCTGGCACTGAATCTTCGATTCTGAGTGGTATGGGACACGCACTTTCTTTTTCAGGAAGTGATACATTACCGGTAACAAAAGCATATGAGATGTATTATAATGCCAATGTTACCAAAGAATTGGTGATTGGTAGTGTCAATGCCACAGAACATAGTGTTATGTGTGCTGGTAGTAAAGATGACGAGATTGGTACGTTTAGAAGGTTGTTAGAAACCTATCCTGCAGGAATATTATCTGTAGTTTCTGATACTTGGGATCTTTGGAAAGTATTGACAGAATATCTTCCTAAGTTAAAAAATGAAATCCTGCAGCGTGAAGGTAAACTGGTAATTAGACCAGATTCTGGTGATCCGGTAGATATTATTTGTGGTTGCGAACATAATGATCCGGTTATCGCAAAAGGAGTGATTGAATTACTTTGGGATGAATTCGGAGGAACCATAAATGAGCAAGGCTATAAAGTGTTAAACCCAAAAATTGGTGCTATATATGGAGATAGTATTACCTTGGATAGAGCTACACAGATTTGTGAACGCCTAAAGCAAAAGGGTTTTGCATCAACTAATGTAGTACTAGGGATAGGAAGTTTTACCTATCAATATAATACCAGAGATACATTTGGTTTTGCGATGAAGGCAACTTATGTTGAGGTAAACGGAGAAGGCAGAGAAATTTTCAAAGACCCTATCACAGATGATGGAACTAAAAAATCTGCAAAAGGATTGATGCAGCTGAATATGTCTAATGGACAAATTGTTTTAAAAGATCAATGTACAGCAAAAGAAGAAACTGAAGGATTGCTTCAAACCGTTTTTAAAGACGGAAAGTTGATTATTGATGAAGGCTTGTCTACTATTCGAAAGAGAATTTTGGAGTAGATGAACCAACCTTGCTGGAGATTATAAAAACTTCTTTGAACTTGTTCAAAGAAGTTTTTCTACTTAAAAATAACCGCCGGTACGCCAATGATCCAGGAATAAATACTTTAATTACGGGTTTGGACATCCTCTAATGATAGTTCTAAATAAGTCAAAATATAGTTTTATGAGCAGATAAATACGTAATCTAATTAAAATAACGTGTTTAGATATCATTTTGCCGATTAGCGATCATTTTAGGTTGTTTGGCTATATTCTTCAACCGTATAGCGTATTAGTTTTTTTATAAAAATAAGATCTTGTAAATTTCAATCACACAAACTTTATTAACTAAACTTATACATATGAAAACACAAATCGTCAAGAATTTTGTAAAAAACATTGTAGTATTTTCTACAATATTTGTAGTCTCACTTTTTGTTTCCTGTTCTAATGAAGAACTGGACGATAGTGCTGAACCAACTTCGGATTTAAATAAATATTATACCTTTTTAGTCAATTCCGGATTTGAGAGAAACACCATTACGTTTAATGAAGAAAATGAAATGTTTATTATAGATAATGATCTTTTGATTTCTAAAAGCGAAGTGGCGAACTATATCAAAAGGGATGGATTAGATGCGGGATTAAATGATAAACAACGTCGAGGCACATATATCGTTAGCGCTAATAATGCTCGAAATGTCACCTATTTTATTGAAAGCGATGTGTCTCAATCCTGGAAGGATGCAATCAATAGTGCGGTTGCTCAATATAATGTAATTAATGGATCAGGATTACGGATTTCTATTACTAACAATAGAGATAATGCAGACTCTCGTATTTTTAACGGGTTCTCTAATGAAAGCTGGGTTGCAAGAGCATTATTGCCTAATTCTTCAAGAAGAGTAGGTAGTTGGATCGAGATCAATACCAGATACAACGGAATGGAATCCGGAAGAAAATTATTTACGATGGTTCACGAAATGGGACATAATTTTGGTTTACTTCATACAAATCAAACTAGTGGTTCAGTAATTCCTGGAACTCCGCTCACTGACCCGAATTCTGTTATGAATTCTTTCGTATTACCTTGGCAAGGGTTTACTAATTTTGATCTTGTGGCAATACGTACATTATATCCTGGAGACGGCGGCGGTGGCGACGGAAATATTGTCACAGTATATAGACACTGCCCATTTTCCGGAAGTTCACAAACCTACGGATTAGGAAATTATAATCTTAACGATTTATTGGCCAGAGGAACCCGTAATGACGATATTTCCAGTTTTAGGGTAGCACAAGGATATAAAATAATCATTTATGCTGATAAAGATTTTAGCGGTCGTGCTGCTAGTGCTACTTTTAGTGTAGAGTGCCTTCAGCAATATGGCTGGAATGATATTATTTCTTCTTTTCGTGTTGTGAAAAACTAACTGCATACTATTTTACCAAAAGAAGAAAGTCAAGAATTATTTTAAACGCAAATAAAATTTCTTTTTAAAAACTCTCAATAACTATTTTTTGGGAGTTTTTTTTAATGTAAAAATTTAAAAAAGTATATCCAGAAAAAGCCGTTAGTATCATATATAAAAATAGTATTCGGTTATTCGGCAAAAACTTACTGAATTTGTTGTAAGGATTGCATATTGATTACGACTTTACTACATAAATTGATTACTTAATAACTAACTAACTTATAACACACAAACATCATGAGTTCAATCTGGTTTTTTGAGGATGCCAATCTCTTCAGGGTATTGTGTCCTCATAAATTTAAAAAGTATAAGAAAGATCACGATTTTGACGCTTATAGAAAAAGTGATTACATTTATTTTGAAAAAGACTCTGCTAACAAAGTGTATCTTATTGAAAATGGAAAAGTAAAAATAGGATATTATTCTGAAGACGGTCAAGAGGTAGTGAAAGCTATATTAACCAGAGGAGAACTTTTTGGCGAAAAAGCAATTTTGGGTGAGGATAAAAGAACAGAATTTGCACAGTCTATTGATAATTCGACTTCAATTTGTCCAATAGGAGTGCAAACGATGCACGATCTAATGCGCGATAATCAAACTTTTAGTCTTAAAATTTATAAATTCATTGGTCTACGTTTTAAGCGCTTGGAAAGAAGACTGCAGTTGTTGTTATTTAAAGATACTAAGACCAGGCTATTGGAATTTTTTGATGAACTCAAAGAAGATTTTGGATATTGTTGTCCCAATACCGGAGATACTGTAATACATCATCCCTATACACAAAGAGATATAGCTAATCTCATAGGCACATCCCGGCCTACACTTAATATTATTATGAACGAATTAAAGGAATTAAAACAAATTGATTTTAATCGAAAGGAAATTCGTTTAAAAAATGTTGCTTAGTGTTAGCTAGCTAACATTTTAAAAAGTTTTATGAATATACTTTTACCGTATAATAATCATAAAACAAAAAGCAATGTTTAAAAAATTAATGATAGGAATGCTTGTGATTGGATTAATCACAACTTCGTGTAGTGACGATGATGACAACACACCAGTTGTTAATGCAGGGACTATTTCTGGCGGTCCATTCGAATTTGATGTAGATGGTGAACCCGATTTTGCAACAGGAATTACTCTAGATGCTTCCAATGCTTTTGGAGAAAATAGTATCTGGGTAATTACTGATGACATGGGTAACATTTTGGGAACACCGCCAACATTAGAAGCTGTCGGAATGGTGGATTTTGACGGAGCAGGAGCAGGTACTTGTTTTATCTGGTATGCACGTTATGAAAATGACTCAAATTTGGCAATGGCAACAACAGTCGCTGGAATTACAGGAACCTTTGATCTATCGAACTCGATTGAAGTAGTGCGTAATCAAGTGGTTAACGCAGGATCTATTTCTGGTGGTCCATTCGAATTTGATGTAGATGGCGAACCCGATTTTGCAACAGGAATTACTCTAGATGCTTCCAATGCTTTTGGAGAAAATAGTATTTGGGTAATAACTGATGATATGGGTAACATTTTGGGAACACCGCCGACATTGGATGCTGTCGGAATGGTGGATTTTGACGGAGCAGGAGCAGGTACCTGTTTTATCTGGTATGCTCGTTATGAAAATGACTCAAACCTGGCAATGGCAACAACAGTCGCTGGAATTACAGGAACCTTTGATCTATCGAACTCGATTGAAGTAGTGCGTAACCAAGTGGTTAACGCAGGATCTATTTCTGGTGGTCCATTCGAATTTGATGTAGATGGCGAACCCGATTTTGCAACAGGGATCACGCTCGATGCTACCAATGCTTTTGGAGAAAATAGCATTTGGGTAATAACTGATGATATGGGTAACATTTTGGGAACACCACCAACTTTAGATGCTGTCGGAATGGTAAATTTTGACGGAGCAGGAGCAGGTACTTGTTTTATCTGGTATGCACGTTATGAAAATGACTCAAATTTAGCAATGGCAACAACAGTCGCTGGAATTACAGGAACCTTTGATCTATCGAACTCGATTGAAGTAGTGCGTAATCAGGTGGTCAATGCAGGAAGTATTTCTGGCGGTCCATTCTCATTTACTGTTGACGGCACTGCTGATTTTGTGTCAGGGATAACACTAGATGCTACTAATGCTTTTGGTACAAACAGTACTTGGGTGATCACTGATGATATGGGTAATATCCTAGGTGTTCCGGATACTCTAGCGGATGTAGAAGGAGTTAATTTTGATGGGGCAGGAGTAGGTACTTGTTTTATCTGGTATGCAAGATACGAGAACAATTCTAATATTAAAATGGCGACAACCGTTGCAGGTATTACAGGAATGTTTGATTTATCAAACTCTATTGAAGTGGCCCGTAACTAATTAATTATTACAGTACATGAATTAGAAAGGAAGTAGTTCAATGCTACAAATAAATGTTTTGAGATTACTTCCTTTCTTTTTTTTTGAATAGCATTTTTTCAATGTCTATTAATATATCATAATCTCTTAAACTAAACCTTACTCATGAAAAGATTTTCAACTTATTTAGCTCTTTCTATAATACTCTTGTCGTCCTGTGGGGATAATGATCTTGAAAATTTTGATGGCGTTTCTGAATTTAATTTTGACATCGAACAAGCGAAACTTGATGTACAAAACTCCGTTAATGATAAAGTTGATTTAGGTGATTATTACCTTGTGGAGAATGACATAATGATACCTAAAAACAATAGAGAGAACAAAGAAATACATATTGGTAAAAGACATTTTTATACGAGTGCGATTAGTGTTCCAATATTTGGTAAAAGAGTTGTAAATATATATTGGGATCGTACAGGTTTTCCGCCTGATGGACCTTTTGGACCCACTACAGTAAATACTTGGGGACATGGAATCAGCAACGCTATAATTGCCTATAACGAAAGAATTAGAGATTTCAGAATAGAATTTAAACAAGTATATTCTCAGAGTCTTGCAGATATTACGGTTAAGTCTGATAACGGTGTTTTACCAAACACTACAGTTGCATCAGCTGGATTTCCATCGAATGGAAATCCGTATCCGACAATTTTAATCAATCTCGATTTTTTAAATTCATTTAGTTTAGTGCAGGCGCAAATGAGATATAATATGATGCACGAATTAGGTCATTGTATTGGATTTAGACATACTAATTTAAGAATACGAGGCGAGACCACAAGTAATGCTAATCCTATAAGCGCAACTCCAAATGCAGAAGATCCTAATTCGGTTTTTAATGGGGGTACTGCTTTAAACTCTAATGATTGGTCGGTATTCGATAAAATAGCATTAGAAACTTTGTATTAAACATATTAATAACACATTCGAAATGATTTGTTAATACTCTCTTTTTGGAGTACTTATCAAGTTCATCGTTGTTTTTTTGTTAGTTTTAGAGCGCAACCTCAAGGTTGCGCTTTATTGATTTGGAGATCCGCCCCGGAGGATGAAAATGCAACAGCGGGCATTCAAAATTTATAATAAAACTGATCAGACTAAAGAACGAGATTTACCTCCTAAAATCTTATTTTTAATATTTGTTTAATATACTTCGATAAAGATTAGATCAGTTTTTGTCGTAGATTATATATACTTTTGAATAGATTATTTATTTTAATATAGTACCAGATCGGATTGTTTATGAAATTCAATAAAAAGAATATTTCTAATCTAATTTTTGTAATTATTCTATTGCTCTTCTTTATTCCTAGTACCAGAGGAATGATGCAGATTTTCTTAACGAGAATATTTTCTTTTAGTCCAGATGTAGTAGACGTAGAAGAACGTGCTCAGGTTAGTTCTTATGATTGGAAACTCCATGGCGTGAATACAGAGTCAATGAATTTTAATACTGCCAAAGGAAAAGTAGTTTTATTAAATTATTGGGCTACCTGGTGTCCCCCTTGTATTGCAGAAATGCCATCTTTACAGGAATTATATAACGATTATAAGGATGAGGTATTATTTGTCTTTTTAACCGAGGATGATGATCCCGAGCTAGATAAATTTATGAGGGATAAGAGCTACAATTATCCAATATATCGTTCGTTATCAGAACATCCTAAACCTTTTGTACATAAACCTATTCCAGGTACTTATCTGATTGACAAAAATGGAACAATTATAATTCATAAGGTGGGAGCCGCGGATTGGAATACTGATAAAGTAAGATCAATCATAGATCAACTACTAATACAATAAATTCACTTTTTAAAATACTTAAAAGGGACAAATAACATTCCGAAGCATTCTCCCTTATTTTTACCTAAATGCTTATGATGAATTTTATGAGCTCTTCGCACACCTTTGGCATACCAGTGATTTGCATTTCTGAATAGTTTAAAACGTTGATGGATAAAAATATCATGTACAAGGAAGTATGCAATACCATAAGCTAAAATTCCGAAACCAATAGGTTCTCCTACCCAAAAAGAAACAGGATCGTGTAGCATAATGCATGACATGCTTATTACTGCATAAAATACAAAAAATAAATCATTACGTTCCCACCAGCTACTGTGATCCTTATGATGGTGATCTTTATGGAGGGACCACAGAAAACCGTGCATAATATATTTATGAGTAAACCAGGCCATGAACTCCATAAAACAAAATGTGAGTATAAATATCAATATCCAAATCATACTATTCATCTTAGATGTATTTCTTTTAACATGCTACTAAATTAAATGAAATCGATAATCAAAATATGATTTAGCTAGTAAACCAAATTTTTGATAATTTGGCACTCGGATTCTGGTATTTTTTATCTCTACCGAAGGTGTTGCCTTTAGTTTGTTAAGTAACTTTTTGTAATAGATATAAGCAGTGTATACACCAAATTTTGCTTCGACAGGTAATTTCATAATACCTTCAAAAGCTTTATCAAAATCTTCCTGAATTTCTTCAATTATTCGCAATTTAGAAGCTTCATCTAATTGGGTTAAATCAGTATTAGGGAAATACGTTCTACTTAAATCTTCGAAATCTGCTTTTAAGTCCCGTAAAAAATTAACTTTTTGAAAAGCCGAACCTAAGTGCATTGCACTCTTTTTTAGTTCACTGTATTTTATTTGATCTCCTTTTACAAATACTTTAAGACACATTAATCCTACAACATCCGCAGAGCCGTATATGTATTCTTTATATTCATTTTTAGTTAAATAGTTCTTTTTATGAAGATCCAAGCGCATACTTTTCATAAAAGCTTCATACAATTCTGGTTCGATATTATATTGGTGTACAGTTTTCTGAAATGAATTAAGAATAGGATTTAGACTGATCTTATATTCTATAGCCTTATACATTTCGGTTTCGAAATCATTAAACAACGTTTCTTTATCATATTCGTGAAAACTATCTACGATTTCATCTGCAAATCTTACAAATCCATAAATATTATAGATATCCTGGCGGATGGTATCCGACAACATTTTAGATGCTAAAGAAAATGAAGTGCTATACGAGCTAGTAACAGTTTTACTACAACTATAAGAAACGGAGTCAAATAATGCTTTCATCTGTGTTAATTTAAGTTATACTTAATCTAGGGGTATGTTTATAAACTAATATGGAGGTCTATTAGATAAATTTGTATGTCTTTTTGATAATCAAACCATTTGTGATTCTAGTTTTTTTGACGCTTTAGTATTTGATTCTATTAGCCCTGCTACCAATTTTCCAGAGATGAGAGATGGTGGGACCCCTGGTCCTGGAACGGTAAGTTGACCTGTAAAATATAAGTTTTCCACTTTTTTACTTTTCAATTTAGGTCTAAGAAATGCAGTCTGCAATAATGTATTTGCCATTCCATATGCATTTCCTTTATATGAATTGTATTCTTTAACGAAGTCTTTTACACAAAAAGACTCTTTAAATATAATACTATTTTGAACATTTTGTTCGGTCAAATCTTCAAAACGAGTTATAATTTTATCAAAATATGTTTCTCTGAGTTCAGGGGTGTCTTTTATGCCTGGAGCTAATGGAATTAAGAAAAAACCATTCTCTTTACCGAAAGGAGCAGATCCCGGATCAGTTACAGATGTAAAATTAGCGTAAAAAAGAGGTTCATCCGGCCACTTAGGATCGTCGTAAATATCTTTTGCGTGTGCATCAAAATCGGTGTCAAAAAACAAATTGTGATGATGGATATTGTTCAGTTTTTTATCAAATCCAACATAGAAAAGTAGGGAAGAAGGAGCAAAAGTTTTACGTTCCCAATATTTTTCTGAGTATTGACGATATTGCGGTTCTAATAATGTTTCTCCATGGTGGTAATCGGCTCCGCATAATACAATATCTGCTTCAATTAGATTAGAATCTACAGTAATCCCAACTGCATTACCGTTAGTTACTAAAATTTTATCCACTGCAGCACTCGTAAAAATTTGAACACCTAACGATTGTGCTAATTTTTTCATTCCCAGTATAACCTGATACATTCCTCCTTTTGGATGCCAGGTTCCCAATCCAAAATCTGCATAATTCATAAAACTATAGAATGCTGGGGTATCGCTTGGCTTCGCCCCAAGAAATAGTACAGGGAATTCCAGAATTTGAATCAACTTTTTATTCTTAAACTCTTTTCTTACCTCTTTTGATATTGTTCTAAAAAATTGTCCTATTCTTTTTATAGTTTCTTTAGTTACTAATTCCATTGGCGAAACACCTGGTCTGTAAACTAATTCTTTAATAGCAATGTCATAATTATTCTTGGCTTCGGAAATAAACTTCTTCAATTTTAAAGAGCTTCCTTTTTCTTCCCTTTCAAAAGCTCCATAAATTTTTTCCAAAGTGTCTCCTATAGTTATACTTTCTTTATTTTCAAAAAATACCTTATAGGCGGGATTTAACTTGTCTAATGAATAAAAGTCAGATGGAGATGTATTAAAATCATTAAAGAACTTCTCAAATACATCAGGCATCCAATACCAGGATGGACCAATATCAAATGTAAATCCTTCTTTTTTCAATTGTCTGGCTCTGCCACCAACAGTATTGTTTTTTTCATAGATGCTTACATCATATCCTAGATTAGCCAGATAGCAAGAAGCTGATAGAGAAGAAAACCCAGAACCTATGATTACTACTTTTTGAGACATATTTATTTATAAAATGTTGCTATAATTCTTTTATGAGATCCGAAATTGATGAAAAATAGCGATGATTGGAAGAACTGTTATCAGAAATATGCATTATTTGTTTACCAAGCATCCACAATTCACTTTCTCTTTTAGAACAAACAAGTTGATTAAATTTTTCTAGGTATTCTTCTATTTTATCTTTCTCGGGTTTTACGGTAAAGTATGAAAGAAAAGTTGTATTCTCATGAAAAGAAAGCATATTTGGTAGACTGTCCAATGGAATACTGGGACCAAGATAAATTGCTTTATATCCTTTAAGTAGAATTTCATAATTGATATATAATAAACCTAATTCATGTATCTCGTTTTCGGGAAGAAACAAAATAAAAGCTTTATTAGTTATAGTGGGTTTGGAGTATTGAAGCTTTTCTATATTAGTTAGTAACTTTTGCTTGATTAGATTCGTTATAAAATGTTCGTGAGAAGGACTTATTGTATTTGTTTGCCATAACAATCCAATTTCTGTTAATAATGGTATAAAAACGTCAATAAAAATTTGCCTAAATGTTCTTTTCTCTGATAATTGCTCATAAGTCCCCAAAAAAAGCTGCAGGTCATAATTAAGCATTGAAATTTTTAAAGAATTGATCGCTTGACTCTTAGTACTATTATCAGAAACGATACGTCTAACGTATTCGTCAATTTCTTCGTTATTGAGCTTAGATACTCTAGATATTTTGTATCCGCTATTTACCAAATAAGTGACATTAAGCAATTTTTGAAGACTTTGTAAGCTGTAAGTGCGTATGTTAGTTTCTGTGCGGTCAGGTGATAATAAATTGTATCTTTTTTCCCATATTCTAATCGTATGAGCTTTTACTCCACATAGATTTTCCAGATCCTTGATACTAAAATTCTGTTTAATATTGTTCACTTTTTTAGAATGATTGTTAAACAAATTTAAACAAAAAGTATGTATTTATCTTTTGGGACTTGTTAAAATATTAGGGTCATTTGTTAAAATAAGAATATAGTACAGCCGACAATATCGTTCATTAAAGACTTAAAAAATAATTTCTGCCAGGTTTCTGTTGACGCGTTCATATTGTTTCTTAATCAGGCATTGGCAAGCGATTTGGCATAAGATGCTTTCATAAAAGAGGATATTTGCAGTATTATCCTCGGTAATTCGGTGGTTTTTTTAAAACGATGAAATCCGAAATTTAATGTGTTTGCCGTTGCGTCAATGATAAATGTATTTCTGAATAAAACCTAATTCAAAAAAGAGAATTTTAGCCCGCTTTTTAATGCAGAAAGCAGAGCATTAAATTATAAGTACCCGGAATGGGAGTCGAACCCACACGCCCTAATGGACACATGGCCCTCAACCATGCCTGTCTACCAATTCCAGCATCCGGGTAAATAAAGATGCCTTACAATGTGATATAAAACTAAAAAAGTATCACAGTATAATTGTGATACTTTTGGTGACCGGGCTGGGGCTCGAACCCAGGACCCTCTCCTTAAAAGGGAGATGCTCTACCAACTGAGCTACCCGGTCATTAATGAATTTATTTTAAATATTTAAAAGAACTTTTTTGAAAAACAATCCTAAAGCTAAATTATTATTTATTCAAAAGTGACCGGGCTGGGGCTCGAACCCAGGACCCTCTCCTTAAAAGGGAGATGCTCTACCAACTGAGCTACCCGGTCATACATTCTTTTTCCTTGAATGCGGGTGCAAATATACTATCATTAATTTATTTTTCAAGAAGAATTTAATATAAATTTACGTTTTATTTTAAATGACCTTTTTTTCAGGTATAAATAGTCTAAATTTTAGTTTATGAATATTATTTTATTAGGATACATGGGTTGTGGTAAATCCTCTATTGGCAGGGATTTAGCATCAAAATTAGAAATGGAATGCCTGGATTTGGATCAATATATTGAGGCTCGAGAAAAGAAATCCATAAACAAGATTTTTGAAGAAAATGGAGAAATATATTTCAGAAAAAAAGAAAATGAATATCTAAAAATGGTCCTGGAAACTTATACTAATACTATTATCTCTTTGGGAGGTGGGACACCTTGTTTTGCAGGAAACTTGGAGTTAATTAAGAGCCGAAAGGATGCTAAAAGTGTATACTTAAAAACGTCTTTGCAAGAATTGGTCACAAGATTATTTACAGAAAAACATAAGCGTCCGTTAATATCTCATGTGAATTCTCAGGAAGATCTAAAGGATTTTATTAGAAAGCACCTTTTTGAGCGTTCATTTTATTATAACCAGGCAGAGTATATTATATCTACAGATGATAAGGAGGTGGAAGAAATAGCAACAGAAATACAGGCAGTTTTATTCTAATATTGCAAGATCATTAGTTCCAAAAGTAACATTTACATGTTCGTGCAAAGAGGTCGATAAAGAAATCCCTTTAAAATCTGCCTTGATTGGGTATTTTTTATGATTTCGATTGACGAGAACTGCAGTTTTAAATCTCTTCAGGGGTACATCTAGAAAATGTTTTACTCCATAAACCAAAGCTGTTCCCGAATTGAGCACATCATCAGCCAGTACTAGAGATTTATTCTGATATACTGAAGCCGGGATTGAAGTCTGAACGGTGTTGTGCGGTGCAGTTTTATCCATAGTTACCTCACATAAGGTAACCGAAATGTTGGAGATTTCCTCTAAAATTACTTTTAATCTTTGCGCAAAAATGTAACCGTTTTCTGCTATGCCTGCTATCACGATTTCTTTTTCATTTACATTCGTCTCATAGATTTGATAAGCTATCCGTTTAACCTTATGCTGGATTTGTTCGTGGGTGAGAATAATATTGTCTTTAGTTTGCATAAGTAAATAATGTTAAATTTCTTTATTTGACCTCAAAGATAAAAAAGAGTTCGTTACCCATTCGTGGGAGAATTGAATTATAACATTTTTCTAATGTTTTAATGTTGAAAGACTGGGAAAATAATTTGATATATTCTTTTCTATTAGCTCCAAACGGAGGACCGGGTTTTTCAAATTCCGCATCAAAAAATAAACCCATTAGTTTTCCGTCCGGTTTTAATAAGGATTTCATTTTAGAGACATACTCCTTTCTTTGCTCTGGTAATAGTGCACAAAAAAAAGTTTGCTCGACAATCAGGTCAAACTTATCTTCCAACATAAAAAAATCTTTGTAGACTATTTGAGTTTTAGGAAAATCCGGTACTTTTTCCTTAAATTTCTGAAGTGTTTCTTCAACAAAATCTAAGATATAAATGTTCTTAAACCCAATTCTAAATAGGTATTCTGCTTCATATGCATTTCCACATCCCGGAATTAGTATTTTGAGATTTTTGTTAATTAATTGATCAAAGTAAGAAACAATTGGAGTAGACGCATACCCGATATCCCACCCTGTTTGGTTTAATTGATATTTGTTACTCCAGAAATAAGCATCTAATTTCATTCTTCTTTATCGTTTTTAGTTGGTTCTTCAAACCAATCATCGATATCCCTTCTGTCTTTTTTGGTAGGCCTTCCTGTTCCTTTTTTTCTATAATAATCTTTTGAATAATTCAAAAGATCTAATTTTTGCAACGCTTCTGTAGGAGTTACGTCTTTACGATATATATCGACTAACTTAGCACCTAGTCGACTTTTTGGTGTGTCCAGAACTATAAGTTCATAATTAACTTGGTTTTTGCGAACAGTGATTTTATCTGTAGGGTATACTTCCCGTGATGGTTTAATAAGATCTCCATTAACTCTTACTTTACCATCTTTACAGGCTTTGGTAGCAATACTTCGTGTCTTGAAATATCGGATACACCATAAATATTTATCAATTCGCATAAAAAATGATTAAAAAATCCGTTTTATCTCTAATAATAGTTAAGCAAAAGTACAAGAAAATTGTATCTTGCGCCTTCAAAAAAAGCAATCAGATGAATGTAAGAAGATATATTTTTGCTATAGGTACTGTAATTGCAGCCTTATATGCTTGTAGTAGTGATGATGACAATGGTTTGGAATTAGTGCCTCCAAGGGATAGAGCGGAACAGCAGGTCAATGAGGATCCTATAATTCAGAATTATCTTAAAACGCATTTTTATACGTTAGTTACCAATGATGTGAATCCAGATTATTCTGTAGTACAGTTCGATACAATCGCGGGAGATAATAGTGGGCAGACACCGATCTGGGACTCGGAGTTTTTAGAGACCAAAACGGTTACCAGAGATGACGTTGATTATACTTTATACATATTGAAATTTAGTGGTGGAGTGGAAACTGAGCTTCAACCTACCTTTGCCGATTCTACATTTGTTACATACAGAGGTGAGTTGTTTTATGATAACGAAGATCAGGATGGAGACGGTATTCCTGATGATGCTGATTTTGATGCAGATGGAGATGGCGAAGCAGACCTGATCGATGAAGTTGCAAGAACAGATAGTGATGGGGATGGAATTGCTGATGATAGTGATATAGACAATAATCCAACAGCATCAGATTCTGATAATGACGGTATTATTGATGAGAATGATCCGGTAGATAATAATAATCTCAACAGAAAAGTTTTTGATAGTGCAGTTACTCCAGTTTGGTTTGATTTAGTTCAGGTGGTACCGGGCTTTAGAGAAGCGACTACAGGCTTCAAAGGTGCATCCGGATTTATAGAAAATGGAGATGGGACTGTAAGTTACAATATGGACTTTGGTAATTTCACAGTGTTTATACCTTCAGGATTAGGATATTTTGGATCTGCAGCACCAGGAGGAAATATTCCTCTATATTCTCCCTTAATTTTTAGTATTCAATTATATACAGCTAATGAATCGGATCACGATAATGACGGAGTACCCTCATATTTAGAAGATATTGATGGTGACCGGCTAGTTTTCGATGTGGATGACGATACAGATAATGATACACGTTTTAATTTTTTGGATACAGATGATGACGGAGATGGAACGCTAACAATAGATGAAGATTTAGAGCCAGATACGGATTTAACTGTAGATAGAGATAATGATGGAGATCCTACTAATGATATCGGTGATGGAGATCCTACGAACGATGATACTGATGGAGATGGGATTCCTAATTATCTGGATCCAGATGACACAGCATCAAGAAGAAATCAAAATTGACAAATATCAAAAACTCCGGTAACTACCGGAGTTTTTTTAATAGATAGGCTTCTTATAAATCCAAAGCCAGACTAAGTATAAATTGATTTGGTCTGGAATCTACTCTAATAGTTTGACCAGTGTTTTCATTTATAGTCTGAGCTTGATTATCACTAATTCCCCTTTCATATCTTACATCGATATTAAGACGTCTTATTTGTAATCCTACTCCAAACTGAACACCTACTGTAAATTCATTTTTCACATCACTTAGTCGTTCGTCTTCCAGATCATTGTCTACAATATATTGTAAAGAAGGACCTCCAAACAAGTGCAATGGGCCAAGAAGATAAACACCTGCTAAAATTGGTAGATCCAATTTTTTGATGTCATAGTCTAACTTTCTGTTATCAAACGAATAAGAACTGCTGTTCTGAGTATACTGTAATTCCGGTTTTAGGTAAAAACTGTCGGTAATATCGGCTCTCAGGAATACGCCAATATGATAGCCTACACGGTCATCCGCATTTTCTGAAATTAAATTACCACCGGTATTGGTAACATCACTGAATTCAATCTTACCGTTGTCTCCATAATTTAAACCTGCTTTTACACCAAAGTTGATACCTTTTTCTTGTGCAGTGGTTAAGAAAGAACTGAATAGAATTAAAAATACTAATACATTTTTCATTTTAAATGAATTTTAAAAGAATGAATAAACAATTAACTATTTTTTGGTAGTGGTCAGAGTTACTATTATAACGGAAATAAGAAGTGATTATTCTAATTTTTGAATAAAAAAAGCCTTCTGTAAAATATGCAGAAGGCTCTAGATTGCTATTTAATTTAGTAAAAGTATATCCTACTTTCTCTTCATAACTTTTTCCACAGCATTGATTATTGCGTCAGCATTTAATCCATACTTTTTCATTAACTGTTCGGGAGTTCCACTTTCTCCAAAAGTATCATTCGTTGCAATAAATTCCTGAGGAGTCGGGTAATTTTGAGCAAGTACTCTGGAAACACTTTCTCCAAGACCTCCTAAAAAGTTATGCTCTTCTGCAGTCACAACACAACCAGTTTTTTTAACCGATTTCAGAATAGCCTCGTGATCCAGTGGTTTTATGGTGTGTATATTTATTACTTCTGCATTGACACCTGTTTTTTGCAAATCTTCTGCGGCCTGTAAGGCTTCCCAAACCAAATGTCCTGTAGCGACAATAGTAACATCAGTTCCTTCTAGCAAATGAACCGCTTTTCCGATTTCAAATTTTTGATCTTCCGGAGTGAAATTTGCCACTTTAGGTCTTCCAAAACGTAGATATACCGGTCCTTCATAATCAGCTATCGCAATGGTTGCAGCTTTTGTTTGATTATAATCACAAGGGTTAATGACTACCATGCCTGGCAACATTTTCATTAATCCAATATCTTCTAGAATCTGGTGAGTTGCTCCATCTTCTCCTAACGTTAAGCCTGCGTGAGAAGCACAGATTTTTACATTTTTTCCACTGTATGCAATGGACTGCCGAATCTGGTCATAAACACGACCTGTAGAGAAATTCGCAAAGGTTCCGGTGAACGGAATTTTACCGCCAATAGTCAAACCTGCGGCGATTCCCATCATGTTGGCTTCAGCGATACCTATCTGAAAAAAACGGTCAGGGCTATTGGCTATAAATGCATCCATTTTCAGAGAACCCACTAAGTCAGCACAAAGCGCCACAACATTCTCGTTTGTTTGTCCAAGTACTTCAAGACCAGCTCCAAAACCGGAACGCGTGTCTTTTTTTCCTGTATCTATATATTTTTTCATCTATTTTTTTATTTTAATGATTTCTGTAACCAGAAATCTCTTATGTGATTTAGTAGTCTCCCAAAGTTTCAGGATTTTGTGCTAAACCTATCTCTAACTGTTCGTCGTTAGGTGCTTTACCATGCCAAGCGTGCGTATGCATCATAAAGTCTACCCCATTCCCCATCACGGTATGCATTAAGATACATACTGGCTTACCCTTTCCGGTTCTGCTTTTTGCTTCTGTAAGCCCATCAATAACAGCGGCTATATTATTTCCTTCTTTGATCTCCATAACATCCCAACCAAAAGCTTCAAATTTTGCTTTTAAGCTTCCTAGTGGTAATACATCATCTGTAGCACCATCAATTTGTTGTCCGTTAAGATCTATGGTTGATATGAGATTATCTACTTTTTTTCCAGCGGCATACATGGCAGCTTCCCAAATCTGACCTTCTTGTAATTCACCATCTCCGTGAAGGCTGTATACAAGATGATTGTCATTGTTAAGTTTTTTAGCTAGCGCAGCACCTATGGCCACAGACATTCCCTGTCCGAGAGATCCGGAAGCTATTCTGATACCAGGAAGGCCTTCATGCGTTGTAGGATGACCCTGAAGCCTACTATTTATCAATCTAAAGGTGTTTAATTCCTCTACCGGAAAATACCCGCTTCTCGCTAATACACTGTAATAAACCGGAGAAATATGTCCGTTAGACAAGAAAAATAAATCTTCTTCTTTCCCATCCATATCGAAATCATCTTTTCTTTCAAGAATTTCTTGATATAGAGCGACAAAAAATTCTGTACATCCTAGAGATCCACCGGGATGCCCAGAGTTTACTTTGTGAACCTGTCGTAGAATATCTCTACGCACCTGAGTTACAAAATCTTCTAATTGTTGTGTTTTTGGCATTGTTATGCTAATTAGCTTAATGATTAAGGCGCAAAAATACAGGTTTTGATTACCGTGGCAAAATGTCTGAACGTCTTTTAATTAAGATACGATTGTTAATAACGAAAAGTTTTCGAAAACTTCGCTTTATTAAAGTAGTTTTAGTTAGTTATCTTTGCCCTCTACGAAATAAAAACTATGCAATTCGACTTATTATCAACGGATCCCCAAAGTAAGGCCAGAGCCGGAAAAATTACAACAGATCACGGGGTTATTGAGACTCCGATTTTTATGCCTGTAGGTACTGTGGCAACTGTAAAAGGTGTGCATCAAAGAGAATTAAAAAATGATATCAATCCGGATATTATTTTAGGCAATACATACCACCTATATCTTAGACCGCAAACACCAATTCTGGAAAAAGCGGGAGGATTACATAAGTTTATGAATTGGGATAGAAATATTCTAACCGATAGTGGTGGTTATCAGGTGTATTCGTTATCTGCAAACCGTAAAATTAAAGAAGAAGGAGTGAAGTTTAAATCGCATATAGATGGTTCCTATCACGTGTTTACTCCGGAGAATGTAATGGAAATACAAAGAACCATTGGAGCGGATATTATCATGGCTTTTGATGAATGTACTCCCTATCCTTGTGATTATCGATACGCGAAAAGAAGTATGCATATGACACACAGGTGGTTAGACAGATGTATGCAACATCTTGAAAAAATTCCGGTTAAATATGGATATGATCAGACTTTTTTTCCGATTGTTCAAGGAAGTACCTATAAGGACTTGAGAAAACAGTCAGCAGAGTATATTGCCAATGCAGGGGCAGAGGGAAATGCAATTGGTGGGTTATCAGTGGGAGAACCAGCTGAAGAAATGTATGCAATGACAGAGGTAGTAACAGAAATATTACCTGAGGATAAACCGAGATATTTGATGGGTGTGGGAACACCAATTAATATTTTAGAAAATATTGCATTAGGGATTGATATGTTTGACTGTGTGATGCCAACTCGTAATGGAAGAAATGGAATGCTTTTTACGGCACACGGAACCATAAATATAAAGAATAAAAAGTGGGAAGATGATTTCTCTCCGATTGATGAGATGGGTATGACATATGTGGATACAGAGTATTCTAAGGCCTACTTAAAACATCTATTTTCAGTGAATGAAATGCTTGGAAGGCAAATAGCCACGATCCATAATCTTGGCTTTTATTTATGGTTGGTTCGTGAAGCAAGAAAACATATCTTAGCCGGAGATTTTTATTCCTGGAAGAATATGATGGTCAAACAAATGGATAAAAGATTGTAATTTGAAAATATTAGATTGGTATATACTTAAGAGATATTTAGGAACATTTTTTACAATGATTCTGCTTTTTATTCCTATTGGAATTATAGTTGATCTTTCAGAAAAAATTGATAACATATTAGAACATAAAGTACCTTTTGCAGCAGTTGTTTCTTATTATTTAGATTTTACAGTATATTTTGCAAACTTATTATTTCCTTTATTTGTTTTCCTTTCAGTAATTTGGTTTACTTCTAAGTTGGCTAATAAAACAGAAATTATAGCATTTTTAAGTTCGGGAGTATCATTCTGGAGATTTTTAAGACCTTATATGATTGGAGCTATCCTGATTTGTATAGGGGCTTTAGCAATGGGTTTATTTCTGGCACCTAAAGCAAGTCAGGGTTTTAACGAGTTTAAATATTCATATTTAAAAAAAGGAAAGAAGGTTCAGGAAACCAGGAATGTGTACCGTCAACTAAATGATAGTATCTTTTTATATGCAAATGATTTTAAACCACTTCAAAAAAAAGCGACTAATTTTACTTTAGAGTATTTTGATGGTAATAAGCTGGTAACTAAAATTTCTGCAAGAACAATTACTTATAAAGATAGTATTTATGAATTAAGGGATTTTGTCAAACGAAGAGTTTTGGAAAATGAAGATATTATTGAAAAGGCACGAAAAAAAGATACAGTATTGCCTTTTAATATAGATGAGTTCACTCCGGTAACCTATGTAGCAGAGACCCTTAACTATATGCAATTGAGTGAGTTTATTGAAAAGGAAAGTAAACGCGGGTCATCTGATATCAATAGATATAAAGTGGTTGCATATAAAAGATGGAGCTTACCTATTTCTGCATTTATTCTAACAGTTATTGGGGTAGCTGTTTCTTCCATGAAAAGAAGAGGAGGAATGGGCGTAAATCTTGCTGTGGGAATTTCATTAGCCTTTGTTTTTATCTTTTTTGATAAAGTATTAGGTACCTTGGCGAATCAATCTGATTTTCCACCTTTGGTAGCCGTGTGGTTTCCAAATATTTCTTTCGGAATTTTAGCTATTTATCTGTTATATAATGCCAAACGCTAAACTTCAAAATTACTTACATTTTCATTTTATAGTATTTGTCTGGGGTTTTACAGCAATACTTGGAGAATTAATTTCTATTGAGGCTTTACCATTGGTATGGTATCGCATGCTAATGGCTTCCGGATTCATTTACCTTTATATTCATTGGAGAAAAATTTCATTAAAGATCTCAAAAAAGCTACTTATTACTTTGTGCATTGCAGGAGCGATAATAGCTTTGCATTGGATAACTTTTTTTGCAGCTATAAAAGTGTCTAACGTTTCTATAACCTTGGCAGTCCTTTCTACAGGTGCTTTTTTTACTTCAATTTTAGAACCGATTTTTTACAAACGAAAATTAATATGGTATGAAGTCGTATTTGGTCTAATAGTCATTAGTGGTTTGTATATAATTTTTAATGTAGAAGGGGATTATTTTTTAGGTATTATCTATGCGCTGTGTTCTGCTTTTTTATCCTCTGTTTTTTCTTTAATCAATGGAAAAATAGCAAAACAATATACTTCTTCGATGATTTCTTTTTATGAATTATTGAGCGGTGTGGGTTTTGTAACCATATACTTGATTATAACTTCATTTTTGGGAAACGGGAATGATGGTTTTTCTCTTTCTTTCTTTCAGCTATCTACGTTAGATTGGGTATACCTTATTGTTTTAGCCTCTGTTTGTACAGCGTATGCTTTTATAGGCTCTGTTCAGGTAATGAAATACTTAAGTCCATATACGGTGATGCTAACGATTAATTTAGAACCAATTTATGGGATTGTATTGGCGTATTTAATTTTTGGAGATTCAGAAAAAATGAATCCTGGATTTTATTACGGAGCCCTTATTATACTTAGTACCGTTGTATTAAATGGGGTGTTTAAGAATATTAAAAAAATAAAAAGACAAAGGTCTTAATACCAGTTTAACAAGTATTGTTTTATATTTGTCTGCTAACCCTAGTTAAAAAATAAAATATATTCTTGATATGGAATATTTAGAATTTGAACTCCCCATTAAAGAACTCGAGGAACAATTTGAGAAAGCTTGCGCCATTGGAGAAGAAAGTGACGTTGATGTTACAGATACGTGTAAGCAAATTGAGAAGAAGTTAAACGAGACGAAGAAGGAAATTTATAAAAATTTGACTGCTTGGCAGCGAGTACAGTTGTCAAGACATCCATCCAGGCCGTATACATTGGACTATATAAATGCAATCTGTGGAGAATCTTTTTTAGAACTTCATGGCGATCGAAATGTTAAGGATGATAAGGCAATGATCGGAGGTCTTGGTAAGATCGGTGATCAAAGCTTTATGTTTGTAGGTCAACAAAAAGGATATAATACCAAGACAAGGCAATATCGTAATTTTGGAATGGCTAATCCTGAGGGGTATAGAAAAGCACTTCGTTTAATGAAAAGTGCAGAAAAATTCAATATACCGGTTGTTACGTTTATAGATACTCCAGGAGCTTATCCAGGTCTGGAAGCTGAAGAAAGAGGTCAGGGAGAAGCGATTGCCAGAAATATAATGGAAATGACTCGCCTTAAGGTACCTATTATTGTTGTAATTATAGGAGAAGGAGCTAGTGGTGGAGCGTTAGGAATAGGCGTAGGTGATAAAGTTCTGATGTTAGAAAATGCCTGGTATTCTGTAATTTCTCCGGAAAACTGTTCTTCTATTTTATGGAGAAGCTGGGAACAAAAAGAGATTGCGGCTGAAGCGCTAAAACTTACCGCAAAAGATAGTGTAAAGCTTAAAGTAGTGGATGAAATCGTAAAAGAACCTCTTGGAGGAGCACATAGTGATCGTGAAAAAACATTCAAAGCTGTACGAGACAAAATTTTATCTTCTTTAGAAGAGATGAAAAACTTATCACCAGAAGAATTAGTAGAAAAGCGTATGGAGAAATATGCAAATATGGGAGTCTTTAAGGGCTAACCCCTAAGAAATCACCTGACACAAAAATCTGAAGTTCAAAACTTCAGATTTTTTTATGCTTATTAACAATAATATTAAGTTATCAACAGTTCAATTGTTGAAGACTGGTGGACATTCATTACCTTTGTATGACGTTCATCTCTTTACAATTTTTTTACATTCGTGGTCATGGAAAAAGTACAGCAAGCACAGCAATCTAATTATGGTCGGGGGAACGTAATTTCGCTGGAAAAAGGAAAAATACCTCCTCAAGCAACTGATTTAGAGGAGGTTGTGCTTGGAGCGATGATGATTGATAAGAAAGGGGTAGATGAAATAATAGATATCCTGAATCCCGATGTTTTTTACAGAGAGTCTCATAAATATATTTTCGAAGCAATCTACAAACTCTTTGAAAATTCAGAACCCATTGACTTATTAACCGTTTCTAGTCAGTTAAAGAAAGATGCAAAACTAGAATTGGCTGGCGGGGAATTTTATCTTATACAACTTACTCAAAAGGTAGCGTCATCAGCGCATATCGAGTTTCACGCTCGAATAATTTTGCAAAAATATATTCAACGTAGCTTGATCAAAATATCCAATGAAATCATCGAAGAATCATATGATGAAACAACCGATGTATTTGACCTTCTGGATATGGCCGAATCAAGATTATATGAAGTAACTCAGGGAAATATTAAAAGATCGACAGAGACTGCTCAGAGCTTAGTTATTCAGGCTAAGAAAAAAATTCAGGAAATATCTAATAAAGAGGGAATGAGCGGTGTGCCTTCTGGTTTTGATAAACTGGATAAACTAACCTCCGGTTGGCAACCTAGTGATTTAATAATTGTAGCAGCACGTCCGGGTATGGGTAAAACAGCGCTGACATTGTCGATGGCAAGAAATATGGCTGTTGGTGCTAATATCCCGGTTGCCTTTTTCTCATTAGAAATGTCATCTGTACAATTGATTACTCGTTTGATTTCATCAGAAACAGGCCTTTCTTCAGAAAAATTAAGAACCGGCAAGCTAGAAAAACACGAGTGGGAACAATTAAACGTAAAAGTTAAGGATTTAGAGAAAGCTCCGCTTTTTATCGATGATACGCCTTCACTTTCTATTTTTGACTTAAGGGCAAAAGCAAGACGTTTGTCTTCTCAGCACGGAATCAAAATGATCGTTATCGATTATCTCCAATTAATGACGGCAGGTGGAAGTGGTAAGAATGGAAATCGTGAACAGGAAATCTCGACAATTTCTCGTAACCTGAAGGCATTGGCCAAAGAATTAAACATCCCGGTTATTGCGTTATCCCAGCTGTCCCGTGCAGTAGAAACCCGAGGAGGCAGTAAAAGACCTTTATTAAGTGACTTAAGAGAATCCGGAGCAATAGAGCAGGATGCGGATATCGTTGCATTTATATTTAGACCCGAATATTATAAGATTGATGAATGGGATGATGAAGAAAGATCTCCTACACAAGGACAAGGAGAGTTTATTGTAGCAAAACACCGTAATGGAGGTCTAGAAAATATTAGGTTAAAATTTATTGGTCACTTAGGTAAATTTGATAACTTAGATGACTTTAGTACTCCTTTTGAGTTTCATTCCAAAATGAATGATGGTAAAGAAGAAGATGATCCTTTTAATACAAGCCATCTTCCCAGTGCCGATGAAGCTTTTGGGAGTAGCATAAATGATTCTAATGATGATGACGATGTTCCTTTCTAGAAAGAAGTATAAGTTTCTGATTTATATTTTTCTTTTCTTTTCTTTTCAAACATATGCTTCGTATGTGCTAATTCCTATGGATGCAGAAAGCCAGCAAAACCATTTAAAAGCTTATGGAATTACCTATTGGACATTAAGTAAAGATCTTAAAGTAAAGTGGTTGCTCAATTATAGAGGAGGTTCTTTTTTATTACCTGATACAGAAAAAATCAGGAAAGAGTGTACGATTAGAGGGGTTTCTTACGAAGTTTTGAGCACTGCTAAAACAGAGGAAATTTTGATAGAAATTAGCAGTCCTTCTAAGAATATGGAAGCTGTTGTTTTAGAAAAAGCACCTAAAATTGCAGTGTATTCTCCTAAAGGGAATCAGCCTTGGGATGATGCCGTAACGATGGTGTTGACTTTTGCAGAGATTCCTTATGAGACCATCTATGATAAAGAAGTACTGGAAGATAATTTAATACTGTACGATTGGTTGCATTTGCATCACGAAGATTTTACAGGACAATATGGAAAGTTTTATAACACCTATAGAGCCACTCCCTGGTATATTAAAGAAAAAGCACAAGCAGAGAAATTAGCGAATGAGCTCGGATATCAAAAAGTATCTAAGGAAAAATTGGCGGTAGCGCTAAAAATTAGAGATTACGTGGTCGGAGGCGGATTTATGTTTGCTATGTGTAGTGCAACAGATAGTTTTGAAATAGCCCTGGCAGCAGAGGGTGTAGATATATGCGAACCTATGTTTGATGGAGACCCAAGTGAACCTGGTTATCAATCCAAGATTGATTTTAATAATACCTTTGCTTTTAAAAATTTCACATTAGAACGTAATCCGAATGTATATGAGTTTTCCTCTATCGATATGACCCGAACACGTCGGATTCCTAAAACAACTGATTACTTTACTCTTATGGATTTTTCTGCAAAATGGGATCCTATACCTACAATGCTTTGCCAAAATCATACTTCGCTGGTCAAAGGTTTTATGGGACAAACTACTGCGTACAATCCTAATCAAATTAAATCCAATGTACTGATTCTGGGAGAGAATAAAACAAACAATGAAGCCAGATATATTCACGGTATTAAAGGAAAAGGATTTTTTACGTTTTACGGAGGTCACGATCCCGAAGATTATCAGCACAGAGTAGGAGATCCTAAAACAGAATTAGAACTACATCCCAATTCTCCAGGATATCGTTTGATTCTCAATAATGTACTCTTTCCGGCTGCTAAAAAGAAAAAGCAGAAAACGTAATAAGTTATTATTTATATAAGAAACAAAACCACTGTATCTAGGGTACTAATAATGAAGTACTTTTCATAATTTAACCTTATGGTAAAGAAAATAATTATGATATTAGCCGCAGTATTCCTTGTGATTGGATCATTAGTGTTTTATGGACTATATCGTTTTTTTAATCCTTTCGGAGAGTTAATTAATAAAGAGTTGTCTGATTCCTATTATTACACCAGGGATAATGAGGGAGTTGTATACAGTCCAATGGGAAATTGGTTTTCATTAGGAAAGCATGAAATGGAAGTAGATCTTCCTACTTTTCAGGTTTTGGGTACCGATTATGCTAAGGATGCAAATCGCGCTTATTTTAAATCAAGGGTCATAAATACTCCAGTGGATGTTGCTTCCTTCGAAGTTAAATCCGGTTTTATGCCAATAGATAAGAATCATGTCTATATTTTAGTAGATGATTTATACTATTTAGACAATTCAGAAGCTGAAGGATTTAAAATTTTAGAAGGAGCAGATGCTCAGACTTATGAGCAACTCAGTTATAGTTTTGCAAAAGATAAAAACTTTATTTATCGTAATAATCAAAAATGTAGAGACGTAGATCACGAATCTTTTGAAATCATTAATGATCAGTTCTGTAAAGATGTTAAAGGAGTTTATCACTATCAATATGGAGAACCTCTATTGAAAATTGATGGTGTTAATATTTCAGAAACAGTTTCTCTTACAAACTCTTATATAAGAGACGATAAGAATATTTATTTTTATCTTACTTATAGAGGTGGTGATTACATAAAAGAAGTGATCAAGCTTCCTTTCCAAGATAGTAATTCAATAGTTTTTTTTGATGATCATTCCCTTCTCAAAATCGATGATCAAATTTTTTACGAAGGTTTAGTTATTGATGATGCAGATGCCGCTACTTTTATGGATATACGCTATGGGTATGCAAAAGATAAGAATCATGTTTATTTCCAAGGAAAAATTATCAAAGAAGCAGATGTCAAAACCTTTAAGTATAACGATTATAACTATACTTTTTCTGATAAGAATAATGTGTACGAAGTCGGTGAAATTGTAAAGCGTAAAAATTAGTTAATTCTATTTTGTAAGGTTATAGATAGGTCGCGACTACAGTAAACTTAAACCATAACCTAATTTCTATAATGAGAAAAATAATAATCGTAACACTGGTACTTAGCGTCTTATTTTCCTGTAAACAGGTTTCTAAAGAAGAAAAAGTTGAAGTCGACAAAACCCCAATCGAAGAAGCAATACCAGATCGTTCTAAGGATTTTCCGGAAGATATAGCGAAAGTTTTTCAAGCGCACGGAGGAATACAGGCTTTCGACGAAAAGAACTCACTGGTTTTCGAACTTTCCAATCCGGAAGGAAATGAAAAACATACTACAGATTTAAAGACTAGGCACGCACGTATAGAGACTGATAAATTCGTTTTAGGATTTGATGGAGAAGAAGCCTGGATCAAACAGGATTCTGCGTATTTCAAAGGGAATCCTCGTTTTTATCATAATCTGATGTTTTACTTTTATGCTATGCCTTTCGTATTGGGCGATGAAGGTATTTCTTACGAAAAAGTTGATGACCTGAAAGTTGATGATGTGTCATATCCAGGTTATAAAATATCGTATGGCGAAGCAGTAGGAGACTCACCAAAGGATAATTACTTTATATATTATGATTCACAATCATATAAAATGAAATATTTAGGGTATACGGTTACCTTTTTTAGTAAAGAAAGTAGTGAGAAAATAAGTTTAATAGAATATGCTGATTGGAATGATGTAGGTGGTCTATTACTGCCCAAAACATTAAAATGGAGAGCATACAAAAACGGTGTGGTAGGTGATGTAAAAAGTGAAAGAAAGTTTGTGAATGCATCTGCAAGTACAGAAAAAATGGATTCCTCTATATTTAGTAAACCAGAATAAGAAAATAGGAGGCCGTCTGAAAAGCAAAAAACAATATGATTTGTCAGTTTGATAAATGTGAACTGCTTTTTAGACAGCCTCTTTAAAAGCATAAAGAGCTCTACTAGTTAAAACTGGTAGAGCTCTTTGTTTTGCTATGACAGCATATTTTTTTTCATAAAAATTCAGGTGTCATTTTTATGATTTAATAATTTCAAGTACTGATAGGTACTCTAAATTGCGAAATAAACACTGTGAACAGACTTTTTAACAAGAGTATTACAAAGTCATTTTAAGTACATTTTCAGAATTAACTAATTTTATATCCTTTAGCTAATCTCATTTACGAAAACGATATAGTAACACACAAAAATAATTTTATGTATAAAGAACTTAGTACCAGTAACAGGATATTAATGGGGCCAGGTCCGTCTGACGCGCATCCAAGAGTGCTTAAAGCAATGTCCACACCCTTGATAGGTCATTTGGATCCAGAATTTGTAACAATTATGGATGAGGTAAAGGAAATGGTACAACAAACTTTTATTACCAAAAACCACTTAACCTTTGTGGTTTCAGCACCAGGCAGTGCAGGGATGGAAACTTGTTTGGTGAATTTATTAGAACCAGGAGACGAAGTAATTATCTGTATAAATGGAGTTTTTGGTGGTAGAATGGCGGATATTGCCGAAAGATGTGGAGCTATAGTTCATAAAATTGAAAAAGAGTGGGGAACTGTCGTTACTCCGGATGACATAAAAAAAGCATTAGAGATTTGTAAAAAACCTAAGCTAGTCGCACTAGTTCACGCAGAAACTTCTACCGGAGCATTACAACCACTAAAAGAAATAAGTGATTTGGTGCATAATGCAGGAGGATTATTGATGGTAGATGCCGTAACTTCTTATTGCGGAATGGAACTAAGAGTGGATGATTGGAATATTGATGCAATATATACGGGTACTCAGAAATGTTTAAGCGCTCCTCCGGGATTGTCACCGGTGAGTTTTTCGGACAGGGCTTTAAAAGTTTTAGAAAATAGAAAAACTAAAGTGCAAAGCTGGTTCTTAGATCTAAGTTTGGTAAAGAATTATTGGGGAGGTGCTAAACGGGCATATCATCACACAGCTCCGGTGTCTTCTGTATATGCTTTGCGAGAATCTCTAAGAATTGTAATAGAAGAAGGGTTGGAGAATAGGTGGAAAAGACATCAGGATGTTCACCAGGTTTTAAAAATTAAGCTGGAAAATCTAGGATTTAGATATTTGGTTGAAGAACAATATAGATTACCTAATCTAAATGCCGTTTTCTTACCTGAGGGAAATGACGAAGCATTACTGCGCAAAAAATTATTAGATGAGTATAATATAGAAGTTGGTGGCGGATTGGGCGACTTTGCCGGAAAAATTTGGAGGATCGGTATTATGGGCGAAAGCTGTACACTAAATCACGTAAATATGCTTATCAGTGCACTTCAGGATATGAAAGAGTTCAAAAGTTAAAATACTTGAAAAAAGGTGGAGAGATTTTCACTGAAAACGGGGTGTGTCTTTACAATAAATTTCACGAAATTTGTATCACAAGTTTTATTAATCTCTTAAAACCAACTCAATGAGTTCTATAAGCAATGATCAGATGGTCGTAGAAATCTTAAACTTTTTTTATCCTAATAACACACTTTCAGAATATGATGTAACTGATGATTTAGGTGATCTGGCGGCAGAAATGTACGCAGAAGCCTTAGAGGCTTCTAATGCGATGCATTTAGTTCCAAGACCGACATATTCACCTTCATTTTCCTGGTTGGTAAAAGAAGGTGTAAAGGCATTATGGAGATCAAGAGGAGAAGATGAGATCTATGAGTCAGTTCGAGTTACCGTAGCGCTTAAGTACAAAAGTAGCTATCAAATGGAGAGATTAGGGATCTAAATAGAAAATCTGTCTAAAAAGTCTATTAAACTTAAAATTGTCAGTCTGAGCTTGTCGAAGACATTTTGAAAATAAACGAGTTAAAAACTTCGACAGGCTCAGTTTGACAACAAAAATTAACTTTTTAGAAAGCCTCTTTTTCTAGTATTTTAAGAATAACTACTTACTAAACTTTTTACTATATCTATTCCAAAGTTTGGTTTGATGACTTTGTAAACTTATATCACGTCCTTGAATGAAAGCATGTTCTAATTGATTAGTACGCATATCTAGAGCATCACCGATACTGATGAATAAGGTTGCATCTTTGCCAACTTCTAAGGTACCTGTAAAATCATCAATACCCAGGACTTTTGCACTATTACCTGTTATTAATTGGAGCGCTTTTTCTTTATCCAATCCATGTGCAGCAACAGTTCCTGCCTGAAAAGGTAAATTACGAGCATTGGCACGTTCCATCTGACCACTATTCTCTAACGCAACCAGTACACCAGCATCCATTAAAAGCTTTGCATTTTTGTATGGTAAATCATAATCATCGTCTTCGTAATTTGGAGTCGTATGAGTTCTTGTTAGCAATACACCAATGCCACGCTGTTTTAACTGATCAGCAACCTTGTAGGCTTCATCAGCATGAACCAAAACAACTTTTTGTATACCGTGTTCTTTAACAAAATTCAATACATCCAAAATCGCTTTTTCGGCACTTACGCGTATAAATAAGTTCTGAGAACCGTTAAAAACTCCCTGCATTGCTAAATGAGGAAGATTTCCTGCCGCTTTATTTGTTTTAATACTGGCTTTTGCTTGTGTTATGTAGTTTTCAATTTCAGAAACCTGTTCCTTGTATTTCTTATTTGGTTTAAAACCCGGATCTTCTCCTAGCCACCATCTTCCTCTGGTAAAAGGACTTGGCCAATTCATATGAATTCCGTCATCAGTTTTGATAGCAGCGTCTTCCCAGTTCCAGGCGTCTAATTGTACAATAGAGGAGGTTCCGGAAATGGTTCCGCCGCGTGGCGTAACTTGTGCGATCAATACTCCATTTGGACGCATACTTTCTACTATCTTACTTTCAGCGTTGTAGGCTATCAAGCTTCGAATGTGTGGATTGTATGATCCTATTTCGCTATCATCGTCTGTTGCTTTTACAGCTCCGATTTCTACTAAACCAAGGGTTGAATTCGGTGCAATAAATCCGGGATACACATGTTTTCCGGTGGCATCAATAACTTTTCCTTTCGCTTCAATACTACCTGAAGGGCCAATAGCGGTGATCTTTCCGTTTTCAAAAGTGATACTACTATTTTCGATCACTTCTCCATTACCAATATGAGCAGTAGCACCGGTAATTGTGATCGGTTCTGACTGAGCTTTGGCGGGTGTTTGTTGTGCGGTTACCTTTCCAAAGGAAAAAGTAAGTAGCGCTATAATTATAATTAGATTCTTCATGTCTTTCTTGATTCTTTTGTCACACTGAGCTTGTCGAAGTGTTTTGTCAATCTGCTATGAGCATTGACTTCGACAGGCTCAGCCTGACATTATTTTTTATTTGATGGTTTCTATGGTTTCGCACTCAAAATCTTGCTTCTCCTTTTTCTTAGGAGGCTGTGTCTTTAATCCATTATTTTTAGCTTTCAACATCATTGTAGATAGCTTGTTCTTTTCGTCTGCTATTGCTTTTCTCATCGCCTTATCCTTTTCTAAGTCAAAATAGATAGCACCTTCTATCAAGGTTTTTTCAGCTTTAGCATATACCGATAAAGGATGATCAGTCCATAGAACTAAATCAGCGTCCTTACCTGTTTTAATACTGCCTACGCGGTCATCCAGGTGTAATAGCTTAGCAGGATTTAGCGTTACGAATTTTAATGCATCTTCTTCAGACACTCCTCCGTACTTAACAGATTTTGCAGCTTCTTGATTCAAACGTCTTGACATTTCTGAATCATCACTGTTAATAGCGGTAACCACACCTTGATTATGCATAATCGTAGCGTTATAAGGAATTGCATCATTTACCTCATACTTGTATGCCCACCAATCTGAAAATGTAGAACCTCCAACACCATGTTCTGCCATTTTATCTGCCACTTTATATCCTTCAAGAATATGGGTAAAGGTGTTTACTCTAAAATCAAACTTCTCAGCTACTTTCATTAACATATTAATCTCGCTCTGTACATAAGAGTGACAACTTATGTAACGCTCGCCGTTAAGGATTTCTAAAAGAGTTTCCATTTCGATATCCTTTCTGTACGGTTGTCCGCTCTTTTTGCGTTTTTCGTATTCTTTAGCTCTGCTAAAATAATCTGTATACACCTGCTCAACGCCCATTCTGGTTTGAGGAAAACGAGTAGTACTTCCCCAATTACTTTGCTTCACATTTTCACCTAAAGCAAATTTGATAAACTTTGGGGAATTTTTATAAATCAGATCATCTGCATCTTCACCCCATTTCAGTTTTATTATTGCGGAACGTCCACCAATTGGATTCGCAGATCCGTGTAATATTTGAATAGAAGTAACACCACCGGCAAGATTTCTGTAAATATTGATATCATCCGGAGATACCACATCTTCTATCATTACTTCTGCCGATGAATTATGTCCTGCTTCATTGATGGCAGCGGCTGCAATGTGCGAATGTTCATCTATGATACCGGCAGTAAGATGTTTTCCGGTAGCGTCAATTACTTTGGCACCACCAGCACTTAAGTTTTTACCTACGGCTGCTATTTTACCATTCTTTACTAATACGTCAGTTTCGGTTAGAATACCATCAGCTTCATTTGTCCAAACCATAGCATTTTTAAATAAAATATTTTCGGATTTAGGAAGTTCCGCTCGACCATAAGCTATATTTGGATATACTACAGGCAGCACTTCCGGCTTATCCTGATCTTCTTTTGGTTTTGTTTCCTCTTTATCCTTATCAGCAGCTTCTTCAGATTTCTTTTTTGCAGTAAAAGAAGTTTCAGCTCCATTAGGGAGAATTGCTTTACCACTCCAGAAACTAGGATTATCACCAATTGATGTAACTAGTCTTATATATTTCGTTTTGGTAGTATCCTTATCAGTAAAGGTTAAAGTAACCCAATCATTTTCATAATTGATTTTGGAACCTAATTTAGTCTCGCCTAAGGTAACTTCGGCTTTTGGTTTAGAAGGTTTGCCTGAAATTGATACGTCATAGGTAGTTCCTGCAACTTTTACATCGTACTTACCATTGATATCGGTAACATTCATATCAGTAACGATATTTTTTTGTCCTTGTACCCAATTCTCGTAGATCGTGTTATCCTTTGAGAATAATTCATCCTTTGTAATGATAAAATTGGCATAAGCACCTTTTTTAAGACTTCCAAGGATATCACTTTTACCTATAATTTGAGCAGGAACAGTAGTCAAAGCAGCCAAAGCAGTTTTTTTATCCAATCCGTGCTCAATAGCTTTCATCAATCGAGTATTGAGATCCGCTACTTTTTTTAATTTATGCGTTGTCAGGGCAAAGGTTACTCCATTTTTTTCCAGCATTGATGGGTTGGTAGGCGCTTGGTTCCAATGGCGCATATCTCCAAGACTAACCATATTGGCTAAATAAGGATCAGAAACATCATAGGCCTCCGGGAAATCAAGCGGAATGATATATGTAGCATTCGTAGCTTTTACCTTATCCATACGGGCATATTCATCTCCACCACCAAGAATGGTATATTGGATATTAAATTGATCACCTACTTTGTCAGCTCTAAAACCATTTATTCTGCTGCCCGCTTCAAATATCTGAGGTAGGTTTTTATTTTCTAGTAAAGCTTCTAAAGCAAGATCTTTGTTTTCTGCTTTACCGGATGCATACCAATCCGCATCCAGATATACCTGTCTTAATAAAGCCATCGCGCCCATTAAAGAAGTTGGATATACCTGCTTGCTTTTATTACTTTTTTCAAAAGATAAAAATTGAGCAGATTTATTGCTTATCAGTCGGTCTCCGGTAGTACCTTCATTATTTAAGGCTACTAATATTCCTGTTCCTCTGATAATACCATCAGGCATATGCGTTTGTAGAACGCCAAATCCTTCCTTAATATATTCGGTAGCTTTTTTACTGTCATATTTAAAATCTGTCAAAGCATCCGTTTCAGGACGGATATGATCATTCCAATAATAACCTTCTCGACCGGCATTCCATTGTGGTTGTCCTCCTGATCTATAGATATTGCCTCCTTGATTTTTTGGTTTCTTTATCCCAAAACTAGTAAACGGATCAATAAAAGAAGCATAGATATGCTTACCATTTAAGTCAATGATTACGCTATTTTCCGGGATGGTAACAGAGGTTCCGACCTGTACTATTTTACCCTTTTGTATAACTAAAGTTCCATTGTTGATCTCTGTGTCGGGAGTCGTGTGAATTGTTGCATTTTTAAATACAGTGTAGTTGTCATCTGTGATTTTAACCCCATCATTTTTAGGGAAATACTCTTGTGAAGAAAGAGTAAGGGAGCCACAGATCACAGCAAGTGATACTAGTAGTCTTTTCATTGTATGAATGTGTAAGTGTTGAATCGCCACTAAAGATAGCCGTTGCATAAGAAAGAGAGAGAGAATTAATAATATTTTAACAAAGGGTTGAGGATTGAGGGTTGAGGGTTGAGGGTTGAGGGTTGAGGGTTGAGGGTTGAGGATTGAGGATGGAGGGTTGAAGCCTGCTCACTGCCAACTAAAAACTACAAACTGACAACTGAGGTGTCACACTGAGCCCTTCGACTCCGCTCAGGGCACGCTGCATCGAAGTGTTCTCGAAGCCTGCGCACTACCAACTAAAAACTGCAAACTGACAAGCTCGAAGTCCGGATGAAGAAATATGAAAGTAGAAATTGTAAAATAATGACTAATGAATTGCGAATTCTATTTTGCTTGACAAGAAATCTCATCAAGGATATAAGGGAAAAAATCAGTTAAGAAAACGATCTATAACTAAATTTTGAATAAATTTTCCCTTATCTATAAATTAAAACCATAGTAAAATAAGGTGTTCCCAGAGGCTTGGTTAAATTTTACGGTTTTACCGTAAACAATGTACGAGTTTATTTTATAGTTTTATACCACTTATCGTAACCCACCCCACATTATCAAGTTAGTAAAACTTTATTCTGACTAGTTGCATAGCAAGCAACACAGTCATAATAACTAGTTGAACTAATCCCGCTGTAGAGCGGGATCTTATTAAACATTTTGACAAGTTAATTAATCAAGCAGTTATGGTAAATAACTGAACTAATCCCTTTGCAGAAAGGGTTCTAAAACATCGTCTGTGGTTTTCCGTAATGGAAATCAGGATAAGAATACTAGTTTTGAAAGCAAGAGGTACACATATTCGACTATACAGGAGATATATAGGTAACTCTTTTAAAAAATGTCTAATAGAAATATATGTAATGGTACATATAAACATATTGCCAATAATTAGAAAATGACTGTACCTATCAAAATTGAATTGCTCGAAAATGATATAAATGAATGTTCAAAACATTTGGATTATTTGAAGAAAACTTCAAATTTAGAAAAGCAATTAAACGAGTTTATAAACGACAATAGTTTAGATGATAAAGCACTTTTAGATTTAGATATTTCTAATGTTCACTGTGTAACTACTATTTCTCAACTTGAAATTTCTATTATTCTAAAAAGTTTACTCCATTCAAAAACTGAATTTGAAAAGAAGCAAATTCTAAAAAACGGAATTTTAATAATGTACGAATCAATTAAAAGCATTGATAAGTTCAACAAAGTACTGAAGGATTACGCAGAAAAAAATCCAAACTTGCAAAACAAATTCAAAACTTACCGAACTGAAATCAAAGAGTTTAAAGTAAATATAAGTTTTGATAGAAAAATTAAAAATATAAGAAACAATATTGCTGGTCATATAAATACTGACTTTGTAGAATATTCAAAATTCATTGATTCGATTGAAATTGAAAAAACAATGAATACGCTTATAGCCTACAGATTCATCATTAACAGACTTAATGACTATCTATTTAAATGTATGATATTATAAAATAAAACAAATGAAAGCAAACGTACAATACAACGATTTTAAAGGAACTGCATCAGCAGATATTTCAGATTTTTTAGGTGGTGCTGGTGGAGATGACGTTAATGGATTATCTAAATATTTTGACATCGACATTGAAAGGTTTACACCTGTTGGAATTTCAATCTATGGGACTGAAAATTTTGGAATATCCGTTTTCTGTGTGGATAAAGAAAAAAGCACAGAAGAAAAAGAACATATCGTTAAAATGTATTGCGATGTCGAAGACAAAGAAGACATAATTGAAATTTTATTCAAAAGGTTAAATATTGTTCTTCACGATAAGTTTGATGATAAATATCCAAATTTGGATTATGACGAGGAAGTAAATTATAGTGATTTCCACGAAACAGAAGAAAAAGAATAATAACTATTGGCAACAATGGCCATAAGTAATTGCTTCTACTCGCTTACTTCTGAAAATCTGCATGGATTTTTAGCTTGGTGTGTTCAAAATAAATTAACAGCTAAATCTCAAAGTTTTATATAATTCAAATATCTAGATTTTCAATGCCAATAACTGAAATAGAAATAGAAAAACTAATTAGTTGCACCGAGATTTTTATGAATCATGTTCACTTTGTGCAACAATCTTTTAATCTACTACCTGATAACAATCATTACGGCACTTGTATAAATTACATTGACTTGCAAGAATATCGGGATGAGTTTTGTAATGAACTTGTCAATACAATATCTGAGTGGGTTTACAGCCAAGAAAAAGCAGCTGAAGTAATTGACAAGATGATAGGCGAAGGAAGAAGTTTACAAAATGCACATAACACCCTAACTACTGAAGCTTTTAAAAAATTCCGAAATCATTCCCCGCTCCCGCTAGTCTGTGACTAGTGGCGTATAAGATTGGTGAAAGTTTATATGAAATATCCTGTTGAAAGTTTCTACCACTGACGGACAGGTCTAACTTCGAAGTATATTCTATATACCCTCAGCTCCCGCTAGCGTCTCGCTAGTGGCGACAAAGATAGGCAAGAGAGTACGTTCTCTTTAGCAAATAAAAAGTAAACTAAGCTGCAGGCTATTCAAAAAAGATACCTCTTTTTTATATTTTAGCAAAGTGAGTAGGAATTATAAATTTCATAATAAGTCAGGTTTATACTTTGTTTCATTTGCAACTGTATATTGGATTGACGTTTTTACAAGAGAATCTTATTTTAGTATTCTAGCCCAAAGTATTGATTATTGTAGAAAGCATAAAGCTATGGAAGTTTATGCGTACTGCTTTATGTCCAGTCATACGCATTTAGTTTTTCGTTCCGGTAATAATGATCCATCGGGTTTATTAAGAGACTTTAAAAGTTATACGTCCAAAATGATTATGAAAGCTATTGAAGAAAATCCTCAAGAAAGCAGGAAAGAGTGGCTTTTATGGATGTTTGAAAAGGCGGGTAAAGAAAACCCCACTGTTACTCATAGACAATTTTGGCAAGAACACAACAAACCTATTGAATTGTGGACAGATACGGTTATTCAGCAAAAAATAGATTATATTCATAACAATCCTGTTGTCTCAGGTTTTGTAACTAACCCGGTAGATTGGAAATATAGTAGTGCAAGAAACTATCAAGATGATTCTACTATCTTACAGATTGATAGCGATGGTTATCTATCAGGGCTTTCAAGTTATAAACGCCACTAGCGAGACGTTAGCGGGAGCCTTGGGATAATTAATAGAAAAGATAAAAAAGCAGCTGCTATTAGTTTGACTTTATATAACAAAATTAAACAATAAATATTTTTGCTAAGAATGGTAGCCGTTGTACAAGTTTCTAAAAAGTTACGAACCCAGCTCTTCAAAGTTTCTGCCACAGGCTCCGGCTCGTGCCAGTCCGGAACGAAACCGCCCGTTTTCCGCACTACGTTTCATATACAATCCCGTTCTAAGCCATAACTAAGCAATGCGGAAAAATCCGTACTTTTAAAACCAAAATAAATTTGCAATGAGCTTCAAAGCTACTCTATATATATTTGAAAAAGAATATCCTATGTTGGATTTAGATTATAACCTAATCCAAAATACCGATCACACGGGTCGTCCGAATAGTAGAGTAAATGGCGGTAAAATTAATGTTTCTATACGAGCAACAAACGACGATTCTGGAATCGAAGCAGCAATGATTTCGCCAACACAAATGGTACAAGGAAAAATTGTAGTCTATAAAAGAGATGGAATGCAAAAAGACTTCGAAATTAAATTTGCTAATACTTTTATTTCGCATACAAACTTCCGTTTTAATCACCAAGACACTAATGGACTTTTGATCCATATCACTTTTAGTGCATTAATTATGGAAATTAGAAACACCATCTATGAGTCTCCAGTAAATCCTAACAATCCTTTTACGAAAGAAGCTGTACCAGTAACCGTTAGAGAAACTCCTCAAACAACCATCACCAGAATAGTTTGGATGAATGCGGAGAATCAGGAAGAGGGTATTGAAGAAATTGGAATTACCCAAAAAGCGAGCTTATTTGCAGAAATTAATAATCCAGAAGGGTCTACAGTTAATATTACCATAGAAAAAGAAGATGGAACTGAGTTCGAAAATGGTAAAAAACAACTTTCTTTTACAGAAACGGTTTCTGAAGATGGATTCGTAGAAATATCACCTTTTGAGATCAAAGAACAATGGGAAGAATTTAAAAAAGCTGATATTGACAAACTTATTGCCAAAGTTGAGCATAACGGGGTTAGTAAAAAAAGTAGTGCTTTACAGATTATTCCAAGACCGAAAGCAACCCTTCATTTTAGGCCACACAGTGGTTGGAACGGTGAATTCGGGTTTGACTGGATGCGAATAGAAGACACAAGTATTGATGGAGATGTAGATTACGAGCAAAATGTTGGTGAATATGGGGCGGTATATGCAACACAACCAGGTGCCGTATTTACACCAAAAGATTATGCAGCTTTGGAAAGTGAGTACAATCCTACTAACATCAACAATAGAAAAGATGCAGCGGGAAATCCCATACAATATTACACACCTTGGCTAACTATTTACAGAAAACCCAATATTGCAACTCCACCATATGCAGAATTGGAACTACTCACAGAAGTGGACGTGCAACCCGATGAACTCTATATTGAGTATCCTAAAAAATATTTTGACATAACTGGTGCTATCGATGATCCTAATGATGCAACCTTAAAGCACTATAAACTAACCGCTGCAATGATGGGTGTAACTACGGCAGGAAATCCAAACAAAACAACCATTCAGCTACAATGTATCCATACACTATCTAAAGATGAAACCATTAAAGTATGGGCAGCTAAGAAAAAGGCCAATGGCACTTTAGATACTCCCGTATTATCTGGACAATTAAAAGTAAGAGCTAATAATAAAATTAATAGACGAGTTAGTAAAATTGTGTTTGTTAATGTAATTACGGATATTAATAGTACTGGCTCTAGAATTGATGGAATTAGTGCGGCTGGTAAAGTTACTCAGGAAGATTACTTGACTCCTTTTTTAAAACAAGCACTGGTAAAACCTGATGTAGAAAATGAGGATCTTAAACTTTATGATAGTAGTAAACCAGAAGTACAAACTTTAAATGCGGACTATACTATTTCTAATAGAGGACGTCAAATATTTCATAAATACAGCAATAGTGGTGGACAAAGTTTAGTGAATTTCTTAACGCAACAGTTTAATGCAGAGCCTGTATTTACTAAATACGCAAACTATTATAAAGTCTTCTTTCTAGGTGAAGCTGGTGGTCGTATGAGTGGCAGTAATATTGTAGGCTTAGGAGGACATGCAAATGGTATACCTTCTAAAGAATGTGTGATGTATTCCAACCCGATGCCCTTTTTTGTGGCACATGAATTGATGCATTGTATGGGATTACATCATAGTTTTGATAATAACGGAACACATACCTTTAAGATCGGGCAAACCGAAAATATTATGGATTACTCACATATAGCAACTTACGCTACTCCTAATGGGACATTAACTCAAATCAGTACTTGGAAATGGCAATGGGATATATTAAAAAACAGTAATGAAAATGAAACTTAATTATGAAATCACTGATCAAATTTTTATTCATACTTTGTATAACAAGCTGCACAGCGCAAACACCAAAAAATAAAAAAATGGAAACTCCATTAACGGATAAAGAAATAAAAGAAAAAGGCTATCAAATCAAAAGAGAAGATACCATTTTTATGAAAGATGGAAAGCTAGATATTGCTAAATTAGAAGAAGTAGGTTCATCTAGTGGAACTACTAAACCTCCTTATTATCAATATCGAAAGGATATAGACGTTGATTTATCAATATCTATTTCAGGTGATCAAGAAGATGGATACTCAAAAAAAAATATTAATAAAAAAGTATATTTTGAAAAAAACTACAATTATTTCCCCAATGGCGAATTAAAACAATATGGTGTTATTTATCCTAATTTTTTTAAAAAAGGAATATGGTATTGGTACGATAAAGAAGGAAGTATTGAAAAGTATGAAGATTATGATTCTCCTTTTGAGTATAGTTGGGAAAATGTACTTGAGTTTTTGAAAAAACAAAAAATCAAAAAACAAGATATTTATCAGATCGGTAGGGGAATTGAAAAACAACAAGCACTATGGTATATAAGTTTTAAAACAAAAGAACTTTATAAAACTGATAAAGTAAAAGATTATACTTTAGATGGTAAAACTGGTAAAATTTTAAAAGAAGAAATCAGAGATGTGTCAAGACAACTTGATTAAGTAACTGATTACAAAAATGATCTTTTATGAAAATTACTAGTATAATAACAAAACCCAGCTCCCGCTAGCGTCTCGCTAGTGGCGACAAAGATAGGCAAGAGAGTACGTTCTCTTTAGCAAATAAAAAGTAAACTAAGCTGCAGGCTATTCAAAAAAGATACCTCTTTTTTATATTTTAGCTAAGTGAGTAGGAATTATAAATTTCATAATAAGTCAGGTTTATACTTTGTTTCATTTGCAACTGTATATTGGATTGACGTTTTTACAAGAGAATCTTATTTTAGTATTCTAGCCCAAAGTATTGATTATTTTAGAAAGCATAAAGCTATGGAAGTTTATGCGTACTGCTTTATGCCCAGTCATACGCATTTAGTTTTTCGTTCCGGTAATGGTGATCCATCGGGTTTATTAAGAGACTTTAAAAGTTATACTTCCAAAATGATTATGAAAGCTATCGAAGAAAATCCTCAAGAAAGCAGGAAAGAGTGGCTTTTATGGATGTTTGAAAAGGCGGGTAAAGAAAACCCCACTGTTGCTCATAGACAATTTTGGCAACAACACAACAAACCTATTGAATTGTGGACAGACACGGTTATTCAGCAAAAAATAGATTATATTCATAACAATCCTGTTGTCTCAGGTTTTGTAACTAACCCGGTAGATTGGAAATATAGTAGTGCAAGAAACTATCAAGATGATTCTACTATCTTACAGATTGATAGCGATGGTTATCTATCAGGGCTTTCAAGTTATAAACGCCACTAGCGAGACGCTAGCGGGAGCCTTGGGATTCCGGACTCTGCAGTGGTAAAAGAAATTATTATTATAAAATAGAATAGAAAGTCTTTGTTTTCGGTATGGATATCTAACTCACATTAATATTCATAGCCGAGACCGTTGCGGTTAATTGAAAAATAAGAATATGAAATTGCAAACTAAGATACTTTTAGCCATAATATTAGGAGTTATTTATTATTGTTTTATGGATTATGATGATATCAACTTCTTTAATTTTAAAAATGAAAAGTTTTACTTAAAACTACTCATTTCAATTTCATTTGGAGTTATTCTAACACTAACTATTAATAGAAAAAAACGCTCATAACGCAGTATCCTCAGCTCCAGCTAGCGTCTCGCTAGTGGCCTCAAATAGCCCAAATGACAACCTGTGGCTGTTTCCGTATTTTATGTAACTTTAACGTAACATTTCGACAGCATTTTGATTTTTTTGCAAGAGTAGTGTTTAATAAAGTGTGTCAATTATGTGTACTTTTATGCAATGTATAGATATGATGATACATTTGTTTTGTATTAGCGACAACAACTTAAAAAGCACACTAATAATAATTAAGAACTATAAATGCTAAGAATAAAAATACTATTGCTTCTTTTTATCATATTTCTGTTACCAATTGCTAGTATAGCGCAGGAGAATGAAATCACTACCGGAAATAAAAATGGAACACTTATAGCAATTGGAGGTGGAGATATTGGGCACACTAGCATTATGAAAGAGTTTCGGAAACTGGCTGGCGGAGATACTGCAAAAATAGTAGTTATACCAACTGCGTTTGTTAGGAACAATGAAATCGATACAACATTGCTACAAAGAAATTTCAAAGAATTTGGAATACCTAATTTTACTATTTTACATACAAGTGATTCTATTGAGGCTAATACAGATGATTTTGTCAAACCCATTAAAGAAGCTACAGGTATTTATTTTACTGGGGGTAGACATTGGAGAATTGCTGATAGTTACTTAGATACCAAAGTTCATGAAGAATTATTAAAATTATTAGGCAGAGGTGGCGTAATTGCTGGTTCTTCTGCGGGTGCAACTATCCAAGGTTCCTATCTAGCAAGAGGAGATTCAAAAAATAATCAAATAATGATGGGAGACCACGAAATCGGATTTGGATTTATTTCAAATATTGCTATTGATCAACATGTCTTAACCAGAAATCGACAGTTTGATATGTTGACTATCCTTGAGCATAAACCTGAACTTTTGGGTGTGGGAATAGATGAAAGTACAGCGATTATTGTTAAAGGAGATATTCTCGAAGTTATAGGAGAAAGTTATGTTATTATCTACGATCAATCATTCTGGTCAATTGAAATCAATCCTTTTGATGAGGATACTCATAAAAAGCTACCTAATAAAAATCAATCATTCTATTTTTTAAAAAGTGGAGATAAATATAATTTAAGAGAAAGAAAAGTCATTCAGAATTAAATATTATTTAGTTGCAATCCAGTTCTTCCCAGCTCCTGCTAGCGTCTCGCTAGTGGCGGTAAAGATAGGTAAGAAGTGCCAGTAGTGAGACGCTAGCGGAAGCCATCAGACACAAATATATAAGTGATAACAATGATTAAAAGAATTTCCAAAATACCGAATGAAGTTCAGGACAGAGATTCTGTTGCTTGGAAAAAACTATGTGAATATGTTGACCAGATCGCTGAAAATGGTTCTGACGAGTTTGTTCCTAGAGAGGCACTTGGGAATGAATTATTTGCTCAAATTTTCACACTACCCGAATCAATTAGAAAACTTAAAAAGGTCAAAAAAGTTGGACTTTATGGAAGTAATTTAAAAAGGATTCCGCCAGAAATTGGAGAAATGGAATCGCTTGAGTACTTCGACCCTTATACTTCTTATGATTTACATTGGTTTCCTTTCGAGATATATAAATGTAAAAATTTAAAGGATAGCAGGATTAGCACAAGAGCGCTTTATGGAAATTATAAAAACCGAATGGAATTTCCTAAACTTGACCATAATCCAGTTAGGTACTTCGGAGATAAATTAAAATGCAGTGTTTGTAATAAGGAGATAACTTATGAAACCACAAATCAATTGTGGATTACCGCACGTATTGGAACTGACACAATTCCCAGCTCCCGCTAGCGTCCCCAGCTCCCGCTAGCGTCTCGCTAGTGGCAACAAAGATAGGCAAGAGAGTACGTTCTCTTTAGCAAATAAAAAGTAAACTAAGCTGCAGGCTATTCAAAAAAGATACCTCTTTTTTATATTTTAGCAAAGTGAGTAGGAATTATAAATTTCATAATAAGTCAGGTTTATACTTTGTTTCATTTGCAACTGTATATTGGATTGACGTTTTTACAAGAGAATCTTATTTTAGTATTCTAGCCCAAAGTATTGATTATTGTAGAAAGCATAAAGCTATGGAAGTTTATGCGTACTGCTTTATGCCCAGTCATACGCATTTAGTTTTTCGTTCCAGTAATAATGATCCATCGGGTTTATTAAGAGATTTTAAAAGTTATACTTCCAAAATGATTATGAAAGCTATTGAAGAAAATCCTCAAGAAAGCAGGAAAGAGTGGCTTTTATGGATGTTTGAAAAGGCGGGTAAAGAAAACCCCACTGTTACTCATAGACAATTTTGGCAACAACACAACAAACCTATTGAATTGTGGACAGACACGGTTATTCAGCAAAAAATAGATTATATTCATAACAATCCTGTTGTCTCAGGTTTTGTAACTAACCCGGTAGATTGGAAATATAGTAGTGCAAGAAACTATCAAGATGATTCTACTATCTTACAGATTGATAGCGATGGTTATCTATCAGGGCTTTCAAGTAAACGCCACTAGCGAGACGCTAGCGGTAGCCATCGGTTTCTTTAAAAACATCCTCCTCGATCCTCCTTCAAACGAGGAAGTAGAAGCTACAGATACACCGAATGTCGGTTTTAACCCTGGATAAAATTTTTATTGGCTGTCTCGAGATGATAGTAGAAAAATTAGCCTGCCAGTCTGCTCTGGGCGAAGTATCATTAGTAGGCTCATGATTTAAAATTTCCTCACATCGAACTTGCGGCAAGATTTTTGATGTATTAATATTTATAACATACTAACTTATTAATAGTCATTTAAATGCTTATTTTTATGACTTAAAAAATTATATTATGAGATTATTATTCATTGCCACATTAATTTTTTGTTTTTCGGTTGAAGCACAGAGCCTTCGTCCACAAATATTTCCTGACTTTTCTAGAATAGAGGATAGAGCATCATCTAATAAAATTGACCTTACAGATAAAAGTATCAAAGGAAGCCCTTTTTATTTTGATGATTTTAGATCAGGAGAAGTTTTCGTTAATACATCTTCAAAAGGGAAAGCGATGTTGCGGTATAACGGTTTAAGTGATGAAGTGCAATTTGTAAAAAATGATAATACATACGAAGTAATAAAGAAAGATAATCTTGAAGCTATTGTGGATAACGTAGTATTTAAGGTCTATAAATATGAAGGCAAGAATCAGTATTTCGTAAAATTCAACTCTGGTCAAAATTCTCTATTGCTAAAGCCAGAAAAGGAGTATGTAGATGCAGTAAAAGCCAAAAGTAATTATAGTAAAGACACTCCGGCTAAATTCACTAATAATTATAGATATTTTATAATCAAAGATGGAGAATTACAGCCGGTTAAGTTGAAGAAAAAGGAAATTTTAACAGTATTAGCAGATAAGAAAAGTGAAATTGAAGATTTTGCTTCATCGAATAAACTTAGTTTTAAGAAAGAGAAAGACTTAACAAAAATAATAGATTACTACAATACTTTATAGTTCTATTACGTATCCTTACTATAATTGACTAATAAGGCCAGCTTTTCAAAGTTTCTACCCTAGCTCTCGCTAGGGAGAAAAAGATAGGCAAGAAACCTAAATCCCAACCTCCCGATCCTTCAGATAATTGACCAATAAGGCTACAACATAACTATAGGTTTCCATACCATCGGGTTGGTTGTTGGCTTTCAGGTAACTATCATAAGTAGATTTAAAGAAAGGTTCTAAGGGGTTTTCATAACTTAGCCAAAATTCATTCATCTCTTGATAGTTTCTGCGGATACCGGGTCGCAGGTCTTCTTCGATCATACAGATCGCTTTTTGATCATCTCGTAAATACAAATCGTTTAAGCAAAATTTTAGAGCAAATGTCACTCCGCTATACTGAAAATACGGATCATCATAGTTCATTGTGGTCAATGCTGCTATAAAATTGGCTTCATTCTCTTTGGCAAAACCCAACTGGTGCGCTACTTCGTGGCAACTGGTAGTGGGGGCTTTATAATTGAGGATCAATCCGTTTACTTGTGCTTCATTCGTCACAGGATTCAGATACCCACTAAATCCCATATAGGTTAAGGGTAAAGTGAGTAGGGATACCTTGATACTTCTGGGTTCGTATTTGAGTTCAGGAAAGATATTGTCCAACTGATCATACGCAGGAATCGTTTTTTTAAATACTTCGTCTTTGTCATACGGGAGTTGTATAGAAGTAGAGTCGTCTTTTTCTAATTGCAGGTGCAGTTCGTTAGCCCTTTTGATCAACTTTTCGCTTACGGCAATCAATTCTTCCTGTGTGTACTGATCATTAATTTCTAATACCTGATGTAGTGGTAAGCGGTAATAATTAATTCCCCAAAGCAAATGAAAGGTCGCATATACAATAGAAAGCGTAGCACCAATATCCAGAAGTACAGTTTTCCATAGTATGTTACGTTTCAGAACTTTGGTAAAAATATACCGAATCAACAAAATGATCAGAATAGCGTAACTGATATCTCCAAACGAAAAAGGAATCCAACCCAACGCATACCGAAATGCCTTCGAAATATAACGATACACGCCATTGCTGTACCATTGTTCTACCACTTCCGGAAAAAAAGCCAGGATCTGTAGCGCCAGAATTTGAACCGGTAAGAGAATGGTTAGGTATATTTTTGTTTTGGATTTCATGAAAATAAATATAACAGAACCCGTTGTGTATTTTGATAAAATTCGTCACTTCGAGTGAATTTTTTGATTGAAAATGAGAAAAATTTGTATCGAGAAGCAGAATTTTGCCAATAAAAAGTTCTCGATATAATTTTTCGTACCTCAAAATCACTCGAACTGACGACAAATGACATCTTTGTACTCAAAATGCACAGCGGGTATAATAAAGTGTAAATCTACAACATTTACCTGTTTTATGGATCAGAACTTTGTATTGAAGCTTTGGAGATACCATAAATAGGATGAGGCTGTTTAAAAAGTATTTTTTTTGTCAAACTGAGCCTGTCAAAGTTTTTAGCCTATTGATTTTCAAAATGTCTGCGACAGGCTACTACTGACATATTTTGTAATAATTTGATTTATAGACTATTGTCACGCTGAGCTTGTCGAAGCAAATTATAGTGCGAAAGCACTTCGACAGGCTCAGTGTGACACCAGAATTTGCGAACAAAATCAGTTATTGTAAACACTGCATAAAATTTTTATTGGCTATCTCAGACTGACAGTTTTAAGATTATAGTCTTTTTAGAAAGCCTCAACGGAAGCGTTCTTATTTGAAGTAGCTACAAGTTGTACCATATGCCTGGTCAGTTGGACGGAGATTTTCTATTACATAAAACGGGTTGAATATATCATTTGAATTAAGATTTGCATAATGTACATTTGTCAAAAACACGATATACATGAATTCAGAAATAAGAAACCTGGAGCCTAAAGAACTCTGGAATAAATTTGCAGACCTTAACGCGGTTCCAAGACCATCGAAAAAAGAAGAACGCGTTATTGCTTTTATGAAAGATTTTGGAGAATCACTGGGCTTGTCCGTAGAAATCGATGAGGTTGGCAATGTTTTGATCAAAAAACCAGCTACTTCCGGAATGGAAAACAGAAAAACAGTAGTGATGCAATCGCATTTGGATATGGTTCATCAAAAAAATGCAGATACAACTTTTGATTTCGACAAACAAGGAATCGAAATGTATGTTGATGGTGATTGGGTGCGAGCCAAAGGAACTACACTTGGAGCGGATAACGGACTAGGTGTCGCAACTATTATGGCTATATTGGAATCTAAAGATATTGCTCATCCGGCAATTGAAGCATTGTTTACCATTGATGAAGAAACCGGAATGACAGGCGCGATGGGATTAAAACCAAATTGGTTAAAAGGAGATATTTTACTGAACTTAGATACCGAGGAAGATGATGAAATCGGGGTAGGGTGTGCAGGAGGAGTAGATGTAACTGCAGAAAGAACATATAGAGAAGAGGAAGTCCCAGAAGGAAAAACTGCATATACGATTTCGGTAACCGGTCTTAACGGAGGGCATTCCGGTATGGATATTCATAAAGGATTGGGTAATGCCAATAAAATTATGAATCGATTGTTATTTGATGGTTTTGAGAAATTCGGACTTAGAATTCACAAAATTAAAGGAGGAAGTTTACGAAATGCCATCCCCAGAGAGAGTTTCGCCACTGTTGTTATAGATACCATACACTCTGAAGCTTTTGAGCTTGAAATGACGGAATTGATCTCCACTATCAAGAAAGAACTTTCTATAATAGATCCTAACTTGACTATAGAGTTAAATACTGTCGATTTACCAAATAAGGTTATGGAACTGGGAGTTCAGGAAAGTGTTCTAAAATCCATCTACGCTGCACACAATGGAGTATATGTGATGAGTGCTTCTATTCCTGATTTGGTAGAAACCTCTAATAATATAGCAAAAGTAACTATTGGCAGCGGAAATATTAAGATTGAATGCTTAACCAGAAGTAGTGTAGATTCTACCAAATTAGATTTGGTTAATAAACTACGAGCAACTTTCGAATTGATTGGTTGTGAGGTTACAACCGATGGAGATTATCCAGGTTGGGCACCGAATATGAATTCTGCAATATTAAAGGTTCTAGATGAATTGTACCAAAAGATTAATGGAGAAAAGGCTCATGTTGCTGCGTGTCACGCAGGATTGGAGTGTGGTATCTTAGGACAAAATTATCCTGAGATGGATATGATTTCTTTTGGACCTACGATTTTAGGAGCACATTCTCCTGACGAACGAGCCAGTATTTCTTCTGCACAGAAGTATTGGAGATTTGTAAAAGAAATTCTGCAAAATATTCCGTTGAAATAGTTTAAGTAATTACAGAAAAGAGGTTGTCTGTTTTGGATCATTGTTGTTTAGACATTCTGAAGATGTTTTCAGTTCCCAATTCAAACGATACTCTAATAAGATGAGGTTGTCTAAAAAGCCTATAAAACCTGGAATTGTCAGTCTGAGCCTGTCGAAGACATTTTGAAAATCAAAAAGTTAAAACTTCGACAGGCTCAGTTTGACATTGTAAAGTAACTTTTTAGACAGCCTCATAACAATGTGTTAGAATTCTTACTACGGATATTCAGAAATAAAAAAATGCATCTCAATTAATCTGAGATGCATTTTTTTTGATGTTTTATATCAATTAATGTCCGTGACCATAATCATTAGAAAATGATCTTACGGAGCCGTTTCATCGGAAGCAATTCCAATTAATTCTATTTCAAAAATCAAATCTGTATTAGGAGGAATAGGTCCTCTTCCTCTTTCTCCATAACCTAAATGAGAAGGAATAAAAAGTACAGCTTTATCTCCTACTTTCATTTGTAGTACTCCTTCTTTAAAACCAGGAATCATTTGAGCTTCTGGAGAATATGTCATTTTCATTGGTGCATATCCTCTTGGATCGCTTGCTCTACGCTGATCCCAGGTTCCCTTTTCTTTTGCTAATTCTTCAATATTTGTGTCAAATATTTTTCCGTCAGTAAAGTATCCTTGATAGTAAAGATTTACTAATTGACCTTGTTTAGGTTGCTCTCCATCTCCTTTATTAATGAAAAATATTTCTAAACCACTATCTAGTTTTGATGCTTTTTCTTTTAATTCGCTATATCTAGCAGCGGTTTTTGCATTTTGTTCTTTTGAAATTCTCTCCTTTTCTATTTTTTCTTCTTCTAAGGCTTTTAATTTATCGTCAAAAATTTTATTAGCATCAAATGCTTTAGCACTCTTCCCTTTTCTAATGATATTAACTTCTTGCATTTTTACTTCAGAAACCGGTTTATCTCCAGGTTTTTTTGTTTCTACAACTCCAATACTGTCTATAATATCTTGTCCGGAAACTATTTCTCCGAAAACGGTATGCTTCCCATCTAACCAGGGAGTTTCTTTAAGGGTAATAAAAAACTGACTTCCATTGGTAGCAGGACCAGAATTGGCCATTGACAAAATACCTTTTGATTTATGAGTTAAAGAATCTACAAATTCATCCGGGAATTTATATCCAGGATCACCAGTTCCCGTTCCTAAGGGATCTCCGGTTTGGATCATAAAATCTTTGATAACTCTATGGAAGATGATCCCGTTATAATATTTCTTTCCTTTATATAAACTGTCTACCATAGTATTGGTTCCTTCTGCCAGAGAAACAAAATTAGCTACTGTAAGCGGTGTGGCTTCGTGATATAATTTAGCAACCGCGGTACCTTTATTAGTAATAATTTCTGCATAGACTCCATCTCCCAGTTCAGGATATTTCTCTTCACAACTGTTAAAGGCTAATGCAATAAGTGTCAAGAATAAAAAATTTAATTTTTTCATTTGTTTTGTTACGTTTTAATTTTCTTTTGTTGATTGTTTGGTAATTTTATTGAGTGTTACTCTTGATATTAACGGAATATTTGTGCCGATCTTATTATTATCTCCATAATAACCATAAGCTTGATATGATGGAAATAGAAATGTAACCGTTTCTCCTTCTTTCATAAGTTTAAGTCCTTCTCTCAGCCCAAAAAATAAATCCTCCTGATCTATAGCGTAGTTTACGGTATCTAGCTCTTTTTGACTATATATAATATCGCCATTAAGATTTTTTATATCATAATTGAAGTTTACGATATCACCAAATTTTGCGGTTGTGGTAGCAATCGTATCTTTTTTCTCATAGTAATACCAAAATCCACCGTCTGACGCGATATAATTGTTTGAGGAATCTTGTTCAATGATTTTTTGAATCCTGGCTTCTTCTCTTGCAGTAAGTTCTTTATTCCTATTGATCGATTCATTGATAAATGAACCGGATGAAATGCTAACAGGTTTTCTTGCTTCGGGTGCTTTGCAAGAAAAAAATAGTGTTAAAAGACTTAAGAATAGCAGAAAATGTTTCATCAATTCAGGGCATTTTTATAAGCGGGCAATATACTAATTAATTTCTCAACAGTTTCGGTAAGAGAAAGATTGCTCTTACCACCTGCAGCATTGTGGTGGCCACCTCCTTCAAAGTGATTTCTGGAAAATTCATTAACTGAAAAATCACCTTTGGAGCGCAAGGAAATTTTTATAATATTTTCGGCTTTATTTTCTATAAAAATTAAAGCAAATACAATACCATCCACAGATAATCCCATATTAACAAACCCTTCTGTATCTCCTTTCTTAAAATTGTGATCGTCTAACTCCTTTTGAGATAAAGTAATATAGGCTGTCTTATACTCGGGAAGAATCTTCAAATTCTTCAGCGCTACTCCTTTTAATTGTAATTTAGAGTAGGTGTTGGTATCATAAATGTTTTCATGAATAGCGGTATTGTCAGCACCTCGATCAATCAAATCAGCAATAACTCTGTGTGTTGTACTTGTGGTAGATCGAAATCTAAAAGATCCTGTATCAGTCATAATACCAACATAAATACACGTAGCAATATCTGCATTTATTTTGTCCAGATCGTTTAGTTTTTCTATAAAATGATACACCATCTGACAAGTAGCACTCATACTAACATCGCTATACGTATATGTTGCATAATCATCCGGTTGCTGATGATGATCTATCATAATAAAGGTAGTATCAACTTCCTTAAGCATTTTTTCCATATTTCCGGTTCTGGAAAGGTGATTAAAGTCTAACGTAAAGATGATATCTGCATTCTGTATTTTGTCAGTTGCCACGCCCATATTACTATCATATTTTATAATAGTTTCTTCTCCCGGAATCCATTTTAAAAAATGCGGATAATCATTAGGTGTGATCACTGTAGAATTATGACCTAACCCAGATACATAATGGTGCAGCGCTAGTGTAGAGCCAATAGCATCTCCGTCTGGGTTTTTATGAGGAATAATAACAATTTTTTTTGGAGTGCCTAACAGCACTTTTATTTCTTTAATCTCACTCGAATTCATAGATCAGCGAAGATACTATTATTTACTAAAATGGTACTAAAGGAATTCTTAATTTTGCGTGGTTCTAATAGACAGAAAAAATGAAAATAAGGAAAAGTATCGTATCAATAGGATTCTTTGTAGTTTGTTTCTCCTTCGGTCAAGAAATGTCAGAAAACACAAAAGTTGATTTCACGATTGCTTTTGGTAGCTGTAATAAACAGAACAACCCTCAACCTTTTTGGAAAGAAATTTTAAAAAACAATCCTGATGTGTTTATATGGGGTGGCGATAATATTTATGGTGATTCTGATGATATGATCAAAATAGCCAATGATTATAAAATTCAAAACAGCAACCCTGATTATAAGCTCCTAAAGAAGAGTATACCGGTAATGGCTACTTGGGATGATCACGATTATGGTAAGAATGATGCTGGTACAGAATGGAAGATGAAAAAACAAAGCCAACAGTTATTTTTGGATTTTCTGAGAGTTGAAAAGGAAGATTCTTTAAGAACACAGGAAGGAATCTATACTTCGAGGGTCTTTAAAAATTCTAAAGGATCTATTAGAATCATCGTGCTGGATACCCGATATTTTAGGTCACCACTCCAAAAAGACACTACTGGTAAGAAAAGATACATTCCCAATACATATGGAGAAGGAACAATACTTGGAGAAAAACAGTGGTTTTGGTTAGAAAATGAGTTGAAGTCCAGTACAGCAGATTTCAATATTATAGTTAGTAGTATTCAGTTTTTATCAGGAGAACACGGTTGGGAGTGCTGGGCTAATTTTCCGACAGAGGTGGAACGATTGAAGCATATGATTACAAAACATAAGGTGAAGAATGCACTCATTTTAAGTGGGGATCGCCATATTTCTGAATTTTCTAAAACCGAATTATCAGGGCTTGCGTATCCATTAATAGATTTTACATCAAGCGGGTTAACCCATTCATATACTAGTTATGCTGGCGAACCGAATCAATGTAGGGTGGGAGAAGTGGTCTCTGTTTCAAGTTTTGGTATCCTTCAATTTAATTTTGGTGTATCCGAGATCATTATGCAGATGCGTGGAAAAGATAATATGTTATTACAGGAATTAAAACAAGTGTACCCTAAAAACTAATATTTCACGGTATGATTCTATCAAATGATAGTACTTTCTATGGATATTTCTTGTTTTTGATGCTTTTATCTATACTTTTGCACAAAATTTTGCATTCGGTCATTAGGGTCGAAACAATTATTAAAAAGAATGATGTTTCCTTATAAAGGGAATAGTATAAAAACCAAATTTTGAAAATGGCAACAAATAGAACTTTTACGATGCTTAAGCCGGACGCGGTAAGAAAAGGATACATCGGAGCGATCCTTGAACAAATCACCGCTTCAGGTTTTAGAATTGTAGCAATGAAATTAACACAATTGACTACGGATGATGCTAAAGCTTTTTATGAGGTACACAGTGAGCGTCCTTTCTATGGTGAATTAGTAGAGTATATGACTAGTGGTCCGATTGTAGCCGCTATTCTTGAAAAAGAAAACGCTGTAGAAGATTTTAGAACCTTGATCGGTGCTACAAATCCTGAAGAAGCTGCAGAAGGAACTATTCGTAAGAAATTTGCTACTTCTATTAGTGAAAATGCTGTACACGGAAGTGATAGTGATGATAATGCTACTATCGAAGGAGCTTTTCATTTCTCTGGAAGAGAGCAGTTCTAAGAAAAAATACAACTTTATTTTGTAAAACCATCCCGATACGTCGGGATGGTTTTTTGTTTTTAGTGATAGTATTTTTTTGATTGCTAGTTTTTTAGAACAATATTAAGTTCCATATTATAAATCATAATAGTTTCTGGAGGTATAGACCCATCAATACTTCCAAGTTTTCCGAAAGCTAAGTAAGAAGGTACTATCAACATAATTTCAGAACCTTCATTAACTAATTTAAAACCTTCTCTAACCCCTTCTAAGAGTGATGCCATAGGTGAAGCAATTCCATAATTGTTGTTTTCTCTATTGGATTCTCCAATAACCTCACCCGTTTTAGCAACACTAGTTTTAAAGTGAAATATCACAGTATCCTCATCTATAGGAGTTAACCCATCACCTCGCTTAATCACGGTATAATGTAAACCTGAATCCGTTGCTATGGTAGAAAGATTGTTTTCTAGTACATAGTTTTCTATCCATTGTAACTCTGTGTCTTTTTCTTCTTGAGTATATTCTAAGTTAATAGGTTCTCCAGGGTCAAAATTTTGATTATCATCAGAACTGCAGGAGAAAAAAAAGAAAGATAAAGTAAAAGCTATAAATATGTTTTTCATGAGTTGTTTCTTCAATGTTCTAAACTTTTTCATTTGTGAAATATATATTGTTAAGAAATGCTAAAAGTGTCTATATGTTTGATTTTCCAGATACCTTTCGTTTTTTCCAAAAAGACTAAGGATGTGTATCCATTCAATCGTCCTATACCAACTCCAATTATGGTTACAGCTTTAGTTCGTTTTTTATTATAAGACACATTGTAAAAACTTAACAATTTATCAAAGTTTTTTTCAACATATCTCCTATCTTGTCTCACCTTCACTGTATCAACTAATGATAATTGATAAGGTCTATCTATCTTAATTTTGGAAATATCAATTTTTCCAATATTATAGCTACTTTTTAAATCGCTAACTAATTCATTGAATTCTTCATCATATTCTTTTTTATAATTGAAATTCTTTTTGTTTCTTCGAAATATGGGGAATATGCATATTTTTTGTTCCTGATTCGTAATTGAATCTAGCTGCTTGTCAGTAAGAGGTTTTAAATGGCTCAACTCCTTAGGAGGAGGAGGAGGAATAATAGGCTTACCAAACTCTTCTATTAGAACCGATATTATTTGATAAGTATTCTTTTCCTTTACTTGTTTATCGTTACAGCCAAAAATAAAAAATGAACAGAATAAAATAAAAAATATTGACTTCATGTTAGTTACAGTTTTGAGGATCAAAATTGGTGTTATTGAGAACTATAGTTTTTAATTCATCAAATCGATTACTGTCTTCGTTTGATAAAAGTCCGGAATAAGCATATGATCTCAATCCATCCCAACCAAAACCCATATAGTAATCTATGGGATATCTATTGTTATCTAGTTGTTTTATAGCCCTGGCTATAGGTTTTACATAGTTTTCAGCCATATACGCGTGTTGAGCATTTGAATCCATAGTTCTTAAATCATTGTGATAAATTCTATATAAATCAAATAATCTTGGTCTACTGTTTGGATTCACATTCTCATTATTAGCCTCATTAACAAATCTAAACAATTCAGCATGAATTCCCTCATGTAGTAATGCTGCGGCATTATTTAAACCATTAAGTCTAGTATTATCAATTTTTATTGTTAAAGTATTAGAATCAACAAGTGCTTCATCATCTGTGCACATATCAGCAGGGTCATCACATTCTCCAACTTTAAAATATAAATTATATTTAGGATCATCGATAAAAGAACCGATAGTCTGGCGGAATAAATTTCCATTTGTTCTTTTGAGCTCATTATAAACACAATAAGCCTTAGTGCTTAGGAATGACGAATCCAATATCACTTGGTCATCAAAATCAACGTTTCCTTCATTTATTAGTGCTAAAGCAGCTTGTTGGGCAAATGGGGTATTTAAAAATTCCTGTAAGGAATATCCGTTAGCCCATAACTGTTCTCCTATTCCATATTCAAAATAAATGTGAATAACTGAAGATGTCTGAGGGATAAAATTAAACACCCTACCTAACATTTCATTAGTAATATAGTCAGATATTTGAAGTCCATTTGCTAAAAAAACTGCTCTTACATTGTAACCTTCATGATCATAATTTTGCCCTTGCAAATATGTTGGATTGAATAAGTTTGTAAGATTTGCCATTCCTTCTCTAGCTTGCCCTACACTTGTAACTGCTCTTAGTGCTAAATATTGTTGATTCTCATTCTGATATCTTGGAGCAGCTCCCCACGCAGAAGTATATAGATTTCTATCTATATTAAAATATTGATTATCTAAATAAGATGTAAAAAATCTGTTTGCCATTGCTAAAGATTTTGCTGAATACTCATTTTTATAAAGATATCCAGATGTTTTGCTTTTAAGATAGGTATTTCCCAAGACAAGACTACTTACTCTAGTTGGTAAGGATTTGATCGCGTATCGGGCTATAGCCTCTTCGGTACTTAAATTAGTATCTGTAGCTGGTGTGGACATAATATTCTGACTATTAGTGACATTTATCATATGATTATAATAATTATATTGTCCGGCCCAATATACATTATTTGAAAAGAATGAGCTGGGAGGTGCTATTACTCCCGATCCTGCTCCTGAAAAATCTGTTATTAAGTAAACTAGCATTAATTTAATAGCATCTCTATAACCTAAAGAGTTATAATGGTTTAAGTATTGTTGAGATATCCAATTTTCAAACGCTTTTGTTTCTTTAGCTTTATCCAATTTTTTTCTCCAGTTAAGGGTATTTGTTTTTTTGTTTAATTCAGAATTGAACTTGTTTAACTCGTAGCTTCTATAGGTTGCTAATGTTATTGTGTGTCTTAGGTCTTCTATTTTGACGTTATTAACATAAGGGTTGCTATATTTTAAATCACCAAACTTATGAATTCTTGCTTGTCCATTTCTTATTCGATTGTACTCATCTTGCCAAGCAGAAATTGATTTATATCTTGCTTCTGTTTCCGCAATTTTACTATTACTATAGGAAAAATTCGAATTTACATAATCACCAACTTGATCATAATATTGACGGGTGTGCCATCTTTCTGCTATTCTAGAGAAAAATGCTTTTTGAGCAGAATAATGATTAGGGAAGGTTCTACCTAACCTTCTTTCTATCTCATATTTCTGTGCACGTTCCATACCTTCAAACCAAAGTTGCTCATTGCTTGTTGCTTGCAGGTCATTTTGTATCCCTAAGTAATTGTAATAATACTGACATTGACAGGACACTTGGATTCCACCATCTTCATCTTCCTCACCATCGTCCGGCCTCGGAGGCAATGGTAGTAGGATTTGTTCTTTATCTCCATCAATTGGGTATGGTGTTATTAACTCTGAACCTGATGATATAATTTGATCTTGTGCGGACAGGTTAAAAATGCATAGATGTAAGCATCCTATTACTATAATTTTATATAATATTCTCATTTGTATTTTTTAAGAGGGCTTATTCTTTTATTATTAATTTATTGTGGTTTGTATCGTTTACCATTACACTTACAACATACAGCCCGGAAGGTAACTCACTGCCATCCAGAGTGTGCAACTTATTTCCCTTTGATTGCTCAGATGAAGTTGTTATATTTTTTCGAATGTTATTCGAAACTCCACGAATTGCTACAGATACTATGGCATTTTCCTCTAGCTCATATTGTATTAATAAGTCCTTTACAAATGGATTAGGATATAACTTGATAAAACTATCATTTTGAGCTCCGAATGCTAGCAAAGCTTCATTAGATAAGTTTGGATTGTCAGAAAAAGGGTGTAGGATCATTTTAGTTAGAGCGCATGGTTCATTCCAATTATTTATATGCCCTTCTAATGTACCTACGATAATGTTAAAATCTTCAAATGAATTTTTCGTAAAATTTATAGAAAAAACAGATAAATCAACTTTGTTGTTTGAAGACTGATCCAAATATTTTCTATTCATGCTGATATTAAAGTTCTGGAAGCTAGCACTTGTATCATAGACTAATCCTTCTCCCTGTATTGTTTCTTCATTTATAATTAATTTATAGTCCAGAGTTTCATCGTAGGCATCATAGTCTAAATCTAATTGGATAGGTACTGATTGCACAATGTGTTTTCCTGACCAATCGTATACAACTAAACTACCTTTATATTTATTGGAAATATCGCTCATATAAAAGTGCTGATTTGTTGAGCTAATATTATTATTTTTTTCATTTTCATTATAGACTTGTACAAATGAATCTGTATCAACTTGACTAGAATTTGTATGCTCACTTATAATTTCTTCTTGAAATTGAGTAAGCAATGTTTTACTATTTATAATTTTGTTTTTCTTTAAAATATCGATTGCTTTTTCAGTGTTTCTTTTTACTCCATATCCTTCATAGTAACAAATAGCTAACCAATGTTTTGCCATTGGGTATTTACTTTGCTCAAACCATTTAACAGCCTTGAAATAATCCTGTTGAACACTTCCTAGCCCCTTTAGATATAAATACCCAATTTTAAAAGCTGCTTTTTCGTCACCCAATTCCACGGCTTTTTCATACCAGAATAGTGCTTCGTCAAAATTTAAAGAAACCCCAGTTCCGTATCTGTATAAATCTCCTAAGAAACTTGTAGCATATAGATAATTTTGTTCCGCTGCCGATTTTATTAGTTCAAATCCTTTTTCATGATTTTCATTATCAGAGTTTTTGATTATTAATAAAATTCCTTTGATATATGTTGTAGCTAAGCTCTGGTTTTTTAGGCATTCTTCTGCAGCTTTAGAAATTTGATCTATAATTTCAGAATCTGCATTTTGATTTACTGTTAGATATGCTGCCGTCATATCTAATTTATAAGCGCACGGGTCATATACTTCTTGAGCAGTAGTAAATTTGGAAAATAAGAGATTTCCAAGTAAAAGTAATATTATTAGTAGTTTTTGTTTTTTCATAAGTTTTTAATTAAAAAAATAATTATGGTTTATTTTAAGTGTCTTGAAATCCGTATTTGTTACCATCTAAGTTTGTTTTTTTTCTTTCTACGAAAAAAAAAAAGTAAAAATTAATGTGATGAATAAGTCTTTGATTATCGGAATTTTTACAAATCGGGTGCAATAATACTTTTTTTGTGTAGTATAAAATAGGGATAATTCCTTTTTTAGATTAAAGGTGTTTTTATTCGTTTAAGTAAATATTAATCGAAATTATTTTACCTAGTCTACTTTTTTTGGATATCGAATTTTATTATTATTCTCTAAATAAAGTATCGATGGAATTTGAAATATCTTTAAATATTACCAAAACACCCTAAAACTAAGATTAGGCGTAATACCTAATGCTACGATATCCGAATTTATAAAACGATTATCAAGAGAGTTTGTAGTTCTGAACTCACGGTTTAATAAGTTTTCACGATCATAAATATTTAATACGGATAGCCCTAATCTATATGAAACGGATGAAGTAGACCTTACTTTAAAATCATAAATAGCAGAAAAATCAAGCCGGTGATACACGGGAAGATTGTTTCCATTAATTTCGCCAAATTCCAATAATACCAGATCTCCACTGTCGTCAACTCCTGCAACATTCGTAAACGCTTTGCCAGTATGCCAAAGCCAACCTAAAGAAAACTGAAAATTGTTGATTGTATAAAAATGAGACCATTTTACGGTATGTTCAATATTCCAATTACCAGGAAAAGATTGATTATTATTAATACCTTCGAATTTGTTTTTTGTGTTGATATACGAATAACTTATCCAGCTTTTATAGTTTCTGAAATGTTTCTTGAGGAAAAAGTCAACTCCATAAATCCTGCTTTCACCATTATGATAGGTGTTGTCAATAGGATTTATAAAACCAGCAGTCAGAGAGGTTATATCTTCAATCTGTTTATAATAGGTATCCAGATCGAAATACCATTTATTTTTATTAAAACTACTACCTAAAGTGAACTGATAACTTGTGATTATAGGAAATTGTTCTTTATTGGCAAGTGTCCATACCTGATTTTCCAGAGATAAGTCACTAACTACGGATTCTCTAATCTGACTTACTGCCTGGCTTCGGTATTCTCCGGTAGCGTGTATTTTCCAATATTTTGAAATGTTTTTTTGTATAAAGACTCGTGGTTCGACAAATGATTTTTTTAACTCAGAGTAATGGTTGAAACGTAGCCCTGCAGAAAGATAAAAGTTTCTAGGTATTTCATATTTATATTCACCATAAATAGAGTGAGTATTTAGAAAGCGATCATCCTGATCCAGGATTAATTGATATGATGGAGTAGTGGTAACAAAGGCATACCTGATCCTATTATTAGAGAACTGATATCCGCTCAGAATTTTTTGATTATCTGACAGGGAATAGTTGATGTCAAAAGCTGCTCCAAAATCTTTTACGCTATTTTTCTTGCTTTCAATTTCGGTAGTGGTTGCTGAATCTCCCGTGATGAACTGATAATTTAATAGATATCTGGTATAATATCCGCTGGTTTGAACGTTTAATTTATTATTCCAAATATGTTTCCAACTTATATTATATCCTTCATTTTCGGTAACTAAATTATCATTAAAAGAGGTTAAATTATCGCTCCTCTTAAAATCAAGATCATTTTTACTATATAATGCATTGGCTTCAATTTTATCAGAATCAGATACCTGAGCGATAAGATTGGCATTATAATCGGCATAGAAAAAATCATTTTTGGCTTCATTAAGTGGATTGGTTTCTGCAATGGTAGTGTTCTGAAAAACACGATCCGCAAACTGTTTATACGTAAATGTTTCTAAAATATCTGTGTAGGATCGCCTTCCTGAAACTTGTAGTGATACTTTATCTTTTATGATTGGGGTATGAACGACGGCATCTGCATTGATCATGTTAAAACCTGCTCCTCCGGTAAATCGCTTAGCCACTTCATCTTCAGTTTTAATATCAATTACCCCGGAGATTCTATCTCCGTATTTTGCACTTACTCCACTTTTTGAAAAATCTACTTCTTTTACTACGTATGGATTAAATGCGGATAGCATTCCAAAAAAGTGCCCTTGATGATAGGTCTTGATGCCATTCCAAAGGATCAAGTTTTGGTTAGGGGTACTACCGCGAACATATAATCCTGATGCTGTTTCGAATGGACTATTCACGCCCGGAGTTAATTGTATACTGTGCAATATATCTGGTTCTGTAAGACCTGGTAGTATTTCAATTTCTTCTAAATCAATAGTTACTATTTTCTTATTTTGTGTAATTCCTTTGGTAAGGTATTCCTGGATTACAACTTCATCAAGAGTTTCGATAGTATGAATCAGGTAGATTTTAATACAGTTGTTACCTATAAATTGAGAGGAATTCAATACTTTCTGACGAAATCCGGGAGCGCTAATTAAAATTGCGGAATTAAAAGGAACTTCTTTACTCTCAAAATATCCGTTTTCGTCAGTCGAAATATTAGTCCTGGAGGCTTTAAGAAATACGCTGATTTTATCTAATGGTTCCGAGTCTTCGTTAAAGATATATCCACAGATCGTAACGTTGTCTTTTTTCGAATATTTTCTAATAGTAATGAAATTTGCTCCTGTAATTTCAAATTTTAATTGTGATTGCTTCTCCAGGTTTTCAATTACTTCTTTCAGGCTGGTTGCAGCATATGTTTGTATAGAAACCAGTTTATTTGTAATCGTTGCATCAATATATGAGAATTTTACGTTGTATTGTTTTTCTAAGGAAGGAATTATTTGAGCTAAAGGTATATTATTGGCATTAATAACTTTTGTTTTTTCTTGTGAAAAAACAATCACATTCCAGAAGAGTATACATACACATAAAAGTCTTGTCATTCTCTTAATTTTCTACTACCACGGTCTTGCCATCTTGTAATAGTTGGTATTGCAAACCTAAGGTACTAAAAACTGTTTTAAGAGCAACGTCTATGTTGTTATTAGGAAAAGTTCCGGTATAAATTATACCGGTGTCAATACTTTTTGTATTTATAGTTATATTATATTGATCTTCTAACTCCTTAAAAACATAGCGCAACGGAACACTTCTAAACGAGCTGGTGTTAGTTATCCAGGAAGGTGCTTGTGCCTCAAATGTCAAATTCTCAGAAGAATGGCGAGCAATTTTTCTATATCCTTTTCCAGCAGTAAGAATGATGTTGTCCTGCTTACTGTTCACACTTACCTTGCCTTCGTAACAAACCGCTTCAAAAAAGGAAGATTGAGATTGTACGTTAAATTCAGTACCTAATACAGCAACCTCGCCGTTTGTTGTAGTAACGGTAAAGGTGCTTCCTTTTTTTACCTTAAAATATGCTTCGCCATCTAAAGAAACGGTTCTGTTGGTATCCCAATTATTTTTATCGAAACTTGCTTCTGACCTGGCATTTAGTATCATTTCGGAACCATCAGGAAGCGTAACAGCTAATTGTTCTCCAAAGGAAGTTGTGAATGAATCATTAGAATTGAACAAGAATAATCCAAATACTATTACAATCGAAGCTGCTGCTGCGAAATAAGGCAACAGTTTAATAACAGGTTTTGTATTTTTCTGAGAAGAAGTGTTTCTTTTTGATTTTATAGTGTTTAAAGCGGTGTCTATATCATACGCTTTTAGATCCAAAGCATCTGCACCAGCCATAATCTTCATATAATATTCGTATTCCGGATGCGATTGAAACTCATGAAGTTCCTCTGGAGAAAGTTCTCCATTTATCCATCTGGATAAGAATATATCATCTTTTTTATCTTCAAACATAACTCACGTGTATACTATAGAAACGTTTTATTATTTAAAAACCCTACCCTTTTATTTCATTTTTTTAATTATTGTATAAATTCTACTAATTACTAACTATTATTTGCTAAATAAGTCAATAGTCAATTGTTTATGGTCAATAGCTTTTCACTGTAATGTGAAAAGAATTATTTCAATGTGTTCCTTAATGCTTGAATCATTTTAATAACCTCAGTAAGTTTTTCATAAAAACTATTAAACTCCATTTGATCGATTAAATTACGTCTTTTTGCAATAAATAGACAACTAACGACTTCAATTCCTGAACGTAAAGCTATCCCAAGGAATGGGTTAAATTCTTTATTTGTTTGTCTGTTGAACCTTCAGCAATATTTAAGGCTATGGAATCGGATGCTTTTTTAATTTGACTTGTTAATATATAGTTCATCTTTTGGAAATTTAAGAGTTAGCACGTGTACATCTTCTAAGAGATCCAACGATTTTTGCCATACTTTTAATTTTTCAAATTTAAAGGCCATATAATTAATCTACTATTTTACTATTATCCATCGTCCATCGTCTAACCATTGACCATTAACCATTTTAAACATTTCCAATATTCTTTCTTAATGTTAGTAAAGCTTTATGCATTAATTTTTCTATAGCTTTTACGGATACATTAGATAACTCTGCAATTTCTTTATATGTTTTTTTATCTATTCTACTTAACAAAAATACTTCTCGCTGTCTATCTGGTAGATCGGCAATCGCATTTTTTAACTTCTCCATATATTCTTTTTCAAGCATTATGAATTCCGGAGATTCGTTAGTTGCATCGTTTCTACGCTGTGTAATATAATTCTGATGTTTAAACTTTACTTGTTGATGACGCGCTATGCTAATTCCGAGATTAGTGGCAACGGTATAAACATAACTCTTTGCTTTATTCAAAGGAACTTTTGCGCAATTATTCCATAGTTTAATAAAAGAATCCTGCACAATATCCTCTGCCTGATCAAGATTTCCGAATTTATAATACAGGTAACTTCTCAGAAGTTTAGCGTGACTTCTGAAAAATTGATCAAAGGCATGTTCGTTACAAGTAGCGTTTTTACTATCAGGCATTTGGGGTTGATTATGTCATCAAATCTAGATTTTTTTTTGTTGAGATCAAAAGCAAAAAAATAAAATTTGAGATTAAGGGGGTAGGGTATTCTTTTAAAGTTGCGTTTCATTATTGTGGAGCCGGTAAAACGCTTCTTAAATAAATTATTGACAACCCCTAAAAAATTATAACGATGAAAAAACTTAGTATTTGGTGTGTAATGATTTTTACACTTTTAGTAGGATTTACTTCTTGCGAAGAAAACGAAGAGTTTGAAACTTGTCCGGATGTTACCATTAATATAGACAATGTACCAGGTAGTGCTGTATATCGTTTTGTGGCTCAATTAGATGGGATAGAAGATGTACGATTTACTTGGTCTATTGATGGAGAAGAAGTGGACACAGGAAACCTTAATGATATTGCAGGTCAGATTTTTGATTATCAATTTGAAGAAGGTCTACATACGATTTGTGTAAAAGTAGCTAGTGATACCTGTCCATTAGAAGTGTGTCAAGAAATTGATGTAGAGAGAGATGAAACCGATCCTTGCCCAGACCTATTCTTTGAAGCAAGACAGTATGAGAGACCAAATAAATATAAGTTTATAGCAGATTTCCCTGGGATTGAAGAAACTCGTTATGAGTGGTTTATTAATGGGGAAGTAGTAGAAAATGATAATCAAAATGATGATAACTACTTATTCTGGGAGTTTACAGAGCCAGGAAGATATGAAGTATGTATTAAATCAGAAAGTGGTGAATGCCCAAATGGAGCTTCATATTGTAAAGTAATTGAAGTAGAAGAAGTAGCAGAAAGATGTCCTGAGGTTTCTTTTGAAAAAGAAATGGAACCTGGAACCGTAGGTACTTATGTGTTCGAAGCTCAGATTCAAGATATCGATCCGGTAACAGAAATATATTGGTATATTAATGGTGATCGAATAGAAAACCCTACAGATCAACAAGGAGGAGCAAGAGTACTGACATATCAATTCGAACCTGGAATTTATGAAGTTTGTCTTAAGGTATTTACAGAAAACTGTCCTGATGGCGCTATCTATTGCAAAGAGATCAGAGTAGGAGAGGATGCTTGCCCGGATCTGTTTTTTATCGCAGAACAAGATGGTGATAACCCTGCATATTACTTTCAGGTAGAATTTGAAGGAGCAGATCAATTCGAATGGTTAGGTTGGTATATTAATGGAGAATTTGTAGCAGATTCTAATAACGGAGATAATAATAGGTTCTATTACCAATTTGAACCAGGTAGATATGAAGTGTGTTTGGTAACAGAAACTCCAGAATGCCCGCAGGGAACTTCATATTGTAAGGTTATAGAAATTGATTCTAATACAGTTTGTCCGGAGCTATTCTTTGAGGCAGAGCAAGATGGTGATAATCTAGCATATTATTTTTATCCAAATGCTTTTGAAGGTATCGATAATGTAACCTTAGAATGGTCCATAAACGGAGATTACGTAGGAACAAGTTCAGGGCATAATAATCCTTTCTACTTCCAGTTCAATCCAGGTAGATATGAGGTATGTCTTTCTGTAGAAACACCAGATTGTCCACAAGGGGTAACTTTCTGTAAGGTCATCGAAATTGATGAGCCAGGATCAAATTGTCCAAATCTGTATTTCCAAATTGAGCAAGAAGGAGATACTCCAGGATATAATTTTTGGGCAGAATTTGAAGGAATGAATACTGTCTCTTATGAGTGGACCATTAACGGGGAGGTTGTCGATTCTGAGATGGTAAATGATAGTGGTAGAGATAATTATTTGTACTATCAATTTGGAACGGGTACATATGAAATCTGTATCATAACAGAAACACCGGAGTGTCCAAACGGAACTATGTTTTGCAAAACATTAGTAATCGAATAAACAAGTTTAGTTGGTTAGATTAATTAGGTTGATTCCCTGGAAGTAATGCCATTCTTCCAGGGAATTTTGTTTATAAGAATAAGATGTGTTAGATTGTGACTTTAAACAGACCATAAAATTAATTAGAATAGGGGTAGGGTAGACTGATTTACAGACGTTTTACTTATATAAGGACAGGTTATTTTGAAAAACTTCAAGACATACATACAATTATCAGCCACGCTATTTTTAGTACTTCTGAATAGCTGTGTAAATGACGATTCTTTTTTTCCTGAAGAGAATACAAATGATGTAGTATCAAGTGCCGCAGTAGCTACAATTCTTAATAATTTTGATTCAGATGTAAATTTTCCTTTAGAAAACGAACAGTGTTTTAGGTTTGTATATCCAATAACTATGGGATATAATACAGACTCAACTATTAGGGTCGAAAGTTACGATGGATTGGTGGATGTAATCTCCAGTCAAGGAGTAAATTTTAATATTACAGGATTACAATTTCCAGTTCAGATTATTTTTAGAGATACAGATGCTGAAGTTTCAATTGCTAATGAAACTGCTTTATTAAATATTTTGAGAGAATGTGAGTTCGACACTGTAAGAGATGAGTTTGATCAATTTTTTAATCAATGTTTTAAGTTTGATTATCCGGTAACCTTATTTAATACAAACGGAAACGAAACAATGATAACTTCAGATGAAGAATTTCAGATTTTTTATCAAAATCAGGGAGCTTTATATCAGCCGGATTTTAAGTTTCCTGTCAATGTTTTGGTTGCACCTGATATTGAAAGTACAGCAATAGATACATATTTCAGTTTTTTCAGAATTATAGAATCTTGTGAGCGTCGTTGTCCACAACTTAACTTTACTTTTGAGTTAATAGATCGATTTAATTTAGGATATAGATTTGAGGCAAGCTTTCCGGATCTCGAGGTCATAGGATCTTACAGCTGGTTCATTAATGGAGAGTTTGTAGAAGATGACGGACCGAATAATCAGGGAGATAATTTACTATTACGAGATTTTGATACTCCGGGAGTATATGAAGTTTGTATCAAAACCGAAACGGATACTTGTCCGGAGGGAATAGAGTTTTGTAAAAGAATAGAGGTGCCTGCCTTCTGTCCGGAGTTGTTTTTCGAATTCGAACAAGAACCGGGAACACTAGGTTATACTTTCTTTTCTAATTTTATGGGAATTGATGAACTAACTTATCAATGGTTCATAGATAATCAATTGATAGAGGAAGATGGAGGTGCCAATGGAGATAATACACTTTTTTCTGATTTGTCTCCGGGAGTTCATACGGTCTGTATCAAAACGATAACACCTTCTTGTCCTGACGGAGTAGAATTCTGTAGAGAAATTGCCGTAGAGCCTATTTGTCCGGAGTTGTTTTTTATGGTAGAGCAAGAGGGAGATACGCCTAGTTATAATTTCATAGCAGAATTTCCTGACATCGATACAATAACGTATGAATGGTTCATTAACGGAGACTTTATTGAACAAGATGGAGGCTCAGGAGCTGACAATATGTTATTTTTTCAGTTTGAGCCAGGAACTTATGAGATTTGTATTACTGCAGAAACTCCTGATTGTCCGAATGGCACTCAATTTTGTCAGGAATTAGTTGTTCAATAAAAAACATATTTTTTCCTGAAATCCAAATATATCACATTTTGGAGAGGCTTATTTCTGTAACTTTGTAAGAAAGATAAAGGAACATGAGATACCATACCAGAAAGATTGTAAAACCGGGAGATCTAAACTCTAATGAAACCTTATTTGGAGGCAGACTATTAGAATGGATCGATGAAGAAGCTGCTTTGTATGGTGTAATTCAGTTAGAAAACAAGCGGGTTGTTACCAAGTTTATGTCTGAAATTAACTTTGTAAGTTCTGCAGTGCAAGGTGATATTATCGAAATCGGAATGGAAGTGGTAAAATTTGGAAGAACTTCATTGATTCTTAATTGTGAAGTAAGAAATAAATTAACTCATAAAACAATCATCCAGGTAGAAAATATCACGTTGGTCAATCTGGACGAAAACGGAATGCCAACTCCACACGGAAAAACAAAAGTAGAATTTGTAAAAAACAGATTAGCGCAAGACTAATTTCTTAATCAACATTCTTCCAAGAGCTTCATTAAGATTAGCTATTATTTTTTCTTTCCCATAACTTAATTCTTCTCTAAGTACAGAAGAGGTAAGTTCTATGTATAAAGTTTCACGATCCAGTTTAATGTTTCTGGTATATTTGGTAATGGCCGGACCCATGATCTGCTCCCAGATATCGCGAACCTCTACTTTATCCAAACCTTTTTGGAGTCTGTTTTCGCTAACAAATTCTTTGAGAACTTCGCTTAAGCTAAGATGGTCATTTTGTCTTTTAGCCATTTATAAATCAATCTTTGTGTATCTTTTGTAAAAATACAAGTTTCCGTTTTTATTTCTTATGATCATTTCATTTTCTTTTGCAGAAATCAATGTTTCTTTCCAGGAAGCAAAAGGTGTTTTGTAGTACATCCTTAAACTGTCGTTTTCGATGGACAAAGTAAAAGTTTTACTGTCTTTTGTTATAAGAAAACTACCATCTATTTGAGGTCTTACTTTCTTGCGAATACCATTGAGTTCCTTTACCTCAAAAAAGTCTACACTTTGGCTAAAGTTATAAAGCTTTTCATCACCTTCAAGGGTGATTACCTTTTCAATGCCCCAATATCCATTAATGTGTTTAATATACTCTTCAGGATTTGTTTTGGAACAAGAAACCAGTACGAAAATTACTAGGTAGATAATGTTTTTTTGCATAGTATATTTAATTACTTTTTATGTTAGTTTAATAATGTTATAAGATTGGGATATTTTTTTTACCACATTTTCAGTACGGTCAGCGTGAGTGTCACTAATAAAAAGCTGTCCGAAATTTTGGTCATCTACCAGTTGTATAATATGTTCAACCCTTTTTTCGTCAAGTTTGTCAAAAATATCATCTAATAACAATAAGGGATTTACTTTGCTTTGCTTTTTGATAAAATCAAACTGAGCTAATTTCAATGCAATCAAAAATGATTTTTGCTGTCCCTGACTCCCAAACTTTTTTATCGGATATCCTTCTATCTCAAAAGACAAGTCATCTTTATGTACACCTACACTAGTATATTGTAGTATTCGGTCCTTTGCCAGATTTTGTTCCAAAAGTGTTAATAAATTAGTTTCCGATAGCTTACTTTGGTAACTTAGTGAAACTGTTTCTTTACCAGAGCTAATCGCTTTATATCGGTTGATAAAAATAGGAATAAACGTTTCGAGGAAAGCAGTTCTTTTTTTATATATAACGCTTCCATATTCTTGCAATTGTTGATTATAAATTTCTAAAGTTGTAGGATCAAAAGTATTATTGGCAGTAAAGTATTTTAACAAAGAATTACGCTGAGAAACTACTTTGGAATATTTTAATAGTGTCGATAAATATGCTGTATCACTCTGAGAAATTACACCATCTATAAATTTACGACGTGTATCACTTCCATCTGTAATCAAGTCTCTATCAGCAGGAGAAATAATTACCAAAGGAAGAAAACCGATATGTTCGCTAAAGGTATCGTAAGCCTTGCCATTACGTTTAATTACCTTTTTCTGTCCTCTCTTGGCACTAACAATTACTTTTTCCTCTCTGTCCGACTTCTCATATAAACCTTCCACAACAAAAAAATCAGTACTATGTTTTATATTTTGTCCGGTTATTGGGTTAAAATAGCTTTTTCCAAAAGACAAATGATAAATAGCATCCAGAATATTGGTTTTCCCCACACCATTGTGTCCAACAATACAATTAATCTTATTGTCAAATTGGAAATTGACAGATTCAAAATTTTTATAATTAATTAAAGAAAGTGATTTTAGAATCATAAAATACTGATCGTCAGCAAGTAGCGACTTTTTGAAAATTCTCAAATAAGAAGTGCAAAATATTGAAAAATAACAAATATTTTGTCTTTTAATTATGAATAAAAATTTTATTTTTGCCGTTCATTAAATATAATTTATGGCAACTTATAAGAAACGAGGATACAAACCAAAAAATAAAGCAGAAGAGGTAGAACAACTAGAGGATAATTCTACCACTGCTGAGGTATTTAATACGTTAGACGAAGGTGCTTCCCGAACTGAAGAATGGGTTGCTGCTAACCAAAAATATATATTTATTGTTGTAGGTGCAATTGCTGTTATCGTTTTAGGATATCTTGGGTATCAAAAATATATTCAGGAGCCTAAAGAATTAGAAGCTTCTAATGAAATGTTTCAGGCGCAACAGTATTTTGATAATGCAGTAAATGGTAATACTACGGTTAGTGATTCATTATATACATTAGCTCTGAATGGAGGAGAAGGTAAATATGGGTTTTTAGAGATCATAGAAAACTATGGCGGTACTAAAGCGGCTAATCTTGCCAATTACTATGCAGGTTTTTCATACCTTAATATGAAAAAGTATCAAGAAGCTATAGATCATCTTGATAAGTTTAAAAGTGATGATGAAATGCTTGGCCCATTAGCCCTGGGTGGAATTGGTGATGCCTTTGCTCAGTTAGATCAAATGGATGAAGCTTTGTCATACTACGAGAAAGCTGCAAAAACGAAGACTAATGATTTTACAACTCCTAAGTTTTTATTAAAATCAGCGATCACTGCAATCTCTTTAGGAAAACCAGAATTAGCTATTACCTATTTGGAAAGAATTAAAGAAGAGTTTTCTAAAAGCGTGGAGGCTAATCAGGCTGATGTGCATTTAGGAAGAGCTCAAGGGATGCTTCAGTAAGCAACAATTCATAGTTGTCGGTTGATAGAAAGTTCTGTAAGACTAAAGTAAGAACACTATCAACTATCAACAATAAACAGTCAACCAAACATGGCTACAGAAAATAAAAATTTATCTCAGTACGATAAAACGACAATCCCAAACGCGAAAAATTTTCGGTTTGGGATTGTTGTTTCAGAATGGAATGATACCATAACCGAAGGTCTTTTTCAGGGAGCTTTTGATGCTTTGATTGATTGCGGAGCGATAAAGGATAATATTGTGCGGTGGAATGTTCCAGGTAGTTTTGAATTAATTTATGGTTGCAAGAAAATGCAAGAATCATATGATATGCTAGATGTAGTAATCGCAATTGGTAGCGTTATCAAGGGAGAAACAAAGCACTTTGATTTTGTGTGTGATGGAGTTACTCAAGGAATCAAGGATTTAAATATCCACAATGATATCCCAGTAATCTTTTGCGTTCTCACGGATAATAATATACAACAATCAATTGATCGTTCAGGTGGTAAACACGGAAACAAAGGTACGGAAGCAGCTATCGCAGCCATAAAAATGGCACAATTACGTAAGGAAGCCAGATTCTAAGAAACAACATTGTATTAGTCAATTATTACCATTCTATTTTTTTTATTCTAAAAATGGCATCATCCTTGTTATTCCTATCTCAATGTTATTGTAATGCTAAAAGCTTTAGATTACTCTGCATTTTAAGTATATTTGGATAATATAAAAAGAAAGGAGCATCACGTGAAATTAAGTATCCCTAAGAGAAAAACAAATCGAAGATATAACTATACTCCAAGATATTATAAAGGAAAGAGTGAAGGTAACATCTATGATTTCGAAAATAGAATTACTAAATATCGTGAAACAAAAAATGCTATTGATTTTGGTTCCCAATGGAGTGAAGATAGAAAAGCGAGTCGTAACAGAGGGAACCGTGAAATTAATAAAAGGGTAATTTATATAGCATTTATTTTAATTTTCATCTTTTTATATTTAATTGATTTCGATTTATCCATATTTACTGCGGGACAATAAATGTCAGATATCATCCAACTATTACCGGATCATGTAGCCAACCAAATAGCTGCCGGAGAGGTAGTGCAAAGACCAGCCTCTGTAGTTAAAGAGCTATTAGAAAATGCGATCGATGCAAAGGCTACACATATTAAATTAATCGTAAAAGAAGCCGGGAAGACGCTTATTCAGGTCATCGATGATGGTGTTGGTATGAGTGTTACCGATGCACGACTTAGTTTTGAACGGCATGCCACTTCAAAAATAAAAACAGCAGAAGACCTATTTCAATTAAGTACCAAAGGATTTAGAGGAGAAGCGCTGGCGTCTATCGCAGCGATTTCCCACGTAGAATTAAAAACAAGGCAAGATGAAGACGAAGTAGGAACAGAAATCAAAATTGAAGGCAGTGAGGTAGTTTCTCAGGAAGTTTGTGTAACTCAAAAAGGTACCTCTATATGCATAAAGAACCTGTTTTATAATATTCCGGCAAGGCGAAATTTTTTAAAGTCAAATACCGTTGAACTCAGACATATTATAGATGAATTTCATCGGGTCGCCATGGTACATTCAGATATAAAATTCGATATGTACCATAATGGAAGCGAAGTTTTTAGTTTACCTATTGCCAATCGCAGACAACGAATTGTACATGTTTTTGGAGGGAAAACCAATGAAAAGCTAGTTCCGGTTAATGAGGAGACAGGCTTGGTTAGTATTACAGGATTTGTATGTAAGCCCGAATATGCCAAAAGAACCAGAGGGGAACAATTTTTCTTTGTCAATAATAGATTTATAAAAAGTGCTTATCTGAATCACGGTGTAAATTCGGCATTCGAAGGATTACTGAAGGAAAAAACACACCCCAGCTATTTTATTTATCTCACAGTCGATCCTACATCTATTGATATTAATATCCATCCCACAAAAACTGAAATTAAATTTGATGATGAGCATGCACTTTACGCTATGTTGCGTTCTACCATAAAGCATAGCCTCGGACAATTTAATGTGGCACCTGTATTGGATTTTAATAGAGATTCATCGATGGACACTCCTTATGAATATAAAAGTAGAACAATAAAGACTCCGACCATAGAAGTGGATAGAAGTTTTAATCCATTTAAAGAAGAAAATAAAGAAAATTCTTCATTTTCTTCTACTAAGGGTCATGCTAATTTCAAAAAGGAATCTATCGGTAGTTGGGAAAATTTATATGCCGGTTTGGATACCTCCGAAATACCTGCTCAATCTGTTGAGAATGATTTTTCTTCTATACAGTTTGAGAGTGAGCAGGTGACTGGTTCATTGTTTCAGGGAGATCAACAGTCAGAATTAGAGCATACTACCACATATCAGTTAAGAAGAAAATATATAGTAACCACTATTAAAAGTGGTATGGTTATTATAAATCAGCACAGAGCACATCAGCGAGTTTTATATGAAGAGGTGTTGCGTAATATAACAATGGCCAGTGCCGTCAGTCAGCAATTGTTATTCCCGTTGAAGCTGACGTTTTCCAAGCAGGAAATCCAACTATTGAAAACCGTAAAAGAACATTTAGAAAATACTGGTTTTGTTTTTGGAGAGATTTCAGGAGAAGAAGTCGCTATTTCTGGGATACCCACTGTGACCACAGAGAGCGAAGTATCTGTGTTGCTAGAGAAATTGATTAGTGATATAGAGCAGGAAGTACCCGATAGTGGATTTTCGTTAACTGATTTATTAGCAAGATCTATCTCAGGTAGTATCGCTGTGAGAACAGGAGTAGATTTAGCAAAAGAGCAGCAGCAGCATATTGTGAACAGTCTTTTTGCCTGTACGGAGCCAACAACAACACCAGATAACAAACCAACTTTCATCACGCTAACAGTAGATGATATAGATAAAAAATTTTAGAATTAAATGGGGAGAATTACAGACACAGTAAAAGCTTTATTAATAATTAATGTAATCTTTTTTATAGGAACACTAAGCTTAGGAGATGCAGCTTTTAGATTATTTGCTTTATGGTTTCCAAAAAATGACAATTTCCAGATATGGCAAATTGTTACACACATGTTTATGCATGGTAATACGACGCACATTTTTTTTAATATGTTCGCGTTATATATGTTTGGTAGCCATATGGAGCATTCTATAGGACAAAAGAAATTTCTTTTTATTTATTTTTCTGCAGGTTTAGGCGCAGTTGCTTTTCAGCTATTATTCACATACTTTCAATACCAACCAGCTTTGAGTGAGCATTTAGCTGCAGGTATTCCGATGGAAAATATTCTTGATTTATTCGAAAAGGTTAACAATAATGGATCGTACTATTCTTATAAAATAATACCTGCCGATGTAACAGCTAAGCTTATTGACGCTTATAGAACTCCGATGGTTGGTGCTTCGGGTGCAATTTTTGGAGTACTCGCAGCTTTTGCAGTAGTATATCCTAATCTTCCGTTATATTTATTGTTTATACCGGTACCCATCAAAGCTAAATACTTAATTGGGGGATACTTTTTGTTTGATTTGTATTCAGGTATTACTGGTCAGGCACTTTTAGGTCCGTCTAATGTTGCTCATTGGGCTCATATCGGAGGTGCTGTAATAGGTTTTATTACTATGTGGTACTGGAAAAAGAATTCGTTTAATCAAAATCGTTGGAACTAATGTCGCAGATAGACGATTTAAAACTAAAGTTTAAGAGGTTTACTATCATTGAGAAATTGATTGCTATCAATGTTATCGTATTTATATCATTTTATCTTATAAATACGTTTGCCTTCTTATTTAATGCATCAAGTGGTTTTTTGCTCGACTGGTTTGTTTTTCCTAAAGAGTTCGATAGTTTTCTTATACAACCGTGGTCTATAATTACATATGCTTTTTTACACAGTGGTTTCTGGCATATAGCATCTAATATGATTATTCTTTATTTTTCTGGAAGCTACTTTGTTACCTATCTTACCGGAAAGAGAGTATTGACTGTTTATTTTCTGGGTGCAATTTTTGGTGCATTGTTATATATGCTATCGTATAATTTGTTTCCCGCGTTTTCAGAAGTTGGAGCTTCTGTTTTATTAGGTGCTTCTGCTTCGGTAATGGCGATATTAATTGCTACGGCAACCTATATTCCGTATATGAGTGTTAGGTTAATGTTTATTGGTAGTGTTAAATTTTGGTGGATAGCTGCTTTTTTTGTGGTATTAGATCTTATTCAAATTCCTGCAGGTAATGCTGGTGGTCATATTGCACATCTCGGAGGAGCATTATTTGGTTATCTCTACGCCAGCCAGCTTAAAAAAGGTAGAGATATTGGAAGTTGGTTCGAAAAACTAATGGATGCCACGGTAAGTATGTTTAAACCCCGAGAGAAAAGCCCTTTAAAAACAGTACATAAGGCTAAAAAAGGTAAAAAAACTACGACAAATAATACAAAGAGGGCGAATACCAAGAACCCCAATCAGGCAGAGATAGACGCAATACTGGATAAAATCAGTAAAAGCGGCTATGATAGCTTAACCAAACAGGAAAAAGATTTTTTGTTTAAAGCAGGTAAAGATTAGTCATGAGAAAATTGGTCAATAAGATTATATTTTTTGTCAATTCTTTAGTGGCTTTTGCTTTATTGATGTCATACCTGTTACCATATGTTTCTCCACAAACATTTCCGTTATTATCTGTATTAAGTCTTGCCGTTCCGATATTAATAGTTATTAATTCTCTATTCTTCGTTTATTGGCTGATATTTTTAAAACGAAAAATGTTGTTATCACTAATTGTATTAATTTTAGGGATTTCGCATGTATCTTCTTTGTATAAGCTAAGAGGAAAATCTTCTGATGAGACATCCGGTACCTTGTCATTATTGAGTTTTAATGTTCACGCTTTTAACCGGTTTCAATGGATTGATTCCGATAGGATTCCAGAGGATGTTTCTAAATTGATTAAAGATGAAAACCCGGATATTTTTTGTGCCCAGGAATTTTATAACAATCCAAATATAGATTTTAGTCAATATGTAAACAAGTACGAAAATTTTCATCACAAGAGTAGGGAATTAGCCTTAGTGATCTTTTCAAAATATCGTATTATTAATAAGGGCTCATTAAATTTTAAGAAAACAGCAAACAATGTTATTTTTGCAGATATAGTGCTATCTAAGGATACCGTTAGGGTATATAATGTTCATTTGCAATCGCATGGGATCAGCACGAAAACAGATGATTTAGCAAAGGCAGATTCTCAAAAGTTATACAGACGTATACAGACTTCATTTGTAAAACAACAAAGTCAGGCAGAACAGCTTATAGCTCACATGAGATCATCCCCGTATAAAAATATTGTCATGGGGGATTTTAATAATACAGCGTACTCTTATATATATGATAAGATAAAGTCAGAAAACCTTCAGGATACATTTAAAGAAGCGGGTAAGGGATTTGGTAAAACCTTTAATTTTGAATTGTTTCCCGCTAGAATTGATTTTATATTGGTACCCGATGAGACCGAAGTGATTAGTTTTAAAAGTTTTGATGTAGAGCTCTCAGATCATTATCCAATCTTCGCAAAAATCAAGCTTTAGGTGAATCAAGCGTTTAAAAGTTTTTCGCTGTGCACACTTATATCAAGTTTTCAATGGATTGACCACTTTTTGTCATTAACAGACCCAGACCCGGTTTACTACTAAATATACTATAAATCGGTTTGAGATATTAATTTTTTTCTAAACGAGTCGCTTTGTTTTTCATAGCATCTTCCCAACCTTCAGCAAAAACTGCATGTCCATTTTTTTCCATTAGTTTCATTTTCTCTATGACAGTATTTTGTATTTGCATAGGAAAATTATAAAAGTTTTTATGAATTCTTGTTAGTCTTCCGTCAGAAATTTCACTATTCTGGTGCTTAATGGTTACTCTTTTCTTTTTATTATATACTATTATTCTCACTTTTCCATCTTTATACATACTTTGAGTTGTAGTGCCATAAACAATTAAAGGATCTACTAAACCATCATTGTCTATATCTGTAAGTTGCGAATATTGGTTCCAAAAACCGATAGATGTTTCCCAAGCGTCATCTATTTCACCCTTGATAGTAGATCTCTTCTTAAATTGATTGTTTCTTTTGGTTAGATTTAATCCATATACGTTGCCATACAGCGTATCTTTTTCGTCGGTTACGGCTTTCATATAATCAGTTAACAATAAGTAATATTCTCCTGATTCATCTTTATAGGTATATGCCTGATATACTTGGTTGGAGATGCCCAATTGAATTTGCCTTTTGTCTGTAAAAATTGAAGTCATTTCTTCTTTAGAAAGCTTGCGGGCAAGAGTAGTATCCAATATCATTGTGGCTTGTCTTTGTATGGGAAGTGCTTCAATAACAGTCTCTTTGTTATTTTCGGAGTTTTCTTTTGATTCTTTAGCTTGTTTTCCGCAAGAAAAAAATGCTAAACAAGAAATAAAAAGTAGTAATCTATGCATAGATAAAAGGATTAAATAGAATTATAAAGAAACAAGATAAGACATGTTTTGTATTAAATGTAAACAATATTTTCTAAAATATATAAATTTACATCATCAAACAATCTAATTGATCTGTTATGATGTGCCATAACAAAGCTATTCCTATGATTCTAGTTTTTTTTAAAAGTGTTAACAGGCTATACCCCAAAATAGCGAACAAGCTATGTAAAAAATGAAACCCGATACTACAGCGATCCGGGTCAAAAATTGGATCAGCAAATAAATGATCTAAATCAATTAACATTGCTCCAATAAATATAAGGTAAGCTTTTTTCCATTGCTTTGGAAAGAAAATAAGAGCAATGCCCAATGGTATTAGAAAATGAAATCCATAATGTATTACAGACCTAAGCATTAGAAAATCAATTGATTCTCTAAATAGGTGAGTGCGCTTGTTCCTTCATTAAACAATAAATCTAAAACACATAGATTAGGTATAAAACCGTGCTTGTTAGAAAATACCTGAATATATGAATCCAGTTTATATACTTTTTCTTTTTTAGCATTCACCAAAATCCTCCCATCTGCAAAACCTTCTGGTGTTTTTTGATATATTTTTGTTTTTTTATAAGCAGTATCCAGCTGAAGACAGTCACAAACCACTTCTAGGCATTCGTAGTTAAAGTCCAGTAAGAATTCTTTTCGTTTCTCGAATAGATGAATAAGATCATCTTCGTAATACTCAAAATATGGCGAGGTACGATAAGCCGATTGTAGCGATTTCCAATGAAGCATTTGCCATTGGAATTCATTTTCTATACGAACGTCTCTATATAACTGTTTACCTGTTTTGCCAATATGTTTGATAGGAACTGTTAACAATAACTTTCCATTGGCTCCGTAAATATAAGTTCTGTTACGATATGTTTGCTTTTGATAGTTGTCCTGATGCTCAAAAATGACCGAGTCCGACTGTGCTATTGCACAATATTGTGCAATAGATCCAAAATACATAGGATGTAGTAGGGTGGTTTTCAATACTAAATATTATATTTTCGAGCGGGTTTATGTATGTGAAAATGGATATTAAGAGGCTTTCTTTCTTTTACGATACTTACTGAAAAGTATCCAACCTATCAATGCAATCAAGAAATAATAAAAATAAGAAATTGGTTTTCCACTACCGCCTACGGTAGTAAAGAGTCGTTCCCATCTGATTTTATTAAAAAATCCCTTAGCGTTGCTGTCCCAACTCATCCATATAAAAACCGGTTTTCCTACAATGTGATTGGCAGGAACATAACCCCACGCACGACTATCCTCACTGTTATGACGGTTATCTCCCATCATCCAGTAATAATCTTGCTTAAAAGTGTAACTATCTATAGGGTTTCCATTTAACAAGATTTGAGAACCATTTACAGATAATTTGTTATCAATACCCATTTCGGATCCCTCATATACCTCAATAATCCTTCTGTAAAGGGAAAAGCTCTCCAAATCAATTTTTACAGTCTTACCAGCTTCAGGAATGTAAATAGCTCCAAAATTATCGTAGTTCCAATTTACTTTTCCATTATTAGGAAAAACCGATGGATCTTTCGTACCTTTTTGAGAGATTACTGTTGTAACATTACTTACGTATGGGTTATTTTTTAGCTTTATCGCATTTTCTTCAGATAATTCTGGCGCATAGAATTTACCCGAATTATTAATAGGAAATAAATTTTTTCCATAAATAAGCTTATATCTTTCGTAAAGATTGCCCGGGTTAAAACCAGTCTTGGTTTCGATATTATAAGAATATTGTACTTTAGCTCTATCCGGTAATTCTAATGGTTCATTATTAATATGTACTTTTCCATCAATTATAGACAAGGAATCTCCAGGTATTCCAACGCAACGCTTCACATAATTTGATTTTTTGTCAATTGGTTTGTATACATTAATCCCTGATTTATCTCTAAAAAAACGAACCGTATCAACTGGCCAGCTAAATACTACAATATCATTACGCTTAATTTTCTGAAAGCCGGGTAGTCTAAAGTAGGGGTATTGTATATCGCTATTATAAGATTTTGTTTTTACTAGCGGTATGGTGTCATGTACCATAGGAAAGGAAACGGATGTCATAGGTGTTCTGGCGCCGTAATGGAACTTACTTACAAACAAAAAATCACCGATAAGTAAAGTTCTTTCCAGGGATCCTGTGGGGATGGTGTATGGTTGCATAAAATATGTGTGCACCAGGGTTGCTGCTACTACTGCAAAAAGAATCGAGCTTACCCATTCTCCAGTTGCAGTTCTTGGTTTTAAGTCTCTATCTTCTATATAATTTACATCTACCATATAGTTTACATAGTAAATATATAATCCTAGTGTAACAAGAACGAGAATAGTATCTGTAGTGCTGTTCTTGCCAAAACTTCTAATGGTTTCTACCCATATTACAGGAAGCATGATTACATTAATTACTGGAATGAATAACAAAATAACCCACCACCAAGGACGGTTGATTATTTTCATTAATATGACGGCATTGTAAACCGGTATTGCAGCTTCCCAGGCTTTTCTCCCTGCTTTAATATATAATTTCCACGTGCCTAAGAAGTGTATAACTTGTATTGCCAGGAAAAAAATAAACCATTCTAATAGTGTCATTCTCTTATGTTTTTAGTATAAGTGTATATAACGACTAAAGCGTTACATTTTTTTTTTTGATTATAATCCTAAAACGTCTTTCATTCCGTAAACTCCGGTTTTACCTTGCAGCCATTCCGCAGCTATTACTGCACCAAGAGCAAAGCCTTGACGATTGTGTGCTGTGTGCTTGATTTCTATATCATCCACTTCAGAAGTATAGGTAACTGTATGAGTACCAGGAACATTTTCAATTCTTTTAGCTACGATAGGAAGGGTATTTTTATCCCCTTTTTCTAAATGCCAACCAGTTTTACCAGTGTTTTCGATAATATTTTCTGCTAAAGTAATAGCAGTTCCGCTGGGCGCATCAAGTTTCTGAGTGTGATGAATTTCTTCCAGATGTATATCGTATCCTTCAATCGATTTCATCATTTTAGCTAATTTTTTATTTAACTCAAAAAACAAATTAACACCTAAGCTATAATTTGAAGCATAAATGAATCCTCCATTTTTTTTATTGCATAGTGATATAATATGATCATAGTAATCTAACCAACCTGTAGTTCCGGATACTATTGGTACACCCGAATTAAAACAATTTGTGATGTTGTCTACTGCCGCATCGGGAATGCTAAAGTCAATCGCAACATCAGCCTCGGAAATGTCATAATCCTTATCATCTTTATCCACAATGAGTACGATCATATGACCTCTGTCGGTTGCGATTTTTTCAATGGTTTTACCCATTTTTCCATATCCTAAAAGAGCAATTTTCATATTTTTTCTGTGGTTGTTTTGTAAGGTCTAAAAACTATAATTCAGGGACATACCATAGCTAGGTTTAGTGCCAAATTCGTTAAAATTTATTTTGGGTTTAAATGATAAATCTTTTGAAACATTAAATTGCTGCAGGTGGGCGGTTACGTTGGCGTCGATAATATTCAATACATACAAACCTACTGTAATCAATAAAGATAACTCCTGATCTTTTCTAAAACGTCTTTGTAAATCGATCAATTGATCATCAGTAAAGTCGGCAAATTCAAGATCGTCTGGATTAATACCAGATAACCTGGCTTTATATACATCTCTAAGATCGTTATAGGTGCTATTATTTTCTAAATAAAAATATACTCCAGCTCCTATTGCGCCATAAACAATGGGTATCTTCCAATATTTACCCGTATAAGCCTGCCCAAGTCCAGGCAGTATAGCTGAGTAAAATGCTGCCCGAGCAGGAGCTAAGGGTTCATAAGGTCTTAGTTTCTGATTGTTTTTCTTCTTTTTCTTTTTTACAGCTACTTCTTCTGTAACCACTTTTAGTTCCTCATTTTCATTTTTGTCCTGAGAAAAAACAGAATGGATACAGCAAAATAAAAGTAAGGTAATATAAAAAGACTTAGTTTTCACTTTCAATAAGTTTCTTTAGGCGTTTAAAATCTTCTTCAGAAGAAAACGGGATTATTAACTTCCCTTGTCCGTTACTGGAAACTTTTATGTCAATTTTTGCTCCAAAGTATTCTGAAAAATCTTTGACCCCTTTTAAAATATATTGAGGAGCTTTAATTTCCTTTTTTTCCGTGTCGGGTTTTTCTTCTTTATTACTTAAAGACCTAACTAATTTCTCTGTGTTACGAACGGATAAAGAATCTCCTATAATTTTTTCATAAATATCGAGTTGCTGTTCTTTATCTTCTATATTAATTAAAGCTCTACCATGACCCATAGAGATAAATCCATCTCGTATTCCGGTTTGTACGATAGGATCCAACTTTAATAACCTAAGATAATTGGCTATAGTAGATCTTTTTTTACCTACGCGATCACTCAATTGTTCCTGGGTCAATTTAATCTCGTCAATCAGTCTTTGATACGACAAAGAAATCTCGATAGGGTCTAAGTCCTGACGTTGGATATTTTCTACCAAAGCCATTGTTAGTGACTCCTGGTCATCCGCGATACGGATATACGCGGGTATCGTTTTTAACCCTATTAATTTAGAAGCTCGGAAACGTCTTTCTCCACTTACCAGCTGGTACTTATCAAAATCTAATTTACGAACTGTTATGGGTTGGATAACTCCAATCTCTTTTATAGAAGTTGCCAGTTCCTGTAATGTTTCATCATTGAAACTGGTACGTGGCTGAAAAGGATTTACCTCTATGCTTTTGAGATCCAATTCAATTATATTTCCAACTACTTTATCAGCATTTTTGTCATCTGCTGATTTTATGTCATTCTCTGGGTCTTTGAGTAAAGCCGATAACCCTCTTCCTAAAGCTTGTTTTTTTGTTGCCTTCGCCATGAATCCTTAACTATTTTTCTTTATAATCTCGTGTGCCAAACTTAAGTAATTGCTGGCACCTTTACTAGCCGCATCATAATTTATTATACTTTCACCATAACTAGGTGCTTCACTTAAACGAATATTTCGCTGAATGATTGTTTTAAACACCATTTCATTAAAATGCTTCTGCACCTCTTCCACAACCTGATTAGATAATCGTAATCTTGAGTCATACATGGTTAACAACAATCCCTCTATATCCAGATGCTGATTATGAATTTTCTGGACACTTTTTATGGTATTTAGCAATTTGCCTAATCCTTCTAATGCAAAATACTCGCATTGAATAGGAATAATCACTGCATCTGAAGCAGTAAGAGCGTTAAGTGTTAACAAGCCCAGTGACGGAGCACAATCTATTAAGATATAATCATAATCAGTTCTAAGTCCTTCTATTGCTTTTTTAAGCATATACTCCCTTTCATCTTTATCGACTAACTCAATTTCTATTGCTACAAGATCAATATGAGCAGGTATGATATCCACATTGGGAGAATTCGTTTCCAGAATCGCCTCTTTAGGTTTCAGCGTGTGCTCCAGAATCTGATATGTTCCTTTTTCTATACTATCTACGTCAAGGCCCAGACCAGAAGTTGCATTTGCTTGAGGATCTGCATCTATAAGTAACACTTTTTTCTCTAAAACTCCTAGAGAAGCTGCTAAATTTACAGAAGTGGTAGTTTTACCTACACCACCTTTTTGATTGGCAATCGCTATTATTTTACCCATAGGGGGAGATTTGGATTTTAAGCGATAAAAATACAATTAATTATACATTATAAAAATGAAAAATATTAACAGCCTTTAATAAAAAAGGCCATCAGCTGAAACTGATGGCCTTCCGAGTGAATAATAATTGAAATTATTCTTTTTCTGGCATTAAAACACCTAATATATATCCTTTATCGATATATTTTTTAGCAACATTCTGAATATCTTGCTTTGATAGCTTGTTGATTGTTTCTGTATAACTATCTCCACTTTCCATTGGGGTTTGTTCGTAATCAGAATTTTGTAGGTTACTTAACCAAAATCTGTTTTGTTTGCTTTTTTCTTTGTAATCCAGCAATCTGGATTCTTTAATTTTAGCAAGATCTTTGTCCGTGGGACCTTCACTAATGATTTTTCTAGTTTCAGCAATAGCAGCTTCGGTTAGCTTTTTTACATTTTCAGGTCCGCAAGGGAAACTGATGCTAAAACTATAATTTCCATAAGGTAGTTTGTTTAATCCTCCTCTGGCACCAACTCCATAAACACCACCTTCTTCTTCACGAAGTTTTTCAATTAATTTGATTGAAAGTATTTCGCCTAAAGCCTGCATAGCGAGGTCTTCTGATTTACTATACTCTGTTTCGCCTCTCCATATGATATTAACGCTACTTTTTGGATCCTTACCCTTATAAATGGTTTTTTCGTGTGCTCCGGATAGGGGTCTGAAATCGGATACTTTATAAGTCTCACCTTTACCAGTATTTGGTAGGCTAGCGATATACTTTTCTGCATATTCTTTTAGCTTGGCCTCATCAATATTACCAACAAAATAAAAATTAAAACCTCCGGCACCAGCAAATCTTTCTTTGTATTTTTTATAAGCAAGATCATAATTTGCAGCATCTAATTTTTCTGCAGTTGGAAAACCAGTATATCTTGGGTTTTTTCCGTATTGAAATTTGTTAAACTCTTCTCTGAAATAATTCTGAGGATTGGAAAGATAATTTGCTAAAAATCCTTTCTGCTTTTCCAAATCAGACCTAAACGCTTTTTCATCTTTATTTACATCCGTAAAATATAAATGTACTTGTTGGAACAATGTTTCCAAGTCTTTAGGTGTTGTTGCTCCGTTGAATCCTTCCGAGATACCTCCTATATATGGACGTAGTCTAACAATCTTACCAGACATCACTTTATTCATGTCATTAAGAGATAAACCGCCTAAACCGGTTTGAGAAACACTTCCGCTTCCGTAAGCAACTTGCATATAATCCTCATCGGTATAAAGAGAGCTTCCTCCATAACTATAAGCAGAAAATAAAATTTCGTCGTTTTTAAAATCAGTTTTCTTATAGGTAACTTTTGCTCCATTGCTTAATTCTAAAACTGTGTAGCCCAGTTTTTCGTTAGTCGTAGAAGAGACAACTTTTCCTGGAGTAGGCATTTTTTCAATTAGGTTCTCACGAACCTCTTCGTCTTTATAGTCTTCTATTTCAGAAGTTTCTACTTCTTTTAATAAAGAAAGTATTTCTTCTTTTGTTACCTGTTTCAGACCCTCTTTTTCTGGTCCTGTCATTACGATAGCACGATTGTCATCGTGTAAAAAGTCTTTAATTAACCCATTAACTTCTTCAAGAGTGATGGTTGGTAACTGTGACATTGTATATTCGTACTCCCATTCAATACCAGGAATAGGTTCTTGTTCTAAATAGTTATTTACATACTCTCCTATGATACGAGCGGATTCTCTTTTATCCTTATCTTTAAACTGCTTTTCCCAGTTGGCAACGATTTCCTTTTTAGCACGCTCCAGTTCACCAGCTTTAAAACCGTATTTCTGTACTCTCTTGTTTTCTTGAAGAATGGTTTTTAATGCATTTAATTGCCCAGTTTCTGATGTTAAGGCAAAGGACTGATAAGCGTCTCTATTTCTTGCAAACGTTCCACTATGGCTACTTCCTGCAAATACAAATGGTGGGTTTGGTTTGTTTCTTAATTCATTAAGGCGATTGTTCATCATCTGGGTGAATACCCCTTCTACGATATCTTTTCTATAATCACCCACAGTACTCATAGGTTCTGTAACTTCTCTATCTTTATAGATTAATCGTACGATAGAGTTAGAAGCCTCTTTATCTGAAACTACTGCAATAAGAGTCTCATCATGATTAGGAGTATCATAAGTTTCTCTTTTCTTAGGGTTTTCAGGCATTTTAATACCACTAAAGTGATCTTTTATTTTTTTTTCTAAAGTGGCTACATCAAGGTCTCCAACTGCAACTACAGACATTAAATCCGGTCTGTACCAATCTTTATAATAACTTCTTACGTCTTCGTATTTAAAATTTTCCAGATTTTCTTTTGTTCCTATTGGTAAACGTTCAGAATATCTGGAGTTATATGCTATTATAGGTAAATATTTCTGAAGCATACGTTCGTTAGCTCCTTTACCCAAGCGATATTCTTCTAATACTACACCTCTTTCTCCATCAATTGCTTCTTCAGTTAATTCAGCATTATGCGCCCAATCCTCTAAAATTTGAAATCCTTTTTCCAATTTTTCCGGATCATCACTAGGAATCGGAAGAATATAAACTGTTTGATCAAAACTGGTATAAGCATTAAGGTCTGCTCCAAATTTAACTCCAATAGTCTGTAAGTAATCAATCAGGTCATTTTTTTTGAAATTCTTTGTACCATTAAAATTCATATGCTCCATAAAATGAGCGAGCCCTAATTGATTCTCATTCTCTAAAATAGATCCTGCATTCACTACCAGTCTTAATTCTACTTTATCTTCAGGTTTTCCATTATTTCTGATATAATAGGTCAGGCCATTCTTCAATTTTCCCACTTTTACATTTGGGTCTACTGGAATTTTTGCCTCATTTTTTACGTTAGTAGTTGCTCCAAGCTCTTTGTTCGTTGTGGTTTGAGCAATGCTCGAAAGAGGAATACTACATAAAAATGCTCCGATAAATGTGTTGAAAATTGTTTTTCTCTTCATAGATGAAATATTATTGTGAATTAGTTTTTGTTATTAATTTGATAAAAATAATCAAAACGTTTGTTTTTTAACTATTTTTTTAGTTGAATGTTTAGATTTGTAGTTAGTTTTAGTATGAAAGGTCTAAATAGATAACCTCATTTTATAGTAAGTGTTGCATAACGCGAAAATGTTACCAAATAATTGTATTTTTTTATAAAAAAACTGAATATTGGAGATTTCATCCGATATTCAGTAGTGCTCAAAGTATTTATTTGATTTGAGCTTACTTATTTTTTTTAGCTCGTATGGCAGCTTCCAGCATATCCCACATTTGTTCAGGAACTTGATCTAATAAATTAAATTGCCCGGCTCCTTTTAACCATTCTCCTCCGTCTAATGTAACTACTTCCCCGTTTACATAAGCGGAAAAATCGGATACTAAGTATGCGGCAAGATTAGCTAATTCCTGATGCTCTCCAAGGCGTTGTAACGGCACTTTTTTAGAAAGATCAAATTTATCTTTCATATCGCCTGGTAAAAGTCGATCCCAGGCACCTTTAGTAGGGAAGGGACCTGGAGCAATTGCATTGAATCTCATTCCGTATTTTGCCCACTCCACAGCCAGAGATCTTGTCAATGCTAATACTCCCGCTTTGGCAGTGGCACTAGGTACTACATATGCAGAACCTGTCCAGGCATATGTTGTTACGATATTGAGGACAACCGTATTTTTGTATTTTGTATCTATCCAATGTTTTCCGAATGCCAGGGTACAGTTTTTAGTCCCTTTTAATACAATATCGATAATGGTATCGAAAGCATTAGCCGATAAACGTTCTGTAGGAGAAATAAAATTTCCTGCAGCATTGTTTAATAGTATATCCACAGATCCAAACGCTTCTAAAACCCGGTCTCTCATAGATTCTACCTGATCATAATGCCTAACATCACATTGTAAAGGAAGACAACTACCTCCGGTTTCTTCTTCGAGCTCTTTTGCAGTGCCTTGTAATTTTTCGAGATTACGTGAAGTAATTGCCACTTTGGCTCCAAGTTCAAGGAAGTATTTGGTCATCGATTTTCCGAGACCACTCCCACCTCCGGTGACTACTATGGTTTTTCCTTCCAGTGCTCCATCCCGAAGCATTTTATCAGTGTAGCTCATATTTCTTTATATTAATATCGTTATTTTGGTGAAAGTTACAATTTATATTTAAAAAAGCTATGCGTGCATAGCTTTTTTAAAATTACTCGAATGTCGAAATTAAAATTTCCAGAATAGTGATTGCTGCATCACTAATTTTGGTTCCCGGACCAAAAATAGCTACAGCTCCTTCCTGAAATAAAAAGTCATAATCGTCTGGCGGAATGACTCCACCCACAATGACCATGATATCTTCTCGTTTGTATTTTTTTAATTCAGAGATGATTTGCGGTACCAATGTTTTATGCCCCCCAGCTAAAGAGGAGACTCCCACAATATGTACATCATTTTCTACTGCTTGTTTTGCAGCTTCTGCGGGTGTTTGAAATAGAGGTCCGATGTCTACATCAAAACCTACATCTGCATAACTGGTTGCAACAACTTTAGCTCCGCGATCATGACCATCCTGTCCCATTTTAGCAATCATTATTCTCGGTCTCCGACCTTCCAGATCTGCAAATTGGTTTGCTAGTTCTCTTGCTTTATTAAAGGACTCATCGTTTTTTATTTCTTTGGCGTACACTCCTGTAAATGATTTAATTTCTGCTTTATATCTTCCAAATTCTTTTTCCAGTGCGTCACTGATTTCTCCCAAAGTTGCTCTTAATCGAGCAGCATCAACTGCTAAAGCTAATAAATTTTGAGTGTCCTCCTTAGCGGCTTTAGTCAAATTATTTAAAGCTTGCTTTACAGCATTATTATCTCTGGAAGTTTTTACTTTATTGAGACCATCAATTTGTTGATTTCTTACGGCTTCATTGTCTACTTTTAAAGTTGCAATATGTTCTTCTTCTTCTAATTGAAATTTATTAACACCGATAATCAAATCTTGTTGACTATCGATTCTGGCTTGTTTGCGAGCGGCGGCTTCTTCTATACGCATTTTAGGAATTCCCGCTTCTATCGCTTTGGTCATTCCTCCTAATTCTTCAACTTCTTCTATGAGTTCCCAGGCTTTTACTGCGATATCGTTGGTGAGGGATTCCACATAATAACTTCCGGCCCAAGGATCAACAGTGCGTGTTATCTGAGTTTCTTCCTGAAGGTATATTTGCGTATTTCTTGCTATTCTGGCAGAGAAATCTGTGGGTAATGCAATGGCTTCGTCTAATGCATTAGTGTGTAAGCTTTGAGTACCTCCAAAAGCCGCTGCACTAGCTTCTATACAGGTTCTGGCTACATTGTTAAAAGGATCTTGTGCTGTTAAACTCCATCCGCTAGTCTGACAATGGGTCCTAAGCATCAAGGATTTTGGGTTTTTAGGATAGAACTGTTTGATTAGTTTAGCCCATAGCATTCTTGCGGCCCTCATTTTGGCAATTTCCATAAAATGATTCATTCCTATTGCCCAGAAAAATGATAAACGTGGTGCAAATGAATCAACATCTAAACCTGCTTCGATTCCTTTTCTTATATATTCCAGCCCGTCTGCCAGTGTATATGCCAATTCGATATCGCAAGTAGCTCCCGCCTCCTGCATGTGATATCCGGAAATACTAATTGGGTTGAATTTAGGCATGTTTTTAGAACAATACTTAAAAATATCACTAATGATTCGCATCGATGGAGTAGGTGGGTAGATATATGTATTACGTACCATAAATTCCTTCAGGATATCATTCTGGATCGTTCCTGATAATAACTTTTTATCCACACCTTGTTCTTCTGCAGCTACGATGTAAAAAGCCATGATCGGTAGGACTGCACCATTCATCGTCATGGAGACAGACATCTTATCTAGCGGTATTTGGTCAAAGAGTACTTTCATGTCTTCTACAGTATCTATTGCTACTCCAGCCATCCCTACATCTCCAAATACCCTTTCATGATCACTGTCATACCCACGATGCGTAGCAAGGTCAAAAGCAACAGATAATCCTTTTTGTCCTGCAGCAAGGTTTCTGCGATAAAATGCGTTACTTTCTTCTGCTGTAGAGAATCCCGCATATTGTCTGATGGTCCAGGGTCGACGGACATACATTGTTGAATACGGACCACGGAGATAAGGAGGGATTCCTGCTGCAAAATTTACATGCGTAAGATGTTCTATATCTTTCTTACCATACTCTGATTTTAATTCAATTCCTTCTGAAGTTTTATATTTTTTAACTTCTGACGAAGTGTGAGAAGTTTTATTATTCGGATATAATGCAATATGTTGAATACTTTTTCTGGTCATTTTTAAAATAACTTTGACAGTTTTTATTGTTGAGTTATCATTAGGATATAGTAGTATATTTCAAAAGCAATAAATGCTCTTGTTTCTATGGATTTAAAAGTAATTTTTGGGTCTGCGGCATTAAAACCACTGGCAATAATACTTTGGTTTATTGGCCCCATCAATTCAAGTTTTCCAATAATTTTAGTTAAATCCGGATTCTTAGAATTATTTTTTAGGCATTGTATTAGCGGACCTTTATAATTTAAAATTAACATTCTCTTTTCTTGTTCAACTCTAAGAGCATTTTCTTCTTTAGTTTCTATTTGATCAAGCTTCGAAGTTATTGAAATTTCTTCCTCTTCTGTTAAATTGTCTTTATTATAATCATAGTAGGAAATCCAAATAGAGTTATCGGTTTTAGCATTACGCTTAAAATCGTGCGCGATTTTTATTGATTCTTCGGATATCATAGCATTTAGATCAATGGTCATATTCGTTATTTCTGAGAGAAATTTTTTGTATGTATTGATCGTGTCGTTTTCTAGCTTATAGTAGCCGAATAAATCATTTTCGAAGGATCGAAAAGCAGTATCAATGATTTGTTTGTTGTCAATCTTATCACAATGAAGAAGATTTCTTTGAGAGCTGGTATTACAAGAAAGTAATGTAATTATAAAGATTACAAGATAAATAGTTGTTCCACTTTTCATAAAAAAACACATCACTAATAAAAATGTAAAATTACGGTTTTATTAAGGATCTATTTTAGAAAATATAAATTATGTTCCTTGTTTAGTGATGAATATTTCAATATTAATTAGCCAAAGGCTTTTTCGATAACCATCAGGATAGAGTAATAAATATCAAAAGCAATAAACTTTTTTATTTCTGAGGCACGAAATTTAGTATCAGGAATGTAATAAATTCTCTGAGCAATAAGCGAAGTGCTTACATTTCCGTCTTGTTCCAGAGTGGTTATGATATCTTGGAAATCATCACTATCACTATTGTTTTTAAGACACTGTATGAGACCACCTCTGTAGTTAAATATCAGAATTTCTTCTTCTCCCTTCTTCGAAGAATTCGTGTATGGAGATGGTTTTTTGGTTGCTTCTTGATTTTCGTAATCACTAAGCTTTACCCAGATAGAATTAGGGTCATTCGATTTTTTTTTGAAGATTCTAGCCAGTTGGATAGAATTATCAGAAGGTAATTTTCTTAAATCCAATGATAAACTAGCAACTTCTGCTAAAAATGTTCGATACGTTTTTATAGAGTCATTTCCGAACTTATAATATTCGAATAAGTCCTGCTCAAAGGAATTGAATGCTTTGGTATAGAGACCACTTCTATCAACACTGAGACAGTTGAAACTGTCTTGGGAGTAACAAATTGATGTTAGTAGTAAGATTATTATTCCGATTCTAGATCTAATCATTTGGGGCATCGATTAAGATTTAGTTTTGTTAATTGTTTGTTGTTTTAATGTTAATTTTTGCGAAAGTTAGCAATAAATTATTAAATATTCACGTTACGTAATGTTTTTCTCTATTTTTTCACATAACCTTCTTTTAATAATCGGGCTAACTAATGTTTTTCTTACATTCTTTTCGAGAAAGGGGTTTTTCTGTAATTCGGGCATTACTTCATCAGGATTCCGAAAGGTATTGGCTCCTGTTAGAATAATTTCCTCTTTATCAAAAAGCTCTTGTTCTTTCTCTGCACTTTCTTTTATTTTTTTCTGGATGGTTCCAGATTTTAATTGTTTTAAGTATCCTCCTGATTCTTCAATATTTTTAAAAAGCGATAAAGCCTTTGTCGCTAGTTGATCTGTTACGCTTTCGATATAATAAGAACCGGATGCGGGATTATTTACGATATCAAAATAACTTTCATTTTTTAGAATCAACAATTGATTAATAGCAATTCTTGTTCCGAAATCATTTTCCAGATTATATACCTCATCATATCGCAGATTATGTATAATATCTGCTCCCCCTAATATAGCACTCATACATTCAGTAGTAGTACGAAGCATATTAACATTATAATCTAAAATGGTTTTATTTCTGTGTGAAGGATCGGCGAATATATAACATTTATTTAACATTTGGTATTCATTCGATAAAGAATTCCACAATATTCTCAAAGCTCTTAATTTAGCAATCTCAAAGAAGTAATTTCCCCCAACTGCAACTTTAAAAATTATGGAACTCTTCTGAAAAGGATTGTTTTCCTGATTTTCAAAATGGTTAAGATATTCATTGGCGTGCGCCAATCCATACGCTAACTGCTGGATCATTGTGGCACCGGCATTTTGGAGTAAACCAAGATCTACACTAATTATGTTCTTTAATTTAGAACTTTCTTTTACGATATTCTCCAGTGCGATATGATCTTCTTTTAAACTTGTGAACCAATTTCCTGTTGTAGCTAAGTTACCAATGATGTCGGTCATTAAGTGAATAGAAAGTTCGGAATTATTGGCATAAGTATTTAATTTGCTTATATAATCTGAGGATAAGAATAAGGTCTCAATATAGATGTGTATACTGGGGGAGATATTTGCCAGGAGAAGCTGCGGATCAATATTTTTTGTAGTGATAACAAAATAAATACTTTCTGCACCTTTTTTAATTGCTTCTAGAGCAGAATTATTTCCTGTGTTGGCATCCTCAACTTTGATTTTTTGAGAATTTTTCCAGGAGGAGGGATGCCTAGTATTAGTATCGATTTCGGTAGAGTCTTCTGTATTATAGAAAGGTTTTATGTCAATACCCTCAAATGATTTATAAATTAACGCTTCATTATAATCTGCTCCTTTAAGATCAAACTGAATTTTTTGTTTCCATTCTTTGGCAGAAACTTCATCAAAACTATCGAACAAAGTTTTAGTCATCTTTCTTTTTTTTAGGGATACTGTCTTCGTATTCTATGATATATATTTCTTCATTATCACGCTTCATAAAATATTCTTCTCTGGCAAACTTTTCGAGTTCACTGCTGTCTTTTAGAACCTTAATATTCTTCTGATCCTTTACGATTTCTTTTTTATAGTATTCTTTATTGCCTTTTAGCTCGTTAATTTCTTGATCTAGTTCTCTATGAATAAGCCAGGAGTTTGTATCCAGAAACAGAATCCACACCACGAAAACCAATATTATCAACACATATTTATTAAAAAATATGGCAAAAACCGGTATCAGAGCTGGAGTATTCTTTAGCTTTTCGAAATAGCGTTTTAGCTTCAATTTTAAATCAAATAAATTTAGTTTATAAAGGTACAAAAGTTAATTCAAGCGTTCTTTTACAATAGTACGAACAATATCTATCGCTACATTATTATAATTATTGTTGGGTATTATTAGATCTGCAAACTCTTTAGTCGGGTCGATAAATTGTTGGTGCATAGGTTTTAAAGTATTTTGGTAACGATCTAAAACCTCCTCCATATCTCTTCCTCTCTCTGCAATATCCCTTTTTAATCGCCTGATCAAACGTTCGTCACTATCAGTCTGAACATATATCTTGATATCAAACATATCACGAATCTTAGGATTTGTTAAAATTAAAATCCCTTCAACAATAATGACTTTACTCGGTTTTGTCTTAATAGTATCTTTAGTTCTATTATGTTCCACAAACGAATAGACAGGTTGTTCTATGGTTTCTCCTCTTCTCAAAGCATTAAGATGCTCTCCTAATAGATCAAAATCTATAGATTGAGGATGGTCAAAATTGATTTTGGTCCTTTCCTCATACCTTAGATGACTAGTATCCTTATAATATGAATCCTGTGAAATCACACAGACCTCATTTTCAGGTAATTCATTTACAATTTGTTTTACAACTGTCGTTTTTCCGCAACCTGTTCCGCCCGCGATACCGATAATAAGCATTCCCAATTATTTTTACGCAAATTTAGAAATACTTATTGAGTTATCCGGTTTTTCAGTCACAGAGTTTTATCGTAGCTACTCTAAAAACAACTGGTAGTTTAGGAAGGATAATACGTAACTCCAGATGAAGAATCTCTTTCTGCACCGGTAACGGATTGTAAACAGTTTATTTCATTTCTAATTTTTAGTACAGCCATAAATGCAAAAATCAAGGCTTCTTTATAATCAATTATATCTTTATCCGGTATGATGACCGAAGAAAATTGCTGCAATTTTTTTTGTAGAATTTCAATCAGGAAGTTGTTTTTGGCACCACCACCGGTTATCAGAAGTGATGAATTTTCTTTAGTGGTTTTTTGTATAGCATTATGGATTTGATCCGTAATATGATGAACAGAGGTATGTAACAAATTTTCCATTGAATCTTTGGTGTTTTCAATGATAGGGACTACTTCTTCCAGAAACCATTCGTATCCAAGTGATTTTGGGTAGGATTCTCTATAATATGCTAAGCTGTTTAAAGATTCTAGGAACTTTTTATTTAAAGTTCCTGTTCTTGCAATATTTCCTTTATCGTCATATTCAAGATTTATTTTAGAACAAATAAAATTTAATAACATATTAGCAGGAGCTATGTCATAAGCAATTCTTTTATCCTTAATGTCGAAAGAAATATTACTAATACCTCCCAGATTAAGACAGAATTCGTAGCTACCAAATAGTAATTTATCTCCAATAGGTACCAAAGGAGCTCCCTGACCCCCCAGAGCAATATCGTTTGTTCTAAAATCACAAATTACTTTTTGATTACTGGCGTTGGCAATATGTTGACCAGAACCAATCTGATAGGTCAATCCAATATCAGGTTGATGAAAAACTGTGTGACCGTGGCTAGAAACAAAATCTACTTCAAAATTGTTTTGATCTACAAATTGTTTTACCTGATTACCCAACCATGTTCCATAAGTGTTGTGAAAGGTCAGTAAACTTATGGTATCAAGATTTACCGTGTTTTTCAGATTGGTTTTAAAATCTTCTTTATACTCAATACTTTTGGTTTTATGAATATAAAAAGACCAAATACCTTCTTGAATTTTTAAATGGCAATAGGCAATGTCCAATGCATCCAATGAGGTTCCGGACATTAAACCAATTACTTTATATGTGTTAGATGCGATTGACATTTGTTAATGCAAACTAGCAAAATATTCTTAACATACCCCATTTTGCTAGTTATATTTATTGATATATTGGAGCTCTAGTTTTTCAGGGTTTATATCTACGATTGCTTTTTTGTAGTAAAAATCTATAATTTGATTTTCTAGATATATTTTGATTTTATCAAATTCTTTTTTGCCAAATAATGAGTATATATATGCAGCTTCGGCTTTTTTGAATTCTGTAATAAGCTCGTCAGGATTTTTTACCATATCAATATCTTTGTAGGAATCGAATTTTTTCTTCATCCAGCGATGACAAGCTAATCGAATTAAACTTTTTCTTCGTTCTTTGGTCAAATACTCTATTTGTTTAGTGTCTGTTGAATCCTTCTTTATTGCGCGGTCTAGTGAGGTTCTGGATTTAATATATTGGCGCTCGAGCTTAAAATCAATACGTTTCATATCTCTTTTTAGTTTTTCGACCACTTCGTTGAGAGCTCCGTTATAAACGATTACGAATTCTTCATAATTGTATAAGGCATCAAGGAAAACAATCGCCTTTTTTCTGTATACTCTAGGAAAAGCCTGACTTTTGGCATCTTTAAAAAGCTCATCAATTCCAGTTTGTATTTCCTCGGGTATTCCCGAGAATTTAGGTCCGTTTTTGATTGCCCTGAGTTGCGCGGTGATTTGTAATCTTGAACCTTTAAAAACCTGAGATTTATAACGAAATCGATATCGATTTGGCGAAATATCATCTGCTCGCTGGTTATAACCCATATAGCTTACAGAAAAAAGAATGATAAATAGCAGAGGTTTCATAAATCTTAGGTAAGACTAATATTCTAAGTCTTTATAAATATAAAACGCAAACGTAAAATTTGCTGCCTTTGGTGTACTTATTAGATAAAAATATATATTGACCAAAGATAAATGATAATTTAAGTGTACAATTTTTATTTTTTAATAGCTGCAACTTCTTCTGTGGTAACCATTTTATCTTGCATATTCCCCCAACTGTTCATAATATAATTCATAACATCGGCTATCTCTTCGTTCTCTAGTCCTAGCGGTGTCATTGCACTATTATATGGCTCCCCGTTAACCTTAATAGGGCCGTTTAAACCAAATTTTATAGAATGAATACTTTCTTTTCGTTTATTTAGCAACCAATCTGATCCTGCTAAAGGAGGGAAGACTTTTGGAGTGCCTTTTCCATCTGCCAAATGACACTGCATACAGAAATCAATATAAATCTCCTCACCTCGAGTAATACTTTTAGAAAGTTCGGTCTCCTGATTATCTATATTCACATTAGAGATATAGGTTTCTGTAGGAGCTTGTTGTTTTGCTAACACAGAAATACAAAATACGATAGAGCAGATTTCCAGAATTAGTATTTGTTTTAAGCGTTTTTTTGTTTTCAATTTTATAAACATCAATTATGGTTTTGGGATGATTTTTACGATTCCTTTGTTTTCTATGGCAACATAGATGTATCCATCCGGACCTTGACGAACATTACGAACACGACCAATGTCTTCAACTACTTTTTTTCTTCCTACTACTTTATTATTATCTAATTCTACTAGCTCCAGGTATTGAAATTTTAAGGACCCTACCAAAAGGTCATTTTTCCAATCAGGATATTTGTCACTGGTAACAAAATCCATTCCACTGGGAGCAATAGAAGGAATCCAATAATAAATGGGTTGTTCCATACCTTCTTTGCTAGTTATGTCTGTAATTGATGAACCGCTATAATTAATTCCGTAGGTAATAACCGGCCAACCGTAATTGACAGCTTTTTGTATAATATTTATTTCATCTCCACCTCTTGGCCCGTGTTCGTGAATCCATATTTTCCCGTCAACTGGATTGAATGCCATTCCTTGTGGATTTCTATGCCCGTAAGAAAACACTGCTTTTTTTGCATCGGGTTTATTGAAAAATGGATTGTCTTTAGGAATACTACCGTCGTCATTAAGTCTATAAACTTTTCCGCCGTCTTTTGTAATATCCTGAGGGTTTTCATCACGATTTCCTCTATCTCCAATGCAGAAATATAGGTATCCTTCATTATCGAATTCTATTCTCGACCCAAAATGATGCCCACGCGTGGTATTAGGTGTTCCTTTGTATAAATTTTCTATAGAAGTTAGCTTATTATTTTCGAGTTTAGCTCGTATCAAAGCCGTATGACCTCCTTTTTCAGATCCTTCTGTGGAAGAGTATGTAATATATATCCATCCATGTTCAGAGTATTTTGGATGGAGCTCTATGTCTAATAATCCACCTTGATTACGATTGTAAACTTCAGGGACATTTCCGATTAGAGTTTTAGTTCCGTCTTTAAAATGAACTAGTTCACCACTCTTTTCTGTAATGAGCATGCTACTATCTGGCAGCCATACCATACCCCAGGGAATCTGCAAGTCAGGAACTACAATTTCGGTAGTATAGTTTTTAGGGTCCTTATCAATCGGGATGTCGTTTTTCTTTTCCTGAGCACAAGAAAAGAGCGTGCATAATAATACTGCTCTGAGAAATACAAAATTCTTCATTGTCCTTATTAAGTTTACTTCTGAAAAGTACAAATAAAAATTCTTTATAATCTATATTTTATGTTAATGCCACCATACATATTAAATGGTAAGCCCGGATAAAAATATCTGGGTGCATTACCTCCAAACCCTCTCGCATTAATCTGAAGTTGAGAGGCGTATTTAGTGTCTAAAATATTGTTAGCTCCTAAAAAGAGGTCAAAGGAGAAGTGTTTGTCTATATTTTTTATATATCCAATTTTGCCATGTAACAATTCATAACTATTGCTAAAAACAGTGTTCTGATCATTAGCTGGAATTCTGCTGACAATCTGGAAATTAAAATTTCCATAGATTCCTTTATCAGTAAACCAATCAACTCCTGTGTTCATAACATATGATGGAACCCCGGTAAGATCATTACCAGAAAAATCTGTATCCAAATCTACAAAATCGTCAAATTTATAATCATTTACCGTAGTATTGATAAATAGATTTAACTGATGTTGGTTGGTTCTGATAATTTTATAATTAAATGTAGCTTCTATTCCATTATGAATAGTTTTACCTGCATTGATTGCAAAGAAATTATCTTCTTCTGTTCTTCTGGCCACCAGCAAATCACTAATTCTGATTGTATATACAGAAAGAGAACCGTGTAGTTTACCTCCTAAAAATTTATATCGGGCGCCTATTTCGTAATTCCATCCGATTTCTGGCTGTAAGTCCGGATTAAATTCTCCATCCGGCAACAAGGTCTCTGAAGTAGTAGGAGTAGAGAAACCGTGTGCTATGTTTCCGAAAAGGATCAAATTATTATTTAGGATATAGTTTATACCCACTTTGGGTGAAAGAATAGGATCAAAGTCAAATTTTCCTGAACTGTTGTTTCCATCACTCAAAAATTTATCATCAATATCAAAGAATGTTTGATTCAGATGTATTCCAAAATTAAGTTTAAGCTTATCATTAACTTCTACATTTGATTCAGCAAATAGATTGTAGTAATTTCTTTTTTCATCGAGATCCGATAATTTGTTTCCCGAAACACTGCCGGTACCGGGAGGAAAATCTTCATATAAATTTTCGAAAGTTTTATTGTTATAAAAATCCAGAAAAACTTCGCCACCGGCAGTCCAGTTCCATCTCTTTTTGAATAGTGCCCTCGTACCAATAACCCTACTTCTCACTCCAATAGTGTTGGATTGCTCACTTAAAATATTAAATGGTCTGGGTTCATGGTTATTTCTGAATAATGAAAAAATACTGGTTTGTTGTGAATAGGACGAATTGTACTTGTGTGTCCAGGTGACTCCCAGAATTCCATAATTGACATCTTCGAATGCCTGAGATCTTCCCCAGGTAAAAGCTGCTTGTCTTGGATTACTATCAAAATCATCTTGATCTATCGAACTAGGAATACCTGCTTTTAAATCAATATAACTGGCAATTATAGAAATGTTATTTTTCTTTCCTGCGTCAAAGCTCGATGTCGCGGTAATAGTATTTCTAGTGTAGGTATTGTTATCCCGATATCCATCAAAGTGGTTATTACCGTAAACAATCGTAAGATTTGATTTTTTTTTACCTAAAATAACTTTTCCAATATTTCTACGTAAGCCATAACTTCCTGCAGAGCTAAAAAAAGAAGCTTCTGTAGTTGGCTGATTTATAAATTGAGGTTTAAGTAAAATGGTTCCCCCTAATCCAACACCATAGCTGCTGGAGGATGGTCCTTTGTGAATTTCAATTTCAGAAATTGAGGCTAGCTCGAGATCTTCTATAGAAGATTCTCCATTTCCATCAGTCAGCGGGATGTCTCCAAAGTAGGTTCTGATAGTTGCAGTACCAAATAAGTTTCTGGCACCAATACCCCGGATAGTAATTCGGTTTGTGTTTAGCGTCCCGTTTTGCATGAAAACTCCCGGTATTTTATTTAGAACTGGATGTAATTCTACAGTATTTCCTCGATTGATTTCTTGTTCGTTTATGATGGTAACAGCATCGGTTGCATATTTCTCCGGTAAAGGAATTGATAGACTGTTTATTAATACTTCTTGTAAGTTATTGACTTCTGGATTTAAGTGTATGGTGATGTGTTGATCTGTGGTAATTGTAATTTCTCTGCTCTTGTATCCAGTGCCGGAGATTTGAATTATTCCATTACTAGTAATTTTAAAATTACCATAGATGTCAGAGAATACTTTGTTACCGGTCTTTATATCCAATATAGTAACATTATTTATTGGTGTCATTGTTGTTTTATCTACAATCAGTCCAGAGATGTTAAACTGAGCATTCGCAATGTAACTGAGTAAAAAGAAAAGAGATACGGCTATTTTGTTCAAAAGAGAATTTTTATCAAATATCGTAAACTAATTAAGTATTGATTCTTAAAAATAACTTATAATTGCAGTCTCTTCAAAAAACGAATTCAATTAAATACTTTGACAGATGTTTAGAAAAATTACCTTCCTTTTTTTAGTCTCTCTGACCACAGTTTCTTTTGCACAAAGAATAAAAATTGATAAGAAAAAACTTGAATTTTTAAAAAATGAAACAAAGATAGCCGTAAAGCTTACTTTTCCGGAAGACCTTATTATTTACAGTCTTCATCCCGAAAAGGAATTTATTGAAAACATGAAACAGAAATATGGTAAAATTGATAAACAAAAAGGGGTGAAGTGGTTTGAAACCTATGAATTGGCTAAAAAAGAAACCTGGCGCGATGCTTTTATTAAAGGTGTAAGTGAAAGATTAAAAAAGTATAGTGATCTGGAGTTTGTACCCTCTAATGAAGAAACAAATTATACACTAGTAGTTGAGGCAGATTGGATATATACCGGATATGGAGGTAAAGCAAATGTAGGAAGAGAGGAAGGAAAGCTAGAAGCGACCTTAAGATTTGTGAAAACGGATCAACCCGATTCTTATATTTATAGTACACAAGCACCAAAAGTTATTGGTAATTACGCTTATGGAGAATTTGGAGATATAGAAAGAATCCGGGAATGCTATAATAAGTTAGGGTACTTGTTAGAATTACAGTTAAAGAGAATATTGAAGTAAAATCTTGAGATAAATAATAGGAATTAATAAAAGAGTTTGCTTATATTTGCACCCGCAAAAAGGGTAACCATTTTCGGGGTGTAGCGTAGCCCGGTTATCGCGCCGCGTTTGGGACGCGGAGGTCGCAGGTTCGAATCCTGCCACCCCGACCAATAAAATCCAATCACATATGTGGTTGGATTTTTTAGTTGGTGTAATTTCAAAATGAAGTTTTGCAAAATGAAACTAACTAAAAAAACAGACAAGCGGTAGCTTGAGATTGGATATTCTTGAGCAACAAACCCAAAATCAGGATCAATCAAATTAATCCTGCCACCCCAACTAAGAAAATCCAGTTATGTACTTATTAAGTTTTTTAGTTTCGATGAAAAACATTCAAATTCGATAATCCGTTGTTTTTGTCTTCGTATTGATTTTAACTACTTTTGGATACAAACCAGACTAATAATGAAAAATATTCTTGCTTTTGCGGGTTCCAACAGCAGTACTTCGATTACTCATAAACTTGTAGAATACGTTGCTTCTGAAATAAAAGATCACAAGATAAAAATTCTAAAACTCGTTAATTACCCAATGCCTATGTATAGCGAGGATGAAGAAAAAAAGAATGGTTTTCCCGGGATGACATTAGGTTTAAAACAGGAAATATCTGAAGCTGATGCATTGATCATTTCGGTTAATGAACATAACGGAAGTTGGAGTGCTTTTTTTAAAAATGTAATTGATTGGCTGTCCAGGTTGGATCGTAACTTTCTCGAAGGAAAAAAAATACTCTTGATGAGTACTTCTCCCGGTAAACGTGGTGGCATCGATTCTTTAGAGTTTGCCAAAAATGTATTACCACGATTCGGAGGAGAGATTATAGAAAGCTTTAGTTTCCCCTCGTTTCACGCAAATTTTTCTTCAGAGACTGAAGAAGTTACTGACGAAACACTTTTATTGGGATTGAAAGAAGTTCTGAGTACTTTTGCGCATCAGATCCAATAACTCGTGCGTACAACCAAAACATATACTATAGATAATTCATCTGAATTTAAACGTAAATTATTACAATGGGCGCAACAGTTCGACGAGATTCTATGGCTTGATTCTAATTCACATTTTGGGAAATATTCAAGCTATGATGCGGTTTTGGCTGTGGATGCATTCACTGCTGTAAAAACAGATTATTATTCATGTTTTGATAAATTAAAAGAATATCAGGAACAGACAAAAGATTGGATTTTCGGATATCTTTCATACGATCTTAAAAATGAAATGGAAAAATTAGTTTCCGAGAATCAGGACAACTTGGAATTTCCGGATTTGTATTTTTTTCAACCTAAGAAAATTTTTCTTATCAAAAAGAATGTGCTGGAAATTCAATATTTAAGAATGATAGATGATGAGATTGAAGAAGATATCCGGTCAATTGATAAGTTTCCCTCTGTAATACAGGTTTCTAATGAAGATTCTTCCTGTGGAAAGATCAAAATACGTTTGAGAATAACCAAAGATGTTTATAAAGAGAAGGTTCAACAAATGCTAACTCATATTCATAGAGGAGATATCTATGAGGCAAATTTTTGTCAAGAGTTTTTTGCTGAGAATAGTTGTATGGCACCGTTAAAAACTTATGATCATCTGAACCAAATTTCGAAACCACCTTTCGCGGCTTTTTTCAGAATGAATCAGCAATATTTGCTTTCTGCATCTCCAGAAAGGTATTTACGGAGAGAAGGAAACAAAATCATCTCTCAACCTATAAAAGGAACAGCAAAACGATCGGCTATAATTGAGGATGATAAAAAACTAGTTGCAGCTCTGGAACAAGATCCAAAAGAACGATCAGAAAATGTGATGATTGTGGATTTGGTTAGAAATGATCTATCCAGAACAGCGATAAAAGGCTCTATAAACGTGGAAGAATTGTGTAAAGTCTACACGTTTGAGCAAGTACACCAAATGATCTCTACAGTGGTTTCTGAAATTGATCCAAAGACGTCGCCAATAGATGTTATCAAAACGACATTTCCGATGGGAAGCATGACCGGAGCTCCTAAAATTTCTGCTATGCAGATTATTGAAAATTTAGAAGAGTCTAAAAGAGGTTTATATAGCGGAGCTGTAGGATATTTCACTCCTAAAGGTGATTTTGATTTTAACGTTGTAATCCGGAGTATTTTATATAATGAAGCAAAGCGGTATATATCTTATACCGTTGGAGGAGCTATTACCGCAAAATCAGATCCGGATAAGGAATACGAAGAGTGTCTGATAAAAGCAAAGGCAATGAGAGAAGTCTTAGAGGGTCTGTAGTATATAAACCTAATTACTATATAAGATTTTTTCTGAAACTTTTTCTTACATTTATAATTGTTTCTTTTACTTCTTGTGCGGTGATGTCTTTTATTCTGGCTATTTCTTCAAAGTTTAGTTTTCCGAAAACAAATAAATCAATGATTTTAGATGTTTCCAGAGGCAACCAACTATAAAACTTACCTAATAATCTCTGTTTTTTATTTTCAGATGGATCTTCGGCTTCAATGAGTTTAAGAATAATAGAATCAGCATCATCATAGATAAACAACTGTTTGTCTTCTGAATTTTGATGGTAAGAAATATCATTTAGTTCCTCATTCATTATCAATTCATTATCAGCTTCGGATGTGTAATTCTCTTCCAATCTATTAAGTTCCTCCCTAAGAAAATAAGTAGTGCTGATACATTGTTGATGCCAACCTTCACTAATATATAGCTCGTCCATAAGATGATCAGCTATTCTAAAAAGTTTTAGCTCTAAGGATAACTTGTTCATCGCAATATCTAATTGCTCTTCATTATACAATTTTACAATTGCATCATCTATAATGCCATTAGAACAGTACATATTTCTTGGTAAAATACCAGTGCTCTCCGCAATATAAATTCTATGTTTTACATAAGGATGTAGATGGGGAACTACAGATAGAATTTTTTTACCGAATTCCATTGTGTAAGTATCTTCGTAATATTTTGGCATTTCATCTATCCTGTCCATAAGATTAAAATTTTAGGAGTTCTTTAAAAATAACAAAAAGGATTGGATTTTTATGTTAAAAACCTGAAAATCAAAACCTAAAGACTATTGGCGTAAAAGTTGATCTACTTATACAAAATCGTATATTTGAAACTATCTAAAAACAAATATTCAAAAGCCTTGTTGCAGAAGTTTAAATCACACATCAAAGATCATTTACCTTTTCTATTTGATAAGAAACTGTTGGTTGCCTGTAGTGGAGGACTGGATAGTATGGTACTCACACATATCTGTCATTTGCTTAATTTCGAAATAGGGATTGCCCATTGTAACTTTGGATTACGAGGAGATGAGAGTGATCAAGATGAAAAATTTGTTTCAGAAAAAGCTGACGATTTAGGGGTTCCTTTTTTTGTTAAGAATTTTGAAACTGAAAAATATAGCAAAAAACATAAGGTTTCGATCCAGATGGCGGCTAGAACCTTAAGATACGATTGGTTTCAGGAACTTGTTTTGGAACATCAATATGACTATGTTTTAACTGCTCATCATTTGGATGATAACTTAGAAACCTTTTTAATTAATCTTTCTAGGGGTACCGGAATCGATGGATTAACAGGTATTCCCGAAGTTAATGGGATATGTGTAAGACCATTATTACAATTTTCTAGAAATCTGATTTCAGAATTTGCCAATAAACATACTATTATCTGGCGGGAAGATAGTAGCAATAGCAGTACAAAATATATAAGAAATAGATTGCGACATCAAGTGATTCCAGAACTTATGAATATCAATCCAAAGTTTTTGGAGAACTTCGGGACTACTATTGAGCATTTAAAACAGGCCGATACATTCATTAAAAATCAGATAGATAAGATCAAAAAAGATGTATTCGAATATATAGAATCGGATACGATAAAAATACCAATCCATAAACTTTGGCAATATGAAGATTCAAGGACGTATGTATACTTTTTGTTGAAAGAATATGGTTTTACAGCTTGGGATGATATTGATCAAATACTTACGGCACAATCTGGCAAACAAGTTTTTTCTCCTTCACATAGGTTGGTGAAAAATAGGGAAGACTTGTTGCTTTGCCCAATTATTGAAGATGTTTCCGATCGAATATATAAAATCCCCCAAGAAGAAAATATGATTATTATTCCATCAGGAATGATAAAGCTTAAAGAGGTTTCAGAAGTATCTGATATAGATCTAAAAACAATTTATGTAGATAAAGAAAAGTTAAAGTATCCATTAATTGTAAGAAAATGGAATAAAGGCGACTATTTTTACCCTTTTGGGATGAAAGGCAAAAAGAAGTTAAGTAAGTATTTTAAAGACGAAAAACTATCTTTGCTTGCTAAAGAAAGGGTTTGGTTGCTATGCTCTAAAGATGATATTGTTTGGATCATAAATTACAGAGCAGATGACAGATTTAAAATAAGTCCGAAAACTAAAAAAATACTAAAAGTAACGATTACCTAATGAGGAATATTCTATTACTAATTACGGCTTTGCTGTTTTCTACAAGCTTATTTTCACAAATTTTTGAGCCCATAAAATGGGAAAGCAGTGTTAAAAAGGAATCTGAGGATATTTTTATACTGCATTTCGAAGCTACATTAGATAAGGGCTGGCATTTGTATTCTCAGCAAAAGGTAGAAACAGATGATATTGCACCTACTGCAACAGAATTTACATTTTATAATGAGGATAAGGCGTATGAGCTTATAGGTGAGACAACAGAGCCTGAAGGTATCCAGAAGTTTGATAAAGTTTTCGAAATGGATATCAAATATTTTGAAGGTAAAGCCGTGTTCACCCAAAAAATTAAAAAACTGGATCCTTCTCTGGAAACTATAAAAGCTGAAGTATTTTTTGGAGTCTGCGATGATGAAAAGTGCTTGGCGCCTGATATTGTTGAGTTTAACTTAAATCTCTCGGGTAAGAAACGAAATGATACCGAGAAAATAGAGGTTTCCGATAATGTTGTAAATAAAAAGGAAAGTGGCCCTAATATTTCTAATCAGGTTCTTAAAAAAGAAACAACTAATAAAAGAGGCTTGTGGAGTACTTTCATTTTGGCTTTTTTATCTGGATTTGCGGCACTTCTTACACCGTGCGTTTTTCCGATGATCCCGATGACCGTAAGTTTTTTTACTAAACAAAGTAAAACCAGGGCTGTAGGAATTAAAAATGCAGTAATCTACGGAATTTTCATAATTGTTATATATGTTGGACTGGGATCCATAGTAACTGCAATATTTGGAGCCGATGCACTCAATGCATTATCTACTAATGTATGGTTTAACTTATTGTTTTTTGTTTTACTTGTGGTATTTGGTTTGTCATTTTTAGGAGCTTTTGAAATAGTTTTGCCTAACTCTTGGGCGAATAAAGTAGATCGTCAGGCGGATAGAGGAGGTTTTATTGGCATATTTTTTATGGCATTGGCTCTTGCTATTGTTTCATTTAGTTGTACAGGTCCAATTGTTGGTACGATATTGGTAGAAGCTGCTTCTAAGGGAGGAATCGCACCCATTGTTGGTATGCTTGGTTTTTCATTAGCAATTGCTCTTCCTTTTGCTCTTTTTGCAATGTTTCCCGGATGGTTAAATTCTCTTCCCAAAAGTGGTGGGTGGTTAAATACTGTTAAAGTTTTTTTAGGTTTTTTAGAATTGGCATTCGCATTTAAATTTCTATCCAATGCGGACTTGGTATTACAATTAGGATTGTTGCAAAGAGAAATGTTTCTGGCAATTTGGATAGCTATTTTTGGAACTCTAAGTTTATATCTGTTAGGAAAAGTTAAACTTCCACATGATGCTCCTGTCGAACATATTTCTGTAGGCAGATTATCATTAGCACTTTTAGCACTTACGTTTACTATTTATTTAATACCGGGATTGTGGGGTGCTCCTTTGAAATTGATAAGCGGTTTTCCACCACCTCCCACATATAGCGAATCTCCCAGAGGTTTTGGAGGTACTAATAATAATGAACTGATAGATTCAGAACTTCCTGAAGGAGCGAAATATGGTGAACATGGTATTATTTCATTTACAGATTATCAAATCGGTCTGGATTATGCGAAAAAAGTCAACAAACCGGTTTTAATAGATTTTACAGGATATGCTTGTGTCAACTGTCGTAAGATGGAAGAATATGTATGGTCTTATCCTGCAGTTTTAAAAACTTTAAAAAATGATATCGTACTAATTTCATTATATGTAGATTATAAAAAGGAACTTCCTGAATCAGAACAGTACGTTTCTAAAACTACAGGTAAAAAAATTAAAACTATAGGTAATAAATGGAGTGATTTCCAGATTACTAGATACAAAGCAAATGCACAGCCTTATTATGTGTTAATTGATCTTCAGGAAAGAAACCTTAATGAACCTATAGGATACACTCCTGATGAAGGTAAATACTTAAAATGGTTAAAAGATGGTTTAAAGAATTTTACCACAACCTATGGTTTCTAGCTTTACAATATAAAGCATCATAACTTATACTTAGATAAGTAAGGTAACGGGTTCACGAACCCTAAAAATCTTCAGTTTATGCTGAAGGTTCATTTGTTTCTGACAAAGTGTTACTCCTGTAAGATTGTTAAAATCTCCTTAAAAGGAAGCTGTTCAGCATTCCATTTTTTATCTTAAGCATTCAACTAAACTCAAACAAATGCGATCGATCAGAATACTACAATTATTTTTTTTAACTCTTTTAATTTCTGTGACTTCTTGTAATAAGAAAACTAACAACGTAAGTGATGCAGAAATAAAAGAAGAAGTTAAAACAACAGATGAGAAAGATGATTACGAAGTAAAAGAGTTTTATACTAAATTAGAAGTAGATATTGTGATGCGGGATGGTACAAAACTCCATACCACGATTTATTCACCAAAAGACACCAGTAAAGAGTATCCTATCTTAATGCAAAGAACCCCATACAGTTCCAGACCTTATGGAGAGGGTCAGTTTCGATCTAAAATTGGCCCCAACGAATTTCTAATGAAAGAAGGTAATATTATAGTCTACCAGGATGTTCGTGGGCGATGGATGAGCGAGGGAGTGTATGACAATATGAGGGCATATATTCCAAATAAAAAAGATAAAGAATTTGATGAAGCCAGTGATACCTATGATACTATCGAATGGCTAGTAAACAATGTAGAAAATAATAATGGAAAAGTAGGTGTGTGGGGTATTTCGTATCCAGGTTTCTATGCCACGTATTCTTTGTTAGATTCTCATCCTTCATTAAAAGCAGTTTCTCCACAAGCGTGTATTGGGGATTTCTTTTTTGATGATTTTCATCATAATGGAGCTTATTTATTGAGTTACTGGAGAGCTACGGCAGTTTTTGGTTACGAAAAAACAGAACCGGTAAAAGAAAGTTGGTATACCTTTCCGGAATTAAATACGAAAGATCAGTATCAATTTTTTCTTGATGCAGGACCACTAAGTTCGTTGGATAAATACTACAAAGAAGATAATGTTTTTTGGACACAATTAAAGGAACATCCTAACTATGATGATTTCTGGCAAAAGAGAGGAATTATTCAGCATTTAAAAAACATAAAACCTGCAGTGATGGTAGTAGGGGGATTGTTTGATGCAGAAGATTTATACGGTCCTTTTGAAACATACGAAAAAATAGAAAATAATAGCGACAATTATAATATTTTGGTTTTTGGACCCTGGAGTCACGGAGATTGGGCCAGAAACAAAAAACGACAGGCTATCGGGAATGTATATTTCGGAGATGATATATCCCTTAATTTTCAAAAGAATGTAGAAGCAAAATTTTTTAATCATTTTCTAAAGGGAGAAGGAGATAATGCCGTGGGGTTATCAGAAATTCAGATTTTTGATACAGGAAAAAAGGAATGGAATACCTTTGATAGCTGGCCACCAAAAAACGTAGAGAAGAAAACCATGTATTTATCAGGTGACGATTTATCCGAAAATGCTGGCAATGGATTTTCAGAGTTTACGAGTGATCCTAAAAAGCCTGTTCCTTACACAGAAGATATAAAAATGGTTTTTACACCAAGAAAGTATATGACAGACGATCAGCGTTTCGCAGCAAGACGCCCTGATGTATTGGTGTATGAAACTCCCGTTCTCACAGATAATATGACTTTGTCCGGAGAGATTTTGGCTAAACTAAATGTTGCGACTACAGGGACTGCAGCAGATTGGATAGTAAAACTAATTGATGTATATCCTCCCGATGCAGAAGACACAGAGGAAACTCAGGCATATCTTAAAATGTCTAATTATCACATGATGGTAAGAAGTGAAGTATTACGAGGAAGGTTTAGAAATAGTTTCAATAAACCAGAACCTTTTGTGCCCAATCAAAAAACAGATGTAATTATTAAACTTCAGGATGTACATCATACGTTTATGAAAGGACATAAAATACAAATTCAAGTGCAGAGTAGCTGGTTTCCTTTTATAGACCTTAATCCGCAAACGTATGTTCCTAATATCTTTAAAGCAAAAGCATCTGATTTTAAAAAGCAGACCCATAAAGTCTATGATGATTCATCAATAGAGTTTTATGTTTTAAAATAAGCCTAATTAATCAATCTTTTATAACCCCCTTGAATAAATGAATAAATCAAAATTCTTTTTTATAAGTATTTCTTTCTTAATTTTTGTTTTTGGATGTAAAAATGAAGAGAAAAAAAGCGAAACGAAAGTTATTGATGCAGAACAAATAGAAAAACATTCACAGAAACTTAATATTTGGTTCGAAACCCAGTTTCAGGAGGAAGTTGAAGATTCGCCGATGATGCAAACTTATCTGGGATTAAAGACAAAAGATTATGGAAAATGGGACAATATATCTTCTAAAAAGGAAGTAGAAGACTTAGAAAAAGCTAAAAAGAGATTAGAGTACCTAAAAGATTCTGTGGATACCTCTAAGCTTAATAAGGAAACTTTAATAAGTTTCAAGTTAATGAAAATGGATTTAGAGAACGCCGTAAAAGATTTTCAATATCGTTTTTATAATTATCCTGTAAATCAAATGCATGGAATGCAGGCAGAGATTCCCGCATTTCTTATCAATATGCATCGTATAGAGGATAAAAGTGATGCAGAAGCTTATATCTCCAGATTATCAGGAATGGATGAGTTGTTCGCACAATTGATTGATAATATAAAAATTCGTGAGAAAAATGGTATTATTCCCCCCAAGTTTGTATTTGCTAAAGTGCTAAATGATAGTAGGAATTTAATTACCGGAAAACCCTTCGATCAATCCAATAAAGAAAGTACTTTATTTTTTGATTTTAAAGGTAAAATTGAAAAACTAAAACTGTCGGATGAAGAAAAAGCCAAATTGATTTCTGAGGCCGAAAAAGCTTTGTTGAATGATGTTAAACCTGCATATACCCAACTTATCGCTATGTTAGAAGATCAACAACAAAGAGCTACCGTTGACGATGGAGCGTGGAAATTTCCTAAAGGAGACGCATTCTATAATAACGCCTTACAGCGTACTACAACTACGAATTTAACGGCAGAAGAGATTCATCAAATAGGATTGGAAGAAGTTACAAGGATTCATAAAGAGATGAAGGATATAATGACCGAGCTTACATATGAAGGGACATTACACGACTTTTTTAAATTTATGAAGGAAGATGAAAAATTCTATTATAGTAGCGATGAAGAAGGTAGAGCTGCTTATCTGGAAAGGGCGGTGGGATTGATTGATAACATGAAATCTAGACTGGACGAACTTTTTATTACAAAACCAAAAGCGGATATTGTCGTAAAAGCAGTGGAACCCTTTAGAGAAAAGAGCGCCGGAAAAGCTTTTTATCAGAAAGGCACTCCCGATGGATCCAGACCAGGAACGTATTACGCCAATTTATATGACATGAAAGCCATGCCCAAATATCAAATGGAAGCTTTGGCATATCACGAGGGAATTCCGGGTCATCATATGCAGATTTCAATAGCACAAGAATTAGAAAATATTCCAAAGTTTAGAAAATTTGGAGGATATCAGGCTTATATAGAAGGATGGGGGCTGTACAATGAATTTTTACCGAAGGAAATAGGACTATATAATAATCCATATTCGGACTTTGGGAGATTGGCTATGGAGTTGTGGAGGGCCTGTAGATTGGTCGTGGATACCGGTATACATACTAAAAAATGGACAAGAGAGGACGGAATTAAATATTATACGGAAAACACACCTAACGCAGAAAGTGATGTGGTAAAAATGGTAGAAAGACACATTGTCATGCCAGGTCAGGCAACAGCCTATAAAATAGGAATGAATAAGATTCTGGAATTAAGAGAAATGGCTCGATTAAAACTTGGTGATGAATTATTCGATATTAAAGAGTTTCACGATGTGGTTTTAACTAATGGTGCCGTACCACTAAATATCCTGGAAGAATTGGTAAACGATTGGATAGTGTCAAAAAGAGAATTATCAGAAGTAAAGGAAGCTCCTTAGGATTTACGTCATTTTAGAAAATCGTGAGTATGATTACAATGTATAAATTCATTTCGTTTATCAGATTGTTATCAATATTTAGGAGAAAGTCAATTCCACCTCTATTTACATCTACTATAAAGAATCTACGGTTAAACTGTAAATATGTGTAAGAATATAACTACAAAACAATGCTTTATAATAATAATTTGTGTATTTTGCTGGTTTAATTGGTGTTTTATCTGATTACTGCCCAAAATAGATATTATGAATAAAGCAATTTTTACCTTACTAGCATTTGGTTTAATGAATTTCTGTAGTTTTTCACAAATGCGACTTTCTGTAGTTGATCTTTCCAAAATAAAAACTTTAAAGGATACATTATTATTTACTTCTGCGGTTAACGATTTACGACAATTCGTAGACGAAGAACAATACGATAGAGCAAAACCACTAGCGAATCAACTTATAGAACTGGCAAACGATATCAAATACATAAGGGGGGCAGGTCTTGTATACCGTTTACAGGCAATTGTATTTAATGAGGCTAAAAGAAATGCAGAAAGTACCAGATCTTTTGAAAAAGCAACTTATTTCTTTAAAAAGGCTAATGATAAAGATGGATTGGCTGTTATAAGTAATGATCGATTTATTATTGAGCAAAATAAAGGAAACCTGGAAAAAGCAGCAGATTATCTTATGGAAGCTAAATTGTATCGTGAACAAATACAGGACAGTATTGGTTTGTCAAATATTTACAACAATTTGGCAATAATCTATAAGGAATTAAAAGATGTGCCGAATGCAGAGAAATTTTATCTAAAATCTATAACATTAAGAAAACAATTGAAGACCAAAGGAATAGGCCTGGTGATGAATAATCTGGCTTTATTACACACCGAAGATGGTAGATTGTCTGAGGCAAAGAAAATTTTACCGGAAGCTTTGAAAATCAATAAATCAGAAAATGATTTAAGGCATACAGCCCAATCGTATAGTATTATGGCTAAAACAGCTATGTATGGAAAGGAATACGAGTTGGCAAAAAAATATTATGATACAACGCTATGTGTAGGTAGCCAGGCTAGTTATAAACTAATTGTAGTAAATGCAAAACAGCAACTTGGAATTATAGCCTTGGAAGAAGGTGAATATCAAAGGGCCGAGGAGTTATTAAAATCAGCAAGAAAGGAGCTTACTAAAGCTAATGTGATATCATTGATTTTAAAAAACTATAAATATTCTTTCAAATTGGATTCCGCAAGGGGTAATCTTCTGGATGCCATTAAATGGCAAAAAGAGTATCAGAGACTTTCAGACAAACGAATGTATGATATTACTACAAGAAAAGTTGAAAGTACTAAGTCCAGATATGAAGCAGAGTTAGAGCAATTAAAATTAATAGATGAACAGGAGGAGAGGGAGCGAAGAACAAAAGAAGAACTGTTTAGATATAGGGTGTATACTTTTATTAGTTTAGGCGTAATCGCAGTTATATTAGTATTCTTGGTTCTGTTTTTAAAAAACAGAAGAGAAAGAAAAAGATATATTAAAGAGCTCAACGAGTCAAATGAAGTGAAGAATAAATTGTTTTCTATCATTTCTCATGATCTAAAAAATGAAATACACGGATTAGAAGGTAGTTTGAATCTAATGAAGGAAGATGTGATTTCTCCGGAAGAGTTTAGAGAAATTGTTCCTTTATTGGCAAATAGAACACATCAAACATCAATTTTATTAAATAATTTATTGAACTGGTCAAAATCACAAATGAAAGAACTAAATGCGCAACCAACATCTTTTGATATAGCCGAAGTGATCAGTAACAAGTTTACTTTCTTTAAACCTAAAGCCGAAAAAAAAGATATCAAATTAATTAATAAGTTAGATTCTACAATAATCTTTGCAGATAAAGATATGTTTGGGATTGTGGCGCAGAATTTAATTGCCAATGCCATTAAATTTTGCAATTCTGGTGATTCTATTGCCTTGATGTCGATTGAAAAAGAAGATCATTTCGAAATTTGTTTTGAGGATACTGGTGTAGGAATAGATCCTTCTAACCTTAATAGATTATTTGCGGAGGATACATTCACTACCAATGGGACTCATAATGAAACAGGAACAGGTCTCGGATTGAAAATATGTAAAGAATTAATTGAACTTAATCAAGGTAAAATTAGGGTAGAAAGCAAACCCGGAAAAGGGAGTGTTTTTTCGGTATCCTTACCAAAGGCAGCTTAGCTGTTATTTGTCAATTAAACTTCTGAATTGATAAAAGAATCGTTCAATTAATCTAAGATCTTCTGTGATAATTTCTACAGAACCTCTCATTTCTTGTTGAAAAGGGATTTCTTTATTATAAGTGGTGATTAACCTTTTTTCCAATTTAACATCAATTAGATAGAATCCGTCTTTATCAGGTAACATAGAAATATAGTCTACGGTACCCTCTAACATGCCAAATTCATCATCAGGAAAATTTTCTAATTTTATAATGGCTTTTTGACTAATTTTTATTTTCCCAGAGTTTTGTGTGGGTGCTTTTATTTTAGCAACATATGATGAAGATTCCTGGATAGGTATAACAATGAAAACGATATCTCCGGCAGTAACATTTTGATTTTCGAAACGATAATTAGAAAATGAAACTCTCCCTTCTATATCCGATTGAAGTAAATATCTTAGTTCCCAGTCTTTGATACTTTTCTTCAATTGATCAAAAGATTGAATTACTTTATTGCGTAAACTAATTTCTTCTCTTTGCTGATTAAACTCTGTGCCTTTTGATGTTTTTTTCGCATTGCTTATGTTCTCCTTAATTTGAGAAAGTTGTGTATCATAGTTTTTATATTGATTTTCGAATCGTAAATATTCAATTTCGGATTGTTCAAATTCTTGCTGAGAAATACTACCTTTATCATATAACTCTTGTTGCCTGTCATAGTCCTTTTTCTTAAAATTTAGCGCATTCTTTTCTCTCTTTTTTTGACTAAGGATACTTTCCTGCCTTCTATATAGTTCTGATAAGGATATTTGATTAGCCAAATTTTCATCAGAATAAGGTTGTAATTCTTTATTTAGACTATATTCTATATAACTGTTTTCAAAAGTTGCATAGTTTGTTTGGATATCTCCAAGTTCTAAAATGGGAGGTAATTGATCAAAAGGAAACTCGATTTGTCTATTATTTATGGTTATGGTATCAATAACTCTTTTTAAAGTAAAAACGTCTAAATAATTTGCGGTGTTTCTTAAGATTGCCAGAGGAGTTCCTTCCGGAACGGTATCTCCTTCTTTTACTAATATAGCTTCTATTTTTTCACTAACATTGGCCTGTTCTTTCTGTAGAGGAGCTTCTGTTGTGATAATAGCCTGTGCCGGAATGGTATCAGGATATTTTAGCATCCATGAAAGAAATAATAAAAGTAATATCAAAGCTAATATTAATAAGTTTCCCCATCGAATCATCCAATGCGGTACACGAGTTAGTATCTCCTGAACTTCTTCACTTCTTAGTTGTATGTCGTCTAAATTATCTGGCATATATTTTAATTACGAATTATAAATTACTAATTCTGAATTCTGAATTGAAAATTATTTACCCAGTTCTAATTGATTTTTAACTAAATTATAATAACTTCCTTTCCTTTTAATTAAGGATTCGTGATTACCTACTTCTATAATTTCTCCTTTATCCAAAACGACAATTTGATCAGCATTCTTAACAGTACTCAATCTATGTGCAATAACCATAACTGTTTTATCTCTGAAGAAGGTATCTAATTTTTCCATAATTACTTTCTCATTATTGGCATCTAATGCAGAGGTAGCCTCATCAAAGAATAAAAATTTTGGATTTTTATATACTGCTCGAGCGATAAATAATCGTTGCTTCTGTCCGGTACTTAGTCCCACACCTTCCATACCAATCTTTGTGTTATATGATAATGGTAAGGACTCCACAAATTCTTTTATATTCGCAACATCCACTGCATGAGCCAGTTTTTTCTTATCCACGTAATCTTCACCAACAGCAATATTATTAGCTATAGTATCATTAAATATATACCCTTCCTGCATAACCACCCCAAACTGATCTCTCCAGGCTTTTTGTGATACGTGTTGCAAATCATGAGAGCCAATAAATATTTGACCTTCGTCAGGTTCATAGAACTTTAACAGAAGCTTCATAAGCGTAGTTTTTCCACTACCACTTACTCCAACAACCGCGGTAATTTTATTTGCAGGAATGGATAAATCCAGATTTTGCAAGACTGGTTTATCTGATCCTACATATCTAAAACTAAGATTCTTAATTTCAAAACCTGAGTTTTCTGCAATCTCCCGAATTTTTTCATCGCCGGATTTTTCTTCATCTTCCTTGTTATGAATTTCACCAAGACGCTCCAATGAGATTTGAGCATCCTGCAATTCTCTTAAAAAATTGATCAATTGGGTAATAGGTGCATTTAACTGTCCGACAATAGAAGTGATTGCCAGCATCATACCCAATGTGATTTCACCGTCAATTACTAATACTGCCGAAAGAACAGTGATTAATATATTTTTTAGTTCATTGATAAATGCTGAACCAACGCTTTGATATTGTTCTAAAGCAAGGTTCTCTATCGATATTCTAAAAAGTTTCGCTTGTACAAACTCCCAGTTCCATCGTTTTCTTTTTTCGGCATTATGCAATTTGATCTCTTGCATTCCGTTTACTAATTCGATCACCTTACTCTGTTCCTCACTGATCTGAGAGAAGCGCTTATAATCTAATTTTTTACGCTTTTTAAAGAATATTAATATCCACGCAAAATAAAAGGCGCTACCGATAGCAAACACAGTAAATATAGAGAAACTATAGTAGATCAAAACAATACTGAACACGATAAGGTTAACCATCGAAAACAAAACATTCAGCGATGACATGGTTAGTATTTGCTCGATTCTTTTATGATCATTGATTCGCTGTAATAAGTCTCCCGTCATTTTTACATCAAAGTAGGAGATGGGGAGGTTCATCAATTTTATAAAGAAATCAGATATTAATGAAATATTAATTCTGGTACTTAAATGTAGTAAAATCCAGCTTCTTAAAACATCAATCAATGTACGACCAACAAATAGCGATAATTGGGCTATTAACACCAGATATACAAAATCAATATCTTTATTTTCTATACCAACATCAACAATACTTTGTGTAAGGAAGGGAGTGATAAGCTGTAGTAAACTACCCGCTGTTAACCCAAGTATTAGCTGAAAGATAAATTTCTTGTACTTAAAAACATACTTAGAGATGAACTTAAAACCAAACTCTTCATCTTTTTCGTCTATATTGTCGTTATAGAATTTAGGTGTCGGTTCTACTAATAATGCAACCCCTTCTTCAGTAGTTTGATCTGCATTATTACCGATCCAGGCTTTAATAAATTCTTCTTTGGTATAGGTAATCAAACCGTGTGCAGGATCGGATACGTAAATGGTCATCCCACCTTTTTTGGTAGATTTGATTTTATAGACAACAACATAGTGTACTTTATTCCAGTGTACAATACAGGGTAATGGCACTTCCAGTAATTGATCCAGTGATAATTTTACTCCCAGTGATCTGAATCCGATACTTTCTACGGCCTCACTTAAACCAAGTAAAGAACTTCCTTCTCTGGTGGTTTCACTTAAGGATCGAAGGTTCTGGGTATTCAGAACTTTTCCATAATGTTTAGCAATGATTTTAATACAAGTAGGTCCGCAATCTTTAGATTCAGCCTGTTTATAAAAGGGAAATTTTGGCATTAAGAGTTTTAGTTTTGTATCTTCTGATCTGTTACAAAGTAAAGTAATTCTTTTCGATTTTGCTATCTTACCTGGACAGATCCTATATCATTTATAATCATAAGTTCATATTGGGGGTGATTTGTTACCAAAAAAAAGAGTGTTTTTTTTAAAAAAAACACTCTTTTATTAAGGCTAATTAAATACGTTTATGTTTATTCTTTTGCGATAGACCAAACAGAAAAGCTTCTACCCGGAGCTTGTATTATTACATTACCGTTTGTGTCTGTAGTAGGTGTTGCGGCAGAATTATCAGTATAATCTACTAAAGTTTTATCAACCCAATTAGAATTTACATTGTACTGCTTGGTTTGATTACTTATATTCATATAAAGAATTAATCCAGGGTTGTCAGCATCTCCGCTTCTTTTCATTATGTATTCATCTTCATTAGCTTCTATTACTTCAATATCCCCTGTAGCAATAGTATTATAGATAGTTATAAGCCTTTTAAGAGGTTCTTTGAAGGATTCATTTTCATAATCCAGATAAAAAATTGTTGGATAACCATCATGTGTAAGGATATAAGAATAAGCTAGTAGTTTGTTAGCATAACTTATTCTATTATCAGGATTTTCATCTTTTTCAGTATCATGATTAGCTGTAAAAGTTACAGCATTAGATGGATCTAACTTACGTAACATATTTCCTGCGTTTCCTAATGCCGTTAGATCTTTTGCTCTATCTAATGTTTCATCTAATCTATAAAAACAAGCAAAATCAAAAGCAGGTGATCCCGATGCATCAACCCAATCTTTAAGTACCTGCTCATTACCATCAAAATTTTCACCTACAGAAAAACCTCCAACCTTATCATTCCAAGCTGTAATCCACTTAGGATCAAAACTTTTTACATAATCAAAACGCCATCCATCAAAACCTAATGTATTTTTATAAAATTCTGCCACAGAATCGTCACGACCCCATAACCAATCTTGTACATATTGTTGATCATGACACAAATCCGTTTTTTCAAAGAATAACGCTTGTTCATCATTAGCGTGAATATTATTAGGATGAAAGTGTTCATAAGAACGATTAAATTTCCCTGAAGCATTCCCATTTTCTTCATTGAATAAACTAAAAACTTCCGTATCTCCTGGTCTAAATGGGTTGTCCTGTAATCCACCTCCAGAATTATGTCCCATAACGATATCTGCAATAACTTCTATATTATTGTCATGAGATTTTTGAATTAGATTTTCTAGTTCGACTCTAGATCCAAATCTTGTTTCTACAGTTCCGTGTTGATCAAATTCCCCTACATCAAAGTAATCTGAAGGATCATATCCCATAGAAAATCCACCGGATGCTCCTTTGCCAGGAGCCGGAAGCCAAATTCTATTAATTCCTGATGCTGACCAATCTTCTATTTTGGTACTCACTTCATCATACCAGGCAAATCTTGGTTCTACATCCCAATAAAATGCCTGCATCATCACTCCTGAATCTTCTTTTTGAAATTGACTAAGATCGAGTTTTATATCTTCTACTACGGACTGTCTATTTGATGAGTCATCATCATCAGAACAAGCTTGCATACCTAAAACCACTCCTCCGAGAAGGAGGATGGTTTTATAAGATATTTTTAAAATATTTTTCATTTGATTCTTTATATTTAGTTAATAGGTATAAGGATAAAACGTCCATCTAAATCATTAAACCATATATCATAAGTACCAGCTGTTACAATAATATTCGGATCATTGTTATTATTACCTTGTCCGGAAAGTCCAGGATTTGCTCCCCAACTATTTGTCCAATCATCATCAGCTCTTATTTTTAATTCACCATTAAATACGGTATACCCTTCTAAATACCAAATATGTGGATTGAAAGGGGACTGTGTTAGATTGGTGTCAGGATTGGCATTTGCATCCCACCCGGAATCATCACCTGTTCTGGCAGACCCCATTAATCCCATTGAAGTGTATACTGGTGCAGCACTTGCATCGATTGGATCCAAAGAATAGGTTAGTTCATCTTCATTGATATTAAGTTCTAACGAATAATAACCAGCCGTTGGTACCACAAATGCGCCTGGATCACCACCTAAAATATCACTACTCGAAAGATTTCCATTATCAAGTCCCCATTGTGGTTGCCATTGCCCTTGAATTTCCAACAATTTAAACTCATTTGCCTCAAAGAATCCTTGAAAATAAAACACATCGGGATTGTTTGCATCTCTGAATAAATAAGTATTTGTGGCATCTGCTCCACTTCCATTATCCCAATCAGAGTCATTTGCAACTCCATCTTTATTAGTATCAACGGCGTTACCAACAAAGAACAAACTTTTAAGTGGAATGATTGCTTCATACGGTGTCAAAGTCAATATCGTGAAATCAGAAATCATTTCAGCACCGCCATTAGTTCCAACTGATGACTTTACTCTTATTTCTAAAGCTCCCTCTTCTCCGGTTGGCAACCCTGCATTAATTGCTAACGCATTTAGTTCTCCTATTGTAAAGCTGAAGAATCTTTCGGGAGTACTTCCTGCGACAAATGGAGTATTAAAACCAGATCCTCCTGGAGAGGCTTCTACAGTGTAAGTTATAGGAGTAGCTACGTTATAATTTGCATCTTCCCAAACGATAGTTACACCAGGTTGGTCAGCAGTTTCTCTGCTTAAGCTTACTGTAGCGTTAGGTGAAACAATTCTTGGTTCCCCAGCTTCTTGAGCTACAAATATGGGATCTTCATCTTCTACACAAGCGTTAAAAACTAATATGCTTATGAACGCCAAAATTAAAATTGATATCTTTTTCATTGTTCTGTATGTTTTAAATTTTTGTTATTTTAAAATCCATTATTTTGACCCAAATTTGGATTCGCTGCCCTACTGGATTCCGGAACCGGAAATAGTCTGAAATCTTCTGAGATGGCGGTACCATTTTGCGGCCCTCCTTTAAAAGACCAGATGTAGGATCCTCCAGTATATCGACCAAATCTGATAAGATCTTGTCTTCTGTTAGCCTCCCAATGTAATTCTCTTGCTCGCTCATCTAAAATAAAATCAAGAGTAAGTTCTGGATCTGTAATATTTCCTGAAGTATTTCCAAAGGCTCTTTGCCTCAATTCATTAATATACCCTAGAGCAATTCCACGGTCTCCCGCTCCACTTTCTAAATGCGCTTCTGCATACATTAAGTATACATCAGCAAGTCTGAATAGTGGAAAATCAGTGTCCACAAAGGTAGGATCTGCTCCTGCATCTCCATTTGATGTTAGATTGGAATATTTTGCCATCAAATACCCTGTTGATCTGTCTAAGAGATCGGGTCCTATATTGATATCCCTCGGAGTAGATGGATCTGTACTACCAGGATCCGCTGGAATGTCTTCGGTGACTAGCGTGTTTCTTTGGTCATTTTGAAATATTGGATCATTGGCAAAAACTTCAGAAAGTTCTGCTCTTACTCTAAACAGATTTCCAAAACCTCCTACACCAAAAGACTGAGGTGTAGGTTGAAAAGTGATGTCAGGATTCTGTTGTCCCTGAATGATAATACTTGCACCACCAAAGTTCCTAACCGAAACACCATCGGCTATAACTGGAAAAATAATTTCATTTTGAGCTCCGTTGGTATTGTTATCTGCATTAAAATTATAAAGATAATTGGTGCTTAAAGAGTAACCGCTATTAATGATTTCCTGACAAACGGTTACACAATCAGAGAAACGATCATTGCCATCACCCAGATACACTTCTGCATTAAGGTAAAGTTTAGCCAAAATCATTTTAGCGACTCCCTTATTCACACGACCATATTGCATAATATTTCCGGGATTAACATCAAGCAAATCGGTATCAGCTTCTATCAGTTCATTTTCAATGTATTCAAACAATTCTCTTCCTGTTATTTCAGGAACTTGTGTAAATCCAACAGGGGTGTCTTCTGTTGCAAAGGGAGCCCTTCTAAATAGATCCAATAAATGATAGTTAGCCAGTGCTCTTAAAACCCGGGCTTCGGCTCGGTAGGCTCTGACCTCTGCCCTTGTAGCTTCGTTTTCTCCTCTTTCGTCTAACTTAGCATCAGTAGTTTGCCTTAAGAATTCATTGGCTAATGAAATCTCGAAAGTTGCTCTTGCCCAAAAACCGAGAACTATAACGTTATTAGCATCCCAACTGTTTCTCTGAATATCGCGTATACCTGGATCATTTTCAAAATTCCAAATTACCTCATCAGAAGATAAACTTTGTAAATTGAACAACCCTCTAATATAGTTTCCGGTACCAGCATCGATTCCGGCGAGGTTCGAGCTGCCAGGGTCACCATTTATCCCAACAACGGAAAGATTTCCGTAAACTCCTCCAATAGCTCTTAAATACCCTCCGGGTTCATTAAATACGTCTTCAGCAAGCAGATCGTCATCGTCTTCTAATTCAATGTCAAGGTCTCCTTCACAAGATGTGAATATACCTATCAAAAGAAATGCGTATAAAAAACTTCTATATAATTTCATTCCTATAATTTTTAGTATTTGTAATTTAATCCTACCAAGAAAGTGCGACCTCTTGGAAATATCGATTGATCCCTTCCATCATTTTGGATTTCCGGATCCAGACCCGAATAATCCGTAATGGTAAATGCATTTTGTACTCCAGTCCATATTCTTAGGCTAGAAACTCCTTTCATAAGATCTCTGATAGTATATCCTAGAGTAATGTTATCCATTCTTAAAAAAGACGCATCTTCTACATAATAGTCGGATAGAATAACATCAGGAGTTCTTTCAAAATTACTTTCTAATAAACTGGTAGGGGCATTATTAAAGACATTTCTGAATAAATTACCGGTTTGTGCATTTGCAGAAGCAACATTATTATATATTTCATTCCCAATGACAGCTCTCATATTGAAGCTAAAATCAAAATTGTAAAAATCAATACGAGATTGAAGACCCATTAAAATATCTGGGTTTGGTTTACCAGATACGTAACGGTCGTTATTATTGATAAGACCATCATCGTTTAGATCGGCATAAGCTCCTTCGATAGGTCTCCCGTTAGTATCATATACTTGTGCAAAAGTGAAGAATGCAATGGGTGCCTCACCCTGTCTACGAATTTGTACGTTATTTCCGGTTCCTCCATCAATTCCTCCTAATAGAATATCCTGTCCAAAAGCTAACCTATCAATTTCTTGATTTATATAAGTGAAATTATAACTAACATTCCAATTTACATTCTTACTACTTATAATATCAGCACCAATAGAAAACTCTATCCCTTCAGTGGTTAACTTACCAATATTTTGTAAACCTTGATTCGAAAAATTAACTGCATCAGCTACAGGAGCTTCTGCTAATAAATCATTTGATTCTTTTCTAAAAACATCGATGGATCCGGAGATTCTATCTTCAAACAAACCATAATCCAATCCTAAATTATATTCAGTAATTTTTTCCCACTCAATATCTTCATTTCTAAATTGTGCTTGCACAATGTTCACTACCTCTCCGTTAAGAATATATTGGGTGTTTGGATTACTTCCGGAGTATCTCTCAATATAACTGTTTGCCGATGGTACATCCTGTTGTCCTGTAATACCATAACCTAGTCTAAGTCTTAAATTGCTTAAACTAGAGGAATTTTTCAAGAAGTTTTCTTCACTAATTTGCCAACCAAATGAAGCAGCAGGAAAGTATCCCCAACGATTATCCGGCCCAAATCTTGATGTACCATCTCGCCTGATGGATCCCATCAAAAAATATTTATCATTAATTTTTAAATTTGCCCTAGCAAAATATGCTAACAGTACAACATCCGCAGGAATAAATTCCTCAGGTACCCTTGTAGGATCTCTTTGTTCTTCTGTTTTAAATTCCCTTGCTTCAAATTTCTGATATGAATACCCGGCTGTTGCATCGAGATTTACACCTCCAAAAGTTTTATTATAAACTAGATAAGCATCTAGCAACCTATTTTTAGCTTCAAAATCAGTATCTGTCTTGGATCCAACAAATAATCCTTCCGTTGCCTGAAAACCAGTAGCACTATTTTCAGATTTTTCTTCAAACCGTTTTGTTTCACTATTATCAATACCTAAATTTAAAACCGCTCTAAGCTCAGGTAAAAAATGTAATTGATAATCGAATTTAGCGTTACCATAATATCTCCTTACGTTAGCTATATTACGAGTTTGTAAAAGATTTGCTACCGGATTTCTTTGAACATTACGTAAAGCTATCCCTGTGTCCGGATTTGTATATTCGAAAAAACCACCGTACAAAGAATTAGGATCAAAGGTTGGTTGTGTCGGATCGAATGTAATGGCATCTTTTTCTACATTAGCAGCGAATCTATTTCTTTCAAAATTTAGATTGGCATTAACATCAATTTTTAAATGATTATTAAACAACCTGGGATTTAAAGAAAGTGAAGTAGTAGTTCTTGCAAATTTTGAAGTCTTTCTCAAACCCTCAAAATCCGATCGATTAACAGACAGCCTGGTTGGCAATACTTCTAGAATAGATCCACGTATTGAAAGGTTATGTTGTGATGAAAAAGCATCCCGATAAATCGCATCCTGCCAGTCAGTGTTAGCATTTCCAAGATCCGCTACTCGATCTGGAAATTTGTCTGCAATTAAGGCTCTGTATTCATCAGCCGAAAAAACATCAACTTTTCTATCTACTGTCGTTATATTCGTTTGAGAATCTAAGCTGATTTGTAAATTTCTTTTTCCTTTTTTAGTGGTAATAATGATTACTCCATTAGCACCACGATTACCATAAATCGCTGCTGAGGAAGCATCTTTTAAAATAGAGAATGATTCAATATCATTCGGGTTAATTGCAGATAGAATAGATCTTGAACCATTATCTGTATCATCAGGATCATTAATAGGTAGCCCATCAATCACAATTAAAGGATCATTAGATGCATTTAAGGATGCTCCTCCTCTAATTCTAATTTGAGAATTACCTGCAGGACCTCCATTTGTATTAATGTTAACACCGGCCACACGACCAGTAAATAAGTTTTCGGCTGTAGCATTAACACCAGGGTTAAAGTCTTCTGAGGTTATTAAAGAGACAGATCCCGTTAAATCTTTCTTACGAGAAGCACCATAACCAATAACAACTACTTGTTCTAGTTCTGCTGCATCTTCTTGTAAAGCTACATCGATTCTGTTTGTTCCAGAAAATGTATACTCCTGAGGAAGAAAACCAACGTATGAAAACGTAAGGATGTCTCCGTTGTTTACTCCACTTAACGTGTAGTTTCCGTCAAAGTCCGACGAGGTACCGTTCGTTGTTCCCTTCACGATGATATTCACACCGGGAATCGGTTGACCATTACCTGCATCAGTAACAGTACCACTGACTGTTGTTGATTGTGCAAAAAAGCTCATTGGTATCAACCACAATAAAAACAATGCGCTTTTAGTAAATGTTTTCATATAAATTTAAATTAGTTTTTAATTGTTTTTAGCCTTATATTTTCACTTTCTGAAAGCCAATGTATGTAAAATCTATGTTAAATTTTTGCTACGGTGTAGCCGTAACCTTACGAAAACGTTTGCGTGTGGATAACTTTTAAAATTCTGTTAAAATTTTAAGGGTATTTGTGATCATATCGCATATTTTCGCGTCAAACTTTAGTTTTTAATAATAATTCAAGGGAAATGAAACAAAAAGTTACCTTAAAACAAATAGCAAAAGAGTTGGATGTGTCAATCTCCACGGTGTCAAAAGCCTTAAAAGATAGTGTAGAGATTAGTTTGGATACTCGACAAAAGGTAAAAGCATTCGCTAAGCTTTATAATTACAAGCCAAACAACATTGCACTTAGTCTTAAAAACAGAAAAACCAAAACGATTGGAGTTATTATTCCCGAGATTGTCCATCACTTTTTTACTACCGTAATCGGTGGGGTTGAGAAGGTTGCAAATGAAAAGGGTTATAATGTGATTATTTGTTCTTCTAATAATTCTTTTGACAAAGAGGTAATCAATTTAGAAATGTTAGCCAGCGGGAGCGCGGATGGTTTCATTTTATCGGTAGCTAAAGAGACACAACAGAAAAAAGATTATCATCATATCGAAGAGACGATGAGCCAGGGAATGCCCGTTGTCCTATTTGATAGAATTATAGATGAATTAGTATGTGATAAAGTAATTATTGATGATGGAAAAGGTGCTCAAATGGCTACCAATCATTTGTTGTCACTAGGTTGTAAAAAAATTGCAATCCTAACTACCGTAGATTATATAAGTGTAGGTAAACTAAGAACCAATGGTTATCTAAGAGCATTACGGGCTTATGATATTACTGCACGTGAAGACTACATCCTAAAAATAGAAGATATAGATCACTGTGAATCCGAGATTGCAGATTTTCTCAAAGATAAAGACCTGGATGCAATTTTTGCGGTAAACGAATTATTTGCAGTAACTGCAGCCAAAATTTTAAATAATCAAGGTAAGAAAATACCAGATGATGTGTCTATCGTAGGATTTACAGATGGTATTTTATCAAAACATTTTATTCCGAGTTTAACTACTATCAGTCAGCATGGAGAAGAAATGGGAATTAGGGCTGCAAAGCTGTTAATAGATAAGTTAGAGGGAGAAGAAGATGTTCCCGAAGAATATAAAACGGTCATTATTGATACTAGCTTGATCCAGAGGCAATCCACAAAAAAATAATAGGGTAAAACTATTTTATTCAAAATAATATAATATATTTGATCCCTATCAGAACTTATATTTTCACTTTCTACTCACATAAGTTTTGATAAGTGTACGCGCTTATCATAGTAATTATTAAAGATTTACTTAATGAACAAGCGTAAGCTAAGTTTCTGGGAAATTTGGAACATGAGTTTCGGTTTTCTGGGAATACAATTCGGTTTTGCATTGCAAAATGCTAACACATCCCGTATTTTTGAAACTTTAGGTGCTGAAGTTGACGAGTTGGCTGTTTTTTGGTTAGCTGCTCCTATAACCGGATTATTGGTACAACCAATTATTGGTTATTTTAGTGACAGAACCTGGCATTCTAAATTAGGTCGTAGAAGACCTTACTTTCTTGTGGGTGCTATAGTATCCTCTATCGCATTATGTGTTATGCCTAATTCACCAACATTATGGGTGGCAATTGGTACTTTATGGATAATGGATTCTTCCATTAATATTTCGATGGAACCATTTAGGGCTTTTGTAGGTGACAATCTACCAGAATCTCAAAGAACAAGAGGATTTGCAATGCAAAGCTTTTTTATCGGTCTTGGTGCAGTAGTTGGGTCTGCCTTACCATATATCTTTACAAATTGGTTAGGGATTAGTAATATTGCAGAAGAGGGAGTTATCCCGGATTCGGTTAAATGGTCTTTTTATATAGGAGCGGTAGTCTTTCTGGCCGCGGTACTGTGGACGGTATTTTCTTCAAAAGAGTACTCTCCTGAAGAACTTGAAAATTTTGAAGATCATAAGTCTGAATTCACGGTTGAAATTACAGCCGATGAAAACATAAATAGGATTACCAAATTAAATAAGGCAGGAATGATTATGACTGTTTTTGGTATTATTATCAATGCGGGACTTATTTACCTAAAATTGGATAAGGAATTATATATTTTATCAGGAGGCATTTTGTTTGTAGGTATTTTATTTCTGTTAGCCGCATTTATTAGAAAAGCTAATGGAGTTAATGGATTTGTTACAATAATGACTGATCTGTTATATATGCCAAAAACTATGAAACAATTAGCTGTGGTGCAGTTTTTCTCTTGGTTTGCTTTGTTTTCTATGTGGATTTATACCACTCAGGCTGTTACGAGTTATATTTATGGATCTACTGATCCTACATCTCAATTATACAATGATGGTGCCGATTGGGTAACAGTACTTTTTGCAGTATACAATGGAGTGGCAGCGCTAGTTGCGTTTTTGTTACCTTTAGTTGCAAAGATTACAAGTAGAAAGATCACCCACTTGATAAGTCTGATCTTGGGAGGATTAGGTTTATTATCTATTACAATATTCAAAACACCTGAGTTGCTAATTATTTCAATGATTGGTGTAGGTATCGCTTGGGCAAGTATTTTGTCTATGCCCTATGCTATGCTAGCAGGTGCTTTACCACCTAAAAAAATGGGCTATTATATGGGGGTGTTTAACTTTTTTATAGTGATTCCACAAATTGTAGCCGCATCTATTTTAGGGTTTTTATTGAATACTTTCTTCAATAGTGAAACAATTTATGCTCTGATAATTGGTGGTATTAGCATGGTGATTTCTGGAATTTTAACATTGATAGTAAGTGATGAAGCAACTATCGAAATTAATGAATAATGACTAAAAAAGCATTCATATTTGACTTAGATGGTGTTATTGTAGATACTGCAAAATACCATTTTCTGGCTTGGCAGAATTTAGCCAATAGTCTTGGTATATCTTTTTCTGTAGAACAAAACGAGCAACTAAAAGGAGTTAGCCGAGTACGATCTTTAGAAAAAATTTTAGAATGGGGAAATAAATCCATTTCAGAAGAAGAGTTTACAACATTAATGACTAAAAAAAATGAGGAATATCTCAATTACATCGAAACTATGGATACTTCAGAAATTCTTCCGGACGTACCTAGGGTATTAGAATATCTATTGACCGAAGAACAGGCTGTTGCATTAGGCTCCGCCAGTAAAAATGCGCGTATTATACTGGATAAGGTATTACTTAGAGAAAAATTTCATGCCATTGTCGATGGTACAGATGTTTCAAAGGCAAAACCGGATCCCGAAGTCTTTTTAATTGGAGCGCAAAAGCTAGGAGTTGCACCCAAAGATTGTGTGGTTTTTGAAGATTCTGTCGCTGGAATCCAGGCTGCTAATATTGCTAATATGGTAAGTATAGGGATAGGTGATACAAAAGTTTTGAATGAAGCAGATTATGTATTTAAAGATTTTACAGAAATCAATGAAGAGTTTATTAACCAGTTGATTACAACCAAAATAAATTGAGAATAATACGAGGATAATTGGAGTATGAGTTATATTTATACTTAGTAATTGCCCGAACAATTAAAAATAAAAAGAGAACGATGAATCAGGATTATATTAAACCAGATAACTGGTCCATAATTGAAGAAGGATTTGATGTAGAGCGAGTTAAATCCTCAGAGAGTCTTTTTAGTATTGGTAACGGTGCTATGGGGCAACGTGCAAATTTTGAAGAGACATATACAGGTCCAACTTTTCAGGGAAGTTATATTGCAGGAGTGTATTATCCTGATAAAACCAAAGTAGGGTGGTGGAAAAATGGATATCCGGAGTATTTTGCAAAAGTATTAAACGCTCCCAATTGGATCGGGATTGATGTAAAGGTAAATGGTGAAACATTAAACCTTCACAAGTGTAAAACCGTTTCTAATTTCCGAAGAGAACTGAATATGAAAGAAGGTTGGTATCAGCGATCTTTTAATGCAGTTTTACAAAATAATATCGAAGTTAGAATTTCGGCAATCAGGTTCTTAAGCTTAGATTTAGATGAAGTTGGTGCTATCAAATATGAAGTAACCCCGATAAATAAGAATGCCGTAATTCGTTTTACACCATATCTAGATTCAGGAATTACTAATGAAGATACCAATTGGGATGACAAATTCTGGGATAGTTATGAAGTGTCACACAAAGGTAATTCAGCTTATATTTTGTCAAAAACCATGAAAACAGAATTTCATGTTTGTACCGGAATGCTGAATCAAATGTTTTTGGATGGTATAGCGCAAAATTTTTATCCTAGTGTAGAGACAAATCAAACATACGCAGGCCTTAGTTACACATTAGAAGTTGAAAAAGGAAAAACGGCAGCATTACATAAATTCGGAGGCTATACTGTTTCACTAAATCATAAACAAGATGATATTTATTCTGCCAGTGCAGCTGTGCTAAAACAGGCATCTGATTCAGGTTTTGAAGCGTTGTTAGATCTTCAGAAAAAGGCTTGGTCCAAAATTTGGGAAATGGCAGATATCGTTATTGACGGAGATGTTAAAGCACAGCAAGGTATTCGTTTTAATATTTTTCAACTAAATCAAACATACTTAGGTAAAGACAACAGATTAAACATTGGGCCAAAAGGGTTTACCGGCGAAAAATACGGCGGAAGTACCTATTGGGATACGGAAGCCTATTGCATACCTTTTTATATGGCTACCAAGAACCAAAACGTAGCCAGAAGCTTACTGCAATATCGCTATAATCATTTGGATAAAGCAATAGAAAATGCAGAGAAACTAGGATTTACCAATGGAGCTGCATTATATCCAATGGTCACTATGAACGGAGAAGAATGTCATAATGAGTGGGAAATCACTTTCGAAGAAATTCACCGAAATGGAGCCATGACTTTTGCGATTTATAATTATCTGCGATACACTGGGGATTACAGTTATATTCCTGAAATGGGATTAGAAGTAATGATTGCTGTAGCACGTTTTTGGCATCAAAGAGCAACTTTTTCTACAGATAAAGAAAAGTACGTGATTTTGGGGGTCACGGGCCCTAATGAATATGAGAATAATATCAACAATAACTGGTATACCAATTATTTGGCAAAATGGTGCATTGAATTTTGTGTTGAAAACATTGAGAAAGTAAAGTCAGCGTATCAAGCAGATTATGATAGGATCATAGAGAAGACAAAACTAGATCAAAAAGAAATTAAAGCAATGCTTGAAGTTGCAAAGAAAATGTATTTTCCATATTCCGAAAAACATCAGGTATATCTGCAGCAAGATGGTTTCTTAGATAAAGAATTAATTACTGTCGAAAATCTTGATCAGTCTCAGCGTCCGATTAATCAGAAATGGAGTTGGGATAGAATCCTGAGATCTCCTTACATTAAGCAGGCAGATACGCTTCAGGGATTCTATATGTTCGAGGATCACTTTACTAAAGAAGAATTAGAACGCCATTTTGATTTTTATGAGCCGTTTACCGTTCACGAATCCTCTCTTTCGCCTTGCGTACATAGTATTCAGGCAGCCGCCCTGGATAGAATGGATCAGGCCTATACATTCTACCTGAGAACATCCAGGTTAGATCTGGATGATTATAATAAAGAGGTTGAAGAAGGACTTCATATTACCAGTATGGCCGGAACCTGGATGAGTATCGTAGAAGGGTTTGGAGGATTACGCGTTAAAAATGACACATTATCATTTACTCCTAAAATTCCGAAGGAATGGAAAGGATATACATTTAATGTAAACTTTAGAGATAGTATTCTAAAAGTAAAAGTTTCTCAAGAAGGAACTACTTTTAATCTTGAAGGAGAAAGTGACATGTTGATTTACGTAGATGGTAAAGAATTTACCATTTCTCCCAATAGCCTAATGACCATTTAAATTATTATTTAAATGAAAATAAGAAATACCCCAAAAGCTTCTTTTTTTGGGGTATTTAGTTCGATTCTCGTAACAGAATTCAATAGACGAATCATACAAATCAAAATTAAATCGATGAAGAATAGAGTAACTGTGCTTTTTGGGTTCATCATTTCTTTAACCTTTGGGCAAATAGAAAAAATAGAACCACCGTTTTGGTGGAGCGGTATGCATTCTAATCAATTACAACTCATGTGCTATGGTAAAGAAATAGCTAGATACACGGTAGAAATTGATAGCGTAAAAATTACTAATATTACCAAAACAGAGAATCCTAATTACGTTTTTGTAACTATTGATACTAAAGGGATTAAAGAAGGAACTGTGGTTATTAATTTCAAGGAAAATGACAAAATAACTCTTTCTCAGCCATATGAGTTTAAAACCAGAAGAGAAAGTTCTGCAGAGAGAAAGGGCTTTGATAGCAGTGATGTGATGTACTTAATTATGCCCGATCGTTTTGCTAACGGCGATACAACAAATGATTCTCATAAAGATACAGTAGAAAAAGCAGACCGTTCCAATCCGGGAGGACGACACGGAGGCGATATCCAAGGAATCATTGATCATCTGGATTATTTGAAAGATCTAGGAGCTACAGCGATCTGGAGTACACCCTTATTAGAGGATAATGAACCAGTATACTCTTATCATACCTATGCACAAAGTGATTTGTATAAAATTGATCCCCGATATGGTACCAATGAGGATTACATAAGACTAGCTGCAGAGATGCATAAGTTAGATATGAAGTTGATTATGGATTATGTAACCAATCATTGGGGATCTAAACATTGGATGATAAAGGATTTGCCAACAAAAAATTGGATTCATCAGTGGCCGGAAGGATTTAGACGAAGTAACTATCGTATGACAACCCAGTTTGATACCAATGCTTCGGCGGTTGATGCAAAAGGATGTATGAATGGATGGTTTGATACCACCATGCCAGATATGAATCAAAGCAATCCTTTATTACTGAATTACATTACCCAAAACGCTATTTGGTGGATAGAATATGCGGATCTAGATGGTTTCCGGGTAGATACGTACTCCTACAATGATAAAGAAGGAATTACAAAATGGACAAAAGCGATCATGGATGAGTATCCGAACTTTAATATTGTTGGGGAAGTATGGATGCACGATCAGGCACAGATGTCATACTGGCAAAAGGATAGTAAGATAGGCGCTATTGATAATTTCAACTCATATTTACCTTCGGTGATGGATTTTACACTACACGATGCAGTAACGATGATGTTTAACGAAGAAGGAAATTCCTGGGATAAAGGAATGATAAGAGCTTATGAAAATTTTACAAATGACTTTTTATATCCGGACATCAATAATATATTACTTTTTGCAGGTAATCATGATACTAACAGGATTAATGAGATTTATCAAAGTGATATTAATAAATATAAAATGGCAATGACTTTGATATTTACAACTAGAGGAATTCCTCAAATCTATTATGGAGATGAAATCGGTATGTTAGGGAATCGTGATAAAAAAGGTGATGGCGATATCCGTAGAGATTTTCCAGGAGGATGGCCTAATGATCAAAGAAGTGCTTTTTTTGCAGAAGGTACTTCTGGTGCAGTAACCGGAAGAACAAAGGATCAAGAAGCTTTTCACGCATTTACTAAAAAAGTGTTGAATTGGAGAAAGACTAGCGAAGCTGTTCATAACGGGAAACTTTTGCAGTACATACCCTTTAATAATGTATACGTATATTTTAGATACACAGAAAAAAAGCGAGTGATGGTCATTATTAATAATAATTCAGAGCGTCAGAATCTTGATGTTACCCGTTTTCAAGAAGGTTTAAAGGATTCTAAAACCGGAAAAGATATTATTACAGACAATACTATTGATATGACAGAAAACCTATCTGTTCCGGCAAAGACATCCCTGATTATCGAACTACAATAAATCTAAAATTAAATTTTTAATATATGAAGAAAATAATTTTATGTCTTGCTTTATCAGGGATTATATTTTCCTGTGGAAAGACAAAAAAAGAAGAAACAGTAACAAAGGTAGAAACAGTTACTGAAGAAGTGAGTCAGGAATTAGCTCCTGTAAGTGATGCTATGATGGAGAACGCCGTGATTTACGAAGCAAATATCCGTCAATATTCTGAAGAAGGGTCATTTAAAGCATTTACCAAAGATATTCCAACATTAAAAAACCTTGGAGTAAAAATACTGTGGGTGATGCCTATATATCCTATCTCTACAACTAAGAGTAAAGGCTCTCTGGGTAGTTATTATGCAATTTCTGATTACACTAAGGTAAATCCAGAATTTGGTACCATGGAGGATTTTAGAGAATTGGTAAAAACTGCTCATGATAACGGAATCTATGTCGTATTAGATTGGGTAGCCAACCATACCGGTTGGGATCATGTATGGTTAAAAGAACATCCGGAATTTTATACCAAAAATGATAAAGGAGAGATTACACATACTGTTGGAACAGATTGGACGGATGTTGCTGATTTGAACTATGATAATAAGGAAATGAGAGTAGAAATGCTGAAGGCGATGAAGTACTGGGTACAGGAAGAAGGAGTTGATGGTTTTCGTTGTGATGTAGCTGGTATGGTACCGGTTGATTTTTGGGAAAATACAGTTAAGGAATTGAAAGAAATTAAACCTGTTTTTATGTTAGCTGAAGGATGGGAGCCCGAATTGATGGAAAATGCCTTTGATATGGGGTATGGTTGGGATACACATCACGTAATGAACCATATTGCAAAAGGAGAGAAGACTGTGGCCGCCTGGGATAAAAGGATGGTTAAGGTAGATTCAATGTACGCAGATGATGATATTTTAATGAACTTTACCTCTAACCATGATGAAAACTCCTGGAATGGAACGGTACAAGAAAGAATGGGAGATGCTAAAGAAATGTTTGCGGCATTATCTTATCTGGCACCAGGAATGCCTTTAATCTATTCTGGACAAGAATATGATATGGATAAGCGATTACTTTTCTTCGAAAAAGATACTATTATCAAAAAGAAGGGAGTGTTTTATCCATTATATGAGAAATTAGGAAAGCTCAAAAATGAAAATCCTGCATTACACGGAGGAAAGAATGCAGCGTCTTATATAAGAATTAAAACATCAGAAGATGATAAGGTTTTGGTATTTAAAAGAGAGAAAGAAGACAATAAAGTAATTTTTGTTGCTAACATGACAAAGGAATCAGTACAGTTCACAGCAGAATATGAAGGAAAATTTAAAGACTATCTTTCTGGTAAAAATTTAGAAAGATCAGCAGGGCAGGAATACAAGCTTGACCCTTGGCAATATTTGATCCTTATTCAGGAATAATTTAGTTCTGTAACGTAATTTTCAAAAAACGACTTAATCCTAAATAGGTCGTTTTTTGCTTTTTTTACAGTTTATCCAAGAATAAAAATCGAAATGAATAATCGTTTTAGAATTTTACTTATTCCTTAACATTATTTATGAAAATGTGCTAAAATCATATGTTTTTTGTCAGTAATTACTGAATTTATTAACCGAAAACGTTTTAGATTTTTCGCAAATTAGGTTATTGTGGTCAATAACAATAGATTTGACTTCAATGACTAAAAAAGTTAAAAATATCGCAGTACTTACCTCCGGAGGAGATGCTCCGGGAATGAATGCAGCTATAAGAGCAGTAGTTCGTGCGTGCAGTTATTATCAAGTACATTGTTTTGGTGTATACAAAGGCTATGAAGGTCTTATACACAATGAAATGGAAGAATTAAATGCACGTTCGGTAAGAAATATAATAAATAAAGGAGGAACTTTTCTTAAATCTGCCCGCTCTAATGAATTTCGAACGGAAGAAGGAAGAAAGAAAGCCTATGACAATTTAGTTAAGAACAACATCGACGCTCTGATTGTTATTGGTGGAGACGGTAGTTTTACAGGTGCTTTAAAACTTTCTGAAGAGTTCAATTTTCCGGTAGTCGGAATTCCTGGAACGATTGATAATGACATAAACGGCACAGATTATACCATTGGTTACGATACTGCATTAAATACAGTAGTTGAAGCGATAGATAAAATTAGGGATACTGCGAGTTCTCATAACCGTCTGTTTCTGATAGAAGTAATGGGTAGAGATGCAGGAGATATAGCATTAAATGCGGGAATTGGAGCAGGAGCAGAAGAAATTTTAATTCCCGAAGAAAATATGGGGGTGGATCGACTGATAGAGTCTCTTAAGAAAAGTAAAAAGACTGGAAAAACCTCTAGCATCATTGTGGTAGCTGAAGGTGATAAATCCGGTAAGAATATTTTCGAATTGGGTGAGTATGTAGAAGAACATTTAGAAGATTATGAAGTGCGCGTATCCGTATTGGGGCATATCCAAAGGGGAGGAGCGCCTAGTTGCTATGACAGGGTTTTGGCCAGTAAATTAGGAGTAGGAGCTGTAGAGACCTTGTTAGAAGGTAAAAGCGAAGTAATGATCGGAATCGTTCATAAAACGGTTACTGTTGTACCATTGACCACAGCATTAGGTAAAAGGACACACAAACACGATCGATTAATTAAAGTTGCTGATATCACTTCAGTATAAATATAACCACATTTTTAAAATCAAAAACAACTAAATTATTAAATATGAGTACGTTAAAAATTGGAATTAACGGTTTCGGTAGAATTGGAAGAATCGCTTTTAGAATTGCTTCTAAACGTGAGAATGTAGAAATAGTAGCTATTAACGATTTGTTGGATGTAAATCATTTAGCTTATTTACTAGAGTATGATTCTGTACACGGAAAATATGACGGAACTATCGAAGTAAAAGACGGAAGTCTTTTAGTAAATGGTAAGGCTATCCGTGTTACTGCAGAAAGAAACCCTGAGGATTTAAAATGGGATGCAGTAGGAGTAGATGTTGTAATGGATTGTACTGGAATTTTCACAACCCTTGATAAAGCAGGTGCTCATCTTAAAGCAGGTGCTAAAAAAGTTGTTATCTCTGCACCATCTGCAGATGCACCAATGTTCGTAATGGGAGTTAACCATACAGATGCTAAGGCTACGGATACTGTTGTTTCTAACGCATCCTGTACAACAAACTGTTTAGCGCCTTTAGCGAAAGTGATAAACGATAATTTCGGTATTGAAGAGGGATTAATGACTACGGTGCATGCAGCTACAGCTACGCAGGCAGTAGTAGACGCTCCATCCAAAAAAGATTTTAGAGGTGGTCGTTCTGCACTAAATAATATTATACCGTCATCTACAGGAGCTGCTAAGGCAGTTGGTAAAGTAATACCGGAGTTGAATGGTAAGCTTACAGGAATGGCGTTCAGAGTTCCTACAGCTGATGTTTCTGTAGTAGATCTTACCGTAAAAACTAAGAAATCCGTATCTTATGATGAGCTTAAAGCTGTTGTTAAAAAAGCTTCAGAAAACGAACTTAAAGGGGTTTTAGCATATACAGAAGAGCCGGTAGTTTCTCAGGATTTTGTAGGAGAACATCATACCTCTACCTTTGATGCAGGAGCTGGAATTGCCTTAAATGAAAACTTTTTTAAGTTAGTATCCTGGTATGATAATGAGTACGGATATTCGTCTAAATTAGTAGACTTATCTACGTATGTAGGAAATCTGTAAGGAGTAATAATTTATTGCCCCGATTTTTAGAACAATCGGGGCTTTTTTCTTAGCTTAATACAACAAATAAATTTCAAATGATTTTAATAGCTGACGGTGGTTCTACTAAATGTGATTGGATTCTCCTTGATGATTCAGGAGAGATTATATTTAAAACCCGTACAGAAGGACTCAATCCTGCTGTATTTGAGAAGTCTTTACTAGAAAGAAGAGTCAGGGCAAATGCCGAGTTAACTGCATATAGTAAAACAATAAGTACAGTGCACTTTTATGGAGCAGGATGTGGTACTGTAAAACCAGCCGCTATGCTTAAGAAAGTATTTGAAGACTTTTTTGTCAACGCAGCTATAGTTGTTAGGGAAGATATGGTGGCAGCAGTATATGCAGCGACTACAGAACCAGGGATTGTTTGTATCTTAGGGACAGGATCAAATAGTTGTTATTTTGATGGAGATGATATTCATATGGCAGTGGATTCATTAGGTTATATTTTGATGGATGAAGCCAGTGGTAATTACTTTGGAAAAAGATTAATAAGAGATTACTACTATAAAAGAATGCCTCCAGAAGTTGCTGCAGAGTTCGAAAAGCGTTTTGATCTCTCTTCAGATACTATAAAAGAAAACTTATATAAAAAAGATAACCCCAATACATATCTGGCATCCTTTGCCGAGTTTATTTTTACCAGCGAACGCAACGGGTACTTTTATAAAATTATAACTGAGGGAATCCAGGAATTTGTGGAAACCAGGGTACTTTGTTTTCCCGAAGCTCAGAATGTCCCTATCCATTTTATAGGATCTATTGCACATTTCAGTGAAGATATTATCAGAGCAGCCGTATGGCCATATCATCTAACAGTGGGTAATATTGTTAGAAGACCAATTGACGGTATCATCGATTACTACAAAAATGACGTATTGAAAAAGATTACCAAATAATGTTTAGAGATTATTTACATCTAATATAATTAATGATAATGTTCTAAAATTATAAGGTTTTCTCCTTTTTCCATTTGCCATAAACTTGCAACAAAGAAGTAACCTGCCGAGAAGTCTTCATAATCACAGCCGATAAAATAATCATCTTCATCCTTTATGATTTTTTCACAAACGTGATTTTTCATTTTGTTATACCAGAAACTTTCATTCTCTTCTTTCTGAAGCCAGTCTATAATATCTCTTTCAGAAATAATTCCTAATTGAGTATTCTCGTTTTTCATAAGTTCATCGATCTCTTCTTCTTTAAGGTATTTGATAAACTTTTTACTAATGATTTCTTCCTTCCATATTTTTTTGGAATCCCAGTTCATTAGATACTTTGTATTTTTCGAATGTATTTTCAAACCATTTATTTGGGGAGTTTTACGGAGTAAAAGTAAATAATTTTATTTATTAAAATTATAATTTAAGGTAATTCTTGTACCTTTTCCGATAGCAGAACTTATAAAAATTCTTCCATCAATGTAGTGCATCCGTTTTTTCATAAAAAATAAACCCATTCCACCTTGTGCATTGTTCCTGGGTTTAGTCGGGATTTTTTCAAGATCAAATCCCCGTCCATTATCATCTATGATTATACTAAACATTGATTATGAGTTATTTATAGAGATTAAGATATAATCTGATTTTGCATATTTGATGGCGTTGTTCACCGCTTCCTTTGTAAACCTATATAAATTTGTTTCTACCAACGAGTCAAAACGTGATTCATGACTGGACTTGTTCTCGAAGAGTATGTTTTTACCAGTCAGTTTAGATAATTCTTGTGCCATTTTCTGGAGAGCAACACTAATTCCATAATCCTTTAATTCCGGTGGAGTTAAATTAAATGTAGCCGTTCTCAATTATAGAATCAAATCTTATGAGCATTTAATTTTTTTTAATATTATGTGAATTCGATATAAGAAAATTAACGTCAGCCAGAGTGATCTGTGTTAGCGGATCGTATCGAATGCAAGTAAATTTACAATCAAAAGCCATGTCATCTTTAGCGTTTCGAAGGATCGATACTTCACCTAAGGCGGACGGACAGGCTAGTTTTTCTTCATTTTATTATGCAAAATGACTCAACCTGTATGCCGAAGTGCAATGCGGGTAGGTTTAACGGCTTTTATTCATCAAATCCTTTGATCAAACTCACGTTACTCTAAATAAATTATGAAATGGCTTGCTTAATCAAATCTAATCCTTCTTTAGAATAAGAAAACTTTAGCGCTTCCTGACGACCTTTATCAGACATTTTTTTCCAGGTTTTTTGTAAAATATCAACAACTTTTTCCTGGCTGTGTTTTTCACAAAACTCTTGATAATAATACTTCAGAAAAACAATACAGATTACATCTTCAAGAATCTGAGTGTCTTCATCTTTTTTAAGTTTCTTCTTTTGAATTAAAAAAGATACTCTATCTATAGTTTCCTGATCATATCCAACTTTATGAAGTATTTCTGAAGCTTTTGTCGCGTGAAATTTTTTAAGTTCTTCTCTCCATCTCAAATATCCTATACGATCCATGGGATAACTATCACGAGGGATTTCCCAGCGGCATATATGTTGAGCTCTTGCTGCAAGCTGTAATGCTTCGGATGCATCAGAGGTAAAACTGTGAAGCGCATGACTCATGCGTTCGCTGTAAATCAACTCTTTGGCGATCGGTTGTCCATTAATAATTTCCTTATTTGGATCGTTTGCATTGGCTTTATCAAATAGAGAGAATGCTTTAGTCAATTTTGTGGTTGGCATAAAAGTAAACGTATAATTATACTTGCTAATGTAAGGTTTTTAGCAATAAAACTTATTATTCTTCAAAACCTATCAAAACGATTCTATTCTCTGTTTTTAAGGGATTATGGAAAAGGGGGTAAGACCTCCACTTAAGTTTTCTCCTGTTGAGAGAGAATATTTTTCGTACATTAGGTAGACTACTATTAGAAGTCTGTTTTGAGCTTTTATCATTCCTTTGTTTCAGACTATTTACAACTTGTGTGGGTATATGTTTTAACAAGCATACCGCGTATTTTTTCTTTCAAAATTAAAATCCGTTATCTGCTTTTCTTACTATTTTGTAAAGCCGTCTTCAATTTTTAGGAAATCATTCACTTTGGTTGCTTCAAACTAAACCATTACATTTTTTCTGAGCAGTAGTTTATATATTTCTAAAATTAATTTCACGTATTCTATTCCACCTTCATTTGTTCAACCATTTTGCAGTTTTTTAAAGGCACTGCTGTTCTGATTTAAAACATCAGAAATCTATCAATGTTTTTGATTACAGTTTCACTGTCTATCGATTTTGCCGTCGTTCTGCATGCTTGGATTTAATCCAATCATTACAACTTGATATAGTCATCTGCAAAGGTAGGATACCAGCAAAGAAGAGTTCCTTAAAGCATTATCTCAAGTAAATAAGGATAACAAATAATTCAGTGCAGATATATCTTCTATCTTGGTAAAGAATTTATTGAATGACGGTGGAGACAAAACGACATAAATAATAGAGTTCATAGCGGAAAAGACCGGAACATAAAAACAAACCTTTTTGACCTTACAAAAAGAGAAAATCAAATACTTAAACCAGTAATTTCTGGTATGACTAATAAAGTAAAAATTTTGTTTTAGACGTACAGATTAGTAAACGAAAGGAGGGTATCGCCTTCACCTAATTAAGAAAATAAGGGTAAAAAATGTTCGGGAACTTCATAACGAATCAAAAGAACACGTGTTAATTCTTTAGTGGAACTGAACTACTCTGCGATTGATTGTATATTATCTGGTATAGAAGGGTTATTTTTTCAAATACTTCTGTGAGTTTATTAGTAATTTCATAAACATCACTGATCTCTAATTTTAACTGAAATAATTTTATTTCCATACTTTTAAAATTATGCCAGAAAAATAACAGTTTAGAAATTTCTACTCTCACTTTATCGTCGTTAAAACTGGACATGACTAATTGCGTGATAGCCTTGTCAAATTCACTATATACTGTTCTAAGATTCACAGTGTATGTATTATTCTGTTTAGTGAAAACAGACCCTCCGGCATAGTATAAGCAAAGTCTTTGAGATAACATCCGCTGTTTGCCTGATGTATCTATAATATCCAGTAACTCTCTTTTCCTTGTGCTTTTAGTGTTATTTGTTTCAGAATAGTAGTTTTCTATCATTTTTACAACATCATCGCATAAATTTAATAATGTAGTATTTTTATTCATTATCCTTTGCGCGGTGATGATATTTGGTGTTTTGGCTAAATGATTTTCAAATTTTTCCCAGAAACTAGAGACTTTTTGCAACTTTTTTTTGATGGAGTTATCTTTCGTGTTTGTAAGCAAAGTATTCAATTGTTTGCGGAACAATATTATACTGGAATCCATTTCTCTCTTAGTTGTAAAATTGTCATAACCCATCGCTCTGATCAAGTATGCCTTTGATATTTTTTGAGATAACATTCGTTGTCTCCCAGAAATGTTAACCGCTTCGCCATATGATATTTCTCCATATCCTTGAGCTAATGAGGTGTTTATAAGCATCAAGAATAAAAAGAATGAGATAAGGCTAGTTAAGAAATTCTTCGTTTTAATAAAAACCAAATATATTTTGTTTTAAAAATCAGTAAATTATAATTATAGTAACTGCAAAATAATTATTTTTCGAAAATAAGCAGTATAGAAGGATGATTTTTTCCCCAACTGAAATAAAATTTACTAACTAGAGTATTCAGAAATCGGAAATAATTCAAGATTTCATAAAATTAGTATGGTTATCTAAAAAGTTTTAGATTTTAGTTCAGCTAGATTTAAAGATAACGTATAAAGAATCTATAACAATAGTAGGACATTCTTGTAGTCGTAAGTCTACATTGCCCACAACGACAGTTAGATCTGAATCTAATTTACAAAGGAACCATAAGAAATAGAAATAATATCGTTAAGTATTATTTATCGCAAACGAGTTTAGAATACGACAAAGTGTATAAAAATCTAATGAATTGTCTCAAAGAAGACAATAACGTGTAGGGTCCAACCATAGCATTTGCTCTTAAATCTACTGCATATTCTTACAGATATGACGCAAATGTGCTCAAGCCTGGATAGCTCGATTTAATGAATTTTAAATTTTCTATAACTCAAATTACATAAAAAATAATTTTCTGAAATATTTTCTTGTTAAAATGTAATTATATGTAGTTATACCCTAATTTTTTAGGGGTTACTTGTTGGTTTATGTGTATTATATATAAATTTGCTTTGTTTTTTAAAGGGTATTTATTATTCAATATTTTCTTTACACATTTATTCCCTAAAAAATATAGATAGTTGTTTTTTAAATTAATGCCGAAAACGTATGAATATAGAAGAATTAATAACTGTTTCAATTACAGAGTTTTTAGATGTTGAGGTACATCGGGATACTGGAAATCTTGATTTTTCTTCTAAAATTGAAATAGTAAAAAAACGAATTACTAATAAAGTTAAAAATAGCCCGGATGCATTCGGAACGGTAAATGGATTGAACGGTTATGAATATGAGATGCTTTTCAGCAGTAATCCTAACGATTTGATTAAAATCGATGGATGGATTCCTATTGATACAAGTAGAATTGAAAAAGCTGATAAAATAGATGAATATATAAAAATAGGATTGTTAAGGAAGATAGGAAACTCCTTAAGCTAACAAACATTAGTTTTCAATATTGGTTAAAGGATTTTGATGTATGCCTAGTTTTTTGATGCAGTAAAATATGAACCCGAAAATAATACGATCATGAACATAAATGAATTAATCACAGAAGCTATTACCGAGTTTTTAAGCGTAGAAGTACAATTAGATACTCAAGACCTGAATTTTGCATCTAAAATTGAAATCGTGAAAAACCGTATTACGGATAAACTTAAAAATAGTCCCCATTTGTATGGAATCGATGATCAAGCGGATGCATACGAATACGAAATGTTTTTTAGTAGTAATCCAAATGATATGATTAAAATCGATGGCTGGATCCCTATCGATAGCAGAAAAATTGAAAAAGCTGATAAGATCCAGGAATATATAGAAATAGGACTATTAAGAAAAATTGAAAAAGCAGCCTAAACCATAAAATATTAGTCTTTCACAATTTTTTGCAAAAAACAATGTGTTTTAAACTCTGTATAAGTAATATTGGTATATTTAAACCAATATATTAGCCAACAGAGCTCTTGTTTTGAAACAAAGTATTTTTGACCCTAAGATAATCTATAGAAATAAGCTAAAAAATCCAATTTTTGCTTTCAAAAAAATGCGAATTAAAAGTAGATAGAAATTTTCCTGCAAGATTTAGTGTCTGAAACCTTAAAGATCTAGTAGCTTTAAGTGTTTCTTGTGTTGCCGGTTATGAGAAGTCATAACCGGTTTTTTGTATCTGCAAGATCATAAATGTTATAGCTTTATAAGCTCACGACCCCCCTTATATTTTTGAAATATAAAAGAAAAGCGTAAGATCAAGAGCTTCGATCTGATGGTTTTTGACTAAAAAGATTAAATAGACAGGGAGTTCTCATCATCTTTTTTTGAGATACATATTTAAGCAAATTCATGATTTTTTCGAATCTCTATTAGAAAAAGGCTTTGAAGTTATGAATAATGTTACGTTACAAAGGAGTGAATATATTGTGTACCTTTTCCGTTCTTTACAGTATAAAATATCTAAATGCTAATCTAAAGGAGTCATTAAATAATAATAAAGGCAGACCGCAGAAGTGTTATCAAAATCAAAACTTTGTTTATTAATAATAATATAGAAAACAGATTATCTATTATGAAAATCTCTATCCTTTACTACAACATCCTGCTGTACATATAAATCAATGATTGTTCGTACCTGACCCGAAAATTGTGCATGTCTATAACGCAACTCTAAACTATCTTTAGTCAGATAAGTAATCTGGAAATATTTATAATCCTTATCAATATTCATCAACTGGGGAATCTGCTCACTTTGTAGTTTAATAAAATAGTGCCCCTTCTTATTTTGAGTAATTTCCCAATTAGCGATAAGAGAGGTGCCACAATCACGTTGTTCTCCGTTATTATCTTTCATTGTCATATCCGGTAAATATGTGATTCGATAAGATAAAAAACAACCCGCCATATTCATTCTTGTTCCGTCATTATAACGTTTCGCTATTTTCCAAGTTTTACCGGATGTTCCGGTAATAAGTTCTTTAGCATTGTCAGGGATCTGATAAGGTTCATTATTGCGGTTAGAACAAGAGCTTGCTGCTATCAAAAAGAAAACTAGAAATGAAGTAATACAGTATTTTTTCATATGAAGAAGTTAATAATTTAAAAATACATATATCAAAAATTATTCCTGTATGTTTTTACTTTTTTTCTTACGGTAGCCTTCTTTGTATAGATATTTAAAAAACTTACTTTCTGCATTTCCTCTTACATTGCTACATTATTATTTGTTTCATTAAATTTTTATGATTTCTCATTTTTTTTCAATTATCAGGGAAATTTGATTTACACGTTTAACATTCTTTTTAAATCAATGATAATCAGTTTTTTAAGATAAATAAAGTCGTTTTGAAAAGTAATTCATAACCTTCTCAAGAAATTTTTTTATAAAAAATTTCAAAATTCGAGGTAACATATCCGTTGCTCGAGACACCTACTTATAGGAAAGCACATAAAAAGGCATTCTCTTGATCATATACTAAAAAAATTGCTGAATTTTTCAGTCAGCGATTTATAAAAGAGAAAGTCTTGAAATATCGGGGAAATTTTATTGTACGTGTTATGGGTTTGCCGTATGTTTGCTGCCGGAAAAATTAAATTGGTTTATAATTTATTAACTCTAGTTTTATGAAGAAAGTTTTGTTTTTAATGCTTGCCTTAAAGGCAGGAATCACTATGTATGGGCAAGTTGGGCCTCCAAGTTCAGGTTCTGGATTGGTGAGTGCGCCCTCCTATGATATTCCTAATGTCATACCAGCCTCACCGACTGTATCCGCCTTGATGCAGTTTGAAGAAGTCCCGGTTGATACGTATACTGGAATCCCAAGTATTTCCATTCCAATATTTTCGATGCCTCTGGATGGAAGTTTAAATTTCGCGATGTCGGCGTCTTATCATCCTAACGGAGTAAATATGAACAACCGCTCAGGATGGTTGGGCAACGGATGGTCATTAACGGGATTGGGTAGCATTTCAAGAACTGTAGTAGGAAAACCGGATGAGCACCTTAGTGGCGTTTTATCACAGCATTTAAGAACGATCAATGGCGGGTATCAGGTGTCTTATTATGACTATGATACTATGAGTATAGATGAACGTAATGCCTTATTATGGGAAGCTGGAAAAGGGCGCCTGGATACAGAGCCGGATATTTTTCAGTTCAATATGATGGGTATTACCGGGAGGTTTGTAATTATAAAAACTGCATCAGGAATGGAAGCACTGCAATTAGGAGGTGATCAGAAACTAATTATAGATTTTACCACAACAAACACACCTGTTTTTTCGTTGGATGGCGGTTTTGTATTTACAGATTTTACCATTACCGACCAAAATGGGTATCAATATGAATTTACAGCCAAAGAAACAACCATTGCTACGCCAATAAGTACACCAAGCAGTGATGCTATTGTAGTACCTGATATTAGCAGGTACCATTCTGCCTGGCATCTGACCAAAATAAAAAGCTTTACCGGAAAGACATTGATGGAAATAAACTATGCCACTTCTGTGGAAGAATATGACACCCCTGTCTCGTACAGTCGCAATGCATTTTTTTATGATATTAATACGTCACAAATTGAAGGCAACCCCAGGGATTTTATTGGTCCTGAAATTACCTCTTCTTTCTCCGAGATGGAAGTAACGACCCAAAAGGTTGCGACTATTACCGTTAGGAATCAAAATGTTGCCCATTTGGATTTTATCAGAAACCCGGGTCACCTCGAATTTAAGAACAACACCGGATCGGTCCTGGACCATATTGATATTAAAACCAAAAACAACACGAATAAAACAGTCCGTTTTCATTATACAGGCACTAACCGATTGATGCTGGATAGTATCACTGAGGAATCCCAGGGATCAGTATTGCCCTATCAGTTGGAGTATAACTTGGAGGCTCCTGCGATGGATTTAGAGGGTAAAGATTTTTGGGGATATTATAATGGTAAAACCTTTGATCCTTTTGTACAAACTGCACAACAAGTACTAAGCAATGACTTTAGGAGTCCTAGCAAAGATCATATTACCCATGGAGTACTGACCAGTATCACCTATCCTACGGGGGGTAAAAAGGAATTTGATTTTGAAGCCAATACTATTAGTTATATTGGTCAGGATAGGATCAGTCATAAAGAAATTCCTGAGAATAAGACTCTTGGTACCTTGAATATCAATAATATCAACTTCCTTAACAATGTTGTTGATCTTGGTGTGATCCATGTTGAAGACGAGCAAAAAATCAATTTGAACCTAAGCGTTACGGATATCGCTTATAATAGTGCTTACTATGCAGAAGACGATCTTAAATTCAGGTTACGACTTACCTCGGTGGTTCCACTTGGCGGACCTACGGTCGATCCTATACAGCCCAATAATATTGTATCCCATGATTTTGCGCTTTACCCTTCCTCACAATTTACAGCGAGTAATTCTAGTGCTACCTCAATGCCGGATATTGTAACGAGCTTACGAGATTCCTATAACTATCAAGGGGATGATTTCTTGCCTCCCATTAACCCATACACTACCCGAACAGTCTCTAAAAGAGCCCTTGCCCAAGGATACTATAAGGTGGTATTAGAACCTATAGGAGATGGTATCCAATATGATGCTGTAACGGCTGGGGTGTTTTTTAAAAAATATAAATATGTAGATGAACAACAGTTTTTGAATGGAGGGGGGATCCGAATAAAGCAAATACGTTTTACTGATGAGAACCAGGTAAAAAGCAGTACTTCATACAACTATAATGAATTTACCAGTGAACATATCAATAACCCGGTGTCCAGTGGTTCTACCCATAGAAATTATAAGATTATTGAAGAGCCCTATATCAAGAAAGTAAGGGTTCCGGGAACTACGGTTTTAGAATTTACTGCCGAATTTTTTATGGAAAAATCCAACAGCCGCTCCAATCCGACTGTAATCAAAGGTAGCCACGTAGGCTATAAAAATGTAACAGTCCGTAAGACCGGGTCTGATGGTGATAATGGTAAAACACAGTTTACCTATACCACCTTGCAGGATTATCCTTTACCATCTGCCGGTAATATATCTCCATACACCCCGGTCCCGGAAAAGAATTACCAATACGGGAACCTACTGTTTTCAGAAGTTTTTGACAGGGAGGGAAGAAAGCTATTACGTACCGAAAATACATTTATCCTGGAAGAGACAACTCCTGTTTATGGTCGTGCGATCCGTTATAATGAGTCAAGTTGTGTATGGTTTACGGTACACGATACTTATGACGCATATAAGGCCAGCTTATTAGATTATGTTAGTTACCCTCAATCCGTGCGGAGGTTTTGTATAGATTTTGACTCAAATACTTATGAGCAGCCCAATACATTGACCAACGTACCCATATATTTTTATAATGAGCAATACGCACTCTATTCAGGAAGGGCTTTATTGAGTGAAGTAAAAACTACGTCATATTTTTATAACGGACCCGAAGTTACTACTTCGATCAGCACCGGTAATTATACTTACAATATACATAATAATGCCATCAGTGAGCAATCTACCACGGTGGATAACGAGAGAGTAGTGACCAGTAAGATGTACTATCCCAAAGACAGCGAAATGAACTCAGAACCATATGTTTCTAACCTGATTTCGCAACATAGGATTGCCACCCCATTGCTCACAGAATCATATCTGGATGGTGAATTTATAGAAAGTAAAAGAATTGAATTCGGGAAAGGCACGAATACTTCTAATTTAGTACTACCGCTTAAAATGTTTTCTAAAAAAGGAAATAAGCAGGAAGAAGATCGTCTTACCTATCACAAGTACGATAGTTATGGCAATCCATTGGAGGTCTCACAGGCGGATGGGGTACATGTCATCTACATCTGGGGATATAACCACACGTATCCGATCGCTAAGATCACCAATACTACTTATACAGGGATGCCGGCCAATGTAACGAATCTGATTAACCAGATCAAAACAGCTTCTGATACAGAAAACAGCACCTCTCAGGAGGCTTCTTTACGCTCACAACTGGAAAACCTGAGACAGCAGCCTTTCTTTGTCAATGCACAGATGAGCTATTATACCTATGATCCATTGGTTGGGGTGACCAGTGTTACCGATCCGCGGGGGTATACGATATATTATGAATATGATGAGTTGAACCGATTAGAGAAAGTAAAAGATCAGGATGATAATATCCTTTCTGAAAATGCATATAACTATAAAAACAATTAATACAGTGATAAAGATGAAACATATATTTTTTATAATTGCTGTATTCGTAAGTACAGTAATCAGCGCACAAATTGGTTCCGATATATATTATAGAGACTTAGATGGAGATGGATATGGAGATCCTAATGTAGTTTCTTTTTATCCACAACCAGGGTATGTGTCGGGTAATAATTTTGTTAACGATTGTAATGACAATGATCCTTCCGTTCCTACCTCTGTATGGTATGAAGATAATGACAATGACGGTTATGGAGGAGCAATAAGAAATGTTTTTCCCACCTGTGACCCTCCTGCGGGATTAGTATCTAATTCCTTAGACTGTGATGACAATAATCCTAATATAAAACCTGGGCAATTAGATATTTGTGACGGAATTGACAATAATTGTAATCAAAGTATCGATGAAAACACCCCTGCTATCCCAACTACTTCGGTGGTTAATAATTGTGGTAGTAGTGTGCTAACAAGGGGTACGCCGCCATCAGGGGTTACCTGGTATTGGCAGAGTAGCTCATCAGGTACCAGTACTTCAAATTCGTCGACATCGATCACCAGAACCAGTGGAACTACGTATTATATCAGGGCCAGACATAGTGGATCCGGTTGTTGGAGTGCCGCAAGGACTGTATCCTATAGTATCAAATCAGTGCCTTCGCTACCAGCCACAGCGACGGTAACCAATAATTGTGGAAGCAGTGTTTTGACACGAAGCACTCCGCCATCAGGAATCACCTGGTACTGGCAGAGCAGTTCCTCGGGGACAAGTACATCAAATTCCAGTACGTCGATCACACGAACCAGTGGCAGTACGTATTACCTAAGAGCCAGAAACAATAGTACAGGTTGTTGGAGTGCTGCAAGGAATGTTTCCTATACTATTAAATCAGTTCCTTCGGTACCAGCCACAGCGACAGTAGCCAATAATTGTGGAAGCAGTGTTTTGACACGAAGCACCCCACCATCAGGAATCACCTGGTACTGGCAGAGCAGTTCCTCTGGGACAAGTACAGCAAATTCCAATACATCAATCACCCGAACCAGTAGTAGTACGCACTATCTGAGGGCCAGAAACAACGCAACAGGTTGTTGGAGTGCCGCAAGGACTGTTTCCTATAGTATCAAATCAGTTCCTTCGGTACCAGCCATAGCGACAGTAGCCAATAATTGTGGAAGCAGTGTTTTGACACGAAACACCCCGCCATCAGGTATCACCTGGTACTGGCAGAGCAGTTCCTCGGGGACAAGTACATCAAATTCCAATACATCGATCACCAGAACCAGTGGCAGTACGTATTACCTGAGGGCCAGAAACAATAGTACAGGTTGTTGGAGTGCTGCAAGGACTGTTTCCTATGGTATCAAATCAGTTCCTTCGGTACCAGCCACAGCGACAGTAGCCAATAATTGTGGAAGCAGTGTTTTGACACGAAGCACTCCACCATCAGGAATCACCTGGTACTGGCAGAGCAGTTCCTCTGGGACAAGTACATCAAATTCCAATATGTCGATTACACGAACCAGTGGTAGTACGTATTACTTGAGGGCCAGAAACAATAGTACAGGTTGTTGGAGTGCTGCAAGGAATGTTTCCTATAGTATCAAATCAGTTCCTTCGGTACCAGCCACAGCGACAGTAGTCAATAATTGTGGAAGCAGTGTTTTGACACGAAGCACTCCACCATCAGGAATCACCTGGTACTGGCAGAGCAGTTCCTCTGGGACAAGTACATCAAATTCCAGTACGTCGATCACACGAACCAGTGGCAGTACGTATTACTTGAGGGCCAGAAACAATAGTACAGGTTGTTGGAGTGCTGTAAGGACTGTTTCCTATAGTATCAAATCAGTTCCTTCGGTACCAGCCACAGCGACAGTAGCCAATAATTGTGGAAGCAGTGTTTTGACACGAAGCACCCCGCCATCAGGAATCACCTGGTACTGGCAGAGCAGTTCCTCGGGGACAAGTACATCAAATTCCAATACATCGATCACCAGAACCAGTGGTAGTACGTATTACTTGAGGGCTAGAAACAATAGTACAGGTTGTTGGAGTGCTGCAAGGACTGTTTCCTATAGTATCAAATTAGTTCCTTCGGTACCAGCCATAGCGACAGTAGCTAATAATTGCGGGAATAGTGTACTTACCAGAAGCACCCCACCGTCAGGAATCACCTGGTACTGGCAGAGCAGTTCCTCGGGGACAAGTACATCAAATTCCAATACGTCGATCACCAGAACCAGTGGCAGTACGTATTACCTGAGGGCCAGAAATAATAGTACAGACTGTTGGAGTGCTTCCGTTTCAGTGAACTATACTATTGATCCAATTCCTGATTGGTATCTGGATGCAGACAATGACGGGTTTGCAACCCATAAAATAACGCAATGTGCTAATCCTGGAGGGGGATATACACAGACCATCTTGCCTCTCACGGATTGTGATGATACAGATCCATCCCTTAATCCGAATACTTTATGGTACGCAGATGTCGACAATGACGGATATGGGGATCCTGCCACGGTACAATCACAATGTACACAACCTGTTGGCTATGTGTCCAATAGTGATGATCAATGTGTTGGGGAGACTGGGAACTTTGACGGATGTCCGGGTAGTCCATATACTGCTCCGACACTGACCCAAACTGAGAATTATGTATTCACACGTTCCTATCAAAGAGCCATGGTCTCATCCGATAGTATCCGTTTTACTGGTGATGTGATCGAGGGGGTTTCTTATATAGACGGGTTGGGTCGTGCCAAACAGCAAGTAGGTATCAAAGCATCTCCTGGTAAAAAAGATATTATAACCCATATGGAATATGATGACTACGGAAGACAAGCCAGGCAATATTTACCTTTTGAACGACAAAATGGAGTGTTAGGAAGTTATAATATTGTTGATGTCCCTTCAAATATCAACAGTTACTACCAAAATAAGTATGCAGATGATTTTGCAGGAATGGCAGTGGCGGATGTGAATGCGTATTCAGAAAGTATTTTTGAACCTTCACCTCTAAACCGGGTGCTGGAACAAGGTGCTCCGGGAAAGGATTGGAAAGTGAACCCTGCCAGTGATGCTGATCATACCATTAAATTTGATTGGAAAACAAATACCGTTAATGACAGTATTGTATATTTCAAAGTAAATTTTAACAATGGAAATACTGAATCTCCGGTGTTGGTAAAAGTAGGCTATTATATAGCAAACGATTTGTATGTTACCATAACCAAAGACGAAAACTGGCAACCTGCCGATGGAGATCTAAGGACTACTCGTGAGTATAAAGATAAATTGGGCAGGGTAATTCTAAAAAGAACCTTTATAGATACTCCCTATTTGGGGGAGCCAGAGGGGGCTGAGACCTATTATGTATACGATGATTATGGGAATCTTACCTATGTACTACCTCCTAAGGTTGATACAACAGATGGGATATCGAACACTGAGCTATCCGAACTGTGCTATCAATACAAATACGATCACAGAAATCGATTAGTAGAAAAGAAAATCCCTGGTAAAGGATGGGAATACATTATTTACAATAAATTAGATCAACCAGTGATGACACAAGATGCCAATCAGCGTACCGACAATGAATGGTTGTTCACTAAGTATGATGCTTTGGGGCGTGTTGCATATACAGGAATAGTGGTAGATGTTCGTGATAAGAATGCGATACAAACAGAGCTGACCAATATGACCAGTAACCTTTGGGTACAGCGAGGTGCAGAAGTAACGATTGGTGGTACTACTATGTATTATACCAATGGTGGATACCCTAATGCACAAAACGCAGAAGTTTTAACCATCAATTATTATGATAATTATAACTTTGATACATCAGGGCTCACAGCTCCGGCATCAGTTTATGGAGAAAATATCGATAGCAGAACGGAATCTTTAGCTACAGGTAGTAAAGTAAAAGTACTGGGTACTTCTGATTGGATCACCACCGTTTCCTACTATGATGCTAAAGCAAGACCGATCTATGCAGCCAGTAAAAATAATTATCTTAACACGATAGATATTGTAGAAAGTAAACTGGATTTTGCAGGAAAGGTATTAGAAGCAAAAACTACCCATACCAAAGACAGTAACGCACCGATTGTAACCATTGATACCTTTACTTACGATCATATGGGAAGATTATTAGATCAAAAACAAAAGATTAATAATCAGGCAGCAGAACAAATTGTTTCTAATACCTATGATGATTTAGGGCAATTAGAGAGCAAAAAAGTCGGAGGATTAGCTTCTTCCCCTTCTGGTGCAAGCGGAGTAGGCCTGCAAAAAGTGGATTACACTTATAATGTAAGGGGTTGGCTTAAAGGTATCAATGATACCAATATATTAGGTAATGATCTATTTGCTTTTGGGATCAATTACAATACCACCAGTGAAAACTTAGGAGCAACTGCTTTATACAATGGTAACATTAGCGAAACCCTCTGGAAAACTGCCAATGACAATACCAAACGTGCCTACGGATATCAATATGATGCATTAAACCGGATTGTTACCGGAACCAGTAACGATGGTAGATACAATCTCTCTGGGGTGTCTTATGACAAAAACGGAAACATAGAAAGCCTACAAAGGACCGGTGCAATTGTCACAAATCCTGATCCGGGTAGGTCTGCTGATTTTGGTATGATGGACAACCTTGTGTATAGCTATGATCAAGGCAACAGATTGCTAAAAGTGAACGATGCAGTTAGTATGCCTTTTGGATTTTCTAAGAATACGACCGTTGCAGCTGATGAGTATCAGTATGATGTGAATGGGAATATGATTACTGATCATAACAAAGGTATCTCTAGCATTGCATATAATCATCTCAACTTACCAAAGACTGTTGCTATTTCTAATAGTGAAGGAACCGGAAATATTAGTTATATTTACGACGCCACCGGAGCGAAACTAAAAAAGATCGTAACGGAGGGAGGTTCTTTAATAGAAACAGAATATGCAGGGAACTATATCTATAAAAATGGACAATTAGAGTTCTTTAATCATCCGGAAGGATATTTGGAGCCAAATGGTACAGGTAGCTATGATTATGTATACCAATATAAAGATCATTTAGGGAATATAAGACTATCCTACTCGGATGCCGATTTAAACGGAGCTATCGACCCGAATACGGAAATCCTTTCCGAGAAAAACTATTATCCATTCGGCCTTTTGCATCGTGGATATAATAACGTAGTATCTGCAAATGCGAATTCCACAGCTGAGAAGTTCCAGTATAATGGTAAAGAAATCAATGAGGAATTAGGATTAGATTGGTACGATTTCGGTGCGAGGAACTATGACCCAGCTCTAGGAAGGTGGATGAATCTTGACCCTTTGGCTGAAGGTATGAGGAGATATAGCCCATATGCTTATGCATTTGATAATCCTGTTTATTTTATTGACCCAGATGGTATGATGCCATACGGACCTTGTGGAGACAAACCTTGTCCAGAGGAACCAACAGATGTAAAGAACACTAGAGAGAAGATTGAAAACAACAAAGTCGTTCAGGCTTTAGAGGATTTAGGAGGATTAGTAGATGCTGGCAAACAGAAACTAAAACAATTCGGCAATAACATAAAATCCTTATTTACAGATACAGTAGACCCAACTGTTGACGCTGGAGATGATTTTGTAGAAGTTGGCGCAGAAGTTGTAGCTAAGGAAACAGGAAGTAAGTTTGCCAAGGAAGTATCTCGAAAAGCTGGTGTTTTAGGAACAGTCAATACTTTAACTTCTCTAACAATTGAAGCGTCAGAAAATGGAATATCAGAAGAGTTAGTGCAAAAAGGTGCAGGAGAACTGGTTGCAAACGCAACAGGTCCTGCAGCACCATTTACGGAAGTTGTATTGCAGGACGGTCAATCAGATGGTGGTGTGACCAATACCTCAAATATGTCTAACAATTTTGCTCAAAGTGGAAGACAGCGTAACGCGTACATATATAGAAATTTCACTATGCGAAATCAAAGGGCTACTGATACTAGACCTGCTTCTGTTAGGAATGCTGCTGCTGCTGAAAAGGCAAAAGGAAATCCAATAGCTCAATTTTGGTTAAGAGTTCTACCAGCAAGAGATTAACAATGAATTTTTTATATAAATACTACGCAAGCATATTAGGACTGATACGATTTATAGGTATAGGTGTAGGTAATGAGGATGCGAGAGCTTCGTCGATATTTACCGTAACGTTTACTGCCATAATTTACATTCTATTTAAGTTTTTGGGTTATGGCATTAAAAGTCTTGGTACTGTTATATTGGTTATTCTTGTTTTGTCAATATTTTTTCTTTGTTACTTTTTCTTTACTAATGAAAAAAACAAAATGAGAGTAAATGAATGGCTATCATCAAGCTCAACTAAAGAGAAGTTAGTTACTGGAATAATATCCCTAGTCGTATTTATATTTTTGATAATAACATCACTTAAAATCTATGAATAAAACAATATTGCTAATAGTTCTAATTTTATTTAGTTCAGATTCATTTAGCCAAGTAGATACAGATAAAGTTGGCAAGATTAATTCCATCCTCTGTAATTGTCTACAATCCAATAAGCAAAAAAACGATAATATTAGATTGGAAGAATGTACGTCAGTTTTGTACGACGGTCTTTCAGTAATTGAAGACGAGGATTTACGAGAGTTGTATGCGCAAAAGTCAGACACATATTTGCAACGTAAATGTCTGGAGTACGTAAAAATTATTTACAGTAATGTACCTAACTCGGATGTCGAACTAGTCAATAAAAGCACTTATATCGACCTTGAAAGAAAATCTTTGTCAGAGATAAAAGGTAAGTATTATTACAAAGACTATTTAGGCGAAATATTCAATATCAAAATTTCGGAATCTTCTTGGAGTGAGGAAATATCTTCCAATAACGGACGCATTAATTTTAAATTTAGTGAGGATAATCAATCTTTAATCTTCGAAGAGTCTAACGATATGTTCTTTAATGATTTTTATGGTATAGATAGGGCAATAGATGTTAAATATAATATTGATAAAGATGGTATATTAAAAGTTATTTTTGATTTAGGAAATGATATCTACTTAAAAAAAGTACTTAGGAAAAAATAAATAAACTATTATTATAAGTTACACCACTCTTCGGAGTGGTTTTTTTGTTTTAGGAAGCAATAAGATTAGAGAGGTTATCCTTTAATTTTTTCTTTGATACAGCCATATCAATAAGTTTTAAGAGCGCTTCTTTCTCATCAGCTTCAAGAGTATCAATAATTTTAATCTTCTCTAATAAAGGCAGATTTACAGTATCTTCTTCATTATTATTGGCAAAAAACTCTGCAATAGAAACCTCAAATACATCTGCAATCTTCTCAAGAGTCGGAATAGTCGGCATTACTTTGCCATTTTCTACAAGTGAGTATTGACCTTGAGGAATACCAACATCCATAGAAACCTGTTTTTGAGAAAGTTGCTTTAACTTCCTTAATCGCTTTATGTTCTCTGAAATTATGTTATTGATATCACTCATAAGACTAAAATATATGTCAAAACTAATCAAATAAGATAAAATATTCAATAGAAACTAATTTTAGTTGGATTTTATATATTTTAAAATATATATTTGTAATAATATTTAATATATGTTTTAGAGTAAATAATAATTATGTTAGACCCTTCCAACCCAAACAACTACGAATACACCACAAAACATTTAGAAATCCACATTTTGGGCGGATTAAAGACCAATAAAATGGAAAGCCTACGAGTAACGTTAAGCATCCAGAAACCGAAGCAGTACAACGTAGTTAGGCAGAGCATCGATTTATACAACGATAACCAAATAGAAAAACTGGTCAGAAAAGTAGCAGAACGGTTAGAGATTGGAACAAGTGTAGTTAGGCGAACATTACAGGAACTTACAAAGGCACTTGAGAGCTACCGTTTTCTATTGGTCGAAAAGGAAACCATTGCCAACCAACCATTTTACAAAGAACTATCAGCAACCGAAATCAAGCAGGCCGAAACCTTTTTAAACTCTAAATCCTTATTGAAAAAGACCAATGATTTAATAGGGAAATCTGGAGTAATAGGCGAAGAGAACAACAGGCAAACAATGTTTTTAATCTTCACGAGCAGAAAGACAAATAATCCTTTGCATTGCATCAGCTTGGGAAGTTCCGGAACAGGAAAAACACATCTGCAATCTAAAGTATCGGAACTTATACCAAAAGAGGATAAAGTAGAAATCACGGTGCTATCTGCAAACGCTTTTTATTACTTCAATAGAACAGAACTACAACACAAATTAATATTGATAGAAGATTTAGATGGTGCTGAAAGTGTACTCTATCCATTACGTGAATTACAATCTAAAAAACGAATTACTAAAACAGTTGTACACAAAGACAGTAAAGGCAATACAAAGACTATCCATTTAACAGTTGAAGGTCCTGTAAGTGTTGCAGGTTGTACCACACAGGAAAGTATTTACGAAGATAATAGTAACCGTTCCTTTTTATTGTACATCGATGAAAGCGAAGAACAGGACAAAAAAATAATGGATTACCAAAGACTTATTAGTGCTGGAAAAGTAAATGAAGATGAAGAACACAAAGCAAAGGAATTACTGAAGAACGTACAGCGATTATTAAAGCCAATTAGAGTAATAAATCCGTATGCAGAATATTTAGAGCTTCCACAATCTGTATTTAAGCCACGAAGAACCAACAGTCATTATTTACAGTTCATCGAAGCCATTACATTTTACAAACAGTATCAACGGGAAAAGCAGTACGATAAAGAAACGGGAGAAGAATTTATAGAAACTACTATCGAAGATATACAGGAAGCTAACGAGTTAATCATAGATATTTTATTGAGAAAATCCGATACGCTTACAGGAGCTTGCCGTAACCATTTAGAGAACTTGAAAGACTATCTAATCAAGAACAACCAGACCACTTTTACAAACGCTGAAATACGTAGAAATCTACGTATCAAAGAAAGTACGCTACGCTGGTATCACAAACATCTATTGGCAGAGAACTACATCCACAGGATTAAGAAAGCAAAGAGTAAAAGTTACTGTTTTGAAATCGTTGATTTAGGAGAATACACCAACCTAAAAAAGCAGATAAACAAAGCTTTACAGGATTGCATTGACAAGATAAAAGGCGCAAGGTAACCCGCAAAGTCGCAACCAACTCGCAAGTATTGTTTTTGCGAGGTTAATTTAATAATTATCAGTTAGTTAAACACAACTCGCAATACAATCCCAAAAACGCAACCGACCCAAAAATAAAATGAGAAAGAGCAAACTAAATAATCCAAGTTACAAAGCCTTATTAATCGATTTTAAAGCGTGGTTGGACGTATTGGGATTTAGTGAAGCGATGCAAAAGAATTATCCGCACCAGCTCTGCGAGTTCTTTTATTGGTTGGAACAGCATAACATCAATCACATCGATTACATCCAAAAGGAACACATCAAGGATTATTACAGCTACCTAAAACAAAGACCGAACAAGACAAGAAATGGCGCATTGAGCAACAGTTATCTGAACTCACACCAAAGCACCTTAAAAAAGTTCAGGGATTATTTATCGAAGCATCACAAGAAACCTTTTAACATCCATATCAAAAGGGAGAAAATAGAAGATGAAAAAATAAAATACTGTACTGAAAAAGAAGTAAAGCAATTATTTAAAGCCACCAAACACAGCCACGAACTGCCAAGGTTTAGAGCAAGACAAAAAGCATTATTGGTGTGCCTTTACAGCTTGGGAATGCGCAGGAACGAGGTCGTAAACCTAATGCTCAATGATATTTTATGGGACAAGGAACGTGTATTTATAAGAAAGGGAAAGAACTATAAAGAGCGTTTTGTACCCATCAACCATTACAATCTAAAGATGTTGGAAGATTACGTTTTTGATGCACGGATAAACTTTAAAGTAGCATCAGAGAGCGATTATGTTTTTATCAGCAGGCGAAGTACTAAAATAAGTGGTTGCACCATAGAAAACGACTTAAAAATGATTATCAAAGCCAGTAATAAAGAAGCATTGCAAAACAAGAATATCACACCGCATATGTTACGCCATTCCATCGCCACGCATTTTTTAAAAGCAGGAATGAAAATAGAGGATATACAGCAGTTCTTGGGTCACGCATCATTGGAAAGTACTCAAATCTATACGCATATTTTAAAGGAAGAATAGTTATGAAATACGAAGATTATTTAGAGCAGAACAATTACAGTAAAACCACTATTGAACATTATCTAAAACGCATTGAGGAATTTACAGCTTGGTCAAAAAAGTATGGTTGCAATCCTTCTGAAATCGATTATAAAACGTGCTTAAAGTATATTAAATATCTTCAACAGAAACGCATCCAAGTACGAACCATAAACAACAATATCGTAACGCTACGCAATTATTTTGATTACTTGATTGAAACCAATAAAAGAGCGGAAAACCCAATCGAGGAAGTATCAGTAAAAGGAACGGTAAAACGAGTATTGCACAACCTTTTGGATGCAGATGAACTGGAGGATTTATACTACAGTTACGAAACCGAAAACTTCAATAAATACACCAATCATAAAACACAACTGACAGCAAAACGAAATAAAATCATCACAGGATTAATCGTCTATCAAGGTCTAAATACAACCAATCTCAAAAGCCTGTTACTGGAACATTTAGAACTCTACAAAGGCAAAATATATGTTCCAAGTACGAGAAGAAACAATAGTAGAACAATGGAGCTCAAATCTTGGCAAGTACTCGACCTCTTGGAATATATCAACGAAATAAGACCAGAAATAGCAAAGCACAACAAAATACACAACGAACAATTATTAATCCCTCAAAACCACTTTAGCGACTTACTGCAGCGGAAAATCATCCAAAAGCAGTTAAAGAAAATCAACCACAAAGTAACAACGGTCAATAATTTAAGAGCATCGGTAATCGTGAATTGGCTGAAACAATACAACATTAGAAAAGTTCAATATCTATCTGGCCATAAATACATATCATCAACGGAAAGTTACAAACAGAACAATCTTGAAAGTCTGCACGAAGCTGTAAACGAGTTCCACCCATTAAGCTAAAAAGCTTCGCTTGTTCGTTCCTCACAAGCTCGCTGAAAACCAATCTGAATAAATCCCCACAGCATAAAATCCAGTATTCTCGTTCCTCAAAAACCTCTGTATTTTATGCTGTTCCGCGCGCCACCACTTCTATGGTTTTTATGTCACATTTTTTGTAGCCAACGCAAATACAGCACATTACTTTTTTAAGGAAAATTTATCTATTATTAGAATGCGGATCCTTTAAAAAAGTAAAGAGCTGTGCCAACGCCCGAAACAAAAAATCCGCCATAAAAACCATCCCAAGCTATGTTACATAATAGTAGTTATAAGAGCATCCCTTTTGGTTGCCTTCGGCGTGCTGTTATTGTTGCGGGCGTCGTTATAACTGCTATTATGTAAAATATCCGCTCAGCCTTTGCGCTCTTTGCCACCGCTACTGCCAGCGCACTACGAACGTTAATTATTTTGCTCAATCGTCGCAAAACCTCTATCATTTTAAAAAGCCGAAGATTGCCAACGCTCGAAAAATCCACCGCCTAAATCTTCGTCTTTTTAAAACGTTGTTCCCACTCGAACGGAAAAACGTTTTAAAAGGTGGCGGAAGCTGTTGGCTGATGCGGATGAGTTCCGCCAGCTTTTAAAATGAGACAACCGCAGGGCGTTCAGTCTTCACAATCTTATCAATCAAAACTAAAAATCTTCAATCCTGTTCGGCTGTGAGCGTTGGGCGTGTCGGCTATTTTACATAGTTGTATTATAGAACAGCTTGGGCGGTGCATTGGCTGTGGTCGGCTGTTCTATAATGCCCAATTATGTAAACATAGCTTGGGAAAGGGCTACTGCCACGCCACTTTTTGCAACGGTTTTTACCGCTTAAAAATCAATAACGAGATAAAAACTGTTGCCGTGGCTTTTGGTGGCTGTAATCCTGTGCGGCTGCAAGGGAGCAAGGGCAAGAACAGAGGTTTTTGAGGTACGAAAAATCTGGGCTTGCCTTGCGAGGGCATTTGGTCGGGTTCTAAATAACATTATCTTTATGGACTTAAATGGGTTGTACGAAAATCACATATCGAAATTTTTCATTTTTGGAGGTTGTCCACCGAAAAAAAGCGACCGCAAAATTTATTTTTCGCCTAAATGGAGACCACTTAGGGAATATAAGACTATCCTACTCGGATGCCGATTTAAACGGAGCTATCGACCCGAATACGGAAATCCTTTCCGAGAAAAACTATTATCCATTCGGCCTTTTGCATCGTGGATATAATAACGTAGTATCTGCAAATGCGAATTCCACAGCTGAGAAGTTCCAGTATAATGGTAAAGAAATCAATGAGGAATTAGGATTAGATTGGTACGATTTCGGTGCGAGGAACTATGACCCAGCTCTAGGAAGGTGGATGAATCTTGACCCTTTGGCTGAAGGTATGAGGAGATATAGCCCATATGCTTATGCATTTGATAATCCTGTTTATTTTATTGACCCAGATGGTATGATGCCATACGGACCTTGTGGAGACAAACCTTGTCCAGAGGAACCAACAGATGTAAAGAACACTAGAGAGAAGATTGAAAACAACAAAGTCGTTCAGGCTTTAGAGGATTTAGGAGGATTAGTAGATGCTGGCAAACAGAAACTAAAACAATTCGGCAATAACATAAAATCCTTATTTACAGATACAGTAGACCCAACTGTTGACGCTGGAGATGATTTTGTAGAAGTTGGCGCAGAAGTTGTAGCTAAGGAAACAGGAAGTAAGTTTGCCAAGGAAGTATCTCGAAAAGCTGGTGTTTTAGGAACAGTCAATACTTTAACTTCTCTAACAATTGAAGCGTCAGAAAATGGAATATCAGAAGAGTTAGTGCAAAAAGGTGCAGGAGAACTGGTTGCAAACGCAACAGGTCCTGCAGCACCATTTACGGAAGTTGTATTGCAGGACGGTCAATCAGATGGTGGTGTGACCAATACCTCAAATATGTCTAACAATTTTGCTCAAAGTGGAAGACAGCGTAACGCGTACATATATAGAAATTTCACTATGCGAAATCAAAGGGCTACTGATACTAGACCTGCTTCTGTTAGGAATGCTGCTGCTGCTGAAAAGGCAAAAGGAAATCCAATAGCTCAATTTTGGTTAAGAGTTCTACCAGCAAGAGATTAACAATGAATTTTTTATATAAATACTACGCAAGCATATTAGGACTGATACGATTTATAGGTATAGGTGTAGGTAATGAGGATGCGAGAGCTTCGTCGATATTTACCGTAACGTTTACTGCCATAATTTACATTCTATTTAAGTTTTTGGGTTATGGCATTAAAAGTCTTGGTACTGTTATATTGGTTATTCTTGTTTTGTCAATATTTTTTCTTTGTTACTTTTTCTTTACTAATGAAAAAAACAAAATGAGAGTAAATGAATGGCTATCATCAAGCTCAACTAAAGAGAAGTTAGTTACTGGAATAATATCCCTAGTCGTATTTATATTTTTGATAATAACATCACTTAAAATCTATGAATAAAACAATATTGCTAATAGTTCTAATTTTATTTAGTTCAGATTCATTTAGCCAAGTAGATACAGATAAAGTTGGCAAGATTAATTCCATCCTCTGTAATTGTCTACAATCCAATAAGCAAAAAAACGATAATATTAGATTGGAAGAATGTACGTCAGTTTTGTACGACGGTCTTTCAGTAATTGAAGACGAGGATTTACGAGAGTTGTATGCGCAAAAGTCAGACACATATTTGCAACGTAAATGTCTGGAGTACGTAAAAATTATTTACAGTAATGTACCTAACTCGGATGTCGAACTAGTCAATAAAAGCACTTATATCGACCTTGAAAGAAAATCTTTGTCAGAGATAAAAGGTAAGTATTATTACAAAGACTATTTAGGCGAAATATTCAATATCAAAATTTCGGAATCTTCTTGGAGTGAGGAAATATCTTCCAATAACGGACGCATTAATTTTAAATTTAGTGAGGATAATCAATCTTTAATCTTCGAAGAGTCTAACGATATGTTCTTTAATGATTTTTATGGTATAGATAGGGCAATAGATGTTAAATATAATATTGATAAAGATGGTATATTAAAAGTTATTTTTGATTTAGGAAATGATATCTACTTAAAAAAAGTACTTAGGAAAAAATAAATAAACTATTATTATAAGTTACACCACTCTTCGGAGTGGTTTTTTTGTTTTAGGAAGCAATAAGATTAGAGAGGTTATCCTTTAATTTTTTCTTTGATACAGCCATATCAATAAGTTTTAAGAGCGCTTCTTTCTCATCAGCTTCAAGAGTATCAATAATTTTAATCTTCTCTAATAAAGGCAGATTTACAGTATCTTCTTCATTATTATTGGCAAAAAACTCTGCAATAGAAACCTCAAATACATCTGCAATCTTCTCAAGAGTCGGAATAGTCGGCATTACTTTGCCATTTTCTACAAGTGAGTATTGACCTTGAGGAATACCAACATCCATAGAAACCTGTTTTTGAGAAAGTTGCTTTAACTTCCTTAATCGCTTTATGTTCTCTGAAATTATGTTATTGATATCACTCATAAGACTAAAATATATGTCAAAACTAATCAAATAAGATAAAATATTCAATAGAAACTAATTTTAGTTGGATTTTATATATTTTAAAATATATATTTGTAATAATATTTAATATATGTTTTAGAGTAAATAATAATTATGTTAGACCCTTCCAACCCAAACAACTACGAATACACCACAAAACATTTAGAAATCCACATTTTGGGCGGATTAAAGACCAATAAAATGGAAAGCCTACGAGTAACGTTAAGCATCCAGAAACCGAAGCAGTACAACGTAGTTAGGCAGAGCATCGATTTATACAACGATAACCAAATAGAAAAACTGGTCAGAAAAGTAGCAGAACGGTTAGAGATTGGAACAAGTGTAGTTAGGCGAACATTACAGGAACTTACAAAGGCACTTGAGAGCTACCGTTTTCTATTGGTCGAAAAGGAAACCATTGCCAACCAACCATTTTACAAAGAACTATCAGCAACCGAAATCAAGCAGGCCGAAACCTTTTTAAACTCTAAATCCTTATTGAAAAAGACCAATGATTTAATAGGGAAATCTGGAGTAATAGGCGAAGAGAACAACAGGCAAACAATGTTTTTAATCTTCACGAGCAGAAAGACAAATAATCCTTTGCATTGCATCAGCTTGGGAAGTTCCGGAACAGGAAAAACACATCTGCAATCTAAAGTATCGGAACTTATACCAAAAGAGGATAAAGTAGAAATCACGGTGCTATCTGCAAACGCTTTTTATTACTTCAATAGAACAGAACTACAACACAAATTAATATTGATAGAAGATTTAGATGGTGCTGAAAGTGTACTCTATCCATTACGTGAATTACAATCTAAAAAACGAATTACTAAAACAGTTGTACACAAAGACAGTAAAGGCAATACAAAGACTATCCATTTAACAGTTGAAGGTCCTGTAAGTGTTGCAGGTTGTACCACACAGGAAAGTATTTACGAAGATAATAGTAACCGTTCCTTTTTATTGTACATCGATGAAAGCGAAGAACAGGACAAAAAAATAATGGATTACCAAAGACTTATTAGTGCTGGAAAAGTAAATGAAGATGAAGAACACAAAGCAAAGGAATTACTGAAGAACGTACAGCGATTATTAAAGCCAATTAGAGTAATAAATCCGTATGCAGAATATTTAGAGCTTCCACAATCTGTATTTAAGCCACGAAGAACCAACAGTCATTATTTACAGTTCATCGAAGCCATTACATTTTACAAACAGTATCAACGGGAAAAGCAGTACGATAAAGAAACGGGAGAAGAATTTATAGAAACTACTATCGAAGATATACAGGAAGCTAACGAGTTAATCATAGATATTTTATTGAGAAAATCCGATACGCTTACAGGAGCTTGCCGTAACCATTTAGAGAACTTGAAAGACTATCTAATCAAGAACAACCAGACCACTTTTACAAACGCTGAAATACGTAGAAATCTACGTATCAAAGAAAGTACGCTACGCTGGTATCACAAACATCTATTGGCAGAGAACTACATCCACAGGATTAAGAAAGCAAAGAGTAAAAGTTACTGTTTTGAAATCGTTGATTTAGGAGAATACACCAACCTAAAAAAGCAGATAAACAAAGCTTTACAGGATTGCATTGACAAGATAAAAGGCGCAAGGTAACCCGCAAAGTCGCAACCAACTCGCAAGTATTGTTTTTGCGAGGTTAATTTAATAATTATCAGTTAGTTAAACACAACTCGCAATACAATCCCAAAAACGCAACCGACCCAAAAATAAAATGAGAAAGAGCAAACTAAATAATCCAAGTTACAAAGCCTTATTAATCGATTTTAAAGCGTGGTTGGACGTATTGGGATTTAGTGAAGCGATGCAAAAGAATTATCCGCACCAGCTCTGCGAGTTCTTTTATTGGTTGGAACAGCATAACATCAATCACATCGATTACATCCAAAAGGAACACATCAAGGATTATTACAGCTACCTAAAACAAAGACCGAACAAGACAAGAAATGGCGCATTGAGCAACAGTTATCTGAACTCACACCAAAGCACCTTAAAAAAGTTCAGGGATTATTTATCGAAGCATCACAAGAAACCTTTTAACATCCATATCAAAAGGGAGAAAATAGAAGATGAAAAAATAAAATACTGTACTGAAAAAGAAGTAAAGCAATTATTTAAAGCCACCAAACACAGCCACGAACTGCCAAGGTTTAGAGCAAGACAAAAAGCATTATTGGTGTGCCTTTACAGCTTGGGAATGCGCAGGAACGAGGTCGTAAACCTAATGCTCAATGATATTTTATGGGACAAGGAACGTGTATTTATAAGAAAGGGAAAGAACTATAAAGAGCGTTTTGTACCCATCAACCATTACAATCTAAAGATGTTGGAAGATTACGTTTTTGATGCACGGATAAACTTTAAAGTAGCATCAGAGAGCGATTATGTTTTTATCAGCAGGCGAAGTACTAAAATAAGTGGTTGCACCATAGAAAACGACTTAAAAATGATTATCAAAGCCAGTAATAAAGAAGCATTGCAAAACAAGAATATCACACCGCATATGTTACGCCATTCCATCGCCACGCATTTTTTAAAAGCAGGAATGAAAATAGAGGATATACAGCAGTTCTTGGGTCACGCATCATTGGAAAGTACTCAAATCTATACGCATATTTTAAAGGAAGAATAGTTATGAAATACGAAGATTATTTAGAGCAGAACAATTACAGTAAAACCACTATTGAACATTATCTAAAACGCATTGAGGAATTTACAGCTTGGTCAAAAAAGTATGGTTGCAATCCTTCTGAAATCGATTATAAAACGTGCTTAAAGTATATTAAATATCTTCAACAGAAACGCATCCAAGTACGAACCATAAACAACAATATCGTAACGCTACGCAATTATTTTGATTACTTGATTGAAACCAATAAAAGAGCGGAAAACCCAATCGAGGAAGTATCAGTAAAAGGAACGGTAAAACGAGTATTGCACAACCTTTTGGATGCAGATGAACTGGAGGATTTATACTACAGTTACGAAACCGAAAACTTCAATAAATACACCAATCATAAAACACAACTGACAGCAAAACGAAATAAAATCATCACAGGATTAATCGTCTATCAAGGTCTAAATACAACCAATCTCAAAAGCCTGTTACTGGAACATTTAGAACTCTACAAAGGCAAAATATATGTTCCAAGTACGAGAAGAAACAATAGTAGAACAATGGAGCTCAAATCTTGGCAAGTACTCGACCTCTTGGAATATATCAACGAAATAAGACCAGAAATAGCAAAGCACAACAAAATACACAACGAACAATTATTAATCCCTCAAAACCACTTTAGCGACTTACTGCAGCGGAAAATCATCCAAAAGCAGTTAAAGAAAATCAACCACAAAGTAACAACGGTCAATAATTTAAGAGCATCGGTAATCGTGAATTGGCTGAAACAATACAACATTAGAAAAGTTCAATATCTATCTGGCCATAAATACATATCATCAACGGAAAGTTACAAACAGAACAATCTTGAAAGTCTGCACGAAGCTGTAAACGAGTTCCACCCATTAAGCTAAAAAGCTTCGCTTGTTCGTTCCTCACAAGCTCGCTGAAAACCAATCTGAATAAATCCCCACAGCATAAAATCCAGTATTCTCGTTCCTCAAAAACCTCTGTATTTTATGCTGTTCCGCGCGCCACCACTTCTATGGTTTTTATGTCACATTTTTTGTAGCCAACGCAAATACAGCACATTACTTTTTTAAGGAAAATTTATCTATTATTAGAATGCGGATCCTTTAAAAAAGTAAAGAGCTGTGCCAACGCCCGAAACAAAAAATCCGCCATAAAAACCATCCCAAGCTATGTTACATAATAGTAGTTATAAGAGCATCCCTTTTGGTTGCCTTCGGCGTGCTGTTATTGTTGCGGGCGTCGTTATAACTGCTATTATGTAAAATATCCGCTCAGCCTTTGCGCTCTTTGCCACCGCTACTGCCAGCGCACTACGAACGTTAATTATTTTGCTCAATCGTCGCAAAACCTCTATCATTTTAAAAAGCCGAAGATTGCCAACGCTCGAAAAATCCACCGCCTAAATCTTCGTCTTTTTAAAACGTTGTTCCCACTCGAACGGAAAAACGTTTTAAAAGGTGGCGGAAGCTGTTGGCTGATGCGGATGAGTTCCGCCAGCTTTTAAAATGAGACAACCGCAGGGCGTTCAGTCTTCACAATCTTATCAATCAAAACTAAAAATCTTCAATCCTGTTCGGCTGTGAGCGTTGGGCGTGTCGGCTATTTTACATAGTTGTATTATAGAACAGCTTGGGCGGTGCATTGGCTGTGGTCGGCTGTTCTATAATGCCCAATTATGTAAACATAGCTTGGGAAAGGGCTACTGCCACGCCACTTTTTGCAACGGTTTTTACCGCTTAAAAATCAATAACGAGATAAAAACTGTTGCCGTGGCTTTTGGTGGCTGTAATCCTGTGCGGCTGCAAGGGAGCAAGGGCAAGAACAGAGGTTTTTGAGGTACGAAAAATCTGGGCTTGCCTTGCGAGGGCATTTGGTCGGGTTCTAAATAACATTATCTTTATGGACTTAAATGGGTTGTACGAAAATCACATATCGAAATTTTTCATTTTTGGAGGTTGTCCACCGAAAAAAAGCGACCGCAAAATTTATTTTTCGCCTAAATGGAGACCACTTAGGGAACATACGACTCTCCTACGCAGACCGCGACAATGATGGCGTTGTGGACGTTCTTAGAAATAACATCGATGTTGATGGCGATGGGGATTATGCTATGGAGATCCGGGAAGAGAAAAACTATTATCCTTTTGGATTAACTCATAAAGGGTATAACAACTTTATAGTTGGAAGAAAGCATAACTACGGTTTTGTTGGTAAAGAAGAAAACGACGAACTTGGTTTAGAATGGCTAGATTTTGGGGCGAGAAATTACGACGCTTCTATTGGTCGATGGATGAATCTCGATCCAATGTCCGAAAAATTCTATGGATGGACACCATATAAGTATAGCTTAAATAATCCTATATTATTTATGGATCCTGACGGAAATTGTGAAACTTGTGTAAAAGCTCTTAAGAAATATTATGGAGGTATTTGGAATGGATTTAAGAACACGTTAAGTACTGCAGGAAGTGCTATTAAACAAGCTGCGAATGATCCTATTGGGACAGTTAAAGCGATGGCATCTGATCATTTAGATAGGGTTACAAATCCAGTAAGGTTGCTTAAAGACACAAAAGATGTAGTTACTCAGGTTAATCCGGTAGCAGCTATTATTGATGATGGTATGACTGCAGCGACCTCTGAGGACCCTATATCTTCAGTAGGGAATCAACAAGGGGAACGCTTAGCGAATCAAGCAATGACTGTAGCAGGAGAAGGAGTTGGAGCAGCAACGGCAAAAGCAGTTTCTGCTGTAGCAAAGGCTACCAGTAAAACGAAGCTTTACAGAGCTGTTTCTGATGCTGAATTAGCTGATATTGGTGAGAATGGAGTACAAGTAAACCCTGATGGCAGTAATTATCAAACAGGTAAACTATTTGCTACAACGGCAGAAGATGCTGCTCAATTTGGTAAGAATAATTTCCCTTGGGATGGCGAACCAAATACTGTTATTGAAGTAAAAGTGTCAAATAAAGTTATGAAAACTGCTACTAAGTTTACAGCTGATCAAATGCCTGCAGTATCCATACCTGCAAATCAACTCAAAAATATTAAAGATATTATACCTTTGAAAAGTAGTGCTATTCCTCAATATTAGAAAGAATTATGATAAAAATTAGAGCAAAAATTTATTTATACAAACACAAAGGAAGAGGATCTTCTATTAAAGATGGATACAGACCTGGATTTAGTTTTACAGATAATAATAATGAAGTATTTACAGGTCATATTGAATTGATCGATAGTAGTGAATTTGAGACGGGGACGTTAGGAGAAGTATTCATATCCTTTACTCAGAATGATCTCGTAGAAAAATTTATTACAGTGGGAAACACTTTTTCTTTAAATGAACCACCAATCGAAGTAGGAGAAGGAGAAATATTAGAGATACTAAAAAACTAATTTGCTTAAACCATCCTTCGGGATGGTTTTTTCTTACCCGATATCCTGTAATACGTTTTTCAGGGTGCTTTTAAGTTTACGTTTGCTGATAAAGGCATCCAGTATGGAGAAGATAGTTTTTTGCTCTTCTTTTGATAAGCTGTCTATTAATGACACCCGTTCCATCAATGTAGTATCTACAGAGCTGATATCCTGTAGCACTTCTTTATCCGTAAACAGTTCTGCCATGGATACGCCCAATGCTTTGGCAATTTTCATCAATGTACTTACCGAAGGATCTGTTTTGCCATTTTCAATACGTGAGTATTGTGCAGCTCCCATATCAATAGCTGTGATCACTTCTTTTTGAGAGAGTCCTTTAGCCTCTCTGATACGTTTAATGTTTTTACTGATATCCATATTATTGCTTAATACAGCAACAAATGTACGTTTAAGGGCTTTATTAATCAATTTACAAAGTTTATGATGTTATTTATTTGCTTAATAAGGCAAATATAAATAATTTTGTTTCATTGCTTAATTGATCAAATAATAATTTTATGTCTTTACAAACACACAATCCAAACAACTACAGCTATGAGAATGCGTATTTAGAAATCCACATCTTGGGAGGAATTAAGTTCAATAATTTAGAACGTATGCGAGTTACGATGAGCGTACAAAAACCAAAAAGTATCAACGTACTGCGTCACAGTATCGATCTGTACAATGACAATATGGTAGAGAAGTTTGTAAGAAAGATCGCAGAACGTATCGAGATCGGTACCTCAATAACGAGGCAATGCCTCCAAGAACTTACCGCAGCATTAGAACAACACCGTTTAGAAGAACTGGAGCGAGAACAAGAAGCCAACCAAATCCCTATTGAAGAGTTATCATCTGCAGAAGAACAAGCAGCGATTAAGTTCTTAAAGTCTAAAGACTTACTTAGTAAAACAAACGAACTGATCGGTAAATCTGGTGTTATAGGAGAAGAAACCAACCGATTGTTAATGTATCTGATCTTTACATCAAGAAAGACAAATAACCCGTTACACTGTATCAGTTTAGGCAGTTCCGGAGTTGGTAAAACACACTTACAAAGTAAAGTTGCTGAACTTATACCGGACGAGGACAAAATAGAGATTACAGTATTATCGGCCAATGCTTTTTATTACTTCAACAGAACAGAGCTTAGAAATAAACTCATACTCATAGAAGATTTAGATGGTGCAGAATCTGTACTCTACCCATTACGAGAACTACAATCCAAAAAGAGAATTACTAAAACAGTTGTGCATAAAGATCGTAAAGGAACAACGAAAACCATACACCTGACTGTGGAAGGTCCTGTAAGTGTTGCAGGCTGTACCACACAAGAAAGTGTTTATGAAGATAACAGTAACAGAAGCTTTTTACTCTACATCGATGAATCAGAAGAACAGGATAAAAAGATTATGGATTATCAACGCTTACTATCTGCAGGTAAACGAAATCACAAAGAAGAATTTGAATCTGCACGATTTTTACGAAGTGTACAACGCTCATTAAGTACAGTATCAGTAAGAAACCCTTATGCAGAACATCTAAGCTTACCACCATCCGTATTTAAACCAAGAAGAACCAATGCACATTATTTACAATTTATAGAAGCAATTACCTTTTATAAACAATGGCAAAGAACAAAACATACCGATGAAGAAACAGGCGAAATGTACGTAGAAACTACTTTGGAAGATATCGAAGAAGCCAACGAGATTATCAAAGAAGTTTTATTGCGTAAAAGTGATCGTATTACAGGAGCAGCACGAAACCACCTAGAGCGATTAAAAACCTATCTAAAAGATAATGAACAAAGCACATTTACCAATGCTGAAATCCGTAAGAACCTGAATATTAAAGAAAGTACCCTACGAGGATACCACAAACAGTTGCAGGAAGAAGGATATATAAAACGTGTCAAAAAGAAGAAAACCAAAAGTTACTGTTTTGAGATTACCGATATGAAAGAGTATGATTGGTTAAGAGCCAGTATTGAAAATGCTTTAAAAAGTTGTATTGCTCAAATCCAACTTACTGATCAGGCAGAAAAGATCGCGAATCCGCAACCAACTCGCAAGTCCTCTACTCGCGAGGGTAACAAAAAGAAAGGCAGTTAATTACACCTACTGCGCTACAAAACCACAAAAAACACATACCGAATGAAAAAATTGAAGTTAGAAAACCCTAGCTACAGAGCTTTATTGGTCAATTTTAGCGAATGGTTGGATGTATTGGGCTATGTAGAGGATACCGTATATAGCTTCCCTATTTTTATACAAGAGTTCTTTTACTGGTTAGAGCAACATCACATACTGCGTATCGATCAGGTTCATAGTGAACATATCAAGGAGTATTATGACTATCTAAAACAACGTCCCAACGAACGTGGTGGCGGATTAGGTAAATACCATCTTAACAAACATCAAACCGCCCTGAAGAAATTTAAAGAATACCTGCAAAAACATCAATCCGTAAAACTCACATTAGGACTGCGTGCAGAAAAGATCAATAGAGTAGAAAAACTAAATATCCTTACGATAGAAGAAGCCAAAGAACTCTTTGAAACAGCCAGGAACCAGACATACCAAAAGCAAAAGTATAGAGACCTGGTACTATTGGTATTGTTATATAGTTGTGGATTACGTCGCGGAGAAGCAGTAGCAGTCAACACTCAGGATATCAACTATGATGTACGGCAATTACACGTCAAAAAAGGAAAGAACCATAAAGAACGATTGATCCCTATTAATACGTATAACCTTAGAATATTAGAAGACTACGTCTATGATATACGACCTATGTATCCAACTATAAACGGCAATGAAGCATTGCTTATCAACCAACAAGGCGGACGGATGAGAGCAGCAGACGTATCCAAACATCTAAAAAAGCTGATTGCCACTACAGAAAATAACGAACTTATCGATAAAAACATCACTCCACACAGCTTACGGCATAGTATCGCTACCCATTTACTGTATCAGGGAATGGATATAGAGATCATACAACAGTTTTTAGGACATAGCCACTTAGAGACCACAGAGATATACACACATTTATTGCACAAACTATGAATACCTTTACAGAATACCTGATCCAAAGAGGCTTACAACAAAGTACCATAAACGATATCCAATACCGGTTGGAGAAGTATAAGAAATGGTGCAAACGACAACGATATCATCCGCAGACCATAGAATACAAAGCCATACTGCGATACATTAAGTACTTAAAAAGCAAAAAGCATCAACCTATCACCATCAATAACCAGTTACACCGTATCAAAATATACTTTGATTATCTGATCGAGCAACATATACGAACAGACAACCCATTAGAAGATGTAAAGGTACGAGGAGAGAAACGTAAGATATTAAGTAACATTTTATCAGAAGAAGAGCTGGAAGACTTGTACTATAGTTTTGAAACCGAGAACGTAAATAATGATGTATACCATAAAGCTTGCGCAAAAAGGAACAAAGTAATTACAGGATTGATCGTATATCAGGCACTTGATAAAACTACCTTAGCAGCATTAAAACTAGAACATGTACAACCGTATAAAGGAAAGATCTATGTACCCAGTACAGGAGACAATAAAAGCAGGACATTAGAACTTAAACCGTGGCAAGTTATTGAATTATTAGAATACATCAACGAAGTACGGTCAATGATCCAGAAGCGTACATCTACCAACGATGATCAATTGTTCCCTATCAAAGCAAACTTTAACACGATACTGTTCAAGATTACCAAACTACTAAAAACATATAATGCCAAAGTAGTCAATGCCAGTCATGTAAGGACATCGGTTATCTGTAACTGGATGAAACGTCATAACATAAGGGAAGTACAACAAATGTGTGGTCATAAATACATAGGATCTACAGAAAAATACAAACAAGACAGCTTGGAAAACCTGAAAGAAGCCATCGATAAGTTCCATCCGTTATCCTAAAAATATGTGGAACACTAGTCAAAAAACTAATAATATTAATATATAAACTATCTTTGTTATGAATGTAAAAATGAATGTAATGAATATTGAGAGCACGAAATTAGAGTTGATGCATTTATTGCTCCAAACCCAAAAAGAATCGTTACTTGCAAAGCTAAAAAAGGTCTTTGAAGAAGAACAGACAGATTGGTGGTATGATCTAAGTGAAAAAGAACAAAAAGATATAGAAACCGGAATTGCTCAGGCAGATAAAGGAGAATACATCGAAGATCAAGAAGCAATGAAGCGCTTTAAGAAATGGCATTAAAAATTGTTTGGACTCCCAAAGCTTTAGAAGGATTAGATGAAGTTTTGGAATATCTTGAAACCCATTGGACATCAAAAGAAATACTAATCTTAGAACAAAATATTGAAGATTTTAAAGCACAGGTAGAAAGAACACCTTTGATATATCCGACTACAGGAAAACACAAACATCTTCGAAAGGCTGTAATAAGCAAACACAACTATATCATCTATCGGTTGAAACCTCGTAAAAAAGTAATCGAGTTGATTTACTTTAAAGCATCAAAACAAAAACCCATAAGATAACAGCTTCGCTGCTTCCTACGGTCGCAGCTCGCTAGAAAGACCTCTTGATTACGGCTCAAGAGGTCTTTTTATATTAGGGCGGAAATAAGGTGTTCTCTCCGCGCTACGCTATGCTTGTCCCGATAAGTTTATCGGGATCTTCGCTGCCAACGCTTCTGCTCCGTTCACCCGTGGCTACTCTGTATCGCTCCTTCGTCGCGATCCACCGCCACTTCATGAGCTACGCCGCTAAGTCGCTCATTATATGATTTTTTGTGAAAGCTATTATTGTTGAACTAAGGTCACAAAAAATCATCTGGCGCACAGTCGTCCTAACGGGACTTCCTCTGTGCGTCATTCGCTCCACTCCGCTAGGCTACGCTTGTTATGCGTTCGCCACGCAGGCAACTCAATCGCCGTATGGCTAGCATTTAGATTAAAGCGGAAGATCGGCCGCGCCTGCCGTTGCGCCCTTCCGCTTTAATCTAAATGTTCAACTTTATACCGATCAATTATCTGATATACAGATGTTTAAAAAAAATATCAAAATTATGTCCTCATAAATGCTAAAAAATAATGTAAATACTGGGCTTAATGGGCGAAATGGTTATACAAAATACTGTTGATTATATTGAACATAAGCATATTAACCTTGTTGTCCATATATACGTTTTTACTTCTTATTAATATTGTAACAGATTAAATATCAATGCATTTTACTGATAATAAAGTTGAACTTCAAGTGTACTTTTTATTGTACTAAAGGGCTTGTAATATCGGTTAGATAAAACCTTATGAAGCATGCATGGCTTTATTCTGATATATACTATATAAAAAAACTATTTTGTAATGATCTACATTAAAGAAATAAAAGTAAAGTTCCCCAAATGGAAGTGGTGGCAATATGGCTTAATCATAGCGATAATAATTTTAACAATTACGAAACCAAGTAGTGTTATAGATATTTTAGTAAAAAGTGGAATGCGTTGGCTTCAGGTGGCTGAACTTCCACTTTTTATTAAAATACTAGCCTTAATGGCGACTGAATGATCCCACAATGCTCCAGAAGCGTTCTACGACAGTATTACCCAAGTATAATATTAGAATATTGCTTCAAGTATAGCAGTCTGTGCGCGGATGTTTTACATAATTGCGTTATCGTACAGAAAGTGAATGAATGTTACGATAACTACCAATTATGTAAATACAGCTTTGGTGATGCGGCTGGCTTTAGTGAAATTATTATTTTAGCTAAGTAGTAAGATGATGGAAGGAAGAACGTTCTTATTTTTTGCTTTTTAGCAGTGGTACCGGTGAAAAAATGGGTGTCCGGTTAAATTTTTTGCATAAACCCTTTAGACTATGTATACCAATATAAAGATCATTTAGGGAACATACGACTCTCCTACGCAGACCGCGACAATGATGGCGTTGTGGACGTTCTTAGAAATAACATCGATGTTGATGGCGATGGGGATTATGCTATGGAGATCCGGGAAGAGAAAAACTATTATCCTTTTGGATTAACTCATAAAGGGTATAACAACTTTATAGTTGGAAGAAAGCATAACTACGGTTTTGTTGGTAAAGAAGAAAACGACGAACTTGGTTTAGAATGGCTAGATTTTGGGGCGAGAAATTACGACGCTTCTATTGGTCGATGGATGAATCTCGATCCAATGTCCGAAAAATTCTATGGATGGACACCATATAAGTATAGCTTAAATAATCCTATATTATTTATGGATCCTGACGGAAATTGTGAAACTTGTGTAAAAGCTCTTAAGAAATATTATGGAGGTATTTGGAATGGATTTAAGAACACGTTAAGTACTGCAGGAAGTGCTATTAAACAAGCTGCGAATGATCCTATTGGGACAGTTAAAGCGATGGCATCTGATCATTTAGATAGGGTTACAAATCCAGTAAGGTTGCTTAAAGACACAAAAGATGTAGTTACTCAGGTTAATCCGGTAGCAGCTATTATTGATGATGGTATGACTGCAGCGACCTCTGAGGACCCTATATCTTCAGTAGGGAATCAACAAGGGGAACGCTTAGCGAATCAAGCAATGACTGTAGCAGGAGAAGGAGTTGGAGCAGCAACGGCAAAAGCAGTTTCTGCTGTAGCAAAGGCTACCAGTAAAACGAAGCTTTACAGAGCTGTTTCTGATGCTGAATTAGCTGATATTGGTGAGAATGGAGTACAAGTAAACCCTGATGGCAGTAATTATCAAACAGGTAAACTATTTGCTACAACGGCAGAAGATGCTGCTCAATTTGGTAAGAATAATTTCCCTTGGGATGGCGAACCAAATACTGTTATTGAAGTAAAAGTGTCAAATAAAGTTATGAAAACTGCTACTAAGTTTACAGCTGATCAAATGCCTGCAGTATCCATACCTGCAAATCAACTCAAAAATATTAAAGATATTATACCTTTGAAAAGTAGTGCTATTCCTCAATATTAGAAAGAATTATGATAAAAATTAGAGCAAAAATTTATTTATACAAACACAAAGGAAGAGGATCTTCTATTAAAGATGGATACAGACCTGGATTTAGTTTTACAGATAATAATAATGAAGTATTTACAGGTCATATTGAATTGATCGATAGTAGTGAATTTGAGACGGGGACGTTAGGAGAAGTATTCATATCCTTTACTCAGAATGATCTCGTAGAAAAATTTATTACAGTGGGAAACACTTTTTCTTTAAATGAACCACCAATCGAAGTAGGAGAAGGAGAAATATTAGAGATACTAAAAAACTAATTTGCTTAAACCATCCTTCGGGATGGTTTTTTCTTACCCGATATCCTGTAATACGTTTTTCAGGGTGCTTTTAAGTTTACGTTTGCTGATAAAGGCATCCAGTATGGAGAAGATAGTTTTTTGCTCTTCTTTTGATAAGCTGTCTATTAATGACACCCGTTCCATCAATGTAGTATCTACAGAGCTGATATCCTGTAGCACTTCTTTATCCGTAAACAGTTCTGCCATGGATACGCCCAATGCTTTGGCAATTTTCATCAATGTACTTACCGAAGGATCTGTTTTGCCATTTTCAATACGTGAGTATTGTGCAGCTCCCATATCAATAGCTGTGATCACTTCTTTTTGAGAGAGTCCTTTAGCCTCTCTGATACGTTTAATGTTTTTACTGATATCCATATTATTGCTTAATACAGCAACAAATGTACGTTTAAGGGCTTTATTAATCAATTTACAAAGTTTATGATGTTATTTATTTGCTTAATAAGGCAAATATAAATAATTTTGTTTCATTGCTTAATTGATCAAATAATAATTTTATGTCTTTACAAACACACAATCCAAACAACTACAGCTATGAGAATGCGTATTTAGAAATCCACATCTTGGGAGGAATTAAGTTCAATAATTTAGAACGTATGCGAGTTACGATGAGCGTACAAAAACCAAAAAGTATCAACGTACTGCGTCACAGTATCGATCTGTACAATGACAATATGGTAGAGAAGTTTGTAAGAAAGATCGCAGAACGTATCGAGATCGGTACCTCAATAACGAGGCAATGCCTCCAAGAACTTACCGCAGCATTAGAACAACACCGTTTAGAAGAACTGGAGCGAGAACAAGAAGCCAACCAAATCCCTATTGAAGAGTTATCATCTGCAGAAGAACAAGCAGCGATTAAGTTCTTAAAGTCTAAAGACTTACTTAGTAAAACAAACGAACTGATCGGTAAATCTGGTGTTATAGGAGAAGAAACCAACCGATTGTTAATGTATCTGATCTTTACATCAAGAAAGACAAATAACCCGTTACACTGTATCAGTTTAGGCAGTTCCGGAGTTGGTAAAACACACTTACAAAGTAAAGTTGCTGAACTTATACCGGACGAGGACAAAATAGAGATTACAGTATTATCGGCCAATGCTTTTTATTACTTCAACAGAACAGAGCTTAGAAATAAACTCATACTCATAGAAGATTTAGATGGTGCAGAATCTGTACTCTACCCATTACGAGAACTACAATCCAAAAAGAGAATTACTAAAACAGTTGTGCATAAAGATCGTAAAGGAACAACGAAAACCATACACCTGACTGTGGAAGGTCCTGTAAGTGTTGCAGGCTGTACCACACAAGAAAGTGTTTATGAAGATAACAGTAACAGAAGCTTTTTACTCTACATCGATGAATCAGAAGAACAGGATAAAAAGATTATGGATTATCAACGCTTACTATCTGCAGGTAAACGAAATCACAAAGAAGAATTTGAATCTGCACGATTTTTACGAAGTGTACAACGCTCATTAAGTACAGTATCAGTAAGAAACCCTTATGCAGAACATCTAAGCTTACCACCATCCGTATTTAAACCAAGAAGAACCAATGCACATTATTTACAATTTATAGAAGCAATTACCTTTTATAAACAATGGCAAAGAACAAAACATACCGATGAAGAAACAGGCGAAATGTACGTAGAAACTACTTTGGAAGATATCGAAGAAGCCAACGAGATTATCAAAGAAGTTTTATTGCGTAAAAGTGATCGTATTACAGGAGCAGCACGAAACCACCTAGAGCGATTAAAAACCTATCTAAAAGATAATGAACAAAGCACATTTACCAATGCTGAAATCCGTAAGAACCTGAATATTAAAGAAAGTACCCTACGAGGATACCACAAACAGTTGCAGGAAGAAGGATATATAAAACGTGTCAAAAAGAAGAAAACCAAAAGTTACTGTTTTGAGATTACCGATATGAAAGAGTATGATTGGTTAAGAGCCAGTATTGAAAATGCTTTAAAAAGTTGTATTGCTCAAATCCAACTTACTGATCAGGCAGAAAAGATCGCGAATCCGCAACCAACTCGCAAGTCCTCTACTCGCGAGGGTAACAAAAAGAAAGGCAGTTAATTACACCTACTGCGCTACAAAACCACAAAAAACACATACCGAATGAAAAAATTGAAGTTAGAAAACCCTAGCTACAGAGCTTTATTGGTCAATTTTAGCGAATGGTTGGATGTATTGGGCTATGTAGAGGATACCGTATATAGCTTCCCTATTTTTATACAAGAGTTCTTTTACTGGTTAGAGCAACATCACATACTGCGTATCGATCAGGTTCATAGTGAACATATCAAGGAGTATTATGACTATCTAAAACAACGTCCCAACGAACGTGGTGGCGGATTAGGTAAATACCATCTTAACAAACATCAAACCGCCCTGAAGAAATTTAAAGAATACCTGCAAAAACATCAATCCGTAAAACTCACATTAGGACTGCGTGCAGAAAAGATCAATAGAGTAGAAAAACTAAATATCCTTACGATAGAAGAAGCCAAAGAACTCTTTGAAACAGCCAGGAACCAGACATACCAAAAGCAAAAGTATAGAGACCTGGTACTATTGGTATTGTTATATAGTTGTGGATTACGTCGCGGAGAAGCAGTAGCAGTCAACACTCAGGATATCAACTATGATGTACGGCAATTACACGTCAAAAAAGGAAAGAACCATAAAGAACGATTGATCCCTATTAATACGTATAACCTTAGAATATTAGAAGACTACGTCTATGATATACGACCTATGTATCCAACTATAAACGGCAATGAAGCATTGCTTATCAACCAACAAGGCGGACGGATGAGAGCAGCAGACGTATCCAAACATCTAAAAAAGCTGATTGCCACTACAGAAAATAACGAACTTATCGATAAAAACATCACTCCACACAGCTTACGGCATAGTATCGCTACCCATTTACTGTATCAGGGAATGGATATAGAGATCATACAACAGTTTTTAGGACATAGCCACTTAGAGACCACAGAGATATACACACATTTATTGCACAAACTATGAATACCTTTACAGAATACCTGATCCAAAGAGGCTTACAACAAAGTACCATAAACGATATCCAATACCGGTTGGAGAAGTATAAGAAATGGTGCAAACGACAACGATATCATCCGCAGACCATAGAATACAAAGCCATACTGCGATACATTAAGTACTTAAAAAGCAAAAAGCATCAACCTATCACCATCAATAACCAGTTACACCGTATCAAAATATACTTTGATTATCTGATCGAGCAACATATACGAACAGACAACCCATTAGAAGATGTAAAGGTACGAGGAGAGAAACGTAAGATATTAAGTAACATTTTATCAGAAGAAGAGCTGGAAGACTTGTACTATAGTTTTGAAACCGAGAACGTAAATAATGATGTATACCATAAAGCTTGCGCAAAAAGGAACAAAGTAATTACAGGATTGATCGTATATCAGGCACTTGATAAAACTACCTTAGCAGCATTAAAACTAGAACATGTACAACCGTATAAAGGAAAGATCTATGTACCCAGTACAGGAGACAATAAAAGCAGGACATTAGAACTTAAACCGTGGCAAGTTATTGAATTATTAGAATACATCAACGAAGTACGGTCAATGATCCAGAAGCGTACATCTACCAACGATGATCAATTGTTCCCTATCAAAGCAAACTTTAACACGATACTGTTCAAGATTACCAAACTACTAAAAACATATAATGCCAAAGTAGTCAATGCCAGTCATGTAAGGACATCGGTTATCTGTAACTGGATGAAACGTCATAACATAAGGGAAGTACAACAAATGTGTGGTCATAAATACATAGGATCTACAGAAAAATACAAACAAGACAGCTTGGAAAACCTGAAAGAAGCCATCGATAAGTTCCATCCGTTATCCTAAAAATATGTGGAACACTAGTCAAAAAACTAATAATATTAATATATAAACTATCTTTGTTATGAATGTAAAAATGAATGTAATGAATATTGAGAGCACGAAATTAGAGTTGATGCATTTATTGCTCCAAACCCAAAAAGAATCGTTACTTGCAAAGCTAAAAAAGGTCTTTGAAGAAGAACAGACAGATTGGTGGTATGATCTAAGTGAAAAAGAACAAAAAGATATAGAAACCGGAATTGCTCAGGCAGATAAAGGAGAATACATCGAAGATCAAGAAGCAATGAAGCGCTTTAAGAAATGGCATTAAAAATTGTTTGGACTCCCAAAGCTTTAGAAGGATTAGATGAAGTTTTGGAATATCTTGAAACCCATTGGACATCAAAAGAAATACTAATCTTAGAACAAAATATTGAAGATTTTAAAGCACAGGTAGAAAGAACACCTTTGATATATCCGACTACAGGAAAACACAAACATCTTCGAAAGGCTGTAATAAGCAAACACAACTATATCATCTATCGGTTGAAACCTCGTAAAAAAGTAATCGAGTTGATTTACTTTAAAGCATCAAAACAAAAACCCATAAGATAACAGCTTCGCTGCTTCCTACGGTCGCAGCTCGCTAGAAAGACCTCTTGATTACGGCTCAAGAGGTCTTTTTATATTAGGGCGGAAATAAGGTGTTCTCTCCGCGCTACGCTATGCTTGTCCCGATAAGTTTATCGGGATCTTCGCTGCCAACGCTTCTGCTCCGTTCACCCGTGGCTACTCTGTATCGCTCCTTCGTCGCGATCCACCGCCACTTCATGAGCTACGCCGCTAAGTCGCTCATTATATGATTTTTTGTGAAAGCTATTATTGTTGAACTAAGGTCACAAAAAATCATCTGGCGCACAGTCGTCCTAACGGGACTTCCTCTGTGCGTCATTCGCTCCACTCCGCTAGGCTACGCTTGTTATGCGTTCGCCACGCAGGCAACTCAATCGCCGTATGGCTAGCATTTAGATTAAAGCGGAAGATCGGCCGCGCCTGCCGTTGCGCCCTTCCGCTTTAATCTAAATGTTCAACTTTATACCGATCAATTATCTGATATACAGATGTTTAAAAAAAATATCAAAATTATGTCCTCATAAATGCTAAAAAATAATGTAAATACTGGGCTTAATGGGCGAAATGGTTATACAAAATACTGTTGATTATATTGAACATAAGCATATTAACCTTGTTGTCCATATATACGTTTTTACTTCTTATTAATATTGTAACAGATTAAATATCAATGCATTTTACTGATAATAAAGTTGAACTTCAAGTGTACTTTTTATTGTACTAAAGGGCTTGTAATATCGGTTAGATAAAACCTTATGAAGCATGCATGGCTTTATTCTGATATATACTATATAAAAAAACTATTTTGTAATGATCTACATTAAAGAAATAAAAGTAAAGTTCCCCAAATGGAAGTGGTGGCAATATGGCTTAATCATAGCGATAATAATTTTAACAATTACGAAACCAAGTAGTGTTATAGATATTTTAGTAAAAAGTGGAATGCGTTGGCTTCAGGTGGCTGAACTTCCACTTTTTATTAAAATACTAGCCTTAATGGCGACTGAATGATCCCACAATGCTCCAGAAGCGTTCTACGACAGTATTACCCAAGTATAATATTAGAATATTGCTTCAAGTATAGCAGTCTGTGCGCGGATGTTTTACATAATTGCGTTATCGTACAGAAAGTGAATGAATGTTACGATAACTACCAATTATGTAAATACAGCTTTGGTGATGCGGCTGGCTTTAGTGAAATTATTATTTTAGCTAAGTAGTAAGATGATGGAAGGAAGAACGTTCTTATTTTTTGCTTTTTAGCAGTGGTACCGGTGAAAAAATGGGTGTCCGGTTAAATTTTTTGCATAAACCCTTTAGACTATGTATACCAATATAAAGATCATCTTGGTAATATAAGAATCTCGTACTCAGATGTTAATAATGACGGTAGTGTAGATGCTTCCGAGATCAGAGAAGAGAAGAACTATTATCCTTTTGGACTAAAACATAAAGGGTACAACAACACCATTACTGGGCGAAAGCATAACTATGGATTCGGTGGAAAAGAAGAACAAGATGAACTTGGGTTAGCGTGGATTGATATTACAGCACGTAATTATGACCCTGCATTAGGTAGGTGGATGAATTTGGATCCACTGGCAGAAAAAATGCGTAGACATTCCCCTTATAACTATGCGTTTGATAATCCCATTTATTATATTGATCCTGATGGAATGATGCCACAAGGTCCAGGTAATCCAATAACAGGAGGTTTTAATCCTTTGTTTTTGTTAAAAGTAGGTAAAGGCATGCTGTCTGCTGCTGCTGAGATGTTTAATTTTGCTGTTGATAATTATAGTTTTCAAGGGAAAGGTGCAAATAACTTAGAAGCTTCTAGAAATCCTGATACAAGACCTTTGTCAGTACAAGGAGCAGCTCTAGTTACGGATCCAATAATTGGTACTGCAATTGAAGGGACAGAAGCTATAGCGTCAGGTGACGTTGAAAAGATAAGTAATTTTAGCACTAAGATGTTTATTTCTGCTGTAGCTACAAAAAGTCTACCAATAAAAGGAAAACCTAAAGTATCTAAAGGTGTAAGTGGTCAATTACTAGCGGACGTTGATGCGACAGTTTCTAATTTACAAGCAACAGGAAAAGGCCCTGCAACAGTTGTAGGAGCAGAATTAAATGGATCTAGATCGATTGCTACTAGTGGAGCTCCTCCGAAAGAGATAGCTCCGGCACTTGAAAAAGCAGCAAATGATTTAGGAGGAGTAGGTACAAAAAATGCAGGTAATACAGTAGGATGTTGTGGTGAATTTAGAGCGGCAAACAATGTCCTATTAGAAAACCCATCTGCAGTACCTACAGATGTAAATTTTACACCTGCAGTTAGGCCTAGAACAGGACAAGTAGTTCCTCCGTGTAAGAATTGTCAAATAATGTTTGGAATATTTGCTGATAATTAATTTAGATTATGGGATTTTCTTTAATAGAACAAGAAACAAGTGATATAGATTGGTTTTTTGTTGACGCAAATAATGAAATTGGATTTGTAGCTTCTGGAGGAGGGAAATTGCCAAATTCAATAGCTGATAAAGATTATCGTTATGATTTAGGTTCTTACTTTAGAGGTTTATCAGATACAAGTAATTATGAATTAAATAATGATTTGGTTATAGTAGATCAAACAGAAAAGTTAAAACAGTATTCTGATTTTATTTCTTTAGCTAAGAAAGGGTTATATTGTTTTGATAAAACTGATTTAAATAATTTTGATGATACTAGATATGATTTAATTGTTAAGCCTGACAAAGGTTTAAAAGTAGAAGATATACCGAATGATATTCTGAAAATACTTAGTATAACTAAATTAAAATTAAATCTTAATAAAATAAGAGAATTAGATGTTAGTCTAATAGATTAGAAGAAAAGGAGGCTGTTCGAAAAATATTCAGGCAGTCTTCTTTATTTTATAATCATTGTTTCTGTTAATTTAACATCATCTAAGTCACCTCCGTCTAAAAGTAACTTATTTATAGCTTTAAATTCGGCACTTAAGCTTGCTATTCTAAGAATAACTTCTCTGTCAGGTTTATTATCAAGATAAATTTGTGTTTGTGAATCAATGATTTTATATAATTCATTATCATCAAATTTATGTCTTACATGTTCTCCAGATTTTCCTACCTCGATATAATATTTTGGGAATTTTACATTTGGAAGCATTTTTTTACAAAAAACAATAGGTAAAAATATAGAAACATTTACTGCTATATCATTAGCTACTCCTTCTTTTTCTAATAAAATCCTTAAATCTTCATTGCTAATAATCTCGTATTTATGAAGAGAATTAATAGTGGTTATTATTTTACTATTTAAGTCATTGTTCATAGCTATTAAGCAATCGATTTAAGTTTTACATTTTTGATAAGCGCATCGAGGGTGTATAGGATATGTTCTTTATCGTTATCATCCATTTGTTGTACTTCTATTACTCTTTTTAGGAGTTGATTATCAACTTCAACAGTTATCTTACCAATCAAGAAATCCAAAGATACTTCTAGTATATCAGCAATTTTAGCAGCTACTTCAATAGATGGTTTTACTTCATCACGTTCATACCTTCCAATAATATCACCAGATGTTCCTGCTTTTTTACCCAAATCGTTCTGAGAAAGCTTTTTTTGCTTACGTAGTTTGGTTATCTGTTGTCCTAAAGTCATACTTAAAAGTCGTTAAAATGCTATATATAATAAGGTTTTAGCAAATATAGCTGATATAAATATCACAACAAAGATATATAAACCTTGTTTAAATCTGATAAATGTTTTAGTTTTGTGATATATATATCAGAAAATAAACTTTTCAACAATGCTAGACACCACCAACGCCAATAATTATAGTTATCAAACAAAAGACCTAGAAATCCATGTTTTGGGTGGTATTAAGTTCAATAATCTAGAGCGTCTGCGTGTCACGTTAAGTATCAAAAAACCCAAAAGCCATAACGTAATGCGTCATAGTATCGATTTGTATAACGATACAATGATGGAGAAGTTTGTTAGAACTATTGCCGAGCGTATAAAAATCGGCACCTCTATAGCGAGGCAATGCCTTCAAGATCTTACGGGAGCTTTAGAGCAATACCGAATAGATCAAATCAACAAAGAGAATCAGCAAGAAGAACCTATCCCCGAATTATCAAGTAAAGAACAAAAAGCAGCCATCAAGTTTTTAAAATCTAAAGACTTATTACAAAAGACAAATGAGTTAATCGGTAGATCAGGAGTTATTGGAGAAGAAACCAATAGATTATTAATGTATCTAATATTTACAAGCCGTAAGACGGCCAATCCATTACATTGTATCAGTTTAGGAAGTAGCGGAGTTGGAAAAACACACTTACAGTCTAAAGTATCAGAACTGATCCCAGAAGAAGATAAAATAGAAATTACAGTATTATCAGCTAATGCATTTTATTACTTCAATCGTACGGAACTAAAAAACAAGCTAATCTTAATCGAAGATTTAGATGGAGCAGAATCTGTACTTTATCCGTTACGAGAATTACAATCCAAAAAGAGAATTACCAAAACTGTCGTACATAAAGATAGAAAAGGTACAACTAAAACCATCCACTTAACCGTAGAAGGTCCTGTATCTGTTGCAGGATGTACTACTCAGGAATCTGTTTACGAAGATAATAGCAACCGTAGTTTTTTATTATATATCGATGAATCTAGTGAACAAGATCAAAGAATTATGCAATATCAGCGTAGAGCTTCCGCAGGTCAAATAAACAAGGATGATGAGTTTATAGCTGCTAGGTTTTTACGAGACGTACAACGGATGCTCGAACCTATAAAAGTGATTAACCCTTATGCGATGGGGCTTAGTCTTCCTCAATCTGTATTTAAACCAAGAAGAACAAATAGTCATTATCTACAATTTATTGAAGCGGTTACCTTTTACTGCCAATATCAACGACAGAAGAAATATGACGAGCAAACAGGTGAAAAATATATAGAAACCACCATTGAGGATATACAACAAGCTAATGAAATCATTAAAGAAGTATTACTTAGAAAAAGTGATACCATTACAGGAGCATTACGTAATCATCTAGAAAGACTTAAATCTTATCTAAAAAAGAACAATCAAACCACATTTACAAATGCAGAAATCAGAAGAAATTTACGAGTAAAAGAAACTACTTTACGTAGATATAACAAGCAATTACAAGAAGAAGGTTATATAAGAAGAAAGAAGAATGCTAAAACTAAAAGTTATTGCTTCGAGGTCATCGATATCCTAGAGTATGACACTCTCAAATCTCAAATAGATACAGCATTAAATACTTGTATGAATGGTCTTAGTCTCGCCAGTTCGCCACCAAGTCGCCACACCTCAAATGGCGAAGTTAACAACAAGGTAATTAATGAGTTATAATCAACTCGCTACCACTTCCCAAAAAACACATACCGTATGAAAAAATTAAAGTTAGAAAACGCTAGCTATAGCGTTCTATTATCCAGTTTTACCGAATGGTTAGATATCTTAGGGTATGCAGAAACTACGGTTTATAACTTACCAAACCATCTTAGAGAGTTCTTTTATTGGTTAGAGTGCCAAGAGCGTACAGATATTAATCATATTACCGCACAAGATGTTACTAATTATTATAAAGTCTTAAAAGAACGAAGTAACCAACGTATCGATGGCGCACTCAGTAAATCCTATCTTAATAAACACCAACAAGCATTAAAAAAGTTTAGAGAATACCTAAAAAATCACAATCATAAAGGGATCAACATACACTTAAAATCAGAAACTCAACCCACAGAAGAACGAATCAATATTTTATCACAATCCGAAATCAAAGAGTTGTTTGCAGCTTGTAATTATAGTAATAAACGAAAGTGTATTAGAATACGAGATAAAGCACTCTTAACGATCTTCTATAGTTGTGGACTTCGTAGAAATGAAGCAGTACACTTAGACATCAAAGATGTACTGTTTGATAAGCAGCGTATTTATGTTCGTAAAGGAAAGAATTACAAAGAACGTTTTGTACCGATCAATAAATACAATCTAAGCATTTTAGAAGAGTATATATATGATGGCAGACCAGATTTTAATATCAAGGATAATACAGAAGCCTTATTACTTAATCAACACGGTACACGATTACAAGGAATGAGTTTTGCGAATCGATTACAGGCTATTGTAGCAGCCACAGAAAACAAAATCATTATAGAAAAACACATCACACCACATACATTACGACATTCTATTGCTACACATTTACTGCAAAAAGAAGTACCGCTAGAAAGTATCAAACATTTTTTAGGGCATAGCAGCTTAGAGAGTACACAGATATATGTACACCTTGCGAAGCAAGATCGATAAAACTGTCATTCCTGCGGAGGTAGGAATATACTCACCTTTTAAAAACTATTACTAATGAAAACCGATAAGCAAAAAACATATCAACAATACTTAGAAGAAGAAGGCTATACTCAAAAGACGATTACAACAAAAAAGAGAGAACAACTTTATTTTACCAAATGGTGCAAACGACAATCTACTACAGCTATAGAAATCGATTATAAGACTTGTTTAAAATACATCAAACATCTAACCAGAAAAGGTAATAGTAAAAGAAGTATCAATCACAGATTAGCTAGTCTAAAAACCTACTTTACCTATTTGATCAGTGGAGCGTATCGAATAGACAATCCAATAGAAAACACCAATGTACGAGGAACACAACGAACGATCCATTATAACTTATTAGAACTCGAAGAACTAGAGGATTTATATTACAGTTATTCTACAGAAAACTATCAGGAAATATATCACAGCTACACATCAAAACGCAATAAAATTATTGTTGGCTTATTGGTATATCAAGGATTAGACACCGCAGATTTAAGCAAGTTAAAAGTAGAAGATGTACAGCTCAATAAAGGTAAAATATATGTTCCTAGCAGAAAACGAAGTAATGCCAGGGAATTAGAATTAAAGCCTTGGCAAATGATGGATTTAATGATGTATCTAAATGACATCAGACCTCATTTATTAGTACGATTACATAGTGATACGAATCAGCTCTTCCCATCTGGAGAACGATTTACAATGACACATACGATTATTAAGAAACTAAAGAAAGTAAATCAAAAAGTAGAAAGTGCCAAACAGATCAGGGCATCAGTAATCACCAATTGGTTAAAACAATATAATCTTAGAAAAACGCAGGTAATGGCAGGACATAAATACATTAGTTCTACAGAAAGATACTTGCAAGACGATCTGGAAAACTTGCACGAAATCATCAATAACTTCCATCCGATACACTAAAAATATGTGGGTTATAAATCAAAAAACTAAAAATATTAATATATAAACTATCTTTGTTATGAATGTAAACTTAAATATTATGAACCTAAAAAGTGCTTTAAATAAGTACGTTACAGTCTCTCCTGATATTTTGGGCGGAACACCTGTGTTTAAAAACACTAGGGTTCCTATAAAAATACTTTTTGATTATTTGCAAGGAGGTGATAATATCCAGGAATTTTTGGATAATTACCCGACTGTAGAAAAGACTTTTGCACAGAAAGTATTAGAGTTGTTAGCCCTTTATGTAATCGAAATAGAGACAGGTAATGACGCTGCTGCTTGATGAAAACCTTCCTAGAAAACTAAAATATCGTTTTAGTGATGCATATGAAGTATTAACCGTTCCTGAAATGGGTTGGAGTGGTATTAAAAACGGGGATTTATTACAACGTATGGAATCCAAAGGCTTAAAAGTTTTATTGAGCATTGACAAAAACATGAGTCACCAGCAAAATCTTGAGAAATATGAGGTGAGTTTGGTTGTTTTGAACTCCAAAGATGCTCGTTATGCTTCTTTGGTTGAATTTGTTCCAAGAATAGAGAAATTACTTGAATCAGAGTTAGAACCGGGACTCATCATTGTAGATTGAATTGCTAGCGGATTATGAATATAGAAAAAGAAATAGAAGCGTTGATTATTGAAATTAGGGAAATAAAAGATCCTTTATTCATTAAAGTAATTAAAAGTATGCTGGTTTATCATAAAAAAGTAACACAACAAGAATGGTGGGAAAGTTTACCAGAAGATGAAAAACAACAACTCATATATGGATAAAGAAACAGAAAAGTTAAGAGCAGAACTAAAAGAATTTATTTCTACTTGTGAGGATGAAATGTTGTTAGAAAAAATGTTAGAAGCTGCTAAAAAATATCATAATGAAGAGGACTGAATCGGAGCTAATGAAGTTAAAACTAGAAATCATACAATTTATACTTGATTGTAATGATGAACATATATTGGCCAAAATGGAAAAGATTTTAAAAGAAGGATAACACTATTATTCATCCCGGATCGAAAGGTTCGGGCTTTTTGTTTCTACCAAAGGCAGACAGGTTCATAGTATAAGCCAGGTGACTCCTTACAGTCGGATTTACTATTATCACATCAGCCCGAAAAGGGCTTTTGTAATAAGCTGTAATAAGGTGTTCCTTCGTCACGCCACAAGCTATTTTTTGTTATTCCACAAGTGCTGAAAAAGCACTTGTTCCATACCGCTCCGACTTCCTCACCTTCGGTCGTCAGTTTACGCTACAAATAAATAGCCTTGCTCTGTTCCTCCATCACCCGCAGCTACTTTTTTGCTTAAAAACAATAAGGAACGCTATCGCTGAATAACAAATTAAGCAAAATCGCTGCTTCATTGGCTACGCCGCTTGGTCGCTGCCTAGCCGATTATTTATGTGGAAGTTTATATTTTGATAAAGCGGAACACATAAAAATCGTCTGGCACATAAAACCGTTACACTCCTTTTTATGTGTCGGCTGCTCCTCTCCGCTTTGGCTGCGCCTTTTATCTTGCGTACAACGCAGTTGTCTTCAATCGCCAGACGGCTATGATTAATCTTAAAGCTGAAGGTCAGCAGCAACAGCAGTTGCGCACTTCAGCTTTAAGATCAATCCTTCTTACTCAAACGGAAAATATTTTAAGAAAAAATGGAATGCGTTGGCTGTGGCGAGGATCTTCCGTTTTTTATTAAAATACTAGCCTTAATGGCGATTGAATGATCCCACAATGCTTGGGATCGAGTCTACGACACGATTATATGTGTTCAGTATTATAATATCCTCCGTAAAAACAGCTCGTTAGAAGTCAAAATCTTCAATATTAGTAGTTTTTGCGTGGCTGTTTTACATAAACTCCAGTTATAGCTCCTGACTTTGGGAAGAGCAGGTATAACTAAGATTATGTAAATACAGCTTTGATAATGCGGCTGGCTTTAGAAGTTGGTTGATTACACGAAAATTAATCAAATTACTTAAAAATCGTGTACTAAAAAAACTTATCATAGTTATCTATGACTTAGTTGCTTTTAACCATTAATTGATCCTAATTTTGTTAAAAATCAACACTTTATAGATATGAGTAAAAGTCAATATATAAAAGTAGAAATACCTAAATGGAACTGGTGGCAAATAACTTTAATGATATGCTTAATAATAATTATTAGCAAAGTTGACCCAGATAACACTTTAGAGTTATTGAAAGAAATACTAAATAGATGGATAGGAAAATAGTATTTACTATTTTAGCGGAGTAGATGAATATGCAAAGAAAGAACGTTCTTAAAAAATAGCATCTTTAGAAGGTAACCGTTAGAAAAAAGGGTATGCGCTTAAAAAAAACGCATAAGTTATTATCCTTTTGGACTAAAACATAAAGGATATAATAACACCATTACTGGTAGGAAACATAACTATGGATATAACGGTAAGGAGGAGCAAAACGAACTTGGGTTAGAATGGTTGGACTTCTCTGCTAGAAACTATGATCCAGCGATTGGGAGATGGATGAACCTTGATCCGCTTGCAGAAAAAATGCGTAGACACTCTCCCTATAATTACGCATTTAACAATCCTATTTATTTTATGGATCCTGATGGGATGATGCCTCAAGGGTGTTGTGGTGGTATGCAGAAGTTTTTCCAAGATGCAGCTGCGGGTCTTGATAGGTTTTTAAATGGAGGTGTGTCGTCAGATGTTCCTGTTGGAGGCCCCAAAGCTTACCCCAGAGACAGAAAGCCTGTTGGTAAAAATATTACAGGAAATTATTTTGGTGATGCTGCTTATAAATTATTAGGTGGAGAAACCTTTTCTAGGGCATTGGATGGAGACCCGAAAGCACAATTTAGAGTTATTGCAGGTGCAGAACTTAGTTTATTGCCTGGGGCAAGAGGGAATCCGGTGGATGAAGCTGCAGGAGCAAGTCTTTCAAAAGTATTTAGGGTACAAGGAGGAGATATTCCTAATGCAAGTAAGCAAAGACTGGTTTTAGACGGACAGGGTAATTTAAGTATAAGTGGAGATGATATGTTATTTGTTACTTTTGATGATCAAGCTAGAGCGGTTCAATTTTTAAATAAAAGAGGAGATAATGCTGAACTTATAAGTTTTGATATAAGTAGCCAGTTTGCTGATAAAGTAAGAAATAATGCTGTTCCTCAAAGATTAGGAAGATTAAATCCTGGTGCTCCTCAGCAAGTGGATCAAACCGTTACAAACAATTCATTTGGGATACCTAAAGAATATTTTAATGAATTTTTAAATAGTATAGATCAGAGTAGTATTCAAAGGACAGCTCAATAGATTTTATGAACGAATTGGAAAATTTAGAACGAGAAAAATTTGGTACAGTTCCTAAGACTGGTCTTGTGATAACAATAGATCCTTGTTTAGGGATAAATTCTATTGACAAAATAAAGGAACTGTTGAAGGCTATTATCAAAATAGAGCAATCTAATACTAGTGATGATAAAACTTGGGAAGATAATTTGCCTAACTGGTTCGTTACTAAAACTAAAAATATATCTAGAGAAGATCTTTTCGAGAACAGTCAACTTTGGGATTTTGGATCCTGGATTGATGCGATTAAACAGAGAGGATGGAAATGGTGGTCTTACAAAACTGCTAAGGATAAAACGGTAATTTATTTAGAAACACATAGCTACCCTTATAATATTGATCCTTTTTTCTATATTCTATATATTATTGGAGTAGATTTTAAACAAACCGAGGTCTTTGAAATTTATCCTGATTCAGAAAACTTGAAAGTTATCAAATGATTAAAACCGCCTAAATGGCGGTTTTGTTTTATATGGTTTTATCAAGATCTTTATAATTAGGGTTAGGAATAAAATTACCTGTGATTACACCGTTTTGATCAACTTTCCAAGCACCTTTGATTGCTTCTCTTGGTACTTCTTCAATATTTTCAAAAGCCTTATCCACAGCGTAAACCCAGCCATTAGGCTTTTTTAACGCTTCTAGAATAGCTTCTTTAGTAGGCTTTATTTTTTCCATGAATAAATTAAAAATTAAGATAATAAAAATGTTTTCTATGCATATGCTTTTTTAGCATTATAATCCCTAATCAAGGCATCAATTACATTAAAGATCTGGTTTTGATTATCTATAGGCATATCAGCAATTGCCTCAATACGTTTTAGAATCCCCCCGCTAGCGCGAGCGTCTCGCTCGTGCCGATAAAGATTAGCGGGTAAGAGTAAGAATATAAAAGCAAAGAACCAGTTACATTGATTTGTAGCTGGTTTTTTTATGGGTTTATAAGCAGAAATATCTAGCTCCGCAAAGTCTCCTGACTTAGAGGAATGATCAAAGAAGGGTATTAAATGACAAGATCCCAGCTCTTCGAGGAGTGCTGCTCTGCGATAGTTTTTAACTTCGCAGCGGTATGAGTAAGAAATAACAATTAACAAACAGTCATCTAGAGATAGGTGGCTGTTTTTTTATGCGATAGATTTAAGTTTTACATTTTTGATAAGTGCATTGAGAGTGTATAGAATATGTTCTTTATCGTTATCATCCATTTGTTGTACTTCGATAACACGTTTTAGGAGTTGGTTATCTACTTTTACGGTTACTTTACCGATTGAGAAATCCAAAGACACTTCTAATATATCAGCAATTTTAGCAGCCACTTCAATAGATGGTTTTACTTCATCACGTTCATACCTTCCAATAATATCTTCAGCAGTGATACTAACAGGCTCTTCCCATCTGGTGAACGATTTACAATTACGCATACGTTTATTAAAAAAATAACCAAAGTAAATCAAAAAGTAGAAAGTGTTGAAACAGATTTGAGCATCGATAATTACCAACGGGTTAAAACAATATAATCTTAGAAAAACACAGGTAATGGCAGGACATAAATACATTAGTTCTACAGAAAGATACTTACAAGATGATTTAGAAAATCTACACGAAATCATTAATAACTTCCATCCAATACATTAAAGACAAAATAAAAAGTACTTATTTAAGTGCTTTTTATTATCTTTGCT
>CANMSL010000002.1 GCA_947500505.1 uncultured Aquimarina sp. | reverse complement strand
AAAAAACCGCACATCAGATTCCAAACTCAAAATACAAATCAAATTTGCTTGTTCTAATAATCGAACTCAGGTTAGTATAAAAATATAGACAGAATTCCCAACTGTTTTAAAATTCTTGCGGAAGCACAGATAAATTTAAACCACTTTTATTATGTTAGAAAGCATTTTGAATTTAGAAGGAGTGCAGACTTTAGAAAAAAAAGCTTTAAAACTAGTTAATGGGGCAGTGGTTGTGGCAGTAATTGGACCCATGGTAATGAATATGGAAACGACGAAGGTGGTCAATGTCATGAGTGTTAGAAACTAATTGTGTTAAATGAAGAAAGACCCAGTAGATCACTGGGTTTTTCTAGTTTATTACGCCTACTCTAAACTATAACCAAATTTTATAAATCCAAACAATTTTTTAATCTGTATACTTTTCTATAAAATTAAATGTTTCTAAAATCTGATCTGTTTGATTATTTGGTCTACTGATGTACTAAAATAACTTCTTTATCCGTCATAGCATAAACTTTGTCATTTTCTTCAGGTTCCAGAATATATATTCCTGTAAATTCACCAAAGGCAGGAACAATCATTTGATCTGATTTCTGAAAAAAACAAGGTAGCTTTAAGCTCTGTTTACCAAGTCCTTGTAATCGAATGCCTGGATGAATGTGTCCACAAAAATTGAAAAGATTTTCTCGCTGATCGGGATGATGAGTCAATAAAAAATTATCCAGTGTTAATTCTGTTCCGGTACTGATTCCCAATGCTGCATACTTGTGTTCTGATATGATATCATGATTTCCTGTAATCAGCGTGATTTTTGCAGTTTGATTCAATATCCAACTTTCAAAAATATTCCATTCTGTATTCACATAACTATGAAACAGATCACCAAGAAAACATATATTGGCTGGATTAAAAAAACTAATAGCACGATCCAGTTGATCAAAGTTCTTTAGTATTGCTTTTGCAGGAACAGCGCTACCATGTTTTCTAAAATGAGAAACCTTGCCCAAATGTACATCTGCGATCAAAAGAAGATCTTTATCCTTCCAGAATACAACTCCACAAGGGTGAAGGATGAATGTTTGATTGTTTATGTTTAGGGTCATTATTAAATTTAGCTTTCAAGATAACATCTCCTTAAATCCCTCCTTTTTAAGAGAAAAGTGATTATTCCCCTCTAGTAAGAGGGGCTAGGGGTGTGTAAAACTTACTAAAGTTTTATTTTAAACAAAAATATTACTTTAGTACGAACTTAAATAATATGAAAATCAAATATAATCCAAAGCTTAAAGAATTTGCTAGACAACTTCGAAATAATGCTACAAAATCAGAGGTAAGGCTATGGCAAAAGTTGAAAAGAAATCAAATGTATGGATATGATTTTCATAGACAAAAACCAATTGACAACTATATTGTAGATTTCTTTTGTAATAAACTTCAATTAGCGATTGAATTAGATGGTTATTCTCATCAAATTCTGGAAATTTGGGAAAAAGATGTACTAAAGACAAAAAAATTAAATGGGCTGGATATTCGAGTATTACGATTTTCTGATTTTCAAGTTATGAATGATATGGATAATGTCTTGCGAACCATAGAGGATTATATATTGCAATATGAAGAAACTGGAATATTACCTTTAACCGAAGAACTTTTGTGATAACACCTCCCTCAATCCCTCCTTTTTAGGAGGGAAGGTTTATGATTTTTAAGCAATTACTTTCTAGTCAACATTGCCACCATCTTTTTGATACGATCTTCAAGCTTTTCGCTGGACATTTTTTCGCGTAAGCGATCTGTGATTATGGGGAAGGAGAGAGGAGTAGGTTTATCGCATGCTTTCCAGACGATTGTCTGATTTTCTATTCTTTCTAAAGCTTTCTGCAATCTTCCTTCTTCTAATTGATGCTCGAATGTTTCTATAAAAGCTTGTTGATATAATAAATTTTCTGTTTCAAAATCTCTGAATACATTAAATAGTAACTGAGAGCTAGACTGTAGATGTTTACTTTTTAGCATTTTGTCAGGATAACCAGTAAATACCATACCAGATATCACTGCAATATCTCTGAATTTACGTCTTGCCATTTCGGTAGCATTCAAACTTTTTTGCAGATCACTGTGCATATGATCCGGTGTAAACAATTCATTGTCAATTACTTGCTGCATATCAATTTCCTGATCAGCTAGTAGTTCAAAACCATAATCGTTAAAGGCGATAGAAAAAGAGATTGGTAATAAAAGACTAATTCTATATGCTAATAAGCTTCCGAGTGCTTCGTGCACGAACCTTCCTTCAAAAGGATAGAAAATCGCGTGATAACCTTCTCTTGTTTTGAATGTTTCAATTAAAAATTGATCCGCACTTGGTATGATGCTTTCTAATCTCTGTCTTTCAAAAATATGTGATAAGGCTTTTAACTCGCAAGATAAACTCCCTTCCCTGTTGGAGAGGGGATTAAGGTGAGGGGCAATTGCTGATACTTTATACAACTCCTGTCTTAGTAGTTCAGACATCTGTGATGTTAATGTAAGCCTGCCTCCCATCCAACTCGGAACTTTAGAGGTTTTCTTAGAAGATTTCCTTACCAAGACCTTCATTTCTTTTATTCGAACCAATTCCAGGTTTCTTCCTGCAAATGTAAATACATCTCCAGGTTTTAATTTTGAAATAAACCATTCCTCAATACTACCAATGTATCCACCTTTTAGATATTTTACAGTTAAAACGGCGTCACTAACAATCGTTCCGATCTGAAGGCGATGACGCATCGCAATTCCTCGATTGTTTACCTTGAATAAACCATTTTCCAGAATTTCTACTTTTTTGTATTCGTCGTATCGCTGAAGGCTTTGACTACCGATCGTAATAAAATTCAGGATCCATCTCCAGTCATTATCCGAAATTACTTGATAGCAAAAAGTACTTTTAATTTCTGGAAAAATATCATTGGGGTAAAACCCATCAGAAACAGCCAATGTAGTCAGATATTGTATAAGAACATCAAAGCTATTTAGGTATGGAATTCGGTCTTCTACAGTATTATGTTTTACAGCTTGTTGTAATGCCGAAGCTTCAATTAGTTCAATAGCATGTGTAGGTAAAAAATAGATCACACTAGTTTTGCCGGGCTGATGACCACTACGACCGGCACGCTGCAAAAATCTTGCTACACCTTTCGGTCCTCCAATCTGAATAATGGTTTCTACAGGAGCAAAATCAACTCCCAGATCCAGACTGGAAGTACATACCACTGCTTTTAATGATTCATTGCGAATCGCTTGTTCTACCCAAAGTCGTGTTTCTTTATTGATACTACCGTGATGCATCGCCATCTCACCGGCAAATTCAGGATAACGCTCCAGTATTTTCTGAAACCAGATTTCGCATTGTGATCTGGTATTGGTAAAAAGAAGTGTAGTTTTACTTTTTCTGATAATTGGAACCACCTCATCCAGCAAATGAATGCCGAGATGTCCACGCCACGGAAAGGTTTCCATTTTATCCGGGATGATACTTTCTACTTTGATCTTTTTATTAATATTAGCTTTGATGAGGACTGAATTCTGCAACGCTTTAGAATCAGGTCCTAATAATACCTCTCGAGCCTGATCCAAATTACCAATGGTTGCTGAAATTCCCCAAATTCTTAGCTCCGTAGCAATTGTTTTAAGTCTGGATAAAGCAAGTTCTATTTGAACTCCTCGTTTGGTTCCCAGTAATTCGTGCCATTCGTCAATAATAATTGCTGAGCAGTCTTTAAAAGTCTTGTCATAACCTTTAGAAGCTAAAAGCAGTTGCAAACTTTCTGGAGTGGTGATCAATAAATCCGGCATAGAACGTCTTTGTGCAGCCCTTTCTTTTTGAGAAGTATCTCCTGTTCGGATTCCGACAGTAAGTTGTGTATTTAGATCATCTGCAAACCGTTCTGAAGCTTGTTTGATTTCTTGTGAAAGTGCTCTTAACGGAGTTATCCAAATAGCTTTTAATCCTTTTTTATGCTTAGTTTGATAATCAGGATTGTTTTTGATGTAATTGAGAACAACAGGCACCCATAGTGCATAGGTTTTTCCACTTCCGGTAGGAGCATTGAGTAATCCGTGTTTGCCTTGCAAAAATGCCTTCCAGCTTTGTTTTTGAAAGGGAAATGATTTCCAATTTTGCTGTTCGAACCAGGATTCGGCGATATGAAAAAGTTCTTTTTGAGTCATAAATCATTTTTCGTTCCTTCCCCTGCTATGGGAAGGTGTCCCCGAATATTCGGGGACAGAAGGGGTAATCTACACATAATTTTATATAGTACAACATTCAATTTTCTGTCCTTTTCCCTAACAGGGGAAAGAGATTTTTCCTTATTGTTGTTTGAAATTATCTTTAATTTCTTTTAGAACAGATGGAAGGTGATCAAAAACCATTTTGCTCTCGAATCTGATCTCTTTAAAACCAAGATTTTGTAAATTTTTGTCTCGGTTGAAATCTTTTTCCTGAGAAGTAGGATTCATATGAACTTGCCCGTCCAATTTTACTATTAATTTTTCTTCAGCACAATAAAAATCCACAGTATAATTTTGGATACTATGCTGTCTTCTAAACTTTCTTCCATTTAAATTTTTATGTTGGAGATGTTTCCACAAAAATGCTTCAGCTGGCGTTAAGTTTTTTCTAAGTTTTTTTCTGACTTGAAGTAATTCGGGTTTGTTATGTAGTTTTTTTTCATATTTCGTGTGATCTACCCTTTCCGATTCAGCAGAGCTGAACCACCTTTCCCTAGCAAGGGAAAGGAACTTAAAATATTCATTTTATCAATTGTTTCAAATCCTCTAATGTATTGGCTTCTTCTATTTTTTTATCCATTCGCCATCTCAGAATTCTAGGAAATCGAGTAGCGACTCCACTTTTATGTCTTTTCGATAGCGCAATACCTTCAAAAGCAATTTCGAAAACTAGTTCGGGAGTAACGCTTCTTACAGGACCAAAACGTTCTAAGGTATTTGCTTTTATAAATTTATCCACCTTCCTAAACTCAGCATCAGTCAGTCCAGAATAGGCTTTTGCAAAAGTGACAAGTTCGGATTTATCATCATTCCAAAGACCAAAAGTGTAATCTGTAAAGAGGTTCGATCGGCGACCATGTCCTCTCATTGCGTAGGTCAATACTGCATCAATTGTAAGAGGATCTACTTTCCATTTCCACCAATCTCCTTTTTTTCGTCCTACCAGATATGGAGAATCTTTTCTTTTTAGCATTAAACCTTCAGAATGGAGTTCTCTGGATTTTTCTCTTTCTTTTGCGACTTCTTCCCAGGAATTGAAGGTCATTTTTTCTGACAATTGAAGAGGTAACTGTATTTTGGATCCCGAATCGAGTTCGGGATGACAAGTTTCTAATAATAAGGTCTCAAGTATCACTCTACGTTCTGAAAAAGGTAAATCTCTGATATCTTTTCCTTCCCATTCCAGGATATCATATGATTTTAGAATAACAGGTGTTTTTTCTAAAAGTGATTTTGAAACTGTTTTTCTTCCAATCCGAGTTTGTAAATCATTAAATGTACCGATTTCTCCGTTTGGAAAAGGCAATATTTCACCATCTAAAACAGTTCCATCAGGGATCACTTTTAAAAACTTCTCAAACTCAGGATATTTATCGGTTACGAGTTCTTCACCTCGACTCCAAACAAAAAGCTCGTCATTTCTTATAATTACCTGTGCTCTGATACCATCCCATTTGTGTTCTGCAAACCACTCATCTACATTTCCAAGATCTGAAACGTCATCTTCAATGGCATAAGCAAGGTAGAAAGGATATGGTTTTGAAATAAAATCGGATTTGTTTTCTTTCAAGACGAGATCTTCAAAAGATATGGTTTTTGGATCCCAGTTTCCCATAAGCTTATATGCTAAAATATCTTCATCAATATCTGTAGCTTTTGCTAGTGCTCTAGTCATTAATTTTTGACTTACACCAATTCTAAATCCTCCTGTGATTAATTTTGTAAAGACAAATCTTTCATAATAATTAAGTACGGCCCAATTTTTATGCAGATATGTTCGCTTTTCTACGTCGGACTTTTTTTTAAGAAGAATCATTTCTTCTAAAAATAGGGTAAGCGTTTTGTCCGAACTTCCTTTGGTACTTGGTACTATTAATGCGATAGTTTCTGCCAGGTCTCCAACGATATGATAGGATTCTTCGAATAACCACAAAGGAATATTAGCCAATTCTGAAGCCCAAGTTCTTAGAAGGGTAGTGTTTACAGGTCTTGGTGGTCGTCTATGCGAAAGAATAGCGATTGTCCAAACCTTGTCTTTTTCTGGTGCTTTGTTAAAATAAGATGCTAAAGCATTTACTTTAATGTTAGTTTTATTTGTACTATCAAGGGTTTTAATTAAATCAGCAAAAAGTTTCAAGTATTCACCTCACTTTCTTCTTTTTGGGTTTCTATTTCAGCAAGTTCGCCTTCATACTGAGTTTTTTCAGTTCTCGCATCATATCCAAGTTCTCTAAGGTATTTTGAAAAAATATCAGTATATCCATGCGTGCTGATAATTTTTTCTGCACCAGTTTCCTTAATGGCAGTTAATAATCCGTCCCAATCACAATGATCCGATAATACGAAACCTTTATCGATTGCTCTTCTTCTTCTCGCTCCTCTAAAGGTCATCCAGCCGCTTGCTGATGCTGTAACATACGGAACCATTTTTCGAATCCAGGTAGATCCATGGGCACTTGGCGGTGCAATCACTATATTACCCAGAAGTTCTTCCTTTTTGGTTTCTCTTGTAATCAATGTGGTTTCAGGAAAATCTATCATTGGACGAATAACATTTGTCATGTTCTCGATAGCACCGTGGGTGTAAATTTTACCGATTTCGGGATTTACATATTTCAGGAGTCTTTGTGCTTTTCCCAGCGAATAACCAAATAGGACAGAGGTTTTTCCTTCGGCTTTATTTTCTGCCCACCACTGATTGATATCATTAAAAACTTCTTTTTGGGGAGTCCATTTGAAAGCAGGCAATCCAAAAGTACATTCAGTGATAAAAGTATGGCATTTTACAGGTTCATAAGGAGTAGATATTCCGTCATCTTCTGTCTTATAATCTCCGGTAAATACCCAAACTTCTCCTTTATGTTCTACTCTGATCTGAGAACTACCAATAATATGACCTGCAGGGTGAAAACTAAATGTAACATTATTAATTGAAAAAGTTTCTCCGTACTCTTTTCCGGTAACTTCGATATCTCCTAATCGATGTTTGATGATGGGAACGTTTGTGTGGTGCGTAATGTACTGCCGATGCCCCCAACGACTATGATCTGCATGACCGTGGGTGATAATGGCTCTATGAACAGGTTTCCACGGATCAAGATATACTTTTGCTGCTGCACAATATATTCCTTTTTCGGTAAATTGAAGTAAAGGGTTTTTATTCATTATGGGTATTCAAGATTGAAAATCTTTAGAAAGTTATGAATTAGTAATTGTCTAACTGTGCTTTTTTGAAAGTATTAGTAATTGTATAACTAAATTAAAAACTAATAATGACGTATAGTTTTTATTCTTGTTTTTCTGTAGTCCATGGGGCTAACACCATATCGATCTTTAAACAATTTTGAAAAATAACTTTTAGAGTTTAATCCTACCTGAAACGCAATTTCAGAAATATTAAAATCTTCTTGGTCGAGTAGTTTTTTTGCAATTTCAAGTCTTTTTCTCTGAATGAAATCATTAACACTACAATGATAATAGGATTGAAAACCTTGTTGCATTTTCTTAATTGAAATATCAAAACGCTTACTAATTTTTGAAATACTCGAAAATTCGCTCAAATTATCTTCAATAAATTGAGAAATTTCAATGATTTTATTAACCAAAACTAAATCTACGTCGGCAATTTTCTCTTTTTCCGTTTTTAAAAGTAAAAAACTTTGCAAGGCTGCGTTTAAAAGATAATAGGTTATACTTTCTCTGTGTAGAGAAGCAAAGAAACCATCTTCTTCATACCCTATTAAATCCTGAATTCTCTCGAATGGATCCAAAGAAAATTTAAACTTCGCATAATATGGATGAACACCATTAACATCTCTAAAAATAACGTCTATTTCCTTATCCAAATCAATTACAAAATCCGATAATTTATGTTCAAATAGTTTTCGGTTAATTTCTATACTAAAAATTTCTATGGATTTATTAGCTGGTATTTGAAATTGATGTTGCTCATAGTTACTATTAGAAACTATGGCACCTTCGAATTTTTCAATTTTTCGATATTCTGACTGATTATTGAATTTATGATAAAAAGTGTCTCCAATGTTGAAAATAATCTTTAGAGGGTGCACGAGGTTGTTTTCTAAGGTGAAATTCAGGTCTTCTTTGACTACATATGATGTTTGTATGTAACCAATCCCAGATGCAAATTGAACAGATTTTACGAATCCGCTGCCTATAGAATCAGGGAGGTAAAGTTTAGTGTGATTATTTTTCTTAAATAATTTGGTTCCCCAGCTTTCCGACATGCTATTTAAAACATCTTGAACGAAAATATCATTGACGGCTAAATTGAATTTCATTGGATTATCGTTAGTTTACTTTTAAAGTTCGGGTAATAAATTAATCCTAAATAAAGGTTAGTTTGTTAATTGAGGCTGGACTTTAAAGGTACTAATTATTGGGTAATCTTGGTTTAAATAATTATTTGCTATAAAAATAGTTGAATATCTATCTTTTTAAATTTTAAAAGGAGTATAGTTTAGTTATATTTGCGGCAAATTAAACAAAAGAACACATGTCAATATCTGATTTATTTGATAGTGGATTTCAAAAACGAAATCAAGATCATTTTGCTGCAATTGTAAGAGTAGCTATGAGTGATGGAGTAATAACGCACGAAGAGAAGGCTTTTTTGGACCGGTTAGCTCGGAATCTTAGTATTTCTGACAACGATTACAAAGAAATATTAAAAGACTATGCTTCGCACCCGATTAACCCTCCAACGAGTTATGACTTAAGGCTGGAAAGGCTGTATGATTTGGCCAGGATGGTATATGCAGATAATATTAAGGGAGACGGTCAGGTAGTTTTACTAGAAAAACTGTGTATCGGATTAGGTTTCAAAGCAGATAATGTTAAATATGTGGTAGATAAAGCTCTTTCGTTAGTTGATCAAGATGTAGATGGAGATACTTTTGCAGATGAAATAAAAAATATGAATAGATAGTGTTTTTCAATCTTTTCGAATTATATAAAAAAGCCGCTTTACGAAGCGGCTTTTTTAGCTATTTGTTTCACTATCTTATAGATCAAATCTTCTTGTTCGAAAGGTTTAGTAATAAAATCGTCCATACCGGAACGAAGACATTTATCTCTTTCTGCTTCTGTGGATTTAGCGGTAAATCCGATAATTGGGACTTCAGAAATTACCTTATCTCCGTAATTTTTTCGTATCATATGTGTTGCTTGATAACCGTCGACTTTGGATAGTTTTAAATCCATTAAAACTAAATCGTAATTTCTTTTTTCCAAATAACTAATAGCTTCTTCTCCATTGATAGCTACATCCACAAAGAAGCTTCCGTGACTTATCAATATTTTCATTATCAGAAATTGGGTAGCCTCTTCATCTTCTACCACAAGAATTCTGAATTTTTTTTTAGAATCAGGCAGATTGTAAGTTCTTTTCTTTGTTTCGAGAGTGGATTTTCTTACTTCAAACTTAAAAGGCAGTTTAACTTCAAAGATAGTGCCCTTATCCGGTTGGCTGCTTACTTTAATTTCACCACCCAACAGATTAACCAGATCTTTTACTATTGCCAGACCTAATCCAGTGCCCGATATTCGTTTATCTTCATTAAAACGGGTAAATCTTTCGAAAATAGTTGTAAGATTTTCTTCTTGGATGCCTATTCCGGTGTCTTCTATTTTAAAACTTATACTAAGTTTATTAGTACGCTGGTAATTTTTGTTTACAAAGAGCGTTATTTTACCTTCTTCGGTAAACTTAAAAGCATTATGAAGAATGTTATTTAAAATCTGAAAAACCCGTGTTCTGTCCCCAATAAGATATTCCTGAATGTTAGGATCAATATATGTTTCAAAAATGATTCCTTTTGCCTCTGCGAGTTTAGAGTAGGTTTCCTTAAAACCTTTTACAAGATTGGTAAATAAAAATCGCTCATCTACTATTTTAATTGCACCGGATTCTATCTTGGAAATGTCGACCATATCTTCGATCAGGGCGTTGAGATGCAAACTTTGCCTTTTAATGATCCTTGTTAGTTCTTCTTGTTCAAAATTTAAGTTGGTCTTTTCTAGTACTTCTATAAAACCTAAAATTCCGGTTAATGGTGTTCTGATTTCATGGTTAATGTTGAAAATGAAACTGTTTTTAAATTTTTCTTTCTCCAGAAGGTATTGATTTTTAAGCTCTAGTGCTTTAGCCTTAAGAATAGATTCATTTTTTTGCTGAGCGATTTTGTTTAGTTCATAATATTTTGAAGTATAATCAAAAAGGAGAATGATAACTTCTTGAGGAGTTATTTTGATGGTTACATCACATATCTTTTCGAAGTCTTCATCCTCGAGATGAATACACGGAAAATTGTATGTTGTTTCTTCTTTGTCAAAATCATCAATAAAACATTTTAATATTTCAAAAAAGGGATGAGCATCATAGAGAGAGGTTTCGATTTTCCATCGAAATATATTGGCATCAGTTTGGGTGATGATTCCATCAAGATCAGTAACAGTACGTTGTGTTTTTTGATCAAATGGTATATTCTCTTCCTTATATGTCATCGCACTAATTGGTTATTTCTCTAGCAAGGTCTAAAAAGAAATCCTGCACATTTTTATTTGTTTTGGCGCTTGTTAGACAATCAACTACAATATTTTGTTCTTCTATTTTTTTTAAAGCCTCTTTTTCACTGACCAAATCCAATTTGTTACCAATCACTTTAATTTTAACTTTTGCATAGTTTTTAGACAGATAAGTAAAGTCATCTTTCAGGTTTTCATAGGTGTCAACCCTGGTTAAGTCAAAAACATAAATAAAAGCGCTGGATCCCAGCAAGTATGATTTTCTGGTATCTTCTATATCTGTATGACCTTCTGTATCCCAGATGATCATAGAAAGTTCTCGTCCATCAGGCATTTCGATTACTTTCTTCTTTATCTGAACGCCTAGTGTGACTTTGTAATCTTCAGAAAACTCATTGTCAATAAAACGCCTGAACAAAGATGTTTTTCCTACTCCAAAGTGTCCTAAAAGCACTACTTTTTTAGACAATTTCATCTTCAAAATGTTTTTTTAATTTTTTGGTAAAAAGTTCGCTATTTTCTAATTCTCGTTTTGAAACGTGATGCTGTGCAAAATCGATAATTTGATCTTCTAACACTTCTTTAAACATCATATTATATGCACCAGAAATTACAGCGGCAATATAATAAGAATAAAAATTTTGGATATGGATGGTATATAATTCGTACTCAATTGTTTCTAGGTTTTGATTTCCTCCCTGAAAAGCATCTTCTACAAAACTTTTTATGGCAGTTAGCATACCAGCAACCATATCTTTGTCTATAGTATCATCAGATAAAGGGCTATAATCTGCGATTAATAGTCCAGAGTTTTTTTCAATAACAAACATCTGGATTAGTCTTGGTTTTCCGTACTCGGATATTGCCAGGTCTCCCTCGGTGACTCCATGAGCTTTGGCTTTAGTTCTTCTGAACCAATTTTTAAAAGAAAATGCCTGTTTTGTCTTTCTATTAATATTTTCACTTAATAATTTTATTTCGTGTGCGATATATTTCTTGATCATCTTACCAATGATTGGAAATAGTGCTTCGACGACAGCATCCTGAGAATTTTTAATTTCTTCCTTTAATGCTTCGGTGATAGTGGGGCCTAAGGTTTTGGGAATCTCCTGTACAAACTCTTCTAGTTTGTCATCGATGATAGGATCTACCTTATGAGAAAGCTCTTGTTTTTGATGAACAATTTTACTGAGTTCATCAACTTTTTTGGCAATGGAATCTGCATACTCCTTCTCTTCTGTAAGAAGAAGTTCTTTTAGAATCTTAAGTTTATCCTGTTCTTCCATAATTTTGGATAAACGGATTACTTCTTATTAATTTTTTCTCCCATGGTAATCAAGAGATCACCTAATGTTTTTCTATCAACTTTTTTATTATCTAGCATTTCTACCTTATCCGCAAGATTATCTTCTAACTCTGTTATTCTGATGTTTATATCAGTACTGAGATTATCGATTGCCTGATTCAGTTCCTTACTCGTTTCTTCTATAAAATCCCTTAATTCTTGTCGTTTCGCTGCTATATCTTTTTTTACTAATTCAAACTCAGAATTATAAGCAGCAATATTATCTCCAAAAATTAAGTTTTTGATTGCTTCTATTTTTGAAGAAGGATCGTTTACAACCTGTTCTTCAGTAGCTTTATTTTCTTTGGCCATTTTGGTTAATTTACTTTAATATATGAGCTATTCGTAAATTTAACATAAAAACATTAAAAATAGGAGGCAGAGAATGATAATGTTAACTTATCCCGCCTTATACTCTTAATATCATAGATTATTAGTTGAGGATTTAGGGTAAATTGTGTAAATAACTCCTAATTTTTTCTTTTGTAATTATGAAAAAAGAAAAAATTAAAGAAGTATTAATCGAATTTGTGGAGTTTAATGCTCCGATGCTTACCTCGAAATGTTACGACAGTGTTTTCTCTGGAGACATCGCGTGGTTGTCCCGAGATAGTTGATTTCAAGATTTAGATTTTTGCATAAAGGATTCTACTTTCTTCACCATATTTTTGCTTCCGCAAATAAAAGGAGTTCTTTCATGAAGCTCTTCTGGTTTAATATCCATAATTCTTCTGAATCCATCACTTGCAGATCCTCCTGCTTGTTCAGCTATAAATGCTATAGGGTTGCATTCATATAATAACCGTAGTTTGCCGTTCGGAGATTTAGATGTATTTGGATACATATAAATTCCACCTTTTATCATATTGCGATGGATATCACTCACCAATGATCCTATATATCTGGACGTGTATGGGCGATCGTCTTTTTCCTCTTGGCAATATTTAATGTAATCTTTGATTCCTTGAGGGAAGTGTATATAGTTTCCTTCATTCACTGAATAAATGTTTCCATCTTCAGGAAATTTCATGTTAGGATGTGACAAATAATAGGTTCCTAAAGCTGGGTTAAGTGTAAAACCATTAACGCCATGGCCAGTAGTGTATACTAACATTGTGGAGGTTCCATAAATGATGTATCCTGCGGCAACTTGTAAATTACCCGGTTGGAGAAAATCTTCTATTGTCACAGGTGTCCCAGTTGGAGTAACTCTCCTATAGATTGAAAAAATAGTTCCAACAGAAACATTCACATCAATGTTGGAGCTACCATCAAGAGGATCCATAAGGACTACGTAATTATTCCTATGGTCATTTTTTTGACCTTTTATAGTAATAAAATCATCATTTTCTTCAGAAGCAATACCACAAACGATTTCTCTGTTTGTAAGTGTGTTGATGAATGTTTCATTAGCGAGAACATCCAACTTTTGTTGATCCTCTCCCTGTATATTAACGTCACCAATTGCACCAGTAATATCAACTAAACCGGCTTTATTCACTTCGTGATTTACCATTTTTGCCGCTAGACGAATGGAATTGATTAATCTGGAAAGTTCTCCACTCGCATACGGGAAATCCTGTTGATTTTCAATAATAAATTCTCCTAAAGTTTGGTTTTTTCTAGCCATATTGGTTACACGGATTTTGTGCAAAAGTATTATTTTTTAAATAACTACAACGTTTTCGTGATTTAATTTGCTAAACTTTTTCAAGAATTATGAAAACATAAAACAGGGAAGCATAACATTATAAAAATGTCTGGTTTCTGACACATATTTTATAGTTTTGATAAACTTTTGTACTATGGACTATATTATTAGGGACGGACTGGCTGAAGATATGCCGCAAGTGCTATTACTGATTGAAGAATTAGCAATTTTTGAAAAAGAACCAAACGCTGTAGATGTGACAGTCGAGGATTTGTTAAAAGAAGGTTTTGGAGACAAACCATTGTTTCATTGTTTTGTTGCCGAAGCAAATGATGAAATTGTTGGTTTGGCCTTGGTGTATTTCAGGTTTTCTACCTGGAAAGGAAGAACAGTTCATTTAGAAGACCTGATTGTTAGGGAATCCAAGAGAGGAACCGGAATAGGTATGGCATTGTACAAACGGGTGATGCAATATGCAAAAGAACAAGAGGTAAAAAGAGTAGAATGGAACGTTTTGGACTGGAATAAACCTGCAGTTGACTTTTATCTTAATAGCGGAGCTAAAATTCTGGAAGGATGGCAAGTAGTGCAAATGGATGAAAAAGGTTTGAATGCATTCGTTTCAAAAAAATAGTTTGAATCGGCTGAAATTTTGATGAAATAATAGCAAGTGATGAGGGTTTTTAAATTTGGTGGTGCATCTGTGAAAGATGCTAGGGGTGTAAAAAATGTAATCAATGTACTGCAAAAGGTTGGTAATACTAATATACTAATCGTGGTTTCAGCGATGGGTAAAACTACAAATGCTTTGGAAACTATAGTAGATCATTATTTAAATCAAAGTGAGGAACTTAAAAATTCTATAGATTTTATAAAAAAATATCATATCGAAATATTAAGTAATCTATTTGAAAATAAACAGCATCCGATTTTTGGGAAGATTAATTCGCTTATACACGATATGGAAACGACATTAAAGCGAAATAAGTCAACACGGTACGATTATGTATACGATCAAATAGTTTGCTATGGTGAACTAATTGCAACCAGAATCGTTAGTGCGTATTTAGCTGAAGTAGGTTATAAAAATCACTGGCTGGATGCGAGGGATGTAATTAAAACAAATGATATTTATAGGGATGCAGCAGTTGATTGGAAAATTACTCAGCAAAAAATCGATAAAGCAATTGATAAAAATGGATTAATTGTTACCCAGGGTTTTATAGCATCAGATGACAATAATTTTACTACCACCTTAGGTAGAGAAGGTAGTGATTATACTGCGGGTATTTTTGCATATTGTACAAATGCTACCAGCGTTACTATTTGGAAAGATGTTCCAGGAGTTCTTAACGGAGATCCCAGAGTCTTTGAAAATACGAAACTACTATCGCAGATTTCTTACGAAGAAGCTATAGAATTAGCTTTTTATGGAGCTTCAGTAATTCATCCAAAAACGTTACAACCTTTACAACGAAAAGAAATCCCTCTTTACGTAAAGTCGTTTCTGAATCCTGAAAATGAAGGAACATCTGTTAAAAAAGGTCAAAGATTAGTCCCTCAGCTACCATGTTATATTGTAAAGAAAAATCAAATACTGTTATCACTTGCTTCCTTAGATTTTTCTTTTATTGTAGAGGATAATATAAGTGAAATTTTCAGTCTTTTTCATGCCTATCAGTTAAAAGTAGATCTTATTCAAAACTCAGCAATTAGCTTTTCTGTATGCCTGGATGATAAATTTGATCGCTTTGCGCAATTACTAAAACACTTAAAACCTAAATTTAACGTTTCTTACGAAAAGAATGTGTCCTTATTTACGATCAGACATTTTGATAAGAATTCAATTCTATCCTTAGAACAAAATCAGGATATTTTACTCAAACAAAGCACGAAAGAAACGTATCAAATGGTTGTTAAACAATAGGATATCCTATTACATGATTTTGTTATATTTGTAGTTAGCACAAAACGTATTTAATGGCGGTAGTCACCTCAAAAGAAGTAGCCAAAGGGCTTAAATTGGATAAACTAGGCTTTATTGGCACTTTTGTTGGTTGGATGATTCTAAAAATCACGCGATTATCAAAGATTAACCGTCAGTATGATAGTATTAGTCATTTAGATGGTAAAGACTTTGTGCAAAAGGTGTTAGACATGTACGGGGTTACTTTCGAGATTCCTCCGGAAGACTTGAAAAGATTACCTAAAGAGGGAGCTTTTATTACACTTTCTAATCATCCGTTAGGAGGATTGGATGGAATATTACTCTTGAAATTAATGCTAGAACATCGATCGGACTACAAGATTATCGCAAATTTCTTATTACATAATTTTACTCCATTAAAGCAATACATAATGCCGGTAAATCCTTTCGAAAACAGAAAGGAAGTAAGATCAAGTCATAAAGGGATAAAAGAAGCAATTTTACATCTTAAAAAAGGAAAACCATTAGGGATTTTTCCTGCTGGCGAAGTTTCTACGATTAAGGAAGGCAAAAACCACGTGGATAAGCCTTGGGAATCTGGTGCAATACGATTAGTAAAGAAAGCAAAAGTTCCTGTGATTCCAATCTACTTTCATGCAAGAAATAGCAGGCTTTTTTATAAGCTGGCATCTATAAATGATACTTTAAGAACGGCTAAATTACCGAGTGAACTTTTTTCACAGGAAAACAGGACTATTAAGGTTCGAATCGGTAATCCTGTTTCCGTAAAGGATCAGGAGGAATATGCTAATATTGATGATTTTACCAACTTTTTGCGTAAAAAAACCTATATGTTGGCCAATCCCTATGAAAAAAAGACCTTGATGGAGTCTATTCCGCAGAACCTAAAATTGCCTAAATCACCTAAGGAAATTGCCTCCGGAGGAAGTATTAACTCTATAGAATCAGAATTAGAGTATTGCAGGGAAAATGATAAACGTTTATTAGCGAGTAAAAACTATGAAGTTTTTCTGGCAAAAAAGGAATGTATCCCTAATGTAGTTCATGAAATAGGAAGGTTGAGGGAGATTACTTTCCGAGAAATTGGAGAAGGAACAAATCAGTCTATTGATCTGGATCCTTTTGATGATTATTACCATCATATGTTTTTGTGGGATATAGGAGCAAAGAAGATCGCGGGAGCGTATCGAATGGGAATGGGTAATGAAATCTATAATAGTTTTGGTATTGATGGTTTTTACTTGCAAGATCTTTTTAGATTTGAACCAGAATTACACAAAATGATGAGTCAATCTATTGAGATGGGCCGGGCTTTTATTGTTAAAGAATACCAGCAACGCCCCATGCCATTATTCTTGCTTTGGAAAGGGATCGTACATTGTACACTTCGTTTTCCGGATCATAAATATCTGATTGGCGGAGTTAGTATAAGTAATAAATTCAGTAATTTTTCTAAGTCATTGATGATAGAATTTATGAAATCACATTACTATGATCCTTATGTAGCACAATACGTTAGACCCAAAAAAGAGTTTAAGGTAAAATTGAAGGATGCTGATAAGGATTTTGTTTTTGATGAGAGTAGGAGCGATCTTAATAAATTTGACAAAATAATTGATGAAATTGAACCAGGAAGCCTTAGAATTCCGGTATTAATTAAGAAATATATTAAACAAAATGCCAAAGTAGTTGCATTTAATGTGGATCCATTGTTCAATAACGCGGTGGATGGTTTGATGTATATCAGAATCGCTGATTTACCCGAAAGTACAGTAAAACCTGTAATGGAAGAATTTCAGGCAGAGCTGGAACAGAAATATTTTAAAAATGGGGATAAGTAATTCTAACATATCTTATACACTGGTATTACTTCATTTTCTATTCTTTTTTTCGGTTTATACATATTCCCAACAGAAAATTAGTGGTGTTATTTATGATGATACTACAAAACAACCTCTGGAAGCGGTAGTGATTTATCTTGATGGAACTACAAAAGGAACGATCACTAACTCATCCGGAAGATTTTCTTTGGATATAAGTACAAATTTTAAAGAATCCATAATTATTTCGTATTTGGGTTATAAGACTGTTATTTTAGATCCAACTATCATTAAGGAGGGAGAGGATATACTGATTTATTTAAAGGAAGAAATTGAATCTTTAGATCCTATATATCTTCAAACTGATGATTGGAGTAGAGAGAAAAAACTAAGATATTTTAAAAAGTATTTTATTGGCGACCAATCAATTCAGGAACAATGTAAAATAGTCAATGTAGGGGATATTCGATTGTATTATAGTTCTTCTGATGAAATGCTGTATGCCAGTTCTTCTGTTCCTTTAACAATAAGAAACAAATATTTAGGATATAAGATAACCTATAACCTAATCGATTTTGAATTAAAGTTTTCTTTAGGAAGTAGTGGTCTGAGGTTAGTAAAATCTACATACTTTTCGGGGACAAGTTTTTTTAAGGAATATCATAAAAAGGTAAGAAAGAAATATGAAAAGAGAAGGTTGAAAGCTTATAAAGGCTCTATATTACATTTTATGAGATCATTAGCACAAAAAAGAATTCAGGAAAATAATTTCAGAGTTTTTTACAAAGGATTTGCAGGGGATCCAAATGCATACTTTTCTGTAGAATTAGTGGACAGTTTAGCCAAAGTGGCGATGAATGTTGAACGGGTAAGTGTACTTTATGATGAAAAGTATCAAACGGATATGTGGATATCGGCTGATCATTTTTATATAGATGGTTTTGGTAATTATACCCCTTCGAATCAGTTATTTTTAAGCGGATATATGTCTAATCATAAGGTTGGAATGATGCTGCCTTTAGACTATGGACTATGATGAAAATCAAGTATCAATAGCGTAATTAAATCCTTAATAATAAGATCAATCAATTAATGAGTTACTATATTTTTTTCTACAAAATCTTTGCAATAAGCTCTGATTTGGTTCCTCGTTTTAGTAAATGCATTGTGAATTTCTTCTTCGGATCCATCAACTTTTGAGGGGTCAAAAAAATTATAATGCAAACGTTCTGCTTTTCCAGGAAAGAATGGGCACCTTTCATTTGCATTATCGCATACGGTAAGGATGTAGTCAAAATGTATATCCATATATTCTTCAAGATTATTAGAGGTATGTTTAGAGATATCAATTCCATCCTCTTTCATAATTGCAATAGCTCTGGGATTTACACCATGAGTTTCTACACCTGCACTGTAAATGGAGGCATTATCTTTTGCAAAATGTTTTAGATAACCTTCTGCCATTTGGCTTCTGCAGGAGTTTCCGGTACAAAGTACTAATATGTTCATGGTTGTGGTGTTATGTGGTTATATTATCTTTTTACTTCTTTTTTCTAATATAGTATTGTCATACCATATTTCATTTAATTTACCAACTTTTTCTCTGTACCCAATAATTCTGAACCCTGAAGATGTGTGTAATTTTATACTAGCTTGATTATTACTGAAAACCCTTGCTTGCAATGTCCAGAATCCTACATTTTCACTTTCTTGGTTGAGGTTAGACAAAAGTAGCTTTCCTATGCCTAAATTTTGGTATTTTGATGTTATGTAAATGCTAACTTCTGCGACTCCTTTATACACCTCTCTTTTTGAAGTAGGGGATAAAGCTGCCCAACCAACAATTTTATTGCCTAGAACAGCTTTCAACCTACAAGAGTTAATATGATTTTTATTCCATTGTTCCCAAACCGGCACTTTTGTTTCGAAAGTAGCCATACCAGTATCAATCCCTTCTTGGTAAATTCTGGAAATATCAGGCCAATCTGATATATCAAAAGGCAGTATTTTAAAGTCAGAATTCATTTAGCAACATCCGCTACCTGGAGCGCAAGAAACAGTTTCTGTAGGAACTGTTTCCGGAACACCACAAGTTTCTTTAGCTTTACAATCAGTTGGCTGGATGGCAAGTTTTATTAGAAGTTTTCCATCTTTAGCATCAGAACCAATAATATGTAAATGGGAAGTATGAAAAATTGCATTTCCGTATTCAATTTTTACAGGAGCATCCATTTCGTAAGCAGTCATTTTTCCAACTTTTCTAAGGATCCCTAATGCTTTATAAGTGGTAAGATAATCTCGTTTTCCCAGTTCAACTGGACTTTCCCACAATTGGATAATTGTTTCATTCCAGGAATCTGTTCCTGCGCCGCAGTCAACCGATTCTATAGAAACATGCTTAACTTCGGTAATGTGATAATTTGCACCAACCAACATTCCAGGAGCATATTCGAAGAGTAATGCTTTATCTTGGTGTTCTCCTAATAACGAGATAAATTCTGATGTATTCATAATATTCTTTTTGTAATTGATTCTTTAAAGTACTAGCAGCAATTCTGTTTTGTGGTATTAAAAAAAGAGTTTAGATTTTGTTGTAATTGATTCCACCTCTCAATATTAATACAGTAGCACATGCTTTTTCCTTCAACTTTTCCTGTTAGCAATCCGATACTTTTCAATTCTTTTAGATGTTGTGATATTGTTGCTTGTGCGAGACCTATTTCTTCTACAAGATCATTACATATACAAGCATCTTGGTTACTTATGTATTGAAGTATAGCAATACGGGCAGGATGGCCTAATATTTTAAAAAACTGAGCCAGTTCATTCTGTTGTTGATCAAACATTTTAGTTTTAGTTATACCCATAAAATATATTTTAATATCGCAATATTACGATATTAAATTTAGATAAAAAAACTAGAATATTATTTTCTAGCTTTTCATACTATTTTTAGAACCAGGGTTTTCGATTCACCTGGTATGTCTGATAGAATTCTTCATCCGATTTAGTAAGATAGATAATACCTTCTATTACGCTTATTACCCAAACGACCCATCCGGCAATTCCACAGGTTAAAACTCCCAATATCAACGTACAAACCAACATTATAATACCTTCTTTATGATAGCCTAAAATAAATTTATGTATACCCAGTCCACCAAGAATAAGCGCTAAAATGCCTGCAAGGACTTTTTTGTTTTCATTACTGCTAAAAGTCTCTTTCATCTCACCCATAAACTCCTCTGCAGTTTCTTTAGCTTCTTCCGCAAATTCGCCTGCTTTATCTTTGGCCTTTTTTGTAGCTTCCTTGGCACTATCAAATGCTTCTTCAGCTCCTTTTTTCGGATCATCACCCAGATTTTTGTTTTCTTCACTCATAATATGATTTGAATAATTAATTTCATTTTAGAAAGTTACAAAAATTATGATTATATGGAATGTTTATAAAAAGGTAACATGATAGAACAAGATAGATTTTTGCCGTTATGATGTTCTATAGGTTTTACATTATTTACAAAAAATGAGATTTATACACGCTTAGTTGCTGTAAACAATAATTTTTTGAGTAGCGGTACCAGTTGTTTCTGCTCTTTTTCGGAAAGAGCGCTAACCGCTTGACTAGCTTCGGCAAAACGGACTTCTATGGCTTTATCAATTAGTTGAACTCCTTTTTTGGTGAGCGCAGCGGCCTTAATACGACCATCTTTTGGATCTGGTGAACGATAAATAAGTTTCATTTTTTCTAATCTACCCAATAATGCTGTCATAGCGCCAGATGTTACTAATACAGACTCTCGCAACTGTTTGGGCGTTAATAGATAAGGTTTTCCAGATCGCCTTAATGTGGCTAGTACATCTAGATCTGTGTAATAAATGCCACTATCTTTCAAAGCAGCACTAGCACTTTTTTCTAGCTTTTTTCCTAGTTGCATTACTCTTCCTACTATTTCCATAGCGGATGGATCTAGCTCCGGACGTTGAGTTTTCCAATCGGAGATTAAATGGTCAATAGTGTCTTTTTCTATCATGAATAATCAGTAAATACTTGTTTGTAATAAATAAAACTACAAAATATATCTTAATATTAAGATATATTATATAAATTTGTAAAGTATCTTAATGTTAAGATACTTTTTAACTTTTAAAAATGTAAAACAATGAAACATATCATTTTTTATTTGTTTGGAATTGCTTGTAGTTTTTTGATTTTGGGATGCGAGTTTTCTAAGAAGAATACAGAAAATATTATAGCGAAAAATACTATGGTAAAGTACAAGGAGCCCATAATACATAATTATGCTCCAACAGTATTTTCGAATGATACTACTAAGCTATGGCTTGCAGAAGGCTCTATAGAGAATGATACAGTTCTTATTCTTGGAGATGGAGGTCCTAAAAATCAATTAGACTATGAGTTTAATGGAAAGATTGCTATGGCCTATTTATCTAATTTTAAGAATTATTATAACGTTAATCTTCATCAAGCTACCACCTATAATAAGGAGATTTTTAACTGGAAAGATGTATTTAACTTAGAAATGGCGGAGAAAGAAACTGCGAATACTTCGGAAATAATGTATCGTGCGATCAAATATTTTAAGGATCGTGGCAAATATGTTGTAGTAGCTGGACATTCATATAGTGCTTTTGTCATACCAAATTACCTTGCTAATTATCCATCTTTAGCAGATAAATATATTATTACAGGAGGAAGATTCAAGGCAGATTCTCTACAAACTGCCTATCAGCTCAAAGATATCAATACAATTTTTGAAGAAGATGGTAAATCCCTTAGGATACCTGACGAGAATAGACCTCCTAATCCTAATCGTCCTAAAAAATATTTCCAAATAAGAACTGCAAAAAACCTTCTAAAAGCAGCGATTGGAAAACACGATTATACGAAACTATTAAAAGATAAAGAAGACTTATCTAAAATCACTTTTTTTTACGGCAATAAGGATAGAAATGTAGGCATTCCTACTTCTTATGAATTAGATTTCCTTAAATCTAAAGATGTTCAGGTGATCGAAGTAGACAGTGATCATTATAATATTTGGAAAACAATGATAGATAAGATAGAATCTGGGGAAGTTACATTGTAAACTGTTATAATTTTACAAAAAGGCTTTGTCTATAGGTTCCCAAAGCTCAATTTTATTACCTTCAGGATCCACGATCCACCCAAATTTACCATATTCATATTCTTTAATTTCACCAACTACTGTGACTCCTTCTTTTTTTAAAACTTCTAGTAGCTCGACCAGATTCTCGACTCTAAAATTCATCATAAATTCCTTTTTACTGGGAGCAAAGTAGTTGGTGTCTTCTTTAAATGGACTCCACTGTGTAGAACAATCATTTCCTTCTTTATCTTTCCACCAAAAGGTACAGCCATAATCATCTACGGGTAGTCCTAAATGTTTGCCATACCATTCCTTTGTTGCTTTAGGGTCTTTTGTTTTAAAAAAGAACCCTCCTAAACCTGTTACTCTTTTCATGCTAAAGTCTTTATTATCTTTTTTTAATATTGGTTTCATATATTTCAATCCACTCTGAAACTGATAGTTTTGTTGCTAATTTTCCAATAAGTTCTAGGGGGATTTGATCTGGTTTTTTAAAACGAACACAGCTTTTACCCATATCTAATTTCGTTTTTACGTATTTAGGGTATTCACCCACAAACCAATCCATTAAGTCTTTGTCCGCATAAATTCCGGCATGATACACAGCAATAAAATTCTTCTGAGAAGCAATATTTATAAAAGGTAATGGTAATTTAGGATCACAATGATATCCGTCAGGATATAATTCATGCGGAACTACAAAACCGATCATCCCATAACTGATTACTTCAGAAAATCCTTTTGGCAAGTTGTCTAAAATAACCTGTCGAAGGTTCTGCATTGCTTCTTTACGTTCCTGCGGAATAGCATCGATATATTCATCTGGTGTATTGACTTTGTATTGCATGATTTTCTTTCTAATTAGTAAGTACAGGTTTTCTTTGTAAAATAAGCCCCGAAATTAATGAAATTATGAATCCAATGATTAGTACGGTAGCAGACATTAATAAAAAGTTCATTAGAGGGCTCGAAAACAATTCTTTTTGAGCTTCAAGTTCTTCCAACTTTACTTTGAATTCTGCTTCTGGTAGAGAACTGCGCATCTGTTCTACCATATACCCATAATATTCTGCAGTAAAATCAGGATTGATATATTTTATATAAATGATATCTAAGATTCCGAATGCCACAGCGGCGAATAAAGAAATTAATACTCCTATGGCTAAAGCTTTTTTAAAAGATACCGCTCCATTATTTTCTTTATCTCTATAATGTTTTATGCCAAAAAAGACAAAAAGTAATGAAATCACCATACTTGAATAGCCAATGACTTCTTGGGTGGTAAAGGACAAGTTTTTACCAATAAACCATCCTGACAAGAATAAAATGCATATAGTTATTGCTCCATAGATTCCAAATCTAAAAACTGTATTTTTCATTTTCATTTTATTTAAAAGTTCAAGTCAAAAGTAGGTTTGATAATTAAAAAAGGACTCATACTAAAGTATGAAAATTCGCTAAAATGGTATGATTTGCAGCTGTTTCGCAATTTTTATTGCCTGTGTACGGCGTTTAGCATCTAATTTGACCAATATGTTAGAAACGTGGGATTTTATAGTACTTTCAGAAACAAAAAGTTTTTCTGCAATTTCTTTATTTGATAATCCAGAAGCAATCTCGCACAATACCTCATATTCACGTTTGCTTAAGCCCAGTGCTTCTATTTTTTCTTGATTTATTTCATTCGCCACATTTTTATTCTTGTATAATACCTTTTTGTTTATGATCGCACCAATTACAAAGAATATTATTGCAATTCCGGCCAGAACAAATTCAATTGATGTATTACCAGAAACAAAACTGTATTTACTTAGCTGAAACAAGGTAAGCAATGCTATAACTAATGCTCCGAAGATGAATATGGTTTTCTTCACGATATAAATGTAATAAAACTAAAGTTTAACGCATTATTGGTTAATTATCATTGGTTATAGAAAGTAGTGCTACCTCCTTGTTTAGATTGTTTTTGGCTTGATTTTCATAAAGTGCATAGAAATGATCAGTTTTAAAAATCCGAGGCATAATAATAAAGTGTTTCAGTACTTTAATTCGACCTTTGTTATACAAAAAGTCCGGGTAGTATCTGTATTCTCTTCTTACATTTTTGTAATACGTTTCATAATCAGTCCAACGACTTCCCAAAATCGAAAGATCGGCATCAGTAAAATAATTGATATCGCTATTCTCTGAAATTTGATGTCCCTTAGTAGCTAAAATTATATCTTGACAAAGTTCTATTTTGTCGAGATCAATTGATAAAGAACTTAGAATCTTAACTGCTTTATCAGCACTACGCTCTTCATTATCCTGCTTTAAAACATTGTAGATATAATCGTGATAAAACAAGGCGAATAAGATAACATCCCATTCTAGAATTTCTTTTTTTACGAGAAGTAAATTCTGATACAGGTTTTCTAAATGAGACAAGTTATGATAATATCGACTTTTCTTACTATGATTTTTAGCAATTTCATTCCATAAAGAATTGATATACTCTGAATCGATAGAATATTTAGAGACAAGTGATATGAAAATTTCTTTTAGCAAAATGCTTCCTTAATTTTATCTACTATGGTTTGTGCTAATTTTTCTTTAGATTCTACAGTCCAGCCAGCAATATGAGGACTAATAATTACGTTATCCAATTTTAGTAACTCCTTTAAAGGTTCAGGGATTTCTTTTTCTGAAGTAAAAAGGTTCTCAAAAGAAGATTTTTCATATTCTAGCACATCCAATCCCGCTCCTAAAATTTTTTCGGATTTTAGGGCTGCTACTAAATCTTTAGTTACTACGCTTTTTCCTCTGGCAGTATTAATAAGCCAAAAAGGTTTCTTAAACTTATTAATAAATCCGGTATTAATCATCTTATCCGTTAGTGGAGTCCAGGGCGTATGTAAACTCAATACGTCTGTTTTCTTGAAAAGTTCATCTAAGGTAACCTGAGTAGCGTCACTGTTTTCTATATTTCTTTTAATATCATAGCAAATAACCTCTACATCAAAACCTCTAAGTTTTCTTGCAAAAGCTTTACCCATATGTCCATATCCGATAATCCCAACCGTCTTTAGATCAAGTTCTATACCTCGATTTTCTTCGCGGTTCCATAATCCTTTTCTCACCTGTTGATTTGCAATATTTAACTTGTTAAATAATGAAAGAATCATTCCTAGTGCGTGTTCTCCTACTGCATTACGATTTCCTTCCGGAGCAGAGAAGAGTTTGATGCCTTTTTTTTCTGCATATTCAGTATCGATACTCTCTAAGCCTGCACCAACACGACCAATGAATTTTAAATTTATTGCTTGATCTAAAAAATCTTTATCGATTTTAAAACGACTTCGTATAATAATACCATCATACTCTTTTATTTTAGCTTCAATTTCTGCTTTCGAAGAAGTGTAGTTCTCTTCGTTTTCGAATCCTAAATTATTAAGTTGTTCCAGTAATAATGGGTGATTTGCATCTATGTGAAGTATTTTCATTGGAGTACTTAGTTAGTACTTCAAAAGTAGTTAAATATTTACTGACGTTACTCTCTCTAGTTTACTTATGGAATAAGTTTTATGAAATTTTCTTCCGTTATCACGAGGTCGCACTTGAAGGAATAAAAATAGCCTTGATTCTATCTATGATTCCCTGTAAAATGCTAAAAATTGCATCCGATGAAAACCCACCAATAAGAGCCAAAACACTTTTATTAAAAAGATTGATATCATTCGGGTCTGTTCTGTAAAATGAGATGATTTCTGAAGAAATTAAACCCGCAATTACCCCCAGTATGATCATCGCAACATAGTATATGGTGTCCTCGGGAATAAGGGTACTGTTTTTTGCGGATGTACTAACATTTTTTAATAGATAAAACAGTACACCTAAGCCAGCTACTGATGATAAGAAACCAAGATTTAATAGTAATGATATGCCGTCATTATTTAAAACGCCTTTATCTAAAGATTGGTCATTAACTTCTGGTGACAAGCTGCACATAATAAATGTTACGAGAAAAAAAAGTGCCAATAAGATTAAATTTCTTACCAGAGGAAGTTTTCCAAATAAGTTTTTACCTTTTCCCTCTTGATTGAGTTGCTTTGTATAATGAATAGATTTGGGAGTTGCCGGAGCGATGTTTTTACATAATAAATTATGTGCGTTAATTAGGTCATCCACAGAACTTTTTTGGATGAGGGTATTTACCTCGGTATTGATAATAATACCATTGTACACTGCAAAAGATAACATATTATTTATTTCATTGCTCAATTCATCGATAATCTCTTTAGAAATACCAGCAACTATATTTTGTTCTAAGAGGGGCTTCTTGGTTGTTTTGACCATAGTTTTATTATTGTCTGTTGTGGTTGCCATAGTCTTTAGGTTTTTGAAATTATAATTTTAGTTGCTTAAAACTATAAAATTAAACCCATTAAAAATATAGTATTTATACGTGTTTTTTCTTGATATAGTCAATTGCTAAGGCTAGATTAGTAAAGATACATCTTTAATTTTCTTAAAATTTAGCTATTAATAAAGCAAATTATAAAAAAACACTCCGCCGGTTATGTGAAACAAGTAATTTTATTTTGTAAATTGACCAATGAATTAAAAATCACGCTGATGGAAAACTAATAAAGTCAGTATAATAAAAACCCAAAACTAAAATACTATGAGATTACTACTACCATTAATATTTATATTTACTCTTCTAATCTCCTGTAAGTCACAGCAAAAAGGGGAACAGCTAAGCGGTAATGAAGATATTGAAGCAATTACAGAGGATGAATTACTTACCGGCAAAGTGCTAGGCAAAGGAAAAAAGAAAATGGAATATGTTGCCGTAAAATTGGTCGTTGATGAAAACACTTGTATGAAGGCGTATACGGACAAAGATGGGTTATATGATTTTTTGATTAATCCCAGTAAACTGAAAGAGGATAGTTATTTCGAATTTGTTTATAAAGGATATGTGAAAAAACAAGTTCCCTATAATGAAATTGCAAAAAATGGTACCGTAACATTAAGTACTAAGGGAGAAGTGGTTACAAGTACTGATTACCGTATTTTTTATGAAGCTATAAGATCGTGTAAAGAAGAGTTATAGGTTTTGGTAAGATTATAAATTTTAATAGTTAGGTAATAAGAATTCGAATAACCGCCCTTCTATATCAAGCTTATAGCACTATTATTTTTGGCAGCTTTGTAAATTGCTTCTACAATTTTAATATCTTTCATTCCTTCTTCTCCAGAAACCAAAACCCGGGTGTCATTTAGAATAGATAAAGCATCATTATCCATTTGTTTGGTTTGCTGATTTGGAATGGTTAGGTTTAGTCGAATGCCGTCACTGGTTATTCCTTTAATACCTCCATATGACTGGAAAGGTTGTAGCTTATACCAACCTTTCTCTGCGTCTACTTGTAGTATATTCATGTTTTCTCCAAAACTGGTTTTACAAGTTGCAACAGTTCCTGAGGGGAACTCTAATGTGAAAAATGTAGTTTCATCAACCTCAGTATATATCTTTGGTCTTTTAGTTGTATGATTTGCTGCTAATACTGCGGTCGGTTCTTCGCCGGTTGCATATCGACAGGCATTTAGCGGATATACTCCCATATCATACATAGCTCCACCGCCCATAGCTTTTTTCTGTTTCCAATGATCTGATCGCGAATCATAATATCCGGCTTCGGCTTTAATCGCTTTTATATTTCCATAAGGTTGAGAATCGGCCCAATTAATAATTTGTTGGGTATTAGGTTCGTGTTGCATACGATATCCGATAGAAAGTTTCACCTTATTTTTATCGCAGGCATTAATAATTGCCTGACATTCTTTAACAGTTCTTGCCATAGGTTTTTCGCACCAAACATGCTTACCCGTGTTAGCAGCTTTTACAGCATATTCTGAGTGCATTCCGGTAGGTAATACAATATAAATAACATCAATCTCAGGATTATTCGCAATACGATGCATGTTCTGATAATTATAAACATTCTTATCTTTTATTCCGTATTGTTTCTGCCAAATAGGAATCTTCCACGGGCTACCAGTTACAATCGCTTTCAACTCGCAGTGTTTAGTTAGTTGTAATGCGGGTGCTAAAAGATCTGTGCTATAATATCCTAATCCTACCAGGCATACCCCTAATTTTTTTTGGTTAGAACTAGCGTATAAATGAGGATAGGGAAGCAAACTACTCCCTACTAAAAGCGTGGTGGTTTTTATAAATGTTCTTCTGTTCAGACTCATAACAAATAGGTTTTATTGGTAAGAAAAAGTCTAATTAGCTTCGAAATACCATACGTTTAATGTTATAAAAGTTTTTCGGAAGCTATTAAATGTCGATATAATGAGAAACGGTACGTTCAGAGACTGTTTCTCCGGTATGCCTGGTACTTGCTTTTTCAAATAATAATACATGAACTTCTTCTCCATCATCCGTAGAGGGGCAGTGTTCTACTCCCTTAGGAACAATTATAATCTCACCAGCATGTACCTTTACCGTTTTGTCTCTGAATTTCATGTACAAAGTGCCTTTAATTACCTGAAAAAGTTCATCTTCTTCATCGTGTTTATGCCAAACGAAATCACCACTTAGCTTTGCCAGATATACCTGGTTGTCATCAACAATAGCAATTCGGTGTGGATGCCATTGTTTATCAAATTTTGAGAGTTTATCCTTAATGTTAATTGCTTGCATACCTTCAACGTATATTTATAAAAACAAGGTACTTATTTCTTCATTGATTCGTACAGGTCTTAACGTTTCTTTATGTAGTAAGCACCACATGGTTTTTGCAGTAACCAATACCTTTTGCGTATCGTTTTTGATTATTTTAGTATGTCGTTCACTTCTGGCTCCGTGGTGATGATCTATCCAGGTTTGTATGGTTAATTCATCATTTTCCAGCGCAGGACTATGATACTCTATAGAATGGTTTAAAACTACCCAAACGAATGTATTTCTTATTTTATGATTAGTTCTAGTTTCCCAGTGTTTCTTTGCGATGTCCTGTACCCATTGCAGATATGTTACGTTATTAACGTGATTCATATCATCAATTGCTGACTTTGATACGGTTATATGTGATTCGAATATTTCTGAACTCATTATGTACGTATTGCTTGATTCATTTTGAGAATATACTCTAAATGATTGTATAAAAACGTTAAAAACTTTTTAAACAATAAAGAGAAGTCATAAATTTATTGAACTAACTTAAAAATAAGTTTTACATGAAAACAAATCTTTTAAACATCGATGGGGTAACAATTCTTTCTAGAGAGCGTCAAAGCATGATCAAGGGGCAAGCAGGAGTAGATCTTTCTTTATGCGGATGTTCTTGTAGTGGATCCGTAACGGGACCTCTTTATTGTAACTTTTATGTTGCATGTCCACAAGTATATACTTGTGAAGAAACTTCTTAGGAAGTTCTAAAAATTTTGAAAAACAAACTTTTTTTAGTTTAGAATATTATCCGGGGTAATTGGATGCAGGGTTTGATAGATTCTGGATTAAATACTGCCTTGGATAATATTTTTATAGATAGGTTTTAAAAATTGAGGATTAATTTTGCTATATAGAAGAATAAGAAAATCCCAAAGATATCATTACTTGTCGTTATAAACGGACCCGTTGCAATTGCCGGGTCAATACCTCTTTTGTCTAGTATTATAGGTACAAATGTTCCGATAAGCGCTGCTACGATAATTACACTCATTAATGCTGCTGCAATCGTTAGGCTAAACGAAATTTCATAACTCATCGCAAACCCAAATACCATTATCAAAAGCGCTAGGGCAGCTCCATTGATCAAACTAAGACCTATTTCTTTCAGCAGTCGGTTCCAAAGACTACCTTTTACATTATCATTAGCTAAACCCTGTACAATGATTGCTGATGATTGAACACCTACATTACCGGCCATCGCGGCAATAAGCGGTGTGTAGAAGAATAAATCACGTATTCTTGGGTTAGTCATTACATCCTCAAAGTCCTGCATAATAAATACACTACCTAATCCTCCAAATAAGCCTAAAATTAACCAAGGTAATCGAGCTCTTGTAAGTTCCCAAACATTATCATCTGCTTCGACATCCTGAGATATACCTGCCGCCATCTGATAATCTTTTTCAGCTTCCTCCTTAATAAAATCTACCATGTCATCTATAGTGATTCGGCCTACCAGGATAGTTTGATCATCTACAACCGGTATAGCTTCCAGATCATACTTTTGCATAATTCTGGCAACTTCCTCACCTTCTGTCTCAACATTTACATAATCTACTTTGGCGATATATACATCTCTAATATAGGATTGGGCAGAAGCTGTAAGTAAGTCTTTTAATGATAATCTTCCCTTTAATCTTCCTTCTTTATCGATAACATAAATTGAATGTACTCTAGTTACCTTTTCGGCCTGACGACGCATTTCTCGAACACACCCGGCAACAGTCCAGGTTTCCTTTACTTTTACCAACTCTTTTGCCATTAACCCACCAGCAGTATCTTCTCTATAAAGAAGCAGTTCTTTTATATCTTCCGCGTGTTTCTCATCTTCAATTTCTGCAATAACTTCTTCCGCACGATCCTCTGGAAGTTCTGCAATAATATCAGCAGCATCATCCGTATCCATTTCTTCTAACTCTTCCGCAATTTCTTTTACAGACAAGGTATCCAAAATACGCTCTCTAAAATCTTCTTCCAGCTCCATAAGTGCTTCCGAAGATTTTTCGCTATCCAATAGTTTGATAAGATAAGTAGCCTGATCCAGGTTAAGTTCTCCAATTATTTCTGCAATATCAGCAAAGTGGATTTCGCTGAGCATATCACGCAAATAAATATCACCTCCTTCTTCAATTAGATGTTTTACTTGATCGATAAGCTCATTGGAAATCTCGAATGACATAAGATATTTGTTTATAGATTTCTTTGCAAACGCTCACAAAGATAACCAAAGAATTCAATTGCGGTAAGGATTGGTGCTAAATGAAATCAGTTTACTGATTTTTCGATGAGTGATGTCAATTCTATAAACTGTTCAACGCTTAATTGTTCTGGTCGCTTGGTCAGTAAGTCCATTCCCTTTATTTCGTCGGTCAATTGAAAAATTTTAAGGCTATTTCTCAATGTTTTTCTTCGTTGACCAAAAGCAGTTTTAACAACTTTGTAAAAAAGGCGTTCGTTACAAGGAAGTATTTGCGAAGACTTTCGGATTAATCGCAATACCCCACTTTCTACTTTGGGAGGAGGATTAAAAACTGAAGGGGGAACCGTAAATAAATATTCAGCATCGTAAAATGCCTGAGTTAATACCGATAAAATACCGTAGGTTTTACTTCCTGGTTTTTCGCAAATACGCTGAGCTACTTCTTTTTGGAACATTCCTGTAAACTCTGGAATGCGATTACGATGCTCCAAAGTTTTGAAAACGATTTGTGATGAAATATTATAAGGGAAATTGCCGGTTATTGCAAATGATTCATTTTCGAACAAAGTATCAAGGTCATACTTGAGAAAATCTGCTTCAATAACCTGGAACTTATTCTTGCAATTTCTAGTTTCTGGGTGCTCCAAAAGAAAACTGGTGTTTAGATACTCTATAGATTCAGTATCCAAGTCCATAGCAATTAGACGGACATCTTTTTGTAATATATATTTAGTTAGAACACCCATCCCGGGTCCTATTTCTATTATGTTTGTATAGTTAACAAGTGTAAGAGTGTCTCCAATTTTTCTGGCAATATTCTCATCTCTCAGAAAATGTTGTCCTAAATGTTTTTTAGCTCTAACAGCTGTTTTTTCTTTCCAGTCTTTATTACTAGGAGAGTGGCTTTTGTTTTTTTTGAATTTGGAAGACATCCTAAGATCGTTTCGTGAATAGTTGGGTTTTTTCTAAAATAATTCTTTCGATTTCTTCACGGTCTTTTTTTCTAAACCACGAAATTTCCAGGTCAATTTTATCGCCATCTTTTGTAATAACGTAAGGCTCAGACCCCCCTTTGGCAGGATAAAAGTTCTCAATTTGATCATAAGGTACTTCTAGCTTACCGATAATCATATGCTTAGTTGCAAAACTGATTGTTGGATTATTTGACCGTATGATTAAAAATGCTGCAACTACGAAAGCAAGAATAAGGAGCACCAATATTAATTGCTCAAAAAATGAACTTTCTACGAAGAAGGAAACAATATCAAGAAATAAACTACATATAAAAATTGAAAACGCAGCGCCAACTACAAGACCAAAAATCTTGATTATATAGAATATTGTTGGGCGATATTGCTTCATGAGTGCTCGCTAATAACTTCTAATTCTGTTCGGAAAGCAACAAATTGCCCTGCAAATCGATTTGTTTTGGACCGAAGGCGTTCGGCATCTTCTGCATAATATCTTTCTAATGTGTTCTTGCTATCAGTAGTATATTGTACAGAATATGTAATACCTCCCATTTCCTCGTCAACCAATACTTTAGTCATTAAAGCTTTGCTGAATTTTCCCGTTGCTAGCATATCCGGAATATGCTCATTTTTCATCCATTCTAACCATTCAGAATGTTTTCTTTCTTCTATATTGATCGTAACGTTATATATATACATATTGGATTATAGTTGTTAACTATTAGAGGTAATGGTCTTTCTGATAAAGATACAAAGTTACGAAGAAGCTTAGATCTGTATATGGTTTTGTGTAGTTTTTAGCTAATTTGACAAACTGGATATACAATGCCTGAAAAAAAAGTGTTAACAGTTTTTGCTTTTTTTACTGATTACTCAGATGGGAACTAGTTGATGGCATCACCGCGAAGTGTTCTATACTTTTTTCGTGCTTCCACAAAATAGATACTATCTGCGTGATTAAAGATTAGTTTTTCGTAGAGCTCTTTGGCCTTTTCCGGTTCACCTAAAACATTTACATATAATTCTGCAAGCCAGTAATAGGCATCATCTACTTGGATATCTTCTGGATAAAACTCTATGATTTTAAGATAATTGACTTTTGCTTTTTCAAATTCTTTTTCTTTTTCGAATAACTTTGCCTGTCTTAGAAATGTTTCATCTTCAATTTTCTCTCCTTTATGGTTGACTAAAATTTCTTCATACTTGGAGATAGCCTCCTGATTTTTATTCTGAAAAGCTAATAAGTCACCTTTGGCAAAAATCTTAAGTGCCGTCTGGGTAGAATCTTCCAATGAGTTATCACTTATAATAAGACTTAGTTCCATAGCATCATTAGCAATCAACTGAGAAGTAGATGATTTTAGTACATCTAATTGCGTTTGCGCCCAGGCAAAATCTCCTTTATAATAACTTGTTTTTGCTACTTTAAACCTTGCGTCCTGAGCTAAAAAGTTATTTTTTAATGCATTTTGAACTTGAGTGTAATAGATGAGAGCTTGATTGAACTTTTGATCCAAAACAAGAATATCCGCAATTTTCATTTTAGCACGAGAGGACTGAAATCTTGATAGCTTTTCTTCGCTCAATAAGCGTTTAAGAAAGTCAATAGCATCCTGTTTTCTGTCTTGGTTAAAGGCCAGAAAATGAGCATAATCAATTTGTAAACCAATAGTTTCTCTTGATTTTCCGTACGTCTCGAATATTGCTTCGTACTGCTCATTAATTGCTTTGTATTCTTTTTTATCGGCGAGATCTGTTTTGGCTTTTAAAATAATTTTATGTGCTGTAAGTTTTAGATCATTTCCGGCAGGCGCTTCTAGGATATAATCTAAAATCTGGGTGGCGGATTTTATGTCTTTAGCTCCGATGGCTATACGCGCAAGCCCAATGATTCTTTGTAAATCTTCACCTTTACGCTTATAAATTGCTTTTTCTTGTACAAAAGCTTTTTTAAAATCTTTTTGCTGAACGAAAAGCCAGCTTAACATCTCATTAAAGACAATGTCTGGGTTTTGCTGAAGCTTTTTTATTAATAATTTTCTGAAAATAATATTAGCTTCATTAAAGGGATCCTCCGTAATATATTGACTGAAGTTTCCTTGAACAATATTTTTATAATTTGGCTGGATTTGAAGCAGAGATAGGTAACTATCAAACATTTTTTCTAATTTGCCCTGTTCTCCGTAAATCTTGGCAAGATGATTGTTAATCGTTATACTGGCGCTGGGATTTGAAGCCATACCTTTCTCATATACATAGGCAGCTTCATCCAGAAGATTATACTTTTCGAAGGTCTGTGCCAGCGTGTAAGCAGCATTTATATCATTTTGATTAAAACCTTTAATAGCCTTTTCATAATATATTCTGGCTTTTGAAGAGTTTTCCTGAACTTCATAGTGATGCCCTAATTCTATTAATAATTGGGAGTTGTTAGGAGTCTTTTCAATTTTTTTCTGTAAAATTTGTTCAGCCTTATCGAATTGCTCTAGTTGTTGGTGTGATTCTACCAATCCCAATAAATAATTGATACGGTTTGGATTTCTTTTGTAAAGCTTTTGATAAACAGAAAGCGCTTTTTCGTACGCACCTTGCTGCATATAATTCCTTGCCAGCTGCTCGGATTGACTAAACATTGGCATAGCCAAAAGAAAAGCTATATAAAGAATAATAAAGCGCATTTCGCAAGTTTTTGTGTAAATATAACAAAATGCGCTTTGATATTATGTTATCAGAACTGTTAAACTAAATTGATCTACCTTTCTCTTGGTCAGACTAATTAATATATTCGAAACCGCAATATGGAACCAAAACATCTGGTATTTTAATCCCTTCTGGAGTTTGGTAATTCTCTAAGATACCAGCAAGCACTCTAGGTAATGCCAGTGAACTACCATTAAGTGTATGAGCGAGTTGATTTTTACCATTAATATCTTTGTATCTTAATTTTAGGCGATTGGCTTGATAAGATTCAAAGTTAGATACAGAACTTATTTCTAACCAGCGATCCTGAGCAGTAGAAAACACTTCAAAATCATAGGTTAGGGCAGAGGTAAAACCGATATCACCCCCACAGAGTCGAAGGATTCTATATGGCAACTTTAATTCTTTCAGAATTTCTTTTATATGATCTACCATTCCATCCAATGCTTGATAAGAGTTTTCTGGTTTTTCAATACGAACAATTTCTACCTTATCAAATTGATGCAAACGATTTAACCCACGTACGTGAGCTCCATATGAACCAGCCTCCCTTCTAAAACATGGAGTATATCCTGTACAACAAATAGGCAGATCACTTTCATTTACCAAGTCATCTCTAAACATATTAGTAACCGGCACTTCTGCAGTAGGGATCAGATAGAGATCATCAGCTGTTACATGATACATTTGTCCTTCTTTATCCGGTAACTGTCCTGTGCCATAACCAGAGCTTTCATTTACCAAATACGGAACCTGGTATTCTTTATAACCGGCATCTGTGTTTTTATTCAGAAAATAACTGATTAAACCACGCTGTAATCGGGCGCCTTTTCCTTTATACACCGGAAATCCGGCTCCGGTTATTTTTACACCAAGTTCAAAATCAATAATGTCATATTTTTTTGCTAGTTCCCAATGTGGTAATGCTCCATCTTCCAATACGGGAATATCTCCTTCTCTATACACTTCTTCATTGTCCTCATCACTTTGTCCGTCAGGAACAGAAGAATGAGGGATATTAGGGATCGTATATAAAAGGTTTGTTAATTCATCCCGAATTTCAGTTAGTCGAAGAGATAAACTCTTAGAACTTTCTTTAAGTTGACTTGTTTTTTCTTTTAAAATAGTAGCTTTTTGAGCTTCACCATTTTTAAACAGCATCCCAATTTCTTTAGATAATTTATTAGAATCGGCAAGTGTATTGTCCAGTTTTGCCTGGGTAGCACGTCTTTCTTCATCCAGGTTAATTACCTTATCCAGAATAGGAGCAGCGTTAAAATTTCTTTTTTCCAGTGCTTTGATATATTCCTCTTTGTTTGCTATGATTTGTTGTACAAGTAACATCGTTTTTGTTTTGGGCGACTCCACTCGTTTCCTCGTGGTCAGGCTATCCGCTATATCTTTTTAATTTTTTACCCTATGACTGAACTTAAACAAGCTCAGTGTTATCGCTCAAGGCGCAAAATTAAAAAGCATGCCGCTACTATCCCTTTCGCATTAAAGCAGCAAATTTAAATAAAAGCATGTTTTCTGAATAGTAAAAAGAGCATAATCTAAAGTTTAATAATTATCGATAAATTACATATATTTTACTTTAGCAGAAATTAAAATCTAATTGAAGATTATCAAACGACTATTATCATCAAAAAAATATTTAAAATGATCTGATTTTGATTGTTAAGATACTGGAATTTCAATATTAACTACGGTACCTCTGTTTACTATAGAATCTATCATCATTTTACCAGATAATGGACTCAATCGGTTTCTTATATTCTGAAAACCAATACCATCCTTTATTTTATTTGTATCAAAACCAACTCCGTTATCCTCAAAAAGTAGTTGTAATGTGGTTTGATATTTATTCAGATAAATGTCGATTTGATCGGCTTTTGCGTGTTTTAAAGTATTTGTCAATAATTCCTGAACGATCTTAAAAAGCTCTTCTTTCAATGGGTTTTCTATTTCATTTATTTTTTCTTCGGGATGTGGATTAAACGAAATGTTTTGATTACTTCCTTGTTCAATATTATTGACATATTCTTTAATTAATTTAGATATACCATTGTTCTGAAATTTTTTGGAAGCCAGGTTATGAGATAAATCTCTTACTTGATGATAGGTTTCATCGATTTGATTGATAATTTTTGTTTGTAAAGCTCCGTTATTAAGAGAACTAGAAAGTTGTAACTTAATGCTTGCCAGATTTCCTCCAATACTATCGTGTAATTCTCTGGCCAGGCGTTTACGTTCTTTATTTTGTCCTTCCATCGTTGCTTTAACAAGGTTAAGCTCCTGATCTTTCATCAATCCGTGGACTTTTTGCGAGTTTACTTCTTTTTGGGATTTATTAAGTTCTATTTGTGTTTTTAGTTTTTGAAAGTATACAAATAACAAAGCTATTACCGGGAGTAGTACTGCAAGAAAACCAATTAAGAATGCTTTTTTGATGGTTCGTTGCCGTTCGATTTCACTTTCTTTTAGGAGCTGTTCCTCCTTAAGAGCTAATATTTCTTTTTCTTTTTGTAATGTTTGGTACTTAATCTCCATTTCTTTTACAATCTCTTTATTCTGATTTTTCAGAATTTGGTTAGAAATGGATAGATATTGAGTCATAAGGTTATAGGCATTTTCATAATCTTTATCAGCGATTTTTAAGTCTCTAAGAACCATAATCACATCTCGTTGCAGTTCCAACTTATTCCACTGTAATGTATTTACATATGCAGTAGATAAAACCATCTCGGCATCTGCCAGGTACCCTTGATTGTAATATACAATACCCATCTGTATGACGGCATCTATATAGAGGTCATAAAAATTGTGCTGTAATGAAATATCTTTTACAGATCTAAAATATTCTAGCGCACGAGGGAAGTTGTTTTCATGTACATCTATTCTTCCTAGTTTTAGTTGAGTCTCCAGTCTGACTTTATTGCTTTCGTAGAGTAGTAGTTCATCGAGCACTTCTAGGTAACTGGATTTTGCCTTTGGGATGTCTTTTTTAAAAAAGTATACATCAGCAAGGTATTTTTTAGCTAAAATTAATAGTTCAATATTTTCAGCATTTTTTAAACAAGTTTCGAAAATGGTCAATGCTTTTTCATACTCTTTTAGGTTTAAATAAACAGTACCTAATCCAAGTTGATGGGTATAGTGCATTTTCTTCATATTGGAAACGGGTGAAACAGCAATACCATCAAGATGGTGTTTCATTGCATCATCAAAAAGTCCCATCTCCAATTTTCCTTTGCCAAGGATATTATGGGATTTTGATAAATAGTATTTGTAATTTTGAAGTTTGCTGCCTGCAGCTAGCACCTCACTTTGAAGTAGGTTGCCATAATGTACGATAGAATCTGTATTCCCTGCCTGTATATGAATTGCTGCTATTGTATCTATGATTTTTAACCTCTTAGCAAGGTTTTTCGTGACTTTTAAATCTTGATAAAAATTTTTATTAACTACATTAGGAGTTTTTCCAAAGGAAGAAAACCAATCCTTCTTTTCCTGGGATGTTGCAGAAGAACAAACCAAAAGAAGGAATACATACATATTTTTTAGTAAAAATAAACGCATTAGGTAGTATGATTTATTTTTAGGATCATAGTAAATATATATTACTCATCTTCATATTTAATAACCCAAGGATTGGTTGTAAAGTAATTCCAGTCTACGCTTGTTAAATCAACATCAGGATCGATTAATACTTTAATTTTTTTGCCATTTACAGAAACTCTACTGTTGACATAAACCGCAACTTCTTTACCTTCTTGTTGATATTCGTTTTTAAGAAATTGAGCAAATTGCCATATAGCGTCGGGTTTAGTGTTTACTAATCGCCTTTGTTTTGAGGATAAGTATTGGTTTTTGTCAATTTTGATGCGTTTACCGGGATTGTTTTTATCTTCAATATAAAAATTGGTGTATCCGGATCGTCCACGAAGCATCATCCTCCAACTAAGTTTATGGCCTTCTTCGGTCCATAAAACATCACCTGGAATAAACCAGTGACGAACTGGCAAAGCTAACTGGATAACGAACCAAACAGCGAATGCCGGTAGTAACACTTTACGATATGATGGAATGACGATTTTATTTTCGGTATAAAATTCTTTTTTCGACATAAACATGTGGTGGATACGTTCTTTCGAAAAGAAAAACACACTAAATGCTAATGATAAATATGGAAATATTCCGATTTGAAATACCACAGAATTAAATAAATGAAAAAATATACTTATAATAAAAGCTGACAATCGGGTTTTCCTCCAAAGTAATAGCGGAATGATTAGAAGGTCAAACAAAATTCCAAAATAAGTAATGCTCACGTGAACCCAATGTTGCTGCAATATGTTTCCAACAATGGGATAGTTGGCTCTGGATAACATCAGACCTTTTGCAACTGTATAATCTAGCCAATCCGGATACAGTTTTGCTACAGAGGCATAAGTATAAACAATCCATAGTTGTAAAATAATGAACAAAACACACCATCTGGGCATGGATATTTTTTTTAGCGCGGGATTTCTTTTTACATCCACAGAAAAGTAATTGCCTGCTGGCAGTAAACTCATAACAATGCATAACAGCAATAACAAATAATAGTGATTGTTATATGATGATTTCTGCATATAATAAACACCTGCCCAAAGAATTGTGTATCCAATCATACTCCACCGGTACTTAAAGCCGATCATTACTAAAACTCCGAAAACTCCCATTACTGCAAAGTAGTAATACATGCAAATTCCTGGGAGTGGTTGTAAAAAATCGAAGCCGATAAAGTTAAATGTGAATTGTGGTTCTATTAGAGTCCTTTTTACCCACCCTGTTAAAATTGCTCCAAATGATTCGGCTGCAATTAGAAACCCAAAAAAAACTCTAAATATGATTAGAGCACTATTATCTACTTGTGTAAAAAGCCAACGATTGATCATAAAGTGGAGTTTATATAATCTCTGGAAAAATCTTCATCTTCTTGCATAGCGGCTTTTAAGGCTTCAACAGAGCCGAATTTTTTCTCATCTCTAATACGTTTGAGCATCTCTATTTGAATCTTTTTTCCGTATAAATTGAATGAAGCATCAAAGAAGTGTGTTTCTATAGTTTGATGTTCTCCATTTACGGTTGGGTTATACCCGATATTCATCATTCCAAAATAAGTCTTATTATTGATAAGAGATTTTACGATATAAACTCCTTTTTTAGGAATAAGTTTATACGTTTCTTCGATATGCAAATTTGCCGTTGGATACTCTAACTTACGCCCCAGTTCTTTTCCTTTGATTATTTTACCAGTAAGCATAAAATTATATCCAAGGTATTTATTGGCTTTGACAATATTACCGTCAAGCAGTGCTTCACGAATCTTTGTAGAACTTACCGCTACATCGTCGATATCCTGTTTAGAAATTTCTTCTACTGTGAAGTCATTCTGAATGCCAAAAGAAGCAAGATCGGTAATGTTAGAGTTTCTATTACGTCCAAAACGATGGTCATATCCAATGATTACGTGGCGCACATTAAGTCTTTTGACCAACATTTGCTCCACATATTCTTTAGCGGAAAGACGAGAAAATTCTTTTGTAAAAGGGTGGATCACTAAACTATCCAATCCGGTTTTTTCTAATATCTGAATTCGCTCCTCGATGGTATTAATCAATTTAATATTTGTGTCTTTTTGTAAAACCATTCTAGGATGGGGAAAAAATGTAAGAACTACTGACTCAATATTAATCCGCTCAGCAGCTTCTGTCAACCTTTCAATTATTTTTTTATGCCCGATATGAACTCCATCAAAGGTTCCAATAGTAACAACTGATGGTGTATGAGTGTCATAAGTTTTAGCATCTGTATAACGTTTCATCCGTTTATTTTTTCAATTAATGAATTTCCAGATGGAACTCACGATTGCACATTATGTTTGCTCTAGACTCGGTGGAAATATTTTGTTTCAAGAAGATTGATTTTGGTAAAACCATATATTATAATCTAGGTTTATTATATTCTTAATATATTAGCGATGCACTGTGAATAGTTAGTTATAAAATTAAGGAAATGTTGTGAGATCTGCTATTTATTTTCCGTTAAAGGTATTCATAGTATTTGTTAATCCTGAAGTGACAAAGGATTTTATCAGTGCAATTGCTTTTTCTAATCTTTCAGGCATAGCAGCTTCTTCTTCGGCATTCCATTCTCCCAGAACATAATCCACCTGCCTGCCTTTATTGAATTCTGCTCCTACACCGAATCTAAATCTACAATACTTAGAAGTATTCAGTTGTGCTTCTATATCCTTTAACCCATTATGTCCTCCGGAACTTCCTTTTGCTTTAAGTCTGATTGTACCAAAAGAAAGATTAATATCGTCTGTAATTATTAAAAGATTTTCGATAGGTATTTTTTCTTTTACTAACCAGTATCTAACGGCTTTTCCACTAAGATTCATATACGTATTTGGTTTTAGGAAAAAGATCGTACGCCCTTTGTGCTTATAAGTGGTTAGATCCCCAAGTTTTTCAGTTTCGAAAGTCAGGTTTTCTTCTTTTGCGAGAACATCAAGAATTCTAAAACCAATATTATGTCGGGTATTATGATATTTAGGTCCAATATTACCAAGGCCTACAACAAGAAATTTTTTCATAAGGGCTGACTGAGTTTCTTCTTTTTTTTGATTTTTTGAAGAGAATATTCTTCTGAATACAGAGAGCATTTGGATTTTATTTTCTGTAAAAATAGAAAAAGCACTCTGAAAATAGAATCAGAATGCTTTTTGATTGTTTTTCTGTTGGGAAAATTAAGCTTCAGCAGCAGGTGCTTCGGCAGCTGGTGCATCTCCTCCTTCAGTTTCTTCTTCGTCTTCATCCTCCTCCTCGTCAACAGCAGTACGAGAAGTTTTAACCATACAAATTACTGTGTTATCAGGGTGTAGAATAGTAAAATCTTCACTTGCTACATCTGTAACATATAATTTGTTACCGATCTTAAGATTAGTAATATCTCCTTCGATAAAGTCTGGTAATTTTGTTGCTAAACCTTTTACCTTGATACGCCTTAGATTAAAACGTAAAACACCACCATTACGTACACCACGAGAGTTTCCGGTAGTTCTGAAAGGCAGTTCTATGGTGATTGGCTTGTCGTCGAAAATCTCAACAAAATCGATGTGTAAGATTCTATCAGTTACAGGATGAAATTGAATATCCTGTAGGATAGCATTAATTTTTGTACCATTATCCAACGCTATGACCACGGTATGAACGTCTGGAGTGTACACTAAATTTTTAAAAGCAATTTCTGGCGCTGAAAAGTGTACAATAGTGTCTCCACCGTAAATAACACAAGGTACCTGTCCAGCATTACGTAAGGCTTTTGTTGCTTTCTTGCCTACGCTTTCTCTTTGAGATGCATTGATTGTTAATGACTTCATTTTAAAATATATTAATAGTTATTAATTTACATTATAAATTTAGAACTGATAGATTTATTGTTATGGACTCTGCTCATAACGTCTGCAAATAAATTTGCACAAGTAATCACTCTAATTTTATCACTTTGTTGTCTTAGAGGAATAGAATCGGTAACGATTAATTCTTCTAATTTTGAGTTCGCTAATTTTTCATAAGCATTTCCTGAAAGGATCGGGTGTGTGCATATTGCTCTAACACTTTTTGCTCCACGCTCCATCATCAAATCGGCTGCTTTGGTAAGAGTACCAGCTGTGTCTACCATATCATCTACAAGCACAACATTTTTACCAGTTACATCTCCTATCAATTCCATATGCGAAATCACATTGGCTTTTGCTCGTTGCTTATAACAAATCACCACATCACTTTTTAGTGCCTTTGAATATGCGTACGCTCTTTTAGACCCCCCCATATCAGGAGAGGCGATCGTAAGGTTATCAAGGTTTAAGGATTGCAGATATGGTAAAAATATAGTCGAAGCAAATAAGTGATCTACAGGTTTCTCGAAGAATCCCTGAATCTGATCTGCATGAAGATCCATTGTAATAATTCTTGTTGCTCCGGCAGTTTCAAGCATTTTCGCAATTAGTTTTGCCGCAATAGGAACTCTAGGTTTGTCTTTTCTATCCTGACGTGCCCATCCATAATATGGTAATACGGCAGTGATGTGTCTTGCTGAAGCTCTTTTTGCAGCATCCAGCATCAAGAGCATTTCCATTAAATGATCAGAGCTAGGATGTGTAGAGCCAATAATAAATACACGAGAACCTCTTACAGACTCCTCGAAAGAAGGTTGAAACTCACCATCACTATAGGTAGATGTGATTACATTGCCTAATTTAGCCCCATACGCTTGTACGATTTTTTCTGCTAGTTCTGTACTTTGGTTACACGCAAAAAATTTTGCTTCTGTAATTGAATTAGGCATAGGGTAAAAGGTTGTTTTGTAATGAGTTAAAACTTATTTTCTAAAAACAAGGTGCAAATTTAAAAATTTATTTCTACTCTTACCCTTATTTTATTACTTATTTAATGGATGTGATGAAATATTTTTTTAATTTTGCCGTCCAATTCAATTAAAAATGCTCAAGTGGCGGAATTGGTAGACGCGCTGGATTCAAAATCCAGTTCTTTCGGGAGTGTGGGTTCGATTCCCACCTTGAGTACTAGAAACCCTGATAAACATTTGTTTATCAGGGTTTTGTTATTTTTTAGGGCAACGAATAGGGCAACTTATTAGTAAAATAATGGTGAGGTTTGGATTTTGTCGGGGTCACTCTGAATTTTAAAAAGTCTTATAAACATTAGGGCTTAGAAGACTTTTTTTAGTTTTTGTGTATGATATTAAAACCCATTAACATGTATTCTTATTAAGAATTATTAAGACAAGAGTCTCCACAACCACCATTTCTTTTTTAGAATAGGCTCTTCTAAATCTTGTTTTTTACTAGTTTCAATACCCGTTAAAATAGTTTTTTTATTTTCATAAAACTCATTCCTTTCGCTATTTTCAATTTTACGGATTTTCTTAATTCTATCATCACTCCAAGTTGAAGCCCATTCAATTCTACCCTCAATAATCCAATAATGTGATTTACAATCAAAACTCCAATTTCCAACTGATGGCTTAAGAGTCACCGCTTCACCATTATAAGTCATTTTCCAGCCTGTTGGTGACAGTGGGGTGTTAACCTCACTGCCGCAACCACAGGCACAGTTATGAATTACTGTTCCATAATCTAAGGATATGTATAAAAAACCATCTTCAATTATATCAGGCATAAACTCTACGAACTTATGTTGAACTATCATTATTTTCTATATGATTTACATTAATCGAATAGGTACTATCACGTTCATTCTCAAGATCATTAAGAAATCCATATAGCTTCTTCCACTTCATAACAGCAAAAACTGCATTTAAAGCATTTATTTCAGCTATTTGAATATTTGTAGAATAGTCTTCATCTTCTTCATTAGCAAACGAAACACGACCTTCCCAAACATGATTTCTCTTATCCTCAGTGCTAGTAGTTGTTCTTACCATTCCAATCAAAGAGTCGTCAACACGTTTAATCCCAATGCCTGTATCTATAAAAGAGATTTTTAAGCTCTCTAATTTATGAAATATCAGCTTTTTCACTTCACTTTTATCAATGCAGATAAAAACAAAATCTAAACCATTAAGGAGCCCTAAATTCCTTTCATTGATATATAATTCGTGAGGTATTATATGTTTATGCATTTTAGAATAAATTCTACTGTAATACTTAACTTTAGGAATAGACTCATTCAATTCTTTCAAAGATGGTGCACTAGGCGCCCTAAAAGCATTATGTTGCAAAAACTTATCACCGTCAAATAAATGGATTTCACCTACGAGTGTTTTTGCAACAAAATCCAAAATATACGACCCTGTACCGCCTACACCGATAATACCAATTTTTAGCCCAGAAAGCTTTTGATTGATGCCATCGATTTCGGCTTTTGAAGAATTTGTATCACTGTAATTTAAAACAGAATCCTGCTCTAGCGACTCAATCACTTTGTAAGTTTTAGCAGTAACACCAGAATCAATATGCTTAGCTGGAGCAGAGATGATTTTGATATATTGTGTTACTTTCTCAAAGTAATCTAGATAACCTTGAACAGGTTTGTTTGAAAATGAATGATTGACCACAATACCTTCTGCAAGATTTACCGTATTACTTACGTGTTGTATTTGAGTAATAATCGTCCCATCAATGTTACACGGAAACTCGCCTGCAAAATGAATTACATGGTTGTTTGGTCTAGTAACTTGATTGTTAGCAATAGACACGTTGGTAACCAACGTGCCTTTTACTACCTTCTTACTAGCATTTAGATATGGAATGCTATGTACCAAAAGATAATTCCCAATTATCTCAACTTCATAACCTTGATCACGAAGTTTTTTGATATCGAGACTATGATTTATTAGTTTGAGTGACATTGAAAATCATTTTATTTTTAACAGAAATCACTTCACCTTTTACCATAGTTCCATTTGGTTTACTTGGAACTCCCTTTACATAATTTATAGTATAAATTACATTTGGATTGGTAGATACGGAACCATATTCTAATACAACGACTTCATCAAATGAAATCCTCTCGTTAACCCATGGTTTTACTTTTGCATTAACTATAACGCACTCGATAACTAAATCTAATTTGCAACTTACAAAATAAGACTTTTTAGTAATTGCAATTTTATGCTCAACGTCATCTTTGTATGTAACTTCAACTCCACCTGCACGTAATTCGTTAAGAGAATATCTGTTAGAATCTAATCCAGCAGCAGACATAATCTCAATAGGAGTCATAATACATTCATCAACCTCTATTTCTTTGTCATCAACTTTAATAATGATTCCTTTATAAGGTCTTGCTCTCAAGTTTTCAATGCCTGCTGATTTTAAATCAACTTCTTCATCGAGTTGAATAGGTGTAAAACCTTTCTCATTGATTTTATAAAGCAATTCAAAATCTTCGACAGGAGTCAAATTTGCAATTGTTAATATTTGTTTACCCGTTATTTTTGATTCGTTGGTCTCGAATTCCCTTTTGTTTACTTTAAAAGTATACATATTTGTAATTATTTTTAATGTTATACCCACCTAATTAGGTCTAGGTGTTCTTAGTCCAGATTTCTTTAAAACAGCTTGGATTAAGAGCTGTTCAGACAAAATATTCTGTTAAAAACACGTGATATGACTATAGAAATCATTACATTTGCTATAACAAAATAAAGGAATCCTTTGATGGTGATAAAGCCTCAAAGTGTAGTCGTCCAAACTATAATTCCTATTAAATCATAAATCCAATACTATTGTTGTCGCAATAGGTTGGATTTTTTTTATCTCTTTATCGGCTATATATTTTTAAAACTCATATACAAATATAATATAAATCTAAATATATCAAGCAAAAATCTAAATAAAATCTAAATATATCAAGATTTTAGCTTGGTGATTAGGATTTTTTTTATCTTTACAAAAAATAAACATCATGAGTACACTAGGTTTAACGCTCAAAGAGGCTAGAAAAAACCTTTCATTTACTCTACGACAAGTAGAAGAAATATCGGGTATATCAAATGCTTATTTGAGTCAATTAGAAAATGATAAAATCAAAAATCCGTCAGTTAACATTTTATCGAAACTTGCATCGATCTATCGTTTATCGCTGAAACAATTACTTGTAAAAGCCAACTTAATTGAAAAAGACAAAAGTAAAGAAGAAGAAAAAAATTTAAACTTTGCTCAAAAAGTCGCTTTTAGAGCAGAAGATTTGTCAGAAGAAGAGAGGAAAGAGGTTTTACGATATTTAGAATACATCAAAACGCATAGAAAATAATGATAGACGATTTTACCAAGAAGGAAATTGATAAAATTTCATATGAACTTTTAAAAGGAAGTAAATCTTTTGATGTGTTCCCTACACCAGTAAATCAAATTATGAATTACTCTGATTTTGTTTTAGAAAACAAAATTGATTTACTGAATATTGAACACGGTTTTTTGGAAACTCTTAAAGAAAAATCGATTAAAACCTTACAATCTGGACTAGCTAAAGTTAAGGGTGTTTTTGATAGGAGTGAAAAAAAGATATATATAGATATAAGTCTTGATAAAAATCTTGGTAAGAAAAATTTTGTCACATTACATGAAGTTGGACATGGTGCGTTAGGATGGCAAAATGATATGATGCTATGTTTAGATGATGATGATACTTTATCTCCAGATACAGAGGAACAGTTTGAAGAAGAAGCTAATTATTTTGCTTCAATAACTTTATTTCAGCAAGATAGATTTATTGCAGAAGCAGAAAAATTAAAGCTTGGACTATCTTCGGTAATGGCTTTGAAAAAACAATTCGGAGCATCAGTTCATGCAACGTTTAGGAATTATGTACTAAAGTCAAAAAATAAATGTGCCTTACTTGTTCTTACTCCAATAAAAGGGGCTAAATGGAATGAAGCTGCATGTGAAAAACGAGATCTTTTCTATTCTAAACCCTTTATGGCAGATATAGGTGAATTGGAACTTCCGAATCAGTACGGATATAAATGGAATTTCATAAAAGATTTTAAATTTAGAAGATTTAATGAAAATGGCGGAATAAATCTAATATCAAAGGATGGGGAAGAATTGGATTGCAATTATCATTTTTTCAATAATACTTACAATTCTTTCGTATTTATTTTTCCAAAAGGTGAGAAGAATAAAGCCAGAACTAAAGTAGTTTTACAGAATATTGATTAACTATTGTTAAATAATTTTTCTTAACTTAGAAGCAACGTAAATTATTAATTACCCCATATCTGGATTTGCTCCGGGTATGGGGTTTTCTTTTTTATACTGAAACACTAAGATCTAAAATTATATAATGAGGAAATTTAAAAATATTGAAGAATTCAAGAATGAATTTATTTCAGATGTAAACTTACAAAATGAATTCAAAGAAAATCCGGAACAGTTTGTAAAGCAAATCTCAACTAGAAAGACATTGTTGGATAAGAAAATTTTCAGTTACGTCATTTTTTTTGTTGCAATTGTCTTGATAATAACGCTTTCCGCTTGTATCGTATTTATTTTTAAATTTCCTAAAGATCCAATGCCTACATTTTTAGTGTCAGTTGCTTCAACTTCTTTAGGAGCCTTAGTCGGATTGTTAACTCCTTCATCTAAATAATTTAAATCAAAAAAATGCCAGATCAAAATCAAGAATTATTACTAAAAGTGATAAATAACAGTAATGGAGTGCCGGTTACTTTAACAAGAATATTTTCAAAAGAATTCGAAAAGAATGGAACTAATGAGTTAGTTGATTTTATGAATGAAAAATTTCCGGTTACCTTAGATAATAACACAGCTAGTTCATTCAATGACTTGCACCTAAAATATAAAAAGCATCAGGAAAATGCATATATAAGTAGGCAAATACTGGTTGGCAATTCTGAACTAATAAAAGGTGTTATTGGCGTTGCATCAGCTCCTGCTGTAGCTACTGGTGTTGGTGCTATTGCGGTAAGTGGAGTAAATCTGTTTATGGATAAATTATTAGATCATGCAATAGACGAATTTGATAAATCTGTAAAAGAATCTTCTTCCAGAATTGTGGGGGTTCATTTAAGAGAAGTTAGAGAGCAAACTGGAAAAACTTTAGAAGAAATTTCAGGAATGAGTACAACTGAAGCTCATAATCTTTTGTTTGATTCAAATGTAGGGATAATGGACAATTCTATCGAGTTTTTGACTCCTGAAGATAGAACCAAAGCGGTTCATGAAATGACCAAGATTCTTGAAGATAAATTGGTCAATGCAAGTGCGTTAAATAAGTTGGTGAATATGGCACAAGATGCTGATATAAATTCAATCAAACAGGAAATTAAATTCATATCTAAGGTTCAAGAGAATCATCAACAATGTATCAAAAATATAAATGAGAATTTAGAAAGTTTAGAAACAAATATGTCTCTATTAAGTAATTCCGTGGATGTTCTACAGTCAGAGGTAAGAACGAACTCTGAAAACGTAGGGATTCTTAAGGACTACATTTTTTCGAATGCTGATGTAGATGGAAAAATAAGGCTTTTGGATAGCGGTCTTCTGAACAATGATCTCACAGAAAGTAAAAGAGATGCATTAGAGAAGCAATTAAAGGCATTAAAAGCAAAACAGGATCTTCAAAAAGATATTAAAAACTATTTAAACAAAGCTCAGCATATTACCACAATATTAAGCAATGTTGGTTTTGATTCAGAAATTGTTCAAAAAGCCAATGATCTAATCAACATAGGTAATACTGCTATGAGTGCATTTACTGCATATAGTTCTGGAGATGTAATAGGTTCTATAGCCACAGTTTCTGGACTATTTGGAGGAAGAGGGAAATCTGACCCTGCAGCTAAGCGTCATAAACAGATTATGGATAAACTTAATGTTTTAGAAGATAAGATAGATGAAGTTTTAGAGAGACAAATAATAATGATGAAGAATCAGCAAAAAATTCTAGACACCCTTGCCAAAATATCTAATCAAATAGATGAGCTTCACGGTTTAGAGATGGAAAAACTAGAGGAAATTAAGACAGAAACACTATATAATAGGTTGTCCAATTTAAGGCTATTAACAAGAGATCTTGATGTTTTGGAAACTTTTAGCAAACCTTTTAAGAAGTTTAAATTAGCAAAACAAAGATCTTATTATGAAATAAGGCAGTTTTTTGCCGATAATGGACCAAGATTTGAAAAACGTGAACATATATTAGAAGATATACTCAGCATTCATAGTAATAATTTACATGAATTATTACTGCTTAAAAGCTATGAAGTTTTAGGAGTTGAAGATGGGGAATCAATTAACAGAATTACAAATCTCATTGAAGGTTATGATAAGGTTATTGAATATATAGATAATTATGTAGATAGTCAAAATTTAATTGATCAGAATTGTTACATTTCAATGAATGATATTTATTGTTTAGATGATAAATTTGATGTTATATCTAATATAAATTCTCAGGATGATTATTCAAATTATTGGGGTCTTATTAAGTCCTCTATAATATTTACCAAGCAATTAGAAAGGATTTATGATGTTCTTGAAGAAGTACATATCTTTTATTTGCTACAAAAAACAACTGATAGCGAGTCAGAATTGCTTTCTAAAGAAGAGTTTTTCTCAACACAATTTCATAAACGATATGGATTACGGCATTTTAAGGATTTATTAATATTAGTAAATATTGCTATTATTCAGCAAAATCTGCTTGCTGGGGATATACTGCTGAAAAGATTCTATGATAGACTTTTTAGAGATGATATTGAAAATTCGGAAAATGAAAATGAGCACGAAGAATACTTACAAATTATAGAAGTGTTAAATGCTAATAGACTCCTAAAAGTAAACTTTGCAAAGTATTTTATTAAAAAACAATTAGATACAAAAAGAAAGATCTTGTTTCAAGGAAATGAAGAAGAGGTGAAATTTGACTTTTTTGAATATTCTTTATACTTATCTGATACTTCTGGATATGCCCAGGATGAAAGAAATAAGACCAATTTAAGGATGTGCTTTGATGATCATTTACAGTCTAAAATAATTTTTCATCAAGGACAATGGAAATTAGATCTCCATAGAGATAATAAAGATGCCTATTTAGAATTTCCAAATTCAAAAACGTTTAATCAAGGTGAGGTAAGATATCGAAGAGAATTATTTGAGTTAATAAAACTAAAAACTAAAATTATAGATAAGATTTCAGAATATGAATTAACAAATTTCATTGAGCCCAATAAAAGTATATACCAACATTTAAAATTTAATTAGTATGCCAGTTAAAGTTATAAAATTAATAAGGGAAGAGCATAGTTATAATAATACTCCTTATACACAAACTTGGGCTTTGAACGTAGTTTCTGGAAAGAATTTAATAGAAAACCCAGGAAATAAAAAGTACTTAGAAGAAGTATATTCAATGAATGAAGTTGATCAAAAAATTACTTCAGAAATTGCCAAAAGTTTAAGCCAAATTCAACAAGATTTACAAACAATAAAGAAACAAATATTAGAAGACAAACCCTATAGAAATGCAATAACAGAATCCCTCATGGAAAAAGAAAAGTTTATTGAAGAAGTAAGTGAAAAAGTTGCTTCTATAATTCAATCATCTGAACAGTAATTATATAAATTTAAAAATCGTTGATATGTCAATTAAAGTTATAAAACTTAAAACAGTTGAATCCGGTAATGGGTTTGTTACGCATAGAGCTGATGAATTATTTGTTTCTAGTGGTAATATGGGAAGCGGTAGTATTGGGATTGTGGGAAATGATTCGGATTATATAGAAGAAATCTATTCCAAAGGTGAAGTCTACTCTAAAAAAGAAGTTGACGATATAAAGATTGAATTAGCTTCCGAAATAACAAAAAGCCTAACCCAAATACAAAAGGATCTACAAATAATTAAAAACCAAATAATAGAGGATAAACCTTTTAGAGATAAAGTGGTAGAGTCTCTTTTAGAAAAAGAAAGATTTATAGAAGATGTAAGTAAAAAAGTGGCTTCTATAGTGCAATCTGAATTAGGATAATAAAAACAATTTATATGCCTATAAAAGTTATAAAACTAGAAGTTGGATATAGATCAAATAGAACGAAATTTACTCCTGGGTTAAATTTGATAAAAAGACACGGGAGTCTTAATAAATATGTGGAAGATATTCGTATTGAGAATAATTCTTCAGAGTTTATTGGATCGGGATATCAAAATGCAAGTCAGGTATATATTACTTCCGAGATTGATTCTAAATTTTCAAATGCTGCCAACCAAATAGATACTTTAAAAGAAGAGTTTAATTCAGATATTTCTAAGAGTCTTAATGAAATCCTATCCATAAAAGAAGAAATGATTAAGGATAAGGTTTTTATTGATCATATTACACATTAAATTATTGTTAATGAGAACTTTATCCAAGTAATAAGTGAAAGGATTGGTTCGGTTTTTCAATCTGAAGAACAATAAATTAGTATAACTTAAAAAATAATTCAGTATGCCAATTGATGTAGTTAGAATTAGGAAAGATGGAAATAGAAGTTTTTTGTATCCGAGTATAGTAGTTACCAGAAATATGCATAGTGGCCCATATCTGTTAATAAGTAAGGATGAAAATCGGATTAGTGGTAAATATAATAATGCCCATTCTGTATACGATGTTCCTGAAATAGATACTAAGATAAACTCTTTAAATAATTCGATTAACAAAGTTAAAGAAGACTGTAATAAAGAGATCGCTGACAGTTTAACTCAAATTCAGAAGGATTTAATAACATTGAAAAAAGACATACTGAGTAGTAAAACTTTTAGAGAGAGCATTAAGAATGAAATCTTACAAGAATTGCGAGAACTAAATATTACTAATTCCTAATAATTATTAAGTTTATGACTAAAGATGAGTTTTTAAAAGATTATTATTGTAAAGTTAGAATTCAAAACCCAGATAACTTAAATCAAACAATAATAACTGAAGTATTAAGAAGAGAGAATTCAGAAACAATTGATGGGGTTGAGACATCATTTAATATTCGAAGAACTAACAATTGGATTAATGATAGTAACAGTTCAGTTTCATTATTAGAATGGAGTTGGGAGAAATTATTAGATAGAACAAGAAGGATGCAATTAGACTATTTTGCACAAAGAGTTCCAATTGAAGATTATCTTCCAATGGATGAAATAGAAAATCCAGATATTTCGGATATGTATCGATGAAGTCAATTCAAATATATAAGGAGGGTATAATGTTAACAAGATTCCAAGTCAAAGAGATGGTTGTCTTTATACTCTAATAAAGGGTTACAAACTGTTTCTATATCAGAACCATAAAGCAAAAATCCAATTATGTTAATGGGTTCTACACAATCAATATTTTTATTTTTATGAATATATTCTGATCTTAATTGCATTAACAACCTTCCTAAAGCGTTTTTCCCAATTAAAGTGTTTTCATTTGTTTCAACTGCAGCCCAATCTTTATCTTTATTTGACAATTCAACAATTGGCTTATTACCAGTTTCAATTAGTAATTTGGAAAACTTATCAAAGTTTTGAGAAAGTTTAACCTGAAGCGCCCAATACATAATATCGTATTTAACAATCTCCCAATCCTGACGAGTATGTTTTGAATACTTCCTGCTAATCATCTTAGCGGTCATAGGACTATTTTGTTCAATAATTTCTTGTTGAATTTCAGGAAACAATGGGAATCTACAAGCCTGATATAATGCTTCGGAAGAAGGAATAATTACATCATTAACTCTTATAGAATAGCCTGGAGCCATATTAGATAATCCCCCATATCTTTCTTTAGTACTCTTAAAAGTTATTACTTCTTCTTTCTTATATATACGCTCTGTTATTTTCATTCAAATACAAATTAAAACTTTTTTTTTAATTCCCTCTATTTTTTAAACAAAATAGTGGTGTCCATTCATGCCCAGGAACATCCCACCAAAATACTAACGGACAAGTATTGGATATGTTACGCCAAGTAAAAAATAATGTCCCTACACCTAAAGTTTTATGGCTTTTGACAGTGTCTCCAAGAGGTCTTTTACGTTTGTCTGGGTTTTCAGTTTTTACTTTTTTAAGAAGTTGAATACCTTTTTCTAAAAACAAATTTTCAAGCTTAATACGGTTTTCTGGATTGGAGAAAAAAGTTTCTTCTTTCGGGTAGTTTTTATTTCTGAATGCAGGGACAGAATCATTTTCTGCATCAAGAGAATTTAAATAATCAAAAACTTCTTTTGGTTGATCATCCATAGGATAAGCACAATTCAATCGTTGCTTTTCCGCAATCCATTTTGTCTTTAAATGATTCTCTATAACGTAATTAGAACGAACTACAAGAAGTTTTTTTAATTTATCATCAGTATGCTTCATTAATTGCCATTCGATATTGCTGTATCCAAGTTGATGGTAACAAAATAAGCTGATTGCCAAGGTTTTAGTTTTATTTAATACTGACACTGATTGCTTAATTCCGTTTTCTTCAGAATCTAACCACTTTTTGAAATCTCTAAAAATTGTTCCTCCGGTAGCGAGAATGTCATCAAAATAGATAAAATGTTTTTTTGGATGATGTTCTAGATCTTTATAGTTTATAAGAAATTCGGATTGAAGTATATCGTCGATAATTTCAAGAATTTCACCTTGACTTTTTTCTGGTTTTTGTAGATCAAATAGGTGAGTATTTGTGATGAACTCAACCATTGTTGAATACTTGTAAAATTCTTGAAAATCAACAAGCCGCTGACGTAATAGATTTTTAGCCTTTTCTTTGGAAATATATACATCAGGTAAAAAATGAAGTAATTCAGAAAGTACAAAATCTGAATTTTCTCCAAATTGATTTCCCCATTTTTGGATATGATCAGAAGTTATTTCAAACTTTCTTTGTTCATAATCATGCTGATAATCTTTTATAATTTCATATATTTTTCCAGAACTCATTTTTATCACAAAACTTTATCCAAATATAGAATAAAATGGTGTTTATTTAAGGTTTAAAACTAAAAGACTATATTCAAGTTGTCGATTTCTAGAAGAATTTTGAAATTTACTTTTGACTAGATTTTATTTATATATTTTATTAACTTTTTTGAAGGAGTAAACCATTCGCCATGAATGTTATATTCTCTAAATTTTGAGTGTAATTCCTTCTCCATTTTAAAACCTCCTGCGGATATTATTTTTAAAATTTCGATGGGTTTTCCTACTAACCTTTGTATCTCTTTTTTTCTTTTTTTTGGATGAATAGAAGCTCCTATTTTGATATTTCCATTTTCTTTATTTCTCATGAAATATACATGGGCTTTATCAAACTTATAAATTAAAGAAGGAGGATTACCAGATTCATCATATAGATCTTTTTTTATCTTATCCCATTTATTTAAGACATCATTCTCAAACTTTTTGCTGTAAAAATCTTCAAGTGAAACAGAAACTTTTTTTTCAAAAAACCACGGAACAAAACCTCCTAATTTATTTTCATATGAAAACTTTCCACTAAAGATTTGAATCGTCTTTGTAGAAAATTTATCCTTTAAGTTTTTTAGTTCGTACAGTGTTTTTTTATTTTTTCCAAATTTGAAGTAGGTACGAATAACATACTTAACCATAGCTTTTGAAGAAGAGTAGTAAAAGCTATTGTCGGTTTTCGGGGTTTTGTTGCATACTTTTTTCCAAGTTTCAGGATCATGATCAATTCCATAATTTAAGACAAATGCAGAATCAAAATCTTTTAGCTTTTTATATTTTTTGCTTACGGCGGTATTCATGATTGTACGTTTTTAAATTGCTTAAATTCAATAAAATAGTTATTTGTCAATATAACTACTTAAAGTCAAGGTTAAGAGAAAATATTTGTTATTTTAATTGCATAAATTAATCTTTTTGATATGATCGATAATAGTTTTATCCAACAAATCTCTGAAAATCTCAGACCTTCACAGATTCTTTCATTTATATGGTTTGATGAATTAAATCCATTACCAGAAATGAAGAATATTTCAAAACTATCAAATGATAAAATATCCAATTGCTTAGAAATAAGCACTAGCAGCTATATGAGATATTTAAAAAAACCTGAATTAATTAATAGGAAAACAAAAGAACACATATTACTTCTTATATCGCTATTCAAAAAGGGGAATAGGGTTTTTGGAAGTAATAATAACTTCAAAGATTGGCTCGATAAAGAAAATTTGTTTTTTGACAATTCTAAACCTATCAGTTATCTGCAGTTCATCTCAGGAATTACATTTGTAAATGATAGGCTTATAGCAATGGAGTACGGAGATAATGTGTAAATAAACTTCGGTACGCAATGTCGAGTTGTACCGAAGTTGGCTAAGTTTAGTTTCTGTCTTTGATAATAGCTCTTACTTCTTCATAAGAAATAGGGTAGAAGTTATGACAATCTACACCCACGTCCAAAGCTGATTTTCTATTAAAACCTTTCAATTTTCCATGTGAGTGACCAAATAAATGAAAGGAACCACTATATTTTCCTTTCCAGGTCATTAAGGGATAATGCATCATTACAATCAATTGATTGTTTGCTGAATCAAGATCTGGTAATTTTAATTCATGATAATCTTGGATCCACTCAAATCGCTCTTTACAATTTCGGTTTAAATCATCGTGGTTTCCTTTGATTAAATGAATCTTTCCATTTAACCGTTCCAGGATCTCGGCTAGTTTACTGGATGCCATTAAACCAATATCACCTAAATGATATACGATATCATTCTTTCTCACCTTTTCATTCCATCTAAGAATCATGGTTTCATTCATTTCCTCTACAGATTCGAAAGGTCTCTTAACATGTTTAATTATTCCTTTATGTCCGAAATGATGATCAGAAGTAAAAAATATAGTACTCATAAATAATTAAGATTCTTTTGTAATAGGTATTGATTTAGTCTTTCCGTTTAACTTATTCTTAGGGTTGTCTTTGCAGTTTCCTATATGATTTCGGTAAGCACTAACTGATTTCTGCAATTGTCCGCAATGAGGACAGGTAAGTTTTTCGTTGGCTTCTTCAAGACTACTTATAGTCCTTTGTAGGCTTTCTTTAGTCTTGGATAATTCTTGTTTGGACTTTTGCAGGACTACACTAGACTTATCAAGTTCTTCCGTTAGACTTCGGTTTTTATCTTGTAGGTTTTTATAGTCCAATTGCTGTTGCTCCAGATTGTTGATTTGATTGTACTTCTTTACAAATAGATCTGCATATAAGTAATCAATCAACCCCAAAAGCAAACACATAAATACTGTTGTTAAATACCAATTGAATGGTTTTGTTTTTGCAGAGAAAACATCGAAGAACAATAGGGTCATAAAGAAGCTACAGAAACCAAAGATTTCCGGGAAACCTACTTTGTACTTCTGCTTTAATAAATTAGAATTTACACTCGTCAATAATAAGGGGAAGGCTACTGCTATCCCTAACATTATGGAAGCAAATAACTTTAGGTTTTCATTCATATACTTTGGTAATACTCGATAAAATAATACTCCTGCATCCACAATAAAGGCAATGAGCAATATGAGCATTGGTATTAATATCGCTTCTAATGAGTTCAAAAATTTTGCTATCATCGTTGTATTTTTTTATCCCCTTACACATTTTATGCTGTGTTAGGTATTTTGGAAGTATGGAAAAATGGCTAACTCTGCATTCCTTTTAATCAACTCTTTGCATTACTGAAGAGATGAGTTAATGCAAAGGGTTGATTGAAAATATGTACACTCTAAATTTTGCTTAACGAAGTGAAACAAGCAAAGATTACTGGTAAGTGCCTGTATAGGCCTTAACAGGAATTTTGCGAAGCTTGATCGAGTTAAGTGAAATTTAGTTTCCTACTATTATTCACTTTGTTCACTCAACAATTCAAGGCAAGTTTCATCCCGATCTTTGAATCCGTAATGTCTTCCGGAAGTTCTCTCATACTTCAAGGATGCAACGGAATAATGATCTAGTACTTTATTCAATTTTGATGTTAGCGTAGCAGATCCGTAAAAGTCCTTTTTACCTTTGGTATAATGGAAATCGAATTCAAAAGTAACAAGATAGGCTTCAATGGTAGTTTCTACTTCGTTGTAAATAGGTGATACTTTATTTATTCTAAAACCTGTAAACTTTTGAAAGCGAAGTTTTCTGCAGAACCCAGGAAACTCATTGCATATTCCTTGAAACATATCTTTGGTGTCCACATCCGAATTAAATCGAGCGGGAAAGATACTTTCTACGGATTCGGAAAGAATATTCTGAATTTCATTATAAGATAGTTCTTGTGCGTTAATAAATAATGAATTCATAAGTACACATATGATTATTAATTTTTTCATGATTATATTTTTTAAAATTGATATTTTGTCGAATACTATTGATTGTCGTAAAATTCTAAACTCACAGTTTTAGTTACCTTAATACCGTTCGAATCTGTAAAGAAAAAAGTAATATCTCCAGAGATTGGTTCTGGTGTTCCTAGCTGAATAATCTTTCCTCTTGTATATGTTCTTTCTTTAAAGTCGTATACATCATTGGTACCATCAATATCCTGTAGATCTTCTAATTTCATACTAATTGCCTTTCCAATGTTATTATCATAAACCATCGTGTACTCTAGTAATTGATTTGATACCTGAGGTTTTATGATATTGATATCGAAAAGTGCATTGTTAAACTCAAAAAAGCTTCTTATAGGTGTTGGGTTTATGATAACTTCAAAATTGGTAGGTAATGAATTAAAAGATACTTCTTGCTTTTTCACAATACCGTTTGAAGCTTCTATAACAAATTCTATTTCTGAATCCTGAATCTTTGTTGCTCGGAAATCTCCAAAAGTTATACCATTGAAAACTTCAACCATTTCATTTGATTGTACTTCTGAATCTCCAACACGTAAGAAACCTTCCATATTTTTGAAATAAGCTTTGTAGGTAAGGTTTTCATCAGTATTCTGATTGATGTTTGTCGTAAAATCAGTAAACTCATTTACAAAGTTTTCGTTTTTCGCAAATAGAATTTCAAAATCGAAATCCGTTTTTTGAATACTTAAAGGAACATCTATAATTTTAATCGTTCCATTGGAAGCGGTCACTTGAAAAGTTAGATTTCCTGATCCTATTTCTGTACCTTGATAGTTAAGTACTATATTTCCTAATGGAATATTGTTGATAGTTTCGCCTTCACTATAATTGACACCGTTTATTGAAAAAACTCCATCTATGCCAGTATCAAAATATGTCAGAAAGAATGTAAGATTTTCTGTTATTGGTTCTTCTATGTCAAGAACTAGGTTTAGTTCTGTAGTTTCATTTAGTGCGATAGATTCCTGTGTTGCATTTACAGCAATTGTAAAATCTGTAGGATCTAACTCTTGTATTCCTATTTCAAGTTCCTCACAAGAGAATATTGTCAATATGGAACAGATTAATATGATTGTTTTTTTCATTGTGTATGTTTTAGAATTTAATGGCTAAACCTAGCCCTAACATGAATTTAGTTTTTCCTATGTCACTGTTAGCGTGATAAAAGTGAGTGTACCTTCCTATGATAGAAAAGTGTCTTGTAATGGCTATATCTACTCGTAAAGCTCCGTACCCACCGTAGACGATCCCATCATCTGTTTCAATAAATTGCCGTTCTGATAGCTGAATTCCAGAAAGATCAATAGTTTCATTTCCGATAACTCCGCCTACCCCAACTGCAATAAGAAAAGATCGATCAGTGCTACTCAAGTAAGAGATTTCTGTGAAATAACCCACATTTAAGGTGTATACTTCTATGGGTATATTAAAACCTGAGTTTCTCTCTTCCATGAAGCTTGCAAATCCTCCAATTTCAAAAAAGCGATTAACTTTTTCATTAGGATAGAAATGGAGATTTGTCATTAAGGAATGTCCATTTTCAGAATACCCAACCAAAGCCTCCAAAGTTCTTTTTTTAGTTTGTCCTGAGATTGTAATGGATAACCCTAAAAACAAAAGGGTAATTAGTGTTTTTCTCATTTTGTATGAATTAGATTAATAATTTTGTGTATTGATTATTGTCAAGTAGAAGTTGGCAATAACAATCATTTTGTATGGGCAGGTTCTTATCTTATAGGATTCCTGCCTTTTTTGTTTTTATGCTATTTCATAGGCGTTTTGTTTTAGTATAGTTCTATTTTGAAATCAGTATCTGCGTCCTCGCTGTCCAGTATTAAGGAGAGATCATTGTATACTTTTCGAAAAGTTTCTTTTGGATCAATAGAAATATTGGTCTTCTCAAATTTTCTATAAGAAGATTCTATCTGCTGCAATCTTGATCCAACTAGTTCTTTTATATTTCCATCAGCAATAAACCCATAGAATGTTCCAGGAGACATATTGGTGATATCTGAAATATTCACTCGCTCTCGTTGTTGAATAGATTGAGAAGTACTTTTATTATTACTTGAAGAGTAATGATCACTGAATAATCCTCCTGAGCTTGCTCCAGAACTATTGGATACGGTATTATAGGTTACATCATGCTTTCCAAATAGCTTAACGATCATATTTGCAGTTTTTTCATTTACTGTACGACCATAAAACTGATTTCCAAGATTTGAAATCATTACTTGAGCTTTGTCAGATCCATATTTATCAACCATTTGACTATAATCCTGTGCTCCAACTACAGTTGCCACGCGATTACTACGTGCTGTTGCTGGAATTTGCTCAAAGTCCGGGATATAAAGTGTAGGGGCTTCATCTAGGAGAATAGCACTCTTATGTTTTTCAGGCTGATTCATTTGCCTTGCGCAAACGCTTATGATTAGAGAAATGATAGGCGCGTAGGTATTGCTTAATGAACTGTCATTTCCAATGGAAAGAAAAATAGGATTGATAGGATCATTTACGTCTAAACTTGTGTTTTCTTCTGATAATAGGTAAAATACTTCAGGAATGTTGAGTTGAGCTAAAGCATTCTTAATTGTTCCTACAACTCCTGCGATTTGTTTTTCAGCATTCATTTCATGCGCTTCTTTTAGGCTAGCAATCATTCCTGCGGTTCCTATATCAGTACTTAATTTCTCAATCAATAGAGTAGATGGGAAAGAAAGAATTAAAGCAATCATATGCGGTAGGGTGCATAATTGAGGGTAGTTATTTCTTAAATACCAAATTGTTCCTGCAATTACTGAAATACTACTCCTGGTCCAATAATCCTTCTTTTTTATGCTTTCAGGCAATAAATTGTTTACTAAAACAGTTGCCATCTCGAAGGCAATAGCTTGTTTAGTAAGATAATTGGGAGATAAAGGATTTACTCTTACTGAAGTCGTTATGTCCTTAAAATTTAATAAAGCAAACTTTACTTTGTTCTTTTCTGTATGAAAAGAATAAGCTAGTTGTGAAAGTTCAGGACTTTTAAAATCATATAATACCCCAGAGAAATCGTTTGTAATAAATTGCTGAATAATAGGATAAAACAGACTTTTACTTTTTCCACTACCAGCACCTCCCTGAATTAAAATTCCTCTATAAGGATTTGCGATATCAATTGTTCCTTTATCACTCTCCAAATAAATGTGTTCTGGATTGTTTCTTTCAATTTTTTGAATAGATGCTTTCTTCTCTTTTTTTTCAGATTTCTTGAATAATTTGAATATCCTACTACCAAAAAAATAAATACCAATTAGGATTTCAGATTGTGGGATAAGAAAAAGAAGCAGAGAACCTGAGATTAGGGTAATAATAAGTCTGGTAAAAGGATTTTCTTTTCTTTTTAGCCAAATAAATATCTGTATGAAGCTTATTATTATACATACCCCGGTTATAATTATTTTTATATCATTCATAATTTCTTGTTTTAGATTAAATACTTAGTTCATTATCCTTTTGCTTTTTTAGGATTGGTTTTATTTCCTGGGATAGTTTTTTGTTTTCCTCTACATATTTGTTTCTGATATCATAATCTTGTATAAGTGATTGTTGTAGCTCTCTCTTTTTTATTAGGTTATTAGCTAACTTTATCTGTTGTTCTTTATTAGGGTCTTTATCTGCTTGTATTCGATATTCTACTTTTTCATTTAATCCCCGATCGTAGTTATATCTTTGATCAAAAAGCCTTTCGGTTTTGATATTAAAAAGGTTTCTGTCAAATCCTCTTGTAGTAGGCGCTCCATTGAGTTTGCTATTAAGACCTTTTTTTTCTGGAGCCATTGGAGATATTTTTCTTTTTTGTTCTTTATCTCTATGACTCATAATGATATGAATATGGGTCTGCAACCCTTTCTTCTTTTCACCACTTTTGATAAGTCCATTTTTTACAAGGTCATCAGTACCTTTTGCATATCTGTTATGTTCTATTTTTCCGAAATAGACTAATTGATCACCTGATTCAAGTCCTTTTCTACCGAAATGAGAAGCATATTCATTCATACTCTTTCGAGCGAAATCAATCAATAATTTCTCATACTGTTTGTGTTCATCTCTGGAAAGCTCATCTACATTGTTGATCTTTTTGTTAGTAATACTTTTTAATAAATGTTTTTGTTCTGATTGACTAGGAGATAATGTTATCGCATAGAACTTAGCATCATTCCTTCCCAATCCTTTTTTATTGTAATCAATAGAACTAATCACTTCATTCTTAAAAATCCCTTCTTCCTGATGATTAAAAAAACCAGTTCTTGGTTCAGGAAGTTCTCCATTTTTTAAAGCTTCACTTTCTTTTATTACATCTTCTTTTTCCAGATAAGTAGCCAATGCATTTGAACTCCCTTTGTTTCCATTTGATTTTATACTTGTTTGTATTTTGATATGCATTGTTCTAGTCTTTTCTAAGTTTATCAACAATTGCCTGAGCAAGCTCCGTCATAAATTTTCGAGTAACGGTTTCTTCTTCCAGATGGTTTATGAATTTATTGATCAATACATCCTGTTTTTGAATTAATGGATTTAGCTTATCCTTCTCTTGAGTTCTGATAAATGAGATCAATTCATTTTTTAGCTTAAGTACTTCTGCTGTTAGATCTTTTGGTTTTCTAGGATTTATTTTGGTTCTTAAAAAGTACGAACTCATAGACCCTACTAATTCTGTTTTAGATGTTTTATGTTTAGTACATAGCTCGTCCAGCGTTTCAAAAGTCTCTTTGTAAATTCTAATCGTTTTATAGTTCATTATGCATTGATTTATGCGTTTAATCCTTGATTTTGTAATAGTTATGCAAGCATATGTAATTGGTAGTGCATAAACTTTGCTTTTTGTGTATTTTGTAAAAGACTGAAAATCAGTTGTTTTTAGCCCCGCAGGGCGAGGTGGATCGGGCTCTGCCCGAGTCCGCCTCGCTACGTTACACGTACATCACCGTCGACATTTTCCGTACATAGGTAAGATGTTGAACATTCCATAAATTCGATCTTCAATTCTTTTATGTCCAGGCTTAGAATCCTTATCATATTTCTTTACCAATTCATCAATTGTAAGGTTGGTTGAACAGAAAGTTTTTGTTCCCAAAGCTTTAAATCTGTTATACCTTAATTCAAGAACTTCCCTCATTAGCTCCTTTCTAATACCAAAGTCATTCACCATATTTTCACTACCCAAATCATCAAAACAAACTTTCCCTTTTGCGTAATAGTCAATGACACTTTCTCCTGAGGTAATCTTATTTTGTTTGGTGAATTCTGTTGTTACTGTAAGGGAAGAAACGTTACAAAACCATAGTTGTGGAATCTGGTGCTTTCTACCAATCTGTTGGATGATATCAAAGATGGAAGATTTGCCTGTTCCGCAATTTGAAACCAACATTAATCCTTTGCGTAATTCTCCATTTTCAACAATCTCTTCAAAGGAAGGATCGTTAGCAAAATACCTGCAGATGATATCCAGAATGATTTTGTTATCATCGTCTACAACAAATCTTTTTTTCTCCTTTAGGATATAAGTTTTAGCAGTTTTATAAAATTCCTTTTTCATCCAGTCTATGGGGATTACAATATTTTTAGATTGACGTGGTTCTTTTTTCTCATGTAGTTCCTTGAAGTATTGAATTGCTTTTGCATTTTCTTTTTTTTCTCGCGCAACTCTTTTTTTTCTTTCTTCATCGGTTTCCAAGCCCATCTTTACTTTTACTCTATGTCCTAATGAATTTTTCATTTCTTTCTGGGATTTGTGTTGATTTTTTTGATTTTTCTCTTTTATAAAAGGATGTATTATTACTATGTATTATTATGTTGTCACTTTCCGCACTTCGCGAATCCTGTATCTGCGAGGTGCGGACTACCAGATTCTGGGAGTGCGCAATAGCAGTTTTCAGGTAGTGCGAAACATTCAGGTATCTGACCGAACCATTCTGTGTTCTAACCACCTTTCTGGTGATCATTTTTTTATTTACAAGTGTTTTAATGATGTCTGAAACTCTACTCTCAGATAAGCCAAAGAAGTCAGAGAAATATTTGTTTCCCGCGTAGCATCCACCTTTAACATTGTCCTCCAGGCTATCAATTTCTACTATGAAGATTTTTTCCTGGAGAGATAGTTCTTTACTAAGCCAGATTTCTTTAGGGATCCATATTCCTTTGAATGACCTATTCATTATCTATGACTTGATTGAATTAATCCTGGGTTTTTACGTGCAAGTTTTAATAATTCGGATTTTGAGAAAAAAATTGACCTTCCAATCTGATAGTAAGGTATTTTACCCTTTTTCTTCCAGTCTATTAATGTATTAACTGATTTTCCTAAAAATTTTGCTGCTTCTTTTTGAGTAAGTTTATCATCTTCAGAATTCACGGGAGAATCCTGAATAATGTCTGTTTTTCTGATTTCTTTGATTACTTTTCTTACTACATGCTCTAGATCGGATTTAGAAAAGCCATATAATATTGGGTTTGACATAACTGAACATATTTAAATTCAGTTACAAAGTTTGGGAAGAATGGTCTTGAGTTATTTACCACCAATTATTGTGGTAAACAAATAATGTTAAATAATTGATTTTCAAATTATTAGGCAGATTAAAAAAATCAAGAATTTTATATTTATGGTAAGAAGTAATCTCTTTTTATACTACTTAAAACATATCTTAAGTAAGGTTTAAATGAATTAACATCTTTACTAAATTTTAAACTTTTAATCCTTCTTATTGATTCGTAAGATAATCCTTGATTTGCTTTTTTGTCATAAAATAAAGCTGTCAAAAGTTCTCTTGTATTTGTAATATTAGAAGTAATAATCCCATTTTTAGGATCATGAAGTATTAAAAATATTTTAATGAAATCCTTGTAGAACTTTTGATGGATGAAATCTATTTTGGAATAAGGGACTTTTTCAATATATTTTTTGTGATGTATTGGTTCTTTGAAAACGATAAAATTTGAAACAAACCCTCTTAATGCATCCATTCTAGAGGTATTTAATTCAAAATTTAGCTCGTTAAAAAAATTCACTAAAATACTCAAAAAGAGAGGCTGACTAAAGTTTTGAGATATGATTATTTTATTTTTGGTAGGTAACTCGTCAATAACACTTATTAAGTCTAAATCTTTAATTCTACCGAAAGAACTGAACGTTTGGTCAATCCAATCTTTTAAATTTTTTAAAGGGAAGATGTCTGGATTTTCAACATATTTGATCTTTTCTTTAATGTTTTTTTGTCGATTTAAAATTTGTTGTACAAAATCTTGATTTGTTCTACGTTTATATTCATCCAGACATTCGTGATAAAATAGTTTTCTTTTTTCAAAATCATTACTGTCAGATATGAGATCATCGGCAATTCGTTTTTTCCAATCATCTATACTATTTAGAAGAGGAAATAACATTTGATAATTATAGTTAATCTTTTTTTGACTATAATCTATTAGTATTTCAGCTCTTTTACATTCTAGAACTAATCTATCATTGATTTGATAAATGAGATTGAAGTCAGAATAACTAAAACCTAAGTAAATATCATTGTTAATTTTATCAAAGACCGAAACTTCTTCGTGTTTGTATAAAATATGATTTGGGAAGTATTCATCGGTAGAATCTTCAAAAACTTCATCTAAAACTTTGGATAAAACTTGAATATCTTCCTTTTCTTTTAAAAGATTCAGTTTACTTTTTAATCTATACAACTGGGATTCATAACCTTTTAAAAAAGTATTCTTAAAATGTATCAGTTTAAAAATTCTCTCTACTACATCTAGGTTGTCGAATAAATGTTCGAAACTATTTAAATCAGAATACTCTTTACGTAATGAAATACGATCAACCACGTCATAAACCTCGTCCATATCAAAGGAAAATAAAATTTTTAGACTTTCTACGGTTATATTAACCTCGAATAAAATCTCATTAATAAAATATAGATATTCATAGGGGTTCAATTCCTCAATTCTGTTAGTTATATCCTTTAAGTTATTTGAAATATTTGATTCATTTTTAAAAAGACGAATCAGATCATAAGTTTTGTCACTTATATGTTTATCATTTCTCATCTTTTGTTCGTTTTCTTTCTACTTTATCCCAAGTATTATCCATTTCACTACGCTTAAGATCTTCTGCAATCTTTACATACCGTCTAAATGACTCTTCCTTTTTATGCCCTGTAATATTCCGTACAACCATTTCCTTCATTCTTAGTACTAGACTATTGGTCACAAAAGTCTTACGAGCAGTATGACTTGTAATAAGCTTATACTTTGGAACTGTTTTGTCAATTCGTTTTTGTCCGATGTATCTTGTGATTGTAATAGGGGTGTTGATTTTTACCTTCTCGCAACATTCTTTTATGTATTTATTGAATTTCTGTTGTGAAATGATAGGCAAGGGTTCATATATTGTGTCCTTGTATTTTTCTAGAATTGCTTTAGAAAACCTATTTAAAGGGATCCTGGTGTTGTTGGCTCTTGTTTTTTGAATTGTGAGTGTAATTGCATCATCCGTAATATTTGATGGATTCAAGGCGCTGGTGTCACTTATCCTTAATCCTGTAAAACAGTTGAAACAATAAACATCTCTTACCTGGCTTAATCTATTGGATTCGAATTCAAAATTATATAGTGTCATTAATTCATCCATTGTCAAATAGATGATCTCTGTTTCATCGATTCTAATCTTAAATTTTTTAAACTTTAGATTATCGTGATATTCTTTATCATACGACCATCTCATAAAAGTATTTAGGACTTTTATAATGAAAGCCAAATAGCTATTCTTGTTTTTTCGATCTAGAAAGGTGTAATCCTGTATTTTTTCAAAGAAATTATTGTCAATGGATTCAAAGGTTAATTTATAACCAGTTGATGTTTCAAAATCCTTTAAAAAATTACGTGTAGTAACATACGATTTAATGGTTCTAGGAACTTTTACTGATTTGCTTGTTTCTATAAATTTTTCAAAAGAAGGAAAGAAGAAGTGTGCAAGTTCAACTTTTTCAATACCAGATGCCAGTTTTTCTAAAATGTATTCTTTTGTGGGAACAATATTGTTAAGAAGAATATACCTGTTCAGTTTTTTTATATTAGCTTCCAGTTCATCAATAATCTTATTGTATTCGATGTAGTTGTTATATTCTTCTTTTCTTTTTTGTTCTTTAATACGTTCCTTTCTTGTATCCCAATTCTTTTCAGAACATCGCACTCCTTTTACTGCCTTGAAAATTTTAAAGCCATTGGTAGCAATAACCATTCTGATTGGAGCTAGTCCAGCTTTACCAATTTTGTCTTTCCTTAAATGAAACGAAACTTGCATTAGTATTTAGTTTGATATAAATATACTAAATAGGGCAACAAATAGGGCAACTTTTTTGAATTTAAATTGATTTAAGTTAATTTAACTTTAATTAATAAAAGTTATATATAATGGTTAATAGGAGTTTAAATGGATTCAAGTTTGATAAAAAATAATGGTACTCCCACCTTGAGTACGGATAAAGCTTAGATTAAAATCTAGGCTTTTTTATGTTCAGGTACGACCTAGGTACGACATTTACGGATTTTGAGATCGATATTCTTATTGATGCTCATTACTTTTCTGTGGGTTTATATTCTGCGATATCTTAGATAGAATAATGAATTTCTGGAAACTACGATCTCAATTCTTCGGTTGGAGATGCCAAAATTTATTACTAATCAAGCTTCAGTTAACAACTGTGTATGGACAAAAAACTATTTGATGAAGTTTGGAAAACGACATAACATCAATAATGGTTCATTCATTACCTCGAACTAGATTTTTTTTAAAATTTATAAGGTAATAATGGTAGTACGATTTGGTACAATGCCCTAAATTTTGCGCACATTTTCCATTGTCCCACAAAAACACTACACCTCAGAAAAAGTCTTAATACCAAGCCTTTAACATAATCCTAATATCACATTTCTGCTTCGTTGAAACCTCTAAGAAAGCTGTAAACGCTTTGCTCTCAATCCAAATCTTTAAAATTAGGTATACTTCAACAGACAAAAGCGAACTTCTAAAATGTTATCAAATTGAGAGTATATTACTATATTTACCGCATAAATAATAGTTGAGTCTATATAAGTGAATTTTGAAAATCAGATAATATTTTTTTTTAGCGCTTTAGGAGCTTTTAACGGATTCTTACTTTCAATTTATATTGTAAAAACATCAAAAAAAAGACAATTCTCAAATTACTTTTTAGCACTTTTAATTTTAGTAGTAAGTATTCGGATTATCAAGTCCGTTTTCTTGTATTTTAATTCGCAAATTTCAAATGTTTTTATTCAAATAGGTCTTTCAGCTTGTATTTTAATAGGTCCTTTTTTGTTTTTATATCTCAAGACACACTTTTTAAAGAAAAAAGTGAATTGGATAATCCACAGTATTCCATTTCTTGTCGGAATTACTATTTTGGGATTGGTTTATCCATATCTGGAGCACAGAACTGTTTGGAGTAAATGGATTGTTAAAGGCATCTACCTTCAATGGTTTATTTACATTGTGATATCCTTTAGATATGTTTATCCGATTATTGGTAAGTTTAGGTCTAAAGAAAGTTTCAAGAATATAGATTTTTGGCTTCTTAGTATTTATTTTGGAGTGGCGCTGATCTGGTTAGCATATTGTATTGGTGCCTATACCTCTTACATTGTAGGTGCATTATCTTTTTCATTTGTATTATATTTAAGTATTTTGTTTTGGGTACTGAAACGCAGAAAGGCTAACTTGTTTTTTGAAGACCCAGAAAAATATGCTGACAAAAAGATTACTGAAAAACAGGCAAAAAAAATTATCATACAACTCAATACACTTTTGCAAAGTGAAGCTTTGCACAAAAATCCAAACATAAAACTGAAGCATCTAGCTGAAAAATTAGAAGTTTCATCACATTTTCTTTCACAATTACTTAACGATAATCTGGATAAATCCTTTTCGGAATACATAAATGGTTGGCGTGTAGAATCCGCAAAGAAGTTAATAAAAAACAATACCAATTTTACCCTCGAAGCTATAGGTTTTGAGGCTGGCTTTAGCTCTAAATCATCCTTTTATTCTACTTTTAAAAAGGTTACAGGTGTGACACCAGCAGTTTATAAAAAGCAGGTATCCTAAGGGTTTCTTGTCCAATATTATAATTCTGGACGTTTCAATTATAATATTAGAATAGATTTAAAAGCATTTTATCGAATTTTGATACCATCATCAAAAAACGATTAAAATGATATCTAAAATCCTATGGGTTTTCCTGTTTCTGTTCTCAGGATTATCTGCTCAAATCAACTCAGAAAAAGAAAGTAAAGGCAATATTCTATTCGTTATGTCCAATGCCAAAACCTATGGTAACTCAGATATCGCAACAGGAACCAGTTTTGCTGAAATTGTCTATGCATATGATGTTTTTACGAAGCATAATTACAAAGTTGACTTTCTAACGCCAAACGGTGGAAGCATTCATTTAGGGCATTATTATAAAGCTTCGGATACACTTCAAAATAGATACTATAACAACACAGCATTTATGCAGCAGTTGAAAAACACGAAGAAACCTTCAGAAATAAATTCCGCAAATTATAAAGCAGTTTACTATGTCGGCGGTGGTGCAGCTATGTACGAAGTACCAGAAAATAAGGCTATCCAAAACATTACAATGAATATATATGAGAAACAGCATGGAATTGTTTCGGCGGTATGTCACGGTACAGCCGGAATAGTGAACTTAAGAACTAACAACGGTGAATTTTTTATAAAGGGAAAAAAGGTAAATGGATTTCCAGATGCTTTTGAGAAAAAAGAGATGCCGTATTATAAAGAGTTTCCGTTCTCTATTGAGAAAAAAGTCAATCAACACGATGGTCACTTTACATACTCAGCCAATGGTTGGGATGGCTATACCGTAGCTGACGGCAGATTGATTACGGGACAAGACCCAACAGCGTCTGCTAAAGTGGCGGAGCTGGTGGTCGATAAACTTCAAGAAAAATAAGACATGAAATATTTATTAATTCCTATCGCTTTTATACTTTTTATGATTGGCTGCGTCGATTCTAAAAAAGAAGAAAAAAGATTTCAAACAGAAACTCAAAGTTTCGAATACAAGTTAGATAGCCTTATTGAAACAAAGTTGCCTAGAGAATTTAACGGCGTAGTTTATATAACACAAAAAGATTCGTTGATTTATGCAAAGGCTCAAGGTTTTTCAGATTTTGAAACTAAAACACCTATATCGTTAGCCGATAATTTTAGAATACAGTCCAATACCAAACAAGTTACGGCGACACTTGTTTTATTGGAGGTAGAAAAAGGGAATATTGATTTACAAAAACCAATCAAAGCGTACCTACCCAACTTAAATACCGAATGGGCAAATACGGTAACAGTCCATAATTTACTGAATATGACCTCTGGGATAACAGCAATAGACCAACCTTTAAAATTTAAGCCTGGTTCTGATTTTCATTACAGCAACCCAGGTTATGGTCTACTAGGGCAAATAATTGAAAATGTTACTAATATCAGCTATCCTGAGAATGTTAATCACCTCTTTGAACGTTTGGGAATGAAGCATTCTTTTTGCTATGTGCCTGGTAAAACAAACAATGTTATTGATGGTTACATAATCTCGGGTGAAGAATTCGAGAAATTGGAGTTTGATGATATTAACTTCACTGAAGAAAGATGGAAAAATTTTGCGCCTGCTGGTGGAATCATTTCCAATGTAAAAGACCTTAGTATTTGGGATAAAAAACTTCATAATGGCAACATTTTACAACCAGAATCTTACCAACTTATGACCAACTATTCTATAGAGTCTGCCCACGCCGCATTTGGCACTAAAAAAGTAGGCTATGGTTATGGCGTTCGTATTGATGAAAATACACATTTACGACATGTTGGTCATGCGGGTAGAGGTATAGGTTTTGCCAACATCAAATTTTTTATTCCTGAGAAAAATATCGATGTCATCGTTTTGGAGAATGTGTACAATGAAAACGAAGCTATTATTTATCATTTCGAAAAAGCAATCCGCGATGCGGTTCTGAAAAGCAATCTCTAAATAAAATAATCAATTAAAAAACAATTAAAAATGAAAACATCAATCGCAACATTAGTACTATGCTTAAGTCTTTTTACAGCCTTAGCTCAAGAATCGGATTATGCTCAAGTTGAAAAAACCGTTTCCTATTACCTCGATGGTGGAACCAATAATGACTTTGAAACCCTCAAAAAAGCCTTTCATGAAAACGCAACAATGAAATTTATACGAAATGGTGAATACAATGAGGTTAATGCATTAGAATTCTTTAAAAAAGCTATAAAACCTGGACCAAAACAAAATCGAAAAACACGTATTGCTTACATCAATGCTACAGGTGATGTAGCAAGTGCAAAGTTAGAAATCGATTATGAAACTTTCAGTTTTATCGATTATATGAATCTTGTTAAGATTGATGGGGAATGGAAAGTCGTAAGTAAAATTTTTTATAGGAAGTAGAACGAATGAAGAATAGAATATCACAATGCTATATAGTAATTATATTATGTATTTTTTTCAGCTGTAAAAGCCACAAAACAATAGATGCATATGCTAATGAGACTTACCAAAAGGGAGAACTCAACGGAAATATTTTAGTCGTAAAGAATGACACGATTTTATACGAAAAATCCTTTGGTATAGCTCACCCAGAAACGAAAGAACCTTTAACGTCTAAGCATCGTTTTGCTATTGGTTCCATTTATAAAGAATTCCCTGCATTGGCCGTAATGCAACTTTACGAAAAAGGAAAGTTGAAATTAGATGATCACATCAGCAATTATCTGAAAGGTTTACCATCTTGGACATCTTCAATCAGCATTCAACAATTGTTCAAGTATACCAGTGGTTTACCAAGAATCTCATGGGAGCATTATGTTGAAAACAAAATGACCGTAACCGATGAATTGTTGATGAATGATTTGAAGAAAATAAAAGAGCTTGTCTTTGAACCAGGCTCAGACTATCTGTATTCTAACTATAATCCTTTGTTACTTATCCATATTGTAGAGCGAGTTTCTGGTCAATCATTTGAAGATTATGTGATTCAGAACATATTCAAACCTGCAAAGATGGGTAATAGCTATTTTGCGAAGGAATATCCTTGGAAAAACAATATGTTACCTGCTTTTGCTTTCGGTGAGGATAATACTATTGATGCTTTTAGACATAAAGGGACTAAGTTTTTGATGTTATTTACTGCAAAAGACCTTTACCAATATCTTAATCATTTACACAGTTATCAACTGTTATCAAAAGAATCTATAAAACTACTCTCAGAACGAGAAGGTTCACAATCGCCTTTGGGCAGATTAGAATGGGATAATGATAATTTAAAAGTTCATCACCATCATGGCGAGCAAGGCAACTATGAGTCGGTCATTAGATATTATCCTGAAGAGGAATTATATATCATCATCTTAAAGAATCAAAAGTTTGAGAATGTAAGTGATATGGCAGATGAAATCAAAAACATCATTAATTAAAACCACTAATTTCATGAAAACAATACCATTACTGCTATTAGCACTTTTATGCTTCAATCAAATAGAAGCACAAACATTAAACGGAAACAAAGAAGACATTAAAACTATTTTGAAAAACACAGAAAATTTTTCAAAATATGTTATGACATCAGATTACGAAAAGATAGCCTCATCTTATACAGATGACGCAAAAATATTCCCTAATAATACTAAGATATTAGAAGGAGAAGATATTATTAAATATTGGACACTTCCTGAAGACATAAGTACATCATATCACAAAATCACTCAAACCGAGATTACCATTGTCGAGGATACAGCCTATGACTATGGTTACTACGAAGGTAAAACCAAACATAAAGATGGACATATATCCTCTTGGAAAGGTAAGTATGTTATTGTTTGGAAGAAAATAGAAGATCACTGGAAAATGTATTTGGATATTTGGAATAGTGTTCAATGATTTAAAGCTATAATATTAAAATTAATAATAAATGTAGAAGATGAAAATAAGAATATTTCGGAATCTATTGATCATATTTCTTTTAAGTTGTAATACTTCAAAAGAAGAAAAAGAAATTTCACAATCTATAAAATCAAATCAAGATTACAATATTCAAGACGTCTTAATCGAAACGAGAGATGGAGCAAAAATTTCTGTAATTGTCTGTCGAAAAAAAGAAAATAACGAACCACGGGCTGTAATTTTACAAAGTACTATCTACGTGAGAGATAAAGGTCGTGACCTAAACACAATAAAGGAATCGGCAGATAGGGGTTATGTCGGAGTTATAGCCTATGCAAGAGGGAAACGTTTCAGTCCCAATGAAATTTGGCCTTATGAAAACGATGCCAATGACACGTATGATGTCATAGACTGGATTAGCAAGCAAGAATGGTGTAATGGGCGTATTGGTATGTTCGGTGGCAGTTATAATGGATTTACGCAATGGGCTTCATTGAAAAATCCGCATCCTGCCCTCAAAACTATTGTCCCCTATGTTGCAAACAGGCCTGGATTGGGTATGCCGATGGAGAACAATATCTTTATTAACCCGAACTACGAATGGGCATTTCTAGTCGGGAACAATAAATATTTGGACACTATCGCTGGCAATGATAGACAACGTTCTCGAAATCTGATGTTCAACTGGTGGGAAACAGGAGTGGCCTATATGAAAATGGACAGTTTAGATGGTATTCCAAACAAATGGTTCCAGCGATGGATAAGCCATCCGTCTTTTGATGAATATTGGCAGAAGATGGCTCCCTATAAAGAGGATTTTGCTAACATCGACATACCTATACTCTCAATTGATGGATATTATAACGATTCACAAAATTCGGGACTTCATTATCTAAGGGAGCATTATAAATACAATCCAAATGCTGAACACTATTTAATTATCGGACCATACAGCCATTTTGGAGCACAGCGAAATGGCGCAGAAGAAATAAACGGTTACAAAGTTGATAAAGATGCACTGATAAATACAAACGAAATCACCTACCAATGGTTCGATTATATTTTCAATGATGGCGACAAGCCTGAAAAATTAAGGGACAAAATCAATTACCAAGTGATGGGAGTCAACGAATGGCGAAGTGCGCCATCAATTGAAGAGATGAGCAATGAAAATCTCAAGTTGTATTTAATGACTGAAACGGAGAATGATGTTTACACTTTAAGGGATAAAAAGCCTGTAAATCCTAAATTTTTATCTCAAACGGTGGATTTTGCCGATAGAGAAAATTGGAATAATGATTACTATCCAGACCCTATAATCAGAGAGGAAATAGATTTGAGCAATGGCTTTAATTTTATCAGTGAACCTTTTAAAGAACCGATTATAGTCAATGGTTCGTTTATAGGGGAATTAAAAGTGAGCATAAACAAGAAGGATTTTGATTATGGAGTTACACTTTATGAAGTAATGCCAGACGGCAACTATTTTCATTTGTCATACATTATCGTACGTGCAAGTTATGCCAAAGATGTAACCAAAAGAGAATTACTAAAACCAAATGAGATTGAAACAATTCCTTTTTCAAACACACATTTAGTTAGTAAAAAATTAAGTAAAGGAAGTCGCTTACTTGTTTATATAAATGTAAACAAAAATCCATTTTCTGAACTTAATTATGGCACAGGAAAAATAGTAAGTGTAGAAACAATTAGCGATGCAAATGAACCATTAAAAGTAAAATGGTATAATGATAGTTTTGTAGAAATACCAATTTGGAAAGATAAATACTAGAGATAATAATCCGTCTTTTTCATTCCATTTACTAACTCATCCCCATAAAATATCCAGAGAGCGATAAAACTAATGAATATCCATAATTTGTCATAACACATTGTCTCCTCGAGCGCAGTCGAGAGGTCATTAAACCTAAAGTTAAAAAAAATAATGTCTCGACTGCGCTTGACCTGAAATTCAAACTATCATTATGGGGCATTACAAATAATCAGATAAAACTATATTCCAACTTATATTTTCAAAAAATCCAACGTAACGGCTCCCTTCTTATTTCCATAATACAAAAATGCAGCTACTATAGTCTGTTAATACAATTCTGGGAAATAGGTTTATAACATAGTAATAAACAAAACATGGGTCATTTAAATATGGACAATTTTTTAACGCTATGCTAAAGTTGGCCACATTTAAACAATCTATAAACATCCGCACTTCTTAATTCTTAAGAAGAATCTCTTGGTTTTTAACATAGAAACTCACGTTACTTAAATCCTATATAAAAGAGAAATCCATTTTCATAATTCACTCAGCACATTCCCCTACATTCCCCTAAAAGCTACACTTTAGGAAAATAGTTTTGCTACGTTAGTCTTGGACACAACCCTGAATTTCGACTTTCTATTATTATTTATCTCATTACTTCATACTTTTGTAAGCAATTTCTAAGCTGTTCAACAAGTCGTTACTGATTTGAACAACATCCGTGAGTTTCACCATATGTGAAATACGAGGCATACAACCAATACCTATCTGTTTGACGAATTCATCACCATCTGGTTCGCCCTCTAAATCGATCGCCAAGCGGATTTCTTTGGACTTGATTCCTATTGCCGCATATTCCCGCTTTGCGTTAAGGGATACATAGGTTTTCTTGGCTTCCACTCTCGTTTCTGGAATTTTGTTGAGAATCTTTGCCATCAATGTATCGTAGAGCGGTCGTAAATGTTCCTTTTTATTGAATTGTTTTTCAAGAAGGTCACCAGGCGCTGAATAGACGGGTTTACCGCCATTGACATAGATTCCAGCCAATAACGAAGCTTCCTGATGACGGAAACCTTCATTTTCCTTTAACCAATTGAGCAATTCGTTTCTTTTAGAAAGACCTGTCGTTTTGAGATGTGATATCCAGTCACCTAATGATTTCCCAGTTTGTTCTTGAATTCTATCTATGAATTCCTTTTCGATTTCTTGTGAGGTTTTAGTCATTTTGTTTGTTTTTAAATTTGACAATAGTGTATCGCGATCAGTTTTTCTGACCTTTTATTTTTAATATGTTTTTGTGATTAACGGTTTTCTCTACGGTACATAAACTTAAGCCCGGACCAGTCTTCATCTACCGCACAGACTTTGATATCAACCAGTTCTGTTTTTAGTAGGTGTTCTCTTATGGGTTCCCGTTTGATGTCGGTTGGGATTTTTGATGTCCCTTTTGGCCAGCTCACCCAAAGGGTACCGCTTTTTTTCAAAGCGGGCTTCACCATTTTTACGATGCTTTCAAGTTCTGCAAAATTGTGTGCAAAAATGTGTATGAAATCAAAGCTCTCTGAATCCAATTTTTTCTTTCTTTCCACCTTTTTTGGAAAGTCGCTGAACAGGCTCATATAGTGTTTTGGTTCATTGACCACCATCATTATGTAGCCTTCTTTTATGCCCAGTTTTTTGGCGAGCGATGTTTTTGAATAGCCTGCGGTTTCCATAACTGAATCATTTGGATTTGACAAAAACAGGTGCATATTGTTCTATGCTATCTTCGGTCAGCTGGATGACATTTCCATCAGCAGTCCGCTTATAGAGTTCATAACCGGAATGATTGTTCATAGAAGCTTCAAAAACGAGTTCGCCCTTTTCGTTCCAATGGTGATAGACCTGATTGTTTTCTAAGGGTGTGACAGATTCCATTTCCGTACCGTCAGGATTGATGAGATAGATATCATAGTTATTGTCACGCTTTGAAGCGAAAGAAATCCTCCCATCAGTTCGCCATCTAGGTGCAGCAGCTAGATAACCTGTCCATTGCTTGCCGGCACCTTCATCGGGGTGTGAAGTTATCTTTGCTACTTCCTTCGATTTTAACTCCAGCACATAAAGCGCATCGGTAAAACCAAGTTCTCTTGGTGAGGATTTATCGCTTCCACGGAAAACGATACGGTTTCCATTAGGAGAAAATGTAGGGTCGTTGGCATAAGCAAGGTCAACGGTTATTTTTTCCAGTATTTCACCATCAAGGTTAATGATGTAGAAAGTAGCATCTTTAGCTTCCGAAGGTTTTACTATAAATTGGGTGCCGTTACTTCGGCTGCTAAGCCAACTGTCGGCCAGTTTGAAGTCCGTTATTTTTCTTACATTATTTCCGTCAGCGTCCATTTCATAGAGATACAGGCATCGGAAACATTCGCCTCGGTCTGAAAGAAAATAAATTTTTTCGCGAAAGCTATCATAGACCCAATCCACCGATTTTGAGTTGGTAATATTTTTAGCATTCTTACCATCCGCATCCATAACATATACCTCGTAATCTTGGGTGGCTGAATCTTCCAGTACATTATAGGTAATTTTTTGTTGTGCCGAACAACTTAAAGTTGCGAGGGCTAAACTTATTGTAAATAGTATTCGTTTCATAGTTTCCTGATTTTAGCGCCAGATCCCCAAAACGAATCCGATTAACGTGAAGTAAAAGATGATGTAACCGCTATTGATGAAAATATACTTCCACGACTTTTTCTCAAACAAGGCGATAGCCGTAAATATCATAGCACAAAACCCAAAGCCCGTAAAAAAGCCAGCGGACATTCCCCATATCCAATCAGTGTTGGCATCGCCCAAGAAGAAAGCCATATTGTAGGACATTATAAGGGCAAGTACAAAACTGATACCGTAGAGCTTACTCATATTAATATTCTCAAAGTCGGCATCGGTCAGACCATTTTCTTTTTTCCAGGCTTTATAAAAAAGTGCTGGGCTATACCACAGTGCACCCACTGCTAAATTCAATATCGCACAAATGACAACTGCAATATGATTGATGTACATTGTTTCCATAAAAAGATTTATTTAATGATTAATACACCACAAAGAAATAAGAAGTGTTGATTTTAAAATTGTAAAAAATTTACCCAATATAGGGATTTATTATTTTGCTATTTAACAGGAAGAAAATTGGGATAATCTTTAATGTCGCTAAGGTATTTTTTGGGATTGATACCTGAAAAGGACTGAAAGTCTTTAATGAAATGTGCCTGGTCAAAATATCCACAATCCGTAGCAACGATGGTCCAGGAAATGGCCTCCTTGTTTTCGACAGCAGCCAAAATCTCATTAAAACGAACGATCCTGTGAAACTGTTTGGGCGTTAGTCCCACGTATTTTTTGAACAATTGAATAAACTGTTTTTGAGAATAACCCAATTTTTCTGAGAGTTCACTCAAATTAATCTGTGTTGGCGAATTTTCAATGGCCTCAATTGCATACCGAATGACCTCAAGGTAGAAATCATCTTCTATGAGTTGCTTGTCTAGCCACTTTTCAATTGCTTTAAATTTTTCTTCTGGTGCGATAGGCTGTTTTAGTTCTTGTAGCAGATTGAGAATAGGTTTCCCAAAAATTTCTTCTGCAGGTACAACTTGATTAGTAAATTTCGAAATGTCCTTATGAATCAATGGGAATCCTGCACCTGGTTTAAAGACCAGCACCATCATTTCTTCATGATGACTACTAATAGTAATATAATCTTTCAAGACACCGGAAAACCAGACATCATTGCATTCCTGTGAAATCTCTCCAGTTGTATTATCATAGATGAATTTTGGATTATTGGTAAGCTCGAATATAATGTTGATAGTACCGTCAGGAAGGTACTTATCCTTTTTATGTTCAGGAAAATAGTTCTTATGATAAAGTAAGTCGGCTACATATTTCTCTAACCGAAGAGGAATTTGGTATTTGTTAAAAATCATTTGATTTCCAAAGTAGTAAATTATCTATTAAACTAATAGAGGATAATTTAAAAAATATTACTAAGCAATCTCTTCCATAACCTTAAAATTTCACCTGTTTTTGTAATATCTTTGAGCAAAGCTGCCCACATAATCCTTTCTTTGAGCTGTAATCCGCATTCTTCCTATATCCATACGAACCTAGTATAGGCTGATGTCGTTTCGTTTTGACTTTTCCACGCTCCTAAGTCACTCGATATATTAGCAATTCCCATTCAGTCTTTATTTCTAATAAATTAAAGAAAGTCTGAATCCTTTGTAATGGTGGTGAAGTATTGGTTTTAGGCATATTCAGAATTTCATCAAGGTCGGTATTTTTAATATTTTGGTGGATATAGTAATCGATGCCTACATAATTTAGAAGGCTATCGAGTTTTTCGAACTTCGCATTCGTGAAATCTAAGCATTGTTTTATACTTCTATTATTGGTGACATCTAATTGATGATAGATCATATTTCCGTATTCAGACGGCTCATTGAGAGTTTGCTGACCATATTTTTCAGTGCTGCTAGTTAAAATGACTGAGTAAGAACTTTTGAACTAACCATAATTAGTGTGTTGTTAAGTGTGCATTTCTATATTCCAATCTGTAGGAAGATACTTTATTGAAAAGGGTTGAAGTATTTGAATGTTAAATTTTGGTCATTATCGCTTGAATTTAGGTCAGTCTATTTCCTATCTACGGTTTTAAATTTGTAATGAATTAAAAACCAAGAAATAATGAACAATAAATACCATCAAATAGGCAAAGATTCACTTTTATATAGCATTATAGAAGAGATGGTCTTTTTAAAAGAGACCAGAAAGATATCAAATCATATTGTCAACTTGTTAAAGCTTGTTGTTGTAAGAATAAAAGCTAAATATCAGTCATTTATAAAAAATGAATGGATACGAGCTTACTTCATTCTAGCCGGATATATGCTATTTTCTACAGCACTCTTACTAGCAGCCTACGAGCTGGTAATGATTTATTAAAAATATGTTATAAATACTTAGATGGGAAACATAACTAAGCCTAAGAAAACTACCCCCTTTAAGGATGACTAATTAGTTTTTCAAACTAACAGTATTAAGAAATAATATCATTAGTATGTTTTGATCATTTATCCAAAGATTCTGGTTAGCCTAAAAATGAAACGTCACATTAACCTTGTAGCATCAAAATGAAATCAATAAATACTTATAAAAATGAAAACAACAATCACAACAATCGTAGTAATATTAACAATTGCAATGAACGCACAACGAAACGAGCAAATACAGACGCTCATAGATAAACAAGAGATTATAGAGCTACAATCTCTATATGCTCAAGCTTTAGACAAACAAGAGTGGTCTCTTTTAGAAGATGTTTTTGAAGAAAAATTTACAGTTGATTTTTCCAAATGGGGAGTGCCAGTAACGAAAATGTCGATTACGGACTTTATACAATTTATGCAAAAAACATTTTCGACCGAAGGATTGCAAACACAGCACACAATGAGCAATTTTAAAATAACCATATCTGGCAATACAGCTCAAAGTGAGATTTATGTTTTGGCAAAACATAAAGTATCGAATGCCGCGGGTGAGTTTTATTACGATATGAATGGGTATTATTCAGAAACCTATATCAAGAAAAACGGCACATGGAAAATCACCTCCATTCAGTTGAATCCCAGATGGGCAACGGGCGATGAGCCGTCAAAGATTTTTACCTTTTAAATAGTAATTTCCACTTGTAAAAGGCAACTGTATTTCTTGGTACAGTTGTTTTTTTGTTTAGTTTTAGGTAGCTTATCCTTCATATTAGATTTTGGTCATTTTTACAGAGATTGTGGTAAGGGTTAAACACAAATTTGAAAGTACATTTGGCTCTATAAAATAATAAAAGTTAAAATCAAGAATTATGAAAACTTTGAAGACTCTTTTAATGGGCTTGACCCTAACCAGCTTATCGATGATGAGTGTTGATGCAAATGCGCAATCATCAAAAAACAATGATTTTCACCAACCGATAACACACAAAACAATTACGGCTATAAACACGCCAGAACAAATGTTATGGTATGTAAATGCACAGAACCTTTTAAATACCTGGAACAATATAATTATTGATGCAAAAACTGGGAAAGAGCAGTTAAAGGTGATGAACGAAAGTGGTGTGTTTGCGAAAGATGTCAAACTTACGTTTAACTTTTTTGGTCAAGAATCCAATTACACCGGCCTTGAAGAAGAGCCCTTGGATTTTTATTCAGGCTTCGTAGATCCGTTAAAAAAGAAGAGAACTAACATTGCTTCTAATTTTGAAGTAGTAGCGTTTGAAAGTGATGCCTTGATACTTAATTTTAAGCATTTTATTTTCTTTGATGAGACTTTATCTTTGGTAGGTCAGAATCAAGTAGTGGTCAAAAGAAATGAGACAGGATATTATGTTGCAAAAGCTTACATCGATGTAAGATTGGCCAATCTTGAACACGGCTATTAGTATCTTAGTAAATAAACAATACTTACATTTTGGTCATTTATATGATGTCTTTTTTTAACTTTGTATAATGACTAAAAAAGAAATACCCGTATTTGAAACTAGCAACGATATTCACGAAGCTACGGGCTTTGACCATCGTAGTCATATCCCTGGCTTTGATATCTTTACCTTAGAATCTTTAGAGCCAAGCTGCAGAAGATGTATGCCACCTTATAGACAAGGATTTTACCAAATAGGCATTCTGAGTAATACGGCTGGTAGTGAAATAAATTTAAATACAAATGCGGTAAAGCTTGAACACTTACCGCTTTGGTTCGTAGTACCCGGGCAGGTCTTTTCTTGGGTGCGAAGTTCAGAAACTGCGGGTTATCACATACAATTTAGAAAAGAGTTTATTTCAAATACCATTGCTAATCTTATCGAAGAATTTCCTTTTTTAAAACTCACGGAAAACAGCGTATTCTTAATGTCGGAAGAAGAACAGAAATCCCTTGAATTTGATATGGCACGAATGCTTTCCGTTTTTGAAAATCCACATCCATATCAAGAGCGGATGCTAGAAGGTATGTTGGTGTCTTTACTCTACAATTGTAAGGCAGTTTTTGAGCGCTTTAAGACTACAGAAAGCCATTTGTCAAGTGGTCAGGTTCTGACACAACGATTCCAACAATTAGTTGATAGAATTTACGCCGATTCTAAAAACGTTAGTGATTATGCAGAACAACTTAATGTCACACCTAACTATCTTACAACTACCGTAAAACAGATTACTGGAAAAACAGCAAAGAGTATCATCCAAGAGCGACTTTTTCTGGAAAGCAAAACGATGCTCACATTTACAGATTTGGATATTGCTCAAATAGGATATCAATTGAACTTTCAAGAACCCACTCATTTTACACGTTTCTTCAAAAAATTTAGTGGTACGACCCCAAATAAGTTTAGACAAGCACTATAATATCCTGCATTTCGGTCATTACGTATTAAAAACTGGTTATTTTTTCTTGGTCATTAGAAATACCTTTGTAGTATAATTTTAAAGACTTGTATTATGAATGATAGAAAAATAGCATTAGTAACAGAAGCTGGGAATGGATTAGCAATCAAATTCGCAACTATGCTTCGTGATGCTGGTTATAAAACCGTAATCGCTGCAAAGGGTGAGGCCTTAAAACAACTATATAAATCAAACATTGAAGATATAGATATCCTTGAGGTAGACCTAACTAAGAAAGAATCGATAGTGGGATTATATGCAAGCCTTAAAACTTATTTTGGACATCTAGATGTACTAGTAAACAATGCAGAAATTGGCACAGGATTTGGCCAGAAAATAGAACAATTTAATATTAGCGAAATAAAACAACTTTACGACGAAAACTTCTTTTCTGTTATAAGCCTTGTCCAAACGTTACTTCCCTTTCTTAAAAAAAGTCAAGAAAGTAATATCATCAATATCACCAGTCCTATGGGTGATATTGAAAAGATGCAATGTGATGATTTCGTTTATGCCAATTATCAAATGACAGCATATGCCACTGCAAAAGCAGCATTAAATATGTATACCGTTCTACAGGCACGGGAATTTCAAAATTCTGCTGTTCATATTTCGAGCTTCGACCCAATCCGAATGAAGAACTGTACGCATAACGATGTGAAACTGTGTTCTAAAGTGAAAGAAGAATTCTTACAGCTGTTGGAGTCTAAGACAGTTTTAGTCTGATTATACTAAAGACTCGGTTTTCTACTCATAAATCGCCAAAACTTCAATAAAACAAGCTCGATATTAGAAATTGGTCACTATTGCTATTATTCTGGTCGCAACGCAGACAGACTTCACTCATAACTTTGTAGCATCAAACAATAACGTTATGAAAACTTCAAAAAACTATTTCTCAATAATCACACTCATAATTACCATATTGCTAAGTGTTCAGACCTTGCAATCTCAAGATTTAATTGCTTTTGCAGAAACTACTAACTGGAAGAATTCAACTTCAGAAGTAAAACTAGAACATTCTGAAAGTGCAATGCAATTACTTGTTTTAATTGATGATAGTGAGTTTAACTACCGTAAAAATTTGAGAAAATCTCGTAAAAGTAGAACCTCATACTTCAGTAAAGGGACAACGTTTAGCGAAACTCAAGTACTCAAAATTTTAAAAAAGGCTTCTCGTAAGGATGATGGTTTTAAAGCCTTCAACAAATATCTCAAAAAGGTGAATTTTCAGTTGCTGAATTCGCTTAGTGTTTCAGAAAGAATGAAAACCTATGAGCGTTTTAGAGTAACAACTTTCCAAGGATATATAGACCGTTTAGAGCAATCGGATATCATTTTTCTCTAACAGAAAGTATAAAAACAACCCAAATAGTAGTTTTTGGTCATTTCTACTTTGATATTGGTTAGCCAGAAGGGTAATTACTGAAATACATTTGTACCATACAATATTAATAACAAGAAAAACAACAATAAAATGAAAACGATACATCTAAAAACAAAGAAAATAGCGAAACAAATTGGATTATTTGTTGGGCTAATTTTAGTAGCAACGGTAATCGTTGAAATGACTACTAAAGATGAAAACAACGAAACTATACAGCCTGTAGTACAGGCAATGCAAGTAGAGGTGTCAAACCCAGTATTCGAAAAAATAATGGAATGGGATGAGTACACAGGTCGTTTTGAAGCAAGTAACCGTGTGGAAGTAAGAGCACGTGTAAGTGGTTATATTGATAATGTAAGTTTTAAAGACGGTCAGTCGGTTACTAAAGGAGATATTCTTTTTACCATTGACCAAAGACCTTTTAAAATTGCCCTAAACCAAGCAAGAGCAAGTTATGGGCAGGCACAAGCAAGATTAACGACAGCTCAGGATAATTTTAACCGTGTTGAGTCTTTAAGAGAATCGGGTGCGGTATCTACTGAAGAATATGATAGCCGTAAACAAGCATTGGCAGGTGCAAAGGCTTCTATACAATTAGCTCAGGCCTCTGTAGATAATGCCAGATTAAATCTTGAGTTTACAAGAGTTAAAGCGCCAATTTCAGGACGTGTGAGTCGCGATATGGTCAACCAAGGTAACCTAATCGATGGTGGTTCTTCAAACTCAACTTTATTGACAACGATAGTAGCCACAAGCCCTATACATTTTTACTTTCAAGGAAGCGAATCAGATTATTTGAAATACTCAAGATTAGCTAGAAATGGAGAAAGAGCGTCATCACGTTCAACGGCTAATCCGGTACTATTAAAACTTCAAGATGAGGATGACTATACCCACAAAGCAGTAATGGATTTTGTAGATAATGAAATTGACAGAAGTACGGGAACGATTGAAGGTAGAGCTACCCTTGAAAATAAAGATGGCTTGATTGAGCCTGGGATGTTCGGTAAAGCGAGATTGTTAGGAAGTGCAGAACACGAAGCAGTAATGATTCCGGATGAAATCATCGGAACCAATCAATCCGTACGATTTGTATATGTACTTGGGGAAGACAACAAAGTGATTACAAAAAATGTAGTGCTCGGTCCATTACATACCAATGGTCTTCGAATTATTAGAAATGGGCTAACGCCACAGGATAAACTCATCACCAACAACATTCAGAAAATTAGACCAGGAGTTGTAGTTAGTCCAAGCGAAAAACCTTTATATCAAAATGAAGATGCTTTAGCTTACAGCGAAGCAGAATAAAATCCAATACCATAAAGTATCCCAAAATATCGCTCTCTGTCATTTCCCCCAGTGACATCAAAAGAGAGCGACAGAGATACCTCATTCCACATTTAAACTAAAATGTTTATAGAGAACAAATAACAACAATGACCTCTGTGCTTCCTTCCCCTTTTGGGGAAAGGACCGAGGATGGGGGCTTCCAACATTAAAAAATAGAAATAATGAAATTCAGTCACATTTTTATCAAAAGACCCATCTTCGCAGCAGTGCTCAGCATCCTGATATTGATAGTGGGCGGATTGGCATACGTATCCTTGCCAGTATCACAGTTCCCAGATGTAGCACCACCTACCGTTCAGGTTACCGCTACTTATCCGGGTGCCAACGCACAAACCCTTTCTGAAACTGTTGCAACACCTCTAGAGCAGCAAATCAATGGTGTAGAGGGAATGATTTATATGACCTCTCAATCTTCGGCCGATGGTCGGGTCATCTTACAAGTTGCTTTTGAATTGGGAACAGACCTTGACAGGGCACAAGTACAGGTTCAAAACCGAGTTGCCATCGCCGAACCGAGATTGCCTGAATCTGTGAGACGATTGGGTATTATCACAGAAAAAATTGCACCAGACATTTTACTGGTAGTCAATATGTACTCACCCAATAAAACCTATGACCAGACGTATATAGGTAACTATGCTACGCTACAAATGAGGGATGAAATAGCACGTATCAAGGGCGTTGGTGCCATCAATTTATTTGGTGCCGCTGAATATGCGATGCGTATATGGTTAGACCCTGATAGAATTTCCAACTTAGATATGACCGCTGGTGAAGTCGTTGCAGCTTTACGTGCCCAAAACGTACAAATAGCCAGTGGTACGCTGAATACACTTCCTTCTGGAAAACAAACTGCTTTTGAAATCAATATTCAGACCCAAGGAAAACTGATTACCAATGAAGAGTTTGAAAATATTATCATCAAATCAGGTGAAGACGGTCGTATCGTTCAATTAAAAGATGTGGGCCGTGTGGAATTGGGAGCACAAAACTATGCCACCAAAGGATATTTGGGTAAAGACCCAGCTATTGCAATGCCCATATTTCAACAACCTGGCGGTAACGCTCTGGAAACTGCCGCAGCCATTAAGGAAAAAGTAGCGGAGCTTGCTAAAGATTTCCCAGAAGATTTAGAGTATAAGATTGCTTACAATCCGACCGAATTTGTTCAAAAATCGGTAGATGGTGTTTATCATACGATATTTGAAGCTGTATTGTTGGTCATCTTTGTTATCCTGTTGTTTTTACAATCTTGGAGGGCAGCTATCATTCCGATATTAGCGATTCCAGTATCCTTGATTGGTACGTTTGCGGTAATGCAGGGACTCGGTTTTTCCTTAAATAACTTAACCCTATTTGGACTTGTTTTAGCTATAGGAATCGTGGTGGATGATGCTATTGTTGTGGTCGAAAATATGGAACGCTATCTCGCTCAGGGCCTATCGCCCAAAGATGCAGCACGCAAAACAATGGACGAAGTTGGTGGCGCTTTGGTCGCTATCGGATTGGTGTTAATAGCAGTCTTTGTACCTACCGCATTTCTAGATGGTATTTCGGGCCAGTTTTACAAACAATTCGGGTTAACCATTGCAGTAGCCACGGCTATATCTGTATTTGTATCCCTAACATTGAGTCCGGCAATGGCAGCTTTACTGATGCGTCACGAAGAACACGACCCAAACAAAAAGACACCGTTGTTGTTGCGACCATTCAAGTTTATAGGCGACGGATTCAACAGATTTATGGAGAATCTTTCTAATCGTTATGGTAATAGTGTTCGTAAACTGGTGCGCTCGGGAGTACTGGTACTCGTTGTATATGGAGGATTGATTGCGTTTACCGGTTTTGAATTTAATCGTGTCGCAACAGGATTCGTTCCTGCAATGGACCAACAATATTTTATTACTGCCATTCAATTGCCACCAGGGTCTTCGTTAACAAGAACTGACAAAGTGGTACAAGAAGCTTTAGACACCTTATTGGAAGTTGACGGTGTTGAAACAGCAGTATCTTTTACAGGATTTGATGGTGCTTCGTTTACCAATTCGTCAAACGCGGCCGCCATATTCGTTACCTTGGAAGATTTTGATGTTCGTACAGAAAAAGGAATTACCTATGAAGGACTTCTGGGAACACTTCGAGGTAAAATGGCACAGGTAGATGATGCTTTTGTCGTGGTTATTCCGCCACCATCCGTGAGAGGGATAGGAAATGCCGGTGGGTTTAGAATGATGGTGCAGGATAAGGCAAACTTAGGGAGTGATGAATTGTTGAATGCGACTTATCAACTGGCAGCAGCAGCAAACGAAGACCCGGCACTGAGCAGTGTGTTTACCTTTTTTAATAATCAAACGCCACAGTTGTATTTGGATATCGACCGTGTAAAAGCAGAGCAATTGGGTATCAATGTGGCAGATGTCTTTCAGTCGCTGGAGGTGTATTTGGGTTCGGCATTTGTTAATGAGTTCAACTACTTGGGAAGAACGTATCAAGTTACAGCACAAGCAGACGCACCCAACCGATTAACACCTGATGATATCTCACGCATCAAAGTTAGAAACAATCAGGGTGAAATGGTGCCCCTTGGTACCATAAGCAAACAAAGTGATATAGCTGGTCCATCACGTATCCCGAGATACAATTTATATCCCGCAGCTTCACTGGTAGGCGATGTAACGCCAGGATATAGTACTGGTGAGGCATTGGATAGAATGGAAGAACTGGCTGCCGAGATTTTACCACAAGGTATTTCTTTTGAATGGACAGAAATGGCGTACCAACAAAAGCAAACAGGAAATACTGCGGGTATCGCCTTCCTTCTTGCTGTGGTCTTTGTGTTCCTATTATTGGCAGCTCAATTTGAGAGTTTAGTGTTGCCCCTAGCCGTTATTTTCATCGTGCCAATGGTGTTGTTATCCGCAATGATAGGAATTGACTTGGCTGGATTGGACAATAACATTATGGTACAAATCGGATTGGTAGTACTGGTTGGACTAGCAAGTAAAAATGCTATTTTGATTGTGGAGTTTGCAAAACAACTGGAAGACCAGGGCAAAGATTTAAGAACTGCGGTTATTGAAGCTTCAAAACTGAGATTACGTCCAATTTTAATGACAGCAATGGCATTTATCCTAGGTGTTGTACCGCTCGCAATTGCGACGGGTGCCGGAGCAGAACTACGAGTTTCATTAGGGATTGCCGTATTTAGCGGAATGCTGGGTGTAACCATCTTCGGAATCTTTTTAACACCAGTATTTTACTACTTGGGCAGAAAATGGACGACCAAAAGGACAAAACCAGAAAACGTAAAGAATCCAGAGGTACTGACCGGACAAGTTCAAACCTCATCATCATATTAGATTTTGGTCACACTAAGGGTGTTTTTGGTTATCAAATAACACCCTTACCACCCGAAATTTGTATCAAGAAATTAAAAAAATAGAAACAATGAAACATCTAATAGTATTAACCGTACTCTCTCTAATATTGGTTTCCTGTGGGATTACCAAAAGAGATTTTGAAGTCAACCCTAATGTTGACGTGAATGAAACTTATTTACAGAATGTTTCTCAGGATGCTGTACATAAAACTGTAAATACCGAAACAATTACTCAATGGTGGAGTGAGTTTGACGACCCAATTTTGGATACATTGATTCACAAAGCAAGACAACACAATTTAGATATCAATGCGGCCATTGCAAACTTTTATGCATCCAGAGCATTCGTTAAAGAAACAAAACTAGATAGATTGCCAACAGTTACTGCAAATGGTAATGTGACAAGAACACGCTTAGGTGAAAATATCTTCGTACCTGGTGCAAATCCAACGTTTACAACATATAATGGAAGCTTCGATGCTTTCTGGGAAGCAGATGTATTCGGAAGGGTATCTAACAGAATAAAAGGTGCTTATGCCAACCAGCAATTGGCAATAACAGATATGCAAGGAGCTTATATCAGTATTTTTGCTGAAGTAGCACGGAATTATATCGAATTAAGAGGCGCGCAATACCAGTTGGATATTGCTAATCGTAACCTCGATGGGCAACAAGAAACCTATGATTTAACCATTCGTTTATCCAATGCAGGTACTAGCAATACCTTAGATGTATCCAGAGCGTTAGCGCAGTTAGAAAATACAAGAGCAACCATTCCACCGCTTAAGGCAAGGATTGAAGCACTAAAAAATAGCCTCAGTGTTTTGGTAGGAGAAGTACCAGGAAATTTAGATGAAGCAATCATCAATAAAAAACCGTTGCCAAGTTTACCCAATGCTGTAGCGATTGGTAATGTGACCGATTTGTTGCGTAGACGCCCAGATGTGCGTCGCGCCGAAGCGGCATTACAAATACAGATTGCACAGTACAACCTTTCGGTAGCCGAGTTGTATCCCAAAATCCAGTTTGGAGGTTCCATTGGATTCTCTGCAGTAGATTTTAGCAGTTTTGGCAGCAATGAATCCTTTACCTGGAGTGTTTTTCCGAGCATCAGTTGGGCGGCCTTTAATTTAGGGAGAGTAAAACAACAAATCAATAGGGATGATGCCTTAACCTTAGCAGCATTGCAACGTTATGAAAAGACAGTTTTACAAGCCTTAGAAGAAATCAGCACGGCAATGACCAATTATACGAACGAACTGCAACGTAGGGAAACTCTACGAAAGTCTTCTTTGGCGAGTGCGGAAGCTACGGACATTGCAAAAAAACGTTTTAATGCTGGGCTGGATAGTTTTATAGATTACTTAAGTGCAGATAATACATTACTACAGGCAGAAAATAGATTGGCCTCAAGTGAAATAGCATCAGCTACTTCCTTAGTTGCTATCTACAAAGCTTTAGGTGGTGGCTGGGAAATTATTTCTGAGGATGAGTTGGAAGAAAAATTCGATACTATGAAGGAAGTGGAAACTGCAGCGAACTAAAGTAAAAACATATCAATATTTTTTTAGTGTTGGATAGAAACAGCGGTCTTTCAGAAACGAGAGCCGCTGTTTTTTATTGAAATTATGTATTTTATAGGAAAAAATTTGAAAGAACAGAAAATATATAATTCAATTTCCGAGTTTTTTAATTCGATTAATCTTGAAATTGAACAGGATTTTGATTTTACTATTCATAGCTTGGACAAGCTTCACGGAGATGAAGCTATGGCATCACCTTTTTTCAGAACGAACTACGTAGCATTCTTACTTATAGAATCTGGGAAAGGCCATTACACCATTGATGAGCATTGGTTTGAGCTAAAGCCCAAATCATTTTACTTTACCCTACCCGGTCATTTAAAATCATTCACTATAGAAGAAAATTGGAAGGGTTATATGCTCACCTTTTCTTTTGAATTTCTAAAGGCAAATTACCCTGGGAGTGTCGCGCAGGATTTCCCCTTTTTATTCAAAGAGACGGTACCAGTGATGTATTTAGAAGATAATTACTTCGAACGTATAAAACGGCAATGTGAGGTATTCATTCAGGAATACAACGGAAATTCAGTTTTCAAAAAACGTATAGTCGCAAATCAACTGGTAACCTTCTTATTCCAAACCAAAGAACTCTTATTGTCTCATAAAGCTACCATTTCGCTCGAAAATCGACCTGCCGAAATTGTCAAATCCTTTCAAGCGAGTCTGAATAATAATATTCTCAATATTGTAAAAAGCAAAGTAGAATTTATTTGGAACGTACAAGATTACGCAAATGAACTCAATATGCATCCAAACTACCTTAGCAATGTGATTAAATCCCATACAGGTAAGACGGTAAAGCAATGGATAGATGAACGTATCATATCAGAAGCAAAATCCTTATTGAATAATACGGATATGTCTGTTTCCCAAATTGCCTACAGTTTAACCTATGATGACACCTCTAATTTTTCTCGCTTTTTCAAGAAAAAAACAGGTCTTACACCTGCTAAATATCGCAATTCTTAGAAATTGACAATAAGACCTTTAAAACTGACTTAACATAGCCTTCCCTTTTACAAGAAGTTTGTAGTGTAATTAAAAAACAAATAATAATTCACTTTAAAATCTTAGTAAAATGGAAAATTTAAATCAAACATTAAAAGGAAAAGTAGCAATCGTAACTGGAGCATCAAAAAATTTAGGTGCCGAAACCGCTACTTATTTAGGAAATGCAGGAGCAAACGTTATTGTACATCACTTTAGTAACAGCAGTAAAGAGGAAGCATCAAACATTGTCGAGAGCATTAAATCCTACGGAAGCGATGCTAAATTAGTACAAGCCGACCTTCGAGAAGTTTCGGAAATCAAACGCTTGTTTAATGAAGCAGAGAATACATTTGGAAAAGTAGATATTCTTGTAAATACCGCTGGAACTATGCTTAAGAAACCTGCAGCAGAAGTTCAGGAGGAAGAATATGACCAAATGTTCAGCATTCATACAAAAACAGCTTTCTTTTTGATTAGTGAAGCTGCCAAAAGGGTAAACGATGGTGGACGAATCGTAAACATCTCTACAACCCTGACTTCTGTGACAACTGGTTTATACTCAGTATATGCAGGCGCAAAAGCAGCTTCTGAACAATTTGTAAAAATGATTGCCAAAGAAATCGGCTCTAGAGGTATCACTGTAAACTCTATTGCACCCGGACCTTTGAACACATCTTTCTTCTATCCAGTAGAAAATGACCATTCAATTGACTTCTTAAAGCATATGTCTGTACAAAACAGATTGGGAGAGATTTCTGATGTGCTTCCAGCTATTAAGTTTTTGACCAGTCCCGAAGCGGGTTGGGTAACGGCACAGTCTATTCGTGTAAACGGAGGAATGTTCTAAGACTTCACAAAACAAAAGTATTAATTAAAAGCAGGAGCTATTGGTTCCTGCTTTCAAAAACTTAGAAAACATGAAAACAAGAATGCTACCAAAAGTATGGCTAATTATACTAGCCATATTTTTAAACAACACGCTAATTGCTCAAACGGAGCATGAACAAAATCAAACAATAAAGGAGTTAAAAGACCACCAGGATATTACAAATCTGATTGTGAGTTACGGACATTCCTTTGATATGAAAGACTGGGAACTTCATCGGTCACTTTTTACAGATACTATAGAAATGGATTTCTCTGCATCAATTGGAGGAGAAGGTTTAACGGCTTTTAAAGCGGATACTTGGGTAAGCTTAGTAAAGCCTTTTTTTCACAACCTAAATGCTACACAGCATATAGCTATGCCCTTGAAAATAAAATTCTATGGCGATACTGCCTATGCAAGGTCAATGCTACACGCCCAACATTTCTTACCAAATGAAAAAGGAGGTAATGTACAGCGAATGATAGGGTATTATGACAATTACTTCACTCGAACCGCTGATGGTTGGAAAATTAATAAAATGATACAGTACATAGACTGGAATGAAGGAAACTGGTACATTTTTGAGAAAGCTGCAGGTATTGTGGATGCAGATGATTCCATCGCAAATGAATTCGTACCCAACCACGTTGCGCTAAGGGTGAAAAACCTAGAGAAATCTATTGAATGGTATCAAAATGTACTTGGCGCAAAAGTATTAAGACGGTCTAAGGTAAAGAATATCGACCCTGATATTGAAATTGCTTTTTTAGCATTATCATACGGATTCCATATAGAACTAGTTGGCGGTGGAAATCCTAAGGAAGATAAGCCTAAAATGCCTGCAAGTATAAAAGAAGACTATGATGTACAAGGCTATAAGCACATTGGATTCAAGGTTAATAACTATGATAAAGTTATTACTCATTTAAGAGATAAGGGAGTAGATGTTTTCTACCAAATAGAACGACAAGACTACGGTGTGAAAATTGCCCTGTTCAGAGACATCAACGGGTATACTATAGAACTATATGGAAACTTAAAACTAAACTAAAATGAAAAATCTAATCATAATTGTAACAATAATAATAGCGTCAGTTTATAAGGTAGACGCTCAGAAGAACAATAACATAAGTCCATGGGTGGTTAATCCAAAAGATATGGCCTCAAAATATGGTCAATCTGACGAAAAAGGGGCAACTAATCAACTGAATCCCAATCTTGTTATATCAAGTCTAAAACTGGTTGAAAATGGAGAGGTAGTTAGCCTTGCCATTGACCTAGACAGAAATACACCAGCTTACGGGTGGAGACGTTTTGAACTAATTGTTAGCCAGAATGAAGGTACCCACCATTCGAATAACGAGGATGTGATATTTGCACCAATAAACACAGGGACACAAATTGATGGCCTGGCGCATATGGGGGTTGATGGCCATTTTTTTAATGGTAACAAAGGCGAAGATATTCAGCAAGTCTCGGGTCTTAAAAAATTGGGAGTAGAAAATGTACCGCCAATAGTCACCAGAGGAATTCTATTGGATATTGCGGCTTTAAAAGGTGTTGAGCGTTTGCCAATTGGAACCTTGATTACTGTAGAAGATGTTATTGCGGCAATGAAAAGACAAAAGGTTGCTGAAATTAAAGAAGGAGATGTTGTACTTTTTCATACGGGTCATAGAAAGTTACTCGAAGTAAATAATACGTCCGAGTTTTTATCTGGTCAGCCAGGACCAGGAATCGCAGTTGCCGAATTTCTAGCTTCTAAAGGTGTTGTCGCAGTAGGTGGAGATAGCGGTTCCGTTGAAGTTATGCCATTCGAAAAGCAAGGAATACTATTCCCAGTTCATCAGATATTATTGGCTAAACACGGCGTACATCTTTTAGAAAATATTGCCACAGAAAGATTGGTTGAAAAAGGTTGGTCAGAATTCTTGTTTATAGCGACACCACTACCTATTGTGGGCTCTTCAAGCTCTTGGATAAATCCAATTGCTATAAGGTAAGTTTAATACAAGAAACCATGAAAAAGCTAAAAAACACGTTTATTGTATGGATAGCCATTTATCCCGCAATCACAGCTATTTTATTGCTCTTTGGCGATTACCTGAACAATCTAAATCTATTCGTTAGAACCTTAATTCTAACCATTGTATTAGTGCCATTAATGGTATATGCATTGATTCCTTTTTGGACAAAGGTCTTTAGAACAGCCAAGTAATGTAAAAGCGGCTCTCAGAAAGGGGAGTCGCTGTTTTTTTATGGCTTCACTAAAGCACATTAGAAACCATTAGATTTTGGTCATTTTTGATAAACTCTTGGTTATACCCAAACCTTCTTCTCATTTTACCTTTGTCTTATAATTATTCAACCTTATAAAAATCAAAATTATGCAAGCGGGAAGAAGATATAAACTATGGCACATACTAAAATGGGGAAGAAAATATATAATACTATTTATAATCTATAATACCCTAATTGTAGCATTTTACCAAGTTTTAGGCTATAAATGGTTAGCAATACCCTGGCAACCCATAAGCCTAATTGGTGTAGCAGTTGCATTCTACCTAGGTTTCAAAAATAATTCTTCTTATGAAAGGCTTTGGGAAGCCCGCAAAATTTGGGGCGCAATTGTCAATGCCTCTAGAACCTTTACAATTTTGAGTCGGGACTTTATTTCTAATACGTTTACCTTACAAGAGGTAGATTCTAATATACTGACCGAACAGCGTATTAAAATTGTAAAAAGGCACATTGCTTGGTTATATGCCCTTACCTATCAACTAAGGGAAATGAGACCTTGGGAACATCAAAGCAAAAAGGACAATACTTTTCGAAAAGAAATAGGTGTTTCTTTTAACGAAAATTTTCTTGCTGAACTTGGTCAATATGTATCCAGTGAAGACCTTTCTTATCTTAACAAAAAAGGAAACAAAGCCTCGCATCTTATAAGTCTTCAATCCAAAGCATTTAAAAAATTAAGGGAAAAAGGTATCATAGATGACTTCAGGCACATGAGGTTATCTGAGCTCTTGGAAGAGTTTTATGCATTGCAAGGAAAATCCGAACGTATAAAAAACTTTCCTTTTCCGAGACAATATGGTGGCGCGACTTACTTTTTTGTTGCGTTGTTTCTAGTTATTCTACCTTTCGGAATGTTAAACGTCTTCGGGAATTCTGCAGCGGAATATATGATATGGCTAAGCATTCCGATAACCGTAGCAACTTCTTGGTTTTTTTGGACAATGGAAATGATAGGTGATTATAGTGAAAATCCTTTCGAAGGTTTATACAATGATGTTCCTATTACAAGCCTTGCGAGAAGTATTGAAATAGATATTCTGCAAATGCTGGAAGAAACAGACCTACCGGAACCAATACCGCCCGCAACTAAAATGAAAATTCAATATTAATAAATTAAAACCTAGAAATTATGATACACGTATTTGTAGAACACACATTAAACCCAGAAGGGAAAGCGTATTTTGCCGATTGGGTACAGGAGATACATAGCTGGGCTAGCCCGTTTGAAGGTTTTGTAGATGTTAAAGTTATTAAGGACCTACAAGAATCCAATACTGTATTGCTTCTTGAATTTGAAAAATACGAACACTTACAGATTTGGAGAACATCAAATGAGCATCATAGCATTTTATCCAAGATACACCCCTATCATACAGGAGCCAGTAAGATGAGAACGTATGAATGGTGATTGCGCGTTTTAATGTTGGATGAAGCAGCGGTATTTCAGCAATGGATGCCGCTGTTTTTGATTTTACTATATTGTTGAGGTGAATACAAACTATTATAAAGACATATACACATTACTTGAAGGACTCAAAACAGTAAAGCCTTTAAGTGCGGATTTTCATATCCACAAATTTTCCGATACGCCAAATACTTGGGTCAAGGAGACCAGTATTTTTAGAAGTGACACCTATTCCATTATTCTTTTAACCAAAGGAGAGGCAAAATATAAGATTGGATTATCAGAATATCATATTACCGATGGCAGTATTTATTTTCAAGCACCTCAACATTTACGCTACTATAACAGACTATCGAATTGGGAAGGTTATGTAATCGTATTTATGGATAGCTTCTTTGAAAATCACTCTACCTTAAAACAATTAGTAAAACAGTTTGAAGGTTTCAAAATAGCCTCAAAGGTAGTAGTTCCATTGGAGGAAAAAGTTCTTATCGAAACAGAACAGATGTTCCAGCACCTATATGACATCAGCTACTCAAATAGTGTACATAGATTTGACAAAGCAAAGACATTGTTAGAACTTATATTACTTCAAAGTACCGAACATTACAAACTACGCTATCAAAATGTTAAGGAAACTAAACAAAACCGTATAGTAAAACGGTTTGAGCAAATTGTAGAAGAACACCTCTATGATATCACACAAGATAATGTTGAACGGCTCATTACCATTTCAGAAATTGCAGAACAAATTAATATAAACGCTACTTATTTGGGCGAGGTGCTGAAGAAAGTAACAGGCAAGACCCCAAAAGAGATTCTTTCTGATAGGATTATTCTCGAAGCACGTTCTCTTTTGAACAATACCGATATGGCCATCAATGAAATAGGGTACTTTTTAAAATTTCAAGATGCCTCTAACTTCACTAAGTTTTTCAAACTAAAAACTGGTGTTTCACCATCAAAATATAGATATTAAATCGAATTTTTATCATAAAACTGGAAAATTTACCAATCATTCTTATTTCTTCACCATAAAATACCTTCTCGTTCATCTGATATTTGTACTGTAATTAAAAAACAGTATAAAATGAAAACAGATAATACATTTAAACTAGGAGATTTTGAAATCAACAGAATAGGATTTGGAACGATGAGAGCTTCAACTGGAGCTGGCATTTGGGGAGACAACCACAATAAAGAAAATACCATTAAGGTCATTCGCACCGCAATCGAAAACGGAGTGAATTTTATAGACACAGCGGATTCTTATGGTCCTTATACTTCAGAACTTTTGGTTCAGGAAGCAATAAGACCTTTTAAAAACCAAGTAATGTTGGCTACAAAAGGAGGTGCAGTAAAATATAAGCCGGGTGCAATTATGGCAAATGGCCATCCATATTATTTACGTACAGCAATCGAAGGAAGTTTGAAACGATTAGAAAGAGAAACTATCGATATGTATTTCTTACATCGTGTAGACCCAAATATTCCAATAGAAGAATCGGTAGGTGCATTGGCTGAATTTCAAAAGGAAGGTAAAATCAAACACATTGGTATTTCTAACGTAACGGTTGAACAGTTAGAAAAAGCACAGAACATTGCAAAAATTGATGCTGTACAAAATGCTTTCAGTTTTAAAGACAGACGTTACCAAGCCGTTGTAAATAAAACCACGGCAGAAAACATTGCCTTTATAGCCCATACACCAGTAGCAAAAAATAGTTGGGATGATATCGCTGAAGTTTATGCTGAGCAAAGTCGAAGTGCGAAAGCAGAAAAAGAGAATGTTTCTACCAATCAACTTTCATTATCGTGGTTGTTACAGTATGCCCCGAATGTGATTTCAATTCCTGGAACTTCTTCAGAAAAACACTTAATGGAAAATTTAGCTTCCTACGATGTAAACATCAAGTTTTAAAATAAACAATAACATATAAAAAATTAGAAACAATGAAAACAGTAATCACTACAGCATTGGCTTTTATGACAGCATTCATAAACCTTGCAACCGAACCATTACAATTGAAGGAAGTGACTTCTTTCAAAGAACACAGACCCACAGCAGTTGCTGTATCTCAAGAAGGGAGAATTTTTACCAATCTTCCGTATTCAAGCTATTCTTCCGATACGCATTCCAATTCAATATTGGAAATATTGCCAGATGGCACTCAAATAGCATTTCCAGATGCTTCTTGGAATGAAAAGCCCATTAATTTTTCTAAAGTCGGCCATCAGTTCATCAATGTCCAAAGCCTGACCATAGATGCCAAAAACGACCTATGGATATTAGATACGGGTTCACCACAACGAAAAGGTGTTATTGAAGGTGGTGCAAGATTAATTCAAATTGATTTAGTAACGAATAAGGTTCAAAAAACAGTTTCGATTGATAACACCATTCTCTCAGAAAAAAGCTATTTAAACGATTTACGCGTAGATAAAAACCAATCTTTTGTATACATCACCGATAGTGTAGATGGTGGAGTTATTGTGGTAAACCTTGTTTCTGGAAAGCAGAGACGGGTATTACAACATACGAACCTTCAGAATGTCGTGGGTCAAAAAGCAATAGTCATCGAAGGTATTATTTTGGATAAGGCTTCGGACTTTCTTGCAACCGATGGTATTGCGTATGACCCAATCAATGAGGTAGTTTACTATCAGTACAGACCATTTTCTGGCTCTACGGCATTGATGAAAATTGATGCAAAGTATTTAAATGATTTTACGCTTTCTTCAGAACAAATTCGAGACAGAACCACCGTAGTCGGAAATACCGTGATTACCGATGGTATCAAATTCAAAGATGGAAGCCTTTATCTCACAGATTTGGAGCGCAACGCGATTTCAAAATACGACCTTGAAACCAATCGGTTGACAACAGTAATCAGCAATTCTGAAATTAGCTGGCCAGACAGTATTGATTTTGATGCAGAAGGTCGTGTCTATTTCTCAACGGCACAATTTCACAGGTTGGCTAGTTTAAATAACGGAATCGATTTACAAAAGGGTGATTTTAAAATTTATAGAACCGAATTAAAAGCGAATATGACTAAGACAAACTTTAAACTAAAGTTTGCACCACATATTGGCTTGACCAGTTTGGATGACGGTATGTTTATCAATCACGCTGGTAAAGACCCAATTGCTCAAATTCAATTCATTGCGGAGCAGGGTTTCAAGGGAATTGAGGATAATTTTATGAAGATAAGACCCAAGGAACAGCAAATAGCTATTGCCCAAGAGCTAGCAAAACAAGGAATGGAATTAGGCTCTTTTGTTCATAATACGACGACGTGGCAAGATGCAACGCTAGTTTCCAAACCATCGGAAGTACGAGAAATTATCTTAAAGGAAATTCAGGAGACCATAGAAGTTGCCAAACGAGTAAATGGTAAATATTTGACATTACTTTCTGGTAAAAGCAATCCCACAATGGAGCGCCAATACCAAAAGGTAAATTTTATCGAAAACTTACGGGTAATTGCCAAAGAAGCTGAAAAGGCTGATATCATCTTAGGTCTTGAGGCAATAAACGGAAAAGAGTTTCCAGGTACGTTTATTACCAAGGTTACGGATGCCTACGAAATTGTAAAAGCGGTTAATAGTCCATCTATTAAATTAACTTTTGATATGTACCATATACAGATGGAAAACGGAAATATAATCAACAATTTTGATGCAACCTTTGATGAAATCGCTTACATCCATATGGCAGATAATCCAGGCAGAAGCGAGCCAGGAACAGGAGAAATGAATTTTGTAAACATCCTTAAACACATTTATAAAAGTGGTTATACGGGATTCATAGATATGGAGCACGTTAGTTCCATTCCAGGGAAAGAGGGTGAACAAAATATTTTAACCATTTACAAAAATTTAAATAAGAAGCTATGAAAACTGTAATGATAATGCTTGCTTTACTTTTAGCAGGTACCGCCATAATGGCACAGGATAAAGAAAGTGACTTTCAAAGCATAGAAGTCTTTGGTCAAACTATAAAATACATCGAGAAAGGGGAAGGAGAGACCTTGATTTTATTACACGGTTTGGGAAGCAATTCCGAGAGATGGATAAAGAATATGGATGCCTTGTCCAAAGATTATAATGTTATTGCTTTGGACCAGATAGGCTTTGGCTATTCAGATAAACCTTTAATGCCTTACAGCGGGTCGACCCTAGTTGAGTTTTTAAATGAGTTTTTAATTCAAAAAGGAATTGGCAAGGCAACACTGATAGGTAATTCTATGGGCGGTTGGGTGGCCGCACTCTTTGCAATACTGCATCCTGAAAAATTGGATAAACTGATTTTGGTTGACCCAGCTTTTCTTTTAGGCTTGCCAAAAGACACCAATATTGATGAGATATACAGTTTTGCCAATCCAACGACCTTAGCTGCGATGAAAGCCTACATTTCAAAAATCTATTTTCAAAATGAAGTTTTATTGAGCGAACACGCTCTAAAAGAAGGGCTGATGAAGAAAATAGGATGGAATGATGGATATACCGTATACCACATCTTAAAATCATTAAAATCTGGACAAGATTTATTAAATGATAAATTGGATATGGTGACAGCAAAAACCTTGATTATTCACGGTCGACAGGATGCTGTAGTTCCTATTCAAACTATAGAAAGGCTTCATAAAGAAATTCAGAACAATAAGCTTATTCTTTATGAACAAAGCGGTCATTCGCCAATGTACACAGAACCGGAACTATTTAATGAAGATGTATTAAAATTCTTAAAGTAAACGGAAATGAAAAAAATAAAAACAGCCATAATTGTTTGGGTGGCCATATACCCGACAATAACATTGATACAATATTTATTTGGAGATATCTTAAACAAACTTCCATTGGTTTTCAGGACTCTTATCCTAACTCTCGTACTAGTTCCTTCAATGGTATATCTACTCATCCCTTTCTGGACAAGGTTACTTACAAAGCAAGATTAAAAACAGCGGTCTTTCAGAAACGAGAGCCGCTGTTTTAGTATTTTCAAGAATAAATAGTAATCATATTAATTCACTATATTGTTGTTCACATAATAGTGTTCTTGATATAAGGAAAGATTGAATGAAGAAATAGCCATATTTAAAGACATACCTGCCCTATTAAAGGGGCTTAAATTGCCGCTGCCCAGAAATAACCATTTTCAAATACACCGATTTGAAGATGCCCCGGACAGCCAACTCGACGAAACCGCAATATTCAGGAGCAACACCTATGTGGTGGCCCTGATGACCGAGGGCGAAGCACACTATAAAATCGGGTTAAGAGAGTATGAAATGACCAAAGGTTCGCTCTATTTTTTAGGACCGAAGCATTTAAGATATTATAGTCGCAAAGAAAAATGGAAAGGTTTTGTCTGCATCTTTACAGATGAGTTTACAACCAAAAACAGACTGTCAAATAACTTTTCCAACTACACGTTCTATCATTTGGACGCTTCCCAGAAACTTCAACTTCAGGATAAGAATTTCAATTATTTTCAAGGGTTGCTGGAAACACTTTTTAATTGTTTTGAAAATAATAAAATGGACTTATGCTGGCACCATCTTCAAATTCTGTTACTAGAAGCAGAAACCTTACATAGTATCGAGCACGAGAGCCAAGAATCGAAACCAGAAGCTGTAACCGTTATTAAGTTCAACGAACTTTTAGAAAAGCACTTTTACGATATTGTAACCAACAAGGCAGAGCGTATCTTTTCAGTGAACGACTTTGCGGACAAACTCTTTATACATCCAAATTATTTAAGCAATACGCTTAAAAAATTAACGGGAGAGACCGCAGGTCAGATTATCAAAAAACGAACCATATTGGAAGCGAAATCACTATTGCTTACATCCGGTATGTCCATTTCTCAAGCTGCCTACGCTCTTAAGTTCAATGATACTTCCTATTTTACGAAATTCTTCAAGAGTGCAGTAGGTCTTACACCAAAACAATACCAGACCCAAAAATAGCAGCACAGGGTGCTGTAGGTAACTGCAATTTAAAAAGTACCATTCCTTCTTTGAATTCTACCATAAACAAACTTGGTTGTGACCATACATTTGTACTGTAATTATTTATAAACCTTTAAAAAACAATATTATGGAAACAACAATTGCAATCAATCACGTAGGATTAACAGTATCGAATATCGAGGAAGCTATTGACTGGTATTCTAGGGTATTCGGATTTGAATTGATAATAGGGCCCTTGCCCCTAAAGCCAGACGAATCCCATTTTGGTCAATTGGCCGTGGATATTCTCGGTAGCCGCTTAAAAAGTGGGCAATTTGCACACTTAAAAACAGCAAACGGAGTAGGCATTGAACTGTTCTCTTTTGATGACCCCGACTCTGGGAAAAAGGATGACAATATGGAATATTGGAAAAACGGAATTTTTCACTTTGCCATTACTGACCCCAACCCGGAGGAGGTCTCTAAACGAATCCTGGCCAACGGAGGAAAACAGCGTACCAAACTATGGGATATTTTTCCTGGAGGCGACAGAAAATTAGTGTATTGTGAAGACCCTTGGGGAAATATCATAGAAATCTATTCCCATTCTTACATTGAAACTTGGAATTATTTATTAGAAACCGCAAAAGAAAACTAAAATGAAAACAATAAAAAAGTGGTACTACATATACTAGCCACTGTAAAAACGTCAGAACTTGAAGCTTTTAAACAAATTGCAAAAGAGACAAGTATTGAAGCTTTAAAAGAACCATATGCTTTAAGTATAAATATGTATCAAAACCCAGACAATCCCCAAGATTTTATCATCTTCGAGGAGTGGGAAAGTAGAGAGTATCTTTTAAGTGATGCGCATCAAAAATCCGAGCATATAGGCAACTTCTTTCAAAAAGCAACACCAATGCTTAAAAAGCCTTTTGAATATGGTATCTATGATGTTGTCAGCGAGGCATCGTCTTCAAAAGAGAACAAATAATAAGACGTTTTATTATGAAATCTCTAAATCAAAATTTTTTAAAAGGAATGGCGGGAGCAATAGTATTGCTCTCTACCATTACCTCAATAGGGCAATCAAATAGCGACTTGGTTTTTGAACCTGTCCATTTGGTTATCTCGGTTCCAGAAGTAGCGCCAGCAGCCGAGTGGTATATATCCAAGTTAGGTTTTGAGGCATACAAAGAATTCGTAGTTCCCGAAAAGGCACTTTCGGCACAACTATTACGAAAAGGCAACTTCGAATTAATGTTAATGAAAAGCGATAATTCATCAGAGCTGCCCAATTACAGAAAAAACACCTTTTCAGATTTGGCAGTGCAAGGTGTAAAGCGAATAGCCTTTAGGGTGGATAACTTAACTCAATTTATAGATAGTTTGATATCCAAGGACGTCCTAGTAGATGTTCCGCCCAGACTATTTGAGGATAAAGCCAATAATGTCGCCTTTAAATGGGCAATCATTAAGGATAACAATGGAAATTTAATAGAATTTGTAGAAGAATTATAACAATATAAAGAAAACGAAAAGATGAAAAATTATATAAATAAGGTACTTATCTTATTGCTAAATATGGTATTTTGTTTCAGCTATTCACAAGAAACAAAACCTATGAACGACAAGAATACATTACAAGAGCTTGTACAGGATTATAAATTATGGAGCGTTACGGAGAAACCTTATAAAATTGAAAAAATAGAACATCTGTATGTCCATACCGATGATTTGCTGGCTTTCGATTTGATGTCCCCTGAAAAAACAGTAATCAAGGGTTGGGAAAATTATAAAGCCATTTGGGAACCTGCCATGCAGAATTTTGACACTTGGACGATTACCCAAATTAACGATGTTGAAATTACGGTAGATGAAAATATGGCTTTGACAACCCTTATTTTTGCTGGTGAAGGGCAGTTGAAGGATAAAACGCCGGTGCAAGGCGAATTTCATTCCACCTTGATATGGAAAAAAATGGATGATAGCTGGAAAATAGTACACGAGCACGTATCAGGACCCGTAAAAAGGTAAGCAAATAGTTTAATCTAGAAAAGCCGCAAAATGCGGCTTTTTTTATGTCTTGAAATGTACCATTTATGCTTTGAAAACTACCAAAGAATAGGTGTAATCGGGAGGTACATTTGTAGTGTAATTAAGTTGAACCTTTAAAAATTATAGTCATGAAAAAATTAAGTCTTTTAATCGTACTCAGTTCAGTATTATTAATAAACACGTATTCAGCGGCAGCTCAAGAAGTAATGCAAAAAAATGAAATTTACAAGGTAGAACGGTATGACCATTTGGTACTGCAAACCGATAATTTCAAGGAAACTGTCAATTGGTATAAAAATATCCTAGGCTTTACTAAAACTACGCAACAAAGAACCCCGGTTAAAAATACTCAATTAGAATCACTTCAATTAGGGGACTTCAAGTTGAATGTTCTAAGCGCTAAAAATCGTAAAGAAGTCTTAAAGAATTATAATATGAATATCGAATCATATAAGTATGAATTGAGTGGCATTATGTCCATAGAAGTATCTGATATGGAAAAGACCATCAAAAAACTACGTGAAAAAGATATTGCCATAATGATGGGACCTTATACTAGTGGTATAACAAATACTACATCCATTGATATAAGAGATAACAATGGAAACAAGATTAGATTTAATAAATATTTAAGATAGATAAGATGAAAAAGTTTAAAAACGCACTGATAGTATGGATAGCGATTTATCCGGCAATAACGGCAATACTCTTACTCTTTGGAGAGTACCTGAATGAATTACCAATTCTGGTTCGCACATTTATTCTTACAATCATTCTGGTTCCATTAATGGTGTATCTATTGATTCCTTTTTGGACAAGGGTTTTAACCGCTTCGAAAAAGTAGATTGAAATAAATACTTTTTGAAGCAGCGGTATTTCAGAAATGGATGTCGATGTTTTTGATTTTGCTATATTGTGAAGGTGAACACAAATTACGATAAAGACATAAATACGCTACTTGAGGGGCTTAAAACTGTAAAACCTTTAAGTAAAGATTTTCATATTTATAAATTTTCAGACACGCCCAGTACTTAGGTAAAGGAAACCAGTATTTTCAGAAGTAATACCTATTCCATCATTCTGTTGACTAAGGGTGAGGCCAAATATAAAATTGGGTTATCCGAGTATCATATTACTGATGGGAGCATTTATTTTCAAGCACCACAACATTTAAGATACTATGAGAGATTATCTGATTGGAATGGCTATGTGATTGTCTTTATGGATAGTTTTTTCGAAAATCACCCAACTTTAAAAGAATTGGTGACGCATTTTGAAGGTTTTAAAATTGCCTCAAAAGTTGTTGTACTGTTGAAAGAAGAAATCCTTGTCGAAACAACGCAAACGTTCCAACATATTTACGACATCAGCTTCAAATAGTGCTAATCGTTATGACAAAGCTAAAGCATTACTAGAGCTCATCTTACTTCAAAGTATAGAGCATTACAATTTATATTATCACAATCAAAAGGAGATAAAACAAAACCGCATCATAAAACAGTTTGAGAAAATTGTAGAAGAAAACCTTTATGATATCAAACGGAATAAAGTATAACGGCTCATTACCATTTCAGAAATCGCAGAATAAATCAATATAAACGCTACCTTTTTAGGGGAGGTTCTTAAAAAAGTAACGGGTAAAACACCTAAAGAAATTCTTTCCGATAGGATTATTCTCGAAGCTCATTCAATTATGAACAATACTGATATGACCATTAATGAAATAGCATACTTCTTAAAATTTCAGGACGCTTCTAATTTCACCAAGTTTTTCAAGTCAAAAACTTGCGTTTCACCATCAGAATATCGAAATTATGTCTAGTTTTTATTAGAAACTAGAAAATTTACAATTAATCCTGATTTCTTTACCATAAAATATCTTCTTATCCATCTGATATTTGTACTGTAATTAAAAAAATCCGCTTTGTTTTTGGTTTAATTGTACTCGTTTCAGTCTTATTTATAGACACGCATGCAAACCAACTCAATAAATAACGCAAAAAATGAAATTTACACAGTAGAATGGTACGATCACTTAGTCCTGTAAACAGATAATTTTAAGGAAACTTTTAATTAGTACAAAGATATCCTAAACTAATCAGAGTTCGACGTATGGATGTATTCTTACTTCGAACTCTGGTTGAAATTTAATGTTTTTTAATAATTTTGTAGTCCATTAATTATTCAATCTACTAAATTAATAAAGAATTTCTTCACAGGTGATTTATTCTCCTTGTCCTAATGAGAACCCTCTTTTGCCGTCAAACTCGTAGAGGTTTTCTGTTTTGATCACATCAAATCCGCCGCTGTGAAGCTTAGATAAAAGAGCAATTACTTGCTCTTGATCAATAGCGCTATAACTCGGGATTGTCTTTTTGATTTTTGCATCCAGTCCTACAAACCTACATCTCCAGTGATCTGTACAATATGTTTCCTTCAGACCATTAGGATAGACCTTAACTCCACGGTTTGTGATCATTTTTAATTTTAAATTATAAGCATTGATCTTAGAAAGAGCATCACCAATTTCTTTTGGATCTGACCCAGACCAATCAATAAATGCATCCACTCCGACTAATACTTTATTTGCTTTTTTTCGTTTATATTCAAAAGTTCTCATTTCACCAGAGCCCTGAGTGAGTTTGCTAACAACCAGATGCTTCGGAGTATTACCCAATCTGGATATCACTTCCTTGGCAAATTCCTGTGTCGAGACCTTTTTCTTACTCGTTTCGGATTGATATATATCCGGAGTGTGATATCCTTCTTCAATAGTTGTTAATAGTGCATTTTTGATATTATCGGCAATCTTCAATTGACCAATGTGTGCTAACATCAATACAGCAGCATTTATAAGTCCGGATGGATTTGCTATTTGTTTACCAGCAATATCGGGAGCAGAGCCGTGAATTGCCTCAAACATGGCGACGTTGGTACCGATATTTGCAGAACCTGCCAACCCAACGGACCCGGCAATCTCTGCTGCGATGTCCGAAATAATATCCCCATACAGATTAGAGGTCACGATCACATCATAATTCTCTGGATTTGCAGCTAGTTTTGCAGATCCTATATCGATAATCTGAGATTCTGCTTTTATATTTGGGTACTCTAAAGAGATTTCTTTAAAAACCTGATGAAACAATCCATCGGTTAATTTCATAATATTGTCCTTTACCATACAGGTAACTTTTTTTCTTCCATATGCCTTTGCATATTCGAATGCATAACGTATTATTCGCTCACAGCCGGGTCTGGTTATTAGCTTAAGACATTGCACTACATCTTGTGTTTGCTGATGTTCAATTCCTGCGTATAAATCTTCTTCGTTTTCACGTATGATAACTACATCCATATTTGGGAAGTGCGTTTTAACAAAAGGATGCAAAGAGCTAACAGGGCGTACATTTGCATATAATCCTAAGGATTTTCTAAGAGTTACATTTAGACTTTTATAACCTTTTCCCTGAGGAGTGGTAACCGGTGCTTTAAGAATTAATTTGTTACGATTGATAACATCCCACGAGTCATTACTAATACCGGCAGTGTTTCCGGATAGGTAGACTTGCTCACCAAGATCAATAAATTCAGGTTCTATATTGGCACCTGCCGCTTTCAGAATATCCAATGTAGCAGACATTATTTCGGGACCAATACCGTCTCCTTTTGCAACTGCTACTTTTGTAATTTTATGCGTATTTCTTTGAATAGATTCTTGAAATAATATATCGTTTTTCATGTTGTTATGTTTATTTAGAACAAATGTCTAAAAAAATACTCATAAATTTTTATTTATATAAATTATGAAATGTATAAATATTTTTTATTTATAAAAGAGAATATGAGTTTACGGATTTATGACAAAATGGTCAACTTGGGAGTGTTTTGGTTCGGCAGATATAATTAAAACGGCACACAAAGCTTCATCTGGGAAGTATAGCGTATACTGAAATTATACGTAGAAATAGTAAACTTATAATTAGCCGATAACACTACTTAATCTAAACATCGGTAAGTACATAGCTATTAATATTACCCCAACGATAATCCCTACCAGAATTGTTAGCATAGGATTTAGTACCTGTGATATAACCTGTGATTGATGTTTTACCTGTTGATTGTATTGTTCATTGAGTTTCTGGAAGATAAATTCGGTTTGATTGGTTTCTTCTGCTACCCGAATCATAGCGATCAGTTTTTTATCAAAAATAGGACTTTTTGCAAAAGAGGTACTTAATTTATCTCCGGAGATCACTGCTTGGTTAGTTTCGTGTAACCCCTGTTGTAACGGATAGAAATTAATCATATTTTTTACTAAATCGATACTATCCACCATCGGTACTTTTGCATATGTCAATAATGAAAGTGCCTGGGTAAATTGTGCCATATAGATTTTTCGAACATAATTTCCGAGTATAGGGATTTTAAGCTGAAAATCACCTATAAATTTACGATACCACGTCTTTTTGGATACCAAAGCAATTGAGACGATGGCAATAACAATGATCCCCAAAATTAGTAATCCGTGATCTCCGGCGAAATTAGAAAAACTAATGATGGCTTCTGTAATTCCGGGAAGATCTACATTATTTTGCTTAAAAATATCAACAAACATCGGTACGACATATCGTAACATAAAAAAGATTACTAGCAAGGCGGTTAACAAAACGATGATAGGATAGGTAAGTGATGAGATAATTTGTCTACGTAAGTCATTTTTTCGTTTATAAAAATCGCTAAGCTCTAGTGTGATTTGAGCAAGCTGACCAGTCTGTTCACCAATTCTTACTGCATAGTACTCATAATCTGAAAAGTTTTTATCTTTTTTTAGAATTTCAGAAAATGCAGTACCGTCAATAAGTTCATACATCATGGAACCCATTAATTTTTGATCTTTTTCTTTTTTTTGTGTCTCTGACAATAATTCTAACCCACTTTTTAGATCAATCCCTGATCTCAATAACACACTTAATTCTGCATACCACTGTTCTTTCTTTTTACTATTAAAGGAATTTCCGAATAAGGTAATCTCTTTCGTAAGGATTTCAGAGATATCAAAAGAGCTGTTCTTTTGTTGCGTTTTGTTAGTATTTTCAATTTTGATGCCCATATTCAGAAATAGATTGTCGGATCATTATATTTATAAACAAAAATGCGATGTAGATCAGTAGTGTTGTCAAAAGTAAGTTTTATAGCGTCGATGCTACCCGAAGTTACTTCCTTTCCTTCGAAATAATAGGTTAGGTTTTTTGTCTTTAATACATATGTTTCTAAATCATTAGAAATACTATCGGCGCTGAACATATAAATCCTTTTTTCAATTGGCGAAGAAAGTGTTAGCTTATTCTCTTCAGAGTTCCATTGTGCTTTTGGGTATCGATTAAAATCAATAGTCATAGCAACTTCTAGGGACTGTATTTCTGATTGATGCTGATAATTATTTTCGATGCTCCTCATATTCTTTTGCACTATGTTCAAAATAGTAAAAGCTAATCCAATTACAACTGCCGAAATAACGATAACTACCATCATCTCGGTTAAGGTAAATGCCTTTATTTTCTGAGAAGAGCTAGTCATTTAGCAGTATTTGTTTTTTGTGGGTACTATCACCGTGGTTGTATGATATCGTAATATCGTTATCATTCGATGTAATTTCAATTTCCCAGGTTCCAAAATCTTCTGTGTAGGGTAGCTGTAATTGATGATGAATAATACGATATTCCAGTTCTTTGATTCTATTTTCTATAGCGCTATGGTCTTTTTTGATTTGATTGCTAAATATATTGTTAAAGCTTAAACTTGCGATCATAAATACAATAATGATTAATACCGAAGCTGTTAGCGTTTCGATCAAGGTAGCTGCACGTATTTTTTTTAGTATAACCATAGCGCTATACTTTTTTTTAGATTCTTAAATGGTAATCCCGCATAACCGGGAATAGGATTTTTAAGGACTTTACCGTTGTAGAGGTGATTAAGATATACGGATCCTGATTGATTTGCAATGAATTGTTGTGTATATAATGATCCTCTTACAGTACCTAGAAGCTCTGTATTACCCTGACAGTAAACATCTCCTGTGATTTCTACATTTTCTTGTATTTCTAGATGTGTTTTGATACGATTTTGTGCTTTCCCTTTCTTTTTTAAGTACAACACAGAACCTTCTATAATAGAATTTTTATCTATACTCAGGTCTGGATTTTTGTTTTGAATAGTGTTCCCTTGATTTGTATTAAGACTATTTTTTTGATCTAGTAGCGTGATGGAAGATGGGTAGGAGAGGTGACACCGTTTTCCAATTTCGATCTTTTTTGTAGCTAGCAATTGAAATCTACCCTTTACATTATTCTGAACTATTATGGTTGGAGCAATCAGTAATACGTCAGTTAATTGAGAAGCTGAAGTAATTACAATTTTAGAAGCTGATTGAATAACAATGTTTCCGGATATACTCTCGTTTCCCAGTGTGATGGGCTCATTAGTATAAATGATTTTTACAGGATTATAAAATGAGTTTTTAATTTCTTTTTCAAGTGAAACCACAAGATCTTCTTTGACATACCCACCTTTAGAGAGTAATTCTATATACGATAGCCATTGATCATCTAACTTCGGTATCGTTTCCTTGCTTTCTAAGGTACGCCCGTAATATAAACTAACGCCCTGGTAATAATGACCAGAGATGTTACCTGCTTTGATACCCTGTTTAGGCAGATAGCTATTTCCTTCTAACCGCGTATGACCCACAACAACCAATGGAGCATTTTTGTTCGCTAAATAAAGGTTAGGTGTTTTTGGATCTATATAAGTTCCGGAAAATGCTGCCTTACTAATTTTTCTATTTCTGATACTAACTTCAGAAAACGTTTTTGTCCATACGCCATGGTAAGTAGTTGCTATTTTTACGTTTTTTGTTTCGCTACTAATACGAATAGTATCTTCAGTAGTTATTGTATTATCAAGAGACTCAAAAAGTCGCTTGTTCACCTCTTCCGTTGCAACAAGTAATTCTTTAGATTTAATCTTAAAAAACGATTGTACGTGCGTTAATAATAAGACAGCACTTAATAGTATTGCAACAATTACAGAAATCAGCAACGCAAATTGCATCGCTTGTGCTTTTATTTTGTAAAATACTTTCAATTTAAAATTTGAAATTGCTTCGTTTTACCTTTATATTTTAGCTTAATTGAGCTGGAAGAGCCTTTTAAAAGTTTAATTTCTGAAAAAGAGTCATTGATTTTCATTAATTGATCGGCTCCATTAATTTCTACCAAAAATATGGCTGAAGCATTGTTCTGTGCAGAAACCAAACCTTTATAGCGTATCGAAGGCCAGACAATCTCTGATTTTTTAGTGAGTGCTTTATAAGTTTTAGGAATAACTTTTGTGGGTTTATAAACTGTTCCTAAAAATGGATCTCTATCAACTTCTCCGATGGTAAATTTTTCTCGCTCTTTGGTTTTTATAGTTGCAAAAGAAACATTAGTGATATCAGAAACTACAGGGTCTTCATCAGAAAATGCATCCACTACCTGAAAAATAATAGCTCCCCAGATGAACACCACTAATGGTAGTAAAATATATAATCCTTTTTTTCCTTTTAGCATGATATTAATTTATAGTAAAACTAAAAGTATCGCTGGCTTCACTTTGGTTTCCTGCTTCATCAAAAGCCTTTATAAACCAATAATATGTGTTACCGGATTCTAATGTAATATCTGTTGGAGAAGTGACCTGATCCTTAGTAGCTAAGTCAGTTAATTGTTCATTGCGGTATACGTATATACTATCAAACTCTTTAGTTCCTTCTACAACCTCTCTGGTCCAGGAAAAAGAAACCGTAGTATTAGTAAGTGTAGTTTCATTTACTGGTGCAGTAGCTACAGGTTTTGCCGGATTCATACTATCAACTGTAAGATTTCTGCCAAAATACAAGGTGCTTTGCGTATTATTTTCTGCTCGTACCTGCCAAGTTGTGATACCTTCGGGAAACGTAAGCTGTATAGTATTGGTAGTGCTTGTATTTTCATCGATTATCTGATCACTATCGTCTAACAACTGTATTCTGTAGTTGTTAGCATCAGTAACCGTTTCCCATTGCAGAGTTACCGATGTATTGCTTGAAATTGCGTTGTCTTGTGGAGATGATAACACAACCTCTCTGGCAGAAAAATCTTCACTTTCTGTAATACTAAATGCTGCAGTTGTATATGCTGTTTGATATCCTGAATTCTCAGCTCGAACTCTCCATTCGTAGTCATTCCTTACTAGTGTAGTGCTAAAATTAGTACCTGTCACTGTAGTATCTTCTACAACCTGTACAGCGTTTTCGAAGTTGGGTCTGGCAATCTGAAGTCTATATGCAGTGGCCTGATCAACTGCATTCCAGCTAAAAGAAACGGAGGTGTTTTCTATTACTGATCCATCAGATGGAGCAATGATAGTAACGATATCATCGGTAATGTCTTCTTCGAAGAGAATTTCTTCGCAACTCAATATGATTATTGAGATTAGTAAATAGTATGCTAAGTGTTTTTTCATGTTCATCTTTTGTTTTTATCCTAATTCGTCCATTCGAGTGTTTCGACCTAAGGAGAAGTTTACTTCGGCTTCTCTCAGTAGAGCTATCGAGAATAGATTTATGATCCTAAAAAAAGCTATTCTCGATACATCCGCCTGAGACGGACACTCGAATTGACGCTTTTTTAAATGATTAATGGACATTGTAAATTTCTTTTTACAACTTAAAATAATTTATTTTTTCTTTTGCCTTTTCAGCATTTTTATAAGTATTCTTAGGGCAACTTTCATTTTCATCTACAATGTCAAAAAGTGACACTCTTCGTTTATCATTTTCTCCCCAACAGAAATAGGATAATCGATATCCAAATATGGTCGTGTCAGCAAAATCAATAGTCTTATAGGATTTGCCATCTTTAACCAGGGATAATTTGTATTGTTTATAGTTTCTATTGACCAAAAAAACAGCTTCTGCAATGTTTATTTCTTCAATAGTTTGTTTTGATACAGCCAAAGAAACAGAAGATATCATTTCTGCATCCTTTTGTCGCTTTAAGTATGCTATCGTTTGCTGGTTATGTGTTTGTTCTAATTCAGAAATTACAGACACCCAATCGATCAATTCTACTTTTAGAAATTGTGGTTTGGTTCCTATAGAATCTATATATGAGATTTGTTGCGCATTGTTTGTGGAAGCCTGTAGATATGCTTTGTACGTGCTTTTATCAAAATCTGAAACCGTAATTCCTACTCGGATTGCTTTTTTATAGGTGGGAATGGTAGTTACCTGAAAATCTGTGTTGCGCATATGATTTTCATGAATTCCGATAACACCCAGTGCAACCGGAGTAGTGGTGGCTGTATGCATCGCAGATTTATTGACAGAGATGCTACGACATCCTGCTAAGCAGATAATTCCGATGATTACTAAACTATATTTTGGGTACTGCATATATGGTTTTTTGTCTACTGTAAAATGAGCCGCCAAAGATAATAGAAGACGTCTAATTAAACTAGTAAGGTGCTGATTATTATACGTGTTAAGCAATTACTATTGGTTTCTTAGTATATAGTGTCATTTTGAGCAGAAATGTTACCCTGTTTATGTAGAAATTTTTGGTTGACTGTCGGGTGTCAATAGGCTGATCGAAGTTTCCGCCACAGGCGGACAGGTGCAACTTCGCACTTTTTAGCAAAAAAAACTGCAACACAATTTTTTACATCGTATTACAGTTTTATCTTTTTTATTATTTATGCTGCGAAGTCACAGATGTTCTCAGAGCACAAGGCTTTTATAATCTTTACAACATTATATTTTGGCTCACTCTAGCTGGCCACTAGCGAGACGCTAGCGGGAGCGAGGGGTATTTGCCATAGCAGTATAAAGCAAACTATTTTTCCACATCATTTTAACTTCTCTAGCAAGTTCTGTAATAATAATCCAAGCAGGATCTTTAATGATTTCTAATTGAGTTTTATTAGTATCATCATAATTATTAAGAAGCGTATTTAATTCAAACATTTTATCTTTAAACTCTTCTTTCAACTTGTACTCTCTTATATGATTAGTAATAACTCCTTCAAAATCATTATCATCAAGTAATTGATTCATAAGTTCTTCATATGAAGAAACATAATTAGGTATTTCTGCTTTTATCCAAACTTTATACTGTAAATCTCTATCGGATAACTCTTTAATATTATTATATATGTTTTGTAAAACAAATTTCATCATTATATAATTTAAAACCCTTTCCATTCAGTTAAAGGAATATGTGCTTCTGCAGCTTTTGTGTTACCTCCAGGAATAGGATTACGGTTAATATCTATTAATTGGCCAGGTGTTTGTGATTGATCTTTAACATAGGGTACTTTTTGGGAAGCGTGTGGAGAACTAGGGTCACCTTTCATAATTCTTACATTTTGTTGAGGATTTTGTGGATTATAAACTATAATTCCATCTCCTTTTTTCGCGGATTTAACTTTCCAACCTGCAGGTATATTTTTTAATGCTTTATATACTCGTGTTTTAAACTGACGTAATAATTTTTCAGAATTTTTTAAAAACACTCTTTTTGTAGCATTTCTAGCACTTTGTCCTCGACCAGCTTCTAATGCATCTAAAATAGTTATAGACATTCTGGCTTTTTCAATAAAAGATTTAGTCCTTTCCCATTTTGCATAAGCATCTGCAATTTCTCCAGATGTAGCATCATCTTCTCCTAGAAAAGTAAACCCTGGCAGAGTACCATTAAAACCTTCATATTGCACTATTTTACCTGTATAATTATCTACATAAAAACCTGCATGAACATTTGATTCTGGTCTAATTGGTTGATTAGTTTCTTCTTCTAATTCACCATCTCTACCAATAGGCATCATTCCATCAGGGTCAGTATAATAAATAGGATTATCAAAACCATAGTTATAAGGGGAATGTCTTGTCATTTCCTCAGCTAGTGGGTCAAGGTTCATCCATCTACCAATTGCTGGATCATAATTTCTAGCTTGGAAGTCTAACCATTCAAGACCCAATTCATTTTGTTCCTCTTTCCCATTATAACCATAGTTATGTTTCCTACCAGTAATGGTATTATTGTACCCTTTATGTTGTAGTCCAAAAGGATAATAGTTCTTTTCTTCTACAATCTCCGTTAAAGCATTGATAGTCCCATTATTATCGCGGTCTGAGTAACTCAGTCTGATATTACCAAGATGATCTTTGTATTGGTATACATAATCATAGCTACCTGTACCATTTGGCTCCAAATATCCTTCCGGATGATTAAAGAACTCTAATTGTCCATTTTTATAGATATAGTTCCCTGCATATTCTGTTTCTATTAAAGAACCTCCCTCCGTTACGATCTTTTTTAGTTTCGCTCCGGTGGCGTCGTAAATATAACTAATATTTCCGGTTCCTTCACTATTAGAAATAGCAACAGTCTTTGGTAAGTTGAGATGATTATATGCAATGCTAGAGATACCTTTGTTATGATCAGTAATCATATTCCCATTAGCATCATATTCAAAATCGTTACTGGTATTGGTACCGTCTTTAAAACCATAATTTTTATCCCCTCCATCGGTTACTTTCAACAGTTTATTACCATTGTCATAATCATAAGATAGTATATCCATATCCCAATAATTACTACTGTTTTTCCAACCATGTCTCTTTAGTGTTTGTATATTTCCCATCTTATCATAGGTCACATAGGATAGATTATATTTATTTTCATTACTCAATCCACTGGTAATCCGGTTTAATGCATCATATTGATAGCCATAAGCACGTTTGGTATTGTCATTAGCAGTTTTCCAGAGGGTTTCGCTAATGTTACCATTGTATAAAGCAGTTGCTCCTAAGTTTTCACTGATGGTATTGTAATTGATCCCAAAAGCAAACAGATCATTACCCAGATTAGCGGGGTCATTGATTTGCTGTAGCCAACCTCTTACATTATAGGTGTAATCTACATTTTGCAATCCACCACCTAATTTTTTACTTTCCAGCTGTCCTAATTCATCATAGGTATTGGAAACAATTTGTTCTGCTGCCTGATTATTGATCGTCTGTTTTTGATCTAATAATCTTCCCATATGATCGTACACAAAGGTATCAATGGTTACAATCGGTGCGTTGCTCCCTTTGGTATGAGTTGTTTTGGTTTCTAATACCTTTCCTGCAAAATCCAGTTTACTTTCTACAATATCTATCGTGTTGAGATAATTATTTTTACTGGCTGCATAGATCGGTCTTGCTTTAACATCATAGTAGGTTACTGTGGTGATCCAATCAGAAGTCCCCAGTACTTTTACTTTACTACCTGTAGCTAAAGATTTTGTTCTGCTATCGATATTTTCTCCATACCCTGCCGGAGCTGTCAGCCCTGCTGTATCAAAGTTATAATCATCATAATAATTGATGGTTACAACTTCTGCGTTTTGTGCATTAGGGTATCCACCATTGGTATAATACATAGTAGTACCACCAATCGTTACTTCTGCACCTCGCTGTACCCAAAGGTTACCGGTCATATTGGTCAGCTCTGTTTGTATCACATTCTTATCACGACCATCTACCACTATTCCTGTATATGCAATACGCCCCAAAGCATCATACTTAGTGAACAACCATTCATTGTCGGTACGCTGATTGGCATCTTGTGTCATCACTGGTTGATCTAATTTATTGTAAATAATGTATTCCCATCCTTTACCAGGGATTTTCTTTTCTACTAATCGATTTCTATAATCGTATTTATATTGATAACACAGTTCGGTAAGTTCTTCAGAGGACACTCCATCCGTAGCGCTCAATGTTACTTTTGGCGGGAGTACGTAGGTAAGATTCCCATAATCATCGTATACATAGTACGTATCGTGCGATACTCCTTCATTAAAAGTACGTTTCAACACCACTCTTCCTAATTTATCTTTATACTCTCTGGTGGTGTGGTCATCTAGGTGCGTTTGTCCAGATTGCCAGTTTTCGTCTTTGGTTATACTAACATACAGCTCGTTGGGATCATAAAATCCGTCTTTCACTAGAATTGGCACCTCTGTATTGTTTTCGTGAAAGTTCACTTTAAAGTATACTACTTCATCAGCCCTATTGGTTGTCCAATCAAATTTAATGGTATGATCAGTATCACTGGTAGGGTTCGCTTTCCAATCCTTTCCCGGAGCACCTTGTTCCAGCACCCGGTTTAGAGGTGAAGGTTCAAAAATACTTTCTGAATACGCATTAACATCCGCAACTGCCATGCCTGTAAAATCACCTGCATACTTGTTTTGGTAGTAACTGTTGATATTCGAATGAACATTTACGGTATTATAACTTCCTAACGCTCCATTTTGTCGTTCAAAAGGTAAATATTGTCTGGCTTGTCTTCCGTAGTCATCATATTCTATATGGGTTACAATATCTTTTTTACCAGGAGATGCTTTGATACCTACTAGCTGTTTTGCTCGACCCAATCCATCAAAATAGGTTACGCTTTCGATCACATCACTATTGTTTTTAATTCCAATAGCAGGATCCAATAACATTGCTTCGGTTATCGGTGCCTGAAATGATCTGGTAAATACATAATTTTCATTTGAATTTAAAATATGTGGAAGATACGCGTCAGGCGAAATAGTAGCACTAAACGTGGTTCCAGATTGTATCCAGGTATTTGGTTTAATGGTGACGGACTGACCAGCTACTACGCTTAATAGTCCAGGGTCGCTGGATGGGGTGATGGTCTCATTTTCTATCGTTACTATATCTGCAACTTGTGCAGTTGTAGTCATTCCTACTAAAACCAGTAGGATCGTGCTGATATGTTTTACAATATTCTTCATCCTTTTTAGTTTTTGTAGTTATACTTGTTTTCTGAAACTAGATTGTCATTCTGATCTTTAACAAATTTAAGACGGTTAAATGCATCATAATGATAGGTCATTCTATATCCCCGTGGGTCAGTGATAGTTTTGACTCCCACCAGAGGCTCATATGTGTAGGTGGTGATCATAGCGTTAGACAATTGAGTACGCAATGTGTTTTCCTGAGCACTAGATAACCCTACGACTCCCGTATGGAAATCAGAACCAAATCCAGATAGTGCTTCAATCTGCGCTCTGGTAGCATTCTCCACTTTTGCCACAGGATATTGTTGGTTATATCCCCAGATATAACTGATATGTGGTCCGTCTGCTTTAGAAACTTCCAAAGGATTTCCCAGATCATCATACTTATGATATTGTATTCTTGTTTCAAGTAAATTGATAACACTTCCCTCTTTGGTTTGTAATATTTTGGAAGGAAGAATAATGCCTGAACTAAACTCATCAAAAATAGTTCTAACTCTACCACTACTTTTGTTATCAATCATAATATCAGTTTGAATTGGGACATTGATACGATGCTGAGTAATTAATTTATTGTAATTACTTATTTCATTATTGGAAAGATTTGTTAAAAGGTTACTATCATTTGGATAATAAAACTTGGTTGTTTTCTTTCTTTTATCACTGTTAATAAATGCTGTTTCTTGTAATTGAAAGCTTTTATTAGAATACTTATGATCGTAGGTCAATATAGTAGAATCACTTTCGAAATATTTCGTTTCTTTCTTTTGAATAAGTTTATTCCATCCACTTTTTATCTGATACCAGTTATAGTAAAATAATTTAAAATCTCCTGTAAAAACCTGATGATTACCCTGAGGGCTAGTTTCTTCAAGTATTGAAGCTAAACCATAGGTTATGGAATTTCTATTAATTCCATAACCTAAATCAATTGGATATGTGCCAAATTCATAATTATATTCACTTTTGAGAGTAATGTCACCGTTATCATCAAAATATGATTCGGATTTCAGATATCCTTGATTTTGAAGATGATTGGGAGGTGTCATACTGGATTTGGTCAGAGATAACTCTCCTTCCTCAAAATTTACTACGTCACCACTATTACTAACAGCTAAATTGCAGTAGGGAGCCAAATTATTTTCAGAAGGATAATATTGATATAAAATAGTACCATTACTCTGTGTTTTTTCCTTAATATACTCATAATGGACTCCTTGAGAAGCAATTAAACTGTTAGAATTTATTCCTAAATATTTAAAATATTTAAATACTCCACTTTCAGCTCCTGTATGTGGATTTGTGTTAGTGATAAAATGGTAAAATTTAACATATTCGTCAATATAAACAGGTCTGAAAGATGAAAGCCCACTGCTTAAATTAGTCCCTGGGATGACATATTCAAATTCTTTTGATTCTATATTTCCGTTATCATCATTCTTTTCTATTTTTTTAATTCTTACACCACCAATGAATTTATTCATAGCCGGTACAGGCTCGTCTTCATACCAACGTATCATAACATTTCCAAAGCATTCTGAAACGAAAGGCCGTTCTGCTTTCACATAATATTCTCCTCTCGGTAGATTAAGACGATAATTTTTAGTGTGACTGATATCTGTAATGAAATTATTATTCAAATCGTATATTGTAAATAACAATTCTCCATCTCCATCACTAGGATTTCCATATTCATCATACTGATAACATTCATTGTTTACATAAAATGTTACGTTATGATTTATTCCATTAATATTTTTAGTTTTAGCATTAGTAAGATCAAAATATCCATCAAGTTCGGTGATAGGGTCTGTTTGAGGATTATAATCATCGTCGTGTTCATCGTCTACCGCTATAGATTTACTAATTTCCTGAGAACCTGGTTTTTGCAAATATTGGTTTTGTTCATATTGAAATAAAGAATATCCTTTTGTTGGATAAATAATCTTTCTTAATATGTTAGCTTGAGTATAATTAGGATCTGGTTCTCGATTTGCTCCTTCGATCGAAATCGTACCAAAATTGGTTTTAGGAATTAAGGTATTGTTAGCTAGCCTTCCATTATAAAACCCCCAATGATCCATTGCGTAAGATAGTCTGTTAGGCAGATTAATACTTTCCTCGTAAATAAACTCAAACTTTTTATTTGTTTCAGTTTCTTGTATTTCCTCTATACTTTCTAATTTTAACCTTAGATTATTAGGATCTGTTCCTTGGCCAAAGTAATTATATTGAAAATTATATTGTTTTATTTTTTTAGCATTATAATTTTCATGAGAAATTTTTCTTAAAGCTAGTGCACCTGGAAGATCAAGTCTATCTGTTTGCCCATTTATTGGGAACTCATCAGAATAATTAAATTTTACCTTTCCACCTTTGTATACAATCTCACTTAATAAATAATCTGATACCAAAGCATTTTGTATACACCAAGTATCGTCAGGTATACTAAAATCTTGTGGAGTTCCCATACCTGAACCAATAGGTCTGTAAAAAGGATTCATTTCATAATTCATTTCTCTAATTCCAATATCATATGTATAACTAACGTTCCTATACACGAATTCAATAGTTTCTTTATTAATTGACGTTATTTTAGTTAAATGCCACGTATTAAAACCATCGATTTGTTCGCTTTCACAACCTTCAATAATATTACCAGTTGGTTTACCAAATTCATAAATAGTTCCATCTACATCAGTAATTGTATAGTTGTTAGAATACCTTTCGTGTTCTATTTTAATTGGGTCAAAGGGAATCGTTGCTGCTTTTATTTCTCTATTATAATTGTAAATAAACTTTCCGGATTTATTTGGTAAATTATATTGATATATATCAGGTTGCCCACCTCCATCAACTATAAAATTATTATCATCAAAAACTTCTGTTTCTGCCTGAAAACCATTGGGAACATCATACAGAAGAGTTTCGTCATTTGTGCCATATATTGTTTTGGAAATCATTCCTCCAGCATTCAACATCCAACCCAGTCCAACTTGAGTAGCCACTTCACTAACTTTTAATCCGGACGAATTGTATGATATACCAATCGGAATATTAATCTTACTATTCGAAATAGTAAATAATGGTATTGAAATGTTGGTAGTTCCAGAATTTAAGTTTACGGGTGTATCTTCAAACTTCCATAACGCAGCTGCATCTGGTGCAGTTGGCATTATCGTGGGAAGCGTGAGTTTGTTATCATCATCGCTTTGTGCATGTAAAAGCGAGAAAATCAATATGAAATTTATGAATAAAATTTTTTTTAACATTTTAATAGAATTTTATATTATTTAGTAGTCAACAATGCCTCAATCTTAGCCAATCGAGCCTCGAGGTTTTGGTTGTTGGTTATAAGTTGATCGTTGATTGTTTTTTGTGCTTTGATGTTTTTCTGCTGTTCTTTCAATTTCTTCTCCTGCGCAATGGTATACAAGGTTAGTTCTTCGATTTTTTCAAGAAGCTTAAGATTCATTTGCTTTAACTCTATACCGTTTTCTTCCATTTCTACTGCCGATGGAATATTGGGTAAATGTCCTTTATTTTTAATGTAGGTTTCTACCTCATTAATAGACTTTAGCTTATAATTTTTTAAAAACACATAATCAGGAGCCACAGCTCCGTTAAGGTCTACTTTTACTTCTTGGGTGTGTATATTTCCTTTTACGGTAAGTTTTGCGTCTGGAGAGTTCGTGCCAATTCCGATATTTCCGTTTTGTGGATTTACAACAAAAGTATCCCAGGATTCTTGACCACTATATCGGGTTCCGATTCCAAATATGTTACCACCAAAATTTTCCTCAGAAAATCCTAAGTTGATTCCTAATTGCCCTCCATCTTGTCTAAATTGAATCAAAGGATTATCCGCTTCATTGTTATTATCCTCATCTGCTTCTATTCTTAGTATTGCATCTCCAGAATTTGCCGCACTTACTTCCAGTTTAGCTTGTGGGTTATCGGTTCCGATTCCTAAATTTCCATTTTTATCTAATGCGAATAAACTTTTAGTTATTGAATTGCCAGAGTTATGCGAAAGGCTTGAAGTCAAAACATCGTGGTTAGTTATGTTTTCTCTTCTATAAATCACGAATTTATCTGATCCTCCATAAGGTCTTCCTGCAAACCATTCATTTTGTCCTCCAACATCATACATAAAAGTTCCAAGACTTCTATAATTAGTGCTATGATATGCTTTTAGTACCAGACCAGCATTAGTAGCACCAGCACCATCTCCAGAAATAGTAAGTTCTGTTTTTCCTAAAGATTTAAGTTCTAGAAGGCTATTAGGGTAAGTTGTTCCAATTCCCACTTTTCCTGATGAAGTAATGGACATAAGATCGGTCCAAGTTGAACTATTATGTCTTCCCTGAAAATTTAATAGTGTTTGTCCTCCCGGATCAGAGTTGATTATTCTATGTCCAAATCCGGACCCATAATTAGATGAGGTCCAACTAATGGCTTTTCCTGTTAGTGGATTGGCATTAAGGTTATCAAAACTCGTGGTTTGTGCATTAATGGTTATTGTTACCAGTAATGCACTAATAAATATAAAGTTTTTCATTTGTTGATAGGTTTATTTTCTCTTTAATAAAAATTCTAGTTTTTCTTCAAGTGCTTTGATTTTGGCATCTCTACTTTCTAATTCCTTGATTTTGTTTTCTAAAGTTTGCAGTCGGGAGTCAGATGTCAGAAGTTTATAGTTAGCTGCTGTAAGTTTTTTTTCCTGTGCAATGCTATACAATGTCAGTTCTTCGATTTTTTCCAGAAGTTTTAGGTTCATTTGCTTTAACTCTATACCGTTTTCTTCCATTTCTGCTGCCGATGGAATATTGGGTAAATGTCCTTCACTTTTAATGTAGGTTTCCACTTCATTAATAGACTTTAGCTTGTAATCTTTTAAAAACACATAATCAGGAGCCACAGCTCCATTAAGATCTACTTTTACTTCTTGGGTGTGTATGTTTCCTTTTACGGTTAGTTTTGCGTCTGGAGCGGTTGTGCCAATACCTACATTACCATATCTCGTTATTCTCATGCTCTCATAAAATGGTCCAGGACCGTCTGTACCTTGAGTAAAAAATGCAATTCCTACATAGTCAGAATCAACATGTTCTCTAGTAGCAGAGATAGAAGCTCTTCTTCTTCCTCCAGATTTCCAAGTAATTCCACCAAAATAGTTTCCATTGCCTGGATCATTAGAAATTAGTGATATATGATCTTGGGATTGATTTTCCATAGCGGTATTAAATCCACTAGAATTGTATATCTCAAATTTTTGAGTTGGATTTGTTGTTCCAATACCAACAAATCCATTAGTCTTAATTTTTAAAAAAGAAGTGCTAAAATTATTTTTTCCAAAATCAAATCCTGCACCATCGCTAATACGGATTCCATATGTGTTAGTTTCAGTATTGCCTCCTCCATGTTTTATGGATAAGTAATCCCCAATACCGGATAGCCATCCCGATTCTAACAAAATTCTATCGTACTGCTTATCCGTTAATCTAAAGGAAAAGTCTGTATTTATATCTTTAACTCTTCCAGTTGATGAATTTAAATTTACTTGCGCAAAAGAAACGGTCACAAGCATTAGGGCAATACTGGTTACTAAGGTTGATTTTTTCATTGAATTTGTTATTTAAGGTTTCTTTTTTCAAATCAGAAAAAGAAGCGGCAAATATAGAATTTTATGGTATAACCGTAGGGGGGAATTTTACTATTGTTAATAGTTTCTTAAACACAGATAAATCTAACGATCTAATACTTAACTTTTTAAGCTGAAAATTCCCTTATTTTTTTATATTGTAACACTTCTGTTCTTAACATTTCTTTTTTGTTGGTATAAGTAAGTGTCGTGAGGAGAGGATATGTTACCCAAGAAAATCGTTTTTTTTTAATTTTTTTTAATTCCTGGCTGAAAGGGGCTTAAAGTTGACTATTCGATTACGCTCAGGGTTAAAGTTGGAAGTCGGATGCTTGAAGACGGAAGCCAGATTTTGCAGGCTAGAAGACAATTTCTGGTATCGGATATCAGCCTTCGGCAGTGCTCAAAGTACAATCTGGAAGTTGGAATCCGTAATTTTTAGTCATAGATTTTAGGGCTGAGGCTCTCGAAGCCCCTTGTCAGGAGTTAGATATTCTGCCCTGTAGCTTAAAATAAAGTGTTTTTAACTAATTCTTTGTAACAAAACCTGGCACTGCAAAAAACTTTTTCCGGTTCTAAAGTTCTTTTTCTTTTCGAAACTAACGTGGATTACATTGCCAAAACTATATGTTTGTTCTAAAGCATATACTACATTAATTAAAGATGTGTAATCTCCCTGCAAAGTAAAATTATAGGTAGTGGCGGTTTTCTGAGAAGATTCATCCAGGTAACTGTGTGGTTCTTCAAAAGCAATTATTGCGAATTCTGAATCTGCAGATAAAGTGTTCAGGACTTTAAGGATATTATTTTGTAAAGAATTTCCCTCTACATTATTCTTTTTAAGAATTTCATCTAACTGTTTTTCTTTATTTGCCAATGCTGCCAATTGCGTAGGAGCCGACTGATACGCCTCTTTTTGATCCTGGAGTTTGCTTACTTCTTTACGAAGAGCCACCGTTTTTGCAAAACCATACTGATAGGCTACAAATAAAACTAAGATCAAACCTATGATCAATGCGATATTTTTATTTTTCTGTGTCATGAACTAGTTCAATTGCTATTTCAAATGCTGCTGTCTTTTTTTTGTCAGCTCCATAATTAATTGTGGTCGTTTGCACAAAATCTATATTTTCTATAGTATCGATCCACGCAGTAAACGCCACCTTGTCTGAAGAGTTTCCAGTAATTAATAAGATGTTCTCTTTTATTACAATAGGTTTGTTGCTGCGTATTGTTTTGGCAATGGGCTGATACGCAAAAGAGCTCAATATTACGGTTTCTGGTTGTGATTGTATGATGTGATCAATATAATAGGAACTTTTAGAAAAACCAGTGGTAATAATACTTTGTACGATCGCTTCTTTGGTATTTACTATGGATTGTTGCTTTTTAATAGTTTCTTTTTGCGTAGTATAGACTTGCTCTTCTTCCTGTAATGTTTGCCATTTTTTATATTGATTATTAAAAACAAAAAAATTGACTAGTAAGGAGAGTAGTAAAAAACCAACTCCATAGTGTAGTGTCTTCTTAAAAAAAGAAGTTTCTTTATATACTTGTTGTAACTGTGCATTTTTATCCTCAATATTCCCTGAAACCAATGTTTGATCACTTACCAGGTCCAAAATACAGGCAAACGGCAGTGTATATGAGCTAGGTATCCTAATGGTATCGATTTTGTAGTCTTCTACGTTATTTTTATTGGGTCTGATGGAAGAGATTTCGTTAGTATTGATTTCAATCGTCGCAGAATGAGTAGATACGTTTGTATCCTTAAAATAAGGTGCTAACGAAGCAGCTTTCAGGTTTCCCAAGTCAACATTAGTAACCTGAATTGTAGCTTTCTTATATGTCGAAATGAGCGAGTCTACATACTGTTTCCTACAAATGGCAACAAAAGATTTGCTTGACGTTTTCAGGATTTGATAATAGAAATCGTTTACATCTAGATTGGGATAGGCTTCTGCCAGGATCTCCTGATTTGTACCGATATTATGTACTTCTTTGCTCAGTATATTACTGTCTGTAATAACCAAATGTGCCTTAGCAGAAGTTTTACAATGTTTTGATAACTGATCAGGATGATCTGCAATAAATTGTTGTACAATATCCAGTTCATCCTTTTTTTGTTCTACCTCAATTCCAATAAGTATCGGATTGCTTTCTTTTTCTGAGTGCTCAAAAGCGAAAAAAGATTTTTTTATGGAATTATATGTCAGTTTAGAAATGTTCATTAATAAAACACGGTTGGTTTAATAATAACATTCAGCTTTTTCTTAGAATCTTCTCTTCTTCTTTTGCTAAAAAGCCATTTAATTATAGGTATACGGGATAGTATTGGTGTTCCTGACCCAGAATCATTTTTTACTTTTTCTTCGATGCCACCTAAAATGGCTACGTCATTGGCCTGCATTCTCATAATAGAAGAGAATCGTCTACTATTGATATCTGGCGGTGCATCTTCTGCAATACGCTCTCCGCTAAAATTAGATTGTATCACCTGAATATCCAGAGTGATCTGACCATCTCCGGATACAAATGGTTTAAATTCTAAAGCCAGTTCTGCATCAATTGGCAGGTAATTTACTATTTCTGAGGTCTGAGGGTTTTGCGAACCAAAAATATTTTGACTGGTAACCGCATAATATGTAGTCTGTCCGCTGGATAAGTAAGCTTTATGGCCGTTTAGCGTACTTAATTTTGGTGTGGATAGTATTTTTACATTTCCGTTAGTCTCCATTGCTTTGATGTCCATGTAGAAATTAGGGACGACATTACCCAGATTCAATGATCCAAAACCATCAAATCCACCTATAATTCTATTAATAGTTTGTGAGCCCAGTGTGATATTGGTGTTCGGAAATGTAACACCCTCGGCAGTAGTTGGTTCTTTTCCAAGTCCAAACTCAACGCCAGTTTCTACAGTGGCACTTTTACTAACTTCCAGAATCATTACTTCAATCAGAATTAGTGGAACAGGCTTATCGATGTACGTAATAAAATTTTTGAATTTTTCCACTCGTGTGCCAGACCCACTTACCACAAAACTATTAAGTTCTGTATCTATTTTAATATCCAGTCCTTCTATAATAGAAGCAGGAAAAATATCATAAATAGATCCGGGTTGACTATTATCAGAATTATTGGAGGAAGAATTTCTGGAAAGTCTTGTGTTTAGCCCATCCTGATTTCTGTTATTGATTCTATTTTGATTAAAATTTGAACTTCCCTGATTACCAAAAAAATTAGTTCCGCCGGTTACAAAATTATTATTCCCGAAACTGGTACCGCCTATACCTCCTGCCGGGTTAGCATCACCCAGCATAGCGATGGATCGATGCATCATTTGTACCATCTCTATTTTTTTGATGGTTAATTGGTTTTCAGTCCCAAAATAATATACATTTCCTTCTTTTTTGAAAGTAAAGTTGGTTGAAGTTCGTGTTGCTCCGGTATTCTGGAAACTTCCTTGTTGATTTTGATTTTTATTTCTGGCGGTTTGCGTATTCGGGGATGCATTTTGTGTGACAGCGGTAGAATTACTTTCAAAAATTTTTATTAATAAATCATCAAAACTTATGGCTTCTGCTTTCACCGTAACTTTACCTGCATTTTCCAAGGGAGAGGCGGTAAAAATATTGAGTTTCAGGTCTTCAGATACATTATTTATCAATTCTGCTACCGAAGAATTTCTTAGATCAACAGATAATACCCGGTTTAGTGTATCTACAATTTTATAATTAGAATTATTCCTATTTCTTCTAAATCGTGAACCGGAACTGATTGAACCATCATTTAAACCTGCTATGCTTTCAAATTCGTAAAAACCATCCCTGGTTTTATTGAAATCAAGATCATTAGATTCTGCCAGTTTTTGTAGTGCGACCTCAATGGGTACATTACTAAGGTACATTGTAAGATTTTTAGTATTCAATTCTGGAGTAAATAGTAAGTTTTTTCCGGAGATTTCGGTTATTTTTCTAAATACTTTAGGTAATGGATCGTTTCTAAGATCTGTAGATAATGTACCAGCAACTATATCATAGTTGATTACAGGTTCTTTTTCGATTGGGGTTTCTACAGGTGGAACATATTTTTTTATTGATAATATATTTCCGGTAAATTGAATGTCTAGTTGATATTCTTTAGCAAGAAATATTAATAAGTCTTGTACAATTACATCGTTAAAACCATTAATGATATTTACTGAGTTGAGTTGATCTGAAATATTAATATTGATCTTGTGTATTTGTGAAACTGCTCTTAAAAAATTAAGAAGTGAGGTATTTGAAATATTTACATTTACCTTTTCTGCCAGACCGGGTACTTCTACACTTAGTAATTGTAATTTGTTTTCGAGTGTAGCAATTCTTGTATTGTCTTGAGATTGATTTTGAAAATTATCTTGTGCATATGACAGTATTCCAAAATTAAAAATGAAACATATTAAAAGTATGTTTTTCTTCATAGCATTAGTTATTTGCTAATAATGCATATACTTCCTCTACAGAAGTTACACCTTCCCTTACCAGGCGTATTGCATTATTTTTTAGCGTATCAATATTTTGGGTGGCAATATAGTCGTCAATTTGTAATTCATTATGACGGATTGCGGTTTCTAATTCTTTCGTAATCGGCAGTAGCTCATAAATTGCTTTTCTTCCTAAATATCCTGTTTGGTAGCAATGATTACAGCCTGTTGCGATATAATGTGTCTTTATTTCTTCTGGTATGTCAAATCCTAGCGGGAAATCCTTTATTTCTGATGTTTTCTCTTTTTTGCAGTGTGCACATAATTTGCGAACCAGTCGTTGTGCAATACTCATCGTCAGTGTGCTTGCCAATAAAAAAGAAGGCACTCTCATATCTATAAGTCTGGAAATGGTAGCCCAGGAAGAGTTGGTATGTATGGTGGATAACACCAAATGTCCTGTTAATGCTGCTTTTATGGCCATATTCGCCGTTTTATCATCTCGGATCTCTCCAACCATAATAATATCCGGATCCTGACGTAAGAATGCTCTAAGCGCCGCAGGAAAATCAAATTCTATGTCTTCTCTAAGTTGTACCTGATTTACACCTTCTAATGTATATTCTATGGGATCTTCAATAGTCAAAATATTGGAAACCTCTTTATTAAGTTCTTTTAGAGTAGCGTACAAGGTTGTGGTCTTCCCGGAACCTGTTGGACCCGATATGAGAATAATTCCTTGTGGTTTTTTAGTGGCTTCTCTATATAATTCCAGTTCCTTATCTGTAAACCCGAGATCATCAAGCTGAACATTCTGAGTATCCCTACTTAATAATCTTAATACGATTTTTTCTCCATATAAAGTAGGCATGGTAGATACCCTGATATCAAATTCTTCAGAACCGTTTTTAAACGTAATACGTCCATCCTGAGCCAGTCTTTTTTGTGAAATATCTAATCCTGATTGTATCTTGATTTGATTTACAAGTTGAGGATATTCCTTAATAGTTATGGTATACTGTTCTTTTAACTTTCCATCAAGTCTTAAACGCACCCTACAGAATTTTTCATAAGGTTCCATATGGATATCACTACTCCCAAAGTCTTTTGCCGTACTGATTAACTTTTGCAAAAAGTTATCTTCATAATGTAGCTTTTGATTTGTAGCAGCAGATGTTTTTCTATAATTTAAAGTAAGATATGATTGTAAATTTTCCTGTGTCTCCGGAATAAGTTCGACCTTTTGATTAAGAATAATAGAGAGCTCTTTCTGAAGTTGATCCGTATTTTCCGTATCCGTTTTGAAACAAACGATATTGTTTTCTTTAGAAAATGGAATTATTCTATAGTGAAAAGCCTGATTAGGTGTGATCAGCTGTTTAAGATGAACCGGTATGTCAAAAAAAATTGTTTTCATTATAAAATATACAGATTTATACTATTTGTGGACCAGGCACCAATTAAAATAAATATTAGAAATAGCGACATATATCCAGCTAACGGAATTGTAGTATATCTTGAGTTATTTTTTAAGATTAGCCAAACTCCTGTCGAGAATATTAAAGAGAGGACAAAAAGGATTGTAAAGGTAACAGTTGGGAAAGCTATTGCCAATACCAAAAAAAACAAAGCATCACCTAATCCAAATACTTCCTTAAAAAACGGTCTTTTTATTCTTAATGAAGAATACAAAAACAATACAGCTATAATTAATACCACTAGCATTGTGTTGATAAGACTGGTATTGATAAAGTTTATAGGTAATGAATTTTTATAATGATTAAACCCCAACAGAACTAAAATACTGGGAAACAAAAACCAGTATACCTCTCTGTTTTTGAGATCTTGCTGAGCAATGTACCCAAGATTAAACAATATCAGTCCTTTCAGAATTAGCATTAGTCTTTAGTAATTTGTTTAGGATTACCGTTCTGGTCAATCTCCCATACGTTAAACACTCCATCACCATCAAAATCAACTACTGCTGTAGCTCTTGCTTTAAAATTAGAAATAGAGGCTTCAATAATTTCATAACTGTAGTTTGCAGTACCTCCATTTTTTACTGTCACAGGCAATTCATAATTTATCTCATCAAAATCAATCGAGTACTTAGAATTGAGATACCTGTATTGAGTTTGCATATTACTAATAGTCTTTAGCTGTATTTTTGCCTCCTGAGCTTTGGTTTGAGCAATAAGAGGCAAGAAATTTGGTAATGCTATTAATAGCAATATTCCTATGATTGCCAAAACCAAAAGCATTTCCTGAAGATTAAATGCTTTAATTTTATATGTTTCGTATTTCATATCCGTAGATTAAATGACCTTTAATTTTTAGGTTTGCAAAAATATACTTTTTTGATTTACTTATGGTTCTGATATTCATAATATTAATCAAGTAGATATAGAACTCATATAATAGTGTCATAAACAAAGGTTTTGTTACCTTCAAAAATTGATAAAATAATAATTTATGTTCTATAATTTGATTTTCAGTATTTTAAAAATGAAAAATTAAGCCTGTATTACTTTTATGACTTATTTATGATAAATAATTATTCTTCTCAGGAAGGCATATATTGTTTAATTCTGTTTTGCGCGAAAGAAACATTGGGAATTTTTAGTATTTTAGTGATCAAACAATCCATTAAAATCCCAAAATATTATGAAAAAAATTACACTACTCTTTTGCTTTTTATCTTTTTTAATCAGTTCGGCACAACAAAATATTGATGATTTATTAGCTGCCGGTATTAATGACGCTCAGCGTTTTACATCGGATTATTTAAATCCTGCTTCAGATGGTTTAATGTATAGTATGAATCACGGATGGTTTAATGGAGCAAAGGCAAAAAAACGTTTTGGTTTCGAAATTTCATTGATCGTTAATGCAGCCTTTGTAGGTGATGATAATAAGTCATTCGTCTTAGATCCTGCTAACTACGAAAATTTGGATTTTCGTGATGATCCTGGTGTTGCACGACCTGTAGCTACTGCATTTGGAGATATCGAAAATATTATTGTGGTCGTAGAAGGAGAAAGTACGATTCCTGGGAGTCCAATACCACAAGATGCTGAATTCGAATTGCCTACCGGATTAGGAGGGTCTAATATCAATTTTGTACCTACTGCATTTTTACAGGCTAGTCTGGGAGTGTTAAAAGGTACGGAGATTAAAGCCAGGTTTTTTCCAAAAGTTAAAACTAACGACGCTGAGATTGGCTTTTATGGATTTGGTCTACAACATGAAATAACTTCTTGGCTTCCTGCCGATAAATTATTTCCAGTTGCGATTTCCGGACTTATTGCCTATACACATCTGGATGGGAGCTATGATTTCACGGATACTAATATTGTTCAGGGAGAAGATCAACGATTCGAGAATGATACGAATACATGGTTGTTTCAGGTGATCGGTTCTACAAAACTACCAGTATTTAATGTGTATGGTGGGGTTGGATACCTGACCGGTACATCTACTACGGATCTGAAAGGTACCTACAGAGTGCAATCAGGATTTATAAGTTCTGAGACCATTGTTGATCCTTTTTCTATAGAAAGTGAGGTTTCTGGAGTGAGAGGTACGCTGGGAGCTAAAGTAGCTTTGTCGTTTTTTAGAATGAATATCGATTATACATTTGCAGAATATAGCGGCCTATCATTTGGATTAAATTTTGGATTCTGATATACTTTAATGTAAAGAATTAGTCATTTTAGGAAACTCTGAAGGACAAATCTTCGTATATATTGAACACAAAACTATTATTATATGAAAAAGCAACTATTTATAGTAGGTATACTTTTTAGTGCTCTTACTATTTATTCACAGGATGATTTATCCAAAAATTCTAATATCGGTATCAAGGGAGGATATAATTTGGCTGCTGTAAATTTTGACGGTGAAGGCGAAACGGGGCAGAGACACAGTTTTCATTTAGGAATATATGGTGAATCTTTTGTTAGTGAAGCCTTTGCGTTTCAGTTAGAATTAATATACTCGCAACAAGGATATGAAATCAGTAATAGTAGTGGGAAGTTTACTCAAAAACTCAATTATATAAATCTTCCTTTAATGTTTAAAGCATATCCTGACAATAACTTTTTTCTCGAGGCGGGTTCTCAAATAGGTCTTGCGATATCACATAAAGAAGAATTTGATAGTGGTTTTAATATTTTTGATACTTCCAATGAATTTGACCCTAGTAGTTTTGACTGGGGTTTTAATTTTGGAGGTGGATTTAAAACAAATTCCGGAATAAGCTTCGGCGTACGATACCACTTAGGTTTAGGAGATATTTATGATGAAGGTGCGGCAAAAAATAGAGTTTGGCAATTTTCTTTAGGATTTGATTTGTAGAAATCCTTATTGATATTTAAGGCCTGCATATCGTTCCCTTTATGATGATCATCTTATAACCAGTCTTCCGAAATTGTCTTCAGCTTTCTTTCAATGCAAATGTCTTTTGAGGATAAATGATGATGATAATCTATTATTATTAAATGTTAGATGCACACGATAAGGAATTTTAGAAAACTAAATTTGAAGCAATAAATTCATCGTGAATGGAAATAGATGGAGTTTTCATATTTTAGAAATTTGATTGAATACTTCTAATTCAATATAACCATAGCATAGTGTCAAACTGATATATTTATTGATAGACAAAAGCCTAATGTTTTTGATCCTTATATACTTACTTCAGTAGGATGTAAAAGTTGTAATTAGAGTTTAAAAAATTATAAGGAATACTTCATTGTGTATAGAGAATCATAAATTTTTGATAAGAATTTGACTACATTTCTTAATGTACCTTTTTAATTGTACATTAGACAACCTCAAAAAATTAGAACATGTCAGAATTTTGGCTCTATGTAAAGCTTGGTTTATATCACGTATTGGATTGGCAAGCTTATGACCATATCCTATTTTTAATAGTACTTACGATCGCTTATACTTTCGATAACTGGAAAAGAATTCTCTTATTAGTAACATTATTTACTTTAGGTCATACTACCTCACTCTTTTTAGCAGTGTATGATGTAGTTTCAGTAAATTCTAAATTGGTAGAATTCTTAATTCCATTGACAATTTTGGCGGCAGCAATATTTAATGTATTAACAGCAGGAAAGGCTTCTGGAAAGAACAAAATAGGAGTTTTGTACGCTACAACAGTATTCTTTGGATTAGTTCATGGATTAGGCTTTTCGAGTTTTTTTAATACGGTAAGTAGTAACGTAAGTTCAAAAATTTTGCCGTTGATTGAGTTTGCCCTGGGAATAGAACTTGCGCAACTCATCGTCGTACTGCTAGTCCTTATTATGAGTTTTATCATTCAAACGATTTTTAGATTTTCTAAACGGGATTGGATACTCGTTGTTTCATCCATTGTAATAGGAATGGTTATCCCAATGATCATCTCAAACAAAATTTGGTAATTTATTGTCAATTAGGGTTGTATTTGAAACATAGTCATAATATATTCGTATTATAATAAGTACAGGGACTGTCCAACTTTCGCATATGCCAAAAAAAAAGCAATTAAAATATGATAAAGCGTATCTACGGATAGCGCGGGAATGGGGAAAGTTATCCCATTGTGACAGGAAAAAAGTTGGTGCGGTTATTGTAAAGGATAGAATGATTATTTCTGATGGATTTAACGGAACCCCTACAGGTTTTGAAAACCCTTGCGAGGATGAAGAAGGGTATACGAAATGGTACGTGCTTCATGCAGAAGCAAACGCAATTTCTAAAGTAGCTTCTTCAACACAATCTTGCAAAGGAGCTACGTTATATATTACACTATCACCGTGTAGAGAATGTAGTAAGTTAATTCATCAGGCAGGAATAAAAAGGATTGTTTATCAAGTAGAATATAAAGATAATTCCGGGCTTTCATTTTTGGAGAAGGCCGGTGTAGAAATAGAAAAGATTACAGATTTAGACGATTAATGGGTTATTCAAAAAAATACTTGCCATTATTTATTGGCTTGGCGATGGGAGCGGGAGTTTTTTTAGGAAGTAAACTTGATTTTAGCAATCCATCAGCTAAGCTATTTTCCTATAATCCCAAAAAAGAAAAACTTAATCGCCTAATTGATTATATTGATTACGAATATGTAGATGATATTAATACCGACAGTATTGTGGATGTTACGGTTAATAGGATTCTCGAAAACCTGGATCCACATTCGGTATACATACCTCCCGAGGAACTAGAAGGTATTACAGAAAGTATGCAGGGAGATTTTATTGGCATAGGAGTTAGTTATTACCCTTACAGGGATACAATTTCCGTGATACAAACAATCAAAGGAGGACCAAGCGAGCGATCAGGTATCATGGCTGGAGACCGAATACTGATGGCAGATCAGGATACTCTTTATGGAGAACGGTTAAGAAGAGAAGGGCTAGCAGATAAACTAAAAGGAGTACTTAACAGTCAGGTTCAGTTAAAAGTTTACAGGAAAGGAAAAGGTGTATTTGATGTTGTCGTAAAACGTGGTAAAGTACCGCTTAGAAGTGTAGATGCCAGTTACATGTTAAAAGAAAACTTGGGATATATCAAAATAAACCGTTTTGCAGAAACCACATATAAGGAATTTAAAAATGCACTAGATTCTCTACAGGATATGGGAGCAGAAGAGTTAGTCATTGATCTGAGGGATAATGGAGGCGGTTTTATCGCTCCTGCCTTAAAAATGGCAGATGAATTCTTAAAAAAAGATGAGCTCATAATGTTTACCAAGAATAAAAAAGGAGCCATAGAAAATAATTATGCCACCCGTAATGGAAATTTTGAAAATGGAAATGTATATGTGCTAATTAACGAAAATTCAGCATCTGCAAGCGAAATTTTTGCAGGAGCGATACAGGATAATGATAGAGGAACGATTGTAGGGCGACGGTCTTATGGAAAAGGATTGGTGCAAAGAGAGATGGCTTTGGGAGATGGAAGTGCCATTAGGTTAACAATCTCCAGATACTATACACCAACAGGTCGATCCATTCAGAAACCATATAGTAATGGCAATAAAGAATATTTTAATGAATATTTAGAAAGATATAAAAATGGTGAATTGCAGAGTGCAGATAGTATTCAGGTTGCAGATTCTCTAAAATTTAAAACCCCGGGAGGAAAAACTGTTTATGGAGGAGGAGGTATTATACCTGATATTTTTGTGAGTAAGGATACTACTAGGGTAGCAGAAACTCTTAATTATTTGCTACGTTCCGGAAGAATGGGAGGATATATATTTGAAGAACTCGATAAAAAAAGAGATTACTACAATTCTCTTACAGAAGACAGGTTTAAAAAAGAAATAGAAATTGATGATGATTTTGCTGATGGATTCTTGTTGTATATGAGAAAAAAAAATATCGACATCAATCTAAAAAATTATCAAGACCAACTAAAAAAATATTTGAAAGCAATTATGGCGCAGCAGCTATTCGGAACAAATGCGTTTGAAAAGATTATAAATAAAGACGATAAAATGATTCAAAAAGTTTTATCGATATCTAAAGAAAGATGAAAAGAATAAGATTATGGTAATTTCGGATGATTTTTTGTTGGTTATATCTTTTACAGCTTTTATAACTGCTGTTATTATTAGATTATTAGACACCAGTGGTTCTATTTTATTGAAAAACGGAGTCTATATAATTTCTTCTTATCCGCCAAGATCATTCCTTCGAGAATATATGTCTAAAGAAACACCTGTAATTTTAAAAAACAAATTACGTAAAATCTTTATACTCAGAAATGCTCATAATTTTCATATGGTGATAGCGATTGTCTCATTTTTCTGGGTAATTGCAAGAAATATTCTTTTATTTAATTTGTAGATGAATTGAAAAATATAAAACCAAGCCCCGAAGTATGTCAGAATTAACAGAATATTTAATAGCCATTGCAATTTGCTCTCCACTTTTTTTCTTTATAGTGGCTGTTGCGTTTAGGTTGTTGGATAATAGTGCTTCAATATTCTTAGATAATGAAATTCTGGTTGATTCTTCATACGTTTCCGGAGATTTGATAAGAGAACATATACAAAGGACGGAAGACCTGAAACTCAAAAAATCTTTAAAAACAGCACTTATTTTCAGAAAATTACATAATCTTTTTATGATTTTAGCAGTAATATCATTACCACCTGTTATCATCGCTTGTTTTCTGATCCCTTTTATAAACTAAATATTTCTAGCTTATTTTTTTCCACGCTTTTGATGGATAGCTCTGGAAGCAAGTAAAATCAACAATAATATAACTACACAGGCAGATGCCATAATACTTATTAAAGCAGTTTTACTATTACCTGCGAGGATATTACCAAAATCTAAAACAGTGGCGTTATAAATGATTAAAGAGATAGCCGTTATAATCAATAAATAAATAAAATATTTCATTTAGAACAAATCTTTTATATTAGTTGCAAATAGTTTTACAGCAATAGCCAATAATATTACTCCAAAAATCTTTCGGATTACATTGATTCCTTGCTTACCTAAAACTTTCTCGATTTTCCCTGAAGATTTTAAAACAATATATACGAAAATAATATTAATAACTATAGCAATTACTATGTTAATTGTTTGATATTCAGCTCTAAGTGATAGAATTGAGGTCATCGTTCCTGCTCCTGCGATAAGAGGAAAAGCTAATGGAACGACCGCTGCGGTTTCGGGCTCATCATCTTTGTATAACTGAATACCGAGAATCATTTCTAATGCTAAAAAAAATATAATAAAAGCACCCGCTACCGCGAAAGAATTGACATCAATACCGATTAGGTTAAGTATTTCTTTACCAACAAACAAGAACAGTATCATTAAGATAGCCGCTACAATAGAAGCTTTTTCACTCTGAATATGCCCAACTTTTTTGCGCAGATCAATAATAATAGGGATACTACCTACAATATCAATTACTGCAAAAAGAATCATACTGGCAGTTAGGATCTCTTTTAAGTCAAAATTCATTTTAGTAGATTTTTTAGGTTGGCGCAAAAGTACATAGACTTTGCATCATAAAAGTAGCATAAAAAGATAAATAATCAGTAAAATTTATCTTTCATAAAAACTATCTTCGCAATATGTTTCAGTTAGGAAAAACCATAGTTTCAGAAGATATTATAGAAAAAGACTTTGTGTGTAATCTTTCAGCTTGTAAAGGAGCTTGTTGTATCGACGGAGAAGCAGGAGCTCCGCTCGAGGAGTCGGAAACTCAAAAGCTTCAGGAAATTTATCCGGTCGTAAAATCGTACTTGAGAAAAGAAGGAATAGAAGCAATTGAAAAACAAGGGGTTTTTGTTAAAACACCTCATGGAGAATTGGAGACCCCGTTGATTAACGGAGCGGATTGTGCATATGTAATATTCGATGATAAAGGAACAGCACTATGTGCAATAGAAGAAGCGTACAATCAAGGAGAAGTAGATTGGAAAAAACCAATATCTTGCCATTTGTATCCTGTCAGAGTCCAGGATTATACAGAGTTTTCTGCTGTTAATTATCATAAATGGGAAATTTGTGATGATGCTTGTACGCTTGGCAAAGAATTGCAAGTGCCGGTATATAAATTTGTAAAGCAGGCATTAATTCGTAAGTTTGGAAAAGATTGGTATATGGAGTTAGAAAAAGTAGCCGAAGATCTTAGAAAATAATTTTTTCTTATTTTGGTTCATATAATGTTTACATTTTTATATCAATCACCACTAACAAAAAACCAAAACAATAATTCACATGAAAACAATTAAAGTACTTGCATTGATATGTAGCTTTTTAGTTATATGGTCTTGCGGTGACGATGATGGAGATGATATTATCATTCCAGATGCAGAAGAAACCGGAACTTTTTTAGAACAAGATCTCCATCTTTTATTTTTAAGCAGACAAGATGATCTCATTGCAGAAGAAATTGCTTCCGTAGAAGAAGATTTAGCGAATGATCCGGATAATCAGGATTTACAAATGCAATTAGAGGAGCTGGAGTCAACAAGAGAAACCAATACAGAACAAATCAATTTTCTGAATGGACAGATTGGAGATATTGTTAGTGATTTGGAAGTTAGACCAAGAGTACCCAGATTAGGACCGCTGCCACCTCCTCCAAGTCCTTGCAGTTGTTTTTCACCGTTAGATCTTACCAGACTACAGGAAGTTTTATTAGCTGGTAACACTGAAGGCTTTAGCGTAACGGTTTTTTCTGAAAATCAGGAAGTAATTGCAGAATTCGGAAATCTTTCTGACTTTGAAAATACGGGATTACAGGTAATTTCAATTAATGATGCTATTGATTTTCAAGGAAATGTTACTTTACAAATAACTAAGTTTTTTAACCCGGTAGGGGATATTATCAGTTATTCAATAGAAGGGAATATTAACCTTTAGTTACCTTAATAAATAATAATTAAATTAGCTCTCAACTATTTGAGAGCTTTTTTATGATTAAAAAAATAACATTAACCGTTTTCTTATTGATCTTTAGTTTGGCTTTTTCTCAAAATGAAGACACAAATGATGGAGAAAATTTATACGAATTTTTTCAAAAAGGAAGTAGTTTTTTATACACTGATAAGGATAGTGCAAATTATTATCTGTCAAAAGCGATATCTTTAAGTGAAAAACTTGATGACATAGACAGTAAGCTGACGATTCTATTTTATTTAGCAGCCACTTATGACTATCACTATGATTTAAGAGCCCTTAATTACAATCTAAAAAGGATAGATTCTACTTTTAAGCACAATGAATATTTTGATACCCTGCCAAAAAGAAAAGAATATGTAAAGAATTATTTAATCCAAAAAGGTAACTACAACTTTAAAATAAGAAATTACAGATCAGCTAAAAATAATTTTCAGGAATTAGCTAAAATCTTAAATGATAATCAAATTGATTCTATTTCTTTAGAAGATAGAACTCTTTTATTTAGCACCTATAATTATCTGGCATCTATCAACGAAATAAATGGTAAAAATAAACTAGCAAAGGATTTTTATGAAAAAAGCTTGATGCTAGCATATAATCAAGATGTAGAGAGTTCTGAATTACGTGTAGCAGGCACAAAAGCAAGATTAGCTAAAGTTTTTGAAAATGAAAAAAACTTTTTGGAGGCTAGTCGATTATTAAAAGAAGTACTTCCATTTTATACTTCACAGAAGGATAATCCAAGGTTTAAAAATAACCTGCTTTCTACATATCAGCGTTTGTCTAGAAACTATTTGGAGCAGGATAGTATTTCAAAAGCAATAAGTACACTTAAAGAAAGTGAAAAATTTTATACGGAGAATGATGCATTCGAGCGGTCTGCAGACGTGTTATATGGGGATATCTATACATCAGACAAACAATTCGACAAGGCTGAAACCTTTTATCAATCCTATCTCGTAAAAACAAAAACATATAGGCAAAATCAAAAGCATCAGGATATAGCAGAAGCTTTTTCCAGACTAGGTAGGTTATATGTAGCAAAAAATGATCCTGAAAGAGCACTAAGGTTTTATCAAGAATCTTTAATACAATTAGCACCGGATTTTGATCATAAGGAAGTTATGAAAAATCCTAATCCTAAAAAAGTATTGTCTAAACTGGAATTGTTGAAGGTGCTAAAAGAGAAGCTGGAAACAATCCAATTATTATATAAGAAAAGTAATAAAATAGAAGATCTTAAAATAGCACTAGCAACATCATATGTGATCATAAAAACACTAGATTTATTGAAACCTGAGTTCGAAAGTAAGATTGATAAACAATTCCTCATATCAGAAATGTATCCGGCATTTCATAGTATGGTAGATGTTGCATATCACCTTTTTAATACTACGAAAGAATCATCGTATATAGCTGATGCGTTTTACTTCACCGAAAAAAGTAAAAGTGTATTGTTGTTAGAGGCTACTAGAAGTACACAAGCAAGTTCTTATGGAGGTGTTCCGGAGGAAATCATAGATAAAGAGCAACAATTCAGGGCTAATATTATTCATTTAGAGAAAAAGTTTTTTAATCAAAAATCTAATAGGGTAGTTTTTGATTCGCTTTTTCAATTAAAAAACAGATACTATAACTTTATTTCAGAGATTGAAAATAATTATCCGAAATATTACAATCTAAAGTATAATGCAGAAGTTATTAGTTTAAAGGAAGTGACCTCAGAAATCATTAAAAATAAAGCACTGTTGAGTTTTTTTTCAACAAATACAGATTTGTTTTTGATTACAGTAGAAAATGATAAGAACTATTTTTACAAAATACCTTTAGCGGCAAAAGATCAGGATCAGATCGGTCAATTTTATAAGATGCTGTCTGCTGTCAGTAGTAAGAACTTGTCAAAAATTCATAGGGATGGGTATGAAATATACAGTAAGTTGATTAAGGAATCCCTTAATAAAATTGAGTCAAAAGAACTCATCATTATTCCGGATGGGATATTAAATTATTTACCCTTTGAGGCTTTGTCTACGTCAGAAAATTCAGAAAGTTATTTGATTCGCACGTACCAGGTTTCCTATGCTAATTCTGCTACTTTACTTAACGAACAGCAAAATAAAACCAAAGTAAAAGAAAATCGCCTCTTAGCATATGCTCCGAGCTTCGGAACGAAAGATTCCCCGAACCAGAAAGATAGATCTGATTTTGGGCCATTGTTATATAATACAACTGAGGTAAATCAGATTACACAATATTTTGATGGTAAAGCAATCATTGGTGATGAAGCTTCATTAAGATCTTTTTCTGAAAATTCAGAAGCTTATAATGTGCTGCATTTTGCCACACACGCAGCGGCAAATGATGAACATCCGGATTATTCTTATCTGGCATTTGCTCCTGATAACACAGGAAAAGCTAACCTGTTGTACGTCAAAGACCTTTATGGCTATAATATCAATGCAGATTTAGTAGCTTTGAGCGCTTGCCAAACCGGATTGGGAAAACTTCAGAAGGGCGAGGGAATGCTGAGTCTGGCAAGAGGTTTTAGTTATGCTGGTGCAAAATCTTTGGTCACTACTTTATGGAAAATCAATGATCAGACTACTTCAGAATTGATGCAGGAATTTTATAAAAACCTGAATCGGTCATTTCCAAAAGACAAAGCTTTACGAGAAGCTAAGTTAACCTATCTAAATACCGCAGAAGATGAACTACTGACACACCCTTTTTATTGGTCAGGGTTTATGATTTCAGGAGATACTACGCAACTTAAGACAAGTACATCTTATTTATGGTGGTTGTTACTATTAATAATTCCACTGATTTTTGTAATTGGCATCAGAATAAGAAATAAGCTGTAATTACTTTATCTTAGCTTATCTAGAAGCTGTTTTACGTCATCAGTTTTAAAACTATTCTTTTCTTTCATCTCCTCTAATAAAGTAATAGCTTCTTCTTTTTTATTTTCTTTAATATATGCTAATGATAGATACCATTTTCCTCTTTCTGATAATTCATCATTCAATGCAACATGTTGTTCTAATATAGGAATAGCTTCTTTTACATTTCCGGATGCCAGTAATGAATTAGCCTGATATAAAAGAAAGTAAGGAAGCTTTGTTGTTTCATATAACTCCCTGAATTGATTAGCAGCCGATATATAATCTTTGCTTTCATAAGATATAAATGCTTCAACTTCATCATTTTCATTAGTTTCGCCTCTTACGATCGGTGTTACTACATTTTTGTAGGGTTCAAAATTAGCTGCATACAGCGTATCGGCATCGACGCCAAAAGGATTAAAAAGTGTAATTCCTCCAATAGTAGCTATTAAAACTATAGAAGCTGCAATCATAATTTTTTTGTAATTAAACAGGGGGACTACCTTGGTTTTTTTGGTAGCAATTTTAGTTTCAAAATTTACCAGATTTTTTCTAAGCTCAGCTCGGTCTTCAGCGCCAGAAACCACTTTTAAATTTTTAAAAAGCTCTACATCTTCTCTAAATTCATTGTCATTTTTCAATAAACTATTAAACTGTTCACTTTCAGAAGGAGTTAGCGTGGAATGCAGATATTTGTCTATAAGTTCTTCTCGTTCCATTTATACGGGGGTTTTAATTAATTCTTTAAGGGATTTTATACAACGTGACTTTTGACTTTTTACGACATTTTTATTTTCGTAACCTAAGCTTTCAGTAATCTCGTCAATAGTTAGTCCCCGATAATAGAATAAGGTTAACATTTCTCGGCAACGTTTCCCTAAATTTTTAAAATGTTGCCGTAATAGAAGTTGTTCTGAAGTTAATTGGGGTTCTTCAAAAATTTCAGCAGAATCAGAACTTTCTCTATACTCTACGCTGTTTTCATAAGAGATTGTTTTGTTCTGTTTTTTTAATTGATCATAAATCATGTATTTTCCTATGCTGAATAAATAGGTTTTGATAGAGCTTTTTATGGTGTCCAGTTTCCCATTTATAGCGTGTTCCCTTAGCGCTATAAAAGCATCCTGATAAACATCTATAAGAGAGTCGTGATCTAGATCATATTTTTTTGCAAACTGTAAAAAAGCATTACGATATTCATTGTAGATCTTTTCTAAGGCTTGATTATGACCTTTTTTTAACGTTAAGAGTTCTTCCTTCATACTTTATAACCTTACGATGGGGTAATAGGTTCATTTTATTTTCCGGATATAAAGTTAATCTTTTTTATAAAAAGGATGCTACAGTATAAAACCAAACATTCCGATTGTAAAAACTACAATTAAAAATTTTTTAGTAAAAAATTAGATATGTCTATGTTAAACTAATTGCAGTTTAAATTTTAGTAATCATTATTTTTTATGGTATCTGAAATTAGTAAGCGAATAAATTATGATTCTGTTTTTTTTTACAGCACAAGTTTAAAACCGAGGAGTTGGATTGAAAAACGAGTTAGGTATGAAAAAAAATAATCAGCAATGTTAACTTTATAAAACATGATAGCACTAAAAGGAAAACTTAATAATAAATTAAAAATTACAACAATGAATTCTAAACTAAAAAGTATAAGTCTACTATTGATGATAACAATCGCTACTGCTTTTCAATCTTGTAGTAGTGATGACGGAATCGTAGAAAACCAAAATCAACTGGAAGATATTCAGAATCGCATAGAACAATATCAAGAGTCCATAGGAAATATGGAAACACCTGATGAAATGGAAGAATATGCGAGGTCAAGCCAATATGCTTCTAGTGCTTCGATATCATTTGTATCTCTGCAAGCACAAGCATTAGCATACTCTTCAGTTTTTCTTTCGATTCCAGGCGATGCAGAACAACAAAGTCTTGTTGGTAAAAACGGATCTAACTCAGGAACTTGGGTGTGGAGTTATGGTGGCGTTACGCTATATTATACAATAAGATCGGATGCCGATTTTGATTTTTTCGAGTATGATATAGAAGAAAATGGTGTTCGTATAAATCTTTACAAAGGTAGAATTAAAAAGGACGCTAGTTTTTATGAAGTAGAATTTAATGGAGAAAATGGAGAATTTCTTAAAATAACCTATACGAATACAGCTGGTATTATCAATTTTACTATCGAAGATAACGATAATAACAGAATAGAACTTTTGTATAACGAAGCTGATCAATCTGGATCTATTAAAATATTCGACCTTGGAGTATTGAGTGAAAGTTTCATTTGGTCATCTAATGGGACAGGTTCTTATGTAAATCACACTACAGGTGAAACTTTTTCCTGGCCATAAGAAGGAGAGAAAGAACATAGAATGAATAAAAATGGGAAATCATATGCAAACTATGCATATGATTTTCTTTTTTTAATACTAAAATATTCGAAAAAACCACTTTTTATTTATAAATATTAACCTGTGGTTTTGCCGTAAAATTGATAGTTTTTTGATTTTATTTTTCTAATGTTAAAAAGCTTGTCAGCAAGTGAAAAATAAGCGGTTTTTAAGATTACCAACCATGTTGATTGTATCTTTTCTAACATATTTAAGAGTCTGTTAATCAGCTTTTTAGTATAAGTTTGCTAAATTTTGAATTTTGAAGCGTAATTCCCTCCGTGTTGAAAACTTTGTTGAAAACGTTTGCTAACTTTTTGTGAAACTTGCTGAGCATTTTTTGATCTTTGTTAGTCCATAGCGGAAACAAAAAAAATAAAAACTAGCTAAAAGAAAAAAGATGAATGCAGTAGAGCCGATCTTGCAAGAAAACAAAGACAGATTTGTAATTTTTCCTATAAAACATCATGATATTTGGGATTGGTATAAGAAATCAGAGGCTAGTTTCTGGACAGCTGAAGAAATTGATTTGCATCAGGATATTACTGATTGGGCCACTAAATTAACCAATGATGAAAGATATTTTATTAAGCATATTTTAGCATTTTTTGCAGCTTCAGATGGTATTGTTAATGAAAATCTTGCAGAGAACTTTGTAAATGAAGTTCAGTATAGTGAGGCAAAATTCTTTTATGGTTTTCAGATTATGATGGAGAATATTCATTCTGAAACCTACTCTTTGTTGATCGACACCTATGTAAAGGACGAAAAAGAGAAAGATATCTTATTCAAAGCAATTGATAATTTTCCTGCAATTAAGAAGAAAGCTGATTGGGCTCTAAAATGGATCGAATCTGATTCTTTTGCAGAACGCTTAATTGCCTTTGCAGCGGTAGAAGGTATTTTCTTTTCAGGAGCGTTTTGTTCTATTTTCTGGTTAAAGAAACGTGGTCTGATGCCAGGTCTTACTTTTTCTAACGAGTTAATTTCCAGGGACGAAGGAGTGCATTGTGATTTTGCTGTGCATTTGCACAATAAACATTTGGTAAATAAAGTGCCAAAAGAAAGAATTCGTGAAATTATAGTGGATGCTCTTAATATAGAAAGAGAATTCGTTACAGAATCACTTCCTGTAAGTTTGATTGGTATGAATTCTAAATTAATGACGCAGTATTTAGAGTTTGTTACCGATAGATTGTTGATGGAACTAGAGTGCGAAAAAGAATATGGAACTGCGAATCCGTTTGATTTTATGGATATGATCTCGTTGCAGGGAAAGACCAATTTCTTCGAAAAACGAGTTTCAGAATATCAAAAAGCAGGAGTTCTTAATAAAGATACCGAAGAAAATAAGATAAGTTTTGATGCTGATTTTTAATTAAAGGGATATTTCACGTTTAGTAAATATCCAATAATATGTCATTCCAGCGCCGTAGGCTGGAATCCAAAATCGAGTCAAAATAAGAATACATTCATTCTGAGCTAATCAAAAATAGGACTTCTATTTAAACAGCGATTAGCTCAGTTTGATAAAGCTTTTAATAAGCTTTGACCAAAAACAGGAAAAGGCGAAAGTCATATAATTGAATTTTACTTGTAGAAATACTCTGATTATAACATATCAGGGGTTTCTTTTTAGTATCCGATTTCAGGGGAAATCATCTGTAGATTTTAGTTTACAGTAAATAAAAAAAAGATAGTACACAGATTAATATCATATTCTTCTAATGAAGAATCTTATAAAAACCAAAAGCGTATGTATGTAGTAAAAAGAGACGGTCACAAGGAGCCAATTATGTTTGACAAAATTACCGCCAGGGTAAGAAAGTTATGTTATGGATTGAACGCTCTGGTCGATCCGGTGAGGGTAGCAATGCGGGTGATAGAAGGGTTGTATGATGGAGTGACTACCAGCGAACTGGATAATCTTGCTGCAGAGATAGCCGCTACAATGACAATTGCACATCCTGATTACGCTAAACTGGCTGCAAGAATTTCAGTTTCTAACCTGCATAAAAATACAAAGAAGACATTTTCTGAAGTAGTTACAGACTTGTATGAGTATGTAAACCCTAGAACAGAGAAAAAAGCACCCTTGATCTCGGATGAGGTATATGAGGTGATTATGGCTAACAAAGAAAAGTTAGACTCTACGATTATTTACAATCGTGATTTTGGTTACGATTATTTTGGTTTTAAAACATTAGAACGTTCCTATTTGCTAAAAATTAATGGTAAAATTGCAGAACGTCCTCAGCATATGTTGATGAGGGTTTCTATCGGTATTCATCTTAACGATTTGGATGCTGCTATAGAGACTTATGAATTAATGTCGAAGAAATATTTTACACATGCTACGCCGACCTTATTTAATTCGGGTACACCAAAACCGCAAATGTCATCTTGTTTCTTATTAGCAACCAAAGATGATAGTATTGATGGGATTTATGATACGCTAAAGCAAACAGCAAAAATTTCACAATCGGCGGGAGGAATAGGTCTTTCTATTCATAATGTTAGAGCTACAGGTTCTTATATTGCTGGAACTAATGGTACATCAAACGGTATTGTTCCGATGTTGCGTGTATTCAATGATACGGCACGTTATGTAGACCAGGGAGGAGGAAAACGTAAAGGTTCTTTTGCCATTTATGTAGAACCCTGGCATGCAGATATTTTTGATTTTTTAGACTTAAAGAAAAACCACGGTAAAGAGGAAATGCGTGCACGTGATTTATTCTACGCGATGTGGATTCCGGATCTATTTATGAAACGTGTGCAGGAAGATGCAGAGTGGACGCTCATGTGTCCTAATGAGTGTCCTGGATTGTTTGATATTCATAGTGATGAATTCGAAAAAGAATATTTACGTTTTGAAGCAGAAGGAAAAGGTCGCAGAACGATAAAAGCACGTGAGCTTTGGGAGAAAATACTGGAATCTCAAATCGAGACAGGAACCCCGTATATGTTATACAAAGATGCGGCAAATCGTAAGTCTAATCAGCAGAACCTCGGTACAATCCGTTCTTCCAACTTATGTACGGAGATTATGGAGTATACAAGTACTGATGAGGTAGCAGTATGTAATCTGGCATCGATTGCATTACCAATGTTTGTGAAAAACGGAGAGTTTGATCATAAAGAACTTTTCAGAATCACAAAACGGGTAACTAAAAATCTAAATAGAGTAATAGATCGTAACTATTATCCGGTAAAAGAAGCTGAAAATTCTAATATGCGTCATCGTCCAATTGGATTAGGTGTACAAGGGCTTGCTGACACTTTTATTCAGTTACGTATGCCTTTTACCAGTGATGAAGCTAAAAAACTAAACCAAGAGATTTTTGAAACTTTATATTTTGCGGCAGTTACAGCATCTATGGAAGAAGCTACTGCTGATGGACCATACCAAACCTATGAAGGATCTCCTATTTCTAAAGGAGAGTTCCAGCATAATTTATGGGGAATTAAAGATGAAGAATTAAGTGGTCGTTGGGACTGGGCAGGTCTTCGTAAAAAAGTATTGAAAAACGGAGTGCGTAACTCATTGTTAGTAGCTCCTATGCCAACAGCATCTACGTCTCAGATTTTAGGAAATAATGAAGCTTTTGAGCCATACACTAGTAATATATATACAAGACGTGTTTTATCTGGAGAGTTTATTGTAGTAAATAAACATTTATTAGAAGATCTAGTGAGATTAAATCTATGGAGTGATGATTTGAAGGATGCAATTATGCGTGCTAATGGATCTATCCAAAATATAGATATCATTCCACAAGACCTTAAAGAACTTTATAAAACAGTTTGGGAATTGAGTATGAAAGATATCATCGATATGTCTCGTCATAGAGGATATTTCATCGATCAGTCGCAATCACTAAACTTATTTATGGAAGGTGCAACGATGGCAAAACTTACATCTATGCACTTCTATGCCTGGAAGAGTGGATTAAAGACAGGAATGTATTACCTAAGAACTAAATCAGCTGTAGATGCTATTAAGTTCACGCTTAAGACAGAAAAGAAAGAACAACCACAACCGGAAAAAGTAGCGGTTGCAGCGGCACAAGTGATGGAAGCACAATCTGCTACCAAAACACAACTACAACCGGAAGCTGCTCAAGTAACAACCGAAGGTACAGCATTAACTCCGGAAGAACTTCGTGCAATTATCGCACAATCCAAAGAAGCTGAAGGAGATGACTGCTTAATGTGTGGGTCTTAAATAGACCATTTATATAGGGCAAAAGGGAAGTTTTCTATATAGAAGCTTCCCTTTTTTTGTTTTCACTAATTTTAGATTGATAAAGTAAAGTTTAATTTTAAAAGACGCTAAATGTTCAGTTGTATAAAAAGTAAGTATTTAATTTATTAAAAGTGGTTAAATGCTTTAGTTATCAACATCTTTGTTAATAACTATGCTAAATGTTTATATTTGTTCTCGCTAAATATTGAAAGCATTGAGCACTAAAGAATTTAAACATTTTGATCTTAAATTACCCGAGCCTGGTTTTGGCAGCGATCTCACATCTTTAGTTTTAGATCTTGAGCATTTAAGGCGATTACAATTAGAAGGTACAACTCATCCTTATATATTTTTTCAATTAAAAAAACTATTTCATACTCTTGAGAGTATAGGGTCTGCTAGAATTGAAGGGAATAATACCACAATATCTCAATTTATAGAAACTCAATTAGAGGATAGACCCTTTGTAAATGAACAGGTTGAAGAGATTAGAAATATTGAGCAAGCAATGCAATGGATTGACGAACTTGTTGCTGAATATCCTATAAATAGAAGTTTTGTTAGCGAATTGCATAGAACTATTGTCAAAAAACTTACTCCTCCTCCAGATGGAGAAGGGGATCATACTCCAGGAGACTATAGAAAACTTCAAGTAGAAATAAAAGGAGCAAAGCATTTGCCGCCGCCACCATATTTGATTCCTGGTTTAATGGATGAGTTATATGAATTTATTCATAAAGATTTACCTGCTCAATATGATTTATTAAGGATCGCTATTGCTCATCATCGGTTTATGTGGATACATCCATTTGAGAATGGAAATGGGAGAACTGGTCGTTTGTTTACATATGCGATGTTGGTTAAAACTGGTTTTAAAGTAAACGTGGGTCAAATTTTAAACCCAACAGCAGTTTTTTGTATTGACCGGGAGAAATATAACGTTTTGTTATCGAAAGCTGATTCAGGAGATGATTTAGATTTAGAAAATTGGTCTATATATGTTTTGAGGGGCTTGAAAAATGAGATACAGAAAATAGAAAGATTAGCGAATGATAAATACGTATTAAATAATTTGTTATTACCATCATTAAGCTATTCACTAAAAATGAAATATATTGATAATGAAGAGAATATAATTTTAAGAACAGCTGCTCAAAAGAAAATTATTCAAGCTAATGATTTGAAACCTTTGTTTAAAGGAGCTCATTCAACTACAATCTCTAGAAAAATAAAAGGTTTAAGAGATAAAAAAATGTTGGAATCGGAATCAGAAAACGGGAATAAGTATCATTTAAGTTTTGTAAATAATTTTTTAATAAGAGGAATGATATATGCTTTAGAAAGAGAAGGCTACATTCCGTTGAATGAATAAACAATTATCTAAATATTAGATTTATTTTTCTTATAGTCGTTACATTGTTACTTTTGAACTTTCTAAATTAATATGATGAACTGGGAACAGCTCCTGTCCTTAAAAAGACAGGGAGATACGAATAAAAGATTACGTAAAGAACAAGATGAAACCCGATTAGGTTTTGAAGTAGATTATGACAGAATCATATTTTCTTCGGCATTTAGAAGTTTACAGGATAAAACACAGGTAATCCCTTTATCCAAAACCAGTTTTGTACACACCCGATTAACCCATAGTTTAGAGGTTTCTGTAGTAGGACGTTCTCTGGGAAGAGTAGTGGGAAAAAAGATTCTGGAAAAACATCCGCACCTTTCTACTACTCATGGATATCAGTTTAATGACTTTGGAGCCATCGTGGCTGCTGCTGCGTTATCACATGATATCGGTAATCCGCCATTTGGACATTCTGGCGAAAAAGCGATAGGAGAATATTTTGCAACCGGAAACGGGAAAAAGTATAAAGAGTCTTTAACTCTGAAGCAATACCAGGATCTGATAGATTTTGAAGGAAATGCCAATGGATTTAAGATCTTAACCGAGTCCAGACAAGGAATAGAAGGAGGATTACGATTATCTTATGCTACGCTCGGTGCTTTTATGAAGTATCCAAAGGAATCTTTGCCCAAAAAACCAACACCTCATATTGCACATAAGAAATTTGGGTATTTTCAGAATGAAAGTGCTTTTTTTAACGAGGTAGCAGAGGAAGTAGGTTTGCTATCTATAAAAATAGGAAATGAAATCACGTATTGTCGTCATCCACTAACTTTTTTGGTGGAAGCAGCAGATGATATTTGTTATACGATCATAGACTTTGAAGACGGTATCAACTTAGGATTGATTCAAGAAGAATACGCTTTAGAATATCTTATTAAGTTGGTAAGGGATACGATTAATACTTCAAAATACAACAGTCTGACCACTACTGCGGATCGTCTAAGTTATTTAAGAGCATTAGCCATTAATACTTTGATTCAAGAAGCTGCACGTACTTTTGTTCGGTATGAAGAAGAAATTTTATCAGGAAATTTTGATACAGCACTGATTGATAAAAGTAAGTATCAGGCTCAAATTGATGATATTATTAAAATTAGTGTTGACAAGATATACCAAAGCTCTGAGGTAGTAGAAAAGGAGATTGCGGGATATGAGATTCTCGCTACGTTGTTAGATAGATATTGTACGGCTACAGATCACTATAATAATGGACAACCTTCGAATTATGATAAATTAATTCTGAAAGCTGAAGGAAACAATTTCGACTATAAAAACGACGATCTGTATACTAGATTAATCAGTATTAGTAATTATGTTGCAAGTCTTACGGATGGGAATGCATTATTGAAGTTTCAGAAAATCAAAGGATTGCAGATATAACTCGATTATATCTTTTTGAAGGTTTCAATATTGGTAGTTTCAATTTCATTTCCTGAATTATCTGTTTGTTTACCAACGTATTGCATTTTAAAAGTAGTACTATTTAATTCTAAAAAAGTAGCATTGAATGGATCGGGTTGATTAGGAAAGATTATGTTCAATGTAGAACCATTTAATGACCAAGTGGATTCTGCAAGTTCAATACGAATGCATTCCTTGTTTACCGAATCAACATTGAATAATTGAAAAATTACAATTGGCGATCTTCCCAAAATTCTACAGTTGTTTCTAATTCACATAGATCAATCTCAATAGCTTTATCGTCTATAAATCGATCAACCAACTGCCATTTTCCAATAAGAATACTTTCAGAAATAGTATCGTCATCACTACTACAAGAAGTAAATGTTGCTGTAGCAAGCAAAATAAATAGAGTAAGTTTTTTCATGAGCTTTCAAAATTTTGGAGGATAATAGCTCGCGAAGTAAGAGTTTTTGGGGGATACACAAAACGATTTTATAGAAATTTCAGAAAATATGAAGCTTAGATTTATAGAAAACTACCTGAATTTTTCAGGTAGTTTATAAGATTGTATATACTCAGAAATTAGTTAGCTTCGGCTCTTTGGTATACTTCTATATCTACAAATGTGGTTCCTTCGTCCTCATAGGTATACTTCAAAATAAGTTGTGAAGTACTGAGTTCTGTGATTTCTCCTTCTTCCGTATCTCCACCGCCAAAGTCAAAAGTGATAATACTTTCGTTACGTGACCAAATTACAGTATCTGGCTGCGGAGTTTCAACACATACTCTAAAAACTTCTCCCAGCTCATTAAGTCTACCTTCACGATAAATAGTAAAAATAGCTTCATTATTTGAGAAAAACTCTAATGTGTCGTTATTAGGACATTCAACGGCTTCTACAACTCCGTTTTCGCGCAACTCAATTAATTCCCATGTTCCCAATAGGTCAGCTTCAGAGTTTCCCCCGGTAGTAGCATCATCGTCACTACTACAAGAAGTAAACGTTGCTGCGATAAGTAGAATAAATAAACTAAGTTTTTTCATAATATTTTGATTATTAGGGGTTAATTGTCTGCGAAATAACAATTTTTGAAGTTAAAAATCAAATTAACAGAGTTTTAATCTATCTTCTGTAAGAATAAACTTTCTCTACAAGTTGTTTAAACCCCTGTTTTTAAGCTTGTTAAAAAAGGTTTTGATTATAAATTTTTTAGAATAATATTGCGAACCCCTTCAGAAGAAATTCCGCAGATATCATGCAATTCATCCGTGGTCCCATGATGAACAAATTGATCGGGAATACCAAGAAGATGAATTTTAGGATGAAGATTGTTTTTATTAGCAAAGTTAAGTATTGTTGTTCCAAAACCACCAATAATTACGCCATCTTCTACAGTAATTATAGTTTTGTATTTTTCTAAAATTCCTTTCAATAAATCTGAATCCAATGGTTTTATAAAACAAAAATGATAATGACTTACTTTTTCCTTAATAGTTTTTAAAGCACTGATTACATTTTTTGCTATCGTTCCAGTTGAAAGTACGGCAATTTCAGACGTTCCTTCCACAACACATTTCCCTTTTCCAATTTGGATTTCTGTTAGAGTCGTTTTCCAGTCTACAATAACACCTCTTCCTCTGGGATATCTAATCGCTATCGGATGTTCTAATCCCAAAGAAGCAGTATAAAGAAGGTTTCTTAATTCAATTTCATTAGCCGGAGCAGCCACTATCATATTCGGAATGCAATTCAGGTATGCAATATCAAAAACACCATGATGGGTTGCGCCGTCTGCACCAACCAATCCTGCACGATCGATACAAAAAATAACGGGTAAGTTTTGCAACGCAACATCATGAATCAATTGATCATATGCACGTTGCAAAAATGTAGAGTAAATCGTACAAAAGGGGATTAATCCTTGTGTTGCCATCCCTGCTGCTAGTGTAACAGCGTGTTGTTCTGCAATACCTACATCAAATGCTCGATCAGGCATTTCTTCCATCATGTATTTTAAAGAACTACCAGTTGGCATAGCAGGAGTGATACCAATAATTTTTTCGTTCTTTCTGGCTAATTCTAAAATCGTATGCCCAAAAACATCCTGAAATTTGGGAGGTTGTTGTGTGTCTTTTTTAGGAAGCAAATCTCCGGTGGCAGCGTCAAATTTTCCAGGTGCATGATACACTACCTGATTTTCTTCCGCTTGTTTTAGCCCCTTACCTTTGGTAGTTATGATGTGCAAAAGTTTAGGTCCTTCTATTGTCTTTAATTTTTCCAGAGTTTTTATCAGTGTTGGTAAATCATGTCCGTTAATAGGCCCAAAATATGTGAAGTTCAATGCTTCAATAATGTTATCAGTTTTTGGTTTATAACCGACTTTGGCTTTGGTTAAATATTCTTTCAAAGCACCGACACTTGGATCAATTCCGATGGCATTGTCATTGAGAATGATCAGCATATTTACATCAGCAACCCCTGCGTGATTCAATCCTTCAAAAGCCATTCCGCTTGCGATAGAAGCATCTCCAATAACAGCAATATGTTGTTTTTTTGTATCACCTTTCAATTTTGACGCAATTGCCATTCCCAAGGTTGCAGAAATAGAAGTTGACGAGTGCCCAACACCAAAAGTATCATATGGACTTTCGTCTCGTTTAGGAAAACCACTAATACCACCTAATTGTCGATTGGTATGGAATAGATGTTTTCTACCAGTAAGAAGTTTATGAGGATACGCTTGATGCCCTACGTCCCAAACTAATAAATCATTCGGAGTGTCAAAAACATAATGTAAGGCGATAGTGAGTTCTATAACGCCCAAACTAGCTCCCAGATGACCTTCTTTGGTTGCTACAATGTTAATCACAAAGTCTCGTAACTCTTTGGCTAAATCGGGTAGTTGATCCACAGAAAGTTTACGAAGGTCTTCGGGGTAATTAATATGTGAAAGTAATGTGTCAGGCATTCAGAATTATTTGAAACACAAAACTACAACTTTATAAAATCATTCCTCTATTTTATAGATAATTGGTAGTTGATATACCGTTCTGACCGATTGTTTCTGATATTTTCCCGGAATCAGAACAGGTAATTTTTTAATTACTCTGGTTGCTTCTTTTTCTAATAAAGAGTGTGGAGCTCTTACTTCTATATTTTGGACTTTCCCTTCTGTATTTATTTCAAATTGTGTGTATATCTTTTGAGTTCCGGTTAAAAATTCATTTTTGCCAATATCAGAGTCAAATTCATTGTGGACATATTTTCTAAGTTTGTTGGAGAAAGTATCTTTGGTTCTGTACTTTTTAAGTGTCTTTGGAAATGCAGGAAAAGTATCAAGAAGATGAGCTGGAACAGGTTGATTAAAATCCGTTACTCTTTCTTGGATAATAAATCCGGTTAGTTCAAAGATTTCTATACCACTTTCTATATCATCTATATCCTCTATTGGAGTTTCTTCTTTAATAGTTGGTGCTATTTCTCCTAAAGTTTTTACGATCTCCACTTCATGATCGGTTTTTTGTTGATTTATTTTTGTTGATGTTTTACTACATTTTTTAGGGATACTATCAACTGTAATGGTTGGGTTGTTTATTGATTCTGGAACTTCTACAATTTTTACAGTTTCTATTTTTTGTTGTTTTCCATCTGTATTTGTACAACTTATTATTGTTGTTCCCATTGCTAACAAGAGCGCTAATAAGAAAGTTTTTCTAAAAGAATATGATTTCTGTATCACTTCTATAGGAATTAATAGATGTATGGTATCTAACTGTGTTTTTTTAAAGTGGCCGCAAACTTTTTTGTTTTGATTTTCTTTTAAAAAATGCTGAATTTGCATGGTGGAAAGCTTAGTGAAATCAACCACTGTTTTTTCACAAGAATTACAGAATCGTCCTTTTTCGTTAACAGTCATCATATTCCAATCTTCATTGCAAGGTTCTGGAATCGTTACTTTGTAGAAATTTTTCATAAATCAAAGAAGTTAGTGTTATTCACTTATCAAGTTTCTTGCCATTTTCCTTAAGTTTGTTAGAGACTTTTAAGCTATACATTATGTTCGATCCATATGATGATTCACATTTTATGAGAAAAGCACTTCAGGAAGCTGAAGCAGCATACGATAAAGGAGAAATACCTATTGGAGCGGTTGTGGTAGTCGCTGATAGAGTTATTGCCAGAGCTCATAATCTAACCGAACTATTAAATGACGTTACAGCTCATGCCGAAATGCAGGCCATTACCGCGGCAGCTAATTTTTTAGGAGGTAAATATCTCAAAGAATGTACACTCTACGTAACAATAGAACCTTGCCAGATGTGTGCCGGAGCCTTGTTCTGGAGTCAAATTGGAAAAATTGTATATGGTGCCAGAGATGAGCAACGTGGATGTATCAATATGGGAACCACACTACATCCTAAAACTAAAATGATCGGAGGGATTTTAGAAGAAGAATGTAGCACATTATTGAAACGCTTTTTTATAGAAAAGCGAAATCAAAATTGACCTTAGTTTACAATTATGAAAAATACTATTGCAGAAAGGATTCAGGATTTTTTAAAAGAGTTTCCTCCTTTCAGTATGCTCGAAAAGGATGAACTACTTATGATCTCTGGTCAAATTAGAGTAATGTATTTAGAAAAAGGAACTTACGTTTTTGAACAAGATCAGAGTTGTCACGATGAGTTTTATATAGTAAGAGAAGGTGCAATCGGATTATATCGTACGACTAAAAATGATCAGGACTTAGTAGATATATGTGATTCTGGAGATCTTTTTGGACTTCGGATTATGATCATTAAAAAAGACTATCGGATGTCTGCCAAGGCGGATGAAGAATCTATTGTATATGCAATCCCATCTTCAATCTTTAAACCTGTGATTGATGAAAACAGAGAAGTAAACAAGTTTTTACTCGAAACTTTTGCAGCTCACGCCAGAAACTATTACACAGAAACAGAAAAAGGAGATAGGATAGATAATACTATTTCTATTGATACGGCAAAAGACCTTTCGACATTAAGAACAATTTCTTATCGAAAAAAACCGTTATTTTGCCAGCCAACTTCAATAGTAAAGGATGTCGCTTTACAAATGAATACTCATAAGGTCAACTCTATAGTCGTGGTAGATGAGAATAAGTATCCTTTAGGAATCATAACTGATAGTGATCTTAGGGCAAAAATTGCTACCGGTTTATTTTCCTCCGGATCTGTGGTTACAGAAATAATGACAACCCCGGTAAAAACATATTCAAAAAAACTAACAATTGCAGAAGCACAGATAGCATTAATAAAAAATAGTATTTCCCATTTATGTATTACCAAGGATGGCACTCGCAATTCTAAGCTTGTTGGTGTTTTTTCTAATCACGACCTGTTAGTGTCTTTTGGAAATAATCCTTCAGTATTAATAAAGGAAATTAAAAGAGTAAAGAAAATACAACGACTTCGATATATCAGAAAACAAGTACAAAAATTACTTGAAACATATTTAGAACAAGATATACCCACAATGCATATCTTAAATCTTATTTCAGAAATTAATGATGCACTGGTGGTGCGAACTATAGAAATATCATTAAAAGAAATGCCTTCTCCTCCTCCTGTAAAATTTAGTTTTTTAGTGTTGGGAAGCCAGGGCAGAAGAGAGCAACTTTTAATTACTGATCAGGACAATGCTATTGTTTTTGAAGATGTGCGTAAAGAGGACTACGAGCTTACTAAGAATTATTTTTTAGAGCTTGCCAGACAAATTACTAAGGGTTTGCACACAATTGGTTTTGAATATTGTCCGGCAGAAATGATGGCTAGTAATGCGAGATGGTGCATGTCTTTATCAGAGTGGGAGACTCAATTCAAGGGATGGATGACTTCTTCAACAGAAGAAAGTACATTGTTGTCGTCGATTTTTTTTGATTTTCAGCTTGTCTATGGAGATTCCGATATGGTAAATCAGTTATCCAATGTGGTTTTTGATGGAGTAAATAAAAGCAACAGGTTTTTGGCTTTATTGGGGGTGAATGCTTTACAAAAACCATCACCACTTGGCTTTTTTAAACAGTTTTTAGTCGAACAAAATGGTGAGCATAAAGATACCTTTGATATTAAAACAAGGGCAATGATGGTACTAATTGATAGTGCCAGAATTCTAGCATTGTATCATAATTTAAAAGGAATTAACAATACTTTACTTCGTTACGAAACGCTTGCCGAATTAGAACCTAATAATAAAGAGCTTTTTGAAAGTTGTGCCAAGGCCTTTAGAGTATTGCTTAAATTCAGGACACGACAAGGGTTGATTCATAAAGATTCTGGTAGGTTTATCAAACTGAATACACTAAGTAAAAAAGATAAACTGAAACTTAAAAGATGTTTTAAACCCATAAAGGATATACAAGAATTATTAGGAGTACGTTTTCAGCTTAAAACATTTATGTAGATGAGTTTGTGGTCGCGAAAAAGAGATAAAGAATTCCCTGATTTTTGGAAAGATTATTTAAGTCTTTTTAATAACAATTATCAAAAGAGTCCTATAGAAAGTGTTCGGTTTGTCGCTTTTGATACGGAAACAACAGGTTTTGATTATTTAGATGACCGAATTTTATCTATTGGAGCTGTCGCCATTAACCGATTGGCAATTGATGTGCCAGATCAACTGGAATTATATTTGGAACAAGATGTTTTTAATTCTGATACAGTAGAGATTCACGGGATTCGAAGAAATAATAATTTTAAAGTTGTTTCTGAGTCTGAAGCTATAGAGAGCTTCTTGAAATATATCGGTAACTCCATTTTAATTGCGCATCATGCTGATTTTGATAGGAGAATGATCAATAAAGCCTTGCAAAGGCAAGGTTTAGGAGAGTTGAAGAATAAATTTCTCGACACAGGGTCACTTTTTGGTAAAACCAAACATCCTGTATATCGTAGTTATCGAAAACATACTCATTATAGTTTAGATGAATTATGTGATGATCTCAAAATTTCTAAAAGTGATCGACATACTGCTTCCGGGGATGCGTTTATCACCGCTTTGGCATTCTTGAAAATTATCGTAAAATTAAAAATTGATAAGATCGATAGCGTATCTATTCTTTTTTGAAATCAAAATGAGCAACGTTTTATTTGCAACTGTATTTAAAAACCATAGTCTTTCTCATATAATCAGATTATATGAGAAAGGCGTTGTATCTAATCATTTTTGTAAAGAGTGTTTCCGGGTTTTCTCAAGACAGAGATGTATTGCGTGGCATAATAGTAACTGATTCACTTCAGTCTAATCCTGTAAATATCATTAACCTTACAAAGGGTATCGGGACGATCAATGATCATTTAGGGTTTTTTCAGATACAAGCGACAAAAGGTGATACTATCATATTTTCCTCGGTTCAGCATAAACAGAAAACACATATCGTAGCTAAAAAAGATCTGGAGCGAGCCAGTTTATCGATTCAGTTAGAAATTAAAATTAATGAGCTTGAAGAAGTGACTATATCTCAATATGATCTTACGGGAAAGGTAAAGGAAGATGTCAAAAAGATAAAAACATATGAGGATAACTTGCCAATATTTAATGCGAAAATGTTAGATGAAACTCCTTTCATCCACGAAAAAGGAGTGAATACGATTAAAAATAGAGTCATCATTGATGAAATGGATGCAACACCAGTCAATTTTATTGCTGTAGGTAGAATGATCGCAAGTCTGTTCAGGAAAAAAGATGTTAAAAAATTAAAAGAAGTTCGTGTTCCGGAGGTGTCAGATTTTTACAATCAGGATTTTTTGGTTGACGAATTAAAAATACCCGAAACAGAAGTATATAATTTTCTTGATTTTTTAAATCAAAAAGTGGAAACGAAACATATACTCAGATCAGGAGATGAATTGAGGATACTAGAATATCTGATGAATCAAAGTAGCGTTTTCAATAATGAAAACCCTTTGAAAACTAAAGACTAAACTAACAATGTACTCTTTGAGCAGCCAAATGAGAAAGTTTATCTATCTCTTCTTTTTATTAATTTTCTCTTTAAGCTTTGGGCAGAAAAATAGTTGGATTAAAGGAAGAATTGTTGTCGATACATTAGCACTTGAAGCTATCAATATTGTTAATATTACTCAGGAAATAGGTAGTATTAATGATGCATCCGGATATTTTGAAATAAAGGCAAATCCAGGTGATGTAATCATCTTTTCTTCTGTACAGTTTCAATTGAAAAAATATGTAATCAGGGAGGAGGATTTACAAACGGATAATTTTCTTGTTTTTTTAGAACCTTCGATTAACGAACTTGATGAAGTGAGAATCTCTCAATATTCTTTATCCGGTGACATGCAACAGGATCTTGAACACATTCCCACGTATGAGGATCGATTGCCATTATGGAATGCAGCAGAGATTAAGAAGATGAATATAATCTGGCGAGATGATGCTCAATCACCGGTAGAAAATCTGGTTTTAGGAGGTGGTAATAGTCAAGCTTCGGTGTCGATTGATTTAGGAATATTATTCAATCTAATTTCTGGTGTTTTCGAAAAGAAGTCTGAAAACGCTGAATCAAAAGTGAATGTAACAGATTTTTATAAAGAAGAATTTTTTATTAAAGAATTAAATATACCCGAAACAGAATTTTATAACTTTTTAGATTTCTTAAGCGAAGAAATCGATCTAGTAGCTATTCTTAAAACAAAAGATAGTCTTAAAATATTAGAATTTTTGATACATCAAAGTAAGTTGTTTAGGCAAAAATATAATATTGAAGAATAAAAAAGGCGCTATAAAACAGCGCCTATGAAACTTAGAGATTTTTATCTTAATCGTGAATCACGCGAACCTGAGCTGCGATAATTCCTTTTCTTCCTTCTTCTTCTTGGTACTCTACTTTGTCACCTTCGTTGAGTGCTTCGCCGTTTAATCCTGAAGCATGTACAAAGATATCTTTTCCTGTTTCGTCGTTGGTGATGAACCCATACCCTTTGGATTCGTTAAAAAATTTTACTGTTCCTTCCATTGTAATAAGATAATAATATGAAATATAAAGGTAACTTTTAATATGACAAAATTTGTTATCAAAATGTAAATATTTAGATAATTTTAGTGGTTGTCAGTATTTTCTTCAGTATTAAAATCTCTCATTTTTTTGATATTTTCCTCAGTTAACATATAATCTTTTACTTTTTTGTTTTTCCATCTATGATATATAAATACTGGCATTAGGATGAAAGAAGCGGCTAAAATTCCAATACCAACCCATTGATCTCCTGTTACGTGATCTCCTGTGTTCTTGAAATAATAACCAACAGCAAAAAGTAGAATGACAATAATAAATAATATTCGAATTAGGTATTTCATGGTAAGGATATTTCGGCTAGCGAGTAAAATTAATCAACTTTCTTCGATAAGCTGTCAATAATTTAGATTTAGAAATAAAACCATAATATTTTCCATCTTTAACGACGGGTAAATTCCAGGCACCAGTATCCTGAAATTTGCGCATCGCCATCCTTGCATCATCATCTTCATAAATAATTGCGGTATCTATTGGTGTCATTAACATTTCTACTGTAGTCTTATGATAAAGAGAAATATCAAACATAATGTCTCTAATGTTATCCAATGTCACGATTCCTATCAAAGTATTTGAATCATCAATTACGGGAAATAGGTTTCTGTTAGATTTTGCAACCGCTTCACTTAATAGATGTTTAAGCGTATTTTCAGGGTTTACCGGTATAAAATTGGTTTCAATACAGTCATCTAATTTCATTAGCGTGAGGACGGTCTGGTCTTTATCATGAGTAAGCAATAGTCCCTGTTCTGCTAATTCTCTGGTATAAATGTTATGTTCAATCCTGTTTTTAGAAATTATAAACGATATCGAGGTGGTGATCATTAATGGGACAAATAGTTCATAACTGGAGGTGATTTCGGCAATTAGAAATATAGATGTAAGCGGTGCGTGCAGAACACCAGCAATGAGCCCGGCCATTCCCAATAAAGTAAAATTAGCTTCAGAAACCTGAAACCCCATACCTATATTATTTATTATTTTAGAAACTACATTGCCCAATGCACTACCCATAACCATCGTAGGAATTATTATCCCTCCAGATCCTCCTGCCGCAAAGGTAGCAGTCATCGCAATAGCTTTGAAAATGGTAATGCCTGTTAATAGTGCAATAATCATCCAAATACTGGAAGTCATATTATCAAAAGGAGTATTTCCGATGGCAGCAAGGTGGTTTCCATTGAGAAGATCATTGATAAAACCTAAACCTTCACCGTAAAGAGGTGGAATAAAATATAACATTACACCGATGGCGAACCCACCAATTAATAACCGGTGAATTTTTTTTGGAAAACGATCAAAAAAATGTAAAATTCCAAAATACATTTTGGTAAAATAAATAGAAGCGATCGCTGTTCCTACACCTAGTATCATATAAAAAGGGGTGTCGTAGATATCAAACTTTTCTAAGACGTCAAATCTAAACAAGACTTCATCTCCAAGAAAGAAATAGGATGTAATAATTGAAGATACAGACGCAAAAAGTAACGGTAATAATGACGTTAATGTAAGATCTAGGCTAAATACTTCTACAGCAAAAACCAAGCCCGCAAGGGGGGACTTAAATACCGCAGATATCGCTCCTGCCGCTGCACAACCAATTAGTAAAAAACGAGTTTTGCTATCTAATTTAAATAGCGTACTTATATTAGAACTCAACGTTGAGCCAGAACCAACGGCAGGTCCAAGTAATCCAACAGAACCACCAAATCCAACAGTGATTGGAGCAAGAAGAAGCGGTAAATATCCACTTAACGGTTTAATTTTTCCGTCTTTCTTAGATAGCGAGTATAAAATCAAAGGAATCGCTGATTTTACATTTTTTTTGATCACAAATTTTGTAATAATATATACAATTAGAAGTCCAATTATGGGAACAACAAAGTAGAATGAAGTTTGCCAGGATATAATATCACTTTGGAGAACTACCTGGATTAAATGTGTGATGTTCTTAAGCAAAAGGGAAATAAGACCTGCACAAAAGCCAACTACTATGCTTAAGATAAGTACAAAGTTTTTATTAGAAATATGACGATATCGCCAGATCAGCAACCTATGTAGTAGTGTCTTTTTTTCAGTTGGCATGTATAGGTTCGTCTTGGTTTAGATTAAAGGTAATAAAAAATCCCGCTTTTGGCGGGATCTTATGTTCTATAAATCTAGTTGAATATGTAATTCCTTCAGTTGTTCCCTGTCAATATTGGCAGGTGCATCGATCATGACATCCCGACCGCTATTATTTTTTGGAAATGCTATAAAATCTCGTATAGTTTCCTGGCCTCCCAGAATAGCTACTAATCTGTCGAACCCAAATGCAATTCCCCCATGAGGTGGCGCACCATATTGAAAAGCATCCAGCAAGAAACCGAATTGTGCTTTTGCTTCTTCCGGAGTAAATCCAAGGTGATCAAACATTAGTGCCTGGGTTTCCTTATCGTGTATACGAATAGATCCTCCGCCAATTTCATTTCCATTCAATACCAGATCATAGGCATTCGCTCTTACTTCTCCGGGTTTTGAATCTAAAAGGGGGATGTCTTCTGGTTTTGGAGAAGTAAATGGATGATGCATTGCGTGATAACGTTCTGTTTCCTCATCCCATTCTAACAAAGGAAAATCCACTACCCATAACGGAGCAAACTCTTCAGGATTTCTTAATCCTAATCGTTCAGCAAGTTCCATTCTCAAAGCACTTAATTGTCCTCTAACCTTATTGGCTTGTCCAGAAAGCACAAAAATAAGATCTCCGGCTTTTGCACCGGTAGATGCTGCCCATTTTGCTAAATCTTCCTGATCATAAAACTTATCTACAGATGATTTATAACTTCCATCTTCATTACATTTTACATACACCATTCCTAATGCACCTACTTGTGGGCGTTTTACCCAATCAATCAGTTTGTCAATTTCTTTCCTGGTGTAAGAAGCACCGCCAGGAACAGCAATGGCCACTACTAATTCTGCATCGTTAAATACTTTAAAACCTTTATGTTGTGCTACATCATTCAATTCACCAAATTTCATCCCGAAACGAATATCTGGTTTATCATTACCGTAGGTTCTCATTGCTTCCTCATATGTCATCCTAGGAAAATCATTAATTTCCTGACCTTTGATTTCTTTGATTAAATGTCGTGTAAGTCCTTCAAAAATAGTTAGAATGTCTTCCTGCTCTACAAAAGCCATTTCACAGTCAATCTGGGTAAATTCCGGTTGTCTGTCGGCTCTTAAATCTTCGTCCCTAAAACATTTTACGATTTGAAAATATTTATCCATTCCACCTACCATAAGCAATTGCTTAAAAGTTTGCGGAGACTGAGGTAGGGCGTAAAACTGACCTTCATTCATTCGAGAAGGTACTACAAAATCACGAGCACCTTCTGGAGTTGATTTAATAAGGTAAGGAGTTTCTACTTCTATAAAACCTTCTTCAGAAAGGTAATTACGAACTTTCATAGCTACCTGATGACGAAACATCAAACTATTTTTTACAGGATTTCTTCTGATATCGAGATACCTATATTTCATTCTGATATCCTCACCACCATCAGTTTCATCTTCTATAGTGAATGGAGGAACCAGTGATTCATTAAGAATTTGTAACTCTGAGACTAAAACTTCAATGTCACCAGTAGGCATATTTGGGTTTTTTGACTCACGTTCTATCACTGTTCCTTTGATTTGTATTACAAACTCTCGCCCCAAGGTTTTAGCACGCTCTACAACATCAGCTGGAGTACGTTCTTCATCAAAGATCAATTGGGTTATACCATATCGATCCCGCAGGTCTACCCATATCATAAAACCTTTATCCCGTGCTTTTTGAACCCATCCAGATAGGGTTACTTCTTTATTGATATCAGAGGTGCGTAATTCACCACTAGAATGACTTCTATACATAGCTAATCGTTAAGGCTGCAAAAATAAGAAGTTTAATTATAAAATATCTCCAGTTTTTACTAAAATGAAAACTGGAATTTTAGCCATAATTTTAGATGTAAGAATTATGGTTTTATCACAATTATATTACGGATTTTACGTATAAATACCTGTAAATCAATATATTTATAACTAACATATGTTAGCTTTAACTTTTTTTTATAGAAATGTTTTAATAGCTTTAACCAAACTTATAAACAAATCATTATGAAAAAACAAACTCAAATTAGCAAAGGGCTTTTGCTATTCTTGCTTTTTTTACCTGTCGTTATTTTTGCGCAGGAGACCATTACCGGAAAAGTGGTTATTGAAAAGACCGGTGAAGGAGCGCCATTCATAAACGTCGTTGAGAATGGCACAAACAATGGTACCGCCAGTGATATTGATGGTAATTTTTCAATCACCGTAAATTCCTTACCAGCACGATTAAGGGTTTTTGCTCTTGGTTTTTCAACCAAAATTGTTGATGTCTCCCAACCTGGAGCAATTACGATTCAGATTAGTGAATCTACTGAAGCATTAGAGGAGGTGGTTGTAACGGGTCTTGCTACGTCTGTTAAGAGAAGTAATGCTGCCAATGCTGTGGCATCCGTATCCGCGGAGGAATTAACCGGACTAACTCCACCACAAACTCTAGATGGCGCTTTGGCAGGGAAATTTGCAGGAGCTCAAATCACAAGAAGTTCAGGTGCTCCGGGGGGTGGAATTTCTGTTAAATTAAGAGGAGTTACTTCCATTAATGGTAACTCTCAGCCTTTGTATATTGTTGATGGAGTATATGTTAATAACAATAGTATTGCAGGTGCTGGGCTAAACGCAGTTTCTGGAGCAGCCGCAGGAGGAAATGCATCTAATCAAGATAATCCATCTAATAGGATTGCCGATATTAACCCTGATGATATAGAGAGTGTAGAAGTGCTTAAAGGAGCATCCGCCGCTGCTATATATGGTGCTCGGGCTGCCGCTGGTGTAATTATTATTACTACTAAGAAAGGAAAAAGAGGACAAACTAAAGTGTCCTTTTCTCAGGACTTTGGATTTAATGTAATTCTTAATCCTTTAGGACAACGAAACTTTACTGAAGCTACTGCAGAAACTTTTGGTGCAGGAGAAGGTTTATTATTTGCGAGAGCTAGAGATAATGGTACACTCGTCGATTATGAAGATGAAATGTACGGCGAGGAAGGTCTCATCTCTAATACGAGCGTAAATATTTCAGGAGGATCTGATAGCACTCGGTTTTATGCTGCTTTTTCTAATAATGAAGAAGACGGTATAGTAGATAATACTGGTTATAATAGAAAATCCATACGATTTAATCTGGATCATGATTTTTGGAATAATAGGGCTAAAATCGTTTTAACCAGTAATTATATTGATTCTCAAGCAGACAGAGGTTTTTTCAACAATGATAATACGGGAACAACTATTGGGGTAGCGCTGACATCAACACCTCCTTGGGCACAACTTTTTCCAGATGCAAATGGAAATTATCCCGATAACCCTTATGGATCATCAAATCCACTTCAAACAAGGGATCTCATTACTAATAGAGAAGATGTCAATCGATTTATTGTCGGCGGGACTTTTGACCTTAAACTAATTGATAAAGATAATTCCGATCTTAAACTGATCTTAAGTGGAGGTGTGGATTATTACGAATTAATAACAACTGCTATTTTTCCAGAAACATTACAGTTTCAACGACCAGACCAAGGTGGTTTAAATGGAGTTAGTGCTTTGGGAACTACAGAAAATAAAGATGCAAATTATTCTGCGTTTTTGGTGCATAATTATACAACAAGTAAAGAGCTTAATTTTAGAACACAGGCTGGTATAACTAAGCAGACTTTTGCTAGAAATACGGTCAGAAATGTTACTAGTGATTTGATCGCTGCTCAAACTAATTTAGATCAGGGAGCAAACGTGAGTGTATCTCAATTCAGACTAGAACAAGAAGATATAGGGTTTTTTGTTCAGGAGGAGTTAAATTATCAAGACAAGATTATTGGAACAATCGGTGTAAGAGGTGATCAGTCTAGTAACAATGGGGACGCCAATGAATTATTTTATTATCCGAAAGCCTCTTTAGCTATCAATCTTCATGAGTATGATTTTTGGAAAGTGCCAGTATTGAATCAATTCAAACTAAGAGGAGCCTACGGTGAAGCTGGAAATTTCGCTCCTAACGGCGCTTTGTTTACCGCATATACAAATTCGCTGATCGATGGAAATGTAGGAATAGTTGTTCCAGGTACCTTAGGTGATCCAGATATCTCTCCAGAGAGACAAAAAGAATTAGAAGTAGGTTTTGATGCTAGTTTTCTTGGCAGTAAAATTAATTTGGAATTTTCTTATTATAACAAGACGGTCGATGACCTTATTTTACAGGCCAATGCAGAACCTTCTTCCGGTTTTACCACTAAATTTGAAAATGCGGGTAATTTAGAAAACAGAGGTGTCGAGATTGCGTTAAATGCTAATCTTGTACAAAATGATGATTTTGATTGGAGTACTAATTTATTGTTTTTTAAGAATACTTCGGAAATAACTAGTTTAGAAGTTGCACCTTTCAATTTAGGTGGATTCGGAACAGGTCTTGGTACTTTTAGAATAGAAGAGGGGAAAAGCGCTACTCAGATCGTTGGTAACAATTCAGATGGAGACTTGGTGGTACTTGGTGACGCGGAACCTGATTTTCAAATGACCTGGTCCAATAATATACGATATAAGGATTTTACGTTATCTTTTCTTTGGCATTGGAAGAGTGGTGGCGATAATATCAATCTTACCAGTTTGTTAACCGATTTTGGTGGAACAAGCGCAGATTATGATGACTTTGATTTTGATCCGAATGTTCCTAATGGAGATTTTAGAGTAGCTGCTTTTAGAGCAGGTAATGCTACACCTTTTATAGAAGATGCTTCTTATTTACGACTTAGAGAAATAGGGTTATATTATAATTTGCCGAGTAAAATCAGAGAAAAGATCTTTAGAGGGTACGTATCTAATTTTAAGATTGGTCTTTCAGGAAATAACATCATTAATATTTTTGATTATAATAGTTACGATCCTGAGGTTTCTAATTTTGGATCCAATGGATTGTCAACGGGCGTAGAAGTTACACCGTTTCCTTCTTCTAAACGTTATTTATTTCATCTAGCTGTTGGTTTTTAAACAAAAAAATAATAAGAAAATGAAAATATTAAAGAATATATTAATGATAATACTGTCTTCGGCAACTATTTTGTCTTGTGATATCGAAGATGCAACCAATTTAAATGGTCCCACAACAGATTCAGTATCCGCCGATTTGTCAAGAGCGGAATTAATACAGGCAATGGCAGGAGTGTTTTCTGATATGAGGACTCGATTGGGTACTCAAGTGGATGCCCAGTCAGTAGCAGGTAGAGATTATTGGAGGGTACAGAGTTCTGATCCTAGATGGACTGCAGATCTATTAACCGGTATTGTAGATAATAATACATTTTATACGACTGCACCTTATGCATCGCGATATGCTACTATAAAGAACATTAACTTGCTTTTAGAAGGTTTAGAGAATTCGACTGCCGGCTTTACAACGGAAGAAATAGCCGCTACACGAGGTTTTGCAAATACGATTATAGCACACGAATTCTTAATGTTATTAAATCAGCAATACCAAAACGGTATAAGATTGGATGTTTCTGACCCGAATAATTTAGGTCCATTTGTTAATTATGATGAAGGATTAACGGCTGTTCTTAATATGTTAAGTGCTGCAGCAACAGATTTGTCAAATGGAGGAGATGATTTTCCGTTTAACATCCCATCAGGCTTTTCTTCCTTTGGTACACCAATGAGTTTTTTAGAATTTAATAACGCCCTTGCAGCAAGGGTTGAAGCATATAGAGGTAATTACACTTCTGTAAATAACTTATTGCAAGATTCATTTATGGACATGGGGGGAGATCTATCTGCTGGCGCTTATTTTACTTTTTCGCTTACAGGTGCGGATATTGCTAACCCTTTGTTTTTTGCGTTGAATTCCACGATTGCCAATGCAAGATTAGCTCACCCATCTTTTATCACAGATGCTGAAGCAGGTGATAATAGACTTAGTAAGGTGGTTCTTAGAGATAGTGCTTTAGAAGTTAGAGGTCCCGATGATGATAGCACAAATGATGATTTAATAGGGGAATATGATGTATTTGTTTATCAGAGTAATGTAGATCCTGTTCCAATTATAAGAAATGAAGAGTTAATTTTATTATCTGCTGAGGCAAATCATATAATGAATCCTGCAGCAGCAGTGACCGCAATTAATGTGATAAGAACTGCTGCAGGACTCCCTGCTTATAGTGGGGGTACAACTCCGGCAGAATTAGTAGATGAGATTCTTACTCAAAGACGATATTCTTTATATGCTGAAGGGCATCGATGGGTTGATGTGAGAAGATTTAATAGATTGGGTGATTTACCTATTGATAGACCTGGAGATGCTGTTTTTGAGCAGTTTCCAACACCCGATAATGAGAATCGCAATTGATCAAATAAACGATTTAATCCACATGGTAGAGTTTAATTACCCGAGGCTTGCTTCGAAATATTAAGATTGTGTTTCCATTGGATGCCTCGTGGGCTTACCCCGAGGTAGTTGACTTATATGAAACGCCGCAAATTTGCGGCGTTTTTGTATTAATAAATCTGGTCTGCTTTATGTAGTAGCAGGAGATCCTATAGTAATATCCCCATCGACAGTAGGGAGTTCTTCCACAACTTTCTTTTTGCTAAATCTCACCTTTATTTTATGTACAATAAAAAATAAGCAAGGCACAATGATTAGCGTTAAGAATGTAGCGATAATTAATCCATAAATAACTGCCCAAGCCAGTGGTCCCCAAAAAATCACATTGTCTCCTCCTATGTAGATTTTAGGATCAAATTCCGAGAATAGCGAGAAGAAGTCTACGTTAAAACCTACTGCCAAAGGTATTAATCCTAATACAGTGGTGATTGCCGTTAGTATAACGGGTCTGAGACGTGCTCGACCTCCTTGAACTATTAATTTTCTCACTTCTTCATTTGGCAGTAATTCATTATCATCAAGATCGAGTTCTACCATTTTGCGATCAATGAGTAACTGTGTGTAGTCTAGTAGAACTACACCATTGTTTACTACTATTCCGGCTAATGAAATGATTCCCATCATCGTCATCATAATTACAAAAGCAGCTCCAGTAATTAAAATACCTCCAAAAACTCCTATAAAACTAAGAAAAATGGCAATCATAATAATCGTCGGTTTAGATATAGAACTAAATTGAAAGATTAATAAAAGCATGATTAATCCTAATCCAGAGAAAAATGCTCCCATTAAAAAGGACATTTGTTTGTTTTGCTCTTCTATTTGACCGGTGTAATCTATTTTTACGCCTCTTGGTAATTCTCCAAAACTAGCCATTTCAGTCTGTATTTGGGACACGATGGCACCCGCATCCGTATATCCTGGCTGTAACCCTGAATATACAGTTACTACGCGTTTCGTATCTTTATGTTTAACCGCACTAAACGATGATGTATTCTTTTTTGAAGCTACCGCGGCAACAGGTATCTCTTTCAGTTTTCCTGTAGCTTGATCTCTAAATGTGATATTTTGATTAAATAATGCACTGGTGTTATATCTATTATTTTCATCAAATCGTACATAAATATCATAATCTTCTCCATCTTTTTTATAAACGCCAGCTTTTTCTCCAAAAATAGAACGTCTTAGTTGGTTACCTACTTGTCCTGCAGCTACACCAAGCTCACCAGCTTTTTCTCGATCTACTACTACTTGCATAGCCGGTTTACCTTTATTGACATCAATTTTTAACTCTTCTATTCCAGGGATGTTTTTTTCACTAATGAAATTTCTCATTTTTTCTGCTATGTTGATCAACTCATCATAATCAGAACCTTCAATTTCTATGTTAATAGGATATCCCGCAGGAGGTCCAACAGCATCTTTTTCTACTGAGATAGCTACCCCGGGATATATTCCTTTAAGAGCATCTTGTACCTTTTGGCGTAGTACTTCAGAATCTTTTCCTTTTCGGAATTTATACTCCCTCATCGCTGCAATGATTTTAGCACGATGCGGCATTTCTGCACTACTACCTCCATCTGTCTGAGGATTACCAGCTCCTTCACCAACCTGCGATACGGCAGCTTCAACTAAATAGTTGTAATCTTTACCTTCAATATATTCTTCATCATTTATGACTGCATATACTCGATTTTCAATCTCTTTGGTTATCTTATTGGTTTTCTTAATGTCAGTACCTTGAGGATATTCAATATATACAATAATTTGATTAGGTTTGTTATCAGGGAAAAACTCAATCTTGGTACGTTGACTTCCTACCGATGCTCCAAATGCTGCAAAAACAACGAATAATAAGATAAAAGTTCCTATCACAAAACCATAGGATCTCCATCCTTTTAAGGCAAAGTTCAGAAATCGTTGATAGCTTTTTTCTAACCAGGTCAAAATCCTTCTTTGAAAGAAGTTAGCAGCGTTTTTGAGTACAAAACGATATACCCAAAACATAACCGCTGTAAAAATCATTAAGGTTCCTAAACCTCGTACAGGTCCTCCTATAATTAATATAAAGATTCCAAAACCACCTAGAATGATACTTATTCGAATAAGTTGCTTTATAGTTAAAACTTTTTCGCCAACTTCCATAAATCGGGAAACCAACATCGAATTAATAAAAATAGCTACAAACAATGAAGAACCTAATACGACCGATAATGTTATCGGGAAATAGATCATAAATTGTCCCATCACACCTGGCCAAAGACCCAAAGGAACAAAGGCTGCTACTGTAGTGGCTGTAGATATAATAATTGGAAATGCGATTTCACCAATACCTTTTTTGGCTGCTTCGATTCTGGACATTCCTTCTTCTTCCATCAATCGATATACATTTTCAACTACTACGATTCCATTATCAACCAACATCCCTAATCCCATGATTAATGCAAATAGTATCATAGTGTTCATCGTGTATCCTAATAGCGATAAGATCATAAAGGACATAAACATGGACATAGGTATAGCGAACCCAACAAACAAGGCATTTCTAAACCCTAAAAAGAACATTAATACTCCAACAACCAAAATAATTCCAAAAATGATATTATTTACCAGATCATCAACTTGATTAATTGTTTTTGATGATTGATCATTTGCAATACTGATATTTAAATCAGTTGGAAACACATTTTCTTTTGCATCTGCCACAATCTCATTAATTTGCTCGGCAGCCTCCACCATATTTTCACCGGATCGCTTTTTTACTTCAAGCATGACTACGTTATCACCAAATTCTCTAGCGTAAGTCGTTTTATCTTCATCCTTAAAGGTTATTTTGGCTATATCTCTTAAATACACAGCGCCATTTTGAGATTTAACAACAAAATCATCTAATTCGGATGGTCTGTCAATTTCTCCAAGAATTCTGATGGTTCTACGTTGTCCGCTACTAATCATATTTCCTGCTGACATAGTCACATTGCCATTTCTGATCGTATTAATCACATCGTCAAAACTAACCTTCGCAGCCATCATTTTATAAATATCAACGGCCACTTCAACTTCTTTTTCTTGAGCACCTCGGATATCAACTTTTTTAATTTCTATAAGATCCTCAATTTCATCTTCTAAATATTCTCCGTACTCTTTTAGCTTATCTACAGGGTAGTCTCCTGTAATATTGATATTCATAATAGGAGTTTCTTCAGAAATACTTAAATCAAAAACATTAGGTTCTACTTTCGCTCCATTAAATGTAGGCCAATCTTCATTTGCTTTTTCTGAATCTACTTCATCTTTAACTTTTTGTTTAGCCTGCGCGACTGTAAGGTCCTCATCAAATTCTACAGTAATAATTCCATAATCCTCTTGTGAAGTCGATACAATTTCAACGACATTACTTACATTTTTTAATTTATCTTCCAATGGATCAACAATAAGTCTTTCTATATCTTCTGCCGTATTCCCTGGATAAGGAACACTAATATATATTTTAGTTTCATTGATCTCCGGGAAATTTTCTCGAGGCATCGAAAAGTAGGCTGATAGACCTAAAACGAGAAAGATGCCAATCATTACGTAGATTGTTGTTGGGTTATTTATCGCCCAAGAGGATAAAATAAACTCTTTATCCACATTTTTCTTTTTCTTTTCCATAAGCTTTAATTTATGATTTCTACTTTTTGACCATCCTTTACACTTCTTGCTCCTTCACTTATAATAGCATCACCATTGTTAATGCCTTCAATGATTTCAATATAATCACCTTGGGATTTCCCGGTTTTAACAATAACCTTTCTCGCTTTTGCGATGTTTTTAGCATCTTTACTATCGGCCACATAGGTATATTGCTCACCATCAGAATTTTCTGAGATGATACTTTGTGGAATCAAAATAGCGTTTTCACTAGTGTAATCATTGATTTTTACTTTAGCAGTAAGATTAGGCTTGATGCTTCCATTTTTGTTAGGTATTGCTATTTCTACCGTAAAAGAGCGGTTATTCGGATTGATATAGTTTCCTACCTGGCGAATTTTCGTATCGATGGTTTTATCTAAAATAGGAAAGTACACTTTAGTTTCTTTTCCTTTAATGACACTAGAAATATAGCTTTCAGGAACTTCAGTTTCTATATACATTTCATCTAAATTAACAATGCGAATCAATTCAGTTTGTCCGGGAGCTACAACGCTTCCTTGTTCTGCCATGATATCATCTACAATTCCGGAAAATGGAGCACTTACGGTAGCTTTTGCTAATTGGCGTTTCATTTGCTCAACTCCGTTCTTCGTAGATTCATAACTTGTCTTAGCCTGCAGATACTGAATTTCGGATCCGATTTTTTGTTCCCATAACTTTTTCTGACGCTCAAAGGTGGTCTTAGCCAGTTCAGCTTGTACTTCCATTTGCGCTACTTGTTGACTTAAACCACCATCGTCAATTCTGGCTAATGTCTGTCCTTTTGAAACACGCTGCCCTTCTTTTACATATACCAGAACAAGTGTCCCTGAAGTTTCAGGGTATAAAACGATATTCTTCTTGGTTTCTACACTTCCTTGTAATTCTAGATAATGAGTAAATAGCGTATCTTTAGCAGTAATTGTAGTAACTAATGGCAGTTTTTTTATACTGTCTAGAGATGCGATAGCTTCATCTAATTGTTTTAATTTATCAGCAACGGCTTGTTGTTCTGCAACAACTTCGCTTCTTTTAGCTCTAATTGCTGCTAGATCGCCTTTTTCAATTACTTTTTCAATTGATTTTCCGCTTTCTTGCCCACAAGAAACGATAAGAAGAAAAGCAGATAATACGGTGAGTATCTTTTTCATGGGTATATCTAATTATTTGGTGTATTTAAAATTGATTCCAGTTTAGCTTTATTATTTATGATCGTCAGCATTGCCTGGAGTACTTCTTGCTGTACGCTATATAACTGTAATTGAGCTTGTCTTAATTCGAAACTCGAAGCCAATCCTTCATTATATTTGATTTGATTTTTGTTTTCTATTCTTTGTGCTAGTGAAAGGTTTTGCTTAGATGTTTTGTAGGTTTCTAAAGAAAGCTGATAATCACTTAAAGTAGAATTATATTGAAGCTGAATTTGCTGTTGCGATTCAATAAAAGAGGTGTTTGCTTGTTCAAAAGCGATTCTGGCTCTTTGCGTTTTTGCACTTCTTCCTAACGAACTAAAAATTGGTATAGTAAGACTAACTCCTAAAACAGAGGATTGAAACCACCTGGTTTCACTTTCAAAAAAAACAAAGTCATTATCAAAAGCAGCCGTCCCATAATTTACAAAAGCAGATAAAGTTGGTAATGCTCTACTTTTTTCTAGCTTTAGTTCTAGTCTTCGTTGCTCAGTTAACAAATATCCTAACCTATAATCAATATTGTTTTCAATCATAAAGGGTTTGAGGCCTATCGATGGATTAACATTTTTTTTAGTTAGATCTTCAAGATTTTCTGATAGTACTGTATTGGCATCTACATCAACTCCGATGGTCAGGTTAAACATTTGCAGTGCAATTTTCGCTAACCTTTCGGCATTGTTTAATTGATTTGTGATTTGTAGCAAAGTGATTTGTAATTGTTCTACATCTTCTTCTTCTGCTAAACCATTTTCAAAAATCTTTTTTCTTTCCTCATAATTCTTCTCTAAAGTCTCTTTGTTATTTTGAAGAATTCTTATACTTTCTTCGGATACCAATACACTACCATATGCATTGATAACACTTTCCCGAACATTAAGTTGTGCTTTTTCTTCTGTGTCATTACTGTATTGTAAAAAGCTTTTAGCCGCTTCTAACCCCACAAGATAGGAACCATCAAAAAGGAGTTGAGATAATGTAGCAGTGGCCGAGGCTTGTTGCTGAGGTGTGAAAAATTCCTGAAACTGACCATCTATCGGTTGCCCTGTAGATTGATCTACCGCCGGGAATAATATTGGTTGTTGTTTTAATTGGTTTTGATAATCGATTGCTGCACTAATTTGTGGTAGACCGGTCGCAGTGGTTTCCCACTTTTGCTTTAAAGCTTTAGCCACATCACGCCTGGCGTTGATAGACTGATAACTGTTCTCTAGTGCAAATTCAATAGCTTCATCCAGCGTAAAATAGTATTGAGAGGAAACCGGAGTCTCCTGTGCAAAACCAAAAAAAATGAAGAAGCTAAAGAAACTTAAAGACCAAAGGTTGTTTCTCATAATTTATTGTTCTTTTATTAGCTTGTTTAAAATTTGTAATCCTTTTTCTGTTGCGATACCTCGTATATGGTATTCTAAATAATCTGTCATTAATTTTGATACAGGAAAAACTTGCATCGGAAACATTTCCTGATCCTTTATACCGATCACTCCCATAAAATAAATTCGTGACATAATCTCCACGTCTATATTTTCCCTGAAAATGCCTGTCTTGATACCTTTTTCCAAGTTATCGATAATACATTCTTGCATAGTTTCGAATTGTCTTACTTTAAGATCATTGTGTATTTTTGGGTAATATTTCTGAAGTTGGTATTGGGGTGATGTTTTATCGTCCTTTAGATGAAACATCACAAAAGCTTTAATGGCGTATAGTTCTTCTATAGGTCCTTTTTTTTCTTCCAAAATAGCATCTATTCCATCACTGATTGTGCAGAAAAGGTGATCAGTAGTGGCTTCTACAAGCTTAGTTTTATTCTGAAAATGAGCATATATCGTTTTTTTAGAAATTCCCATCTCTGATGCAAGATCGTCCATGGTGACACTTTTGAAACCAAAGCTTAGAAACATATCTTTTGCAGTTTCAATTATTTTGTCTTTCATTTTTTTTGTAATTGTTTGAACGCAAATATAACTTAGGAAACTTTAAAAACATTTAAAGTTTCCTAAGTTTCACAATTATTTAACATTGATATAGAATCATCTTTTTGATAAGGTAAATAGCGATCGATAAGATGAAGATTTTTATATAAAACGAAAAAGGGTTGTCTGATTTGGACAACCCTTTTATAATTAATATAATATGTTTTAGCTAGATTTATATACGTTATTAATTGTATGGTTATTTCGAAATCTCGTACATGCCCTAAAATAGTGGTTAGAAGTTTTTTGCTCTCTAACTACTCTCAATCTATCGCCAGTTCTAATTTCCGGGCAGAAAAGAAATAAATGATTTTGTTCTTTTGTAGTTATGATCCAATAACTAGTTTACTATATTCCAGGATCCAGTGTAACTTCTTTTCTTAGCTGTCAGGAACCTTTATGGCGATAAAATTTTACAGCCGTACTTCCACAGATTATATTGGTCCAAGTCAAGGCTTCATTTAATTTACACCAATCTCAGTCAAAAATAGAACTTTCGACATGGTTTGCCTACGTTCCGGAATCACAGAATTCAATATAATCTGGATTCGAATTTAAGGGAACTAAGCACCGTTAATTTCTGAAATTACTTTCGCATTTACCATAATAAGTACTACTCTTGGATTTTATTTTCTCAAAATATGGATCAGATATCCTTATATATGTAGGTAAATCCTCGATAGTTCTTTTAGACCTTGTAAAGGCTTCTGGACTTCCTAAATTTGTCTAGAGCGAGAGGAATGGGGATATTAGTATCTGTAATCGCTATAAACAATTCAAAAGGAGTTTGTTATTCGATATTCTGTATCCATTTAGAATCATTTAATTTCGTATAATCGTATACTTTTCCTGTTAGCAACAGGTCGTGAGAGTTTTTATTCTAACTACTCACTTCTATAAACATATACTCCATCCCATCCTTTTGGATAATCACAATTAATTTTGAAGGTGCTTTAATTTTTAAATCATCTGAACGTATTTCAATATATAAGTTTTCTTTTTCGCACGACGTTAATAACAAACAGTGACAATAAATGAAAAGAGGTTTTTTACTTTTGATTTCATACTAAGTTTTTTGGGTAATAACTTTTTAAAATTTTCATTCATACTTCCACAAAAATAATTTCTCGTTGAAATTTAGTGTCTCGATTGTTTGAATTTCAAAGAATTTGTATTAATTCCTTGTTTTGGAAAACCAAAAATTCATAATTCGGTAAAAATTAAAAATTTAATTGTTTTATTAGGAATGGTATTTAGGAAATGAAGACAAAGCGTGTTGAAATATTTATTTTACCTTAGCACAAAAAATTTAAGAGTGCAAACAATTTCTGATTATCAACAATACTTTTTGGAATATTTATCAAAAAAAATCATAAAAAAAGAGCCTAAGAATCTCTATGAACCCATCTCATATATCCTGAATCTTGGTGGAAAAAGATTAAGACCAGTATTAGTGTTGATGACTTCTGAGATTTTTGGGGGTTCCTATAAAAAAGCACTGGATGCAGCATTGGCTATTGAGATTTTCCATAACTTTTCGTTAATTCATGATGATATTATGGACGGCGCTCCTTTGAGAAGAGGTAAGGAAACGGTTCACGAGAAATGGGATATCAATACAGGTATTCTTTCAGGAGATGCTATGCTGATTAATGCCTACCAGCTTTTTGAAAATTATCAGGGTGACACATTTAGACAATTGGCACAACTTTTCACTAAAACAGCAATAGAAGTTTGTGAAGGACAACAATACGATATAGATTTTGAAACCAGAGATGATGTTACCATTCCCGAATATCTGAAAATGATAGAATATAAAACAGCGGTATTGGTTGCCGCTGCTATGCAAATGGGTGCGATTATAGCAGATGCATCTGAAACCTGCAAAGCTGCTATTTACGATTTTGGAAGATTATTAGGACTTGCATTTCAATTGCAGGATGATTATTTAGATGCATTTGGCGATCCGGCTACTTTTGGAAAGCAAGTTGGGGGAGATATTATCGAAAACAAAAAAACCTTTTTATATTTAACAGCGATCGGTAGTGCTGATAATAATATAAGAAGACAATTAGAGGGTTTGTTTTCCCTAAACCCTGAAGATCCATCAGAGAAAATACATACTGTCAAGGCTATTTTTGAAACTACCGGCGCGAAGGAAAAGACCAGGCTAGAAATTAAAAAATATACAAAAAAAGCCTTTGAAGTTTTAGATGACTTGTCAATTTCAGAAGGTAATAAAAAAACCTTACAGGCTTTTGGAGAACAATTAATGAACCGAAGTGTCTAGTGATTTTAATACTGTATCTGTTGAGCAGTTAATGGACCAGATTTTACGATCTGATACATATTCTCAATTGATTTTACAACTTCAGAAAGATCTTAATCGCGCTGGGATGGGCCATAAAATAAATCTAAATGTTCTTCCGGAAGAACTCTTTTTAGAAATAGAACAATTACTTTTAGAAAAACTAAACAATGCATTTAATGAATATCTGAATTTATTGTATGCGGTAGATGTTTCTGAAAAGGACATCAAGAACTGTAAATCCGAAGAAAGTAAAGTTATTGCGAAATATGCTACATATTTGATTCTTAGAAGAGAATGGCAAAAGATATATTACAGGAACACATTTTGAAAAAAATATAGAAATTATGAAGCTATTTAGCAGTGTTCTGCTTTTGTTTATGTTAAGTACTAGTTATGGTCAGGAAGCTTTTAATGAAAGTAATGACGATTATGAGATTTTTCTAAAAAGGATAACCGATAAAGACACCTTGATTAAAAACAGAACAAAATATTATAAATGCTCAGAGGATTTGTCAGGAAGAATTGAGTTTTATTTTCAAGACAAGGAGCTAAAATTAATGACTCATATATTTAAGCAGGGTTTTGGTAATGAAACATTTATAGAAAATTATTTTATAGTAAAAGATACCTTGAGAATAAAGACTTCTATATCTGAAGAAATGTATATGAATACACTTTATAAAGAAAGTAGTCAGGGAGTTTCATCCACAAGTGTAGAAAAAGTAATCGAAGTTACAGAACAGCGAATGTTTTTTCATAGTGACGCCAATAAGTTCTGTTTTGAAAGAAAGCATGGCGAAAAACTCTCTGAGTGGAATCCGGAATATTTTAATACGCTTCCCTTTAAAAATAGTAATTGCATAGAAGATGCTGAAGATATTCACTATAAATATAGATTACTCAGAAAAGCTGAAAATAAATTAGAAAGTTACTCTAACCGGAAACCTACATGTATTTTTCATATGTGGTAGCCATACCGATTTTCGAAATATTGAAAATGAAAGCTCCGAGCGGATTTTTTCAAAAAAACACTCTTATAAATGGAGCATATGCACTGGCATAAATACTTTTATCTTCATCATACAAAACATCATATCTTAGACCAACGCTTACATATCCTATTCTATATCCGGCTCCGATAAATAATGCAGGATACCAGTAATCATCATTAAAGTCCTGCCCTTCAATCTCAAAACTTCTGCTTACACCCATTTGTTCAAACTCGGCAGATAGTTGTAAAGTCGGGAAAGGGTTATATAGAGTAATAAGGCTGGCACCGTAATTAGTAGCGGAAAAATTTCGGGAATCTGTATATCCAAAATTAAGTCCAAAACCCATACTGAACTGATTATTAAAATCATACACCGCCGAAGGAGCCAAGATGCCATTAAACGTATTATTGGTAAATCCAATCCCTATATTTCCTCCAATTCTAACACGAGACCAAAAATTATCATCCTGAGAATATCCTTGTCCTAAGGAAAAAAATATTGATAAAACTAAAATTAAGAATTTGATTTTCTGAATAAGAAACACTTTCATTGTTAAAATAGTAAAAAATGTTATAATAAAATATATATAATTCCATACTCAATATACTGTAATTATTGTATTTTTGTGATGTTTTATAATAAAAAGACGGTTGAATACTTACATATGGATAAATATTCATTTTTGAATGCGGCTAATACCGCATTTTTTGCAGATTTATATGATCAATATTTGCAAAACCCAGATAGCGTAGAACCAAGTTGGAGAGCATTTTTTCAAGGATTTGATTTTGGATTGGAAAGTGCAGAGGACTCTGGAGAAACAATATACATAGAAAAAGACTCCGAAGGTACTACAGCTACTGTTCCGGAAAATGTACAAAAAGAGTTTCAGGTAGTTTTACTCATTGATGCATACCGAACACGAGGACATTTATTTACCAAAACGAATCCGGTAAGAGAACGAAGAAAGTATCATCCCACCCTTGCATTAGAAAACTTCGGTTTAAGTCAGGGTGATCTCAATAAAGTTTTCAATGCCGGAGAAATTATCGGTATAGGTCCGAATACATTAAGCAACATCATTGTTCATCTAGAACAGATTTACTGCGATGCTATCGGGATCGAATACATGTATATTCGTAACCCCGAAGAAAGGGAATGGATACAAGAGCGTGTAAACTTCAATACTAATAGAACTAAATTTTCGGCAGATCAGAAAAAACACATTCTAAAAAAACTAAACCAGGCAGTTTCTTTTGAAAGTTTTTTACATACTAAATATGTAGGACAAAAACGTTTTTCTCTTGAAGGAGGAGAATCGTTAATTCCAGCGTTAGATGCTTTAGTAGAAAAAGCTGCTAATATGGGTGTCAAAGAGTTTGTAATGGGGATGGCACATCGTGGACGCCTTAGTACGCTTACTAATATTTTTGGGAAAAGTCCTAAGGATATTTTTAGTGAATTTGACGGAAAAGATTACGAGGAAACTGTATTTGATGGCGATGTTAAATATCATTTAGGATGGACCTCTAAAAGAGAAACAGATTCCGGTAAGGCAATTAATATGAATATTGCTCCGAATCCTTCACACCTGGAAACTGTTGGCGCTGTTGTGGAAGGAATTACCAGAGCAAAACAAGATAAATATTATAAGGATGATATATCACAAGTCCTGCCAATAGTTGTGCATGGAGATGCAGCGATCGCAGGTCAGGGTTTGGTATATGAAATTGTGCAGATGGCCCAGTTAGATGGATATAAAACCGGAGGTACCATACACATTGTAGTAAATAATCAGATCGGTTTTACTACTAATTATTTAGATGCACGTTCATCTACTTATTGTACAGATGTTGGCAAAGTTACATTATCTCCTGTATTACACGTAAATGCCGATGATGCAGAAGCAGTTGTGCATGCAACAAACTTTGCTTTAGATTTTAGAATGAATTTTGGTCGTGATGTGTTTATTGATTTATTAGGGTATCGTAAATACGGTCATAATGAGGGAGATGAACCTCGCTTTACACAACCCAAATTATATAAAGCCATTGCGAAACATAAGAATCCGAGAGATATTTATGCAGAAAAGTTGATCTCTGATGGAATTATTAATAAAGAGTATGTAGCAGAACTCGAAAAAGAATATAAAGAATCTCTGGAAGAGGAGTTAGAGGATTCTCGTAAACAAGAAAAAACAGTGATCACTCCGTTTATGAAGGATGAATGGGCCGGGTTTACCAGGGTTCAGGAAGATGAGATGATGGCGGCTGTAGACACAACATATCCCAAAAAAGATCTTACTGAAATTGCAGAAGTGATTACAAAACTTCCATCTGATAAAAAATTCCTTCGTAAAATAGAACGGTTAATTGATCAAAGACATAAAATGTTTTTTGAAACTGATCAATTGGATTGGGCTATGGGAGAGCTACTTGCATATGGTTCATTGCTCAAGGAAGGTTTCGACGTTCGGATGAGTGGGCAGGATGTAGAGAGGGGGACTTTTTCTCACCGGCACGCGGTTATAAAAGTCGAGGATAGCGAAGAAGAAATTTTACCGCTCAATAATCTAAAGGGTGATCAAGGTGATTTCTATATTTATAATTCTCTACTTTCAGAATATGGAGTTGTAGGATTTGATTATGGATATGCCATGGCCAGTCCCGAAACATTGACTATATGGGAAGCACAGTTTGGAGACTTTAGTAATGGAGCTCAGATTATGATCGACCAATATATTTCTTCTGCAGAGGATAAATGGAAGCTTCAGAATGGGCTCGTGCTATTTTTACCGCACGGATATGAAGGTCAGGGTGCAGAACATTCTTCTGCAAGAATGGAGCGTTACCTTCAGTTATGTGCTAAGGATAATATGTTTGTAGCAGACGTAACTACACCGGCTAATATGTTTCATTTGTTAAGAAGACAAATGAAAGCTGATTTTCGTAAACCTTTGATCATATTTACACCTAAGAGTTTATTAAGACATCCTAAAGTGGTTTCTTCGGTGGAAGAATTTACAAATGGAGGATTCCACACCGTTCTTGATGATCCCGTTGCTAAGGCAAAAGACACTAAAACATTAGTGTTTTGTACCGGTAAATTTTATTATGATCTGTTAGAAGAAAAAGAGAAATCAGAAAGAAAAGACGTTGCTTTGGTAAGACTAGAACAATTATTTCCGCTTCCTGTTAAGGAAATGGATAGATTGATCAAGAAATATAAAGCGGATGACATTGTTTGGGCTCAGGAGGAGCCTCGCAATATGGGTGCATTAAGTCATATATTAATGCATTATGATGACGCGAGTTCATTTAGATTTGCAAGTAGAAGACCTTATGGAGCACCTGCAGCTGGTAGTGCGACCAGATCTAAGAGAAGACATCAGGAAGTAATTGATTTTGTTTTTGATAAACAAAAAGACAATCAAAAAAGAAGAAAAAAATCGTAAGTAAAACTATAAATAGAAATATTTTCACGAAAGTGATATACGTATAAATTTAGAATTATGGCTTTAGAAATGAAAGTCCCTTCACCGGGAGAATCCATTACAGAGGTAGAAATCGCTCAATGGCTTGTAGAAGACGGTGACTATGTAACAAAGGATCAAGCAATTGCTGAGGTCGATAGTGATAAAGCAACATTAGAATTGCCGGCAGAAGCTAGTGGAATTATTACTTTAAAAGCAGAAGAGGGTGATGCGGTAGCTGTTGGTCAGGTTGTATGTCTAATAGATACTGATGCAGAAGCTCCCGATGGAAACGCCGATAATGAAGGTGATGAGGGAGGTCCGGGTAATGCGGCTATGGATCTTGACCAGCAACGTGATAAAACTGAAAATAAAGAAGATAGCTCTAAAGCGGATGCGCTAACCCAAACACCATCCAAGCCTACTACACCTTTGCAAAAGCAAGATACCTATGCCACAGGAACTGCTTCCCCGGCAGCCAGAAAAGTGCTTGCGGAAAAAGGTATGGATGCGTCAGAGGTAAAAGGAACCGGAAAAGATGGACGTATTACAAAAGCTGATGCTGTCGATGCAAAGCCATCTATGGGGACTCCTGGACCTGGCAGTAGAGGAGAGTCTCGTAAAAAATTATCAATGTTACGCCGCAAAGTAGCAGAAAGATTAGTTTCCGTAAAAAATGAAACGGCTATGCTAACCACTTTTAATGAGGTGGATATGCAGCCGATTTTTGATTTACGAAAACAATACAAAGAAACATTTAAAAATAAACACGGAGTAAGTCTAGGTTTTATGTCTTTCTTTACATTGGCCTGTGTGAGAGCACTAAAAATGTATCCCGCGGTAAATTCAATGATCGATGGTAAAGAGATGATTTCTTATGATTTTCAGGATATTAGTATTGCCGTTTCAGGACCTAAAGGATTGATGGTTCCTGTTATTAGAAATGCAGAAAACCTAAGTTTTAGAGGTGTTGAATCTGAAGTAAAGAGATTGGCAATCAGAGCACGTGAAGGACAAATTACCGTAGATGAAATGACTGGAGGAACTTTTACCATTACTAATGGTGGAGTTTTTGGTAGTATGTTGTCGACTCCTATTATTAATCCACCACAGAGTGCGATTCTGGGAATGCATAATATTGTAGAAAGACCAATCGTAAGAGATGGGCAAATTGTAGTTGCTCCAATTATGTATGTAGCGCTTTCATATGATCACAGAATTATTGATGGTAAAGAATCTGTTGGGTTTTTAGTTGCGGTTAAAGAAGCTTTAGAAAATCCGGAAGAATTACTTATGGATAATAATATAAATAAAGCACTGGAGCTTTAATAAAATTTATCATATATTTTAAACCTTTAAATTTTAATCTTAGCATAATCAAGATTAAAATTTAGAGGTTTTTTTTATTAAAGATTATTGAGCTCATTTCTAACGTTTAACAAATTTTGTTGTGTAACCTTGACTATTAGTTAATCTTGTGACTAAATATAGTTCTGAATTTAGGTTACCAGCATCTGTGCTTGATTCAGTTTCCTTTGTTTTTTAGATTAGATCTTTATTCCCTGAATAAAATAAACAATGATGCCTTTCAGTTTATTTATATCCTCTATCAGAAAATAAAAGGCTCAAAAATCATCCTTTTTTGAGCCTTTTTAATTAAAAAAAGAAACTCTATTTTAAAATAGTTACTGATTTTCTAGCGGTATTATGTCCTACAAACCCGTATCCATTAGTTGTTCTTGCAGATGCTGTTATTGCAAATGTATACGCACATTGGTCTGGTGGTGTCCAGACTCCTGATGAAGGAGTGATAATATTTTTTTGACCTTGCCAGGACGTTCCAAGCGATGTTGTATATCCTTTGGAGTCGATCGAAGCACTTTTGTTATCTCCCCAAAAAGCTCTGAGACTATATCCTCTTAGATTACCTTCCTGATCAAAGGCATTATAGTCAAAAGTAACGCCATCCGACGCACTGGTAAGATTTACAATTCCGCAAGCATTAATATTTGTACCCTTATGTTTAATACTATTAAGACTTACTTCAGGGATATTATTATCAATAAATAACGTGAGTGTCTGTGCCGGAGCAGAAACTTTTATATTGCTATACGTATAAAACTCCATTTTAAACTGATGAAATCCCGTTTTTAATTTGGTAGAATCGAATTGTAAAAGCAAATCGTCAATGGAGTAGTCGGATCCGGGATACGGAATATAGTAGAAATCATCTGTGTTCATAGCATATGATCGTAATACATAGTCAGATCCATTCCAAATATAATTCGTCCAGGCACTGGCAAATGGCTTGAACATTCCACTTTTACCTTCTCTGTGCAAAATTTTATATTTTCTTGCAGAAGAATCATATAAAGATTGTACCTGAATCCGGTTTCCAATGATATTGAGCTTTCCACCAAAAGCGGCATTCTGAGCATGTATAAAGTAGTTCGCTGCAGTATTTGCTTTTCCTGTGGAGCTACTTATTTTAGTAGTTGGGATTAAACCTACACTACCCATCACAGGTCCTAAGTCCGTTGTGGGGATACTTGGTTTTCTAGAAAGGTAAATAGTATGTAACTGAGAAAAATTGTAGATAAAATTAGGAGGGAAGTCATAATTCAGGTTTGGTGTCGAAGAATGAACACGTAATCCGAAGAATGTATATGAAGACCACCACCACGGTAATAAACTTACGTTAATCTCGGTAAGTTTAAATTTAAGTTTCCAGATACGATGTGGAGTATTAGAATTGAGTGAAACATCAAAATCAACTTTTGAAGCTGCTTTGTCTTCATCAAATGATAATCCCGTAGTAGTACCTGAACCTAAATAGTACGTTTTTCCCATTTTATTGGGATTGCCGGGTAAAACTCCATAATTGAGATCTTTATTAGGTGTGATAGCACGATTTCGGTTAGTGTCAAAAGTAAACCAAAAATAATCTCCGGTTCCGGGATCATTATTGGTATCTTCAATAACATCTAACGCGACATATAAAAAATTGGCATCGTTTTTTGCCCACATATACCCACCCGGTATTGCTAGTTGATTTTCGAATGCTCCGGACCACGATTCGTCTGATAACGGATCAGATAAGTTAATAGGCTGAGCAGCCCATTGAGAATTAATAAAAGACATAATTTTTAGATTTTAAGATTAATACTTGTTAAGTATTAGAATAGGTGGGTAATCTTCTATTGGTCTAGGACAAAAGCTGAAGTAAACTTAAAAAACTGTTAAAATCTAAAAAATAATAGGAGTAAGTTTTATAAAACCATTTCGGGATAAGGAATTACTGTATGATATCCTTTGGCTTTAAAATATTTCATATCGGATAGGGTACCTGTAGCTAAAACAAAATCCCCGCCCCAGCCACCAAGGCTTTTAATGCTGCCAGAATAATCCGAAAACAATTCAGATTTTATAGTTGGTGTTTTAATTATCTTAGAAATTATCTCTTCGTGTTGGTTCATTAATGTACGGAATTCTGCTAACGAAGAGCAGCTTAGTACCGCATCTGTTATCGTACTAACCACTTCTGCAGCTTTATCAAAATCTTTTAGGGGTAAAGACTGATAATGTTTGATAGATTGTTTGCTATCTTGTTTTTGATTGAGGTATATAAAAAACAGTTGATCCTTAAAGATAGGATCAAAATTTACTTCTTTAATAATTGGTTTATGCTCATTCCGTATATAAATAATAGGTGTTTTGTGTTGTGCGCTGGCAATATCATAACCACTACCTCCAAAACTTTTGCTGAGCAACATAAAAGCATTTACTTCTGCCCATTGCGCAATATTATTGATAAGGGTGGAAGAGGAGCCTAACCCCCACAGACGATCAAACTCTAATTCAGTTTCTATATGGTATCCTTTCTCTCCAGAAAGAAATTTAGGGTTTAATTCCTTAGCAACCTGCAATATTTTAAGAAGGGTTTCATTGACCCCTAGCCCTTCTTCATCCGTTAGGATCGATATTTCCTGTGCTTCTTCATTTTGAGATGATCCTAAAGGAAGTTTAACCTTAGTTTCGAACCAGCAATTACCATTATTATCAAAACTCTTCCAGCTTAATGTATCTGAATTGTTTTCTTCCACACGTAGCCATTGCCCTTTTTTTGTAGGTAAAGCCAGAGCTTTGATTCCGTCAAGAACCAGGTATTCTGAAGTAAGAAGAAGTTTGCCGTGGCTATAAAAAGATTTTTTTAACATATAATTTTTCTTAACCAAAGACAAATGTACTTTTTTGTATGATTTAATACCTGAAAATATGATAAATATATTTTATCGGTTACTTGTCATATCGTAGAGGGGTTACCAATTTCTTATGAAAAAACCTAAAAATGGTTTAAATAGCCATAATTAATGAGTTCGGCTGGGTTTTTTATAAGAGTAGAAGTAGTATTATTTAATAGGTATATATTGTCTGATAAATCCAGGATGTAGCGATATAAATGATCGGTTATAAGGATAATTTTGTTCTTCTTTTCTTGTATAATAAGTTTTATAATTATTTCAATATAAATAGGAGTTATATTCGAAAACGGTTCGTCTAGAAGTACAATGTCACCTTTGCTCATTAATACTAGATAGATCTCTACGATTCTTTTTTCACCTCCGGAAAGGTCACGGGTTTTAGGGTTTTTATACTTCTTAAAATTCTCAAATGAAGTGATAAAAGATTCCCAGCTAAGATTAAATAAGTTAAAAACTTTTTTGAGTGGGATGTTTTTTGGGATTGAATCTTTTTGAGATAAATATTTTATAGTTCCCGAAAGATAAAGGGGTCTTGTTATAGGTTGTTTGTTGATCCGAATCAACTTATTTTGAGGCTTTAGATGCCCAAAAATTATTTTAAGTAGGCTACTTTTTCCTGAACCGTTTTTTCCTAATATTCCTGTAATCCTCCCTTTTTCACCTTTGATATACACTCCATTTAGAATAAATTTGTTGTCGTGTAATAATTCGACATTATCAATTTCCAGAATCATGACATAAAGTATTGCAATGTGTAAAAAATGAAACCAGATACCATACAATCAAATACAAACCCGAATAAGAAAAGATAGATATTGTGTAGTCCTAAGTTTTCATAAAAGAAGAAACTATCTGTATATGTGATTTCTATTTTGTTGATTGTTAATAATTTATGCCAAACTTTTAGTCCTAGAAAATACATAAGTTTTAGTAAAATTATAAGAGAGAGATCCGTTTTACTTTCTATAAGTAAAAGTAAAACTGTAGCAAACGTCAGTATGGTAAAATGTTTTTTATAAAATATAAAAAGAAGATATAGCTTTATTGGCATAAACAAAATATTAAAATGTCATTTAGATATTGAGCAACCTTAGTTCGAAATGCCGAATCTAAAAATGGGTTTTATTAAATAAACGACAAAATTGTCCTGCTATGACAAACCTCTTGTATGCATCTGGATTTAATTTCTTAGTTTTTCGATTTGTTGTACTACTTCACTGTGCGTTACCGTATTGGTTTTAAAATGTTCTATTAGTTGTTCTTTTTCTTCTGTAGTAGCCTGAAACTGGTTAAGGATATTCATTAGGTGCATTTTCATATGTCCTTGTTGAATTCCGGTAGTGATCAGAGAGTTTATTGCGGCAAAATTTTGTGCAAGACCTGCAACTGCCGTAATCTCCATAAGTTTTTTTGAGTTGGGGTTGCCTAAAAGGTTTAATGCTAGTTTCACTAAAGGGTGCAATGTGGTCAACCCACCAACAGTTCCAAGCGCTAAAGGTATTTTAATTGAAAAATGAAAGATATTATTTTCAATTTTGGCATCGGTAAGGCTAATATATTTCCCATCCTTTGAGGCATAAGCGTGTGCTCCTGCTTCTATAGCCCTAAAGTCATTTCCGGTCGCCAGGACAACCGCATCAATACCATTCATAATACCTTTATTATGCGTTACGGCTCTAAAAGGTTCTACTTTTGCAATCTGAACGGCTCTCATAAATTTCTCAGCATACTGTTTCGGGGATAATTCATCTGTTTTAGGCAAATCATTAATAGGACAGGATACCCAAGCTCTGACTACACATTCTGGCACGTAGTTAGACAGAATACTCATAATGATTTCTATAGTTCGCTCTGTTTCAGAAAAGTCTTGATAGGTAGAAGCTGCCTGTATTAAAAAATCTGCAAATTGTTCTAAACATGAATTGATGAAATTTGCTCCCATTGCATCAGCAGTGTCAAAAGTACAATGCAACTGGTAGTAATTGTTTATTTCTGTAGATTTGTCCCTAAGCTCGATGTCAATGATACCGCCACCTCGTTTTTCCATATTTTTTGTAATATGAGAAGTAGATGATTTGAGATCGGACTTAATGCTTTGAAAGAATGTTTTTAGCTTTTCACTATTTCCTGTAAATGTAAAATGCACTTGACCAACTTTAACAGTCGATAATACCTCGGCGTTAAAACCACCTCTGTTCTGCCAGAATTTAGCCGCTTTACTGGCAGCTGCAACCACAGAACTTTCTTCTATCGCCATCGGTATCGTATATCGCTTCCCGTTAATTAAAAAATTTGGAGCTACAGAAAATGGTAAATAATAATTAGAAATAGTGTTCTCTGTAAATTCATCGTGCAATTGCTGAAGTTTTTCATCAGAATTCCAATACGTTTTAAGAATATCTACTGTATTTTGATCATTGTTAAAATGATGTTCAACTAACCACTCGATTTTATCAGATTTAGAAAGCTTAGAAAAGCCTGAAACCACTGGAGCCATATTATTTTTTTACTATCAGGGTTCAAAGATACTATTCTGTTTTATACCAAACGATTTTTGATTATTCTTAAATGTGTTTTCCTCTAAATCGATGGATGTTTTAACAGTTAAATAGGAAATATTAAATTGACAATTTGCTAATAAATATTCCTTTCTCGCGTGCCATTTTATTGTATTTAACGTCAATTGTTGTATTTTTCACGGATTTTTTAGTATTCTTGGCGTTAACATTTTATTTAAAGTAAGATATGAAGATTACCAGATTGTATTTTGGAATAGCATTATTTATTAGCTTTCTCACAATAGCTCAGGAAAAGGCATTTACATTAGAGGAAATATGGGGAGGTGCTTTCAGAACAGAAAGGTTACAATCTCTGCATTCAATGAATAATGGTAAGGAGTATTCTGTTTTAGAAAGGGACAATACTACTGGAGATACATCCATAGAAGTATATGATTATGCAACCGGAGAAAAGGCAAAAACATTGATCAAATCATCTTTTATAGATGATCTGCAATATTTTCAGGGATACGAATTTAGCAAAGATGAAAAAAGAATATTGATTTCTAGTGAGCTGGAGCAAATCTATCGCCGTTCATCAAGAGGAATTTATCACATATTTGATGTTCCTTCCAATAGTAGTTTCAAAATCAGTGATAAGAAAATACAATCACCAGCATTGTCTCCGGACGGAAATAAACTGGCATACGTACTAGATAATAATATTTATGTGTTAAATTTTGTTACTGGAGAAGAAATACAACTCACAGATGATGGCAAGAAAAATGAAATTATAAATGGTATTACAGATTGGGTGTATGAAGAGGAATTTGCTTTTGTAAGGGCTTTCGATTGGAGTGCAGATAGTAATAAGGTTGCATTTATTCGATTCGATGAGAAAGAAGTGCCTGAATTTTCTATGGATGTTTATGGTGCTGAACTATACCAAAAACAAGATGTCTTTAAGTATCCCAAAGCTGGTGAAAAAAATGCGGAAGTCTCATTGCATATTGCCGATTTGGGTAGTATGTCATTAGATAAAATTAATCTTGGGGATTATAAGGATTTCTATATTCCTAGAATAAAATGGTCTTCTAATCCGGATATTCTAAGTGTACAAGTTTTAAATAGACATCAGAATAATCTGGATTTAATTTTTGTAGATGCCAAAACAAAGACTCCGAAGATTGTTCTAAATGAAAAAGATGATGCGTATATTGATATCACCGACAACCTTACTTTTTTAAAAGATAATAGTTTTATCTGGACTAGCGAGAAGGATGGATACAATCATATTTATCATTATAAGGAAACAGGAGAATTAATCAATCAAGTAACTACAGGCCCTTGGGAAGTTACCGATTACTATGGGTATGATCCTAAGAACAAAACTATCTTTTATCAAAGTGTAGAGAATAAAAATATCAACAGAGATATCTATTCTGTTGGACTTGATGGAAAAAATAAAAAAAGGCTGAGTTCTAAAGAAGGAACTAATGATGCAGATTTTAGTGCAGATTTTAGCCAATACATTAATTATTTTTCGAACGCTACAACTCCTTACGAATTTACTTTGAATAATGCTTCAGACGGGGAGGTGGTTAGAGAGATTAAAAATAATCAGGCTCTGAAGGACAAACTTGCGCAATACGATGTAAGACCAAAAGAATTTTCTACGATAGAGATTAATGGAGAAACATTAAATATGTGGACCATTAAACCCAAAGATTTTGACCCTGCTAAAAAATATCCGCTGTTTATGTATCAATATTCAGGACCAGGATCTCAATCCGTAAGTAATTCTTGGAATGGAGGAAAAGATTATTGGTATATGATGCTCGCGCAGCAAGGATACATTGTTGTTTGTGTAGACGGACGGGGAACAGGTTTTAAAGGAGCAAAATTTAAGAAAGTTACACAGAATGATTTAGGAAATCTGGAAGTTCAGGATCAGATAGCCGCAGCTAAACAGTTAGGAGCTCTACCATATGTCGATGCCTCCAGAATTGGTATTTGGGGATGGAGTTATGGTGGTTTTATGTCTAGCAACTGTTTGTTTAAAGCTCCAGATACTTTTAAGATGGGTATTGCTGTTGCACCGGTAACAAGCTGGAGGTTTTATGATACCATCTATACGGAACGATATTTGAGGACTCCTCAGGAAAATGCAAAAGGATACGATGACAATTCTCCTATCAATTTTGTTGACGGATTAAAGGGTAAATACTTGCTAGTACATGGTAGTGCGGATGATAATGTACACGTACAGAATACCATGCGTTTAATTGAAGCGCTTGTGCAAAAAAACAAACAATTTGATTGGGCAATCTATCCTGATAAGAATCATGGGATATACGGAGGTAATACCAGACTACATCTATACACCAAGATGACTAATTTTATTAAAGAGAACTTATAATCATTAAAAACAACTTCATTTTAATTAAACTAACATAATGACAAATACAGTGAAAGCAGCTCATCAAAAAGAGCTTTTTGGACATCCGGTAGGATTATATATATTGTTCTTAACAGAAATGTGGGAAAGATTTTCTTACTATGGGATGAGAGGAATACTGGTTCTTTATTTGACAGCTCAAACAGTTGGGGATAATCCCGGATTGGGTTGGCTTGATGCGGAAGCACTTTCACTTTATGGATGGTATACTATGTTGGTCTATGTAGCATCAATTCCCGGTGGTATAATTGCCGATAAAATAATAGGCCAGAAACGAGCCGTAATGATAGGTGGATTACTTTTGGTCGCGGGTCATGGTATTCTCTCGATAGAGGAGTATTGGGCTTTTTATACCGGACTAGCACTAATTATTTGTGGTGTTGGAATGTTAAAGCCAAATATTTCTACACTTGTAGGAGGTCTGTACAAGCAAGGAGACGAACGAAGAGATAAAGGTTTTTCTATTTTTTATATAGGCATCAATGTTGGAGCTGCTCTTGCTAGTTTAGTAGTTGCAGTAGTAGCTGATTCCTATGGATGGCATGCAGGTTTTGGTTTAGCTGCAATAGGAATGGTGCTAGGTCAGGCTGTCTATATGGCGGGACAAAAATATATTGTTCATGTTGGAAATAAGCCTTTAAAGACTATGGAAAAGAAAGAAGAGGATGTTTCGATAGGACAAATTTTTAAAACACAGTTCTCATCTAAGATGCCCTTAGCTGTTACATTAGTTCTCAGTATAACTTCATCCTTAGTAGCTTATCAATTTATTGAAAATCAGAAATTAGCATATATAATATTCTTTCTATTTCTTTCTTTAGTAGTAGGTATGATGGTAACAATATATGGTGATTTGAAATCTAAAGTGGAAAAGGACAGATATATTGTATTACTTCTTTCGTTTATTATTGTTATAGTATTTTGGGGAGCTTTTGAACAAGCAGGAGGATTAATGAATCTTTATGCCGAAAACAGAACTAATAGAATGTTTTTAGGTTACGAAATACCTGCTGCGGTTTTTCAATTTTTCAATCCTTTTTATATTATATTATTTGCCGTACCAGTAGCTAATTTTTGGTTATGGTGGAAAAATAAAGGTAAAGAAGCATCATCCTTATTTAAGATGGCAAATGGTGTTATAATAATGGGCCTAGGATTTGTTTTTATGGTATTTGCTTCAATGCAATACGAGAAAATTGGAGAATCAGCAATGTATTGGTTAGCACTTGCATATTTATTCCATACAATCGGTGAACTATGTGCATCACCTGTTGCACTATCTTTTATTACGAAGTTGGCTCCGGTCAAGTACGGTGCTTTAATGATGGGTGTTTATTTTGCAGCAACAGGACTTGGGAATAAAGTTGCGGGATTGATTGGGGAATCTGCTTCAAAGGCTGGAGAATTAACCATTTTTAGTGGTATAACAATCTTCTGTGTGATTTTTGGAATATTAGTTATTTCTTTACTTAAACCTTTAAAAAGATTAACTCATAAAGCTGAAGATCTTAGAGAAAGTACTTATGACGAAGAAACTGAAGGTTTTGAATTAGCGGACAACTAAAATTCTATATATATATATATGAATACAGATATAGAAAACTTATTTAAAGATAAGGTTCTAGGACATCCCGCAGGACTATTTGTGTTATTTTTCACAGAGATGTGGGAACGATTTTCGTTCTATGGAATGAGAGTATTATTGGTATTATTTCTTACCCAACCATTATTTGGAGAAAATCCTGGGTGGGCTAATTGGCCTGTTGAGCATGCTACTGCTTTATTAGGAACCTATGCATCCTTATTATATTTGACACCAATATTAGGTGGTTATTTAGCCGATAAAATAATAGGGTACCGTTGGGCGGTGACTATAGGTTGTTTATTTATGACATTAGGGCATGCTTCTATGGCTTTCGAAACAGATATCACATTGTATGTTGGATTGGGGTTACTAATACTAGGAACAGGTCTTTTTAAGCCAAATATTACATCAATAATTTCAGAAATGTATAAGGGTAATGATGCTAAAAAAGATGGAGCATATACCATATTCTACATGGGTGTAAATGCAGGAGCTTTTTTTGGCATTATGCTTTGCGGGTATTTGGGAGAAAACTTTAGTTGGGCACTAGGCTTCGGATTAGCCGGGATTTTTATGTTTCTGGGGATGATTCAGTTTTGGTTAGCAAATCCTTTGTTTGGCGAAATAGGAGCAAAACCAAAGAAAGAAGGAAAAATGGAAGTTGCGCTGGAGAGAGGAGACAGTTTTAACCCTTTTACTATATTAGATAAAATTTTAATTGCAGTTAGTGCAATTATAGGGTTTACTTGGTTAATCAATGATCCAATGTCCAAAATCGGAAATGTTAATTTGTTTAATTTTACTTTAGGAGATTATGAAGGTTCGACAGTCGTCATCGTTTTTGCCATTTTGTTATTTTTATTTTTGATTATATCAAGAATTTTTAGATATAGTATTATCGTTAGAGATGAAATGATTGCGGTAGCAATATTTGCTTTTTTTACGGTTTTCTTTTGGGCGGCGTTCGAACAGGCGGCTGGTTCTTTAAATATATTTGCCAGGGACTATGTAGTAAGAGATCTCGCAGGTTCTTCTGCATTGATATTTAAAAGTATAGATGCTATCTTAACAGTAGTTCCTTTGGCTATTATTACTTGGGTTTTATTCTTATTGTTTAAAAAGACATTTTCGAAAATATCTATATCTAATGTTGTGTTATCCATATCTTTTATAATAATTTGGGGTATTGTGGTCTGGAAATTGAACAATGAATTTAACAAGGACACGACAGAAGTAGGTGCAACTTGGTTTGGAATCTTTAATTCATTTTTTATTATAGCTTTAGCTCCTTTATTTTCTAAATGGTGGGAGAGTAAATATAATCCTAGTGCGGCTTTCAAATATGGTTTTGGATTGGCTTTATTAGGTTTTGGTTTTGCTTTACTTGCTTACGGTTCATCTGGCATACCACAAGGAGCAAAAACTGCATCGGTAAGTATGGTCTGGTTGATATTAGCTTATCTATTCCATACACTGGGAGAGTTGTGTTTATCACCGGTTGGATTGTCTTACCTAAGTAAATTAGTTCCAGGCAGAATGATTGCTTTTATGTTTGGTATCTGGTATTTGGCGATAGCAATTGGTCAAAAAGCTGCAGGAACATTAGGAGGAATGATCGATGAGGTAACTGAGAATTACAATTTATCAACTTTTTTTCTGATATTTACTGTAGTTCCAATAGCTGCGGGAGCTTTAATAATGATTTTAAATCCATTGTTAAAGAAATTAATGCATGGAATTCGTTAATACTAAAAATAGTACTTCACCCGTTACCCAAATTGGGTGAAGTTTTATATAAGGAACGGTTTTTGTTCCGACTAATATGTAAATACAAATTTTTGAAAAATGAAAAACCTACTTTTTCTAATTGGATTTCTGTTCGTTTTGCCGACCCAGGCACAGGAGATCAAATGGATGTCGATGAATGAAGCGCTGGAAGCACAAAAGAAAACGCCCAAAAAGATTTTTATGGATGTATATACCAATTGGTGCGGACCGTGTAAATTACTTGATAAAAACACCTTCCATAACAAGGATGTAGTTGATTATGTAAATTCTAATTATTACGCCGTAAAATTTAATGCAGAAGGTACTGAAGAAATAAAATATAACGATTTTACATATACCAACCCCAACTATAATCCAGATAGAAAGGGTAGAAATAGTCAGCACTTTTTTGCAAATGCATTAAAAATTAGTGGATACCCTAGTATTGTTTTCTTTGACGAAAAAGCTAATCTAATCGCACCGGTCGTAGGATATAAAACGCCACAGCAGCTAGAGATTTACCTGAAAATGATACATAATAATGACTATAAAAAATTAACTAGTGCAGAGGCTTGGCAGCAATATGAACAGTCATTCGTAAGTACTTTTAGTAATTAAAGACTTTTTTATTAATCTATACTATTCCCTTTTATCAATCAGATAAAGGGGAATTTTTGTTTTCTAACTTAATATAATCTCAATAAATAATATTGTTAAAATAAATTGGAATTATTCCTAATTTTGTATCTTTGATAGGAATAATTCCAATTTAGAAGATTCGTTAAACTTCATTAAAATAATCTTAAAAATACAATTTATGGACTATGTTTTGCTTTAATAGAATACACAATTTAGTTATCGATATCAAAACCTAAATGAAGAACTATACCTATGAGCGGTATTAAATATGAAATACAGAATAGGAAGCTTAGATCGTATAAGCATACATTTGATTATAACTTTTGTAAGCAAAAGTATAATGAGTATGCCTTTATGAATTTGAGTGAGTTCAAAAAATGTTTAAAGAATCCGGAAAAACTTGGAGAGATTGGACATTTATGTAGTTTTATTCTTTGGGTAAAAAACAAAGATCAGGATGAGTATCGAGATTGTTTAGGGGATTATGGATTAATTCACTTATTGTTTCATTGTCTTGAAAGTGATCATAACGCAGATACCCATGCAGAATATATCCATATGCTTTTTAAAGAAGATATAAAGTTAGTTTAATTTACTACATATCTACACACTAAAATTGTTACTTTTGATTGGTTTATCAATTAGGAATCCTTGCTTCCAATCCCACTACGGAACTGTTTTTTCCAGTCAGGATATAATTTCCTTTACCATTATTTTATGGTATTCCCATTTATTTTGGTCGGTTTTGTAAAAGTTTATTTATCTGAAAGCCTGTACCTTCTAATTGCTTCTTCACAGCAATCGCCATTTGGTTGGGTAAATATTCCCATTCCGGAAATTTTGTTACCGAAAAAGCTGACAGAATAGATTGCTGTTTTAAATCAGATGATATTACCTTTCATTCTTGTTCTATTTAGAACCTCTGCTAAAGTAGCACCTTCAAATATAAGGTTAAACTACTCTTAAAGTGAATATTTATAAAATATGATAGTTGTTTCTGAAAAATCTAAATTTTAATAATGAACAAGGGTTCTACAACGGTTTTTATAGTTATAATAAGGAAGAAATTTATTAGAAGTTATAAGAAATGAAAGTTTTATCTTACAAAAATGCTTAATAATAAGAACTTTTAAGTTAAAAAACGTTAAAATTTATAAAAATGTGTATTTCGGCGAAGATTTCTGCACATAATCGTTATATTTGATCAAAATTAAAATAATTAGTAAACCAAATCGTTAATAAGAAGTATTTAAAACCCTCCCTAATTTTTAGGTTTTAAATATTTTATCAGAGCTTAACCTATTATGAAAAAACGTTTCATCCTTGCCCCTTCAACGTTATTATTAGTTGCATTGCTATTTCCCCTGATTTCTGCAAACAAAATAGAATCTTCAGTAATATCAAAACCTCTACCTGAAATAAAAGCATCGACTGATTTTTTTAAGAATCCTATTTCGGATATGCAAAAAGAACTTTTGGTGGAAGCAATAGAAACATATTTCAATAAAGCGTTAAAGCAACATAAAATTGTAGGAGCCGGTGTTGGTATTGTAAAATGTGATTCTGTTATGTACTTAGGGGGTTTCGGAAAAAGAAATGCTTCTTTAAATGATACAATAAATAAAGAAACTATTTTTAGAATAGGATCGGTTTCTAAAGGTTTTGCTGGTGTATTATCGGGTATGTACGTTGAAGAAGGATTGCTTAATTGGGAAGATAAAGTGAATGCATATGTGCCATCTTTTCAGTTAGCAAGCAAGAAATGGACGGATAGTGTTACACTTTCTCATATTTTGTCTCATTCATCAGGATTACCGTATCACAGTTTTACCAATCTAATAGAAGATGGTGTGGATCTGAACACTATTGCAGGTCAATTTAAAGATATTCCGACTATTGATAAGCCTGGTAAAATATATAGTTATCAAAACGCAGTATTTGCTCTAAGTGGCGCAATGATAGAAAAAGTAACAGGGAAATCTTATGGAGAAGCCATTACAGAAAAGATTTTTAAACCTCTTAAGATGAACACAGCATCTACAGATTATAATACGCTTAAAATATCCTCTAATGTCGCGATGCCTCATAGAAAATATGGTAGACGTTGGAAATCTTTAAAAATTAATCAAAAATATTTTAATGCGATACCAGCCGGAGGTGTAAATGCAAGTGTAACGGATATGGCAAAGTGGATGCGATTTTTATTAGGTCATAATCCAAATGTGATGAGCAATGATGGGTTAAAAAACGTTTTTAATCCAGTTATAAACCTTCCGGGAAGAAGTAAGTATTATCAAAGATGGGATGGACATCAGGCTTCACACTATGCTCACGGATGGCGTATCCATGATTTTAAAGATAGAAATACAGGCGAATCAACCAGGATGATTCATCACGGAGGTCACGTAAACAGTTATCGAAGTGAGATTGCTATATTTCCCCAAGAGGATCTTGGAATTACTATATTGTTCAATAGTCCAACCAAATTAGCTAGAACTGTAATTCCTGATATTCATAAAATTGTGAAAGAAGTAATGGAAATGCCAGAGGAGGAACTACTGGCAGAGGTGTCTGTGTTAAACAATATATAGTACATTTTTTACCTCAGAATATACGCTCCCTTTTTATCCGTACGATGAAAAGGGATGTTTTTTTGTATGCAGGTTAATTCCCATTGATTTAGATAACTTTTGTAATTACTTCCGTCGGCAACGATCTGAGCAGGTTTTAGATTTTCTATCATTCTGCTTAAGTGAATTTTTGGAGAATTAGTTAAGACAATAATATCAGGTTTTAATTCATTAATATGGTAAATACCAATACTATCTATTACTAGTATCTTTTTGCTTTTATAACTATAAATGTTTTTTAGTTTTTTTCCAGGTATAAATTTCGCATTGTTTTCTACAAGATATCCATTAAACAAGTAATATTTAGTGGCTTCAGAAATGGAATCTTTGCTATAAACTTTTAGACTTTGATTTTGAAGAATCCCGAAGGTGGTATTGCGTTGGTTATGAAAAATTAAAAGCTCTTCCTTATGGATATTAAGTCGTTTTTCATAAATTAAGTTAAATAACAGAAGGATTAAACTTATAGAGGTTGCAAAAAATCTAAAGGCATTTTGTTTTTTAATAACAAAAATGAAAGATAGTATCAAAAGATATCCAATAATAAGCATTCTCCAGGAGAATGAAATGTCTGTAAGTAGAAAAAATTCCTGTTTGGAAATCCAATGCACAACAAAATTCATTGCATCTATACTATATCCAAAAGTATCAGCTATCCAGGAGGTTAGAAGGTTTAATTCTGCTAATATAATTACCAATATTCCTAATCCCAGAATAATACCTAATACCGGAATGATGATCATATTACCAACAAAAAATAGAAGAGGAAACTGATGAAAGTAAAACAACGTTAAGGGCAATAATCCCAGTTGCGCGGTAATCGTAACTGTAAAAGTTTCCCAAAGTAATTTGTCTACATAAAATCTGGGTCTATATAACTTAACTAAATTAGGTTGTATCCAAACGATAGCGAATACAGCTAAGTAACTTAACTGAAACCCCAAAGAAAAAACTAATAACGGATCGAAGCACAAGAGTATAAACATGGAAACAATTAGCGAGTTATAAATGCTAGATTTAGAACGAATGTGTGCTCCTATAGACAAAAAAGAAAACATAGTAACAGCTCTTAGAACTGAAGGGGATAAACTGGCGATACAAGCAAAACACCACAATAGTATGATGATTAGAATCGTTTTTATAATTCTCCCAGGTTTTTTAAAGCGGTCTAAAGGCTTTAAAACTAAATTTAATATCAATAAAAGTATACCCAAATGTAATCCCGAAACAGCTAATATATGTATGGCGCCTGCATTTCTGTAATCGGAAAATGTGTCATTCTCAATATCTTGTCTCTGCCCTAAAAGTAACGCATTGATGATTGATAATTGTTTTTGATTAAAATTGTATAGAGCTAGCTTTTGATTGATATCTATTCTTATAAGATCAGCTAATTGATGGATTGAGAATTGTTGTCTTTTCGTAGGTATTATTTGTTTAAAATCTAGGGTAATTTTATCAAAAACATATTGTTTAGATAAATAGTTTGCATAGTCAAACTGGTTAGGATTTAGTGGTTTTGGTATCGGATGGATTGGAGTATGTGTGATATATGTAGCTCCCGTTAGAAGTTTAAATGAAACGCTATCCCTGGGAATTTGTAATAACAAATCGCCCCCAACTTTTTTACTTTCGATAGAGCGAAGAGTAATTATGTATTTGTCGTAATAAGAAGTTGGTTTTAATCTTTCATTTATTGAAAAATGAATAGTCACCGGAGTATTTTGATATTCATTTGCTAAAAGATTTGTATAATGGTTGGAATTGTTTTTGGGATGATGAATTTGTACCAAGGTAATCCCAAAAAATAAAAAGGTAAGTAGTACCAGAGCACTGAACCCGATTGAACTCTTATAGATTTTATTAGCATACCACCACGAACCTGCTAAACCAAACATTGAAGCTGTCAGACACGCTATGGCCATTGTAAGATTTATCGATATGTAGTATCCCAAAACAATACCAATGAGTAATGAAAGGGTAAGAATCAGAAAAGGAACATTAAGTAATTTATACACTAGAATAAACGGATTAACAAAGAGGCATAATAAGCCTACAGTTAATCGTGTCGTTTAAACAGTAAATGTTACCCTAAAAATCCTTTTTTTTGATGAATGATTTATAAAAACAGACTCTAGTTTATATTAGTTGAGATAATTGTAACAAGTTTCTTTACTTTATATATAGTAAGATATCCAATCTAAATTCTTTATAAAGGAAAGTACTTTTTAGTCATCTTCTTTAAGGGAAGGGAGTGAGGAATGGATGAAAGATTTATTTTTTAAAAATGGCAATGTTATTTCAAAAATACTAAGTGCTTTTAGTGAACTTGTCATAATGCAATTAAACAGTATAAGAAAGCATTATTATCCATGGCTCTGGTTGCGATTAGGATTACAATGTAACCGCCCAGATTGGATAATAATCGAGAAATATCTGAAAACTTCTATTAACTATTTGTATTTTTAGGAGATAGGATAAAATTGATAATCTGTTTTTATGATGATTATCTTCGTGCGGGTCTTAACCCTCTTCTTGTTTGAACCATTTCTCTATCCGTGATGGCAACACTTCCGGTATTTATTTTTATGGTATAATCCGGGTGTGGTCCGTGAGGATCTACGTCTAAGAGCTTGTGTAGTGATGAATCAGATGTTCTACCAAAATTATAGGTTTCTTGATACCCTTCGTGAGTCAATGCATCGATTCGTTTACCATCATGACGAATGATCATTTCAAACTCACCACCAATACCAGTTTCATTATCAAGGCGTAAGAATTTTCTACTATAAGGTCGGAATCCAAGAAGACTACCAAAATATTGAGGTTTAGGAGTATGAAACCAATTTTTAAATCTTGGAGCTTCCTCCCAAATGAAACCCCTATTGTCTCTAAATTTATTACTCATAAAATGGGTCAGTATAGTAACCTCTTTTTTTACATTAAAATGATTTCTATTCAGGTGATAGTAAATAAATTGTTCTTCATTGTATTCCTCTCCATTTACTTTGGCATCAATGATTTTTTTTACTTCTAAAGGGTTTAAAGAGTATTCCATCACATATTCTTTTATTTACACTAAAATAAAATATTTTTTGGAAATGGAGTCATCAAAATTGAAAAGAAATACAAAAAACAGCAATCGTATTGATTATAAAACCCTTCTTACCTGCGCAAAACAATTATTCCAATATCGTTCATCAAGACTTGATATGGTTACTCCTTTAGACACGGAAGAATGAATGAATTCTATACGTTCTCCAGCTTGAATAACTAAACCAACGTGATTAATAACATTTTTGTTTTTGTTAGTTCTAAAAAATAAAAGATCCCCAACAGCAACATTTTTAATAGATATTTTAGTACCCTGTGTAGCCATGGCTCGAGATGTTCTTGGAAGCACAATTTCTCCTTTCTTAAACGATGTGTATACCAATCCGGAACAATCCATTCCTTTTTTGGTAGTACCACCATATTTGTATCGGGTGCCCTCAAACATTTTTGCGTAGCTTACAATACTTTTAATCTTTTTTCTTTTAGTATTTACTCTTTTCTTGGTGCTCGATGTCTTTTTGGTTTTCCCAGAGGAAATAGCACTGCTTTTTTTTGTGCCTCCGCAAGATGATAGTATGATTGATAGTAGCAACAAATAATAAAATAGTTTTTTCATTCTTGGGAGTTATTTATAGTTTCCACAATGAGATTGGCAGTTTTATCACTTGCACCTTTTCCGCCAAGTTTCTTTTCTAAATCATAATAATCCAGAAACATTACAGCTCTTTTATAATCGTCTAATATTTTTGTAAGTTCTTCTTTAAGTTTTTTATGATTAAAATCGCTTTGGATGAGTTCTGCAACGACAGGTTTATCCATAATTAAATTGACTAAGGAAATATAGTCCAGATTTATGACTCTTTTGGCAATCTGATACGAAATCGAACTGCCTTTATAACATACTACTTCCGGAACTTTAAATAAGGCTGTTTCTAGCGTAGCTGTACCGGAGGTTACCAAAGCTGCATTGCTCAAACTTAATAAATCATAGGTTTGATTCATCACTAAATGCACACCTTCTTTTTTTATAAAAGGCGTGTAAAATTCAGGTTCTTGGCTAGGTGCACCAGCAATAATGAACTGATAATCCGGAAAATCATCAATCACACTTAGCATAACTTCGAGCATTTTTTTGATTTCCTGTTTTCTGCTTCCTGGAAGAATAGCAATTATCTGTCTGTCATCTAGATCATGTTGCTTCTTAAAAGTATCTGGCGAAATCTGTTGATGATCAGAAATAGCATCAATGAGAGGATGACCTACAAAGTTTACCGGAAAGTTATGTTTATCTTCATAAAAAGGTTTTTCAAATGGTAGAATTACATACATCGCATCGATACATTTTTTGATGCTCTTAATTCTTCCTTCTTTCCACGCCCATATCTGTGGAGAAATATAGTAATGTGTTCGAAAACCTTGTTGTTTAGCCCATTTAGCAATGCGAAGATTAAATCCAGGATAGTCAACAAAAATGATTACGTCTGGCTTGTAGACAGTAATGTCTTCTTTACAAAGCTTTATATTTTTAAGAATTGTAAACAAATTCAGGATCACTTCTATAAAACCCATAAATGCTAGTTCTCTGTAATGTTTTACGATGGAACCACCAACTTGCTGCATTAAATCTCCTCCCCAGAATCTGAATTCTGCGTCAGGATCTTCCTTGATTATGGATTTCATGAGATTAGCACCGTGTAAATCACCTGATGCCTCCCCAGCGATTAGATAATATTTCATCCTAGATATACGTCTTCATTTTGTTAACTAAATTTACTAATTGCAATAGTAACTGCTGCAATAAGTGTAGCAAGAAGCACGCCACGTGCTCTATATGGTCTGTTTTGTTTTAAAAATAGAAAGAAAATAATTAAATTAAGAATTGCTCCCAATGCTATTAAACTTCCAAGAAAATTATTTTTTTGTGCTGCTTTTAATGTTTCGGCAATACCTAGCTCAGAAAATAATAATATATATATGATAATACCAACGCTATTGGCAATTATTCCAGTAATAAAACCAATTAGAATTTCTTTTTTAATCATGTAATGCCCAGTTATTTAGTTCTTGTATAAAATGATGTGCTGTGAGATCGAATTGAGTAGGTACCATAGAAATATATCCATTATGTAAGGCCCACTCATCTGTGTCTTCACCTTTATCCTCATTGATAAATTTTCCGGACAGCCAATAATAATCTCTTCCCATTGGATTAGTTCTTTTGTCAAATTCTTCTACCCAATGAGCATTAGCTTGTCTACAAATTTTAATTCCTTTAATGTGTTCTTCATCTAATTTTGGAATATTGACATTGAGAACAATTCCTTTAGGCAATCCATTTTTAAGCACATTTTTTACAATTGCTTTCACATATTTTTTTGATGGTTCGAAATTCGCATCCATGCTATAATCCAACAACGAAAACCCAATAGCAGGAATTCCTTCTATTCCAGCCTCAACAGCAGCACTCATTGTACCGGAATAAATGACGTTAATTGCAGAGTTAGAGCCATGGTTAATTCCACTGACACATAGGTCTGGCTTTCTTTTCAATATTTCTCTGGTTGCCATTTTGACACAATCTACCGGCGTTCCGGAACAGCTATATTCTTTTTGGGGGGCATTTTTATCAATGATTATTGAGTCACAGTACAGCGTATTGTTGATAGTAATAGCATGTCCCATGGCACTTTGCGGACTATCGGGTGCCACAACAATTACATCACCTATCTCGTTCATAATAGTAATCAAAGTTCTGATTCCGGGTGCTGTAATACCATCATCATTGGTAACTAAAATCAGTGGTTTATTTTGTGGCATAGAATTATTTTTTTCACTGGTAAAAATACATTTTTTTTACTCTAAAAATATTATTAGTAACCAGTAGCCTTTATTATTAGTTCTTTTAAGAAAAATTTAGTAATATTACCTCTAATTGGCACGATTTTTAATGTATTTTGCCGTATACACCCCCTAAATTAAAAATGAGCATATGAAAAAGAGTTTTTTGGTATTGATGCTTACCGTAATTGTATCAGCTGCTTCTTGTAGCTTTACAACAAAGATTGACAATGACCCTGATAAAGATCGTATATTGATTGATTTGATCAGTTATGTCCTTAGTAAAGGTCATTATGATGCAAAGGATATTAATGATGATTTCTCTAAGAATGTTTTTGTTGATTATATAGATGCATTAGATCCTCTAAAAAGGTATTTCTATAAAAGTGATATTGAAGAATTTAAAAAATTTCAGACTTTAATTGATGATCAGATCAGAGATAAAGAGATTGATTTCTTTAATCTTACATACGAGAGATTACAGAAAAGAATGGTAGAAGCCAGGTCATTGTATAAAGAAATATTGGAGCGTCCTTTCAACTTTGAAAAAGAAGAATCTATAAACACGGATTATGATAAGTTGTCCTACGCTAGTAACAAAAAGGAAATGAAAAATCGTTGGAGGCTGCAACTTAAATTCAATGCGTTATCCAGCTATTATGATAAGGTGGACGAGCAAATAGATTCTATAACGAAAAACAAAGATTTTAAAAGAAAGTCTGCCGTTGTTCTGGAAAAAGAGTCTCGTGAGTTAACTGAAACTTCATTGAAGGAATATTTTGAATTTGCTGATGACCTAGAGAGAAAGGATTGGTTTTCTATATACATCAACTCTATTGTAGAGGAATTTGATCCTCATACATACTATTTCGCTCCACAAGATAAAGATCGTTTTGATATTGCAATGTCTGGTAAATTAGAAGGAATAGGAGCGAGATTGCAAAAAAAGAACGATAATGTAAAAATAGTAGAAATTATTTCCGGAGGTCCGGCTTGGAGAGGTAATAAAGTAGAAGTTGGAGATTTGATTATGCGGGTTAAACAAGAGGATGAGGTAGAGCCTGTAAGTATCGTAGGAATGAGACTTGATGATGCAGTGAGTCTTATCAAAGGTCCTAAAGGGACCAAGGTGACGCTTACGGTTAAAAAAGTTGACGGAACAATCGAAAATATTGAAATAGTTCGGGATGTAGTAGAATTAGAAGAAACGTATGCCAAATCATCACTCGTTAAAAAGAACGGAAAGAATTTCGGAATTATCAACCTACCGAAGTTCTATTTTAACATGCAGGATTATAACCAACGTAACGCTGCTAAGGATGTGAAGCAAGAAGTTATACGTCTCAAGGAACAGGATATGGAAGGTTTAGTTATAGATCTTAGAGATAATGGTGGTGGATCTTTACAAACTGTAGTGGATATTGCTGGTTTATTTATTGATAAAGGACCCATCGTACAGGTAAGAACAAAAGGAGAATCGCCAGAAGTACTAAGCGATAAAGATCGAAATATACTATGGGATGGACCATTAGTAATTCTTGTTAATGAACTTTCAGCTTCTGCTTCAGAGATTCTGGCTGCAGCAATGCAGGATTATAAAAGAGCAATTATAATTGGAAGTAAACAAACATACGGGAAAGGAACAGTACAAAATGTGATGGATCTTAATCGATGGATGCGCAGTAATGATTTTGGGGACTTAGGAGCACTAAAATTAACCACTCAGAAATTCTATCGTGTAAATGGAGGCTCTACTCAGTTAGAGGGAGTGAAAAGTGATGTGGTAGTTCCAGATCGATATAGTTATATTGATATAGGTGAGAAAGATCAGGAAAATCCGCTACCTTGGGATAAGATTCCTGCTGCAGACTATACCATCTGGGATGGTTATATTGATTTTGATCAAACCATTAATAAAAGTAAAGCTCGTATGGCTTCTAACGAGCAATTAAAACTGATTGAAGAGAATGCTAAATGGGTTCGAGAAAAGAGAGATGTTAACGAGTACTCTTTAAATTATAATGAGTATAAGAAAAATATTGAGTTGAACGAGGAACAAGCAAAACGATTTGATCTTCTGAATGATTATAAAACCAATCTGACTTTTGAATCTCTACCATATGAAAAAGATCTTATGGAAAATGATACAATTCTTAAAGAAAAAAGAATCAGATGGCATCAGAGTCTTAGTAAAGATGTTTATGTAGAAGAGGCATTGAGCGTTCTGGAGGATATGAAGATTAACAATATACGTCGGTCGAAGAACCCTCTTACACTCAAGAATTAATATGCTTTAATGCAAAAGATAAAATCAAATTCATTATCAAAGCTAGCGCTCCAAAGATTTAAGAAAAATTTTTGGGGCGTTTTGAGTTTTTGGTTTATTGTTATTTGCGCCTTCATAGCTGTTTTAGCATATGTATTAGCACCAGATGGCTCAAAGAATGCCAATCAGATGCACGTATCTATCCACTCTAAAGGCCCAGGTTTTTCAGTAAAGATGTTAACCATACCTACGGATGCAGTATCAAACCAGTCATTTTTGGATAAGTTGCTTTTCGGTACAAAAAATACGGATACAGAGGTTCCTATAGAAACCTATCGTTTCAAAGAAGCATCCTTAGAAATAACCCCTTATACGGAAGGAGAACTTAAAGGAATCTCTAAAACTATAGAATTGACTCGTTTTCCTAACGGATTAGAAAAGCAACAAATAGAAGAAAAATTTATAAAGAATAGAACATTCATACTTGGGACCGATAAATATGGAAGAGATTTATTAAGTCGAATGCTTATCGGAATTCGAATTTCATTTTCTATTGGCTTCGTAGCTGTGTTGATTTCGTTACTATTAGGGATCTCTTTGGGTTCGATTGCAGGTTATTTTGGTGGTAAAGTCGATGTATTAATTATGTGGTTAATTAATGTTACTTGGTCCATACCTACATTACTTTTGGTAATTGCCATTACTTTGGCTTTAGGAAAAGGTTTCTGGCAGGTTTTTATTGCAGTAGGATTAACGATGTGGGTAGAAGTTGCAAGAGTAGTCAGAGGCCAGGTTTTAAGCATCAAACAAATGCAATATGTTACTGCCGCAAAAGCATTAGGTTATAACCATTTTAGAATAATAACTAAACACGTGTTACCTAATAGTCTGGCTCCGGTAATTGTAATTTCTGCTGCTAATTTTGCAGCAGCTATTTTGATTGAAAGCGGATTAAGCTTTCTAGGAATAGGAGCACAGCCGCCAATGGCTAGCTGGGGTGCAATGATCAAGGATCATTACTCTTATATCATACTCGGAAAAGCATATCTGGCAGTCATTCCAGGATTAGGAATTATGAGTCTCGTTATGGCTTTTATGTTAATGGGTAATGCATTACGGGATGCACTAGATGTGAAAGGATGAGATGCTTCAAACACTAAAAAAATCCAATTTCCAGGTTTTTTGATTGAAAAATATTCTCCCCAAATGCCATGCGGCTTTCAGGGAGAGTTTTGAGTGTGTGAAGAAAAAGAGTATCTAATACGTCTTTAATTAAATAGCTTCTCTTTTTATAAGAAAAGTTTCGTTTTTAGATTAGTAAGCAACCCGAGTTTATTGCCTAGAAAACTAATCTCCAATTGGAGATTTCTATCAGGGTAGATGATACTACCACAAGATATCTGTCAGGTTCGATAAGGATACATTCGCAGTCATATAATCCAGGAAGCGTAATACCTCATTTAATCGATTTTGTTGTTTTTTTATTCATTTACTGAACACCTCTTTAGTTGTAAAATTTTAGATAATATATCGATTGACTTAACTTTAATCTATTTAAACCCCTATGGGTTTCTCTTCATGTTCATAAGTATGCTCATTTTCATTTTCGATCATCATACTAGTAAAATGAAAGAACTCGTCGTAACTATATTTTTTAGGATAAATTGATGTATTCATAATAGAAGCAGGTGTATAAAATAAATTATTCTTTTCTGCCCATTCAGATTGTTTTTTAAGTACTTCAATATGTTGCTTGTCGTTCTTTGGAACTCCGTATGTTTTTATCCACGCACTAAATGTTCTGTCCTTGAACCATTCATTATAAGCATTAACAAAACTTTCAGAACCTTCGGTGTGATATATTTCTATTAATCGCAAACTGACTTGTGTTACCGGATTATCAAGATCTTCTGTTGATACTTTTAATCTTATGATGATCTGGAGTTGTTCCTTCATTGACCTTAAAACTCTTGTATAGGCTTCAAAAGCTCCCTTACAGTAACCACACATAGGATTAGTCAGGCTGATAATTTTGAACTTAGCATTAGGATTCCCTAAAACAATTTCGTTAGTGATCGAAGCGTTGTCTTCGATTTTTTCGGATAAACTTAGTAAATGATCAAATATTTGTCGATCTCTTTTAAAGTGATTCAGTTTTATATTTTCGCTTTTGTATTCTTTATTTTTTATCATGTTTTCTTTCACGCTCATATAAGCGATGGTAAAAAGTGCTGAAACCATGACAAAGGCAGAGATTGAGGTTACCGATAGACTAAAAGGAAGACCAAGTAGTGCTACGACAATCAGACCGATAGATATCGCACCGATTGCTATACAGATAGCGCACCATTTTTTTATTACAAACGCCTGAGAATATAGCGAATATACCACAAAAGGAATTCCAATAAGTATAGGTAATAATAAGGCACTGTTAAATCCATAAAAAAGTTGATAAATCGCAAGAATACCAAAGAAAGTGATACTTGCATCGGCCAATGAGAAATTCTTAAACAATTTACCTGTATTATTGTTGATGACGTCTCCACAATTAGAATTACCAACCGAAGTACAAAACTGATGCATCGTATTGGATTGAATACCTAGGCTCTCACGAACAGCAAAAAGACTGAAAACAATTCCGGAAATTGATAGTAGTAAAAACAGTAGTTGATAAATATCGAATGGTCTTAATACCATCACTACGATTGAACTTATCAAAAAAGCTCCTAACAAAATATTCTGAATAAGAGATTCTTTGGAAAAAACAGAGCTACCGCCGGTATTATGCTCTACAGCAATTACCTTAGGCACCCATATTTCCTTAAATTGATCATATGTGAAATTTTTAGTCTCTAAATCTGTATGCTTTAATTGTATGCTGCCGTTTTTATGAATAACAGATACAATTTCTTCAGCATTATCTTTTTTGACCAACGAAACAAAACTTTCAGGTAATTGATCTAGTGCTTCCAAAGGAACTTCTACCGCAATATTGTCGATATTAAAATAGTCCAAAGTGTCGGTAATTGACTGAAAACTTGGATAGTTTGGATGTATTTGTAGTTGTAATTCTAAATCCTTTTTATCATAATCACTAATCCGATTTTGGATTAAAACGGTTTCAACAATTTTCTCGATACTATTTTTCATGAATCCTATAAGATAATTTTTTGCTTAAATCTTTATAAAGATAGTATAAGTTGATTGCCCCATATCACTCATATCATGTTTTTTCTCCTTGTTGTAGAAATTTTAAAATTATCTTTCAAAATTATAAGCCTTCTAAAGTAATTATTTTAAAACGTACTATCTACGAGGATATTACATAAAATAAAAAAGGTTTAACCGTAATTTTAAAGGAAATTTATGTTGAACTTGATTTTAATGTTATGTAAATAAAGTACTTACTAATTTTTTTGGATTTTGAAAAAGCTGTTTTTAGATCTATGTTAAAGTTTGCTTGAGTTAGTATTTTTTTCTATACAAGAAATAACGTCGTGTATGAATTACCACAATCTCTTAATTAAAGAAATGAGAAGTTGTGGATTGATTTTGATACTTTTGCAGCAATAATATTATAGAAAATAAGATTGAAAAGAAGATACATATATCCGTTACTGGTGCTAATAGTCACAATTGGCTTTTATTATTTAGAAAAAAACATAGATGTAAATAAAAAAAATGGTTTCTCCGAAATTAATGATGATCAGACAGAATTTAGTTTTTTCTATCTTCCAACATCTACAACAGGTACTATTATTACGCATAGTAATTACTCGTTGTCTTATTCAGAAAAACATGAACAACCAGAGTGGGTAGCTTATGAATTAAAAAAGGAGCACCTTTCTAAGAATGAATATAAAAGACCGTTTTTTGAATTGGATGATAAAGTGAGATCATCTTCAGCTGATTGGAGAAATTATAAAAATTCTGGATATGATAAAGGTCATTTATGTCCTGCCGCAGATCGAAGGTTTTCTTATGATGCATTTGAAGAAACATTTCTGACCTCTAATATTTCTCCTCAGAATAACAAATTCAATGCAGGTATTTGGAATCGTTTAGAACAAAAGACCAGATACTGGGCGAATAAATATAATGGAGTCTACGTGGTAACAGGTGGGGTTTTGACGGATAATCTCAAAACGATTGGTTATGAAGCGGTTTCCGTTCCTGACTACTTCTATAAAATAGTTTTGGATAACACTAAAAATCCAAAAATGATAGCATTTTTAATTCCTAATAAGGATACAGATAAAGCGTTAGAGAGCTTTGTGGTTTCTGCCGATAGTATTGAAAAGTTAACAGGAATCGATTTTTTTCCGAAATTACCGGATAATATAGAGAATCGACTCGAAAGTTCTTCTGATAACAAAAGCTGGAAATTTTAAGTGTTTACCACTCATTAACTCTATTAGAATCAAGCTTGATGAAAATAAAAAGTAATAAGGTAAAACCCCATAATCCGGAGCCGCCATAGCTAAAAAACGGAAGAGGTATTCCGACCGTAGGGATTAAACCCGTAACCATTCCTACGTTTACTGCAAAATGGACAAATAGGATGCCAACAACACTATATCCGTATACCCTACTGAATTGAGATTTCTGTCGCTCTGCCAAATAGAGTAACCGTAAAAGTAATCCAATAAACAATATGATAACGGTGGTTGCACCGAGAAAGCCCCATTCTTCTCCAACTGTGCTAAAAATATAATCGGTATGCTGTTCAGGAACGAAACCACCTTTGGTCTGAGTACCTTCTTTCCATCCTTTTCCAATCCAGCCACCACTTCCGATGGCAATTTGACTTTGGTTTGTGTTATAGCCAATACCTTTCGAGTCAACCTCTTTTCCTAAAACTATATTAAATCGGTCTCGGTGTCTTTGTTCAAAAACATTATTGAAAATATAATTTACAGAAAAGCAAAATCCCGTAATTACAATCAATGTTAGTAGATATCTGGAGAATTTCGGTTTTTGTTTTCTTTTTTTAATAAGAATCAATAGCATAATGATCGCGATCCCTACAACTACCCATAAAGGTGTAAATATTAAAGTTAAAATAAAAAGAGCAGCTGAAGATGCACCTATGATCAGATAAGTGGCTGCTAAACCTTCTCGATACAACGGAAAGAAAAATGCCGCGTATACTAATGCACTGCCCGGATCCGGTTGAGGTATTATAAAAAGTGCCGGTAGTGCTATGATAAGAAAAGCTCTTAACTGATGGTTGATTAAATTTATATTGGTTTGCATATCACTTAAAAACTTGGCGAGAGCAAGGGCAGTAGCAGCTTTTGCAAATTCGGATGGTTGTAATCCAACAGGTCCGAAAGCATACCAGGATGTGGCACCGTTTACATTTTTTCCAAATAAAAATAGACCTAAAAGAGATGCTAATGATATAATATAAATCAAACCGGCAAATCGTTCATAAAATTTAGTTTCGATTGCCTGGGTGATAATTATGATAAGTACACTTAATGCAATCCAGTATAGTTGTTTTATATAGGGCTGAGAGAAATCGGTAATCGAGAAGGTTTCATCTCCGTATGATGCAGAATAAATATTGCCCCATCCGAAACCTACCAATAATAAAAACAAAAGTACAGTTAACCAGTCTATAGCTGCAATTGTTGACCTTGCCATTATTGGTTTATTTTAAAAGGTTCACCACTATATGGTTTAGCATATTCTTCTTCGAGGCTATGACTCAAAACCCAATCTTCGAGATCCTTTCTTTCGATTTCACCTTTTAGGTGTTTCTCGATCATCAAAGTAGCGATTCGTCCTGCATATCGTGCTCCATAATATCCGTTTTCGATAAAAACAGCCATGGCTATTTTTGGGTTGTCCTTAGGAGCAAACGCAACAAATACAGAATGATCCGTAAGTTGAGTTTTTACACCGTCTATAATGGCAAAGTTTTCCACAGTTCCCGTTTTACCACATATTTCAATGTCTTTTGATTGTAAATGACTAGCCGTTCCCTGGACAAAAACCTCTCTCATTCCATCTACAACAGGTTCAAAAAATTGTTTGTCTATCGTTGTATATTTGGGTTTTGTGAATCTTTCTTCCTGTATGGGTTGACCATCTATCATTTTTATAATATGAGGCGTATAGAAGTATCCTCTGTTGGCTATTGCAGCAGTCATATTGGCTAATTGAATAGGAGTTGCAAGAACTTCACCCTGACCAATAGAGTTTGAAATAGTTCTCGTTGCGTACCATTTGTATTTAGGGAATTCTGATACTCGGTTATAATATTTGGAGTCAGGTATTTTTCCTTTGTCTCCGGCGGATAAATCATTACCAAGATAATCTCCAAGACCAAAACTCATAACATGTTTTCTCCAAACATCAATTCCTTCTTGTGGAGTTTCATATTTATTGATAATTCTTAAATATACATTCGCAAAATATGCGTTACAAGAATTGGCAATACCTGGAACCATACTTAATGGGCTTCTATGTGCATGACATCCAAAACGTGTTTTTTTTCGTCCGTAGTAATAACCCATTCTACAGGAAAAGGTTTCCTGAGGAGTTACTACGCCTTCCTGTAATCCAATTAATGCATTTATCGTTTTAAACGGTGAGCCAGGCGAATATTGACCTTTTAGACCTCTGTCAAAAAGTGGTTTGGCAATGGTGTCATAATATAGTTTGGTGAAATTCGGAGACCTTTTTCGACCTACTAATAATTCCGGTTTATAACTTGGAGCGGTTACCAATGCCAAAATTTCACCGCTAGACGGTTCTAGTACAACAATACCTCCTCTTTTATTTTCCATTAACTTTTGCCCGTAAGCCTGAAGGTTCTCATCAATAGTTATAGTTAAATCCTTACCATTAATGGGCAATGTATCATATTTTCCATTTTTATAGGGGCCGATATCTCTGTTGTGTTTGTCTTTTTGTATACGTTTTATTCCTTTTACTCCCCTCAACTCTTTTTCATACTGTTTTTCTACACCGTCAATTCCGATAAGATCTCCTGATAGATAATATGGGTCTTTTTTGATCAATGCATCATTTACTTCTCCTATGTATCCAAGAACATTAGAAGCGTTTACCGTATAATAGTCTCGAAGAGAACGTTTCTGAATAAAAAACCCTTCAAATTTCCGCATTTTTTCCTGTAGATAAGCGTACTCATCCTTTGTTAACTGAGGGATCACTACCGAGGGAACGCGAGGTGAATAAGCTCTCGCTTTATTCAACTGTTTTACAAGTCTTTTCTTTGAGATTTTAAGTATAGAGCAAAACTCTAGAGTGTCAAAAGGTTTTAATTCTCTTGGTATTACCATTACATCATAAGATGGTTGATTGGTTACCAAAAGTTTACCATTTCTGTCATAAATCGCTCCACGTTGAGGGTAATCATATAATACTTTGATTGCATTATCTTCGGATAGCGCAGCAAAAGACGTATTGTAAATTTGTAAATAAAAGAGTCTGGTGATAAATACAATGCCAGTACTTATAATGATAAGATAAAGTAATAATTTTCTCATGAATCCTTTCTTCTAAACAATACCAAAACCAACATAATTGCTATGATTGAAAATAGACTAGAAAATAACGTTTTTTTAGCTATTAATAGTGTGTGAGAAAAGTTAAATGTTTCTAATGAGAAAAGCACGATATGGTGGATAAAAACCATCAGAGTAACATAGGCCAATCGTTGTCCAAAGCCAACTTTGCTTAATTTTACCGTTTGGAACTCGTAGCTCAAGCCGAAAACTGATCTTAGAATCACCGGGCGCAGATACGCGATAACCAGACAAGCTGTTGCATGCACACCGCCCGAATCGCCAAACAGGTCTATAGTCAATCCCAAAACAAAACTTAGAAAAAGAAATAAACTCTTGTGAATATTTAAGGGTGCTAATAGTATGAAAATAATATAAATGAAAGGATTAAGATAGCCTAAAAAATTGATATGATTCAAGATGAATACCTGAACTAAAACCAGACTCAAGAATCTGCCAATATATAAAAGAACATTATTATTCATCTATTTTAGGATTTTCCAAGGATCTGATTTCCGAAGCATCATTACTTTTTATGGCATATATAAAACCGATGTCGGTCATATCATTAAATAATTGAACATCGATTAGAAAATAACTCTGATTTTCATCTAATTTATAGTTAATAATAGTGCCAATTCCTATCCCACGTGGAAATATGGTGGAACGGCCATTGGTGATAATTGTGTCTCCTTTTTGTAAAATTGCTTGTCTGGGAACCGTTTCCAATTGCACTATATTTGGATCCTTACCGTTCCAAACTAAAGAGCCGTATTGATTCGATTTTTTTAGACCTGCATTAATTCTGGAATTACTATTTAGAATAGAAATAACCCTACTGTAGTTCTTAGAGGTGTTTTCTACGATACCGACAATTCCTTTATCAGTAATGATCCCCATATCTGGCTCAATTCCATCTTTTTCTCCTTTATTAATCAGGATATAATTATCTACTTTGCTGTAGTCATTTTTGTATACGACTCCTTTAATGAACGTAAATGGTTTGTTATATGATGTAGTATCTACAAATTTAGTGACAATCGTATCTGCGGTTAGCCAGCTTATTTGATTTCGCAATTGCTCATTTTCTTGTAATAATCGCTCGTTGTCACTTTTAAGCCCAAAATAGTTGCTGACAGAGTATCTCCACCCGTAAACACCTCCCGTAAGAAAATTAGTGGAACTTATAAACTTACTCTTGTGATAGCTGTGAGATTGTATAGTAAGAATCAAAGATAAAAATAGTAGCAGAAGAAATAATAGGAAGTTTTTATTCCGTATTAAAAAATTAATAATCTGCTGCATGCTTTATAGGGGTACTAAATTCTAAAAATAATAATTCCTTGTTTTAACTGTGTGTTTGATATAATTAAAACAATCAAAGCAGAATAACGTAAAAAATATATTTTAGGTATATTCTAATTATACTTTTCTGAAAATTATTATTTAATCAATACACTTTTGTAACGATTAATATTTTTCAGAGTGATTCCTGTTCCTCTTACTACGGCTCTTAGCGGATCTTCGGCGATGTACACCGGTAAATCCGTTTTTTGAGACAATCTTTTATCAAGTCCTCTTAACATAGATCCTCCACCTGCTAGGTAAATTCCGGTATTATATATGTCCGCGGCAAGCTCTGGTGGGGTTTGCGATAATGTTTCCATCACAGCATCCTCGATCCTAAGAATAGACTTATCTAAAGCTTTCGCGATCTCACGAAATGAGATCTGAACTTGTTTTGGTTTTCCGGTTAGCAAATCACGCCCTTGAACGTTCATTTCTTCTGGTGGCAATTCTAAGTCTTCTGTTGCTGCTCCGATTTGTATTTTTATTTTTTCGGCGGTACGCTCACCTACATATAAGTTATGTTGTGTACGCATATAATAAATGATGTCGTTCGTAAAAACATCTCCTGCAATCTTTACAGATTTATCACAAACGATTCCTCCTAATGCAATTACAGCAATTTCAGTGGTTCCTCCACCTATATCTACTATCATATTCCCTTTAGGCTGCATAATATCGACACCAATACCGATCGCTGCCGCCATAGGTTCGTGAATAAGATAAACTTCCTTACCATTAACGCGCTCTGCACTTTCTTTCACCGCTCTCATTTCTACTTCTGTGATTCCAGAAGGAATACAGATGACCATTCTTAATGCAGGAGTGAAGATTTTTTTCTTCAATGCCGGAATATCTTTGATAAACATGCTTATCATTTTTTCACTGGCATCAAAATCCGCAATTACTCCATCCTTAAGAGGTCGAATGGTTTTTATGTTCTCGTGTGTTTTTCCTTGCATCATTGCGGCCTCTTTTCCGGCAGCAATTATTTTTCCGGTAACAATATCACGGGCGACAATTGATGGACTGTCTACCACCACTTTGTCATTATGAATAACTAAGGTATTCGCGGTACCTAAATCTATAGCAATTTCTTCAGTAAAGAAGTCGAAAAATCCCATATAAACAGATAAAAAGGGTTAGAATTGAGTAAATGTACTAAAATTAATGTTTAAAATGACGTGTTCCTGTCATAACCATTGCAATTCCATTTGCGTCGCAGTAATCTATACTTAACTGATCTTTTATAGAACCACCTGGTTGTATAACGGCTTTAATTCCGGCATTGTCTGCAAGCTCCACACAATCAGGGAATGGAAAGAAAGCATCACTTGCCATTACAGCACCATTAAGATCAAAATTAAATGCATTTGCTTTCTCAACAGATTGTTTTAATGCATCTACTCTGGATGTTTGTCCGGTACCGCTGGCTAACAATTGTTTTCCCTTAGTAAATACAATTGTGTTGGATTTTGTATGCTTACAAATTTTGGAAGCAAATAATAAATCCTCAACCTGTGCTTCTGTCGGAGCAACTTTAGTCACTGCATTTAAATCTTCTTTAGCGTCTGTTTTTAAATCCTTATCCTGAACTAAAGCACCGTTTAAACAAGAACGAACCTGTGTTTTTGGTAACTCAATATCTTTTTGAATCAGAATGATTCTGTTTTTCTTTCCTTTTAATATTTCTAAAGCTTCATCGCTATAAGAAGGAGCGATGACAACTTCACAGAATAATTTGTGAATTTCCTGAGCCGTAGCTACATCTACTTCAGAATTACTTATTAAGATACCACCAAAAGCAGATACGGGATCCCCTGCTAATGCGTCTACGTATGCTTGATGTACTGTCGGCCGCTGTGCTAAACCACAAGCATTGTTGTGTTTGAGAATCGCAAAAGTTGGATCTTCTCCTTTAAACTCATTCATTAAATTTACAGCAGCATCTACATCAAGAAGATTATTGTATGATAATTCTTTTCCGTGTAGTTTATCAAACATAGCATCAAATCCCCCAAAGAAAAACCCTTTTTGATGCGGATTCTCTCCATATCGTAGTACCTTTCCTTTAGTTTCGCTAATTTTAAGTGAGGCGATTTCGTGATCACTATTAAAATAATTAAAAATTGCACTGTCGTAATGAGATGATACATTAAAAGCTTTCGCAGCAAAACGCTTTCGGTCTTTTAAAGAAATGCTTCCATTTCCTTCAGAAATAATTTTCAAAAACTCAGCGTAGTTATCCACAGAAGCCACACAGGTTACATCTGCAAAATTCTTGGCAGCAGCTCTGATTAAAGAAATTCCTCCTATATCTATTTTTTCGATAATATCTTGTTCAGAGGCTCCGGAAGCAACGGTTTTTTCGAAAGGATACAGATCTACTATAACAATATCAATTTGCGGAATTTCATATTGTTCAAGTTCTGCAATATCACTATCGTTGTTCTGGCGATTTAGTATTCCGCCAAATACTTTTGGGTGTAAAGTTTTTACTCTTCCACCAAGAATAGAAGGATACGAAGTAACATCCTCTACGGGAATAACATCAACTCCCTGATCTTTTATGAATTTTTCAGTACCACCCGTGGAATAAATAGTAATTCCAAGTTCATCTAGTTTTTTTACGATAGGTGCCAATCCATCTTTACTGAATACAGAAATTAATGCGGATTTAGCGGTTTTTGTGTTGCTCATGACAGTGTTTAGTTTGTAAAACGCAAAAGTAGCAATTTACTTACCAATTAGACAACCCATTGTGAGTAATTGTTTTAGATATTTTGTAACAAAATTATAAGGAAAACGTCCTATCTTTATATTGTTCAAAACATAGCATATGCTTATCTATCTTAGAGTACTTAAAGAGAGCCTTAATTTTGCAGTTAACGCTCTTAGAAACAATAAACTAAGAACCTTTCTTTCTTTATTGGGAGTAACTATTGGTATTTTTTCAATCATTGGTGTTTTGGCTGCTGTTGATTCCTTGGAAAAAGAAATAAAAGGCAGTATAAGTTCATTAGATAATAGTACTATATATCTTACCAGAATTTCTTTTGGACCTACTCAGGTTCCGGATTGGAAAAGAGAACAATTTCCTGATGTAACTTTTGAAGAATATCAATATATAAAAAGAGCTATGCCAGATATGAAAGCTGCCAGCTTTTTGTTGAATGTTGGACAGGAAACTGTAAAGTATAATGATAAAAGTATTAGTAATGTAGACATGATACCTGTTACTAATGATTATTATGATATAGAGGAATTACAGGTGGTGAAAGGAAGGTTTTATAATGAGCAGGAATCTGTGGGTGGAGCTCCGGTTATTGTTATAGGAGATGAAATAGCGAATAGTTTATTTGGTTCTGGTGATCCAATTGGTAAAAAAGTTCGTGTCTACGGAAGAAAGTTTACCGTTATAGGTGTTTTAAAGAAAGAAGGTAGTGGTCTTTTTGGAGGTTCCAAGGATACAGCGGCAATATTGCCTGTTAATATTGTTAGAAGAATCTATGGAGATAATAACAAATTTACCTTTCCGATGATTATTATTAAACCTGTATCCGGAAGTGATGTGCCGGAATTTGTTGCTTCATTAACTCAGAAGGTGAGGTCCTATAGAGGTTTAAAACCAGATGAGAGTGATGATTTTTTTGTAAATCAGCTACAGGGATTTACCGATTTTATTGATAACATTACCGGATTTATGTCTAAAGTAGGTGGTATTATCGGAGGTTTTGCCTTATTAGTTGGAGGCTTTGGGATAGCTAATATTATGTTTGTAAGTGTAAAGGAACGAACAAATCTAATTGGTATTCAGAAAGCTTTGGGAGCTAAAAGAAAGTTTATTTTACTTCAGTTTTTGTTTGAAGCGGTGATACTGGCCGTTTTTGGTGGATTGATAGGTTTGATATTGGTATGGTTGATTTCTAAAGGAGCTTCACAGTTAACTGGAGATTTTGAATTTGTGCTTTCGTCCTCCAATATGTTTTGGGGTATGTTCTGGTCTACGCTTATAGGCCTGGTAGCAGGTATTTTTCCAGCTTGGATGGCAGCTAAACTAGATCCAGTGGAGGCAATTCGGACAGGCATGTAAAGACGGGTTATACGAATCTTAATAATAGATAAATATTCATGCCTAGAGCTATCAATATAATGATCAACACGGCGACGGGAATAACTTTCATCATTACGTTTCTTTTTTATTCGGGGTTATCATCTCTATTATCATTTTGTAAAGATATAATGAATGATATTATAACGAAATAGGTAGAAACACTTGTTTCTGGTAGAAAGTCTTCCTTAATATTTGGTATTCATAATTTACTTAAGATAAAGACACTTTCGTTCATAATCTATAACGGCTTTTCCTCTTTTTAAAACATCCGCACCAATTATTCCATCTACTGGTTCAGCGTGATGTGCGATAAGTGCAGTATTTACGTGAGTAAGGTCAAATAAAATAAGTGAAATACTTCTTTTTGACCATTTGCCAAGCTGTAGCGCATTTTTTTTAGAAAGTTGCGTTAGCATGTCTGTAGCACCGGCACCCGCAGCCTTTACATCACTATCCTGCGCGAAAAGATTAAATTTTTCTACCGCATCAAAACCAACACACGAATTAGATGCTCCAGTATCTACAATAAAATTACCCTCTATGCCATTAAGGATCGCCTTGACCTCAAAATGATTAGTTTTGGTATAAACAAGTCTAATACGTTGATAATTTTTGGAACTAAGAAACTGGCGGAGTGTTGTCATTTTAATTTTTGTCGAATCACAAACAAAAATAGTATAATTAGTAAAACCGCTACAATAATAAATAACCAATTAAAGTTGGTTTCTGTAGAAGGTTGATACGCTCCGTAATATACGAATGAAGCCCAGTAATAAGGAGATTTTTGGATATTAGAGATTTCTGTGGATTTCAGGTAATCCAGTTTTGCGGTATGTAATCCGTGTACAGATGAATAGGAACTATGTAGATTTTGATAGAAAAACTGCATCAACTTAGATGTGCTTTTGTCGTTTACTTTCCATAGTGAAAATAGAATATTTCGCACTCCCGCATACTGAAATCCCCTACCAATACTAAGGGGTCCTTCTCCTTTAGCTAATGTGCCAACACCAGTTTCACAAGCGCTTAACACTACTAAATCTGCTTCCAATTGTAATCCGTATAACTGATTTACCGGAATATTTTCATTTCTGAATTGTATCGAAGCCGGTCTCGCAAAACTGCCGGCTTCTGCGTGTGTTGATAGATGTATGATCTTATGTTTTTTCACTTCATCAAGAAAACGGGTATAGGTAGCTTCATCTTTTTGTAAAAAAACACCATCAAATTTTTGCTGGATAAAATTTAATTCTTCGTTCGAGAAAGAGAGTTCTAGCGGAGTATTTTCGAAAACTGGAAATATACCCAAAATGCTACTTCCTTTAAGATCATTATTGTTTGATCTTATATACTTTTGGGCAGAAATTTCATAATTGATGATGCTTGACTTTAGTAAAAAGGGCATCTTCTCAAAATTCAAAACAGTACTTTTTTTAGTTAGCAACGTTTCGAATGGAACAAAATTCAGAAGTCCATCGGGAATGATCAATATCTTTTCGGTATCTGGGATCTCTAGTTTAGAAAACAATTCAAAACTATTTTCGGCAAAGCCTGTTACATTATCGCTTATCGCTGAAGCTTTATTGAAATAACCTATATAGTTTTGAACGGTTTTTCTGAATTGGTCAATGTTTTCTGTGGCTTTTAGCGCAACTGAATCACTTTTAATTATAAATTGGTATAGGGTATTTTTACCAAAAAAATATTCAATCAAAGTAAGACCATCGCATCCTAGTCGTTTTTGAAATGCTGAAATAGAGATTTTTTTGTGATCAGATAGAAGATTTGGGTATTTTTCCTGAAGTTCTTGAGTTACACTCTTAAGCTCTATAGATTTCATTTCATATGCCGAGGTCCATTTTTGAATTTGCGAGATATTAGCCTTGTCTCCTTTTTGTCTTTCTTTCAGAATATACGTATCATAAGTTGCCATTTCGTTAGTGAGTTGCTTGTTTTTATTAACCAACGAATCGTTTTTATACTGTAATAGCAATTGTTTAGATAGTAATGCTTCATTGACAAAAGGTGCTTTAGAGTTTTCTGCTGCTTCAAATGCTTTTACGACATATTTCACATCTTTTGTCTTAATATACAGGGAATACAAAAGATCAATGTAGGATTCGGTACGATTTCGGTTTTGACCGTGCTGAATAATTTTGGTATCCTGTAATGGATACGTGGTATTTAATTTTGAGTTTACCTCAAAAGCTGCCTCCAGAGTTTTAATCGCTAAAAGCGGGTCATCTAATTGTTGATGAATATGTGTGTGCACATCTAATGCTTTTAGTAAGACTCTGTCTGCTATAAGAATTTCCTTTTTCGGAAGCGCTGTATCTGAGGAATATTCAGGAAGTAGATACGCATAGATTTCCTTAAGCTTTTTTAATGCTTCAACATACGCTGATTTCGAAAGTAATATATTAATATGTGCTAATTGTAATTTTGCAAGATCTCGGGATGAGGTATTTGGTTTTTTTAGCAACTGATATTTTGCCTTTTGGAAATAACTTTGAGCTTTTTTCAAGTTCTTATTTTTAAGGGCTATTACGGCTAGAATCTGGTAAGCATTTACCTGTCCTACATCTACATAAATCACCTTGTTAGCATAGCTTTCTGCTTCGACTATTGCTTCAGAATCTAAGTAGTTGGTGGCTAAATTTGTTAGAATATTTACATTTTCCGGAGCTAGTCTTTCACCTTTTTTCAAAATATCGATTGCTTTGGGAAAATTACTTTGGTTGTTGTATACAATCGATAAATTGGTGATGGCAGAAATTATTTTGGCGGTGTTTTGTGATTTTTCTGCCAGATATAAATAATTAGTAATCGTATTTTCTGCTTTTTGCAGATCTCCAATTTTTATATAAAGGTTTCCAAGCGGTTGCAGGCAATTCTCAATAATATCATAATCTTTAAGATTATTCGTTGCAAAAGCTTTCAATGCTTTTTCATAGTATGAAATTGCAGCAGAAATGTTTCCAAATTGATGGTGGTAATATCCTGCATTAGCATTTACAATAACCCATGCCAACTGATCCTCTTTAGTGAAAAGTCTATTTTCCTTAGAGGCAATAAGTTTACTTAATCGATGTAATTTCGAATTAGATGGTTCTTTTAAAAAATAATCCAGTTGGTTGTATAAGAATTTAGCAGTATTTTCTGTTTTTTGAGTGTAAAGCATATGATTTCCGATACTCAGAAACCCAACTAGTATAAAAAATGATTTAAAACTTCCAAATCCCATAGAACTGAATTTGAGAATTAGGAGCATCAAAATTATGAACGTATCTAATTCCGACACTAGGTCCGATCCTAACGGCTCCCAGATTCATTCCTACAAAAACTCCGGTTTGAAAATTTGTAAAACTATCATCTATTTCTTGTGTAATAAAAGAGTCTAAATCTCGATCAGGAGTGATTATTTGTCCTTGCTCTTCAATAATAAAACCTGTACCTGTTGTTTCTTGATCAATTGTGCTTGTGAGATCTAGTTTTAATTGAATTCCAGCTCCTATAGCCAAAAAATTAGTAAAATTGTATCGGTAAGAAGCTGGTATCGCATATACTGAGATGTTATTATGTCTATTTGCTTCGGAGAATTCTATAAGATTTTCTATTCCATTAGCTTGTGTAGATCTAGTCTCAAAATTTCTTATTTCATCAAATGAAGCAGATGAAAAGAATAGTTCTGCCTGATAATATCCTCTGTATGATTTAAATGGTGATAATGTGGCGCCGACAAAATATTCTCTTTGATTATCTAATTCAGGAACTGTTATGTAACCTACCTTTGCACCAATAGAAATACCCGGTAAGAATCGAGTAGTGGCATAATTAGTAATAATAGGTTCGTTTTTATCAAAATAGATAGCAGTTCTGCTTCTCGTCTCTTTCTTGTGAAAATTTTTACTAAATTTCATGGAATATTTTACAAATCCTTTTGTAGAATCAATCTCTTCTACATTTTTTTGTTCACTCCCAGGAAGGTATATCCTATTGAATTGAAATATGATTTTATCTTTTTTCAAAATTGTATCCAGACAACTGTAGTTTACTTCACGTTCTTTTGGACAAATGGGACAATCCGGATACATTCCGTCAATTCTCAGTGTAGATTTATCAAACATTTCGGGTGTATCTACTTCTAGTTTAATTGTATTAGCAGGTCCTTCTCCGTTATTCTGAAAACGTACTTTAAACTTTAAACGTTTGAATCTTACTAGTCGATAATTCATTAACCAGCCGTTAGAAGACATTTTATTGGGATCGTGAGAAGTCACTATTTCCATTTCGGTATCTTTTACCGTATGGTTATCAAAATTACTATCAGGTACGTAGACACTTCTTAATGTCACTATAGCACTGGTGTCTTTAATCATTTCAGGAGTTGTTCTTAACGTTCTAAATATAGTACGTTCTTCTCCAGGTTGCATTTCATCAAATTCTATGATCTGATAGTTTCTGTAGCGTAATTTTGACTCTTCCAGTGTTAGCGGGAAATTTTTTCGTTTGGTGGTATCTTGTACAAAAAGTGTTTTGTTGTACAAGATAGAATTACTGTTAGAAGCTAATAAGGTGTGATCGTCATTTTCTGGTAATTCTGCGGTGATATCTTCCAGTGGAATTATACGTTCATCATAGTGCAAACGAGTATCTTCAATGATAAAATTATCATTTTTAAACTGTCGGTCATTATAGAATAAATATAATTTTCCGCTGGAAACATAATTGTTGTTGTTTTTATAATTAGTAATAAACACCATTTCCTGATTCGGTATTGGCTCTCGATTTCTTTTAAGTATTAAATCTTCATCATCGATAAACGGAGAATTGTTTTCTGTATTTGCTTCATCAGAGGCATCACTTATGGTTACAGATTTCGGTCGACTTGCCGGAGGCTTTCCGTTATCATAATTATTTGTTGCCCAGAGTTTAGTTTTATACGTTCCTTTCTTCTTATAAGTATGAACAGGTTTTTCTTTAAAACTATAATGTCCATCTCCAAATTCCCAATAATAAGTATAGAAGGCTTTAGGTGCGCCGGCGATTTGATTAAGCGGAGGCATTTCTGCACCGAAGATTACTTGATTTCCTTGAATTTCATAAGATATTGGTGCTGTTCTGGGAATAGTATCATTGGTTGCTATCTGTCCAATACAGAAAAAAGGAATCAAAATGATTATCAATAAAGCCGAAAATCGATTCATGATTTGTTGTTAGTGTTACTAAAGATAAACAAAAAGTTAAACTGGTTACAGTTCTATCATTAGTGAATTAAAATTCCGAAAGGTTAACCCTTCCGGAATTTTTGCTGAAATTTGCTGTAACCCCCATTACCTAATATGCATATTCCAGTGTGAGGTTTATTTACGGGAGATCGTTTATCAATGCAACTAATTCTGATTCTGTTCCGGTACTTGTAGCTCCAATTACTTCTGTATGGTTTTCTCCTATGGTTGCTCCTTGGATTGCATAGATGTATTGATCATCTTGTACTGATACAAAGATGATATGTACTTCTAGTCCAATTGGGATTAATCCATAATGTTCAGAGAATAAACCAGTGTCAGGATTGTAGATGTCTAATAAAGCAAGTGCAGTAGGTTCTCCGTCATAAGAAACATATACATTACTATTTGTATTATCAAAACCTTCTGGAGCATCTACGTATAAAACCGTCTTAGGTCTTGTGTCATTGTACCAACGATCAATGTTTGTCCATCCAAAGTTGCTCAGAAAACCTCCGTATCCGGAAACTCCTTGTCCGTTAGGACCTTCTCTTTCCATAGGTTCTAAACCACCTTGTTCATCTTCTTCCCATACGATATCGCATTGCATTTCATCTCCATCACAATCATCATTTTGACCGTTGAAGATTCTCATGTCTTCATCAAATTCATCTGCAGGAGCAAAAAGCTGAAAACCGTTGGCCAGTTGTAATTGTTCTCCGTTTTGAGTAGCATTTATAAAAAATTCTCCTCCAGAAATCAATGTTTCTACATCACCGTTAGGTCTTTTTCCGTTGGTAGGCATCCTGCTAAGTAGCATCTTAGCTTTATCGTAAATTTCGATAAGCTCTACGGTAACATTACCTGTAACAGGATCTCCATTTTGATCAATAATAGTGTTTGGGGGGAAATATAATATTGTTCCCTCTTCACCGTATACTTCTCCGGTTCCATCATTTAATGTAAAGGTTTGGAGCGCTTCTTCTCGATTTTCCATAATCTCATTCTCAAGTTCTAGGCCATCAAAAATTTGTTCAATAATAATATCATTGTCGTCATTTTTGCTACAGCTTCCTAATAAAAGAACAGTGAGTCCTACAAGTAAAAAGTTAAACATTGTTTTTTTTACATTCTTACTACTATTCAGTAATGTAATTGTTGTACTATTTGTTTTCATGTTTTTCAATTTTAAGTGTCCGTTTTGGACTTTCTAAATTTTGTTATTTACATCTTCATATCAACTACACTAATTTTTTGTTACCCTTTTCTTAAAAACTTTTTTAATTTAGTTGCTCAGACCAATTGTATATGGGAAATAACAAAGCACATGCTGATCATAGGTATATTGAAGCTCTCTTAACGAATGACTCCTTGATCCTAAAAGAGATTTATGAAAAATTTGCTCCAAAAATTGTTGGGTATATCAAGAAGAATAGTGGAAACGAAACCAGGGCTCAGGATATCATTCAGGAAACTTTAATTACTATATATAAACAGGCAAAAGAAAAGGAACTGATTCTTACCTGCCCATTTGATGCTTACTTTTTTTTGTTGTGTAAGAGAAAATGGCTTAACGAATTAAAAAAGAATACTTCAAAAGAGGTAACAATTAATGAAGAAGTAGTATCTATTCATGATGAGAGTGCTGGATATGCAGACGAAACGTTGGCTTTTGAAGCTAGAAATAAACTTTTTGCACAAGTTTTTGATCAGTTAGGCAAAGCGTGCAAAGAATTATTAAAAGCTACTTTTACTATAAAATCTATGGAAGAAGTTGCATTAAAGCTTGGGCAGTCTTACGGATATGTTCGTAAGAAAAAATCATTGTGTATTGGCCGGTTAACAAAAATGGTTCAGGACTCTCCAAAGTATAACCAAATAAAGAATTTGTTATGACCCCAGAAGAAAAATACGAGCTTTTTGAGGGAAAAATTAGCGACGAGCTTTCAAATAAGGAAGAAGAAACGTTATCCCAAATGATCAAGGAGAATGAAGTAATTGCTGAAGAATTCCGGATGTATAGAGAATGGAGTTCTTATTTGGATTCTAATCTTAATTTAGAAAAAGAACAGTCTGATTTAGAACACTCACTGAAAGAAATTGGAGATTCGTTTTTTGAGGAAAAATCACCTGAGAAAGAGACTAGAATCATTAAAATACCATCTTGGGCGTATGCTGTTGCGGCTAGTGTTGCAATTGTTTTAGGAGTATACACATTTACTAAAAGCGGACCTGTTTACAATGATTATGTCACTATTCCAGAACTTTCGATTACCGAAAGGGGAGGGGAGAGTCCCCTTCTGAAGCAAGCAGAAGTATCTTTTAATTCTGAAAATTATGGGGATGCTGAAAAATATCTTTCTGAACTATTGAAAAATGATGATGCAAACTCAGAATACCTTTTTTATCTGGGAATTGCATTAATGGAGCAAAATAAACACGAAAAAGCTTCAGAGGTTTTTGAACAACTTATACAAGGATCATCTATTTTTATGTATAAAGCCACTTGGTTTGAGGCCTTAAATCAGTTGAAGCAGAAAAATATGGATCGTTGTACTGAATTATTAAGAGCTATACCTCAAGAAGCAGAAAATTATAAACAAGCACAGAAATTACTTAAGAAACTTTAGAGCTCCATAAATCACTGATATGCTGACTGCCAATTAATGATGTCTGTTTTATTAAAAATGTTGTGTTAAGTAACTTTTCGTTGGTTAATTTAGGGCTTTTAATAGAAAAAGAGCAAATCAGACATCTGCACTTTCCTTATAAAGGAGTTTTAGCAAATAGAAAAGCCAAGCGAGACCGTTATCATAAATTGATCAGAGGATTTGACCTTCATGATTTAAAATACTTTTTAATAAAATCGTTTTTGCCAATGATAAAGATTCTAAAAAAGTAGAGACTTCCTTTTGAGGTATAACCGAGAAATCAGTAATTCTAAATAATCGACAGTTATTCCCGTAGAAAGAATTAATAGTATGAACTAAGCTTTTTTTGTTTTCTACTTCATCAATGTTTATCTCTATAAGTTCAAATGCTATGCGCAAAATTTAATTACTTTTGCGGCATGATACTTACAGATACCCATACGCATATTTACAGCGAGTCCTTTGAAGAAGATCAGGATGAAATGATGCAGAGAGCCATTTCTGCAGGAGTGGAACGTTTTTTTGTTCCTGCTATTGATTCTAGTTATACAAAATCAATGTATGATATTGAAAGCAGATATCCAGACAATGTGTTTCTAATGATGGGATTACATCCTACTCACATAAAAGAGAATTATAAAGAAGAATTAAGACATGTAGAGAAAGAGTTAGAAGGTCGTTTCGATGAAAAAAGTGTCAAAAAATTTTACGGGATAGGAGAGATAGGAGTAGATCTATATTGGGATAAAACTTTTCTTAAGCAGCAGCAGGAAGCATTTAAACATCAAATTCAATTGGCTAAAAAGTATAAATTACCTATAGTTATTCATTGTCGTGATGCTTTTGAAGAGGTTTTTGAGGTTTTAGAGTCTGAAAAAGGAGAAGGTTTGTTCGGCATATTTCATTGTTTTACAGGGACTATCGATGATGCCAAACGAGCTATTGGATATAATATGAAACTCGGTATAGGCGGGGTAGTTACTTTTAAGAATGGTAAAATAGATAAGTTCTTGAATGAGTTTTTGTTAGATCATATAGTACTCGAAACAGATGCCCCGTATTTAGCACCCGTTCCATATCGTGGTAAACGCAATGAAAGTTCGTATATAATTCAGGTAATAGAAAAGTTATCAGAGATTTATAAGAAACCAATAGAAGAAATCGCTCGAGTCACTACCCAAAACTCTAAAGATATATTCGGAATATAGATGTTCCATTGTGATTTAATTTTTGTTCATTTGTGAGACCAATAAACTTGTAGTGGCGATGAAAACTTCTCCTAATATATTGTTGATTTATACAGGTGGTACCATCGGTATGGTCAAAAATTTTGAGACGGGAGCTTTGACGGCTTTTGATTTTGATGAATTATTGCTAAACATTCCAGAGCTGAAACAATTAGATTGTAATATAGAGACCATAAGTTTTCAAGAACCTATAGATTCTTCGGATATGAATGTAGAGCGCTGGAAAGAATTAGGAAATATTATCAATACTAATTACGAAAACTATGACGGCTTTGTTGTGTTGCATGGTAGTGATACCATGTCATATACGGCCTCTGCTGTTAGTTTTATGTTCGAGAATTTAGCGAAACCAGTAATTTTTACTGGATCCCAATTGCCAATTGGTGATCTAAGGACCGACGCAAAGGAAAATTTGATTACTGCAGTTCAGATTGCAGCGCTACAAAAGAAAGGTAAGCCCATAATTACAGAAGTAGGGTTGTATTTTGAATATAAACTATTGAGAGCAAATAGAACAACTAAGATCAATGCCGAGCATTTTAAAGCATTTCAATCCCTCAATTATCCAACTTTAGTAGAATCGGGAGTTCATTTAAAAGTAAACACCTCCTTTTTACATACTGCAAATCGTAGAAAAAAGATGGTATATCATACACATTTTGATAATAATATTGTTATTATTAAAATGTTTCCGGGAATAAATGAAGAGATTCTGAAAAGTATTTTTTCTTCAGAAGCTATAAAAGGTATAATTATTGAGACCTATGGATCTGGTAATACAACGACTAAAAAATGGTTTTTAAATATCATTTCTGATGCAATTAGAAAAGGAATACCTATAATAAATGTAACACAATGCGCAGGAGGAAGTGTAGAAATGGGTAAATATGATACTAGTATTGCATTAAAAAAAGCAGGTGTAATATCAGGTAAAGATATAACAACAGAGGCAGCTGTGGCCAAATTGATGTATTTGTTAGGAGAAAAACTGCCACTTAAAGTCCTCAAAACCATTTATGAAACCTCTTTACGAGGTGAAATGTCAGAAAATTAACGCCTCAAATTTTAGTAGTTAACATTTTTTTTGTTATTTGCTCAACCATTTTTTGGCAAACATATTAATAGAGAGGTGGCCGAGTGGTCGAAGGCGCACGCCTGGAAAGTGTGTATACGTCAAAAGCGTATCGAGGGTTCGAATCCCTTCCTCTCTGCATTATTATTAAAATTTTAATAGATTTTGTAATATTTTTTTATCTTTAACCCTTTAACTAATTAAAATTAAGAAATCAGCGCAATGAAAAGACTATTTTCTATTCTGGCAATCGCAACAGTAATGGCTTTTGGAAATATACAAGCAGCCACTGCTCCGGCCCAGTTAACGGCAAACGTGCAATTATTAATTGCTCCAATAACAACAACTATTCAGGATGCAGATGAGCCTGCAGCAGCAGAGGAATCCTTTCACCAAAACCTTAAAAAACGTTTTATAGAAGGAGGTCCTAGCTTTATGGGAATCGTACTTTTATGTTTGATTCTTGGTCTTGCGATAGCAATTGAAAGAATTATCTTTTTAAATTTATCTACTACCAATAGTAAGAAACTTCAACAAAATGTAGAAGATGCTCTTAATAGTGGTGGAGTTGAAGCAGCAAAAGAAGTTTGTAGAAATACAAAAGGTCCAGTTGCTTCTATATATTATCAAGGTCTTGATAGAGCCGATGAAAGTATTGATGCTGCAGAAAAAGCAGTAGTTGCTTACGGAGGTGTTCAAATGGGACAATTAGAGAAAAATGTATCTTGGGTATCTTTATTTATCGCTCTTGCTCCAATGCTTGGATTTATGGGTACAGTAATCGGGATGATCGATGCATTTGATAAAATTGAAGCAGCAGGAGATATGCAACCTTCATTAGTAGCAGGTGGTATTAAAGTGGCACTTCTAACTACGGTATTTGGACTTATTGTTGCAATTATACTTCAGGTTTTCTATAACTATATTATTGCTAAGATAGATAGTATAGTAAATGACATGGAGGACGCATCGATTACATTGATCGATATGTTAGTAGCTTACAAAAACAAAAAGTAATAAATGATTGGCTGTTTGGGGTTTTATTAAATTAAAACGATAATAACCTCGATACACGATGAAAAACATTTATTATTTAAAAATAAGGGTAGTTTAATAATGGCAACCCATTAAAAAATTAGTCACATGAAAATTTCAAAAATATTATCATACGTTGTACTTGCCGTAGGTGCTATAGGTGCTATATTATTGTTCTTGATGAGCGGTAATTTCACTACACTTATGGACAACTATGGTATTACAGAAGCTAAGGATCTGGTGAAGGATACGTCTTCATCGGCTTTTGCAGAAGCTACTTCATTGGTAAGTCCTATGTATAATCTTACCTTAGTGATTTTCGTTATTATTATAATAGCAACGTTAATCGCGGTTTTTTCAGCTTTGGCCAAAAACCCTGCCGGTCTTAAAAATGCTGGTATTGGTTTAGTTGCATTTCTTATTATAATTGGTATAGGTTATGTAATGGCAGAAGGTGTAGAAACAGAAATGAAAGATGGAGAAGTACTTTCTGCTAGCGGATCAAAATGGGTAGGAGCAGGTTTATATGCTTTCTACTTTTTAGCAGCAATTGCTGTTGCCCTGATGGCATTATCGGGAGTTAAAAAATTAATAGGTAAATAATTATGGCAAGAAGATCAGCACCTGAGGTGAACGCAGGATCTATGGCGGATATTGCATTTTTACTTCTTATATTCTTTTTGGTTACTACAACCATTGATACAGATAGAGGTATTAGTCGTAAGCTACCACCGCCATTGGATGAAACCGTAGAGCCTCCAATTCTAAAACAGAAGAATATTTTTGTGGTAGAATTGAATAAAAATAATGACCTTTTAGTCGAGGAAGCTCCTATGGAATTAAAGGATCTGCGAGCTGCTGCAGTCGAGTTCTTAGATAATGGAGGAGGAACCGGTGATGAAGCTTGTAGTTATTGCAAAGGAGAAAGAAGTCCTAGCTCTTCTGATAATCCAGAGAAGGCTGTAATTTCTTTACGTAACAATAGAGAAACAAGCTATGCCACGTATATTGCAGTCCAAAATGAATTGGTTGCTGCGTATACCGAGTTGAGGAATAGAGAAGCAGAACGTCTTTTTGGAAAATCATTTACTCAAATGGAATCCGAACTAAAAGATGTAAATTACTCTGGGAGTAAGGATAGACTTAAGGATCAGATCAAACAAATACAGTTAATGTATCCAGAAAAGCTATCTGAAGCAGAACCAAAGAAATAAGTATAACATAAAAACGTAATTATGTCTAAGTTTAAAAAGAAAAAAAGTGGTGATTTGCCAGCTATTTCTACAGCGTCTTTACCCGATATCGTGTTTATGTTACTGTTTTTCTTTATGGTAGCAACTGTAATGAGGGAAAACAATCTTAAAATTGAGAATAGACTTCCGGTTGCAGATCAGACCGAAAAATTGGATAAGAAGAATTTGGTAATGTATATTTATGCTGGAAAACCAAGTTCTAGATATGCTGCTAGTGCAGGTACCCAGGCTAGAATTCAGTTAAATGATAAGTTTGCGGAAGTAAGTGACATCAAACCTTTTATTTTGGCAGAAAGAGCTTCAAAAAGGGAAGAAGAAGTACCATTTCTTATCACCGCCTTAAAAGTAGATGGTGATACTAATATGGGACTTGTGGGTGATATTAAAAAAGAATTGAGAGAAGTTCAAGCGCTAAAAATTAATTATACCACAAGACAAGGTGAAGCCACTGACAACCTTAATCAGTAGAGATTAAAGATATTTTTATATTTGATAAAACCCGCTTTAAGCGGGTTTTTTTGTATAACTATGTGTAGCAGTTAGGCTAGTATTCTTTCCGACCGTTTTCCGCTTTGTCAATATAGTTCATTAGGTGCATAACAAATATATTCACTAATCATATTTGGCAAATACATTCTTTTCTTTCTAAATAAACAATGACTTTAATCTTGACTTGTTTCGTAGTTAAGTTGAGTTTATCAAAGTTGTATCATTGTGCTTTAATAGTAAGTTTTGAGAAGGTTTCAGTCTTACACTTGTAAACTTAAAGCACAATGATAGAGTTTGTTTTAAACTTTTAGTAGTTGAAAGAAAGTGTTTTTTTTCCTTGTTTCCTTGACATCAATTTATTGGCATAACAATTGTGCTAATCAAAAGAACTGTGATCTAGAAAAATGATCAATATCTAACCTTCCAAATAATGTGATATTGAAAACGATAGAAATAATGCAGTTACCATTAGATGAAAATATTGACTTTTCGAAAGTAATATGTTCAACTATAAGGTTTAGAGTTTATTGAACTTTATCCAATTGTAATTCTTCTTTTCTCATTAGTAATATCGCTATAGATTCACAGCCTTCAGACTTAGTAAGTAATTATTAACTAAATATAAATTTTTATGGCTAGAAGATTAGCACCACAGGTAAATGCAGGGTCCATGGCGGATATTGCATTTTTATTACTTATCTTTTTTTTAGTAAGTACTACTATTGATACGGATTATGGAATAAGCAGAAGATTACCGCCACCTCCGGAAAAATTTCAACCGGAAATTCTTATCAAGGAAAAAAATCTGTTTAGAGTGGAACTGAATCAAATTAATGAGCTTTTTGTAGAAAAAAAACCACTGGATTTGAAACAGTTAAAGGCTGCAGCAATTGCTTTTTTAGATAATGGCGGGGGAACCGATGGCGACTATTGTTCCTACTGTAAAGGTGCTCGCAATCCTAAATCCTCTGATCATCCTAATAAAGCAGTTATATCTCTTATTAATAGTCGTGAAACAAATTATGAAACGTATATAGCAGTTCAGAACGAATTGGTAAGTGCATATGCGGAGTTGAGAGATAGAGAAGCACTTAGAATATATGGTCTGACTTTTAAACAAATGGTAGGCTATCTAAACGATGCTAATTACTCTGGTAGTAAAACTAAGTTGAGAGAACAGATCAAAGAAATTCAATCCTTGTATCCCGAAAAGCTTTCAGAAGCTGAACCAGTAAGTGTAGAGCTTTAATAATTTTAAAAAGTATTTAATTATGTCTATAAGTAGAAAAAAAATAAAATCAGAACTACCAGTATTCTCAACGGCGTCTTTGCCAGATATCGTTTTTATGTTATTATTTTTCTTTATGGTGGCCACGGTTATGAGAAATGATACATTGATGGTTGATAACGAATTGCCATATGCTGATGAGGTTGAAAAATTAGATAAAAAGAATATGGTAATTCATATTTATGTAGGTAAACCAAGCTCAAGATATAAAAATGTAGGTACAGAGGCAAAAATTCAGTTGAATGATAAATTTGCCAGTATCGAGGATATTAAACCTTTTGTGCTGGAAGAGATTAAATCCAAACCTGAAGGGTTAAGGCCTTTGTTGGTTACATCCTTAAAAGTTGACAAGAATACCAAAATGGGCCTCATCGGTGATATAAAAAAGGAACTCAGAGAAGTAGATATGCGAAATATTAACTATACTACTAAAATTGGAGAAGTAACAAATAATTTCTGATCTGCCACTCAATTTTTGAACAGAGACTGAATTCTAATTCAATTTAGAATTCAGTCTCTTTTAATTCTCAGTTGTTTTTTAAGAAGTGCTTCTGTTTTTTGAATAAATAGATTTATTTTAGTAACCTCTATGAAATGTATGTTAAGAAATGCTGATCAGATAAAACAATGGATGTTGTTTGTAATTCTGTCCTTTGTTGTTAGCGACGCTTTTGGACAGGAATTAAACGCAGATAATGATAATCTGCAAAAAGAAAAAGTATTGGACTCTCTTTACAGGGAAGATCAGTTTTATGTGGGTCTTACATTTAACCTACTTTGGAATACTCCTTCAAACATAGACCAGACCGGATTTTCTGGTGGATTTCATCTTGGATATACCAGAGATATGCCAATAAATAAAAGAAGAAATGTAGCTATTGGCTTAGGTTTAGGTTATTCTATTAATACTTATGGTCAAAATTTGTTTATTGGAGAAGATGAAGAAACGGGTCAAAGCATTTTTAGTAGTTTAGAAGACGTTGAGTTTGATAGAAATAGATTTACAACTCATTTGGTCGAAGCTCCGTTAGAATTTAGATGGAGAACTTCTGTTCCTGATACACATAAATTTTGGAGGATTTACACTGGATTAAGATTGGGATATTTATATTACTTCGATTCTAATTTTAAACAGCCTGGCAATCAAGTCGGGCAAACTAAAATTGATGAATTAGATCGGTGGAGAGTAGGAGCTACGTTTACCTTCGGTTGGAATACATTTAACTTTCACTTTTATTATAGTTTAAATCCCTTATTTGATAGTAATGCCAGAGTTGGAGATGAGGAGGTGGGTTTTAATGCTGCCAAAATAGGGCTGATGTTTTATATCTTATAACCAAAAATTGACAAGCGTCAGTTGTGGTATCACACCGATCAAAAATCCTAGGATGAGTTCTAAGTTAGTATGTGCTTCACAGTGTAGTCTGGATGTGGCAACCAGACCGTTTGCAAAAATCATGGCAGCAATAAGGAGAATCAGATTTATTTCGAAATGTATACTTAACGCAATTGTAAACATGGTAACCGCTCCAGATCCAATCATGTGTAAGCTTGCCTTGATATCAAAGAAAACCATAAAAATAGCGCTAAGAGATGATAATAAAACTCCTAAAAAGAAAAAATAAAGTTCTGGATAGTTGTATGCATCAATGATCATTTTAATCACTAGAAGCAATAAAATCGACTGTAACAATAATGGAATCTTACGTTGTCTAACATCTTCCAGGTGAATTGAAGTAATGACTCCAATAGTCTTAAGAAAAAAATAAAGTACAATAGGTATAAGAACGGTTACTACTAAAAGCCCAAAAATCTTGGCTTGAACAATATTTTCGGGAATAAATCTGGGTGCGGTGACAAAATAAATTACTGAACCTGCTATAGGCATCAATAAAGGATGAAAAATATATGAAATACTTTTTAGTAAAAAGTTCATTAAATCTTTTTTCGTAACCTGGCAACCGGAATATCTAATTGTTCTCTATACTTGGCTACAGTTCTTCTGGCTATAGGATATCCTTTTTCTTTTAGGATTTTTGCTAATTTCTCGTCGGTAAGTGGTTTTTTCTTATCCTCTTCTCCTATAGTAATCTCCAGTATTTTTTTAATCTCTCTAGTGGAAACCTCTTCTCCCTGGTCATTAGTCATAGACTCTGAGAAAAACTCTTTGATTAGTTTGGTTCCATAAGGAGTATCCACATATTTACTATTGGCTACTCTAGAAACCGTACTAACATCCATATCTATCTCATCAGCAATGTCTTTTAGGATCATTGGCTTTAGATTTCGTTCATCTCCACTTAAGAAATAACTTTTTTGATAATGCATTATTGCACTCATCGTTAAAAAAAGTGTTTGTTGTCTTTGTTTAACAGCTTCTATAAACCACTTTGCTGCGTCCAGTTTTTGTTTGATAAACATCACCGCATCCTTTTGTGATTTGGATTTTTCTTTACTGGCTTTATAACCCTGAAGCATATTGTTATATTCTCTGGAAACGTGCAGTTCCGGAGCATTACGGCCATTTAAAGTAAGTTCCAGTTCTCCTTCTACAATTCTGATTGTGAAATCGGGAACTACATGTTCTATAAGCTTGTTATTACCGGCATAAGCACCTCCTGGTTTAGGATTTAGGTGCTCAATTTCCTCAATCGCTTCTTTTAATAGGTCTTCGGTTATATCAAATTTGGCTAGTAGTTTATCGTAATGTTTTTTACTGAAATGGTCAAAGGACTTTTCTAAAATTTGCGAAGCTAGTTTGATAGGCAAAGTAGTTTCTTTTCGATCTAATTGTATTAACAAGCATTCCTGAAGATTTCTGGCACCGACACCTGCAGGGTCTAATTGATGAACAATTTTTAGGATACTTTCTATTTTATCTTCTGTAGTATATACATTCTGTGTAAAGGCCAGATCATCCAGGATATCTGATACCGATCTTCTTATGTAGCCACTTTCGTCAATACTACCAACAAGAAACTCTGCAATTTCCCGTTCCTCCTCATTAAATCGATATGTATTCAATTGATTAACCAGATGTTGATGAAATGATGTGCCGGATGCATATGGAACACTTTTTTCCTCATCATCAGAACTGTAATTATTAGAGCTTAACCTGTAACTCGGGATTTCATCATCACTAAGATATTCATCGACATTGATATCAGTTTCAATTTTTTCACTACCATAATCATCCTCTACAGAATTTTCATTGCTAAAAGAATCCTCAAATTCATCCGTTTTTTCTTTACCGCTGTCTAATGCGGGGTTCTCCTCCATTTCCTGTTTTAAGCGTTGTTCAAACGCTTGTGTCGGAAGCTGAATTAACTTCATCAACTGAATTTGTTGTGGAGAAAGCTTTTGAGAAAGTTTAAAGTTTAGTTGTTGTTTTAGCATAAAAATGTCAATGTTCTTATACTCACAAAAATAAACAAAATACGGCGTACTTCTGTAGGTAATCGATGGTTAGTTTAGTGAAACTTTTTTTAAAATTTGCTTAAAGCAACGATTAAAAAAACAATAGTTGAACCTACCTATGCTTACAGGCAGCTAATCCTGTACATATTGCAGAATCTAATTCTTATTTAGTTTTGAAGTTTATTAAAAAAATAAATTTTATAACTATTTTACAATGAATCAATAAACGCGCCAAAATTGATCTACAACTTACTAAAGCGAAGAGCTTTGAGATAAAACCAGTCAATTATATTGACGTTATGGTATGAAAATTTTATTTTTAATTGCATAAATTACTAACCCTGTGCGGTTCTTAAGGTGTAATTTTTCAAAAATAGAATCTCTGTACCCTTCTATAGTCTTAGGGCTAAGGCACATGTCACTTGCGATTTCCTTATAGGTTTTTTCGGTGCAGGCGTGTTTAATGAATTCCATCTCACGTTCCTTTAGGATAACCTTATTTTCCTTTTTTGGGTTAAGAGATCCCAATAGCAAATTAGTCACATCTTTAGTGTGGTAAAAACCAGTTTCCTGTACTTCTACGAGAGCATTTTCCAGAATACTCTTTTCAGTATCTTTTAATAAGTACCCTTTGGCACCAGCACGAAGCATTTTAAGGATGGTTTTTTCATCTTCTTCTACAGAAAGTGCCAGAACATTTATCTGGGGATATTCTTCCTTTAATGCAATCGTGGTTTCTATACCATTCATAATAGGCATATTGATGTCCATAAGTACTACATCCGGAATGTTCTTGGGATCTTTTAATCGAGTAAGTAATTCTCTCCCGTTTTTGCACAGGTATAATATCTTAAATTTAGAAAATCCGTTTACCAATCCTGCTAGTGCCTGTGATAACAGGATATGATCTTCTACTATGACTACTGAATATTTCATGAGTATATATTTTGTGTGAACAGACCTTCGTCAAAAAGCTTAATGAAACCTAATTTGTCAGTCTGAGCTTGTCGAAGACTATTTGTTTTCTATACACTTCGACAAGCTCAGTGTGACATAGAAACATTTCTTATTAATATCTTTTAACTATATTAGTCAACTTCCTCCTCCGTCACCAGTTTTTTATAATAATATGTCAACGTAATTGAAGTGCCTTTTCCTTTTGCTGAATCCAGGCTAACTTCTGCATTAATTAATTTTCCTCTGTTCTGCATATTACATAGTCCAATACCAATGTTTTGTTTGGATTTAATATCTTTTGTGTCAAAACCTACACCATCATCTTTTGCATTGATTACTAATTTTTCCTGATCATAACGTACATTAACAGTTAGTTTAGAAGCTTTGGAATGTTTGATAGTGTTACTAAAAAACTCCTGTAATATTCTGAATATAATGATTTCTGCTTTATCATCTAATGTTCTTATCTCCGTATTACTACTTAGCGTAGCTTCTATAAATTGTAATCTATTAAACCGCTCTACTTCCAGTGCTATGGCTTCGGTTAAGCTCAGGCTTTTGATCGCATCCGGATTAATTAATTTAGACAATGCTCTTAGCTCAACAAGGCTTTTGGTAATAGTTTCAGTAACTTCCGGAAGTTTTTTTGGGTCTTCTTTGGCTACATCAACCTGTATTTTTGCTAAGGTGAGCAACTGCCCGATATTATCGTGTAATTCCCAGCTAATATTTCTTAACGTCTCTTCACGGATTTCTATCTGCGTTTCTGCAATAGCACGCTCAAACTTTTTCTCGGCTTCTTTTTGATGTAATAATAAACTGTTTTTCCTTCTTTGGAATACCCAAAATAGTGTTATAATAAGCACTACCAGTATTATTAGTACTACAGTAGCTATTAATATTGGTGTTTCTTGTCGCTCCATATAAATCCGATGATAAAACAGGTGTTCATTATTACTGTAAGAGTAATGTTTACTAAAAACAATACGGTAGCATCCGTGAGTTCTTCATAGTAATTTCTTAAAATCCTGAAAGGTAGATTCCCAACAAAATAGATAAGCAGTCCAAAACTTATCCAGATGAGCAGGTTCTTTTTTGCCTGAAGAACCTGCTCAGAATTTAATATTTCAAAAAAGTATAGCAAAATACTGATGACTAGAAATAACGCTCCTAATATATAAGGAAATCTTTGGTATTCTGTCATATAATTTTCAAAAAAACCATTGATTGTAAACGAGGAGAGGTAAATTATGCAAAAATACAGAGCTAATTTCTTGTTCTTTTTATTCTTAAAATAGTGTCGATACAAAAGCAAAAAAAACGTAAAATTTACAGCGTTATAAATGTTGTAGATAATCGCATTGACCCCTTTATCAATTCTGATATACAATCCGACGGTCTCGTTAAGCGCAACATACCAAATAAAGAAGATTAAATACTTTAAAAATTTTGTGTTTTTATATTTGTAAAAGAAAATTGTCGCAATAATAGCGGCTAACACTTCAAAACCAACACAAAGCTCTATTAATAAGTTTATAAAATCTTTACTTAAGGTCATTATTCGCTTTACTATATTTGCTTATTGTTATTCTCCCATAGGTGGTGTTCCCGCTACTTCATCAGCAATCAAACTATTTTCTTCAACTTCTTGCGTGTTTAGATTGAAATTAAAAAGTCCAGCTTTTTGGTATACTTTTCCATCTTTACCAATTCTACTATCCAATCCAATCTTTTCAGTCAATAGCTCCACCTTAAAATTGTTGTCTAGCGTGTAACCCAAATCCATTACTTTTCCATCGATTTCTTTTCTAAGTGTTGGAGCGACAAAAAATGTCTGTCGCTTGGCGTATTTTTTATTTTTTTCATCTCTAACATAGTCATCCGGATATAATGCAAAGTAAAATCTAAACCCTGAAGGTTTTACTTTCGCTTTACGGGATTTTCTTTTTACATAACTGATATATTTTTGTAAATCATCAATATCATAAAAAAGAGATCGGGTTGCTTTAAATGGATTACCGTCTCCATCTTGTCCCACTATTTCGTTGATTAGCTCCTCTCTTTTATCATATAAATGATAAATTTCTTTTGCAAAATCAGATTGTATGATATTGTCAGGTCTTCTCTGCTTGTAGTCGCTAGCATCACCTAATTGCTCTTTTAGTTCCTTGATCTCTTTCTCGTAGGATTCGATTTTCTTTTTACACGCTGCTAGCTCAGAAGAATTTGTTTGTTCGCCTTCTTTACAAGAGGTTACTAGAATACACGCGAAAATGATGATCAGGTACTTTTTGATAAGGTTGGTTTGTCTTTTCATTTTTGATATAGGTTTATTAGGTATTTGTGTGATTTTGGCAATTGCCAAAATGATTGTTAGTTAGTACCAGTTACATATTGAATTTACACTAAAAGAAAATTCAAAATACAACTGATGCAAAACTTAATTTTTGTTAAGTTCTAATAATTAAAAATACCATTTTAAATAGTTTAAAAAAATTTAAGGGAAAAACAATTGTAAAATAAATAGAGGAACTACTTGAATTACAGTGTGTTTTCGGATTTTTGTTAAGTGCTAGTCATTTTAAAGACCTATTTAAAAAGGGGTAAACACCCCTCTTATAAAAAGGGGATTAACCGTGGTTTTTTAATAGTTAATTATGTTGTACTTGATTTCAGTATCTACTCTTCTAAACTTTTCTTCAAAAGAAGAAAGTTTAAAAACTATTTTTAGATTTTGTGAACTTTATAGATTATAAGAATTCTCTCTTGGTTATTTATGTTGCTGCGGCAGATGAAAGATATAGAATGTATTTATATCTTAAAAACATCCTCACCCAGCTTCTCCTTCGAAGGAGAGGGGCAAGAATATCGTTGTTCTTTTAAAATGAAGTAGTAATAAAGTCCCTCTTCGAAAGCCTGTCCGCCAGTTAGGAGGAAGGGATTTAGGGAGATGTCTTTTGTGAAGAACATCCATCCCCAAAACCTTTCCTTCAAAAGAAGAAAATTTAAGAACAGTTTTTAGATTTATGTAAGCCCTAAGAATTATAAAAAAGCCTCCCTTTGAAGGAGGTGATTATCTGTAGTTTATATCTAGACTACAAGAATCCTTTATTTTCGTAGCATCCACATTTTTCATTTTTTAGGACTAAAAATTTTCGAAATTTGTTACGAAATATTTTCGTTGCGCATGTAATTATCTTATCAATTGGCATTCAGTACAGAATACTTTATAATACCAAAAAGAGAGCTCTAAAAAAAGGTTAAATTTTTATTTCTTCGAAAACGTTTTTCGTTAAAAAAAGCGTTAAAAATACTTCCTAAAATTGTCGCTGGATTTTTTCTTTAGTTACTTCATAATAGCTAAAAAAGCTAAGAACTAAACTTTTCGAAAAGTAATAACTAACATTTGATCAAAATTAATTAACCAAACTAAAATTAATTAAAAATGAGAAAATATATTTATGTATTTATATGTCTAATCTCTTTTTCGTGTACGATAGATACTGAAGTCACAGAGGAACAAGTTTTAGAAGAAAATGAAAGTGTTACAAAACAATTAATGAAAAACACTAATCCGGTTCAATTAGTTAAATCGTTTTCTTCCTACAGCTATTATAGAGGATTTGATTCATATATTAGACGGTTTACAGTAAAAGTTATTAATCTTGCTTATGAGAAGAAAATAAGTGTGTATCATCAAAAGTTGGATAATACCTGGGAAGAAATTCCAATGGAGTACGGTTATAGTATCGGCACTGATGAAATTTGGATTTTGGATTATAATAATACCGGAAATCGTATTTATGGTGATGAATTTGTAATTAAATATGAAGTAAACGGTAATGTCTATTGGGATGATAACGATGGAGAAAATTTTTATATGCCTGATCGTGGAGGATCTTACTTTGCAAATGCAGATTTAAATGTAAGTGCGGACGATAATTATGATGGTTTATTTCCCAGATACGGAACGGGTCAGAGTCAATTTAACGTTGTTGTGGACGTAAGAAATTTGGCACCTACTAAAAATCTATCAATTGTATATACGTATGATGGATGGCAAACAAAATTTTATCTCCCTCTGGATTATAACAGATATTGGTATAATGGCTATCAGTATGCTATAGAAAGCCCAAACGGAAACGGCATAGAGCGGTGGACAGGTTATGTGTATGATGTTCCTGCTGATATTACAACTATAGAGTATGCCGTTGTTTACAACGTAAATGGTGAAGAATATTGGGATAATAATTATGGCAAAAATTATACTGTAATCAAAAATTCACACGATTAAAAAATATAGTTATTTTAATAAAAGAGTCTGCCTTACTCACTTTTTAGTAAGGTGGGCTTTATTTTTAGAGAACTAATTCCATTTTTATATTACTTCTTAGGTACGGAGAATCTTTCTCTAACTCAATTTCTAAAAAACCATATTTTTTATAGATATGGATAGCATTTTGCAGTATAGTATTAGAATACAAAATAAGCTTTGTCCAATTCTGATCTTTGGCATAATCAAGACAATAAGACATCAATTTTTGCCCTATTCTTTGTCCTTGAAATTTTGGAGATACTGCCATTTTTCCTAATTCATAGATTCCTTCTTCTATTTTGATTAGAGAAAATGTACCTGCAATTTCATCTTTTGATTTAGCAAAGAAAATATGACCGCCTTTGTTGATAATTATTTCTTCACATCGTTCCAGTAAGTCTACGTCATGTGGTTCTACTACAAAATATTTTTCTAGCCATTCTACATTAAGGTTGGCAAAATCTTTAGCGTATTTAGGTTCAAAAGGTATGATTGTTATATTTTTCACTGTTTCCATTGCTTATTGATTATAAGTGTCCAAAATTCGTTGATGTAGTGATTTCTCTTTTAATTGAGTTTCTAAGTGATTGATATGTTTTATAAGGCTAGTGGTACTTCCTTCTGTAAGCCATTTTACCTGTTGATCCATAATTTCCCATAGAGGAATCATTTGCTCGTGTAAAGAAGATCCCTTTCTCGAAAGCTTGAATATTTTTTTTCTTTTGTCTATAGGATCTGTTTTATAGGTGACGAGTTTTTTGTCAATCAGTTTTTTCAATGCCTGAGTAATAGCTGGTTGTGTGTAGTGTAGCGCTTCTTGTATATCGGTAGTGGTGGCTTGTTTTTGATCAATAACTACTTTGAAGATAGGGAAGAGATACGGATCAAAATCAATATTAGCAGCATCATATACCAACTGAATTTCTTTCATCATAAAATCACTTAATCTTTTTAATCGCGATCCTAATCCTAACTCACCAAACTCTTGAAGTTTATCTTTCATAAGCATTTATATAAGTACTTATATAAAAATAAAAAATAAAAATTTATTTATCAATTTTTTATTGAAAATTTATAAATATAATGAGAATATTGATGTTTGAGTTTTAGCATTTATGTTGATTTTGGATTCCGGCCTACGCCGGAATGACATTTGTTATTTATGTGTTGTACATAAGGTTTGTCATCCCAGCGTAGGCTGGGATCCACAATGGAATGATATTTCTGAAAGTGGATTCCAGAACAAGTCTGGAATGACAGATTATGTTAATCATACCAATCCAATGCTAAGTCATTCCATTTAGGGTTGTCTTCTTCAATGAGATTTATTTTCCATTGCCGATTCCAGTTCTTTAGTCTTTTTTCCCTTAGAATAGCATCATTGACGTACTGATACACTTCAAAATAAACAAGAATGTTTAAATCATATTTTTTCGAAAACCCTTCTATCAGTTTGTTTTTATGCTCAAATATTCTGCGATCCAAGTTATTGGTCATTCCAATATAAAGGGTTCCGTTTTTCTTATTAGAAAGAATGTATACTGAATATTGATGTTTGGGTTTTAGCATTTATGTTGATTTTGGATTCCGGCCTACGCCGGAATGACAGTGTTGGTTTGATTTGTTATTGTAATATCAGGTGTTCTGTTTTACCGTATTTGTTAATTTTGGGTTTTAGTGTTATAATATTTCAGATTCCGGCCCACGCCGGAATGACATTTGTTATTTATGTGTTGTACATAAGGTTTGTCATCCCAGCGTAGGCTGGGATCCACAATGGAATGATATTTCTGAAAATGGATTCCAGAACAAGTCTGGAATGACAGATTATGTTAATCATACCAATCCAATGCTAAGTCATTCCATTTAGGGTTGTCTTCTTCAATGAGATTTATTTTCCATTGTCGATTCCAGTTCTTTAGTCTTTTTTCCCTTAGAATAGCATCATTGACGTACTGATACACTTCAAAATAAACAAGAATGTTTAAATCATATTTTTTCGAAAACCCTTCTATCAGTTTGTTTTTATGCTCAAATATTCTGCGATCCAAGTTATTGGTCATTCCAATATAAAGGGTTCCGTTTTTCTTATTAGAAAGAATATATACTGAATATTGATGTTTAGGTTTTAGCATTTATGTTGATTTTGGATTCCGGCCTACGCCGGAATGACAGTGTTGGTTTGATTTGTTATTGTAATATCAGGTGTTCTGTTTTACCGTATTTGTTAATTTTGGGTTTTTAGTATTGTAATATTTCAGATTCCGGCCCACGCCGGAATGACATTTGTTATTTCTCCAATCCCTTTTTCAACACTTCCTGAATTCCTGATAAATGTTCGCTAAACTGCATCATCTGAGCCAATACCTGTGCCATTTCGTTTTTATCACCAAAACCTTTTAGCTTATTATTTTTCACAAAAGTTTCTTTGATAGTTTCCCAACGTGTAGCTTCTTCGTCCACAATGGTATTTGTTAATTCCTTATATTTAAGAAGGTTTGCTTCTGCGGCACTGGTTAATGTTTGAGACTCATTTTCATAATGTGATAGGAGTAGAGTTTGTAATTCTTTCTCATTCATAATCGGAACCACTTTGCCTACCAGTTTACTCATATCACGATACGATCCTTGTAGCTTAAATGAAGGCTCTGTACGATACGAATCTTCCATCGCCGCGGATTGTATATAGGTTGCATTTACTTGCATTACAGTATTACGAATAGTAACTACTTTTTCTAAGACCGCCAGATAATCCTGTATTTCCTGTTTAGTATGATTTCCTTTTAGTTCTATACCTTCCTGAGTTCCGGATTCTACCATTTCTATCAATGCATAAATATCTTCAAAATACTTACTGCTCAATTGATGTAATACAGGGTTAGAAGTTAATGCATTTTCGATCAAACTAAGCTTAAATAAGTCTGCGGTATCTCCTATAATATCTCCCAAGTTATAGATATCAGCCCTGTTTGCTAACATATCCGGAATCTGAAACTTATCTCCACTTTCGGTATATGGATTTCCTGCCATAATAACACAGAATTTCTTGCTGCGTAAGTCATATGTTTTAGGATTACCATTATAAACTCCTTCAATTTTACGAGTACCATCTGCGAGTGAAATGAATTTCTGTAAAAACTCCGGGTTACAATGCTGAATATCGTCTAGATACAACATTACATTGTTCCCCATTTCGAATGCAAGATTTAGTTTTTTGAGTTCTTCACGAGCTGCAGAGTTAGTTGCGGCCAATGGATCTACAGAAGTAACTTCATGTCCAATTGCAGGGCCATTGATTTTCATAAACACTAACCCTAAACGATTAGCCATATATTCCATTAAGGTTGTCTTACCATATCCTGGCGGAGAAATCAGTAATAACATTCCCATTCTGTCCGTGCGTTTATTGTCTCCAACACTTCCCAATTGCTTGGCAAGATTATCCCCAAATAAGGGCAGATACACTTGGTCAATTAATTTATTACGGACAAATGATGATAAAACTCTAGGCTTAAATTCTTCAAGTTTAAGATCCTCTTTTAAGGATTCAGTTACGGCATGTTTTGCTTCACGGTATTTTTCGAATGCAGGTACTTCTACATTAGTAAATTCTGATAATTGAGCAACAAACTGATGATAATTAAATTCAAAATTACCTTCATAGATAGTAGGGTGACTTCCTTTTAATCCTTCAATAATTTGTGAAGGATCTACATGAATTACTTCTGAAATAGATTCCTTTTTATATAATAAAACACAAACAATCTCATGTGCGTACTCAATCTGTTTTGGATGATGGGTTTTTAGAAAAGCAGTTACCCATTGTAGCGTTAGACGTATTACATCTTTCTGGTTTTTTCCATTAGTAGGTTCTATGGATTTCTTGAACTTGGTTATTACTTTTTTATTCTCTAATTCAACCAGAAACGTATCGTGCAATTCATTTGCAGTTTGACTGATACAAAACACATTATTAGTTTGTAGTTCGGCAAAAAGATAGTTGGCAATTGGCTTCGACAAGCTCAGCGTGACATCGGAATTATCATTGTCAGACTGAGCTTGTCGAAGTCTTTTTTCTTCTGACAAGGCTATGATCATTTCAGAATTTGAAATCTCCTTTTCTAGATCAGAAAGTATTGTTTGATATTCTGTACTGTCCGAGAAAATTTCTAAAACTTCTCCAGATGCTTTTATCGTGTCATTCCAATAGGCCTTCTTTTTAGTATCTAAACTATGCCAAAAATATTGCGCATAAGACCTGGACACAGCATCAAAACGCAATAGCCCAAGGTCATGATCTTTGCTCACTAAGACTTTTAGAATCTTTGCAGCATCTACATCGTGTACTCCTTTTACATAACCTTCTGCATAGTTTTTACTACTTTCGGATTTTATGAGCTCCAGGAGTTGATCATCATTCATCATTGTCAGACTGAGCTTGTCTGCCAACAAGACTGGATTGTCGAAGTCTTTGTTATCTCTCACTTCGAGCGGAGTCGAGAAGTTGTCGGATGTCCCTCGACTCCGCTCGGGATGACTGTTTTTATTGTTGTATTTGATAAATATTTTATAAGCCAAATAGGCTGCGCGATACACCTCTTGGTTTTCAGAAATTAATTCCTGATCCCAATATTTTTTGGATTTTAGTAATATTTCGTTTTTGATTTCCTGATAGAAATCTGTTCCGGTAAGATGATATTGTAACGTATTGTCTTTGTAAACAATGGTAAGATCTAATGGCTGTTTGTTTACACCAAACTTATGTTTTCCTAGTTTGATAATATTTTCACCATCTTCATAGAGATCTTGTTTGTCTTTTAGCTTACGAGTAGCGTCTTCTTTAGCTACTTTTAGGGCAGTTTCTATAGTTTCAGCTTTACCGGCATCATCAAGCTCCATTAAGTTAGCAATGATATCCCGTAGTTTATTGATCATGAGATCAGAAGCAAAGTATCCATTGATATCAGCAACAGAATCAAAACTTAGTGCTTTTTTAGTAACGCCTTTTAAAATTCGATTTGCTGCATTTTCTAACGCAACCGCTTTTTTGTTTCTAGCTTCTATAAGGTTATTTTTTCTAGCCTCAAATGCATTGTAAACTTCCTCGCGCTTTTCGATAATCTGAGCAATGAACTCTTCAAAATCTGCAAATCTGCCTTCCAGATCTTCCAACTGAACCGATACTTTATTTAGCAGCTCATCTGTTTTTTCAGGTGTATTAGCAATGTCAAGATAGTTGATAATACTCTGATCAACTAATTTTAGTTGTGCAGCGAACTCTGCATTGGCTTCTTTACTGCCAAGCGATTTTATTTTATTCTTAATTCCAGCTTTAAGCTGATTAATTGTTGCAAAAATCAAAGATATGTTATCAATAATCTTGGTAGAATGCGAAGTGTCTTCGATCTCAAGATTTGAAACAATATCAATAAGCATTTCTAGATCTTTTGCGATCTGATTGACTTCTTCCTCCAGCTTTTTAGCCTCTATTACTTTTTTAATTGCTTCTAGCGCTTGTTGTTTTTCTTCTACTCGAGCGTGATAGGGCAGTAGTGCCTTATCATCTAATAAGAATTGCACACAACGTTGCGAAATTTTATCGGTTTGTTCAGCAATTTCAGTTTCTAGATCGGTGATAAACTGTTTATCAATGTATCTAATATCATTTAGCCCAATAACTTCACCACGTAAAGTTCTTAGTTGTGATAAAACTTGTACAAAGTCATCTATAGATCGAAAAGAACTACTTTTTATTTTACCAAAGATACCTTCTGCAGTTTCTTTGGTTTCTTTAGTGACATTATCAGCCGTTTTTCGGAGTTGTACGACTTTTTCGAATTCATCAATAGCTGCATTTGCTGCATTGTTAATTTCGCCTAAAGGGATATCTAGTCGACAGGTATCCTCTTCTCGAATCCAGTAATAGCTATCTATAATATCACTGGATGATTTAGCGAGATCGTCGTACAATCCGTCATAATTGTCTTCTTTGTTTAGTAAGGTAATTAGCGCCTGACATTCGGCCATTGCTTTTACAATGTCTTTATTCCCTATTTTATACAACAAGGTGTCTGTATGCTCTGAAGGAATCTCATTTCCTTTTAGGAAAGGTGTTTGCCATATCTGAATAACGTGATGTTTTGTTTGCTCATCTTCGGTTTTGAAATAACATAATTCTCCACCTTCCAGAATGGTAAATCCATTACAGATGATAGGGGTTTTTACTTCTTGTTCTATAACATTATAAGACATTAGGGTATATAAACCTTTTTCGCTTTCATAAAATACATACAGGAAATCCTCTCCGTTAGGTGAACTAATTTTTTCCTGGAATTTGACATCAGAAATCTCATTGGTGAATAGTTTGACTTCTCCGGATTGCAAATAATATCCGTTAGGATAAATGATCCCCTGTTCATCTGGTAAAAGAACACAAGCATCTTTAATACACTCAATTTTTTTAACTTCCTGTACCTTGTGGTTATACACGAAATATCTTGGCGTTTCCTGGAATGGTTTTATTTCTAAAGCAATGAGATTTCCTAGGTTCGCATATCGATATTGACCATCATCCAATGTCTGGTCCACTTGCTCTACAGCTTCGTTGTAAATCCCTTTTCCGTCTTCAGTATTATCTTCGATTTTAATGGTAAGATCACCACCTACAGTTTCTACAAAAACTTTATCTAATATAGAAATATGTGGATGTATTCCGTAACGATGCATATCACGTGTCACCTCTTTCCACTCGAATTCATATTGCTCAGGGAATTTAAACTCATGTTCACTGCGGTTGTCTACATAGGTAAGTGTCCCTTCATTGATTAACCACTTAAAGGTTTTGATATCAGAAATACTTTCACTTAATTGAAAAACCATATGCAGGTAGTTGCCAACTATAGCGAATTTGGAAAAGATGGTGTTTCGATAATATTTATAAAGATTGGTAAAGTCATCAATGAAAACCGAATCATTGATGAGGTCTAATTTTTTATTGATAAAATGATCATCAGCATACGTATAGATACTAAATACATCATCCAGTTTTATCTCTGTTCGCAATCCAAAATGTACATTGTATCCGAAAAGACAGAAATCACCAATGGTAACAATGTCTCTGGCGATACAATTGTTCTCCGTATTTATACGGTTGTTGGCTATTAATCTGGTCTCTACACTACCAAAAACTTCTTTTCGTGCATCATTTAATTTGGTAAGCCTATGTTGGAGTTCACTCTTTTGTTTTTGCAAACGTTTCTGGATGATCTCATAGGTCCCACCGTCTAGTTGTATGTTATTCGTGTTGGTTTCTTCCATAGTTTGTTAAAATCGAATTTAGCATTCGTTTTCATAAGGACTTCGACAAGCTCAGTCTGACAGCTTAGATTAAATTATTAGTTTGCCTGTCACGCTGAGCTTGTCGAAGCGCTCTCAATGTAATAGTTTCATTTTATTTCTCTGTATTATTTCCAAACTGAGTATAGTTTTTAGAATACTCAATCAACTTATTCCAGTTTTCTTCAATTAATGCTATTTTCTTTCTTCTGCTCCATCCTTTTAATTGTTTTTCAATTTTAATGGCTTCATTTGGGTCAGCAAAAGTTTCAAACCACTTTAAACTTACAGGTTTTCTATTAAAAGTATAAGAATCTTCTTTTAAACCAATATTATGTTCATAAATTCTTCTTTCCAGATCATTAGTAATTCCAATATAGAAGGAATTGTCTTTGCATTGAACAATGTACACGTAATATAATTTCATTATCTCGTTTTCATAAGGACTTCGACAACACTTCGACAAGCTCAGTGTGACATCTCAGTCTGACAATGACAGTTTTATCTGAATAATCTATTTGATTATTACTCAAAATCTATTAGTTAATCTTCTCAATTCTAGAATTAGTCGGTCTTTCTGAGTCATAGATGATCTTTACAGAATCTCCTATTTTTCCTGTTTTAGAGAAATATAGATCGTGCTCGTGTCTCGAAATTTCTTGTGTTTTTGTATACTTTTTCGAATTGATCGTAAATGAATACGTAACATGAATATTTTCTACAGTAGGAGAGAATTCGTTATCAATCCTGTTGGTTGAAATTTTTTCTATGACCGCAGTTATTAAAGCACCATTTTTTACCAACCCTTCTTTTTTATAATAGGTGTTAAATGCTAAAACTCCAATAGCTATTATTAACACTGCTATTAATCCTAAAAATTTTCTATGCATAATCATTCCATTAAAATTAAAACCAAAAAAGATTTCTGGTTAACTCAGAAGTTCCTTCTCCTTGGGGAGAAGGCTAAGATGAGGGGTTTTATGAGAACATCCTCGCCTTAATCCTCTCGCTCAAGGGAGAGGAAACCTTAATCTATAATTCAAAACATACTATACACTATCACTGCCCCAATCAAACCTATAACCACTCCAAAACCAATCAATCTTCGTTTAAGTAATGTTTGTCTTTGTTTTTTTAGCTTAACTCTGATTTCTTTTAATGTTTCCTCAGAAACGGGCTCTATTTTAATTCCTTTACTCTCAGTGTCATATTCTCCTGTTATATGACTAAAAGCTTCTCTCTTGACTCTTCGATTATTATTCTTCATCGAAATGTTCATTCCTGAAATTGCGCTCATACGTTTTTCAAGTTTATAATTTATATTTCGATGATTTTTAGAATAACAACCAAGCTGTTGTTACAATGCCAATCGAAATAATTACTATTATTTGAATAGTAGTTATTCGATTTTGCTTCTGAATCTTATTTCTAATTTCTATTAGAATTTCTTCAGAAACAGGTTCTATTTTTATCCCATTGCTTTCTTTATCAGAACTCGTCCATCCATCAAAAGCTTCACGTTTATTTCTTCTGTTATTATTTTTCAGGGACGTTATCATTCCCTGTGCTCCTCCAAATCCCATAATAAACCGTATTTAAAAGTTAAACAAATCCCATCTAGTCAATCACTCGCCACCCCAAAGAGAGTTCAAGACTTTCAGGGATTGACTTTTATGGGTCTAAAAATGTATTTATGATTGTATTCATAAAGTTTTGTGGATTTCTGACCTCCTCTTTCTTCCGCTTAGCGGAATTCATTCTCCTCCTTGATAAGGAGGAGAACTCTTTTTTGAATATTATTTCAATTTTTTATCAGATAATCCTAATCCTTTTGCCAGGTTGAACAAGTTGCTGAACAACGTATTTTCTTCTTCATTGGTGGATTTCTGTTTAAGATCCATCAAAATATTTGCTATGGTAAGATTTTTAATATCCTCAGAAGAGATTCCGTATTTGGTTGCGAATTCTTTTACTTTTTCTAAAAGATTTCCTTTTACATCATCACTTCCTAAAATAGCATCTTTTACATCCTGAATATTATCAGAGTGTTTTACTAATCGATCGAACCCTTTAGCCTTTGTGATTTGACCTACAATTTGATCAAAGAACATCGTTTCTCCACCTACAATATCGATATTAGCAGCTTTTAGAGCTTCTCCAATAACTTCTGCTTGTGCGTCTGCAATCTCCTTTTGGATGTTGATATGAGCTAAGTCTACTTGTAATTCTTTGTCTAATCGTAGTTTGAATTCTTCGTGTTCTTTACCAACACCATCCAATTTCTTCATGGCTTCTGCCTTCTCCTCAATTCCGATAGCATCGGCAAGGGCTTTTTCTTTAATAACTTCAGCTTCGGCTAATCCCTCTTCTTTTAAAGCTTCTGCTTTAGCAGAAATACCAGCGGCTTCGGCTTTGGCCTTTTTCTCAATAATTGAAGCTTCCACAATTCCCTGACGTTCGTGAGCCTCTGCTTTTGCGTGCATTACCTGAGCTTCGGACATACCAATGGTAGCTTCTTCTTTTGCTTGTGCTTCTGCCAGTGTTTTTCTTGCAGCCGCTTCTTTTTCGCTAGCTTCTTTATGCGCTAATGCTTCGATATTGATTTCTTCTGCTTTTTGTTTCGCTGCTTCTTTTTGAGCTTCGGCAGCTTTTATAGTACCTATTAATGCCTCTTCTGCATTTGCTTCTGCAATTGTAATTTTTACTTGTTTCTCACGATCCGCAGTTTTAAAAGCTTCGATATCTTTCATATTCTCTTGCTCTTCAACCACACCTTTTTCTAGCATTACTCGATCACGAATCACATCCTGAATGTTTTTCTTCTCAACTTCTACTACTTTTTCTTTTTCAATTTGAGCAAGAGTTACGATACGTTCACGTTCTGTAGCTTCTAACATTCTGTCTTTTTCTACTCTTTCTGTCTCTACAGCATCTGTACGTTGCTTATTTTTCTCCGCAACAATGATTTGACGCTGCATATTTTCTTCGGCTACTTTTACTTTTTCTTCCGTAGAGATACGTGCGGTTTCTGATTTTAATCTTTCTTCTTCCGAAACCTTTTGAATTTCGGCTTCTTCGCGTGCTTTAATGTTCGAGATTTCTCTTCGTTGCTGTTCTTCTTTTTCTGCTAATTGTTTATCTAACTCTAGAATTGCTTCACGAGCTTCTACGTCTTGTTTGCGAATTATTTTTTCTTCATCACGCTTGATAAGGTTGGATTTTATATTCTGAGCAGCAGTTAATTCGGTGATCTTTTTAATCCCTTCTGCATCCAGGATATTATCTGCTTTCATAACACTTAGCGATGTTTGCTCTAAGTCATCAATGGCGCAGTCATCCAAAATGTATCCGTTAAGATCCGTACCAATGATGTTTACGATTTCATCTCTAAATTCTCGTCGGGCCTCATACAATTCTACAAATTCGAATTTTTTACCAACTGTTTTTAAAGCTTCCGAAAATTTCGCGTCAAATAAACTTCTTAGAGTATCAATTTCCGAAGCACGGTTACAGCCAATAGTTTGGGCAACATTGATAATATCTTCTACCGATTTATTGACTTTCACAAAAAAGGCAACTTTGATATCAGCTCGTATATTATCTTTACATATCAGTCCATTTAATCCTGTACGCTCAATCTCAATTTTCTTAATCGAAATATCCATAATTTCTACTTTATGAAGCACTGGAATTACATATAAACCTTTGTCAAATGCTACTGCTGTTCCCCCGAATCCAGTTCTGACTATAGCCTCTCCTTGAGGAATCTTCTTATAGAAAATCGCAATTATTATAAAATAGAGCACTATTAGAAGTACTATTGATACCAACACAACGATGGCTATTGATGCTACATTACTCATAATTTTTTAGTAGTTTAATGGTTTAACGATATATAGTTGTTTGTTTTTTACTTGATTTATAATTTCCACAGATGTATTGGCTGGTATTTCAATTCCATCTTTGGACTTTACCATAATTTTAATAGGGTCCGAATGAACCTTAATTTCTATAGTTGAAATTCTTTCACCAGAAAGAGGACTTTGTAAAACACCTTGTCTTCCTAATAGTTCCAATTTACTTTCTCCTTTGTTATTGAAATTCGTAAAGAACCGCTTAAACGGAGTTGTTATTACTTTGGTTATTATCAACGCAGGAATAATTCCTCCGAAGAAAAAGATAAACCCAAAATCATTGTCATAGCTATGGGTTATGGAGGTTCCGGTCATTGTTATTGCCCACCAAAACAATACGAAAAAAGTAAAGGTGAACATAAAGGGAAGACCTACGAAATTGAAATAAATTAGAAATATTTGAAAGAAATTTAATTTACCACGACGTCTTATGACATCTTCCTTTTTTACTTCTGTATTAGAAATATCCTGAACATCTAAATTTGCTCTTGTATCAAAATCTGAATCTGCATCTACATCAAAATCTGCATCTGCATCTACATCGATATCTATATCAGCATCAAAAAAGTCAAGATCTAATCCCGAAAGTGTGGTCAAAATCCAATAGAGAATTAATAAACCAAAAAGAATCGTTAAGGGTAGATTAACCGTAGATATCGCTATGTCAAATAATTCCTTCAATGTTTTAGTTGTTTAGTTAGTTAATAGTTGTCAGTTGTCAGTTGTCAGTTGTCTCTTTTCTCAAAATCTTCTGTTTTGTAAACTTTAATTCTTCTAACAATTAAATAGATTAGAGAGGTGATAAGAACTGTCCAAAAAAGTCCTACAAATAAAATTTCCATATCTTTATTATTTAAGTTTTACAGCAGTACCATATGCCAAGATTTCTGATGCTCCTTGCATCACCATAGAGGTGGTAAGCCTTACATTAATAACTGCATCTGCTCCTAATCGTTGCGCATCCTGATTCATTCGCTTTAACGCTTGTTCCCTGGATTGTGCTTGTAATTTGGTATATTCTTCTATTTCTCCGCCAACTATATTTTTTAGTCCTGCAAAAACATCTCTACCAATATTTCGTGCTCTCACTGTGCTTCCTCTTGCTATTCCTAAAATCTGAATTACTTCTTTATTAGGTATCGTTTCTGTCGTAGATGTTACCATGATTTATTAGTTTTTTTGTGAATATTTTGCTGAATGGACTAAAAGTTTTTGATTACTACTAGTCTATACTACTTGTTATCCTTCAGGCCTAATTGCTCTTTTAGCTTTTCTAAATCATCTTCTGCATTACTTTTTGTGATATCTGCCGCCTTGTCTAATTGATCATCAATAGATTTTGATGCGTTTGCGATATCACCGTATGCTTCTGCCAATGCTTCTTCCTGATTTACCTTGTCTTTCATACGCTCTAGCATAGAAACCGTACTGGAGCTGTCTATTTCTGCCATTTGTTTGTTTACATTTTTAGTAGCAGCTGATACTTTTACGCGTGCTTTCAGGGTTTTAAGCTCATTCTCCCATTTGCTGATATTCTGTTTGATTTCTTCTACATTTTTTTCGAGTTGTGATACAGAACCTTCAAATTTTTCTGTTTCACTTTTTCCACGGGTTACGTGTTGCAATGATTCTTCTTTTTTAATTAATGCTTCTTTTGCTAACCTATCGGCTTCGGTTGTTTCAAGATCGCCGCTTTGTGCTTTTTTTAGAATCAACATGGCTTTCTGTTGATAATCTTCTGCCTTCGAAGCAAATTCTTCAGTGTCATTTTTGGATCTGATCGCTAATGCTTTTACTTGTGCCAGGGCCTCCAGGCTTTTTTCGAGATCTATTTTCATATCACGGATCCCTTGTTCTGTCATTTTAATAGGATCTTCCATTTTATCGATAGCAGAATTTGCCTCAGCTTCACCTATTTTAAATAGTCTTTTGAAAAAGTTCATAGTATTAGTATTTTGAAAAATTTATAATTTGTTGCGAGTATTCGCTTAATAACAGCCCTAATGAGTTTAGAGTTCCTTCTAATTCATTTAGGTCTAGGTTTTCTAATTGTAATGTATCTCTAAAGATTACTTTTTCTCCGGTTTCGTCCAGCACAAAAGCTCCGTGAACGATATCCCTGTTTTTTTGAAGTAAACTCCGATATACGATTTCATTTTTGTTTTTGATGTTAAATATATGTTGCTCTATAATTAAAATAGGCAATGCTACACCAAGTATGAGATTTTTAATCCCCTCGTTCTCCTTACTGATCATTATAATTCCATCTCCTTTATTTTCGTGAATGATATTGAAATTAAGTTTCAGTAAATAATCTTTAACCATTTGGAAGTGATCTTGCATGTGATGGCTATTTTTTTGATTGATAATTAGTAATTTGTTTTTATTGCTGACATTTTCTCAATATTACAAAAAGTAGGATAACTTTTCTATTATATCGACGGCTAAATTGGCAATGTATTGTGCGACTGCTATCATGGATATGTTGTTTTTAATGAGTTAATGAATTGATTGTTTGCTAAAAATTTTAGTATTTCTATGATTTCGCCCAAAATCGATATACCAATAAAAAGTATTTCTACTAAAATTAGCATTATTTAAATATATTAGCTAATATTGTTAGTGTAAAAGTACAATAAATTTTTATAATTGCAAATAAAATTAGCAAAAATGTCATTTTTCGGAAAAAATATAAAAAAGATTAGGAGTGTCAAAAGTTTGAGTCAGCAAGCATTTGCTGAGCTTTTTGACCTAAAAAGGGGTACTTTAGGAGCTTACGAAGAAGGCAGAAGTGAGCCGAAAATAGATACGATTATAAAAATAGCTAATTATTTTAGCATAGAAATCGATAAATTACTCACCAATGAACTTACCGTCAATGAGCTTTTGAAGTTTAAAGGAGATCTTACCACCTATGCTAATGATATAAAACGTGAGCAGTTTGCTGTCATTCCTTGTATTACGGAAGGCACAGCTATAGAGTATGTATCTTTATATGACAAGCAGAATTTTATAAGAGAACTTCCTACCATTCAATTACCGGTAAATCCTGCTAAAAAATTTAGAGGTTATACTGTATTAAATTTAGAAATGACGAATCATGATCAAGGATTTTATCCAAAAGATATTGTTGTTGGAGAAAAAGTACCTTCGGATGTTATAAAGAAATTGAATAACGGAACTCTGGTGGTTGCTGTAACCGAGACCAAATTGATCTTCAGGAGACTTTATATCACCAAGAATAATGTAGTATTGAGGGCAGATCATAAAAACATTGAAGATGAGACGTATCCGATTTCTGAAATTAAAGAAATGTGGCGGGTTCGCTATGTGTTTTATAAACGTATTCCTGAATTTACAGATGGAATGGAGGGTAAATTACAAATGATCGAACAGGAACTTCTGAAAATGAAAGAGAAGCTAGGATAATTCTCTTATAGAGTTGTAAGAAATTGCTATCAGAAAGCTCCTCGTATAGGCATTTTTAATCCGATACTTTATTTGTAAATTATAAAATTCTCCTAATTAAGATGTTGCTGTACTTTTTTTTGATATCTTCAAAAAACAAGTTTTGCTTATATTAAGTAAGTATTTGTTTTAATTATGACAACTTCAAAACTAATGGATACTATTTTTAATGCTATCAGATCTGGAAATTCGGAAGCAGTTCAAAGCTTTCTTAATAATGATAAACACTTGGTAAATGTAAAGGATCAAAGAGGTTCTACACCGCTTTTACTTTCTTCGTATTATGGTTTTTTAGATATTGTAAAACTTCTTCTTAGCCATGGCGCAGATATTAATGAACAAGATGCTTCCGGTAATACAGCGTTAATGGGTGTTTGTTTTAAAGGGCATTATGAAATAGCAGAATTACTAATTTCCGAAGGCGCTAATGTGAATATCAAAAATTATAATGACGCTACGGCATTAATTTTTGCAGCTACTTTTGGTCAGAAAGAGATTATGCGGTTGTTGATGAATAATGGAGTTGATGTTACTGCAAAGGATAATAATGGACATACTGCAGAAATGCATGCAAAAAGTCAAGATATTGATTTTGCTGAATTGATGAATGCTATCAAGTGAATATAAATCATAATATAGAAGATATTAAATCTGTTAACATACGTTCTACAGACATCAAAAGACGCTTACTAATGTCCTCGACAACTGCGGATACTTTTCAGTCTTTTTTAAAAGATAGTATTGGAGATGAAGTACTTATCATTAATACTAATATTGGAATGGAGGTTTATTACTATTCGAATACCGACCACAGTAATTTCATAAAAGAAAGCGCTCTTTTGTATATACTAAAGCATATTGATATTACAAAACTGAAATTTCGAAATTCTATTGATAAAGCAGCAGTGCAGAAAAGTTTTACTGAAGCGATCATAACTTTTGCCCAGTATCCACAACTATTTTTAGCCTATACCAAAAAGTTTATTCATCTCAGTGATAAAAATGCAGAAAGTCAATATGTAATGCCAATTTTGAATACCTTTTTCGAAGATACTATGAAGTTATTAACGGAAACCGGCAAAGTTCCGCATTACGATAAAGTTCAGAAAGCAAAAAACAAATCTCAGAAATTAGATGGCAACCAAAAAATAATGGACGATCTAATTTCCGAGATTTTATTAAAGAAACATAGAAACTGATCTATGTTTTAAAATTCGGCGTTTAATGGTGTTCTTGGGTATGGGATTACATCTCGTATATTGCCCATTCCCGTAACAAATAATACGAGTCTTTCGAAACCTAATCCAAAACCGCTATGTTTGCAGGTTCCAAAACGACGAGTATCCAGATACCACCATAATTCTTCTTCCGGGATGTTTAAAGCAGCCATTTTTTGTTTAAGGACATCTAGGCGTTCTTCACGCTGAGAACCTCCTACGATCTCTCCAATACCTGGAAAAAGAATATCCATTGCTCTCACGGTCTTACCATCTTCATTAAGTCTCATATAAAATGACTTGATGTCTGCAGGATAATCAAATAATATTACCGGACATTTAAAATGTTTTTCAACTAAAAAACGTTCGTGCTCACTTTGTAAATCTGCACCCCATTCGTTAATCGGAAATTTAAATTTCTTCTTCTTATTAGGTTTAGAGTTTTTAAGTATTTCGATTGCTTCTGTATAACTCACTCGCTTAAAGTTGTTCTCTAAAACAAACTTTAACTTGTCTCTAAGTAGCATTTCGGCTCTTTCTGCCTGAGGTTTTTGTTTGTCTTCCTGAACCAGTCTGCTTTCCAAAAACTCAAGGTCATCCTGACAGTTATCCAAAACAAATTGGATCACATATTTTATAAAATCTTCTGCAAGATCCATATTGCCATCCAGATCGCAAAAAGCTACTTCTGGTTCTATCATCCAAAATTCTGCCAGATGGCGAGAAGTATTAGAATTTTCTGCTCTAAATGTAGGGCCAAATGTATATACCTGACCTAATCCCATAGCGTATGTCTCGGCTTCTAACTGACCTGATACAGTAAGGTTAGTTTCACTACCAAAGAAATCCTGCTTATAATCTACATCTCCATTTTCGTCTTTTGGGATGTTATTAAGATCTAGGTTTGTCACTTTAAAAGCTTCTCCGGCTCCCTCGGCATCACTTTTTGTAATTACTGGAGTGTGCACATAATAAAAGTCATTTTTTTGGAAATACTGGTGTATTGCAAATGATAATTTTGATCGCATTCGCATTATAGCTCCAAAAGTATTGGTGCGTACCCTTAGATGAGCTTGCTCTCTCAATTTTTCAAGACTATGACGTTTTGGAGAAAGAATAGTTAATTTTAGTTCCTCAGGATCAGCTTCTCCTTCTATTTCGACTGTAGTAACTTTGATCTCTACTCTTTGTCCTTTTCCTTCGCTTTCTGTAAGTGTACCAGTAATTCCCAGGGCAGCACCTACATTTATTTTATCAGTAATAGTGGTATCAATAGTATTATCCTCAATCACACATTGAATATTGTTAATAGTAGATCCATCATTGATCGCTATAAAACGATCGTTACGAAAAGAACGAACCCATCCTTTAACAGTTACAGGTTGCAACAGTTTATCACTCTTTAAAACGTCTATTACTTTAGTATGTTTCATCAATTTAATTTTAGTTGTTTTACATCGGTCCGATGATATAGATTGATCTATATTATAGTATTCAAAATAATGGAGCTATTCAATCTTTATTTAGCACTGTGAGCTTATTTTTCAAATTTCATTTTTCTTAAATACGTTAAATAAAGGATATAAAATTTAAAGGTAGCAAAGATAAATTTTTAATCGAATTGATGCGTATAGTTGCGATCCAAAAAAAGGAAATTCTAATATTAAAAGAGATTATATGTATTTTTTTTATTATAAAAACTATTTTTTTGATGATACCGAAATCTGACGGTTTTTAATGGAATGATTCTATGTTAAAACCATAATTAGAGGCTTTTTTAGGGAAAAAATCACTTTTTATTTTGTTTTTTTACAAAATAAAATAAAAAATTCCTACGTGAAAATTATGTTTAGTTTATTGGTATTAAGTATTTTATATTTCATAAAGCTAAATTTGGACTATTAAATAAATGTTAAAATTTAAATTATTTATCAAAAGGGGGAATTCCCCCTCTAAAAGGTATTTCAAATTACAAAAAGGGGACGTATCTTGCATGTGCAATTATGACGATTGTGTTTACGTTAAGTTTAGTTCGATAGGTTTTGGGGTAATCTATCTTACACGAAGTCTCGCTTAGTTACGACTAGCGGGACTTCTTTTTTTATAAAATTTTAACTATAATTTTTGAAAAGGCGTTATTGTTTTTCTTCATCTTCATCAGAAAGTTCATCATCACTTGCGATAATTTTTAACGCTGGCTCTTTTAACGTTTTTTTGTTCGCGATACTTCTTTCCAGTGAAAGTAATAAACAGGGCAGTAGTAACAGATTGGCTAACATTGCAAATAATAATGTGGCAGATACTAATCCTCCCAATGCTTTGGTGCCTCCAAAACTAGAGATCATAAAGACAGAAAAACCAAAGAACAAAACGGTGGAAGTATAAAACATACTTACTCCGGTTTCTCTTAACGCAGCAAAAACAGATTTTCGTATTCTCCAATGATTTGACTTTAATTCTTGTCTGTACTTGGCTAAAAAATGTATAGTGTCATCAACAGAAATACCAAAGGCGATACTAAAAACCAATATAGTAGATGGTTTTATAGGAACTCCTAAAAATCCCATTAAACCTGCAGTCATTAATAATGGCAGCAGGTTTGGTATTAGGGAGATAACGATCATTTTAAAAGATCTAAACATCCATGCCATAAATAGAGCTATTAAGACGATAGCTAACCCTAATGAAAAGATGAGGTTCCAGACTAAGTAGGTTGTTCCTTTTTGGAAAATTAATGCCTTTCCTGTAAAAGTAACTTCATAACGATCATCGGGAAATAATTTTGCAAGTTTTGGAGCCAGATTGGCTTCTATTCTTTCCATTTCTTCAGTACCAACATCTTTCATAAACGTTGTAATTCTTGCATATCGACCGGTAGAATCAACGTAACTATTCATCGCTCCGGCTTCAGATTCAAAACTTTTAGCATAAGGAAGAATGAAATTACGTTCCTGACTTGTGGGTAATTGATAATATTTAGGATTTCCGTTATAGTATGTCTGTTTAGCGTATTTCACTAAGTTAACTATTGATATAGGCTTGGACAACTCGGGCGTTTCTTCTAACAATTCTCCTAGTTGTTCCATACGGCGTAGTGTAGGTAATTTAAGAACCCCTTGTTTACGTTTGGTATCAATTAATATTTCTAACGGCATGATACCGTCAAATTCATCTTCGAAAAACTGAATGTCCTTAAAGAAACTTGCCGATTTTGGCATGTCTTCTAATAAACTTCCGGAAACTTTTATAGTATATATTCCTATAATACTTACGATCAGTATAATCACGGAGGATATATAAATTGTTATACGTTGGTTTTTAACAACGTGTTCCATCCAATTAACAAGTTTTTCAACCCATTGTTTTCCCAAATGTTTTAAATGCCTTTCCTTAGGTTGAGGCATATAGCTGTATATAATGGTAATAACTAACAAGCATAATATGAACAATGCTACAATGTTTAATGCAGCCACAATACCAAATTCCTTTAACAGTTTACTTTCTGTTAACGCAAAAGTAGCAAAACCTGCAGCTGTAGTCACGTTGGTCATTAAAGTTGCATTTCCCACTTTGGTAATAACACGCTGAAGGGATTTTGCTTTATTCCCGTGTTTTTTTATTTCCTGTTGATATTTGTTGATCAGAAAGATACAATTCGGAATTCCTATAACGATAACTAGCGGAGGTATAATTGCCGTTAGAACGGTGATTTCGTATTCTAAGAGACCTAATAACCCGAATGCCCACATCACACCAATAATAACCGCAGTCATAGAAATAAATGTAGCTCTAAAGGATCTAAAAAAGAAAAAGAAAATTAATGATGTAACCAATAATGCAGCCAGGATAAATATCTGAATCTCATCCATAATATTCTGAGAATTCATAGTTCTGATGTATGGCATACCGGATACTTTAACATCCATTCCGAATTTCTCTTCAAACTCTTTGACCTTTGGGTTTAAAATATCTTCAATAAACTTTTTTCTAACAATAGTATTTACAATATCTTTATTCAGATAAATAGCACTTTGAATTGTGTTAGATTTATTACTATAAATCAGCCCTTCGTAAAAAGGTAATTTATTAAATAATTCGTTCTTGTATTCTAAAACATCTTTCTCGGTATAAGTACTGTCTTTAATAAAAGAAATGAGCTCAAATCTTGCAGGATTGTCCTTCTTCTCAAGGATTTTTAAATCACTTACAGAGATAACCAGATCAATTTCATCGTATTGTTTAAATGAATCATTAAACTCATTCCAGGCTTTGAGTTTTGTTGGTGTAAAAAGTGAACTGTCATTCACAGCCATAACAATCAGGTTGCCTTCATCTCCAAATTTGTCAAGAAATTCCTGATACTTTATATTAACTTCGTGATCGTCAGGAAGTAGGTTAGCCTCAGAAAAAGAAAAACGCATATTTTTCCACTGAAAGCCAAGAAAGACTGTAATCCCTATAATAATAATTAATATTGCTGCTCTATTGCGGAGTATAATCCCAGCTAATGTATTCCAAAACCCGAAAGTTAATAACTTTGCCATTCTCTATTTTCCTTCTGCAAATGTAAGAATTTGAGATTTTAATACTTAAAAAAAAACTAAAAGAAAATCAATAAAAGGCAACAAGTTAAAGCTTTAAATAGAAAGTGAATTTAAAAGAAATATTGTCCTCAAGATTCGGAAGATGATACGCTCCATAACGATAAGCGAAACTCAGTCCGAAACCTGCAAAAAGTTTATTTATTTCGAACCCGGACTCCTGATAACCTTGTTGTAGGGAATTGAAATTTACGCCCTGATGTTTATCTACATTACTAACATCACCAATTGCATATCTGGTGATTAATACCATTTCGGGTTTTAACCAACTTAGTATCTTAAAGGGTCTTAATTTATGTCTAACCTGTAAAGTAGCTAAGCGATCACTAAAAAACTCACTAAAAAACATGGTTTCAAAACTTCTTCTTCCTGCTACAGAAAATCTTTGAAAAACTGTTTCTTTAGTCGGTGCATTTGGATATGCGTGATACAAATGAGTCAACGGCACATCTCCACTTGCAATATCCGCTTCTAATAATAGACTAGTGCTTGATTGATTGAGACGGTTGATAATGTATTCTGCTTTGATTCCTACTTTACTGTAGTTAAAATCACTGTCAAATATACCTTTGTAGCCTTGAGTGTATTGAGCTGTAATTTTAGGATATCCATCTTGTATTTCTCTAAAACCACTGGGGGTCTTTAAAAATTTACTAAAGGGACTCCACCTTAAGGAAATGGTAGATTCTGTGGTTTTATATCTAGAGAACTCATTGCCACTATCAAGATATGTGTAACCACCGGTTTGGTCAATATTACTAACAGAAAACTGAGTCTCTGATAATAATTTAGGCAAAATTCTATGTTGTAAGCTGGTACTCCAAGTTCTGTGTTTATAGTAAAAATCAATGTTTACTAATCGAGGTTCGAATAAGGAATATACGCGTCTATCTGTTAAATAAAAAAAGCTCCCGACTTCTCGCAAGTCATCTGTATAATTTATATTGAGCCAGGACCCAGAATCTTTGTTAAGTAAAACTCCACCACCTAAACCAAATTTAAACCTGCCATCTCTAAAACCATAAACAAGGTAACCCTCAGCTCTTAACCGTTTAGATAGTTTTTCGTTTGTCAATCCACCAATCCCTAGTCGTAACCCTTCAAAATTATTATATTTAATTGGGTAGGTAAGATCAAAATCGAAAAAGCCTACTGGGTAATATCCGATATTAAAGCTTTGAATCACATTTATTCTTCGTTCAATATTTTGAGCCTGAACTATACTATCTACAATAACAAAAGAGTTTAGGTCTTTTTCTGTAATTGCACTCGTTCTGTATTTGTTCCAGTAAACTTCACTTCTAGAGGTAGCCTCGGGATTTATTTCTATCGCAGATTTTCGAAGGGTTATTTTAGTGTCCAGTTTTGTGCTGTATTCAAAAAAGTCGGTTTTGGAAATAAGAAAATCGTTGTTGCCGGTAAAACTTTTTTTGTCATTTCCTAATCTTCCTACTGATATTTGACCTCCAAACAGCGTGACTTTTTGTTTTCCGATTCCAGGTCTGATAGTTACTTCCTGGTTCTTGGGAAACCATAGCCTCTCTTCTTCGTTATATTGAAAATCATGTGTGGCCATTACATTAAGTTCTCCCCTTAATTCGGCGACAGCCTTCTGTATGGCAAGCGTTTCCATATCCAAATATAGGACTCCTTCTAGACTTGCAATTCGCTTAGATCTTCTTGGTTGAAAAAGAATAACGTATGCAGGGCTTTTTCCTTTAGTTGTATCAAGTACCTTATAATAATAATTCTTAAGAGCATTATTGGATAATGGACTCGCATATCTATTATTGAAGATTACATAATTTTCTTTATAAAAAGAATTTGACTGAATGTTGATCCCTAAAACATTATACACCGGTTCCTTAAATCCTGTCATTCTTGAAGCAAGAACCGTTTCTTTTTCGTCTCGTCCCCGATTAAATTCGTGAAGACTTACTTTTTCAGACAGGAAAGAATGTGCTTCATTAAAAATCCGCTCCATAGCTACCCTAGTTGTGTCTGGAGCTTCAAATTTTGCTTGATTATCTTCGGTGATTTTAAATTTATTATATGTTTTGTAACTGTAACCAGATAAAATTTTATTTGGATTGTTTTTTTCTTTGTTGATTATTGCTTGTTTTATGATGTTCGAAGCAATACTTCCCTGAATATCTAATTTTACCGCTTCTAAATTCTCTTGTGTAGGTGAAAGCTGTATTTCTACTTTTGTTACATCCTCGGATTTAATAGAGAAGCTCTTAGTAGCATAGCCAATGTAGCTTATAGTTAGGTTGATTGGATAGTTATCGCATCGTATTACGAACTCTCCTTTAGAAGAGGTGAGTGCGTAAGCATTGTGATCTGTTTTAACAGTAGCAAAAGGTAGGGGGTCGTTGGTGCTTTGATCAATTACTTTTCCGGTAATGCTAATTTGAGATAGTACAACAAAATGAGTAAAAAATAATAAACAGAAGAGTTTGTTTTGCATTATCCGAATTGATTCATAAGAATTTTAAATTACACAAAGCTGATAGCCTAGAAGCTATCAGCTTTGTTTTTTATATTAAACCGTCATAATTTCTTTTTCCTTAACAGCCAGCATGTCGTCAATTTTCTTGATAAAGCTATCTGTCAATTGTTGGATATCTGTTTCGGTATTTTTAGCCATATCTTCAGATAGTCCTTCTTTTTCCAATTTTTTAATTTCGTTATTGGCGTTTTTACGATCGTTGCGCACACCGACTTTGGAGTCTTCAGCTTCAGCTTTTGCTTGTTTTACCAATTCTCGACGGCGTTCTTCAGTCAAGGGAGGAACACTAATGATTACGCTTTCTCCATTATTCATAGGATTGAAACCTAAATTAGCCATTAATATGGCTTTTTCAATTTCCTGAATAAGCGATTTTTCAAAGGGTTGAATAGTTATTGTTCTAGCATCAGGAGTATTTACGTTTCCTACCTGATTCAACGGAGTAGGATTTCCATAATATTCTACCATGACACCACTAAGCATAGCAGGAGAAGCTTTACCAGCCCTGATTACTACTAATTGTTTTTCTAAATGAGCTATAGCGCCCTGCATAGATTCTTTAGTTGAATCCAGAATAAAATTTATTTCTTCGTTCATCTTAATATAATTCTTTTCATTTTAGTTGATCAAAAAACGCGCCACCATTGCTAAAGGTTTACTTTTGTTCCGATAGATTCTCCAGAAACTACTTTCAATAGATTTCCGGTCTTATTCATATCAAAAACAATAATTGGCAGCTCATTTTCCTGGCTTAACGTAAATGCTGTCGTATCCATTACTTTAAGACCTTTACTTAATACGTCGTCAAAAGTAATAAAATCAAATTTAGTGGCTTCAGAATCTTTTTCTGGATCTGCCGTATAAATTCCATCCACTCTCGTTCCCTTAAGTATTACATCGGCATTGATTTCTATAGCTCTCAGTACCGCTGCGGAATCTGTGGTAAAGTAAGGATTACCTGTTCCACCTCCAAAAATTACAACTCTTCCTTTTTCTAAGTGCCTTATGGCCCTTCTTTTTATAAATGGCTCAGCTACCTCATTAATTTTTATTGCGGATTGAAGTCTTGTAGGGATTTTCGCATCTTCAAGGGCACTTTGTAGGGCCAGTCCGTTAATAACAGTGGCCAACATTCCCATGTGATCCGCCTGAACTCTATCCATTCCTTTACTGGCTCCAGCAACTCCTCTAAAAATATTACCACCACCAATTACGATAGCTACCTCAACCCCTTTATCAATTATTTGTTTGATTTCATTAGCATATTCTGCCAATCGTTTGGGGTCAATACCATATTGACGTTCTCCCATCAGGGCTTCTCCTGATAACTTTAGTAGTATTCTTTTATATTTCATCATTTACTTGAACTGTGGTGCAAATATAATGATATTCTTAATTTAGAAAATACTTTAAATAACTAAAGCAAAATCTTATGTATAAAAGGAAAAATGTTAAAATTATTGACGTGATGATAAAAAAGGGTTCTTTTCCCCTTATGCAGCTATTGATTGGCTTGAGATATTGTCATACGTTTGTCACAGGAAAACAAAAATAGGGGAGATGAGAAATATTTTTGAAATAGTGTCGAAACGTTTTTTAAGAACCGACAGATTCACGAAAGTGTAATGTCTGTTCTTGGCTAATTGGGGAGTTAGTCTTTCTTGGGGTAGCATTCTGGAGGGGTCCGGAATGTTTAGAAAAACATTTCTGATGTTATCGAAAAAGTGTTTCGAAACATGACGAAAAAACCGCTTCAATCGAAGCGGTTTTTGATTTTTTACGGATAATTAATATCCTTTTCCAAATCTGTAAAGTATACTATCCTAAAGATACTCTTTCGAACGAAGTTACTTTAACATCTCCATAAGATTCAACATACTTAGCAACACTAATTTTTTCATCTTTGATAAAATTTTGATCTAGAAGACATTGCTCTTGATCAAGGGTTGTGTTGTCAGAAATAAATCTTTCCATTTTTCCTGGAAGAATTCTATCCCATATTTGTTCTGGCTTACCTTCTGCCTTTAGTTCTGCTTTTGCATCTTCTTCTGCTTTTGCTAAAACCTCGGGAGTTAGCTGAGACATAGATATGTATTGTGGGACGTTTTTTAATGTTTTACCTAAACGGCCTAATTCTTCATTGTCTTTTTCAATGACTGCAATTCTCGCTTCGGTTTCTGAAGCAACATAAGCAGGATCAAAATCTTTATAAGAAAGTGTAGTAGCTCCCATAGAAGCAATCTGCATTGCTAAATCTTTTGCTAATACATCAACTTTATCTACCTTGGCAGATAATCCAACTAGAGCAGCAATTTTGTTTATATGAACGTATGAACCAACATAAGGAGCTTCTAACTTAGCAAATGCATTAATTTCTAATTTTTCACCGATAACACCAGTTTGTTCGATTAGTTTTTCTGCAACAGACATTCCTCCAAAATCTGAAGCTAAAAACTCTTCTTTAGAATCGTAATTTAATGCTGATTCTGCTAATTCATTTGCTAATGCAACAAAACTTTCATTTTTACCAACGAAATCTGTTTCACAACCTAGAACAATGGATACACCAGCAGTATTATCACCATTAACTTTGGCAATAGCAGCTCCTTCAGATGAATCACGGTCAGCTCTTTTGGCTGCAACTTTTTGTCCTTTTTTACGCAATACATCTATAGCTTTGTCGAAATCTCCTTCAGCTTCAACTAATGCTTTTTTGCAGTCCATCATTCCTGCACCTGTAGCTTTTCTTAATTTGTTAACTTCTGCGGCGGTTATCTTAACCATATCTTTAAATATTTTAATGTGTTTGTGAAAAAAATAAGTCGTTTAGTTATGATTACTACGAAAGTAAAGAACTAAACGACTCATTAATTCTATAGTAAAGCTAAGTTTTAAGGCTTAGACTTCAGTTATATAATTTTAATGATTGAAAGCAATCAATGAATGTTTATTCTTCTTCTTGCTTAGCAGCTTCAGTTACTGCTGGTGCTTCTACAGTTTTAGCCGGAGCTTCTACAGCTGGAGCCGCAGGAGCTTTTTCAGCTGCAACAGGAGCTTCAGTTTTAGCAGGTGCCTTTTCAGTTTTAGCAGGTGCTTCTGCTTTTGGCGCCTCTTTAGAAGCTTTTCTCTCACTTAATCCTTCGATAATAGCATCACTAACGTATGTCATTACTTTATCAATAGATTTAGAAGCATCATCATTTGCAGGGATAACATACTGTACCTGACGTGGATCAGAATTAGTATCTACCATTGCGAAAATAGGAATGTTTAATTTTTGAGCTTCTTTTACTGCAATGTGCTCGCGAGTAATATCTACAACAAATAACGCACCAGGTAGACGAGTCATATCAGAAATAGAACCTAAGTTCTTTTCTAATTTTGCTCTTAAACGATCTACTTGTAAACGCTCTTTCTTGGATAAAGTATTGAAAGTACCATCTTTTTTCATTCTATCGATTGAAGCCATTTTCTTTACAGCTTTACGAATAGTAACGAAGTTAGTAAGCATTCCACCAGGCCATCTTTCGGTAATGTACGGTTGATTAGCTTTTGCTGCTTTTTCAGCAACGATTTCTTTAGCTTGTTTTTTGGTAGCAACGAAAAGAATCTTTCTACCAGAAGCTGCGATTTTCTTTAAAGCTTCACTAGCTTCATCAATTTTTGCAGCTGTTTTATATAGATTAATGATGTGAATTCCATTACGCTCCATATAAATGTACGGTGCCATATTTGGATCCCATCTTCTTGTTAGGTGACCAAAATGTACACCTGCATCAAGTAAGTCTTTTACTTCGATATTGTTTGCCATTTTTGTAATAGTTTACGTTCTGTTGAATTAGCAATACTCAAGTGGCTATCTTTTTGATACGGCCTTGGGTATTTAGATGCTAAACTAACTCCCTAAAAATAGGGGATAACAACAAATACTGTTTTAATAAATTAACGTTTAGAGAACTGGAATTTCTTACGAGCTTTCTTCTGTCCGAATTTCTTACGCTCTACCATTCTAGGGTCTCTGGTCAATAAACCTTCTGGTTTAAGGATTGCTCTGTTTTCCTGATCTAATTCGCACATAGCTCTGGATAGAGCCAGACGAATAGCCTCTGCTTGTCCTGTAATACCACCGCCATATACATTTACTTTTACGTCGAACTTATCCTCATTGTCTGTTAAGGCAAAAGGTTGGTTCACTTTGTATTGTAAAGTAGCAGTAGGGAAATAATCGTTAAGATCTTTTTTGTTGATCGTAACTTTTCCAGAACCTTCTTTAAGGTAAACTCGAGCTACAGCCGTTTTTCTACGACCAATTTTGTGAATAACTTCCATTACTTAAATTCTTTTAAGTTAATAGTTTTTGGTTGCTGAGCTTCCTGATTGTGATCTGCTCCAGCATAAACCTTTAGATTACGGAATAAAACTGCTCCTAATTTGTTTTTAGGCAACATTCCTTTTACCGCTTTTTCGATTAAACGCTCTGGGTTTTTATCAAATAACTCCTGAGCAGTAAGACTTCTTTGCCCTCCAGGATAACCAGTGTGACGGATATACGATTTATCAGTCCACTTTTTTCCTGTTAAGTTGATTTTTTCGGCATTTGTAATAATTACATTGTCACCGCAATCAACGTGTGGGGTAAAGTTAGGCTTATGCTTTCCTCTTAATAGTTTTGCAACTACAGAAGATAGACGTCCTAAAGTCTGTCCTTCAGCATCTACGTGTAACCATTCCTTAGAAACGGTAGCCTTATTGGCAGATACTGTTTTGTAACTTAATGTGTCCACACTAACTAATTTTACTAATTAAACATTCCTTTCCTATATAAAATAGGGGTGCAAATGTACAATTATATATTTATATAGCAAATAGGTAATTGATATAATTTTAACCTTATTACACATTGGTTTTCAGTCATATCAATTATCTAATGATTTTTATCGTTTTGTCTCAAAAAATCTCTTTTTCATGTTAATTATTTACTAAATAACTAAGATAACTGTGACAAAGATTCATAATTTATGTCCTCATTATAAAACATCAATCAACAAAACTAATCAACATGAAGAGCACTATCCAAGTATTAGGAGTATTCCTTTTTACGCTATTTGTTCATGCACAAGATTCCACAATCGTAAAAAAAAGAATCTATACCACTAAACCTCTTAACGGATCAGAAGCCCCAACAATCAATGGCCTAATTGAAGAACCCGGTTGGGATCTCGTAGAATGGTCTGGAGATTTTATCGAGAATCAACCGGATGAAAATACAGCTCCTAGCGAGCAGACAAAATTTAAGATCTTATATGATCAGAAATACTTATATATTGCATATCGCTGTTACGATAGTGAGCCTGATAAGATCGAAAAAAGGTTATCTAGACGGGACGGTTTTGCAGGAGATTGGGTAGAGATTAATTTAGATAGTTATCACGATAAACGAACAGGTTTTTCATTTACCATTACTGCCGCAGGTGTAAAAGGGGATGAATTTATATCTGAAAATGGAAATAATTGGGATGGCAGTTGGAATCCTATTTGGTATACAGCTACTAATATTGATGATCAAGGGTGGACTGCCGAGGTGAAAATTCCACTAAGCCAGTTGAAATTTGGTAAAAGTAAGGAACAGATTTGGGGACTTCAGCTTACCAGAAGGTTTTTTAGAAACGAAGAGAGATCAGTCTGGCAGCGAATTCCACAAGATGCTCCGGGATGGGTAAGTGAGTTTGGGGAGTTGCACGGATTAATAGATATAGAGCCACAGAAACAGCTAGAGATCCAGCCTTTTGGAGTAGTGCAGTATGATACTTTTCCCGAAGAGGGCGGTAATCCTTTTAGAGACGGAGATAACTTTAAATTAAATGGTGGTCTTGATGCTAAAATAGGGATTACAAATGATCTTACTATGGATTTAACTGTGAATCCCGATTTTGGTCAGGTAGAAGCAGATCCCGCAGCTATAGCGCTTGATGGTTTTCAGATTTTCTTTAGAGAACAACGACCTTTTTTTGTGGAAAACAAGAATATTTTTGATTATCAGTTTGCTAATGGTCAGGATAACGTATTTTACTCCAGGCGAATTGGTAGAAGCCCACAAGGTGCAGTCGGATCAAGTCCTTTAAATGCTGAGTTTATAGACAGACCCAATAATACCACCATTCTGGGAGCTGCCAAGTTCAGTGGTAAAACTAAAGATGGATGGTCTATTGGTATTTTGGAAAGTATTACTGAAAGAGAAATAGCTAAAATTGAAGATGCGGACGGAAATAGAAGAGAAACCATAGTAGAACCACTAACAAATTATTTTGTAGGTAGGGTACAAAAAGATTTTAATGATCGTAATAGTTATATAGGAGGTATTTTTACAGCTACCAATCGTAGTCTGGGAGATATATTAAACATAGATTATGATAACCCCGATACAGATGAAACCGCAGAGTTAATTGGTCTGAGAGAAAATAACCTTAATTTTTTAAGAAAATCTGCATATACAGGAGGATTGGATTTTAGGCACAATTGGAAAGAAAGAAAATATTTTATAGAAGGTAATTTAGTAACAAGCCATGTGGAAGGCTCAAAAGAAGCTATTGAAGCTACACAAAAAGAGTTGACACATCTGTTTCAAAGAACGGATGCAGATCATGTAGAGGTAGATCCAAACCGAACATCACTTACCGGTACCGGTGGAAAATTAATAGGCGGTAAATCTGGTGGTGGTAACTGGAGATATACCGCAGGGGTTTTTTGGCGATCTCCGGAATTAGAGCTAAATGATGTGGGGTTTTTAAGACAAGCTGATGACATCAGACAATTTGCTAATATTCGCTATCTATTTCTGAAACCAACAAAATTTTACAGGAGGGCAAATGTTAACTTTGAACAATCTTCTGCTTTTGATTTTGAAGGGAATTATAACAGAATTCAATATGAATTCAATGGTTTTATTAATTACCAGAATAACTGGTGGACAGAGATAGGTGCTGCTCATAAACCCAGGATTTTTACTAATACTATATTAAGAGGAGGACCACGATGGAGGTTTTCTGATGAAAATTTTGTTTTTCTATTTTTTGGATCTGATAGTCGTAAGAAATTTAATTTTACGATAGGTCACGTGAATTCATGGGCGAAACAGAACAACTTTTCTTTTCAGAGATATGTGCTTAGATTAAGATATCAGCCTTTTAATGCCCTAAGTGTTTCATTAAATCCGGAGTTTGAGAGAAACCCTAATAAAACGCAGTATGTCACTGAAGTCGATTTTGCGGGAACACCCAGATATATTACAGCAAGAATTGATCAACAAACATTAAGCGCCAGTATACGTCTTAATTACAATATCAATCCTAATCTTACTATTCAGTATTATGGTCAGCCTTTTATCTCTCGGGGTAGATATTCTAATTTTAATTATGTTAATAATTCTATAGCACTTGATTTAAATGAACGGGTAACTTTATATAACGAAAATCAAATTTCTTTTGCTGATAATACATACTCTGTGGATGAAGATGGAGGTGGAGTAGATTATACTTTTGGTAATCCCGATTTTGCATTTGTGCAATTTCGATCAAATTTGGTGCTACGCTGGGAATACATACCGGGATCAGAAATTTTCCTGGTTTGGTCTCAGGGAGTGAATGGTTTAGGAGATCCTGGTGATCATTTATTTAGAAGTTTAGATAACCAAATTTTAGGTCAACAACCCGAAAATACCTTTTTAATCAAAGCAACTTATAGGTTCGTTTTATAAAAATGCGAAAAGGATACTAGAAAGTTTTTATAAAAAAGTTTTTTACGTGTATTTTGCAGCGAAATAGATTATTGCTGTATGAAAAACTTTCTAGGACTTTTTATTTCGTTTTTAATCGTTGGTTGTACTACTTCTAAGACTAAAAAAAAAGATGTAGTGGTTTTGCAGGAACCTGTGGTGTCTAAAATAGATTCTCTGTCATTTTTTCTGGATCATTATGAGAAGTTTTTTGCCACTAATTTTAATATTTCGGAGTGTCCCGGGGCAGCAATAGTCATTGTTAAGGATTCTACGGTAATTTATAAAAGAGGTTTTGGGGTAAAAGAAATCCATACAACCGATTCTGTAGATGTGAATACAGTATTTAGGATTGCAAGTTTATCAAAAGGGGTAACTTCTGTTCTCGCCGGTAACCTTGTTGATAATAAGGAACTTCTGTGGAATCAGGGAGTAAAAGAATCAGTAAGTTATTTTGATCTGAAAGATAAAGCACAGGCTGGTCGGTTAAAAGTTAACCATCTTTTATCACATACTTCAGGATTATATAAGTATACTAATTCTAAGCTTATTCATAGAGGGTTACCTTTGAAAAGTATCATTTCTAATTTCAAAAGGAATGGTGTTGTTTCCAGAGAAGGAACTGATTATGAGTACCAGAATGCTATTTTTTCTGTGATGGAGAAAGTAATGGAAAATGCAACAAAGAAATCTTTTGAAACTTTACTTAAGGAAAGACTTTTTATTCCTGCAGGAATGAAAAATGCTTCTAGCACATTTGAAGGAATCAAGGAGAATTCTAATGTGGCCTTACCTCATAAATGGAACCATTATTCGGAAAAATATTACCTAACAGATCTTCATAAAAATTACTATAACGTAGCTGCTGCAGGTGGGATCAACGCATCTATTTCTGATATGGGGGAATACCTGAAAGTGTTACTTGGATATCATCCTGATATAATTTCTAAAGAAAACCTTACAGAGATTTATAACCCAATGATCTGTACAAGTCAGAAGGATACGTATGTAAATTTATGGGATGGTGTTACAGATTCATATTATGCTAAAGGTTGGAGGGTGTTGGATTACAGAGACAGAACTATCATTTATCACGGGGGTAATGTAAACCAATATAAGACCCAATTAATGATAGATCCTAAAAATAAGATTGGTGTTTGTGTATTATTTAACGGTCCAAATACATTTAATGGTCCCGTGATTCCTACATTTTTAAATTACTATGATTTTTATACTGCAACTATAGGGAATTGATCATAAATAGAGTGACTTTTTATAGACATATAATTTTTTGGGAATACTAAAAATTCACAGATAGTCGTTATTAATACTTAAAATTCAAATTATGAAAACCAAATTTTTTCTTTTTGCATTGTCGTTTACACTATTTTTTACCTCTTGTAGCTCAGACGATGATACTAGTGATAACCCCGATGATGTTTCTCTTGTAGGAACCTGGAGACTTACTTCTGCATCAGGAGCATTCCCTGTGGATCTTGATATGAACGGATCAGCTTCTACTAATATACTGGAAGAATTACCGTGTTTTAAGGATGTTATTACGGTAAATGCTGATAATACCTATAGTCAGGATGTGACTGAGATAATCGTTGATATTGATATAACCGTGCAGCCTCCAGTAATAACAGCTGATTGTACAGATGCAATGCTTACTCAGACAGGAACGTGGACTTTAGAAGAAGATCAATTAACATTCACTCCTGCCGGAATGGACCCAAAAACAGTGACTATTACTTTAACAGAAACGACACTGTCTTTTACGGATAATGTAGAAAGCTTCGACAATGTGGCATTAGTATTTACAAGACAGTAAATTTAGAGATACTTTAATACAAAAGGTGCTTCAGCTATAGTGATTGAAGCACCTTTTCTTTTTAAAAACTATATCAATTTTTCTAAAGAAAATTAGGCTTTTGATTTAAAATTTACTTGCCTGCCTGACGGCAGGTTTTCTATAGTTCTACTGAGTTTATCGAAGTACAGTCCGCCTAAGGCGAACACTCTTGACTGACGTAAATTTTCTTACATCGAATTCAGGTTATATTAAACTCAAATATTCTAAAAGTAGTTATATCTTTTTAATGTGCCTCTAGCCAATTGTCTCCCTTTCCAAGATCTACATCCAACGGAACAGCAAGTGTGTAAGCATTTTCCATTTCAGATTGTATTAATGACTGCATGTTTTCCAGTTCAGGTTTGTAAACATCAAAAACCAATTCATCGTGTACCTGCAACAGCATTTTGGTTTTGTAATTTCCTTCTTTTAGTTTTCTATGAATATTTATCATAGCGATCTTAATAATATCGGCAGCACTACCTTGGATAGGAGCATTTACTGCGTTACGTTCTGCTGCTCCCCTTACTACAGCATTAGCAGAGTTGATATCTTTAAGATAACGACGTCTGCCCAGAACTGTTTGTACATATCCGTTTTCTCTAGCAAAATCAACTAATTCGCTCATGTAATTACGTAGTTTCGGATACGTTTTATAATAGGTTTCGATCAATTCCTTTGCTTCGCTACGAGAAAGGTCCGTTTGATTACTCAACCCAAAAGCAGAAACGCCGTAAATAATCCCAAAATTTACTGTCTTTGCGTTAGATCGTTGTTCTCTGGAAACTTCTTCAATCGGCACATTAAAAACTTTTGCAGCCGTAGAAGCGTGAATATCTTCTCCGTTTTTAAAAGCTTCGATCATTGTTTCTTCTTCACTTAACGCTGCAATAATACGCAGTTCTATCTGAGAATAATCAGCGGCAAGCAGCGTATACTCTTCATTTCTGGGAACAAAAGCTCTTCTCACTTGTCTTCCGCGTTCAGTTCTGATTGGAATATTCTGTAGATTAGGATTATTGGAGCTCAATCTCCCGGTAGCCGCTACTGTTTGCATGTAATCTGTATGCACGCGACCTGTAGATTCGTTTATCTGATTAGGTAAGGCGTCTACGTAAGTACTTTTTAGTTTTGATAGTCCTCGATAATCAAGTATGTTTTGAATGATTTTGTGATCTTTGGCCAGATAAGACAAGACATCTTCTGCTGTAGAATACTGACCCGTTTTGGTCTTTTTTGGTTTGTCTACCAATTTCATTTTTTCAAATAGAATTACTCCTAATTGTTTGGGTGAAGCGATGTTGAACTCTTCTCCCGCTTCTGTATATATTTTGGACTCTAAAGATTTAATGTCGTTATCTAATTCTTGAGAAAGTGATTGTAGAAATTCTTTATCTAAATTAATTCCTTCTATTTCCATAGCGGCGAGGACCCGTAATAAAGGAACTTCAATGTCTTCGAATAAAGATAAAATATTAGCTTCATTAAGCTCTGGCGTAAAATGTTCTTTCAGTTGATAGGTAATATCAGCATCCTCTACAGCATATTCAGTTTGTTGCTCTTGCGGAACTTGCCTGAAGGACAATTGATTTTTCCCTTTCTTTCCTATCAATTCGGTAATAGAAACTGGTGTGTAGTTTAGGTATGTTTCAGAAAGTACATCCATATTATGTCTCATATCCGGGTTGATTAGATAATGAGCCAACATTGTATCAAAAAGTTTCCCCTTTACTTCCAGGTTATATTTTGCTAAAACCTTAATGTCATATTTTAAATTTTGACCGATTTTAGTAATATTTTCAGCTTCAAAAAAAGGTCTTAACTGCTCGATTAATTCCTGTGCTTCCTTTCGATCTTCCGGAAATGGGATGTAAAATCCTTTTCCAGCCTCCCAGGAAAAAGCAATACCCACTAATTCTGCAGTAAGAGAGTCAAGTCCTGTTGTTTCGGTATCGAAACAAACACTTTCTTGTTTTAATAAATTCTGAAGGAATAACTTCATCGCCATTCCAGAAGCAACGGATTGGTAAAAATGTTCGGTATTCGAGATGTTTTTCCTACTTGAAAAGGTGGTAGTCGATGAAGAAGATTCATTATCACCAAATAATGAAAACTGACCCGCACCCGCTTTTTCATTTGGTTTTTTAGAAGATACAGTATTAGTTGAAGTAGACGCATTGGTTTCTGAAGGAAAAAATATCTTGTTAAATTGATCTGTTAACCTTCTGAATTCCAGTTCTTCAAAGATTTCCTGTACTTTTTTTGCATCAGGAGTAGAAATTTTATAATCTTTTGCATCAAAAGTTACATCACAATCAAGAAGGATAGTGGCTAATTTTTTAGATAAAAGTCCTAATTCCTTATTAGCTTCTACTTTTTCTTTCATTTTTCCTTTTAATTGATCAATGTTTGCAAAGAGACCCTCCATAGATCCATAAGCGGCGATAAATTTCTTAGCGGTTTTATCACCAACACCAGGCAAGCCGGGGATGTTGTCCACAGCATCTCCCATCATTCCTAAATAGTCAATTACCTGTTCCGGATGTTCGACTTCAAATCTTTTTTGAACTTCTGGAATCCCCCATATTTCAATACCGTTTCCCATTCTAGCGGGGCGATACATAAAAATGTTCTCTGATACTAGTTGTGCATAATCCTTATCTGGAGTTACCATAAAAGTTTGGTATCCCTCTTTTTCTGCTTGTTTAGCGATAGTTCCAATAAGATCATCTGCCTCCACACCCGCCTTTTCAATAATAGGGATATGCATTGCTTTTAAAATCTCCTGTATAATTGGAACAGCAATTTTTATAGCTTCCGGGGTTTCATCTCGATTAGCTTTGTAATCTGCATACATTTCTACACGATCTTTACTACCTTCTTTGTCAAAAGCTACTGCAAGATGGTCTGGATTTTCTCTTTTAATTACATCAAAAAGAGAGTTGACAAATCCCATTATTGCAGAAGTATCTTGACCTTTAGAATTAATTCTTGGATTTTTGATTAAAGCATAGTATCCGCGAAAAATCAGTGCATAAGCATCCAGAAGGAAAAGACGTTTTTGTGACATAATATGTATTTAGTTTTTAGAAATGCAATATAAAAAGAAGATTAATGAAAATCGTTTCAAAATTTAGTAAATAAGAAATGCCGTCAGTAAATGACGGCATTTCGCCCCAAAATAAAATTGATAACAATGTTATCAATTGCTATAAATACGATAGTAATATTTTCTAAATAATGTAGGTTTTTTTTGTAAATCCCATAGCTGTATGGTAGAACGAAGGTACGAATAAAAAATTTACATACGAAAGAAAATTATGAGATTTATAGTGTTTTATATATTGATAATATTGTAAATGACTTATTTTCTTACGATTCCTTTATAAACAGTTAATTTTTACTTAAATATAACCCTGATTGATTAAAGGTAGGATAGCTTTGTTTCATTAATAAATTTTGTTTCTAACATGCGCTGGATCATTCCTTTAATATTATATGTTTTTATAGAAATATATGCCTATCAGGTTATACGAACCCTATCTAAAAACCAATGGGTTCAGGTAATGTATTTGATTTTTTCATTACTTGTTATTGGATATGTCATCTTTGTTTTTGCTAATTATGATAGAAGTGTCGGCCCTACAAAATATTCTTTAAGAGCAAGTGGTTTATTGTTGGTTACATTAGTACCAAAGTTAATACTGGTGCTATTTATGTTTGGGGAAGATATCATTAGGCTTTGTATAGCTGGCTATACATATCTTACAAATACCTTTTTTGATGGAAATGCGACCCAATATTTACCTGATCGGAGAAAGTTTATTAGTCAGTTGGCATTAGGTGTTGCTGCAATTCCGTTTGCAGGTTTAGTTCACGGGATTTTCAGGGGGAAGTATAATTTTAAGGTGATCAATCATGTACTTTACTTTGATGATTTACCAAATGCATTTGATGGATTTCGGTTGACACAGATTTCCGATATCCATTCCGGTAGTTTTGATGAAGTCGCTAAGATTGAATATGCCATAGATTTAATTAACCAACAACAAACTGATTTATTGGTTTTTACAGGAGACATCGTAAATACTATGGCTAGTGAAATGGATGATTGGATAGATGTTTTTAAAGGATTAAATGATCCTACTCACGGTAAGTATTCTATTCTGGGCAATCATGACTATGGTGAATATGTTACCTGGGATACCGAAGAAGAAAAAGCTGCTAATTTTGAAGCAATTAAACAAGTGCATTCTAAAATTGACTTTAGGTTATTATTGAACGAAAATGCATTTGTGGAGAAAGATGGAGAACGTATTGCTATCGTTGGTGTAGAGAATTGGGGACATAATTTCAAAAAAGCAGGAGATTTAAAGCAAGCATCACAAGGTGTTTCTAAGGATGACTTTAAGATTCTATTGAGTCATGATCCTTCTCATTGGGAGTATGAGGTTAAAAAACACGAAGATCATTATCATCTTACGCTTAGTGGGCATACACATGGATTTCAGTTTGGTATAGAAATTCCCGGATTTCTAAAATGGAGTCCTGTTCAGTATGTATATAAACAATGGGCAGGAATGTATAATGAAATGGGTCGGTACCTTAACGTGAATAGAGGTTTTGGTTTTCACGCCTTTCCGGGTAGGGTTGGTATATGGCCGGAAATTACTGTGATAGAGTTGAGAAAAGGTGCTAGGCCTACTTAATTCGTAGAAAATGTTATATTTACAATTATATAGCATCTTTATTCGTTATCATACAGATGTTAGAAGATAAATTTTTTAGATCATGTCAAAGTTTGGAGAGTTAATAGGTATTGAAGTTCCGGTCTTACTGGATTTCTATACTGAATGGAATGAACCATCAGTTTCAATGCATCCTGTATTGAGAGATGTAGCAGCAGCTCTTGGGGATAAAGCCAAAGTGATAAAAATAGATGTGGATAAAAATGAAGAATTGGCTACGGCCCTAAGAATTAAAGGTCTTCCTACACTTATGATTTATAAGAATGGTGAGATGGTGTGGAGACAGAGTGGAGAGCAAGACGCGAATACACTGATCGGGCTTATGAAAGAATATGTTTAGTTTCCAGTATTTCGGTAAACTATTTATATTCTATCAAAGACATATCCTTTTTTAGTAAAATATTCTAATACTCTGGGTAGAGCAAATTTTAGATTTGTCGCAGCCTTAATACTATCGTGAAAAACTATAATACTTCCGTCTTTTGAATTATTTACCACATTGTTCAAACAATGTTCCAGTGATATGTTTTTATCCCAGTCTTTCGATAAAATATCCCATAATACAATTTGATATCCAAGTTTCCTCAGCGCAGTTAATTTCGCTCTACTAATTTGTCCATAAGGTGGTCTAAAGAGTTTAGATCCTATAACAGTATGTTCCCTTATTAAATTTTCACATTCAATCACATTCTCAAGATATGTCTCGAGATTGTTTTTTCTGGCTTTTAAATGATTCATAGTATGATTACAAACACTATGTCTATCTGCTATGATTTTATTAAAAATCTCAGGATGTTTTTTAATGTTCTCACCAATACAAAAGAAGGTAGCTCTCGCGCCAAAAAGACGAAGTTGATCTAATACAAATTCCGTAACCTCCGGAATAGGTCCATCATCGAAAGTAAGATAGAGTTTTTTTTCCTTTTTTGAATAAAAATCCCAGGTATAATCAGGGAAAAGTAATTTTATACTACTAGGTGTTTTCGCAGGTATTATATTCAAACTGAATTTATAAAAACAGAGCCTTACAAGTGCAAGGCGCTATAAATTTACTAACTTGATATATTTTCTAAGGTATCCAGTACCTGTTGACTATCCTGAAGTTCTTTTTGTAAATCTCGCTCTGGTTTGTCCATAGCATCTTGATTATCATATTCTTCATCTTCAGAATATAGCCTGGTAAATAATCTAAGATATCTATTGAATTCCTCAGCTTTTTCTTCGATCATTTCCCTATCCTGATTGATCAGCAATAAATCAACCACACTTCTATATCGTTCTACGTTACTCACTATTTCACTTGCATATTCATATTGTTCCTCTAATGTCAGACTTCCAAAATATGTAAGTTGCTCCTGATATTTTTTAGCAATTTTATTCCATAACTCACGCGCCTTTTCTTTTTCACCTATTTTATAATATCCGCTAACATAAGGTTCTAACAATGTATAGTACTCATAAAACTCTATAGGCATTTTTTCCATACCTAAATCAAGGACTTCTTTAGCCTTATCGTTTTTGCCTTCTTTAATTAGTGCTTCTACTAATCTCGCAAGGTTACTTCTATAGGTTATGGCATTTTTGCGCGTTTCAGGATCGTGATAAATATTAGGATCTTCACTATTACCCCAATCCCAGCTCGTCACGTTTTTGTACATAACATCAGTGTCAATACGTCCCATATCATATGGGTTCCTTTTGTCTATAGGAGTCCTTATTGGTACTAATTTATAGGTAACACCGTCTAATTGAAGATAATCTTTCATCCATAGATAGTCATCATCTCCAAAACTACCTCCGGTAAAATATATTGGTCTTTCCCAATTATTATTGGCGATAATGTCTAGCATTAAAAGACGATTCTTAAATAACAAATCTCCTTTAAGATGGATATCTATATATGGTACAATAAGATCGGCATCTTTCTGGGGAACAATGCCATTTCTAAGAACAGCTTCTTTATCTACGGGAATTCTAATGTGCTTAGTAGGAAAAGTATTTACTTGTTTTCCGTTTTGTAGATCACCTTTGGTTCGTGGATCATCTGTTTCTATCCATCTCATCCAGTTTTTGATTAGCATAGTATCATTTGTAACTGGCTTGTAATAAATAGCGTCGTTAGTGCCAAATCGATAGAAATCGTGGGTCAATTGCGATGGTATTGGTTTACTATCGTATGCTGCTCGCTTCATCTGATCGATGTACCAATCAGTAGCAAAAAGACTGGTATTTACTGTTCGTACATCAGTTCTATATCCTTCTATTTCCTGAGCATACCACAATGCAAATGTATCATTGTCACCGATGGTAAAAAGAATTGCGTCTTTCTGACAAGATTGTAGATACATTTTAGCCATTGATTGTGCAGTATATCTATTGGATCTATCGTGATCATCCCAGTTTTGAGCTGCTAAAAGCACAGGTACTGCTAATAAGCATATACTTGTAATAATAGGCGCGAGTAACTTTGGTTTTATTGAGTTTTTTAGGATATCAAATAATGCATACACTCCAAAACCGATCCAAATGGCAAATACATAAAAAGAACCAACCAAGGCATAATCTCGTTCTCTGGGTTCAAAAGGTCTTTCATTAAGATATATTTTTAAGGCCAAACCGGTAAATAAGAAAAACACCAACAGCACCCAGAAGTTCTTTTTATCACGCTGCATCTGGAATACAAAACCAATTAGCCCTAATAGTAACGGTAAAAAGTAATAGGTATTACGAGCTTTATTTTTAAGAACATCGCTGGGTAGATTATCTTGTGACCCAAGATGCATTTCATCAATAAATTTAATACCGCTTAACCAATTTCCTTCCAGGTTTGTGTACTTTCCTTGATTATCATCTTGTCTACCAACAAAATTCCACATAAAATACCTCCAGTACATATATCCCATTTGGTATTCAATCAGATACTGAATATTTGATTTAAACGAAGGCTTTTCTACATTGAGATAATCTCCAAATGATCTTAAAAACTTGTTGTAATCATCATTATCTAATTTCCCTACAGCATACTCTCTTCTAAATTGTGTTACCGCTTCTAATAACTCAGATTCATCTTGATATTCCGGTTTTATTGTAAATTTTATAGGTCCGGTAAAATCCATATAATTAGATATATGTTCGGTACTCCACATTCTGGGAAGAAAAGCCTTATGGTCATCGTCTATGTTTTGTTTGGCATTTTTCCAATCATTTACGATGTCATATTTTCCGGTTTTAAGGTTTTTTTCATATTTGGGTTTGTCATCTTCGTATGGATTATCCTCATCTAAACCAGCGTATATCTCAGTAAATTGAGGTCCGTAGAACAAATGGGTTTCCGGATATTGTTCCAGATTATAATACGCTAATAACTCACGAGCATTATTAGGGTTGTTCTCATTAATAACCGTTCCTGCATTTGCTCTGATAGGAAGCATAATCCAACAAGAGAATCCAATAAATATAAATAGGACACATAATACGGCAGAGTTAATTAATGGATATTCTTTTTTTCGGGTATATTTAAGAATGTAAAAAAATGCTGCCGCAATTAGCAGCCCTAAAAATATGGTTCCCGAATTGAAAGGCATCCCTAAACTATTCACAAATGTTACTTCAAACCAACCAAATAGTTTTAGAGTGGTAGGGAGTAATAATTTAAAAATAAATAAGAGAATTGCTACTACCACTACATTTGCGATAATAAAGTTTTTTACTGTTACTTTATAGTTTTTAAAATAATAGAGTAATCCAATAGCGGGAATAGACAGTAATCCCATAAAGTGAATTCCAAAAGAAAGTCCGGCAACAAAAGCTATTAAAATTAGCCATCGATTTCCCCGAGGTTTGTGCATATCTCTTTCCCAAAGTAATCCAAGATAGAAAAGAATGGATAAAATACAGGTAGCCATCGCATACACTTCGGCTTCTACCGCATTGAACCAAAAACTATCGGTAAAAGCAAATGCTAATGATCCTACCAGACCACTCCCAAGAGTAGCCAAAGCTTTACCTTCTGTAAATTTTTCATCTTTTATAATAATCTTTTGTACCAGAATTGTTATAGACCAAAACATAAACAGAATAGCAAAAGCACTGGCAAAAGCTGATGTCATATTAACTACAAATGCAATTTGAGTAGCATCTGAAGCAAATATTGAAGCAAAAGCACCGATCATTTGAAATAAAGGTGCACCCGGAGGATGTCCTACTTGTAGTTTAGATGAGGTTGCGATGTACTCACCGGCATCCCAAAAACTTGCTGTCGGCTCCACGGTAAGGTAGTAAACACATAATGAAATGGTAAAAACTACCCATCCTAATATTTTATTCCACTTTTTAAAGTTGAATGTACTCATAAGATATAACTGTTATATAACGTGTGGCGAATTTAGTAATAAAAATACTTCTCTATTAGTTTTTTTAGCAAACGCTTAACAGAAGTTTATATTTTGATGGAGTTGTATTTAAATTAATGATGATTTAATCGTTAAAAAATAGTGCGAAGATAATTTTTTATAAAAAATGTTTGCAGAGCAAAAAGAATGTATTAAATTTGCACCCGCAAAGACATATTGGTCTATGGTGTAACTGGCAACACGTCTGGTTTTGGTCCAGAAGAGTCTAGGTTCGAGCCCTAGTAGACCAACGGAAAAAGCCCTGAGTATATAACAACTCAGGGCTTTCCTTTTTTTCGGGGACAACATAGGGACAACATTCTTTAATTGAAGATAAGTTCCTCACCTTATACTTGAGATCGAACTATCACCTTTGTTCTGTACTCAGATCGAATAATAGTATTTTAGCAAAGAAGTTGTTTTTAGCCTCATACAGCGTGGTAAATATTTGCACTATGAATTTCCTATCAACACCCCATTACCTCGCTCAGCGGCAAATTTTGTGCGATATACCGACATTCTGAATTCCCCTCACCCGCAGCTCTAATTTTGCCAAGCCCTTGTGATGTTTCTATGATTTCGATATCAGTTATAATTACTCGATATTCCCACAAATTCCCGTTATATATTACTTATGAGTGAATAGCGAATGCATTAATGGTTTTAGGCAAGGTGTTTAGTTACTGCACAAGTTGATATTTTATGGCTATGCTTTGCATAGTCATTCAATTTGGAGCAAATTATATTATTGAACAACAAGCTGTTATTACGAGAATTTTGGGGTGTGTATCATAGTGTTTGTAGTTTAATAATATTAATAGTTTATTGTTTAGAGGCTAAATAATCTAAACAAATCAGATGCATATATAGATAACTATGAGAAAAATGGGATTTCAAACGAGAGATTTGGGTGTTGTTACGAGATATTTGGGTCTTAATGTGAGTATTATGGGTCTTAATGCGAGAGATTTGGGTATATTTTTTAATTTATTTCTGTAATACGAGAAAAACGGGATTCATTAGTAGTTCCCTATTGCGAGAAAAATGGGACTAAAGAAGATAAGTCTAAGTAAACTATGAGAATTTTGGGGTTTTAGTTGCTAATTCTGCAATGTTTTTTATCTAAAATATATTCAATAAGACGAAATATATAAATAAATCAATGAGTTATGATTATATAGCTCCCTATTGCGAGAAAAATGGGATTCCTATTATCTTTCCATAGTTTATTACGAGAATTTTGGGAAAAGCTCCAGAGGCATTGATTCTCTTACGGTTTTTGTATTACGAGAAAAACGGGATCACCAAATTATTGTGAGATCTATTGCGAGAATTTTGGGTCTATTGCGAATAACGGTTGACCAACTTTCATAGTTATATACATTCAATGAAACAAATTGGGTTTGATATGTCACAATTGCAAGTTCCATCATCTGCTATTTCACCAAAGGTTTATCAGAGCAACCAGTTAGTCAATGCTCGTTATCAAATGTCAGCTAATGAACATCGCATGTTCATGATGGTACTAGCCCAGATTGAACGGACAGATGATCATTTTAAGCCCTACACTATCAAATTAAGAGATTTTAATCGGTTTGTGGGAAACAGTCACAATGGATCATTTGGTGAACTGAGAGAAATTGCTGAGGGGCTTCTTGACAAACAATATGAAATGCCCCCTGAAGATGAAAAACGTCGAAAAATGGGAGGCTGGGTCAAAGGTAATTTCTTTTCTCGTGTAGAATATGTTCCTGAAGAGGAATCATTTGAGGTGGTTCTTGATACTAAGCTTGAAACACATTTGTTAGATTTGAAAGGTCGATATACTTGGTATCTACTTCAGTATGGAATGAAACCGAAAAGCATATATTCGCAGCGTATGTATCAGATATTGAAACAACATGAATTTAAGCAAAAGGCAATATTTGAAATCGAGGATTTGAGGACTATTTTACATATTGAGAAAAAATACCCAAATTATGCCGATTTTAAACGGTATGTAATTCTTCAGGCGAAGAAAGAATTGGATTTATTTTGCGATATTACCTTCAATGTACCTTTTCAAGAAAATCGAGAAGGAAGAAAAGTTGTTTCTATTGTTTTGGAGATAGTAAAAAACGAAAAAGTCCTCAACGAAACGACTGCCCTACTTGGCTCAGATACATCCACACCTCTTGAAAACGAGCTTAGAGAGCTTGGTTTATCGGTAAAACAGGTTAAAGAGATTATGTTGAAAAAGGATGTGGTCGAAATTCGTGATAAGATTAACTACGTTAAATCTCGATATGCTCAGGGGAAGATAAAAACCAATCTAACCGCATATTTATGGTCTACTCTTATTGCAGAATCGAGTGTGGGGAAATCTGAATTTGAAAAAATAAAAGATCAAGAGGTTGTAAGTAAGTTGAATGACCAGAATTCTTTAAAATCTAAAAAGGATAAAGATCAACAAACCATTATGGAAATGATAGAGTCATATACCGATATTTATGAAAATGAACTCATACCCTATCGTCAAAAGTTAGAGAAAGATCCTACAAGCTCGGAATGGGTAGAGTTTGAGAAGTTTGTAAGAAATTTTCTATTCGTATCTAAAGATTTAATTATTGATGGTGTCGTGAATGCAGAAAGTGAGCATTATAACATGGTAATTCGCTCATTTATTGAAAACAAGATAGGAACTTTTTCCGAACGATTCCGAAAATGGGCACTAGATATGCATGGATACTATCTGTCTGAGGATTCGGGAACCAAGTCAAAATATCGTATAGATACACAGCAAGGCATGCTCGTCTAGATCATATGCCATTAACTCATGTTATACTAGTTCATAACATATTAACTTCCTTCTGAAACATTTGGATTAAATACTAGACTTACTATTGCTGTATAGTTTGGGCTGAATCAATCATCATAAAGTTTATAAATATCGCATGATAATAGTTCATATGATATGAAGTCATTTTATATGAACATATAAGATATTAACTCATAGCCTATGAATTTTGTGTGATTCGACAACACTTTGCTAGATAAAGAACGTATTTAGGTGCTAACATTAACTGCGACTGGACAATAGAAGTGTAATAGTGGAATTTGATTTTATGTGCTTTACGTTAATAGTTCATATGATATGAAGTCATTCTATATGAACACATACGATATTAGCTCATAGAATATTAGTTCATATATGGAGTAGCGTTATGTCAACAATAGTTTTTGCCACACCAAAAGGGGGAGCTGGAAAAACAACTTCGGCTTTTATATTGTCGTGTGTATTTGCCGATAAAGGAAATAAAGTCACTATTATAGATGCAGACCCAGAGCATTATTTGACAGAATGGGAAAAAGATGGAGGAAGAGTTGATAACCTTTCTATTGTAACCAATAATAACGAAGGAGAACTTATTAATCAAATTAAGGAAGCAAGACAAACAAGTGATTTAGTCGTTGTTGATTTAGAAGGTACAGCAAACATATCCATTTTATATTCTGTTGCTTATGCCGATTTGGTTATTATTCCTACTCAAAGGTCAAAATTAGACTTACGTAAAGCAGCAGAAACAATTAAGGCAGTTAGATCGGTTGCAGAAAAGGCAAATCGTAATATTCTATCTGCATTGCTGATTACTCGAACTCCTTCAGCTATTAAGTCTCGTGGCTATAGAACCATGGCACGAAATATTCGGGAAAAGAATATTACCGCTTTTCAGGTTGAGATAAATGAGTTGGAAGCCTTTAAAACCATATTTGATTACAGTAAAAGCCTTTCACAATTAAATTCATCTCACGTTAGCAATTTAGAGTCAGCTAGAAGAATTGCTGCAATGTTCGCGGCAGAAGTCGTTCAAATATTAAAACAAGATAAAATACATAACGAAAAGCAAAAGGAGCTTGAAGCGGTATGAGTGATATTAGAGAAAAAACGGATAGTCCCGTAGATCCGCTTAGTGATTTGGATTTTGACTTACCTTCGTCTAATTCAGATTCATTGGAATTACCACAGATGATTTCGGAACCTAATATTCCGGAAGAAAAAATAATTACATCGCTCAATCAGGATGAGAAGTTTAGAAGTAGGGAGCCTGTTAAAAAGACCATAAAGAATAAACCAAAAACTTTTTCACTATTCCCCAATGATATTGCAGTCATAAGAGATTCGCTCAAGGAATATGAAAATTTAGCAGGTAAAGACTATGATGAGCAACCATCCGGATCAGATGTAGTGCGTTCGGCATTAGAAGTGTTCAGCAAGCTAACTCCTCAAGAGAGAATAAAATATATAACTGAGAATTATAGAGGGAATAAAAAAAGAAGCTCATAGTGTATTAATTAATATCATATGAACATTTGTTTCAACGCTTTATCAACCATTCATTCAGATCATCATAATCTGCATATAGTAGATGCTTATGATGTACATAAGAGATAAGGGGGGTGAATAGCTTCCTAGCTTCCTCAGCCTGTGTATCAAGCCATGTAATGACGGTTTGATAGTTATTCGTTTCAATAAACTCAATCGCTCTAGGAATAAACGACAATGAGTTTAGTATCAATACGTCATTGGGTAATGCATCTTTGTATTTACCGATTACAATTGTCGACATAAAATCAAAGAAGCCCTCGAAGATTTCAATGGTGTTGTTATCCTGTCCTTTGAAAGTAGTGAAGTATTTCGGTGAGCAAGAAAGCTTGCTATATTTATTGCGCAGCTCAAAGCCTCCTTTATCATTCTGGAAACCAAGGGTGAAATATATTTTCTCACTATCGTTAAGAGAATAATTCACCTCTGATACAATAGCTCTTGCTTGAGCTGGATTCTTTTCACCAAGGGACATCAATTCCATCGTTGCGACACGTTTTGGAATCTTACGTGAGGATAGATAGTTGAGTAGGGCAGGGTGCTGTAATGGTTTTACCGATTCAATGGTGATGCCGGATTCTGAATCTTTGCTATATACCTCTTTGGTAATCTGTGTATCGGTATTGAGTGTAGCGTAGGGGCGCAAGAAAGCCATGACCGCACCCCAATCATCTATGTTTTCATACTCCATCACAAAGCTGAAAATATTACCGCCTTTACCAAGCCCAAAATCGTACCATACCCACGCATCACTTTTGAGTTCTACTTTAAAGCTAGGGTCTTTGTCACCAATTCGTAAAGGAGATTTATACCAGAATTTACTAGATGAACCTTTACCCTGTACAGGCTGATGCCCCAATTGTTGCAGCAAATGAGGTAGTGATATTTTCTTAGCATCTTCGTAATCCATAGTTCTCCTGCTTTATGATTTATTAAACACAATCTTTATTCCAAAGAGGTGAGGGGCTTACATATCTCCTCTGTCGGTCATTGATCGATACCCCTCTCTGGATATGATGATATGATCTAGGATATTTATACCTAGAATCTTGCCTGCGTGCTTCATTCGTTCGGTAAGTTTCTTATCTGCATCACTAGGCGTTAATGATCCACTAGGGTGATTGTGGCAAAGAATTATGCCTGCTGCTAAGCATTTTATAGCACCACAAAATACTTTGGCAGGATCTACCAAAGCTGCGGCAATGCCTCCAGTCGATATTGTTACTATTCCTAGTACCTGATTGGCTCTATTTAGATACATTGCTTTAAATGTTTCAAAGCCATCTATGGTGTCATAATCCCAGGATTCTTTTAATAATATGGAAGCATCCTTTGAGCATACTATTTTAATTCGATTACACGCTTTAATCTTGTTAGCATAGGTTAACTTGGCTTCTGATACTTTGCTTGGAATCATTTTAATTTTCTTCATTTTAACTGTTTTAGGTTAGACATTTTATGCCATCCTCAAAATGGATCTGGCTTGGTTTGCAGTTAATAGATATGCAGCAATGTATCCGCACTGCTCTCCAAGTCATATCCTATCTTTGCAATCCAATGTCTGACCTAATAGTAAAAAAGGGAATCTCAATGAAGTGATTCCCTAAAGACAAAAGACTAGATACGTTAATGTGTTTTCACATAGGTATCTACTTTGACATAATGTGTACTGCCGCTTTTCACGGATTTCTTACGTTTGGTGATGTGCACATTCAAACGTATTCTGCCATTGTGCTTGTACTGGTAGGGTGCAGTTGCATTTTGCAGCAACTCCGTTAACTCTTCCACATCGATACTCCAGACCAAAGTATGATCGAATTTCCAATGCGGTTTTGCATTCCCTAGGTAAATATCTTCTCCTTGTGCCATGTTAAAAGTTTTAAATATTAAACTATCATTTTAAAAAAAAGGGAATCTCAATGAAGTGATTCCCTATAGCTAAAAAGTACGATTACGAATTAAGCTGTTGCCGGCACAGCTTGTTTTTTAGTCCCCTTTTTTCCCCTAGTAGTTGTCGCCTTCTTTGTTGAAGTTGACTTAGGTTGTGTCGGTTTCTCCTCGTTTGTACCCGCCTCATTGTCGTTAGCAGCTTTTGAGTTATCATTAGCCGCTTCTTTTCGCTTACTTGAATCTGGAACGAAGTCATCTACAGCAACAAAGTGTGATCGCCCAAATTTATCAGGGTTCTTACGCTCAATTACTTTAATATTCAGGTAGCTAACTCCTTCATATTCGTACATTAATTCTTTGACTTTATCTTCTTCAAGAAGTTCCTTTAATTCATCTACCGCAATAGATCCTTTCAGGATGGAAAAGCCAAATTTTTCTTCGTTCGATGGTTTCAAATTAGCGATGTACAAGTTGGTTTTTGAATTTGCCATTTTTGTAAATTTTAGTATTAAACAATAAGTAAAACGTAAGACTTGCCACACATCAAATTGAGTGTGCTATCATCTATTTAGAAGTGCTAAAAAGCATCTATAAAACAGGTTAGTTTAGTTATGGAGTAATGCCTAGCATTACTATAGCGTTCAAATTATAATTTGAAGCAAGTTTACGCCTCGCAATCTATCGGGGAGGTAAACGAAGTTCAACAAGTTTTTCTACTAATTGATAAGTGACTGATTATTATTTAGTTTTCTTATCTGATTCCAAAATCTCAACAGCTTTTTCCAGAATCTGGGCGGGATGTACATCAATGCCTTTTGCAATCTTGAGTAAGTTATAGATACCAGGGGATACCTTGCCTGTATCGTAACGTTGAAAGACCACAGGATCAATATTAGCTAATCGACAAGCCTTGTACTTAGAAAGCTCTTTTTCTTCTCGGAACATTCGAATAGCTTGCCCCATTGCTTGCGCAATGCGCTTCTTTTCCAATTTCTGCTGCTCTTGTTCAAGATCCTTTGATGCATTCATAAGCCCAAAAATAGCGATAAAAGCATATGGAATTAATTAACTAAAAAGTTAACCAACTTTTAAGTTATATAACTTTTTAGTTATATATTTGTAATGGAATACACACATTTTAAATCTGTTACTTATGAGGTCAATTCATCAACATCTACTATGCTTCTATGTTATTATTTTTATGGCTTGTACCAATGACAATCATTACTTAACCGATCAAATTAATTCATTGAAGTCATTAACAAACGCTTTTGAAACAGGAACGATTACGACCGTTGATTACAAAACAACAGCGCAAGAAAGCATTCTAGGGGATACCATTTTATCAATGGAGTTGATTCAGAATGATACGATTATCCCTTTTCCGTATCTGAAGCTAGTATCCCAATCGGGAAACGATGTGACTCACGAAGCATTGATTACCCTTGAAGCAGAATCATCCGAATTGTTGATAAAAGGAACTGGTTTTAATCCGTGGGTACAAACCCGAATTAATATGAATGAGGCAGAAACGTCTTCATTGAATGCATATGCCTTTTTCTTTGCATCCGGCATTACCAGTTCCGGCTTACATATCCTTAATGACACACTAGATATTCACTTCCATTAAATCATTCATCATTATGCAAAGATTACCCTACCTATTGAAGTCAGCCTGTTACATCTGTTTGTTTTTAACCGTACTATTTCCAGTCTCATCATTATTGGCTCAACAACCAATAACACAAGCACAAATCGATACGTTACTTACCGCAAAAAAACAAAAGATCAAGATCATTCATGTCAATGGCGGATGGTGTCGCATCTGCTACGAGATGATGCCGTTTATCGATTACCTGAACACGTATAAGTCACCACATATTGAGACCACGGTTGTTCTTACTACATCATTCGCTAACAAACGTGGTCATAAAAAACTGTTATATTGGCTAAAAGAACGTGGCATCACTATCAACTATTATGTAATAGATAGAAAACAATATCTGGAATCAAAGTTGCATCAATCCATACCTGTTACTTATGTCATTCAACCGGACGGTAATCAATATCGCTTTGTTGGCTCTACCGATATGCATAAGAAAAATATCCTCCATCCTATACAGAAAAGTGTGCCTAAGACCATTGAAGCGGTAGACGCCCTCTATAAACAGCGGAAAGAAGATTCGCGTAAAATCATCAATTATGATGATAAAGATTATGAACTGAACTATAGTGAAACATTCGTGTTACGCGGTAGCAAGGGTTCATATAACACCCATATCAAAGCCTATGAAGGCGATGTCTTTCAAATCCTTTCCAAAGGTGAGGTTTATCTGGGTATCCGTGAAGGGCGTACGACACCAGCAGGTGTTACCAATGATGCACTTAAAGAAATTGGTATCGTAAAATCCGTAAATCTTGGGAAATTGATGGCCTTCGTGTATGATAAAAATGGGAAAGCCGTGCATGGAGTACAAGTGGGTACAGGTGCTAGATTCAAGGCAACAAAATCTGGAAAACTCGTTCTCAAAATCAATGATCACTATTACCAAAATAATCAAGGCCAGTTTGAAGGTCAAATAATGCGTTTCAGTTTGATAAAAGACTAAAGATATAGCCCCCAAGCTATGCATTCATAAATGGATGCGCAAAAGCCCCCTCAACGCCAAAGTAGGGGGCTTTCTTCTTTTTTGGCGTGATGTTTGCACTTTGTTTTGTTGAACATAAATATTGGGGTTATGAAAGATAAAAAGCAAGATCAGGAACAGAAAAAGAGTATCGCCCAAAGACTCTCAGAAAGAGCAGCCAAAGACAAGCAGGAAAGAGTTGAACAGATCAAACGGGTTACAGAACGTTTCAAAGAGCATACCGCCAGAGAAGCGCGAAGCATGAAGCACACTATTTCTGAAAAGACGCAAGCACTAATGCGCCAAAAACAAATGCAGGCACCGAATCCGGCACCCGCACAAGAAAAAGGCATGGAGCGTTGATTTAATGCTCCAGCATCTTTTGGTCGAAGGCGACTCGAAGATAGGTTTGGTCTTCGTTGAAGGTGCGGCCTGACGACACAAATATCGATTCCACCACATAGGAGTTTCTTGGCCCTCCAGTAGCAAGCAAACGAAACTCTTTCTCCGGTAAGATGTAACGATAATCTTCAGACGCATTGGCACTGTTATGTCCGTTAGCCAAGCCAGCATTAAACCCCACTCGCATTTCATAATCTTTCCCAACTAGGTCAGAAAATAATCTCAACGTATCGGGATTGGTGCTACTGAGCATATATATGTTACCACAATTATTGATGAATTGATCGAGCAAGTGATCAGAATGTGGTCCAAGTCTGACCTTAATAGCAGCTAAACTTTGAGATGCGTAAATACAAAGTGCTTGCTGGCTACGACACACACTAGAAAATGCCACAGTCTGCCTGTTAATTGTCAATTGTGCTTCATCCGTAAAGGAAAAAACTGCTCTGTTGTTTTTTGAAAGGTCGCGCATCATCACATCTTTTTGCCACAAATACATTAACATCGAAGTGACTAAATTAGCTTGTTCATGATATACAGAACTCGGCACATCAATGATAATGATCGATCCATCGAAGGTCATATCCATCGAGAAGTTTGATTCTACATCATCGAGTAATTTTGCCATTAACCCGATAGAAGCGGGGAAAAGGGTTGCGTGGATGCTGGCTACGATATTTGACATCGTGCGTGAATCCATAGTTCCAGCCATCTCATCCAGAAAGTAAGAGACACATTGATCAAACTCCTGGTTATTTTCTGTATCTGGATTATCCAATGCCAGATTGAGATAATACATGAATTTAGATCGTGAGATAAATTCATCGTCTTTGATATCATCAGTGTTTTTCGGCATAGAATGGAGTATTTGAATCATCTTCTTGACCGATAATGATACCTTCGCATAAATCAGTAAGGTAATAGCTGCTAAACAGAATTTATCGACATGGGTTTGCCAGAATGGATCTTTAGACACCGAGGCCGATTTGCTCACCATTTCACTGAATATCCGAAGCATCTCCAGTACGGTAATAGCTTCACTGGAACCTTTCGGTGTTTGTTTTCTGGCATATTCCAACCAGTTTAATCGAAACTCTCCTAGCGCATTGATAATGATGCAATCGGATAAACGATTGGCATATTTGATCGGTTTCAGGATGTTGGGCAGGTCATCTTGTTTGGCGGTATTGAATAGACCTCCCATATAGGGTGATGCTGTTAAAGCCCCATATTGCAAGGATTGAAGCACTCCTGAAGTCTTTCCGGAACCTGGACTACCTAGTACGATAGTATTGTTGGCAAGGTCTCTTGCAGTGAGTATTTCCGATCCATATTGTTGAACGGTCGCATCCATTGGACGCTCGACGAGTGCTACTAATTGTTGTCTCATGGTTCTCTAGATTTTAATTGTTAAATACTGTATCTATATATAGCTCAAACCGATTGAATTCGACCTCTGCGGGAAAATCAGTTGCTCCTTCAAATGCAAGAATAATGACATCTTTTGTAAGACCGCCATACTCTGGATTAGGTCTTATTATTATAAATTCATCAGTTCTTCTGTTATAACATAAATGAGCTATTTCATGATGATAAGACAAGGACTTGAGATAATTCACGACTTGTACTGCTTTATATGTTTTATGCTTTTTCATGTTTCTCTAGATTTTATTCGTTATACATTAAATCAATAAATTGAGAGAATCGGATATATTCCAGTTCTGGTGGCATATCCATTGCCTTGCTCTCTCGAAATAACCATATGATATCTCCTGTTGTCATGATCGTTTCTCGTACTACTGGCAGGAGAATGATTTGTCTGTTTCTCGGATTATAATAGGCATCCTTAGCTCCCTTTCTGTAGGTTAGATGATATCTTAGTCCCCGCAGATAATTAGTAAGCTGCCATACTGTATATGTTCTCTGATTTTTCATAAGCGTACGTTTTAAAAGCCCTGCAGGTTGCAGGGCTGTATTAAGTATCTTTACTATTCCGAATTAGGCTTCTGAACTGGTCGAGATACGGCAGCTCGATTGGCGCGAGTAACATTCTTTTTACGTGAACCCGGCTTTGCATCTTTCATATTGTCTTGAGTCAATTCGCCAAGGAACATCGCATCGTTCTGATCCCAAAGAAGTTTTTTGTGATTGTTAATTATCAATATGCCAAATACACACATTGCGACAGCAACAATCATCAGAAAATTACCCAAATTGGGAGCAATAGTGCGACCTACAATCTGTGCAATCACGAAAAAAACAATAGGCTCAGCGAATGCATTTATTCTTAACATATCTTTTTTGAAGAAGGGCAAATCCAGTTTGGCTATTGAAGCTATATAGCTGTCGCCAATGTGCCTAGTATATAGGTGTGGGATTTTTTGTGAAGCCATATAGGCTTTTACTAAATGATATATAGATAAAGCCAAATAGGCTACAGCGAATAATTTGAAGCTGCTATAATCCAGTTCTGCTCTAATCAGAGGAAGTTTTGTAATCCAGTCGGCTAGTGCTGCCCACAGCATTAATACACTGAAAGTAAATAGTATATTTTGTAACTTCATGGTTCTTACACCAAAATTCTTTCTTGTGAACACGAAACCTACAAAAGCCAATAAGTATATAGCTCCTAACGCTCTATTATCGGTGTAGTTCAGAGCAGCCGATTCAATATGGGTTTTTTCCTTTAATTTATGTATTTCCATGATTTCTAATTTTTAAGGTGAAACATTAATAATCTGGGAGCAACCGCTCCCTTCCACGTACCATTAGCTGATTGCAATGGCGTTCCAGTAGTCTCAACAAGTAGGGTATTTTCTGATAGATGGGCTTTGTAGGCCACTCCGTTTGTTTTGGGGATGCGGCAATGCTGTACAGAACCGGTTGCCACATTGAGAATCCATAAATGTCCGTAGGTTCGATCCTTTAGAATAATATGGCTTTTGTTGTTACCCATGATACGAACGGTTACTTCCTGTTTGCTACATGGATCAATAATCGGGTAGGGCTTCCAATCCACTGTACTATTTTGAGACACATATAGCTGATCACGATATGTCACCGCCATATGTTTGTTGAGTAATGCAAATCCACGCACAGCGATCTTATCATTGTTCCTGAAAGGAGTAGGGCAATTCCACCAGCCTCCAGAGCTTTTAGAAACAAACAACCCTTCAGAGCCTTGTAACCACACACGAGAGGTTTTATCGACGACCAATGATTCCAGTGTACCTTCGAATACTTCCTGCTCAGCGCTATATGCATCATTAAGCTTGATGCTGCTTCGCCATATATTGTTGAATCCCAACGTGTAAACTACACGTAACGAATCGTCTATTACTGAATTAAAACCTTCCTGAAACGTATTGCCTGTGATTTGCCAGCTCCTTCCTCGATCCGTTGAGGTACGTAGATAATGATGCTCTTTTGCGTCCCCACTGGTTTCAGGAATCATCCGTATGAACCAGTTTCCTTTGACTGCGCCTTTCTTAAACCTATTCGCAATATCAAAGCGATTATTGTTGACGGGTTTATAGGTATGTATATCCAATAGCTCCTTGCCCGTATTGACAATCACCTGACCACTATCAATCACGATACCTCTTACTGCGGGATGATTTCTAATGAGTTTTTGTGTTCCCAATAATTGCTTGCATAATGGTTCTGGAGATAATCGAACCTTGAGCAGTTGAGCTGCTTTTTCCTGTTGCTCATGAGCTTGTTTGGTGCCTGATATATTACTAATGATACCATCTTTAGGCAGATGTGCAGTAACGATCAAATCATTTCCTAATAATGTAAATGTCGGATAGCGATACACTTTAAGCAGATATATCTCCTGTCGTTTGCTGGTTCGCAAATCCATGATAAAATACCGTCTAAGCCCTATGGAAAATACCAATCGATGACCTTCCAGATAGCGAATCATGTACATACTGAGATTGTCGTGCTTAACTGCACTCACTGCTATTTCTTTCCACTGTTTTCCATCAAATTGATGTAAATAATGCGCTTGTGCTGAAATCAGCAGATAGTTGTCATTGGTAATAATACGCACCCTTCCATGCACATTCCCATCAAGCTTTGAGGTAATGTCGGTAAATGTCTTTCCTTGATCGTGAGAGACATAGAGTTTCTTTCTGTTGCAAACCACATAAAGTGAACCTTTAAACCAGCCGATAGCTTTAATGCGCCGTAAGCGATCATCGCCAAGCGGGGTGATGGCTCCGGTTCGCATATCGTGTTTATACAAGCTGGAATGATAGTCACCTGTCTTGTTGGCTCCATAAATCACATCATTATTGGCATCTACGGCAAATAGGGTTGAACGAGTACCTGCTTTGCCACTTATCCGTTCCCAGTCTTTACCGTTCTTAGTTCTATACAGAACGCGATTGGCGTGCATGGCTTTCCGATGGTACGGATTCACTACAGCATATACAAATTCACCTGCTTTGAACATCTGCTCCCACAGCATATGTGGCAAGGTCTTGATGTAATGATGATCTGTGTAGAGATATACGGCTTCATCCGTTCCCACTACCAGATCACCCGACTGTCGGATAGGAACTATTCCGATAACTGGTCGGTCGTCTGGACGATCCATGACTACATAGTTAGATGATTTCGGTGTTTCTTTTACTAATGCCGGGGAAGGGGCGGTACTTGCCGCCATTAGCTCCCCAAGCATTATGATGATACCACTTCCTAGAAGTAGTATTATCCATAATTCCCTTCTCATCCTGCATTAGTTTATTGGTGCTGCTCCGATGTTACGGATGAAATTATTGTACAGATTATGGGCTATGGACGGAGCGCACATGGAAACAACTCTTTGAAAAAGTACCTTTTTCGTAGGAGAGCGATCCGGTTTTCGGTCTATATATTTCCTTTTTTTTCGTGGAATTACGGATAATTCTCCACTGTAGTTACTCCAAATGGTGGACCAGCGATACTCCTCACGAACAACCCCACCGTATAGCTGTTTTTTCGATTTACGTTCAATCACATTATAGGTTATTTTACATCGTGTGATATTTGCTTTTTCATTGGTAATGAGTGTTGCGGTTTTAGTGATTTCATTTCCATTCTCATCCTTAATAACTCCAGAAAACTCTTCCTTGTTCTTGCTTGCTCCTAAAGCATTATGTTCAATCTCATCAATGACCATTCTTACTATATAATCGCTCTGACTATTAGCACTTAATTCCACAAATGGTAGCTGTTTGAAACCCCTCATATTAAGAATGATGCTCGAAATTTCTTCGTCTAGCGAAACAGAAATGCTATACGAAATGTTTTGTTTAGCAGGCGCTATACTTACAGAGCTTGTAGCTTTCTCCTTTGCTGACTCATATTGAGTTTTTGCATCTTTGAAATTTGTCACATAATAATCTGAAATCAGAAACGACATAGCAGCTCTTTTTAGCTGTTGTTTATCCCCATTTGCGTGCTTTAAGAAATATACACCGCCTTGATAATAGTCATTGGCTGAGTATTTTCGATAACTAGACAATGTTCCAGCCAGTTTTCCCAGCATATGATGATCAACGGGATTAACGGTGATTTTTACCTTGGGATGAACCATTTGTTGAAGCATGCCATTTACCACATTGAAGCGATTCGCAAACCACATGCGATAAAACATCCCTTTGGTACTTGTCCAGTCGATATATTCTGGTATGTCAGGATTATCACGTAAGTTCTTTTCAAACTCCTTTTGAGCCCGTGCATAATTTTCGTTTGTTAACACCTGTAAAGCACGTTTTTCTGCACGTTTTCTTGGCTTATACTTAAATGTTTTAGCTGCATAGCCCAATGCATCAATAAATCGCTCCTTCTTTGCAAATCTTTTTGCCTTCTTGCTACAAGAATTAGCCTTACCACATGCGATTGTGTACCCTTGGTTCCAAACAGCGGGATTATCTGTCAACGAAAGTTCTGGCACTGCATCAATGGATATTGATGTGTTGCCATTCAGTTCTTTATTTGATCCTGGTACTTCAACGCCTTGTGCGAAGCTCGTACCGATTATCATTAGTAGGACAAGAATTAGTATCGTCAATCGTCGCCCCAAAACAAAATTTCTCCTTTTCATTTTACTGTTGTTTTAATGTTATTAATGTATTCCCTAGTTTCCGCTCCATATCAGCTACCCGTTTGCGTGAGTTATCTAACTCTGGATCACCTCGTAAATCGGGTTTCTCGTCTATCATGACTCCAAGCCGTTTAATATGGGTGTTGAGCTTGATAAGCTTTCTGACTGTCAATTCGCGGTTTTTCTCTTTCGCAAATTCCAATTCTTGAGATAGACCAGAATGCTCAGTTTCTGAATGATCGATAAATCGATTCAGGATTTTGTCAAAGCGTTGTAGTTTCTTTTTACGCTTTTTAGACTTGGCACTGGTCAGTTCATTGGCAATGCCTAACATTTGTTGCATCGTTTTTGCAAAAGAAAATGCCTTATGGCAATAATTGCAATCCGTTTCCTTCTTAAACACTTCTTTTAACTCGTTCAGCGAAAGATTTACTTTCTGTGCTTGAGTAGTGTGATTTAATGTTAATCCTACTAGCATTAATACTGTTGTTAGAATTCTGTAATTCATTGTAATGTGATTTAAATTAGACTTAATTTTGTTGTAACAAGTTAATAAATGTTTTTTAATATATAATAATGAAGTTATGTTAAATAAATGTTCAATATCCTTATTTGATGTAATATGTTGATATAAAGGCTTATTATGTCTATGTGTTAACAATAAATGTTAAAATTTAAGAACAGTTAATATTTAATGTTAAATGGTTTTATTTTTTAACGAAAAACTCTTTTTTTAGTGGAAATAATCATTTGATACGAAAACTGTTAAGAGATGGAACCCCATAAAAATATTCGTCTAGGCACACCGATGCCTAACAAGATGATTCTGGATCTAACCGACAAGCTTGGAAAAAGTTATGATGTGCTAACTGGACCCGAGATTATTGACTTGGCTATTGAGATAAACCATGCAGTAGATAAACTCATACGCGATGAACCTAGCTATAAGCCATATGTTCTTAAAGATGGCAAGACGTTTCCTGAAACCCAGATAGATCAGCGTTACCTAAGTTATCGAACATTGGAACGTTATTTAAATGGCAGTAATGCGGAGTCTCGTAATTTGTTCGTGATCTCCTGCTTTCTTGGGTACAATCTTGAAGAAGCCAGAAGTCTAATACTTAGTCAAACGCAAGATATTAGTTATAAAGAACATCTTTCAGGTGCTTGGAATGTCTATTTCCATGACGCTTCACGTGATGGCATTGTGCGCACAGTTCTATGGCTTGATCGTATTCGGGAAATGAAATTCGCTTTCAAGGTGCAGTTCAAGACATCTTGGAGCGACATTATCTATACGGGTAAGGGGCGTTTACACAATGATACGCTTATTATGGAGCTAAGTGATCAATCTTCTGAATCTGCAAACAGCCAATTCGTGTATTTGTGTGCAAAACTACCTAGTAAGACAGATAAGAAAAGAGGCGACATGTGGATACTCAATGCGGGTGGGATTGCGAGTGGCAAGGACTATCCGGTCATTGGAAACTTGGTTCTTATTAAAAACCCCAAAATGCTTCGGGAAAACGAACATTTAGGAAAATCGCCGAAATTAGTTACCTATAAAGAGCGTCCATTAGCACCGACACGATTTAATCCGACGGGTGAAGAACTCGTAAATCAGGTGGTTGTCTATTTAACCCGACATAAGGATCGTCCAGTACAACCCTTCGTTCCAGACAAGATAGAAGCCATTGATGTCCGAAATGCTGAGTATCATAAAAAGCGTGCTCGATCAGGATTTATGACACTTAAACGTAAATTTGAGGATTTGTCGGGAAAAAAGAATTGGTACTCCCTTTCTAGGGTGTTACCCAAATCTTCAGAGATTGCCATCTATGAATGGCATTTCACCTTTAATGACGCCAGGCAGGAAGTGTTGGTGTATCGTCGAAGGCTCAATAGACCAGACTATAGCGAATATGAGGGAGAGGTAACTGTTGAATCAGGTCATCTTTATATACGTATGCGGGATAAAGATAAAACCAAGCGTAAGTTTTTAATCGCATTGTTTCCCAGAGAAGGTGAAATCAAGACATTATATGGCATTAGTTCAACCACCTATTCGGCTAATGAAGGGTATGAGTCGAGTAACATGGCAGTAAGAGAAATGTTGTTCCAGATGGATGTAAAACATTTGAAAGAATTGGATGTGAGTAGGGGCTATATTCCATATGATGAATTTATAGACTTTAAAGGAATGGCCGAAGAAGATAAGCTTTACATTGCTCGAAGAGAAATCTCATCATTATCCTATCCTTTACCTATTAACTACAAAAAGCATTATGCGCGTATTCACAAGGCACGTTTCTTTGCTGGGGAGTATTTTGCTATATTTCCGAATAATTATGATCATGACGAAAAGAGTTATCTTCTGACAACAATATCTATAGATAGTCTAGCGAATGTGATAATGAAGGTTCAATATCCACAAAATCCTAAACGTATTTATGTGTATTATGGAGCTATTGAATTTTACTCAAACAATTTGCATATGCGTTTGGAAATAGACACATATGATCGTGACCAACAAAAAGTGGCTAACCTAATGATCGATGATATTAATTCAAATTTCATTTCTAAACCAAGCGAATTCTCAGGAATATCTATTGATACGGATCATGAGGGTAAGACAGGTGCTTATCCATTTGTGATGATCGACAGAACTAAATACTTTACCAAAAAAGCTTTTGAACCCGCGATTGAAAACACAAAAGATATAAATGATAATACCGATCATATAGCCAAAATTGTTATTGAAAGTACACTTATAAAGAACAAGGCTTTTGCAAAGGATAAGGAGTTATCCAAAGAGGTAGAAAACAAAAAGCTTAAAGCAATCAAACAAATAATGATGGGAGATAAATTCAAGTAAAAACAATTAACCTTTTGTTAATCATTGTCTATTATACTATCTGTGATTTAATGAGCACAGGTGTAAAACGGCGTGAATTACCAGGATATTGGTATTACTGATAAAGAGATTTCTCGTCTTATTGGTCCCAGAGAGAATATATTAGGAGTAGAATACCGCAAACAAGTAGAGCAAGCACTCAATGAGAACGCTGAAGCACTTAAAGCCTTTAGTGACGATACAGGCGTTCCTATAAGAAATATGATGATAATTCTCAAAAGCTCTGGAACAAAAGTAAAGGAATCAGTAGAGAAGTTTCTCTCCGATGAGAACAAGGACAATTTGCAAACATTGCGTGAATATGGTTTATCAGCTGATAGTATCTCCTCAATAAATCGGTCTTCAGGCATAAAATCCGTGGATAATATTGCAGCTCTAGCACAATCTGACACATTAGCGGCATTTGATACGTTACGAGGTTTTGGACTAGGAAATAGTAATATTACCTCTATCATTTCAGGCACTCGTGGAAAATCTTCTGAAACTATGAAGAACCTTACCACGGAGGAGTCCATTCAATCGTTAAAAGTTCTGGAGAATAAAGGATTTGCTCCTAATAATATTGGAGGCTCACTTGGAAGCTCTGGTATCAAAGCATCTGAAACATTACAAAGGTTAACAGAACCGCATAGTTTGCAAGCCATAGATAATTTAAAAGAATTAGGCTTCACACCACGCAATATTTCTTCATCAATTACTGGATCTGGAAAAAATGCACCTGAGAATATTCGACTCATGGAGAGCGATAAAGATAAGCTGGAAGCATTATTGACGGTAATGGAACCAATACAAATTTCGGGTAAGCTTCGTAATTCTGGCAATAAGATTCAAGAGCGCATTGACAATTTGTACGATAGAATGAAACCAGAAATCGAACAACAAACCAAAATTTTCCCTAACTTAGAACAAAAGATAGATTCAGACAATAAATCTACAGATAGAAATATTGAAAAAGGTAATAGCCGCATATAAAAATGAGTAACAAGTTTTCTCCAGATCGTCCTATCACATTTGCAGAAAAAATAGATGCAGAAACCGCATTAGTGTATGATTTGCGTGTGAAGCTGAATGGCGAAGATCGTTATTTTATTATTAAGATCGATCCTGATAAACAGCAGGAGTTTCTTGCAAACGTAGAAAACAGGGTTGAATATATTCTCGAAGATTACGGTGAGATTCTTTATCGCGGATGGGATGAACCTTCAGATGAGCTGAAGGAACGACTTCGGCAGCTATACGGTATGTTTGAGGAAAAGTAGAAGACATTATTTATCCTCGTCAAACATTGCGAATAAATCGGTCTGCTTACCGACAGTGCGGATCAACATATCCTCTTCTTTACGTTTAGCTTCCTCTTTTTCTTCAGCAACCCTAATCTTTTGTTGTTGCCACATTTGATATACAACACTTTGTTCTTTTTCGATTGGAATAATGCTTGGTAGTCCATAGATACGGATATTGTGATTAATTTTCCAACCACGCTGATAGTCATCCGGGTTTAATGCATCGTGTTGAACTACTTGCCCTTCACAACCATGTAGCATCATATTGATACAAGTCATTTTACAGCATATAGGGTCAATGTCTTCCGCATAAAGATAGTTGCCAGGGAAGTGACCTTGAAACGCTATTAGGAAGCGTCCTGAGCCACAGGTAGGATCACTTACAGTAATACCCTTGCCAGTTGGGTTTTCGTCTTTACCAGCTTGCATGAGTGTCATCATATCCACAACAGGTTCCGGTGTGAAGAATTGCCCTAAACCGGATTTTTTGCTACGACTCGCTAATGCTTCATAAAAATCTCCAAACAGGTCAAACCATTTACATTCATCGTGATTGATTTTGCGATCAAAAAGTCTTATCAATTCAGGAATCATCTGACCAATAAGTAAACGTTCATCCTTGGTGTATTTGTTGAAGATACTTACATCGAAATTCTCAATGTTAGGTGGGGTAAAATAGTTCATCATCGCACTTAACATATCATCAAAAACGATACTGTAATCGTGCTTGTATTCTAGTCGACGGAATAATTCATAGAATGATCTAAAATCGTGAGGGACATCTTTTGTTTTCATAGTTAACTCCTTTAAGTGAAACAGGTTGAATGTCCTGCGCTTCCACTTAGCGAAGCGGTTTTAGCCCGAAAGAGGGCAAGTGGCGGTTACAAAAATACGAGTACGCGTAGCGTGTCTGGAGATTTTTGTCAGCGGTACTTGAGGTAGAAATAGATAAAGATATCGTCCTTCTTTCGTGCGAAAAAAGTCAGCTTTGCAGGTTATTCAGCCTGTTGGTTATAGGAGAATAATGATTATTGAAGTCTTTAGTATTGATTTAGAAGTCAAACGGGATGTTATGATTAAACCTTTTTTTCGTTTCTGAATTGTACAAAACGAAGCGCAAATAACCTTTTAGGGAGAGCTTACTATTTAGAAAAGCCCTCAGTTTTTCCGTAAATCCAATTTCATATTTAATTCGTTCCCCAAAGTGCTGGTCAAATATTACTTCAAGCTGTTCGACCTCTTCATTAGAAATCACCATCTTGAATCGAGTGTAGGTTTTTAAGTCTGTATCATCATTACTTCCTATCTCGATAGGGTAAGGCATTGATTGAAGGGTGTTGTTCGCATAAGAAAGAACGTTGCCTTTTGATGTATTACCTCCTTTATCGCTCCAGTAGACTCGTTGAATCTTTATTGTATTGTTAAACCCATTTTCTAATCTCAATTCTTGCGGAATATAGAGATAAACGTAACTACTATCTCTCTCCTCATACACATTGTTAATCTCGAATTGAAAAGGTAAATCGGTGCTTTTAACCTGATGAATTATTTGTTCCTTTTGCGCATTATTTTTACAAGAAGAAAACAATGCAAGAACCAAAACTAACCAGAATGGTTTTACTAAATTTTTGAATGTTTTAGTCAACATAGACAGTATCAATTATATGTTTTAACGTTTCTTCTTTGCCGACTCTCTTAATTAGGTATGTATATGTATTACCATCATCCAGCCCTTCCTCTTCGACGTAATCATCTAATTTGGTAAAGGTATCAATTTCACCGCACATGACTTTATTGTGAGCTTCCTGAGAAACGCCATATTGCAAAAAGTAACCAGAAAACTCATCGACTGCGGTTTGCTCAACCAGTGTCTCCATAACGCTCAGACCTTTATGTTTATTTTTCTGAATGATTTCTTCGCTATATTCTTTCATATCTTCCATCATTCCCTTAACAACCTCAGTGGCAAGAACATCAGCCACATAAAAAAGTGCGCCAAGACTGGAGAGATTTTTGATTTTGAGGATATTGTTAAAGGCAGAAAGTACCGAAACGGTTGATGAAGGTTTTGGGATTTCAGTGTAAATCCCGTCCTGTGGCAATAGGCTATGTATCGTCTTGGTTACTTTGACATAATCCAGTATGCGAAGTACCCCACGAACTCCTTTCAATGTAACGCCTAATGTACTGTGCAGACTCTTTTTAGTAAAATATTGAGAGAATTTCTTGCGAGTCTCAGTAGTGATTTCATCAACATCAACATATTTGAAGCTATTTTTAATCACATAGCTACTTGCTTCTTCGACTTCATAGCCAATAGCTTTAGAAATATTCTTATCTAAGTTAATGGATTCAAGATGCACTTTCGTCTTAATCGTATTAAGCTGTGCAATAGCAGTTACTTCTTTGCTAATGCGAATCTTGGTAGCAATAAAGTGTGTGAATGCAGAAGGATTAGTAGCTTTCACAAGGTCATTAGCTCTTTTCAGTCCAAAAACAATCATTTTACCATATTTGTCGTAAAATTCTGGTAGACTCGTTCCTTCAACAACGGGTTTGATATACAGATCTCGTTTATTGTATCCTACACGCAATCTGTCATTGTCTTCATCTTTAGGGAAATGATCTTCCAGTTTATTGTAGGTTATCTTCCAGTATAACTCGATAGTATGATCTAACTTCGCTTTAAAACCTGCATGGTCATCATAGATTACTGGTTCCCATGCTTCCTCAAGCTTCACATCAATAGTAGCAATCCGTTTATCACCAACTTGTTTTACTGTCGCTGTCCTAAATACTGGATCGTTCGGGAATTTGGAATCATCTGGGTCTAGATTATCTCCAAGATCCCCATCTTTACTGCTCCAGAATAATTCATCATAATCATATAACTGAAGTTCTATTTCCTCCTCTGGTTTAATTCCCTTTACCTCTAAGTGAAAATACATCGTTTTACCTAAAGGCACTTCCACTTCTTGTTCCTCTTGATTTTCATCTAACGTTTTATAGCTATAAGGCTCCTCTCCTTTTTCATCATACGTCCACCAACCTTTAATAATCTCTGGTTTTATGTATTTGGCAGATATCGTTCTTTTTTCTCCATCCTCAAATTGAATGGTAAATTTTGTGGTACTCATAGCTTATGCTTCTTGTTGTTCAATTACCTCCAATTGTATGGTTTCGTGATTACTATTTATGATGTAGTCATTGATAGTGTCATTCTTCAGAATGGTTCCGTTTCTTTTAAAGTCGTGTTCCTTATCATTAAAATTGACAGTAGTTTTTTCTCCGATTCTATTTTCAGATTCGATATTGAGTATGATAGTATCTCCTGATTCATAGGTTTCTATTTCGTTGCCATCTGTGTCTGTCAGGTAATATCGCGTGATCTGCTTATTTTCGCTTGTTGTTACAGGCACAGCTTTGAAATTTGGATCGGTTACTTTCCATGATTTTGACATCATCATTTGACCATTAAATAATATAGTTGCAGGTGATAAGCTAAACATAACTGTAAATGGATCAGAGCCGGTACTCGTAAAATGATATTTGCAAAAAACACAGTAAATATCTAGCAATTTAATCTTGGTACTTTTACTATTGCCAGAAATGGGTGAAAAAATGATCTCACACTCTTTTTTCATCATAGTAGCGTGAGTAGACCATTCAAAGAATGTGTTGTCCTTACTAGCCTCGATTACAAAATCGAATGTTCTAGACTGCGGCTTTGAGATAGGTCTACCTGTGTAGTCACTATTCTGAAAAAAGCCAAAATGATGTTGCAGAACATTGAATTTCATATCATCTACAACTAATGTTATTTTAAAGCTCATATTTCATAGATTTAGGTTAATCAGGTTCATTAGAGTTAGAAATATCCATTGAATTCCTTTATGTGTTTGATTTCAAGATTGCTAAACTTTTGCAATAACAGAATATCTCTTAGCTTTTTAGTAATAATTGGAAGGTTCGTGCCCATAGGGAAGAAAATATCCGAGCCATCCCAGCTTTCAGGATCAAATTTGACACCAGTATAAGAGAAATCATCATCACTTTGTTTTTCAGGGTCAATTAGTTCACCCGAACGCCCTGTCACTTGAAACCCACAGTAGGATTTCTTGACACCTCTTATTTCAACAGGATATGTTTTCCATCCTGTAATATTGTTATGCTTTAACAACGCAATTATCTCATCGGAAACAACTTTGTTCACACCATCATTAAAAGTTAGCATATCGCATTGACGTTTACCCATAGCTATTTTCGTTGTAATAGTTTCAGTGTAAGTTACTTCACCAGCACTTACCTTAAACATATCATCGGGAAATTCAGATTCCAGAATAGCTTCGTGTTTCTCACCTGCTGTCATTAAGGAGTAAAACTCCAGATCGTTATAGTCTATATTGTTATAATCCATATTTTTTTGCCAAGTTTTCTCCAAATTTAACAACATCTGCTCTAGATGCATTAACTCCTTTTGTAGTAATCCATTGTTTCCACTCCCTATTGATAGCACTTGATGCAGACCTGTGAGCAGACATATTAAACCATCTCAGATATTCAGGATGGTCAATATTAATGTTTTTACCCTGAAAATAGCCTCTAAATTCTTTAGGAAAAATATGATGTGCATCTTGTCCTAAACCAAGCCTACCTGTTAATGCCTTTAGGTTGTGCCTATAATTAGCTCTCGTAAAAGCTCTAAATGCAAGTTGACCGACTTTTCTTCCTCCCCCTGGTCCAATCCATTCAGCAAACAAAGGAGGTGCTCCCATCATGTCATGTCTAACTTTAAGTTTAGGGCGATTGAATAGATAATCTGTTACATTACTTGCTGAAACCTCATCATAACTATTAACACTGTCATAAAATTCTCCATATGCATCTGCGACTTCTTGCGTAACACCAATATTTACTGATACCATTCCATCACCATCACCGTCCAATTCATCGAAACCTTCGATAATGAATTTAAAGAGTTTAGCTATATCGAAATCTGAGTCGTTTACCTCAATAGTTTTATCAACACCATCGTCAATTTCTACGGTTTCATCCGTGCCGATCTTCTTGTAAATGGTTTCTGGTGCCATTCCTGATGGATCGGTGTACATCATCGGATTGTTTTTCACAAAGACGTACGGCGAGTCTTCCGGAAATTCGGTAGCAAGTGGATCTTGTCCTATCCATCTACTCATTACCGAAGGTTCCGCACCTGCTTCGGTTATCGTAATAGTCTCAAATACAAAGCTTGCAATCGTGTTATTATTCACATTGAGCATTATTGTACCAATACGTACAATGCTGTCATTGTCGAAGTCTTCTATAAATTCACCATCGGATAATGTCCCAATTTTTGGATCGTAGTCATATTGTTCAAATGGATTTTGTGCAGATAGAATACCGCACCAGAGTAATAAAACTAATAGTCCTAGTTTTTTCATTTTAGTGTGATTTGTTACGGTTAGTGATGTCTTTGTTTAAATATTTTTCTCGTTCTTCATTGAGAGAACTAAGCCATTTGAGGTACATTTCTTCGGGCATTCTCCGGTAACCTGCATGATGAATCACGGCATATTCGTGTTGCATTTGGAGAAATACACCTTTGTATTTCTCGTTCTCTCTAATTTTTTCAGAAAACTCTCCACCTTCATTTTCGATACGTTGTTGCAAGGCTTTTTTAATCGTTTCTGCTCTTAAAATTCTACCGTTGATGTAGTTTGGATACACCTTCAATGCAATCTCGCATGCCAGTAATGGTAATGAACCGTCATTAGCAGGAAATGCTCTGTTATATCCTTCCGCCAAATCAATGATACACATCGCTATGCTTTGTTGATCATTGAGAGCTTCCATGTATATCTTATTAGATATGGCATCCAAATGAATGTATCCTGATGCCATAAGCCATGCATCATTTGGAAAGTTACCGCTTGTTAGTTCAGTATTATACCATCCATCTTTGAGGTTTTGTTGTTTGATATAGACATGATTCGGTGCCAATGCCAGATAGGCATCTGTTCCCATTTCTTGAGCAAGAATCTTGTACAAATACGGAAGGGAATGACAATTACCTTTGCGTGTTTGTAGCAATTTCGAGACAAACATATTCTCCCAATTTTTCCTGCCCCAAATATCCTCAAAGTCATAGGTAAAAGGGACGTGTTTGTACATTTCACCATCACCACTATGGTAAGGTATGGTGTCCTTCATAACAGAGTATAGAATAGCTTGTTTTTTTACTTCAAGACTATCTCGACCTTGATACAGCAAGGATCTGTTTTTATAGACTGTTTGTGCAAATCGAGTGAGTTTGTCAACTTCATCGTTAAATGCTAATGTATCCAGAGTTCCGTATAAATAAGCATTTTCAGTCGTCATTACCGCCTTCTTGAAATCAAGTTTGGTAGTATCAACCACCATTTCCTTGAGAATACGTAGAGCATCCCAGTATAATAGTTCTCTGTCTTGTGCCGAGATCGTAGTGATTGTGAAAAGAGAAAGAATTAAAAGTAATTGTTTCATAGTTTGGTTAAGGGGTTAGTCAGTTTTTGCAATTGCTGTTTCATCTGTTGTTGTTCCTGATTGTCTTTCTGTTCTTGCATTTTGGATAACCATGCCTGATACTTTTCGTCCGGCATTTTCTTGTAACCCATTGCGTCAATGGTTTTATGTTGCTTGACCATCGTTTGAAAGAGTTTCAGTGCACTTGGGTATTTAGGTAGTTCTGTGCCGGCATTTTCACGGGTAATGCCTAATTGTTCAAAAACGTGCTGTACCATTTCGTTATAGTAATTAGCTCGATTAAGGTGAGCCGTTATACTTGTGGGATGTAATTCTAGTGCCTGTTGTGTCACTTCATCCATAAAGTGATCGTTGCCATATTTCTGTTCATAACCCATTGCCAGATCCGTATGCATATGAGCGAGTAGTTCTTTCTCATTAAGCGGATGTAAATAGAGCTTATGTTGTATGGCTTCGGCTTTAATGTATCCTGTTTGCAGAATATGTGCATTGGTTGTCAGTATATGACTGGTTAGTTCTATATTATGCCATTTTCGCTTATTATCATCGGGGAATTTGATATATGTGTGATTGGGTGCGTTTGATAGATATGCTTCGGCTCCAATTTCTTCTGCAAGTATCAGGTATAGTAATGGTAATGAATGGCACTGACCAGAACCTGCTTCGAGCAATTTAGTAACAAACATTTTCGACCAGTCTTTCTGTCCTTTATGGTCATCAAAATCATAATTTAGCGGTAAATGTTTGCGCCCATTAGATGAGATTTGTAATGTATCTGAGAAAAACCGAAACAAGATGAGGTTCTTAGCTACATTGCTTTTAGGATCATAACCAAATTCCTGCATCTTCTTCTTTATAAACACACCTGTTTCACGGATGACTTTATCGAATGATTCGTAGTCATTTTGGTTCTCATTGAATGCATTCTCTACTATAAAAACGGCCTTCTTCAAGGAGAATAAACCATTCTTCATTGTTTTTAGCTGGTCAAAAGCATCACGGTATTGACTTGTTCCTTTTTCATTTGCATAGGAGGGCAAACTATATGGTGTTGAGAAATGGGCGACCGCCTCATTTATCAGGGCATCCACTCGTCTTTTTTGCTCTGCCTGCTGTGCCTGTGCAATATGTTGATCTGCTTCAGCTCTGAGCATAGCGTTTTGTTGATTTTGACTCATAGGTACCAACGCAGATGAAATGTTATTGGCTTGACCATATTGATTGGTATAATCGCCTAGCGTTCCAACCGTTGGCAGTTTTGGCATAATATCGGGCAGCTGCTGTGCCTGTACCGACACTACCTGTATGAGAAGAAATAGTACGTGTAAAACGTTGGTTAAGGGTTTCAAAATAATAGGTTTAAGATAACAAACTTATGTTTATATATTGGACTGTACAATAGTATGAGTAGGGGTAAATACCCCTATAAGAGATCTTTTCGATAAGCGGTTGGGTATGATCGATCAACACGCTACTTTTTTAACGTTTTTAACAAGGCGTAGAGGTGTTTTTTTACGTGTTTTTTTCTTCTTACGGAATCCCGTAAAAGATTGGTCTTTATCAATATTTGGCTTAAATCCAAATGTAAATTCGACGTGATGCTCATAGATAAAACTGAACAATTTATCATCATATCTAACAGGGGCATTCATATCTCGCATCGCCGCTATGATACGATACAGTTTGGTCTTTGAAATACGTAAGCGTGAGGCAAATTGATCAGGTGTACCAGTAGCGTTCAGTCGAATGAGTTGGTCAACTTGCTCAATCAATTCTAGTTGTTTAACGATTTTCATAAAGTGATGTTTAGAGTTTTATTGCTATAGCCATAAGTAGGTGTCCATGAACAGGGGGATCGGGTAGGACTCAAAGGGGCAATCAATGCACTAACTCAACTTAACACATTTACTTGGTTACGGGGTTTTCTGTCATTTTTGTCTTTTTTTACTTTGCCAATATTCAGTAAGATTCCATTTTCTAATCGCATTGAGAATCTTTTGTATAGTCATCCTGACAAATGTGACCTCATTTTGTTCAGAATCGACTTGAATATGGGGATTAATGTTTTCTAACACTTCTTCAATAGCTTCAATACGTGCATTATTATTAAACATCTCAGCTATTTTCTTTTGAACGATAAGTTTAGCCTGGTCATTCAACTCGTTGTACTTAGGGTGTTCGTTCAACATAGTAAGAATTCTTTCAAGGGTAACAGGAGGAGTAGGGGGATAATTGTTTTTCGTTTTATAGATTAGTACAAAACGTCTGGCTCTGTGAATGATGTTGATAGCGTGATCGGTAGATACTCCTCTTTCAAAGAGACGAATGGCCCATTCATGAATCATCATCTCATAGCATTCTTTATTGGCGACTCGTCGCATAAAATCATCCATTTCTAACTGGATGGAACGAATAATTGCCAGTATGAATCGATTGCGACTATTATTAAGTTTTACATTCTCTGTCATAGTATTTCGGGTTTAATCGTGTTGATAAAAATCAGTAACGTGTCAATTTCTTTAAGTGGTCGTGAACTATAAGCACTTCCTGGTCAGTAAGCTGTCCAATTCCAGAGGAAAACTTTTGAAGTCTTCCTTTTCTAAAATTGAGCACTCTTTCCATATAGGTGATGTTCAACGATTTCTTCACATTCAGTGAAGATGTGTTCTTTCTAAGATAATGTGTGACCTTTCGTCTTCTGGTTTGTACCTTTAATATTTCTTTTTCTTTTTCGTCCATTTTTCGTGTTTATGTACAACAATAAAATGACGTTCAAAAGCTAGTGGGGTAATCTTTAAACGTGCCATTTAAGAGGCGTTACGGAATTCCGTAAATATTATGACGATGTGTTTACTGGCGTTTTAGTCGGTTTGGGGAAATTCTAATAACCTCATTCCGTCAAAATTGACCAATTTTTAATTACATTTGCTAGCGACCAGTCTTATGATCCGAACAATTGTTCGGCTAATATAGAACAATTGTTCGTTATCACAAAATTATTGGGGGACTTTTTAAAAGAAAATTCGTGAATGGATTTCTATGAACTACTAAAATTATATAAAGAGAAGAATGGTTTATCATATGGCGATATTGGAAGTCATATTGATATGAAAGCCGATGCTTTTCGAATGGCAGTTAATCGTAAAAGTTTAAGCGATCTTCAGAAGCAAGCTTTAGAACCTTTATTTGTTAATGAACTGGATGATAATCACCCTGTTAAACGACAATTAAAAGAGGTTTCAAATTTCCTTTCTAAATATAAAGAACTGGCATTCAAAGACCCTAAAATCAGTAAGATACTCGATAAAGAGGTAGCTCGAAGACTATCTGAAGTAGTTTCTAATAAAGAAGCACTAGAGAAATTCCTTAATAGCTAAGTTGAAGTGACTGCTTAAAAAAGGCTGACGCTTGAAAATAGTTATCATTGAACAACGCAGATATCTTGTTCTTTACGCGTGACTTCTCTTCCCTAAGTTCTTCTTCCAATAGTGAATCAATTTCTTTTTCTAGAAACTCATATATCTCATTGGATATAATACCCGATTCACGAATTTCCTGATTAATTTTTTTAGCGTCTTTCCTATTCATTCCGCAGCATTTTCAGTTTTTAATTCATGATATTCGGTCAAAGTCTCTTCCAGATAATCTTTTTTATCCTTGGTTTGTACGTAGCGCCCATATATTCTAAACGATATAAGATGAGTTAATCTTTGTACCTTACGTGTAGCGTTGGCCAATTTAGCAGATAACTCATCCTGTCTTTTATAAGCCCAACGCAAGAATAGGAAGATAGCGACGTTGATTAGTACAGAACCAAGAAATAGCAAAATATAATAGGCTTCGTAAGGAATATCTGGTTTAGGGTATAGGGAGTATATGGTGAACCAGCCTGCTACTAATCCGAAAAATGAAAGTACAACGATCACCGTTTTTTGGAATAGTGGATCATCACGATCTTTATAAGTAAATATCCACACACTGAATAGAGTAAGGAAGAATAAACAGAAATAGCCAGATCCACCCAATAAAAAGCGTCTCCAGTTGCTCCAACCAAAGACGCGATTAATTATAGTGGAATCATATTCTCTGAAGCAAGTTACCTTACCATCAGTGATTTCGATTTCGTATGTGTCATCTAATACATTTAAACCTTCATGTAATTCTGTGTCAGCGATAGAATATTCTCTATCTACTTTCTTGGGTAAAAATGTATGTATTAATGGTGTGAATGCAATTGCACAAAATAGAAGTGCAATGATCACATATTTACCTTTCTTCCAGCTCGTCTTTACTGGTTTTGTAAGTGGGTATTTCTGTTTCATTTTCGAGGCTTAATTCATCCTCAATAGTTTCTGCTTCACATGAGGAAATAAATAGTGCTGCTAAAAATAAAAAAGAAATTGAGAAAATGCGTTTTTTAAAATCCGTCATAGTAATGTTTTATTTGTTAGTAATAAAAATATCTAATCTAATAAGCTGATATTCAGACAAAACTACAATCATCTTTCTGTAAAAAATAATTTCTTTTTCTGTTTTTTTGTGGTTATTTTGCACCTTTTTTTGGGGAAATAAGGCATTATACAAGTATATTTGATAGGAGAATTTTTAGTAAAATTCCTGTTTGATGAATTAACTCTATTAAACTTGTTTAAAAGCACAATCAAATCACTGGTATTCAGTATATTAATACCATAATAAATATATGGTTTAACCGTAAATTTTAATAAACAAGGTGTTCTTCTTGCTCATTAAAATGTGATACTAACAATAACCATAAAACCCTTTGGAAAATAGACAATACTCCTTGGTGAAATTTCCCTCAATTAGATAGCGATTTACTTCTGTTTCATTTTCCAAAAAAACACGAGCAACTATCCGATAGTATTTATCAACATCCTTAACAAGGTATGAAATGGGCTTTCCTTGTACTAAATCTTTAAGTACATTTTTTGCTTTTGCATAACCAGGTTCATTTCGTTCGTCAGCGTCCACCCCCCATAGGCGAATACGAATCTCGCTTTTATCTAATATGAACGTATCACCATCAACAACATACCTAACACGACCTGTTTCTAATTCCTCATCAACAGGTGAGGGGGCTATCCAGAAGTATAGCCCTGCTATAATAATAGCAACAACCCAGTGCTTTATAGGATGCATTTAATTTTAGCTACACCCCCAACAAGTCTACCGTACTCCCATCGTCAAATGCCAATGTCTCGACGTGGTAGTCACTGTCATAGTAGTTTTGATACCTAATGGTGATGGTTTCACCCGTTGGGGCATGGGTGATGATTAGGTGATTGCCGCTGTCGGTGAAGGTAACGTCAGTAGCCACAATACCACCCGTCATCAGCAAGGTTTCCATGCCACCATTTGAGCTAAGTTCCTGAATCGTATCATTTCCATCACCACTCTGCCACACGTAAGTATCATCACCTTCATAGCCGTAAAGCGAGTCATTACCAGTGCCGCCAATGATGCTGTCATTACCCGCATAGCCATAAATCTTATCATTGCCAGCATCACCTGTAATTGTGTCATCATATTTACCGGCTTTGAGCGTGTCATTACCTGTCGAACCAAACCACTCAACCCCTTCGAGCAAGCTATAGGTTGAGCCATCATCAAACTCGAGGGTTTCGATGCGATAATCTTGATAAGAATGATAGTGATGGTCTTTGACCGTAATCACTTCACCAGTTGGTGTGTAGGTAATCAGCAAGTTTTGGCTCGCTCCACCAACGAAGGTTAAATCAGCCGCTGTGATACCACCAGTCATCTTTAAGGTGTCTGTGCCTGATGATTCATATATCTCATCATTACCATCACCCGATGCCCAGAAATAGGTGTCATTACCTGAGCCACCAAGTACATAATCATCACCCAGACCGCCTGTGAGCCAATCATCATCATTCTCGCCTTTGAGCGTGTCATCACCAAGCCCACCTTCTAACGTATCATCGCCATAACGGCCACGGATAGAGTCATTACCCGCTTCACCGACATAGGTTTCATCATTGGACGTACCGGTCAAATTATCATTGCCTGATGTGCCGAACCAATTATTAATACCATTGACCAAATCAAACAACGTGCCGTCATCAAACACGATATTTTCTACACGATAATCCACATCCACGAATTGAGAGTTAACCGTGATGGTTTCTGAAGTGGGCAGATAGGTAATCATGATACTACCACCTACAATGCCGTAGACATCCAAATCAGCAGCCGTAATGCCACCAATCATCTCAATCTTGTCATTACCACTATTGGCTTCAAACGGGTCTTCCTGAATGGTGTCGTTGCCATCACCCGATGCCCACACATAAACATCATCGCCTGCATCACCATATAGCCAGTCATCACCAGCACCACCAATTAGCGTATCATTCCCATGACCACTATCAAGCGTGTCATTGAGTGCATTGCCGGAGAGTGTATCATCATGATACGACGCGTTGATGTAATCATCGCCATCGCCACCACGCCATTCCACAGCTTGGTCTAAGTTGTAAGTTGAGCCATCATCAAAGGTAATGGTTTCAATCATTCTATCTATATCAAAAAACATCTTGCTCAATGTGATGTGTTCACCGGTTGGTATGTAGACCACATTGATATGCCAGCCCGATGAACCGAAGATGTCAAGGTCAGCCAGCGTAATGCCTCCAATTAATTTAAGCGTATCATTACCTCCACCGGAATAGCCTGATTCTTCGATTACGTCATCGCCATCACCAACACCCCAGATATAAACATCATCACCTAGGTAACCATGCAGCGTATCAGCGCCTGCACCCCCTGTAATCGTATCCATGCCGTCAGCGCCGTAAATATAATCATCACCATCGCCACCATCAACGGAATCATTATCCAACCCAGTGTGTATATTGTCATTACCTGTGCCGCCAAATACCGTATCATTGCCATCGCCTGCATGCACCGAATCATCTCCAGCTCCTGCATCAATCGAGTCATTGCCATCCCATGAACGAATCGTGTCATTACCGCCCATTGCAACGACTGTATCATTGACACCCACATCCATATTTTCAATATACTCAATCGCATTGGTGTGACCCGTGGAAGACAAGCCCAAGCCGAGCGTACTGCCATCAGCAAATTCGATGCTTTCTACTGCACCCGTTGCTAAATAATGCCCCTGAATCGTCAGTTCTTCCAGCTCCGTGGAGTTAATCGCGGTAATCACAATATCATCACCCACTTGCTCCAACGTCACATCCGCTTCATTCAGGTTCAGCATCTTGATAGTATCACTACCACCCGCATCAATCAGAATATCATCATGGAAGCCCGTGCCCCACTCATACACATCATCCGCATCACCACCATTTTGCGTGTCGAAACCAATGGTTGCCTTCAGATAACTGGTGTGATTCAAATAACCATTCTCATTTTGGTTGGTATCATCCGTATTAAGGGTGGGGCTACCAGCAGATGGGTTTTCATTTGGATGGCCGTTCGTAGGATTACTCAACGTGGTTGAGCCACCTTCAGGATTTACATTTTCATCAGGTGATTCATCACCTGCTATATCCGTCACAAACTCATTTTTCGCATCGTAATATTCTTGAGGAATGGTAAAACCCCAACGCCCGTCATTTGAAAAATTCTGAATGGTGAAATATGTATCTGAAGGTGCTGTTTGTAAGCCACCAGTATATACATAAAGAGTGTTTCCAAACACTTTGAAAGGGTGAATCGTTGTTCCTGCATGCCAAATGTGCTCTCCACCTTGAATAAAGGATGCACCATTAAATCGACCACCATCGGCATCAATAATCACATCACCTGCTTTAGCCGTGTAATAATCTAAACCTGCTCCACCTTTTAATATTGAATTACCCTTACTCACAAGTAAGTCATCACCAATGCCTCCTACCAGCGTATCATTAGCGCTATCCCCATATAGCCAGTCGTCCCCATCACCACCATCAAGGTAATCACCATCGGTGTCTAATGTCGAACCGCTATCATTTGCGTGCAACCAATCATTACCTAAGCCACCTTCAATACTATCAGCTCCGAAACCGCCTCGAACAATATCATTTCCATCGCCTGAATCAATTGTGTCATCTCCATCTCCAGATTCGATTACATCATTACCATCATTGGTTTGAATCTCATTTGCCAAAGAATCACCGGTTACAGCGTCATTACCGTTGCCCGTTTTGACATGCTGTATGTCATATATAGCATGAGTATCATCAGCTTCGAACACATACTCTATAGTGCCAGAATTTGTTTCCAAATTTACCGTCACATCATTATCTAAATAGGAATCTAAACCTGTGTAATCAACAGTGTCTTCACCCTCACCACCTACAATTGCGACTATATTCCCTTCATCACCTTCAATTTTAACTACTTCACCACCGTTTGTGCCATAAATAGAATTATCAATAACACCAGCTGCTTCCAAATCCGCCACTACATTAATCATAGCGGGGAGTGCATCTATCACAATATTGCCATTATTCTCATTAGCGCTTGCCGTTTCGTCTGCCTGAAATGCAAATACGTCATAATGTGCCCCACTATTCAAATCTTCATAGGTCTGCACATTTTCTTTGTCTTCCAATTTGATAGTTACGGTTCTACCAATATTATACGGGTCGATTTCATCGCCTAAGAAGAAGTCATTGCCGATTTGGGTCAAAGGGTTATCAGATTCAAAATCAAAATTGTCTTGAAAAGCGTGTACCGACATGTTTTCAACATATTTGATATTGCCTGATCCTGTGTTTTCAATAACGAATACCGCATCATCATTAATCTCATAACCAGCAGAATTATAGATGTAAGTCCGTAATGTATAATCAGCACTACTAGAGTCGATATCATAGTGCTTGAAAGCGAATTTAAAATCATCTTCACTATAGCCATGATTAGCAATTAACTGAGCTTTAGTATAGCGATCTGGTGGAAGGTTGATTTGATTTGTAAGGTTGAAGAAATCTTGGACAAACGTTGCCATTGATGGATGTGCATAGCGTCCTGCACCTGTCGTCATGTAGCTGTCCATTTGCAATTCTACAATGACTTCATCCTGATACTCAGCCGTCGTGCGCAGTCTATCTGTATGATTTGCAGGAGTATTTTCTGTCCCATACAGAAATAGATTGGTCATGGTGTTGACCGATAGCTGATTCCAATTGCTATACTGAAATATAGGCATGATTATTCTCCTTTAAATTGACGCTGATAAGATTTAATACTTGATTTATACATTTCCTCAGATTTAGCAGTGCCCATAGAATCCAACACTTTCCCACATAAATTTATAGAGATATATTTTATAAAATAAGGATAGTTGACATCACTAGTGAGAGGTTCAGGACGTTTGAAAAACATTGTGATTACTCGCACTGGATAATAAGGCGGATTGGTATCACCATAAATAGTCTTATTATTTAAACTATATGGCTCAAAGAAATACTCCAATGGCTCACCGTTACTGCGTAGTTGTTCAAAGACCCGACTCATCAACTCATCATCGGTTAGGTAACGGTCTTCTTCTTTGCAATAACCTTGATAATTCTGGTACGTCAACACAGTATTCCAGCCTATAAAAACCAATATTAGTAATAGAAAAACAGTTTTCTTTGGATGTTTCTTTAGAACTTTCTTCATTTTTAGACCTCGCTTGAAACTTACGATTCAGCTTACGCTTACCATAATTTTATGTCAATAGAAGTAAAAAGGATTTTTCGTGCAGATTATTATGTACACCAAATCGTTCGATTTATGAGACTATAATCTCATTACCTACTTGTGTCAATAAGGCTATGTAATGGTACATGAATCAAGATGAATCATTCGTAACCAATGTGGTCAAGCTGTTAAAAGAAGAACGCAAGAGGCAAGGGCTGTCTTATGAGAAACTTGCTGAGAAAACAGGTATACATAGAACGACTATTAGTTTGATAGAAAGAGGGAAGCAGAATCCAACACTTTCTATTTGCAAACGTTTGGCTGATGGTCTGGATATGCGTTTGTCAGATTTAATAGCTAAGTGTGAATAAGTGACTCATAACATAAATTATGACAATTCTCCATGTTATGGTAATGTGGTTTTCCGTAATATACATGTTTGTTAATTTTATTATCTTCGATTCCGAACTACAATTTCCCCAACAGTATTCTGTAATTGTGATTCGTTAGCATACATTGTCAATGCTTAAAATCATATAAAACTGTTTATTATGGCTGAACATAGAATATCCGGCATATGGAAGGATTCGAAAGATGTTATTACCCATTATGCGATGCATGAAGTAGGTAAGGACTCGATATCAAGAGCGAAAAAGATAACTAAAGCAAGCGCTATTACATTACTTGAAACTAAGGGTAATACTGCCAAAACATGGTTGTGGAATTATAGACAGGCTCGTTGGTATATTGGAGAAGATGTACACGTAGTAAATGCTTCAAGTGGAAAGTATTTAAGGTCTGATCCTGATAGTACCAAAACAGATAATTTAGGACATCTCATTGATTATGATTGGATTCGTATTTAAATAATGCTCTATTGTTTATATGATAACCTGATGGTGTAATGATAAAGAAAAGAGAGTAGAGAACAGGTATCTCTTCAAGATTTCTGTCTTTTTTCTTAATCAGAACAAAATTTCCAATTATTAATCAAACCATAAGAATTTAATATGCATCTTAATGTAATAAGAATACAGAACTTTAGGCGATTAAAAGATGTCGTAATTGATCTAAACGATGATATATCAATATTTGTGGGAGCAAATAATAGCGGTAAGACCTCGGTTTCTCAAGCTTTACAGCTTTTTTTATCATCATCTCGTGAAAAATTCACCCTTCATGATTTTAGTGCTTCTTGTTGGCCAGAAATCGAAGCTTTTGCGAAAGCAGAGGAGGGTGCAGAATTACCAGAAATAACAATTGATTTTTGGTTTAGTGTCGAAGCCGTAGATCTCCATCGTGTTATTGATTTATTGCCAGGTTTATCTTGGCAGGGAAATTATGTTGGAATACGTATCACATTTTCTCCTGTGGATGCTATTGCCACAAGAACACGCTACGAAGAAGCAAAAGCCTTAGCACTTGCAGCAATGGGAGAAGCTAATGAAGAACAAAATTTTATCCCTTTTCCAAAATCTCTTACAGATTTTTTAACAACAGAACTAAAACAAGAATATGAGCTTTGTTACTACGTTTTAGACTGTGCGAAATTTGATGATAATTTTAAAGAAGACGAAGGCTATATTCCTCCTCAAATTATACCAGATAAGGGTGCCAGTGGAAAGTCTCGTTCTGGAAAAGATATTATTAATTCCCTTATTCGTGTTGATTTTCTTCAAGCTCAACGTCACCTTTCCGATACTTCTGGTGGTAGCAGAAATGAAGAATTATCTCGCCATTTAAGCAGGTTTTATAGACGTAATCTAGACAAGCGATTAGATGATTATGAAGCTATGCGTGCATTATCTGAATCAGAACAACTCATGAATCAACATTTGGAGAGTGTTTTTTCAGAAACTCTGGGTAAATTATCAGACTTAGGATATCCAGGTCTTACAAATCCCAGCTTAAAGATCATGTCAGACTTAAACCCTTCTGTTTTAATGAGTGGTCAAGACGGAGCGCAGGTTCATTATGTCCTTGATGGTGGCTTGACTCTTCCAGATAAGTATAATGGTTTAGGGTTTAAAAATTTAATCTATATGGTAGTGGAGTTATTGGACTTACATAACCAATGGGTTGACATTTCAGAAAACAGACCACCTTTACATCTTGTATTTATTGAAGAACCAGAAGCTCATCTACATACACAATTACAGCAGGTATTCGTCAATAAAATTCTTAATATATTAATTGATGAAGATGCTCAAAACTATTCCAGTCAATTGATATTAACGACACATTCTGCTCATATATTATATGAGCGGGGTTTTAAACCTATTCGTTACTTTAGACGAGAAAACACCGGTTCTCAGCAGTCAACTTCTGTACTTAATCTATCTAAATTCTATACGATAACTGAAGAACCCATTAGGGATTTTTTAGAACGTTATTTAAAACTAACACATTGCGATCTTTTCTTTGCTGATGCCGCTATTTTAGTCGAAGGAAATGTAGAAAGGCTATTAACACCTCTAATGATAGAGAAGGAAGCTCCTGAGTTAAAGAAAGCCTATTTAACTATATTGGAAATTGGTGGTGCTTATGGGTATCGTTTCCAATCTTTGATTGAATTTTTAGGTATTACGACTCTAATCATTACTGATTTAGACAGTGTTCAAGGATTAGCACCAGAAGAAGTGCCGCGTGATGGTAATGCTGAGGAGGAAAATGATTTAGAGGTTGATGAGTATGAGGACATAGATGAAGAAGAAGACGGTATTCCTAAAAAAGGAAGCACCTGTCGTGTTGAAACAGAACATGCAGTAACATGTAATCAAACTCTCATTCAGTGGCTTCCTAAAGAAAATACCATTAATAATTTATTAGCGGCATCTTCGGAGAGTAAAATACAAGCTCGTTCACCTGAAATATCAGCTACAGTGAAAGTTTGCTATCAGAATACTGTTACTCTGAACCGGGAAGAGGAGACTCTTCAATTAGCAGGTCGAACTTTAGAAGAAGCTTTTGCTTTTGAGAACCTAGTGTGGTCACAAGACATCTCTAATAAAGATTTGAAACTTCGTGTAAAATCTAGTGATAATCCTACTTTGGAAGTAACGGCAGAACGTCTACATAAAAGAATTCATAGCAAAAATTTCAAGAAGACTGACTTTGCTTTAGCTCTCCTTACAAAGAACATTGATGACTGGGTAGTTCCAAGCTATATGAGAGAAGGGTTAGAATGGCTTAAAACAGAAATTGCTTCCAGCCCTAATCCTTCTGCCAACCAAGAAAGCATTACTAATAATCAAGAAGAAGAAGAATGACAAGTCGATTAGGAAAACCAGATACTCCAGCGGACATAACATTAAGAAATCGGTTGGAAGAAAACGGTACTCGTCATTTTATTATGATAGCTGGTGCTGGCTCAGGCAAAACAACATCTCTCATTAAAGCATTAAATTATCTGAAACAATCTCGTGGTAATCAAATGCACCAATCTGGTCAAAAAGTTGCTTGTATTACATATACAGAAGTAGCAGTTGAAGAAATATCAGGTGATGTAGGTCATGATCCATTGTTTCATGTTTCCACCATTCATAGCTTCTTGTGGTCAATTATTAAACCTTTTCAAAGTGATTTATACGACTGGGTACGGAATCGTTTACTCGAAAAAATCAATGAAGCTCAAGCTAAAATTGATAAACCACGCACTCGTGAGACGACTAGGGTGAAAGAGCGTGAAAACATTGTAAGATATCAAGTTCAATTGGAAGAAATAAAATCAGTAGAGCATTTCACCTATAGTACAGGAAGCGATTATGCAAAGGGTATTCTCGGACATAGTGATATCCTTAGATTAGGACCATCATTAATTAGGGAATATACTCTCATGAGAACCGTGGTTGCTCAACGTTTCCCTGTTATTTTTGTTGACGAAAGTCAAGATACTATTGCAGATTTTGTAGATTCATTAAAAGTATTGGCTACAAATGCTTCTCAGGAGTTTTGTCTTGGCTTTTTTGGAGATCCATTACAGAAAATATACATGACTGGTATTGGTGATATAACATCAGATGATAATTGGGAGGTAATTAAAAAACCAGAAAACTTTCGATGTCCCATTAGTGTCCTCAATGTAATAAACAAGATTCGATCGGAGGCTGATGGTCTGCATCAAACTCGTGGTCGCATGGTTGATGTAAGTGGTGAATTAGTATCTGTACAAGGTACGGCTAGATTATTTATTTTACCGGCAGATGATTTACGTGCTCAAAGATTACAAGGAGTAAGAGAATGGTTGTCACAAGAGAATGAAGATCCTCTTTGGCTCAGTGATGAAGACATAGGAGATGTGAGAATGCTTGTGATAGTCCATAGGATTGCCGCTTCTAGATTAGGTTTTCCAAATCTTTACTCATCTTTAAATGATAGAGCACCGGATAACCTCAGTACTGGTATTATTGATGGTACTGCATGGATAGTTCGCCCATTTTTACGTTATATACTTCCTCTTATCTATGCATCTCGAAGAAAAGATGAATTTCAGGTTATTAAATTATTGAGACAATATTGCCCTCGTTTACATCCTGAAAGATTGATTGCTCAACAAGATATAGCGACTGAGTTAGCATTACTTGAAACTTATATCATCGAAATAGATAATATGTTAGCTGATGGTAATAATACTAATATTGGAGATATGGTTACTTTTCTAGCAGCAAATGAACTTGCAGAACTGGATGAACGATTTAATGCTGTTATAGAAAATTATGCTTTAGGTATACCCGTAGCAGAAAATGCTATTGAAAACTCACCACTCAGATTTATGCAATGTCAAGCAAAGGAACTTTGGGGGTATCAGAAATATATTGAAATTCAATCACCTTTTTCAACACAACAAGGAATAAAAGGATCTGAATTTGATCGTGTTCTTGTGGTTATTGATGATGAAGAAAGTACGGCTAATTCTTTCTCATATGGAAAGTATTTAGGACTTACTCCTTTGTCTGATACAGATAGAGAAAACATTGATAATGGTAGAGACTCTGTTGTGGACAGAACGCGTAGACTGTTTTATGTGTGCTGTTCGCGAGCGGTTAAGGATTTAGCTGTTGTAATTTTCTGTGATGATGTGAATTCAACATACAGAATAGTTTCCGATAAAGGTTATTTTGAATTAGGTGATATTCATTGTTTAGATTTATAACTTACTTATAAAGTATCTCTGCTTTTTTTATAAAAAACTACTTTTAATCTTATGATTTTAAAAAACGACATGGTGTTATTTAGTAAATCTTGTATAAATTGTGTGGCGTGACAAATTTAGAAAAATACATAAATGACAATAGCCCAATATTGTCTGGAGAATTGCTTGAAACCCTTATGAAATCTAATAAAGGGCTTTCTAATGAAGCAGCAAGAAAACGTATTTCAAGGGTAAAAGGTGACATCGTAAAAATCCGAGGATTATTCGCAGACGGACAAATTTTGTTTTGCAGTAAAGAGGTTTATGGGAGTGAGGATTATTATGAAGGTTTATCTAGAGCGTTTCGGAAATCTGGAAAACAGTACCATACTATTTTACAATCTTTAGATTTTCATTATGGTCAAATTAGGCTGAATCAGATGCCATCTTATTCAGTCAATCCAATTGAAAACTTAAAAGGTCATATAACCTTTTCCTCTGTTTTAGAAAAGTTAGAAAATTTGAAACTGGTTAATATAGGTGATGAGTTTGTAACTATATCAAGTCCAATTAGCACACATGCTCTAAGTCCAAATAGGGCAAAAGGTATAGAAACGGCTAAAAATTTCCTTTTAATTCAGTTCAATGATTGGGCTAGAAAAATAGGCTTGTCTTCATACAATAGTTCAAAATTTCATAGTAGTTTTGGTAATTATCAGTTCAATTTTGTATCTCCGTCATATATTGGATCACTACCCAAAAAAGGTAATAAAGTATTAATTCCTGGCTTTGTGATAGCTGATATATTGATAGGTAATTCCATTATCGAAAGTGAGGTTGAGTTTTTTATTAATAAGATAAGGGTTCTAAAATACAGAAAAGGAGTTGGTAATTTCATCCCTTTTTTGATTGTAGATTCTATGGATACGAAGGCACTTAACTCACTGAAAGCTGAAGGAGTAGTAATTGGGTTTGTAGATGAACTTTTTGGTGATAAGTACAAAGAGTTGTTAAATTCCCTCATAAATCTAGTTACCAATGCTGGTGCCATTCTTAAGAAAAACCCAGAAGCCTATTTAGATTTGATATTGAAATTAAATAAGCTAGTTGATGGAAAAACCAATAATTTAAGAGGCGACTTATTTGAGTTGGCCGTTGGCTATTATCAAGGACGTATATGTCATACTATCGATATAGGTAAAATGATTATTCATGACGGGAACAGGAGAGAAATTGATGTCTTTGGATTATTACCCAATAGCATTTTTGTATCCGAGTGCAAAGGTTATAATAGCATGGTAGACAAAGAAGAGGTTGAAACATGGCTAGGAGAAAAAGTCCCTGTTATAAGGAAATGGATTCTGGAACAACCATCTCTTTCGGAACGAGCAATTACATTTCAGTTTTGGTCAACAGGTGGATTTACACAGGAGGCAATTGAATATTTGGAGAAGAAAAAGGCTAACACCAAAAAATACAATATAGATTTTATTGATCTAGAACAAATGATCGGATTATCTAAGGAAATCAAGTCCAAGAAATTTACTGAAATACTTCGCGATTATTACGTTAAGGAAATTTGAGGCGATAGTGTTAATTTCCTAAGGTGTGATATGGAAAAATTTAATAAAATTTGACACTCACTTATTTTTATTATCTTAGGTATAAAATTACCCCACTTTAATTTTTCTAGTTTTGAACATGAAAGTTCATTTTGTTTCTTTTCAAGAATGCAGAAGAATAGGAATCTAAATTTTTAAAACAAATTCAGAAGAAAGTTATGAGCAATGCGGTATTTAATGCTGCTTCCAAGATATATTTTTTTTCTAAAAGAAGCTATATTCGTTTCACCGATAATGGAATAGGTCAAGGATCTATTGATTCGGGATACCCAAAATCGATAGATTTATGGAGTCTTCCATCTAGTTTTGATCAAGGAGGGATAGATTCAGCTTTTCAGTCTGGTAATAAAGCATATTTCTTTTCAGATAACGAATATGTTAGATTGAATCGCAATTCTAATGGATCTTTCATTGTTGATGCAGGCTATCCTAAATCTATTTCAGTATGGAATTTTCCTGAAGAATTTGGGAAATATGGAGTTAATGCTGCTTTCCAGTCTGGAAATAAGGCATATTTTTTTTCAGGAGACCAATACATCCGCATTACAAGAGGTAATACTGGACCAGGAACTGTTGATGCAGGCTATCCTAAATCTATTTCAGTATGGAATTTTCCTGAAGAATTTGGAAAACATGGAATTAATGCTGCTTTCCAGTCAGGAAATAAAGCGTATTTTTTTTCAGGAGACCAGTACATTTGTATTACACGTGGGAATACTGGGCCAGGAGTTGTTGATAATGGCTATCCGAGAAAAATTGCTGATTGGTCATGGTCAGATAATTTCCTAAAAACTTGGCTGGATAGTGCGTCAAATATTCCCTTAAATAAATCAAAATATATTAAAAACTGGTATGAAAATTTACAATTTCGAACTGAACATTTTGCCGAACCTGAAACATACAAAGAAATTTCTCAACTAATAGTATCTGCAGAGAATGTGGACAGAAAATTACGGGTAGTAGGTAGTCGTTGGTCTTATACTGATGTTATATACTCGGAAGATATAATTGTCAGCTTAGAAAAATTAAATAGACCATTAGGGTTTTACCAAGGCAACCGAATCTGGAATGATACAAACACAGTTCTAAATTCAAGATTGTTAGGTGATTTTAGTAGGAAATTTGTGTTATGTCAGGCAGGTATGCTTATTCGTGATTTAATACAAGTTTTAGATAACAACGAAGAATATATTGAACCTACTAATCGTGGAAGGTGGGCACTCTCGACCATGGGAGCTAGTTCGGGTCAAACCATTGCAGGTCTTTTGTCAACAGGCAGTCATGGACCTGATCATAATAAACCTCCGTTTGCAGATTATATTAGGGGAATTTATTTAATAAGCAATGGCGGCGAATCATATTGGATTGAAAATACTGAAAGATACATTAATCGAGATTTAATCGGACGTCATTTTCCAGATCTTAAAAGAAATAATATTATCATAAATAACGATTGGTTTTACTCAGTATTGGTTTCTGCAGGCACTTTAGGAGTGATTGCGGTAGTTTTACTAGAAGTTGAAACTCAGTATAGTTTAGCTCGTAAGATGCAAAAATCATCTTGGGATATATTAAGGTCAAAGCTCACAAATGTAAGTCTTCTTAATCCCATTAATAATGCAACAGAATTATTGGGTATTACTGGACATCCATTAAAAGTTCCAAATATAGGATATACAATTCCACGACTGGAAGCCTTTGAACTGCTTATTAATGTTTATAGAAAAAGTGATGATTACAGGCCAACGGCAAGCAAAGATCGTGATGTGTTTTTGGTTAACTATATTAGACCTAGTAGCGATAGACCCTATGACAAGTATGTAAGAAAAAAACAACCAAGGAATAATACTGGAAGAGATTGGTTAACTGGAATATTGGTCGGTGCTGCTTCAGTTTTTACAGCGGGTATTGGTGGATGGTTGGCATTAGGAGCCAGAACTGCAGCGGCAATTGATCAAGTCCATCGAAACCATAAACAACTTATGAATGCATGGACACTTGTTAGACAGGCTTGGATGATTGTAAGAGCAGAAAGTGGTGGTACTGGTACAGTAGCAGATGAGATTTCTGGATTTCTAATCCCAGCCAGTCGCCCTGCCATTTCTGAATATCTACCAAGCTTTGTTTCACGAAATACTTATGATGGTAGAGGGTCCAAAGAACCAGGTATTGGCATGGAGGCTGTCGTAACAACTGAGAATAATCGTCACCTTGATTTTTTAGAGGAAGTATTTGAGGAGTTCGATGGGCTTTTTGGTGAAGGAAAGAAATTCATGGGTTTTTTCTCATTAAGATTTACTAAACCTTCCAAAGCTTTTTTGGCACCAAACTTTTCAGGAGATAATTTAGGAAATACAGACTATGTTACCAAAGAGTATAATTATCGAATGTGCCACATTGAATGTTTAGTATTAAAAGAAATTACCGCAGTAGATAATCGAGTAAATGATGGTAATATGGAAGGGGATACTGAAGTCTTTGTTAAAAAGTTTGAACAATTGGCAAAAAAGTATGGAAGATTGCATTGGGGCCAGGCACATACACTTAATGCGTTTGATGTTAAACATCATTATCACGGCTCTCTGTCAAAATATAAAAGTGTTAAAACACAGTTAGAAAATAACGATAATAAAGGAACATTTTCTAATTATTTTACACAAAGAGTAGGATTAGAGTCATATAGGGGTTCAATAACATTTTTGAAGTTAGATGGGGTTAAATTAGTCGGATACTCAAATCAAGAAAACTTATTCCTAGCTGAAGAAAAAAATGAATGGAAAAAAGTAAATTACTCTATCGAATCAATTTCTCAAAATAATATGATTTCCGAATTGAAAGTGTCAAATTATGGTGGAATTAAATCTACAATATTCGCATTCGATAAGTACCATATATTAAATTCATTTGAAATTTCTCACGATGGTAACATTAATTGGAGCAATTATGGTAATAACATTTTCCCATTAGGTGAGGTGAGGGGGACATTTAATCTTGAAGCAATCCAGCTTTCCGAACATGAGGTTTTACTTATCAATCTATCGGCTGATAGAAAGATAAATTTTTGCAGAGTCGATTCAAGAACCAAAAGAATTTTAACAAAATGGTCCGCAGATGTTGAAGAGGAAGCTCGACCTATTGGACAGATTATAGGTTACAAAAATATGGGATCAGATAACTTGGTATTACATTGGCTTGACACTACAAATCAATTGAGGCAGTTCGTTTTTGATCAGGATAGTTCTGGTTTTTTATATGTAACAGCAGGACAAATCCTTCCTGATGTTAAACGTCGTACACCGTTTAGTGTAACTCATATAACAAATGTTTGGATTCAGAATAGACACTATGTATTCGGTTTACTTGAAAATGGTTCACTGGTGCAGTATCGATGGATGAGGGGAGCTTGGAATCTCTCTTTGATTGAACTAACAGAGGATACGAACAGTCAACCTATTGAGACAATTGAAAATGTCAGTGGTAACTATATGTATTTCGGGAAAAATTGGATAAAAGAGCGATATCAAACACCAATAACCACTATTAAAAATAGATTCATAGGCCCCATACACGCAGTGGAGGATGAATCATGTATAAAGATATGTGGTTATACTCTTAATGGTGATTTATATATCCTTGAAAGCACATATATTCATGATAATCCAGTAAGATGGTATTTCAAAAAAGTAATTCCATCTTAGTTACTTAACTTAACGAAGGAAAAATACATTTTCTCTATTGATATATAATATAATGGCTGTTGGCTCCGTAACAAAAAAATACATAATGTATCATCTGGAAAATGGTTTCGAACATAATGATAAAGAATGATCACTGTCTTGAAACTCTTGTTCAATTACTACAGTTTCCGAGTTATATCATCCTGTTCAACGAGAGGTGTTTCTTTCGGCGTAGTAACTTCATCTACGTCTTGAGCTTTTGATAGGACAATTTCTTCTTTAGGACTCAATCCTTTGGCGTCGCGATACTCCTCCCATGTATCATATCCGTGCGAATCATCTCTCTGATAAAAAATAAAGGCATCAAATAACTTTTCCTGATCGGAATTCCATACGATCCATTTATCTACTACATCCTCACGTTTACCAAGGGCTTCTTGAACATCTGAAGGTAATCTATCATAGCCAAAAGCATTCATCTTTCCGACATATTCATCATTTTCATTAAAGTAACCTATGCCTGTGATAGCCAGTTCTCGCTCTTTTCCCTGTTCATCAATGTATGTGATAAATTCTACACCGTCATATTTTTTATCCCTTTCTTCAAGAATAGAGCTGTTCTCTCTTTGTTCTACAAGGTCGGCTTTTGCATTATCCCACAAAACTTCCCAGTCCTTCCTTGAATCTGAAGGATCTGTACTATCCACCTGATTTACATTACCAAATGAATTACGGATAATTTCAGAAGCTTCATTTTTAGTGTCATCGTCAAACATTATGTGTCTCAAAATATTGTCTAGTAGTATTTTAGAGCATATTTATTAATGAAAGGTTAATGAATTTAGTTTGTTGTTAGAGGTGATAATCATATCTTTATGTAATTGAAAATCACTACAAAATGACTGCCAAACACTCACTTTACTTTCTGCTCTTTTTTATAGCATCTATTTCAGGATATTCTCAAAACGAGACTGTTTTTGCCCACAATTATATAATAGCTAAGCACAAAAGCCCCAAGAAATTTTCAGTCAAGAACAAATCTAGAGCAAAAATCGGTATCATTTTTAGCCATAATACATCGGATACTATTTACTTGGGACCTAGAGAGTCGAAGGACTTCAAGTATAAGAAATGTCCTATTGACTCTGAAATATCTATCTATATTTCTTCCGAAACGTGGGAAACAGTGCTATCCGAATTGACAAAAAGTTACAGAGCAAATGCTCGGCTTTTTGGTATTAATGATGATATTAATGCAGCATGGATTAAATATAAAAAAATGGTGACTAACAATTCCAATACCTCACGAGTGGAGCAAAGAAAGAGGGAACGTGGAAATAAAATGGTCAAATCAGGACAAGAGGGCATATTAGAGAATATTCTTGAGGATTTGGAATATTACAAGGATTTGTACGATGTATCTCACTATCGTAATGGAAGAAAATTGCTTCCTCTATATGTGAAAATTTACCTAGGTATTCATTATCAGGGATTATAATGTAAGTGGGAATAGGGGTTATATATCGAAGGATATATAAACTGCGAGCTTTTCTTCAGTGGAGATGTATGCTATACTTGTACAAGTTAGCCAAGATGGAGCAGAAAGATGAAAACCTTTAATATTGGAGAAGCAAGAGATAACCTTTCTCAAATCGTTGATATGGTACTGGCAGGAGAAAAGGTAGTAATTGGTAAGCGTAATCATCCTTTGATACAGCTAACACCATTAATCGAAGAACAACCCATCAAGAAACGGGTAGGCGGGCATTTACGAGGCCAATTCATGATTCCAGATGATTTCGATGCCGTGGATCAGGATATTATCGATGCGTTTGAGGGGTCAACCCTTTGAGATATTTGATCGATACACATGTCTATCTCTGGTGGCAGAATGAACCAGAACGACTGTCTAAAGAAGCGGTGAATGCTATTGAGAACATCCAGAACACGGTATTTGTGAGTGCAGCTGTGCCGTGGGAAATCGCATTGAAATCCGCTAAAGGTAAGTTATCTGTTGGCACTGACATTATGGATTTCATGGACAAGGACTTTTTTCTACCATTGCCCATTACACATGAACATGTGGCAAGTATTGGGGCTTTACCGGATATTCATGGAGATCCATTTGATCGTATACAGATTGCTCAAGCGTATGTAGAAGACATTACGTTTGTCACCCGTGATACTCAGATTCTGAAGTACGATCTCATCAATACCATCAAAGCATAAATTCGTTAAATAGGGCATATTTACCCTTATATTTCAGTGTTTTATTATTAATTACATAATAGTAATTATGGAAATTATTGGATGTATTAGTCTTTTTTTAAATTAACTTTAATTGTTGTTTTGACATCAGGTTTAATCCATTTTTCAATGTCTTCTTCATTTGTTATTGTAGATAGGTCATCCAAATTCTCTTCGTAACCAATTTCAATAGCTTTTATCTTCCATTCGTACCCTTTGCCAAGTTTGAAGTTTTTTATGAATTTGAATTCATTGTTTGTTTTAATTAACTCTTTTGCTAGTGCTCTTACTTTACTAATGTCAACGGAATCTCCATACCAAATCGAATTTACTTTAGTTTTACCATTATCATTTTCAACAGGGCGTTTGTTAAGATAATAATTCATCCTTTGAATAATTTTTTCAATTTTAGGGTCATCATTTTTTCGTTTGTAATACCTTACTACAGTAGCTCCATTTTTTGAGTATTTAATCACATTTTCGTATACATTGTTAAAAGCCTTAAGTGCATTGCTATCTATTTTGGTGGTATCAACTTTCTTTTTAATTGTTTCGACATCGCTTTTTAAGATTTTAAAGACACTGTCTTTTGCTAATAACAAACCTTCTCTTGCTTCAATCTCTGTAGTTTGTTCAGTAATTGTTCGATTTTTTCTCTCTATAGTATTACTTGATTTTATTGCAAAAAAAGTTGATAGGACAATTACCAAGATAGCAAAAAGGATAAACCATCGTCGGGAAAACCTGTCTTCTTTCTTAATTTGCTTAATATATTTTTCGTATTTATCTTCTTTAGTCTCCATTTTTTAACGTTGTCATTTCATTAATAGCTTCCCATACAAGTTTCTTTATTCGAGTAATTTCATCATTTTGAATGTCATTAGCTGCTGCATGCTCTAACACACTTTTAAAATGTAAAAACATATCTATTCTTCTAAATCTGTGAATAGTTTTTAACACAGGGAAAGAACCTAAGGTTCCAATTAAAGCACCGGAAAATTTAAATGCAGTGTCTAAATATTTTTCATCAAAATCAAATCCGACTAAAAAACCATACAATAAAATACCTGCTCCCAAAACAAAACAAGAAATTGTAAATATCAGCGACCATGTGACCTGTGTCTTAAGCCATTTAATTATCTTTTCTATATAGTTTAGCTCTGACATTGGCTTGAAATTTTGTGTTCTAAAGCTTAATCCTCTTGGATGCTTTACCAAGTCTGTTAGATGTAGAAAGCGGTATGATACTAACTTTGGATTTAATAAAATCATTTTCCCCTGTATATGTTCTAAGGACATCAAAAGGAGGTGTAACATCACGTAGTAAAGTACCATTACGTCGGAATAATTCATCGTCTTTGTTTTCTTGCATCCGTTTTGCTACCAAAGATGTTAATTCTCGTAGAACCGTTATAGCGGTAGAGTAAGTAGGTACAGCTGCTAATAGTGCTTTTATACCTAAAGATACAGCCTCATCTTTAACAATCTTCTCGACTGTTTTTCCAAGATTTCTAATATCTTCGTCGCTCTCCATAAAAAGCACTGAATACGCCACAAACTCTCCTGGATTATCAGGCCCGTAAACTAAATGACCTTGACCGTCAAATTCAATTTTATCGCCTTTCCTGACATTAGGGAAAGGAAGAAGATTAAAGTCAATGGATGGGCTATTTGCTCCAGATTGATCTATAGCTAGTGAAACAATATAAGGCTCGCTGTATCTTTGAAAAATACCATCTGCTTTCCTTTTTAAAGTGAACTCTTTGATAACAACTGCAATTTTATCTTCTGTTTTGCTAAAATCATTTGGCTTTAATTGAGCCATAAAAATGTTTGACATAATGCTATAATTTTAAAATTGTAAAATAAAAAACCGCCTCCAAACCTTTTGTTTGAAAACGGGGTAATAAAATTATGACATTACGTGGGTTACGTTGAGAATTTTAAATGTACGAAAAAAATGTTAACGCACAATGGTTTAGTTATAAAATACCCACTATTGGGTAGTCTTTTTAATGAAATCTCTAATCTCAGAATACTTGCTAAAGAACTCTTCATTGAAAAACATAGTGGCAAACCTCTCGAAGTTTTCAATACTTTCATCTCTAAGATCGAAAAGCTCATTGTTTCTCAAAAGGAACTCATCGGTTCTGTTAAAATCAATGCTCTTTTTTTCCTTTAGCTCACAAAAAGGTATGCAGTTAATATTTGTTGGCGAAACAAGAAAAATCAGGCAATCTGGAAACCTTTGTTCATAGTGTTTGAAGTTCGATTTGCCAATACCAAACTTACCATTGGTTCTATACTTTACCTCTGCATAGTACATCTCATTGTTGATTGGATTCAGTATAACTAGATCAGGTGATTTACGAATAGATGTAGATGCTTCGTCTTTATTATTGCGTATCTTTTTGTAGAAACCAGGATATAAATTCTCCAAACCAAATTTGGTAACTTCGTAGCCTTCTACCGTAAAGAGTTCCTGAATCAAACTTTCAGCGATTCTGCCCTTGGTTTTTTCGATAGAAAACATGTATTCATCTGGAGTAATATTGGGCCGATCTTTTCCTGTTGTTATATATTCTGTTATTGCCTCATTAACTTGATTAGGTTCCATTTTAAGTTGGTTATACTGTGAACCTTAAAGTTAATGTTTTTTGGGGAAATCTCAGTTGCCTAAATATTGATTAAGATTCACCCTCAAATGAAATACTCCCTCATCTGGCTTGGGCGAGTAGACATCCTTGACTGCATCTGCGTTATAGATAAGCAATATCATTTCATTGTTTTTTCGTTGCTGATACATTTTTCGGAGTGATCTGGCTTTCTTTCCTTGAAAAAATGATGGAGCCACGTTGAATGCTTCTCCAATTAGGCAACCGTTCATGTCGCTTGCTGATATATCATTATCCTCATCAGCATCATGTCCTAATTCAACACAATATTCTGTAAATCCTATCTCTTTAATCTTTCCTTCTAATAGTTCTTTAATCCCATAAAGAATGGTCAAATCTGACATTATCCTATTAGCTGCTTCAAAAAGGGTGACATGCGGATATGGTCCAACTTTAACGGGTTCTCGTTTTATCTTAGAGAGAAATTCAAAGGTGCTATTGGCACTGATTGAACTGGACAATGTATTTACATCGCTTAAATACGATGCGATTTTTGATTCGATATTGTTTGCGTGTAATAATTCTGGCATTTCGCAAATATACTAAAACGCTGGAGGTAAGAAAGGGGAATTGCTTCCCCTTTAGACTCAATCATCATCTGGCTCGATCTCACCTACATGGACTAGATCACATCTGGTCATCCCTGGAGGATAATTACCATCGATTGTTTTGCTTTCAACGATACGGTTTAATATTTCAACACCTCTTTCGTATATTTTACGATAGCGAGGATCATCCATATTATACTCCATATCATCTGGTATTTCCGTTTCACGCCCGTGTGCGTGATCGTCTAATATCGCTAAAGAAAAAGCAAGACCACCTTCAGGTTGATCCTTGAAATCAATGCTCTCATGATAGTCATAGCCCTCCTCATCTTCAGGATGCATAGATCTATAACTTGTATCATCAGGTAGTAAATCAGAGTCTGACTTACCGTAATTTTCCTTGTGTTCCTTAACCATTGCTAAAAAAGCAATGTTATCAGGATCACTATAGGTTGCATCTTCATCCAGCTCACCGTCTTCGCCACAAACCTCATCCAGCCAATCCAAACTATCATCGACTGGAGTTCGGTGGAGATTTAGGCGAACAGGTTCACCATCCAGATCATCCATACTCGAAAGAAATGCATTGAGTTCTTCAGCATCTTGTTCGATTAGATGAAACGGATCGCTATGATTTTCATCTTGCCAATCTTCTTCGCCAGCAAAAGCCAGAAAAGTATCGTACTCATCATTTAGAGCTTGTTTGTCATTATCATCTGCTTCAGACGATAGAAACAAGCATAGAAGCGAAGTCGCTTCATTTACGGACACACAATGTGCAAATCGATTATTCATAGGTCGAAAGTTTAAGTTCGAACCGTATCAACCGATTACACCTAGAACAAGAAAAATGTTCTCATCACTCAACCATTTTTGCATATTATTTTCTTGACTAGAAACTAAGGTCGTTTGAACAAAGTTCACTAGAAATATTATAAAATATTTACAATGGTTTTTGTCTCATATTTCAACGATTTATTCGTACGTTTTGAACCTCATTTTCAAAATGTTACCGCATTGCAACTTTACAACTGGCACGTGTTTTGTGATGCTTTCTATAACCCTTAAGCTTTGCTTAGGGGAGATGTCTGATCCATCGGAGATTCCTTTTTAAGGGGCACTTCCATTTCGGCATCAAGGGGTAAAACGCGGGAAATTATGTTACGAGTCACACCAAGTAAAAACGCTGGTGCAGCGATTAAGTATTTCAGGGAAAGCCTGACTAAAGGAGATTACTTCTTCGGAGACAATCCGGCTGGTCTTTGGGGTGGAAAAGCTGCTGATAGAATTGGCTTATCTGGTGAAGTGACCTTCGATCAATTCAAAGCCCTAGCTTATAACAAAAATCCAGTCACGGGCGAAAAGCTCAACCCTCGGTTCTCTGAAAAACGTCGTGTAGGCTATGACTTTACCTTCAATGCTACTAAGTCGGTTTCACTGGCAATGGAATTCAGCAACGATGCTTCTGTCAAAGCTGATATTATGAATGCATGGACTACTGCTGTTAATGATACAATGAAAGACATTGAGAAAGATATGCAGACTCGCGATCATTGGGCTAAAGCGACCCGTGATACGAATACAGGCAATATGATCTGGGCTTCTTTCACACACGATAGGAGTCGTCCGGTAAATGGCATTCCCTCCCCTCATCTGCATCAACACGTATATGCTTTCAATACGACTTGGTTTGAAAAGAAAGATAGGTTTCAAGCCGGACAGTTTGGAGGTTTGAAGAAGGATGCGCCTTACTACGAGGCTATTTTTCATAATAATTTGGCGAAAAACCTAGTGGATAAAGGCTTTTCCATAAATATTGAGAATGGTCGTGCGGAATTAAAGGGGATTTCTCGTGAGTTGATTGATCGATTTTCTGAACGCACTAAGCAGATAGAAACTTACTGTAAAGAAAAGGGCATTACCGATGCCAAAGCCAAAAGTGAGATTGGGGCTAAGAAAAGAGAGTCTAAGGAAAAGCAAAAACCTCCTGCGGTAGTCGCTGAGGATTGGAGTAGTAAAATAACTGCAACTGACCGCAAGGATATCGATAGCCTCCGCAATGATGATAGCGACCCACCGCATATGTCTGCACAAGAAGCATTGACCTTTGCAATCGAGCACGAACTAGAAACCAAATCCACCGTTAACGAACGACGCTTGCTTCGTACTGCGATTAACCACGGTCTTGGTCGTGTTAGCGTCAAGGGGTTGATGGAAGCTTATAAACCTCTTGGTGTTATTACAGGTCGAGATAAATATGGAGAGATGAAAGCAACTACCAAGGATATTCTTCGAGAGGAAGAATATATGATTCGATACGCCAAGGAAGGCAAATATAAGCACGCTTCACTCACTGAATTAAAACCAGAAATACCTGAGTATTTCAATAAAGGACAACGTGAGGCAGTCACCACGATATTACGCTCTAAAAATGCGGTTGAAATTATGCAAGGAAGTGCAGGTGTGGGTAAATCAACCGTGTTTCAAACCATTGCTGAAAATATGGAACGTGAAAATATAGAAGTGATTGGACTCGCACCGACTCATTCTGCTACCGATAATCTTGCAAAGGATGGAATTAAGCATACGGCGACCCTTTCTAAATTTGCTTATAGTGATAAATTACAGAAGAAGTTTGCTAACCAGATCGTATTGGTAGACGAATCGGGAATGGTTGGTACGCAGCTTATGGCTAAATTGTTCCGTGGAGCTGAAGAACATAATTATCGTATCATTCTGGCGGGAGATACCAAACAGCACGCCTCGGTTGCCAGAGGTGATGCACAGCGTATTCTAATGGATATAGCTAAGATCAAACCGATCATACTCGATGAAATACGCAGGCAAAAGCCGGAGCTATACCGCCAAGCTGTGGGTTGGCTCAGTAAGGGGCAAGTAGACCTTGGGTTTAAGCAACTAGACAAGATAGGTGCGATTAAGGAAGTAGATGATGATGAGCGTTATAAAATACTCGCTAAGAATTATGTCACCGCACAAGAAAAAGGACAAACTGCGCTTGTGGTTTCCCCTACTCATAAAGAAAAAGATTTAGTGACTGCTGAGGTGAGACAGGCATTAAGAGATAAAGAATTGATTGGCGAAGTAGATCGGGAAACCACTATTCACAAAGCGGTGAACCGTTCTGAAGCAGAACGTAAAGACACACGCTATTATGATATTGGTCAGGGCATCCAATTAACTCAAAATGTCCAAGGTCATACCAAAGGTGAGCGATTAGAGATTGTTGGCAAAGATGAAGATCATCTGATTGTAATAGATACTGATGGGATTGAGAGTAAACTAGCGGTCAAAAACGGTTCACGATTCCATTTGTATCAAGAAAAATTAGAACATTTTACCGAAAAAGATGTAGTTAGAATTACCAAAGGCGGCACAAGTGTAGTGGATGGAGTCGAAACGACTTTCAAAACCAATGATCGTGAACCGATAAAAAGCTTTACCGATGATGGTGATTTCATACTTGCCAGTGGAAGGATATTATCTAAAGATTTCGGTAATATGGATCACGGTATTGTGACGACTTCTTATAGCTCTCAGGGGCAAACGGTCGATAATGTGTATATCGCAGTATCGGAACATTCCTTTGGTCAGGCAACGAACTTGCAGCAATTCTATGTCTCCGCTAGTCGTGGTCGTCATAAGGTAGAGGTGTACACTAATGACAAACAAGAATTACTAGAACAAGCACGAAAATCTAGTGAACGACTGGCCGCTAGTGAATTAATTGAAAAACGGAATGGTTTTTGGAATCAATCTGTTAATCAGGCGGTAGAATATTATAAACAGGTACAGGCGTACTTAGAAGAACAGAAACGCCGTCAGTCACCAGATAGAGAAATAGGTCTATCACGCTAATGTCTAAATCAATTATTATGGAACGATTACCAGAAAAACATACGGATCGTATTTTACGGGAGCGTAAGGTGGTTCCAATAGATAGTAATGTCAAGGAACCAGAAAAGAAATCAACGACTTTGCCAGTGATTCAACCCTGCTTTAAAACAGGATCAGGTGAAAATAAATATCCGCATTCTATTAAGATTCAACTCAATGGTGGAGAAACCAATAAATCGATGGATTATATTCATCTTCGTGATAAGCATTATGATAGGGATGCAGGGATTATCTTATTTTATACGAATGCAACTGTTACCATTTACGGTGAACATCTCGATAAGTTATATGAACTTTTAGATAATCGCAAAATATCTTCAATCTCAGTATTTGATAATAACTCATTACGAGGAGGTGATCAGGATGATGACGTTGCTATCGTCACGGAAATCAATGTGAAATATAAAGACAAAGAAATCGATCAAGAGATTGAGAAAATGCGCCAGAATGCGTTTAAGAAAAAAGGCAATTCAGGATATAGCCGTTAATACTCCAGACACATCTTATGAAACGGGACGTTTCATTCCACACCAGAAGGAATCGTTACCCAAATGGGACGAAACTCATCTTAGGATGAGGTTCGTTGAGGTTATGCTAAATGCGAATTCCCTTCGTATTTAGCATTAGCAAATAGGTCCGGTTTATCGTAGATAAATGTGTACTTAATTAAATGCCACAATCATAGCCATAATCACCAATGCCGCTAGAAAATGAGAAGGCTATATGGCTGTGCCATATAGCCTTCCTTCTTTACCAAGCAGCGTTTCAGGATAGTTGGTGCTATCCCTCTGCTCGGCAACCAGCAGGAGGAGTAAGCTACCCGCCGTATTTCATTGAGGTGAGAGAACCGGAACTTTTGCCCCCTCACCTCATATAACTTAATCTTCCTTCTGTTCTATGTCAAACTGCATTAAACGTGGGCAATAAGATTGTTTTAGATCCTCTTGTTGCTCGTTCTGTAATGGCTCATTATTCGCATAATACGTGACCAATTCCGCAATCAATTCTTTGCGTTTAAGTTTGTAAAACTGTTTCCCAATCGATGCACCGCACGCTTCTGCTATTTCCAGTAATTGATCTTTCTTATGCAGCTTGAAATAGGCTTCGTCTGGTGTCCATCCGTCACGTGTAACGACTTCTAAATCTCTAGCTACTTGATGAAAAATACTATCCATCGATTCTTCTTTGTCGATTGTTTCTTGACCAAAACTCAGGGCTACCAATAGCGCAAATAGTTGATCCAATTCTTCATCACTTAATGCTGTAACAGATGCATAAAGACCATCATAATCTAGCATTGAAAACATATACCAATATTCATCATCGCATATATTCAGACGTAGTAATTCTGCCTCAATACGTAGTTTTAAAAAAGCGTCTGCACTACCCATATGCTCTGTGCTTAATGACCTGACCGCTTGGTGCAATTTGACCGAAACAGCATTACAACTGAAGTTTAAACGTTGCAAAACAGCAATCTCTTTAGCCTTACGAACATTAGTAGCAACCGCATTCTGCACCAGAATGGTTTTCTGATTCGCAAAATACCCATAGGCTTTTTTACTAAACTCCGGTCTTTCTTTAGGTGTTGAGGTGTTTTCAACTGTTATATTTTCCCGCTTAACCAGCTCTTCGTGAATTTCTACTTTACCATCCAGTCGATAAAGAATAATCACACCGCCATTTTCACCTTCTTCAGCCTCACGATAACTATATTTTGAGAACCAATTACTCCGCTCGATTTCTACCCAATCAACCGTAGTGCTATTTTCATATTCTTGTACCAGCATATCAACGGCTTCATCCTGTAATGCAAAAAACTGTTCTACATCATCGAAATAGGTGTTATCATTTTCTCCGAATAAATCCGTAGTGATTGAACCTATGTATTCTTCTCTAGGAAATAGTGCCATTGACACATTAGGTTTTTCACAAAGTAACGTATGTCGAATATTGTCAGCATTCATATTCCAATCATTCAAACGCTTGATAATATCTTTTTGTTCATCTTCATTACCTATTGCCAAGGCTTCGGCTTGAGAAAGGTTAATTTCACCATCACGATATAGTGTTTTACTTTCTTCAATAAGATTAACCAGCAATAAACGGCGTTTAATAGTTTGGAGAGAAACACCGGATTGTGCTGCTACTTCTTCCATATTTGCTCCTTCTTTCGTTAAGGTAAAAAAGGCTTCCGATTCTTCTAGTGGATGCATTTGCTCCCGTTGTACATTTTCAACAACGGCAATCCGAAGATTGTCGTTGTTAGGCTGCTTGTCGTGAATTAGCACAGGAACTGGATAGGAGTTTTCGATCTGACCATTCTCAAGAAGTAAGTGAAGTGCGCGCAGCCTTCGCCCTCCAGCAATCACAACGTAACCTTCGTCATTTTTGGTAACAATAAGATTTTGTAAAATTCCATCTTTCTTGATGCTCTGCGCCAATTGCTCAATGGATTCTTCATTGAATGATTTACGTGGATTGCTTTCATTGTTTGTGATTTCAGATAGTTGAATAGTTTGTATTGTCATTGTTCTTACTCCTATAATGACGTTGAAAAATGAGGATTTAAGGCATCCTCAAACCTATTTGAAATTAACTGTAATGTTCTTGGTATATGTCGCGGATTACGCTATCCATTCTGATAGATTGCCCACAAGTGGTTCTCCCCCATACAGGCATTCCATAGAAATTCATTGTTACAGCTTCCTCGCGTTCTTTGAGCTGATGCGCCAACCATTCACTGACTGAATAATATTGCATAATTTCTACTGGCTCGCCTTCTGCATCAGAATGAGGCACTAACTCAATATATTTCTCATACATCTCATCGGTATTCTGATGATGAAACAAACCGACCAAAGGCGATACATTGTGGTTCACTTCACGGTCTACAAATTCACTCATTTGCATTTTTCTTACTCCATAAATTGTGTGTTGAGGTTGAGTAAGGAGCTAACGCCCCTCACCACTTTTTAATTAGATGTTTTGTCCATAAATGCATTTATGATGCTTGATGAGGTCACAATTTGACCGTTTTCTTGTGATGCTCTCCAATAGATCGTAAGAGGAGCGATTCCAGTAAAAGATCCATCACGTTCGACGGGTAAACCAAGTACACCTTTGATACTTTTAATTTCTGAAATAGCCACATTACCCATTTCAGGAAAACCCATACCCAAATCACACAATCCAAATGCTATATCGGGGTATTCTGGGTCAAGCTCGCTGATTAGCCAAGTACAATTTGCATCGGGTGTGAATAGCTTAATAACAGGTTTAAAATCCTTGGTTCCGTCTTGATCTCTGCCGTTTTTTAGTAATTGTTCGCGTTGTTCTTTTGTGATTAATAACATTATGTCTTACTCCATAAATATTTTTGAATTTGAGTGAGGAGCTGCGCCCCTCACCAGTTGGTTGATTAATCTTTTGGTGCAATTAACACGATCTTACCGTTGAAGCCCTGAACAGGTAATGTATCTAACTGTACTGTGATACCTTCCCCGTTTTTGTGATTCCATGCAGCGCCTAACTTAATCCAGTTAGCATTTCGTCCTTCACCTTGTACAAAAAATGCATTGAATTCTGGCTTGTTTGTGTTGTTGTTATTTTCTGTAGACATAGTTCTTACTCCGTTTTGTTTAATTAAGTTTCGATTGCACGCGCGTGCAATCTTGCCCTTTGGCGAAAACGGGGGAGGTAAACGGAAAGAAAAATCGATAAGATGGTGCGGCTCGCAGGGCTTCAGACCGAGAACACGGTCTTGTCTATTTATCTTGGAGTGCGCCAGGGGATGTCACCCCTTAGCATCAAACAAAAACTAGCCTTATTTGCACAACTCGGCTGATAATGGATGAAGTCAGGATAACTGATATACAGCATCAACCTGAAGAGATGAATGGGCTACAGGTCGTTACTGAAGAACGGATTGATATAACGATCACGATACTATCAGAATCGAGACCTGAAACTCTGCTTGAATGTAGCGGACTGGATATCTGCCGTATTGATTGGGATCAACGTTGTTTCAGTGCGATGATCAAATTAACCACATTCAAGCAGATACGAAAATATTATCTGGCTTCACTCACCTGATGGATAACTCAGCGCTCCGACATTTAGAAGGTCTCCGCCCCAAGTTACCCACAAGGTAAGCAAACATCTTACCAGGTTCCTAAGCTTTGGATTGGCAAGAAGAAAAAGAGGTTTAGGAATATATGTGCCAACATTAGCTATCGGATATTATCGAAGAATTCTCCGTAATTATGTTATCTTTAGGTTGCACATTAACCATATACATATGCTTGAATCCATTACGGGGCCATTTCTTAGTATCAGCGATGCTGTTATGTCCAGAAAGAAGCAAAAAGAAATACTTGAGGCAGAAACAATTAGTGAAGAAGATTGCAAAAACCTAATCGAATATTATTTCAGGAAAAATGATCGAGATGATTATTCTAACAAACACGCTCTGATGCAAGGAGTTTCGCGCGTTTGGGATTTTGATAAAATAGACCAATTTTGGAAGCTTTTACAAAAGCATATAATACCAAGAGGTATAGAAAGTGGAGAGCTAGATTTTTCAGCTTTTATATTTCCTCCTTTTCAAAGTTATAAATATGGTAAAGGTATACAACATCCACAGGATATATGGATCAATGCCGATTGGGAATTCCGGTTAAGGTTACTTTCAGATCGGCGGTGTTCAAAGGAGAGGCAAATTTTGGCAAAGCAGTTTTTCAAGAATCTGTCGATTTTAGAGGGGCGACTTTTGAAGAAAACGTCTATTTCCCATCTGTTACCTTCAATAAATCGGTAAATTTTCAGTCTGTCACTTTTTCAAAATATAGTGCTTTTATGGGTGTAACTTTTAAAGGTGACGCACACTTCCTTGCCTGTGAGTTTTTGGGTAAAACACAATTTAGATGTGTCGCTGATGGTGTAAATGTACGGTTTATACAATCCCATTTTACTGAAGCTGAATTTGAACAATTCAACGAAAAAGAACCTGCATATTTAGACTTTACTGATACTGAGCTTACCGAAAAAGTAATATTTAAAAACATCAATTTTACTCGAACAAAGTTTTTCAATACAGATCTAATAGATGCGCGATTTAAAGGCTGTGAATGGGGTGATGGATCGAGAATCATTCTACAAGATGAAAAAGACGCTGATAAAAATACATCTATTTGTATGATCTCTGAAGATGTGTACCGTCAACTTAAAAAGAATTTTGATAGTAGTAAGGATTGGGAACTTTCGGGCAAAGCCTATGTCAGTGAAATGAAGATGCGCAAAAAACGCCTCTGGAAACAAAAGAAATACTATCTATGGTTCATATACTGGTTTTATGATGTGTTTGGTGGATATACTCAACATCTTGCTAGACCAATCATTAGCCTCGCGGCATTAATAGGTGCATCATCGTGCCTTTACTACTTCATCGACTACAGCTGGTTATGGTCTATACAGAGAGGTTTCTATGGGGCATTACCAAAACTGATTACGATAGATATACCGGAAGAATTACAATTTAGTGGTTACTGGCTTATAGCATCGAACATAGAAACCATTTTAGGTAGTACATTTCTGGTGTTCTTTATTTTGGCTTTGCGGAAAAGATTTAAGCAGTAAATACAAAAAAGGCGAGCTGATTTCTCAACTCGCCTAAATCATTTCTCAAATACCTGATTACTTATCAAACTGCATAATCTCTGGACAATAATCTTGTCTCAATTGCTCACGCTTATCATCCTTCAAAGGTTCATCCTTGGCAAAATGGTTTGTGAGTTCAAATACCAGTTCCGACTTTTTCAGCTTATCGAAATAACGCCCTTTTGAGGCTTCGGTATCATCTGCTATCTCTAGCAATTGCCCTTTACTATGCAGGCATAAAAACTCCACATCGGGCTTCCAATGGTCACGTGTCGTTACTCCCAAATCACGACCAATCTCGTTAAACAGACTGTCTTTGGGTTCTTTGCGTTCAAAGGTTTCTTGTCCGAAACTCAGAGCTATCAATATCGATAATGTCTTATCCAGTTCCTCGTCGGTCAACTCTTTAAGCATTACATACATCGCATCATAATCACGATTATATCGTAGTTCTGATTTCCAATCCATATCCAGCAATTTCTGTAGCTCGGTCATTAATGCCTCCATAGCTATGATACCTGTTGTTTTATGCGCATTATCCTCAGATTGTAAGCCGTACGCTTGATGCCATCCTATTCTCACCTCACGACCTAACCCCATTCGCTGCATCACATCAATTTCTTTGGCTTTACGAATATTAAGAGCCAGTATGTTTTGCACACAAATGGTTTTATGATTTGCTACATACTCATAGGCTTTCTTACTATAAGGTGGTCGCTTGGGTTTATCAGATTCAACAGTTGAACTAGCTTCGTTATCTGATGTATCACTATCATCATCATTAGTAACAATCGCTTTCTCTTCTACCTGCTCAATCAATCCCTCAAATATCGATACTTCAAAGTCAGGTCGATATAAAATCACGACACCGCTTTTTTCGCCTTCTTTGGCTTCATCATAGCGCCATCGATCAAAACCATATCCTCGTTTTACTTGTACCCATGCTATATCTGGGTTGTCGTTATACTCGGCTTCTAAGGCATCTACCACTTCATCCTGCAATCGCTCAAATTGCTCGACATCATCAAAGTAGCTGTCTTTATCTTCACCAAATAAATCGGTAGTAATCGTTCCTGTGTATTTCTTCATATCAAACTTCGCCATCGATACATTCGGCTTATCGTCAATCAGATAAGCGTTAATATCTTCTGCATCCATCTCCCAGCCACTATCAATACGGTCTAAAATATCTTTTTGGTCATCATTATTCGCTCGTCCAATGGCTTCTGCTTGCGATAGTTTTAAGGAACCGGCACGATATAATTTCTTGGCATCATCAACCAAGCTATGCAGTAATAATCTGCGCTTAATGGTTTTTACACTTATACCAGATTGTCCAGAAATAGATTCTAGATCTACACCTTTTCGTGTGAGTGTAAAAAATGCATCTGCTTCATCGAGTGGGTGCATTTTCTTACGTTGTACATTCTCCACAACAGCCAGTCGCAAATGATCATCTTCTGTTTGATTAAATCGGACAGCTACCGGAACCGGATAATCAGCTTCAATCTCACCTTGCTCTAATAAGATAGATAATGCTCTAAAACGTCGTTCACCCGTAATGATGATATAACAATCTTCTTTGTTATTTTTAGTAACGACCAGATTTTGCAATAGTCCATCTTGTTTGATGCTCTGGGCCAATTCGGCAATCTCTGCATCATCGAAGCTTTTACGTGGATTGGTTCCATTGGTCTTCAATGCAAATAATGGTACTTTTTGAAGTCCTTCTGGAATTGCTGGCTTAATACTAGCTGCTTTCTTTTTAGTAGTTCGACTCTTCTTTGGTTTTTGGATTGTCTCCATAATGTTTAAAATTTAAGGTTACTATGTGAATTTGTTTTTTCATAGCAACACTACGAAGCCCTAGAATCCATTAAGCCATGACCAAAGGGAAATGGTGTATGGATCCTTGGGCTTAACTTCGCAAACCGAAAAACAAAACGCATATTGACCAGGAGTGATTATTGAATGACTAATCTAACGTCAGCTATGGATAACTATGTGCTCCGACTTTTGTAGGGTCTCCGCACAGAGTTACCCACAGCATTACCGCACCTAGAACAAGGAAGTCTTTGCAAAAAAGAAGTCATAATACGCTCTCATATGTGCAAAATTATCGACATTTATAAAAATGCCGTACTTACTGTATTTCTGGGCTTTATCATGCGTTTTTTACTCGCTATATGTCTAGAAATATGCTATGTATTTTCTTAGCAAAAAGGAGGAAATAATGCGACAAAATGAAATGACTTCTACATTAAGAAATTGCCTAGGCACCGATATATCAGATGTGATGTTTAGCGATGAAAATACGATTGTGTTTAATGCTTCACTCAACCAATATGATGAACAGCGTTTTGAGTCATATTCTAATTTGGTAGAAGTAGATTTAGTGGATGAATGTCTTAATTCTGCCGTGTGCAGAACCACACTATCTTGTATTGAGAGAATGGGTAAAATCAAGCATATTGCGGCTAATGAATAATCACTAGGGGGCATATTGCCCCCTCGCCTCATTATCAACAAATCTCTCTGCAGAAGCAGATGGATTTGTGTTTCAACATCTTCCCATAAAAAACTTCACACCATATAAAACCATATGCGTCCATATGGGTTCAGCCCAGTGTTTACCGGTATTTATGGCATATTCTGTGATGTGTACTCTGTACAAAATCACGATATTATGAAGCAGATAATCACAAAAGAATGGTTCGGGATTGTGGCACTAACTATTATCCTAATTCCACAGGTAGCACATACCGTTTATGTGTTCTCAGAAAATAGCCAGTATGATAATCCCTGGTTTGCATGGTTCTATGCAGTAGGAGTAGATTTAGCGATATTGATATTTACGGTAAAGGGTTGGAAGAAGACCGCTTTCATTTACCTGCTTGGAACCATAGCTCATAATGTAGTTTATCAATTCTATCCGACCAGCATATATAGCTCGATACTGATTGCGATTATGTTATCAGGTACAATCTTTTCATTTAGTCATTTGTTCTACGCTGCCAAGCCAGAAGAAGAGATACAGGAAGAAAAACCAGACATATTTTCACAGCTTCAGGAGTATCATATTGATATGGAGTTAAAACCCTATCGTTGCCCTGAATGTGAAAAGTCATTTGTAAATTCCAAACAACTCAACGGGCATATTTCTGGACATAAACAGACGAATGATTGGGATGAGGATCACTATGGTGATTGGGAAAGAGAGAATATGGAAAGAGGTGATTTGCTCCTGACACTTCATTTGCCACTATCAAATCACCTCGATGCTTAAACTATTGTACCGTATCTGCTATCTGGTTGTGATAGACAATTCCGTTTTTGATGACCCGTTTTCGCCATTCTGCATCATATACACTAACAGCTTCAGGTAACATTTTTAGAAACTCTATAGGGCATTTATCTTCTACCGACCCCATACTATTATCCATTTCTTTATAGAAAATATTCTCTTCCACAATATCTACCAATACAATCAGTATAAAATGATATCCGTCAGGGTGTCTCATCACTAAATACACCACATTACGTTCTGTTAAATGTTGTGCTTTTTGATACCAGAATTTCAATATATGATAACCGTTTGTACTAAATTCTTTCTGACAGAATGTTAATGCTTGCTCTGCTGTCCAGTCTAAATGCCTTGCTTTATTATAAGCGAATGATGTCCATCCCATACATAATATCTGATTTTAAAAGTGTGTGTTTGATTGTCTGTATTTGTAGCTTTCTTTTCGTCCGTACTTGTTAATAGCTGTACGGTATTTCTCATTTTGCACCCATTGTTTAATATGTTGAGGTACTAAGATTAAACCAGATGCAACAATATGATCAAAGCGTTTAGTGCCTTTTTCGTGTACATCGATCACAGCATCTTTATCAACATATCGATATTCTGTATGCAGTCGTAATAATGGTCTGTTGGCAGGTATAAATAGACACCCTTCTTGTTCCGATGCAAATCCCATTTTAGCACAACATCTAATTGCGCCTCCCCATTTATAGGTTGCAATTTGCCAATCAATGCCAGATACATCGTATATGATTGATTCTTTATACCAACCAAGGAGCGTATAATTGATGCACTGTGAATGTGCTGTTTCTAATAGATGTTTATTCTGTCTCATTGTTGTAAGCTTAATAGGTTATTGAATAATTCAAATCGTTTACCGCATTCACAATTTCCTCGATATACGGGATCACCTACAATTGTTTGTGCAAGCACAAGCTCATTGCCGCAGTCGCAGGTGGTAAATGCATTACTATACATATAAATCACGGTTCTATGATTGAGTGCTTTCATCATCTTTAGAAGGTATTTTGCCTGCATTCAGGAGTTCGGTAAATTTTGCTAGCCCTTTGTCGTGGATTTCTTCTACGGCATTTTGTGTGGCACGTCTTTTTTCTTGATAGAGGCGTATCAATGGATCTTCGAACATCATAAAGCTGAATGATTCAAAACCGTCTTTTACTTCTTGTTTACCACCTTGTGCAGTACAACTAATATTTCCTGAACTGGCTTTGAATGTGCTAATGTTCCAATCGTAGCCGAGAACATTTTTAACAATGGTTTTGGCACTCCAACCATACCCTTTGGTGTTCTTCATGGTGGTGTTGTACTTTGGATTTTCTTGATTTGTGTTCATTACTAAAAATTTAATGGTGAATAATTCTGTTTATTTGCTATTCACTGACAAGGGCAAACTGCCAATAAGCAATGACCAAAGGGAAATTGTGTTTGGATGTTTGGCGTTAGATTCGCATCTAAAACAGAATTATTCGCTTATTGAATGGATGGTATTAATGGAAGATTAACGCCGTTTGATAACAAGGTTTGGTATCATAGGATTCAAAGTATTTTTCACGAAGCATAACACGGATGAGCTCACGTTCATTTTGTGAAACGTGCTTATCATCCGCTACAAAATTATGCTCTAGTACCAAATCGATATTGCTAGACCATGGTTTTTCATCAATGAGGTAGCTATATTTGGTAAATATGCGATTGCTCATCGTTGCATTTGTCATTTCCTGTTCTGTTTGCTGACGGATATAAACCAAATGTGTTTTGCGTAATATCCATTCCAGATTTTTCATGGGATTGTGATTATCGTTCTCATAGATGATCACCAGCTCGTGCTTACGCATGATTTTAGGGGTCAGTTTAGCAAAGCCGTAATAGACTTGTAATCGATTGGGATTACCTCTTGCAATAAAGCTGGGCCTATTTAACGGACTGTTGAGCATCACTTTGAGTTGGTCATCAAATGGGTGTTCTTGCTTCATCACGATTGTTTAAATCCATTTAATCTATGATGGGTTGCTTTCTCTGGTCGAGAAGAACCATATTTCGCACGAATATCATTGAGTGATTTTTTGCCTCTGGAGGAGCTGCGATATTCTTCTGGTCGGAAATACCAGGCTTTCTTTTTAGATGCCCATCTGAAGCCCGATTCTTTGAGTAATTCCTTATGCGTTTTGGTATTTCCGGTAATCCAGATCCACGCGCCACATATCTCAATGATCAAATCCTCAAGATGGATAATAGCATTGAGTGCTTCACTGAGTAAATCGCTATAATCACTTTGTTGGTCTCTACTCTCTCCTTTGTGATCTTTTAGGATTTCATAGGCTTCATTGACCAGTTTCATCAACTCCTCACCTGCTGGATTGACATCAGGGTGGTACTTCTTACATGCTTCTCTGAAAGAGGATTTCACAATTTTGGGATTGATTTCTCCTGTAATGCCAAGGATTTTGGCTGCATCGTACACATTCATTGTTTTGGATTTTAAGGTTTATAATGTGGTTTAATGCAGATACCAAAAAAGACCAGTAACCAATAAGCAATGACTGGTAAGGAAATTGTGTTTGGATGCTGGTCTTTAATTTTGCAGACTAAAACGCATTATGAAACCGCCCCTAAACAAAAAAGGCGCTCCGCGCGGGATTGGCAAAAGAAAAATGAGAAGGTTACTTCAGTTGGTCAATGGTATATTTATCAAGTAGTTTGCCAGTTACAAACGCTCGTTTGCCTACGACTTTATTAGGCACAGATTGATAATAGAGTTCCACAAAAAAACTGTCCACTGCATAAAGCACATATCGGTTATGTCCTTGTATGATTGAATCAATGAATGTGCCCTCATTGTAGATAATATCATATTGATCAAAATCGGATAAGTTGTTGAATTCTTCTAGTGTCATTCACCAAAGATTTTTAGAAGCCATTTACGGATAGAAGGGCGCTCAATCTGTTCGCCACATCCTTCACATAGAAAAGGTGGTAGTTCTGGCTCTAAGCCAATACGTTTAGCGCAAGCGTTACAAAATTCAGCCATAGGAAATGATAAGGATGTAAAAATACATTCTTTTTTCAAAACAGATCTAGCGATCTATATCCATTCCTCGATCAATGTCTTTTTCTTGTGAATGTCTAGGAGGTACGTGTGTGAAATCACGAAGTCTATCTTTCACTTCTTCGAGATAGGCTTCTCGACCATCATTAAATGTTTGTAGATAGATGTCATTCACATGAGGGGTTTGGGATATCTTATTAGCTATTTCCGGTTTGAAGCGTTGGAGATAATACCCGTCATTGAACGCTTTTGCATAAAGTTCTTCCTCTTTTTTTTCTAAATCACTCATGATTGAAAGGGTTTATAATGCACGTCTTCGATGTTTCTCTAGATAGGCATAAATTGAGTCACGATCATATAGTATGATCTTTCGTGAAGGTTGGCTGAACTCAATTTCAAGGTTGTCACGAAGCTTTTGTAAAGTAGTATCACTGCTGATATTAAGCAGTCTCATAGCTTCATCTGGAGAAATCCATTTGTCTTCCTTAACGTTGTGCTTTGCTTTAACGTGCTCAACGACTTCATCCACCAACATAAAGAGGGCTTCTGATTGTAGACATATGACTTTCATTGTATCCATATCAAGGGAGTTACAAAATACGTGCCACACTGATAATGAGAGATGTAAATGATAGTGAATGGTTTAATATGGCTTTATCTGGGAAAAAATATCCCCTCACAGAAATGTGAAGGGATGATAATCGGTTAATCAATAAAAGCGAGAATCTGTTCTCGCTCAGGGTGAATATTCGCATAATCTCGTAAATGATGAAATGCATCAACAAGAAGTTGGCTACCTCTACTAGCGCAGTCGCATAGAGCAAATATATTTATTCCAATACTCGCGGCATCAGCACTCATTTCACCTTTGTAAAAGTTCAAGTGGTTTTCTACCTGCATGATGCCAGATTCTTTACGGTTAAGTCCTATGTAAAACCCACCATTAGATAAGGCGTAAAAGTTCCAATAGCCGCCAGAGTATGGTGTACAGTATTCTTCCATATATCGGAATACCATTCCTTCAAACAGCATGGCTTGTTTGCGAATAAAGGTCGGATAGAAATCCATTCGTCTTTTGGAGGGCCAAAGACACCGCTTTAGTAGTTCATTACCTTCAAATTCTACCGTATTATTTTCTGTTGTTTTCATAGTGTATGTTTTTAAATGAAAAAAAAAATCCCCTCACCGTGTTGGCAAGAGGATTTTCAATACATCTTTTAATCATTACAGTTTAAAACTTTTTAGTTCATTTTCTACATCCTGTTTCTTGCTTTTGATGTAGTCTTCAGCACCGTCAGCAATATTTCTAATCAGGTTAATGTCTCCTGTAGTAAAACTCTTTCCAGCATCATCCACAATAGTTATCTTACAAGATTCACTACTATTGTATTTGAATTCGGATAGGTTATTCAGCGTGGCAGTAGCTCGCTTATGTCTATCGGTTAGCCCTTTTAGCTTCTCGACTTGTAGGATACGATCCTCAATACTTACTACCGGTTCTTGACCTATGGCTTCTTTTGCCAAATCTTTGGTCACATCACTTCCATTACTTTTTGCTGGTGTGACTGGTTTGATAATTTCTGGAGTTGGTACGGGCTTCTTATTCGTTTGCCCAGGCTTTTTCTCCGTTCCATTCTTTTTTGCATTCGCTGTTGTTGTTGCCATAATTTTTAATGATTTTAATTAAACAATATTTCATTGTTCAGATCGCAATCTGGCTAGGATGCTCACTGAACATGCTAGCAAATGCCGCAGCAGGGGCAAAGGCAAGGCAACGCGCCCTCACCTCACAACATTAAATCATTAGCGTTCTTTAGCATGCCTTGCAATAGTGCAAAGGCGAACGGCTATATTTGCAATGGGCAGTGAGTGGAATAGACAGTGAATAGTAACAATATTCGTATTAATCTATGACAAACGGATAATAATGCTTAACCGCTGATAACGGTATCAAGTGCATCATCTACATCCTGATGAATGAAATTTGCTTGATAACCAGTAGTCGTGGTTAGATGTTCGTGACGATATAATTTTTGCAATTTGCGAGGAGCTATTTTATCACTGGCTATGTTACCAAATGTATGGCGTGCAATATGCATTGAAAGTTTTTTATTTATCTCAAGTTGCTTGACAATTTTCTTTAGATTTTTGTTGAATTTGTCCGTTGCATTTTTGGTGCGCTTGAAAATTTCCTCTTTATCCTTTGGATTTATATGTTCCAATTCTGGAAATATGTAAGTACGTTGTTCACCCTTCTCAGGTTTATATTGACGTAAAATATGCTCTAATTTCTCGGATATTTTTAGTGACACGACTTTTTGATTTTTACCCATTCGATAATAATATCTCCCGTCATTAAAGTCTGTCCATTTTGCTTTCAGCACATCCGCTACGCGCATACCTGCGAGATAGAAGCTGAATAGCCATACGTTTCTGGCGTGATTGAGGTGATTCTTGTTGTCAAAAGATGCTTGTTCTAGTTGAATTACTTCTTCTCGATTCAACCCAATTTTAATGGATTCCGGAATTTTGATCTTTATTTTTCCCTCACCATCACCGAAAGGATAAGATTCACGGTTAGCTAGATTTTCCAAAATGGCACGATTATACATATTACGAATAAACATCAACACATTAGCGATACTCCTCTCACCAATCTTACCTTCTTTTTTGATTTTCACGACCAGGTGCTTGATGTAAGGAACGGTGATTTGATTAAAAAGCAAATCACGCCCTTCCCTCATATCACGAATTTTTTTTACCAATGGGACTTCACTATCGAGTCGTGTAAATTTCTTACTGTCCTCCAGATCCTTAAAATATCGATCGGTAAATGTGAAAAATGAATTATTGGCTGAAGATTTCAAACGCATAGATTGAAAATTCTCAAAGGTGAAATCTTCACCAAATTTGTTGATGGTTTCTAATACCATACTATTTATTTCAGCCAGCTTAGATGAAATCATATTATTTAATCTGACAGAATTTGGATGCGATTTCCGGATACACTGCTTTTTTTCATCCCAGTATTTTTCATCGACATACTGCCCGAACAAAATATTTCGTGTTTTTCTGAGTTGTGTCACTCGAATCGCAATTGGATATAATCCCTGTTTATTTGCTTTTTTTCGTAAAACCGCATGAATACTAGCCATATCAATGTATATTTGTTCTATAAAGATACAAAAAAAGGGACAACATGGGGACAACAAATGCTGGTTTTTTATGGTTTCATATGAATCTATCTGATGTTAAGCCTAATAAAAATAACCATTTAAAGCCAGTTAAGAACGGATTAATTTATAATCTACTAAGTTCGAGCCCTAGTAGACCAACATAAATTGAAGGAATTGGTATTTATCCGGTTCCTTCTTTTTTTTTTAATAAAATGCTTAGGGCGAGAAGTTTATCCTGAGCTTAGTCGAAGGGAGCCCTAGTAGACCAACATAAATTGAAGGAATTGGTATTTATCTGATTCCTTCTTTTTTTTTATAAATAAAATGCTTAGGGCGAGAAGTTTATCCTGAGCTTAGTCGAAGGGAGCCCCAGTAGACCAACGTAAAAGGAACAACGAATTTCAGGTTGTTCCTTTTTTTTGTGTATAAGGGTAAGAGTGGTGAATAATTTTTTATGATATAGGTCGAGTATGGAAACCTTTATCAAAATAAATTTCACAGGATCCACCTGGTGATGATGTTCCTGATGCTAACAATTCATCAAACAGCGCTGCTTTGAACCATTTGACTCGGTAACCGTTATATTTGTCGCCAGCAGCTTTTGTCCATTCAAAAATATCACCATTTGCAATGGTTCCAACACCGCCTTCTATGGGAAATATTTGAGCTGCATCTTTTTCGTTGTAGATGCAAAATTTAAGGCTTTCTTTACCAGTATCGCTTTTAGTGGTTCCGTTTTTTAATTTTAATGTATTCATAAGTGCTATGGATTATTTGTTAATAAAGCGAAGATAAGCTGAATTTGCTGCTTATGTTCTAGTATAATCCCTTGAAAATATGGTAAAAACACCTGTTTTATATCTTAAAAGTCAATACAGGTCTCTTGGCGTGATTCACCACATCCTCTCCTAAACTTCCATTAATAAAGTGGGATAAACCTTTTCTTCCGTGTGTGCTGATTCCGATAAGACCTGCATCAATAGAGCTGGCAAAATTTAGAATTCCTTTTTCTACATTAATATCGTTGTATATGTTTAAAGTATAGTTGTCAATAGGCAAACCTGAGATCATCAGATTCATTTTATCTTCTGTTTCGCTTGTGGTTTTAAAACTATTAGAAGTGTTTATCCATAATAAATGCAGTTTTGCGTTTAATTGCTTCGCAAATTCGTGCGCTGCAATCAATGAAGGTTTGTCTTCGTCATCAAAATTGGTAGCATATACAATATCTTTGACCTCGAAAATATCACAATCTTCTTTGATAACTAATACCGGTTTTTCTGATGTTCGAACAACTTTCTCGGCATTTGATCCAATAAATAACTCTTCGAAACCTGAAGAGCCGTGAGATCCCATAATGATCATATCAACATCGTTTTTTTTGCAAGAATCTATAATGCCATGAAGAACATCTTCAAAACTTACTGTTTCAATGATTTCTAAACCTTGTAAATAGTCACTAGCCATGACTTCTTCGAACTTTTTATGAGTTTGTTTCATGAAGAATATAGCTTCCGGTGCCGGGGCGGAAGCTCCAGATGACATTAAGTCAACCAAATGAACAGGCATTTCTAAAATATGTAATAGATAAATTTGACTGTTATTTTTTTTGGCTATTTGAGCAGCTACTTTCAGTGCACTTTCAGCTTGAGAAGAAAAATCTGTAGGAACTAGAATTTTTTTGATCATGATTAAGGTGTGTTTAGAATAATTATCGATAAAATAGAATTGATTTTATTTTACGCTATTATTTTTAGGTTAAAAGAAGGAATATATTACTTAAATTTATGTTTTAATTCAGATTTCGAACCGGATTAGGAGGTAATTCAGTAATAGTCATTTAAATTTACGAATAAATTCATTCTTAAGTGGGTTTTGAATCTAAGATATTATTACTATCTTTGCACCGTTGAAATTAAAAAACCAGGTTGAGGGGACGAAAAGTCCCCTCTTTTTATCTTACTATGTCATTAAAGGATACGGTCGAAAATTTAATAGCAGGAGCATTACGAGAAAATCCATCTTTATTTTTGATAGATTTAAAAGTGCATCCTGATAATCGCATTGATGTGATTATAGACGGCGACAATGGGGTCACTGTAGATGATTGTATAAATGTGAGCAGGGCTGTAGAGCATAACCTGGATCGGGATAAAGAAGATTTTGCGCTGCAGGTAATGTCTGCAGGTGTTTCTGAAGGATTGACCCATCAACGTCAGTATAAGAAAAATATAGGAAGGAAATTGAAAGTAAAAACAGAAGATAATAATTCGATCGAAGGCGAATTAACTTCTGTGACAGATGATAATATAACACTGGTTTGGAAAACACGAGAAGCCAAACCAGTTGGAAAAGGAAAAATAACTGTAACTAAAGAAGCCAGTGTTTCCTATAGCGAAATACAAGAAGCAAAAGTTATGATAACATTTTAATTATAAATTGATATGGAAAATATCGCATTAATTGAGTCATTTTCAGAATTTAAGGATGATAAGTTAATCGATCGTGTTACACTAATGGCGATCTTAGAAGATGTATTTAGAAATGCATTAAAAAAGAAATTTGGTAGTGATGATAATTTCGATATCATTATTAACCCTGATAAAGGGGATTTAGAAATATGGAGAAACCGTGTGGTAGTTGCAGATGGAGAAGTAGAGGATGGAAATCAGGAAATATCTCTTTCTGAAGCTCAAAAAATAGAGCCTGACTTCGAAATCGGAGAGGATGTTTCTCAAGAAGTTAAGTTAATTGACCTGGGGAGACGTTCAATCTTGGCATTACGTCAGAATTTAATCTCTAAAATACACGAACACGACAACACTAACATTTATAAACAATTTAAAGAATTAGAAGGAGAGATATATACTGCAGAAGTTCATCATATACGACACAGAGCAATTATATTATTGGATGATGAAGGTAACGAAATTATTTTACCTAAGGACAGACAGATACCTTCAGATTTTTTCAGAAAAGGAGAGAATGTAAGAGGGGTTATCGAATCTGTAGAGTTAAAAGGTAACAAGCCAGCGATCATTATGTCTAGAACGTCACCTTTGTTTTTGGAAAAACTGTTTGAGTCAGAAATACCAGAAGTTTTTGATGGTTTGATAACAGTAAAAAAGGTTGTTAGGATCCCTGGCGAAAAAGCTAAAGTTGCTGTCGATTCCTATGATGATAGAATTGATCCTGTTGGAGCCTGTGTTGGTATGAAAGGATCTCGTATTCATGGTATTGTTAGGGAGCTAGGAAACGAAAATATTGATGTGATTAACTATACAAATAACTTACAACTATTTATTACCAGGGCGTTGAGCCCTGCAAGAGTGACATCAATAAAGCTTGATGAAGAAGGTAGTCGTGCAGAAGTAATGTTAAAACCAGAGGAGGTTTCAAAAGCAATTGGACGTGGAGGACATAATATACGATTAGCTGGGCAATTGACTGGTTATGAGATTGATGTGTTTAGAGAAGGCGTTGAGGAAGATGTAGAGTTATCAGAATTTTCTGATGAGATCGATTCCTGGATTATAGAAGAGTTTGCTAAAATAGGATTAGATACAGCTAAGAGTATTTTAGAACAGGATATTAAAGATTTAGTAAAAAGAACAGATCTCGAGGAAGAGACTGTAGGTGAGGTTATTAGAATATTAAAATCAGAATTTGAAGATTAATAACTTCAATTAATTTATATTTGAGCATAAAATAAAAGGCATTTATGGCTGAAGCAAAAACAATGAGATTAAATAAGGTATTACGCGAATTCAATATCTCGCTAGATCGGGCTGTTGACTTTTTGAATTCAAAAGGTCATGAGATAGACTCGCGTCCTACCACAAAAATTTCTTCAGAGATCTATCAGCTGTTGTTTGATGAATTCCAGACAGACAAGAGTAAAAAGGTGGCTTCAAAAGAGGTTGGAGAGGAAAAAAGAAAAGAAAAAGAAGCGCTACGAGTGCAGATAGAGACGGAGCAGGAGGAAAGACGTAAGCGTGCTGAAGCTCGTGAAGTTGTAAAAGCTAAGGCCCAATTGACCGGACCAAAACAAGTCGGTAAAATTGAGTTAGATAAGAAAGAGGAAACTGCAGAACAGCCCAAAGACAAAGAAGCAGTTAAGGCTCCAGAGCAAGAAGAGGTAAAAGAAACCGAAAAGAAACCTGATGTAGTGTCTAACAGACCTGCTAAGAAAGGTATAAAGATTGCTAAAGTTGCTCCGATCGAACTAGAGCAGAAAAAAGCTAAAAAACAGGCTGAGCAACAGGTATCTAAAAAAGATACTACTGATACTCAGGATGCTGAAGGTCAGGCAGAACCTGTAAAGGTCGAGACGCAATACAAAAAATTGGATGGTCCTAATTTTACTGGTCAGAAAATTGACCTGACAAAGTTTAAAAAGCCTGCCAAAAAGAAAGATGATAAATCTGATAAATCATCAGATAAGGATGCAAAAAAGCGCCGTAGAAGAATAAGTAAAGATGGCGCTAAGCCAGGTGCTCCTGGTAATAGACAAGGAGGAAATCGAGGCCCTGGTAATCGAGGTCCTGGTAATCGCGGAGCCGGAAAAGGGAAAAGACCTGCAATCACTAAAGAAGAGCCGAGCGAAGAAGAAGTACAAAAACAGGTTAGAGAGACTCTTGAAAAGCTTCAAGGGAAATCAAATAAATCTAAAGCTGCTAAATACCGGAGGGATAAACGTGATCAACACCGCCAGAAGGTAGAAGATGATGTAGCGCAACAAGAACAAGAAAGTAAAGTACTTAAAGTAACAGAGTTTGTTACTGTTTCAGAGGTGGCAACTATGATGGATGTTCCTACTACTCAGGTAATTTCTGCATGTATGTCACTTGGTATTATGGTTACGATGAATCAGCGTTTGGACGCAGAAACACTTTCTATTGTTGCCGATGAGTTTGGTTATGAGGTGGATTTTGTGACTTCCGATATAGAAGAATCTATTGAAGAAATTGTCGATTCACCGGAAGATCTTGTTTTAAGAGCGCCGATCGTTACAGTAATGGGTCACGTAGACCACGGTAAAACTTCTTTACTGGATTATATACGACAAGAGAATGTAATCGCTGGGGAAAGCGGAGGTATTACCCAGCATATTGGGGCATATGGTGTACAATTGGATAATGGGCAAAAAATTGCCTTTCTTGATACACCGGGTCACGAAGCTTTTACAGCGATGCGTGCGCGTGGTGCTCAGGTAACAGATTTAGCTATTATAGTTATTGCGGCAGATGATGATGTAATGCCACAAACCAAAGAGGCTATCAGTCATGCTCAAGCAGCAGGGGTTCCTATTGTTTTTGCAATTAATAAGGTAGATAGACCAGAGGCTAATCCGGAAAAGATAAAGGAGAAACTAGCTTCTATGAATTTATTGGTAGAAGACTGGGGAGGGAAAATTCAATCTCACGATATTTCTGCTAAAACCGGACAAGGAGTCAAAGAACTTTTGGAAAAAGTATTGTTAGAAGCTGAAATACTGGAACTAAAAGCAAATCCGGATAGATTAGCTTCAGGTACAGTAGTGGAGGCATTCCTTGATAAAGGTAGAGGATATGTTTCTACCATTCTGGTACAAACAGGTACATTGAAGGTAGGTGATTACGTACTAGCTGGTAAGAATAGTGGTAAGGTAAAGGCAATGCAGGATGAACGAGGTAAGAATGTTAAAGAAGCTGGGCCCTCTACTCCGGTATCAATATTAGGTCTTGATGGTGCGCCTCAGGCTGGTGATAAGTTCAGTGTTCTTGAAGATGAAAGAGAAGCCAAAGATATTGCTTCTAAAAGAGCTCAGTTACACAGAGAGCAATCTGTTCGTACACAAAGGCATATCACATTAGATGAAATTGGACGACGAATTGCACTTGGAGACTTTAAAGAATTGAATATTATTCTTAAAGGTGATGTGGACGGTTCAGTAGAAGCATTAACCGATTCGTTCCAGAAATTATCAACTGAAGAGATTCACGTGAATATTATTCACAAAGCAGTTGGTGCTATTACAGAAAGTGATGTATTGTTAGCGTCGGCTTCTGATGCAATAATTATCGGATTTAATGTAAGGCCTGCCGGTAATGCGCGACAGGTTGCTGATAAAGAGGAAATCGATATCAGAACATATTCGATTATCTACGATGCGATTAACGATCTGAAAGACGCAATGGAAGGTATGCTTTCTCCGGTGATGAAGGAGGAGATAACCGGAACTGCTGAGATCAGAGAAACATTTAAGATATCAAAAGTTGGAACCATCGCAGGTTGTATGGTTCAGACCGGTAAGATAATTAGAAATGCTGGAATACGACTTATACGTGAGGGTGTCGTTGTATATACTGGTGAACTTGCTTCTTTAAAGAGGTTTAAAGATGATGTAAAAGAAGTTTCTAAAGGATATGACTGTGGATTGCAAATTAAAAACTACAATGATATCAAGATTGGCGATGTAGTAGAGTCATTCCAGGAAGTAGCTGTGAAGAAGAAACTATAGTGTCAATTTAATATATAAAACACAAAGCCCGATCAATAATTGATCGGGCTTTGTGTTTGTATCAAGATGATGTGTTCAGATGTTATTTTTTTTCGGGCTTAAAAAGAAATGCATTAGGAAATTCTGTTCTGATCTCTTTTAATGCTCGATCTGTCTCTAATTTGCTTCGATAATTACCTATCCAAACCTTATGATTAGGAGTTTCATAAACAATATCCGATCTCCATTGAGGGAAAGTCTTTTCCGCATTGTTTTTAATGGTATTTGCTCCGTTAAGATCTCCAGTATATAATTGAATTCTGTAGTTCTCGCTTAGGACACCATCCTTATCCATTTTTGTTTTGATGGCCAATAGTTGATTAATTCTTGGATCCTGATTAATAGTTATCGTGGGTTCAGCCGGAGGTGCAATTTCCACTGTTGTAAAAACAGTTGGGTTGTCAGAATTCGTAGAATCCTGTGCACTTAGATTAGTGATTCCCATAAAACAAAAACCTAGTAATAAAAGGTTGTTTTTTTTGTTTAAAATTCTCATTACAAATAGATTTGATACAAAGGTAAAGTTTAATAACTCAAAATCCTCTAAAAATATTATTTAGAATTGTTATAAATTAGCACTTAACAGTTCGCTAACATTTCTAAAATCGACTTATTATAGTACTTTTGCTGACGAATTAAATGGACATGGTTTTTGCATCTTTTTTTTGTTAATAATGAAAAAACCGTACCAAAATTTAGACGATAATTCTACTAAATAATATGAAACAGGTGAAATACCGAAATTCAGCCTCAAAACTCCTACTTCTAGGAACTGTTTTTTTATTCTCTTTATTGAACCCAGTTTTTGCGCAGGAAGAAGCAGCAGCAACTGAAGCTGCAGCAGTAGAATCCACTACTGGTGGTGATGTTGCAAAAGGAGAAGCGTTGTTTAAATCGCTTTGTGCTGCGTGTCATAAACGTTATAAAAAAATGACAGGTCCAGCTCTTTTCGGAGTGGCGGATAAGTATGAGAGAGAATGGTTGTATTCTTGGATCAGGAATAGTGCTGCTATGATTGCCTCAGGCGATCCTCAGGCGATAGCTATTTGGGAGGAGTATAATAAAACTCCGATGAATGCATTCCCGCAATTAACCAATGCGGATATCGATGATATCCTGGCGTATGTGATGGTGCCAAAAGCTGATCCTCCTCCTCCTCCTCCGGGAGAAACGGTTGGAGAAGTTTCGGGCTCTGGAGTTTCCTCCGATTTGGTTTTAGCGGCGTTAGCATTAGTGTTTTTAATGTTGGTAGTTGTTTTATTCTTAGTGAATAAAACACTCAGAAGTTTTGCAGAGGCTAATGGTGTTGAATTACCGCAAGCAGAGAAGAGAACTCCAATCTGGAAAGCATTTGTTCAGAATCAATTCTTGGTATTGGTAACAGCGATATTTTTATTATTGGCAAGTGGGTACTTTGTTTATGGTTACTTTATGCAAGTAGGTGTTGATCAGGGATACATGCCAATTCAGCCAATTCATTATTCTCACAAAATTCACGCAGGTGATAATAAAATAGAGTGTAAGTACTGTCACTCTTCTGCAAGAGTATCTAAACATTCAGGGATTCCTTCGCTTAATGTGTGTATGAACTGTCATAAGTCTATTAGTGAGGTAGCAGAAGCTACTGCTACTGCAGAATATTCTAAAGAATTTTATGATGGAGAGATCAAGAAGTTATACAAGGCTGTAGGTTGGGACGAGAATTCGCAATCATATACTGGAGAAACTGAACCTGTAAAATGGGTTCGTATTCATAATCTTCCAGATTTTGCATATTTCAATCATTCTCAGCACGTAAGTGTAGCTGGGATAGAATGTCAGAAATGTCATGGTCCAGTAGAGGAAATGGAAATTATGTATCAGCATGCTCCGTTGACAATGGGATGGTGTATTAACTGTCACAGGGAAACAAATGTACAGATGGAAGGCAATGAGTATTATGAAAAGATACATAAAGAATTGTCAAAGAAATATGGAGTGGATAAATTAACGGCTGCACAGATGGGTGGTCTGGAATGTGGAAAATGCCACTATTAATAATGTTTTGTTCGTTTAATCGAAAATAAGTAAGAAGCTAATATCAATTATATATGTCATCAAACAAGAAATACTGGAAAAGTGTTGAAGAGCTGAACGAAAATAGCTCTATTGTTGAGACGCTACAACAAAATGAGTTCGTTCAGGAAATTCCTACGGATGAGTTTTTAGGTGATAAATCATCTCTGGAAAATTCTTCGACTTCACGTCGTGATTTTCTGAAATATGTAGGTTTTAGTACAGCAGCTGCTTCTTTAGCAGCTTGTGAAGGTCCAGTGATCAAGTCAATACCATATGTTGTACAGCCAGAAAGAATCGTTCCTGGTGTAGCTAATTATTATGCAACTACAATAGCCGATGGTTTTGACTTTGCAAGTGTTTTAATCAAGACAAGAGAAGGTCGACCAATTAAAGTAGAAAATAACAATCTTGCTACTTCTAACGGAGATGCTAATGCTAGAGTACATGCGTCTGTTTTATCTTTGTATGATGATGCACGATTACAGGGGCCTAAAAGAGGAGGAGAAGATATTAGCTGGGAAGAACTGGATAAGGAAGTAGGCGCTAAGTTAAACGCTTTAGGAGGTAAACAAATTGTTTTATTAACTCAAACTTTTGCCAGTCCTTCTACTACTAAATTAATAGCTGAATTCAAATCCAAATATAACAATGTTTCTCATGTAGTTTATGACGCAGTTTCATCTAGTGAAGCTTTGGATGCTTATGAGATGATGTATGGTGAAAGAGCATTAGCAGATTATGATTTTTCTAAAGTTAGTACAATTGTTAGTGTAGCTGCGGATTTCTTAGGAGATTGGCAAGGTGGAGGATACGATTCTGGGTATGCTCAAGGACGTGTTCCTAAGAATGGCAAAATGTCTAAGCATATTCAGTTTGAAGCAAATATGTCTCTCTCCGGAGCAAATGCTGATAGAAGAATAAAGGCTACACCAACACAGCAAAAGCAGGTGCTAGCAGCATTATATAAATTTGTTACCGGATCTGGTTCTAAAGGGTCTTTGGATGCTGGATTAGACGCAGAGGTGGTAAAAGCAGCCAAGCATATTCAGCGAGCTGGAAGTAATGCTGTCGTTGTTTCCGGAATCCAGGATGTAGATGCACAGTTGTTAGTATTGGCAATTAATAAACATATTGCCAGTAAAGCTTTTAACCAAGATACACCAAGAAAAATTCGTCAAGGTAATACGAAGGCTGTTTCTCAGCTTGTAAAAGATATGAACGCAGGGCGCATTGGAGGTTTATTAATAGCAGGTGTTAATCCTGTATATTCACTTTCTAATGCGAATGAATTTAAGGAAGGTTTAAAGAAAGTAGATGTTTCTGTTGCATTTAGTATGCATAATGATGAAACGGCTTCTGAATGCAATTACGTGGCGACAACTCCACACTATTTAGAATCTTGGGGTGATGTCGAATTAAAGAAAGGAAGCTACAGTTTGATGCAGCCTACGATTCGCCCTCTATTTAATACACGTCAGTTTCAGGAAACATTATTACAATGGACTGGAAATTCTGCTTCCTATAATGATTATATAAAAGATGCATGGACTGGTGTTCTTGGCGGAACTTCCTGGAATCAAGCCTTGCATGATGGCGTATTGGTGAAACCTTTGCTAGCAAAAGAATCGCTGGAGACTGCCATTGCTACTCCAGAAGGAGATACAGAGACTGTTGAAGCTCCTGCTGGTCCTAATGTGGGTGCAGCAGCCAGAAGATTGGCAACAGCAAAGTCTAATGGTCTGGAGCTTACATTATATACTAAAACAGCTTTGGGAGATGGTCAACAGGCTAATAATCCATGGTTACAAGAGATGCCAGATCCAATCACCAGAGCTTCCTGGGATAATTACTTAACGGTTTCCAGAGCAGATGCAGAATCTCTTGAATTAATAAATGAGAATGTGGCTAATGGCGCTTTAAACGGAAGTTATGCAACTGTTACTGTTAATGGAGTCAGTGTTACTGCACCTGTAATCATTCAGCCGGGACAGGCACAAGGTTCTGTAGGTTTGGCATTGGGATATGGTAAAAAGCACGGACTTAAAGAAGAGATGCAGGTAGGTGTAAACGCATATGTTTTATATCAAAATCAGAATGCGGTACAATCTGTTACATTGGCGAAAGCTGAAGGTACTCACGAGTTTGCTTGTGTTCAGTTGCACAATACCTTAATGGGTCGTGGAGATATCATTAAAGAAACCACGCTAGAGATATTTAATACGAAGGATAAACACGAATGGAATGCAGTTCCTGAAGTGAGTAAAAATCATATAGAATACGAAGTTACTTCACCAGAGGTAGATCTTTGGGATGAATTTGATCGTTCTGTCGGGCATCATTTTAATCTGTCAATTGACTTAAATGCTTGTACAGGTTGTGGAGCATGTGTGATCGCTTGTCACGCAGAGAACAATGTTCCTGTCGTAGGTAAGTCGGAAATTCGCAGATCTCGTGATATGCATTGGTTGCGTATTGATCGATATTATTCTTCCGATGAAACTTTTGAAGGAGATAATGAAGAGAAAGATAATACTGATGGTTTAGGTCTTGGGAATTATTTATTTGGAGATAGAAAAGGAGATGGTTCATTATCTACTTTTGGTAGAATGGAAATCCCTTCCGACAATCCTCAAGTAGCGTTCCAGCCAGTAATGTGTCAGCATTGTAATCACGCTCCTTGTGAAACTGTATGTCCGGTAGCGGCAACATCACACGGTAGACAAGGTCAGAATCATATGGCATACAATCGTTGTGTAGGTACTAGATATTGCGCAAATAACTGCCCTTACAAGGTTCGTAGATTTAACTGGTTCCTTTACAATAAAAATGATGAGTTTGATTATCATATGAATAATGATTTAGGTCGTATGGTATTGAATCCTGACGTTACTGTGCGTTCTAGAGGAGTTATGGAAAAATGTTCTATGTGTATCCAAATGACTCAAAAGACAATTTTAGATGCTAAGAGAGACGGAAGAGCTATTGAGGATGGAGAATTCCAAACGGCTTGTTCTGCGGCTTGTTCTTCGGGTGCAATGACATTTGGAGACATCAATGATAAAGATAGTAAAGTAGCTAAATTAACAGAGGATAAACGTATGTATCACTTACTTGAACACGTTGGTACTAAACCTAATGTGATGTATCAAACGAAAGTAAGAAACACTACAGAAGCCTAATAAACTAAATAAAGAATCAATTCAATTATAAAGGATTATGTCTCATTACGAAGCACCTATAAGAAAGCCTTTAGTAACTGGCGATAAAACGTACCACGATGTTACTGTGGATGTGGCTGCGCCGGTGGAAGGTAAAGCAAATAAATCTTGGTGGATTGTGTTTTCTATCGCTCTTTTTGCTTTCCTATGGGGAATAGGTTGTATAATTTACACGATTTCAACAGGTATCGGAACCTGGGGATTAAATAAAACAGTAGGATGGGCCTGGGATATTACCAACTTTGTTTGGTGGGTAGGTATAGGTCATGCTGGAACACTAATTTCGGCAGTACTATTGTTATTCCGTCAGAAATGGAGAATGGCGATCAACAGATCTGCAGAGGCGATGACCATATTTTCGGTTATTCAAGCAGGTTTGTTCCCAATAATTCATATGGGACGCCCCTGGTTAGCATATTGGGTATTGCCTATTCCTAATCAATTTGGATCGTTATGGGTAAACTTTAACTCACCTCTTCTTTGGGATGTATTTGCAATCTCTACATATCTGTCAGTATCCTTAGTATTCTGGTGGACTGGTTTATTGCCTGATTTTGCGATGATCAGAGATAGAGCAATTACACCTTTTAATAAGAAAATATATAGTATTTTATCATTCGGATGGAGTGGTAGAGCTAAAGACTGGCAACGTTTTGAGGAAGTGTCTTTAGTATTGGCAGGGTTAGCGACTCCTTTAGTACTTTCTGTACATACAATTGTATCCTTTGATTTTGCTACTTCGGTAATTCCTGGATGGCATACAACGATCTTTCCACCATATTTCGTAGCAGGTGCGATCTTCTCGGGATTTGCAATGGTAAATACACTTCTTATTATTATGAGAAAAGTGTCTAATCTGGAGAATTATATCACCATACAACATATAGAATTAATGAACATTGTAATTATGATTACTGGTTCTATTGTTGGGGTAGCATATATTACAGAGCTTTTTGTTGCCTGGTATTCTGGAGTAGAGTACGAACAATATGCATTCTTAAATAGGGCAACTGGTCCTTACTGGTGGGCTTATTGGGCAATGATGTCTTGTAATGTATTCTCGCCACAGTTTATGTGGTTTCCTAAACTGAGAAGAAGTATAATGTTCTCATTCATCATTTCGATTGTTGTAAACATAGGTATGTGGTTTGAGCGTTTTGTGATTATTGTGACTTCGCTTCACAGAGATTACTTACCTTCTTCCTGGACAATGTTCTCCCCGACCTTTGTTGATATTGGAATATTTATAGGTACAATAGGTTTCTTCTTTGTATTGTTCTTATTGTATGCACGTACATTCCCGGTGATTGCACAGGCAGAAGTAAAAACTATTTTGAAATCATCAGGAGAGAAATATAAAAAGCTTAGAGAAGCGGGTATAGATCATAGAGATGAGCTTCCGAAAGTTGGTGTAAAAGTTTCTTCAGAGCGTATAGTTAATGATGCAGATTCAGAAGAGACGAAAAGAAACTTAGATAGTCTATTAGATAATATTGGCTCTTTTGATTCCAATGTTCAAACACCTGATGATCTGAAAAAAATAAATGGAATCGGTCCGGTGATGGAGGTAAAACTTAATGAACTTGGTATTTATACTTTTGATCAGGTAAGTAAAATGACTGAAACCGAATATAATTTATTAGATAGTATTACTGGATCTTTCCCAGGAAGAGCGCAACGCGATGATTGGGCCGGACAAGCTAAAAAATTAAAAAACAACTAGAAAGTATGGCATCAAAAGTTATACATGTATTATATACAGACGATGATGTCCTAATGGACGCTGTAAAGCAGGTTCGAGGGGAGCATTATCATATAGAGGAAGTCTATACACCTTTTCCGGTACACGGACTTGATAAGGCAATGGGACTTGCTCCGACCAGACTGGCAATAACATCATTTATGTATGGATGTGTTGGTCTGACCGTGGCAATCACTATGATGAATTATATAATGATAGAAGATTGGCCACAAAATATTGGTGGAAAGCCAAGTTTTAGTTATATAGAGAATATGCCAGCTTTTGTTCCTATTATGTTCGAACTTACAGTGTTTTTTGCTGCCCATTTAATGGTAATCACTTTTTATATGAGAAGTAAATTGTGGCCCTTTAAAGAAGCAGAAAATCCCGATGTGAGAACCACAGATGATCATTTCCTAATGGAAGTTGATGCTGGAAATCACGATCTGGATATCATGACAAGTTTCTTGAGTAATACAGGCGCGGTAGAAATCAAAGTAATAGATAAGCAAGAAGATAACCATTAGTAATAATGAAGAATAATATAAATATAATAATAGTAGCTATAATGATGATAAGTATTGTTTCTTGTAAAAAAGATACAAAACCTAATTATCAATATATGCCTAATATGTATGAACCAATAGGCTATGAAGCTTATGGGGAGTACAGTGTTTTTCCGGGAGATCAGGAAGCTATGTTACCTGTAGAAGGTTCTGTGCCAAGAGGATGGATGCCATATGATTTTAAGAATTCGCCTGAAGGGTATCAATTGGCAAAAGACTCTTTGCAGAATCCAATCCGCTATACTAAAGAAAATGAGGAAGCAGGTAAGGCTCTTTACGATATCTACTGTGCTATTTGTCACGGGTCCAAAGGTGATGGTAAAGGAACTTTGGTTCAAAGAGAAAAAATTCTTGGAGTTCCTAGTTATGACGATATCGGTCGTGCAATTACAGAGGGTAGTATTTATCACGTGATGTATTATGGTATTAATTCAATGGGGTCATATGCATCTCAGACAAATGAACTTGAGCGCTGGCAAATGGTACAGTACGTTCAGAAATTAAAGGCAGAATTGGAAGGGAAAACCCCTAGAATTGATAAGGAAAGTGATGCTCCTTCAAATTTGATACCAGCGGTCGATAAGAGACCAGAAGAAACCGAATAAACTCACTAATTAGTAAAAGTAAAGAATAACGATATTATATAAATATGTATACGCTATCAAGTAAATTAAAATTATTTTCTATCATTCTTGTGGTGGTTGGCGCAATTGGCCTTACTGTAGGTTTCCTTTCGGCTCCGAGTTCTATTGAAGAGGTAAAAGAAATGATGGCAAGCCACGATGCCCACGGAAGTGGACACGGGGATTCACAAGCTGCTGAAATTCATAAGGGAAATACAATCCACGCAGAAAACGGTTTGGAGAAAGATCATCATAGTGGAGATGAACATTATAAGCACGTATTACATCAATTACAAAATAAGCCTTGGGCAGCTCTTTATGTTGCAGCGTTTTTCTTTTTTATGATTGCGCTAGGAGTATTGGCTTTTTACGCAATTCAATTTGCATCACAAGCTGGTTGGTCTCCCGTATTATTTAGAGTGATGGAGGCAATAACTGCATATTTGGTTCCGGGAGGGATTATTATGTTTGTTATATTAACGTTGTCAGGATTCCACATGAATCACTTGTTTCACTGGATGGATCCTGATCTTATAGATCCGTCAAGTGAGAAATATGACGCACTAATTGCAGGAAAAAAAGGATGGCTTAACTCTGGGTGGTTTTTATTTAGAGCAGCTATATTTCTTTTAGGATGGATTGGTTATCGTTATTTGGCAGTTAAATTCTCAAGAAAACAAGATGAAGATTCAACAGGTAATAAGTGGTATAAGAAAAGCTTTAAGTGGTCTGCTGGTTTCTTGGTTTTCTTTATCTATACAGAATCTATTATGTCTTGGGATTGGATTATGAGTTTTGATCCACACTGGTTCAGCACTTTGTTTGGATGGTATGTATTTGCCGGTTTATTTGTTTCAGGTATCACTACTATAGCATTGATCACCATATATCTAAAATCAAAAGGATATTTAGAATTTGTTAATAATAGCCATATTCATGATTTAGCAAAATTTATGTTTGGTATTAGTATATTCTGGACATACCTTTGGTTCTCGCAATTCATGTTGATTTGGTATTCGAATATACCTGAAGAAGTTACATATTATATTACTCGTATCGAGGATTATAAACTGCCTTTCTTTGGTATGCTGGTGATGAACTTTATTTTCCCGCTATTGGTGTTAATGAATAGTGACTACAAACGTATTAACTGGTTTGTCGTAATGGCTGGTATTATTATTTTATGCGGGCATTATGTTGATGTATTTAATATGGTTATGCCGGCAACAGTTGGGGAATCCTGGTTCATTGGCATTACTGAAATCAGTGCGGTGTTATTGTTTCTAGGGTTGTTTTTATTCGTAGTATTCAGAGCACTTACTAAAGCACCGTTATTGGCTAAAGGTAATCCGTATATAGAAGAAAGTAAACACTTTCATTATTAAAAATTAGATCGTAAAAAAAGAAGATAGATAAAAATGACTGTATTCTTAACCATAGTAGTTATAGCGCTTATTGGAATCTCCTTATGGCAGATGTCAAAAATATTGAAATTGTCTCAAGCTAAAGATGCAGATGATTCTCAGGTGGCTAATGACAAAGATAATAACTTACAAGGTAAGTTGATGCTTGCCTTTGTAATATTTTTATACCTTTTAACCATATATTGCTTTGTACAATATAACAGCTTTTTCCTTCCGGAATCAGCATCAGAACATGGAGTGGAGTATGATAGATTAATGTTGATTTCTATGGTGTTAATCATGTTTGTACAGATCATTACACAAGGTTTATTACACTTCTTTTCTTACAAATACAGAGGGAATAAAAATAATAAAGCGCTATTTTATGCGGATAATGATAAGTTAGAGTTTATCTGGACAATCATTCCGGTGATAGTATTGGCTGGATTGATTATATATGGATTATTTACTTGGACAGATATTATGAATATCGACGAGGAAGAAGGAGATCCGTTAATTATAGAGTTATATGCATATCAATTTGATTGGAGGGCTAGATATTCCGGAGAAGATAATGTATTAGGAAAAGCCAACGTTCGTTTTATTGAAGGAGTAAATACTTTAGGCTTAGATGCATCTGATTCTTATAGTATGGATGATAAAATAGTAAACGAACTTCATTTACCTGTAAACAGAAAGGTTATATTTAAAATGCGTTCTCAGGATGTTCTGCATTCTGCCTATATGCCATTCTTTAGAGCACAAATGAATGTGGTTCCGGGGATGATAACAGAATTCTCCTATACACCTACTATGACTTCTGAAGAAATGCGTAACAGTGAATTTATGGTAGAAAAGGTAGCAACTATTAATAAGATAAGAAGAGAAAAAAGTAAGTCATTAGTAGCAGCCGGTGATGAAGCCCTGGAGAATTACGAATTCGATTATTATTTATTATGTAATAAAATTTGTGGAGCTTCTCATTATAATATGCAAATGAAAATTATAGTAGAATCCGAAGAGGATTATAATGCTTGGTTAAAAGGACAGCAAACGTTCAAAGAGCAATTATCTGCTCAAGCAAGCAATTAAGAAGAAGAGAAAAAGAAAAATTAATATATTTTATTAAAAATAATATCGTATGTCAGCAATAGCACACGTAGAGGGTCACGCAGAAGATCATGATCACGGACATCATCATAAAGAGACATTTATAACTAAATATATTTTTAGTCAGGATCATAAAATGATCTCCAAGCAGTATTTAATTACTGGTTTAATTATGGGGATTATCGGTATTGCAATGTCATTGTTATTCCGATTACAATTAGCATGGCCTGATCATAAGTTTACCGTTTTTGAAGTATTACTCGGTAAGTTTGGAACGGATGGGGTTATGGATTCCAGTATGTACTTGGCATTAGTAACAATTCACGGTACCATTATGGTGTTCTTTGTATTAACCGCTGGACTTAGTGGAACATTTAGTAACCTGTTAATTCCATTACAGATAGGAGCAAGGGACATGGCATCAGGTTTTTTAAATATGGTCTCATATTGGTTGTTTTTCTTGAGTAGTGTGATTATGGTTTTGTCTCTTTTTGCTGAAGCAGGACCTGCATCTGCCGGATGGACAATTTATCCTCCTTTAAGTGCATTACCGCAAGCTATTGGTGGCTCCGGAACAGGTATGACTTTATGGTTAGTATCGATGGCCATTTTTATAGCATCTTCCTTATTAGGATCATTAAATTACGTTGTTACCGTTATTAATTTACGAACCAAAGGTATGTCTATGACACGTATGCCATTAACCATTTGGGCATTCTTTGTTACTGCTATTATTGGTATCGTTTCATTCCCGGTATTATTGTCAGCAGCTTTATTATTAATAATGGATAGAGGTTTTGGAACTTCCTTCTATTTAAGTGATATCTATATAGCGGGAGAAGTTTTACATAACCAAGGTGGATCGCCTGTACTCTTTGAACACTTATTTTGGTTCTTAGGGCATCCCGAAGTATATATCGTACTATTACCGGCATTAGGGATAACTTCTGAAATTATTGCTACTAACGCTCGTAAGCCTATCTTTGGATATAGAGCAATGGTTGCATCTATTTTGGCAATTGCATTTTTATCTACTATTGTATGGGGTCACCATATGTTTATATCCGGAATGAATCCGTTTTTAGGTTCGGTATTTACATTTACAACACTATTGATCGCAATACCATCTGCGGTTAAAGCATTTAATTATATAACCACACTCTGGAAGGGAAATCTACAGCTCAATCCGGCAATGTTATTTTCCATAGGATTGGTATCTACTTTTATAACAGGAGGTCTTACCGGGATCATTCTTGGTGATAGTACATTGGATATCAATGTTCACGACACATATTTTGTTGTTGCTCACTTTCACTTGGTAATGGGTATCTCGGCATTATATGGTTTATTTGCAGGAGTATATCATTGGTTCCCTAAGATGTATGGAAAAATGATGAATAAGAATTTGGGATACGTACATTTCTGGGTTACCGCGATAGGTGCCTACGGGGTATTCTTCCCAATGCACTTTATTGGAATGGCCGGTTTACCGCGTCGTTATTATACAAATAGTGCTTTTCCTTACTTTGATGATTTAGCAGATACTAATGTATTAATTACCGTTTTTGCACTGATTACAGCAGCAGCTCAGTTAGTTTTCTTATACAACTTTATACATTCTATTTTCTATGGAAAGAAAGCGGTTCAGAACCCTTGGAAATCAAATACAATGGAATGGACAACTCCTGTAGAGCATATGCACGGAAATTGGCCTGGAGCTATTCCGCACGTATATAGATGGCCTTACGACTATAGTAAGACCAGAGAAGATGGCGAATATGTAATTCCGGGACAAGATTTTGTTTCTCAAATTATCCCTTTACAAGAAGGAGAAGAAGAGATGCATCACTAAAAATAATATAGAATATGCAAAGCCCTTTTGATCCGGTTTCAAAAGGGTTTTTGTGTTTTTTGGGAAATCTATTCAACTACCTTGTGGTAATCCCGCGAGGTACCCAGTGGAGCACAATTATAATGTTTCGAGTGAATCCTCGGATAATTATCTCCACAATGTGGATTAAATTCAGTTGTTATAATGTGTATGAAGTAATTTGTTTATTTGTAAAGTTGAATTTTAGTTATATTTTAGGCTATAAATACAACATTCGAAATTGAATTCCCTTTCAACAGGTCATATCTTTTGCTACGTAACTATATTCATAGTTTTTTTTTGTGGATTATTTTTTGGTAATGATGTGTTAATTTTCATAAAACCTATTTCATCATTAACACTTTTTTGGATCTACCATGAAAACAGAGTTAAGGTCAGTAATCTTTATCCACTTCTTATCCTGATTATTATGGCAAATGATGTATTAGTGTTAAAGAATTTTGATCGGTTTTTTAATTACATTGGCATTTTATTATCATCTTATTATTTTCTGTGTTCTTACCTGCTGTTTTCCTTTATTTCTTTTAAGGGAATTAAATACAAAGAATTGTTTTCGCCTTCAGTAGTAATAGGATTGCTATTAGTGATATATCTCACTTTTTCCATTTTTAGCTTGACTATGCCAAGTTTTGAAGATTCTATTGGTTATGCTGTTTTGATAATCATTTCATTATTTTATTATCTAGGATGTTGTTTTGTCATTTATTTGAGAAATCGTCACAAAAATTCTTATTATTTATTAATTGCTGCCAGTAGTTGCATATTAGTAAACGCCTTGGTCCCTATCCAAGAGTTGTACTACCAAAATTCAGTTTTTGAAGCTGTCATATATTCTGCTGATATCGTAGCGATGTTATTTTATCTGAAATTTTTGATAGGTGCAAAAACTAAAAGTGAAGATGAAATGTTTTCCAATTATATATAAACATTTAATAAAGACATTATGAGTTGGATTCTGCATTTCTGTTTCAGGATATTCCTAAGATTTGGTTTTGAAAGGATAATAAGTTTCAATTTGATATTGAGGTTATTTTGAAGTTCATATCTGAACAATATTTGTTATGAATCTAGAATCCTCTGCCTAAAAAACAGAGGATTTTGATAATTTTACCAACTATTAGTGAAAAGGTCGACACGTACAGCCATCACAATAACCTCCTGATAATCTGCATAAAGGTTTGATGCATCTGCAATCGCCACCACCATGGATAGATACTTGATCTTTTTTTTGCAATACCTTAACTCCTTTAAGATTTAATAAATTCCTCATAAGTAAAAATTAATAAGTTGATACTACTACAAACTTTTATAGACGCTTGCAGTTTACGTCTGTGAATTTTATACTCTATATCGTTAGTATGGGTCATATTACTTACCCGTGTGCTACTGACTAACGGTTAAATTATTTTGTGAATCAGTACTAAATTCGTTAAATCAAAATATAAAGAGGTAAATAATTATAATTATTTACCATTTTTATTGAGCTCGGAATACCCGAGATGGTTCTAATTTTTGAAATAACTTTTGCTTATATTTGTTCGTGTATGAATGAGCATTTAGACCCAACTAGAGAACAGTTTTCTAACGAAGACCTGGATATAGAAAGAGCTTTAAGACCGCTGGCTTTTGAAGATTTTGCTGGTCAGGATCAGGTCCTCGAGAACTTAAAGATTTTCGTTCAGGCAGCAAATTTAAGGGACGATGCCCTGGATCATACCTTGTTTCATGGACCTCCTGGTTTAGGTAAAACTACATTAGCACATATTCTTGCCAATGAACTAGGAGTGGGAATTAAAGTTACGTCAGGGCCTGTATTAGATAAACCAGGTGATTTAGCTGGTTTGTTAACCAATCTTGATGATAGAGATGTGTTATTTATAGATGAAATTCATCGATTAAGTCCAATTGTAGAAGAATATTTATATTCTGCCATGGAAGACTATAAGATCGATATAATGATAGAAAGTGGTCCTAATGCACGTACCGTTCAGATTAATCTTAATCCTTTTACATTGGTTGGAGCGACAACTCGATCAGGATTATTAACCGCGCCAATGCGCGCACGTTTCGGCATTCAATCCAGATTACAATATTATACCACCGAATTATTAGCAACCATCGTAGAAAGAAGTGCTCATATACTTAATGTTCCAATTTCTATGGAAGCAGCTATTGAAATAGCAGGAAGAAGTAGGGGGACTCCAAGAATTGCCAATGCGCTGTTGCGTAGAGTACGTGATTTTGCACAGATTAAGGGCAATGGGAAGATTGATATACAAATATCTAAATTCGCGCTTAAAGCACTTAATGTAGATGCTCACGGTCTTGATGAGATGGATAATAAGATCCTAACTACTATGATTGATAAATTCAAAGGAGGTCCGGTAGGATTGACTACTATTGCTACTGCTGTCAGTGAGAGCGCTGAAACTATTGAAGAGGTATATGAGCCTTTTTTAATTCAGCAAGGATTTATCATGCGTACACCCAGAGGCAGAGAGGTAACGGAAGCAGCTTATAAACATCTAGGTCGCGTAAAAGGAGGAATCCAAAGAGGATTGTTTTAACTCAGTCTGGTAAAAATAAAAATATGGCAATCCCTAAAGTCTCTTTTTTTCAAGTTCTTAAAAACGCTAAAAGGATTCTGAGCAATCCATTGCCATTTCATCACGAGAACTTCGAAAAACACGGAGATACTTTTGAAGTGAATTTAGGATTTGGAAATTCCGTAATTTTTACAAGAGACGCCGGTTTTGCTAAACATATGTTACAAAATCAACATCGTAAGTATTATAAATCCCCGCTCCAGACCAAAGACTTAGGAAAATACATAGGGAATGGTCTTTTGACATCCAATGGAGAACATTGGCTCAGGCAAAGAAGACTAATTCAGCCTGCGTTTTATAAAAAAAAGATAGACGTAATAGCAAAAACCATTAGGCAAACGATTCAGCAAGAATTATCCAGAGTAAACCCTAATGCTACTATGGATATCTATCCTCTAATGAATGATTTAGCTTTTAAGGTGGTTGCAAAATCATTATTCAGTTATACAGATACTGGCCATACCATGGCAAGACTACAGTACATCACCGAAGCAGCGCAGAAATCTCTGATAAAAGAAATAAGGCAACCATATAAGCGATGGTGGTTTACTATTAGTGGTCAAATTAAAAGCACGCTTACCTTAACACAAGAAGCCCGGGATATTCTTAATAATATTATTGACCAAAGAAGAAAATCAAAAGAAACATACGATGATCTCCTTGATATGCTACTAAGTTCTAAGTATGAGGACGGTAGCGCAATGGATAATGAAAGATTGATAGATGAAATACTTATTTTGTTTATAGCGGGACATGAAACAACTTCGAACGCCTTGTCTTTTTGTCTAAGTTTGTTAGCGTTGAATCCTGAAATTCAGGATAAAGTTTATGAAGAAGTTTGTGCATACAACTCTCAAGAATTATCATTAATGGAACAGTTCGAAAGAAGTAAATATACTACGCAATGTATCGAAGAGGCGATGCGATTATATCCGCCCGCTTATTTTTCGGATCGGGTGAATATCGAAAATGATGAATTTAAAAGCTTGAAATTACCAAAAGGAACAACTATTCTAATTTCATTTTTTGAAATCCATAGACATAGGGACTTTTGGGAAAACCCGGAAATATTTAATCCCGATCGATTTGAATCTGATAACAAAAAAGAATATTCTGATTGGTATTTTCCTTTCGGAGCCGGACCAAGAATGTGTGTAGGTAGTAATTTTGCGATGTACGAAATGATTTATGTAATTAGTGAACTGGTCAGAAAATATAAAATTTCCACGCCTATTTCAAAAATAGAGATTAAGCCACTAATCACATTAAAACCTGTTAATGCTTTTATAAAGTTTGAAAAAAGGGATATTCTTGAACAATAAGGTTTTACATACTAAGCTTATTAAAAGTGAAGCCAAGCGCCTTGGTTTTCTTTCGTGTGGAATTAGTAAAGCAGAGTTCTTGGAACAAGAAGCACCGAGATTAGAAAAATGGTTGAAGCAAAATATGCATGGACAAATGTCGTATATGGAAAATCATTTTGATAAACGTTTGGACCCTACTTTACTAGTAGAAGGTTCTAAAAGCGTAATTTCATTATTATTTAATTATTTTCCGTCAGAAACCCAAAAAGATCCCGACGCTCCCAAGATTTCTAAATATGCCTATGGTCAGGATTATCATTTTGTTATCAAAGAGAAATTAAAACAACTTCAGGAATTTATTACAGAGCATATTGGAGAAGTACAAGGAAGAGCTTTTGTGGATTCTGCCCCTGTTTTAGACAAAGCCTGGGCGGCAAAAAGCGGTTTAGGATGGATCGGTAAGAATAGCAACCTGCTAACCCAAAAAGTAGGCTCTTATTATTTTATAGCAGAATTAATAGTAGATCTCGAGCTGGACTATGATGTTCCAGTAACAGATCATTGCGGAAGCTGTACTGCCTGTATTGATGCTTGCCCGACACAAGCAATCGTGGATCCGTATGTAGTTGACGGAAGTAAATGTATCTCGTATTTTACAATAGAGCTAAAAGAAGAAATCCCATCATCTTACAAAGGACAGTTCGATAATTGGATGTTCGGTTGCGATGTTTGTCAGGATGTATGTCCTTGGAATCGTTTTTCCAGACCACATAATGAGCCTCTTTTTAACCCTAAACCGGAAATATTAGAAATGACCAAAAGAGATTGGGAAGAAATTACACAAGAGGTTTTTTCTAAAGTATTCCAAAAATCAGCAGTTAAGCGAACTAAATTTTCAGGCCTTAAACGAAATATTGAATTCCTGAAATAGAGGCTTTCGGTATTTGATAATTTGATAATACAAACGTTTGTAAAGGTTATGAATAGAATTTTGACCTAAAAAATCATATTAATTTTAAGATAATCTTGTATATTCATCAGGTTTTTAGCCAAAAAATTAAGTAATTCTATATTGTATAGTTGTTACGCCTAAAGTTTTTATAAACTAAAAAACAATATAATGCATTAAACATTTCACACATGAATGAATTATCTTATATCGACATTACTGTTATTGTAGTGTATCTTATCGGGATTATAATCTACGGTATTTCAAAATCAAAGAGAGGAAGCTCAGAAGATTACTTCTTAGGAGGAAGAACTATGACCTGGCCAATTGTTGGGATAGCGTTATTTTCAGCTAATATTTCGAGTTCTACATTAGTAGGTCTAGCTTCAGATGCTTATCAAACCAATATTAATGTATATAACTATGAATGGTTTGCAGTAGTTGTATTAATTTTCTTTGCTATATTCTTTCTTCCTTTTTATCTAAGATCTGGCGTATATACGATGCCCGAATTTTTAGAGCGGAGATATGACAAGAGGTCTCGTTATTATTTTTCATTTATTACTGTTGTTGGCAATATTTTAGTGGATACTGCTGCAGGTCTGTATGTTGGTAAGATTGTGTTGACATTGTTATTCCCTTCAATGGATTCTACTTTGATTCTTGTGATTTTAGCGGTTGCGGCGGCAGCATATACAATTCCCGGAGGATTGAACTCCGTGATTCAAACAGAGGTGATACAAGCGGTATTACTAATAATAGGATCATGTTTATTAACCTATTTTGCTTTTGATCAATTAGGTGGTGGATGGTCCGGAATGATGGCAAAATTAGACTCTATGTTATCTGCTGGAGAAGTAAATTTTGGAGATCGCTTAGCAGAAGGAAAATACATACCAGCCAATTCAGATGAAGTATTTAGTCTTGTTAGGCCCGATAATGACGAGTTTATGCCTTGGTGGGGATTATTAACCGGAGTACCTTTACTTGGATTTTACTTTTGGGCTAATAATCAGTTTATGGTACAAAGAGTCCTGGGAGCAAAAGATCTTAATCACGGACGATGGGGAGCGCTATTTGCAGGATTGCTTAAGTTACCTGTAATTTTTATCATGGTAGTACCCGGTGTGCTGGCTTTATTATTGTTTAGTACATTAGATATTACAAGCCTCAATTACGCATTAACGGATGGAACTATCTGTAATAACCTTTCTGATTGTCCTAATCTTACCTATCCAGTATTACTATTTCAGTTACTACCTGTTGGAGTTTTAGGATTGGTAGTGGCAGGATTAATGGCCGCAATGATGTCATCAGTTTCTGCAACTTTTAATTCTGCGTCTACATTAGTAACGATGGATTTTGTAAAACAATTAAAACCAGAACTTACCAGTAAGCAGTTGGTAAGAGTAGGGCAAATTACTACAGTGATTTTAGTGGTATTGGCTATTTCCTGGGTTCCTTTTATAGAAAGTGTAAGTGATTCCTTATGGACCTATTTACAGTTGGTAATTGCGTATACCTGTCCACCTGCAGTATCTACTTTTATACTTGGGTTGTTCTGGAAACGAGCTAACGGAAATGGCTCCATTGTAAGTTTGCTAGTTGGTTTTTCATTAGCCGTTCTAATGATCTTATCACAAACATTCGATTGGGTTCCAGCTGTAAATGAATTGCATTTCCTGGCAAAAGCAACTTGGTTGTTTGTAATTTGTGTAGTACTACACACGATTGTGAGTTTAGCTACTAAGCCTCAGTCAGAGCAACAGGTAATAGAGTATACGTATAAAAGAGAAATGTTTATTGAAGAGTCTAAAGATCTTGCAGGATTGCCTTGGTATAAAAACTATAGAATTTTGTCAGTGATTCTTCTTATCGTAACCGCTGTGGTAGTTGGATTCTTTTGGTAAAATTAATTTATAAAATATGATAGGTGTAAAATTTAAATATATCATTATACTCCCGATTTTTTTTATAGTGCTTTTGGCGTGTGAAAATGAAAAGAAAACGAAGTATGCAAGCCATCAGCAAACTTTGGATAAATTAGTTCTTCAGGAAGATACAGATGGGGATAAAAAAATAACCATCGATGATGAAGGACCAAAGGAGTTTAAATTTATTGATGCCTATGGAGAATCACATATCATACAAGGGACATATCATTTATCCAATTTGTTACAGGAATTGGCAATCGCCGAAAAAGGAGATACCATATCCTTAGAAAGAATAACCGAATCTCCAAGTAACCGAATTTCGAGATTAATTAAAGATAGATATTGGGATAATCTTACTAGGTCTGTTGATAAGGAGGGATTATCAAAAGTATTGGAAGACACTAAGTCGAAAACAGATACATTTAGACTATATGTGCCTAATAAAGACCAGGATGCAATCGCTTATTTTGAATCCATAAAATCTGAAATTCCAAAACTTAAGATAATTACACTTCCGGAAAATATAACTCCGGAATATGTGAAAACGCTGAATGAAGTTCCTGGTATTTTAAATTTAGCACATACTATGGATGTGAACGGAAACTATAAAGCGAAACCTTTTGTAGTTCCCGGAGGTAGATTTAATGAAATGTATGGCTGGGATAGCTATTTTGAGTCTGTCGGTTTATTAATCGATAACCGATCCGACCTTGCAATGTCCATGGCGGATAATTTTGGATATCAGGTAGAGCATTACGGTAAAATCTTAAATGCCAATAGAAGTTATTATCTTACAAGAACCCAACCGCCTTTTTACAGTTCCCTGATAAAAGAAATATTTCAGCAAAATCCAAAAGTTTCTGGAGACTGGTTGTCGCATAATCTCAAAATGCTCATAAAAGAATACGAAACCGTTTGGATGGAAAAAGACGTAAGACTTACCAATAATGGGTTAAGTCGTTTTTATGGAGAAGGAATAGGTATTCCTCCTGAGACAGAAGAAGGTCATTTCGATTTTATATTAACTAGATATGCAAAAAATTATAACTTAGGTCTGGATGAGTTTACAAAAAAGTATAATTCTGGAGAAATTATGGACAAAGGGCTTGACTTATATTTTACCCACGATCGATCCATGAGAGAAAGTGGTCATGATACGTCTAATAGATTAGATGGTGTCTGTATTGATCTTAATACGGTTGGAATTAACAGTCTTTTATATAAATATGAGTTGGATATTGCATATTTAATCAAGGAGGGGTTTCAAGATAAATTTGTTGTCAATTCTGAGGAGTATACATCTTCTTTTTGGTTGGAAAAAGCAGCGAGAAGAAAAGAACGGATGAATGATCTACTATGGAATGGGGAAAAGAGAGCCTACTACGATTATAATTTTGTAAACAAAACGCAGCAACTGATAGAATCGGCAACTAATTATTATCCGCTTTGGGCTGGTTTATGTTCTCAAGAGCAGGCTGCTTCTTTAGTAAAAAGTTTATTTAACAATTTGGTTCAGAAAGGAGGTGTTGCTGCTACCACTGATATTTCAAATAAAGAAGCCCCTAATGCACCGCAAAGGCAATGGGATTATCCTAATGGCTGGGCACCACATCAAATGATGATTTGGAGAGGTCTTCTGAACTATGGATATGAAAAAGAAGCTCAGGAATTGGTGTATCGTTGGTTATGGATGATTACAAAAAATGCTGTTGATTACAATGGTACTATTCCAGAAAAATATGATGTAGTAAAATGTACACATAAGGTATATGCCGAGTATGGTAATGTAGGTACGGAGTTCGATTATATAACACCCAGTGGATTTGGATGGATGAATGCTTCTTATCAATTGGGTTTATCTATTTTAGATGAAAAGCTAAAATCTCAATTAGATCAACTCACGGATCCTGATGATATATTTAACCTAGAGAGTGATTAGGTAATAAATTCACAAAATTTATCATAAAAAGATGGCAACTTTTCTGAACTTTTGATTTTTTTAAAGATTAGTGGGTTTTGCCTTTTGCATCTCATATAGACTTGTACCTTTGTATAGCACACAATTTTTATTGATTTAGTATGAGTATTGAAAGTAAACGAAGAGAAGCACTAATTTATCATGCAAAACCTACACCTGGTAAGATTAAGGTAGTACCAACCAAGAAATATGCAACCCAAAGAGATTTATCTTTAGCCTACTCTCCTGGAGTTGCAGAACCCTGTTTAGAAATAGAAAAAGATACGGCAAATGTTTATAAGTATACAGCTAAAGGTAACTTAGTAGCTGTAATTTCTAATGGTACAGCAGTTTTGGGGTTGGGTGATATTGGTCCTGAAGCGTCAAAACCCGTAATGGAGGGAAAGGGGTTATTATTTAAAATATTTGCTGATATTGATGTTTTTGATATAGAGGTGGATACTAAAGATGTGGATGCGTTTATTGAAACTGTAAAAAATATCGCTCCCACTTTTGGAGGAATTAATCTGGAGGATATAAAAGCTCCTGAGGCATTTGAAATTGAAAGACGACTAAAAGAAGAATTGGACATCCCGGTAATGCACGATGATCAGCACGGAACTGCTATCATATCAGCAGCTGCACTATTAAATGCTTTAGAAATTGCAGAAAAAAATATAGAGGACGTTAAAATTGTAGTGAGTGGAGCAGGAGCAGCAGCAGTTTCTTGTACACGATTGTATAAAGCCTTTGGTGCAAAAGACGAAAATATCGTTATGACCGACAGTAAAGGTGTGATTCGAAAGGATAGAGAAAATCTTAGTACAGAAAAGGCAGAATTTGCTACAACTAGAGATCTAGATACGTTAGAGGATGCTATGAAAGATGCCGATGTCTTCATCGGTTTGTCTATGGCTAATCTGGTAGATCAGGAGATGTTATTATCTATGGCCGACAATCCAATAGTATTTGCAATGGCAAATCCAGATCCTGAAATTCGTTACGATTTGGCAATAGATACACGTAAAGATATCATTATGGCAACCGGTCGAAGTGATCATCCTAATCAGGTGAACAATGTACTTGGATTTCCATTTATTTTTAGGGGTGCATTAGATGTGAGGGCGACTGGAATTAATGAAGAGATGAAGATGGCGGCTGTAAAAGCACTTGCAGATTTAGCAAAAGAACCAGTACCGGAACAGGTTAATATAGCCTATGGCGAAACCCGACTTAATTTTGGCAGAGATTATATCATACCTAAACCGTTTGATCCTCGTTTAATTGCTAAAGTTCCCCCCGCTGTTGCAAAGGCAGCCATGGAGAGTGGAATTGCAACAGAGCCCATACTGGATTGGGATAAATATGAGAGTGACTTATTAGAGCGAATGGGTAATGACAATAAGTTGGTAAGATTATTAATTGATCGAGCTAAATCCAATCCCAAAAGGGTGGTCTTTGCCGAAGGAGATCACTTAGATGTTTTAAAAGCGGCACAGACGGTAAAAGAAGAAGGGATAGCCTATCCAATATTATTAGGAAGAAAAGATGTTATCATTGAATTGATGAAAGAAATTGAATTTGATCCTAATGGAGTAACCATAATCGATCCTAAGGCTGATGAAGAAATCGAAAGAAAGAACAGATATGCCAAGAAGTACTGGGGAGATCATAGTAGAAAGGGAATTACACTTTATGGAGCGCAAAGACTAATGCGAGAGCGTAATTATTTTGCTGCTATGATGGTCAATGAAGGTGATGCAGACGCTTTGTTGTCTGGATATTCCAGAAGCTATCCTACCGTGCTAAAACCTATGTTAGAGTTGATTGGTTTAGCTAAAGGTGCGACTCGTATTGCAGCAATGAATGTGATGATGACCAATAAAGGACCTTTATTTATTAGTGATACATCTATTAATATCGATCCTACATCCAAGGAATTGGCAAAAATCGCTCAAATGACAGCAAGAACCGTAGAGATGTTTGGAGTTGATCCTGTAGTTGCTATGATATCATATGCCAATTTTGGATCTTCAAAACATCCAAATGCCTCTAAGGTAAAAGATGCGGTGGCTTATCTGCATAGATACTATCCTAATCTTATAGTGGATGGAGAACTACAAATGGACTTTGCTTTAAATAGAGAAATGCGTAAGGATAAGTTTCCTTTTTCCAAATTAAATGGGCGTAAAGTAAATACCTTAGTTTTTCCTAATCTCGATTCAGCTAATAGCACTTATAAGATGCTTAAGGAATTAAATAATTCAGAATCTATAGGACCGATAATGATGGGGATGAAAAAACCGGTGCACATACTTCAGTTAGGAGCGAGCGTAGAAGAGATGGTCAACGTAGCTGCTGTGGCCGTTATTGATGCACAAGAGAAAGAAAAGAGAGGAAGAGAAATGTTTTCACTGGTTTCTGATGAGCTACAGTAGGAAATAAAGACTCTGATTTAATAGTTTATAAGCTTCAAAAATGAAACGTTTTTGAAGCTTATTTTTTTAAACTGTATTGTAGTATAAATTTATTACTTTTGGATGCTTAACATTCTTTTAACTAATGATTACACAAATCAAGGGGCGACTTGTAGAAAAAAATCCTACTGATGTTATAATAGATTGTAACGGAGTGGGATATCTACTACATATTTCGTTACATACATTTTCGTTATTACCAGATCAAGAACTTTTACAACTATACACTCATTTACAGGTAAAAGAAGATTCGCATACATTATTTGGTTTTGCTGAGAAATCAGAACGGGAAATTTTTAGACTTTTGATTTCTGTTTCAGGAATAGGAGCGAGTACTGCCAGAACTATGCTTTCTTCAATCCACCCAGATCAAATTAAGGAGGCTATTGCTTCCAACGATGTAGCAACAATACAATCAATTAAAGGTATAGGTGCAAAAACGGCACAAAGAGTGATTATTGACTTAAAAGATAAAATTCTTAAAGTTTATGATATTGATGAACTTTCTGTATCCCAAAACAATACTAACAAAGATGAAGCGTTATCTGCTTTAGAAACTCTTGGATTTAATAGGAAACAAGCAGGTAATGTTGTTGATAAAATCCTAAAGGCCAGCCCCACCGAAACTGTTGAAAATATTATTAAACAAGCACTAAAAAATTTATAAAAGCATTGAGCTCATTACATTCCTTACATTTTAAATTTTTAAAGAGATTAGTTTGTTTAATTGCACTTTATGGTGGAGTACTTTTTGGTCAGGAAAATGAGACAGTACGAGACTCTACAAGCACTACGTATTCACTTGGTGAGATTTCCTTACCTGATCCTAATAGTATTGTGGCAAAATATGAGTATGATCCGATAACTAATCGGTACATCTATCGTGAGATGCTGGGGTCTTTCAATGTCAGGTATCCTCTTTTTCTGACCCCGGAGGAGTTTGAAGCCCTGGTGGAAGAAGAACAGAGACGGGAGTATTTTAAAGAGAAAATTAGCGCTTTTAGTGGAAAAACTGATGGTAGCGAAGAAAAACGTAAAAACCTTCTTCCTATTTTTTATGTAAATTCTAGTTTTTTTGAAACTATTTTTGGAGGAAATGAAATAGAAATAATTCCCCAGGGATCTGTAGAAATGGACTTGGGTGTTTTATATACAAAACAAGATAATCCGGCTTTTTCGCCAAGAAACCGAAGTAATATTACATTTGATTTTGATCAAAGAATAAGTTTGAGCTTGCTAGGAAAAGTTGGAAAAAGACTTCAGATCACAGCAAATTATGATAATCAGTCAACATTCGATTTCCAAAATCAAATAAAATTAGAATATACCCCAACAGAAGATGATATAATAAGAAGTATAGAGATTGGTAATGTAGCCATGCCGATCAATAACTCACTAATTCAGGGGTCACAAAGTCTTTTTGGTGCAAAACTTGGATTACAGTTCGGTAGAACAAGTGTGACAGCGGTATATTCTGAACAACGTTCGGAAACAAGATCGGTAAACGTGCAGGGAGGAGGGACTGTCGAAGATTTTGAGATTTTCGCACTTGATTATGATGATAATAGACATTATTTCTTGTCTCATTTTTTTAGGGATACATATGATCAGGCATTGGTCAATTATCCTTTTATCAATAATAATATACAGATTACCAGAATAGAAGTGTGGGTCACCAATAGGGCTACTAGTGCCCAGACATTAACAGACGCCAGAAATATTGTAGCGCTTCAGGATTTAGGTGAAGCTCCCGATGCAGGAAATTCTACAATTCCTGCTTCTTTGTTTAATCAACCAGCGGGATCATTTCCTGATAATAGAAATAATGATCTCGATCCATCTGCAATTGGTCCTGCAGGACCTGTTACTAGTGCAGTGCGTCAAATACCTACAGTTCAGCAAGGGTTTACAGGGCCGATTTCAGGTTTTGATGAAGGATTTGATTATGCCGTTTTAGAAAACGCAAGACAACTGAATCAAAATGAATATACATTAAATACTCAGCTTGGATATATCTCATTAAATCAGAAATTGAATAATGATGAGGTTTTGGGAGTAGCTTTTCAATACACTGTGGGAGGACGGGTTTTTCAGGTAGGAGAATTTGCTAATGACGGTATAGATGCCACTGTAGGAAATGACTCTGGAGCTGGCGTTGAATCAGGATCCAGCAACAGTCTTGTGGTTAAGATGCTTAAGAGCCCAATTATCAATGTAGATTTTCCAATTTGGGATTTAATGATGAAAAACATCTATAATACAGGTGCTTTCAGGCTTAATTCTGAAGATTTTAGATTAAATATCGTATATACCAATCCCTCTCCTGTTAATTACATTACTCAGGCAGAAGGTGCTACAACTCCATTACCAGACGATGTTAATGAAACAAGATTGTTAAGTGTCTTTAACATGGATCGATTGAATCCTAATAATGACCCGGTTCAGGGAGCTGATGGGGCCGGAGATGGTTTCTTTGATTATGTTCCTGGATTGACCATTGATCCGGAGAACGGAAGAATTATATTCACCACGGTTGAACCTTTCGGGCAGCATCTTTTTAATAAATTGGATAATGATGGTGTAACCAATCCAAATGATTACAATACTCCGAACAATCCCGGTAGTTATAATGAGAATCAGAATGAATACGTTTTCAGAGAATTGTATACGGAAACTAAAATTGCTGCAGAACAAGAGGCTGCTGATAAAAATTATTTTCAGCTAAAAGGTACTTACAAATCTTCAGGTCAGGATGGAATTCCATTGGGAGCTTTTAATGTTCCGCAAGGGTCAGTTACGGTCACAGCAGGAGGGCGAACCTTACAAGAAGGTGTAGATTATACCGTAAATTATCAGTTAGGACGAGTAAACATACTTGATGAAGCATTATTGGCTTCAAATACACCAATTCAGGTTTCTACAGAAAACAATGCTGTATTTGGTCAGCAGACAAAACGTTTTACCGGACTAAATATAGAACATAAATTTAGTGACAATTTTATCATCGGGGGTACTTATTTAAATCTAAACGAAAGACCGATTACCCAAAAGTCCAGTTATAATTTTGAGCCTATCAATAATACAATGTTGGGTTTTAACCTCAATTATTCTACCGAAGTACCATTTCTGACTAGAATAGTTAACAAACTGCCTAATATTGACACAGATGTTCCTTCTAATGTTTCCGTAAGAGCAGAAGGTGCCTATTTGATTGCGGGAGCACCTAGAGGAGCAGATTTTGATGGTGAAGTAACGACATATATCGATGATTTTGAAGGAGCACAAACACAGATAGATGTAAGTTCACCTCTTTCTTGGGAGCTATCCAGTGTACCGATAGGTTTTGACCCTCGTAGTAATGACGAAGTTCTTCCGGGATTTCAGTCAGGATATAGAAGAGCCGATCTTTCTTGGTATACTGTAGACCCTATATTTTATAGTAACGCCAGGCCAAGTGGTGTTTCTGATGAGGATCTAAATTTTAATCCGGCAAGGAGAGTTTTTATCGATGAGATTTTTCCTGTAACTGATAGGCCTATCGGTCAGACTTTATCTTTATTTCCTTTGGATTTACATTACAGACCAGCTGAGCGTGGTCCTTATAATTTTAACGAAGAAGCTGCAGGAGATAATATACTACCTGATCCAGAGAATAATTTTGCAGGAATTACGAGGCAGTTAACCTCGACCAATTTTGAACAGTCTAATGTAGAATTTATCGAATTTTGGTTAATGGATCCTTTTTTCGACCCTGGAGACGGACAGGAACCACTTACTCAGGCTACTAGCGGAACTATAATATTTAATCTTGGTAATATTAGTGAAGATGTTTTAAAAGATGGAAGAAAACAATATGAAAACGGATTGCCGGTTGAAGAAGAAGATCCTAATTTTGACCCTACTAACCCTGGTTTTACCCCTACGCAGTATAATGCTCAGGTACCAATTAATCAATCCCTAATTTATGCATTTGATTCCGAAGGACAGGCTAGAGTAAATCAGGATGCAGGGTATGACGGTTTAAATGATACTCAGGAAGGTGCTTTTTTCGACAATTTTCAGGGTCAGGATGACCCTGCTAATGATAACTATACGTACTTCTTGCAGGCAGAAGGAAATATTGTACAGCGTTATAACGACTATAATGGTACTCAAGGTAATTCTCCTACTAGTGTGTCTAACGATGATCGAGGAAATACGACGTTCCCGACAGCAGAGGATGTGAACCGGGATAATACAATGAATACTATAGATAGTTATTTTGAATATGAAATACCAATTTTCCCAGGAATGGCTTTTGGTAATGATGGAGGGACAGGATATATTTCTGATTCACCTGATCCTATAGAAGCGACTGTTCTAAATGGTGTTACAAGACGAACAAGATGGCTTCGGTTCAAAATACCGATCTATGAGCCTACGAATGCACGAAATATAAACGATTTTAGATCCATACGCTTTATGCGAATGGTGGTAACCGGTTTCGATCAGCCGGTAATTTTAAGGTTTGCTACGTTAGACTTGGTTCGCGGAGATTACAGAAGGTACATACAGTTGGGAAATACCATAAATAATCCGACAAATGGTCTAAATATATTTGGAGAAAATGATGTTATCGTTACTTCTGTAAGTGAAGAAGAAACACCAAACTATGTAACACCGCCAGGTGTAAGGAGAGAAGAATTGATTAATAATAATACCACGATACGAGAAGACGAAAGATCTTTGGCGTTAACGGTTAATGGATTAGAATCAAGAATTGGGGCAACAAATTTAGAAAGAGACTCCAGAGGAGTTTACAAGAACTTTAACGTAGATATGCGACAGTATGAAAATCTCGAAATGTTCTTACACGCAGAAAATTTACCAGATATTACGTCAGGGAATGCTCAATTTATTGAAAATGACGATTTGTATGCTTTCATAAGAATGGGGAACGATTTTACTAATAATTTCTATCAGATAGAAATACCATTGGAAGTTTCGGATATTAATGATAGGAATCCGGAAACAGTATGGCCTGAAGGAAATAGATTGAGTCTTCCGCTTTCAATATTGAGAGATATCAAATCACAAGTTTTGGTAAGGGGAGAAGCTAATAATATTGATACAGATGGTTCTTTAATTCCGTTTTTACGTACAGATAATAATGGAAACGATATCAGGATAAAAATTAAGGGAAACCCTAATCTTGGAGATGTAAGAATAATGATGGTGGGTGTAGGAAATAATAATCAAAATGTAAATGAACCCAATCAAAAATCCGGTACCGTTTGGTTTAATGAGATGCGCCTTAGTGAACTTAAAAATCAAGGTGGCTGGGCTGTTGTTGGTAGTATGGATGGTAATATTGCTGATTTTGCAACGGTAAGTGCCTCAGGGAGAATTAGTACCATAGGCTTTGGTGGAATCGAACAGGGTCCGAACGAGCGCAGTAACGAGGATCATAAACAATACGATTTTACTACAAATGTTAATTTAGGACAGCTGTTACCTAAAAAATGGGGTGTAAAAGTTCCTTTTAATTATAGCAGAGGAGAAGAACTGATTACACCACAATTCGATAGATTTTATGAGGATTTAGAATTGGACGAGATACTAAGAAATGCTGCAGATGAAAGAGCTAAGGATTCAATTTTAAAAGTAAATACAGAATATACAAAAAGACAAAGTTTTAATGTAATTGGATTGCGAAAAGATCGAACAGGTGATGCTAAGCCAATGCCATATGATATAGAAAACTTTGCTTTTTCCGGGACTTATAATCAGACAGATCATAGGGATTTTGAGATAGAAAAATCCTTGGATCAGACAGTACGTTTAGGAGGGACATATGATTTCAGTTTTCAACCTAAAGAAATTGAGCCTTTCAAAAAGATTAAGCTATTAGGTAAGAGTAAATACTTTAACTTGATAAAAGATTTCAACCTTAATCTTTTACCTACGAGTATTTCAGTAAATTCTAATATTAGCAGACAGTTTAACGAACAAGTGTTTAGGGATATTACTCTGGGACCTGATGATCTGAGGTTACCAGCGCTTACACAACGTAATTTCTTGTTCGATTGGCAATACGGAATTAATTATAATCTCACTAAATCACTTAATTTTAATTTTACTTCGGCAAATAATCGTATTGTAAAGAATTTTATTGATAATGAAGGCAATGTTGATGATTCTATAGGGGTATGGAGTGGTTTATTTGATATAGGAGATCCTAACTTCCATAGTCAACAGTTACAAGTAAATTATGAAATTCCATTTAATAAAATTCCTCTGTTTAAATTCATAAGAACCACGTATTCTTATTCTGCTGATTTTCAGTGGACTAAGGGGAGTGAAGCGCTTAAAAACCTGGAAGGGATACCGGATTTGGGAAACACAATCCAAAATGCCAATGTACACACTGTTAATGGTTCATTAGATATGGGAACTTTATATAAGTACGTAGGTTTAACAAAAAAGAAACCTGGAAGGAAAAAAGCGAATAAAAAGACCAAAGCTAAGGAAGGTGAGGAAAAAGAGGGATCTAAACCTGCATTAGCGAATAACAATAAAAAGAAGACCAAAAAGAAATCCAGTAAACTCTCGGTTGGCGATAAAATTTTAAATACAGCAATAGGTTTGGTTACAGCAGTAAACAAGGTTAATGTGAATTATCAACAGGATAATGGTATTTTCTTGCCGGGATATCTCAGGGAGCCTGGATTTGTCGGCACTTTAAAACCTACAGTTGGTTTTACTTTTGGTAGTCAGGCCGAAATAAGGGATATCGCCGCAAGAAACGGATGGTTGACATTGTATGAGGATTTCAATCAGCAATATCGAGAAGTAGAAGGAAGACAACTTAATGTTCAGGCTTCTGTAGATCTACTAAAAGATCTTAAAATTGATATCAGTGCCAGTAGGAATTATTCTGAGACTTTTACAGAGAATTACAGAGTAGATAGTGACTTAGAATACCAATCCTTAACACCAAATACTTTTGGTAATTATACCATTTCTACTTTGCTGATTAAAACTGCGTTTAAGAACAGTGATGAGTTTAATTCCGAAACTTTTGATGAATTTCGAGAAAACAGACTCGTAATAGCAAGACGCTTAGCCTTAGAAAGAGGTGTAACGACAGACTCTGATGGAGATGGTTTTCCTGATGGGTACGGAAGAACAAACCAGGCAGTTCTTTTACCGGCATTTCTTGCAGCTTATACAGGAGCAGATGCAGAAAGCGTTCAGAAAGGCGCTTTTAGGGACGTTCCTATGCCTAATTGGGATATTAAGTATACTGGTCTAATGAACTTAAAATGGTTTAAAAAGCGTTTCAAAAGATTTTCTGTGGCACACGGATATCGAGCTAATTATACGATAAATCAGTTTCGAACAAATCTTGATTTTAATCCCAATAATCCCGATGAATTAGATCAGGGAGATAATTTTAAAAATCCAGAACTCTACTCGAACATAAATCTTACCGAACAATTTAGCCCTTTGATACGATTGGATATGGAAATGAAAAATTCCATTAAGATTTTGGCGGAGTGGAAAAAGGATAGAGCATTATCCTTAAGCTTTGATAATAATTTGCTAACGGAAATACAGGGGAATGAATATATCATCGGATTAGGGTATAGAATTCAGGATTTGACATTCGTAACTAAAATTGCCGGCAAAAAGACAACGCTAAAAAGTGATCTGAATTTTAGGGCAGATCTATCACTTCGTCAAAACGAAACGATTATTAGGTATCTTGATATAGATAATACTCAGGTAACAGCAGGGCAAGATATTTATGGTGTAAAATTTACTACGGATTACGCATTAAGTAAAAATTTAACCGCATTAGTGTTTTACGATCATACATTCTCTCAGTATTCGATTTCCACAGCTTTTCCGCAAACTACCATAAGAGGTGGATTTACGCTGAGATATAATTTTGGGAATTAAAGTAATTTCGCTACTTCAGATGGTATTTTAATAATACTAAGTTGGTTTCAATGCACTTTAAATGAATTTTTAATAATTTTTGACTCGGTTTTTCTAAAATTTAATAAAATAGATTTATTTTCGTCTTCTAATAATAACAATTTATAATACTTTTTCGGATGAATATTCCTTCAGAATTAAAATATACAAAGGATCACGAATGGATCAAAATAGACGGTGACATAGCTACAGTAGGTATTACAGATTTTGCACAGAGTGAATTAGGTGATATTGTTTATGTAGAGGTAGAAACCGTTGGTGAAGAACTGGAACAAGAAGAGGTTTTTGGTACTGTAGAAGCTGTAAAGACAGTTTCAGACCTGTTTCTGCCACTTACTGGAGAAATTATTGAATTTAATGAAGCACTGGAAAGTGATCCGGAATTAGTTAATAACGATCCCTATGGTGATGGATGGATGGTAAAAATTAAGATAGCTGATGCTTCTCAAATAGATGCGTTATTGTCAGGAGATACTTACAAAGAACTTATAGGTGCATAAGTTTTTGCTTATAGTGGCATTGATCTATTCTGGTTTGATAGGCTGGTTGTCATTGGCAAAGATTTTTATACCCGTAGATTTTGAGGTTAAAGGAAGTGATAAAGTAGGACATTTATTGGCATACCTTGTTTTTACGATTGTTTGGTTTTCATTCTTCTTTTATTCAAAAAAACAACAGAAAAAATTTTCTGTAAGTTGGATTTGGGCTGCAGGATTAAGTTTCGTATTTGGAGTTTTAATGGAAATACTTCAAGCTGTATTAACTAGTTATCGAAGTCCGGAATGGAATGATATTTTGGCTAACACAAGTGGCATTGTTTTTGCGGTATTTATACTGAAATTATTTAAAAATAAGCTAATTAGCTAAAAAATAAAATAAGTGGAATGTTAACAAATATGGCCTTATCTTACTTTTAATTTAAAAATAATGTGTAAGTGTTAAAAGTTAAAAATTGTATTTTTTGTTTTACATTTTTAGCATTAATTGGAAATTACAAAAGAAATTAGCTATTTTAGCAATCATATAATAATAGTAGAGTATGGAACCGAAGAAAAACCCTAAAGCAGATTTGACCAAAAAAAGTGCCTTGTTTTTACAACTAGGACTGATTTTAGTCTTATTTATCACTTGGCAAGGAATAGAGTGGAAAACGTATGACAGGAGTAATATTGATATTGGTCAGGTTAATCTTGATGAATTAGAGGAAGAAGAAGTTCCTATTACTCAAAATTTAAATACCCCTCCTCCTCCTCCGCCACCTCCGCCAGCGCCAGAAATTATTGATGTTGTAGAGGATGAAGAAGAAGTAGAAGAGACAATAATCGAATCTACAGAAACCAATCAGGAAGAAGAGATCGTAGAAGTAGAAGAAGTAGAAGATGTAGAGGAAGAAGAAGAAATTGCTGATGTTCCTTTCGCTGTAATTGAAAATGTACCGGTTTTTCCAGGTTGTGAAAAAGAGGCAGGAAATACAGCTAAGAAAAAATGTATGAGTGATAAAGTTAAGAAATTTGTTAACCGTAAATTTAATACAGAATTAGGAAGTGAATTAGGTCTTTCAGGAGTGAATCGAATATATGTTCGTTTTAAGATTGACAGAAATGGTAATATTGTTGGTGTACAGGCCAGAGGTCCACATCCAAGGTTAGAGAAAGAAGCACAGAGAGTAGTAAATATGCTTCCTAAAATGACACCAGGTAAGCAAAGAGGAAAAGCAGTAGGTGTACTGTATTCTTTACCGATTGTTTTCCAGGTTCAGGATTAAAACATTAAAATTTTAATTATAATGATCCCCTTTGCAATCAATGCAAAGGGGATTTCTTTTTTTGGTATGCTTGTTGTGTTTAGAATTAACTGTAACGTTAAAACTAAATAATATGAGTAACAAGCATGATACTAATGTGCGAAAAAGTACATTGGTGAACTTTCAGATTGGACTTATAGCAAGTCTATTATTTACCTATGTAATGTTTGAAGTATATACTTCAGAACCAATCAATAAGACAGAAGATAAACCTATTGTCTTAGAAGATGAGTCGTTTATTTGGAATGGAGAATTTGAAGTATATAAAGAACCCGAACAGAAAGTGGTTGCACAAAAAAGGTCAGAGCCGATCCCGGATCCTACTGATTTTGATGTAGTTGAAGATGATACTGCCATTGAGGATATGAAAGAAGAATTTAAGAGTACTGAACCTGTTGATTCGGCACCGCTAAACCCGAGCACTATAGTGGAGGAAAAAGAAGATGAGAATCCTGTTAATGTTCCTTTTTCGGTAGTGGAGGATGTACCTATTTTTCCTGGTTGTGAACGTCTTAAAACAAATAAAGAAAGAGCAGCCTGTTTTTCTGAGAAGATCACCAGAATAATTTCCAGAAAGTTTAATACGGATATAGGAAGTGATTACGGTTTAAGTGGCGTTCAAAGAATATATGCTTTGTTTGACGTTGCTGCAGATGGTACAATTCAAAATATACAAGTCAGAGCTCCGCATCCAAAGCTTCAAAAAGAGGCAGAAAGAGTTATTGGTCTATTCCCAATAATGACCCCTGGAAAACAACGTAAAATACCTGTAACTGTGAAATATCAGTTGCCAATTGTTTTTAAAGTTCAGGAATAAACCACATACTTCTTAAAAATCAGAATCCCGTTACCATACACGCTAACGGGATTCCTTTTTGATATGCTTGTTGATTCAGATTTTAATTGTAACGTTAAAACTAAATAATATGAGTAACAAGCATGATGCTAATGTACGAAAAAGTACTTTGGTAAACTTTCAGATTGGGCTTATCGCAAGTCTTTTATTCACATATATGATGTTCGAAATGTATACATCCGTTTCAGTGATCGAGTCGCGCACTGTGGTTTCGGCTAATAGTCATGAAGCTAATTACACAATAGATGTATTCAGGGAGGAAAGAGAGCCTAAAAAGGAAATAATCGTAAAAATACAAACAGCGAAGAAACAGGATTAGGCTGAACTAAAAGTAGAGGATAAGAATACAGCTCTTAAAAATGTAATAGATGAACTTGATACGAAGAATGGAAAAACTGTTTCTTCAGCACCGCCAGTTGATTCGATTATGGATATTAGTGAAACCGAAGAGATTATTTACGATATTGATAAGGTGTCAGTGGCACCAATTTATCCGGGATGTGATAGCTGTATAACAAATGAGGATCGAATAGCATGCTTCTCCAGTAAAATTAAAAGGATAGTTTCTAAGAAGTTTAATGGCAATTTAGGTGAAGAATATGGTTTAAATGGTTTACAAAGAATTCACGTTCAGTTTGAAGTTGATACCGATGGCATCATTACGGATGTAAAAATAAGAGCTCCTCATCCAGCCATAAAAAAGGAAACCAGAAGAGTGGTGGATAAATTCTCGAATATGACACCGGCAAAAATTGGAAATGAGGCGGTAAGGGTGAAATATATTTTACCAATCACCTTCAAAATACTTGATTAACTATTCAAACCCGGTTGATTTTCAACTAGGTTTTTTATTTTTGTATCATATACCTGATTTTTACTGAATTATTATCGCTTAGAATTACAAGTGTACATATTTGTTTAACTAAAACAGTTGTTAAAAGGTGAATTATAAATAGTTATAAGTTGTCTAAAATGCTTTTAAGGCATATCTTTGCACCACTTTTTAAAAAAGTAATTTAGTAAACGTGCAAAATTTGAGTATAACCCAAGCTAATACTGCCCAAATATCTGTAATTCAGGATTTTAAAGAGATTACTAAAATGCGATTAGCATTAAGTGTTGTTTTCTCTTCTGTAGCAGGTTATTTGTTGGGGGTCGATACAGTTTCCTGGAGTACCTTATTGCTTTTGGCAATAGGTGGATATTTTATGGTCGGCGCATCTAACGCTTTTAACCAGATTATAGAGCGTGATCTGGATGTTCTGATGGATCGCACTAAGAACAGACCAATTCCATCAGGAAGGATGTCTGTAAATACTGCCTTTATCATCGCGTCTGTTTTTACTGTTTTAGGAATTTCAGTACTGTATGTAATAAATCCGCAAACAGCTATGTTTGGTGCGATTTCTATATTTATATATGTCAGTCTGTATACTCCGTTAAAAACCAAAACTCCTTTATCTGTTTTTGTAGGTGCTATTCCCGGAGCGATTCCATTCATGTTAGGATGGGTGGCAGCTACAAATAATTTCGGGATAGAGCCCGGTACTTTATTTATGATACAGTTTTTCTGGCAATTTCCTCATTTCTGGGCGATAGGATGGTTTTTGTTTGATGATTATAAAAAAGGAGGTTTCTTTATGTTACCTACGGGAAAAAGAGATAAAGGGACAGCAACGCAGGTTATTATTTATACAGTTTGGACAGTCGTTACTTCTTTAATTCCCGTGTTTGGTGTTACCGGGAAGCTTTATATTACTGCGGTTTCGGGAATTTTGATTTTGATACTTGGCGGATTTTTACTTAGATATGCAATTCGTTTATATAAAATTAGAGATGCTAAAACTGCAAAGCAATTAATGCTGGCAAGTGTGTCTTACATCACATTGTTACAGATTATTTATGTAGCAGACAAATTTATTCGTGCATGGATTTAACGCAAGGAACAACAATCGAAAAACAGAAAAGGGCAAAAAAAACCATGATGTGGTTTGGAATGGTTAGTATGACTATGACATTTGCAGGCCTCACTAGTGCTTATGTAGTCAGTAAAACCAGACAAGATTGGTTAACAGATCTTGTTTTTCCGAATGCATTTATTTTTAGCGTATTGGTCATTATAACTAGTAGTCTATCTTTGTATTTGGTAAAGAAAGCGATCGAAAACGACAAACGAGGATTGGCTACAAGTATGTTATTGACTACATTGGGGTTAGGGGTGTTATTTGTTTATATGCAATTTCAAGGATTTGCAGATATCATGTCTCAAGGCTATTATTTTACAGGACCATCTGCTAATATTGTCCCAACTTTTTTATATATTATAGTAGTATTGCATATTGTACACGTAATTGTCGGACTGATAGTACTTTTAGTCGTAATTTATAATCATTTTAAACAAAAGTATAAAACAGGACAAACCCTTGGTTTAGAACTAGGTGCTATGTATTGGCATTTTGTAGATGTTTTGTGGGTTTATCTCTTTTTATTTTTATATTTCGTTAGATAATAAAATTGATTACTTTTGTGGAAAATTTAACAATACCAAATTCTTTATATGGAAACAACTGTCGCTAATACAGGTACAGAAGGTAAAATCTGGGGTGGGGGCAATCAACCACTCAAGGCGAGTTATGGTAAGTTGATGATGTGGTTTTTTATCCTGTCTGATGCACTTACATTCTCTGGGTTTCTTGCTGCTTACGGTTTTTCGAGATTTAAATTTATTGATTCCTGGCCAATCGCTGACGAGGTGTTTAATCACTTCCCATTCCTTCACGGGGTGGATGCACCGATGTATTATGTGGCATTAATGACATTTATATTGATTTTTTCTTCAGTAACTATGGTGTTAGCTGTAGATGCTGGTCATCAGATGAAACAGAAGAAAGTGATTTTATATATGTTTCTAACTATTATTGGAGGAGCAATTTTTGTTGGTTCACAAGCCTGGGAATGGAAAAATTTCATTAAAGGAGAATATGGTGCTGTAGAAACTAAAGGAGGACAGATTTTACAGTTCCTGGACACAGAAGGACATAGAGTCGCTCTGCACGACATAGCGATAGATATGCCACAGGAGAGAGTGCAGCACGAGAGTAAAAATGGAATTTGGTACAAATCCGAAGGAACACTTCCTACATATACAATAGAAGAAATTAGAGCTGGTTTTGCGAAAAGAAGCGATCTTTTAATACGAACACAGGTACTTACTGATACAGGAGAAAAAACAATCTTATCAAGAGAAGAATCTTTACGAAGATTGAATACCGATGCTATTGGTATAGTAGAAGGAGCTAATTTAATTCATAACGAATATGGTACTCCTTTATTCGCTAACTTCTTCTTTTTTATTACTGGATTTCACGGATTTCACGTATTTTCTGGAGTTGTGATTAATATTATCATATTTTTCAATATAATATTGGGAACATACGAAAAAAGAAAGAACTATGAAATGGTAGAAAAAGTTGGACTTTACTGGCACTTTGTAGATTTAGTATGGGTATTTGTATTTACATTCTTCTACCTGGTTTAATTATTAAAAGATTTTAGAATAGATATTATGGCACACGATACGGCACATCACGAATCTAATACATCCCGAATCTGGAAAGTATTCATATTATTATCTGTAGTTACAATAGTAGAGGTAATTTTAGGTATTATCAAACCAGCATTTTTAATAGAGACGACATTGATTAGTATGAAATTGCTTAATTGGATTTTCATCATTCTTACCATATACAAAGCGTATTATATTACCTGGGCTTTTATGCATATGGAAGGTGAAACGAAAGGATTGAGAAGAGCGGTAGTCTGGACAGCAGTATTTTTGATCAGTTACTTAATTTTTATATTATTAACCGAAGGTGATTATATATATGAAGTGTTTAAAGCTGGGCATAAAAGCTGGGACTTTTAATATCTTGAGTACATAAGTTAAAAGCATAATAAAAGATAGTAAAAGGCGGTTGTTTTCAACCGTCTTTTTTATTTTTGCAAACGAAGTAAAGTCGATATTTAATGAAAAAATATTTAGTTCTCGGAATACTGTTTATACTGCCAATAGTAATGTATTTGTTTTTTGCTTCAGCCGTAGATAATTTTTCTAAACTTCCGGTATTAGAAGAATCTGTAGGTAGTCTTGATAACTTCGAAAGTCTAACGGGAGAACGTATTACTTTAAAAGATAAGATTACAATAGTAGGTTTTTTTGGAGAAGGAATTCATAATAAAAAAGGAAATGCGTTTAATCTAAATCAAAAGATTTACAAAAAAAACTATGAGTTTACAGATTTTCAATTTGTAATCATTTTGCCATATGGTAGTGAGAACGCTGCAAAAGAACTTCTGGGTGAATTAGATGATATAACTGATGTATCAGAATGGAATTTTCTTTTTGGAACCCCAGAAAGTATACAAAGCTTTTTTAGAGAGCTTAAAACACCATATACACTAGATAAAGGAAATGCTACCAATTATGTGTTTATTATTGACAAAGATATGAACCTAAGAGGTAGAGAAGAGAATCTCGAAAAAAAGGAGCAAAAGGTATATGGTTATGATACAAGTTCAGTAGCTGATCTAAACAATGTTATGGTTGATGATGTAAAGGTGATTTTGGCAGAATATCGTTTAGCACTTAAAAAGTATAAGGCAGATCGCAAAGAAAACTAAATACAAAACATGAAAAAATATTCATACGTAGGTATTTCATTCATTATTTTGATTTTTGGGATCATTTTTATTCCTAAAATTGTAAGTAGAATAAAAGGCACCTCTATAGTAAAAAATGATAGGATGAGTGCTGATAATCCGGTTGCCAATGAAAAACTGTCTTACATAAAGATTAATGGTAAGCCTAGGAAAGTTCCTGAGTTTGCATTTATCAATCAGGATAGCTTGTTGATTACCAATCATGATTATAAAGGAAAAGTATATGTAATAGATTTTTTCTTTACGAGCTGTCCAACAATTTGTCCGAAGATGACCAGTAATTTAGTGTATTTGCAGAATGAACTTAAGGGGTATGATAATTTTGGGGTTGCTTCCTTTACCATCAATCCTAAAAGAGATACACCGCGAATTCTAAAAAAATATACAGAGAATTATCAGATTACAGACCCTGATTGGCACTTGCTAACCGGAGATCGAGAAGACCTTTATGATTTGGCTAATGCCGGTTTTAATATCTATGCAGCAGAAAACCCTGAAGTTCCTGGAGGATTTGAACATAATGGATACTTTGCGTTGATAGATCAGGAGGGATATATCAGATCACGATATGATGCATCTGGGAATCCAATAATTTATTATAGAGGAACAATAGGAGTCGAAGAAAAGAAGGACGAAAACGGAGAGGAAGAGCAAATCACAATCTTACTGGAAGATATTAAAAAACTACTGAAGAAAGATGAGTAATAATAGATCAGACGTGGAAGGTAAATATAATAAATGGATTATTATATTGTCAATAGCTATACCGTTAGCAGTTGCTGCATTGTTTGGTGTAAATCTACGTAGATTAGGTTTTGATGTGGAACCACTAACATTTTTACCACCTATTTATGCAAGCATTAATGGCTTAACTGCCATTATTCTTTTGATGGCTTTTTGGGCAATCAAAAATAAGAAGATTGAATTACATGAAAAGCTAATGAAGACGGCAATAGTGTGTTCCGTGTTATTTTTGGTGATGTATGTAGCTTATCATATGACAAGTGACTCGACGAAATTTGGAGGAGAAGGAATGATTCGATATGCATACTATTTTATATTAATAACCCACATTGTTTTATCTATTGTAGTGATCCCCTTTGTATTAATTACTTACGTTCGGGCATTAGCAAAAAGTTTTGATAGGCATCGTAAAATTGCCAGAATCACATTTCCAATATGGTTATATGTGGCAATATCAGGAGTAATCGTTTATGTAATGATTTCTCCGTATTATAGCTGAAATTAAAAGTTTAATACGTAATTCCAATGGTTTGTTGACTCAAAGGAAGGGTAAAAAGGAAACAAGTTGAAAATTAAAACATTCTTTATATTAATTTTGTTATTGCTTCTTACGATTTCTGTGGATGCACAGTGTGCGATGTGTCGTGCTGTTTTAGAAAGTGAGGAAGGGCAGGAAACCGCTAAAGGAATAAATAATGGAATAGTATACTTAATGATTGTACCTTATATTCTTATCGGAGCAGTTGGGTACTTTTTATATAGGAATAAAAAGAAAACTTCAGTAGAAAACTGACATAATAGTTTTCGGAACTATAATCTTTAACATTTTCATAACACTCTTAGGTGTAACAAAACCTATGTAGGATTAGTCTTATGTAATAAGACTATACTAACTATCTAAATTATTTCTAGAGGGAAAACTAGAAAATTGATCTGCTGGAATTTATTATGTTATAAGGAAAGTAAGTCTTGGTTCAAATATTTAGGCATAATTTCTTGCCTGATAAATCTTAATCTCGAGTTATGATTGAAATTAAAGACTTACATAAATCTTACCAAATGGGAAGCAACTCCCTTCACGTATTAAAAGGAATCAATTTTAGTGTCAAAGAAGGAGAATTAGTGGCTATAATGGGTTCTTCTGGCTCTGGTAAATCTACTCTTCTTAACATTTTGGGTATGCTTGATGAGGCAGATAGTGGAAGCTATTTTTTAGATAACCTCCCTATCAAAAATCTAAATGAAAAAATAGCAGCTAGATATAGAAATAAATTTCTTGGATTTATATTTCAATCCTTTAATCTGATCAATTATAAGAATGCCTTGGATAATGTTGCAATGCCACTATATTATCAGGGAATTAAACGAAAGGAAAGGACTGATAAAGCGCTTCACTATTTAGAAAAAGTGGGTTTAGCTGATTGGGCAACTCATCTTCCCAATGAACTATCCGGAGGACAAAAGCAACGTGTTGCGATTGCTAGAGCTTTGGCCTCTGAGCCAAAAGTGTTGTTGGCAGATGAACCTACGGGAGCTCTTGATACTAAAACCTCTTATGAAGTACTGGAGCTGATCCAGGGAATCAACGACGAAGGTAAAACAATTCTTATTGTGACGCATGAAGAAGATATAGCGCATATGACTAAACGAATAGTTAACCTAAAGGATGGTATTATCATTAACGATGGGACGGTAAAACAAGTAAGAGCAAATTCATATGTTTAATATAGAACGTTGGCAAGAAATATTCGATACTATTCGAAAAAATAAATTACGTACTTTTTTAACTGGATTATCTGTTGCTTCAGGGATATTTATTTTAGTGATTCTTTTAGGAGTTGGTCAAGGTATGCAAAATGGTATATCCCAAGAATTTGAAGGGGATGCATCCAATAGTATTTGGGTTTGGACAAGACCTACTTCTGTGGAATACAAAGGTTTAAATCCAGGAAGATTTTTCAGTATGACAAATGAAGATTTCGACTTTATTCATAAAACTAATGAAGAAGTTATAGAGTATGAATCTTCTCGTGTACGAATATGGGGTGCAGTAATTTCTTATAAAAAAGAGTCTGGAAATTATAGAATAGAAGGGATCCATCCGGGATTCCAGTTTATAGAAAATCAATCAATGGTTTCCGGAAGATTTATTAATCAACAGGATATTAATGAAAAAAATAAAATCGTAGCTATTGGAAACAAAGTAAAAGAAGCTCTGTTTAAAAATGATGAAGATCCCTTAGGTAAGTACATACGATTGAATGATATACCTTTTAAAGTTGTAGGAGTATACACGGATAAAGGTGGTGAGCGTGAAGAAGAACAGGTATCGGTACCCTCGACAACGGCACAACAGGTATTCAATAGGGGACAAACTATCAGTAATCTTTCCTATACGTTAAAACCTGAGAAAGATTTCGAAACTGCAGTAGCAAAGTCTGAAGAGTTTGTGGCAACTATAACTTCGTACCTAAAAAACAAACATATTATTGCTCCCACAGATGAACGAGCGATTGGAATAGGTAATTCTTTAGAGCAGGCAAAACGGTTTTATAATCTCATCTTTATGATCAAAGCTTTTTTTTGGTGGGTAGGCGTATGTACAATTATCGCGGGAGTGGTTGGTGTGAGTAATATTATGCTAATTATCGTAAAAGAAAGAACAAAGGAGATTGGAATACGAAAAGCTATCGGTGCACTTCCATCTTCAATAATCGGTATGATCTTACATGAAGCTATATTTGTAACTGCGATTGCAGGATTTACGGGACTGATTTTTGGATTAATCTTACTGGAAGTAGTAGGCCCTATGATTGAAACTGATTTTATATCCAGCCCCTCAGTGAATTTTAATGTTGCTATCACAACAGTATTTATATTGATCATTGCCGGAGCAATTGCCGGCTTTTTCCCAGCATGGAGAGCGGCAAAAATCAAACCTATTGTAGCACTAAGAGACGAATAATATGTTTAACAGAGATCGATGGAATGAAATTATAGAGGCACTTACCGCCAATTGGTTTAGAACCTTACTTACCGCTTTTGGTGTGTTTTGGGGTATTTTTATATTGGTGATCTTATTAGCAGCAGGTAAAGGACTGGAAAATGGAGTTAAAAAAGGTTTTGGAGATATCGCTACAAATACAATGTTTATGTGGACTCAGGTTGCATCTAAACCATATAAAGGACTACCCAAAGGAAGAAGATTTAATTTTAAAATAAGAGATGTAGCCGCAATTAGAGAAAAAGTACCAGGATTACTATACATTTCACCTAGAAATCAGCTAGGAGGCTTTGGAGGAACTAACAACGTAGTTAGAGGTTTAAATACAGGAGCTTTTAATATTTATGGAGATTATCCCGAAATAATTAATCAAGACCCAATAACTATAACATCAGGAAGGTTTATAAACTATGGAGATATTGACGAAAATAGAAAAGTTGCAGTAATTGGAGAAGGAGTAAAGAAAGAACTGTTTAAATTTGGAGAAGAACCTATCGGTGAATATATAAAAATACAAGGTGTAAGTTTTATGGTAATCGGTACATACGTTAAAAAATCCAACAACGGAGATCGAGAACGTGGGCAAAAAGAAATATTTGTCCCGTTTACTTCTTTTTCGCAGGCGTTCAATCGTGCTGATAATGTAGGATGGATGGCAATAACCGCAGAAGATAATAATTCTATTACTAAACTAAAAAAAGACATCATAAATGTTGTAAAGACCAATCATACTATACATCCTGAAGACAATCGAGCTATAGGTAATTTTGATCTTTACGAGGAATTTAGCAAAATAAATGGCCTTTTTATAGCATTAAAAGGGGTGGCATATTTCGTAGGAATTTTGGTACTTCTTTCTGGTATTATTGGTATTAGCAATATAATGTTAATTGTTGTAAAAGAAAGGACTAAAGAAATAGGGATTAGAAGGGCGTTGGGAGCATCTCCCTGGTCAATACGTGGCCAAATATTACTTGAGTCCATTTTTTTAACCATTATTTCAGGAATGACCGGTATCGCTGTTTCTACTGGGGTATTATATCTGGTTAACAAAATATTAGAAGGAATTCCTGAAAGTGAAGAAACCATGTTTGCTAATCCAAGCGTAGACCTAACGGTAGTTTTTGTTGCATTATTAATTCTTATAAGTAGTGGTCTTTTAGCAGGATTAATACCAGCACAAGTCGCTATAAAAACAAAACCAATAGATGCTTTAAGAGCAGATTAAATATAAATCAATCAACTTTACTATTCAGAATAGTAAGAAATCAATAAGTACTAAAATGAAAAAAACAATAACTGTTATTATTTTACTTCTCATCGTCATCATTTTCGCAGGAGCTTTATATTATTTATATCAAAAAAATCAGGAGGATCCGGTTACTTACAAGACCGAACAAAGTACTACCGAAACAATTATAAAAAAGACTGTTGCCACAGGTAGTATTGTACCGAAAGAAGAAGTTTTGATAAAACCAAATATTTCTGGTATTATAGAAGAAATATATATAGAAGCAGGTGATCAGATAAAATCTGGTGATTTAATAGCTAAGATTAGAGTGATTCCAAATGTTTCATCATTACAAAGTGCCAAAAATGCTGTAGAAACGGCCAGGATAGATCTGAACAATCAAGAAAAAGTTTATAAACGTCAGAAAGAGTTATTCGAAAAAGGGGTAATTTCAGCCAATGAATTTGATGGAGCCGATGTAACCTATAAACAGTCAAAACAAAATTATGAGGCAGCTCAGCAGAATTATCAAATCGTTCGTACAGGAACTACAAGAGGATTAGGAAGCGCGGCCAATACCTTAATTCGCTCTACAGTAACAGGAATGGTTTTAGAAGTTCCTGTAAAAGAAGGTAATCAAGTGATTGAAGCTAATAACTTTAATGATGGTACCACAATTGCAGCTATAGCCGATGTTGGTAAAATGATCTTTGAAGGAAAAGTGGATGAGAGTGAAGTAGGAAAAATAAAAGAAAACTTACCTTTGGAAATAACTGTTGGAGCTATTGAAAACAAGAAGTTTGATGCTGTTTTAGATTATATTGCACCCAAAGGGAAGGAAGAAAACGGAGCTATTCAGTTTGAGATTAAAGGTTCTTTAAATAAAAAAGACACCACTTTCATAAGAGCTGGGTTAAGCGCTAACGCCTCAATAATTTTGGCAAAGGTAGATAGCGTTATGGCTTTAAAAGAATCTCTTATTCAATACGATCCTAAGACCCAAAAACCATTTGTAGAAGTAGCCGTTGGAGAGCAAAAATTCGAAAACAGAGATGTAGAATTAGGCGTTAGTGATGGTATCAATGTGGAGATAAAAAATGGAATATCCAAAGAGGATAAGATCAAGGTTTGGAATCAAATTAAGAAGCCGGAGTTCGGGAATTAAATTTTTTTTAACTAAAAGTGTAACAACAACAATCAATAATATACAAATAGGTAATGTGAAATGAACGATATAGCATTTTGTTATAAATAACATTATGTACTTAGTGAGTTTCCACCTGCCTGATGGCAAGGGTAGGTCTGACCTCTTAAAAAATAAAGAAAAACAGATGAAAGTTAAAATTTCGATTATTTGCTGTGTCCTCTTTGGGATTCTGGCTACTCAGGCACAAGAAAAAAAGTGGACCCTTCGAGAATGCTTAGAATATGCTTTAGAAAATAATATTACTATTAAACAATCAGAACTTAATGTAGATAATGCAGCAATCGACAAAAGTGATGCTCTTGGTAATTTTTTACCTTCATTAAATGCTCAGGCATCAAATTTTTGGAGATCTGGTTTAGCAACAGACCCGATCACCAATACAAACAGAACTGCTACTTTCAGAACGTCATCTTACGGGGTTAATTTAGGAATTACTCTTTTTGATGGATTAAGAAATGTAAAACAGTTTCAAAGAGCAAAGTTGAATAAATTATTGAGTCAATACAATCTTGGTAAATCAAAGGACGATATTGCTTTATTTATTGCAAATAGTTATCTACAGGTCTTGCTGAACAAAGAATCATTAAAAGTTATAGAAAAACAGCACGAAATCACTCTGGAGCAACTTAAAAGAACTAAGGATTTAGTGGATGCTGGCGTATTACCACAGGGAGACTTGTTAGAAATTGAAGCTACTTTCGCAGATGAGCTAACACGAATCGTACAAGCAGAAAATGCTGTGCTAATTGCTCGAGTGGGATTAGCACAAACACTACTGATCAAAGATTATGAAAAGTTTGATATTGCTGATCAGGATTACCTGGTTCCTTCGGCATCTATATTAAACAAATCTATTGATGAAATAAGATCTAGCGCCAGAGAGGCAAGATATGAGGTTCAAATAGCAGAACAAAATAAGTTAATAGCAGAAAAAGATTTAGAAATAGCCAGAGGAGCTTATTATCCTACCTTAAGCGGTTCTTTTGGGTATAATACTAGTGAGGTAGGAAATAATACTTTTGAAGCAGCAGGAATCGATCCTGATGAGCCCTTCACTCCAATAGGAACCGTAGAAGGAACCGGAGAGACCGTATTTTCGAATAGACCTAATTTTCTTTTGAGAGAAGTAGGGCCTACCCCTTTTATTGAGCAATTGTATCAAAATGATGCACTTTCTTATGGATTATCTTTAAATGTGCCAATTTTTAACGGTTTTGCCACAAGAAATAATGTAAAAAGAGCTAAAATCAATGTTAGACGTACTGAATTTCAATTAGAGCAGGCAGCGTTAGATCTGGACAGTAATGTGTATCAGGCGTATTTGGATGCAAAAGGTTCGGCAGAAGCCTATGAAGCTTCATTAGTAGCTGTAAAAGCGCAGGAAAGAGCATATGAATATGCCAAGGACCGGTATGATGTGGGAAGAACGAATGCATTCGACTTTAGTCAATCCAAGTTTAGGCTGGAAAATGCACAAAGTAATGAAGTACAGGCAAAGTTCGATTACATTTTCAAAATTAAAGTACTAGAACTATATTTTGGAATAAAATTAGCAGATATAAAATTGTAAATAACCAGTAGTCTGTTTGGGTTGCTAATGAAAAAGGTTGTAATTTCATACAATAGAATTAATTTTAAGTTACGTCATGAGTAGAAAAACTTTACTAATCATTTTAACATTTGTTGTCGTTTTAGTTATTGGACTGATCATTGGTAAAAAGGCTGGGTGGTTTGGTAAAGACGGAAATCTAAAAGAAGTTGAAATATCAAAAATCGAAAAGCTTACTATTGTCGAAACTGTCGCAGCTACAGGAAAAATTCAGCCTGAAGTAGAAGTAAAACTTTCTTCAGAGGTTTCAGGAGAAATTATAGACTTACCTATCAAGGAAGGACAACAAGTAAAAAAAGGAGATCTTTTGGTTAGAATTAATCCAGATATTATACAATCCGGTTTAAATAGATCTCAGGCAGCATTAGAAAATGTGAGAGCTGGATTAAGACAAGCAGAAGCAAGTCTTAAAGAAGCAAAATTAAGCTACGATCGTAACAAAGAATTATTTAATAAAGGAGTAATTTCTAAAGCAGAATGGGATACATCTGTTTCAGCGTATGAAGTGGCAGAAGCTGCCAAGCAATCTGCTTTTTATAGTGTGAAAAGTGCTCAGGCTACAGTAAATGAAGCAAAAGATAACCTTAGTAGAACAACCATTTACGCGCCAATGAATGGGACCGTATCTAAATTATCGGCAGAACTGGGAGAACGAGTAGTAGGTACTCAACAAATGGCAGGTACAGAAATTGTAAGAGTTGCTAACTTAAGTAATATGGAAGTTGAGGTTGATGTAAATGAAAATGATATTGTGAAAATCTCACTCGGAGATTCTACAATTGTAGAGGTTGATGCGTATCTCAAAAAACAGTTTAAAGGACTTGTAACGGAGATTGCAAACTCTGCAGAAAGTACTCTAAGTTCGGATCAGGTAACAAATTTTAAAGTAAAAGTTCGGATTTTGGAAGAATCCTATGAAGATCTCGTAAAAGATAAACCTGAGAGCTATTCCCCTTTTAGACCGGGTATGACGGCAACCGTAGATGTTATTACAAACAAGCGTGAAAATATTATAGGAGTTCCTATTAGCGCGATTGTCATAAAGAGTGATACTTCTAGCAGTAAAAAAAGATCTTATACCAAAGAAAAACTAGAGGATTCTGATGAAAAGTTTGAGTGTGTTTTTGTAAAAGACGGAGAAGTTGCCAAATTAAGGGTAATTAAAACTGGTATACAGGATGATAGTAACATAGAAATAACTGAAGGTTTACAGGTTGGAGAAGAAGTTATAACTGGGCCGTATAATATTGTTACAAAAACTTTGAAAACTGGTGATAAAGTGACTTATAAAAAGGAAAAAAAGTCTGCTAAATAAATTTAATAATTAAGGGTATCTTTGCGTAAATTATTGAAGATGGCCTATATTCTTTGCATAGAAACTTCTACTACCAATTGCTCTGTCTCACTGGCTCTAGATGGCAGAGTGCTTGTGTCCAAAGAGGATTATAATACCAAATATTCTCACGCAGAACGTCTACACCACTTTATTGATTTAATTATTAAAGAAGCTGGTTTGACTTTTAATGACCTTGATGCTGTTGCAGTAAGTAAAGGTCCTGGTTCATACACTGGTTTAAGAATAGGTGTTTCTACAGCAAAAGGTTTATGCTATGGATTAGATATTCCATTAATCTCTGTGGAAACTTTGTATTCTTTAGCTTTACAGATATTATCTGATGGAGGCTTTATTGTACCGATGATTGATGCAAGACGTATGGAAGTATATTCTGCAGTGTTTTCTGATGATCATACTAGACTTAGACATACAGAAGCCGAGATACTAACAAAAAACTCTTTCCAGGATTATCTGGATGAAGATAAGGTGATATTTATAGGAAATGGAGTAGCTAAATTTGCTGAAATTTGTGACCATCAAAATGCCAAATTCATTTCAGATAGATTACCATCTGCAAATGAGATGGCAACCATTAGTAATGATAAATTCTTGAAAAAGGAATTCGAAGATGTTAGTTACTTTGAACCCTACTACTTAAAAGACTTTGTGGCAGGTTAGTAATGTTATTGTAACCTGAATTCGATGTACAATTTTTCTCCTGTCATCTGTGGCCCTTCGACTTGGATCAGGACGGGCGGGTCGTGAGACACTATGAAAAACACTTAATCTGATGTCTTTTTAGAGCTAAATTCTTACAACAAGCTGACATTATATTACCAAAACAATTCTGCTTTGTGCAGATGCTAGATATTAGATTTGGTCTTTAATTACCTATTATTGGTTAAAGAACACTTAATTCCTAAAGTTTTATAGGCATAATTAATTTCTTCTGGATCTGGTGCTTAATAAACTTCGGGATGGATTAGCATCACTGCTTTTTAGAGCATTATATCTGGATACAAGACGGATGAGATCTTCTTCCTTCCTAACTTTTATTTTTTCTTTTTTAATATAAGATTTAAGCTCTTCTTCTTTATCACTAAGAGTGGCCAGAATTTCTTTCTTATTTGTAGGTAATTCCATAATTACACCACGCTCTTCAAGATAGTATGAGGTTTTTATTTGTACTTTCCCAGAAGAAGCAATACCATTGGTAGATCCTTTTTTCTCCGGTTCCGTAATTTTGACGATATACTTTTTATATATTCTGTAACGCTCATTTAGTTCTACAAGAATAAAATAACCAGATCTTCTCAGACCTCTTTGTGTTTTAAAGTCACAATAATAATAATAGTCTCCATCAATTCTGGCATGGGTAGTAGGATTATTTACAAGTTTATATAATTCAGATCCTTTCTTAAACTCTAATGCATCAGAATAAGCATTATATCTAAGTTTGGCATCAAAAGTTCCAGATTTTTCATCTATTACACTTGCATCCTTATATCGAAGGCTTTTAAAAATAGAACCATCATACTCGTCGAAAGTTGAGATCCTTTTGGTTGGTTTTAATAAAGATTGCGGAAGTTGTGCAAATAAAAAAGGCGATATTATTAGAAATAAAAAAAGTAGTATTTTTCTCACGGCTTATTGATTTAGGTGAAATAAATGTAATAAAACAAAGGATAAAATGCAAAATTATAAGTTTTAATACATTGTTTTTATCGATTCGTCAACACAATCAATATTTTGGTAATGGATTGTCTATAAATAGTCCGTTTTGCTGAAAATATAACATCGATTTTTTAAGGTAAAACTGTAAAAGTAACAACGAAATCGTTATAGATTTGTAGGAAAAATCAACATATAATATGTTTAAGTACTTGATTTAGTTCGTCTAAAGGGCGTTTATTAACTCCTTTTAAATATACTAAGATCTATACTTATTCTCTATAGATCTCTATCTTATTAAAAGTAGATGAGATATTAATGAAGATAAATTACTCATTAATAATTTGTTTAGAATAGATATAATAGTTGATCTTTTCAGTTTTTGCTTTATAAACATAAAAAGCACCTTAATACTATTAAGATGCTTTTTACAAAGAGATAATTAATTCTTAATTTATCTCAAAAGAAATTTTTAGAATAACTCTGTACTCTTCAATCTCATTACCTTTGATCACCATTTTCTGATCAGAAACCCATGCAGATTTAATGTTTTTAACAGTTTTTGCGGCTTCTTTTACTCCGTTTTTTGCTGCATCTTCCCAGCCTTTTTCAGAAGTTGCTATTACCTCTATTACTTTAACGATTGACATATTAATATTTTTTTGGTTAAAATTTTATAAAAATTTCTCTAATATACGAGATACTATAATCTTTTTTAAATAATAATCGTTATTATTTGTGTGATTTTTCGATAGAGCTAAATATAATTCAATAAACTACCCATTTATAGCTTCTACAAACTCAACCTTGTCTTTTAGCATCTCCTTTAGCATGTTCTCTATACCATTTTTTAAGGTAAAGGTGGAAGAAGGACATCCGCTACAAGCTCCTTGCAGAATTACTTTTACGCCTTTGCTTTTGGGATCATAAGAGTCAAATAGTATATTACCTCCATCGCTTGCTACAGCAGGTTTAATATATTCTTCGATGATATTTACAATTTCTTTGGAGGTATCATCAAGCTTTTCAAAATCAGCTTCTGCCTGCTTCTCAACCGTGCTTTTTGATACAGTCGCATTTGCGGATAACACTTCCTTGCCTTGTTCGAGGTATTCTCTTAGAAATTCTCTTATCTCTAATGTGATATCGTTCCATTCTGCCATATCGTACTTATTGATAGAGATATAATTCTCATCAATATAGACTTCTTTTACAAACGGAAAGTGAAATAGTTTTTCAGCAAGGGGTGAATTCTTTGTGTCATCAATACTTTTAAACTCGTGTCCGCTGGTAACTAACTTTTTGTTGGCTACAAATTTCAATACAGCAGGATTTGGAGTACTTTCCGCATAAATTGTTATTGGAACTTTTTTACTAGATGTTGTTTCATTAACGACAGGTTGTCCACTATTTAAATATTCTTTTATTTGCTCAGCTACTTCATCTTGTACATCATCCCATTCTACGATGTCAAACTTATCAATTGCGACAAAGTTTTGAGCGATAAATACTCTTTTTACGAATGGTAAGTAAAATAATTGTTGAGCCAAAGGTGAATTCTTTGCATGATCTATATTTTCAAACTCATAGCTAGTATGCTGAGTTAAAAAATAATTTGCTTCAAATTTTATTATACTAGAATTAGAGGTAGGCTCAATTTTTATTTCAAAATTCTTTTCCATAATCAATTTTTAGCAAATTTACTAAAAACAATTTCCACTTCGTACGAAGATATATAAGATTAAGAATGTTTTAATAGTGCGCGAAAAAGATATGTTTTTCTAAAAATTTATATATTTGATGCCGGCAAGAAATAATATTTTGATTTGGGAAAAGAAATATTAAAGCCCCACAATATAAGCCAGATTAAATAGTTTATATTGAAATAATTAGTCAAGTTTTTCCTTTTAAACATAATGCCCTGATGATTTTGAAGAAATATTATTTGTTGTTTGTTTTATTGGTCTCACAATTTGCTTTTTCTCAGGAAGGAATACCAGTGTATGCAGATTATCTTTCAGACAATTTATATTTGGTTCATCCATCTATGGCAGGAGCTTCTAATGCCAACAAAATAAGGCTTACGGCCAGGAAACAATGGTTTGATGTGGATAACGCACCCAGTACTCAATCGGCCAATATTAATTTTAGGGCAGGTGATAAAGTAGGTTTGGGAGGAATCGTTTACAGGGATGAAAACGGACGTTTCACTCAGACAGGAGTATTTGTAACATTTGCATATCATTTATTATTCTCTAGAGATCGAACGGATTTGAATATGCTATCTTTTGGGCTTAGCGGGGCATTAATTCAATCTAATGTAGATGAAAGAGGTCTGGATGATCCGGCCGATCCTGATCCGGTTTTGAGAGGAAATTTACAAAAAGATTCCTATTTTAATGTGGATTTTGGAATGTCGTATAATTATCTTGACTGGTATCTTCATTTCACAGTAAAAAATTTGCTTCCAACAGCTAGAGATATATTTGATAATACAGACATCGGAGCTACTATTAGGGATTCTAATAACCAACGTAGGTATATTTTTTCTGTAGGATATGTTTTTGGACTTGGAAATGGTCCTTGGAGTTTAGAACCGTCAATTTTATATCAAGCCACTGATCAAACGGAAGAAAGCACTATTGATGGAAATTTAAAGGTGTATAGAAGATTTGGTGAGCTTGCCACTTTATGGGGAGGATTATCGTACAGAAGAAGTTTTGATGGTGCCGAGTTTTCTCAGACCGGAGTAGAAATCGAAAGTCAAAAATTGCAATACATCACGCCTTTTTTGGGAATAAATTATAAGAAATGGATGGTCGGTTATACCTATAGTCACCAGTCCAATTCTGTGGTATTAACGAATGGAGGATTTCATCAATTGACTATAGGGTATGATTTCGGAAAACGAAAGGAGCGTTGGAACTGTCATTGTCCTGCTGTCAATAATTAAAAGAATAGAAATTTATAAAACATTTTTACAAAGGCATGTCTCAAGACATGCCTTTGCTTATTTATTCTGCTTCTGTTCCTGCAAATTCTAGGCGCTTATCCTGTATAGGGACTAAGGAAGCTAATTCATATACATTTTTATATCCATAACCATAAAGATTGATAAAAGTGGGGATATTTAGTGCCATTGGTAGAATCTTAGTAGGGAAATTTAGCGTATCTCCACCAATGTTGTTATTACAATAAATTAAGATTTTCGTTGTTTTATCAGGAATTAGTTTTGATAGTTTCTTTTCAGTAAAATCCGAAAAATTTAAATGTACAGCTCCTTTAAGATGTTTCTGGTTGTATGCTGCTTCTGATCTTGTATCCAATATAATTGTACCCGATTCCTCAGAAAAATCAAGAAACTGATCCAAAGGAATAAGCCTGAATTGCCTATACTCTAATACTTCTTCAGAGATTTCCAAAAAAGATTCGAAATCAACTTTAGATTTTTGTAATTTTTCTTTTTTTTGTGAAAACATAAGTAAAGGTGTTAATAAGGTGAGAACAATTATTTGATTTATATTCATGATTTCAGTATTTATTCTTCCCAGTTAAAAGCTTTCTTCTTTCCCTGATTTTTTATAGCATTAATAAGTGCAGTTTCCAGATTTGATTCGTCTTTCTTGCTATTTTTCTTGATGTATTCAAGACGATTTTTATTTAATTCCTGTATTTTTTTCTGAATGTCTTTTCGCTCATTACTTTTTTGGGAGATATATTGTTTTAATTCAGTTTTGGACTTATCCTTTAACTCTTCAGGTAGTTCTTCTTTTTCTACTTTCTCTATTTCAAAATTTTCATCATCTGCGGCATCCACAAGATCCCAACTTTTGTTTTTATAAAACCCTGAACTTTTACTTATGGTCCTGCTTACTGCATTAGCCGCGCTATAAGATCTTGCATTACTATCCTGTTCAGCCTGCAAACTCATTTTCTTAGAACCTTCGTTTCCATAATAGATATAGGTGTTGTTTAGCTTGCGATTTAATTGTAGGATTATGTCATCATAAGGTGTTGCAATGTGAATAGTTTCTTTATTATGATCAATTGCGCTGTATTCACCATCGGTTAGGTCAGCTCCGTCTTTCCAATGAGTTTCTATACCTTGTCTGTAGTTGCCGCAAAATATAGTGTTTACGGTAATATCCTTCTCTTTTGCGTCGATGGCAGCATCTTTGTAATTAAGTGGGCCTTGGTTAAAAGGTTCATTACCAGCTATAAAGATTAATTTTAGGTGATCATTGCTTTTTTTCCAATCTAATTGATTTATAGAGGTATTGATTACCTTACCACAATACTCATTTCCTCCGTTAGTTGTTAAAGCAAAAAGTTCTTTTGATATTTCATCCAAATCATCAGAGAAGGGGAGTACCTGCCTAATATGACCTTCTTTTGATGGCAGGTGATCGTTACCATATTCGTATAAAGCGATTTGTAGCTTGATTTTATAATGACCACATTTTGCATAGGACAATTCATTTACAATTTCCCATAATTGTGCTTTTGCCTGGTCAATTAAACCATCCATACTATTGCTTGTGTCTAATAATAATGCTACCTGAATATTCTTCGTGTTCGGATCCGTTTTGGAAGTGTGAATCTGTTGAGAACTTTCAGGTTCAAATGCTAATTCAGGATTTTTGTTTTTGGCCTGACACGAAACAGGAATTATTAATAAGCATAATAAACCCCATAGATATATTGTTTTCATAAGTATTACTCTTTTTATATTTAGGCTAAAACTAGCAAGAACTTTTTAGCATAAAAACCTAGAATGAGCCAGACTTCTTTATTGATGAGTGAGAATGTCTTTTTAATTAGGGAAATGCCTCTTTGGATCTATATATCAGGAAAAAAACCTATTGGCTGTTTTTTTGGATTTTAATATCCGGCATAAATGGATTAAGTTTACCTTGCTTATTTAATACACGATGAAAAAAATATGTCTTCTATTATTGATTATCTGGTTACTGCCGAACTCTTTTTATGCTCAAGATGAGTTAAAAAGAATTTCAGAGCGAACCTTGACAATAAGAGGAACAGTAAAGGAAGATAAGACTTTTAAACCTATAAATAATGTAGAAATTCAGGTTAAAGGCGGCAAAGTATATTACACAGATAATCTTGGTGATTTTAAAATACAGGCAAAAATAGGGGATGAGATCATCATCAGTCATGATAGTTTTAAAACAGTCTATCATACAATTACGAGCGGAGAAAGATTAAGCGTAAAAGTAGAGGAAAACCCATCGGTTTCTGATGTAGAAAAAATAGAAATGGAAACGAGAGCTTCTGCGGCATACGGTTCGAATTTATCTGCGGCTCGGAATGCTCTGAAAAAGGATGCAGCAACTAGTATAGATTATGTAACTAGGGCACTGGAAACTATAGAGGATGATGATGCTTTTGGTGATGAAAAAAAAGCAGAACTTTTTGAAACTCTGGCGGATATCTATGAATATTGGAAGCAGCCTGATCTAGCGGAGAGTAATTATATAACCAGCCTGAGTAATAAATATAGCACCGATGTAAAAATCAAATTAGGAAATGCACAATTACAGAATGAAAATTACCAAGCCTCTTTAGTAACCTTTAAAGAATTAGAAAAATCCAGATTGAATGCGACTCAGCGAATTAAGGTTCACGCAGGTTTAGGTGATAGTTATAAGGGACAAAACGATAATACAAATGCGATAAAAAACTACAATAAAGCATTGGCATTAGCACAAAAAAAGAAGGAGGAGGATTTGATTATCGAGTTAAATTCTAAATTAGCAGAAATGCTTCAGATACAGGGTAATCTTGATGATGCAGAAGAATATTTGGATAATTCCGTACTTCTTGCCAGTCAAAGAAGTAAAAAGTCCTCAGCTCTTCAAAGAGCGAAAGCAGCTGATTTTTATAATAAAAATAGCAGTTTTGATAAGGAGATACAACTGAGAAAAGAAGCTTTAGAAGATATTGCGGATATTGAGAAAACAGAACAATTTAGTCCTGTAGCTAAAGAAAATATTGAGCCTGAGCCGATCAGTATTGACGATCGAACCATAACTTCTCAGGTGCAAAATTATAAAATAGCCAATGCTTTTGCAGCTCAATCAGAATATGATGAAGCAATACCATATTTAAAAGAAAGCATTAAAAAGGCAGCCTCAGAAAATGATCTCGTGGTACAAAAAGATGCAACTCGTAAACTGGGTGAAGTTTACAGAGAAACAGGTGAACTTAAAAAAGCTTCTGAAGCCTTTGAAGAATATGAAGTTATTATAGATAAATTATATATTCAGAAAGAACAGGAGATATCACAAGCAGCTAGATTTAACAGGGAACTGACACAGAAAGCAAATCGAATTGCTACCTTAGAAAAAGATAGAGAACTTAATGAAAGTCGTTATAAATTAGCCTTTGCATCTCAGGAATTAGCAGAACAACAAAAAATAATCATCTATTCCCTGATTGGATTATCAGTATTATTACTTCTAGCCGCATATCTAATGTACCGTAATATAAAACAGCAACAGTATGCAAATAACTTACTGGCGTTAAAATCGTTACGTTCTCAGATGAACCCGCATTTTATTTTTAATGCATTAAACTCAGTAAACACCTTTATCGCTACCAGTGATGAAAGAGCGGCCAATAGGTATTTAACGGATTTTTCATTATTAATGAGAGCGGTTTTAGAAAATAGTGAAGAAGATTTTATTCCTTTAGAAAAGGAAATAGAGTTACTGGAATTATATGTTCAACTAGAGCATTTTAGATTTCAGGATAAATTTGAATATAGAATAGAAGTAGATCCTGAAATTGATGTTAAACAATATATGATCCCGCCTATGTTGCTCCAGCCTTATGTCGAGAATGCCGTTTGGCACGGATTACGTTATAAACCCGAAAAAGGGCTTTTGTTTATAAGTTTTATTAAAACTGCTGGAGATGCAATAGAGATAATGATTTCGGATGATGGAATTGGAAGAGAGAAATCCAAATCATTAAAAACATTCAATCAAAAGAAACAAAAATCGCAAGGGATGAGTAATATCAAAAAAAGGATCGATATTCTTAATATGATGTATAAAGATAAGGTTGATGTTATTATATCCGACTTAACCGATAGTGAAGAGGGTACTCAAGTAAAACTAACTCTGAAAAAAGATAAATAACGATGTTCTAAAAGTATCTAAACTAGATATAGTCTTAGAAATAAATCTAATAAATAAAAAACTGTGAATTTGACCGCAATAGTAGTTGATGATGAGGTTAATAGCCGAGAGATCCTAAAGAATTATTTAAAAAAGTATTGTCCTTCTGTCGATGTGATAGGAGAAGCGGCAAGTGTTCGCGAAACATTAACACTTTTAGATTCTAGTGATCCGGATTTATTGTTTCTGGATGTAGAAATGCCGTATGGCAACGCTTTTGACTTATTAGAGCAAGTGCCGGATCGAACATTCGAAACTGTATTTGTAACTGCATATGATCATTATGCTGTTGATGCGGTAAATGCACAGGCAACATATTACCTACTTAAACCTATTGCAATTGATAACCTTATCAAAGCTGTTTCTCACGTGAGTCATATAAAAGAACGTGAAAAAGAATTGCAGAATAAAGTATTAACGCCAAAAATATCCGCAGCTGCAGATGGAAAAATTACAATACCACAGCAAGATGGATTCGAGGTTTTGAAAGTATCTGAAATCCTATATTGTCAGGCGGATGATAATTATACTAAGATCTTCCTCGATCAAGGTCAAAAATTGGTTAGCAAGACTTTAAAATATTTTGAAGATTCTCTGAAAGAGCATGGCTTTGTTAGGATTCATAAAAGCTATTTAGTCAACGTCAATTCCATCATAAGATATAGAAAGGGAAAAGGGGGTAGTGTGGAGTTATCTTCTGGTAAAGAGCTTATGGTTTCCTCATCTAAAAAAGGAATTTTATTGGATTATTTCAAATAAATTGATTGCTTTAGTTAGCTAGCTACCCAACCAGTTATGATACGTATCAGTGTTGATAGTAGTTTGTTTTGTAAATAGAGTTTAATAATTAATTTGGAAGAAAGTTTATTCCATATTGTCTAGAAGCTTAAATTTTTGACGTTGTAAGAAATTGAGCTTGTTTTTAGGATTTCCTGTAAAACATCCAGCGATCCATTAGTGAAAAAGGTATGTGTGCCTTCCTTCATAGAGATATTCAAAATATTATTTTTTGATAAAATTACTTTAGTTTGTCTTGCTACCGCTTCACCTGAGTCTATAATACCTATATGATCTGGAAGAATCTTTCTAAGAATCGGAATGAGGTAAGGATAATGACTACAGCCTAAGACCAGATAATCGATGTTTTTTTCGATCAGAGGTCGTATATAGGATGTTAACAACCGCTTCATTTCTGGAGTTTGGATCTTACCTTCTTCTATAAGTTCCACCAATCCCGAACCAATGACTTCGATTACTTCTATATTTGTAGCATATCTAATCGAGGTTTTCGCAAAAAGATCACTTGATAGTGTCCCTCTTGTAGCCAGAACACCAACTTTTTCTGTCTTGGTATGAAGTGCTGCTGGTTTTATAGCCGGTTCGATACCTATGAATGGCACATCATATTGTTCTCTGAGTATTTTTATAGCATTTGTGGTTGCAGTATTACAGGCAACAACGATAATTTTAGAGTTTAATTCGAGAAGCTTTTCAGTGTTTTTAGTACTTAATTCGATGATCTCCTCTTTACTTCGTTTGCCGTAAGGAGCATATTTACTATCTGCAAGATATATTGTATTTTCATAAGGCATAGCTTGTGCAATTTCCTTCCATATAGAAGTTCCTCCTACACCTGAGTCAAAAATACCAATTGCCTGATCGTACATTAATATAGAATAGTGATATGCCAAAAATAAAAAAAACAGCAAGAATCTAATGCTTACTGTTTTTTTATTTAATATAATAAATGTTTTATCGTTTTCTAGATGCCAAGATCCTTCTTTACGTCTGCCATGAGGTCTTTACCATCAGCTAAGATAACTCCGGTACCTGTAGTTGAATCCAAAACATACTGAAAACCTTGTGCTCTTGCGACTTTCTGGATCGAAACTCGTGCGCTCTCGTAGATTGGCTTTAACAATTCGATTTCTTTTTTCTGAAGATCTTGTAAAGCATTTTGTCTATAATCTCCTATGCTTTTCTCAGTTGCCTGAACTTCTTGAGCTCTTTTAGCATTTTCTTCTTCAGTTTTAGTAGGTGCCTCTGCCTGATACTTTTTCATGGTATTTTGCAATTCCAAAACCATATTTCTGATTTCAGCTTCGTATGTTTTGTTTAGCTTTTCAATTTCGCTTTTGGCAGCTTTAAAAGCAGGCATTGCTTCCACAAGTTCCTGAGAAGCAATATGTGCTACTTTGGATTGCGCATTTACAAAGCTTGATGCTCCAAGGATGAATGCACAGGCTACTAATAAGGTTCTAAACTTTTTCATTTTAAGTAATATTAAGTGTGTTATAAATTTAAAAATTAATTTTTCTAATTATCTTCATTTTTTTCTGTCTCACCGTCTTCATTATCATTAGAAGGTGTATCGTTTTCCAGTTTTTCTTTTAGCGCTTTTATAGAATCTTTCTTTCTTTTTTGTGCTTCTAGAAGTTTTGCTCTTCTTGCTTCAAATTCTTTTTTCTTAACCGCTCTGATTGAGTCTCTGGCTGCTTTTCTTTCTGCCAAAAGTTTTTCTCTTTCAAGTTGCTTATTGGATACTTCTTTTTCTCTGTCAGTTACTTCTTTTTCTTGTTCGACATTTCTTTTTTCTGCACGTTCCAGAGCCTTTTTTTCCTTTTTACTATTTACCTGTCTTCTTTTTGAGGCTCTATTGATTCTTAATAATATTTGATCGCTTATGTCATGTCTGTCAGCTGAGTAAAGCATTACTAGATCCGCAGATTTATCAAATATAAAATCATATTTTTTATTTTTTGCTATTTCTTGTACTGCAACAAAAACTTGATCTTGTACAGGCTGTACCAATCGTTTTTTCTGGATGAATAAATCACCATTAGGCCCAAACCTTTTTTGTTGATACTCTAATATTTCTTTTTCCTTAAAAAAAATATCTTCCTCTCTTTCTTCGATAAGTTCTTTAGTAAGAAGTACACGTTCGTTATTGAGATCTTTTCTCATTTCTTCTACTTCTTTTAATTCAGCTTCAATTTCAACCTTCCATTTTTGTACTTTGGTTTCCAGATCTGCACTAGCCTCATTATATTCCGGTACATTTTCTAAGATATAATCCATATCTATATATCCGATTCTAATGCCTTTTTGTGCTATTGCTAAATTGGAGAAAGATAACCAAAGGATCGCTGTTAATACTAAAAGAGCTTTTGTTTTCATAATCCTGTTTTGTTTATAGAAATAATCGTGCCAAAATTAAAATTGTTGTCCAATGATAAAGTGAGTTTCCCATCCATTATTTCCTGTAGTACCCGGAATTGGGTCAAAACCATACCCAAAGTCAATACCCAGCAATCCAAATGCTGGCATAAAGATTCGTAAACCTGCTCCAGCTGAACGATTTAACTGAAAAGGATTAAATCCTCTAAAGCTGTCATAAGATGCTCCTCCTTCTAAAAATGACAGCACATAAATGGATGCTGATGGTTTTAGAGTAATCGGATAACGAAGCTCTAACGAATATTTATTATAAATTGTTGCCCCATCTTCTACAAAATCTGGGTCATTTGCCCTGCTTAATGGTATTATTGATTGATTAGGATATCCTCTAAGGGCTACAACTTCTCTTCCGTCAAGGGCTGTTGCTCCTAATCCATCTCCACCTACGAAGAATCTCTCAAAAGGAATATTTCCTTTGTTATTGTTATAAGCTCCCAGAAAACCATATTCAGCTCGGGTTCTTAAAACAAGTGGTTGTTTTCCTATTTTGGTTAGAGCGGTATACCAGGTAGCATCAAATTTGATTTTGTAATATTCTAACCAATCAAAACGCTCCTGATCAATTTCCCCAATCTCAGTTTGGATTTCGCCAATTCTTGAATTATTCGGATCGGTGTTTACAAGATTTTGCTGTTCCTGCAGTAAATCGCTTCTTTCTTCTGCCAATTCCCCATAATCTGTTCCATCCCAAATAGAGTAGGGTAGAGATAGTTTAGCGACTATATTAAACTCAGATCCGCCGGTTGGGAAAATTGGATTTATTCTTGTGTTATTTCTATTTAGACCTATTGTATACGCTAAGTTGTTAGAAGAACCGTTACCAAATGTAAATAGTCTGGTATTATAATTTTTAAGGTTATAGTGTTGTATACTTACGGCTTGGGATAGCGTGAAATAATTATCCGGCCAGTTTAACCTTTTGGCTATACCAATAGAACCACCTGTAATCAAAAATTTACTATCTCTGTCTACATCACGCGTTCTGTTATTAAATAAAAATTGGATTGTATGTGAGAAAGATGTAGAAAGTTGAAAGGGCTTTTTACCTCCCAACCAAGGTTCAACAAATGATAAACTATACGTTTGAAAAAACTGGCTGGCCTGTGCTCTTACACGCAATGTTTGCCCGTCTCCCATGGGTAAAGGACTATATGCTTCTTTATTGAAAATATTTCGAATGGAAAAGTTACTGAATGCTAAACCAAGTGTTCCAACAAAACCTCCTCCACCAAAACCTCCTTGAAGTTCTATCTGGCTCGCCCCTTTTTCTACAACAGGATAGTTAATGTCAATGGTGCCCGCTTGCGGATCTGCATTCTTAAATTGTGGTTCCAATTGCTCCGGATCAAAGAAACCTAATTGACCAATTTCCCGAACTGTCCTTACTACCAGATCTTTACTATATACTTGTCCAGGTTTGGTTCTTAGAATTCTATAAACAACGTGATCATTAGTTTTATCATTTCCTGTTACAGTTATATGATCAAAATGAACTAGTTTTCCTTCTCTAATTCTGATTTCAAAATCTATAGTGTCGTTTTTAACATTTGTTTCTACAGCATCAATGTTGGAGAACAGATATCCGTTGTTTTGGTATAAATTGGTAAGATCGTCTGCATCTGGTTTAGTATTGTCCGCAATTTGTTTTTCCAGAAGCACCCCGTTATATACATCGCCTTTCTTAATCACTAATTGTCGTGCCAATTGATTATCAGTGTATACGCTATTTCCTAAGAAGTTTATATCTCCAAAATAATATTTATTTCCTTCTTCTATAGAGAGGTTTAAAGATACACTATTATCATCTTCAACGATTAAAGTGTCTGAAGTTATACGTGCATCTCGATATCCTTTTTCCTTATATTTACTAATGATGTTTTCTTTGTCTTCCTGGTAATCGCTCTTTATATATTTTGATCGTTTCCAGAACCTCCAGAATTTTTTCTGCTTAGTATTTTTCATTGCAGATCTCACTTTACTGTCAGAAAATTTCTCGTTTCCTTCAATCTTTATATCATCAACCTTTACTCGATCACCTTTATCAATACGTACTAACAAATTAACTTTATTAGTTGGGACTGAATCCTTTACCGGGGTTGTATTAATAATAACCTTCGTGTTCAGAAACCCATCTTTACGATATTTATTGGTTATAAAATTACGCGTAGTAGTGATAAGGTTTTCAGTTACTTTAGTACCAGGGTTTAAACCGTTATCTTTTATCAAATCCTCCGCTTTACGTTTCCTAACGCCTTCGATACGAGCTTCTTTTAATTCCGGGACCTCCTGGATGTTAATTTCCAGATATGCTGTATCACCTTCTACTTTAGTAATATAGAAATTAATATCACTAAATAATTCAAGACTCCATAACTTTTTAATGATCTTACTTATTCTGTCACCTGGAAGCGCAATTCGCTGCCCATTTTTTAAACCTGTGTAAGTAATTATCGTATTTTCACTGTAGGTCGATATTCCGGTAACTTCTATACCACCAATGATATATTCTTTGCCGGTTGTTCCGGGTAAGCTTTGTGCTGATAGAAATACTGAATTTAATAAAAATGCAATGAATGCAAAGTACGTAATAGGTAATTTTTTTGTCATCTTTTTAACTAAGCTGCTCACTAGTTTTTCCAAATCTTCTCTCTCTTTGTTGATAATTTAAAATGGCTTCAAATAAATCGGTTTTTTTAAAATCAGGCCATAATATTTCAGTAAAATATAATTCTGCATACGCAATTTGCCATAATAAAAAATTACTAATACGTTGTTCTCCACTAGTACGTATTAATAAGTCAACATCAGGCAGGCTTTTGGTATACAAATGCTCATTAATGACTGCTTCATTTATAAGATGTGGCGAAAGTACATTATTTTTAACTTTATTGCTTATTTCTTGGATAGTTTTTATAAGCTCCTCCCGGCTACCATAACTAAGAGCAAGCGAAAGCGTCATGTGCTTGTTGTCCTTAGTCTTATCAATAACTTCCAGTAATTCATTCCTCGCTTTTTTGGGAAGTGCTTGTAGGTTTCCAATAGCATTTAATCGGATATTATTTTTTTGAAGTGTCTTTATTTCTTTTTTTAGCGAATTGACCAAAAGTTTCATTAAAGTTTCTATTTCTAACTTAGGTCTATTCCAGTTCTCAGTGGAAAAAGCATACAATGTAAGATATTTTATGCCTACTTCTGCTGCTCCTTCTACTGCCTCCCTAACAGCTTTAGTCCCTTTTTCGTGTCCAACAGCTCTAAAGAGCCCTTTCTTTTTTGCCCATCTTCCATTACCATCCATGATGATAGCTACGTGTTCCGGAATATTAGAGTTGAGTTGTTCTTTATTAATCATTTTTTAGAATGCACAATAACATGGTATTCGTCCCCATGTGTAGGATAATGTTATTCCTGTAAATACGTACCAGTCATTATTACCCAAATTACCAAATCCTGTTCCAAAACCGCTTTCTGGATCACTTCCGTCCAAATTATCTGTAAACGTATATCTTGCGCCAATTTCTGCGCCTAGCACCCAGTGTCTGCCGATTGTTTTCTTTACACCGACTACCATTGGTATTGCCATGTTCCATCTATCGCTATATGCGCTTATTTGATCGTTAGTATCCACTGCCTGAGCTCCATAATTAAAACCTGTAATACCTGTATATAAATAAGGTGTAAACTGAGGAGTGCTATCGTATAAGTACCACTCCCAGAAATTAAATTCCAGTCCTACAGATAACTCCTTAACTGAGTTATTAAAACTTAAGCCTCTTGCTTGTCTTCTGTCGTCGCCTTTAGCGTCATCTGCATTTAGCTCTGCATATAAAAAAGAAGCTCTAAAAGCATGTCGTTTACTTCGGTTCCATTTTCCTATGGCGCCAACAGCAAAATCATTTGGAGAAATATAATAGGTGGAACCTACATCTCCAATATAATTAGAACCACCAATCATCAATCCTACTTCATAGGTTTGAGAGGTTATCGATTGTCCAAAAAACAAAATTAATACAAAGGATGCTAAGTATCTCATAGATTTTCAAAAGTTTGCAAATATAACAATTAACTTTAGTACACAAGAATTTGAGTAAAATAGTATGAATTAAAAAACACTTTTTAGTAGATTTTATTGTTTAGTTCCGCTTATCTTCCCCCCAAAGCATTTTTTTTCGTAGTGTTTTTAAGAAACTTCCACCTTCTAATACGACCATGTTTATTTTAAAAGGAGCTTTTTTTATTACTACAGTGGTTTCGTTAGGCAAGGGATGAATCCTGGAATCCAAAGAAACTAAATAGGTGTCTTCTCTTCCTGAAACTTGCAGTTTAATTTCTATGTCATCCGGTATGACTAAAGGCCTTGCATTTAAATTATGAGGCGCAATAGGGGTTAGTACCATGCTTTCGGCATCGGGCATCATCACAGGCCCTCCACAGCTTAAAGAGTAGCCGGTAGAACCTGTTGGGGTGGATACAATTAGTCCATCTGCCCAATATGAAGTCAGAAATTCATCATCAAGACTAGTATGAACGGTTATCATAGAGGTCGTATTTCGCCTGCTAACTGCAATTTCATTCATTGCGAAGTTTAATACCCCAAATTTTTCTGAATGTGGTACGGTGTCTATAGTAACAAGTGTTCTGGGAGAAATATGAAACTTTTTGTTCAAAATAAGATCTATGGTGTCATTTATTTCTTCTTTTTGAATAGTTGCTAAAAAACCTAGCCTTCCGGTGTTAATTCCGGCAATAGGTATTCCTAAATCCCTAACATACGTAATAGTTTTCAGTATAGTTCCATCTCCACCGATGCTAAAAAAAAGATCATAAGACTCATCTAGTTCCTCAAAAGTGCTAAAGTGAGAATAACTTTTATCAATATCATCATGAAGGTTGATTAGCTCCAGAAAATTTTTCTCGATGACTACTTCGATATTATTTTTGTCCAGCGCCTCTAACAATTGTTGGATGTATATCCCGGATTTTTCGTGATAGAACTGGCCGTAAATGCCTATCTTCATTGCGATTTGATTTGTTTTGGTTGTTACTTGTCTTTAGCAAACTATATATTTAGATACTTCTCTAGGTATTTTGATCTTTCCTTTAGATTGTTTAAGAATGAATCCTCTTGATGCTTAGAAACTATATTATAACTGTATCTCCTAAAAGTTTGGACTATGTTATTTATATCGCTGTCATTTATTTTTAGTGTAATCTGTATAACATCGTTTTCGAGATTAGAAATGAAAAGCCCTAATAATTTAGCGCTATTTGATTCTACTATTTGAGAAACTTCACTAAACGAATAATCTAAAACACCTTTTTCCACAATCAGGATATTACCAGGTTCGCTCAGAAAAGGGGTTTCATTAAAGAAATTCATTATATCCCTCAATTCAAAATATCCTTGGTAACTATTAGTGTCATCTAAAACCGGCATAATATTAGAGTGATTTTGTGCAAAAGACTCTAGAATATCTAACCAGTTAGCATCATTTCTTACAAAAAAACCTTCTAAGGCATATAAATAAGACTCCAGTGTTTTTTCAGTTTCGAAACATCTTACGTCCGCTTCTGATATGCACCCGATATAAGTACCATCTTTTAAAACCGGAAAGTGAGTATAGGTGAGCTCATTAAACAAAAACTGTGCGTCTGCAACTTTGGCAGTTGTGACCAATGGATCTATTTCATTTATGATATATAAGCTTGTCTTCATATTGCGGGGGCTTTTTATGCAAATTAATCAAAAATATGTAACCGAGGCACTCTCAAGTTCGTATTTTTGCTTTTTATTAAAGGTTACATCAAAAACTATGACAAAGTTAAGTGTTAATGTCAATAAAATAGCAACATTGCGTAATTCAAGAGGAGGTAATACTCCAAATTTATTGAAAGTTTCTACAGATATTCAGGATTATGGAGGAGAAGGGATAACTATTCATCCCAGACCAGACGAAAGACATATCAGGTATCAAGACGCTTATGATTTAAAACCGGTGGTGCATACAGAATATAACATTGAGGGTAATCCAATACCCAAATTCGTTGATTTAATTCAAAAAGTAAAGCCTACTCAGGTAACATTAGTTCCGGATGCAGTTGATGCCATAACCAGTAATTCAGGTTGGGATACTATAAAACACAAAGGTTTTTTAAGCGAAGTAATTTTAGAGTTTAAAAAGAATGGCATAAGGACTTCAATTTTTGTCGATCCCTTAAAGAATATGGTGGAAGGGGCAAAAGAGACAGGAGCTGATCGGATAGAACTATATACAGAAAATTTCGCTTCAGAATATGCCAAAGGTAATCAGGATGCGATTCTTCCTTATGTAGGGTGTGCTAAACTAGCTATGGATTTAGGGATAGGAGTAAATGCAGGACATGATCTTTCGCTGGAAAATATAAAGTTTTTTAAAAAAAATGTGCCTGGTTTGTTGGAAGTTTCTATCGGTCATGCGTTAATAAGTGAATCGTTATATCTGGGATTAGAGAATGTAGTAAATATGTATTTACATAAACTTAAATAATATAAGCACATGAAGTTGTACGCACACGTTTTTGGAGAAGGAGTGCCGTTTTTGATCTTACACGGGTTTCTAGGTATGGGAGATAATTGGAAGACACTGGCTAAAAAAATTTCAGAGTATGGTTATCAAATTCATCTTATAGATCAAAGAAACCATGGTCGCAGTCCACACAATGATGATTTTAGTTATGAGATTATGGCTTCGGATTTGTTAGGATATTGCAATGAACATCATCTTAAAAAAATCACACTTCTTGGTCATTCAATGGGTGGTAAAACAGCGATGTTCTTTGCGGTTAAGTATCCACAAATAACTGATAAGTTGATAATTGCGGATATCGGACCGAAATACTATCCATTACATCACCAAGATATTTTAGACGGACTAAGTTCATTGGATTTTGATGTGTTAAAAAGTAGAGGAGAAGTTGATAAAGCTTTAAGTGAGTATGTCAAGGATGTAGGAGTGCGAATGTTTTTAATGAAAAATCTGTTTTGGAAAGAGAAAGGCAAGCTCGGATTACGAATGAATCTGGATAGTTTGATAAAAAATTCTTCGGAAATTGGAATGGAACTTTCAGAAAATTCTGTTTACCAAGGAGAAACTATTTTTTTGAAAGGAGAAAAGTCTAACTACATCTTAGAAGAAGATGTAAATCGGATCAAAAAGCAATTTCCGAATTCACAAATCAGGGAAATTTCTAATGCAGGGCACTGGTTACATGCAGAAAATCCCGACGAATTTTTGGCTTCTTTATTAGGATTTGTTAAAAATTGAAAGAAAAATACTATGTATGCATAATATTTTAATGAATTGATTGGATAATTGGTATTTTCTACTAAATTTGGTGCATTATTTTTTTAAAATTCTAAAAAACAAAAACAATTCTTAATTTATTATGAAAAAACTACTATTATTAGTTCTATTTGCTTTGGTGACTCTGGTCACTTATGCCGGTGGATATAGGGTTAGTGTGCAAGGGCAGAGGGCTATGGCAATGGGTCATACAGGTGTTGCTGTGGTAAATAGTGCGGAGCTGGTATTCTTTAATCCGGCAGGTCTTGTTTACCTTGAAAATAAATTGAATATCAGTGCTGGCGCCAGCGGTATTTTTACAGATGTTATCTACCAAAACTCCGATTTAGGGATTTCTTCAGAAACAGATAGTTCCGTAGGAACCCCGCTTAATTTTTATGGATCTTATAAGGTAAATGACTGGTTAGCTTTGGGTCTTGGAGTTTATACGCCTTATGGTAGTGAGGTAACTTGGCCAACTGATTGGGCAGGTTCTCATTTAGTAAACAATATTGAATTAGCTGCAATTTACATACAGCCAGTGGTTTCCATAAAACTTTCTGAACATCTAAGTATCGGTGGTGGTCCGATTTTTGTTACAGGTTCTGTAAATTTTAATCGTAATGCTAATAGAACTTTAACCGATATAGATGGTAACCGATCTAACATTACAGTAGATGATTCTGGAGTTAACAACTGGGGATGGAGTGTTAGTGCTATGTTCAATCCGACAGATAACTTTAGATTAGGATTTAGTTATAGAAGCGAAATTATTCTAGAGGCTGAAGGTGGAGAAGCTACTTTTAGTAATTTCCCAAATTCTCCTGTTGTTCCTTCAAATGGAACCACTACGTTTGATGCAGAATTACCACTGCCTGCTGAATTAACTGTAGGGCTTTCATATCAATTTCATAAAAAATGGTTAGTTGCTTTTGACTATAACAGGCAATTCTGGGATGTGTATGAATCATTAGACATTCAATTTGGTAATGGATCAACTTCATTGAATCCTCGTAACTATAAGAACTCTTCTGTATATCGTTTTGGATTACAGTATGAGGCTACTTCTAAGATATCTTTAAGAGCTGGATATTATATAGACGAATCTCCTGTTCAGTCAGGATTTTTCGCTCCGGAAACACCACGTAATGATTCTCAGGGATTCTCAGGGGGTTTAAGTTTCGCAATTACACCTAAGTTGGCAATAGATGCTTCATTCTTTTACTTAAGATTTGAAGAGGTGAATGAGTCTTATGATTTTTATCAGGAAAATGGGCAAAATATACCTTTTAGAGGGACTTATAAATCAAGCGCATTTGCGCCAGGACTTGGTTTAACTTATAAATTATAATTTAAGGATGAAATAAGCCGTGTCTATACGTTAAAACCAACTAGAATGAGTCATGGCGGTTCTATCTGGCAATTAAAAAAAATAAACAATACATATGAAAAAAAATATAAAGTATTTAGCAATTCTGGCGTTAGGTTTTGTAGCATGTGAACCAGAATTTGATAATCCAATTGATGAAGCTGGGGTATATGCTAGCGGAGAAGCTGATTTCTCTAATTATGTAGCTTTAGGAAACTCATTAACCGCAGGTTTTGCCGATGGCGCACTCTATATAACAGGTCAGGAAAATTCATATCCTAATATTCTTTCTCAACAGTTTGCACTTGCAGGAGGAGGAGAGTTTACACAACCACTAATGGATGACAATTTAGGAGGAGCAAATCTTGGAGGAACTCAAATTTTGAGTAATAGATTTGTATTGGAAGCAAATATAGTGGATCAAACGCTTCCTGATGGATCCGTAGTTAAGGATACAATTTTTGCACCTAGACCTTTGGTTGGAACACCAACTACAGAAATATCGAATAACCTAGGCAGCTCTTTCAATAATATGGGAATACCCGGAGCTAAAAGCTATCATTTAGGAGCTCCTCGGTATGGAAATGTTGCCGGATTGCCTGATGCGGCGAATCCTTATTTTGTTAGGTTTGCATCCTCTACGGAAACTACTGTCATTGCTGATGCTGTTGCTCAAAACCCAACCTTTTTTAGTCTATGGATTGGTAATAACGATATTCTTGGATATGCAACCTCTGGAGGAGTAGGTGTGGATCACAATGAAACCGGCGAAATGAATCCTGAAAATTATGGAGGTGATGATATAACAAATAGTTTAACTTTTGACTCAACATATCGTCAACTTATTGCCGCACTTACAGCTAATGGAGCAAAAGGGGTAGTGCTTAATCTGCCTGATGTTGCATCTTTACCTTTTTTTACTACTGTGCCATTTGCACCATTAAGTCCATTAGACGCTAGTTTCGGGCCACAGATACCTATACTAAATGCTACATATGCAGGCTTAAATCAGGCATTTGCATTTCTTGGAGTTCCAGAAAGATCAATACAATTTTCCGCTACTTCTGCTAGCGCTGTAGTTATTAGGGATGAATCATTAGCAGATATATCTGCTCAATTAACTCAGGTTCTTACCCCTAGTTTTGGACCTTTAGCAACAATACTAGGTGCTCAGTTCGGGCAGGCAAGACAAGCAACTGATGCTGATTTATTAGTTCTTACAAGTTCTGGTGTGATAGGTCAATTAAATAATGATAGGCTTGCCGAATTGATAAGTTTAGGATTAACACAGGAACAGGCAGGGCAATTCTCTGTACACGGAGTAACCTGGCCATTGGAAGACCAATATGTATTGATACCAGAAGAGCAAGCGGCTGTAGAGAATGCACGTGTTGCCTTTAATGCCTCAATTCAGAGCGTTGCTGTCGCCAATGGTTTGGCGTTTTATGACGTAGCGAGTGATTTAACTCAGGCAGCAAATGGCGGAATTCCATACGATGGTGGGGTGATCACTTCGGATTTTGTAACAGGGGGTGTATTTTCTCTGGATGGTGTACACCCTACACCTAGAGCACATGCTTTAGTAACTAATGGTATTATCGATGCGATAGAAAATACTTACGGGGCAGTTTTACCTTCGGTTAATCCCGGAGAGTATGGAACGATTACGCTTAGTAATGAAGTAAACTAATTCTTTAGTCAATTATATAATCAAGACCTGCTATCCTTTTAGCAGGTTTTTTTATTGTGTAGTTTTTGATTATTTTGGACAATATTCTTAAACATTGCATATGAAATTTTTATTAAAAATGATACTTAGTGCGGTTGTTGTACTCGTATTGGCAGAAATTTTACCAGGAGCTAGTGTCGATAATTATGTGAGTGCTCTGATTGTAGCACTGCTTTTAGCGGTTTTAAATGCAGTTGTTAAGCCGATATTAGTCATTTTGACACTTCCCGTTACAATAATTACTCTAGGGTTATTTTTACTGGTAATTAATGCACTTATCATACGTATTGCCGATCATTTTATATCAGGATTTAGTGTTAACGGTTGGCTCTGGGCGATGATATTTAGTGTTTTGTTGTCCGTATTTCAATCAATATTATACTCCGTTTTAAAGAAAGATAAAAGTTAACTGTTTTTCAGAGAGTTAAAACTTTGTTGAGTTGTAAAAAAGTATTACTTTTGCAACCCGATTTTTAGTACAAAAAAGTAGAGATAATGAATATTTCAAAAGAGCAATTAGACGATTTAAATGCTGTGGTAACAGTAGATATTGCAAAAGCAGATTATAGCGATAAGGTGGATAATATCCTTAAAGATTATCGCAAGAACGCTAATATTCCTGGTTTTAGAAAAGGCCATGTTCCTATGGGATTGGTAAAAAAGCAATATGGGAAAGCGGTTTTGGTAGATGAGGTTAATAAATTGTTACAGGATGCTCTTAATAAGTATCTTACCGAAGAAAAATTAGATGTTTTGGGTAATCCATTACCTAAAGAGCAGGATAATTTTGATTGGGACGCGGATAATTATTCATTTGAATTCGAGCTAGGTTTGGCGCCGAAGTTTGAAGTTAAATTCAATGGAAAAAAAGCAATAACACATTACAGAATTGTTGCTACTGATGAGATGATTGACAATCAGATCAAAACAATTCGTAAACAATATGGCAAATTAGTGCCAAAAGAGACTGCTGAGAAGGATGATTTAATTGCTGGTGCTTTCGTAAATGAAGAAAAAGAAATTAATAATCAAACTACTATCTCTTTAGATAAAATAAAAGGAAAAAGAAATTTAGATAAGTTTATCGGTTCTAAGGTGGGAGATGTACTTACCTTAAAAACTAAAGGGTTATTCTCTGATGATCATGATTTGATGAATGCCTTAAACGTTAGTCAGGAAGAGGCTCACGATTTAGATATTGAAGTAATTTTTACTATTTCTGAGATCAACAATCAGGAATTGGCCGATTTAGATCAGGAATTATTTGATAAGTTGTATGGCAAGGATACTGTGAAGACAGTTACTGAACTTAAAGAAAAAATTAAACAGGATGCTGATCGTCAGTTCGTACAGCAATCAGATCAGCAATTGCTGAATGATGTAACCGAAAGTGTATTGGAAAATACTAAATTTGATTTACCTGCTGAGTTTCTACAAAAGTGGATTCAGGCTACTGGAGAAAAACCGTTGACAGAGGACGAAGCTAAAGATGAGTATGAGAAGAGTGAAAAAGGATTGCGTTTTCAATTAATTGAAGGAAAAATAATTAATGATAATAATCTCCAGGTTACTTTTGAAGAGCTAAAAGAGTTTGCCAAGGATTTAATTAAAGGACAAATGGCTCAATTTGGTCAAATGTCACCAGAAGATAAAGAACTGGAGGACATAGCTGCCAGAATTTTATCAAATCAAGATGAAGTAAAAAGAATTTCTGAACAATTAATGAGTCAGAAATTATTAACTTTCTATAAGGAGAATGTTAAATTGAAAGAAAAAGAAGTGAGTTTTGATGATTTTATAAAAGAAGTTTACAAATAATCAACATACACTAATAAGGAATTTATACTTATATTTAGGGCGTTAAACCAAGATTTGGTTAGCGCCTTTTTTATAAAAATAAAATTTCAGAAAAAGAACCTATGAATTACGGAAAAGAATTCGAAAAATATGCAACACAGCATCATGGTATTAGCAGTAATTACTATGATAAGATTATAAGTAGTATGTATCCGGTAGGGATGACCCCTAATATTATTGAAGAACGGCAAATGAATGTAGCTATTTTTGACGTATTTTCTCGCTTGATGATGGATCGTATTATCTTTTTAGGAACGGGAATTAATGATCAGGTGGCAAATATTATACAGGCACAACTTTTATTTTTGGAGAGTGTCGATTCGTCAAAAGATATTCAGATTTACATCAACTCTCCAGGCGGAAGTGTATATGCCGGTTTAGGAATTTATGACACTATGCAATTCATTAAACCAGATGTAGCTACAATTTGTACAGGAATGGCTGCATCGATGGGAGCAGTATTATTATGTGCAGGAGAAAAAGGAAAAAGATCAGGTCTTCCACATAGCAGGGTGATGATCCACCAGCCACTGGGTGGAGCGCAGGGACAAGCGAGTGATATCGAAATCACTGCTCGTGAAATATTGATTTTAAAGGAAGAATTATACAGGATCATTGCAAAACATTCCGGGCAGACTTATGATAAGGTATATGAAGATAGTGATAGAGATTATTGGATGAAAGCTGATAAGGCTCTTGATTATGGAATGATTGATGAAATATTGACAAGAGAATAGTTTATATTTAATTAAAGTAGTAGCAAATAATAAATTTGCACCCCTAGATAAAAGTCTGCCAAATTTTTGTGGGTAGACAAGTTTTTGAAATAGATAATTATGCCGAAAGAAGATTTAGAATGTTCCTTTTGTGGGAGAAAGAAGCCAGAAACTAATTTGTTAATTGCTGGTTTGGATGCGCACATCTGTGATCGTTGTATAGTACAGGCTCATGGTATTGTTGTTGAGGAAGCGAGAGATGAAGAAGCGGGAGAACTTAGCTCTGAATTAATGCTTCGCAAACCGATGGCAATAAAGAAGTTTCTGGATGAATATGTAATCGGACAGGAATTCACTAAGAAAGTTATGTCTGTTGCCGTATACAATCACTATAAGCGTTTATTACAGCCTAATAATGATGATGATATAGAAATCCAAAAGAGTAATATCATTATGGTAGGTCAAACAGGTACCGGTAAGACATTGATAGCAAAGACCATTGCCAAAATGCTCAATGTGCCCTTGGCCATAGTGGATGCTACGGTACTTACGGAGGCTGGATATGTAGGAGAAGATGTAGAGAGTATTCTTACACGTTTGTTACAGGCTGCAGATTATAACCTTGAGAAAGCTCAAAGAGGTATTGTCTTTATTGATGAGATCGATAAGATCGCTCGAAAAAGTGATAATCCTAGTATTACACGTGATGTCTCCGGAGAAGGAGTGCAACAAGCACTGCTGAAGCTTTTAGAAGGCACTGTGGTTAATGTTCCTCCAAAAGGTGGGCGTAAACATCCGGATCAGAAATTTATTGAAGTAAATACAGAAAACATTCTTTTTATTGCAGGTGGAGCCTTTGATGGTATTGAAAATGCAATACAGAAGCGTTTAAATATGCAGGCTATGGGCTTTAGTGCTTCTAAGTCTGAAGATATCATCGAAAAAGATAATTTGTTGCAGTACATTATACCCAAAGATTTAAAAGATTTTGGATTAATACCCGAAATAATAGGACGTTTACCTGTCCTAACTCATATGAATCCTTTGGATAACCATACACTTAGGGCAATTCTCACGGAGCCTAAAAATGCAATTATCAAGCAGTACAAAAAGCTTTTTGAAATGGATAATATAGAATTTACCATTACACCGGGAGCTTTGGATTATATAGTAGAAAGAGCGGTAGAATATAAGTTAGGTGCCAGAGGATTGCGTTCTTTATGTGAAGCTATTTTAACAGATGCTATGTATGAATTACCTGAGAGTGAAGAAACTGATTTAAGGGTAACTAAGGATTATGCCGAAAAGAAATTAAATAAGTCTACAATTAATAAACTTAAGGCGGTCTCCTAGTTTATTATTAGATCCTGAAAGATTCAGGAGAAATATAAAAAATCCCTATAATTTAAAAGTTATAGGGATTTTTCTATGGTTGTGACTACTGAAGTATTAATCTTCTTCAGAGTAAAGTATCTCATCACGTTTTTTTGAGATAATTTCCTCAGTATTTTTTATAGCTAAATCATTACTGTTTTTAAGATTTATTTTGAATCCATTTTTAGATATTAAAGCTTCAAAGAAAGCAACTTTAGATGTTTCTCCATAACAAACCTTATCGATATCGATTGCAATATCTTTCTTCAGGAAAGTAGCCAGTGCTGATTTGGTGGCCAAAGATTTGATAATTGTGGTAGTTTCTCTATTACTGTTTTCGCTAGAAGCAATTTCTGTTTCTTGCGCATAAGACGCTGAACAAATAAATATAAAACTAAGACAGAGTAATAAATTTTTCATATTTGGGACCTTTGAAATATTGTAACTAGCTGGTATCAAATTTAATATGAAAAAAAGCAGTGTAAAAGGGTTTTCTTATATTTTAGTTAAATCGTTTTTTTTAATCGATGAACTACGCAATTTTTGTTAAAAAATAAATTTTCTTACGTAGTTATATTATGTAAAACCCGTAAAATAAATTGAAGATTTAGGGAATTTTTGTCTATATACTCTTCAATGTCATAAAGTCTTAAGTCATTTAAGAGAAAAAGAACTGATTTTATTTAATTCGATCAATTCATCAAGATATTTCCTGGAATTAGAGAGTCTAGGTATTTTATGCTGCCCTCCTAATTTATCATTTTTTTTAAGCCAATCATAAAATAAACGAGGTCTGGCAACATTAATTTGTAAGATGTTTAATGTGGTATTATTATATCTCTTAGCCTCATAATCACTATTGATGTTTTGGAGGTTCTGATCCAGAATATTGACAAAATACTCTAAGTTTTCTGGATGTTTCTTAAATTCTATCATCCATTCGTGCGCGCCTTTTTCCCTTCCTTTCATGAAAATCGGAGCTACCGTATAATCGATAATTTCGCAATTGGTTTCTTTTGTTGCTTTTCTAAGTGCTTCTTCAGCATTTTCGATTATAAGTTCTTCACCAAAAACATTGATATGATGCTTTGTTCTGCCAGAAACTTTGATTCTATATGGATCTACTGAAGTAAATCGCACGGTATCACCAATCTTATACCTCCATAGACCTGCATTAGTGGTAATAATTACCGCATAGTTTTTGTCAACTTCAACTTCACTTAATGGTATCACTTTTTCATCTGTTGAACCATAAGTATCCATAGGGATGAATTCATAAAAAATCCCGTAATCGAGCATTAACAATAATTCTGATGATTCATTCTGATCCTGAATAGCAAAAAAACCTTCTGAGGCATTATAGATTTCGTAATATTTAAAGGAATCTCCCGGAAATATTTTTTTGTACTGTTCAATATAGGGTTCAAAGCTAACACCACCGTGAAAGTAGACTTCGATATTTTTCCAAATCTGGAAAAGGTGTTCTTTTCCTGTGGTTTCCAACACCTGGTTTAATAAGACAAGCATCCAGGAAGGTACACCAGCCAGACTAGTAACATTTTCCTGAACAGTTTCGTCTACAATAGCCATCATTTTGGTCTCCCAATCACTCATTAGAGAAACTTCATTACTGGGCGTAGAACTAAATTCAGCCCAAAAAGGCATATTGTCGATAATGATTGCAGACAAATCCCCAAATGAAGTGCCATTTTCCTTATATAACTTTTTACTTCCACCTAGACGTAGACTTTTTCCTGTAAAAAGTTTAGAATTTTCATTGTTATTAAGATACATACACAAAAGATCCTTTCCTGCTGCATAATGGCAATCTTCTAAAGATTCCTGACTTACCGGAATGAATTTACTCTTGGCATTTGTAGTTCCGCTTGATTTCGCAAACCATTTTATAGGAGTAGGCCAATAAATGTTATGCTCGCCCAATCTGCTGCGCTCAATCATTTCTTCATAATCTTCATAAGAACGTATAGGTACTCTCTCTTTGAAGATTTCATAATTATGAATCGATGAAAAGTCGTATGTTTTGCCAAGCTCGGTATTTCTGGCTGTTTCTAGCAAAACATGTAATAATTCAAGCTGTACTTCATTCGGGTATTTTAGAAAAAGCTCCATCTGATGAAAACGCTTTTTTAGGAACCAGCTAGCTATAGAATTGACTAAAGGAATTGGCATTTTTTGATGTATCTTTGAGCGATTAGTAGCATGAATATGATTGTGTGAATGACTTTCGTCGGAAACTAAAATAACAAAAATAATAACATTCTTTTTATAGATTTAACGTATAACTGAATTTTTTATGCAATATCAAGGAGTACTTACCAAAATGCAAACAGAAATCGGGAGTCCAATCCAATATTATCTGGTATTTGAGTCTGATTTTATTCATGTGAATCAACTATTAAATAAAACCTTAAGCATAAAATTTGTTGGATATCAGTGTTTAGCCTGTGGTAAGAATAAAAAAATACATAGACAGGGATATTGTTATGATGATTTTTATAATCAACCACAGGTAGGGGATTGGGTAATGAGGCCCGAACTTAGTAAAGCACATTTGGATATAGAGGATCGGGATTTGGATTTTGAGAAAAAAGTACAACTTCAGCCTCATATAGTTTATTTAGCCAATTCCAGTAATATTAAAGTTGGTGTTACCAGAAAATCACAGGTTCCTACCAGATGGATTGATCAGGGAGCTCACGAAGCGATAGAAATTGTAGAAGTACCAAATAGATATCTTGCAGGAATTACGGAAGTAGCCTTAAAAGATCACGTAGCTGATAAAACTAATTGGCGTAAAATGCTTAAAAATGAAATCGATGATGAAGATTTGGCAGTATATCGTGATAGACTAAAAGAGTATTTGCCTGAAGAGGTTAAGGATTTTTTTATAGAAGACAATAAAGAAACCGAACTTGATTTTCCTGTATTAGAGTATCCAAAAAAATTGAAAAGTTTAAACCTAGAAAAAACACCGGAATACTCTGGAGTGCTAAAAGGTATCAAAGGTCAGTATCTAATTTTTGAAGATGATACGGTTTTTAATGTCAGAAACAGCGAAGGGTACGTAGTTCAGTTAATGATGATGTAAGCTCAGCTTTGCTACGTTAAGAATTCATCACCATATGCTTCACATTGCACTATAGTTTCGTTGATATGATCCATAGTTGTTCTTGGGTTGATTAGACACATTCTTAGAACTACCTGACCTAGAAGTACTGTGGTAACCAGTAATGCTTCTCTCGAGCAAGTTATTTTTTCAGAGATTTTTTGGTTAATTTCATCGATTTCTTTCTCTGATAAATTTCTATCAATGGGATGATATCTAAAATTTATTACTGCTAGTGTTGCCGGAGAAATGACTTCCCATTTAGGGCTTTTTCTAAGCTGATTTTCTAATTTTTGTGCTAAATCTATATTGTATTGTATTGCTTTCTTAAAAGAATTCAAACCAAATGTTTTTAGCGACATATAAAACTTCAAGGCACGAAAACGACGTGTTAATTGAATGCCATGATCATAAAAATTGATCTCGGACTCATTTCCTTCTACATCTCTTAAATACTCTGGTTTTTCACTAAAAGTACCACTCAGCCAATTGTGGTTTTTAACTAGTAGACAACCCATCTCATAGGGTTGAAAAAACCATTTATGGGGATCTACAGTTAAGGAATCTGCTTTTTCGATACCTTTCAGTAGATTTTTACCATTATTGGCTAATATTGCCGCTGCTCCATACGCTCCGTCGATATGAAACCATAGTTTTTCTTCTTCGCAGATTTTTGCAATTTCATCAAGCGGATCTACTGTTCCTGTGTTTGTAGTGCCCGCGGAGGCAATTATACAAAATGGCTCTAAACCCTGAAGTCGGTCTTTAGCAATAACATTTTTTAACTTGTTCAAAGATATTTTGAATTCCAGATCAGTGGGGATTATTCTTATTTGACTCTTTTTAAAACCTATAACTTTAATAGCTTTGATGTTTGACGAGTGTGCTTGATCTGACAAATAGATTATCGCCTTAGAGAAATCATCACCACATTTTATTCTTCTGGCGGTTACTAATGCAGTAAGATTAGCCATTGATCCTCCACTGGTGAATATACCTCCACCTTCTCTCGTGCCGAATCCAAAAATTTCTAGTAGCCAGTTCATTGTAAGAATTTCGAGTTCTGCAGCAGCAGGAGATGCAGCCCAACCCCCTGAGAAAATATTAAATCCCGTAGCAATAGTATCAGCCATTGCACTGATATAATTACTGGGACCAGGGACAAAAGAGAATGATTTTGGGTGTGAGACGATGGTGCTTTGCGGAATAACATTTTTCATTACAAAACTTAAAACTTCGTTAGCCTGAGTAGGATGATGAGGGATATTCTCTTTCAGCAAGTTATCCATTTCTTTGCGAGTGGCTATTGCTACAGGTTTTTTGGAGTCTTGAGTATCAAAATGTTCTACAATATGATCTATAATAGAATAACCATATTGTTTCATATCATCCTTAGGTAAACTTAGTGTAGCATTTAGATCATTTTCTTTCATACGGATATTTTAACCTTCTTTTCTGGCAAAAATATATGATTTCGAAAACAATAACAGGTATAATTGTGTAGAATAAATGTATAAACTTTGTGTTTCTATACTGCAAAAAATTTGATAGTCTGAACAAAAGAAACAACTATTAGTACAATGCCTATAATTTTGAATAGTTTGGTTTTTGAATCTTCAGATTGTTGAGCCATTTTATTTCCCCATTTGCTATATAAATAAAGCGTAGTGATCTTGCCTAAATATATTCCAGAAAAGAAAAGTAACAATGCAATTAATGGAGTCCGTAACGTAAGCTCAAAGAGATGCTTGTTTGTTAGGGAAATAGCTATAATCCAATATATAATTACTGGAGGATTTAAGAAAGCAAGAGAGAAGCCAGTTAAAAATTTAGATTTTTTCAGCCCTAAATTTGGTAAAGTTCTACTATTTTCTTTTTTGTTTTTTCGAACTAAAAAATAAATTCCAATTATCAAGAAAATAGAAATAATAACCATTTGAATCCATCGGTTATTTTCAAAGAAATCCGTAAGTTCTAAACTGCAATGCAAAGCGAAAACAGCTAGTAATACTTCACCAATTCCGGCGGCTAATGTAATACGAAAAGCTTTTTTCGTATCTTCATGTATGGTGGTGTTTATGACGGCTAGATTAACAGCTCCAAGGGGTAAAGCTCCTATTATTGATGCAAATATTCCTAAGATAAGATAAAATGTGATCATGCCTGCTTAGTAGCAATTTGATAAATACCCTTACAATTCTGTTCTTTAATCCTTAAAAACTCAACGGGTCAATAGGGGTATTTAAGTAGTAATCTCAAGACAGCATGGTTTTAAATATATATTTGGATACTTTATTTATTCTAAAAACTTCGGTTAACACCTATTCTCATTTTTTTGATGATCTCCTCAAAGTACAGGATGGTCTGTATGATTTTTTCTGTGTCTGAATAAGGCACGAGTTCTTCTATAGAATTTTCTAAAGTCGTTATAGCATCTTGAGTAGCTTCTACCCCTTTTTTTAATGTTTTTATGTGTCCTGAATCTTCTTTTATTCCCAGCTCACTTAATTTTACTCCTGGCTCATTAGTGAGGGACAACAAGGGAATGACGGTCATGATTTCCCTTACTCTATCCTGATATATTTTGATCAGTTCACCTTTTTTTAAATCTTCTAAATCACCGATAGTATGAAATCGCGTGATTTGATCTTTTTGAATAAAAAAAACGGTCTCATCTCTTTCCTGTCCATACGAATATTGAAGGAAAAAGAAAGAAATGAAACCGAATATTAACGTTGTTTTTAGCATAATTTAAAGTACTGTATTAAAATTCATTTTAATGATTTGTAGAATCTTAGCACAAGAAATAGTTATTGCATTACCATATAATTATTCATCGCTTTTTTAAGCTTAAACCTTGGGGCAAATTTGTTTGTAGGATCTTCAAAAAGAACATCCATACTCACAAAATCCTGGGTAAAACGGTTATATTTTAAAACGTCTAATACTCCCTTACTTGGTTTATAAGATACTTCTACACCGTCTCCATGAATATTGAAAAAACTATTATCCATTTTGAAAGCACGTTCTATAAAAGCCAAAGAGGTATATGATTCATCGAATTTTACTACATTAAGAAAACCTGAAATTTTAGAGTTATGCAGATAAACCAATGCCGAGTTTGATGCAGAGATAGCAGACGTAGTATGCATATAATTAGATTTATCAGAAAGATTAACAAAAGTAGAATTGGTAATTGTTACATCTGTAATTGCGCTTGGCTTTAGAAATCCTTGTTCTTTATTGTAACCATTAACTTCTATTGCATAGGATCCCTTTGCACTTGTAATATAAGGATGACGAATAGCCATTAGATAGTCTAGATCTCCTTTAAAACCTTCCGAAATCTGGAAATCATCATCTTCAGCTTTTAAAGAAAGCATATGTCTCATATTATTAGCACCACCAGTCCAGTTAAAAGAATCTTGACCAGAGTAGCTAACCATTACGTGATCAATGATCGAGGCTGCTCCGATTCCAAACAGAGATAATCCATTGATGTTTTCTGTTCCTTTCGATTTGTTACCAGGGAACTCTATTCTAATATATCTCAAAATCGCTGTTTGCTCATCTTGATCATTTCCGCCATATACCGAGTATTGGGGATTAAAACCACTAAAAGTTCCGTTTCCTGATACTGAGTTCACTTTTCCGGAACCAGCTATGATAATTCCACCCCAATCTCCACTAGCTCTAGATTTAGCCGCTTTGTTAGACGTGAAAACAATTGGATAAGCCTCAGATCCAACCGCAATTAATTTTGAACCTCTACTTATAATTAAAGTAGCTGGATTTTTATGATCTGCTCTTATTACGGTTCCTTCCTGTATAGTCAGTGTTGCATTACCAATTACATAGGTGTCTCCAGAAAGTAAATATACAGTATCATTACTTAGATAGGTATCATCGGCAATAATATTTGGAAGTTTTTCATCTGCAGTAGGATAAACAGTAGTATTCGGAGTAAAGTTGGTCCATCCATTAATCCATTTACTGTCATCCCTATCGAAATCTTGGGCAGTGCTCACAAGAATAGTAAAACATAGTAAAATAAAAATAACATTGGCGCATCTTAGTTTCATAAAAAAATATTTTGGGGTTAAATACATTGAAGAAAATTCTCTCTTCATTATTTCGAATACTAAATTAGCATGCTTTTTTTAGAAAGAATTACGTTTTTACCGCAAAATATGTACGTTTGTCGATATATGACACGTAATTAGTAAAATTTTGTGAGTAAAATTCCTACTTTATTAACATTTATGAACTTGAATTTCAATATTTTGACTATTATTTAAGGTTTATTGGGAAATATTTAACAAAAGTGACTTTTTCCCTTATTTTGTAATCATTTCGAAATAGAGTTTTAAGTTAAATAAATGATTATCAATACTTTAAATAATTTTATTTGTTAGTATTATTCCTAAAAACACTCCAAATGATAATTAATTATATCTAATGTAATAGAAATATGAGGGTGTAAAAAATGTTAGTCAGGGGATTTTCTTGCAGTTTATCGAATAATTCTTAATAAAATAATGTAACTGTAGGTCGTATATTTACGTTTTTGTCCAACCTTATGTTCAAGTAATCTTTTGAAACTCTAAATATCCTGATAAATTATCCATAATCGCATGAGGGATCTATGTTCTTTTATCATAAATGCTTGATCTGTGATATTATTGTTATTCTACTTTACTAGTATAGAATTCTTTATGATTATGATGCTTACTTGAGCAGAGTTTAGTACGGGCTTTCTTTAATCCGGATATTATCCTTATAGTATTTCAATTTTTTAGAAACTCCCGTTGACTCCTACTCTGATTTTTTTAATCATTTCTTCATAGTAAAGAATTGACCATATTATTTTTTCTGTATCAGCATAAGGTATAAGTTCAGTAATTAAGTTACTGGTGCTCTCAAATGCATCTGTCGTAGTTTCGTGATGTTTTTTTAAAAGTTTTAGATTGTCAGAGCTTTCTTTGATTCCGATATCAGAAAGGCTTACATCTGCCTCATTGGTTAAGGCAATATATGGTAAAACTGTGATAATCTCGTTTGCCCGTTCTATATATAACTTAACAAGTTCTCCTTTTTTTAAATTCTCTAATTCATCAATAGTATGAAATTTAGTGATTAAGGTACTTTGATCAAAAAGAATGTTTTTTTTAGTTTGAGCAAAGCTCGGAATTGTAAGAAAGAGAGTTAAAAATAGGGTAATCGATTTCATTATAAAGTTATTAATTAATTAAAAAAATAGTTTCATCTTATTGCATTACAGTATATGTATCCCTGGCTTGTTTTAAAGTAAATTTTGGCATCTTAGTGTCTAAAGGAGCTTCAAAAAAATCTTTAACACTTTTAAAGTGAGTAGTAAACATATTATATTGAAGCAGGGTCTGAGCTTCGGATTCTGGTTCAAGTGATACTAGTACGTTAACATCGTGCACATTAAAAATACTATTTTCTAGAGAAAAAGATTTTTTTAGATCAGTAAAAGATGTATATGAATCATCAAATTTAACAACATTAGCAAAACCTGATATTTTTGAATTTGTAATATCTAATTGAGCTAAATTTTTAGATGAAATTGCAGCTGAAGTATGTTGATAATTGGTTCTATCTGATAAATTGATGATCGTAGCATCTGTTATCTTAACTGAAGATAATGATTGAAGTGTTCCACCTAGTTTTTTATCAAAACCATCTATTTCAATTGCATAAGAACCACTAATGTCAGATATGTATGGATGTCTTACTGCAACAATATTGTATAATTCTCCTCTGTATCCCAAAGTAAAATCATAATCATCATCTTTGGTTTTGTATGAAATTAAGTTATTCATATCTACAGTTCCTCCAAAAAACTCAAAAGAATCATCACCAGAATGACTTATCATTATATTATTAAGAATAGACTCTTTTCCTAAAGCATATAGCGATAGTCCATTTAGTTCTATTGATTGATTGATCTTTTTTCCTGCGTATTCGATTCTAGTGTAGGTCATGATTGCTGTCATTTCCTTGTCATTTTTTCCTCCGTAAAGCGAATACTGGGGTAAAAAGTCTCCTTCTATAATCCCGGCTTCAGAAGGAGAATTGATAGAACCGGATCCAATAATAATGATCCCTCCCCAATCACCGCTTTTTCTTGCTTTAGGCGATTTACTTGATGTAAATACAATAGGTTGTCCTTTTAAACCTCTAGCAATAAGTTTAGCTCCTTTGCTAATGACAAGATTCGTAGGGGTTTGGGTATCACAACGAATAATTGTTCCTTCCTGAATGGTTAGCGTAGCTCCGTTTACTACGTATGTATTTCCGGATAAAAGGTATGTTTTATTATTAGTTAAATAGGTATCTTGATCTATGATAATAGGTATATCTTCATCGGCCCGAGGGTATACTTCGTGGTTAGGGTCGAAGTTAGTCCATCCTTTCATCCATTTCATTGTATCGTCATCCATTGTATTTTGTGAAAGTAATAAACACGGAAATAGTATCAGAATGGTAAGTGGTAAAATAGCTAGTTTCATAACTGTCATATGGGGTTTTATATTTTGGGAGTAAAATTATAATCAATAAGAATTGGACTTAGAGATATGACTTTACTAAATAGTTAATCCAGTTTTAATAAATTTATTGTGTTGAGGCAGTTATTTCTTTGATAAAATAACCACCAAAAAACAGGATATTGTTTACGAAGTGCTAATATTTTGGTTCTAAAAGGTTTATACTCGATATCGTATCCAATTAAAATCCAATTCTTTCAAGAAGTTTCCCCGACACTAAAATAAGAAGAATTAACGTAAAAAAACTAATTGTTTTTCAATGTTTCAAAAGGACGAAAGCTGCACATAAAATATGGCAAAATATCGTTTTGTTTAATGAAATGACAAAAAAATCTTGCTTCGATAAAATATATTGAAGGTCTAATTCTTGGTTCCTGTCGTGTCTTTTTTCTTTTTCTTGCCCAGAAAGCCTCCTAAAATGTCTTTGGCTGCATTTTTTAATTTATCTTCTGGTTTATCCGAATTTGTTTTGGTAGAATCTTTTTTAGAGCCGCCTAATAAGTCAGTAATTACATTAGTACCCTTATCAACGATTTTTTCCTTTGCTTTTTCTTTTTGCTTTTCAACAATTTGTTGTGTAAGTTGTTTTACAGCTTGTCCAGTATTAAGATTTATTTTTGGATCAGAAAAATTGCCAGATATACCAATAGGAAGTGCTACTTTCATATCATTGGCTTCCTGATCATTTAGTTGAGAGATTAAACCACCAACTTCATTGCCCAAATATTTCGCAGGAACATCTAACGATACATTATAATCCATATTCATATCGAAACTGTGACTACCTCCCGCTGTTATTTTAATCCCTTTGATGTCAAAATCAAAAGGTTTTACATTGATTTTACCATCGTCAAAACTGAGAGATGTTTTGATATCATTTAGGTCTAATTTATCAAGGTCCAAAAATTCTAACCGCCCATCTAATTTAGATAACAAGGGTGTTTTAGCCGTACTTACCTTAGCATCCAATATTTCTGCCAGAGCGTTACCTTTTAGAGAATTCAATACAGGTGTCAGATCATTATTTAGGTTACCATTTAAGTCTATTTGTGTTGTTAAAGCGCCAGTCAGAGCTTTAGCGATTGGAGCAAGGCCCTGAAGCAAATCAAGGCTTGAAAATGATTTGGCAATATCAATTTGACTTAGATCTAAATTCATTCCAAAATTAGGAGTATCTGCTTTTGTAGAAACCTTTCCATTAAAAGCAAGTCCTCCGTCGAATAGATTAGAAGTTACGTTTTGAAGGTAGGCAGTCTCATCATTTATTTTTACACTTCCTTTTGTGTTTCGAAGTTCAATGTTATCATAGATCACTTTTTTTGCCTCAAAATTCAATGTTGCATCTATAAAAGAAGGGATCTTAAGAGCTTCTTCTTTAGTTTTCTGAGTCTGTTGTTCTTCTGCAGTTTCATTTTCTGCTACCATAAAATCATTCACAGCAAAAACTTCAGAACTGACGTCAAAGTTTCCTTTTAGATCTTGTTTTGAGAATAAGAATCCCATTAAATTGTTTATGGTACCTCCTGCAGTAAGATCTGATTTCCCAGTGGTTACCTTCATTTCATCCAAGGTAATCGTTTTGGGTTTGAAACTTACATTGGCATTTTTAATTTTTATTTCATTTGGTAAATCGGGAGATGCATATGTGAAATCCTCCAGGCTTGCCATACCAGAACTTTTTACATTTTGATATTGTTCTTTTTCTAAAGATTGCATATCAAAATTGGTATTTATATTTGCTCTAAGAATCCCATTAAGTTGTTGTTCTAACTTCATAGGATAAGCTTTATCCAGATTAGCAAGATTAAGTGTTCCGTTTAAAGCCATATCTACAATCATATTATTGGTGATATTGCGTAAGCTGCCTTTTGCCGAAAAAGTATCTTGATCTATTCTAAAAGTAAGATTTCCAATGTTAATATAGGTGTTATCCGCTATACCGGTATCATTTTTAATTTGAGTATCTATGGTAATATTCTGAACGCTTTTTGGAAGATCGGGATACCTGAAAGAGGCGTTGTTAGATGCGATTTTGATGTCTATTTTAGGGATATACGTATCATCTGCTTTTCCTTTGATAATTCCGTTTACTATGAAATCACCGGTCGTCTGTACTCCATTCAGGTTCTTAGCATATACCTCAGGGATGACGGCTAAGAAGTTTTTAAAATCAGATGTCGGGGTTTTGAAACTAAGATCTACGTCTGTATATGTGTCAAAAAGCTGTACGAATCCTTTGAATTCTAAAGGCAGCTGATTCACTAAAGCTTTATTTTCTTTAAAAGCGTATCGCTGGTTTTCTAGATCTAGTTCTAAATTAGCATCAAGTTTTAGTGCATTTTTATTAAGATATTCAACTTCATCTAAAATAAAAGAAATTTCAGAGCTAGATTGTGTGTCTAGTAATATGTTTTCTCCTGATAGTGATCCATCACCGCTATGATTTACATTGGTCATCAGTAAAACGATTTTGTTTATATCGTTTTTGTACAATAGTTTACTGTTATTTATCTCATAATGATCTAGTTCAAAGATAAAAGATTTTCCTTCCTCTTCTTTTACAGTCTGGGTAGTATCCGGTTTTTTTGTTATGTCAAAATTAGAATTTCCTAATGAATCTGTTTTGATAATTATATTAGCTTCGTCAATAATAATTTTCTGAACACCAATGGGCTCTGAAGCACCTTTGAACAATTCATTAATCGACATATCCAGGGATATCTTCTTTGCATAAGCTAGAGTGTCTCCTTCAAAAGGAGTGAAATTAATAATAGAAAGTTCATCAATTGTCACAAATGCTTGGGGAAAACTTTTGATTAAACTGATATCAACATCTGCAAAATCGACTTTAGCATTTACATGTTGATTTGCCAAATACCGTATTTTATCTTTTATTGTTCCTCCGAATAAGAAAGGAAGCGAAATGATTGCTATAAGTAATAGAGCCAATAGAATTCCGAAGATTTTAAGAACTTTTTTGATCATTTTAATTGCTTTTGTGTAAAGTAACGATTTACAAAGGTAAGATGTTGCTATTTTTGAGTTAACTATTTGTTAGATTTTTTTAGTATTCCAGGTTTAATTCCTCACCTTGTCTAAGTTTAAATCTTTTTCTAAGTGCAAAAACTGAAAGATATAACAGAGGTGTATCTAAAATTGCTACTATGACTTTAAAGAGAAAACCACTTATCACAAAAGGAATAAAATTACTCCAGGAGAAAACGCCATTAAGACATAAAAGAGAAATTATAGTAACGCTATCGATAAACTGTGAGAGAAAAGTGGAGAAATTATTTCTAAGCCATAGATGTTTTCCTTTAGTCACACCTTTCCAGAAATGAAAAATTTTGATATCAATATATTGTGCAAAGAGATAGGCTGTCATGGATGCAAAGACCGAAATTATACTCTTTCCAAAAACTAAATTGAAAGTGTCATTATCAACCTGAAGAGCAGGATCAGTTCCAGGATCAATATATGCATTTACATAAGATGCTGAATATATTATTAATAACGAAAAAACAGAGGCGAAAATACCGGCTGTAACCATGAGATTAGCCTTCTTTTTACCATAAATTTCACTAACAACATCCGTAATTAAAAAGGTTAACGGATAGGGTATCAGGCCAACACTGATTGTGAATGTATATATTCCAAAAAAATCCCATTGAAAAAACTTTTGAAAAATAAGATTGCAAACTACAAGTGAAGAAATAAATAATGCACCTAGAATTATATAAATTCTATAGGCTACTTTTTTGTCTTTAAGATTCAGGAGATTTTGGTTCAAAATAAAATTAGTTCATAATACTTCGCGCAAAAATAAGGTGAAGTGGTTTTGTTTTCCTTAATTTGCTCTTAAAAATACGGAGTTCTGGTCAGAATCTAATTATCCATTTTTGAAAACGTCAAATAGTATACATATTTCATTAGGTAGTAATATGGGTAATCGTTTGGATTACCTGCAGAAAGCTGTTCATACGATCTACAATACTATTGGTGATATAGTGCGTATTTCTGGTGTTTATCAGACACCATCTTGGGGGTTTAGTGGGGATGATTTTTATAATGCTTGTATCCTTATAAATACCTTTTATACATCGTCAGAGGTTTTGGATAAACTGTTAGAAATTGAAAGTTCATTAGGTAGAAACAGAACAGACACAGAAGGCTACGAGGCAAGGACTATAGACCTGGATATTATTTTTTCTTCTGAAGGAATACTGAAAACAGAAAAGTTGACGATCCCCCATCCGTCAATGCAAAAAAGAAAATTTGTATTGAAGCCATTAATGGAAATAGCGGGAGATGAGATACATCCAATATTGAATCAAACTGTAAAGGAGTTATTGGCAGAAACTTCAGATACATCTGAAGTTATCCAATCAAGCAATAAGATTATTAACCCTAAACAAGCGTACTCTTTATATACCTTTCAATATCTTACTATAGAAGGCAATATTGGAGCAGGTAAGACAAGTTTGGCAAATCTTATTGCGCAAGAGTATAACGCTAAATTGGTATTGGAGCGTTTTGCAGACAATCCATTTTTACCAAAGTTTTATCAAGATATGGAGCGATATGCATTTCCGCTGGAGATGTCATTTTTAGCGGATCGATATCAAAGATTACAGGATGATATCGGTCAGTTTGATTTGTTCAAGGATTTTGTTGTTAGTGATTATGATGTGTTTAAGTCATTGATTTTTGCCAGGGTTACCCTACAAGAGGATGAATATATGTTGTATAAAAAGGTTTTTGATATTATGTATAGGGACTTGCCAAAACCAGGCTTGTACGTGTACTTGTATCAAAATACCGAACGTTTATTAGAAAATATAAAAAAGCGAGGGCGCGATTATGAACAGAAAATCCCTGCAGAATACTTAAATAAACTCAATAAAGGATACCTGCAATTCATAAAATCACAATCACATTTCAATGTCAGGATTATTGACATATCCGATAAGGATTTTATAACTAATCGCAAAGATTACATTTGGATTTTAAACCAGTTGAATATATAATTTACCCTTTCTGAAGTCCTTTTGCAATTTTCTGGACTTCATCCATTACCCGAAGCAAATTACCACTCCATAATTTTTCTATCTCTTCTTGTGTATATCCACGTTTTACCAATTCTAAGGTGACATTAAATGTTTCTGAAGCATCGCTCCAACCATCAATACCACCACCGCCATCAAAATCGGAACTGATTCCTACATGATTAATACCGATTTTATCAACCATGTAATCAATGTGATTTACAAAATCAGTAACATCAACAGCAGGAGGGAGGTCTTTCATTTTTTTAACCTTTGCTCTTCTGATAGCTGCCATTTTTCCAAGAAAGTCATAATAAACTTCTTTTTCTTCAGAGCTAAGTTTCATCACCTCCTCGCGTTCTAACCAGGTAACTCCCATAGAGTCTGCTATTTGTTTTCCGATTTCTATTTCCTTAATAGCTCTCTTTTTGTGTTTTTCGGTATTGAGATATGAGGAAAAAGCTACAGTTTGCACCACACCGCCATTTTCTTTTAACCATTGTAGCTGTTCATCATCAAGATTTCTACTATGATCACATAAGGCTCTTGCAGAAGAGTGAGAAGCAATGATAGGGGCTTTGGTTAGCTCAATCATTTGACGCATAGATTCCTTTGATGGATGAGATACATCAATCATGATTCCCCAGGTATTCATTTCTTTAATAACTTCTTTTCCAAGATCACTTAAGCCTTTATGCAACCAAATATTATCTGCTTCTCCGGTATTGGAATCGCAAAGCTGACTATGGCCGTTATGCGATAAAGACATATATCTGGCACCTAGGTCATAGAACTTTTTTACATTATCAATATCCGTTCCTACCGGATATCCATTTTCAATTCCAATCATTGCCACCTTTTTTCCGGATGTATGAATTCTGCGAACATCATCAGAATTTGTTGCTAATGCTATTTGATCAGGAGCAATAGTATCCACTAATCGATGAATAGCATCAAATTTGGACATAGCAATTTTATGCGCTTTCTCAAACCCTTCTGTTGTAAGCGAATCTTGACCCGTATATACAATAAACCAGGCAACATCTAACCCGCCTTTTTTCATTTTTGGTAAAGTTATTTGGGAGTTTAAATCCTGAGTATAATTGATCGAGTCTGTAAAATTCTTAATGTTGATGTCACAATGTGTATCGAGTGTAATAACAGTATTGTGTATTTCTTTTGCCTTAGCGATTAGTTGATCCTCAGTCATGGATTCTTCTTTTTTTGGTTCTTCTTTTTTTTGGTTGCAACCTATTAAAGTTAAACAGAGAACCAGAAGTATGGAGAAGTGTTTCATTGTAAAAAATGGTAATTGAGTTAGCTAGCCTTAAACTTACAAAACAAATCCCAAATCACAACTCCTACACTGACGGAAATGTTTAAAGAATGTTTACTGCCATATTGCGGTATTTCTATAACACTGTCGCTGGTAGAAACTACCTCTTGTTGTACTCCTTTTACTTCATTTCCAAAAATCACGGCGTATGTTTGATCAGTTTTTGGATTAAAATCGTGCAGCATTACAGCGTTTTCTGCTTGCTCTATAGATATTGTTTTGATATTTTCATTCTGAAGATTAATGATAAGGTCCAGAGTGTTTTCTACATATTCCCAATCTACAGTTTCGGTGGCTCCAAGAGCAGTTTTTTGAATGTCCTTGTGTGGCGGTGTCGCGGTGATACCACAGAGATATATTTTTTTGATCAAAAATGCGTCTGCTGTTCTAAATACGGATCCAATATTGTTAAGGCTTCTGATATTATCCAAGATGATAATTAAAGGAGTTTTTTGTGATTTTTTGAATTCATCGACTGTTTTACGATCAAGTTCGCTATTTTTTAGTTTTCTGTTCATCTTTTAAAAGTTTGTAGTATTCAGTTTACAGTGTACAGTAACTACTTTATATTATAAAATTAGCTTATACTTTAACACCGAATTTTCCAGGGTTATTAATCATGTAATGGATTAGATTACCAACTTCCAAGCTTAAAGAAATAAGTTCGTCAAAAGTTTTTTGATCTATATATTTACAAGCTAAAGAGAATTCAAGCCAAGTTTGAGTTTCTGCATTTTCAGAATCACTATCAGTAAGTTTACTTGTAAAGTGTTTAGGGTATTTTCGTTTTCTATATGATTCCAAGATATTCGTAGTTACACTTCTCGAAGATCGCCTTATTTGATCAATAAGAGAGTATTTTTCTTCTTTCGGGAAGCTTTTAGTAATCTCAAATATCTTCATAGCTAAATCAAATGATTTTTTATATGCTAATAGATTTTTAAAATCCATGTTTGTTCTGAAATTTTGTCAAATGTATAACTTTCCTTTTTTGTATAAAGTATCATACTGATTGAACTTTACACTATGTATTAAATATTTGTTATTCGGATTTGGTTTTACACTGCAAACTATAAACTGAATACTGCAAACTGCTTTTAAAGTAATTGTGAATAAAAATGAATAACTCCTTTTAGTTGGATTTCAAAAAAAAATGAAGAATACCTACTTTAGCCGAAGTAGAAAATTATATCCTTTTGGCAGCAAAAAAAGAAAAAAAAGTTACCCCGTTAATGAAACAATATAATGCAATTAAGGCAAAATATCCTGATGCGTTATTATTGTTTAGAGTTGGGGATTTTTATGAGACTTTTGGAGAAGATGCTATAAAAGCTGCTGCTATTCTAAATATTGTCCAGACTAAGAGAGGTAATGGTAGTGAGCATGAAACTGCTTTGGCCGGATTTCCTCACCATTCTTTAAATACATATTTGCCAAAATTAGTTAAGGCTGGAGAACGAGTTGCTATCTGTGATCAGTTAGAAGACCCTAAACAAACTAAAACTATTGTAAAACGAGGAGTGACCGAGTTAGTAACTCCAGGTGTTGCTCTAAATGATGAGGTTCTACAAAGCAAGACTAATAATTTTTTATGTGCTCTGCATTATGGTAAAAAGGAATTAGGTATTGCATTTTTAGATGTCTCTACGGGTGAGTTCTTAACCGCTCAAGGAGATATTGCACAAATGGATAAGCTTTTGCGTAATTTTAGTCCTAGTGAGGTTTTAATTCCTAAGCCAAAAAAACAATTATTTCAAAAGGATTTTGGAGGTGATTTTCATACATTTTTTTTGGAAGATTGGGTATTTAAAACGGATTATGCCGAAGAGACATTGAATACACATTTTGGCACCACTTCTCTTAAAGGTTTTGGAGTTGATCATTTGCAGGAAGGTGTTATAGCTGCGGGTGTGATTCTTCATTATTTGGGCGAGACGCAACATCATAAATTACAACATATAACTACCATCCAGCGGATAGCAGAGGATGAATACATATGGATGGATCGTTTTACTATTCGAAACCTCGAATTGTATAACCCTAATGCAGTTAATGCGGTTACGTTAATAGATGTGATTGATAAAACGATCTCTCCAATGGGTGGTCGTACCTTAAAACGCTGGTTGGCATTACCTCTTAAAAATATTGCGGCGATTCATAAGCGCCACGAAGTGGTTCAATATTTTTTAGACAATGATGCGCTACATCAGAAAATCCAGCATCAAATAAAGCAGATAGGAGATATAGAGCGTTTGATTTCGAAGGTAGCAACAGGAAAAGTAAATCCAAGAGAAATCATTCAATTAAAAAATTCTCTGGAAGCTATAGTTCCTATAAAAGCACAGGCTATAAATAGTAATAACGAAGCGTTAAAAGTGATTGGCGACACGCTGCATGATTGCGAATTACTAAGAAGTAAAATTAAGGAAACACTTAATGAAGAAGCTCCGGTAAATATCCTTAAAGGAAATACCATAGCAGATGGCTATCTTGACGAGTTAGATGAATTGCGTTCTATTGCTTTTTCCGGGAAGGACTATCTGGATAAAATGTTAGAGAGAGAAACTGCAGCTACCGGAATTACCTCATTAAAAATAGCTTCTAACAATGTATTTGGATATTACATTGAAGTCAGAAATACGCATAAGGACAAGGTTCCTGAAACCTGGATTCGTAAACAGACACTGGTTAGTGCAGAAAGATATATCACAGAAGAATTAAAAGAATATGAAGCTAAAATTCTTGGTGCCGAAGAAAAAATTCTATTGCTGGAGCAGCAATTATTTGGTGATTTAATCATCTGGATGAATGAATATATCAAACCAGTACAATTGAATGCGAATTTGATTGGTCAATTAGACTGCTTATGTTCCTATGCTCAGTTAGCTAAAGAGAATAAATATGTTCGCCCAATTATAGATGATTCTCATATTTTAGAAATCAAAAATGGGCGACACCCGGTAATCGAAAAACAATTGCCTCCCGGGGAGCAATATATAGCAAATGATGTTTCTCTTAATAGAGAAGATCAACAAATGATTATGATTACAGGTCCTAATATGAGTGGTAAGTCTGCTATATTAAGACAAACCGCTTTAATTGTTTTATTAGCTCAGATGGGAAGTTTTGTTCCTGCGGATGAGGCTAAGATCGGAGCAGTGGATAAAATATTTACCAGAGTAGGAGCGAGCGATAATATCTCTATGGGAGAGTCTACTTTTATGGTAGAAATGAATGAAACAGCAAACATCCTCAATAATATATCAGAAAGAAGTTTGGTGTTACTCGATGAAATTGGTCGGGGGACAAGTACTTATGACGGAATTTCAATTGCCTGGGCAATTAGCGAATTTCTCCACGAGCATCCGGCCAGGCCAAAAACACTGTTTGCAACACATTATCATGAACTTAATGAAATGTGTGAAACTTTTGACAGGATTAAAAATTATAATGTTGCAGTAAAAGAGTTAAAGGACAATGTACTCTTTCTAAGAAAATTAGTTCCAGGTGGAAGCGAACATAGTTTTGGGATTCATGTAGCGAAAATGGCCGGGATGCCACAACAGGTGCTACATAGGGCCAATAAAATGCTTAAGAAATTAGAAAAATCGCACAGCAGTGAAGAACTGACCGATAAAATAAAGGGAATCCAGGAAGAGGATGAGCTACAATTAAGTTTCTTTAATCTGGATGATCCGTTGTTAGAAGAAATTAAGGAAGAAATTGTAAATATTGATATCAACACCCTTACTCCAGTAGAAGCTTTGATGAAATTAAATGAGATTAAACGTATGTTAACCAGGAAGAAAGCTTCTCATGTATAAAGTTTTTAATTCTTTTTTTAGAAAAGACTTTGGTATTACTAGAAATGTTTTAAATTTGCATCCGCAATAACGAATTGCAAAGTTCATAAAATTACTGCGAAAGTAGCTCAGGGGTAGAGCATCATCCGCCTGAGGCGGATATGGGTCGCTTCATTTTTTTAAATGATAAAAACAAACCCTTAAGTAATATACTTAGCGTACAGTATAATAATGCGAAAGTAGCTCAGGGGTAGAGCATCATCCGCCTGAGGCGGATATGGGTCGCTTCATTTTTTTAAATGATAAAAACAAACCCTTAAGTAATATACTTAGCGTACAGTATAATAATGCGAAAGTAGCTCAGGGGTAGAGCATCACCTTGCCAAGGTGAGGGTCGCGGGTTCAAATCCCGTCTTTCGCTCTGAGAAAATATACCACGCTCGGGTGGTGGAATTGGTAGACACGTTGGACTTAAAATCCAATGTCCATTAGGACGTACGGGTTCAAGTCCCGTCCCGAGTACAGAAGTAAACCTCTTGATTTTCAGGAGGTTTCTTTGTTTTTAGACGTTTCTTGTCTTCTTTTAAACTGTTTAATTTCCTTCCGGTTTCAACATAGTTTCAACATTTTAGTTTGGGTATGCAGATTTCTTTAGAAGAATGCATTGTTGAATTTTCGATGTTTACAGAGAGATTTTTCGTTTCTATTATCTATTGCTAAAATTTATCAGTGTACAAAAATAAAATAAAGACTTATAGATGTTCTTTGGTAATTCTATAATCCAACTTTTATAATTTTGTAAACTGTAACTTATTGTTTATTGAAGTTACAGTCAAATTCGGAATTTTTTTGTAAGACAATTAAATTTAACTTGTTAGAAAAATAGTACAGTCTTCTTCATTCGATGAATTGTCGCACCTTATTTCTTCAGTAACCGGATCAAGTTTACAATTATTAGTAAGACAACAAGCAAATAAAAGAACATCAGCTCTGGTTTGTGTCGGAAAACCAGTGGCTTCAAAACATTCATAAAACGTTTCGCTGGAACTGTCTCCGTTCGCCAGTTCCCGGCAGTGTTCCCAGGCTTCAACTCTACTGCTTTGGCGTAAAAGCATACTTCGGTTTAGGTCGTCAAAACATTCCGCGCACTGGTCATCAATATTTTGATTATACAGGTCGATAGAAAGGTTCATACAGGTTACCTGTTGTTTTAAGCCTTCTGATTCTAAATAAGCATTTTCAATCCCTAGGCCAAAAATAGAGTCCCGCTTTCTTTTTTCTAAAGAGAGAATTCCATATTTCTCATCTATCTCAAGAAGGTTTTCGCTGAAGTTATCCAAAAAAGATCTAAAACCAACTCTACCTCCAAAACCTTGAACCTGATAAAATTCTTCGAGCTGTTCGTTACTCAGAGAATCAAAAATTTCCCCCAGTTCTAGAGACCTTCTAATGTCTGTCATTTCGGGTATAAAAACGCTGTAATCCTCTACAAAATTAGTAAATAATGGATCTATTGTTATGTTTGCAAGAGAAGGGCTATCATTTTCCTGATTGCCGCTGTCATCACTATTGCAGCTATATAATAAAAACAATAACAAAAGGATATAGACAGTAAAAATTGATTTATTCATAATTCTATATTTTGAGTTTAAATTGACAATCGTATTTTTTTTAGTTTTAAGTATCAAAGCTAGGCAAAATTACCTTAATTCTGGAATCAATTCCAGTAATTGATGTATTGTCATACGGTTCGCAACTCGCATTAATTTTCGAAAATTTCTTCACTTATTCCTTTTATTATTTTGTAACGAGAAGGCTTTTCATGAATCGTTTATTTAGAAATCTCTAATTTTTATAATTAATTCAATTTACGGATTTGACTTCGTCTTACGGATTTTTCAAATTCGAGCTTCAATAAAACCACCTTATTAATTAACCTACTATCCTTTATAATTTTCATTTAAATCACCCTTATACTGTAATGCTTAAAACTAAAAAGTCTGATTCATTTGGAATAATTTTTAAACTGATTAGATTAATAGGATTAAGATTCAAAACATAATTTTGAAGAAATTAAAAACATGAAAGCTTTAAAGTTTATATATCAAATCAGAAATAGAAATAAAAATTCGAAAAAGGTTATTATTGATTTAGAAAATTGTATCGCCTTAGAAATGGTCTTGGATCAAAATCATTTTCAATTGTTTGTTTAGTTTCTAATTTCTTACCTATTTCCTGAACAAATTAATTTTTGGTTTCAATATTTGGTTAATAACGATCTGTTGAATGATTAAATTGATTTGATTATAACCTTTTGCAATTTAAATACGTATTGTAATACTCATCATTTTTCAGAACCTTTTTTAATATCTAACTATAAAAAAAATAAAACCTGATAAATAAATAAAATTATGGAAAAATTATTAAGAGCAATTTTAGCAGGTTGGGGAGCAAAAAAGGTTGGAGGAGGAAAATGTGGATGTATTGGGACAATAGTTGTATTTCTTTTTCTTTATTGGCTTCTAGGGTTTGTCTTTAAACTTTTCTGAACTAACTAATAAATATTTTATCATCCTTTGTGTTCTCATAATTTATAACCGATGAAAAGCTTACGGATTCACTATCATTTACCTGTTTACTAAATATGAGTACTAATAAAACAGTTATTGTCTTCCTACATTATTTTGGAGGAGATGCAGGAAGCTGGCAATGGCTGGTTAAAAAACTAAATAAAAAGTGTATTAGTATTACTTTAACCCTACCTGGTTTTGGAGGAACCAAAACTTTAAACCAAATATCGATAGCTGATTATTCAGATTGGGTGATTGAACAAATTGAATTGCTAGAGCTTAAGAACTATATTCTTTGTGGTCATTCGTTTGGAGCCAAGATTGCATTATATACTAGTAAAATAAAGAAGAATAATAAACCTAAAAAAATTATTTTAATAGCACCGCTACCACTTAATTCTAAATCGATAGATGCTATATCGTTCCTTAATTATAAAAGTTATTTGAATGTGGGCAATTATGAAAAAGCTGTAAATATACTTACTCAAAGAGAACTAAACACGGGAAAACAGAATTACGCTGTTCAATCTCAGCCAAAAATTCATGAAAATGTTCTCAATTGGTTTAATAGTGATGAATTTCAAAAGGATATATCTTTAATAATTACCGGTAATCAAGTACCGATATACGTAATCACAAGTAAGAAGGATCCTATAGTATCTCCGGATGTGATTTCACAGCAAGTATTACCGTATATCAATAACGCAAAGCTAATGACTATAGCAAGATCGGGACACTTGGTGCCTCTTGAATCTACCAGAAAATTAGCAAGATTTATCAAACAAATCGCAAAATCTAAATACTAAATTAAAAATTTTATTAGTATTAAAATGTCCATTGTTTTAAGCTATTTTTAAAATTGATCGAGCTATAATATACGCTTTCTAGATTATATCTTTGATTATGAATATTATCACAATTTTATCGCTCGTTGGAACTGTATTAACAATCTTTTCCATAGTAATAATTCTCACTCGAACTTTTGGTTTACGAACTTTTGCAAAGATGTCAAGTTTTGATTTTGCATCTACGATTGCTGTAGGTTCCGTTCTGGCATCAATAATAATCAATGACGATCAATCAATAATCAAAGGTGCTGTAATCCTGACTGCTATCATTGGTTTTCAAATATTTTATTCATTTTTAGTAAAAAACGTAGGCTGGTTCAAAAAGATTTCTACGAACTCACCTCAGTTGCTTATGAAAGATGGTAAAATTCTTTACAAACAGCTGAAAAAGTGCAATGTTGATTTAGGTGATTTAATGGCTAAATTAAGAGAGGCTAATGTTCACAAATTAAATAATGTTCAGGCGGTTGTATTCGAAAGTACGGGTGATATCTCGGTTCTACATAGTGGCGATAATAAAGAGATTGACGAGATTATCCTGAGTGGTGTTCATAAGCAAAACGTTTAATGAGAAGCTAGACTTGGTTGACTACGATAGTTTAAGAAAGATGAAACAGAAGATAAATATTTTATGGTTCAAACGAGATTTGCGATTAGTTGATAATGAAGCTTTACTGGAAGCTTCAAAATCAAATATACCTTTACTTTTACTTTATGTTATGGAGCCTTCTCTCTATAAAGAACCACATTATTCTGACAGACATTGGAGGTTTGTGATAGAATCTATTTATGATTTAAACAACGAGTTAAAACCGTACAATACAAAAATTTATATTCTTTACTCCGAGGTTACAGAGCTTTTTAATAAGCTACTTGAGGAAAACAATATAGAAGAAGTTTTTTCTACCGAAGAAACTGGAATAGATCTTACTTTCAGAAGAGATATTAACTTTTCAAAATTTTGTAAATTAAATGGAATTATCTGGAGAGAATTTAGAAACGGCGGTGTTTTAAGAGGTTTGAAGAACAGAAAAGACTGGCGACAACAGTGGTATGCTTTTATGGGTAATGAAATAGAAGCTATTGATCTTTCTAAAATAAAGTTTTTGAATCTCGAAAATTCGAAAATTAAAAAACTTGAGTTTACCTATAAATTTATGAAAGAACAGGATTTTCAGAAAGGAGGTAGATCTGAGGGTAAAGAATATGAAAACTCATTTTTTGAAGAGAGAATACAATACTATTCTGATTATATATCCAAACCGCAACTTGCCAGGATAGGATGTAGCAGACTATCTCCGTATTTTGCCTGGGGATGTATTTCTGTCAGAGAGGTATACCAAAGGAGTATGCAAATGAAAAAAGAAGGTAAGTATAGAAAGCAGCTTACTGCTTTCAATTCAAGGTTACGATGGCAATCGCATTTCATTCAAAAATTCGAAATGGAACCCAGGATTGAGTTCGAAGCTTTTAACAGAGGTTATTTGGATCTAGACCAACCAATAAATGATAAACATATAAAAGCTTGGAAATCCGGAACAACAGGCTTCCCTTTAGTTGATGCCTCTATAAGAGCTGTTATTCATACCGGATATTTAAACTTTAGAATGAGATCGATGATCGTTTCATTTTTGTTGCACCACCTTTTTCAACATTTCACAACGGGATCTGCCTGGCTAGCCAGACAATTTTTAGATTTTGAGCCGGGTATTCACTATGCTCAATTTCAGATGCAAGCTGGTTTTACAGGTACTAATACGATCAGAATTTATAACCCAACAAAGAACGCCTTGGATCACGATCCGGAAGCAGTATTTATAAAAAAATGGGTACCGGAGTTAAGGGGTTTACCTCCAGAACTTGCTATCGAACCTTGGATGACAACCGAAATGGAGAAAGAACTTTACAATTTCTATCCTGGAAAAGACTATCCAGAGCCAATCGTGAATATAAAGGAAACCAGAAAACACACTCTTCAAGAACTATATGGTTTAAGGAAAAACGATATAACACAAAAAGAAAGACAACGGATTCTTGATGTACATACTTTACAAAGATAAAATTACAGGACTACCTAGAAATACACTATATGAAAAACGGTTTGGTATGGTTCAAAAATGATCTTAGATTACATGATAATGAAGCTCTCTGTCAGGCTATAGCTCATAGTGAAACTCTTGTGTTATGCTATTGTATAGAACTTGATCTTTTTAAAAAATTAAATCTTGGATTTAGGAAAACAGGTATTAACAGATATAAATTTCTGGAACAGTCGTTAAAAGACTTACAGAAAAATTTGGAACTTATTGATGGACATTTGATTATTTGTTATGGTAAGGCAGAAGAAGAGATACTAAGACTGGTTACAGAATTTGATATTGACGCTGTTTATGCAGAACAAGAATATGCCAGTGAAGAATTAAATCTGCTAGATCGAGTACAAGAAAAATGCTCTGAGGTATTGTTTAACTTTTACTGGGGCAAAACTTTATACCATATTGATGACATTCCTTTCGAAATCGATAAAATTCCTTTAACGAGCAAGGCGTATCGTATTCCTACATCAAAAAATAGTAAACCACGAGAGACTTTTAAGATTCCATCAGGTATTAAGAGTCATCCAAAAGCAAAAAGCACCCTAATACCCGCCTTTTCGTATTTTGGATTCTCCCCGAAGGAATATGAATCTGCAACTCCTTTTGTGAAAGGAGGGGAACAGGAAGCCTTAGAGCGATTAAATTATTATACCTTTGAAACTGAATTACTAACTAGTTATCGTTGGACTAGAAATAAAAGCCAGGGAATGGATTATAGTTCTAAATTCTCGCCTTATCTGGCATTGGGCTGCATATCTCCAAGAGAAATCTACAAAATCGTTAGAGAATATGAAGCTACTGTTAAAAGGAATCAAAGTACCTGGTGGATGATTTTTGAATTGGTTTGGAGAGACTACTTTACTTTTAAAGCAATGAGATTTGGGAATCAAATTTTTAAGACAGAAGGCTTTAAAAATAGAGACCACGACTTTTTAAATGACAAAAACTTATTTTTACGATGGCGAGAGGGAACTACTGGAATTCCTTTTATAGATGCCCACATGAGGCAGCTTAATCAAACAGGGTTTATGAGTAATAGGGGCAGAGTTAATTGTTCTAGCTACTTCGTGCACGATCTAAAAATAGATTGGACTTGGGGGGCTGCTTATTTTGAAAATAAGTTAATCGATTACGATGTAAGCTCCAATTGGCTAAATTGGCACGTACAAGCATACGAAATCTGGTATACGAACCCCATACATCAGTCGAATAAATATAAGGCTCAGGAATTCATAAAAAAATGGGTTCCCGAACTAAAAAATCTTAGTGATATCCAAGTTTTAACTCCGTGGCTTGTTGATGAATTACATTACCCTAAACCTCATCATTTGTTTTTAAAATGGAATCGCTCAATCAACACTATTTTAAAAATACAAGGTTGATTTTATTTATTAAGCTAGCTTTAATCGGATAGGGCCATTAGCTTCACTTGGCAGGCAATTAATTTTCTGATTTTTTTGAGTGGTTATTAATTGTCCGGATTGGACTAAAGTATCCGCAACCTTCCTTACAGCATCCATTTTGTTTCGCCAATCTTCGGGAAACAATTGACGTGCTACTTCAGAGGGACAGTAGGTTTTGTCTACACCCCTTAAAGTTGCAAACCTTACATGAGATTCTTTTATTTTCGAAAATAATTTTGTCTCCAATTTCATATATATAAAAAGGGATATTGGCAGTTTTACTATCGTTAATCCAATTTTTATGCTTAGCAATGGCTTCTATAAAATGCTAAGTTTTTTAATTAAGTAAGATTGCATTAGCTTTTTTTGAAGCCTTTTGCAGGTATTTTGTCTGACAACGGCTCTCTTCTAATGTATGAGATAACTGTTTTATAATGAATTTGCACTAAAAGTATCTCCTTGTGAAATATCACCTGTTTCAAATCCTTTTTTAAACCATCTCATACGCTGTTCTGATGTGCCGTGTGTAAAAGAATCTGGAACTACTCTTCCGGTAGCTTGCTTCTGTAACCTATCATCTCCAATGGCATTGGCAGCATTAAGAGCTTCTTGGAGATCACCGTTTTCCATCATTTGAGTCATTCGCTGAGAATGATTTGCCCATACACCGGCAAAGAAATCAGCCTGCAATTCTAATCGTACAGAATATGTATTAAATTCAGTTTTACTGATCTTGCCTCTTAACCTATCTAGTTTAGCAGTTATCCCCATTAGGTTTTGAACGTGGTGACCGACCTCGTGAGCGATTACATAGGCTTGTGCAAAATCACCGGGAGCATTCATCTGACGTTCCATATCTCGAAAGAAACTGAGGTCAAGATATAATTTTTCATCTCCAGGACAGTAAAAAGGTCCTGTTGCGCTAGAAGCAGATCCACAAGCCGATGTTACCTGATCATTAAAAAGAACTAAAGTGGGCTCTCTATAATTGTCTAAAATATTATTCCATACATCTTCTGTATTTGCTAAGATCGTAGCACTAAATTGGGCTTGTATATTTTCTTTCTCGGTTCCTTGATATGATTCTGTAGTCACTGTCTCAATAGGGCTACCTCCTATTAAATTACTAATGAAACTTAAAGGATTACTACCGGTTACGAACGAAAATATCAAAACTAAACCTACTATTATTAGACCGGTTTTTGAAAAAAGGACTTTAATCAGTGGGCCAAGTAACATTGGATTAAAACCGCCTATTCCTCTTCCGGAACTTCTTTGACCTCTTCTATCTTCAACATTTGTGCTTTGACGCCTACCTTTCCATTTCATAATTATTCGTTTAATTAACTTTTAAATAAAGAATTGATTTAATACTATTTATACCGGAATAGCTAAAGCTTTTTTATCCCTGTCCCAATTTCTATGTTTAGCAATGGCTTCAATAAAGCGCTCCGGTTTTTGATTGAGTAGGATTGCACCATCAATATTTTTAAAATCTTTTGCATACGTTTTGTCCAATAACATTTCTCCCTCATTATCTGCGGCAATTGCTTTACAATGTTTTAAAGCTTCGTTAATGAATTTAATATATTTTTGATTTTTAAGCATATTTTGGAAAGATTTTTCTCCCCCTGGTATGTAAATAGCATCAAAAAGAACACTTTCTGTAGTATTAATGGAGTGATCTACCTTATGCTTCATGTTTTTACTGCAAGTAACAGTGCCACCAGTAGGAGCAACTATCTTTAAAAAACCATTTTTCTGTTCAATGTTTTGGCTCATATTTTTATAATCTTCCATATTAAAACCGTCTCCTACCAGGCAAGCTATTTTTCTGGATTCGATGGTGTTAAAAACAGTATTAGACTGGCTTAGGACGTCTGATTGTTCTAAGTAGTTTTTCTTTTCTGAAGGTTGATGTTTCTTAGGTTCAGTATCTGCTCCTATTGCTTGATTAATCGGTTTGTCAATAGATTTCGGGATTTTAATACCTAATTTCTTAGCAACTTCTGATGCCAATGATGTATCTATTTCATTAATTAGCCATACCATTCTAGAGATGATAGATTCATTAGTACATTTACCCAATTCAAAAGCATAAGCATTTTGTACATGCATCTTCTCCCATTCGGAGAGGCTTCTGTAGAAGAGAGCCGGCTGAGAAAAATGATCTTTAAAACTCTCACTACGATTTCTGATTTTATGAGCATCAATTTTTTCTTCGTAAGAAGTAAAGCCTCCATTCTCTACAGAACTTAGATACGGACATCCGTTACTAAGAGTGTTAGGGAAATATGCTGTTCTTCCTTTCGGAATTTTCATTTGCATATGTCCATCACGCTGGTTATGATGAACATCTACGATTGGACTATTTATGGGGATTTGATGAAAATTGGTACTGCCTAATCGAGAAAGCTGGGTATCTCGGTATGAAAATAACCGTCCCTGTAATAAAGGATCATTGGTAAAATCAATTCCTGGTATTATATTACTTGGTAAAAAAGCTACTTGTTCTGTCTCAGCAAAAAAGTTTTCAGGATTTTTATTAAGTACCATTTTACCGATAATTTTAACTGGCACTATTTCTTCCGGAATAAGCTTTGTAGGATCTAAAATATCAAAGTCATATTTATGCTCATCTTCTTCGGGAATAATCTGTAAACCCAATTCCCATTCCGGAAATATTCCTGCATCAATGGCATCCCAAAGATCTCTTCTATGAAAATCACAATCAGCACCACTGATTTTTACGGCTTCATCCCAGGTTACAGAATGAACTCCTAATTTTGGTTTCCAGTGAAATTTTGTGAAATGTGATTTGCCTTCTTTGTTAATTAATCTAAATGTGTGGATCCCAAAACCTTCCATCATTCTTAAACTTCTCGGAATACCACGATCACTCATTACCCAAATATGATTGTGAAGTGTTTCTGTAGTATGAGAGACAAAATCATAAAAAGTATCATGAGCAGAAGCAGCTTGTGGTATTTCATTATTAGGTTCTGGCTTAACAGAATGTATGAGATCAGGAAATTTCATAGCATCTTGAATGAAAAATACAGGCATATTATTACCGACCAAATCCCAGGTTCCTTGTTCAGTATAAAATTTTACAGCAAAACCGCGAACATCTCTGGCAAGGTCTGTGGATCCCTTAGACCCGGCTACCGTAGAGAAACGAGTAAAAACTGGAGTTTTTTTTGTAGTATTATTGAAGATTTCGGCTTTAGAAAACTCTTCAATACTTTCATACAGCTCGAAATATCCGTGAGCAGCACTTCCTCTGGCATGTACAATTCGTTCAGGTATTCGTTCGTGATCAAAACTGTGAATTTTTTCTCTCAATAAAAAGTCCTCCAAAAGTGTTGGTCCTCTTTCTCCTGCCTTAAGCGAGTTATTAGTGTCATTTATTTTGAGCCCTTGCCGACTTGTTAATGCTTTATCAACGTTATCAACCATTGATTCCTTTAATTGCTCAGTTTTTAAATTTTTATTTTTTTCACTTTTAGATTTAGCAGCCATGTTTTAGAGTTTTAAGATGATTCTAAAAGTAAAATAGTTAATCCATTGTATAGTACTCAATCAAGTTTTAACTTGACTATAAAAAGTTAAAATCCATTCATACCAAATCTGCTACATATTTTTAGTTATGGAGTTACTTTTTATTTCAATTCGGTTCAATAAATATTTTAGTATGAAGTAAGTTTAAATAAAATATCTATTATGAAAATTCAATCATATTTATCATTTAACGGAAATTGTCAGGAAGCTTTTAATTTCTACCAGAAAATCTTTGGTGGAGAAATTATTAACAAGGAAACCTACGAAAATAAGGAAGTTGATATTCCAGACCATTACAGGAATAAATTACAACATGCCGAGCTAAAAGGAAAAGGCTTTCATTTTATGGGTTATGATGCTTCGCCTGATACTCCTTTAACCTCGGGGACTAATATTCAAATGAGTGTAGATGTTGAAACAAAATCAGAAGTTGATGAGATTTTTGACGCACTTTCTAAGTCTGGAAGAGTTCATACTCCACTTCAGGAAACTTCCTGGAACGCGTACTACGGTAGGTGTTCGGATCAGTATAATATCGATTGGATGATCAACTGTAAGTTGTAATCACAAATCTAAGATAAATATACAGCTTATTCATGAGCTTTTTTAGTGTAGCGCTATTGTATTAGGTTGTCTAGTAATGTTATTAAAACGGGTGGTTGCACCTGTATTTTTAGTAAGGTTGATTAATTCAGTTTTAATCATCGTAGTATCTTTAAACTATTGTCAAAGTTTAAAAAATGACTTTAGCCGAATGCCTTGTGGGATAAGTCCAAGGATATTTACTTGTTAATTATAATCAGGAACTTGATGTTTTCAGTTATCTGGTTAGATTATTAGGATAAATATTCTTTTTTTTTAAAGAGAGTTAGTTCCAAGTAAATATTATATCCAGAGTATATTTTTTCTCAATTATCAGGGATAATTCTCTAAATCGATATAAATTGTCTTTTGTCGAAAATTAACTTATTAAAACAGTTAAGTATTCAATTTTAATAAGTTATAGTTTTAATTTCAGAATAAGTTTTTGGTAAATCTAAAATTTATAGTATGGAGGAAGAACTAGATATTTCTGATGCGAGACAAATTATACGCAACCTGATTACATTCATTGTTGTAGAAGGAAAAGAGTATGTGAACGATAATAAAAAACGTGAATATGTGGCGAGTTATGTTCTTCTTTTGGCTAAAATTATAAATCAAACAGATAAAACAGATCAAACTTCTTTTATAGAAAACATTTCTGATGATATATCTAAATATATAGGGTAGGGAATGATTTTGATATATATTTCCTTATGTTAGGTGTTGATGGTCTTTTCTTAAATCATAGAAAGGCTTTCTTTTTATGTTGGCATGAATCATATAACTTTAATATATTGAGCTTTGAAATCCCAAAATCTAAACAAAGTGACTGAGCAAGAACGAATCGTAGAGTTAGAGCAGGAAAATAAACAACTCCAGAACAGATTAGACCAAATAAGAAAAAGACGAGAGAAGAAAAAAAGCGTTGGTTTTTGGTTACTTAAAAAATCCAGTGTGCCTTTACTGGGGATCCGGCTTAAGACAAGTATCAATAATGCTATAAGTGAATATAAGGAAAAAAAGACTGTGTCTGTGGATACAGTTTCTGATGTATCCTCTAATATCATCTGGCGCATTACCAGGATTGGTCTTTTTGGGTTGTTTGTTACACTCATTCCATCCATGATTTTAATGTTTCAAACTTGGTTAGTAATTAATCAGAATACATTAGTAGGTAATCAAAATGCTTTGATAGAAGCCGAAAGAAGGTCGTCTCTAGTTTTTATCATGGATAATCTGTTTTCTGATCTTAGCGAGGAACTAAAGTATAAAGGATCAAGTGAGCGTAACATCAGTCCTGTTTTGGAGGCTAGAATAGCTAGTTTGTCCAGGGCGATGAAACCCTACAGATATGAAGAGGATGGTGAGCTAATCGATGAGAAGATAAGTCCTGAGAAAGGGCAATTGTTATTTAGTTTGATCAGGAGTAATCTGGCAGACCAATCATATAGAGAAATTCTCGATGCATCAGATTTTAGTTATACCTATTTTAAGGATATTTATTTGGGAAGAGGAGTGAATCTAAAATTTATAAACTTAAGCCACTCTAATTTAAACGAGGTAAATCTACCAGCTGCTAATTTGGAACGAGCTGATCTAATAGAAGCAAATATGGAAAAGATTAATCTTTCTGACGCTGTTCTGAAAAGAGCTAATCTTACCAAAGCTAATCTTCGAAATTCTGAGTTGTTAAGTGCAGACTTAACAAATACCAAGCTGTTCGGTGCAGATCTCTCAGAAGCAGACTTAACAGAAGCTGTTTTGTGGGGAACAAAGTTCGAAGATGCTAACCTGAAAGGTATTATCTTAGACAATGCTATAGTTCATCGTCAGGACTGGATCACCTTTGTCAAAGATTCACTGGATTTAAAAGGTGCAGAAGCGATTCAAAATAAATATAGGGTAAAGAAACAGGGTAAACAACAATTTATTCTTGTGGTAAAGTAGGAGATGTGTTAATATCTTCTTTTTTAAATACTAAATTATGAATTTTATCTACTATCCAATTGCCAGCTGGAAAGTATAATGCAAAGAACAAAGCCATTCCTAAACTGAAATTCTGAGGGCTAAATAATTGATCAATAATATTGTTGGGATACGCATATGAAGTTTGCAACCAATACCCTAAAAATTCCAGTATTCCCATGGCTACCAGTCCATATGCATATTGATTAAAGAAATTGTACTGTTTAAGTATAATTGAAATTGGCACCATATATAAAATATAACAAGTAATAACTTGCCACCAATAAGTAAACTTGGCAATTTCCATTTCTGCACCAAATTGATTCATCCCTAGTCCCCATAAAAAATATACTGTAATATATGTAAAAAGTAAAGTTCGAGGAGTTTGTTTTATTTGTTTAAGATATTGTGCAAAGTGTTTACTCATAATTAAAAATTATTTTTATTGATCTCAATATTAATAATAACTTTACAATAAAAGTATAAAATAGATGACTAATGAATATTTAAATAAAATTATTAGAGAGCGAAGAGCAATTTTTCCTTCTCAGTATAATGATAAACCTGTTTCCGAAGAATTTATTAAGGTTTTGTTTGAAAATGCAAATTGGGCTCCTACTCATCGATTGACAGAACCTTGGCGATTTAAAATTATCCGAGGTAAGAAAAAAGATCATTTAGGTACTTTTTTATCAGATACCTATACGGATATTACACCAAACGAAAAGTTCTCTCCATTTAAACATAAAAAAATTAAGGATAAGTGCAAAGCTGCAAGTGCTATCATAGCAATCTGTATGCAACGCGACCCGAAGGAAAGAGTTCCTGAATGGGAAGAAATAGCTGCAACAGCAATGGCTGTTCAAAATATGTGGCTTACCTGCGCCGCTAATGGAGTAGGATGTTACTGGAGTAGTCCAGCATTGATTGAGTATATGAATGATTTCTTTGATTTTGAAGAAGGAGAACGATGTCTTGGCTTTTTATACTTAGGACATTACGATAAAGAAGAAAATGTAACTTCCAAAAGAAATCCGATTGAAGAAAAAGTGACGTGGTTTGATTAGACATTATCCCGTAAAGTGTGTAATTAAAAATACTGAGGGCTTGACTTTTTTAGAGTCGGACCCTTTTTCCATAGATCGTAAGGAACTGAAAATAAAAAGCCATCCGTCTATGACGGATGGCTTTTACATATACTTTTCTGTATACTATTACTTTTTCAATGCATTGATAGCCTAATTAGCCTCTTCTTTTACAGCATCAACTGCATCACCTGCAGCTTCAACGGCTCCTTCTACAGCAGCTTTTACTGAATCTACAGCTTCTTCAGCATCTTCCATTGCTTCATTAGCAGCCTCTTTGGCATCTTCTACTGCTTCTTCAGCAGCTTCTTTAGCCTCTTCAGCGGCATCTTTTACTTCTTCTACAGCATCATTAGCGGTATCCTCTGTCTTTTTTGTGTCTCTACAAGAGGTTACTGAAACTGCAAACATTAGAGCAATCGCTCCTAAAAATAATCTTTTCATAATTGATAGATATAGTTAATTGGGTTATTGAACGCCAAATTTAACATTTTATTTTATATATCATTTTTTTCTATCAAGTATTTCCAATATCTTCTCGGAAGGTGTTGCATATGGAGTTTAGAGTTTTTCCTTGATTTGATATTCACATTTTCAAAATATGTTCGCCACAAATGTTGAAAATCTAGCTCTTGATCAGCATAATTATCCTTTTTGATAGAAGTATTTAGTTTTGAAAAAAAATCAAGAGTAACAATATCCACTTTTAAAAGATTGTAATAGATGCCATACGATCTTTTAATATCATAAATTAGCCATTTTTGATCTGCGTACCTATCTTTAAAATGACTAATTATTAAAGGTAAGACATTAAAATCAGGTTCTACAGTTGCAACATAAATTTCATCTTTAGTTTGTTTGAATCGGACGAAGGCTTCCATCCTGTGTTTTTCTCTTCCAACCATTTTGGCAACTTGACTTATTTTTAGAATATTTTTATTACTATAATCTATGTGTTTTGAATCCTGTCTGCTAAAAATGTTTATAACGAAAGATAAGAGCGTATTTTCTACTCCTTTAATTTCGCTAAGAAACGTCTTGAAAAATAGTTGTTGCTGAAAAGAGGAAATTTTAGCTTTTAGACCTTTCCATACTCTTTTGGATTTTGCCTCATCAGTAATTATTGTTTCAGAAATGGTAAATAACTGGTTGTTGGTTTCAGATTCTTTTTTAATAATTGGGTTTATTATTTTTTGTTCATATATAGTAAAAATACAAGTTAAGAATCCATCAAAACTTCCATCATATACCAATATAACTTGAGGATTCATAGTTTCTGTTTATGAGAAAAGACTTAATTGATTACTAAAATGTTTCGTGTATTTGCTTTTAGAAGTTTTCAAGATTTTACTTTTTAAAAGTATAGGGTTGAAATCTTTATGAAAATAATCTTTAGAATTACAGGTAATGAAATATTTTGCTCTATTAAAAGAGATACCAATTGCTTTTAAGTGTATCCAGTCTAATCTTCTGAATCTTCTTGCCTGAAGTATTTTCGAAACAGATTGCATTCCTACTCCGGGTATTCTGGATAAGGTTCTTTTATCCGCTTTATTAATATCAACAGGAAAAAATTCTAAATTTCTCAATGCCCAGCTTAATTTAGGATCAACATCGAGTTCAAGATTTTTATGTTGATCATTCAATAACTCATTAATTGAAAAACCATAAAACCGCATTAACCAATCTGTTTGGTACAGTCGATTTTCTCTAAGAACCGGCACTTCTGTTTGTAAAGAAGGTAAGCGAGTGTCTGTTATGACAGGAATATATCCTGAATAATAAACCCTACGCATATCAAATTTTTTATAATAATAAGCAGCAGAGTACATAATATCACGATCGGTTTCACCTGTGGCTCCAATAATCATTTGTGTACTTTGACCAGCCGGGGCATATCGAGGGGTACTTTTAATGATTTTTCTTTCAGCTTTGTATTGAATTATTTCGTTTTTTACCTTTTGCATTGGTTTTATAAAATCCTCGTGCTTCTTATCCGGTGCCAGAAGCTGTAACCCGGATACAGTCGGTATTTCTATATTAACACTAAGCCTATCAGCGTATAATCCTGCCTCTCTCATCAAATCATCACTGGCACCAGGTATTGATTTCAAATGTATATAACCGTTAAAATTCTCTTCTAATCTTAGTTTTCTGGCAACAGCAACTAAACGTTCCATGGTATAATCCGAATTTTTGAAAATCCCGGAACTCAAAAACAGGCCTTCTATATAATTTCTTCTATAAAAGTTAATAGTGAGATCTACTACTTCCTGAATTTTAAAAGCTGCTCGTTTAATATCATTGCTTTTTCTGGTTACGCAATAGGCACAATCAAAAATACAATGATTGGTTAAGAGAATTTTTAATAAAGATACGCAACGACCATCTTCTGTGTAGCTATGACAAATCCCCGTTCCAGTATTGTTTCCCAAGCCTTTTTTCGAATTAGCTCTTTTCCCTCCGCTACTGGCACAAGAAACATCATATTTAGCAGCATCCGCAAGAATTGAAAGCTTTTCTCGTATCCTATTAAACGACATATTGACTTTGTCTAGATAATTTTATTTGATGTTTTACGGCTCTAATTATTTCTTCGATATCTACTAAAATTTGGTAATCTGTAAATTTCAACACTGTAATACCTAAAGATTGAATATATAGTGTTTTTGGTTCATCCTGACTGAGAACATCAGAAAACTCGTGTGCATACCCATCGATCTCAATCGCAATTTTTAATAAAGGTGCATAAAAATCAAAGGTATAATTATTGATTTTATAGTTTCTATCGAAAAAAAATCCTTTTTCGATAAATCTTTTATACAGTTCTTCGGTGGCAGGTATAGAATTATTTAGAGAGTATCGAATAACTTTCTCAGATTCTGGTTGGTGTAAAACAATTTGTGATCTCATGTGTATTTAGTTAACTAGTAATTTTTCCAAATTTATGGAAATATTCCAAATAAATAAAAATCAAATTGTGTTAAAATTGGAAATATTCCAAAAAATAGTATATTTGTTACGTAATTATCCCAAATCAGTTAATAGAAATGGATATAAATAAATAAATTGAAGTTGTATGGATAATTTAACTAACCAAACCATTCAACGTTTTAAATCAATCCGTGAAGAAAATCATTTTACACAATCTGATTTTGCTAAAGTTTTGCAGATAAAAAACTCTACTGCGGATATAGAAAGAGGAAAAACAAAAATTTCAGGGAAAGTTGTTTCTAAATTACTTCAAGAATTTGGAGTTAATCCTCTTTGGTTGTTTGGTGAAAGTGATCAGAAGAAAATTCAACTACACAAAGGTGATGTTGCTCCAAAAGTGGTAACAGTAGATTCTGAAAACAATGAGAATATCGTGTTGGTCAACGTAAAGGCTGCGGCTGGTTATCCACATAATGTACAGGATGTGGATTGGTATCAACAGTTACCTGCATTTGATATACCGCTTCCAGAATATCGAAATGCTACGTATAGAGGGTTTCAGGTAGAAGGGGATAGTATGTTACCTATTTTAGAACCTAAGGAATGGGTCATAGGGAAAGCCATTAATAACCTTTCTGAATTGAGAAGTAATGCCCTTTACGTGGTAGTATTACAGGATAGTGTTGTAGTAAAAAAAGTAAGAAAAAATGAGGATTCCTCTGTGTTGACATTAATTTCTCTTAATTCGGATTATCTACCATACACTATTCAGACACATCAAATCGTGGAACTTTGGGAGGTAAATAGTAAGCTTAGTTTCAATATAGATGCTAATTCTGATACTACAAGTATCAAACAATTACAAGACGCTATGGTAGCATTAACTTCTGAAGTTAGAAGTTTAAAAAATTAATTAATAAACCCCTGTTCTCTTGCGTGTTTTTCAGCTTCTTTTGAAGAACGAACAAGAAGAATAGGAATGGTTGTGAAAGAATTTATGATCTTTAAAATTCTTTTTTCCTTTCTTTTATGATTCACACTTCTTAAATAAATACCTAAGATTCGATTCGGATATTTTTTCGCAATCTCCGTATAAATATCTGCGTCTTTTTCTCCACTATCTCCAATAAGCACAAATTTTAAATTTGGATATACATTTAGTAAATTTAGAATTTCTGATTGTTTATGTGGCACTTTTGGCTTGGGAGTTTTATCAAATGGTGTTCTAAAGTCTCTTAATAAAATAGGACCTTCCGGGAAATAATGTTTTTTAAGAAAGGCGGTTAAATAATCATATAAATTCCAAGGACTGTTACTTACATAAAAGATTGGATTAACAGGCTGTGAGTTTTTTCCGAATTTTAATTTTTCATAGAATTGAACAGTTCCTTCTAAAGGTAGTCTACGATCAAAATTTTTGAAGAAGGTATTGGCAATAACCCTCCATTTAAACAAGGATGCAACTCCTGTGTGTAGTATTGTGTCATCAATATCACTGATTACACCAAATTCGGCTTCTGGTGAAGGAATTAACATTTTTCCTCTAAATATATTTGATTCAATTATTTTCTTATTATCAGAATTTTTATAAGAAACCAGATACGGTAAATACCCTTTTGAATCTATGAGTTCTGAAATATCTGATAAAACTTCATCAAATTTGTAATATCCTTCAGCGTCAGTTGTTGTTGTAAAGATTAAACCATTAGATAATTTCAGTTCGATATCAGCATTTCTAATTTCATCACTTTCAAATTGTCTATAAATATTGCGTAATGTTTTAAATGTTCCAGTATTACCATCAAAATTTACGTTTTCATCCTCTAAAGCTCTTCCTATCGCCCTCAAGTGTTTGGTGGATCCATATCCTAAGTATGAATTAATTCGTAATGGTTTTTTTTTGAACATAGATGGATAAATTATCCTATAAAGATAAAAAACCTCGCTGATTAGCGAGGTTCTTAAGTACTTTGTTTAAAAATTATTTTAGCGAAGCTCTGATTTCATCAATCTTAGCATTTACTTCTTGCTCAGTTCCTTTTAGTTTTTTAGTTTCAGTGAACGTTTCGCCATTTTTAGTTGTTCTTACAGTAACAATGGCATTTGCTATTTCACCATCTTTTTTTATTTCAACTTCAATTTGTTTTTGAACTTTACCTGATAAAGATTTAGATTCTACAACTTCTACCTTATTGGTAGCAACTGCAGTTTCAGAAGTATGCCCTCCAAGGATAGGAGCTATGACAAGCCCCACGAGACAGGTAAGTTTAACCAAAATATTCATAGAAGGTCCGGATGTGTCTTTAAATGGATCTCCAACAGTATCACCAGTTACAGCAGCTTTATGTGCATCAGAACCTTTATAGGTCATTACTCCATTGATTTCAACACCCGCTTCAAAAGATTTCTTCGCATTATCCCATGCCCCACCAGCATTATTCTGGAAGATAGCCCACATCACACCTGACACACAAACTCCGGCCATATATCCGCCAAGAGGTTCGGCACCAAAAACCAATCCAACAATAATTGGTGTAATGATTGTGATCAATCCGGGAAGAATCATTTCTTTTAAGGCTGCCTGAGTTGATATTGCTACACATTTTGCATATTCAGGAGTTCCCGTACCTTCCATAATACCAGGAATTTCTCTAAACTGACGCCGTACTTCTTGTACCATTTCCATAGCGGCTTTACCAACAGATTGCATTGCCAGCGCCGAGAAAACTACAGGAATCATCCCTCCAACAAATAACATTGCTAAAACATCTGCTTTAAAAATATTGATTCCATCAATTCCCGTAAATGTTACATAGGCAGCGAACAATGCTAAAGCCGTTAAAGCGGCAGAAGCAATAGCAAAACCTTTCCCTACAGCAGCAGTTGTATTACCAACTGAATCCAAAATATCTGTCCGTTCTCTAACTTCAGGATCCAATTCGCTCATTTCTGCAACTCCTCCCGCATTATCAGCAATAGGTCCGAATGCATCAATAGCTAATTGCATTGCAGTAGTGGCCATCATTGCAGAAGCTGCTAGTGCCACACCATAGAATCCCGCTAATTCATAAGAACCATATATCGCAGCGGCAAATAGTATTACAGACAGAAATGTAGATTTCATACCCACAGCAAGACCTGCAATAATGTTAGTTCCTGCACCTGTAGAACTGTTTTGAACGATTTCTAAAACAGGTTTTTTACCGAGACTTGTATAATACGAAGTTACCATAGAGATTAAAGCTCCGACAGCAAGACCAATTAATGAAGAATAGAAAACGTTCATAGAAGATACTTCTTTCATTCCTTCACCGAAGAAATTCATAGTCATAGTTTCTGGCAACATAAATTGAATCAGGAAGTAACTTGCTATTACGGTTAGTATAATGGCAGCCCAGTTTCCTAAATCCAAAGCTTTCTGCACTTGTGCTTCTTTAGCATCATTATTTTTAATACCCACCAGAAACGTGCCAATAATGGAAGCAAGAATACCAACTCCTGCAATAACAATCGGAAGTAAAATTGGTCCCATGTTCCCGAAATCATCTGTAAATTGGGTTGTAGAGGACATATCTCTTATAAGATAATTACCCAATACCATTGCTGCAAGTACCGTAGCAACATATGAACCGAATAAATCTGCACCCATTCCTGCAACATCCCCAACATTATCCCCAACATTATCAGCAATTGTAGCTGGATTACGTGGATCATCCTCAGGAATACCGGCTTCAACTTTACCAACTAAGTCGGCTCCTACATCGGCAGCTTTTGTATAGATACCTCCTCCTACACGGGCAAATAGAGCAATTGATTCTGCACCAAGAGAAAAACCTGCCAGTGCTTCCAGAACTATGGTCATATTATCATAAAAAGAACCTTCGCTTCCCATAAACTGACCAGTAAAGAATAAGAAAAACAGACTAAGTCCTAGTACAGCCAGTCCAGCTACTCCAAGTCCCATTACAGTTCCTCCCCCAAAAGATACTTTTAGAGCTTGAGGTAAACTTGTTTTAGCCGCTTCAGCAGTTCTGGCGTTGGCATCAGTAGCTATACGCATACCGATATTACCAGCAAGAGCAGAAAATATTGCTCCAAAAATAAAAGCAGGAACAATCATCCAGCTGGTAGTTTCTACGATCATAGAAATCCCAAAGAGCGCAACTGATGCAATTACTACAAATACTAATAACAGTTTATATTCAGCAGCAAGAAATGCTAGAGCACCTTCTTTAATACTCTTGGATATTGCTTGCATTTTTTCATTACCGGGAGCCTGTTTTTTTACCCAGGCCATTTTAATGAACATGAATAGTAAGCCTAAAAGTGCCAACCCAATTGGCACAAAAATCATATTTGATTGCATAAAAGTCTTTTTAGTTAATTAGCTGCTAAAAGTAGTAAATTCATCTAAATATAAAAAGCGCAATATTTATTGAAAAATATTACGCTTTTATAAGATTTTTTAGAATTTAATTTAGTAGATACTAAACAATCCTTTGGGTTTGTCTTCAAGTTCGTGAAAACGTTTAACACAGGCTTTAATAATTTCTTTAGCTTCATCAATATTACCCCAACCACCAACATCAACTTTCTTTTTCTCAAGATCCTTGTAAACCTGGAAAAAATGCTCAATTTCCTTTAATAAGTGCGGGTTCATTTCTCTTAAATCCGCTAGTCGACTTGCAATAGGATCAGAAACAGGAACACAAATGATTTTTTCATCAGGACCTTTTTCATCTGCCATATGGAAAACACCTATTGGCTTTACCTCCATTACACATCCGGGAAAAGTGGGTTCTGTTACTAAAACTAGGACATCTAACGGATCTCCGTCTAATGCCATAGTTTCAGGGATGAAACCATAATCTGCCGGATACATCATAGATGAAAAAATCATACGATCATATCTGATTTTCTTAATATCAAAATCGTATTCATATTTGTTTCTACTACCTTTTGGTATTTCAATCAGTACATCAAAGCTTTCCTTCGTAGCTGCGCTCATAATTCATTTTTCTTTTTAATGGGCGGCAAATATAGGTAATACAGGAGGTTAGATGAAATTTAAAACGAAAAATAATGGGTTTGGATGTTAAATTTTAATTTTATGACAACAAACCCTTTTCATAAGAAGCAACTTGATAAAATTCTGGATAGAATTGTAAAAAAAATGGTACTTAAAATTTTATATTTAGAAATAGAAACCAAATGATCCTGTCACTCCAAAATCACGAGCATCTGGATTATCAAAATAATTACCTCTGAAATGGAAATCGATTCGGAAAATTTTGAAAATATTTCCAACTCCAACACTATATTCCCAATATATTTCGTCATCCGGGGCAATAAGGTTTTCATTAGAAGGTTGGCTTAAAAGTAAATTCTCTTCTGATAGTTCACCCCAAACCCCTCGGATACCTACTAATTCTCTTAAATTTAGTTTTCTAAGAAATGGTATTCTCGAAAAAATTCTTCCGTTGAAATTGTGTTCCATATGAACAGAGGCATAGGTGTCTGTAACGAACTCATAAAAATTCAATAACGGGAATGTATTTTGAATAGATAAGTATGTCTGGTTTCCTGGAACCACACTCAATAATCCAAGCGGTACCTCCCCAAAAGTTTTCCCAACTTCGATCGAACTGTTTAAAACACCAAACCCACCAATGTTCCAAGGTTGTCTGTAAAAAAACTGAAGTTTTTGATATTCAAAATCACTTTCTAGAATATGGTCTAAACCTACGGCATAATTAAGAAAGAGTTGTGCATAATCACCATCATTTACTACAATTTTATCTACTCCATATCCTGTGGTTTTTCTACCTGGATAATATGCCAATGTGGTAGCAATTTCAGCTTGTTTTATCTCAGTTTTAAGTTCGCCCGTATCAGGATCAAAAAAATCTAAACTAAACAAGCTCCTATCTGCGGGTTTTAATGTTCTAAAAGAACCGGTTACCCCAACAGTAAAGTTTTTTCTGGGTTCTATTTGCATAGAAAAGGCAGAAAGGTTTATAGAAGTCAATCTATTATTGTCTCCTGTAGCAATAATGGAGGAGGAGGCTAAACTTCTACCTTCGACATCATTGGTATTTGTTAGACTAGCTCCGAGTTGTTCTACATCACGTCTGTTACCAGCAGAAACAATTAATCTGGATTTGCGGTCTATCAAGTATTTTCCAGAAATACCATATTTAAATTTATTATCTCGGAAACCATAAGCACCATATCCTTCAATTCTCCAGCGATCATTTGATGTGAAATACGTACGACCACCAGCTCTTAATCTAAATCCTTCAATGGGATTATAACCCACCGTAGAGAACAATGGTCCAAAATCCCATCCATTAAATTCGACATATCCAGTTGCTAAAATTGTACCTATATTATAAAGTCTTTTAAAAGCTTTTACGGTTCTAAGAGTGTCGAGAAGTTTATAAACTTTTTGTTCATCTTTATTTAAATCTTCCATTCTGGAATTGGACCAAAAAGAATCATCTCTATTGTAAATATCCTGATCATATGGATCAACTTGACTCTGATAGAATTTTTTACCTTTCTTTTGATCAAACTTATAGTTGTCATAGAGGGTTGTTCTTTTTCCGTAAACTCCCCTAGATTTTTCTTTTTTATTAAAGGCAAAATCGGATTGAAAATAATCTTTCGTGATTAAGAATGTTGAGTCGTTTAAAACATCAAATTCTTGTTCTATATATAAATCTTTTACCCAGTTAATATTAGCACTCTTGGTAACTTCGAGGTTAATTTCTTTGATAGCCCAGGTAGTATCATTTACCCAAAAATCACCTTTAAAAGTAAGCTCGTTTTTTCTCCTGGGATAATAAATGATATTGTAACACCATTTATTGTCGATATACGCGCTATCTGATAAAACATAATTGTAGACATTGATTCCTGTCCTTGATAAAGGACTAGTGAAACTTTTATCAAAGAATTTCAAGTAATTGTCATAAATATCATAATCAGAATACAGATCTTTTACAAAAGCAATCAAGGTTTGATTATCACTAAAACCAGCATTTTTGTTCCCTTTAAGTACTTCTTTAAACTCATTGAGTTCATTGTCTCCATAAACCTTAGAAATAGCTTCATTGAGAAAAATAGGTAAGTAGGTCTTTCCTGTTATTCTTGAAGTATCGATGTCTTCAAAAATAAACTCCATACCGTTAAATATCCTACTGTTTATTAAAGCACTATCAATAGTATTAAGATCAAACTCTAGTTTTTCGTACTTGTCGTAATTATACTGTTTAAACTTTTTGACACCGTTTTCTCTTCTATTATCCCAAATTTTACGAAGAATATCTATGGCCGGATTATTTTTTTTAGAGGTTTTGCCCTTATATATAACCACTTCATCCAAAGAGGCTGCTTCTTCTTCTAAAGTCACTTCCATAGTATAGGTGGTTCGTTTAGAAAGTTTTACTGTTTTTGTTTCAAAACCTATAAATGAAATTTTTATACTGCTGTGGTTTTGATCCGATTCCAGGTAGAACTTACCATTTTCATTGGTAATTGTTCCTATTGTAGAATTAACAAAGACAATATTTGCAAATGGAATAGCTTGTTTGTTACTATCGTAGACGTGACCACTAACTTTGGTCTGTGCAAAAATGAAAGAGCTGCTAAAAGCAAAAAATAAAAACCCTAAAACCCAATATCTCATCCAATATTTTTATAAATGTGTAATTATTGATGTAAAGCCTGTTTAGTCCCTCAATTTTCAGACCACTTTTTAAACTTAAAAAAAAACAGCCATAAATTTAATAAAACGCAAAGGAACCGGGTTCATTTTATTTATACATCACTTTTTTGACAGCTTTAACAACATCTTGACTATTAGGTAACCATTCTTCGAACAAAACAGGAGAATACGGTGTCGGGGTATCAGCCGTATTTATTTTTACAATAGGAGCATCCAGATAATCAAAAATATTAGATTGAACCTGATACGTTATTTCTGAAGCAATATTAGCAAGAGGCCACGCTTCTTCGAGTATAACTAATCTGTTGGTTTTTTTAACCGAAGTGAATATTGCATCCAGATCCAAAGGTCTTACTGTTCTTAAATCAATAATTTCACAAGATATATTTTCTTTGGCAAGTTCATCGGCCGCCTTATAGGCTTCTTTAATAATTTTTCCAAAGGAAACAATAGTTACATCATTACCTTCTCTTTTGATTTCTGCAACTCCGAGTGGGATTGTATATTCACCTTCAGGTACTTCACCTTTATCACCATACATTTGTTCGCTTTCCATAAAAATAACAGGGTCATCATCCCGGATAGCAGATTTTAAAAGGCCTTTGGCATCTTTAGGGTTAGAAGGAATAACTACTTTTAATCCTGGTGTATTTGCAAACCAATTTTCAAAAGCCTGAGAGTGTGTAGCCCCTAATTGTCCAGCAGAAGCTGTTGGTCCTCTAAAAACGATAGGAATATTAAATTGTCCACCGCTCATCTGACGCATTTTTGCAGCGTTGTTAATGATTTGATCTATACCAACCAACGAAAAATTAAAAGTCATGAATTCAATAATCGGACGATTACCGTTCATAGCACTGCCAACCCCAATACCTGCAAAACCAAGTTCAGAAATTGGAGTGTCAATTACTCTTTCCGAACCAAATTCATCAAGCATTCCTTTACTGGCTTTATAAGCTCCATTATATTCAGCAACTTCTTCACCCATCAAATAGATGGATTCATCTCTGCGCATTTCTTCACTCATTGCCTCGCAAATTGCTTCTCTGAATTGTATCGTTTTCATTTATAAATAATTATTTTTGTGCTACACGAAGGCAAAAGTAGCAATTAATACCCTTTACTGATCATGGATTTTTGAAAAATTTATTATGCACGCATAGTAAATTAGATATTTTATTTGTACTTTCGCTTTTATTATTAAATTCTCAAAAAATACCTATATAAAATGAAGATATTAGTTTGTATTAGCCATGTGCCGGACACAACTTCTAAAATTAATTTTACAGAAGGCGACACTAAGTTTGACACAAATGGAGTACAGTTTGTAATTAATCCAAATGATGAATTTGGATTGACCCGTGCTATGTGGTTTAAAGAAAAACAGGGAGCATCTGTTGATGTAGTAAATGTTGGTGGTGTAGAAACAGAACCTACATTAAGAAAAGCTTTAGCAATTGGAGCAGACAATGCAATTAGGGTGAATACTGAAGCTACAGATGGGTTTTATGTTTCAAAACAGCTAGCTAAGATAGTGCAAGATGGAGGATATGATCTGGTTATAGCCGGAAGAGAATCAATTGATTATAACGGAGGTATGGTGCCTGGGATGTTAGCTACACTTATCGGAGCTAATTTTGTCAATACCTGTATTGGTTTGGAAGTAGAAGGAGATACTGCAACTGCTATTCGTGAGATAGATGGTGGAAAGGAAACATCTACTGCCAAGTTACCTCTTGTCATAGGGGGACAAAAAGGTTTAGTAGAAGAAAGTGATCTTCGAATTCCTAATATGAGAGGAATTATGATGGCACGTAAAAAACCTTTAACTGTTGTAGAACCGGTAGAAACTACTCCGGAAACAAAGGTAGTTAAATTTGAAAAGCCTGCTCCTAAAGGAGAAGTAACACTAGTTTCTCCTGATAATGTGGGTCAGTTAGTAGAGTTATTACATAACGAAGCTAAAGCAATATAAAATATAATTTAATACCTATAGATATAGGTCCAAATATAAAAAATAGTATATAATATGTCAGTTTTAGTATACACAGAAAGTGAAGGAGGAAAGTTTAAGAAAACCGCCTTCGAAGTAGCGTCTTATGCAAAAGAAGTTGCTAATATGTTAAGTACTACGGTTACGGCTGTTAGTGTGAATGTGGATGATAGTAGCGAGTTAGGAAAATACGGAGTGGATAAAGTATTGGAGATTAAGAATGACAAGCTTTCTAATTTTAATGCAAAAGCATATGCGGATTCGTTAAAACAAGCGGCAGAAAAAGAAGGTGCAAAAGTAGTAGTAGTGAGCTCTAGTGCGGATAGTAAATTTTTAGCATCAATGTTAGCGGTGCATCTTAATGCAGGATATGCTTCTAACGTTGTATCATTGCCAGAAAGCGCTTCGCCTTTTACAGTAAAGAGATCAGCTTTTACAAACAAAGCATTTAATATCACTGAGATTACAACAGATATTAAGCTTATAGGATTGTCTAATAATGCGTTTGGATTAAAAGAGGCTTCAGGTGCAGCAGCAGCTGAAGGATTTGAACCATCTCTTTCTGATGAGGATTTTACTGTAAATGTAACATCAGTAGATAAGGCAACGGATAAGGTATCGATAGCGGATGCAGAAGTGGTAGTTTCTGGAGGTAGAGGTCTTAAAGGACCAGAAAATTGGGGAATGATAGAAGAGCTTGCTGATGTTCTTGGAGCAGCAACGGCTTGTTCTAAACCAGTGAGTGATATGGGATGGAGACCTCATGGAGAACATGTTGGACAGACAGGAAAACCTGTTGCTACAAACTTGTATATTGCTATAGGAATTTCTGGAGCTATTCAACATCTTGCAGGTATTAATTCCAGTAAGGTCAAAGTGGTAATCAATAATGATCCGGAAGCACCATTCTTTAAGGCTGCCGATTATGGGATTGTAGGTGATGCCTTTGAAGTTGTACCACAGTTAATCGAAAAATTAAAGGAATTTAAGGCGAATAACGCATAATTTTCATAAATTGTGCCCAATCAAGGGCTGTTTGAACTTAGGTAGAAGTCCGTTTGTTCAAACAGCCTTTTTTTATTGAAATTACTATGAGTTTAGTTCGTCTGAACATAAAAGGAATATCGTACAGTCAAACCCAAAATGGTGCCTACGCATTGATTTTAAGTGAGGTAGATGGAGAAAGAAAACTACCAATTGTTATCGGTGCTTTTGAAGCACAATCAATTGCTATAGCCTTAGAAAAGGAAATCAAACCTCCGCGTCCGCTTACTCATGATCTGTTTAAGAACTTCGCCGACCGATTTGATATAGTTGTTAAACAAGTAATCATCCATAAATTGGTAGATGGAGTATTTTATTCCAGCATTATTTGTGAACGTGATAAAATAGAAGAAATTATAGATGCCAGGACCAGTGATGCAATTGCTTTAGCATTGCGTTTTCAGGCTCCAATATTTACTTATAAAAATATTTTGGATCAAGCAGGAATTTATCTCAAAGTAAACCCTAAAAAAGAGGGTGAAGATGATCCGGAAAGCCTTATGGTAGATGAGTTAGTTGCAGATGATTTGGAAATGGTTGGCAAAGAAACGAGTTATCAGGATTTATCTCTGGATGAGTTAAATCGTATGCTCGAGCAAGCTGTAACTAATGAAGATTATGAATTAGCAGCAAGAATCAGGGATGAAATTTCAAAAAGAGGTTGATTCCGAAAATCGTTACTCCATCATTCTAAATTTTAATAAAATTTTACTACTATTTTTATGAAAAAAGGACTACTGTCTATCCTACTATCATTATTTATGATTTCTTTAGTATCCTCTCAGTCCATAGAAAAAAAATGGATATTAAAAGGCGTAAAAGGAACTTCAGAAAATTTCCCTAAAGTTGGTAATAACGATTATTTAATGCTAGAAGATGGATTGTTTTCATATTCGTTTAATAGTGAATCCGAAAAACTAAAGGGTGATTATCTGGCTCAAAATAAAGTGTTACTATTTTTTCCTGAGAAAGCACATGATTCTATTATCAGATATAAAATTCAACAGATTACTGATTCTAGCTTAGTATTATCAAAAAACAATCTTTTTTATTCACTGATTTCTGAAAAGAAGAAGGACGGGGTTATAGTTATTTCAGAAAGTGGTAAACTAATACCTAATCAAGGATTTTCTTTTTCCAGTCTATGGAGAGGTGTTTTGGGAATGATAGTATTATTGATTATAGCATTTTTATTTAGTAGCAATAGAAAAGCTATTAATTGGAAAACAGCTGTATTAGGTATTGGGTTTCAATTAACAATTGCCATTGGAGTTTTAAAAATACCCTTTGTGCAAAGAATATTTGAATGGGTTGGGAGCCTATTTGTTAGTGTTCTTGATTTTACCAGGGCAGGAAGTAAATTCCTATTTGAAGGTTTGGTTGTAGATATGGATACGTTTGGTTTTATATTTGCTTTTCAAGTATTACCAACAATTATCTTCTTTTCAGCTCTAACTTCATTATTATTTTATTTAGGAATTATTCAAAAAGTTGTAAAAGGTATGGCTTGGTTGCTAACTAAAGCCTTGAAGATATCTGGAGCAGAAAGTTTAAGTGTTGCTGGTAACATATTTTTAGGCCAAACAGAAGCACCTCTATTGATCAAAGCATATTTAGAAAAAATGAATAAGTCTGAAATGCTATTAGTTATGATAGGTGGTATGGCCACAGTGGCTGGAGCTGTTCTGGCAGCTTACATAGGTTTTTTAGGAGGAGACGACCCGGTTCTAAGATTACAATTTGCTAAACACTTATTAGCAGCATCCGTAATGGCAGCTCCGGGAGCAATTGTTATTTCAAAGATACTATTTCCGCAAACAGAAGAAATTAATGTAGACGTACATGTTTCTTCAGAAAAAATAGGATCTAATATTTTAGACGCTATAGCAAACGGAACAACTGAAGGTTTAAAACTTGCTGTAAATGTTGGTGCTATGTTATTAGTGTTTGTGGCCTTTATTGCTATGCTGAATGGCATATTAAGTTGGGTTGGAGATGTAACTTCTATAAACACTTGGATTGATGCAAACACAGTTTATCAAAGTTTATCTCTTGAACTTATTTTAGGCTATCTTTTTGCACCGTTAATGTGGCTGATCGGAGTTGCCAAAGAAGACATAGCATTAATGGGACAACTACTGGGGATAAAATTAGCTGCTAGTGAGTTTGTGGGTTATATTCAGCTAGCAGATTTAAAAAATGTTGCAAGCCCTGTTCATCTTACCTATAATAAATCCGTAATTATGGCCACCTATATGCTATGTGGTTTTGCTAATTTTGCTTCTATCGGTATTCAAATCGGAGGGATTGGTTCATTGGCTCCAGGACAACGAAAAACGTTATCCGAATTTGGTATGAAAGCACTAATAGGAGGAACAATAGCATCTTTATTATCCGCTACGATAGCCGGAATGATTATTGGATAAAAATCAAAAACTTTTTTTGTTTAAAATGTAATTATACAATGGATTTTATAACTATTTCATAATCCACCTTTTCATAGACATCTGAAAATCTATTTTTTGTATATTTGACTTGAATTAGTATAATTTTAACAAACCTAAAAGAAACAGAGAAAGGGAGTATGAAGCAATATCTTGATCTGGTGCGTCACGTACTGGAAAATGGCAGTGAAAAAGAAGATAGAACGGGGACAGGGACCAAAAGTGTTTTTGGATATCAAATGCGGTTTGATCTTAGTAAAGGTTTTCCAATGGTAACTACTAAGAAATTACATCTTAAATCTATCATCTACGAATTATTATGGTTTCTGAATGGCGATACTAACGTTAAGTATTTACAGGAAAATGGAGTTCGTATCTGGAATGAGTGGGCTGATGAAAGTGGTGACCTAGGCCCGGTTTATGGACATCAGTGGCGTAATTGGAATGGCGATGAGATAGATCAGATAAAAGAAATTGTAGAAGCTTTAAAGTCTAATCCGGATAGCAGAAGGATGTTAGTATCCGCTTGGAATCCAAGTGTTTTGCCGGATACCACTAAATCTTTTTCAGAAAATGTAGCCAATGGTAAAGCAGCCTTGCCTCCGTGTCATGCTTTTTTTCAATTCTATGTAGCTGATGGTAAATTATCTTGTCAGTTATATCAGAGAAGTGCTGATGTCTTTTTAGGAGTACCTTTTAATATAGCGTCTTATGCTCTGTTTACAATGATGATGGCACAAGTATGCGGATATGAAGCCGGAGAGTTTATCCATACATTTGGAGATGCCCATATTTATAATAACCATGTAGAACAATTAGAATTACAGTTGTCAAGAACACCAAGAAAATTACCAACAATTAGAATCAATCCAGAGGTAAAGGATATTTTTGGCTTCGTTTTTGATGACTTTACACTGGAAGACTATAATCCGCACCCTCATATCAAAGGTGCAGTTGCAGTTTAACACCCAAATTTAAACTGAATTATTATGAAAAAACTACTACTTATTGCAACAGTTTTATGTACTGCCCTCTCCTTTTCTCAGGATAATATAATTCTTTCTAAACAAAATGCTAATGAAAAAGGAATTACACCAATGTGGCCTAAATGTGAAAAATCCAGGCAAACTCCCATTAAATGTTTTGACAATAATTTAAGAAATCATATTATAAGAAACTTCAGATATCCGGAAATTGCGGAAAAAGACGGTTTGGAAGGTACTGTTACTGTAGAATTTATAATTAACAATAAAGGAAAGACAGAAGTAATAGAAGTAAAAGGTGGTCACAGATATTTACAAAGGGAAGCAGTAAGGATTATAAGAACCATTCCCAGAATGGATCCTGGAAAATGGGGAAAAAAGCCTATCGCAATAGCGTATGAGGTTCCAATTACGTTTATAAAGCCCAAATAAATATTTCTGTGATATTTAACATTGGATTAACTTTACTATAAAGTAGTAGAAAGATAAAAATGATTAAATTTGAGTGTATTCGTAAATCGAATACACTTTTTTTTATGATAATTATTGATAATTTGCTTTCCTCTTTATTAGAAACCAGAGCTCGTTCAGAAGAAATTTGTTCTCCACTCCAGACCGAAGATTATGTGGTTCAGCCAATAGTAGATGTCTCACCACCAAAATGGCATTTAGGACACACTACTTGGTTTTTCGAAGAATTTATTTTATCCAAATATAAAACAGGATATATTCTTTTTCATAATGATTTTGCCTATGTTTTTAATAGTTATTATGAAAGTATCGGTAAACGGGTCATAAGAACGAACAGAGGAAATCTTTCCAGACCAACTGTAAAACAGGTTTATGAGTATAGAAACTATGTGACATCTCATTTAAAATATTTATTAGAGGAGAATGAAGATAAAAATATTAGAGATCTTGTAGAGATAGGTATTCATCACGAGAAACAACATCAGGAGTTATTACTTACCGATATAAAATTTATACTAGGTAATAATCCTTTACTACCTAAGTATAACGATACTTTTATAGAAAATCCTAAGATGAAATTTTCTACGGGTTATCATACAATGGACGAAGGGATGTATGAAATAGGTTATAAAGGAAAAGATTTTTGTTATGATAACGAATTAGGAGTTCATAAGGTCTTTCTTCAACAGTATAGTATCGCCAAAAACCTGATAACAAATAGAGAATACCTGGAGTTTATAAATGATAAAGGATATAATAATAGTCTATTATGGCATGCAGAAGCTTGGGATTGGATAACGAGCAATAACATTAAAACACCTTTATACTGGCACGAAATTGATGAAGAATATCATCAATATACCTTGGGAGGATTAAAAATTTTAAATCTTAATGCTCCGGTAACACATATTTCATATTATGAGGCTTTTGCCTTTGCACAATGGCGAGGAGAAAGACTTCCCACCGAATTTGAATGGGAGGCTGCACAACAATATTTTGATTGGGGCACCAGATGGGAATGGACAGAAAGTGCTTATCTACCTTACCCTAATTATTCCAAAGCTCCAGGAGCTCTTGGTGAGTATAATGGTAAGTTTATGGTAAATCAAAAGGTACTCAGAGGCGGCTCTGTAGCAACTCCTAACAATCATACCAGGCTAACGTATCGTAATTTTTTTCACCCACAACTAAGATGGCAATTTAATGGATTGCGATTAGTAAAAAATTAAATAATCTCAATACATGAATTCTAAAGATCAACACGTTCTAATCTGTACTTTTGGTAAAGAAGTACACGAAGGGCTTACTGCATTTCCTAAATATTTATCCTCTAAATTTTTCTACGATGAAGAAGGCGATAAGCTTTTTCAGAAAATTATGGAGCTACCTGAGTATTATCTCACAAATGCAGAATTTGATATCTTTCAATTACATAAAACAGATATCCTTAGGAGTTTTAATACGAACAAAGATGGTTTTGATCTTGTAGAGCTCGGTGCCGGAGATGGCAAAAAAACAAAAGTACTGTTAAAAGAATTACTGGAAAAAAAATATCCTGTTACTTATCACCCCATAGATATTAGTGAAAATGCAATTGACGGACTGGTTAAAAACCTATCTAAAGAATTACCTAAACTTAATGTACAGGGTCAGATAGGAGAGTATTTTGAAGTTTTGGATAGGTTGCAGCATATTAGCGACCGTAAAAAAGTGATCATGGTCCTAGGGTCTAATATAGGTAACTTATTACATCCCAGAGCTATTCAGTTTTTAAAAAAATTAAATGCTGTTATGCATCATGACGATCTTATCTTTATGGGGTTCGATCAAAAGAAACATCCTCAGAAAGTTTTGGATGCTTACAACGACAAATCTGGTGTAACAGCAGCATTTAATAAGAATGTTTTGGCAAGAATCAATAAAGAATTAGGTGGCAATTTTGATTTAGATGCCTTTATCCATTGGGAAGTTTATGATCCTGAAAGTGGAACTGCTAAAAGTTATCTTGTCAGCACAAAAAAACAAACTGTGGATATAGATTGTCTGGAGCTACAAGTACATTTTGAAGCCTGGGAAAGTATTCATACCGAGATATCTCAGAAATACGATGATGATACGGTTAAATGGTTGGCAGAAGAATCCGGATTATATATAACCGAATCATTTTCAGATGAAAATCAGTACTATAAAAATTATATTTTAAAAAAACTAAAATAGTTTTTTATTAAAAAAAATGGAATTATGAAAGCTATTTGGAATAATAAAGTGATTGCGGAAAGTGATGAGACCAGAGTTATAGAAAATAACCATTATTTTCCTCCGGAATCAATTAAAAAAGAGTTTTTTCATGCCAGTGAGACCCATACTAATTGTCCTTGGAAAGGAGTTGCATCCTACTATACAGTCACTGTAGATGGTAACGAAAATAAAGACGCTGCCTGGTATTATCCGGAAACGAGTGATTTAGCAAAACAGATAAAAAATTATGTAGCATTCTGGAAAGGAATTGAGGTCGTAGAATAATATACAACCTCAATAGCAGATTGTACTAAAGTACTAATAAACTATTCTCAGCGGCAGCAAAATCATTCCACTGAAATCCATCTGCTTCAGATTCATTAGTCCATTGTCCATCTACGACATATTTAAATTCAAACTTTTGATCTTTAGGAAGATTTAATGTTCCTTTGAAAGTACCATTTTTTAGCTTCTTCAACACTGTAGCTTTAGTATCCCATTCGTTAAATTCTCCTGCTACACTTACTGAGGTAGCTTCTTTTGCCGGTACTAAAAAAGTCACTTTACAGATCGGCTTAGACTTTAGGTATTGCTTTGATATAGCCATGATTTTAGTTTTTAGTTATTTTTCTAGTTAATAAAATTTGAGGCGAAATTAATATAAAACAATAAAAAAATAAAAAGCAAAACATCAGATTTTCAGTAAGTTATTAACGATAACGATGTAGTACATCAAGTAGTCTGGTTACATCCTCTATTGTATTATAAAAATGAAGACTTATCCTAACACCGTTACCCCTAAGTGAAGTAATAATATTTTTTTCTATCAGAGTATTGTGCATTTTTTGATCCCCTTTTATATTAAATATGGAACTATGGTTATTTCTTAGTACAACGTGTTTTTCTAGTAAATTTAGATTCGCTAATTCGGTTTTAGTATAATTTATTAGTTCTTGAATCTTTTCCTCAATTACAGAAAGCCCAATGCCAGATAGAAATTTTAAAGAAAATTGTAAGCTTCCGAAATTAAAGGTATCCAGGTGACCACATTCATATCTGGCTCGTAAATTGGTATATGAAGAATCATAATTAGCAAGAGCAGCAGCTTTTTTATAGGAACCAGGAGTTATTTGTTGTAATACATTTTCTTTGAATAGCATAAACCCATTACCATATCCACCTAATAACCACTTATATCCACTACATCCCAAAATGTCGATTCCTGAAGTTTTAAAATTAAATTCTTTGGTGCCACAAAATTGTGTGGCATCTGCAATTATTATAAGGTCAGGATTTTTTAGTTTTAGCTGTTTCAGAAAATCAAGATCAATTGAGATACCATTAATATATTGTACCAAACTAAAAGCAAAAACAGTAGGATTGTGTTCAATTATAGCTTCTTCAATATTCTGCTCCAAAGTAGCATTTACTTTAGCATAACAAACTTCAAATCCTTTAGTAATAACTGCAAAATTCACAGATGGATAGTCTTTGTCAAGTAGCATTACTTTATGATCCTTATCTAATCCATTCAGAATTGTATTGAAACCCAAAGAAAAATTGGTAGTAAGTACAGTGTTTTCTGAACGACATCCAAAAAAATCCCCGACTGACTTTCTTACACTATTTAAAAAGTCTTGTTGCTTATCTCTAAACATACTTCCGCCAATCAGAAAATCTAGATCATGTTCTTGTCTATGGTCTAATAGGGAATCATATAATAATCCAGAGGAAGCTGTGTTGAGATAAGTGTTTTGAGAGAGTACAGGAAATTCTTTTCTTAAATTCTTCATAAGTTATTTGAGGGCTTTTTGTCAAAACCTTTATATTTACTTTGATATATTAATCAAGCATTACTAAGGTACTATTAAAATGTTTTCAAAAAGAAAAGAAACTCCACAAATTGATCCTGTACAACGCGAATTGTACGAACATGCTCGTAAACGTATTTTACAAAAAAAGAGACTGTTTCAGCATTTTATCGTGTTTGCAGTAGGATCCATATTTTTGGTGATATTAAATTTGCTTATGGGCTTTGGTAAAGAAATTACCCTTTTTGGTGCAGATTGGTATGTGGTAGTTGTTATTTGCTGGGCGTTTCTTTTTGTGTTACATTTCTGTAATGTCTGGCTATTTCACAAATTTATGGGAGCCGAATGGACAAGCAATCAAATGGAGCGATTGATTGCAAAGCAAAAAGCAGAAATCGAATTGATACAAAAGGACGTAGAGCTTATGTATCCTAAAAAAGAGCTGGTTAAGAAGAAAGAAGAATTCATCAGGCAACAACAGCCAAAAGCTATCGAGGAGCCAAAAACTCTTAGTATTAACCAAACAATTACAATGATTGCAGCTGCTGGAGAAAATAATGCTTTAGGAAAAGATAATGATTTGGTCTGGCATTTACCTGACGATTTTAAACGGTTTAAAGAACTTACTACCGGACATCATATTATTATGGGACGTAAAACTTTTGAATCATTTCCTAAACCGTTACCAAATCGTGTACACGTGGTTATTACTAGGAATCCGAATTACAAACCGGAAGGTGCGGTTGTTGTGAATTCTATGAAGGAAGCTTTAGAAATCGCTAAAGATGATCCAAAACCATTTATTATTGGAGGAGGAGAGATTTATAAAATGGGGATGGAATATGCTGATCGTATAGAGCTGACAAGAGTACACGGAACCTTCGAAGCGGATACCTTTTTTCCTGAGATAGATCCCGAAATCTGGATCATTGAGAACAAAGAACTTCACGGAGCAGATGAGCGGCACAAGTTCGGATTTACATATTTGACTTATAAAAAGAAGTAGATATTATTTTGCTTTCAAAAAAACTTATATCACACTTTGAGAATCTTCTTTCTAAAAAAATCATAAAAGCGAAACCACTTTCGGGAGGAGATATCAATGAAGTCTATTTATTAATTACAAGTTCAAGAAAATTAGTAGTCAAACTTAATAGTGTTGCAAGATTTCCAGGAATGTTTGAGGCAGAGACCGAAGGTCTTCAGGAATTAAGAAAACCAAATGTTTTTACTGTTCCCAAAGTATTACATTCTGGAAGTTGTAATGATGATGCTTATTTACTATTAGAATATATGGACTCTGGAAATCAAACGGAAAGCTTCTGGGTTGTATTTGGTGAACAACTAGCGCTCTTACACAAACAAAGCAAACCCTATTTTGGATTCGAAAATGATAATTACATCGGTAGTTTACCTCAGTATAATACTTTTTGCAATTCAGCGATTGAGTTTTATATTACACAGAGATTACAGCCGCAATTTGAGATGGCAAGTCAAAAAGGTTTTTCTTTTGGAAGTTTGGATAGTTTTTACAACAATCTTGAAACCGAAATCCCAAATGAAAGGTCAAATTTGATTCACGGTGATCTGTGGAGCGGTAATTATATAATTGACACCAAAGGTTATCCATGTTTAATCGACCCTTCTGTGTCATATGCCCCCCGAGAAATGGACCTTGCAATGATGCATCTTTTTGGAGGTTTTGATCAAGAATTATTTGATGTATATAATGAAATTTTTCCGCTGATCGAAAATTGGAAAGAAAGAATTTCTCTCTGGCAATTATATTATTTATTAGTGCATCTTAATCTTTTTGGCAGTTCATATTTTCCAGGAATTCAATCGATCATTAAAAAATATTCTTGATTCAGTGTTCACTCTGATTTCTTTGTTTCTTTCAAATCATTTTGCAAATTAATAGCTATCAATCATTGATTGATAATGGTCATTCATAAAATTAGGCATTTCTAATAACTGTATTAGAAGCTATTTTAGAAGCCTAACACAAATCTATATTTATAATGAGAAAATTATACATGTTGATGACTATAACAATTTTTTTTATGGTTTGTCAATTAAATGCACAAACTATCGTAGAAAGACATGGACAGCTGAGAGTAGAAGGAACTAAAATTAAGGATGAATGTAATAGAAATACGCAACTAAAAGGGATGAGTTATTTCTGGCACCAATGGGAAGGTGGAGAATATTGGAATAGTAATGCGCTTAAATGGCTTAGAGACGATTGGAAAGTAGAAATAGTCAGAGCAGCAATGGGAGTTCGAGGTGGAGGAGGAGATTATATAGATAACCCTGAAGGTTCAGTAAATCAAGTTAGAGCAGTAGTGGACGCAGCTATTGAGCACGGAGTTTATGTAATCATCGATTTTCATGCTCATCCTAATTATAAAAATCAGGCCAAAACATTTTTTAGGCAGATGTCTAAAGAATACGGAGCATATCCGAATGTTATCTATGAGATATGGAACGAACCCATTGGAGATTACGAAAATGCTGTTGGAACCTGGAACGAAATAAAAAATTATTCCAGAGAAGTAATTGCAGAAATTAGGGCTAATGATCCGGATAATATTATTGTAGTAGGAACACCTTTTTATTCTCAAAGAGTAGACACTGCTGCAGATAATCCTTTGACCACTGATATTAATAATAATCCCGTAAGTAATATAGCTTATACAATTCATGCATACGCTGGTGCGCATAGACAGTCATTAAGAGATAAGGCTGATTATGCAATTGATAAAGGACTAGCATTATTTATGACAGAGTGTGGTAGAGTTGGTACTAACTACGGTCCTAATAATAATCTAGATGCTGCAGAATGGAATCGTTGGGAACAATGGATGGATGATAATAATATTAGTTATTGTAAATGGTCATTAAGTAATAAAAACGAAATAAGTTCATCCTTAAAAACTTCTGCCAGTCCTAACGGTAATTGGAATTATAATAGTGATTTAACGACAGAAGGAAGATGGAATAGAGATCATTTTAGAGCAGTAAATACAATACCAACTGCTTGTGATGATACAGGAGGAACAGATGAAGATCTGATAAAATCATTGAATGCACCGGATCAAGTTACCAAAGGAGGAAAAGCTTCCATAGAAATAGCATATTCTTCCAGCACAAATAGAGATATTGTAGCTGTTTTTCAATTAAACAGAAGTCCTTATACTGTATATGGATCAAAAAGAGTGAGTGTTACCGAAGGTTCTGATACGGTTACATTAGAAATTCCTATTGAAGCAAATACGCCAATAGCTGAAAATGATTATAAATTTCAAATTTTTATAACTCCTCGAGGAGGAGATTGGAACGAAAGATTACACGCGATTTCTAAGATAAATATTGACTGTGTGGAAAACACAGGAAATATTGTAGTTAGGGCAAAAGGAACCAATAATTCTAAAATTGAAGTGCTTTACAATGAAATAAGAACTGGTAATGTTATTACATTAACCAATAGTTTTACTGATTATAATTTTTCTGTTACGGAAGCTTCAGGGAATTTTAAAGTAGCTTTTATAAATGATGATACAGGTAGAGATGTAGAAATCGATTGGTTAGATATTAATGGAAAAAGAATTCAGGCAGAGTCTAGAGAAGAAAATACTGGAGCCTGGAATGGAACTTGTGGTGGAGGAAGTTTTACGCAGGCTATTCATTGTAATGGGTACATTAATTTTGGAAATGGAACCAACTCCAGTCAGAATGGGACTATCGAAATCGGAGCAAAAGGAAACTGCGGTGGAGAGAAAATGCAACTATTACTTGATGGCAAAAAGGTATCCGAGTGGTCTATTACTAATAATATCAAAATTTATACATATGCCGGTTATAAAGATGGTCAAAATATAAAAGTTTCATTTATAAATGATGGTAATGTAAATAATTGTGATAAAAATGTACACGTAGATTGGGTAAAAGTTTGCGAAACAAGATATCAAACAGAAAATAGAGCCTCCAGAACCGGTTGCGGAAATTCAGAGTGGTTGTTCTGTAATGGTAATTTTGATTTCGGAAGCCCTGGGTGTGATAATAAAACACCTGATGAGAGTATTCAAAATAAATTTCGCGTGTTTCCTAATCCGGTTACAGATCATCAAATTAATATTCGTGGTTCTGAACTTTACAGTGTAGCTATTTACAATATGGAAGGAAAAAAAGTATACGAAAAAAACAATGTATCGAACTCCTTTACAATCCTAACCGAGCATTTAAACAATGGCTTATATATACTTAAGATGTATGATCGGACTACTAAAACCAAAGAAACTAAAAGAATAATAGTAAACCATTAATAATTCGCGTTACTAAAAGAATAGTGCAAAGTATATAAAATATTTTGCATTTCTTTTTTGCTAGACTACGAATTGTTTCAATATATCAGATTATGAGAAATATAAAATTTGTAATAATACTTTGTATATCATTTGTGTTGTATACAAATGCGCAAAATACATATTATGTAAATGCCCAAAATGGAAATGACAATAACTCTGGACTTGAACTTAACCAAGCTTTCAAATCCATTCAGAAAGCAGTTTATTCTGTAGGTGAAGGAGACACTGTGAAAATTTTGCCAGGAACATACTCAGGCGGAAACGAAAGCCCATGGGGTGAAATATTTATGTCGATATCCGGATCAGAAAATAAGTATATAACCTTCTCCGGAGTACCAGACGAACAAGGAAATTTACCTAAGATTATATCAGCCTCAGTAAAAGGGATTGACATGTTGGGATCATCTTATGTGATAATAGAAAACCTGGAATTTGAACCAGCAATTAATGATGTAAAAGGGATGATTGAAAATCCTTCTTTTGGAATAGAGCTTTGGAGAGCCAGAAGAGCAATAGGCATAGACAATGGTTCTCATCATATCATTGTTCGAGATAATTATGTACACGATTTTCCCGGAAATGGAATTGCTATTGGAGGATCAGAAGTTGTTTTAATAGAAGGGAATCTAGTAGAACACTGTGCATTTCAGAGTCGAAATGGAAATAGCGGAATTTCATCATACCAACCACCTAATTTAAATGTTTCCAGTTTTCCAGAGTACCCTAATCATAGGATTATTTATAAAGATAACATTTCTCGTTATAATGTGAATCTTAGAGGATTTTCAGGGATAGGAGGAGACAGAATTACCGATGGTAATGGTATTATTGTGGATGATCATATTCAGGATCAAAAGGAAAACGGGACACCTTATAATAGCAGAACTCTATTGATTGGTAATATTTGCTATGGTAATGGCGGACAAGGAATAAACGTATTCTCAAGTGACAATGTAGATGTTTATAATAACACATTGTTTGATAATGCCCAGAGTACACGTATTTCTAATCCTGCGTATCCTATTGCTATTGGGGATTCTCAATTATCTTTGGGAAGAGTAAAAAATGCTCGGGTGAAAAATAATATACTCTATAATTCTAATGCTTCAAAAACCACAATCTCACGATACGAGGACGTAAATATTAGTTACGATAAAAACATTCATTGGAATGCCAATGGAAACCCAGAACCACGAAGCTCTAACGATATCGTTACAAATCCAAGATTAAGAAGTGTCCAGGGATTGAATAGTTCTCAGACTAATTTGTTAGCGACCACTACGAATCCTTTTAACACAAACTCAGCTTCTGCTAAGTTGTTTACACCAACTCAAAATAATAATTTTCCTATCCAGAACATGAGTCTTCAATCCAACAGTCCAGCTATAGATGCTGGAGTGAATGTAGGATTTGGATCTACAATCGGATCTTCTATCGATATTGGTGCTAAAGAGTTTGAAGGTACAGTAAATACGTTGAACGATAAGATAATTTCTACAACAGTACCTAACCAAGTAAGTCCTGGTCAAGATGTTAATATTTCGATAGCATATGAAGCCAAGGAGAATCGAGACATAAATGTGGTATTTCAGTTAGATTCGAGTCCATACACTGTTTTTAGAAGCAGAAATGCACAAGTTTCTAAAGGATCAGGAACCATAAATATTTCTCTTTCTATACCATCAAATACTCCAGTAGGAAATAATGCGTATCAGTTTCAAGTGTTTATAGCTCCTGTAGGAGGAAATTGGGATAATCGATTAGATAATCTTAACAAACCTAATATTGATTGCATCTATAATAATTGGGGCAATGGTATTTTAGAAATAGGCGCGAAAGGAAACTGTTCCGGTGAGCAAATAGAAATTATTCTGGATAATGAATCGGTAGCTCAATTTACTTTAACAAATAATATCGAAGTTTATCGTTTTACTGACTATAAAGAAGGCCAAAACATTAAAATAGCTTTTGTAAATGATGACAATAGTGCTTGTGATTTAAATGCTTATATAGACTGGATTAAAATTTGTGAGACGTTATACCAGACAGAAAACTATGCTACCAGAACAGGCTGTGGTTCATCAGAATGGTTATATTGTAATGGAAATTTTGATTTTGGCGACTTATCTTGTGATACAAATCGAATTGGAGAAACACTGATGGAAGAAATAACAGTGTATCCTAATCCAGTTGGACAGTCATTTTTTGTTGAAAAAATAAAAAATCAGACACTTTTGATAAAAATTGCAAATCTCGAAGGAAAAGTGCTTAAGTCCTTCGAATCAGAAACCAATGATCTCAAAACAAGTATTAATACAGATGATCTACCAAGAGGAGTTTACTTAGTGATAATTTCCCAAAGAGGTAGTGGGGAACAAAAAACAATTAAAATTTATAAAGAATAAAACTTGTAGCAATACTTTTTATAAAAATTAAGTTAATAAAGCAGATGTTAAAAATCATCTGCTTTATTTATTCTAATATAGTATCTAATAAATTATTTAGGTTTGACATTAAACACTTAAAATATCTTGATAAAATTGTATTATAAACATATATACTGGGTTTCCTTACTTTTTACCTTCAGTGCGGTATCGCAGTCTCATTATGTTAAAAATAATAGTAGAAGAGATAGTTTGTTAACTGTGTATGCTACTTGTAATGATATTGAACAAGTCAAAGCATCGTATCACTTAAGCTTATACTATAAAGATGTAGATATGGATACTTCTTTATATTATGCAGAAACTGCTAAGAAATTATCATTAGTACATAAAGATTTTGGTTTGTATGCACGTAGCCTTAAACGCCTTGGAGTGATTTATATGTACTCTGAAGATAATGATCTGGCATATAATCATTTTAAAAGAGCCAAACGTATAGCAATCGATGAGAAAGATTACTTTCTAATTGCAGATATTCAGTCGGATATTGGTTTATTATTTCAAAGAAAGAGCGAATATAAAGAATCACTGAGCAATTTAATGGAAGCATATTATTTTTTTAAAGATCAAGAGCCTTCTGTATCAAAACATAAGTCATTAAATAGACTTGCAATTTTATACGCTAAGCTAAATAAGAATAACAGATCAGTTGCGATATTTTCTGAAGCTTTGGAAATAGCAATATGCCTTGGCGAAAAAGACAGAATCATTACCAGTTATATCAACCTGGCCGTGATCCAGACTCAATTAAATAACTTTAAAAATGCTATTGCTCTGTATAAGAAAATACTGAATGAATATCTGAATGAAAATCTGGATGATAACCTTACGTATCAAAATCAAAGGAAAACTTGTTATAATAACTTAGCATTAAATTATTATAAAATAAAAGAATATGATTTAAGCCTTTTGTATGCAAAAAAATCATTGCATATAAATCCAGATAAATTGTTTGATAGTAAGGTAGGGCAAACATACAGAACTATGGGCAACGTATATCTGGATATAGAAAAATTTAAAAAGGCAGAATATTATCTCAATAAAGCCTTATCTATTGCAGAAGAATACAAAAATAAGGAAGCAGTTATCGACGCATATAAAGATGTATTCAGATATCACAAAAAGAGAGAAAACTACAAAGAGGCACTTACCTATTATGAAAAGTTTACGTCTTTAGAAGCTAAACTATTAGATGATAATTTTTCAGAACAATTATTAGAAATAGAATCTTCTAAAGTGATTGAACAAAAAGATGTTGCATACGCTTCACTATCAAAGGAGAAAGCAGAAGATAAGAAAGAGTTTGAATCAGACATAGAAAGAATTATTTGGATAGTTGGCATTGTATTAATAACTATTATTGTAATCATCATACTATATGTTTATCGCAATAGGGTGTATCTGGCAGAAAAACAAAAGCAAATTTCAATGATGAAGTTGTTTGCTTTAAGATCACAAATGAACCCTCATTTTATCTTTAATACAATAAACGGAGTTCAAAATTCTATATTAAAATCGGATAAATTTAGTGCATATAATTACTTGAGTAAATTTTCTCAATCCATTAGGTTAATTCTCGATAATTCGAATGACTCGTTTATTAGATTACAAAAGGAACTTGATCTTATTAAAGCGTATGTTGATCTGGAAAAAATTCGATTTCGTAATAAATTGGAATTTACCTTATATGTGGATAAAAGTATAGAAGAGCAAAATCCCTATATTCCTGCTATGGTTCTACAACCGATTATAGAGAACTCCATTATTCACGGCATTAGCAATAAGCCTGAAGGAGGTCACGTTTCTCTCTCGATTGCACCATTTAAGGATAATTTGAAAATTACAATAGAAGACGATGGAATAGGTAGAAAAGAAGCACAGAGAATTAAAATGTCTAATCCAAAAGGTTTTGTGGGCATTACCTCAATTAATACAAAGCAGCGAATAGATATCTTAGCTAAATCTGGATATAAAGATGCCAAATATTATTTCGAAGATCTTTTTGGTAAAAATAATGAAGTCAAAGGAACTAGAAGCATATTGATGCTACCATTAAAAAACGTATATGACAAAAAAAGTTAATGCTATAATAGTTGATGACGAATTAAACGGAATTGAAAATTTACAATCTTTGATCGTAACATTTTATCCACAAATCCATATAGTTGGCACGGCCCAAACTTTTAGTGGGGCACAAGCCATTTTGGAATCCCATACAATTGATGTTGCTTTCTTAGATATACAAATAGGCACAAGAAGCATTTTTGAATTTTTAGAAAAATTTGTAAAAATTGACTTTGAGATAATTTTTATGTCAGCACATAATCACGCCTTAGAAGCATTTAAATATATGGCACTAGATTATCTTTTAAAACCAATCGATATTGAAGATTTTAAAAAATCAATAAATAGACTTTTAGAAGGTTTGGAACAAAGATATTTTGCCAAAAATGCAAAAGAATTAATCGAACAACTTAAGTTAGAGAAAGATAAATTTAATAAAATATCCATCCCTACTTTTGATGGGTATGAGATTATCTCTATCAGCTCTATTTTATACTGTTTGGCCGATGGGAGCTATACTCATCTGGCACTTAAAAATAACAAGCATATCGTCGCATCACAAAATTTAAAATATTATGAATATTTATTAGAGAATTTTGGTTTTTTAAGGATTCATAATTCTAGTCTAATCAATAAGGATCACATAATACGAATTAGTAAATCTGATGGAGGATTTGTAGTTATGGATGATGGTAAAAAGCTATCGATTTCTAAAACCAGAAAGGTGGATTTTTTTAAGAGTTTTAAAATCAAATAAGTGATTTAAATTCTTTTCAGGAGGATTACATTTTGCATTTACTTACTTTTGTTAAAATTTTAAATACACAATACATGAACGCATATGTTTTTCCAGGTCAAGGGGCTCAGTTTTCAGGAATGGGTTTGGATTTATATGAAAATTCAGAAATTGCAAAGGAACTTTTTCATAAAGCCAATCATATTTTAGGTTTTGAAATTACCAAAATTATGTTTGAAGGCACTGCTGAAGAACTTAAACAAACAAAAGTAACGCAGCCAGCGATCTTTTTGCATTCTGTAATCCTTAGTAAAGTATTAGGAGATAGTTTTAAACCGGATATGGTGGCAGGGCATTCGTTAGGGGAGTTTTCTGCACTAGTCGCTAACGGAACATTAAATTTTGAAGATGCACTTCGTTTGGTATCAAAAAGAGCTTTGGCAATGCAACACGCTTGCGAAATAGAGCCTTCCACTATGGCTGCGGTATTAGGATTAGAAGATGAGGTTGTGGAAAAAGGATGTAAGGAAATTGATGGAGTAGTGGTAGCTGCAAACTATAATTGTCCTGGTCAATTAGTTATTTCCGGAGAAGTAGAAGCTATAGAAAAAGCTTGTGAATTAATGAAAGAAAAAGGTGCCCGCAGAGCTTTGGTTTTACCAGTCGGTGGTGCTTTTCACTCACCATTAATGGAACCTGCTAGAGAAGAACTAGCTGCAGCAATCGAAGCTACAACTTTTAATACACCAAGTTGTCCGATTTATCAAAATGTAACTACAACTGCTGTCACCGATCCGAATGAGATTAAGAAAAATCTGATTGCACAGTTAACAGCACCGGTAAAATGGACACAAAGTGTACAGAATATGATTAAGGATGGCGCTACATCATTCACAGAAGTTGGTCCGGGAAAAGTATTGTCCGGATTAGTGAAAAAAGTAGATCGATCGATGGAAACTATTGCAGCTTCTATCTAATATAAATTAGACATACGATTATAAACCTCGATTTCTACTGAAATTCGGGGTTTTTTGTTGGTTATTTATACCCAGAGATGATCACTGATAGTAGAATAAGGAAAAATTTAAAACACAGAATTTATCGTACTTGGCTGATGTTGGTTAATAGGCTATCAATTTGCTCGAAAGAATAAGTTTCCATAAGATTTCCTTTAGGAGAGATTAAAAACTTTGCTGGGATTTCAGTAACTCCGTATTTCCTGGCAATGTGGGATAGCATAACAAATCTGTTTTGTTCCACAATCTGGTTTTTCCAGGTATATCCAAATTTGGAAACTACTTTTTTCCAGGACTTAGCATCTTTTTCTAACGAAATACTTACAATAGTTAAATTTTTTGAATGCTTTTTATGTAGGGCTACCAATTTGGGACTTTCCTTAAGACAAGGTGCACACCAGGAACCCCAAAAATCAAGTAATATGTATCCTCCCTGTAATTCTGAAAGTTTAAAAGGGCTTCCGTCCACCAAGGTAGCTTCAAAATCTGGAGCAGGATCTCCTTTATCTGCTGCAGACCATTTTGTGTAGATATAAAATAATCCAAAAAATAGAATACCACCCAAAATGGTATATTGTACTATTCTTTTCAAACTGACGAACCTTTTGAATTTACTGTAGTGTTTGCGTACATATCCTATTGTTTGTAAATCTTACCTTCTTTCATTACAAAGACCACATTCTCCATTGTTTTTATTTGTTCAGAAGGATCTTCATTTACCGCTACAATATCCGCTATGAAATCAGGAGCAATCTGTCCTAATTCTTTATTCATATTCAGTACTTTAGCATTTACGATCGTTGCACATTGAATAGCAGTTACGGCGGGCATGCCCGCCTCTATCATATATCCAAATTCTTTGGCGTTCTGTCCGTGTTTAAAAACTCCGGCATCAGTACCAAAAGCAATACGTACACCACGTTTATAAGCTTTTTTAAAAGTATCTTGAATTTGCGGACCAATTTCCAATGCTTTAGGAACAATAACATCAGGGTAGTATCCTTCTATGGCTGCCTTTTCTGTAACTTCTTTTCCTGCGGTCATAGTCGGGACTAAATACGTTTTATTTTTTTTCATCAAATCCATAGTCTTGGTACTCATCAGTGTTCCGTGTTCAATGGTTTTTACACCTCCAATAATAGCACGTTGCATTCCTTCATCCCCGTGAGCGTGTGCAGCAACATGGAATCCATAGTCCTTAGCTGTTTTACAAATAGCTTTGATTTCTTCAACAGTAAATTGAGGATTAGAGCTGCTTTTAGCTACGCTTAAAACACCTCCTGTAGCGGTGATTTTAATTAAATCGGCACCATTTTTGTAACGCTGCCTAACGGCTTTTTTAGCATCTTCGACACTATTAACGACACCATCTTTCGGACCAGGATCTCCTATTAATGCTTTATTTCCACCATTAGTTGGATCTGCGTGACCGCCAGTTGTTGCTAATGACTTACCCGCGGTGAATATTCTTGGCCCTTCAATTTTTCCTTGCGCAATAGCTTTTTTTAGTGCAATATTAACCCCGCTCCCTCCAAGATCTCTTACTGTTGTAAATCCTGCCATCAGTGTTTTTTTTGCAAAACCCACAGAATTATATGCGACGTCGGCTTCATTGTTAGTGTAACGTTCTAAATATGCTTTTGGGTTAGACTCACTTTCCATATGTACGTGCATATCAATAAGTCCTGGCATTACAGTTTTATCTTTTAGATCGATAATCATATCGTCACTTTCTCCCTCGGTATAGCCAATCTCTACTTTATTGATTTTAGTTCCTGAAACAACAATAGTTCTTTCGGTTAAAATTTTACCGGTTTTAGTATCAATTAATTTTCCGCAATGTAGATATGTATCCTGGGCAGTCAGTGATATACTTATACATACAAAAAGTAAGGTGTAAAAGAATTTCATAAGCTTAAATATTGTGTGAAGTTGTTTATGAATGAATTTGTGCTTAATTATAGATCAACAATTTAAAATAAATAAATTTAATTAATTAGCAGATTATGATTTCTTTTAGAATAATTGGTTATGAGTTCTGGTTTATCTCCCGTGAAACTCCATATTGGGTAATTCTGCAGAGCCTTTTAGGTATTTGTTAAACCAATCTAATACATCCTGGTCTCTTTCCTCTCTAAATTGGGTGATACCGTGATCAGCTCCTTCGTAAATTTTTAATCCATACGGAATTCGGTGCTTTTCGAATTCTAACGCAAGTTTTAATGAATTTGTAGATTTTACTCGCCAATCCGAATTACCGTGCAATAATAGCATAGGAACCTTGGGAGAAAATTTATCTACCCATAATATTGCGGATCTTTTTTTTAGCTCTGTTTCTTTATTGTTGTAATAATCAGGAATTAATTCTGCATATACTCTTTTTTCCATTTCGGGTCTATCGATGGTTCTTAAGTCAGATTTTCCTCCACCAACTACAGCAGCTTTTATAGTATTTGTTTTAGTTAGAGCTAAATAGGTCATCATACCGCCACGACTCCAACCATACATGCCTACAAGAGAGGTGTCCGCTTCTGGGAGTTCCTTGATTACCTTTGTTAGATTTAGAACATCGTTTACATCTTTCCCTCCAAACTCTTCCATTCCTTCGCTTTTACCAGAACCTCTATAGTTGCATCCAATCACTATATATCCTTCATCAGCTAATTTAGAGAACCGACCTATTGCGGTCTTTATATTTAGTGCTCCAAAATCCCGGTTTCCACCCCTATTGTATATAATCACAGGATGCTTTCCTTCCTTTCTCGGAATTGCAGCAAATGATTGAATTTTTAGCCCATCACTTAGGTAGGTTATTTCGTACATATCTACGCTTCTTAAAAAATGAAATTTATCAATAAATGTTGTCTTCGTAGAATCTGAAAATAATACAGGATAGTCTTGCCAGTTAATTTTCTTTTTCTCCAGTATGATTGATTCTTGAGAAGTACAAGAGAATAAACTTGCAGTTATATGGACTATTACTAAAAAACGTTTCATTTTATTTTTAATGACTGTTAACAAATTGAAATATTACGTTAGTTTGGTATTGTTTTGATTTTACTTTAATAGGCCGACCAAATCATTTTCTATATAATCTGGAATTTTATCAATATCAATAATTTCATCTGAAAGATGCTTTTTTTGGTTTTGTAATTGAAGTATTTTTTCTTCTATCGTGTTTTTTGTGATAAAACGAGTGACCATTACGTTGTTCTTTTGACCGATACGATGAGCACGTGCAATTGCCTGTTTTTCAATAAATGGATTCCACCAGGGATCCAATAACACTACGTAAGACGCTTTGGTAAGATTAAGACCTACACCACCGGCTTTTAATGAAATGAAAAATATAAAAATTGAATCATTCTGTTGAAATTCATTGACAATCTTCTCTCTGTCCGATCTGTTAGTTTGCCCAGTAAGACTAACAAAAGAAATATCTTGTGATTTACACCACTCTTGATACAACTTAAGATGTGATACAAAAGAGCTAAAAACTAATACTTTCTTATCGGATTTTGCCAAGGTTTCTAAATAAGCACTAACATCATTGAACTTTCCCGAAGAATATTCCGTGTTACTATCTAAAAGCATAGGATGATTTGCTAATTGCCTAAGTTTAGTTAGGGTATTCAGAATATGAATTTTGTTATTAGAAATGGCATCAATACCTAATAAAGAGTTTCTGGCTGCAGACTTTTCAGATTCATATGCCGTTTCCTGTGCGCTTAACATTTCGGTATAAATAATTTGTTCGGATAGTTCCGGTAAGTCTTTGGCAACTTGTTCTTTGGTTCTTCTAAGTATAAAAGGTTCAATTAATTCTTTTAGCTCTTTAATGCGGTCTTCATTCTGGTATTTTTCTATTGGATTTTTAAAGTGCTCTTTAAAAAATGGATAACTTCCTAACATTCCCGGATTGATAAACTCCATCTGAGACCAAAGATCTGATAATGAATTTTCGATAGGAGTACCACTCAATGAAATTTTATGTAAGGCACTGATATCATTGATAGCTTTGAAAATTTTAGATTCTTTGTTTTTAATCTGTTGACTTTCATCGGTGATTAAATACGTAAATGTTATTTTTCGTAAGGCGGCAATATCTTTTGATAGAGTAGTGTACGTAGTTAAGATAATATCATATGTTTCCAGGTAAGGAGCTAATTTTTTACGATCAGCTCCGGTATATTTAGTGATAGTAAGATGTGGCGCAAATTTTACTATTTCCTGTGCCCAATTGAAAACCAAAGAAGAAGGCATTACGATGAGCGCTTTTAAATGTGTTTTGAACTCTAGTGGATCACTAAACAGATCAAGCCGGATAGTTTTTGTTTCCTCTGGTACCGGCGTAAGTTGTTCTTTTACAAACACCAATGTTGCGATGGTTTGTAATGTTTTTCCAAGTCCCATATCATCAGCAAGGCAAGCTCCCAATTGATTTTGATTGTGCTTTACTAACCATTTTACACCTTCTTCCTGGTATGGACGTAAAGTTGCTTTTAATTTTGTGGATGGTTGATATGTTATATTATTTTTATCGGAAATTACTAATTCTTCTGGAGGAACTATGTCTTTCAGAAGTGTATAGTTTCCTTTATTTATGAGAATACTATCATCCTTTACCTTTCCGAAATCTGCTAGTTTCTTATAGCGATTCATCCATTCTAAAGGAATGATGAAAACGGATTTATCATTCAAGGGAAAAAAACGATTATTTTCCTTTATGTACTTAATAAATTCGGAAAACGGAACCTCCTGATCAGCTATAAAGACTATTGCTTTGATGTCAAACCAATCATTTTTTTTTTACTTTGAATCTCGATCTTATGAGAATCAAGATTTACCTCTCTGTCTTGAATTTCCGGAAGAATTATCTCAAATCCTTCTTTTTTCAGCTCTTCGCGATGTGTTTGTATCCAATTAAAGATTGCTAGCGGATCATCAGAAGATTTTGTTTCGAATAAAAAGTTGCTATTTTTTACTAATCCAAGGGATTCAGGAATAGCTGTTATTTTATGCTCTGCTTTAGGATCTCGTTTGGTTTGTGTAATTTGAATTTCATCGTTTTCTCCAAAATAGACATTAGACGAGATATTTTTAACACTGTTATAATCAAAAATAGCCTGCCCGTAATCAAAGACGATTTTGGCAACATAATGTTCTTGAATAAAATCCTGAATAATTTCTATTCGGTATGATGCTATATCTGTTTCAGTTACTATTTCAAAACCGTTAGCGATTACATCCACGTTTTTGATAATAGGAATAATTACTTTGTCCAGATAGGTTTTCATGTGTTTTTTGGCAATAGTAATTTTCTCTTTACTAAAAAATGGCTTTAATTTATTAGCATTTAGATTATCGATATGATAGATCGATTTATCGATGTTAATCCAGGAAGGCTCATTAAGCAATATCTGAATGCTATGATTCTGAGGGATTATAACTTTCTCCTTATTCTTTAAGGTAAAAGCGTAGTCAATACCTTCTTCCGTTTTTGTAAATTCCAAAATCGGACTTAATGCATTGTCTCCAATCGACAACCTATGCACTTCAAAAGGATCTTTTCTTTGTGCGTTTTGTATTAAAGGATATTTGTTTTGAATTGTGAGATCATAAAAAACTGAAAGTTTTTTGTTGATATAGCTGATGACAATGTCCTTTATTTTGGGTTCTTTCAGAATATCTGCTAAACCAAATGTTTTTCTTTTTTTAGCAGGTCTGAATCGTTGCTCTAATACAGGAATTTTTAGACTAGCACAGATTTCGAGCAATTCTTCGTGTGGAGTCTCTATGTATGGTATTTCGAAACTCGTGAGAGTTTGAGGAGTGGCCTGTTTTTTTACGTAACCAAGATAATCATCATTTACAGGAACGATATAAGCTTCTGGCAAAGGAGGAATACCAGAAAAGTTTTTATGATCAACTAAGTTATAACAGATGCAAAGTGAATCCATTGTGGGTATTTATTTGTGGTATTCTAGTTAGTTAAACCAATGGGTATTGATGGGTGATTTGTATAACAGGAAATCGATCAAAATAATTTTGATCAACCTCTGCTACTAATTTTACTATTTATTTGGTAACAAAATCAATAACGGCTTTTGTAATAAAATCGATTTGTTCATCATCCAGTTCGGTATGCATCGGTAACGAAATTACTTCTTTAACCAGTTGATTGGTAACGGGAAAATCCGATTCATTATAGCGATCATCTCGATATGCTTTTTGACTGTGTAATGGGATTGGGTAATAAACACCACAAGGTATCCCTTCGTCATTAAGATGTTTTACCAGAGCATCTCGGTCTACATTGGTAACACGCAGTGTGTACTGATGAAACACGTGACAGTCGCAAGTGTCACAAATTATTGCCGAACTTGTTCCACAACCGTTTCCTTTTACTCTTGGAGTAATTATATTCTCAATACCTTCAAAAGCGTTATTGTATTTTCTTGCGGCTGCTCTTCTGGCGTTATTATAAGTGTCAAGAAAAGGTAATTTTGCCCTAAGAACTGTAGCTTGTATAGAATCTAATCTAGAGTTTACTCCAACCACATCATGATGGTATCGTTCGTACATTCCGTGATTTACGATCCCTCTTATGATATGTGCCAGGTCATCATCATTGGTAAAAATTGCTCCTCCATCACCATAGCATCCTAAATTTTTAGAAGGAAAGAATGAAGTGGATGATACATGACCAATCGTTCCTGTTTTAGCAACTTTTCCATCTGCAAACCTGTAATTGGAACCGATACCTTGTGCATTATCTTCAATCACGTATAGGTTATGCTCCTTAGCTATTTCCATAATTTCATTCATATTGGCAGCTTGACCAAATAAATGAACAGGTACAATCGCCTTTGTGTTTGGAGTGATAGCTTTACGGATAGCATTCGGATCAATATTAAAGGAATCTGGTTCTACATCTACTAAAACTGGGGTGAGTTGCAACAATGCAATTACTTCTACAGTAGCGGCAAAAGTAAAATCTGCTGTGATAACTTCGTCTCCCGGTTGTAGACCTAATCCCATCATAGCTATTTGTAGAGCATCCGTTCCATTAGCGCAGGGAATCACATGTTTTACATCCAGATATTCTTCTAATTCTTTTTGGAAACTATGTACTTCCGGACCATTAATAAATGCAGCATTGGAGATAACATCTAGAATAGACGAATCGACACGTTCTTTTATTTGTTCATATTGACCCTTTAAGTCAACCATTTGAATCTTCTTCATAGGATGTGTTTTGTAACCTGACGAAAGTACAAAATAATGATACGATTGCCAATGTGATCACTGGTTTTGATGTGTTTTTTATCAACGAATATTTGTAAAACGTTACAATAGTGGCAAAAGCTTTTCTTTCAGATATTTACATGATTACTCTTTTACAAATTTTAGCACTTCCTTATTATTAACCTGTAAAAGATAAATTCCACCTTTTAATATTCGAAGTTTTTCTGAGATGTCATATTGCGAATTTTGATTTACCGGCATTACAAAATCAGTAATTTTTTTACCTGTAATATCATACACTTTCAATGAAATCTCATTTATTATATCATATCCTTGTAGTGACAGTAATGCTTGATTTTTTACTGAATTCGGCACAATCTGTATGGATTTTTTAGTTTCATTGACGGGACGAACATTTTGTTCGTTTTTTAGAACTTTCTTTACATCTCCAACAACAAAACCGGAAATAATACTTCTTTTAAAATTACCGTTACTTTCAGAATTCAGAAATAAACTATAAACTCCTTCATCCAGATCTTTAGTATCAAAATAGAAACTACCTTTCTTTCTGTTAAAAGCGATGATCTCGGGCTCATTTTGTAATGGAGAACCATCTATTCGGGATGTTTTGATGATGACACCTCGGACTTCGGTATTTAGAAGAGATTCATTATTTTTTTGATTTGAATAAATATCAACTTTTAATGTAGGGAAATCGTTTTTTATCTGATGTTCTAAAGACATAGTAATTCCATTGTTTTGCCTAACAAAAGCAGCAAAACGAGTATCACTTTTCAGCTGTATATTACTTTCAGAAAAAGAAATCACGGTTTTATGATCCTTTTCGTACTGAGTTTTTAAATTATATAATTGTGTATTAGTTAAGTCAAGAGCTTGAAATTCTGCTGTAGGATTTTCATGGATAATTTCGGCAACGGCAAATGCTGAGTTTTTGTCTAAAGTAATTTGCTCGTATTCATTTTCAGAATGAATGATATAATAATCACTTGTGGTAATGAAGTTGGCAGGATTTTCAGTTTCTAAAATTTGATTGTTTTTATAAGAACGATTTTGCAGATATGATTTGACATAAGGCCAGCTAAATTGTCCTAAACTAACATCGATATGATCAAAAAAAGCACGGTAGTCATTTTTCCTGAACACATATTCAGCTCCAGGTCTTAGTGTGCTTCGGTAAGGTGCCACACCATCATTAGCTCCCTGAACTGGAAGTAGAATTCCACCGGTTACGGTAAAAGCTGCTCTGGCAAGTAGATTAGATCCGTTAAAATAGCCAGAGGCTCCTAACACTACAAACTTTTCAGGTTCGTTGTTAGGATTATTATCTAGATATGGACGTATTACATCTCTACAGTAGTAGGTGGTTGAAGTTCTGGCTCCTTCATTCAATCCTGTGAGCCGCCAGGCCCAATTCAGCCAAGGCATTTGTGAAATATCGGCCAAATACGTTCCCCAATATGGAGTTCCTAATGCAAAAACTTGTTGTACCTTATCTTTTTTACCGTACTGGATCATAGCAGCTTCAGCAGCTTTTCCGCCATTGCTATGAGCAATAATAGATACATCCGCTACCTTATATTTTTCTGTAATAATATCGATAGATTCAGCTAATAATTCACCATTCACCCATATGCCACCACCTCTGGTAGTAGCTACAAAAACTGCCTGGTATCCTTCGTCATAGGTTTTTTGGTAAAATGAATTATCAAATAAAAACTGATTTTGATTCAGATCAATATAACCGTGATTAAAAAGTAGTACTTTTCCATTATAATTAGGAGGAGTGACACCATAATGAATAGTTGATTTAAAAAGTGGGCCAATAAAAAACGGATTTAGTTTATCTGGTTTTGGTAGTTGGACTTCTAGAAAGTTTTGCGAACATACTATTGCACAAGAAAATAAAGCAATGAGAGTAAATTTTAATTTCATAAGATTTAGAGTTTGTGTGGTAGTTGACAGTAATTTAATAATTATACTAAATTAATTTTGTTAAAAATTAAAAATTTCAACATTATTTTTATCAAAATAGGAATTATATTGATTTTTTATGAATTTCATAAATTGAATTTTTGAGTAAGAGGTTTGACAGTATTTTAACAGAAAGAGCCGTATTTTAGCGGCATATAAAATTGTAACTTTTGGGTTTTCTCTACAATCTTCTTATCTCGGTATTCAATTCGTTGCTTCCTGTTATCGGAAGCATAAGTCCAAAACTTTCATTATTTGTAAAAGGAAGAAAAACAGTTTTTGATTTATTAGAAAATAATATACGATGGGATGACCAGGTTATTTGGTTTCATTGTGCCTCTTTGGGGGAATATGAACAGGGCGTTCCTGTGATGGAAGCAATCAAGAAAAAATACCCGGAGCATACCTTACTAGTTACTTTTTTCTCTCCTTCGGGTTACGAAGCGAAAAAAAATAGCAAACTAGCAGATATCATTGTGTATCTACCAATAGACACCAAATTAAATGCACGAAAATTTATACAATTGGTAAATCCTAAACTAGCTATTTTTATAAAGTATGAGTTTTGGCCAAACTTTTTGAAGGAATTAAACAATAAATCGATACCTATTGCTATCATATCTGCCGTTTTTAGAGAAGATCAAGTGTTTTTTAAGTGGTATGGCAGTTATATGCGAAATGCTCTGAAAACTGTAGATCACTTTTTTGTTCAGGATACTGTTTCGCGGCAATTATTGAAACAATTAGGTTTTGATAATGTTACCCTCAGTGGTGATACACGTTTTGATAGAGTGTCTCATCAAATCGAAATGGATAATCAGGTTGATTTTATTTCAGAGTTTGTCGGGGATAGGCTTTGCATTGTTGTGGGGAGTTCCTGGCCGGAGGACGAAGAGGTATTTGTTGACTTTGTAAATCAATCTCCGGAAAATGTATGTTTTATTATTGCCCCTCACGAAATAAAGGATACTGGTGTTTTACGGTTAAAGCAAAAATTAACTAAAAAAACAGTACTGTTTTCGGACAAAGAAGGAAAGAGCTTGCAAGAGCATCAGATATTTATAATGAATACTATTGGTTATTTATCACGAGTATATAGTTACGCAGATATTGCATATGTAGGGGGAGCTATGGGAACCTCAGGATTGCACAACATACTGGAACCTGCTACTTTTGGAATTCCAATTATAATAGGAAAGAATTTCGACAAATTCAGAGAAGCAAAACAGCTTCAAAAACTGGCAGGATTATTTTCTATATCTAATGCATCCGAATTTTCCGAAATTATGAATATGTTTATAGTTAACGATAATTTTCGACTGAAAACCGGTATGATCTCAGGTCATTTTATTAATAGCAATACGGGAGCAACCAAAATGATTGTTGCATATGTTGCTGAGAAACTAGATAAGAACTAAACAGTTACGGCCTCATTCAAATATCTTCTAAAAGGAAGCATTTCTTTGTAAACAGTAATCAGTTTTTTTTCAAAATCACCTTGCATAACTTCTTTTTGAGTCAATCGATGTTCTACTGCATAAGTTTTATACCTCAGTAAATCAATATGTGGATGATCCTGAGAAAAGCCTTTGGGAGATGTAGTGAGTTTTTCATCAGTATCAATTAAATCTCCAAAAGTAGCTTTAAAACTTTTTTTGTTGATTATTTTTAGAAAATCCTCTCCATTATAGTCGATGGCCTCTCTGATACTTTTTAAAATTTTATTGTTAGGCTTCCAATAACCACCAGCAATAAAGGATTCAGAAGTTCCTAAATGAATATAGAAGTCGCCCTGTTTACTTTTTTGATCCAAACCTGCACCAAAATGATCTTTGTACGTTGGTTTATTAGGATGATATAGTAGGTTGTTATTGATACGATTTATTGCTTTTTTACCGGGAGTATCGTAATATTCAGGGTCCGTGTCAGATAATTTTTGGTTGATTTTATCTAGCCATTCGATATACCAATCTCTAATTTCGTGATATTGTTTTCGATTGGCATCCATCCATTCTTTATTATTGTTTTCCTGAAGATCTCTGAGGAAGTCATATAATTTGTAAAAACTCATCTGCTATTTTTTATTTGCAAAATAAGATCTAGAGATGTAAATCAGTGATGTATATCCAAATTTAATTGACGTATTTAATACCTTGTTTGTATATAATGTTTAATAAATCGTTGAAATTCATTTTGTTAAAAAAATTAAGACTTTTTGTGAAAAGATTATCAAGTGAATAGAAATAGTAAGATCATTAAACCGTTATAGCCGTATAATAACAACTAAAAATTTTTATATTATGAAAAAAGTAATTTTAGCCTTAGCGTTTTTATTTACTTTAAATGTGATTTTTGTTTCTTGTAGAGATACAAATAAGGAAACAGAAAATGCTACAGAAGAAACCAGTGAACTACAAAAAGAAGCTGAAAATGCTACCGAAGAAGCTGTTGAAGAAGCTACTGAAGTAAAAGAAGAAGCCGAAAAGGCTGTAAAAGAAACTGAAGAAGAACTGGATAACTCTTTGGATAAAGCAGTAAAGGAAGATAATGAAGAGACTGAAACAGAAGGCGAACAGCAATCTTAAAGAATCAAAGTAGAAAAGTAACTTGCTAATGTGAGTTAAAAAAGAAGGCCTTTCTCTGAGAAAGGCCTCTGTAATTTTTAAAACAGACCGTTTAATTCTGCATCAATACGATTTATAATATTTCCGAGATCTTCAGGATTGTCTACGAAGTTAAGATGATCCACGTCTACAATGAGCAAATTACCTTTATCGTATCCGTGAGCCCAGGCTTCATACCGCTCGTTTAATCGACTTAGATAGTCAATGCTGATGGTGTTTTCATATTCTCGACCGCGTTTATGAATTTGTGCTACCAAATTTGGGATGCTACTTCGCAAATAAATAAGTAAATCAGGACCTTCAACAACGCTTTCCATAAGATCAAATAATGATTTATAATTTTCGAAATCACGATTGGTCATCAAGCCCATTGCATGAAGGTTTGGAGCAAAAATATATGCATCTTCGTAGATGGTTCTATCCTGAATGATGTCTTTACCACTTTCTCGTATCTCTAGAATCTGTCTAAAACGGCTATTCAAGAAATAGATCTGAAGGTTAAAAGACCAGCGTTCCATTTTATTATAAAAATCTTCGAGATAAGGATTTTCTAAAACATCTTCGAATTGCGGTTCCCATCGATAATGTTTTGCCAATAATTTGGTCAAGGTTGTTTTTCCGGCACCAATATTTCCTGCAATAGCTACATGCATAATAGATTAATTTTTTTGGGGTGTTAGATCAAAACTGTAAATCTTACTTTGGTGGTAAATATAAAGGATTTCGTTAGTAACATAAAACTGTTTTACAGGAATTTCAGGAAGATTTATTTTTTCAATTTTTCCTGTAGCCGAAGTTCGATAATACAGATTATTCTCGTTGGATAAAATTAAATCGTTATTAGCAATTCTTATATCGGTAAACCCTTCGTTTTTGATACTTTCCATGAAGCTTCCATAAATATTAAATTTCACAATAGTTTCTGAGGTGAGTATCCAACAATAATTAAAGTTGCTTCGAAGTATGGAAGGCAGTTCATTGATTGGTTGCGTTGTGACCAATGTCTTATTGGTGATAGTATCAAATATTTCTAATTGTTGGGTGTTAATATCAAAAAGCCAAATGCTATTATCATTAGCAGGAGAAACCAACGATAAGTTTTTAAACTCTGAAATAGTATTAAAATTAATACGATCTATTTCGTTCAAATATTTATCTATTAGAACCACCGTATTAGAAGGTTCGTAGAACAATACAATTTTAAGTGGATTAAGGATGGATACATAAGTAAGCTGACCTAAAATAAAATCACCAAACTGCCATTGCTGATCATTCCATTCTTTATAAAAAATATTGTCATTGCTATAATAGACAGCACCAAAAGAATCAATGCCTAAAAACTTATCAGCTTGCAATGATATGGAGTCTTGTACGGTAACATTTCTCTGAGCGTAACTATGGGTAATATAGCCGAATAGCATTAAAAAAAATAAAACCTTCTTCATAAACCAGCAAAATACAAAAATAAGACCGTTTCTAACAAACTAATTTGTATCCAAATCCTCTAACATTAATAATCTGGATGGTATTGTCTTGTTTTAGTTTTTTTCTGAGTTTGGTAATAAACACATCCATACTTCTTCCGTTAAAGAAATCATCATCCCCCCAAAGCTTTTTTAAAATCATAGAACGATTCAATACCTGGTTTTTATTTTTTACCAAATGAAATAAGAGATTTGCTTCTCTATGTGTAAGTTGATGAGATTCACTCTGATAGGTGAGAAGCTGTTTTGGAAAATCAAAAATGTATTTGCCTATTGGCAGTATCTCAGAGCTTTGATCTATTTTGGTTCTATGTAATAGATTATTAATTCTCACTATCAACTCTTCCATACTAAAAGGTTTTTTTAGATAATCATTGCCGCCAATCGTAAAACCTTCCACAACATCTTGTGTTTGAGATTTGGCAGTAAGAAATATGATAGGAACAGTATCGTTTTCTAATCGGATTTCTTTAGCTAACGTAAATCCATCTTTTTTGGGCATCATAACATCCAGCACCAATAGTTTCGGACTAACTGATTTGTATAGCGACACTGCTTCCTGACCATTTCTGGCAAGATGAACCCTGAAATTTCTTGTTTCCAGGCTTTCTTTAATAATCTGTCCTAATGAGGGTTCATCTTCTGCAAGTACTATGTCAATGAGTTTATCCATTAGGTAAGGTAATTTTAAAATTAGTCTGCACTGGATCTAGAAGTACTTCTATGGTTCCACCATGTTTTTCTATAATGGTTTTGGTATAAAACAATCCAATACCAAACCCTTTTACATCGTGAGTATTCCCTTTCGGAACGCGATAAAACTTCTCGAATATTTTATCTTTTTGCGACTTGGTTAATGAGGTGCCATTATCTTTTATTTCCAGAATAATAGTCGGATTGGTGTTTTTTAAGTGTATTTCAATAAGGTTACCACCATACTTAACTGCATTGTCTATGATATTGTTTATCGCATTTTCTAAGTGAAAAACATCCACTTTTTTCCAAATATTTTGGTGTGTGCTATTAAAACTAATATTATTTTCAGAAGTGCTTGCCTGATATCTATTCGTAATCGTTTCTACCAGATCTACAAGGTTTAATTCCTCCAGATTTAACTCTAATTCTTCACCATTCAGTGTAGCTGTTTCTAATATCTTTTCTACCATAGTATTTAATTTCACCAATTGATTAGAGGATATCTCGACATATTTTTTGGTTTTTTTGGAATCGTTTTCCTGATTAAAACTTAGTATCGCTTCCAGCGCTGCACTAATGGTGGCAATAGGAGTCTTAAACTCGTGGGTAATATTGCTGATAAGATCATTCTTTAACTCAGCCAGTTGTTTTTGATGATTTATGATTTTTAGAAGATATAAAAGACATCCAATTACAGCACTTAGTAATAAAAAGGACAAAACAATTCCGAATAGATTTTTCTTCAGAATAGTTCGCGTTGTATTGGTGAAAAGTAACTCCAACCTGCTACCAGCAGGTAAATACGTAGACTTAGAATTGGTGGATAGAGCATTAGCAAAAACTCTTATACTGTCTAACTTTTTTTCTTGCTTCATTACATCGATATATGATATTCCATATTCGATCTGAACATTTTTTCTGGTAAGTTCCTTTATAAATAGGCTGTCAATCTCTTCCAGATCTACAGTATCCTGATTAATTGATATTACAATTTTGGAAGTAAGTGTTTCTAATGGATGTTCCTCATTATCCTGATGAACCGAATCAGGTCTGGCAAAACGAATATCTATTGTAGCAGAGTCTTTGGCATTTGATAATCTTAAATACTTGTCGATGCTATCTACTTCTTTTTCTCTATAGATAGATACCCGCTTTATACGCGTAGAGTCCAAAAAATCAATGTTCTTCAATTGCGCACGGGCTTTATCGATATCTTTAATGATACTATCAAATTTGGGGCTATCTAAGAAATTGTTTAGATCCCCTGATTTTGATGCAAAACCTAAGGTCTTATTCTTTGCCAGTTCTTCATAATACTGATCAACTGCATTATCAAGACTTATTTGTACATCATTAATCAATTGCTGCTTGCTAGCCTTGTAATTCTTGAAGTTCCAGTATACCTGAATACTTAATGTAACTAGAATTACAAAGACAATGAAATATAAGATGCTTTTATAACGATTCTTTTGCATAGGTCAAAAATAGGTTTCTTACACCATATAAAACGAATCGGTTAACACTCGTTAACACTGGTTAACGGTTTGGTTAGCATTCAATACTCATCTTTGTGGTGTAGGAATCACATAAAATCATGATTATGAAAACACGAATCACTGTATTAATTAATGTAGTCATTGTATATACCATAATCGGGCAAACTACATATTACAGAAATGCCGAGGGAGCAATTTTTTCAAAGGAAGAAATAGAGGGGAAACAACAAGTATTTTATGAAAAGTTTGTTAAAAAGCACGAAAATGTAATTGTTGAAATTGATATAAAAGACACCGAGGTGAGACAAGATTCTACCATTCACGATTTTGGATTTCATATAGATTTAAATGGAAGAACAAGAAAAAAAACAAAACTTCAATCCCTAAAGGGACAGCAAATGCTCGAATCTCTTTTAACCACCTTAGAGGGTAATCAAATTAAGATAAGTGAACTACAGGGTAAGCCAACTTTACTTAATTTTTGGTTTGCCAGTTGTCCGCCGTGCATCGATGAAATGCCAGAACTTAATAAGTTAAAACAACACTATGGAGATCGTGTAAATTTTGTAGCGATTACTTATGAACCTAAAGAAAAAGTTAAAAAATTTTTAAAGAAACACACGTTTGATTTTAAACAAGTTGTAGGAGCAAACGCATATATAGAAGCACTAGAAATGAAAGCTTTTCCTAAAAACATAATACTTGATCAAAATGGGATCGTGCAAAGTATTGAGGCGGGCATAGCGTATGTACAGGGAGAAGATGGAAAGTTAAAAATAGGCGAGGCAACTATGCTAATGAAGAAATTAGAGAAACTCTTAAAATAAATAGACATGATAAGACTTATATTATTAATAGTATTTTTTCTGGCGCAACAGATGGTTGCACAAGATTTTCAGGGAATAGCCACCTATAGTGCAGATCGCAAAATGAATATAGAGTTGGATAGTACCCAGGTAAATTCTGAGATACAAAAGCAGATTCAGGAGATGATGCGTAAACAGTTTCAGAAATCATACACTTTACGCTTTAATAAGACCGAATCTGTGTATAAAGAAGAGAAGAGATTAGGAGCTACTCAACCGACTTTGGGGATTCAAGTGATGGTTGCAGGATCCGGTGCTTCTGATATTTTATATAAAAATAGTAAAGAAAAACGGTTTGTTGCACAACGCGATATGTTGGGAAAAATATTTTTGGTAAAAGACAGCTTAACACATTATGATTGGAAATTAGAAAACGAAACAAAAAAAATAGGAAACTATACCTGTTATAAGGCTACCACCCGACGAACATTTCAGCAAAGAACAAGTGTGTCAACTAATGATGATGATTCTACTGAAGATATAGAAACAGAAGAAGAAATTACGATCACGGTCTGGTATGCCCCAGAGATTCCTGTTAATAGCGGTCCTGCTACTTTTTGGGGATTACCGGGATTGATTCTGGAGGCTAACGATGGACAACAAAGCATGCTGTGCAGTAAAATTGTATTAAATCCGAAGAAAAAGATAGAAATTCTGGAACCAACTAAAGGAAAAATTGTAAGTGAATCAAAATTTGAAGAAATTATGGAGAAAAAAATGAAAGAGATGCAGGATCGTAGACCGAATCGAGAAGATGGAAACAACATGCAGATAAGAATGAGGGAGTAATCATCAAAAACAATCAAAAAACGTTACAGATACTATGTTTTATGCAGTGTTTTTAGTATAGAATTAACTTTTCCCAATTAAACTGTAGGATTGAAAAGTAGTCTAATTAATTTAAAACTGCCTAAAATGAAGACATTGATTATACTGGTAAGTATGCTTACCGCACTTTTGACAACTGCTCAAGACTTTCAGGGGAAAGCCTATTATTTCAGCAAAACAGGAATGGATATGGATTTTGGGAGGAGGCAAATGTCTGAAGACCAGAAAAAAGCGCTTGCCGATCGGATGAAATCTGCATTAGAAAAAACTTTTATTCTCACTTTTGATAAAAATGCGGCTACTTATAAAGAGGAAGCACAACTAGAAACAACCGGAGGCGGTAGATGGGGAGCAATGCTTTCAGGTTTTACATCCAATAACTTTTATAAAAATATTAAAACCAGAGAGTATTATGATCAAAGAGAATTTTATGGTAAAAACTTTTTGATAAGAGATTCATTGTCGGGCTATAATTGGACATTGGTAAATGAAACAAAGAAAATCGGGAAGTATACTTGTTTCAAAGCAACGACAACAAAAAAAATGAGTGGAATAATGGACTGGAGAGCGATGCGAAGAAAAGCAAGACAAATAAGAGAAGAGAATGAAAAGGAGGGCGTTAATGGATCCGCTAATGAAAGTAATGGTAATCGACCTGAAATGCCAAAAGAAATAGAAGTTACTGCGTGGTATACGCCAGAGATTCCCGTAAATCAGGGACCCGGAGTATACTGGGGACTGCCAGGATTAATTTTAGAGGTTCAGGAAGGTAGAACCACACTATTATGCAACAAAATTGTGCTCAATACTAAAGAAAAAGAAGAGATTAAAGCACCGACCAAAGGAAAGAAAGTATCACAAACTGAATTTGATGAGATTACCAGGGAAAAAGTAGAAGAGATGATCGAGCAATTCAGCACACAACGAAGAGGCGGATCCAGAGGACGCAGGAATTAAAAATTGTTAGCAAATCCATCATAGTTAAGTTTAATGATATGCCGTTGGCACGCTTAGTTTGACGAAGTGTAAAATGAAAACAAGATTTTCCTGGACTTTGACAAGACTGATAATGAAAAGTCTAATAATGGCAATGTCATAAATCAATCAAATAATGAAGCAACAAATACTATATACCATATTATTGGTTGGGTTCACTATGTCTGCCCAGAAAGTTCAGATCACGGGATTTGTAAAGGACTCAGTAGGAAACCCATTAGAAATGGCCAATGTCATTGCTTATAAAAAATCAGATAACACCATGGCTGCATATGGGATTACCAATGATAATGGGAAATATAAATTGTCGATTCCTGTTAATGAAACTTATTTGCTTAAAGTTAGTTTTATTGGGCTTTCTGCAGGTGATAAAACCATTACTGTTACTACAGCGGATGTCACGGTTGATTTCGAAATGACTTCTGAAACAAATAGTCTTGATGAAGTAGAAATCGTGTATGAAATGCCTGTTGTAGTGAAAGGGGATACTTTAATATATAATACAGATTCTTTTACCAATGGATCGGAAAAAAAACTCGGAGATGTATTAGAAAAATTACCAGGAATCGAAGTGAACGATGATGGAGAAATAGAGGTTGAAGGAAAAGCAGTTTCTAAGGTGATGGTCGAAGGAAAGGATTTTTTTGACGGAGATTCTAAACTGGCAACCAAAAACATTCCGGCAGATGCTTTAGATAAGGTAGAAGTACTTAGAAATTATGAAGATGTGGGTCAAATGCGAGGCTTGAGAAATAATCAGGATCAGGTGGCCATTAATATTAAACTTAAAGAAGGTAAAAAGAATTTCTGGTTTGGTGATATAACTGCTGGTTCGGGAGTTGGAGAAACTGAGCGATATTTGATAAAACCCAAACTGTTTTATTATAGCCCTAAGTATAGTATAAATATCTTAACAGATCTTAATGATATTGGAGAGGTGCCTTTTACCAGAAGGGATTACTTTAATTTTACAGGTGGCTTAAGAAATCTGGGAAGTGGTGGCACATCTTTCAATATTACTACCGACGACTTAGCTTTTGCTGTATTACAAAATAATAGAGCTAATGAAATTAATACCAAATTTGGAGCAGCCAATTTTAGTATGTCTGCTAACAAAAAACTGGATGTAAGTGGATATGGAATAATTAGTGATACTAAAACAGATCTTATCACCACAACCAGAAGAACCTACATTGACGACACACCAGGCCCGGCAGATAATACAATAGAAGAAACTTTTGATAACACAGAGCAACAAAGTACATTAGGTCTTTTAAAATTGAGCGCAAGTTATAAGCCCAATTCTGATTTTAGGCTGGATTATGATATTTTTGGTAAACTTTCCACGCAACAAGAAGAAGATATTTTTCTTTCTGTAAGAGATGATATTTCTGAAGATATAAACGAAAGGTTAGAGAATAATCCTTTCTCAATACAGCAGAATCTAAATACATACTATACGCTTAATTCCAAAAATATTTTTTCTTTTGAGGCTCAGCACTTATTTCAGGAAGAAGACCCGTTTTATAACGCGATCAGATCTGAAATTCCTTTTAGAGGAGTATTTACTCAGATTAATGATCCCGGTGACCCGAATTCAGACACCTTTGATCCTCTAGAGGAATCGGAAAGATATAACATCAATCAACAAAAAGATATAAGAACCAGTAAGCTAGATGCTAAGCTTGATTATTATTATGTTTTAAACAAGAAGAGTAACCTCAATTTTACACTAGGATCCACACTAAGTACTCAAAACTTTGATTCGGGGATTTTTCAGATTTTAGATAATGGAAATCAAAATAATTTCGAAACAAATGAATTCAATAACGATGTAACCTATGTTTTTAAGGATACTTATGCTGGATTACATTATAAGTTTATTACAGGGATTTTTACGTTTAATCCAGGTGTTAGTATTCATAATTATAGTCTCAAAGACGAACAATTGGGAACAATAATCAACCAAAATGAGTGGCAAGTATTACCTGATTTTTTTGCTTTGGTTCAATTTAAGAAAAGTGAGAGTTTGCGCTTCAATTATTCAATCACCGCCAATTATACCGATGTAAACCGTCTGGCAGAAGGATATGTTTTTAATAACTATAATTCACTGTCTCAGGGAAACAGAAATCTGGAAAATGCATTGTATGATAATTATTCATTAAACTATTTTAGTTTTAATATGTTTAACTACACCAATATTTTTGCACGAATAAATTATTCTAATAGACGAAATCCAATCAAGAATACCAGTATAGTTACAGGGATCAACCGTGTGAATACCCCTATTAATTCTAATTTTGCAGATCAGGTAGTTTCGGCAAGCGGAAATTTTACAAGAACCTTTGGTAAAATAAAAGGCAACCTGAGTGCTAATTTAAGTTGGTCTAGTTTTAATAATATTGTAAATACTTTGCCAAGCAAGAGTATAAGCCTTACACAAACGTACCAAACAGAGTGGTCTACAAACTTTAAAAAAGGTCCAAATTTTGATCTGGGCTATAGTATTACTGTAAACGATTATGACAACAATGGAGCAGAGAGCACTTTCTATACCAGTCGTCCTTTTGCTAGATTAGATTGGGCTTTTGCTAAAGGTTTTCTATTGAAGTCATCTTTTAGTTATTACAATTATAGGGATACAGAAGCAACATTAAATGAATATAGTTTCTGGGATGCTGAAGTTTTTTATCAAAAACCTAATAGCAAATGGGAATATAAATTCTCTGTTACTAACCTTTTGAACACTGAAAGTATAAATAGAGATAGTTTTAATGAGTTGTTTAATAGTACCTCCAGTTATATGGTACAACCAAGATTTTGGATATTTACTATAAAATACAATTTATAGGAATATTGAACTAAGTGTTTTTTACTATCTTTAAATTGTCGAAAGAACCTATTGTAAGAAGCATGTAGTTTTATAATTTTATTTATTCCAAAAAGATTTTTGAAGAAAATATAATATAGAAACTCGGTAGGGTTGGTCGAAGAGGTATAGATATCTACCAATTATTGTCAGACTAAAATAAAGATAACGAAGTCTTAAACTAAAACCAGTTTCAAATGAGGAATATAATTTATAGTTTTCTATTTATTTTAACTTTTTCTTCTTGTAATCAGGAGGTGAATGATACGTCTAAAGCTGTACAAAATGAATCAGAACGTATGGAAACTATGGCCCAGCAAGGAATTATAACTAAGGAAAGTAAGAAAAGCTTTGAAGAAACTTATAATAAACTTATTGAGGTAATCAATACGAATCCAAACCTTAAAATTATTGCAGAGCTGGACCATCAGGCTAATGCAGCCTCGGTGGGACTAGAACTAAAACCATCCAGAATTGTTATGTTTGGAAACCCAAAATTAGGGACTCCTCTAATGCAAAACGCTCAAACAACAGGATTGGATCTTCCACAGAAAATCATGGTTTGGCAAGATCAACACAACGTAGTTAGAATTTCATATAATGATCCCCAATATTTGAAACATCGTCACGAGATAAATGAGAATCAAGAGGTTTTAAATAAGATAAGTAACGCCTTAAATAAAATTACTTCGGCTGCATCAGGGTTATAAATAAAAACACCACTGTTTTTTATTAAGTTAAAAATCAGTATCTTATAGTGGTCTAATCAACACTTGTTTTCATTATGCTAACTATAAAGTCATTAAATAAATGGGCTAACGCTCATACGTATTATCCATTAGATCTTCTTAGAATTGCATTAGGTGTATTTTTATTCTTAAAGGGTATAAAATTTATTAGCAATAGTCAGATATTGGTAGATTTACTAAAACCGATTCAAAATCTTGCAGGTGGAATGATCGTTATCCACTATGTAGCTCCTGCGCATTTAATTGGTGGGATTCTTATTGCTTTTGGTTTATTGACCCGTTGGTCGGTTGCTGCACAATTACCACTCTTGATTGGTGCAATCATTATTAATTTTGTTGGAGAAATGAATGTAGCGAATTTAGTTATAGCTAGTGTAGTATTTCTCCTGTGTGCTTTCTTTCTGTTTTATGGATCAGGGAAACATTCTGTGGACTATTACCTCAAAATGCAGCAATAGATATACTCCTCCCTAAAGTAATTTATCAGATATCTTTTTTTTGGTCATAAAGTAATTTTATATCCATTCGAAACGTGTCTCAGGTTTTTTATCGTAGGTTGATAATCAATATATTGAGATTAAAATCCGAGACACATTTATCTTGACGAGAACGTGTAATCCTAATTATGAACAATCTTATGCCAAATCAGATTTTGGTTATTTTTTTAATAGTTTCTTATCTAATGACTCAGTTTGTTCTTTAAAATACCAGCCCTCAGTTAATTTCTGCAGATCAATTTCTAGTAATGGATTTACATGATAATTGATGTTTTTTAGAGAATAATGAAGAGCGGTCGAAGGATCGTTAATAGCATTGTTTAGCAACGGTAGATTCACCTTGTCAATTCGCATTTCTGTAATAATATCAGAATAGTTCTTTTCAATTGCAATACGCTTGTTTTCTGGATTTAGATTGCCATCAATATCATTAGGCATTTTTACTTTTCCGGAAAGAGATAGACCTAATCGTTGTATCAATTGAGAATTGATTTTTAACGACTCGGCGTTTCGGGATATAGTTTCAGGATGAATAGAATTTTCTTGTTTTATATACTCTAAAAGCGACACCTGAAAATAATATTGATACCTTTTTCTATTATCAGAAACTTTAATTTGGTGTTCAATTGCTTTGCGTTTCTTAATTGAATTATCAGAACAACGTATAAGAAGTTTCTTAGTAAGCTTTGAATCGCTTAGTATAGAAATTGTAACAGGTTCTAATGGCAAATAATTAATTTGATCTACGCTACTCCTGATGATGTTTTTTAAAATATTAGAACCTCTCCAGGGAGACTTTTTAAAGATGGAGCTGGCAAATAATCCAATTGAGACCAGCGGCATTGCAATCGTACCAAGTAGTGATGTTGCTACAAAAGGAACTTTTAGTAAAATAAATTTCAGGTATTTATTGCTTAGTAATACTCCTTTTATACGAGCGACGGACGGATTGAAAAGATGATTTTCCAGTTCTCCGGTATAAAGGTTTCCATTATTGAAAAAGTCTATATTCTTAATTTTATTCGTTAACTGGTTTTCAAGATTTACAAATCCTTCATTCGCAATAAATGGTCGGTTGGGTCTAAATCCACCCAAACTTTCTTTCAATGATAATAATGTGCTCAAGCGTGCAAACTCAAAAGCATATTTTCTGGCTTTTAAAGAGGCAAATCCACCAAAAGCTTCAATTTCACTTCCTGGTAGCTCAATTGTGTCCAGGTTTTTATTAATGGGAAGTATCGCTGCGCGGAACGCATTTTCATTTTTCCCGTCAGTATTGAGGGCAAAATCAGCAATCACTTTAAAAACTGTCTGAGCAAAACCATTTTGATCTGCTTTGGTTGACAATTTAAGAGCTTTGTACACATCGCTAATATGTAAAGTGCTACCTTCTTTAATTTTTTCGTCTATAGTTATTTTCAGTTTTGCTAAATCTTCTCTATGGATACTGATACAAGCACTTTCATTACCGTTTTTATCTTCACAGTTCTTTTTTATTTCAGCCAAAAAATATTCTATGGGATCCCTGGTGCCTAATGAAATAATTCCGTTTCTCAGGTTTTTGTCAATTTTGTTGAAGGCTGTAGCAATAATTTCAATGCTTAAATTACTACTCATATCTGTATTCGAGTCCAGATAATTGAAAATGGTATGTCGAAGCTCAAAATTTTCCTTTACATCAATTATTTTGTGCTCCTCTTTTATGCTGCCCTGATTAGTGAGTACCCCAAGAATACTAGAAGTGTTGCCGATAAGTTTTCCCAGCTCTTTTTTAAACGATACCTCATTGTTAGATACTTTAACAGGAGAAAATGCAGCAACTTTAAATGAATGATATTGTTCTTTTCTAACAATTGGGTCTACAAATAAAATAAGTCTTTCCTCATTTTGTGCTACACGACCAAAATCCTGAAAAGTACCTATTTTAAAAGCTTCACGGATCGGTTCATTATTAAAAGTTCCTCCATCGATATATGGAAAATTAAAACAATCATAATTTAATGTATTGTTTTCATCTTCAGCAAAGTAGCTATTGTCTTTAAAGCTTCCGTTACTACTGGATTTAAATTCTTTAATTTCGTCTTGTATTTTTATAAAAGAAGATGGCCAGTTTGTATTCTGGTTATTATCACCAAACTCTTGTTTATACCTTTTAAGCAGAACTGGTTCGAATGCAATTGGAAATGCTCCGCAACCGAGAGCAGAGGCAGAAATGGTAGCCCAAGCCGATTTGTCTGTCATCCTGAAATGAGTTGGAACATTTGGGTCAGGAGTATTACAAAACTTTAACCATCTGGAATCGGTTTCTTTTTCTTCTTTATGAATAGCTTCTTCATCAAATACGAAATCTATAACTCGTAGTTCAGAATGATTTTCTGACCCAACGGATTTTAAAAAGTTTCTTTGTAGCTTATCTCTGGAATGTGCACCATTCTTTTTGTTATCTTTTCTAAAAAAATCTATTTCAATAGGCAATAGGTTGGTGAGAGAACACGCAAAAATAACGCGCTTCGGGTTTAAAAGTTGTCTTCTTGATATATCAACACCATCAGATGCCATCAAGTACTTCTTGGTAAGTTCCTCCAATAGTTTTCTGTCTAGTAATGAGAATGATTCTGTGGGATTAGCGATAAAGTCTTTATGAGTTTTATTACCATATAGCTTTATCGAATCTACTTCTTCTACCCATAATTTGTATTGGATTTTTTGTGCAAGCTGAAGCGCTTTTAATGTTTCGAACTTGTTTTTTTGTTTTTCCGCTTTAGAAACATCTCCTCCAAAATACTCTTTGATAATTTCATCGAGCAGGTCATTTTCGCTTAGTTGCTCACTAAATAACGGCATCATTGATCGATAATCAATAAGACATTTAAGCATAATGGTTAAAGCAATTGCACCTGCACTCGCTCCACTCATTCCATCTACAATTATTTCATCATATTCTTTCTTGTCATTATCCTTACCATAAAGGACTAATAATTTTAAAGCTTCGGTTAATGCCGAACCTGAAAAAGAGCCTAAAGAAACTCCTCCTCCCATTGCCAGGCAGACACGTAGTGTTTTTCCCATGATTTCTTATTTTACTGTCTAAAATTTTTTAAAATCTGTGGGGTAGTTTATCGTTTGTCAGGGGGGACTTGTTATTTTTTTGCTTGACTAAAATTCCATTTAATACCTGGTTTAAACACGACGTCCTCATCGCCAGTAATGCTGTTTGTTTCCTTTTTAAGGGACGCAAACAATGTAATACTAGGAATAAGATAAGCTTCTGCATAACCACCAAAATCAATGCTTTCTTTCATGCTGTCATGATAGATTTCGGCAGAGAGTATTAGTTTTTGACCATATTTTCTTAAAGCTATACCACTTATCAAGCCATCGTTATCCGTTGTGAGCGGTGTTTGATCGTATCGATACATGACCATGGCATTAATGCTCATGCCACTTCTTCCTAAATCATATTGGCCAACTAGCCACGCTTGATGTCTATAGGTGACTATGCTATCTGTTTTAAAGGAATTATCTTTAGCTCTGCCGGCAATAGCATAACCAAGGGCAAGTGAACCTCCCGGTTTATTCATATATCTTGTTTTCGCATCAATATATGCCTGTTCTAATGCCTGATTATCTACAACAGTTCCCTGATCATTATCGTTCATTGGACCAGGTTCATCTGTACTATCGGGAAGTAAGGCATTGTCAATATCCTTTCCTAACTGAGTGTCAAAAATTAGATCCTTACTGTCAAACAAAGTCGCTCTTATTCCTCCAGAGAACAGCATATCGTCGGGAAAATCCATGGAATTTATAGTAGCAAAAGAAAGTTGAAGATTAGCAAGAAATCTCTTACCATAACTATTTCTATATTCCTTTACACTTTTTAGTCTTCCTCCAAAAGTAAAATAGGGATTAAAGTCAAGAGCTAATCCCGGACTTACTTCGTTTCCGCTAAGAAAGTTACTGGCCAAATGTGTTACAATTTCCTGAGGAGTACTTGCACGCATTATCGTGGTAGGATTTGCATCCAATACGGCAAAAGCCGGACTTTCAGGGACATTATAATCCAATTTAAATGAATATGCATTCTGATTATCACCAGGTTGTTCAATATCTTGAGAATATCCGATGAAGATCAGCAAGAATATAAATATGGCGGAAGTTATTCTGTGTCTTTCCATAAGTCTGATGTTGAAAGGTTTTCTGAAATCAAGTGTTTAAAAATAACGTGGCTTCCGAATTGAAGTTGTTTCCCATCAGAACATTTTGGTACAAGACGTGACGATTCTTTTTTCCAGCGATCATTTCCATCCTGAATAATAGTAATGCTAAACTCCCCACGCTCAACATGGTTAATGGAGGAACAGGCGTGTATTGCCCAGGCAAGAGAATCATTTTCAATATCATCTGGTTTCTCCAGAAGAATAAATTCATCTATACCATCATCTCCGGTAATAACATTAAATCTTTCCTTCTTTTCCCAGGTTCCGTTCTTAAGTTCCCAAAGAATAAAAACAGAACCAGTTCTTATCCCATTATTGGCCGTTACTCTGACTTTTAGAGATCCTCCATCCGGGTCAATTAAACAATAATTTGATTTAGGCATGTCGGGTATGGTTTTAAGTTGTTGATATTTTTTAAGTCGCTAAGATTTATCCAATAAAAAGTTGGATTAACAAAGAGCTCTAAAATCTAAACTAAGTTACAAGAAAACTATAATATTTGTAACGGGTAATTACCCTTTTTTTAATTGGCGAAAAAATGATTTTATACAAAAGAATCTAATGTATAATTTTATTACCAATCAGTTATTTGTGAGTTAGTTTTGGAAATTTTGATTTCCAGATAAATAGTATCTAAAACTTTGGAGCTATGGATCCCATCATTACTATTGGTGATTCTCTTTCTATTTCTTCGAATTTGTCTTTTTATTTTTTTCCACTCCTTATCGCTATAGTAAATATGATCCTTTATACGTAATACTTCCTGTTTTGTAGTGGTGTTGTCAACATTCTCTTTTTGATATTCAATAATTTGATTTATTGCATCTTTGTTTTCTTCAGAGGTTTCTTTGGTTTTGTTTACTTGTGCAAAAGTGGTTTGACCCATACATATCAAAGCAACGATCATTGTCATCTTGAACTTCATAGTCTGTTGTTTTCTAATTATTTGATTTTCAGTGCTAATTTAAGGTATTTGTAAGCTTATTACTAGAGGGGAAACAACCCTTTTTAATTAGGAATTGTCCCCTATTGTCTCAATAAAATCTATGATACGAATTCTTTTAGGATACAATAAAAAAGGAGATTGCTATAAAAGCAATCTCCTTTATAATTTATTAGAATAAAGTTTACAATTTACCAGCCTGATAATTGTGCTTTTTTATTAAAAGCAGGTATGGTAATAAAAACTGTATCGATTACTTTATAAGTAAAAATTTCTCGATTATCAGTAATTCTTTTTTTAGTTTTCAGAATTTGCATTTTAATATCCGCCCATTCCTCATCTGTATAAGAAGCCGATGCTGTGTTTTTTTCTAATTTAGCCTGTTCTGTATTTTTAATGATAAGCCTATCTGCTGAAACAGATTCGTCTGCACTATATTGTCCTTCCTCTATCTTGTTATCAACTTCTTTTAAGGATTTAATGTTGCTCTTATAATCTTGTCCGAATGATACATTACAAACACAAAATAAAGCTAAAACGATTCCAATTCTTAATCTCATCTCAATATTTTTTTGAAAATTTCATCAATACACCTAAAGATATCCGTTATTCATAACAGGTTCTTTACATATTTAGTATTCGTAGGTTTTGATTTAGTATCCGATTTAACAACACATCGCGGTATAGTTAAAACGAATATTTTAAAGTATTGGAGATTACAAATTTACATCAAATTAATGATATTATTATATTTGAAAGGTCCTTTTTACCTTGTCTACATAATCTAATTTTTCCCAGGTAAAAAGTTCTACTTCTTTCTCTACTTTTCCAGAGTAGGGACTTTCAAAGATTTTAGTAACAATTTCTGGGTTTTTACCCATATGCCCATAAGCTGCAGTTTCTTTATAAATAGGATTACGTAACTTAAGACGTTCTTCAATTGCAGCTGGTCGCATATCAAAAATTTCTGCTACTTTTTCTGCAATTTCTCCATCAGTAATCTCTAAGTTACCTGTTCCATAGGTGTCAACAAAAATTGATGTTGGTTCTACTACTCCGATGGCATAAGATACCTGCACTAATGCTTCACTTGCGACACCTGCAGCAACTAGGTTTTTGGCTATATGCCTTGATGCATAAGCTGCAGAACGGTCTACTTTACTAGGATCCTTGCCTGAAAAAGCTCCACCACCATGGGCTCCTTTGCCACCATAGGTGTCTACAATAATTTTACGCCCCGTAAGACCTGTATCTCCGTGAGGCCCACCAATTACAAATTTACCTGTAGGATTTATATAATAGGTTATTTGATCATTAAATAAGTCCTGAACGTATTTAGGCAATTGAGAAACTACTCTGGGAATCAATATAGAAACGATATCATTTTTGATTTTTGCCAACATAACATCGTCATCAATATCAAAATCATCGTGTTGCGTGGATACTACAATAGCCACAATACGTTGCGGTACATTTTCGTCACTGTATTCTATAGTTACCTGACTTTTAGAATCGGGACGTAAATAAGGGATTTCAGTCCCTTCTCTTCTTAGTTTAGCCAATTCAATAAGGATCTTATGAGAAATATCTAATGCTAGAGGCATATAGTTTTCAGTCTCTTTGGTAGCGTAGCCAAACATCATTCCTTGATCACCGGCACCTTGTTCTTCTTTGGTTTCTCTATCTACACCTTGGTTGATGTCTTGTGATTGTTCATGAATAAGGGAAATTACTCCACACGAGTCTCCGCTAAACTGATATGCTCCTTTCGTGTAGCCGATTTCGTTAATTACTTCTCTTGCAATTTGCTGTACATCAAGATACGTTTTGGATTTAACCTCTCCGGCAAGTACAACTTGACCAGTGGTTACCAAAGTTTCACAAGCTACTTTTGAATCTTTATCAAAAGCTAAAAAGTTATCTAATAAAGCATCACTAATTTGATCTGCTACTTTATCCGGATGTCCTTCAGATACACTTTCCGAAGTAAATAAATATGCCATTCTTTTTTGTTTTTATAGAATAAACTATAATAAATATGACGAGATTGCAATAAAGAAGCTTTCGATTAGAATAGTATTGTATCGAACTGCTTTAGCATTTATTTACTGAATCAATTCAATATTCTTTTATGAATACTACTATTTTCAGCTCTTTAGGGTTGCAATCAGTCAAATCTATCCCTTTTAATAATGCGGCAAAGGTAAAAAAAATGATAATATTCGAAAGGATTTAACGTATCATTAATTTTCTTCCAATAAAATTTATTTTCAAGGGTGTTTTTTTCGATACATATAATTTTTAAAACAAATTGTTTCAAGTTTAAAAATAATTATTAGCTTTGCTTCGAAGTTTCTTATACATATTAGTAAGTTATTAAGAAAGGTGGAGGGAATAGACCCTATGAAACCTTAGCAACCCTTTATATGTTCTGATACATATCAGGATTTTAAAGAAGGTGCTAAATTCTATTCGTCATTGACGAAGAAGATAACTCGATACAATTACAACTCTTGTAACTGTCGTTTCCTTTCTTTTTAATTTTCTATAACCACACACTAAACGGTGTTTGATGTATTTGATTATGAAATAATTTTCTGAGAATTTTTCTCAGAATTTCAATCAATTGTCATTCCAGCGTGTCACATTGAGCTTGTCGAAATGTAGGTTGGAATCTAAAAAAAATTAGAAAATTATGAGTGCACAAAAATTTGCAACAGAAGCTTTACACGCAGGTCATGACGTGAAAACTAATGGAGGGACAAGAGCAGTTCCTATTTATCAAACTACATCCTACGTCTTCAATGATGCTGATCACGCTGCCAATTTGTTTAATTTATCGGAACCGGGTTTTATCTATACTCGATTGAACAATCCTACCAATGATATTTTAGAACAACGTTTAGCAGCCTTGGAAGGGGGAATTGCAGCGGTGGTAACGGCCTCAGGTACGGCGGCAATTAATACCACATTATTAACATTGCTAAAAGCTGGTGATCATATTGTCGCTTCCAGCAGTTTATACGGGGGAACATATAACCTTTTAAGCGTTACCTTGCCAAGGTTTGGAATTACAACCACTTTTGTGGGTCCATCTGATGCAGAGAATTTTAAAAGTGCCGTACAGGAGAATACCAGAGTGTTTTTTGTAGAGTCACTTGGTAATCCAAAGCTAGATGTATTAGATCTTAAAGCTATTTCTGATGTAGCTAAAGCTTATAAAGTTCCTTTGATTGTTGATAATACAGTGGCGACACCAGCTTTGTTAAATCCAATAGAATATGGAGCTAATATCGTAATTCACTCGCTAACAAAATATATTAGTGGAAATGGAACTTCTCTTGGAGGTGTGATTATTGATGCAGGAACTTTTGACTGGTCAAGTGGTAAATTTCCTGAATTTACAGAGCCATCACCAGGTTATCATGGGTTAGTATATCATGATGCTTTAGGTGCTGCAGCATTTATTGCCAAGGCACGAATAGAAGGATTACGAGATCACGGAGCAGCCTTAAGCCCTTTTAATGCATTTCAGATCATACAAGGATTGGAAACCTTAGAAATTAGAATAAAAAAACATAGTGATAATGCACTAGCGTTGGCGAAATGGTTGCAGGAACAGGATGATGTTACTTGGGTTAAATATCCCGGATTAGAAAGCGATCCTTATAATAAATTGGCAAAAGAATATCTTCCTAAAGGTCAAAGTGGTATCATAACTTTTGGAATAAAAGGAGGTTTTGATTCTGCTAAAACGGTAGCAAATGAAACCAATATATTTTCTTTACTAGCAAATATCGGAGATTCTAAATCTTTGATTATTCATCCCACTAGTACTACACATCAACAGTTAAATCCCGAACAGCAAGAGTCAACTGGTGTTACTCAAGATTTGATCAGGCTATCAGTCGGATTAGAAGATATAGAAGATTTAAAAACTGATCTTAAAAATGCATTTGCCAAAGTAACTGAAAAAGTAAAATAATCGAATTCTTTAGTATTGAGTTTCTAGCCCTTTAACTATAAGTTGGTAAAAGGGTTGGTTGTACTCTTTTGAAGTTAACATAAAATATGCTCCAACAAGTTCAAATATCTGATCTCATTACTTCTAAAGGTGAAAAGATTGATCAAATCCCTTTGTTTTATGAAGTGTTTGGAAAACCTTTACAGGATGCACCAATAGTCTTGGTGAATCATGCGTTGACTGGTAACTCCTGTGTTTGTGGACCAAATGGTTGGTGGAATGGATTGATCGGTAGAGGGAAATGTATTGATACAGATAAGTATGCAGTAGTGTCATTTAACATTCCAGGAAATGGGTATGATGGAAAAGAAAATAATTTAATTTCTGATTATACAATTTTTACAGCCAGAGATATCGCAGCCGTTTTTGCTAAGGGATTGGAACAACTGGATATCAACAATCTCTATGCTGTTATTGGAGGATCAGTAGGAGGTGGAATTGCCTGGGAACTTGCAGCATTAAAACCTAATTTGATTGATCATTTAATTCCCGTAGCCACGGATTGGAAATCAACTGATTGGTTAAAGGCAAATTGTCTTGTACAGGAGCAGATTCTATTAAATTCAAACAATCCGGTACACGATGCTCGATTACATGCGATGCTAATTTATAGATCTCCGGAGTCTTTCAGGCAAAAATTTGATAGAAGTTTTAATGATGAAAAAGAAATGCACAATGTAGAAAGTTGGTTGTTTCACCACGGAAAAAAATTAGACGAACGTTTTACACTTAGTGCATATAAGGAATTGAATTACATACTAGCAAATATAGATATAACCGAAGGAAGAGGAGATTTTAACGATGTTGCGGCTACAATTGAATCTGATATCCATATTATTAGTGTCAATTCTGATGGATTTTTTACAGCAGCAGAAGATGAGATCACATTTCAGGATCTAAAAAAAGTAAAACAAAATGTGACGCGTAAGATTATAGATTCCGTTCACGGACATGATGCATTTTTAATAGAATTTGACCAACTCAGCAAATTATTACAAGATGTGTTTTAAAAAAATATAAAGATGAAGATTTTAAAATTTGGAGGAAGATCACTGGCAAATGGTAAAGGAATCCATAAAGTGGTTGACATTATCGAAGATAAGATCAATAATGGAGAAGCAATCACTGTTGTTCTTTCTGCTAGAGGAAAATCAACAGATGAACTAGAAGCTATATTAGAGAAAGCAGTTAGCCAAGAAAGTTACCAGGAGCAGCTTGAAGCATTTAAACAATATCAAATAGATAACCATAAAGGTTTCGAAGTTGATAATGAGTTTGAAATATTAGATAAGCTGTTTGAGGGAGTTTCTCTTTTAGGAGATTATAGTAAAAGAATTAAGGATCAAATATTGTCACAAGGAGAAGTGATCTCGGCTAAACTGCTGACTCACATCCTAAAGAAAAAAGGAATAAATGCTAATTTTACAGATAGCAGGGAGTTAATTAAAACCGATGGGAAGTTTGGTGAGGCACAACCATTAGACAAATTATCAAAGGAAAATGTTATTGCTCATTTTAAAAAGTATAACGGCACAACGGTTAATGTAGTTACCGGATTCATTGCCTCTAATACTAATAATGAAACAACTACATTGGGTAGGAACGGCAGTAATTATACAGCTGCCTTATTAGCAAATTATTTGGATGCAGAAGAATTGCAGAATTTTACTCACGTGAATGGTATTTATACCGCCAATCCTGATTTGGTATCTGATGCAAGGAAAATAAAAAAGTTATCCTTTACCGAAGCTAATGAACTGGCATATTTTGGAGCGAATATCCTTCATGCTAAGACCATTATTCCACTGATAGAAAAAAATATTCCCTTACGTATTTTAAATACTTTTGATCATAAAAATAAAGGAACATTGATTACTTGTGAAACTAATCAGAAAGGAATCAAATCTCTTTCGGTTTTAGAAAATGTTTCTTTAATCAATCTGGAAGGTAGGGGGTTATTGGGAAAAGTAGGAGTTGATGCAAGGATTTTTAGAGCGTTAGCATATAAAAATATCAGTGTAAGTATTATTTCTCAAGGTTCCTCAGAAAGAGGGATAGGTTTAGTAGTGGATGCTGAAAAAGTGATAGAGGCAAAAAAAGAACTGGAGCTAGAGTTTAAGGAAGATTTTAATACACGAGATGTAAATACAATTACCGTAGAAAATGATGTTTCTGTAATTTCTATCATCGGACAGGATTTAAGCACATTTCATAAACCTTATAATTCACTGATTAAGAATCAAATCGTTCCGTTGCTTTTTAACAATACGGTTACAGGGAAAAATGTGAGCCTTGTGATATACAAAAACCAGCTTCACAAAGCTCTGAATGTTATTCATGGAGAAGTTTTTGGGGTGTCTAAAAAGATAAATATCGCTGTATTTGGACATGGATTGGTAGGAGGAACTTTAATAGATCAGATTTTAAAATCAGCAAAGGATATTGAAAAAAGGAAAAAAATTGACTTGAATATTTTTGCCGTGGCGAATTCAAAGAAAATACTTTTCAATAAAAATGGAGTTGATGTAAATTGGAAATCAGAAATTAAACAAGGGAGCTCATATCAAATAGAAGATGTGATTAAGTTTGCAGATGAGCATCATTTAGAAAATTTAATAGCAATCGATAATACCGCTAGTAAAGAATTTACAGATAATTATATCACTTTGGTAGAACAAGGGTTTGATTTGGTTTCTTCAAACAAAGTTGCGAATACGTTAAGTTTTGAGTTTTATAAAGAATTAAGATATAAGTTAGAAGAACATCAAAAACAATATTTATACGAAACAAATGTAGGGGCAGGATTACCCTTGATAGATACGATCAGACTACTACATCTGTCTGGAGAAAATATTACAAGAATCAAAGGAGTTTTTTCAGGGTCTCTAAGTTATTTGTTTAATACTTTCTCTAAAGAAGAAAGGTCGTTTAGTGAAGTGCTGCAAGAAGCTATTGATAATGGATTTACGGAACCTGATCCTCGTGAAGATTTATGTGGAAATGATGTAGCAAGAAAGTTGTTGATTTTAGCCAGAGAATTGGATCTTAGTAATGAATTTACAGATGTTACGATCCATAATTTGATTCCCGAGAATTTAAGAGAAGGAGATGCAAATGAGTTTTTGGAAAAATTAAAAGAATTAGATTTGGTGTATCAAAAAATAAAAGACGAACAAAAACCTAACCATGTGCTGAGATATATTGGAGATTTACACGGAGACTTATTCGAAGAAAAAGGTATTTTGGATGTTACATTAGTATCTGTTCCAGAAAGTAGTGCGTTAGGACAGGTAAAAGGTTCCGACTCAATATTCGAAATTTATACAGAATCATACGGAGATCAACCTATCGTGATTCAGGGAGCAGGAGCAGGAGCAGCTGTTACGGCAAGAGGAGTTTTTGGAGATATATTAAGATTAACCGAAAAAGGATAAAAATTAATTGCGTTAGGGATTACTCATTGTTTTTATTGTTTTAAGAAATCGTGAATGTAAAACATATGATGAGTCATTCTTTTCTATTTGGCGGACTGAGGTTCTCGAAGTATTCCAAATAAAAAGATACAGCAAAAAGCCCGACCCTGAGATGTCACACTGAGCTTGTCGAAGTGTTGTCGAAGTGGAGTCGAAGGGTAACTTCTAAAAAGAATAAATAAAAGAGATATAATGAAAATACAACTAAAAAGAATTGATAATGATTATCATTTTGAACTAAAAAATGAAAGAGGACATATAACTCATATAGATAGTAAAGCCGAAGTAGGAGGGCATGACTTAGCGCCAAGTCCGATGGAATATGTATTGATGGGTGTAGCAGGATGTAGTGCAATTGATGTGATTTCTATATTAAAAAAACAACGACAGGAGATTACAGATTACAGAGCTGAGGTTGATGGGTCACGAGTAGAAATTGATGGAGCGAAACCATTTAAAGAAATTTCAGTTACAGTATATCTGGAGGGAGAAATAGCTCCGGAAAAGGCAAAAAGAGCAGCACAATTATCATTTGAAAAATATTGCTCTGTATCTAAAACATTAGAACCAACAGCTACTGTGAAATATAAAGTAGTAGTTAATAATGAAGAAGTATGAGTCAAAAGAGTAAAAATTTCGAAACACAAGCGGTAAGAACACAAACAGAGAAAACTCAATTTTTAGAGCACTCAACGCCAATGTATCTTACTTCTGGGTTTGTTTTTGAGGACTCTGAAGAAATGAGAGCCGCTTTTGCCGAAGAGAAGGATAGAAACTTATATAGTCGTTTCAGCAATCCTAACACAACAGAGTTTGTAGATAAAATCTGTAAACTGGAAGGGGCAGAAGATGGTTATGCGTTCGCTACAGGAATGGCTGCTGTGTTTTCTACATTTGCATCGTTATTAGATGCCGGGGATCATATTGTGTCCGCCAGATCAGTTTTTGGTTCTACGCACTCGTTATTTACTAAATACTTTCCTAAGTGGAATATAGAAACAAGCTATTTTCCGGTAAATGAACTGGATATTGTGGAATCCCTGATTCAACCAAATACCAAAATTATTTATGCAGAATCTCCTACGAATCCAGGAGTTGATGTATTGGATTTGGAATTATTGGGTAGGATTGCGGAGAAACATAAATTGTTGTTGATCATTGATAATTGTTTTGCTACTCCTTATTTGCAAAACCCAATAAAGTTTGGAGCAGACCTGGTAATTCATTCGGCTACCAAATTAATTGACGGTCAGGGAAGAGTATTAGGAGGAGTTACCGTTGGGAAGAAAGAACTAATCAAGGAGATTTATTTGTTTTCACGCAATACCGGACCATCGTTGTCGCCGTTCAATGCCTGGGTTTTATCAAAGAGCTTAGAGACACTGGCGGTTAGAGTAGATAGGCATTGTGAGAATGCATTGAAGTTAGCTGAGTTTTTAGAGTCACATCCTAAAGTGAATTGGGTAAAATATCCTTTTTTAAAATCGCATCCGCAATATGAGGTGGCCAAGAAACAGATGAAATTAGGTGGTAATATTGTGGCTTTTGAAGTTAAAAATGGTGTTGAAGGGGGAAAAACATTTTTTGATAGCGTCAAAATGTGCTCACTTTCTGCAAATCTGGGAGATACCAGAACCATTGTTACTCACCCGGCATCTACTACGCACAGTAAGTTAGCTGTAGAAGATAAATTGGCTGTTGGTATTACGGATGGAATGGTAAGATGTTCGGTAGGATTGGAACATATTGACGATATTATTAAGGATATCAAGCAGGCTTTGGAAAAGATTTAAACATTTTTTTAAGTGTTTTCAGGAAAATTATAATAATCTACTAAATCACTAGGTTTTTTATTAATAATATCATAATTATTTCATTTCTAGTAATTTTTTCAAAGATTTAAGACTAATGAATAGATTTTTATATATACATTTGTTTAAATAACCTACTATTCCGATAGGGTAATAGGTTTTTTAAAGTTAAAAATGATTATAGATCAAATGATATTAGATAAAGTTGCTACGAAGAAGACATCGTATGAGACTGATAAAGCTTCAGAAAAACCTTTGCGTAGTGTTGCAAAGGCAATAAGTTGGAGAGTGATCGGAACATTGGATACATTGATAGTTTCTTATGTATTAACTGGTGAAATAGTACTGGCTACCTCGATAGCATCAATTGATTTTATAACAAAAATGATTCTGTACTTCTTTCACGAAAGAATTTGGAACCGAATCAAATGGGGAAGATAATTGCAGTTTTACTTCTCGACTATACTCGAAGTGACAGAAAAAGAAAACTTAGAATGAAATTTACAGAAAAAGAAATAGAAAGCTTAAACAGATCACTAAAAGATAAAACTCCGCTAGAGATTTCGCAATGGGCGGTTTTAAATGCGCAAACCCCTATTGTAACTACTAATTTCAGACCATACGAAGCTGCTATTTTAAGTGTGTGTTCTGAGTCACTTTCTGATATTCCAGTAATATGGTGTGATTCGGGATATAATACTCCTAATACATATAAACATGCAGAAGAAGTTATTGATTTACTGAATCTAAATGTTCAATTATATGTGCCTAAACAAACAGCTGCTCATAGAGATGTGGTGATGGGGATTCCTGATATTGATGATCCAAAACATAAATTGTTTACAGAACAGGTGAAATTAGAGCCGTTTAAGAGAGCAATGTCAGAGCACAAACCAGATGTATGGTTTACGAATCTTAGAAAAGGGCAAACTGCCTTAAGGGATTCATTAGATATTTTAAGTTTGGGAAGTGATGGAGTGTTGAAGGTTAGTCCGTTTTATTACTATAGTGATGCCGAATTAGACTTGTACTTAGAGCAGCATAATTTACCAAACGAATTCAAGTATTTTGACCCTACAAAAGTATTGGATAATAGAGAATGTGGGATTCATACGAACTAATAAATGAAGCAAAAGCAGAGCATGGAAGTATTAGAAAAGAAAACAGAGCAGCTAAATGGTTCAGCAATAAAATCAGTTCTAAAGGTAAATCCTTTAGAAAGCGAAGCGATTTATATATTTAGAGAAGTGGTGGCTCAATTTGAGAAACCAGTATTACTTTTTTCAGGTGGAAAAGACTCCATCACCTTAGTTAGACTAGCCCAAAAAGCATTCTATCCGGGTAAAATTCCTTTTCCATTATTACATATAGATACCGGTCATAATTTTCCGGAAACCATAGAATTTAGAGATCGATTAGTAAAAGAACTTGGAGTAGAATTAATTGTCCGTAATGTACAAGATTCTATAGATCAAGGTAAGGTGATTGAAGAAAAAGGAAAATATGCAAGTCGTAATAGTTTACAGACAACCACACTTCTTGATGCTTTAGAAGAATTTAAGTTTGATGCAGCTATTGGTGGAGCAAGAAGAGATGAAGAAAAAGCAAGAGCGAAAGAGCGTATATTTTCTGTAAGAGATGATTTTGGTCAATGGGATGAAAAAAATCAGCGTCCAGAATTGTTTGATCATTTAAATGGAAAGATCGATTTAGGTCAGAATGTACGTGTATTTCCGATCAGTAACTGGACAGAGCTAGATGTTTGGAGTTATATCCAAAAAGAAGATATCGAAATTCCTTCTATATATTTTGCACACAAACGTAAAACATTTATTAGAGATGGTATGATTTGGTCCGCAGAGGATGATGTGGTGCATAGAGAAGATGATGAGCTAGTTGAAGAAAGATTGGTGAGATTCCGAACTGTAGGAGATATGTCTTGTACAGCAGCCGTACTCTCTGCTGCAATTACGATTGATAAAGTAGTAGCCGAAATTAGAGAGTCGACGATTTCAGAAAGAGGAGCTCGTATTGATGATAAAAGATCTGAAGCGGCTATGGAAAAAAGAAAGCAACAAGGATATTTCTAGAAATGGAGTTAATGGTTGTTAGTTGACCGTTGATAGTTTCAGTAAGTATATTAGAATAAAATAAATGAGAATAATTTTAGGGTTGTATTAGTGTAAAATTTGATAACCATTAACCAACAACTATAAACTCTCAACCAAAAAGCAGGATGGACGTATTAAAAATAGCAACAGCAGGAAGTGTAGATGATGGTAAGAGTACCTTGATTGGTCGTATTTTATATGATACAAAATCATTAACTACTGATAAATTAGAGGCAATCGAAACCCGAAGTAAAGCTAATGGGTTTGATTACCTGGATTTTTCATTAGCGACTGATGGATTGGTAGCAGAACGTGAACAGGGTATCACTATTGATGTAGCTCATATTTACTTTTCTACAAAAACAAAAAGTTACATTATAGCAGATACACCAGGGCATATTGAATATACCAGGAATATGGTGACTGGTGCGTCTACTTCTCAGGCTTCAATCATTTTAATAGATGCTAGAAAAGGGGTCATTGAGCAAACGTATAGACACTTTTTTATCAATAATTTATTGAGAGTTAAAGATGTGATCGTAGCTGTAAATAAAATGGATTTAGTTGATTTTTCTCAAGAGAAATATGAAGCAATTAAGTCTGATTTTGAAAAATTAATTGCAAAAAGTGATTATAAAGAACAGAACATTACTTTTATTCCGGTAAGTGCTTTACAAGGTGATAACGTTGTAGATAGATCCGAAAATACTCCTTGGTATAAAGGGCAAACCTTATTAGAACATTTAGAAGAATTAGATGCTCAGGATGTCTACGAAAAGGCAGAAGTGCGTTTTCCTGTACAAACTGTAATTCGTCCTAAAAAAGACGAATTCCATGATTTTAGAGGATACGCTGGCAAACTATATGGAGGTGATCTTTCTGTAGGCGATGAGGTGACAGTTTTACCATCATTAACAACATCCAAAGTTAAAGAGATATTCTTTTTTGATAAGGAATTTGATACAGCTGGCAGAGGTAGTTCTTGTACTATTACATTAGAAGATGATGTAAATGTAAGTCGAGGGGATATGATTGTAAAATCATCTGAAAAACCTAGGGTTGAAAAACAACTAACAGCTACTGTTTGTTGGATGGATAACAGAGATCTAAATCCCGGAACGAATTATTTCATTCAGAGTGGAAGTAACAGAGTTTTAGCAAAGGTGAAAAACATCAACGGAACGGTTGCTACTGATTTCTCCGGAGAAGATACAGTAAAGAATTCATTAAGCCTTAATGAGATAGGGAAGGTTCAAATACAATTAAGCAAACCTTTAGCCATTGATTCTTACAGTAAGAATAAAGCATCAGGGTCATTTATATTAATAGATTCTCAAACCAATAATACTTCAGGAGTAGGTTTTATAAAGTAATCAAATAGATATTAGTATAGAGTATTAAGTAATGAGTTGCTCATACTAGCTTTATCGACCAAAATGAATTTAAGACTGTTAAAAGTATAACCCTCAGTACCCAAACAAAATAGTAGAAAGTTAACTTATATAAATCTCAATACTTAATACTGACTACTCAATACTAATTTGAATATGCAAAGTTTTAGAACAGAAATAGAAAATCCAGTTGTCGAAAAAGACATTGTTGAATTAGCTAATAAAATAGAGCAATTTCATAAAGGGACGATTGATGAAGAGAAATTTCGTAGCCTTCGTTTAGCTCGTGGGGTATATGGTCAGCGACAAGAAGGTGTGCAGATGATTCGTATTAAATTACCATATGGGAAGCTATTGAGTAATCAGTTAAGAAGAATTTGCGAAGTGTCTGATGAATATTCTAGAGGTCGATTGCATATTACCACCAGACAAGATATTCAGATTCATTATGTAGATCTTAATAGAACTCCAGAACTTTGGGCAGAATTAGAAAAAGATGATGTAACGTTACGAGAAGCGTGTGGTAATACAGTTCGTAATGTGACAGCATCAGAAACAGCAGGTATTGATCCAAAAGAACCTTTTGATGTGTCGCCGTATGCAGATGCATTGTTTCGTTTCTTTTTAAGAAATCCAATATGTCAGGAAATGGGGCGTAAGTTCAAAGTGTCTTTCTCAGGAACAGAAGAAGATACAGGATTGTCTTATATGCATGATCTTGGTTTTATAGCTAAAACAGAAAATGGAGTTAGAGGATTTAAAGTAATGCTGGCCGGAGGATTGGGTTCACAACCAAGACATGCAGATGAATTATATAGTTTTTTGCCAACAGATAAGATCATTCCTTTAATGGAAGGAGTGCTTAGAATTTTTGATCGTCACGGTGAGCGAAAAAGTAGAGCCAAAGCGAGAATGAAATTTTTAGTGAAAGATATCGGTGTAGAAGCTTTCAGAGAATTAGTAGAAGCAGAACAAAAAGCAATTGCGCAAAAAACTGTTGTAATCGACGCGGAAGCATATGTAACTTCAGTTCCGGTTTCTGTAGAAGTTCCGAATGCAGAAATTAATGATCAAAAAGCTTTTGACTTATGGAAATCTACCAATGTAATATTTCAAAAACAAAAGGGATATGTAGCTATTGGAATCAAAGTGCTTTTAGGAGATTTTTATACAGATAAAGCTAGATTGTTGGCTGATTTGGTCGAAAATTATGCCGCAGGAGAGATTAGGTTATCTCTACGTCAGAATATTTTAATTCCTTTTGTAAAAGAAGATTTAGTACCATTTTTCTATCAAGAATTAGAGAAATTAGGATTTGTAGAAGCAGGTTATAACAAAGCAGTTGATATTACAGCCTGCCCAGGAACTGATACATGTAACCTAGGAATTGCAAGTAGTACTGGTATTGCCGAAGAATTAGAGAGAGTGATTAAAACTGAATATCCACAATATCTGGAGAAAGAAGATCTGGTAATCAAGATCAGTGGATGTATGAATGCTTGTGGACAGCACAATATGGCTAATATTGGTTTTCAGGGGATGTCAGTAAGAACTAAGGATAAATTGGTAGCTCCGGCTTTACAAGTGTTATTAGGAGGAGGAAATCTGGGTGATGGAAAAGGTCGTTTTGCAGATAAAGTGGTGAAAATTCCTAGTAGAAGAGGTCCTGAAGCATTGCGTAGAATCCTGAATGATTTTGAAGAGAATGCAAATGGTAAGACTTTTGTAGAATACTATGCGGATAAAGGAGAAAAATATTTCTATAATTTCCTTACGGATTTATCTAATGTAGATAATTTGACTCAAGAAGATTTTATTGATTGGGGAACCGAAGAAGAATATGTAAAGGCCATCGGAGTAGGAGAATGTGCAGGTGTAGTAATTGATTTGATAACTACATTGTTTTTAGAAAGTGAAGAAAAGATTGAGAATGCAAAAATATCTTTTGAGAATGGGATATATTCTGATGCAGTATATCACGCTTATAGTTCTTTAGTGAATTCTGCTAAAGCATTGTTGCTGGCAGAAAATAAAAAGACTAATACGCACGCAGGTATCATTAGTCAATTCGACGAAGAATTTGTTGCTAGCGGAAAAATAAGTCTCGATAGAACATTTGCGGATTTGATATATCAGATTCAAAAAAATGCACCGAGCAAGGATTTTGCAGTGGATTATATCAAAAAAGCAGGGCAATTTTTGCAAAAAGTGCAAGCATTTAGAGCACTTGAAGTAGAAAATGTATAATATCTTTATTAGTAAGATTTTAAGTTGTTAGCAATGAGTACTAAAATACCAAGATTAACAGTGGTAGGAGCAGGGCCCGGAGATCCAGATTTGATTACGTTAAAAGCAATCAAAGCATTAGAGTCGGCAGATGTGGTGTTGTATGACGCACTTATCAATGAATCCTTATTAGAATATGCGCCAAATGCAGAAAAAATCTTTGTAGGTAAAAGAAAAGGATGTTATGCATACCAACAAGAACAGATTAATGAGTTGATTGTTAGCAGAGCTAAAAGTCATGGACATGTAATACGATTAAAAGGAGGAGATCCTTTTATTTTTGGCCGTGGAGCAGAAGAAATTGACTATGTTCAAGAATTCGGAGTAGAAACAAATATGGTTCCAGGAATATCTTCATCATTGGCAGTTCCGGCTTATCAAGGAATTCCGTTAACCAAAAGAGGTTCAGCAGAAAGTTTCTGGGTGATTACAGGAACAACGAAATCCCATAAATTATCACAGGATGTTCGCCTGGCAGCAAAATCTAATGCAACTGTGGTGATTTTAATGGGTATGGGCAAGTTAAACGAAATAGTTAGTATCTTTGCAGCCGAAAATAAACAGGATGTTCCTGTTGCAATTATTCAGAACGGAACTACTGATAGTGAACAGTTTGGCTTCGGTTCAATAAAGACGATAGAACAGGTTGTATCTGATAAAAAATTATCATCACCTGCTATAATTGTAATCGGTGAAGTAGTTGAGCAAAGAGTGAAATTAGCTTCGATTTATAAAGAAGTAAAAGAAGAAATCGTATCTTGATAGTTCAGGATAGCTATAAAGATGGAAGAAAGAAATAATTTATATCCGGTTTTTCTGAAAGTTAAAAACCTCGAAATTCTAATTGTCGGTGGAGGAAATGTAGCTGAAGAAAAACTTACGTTCTTACTAAAGTCTAGTCCAGATGCTAAAGTAACAATGGTATCTCCAATGTATCGAGATGATACAATTGCATTAGCGAATAAGTTTGGAATAGAAATGATTAAAAAGAAATATCACAGACGTTTTCTGAAAAGCAAACACATTGTGATTGCTACTACGGATGTTCCTGAAGTGAATATACAAGTGTATAAAGACTGCAGAAAAAGAAGTACATTGGTAAATGTAGCAGACAATCCTCCATATTGTGATTTTTATATGGGTGGCATTGTAACCAAGGGTAATGTAAAAGTGGCTATTTCGACTAACGGAAAGTCACCTACAACAGCCAAACGACTACGTCAATTTTTCGAAGAAGTAATTCCAGAAAATATTGATGATTTAGTCAAAAATTTAAATGAATACAGAAAAACAATAAAAGGTGATTTCGAGGAAAAAGTGGAAACACTTAATGAATTTACCAAAGGATTAATAGGAAAAAAAGAAGTTGAACATGATCAAGACTGATATTCTAATCATCGGAGCAGGACCAACAGGGTTATTTACTGTTTTTGAAGCTGGATTACTAAAATTAAAAACACATCTTATTGATGCACTACCACAACCAGGTGGTCAATGCTCTGAGATATATCCTAAAAAACCAATATATGATATTCCTGGATTTCCTGAGATCCTTGCAGGAGATTTGGTGAATAACTTAATGGAACAGATAAAACCTTTTGAACCTGGATTTACTTTAGGAGAAAGAGCCGAAACTATTAAGAAATTGGAAGATGATACTTTTTTGGTTACAACCAATAAAGGAACTCAACATAATGCTCCTGTAGTGGCTATAGCTGGAGGGTTAGGTTCTTTTGAGCCTCGTAAACCACCCATTCCAAATATTATTGATTTTGAAGATAAAGGAGTTGCTTATATTATTCGCGATCCAGAAGTATATAGAGATAAAAGAGTGGTGATTGCTGGAGGAGGTGACTCTGCTTTAGACTGGACTATTTTCTTAGCCGATGTTGCCAACGAAGTAACTTTAGTGCATAGAAGAAATGAGTTCCGTGGAGCGTTGGATTCTGTAGAAAGAGTAGCAGAATTGACCAAATTAGGAAAGGTAAATCTGATTACTGAAGCAGAAGTTAAAGAACTAAAAGGAGATGATCACGTTACTGGTGTTGGTATCAAACATAAAACAGAAGGTGATATTCATTTAGATACTGATTATTTTATTCCATTATTTGGATTGTCACCAAAATTAGGACCAATAGGAGGCTGGGGATTAGAGATCGAAAAGAACGCTATCAAAGTGGATAATTCTTACGATTATCAAACGAATATTCCTGGAATATATGCAATTGGAGATGTAAATACATATAAAGGAAAACTAAAATTGATTCTTTCTGGTTTCCACGAAGCGGCTATTATGTGTCAGAGTGCGTACCAAAGAATATTTCCAGACAAGAAGTATGTAATGAAATATACTACTGTTGGAGGTGTAGAAGGATTTGATGGTAGTAAGAAAGAAGCCAAAAAAGAAGTTGTAAAAGCTATAATGTAGAAATTTTAGAATAAAATAATCCTCGCAGATATACTGATGATTTCGGTATATTTGCGAGGATTTTTATAAGATTAAGACGATAGTATGTCAGATGTTACCATAAAGATAAAAGACAGAGAAGGAGAAATTCACGAAGTACAGGCTCCGACCGATATGGCTATGAACCTAATGGAGGTGTGTAAAGCATATGAACTTCCTGTAGAGGGAACTTGCGGTGGTATGGCAATGTGCGCGTCTTGCCAGTGTTATATTTTATCGGATCACGAACTTCCTGAAATGAGTCAGGATGAAGATTTAATGTTAGCAGAAGCTTTTTATGTAGAAGATAATAGTCGATTAGGTTGTCAGATCCCTATTACTCCAGAGTTAGATGGATTAGAGATTGAATTAGCTCCTGAATCCTAAAAAAACAGAATAAACTTGCAAAACAAAAGACTATACCTTTAATTTGTAAGCAGAATCGCAGCGAAAACTGTTTAGTTCATATATTTATTTAATATGTTATCAAGAAAGGTGGAGGGAATAGACCCTATGATACCTTAGCAACCCTTTACATGTTCTGATGCTTATCAGAATCTTAAAGAAGGTGCTACGTTCTATTCGTTTTAAAGACGAAATAGATAACAATGACCATAGCATTAGCTATTTCCATTTATTTTCTTGATACATACTGATTATATTCCTTTTATAAGGGAAACATAATACTATTTAATAATGTCACACTTTGCTTCCTCCATAGGCGGACAGGGGTCGAAGTGTTTTCATTTTTAATTTAAAAAAAAGGCTTTGACAAGTTCAGCCTGACAATAGGTAAATGAAAGACATAAAAAAAATACTTGAAGAAAGAATTTTGGTGCTTGATGGGGCTATGGGAACAATGCTGCAACGTCACAAATTTACAGAAGAAGATTTTAGAGGAGAACGATTTAAAGATTGGAAAGTTCCTGTACAGGGAAATAATGATCTCTTGAGTATTACCCAGCCCGAAGCGATAAAGGAGGTACACAGATTATATTTTGAAGCTGGTGCCGATATTGTAGAAACAAATACATTTTCTGGAACTACCATCGCCATGGCTGATTACGAAATGGAAGAATTGGTTTATGAACTGAATTTTCAATCAGCAAAAATAGCAAAAGAAGTTGCAGATGAATTTACAGCAAAAGAACCTCATAAACCACGTTTTGTAGCAGGATCCATTGGTCCAACAAATAGAACAGCCAGTATGTCACCTGATGTCAATGATCCTGGATATAGAGCCGTTACTTTTGATGAGCTCAGAATTGCTTATAAACAGCAAGTAGAAGCCTTATTGGATGGCGGAACAGATATCCTTCTCGTAGAAACTATTTTTGATACCTTAAATGCAAAAGCAGCACTTTTTGCCATTGAAGAGGTAAAAGATGAAAGAAATATAGAGGTGCCAATTATGGTTAGTGGTACCATCACAGATGCAAGTGGACGTACATTATCCGGGCAAACAGCTGAAGCATTTTTAATTTCGATATCACATATTCCGATGCTATCCGTTGGGTTTAATTGCGCTTTAGGAGCTAGTCAATTAACTCCACATCTTGAGGTATTAGCCCAAAAAGCAAATTTCGGAGTTTCTGCACACCCTAATGCAGGATTACCAAATGCATTTGGGGAGTATGATGAAACTCCAGAACAAATGGCTGATCAGATTAAAGAATATATGGATAAATGTCTGGTCAATATTATCGGAGGATGCTGCGGAACCACACCAGAACACATAAAAGCAATTGCCGAATTGGCTAAAAACTATAAACCAAGAAAGTTAACAGTTGATAGTTTTTAGTTTATGGAGTATTTAGAATTAGAGGTTTGGAAAGAATCAAGAATATTAGTTAATATTTTGTATGAAGTAACAAAAGAGTTTCCTAAGGATGAATTATATGGATTAACAAGTCAGATGAGAAGAAGTGCAGTTTCCATACCATCAAATATAGCTGAAGGTTGTGGAAGAAGAACTTCAGCGGATACATTGCAGTTTTTACATGTTTCAAGAGGATCGTTATACGAATTAGAGACACAATCTTATTTGGCTTTGGATCAGAATTATATTCGAATTAAAGATCATAAAATTCTTTTGATCCAGATTTTAAAATGTAAAAAGCTATTAAGTGGATTTATAAACTATTATAAAAAAATAAGGGATGATAGAAAATAAATCACAGAATCTATCAACAGACAACTCTCAACTATCAACTAGAAGGTATTTAAAACTATCTGGACTGGAACCGATGATTGTTTCAGCGGAAACAAACTTTATTAATGTCGGAGAACGAACTAACGTTGCAGGATCCCGAAAGTTTCTTCGCTTGGTAAAAGAAGAAAAATTTGATGAAGCCCTTGATATAGCTAGGCATCAGGTAGAAGGAGGCGCACAAGTGATCGATATTAATATGGATGATGGCCTGATAGATGGAAAAGAAGCGATGGTACGTTTTCTGAATCTCATTATGGCAGAACCAGATATCGCTAGAGTTCCTATCATGATTGATAGTTCTAAATGGGATATTATTGAAGCAGGATTGCAAGTTGTTCAAGGAAAGTGTGTGGTGAATTCAATTAGTCTTAAAGAAGGAGAAGAAGAGTTTATTGCCCACGCTAAGAAGATTAAAAGGTACGGAGCTGCCGTAATAGTAATGGCCTTTGATGAGGTTGGTCAGGCAGATAATTATGAGCGTCGTATAGAAATTTCTAAGAGATCCTATGATATTCTAGTGAATCAAGTAAATTTTCCCGCGGAGGATATCATATTTGATCTAAATATATTTCCGGTAGCAACCGGAATGGAAGAGCATCGAAAAAATGCGATCGATTTTATCGAAGCAACGAGGTGGGTTCGTGAAAACCTTCCGCATTGTAGTGTGAGTGGAGGCGTTAGTAATGTTTCATTCTCCTTTAGAGGAAACGATAGAGTTCGAGAGGCTATGCATTCGGTATTCTTATATCATGCGATCAAAGCAGGTATGAATATGGGAATTGTTAATCCTGCGATGCTGGAGATATATGATGATATTCCTAAAGAATTATTAGACCATGTAGAAGATGTTATTCTGGATCGGAGAGAGGATGCTACAGAGCGATTATTAGATTTAGCAGAATCTGTAAAAGGAACAAGTAAAGAGCGAATAGTAGACCTTTCCTGGAGAGAAGAACCACTACAAGATCGAATTACAAGGGCATTGGTAAAAGGTATTGATCAATATATTGTAGAAGATGTAGAAGAAGCAAGACAAAAAGCAGATAAGCCCATTGAGGTAATAGAAGGCAATCTGATGGCCGGAATGAATGTAGTTGGAGATTTATTTGGATCAGGTAAAATGTTCTTACCGCAAGTAGTAAAATCTGCCAGAGTTATGAAAAAGGCAGTGGCTCATTTATTACCCTATATTGAAGAAGAAAAGAAAAAGAATGCCCCCCAACCCCCAAAGGGGGAGCAATATTGGAAAACAGCTGATCCAATATTGTATGGATTAATAAAAAAACACGCTAATAAAATGCGAAATCAACCCACTGAAGCGGAAGCAATGTTATGGAATGCTTTAAGTGGTAAAAATCTAAATGGATATAAGTTTAGGAGACAGCATATAATTGGATCATATATAGCTGATTTTATTTGTTTGAAAGAAAATTTAATAATTGAAGTAGATGGTTCAATTCATCAACTTCCTGAAAACAAATCAAGTGATAATGAACGAACCCAATGGCTGGAGAAAGAAGGGTATAAGGTTATTCGTTTTACAAATGAACAAGTAATAAATGAAATTGATTTTGTCTTAGATGGAATCTTAGAAACTCTAGAAAAAGCTTCCCCTTTGGGGACGGGAGGGGCTGGTAAAGTTCTTATGGCTACAGTAAAGGGGGATGTTCATGACATTGGTAAAAATATTGTTTCTGTTGTGTTAGGTTGCAATAACTACGAAATTGTGGACATGGGGGTAATGGTTCCGCCAGAAAGGATTATTCAGACAGCTATTGACGAACAAGTAGATATCATTGGATTGAGTGGACTGATTACACCATCACTTGATGAAATGGTATTTTTAGCCAAAGAAATGGAGCGTAGAAATTTTAAAGTCCCTTTATTGATTGGCGGTGCTACTACATCCAAAGCACATACTGCGGTAAAAATTGATCCACAATACAAAAATGCTGTAGTTCATGTAAATGATGCATCCAGAGCGGTTACAGTGGTTGGAGATTTACTTAATAAAAGAAGCAACCAACAGTATATAGGAGAACTAAAAGAAGATTACGAAAAGTTTAGAGAAGGTTTCCTAAAAAGAACGAAACAAAAAGAATATTTAACGATTGACGAAGCTCGTAAAAATAAATATTCGATTGATTGGAGTTCTTCGGAAATAATAGAACCAGATAAGCTAGGAATTCAGGTTATTGAAGATCTTGATTTGAAAAAATTAGAACCTTTTATAGATTGGACACCATTCTTCAGATCATGGGATTTACATGGCAAATATCCTGCGATATTGACTGATGAGATGGTTGGCGAACAGGCTACCTCATTGTTTAAAGATGCGCAAGAATTATTAGAAAAAGTATTTAATGATAAATTATTAGGAGCTAAAGCTGTTTATGGTTTGTTCAAAGCGAATACAGTAAATGATGATGATATTGAAGTGAAATATAGTCACGTTGAGTCCTTGGATGAAGCTCAGGAAATTTTAAGTCGAAGTGTTGATAATGGAATTTTAACCTTTAGAACACTTAGACAACAATTGAAGAAGCATGCGGGCAAACCAAATTTTGCATTGGCAGATTTTATTGCACCAAAAGAATCAGGAATACAAGATTATATGGGATGTTTTTGTGTAACCACTGGATTTGGAACTAAAGAATTGGCAGAAGCTTTTGAAGCAGATCTTGATGATTATAATTCCATTATGATTAAGGCTTTAGCAGATCGATTAGCAGAAGCTTTCGCAGAATATTTGCATAAGAAAGTACGTAAAGAGGATTGGGGATATACTAGTGAAGAGGAGCTCTCTAACGATGAATTAATCAAAGAATCTTATAAAGGAATAAGACCAGCGCCAGGATATCCGGCTTGTCCGGATCATCTGGAAAAACTTACAATTTGGGAAATGTTAAAAGTAGAAGATAAAATAGGAGTAGAACTTACAGAAGGGTTGGCTATGTGGCCAGCAGCTTCTGTATCCGGTTATTATTTCGCAAATCCTGAAGCAAGATATTTTGGATTAGGTAAAATAAAAGAGGATCAGGTGAAAGATTTCGCCAAAAGAAAAAATATTGACTTTGAGTACGCTAAAAAATGGTTAAGCCCGAACTTACAAGATTAAAATAAATGTAATGATCATAGCAGGCGTTAAAAAGTTCAAAAGTAATTGCGTTAGGGATAGAAGCGGCATCCTTTTTTTATGAGTACCCTGAGCCTCTCGAAGGGGACTTATAAAAAAAGATATAGTGGATAGCCCGCTCGAACGCCCAAATAAAAATAAAAAAGAATAATAAATTTTAGAATGAAGGTTACAGATCATATAAAAAAAGCAAAAGGAAAGACCTTGTTTTCTTTTGAATTAATACCACCACAAAAAGGGAGAAGTATACAGGAACTCTATGATAATATTGATCCTCTGATGGAATTTAATCCTCCTTTTATTGATGTGACTACCTCAAGAGAAGAATTCATTTATATCGATCGAGAAGGCTTACTTGATAAAAAGTTGACTCGTATGCGTCCAGGAACTGTTGGAATCTGTGCTTCAATAACTCATAAGTATAATGTGGATACTATACCACATGTGCTTTGTGGTGGATTTACAAAAGAAGAAACTGAGTATCTGCTTGTAGATTGTCATTATTTGGGTATTGATAATGTGATGGCTTTACGTGGCGATGCCATGAAAGAAGAAAAGTATTTTAACCCAACAAAAGGGGGGCATTGTTATGCTAATGAATTAGTAGAACAAATCGTAAATATGAATAATGGACGATTTCTTCATGAAGTGATTGAGAGTGATAATCAATCTGATTTTTGCATAGGAGTTGCAGGATATCCAGAAAAACATATGGAAGCTCCATCTATGGATTCGGATATTAGAAGATTAAAAGATAAAGTAGATGCTGGTGCAGATTACGTAGTTACTCAAATGTTTTTTGATAATAAAAGATATTTTGCCTTTGTGGAAAAAGCAAGAGAAGCAGGTATCAACGTACCTATAATTCCGGGGATCAAGCCAGTTGCGGTAGCTAGACATTTACAGCTACTACCACAAGTTTTTAAATTAGATATGCCGGACGAACTGGTAAGAGCAGTAGAAAATTGCAATACAAATAAACAAATTAGGCAAGTAGGGATTGAATTTGCGATACAACAATCGAAAGAGTTGATGGAATATGGAGTACCTGTTTTACATTACTACTCAATGGGTAAATCGGATAATATTCAGAAAATTGCGGAGAATGTATTTTAAATGCTGATAAGGTTTTGGAAACCTAATATTGCTAACTTACATTTGCCGGATGATAAAACGGATTTGTTTAATGATAATGCTTCTAGGATATGTTGTGCAATCTCAGGAGGATAAGAAGTATTATAGTTTTGATGTCAGTAACTTCTATGGAACTGTTCTGAAGCATAATCCTGATATATCTCATCTGATTACAGGACATCCATCCGGGGTCATCCTTTCTGCAAACCGAAAAACTTTTGGTAATAAAGAATGGCAACGATTATATAATTCTCCTGATTATGGAGTTTCGTTTATCTATCAAAATATGGATAATGAGTTCTTAGGAGAAAACTATGGACTCTATCTACATTATAATTTTTATTTCTTTAAGCGCATTTTGATGCTGAGATTAGGGCAGGGATTGGCGTATACAACGCATCCTTATGATGAGGATCAGAATTTTAGAAATGTAGCCTATGGCTCTCATTTTATGAGCTCTACTTTTGCTATGCTAAACTTAAAGAGGGAAAATATAATAGGCGGACTTGGTTTGCAAACCGGATTAGGAGTGATTCATTATTCTAATGCGAACTTTAAAGCACCGAATAAAAGTACGAATACCTTTGTTTTTAACGTTGGGCTAAATTATACATTGGATTCAGAATATCCAGAATATATTGAAAAAGAAAAGGGAACAGTTAGAGGTTCTGAACCTATTGGTTATGGATTTATTTTACGGGGAGGAGTTAATGAGAGCGATGTCGTTGGGTCTGGTCAATATACATTTTACACTATCGCAGCTTTTGCTGACAAACGTATAAACAAAAAGAGTAGTATTCACTTAGGAGCAGAATTATTTTTCTCTAAAGCCCTGGAAAGATTTATTGATTTTAGGAGTACTGGAGGCTTTAGGGATGGAACAACAGGTAACGAGGACTCCAAGAGAGTAGGTTTGTTTTTAGGGCACGAACTGCGAATCAATAAAATAGGAATTTTGACTCAACTGGGTTATTATGTCTATTATCCTTATGATTTTGAAGGACAGGTATACAATCGTTTTGGAGCAAGATATTACTTTAATAAGAATATCTTCGGATCAATTACGGTACGATCACACGCTGCAAAAGCTGAGGCGGTAGAATTTTCAATTGGATATAGGTTATGAAAAAATTGAGTGTTATACTTTTGGGTTTATGTCTTATCGCTTGTGATACCGAAAATGCTTTGGACTGTTTTCAAAGAACCGGGGATATAGTAAGGAAAGAAGTTGAGATCCAGGATTTTACAAGAATTCTGGTTAAACCAAATGTTCAGCTTATTCTTAAAGAAGGAGAGGCCACTTCGGTAATTATAGAAACCGGGGATAATTTGCTGGATGAAGTTACTGCGATTGTTGATGGAGATCGTTTAATTTTGAGTAATACAAATGACTGTAATTTTGTAAGAGACTTTAATCAAACAAAAATTTTTGTTACCGCTCCGGATATTACGGAAATCAGAAGCGCTACACAATTTGATATTTCTTCAGATGGAGTTTTAAGATATCCCTCCTTGCTATTGATAGCAGAAGATTTTAATGAAGATAATGGTGGTAATGTAACTGGTACTTTTACTATAGAAGTTGATAATGAACGATTGTCTGTTGAAGGTAATAATATTGCCTCTTTTTTCATCAAAGGAAATGTAGTAAATCTCAGTGTTGGTCTTTTCTCTGGAACTGGAAGATTCGAAGGCGCTAATCTTATTGCACAAGATGTAAATATAAATCATCGAGGAACAAATAAGATAATAGTAAATCCACAACAATCCATACAGGGAGTTATACGCAGTACTGGTGATGTTATCGCTGAAAACCGCCCTGCAACCGTTGAAGTTCAGGAATTTTTCACAGGACAACTTATTTTTAGGTAATTTCTTACATTTTTATCACATTTTTAACCGAATTAGGGATTTTTCCCGTTTGGTAAAATCCCATATTTTTATGTTTTTTGTTAATTAAACTAAGATTTTTTTTAGATGAAATAATCATTTTTAGATCATAAATAATTGATTTTTAATTATTTATGGTCTAAAATTTAATAATTAATAATTGATTTACACAGATAAATTATTACGGTTTAACCATAGATATTTGAAGGTTTTAATACTTTAAATATTTCTTAATATTGTTTAAATTTAAAAACCCCGTAGATCTAATATTTTGAATGTTAACAAAAAAAGTATGGCCTATAGTAAAAAAGCTACCTCTAGAGATTACATACAACTCAACGAAAATTACCTGCAGCAAGAGTTATATGATCTGGTAAAGAAAGATGAAAAAATCTTTGATTTCATTCAGGATTCCGTGTTAGACGGTCTTTGGTTTTGGGATTTAAATAATCCTGAAAATGAGTGGATGAATGATAAATTTTGGACTACGTTGGGATATGATCCGGATGTAATGCCACATAAAGCTTCAGCCTGGCAAGATATTATAAACCAGGAGGATCTGAAACAAGCACTTGATAATTTTACAAAACATGCGGCAGATCCATCGTATCCATATGATCAAATTGTGCGATATACGCATAAATTAGGTCATACGGTTTGGATACGCTGTCGAGGTTTAGCAGTGCGGGATGACAATGGAAAACCAATTCGTATGATTGGTGCTCATACGGACGTTACAAAGTTGAAAAAGGCTGAAGAAAATCTTCAAAAACAGGTAGAAAAATATGAAGAAATTCTGGATGGAGGTAAATTAGGTACCTGGGAATGGAATTTAAGAACTGGAGAAGTATTATTCGATGAACAATGGGCCGGTATTATGGGGTATTCATTGTTGGAACTACAACCAATCTCTTTGAATACCTGGGTAAATTTCATGCATCCATTAGACCACTCTAAATCCACAAAGATATTACAAGATCACTACGAGGGTATTACGGCAAATTATGAATGCGAAACCCGAATGAAACATAAAAACGGTGAATGGATATGGGTTTTAACTAAAGGAAAAATAACAAGTTGGGATGAAGAGGGTAACCCTGAATGGTTGGTTGGATCCCAAGTAGATATTACACAAAATAAAAAGGCTTTAGAAAAAAACAGACTTTTTGTTAGTCAGGCTCCTAGTGCAATTGCTATGTTTGATACTAACATGAAATATTTGGCAGCGTCTGCACGATGGTTTGAAGACTATAATATAGACGGTCAAAATATTATTGGGAAATCACACTACGAGGTTTTTCCTGAAATCGATGAAAAATGGAAAGCCGATCATCAGGAATGTCTAAAGGGAAATATTCTCAAAAAAGAGGAAGATTATTTTGTAAGAGATGATGGAACTGTACAATGGATTTCCTGGGAACTACGTCCCTGGTATAATACAGATGGCAAGGTGGGTGGTATCCTAATGCACACCTCAGACATCACTAAGTTAAAGGAGACAGAAGCGCTTAATCAAGAACGCAAGTTATTTTTAGAGGCAATTTTGGATAGTATTGAGGTAGGAATAGTGTCTTGTGATCATAATGGTAAGTTGACCTTATTTAATAAAGCAACTAAAGAGTGGCACGGACTTCCCGTAGAACCAGTACCCACTTCAGAACTGTCTCAATATTATGGTCTTTACCATAAAGATGGTGTAACACCTTTAACAGAAGAAGAAATACCATTATTAAGAGCCTTAAAAGGAGAAGAGATAGAGGATGAAGAAATAACGATAATACCAAAATCTGGAAGTATAAGGAAAGTGATTACAAATGGGGCGCAAATCAAAGGGCTCGATGGAGAGATAAAAGGAGCGGTTGTAGCGATGCACGATGTCACTAAGATTAAAGAAGTAGAAGCTCTCAATCAAGAACGTCAGGTGTTTTTAGAAGCAATTCTAGATAATATAGACGTAGGTATTGGTTCTTGTGACAAGGATGGAAATATCACTTTATTTAATAAAACAACAAAAAGCTGGTTTGGCTTACCAGATCAGTCGGTTCCCTCTTCAGAATGGCCTAATTATTTCGGATTATTTCAAAAGGATGGAGAGACATCACTTCAGCAAAACGAAATACCTCTTTTAAAAGGATTAAATGGAGAGGAAGTTAGTGATTATGAAATAGTAATTACCACCAGAGACAATGAGAAAAGATGGATTACTACTAATGCTACTCGGTTAATCAGTCCCGATGGAGAGATAACGGGTGCAGTGGTTGCAATGCATGATATAACGGAAAGGAAATACGCTGAGGAAAAACTACGTGTAAGCGAAGAAGCTTTTAGAGGGAATTTTGAAAACGCCGGTATAGGAATGTCGATTACAGGTATAGAAGGACAATGGATTAAAGTGAATCCAAGCTTTTGTAATATGCTTGGGTATACAGCAGAAGAATTAACAAGAATGGATTTCCAATCTATTACGCATCCGGAAGACTTGGAAGAAGATTTAAAGATGCATCAGGAGTTATTGGAAGGAAAACGACCTTTCTATCATCTTGATAAGAGGTATCTGAATAAAAAAGGAGATATCGTTTATGCAAAAATTTCGGTTTCTACAGTAAAAGATGATGATGATAATCCCTTATATTTTGTAAATCAAATTAGTGATATAAGCCAGAGGGTAATATCCAGAAAGAAAATGGAGCTTGCATTGGCCAAGTTGGAGGGGGTATTAGGTGCTAGTAGTAATGTAAGTATAATTTCTACAGATACTACAGGTGTTATTACTTCTTTTAATACTGGATCAGAAAACTTATTGGGTTATAGTAGTAATGAGTTAGTAGGTAAAGAAACCACTGCAATAATTCATTTAGAAGACGAAGTAAGAAAAGTAAGTGCCGAACTTTCAGAATCTCTAGGAGAAGATATAAAAGGGTACAAGGCTTTTACCGCGTTGGCAAATAAGCAGGATCACTTTACAAGGGAATGGACCTACGTTAAAAAGGATGGCACGCACTTTCCTGTTCAATTGACAGTGACAGCTATCAAAGAAAATGGAGCTATCATTGGATATCTTGGAGTGGCGACTGATATTAGCGAAATCAAAAAAGCAGAAAAAGAACTTAAGTCGATTTTAGAACTTACAGAAGATCAAAATAAACGTTTAAGAAATTTTGCACACATTGTATCTCATAATCTAAAATCGCATTCAGGCAATTTTGAGATGTTACTGGATATATATTTACAAGAGAACCCGGAAGCAAATGAGTCGGAGGTAATACAGCTTTTTAAGACAGCTTCAAGTAATCTTTCGGATACAATTAAACATCTTAACCAAGTCGTTTTAATAAACAATTCTATAGGAGAAAATTTAATATCAATAAATCTTAAAAAGGCGATTGATAATGTCATAAAAACAGTAGCTGGAATCGCTTTGGATGCTGATGTAAAGATTCAAAACAATATTTCTTCAGATATGTACATCATGGCTATTCCAGCATATCTAGATAGTATTATACTCAATTTTATAACCAATGGTATTAAATATCGATCTACAGATAGGCCAAGTTACATTAGTTTTGATGTAAGGGTAGAGAATGGCTCATCTATAATAAGTGTCGCCGATAATGGAATTGGTATAGATCTCAAAAAGCACAGGAATAAGCTATTCGGAATGTATAAAACATTTCATCATAATCCTGATGCAAGAGGAATAGGTCTATTTATTACTAAAAATCAAGTAGAAGCCCTGGGGGGGAAAATAGAAGCTAAAAGCGAAGTAAACGTGGGTACAACATTCGAAATATATTTAAAAAATGAAAAAATTTAATATTGCTTGTGTTATAGATGATGATCCCATTTTTGTGTTTGGAGTTAAAAAAGTGATGCAAGTGATCGACTTTTGTAACTCTATCATGGTTTTTCGAAATGGGAAGGAAGCCTTGGATAATCTTTCGGCAATCATCTCACAAACGGAGAGTTTGCCAGATGTGATTATTCTGGATCTTAATATGCCGATTTTAGATGGATGGCAATTTTTGGATGAGTTTACAAAAATACCTTGTGAGAAAAAGATAACTATATATATAGCTTCTTCTTCTGTAGACCCAGAGGATACGTTACGAGCGAAATCTTATGAGATGGTGAGCAATTATATTGTAAAACCAATATCAATAGATGTGTTAAAGGATATTCTCAATGATTTCACCGTAAGCAGTTAACTTAATAAGAACACTCGGCTAATTTTTTTTATTCGTTGCTTTAAAATTTAAAATCCTTAATTTTAAAGATGGAAACAAAATACGTAAACCTTGAAAAAAATTGATTTAGCCTGTATTATAGATAATGATCCTATTTTCATTTTCGGAATAAAGAAATTGATGGAAATGATGAATTTCTGTGATAATGTAATGGTCTATAAAAACGGATTTGATGCGCTCAATGGTCTTAAATCTATTATAATGACTAAAGAAAAGTTACCAGATATTATTCTGTTGGATCTTAATATGCCAGTTTTAGATGGATGGCAGTTTTTAGACGAGTTCATTAAAATTCCCTGTAAAAAGAAAGTTACGATTTACATAGTTACCTCATCCATAAACCCGGAAGATGTTTTTAAAGCTAAATCATATGGTGCGGTAAGTGATTATATTGTGAAACCAGTTTCTATTAAAACACTGAAAGAAGTGCTACAGAATTTTGAAAATGCCAACTAGCATTTAATTTTAGAGAATCATTTAGTTAATTCTCTAAATAAACTCTCCAAATCTTTATTTTTTCTTGAAAGTTGAAGGATCTTTAATTGATTGTCGTGAGCAAAGTCAAAAACCACTGAGCGCATATCTGTAGACGTGTCAAAGGTAAGTTGGTAAACAAATCCGTGAATATTCTTAACGTGTTTAATATGGTCTAGTTTCAGTAAAAAAGCTTCCTCAACTCTATAGTCAAACTCTACTTCTATAAGCTGATCAGTTTTGTCGATCATATTATCGAGGTTCTTATCAGCTACGATTTCACCTTTGTTAATAATGATTACCCGATCACACATAGCCTCTACTTCTTGCATGATGTGTGTAGAAAGAAAAACCGTTTTTTTCCGGCCTACTGATTTGATCAATTCCCTTATTTCTACCAGTTGGTTTGGATCAAGACCGGTAGTCGGTTCATCAAGTATTAAAACCTTAGGATCGTGTAATAGCGCACAAGCTAATCCCACACGTTGTCGATATCCTTTGGATAGTTGGCCTATTTTTTTAGATGCCTCGGGAGAAAGTCCTGTTAATTCAATTACTTCTTCTATTCTGGATTTTGAAATTTTATAAACCTGTGCATTAAAGGATAAATATTCTCGTACATACATTTCTAAGTACAAAGGATTATGCTCTGGTAAATAACCTACACTTTTTTGTACATCAATTGGTTCAGATTCAATATCAAAACCATTTACCGATGCTTCACCTTCTGAAGGATCTAAGTAAGTAGTCAGGATTTTCATCAGGGTGGATTTACCCGCTCCGTTTGGACCCAAAAAACCAACAATTTCACCTTGATTTATTTCAAAAGTAATTTCTTTTAAAACACTTTGGTTTTCGTATATCTTAGAAATATTTGAAACAGAAATGGACATGAAATATTTTTTACCAAAAATAGACAATTAAGTTTCTAATGCTAACGCGTTTTAGCAATATTTATGTTTTTGATTTATATATAAAATTCAGAAGAATGTTTGATTTCTTTTAAAACAAACGTACTGTTTAGTACACCAATGTTTTCGATTTTAGAAAGTTTTGTCTTTACAAAATCGTGATATTCTTCGAGACTTCTCGTATGAATTTTTAGAATAAAATCTACCTGACCAGCCATATGATAACACTCCTGAACTTCGGCTAGATTTTGAATTTGTTCTTCAAATTTTTCTATAAATGCTTCATTGTGATATCTCATCGACACCTGGCATATCGTAGTTATTGATCGATCTATCAGTTTTTTATCAAGAATCGCTACGTACTTTTTAATAAACCCTTGCTTTTCTAACCTTCTGACCCTTTCATAGACTGGAGAAGGTGTTAAATTTAGGATTGTAGCGATCTCTTTAGCTGTTTTTTTAGAATCCCTTTGAAGAATTCTAAGGATAGTAATATCAGTTTGGTCTAAATGTTCCATGAATAATGCTCAAAATTTACTTTAAAAGAGATGGTTGATCAACCAAAAAAGTAAATATAGTTTTTAAAACATTAAAATTCAGGAATAATTACTTAGTTTTTTGTTATTTTCGGATGAAATAGTTTCTGTTTGTATTTTAGTAAGTGAATAATGCTTTAGCAGTGTTAAAAATTTAAGAAGGAATATGGGAACAAAAATTTTAGTAATTGGTGCTAATGGGCAATTAGGTTCAGTGTTGACTAAGGAGCTTCAGAAAAAGTATACAATGGAAAATGTAATCGCTTCAGACATCAAAAAAAGTGATGATTGCAAAGGTATATTTGAAGTCATTGATGCTACTGATATAAATAGAATTCAGGAAGTTGTAGAAAGATATGGGATCACCCAAATATATCATCTTGCAGCAATTTTGTCTGCTAAAGGAGAAGAGACACCTTTGACTACTTGGGATATTAATATGAAAACACTGTTCAATGTTCTTGAAGTCTCCAGAAAGAATCGTATCGACCGAGTATTTTTCCCCAGTTCAATAGCAGTTTTTGGAGAGGGTGCTCCTTTGGAGAATACACCAGATGATGCATACCTCAATCCAGCAACGGTATATGGTATAAGTAAAGCTGCCGGAGAAAACTGGGCGCAATATTATTTTTTGAGATATGGTCTTGATGTAAGATCAATTCGATATCCGGGAGTTATAGGATATCAATCATTACCAGGAGGAGGAACAACTGACTATGCTGTAGATATTTATCATAAAGCAGTAATGGGAGAAGAGTTTGATTGTTTCTTGAAAGAAGATGCAACGCTACCAATGATTTTTATGGATGATGCCATCAGGGCCACTATAGAATTAATGGAAGCCCCAAAGGAAAGCATAACCGTCAGGACTTCTTATAATATTGCAGGAATTAGCTTTTCTCCGCAGGAAGTTGTCAATGAAATTCGTAAATTATATCCCGATTTTGAAGTGAAATACAATCCAGATTTTAGACAAGAAATTGCAGCTAGATGGCCAAAATCAATTGAAGACGCTTCAGCAAAAAAAGATTGGGGATGGAAACCGGAATTTAATCTGAAAGAAATCACCGAGATAATGATTCAAAAACTGCAGGAAAAATACAAAAAAGGTTCAAAAAACAAAGAAATATTACTGTTGTAAATAAACCTGTTTTTAGATAAGAAATAAAAAATTAGAATTAAAAATAAAGAATAAACTACTCATGTTTACAAACATAAAAGACGATTTACAAAAAGAACTGGATGATATAAAATCAGCAGGATTATATAAAACAGAAAGAATAATTACAACTCCTCAAGGAGCAGAAATAGACACAATAAATACAAAACATGTATTAAATTTTTGTGCTAACAATTATCTTGGACTTTCATCCCATCCGGATGTCATAAAAGCAGGTAAGGATGCAATCGATTCGCATGGTTATGGACTATCTTCCGTGCGTTTTATTTGTGGCACCCAGGATATTCATAAAGAACTAGAGCGTAAGACTGCAGCGTTTTTGGGAATGGAAGATTGTATATTATATGCAGCTGCTTTTGATGCTAATGGAGGTGTTTTTGAACCAATCCTTACTGCGGAGGATGCAATAATATCTGATTCCTTAAATCACGCTTCTATTATAGACGGAATTCGTTTGTGTAAGGCAAAACGTTTCAGGTACGAACATAATAATATGGTCGATCTCGAAAAACAATTGCAATCAGCAAAAGGATCCAGAAGGATTTTAATAGTAACAGATGGTTCTTTTTCCATGGATGGAACGATTGCCCAATTAGATAAAATTTGTGATTTAGCAGATACCTATAAAGCAATGGTAATGATTGATGAATGTCATTCTACAGGCTTTTTAGGCAAAACCGGACGAGGAACCCACGAATATAGAAATGTAATGAGTAGAATCGATATTATAACAGGAACCTATGGAAAAGCACTTGGCGGTGCGTCAGGAGGTTTTACTGCAGCAAGAAAAGAAATTGTAGAGATGCTGAGACAGCGCTCCAGACCTTATTTGTTCTCTAATACAGTAGCTCCATCAATAGTGGGTGCGTCGATTAAAGTTTTGGATTTATTGAGTTCGTCAACAGCGCTTAGAGATAAGTTAGAAGAAAATACCAAATATTTTAGAAAAGAAATGACCGCCGCAGGATTTGACATTGTTCCGGGAGATCATCCGATTGTTCCTGTGATGCTATATGAGGCGACGCTTGCGCAAGAGTTTGCTGCTAAGCTACTGGATGAAGGTATCTATGTGATTGGATTTTTCTATCCGGTAGTGCCACAAGGGAAAGCACGGATCAGAGTACAATTATCAGCAGGCCACGAGCGTGAGCACTTGGAAAAAGCAGTAAAAGCGTTTATTAAAGTTGGTAAGGAGTTGGAAGTAATATAATTACTAACGTTTGTTAGTGCTTAAAACTATAGAAGATTCTTAATATATAGAATCTTTTATCTAAAATATGTTATTAATTCTGATTAAAAATTAAATTTTTAATGATAATATGTGATAAACGATGAAAAAAATGAAAATTTATTTTGTATAGTCATAGTTTTAGCTACTTTAGCAACGTAATAATGAAACAACAATGAGCAATTTGTTTACTTGGAATCGATTTTATTTTTTCTTCTTTTATTTTAAAAGTAAGATCGGGAACACTATGTAAGTAAATAAGCAAAATTTATAAAACTAGAATCCCGATGTAACGTCGGGATTTTTTTTTGAGACGAAAATTTAAAACGTTTGAGTAAGAAAGTTGCCATACAAGGAATTAGAGGATCTTATCATCACGGAGTTGCACAAGCATATTTTGGAGATGAAGTTGATATAGATGAATGCATGTCTTTTCAGGAGCTGGTGAATAGCCTAGAACATAACAGAAGTACAGATGCTGTCATGGCAATAGAGAATTCTATCGCAGGATCTATTATTCCTAATTATGCGTATATCGATGAGCACAATTTAACTATTTGCGGAGAATATTTTCAACCTATCCATCATTGTTTGATGGCATTAGAAGGACAAGAAATTTCGGATATAAGAGAAGTGTATTCTCACCCGATGGCGTTGCTTCAATGTAAAGATTTTTTTAGAGGGCAACCGCATATAAAATTAGTAGAGGACGCAGATACTGCCGATGTAGCAAAGAGAATTCAGGAACAGCAATTAAAAGGAGTGGCAGCAGTTGCTGGAGAAACAGCAGCGAATATTTATAAATTAAATATTTTGGCAAAAGAGATTCAAACGATTAAATCAAATAGCACGAGATTCTTTATACTCCATACCAAAGAAAACTCTGGTGTAAATAAAGATGAAATTAATAAAGCATCCTTAAAATTTCTAACGGATCATAAAAGAGGAAGTTTGGCTACTGTGCTAAATGTAATGAGTGATTGTAGATTAAACCTTACTAAGATTCAGTCATTACCCGTGATTGACATGCCTTGGAAGTATTCATTTTTTGTTGATGTGACATTTGATAAGTATGAAGAATATCAAAAAGCTATATCGATATTAAAAATAATGGCTTTAGAACTTAAAATTTTAGGAGAATATAAAAATCAAAACGGATGAGTATTCAGACGGCAAAACGATTAGAAACAGTAGAGGAGTATTATTTCTCTAAAAAACTACGTGAGGTAAGAGCCTTGGCAGCATCAGGAAAACCAATTTTGAATATGGCTATTGGGAGTCCTGATTTAGATCCGCCTAAAGAAGTAGTACAGGCAATACAAAGCGCGGTAGTTCTAGATGGAGCCCATAAATACCAGAGTTACCAAGGTATACCAGAGTTAAGACAGGCGATCGCAGATTTTTATATGAGTAAATACAAGGTGTCTCTTAATTCCGAAAACGAGATTTTACCATTGATGGGCTCCAAAGAGGGGATCATGCATATTTCTTTAGCATATCTTAATGAAGGAGACGAAGTCTTAGTTCCTAATCCCGGATATCCAACATATACTTCTGTAACAAATTTGGTAGGAGCAAAACCAATAAGCTATGATTTGGTTGCTTCTAATGGTTGGGAACCTGATTTTGAAGCTTTATCAAAAAAAGATCTAAGCAAAGTGAAAATTATGTGGATTAATTATCCTCACATGCCGACTGGTGCTAACGGAAATATCAGGTTGTTTGAAAAACTTATTGCTTTTGCTAAAGAACATAATATTTTGTTAGTAAAGGATAATCCATATAGTTTCATCCTAAATGATACTCCGTTAAGTATCCTGTCGATTGACGGAGCTAAAGAAGTGGCACTAGAGTTAAACTCATTGAGTAAGACGTTTAATATGGCTGGATGGAGAGTTGGAATGGTAAGCGGAAGTCAGTGTAAAATAGAAGCTATTCTGAAAGTGAAAAGTAACATGGATAGTGGAATGTTTCAAGGGATTCAAAAAGGAGCTATCGCAGCATTAAATATTTCGGATAACTGGTATTCAGAAATGAATGCTATTTATGCTCAAAGAAGAGAATTGATCTGGGAAATGGCTACTATTTTAGATTGTACCTATGATAGAACAGCAACCGGAATGTTTGTGTGGGCAAAACTACCTGAAGGCACCAATGCCACGAAATTTATTGATGATATTTTGTATCAGAAAGATATTTTTATTACTCCTGGCGATATTTTTGGGAGTAATGGTAAAGGATATATTCGTTTTTCGCTATGTGTGACCATAGAAAATATAAAGGAAGCAATTGGAAGGTTTCAGAATAAAGAATTACAGCTTGCGGATAATAGTAACATAAATCAAAAATCGTAACGTATTAGCAGAATGAAAGTATTCATAATTGGGGTAGGATTAATCGGAGGGTCATTTGCAATTGATATCAAAGCTGCTTTTAATGAAGCCAAAATTTATGGTGTCGACAAAAATGAAGAACACCTCGATAAAGCTATATCGTTAGATTTAATTGATATAAAATCAAGTATTGAAGAATTAGATATAGCAGACGTAGTCATAACATCGATTCCAGTAGATGTTACAGTAAAAATTTTGCCCGAGATTTTGGATAAGATCAATGATGAATGTCTGGTGTTTGATGTAGGTTCCACTAAAAAGAAATTGTGTAATTCGGTGAAAGATCACCCCAAACGAAGAAATTATCTAGCAGCACATCCTATAGCTGGTACAGAGTTCTCCGGACCTCAGGCAGCTATCGCGAATTTATATCGGGGCAAAACCAATATTATCTGTGAGGTAGAAAAAACTGCTTTTAAATTGCAGGAGCTAGCCATGGAAATATTCAACAGGTTAGGAATGAGAATCCGATATATGGATCCAGCCTCTCACGACAAGCATATTGCTTATGTGTCGCATTTGTCTCATATCAGTTCTTTTATGCTTGGAAAAACAGTAGTCGAAAAAGAAAAGAATGAAAGAGATATTTTTGATATGGCAGGAAGTGGATTTGCATCTACAGTACGTTTAGCAAAAAGTTCTCCAGAAATGTGGGCGCCAATTTTTAAACATAATAAAGAGAATGTAATCGAAACTTTAGAAGAGTATATAGCAAATCTTACTCAGTTTAAGGAACTCATGGAAGAAGATAATTTTGTCGAAATTTATAAAGAAATGGAAGACATTAATCGCATAAAAACAATTCTGAAAGGAATATCATAAAATAACTTTCCAATACAAATACTAATAAAGAATAAAAATAGAGATGGAGAATAAGAAAGAACTTAGAAACTGGTTAGATGAATATAATTTAGACCATCCTTTAGTTATAGGAGGACCTTGTAGTGCAGAGACAGAAGATCAAGTAGTTAAAATTGCACATCAGTTGAAGGATTCTGATGCTACAGTTTTAAGAGCCGGGATATGGAAACCAAGGACACGGCCAGGTAATTTTGAAGGGGTAGGTGCTTTAGGACTAAAATGGTTGCAAAGGGCTAAAGAAGAAACAGGAATGAAAATCGCTACCGAAGTGGCAAATCCACATCACGTAGAACTGGCATTGGAGCACGGAGTTGATGTATTATGGATTGGTGCCAGAAGTACAGTTTCTCCCTTTATAGTTCAGGATATTGCCGAAGCCTGTAAAGGAATTGATAATCCGGTTTTAATAAAAAATCCGATTAACCCTGATTTATCACTTTGGTTAGGGGCAGTAGAACGTTTTTATACCTGTGATGTCAAAAATCTTGGAGTAATTCATAGAGGTTTTTCAACATATCAAAAAACAAAATACCGTAACATTCCTGAGTGGCAGATACCAATTGATTTACAAAATCGTTTTCCAGATTTACCTTTGATTTTAGATCCTTCACACATTGCAGGAAGAAGAGATTTGATATTTGATCTTTCGCAAACTGCTTTGGATCTTAATTTTGATGGATTAATCGTAGAAACACATTATGATCCGGATAATGCCTGGAGCGATGCCGCGCAGCAAATTACACCTGATACTTTAATTCAATACATGAAAGATTTAAGAATTCGAAAAGAAGTGGGAGTGGATGAAGCTTATCAAAGAACTTTGAGTGAATTGCGTGCAAAAATTGATGTGGCTGACAATCAATTACTGGAGATATTATCACAAAGAATGAAAATTTCTGACGAGATTGGTAAAGCTAAAGCAAAACAAAATGTTGCCATTTTACAATCTAAACGTTGGAATGAAATTCTTGGTAAAATGATTCTTGAAGGAGAAGAGAAAGGATTGAGCGAAGAGTTTATACTTAGAATCTATAAAGCAATTCATCAGGAGTCTATTAACCACCAAGAAAAAGTTGCAAGATCTTAAATATTCAGAATGCATCTTGGGAATAGAGATTTATTTGCATCTTTGTATCTATGACAGGAACCGTATATAAATCTACAGGAAGCTGGTATACCGTTAAAGCTGATAATGGTGAGGTGTACGAGTGCCGTATAAAAGGTAAGTTTAGAATTAAAGATATCAAAAGTACCAATCCTGTATCCGTTGGAGATAAGGTAGATTTTAAGTTGGAGACCAATAATGATAGAGAAACTGGTGTTATAGAAAATATTAGAGAACGCCGGAATTATATTATTCGTAAATCAGTAAATCTTTCAAAACAAACCCACATTATTGCATCAAATATTGATGTGGTTTTTTTATTGATTACACTAAATAATCCACCGACATTTACAACCTTTATAGATCGTTTTCTGGTAACAGCCGAAGCTTATGATATAAAAGCAGTCTTACTTTTTAATAAAGTTGATACTTATAATGAAGAAGAGCTATTGGAGATAAAATTTTTAGCCGCCTTATACCGAAAAATCGGTTATGAATGTATCGGTATTTCTGCCAAAACCGGTAAAAATATTGAAAAAGTAAAATCTTTAATGGAAGGAAAAGTAAGTATGTTTTCTGGACATAGTGGAGTAGGCAAATCAACATTAGTTAATCTGATAGAACCCGATTTGTCTCTTAAGACTGCAGAAATAAGCGATCAACATCAACAAGGTCAGCATACTACCACTTTTGCAGAAATGTATGATCTTAGTTTTGATGCTAAGATTATAGATACTCCGGGGATTAAAGGTTTCGGTATTGTCGATATGGACAAAGAAGAATTGGGGGACTACTTTCCAGAATTTTTTGAACTAAAAGAACAATGTAAATTTAATAATTGTCTTCATATTAATGAACCCAGATGTGCAGTAAAACAAGCGTTAGATCAAGAAGAGATCGCCTGGTCTCGCTATAAGAGCTATTTACAAATTCTGGAAGGTGAAGATGAGCATTATCGTAAAAATAACTATGACGAGGAATAAAACTTCATTTTTTAGGGTAACATTTTCCTGTTCTAAGACACTTATTAAATGAGAGCTGTTGTTCAAAGAGTTTCTGAAGCATCTGTTACGGTAGAAAATGAAAAAATTTCAGAGATGGGTAGAGGACTTTTAATTTTACTCGGTGTAGAGGATGAGGACACCGTGGATGACGTAACCTGGTTGTCTGGCAAGATAAGTCGTTTAAGGGTATTTGAAGATGATAATGGTATAATGAATAAAAGTATCACGGATATAAATGGAGAATCGATTGTGGTAAGTCAGTTTACATTATACGCCAGTACTCGCAAAGGAAATCGACCTAGTTATATTAGAGCAGCAAAACCGGAAATCGCAGTTCCTTTATATGAGGAATTTATAAAACAATTAGAAGGTAATTTGGGAAAAAAAGTAGGTACTGGTATATTTGCCGCAGATATGAAAGTATCACTGCTTAATGATGGACCGGTTACCATAATTATAGATACTAAAAATAAAGAATAATAACTACCCCAAAATAAAATTTATATGCTAAAAAAAGTACAACTTATTCTGGTTGCGATTTTCTTATGCAATCCGGTTAGAGTTCCTGCACAGGATGACTTTTCTTTACAAATGGTTCTTGTTGATCCCATACTGACGGATAACGCAAATGCCATTGTTAGATCCGAAGACGTAGAAATACACGTCAATTCTGTCAATTCTGTTGTGGTAAAAACAAAACGTGTAGTTACAGTATTGAATAAATATGGAAATCGTCACGCCAATTCTTATGAGCCTTATGATCCTGATACAAAAATAAAAAAAGCACAAGCAACTGTGTATAATGCTATGGGTCAGGAAATTAAAAAGTTTAAAAGAAAGGATTTCAGTGACAGAAGTATGTACGATGGATTTTCTCTAATTGGAGATAATAGGTTTATTTATTTTGAACATACGCCTATTGACTATCCCTATACTTTGGTATATGAAAGTGAAGTCGAAAGTAAAAATACAGCGTTCATAAATCCGTGGTTTCCTATTGCAAATTATAATTTAAGTGTTGAAAATGCATTCTATAAAGTGCTTAATCCCAAGAAAATTCCTTTAAGAACAAAAGAGAATTCATTTGGCGATTTTCCAGTAGAAGTCATTAAGGGAGATCAGGAAATATCCTATAGTTTGGTTAAAGTTCCTGCATTACGAAAAGAATATAAAAGCCCTCCGTTTCCTGAATTGGTACCTAATGCAGTTGTAACATTAGGGAATTTTTCCTTAGTAAATGTCGAAGGTTCAGCCGATGATTGGAAATCTATGGGAAAATGGCAGTATCAAAATTTGGTTTCAGGAAGGGATGAGCTCCCTGAATCCGTAATAAAAGAAGTCTCTGAATTAGTAGCAGATGTAGATTCTAATAAAGAAAAAGCTAAACGTATTTATGAATATGTGCAGAATAAAACTAGATATATAAGTGTGCAATTAGGTATTGGAGGTTGGATGCCCATGATGGCGGCCGATGTTGATAGATTGGGATATGGGGATTGTAAAGCCTTGACTAATTATACCAAAGCGCTCTTGGAAACTCAAAATATACCTTCATATTATACCATAGTATATGGAGATTCTGATAAAAGAGATATAGATCCGGATTTTGCCTCTATGCAGGGAAATCATGTAATTCTCAATATTCCCAATAATGATGAAGACATTTGGTTAGAATGTACAAGTCAGTCAGCTCCTTTTAATTTCTTAGGTGATTTCACTGATGATAGAAATGTGCTGGTGGTTAAACCCGAAGGAGGAGAAATTAAGAGAACTAAAAAATATGAACCGGAAGAGAATACACTTCATACAACAGCGACAATATTTTTGAAATCTAACGCATCTATTGATGCAGAGATAGTATCTGTTTCCAAAGGATTACAATATGATTGGAGATATTTAACTAAGTCGAAACCAATCAAAGAACAGAAACTTCATTATAAAGAATACTGGGATTATATTAATGGTCTTGATATTTTGTCTCTGAATCTCGAAGATGATAAAGACCTAATTAGTTATCGCGAAAAAGTAAAGATTAGTGCAACAAACTATTCCACAAAAGCAGGAACAAGGTTATTGGTTATGCCCAATGTTTTTAATCGCGTTAAAAGTAAAATGCCTAGTTATACCAACAGAAAAACACCCTTGGTAATCTCCAGAGGATATATAGATACAGACGAATATATAATTAATATTCCAAAAGGATACGTAATAAATAAGTTGCCTGAAGAGAAAAAGCTAGAAACTATTTTTGGGACGTTTTCCAGTAATCTCGAAAAATTAGATGAATCTAGGCTGAAGCTCACAAGAAAATTAAAAATTAAGGATGGGCGATATCCCAAGGAAAAATATAAAGAATATAGAAAATTCATGTCCGATATTAGAAACATCGACAAATCAAAAATAATACTAAAACAACAATAAAAATTATAAAATAGTGAAGAAAAATTTACAAAGAACGGTAATGATTCTGATTATGGTTTTATCTGTAAAAACCATAGCCCAGGAATATAAATTTCGCAAAGTTTCTAAAGAAGAATTAAAAGAAAAATCTTATCCATTGGATAGCTCGGCGAATGCAGCTGTATTATATGAAAACAAAAAAGTGTATTTCCAATATGATCAGTTAAATGGATTTAAATTGATAACAGAAGTCCATAAAAGAGTAAAGTTGTATACTAAAGACGGTTTTGATTACGCTAGCGACAAAATTTTATTATATAAAAACAATTCGGATGAAGAAAGGATTAGCGGATTAAAAGGGTTCACGTATTCTCTTATTGATGATAAGGTATCTGAGGTAAAGCTTAAAAAAGAGGGCATTTTTACAAATGAACTTTCTGACGACCTTGATGAAGTAAAGTTTACTATGCCCGGGTTACAGGAAGGTGCTGTGATAGAATATAAGTATAAAATTATATCACCTTTTGTAACCAATATCGATAGAGTGTTTTTACAGTATGACATTCCCATAAAACAAATTGAAGTTAAAATAAGTGCTCCGGAATATTTCAATTTTAGAAAGTTTACAACTGGTTATCTACCTATTAATCTCAGTGAGTCAGTTGGTTCTGGTAAAATGACAATTACTTCTAAGACTAGAACAGGAGGTAACGTTGCTTCTGGCCCTACGAGAACAAATTTTTCAAGTAGTAATATAGATTATAAGGTTAATGTATCGAATATTATTAATTCTAATGTTCCTGCTTTTATTGAAGAACCCTATTCAAAAAACCCTGTTAATTATCTATCTTCTGTCATTTATGAATTGCAGTTTATAAAATATCCCGATAATTCCATGAAGAATTATGCTAATTCCTGGGAAGATGTTACCAGAAGGATTTATGAGAGCTCTAGTTTTGGAGGAGAATTAAAAAAGAGTAATTATTATAAAAAAGATCTCACTAAATTACTGGATGGAATAAGTGACCCTTCAAAAAAAGTTACACTGATCTATAATTTTGTAAAGAACAAGATGAACTGGAATCAACAATATTCATTATATACAAATAAAGGAGTAAAAAAAGCATATGACGAAGGTACCGGAAACTCTGCAGAAATAAATTTAATGCTCACCTCTATGATATCAAGTGCTGGGGTCGATGCTAATCCCGTAGTGCTAAGTTCAAGCGAAAGAATGATAGCACTGTTTCCCACAATAAGTGGATTTAATTACGTGATTACCAGAGTAAAATTACCAGATGGAGGCATTTTTTACCTGGATGCTACCGATAAATATGGGCTACCAAATATTTTGCCAGATAGAGTAGTTAAAGGAATGGGGAGAGTAATCGCTAAAAATGGAACTTCTCAGAGAGTTACTTTTAGACCATCTAAACCTTCAACGAATAGATATAGTATGCAATGTGAAATTACTAATGAAGGTATAGTAAGTGGAAAATTTAATGTCAATCATTTGGATTATTTGGCATATAATTTTAGATCAACTAGTGCGTTAAGAGATGATGAAAGTAAAATTAAGCGATTTGAAAAAATATATGGAATTACAGAATTAGAAGATTACAACGTAAAAGGAATAAAAGAATATGGAAAAGGGGTTAGTGAAAGATTTAACTTTATCGTCGAAGACCAAATAGAAGTAATTGAAGACGAAATTTTCTTTTCGCCTTTATTATTTTTGAGAGATAAAGAGAATATTTTTAAATCAGATGAAAGACAGTATCCTATAGATTTTGGATATGGATTTTCAAACATGTATATGGTGAATATTAAGATTCCTGAAGGATATGGAGTATTAGAGTATCCAGAATCAGGAGCATTTAAACTGCCTGAAGATATGGGGGTTTTTACATATCGATCAAATGTAACTAATGGAATGGTTCAGGTTGTGGTGAATGAAACCATAAACGCACCGATAATTCCCGCTAAATATTATCAAGCTTTAAAAGAGTTTTACAATCAGGTTATCAAAAAAGAAAATGAACAGGTAGTTCTTAAAAAAATATAAGCAAATGAATATCCAAAACGCACAATTGGCCGTCGATGAATGGATAAAAAATCACGGAGTCAGATATTTCAATGAGCTTACCAATATGGCCCAGCTTACCGAGGAGGTTGGTGAAGTAGCCAGAATAATAGCTCGTAGATATGGTGAACAAAGTGAAAAAGAAAGTGACAAGAATAAAGACTTAGGCGAAGAATTAGCAGATGTAATGTTTGTGGTTTTATGCCTAGCCAATCAGACTGGTGTGGATCTTCAGGAAGCATTTGATAAAAAATTGGATATCAAAACCAAAAGAGATCACGACCGTCATCATAATAATGATAAATTAAAGTAATGTTCAGATCAATTATTCTTTCAAAAAAATACTGGGTTTCAGTATTCTTGCTGGGACTGGTTTTTATCATAATTATAAGTGTTATAGGATACCTCAAAAATTACGGAGGTTTAGATTTCGATACGTTTATGAAAGAAAGAATATACAATGGACTTTGGGTACGGTATGTCATTTCTAGAATTGTTGGGGGATTGATCTACGGAATGATATTGGGATATTATTTTGAATTAAGAAAAAGAAAATTGAATCGATAAGATGAAGTTAAAATTAAGCCATATTTCTAATATAAAAGATAATACCTTACAGATCACAGGTTCTAAAAGTGAAACCAATAGATTGTTAATCTTACAGTCGTTATATCCCGAGATTGAAATAGAGAACATATCTAATAGCGATGACTCACAACTTATGCAGGCTGCTTTATGTAGCACGGATGAGGTCATAGATATTCATCACGCAGGGACGGCGATGCGTTTTCTAACGGCTTATTTTGCGACAAGAGATGGAAGACAAACAATTCTGACCGGCAGTAAAAGGATGCAGGAACGTCCGATCAGGATTTTGGTAGAATCGCTTAGACAATTAGGGTGTAAAATTACTTATGAAAAAGAAGAAGGGTATCCTCCAATAAAGATCGCGGGACAAAACCCATTAACCAATAGTGTTTCTCTTGCAGCCAATGTAAGTAGCCAATATATTTCTGCTTTAATGTTAATCGCAGCATCACTATCAAATGGTTTAGAGATTAATTTAGAAGGAAAAGTAACGTCAATACCTTACATTAAAATGACGTTAAGTTTGTTAAAAGATGTTGGGATTGAAGGTAGGTTTCAAAACAACGTGATACGCATTAAACCGGCAAAAGTAGTTTCGCCTAAAGTAGTTGTAGTAGAGTCGGATTGGAGCTCAGCATCTTACTTCTATAGTATCGTAGCTTTGTCCCAGAACGGGCGTGTCACTTTAGGAAGTTATAAGAAAAACAGTTATCAGGGAGATTCAGCCTTAATTGATATTTATAAGAAATTAGGAGTTGAAACCAATTTCGATCAAAATAAAGTTACTTTAACAAAGACTTCATTGTCGTTGGATTATGAAGTGCTGGAATTAGATCTTGCGAACTCGCCAGATATTGCACAAACAATCGCAGTAACTTGTTTCGGACTTGGCAAAGCTTGTTATCTTACTGGATTACATACTTTAAAAATTAAAGAAACAGATAGACTGGAAGCTTTAAAGACTGAAATTGAAAAATTGGGTGGCAAAGTTACGATCACAGACGATTCATTACGATTAGCACCTGCTACAGCAATCAATCCGGATATTTCGATTGCTACCTACCACGACCACCGTATGGCTATGGCTTTTGCACCGCTAGCATTAAGGACATCTCTTTTTATAGATGATGCCGATGTAGTGTCAAAGTCATATCCGGATTTTTGGAATGATTTGAAAAAATTGGATTTTAAAGTTCTTTAAATAAAAATATATATTGCTAATTACTTGACAACCCCTATGTCGAGATTGTATATTTGCACCTCCAAAAACAAAAACTAATGAAGTTATCACATTTCAATTTTGACCTTCCACAAGATTTATTGGCAGAGTATCCTTCAGAAAACAGGGATGAAGCCCGTTTAATGGTTCTTAACCGAAAAGATCAAACAATAGAGCACAAACAATTCAAAGATCTTATAGATTATTTTGAGCCTAATGATGTTATGGTACTTAATAATACTAAAGTTTTTCCTGCCAGATTATATGGTAATAAAGAAAAGACCGGAGCCAGGATTGAGGTGTTTTTATTGCGTGAGCTGAATTCAGAGACTCGCCTTTGGGATGTGCTTGTGGATCCGGCACGTAAAATAAGAATTGGAAACAAATTGTACTTTGGTGATGATGAAAGTTTGGTTGCGGAAGTGATCGATAATACAACTTCCAGAGGGCGAACACTTCGTTTTTTATATGATGGGTCTTATGATGAATTCAGACAGAAGCTTACCGATTTAGGAGAAACCCCTTTACCAAAATATATTAAAAGAGATACAGAGCCAGAAGACGAAGAAAGATATCAAACGATCTATGCTAAAAATGAAGGAGCTGTTGCTGCTCCGACTGCTGGCTTGCACTTCTCTAAACACTTAATGAAGCGTTTAGAAATTAAAGGAGTCGATTTTGCGGAAATCACACTCCACGTAGGTTTAGGTACTTTTAATCCCGTAGAAGTAGAGGATTTGTCAAAACATAAAATGGACAGTGAAGAAGCATATATCACTGCTCGTGCCACTGAAACTATCAATAAAGGAATTTCTAACAAACAAAGAATCTGTGCAGTTGGAACTACAGTAATGAGGGCTCTCGAAAGTTCTGTTTCATCCGATAGTACGTTAAATGAGTTCAGAGGATGGACCAATAAGTTCATATTTCCTCCTTACGATTTTAGCATTGCTAATAGTATGATAACTAATTTTCATACTCCAAAATCAACATTGTTGATGATGGTCTCGGCATTTGCAGGTCACGATTTTATCAAAGAAGCTTACGAAGAAGCTGTGAAAGAAAAATATCAGTTCTATTCTTATGGAGATGCAATGTTGATTATTTAATTACTATAATTTTTGAGAATAGTCAAAATGTCTTATAAAACTCCACTTTCTATAATTAAAGTGGAGTTTTTAAGTTTTAAAATGTTTTGTAAGTATTGTCTCCGGAGATAAAGCCATAGAATGTTGACAAATGGTTTTGTTGTAGAAATCTTAAAATTAGAAAGTTATGATGTTTGTTTCATAAAAAATGAGTATTTTCGCAATGCTTTTTTGAAAATTACGGTTTTACCGTATCGACAAATAGAGTAAAATATCGATTAATTTGGTTTTTTATCGAAAAAGTAGAATAGAAACAATCATTCATTCTGCTATTCAAAAAATTAGTCGTTTATTGTGAATACCCTAAATAAAATAAGTGAACTAAAAAGTACCTATGAATAGATTTTTACATATCGTTTTACTATCTGTTACTCTTTCATCTTTCTCTCAAACCAAAGTCGGCGATATCCATTTTAATGACATAGATGTTTTCGAAAAAGCAGAGTTAATGCTTAATGGAGCTGGTGAGATCGAAAGATTATACAGTATTGGTTTGTATTTGGATTTTGAGGTAGATGGGGTTGAAGACGGACTTAAGGTTGCTAATAAAGATGCGACCATGGCTTTGACAATAAAAACAATTTCTGATATTTCTTATGATGAACTAACGGGTATTATCAGAAATGGACTGGAACGTGCTACAGATGGTAATAGTTATTTACTAGAAGATCAAATAAGAGATTTCTTAAAATTGTTCCCTAAAAACATTAGTAAATATGAGATTTTTAAAATAGTATATACTAATGATAAAAAAATTGTATTATACAAAAATAAAGAAAGACTAGGAGCGGTAGCAAACAGCTTGAATTTTAAACAGGCACTTTTTAAAATTTGGTTAGGAGACAACCCTGTAGATTTAAATCTAAAAGAAGATCTTTTAGGAACCTATGATACTAATCCTATCTTGGGCGAATGGAAAGCATATGACAAAGAAACCGGAGTTGCCATTAATATCGTTCAATTGTATATGATAAAAAATAATGTTTTTGGATCTATACAACAAATGTTACGCCAATCCGAAAGGGATGCTGTATGTTATGAATGTGAAGGCGATGATAAAAACCAACCGGTAGAAGGATTAGTCATTCTTAGAAATTTGAAAAATAAAAATGAGTTCAAATATACAGATGGGCAATTTACTGATATCAGAAATGGTAAAGTATCTGATTGTCAAATTTGGATTGATGAAGATGATTTAAATACGCTGAATGTAAAGTATAGAGGTGGCGGTGGAGTTCACCAATGGAAGCGTGTTAAGAAATCACAGAAGGATAATAGAGAAGACTTCCGTACCGTAAAATTCTAAAAACAAATTCTGTAGGTAACATTTCTTAAATAGTTACATTTTCAGTTATAGATACCTATATCTTTTGACTACTTTTGCAAAGATATGAAGTCAACAAAGAAAGATATAAGAGCCCTGACAAAAGAGCAACTTCGTAAATTCTTCGTTGAAAGTGGAGACAAAGCTTTTCGAGGGAATCAGGTTTACGAATGGCTCTGGAACAAAGGAGCCCATTCTTTTGAGAATATGACTAATATTTCCAAGACTACCAGAAAGCTCCTGGAAGATAATTTTGTAATTAATCACATCCGAGTCGATCAAATGCAGCGTAGTACGGATGGCACTATAAAGAATGCTGTAAGACTCCATGACGGATTTATAGTAGAATCCGTTTTAATTCCGACCCCGACAAGAACCACCGCTTGTGTTTCGTCTCAGGTAGGATGTAGCTTAGATTGTAGATTTTGTGCAACCGCGCGGCTGAAAAGAATGAGAAATCTTAATCCTGATGAAATTTATGATCAGGTGGTTGCTATCGATAATGAAAGCAGATTGTATCATAACCGCCCGTTGTCGAATATCGTTTTTATGGGTATGGGAGAACCCTTAATGAACTATAATAATGTTCTCAAGGCAATAGATAAGATTACATCTTCAGAAGGATTAGGGATGTCTCCAAAAAGAATTACTGTTTCCACATCCGGAGTCCCGAAAATGATTAAAAAAATGGCTGATGACGAAGTGAAATTTAAATTGGCTGTATCCCTGCACTCCGCTATAGATGAAGTAAGAACAAAGATCATGCCATTTAATGATAAATTTCCGCTTTCTGATCTTCGGGAAGCATTAGAATACTGGTATGAGAAAACCAAAAGCAGGATTACTTATGAATATGTTATTTGGGAAGGAATAAATGATAAAAAAGAAGATATTGATGCTCTGGTTAAGTTTTGTTCGTATGTTCCTTGTAAAGTTAACCTTATCGAATATAACCCTATTGATGATGGAGAATTTCAACAAGCTTCTAATCAAGTAGTAGAAAACTATATAAGTGCACTAGAATCAAGAGGCTTTGTGGTTAATGTAAGAAGAAGTAGAGGTAAGGATATAGATGCTGCCTGTGGGCAACTAGCCAATAAGGCTTAATTGAATTTCCATTTAAATTATTTTAGTAAGTGTTTTGACGCTCAATGCGGATTGTACTATCTTCGTAACTAGTTAGAAAACAAAAATATCTATTTCAGATTGAAAGTTGTTGAGCAAATAAAGCTACCCATAATTGATGAGATGGAACTTTTTGAACAGAAGTTCTCGCAGTCAATGTCTTCTAAAGTTGCTTTGCTTAACAGAATCACCCATTATATCGTAAATAGAAAAGGAAAACAGATGCGACCCATGTTTGTTTTTTTGGTGGCTAAGATGGTTTCTGGAGGTGAGACTAATGAAAGAACGTATCGTGGAGCTTCGGTTATAGAATTAATTCATACAGCTACCTTAGTTCACGATGATGTAGTTGATGATTCTAATCGTAGGAGAGGTTTTTTTTCTATTAACGCACTGTGGAAAAATAAAATTGCGGTACTGGTTGGGGATTATTTGCTTTCTAAAGGTTTATTACTATCAATAGACTATGGAGATTTCGATTTACTAAAAATAATCTCTGTAGCCGTAAGGGAAATGAGCGAAGGAGAACTATTGCAGATAGAGAAAGCAAGAAACCTTGATATCACAGAAGAAGTATATTATGAAATCATTCGTCAGAAAACGGCAACACTGATTGCAGCTTGTTGTAGTCTGGGAGCGTGTTCTGTAGAACCAGCGTCCGATTCGGTAGAAAAGATGAGAAAGTTTGGTGAGCTCATCGGAATGGCATTTCAGATAAAAGATGATCTATTCGATTATGGTGACACCGCCATCGGTAAGCCTACAGGTATTGATATCAAAGAACAAAAGATGACACTGCCATTGATATATACATTAAATCATAGCTCAAAAGATAAGAAGAAATGGCTAATTAATTCTATTAAGAACCATAACAAGAATAAAAAAAGGGTCAAAGAAGTTATCGATTTTGTAAAAGTAAGCGGTGGATTGGAATATGCTACAAAAATAATGCATCAGTTTAAGGAAGAAGCGCTTAATATATTATCAGTATATCCGGAATCAGAATACAAATCTTCACTAGAATTAATGGTTAATTACGTTATTGATCGAAAGAAATAAATCTTATTCATCTCATTTATAAAGGCAAAGTATATCTATTTCATTCAAAAGACAGATATTGGTATTAGTTTTGATGCCTATTTCTAATCAAAGATTGATTTTTTTAGTCAGGCAACCTTTTTGATTTTTATCACGTCTATGTAAATAGATGGTCTTAAATAATTGATTTTTACTTTGAAAGTTATTCAGTTTTATAAAAACGAAACACAGCTTATCAAGAAAGCTACAAATAAGCATCGTGATGCACAGCATCAGTTATATGAGAAATATGCTCCTAAAATGCTTAGTGTGTGCAGATATTATATCAGGGATGTACATTATGCAGAAGAAGTTATGCTGAGTGGTTTCCTGAAAGTATTTACCAATCTGAAGCAGTTTAATTTTGAAGGAAGTTTTGAAGGATGGATACGAAGGATTATGACAAACGAATCTATATCCTTTCTGAGAAAGCAAAAGCAAATAGTGTATACAGAAGATGTTTCCGTTCCTAATGAAGAATCCTGGAATAACATTAATATAGAGTTAGAAGTAGAACAAATTCAGGAGTTGATAGACAGTTTGCCAGAAGGATACAAGATGGTGTTTATATTATATGCTGTAGAAGGATATAAGCACAGCGAGATCTCCAAGATGTTGGAAATTAATGAGGGGACATCAAAATCTCAACTTTATAAAGCTAGAAAAATGCTACAACAAAAGTTCAATCAACAAAATAAAATTAGTAATGGCGCCATTAAAATTTGAAGATAATATAAAAGATAAGCTGGACGAGCGCACTATACAGCCATCCAATGATTCTTGGGTAAAATTAGAACAAAAGTTGGAAGCTAATCCGAGCCAAAAAAATAGTAAAAATTATTGGTGGCTGGGTATTGCAGCCAGTTTAATAGGTTTTTTAATTATTACAACAATCTTTGTTAATTCAGAGAAGGTAATACAGCCCTCAGAAATCAAACTTGTCGAAGTAAATGAGAATACCATTAAAGAAAATCAATCCAAGGATGTAGTAGAACAAAATGTTAATAGCATTAAAACTAAAAAAATTGAAAATCACAGTAATAAAGAAAATATAATAGAACCAATCGTTGTAGAAAGCGGTAAAAAAAAGAGTGTTATTTCAGAAAAAAAGAAAGATTCACAACCTTTAGAGTTTTATAATGATAAGAAAACTGTTAACGAAACTGCACTAGAATCTATAGCGATAGAAAAAAGAACTCCTCAGGATCAAAATATAGAAGAGAATAAATCCTTGCAAATTAAAGAAGCGATTATAGAAAGTAAAGTTGCAGGAGTCATCGCTGAAGTTCAGAAACTTGAAAAAAGTAACAAAATCGTTAGTGATGAAGAGATTGAAGCTTTGCTTCGTAAAGCTCAAAACGAAATTACAAATCAAGAAATTTTAAAATCTAATACGGTAAATGCATCAGCTTTGCTTCTAGACGTAGAAACAGAACTTGATGAGTCATTTAAAGAACGTGTTTTTGAAGCGCTTAAAACAGGTTTTGAGAAGTTAAAGACTACTGTAGTACAAAGAGATAATTAAATATTCATCAATCAAACCTTACGGATTCCCTCTTTTAATTAAGAGGGAAGAGTAAGTGTAACCTAATAATTATGAGAACAGTTATAATGTATGTCGTGCTAACGACACTGACACTTAGTGTCCATTTTTTAAACGCACAGGACACGGATAATTCTGATAGAATTGAAAAATTAAAGCAAGAAAAAGAGGAAGCAGTAAATTCGGAAAAAGAAGATCTCAAGAAAGAAGTAGAGGTTATCAACGAACGACTGGTAAAAGGAGAGATAACTTCAGAAAAGGCACAACAACTTAAAGAAGCAGCAGCACAAAAACATGCGTTGAATATCGAAAATAGATTAGCAATTATTAATAATCAGATTGCCTTGCTAGAGAGAAATGATAGTGATTACTTAACTACAGATAAAACTAAACTTTCTATTGGTTTGGGAGGGAAGGATAAGGATGATGGGGATATTTTGTTTGGAATTAATTTAAAAAACATTAAAGAAACCAACATAAGATACGATAGACGAACGTATTCTGATTTGGTTGTGGCATTTGGACTAAATAATGCAATAATAGATGGACAGTCATTAGATGATTCTGACTATAAGATTGCAGGAAGTAGATTTTTTGAAATTGGTTTTGCTTGGAAAACAAGAGTTTTTAAAAAATCTAATTTTATGAGAATTAAGTATGGGATTTCATACCAGTCTAATGGGCTAAAACCTACAGATAACAGATATTTTGTTGAAAATGGAGATCAAACAGAGTTACAGGAGTTTAGGGTAGAATTGGATAAATCAAAATTTAGAATGGATAATATAGTAGTTCCTGTCCATCTGGAATTTGGTCCTTCTAAAAGAATTGAAACCGAGAAAAAACTTAGGTTTTCTACACATAATAAATTCAGAATCGGATTAGGAGGATACATAGGTGCAAATATCAGTACCCGTCAAAAATTGAAATATAAAGAAAACGGTGATAAGATCAAGGATAAAATCAAAAGAGACTATAATACAAGTGATCTGATATATGGATTAAGTACCTACATAGGTTTCGGTGACATGTCATTATATGCAAAATATGACTTATCTCCAATTTTCAAAAATGCTTTGATAGATCAGAACAATGTGTCTTTGGGGTTGCGTTTTGACCTCTAAGAATTACCGTGATCGACAGGGTTCTCTATTGATTTTATATTTTGAATAGATAATAAGCAAAAATAAGGCATTAATTTAAATTTTTAGTGATAGCCAATTTTTGCGGTAAAAGAGTTGTGTGTAATCACAACTCTTTTTTGTGTTTGTAAAAAATAATATTCTTATCTACCTAGATTCTATGAGGTGTAGAGAATATTCTATTGATATAGTGTGTCAATAAAATTATTCTATTAGTGTTAAATAATGAACAAAAATATTACTATTGTTAAATAAATAAAAGACACATAGACCTTAATTTAGCTACGGTTTTAAAGTAAGTAATTGATTGTAAGTATTTTATGACATTTATTTTTTTTATTCTTAATCTAAAAGATATATATTTAGAACCCTTATTGACAGTCAATTTTTAAGGTTTTTACAAATTCAGGCTCGTATCTGCCCACGTACGAGATGATGAAATACTACTTATGCTAAAACTTGGTATTTTAACTATGTAACCGTTAACCAAATTTTAGATATATGAAAACAAAATTCTATTACCTAGCATTCTTAATGCTTTCCAGTTTTGGTATGCTTGCCCAAGTAGGACCAAAAACAGGCCCTACAACTATTAGTACTTCCTCGTACATGAGAGAAATTCCAGCATTCTCTAAGATGGCTAATATTATATCTGCAGAAAGCATGGAACATGTAGCGCCTCCAAAAAGAAGAGGTTCTAATACAGTAATTCCTGGTAAAGGTTTTCCGAAAGGAGAAGATCCTTTTTATGCAGGTGTTGCTAAAAGTACTCCCGGTGTACAAATGAGAGCACCACTAGCTTCTTTTGATGCACACATCGGAACTGTGCTAAATGACGCTACAGGTGCAATTGGACCTAATCATTATGTATATGCGTTTAACTCAGGTTTTGGTATCTTAGATAGATCCGGAAATGTTTTATTGCCAGAAGCATCCCTTGCTACTATATTTCCAGGAGAAAGCTTGGGAGATCCTGTAGTGGTATATGATAACTTTGCTGACAGGTTTATAATTATGCAATTTAGTAATACACCAAATGGGTTTTTAATTGCAGTAAGCCAAGGTCCTGATCCGGTTAATTCAGGATGGTTTACCTATCGATTTAATACAGGTACATTTCCTGATTACGAAAAATTATCTATCTGGAGTGATGGGTATTATATCACTGCCAATAAAGATCAAAATGCACCGGACACAAATGATGTAGTATTTGCTGTAAATAGGGATCAAATGCTTGCTGGAGAAGCTTCAGCTCAATTGATTGGTTTTCCTCTTCCCGGAGCAGAAACCAATGGATTTTATAGTCCTGGTGGATCAAATGCTACAGGAACAACCTTGCCTCCTTTAGGAACAGGCCATTCTATTATTTATTTACAAGATGATAGTTGGAACGGTGTTTCATTCGATCATCTAAAAGTTTGGACAACTGATGTTGATTGGGCTAATCCAAGTAATTCTTCGATTTCTCAACCTCAGGAAATTACGACAGCACCATTTGATAGTGTTTTTGACGGTGGTTCATTTCAGAATTTAGATGAACCAGGTAATGGTCCTGATATCGATGCACTACAAGCAACAATGATGTATATGACACAATACAGACGTTTTGGAACACATAATTCTATGGTTCTAAACTTCGTTGTCGACCTTGATGGAACAGATAGTTTAGCAGGTATTCGATGGTATGAATTAAGACAAACTGCGGATGGACAGCCTTGGACAATTTTTCAAGAAGGCACATATGTTCAACCGGATGGTTTAAGTGCTTTCTGCGGAAGTATAGCACAAGATGCTCAAGGAAATATCGGTCTTGGTTACACTGTGGTAAGTAGTTCTGTGTTTACTTCTTTACGATATACAGGTCGCCTGGCTGGCGATCCACTTGGTGTAATGACTATGGCAGAAGAAGTTTCTGCAGATGGAGACGCTCAAAATAATCGATCAGATGGTCGTTACGGCGACTATGGACAAATGACCATTGACCCGCTGGATGATATGACCTTTTGGCATATTGCAGAATATATGAAAGGGCCAGCGCCTAATGTTAGAAGAAGTCATGTTGTAGCTTTTAAAGTAGAGCCTGCTATTATTGATGAAGAGGCACCATCTACACCAACTAATTTAGCAGCATCAAATACTACAGCCCGAGAAACAACATTAAACTGGGACGCATCTACAGATAATGTAGGAGTTACTGGATATGATATTTATCAGGATGGAGTTGTGGTAACCACAGTTTCTGGAACTACTACGACAATTACTGGCTTAACACCAGAAACAACATATTCTTTCTTTGTAATAGCTAAAGATGCATCAGGGAACCAATCTGCAGCTAGTAATACGGTAAGTATTACAACGCTCGAAAGTACAACGGGTCCTGGATGTCTTGACGGGATAGTGGCACCGTACGAAGAGAGTTTTGAATCTGGTCTTGAAGCTTGGACACAAGCTGCAGGAGACGATTTAGATTGGATTGTAAATTCCGGTAGAACACCTTCCAATAGAACAGGTCCTTCCAATGCTGCCGAAGGATCGAACTACATTTTTGTAGAAGCATCCGTAAGCGGAACAGGGTTTCCTAATAAGCAAGCTATATTAAACTCTCCCTGTTTTGACCTTAACGATGCAACATCTGCCTCTTTCTCATTCCAGTATCATATGTTTGGAGATAATAATTTCGGTTCGCTTGATGTAGAAGCAAGTAATGACGAAGGTGCTACATGGACCAATATTTGGAGTAGAAGTGGTAATCAGGGAAATTCCTGGCAATCAGCTAATATTGACTTATCAGCTTATTTAGGTTCAGGACTTCAACTTAGATTTAATAGAGTAACTGGCAATACCTGGAGAGCAGATGCTGCAATTGACGATGTTAGGTTAACAGCAGGAGGAGGAACAGGAGGTGATTGTGCTTCAGGAGATATTACTTTAAGTTTGACCTTTGATAATTTTCCTCAAGAAACATCCTGGACTCTTACTGACGCTTCAGGAACCGTAGTGGCTTCAGAAAGTTATTCTACAGCAAATCCCGATGGATCTACTGTGACAGAAACAATTAGCGGTCTTGCTGCTGGTACTTATACCTTTACGATTTCAGATTCTTTCGGAGACGGAATTTGTTGTGGATTTGGAAACGGCTCATATACACTGTCCAGTGCAGCTGGTGAGATTGTATCCGGTGGAGATTTTGGTAATTCGGAAACTACGGATTTCTGTGTAGAAGGATCTGCTAGATTAGAAACTTATCCACTTAGCGACCTTCGTGCTGAAGATACAGGAGTATTTAATATTTACCCTATTCCAGCAAAAGGAACGCTCAATGTTACTGTGGGTAACAGATCAATTGATAATGTAAAGATTTTCTCTATGTTCGGTCAATTGGTAAAAGAAATAAATAATCAGGGAACCCAGCAACAAATTGATATCAGCAATTTAGCTACAGGAACATATTTTATACGTTTCACTTCTAAGAAAGAAGAACTTCTAATAACAAGAAAGTTTGTTATCGGAGAATAATATTATTGAATTTATCATTTAGCCACAGGAGGCTGTCTTTTTTAGACGGCCTCTTTTTTTATATGAGAATTGAGAAATGGAGTCTCAGGAATTATATTATTTTTGCTTATCGTATAATATTTTGTTTAGCACTTTATGATTCATAAGTCAACTATAGATGCCGTATTCGAAACTGCCCGATTAGAAGAGGTGATAGGGGATTTTGTGCAGCTAAAAAAGTCAGGAAGTAATTTTAAGGGACTTAGTCCTTTTAGTGAAGAACGAACTCCTTCTTTTATGGTTTCACCGGTTAAACAAATCTGGAAAGACTTTTCTAGTGGTAAAGGAGGAAATGTTGTGGCATTTTTGATGGAACATGAACATTTTACCTATCCCGAAGCTATAAAATACTTAGCGAAAAAGTATAATATAGAAGTTGAAGAGACACAACAAACCGATGAACAAAAGGAACAAGCCAATGAGCGGGAAAGCATGTATTTGGTGAGTGAATTTGCGAATTCTTTTTTTCAAAAAACCCTTCATAAAACCGAACAAGGAAAAGCTATAGGATTGTCTTATTTCAAAGAAAGAGGTTTTACCACAGAAACTATCAAAAATTTTGGATTAGGATATTCTCCCGATACTTGGGATGCATTCACATCAGAAGCAATTAAAAAAGGATATCAGCTAGAGTTTCTTGAGAAAACCGGACTTACGATTGTAAAAGAAGAAAAACAATTCGATCGATTTAAAGGCCGTGTTATGTTTCCTATTCAATCCATGTCGGGTCGTGTTTTAGGTTTTGGAGGTAGGATTCTTACAAATGAAAAGAAGGCAGCAAAATATCTGAATTCTCCGGAGAGTGATATTTATCATAAGAGTAAAGTGCTTTACGGAATATATCACGCAAAGCAATCAATTGCCAAAGAAGATAATTGTTTTCTGGTAGAAGGGTATACAGATGTGATACAATTTCATCAAACCGGAGTCAAAAATGTAGTGTCTTCATCAGGTACTGCACTTACTTCTGATCAGATCAGGTTAATAAACAGGCTTACTAAGAATATCACAGTTTTGTTCGATGGAGACGCAGCAGGAATGCGTGCATCGATAAGGGGGATTGATTTGATTCTGGAACAAGGGATGAATGTAAAGGTTTGTAATTTTCCGGATGGAGAAGATCCGGATAGTTTTGCAAGGCAAAATACCCTCGAAGAGCTCACACTTTATTTAGAAGAAAATGCCCAGGATTTTATTAGATTCAAAGCTTCACTGTTACAGGAAGAATCGAAGACGGACCCCATAAAAAAAGCAGAGCTTGTTAGAGATATGGTCGTAAGTATAGCAAAGATCCCGGATGTAATCAAGAGAGAGATATATGTACAGGAGTGTTCTCGTATTATGGATATTTCAGAAGATGTACTTTTTGATACGTTAGCCCAAATTCGGAATAGTGATCTCAAAGATCAGCGCAAGCAACAAAAAGAGGTTAAAAAACCTTTAGAAGTTGTAAAACAACAAGTACAGCAGCAACCTAAAATAAATGAACAAAATGGTCTTGAAAAAAAGATCATCGAGATCTTGTTATTGTACGGCGCTCAGGAAGAGGAGTTTGAAGATCTCGTGATGAAAGAAAATGAAGAAGGTGAGTTATTTCTGGAACCAGAACTATATACAACAAAAGTTTTTGAAAAAATCTATTTAGATCTACAAGAAGACGAAATCGAATTTACCCAAACTACGTTTAAAGAGGTTTATAAAATATTAATCGGTCAATTAAATCAGGAAGAAGATTTTAAGGTTGAACATTTCATAAATCAAATACCTCCTGAGGTTGCTTACGAGATTACAGAGATTATGATGAATGAGGAGCGTCACGAACTCCATAGATGGTCGGATAAAGAAATCCACGTAAAGAAAAAAGAACATTCTGTCTCACAATATGTTTCTGATACAATTCTTAATTTGCGTAGATTCTTAATTAATGAAAAAATAAATGAGCTTTCACAGGAAGTGAAAGCTCAGAATTATGAAAATAATCTCAATGTTTTAGAGGATATAAGGGATTATCAGACTTTAAAAAAACTATTATACCGAAAACTAAATAGAGTTATTTAGTTAATATGCAGTAATCTGGACTGATGTATTAAATCAGCAAGATTATCTACTTTTAGTTTCTTTAATAATCTAGTCTTATAGGTACTGACCGTTTTTTCGTTTATAGATAAAGTACTCGCGATATCCTTATTACGTTTGCCAGAGGATAAAAGATTTAGCACTTCTATTTCACGAGAGGAAAGTTTTTTATACTTCACCACCATATTATTTTCATTGGTGTTTCCGTTTGCTAGCTGTTGTGTAAGATTGTCATTAAGATAAATACCACCGCGTGCAACACGCTCAATCGCCTTTTTCAGGGTTTTGGTAGCTACAGTCTTGGATAGATATGCAGAAGCGCCCGCTTTTATGGCACTCAGTGCATACATCTCTTCTGGATGAGAACTGAAAATAATAACCTTAATCCCGGTAAATTCTTTTTTTATGGTTCGCAAAGCCATAATGCCGTTAATCTGAGGCAAGTCTAATTCCATGATTAATATATCAGGGGTGTTAGATTTCAAAATATCATACATCTCATTTCCATTACTTACTTTTCCGATGATGTCAAAATCTTCAGAATTGCGAAGCAAAGAAGTGATCCCTTTTCTAGTAATAGGATGATGATCTGCGATTAGTACGTTTGTCATTCTTGTTTACAATTGATAAATGTTAATTTTTAAATTTCAAGGGGTTAACATCTCTAGGGGTAATTCTGATATTTGTTTTCACTGCAAAATTACTAAGAACTGATAGTCGTAAACTTTTTTTTATGAAGTTATCGACAAAACGTTGATTAAATCAGATTAAGTGGTATTTCACAGACTGGAATCGGTGTCATTTTATGTTGATTTACCGTATTTAGATGAGAATAAATCGTAAAAACTTCTTTTTCCCGACCAGAAAAATCATCATTTTTTTTACCCAAGTCCTTCATTTTCATAGCCCATTCCAGTTCATCATAGCTCGCTCCAATTTGATCTTCATCACTTCTGCTGTCTCCAAATAAACCATCAGTCGGGGCTGCATCCTGTATAGAATCCGGCACTAACAGTATTTTGGCTAACTCATAGACTTCGCTCTTTAGTAAATCTGCTATTGGACTTATATCAACGCCACCATCACCATATTTAGTATAAAAACCTACTCCAAAATCCTCAACTTTATTACCGGTTCCTGCTACTAAGTAATCATGTATACCAGCTAAATAGTACAAAGTGGTCATTCTTAATCGCGCTCTAGTATTGGCCAGAGATAAATTTAATTTTACTTCAGAATCACTTTGTGGAACAGAACTTTTGAATTCTTCAAAAACCGGAGTTAAGTCTACTCTTGAATCGGATACGTTTTTAAATCGCTCTTTTAATTGCGAAATATGTTCTTTCGCCCTATTAACCTGGCTCTGAGCTTGATGTATAGGCATTTCTACACATAAGACCTGAAGGCCTGTTTTGGCACATAAGGTAGATGTAACAGCACTATCAATTCCGCCGCTTATCCCGATAACAAAACCATTTATATTTGCTTTTGTTGCATAATCTTTTAGCCAATTTACAATGTGGTCAATTACTTTCTCAGTTTGCATATTTTTTTAATTTTTAATTTTTGTCTAATACTCATTACGCATTAATGCGTAATTATCTTATAAAACATGATTATATAATAATACTTTTGCAGTTATAAAATTAATAAAAAAAGATAGCGTTAGAGGTTACGAGTGATTATTTATACATATCTTAAAATATCCGAATGAAGTATAGTAAATTTTTAATAGTACCCTTAACTTTTTGCGTCATCTGGTCTTGTGCCAGAGAAAGTAAAGTGGAAAAAGAGATAGCGGCAATACCTGTAGAAATTGGTATTGAACGTTTTGATAGAATTTTTGCGGATGTAACTCCCGAAAATTTAGCAGATGTAAAATCGAGATATCCATTTTTGTTTCCCGGAAAAGATAATGATAGTATTTGGATCCGAAAAACCAAAGATACTATACAGTTAGAGATTAATCAGGAAGTAGAAAAAGCTTTCAGTTCTTTCTCTAAAGAGAAGGAACAACTCGAATCCCTTTTACAACATATCAAGTATTACTTTCCGGAAGTTACAGTACCTAGAGTGATTACGGTAACATCAAATGTAGATTATCAAAGAAAAGTTATATTATCTGATAATTTGTTAATTATTTCTTTGGACACCTACCTGGGTGCTGATCATCATTTTTACGATGGCATACAGGCTTATCTCAAAAATCGTTTCGTAAGAAGTCAAATCCTGCCTGATGTGGCTACTATATATGCAAGACAATTGGTAGAATTACCGCGAAATAGAACCTTTTTGTCCAATATGATTTACTATGGAAAAGAAATGTATCTCAAAGATTTGTTTCTTCCTGATGTTTCGGATAGTGAGAAAATGGCATATACAGAAGAACAATTAGCGTGGGCAGAAGCTAATGAAGAAGAAATCTGGAGATATTTTATTGACCGGCAACTATTGTATAGTACAGATGCAGATTTATTACCGCGATTCTTGTATCCAGGTCCGTTTTCTAAATTTTATCTGGAAGAGATTGATCAGGAAGCACCGGATAGAATAGGTCAGTATATCGGTTGGAAGATAGTTAGTTCATATATGAAAAATAACAATGTATCTTTGCGGCAATTATTAGTTACTGACGCTGAAACAATTTTTAGCGCTTCAAAATATAAACCCGCAAGATAATGGTAAAAATGCATACTTCCGAGATAAAAATAGATATAGAATTAGATGAAAACAGAGTTCCGGAAAAATTAAACTGGACGGCTAAAGATGGGGGAATAGAAAATGAAGAGACCAAGGCCATGCTATTGTCGGTTTGGGACCATAAAACTAAAGAAAGCCTTCGGATTGATTTATGGACAAAAGACATGCCGGTCGATGAAATGAAAATATTCTTTCACCAAACTCTGGTTTCTATGAGTGAAACTTTTAACAGAGCGACACAAGACGAGAAAATGTCAGCAACTATGAAGGATTTTTGTGATTATTTTGCAGAAAAGTTAGAGTTAAAGGAGAAATAAATTCAAGAGAGTTTACCCAATAATATCTACTAAAGTTGTAATAAAAGTTGTGCAACAGAAATTATCCTAAGAATTAGCCATTTGATGATTTATTTCACCTATATACTTCAGTAGTTCATCTTTCCCTAAACCAGAAGAAGATGAGGTAATAAAATAATTGGGCATTTCTTCCCAATATTTTAGCATTTCATTTGTATAGGCTTCAATATTTAGGGGGAGTTTATTTTTTGTGAGTTTATCAGCTTTTGTGAAAATTATAGAAAATGGGATTTGATTTTCTCCAAGCCATTGCATAAATTCCAAATCTATTTTCTGAGGTTCATGTCTACTGTCTACTAGAACAAAGGCAGAAACCAGTTGCGATCTCTTAGAAAAGTATGCTGTAATAAATTTTTGAAACACCTTTTTGGATGATTTAGAGACTCTGGCATAACCATAGCCAGGTAAGTCTACCAAAAACCAATTTTTATTGATTATAAAATGATTGATCAACTGAGTTTTTCCTGGTCTTCCGGATATCTTTGCAAGACTTTTTCGGTTGGTTAGCATGTTGATTAAAGAAGACTTACCAACATTGGATCTGCCAATAAAAGCATATTCTGGCAAATTGTCCTTTGGACATTTTGCTACATCGCTGTTGCTCATTACAAATTCAGCGCTACTAATCTTCATGTCTGCTGTAATTAAAAATTACGTTCTTGTAGCCAAGCGTGTAATAATTTGTTAAACTCTTCCGGATGTTCCATCATCGCAGCGTGACCACATCTGTCTATCCAATATAAATCAGAATCAGGTAGTAGTCTGTTAAAATCATCTGCAACTTCCGGTGGAGTTACATTATCGTTTTTTCCCCAGATGATGCAGGTTGGTGTTTTCATATTAGGTAGATCCTTGGCCATATTATGTCTTATGGCACTTTTGGCAATTGCCAGGGTTCTGATCAATTTATTTCGATCATTGACCGTAGCATATACCTCGTCAACGATTTCTTTGGTGGCAATAGCAGGATCGTAGAATACATTTTCAGCTTTAGCTTTTATATATTCATAATCACCACGCTTAGGATAACTTTCGCCCATAGCACTTTCGTAAAGTCCAGAACTACCAGTTATAACCAAGGCTTTTACTTTTTCAGGAAACATTTTTGTGCAAAGTAATCCAATGTGTCCTCCAAGAGAATTACCTAATAAAATAACTTCTTTATATCCTAGCTGATCAATGAAGTCTTTTAGGTATTTAGCAAAAGTACCCACACTTGTTTTTATCAACGGCATTTCGTAGAGCGGAAGTTCTGGAATCAAAACTTTATATCCATTTTCCGGGAAATACGAGCTTACGCCATCAAAGTTGCTTAAGCCACCCATCAACCCATGTAAAATTACGATTGGTGTGCCTTCCCCGAGCTCGAGATAACTGAATTTTCCGTCTTTCTTTAATTCGTGCTTCATTAATACTTCTTACAAGAATTAAAAGCAAATATAGCATTTTCATAATTAGTTTAAAGATTTTTTATGAATACTACCATATGATTTTTTCGGATTTTTTTGATCAACCTTTTTTTTTAATCATTAAAGGGTCAAAACCAATATTTTAAGTATAAATCCTATACTACAGGTCAATAAAACACAGAAGAAGAACCAGTGTTTTTAGAGAATTTTTAATGATAATTTATTAACAATGTGGTAGATTGTGGTAAAAAGTGGTAAATTTTTCAATATATTTGACTAATTATAGCAGCAAGTAAGTAAAAGTGGTAAATCTTATAGGAACATACGAATGTAAAGCAGACGCAAAGGGACGTTTGATGATGCCTGTAGCATTTAAAAAGCAACTTTCACCCGTTTTGCAAGAGGGTTTTGTGTTGAAAAGAGCTGTTTTTCAGTCCTGTTTGGAGTTGTATCCAATGAAAGAGTGGAATCTTTTAATGCAGAAAATGAATAAGCTAAATCGTTTTAAAAAGAAAAATAACGATTTCATCCGCAGGTTTACAGCTGGTGTTAAGGTAGTAGAAATAGATGCTACAGGGCGCCTTTTGATACCTAAGGATTTAGTAAGTTTTGCAGGAATCAAAAAGGAGCTCGTACTCTCGTCTGCGGTAAATATTATTGAGATATGGGATAAGGCTCAATATGAAAAAGTAATTGATGATGCGGCTATAGATTTTGCTGATCTCGCAGAAGAAGTAATGGGATTTGATGATGAAATAAGTCAAGAGTAATGATAAAATGATATTAGTTCGGTGGTTTTTGACGACTCCATCTGACTATTAAAAATCAATGAGGAAGAATCGATGAAACAGATGGAATATCATAACCCGGTTTTGTTAAAAGAAACTGTAGACGGGCTTGCCATCAGACCTGATGGAGTTTATGTGGACGTGACTTTTGGAGGAGGAGGGCATTCTAGAGAAATTTTAAAAAGGCTAGGTCCCGATGGTAGGTTATATGCTTTTGACCAGGATAAAGATGCGCTACTGAATGCGATAGATGATGAAAGGTTTGTATTAATTAATGAAAATTTTAGGTTCATAAAACGTTTCCTTCGTTTTTACGGAGTACGAAAAGTCGATGGGATTTTAGGTGATTTTGGGGTTTCGTCACATCAGTTCGATGTTGCAGAAAGAGGTTTTTCTACAAGGTTCGAAGCGGACTTGGATATGAGAATGAATCAGGCCGGTAAATTATCTGCATATCACGTAATTAATGAGTATGATGAGTCAGACTTAAGGATCATGTTTTTACAGTATGGAGAACTTAGAAATGCACCTAAACTGGCCAGAGCAATTATAAGTTCCAGAAAAAATAGGCCTATTAAAACAAGTCTGGAATTAAAAGAAGTGCTAAAGCCTTTTATGGTAAAACATAAAGAACATAAAATACTGGCGCAGATATACCAGGCTATCAGAATAGAAGTGAATCAGGAGATTGAGGTTCTTAAAGAGTTTTTAATGCAGATGCAGGGTTTACTGGATAAAGGCGGAAGAATCAGTTTGATATCATATCATTCTTTAGAGGATAGATTGGTAAAAAGATTTATAAGAAATGGAATGTTTGAAGGAGAGCCTGAAAAGGATTTATATGGTAACGTTTCTGTGCCTTTCAAAAAAGTTGGAGGATTAGTTATCCCTACTAATGAAGAAATTAAAGTAAACAATCGGGCACGAAGTGCAAAATTAAGAATAGCAGAAAGGATATGAAACAGACGGTATATGACATATTAAAAGGGAAGTTTTTAATTGCAGATGACGCCATGAAAAACTGGCGCATGCTACTCTTTCTATCGTTTTTGGCAATAATTATGATCGCAAGTTCTCATAATGCAGAAAGTAAGGTACACGAGATTGCAAAATTAAATAATGAAGTACGTGAATTAAGAACGCAATTTGTAGATGGCAGAACAGAATTAATGCAGTTAAAAATGGAATCATCGGTTATCGAAAAAATGACAAGAAAAGGAATAAAAAGACCAACAAAACCACCACAAAAAATAATAGTAAAAGAATAAATTTGTTTTGGCAGTAAACGATAAGAACATATTAAACAGGTTATACTTCATTGCGGGATGTATGTTCATCTTCGCAATTTTGGTTGTGGTAAAACTTGCAAAGACGCAGTTTGTCGAAGGAGATATGTACCGTGCTAAAGGAGAAGAACGTGTTTTTAAAACATTTGATATTCCGGCAAACCGTGGTAATTTATATGATAGTAAAGGTAATTTGCTTGCTACTTCTGTGCCTAAGTATGATATAAGATTTGATGCGGTTACGGTAACCGATAAAGATTTTAGGGAGAATATAGCCGATTTGTCTAAAGCATTGTCTAAAGAATTTGGTAAATCCGCAGAGTACTATGATGATGTTCTAAGAAAGGCAAGGAATAATAAAAACAGATACTTTCTCATTAGAAGAAATTTAGGGTATTCTCAATATATGCGGGTTAAGAACTTTCCTTTATTAAAATATGGTGCAAATCGAGGAGGGTTGATCGTAGAACAACGTACGATTCGTGAGCACCCAATTGGTAAAATAGCAGAACGAACTGTAGGGTACGAACGTCGCGATGATCAGGGGTATTATACTAGAGTTGGTTTAGAAGGAGCTTATGGACCTTTTTTAAGAGGGAAGGAAGGAAAACGCAAAAAACAAAAAATAGCAAAAAACCAGTGGAAACCTATAGGTGATGCTAATGAAGTAGAACCACAAGATGGGTATGATGTAATTTCTACCATAGATGTTAATGTTCAGGATATAACGCATCACGCCTTATTGGCACAATTAGAAAAATTTGAAGCAGAGCACGGAACCGTGGTGGTTATGGAGACCCGAACAGGTGAGATAAAAGCTATTTCTAATCTCGGGCGTACTAAATCAGGGAAGTATTACGAAAAATTGAATTATGCAGTTGGAGAATCTCACGAGCCGGGATCAACTTTCAAATTAATGGCTATGGTAGCTGCTTTAGAGGATAAAGTAATTGACTCCAGTTATGTGGTAGATACCGAAAATGGTCGTGTGAAATTTTATGATAGGGTTGTAAAAGATTCTAAATGGGGTGGATACGGAAAAATATCAGCAGCCAAAGCCTTTGAGTTATCCTCAAATACCGCTTTTGCAAAAATTATAGATGAAAATTATAAAAATGACCCAAAAAAGTTTGTGAATCGATTAATGAATATGGGATTGCATAAAACATTAGGACTATCCATCAAAGGTGAAGGCAGACCAAAGATTCCTTACCCGGGAGATAAAGATTGGTATGGTACCACTTTACCCTGGATGGCTCACGGATATGGAGTTGCCTTAACCCCACTACAAACATTAGCTTTTTATAATGCCATTGCTAATGATGGGGAAATGGTAAAACCCAGATTTATAAAAGAAGTAAAAGCCTGGGACCGAACCAGAGAAAAATTTGATAAGCAAGTACTCAATCCAGCCATATGTTCTAAAGAAACAGCAAAGATTATGCAGGATATGATGAAGAATGTGGTGATTAGAGGGACTGCGGATAATATACATACAGAAAACTTTCAGATAGCCGGAAAAACAGGTACTTGTTGGGGTAATTACGGAAAAGATAAAGAAAGAGAATATATATCATCTTTTGCAGGATATTTTCCGGCAGATGATCCTAGATATTCTTGTATCGTGGTTATCCATAAGCCAAATAAAGAGAAAGGGTATTATGGTAATATTGTAGCAGCTCCGGTGTTTAAGACAATTGCTTTAAAAGTTTATAATGACATACCGGTTGTAGATGAGGTATCACCAAATATCGTAGAAAGCAAAGAAATATCAGAAAACTATGATGAGTATTTTCGGAAAGCACGGAAATACAAAACCATTATGCCGAATCTAAAAGGAATGCCTGCTATGGATGTTATTTCGCTTTTAGAAAATATGGGATTAAAAGTTGAAGTAAAAGGCTCTGGTAAAGTGAAGAGTCAATCTATAGAACCAGGAACCAAAGTGCAAATCAATCAAACCATTAGGATAGAGTTATCGTGATCGAAGTAAAAGAGATTTTATATAAAGTACCTATAGATGCTGTTGTTGGAGACACAACTACTGGGATCAATAAGGTTGAGTTTGATTCCAGAAAAGTGGAACAAGACGATATGTTTGTTGCGATTCGGGGTACGGTAGTGGATGGTCACGATTATATCGAAAAAGCAATTAACCATGGAGCGATTGCCATTGTATGCGAAACAATGCCCGAATTTCTGGTGGATGGCTTAATATATGTTCAGGTAACTGACGCACAGAAAGCACTAGCGTTTATAGCAGCTAATTATTATGAATCTCCTTCAGAGAATTTAAAACTCGTTGGAGTTACCGGTACTAATGGTAAAACAACTATTGCAACACTGTTGTGTCAGCTTTTCAAAAAAGCCGGTTATAAAGTTGGTTTGCTTTCAACAGTAAAAATCTTGGTAGATGATACCGAATATAAAGCTACGCATACAACTCCGGATTCTTTGACTATAAACCGCTATCTGAAAAAAATGAATGATGCTGGTGTAGAATACTGTTTTATGGAAGTAAGTTCTCATGGAATTGACCAAAAACGTACCGCAGGACTGATGTTTGAAGGAGGAATCTTTACAAACCTTTCTCACGATCATCTCGATTATCACAATTCCTTTAAAGAATACAGGGACGTAAAAAAAGTATTTTTTGATGAATTAGGAAATAAAGCGTTTGCATTAACTAATAAAGATGATAAAAATGGAAGTTTTATGCTTCAGAACAGTAAAGCAAAACAATATACATATGCTTTAAAATCTTATGCAGATTTTAGAGGACAAATTTTAGAGAATAGCCTTGGTGGTCTTCTGTTGAAGATAAACGATAATGAAGTTTGGACAAGACTTATAGGGAGCTTTAATGCCTACAATCTGTTAGCAATTTTTGGAACTGCAGAATTATTAGGACTCGAAACGTTAGAAACTTTACAAATACTAAGTGATCTGGAAAGTGTTAGTGGAAGATTTCAGTATCTGATTTCTGATAAAAAGATAACGGCTATTGTAGATTACGCACATACACCGGATGCGCTAAAAAATGTATTGGAAACTATCAATGACGTAAGAACTAATAACGAGACTTTAATCACAGTAGTCGGTTGTGGAGGCGATAGGGATAAAGCAAAAAGACCGGTGATGGGAAATATTGCAACAACATTGAGCAATAAAGTAGTTTTTACCAGTGATAATCCCAGAACAGAAAATCCTGAGCGAATAATTGAAGACATCGAAAAAGGAGTAGAGCCACAGAATTATAAGAAAATCATGTCAATTACTGATAGAAAACAGGCTATACGAACTGCGTGTCAATTTGCAGAAGAAAATGATATTATTCTAATCGCAGGTAAAGGTCACGAAACTTATCAGGAAACAAATGGAGAACGAATAGATTTTAATGATTTTGAAATTGTTAGAGAAGAATTAAAAAAACTAGGAAAATAAATAAATCCTTTCTAACTGAATTGTTTCAGACCAGATGAAAGGTAACAATATATATGTTATACTATTTATTTCAATATTTAGAAAGTGAATACCAGTTTCCTGGAGCATCCCTGTTCCAGTTTATCACATTCAGGGCAGCAATGGCAATTATTTTATCGCTATTGATTTCTACTATTTATGGTAAACGAATCATAAACTTTCTAAGAAAAAAGCAATTGGGAGAAAGTATAAGGGAGCTCGGATTAGAGGGACAAGCAGAAAAAGCCGGAACACCTACAATGGGAGGAATCATTATAATTCTCGCTACACTGATACCTGTGCTGCTTTTTGCAAAACTTGATAACATTTATGTAATTCTTCTGATAGTCACAACCTTATGGATGGGAGTAATTGGTTTTACCGATGATTATTTAAAAATTAAAAAGAAGGATAAAGAAGGTTTAGCAGGAAAATTTAAGGTAATTGGTCAGGTGGGATTAGGCTTGATTGTAGGTTGCACCATGTATTTTCATAAGGATATTACAATCAAAGAAGAAAAAACAGTTGCCGAGATTGAACAAGTTGTAACTGCAGAGGATCAGTCGGATTTTAATCCTGCAGTAAAGTCAACAAAAACAACATTGCCGTTTTTTAAAAATAATGAATTTGAGTATGCAAGTTTAATTACCTGGATCAATGATGATCTTTCAAAATATGCCTGGCTGGTTTTTATACCTATAGTAATTTTTATTGTTACCGCAGTTTCTAACGGAGCTAATCTTACAGATGGTATAGATGGATTGGCGGCAGGCTCTTCGGCTATCATTGTTTTAACCTTAGCACTATTCGCTTGGGTGTCTGGAAATATTATTTTCTCCGATTATCTAAATGTGATGTACATCCCTAATTCCGGAGAGATGACAATTTATATTACCGCATTTGCGGGAGCTCTTGTTGGTTTTCTATGGTACAACACATATCCGGCACAAGTTTTTATGGGTGATACTGGTAGTTTAACAATAGGAGGGATCATTGCGGTTATCTCCATTGCGATCAGAAAAGAGTTTTTGATCCCGATTGTGTGCGGAATCTTTTTTATAGAAACATTATCTGTTATGATGCAGGTCAGCTGGTTTAAATATACCAGAAAAAAATACGGAGAAGGAAGAAGGATATTTCTTATGTCACCATTACATCATCATTATCAGAAAAAAGGAATACATGAAAGTAAGATTGTAGCCAGATTCTGGATTATTGGAATTTTTCTGGCGATTATAGCTGTGATTACCTTAAAAGTAAGATAGGAATTTAAGATATGAGAAATCGTACATCGTGAGTCATAATTCAAAAATAAAAAAACGACTTGTCGTTTTGGGTGCAGGAGAAAGCGGAGTGGGAGCAGCTATTTTGGGTAAAAAAAAAGGATTTGATGTGTTTGTTTCTGATAAAGGAACGATTACAGATCATTATAAAGAAGTTCTTAGAAATTTTGAAATCGAATGGGAAGAGCAAATGCATACGGAAGATAAAATCTTGAATGCAGATGTAGTAATGAAAAGTCCGGGAATTCCTGACAAAGCAGCGTTAGTTCAGAAGTTGTTAGATGCAAGAATATCTGTAGTGTCTGAGATTGAGTTCGCTTCTGAATTTACCTCCGCTAAGATTGTTGGAATAACTGGAAGTAATGGTAAAACGACTACAACAATGCTTACGCATTATGTTCTGAAGAATGGAGGCTTAGATATAAATGTGGCAGGTAATATCGGAGATAGTTTTGCAAAACAGATAGCAGAAAATGACACATCTCATTATGTGCTGGAGTTGAGCAGTTTTCAGCTTGATGGTATCAAAAGTTTTGCGCCACATATTGCCGTGCTGACCAACATTACACCTGATCATTTGGATCGATATGAATATAAGTTTGAAAATTATATCACTTCAAAATTCAGAATTACAATGAATCAAACAGCAAGTGACTATTTCATCTATGACGGGGATGATGAAGTAATAACGAAATACATAAAAAAGAACCCCATTCGTTCAAGATTATTGCCATTTTCCTTAAAGGAAAAATTGGAAAATGGAGCGTATCTGGAAGGAGGAAATATTAAAATAACAATAGACAACAACAAATTTATCATGCCAACAAAAGACTTAGCATTAAAGGGGAATCATAACATAAAAAATGCAATGGCTGCAGCCACTGTTTCTCATCTATTGAAAATCAGAAAGACCACAATACGAGAATGTCTGGAGAATTTCCACGGAGTAGAGCATCGGCTGGAAAATGTATTGAAGATAAATAATGTTCAATATGTGAACGATTCTAAAGCAACTAATGTAAATGCAGCTTTTTATGCATTGGACGCCATGAAGTCTGCTACCATATGGATTGTTGGAGGAGTGGATAAAGGAAATGATTACTCAGAATTATATCCTTTGGTTAATGAGAAAGTAAAAGCAATTATTTGTCTTGGTGTTGATAATAGTAAAATAATTAATGCATTTGGAAATTGTGTAGACAATATTGTCGAAACTCAATCTATGAAAGAAGCAGTAAATATAGCTTACAAAATAGCAGAGCGAAATGAAAATGTATTGTTGTCTCCCGCTTGTGCAAGTTTCGATCTTTTTGAAAACTATGAAGAAAGAGGAAGACAGTTTAAAGAGGCAGTAAGAGAGCTATAATTATTATGAAAAACATTTAGCGAATAATCATAATTAAAAACAAATAAATTAAAAGTGACTAAAGTTTTAAAAAATATAAAAGGAGATAAGGTTATATGGGCAATAGTTGCACTGTTAGCATTATTTTCGTTTCTGCCCGTATATAGTGCCAGTAGTAACTTGGCATATTTATATGGAGATGGAAATACTTTTGTGTTTTTAGTAAAGCATTTTGCGCACTTGTTACTTGGATTTGGTATTATGTACTGGGTACATAAAATCCCATATCATTATTTCAAAGGGCTGTCTATTATTATGTTGCCAGTAGTTGTCGTCTTATTATTATTTACAATGGCACAGAATAATACAATCGATGGGGCAAATGCCAGCAGATGGATTCGCCTTCCGTTTGTGGGTGTGACTTTCCAGACTTCTACCTTAGCGGCTGTTGTTTTAATGGCATATGTGGCCCGGTATTTATCAAAAATCAGAGAGAGGAAAATATCTTTTAAGGAATCACTGATTCCACTTTGGTTACCTGTATTTATAATATTGATGTTGATATTGCCAGCTAATTTTTCTACTGCGGCAATTCTTTTTTCTATGGTGATTATGTTGGTTTTTTTAGGAGGTTATCCATTACGATACATTGTAGTTGTACTCGGCACAGGATTACTTGGATTAACATTTTTTATTTTAACTGCGAAAGCATTTCCTGATGCTTTTCCTAATAGGGTAGATACATGGGTAAGCAGAACAGAAAACTTCTTTAATGATAAAGATACTCCGGAAGATTATCAGATAGAACGTGCTAAAATTGCCATAGCCAGAGGAGGCGTCATGGGAAAAGGCCCGGGAAAAAGTGTGCAACGAAACTTTTTGCCACAATCTTCTTCAGATTTTATTTATGCTATCATAATAGAAGAATGGGGATTAGTAGGAGGAGTTTTCCTTATGTTTCTTTATTTAATGCTCCTATTTAGGTTAGTTATTGTTGCTCATAAAAGCTCAGATGTTTTTGGCAAATTATTGGTCATTGGAGTTGGACTGCCTATTGTTTTTCAGGCATTGATTAATATGGCTGTTGCCGTAGAGCTGTTTCCGGTTACTGGTCAGACACTTCCATTGGTAAGTAGCGGGGGAACGTCTATTTGGATGACTTGTATGGCTTTAGGAATGGTATTAAGCATAAGCAGTAAAAGAGAAATAATTATAGAAGAAAACAATTCTGATTCTAGCAGTGAAGAAAGAAATGAATCAAAGGCGAAAGAAGAAAATCCATTAGAGGTTTTAAGCGAAGCAATATGAAGCAACAATTAAGAGTCATATTATCAGGTGGAGGAACAGGAGGTCATATTTATCCTGCAATTTCTATTGCCAATGAGTTGAAGGGTAGATACCCTGAAGCTTCAATATTGTTTGTAGGAGCTAATGACCGTATGGAGATGCAAAAAGTTCCGCAGGCCGGTTATAAGATAGAAGGTTTATGGATTAGCGGTATTCAACGTAAGCTAACGCTAGGCAATTTATTGTTTCCGATAAAGTTGTTAAGCAGTCTTTGGAAATCTAAAAAAATAATTAAAGGGTTTAATCCTGATATAGTAATCGGTACAGGAGGTTTTGCAAGTGGACCGTTGTTAAAAATGGCAAATTCAGCAAAAATCCCTACAGTCCTTCAGGAACAAAATTCGTATCCGGGTATTACAAATAAGTGGCTGGCAAAAGGAGCTGATAAAATATGTGTTGCCTATGACAATATGGAACGGTTTTTTCCTGATGATAAAATTATAAAGACCGGAAATCCGGTTCGTCAGGATTTATTGGAAATAGCTGGTAAGAGAAAGGAGGGAATTACTAAATATAATCTAGATCCCGAAAAGAAAACAATTTTGATTATAGGCGGTAGTCTCGGAGCTCGAAGGATCAATCAGTTAATAGAAAAAGAACTTGAGTTTTTTGCTAAAAAAGGGGTTCAGATAGTTTGGCAGTGCGGAAAACTGTATTATGATGAGTATAAAAAATATAGTAGTAATAAAAATACACAAGTGCATCAGTTTTTGGATACGATGGATTTAGCTTATGCTACCGCCGATGTAATAGTCTCAAGAGCTGGAGCTAGTTCGGTTTCAGAATTATGCATAGTAGCAAAGCCTACATTATTTATTCCATCGCCTAACGTTGCAGAGGATCATCAAACAAAGAATGCTCAAGCGATCGTGAGCCGGAATGGTGCTAAAATGTTGCAAGAAAATGAATTGGATGAAAAGTTTCGGAAAACGATCACTCAGTTATTAGAATCTGAAGCCATGCAGATAAAGTTAACACACGCGATAAAAAAATTAGCATTGCCGAATGCAACAAAGGATATAGTGGACGAAATTGAACAAATACTAGAAAAGGGAAAAGACAGAGACGTAAGAAATGAGTAAAGACTTAAAAGATATAAAGAATATATATTTCATTGGTATCGGTGGTATCGGTATGAGTGCTCTTGCTCGATACTTTAAGTTTTTAGGTAAAAATGTAGCTGGATATGATAAAACTTCTACTCAGATTACTTCGGGTTTAGAGGGATTGGGGATTAGTATTCATTTTAAAGATGAAATTAGTTTACTTCCCGAAGCGTTTCTAAATATCGATGAAACATTGATCATTTATACTCCGGCAATTCCTGTGACACATTCAGAATTAAAGTATCTAAAAAACAATGGCTTTTTACTAAAAAAACGAGCTGAAGTTTTAGGGATTATTACGAAAGATATATATACATTAGCCGTAGCAGGAACCCACGGAAAAACTACTACAACGGCCATGTTAGCCCATTTGTTAAAAGAAAGTGGGGCAAAAGTAACTGCTTTTTTAGGTGGTATCAGTGAAAATTATAATTCTAATCTTATCCTTGAAGGTAACGAAGTGGTTGTAGTAGAGGCGGATGAATTTGATAGGTCATTTTTGCAATTATACCCTGATATAGCTTCTGTTACCTCAATGGATGCTGATCATCTCGATATTTATAAACAGGCCAATGCCTTAGAAGAATCGTTTGTAGAATTTTCATCCAGAGCAAAAGACTATCTTTTGGTATGCAATGGATTACCACTTTCCGGGTATACCTACGGAATAGAAGATGATTCTGATTATTGCGCTCAGAATATTCGAATTGATAATGGCACCTATATTTTTGATTTAAAAACACCAACTCAACTCATAAAGGATTTGCATTTAAACCTGCCAGGTACACATAACTTGTTAAATGCTATCACAGCCTTTGCAATGGCAATGCTATACGGCTCCCCGACCACTGCTTTAGCAAAGGCTTTATTTTCATTTAAAGGAGTACAACGACGTTTTAGTTATCAGATTAAAAAAGAGGGTTTAGTGTATGTAGATGACTATGCGCATCACCCTACAGAGATCAATGCTTTACATCAGGCAATTAGAGAAATGCATCCCGGGAAAAAAATTTTAGCAATTTTTCAACCGCATTTATACAGCAGAACACGAGATTTTGCAGCCGATTTTGCAGCAAGCCTAAGTCAGTTCGATCAGCTATTATTATTAGATATATACCCGGCAAGAGAGTTGCCAATAGAAGGAGTAACCTCTGAATGGCTGCTAGAAATGATAGAATTAAAAAATAAAAGATTAGTTACAAAAAATAGTTTGGTAGAAGAAATCCTAAAAAGTAATGCTCGGGTCATCACAACAATAGGAGCCGGTGATATTGGAGAAGAGGTACATACTATAAAAGAAGCATTGTTATCGGTATGAAAAAGGTTTTGACATACATAAAATTTACTGGTCTTGTGGCTTTAATTGTATTCCTGTTTGCATTTACAGGTAATCGCAACGAGCTTAGAAAGATCAAAGAAGTAGAAATAGAATTCGTTGAAGAACAGAATCCTTACATAAATGAATTGACGGTTAATAAATTGTTAATACAAAATCAGGTCGGGGTGACGGACGTAGGTAAAGAAATTTTAGTTTTGAATAATGTAGAGAAGGGGCTGGATGCACACAAAATGATTGAAGATTCAGATGTGTATCTTACTGTAAATGGACAACTTAAGGCAAGAATCAAGCAGCGCACCCCAATTGCGCGGGTAAATGCCATTGTTCCTTTTTATGTTGATATCACAGGAAACACGATGCCGTTATCAGATAATTATTCGGCTCACGTTCCTCTGGTAAGTAATGTTTCAGAACGAGAAGTTTCAGAAGTTTTTCCGCTGTTAAGGAAAATTCAGAAAGATAAGTTTCTAAAAAAACACGTGGTAAGTGTCCATAGAAATTTAAGTGGTGATTACCAGTTAGGATTAAGGGTGTATGATTTTGAAGTGATTTTTGGTAAAGTAGAAGCTTTAGATAGTAAGGTAAAGAATTTTAAGGCCTTCTATCAAAAAGCATTGAAAGATCAAAGCCTGAATAAATATAATAAGGTCAGTTTACAGTTTAGAAACCAAGTTGTGTGTACAATAAAATAATACCAAAATGGGAAGAGAAGAACATGAAATAGCGGTAGGGTTAGACATAGGAACAACAAAGATTGTTGCTATGGTGGGGCGATATAATGAGTACGGAAAGATGGAGGTATTAGGCGTTGGTAAATCCAAAAGCCTGGGCGTGCATCGTGGTGTTGTCAATAATATTACTCAGACTATACAATCCATTCAGCAGGCAGTACAGGAAGCAGAAAGCGTTTCAGGAATGAAAATAAGCGATGTTACTGTGGGTATTGCTGGTCAGCATATTAGAAGTCTGCAGCATAGTGATTATATAACACGTCCTAATGCAGATGCAGTAATTGATGAAGAGGATATAGATACCTTATGTAATCAAGTACATAAGCTTGTAATGTTACCGGGAGAAGAAATATTACATGTTTTGCCACAAGAATATAAAGTAGATGGTCAAGCCGAAATAAAAGAACCGGTAGGAATGTATGGAGGGCGATTAGAGGCTAATTTTCACGTAGTGGTTGGGCAGGTAACCTCCATTCGAAACATTGGACGATGTGTAAAAAGTTCTGGATTAGAATTATCCGATGTTACATTAGAACCTTTAGCATCAGCTAATGCCGTGCTAAGTCAGGAAGAAAAAGAAGCAGGAGTGGCATTGATTGATATTGGTGGAGGTACTACAGATTTGGCAATTTTTAAAGATGGTATTATTCGTCATACAGCAGTTATTCCTTTTGGAGGTAATGTAATTACAGAGGACATTAAAGAAGGTTGTTCGATTATTGAAAAACAAGCAGAATTACTTAAAATCAAATTTGGATCAGCATGGCCTGGAGAAAACAAAGACAATGAGATCGTTTCTATTCCAGGATTAAGAGGTAGGGAACCTAAAGAGATAACGCTTAAAAACCTATCCAAAATAATCCATGCAAGAGTTGTGGAGATTATTGAGCAAGTATTTTTAGAAATTAAGAATTATGGTCACGAATCTCCTAAGAAGAAATTAATCGCAGGAATAGTTTTGACAGGTGGAGGTTCTCAGCTAAAACATCTAAAGCAGTTAGTAGAGTATATCACAGGTATGGATACACGTATCGGATATCCTAATGAACATCTGGCAGGCAATAGCGATCCGGAAACTACAAGTCCAATGTATGCGACAGCTGTAGGATTGGTAATGGATAGCCTGGTGCATATTAGTAAGCAGAAAAAAATAATTGTAAAGGAAGCCTCGATAAAAGAAACAAAAGAAGAGACATCAACTGTTATTGGAGAAGGTATGGGAGATGAAAAACCAGTTGTAGATAACAAACCAAGAAAGAACATTCTGGAGAAATGGACGGAGAAGTTCAAGGAGTTTTTGGATAATGCAGAATAGTTAGAGGATTAAATAGTTCAGTTTAGAACATAAGAAGATATAAGAAAATAAAGTAAGAGAATCAGAAAATTAGCAATTATGAGTAACAATGAGGAGTTCGAGAACATTTCTTTTGATTTACCCAAGAATCAATCAAATGTAATTAAAGTTATTGGAGTTGGAGGAGGCGGTAGCAATGCTATCAATCATATGTTCCAGCAAGGAATCAAAGGAGTTGATTTCGTTATTTGTAATACTGATGCACAAGCATTAGAAAATAGTCCTATTCCGAATAAGATACAGTTGGGAGTGTCTCTTACAGAGGGATTAGGAGCTGGAGCCAACCCGGAAGTTGGTGAACAGTCTGCAGTAGAAAGCTACGAAGAGATCAAAAGAATGCTGGATACCAATACCAAAATGATATTTATCACAGCTGGTATGGGTGGAGGTACTGGAACAGGAGCGGCGCCCATCATCGCCAAAATGGCTAGAGAATTGGATATTCTTACAGTAGGAATCGTTACAATTCCATTTCAGTTTGAAGGAAAAATGCGTAACGAACAAGCACAGCTTGGCGTAGAAAAGCTTAGAGCACACGTAGATTCTTTGGTCGTTATTAATAACAACAAGCTACGAGAGGTATATGGTAATCTGGGGTTCAAAGCCGGTTTCTCTAAAGCAGATGAAGTTTTAGCCACTGCATCCAGAGGAATTGCTGAGGTTATAACACATCATTATACTCAGAATATAGATTTACGTGATGCAAAAACGGTTCTGAGTAATAGTGGTACGGCAATTATGGGGTCTGCTAATGCCTCTGGTGCCAAACGTGCTCACGATGCCATTGTAAAAGCATTAGACTCACCATTGTTAAATGATAATAAAATTACAGGAGCTAAAAACGTACTATTATTAATCGTATCCGGAAAAGAGGAAATTACTATTGATGAGATCGGAGAAATTAATGATCATATTCAGCAAGAGGCGGGTCACGGTGCCAATATCATTATGGGAGTTGGAGAAGATGAATCTTTAGAAGATGCAATTTCTGTAACTGTAATTGCTACCGGGTTTGATGTAGAACAACAGGATGAAATCGTAAATACTGAAACCAAAAAGATCATTCATACCTTAGAAGAAGAGCAGCGGGCAACCACACAGGATCTAACTCCTAAATCTACATCCAGAACTACCCCGGTGATATCCGCTACACCTAAGATAGATGAGGTTAAAGAAGAACCCATTATAAAACACGAGTTGATAGAAGAAGATGATGATGTGAATGAATCCTTATTGCTACCTACTACGGAATTCTTGAAAAATTTAAATGTAGTAGATGCAGAAGTGGTTAGCCCTTTCTCAAAAGATGGGGACTTTGTAATTATCAATGCTCAGGATATTATTAATCAAATCGAAGTGAACGACGCTAATGAAATAGCAGCAGCAGAACTTGAAAAGGAAAAAGAAGATCAGTTTACCTTGGCATTCGATATGCCGGTAAGCGGAAATGAAGAAGCTAAAGATCAGCTTTCTACTGAAGAAAATATTTCTCCAGTAGTTAAAGAAGAAGAGAAACCTATAGTATTTGATCTTACAGATGATATTTTGGAAGTAGAGGTGAATGAACCTATAGAAGTAGTTCCGGTAGGTGAAACTGCCTCCGGAGGTGTTCGTAAATACAGCCTTGAAGAATATATGGAAGAAGAAAAAAGGTTGACAGAAGCTAAACCTGAAGCAGAGATAGCAGAAGAGGACAAGGAAATAGTTTTTGAGAAAAAAACTGTCGCTCCTACTCCAGAATCAGAACCTTCGGAAAATGCTGATCCAATAGACCAGCCAATTTCGGAAACCTTAAAAGCAAGAGCTGCAGAGCGTAGAGCTAAAATGAAGGAGTTTAATTACAAATTTAGAAATAATGCGTCTAATATTGACGATATTGAAAAAGAACCTGCCTACAAGCGTGCAGGACTGGATGTCGATTCTAAACCAGGATCTTCTGAACTATCCAGAACTTCTTTAGGTACAGATAGTAATGATGATATTCAGTTAAGAAAAAATAACTCTTTTCTACACGATAATGTTGATTAATTGTCATTCCAGCCCTTTGATCAAGCGTAGGTTAAACTATTGGTTGGAATCCAAATTTTAACAATATTAGACAAACTAAACCGATAATCTAAAATGGATTATCGGTTTATTTTTTATCTTCGCAATCCAAAAGACTAAAATTGGTTATCTATGAGTTTACAGGCAAAAGTAATGACGGCGATGAAAGAAGCAATGAAAGCTAAGGATACTAATGCATTAACATCATTGCGTGCTATCAAATCGGCTATTCTATTGGCTCAGACAGAAAGTGGAGCAAAAGAAGAATTAACAGAAGATCAGGAGCTAAAATTATTACAGAAACTTGTAAAACAGCGTAAGGATAGTGCCGCTATCTTTGCAGAGCAAGGACGAGATGATTTGGCACAACCGGAAACTGATCAGGCAAAGGTCATTGAGGAATTTTTACCTGAACAAATGAGTGAAGCAGAGATAGAAGCAGTAATAATTGATATTATTACAAAAACTGGAGCAGCCGGAATGAAAGATATGGGTAAGGTGATGGGTATGGCTTCCGGACAGCTAGCTGGTAAGGCAGATGGTAAGACAATCTCTACCATTGTAAAAAGTAAATTAGAATAAAATTAACCGGCCGTGTGGCGCAACTGAATAGCGCATCAGATTTCGGCTCTGAGGGTTGGGGGTTTGAATCCCTCCACGGTCACGAAACATAGCAAATACCTTGTAAACACTAATATTTACAAGGTATTTGTTTTTCAATAGAAAATTTATTAGAATACATAAATTATTGATATTCAATATATAAAAGTTTGAACACTCCATTTTAGGGTATGTAGGAAAAGATTTACTTAAGTTTATTAGCGGGTGCAGGACTCGAACCTGTGGCCTTCGAGTTATGAACCATTTCGGTTTCACTCAAGCTCTATTGATTATCAATATTATAACTTTTTTGAAGCACCTAAAAACTTACTAATACCTACAAACAGGTACTTTTTTACGAAGTACCTGTTTGTAGTATTTAAAAAAAAGTAATCAAATTTGAAACTAAAAAGACATTAACCTCTCCTAGAATTATATACCTATGCATTCTTAGAAAAAAGAATTATTTATTCGATTAACTATTTGACAAGATAATTATTACTGCCATAGCCAAAAATTAGTTCTAAGATGGACATCAAAAAATTATTTGAGCCTTTTTGAAAGAAAATCTTTTTTCAATCAAATAGAGTTTTTTTAGAACTATTTAAATTAAATGCGGGACATCTTACCAGTAATTATTAATCTAACTAATCTCATTGAACCGCCTTTAGAACGTCAATTTTACCAAAACCGTATTTATTACTACGGTCCGGATAGTATTCTCCTGCTCGCTGCATTTTATCTAAAACCTGTTGTCTAGACATATTAGGATCTGTTGCCCAGACTAGCGCAGCAATTCCCGCAGTAGTGGCTGTAGCAATCGAAGAACCACCGACGACATTTCTAATATCGGATCTGTAACCTAAAACAGGCATTGTTCTATCAGAATCATCGTCTCGTTGCATCATAACAGTAAAATCAATTTTTCTACCATCGTGACATATGTTACAACGCTTTCCATTTTCTTTAATTCCTGTTACAGCAACGGTTTCACTCATACTTGCAGGAAAAATTACAGCATACCAATTGGTAAACGTAGTTGATGTTCCTCCTGCAGCAACGATCATTTTACCTTTAGAATAAGCATATTTTACAGCATCTTTTATATTACCAACTGTCCACACCCAACCAATAGACATAGAAATTATTTTCACATCCGGATTGTCTGCTAATTCCATTAATGCTTTGCTTACGGCTTTTCTTTCTTTTCTACTTTCTAATAACACATCTCCAGTTCCTCTATAGGAGACTAAATTACAGTTATAAGCTACTCCCACCGGCATAGCATCATCATTTCTAGGAGCAGCTATTGCTGCAGACATCGCAGTACCGTGTCCACAATCATCAATAACAGATTCATCAAATGTCCCCAACTTTTTTATAGTTCTTCCGCTAGAGAAACCATCATTAAAGTCACTTCCCAAAAATTTTTGACTACTTGAAACTCCAGAATCAATAATACCTACTGTAATTCCAGCGCCCGTGCTATATTGCCAAGCTGCAGGAATATTGTGAATATCAAAAGTCCAAGGAATCCAACTATTTGGAGTCGTTATGCGGTAATCATTCGGGTTCACTGTTCTTCCATTTCTTGCACAACCAAAGTTTTTTTGTTCTTGATCCTCATTATCTTCGTTAAGAAAATACACATAAGAATTAGGTTCTATATATCGTATGCCTTTCATACGCTGTAACTCAATTATAGCCTTCAAGCTAAAAACTTTAACTTCTAAATATTGAAGCACTTCTTCTTCATCAGTTATTGGATTTGCTTTAATTGAAACTTCTTCAGAATTTAAAATATCAAGAATTCTTTGTCTTGTTTCGTAAAATTTGGGAGATTTTTGTTTTGAAAAATTTTCTTCTCCAAACCCAATACTTACATACCCATCACCGTGAACTACGGCACTCCACAATACATTAGAAGGTACGTTCATCCAAATAAGGTCATTATCTTCTTTTAATCGCTGTTCTATGTAAGCATTAACTTCTTCAATAGATAAAATCTTTTGTGATTCTTCGATATCTAAATTATTAATAGGTTTTTCATTTATTTCTTCTTTTGTACACGAAGCAATAAGAACTAAACCAATAAGTAAAAATTTAATTGTTTTCATTGTATAAGATTTACAAGTTTGTGTTTTGGTTAGTAGTTAGTTGGTTTAATTAGTGTGTTTGGTCTATCCCTCCTTTCTTTTAAAAAATGATATGATTAAAAATTAATAATTACATCCAAGTTTCCCGGAGATGACCAGTTTCCAGCGGCATCGCGAACTAAGCTTTTTACTTTTCCGTTTCTTCTTCGTATGTCTTTGGTAACTAATGTACCGGCGGTGATTGTCTGGCTATTTCCTGCTCTAAACTTATAGACTTTTAGATCATCAAATTCTACTACGGTTTTATTGGTCCTAAGAGAAATAGAGCTTCCATTTTTAATAGGTGAAGCATCGGTCCATTTTAAGACAGACGTATTATTTTCAAAAACCTCCAATACTCCATATCCAGGACTATAAGTGATTTTATAATTAGCCCAGTTGTCATCAAGAGGGACATCACCAATAGCTCTAAAATTTAGGTCATCATTTATAGTTTCATAGATTCTTACTTTGTTGTCTTCACCACTAAACCAAACCAGGTACGAATTACCACGCTGTTCTTGATTGCTATCACTAGCCATTATATGAATCCCAAATTTACGAGGACCGGAAGTAGACACCACCTTAGCCGCAAATTCATATAAATAAGGTAATCCAGAGTTTTGCGATAAGAACGTACTCAGTTTTGTATTGTCCGAGGAAGTATCGGACTGCCTAAGGTGTTTGTTATTAATGGACCAGTTTCCATCTCCGGTCGTATATCCGGAATATAACACATTGTAATTATCATTAAAGAATCCATTACCTCGATTTGCAAACCAATTATCTCCGTATTTTTCTAGTGCCTGATAAAACTTACGGGTTACCCCAACATTATCGTTATCGTTAAAATTAGCAGTAAAATCTCCTGATTGTGTATTTCCTCCGGATGCACTAATGCTTGTTGTCGGAGCAGTCTTGTCTGAAGCAGCACCACATACGATAGGACCAATTGGTGTAGATTGATCTTTTAGGTAAGATACCGTTATTTGAGAATTATTATTTGTTCCTAACCAAGCGTGTGTTTCTGTGGTTAAACCTCCTAAGAAAGTTTGAGATCTTGGGCCTGTTTCATATCCGGCTATTACAACTACTTTTCTTCCATTAGCGCTTAATAAAAATTTGGTTCCTCTTGCTGGTCGCGTGCCAGGCGCCCACATCATTGTCATAAACCACATCTCTTTTTCCGGGGTTAGTTCTCTTGTTTGAACATTTCCTACAGACCCCTGACCTATGGATCCAGATTCTGCCGGGGTCCATTGTTTCTGAAATGATGCTGAATATAGCTGACCAAAAGTCTTATTTGCATCATATTGTCTATACAGATTGAATGATTGCTGTAAATGTTGATTGATATTTTCGGTCACCGTATTTGCAAATAATCTACCTCCCGGAAATTTATCTTTTGTGGTCACATAGTGACTTTCTTGTACGAATTTGCCTGTTGCAGGCAATTGTACCGTACGGCTCCATTGATTTGAAAAACTATGAAATACAGTATATGATGCTATTTTGCAAGAAGCTCTTGAAATTTCTTTGCTCGAAGATGCTGTACTTTCGTTTAGTTCTTCAATTTCATTATCAGTTGCACAGGAAAATAATAGCCCTGTTATTAAAATTATATAGATTCGTTTCATACCATTTATGTTTTAAGAGTGTTTTAGTATAGGTGACTTATTGTCTGATCATTATCCCTGAAATTTTGGTTGTCATCAGTTATTATGTAGTGGTTTGATTACCCTAATTTTTTTGATTGTTGATCTTATCATTTTTAAAAAATGAAATAGCAAACCTTCCAGTACTTATTTTCAAAGTACTGGTTAGTGGGTTACTTGAAAAGAATTATTACTTATTCTTTTATAATTTTTGAAGTTTGGATTTGACCTCCATTTTGAATTTTAATGAAGTAATTCCCTGATGGTAAACCTTGCATCAAGTCGCTTATATCCGTGGTTTTAGTAAAATTTTTGCCAGGAATATCATATTTTACTTTTAGTATCTTACCAGCATAATCAATCAGAGATATTTTAGTTTGTCTGGAATCAATAACATTATAGGTTAACCAAAGTTCAACTCCTCTTACGGGATTAGGATATACAATCATTTTTTCTCCTAACGATGTATCGTCGATTATATCAGGATTTTGTCTATTAAGGCTACTAATAGTAACGTCCAGGTTGCCTGGAGTAGACCAGTTTCCTGCTGCATCGCGTACTAAACTTTTTACCTTACCATTTTGGCGTCTTATATCCTTGGTAACTGCTGTTCCCGCTGTTATGGTTTGACTACTCCCTGCTCTGAATTTATAAACCTTTAAATCATCGAACTCTACGATTGTTTTATTGGTTCTAAGAGAAATAGAACTCCCATTTTTTATTGGTGATGCATCTGTCCATTTCAATACAGTTTTATTATTCTTAAATACCTCCAGCACACCAAAACCGGGACTGTAGGTAATCTTGAAATTAGCCCATTTGTTATCTTGAGATACGTCACCAATAGCTCTAAAGTTGAGTACATTGTTCACAGTTTCATAGATTCTAACTTTGTTATCTTCACCACTAAACCATATTAAATATGAATTACCTCGTTGTGATTGATTACTATCACTAGCCATAATATGGATTCCAAATTTACGAGGTCCTGAAGATGATTCTACCTTGGCAGCAAACTCATACAAATAAGGTAAACCCGAGTTTTGTGATAAAAAGGTATTTAATGCTGTATTATCCGAAGAAGTATTGGATTGTCTAAGGCGTTTATTGTTAATGGTCCAGTTTCCTGCACCAGTGGTATATCCTGAATACAATACATTAAAATTATCATTAAAAAATCCATTACCTCGATTCGCGTACCAGTTGTCTCCATATTTTTCTAAAGCTTGATAAAACCTACGGGTTACTCCTACATTATCGTTATCATTAAAATTAGCAGTAAAATCTCCGGATGTAGTAGTACCTCCAGCAGCGCTAATTGAAGTGGTAGGAGCTGTAGTATCCAAAGGATTTCCACCTCCGCCACCTCCACCAGAGCAGTCCCCCAGGCTATTTTTAAGGGCAGTTAGGTAAGCCTCAGCAAATCGATCTCTCCATGTATTATTGAGTAGTTTGTTTCTATCTGAAGAATCTACAAAGCCAATTTCATTAAGAACACCTATCGCACTATTACCATTCAGTACTCCTAATGTGTATCCTAGATACGGGCGATCTTCCGAAGACCTTCTGTCTCGCCATTGTCCTCCGGCAACCATCCTGTCCTGAACTTCTCTTGAGAACCGACTATTGTTTGCATTAGGTGACGTACTGGCCCTGGACCAGAAAGTTTCTGTTCCAGTACCTCCACCACCATTACAATGAATGCTGAGAAAACGATCTCCTCTCCAACTGTTAGACAAAACTCTTCTTTGCGTAACAGAAATCCATCCATTTCTAGTAGTACGTGTCATTCTTACTGTCCAATTACCACAACTATTCTGTATTTTGGTTCTGAGTTTTAATCCTACGGCGAGTGCGGTAGCGATTTCTGTATCAGTTCTTCCATCAGGATTTGATACGCCATTAGATCCATATCCATGTCCCGGATCAATTACAACTACTTGACCTATACTCTGAAAAGAAAATACGGTAGTAAGAATTAAGAAAAGGGTAATTTGAATTTTATTTTTTGAATATATAGTTTTCATCGATTTAGTTGTTTAGGTTAAGATCTGCAATAAAGATTTTTCCCGATTTTTCGTCAGAGTAAGCTATTTTCTTTCCGTCGGATGATACATCCCCCCACATTTCAATAGCATCTTTAGTTGATGTTAGTTGGATTTTTTTAGAGGATTCTATCGATATATAAAAGAGTTCAGAAGCAGACACATGATGCCCATCATCGCTTTTATCCTCAAAAGTGACTACTCCGCTACTATCTGGCAACCAACTGCTAGCTAAGCCAATACCTAAATTTTTTACTTTTTGTTTCCCATAAACAGAGTACATATAAATGTTAGCACCAGCATGCACTACAACTGATTTTTGATCGGGCGAAACAATTGGATGATAGAACTCTCCTTCTTCTTTGGTAATTATCCAAGGTTTCCCGTTAATACCTTCTTTAGCTTCCAGTTTTAAAGTTTCTTGATTAATATAAACGATCAGATTTTCACTGGATTTAGCTTTAGATATCATTTTGGTGTTGTCCGGATGAAGGTTTTTTACGATTTTTTCTTTTTTTGTAGTCAAATCAATACTTTTTACCCTTACATCAGAAAAAGTACCTGCCATAGGTTTTTCTCTGAATATGATACTCTTACTATCAGCACTCCAGTCGGCTAAATAACCTATGCCTTGTGCAGTTTTTATTTTTTCGATTTTGTTATTGGAGGTGTTTAAATCTACTATATAAAGAGCATCATAGTTATGATCTGTGAATAGTAATTTGTTTCCGTCTGGTGACCACACCGGAGTACTAAATTCCCCTTTACCAGTTACAGGAGTAATATTAGTTAATTTAGATTGCGATTGTAGGTGGGAACCGATCGTAGTGCATAAAATAATGCACATTAATAATTTAATGGTTTTCATAGAGTTTAGTTTGAGTTAATTAATTTTATATACATCCGATAAATCGTTAAAGGTACCGGATGGATTTTATGAGTTTTTATAGGTATGGTTATTAGATCTTCGTGATTTGTATTGTTTTTGACACTTTATTGATAGTTACTTTAATGAAATAATTACCATTCTGAAGTTTAGAAACATACTGACTTAAATTCACATTCCTTTTATTCGAGTCTTTATAATCATCTTGTAATGCATAAAGCTTTCTACCTAAGACATCGTGAATAGAAATGTAAGCTGTGCTTTTTGATCTTGATTCATATTCGATATTTAATAAATTACCATCTGTAGGGTTAGGATAGGCAATCATTCTGCTGCCTGATTCTGTAATGTCCGCCAGGTATTGATTTTGCCTTGTAAGAGTACTTATTGTTACATCCAGATTTCCGGGTGCAGACCAATTTCCTGTGGCATCACGGACTAAACTTTTTACTTTACCGTTTCTTCTTCGTATATCTTTGGTTACTGCTGATCCTGCTGTAATGGTTTGACTACTCCCTGCTCTGAATTTATATACCTTTAAATCATCGAACTCTACGATTGTTTTATTGGTTCTAAGAGAGATAGAGCTTCCATTTTTTATTGGTGATGCATCTGTCCATTTCAATACAGACTTATTATTTTTAAATACTTCCAGGACACCATATCCGGGACTGTATGTAATCTTATAATTAGCCCATTTGTTATCTTGAGATGCGTCGCCAATAGCTCTAAAGTTTAGTACATTGTTTACAGTTTCGTAAATACGTACTTTATTATCTTCTCCACTAAACCATATTAAATACGAGTTACCACGCTGTGATTGATTACTGTCACTAGCCATTATGTGGATCCCAAATTTACGGGGACCAGAAGTAGACCCAACCTTGGCTGCAAATTCATATAAATAAGGCAACCTGGAGTTTTGCGATAAAAACGTGCTCAGTTTTGTATTATCCGATGATGTATTAGACTGTCGAAGATGTTTATTATTAATTGTCCAGTTTCCTGCACCGGTGGTATATCCTGAATACAATACATTAAAATTGTCATTAAAAAATCCATTACCTCGATTCGCGTACCAATTATCTCCATATTTTTCTAAAGCTTGATAAAACCTACGGGTTACTCCTACATTATCTTTATCGTTAAAATTGGCAGTAAAATCTCCAGATTGTGTGTTGCCTCCGGATGCAGTAATACTTGTTGTTGGAGGAGTAGTGTCGGTAGACGGAGGTGGTGTTCCTGTCGAATTGTTAGACCTGTAACGGTAATCTTGTCTAGGTTCTCCAATTCCTGTAAAGCGTCCTTTTGTAGATGCATTACCTCCTGCTGCTCTCCATTCAAAATGAATATGATCTCCTGTTGATCCTCCTGTAGTTCCTTCTTTTGCTATTATTTGTCCTCGGCTAACACTTTGTCCTTGACTCACTAGATTAGCTTTATTATGAGCATAATACGTTCTTGTTCCGTCACTATGCCTAATGATTACTAAACGCCCATATCCACTTGTTAAACTCCCACTTATCCCTGAAAAAGACACTACGCCACCGGCTGAGGCTCTTACATTTTGATCACTGGATAACGAAGTAGCAAAATCTACAGCAGCATAACCGTGATGACCACCGGGACCGAATCTATTACATCGCCCAACATTAGTATGAGAACCTACTGGTCCGGGAACACCGTGTCTGGATACACACAGATCAACACCAGCATCCCAAGGTAGATAATAATTTAAATTAGAAAATTTTAGACTTTGAGATTTTCTATTAGTGTTAAGGTGGTTTTTCCAACCAATGATTTGGAAGTATTCTCCTTTTGCTTGGGCTATGGTTGTCGTTTTCTTTGTTTTAATATTATATGCTAAAATAATATCGGTATTACCGTGTAAAAGATCCATATGCTTATCAAGTGAACTTAAAAAGTAAAAACGATCTCTTTTCGGAGAATGTAATGGTGTTCTCATATACCTAAAAGGAATATTTAGCTTCTCCAAAGTGTTTGATTCAATATCTAAAATCCAAATCCCTTCATGCTCGTCAGCAGTATCGAGAAAAATTCCTTCAACGTATATTTTGTTCGGACTTTGGGTCCAAGCAATTGGTTTAAATGCCATTTCTTTTCTCGTAGCATTCTTTTTGTTTATAAGAACATTTTTATTATTATTCGAAGTGTTGACTTTATTTAGTTTAAAGGCACCTCCTATTTGTTCCCTTTCCAGATAAACCCAAAGATTCGGATCAAACGGACTTTGCAATCCTTGAAAAAAATCGTAATTCTCAGTGATTTTCAAATTTGTGGAAACTTGATCAGCATAATAAACAATATGATCCAAAGCAATATGCTGTTCCTTTTGATAGATATTGGTTTTATTTTGAAGTAAACTAAATTTTTCTTCTGATGATTCTATACTAAAAAAATCTTGATTTTTTTGAACTATTAGTTCTTGTGATTGAAGTACAGTAGTGTAAATCAAGAAAAGAAATACACTCATTCGTTTAAAAGTTTTCATATTTGTTGAGTTTGTAGTTAAGCTTACTTATAGATGAAACACTCCTTGTTTTGAAATCGACAAGGTGTAAAAGTAATCAGTACAAAACTTTTGGATTTACTAGAATAAAATGAGTTGTTAAACTAAGTTTTAGTTGAGACTTTTAACATTGTGAGTATTTCCTTGGGTTTGTGTTAGTTTCTTATTTGTGTTCACATCAATAAAACTACAGATACTAAATTTTAAATAAAATAGGTACTTGTTCTTATTTCTATGAAAGGGTAAGACTATCGGATGAAATGCTTGGTCTTTTTGGAATTATAAAAATAATCGTCTCTTATAACACCGGAAAACCGGATAGCATCATTTCATTTTTTAACTTCATCGCATATTTTAGTAAAGCATTGCTACCTTGAAGCCCCAGTTTACTACAAATGTTTTGACGATGATTTTTGATAGTTTTTATGCTTTTATAAAACTCTGATGCTATTTCTTTATTAGTTTTTCCTTGTGCGACCTGTTGAAGAATGGTAATCTCTGTTTTAGATAATTTTCCAAGAGGGTTAGATTTTTTGATAATATCAGTATCATTATCCTTTTTATACCATTTTTCTCTAAATTTCTTACTGATATATGGTTTGTCGTGTATTGATCTCCAAGCGGCTTTTTTTATATTCTCTACAGCATCTGCTTTATAAACTATCCATTGGATCTCAAGTTTTTTTAAAGTTTGCTTTAAAAGATCATCTAAATCGAAGGTCATAATGACTATTTTAGTACTTTTTGCACTAATTCTGGTAAATTCTGCAAGTTCAATACCTGAATTATTAGAATTAAGAGTAGCATCAATAATCACAAAATCAGGTTGTAGACTAATAATTACTTTCTTTAACTTATTTAAATCGTTTATATTATCGTATAAGTTAAACTTTAGTTCCTTTGGAGCTTCAAGCATTGCTCTTATTCCTAATTTCTTTAGAGGGTCGTCATAGGCCACAACTACATCAAATTCTCTCATGATTTGGTTTCGTTAAAATTAGATCAAACGTATTTTCTAAAAACAATATCCATATAATAGTTGGACGATATCTTTTTATAGGTTTTACTGATAGCTTTATTAAAACAATAACACTTAGAAAAAAATCGCAGAATTTTCATTTAAGAAGCTACTTAACCATAAAAGCTAAGAAAATCCAGTTATTATACAACCTGAAATTGATGAATCGCCTAAATGGTTGAATGAATGTATCGTTTTTGTAAATAATTATATTTTTGACAATAAAATTCAATCCTAGACACTTTTCTTTCCGGATTTTCTGAGTATTACAAAATATAAGTCATTTACCAATTGAAATCAGACAGGCATTGATTTGATATTGATGTTAGATTGTAATCGCAATACATTTGAGCATACTTTAATTCTAAACTTTTAAAACTTATGAAAACTAAAATTTTAATTGCGATTGCTGCGTTTTTATTTACGCTACACGTAAACGCAACTTGTACTGTAACCACCGATTGTGGCAGCTGGACTTTTGAAGATGCTACGAGCATCAGTACTTCCAACACTTCTGTAAATGGAGAGTCTGTGTTAATAGTTCAGGATCAGGACGGCACTGTATTACTTCAGTTAGAAAACTGTGGTAATAGTGTTGAAACTAGCTGCACTTCTACAGGTGATGGAAACGACGAGGATTTCTGTGACATTATTCCGGATTTTCTCAAGCCATTCTTTGGTTGTGAATAAAAAAAGTTAGTAAACACAACCAACTTATTAAAATCGGCTATTAATGAATTAATGTTAATAGCCGATTTATTTTATAGCTCTTATTTTAAGGAAAATCTTTTAAATGTATCTTCTTTTCTTGATTTGGAGATTGGCAATATTTTTCCATCCTTCATTTCAATACAACCGCCGTCAGTTCTTTTAATTCTTTGTATATGTTTGGGGTTTATCAGTATAGAATTATGAATGCGCATAAAATCAAAATCCTTCAATAAATCTGCATAAAACTTTAGATGTTTTGATCCTAAAATTTTTCTTTGATTGGCAATATTAATTTCAGTATAACTCCCTTCGGCAATGCAATACATCACATTATTGACATTAATCATTTCATATCCGTTACCTGTTGGCACCGCGATACTTTCTAGATTATTCTGTGGAGAATTTATTTTTGATATTACCTGTTTTGCGTGATCCGTAAGTGCTTTATCATTAATAACTGTAAAAGCTCTATTCACAGCTCTTATTAAACTCTCAATTGAAATCGGTTTTAACAAATAATCAACTGCCTTGTAATCAAAAGCTTCGAGCGCATGGTTATGTGCAGACACGAAAATAATTTCAAAATCTACCTTCGGTAATCTCTTTAACAAATCGAAAATAGAGGAACTACCTATTTGAATATCAAAGAATACTAAATCCAATGTTGAATTTTGTATAATTGATTCAGCTTCCTCCAGGCTGTTGCCTGTAGCAATCACTTCGACCTGTGGACAAAATTTATCTAGTAATCTTTGTAGGTTCTCGATGCCATTAAGCTCATCGTCGATAAGCAGGGTTTGCAATTTTTGTATCATTCTTTTCTTGAATTGGTAGTTGTAAAATTACTCGTGTGCCCAACACCTCATTATTCTTATCGTAGAGGTCTTCAATGATATAATTAATACCAGAATATCCATTTTCCCTTAAAATTTTTATTCGTTGTTTTGTATTGGTCGTAGCCAATGATAGATGTTTATTCTTCGATTTTTGTTTAATATCAGAAGCTGCTTTTCTTCCGATTCCATTATCCTCGATAATACAAGTTAATAAATACTCTTTATTTGATCTATCTTGCGTAATACTCTTGCTCTTTTGTAAAGTGAGTTTCACTTCTCCACCGTTCTTTTTGTTCAAAACCCCATGAATAATCGCATTTTCTACGATGGGTTGTAAAATCATAGCCGGGATTTTCATACCACTTTCAGGAATTTCGAAATTTATATTCTCTTCATATGTTATTTTATCTCTAAAACGAAGTTTTTCAAGATCAACATAGATACGAATTAATTCTACCTCCCTCTGGAGTTCAATAAATGATTCTTTGGAGTTTTCTAGAATGAGTCTAATCGATTCAGAAAATTTAATAATATAATTGTAAGCTTCATATGTATCTGACTTGAGAATATAATTTTGTACCCCGTTCAACGCATTAAAAATAAAATGAGGGTTCATCTGATTCCGCAGTGCGTGAAGTTCACTCTCTGCAAATTTTTGTTTATTCTCTGCAATGATAGCTCTATTTCTCAAAGAATATAACCAGAGCCCTATTAGTAATAAGATAGCAATAACAACAGCGATCGTTATATATAAACTGTATTCTTTCTTTATACTTATTTCACTTTTTGTTTTTTCCTCAGAAAGTTCGGTAAGTTCTTTATTTTTTTCATTCAATATTTTTTCGGATTCAATAGCACTCAGTTCTTTGACAGTTTCAACATTAAGTACACTATCTTTATATTTTACGTACTGCTTATGATAAAACAATGCTTCTTCAAATTTTTTCTGTTCCTGTTTTAATTCATACATAGCTTCATTGCAAACTTCTAGTCCAAGCATAAAACTATTTTCTTTTGAAGAAGTTAAGCATTCGAGTAAAACTTGTTCAGCTTTTTTATATTCTTTCACACCCAGATAGGAAACCCCTAATGTGTGTAAGGTACTAATATTATAATAGGGTTCAACTTGTAAATCTTTATAGAGTTCAACTGCCTCTTTAGAATATAGTATTCCTTTATTGTATTCTTCTTTCAAATAGTAGGCGTATGCAATGTTGCTTTTAGCTTGTGCTACTCTTTCGGTATAATTCAAAGAATCAGCAATTTTTAAAGCCTCAAGATAGTGATATAACGCATTATCATATTCTTTTGCATCTAAAGCAATATTTCCAAGATTAAGATTAGGTGCCAATGAAAGACCTGGCGAATCCTTGATTGATTTTCCGATTGAAATTGCTTCTTTCAGATATTGTTTTGCTTTTTCCGTTTGTCCAAAACTTGAATATATATTAGATATATTGTTATATAAGCTATAAGTTATTTCATCTCCATTATTATTTTTTAAGAGACTGATCGCTTTGAGATATATTTTTAATGCTTTTTCATAATCATTAGAATTTTCATATAATGTACCAATATCATTAAATGCACTTGCCATGCTTACAGAATCCAGTATCAAATTGTAATGTTTTGTGGCATCTAGCAAATTTTCTATAGCCTCTACATTTTTATGCTTTCCTTGGTAAGCAATACCTGTGTAATGATAAAACCTTGCTATATCAAATGTATCCTTTCTTAATTTAGCAATCTGTAAAGATAATTCTGAATATTTTAGTAGCGAGTCATTATTCTTACCATAGTAAATATCTATGATACTGTCTAGTTTTAATTGCTCATTTAGTAAACCATCTTCATTTTTGGAAAATTGTGATTCAATCGATTTTTGTTGAGCATTGCTCCAAACCGAGCCTAATAAACATAAAACCAGTATTGAAATTAAATTTCTATTTCTCAATTTACTTCCGCAGATTTTTTTTAATGTATTCATTAAGATGCATTGTCTTTCGATATAAAGATAGAATACTAAATTTAATAAAGGTCTTATTTTTAATTGATTATTTTTCCTATCGTATGATCTCACTTAAGAGAATTTATCATCTTATTTAGATAAAACAAACAACCATCAAACCATTTAAGCAAGTCATGTATTTTTTATTGTAAAGATCTTCTAAGGAGTCTAGTTTTGGTCAAAATTTTAAATAATTACTGAACCATTTAAACTATGAAAACTACTAAATTTTTATTATTCTTTTTACTTATTGTAGGGGCTATTTCTTGTCAAAAAGAGGAAACGGAAGATTCACTTCTACAAGCAGAAATTCTAACTGATGACCACAAACAATTTTTAGCACAATCGAGTGTAAATCCAGAAAATTCAACAATTACCACTATAGATGTTGAAGGAAAGGCTGTGAAGTATTTTAAATCCAATGATTTATTGCTTGAATACAGTGAGTTTGAGAATTGGTTAGATCAAAAAGATGCTCCATCTCAGGCTAAACAATTTACAGGTCGTTATACAATTTCTCCTTTGTATCGAAGATTTACCGTATTGGCAGGTTCCAATTTGACACGAAGAGCAAGAATTGCATTGCAAGATGCTGTAAAGGCAGTGAATGATATAGGCACCTCTGTTCAGATTGGAATTAAGTATAGTGGAACCGCAGATTGTGTGGTAACATTTTATACTCCGGGACCTTTTGAAAATGGGCAAGCTCCTTTACCAAACAGTTCAGGGAGACCAGGTTCTTTTATTAACATCAGTACGAGATTAGACAGTGATTTTGTTAAAATGAAACAAGTTTTAATTCACGAACTAGGACACGTAATTGGTTTAATGCATCAGGATTGGAAAACCTTACAAAGTTGTGGTGGCGGGTCAAATTCGGGTTTTGTACAGTGGATTCCGGGAACTCCCACATCGGATCGCGAACCATCTGTTATGCAGGCGTGTGCCAATGGCAGAGGAGCTACTAAGATCTTTTCTGCATCAGATAAAAGAGCGATAAATATTATATACTAAAACTTTTCAATTCTATGGAATAGCTCTGAAAATCAATGAAATTTCATGTAAATAACTATTAATTAAAACCTTAGAATCAACTCTAGCAATCTATTTATCAAAATAAGTAAATCGTCAAATCATATACGGTATCTATTTATTGCATCTTGAAGTAAGATTATTTTCGGAATAGATTTACGCTCAAATATTTTAAACTAAACTAAATTAAAAAATGAAACTATTAAAATTTTTACTTCTAAGTACAATGATCCTTGTGGTATCAAGTTGTGAGAAAAATGAAGAATTATCGGATATCGTTGAAGTTACGAATGAAATAGATAATTTTAACACTATTAATGAAGTATATCCGCTATCTGGAAAAGAACAGGTTGAAACAAAATCCTTTTTGGGAATAAAGGCAGAATTCCCTAAAATAGGAGACTATTATGTTTTAGGAGACATGCTTTTAACAGAAGAGCAGTTAGAAGGCTCTAATGAACAATCCAAAGGAGTTATTGAAAACCTAGCAAGTCGATTATGGCCTCAAGTAGGAAACTTCCATCAGGTTCATTATGTTGTAGATCAAAATCTTCCAAGAAAAGAAAGAGTTTATGATGCGATCCGTCATTGGGAACAAAGAACATCCATTAGATTTATTGAAAGAACTAATCAAAGAGATTATGTGAAATTCGAAGAACGTAATGGTTGCTTTTCTATAGTTGGAAAATTACAAGCAGGGGGTGAACAAATCATTTCAGTAGGTAGTGGATGCTCTACGGGAAATACAATTCACGAAATAGGACATGCAATAGGGCTTTTTCATGAACAAGGGCATCCTTTAAGAGATAATTTTGTAACAGTAATCGAGGAGAACGTTTTCCCTCAAGAAAGAGTCGGAAATTTTAGAAAGTTGAATGCTAATAACGTAGAAACAACAAATTTTGATATTGGATCAATAATGATGTATGGTTCTTTCTTTTTTAGTAATCCTAATGATCGTAAGCCTACAATTACAAGAAAAGATGGAAGTACCTTTAATGTACAACGTAATGGATTGAGCTCAAAAGATATCGAAGTAGTAGACTTTATGTATCCAAATCAATTTAATACCAATGAAATTACTGATATAAATAACAATTGGGCTTTTAATGAAATTGCACATTTTATTAGTAACGGTCAGTTAAGAGGATATCCTAATAAAACATTCCGCCCTAATAATTCTATCACGAGAGCAGAAGTAGCTGCAATGATCGTAGCAACTATTCCACTAAATGCTTCAGGCAATGCTCCTTCACTATCAGATATTTCAGGACATTGGGCAGAAAATGCTATTAAGCAAGTAGCTAAAGCAGGTTTTATGTCTGGATATCCTGACGGGACATTCCGTCCAAATAGAAAAATAACTAGACAAGAAGTAATTGTAGCACTTACTAACGGAATAGGAGCCAACGTTGTTAATACTAGCGAATTAAATTACTTTAGTGATGTTAGTTCGATTGCAAATTGGGCAAGACCTGCTATTTTAAGAGCATTTAAGAATGAACTAATTGTAAATTTCTCAGATAGAAGAAGACTAAACCCAACGCGAAATGCTACTAGAGCAGAAGTTGCAGCTATTTTATACAGAAGATTGGTTTGGAGTAGAAATATAAGGCATCCTTACGTCAGTCCTTATTTGGCAAAGTAACATAAACGCTAAAACCTTTAGTGCTCATAATTTCTGTAGTCCATAATGAACTACAATTATAAGTTTATACTTTTTTGGTCACAAGAAATGCCTATGAGCAAAAATAACCACTTTATAATGAAGTGGTTATCTTAGTAGCGGGAGCAGAACTTGAACCTGTGACCTTCGAGTTATTAGTTCTGATGTTCAACAGAAATTATAAATTAGCATTCGTGATTATTAACAAAAACTTAATTAAGCATTGTTAATTTGTGTTAAATAAATTTCATTTGTTTAGTTTCATATATTAGAATGAAACTAGTCTTAACTTATTGTTTTCGAATATTTAATGAGCTGTTATGTTTATTCATAAAGCTATTAATCTCTTTAATATCTTGAATCAAAAAGTTTGAACTTAGAATCATCGGGGTCACGAATGAATCACAAAAAAATGTGAATCACGAAGCGAGTTTCCAAAATGAAGCTCGCTTTTTTTGAAAATTGAGAATCGCTTCTTTTTGTGATTCTCAACGCGGAGCGTTGTAGGGATCAAAGTCAGTTAATCCCTCAGCGGTTATCAAAAGAGCTAAATTAGATAGATATCTCTTTTTAGTTATCTAAAATCAAGTATTTATATTTATACTTTAAAATTTTGACTTTTATCTCATTAGGCTGCACATTAAAAACAATTAAAAAACTGATTATCAGTAATTAAAAACCTGAGTTCGATTATTAGAACAAGCAAATTTGATTTGTATTTTGAGTTTGGAATCTGATGTGCGGTTTTTTAGGG
>CANMSL010000001.1 GCA_947500505.1 uncultured Aquimarina sp. | reverse complement strand
GTTCATACGATCGAGGCTCGTCCGCAGACAGGTTCAGATTGCGTTTTGCTTTTCAGATAACAAGTATGTGCCTTAACGTCTCGGCTATGGTTAGTACGGGAATTAAAAGTAGTGAACTTTCGATTAAGTACTTAGCCAAAACTTTTTATTTTGTTTTATCTTTTTTTGTAAAGCCAAATCAAAAGATTTGGCGGACTTTGTTAAAAGCACCAAACTCTGGATTAAACACCAAAACCCGTATTAACTATAGCCCTTGTTGTAGAGCGTTTTTTATAAGTTTCCGTTCATTCTAACTATATCCATACCAATTTCAGTCTTTACCTCAATTAGAAACTCTTCTGTTAAATCAGGCCAATTCCAAAAGGTAAATCCAAGATTTGAAAACGCGATTGAATTGTCAGTCTTATAGCTGGTTAAATCACTTTCAATTGAACAATTGGGACAAGTCAAAGATGCGTTCTCATTATTAGACCATTTATCAAATTCAGGAAACACAGAATTAAATCTGTCTAATTGCTCTTCTGTACAATTTTCTGTATAAAAATCTTGAGGAGTGATTCCTTCAAATCGGTTCGTTTTACAATTTGGACACTCCAATTTAGTAAATGGAGTAAATGCACCTGCGTTGAATACTTCTCGTTCAGTTGTTATTTCGAGACCGCAGACTTGAAGGCGTAATATATTTTCATCAAATCCAATTACATTTAAGTGTTTGTTTCCTGGTTTGTAACCTTTTTTATTTGTGCTTAGAATACAGTCAGATAATTCATTTTCTATAATTCCCTTTGCTTGTAACCATTTAGAGATTTTTAGACTTAATTCTTCTGGATTTTCAACTTCCTTTACTGGACAAATAGTTATGTAATTATCACTCATTTACTTATTAATTCTGTTTTTTTTTTAATGCTCTACAACAATGTTATAAAGGATATATGTCCTTTATATTCCATGTATTTTTATTTACAAATCTAGCGGATTTTTAATTAACTTAAAATTATTTACAGCAACTTGAGTATATATTTCTGTTGTTTTTGTACTGCTGTGTCCTAAAAGGGTTTGTATATATCTTAAATCCGTTCCACTCTCTAATAAGTGAGTTGCAAAGGAATGCCTAAGTATATGTGGTGTGATTCTTCTCTTAATATTTGCTTTTATTGCGGCTCTACCAACAATTGCTCCTACACTTTTTCCTGAATATTTCATTCCATTCGGAGATTCAAATAGATACTCTTTAGGTTTCCATTCTTTATAATAGAGTCTTAAATCTTTCAATACTTTTTCTGACAATAATGAATATCGATCTCTATTATTCTTAGCATTTCTAATAAAAACCAACATCCTTTTACTATCAATATCTTTTAGTTTCAAATTTAATAATTCGCTCCTACGTAATCCAGCAGAATATAATATACTAACAATGCAACGATGCTTTATATTGTTAGTGTGTTCAATCATAGAGATAATTTCTTCTTTTGATAATACTTGCGGGAGTTTTTGTTCTTTTCTAGGTCTTTCTATACTATAGAATCGATTAGGCATTCCCATCACTACCTCATAATAAAACTTAATACTATTGATCGTTTGATTGATATAACTATTAGATTTATTTTGTCCAATAAGTAATTGCAAATATGCTCTTATCTCCTGTTCGGATAATTCCACAATATCCTTATCGGGATACTGATTTATGAACTTTTCAAATAATGAGATGTATATTTTGCAAGTATTTAGGGCATATCTTTTGAGTTCTAATTTCAGAAGATATGCTTCTGGTACATACTTATAAGAAGCAGTCTTCGTTCTGTTTCGATACCAGTTAACATCGACGGGCTCATTTTCTCGTATCACTTTCTCTTTAAAAAAGGAATTTCCATTAATCCAAGCGACACCCCTAAATTTCTCAAAAACATGATTCAGGTTTTCTTTGGTATGGATAATATACACCATTGCAAACTCTCTGCTCCATTTGGGATTGGGGAGTTCTTTTATCAATGCATGAATCACCTTGTCAGGATGAAACTGTAGCCCAATCATTTTTTGGTTACCAATCAGCAAATGCTTTAAGGTGATATGTTTGGTGAGGTTCATGATACAAAAATGCAGTATTTAAAAATCATAGTAGTATTTTAGTCGAATAACATTCGAATAGGATTCGGGTATTATTTAATTAAAAAAAGAAAATATGAATATATGTCCACACTGCAATTCTGAAATTATTGGTAGATCTGATAAAAAATATTGTTCTATTCATTGCAAATCTGCTCATCAATATCAAAAACGTAAATCAGAGGAAGCTTTATATTACACTATAGACAAAAAACTGAAGACCAATCGCAAACTCTTGAAAGCCTATAACAAATCTGGGATGTCAACTGTACGCAAAGAAAAGTTGTTATCAGAAGGTTTTGATCCTACTTATTTTACGCACTACTGGAAAAATAAACAAGGACAAGTGTATCTTTTCTGTTATGAATATGGCTTTCTAGATGTAAAACAAAATCAAAAAGAAAAATATCTCTTAGTAACTTGGCAAGACTATATGGGGCGTTAGTTCTTTTCATTTCACAAGGCTACCCAATTGTTAGGTAATAATTCATCCAATCGATTTGCTTTATACTCTTGGATTTTCTCTAGCACATCTTTAAGCCAACTATAAGGATCAATACTATTGATTTTACAAGTTGCAAAAAAGGAATATAAGATGGCTGCTTTCTGTGCAGCCTTATGAGATCCAGAAAACAAATAGTTCTTTCTACCAAGTGCTAAGGGTCTGATTGTGTTTTCAACCAGGTTACTATCAATTTTGTAACGACCATCAGTAATATATCTTTTCAGTTTATCCCATAATTTTAGGGTATATCCAATAGCTTTATCAATAGCACTTTTTGGAAGTACCTGTAGAATCTGATCTTTAAGCCAGTTTTCTAAACTGTTTAAAATGGGAACTGCATATAACCCTCGATATCGTTTTATGAGTTCAAAAGTACTTTTCCGATCTTTGGTTTTTCGTTCCATAGCATATAAATCTTGAATTTGTTCCAATACATAGCTGGCTCTGGATGCATCATTATCCAGTGCTTTTTCAAAATATCGTCTGGCGTGTGCCATACACGCTAATAATGTAATGCTTCCTTTAGTTTTTAAATTTAGATATCCCGAATACCCATCTGTCTGAATGGTTCCGTTATAATGTTGTAATATTTCTTCAGGCACTTTTCTTGATCTACTGGGGTCATACTTGAATAAAACCAATCGCTCAATTGGAGCGTGGTGTACCCAATGATATCCCATATGAAGTTTTCCTTTTTTTGTAGTATCCTGAACACCTATTGGGGATTCATCTACCTTTAGGTAGCTACTTTGTAAAAGCTCTTTTTGTAAGGTATCATATAATGGTTCTAATAAAGTAGTAGTTGCATTAAACCAATTACAAAGTGTTCCTTTACCTATATCAATATGTTGACTCTTGAATATTTGCTGTTGTCTATAAAAAGGTAAGTGATGTACAAATTTACTGACCATAATATGTGCTAATAATCCAGCTCCTGCATTTCCTTTAGGAATTGGAAGTGAAGGTAATGGTGCAACTATTATCCTTTCTTGTTTAGCCAAGATATATTTGGGACGTACAATCCTTCTAACAAAAACACTGGAAGGATTGTATTCTAATACCTCGGTGATCTCTTCTCCGATCTTTGTAGCTCCTGATATGATATCATCTGGTTCTATAGTTTCTTCTATTCGTGGTAAATGAGATGGAAGTGAACTACGAACAGGCTGCTTTTTTTTTACTACTTGCTGCTCTCTTTTATAGCTAATTTCAATAGATTCAGATTCAATAGTAGAAACTTGTGATTGTTCTACAAATAAATCTAACTGTCCAGTATCTAAGGAAATGAACCGTTCGCTTTTACTACCAAAAACCATCCGTTTGAGTTCTGATAATTGTTGCTGCAAGTACTGATAATCAAATTATAACTTTTGATGTTCTTTAACAAGAGTATCATAAGCTTCTTGCAGCAAAGGTTGCTGATCAGATAAGGGGTTATGAGTTGTGATTTCCACATTATAAAGATACTCAAAATCCATTCGTTTTCCAATAGAATCAAGCATTTTTAGCCACTGATTTGTAACGTTTTCTTCTACTGATATTGGTAATAGAGATACCGTCAATAAGTAATACTAATTGCGAATACGTTAGGGAGATACTGCCAACCTCCTTGTCATAATATGGAATTTCAAAAGTACCAGATTCTAATCGCTTATAATACAATATAAAACTACTCCCACTCCAATGTAATAATTTTACTTTATCACGGGTTTTATTGATGAAAATATATACAGAACCATTCGTAGGAGATGTAGAAAGATCGTTTTGTATCAAACCACAAAGTCCATTAAAGCCCTTTCGCATATCAGTAGATTTACTATACAAATGAAACCTGTGGGTAGTAGTAAGTCCAAACATTACAAAAGGGTGATTAGATTTTTCAATTCCTTTTTACAGATATCAGATGTACATTGCAAAAACACGCCATTGGGATAATGGATTTCAATAGGGGCTGAAACTACTTTAGTAATCGATATTGGTGTAGCAACTTCTACTGGAATGAACGAAGGTTCTTTTTTTGCTGTTTTTTTCTTGGATTCTGGAAATTCAACTTTAAACTTCCTATGCCAATATTTCATGACTCCATAAGTGATGCCTAGCTTTTTACCATAGTCCTTTAAACTGAGTGAACTCTTCTTCCATTTTCTCAGAATGGTGTACATTTCCTGTTTTCGTTTTGTGTCTTCTTTTTGCATACCACAAAACTAAAAGCTAAATATCAGCTACACAAGATGTGGTTTGCTGAACGGTTACGTTATTAAGATGTAAATTCTATCGATGCGATGCAAACAAGTTGAATCAACAAAAAAACCTGTTAAGCTCAATAGACCAACAGGTTTATTCATCGCGACTTGGGGAGGTTGCGATTAATTAACAACAAAAAATCACATAACAAAAATTATTGTTTTTTCTATTAAAACAAAAATACTTTTTTTGCTAAATACATACAGTTAGAAATCAATTCGATTGTAGGTTTAACTGATTTCTGTAGACGATTAATACGCTTTTTCATAATAGGGCAATGTGTGAGGGTTAAAATTTAATTAATAATATTCTTAAAAAAGAGTACAATTATATGTACTTCTTTATAGGGAATGCTAATATGCGAAATAATTCCGAAAACCACGTTTAAATACCATTAAAATCGACAAAATGCACAAAATTTTAACATTTCATAGTGATTTCATTGTATTTATGGGTTAAAGAAAAGGTTTAAGCGGACAGAAAACAACGCAGATAAGTAGTATAATTCCTACTTTTGTAGTGAATTATGCGCTTGTCTCTTTATAACGTTTCAATTGTTTATTTATTATTCGTAGACTTATTTTTAATAATCGTATACCCTCATATAGAATTTGAAAAATTAGTCTAAAATCATTTCAGGAACATTTTTATCAAATATTAGCTTTCCTTCGGTGGCATTTCTTATATCCTCCACACTCACTCCAGGAGCTCTTTCTAATAATTTAAACCCGTCTTGTGTTATTTCCATAACCGCCATATTGGTTACCACTTTCCTCACACAGTTTACTCCTGTTAATGGCAAAGAACATCTTTTAAGCAATTTTGATGCACCATCCCTATTGGTATGCATCATCGCCACTATGATATTTTCAGCACTTGCCACTAAATCCATGGCCCCGCCCATACCTTTAACCATTTTTCCCGGTATTTTCCAATTAGCTATATCTCCATTCTCTGCTACTTCCATCGCGCCAAGAATTGTTAAGTCCACGTGCTGACCTCTAATCATACTAAAGCTCAAGGATGAGTCAAAAAAAGAAGCGCCTGGCATGGTCGTTATAGTCTGCTTACCGGCATTAATAATATCTGCATCCTCCTCCCCTTCCAAAGGAAAAGGACCCATACCTAAAACACCATTTTCGCTCTGAAACTCTACCTCTATTCCTTCCGGAATATAATTCGCTACTAATGTCGGGATACCAATCCCAAGGTTAACAAAGTATCCATCTTCCAGCTCTTTAGCTATTCGTTTTGCTATTCCGTTTTTATCAAGCATAATTGTTTTCTTCTAATTACATAAGAATTAATTCTCATTAGGTTGCGGAGTCATTCTTAAATATGGTTTAATCTCTGTATATCCTTTAGGAAATAATGCTGGTATTTCCTCATTACTAACAGAAGGGACTATTACACAGTCCTCCCCGTTATTCCAATTTGCGGGAGTAGCTACCTTATGATAAGCCGTTAATTGTAATGAATCTATAACTCTCAACAATTCATCAAAATTTCTTCCGGTAGATGCCGGATAAGTGATCGTTAATTTTATTGTTTTATCGGGTGCAATTACAAAAACCGAACGAACGGTTAATTGACTATCTGCTTTAGGATGAATCATATCGTATAATACCGATACTTTTCTATCCTCGTCCGCAATAATAGGAAAATTGACGGTGGTATCTTGAGTTTCGTTAATGTCTTTTATCCATCCACGATGTGACTCCAATCCATCAACACTTAATGCAGCCACCTTTACATTTCGTTTGTTAAATTCTTCCGTATATTTCGCTACAGTTCCCAGTTCCGTTGTACATACTGGTGTGTAATCTGCAGGATGCGAAAACAAAATCCCCCAGCTATCTCCTAACCAATTATGAAAATCAATTTCTCCTTCTGTTGTTTGCGCAGTGAAGTTTGGTGCTTCATCTCCTAGTCGTAATACAGCCATGATTTATGTGTTTTAAGTTTTAAAAGTTTTTATGTTGTTTATTCTTCTTTCTTTCGAACGGTTCGTTGCTCTATTCTTTTTTCATATATTTCACCTTGAAAAATTCTTTGTACAAAAATTCCGGGAATATGAACATGGTCCGGATTTAAACTTCCGGCAGGAACTAATTCTTCTACTTCTGCCACCGTTATTTTTGCAGCTCCGCACATACAAGGATTAAAATTTCTCGCTGTACCTTTAAAAATTAGGTTTCCCGCTTCATCGCCTTTCCAGGCCTTCACGAATGCAAAATCTGCCTTAAAAGCATTCTCCAGTATATACATCTTACCATTAAACTCTCTGGTTTCTTTTCCTTCGGCCACCTCAGTTCCATAACCAGCTGGTGTATAAAATGCCGGGAAGCCTCCTTGTGCAGCTCTACATCGTTCGGCCAAAGTCCCTTGAGGTATGAGTTCTACATCCAACTCTCCACTTAACATCTGACGCTCGAATTCGTCATTTTCTCCCACATATGATGAAATCATTTTTTTGATTTGTTTTTGTTGCAGTAAAAGGCCTAATCCAAAATCATCAACACCTGCGTTATTAGAAATACAGGTCAAACCTTTTATGTTTTTCTTTACCAGTTCTGCAATAGAATTTTCGGGTATTCCACAAAGTCCGAACCCTCCTAACATAAAGGTCATATTATCTTTTACGCCTTCTGTAGCTTCCATCACTCCGGCCACTGTTTTACGAATCATAGTATTCAATTTTTAACAGATTAAAAGTACTAAAAAAATAGTACTAAAACATTTGAACACTAATAGTTTTAGAAATATTTAGAGATCGTTGTTTTTGAAGCTAAAATCCAAACTCATCATCCAGCCTTTTACTTTTTTCATAGATTTCACAATCCAACTCGACAGATAAACCTTCTGGTTTTTTGAACGCTGCTTTAGAGATATTCAAATCTTTGGAGTCATAGCATTTTTTCATATACAATGCCCAAATTGGAAGAGCCATAGTTGCACCTTGCCCATCGGTTATGGATTGAAAATGTATTGACCTGTTATCTCCACCCACCCAAATACCAGTACACAGATTAGGAACTATCCCAATAAACCATCCATCACTATGGTTTTGTGTCGTGCCAGTTTTTCCTGCTATAGGATTAGTGAAACCGTATGGATGCCCCGTAATTATATTCTTAAAAGCATTTTGATCAAAAGCTTTCGTCCGTAGTCTTTTACCTGATCCGGTCTGGGTAACCCCTTCCATCAAGTTAAGAGTTATAAATGCAGATTCTTTGCTAATCACATCTTTTCTTTCAGGAAAATTAGTGTACAATAGAGTTCCATTTTTATCCTTAATATGTGAAATGATAAAAGGTTTGATATATATTCCTTCATTTACAAAAGTACTATAGGCTCCCACCATCTCAGATAGCTTAATGCTTTCTGTTCCTAAGGATATCGACGCAACGGTATCCATATCAGTTTTTATACCGAGTTTTTTAGCTAAATTGATAACCGGTTCCGGTCCTATTCTATCTATCAACCTTGCTGAAACAGTATTGATTGATTGTGCTAATCCTTCCTTCAGTGTCACAGATCCAACATAGTTCCCATCTGTATTGGTTGGGGTCCAATCCTTACCAGATACTCCGTGTTTTCCTACGGGTATGGTAACTTTCTCCCGTGGAATCTTGTAACAAGGGGAATACTTTAATTGATCAATGGCGGTGGCGTATACAAATGGTTTAAAAGTCGAACCTACTTGTCTTGAACCCTGGTTTACATGATCATATTTAAAATATTTATGGTTAATACCTCCAACCCATGCTTTTACTGCTCCTGTTTTAGGATGTATTGACATTAATCCAGTATGCAGGAATTTTTTATGGTAAAGAATAGAGTCCCTCGGGGTCATCAACGTATCTATAATTCCTTTCCATGAAAATACTTTCATATTTGTTTTCTCGTCAAAAGATGCCAGAATTTCGCTTTCACTTTTCCCCAAATCCCGCATTCTTTTTGTTCTATAAGAGGTTCTGATAGCATTGTCCAAAATTATGTTTTTTTGCTCATCTGAAATATTCCTAAATGGAGAAGTGGGATTATTTTTTTCTTGTCTATCAAACTCATTCTGGAGGTTACTCATATGTTCTGTAACTGCTTCTTCAGCATAATTTTGCATACGAGAATCGATAGTAACAAAAATTTTAAGGCCATCCTCATAAATATTGTGATACTCTAATTCTCCCTCATTATTTTTTCCTTTTGGGTTTTCCTTGATCCAATCTGTCACCCACTCCTTTACCTGTTGTCTAAAATACGTGGCAGTACCTTCAGAGTAACCTTCAGCACTATAATTTAGTTTTATTGGTATTCGCTTTAGACTATCTTTTTCTTTCGTAGTCAAATATCCATATTTTGCCATTTGGCTTAGGACTATATTTCTTCTACTTGTAGAATTTTCCAACCTTGTTTTTGGATTGTAAATTGTAGCGCTTTTAAGCATTCCGATTAAAACCGCTGCTTCTTCTATATTTAGGTCAATCGGTTTTTTACTAAAATAAATTCTTGATGCAGAACCAATACCAATAGCTTGTCTGGCAAAATCATATTTATTGAGGTACATAACTATAATCTCATTCTTGGTATATTGCCTTTCTAAACGAGCTGCAATTACCCACTCTCTAATTTTCTGGGTGTATTTATCTAAATTTTTTGATCTGAGACCGATAAAGAGCAATCGTGCTAGTTGTTGCGTAATTGTGCTGGCTCCTCCTTTTCTTCCTAATGAAGTAAAAGCCCTTAGTGTACCTCTGGGATCTACTCCGGAATGTTCGTAAAAACGAACATCTTCTGTAGCAATTAATGCATCTACTAAGTGTTCTGGTAAGTCCTTATATTGAATTGGGGTTCTATTTTCATTAGGTTTAAAAATAGTCCCCAATTGCACTCCATCTGATGATATAATCTGTGCAGCAAGATCATTTCTAGGGTTTTCTAAGTCTTCAAACGTAGGCATCTTTCCCAGAACACCCCAACTTGCTAAAAGAAATAATAAAATTATGATTGTAACAACGGCTGTAAAACAAATCCAGAAAAATCTCACATATTTTCGAATATTGAAATTAGGGTCTGTAATCTGATCTTTGTTGGATACTGATTGTTCCATTCTTATTGATGGATTATGTACAATTAAAAACCAAACTCGTCCTCAATGGTATCCTGTACCTTAATGCTTTTCTTGAATTCCTCACAATCAACCTCTATCGTAAGATTTTCGGGTTTTTTAAAAGCATCTGTAGAAACATTTAATGTTTTATCCGCATAACATTTCTGCATATACAGCGCCCAGATTGGTAGCGCCATAGTAGCTCCCTGTCCATATTTAACAGAATTGAAATGAGTGGCGCGATCATCACCTCCTACCCACACACCGGTACAAAGATTTGGAACTATACCCATAAACCAACCATCGCTTTGATTCTGAGTCGTTCCTGTTTTACCAGCAATTGGATTGGTAAATTCGTAGGGATATCCGGTAACCACATTTTTATAGTCGTACCTGTTTGATGGCCCGGTTCTAAGGCGCAAACCAGATCCGGACTGTGTAACTCCCTCTAATAGGTTAAGCGTTACATATGCAGCTTCTTTACTGATAACGTCCCGAGTCTCTGGCTCGAATTGATATAAGGTTGCACCGTTTTTATCCTCTACACTAGTTATCATAACAGGCTTATTATAAATCCCTTCATTAGCAAAAGTACTGTAGGCACCTACCATCTCAGATAGTTTTAGATCTACTGATCCCAAAGCTATAGAAGCAACTTCAATAATCTCTGATTCTACTCCTGATTTCTTAGCCAGTCTAACGATCGGTTCTGGTCCGATACGGTCCATTAATCGAGCTGAAACTGTATTTACTGATTTTGCTAATGCTTCCTTAAGACTTAAATATCCTGTATATTCAGCATCACTATTTTTGGGAGTCCAATCTTCAGTTACACCATGTGATCCAGCCGGAATAGTGATTTGAGACATTGGTAAAGTATCGCAGGGAGATAATTTTAGTTGGTCAATAGCAGTAGCATATACAAAAGGCTTAAAGGTAGATCCTACCTGACGTGCTCCCTGATAGACATGGTCATACTGAAAATGTTTTATATCAACCCCTCCAACCCATGCTTTTACATGACCAGTTTGAGGTTCCATGGACATCATACCGGATCGTAAAAATCCTTTATAATATAAAATTGAATCTCTCGGAGTCATTATTGTATCAATATATCCTTTCCAGGAAAATACTTTCATTTCAGTCTTAACATCAAAAGATTTTAGGATCTCCTCTTCACTCTTATCCTCCGATAACATTTTCTTTCTGCGGGCAGAACTCCTTATTGCTCTGTTGATGATCCCTTCAACTTCTTTTTTTGTTAGATCTCGAAAAGGTGTCGTTTTATTTTTCTGTTCCTGCTTGACAAATTCTTTTTGTAAGTTAGACATATGTTCGTGCACAGCTTCCTCAGCATATTTTTGCATTCTGGAATCTATAGTAACATTGATCCTTAATCCGTCTCTATATATATTAAAGTATTGTGTTTCACCTTCCTCATTCTCTCCTTTAGGATTTTTTTTCACCCATTCCCCCATCCAACTTCTTACATATTCTCTGAAATAAGTGGCAATTCCATCAGAATGGCCTTCTGGCGCATAGTCTAATTTTAAAGGCAATTGCTGTAAGCTATCTTTTTCCTTAGTTGTGATGTACTCATATTTAGCCATTTGAGATAAAACTACATCTCGGCGATCTTTTACCATTTCTGGTCGGCGCAAAGGATTAAAAAGTGCAGAATTCTTTAGCATACCCACTAAAACCGCTGCCTCTTCTTTCTTTAGGTCTTTTGGTGTTTTATTAAAATAAATACGAGATGCAGAACTAATACCAATGGCCTGATTTAGGAAATCATACTTATTAAGGTACATTGTCATTATTTCATCTTTAGTATATTGTCTTTCTAATCGGGTGGCGATTACCCATTCCTTAATTTTTTGTGTATATCGTTGCCATCCTTTGGATCTGGTTCCGGTAAAAAGAAGTTTTGCTAATTGTTGTGTAATGGTACTTGCTCCCCCTTTTGTTCCTAAAAATGCGAAAGCCCGAATAGTTCCTCTTGCGTCTATTCCTGAGTGTTCATAATAACGAGCATCTTCTGTCGCCACCAGCGCATTTACTAAGTCTGGAGCTAAATCTTCAAAATTAACAGGAGTTCTGTTCTCTTTAAAAAAAGTTCCTATTTGTTTTCCATCGGAAGATATAATCTGAGTTGCCAAATCATTCTGTGGATTCTCTAATTCGTCAAAACCTGGCATCTCTCCAAAAACTCCCCAACTGGCAAGTAGAAATAAAAGGACCACCAGAAATACTCCTAATGCAAAAGTGATCCAAAACCACTTTATGTATTTTATCACATTTACCTGAGGGGTTTTTGATGTTTTTCTAGTTGATTTGGGTGTTGCTTTAGCCATGTTATTTAGGGTTTTCTGCAAATTCAATTCTAAAACCTATATCAGTAATTCCTTCTAATGAATTTATTCCAAGTGTCTCTCCATTTTTTCTCATCGCATGCTGAAGAACTACTTTATATATTCCTTTTTCTGTAAAACTCACGTTTTCTTTATACCACAGTTTACTTTCCTTTAGGTCTGTAAACCCTTCACCTAACCATTCTCCATTTGGTTTTGCCATTTCATATTCTAAGGTATCGGTAACAATTTTACCATTAGGGAATTCCATCTTACTAATCAGAAACAAGTTACTATACTTGTAGCCATTCGTGTTTCTCACATTTATAAAAAGATTATATCGCTGAACTGAATCAAGTTCTGGTAATGTAAAACTTATCTTTTCATCTTTTTCCCACGTATCAGACACAGTTTTGTACTCATCAAAAACCCGTTTGTCATCACAAGAAATAAAACCTATTATCAAAAAAAGCAATATAAAAAACCTAAGATTTATCATTGTTCTTTCGCTGCTGTGGTTTACGTTTTTTATTACGGTGGTTATTTTTTCTGGTAGAATTTTTACTTTCAGTTTTACCTCCTTTTGTTGGTTGTACAGTTGAATTTTTCTTTTCTGCAGAAACTTTCTTTTTGTTTCTATTTCGGTTTTTATTTCTTCTTCTGCTCCTTTTCGGTTGATCAAAACGAGTTAGACTATCCTGTCCTACAACGTTTTCAAAATCCACTTTAGTATCCTCAATAAGTTCTGAAGCAAATTCTTCAAGGCTAGCCACCTTTTCTTTGTTTTTGTTAGCTTCTATGATCTCATTTGCGTGATCAGCTGAAATCTTATGCCAATTCATCCATTCCCCTTCATAGGCATACCATAAATATCCTTTGAAAATATCAATTTTTTGACATACGGCTATGCCTTTTTCTGTTTGTAATTTAATTTCTGTTTTGGGAAACTCTTTCAAAGCATCTATATAAGCATCCAGTTCATAGTTGAGACAACATTTTAGTTTCCCACACTGACCTGCTAATTTCTGAGGATTTAATGACAATTGTTGATATCTGGCAGCACTGGTATTTACCGATCTGAAATCTGTAAGCCAGGTAGAGCAGCATAATTCTCTTCCGCAAGAACCGATACCTCCCAATCTGGCAGCTTCCTGACGGAAACCTATCTGGCGCATTTCTATTCTGGTACTGAATTCTTGCGCAAATTCTTTAATCAGCTGTCTGAAATCAACACGATCTTCTGCAGTATAGTAAAAAGTACATTTAGAACCATCTCCCTGAAACTCTATATCAGAGATTTTCATTTGTAATTTTAATCGTATTGCAATTTCTCTGGAACGAACCTGTATCGCTTGTTCTCGATCTCTGGCTTTCTGCCATATATCAATATCCTTCTGTGATGCTTTTCTATATATTTTCTTGACTTCCTCACTTTCTACATCTACTTTCTTCTTTTTCATTTGAATACGTACCAACTCACCAGTAAGTGTGACTATACCCACATCATGACCGGGAGAGGCTTCAGTAGCTACAATATCTCCGATACTTAACGACAGATTTTCTGTATTCTTGAAAAAGCTTTTGCGTCCGTTTTTAAAACGAACCTCTACACAATGAAAGGGTGCCACTCCACTAGGTAGCGACATATTTGATAACCAATCAAAAACTGTTAATTTATTGCAACCATCTGTACCGCATGTACCATTATTCTTACATCCTTTTGGTTGTCCGTCTTTCCCGGAGGAACAACTACTACACCCCATATGCTCTTGCTATATTGAAATTTGCCTGTGATACACACAGCAAATATGATTCTTACTTAAATCAGATATTTTTATATCCGATATCTTAATCGATAAAGATACTATGATTTCTTTTAATACCATAGTATCTAAATCATTTTAGCATTACTGCTTATATTTTAGCACTTCCGAACGACCTTTCTTAAAAATCTTATTACTATTACCCTTTCCTTTTCTTAGCGCTTTTTGTTCTTCATAAGGTAAGCTATTGATCTCCTTACATTCTACAGAACAACAATTATCCATAGGGGCTGCACACGTCGGACATTGTATAAAAAGTAAATGACAGGCTTCATTTTCGCAATTAACATGTGTATCACAGGGATTTCCGCATTGATGGCAATTAGAAATAATGTCATCAGATATTCGTTCTGATCTACGGTGATCAAAAACGAAATTCTTTCCAAGGTACTTATTCTCCAAGCCTTTTTCTTCTACTTGTCTGGCATATTCTATAATTCCACCTTCTAGCTGAAATACATTTCTAAAACCTTTATGTTTATAGTATGCACTTGCTTTTTCGCATCGAATCCCACCTGTACAGTACATTACTAATTTCTTATCTTCCCTATGATCTTTCAGATTTTCTTCAATAATATCCAAAGAATCTCTAAAAGTGTCTACATCGGGAGTTATGGCTCCTTTAAAATGACCTATCTCACTTTCATAATGATTTCGCATATCTACCAGCACAGTATCAGGATCTTCAATCAATTGATTAAACTTTTCTGCATCTACGTGAATTCCTTTATTAGTAACATCAAAAGTAGCATCGTTTAAACCATCGGCCACAATTTTCTTTCGAATTTTAACTTTCAGTTTCAGGAATGATTTTATGTCTTGTTCTCTTGCGATATTTAATCGTACATTCTCCAGAAAAGAAATACTGTCTAAATGTTTTTTGAATGCTTCAAAATTAGGCGCTGGAACCGATAACTGTCCGTTGATACCTTCCTTCGCCACGTATATTCTTCCCAAAACATCGAGTTCATTCCAATGAATAAACAGGTGATTTCTGAAAATTTCGGTATTACCAATATGTGCATATTTATAAAAAGAGAGTGTAAGACGATCTGTTCCTGCCTCATCAATAAGAGCAGCTCTCTCTTTTGCACTTAATGTATTGTACAGTTGCATGCTATACTAATTTTTAAGTTAAAAGAAATTATTTACTTTTTTTTTTGCAAAAATACAAATAGTAGTATAATATGCAAGAGCACCGGCTATTTCTTGAGAATTAAGGGAATTTCAAAGAAAAAGAGAGTTTTCGATTGAAAACTCTCTTTTTCTTTTTGGGGTATTTCGGTAATTATTTTGGGGCTATTAATCTTGGGGTCAAATTTGATACTCTCTTTAGTCGGTAGATTTGGGTCCGTGCCTAATGTCCTCACATCAAAGTTATATCCCAGACATTGTAATAAAATAAGCGATTTTTAATTATCGTCATAATTGTTAATCCACTAAATTGTTATAACGTCTTTATCATTTAATAACAGTACTAATATACTAATTTATTCAGATAAAAAACAAATAAAATCGATGAAATACACAAATTTAACGTTTTTTATACTTTTGTTCATTATAACTATTAATTAGGAAGCTCAAATTTTTACAATAAAAAATGCCTTGAAAATCATTTCAAGGCATTTTTGATAATGATATCACATAATAAATTTTTAGAAACTTCTAGTAAACGAATTGCTTGCTAAACTAATCGTAGACTCTCCTACGAGAGTATTAAATAATCCTGAACCTATTTGTACTCGAGTTACATAAAAAGATGCATCACTCCTAGATCCCAAGGAAATAGTCTCTCCGAATCTATCAATTTCAGCTATATATGTAGAAGGACTTGATCCAAAACCAACCGCTACTAGTCCAGCTCCACCACCAGCAATAGGCTGAATATAAGTTGCTTGGCTTATTCCTCTCAGGGAAGATTTAGATGGATATAGGAAATATCCCCCACCAATATTTATAAAAGAAGCTAGCTTTGTAAACGGAGTATACTGATGAGGAAGAAATGGGTTTCCATTATTAAAATATTGATATCCTGTATGCCACGTAATTGCATAAAAAGGATTACCTGTCAGGATATCCTGTCTCGCTGAGACTGCAATAGGGCCTTTATTGCCAATTATAGCATAGTTCTCTTGTAAGTAATCTCTTACATTATTTTTTAACAATAATTTACCTTCTAAGTTAAGGACTTCCGAAATTCCTGGTGCTGTGTTTGGCTTTACAAGAAACTTTCCTTGATATAAATAGTCATGGTATTCAGCAAATAATTTAGTCGCCCTAGATGGGCTGATCAATTTTAATGAATTTATCTCATCTGCAATACTCTGAATACTTGTAAATCCTAATTCTTCTCTAACGCTGTATATATTTTCAAGCTTTCTTCGGTGATATTCTTTTGCATAATTAATTAAGTCATCTGTAAGTTCTGTTTGCTTAGAGATGTCAAAGGTTGAAGAATTTTTTGAATTGAACATTTCATCTACAACAGCAGTTTCTTTTTCATTTTTAAGAGTTCTGATCAGATTGATTTTGTTGTTAACTTCTTCAGGAGAATCGAAACTTAAAATGTTTTTGATAGCTTGTTCTTCTTGAACTGTTTCGATAGTTTCCACTTCATCCTTACTACAAGAAAAAGTTAAAAAGACAATTAAAGCTAATACTAAATAAGATTTTGTTTTAATCATGATAATTTGTTTTTAAATTAATTGATTTCAAATGTAATCTCGTAATTAGGTATCTACTTTATGTTTTTTCGCCTTCTACCTTGTTTTCTTGAAAACACAGTACATTAGCAAAGCGTTTTCACTGAAAACACGGTATTAAAGTCATAATTTATAAAGAGGATTTTAATTTAAGAAATGTTAAGCTGTTTTTCCAATTCTTTTATAAAGTAGGAAGGATGTATTCCATGTTGTTTCTTGAAAGCCTTTGAAAAAGTATCTGTAGTATTAAAACCTACTTCTCTAGCAATTGCTTTAATGGTGTAATTTCGAAATTTAGAATCTGTTTTTAATCTAATTATTGATTGGTCTATTCTTAAACCATTGATATAATGATTAAATGACTTTTTTTTATACATATTAATAATCTTAGACAAGTATTTCGAATTGGTTCCGAATCTTTTTGCTAAGCTATTGATAGATAAATCAGCTTCTAAAAATCCCATTTCATTTTCAAAAACTTCTAACTTAACAAGAATATCTTTTACGCTTTCTTCTGGAATATTTAATGCTATTTTTTCTTTCGATACAGATTGATCCACATTTTTTTTATGAGTAATCTGTTTTTGATAGAGTTCTTCGAAACGCTGTTTATATTTTTTTTGTTTTCGATAGTAGCCAAAGAGAATCATTGTTAAAATAATAGCAATACTTGTTACAAAATAAAGATTTTTAGTTGATTGATCTTTTTGTCTTTTTATTTGGGTAATTATATTTTCTTTAGAACTAATTAATTGCGATAATTCATATTTTTTCAGAATATCGGATTTCACATCCGTATTCTTTTTATTAAAAAGTGTATCCATCTCGATCAATTTACTTGTTATGCGTAATTGATTCTCTAGATCTCCACTCTCTTTATAGTATCTAATCAATAAATCAAAAGCCTCTTTTTTTTCTATATCATAATTACTTGCATTCGTAATAGAATCTACTTTTTTTAGATATTCAATCGCTTTAGTTTCTCGATTTGTTTTCAACAAAGCTTTGGCTAATTGTAGATAAATAATCGGTTCATTTTTGTCACTATATACCAAATCGGTATTTTGATTCATAGCTTTATATAAAGAATCCAGTGCTTGCTGATAATTTCCTAATAAATTATTATTGGCGCCACTTAATAACAAAAAATTAGTATAGAACGGAAGGTTTTCAAAATGGATACTCTTATCTAATCCTTTTTTTATATAGCTTTTAGCAGAATCAGGCATTTTCATTTTGTTAAAGGAATCTGCAACACCATATAAGTTTAATAGTTTAGCGTCGACAAATTTATTTATGGAAGTGTCTTTCAAATTTTCTTTAAACATAACAATTGCTTCCATTTTGTTTCCTAACTCTTTTTTTAATAAAGCAATATTATGTTTAATAGCCATTTGATAACGAACATTATTATTATTTTGAGCGTACTCTAGCGCAATTAAATAATTGTCTAAAGCTTTTGAGTATTCTTTATGAAAATAATAAACTACCCCCTTTCTAACGTACGGGGATATTGGGTAATACTTATGTTTGATATTTTTGGTTAGGTAAATAGCACTATCAAAATATCTAACATCCATTCTTTTTTCCTGTAGTATTCCCAAAAAACTATATCCTTTTGCCATTGCGATAGTATCCTTTTCTTTCTTAGCCTTCTCTAAGTATTTCTTTGCGTACAGATTTGAAAGTATAAAATCGTTACTGCTGTGATAAGAAGATTCCAATTCTTTTAAAGTTTTTTGCGATAAGGAATCCACTCCATTATTAATTGGATTATTTTTATTTACCAAATCATTTTGATCCTGTTGCGAATATAGACAAGCATTAATTAGAGAAAGAGTATAAATCATTAAAGTAACCACCATTTTGATTACTTTATTTATGTCGTTAGATAACATATAAGCATAACTTAGGTATAAATAAATATTTTCAAGCCTGCAAGGTAAAAATTCTTCTATTAATTATTTTTCATTACTCCTCTTAAATTATTTTCCTTGAATTACATCACCAGATACATAGAATAAAAAATGCCTTGAAAATCATTTCAAGGCATTTTTTGGGCTAATTCGTTACTTAATTAATTTACTTAATCTAAACGACTAAAATTAAATAACGAAGCTAACCACCTTCTACTATACAATTACTGATAGCAGCAATTGTACATCCAGTAGGATTGTGTCTTACGACTCTTTTAAGAAATTTCATCTACATCCTCCTTCCTCACAGTTTGTTCAAGTTTGCTTTATAAGTAGATTCATAAAAAAGAAAAAGGTTGCGTCACTCTTTAGAAAAAAATAAAACACCATTATTTATAACCACTAATCATTGTTAATAAAATAGTTGTATAAGAATAAAATTTAAAACGGGTATGCAAAAAACTTGTAGTATTTTAGCGAAAATCATTAACAAAATAAAGTGAGCGCATGAGTACTGAAAAAGAAAAAGATGCAAAACTAAAAGCATTAAAATTAACTTTAGATAAGCTGGATAAGGCCTATGGGAAAGGTACCGTGATGAAGATGGGAGATGATGCTGTTCAGGAAGTTGAAGTAATTTCTACAGGATCTCTAGGTTTAGATTTGGCTCTAGGTGTTGGAGGATATCCAAGAGGAAGAGTTATAGAAATTTTTGGTCCAGAATCTTCCGGTAAAACTACATTGACATTACACGCAATAGCACAGGCACAAAAATCAGGAGGAATCGCAGCTTTTATAGATGCAGAACATGCATTTGATCGTTTTTATGCAGAAAAATTAGGCGTTGATATAGACAATCTTATTATTTCGCAACCGGATCATGGAGAACAAGCTTTAGAAATTACTGATAATTTAATTCGATCAGGAGCTATTGATATTATTGTTATTGACTCTGTTGCAGCATTAACTCCTAAAAGTGAAATTGAAGGAGAAATGGGAGATTCCAAAATGGGACTTCACGCTCGGTTAATGTCTCAGGCGTTAAGAAAACTAACGAGCTCTATCAGTAAGACCAATTGTACGGTAATCTTTATCAATCAGCTTCGTGAAAAAATCGGAGTGATGTTTGGTAATCCAGAAACTACTACCGGTGGTAATGCTCTTAAGTTTTATGCCTCTGTACGATTAGATATTCGAAGATCAACCCAGATTAAGGATAGCAATAGTGAAGTACAAGGTAATAAAACCCGTGTAAAAGTGGTTAAGAATAAAGTTGCGCCTCCATTTAGAACTGCAGAGTTCGACATAATGTACGGTATGGGTATATCCAAAACCGGAGAAATTATTGATATTGGGGTAGATTATGAAATCGTTAAGAAAAGTGGTTCATGGTTCAGTTATCAGGACACAAAACTCGGTCAGGGACGAGATGCTGTAAAAGCTTTACTAAATGATAATCCGGAACTTATGGAAGAACTTGAGGAAAAAATCAAAGAAGCCATAAGTATTGTCAATGAATAATACTGTCATTATAAACAAATACCAAAATCCCGAGTCCTCGGGATTTTTTTATACCTTATATCCAGGTTCCTTAATAAAATAATTTACTAGAAATATGTAAACCCTTAAGTACATATAAAATTTGTTCGATGCATACGCAACCATATACATCTTGGTTCATCTATGATATACAATTTGGTATGTAGAACCCCAAAGTTATTAAGTATGAAAAAGATAAGAATAATTACAATGATTATCTTGTCATGTTGTTTGACAAGTTGTTTGGATGATGATGATGCAGGTATTAACTTTTTTTATGAATTAGTGCCTATACAGGAAGTAGATATTCCGGATCAATTTACCAGAGGAGAAGATTATGAAATCACTGTTTCGTATTTCAGACCTTCTGACTGTCACTCATTCAGTGGATTTGACTACAATAGGTTATCTAATGAACGTACCGTTTCTATAGTGAATGTTGTAGTAAATGACAGGGTTTGTGAAAATCTTGAAGAAACTGATTTAATTGAAGTGTCATTGAATTTTTTAGTTGGCTTTGAAGACTCCTATATCTTTAGATTCTGGCAAGGTCGAAATGATCAGGGTGAAAATCAATTTTTAACTATCGAAGTTCCTGTCGTGGAATAGTACTTTAGATATATTCTATTAACCAAAACAAAAACTGTTCGTGAGTTTAGATCAACTCATAAAAAAATGTAAAAAACAAGATGCGAAGGCACAGGAACAGCTGTATAGATTATATGGTAGTAAGTTATTCTCTATCTGCCTGAAATATTCTAACAATTATGCAAATGCCGAAGACACCTTGCAGGATGCCTTCATTACAATTTTTGATAAAATAGAACAGTATAAAAACAAAGGATCTTTTGAAGGATGGATTAAAAGAATCGCGATTAATACCGCCTTACAGAAGTACAGGAAACAAAAAGTTTTTGAAATTGTTGCAGAAGAACAGATAGAAGAAATAGAAGTAGAAATTGATGAAGATCAGGTTTCTTTGGATTATCTGCTAAAGATTATTCAGCAGTTACCAGATCGATATCGACTAGTATTTAATCTTTATGTGTTGGATGGATATTCCCATAAAGAAATTGCTGAAATGTTAGATATTTCTACAGGCACTTCTAAATCCAATTTGGCAAGAGCCAGAAGTATTTTAAAAGAAAAAATAGAAACTAACCAAGAACATCATGTTCAATCAATCGAAGGATGAAGATGAGTGATAAAAAAAATATAGATAGATTATTTCAGGAGAAATTCAAAAATTTTGAAGTGGCTCCTGATGATGCTGTCTGGAAAAAAATCCAAGCTCGAAAAAGTAAAGATCATAAACGTGTAGTTATAGTACCTTTTTGGTATCGTATTGCCGGGATAGCTGCATTAATTGCAATAGTATTATCCATCGGGTATGTTATCATACCGGATAACATAACTCAAAATACTATTGTTGACACAGAGGATCTAGAAAACAAAAGTCCTTTACCTAGTGAAAAACATGACAACAATAATACTATTCCTAATGATGCACTTGTTGATACGCCAGAAAATCAGAAATCAACCCTCAATGATGGAGCCTCAGAAAGTACAAATGTTAATAATGAGGCTATTACGGATAATCTCTTAAAAAATCAAGACAAAAACAATTCTGCTGCAACTATCTCTACAGATAAGAATACTTCTTTTTCAAAAACTAATAATAACCAAAGTATTACAAGTGCTCCCGACAAAGAAAACACCATAAACAGTAATTCTTCGGAACGTATGAAAGATGAAGATATTCTTTTTAAATCTCAAAAGAATACCAAAGATGTAGTTAATAATCTACAAAACAATAAAAGTCCTGAAACAAAGAAAGAGCGAATATCCTTTACTAATTATACAGAAGAAATTATAGCTAAAAACAGAGTTCCCGAAAATGCGTCAGACATAAATAATAACAAATCCGAAAATTCTGCTAAGGAAAACAATCCTCTTTTCAAAAACCCGACCACAATTAATACTCCAAAAGAAGAAAGTATTGCAGATAATGCAACTCCAGAAACTTTGGACAATAAAGAAAATACTTCTTATATAATTTCTAATCAAAACCAGGATAGCGAAAAAAAATCAATTTTTGATGCTATTAAAGAGAAAGAAGAAAAAGAAACCGCGATTACGCTAACAAAATCTGATAAGAGATGGAATATTGCACCTAATGTAGCGCCGGTTTATTATGATTCTTTTGGAGGGTCTTCTATTGATCCTGAATTCTCAGATAATAGCAAACAGGGACAAGTTAATCTTAGTTACGGAATTCAGGTAGCCTATTCAATCAATAAGAACCTCAGTGTTCGATCAGGAGTCAGTAAAGTTGACGTTGCCTACAATACAGAAGATGTAGGTTTTGGCATACCTTCTGTTGCTAGCGGTGTTGCAGGTAATAATAGTGCTACTAATATTCAGAGTATTATTGTTTCTGACTATCAGGACATTTCCAACAATTTATCCCCGGGACCACGTGATATTAATGACGAAATTTTGGTTAAGTCCCAAAATCCAGGTTTACTCAATCATAGTATTGGATATATAGAGGTGCCTCTAGAACTTAAGTATTCTCTTACAGATTCTAAAATCGGTATTCATATGATAGGTGGTGTCAGTACCTTGTTCCTGGAAGATGACGAAGTATCCATCATCGTCGGTAATTTTAAAAATCAAAATGTGGTCAGAGAAGAAACGGTTAATGATATCAGTTTTACCGGTAATATTGGTATAGGATTTGATTACAAATTATCAGATCAATTCCAGATCAATATGGAACCTATCTTTAAATATCAATTTAATGGTTTTAAAGACAGTGCAGAAAATTTTAGACCCTATTATTTTGGAGTATACACCGGAATAAGTTTTAGGTTTTAAAACAAAGAAATGATAAATGACTAAATGTGTTTTAGGTTATTTTAGTTGGTTAGGTTGAATTGTTGCTCTAGGGAAGCAATGATGACAAAGCTGTTTCTGGGGAGGAACAGCTTTTGTTTTTAAATAGGTTTGATTAAAAAAACGTTTGTTAAAATTGATTAGACTTCAGTTTATCCAATATCACACCACGTGTTGTAATTCTTAGGTTTTTTTTGTCATCCTGTGTCAATCCTTTTGTCGGAATTTCTTTATGAATAAAAGCTCGCATTATTCCAGGACTTCCACTAAAAAAAGTGTATGAAAATCGTTTTTTATTATCTAGAAATGTTATTGGCAAAATTGGAATCTGATGATCAATCGCTAATCTAAAAGCTCCATCTTTAAATTCATCCAATATTATAGATTCATCTTCAGGAACTCCACCTTCAGGAAATATACAAATGCTTGTCCCGTCTTGTAACCTTGCTTGCGCACGGTCAAAAACTTCTTTTCTGCTTTTTTGACTATTTCTATCTACGAGTATACAGGTACGTTTATAGAAAAAACCAAATACAGGAATCTTGGCCAGTTCTTTTTTCCCCACAAAAACAAAAGGATTCTTTACACAAAAAAGCATTAACATAATATCGGCCATCGAAGTATGATTGGCAACAAACATATAGCTCTTATTCGTATCCACTTTATGTTCTTTTTTGACCCTGGGAACAAAACCAGTACCATATAAAACAATTTTAGCCCAAAACCTTGCTGCCACAAAAAACTGTGGATACCATTGTTCTTTTGATGTCAGTATTAGTAAAACAGGAAACATAATAATAATAGGGATTCCCATCAACACATAAAACCAAATACGCCAAAGAAGGATTAGTATATATCGTATGATAAACATAACTTCAAAAATACACAATTGGTTTGAGGTATGTGAACAAAAAAATTACCTTTGCGAGAAACTATAAAATCACTATGGCAAGAATTCTAACAGGAGTCCAAAGCACAGGAACACCTCATTTAGGAAACTTATTAGGAGCAATTATTCCGGCTATCAATATGGCTAACCAACCAGAGAATGACTCCTTTTTATTTATTGCAGATATGCATTCTTTAACGCAAATTAAGGATGCCAAAATTTTAAGAGAAAACACCTACTCTACTGCAGCAACCTGGCTTGCTTTTGGTTTAGATATTGAAAAAACGGTCTTTTATCGTCAGAGTGATATCCCTATGGTAACAGAATTGTCCTGGTACTTAAGTTGTTTTTTTCCTTACCAGCGATTGACCCTTGCTCACTCCTTTAAAGATAAGGCGGACAGATTAGAAGACGTTAATGCTGGCTTATTTACCTATCCAATGTTAATGGCTGCTGATATCCTGCTATATGATGCGGAGATTGTACCTGTAGGAAAAGATCAGGAACAACACATAGAAATGACACGAAATGTAGCAGAGCGTATTCATAATCAGATCGGAGAAGTGTTTATTTTACCAAAAGCACAATTTCACAAAGAAACCATGTATGTTCCTGGAACTGATGGTGCAAAAATGAGTAAATCCAAAGGTAATACCATCAATCTGTTTTTGCCGGATAAAAAACTGCGTAAAGATATTATGTCGATCCAAACGGACAGCACACCATTAGAAGAACCAAAAAATCCTGATACCTGTAATGTTTTTGCATTATACCAATTAGTTGCAACAGAAGATCAATTATCTGAAATGCGTGCAAATTATCTTGGTGGGAATTATGGATATGGTCATGCAAAACAAGCTTTATACGAACTATTGATCAACAAATTCTCTGAACAACGTACCCGCTATAGTTATTATATGGAAAATCTGGAAGAAGTGGATAAGGCGTTGGCCATTGGTGCAAAAAAAGCATCCGACGTGGCGTCGAAAGTGCTTTCCAGAGTGCGTGAAAAAGTTGGGTATTAACTTATTTTCGTATCAAACAGCAATTTAAAATTAAAAAATGCACTAAAAAAGCATCTGCCTAATTCCCTCTTCAAAAGAGGGACTTTTAGCTCCTTTTCTTTGGAGGACAGACCGGGTGAGGACACTGTTGTTCTATAACAACATAATCGATTGAAAAACAATTTTCTGAATTAATCATTAAATTGAATTCATATAGTATTAACGTACCTTAGAATACCTATAATAATTGTTCTATGAAATAAAGGCAGGTTTTTGCACAAAAACCTGCCTTTATTTTAAAATCTAACTATTCTTAAAATCCTTTTTCAATTGTAAATAAAACGTTGTGGGATCTATTTTCTTTATTGAAGATTATTGGATACTTCCCGGGTTTGATGATGTTCCCTTTTAGACCCATTTTTTTGGCTACTTCACGGTCTAGAACAATTTTATTTTCAAGGTAGAATATATTTGGTTGTGGACTTGGCTCTCCATAAGTTATCTCATTTACATTAAAACTAGGCTGCGGCTGGGTATAAAATTGCACTCCAAACACATCTTTATTTAATACAAACGGGATACCTTCAATCTTTTCATCGATTTTTAATTGATAAGCATCCTTAATGGACCTGAATTCTCGAGGATCAACTCTATCCTGTATTACCCAAGGATTTCCAAATTCTAAATCACAAGGAACCAGCAGACAAGGATCCCATAGTATAGGAGGGAGATTTATTTCAATAAAAGGATTAGGCAGGCACTCTACCCTTACACATACATCACCTGGAGAATACTCACAAGTTTGTTCTCCTGTAATGTCATCACTATCATTCTTAAAATTAAACAGAAGTGTAAATTTACAGAACTCACCGGATGCTTTTTCTTGTGCATAAAAATTATCCTGTTCTATAATCGTTTCAGAAGCTTCTACCTCTTCTGCAATGTTTTCTTTTTGACAGGCTGATAAAGAAATCAACATTGCCCCGATAATTACTAATGATTGTTTTTTCATGATTACATGGTTTTAAGTTAAAAGTAAAAATAGAACCTCCAGACCATCTTCAGCTATTAATAGCAGTGGTCAGTAGAGGTTCTTTTATCATTAGTGTCGACTTCAGGAAAAGGTAAACATCTTCTGTCAAAAAAATAATAAATATTCCCTTATTTATAAAATTAAAACTAAAAAAATAGTTTGAACTAAAAAAATAGTTTATATTAGCATTCTCAAACTAAGGATTTAGTTTGAATTCTTAAAAGCAGATTATATGAAACAACTGACCAAAGCAGAAGAAGACATCATGAAAATCCTATGGGATTTAGAAGAAGGTAGTGTTCTTGCTATTCTTGAACAATTACCAGAACCTAAACCAGCTTATAATACCGTTTCTACTATCGTAAGGATATTAGAAGAAAAAGGCTTTGTACATTATAGAAAGGAAGGAAGAATACATATTTATATACCATTTGTCAAGAAATCGGAGTATAGTAATCAGAGTATTAATAAGCTAATTGACGGGTATTTTCAGGGTTCATTTAAAAGTATGGTTTCTTTTTTTATGAAGAAAAACGATATCAGTATTGCAGAAATGGAAGCGGCAATGCGAGAAATTAATAAAAAAGAAGAATAATATGATACATTTTGTCCTACAAACGCTGGCATTTCAGCTATTGTTTCTGATAGTATACGATCTCTTTCTTAAACATGAAACATTTTATAATTGGAATCGCGTCTATCTTATTTTCACTCCCATTCTTAGTTTTGTATTACCATTTTTCAAAATTAGATTGGTAAAAGAATATATACCTGAACAGTATATTATTCAATTACCAACTGTCTTAATCGGTAATTCGTCAACTCCAGAAACAACCCTTTCTGAAGTAGTTATAGGAGCAACGGCTTCATTTTCTGAATATCTTACTCTATCAAAGATATTTCAATACTTATGGTGCCTGGGATTCATAGTTAGTTTGTCCATTTTCTGTTATAAGTTCTATAAAATTCTTAAATTAAAAAAAATGGGGAACGCTGCTAAAGTTGGCAACATACGCTTGATTTATATTCCTGATAGTACAACCGTTTTCACCTTCTTCCATTTCATTTTTATTGGAGAGTCTATTTCAGAAGTAAAAAAAAGAAATATTTTATTACACGAGAAAATTCATATTAATGAATATCACTCGATTGATCTCTTGTTTTTTGAAATATTACGAATTCTATTCTGGTTTAATCCGCTTATATATATTTTTCAAAGCAGAATGGCTGTGCTTCAGGAATACATTGCAGATGCCAAAGCTGTTGCTAAAACTAACAAAAAAGATTATTATCAGGATTTGTTATCACAGATATTTCAAACAGAAAAAATTTCATTTATTAATCCATTTTTTAATCATTCATTAATTAAAAAGCGAATCGTTATGTTACAAAAATCAAAATCAAAAAAAATCTTTCAATTAAAGTATTTGTTATTATTACCTCTAGTGTGTATGATGTTAATATATACTTCTTGTACCGAAGATGCTAATGCTCAATTAGCGAACAACTCAGACAATGTATCAAAATCTGAAAGTTTAATATTGCATAATATTTCAGTATTAAAAGAGTCTATTGCTGTAAAAGGAGAAATGACAGAACAAGAAAGAAAAGCGTTAAAAGGCTTACTGCTGTTAACCACAGAAAATGGCTTTTCAGAACCATTCTTCGAGGATGTAGTAGCTGATGCCGAAATTCCTTTTGGGGTTATAGAAAAAATTCCTGTGTATCCAGGCTGCGAAAATTTATCACAAGCGGAGGCAAAAAAGTGTTTTTCCAAAAATGTTAACCAGTTAGTTGGAAGTAAATTCAATACTAATCTAGGAAAAGAATCCGGCCTTACTGGGCGTCTAAAAATGTATGTGAAATTCAAAATTGATAACAAGGGTAATGTTGTAAACATTGCAGCAAGAGCTCCTCATCCACAATTAGAAGCCGAAGCGATTCGTGTTATTAACGAATTACCCAAGATGACACCAGGAGTACAGGATGGAGTTAATGTTGGTGTAATGTATTCACTACCCATCGTTTTTGAGATAAAAGAATAAACTTATATCTTTAATTCAAGATAAAGTAAAAGGCTGATAGAGTACTTAAACTCTACCAGCCTTTACTAATAGCCAACATCTATTTATCTACTGTCGTTCAAATCCTTTTTCCACAGAAAGTATGACATTAAATGTGCCGTTTTCCTTGTTAACAATCACCGGGTATTTACCAGCCTTTACAACATTACCTTGTAATCCTAATTCTTTAGAAACTTCCGCATCAAGAATTAATGAATCTTCTACTGTAAATACATTATCTTTGAACAAACCTTCATCTTCATAAAATTGAAGTCCGGCTATCCGTTCATTTAATGCAAATGGAATTGAGTGCTCTCTAGGATTAATATCCAATTCTAATTTATCTCTAAAAGAAAGGAAATCTATAGGATCAATCTTTTCATAAATAATCCAAGGATCAAAAATATCAATCCAGCAAGGTACTATCCAACATGGATCATAGAAGATAGGAATGCATATTCTTTCGAATCTGCAAATCCCGATATTTGAGGACAAACATCTTCCTTGAAATCTAAGTCCTCTTTCAAAAACATAAAAGCACCTGTAAGAGACCCATTTACCATCTACTTCTGTTTGTTCATTAATTTCATCTATCTCTAAGATAGAATTTGTTTCCCCTACTGTTTCCTTTTCGCAGGAAAACAAAATACTAAAGGCGATTACTACTACTGATAAAAAAATTACTTTTTTCATTTTATTTGGTTTTAAGATTAGAATAAGAATCCCCATTACAATTGGCGTTGGCTTTCCAATCGTTATGGGGATATATGTTGCAACAACTCTTTATTACCAATTACTTTAAGGAGTTGTCTTTTTGTAATAAATTTAAAAACGGGAAATATGACGCTAAAGTACTACCTGTTTAAGCCAGAGTCACGGGGCTAATACCTGTTTTTGATCAGGTTATTTAACTAAAATATGTTAAAAAAAAGTTTAAGAAACCAATACTCCTCGTTGTTCCATTACCGGAAGGTCTCGAAAAGCATTTTCATTAATGGTATTTTTTCTAAAAAGATACTTCTTGTCATATAATTTTCCTTCTGAGAAGAAGGTCACAGAGAATTCGTTATTCATAACAAATAATTCCTCCTGAATCATTTCGATTTTAGCAGATGACTTAGCATTTACAGTTCCTATTCCGTGCCTGAGTAAAGAAGTTTTTCTCTCGGTATCGTATCCTTTTGTCACTACAAAAACCATCTCGATAGGAATCTCCTGATCATTAATTATATAAGAATTCCAATCGTGTCCACTAAACTCTTCATTCCATTCCTTAATAACAGCGATGTAGACGTCTTTTACGATGGGTATTTCTATATCCTTTTTCAATTATAACGCGGACTTAAATTGTTCAAGAAACCGTATATCATTTTCACTTAACATACGGATATCAGAAATTCCGTATAATAACAGTGCTATACGATCTATTCCCATTCCGAAAGCAAATCCACTATACACCGCAGGGTCTATATTACAATTCTTTAATACATTAGGATCTACCATACCGCATCCCATAATCTCTAACCAACCAGTTCCTTTGGTCATTTTATAATCTGTTTCGGTTTCTAGTCCCCAATATACATCTACCTCGGCGCTTGGTTCTGTAAAAGGGAAATACGACGGGCGTAATCTTATCTTAGACTTACCAAACATTTCTGTTGTAAAATATTGCAATGTTTGCTTAAGATCAGCAAATGAAACATCTTTATCAATATACAATCCTTCTACCTGGTGAAAAAAACAATGCGACCTGGCAGAAATCGCCTCATTACGATACACCCTGCCAGGAGAAATCGTTCTTATTGGTGGTTTATTTTCTTCCATATATCGTACTTGTACAGAAGATGTATGTGTGCGTAACAAAATATCCGGATCCGTTTGTATAAAAAATGTATCCTGCATATCACGTGCCGGGTGATATTCTGGTAAATTAAGTGCTGTAAAATTATGCCAGTCGTCTTCTACTTCCGGACCTTCACTAACATTAAAACCTATGCGCGAGAAGATATCAATAATTTGGTTCTTCACTAGAGAAATTGGATGATGTGACCCTATTGCAATTGGTTCTGCAGGTCGTGTTAAATCTCCATAAGTTCCTTTATCTTCATCTTTGGATTCCAATTCATCTTTTAAGGCTTTGACCTTTTGTTCTGCTGCAACTTTTAAAGCATTGATAGCTTGACCGAATTCTTTCTTCTGGTCATTTGCAATATTTCTGAATTCTGCAAAAAAATCGTTAACAAGTCCTTTTTTACCGGAAAACTTTATTCTGAATGCTTCAACCTCTTCTTTGGTCTTTGCCGTAAAATCCTCAACTTCTGAAATGTATTCTTTAATCTTGTCGATCATGGTCTTTTCTTAATAGAAGACAAATTTAAGATTTGTGGATTATAAAACCGTACAGGATGTTTAAAAAAATCTTCAATACTGAAAATAAATTATACACTTTTTAAAAAATTACTCCTCAGAAAGAACTTTATTTTTTTTTAAATTGTCTTGATAAATGTACAACATCAAATAAAAAACCGAAATTCCACCGAATAAATGCCACAACCAATGTGTCCCCATATATAGAAAATCAGTTTCCAAAAACATATCCGCACTCCTAAAACTAACTGCAATAGCGAAAAACATAAAAGCCAGTATAATCATCTCTTTGTGACTGCTTTTTGTTTTTATAAGATATAATACAATAGGTAGTAAAACAGTTAGTGCTGTAATTACATATCCTAAAGAAATTTTAATACCCGCAGGGATTGGTAGCATTCGTACTCCAAAAGAAACACTAAAAATCAAAATAAAAGCCAATAATCTTTTCCACCAGACTTTGTATAATTTAAAAATAAAATAAAAAACAGCCGACATACACAGGATCATAATTGGCACCCAATCCATAAACAACCATATTTGATGACTTCTGGTACCGTGAAATAGTGTTCCTCCTACAAAACCGACAGTAAGAATCGGCAAACTGTAAGCTAAAAACAAATGTTGCTTCGGATTCCTATATACCCGTATTGAAAAATAAATGATTACAAATAAGAAAACAAGATTACTGGTAGTGTTAAAAGGTTCTACAGGAATCCTTCCCAAGATTGTTTCTTTATAAATTGGTCCACTATCATTAGGTGAGTTCATAAAACTAATCATATTTATTAGCATTCCTTTTGTTTTAAAAGATAAAAAAATAGCTTGACAGGAAAAGTATCCTTGACTAATTGATTTCCAAAAAATGGCGTAATAACTTACTAATAATCAATCTGATACTATATTTTGAAATTCTTTAAGAAAATTAACCGCATAGTACGTTAAAGCTCGTTAAAAAACTTGACAAAACTCATTAATTTATTTATTTTTAGAATACTAAATCTCGAATGAAATATATGTAAATCATAGATTCCCCAAAGTAATATTTCATAACCAATAAATGCAAACAAATGGTATTTGGCTAAAAGTTAGTCAGAATTCAATGTTTAATTTAAAAAATGTCGATATGAAAAAGTTATTTTTTGGAATCCTAATCATAGACATGAAAGGACTAAAAGAATTGATTAGTAATCTTCCTTCGGCTTCTTGGTATGCTATGAGAAGATAATTACACTAATAATTCTTAAAGGTTATTAAGTAATCAACAATATTCATAAAAAAGGTACTTTACTTTGTACCTTTTTTTATTGGCTTATTTAACTAAAAAATATATTCACTCGAAATAAAGTAACTGACTATCGCTTCTTTCATTAGGATAGATTGTTCTCCTGCTTTAAGATTGGGCAATCGTTCTTTAACGATATAATGTGGCCATCCGTCCTTATCAAAATAATCAAACTCATAATAACCGTAGGGTTCTAACAATCTACAAATAGCGATATGCATTAAATCCAACTTTTCATCTTTCTTAAACTTACGGTGTAGCTGACCTAATTCCTGTACTCCTATCAGATAGATAATTGCGTCCAGATCGAGTTCATCACCATCAGCAAATTGAGCCGATAATTTTTGGACAAGAATATCCCATCTTTCTTTTAATTTTTCATCTCTCACCATCACATTTTTTTTACAAAAATACAATTTGAAAATGACTAAATGCATTGTTTAAAAAAGCTTTGATCATCCTTTAAAAATAAAAGCCAGTAAGTACAAACTTGAAAGATTATGCTATACTTGGTCGATACGCTTTAGTACGATGTTATCTATCTATCTTTGGTACTTAAAATTTTGATTTAAAACATTATATTAGTCTAAACAAAACTATTAATGAATTATATTGACATCATATTGGGTATCCTTCTGCTTTGGGGGTTGATTAAAGGATTTAGTAAAGGATTATTTGTTTCGCTTGCTTCTTTAATAGCCTTAGTTGCTGGAATTTATGTTTCCGTACATTTTTCTCACTTTGTGGGGGGGTATTTACAGCAATATGTAGATTGGGGAGATGGTGCTATGAAACTTACTGCTTTTGCAATTACGTTTATTGCTGTAGTGATTCTTATTTCTCTAGCTGGCAAATTGCTCACAAAGATTGCGGATTTTGCCTCTTTAGGAATTCTTAATAAATTTCTGGGTGCAGCTTTTGGAGTACTAAAGTTTGCGTTTATAGCTAGTGTGGTAATTATTTTTGTAGATGCGGGGAACAGAAGTTTAGGAGTCATTAAACAAGAGACATTAGATTCTTCCATATTATATAAACCCGTAAAAAAACTTGCTCCAATGGTATTGCCAAATATTCTAAAAAATGAAAAGAATGATAATTCTGATAATATAGTTTAGTTCATTTTTGGATGAGAAATGATCTCAAATCCCTATTCTTCAAAATCTAAAAAAAAAATTACATTCTCTTTTAGCCCGGATTATGCATTGGAAAATCTATTACATGCAGAAACTCCTGCAAAATATAGCGTTTCACTACATTTTAAAGTTTAACCATAGCGATGCTATGCTAAAACTTGGAAAATATTATATTTTATGGCACTTTCAACACTCACAACGAAGTTCCAATGCATAATCCGGGTTTAAGTACTTTGTACAACTTACAAAATCATTAATAATATCGACTCTGTAACAAAGTCAGATATGCTCCATCAGATATCTTGAGTGTGCCAACAAGCTAACAAAAGTGTTAGCATACTTTTCTTGTCTAAACCTAAAATTTTAATAATATATTGAAATTCAGGTTTTTATATGTAATAAATATCCTGTCTCATAATGATAAGGTAAGTAAATTAGGTAATTGGCGAAGCGAATTGCTAACAATCACAAAAAGCCAATACTTGGACGTATCGGCCTTTTTGGATAAGTTATCTCCTCCTAAAACGAGTTTAAATTAATATGACTTATTTCGGTATCTTGAAGAAATTCTACAAAGTCAGGTTTATGGTATTAACTGACTTTAGTAAATCTTATTTGTCAAAAAATTGAACACTTCCATCATTAATATCATACATACCGCCCATAATGATAATTTCCTGGTTGTCTTCCATCTCTTTTAACACACCACTTCGTTCGCGAATATTATCGATCGTCATCTGTACATTTTTAACAGCCACCTCATTAACAAAATCGATATTTTTAGAATTTCTTAAAGAGCTGTCTGATGGCTCACTAACAGCTTCAACTGCTGGTTTAATTTTACTTAACAAGGCTGTAAGGTTTCCTAATTTTGCATCATCACAGGCTCCTTTGACCGCACCACAGGCCGTATGACCTAACACCAGTACCAGCTTAGTTCCTGCTAGTTTACAAGCAAATTCCATACTTCCTAAAATATCTTCATTCACAAAATTTCCTGCAACTCTTGCACTAAAAATATCGCCTATTCCCTGATCAAAAATTAATTCTGAAGAAACCCTAGAGTCAATACAACTTAGAATTGTTGCAAAAGGAAATTGACCACTTTTCGTATCATTAACCTGATCTAAAAGATCTCTGTCTGTCATATTCTTTTTCTGAAATCTCTCGTTCCCTTCTTTAAGCATTTCTAACGCTGCTTGCGGTGTAATAGCCGCCTGGGCTTCTTTTGTAAGTGCTTTCATAATATGTTTATATTTTAATTTACTTTATTTTGCTTAGGTCTTAACTTAAAAAATTCAATATAACTATCTGGATTTTCTACGACTCCGCGTTCTGATATTAAATGTATATTAATATTCTTATTTTTAGCTTTTTCTGAGAAATCTTGTAAAATTTCAATAATATCATTGTCAAGATATCGCGTATTTCTTACATCCAGCGTTAGATCCGTATATTCTGGTAACTGATCCAGTTCCTTTAAAATAGCGCCTTTATTAAAAAACGTAACTTCTTCAGCCAAAGTCATTTTAATTTTATTTTTACCATCACTTTTATCTTCAATATGTAAAAAATGAGAATTTTGGTAACTTTTGAATAATATGATCACTATTCCTACTGCTAACCCCAATCCTATTCCTACTAATAAATCCGTAAATACGATACCCAAAATCGTTATTATAAATGGAACAAACTGCTTCCATCCTGCCACCCACATCGCTTTAAATGTTGATGGTTTAGCTAGTTTATATCCCACAATAAAAAGAATTGCAGCAAGTACCGATAGCGGAATCATATTTAGTAATGTTGGAATTAAAATAACCGAAGTTAGTAGAAAAAATCCGTGAATAATTGCTGACATTTTACTCTTACCGCCTGATTGAATATTTGCAGAACTTCTTACGATAACCTGTGTTATAGGCAGTCCACCAATTAATCCCGAAATCATATTCCCTGTCCCTTGAGCCAATAATTCACGATTCGTTGGTGTTACTCTTTTTTCAGGGTCTAATTTATCTGTTGCTTCCACACACAATAAAGTTTCTAAAGAGGCTACCAGTGCAATTGTGAATGCAGTAACCCATATTTCACCTTTAGTTATTACAGAAAAGTTTGGAAAAGCAAATTGTCCTAAAAAACTATCAAAATTGTCTGGTACAGGTACAGAAACTAAATGTTCAGAGGTGATACCTATTGAGCCATTTTTAGTAATTACATAAAAAAGTATACCTACTACAACAGCAACTAAAGGACCCTGAACTAATTGAAAAAATTTCCCTTTATTATATAAAACATTGCTCCATAATATTAAAATACCTAAACCTAAGAGTGCAACAATAGCGGCTCCAACATTAAAACTTCCACTCAAAAGCGCATTCAGAGTTTTTAATAATTCGGTAAACGTATTTTCTCCATCAATTTGAAGAAATGCGAAATCTCCTTCTGGATTCGCATCAATACCAAAAAAATATGGTATTTGTTTTAGAATAATAATAATTCCTATTCCTGTAAGCATTCCTTTAATAACGGAAGAAGGAAAATAATATCCGATAATTCCAAGTTTGAGTACTCCAAAAACTAATTGAATCAAACCTCCCAAAACCACTGCAACCAAGAAATTTTCATAGCTTCCCAAAGAAGAAATTGCTGCGAGAACGATCGCTGCTAGTCCGGCAGCTGGTCCACTTACTCCAATTTGAGAGCCACTTAAAGCTCCTACCACAATCCCTCCTACTATTCCAGCGATAAGACCCGAGAAAAGAGGCGCACCACTTGCTAATGCTATCCCAAGGCACAACGGCAATGCGACAAAAAATACTACAATACTTGCAGGAAGGTCGCTTTTTAAATTTTTAAAAACACTCATAATTATAATGATTTAGTTATTGCCTGAAAACAGGTAATTAGGTTTTTATGATTGAAAATAAAATCATTCATTCCCTCATCGTAAAATAAGGACAAAAAAATAGCTATTAAAATTAGGAATATTCTGGTGGAGGTGTACAATATTCAAGATATACAAATGAATTTCCATAATTTACACCTGGATAGCTTTTTAAAATTAAGATATCAATTTTTGTACTGTTATCATCCGTATGTTGCGCAATCTTATCTTTTTCTTTCAAATCTTCATTTTCAGAACCGTCCTTTTCTTTAGATTCAGATTTTTCTTCTGTATCATCTATAAACTGAGCTATGGAATCAATATCGCCAACATAAAAATTAAATAATTCAATAGCATAACTTCCTAAATGGAATAGAAAACCAGAAATAACCAAAAGTTTTGCTATTTTAATTTTTATAGTAGACATAAATTTTTTTTATGGGTTGTAAAAATAAAAGTAATACTTACAAAATCTGTTAAATCCATCGTAAATTTCTTTAAGAATATTTTATGTTAATTGGCATCCAGGAATCCAAAATCATTAAACAATTAATACAATTTAATGTTTTTGTCGTTGCTTAAACAGTTTTAATAAAGTAATTTAGATATATTGAGAAATTTATCTTCTAATAGAATTGTAATCATCGATTCCTTACGTGGTTTTGCGTTGGCTGGTGTATGTTTAGTTCATATGAATGAGCAATATATTGCGTCTGCTCCTCCTGATAGCCTGATGGAAGTTACCAACAGCCTTTTTGATAAGATTCTTGGTGGGATTATTGGCTTTTTTATAATTGGTAAATTCTTTGCTTTATTTTCTATTCTTTTCGGCCTCAGTTTTTTTATACAAATGGATGCTGCAGCTAAAAGAAACGAAAACTTCGAATTTAAATTTCTCTGGAGAACATTCTTACTTTTTATCATTGGATATGCACATCAATTATTTTATAAAGGTGATATTTTAACGATTTATGCTCTGCTTGCTCCCTTTCTCATTCCTTTTTATCGTTTACAGAATAAATGGATCCTTTTAGTTTCCGGAATATTTTTAGTAAGTATTCCAAGATTTATTTCATACGCTATTCTAGGTAACGAGAGTGCTTTTGGGTTTGCGCCTATTATGGATGCTAATAATGCTCCTAATATTGCTTACCTAAACACTCTTAAGGAAGGTACCATTACAGAAGTATTTATTGAAAATGGTATTCAGGGAATGTTACATAAAATGGATTTTCAGATAGGATTGGTTGCGAGATTCTACCTGACATTCGGGTATTTTCTTATTGGATTATGGATTGGTAAAATAGGACTTTTTCAAAATGTAGAACAAAAAATACCAATCATCAAAAAATGTTTAAAGTGGGGGCTTGTTTGTTTTATAATATCGGCTATAATAACTGCAGTAGTTTTTGCTTTTTCACCTCAACCTATTGATTTTAAAAGTTGGTTCCATGTTTTTGGTTTAAATGCCTACGATTGGTCTAATATAGCACTGACCCTGATTATTCTTTCTAGTTTTATTCTTCTATATCAAAGAAAACGGGGATTTCGTTTTTTTTCCTTTTTTGAGTCCTATGGAAGAATGGCATTAACCAATTATGTGCTGCAGTCTATTATTGGTACGTTTCTTCTTTTTGGTTGGGGATTGGGTCTCATAGGAAAATTACAGACAATCTATCTAGTTTTTATCGCTTTTACTATCATTACAGCGCAAGCCATCGGAAGTAAAATTTGGTTGCAAAATTTTAGGTATGGCCCATTAGAATGGTTGTGGCGAAGTGCTACCAAGGGTAAACTTCAAGCCCTTAAAAAATAAACCTTACAGTTCTTTAAGATCCGTAGCCGGAATCCACCCTATTTTCCCATCAACCAGTTTGATTTTTTTCCAGTCATTCACCGTTTCGGTAACTTTAACTTTAGTTCCTTCGTGAAGTACAAATACTTCTTCACTACGTAAATTGGGTTCGCTTTTTATTGTCGTTTCCTGAGCAAAAATAATTGCGTATTGATTATTTTCCAGAAAATTATACTGTTTAAAAGCAAAGAAAACAGCGAATATACCAATGATTAAAAACACCCAGGAACCTAAAAAGAATAATCGCTTCTTTGAAGATAATCTGGCTGCGTAATACAATATAAACAACACAACAAAAAAAGCTATACAAAACACGGAGATCCAAGCCCACATATCAAAACCAAACATATTGGTAAAACTATTAATAGATCTGGATATCACTCCTTCTGGTATAACATCAATCGCATCAATGGTAGCATTGTTAGCAAAAGCAATGTTGTTTTTGATATCCTCATCATTAGGAGCCAATTCTAAAGCTTTCTCGTAATAATAAATACTTGGCCCTATATTACTTAACTTATAATTAGCATTGCCCAAATTGTAATACAATTCTGCAGATTCCAAACCACTGTCCAAGATAGATTTATAAGAGTCAATAGCTTCCTGAAATTTTTCTTGATTATATAATTCATTTGCTTTTTCGAATTCTTGGTTACTCTGAGCCACGCCCATCATATTCCATAAAAAAACAACTATTACTACTAAATACTTCACTGCTTTCAAAATTTATAATTGTTTATCAATGGCCGATATTACTCTTGAAGCTTTATCGTAATCCTGCTGCATAGCAGTTGTAGATGACGGAGTATATCTAGCAAACTCACAACTTTCTAACAATGCGATGAACTCTATTGAAGTGGTATCTTGTACTTCTCTTTCTTTAAGTAAACGCTGGATACGTTCCTTACTCATATCACTGGTCTGAATGTGCAGTTTGGCTTTTAGATAATTATGCAAGGCTTTCTCCATTGCTATATAAAATTTCTTTTGATTACCTAAGTTCTTTTTAGCTTCTGATAGATATTTTCTGGCTAATTTATCAGCTTTACGCACCCTATTGCCACTAACATCACTCAGCCTTTCTTCCCTCTTTTTTCCGAAAAATAAAAATATAGGAATTGCTAATAACGGAGCTGTTAAGGCAATCCAATATCCCGTTGATTTAAAAAAGTGCTTTTTTTCAATTGGCTGTAGATTAGCATCTAGCTTTAAAAACCTAAATTGACTCCCGGTTTGTGTAACCAGTTTTTTAGTGGTTCCTGTAGACTCTGTATTATTAACAATAGTGCCACTGTCAGGTCCATTCTTAACATTGATGACAATTTCTTCAGATGTTATTCTTTTGTAGGTTTCCGTTTTCAGATCAAAATAGGAAAAAGAAACCGGAGGAATCGGATAGGTACCCTTAAATTGGGGCACTAACGTATATGAATCAGAAATATTTCCTGCCATCCCGGAAAGATTGGTTCGTACGCGTTCGTTATGTTCCGGTTCATATTGTTCCAATCCACTAGGCACATTTAATTTAGGAAGATCAAAAAGTTTAAGATTACCATTACCGGAAACTAGTACTTTAGCTTCCAAAGATTCTGTAGCGTCTAACGTAGTCTTGTTAGAAGTTACTTTAAAATCGAAAGACCCTACTGCGCCTGTAAAATCATCTGGTTTACCTTGCTCAGGAAGCGGTTTTACGTTAATTGTCCTCGTACCTGCAGCTACTGTCTTATTTACTGTAGAATACAATCTCCCTCCGAAAATATCTCTTCGATTGGTAGGAACGTCCACAGCAATAGAAAGTGTAAGCGGTTCAATCTCCAACTTTCCGGTTTTTTGAGGATATAGAACAGTTTTACCACATACCACAAAGTTATAAGGCTCACCTTTAAATTCTCCACGTTCAACTTTAAGCTGACCTATTTTAATAGATTGGCTCCAGAAATCACTGTATTTAGGGTTGTCGATTTCCCTTAGGTTACTAATCTGTATCCTTGGACTTACATACAATTTATATATAACTGTAATTGCTTCATTAAGATAAGGACTTGTTTTAGAAACTTCTGCTACCAGATGCAGGTTTTCACTAGCCACATAATCTGCATCATTTCCGTCTTTAGGTTTTTGTACCGCCGCGGTGACCTCTACTTGTACCGGAAGTGTTTTATAGACCTGACCGTCAATTTCGATAGTTGCTTGGCCGATGGTAAATTTTCCTCTTTTTGTAGGGGAAAGAAAATAACTAAAGGTCTTGGCATATGATCTTTTACCGTTGATCCATGAATTACTTATCGATTGATTTGGACCTCCAACAACTGTAAATCCATTAAAACTGGGTTGCGTGAAATTATCACCGTCTTGATTCATCTCAAAATCAACCCGTAATCTTTCATTTATTCCCAACTTTTTCTTGCTTAATTTAGCTTCAAATTTTACCTGAGCTATCCCTATTTGGGATATAGCTAAAAATAGCGTAAGAAAAATTAATTTTATTTTCATCTCTTTCATTTATTTTTTAAAAGTCAAATAGCATTTTTGACCAATAAAACAACCATTTTTCTAAAGCATATAACTTTTTAATGACATTGATATTATTCCGTTACCAATCCTTTTCGGTTTTTGTTTTTGCGCCTTGTGTTTTCTTTGCGTTTATTTTATCCTGCACTTTCTTCTCTTCATTATTCATAGCCTCTAGTAAACTTTTTACTTGCTGAGGAGATAATTGTCCCTGAACTGGTTTTGGTTGCTTATTTTGCTCTTCTGGTTTTCCTTCTCCTTCTTTTTGATCCTCTTTCTTATCTTTTTCTTCATCTTTTGGATCTCCATTCTCATCTTTTTTATCTTCTCCTTTTTCGTCTTTATTATCTCCTTCATCTCCTTTTTTCTCTTTATCATCTTCACCTTCTTTTTGATCCTCTTTATTCTCCCCTTCCTGATCTTTATTATCTTCGTTCTTGTCCTTTTTATCTTCCTTTTCGTCTTTGTTATCTTTATTCTGATCTTTATTTTGCTCATTCTGCTTCTGCTCTTCTTCCAACATTTTTTTAGCTAGAGCCAGATTGTATCGAGTTTCATCATCTTTAGGATTATTTCGTAGTGCATTTTTATAAGCTTCTACAGCTTCTTTGTATTTTTTTTGCTTCATAAAGGTGTTCCCCTTGTTATGGAATGCTTTATGTTTTTCAACCTTTGATGTGGCCGTTTTTACCGCCTCGGTATATCGCTGTGTGGCTTCGTCGTATTTTTCGGTATTGTAATAGGCATTGGCCAAATTATATTTTGCAGTAGCATCTACAGGGTTTTTTGAAATAGCTTTCCTGTACTCGCCTTCTGCTTTTGGAAAATTACCATTTTCAACTAGTACTTCATTACCTGTTGCTATGAATCGCTTCGCTTCTTGCACTGCCTCCGCTCTATCCTCCTCTTCCTGAGAAAAAATCATCCCAAATTGGAAACATAACAGTATAATTAGTAATTTCTTCATAACTCTCTATTATTTTACAACCTATTGTTCATTAAACAGGTTCAATTTTTTTACCCACGATGTTTTTCTTTCCAGTAAGAAAACATCTAAAAACAATAATAACAAGCCAGCCGCCAGGAACCACTGAAACTGATCTTTAAAATCTGCAAATTGTTTGGCTTCAAATTCCTTCTTGTCCATACCTTGTAATAGTTCCGTAACATTTTCTACTACTGCGCTTGTACTTGTACCATCAATGTATGTGCCATTTGCCTGATTGGCAATTTCCTGCAAAATTGTCGTATTAAGTTTGGTAATAACGGTTTCTCCCTGACTATTTTTCTTATAGCTCTGTACAATTCCGTTTCGTTTTATTGGAATAGGTGCTCCTTTTGTGGTTCCAACACCTATTGTAAATATCTTAATACCTTCATTAGCCGCTTCTTCTGCAATAGATCCAATATTTCCCTCGTGATCTTCACCGTCGCTTATGATAAACAAGACTCTATTTGTCTGTTCTTCATCGTCATAGTATGTTTTTGCTAATTCGATTGCTTCATTAATGGCAGTTCCCTGAGAAGAAAGCATTTCTGTATTCATTGATTGCAAAAACATCTTGGCAGAGCCATAATCAGTTGTTATAGGCAATTGTGGAAATGCACTGGCAGCATATGCGATAATACCCACCCTGTCACTGGCTAAATTATTAATGATCTGAGTTACTAGTTGTTTGGATTTCTCTAGCCGATTAGGGGCAATATCTTCTGCTAACATACTTTTGGAAACATCTATTGCGAAAACAACATCCACACCTTCCCTTTTTACGGTCTCTAATTTAGTACCTACCTTAGGGTTTACTAAAGCGATTATCAAACAAGCCAAAGCTAAACTGATAACAATGATCTTAAGTACCGATTTAAAAACCGATTGATTAGGACTGAGTTTTTTTAATAAATCTCTGTCAGCAAACTTTTTTTGAGTTGTTTTTTTCCAAATTAAAACCCCCAAAAACAATACAATCAGTATTGGTATTACCAACAGTAACCAGAAATATATTTTTTCTTCTAATAGGTACATTTTTCAATTCTAATTTTGCGGTTTTTTGAGCTCATAGTACATAGTATCACGACAGCTCATAAACCTTTTTTTATAAGTATACTTCTACAAACTCAATGTGGTAACTGAGTGTGGTAGCTTATTGCTCCACTTATTTAATTTATTATTCTTAGTGCAAAAGCATTTATTTTTTCTTTGGTCTCCATAGAAAGTTTCTGATTAGTAACCTTACTATGAATATCTCCCAAATAATCCATTCCTAAATATTCGGCACTTCTTAAAAAAGGAAGATGAAATTCTTCGACTCTATCACCATCATTACTACAACTAATCATTGCCATCTCTTTTCCTCTAAGCATCCTACCAAAGTTTTTTTCTTTATATAGATAGTCAGAAAACCTGTCCAGGAATACTTTCATAATACCGCTCATCGTATACCAATACACTGGTGTCGCAAATACGATCTTATGATAATGCTGAACCATATTTTTAAAAATAATTTCAAAATCATCTTCATTTTTAAACTCATAATCAAAATAGTTTATCTCTCTTTGATTAAGATCTACGACATCAAAACCTGTGATATTCTTTAAGTAAGAAACCACCAAATTGGTATCACCATCACTTCTGGAGCTTCCCTGAATAATGATTCCTTTCTTCAATGTTCTTTTCTTTTGATAAAAACATTTGTTATAATTATACCTATTCCGGCACCGATTGCAATTCCTGATGAAAAATCGGAAAAGTCCATTTCAAAAGCATATTGCACTAATATTCCTACGGCTATTAGTAAGATTCCTATGGTTATATTTCTTTTCAAACTTTTAAATTTTAACGTTACACAAAACTTCTAAAAACTGTATATCTAAGAAGGAATTCTATTAGAAGTAATAATCCTGCTAATAAAACAAGTGGTCTAAACTTTTCCTCATAATTGTAAAACTTAAACTCTTCTACATCAGTTTTCTCCAGCTTATCTATTTCTTCGTAAATCTGTTCCAGTTTCTTATTGTCTGTTGCTCTGAAGTATTTTCCTTTGGTAACCGTCGCAATTTCTTTTAAAAGTTCTTCATCTATTTCTACTTGTACATTTCCATACTGAAACGAACCATTCGGCCTTATTCCCACTGGTGCTAATGCTGTTCCATTGGTTCCTATACCAATAGTATATGTTTTGATACCATATTCTACCGCCAATTCTGATGCAATTTTAGGATCGATAAAACCTGCATTATTAGAACCATCGGTTAAAAGAATAATAACTTTACTTTTGGCTTTACTATCTTTTAACCTATTTACAGAAGTGGCAAGTCCCATCCCAATGGCAGTTCCATTTTCTAACAGATTATTAAATATAATATCTTTCATTGCACTAAGCACAATAGCCTTGTCACTGGTTATTGGTGTTTTGGTAAAACTTTCGCCGGCATACACCACCAATCCGATTCTATCATTAGGTCTACCTTGGATAAATTCTGCAGCTACTTCTTTTAAAGCTTCTAGGCGATTAGGTCTCAAATCTCTAGCCAACATACTTGCAGATACGTCAATAGCCATCACAATATCGATCCCTCGTGTAGTTTTAGTCTTGGTAGACACATCTACGGTTCTGGGTCTTGCCATAGCAGTAATGATTAGCGCTAATGCTGCTAGTCTTAAGAGAAGTAGTATAGGTTTTAGCTTTGCCAACCAGCTTCCGGACACCTTGAATCCTTTGATACTGGAAATCTTAAGCGCTGCCTGTTGTTTATTTCTCTTCCAGATAAACCAGGCAATTGCTAATGGCAATATTACTAATAACCAAAAAAACTGCGGATTCTCAAATGTGAAATTTTCAAACATGATTATTCGGCATTTTTAAGTTCTACTGAGTTAATAATGCGCTGTGCAACATCTTTTGCATATCGATCTTCCTTGTTATATACTACCATAATTTGCTGATACCCACCATTTTCCGCAAAATTAAGCATCAAATAATCACTTTTTTGATCCTTTTTACTCATCGGGTTTGTTACTTCAAGGCTTCCGAAGACTTTAACTCCCTTTGCACCAGCCAAGGTTTCATATTCTTCATCTTTTACTGTAATATTCTTTGCTCCCTGAGATTCGAAATTACCAACAACACTTTCTACAACTTTATTTAGATCTACTTCAGTTTCCTGGTTATACTGTACCGTAGAAACGGTGATATAAAAATTCCCTATTAAGCTTCCATATACGAATGTCTCATTCCCTTTCAGAATTTGCTTTTGCTCTTCGGTGAGCTGAAAATTATTTCTAATCAATACTTTAGGAGTAGAAATGGTAACCGGAGGAGAACCATATGTACTGCTAATCCATTCTGTTTCGGCTAATTCTTTGGTTGGATGCCCCAGCAATGAATCTTTAACAACATCATATCCTTTTACAATAATAAAAATCATCAACGTGGTAACTATAACGCCAATACCGGCTAAACTTCCTAATAGAATCTTCCTTCTTAACTTTTTCTCGGCCACAGTTTTTCTATACTCCTCATCTGCCAGTAATTCTTCTTCTGTTGGTTCGGGAATAGCGTTTTTGGTTTCATTAATGACCCGTTCTATTACGTTTCTATCCGCTTTTGCGGTGATAATATCAGGTTTGGAATTGGCAAACTTTGCCATATCTGCTGTTTTTAATACGGACTTGAGTTCTTCAATAGTATGTTTATCAAGATTTAATGCTCCCGTTTTTATTTCTTCGTCCAGTCGCGCGATCAATTCATCGGTGGTACTCTCCATAGCGTGATCATATACTTCTTCATCAATATATTTACGTGCAGTATCACTTAATTGGGAATAATATTCCTTGTGAGAATCTTCTTCTAGCAAATGTGAGGCATCAATTCTCTGTAAGGCTAAAATCGCTCTTTCGTATGGAGGTAATTGATCTTCTTTTGCCTCTTTTCTTTTTTTCCTTCTAAAAAGTAAGAAAACCATTAATCCAATTAATATCAGCGGAATTAGAATCCACCATATATACTTTTCCAAATTAAAAAAAGAGGCATCTACATCTACCAATGGCTTGATTTCGAACATCTTTTGCTTGGTCGTATCCACAAGCACATCACGAACTTCGACTTTTAGTGAATCGGTTAAAAAAACCTGATCTCCTATCATCACTTTCTGCCTTGGTATGGTATAAGACCCCGAATCAAATTGTGTCAATGCGTACTCCTTAAGTAAACTAAATCGGTTACCATTTTTAGTAGTATCTGTTTTGTAAGACTCTATAACCTCGAGAGGCAAAAAGGTCTGTCCCTCAGGAAAAATAACAATCCGGGTAGAATCAACTTCTACCTGCATTCTATATCTGATTTCTTCTCCAATCTGTATCGAGGTAGAATCAATACTTGCAGAAACCTGTGCAAATACTGAATTGGAAAGGAAAAGGGCTAAACCAAAAAATATCCCTCTTACTCCCTTTAAAAGGGAAATACCACATTTCATATTAATACTTAGTAATTCGTAGTTCTTCATTCTTAATTATCGCCTATCCTCTTCTTTTAAAATACCCCAACAACTTTTTTACATAACTTTCATCAACACGACTACTTAGAGATCCTGCACCACTTCTGGTAAAACTATCTCTAAAATATTCTACTCTCTCATCATAGTATTTAGCATAGTTCATTCTTGTTTTTTTGGAACTTGTATTCACTAAAAGTAGTTCCCCGGTTTCTTCATCTTCCATCTGAACCATTCCTAAATTTGGAATTTCTTCTTCTCGCTGATCATAAACCCTGATTCCGGTAACATCATGCTTACCTCCCACAATCTTTAATGTTTGCTGATAATCATCTGCTATAAAATCAGAAAGCACGAATACGATTGCTTTTTTCTTCATCACATTTGACAAAAACCTTAATGCTTCAGTAATATTTGTCTTTTTACTCTTAGGTTCATGCTCTAAAAGTTCTCTTATAATTCTCAGGACGTGTGATCTTCCTTTTTTTGGTGGAATGAAAAGTTCAATCTCATCTGTAAACAAAATCAATCCTATCTTATCATTATTCTGAGTAGCAGAAAACGCTAACGTTGCTGCGATTTCGGTTATAATTTCTTTTTTGAATTGCTGTTTGGTGCCAAAAAACTGTGATCCGGAAACATCTACCATCAGCATCATTGTCAACTCTCGTTCTTCTTCAAAGACTTTGATATAAGGCTCATTATACCGAGCAGTTACATTCCAGTCTATATTCCGAACATCATCACCAAACTGATACTGCCTGACTTCGCTAAAGGTCATACCACGTCCTTTGAAGGTAGAATGATATTCTCCTCCAAATATATGATCGCTTAACCTTCTGGTCTTGATCTCAATTTTCCGAACTTTTTTTAGTAACTCTTTGGTATCCATGTACTCGCCTTTTGGCTCGTTAGTATTAAGTTTAAAGATTTTTAGTGCTTGGTACTTATTACCAAAGACTTTGTACTAATGCGAAGCATCTACTATGGTACTTCAATCTCGTTAACAATCTTATTGATGATTTCTTCTGAGGTAACATTTTCGGCCTCTGCTTCGTAAGTAATACCAATACGATGACGTAGCACATCGTGTACAACTGCGCGAACATCTTCCGGAATCACATATCCTCTCCTTTTTATAAAAGCAAAACATTTAGCTGCAGTAGCCATGTTAATACTCCCTCTTGGAGAAGCACCAAAACTGATTAAGGGTTTTAATTCTTCCAGTCCATATTTCTCAGGGAAACGAGTCGCAAAAATAATATCAAGAATATATTTTTCAATCTTTTCGTCCATATACACTTCCCTTACCGCTTTTTGAGCAGTAAGAATTTGTTCTACAGAAACTACTGGGTTTACTTTCTCAAAAGAACCTTTCAGATTAGCCCGAACTATAAGTTGTTCCTCTTCTAGCTTAGGATAATCAATTACAGTCTTTAGCATAAAACGGTCTACTTGTGCCTCGGGCAATGGATATGTTCCTTCCTGTTCTACAGGATTTTGAGTTGCCATAACTAAAAATGGCTTATCTAAAATAAAGGTTTCATCACCTATTGTAACCTGCTTCTCCTGCATTGCTTCTAATAATGCACTCTGCACCTTTGCAGGAGCACGGTTGATCTCATCGGCAAGCACGAAATTGGCAAAAATTGGTCCTTTTTTGATAGAAAAATCGTTCTCTTTCATATTAAAGATTAGTGTTCCTACCACATCTGCCGGTAATAGATCCGGAGTAAACTGAATACGGCTGAAACTTCCATGAACAGCCTTTGCCAAGGTGTTTATCGCTAATGTTTTTGCCAATCCGGGAACACCTTCTAACAGAATATGTCCTTGTCCAAGCAATCCAATTAATAACCGCTCTACCATATGTTTCTGGCCCACGATTACCTTATTCATTTCTAACGTAAGTAAATCTACGAATGCAGATTCTTTCTGTATCTTCTCATTGATTGAAGCAATATCAATAGAACTATTTTCTTCCATCTATTCTTTTTTTTAAAGTCGTGAATTTAACATTCATGTTTCAGCATTGCAAATTGTTAAAATATTTTTCCTTTTGTTGTTAATTATAGGTTAAATGTATCTCCTAAAAATACGCTTACGCCCAAATTTTACAGTATATTTAAATCTTATTACTGATAAAAACGGACGCAACAATATTCATCGGCTTTCGCGATGATGTTCATAGAAGACGACAGCTTCTTTAAAGTGTTGCAAAAATGTACATTTAAATGAGAAAACTATCATTTTTCTCCTATGTTATTGCAGGAATATTCTTTTTGGCAGCTTTTGAAACCTTCAATCGCAAAGAATATGAATCCGCGTTTATTTGCGGAACTATCGGGTTAGCATTTCTTTTGGTCAAAATTTTTAAAAGAAAAAAAATTACTTGATTTTATGAAATCGGCCATATCAATTATATTTATACCCTTTGATATGATTGATATGGCGATTCCATCTGACTAATAAAAAATAATAAACAGATGAAAACAGCATTAATTACCGGAGCAACCAGTGGAATTGGAAAATCTACTGCCTATGAATTTGCTAAACTTGGGATAAACCTCATACTTTGTGGAAGAAGACAAGAGCGTCTCGACGAATTACAAAATGAATTGTCTGAAACAGTAAAAGTTTATACACTCTGTTTTGATGTACGGGATAAAGAAAGTGTTTTTAAAAGTATCGATTCACTTCCTCATGAATTTAGTACTATCGATATATTGGTTAACAATGCCGGTAATGCTCATGGGCTTGATCCTATTCAGACGGGTAATCTGGAGGATTGGGATGCTATGTTAGATATTAATGTAAAAGGTCTATTGTATGTTTCTAAAGCTATAATCCCTAAAATGATTTCACAAGAGTCCGGTCATATTATCAATATCGGTTCTATCGCAGGCAAAGAAGTATATCCCAGCGGAAATGTATACTGCGCCAGCAAGCATGCCGTAGATGCCATCAATAAAGGAATGCAAATAGATCTTAATCAATATGGCATCCGCGTAGGAGCTATTCATCCGGGATTGGTAGAAACAGAATTTAGCAATGTACGCTTTAAGGGTGATGAAGAAAGAGCCGATACCGTTTATGATGGTTTTGATCCTTTACGACCAGAAGATATTGCGGATATCATCGCTTTTGTAGTTACTAGACCATATCACGTAAATATTGCTGATTTGGTTGTTTTCCCAACGGCACAAGCGAATAGTACTATTGTAAATAAAAGTTTATAATTTCTTTATTCTTAACACATTGCATACCCGATAAAAATACCTAAGTTTATATGGGAAAAGAATATATTGCTATTTGTAAAAGGAATGATTAACAAAAGACTTCTCATAAAAAATCTTTTAGCGCATAATGACGAGAATAGTTTTTATGACAAAAAGCGTAAACTTAACATTGGAGAAAAAGAGGGAAAAGCCAAGTTCCTGAAACACATCTGCGCACTTTCTAATTCTAACCCCAAAAACAATTCTTATATCGTAATTGGTGTCGAAGATGGAGACAACCAAATTATTGGTGTTGATTTCTTTGATGATAGTAAGATCCAAAACCTGGTGAATGCATATCTTTCTAACCCACCAATTGTGGCATACGAAAACATTCCTTTTCCTCATTTGCCAAGTGATAAAGTTGTAGGACTGGTTTCTATACGCTCTCAAGAGGGTAAACTGTGTTCTCTACGCAAAAACATCTGGAAATATTATGGTGGTACGGTATTTTTTAGAGATGGTAGTATTAGTATGCCCAAGGTTTTTGATATAGAAATCAAAGATGTTAATTCTGAAATCGTAGAATCCATAGAAAATCACGCTCAAAATAATATTGAACTGACACTAGATGGTGTTTTTGACTTTATGAATTCCCGGAAAGATTACCATCCCACCTATAAAGTTTTTAAAGAGTATTTTGTAGTATGTTGGTCAGCCAAAGAAAAAAAGGTAAATGATGAAATATATTACTCTAGAGTTGATATTGCACTGATCAATGAGCAGGTAAAATTATTTTATTCTCAATTTGATGAGGTTAGCATTTCAATAAGTGATGATGAGTTTAAAATTATAGAATATGTCCAACTTGGTCTACAAGACACCTACAACTATTACCCACTAGAAGAAGTCACTATAAAATTTAAAAATAATGTCAGTTATGATATTGAAAGTAAACTTTTGTTTAAACCACCTCAGTTTGATAGAAAAGTTTTACACCATTTATATAATAGCAATAACACTTTAATTGACAAGTTACAGAAGAAAATATCCCTAACGGTAAACGAACATAAAGACATTCTCAATCTGCCCGCTACCTATCTTTTATGCTATTTTAATGGTTTTAACGATGCAAAAGATAAATTAGAAGAGTCACAAACATATCTAAAAAATTATGGAGATGAAAAGGTATACGCCCTATATAAAGAAAGTATGCGAATATTAAGAAAGATAAGGTACAGTTAGTAGAGAACACAAAATTATTAATAGACAATTTTAAACGAGTATGAACAGAACTCTTGTGATTGGTGACATGCACGGAGCCTTAAAAGCTCTGAAACAATTAATCGAAAAGGCAAAGATCACTACTAATGATACACTTATTTTTTTAGGCGATTATGTTGATGGTTGGAGTGACAGTGCCGCACTTGTTTCTTTTTTAATAGAACTCAAAGAAAATCATAATTGCATCTTTATTCGGGGTAATCACGATGAACTTTGCTACACCTGGTTAACCGAAAAAAAACACAATCCGGAATGGATGAAGCATGGTGGTCAGGCAACCATAGATTCTTATAATATATTATCAAAGGATGAAATTGAAGTTCATCTTATGTTTTATGAAAACCTTCTCAATTACTATATCGATGACCACAGTCGCCTATTTCTGCATGCCGGTTTTACTAACTTGCACGGACCACATCGGGAATATTTTAGCAAATTATTTTACTGGGATAGAACTTTATGGGAAACTGCTCTGTCTATAGATCCAAATCTCAAGAAAACAGATCTAACCTACCCGAAACGCTTGTTACTTTTTGACGAAATCTATATTGGTCATACACCGGTTACCAGAATTAAGAAGACGGTGCCTGTAAACGCTACTTGCATCTGGAATATTGATACGGGTGCTGCGTTTAAAGGTCCTCTAACAATTATGAACATCGACACCAAAGAGTTTTGGCAAAGTGATCCGGTGTATCTGTTATATCCCGATGAAAACGGAAGAAATTAATTTGTAAAAATCGCTTTAAAAAGCGATTTTTTTATGAGATATGTTTACCTGATATTAAAGTTAAACACTAACAATAAATCATAATATCTACTAAATCATCTCTAGGTATGAAAAAGCTTTCTCTTATTATTGCAGTCTTTGTTATCAGTTCCATAACTGCACAAAACAATTGTAGTCCATTCTATCCTTCAAAAGAAGGAGCTACGATTACCATGCATCACTTTAACCATAAAAACAAACTAACCTCTAAAACAAGTTATGAAGTTTTGGATGTCAATTCATCAGGATCAAAATCCAAGATTACGATGAATATGTATCTAAGCGATGCCAAAAAACAAAAAGCCATTACAGAGGCAACTTTTACAATTACCTGTGACGGAGGTATTACAACATTAGATCCGGAATCTATAATTTCTCCTAATTTATTTGACCAGTATAAAAATATGGAATATAGTATAGAAGGAAGAGGTATCGATATTCCCAACTCACTCTCTGTTGGTCAACAATTACAGGATGGACAAGTAAGTATGTCTATTGATGCTGGTGTAATGAGTATTGATATGACTATCGATCTCAAAAACCGTAAGGTAGTTTCCAGAGAAAACATAACTACTCCAGCAGGTTCGTTCGACTGTTATCTAATTACTTACACGAATGAAACCAGTATGAGTATGGGGATGAAACAAACCTTTTATGTAAAACAATGGATTACTAAAAATGTTGGCATTGTACAACAGGAAACCGCAAAAACGAATGGAAAAATAGTAAGCAAATCTATTTTAGCTAGATTACAATAAAAGCTTTTGTAAACTTTTTATTAAAGAGAATTCATTATAAATGGTTCTCTTTAATAATTATGGCTGTTTTATTTTTATACAGACACTACCTCATCATCATCTAAGAGTTCTTCTTGTCTCAACCTCAGCAAAATCTGTGCAACAGCCACAGTGTCTTTTTCACAATAAGTTACAATACGATCTATGTCGTTTTCTTCATAATATACTGCTCTTACCTGACTACCATCAATATCATCCTTTGGAGAAGGAATTCCTAAAATATTAGTCAAGAGTTTTAACGAGGTATAGTGTTTATAATCCCCAAATTTCCATAAATCCATTGTATCTAAATGGGGAACCTCCCAAGGTTTTTTGCCAAACAGATTGAGTTTAAATGGTAAACTTATACTATGAACAATCATTCTCCTGGCGATATAAGGAAAATCAAACTCTTTACCGTTATGAGCACAAAGCAAATGATATGACTGGTTAAAATGTGTTTCTAATACGTTTTTGAAGTCTATCAATAATTGCTTCTCTTCCCCATAGAAAGAAGTCGTTCTAAAAGATCTTGTTTCACCTTTAAAGGTAAAATACCCGACTGAGATACAAACAATTTTACCAAATTCTGCCCAGATGCCTGCTCTTTCATAAAACTCTTCGGGAGAAAATTCTTCTTTACGCTGATATTTGGTTTTATCAGCCCATAGATATTTCATTTCATCGGTGAGATTGTCAAAATTCTCTTGCTCAGGAACGGTTTCTATATCCAGAAATAGGATGTGTTCTAAATTAATCTTATGAAGCATTTTCTAACATTTTATAAGCTTCTTCAATATATATAAAGAAATCTTTACTAAACGAACCTTGTGGTGCTCCTCTATGATGTCCTAAACGTACAATAATCAAATCATCCTGGGGAATACTAATCACATATTGCCCCAGAATACCCCGCATCACAAATATCTCTTTATCCAAATGATTCGATAACCAGAAGCCATATCCATACATATGATCATCCTCAAAACGCTTTTGAGTAACAAGTTTCGTGAATTCTTCTGGTAAGATTTGTTTTCCTGCAAATTTTCCATTGTTTTTGAAGAGTACTCCAAAGCGTGCAAAATCCCTGGCATTACTGGCAATGCAGCAATATGATTTTTCCATTCCATTCTCTTCGCTATCCACCTGCCACAAAGCATCTTGCTCCATACCCATTGGCTTCCAGAAGCTCTCACTAAGATATTTTGACAATGTTCTACTGGTTGCTTTTTCAATTACCATTCCTAATAATTGTGTGTTTCCGCTTAAATACTCAAATTCTCTTCCCGGTTCACCCACAAAATTCAACCCCTTCATTACTTCTCTAAGATCAGGGTCGTAATAAGCTCTTGCTGTAATTGAAAATGGACTGGTATAATGCTCCGTCCAATTGAGTCCGGACGACATCGATGACAAGTCACCAACAGTTACCTTTGCTGCTAACCCTTCAGAGAATTCCGGAATAAAATCCCCAATCGGCTGATTCAAACTTTTTACGTATCCATCCATAATTGCTTTTCCGAGTAATGCAGTGGTGATGCTCTTTGCCATAGAAAAGGAATTCGTTTTAGATTCTGTACCGTAACCTTCTGCATATTTTTCATACCAAATACTGTCGTTTTTGATAATCATAAATGCCACGGTTCCCATAGCTTCATTCACTTCATTTAATCTTTCTGTAGGAGACACGGTATTATATTCGGTATGTAATTTCCAGGGAATCGGATTGTCTCCTTTTTTTATAGTATGATTATCAAAATATGTATAATCATCTATGTAAGCAGTCGTATGTCCGGTCATATATACGACACGAACTCCTTTTAGTATATAATCGTAATCAAAAATGTATAACAAAACCACACATAATAGCAGTAACACTACCAGACCCATTAGGAATTTTTTAATAATTTTCATCTGCTCTCGAAATTTTAACGCTCTAAGGTATAAAAATAATTTTTCGTGAATTTCTTCTAAAAAAGAGATTGTTGCTTTACCGGATTCTCGTGATCCAATAACCACTTTTTACGCCAAAGACCTCCTGCATACCCTGTTAGAGAACCATCACTACCAATTACGCGATGACAAGGTATGACAACCCACAAAGGATTTTTTCCATTAGCGGATGCCGCAGCACGTATACATTTGGGATCCCCTAATTGTTTTGCTATATCCAGGTAACTTACCGTCTTGCCAAATGGAATTTTGGTAAGCTCTTTCCATACTTTCTTCTGAAAATCGGTACCTGAAGGATTCAACTTAATATTAAATTCATTTCTCTTTCCATCAAAATAGTCCTGCAACTGATGTGCTGCGTCTTTCAGTACATCAGAAATTTGTGTAGAAGGGTTCTCTCTACCATCTTCTGTTATTGAAATCTTTGTTACACCATTTTCATCTCCCGTTATAGAAGCCACACCCAAAGGAGTCTTTATGAAAACGGTCTCGCTCATTCTTCTGGTTTATCATTAAGAATACCAAGTCGTCTTGCCCTGGCTTCCCAATTTTTTCGGGCTAGAATTTGCATATCCGTTTCTGTATCGCTTTCATCTACGATCTCTAAACCTAATAACGTTTCTATAACATCTTCCATAGAAACTAATCCACTTACTGATCCGTATTCATCTACAACTATCGCAATATGGTTTTTTGTTTGAATCAATTCATTAAATAAATCAGGAATGGGGAGGTTTCTGGTAGTAAATATGATGGGGCGTTTTATTTCGCCAAGAAGCTTATGACCATTTTGATTAGCCATTTCTTTGAAAATATCATCTTTTAAAACCTGTCCTGTTATATTATCTGCTTTATCTTTATAAACCGGGATCCTTGAAAATCGAAGGTTTTGATTTTCGTGAAAAAAATCTTTAACTGTAGTATCTTCAGAAGCTAATTTTAGAACGGTCCTTGGTGTCATTACATCTTTAGTAAATACTTCTTTAAACGTTAGTAAGTTTCGGATTACCTTGGATTCTGATTCTTCAAAAACACCTTCTTCTTCTGCGATATCTGCCATCGCTGTAAAGTCCTCTCTACTAAGAACGGATCCATGATGCCCTTTGCCCCCGATCAATTTTGTGGTTAGTTGCAAAAGCCATAATATTCCCGTCCATTTTAAAGGCCAGATCAATACCTTCAATGCCTTCGAGGTAAAATTAGCCAATTGCCTCCAATAGGTTGCACCTATGGTTTTGGGAATGATTTCTGAAGCCACTAAAATCAAAATAGTCATAACGGAAGACACGACTCCTACCATCAAGTCTTCTGTCATTTCCATTCCAAAAATCTTACGGCTTTCTGAACCGTACTTGTCTGCAAAAGCAACTTTAGCCTGTACACCAACCAATATAGCTCCTACTGTGTGAGCGATTGTATTAAGTGTAAGAATAGCAATAAGTGGTCTATCAACATCTTTTTTAAGCTTTTCTAGCGTAATAGCATATGCTTTCTCCTCTTTTTTCTTAACGTTTATAAACGTAGGAGTGACACTCAGTAACACTGCCTCAAGAATTGAACATAAAAATGAAAAGAAGATAGATACGACTCCGTATACGATTAGTAATCCCATGGTAAAAAGTTAGTTTTGCTAAAGTACGGATTTGGTTAACATTTGGAAAAATAAAAGGTAAGAATACTTATCACCAACCTACATACTTGGGTGGTTTGATTTTGTTAAGATTGAGATACACAATTAATTGTCCTCGATGATGTGTGACATGATCCTGAAGCAAGTTTAAAATCTGAAGCTTTGATTTTGGGCCGGCAAAAAAGTCTACTTCGGTTAACAGTGAAGGATCTGATGTGTTTTGTACCCTATCATAAACTATATCAAATGATTTTTCAATAAATCTGATGACCTCATCCTTAGTATCCGGAGCGTTTTCTGTAAACTTCTTCCGATCGAATTCTTCGTCAGAAAAATATGTTGTGCTGAGCCAAGCCATATTTCCGCAGATATGAAGCAACTGATTTTTAAAATCCATTTTATCCTTTGTAGGAGAATAGGCAAATTTGTCCTCGGGCATTACTCTTACCATTTCCAGCAAATACTCTTTAGAATTGCTCCACTTTTCCAGAAAAGCAGATTTGGGAGTTGATTGTTGAGACATTACTGAATAGGAAATGAGAAAAAGAAGTACAGATGCTCTTTTCATCATTAATCGGTTACTTCATTCATATATAATTCTATTGCCTTTAGTTCGTCATCAGTGAATTTTTCTAAACGGGCAAAATTAGTTTTCATAACGGCATAATTTTCGGGATCTACAATAGGATCTTTTTTCTGTCTAAGAAAACCTATAATATCCCCATTTTGCTCTTTATAAATTTTCATGATTTCGGTAACGCTGGGGCCTATGGATTTTTTATCCATTCGATGGCAGGAATAACAATTTCCTTTTCCTTTAAACAATTCTTTACCTAAATCAAATTCTGGAGACGTGGCTTTTTTCTTAGATCCAATAACGATCTTTTCTTTTTCAGGTTTTTTTTCAGAATTACAACTTGTAGTAATAAAAGCGATACTTAGGAATAGTAAAAAAATGTTTTTCATCCGTTTAATTTTTAGTAATTATTTGACAACAATTAAATTATAAAATTGAGAACGTATGTAACCACTGCGTTCTCACATTAAAAATTTTAAAAATTCTCTTTTGAGAAGAAATGTTTAAAATTTACTAATGTTCGTTTCATCTGTGTGATCTTATGTGTTGAATAAATTATCAATATCTTTCTTAAATCTTTTTAACAGGTCTTTAGAAAAGCTTTTAATTATTTTCTCTTCTTTAGAATCTATTCCATCTGTTGCTTCTGCTATTCTGGTCAACGCATATATCATAAAATCGTATTCTTCGTCCGGACCATTATCAGAAAAAACTTCGATTACTTTTTTATACAAGGTTTCGATATCATTTTGATTATCACTTTCATAATCAAAAGACCATTTTATTTCCTGTCCTCTAGGATGTGCTTTAAGGATTTCTTCCAGGGCTTGCACTTCTTCTTTCTGAATGACACCATCGCTCATAGCGATTACATATAATAGCTCTCCAAAAGTCTGATATAATCGATCCCTGCTTACCATAAAAAGTGTTTTGTATAAAAAACCAGTCATAAAGAAAACTCCTAATGACTTGTTCTAAAATTAAAAAATAAATATCAGCCTTTACATCCTGAAATTATCCAAAAATAGTCATTGATTCCTAAAACATTACAAAAGTTTAACTACATCTTTAGCAAAATAACTGGCAATAATATGTGCTCCTGCTCTTTTAAAAGCAATTATCTGTTCCATCATAATCGCATCGTGATCCAACCATCCTTTCTCTGCTGCTGCTTTTAGCATTGCATACTCACCACTTACCTGGTATACTGCTACCGGTACATCTACCGCATCACGAACATCACGTACAATATCCAGATAGGCTAATCCTGGTTTTACCATCACAATATCTGCGCCTTCTTCTATATCCATCAGGGTTTCCTTAACTGCTTCATCACGATTGGCAAAATCCATCTGATATGTTTTTTTGTCTCCAAAACCAGGTGCAGAATCCAAAGCATCCCTGAATGGCCCATAAAACGCAGATGCGTATTTAGCACTATAACTCATAATGCCGGTATTCTTATAGTTTTCCTCTTCTAATAATTCTCTTATCGCCATAATTCTACCATCCATCATATCACTGGGTGCCACAAAATCTGCTCCTGCCTGTGCGTGAGACAACGACATTTCTGCCAAGACCTCACAAGTAGGATCATTAACAATATATCCATCCTCTACGATACCATCGTGCCCATACGACGAATAAGGATCTAATGCCACATCGGTCATCACCAACATTTCTGGAGCAACATCTTTTACCGTTTTAATGGCACGCTGCATCAATCCATCAGGATTTAATGCTTCGGTTCCTTTGTTATCCTTTAGATCATCAGGTACTTTCACAAAAAGCAATACTGCTTTTAATCCCATAGTCCATAATTCATTGACTTCGATTTTTAATAAGTCAAGACTATACCTGTAATATCCCGGCATAGAAGCTATTTCCTGCTTTACGTTCTTGCCTTCTACCACAAAAAGCGGTACTAAAAAATCATTAGGAGTAATGGTATGTTCTCTGACTAAAGACCTAATTGATTCTGTGGTTCTTAGTCTTCTATTTCTACGTAATTGATGCATTAATTTTGTGATAATTTATAAGAATCGTAAATATACCAACTTATAACGTAATTTCTGGCGGATCGTTTTTATAAAATTCAATCAATAATGTAACAAATCCATAACATATCATACTAACAATTCAATACATAAAATTGCTAAACCCTTTTTGATATGCTAACAATAAAAAATCTGAATAAGACCTATGCTAACGGAACACAGGCATTAAATGATGTAAATCTCACACTAGACAAAGGAATGTTTGGTTTATTAGGCCCCAACGGTGCAGGTAAATCAACGCTGATGAGAACTATTGCTACCCTGCAATTAGCTGATACCGGATCCATCAATTTTAATAGTATTGATGTTTTTAAACAACCTGAAGAATTGAGAAAAGTGCTGGGATACCTGCCACAAGATTTTGGAGTATATCCAAAGGTTTCTGCCGAGATGATGCTTAACCATATTGCTAAAGTAAAGGGAATTATCAACGCCAGTGAACGAAAAGGCTATGTTGCGGATTTACTAAACAAAGTAAATTTATATAAATTCAGAAGCCGTAACCTGGGAGATTTTTCCGGAGGAATGCGCCAGCGTTTCGGGATCGCACAGGCCTTGTTAGGAAACCCAAAACTTATCATCGTAGATGAACCAACTGCCGGTTTAGACCCGCTAGAACGTAACCGTTTCCACAATTTATTAAGTGAATTAGGTGAGAATGCCGTGGTTATTTTATCTACGCACATTGTAGACGATGTCACCAACCTATGTGAACATATGGCGGTGTTTAACGAAGGTAGAATTCTGGCACAGGGAAACCCACAAGAATTGTCTGCTACGCTAGATGGCAAAATATTCAAAAAACATATCGAAAAATCAGAACTGGAAAAGTACGAGAATGAGTACACCGTACTCTCTAATTACCTGAGAGGTGGTCAATTCTTTGTAAATATCTATAGCGACGGCAATCCCGGAGGTGGTTTTGAGCAAATGAACAATGGTTTAGAGGAATTTTATTTCTACAGTATTAACCAAAAGCAAGAACAGGAGGCATAATTATGAAAGAAATATTTTTATTCGAGTTACAATATAGATTTCGAAGGCCTGCTACCTGGATTTATGGAGGATTAGGAATGTTAATGGCTGGGTTGCTTGCCTATTTTCAGCAATCATCTACTGCAGAATTAGTAAATAGCCCTAATAATATCACTGGTGTTATCGCAACTGTATCCATATTTGCCATTTTCTTTTATGCAGCAATTATGGGTGTGCCGATTTTCCGGGATCAGGATCATAAAACGGCACAGACCTATTTTACATTTCCGATTACTCAAAAATCGTATGTTATAGGAAGATTTTTAGGGAGTTTTACAATCGTTTCTTTAGTAAACCTCTTTGTAGTGATCGGTGCCATTATCGGATTTACGATAGGTATGTTTCAAGCACGGCCTGATTTTGGTGAGTATGATGTCTTTAACCTTTCTTCCTATCTCTTACCATTTATATTTTTATTACAGGTGAATGCCTTGTTTATTGGGGCGTTGTTCTTTTCGCTGATGGCGTTTTTCAGAAAAATGTCTATTATTTATTTAGGAGGAATTTGTCTCTTATTAATGTATGCGCTATCCGGTAATTTACTTGGTGATCTGGATAATCAATGGCTGAGTATTTATTTTGATCCTTTTGGACAAAGAGCTTATGCTTTCGTTAAAAAATATTGGTCTATTAGCGAATTAAATACCAATCAGTTACCAATCTACGGAAAGTTTTTATTGAACAGAATGCTTTGGTTAGGATTAGGGGTATTGTTTTTCCTGCTAACGGTTTTCAAATTTGATTATAAAAAATTTCTGACTTCAGGTGGTAAAACCAAGAAAGTGAATGATGATGAATATGTTCCTTCGTTATTAACTTCGATCACTCAGGTTTTTAATAAAAAAACCACGCAACAAAACTTGTGGTCTCTAAGTAAAATCGAATTTTTATCTATCATCAAAGATACTGTGTTCATCATTCTTTTAGTGATAGGAGTGGTCGTTTCTGTGATAGAACTTTTCCTCGGTAACGAAACCTTTGGAACTCCTAATTTACCATTGACAAGGTTTGTGGTAGAATTAGTATATGGAGGACTGTCGTTGTTCTCAATTATTATCTTGGTGATCTACTCCGGAGAAGCAGTTCATAGAACTCGTAAGAATAAAACCTTTGTGTTTTATGATGCTTTGCCAATCAGCAACGGAAATTTATATTTTTCTAAAGTAATTTCTTTAATTGGGATAGCACTTGTTTTAACCTTAGTTCAGATAGTTATTGGAGTTATATTTCAGACATTAAACGGATATTTTGGGTATGATTTAGGGATGTCTATTATTTATAATTTTGGTATGATCTTTCCTTCTTATCTAACAACAGTACTATTAGCGTTCTTTATTCACGTCTTGGTTAATAACAAGTTCTTAGGGTACTTTATAGTCATTCTTATATATATCGGATTACCATTGCTTATCGGTTTTGCCTTTAAAAGTAGTAACCCCATGATTAATTATGGAGCCACTACTCCTTCTTTTTTAAGCGACCTTAATGGTTTTGGTCATTATCTAACCGGCATTACCTGGTTAAACCTGTATTGGATTTTACTGACAGGAATATTAATGCTGATAGGTAAATTATTCTGGACTAGAGGATTCTTTTCTACTGCCAAAGAACGACTAACGTTTGCGAAGAGAAGACTTACCGGTAAAACGATTGCAGGATTGGCATTGGCAATTCTCGCTTTTGTATCCGTGGCAGGGTATAGTTATTACAATCTAAAAGTACTAAACACGATCGAAGACGGAGATTACTATAATGAAATTGCGGCGGATGCCGAGAAAAAATACTCCAGACTGATCAATCAGCCACATCCACACGTAACTGATCTTAAAGCGTATATCGATGTATTTCCTAATAAAAGGGATGTAAGAGCTAAAGGAGCGTTTAAGCTGATTAATAATTATGATACTCCTATTGATACCTTATTATTGCAATTACGCTATCCTACAGAACATACCTCTTTAGAAGGTGTTACGTATAACAATAAAGAGATAGTTCCAGCGATTATTGATTCTGTAAATCGTATGTATTTTTACAAATTACCTAAAGCGTTGCAACCAGAGGAACGTGCAGAGCTGACTATTACAGTTTCTGCAGAAACGAAAGGCTTTGCCAATAGCAGAGAAACCCAGGTGCTCCATAACGGGTCATTTTTTGATAGTTCTATTTTCCCCAGATTTCATTACGACAGAAGTCTTAGTGATAATGGTGTACGCAGAAAATATGATTTAGAAAAATTAGATTATTTATATCCTCCCAGAACTGATTCTACGGCATTAAAAAAGAATTTGTTTAATGAGGATGCCAATTATATTAATTTTGAAGCTGTAGTGAGTACGGCACAGGACCAGACGGCGATCGCACCCGGTAAATTGATAAAAGATTGGAAAGAAGATGACCGGGCTTATTTTCATTATAAACTGGAATCGCAGACTGATCTTTTCTTTAATGTAGTCTCCGCGAGATACGATGTAGAGAAATCCAGTTGGACTGCACCTAGTGGTAAAAAGGTTGCTATTGAGATTTATCACTCTCCAAAGCACAAAAGAAACCTAAAATATTTTATCGATGGCACCATCGCCGGATTAGATTATTTTTCTAAAAATTTCTATGAATATCCTAATTCTGTTATCAGAATTGTGGAATTCCCGGCGCACTCTACCTTTGCACAATCATTTGCAACCACCATTCCATATTCAGAAGATTTTGGTTTTGCCGCAGATTTTGACAAAGCAGAAGATTTTAACTATGCCTTTAGGGTGACCACTCACGAGGTAGCACACCAATGGTGGGGGCATATCGTAACGCCCAGTAAAACTTCTGGTGCTAATATAATTTCAGAAACCCTGGCAGAATATTCTTCATTAATGACGATGAAACACGAATATGGAGAAAACGGGATTAAAAACTTCCTGAAGTACTCGCTGGATAGCTATCTGAGAGGCAGAGCCTTTAGTTTTAAACCAGAGCGCTCCTTAATCAATGTAGAGACAGGCCAACATATCTGGTACCGTAAAGGATCCATGGTCATGTACGAGTTACAGGATATTATTGGCGAAGATAAAATAAACAGCGCCCTAAAAAGTTTCCTGGAAGAATATAAATACTTCAAAAAAGGTGTATATCCTACCTCAGAAAATCTGTATGAAGCCATTTATAAGGTAGCTCCCGACTCGCTTAAATACTCAGTAGAAGACGGTTTTAAAAAAATTGTATTGTATGAGAACAGAATTAAGTACGCCCTAACCAGACAATTGTTTAATGGTAGATATGAAACCATCTTTACGGTAGATTCTAAAAAAATCTATTATGATGACAAAGGAAAAGAAGAACGCACAGATGATAAAGCCAATTATATTGAAGTCGGTGTGTTTGGAGAAGATATTGTGGATGAAAAGGATGTACCTCTTAAAAATCCATACTATCTGGAACGCAAATGGTTACAGCCCGGCGAAAATACCTTTACGGTCATCACGGACAAGAAGCCTGAGAAAGCAGGAATTGACCCTTACAATAAATTGATAGACAGAAACTCTAATGATAATCTGCGTAGTGTAGAAGAGTAAGTTATCCTCTCATCCCGAGCGGAGTCGAGAGATAATATTTATCGATTAGTAATACCTCTCGACTCCGCTCGAGGTGACAGAAAAGAAGATGTCTATCTGCCAAGCCAGGCAGATATTGAGATTGGTAAAATTTAGTTAGTTAAATGTTGAAAATCACGATATGGAGCAGTTGCTCCTATCGTGATTTTCTTTTTTGTATAAAGTAAAATGCTCCTGTTTTGTTAGTAGTTTTTTTAAATAATTCTATTAAGGATTTAATTTGGTATCAACCCACAATCCCATAACCATCAACTATTGACTATTCCACTTTCAGTAATAGCAAGTTTTCTGTATGTCCTTCTTTTTTAGAAATCCTGTACGCCGAGAGATACGCAGCTACTTCCAGTTCGTGAGCGGTATTATGTACATTCTCCATCAGGTTTTTCTTAGTGAGTCTCAGTAGTTCCAGCGGAGCATATTTTGTCTTAAAATAATAGGTAGTATAGGGATTCCAGGAGCCCCATCCTCTCTTTACTTCTTTATAAATATGAATCCAATTGTTAGATCCTACAAATTCGCAAAAATTACCGTTGGGTAAAATCGTAAACTGAAACGAATCAATATCTACATCTTCTTTGACTCCGGATTTAATCATCTGATGCAGGTGATCACTATTAATAGGACTTTTGGCATAAAAAAGAAGTGTTTCAATTTTATGTAGCAGGTCGAATACTTCGATCTTATGCATCCCCTGAAAATTACGTATCACTTTATACAATAGTTGTTGTTCTTTTTTCATATATGTACGGTATTATTTTAGAAATCACTTAGAACTCACCACAGAGCATTCTTCTGTGTGTCAAATTGCGATATAGCTCGTTTCATTTGTAGTTTCGATGCCTATACTTGTTGCACTGCATCAATATCGATACATACAGAAAACCTTCTTATACAAAACATATTTGGTCTGGCTAACCCTGTGATGAAACTTCAGCTTAGTGTTTTATAATAAGAAGGCTCTGTATCTTCTTCCTATATAGATAGTGTCATAAAACCGATATATGTTACCTGTAGTTTTTAAGTTTTTTTGATAAATTTTGGCAAAAGTATTCTATCAACCTGTATTATAAGGTTCTACCTAATGATTTAGTAAGGGACATTATGTTAACTTGAGTTCGAGGAAAAAAAATTTAGTTACTCTCTCTAGTTGCTGCCGCAGTTTTCACAATAGGTTTTTCTCAAATATTCGTTCTCCAATAACTGAAAGGTGACACCTCCTTCGCCATAAGGATCAAAAAGTTTGCAAAACCTTGCCTGGTTTTTAGATATTGCATTAAGCATCATGGTTCTGTAATCCTGTTGTTGCGTAAGTTCTTTTTTAATAAGTGTAAGGTTTAGATAATAAAACAACAGATCTTCATCAGCTTCGATACTCTTTACCCTGTTATTTAAAAGATCCATGGCATACCCGATATTAGCATACGAAGTAAAATATTGTGCTAAATTAAGGTAATCGTGTGTTCGCAGATCGATCTTTTTATACTGCGAATAAATATAGTTCATAGATGCATCCTTATTGGCAAAATCTCCTTTGCGCATATAGGATTCGCTTTTTATGATATGATAATTGATCAGCATCCGATCGATCAGCATTTGTGAAACCCCATAGTTTTTTAATGCCAGTATCTCCTTCATAAAAGCTTCTGTCTTTACCGGTTGTACTTTATATCTCCAGATCTTAAACTTAGTAGCACAGATATTATACTTGATCTTCTTATTTCTCGGTACTAACTTATCCAGTTCCAATAATTTGGTATAGGTTCTGAGTACCTCGCGCTCATCGATCATATATTTTAAAGCACTGTTTTTATTGGCGAGTTGCGCAAATTGCTTTTGAGCAGGGACTGTAAGGCTATTTATTTTATCCGGGGAGATTTCATTTCCTTTGATCCTTTCGAAAATAGCATTCTGCAAGTCGTTTGCCTTATTGATGTCCGTTGCTCCCACTGCTTCTTTATATAATGCAATCAGTTGATCGCCACTCATAGTTTTATAAGGATCCTTTTTCTGAAGCTCCATTACAATCATTGCCTTTCTATGTTGTTGCAAATAAGGTTCCAAAGCTGAGCTTATAGCGGGATCCATAAGCTTAAATTTAACCTGATCTTTACTCAGGCTGGCAAAAGAAGCATAGGTCGTTGCCTGGATATCGTTCATAAATTCTACCCAGTTTTCTGTAGCCGTAACCGATGTTTTGATACTAGGCTGCTGAAATTCCTGTAGTGCAGCTACGATACTATTGGCACGTTGCTGCTGTAGTTCCATATTTCTTTTCCGGCTTCCCTCTACTGATGAATACGCTTTGATAGTGATACTCTTGATCGTATAATCAGTAAGGTGTAAGGAATCATATACAGGTTTGATATCCTCGGCAGAATAAGTCGCTTTATTTTTCTCAAAAGGTATGGTAAACCGTAGGGTTTTATATTTTAGTTTAAAACCTTGTTCTGTTTCAGAAGGAGCTTTGATATCGCTATTATAGGTTAGTGAGTCCAGGTACATACCCATATCCAGTAATTCTAACCGATAGGATTTCAGGTCATAAAACCTATTGTACCGGCAAAAATAATTGTCATTTACAAAATAGATATTAAACTCTAATTCCTGATTTCTAAGAGGTACGGGGACTTTACCTACTTTTACTCTATATCTGTCATTCGGCTGTTTTTTTAATCCTTTTTTGATAAAAGGCCCGTACACGGGTCGTTGGATTTCACCTACGATCCCAAACGTTGCAGCTTCTATGCTTTCCTTGGCGCAGTCGTAACGATCTTTGGATACAATATCGATCATCAGACCATCGGTAGCATCCTTAAACAGTTGTTGGATCCATTCTTTAGAGGTTACCTCAAAATACAGGTCGTACCGATCGTCCTTTTTAATGGTAAACTGTACTTCTTTGGGTTTATTTCTAAACGCCTCCAGGCATTGTTTACATTTCTCTTTTTGATTTTGTAAAGGCAGCGACACCCCGTGTATTGATTGTGCTTTTAGTTGTAGTGTGAGTAGTACCAGCAAAAGTGCTAGTGATAATTTATATTTCATTGTCATCTTTTAAAATTTAGGGACTGGTAAGGTAAACACCAGTCCCTAATTATTTTTAATCAATTTTTATAAGTCTGGTTTTTTATTTATTAATGATTTAAAATCGGTTCGCAAATTACTATTATTATCTGATAGAATATTTTGCTTATTCAGTATTTGAAAAATAAGTAAACTAATTCTTAATATTTACTATACCTACTCTATTTAAAAAAGGCTTTTCGGTTTCCGCCTGTATACTATAGTGTCGCGAGTCTGTAATTTGTTACCTCCACTTGTTAGTTTTATTGACTTAACTTTTACTTCTGACGAATTGCAGCTTTTAAAAACACCTTGACTAGTATCGGTTAACAAGCCACCAACTCCTGATACACCGGATCTTTCTGGATCATCAGGATCAGTTTTTCTTTGACCATGCATTTCTTTTTTCTTGCATAACCTTCTGTATATCCCATAATCCCGGCAATATCCCTCAAACTTTTTCCTTCAAAAAACAACCCTAACAACTGCTTGCTATTGGCACACAGTTGTGTTTTATGTTTTTGATAGATATTTTCTTGATCTTCTTCTGATATGGCATCAATAACTGATATAGTCCGATCCTCAATGGTTTCAACCGGAATTTCTTTGTATTCCAGTATTTGTTGTCTGCGCAGTTGATTTCTCCACAGGTTTATACAGATGCCTATGAAATAGGAGTTTATGGATAACTGAATCTCTAGTTCGCCACTGTGCAGCTTACGATACAAGAGTAACAATGCATCCTGAAACACATCTTGCACATCTTCTATAGTACCTTTAGTTTGCAGAATATACTTTTTTACAAAAGGGAAATTTTTTTTAGAAAAAGACGTAAGAGTCTTTCGGTCACCCTTGATTATTCCCTCTATGATTTGTTTATTTTTTATTGAGTTCATTTGTAATTTTCCTTTACTTTTTGTTTGATTTTCAAATACTTATTATCGGGCTTCGAGAGCCTCAGCCCTCAGAATTTCATCCCAAAAATTTATTATTGACTTTAGAATTTGGCATAGAAATACCCTTTCACTATCCTAAGACACCGTTTACAGAGCCTGCAAATCTGTAGTTGCAGTAGATTATATTTTTAAGGTTATTGGATTATTGGATCACTAGAATTTTAGATAGTTGAGATAGTTGAGCCGTAAGGGCTTTTTACTACGTATTTATTGTGATTATTAACTAATTAGATGGAACACATTGGATGCTGACTGTTGTAGTGCTGTTTTCATTAATGAAGAATAGATAGGAATGATGATCATTATAATGACGCCGGTATCATTAGTATCGAAGTTGTCAAATCCGAAAAACTATTAGCAGACCCGATAGTTTTTAACAGGTCATTCTATTACAGTAATAGCCGTTGATTTTTTTAATCCAGGTTTTAAATTGTCAAATTCAAAACCTGGATTCTAGACTATGGTTAAAATCCTATTGTTAGTTCTTTCTACTTAATTACAAAACTCTTCTGCACTCAGCAATGCTCTTGATACACCTCCTACAACCACTTCGACAGTTCCACAAGTGGCACTATATTAAATCGAGAGCTTGTATTCTTGTAATACCTATCCATACAGAGACAATTAATAGTAATATGTAATATCTCGATTTGTAACTGGTAATTGTTTCTTTGTCGTTGTTAGACTTGGTTGAATTCTTAGATCTAATTCTAAATAATTGTATCCCGGAATTTATAAATGCCAATACACATATTACTAATACCAGATAATTCCATGCAGTATTCATACTGATTGATTTTTATTGATTATACAAGCAAATCCCAAAATCGGCAAGAGCGATTGCCACTCCAATTGGCCCTAAGAATTTGCCTGCAATTTTTAAAAATGTTTTCTTCGCTAATTTTTTAAGAATAGCTTTATTTCCACTTTCCACAATGTTAAAGGCATCAATCAGGGCTCCTACTCCGATCGCCTGCATTGCACATTGCCAAATATCTGCCCCATTCATCCTGTTTTGACTATTTAAATAGGCTTCGTATTCGACCGTAAAAACAGTTTCGATATAAGTTTAAATTTAATAATCAGTAGACTTGTAGCAAAAAATCCTGTGAAAATAATCCTGAATATATTGTTAGTGCTATTATCTCCGATTTGAATATTTGTTTTCCACAAGTATAAATCCTGAAAAACACAAGCTAATAGGAGCAAAATAAGGCTAACTAATAAAATTCTTTTCCAACTCATTATTGATCTATTTTGAAATTAAGGATTCTCTCCAATTAATGTATCGCAAGCAATATTACAAAATCACTACAACCTTCAATCCATTCCTCCTGTTTAGCTACAAAACAAACAACGTAAGCAACAATTAAGCTCAGAAAAAAGTAACTTTACCATTATGTAAAAAAATAGTATTATTAAAATCTCCGGCATATTTCTGATTACTATGTATAAATAAAAAGTTGCAACAAAAGTTTATCGAAAAATACTTCACGATTTGGTAATTAGGACATCACAAGCAATTATCGTAATTGAATAACTCCTGACTTTACCAGTATATTTAAGATTTCATCATCCTTAAGATTATCAACGTTATCTTTTATTTGCATACTAAACTTAGCAATAGGGGTTTGCATATAGACATTCTTCCCTTGTGGTATATCTAAATTGGCTAATATCACCGGCAAACCCGCCTGATCAACAATGAAGCTTTTTTCTGTTCGAGAAATATTGTTCGATTTAGCAAAAATTGAAATCTCTTCAATTGAAAAACTGATGCCGTTTTTATTCTTCTCTTTGATCGTAATTGGATTTGAGAAAACAATAAAGAAGCCAAAAACAATAATATTGTAAGCGAGATGCACCAAAATTGATTTGAAAAGATTAAAATTTATTACTACCCAACTTAAAAGTAAACCTCCACCTAAATAGTTTCCACCAAATACGATCATCTCAATAAAAGTGCTCTCCTCATTAAAATGTACCAATCCAAAAAGAAGTGAAGAATAAAGAAATAATATATTTCTATACAGGTCATTATTATTTTTCCAATTGATAAAGATGACAACAGGTGTAATAAAAAAAGCTATCCACCACATTTTAAATCCGGTACTAAATAACATGAAAGATGACCCTATGTAGAAGATAAATGAAAGTAATACACGTAAGCGATTCTTGTTATATAATCCTCGATAGATAAGCTCTTCGATTACTGGTGCAATCAATACAAAAATCATCACGAAAAAAAATATTGAGGTTATATTCCTTTCTCCGTACTTAATTTTAAAAGATTGATTACTTTCTATAAAAAATTGGCAAAACAAAAACTGGCAATAACACAATACTGCCAGTTTCAGCAGCCAATTGAATCGATATTTGGCTAAAAGCATAATTACAGTTTTATTTAGCTGTACACGTTACTTTACAACTGGTTCCGAAAAAGCCCTCTTCGATTTCTGTACTTGGTAGACCTCCCGCTCCACGACATTCTTTAACAGCAGTTTGACAATCAGAATCTGATGTCCCCTCTATTACTGCTTCAACGACAGCTACTACTCCACCGACAACCCAACACCAAGGACATTTTGCATGTAGTAACGACGAATTTAATTGAACATTTGGTAAAAGTTGACCGTCACTGGTATAAATATCAAAAGTTTTAAAATCATCAACTGTATTAATATTTCTAAGCTCATAATACTCAGCAGTATTTGATGGATTTTCTATTCTAATCGTTGAATCATCAATTATATTCAATTTAAAATCGTCACCGGACGATTTAGATAAATCTTGTTTATAGTAAATTTTATTCTGCAACTTTTCATTTATAAAATAATGATAAACATTTTTATCATCAAGACCTATCTTCACATTATCATAGCTTGCAATCATTTGAAAAGATTTTTCATTAAAATCTATTTGATCAACTGTATCTATTTCATCAGTACAAGAGTAAATTGTAAATATCATTAATAGCATTGCGATTGGCAAAAAAATTGTTAGTTTTTTCATGATTTAAATTCTCTAAAATAATTTTCACCTACTCTATTTAAAAAAGGCTTTTCGGTTTCCGCCTTGTCCGTTGCGCAACGGTTTTCTATTTTTTATGTATTAACCCATTGTGAATTTCATCTATACTTTAGTTCTCGATACGTTTTTTCATACTTCAAAATCACTCGAACAGACGATATGCTGAATGCTAAACTCAAAAGGCACACGGATATATATTATTTTAATAAGCATAAGTAGGTGTTCAGACTTGGAGCCGGACCTACCATACGGCAGGCTGACATTAAAGGGCACTTCGACAGGCTCAGTGTGACGGTTGTTGTTTTTTTTGAGGAAATCAATGTTTTGCCTCTTTATATCCATATTTAGATCGTGCTACCCCAAATTTTACCCTTACTAAAGGGGTCGACTCCTAGCCATACCCAAAACTTTGCTTACCCTGGTCAAAATTTGAGTATCAAGGTGGGGGTCACCCCCATACCGATAGGGGTCTGACCCCTATCCAGGTTTTAAATTTGGATCGATTTACTCCAAATATGGGTTCTTATTCCTTATAAACCCCTAACCCTCACTTATCCTTACACTTCACTATCAGAAGTATTGGATGTTCCTGTACGGTTAAAGAGTACTCGCATATCTTCGTGTACTGCTTTTGCGCCCGGTTCGTTTTCTCCTGCCAGGAATCGAATCATTCGGTAAAAGCTCAATGCATTGTTATAATTATCGTGATCGAGTAAGGTTTTGGTATCTATCAATTGTGTAGAGAGGTTCTCCAGTAACTGAACTCTATTTTCTATTTGCTGTCTGGAGGTATAATCTCTGTCAAACTCTTCTTTATCCACAAATCTAGGTACCCAGTCCGGATGTTGCTCCATATAGTTTTTAGCTTTGTCTACGATCAGTTTGTTTTGGTTGGCGATCCGACCGTATTGGCGGCGCTGATCTGGGGTAAGGTTCACGGTCTTACCTTGTAGGAGTTGCCGAATGCCAGCCAAATGTTGGTCTAGCTGCGTTAGTTCTTCTTCTGTAAAGTTTACACTTATTAAATTTTCTAATGCCATGTTTTAATGTATGATTTAAAATTAAATATCAATGATAGGCCTATCATACATTTTTTGATCGGGTCAAATATATGGGGGAAATTGGCGTTGATGCAAGAGGTGATAGTCTAGATTCTAGAATATCGAGGTCGATATTCTAGAATTAAGAGTATAGTGTTTAAGCATTAAATACCTATCAATACTAATCATTTGAAAGAATCATAGGAAAGTATAAATGGAAAATATTAAATGTATATTTGTTCTGTTTTAGAAATAGTTAGCATAAAACAATGGGGAGAAAATTATATGATATTTGTATTTGTAAAGTAATTTGTTTTATTGCTTTAACATTTGTACAGTTACATGTAATTCAGGGGCAAGATATAAGATCTTTACCAATTGATTCTTTAGTTCAACTAGATTTTAATATTCTATTTGAAAAGCAGTATTCGGAAAAAGATAGTCTAAGAAATATACAATTTGCCAAAGCTTACCTACAAAAAGCCAAAAATCTGGATAGTATCTCTGAAATGGCCAGAGGGTATTTTTGGTTTTCATTTATTTATGTGAATGACATTGAAAAAAGAATAGTTTATATAGATAGTGGTCTTGCCAAAGTAAAAAACACGGAGCATGTATTACAAACTGGTGCCATGTGTAATACCAAAGGGATAATTATGCAACTAAGTGGGGATTATGACAGAGCGTTAGAATATTATCTTGAAGGTTTAGAAAATTCTAGAAAAATGAAATCGAAGTATTATATATCCGTTTTTCGTTTTAAAATTGCTGGATTAAAAAGAAAATTAGGGAAGTATACGGAGGCAAAATCACTTTATAAAAAATGCTTAGAATATGAAAAAACGCAACTAGGTAAGGGGAGGATTGATTCATTACGATATTTGATGACTCTTTCTGATTTAGTGTCTACTTATCGATTAAATAAAGAAATAGATTCTGCATCTTATTTTCACAATATGGGTATAACAATGTCTAAGAATACTGATATTAAGGGCGTATATACTTTAAATGAAGGAATTTTAAAGTATTATGATGAAGACTACAAAAATGCTATTGTAATCATAAAACAAGGTATACAAGAATTTTTAAACTGTAAGTATGGATCAAGTTATGGATATCATAACTTAATTTATGGGTATTTTTTTCTTGGTAAATCTTATAATGCACTGCGTCAGCCAGATATCGCTATCAAATATTTTAAAAAAATCGATTCTATTATTCAGCCGTCCAATGATTTGATTTCGGAAGCAAGACCGGCATATTCAGAAATGATAGAATATTATGATGCTAATAATGATAATGATAATCAACTTTATTATATCAATAAACTAGTATATAATGATAGCTTATTTCATAGCAGATATAAATCGACAACAGATAAATTGAATGCAGAATTTGACACTCCTATTCTAATTTCGAAAAAAGAAGACCTAATACAGGAGCTTAGAAATAAAAACCATAAATCGTACTATATAATTTTTATTTCTTTGATGATAATTTTTGGGGTTAGCATTGTTCTTTTTATTAGCTACAGAAAAAATAAGCTTTACAAAAAACGATTTGATGAGCTTATATCATCTAGTAGTGAAAAAGAGATTAAAAAAGTAGATACCAGAATTGACAAAAATAATTCTTCTATTGATATTTCCAAAGAGGTAGTCGAATCTATTCTAGAGGCATTAAGAGATTTTGAAAAGAATAATGGATTTTTAGAAATTAATCTCACATCAACCATTTTGGCTAAAAAAATGAATACCAATTCTAAATATCTAACCAAGGTTATTAAGCACTATAGGGATAAAAACTTTTCACCCTACATTAATGACTTAAGGTTAAATTATATCATAGATCGACTAAAAAAGGATATAAAATTACACAATTATACAATTAAAGCTATTGCAACAGAGGCAGGATTTAATTCTGCAGAGGTGTTTTCTAAAGCATTTTATAAAAAAACAGGGATATACCCTTCTTATTTTATTAATCAATTAAATACCTAATAATGAATGTTTTATAGATTTTAGTAGTCTTAATTCTAGAATTAAGACTAACTATATAAGCTAATTTTAAATAGTTACCCTAGATTTGTCAAAACGAAAAATTTAAAATAAATGATAGTCAAAACGAAAAAATTACAGTTAGCTAAAATTACCATTTCAAGACTTAATAAAACTGATATGATTATGTTTAAAGGAGGGACTCAATTTATAGGTTGTGGTCGACCAAAAACAAATGATCCTTTGGATCCAGCATGTCAAGGAAGCGAAATTGATTGTTGATAAATGGTTTTGTTGTTGATTAAATAGTAGACTCCTCTAAGTTTAGTCCAACAGAGAAATCCAAATGAACTGGTTTTCAGAATTCAAGTATTTTACTTTATTTCTGTTTAAATTTTTTATAGTTGATTTTAAAACTAAAGATAGTGTTACGTTTATTATACCTCCTTTTATGAAAACTAAATCTCACGTTTTTTTCTTTTTACTTCTAAAGGCTGTTCTTTTTTCAAATATTATATTCAGTCAGCAAGAATCTTTATTTCTTAAAGAAGGTAAGGAGCTAAATGTTGTAGGAAATGAAATACATTCATACAAAATACCTCTTAGAAAAGGTGATTTTTTTCAACTACATCTGAGGCAAAAAAATGTAAATATTCTAGCAATAAGCTCGATACCAGAAAAAGATACGCTACAGGGTTTTCTTGGTAATTATAGGAAAGATGGTCTTGAGATCGTTGAATTTCCTATAAAAAAAAGTGATACTTACACAATTAAAATATCACCGTATATTTCACCTTGGTTACAAGGCTCTGATAGAGAAAATTTTATTAATAACATACACGGGGGATATGTAATTGAAAAATTTAAAATCTTTTCTCCTAAAGAATATAAAGCACTTTTAAAATTTAGAAAAGCACAACAAGATAGCGTTATTTCTTGGGTTACTAATAAATCTATAACTCTTAAAAGCGTAAAAGCAGAAACAGGCTTTGAAGATCTTTTATACCTAAAACCTCTTTTAAAAGATGTTCATGTAGTGGGTATGGGCGAGACCAGCCACGGTACCAGGGAAATCTTTCAGATGAAACATCGCATGCTTGAATTTTTGGTAAAAGAAATGGGATTTACCTTATTTGGGATTGAGGCAAGTAATGTAGGCTGTAGACCCATTAATGACTATGTTTTATACGGAAAAGGAAATAGTAGAGATGCGCTATCGGCTCAAGGCTTTTGGATTTGGAATGTAGAAGCGGTTATTGATATGATAGAATGGATGTATGAGTACAATAAAACAGTGCCTATGTCAAAAAAAGTAAAATTTATAGGTGTTGATACGCAGACCAATGGATTAGATTTAGCTTATAACCATATAAACAGTTATATAAAAAACGAAGATCATCCTTTGCTTGATGTTAATGTGGACTCTTTATTCCAAAATATTAAAACTATTAAAGATAGAAGTGACTTATCTACACAACGACAACAATTGTATACTTTATTATCATATACCTATGTGAATAAATCAAGCTTTATAGCCAAAAGTTCTAGAGAAGAATATTTCAAAGTGTTATCGGATTTAAAAAAGATTATTCAAGGTCTGGAGTCGGTGGATGGTAAATTACGTAAAAAGGTGGATTATAATATTCGTGATGAATATATGGCTCAAACTGTTCTGGAGGTATTAGAAAAGGAAGGCCCAAACGCCAAAATGATGGTATGGGCGCATAACGGTCATATTAAAAAGGATCATGATTCTAAAGTTAATGGAAGCTCAAGACCTTTAGGTAGTGTTTTAAGAAGATATCTGGGGGAGAAAAAGTATTATGCTATTGGATTCTCTACTTACCAAGGAACGTTTAGGGCAAGAAATATTATTAAAGAAGATAAAGGATATAAATACCTTAAAACAGGGTCTTTCAAGATATTTCCAAGAAAAGATAATAGTTTAGATTGGTATTTTGCGCAGTCTAAAAAAGACATGTTTTTTATTAACTTTAACCAATATCCCAACTACAACGCCTTGCATTCGTTCATGAATAAACAGTTCACTTCGCATAGCGCAGGAGCAAATTGGACATTTGGGCGAACGGATTCTCCGATAATTGAGGTAATACCATCTAAATACTACAACGGTATGATCTTTATAAAAGAAACTTCTAGCTCTATATTGACTCCTGGTGGAGAAAAAGAAATAGAGAAAAGAATAGAAGAAGGTAGATAATCTGTTTTATGCTATAAGAAAGGCTTCTTTCCATTTGGTATAATCAAGGTTTAGGTATGATATTAAAGCCATACCGATTCCTGGAGTTCCGTCTAGCAGTGAAGGTTCTATGCTTGTAAGATCTCTATTTTTATCTTCAAAACCAATCATATCTAACGACAATTGTGCCCATAGATCCGAAATATCTTTAAAAACAGTATCATCACTAATCAAAAACATTTGAAGGTACATATTCATCACTCCATAGGATCCGTGACATAGACCAGGGTCAGTAATATTAGCTTCAAAGGGACTTTTTCTATTCGTAGTACGTTGAAGTAGGTCAATGGCTTCCTGATATATAGTTTCGTTCTTTATCGTCTTCGCAGTTTGTAATAATGCAATTCCTACACCCAAATCTCCATAGCACCAAGCTAATCTAGAATTGTGAGAAGCGATATCATCCCGAACTATCCAATTTGGGAAAGAGGATGTTAAACTTTCGTCAATGTGCTTACAACTAAGGATATAGTTACAAGAAGGTTCTAATAGTTCGAAACATAGCCTATTAAATATTGGATATTCGGCTAATTTGGATAAAAACAAGATAATACTTGGTATACCATGAGCTAAACCAAGATTATATCCTTCTGCACGAAAACTTCCAGATATAATTCCTGACTTCCATTTTACAAAATTTTTCGTTTGGATCGCATTTTTGGCTATAGCATTCAATAATTCCAAAAGATAATACTTGTATCTACAGTTAGGTGACGACGTTTGAATATTCTCATATCTTTTCAAAAAATAATATCCTATACCAATAGCACCATGTAAAAAATCAAAGTTATTATCCTCAATAAAACTTTTCATTTTCTCATACAAATAAGTATCTACCTCACTGGTAATAATATCTTCTTCTAGCTCTATAAACTGTTCTTCTTTTAGAAGCTCCAATACCCAACAAGCGCCTGCAATACCATTACAAAATGTAGGATAAGTGAAACCTTTCTGTATTTGTTCAAAAGTTCTGGTCATAATTTCAGCTCCCTTATCTTCGTGACGACTATCATTAGCAAACTGAGAATAGTAAAAATGAAATAAAGCAACCCCAGAACTTCCGCTTAGAACACCAATGGTATCATAAGATGTATCGTGATTTAGTAAAAATTCGGCAATTTCCTTTAATTTATGTTCAAGTCTTATTTTTAATTCCATATACCTTTAACTAAATTCTTCTTATGGATTAAGCAAGATAATATAATTAAAACATTTCTGTAATTATAAACCTGAAACAACCTATCTATCTTCCGAAATTTATTTAGTCCATAAAGATTCACAAATCTTAAGAATATATTACTTTTGGTACGCACGGCTTCCGTCAGAAAGATAGCAAAGAGGTTTTGCAGAATAGACATAAATAAACCAATATGGATTTGAAATCCATAGTTTTAATCAAAAGAACAAAATTCTTTTTGATCGGTTGTAGACATTAGCCAATTGCTTGTCATTTCAGCGTAGGCTGGAATCCAGAAAGTCGTAAGATGGATTCCGCATCAAGTATGAAATGACAGATATTGCTAAAATTTTTATAGTAACTAAAGTAACTGCAATGAAATTGCAGGGTTTTAAGCTTTAACTAGAAAATAAATGTGTAGCGTATTCTTTACTCCTACACTATTTATAATTATGAAATAATTTTAAATTATGAGATTTAAATTCTTTTTACTTGTATTACTTCAATCCCTACTAATTACTGCCCAGGAAAAGGTGAATGTAACTACCAATATTCAGTCCACGATCTTGGTCAAAAATCAAAAGCTTTCTGAAAAGGAGTTTCAGGATTGGTTTCATAAAGATTATGGGCAAGATACCATACCGGGAATAAGTCTCGAAAAAGCATATCAGCAACTACTGGCTAATAAAAAAGGGCAAGAGGTTATTGTAGCAGTTTTAGATACAAAATTAGACATCCATCACAAAGATTTAAAGCAACAAATATGGATGAATGCTGATGAAATACCTGCCAACAATGTAGATGATGACAAAAATGGATATATTGATGATGTCAATGGTTGGGATTTTTTAGGAAATCAAAAAGGAGAATACATCAAATACGAAAATTCAGAATCTGCAAGGGTGGTAAGAAAATATTCCGGTTTGTTCAAAAACAAAGAAGAAAAAGATATCACCCCCGAACAGAAAAAGACTTTTCATCAGTATAAAAAAGCAGAAAAAAGCTTGCTTAAAGCTCAACAGGAAAACGAAGAACAGATAATAAATGTAAGTGCTTGGATAGAAAGACTTAAGACTTCTAAAATAGTAATTGACAGCTTATTACCTGATAGGGAATATAAATTAAAGGAATTGGATAGCCTTAAGTTACTACATAAAAACGATTCTATTATTCTGGGACATATTGAAACCCTTGAAGATAAAATTAAATATAATTTTACGGATCAGTATCTCGCTAACTATATAGTTCAGCTAGAAGAAAGAAACACTACTATGCTTAACCCTAACTTTAATGAAAGGGAAATAATCGGAGACAACCCAGAGGATATTAATGACATTAATTATGGATATAATCAGGTCTACGGAGATGTGCCATTTCAGCATGCTACTTCTGTGACTGGAGTATTGGCAGCTACACGAAATAATAACTTAGGAATTAACGGTATTTCTGATAACATTAAAATTATGCCCGTGGTAATGGTTGCATCGGGAGATGAACACGATAAGGATGTGGCGCTAGCCATTAGATACGCTGTGGATAATGGGGCTAAAGTGATTAATATGAGTTGGGGCAAGAACATCTCACTACACGAGGAATGGGTAAATAATGCAATCAAATACGCCAAAGAAAAAGATGTACTTCTAGTTACTGCTGCTGGTAATGACGGACGAAGTATTGAAAATGAAAAGTACTATCCAAATGACTATATGAATACTTCAGAATTTGTTGATAATTTCATTGTTGTTGGTGCTTCAAGTTATACTACCGATAAAAATGTTTTGGCTTCTTTTTCTAATTACGGGAAAAATAATGTAGATATTTTTGCACCTGGAGACAAAATGTATACTACAGGAATTGAAAATCGGTATGAATTTTCCAGAGGAACTTCTTTAGCCTCACCAATAGTATCTGGTGTAGGAGCACTTATCAGATCTTACTATCCAAAACTTTCCGCAAAAGAAGTAAAAGAAGTTTTAATGCAATCTGGTACTTCATATAATATTGAGGTAGAAATTGAACAAGAAGACGGCTCAAAAAAACTAGTCCCTTTTTCTGAACTTTCTAAATCAGGAAAAGTTGTTAATGCCTACAACGCACTGCTTATGGCAGAAAAAATTTCGAAAGCTAAAAAATAAATTTGTTTAAAATAACTTCCATTAAAGCATACTAAAAGCCCAACCCCTTACGACTTAGGTTGATAAGGGGTTTTTAGTTTAATGAGGATTGGACAAGCATCCCCATTTCTAAAAAACATACAAAAAGTTCCCAAAGCTTGTTTTTCGGGAACTTTTTTGTTTTTTCTAATCCTTTTTGTAACATTTAAAAGCCATATCCGTCTTCTTCATACAGTTTGCCCAGGCAACTATTTTATACCTAATTGCGTCTATATAGATATGAATAAGAAAAAATGAGCATATATTATGCATTTTGATTTTTTTAATTCCAGATCCTTCAATTCGAGTGCTTCGACCAAAGGATGAAGTGTATACTCCAGAGGCGTACAATTTTTCTTCGCTTCCCCCGAAAAATCACTCGAATTGACGCTTTTTAGCGATAATTTTCTAAATGCACAACAGTATTAAACTATCATCATAAATTAAAATACCATCACACAATGAATATCCAAAAACTCACTATAGCATCTCTAGTAACTTTAGTAAGTAGTATATCACTATCAGCACAAACCATCACCGCCAAGGTGGTTGATAAAAAAACAAATGAACCCATCCCCTATGCTACGATACAGTATGCAGCAAATAGCGGAGTGATTACTAACGAAGAAGGAACGTTTAGCTTTACCCTTACTAAAAACCAGATACCTGCAGATTCTGTTTACATCTCTTCTATGGGTTATGAAAAATTAGGGATTGCCCTTAATACAATCACAGATAGTATTATCTATATCGCTCCCAAAGCGGTAGAATTAAGTAGTGTGTTTGTTTCTAATAAAAATCTTACGATCGATGAGATTATGGATAATGTTAAAGAGAACGTCCCTAAAAACTATAGCAATACACTCTCTCATAAAAAGCTGTTTATCCGCGAATCAGACTTTAGCGATATCAGCAAGATCCATGTGAAACTAAAGAAATCTACAATAGAAGAGTTCGACAGAGAGTTTATCGATAGTGTGGTCTCTATAATTCCCAGAAAATCATCTTATTATACAGAAACACTATGTGACCTGTACGGTAACTTCGACAAACAAAAACTGGATATTATCAAAGGTGCAGAACTGTATGATAAGAGTAATGATGGTTCTATGAATGCCTTGTCTGAAAGATTAGAGAACATCCTGAAAAAAAATGTAAAGCAGAACTCGTATCTTAAAATTAAATCGGGTTGGATCCCAGGTTTTAAAATCCAGATAGATTCTATTATGGAGAGCAACCCAGAAGCAGCAGAAGTAAAGAAAGAGATGGAAGATCAGGATAAAAACAAATCAGACTATTTTTATACCTACAGAAAGTCTGCCATACAGGGATTATTGTCAGGTATGTTCTTTCAGGAAGATTCTAAACTTAATTTTATCGATAAATCAGGAAGATATGAATTTGAATTGGTTGATTACAGCATTATGGATGATAGCAGTGTATACATTATTACTTTTAAACCAAAAAGAAGAGCAGATTTTAAGGGGACGATTTATGTAAATACCCAGGATTTTGCCATCATGAGAGTTGACTATGAAAACGTAAAAAATCTACAGAATTTTGGGCTGTTGGGCATCAGTTTTCACGACACACTATATAAAGGGAAAACGATCTTTACCAAAGGCGCTGACGGTAAATATAGCGTACGATATATCGAAAAAATACGAGGTAATGAATTTGGGATCGATCGTCCGCTGAAGATTGTCGAGAAGAATAAGTTTGTAAAAGGAAGGCGTAAGCAAAATGAACTATCCCTGGCGTTGGATATCGGAGCAGGTGAAGTGAGTAAATACGAAGTAGTAGTTTTTGGTTCTGAACCGATTACAGAAAGTGAGTACGAAAAAACTACAGAAAACAAAAATATCCAACCACAATACCTGTCTAAATATGATCCAGAGTTCTGGAAAGGATATAATATCATCGAGCCAAATACGGCGATAAGGCAGTTTACAGTGATTGAGGGAGAGTCGTAACGATCTTATTACACACTATCACGTGTCATCGAGTGGTTTTATCATTAGCGATAGCGATTGATAAAAATGTATCGAGATGTAGTTTTAACATACCGGTTCAAAAACCACATCTCGATACACGCTCGTACCTCGCGCACTCGATGTGACGTAGAGTATCTGGAAAAAATCAGGCCACTCGTGCTTCACGCACTCGATGTGACGCGCATGATATCCAGAGAAATGTTAAGCCGTTCGTCACGTCGAATGCTATGGTCATAGGAAATAGTCTTTTTAGAAAAAGTCAGGCGGTTCGTCACATCGAGTGCTACGACCATAGGGAGTAGTGTATCGAGATGTAATCTTAAACAAAATGATTATATTTACTTAGATGAAATTATCCTTTGTTTATATTCTAAAATGTGCTGATGGATCATACTACACAGGTGTGACATCGAACTTAAGTCAAAGGTTATTTAAACATCAATCTGGCATTTACAAAGATTCTTACACGTACAACAAAAGACCGGTAGAATTAGTCTATTTCTGTGAATTTACTGATATTTCAATTGCTATTGATACTGAAAAAAAGATTAAAAAATGGTCAAGAGCAAAAAAAGAAGCCTTGATTGCCGGAGAGTATGAAAAATTACCTAATCTTTCTAAAAAACATTTTCATTCTTAAACCACATCTCGATACACGCTCGTACCTCACGCACTCGATGTGACGTGCATGATATCCAGAGAAATGTTAAGCCGTTCGTCTCATCGAGTGGTTTTATCATTAGCGATAGCGATTGATAAAAATGTATCGAGATGTAGTTTTAACATACCAGTTCAAAAACCACATCTCGATACACGCTCGTACCTCACGCACTCGATGTGACGTAGAATATCCGGAAAAAATCTGGCCGCTCGTACCTCACACACCCGATGCGACGTACAGGATATCTAGAGAAATGTTAATCCGTTCGTCTCATCGAGTGGTTTTATCATTAGCGATAGCGATTGATAAAAATGTATCGAGATGTAGTTTTAACATACCAGTTCAAAAACCACATCTCGATACACGCTCGTACCTCGCGCACTCGATGTGACGTAGAATATCTGGAAATAAATTCAAATTGTTGTTCGTAACCTCACGCACTCACTTGACGCAGGATCTCCAGAAAAATGTTAAGCCATTCGTCTCATCGAGTGCTACGACCAGAGGGAGTAGTGTATCGAGATGCTATTAGAATTTAAAAAAGTTTCAGCAAGGTCTCGATACTTTCCAACCCCAGCTGAAATAACCATTCCTAATTCAGACTTTATATCATAAATGCAATTGAGCTCCTGACTATTACAAATGAGTACATATCTGGTATTATTTTAAGAATTCATTACCATAATCGTATCATTTTTCGTTGTAACTATGTACTAAATAGAATGGAATCAATATTTTTATCATGTATATCATGATCCACTGATACTGTAACCTATGAATAAAATTATATTGCTGATCCTTGGTACAGGGATGCTATCTGTTACTGTAAATGCCCAAATCATTAGCTCACGGGTAGTTGATAAAAAAACCAATCAACCCATACCTTATGCAACTATACAAATTGGAGAAAATCAGGGAGTGGTAACTAATGAAGAAGGTAGTTTTAGTATCACGATGGACGACATTGCATCCAAAACAGATTCTATCTATATTTCATCAATGGGTTATGAGAAAGTAGGAGTTTCGGTAAAAAATAGTATGGATAGCATAATTTATATCCAGCCAAAAGCCATAGAACTAAAAAGTGTTTTTATCTCTAATAAAAATCTTGACATTGATGATATCATCGATAATGTAGACGACAAGATGGAAGATAATTACAGGAATAACCTTACTAAAAGCCGACTTTTTTTCAGGGAAACCAATCGAAACTATATTCAGAGAATGGATGTCGAATTTAAGAAGTCCACCATCGAGGAGATTGACGAGCAATTAGTAGATAGCATTTCCAGGGTAATCCCAAAGAGTTCCGTTTTTTACGCAGAAGCTTTATGTGATTTTTATGGTAATACCGACAAACAAAAGCTGAATGTCATCAAAGGTGCCAGGCTCTATGATAAAAACAATAATGGATCTATAGAAGGAGTTTTTAAAAAAATGGCCAAAATCTTTAAAGATAACGTAAAGTCGAACTCGTATCTAAAAATAAGATCAGGGCTTTTTAGCCAAAAAGTGCAGGTGGATTCTATCTTACGATCTAATCAGGATGCAGAGGATATCGCAGAAGGTATTGAAAACCCAAAAGAGAATTTCTTCTTTAAATCCAGAAAAATGAATCTTAAAAACTTATTTAACGAAGTGTTTTACCAATCAGATACCAAACTGAATGTTATAAAAAATTCCGGAAGATATGAATTTGAAAAGGTAGATTATACGATTCTGGACGATGAAGTGGTGTATGTTATCAAATTTACGCCCAAGAGAAGAGGTGATTTTAAAGGTACTTTATACGTAAACACAACAGATTTTGCAGTGATACGAATAGATTACCGGAATGTAAAACGCCTGCGTAGTTTTAATCTGCTAGGTGTTAGTTTTCAGGAAAACGGATATAGCGGTACTTCTATTTTCGAGAAAGGCAAGGATGGTAAATATGGTGTAAAGTTTATCGAAAAAATAACCGAGAGTAAATTTGGTGTGGATCGACCTTTAAGCATTATAGAGAAAAATAAATATGTAAAAGGAAGAAATAAACAAAATCAATTATCCCTGAAACTGGATGTAAAAAGTTCTGTTAAAAACAAATATGAAGTGATTGTTTTTGATACCCAAAATATCACTGATGCTGAATATAATAGCGGTTTGGAGAATAAAAACGTACAATCTACGTATTTGTCTAAATACGATCCCGAGTTCTGGAATGGCTACAATATCATTGAACCCAATACAGCTATTAAACAGTTTAAGGCAATAGAGGAAACTATAGAAGAAGAACAGTAAGAATAATTCTTTTTATTAATTTAGAAGCTGGTAAGCTGAGTTCGATTATTAATCGATGGATTGATTGTAAGTGATTGGTTTTGGTTATTATCACCTCGAGCGGAGTCGAGAGGTTTTTTTGGATTAAAGCATTAGGTCTTGACTCCGCTCGACCTGACAGATAGAGGTCAAAAGTTGGTCTTTAAACACGTATTTATAACTCACGTTAAAATAGTAATATTACCTACGCTACCAGTTTCAGCGTTTTTAGCAGTGCCTCAAAATAAAAATCTTCTTGTTTGGGTATGATGATTGTTTTGTAGGCTGTATTTTTTATTACATAATAAGAAAAAGATTCTGTATCCTGATCGTCTTGATGTACATATACAATCTTTCGTATAAAATTGTTAATGAGCAAAACCTCATCATAAGTAATCTCACGTCTTAGCGTAGGCTGATCACTTTGATACACCAGATAATCATCTCTAAAACTAATAGATTTTTTAGCATTACCTTTTTGATGAAACTCAAATGTAAAATCCTTAGAATCAAATATTTTATTGATATTCTCTATAGTAGGTTCTACTTTACGGACACAAGCAACAGTACTCATACAGATCAATATGATTAAAATCCTATTCATTTTTTACTATAAAAGCTTTTTGTATTGTTATAAGCTAAACTAAGCATAGCAACGATTATTGTTATAATACTACAAAAAAAGGTATTAATCATACGACCAATACCTTTAAATTTTTTAAGAAAACCCAATTAACATAATTGGATACTATTTATTTCACTGCTAGTCTTTTGATAGAATTTTCGAAATCTACATTTTCAAGATTACTGATTAGTAGTCCAATACCACCTGATCTTGAAGCAACGATATACTCTGCCTGATATTTCTTCTCCATTTTATATCCTTTCAGATATTTTAGCTTCACAATTTTAGAAGTGGGAGTAAAGAAAAATCTTCCGTGTATTCTTTTATAACGAACTTCCTGATTATTTGCTTCATCCTTTAGTTCGCGACTCAATGCTTCTACAACTGTAGCTGCTCTGTGCTCATCTAATTGATAAAAATCGCAGGCGTAAATAAATACGTAGTTCTCTACATTTCTTTTATCAACAAATAACTGAAAATCAGTATTCTTATTTTCAATCTTTTTTAGTTCTTCTAACGCGATCTTTTTAAATTTAGGACTGTCGGTTAAAGAATCTAATCTAACTTTAAAATCCTCTGGGCTTGTTTTCTCATATCCTTTCGTAAGCATTATCGTATTTCTACGAAATTCGATTGTGTTCTTATTGGAGAAATTTGTAAATTTTGAATTCTGTTTCCCATCTGTGTTGAAGTCAAAATACTGACAACTGCTTAGAAGGATTACAGATAATAATAGTAGAATTTTTTTCATAGGGTTCTGGTGTTAATTGGTTAAAAATTTACTTATAAGCCCCACAAGTCTGCGCAAGGTAATAAAAAAAACTTTATAAACAACCTTTTATCCTAATTTTATGCATTTTAACCGATAAATTTAAAATACTTTCCTGTTATCGCCTCGTTTTTGGTAGGATTACACCCACTCTACCGGATTCTTTAAAATCTTTATCAATCGTTCTTCTTCTGTATCTGGCTGAGGATGATGATCATATCGCCACTGTACTTGTGGAGGTAAACTCATTAAAATACTCTCTATTCTACCATTAGTTTTTAGTCCAAATAGCGTTCCTTTATCATGTACCAGGTTAAATTCTACATAACGTCCTCTTCGAATTTCCTGCCAGTCTTTCTGATTATCTGTATAACTAAGTTTTTTTCTTCGTTCTACAATAGGTATATATGCCGATAAGAAACTATCACCCACTTCTGTTACAAAATCATACCAATTTTGCATTGACATTGTACTTGTTTTCTTACAATAATCAAAAAATAAACCACCTACTCCTCTCCCTTCACCGCGATGTGCGTTAAAGAAATATTCATCACACCTCTTTTTATACAATGGATAAAAGTCAGAACTATGTTTGTCACAAGCAGTTTTGCACACCTGATGGAAATGTCTGGCGTCTTCATCAAATAAATAATATGGAGTAAGATCCTGCCCTCCACCAAACCAGCTATCTACAACAGTACCATCGCCATCATACATTTCAAAATACCTCCAATTGGCGTGTACTGTAGGTACCAAAGGGCTTTGAGGATGTAACACCAAGGATAATCCGCAGGCAAAAAAGTCTACATCACCGACCTTAAAATAGCTCTGCATTGCTTTAGGTAGTTTACCGTGAACTCCTGAGATATTTACACCTCCTTTTGAAAAAACAGCTCCGTTTTCTATCACTCGTGTACGACCACCGCCACCTTCAGGACGCTCCCAGAGATCTTCTCTGAATTGTGCCTTACCATCAACGGACTCCAGACCAGATGTAATTGTATCTTGTAAATCCTGTATGTACTGGTAGAATTTTTCTTTCATCTGTATATATAATTACTTTTATTGGTCACACTAAAACTTATGATCAAGAATGGAATCGCCATAGAATCATTATGATTAGTGTCAATTTAATTTTTACCGTTTATTCTATAAGTTATGACCCAATCTTAGAAATTTCAACACCATTCTTTACAATCAATCCCTCTCTATCTAAAATCTTCACGCTCTCTGTGGATGCAGCTACTACCGAAATTGGTAATACTAATATAAATCCAACAACAGGAATCAACAGCATTAACATAAATACTATACCGTTACCTATCGCTGTTCCACGATATTTCCGAACAAATTGAATGCTTTCTTTATACTTAAAATGGCGTTCCATGGTATAATCCATATTACCAAAACCTATATAATATGCTTGAATGACAAAAATCAATATCGTAGCAAAAATTCCAATTATCGGAATCAAACTGAGAACAAGTAGTGGGATGATAAATATTAATTCTCTGAATAGGTTTCTAACATTGATACGGATACCGCGCATTAATTGTTCTCTAAAAGAGGTATTTCTATGTTGATGTTTTTGGTGCTGATCTCCTAAAAGATGTGCTTCTATTTTTTCTGAAACGGGACTCATAAATGGAGCTGACAATGCCATTATGATATGTTTGTACAACACCAACCCTACCGCCAATATTAATAGAATACTGAAATATTTACTGATGACGGCAAAGGTTTCTGAACCCCAATCCCACATCCATGCTTTGGCAATAAAACTACCTAATGAATCTGATAAAATCCATGCCAGGGTTAGAAAAAGAATCCCTGTTAAAAAACTAATCAGGATTGGAATCGCAAAATATTTCCATAATCCTAACTTCGAGATTAAAGCAAAACCTCCGAAATATGCTTGAATACCGCTGATGATATTTTTAATCATATTATAATAAATTGGTTAACTTCTTATAAGTAGCGTTTTTAGTTATTTTGTTTCAGTTTTTGTAAAGCTTCGCCAAGCTTTTCTCTATTTAATCCCTTAGAATAATCTGTCAATACAAGTTTTTCCTTTAAATCATCGCTCATAGCATTTAATGATTTGTCATCATCTATGATTATAAAGTCTCTGATCTCTTTTTCTTTCAAAAAATTCAGAATTTCTTCTTTCCTATCCAAATTATAATCATTCTCCGGAAGAAATCCCTTAATTTCTTTGAATATACCTCTATTGCGAAAAATAGTATTAAGTTCGATCAAAGATTTAGTTCTTCTTCTCGTAGAACTTAACCAAATTTCGCAGCATTCCTCTTCCAGAATTATGTTTAAGTTCTTTACACATTCAGAATCAAATTTAGAATACCCATCAAAATCCATCTCATCAGATTTCCAGGGAGGGCTTGTGATCAAAACTCCATCCAGATCCAAGATCAATATTGTTTTTTCAATATTCATTTTTGTAGTGATTAAGTTTACTAGCTCTTATCAAAAAGATACACTAAATCATTATAAAAATTGCCTGTTTCTGTAATGTCCTTAATCAATTTTGCTTTCCTTATATTTTCTTGTAGAAAAATAATAATTTCCTGTTCTGAAACGTTTTTCAATTCTCTGAAATAAGCTCGCCCCAATCTATTATTATGTAAATCCATCGCTTTTTCTATGGTCTTATTAGGAGCCAACTTTTCGTGTAAATCCGTGACCTTTTTCGCCCAGAGAATCGATTTCTCTTCATTTTTGGATCGCATAAAAGTTTTCTGACATATCAATAAATTCCATAATGCATGTCTAAAAGCGTTTGCCTTTCCGTTTTTGTTATGTGCATTACCGTACAAGGAATCACAGATGAGCATCGTTTTTTTGGTTGCTTTTAGTGTTGGAAAAATAAATGAAGGGTTTTGGATTGCCAATCCGGCTATTTTAAATAGTTGCCAGAAATTAAACCGCCTGATCAAACTGCGAATTTTCATCGCTACACTTTATATTCCTTTACTGCATCTACAAAAGCTTTGGCATTATCCACAGGGATATTAGGTAAAATCCCGTGTCCCAAATTGGCAATATATTTATCTTTACCAAATTCATCAATCATTTGTTTTACCATCTTTTTGATATCTGAAGGAGGTGATAATAATCTCAAAGGATCGAAATTACCTTGTAACGTGATATTTCCGCCGGTAAGATATCTGGCGTTTCTTGCAGAACAGGTCCAATCTACTCCTAATGCTGCCGCCCCTGAATTTGCCATTTCGTTTAAAGCGAACCAACATCCTTTACCAAAAACGATAACTTCTGTTTCGTCTTTTAAGGCATCTACAATTTGCTGAATATATTTCCAGGAGAATTCCTGATAATCTACAGGAGAGAGCATACCTCCCCAACTATCAAATACCTGAACAGCATTCACTCCCGTAGCTACTTTTTTCTTTAAGTAAGCAATAGTAGTATCCGTTATTTTTTGTAATAATTGATGCGCAGCTTCGGGTTGTGTAAAACAAAAACCTTTGGCCTTATCAAAATTTTTAGAACCTTGCCCTTGTACAGCATAGCATAATATTGTCCACGGTGATCCTGCAAAACCAATAAGCGGAACTCTATTGTCCAGTTTTTCTTTGGTCATCATGATCGCATCCATTACATATCCCAACTCTTCATCAATATCCGGAACGATCACCTGATCTACATCCGCCTGCGATCTAACCGGATTTGGCAACCACGGTCCCACACCATCTTTCATCTGCACCTCTATATTCATTGCTTGTGGGATTACTAAAATATCACTAAATAGTATAGCGGCGTCAGGACCGATAATATCAATCGGTTGTACCGTAATTTCTGAAGCCAACTCGGGTGTACGGCATCTGGTAAAGAAATCATATTTTTTCTTTAACACAATAAACTCCGGTAAATATCTACCTGCCTGACGCATCATCCAAACTGGTGGGCGATCGACTGTTTTTCCTTTTAAAGCTCTTAGAAATAAATCGTTTTTTATCATATTCGTTTGTCAAAGTATTTTACCGCCTGAACGATTACATTCTCTACGGTTGGTTTATTAGCAACAATAATGTCGTCTGTATATTTTTTAGCTTCAGAAGCCGTGGTATTTCCTATACAAAAAGCCACACTTTCTCCAATGGTATTATCAGCTATATAACTCTGTATACCTGACGGACTGAAAAATAAGATTCCGTCAAAGGAACGATCAAATTTTTTGGATTTTATAAGTGTTTTATACACTTCTACTTCTTGGAGTTGGATATTATTATTTTTTAAAATAGACGGTAATTCATCTCTTCTTAAGTTTCCGCAAAAAAAGTAAAACTGTTCATTACTATAATTATTTGTAATAATCTTACCTAATTCCGAAGCATTTTGCGCAATTTCTACAACTTTTTGTCCATTTTCTTCTAAAAGTTTTCTGGTATTCTCGCCCACACAGAAGCAATTCTGAATACTGAATGCTGAATACTGAATTGATTTTACTGCATTCTTACTCGTAAAAATAGCATTCTTTATCTCTCGATTAAAATGAACATCCACAAACTCAATTTCAATGGCGTTGTATTCCACAAATCCAATTCCTGCATTAAGTAACAGCTCTCTTTGAGCTGTAGAGAGTTTTTTTGTAGATAATATTGTGGTATTAGTGTTCAATTATTTCAAAACTTCTTTAATTTTCTTCATCAGTTCTCTACCTCCATTATTTAAAACCTTTTGGGCACACCGCTTACCAAAATCTTTTCTATCCTTAAGGTCAATTGTTTCGCTTACTTCAATTTTATCTTTTCCATCCAAACTCAGTAAAACTCCAGTAAAATGAATCTGTTCCCCTTCAATTTCTGCTAAAGCTCCTATGGGCGCAGTACAACCTCCTTCTAATTCTCTGAGAAATTCTCTTTCGACATGTACGCATATTTTCGAATCTGTGTGATCCAGATGTGATAATGCTTCCAGGCAGTAATTATCCTTCTCTTTAGCAACAACAAGCATCGCTCCCTGTGCGGGAGCCGGAACCATCCAATCGAGATCTGAATACTGTTTTGGTTTCAGGTTGATACGCTCTAGCCCGGCTGCTGCAAAAATAGCTCCGTTCCAGTCATTATCGTGTAGCTTCTGCATTCGGGTATTTACATTTCCCCTTAAGTCCACTACCTGATGATTAGGATATTTATGTAGCCATTGTGCCTGTCTTCTCAAGCTTCCGGTTGCTATAGTACCTTCTTCTTCCAGAAAATCCAATCCTTTGTGCAAAAGGATATCCTTTACATTGGCGCGTTCTAAAACGGCTGCTTCAACAATTCCTTTGGGTAATGCTGTCGGGACATCTTTCATAGAATGAACCGCAATATCAATATCATTGTTGATCATCGCAATATCCAGTGTCTTTGTAAAAATTCCTGTGATTCCTAATTCATATAATGGTTTATCCAGTATGATATCTCCTGTTGATTTTACGGGAACCAGGGTGGTAGTATATCCAAGCTTTTCTAAAGTATTCTTAACCGTATGTGCTTGCCAGAGTGCTAATTCACTATCTCGTGTACCAATACGGATTGTTCTGTTTTCCACTACTTATTCTGTATTTGAAATACTTTCTGAATCAATTCAATACTTTCATCAGAAGAAGTATTCTCGTCTTTTAGATGATTAGCAAAATGATTGGTGATTTTTTGGATGATCCGGTCACTAATAATAGTCGCTTGTTCCTCATTAAAATCAGTCATTTTTTTTCGCTGCAGATTGATTTCAGCATCTTTTAATGAAACAAGTTTATTTTTTAAAGCTTTTATGGTAGGCGCAAATTTTCTGGTTTCCATCCAGCTATCAAATTCTGATCGTACCTCATCAATGATGGCTTCTGCTTTTGGAATATGAACTCTTCTGCGCTGTAAGGTATCGTCCGTCATTTTTGATAAATGATCCATATGTACCAATGTTACATTCGGTAATTCTGTTACATTGGTGTCCACATTTTTAGGTACAGACAAATCTAAGATAAGTAATGGTTTATCAGTATTAATAATATCTTTTGTAATTGTTGGTTTTTGAGCTCCAGTAGCTACGATCAACACATCAGAGTGATTAGCTTCTTCTTTAAGGTTATCAAAATCTTTGACTAGAAGATTGAATTTTCCTGCTACTTTTTCTGCCTTATCCCGTGTCCTGTTAATTAAAACAATATGATCGTTTTTAGTATGCTTTACAAGATTTTCACAAGTGTTCCTTCCTATTTTTCCGGTACCGAAAAGCAATATGTTTTTATCAGATACATAAGGTACCCTTGCCAGGATATATTGCACTGCAGCAAAACTTACAGAGGTAGCACCACTAGAAATCTCAGTTTCATTTTTAATCCGTTTACTCGCCTGAATTACAGCATTGATCAATCGCTCGAGAAATGGATTGATCATTTGTACTTTCTTTGATGCTTTAAAGCCTGCTTTTATTTGACCTATTATTTCAAAATCACCTAGAATCTGACTGTCCAATCCGGTTCCTACTCTAAATAAATGTGCAACAGCATTACTGTTTTTATGTACGTACGCTACTTTTTCGAATTCCTCTACAGTTCCGTGTGTATGCTCACATAGAAGTTTAATAAGCTGAAATGGATGTTGCGCGAAACCATATAACTCAGTCCTGTTGCATGTAGACATTACCAGAAGACCTTCAACCCCTTCTTGCTTTGCCTGGTTTAAGATTGCTGTTTTTGCCTCTTCACAAATACTAAAATGACCACGTATTTCTGCATCAGCTTTTTTATAGCTGAGACCGATTGAATAAAAATTAGTTCCTTTTGTACGTAAATGAGGCTCCATTAGGTGACGTCAATTTTTCCGTAGCAAAAATATCCTACATCCGGTTTAAAAAATAACGATAGAAGTTTTTTAAGTATCGGAAAGCGTTGTTTATACTTACAAACAGGTAAAATCAAGTAAAAACACTTATTTTTGTACGAGTTCCAAAGATTATTATTCTTCCTGTTTAGATTTATTCTAAATAAATACTTTTATAAAAATGGAAATACAGTTAAAAAATAACGCTCCAGGAATTTTAGAAGAAACCATTATAGAAGATGGTTTTTATATTTTAAAATTTCAAAACGAAACAAATGAAAATCAACGAATTATAAGAGATATAGACAGTAGTCATATCCAATTTCACTTTTGCATAAAAGGTAATATGAAATTTAATTTTAACAATGGTAGTTATGCGATTCCTTTACCTGAGAAGAAATCTTTGTTACTCTATAACCCGCAACGTGATTTACCCATGAACCTGGAAATGGGAAAGGATTCCTTGTTAGTATCCCTTTTAATTTCAATCAAAAAATTCCATTCGTTATTTTCCAAAGAAGCGGATTATATTCCTTTTCTGGGAGAAGGCAACCGTGATAAAAAATATTATACAGATGCAGACATCTCTCCATCTATGGCAGTAGTCCTAAACCAGATCATAAGTTACAATTTACATAGATCTATTAAGCTGTTATATTTTAAAGGTAAGTCTTATGAATTATTAAGCTTGTATTTTAACAAGCCGGATGATGTTGATATAGATCAATGTCCATTTCTTGTAGATGAGGAGAACGTTCTGAAAATTAAACAAGCTAAAGAAATTATTATCTCCAGGATGGCAGAACCTCCTACACTTCAGGAACTATCCAAAGAAATTGGATTACCCCTCAGTAAACTCAAAGATGGGTTTAAGCAAATCTATGGTGAACCTGTATACGCGTTTTTATTTGATTATAAAATGGAAGTCGCCCGTCAGCTACTTGCCGCAGGAAGCCATAACGTTAATGAAGTCGGATTAAAAGTTGGCTATAGTACGGCTAGCCATTTTATAGCTGCTTTTAAAAAGAAGTTCGGGACCACTCCTAAAAAATATGTAATGAATCTTAGTTAAATCAACTTTCTCTCGGGTACGCCCACGAGACAACCAGTGTAAAAATAATCTTAACATTTCGAAGACATGTCTCGGAGAATTAAACTACATAATAAGAATCAACGATCGGATGCTTCTTTTACCGGAATTCCTTCTCCTTTTTGTAAAGAAACTATAGAGTCATACATCCCTCTATTCTCATCATTTACATCTCCCAAAACAGATACAAATTCGAAATGCTCTAATAATTCTAAGATAAACGGTAATTTATCTTTTTCTACGTCTACAATAATACGTTTCATCTCAATGCTTTTTTGATCTTATAAAAATAAGAAAATATTATCTGTGAACTTCTAGTTTATAATATTTTAACTTAGATGTTTCATGAATTGACGTTCAATTTCGTTTAAAAATTCTGTTACGGTTCCGTTTCTTTTATAGCTATTAAGAAGCTTTTCTTTTCTTGATCTAAGTATCAATAAGTCTTATTATAATTTTATGATCTATCCATAGAATAGTTTGTATTTTTACCTTCCGAAACGAAAAAATATGAGTAAAGGTGTACTTCTTGTTAACCTAGGATCCCCTGATAGTACGGACCCAAGAGATGTAAAGAAATATCTGGGTGAATTTCTGATGGATCCCCGAGTAATAGATGTTCCATTATGGGCAAGAACATTGCTGGTAAAAGGAATTATTCTTAACACAAGACCAAAAAAATCCGCAGCAGCATATAAAAAAATCTGGTGGGAAGAAGGTTCTCCGTTAATTGTTCTTTCTGAAAGACTACAGAAAAAAGTAGCCCTACGAACTTCTATTCCTGTGGGATTAGCTATGAGATACGGTTCTATGAATATCAAAAAAGGATTACAGGAACTGCAAGAGAAAGGAGTTGACGAAGTTTTGATTATTCCGCTGTACCCACAATTCGCCATGGCAACCACAGAGACAATTTTAGTGCTAGCAGAAGAATTACGTAAAGAACATTTTCCTCATATGAAGTTTACAGATATTCCAGCTTTTTATAATAAGCCGGAATATATTGAGGTGCTCTCTGCGAGTATAGCTGAGAACATTAAAGATTTGGATTATGAGCATCTTTTATTTAGCTATCATGGAGTACCTGAAAGACACATAAGAAAAAGTGACATCAGTAACGGAAACTGTAAAATGGATGGAAAATGTTGTTTTAAGAAAGGATCGGTACAGCATGAATTCTGTTATAAACATCAATGCGAGATGACAACCGTACAGGTGGCTAAAAAATTAGGTCTCAAAAATGGATCTTATTCTACGTCTTTCCAGTCCAGGTTGGGGTTTGACCCCTGGCTTCAACCTTATACGGATAGAACGATTGAAAGAATGGGGAAAGAGGGTATAAAAAAAATGGCCATTGTAACTCCCGCATTTGTTTCGGATTGCCTGGAAACCTTGGAAGAAATTGCTATGGAGGGAGAAGAAATTTTTCACGAGGTTGGAGGAAAAGAATTTACAACAATCCCTTGTCTGAATGATCGCGATGATTGGGCTGATGTATTAGGAAATTGGGTGAATGAATGGGTAACATCTACAATTCCGGTAAAATTACAATAATGCATATAGTTTTATTTTTATAAAACAATTAATTTAAATCGTGTATCTTTAAAAGATTCACATCAACGAACTCAATCCAAACTATGAAGACTTTAAACCTTTCAATACTTCTTGGTATATTTTTTTTATGCTTTGTAATAGCTTCCTGTGAAAGTGAAGAAGTAGTAAATACAACGCCAGAAGTGTTTCAAAACGCTAAAAAATCAATCGATGCGTCCATTGGAATTGTCGGTAATGCTAATGATGTTTCAACAAACACTTCCGGAGGAACATTATTAATGGGAGGCAGTACGGATGTAGATGCAGCAATGAGCTGGATGCTCCAAAAATCTGGTGGAGGAGACATAGTTGTACTCCGATCGACAGGAACAGATGCTTACAACCAATATCTTTTTGATTTATCATCTGTAAACTCTGTAGAAACTTTATTAATTGATTCCAGAGAAAAGGCTAACTCTGAGCTTACCGAGTCTACAATCCGAAATGCAGAAGCTGTTTTTATCGCAGGAGGAGATCAGTATAATTATGTGAATTACTGGAAAGATACCAAGGTAGAAGAAGCTCTTAATTATCTAAGAAATACTAAAAAGGTGGTTATAGGAGGAACCAGTGCGGGATGCGCCATACAAGGTGGTATCTATTTTGATGCAAAAAACGGAACTGTGCGATCAGATGAGGCATTAAGAAATCCTTATCATGAAAACCTGACCTTACAAAAACATAATTTTATTAATAACCCTTATCTGAGAAATGTAATTACTGACACTCATTATGATGATCCGGATAGAAGAGGTCGTCATATTACCTTTTTGGCTAGAATCCACACTGATTGGGGAATTCGCGGGAAAGGGATTGGTGTAGATGAGCGTACAGCAGTTTGTATAGATGAAGACGGAAAAGCTCGCGTCTTTGGAGAAGGTTATGCCTTTTTTCTTAATCAATATTTCTATGGCCCCGAAAGATGTCTTCCAAGACGGTCATTAGACTGGTATATAGATCGACGCGCAATAGAAGCCTATAAAGTATCGGGGTCTGTAAATGGTAGTGGTTATTTTATGCTAGACCAATGGACAACCGGGTTTGGTGGAGATTGGCAATATTATTATGTAGATCGTGGAAGGTTGCGGATTTCATATTAACAAACCTGAACATGAATGACAAAAGTTAGTTCTGAAGCTTTGGGCACACAGCCAATTGGTAAACTTCTTATCCAGCAAGCTGTTCCCGCTTCTATAGGCATATTAGTCATGTCCTTAAACATGATTGTAGATACTGCCTTTTTAGGAAATTGGATAGGAGCACTCGCGATCTCGGCAGTACGTGTTGTAATCCCTTTTACTTTTTTTATTGGAGCCATTGGTTTAGCAATCGGGGTTGGGGGTAGCTCTGTCTTATCAAGAGCGTTAGGCTCTGATGATCATGATAAAGCATTAAAAGTATTTGGAAATCAAACCACACTTACTTTTTTAATTTCTGGTTCCCTAGCACTCATTGGATTACTATTTCAAGATTTTTTTATTAACTTTCTAGGAGCTGAAGATTCTTTTAAAGACTACGCTCTTATCTATTACAGAATCGTTCTTTACGGAATTGTCATGTTATCCATGTGTATGATGGGCAACAACGTAATACGTGCAGAAGGTAAACCAAAATTCGCGATGGTAGCCATGATATTGCCAGCTATTGGTAATATTTTCCTGGACTATCTCCTTATTAATGTTATGGGGTATGGTATGGAAGGAGCAGCTTGGGCTACCTTCATTAGTTATGCAATTTGTTTTGGCTTTATTTTATGGTTTTTTGTTGCTAAAAGTGAACTTCGATTAAATTTAGAATGCGTTAAACTAAAGAAGAAAATTGTAACTGAAATTGGTGGTTTAAGTTTTGTTACGTTAGCAAGACAAGCCACAATTGCAGTACTAGGGGTTTTACTCAATAATGTTTTAGGAGATTATGGCGACGATATAGATATTGCTTCAAATGGTATTATCATTGTTCTACAAATGTTCGTGCTATTTCCAGTAATTGGAATCAATCAAGGCTTTATGCCCATTGCAGGATATAATTACGGGGCAAAGAAATTCCAAAGAGTACGAGAATCTATTAATACTTCTATTACCTATGGGAGTATATTGGCTATTCTAATATTCATTATTGTAATGACTTTTCCGCAGCAGTTTATTTCTGTTTTTGTTAGTACTAAAGCGTCTATAGATCCAGAAACACTTGCTGCTAATAAAGAAATTCTTAGACGTACGCCATCTGCTTTAAGACTTGTGTTTCTAGCCACACCATTCATAATTGTACAACTCATTGGATCGGCCTATTTTCAATCTATAGGTAAAGTAATCCCAGCTTTATTATTAAGCCTTACCAAACAAGGGTTCTTCTTAATTCCGTTAATTCTAATCTTGCCTCAATTTTTAGGGGTTTTAGGGGTGTGGATTGCATTTCCAATTGCAGATGTTCTCTCTACGATCCTTACCGCATACTATCTTAATAGAGAAGTTAGAAAAAACTTGGTGACATCAAAGACCACTTAATTACTATCTTGGAATAGCAACTCTGAAGATAAAACGGAAATCAACTAAGGTTAAATTTACGTGAAAATCTTTTTCAATAGATATTTATTCCAGATTTTAGTACACCATCGTATTCACACCTAACAAATTTTAATGTTAAGTCATAAAAATAAACTCAACTAGATGTATTCAAAAATTTTTAAACTCACATTTGTTGCCTTTCTTATAATCGGTAATTTCTCATCAGTACAAGCGCAAACTTATAACGAAGAACTTTACGATGCGTTAGAATATCGCTTAGTCGGTCCGTTTAGAGGGGGTCGTAGTGCTGCCGTAACGGGAGTTCCTGGCAAACCAAATCTATTCTATTTTGGAGCTACCGGTGGCGGTGTTTGGAAAACAACCGATGGAGGTCGTACCTGGGAAAACATATCAGATGGATTCTTCGGCGGATCAGTTGGATCCATCTCAGTTTCTAAAAGTGATCCTAATGTAATTTATGTTGGCGGAGGAGAAAAAACATTGCGAGGTAATGTATCTTCAGGCTATGGGGTTTGGAAAAGTGTAGATGCCGGAAAAACCTGGATACAATCCGGTTTGCCGAAAAGTAGGCATATTCCCAGAATAGCGATTCATCCATCAAATCCGGATATTGTATATGCCGGAGTTCTAGGAAATATCTATAGACCTACTCAGGATCGAGGTGTTTATAAAAGTATAGATGGAGGAAAAACCTGGAACAAAGTATTATTTGCCAATGAAGATGCTGGAGCAGTTGATCTTACATTTGATCCTAATAATCCAAGGATTTTATACGCATCTACCTGGAATGCCAGAAGAACACCTTACAGTCTGAGTTCTGGAGGCAATGGCTCTGCTTTGTGGAAAAGTACAGATAGCGGAAAGACCTGGAAAGAAATTTCAAAAAATAAAGGTTTTGCAAAAGACACCTTAGGAATTATGGGAGTCACAGTTTCTCCTGTTAATAGTGAAAGAGTTTGGGCAATTGTAGAGAATAAAGAAAAAGGTGGAGTGTACAGAAGTGATGATGGTGGTGAAACCTGGAATCTTTTAAATAGTGATCGAAGTCTTCGCCAACGTGCTTGGTACTACACACGTATTTATGCCGATCCAAAAGATAAAGATGTGGTGTATGTAGTAAATGTATCCTATCATAAAAGTAAGGATGGCGGAAAGAATTTTAATAGTTTCAGAGCGCCACATGGTGACCATCACGATCTATGGATAGCGCCAGAAAATCCACAACGCATTATTATTGGTGATGATGGTGGTGCCCAGATCACCTATGATGGTGGTGAGACGTGGAGTACCTATCATAATCAACCTACTTCTCAGTTCTACCGTGTTACTACTGATAACAATTTCCCTTACAGAATTTATGCAGCTCAACAGGACAATTCGACAATAAGAATTAATCATAGAAGTACAGGATGGTCAATTTCTGAAGATGACTGGGAATCTACCGCTGGAGGAGAATCTGCCCATATTGCTATAGACCCTGAGGATAACGATATCGTTTATGGAGGAAGTTATGATGGTTTCTTAACTAGGGTAAATCATAAAACAGAAACTGTAAGATCTATTAGTGTCTGGCCGGATAACCCAATGGGTCACGGCGCGGAAGATATGAAATATCGATTTCAATGGAATTTCCCCATTATGTTTTCCAAACATAATCCAAATAGATTATATACTTTTTCCAATCACGTTCATGTTACTGAAAACGAGGGACAAAGTTGGGAAGTTATCAGTCCGGATCTTACGCGAAATGATCCAAATAAACTAAAATCCTCTGGAGGACCAATTACTCAGGATAATACCTCGGTAGAATATTATTGTACCATTTTTGCCGCTGCAGAAAGTCCTCTAAAGGAAGGATTGCTGTGGGTTGGAAGTGATGACGGACTTATTCACTTAAGTAAAGATGGCGGAAAAAACTGGAGTAATGTAACTCCTAAAGGAATGCCGGAATGGATGATGATTAATAGTATAGAACCTAGTAGTTTTGATGAAGGAACTTGCTACATAGCTGGAACACGATATAAATCCGGAGATTTTGCACCGTATCTATATAAAACTACGAATTACGGCCAGTCCTGGACTAAAATTACCACAGGAATAGCTAGTGAACATTTTACCAGAGTACTTCGTGCAGATCCTAAACGAAAAGGACTACTATATGCAGGTACCGAAACCGGAATGTACATCTCCTTTGATGATGGTGTTAATTGGAAATCGTTTCAATTAAACCTACCTATTGTACCAATTACCGATCTTGCTATAAAAGATAATAATCTGATAGTGGCAACCCAAGGAAGAAGCCTTTGGATTATTGATGATTTAACAGTATTACATCAACTTAATAATAGTTCGAAAACTCAGGAAAATATCCTATTTAAGCCAAAAAATACTTACAGAATGCGTGGTGCTATTAGAAAAGATTCCAAGACTGAAGGAACGAATCATCCAAGCGGTGTAATTACATATTTCAACCTTAAAAACTTTGACAAAGAAAAAGATACTGTTTCACTTACCTATTTCAACACGAAGGGGGATACAATTAAAACTTTTAGTACAAGTGCTAAAGAGAAAAAAGACCAACTAAAAGATCTAAAAAAAGGAGCAAATCAATTCAATTGGAATATGCGTGGAGATGGAGCAGAAAAACTAGAAGGAATGATCTTGTGGTGGGCAAATCTTGACGGTCCAAAAGCTGTTCCTGATAACTATAAAGTAAGTCTTAATGTAAATGGAAAAGAAATTTCACAACCATTTACTATTCTAGCCGATCCTAGAGCAGAAGCCACACCATTACAAATGAAAGAGCAATTTGATTTTATCACAAGTGTAAATAAAACCGTAGACAAAGCGCATCGATCTATCAAAAGGATTAGAAAAATTAACACACAACTAAAATCCTTCACAACGCAATATAAAGATGATGAAAAAACAAAGGATTTAGTTGAAAAAGCCAAAGATTTGCAAAAACAGTTCGGTGAAATTGAAAAAACGTTGTATCAAACTAAAAACAGAAGTGGTCAGGATCCTTTAAATTTCCCTATTAAACTAACCAATAAGCTAGGGCATTTAAATTCACTGGTCGGAATGGGTGATTTTGGACCAACCGCACAGGATATTGCAGTAAAAGATGAATTAACAAAACAGATCGATGATCAACTTACCGCTTTTGATAAATTAATTTCTGAGGAAATAAAAAGCTTTAATGCCGAATTCAATACCCTGAAGTTGAATTATCTTTTTGTGGAGGAAGCAAATAAATAAGGACTCATTTATTTCTTATCTTTGATGTATGAATATGAATACGAGAAAATTAGAGTTAATTCAACTTATTATGGATTGTCATAATATTGAAATACTTAATGAAATTGAAAGTATTTTAAATGAAATTCCGGATAATATGGTTTTGGAACCTAATCAAATGTATAAAACAGATTCAATTGATTTGGTTCCTGAATCCCACTACAAGCTTTTAGAAGAAGATCGCAGAAGACACCTCAACGGAGAAACAAAAGGTTCCACATGGGACGAAGTAGAGAAGCGGCTCAGGAAAAAATATGACCTATAAACTTATTCTAAAACCTAGAGCAGAATTAGAGTTAGAAGATGCCTTAGAGTGGTATAATTCTAAATCGAAAGGTTTAGGTTTTCGGTTTTTAAATAGTATAAGATCAGAAATCTCATATATTCAGAAATTTCCAAAGCATTTTCAGATTTCAAAACACTCTTTTCGTCAAGCCCCTGTACAACGATTTCCATTTGTGATCGTTTTTGGGATTGAAAACGATACAGTAATTATTTACTCAATTTTTAATACACATCAAAACCCCACGAAGAAACCAAAATAATGCAAGAATACTATAACTACATTAAAGCCCTACATCTCATCTTTGTAATTACATGGTTTGCAGGACTATTTTATATCCCAAGATTGTTTATTTATCAGATTGAGGCTTCACAAAAACCTTCTCCGGATAAAGAAATACTGGGTGATCAGCTTAAATTAATGGCTAAACGCTTATGGTTTATCATCACTTGGCCCTCTGCCATCTTAGCAACAACCTTTGCTATTTGCTTATTAATTTTAAGACCTGCTTTACTAGAATTGCCTTGGATGCATGTAAAACTGGGATTTATCGTTTTGCTTTTTATATATCATTTAAAAAGTCATCAAATTTTCAAACAACTTCAGGCAGGTATCATAAAATGGACTTCAAATCAGATGAGAATATGGAATGAAGGAGCCACTATCATCCTTTTTGCTGTTATATTTTTAGTAATTGTTAGAGATGCTGTGAACTGGATTTATGGAGTTCTTGGAATTCTTGTACTTGCCATTTTGTTAATGCTGGGTATAAAGTTATACAAAAAAATAAGGGATAAAAATCCTAATGCCTAGACTAATTACATTTTTTAAGAATTGAGTTTTTTTCCAAAAATATATACAGCTAAAAATGATCAACCCATCACTATCAGACAGGCTGTTTCTTCTGATGCCGAAAAACTATTAAACCTTAAACTAGCATATCTAAAAAATACAGAAAGTTTACCCTTATTCGCAAATGAATATCCAAACGATATCGATCAAGAAAGAAATATGATCGAAAGATATCAATCTGAAAACAATAGTATAATTCTTGTTGCTATTTCAGAAAATACTTTGATAGGAAATATTGATCTTACAGGGAGCTGGAGAAGAAAGATGCAACACACAGGAATGATTGGGATGGGAATTCAGACTAGTTGGCAAAATCAAGGCATCGGGAATCTATTGCTTGAAAATGTATTGAATTGGGCACAAGAAAATCAAATGTTGAAATTAGTCTGGTTGGAAGTTTATGCTAACAATAGTCCAGGTGTTGCTTTGTATAAAAAAAAGAACTTTATACAATCTGGCAGTATCCCCAATTTCTTTTTTGAAAAGGAAACGTTTGTCGATAAAATCATAATGTATAGAGAAGTTCACTAAGGTGCGAAATACTCTCTAATATTAGATTTAATGAGTTGTACTTCGATTCCTCCAGTATTCGTAATTAGTTTGTATCTTCGTGTAATTTTTTAATCGAGTACTGATATAAGCATATGATCAAATCCATGACAGGTTTTGGGAAGTCAATCCTTCAGCTTCCTACCAAAAAAATCACTATTGAAGTAAAATCACTAAATAGTAAAAACCTAGACCTAAACGCAAGAATTCCTTCTCAATACAGAGAAAAGGAACTGGAAATGCGTAAGACCATCGCTAAAGCTCTGGAAAGAGGAAAAGTTGATTTTAGTTTATATGTAGAAGTTACCGGAGAAGAAAATTCAACCAAAATTAATGAAGAAATTGTTAAGGATTATATCAAACAACTAGAGGCTATACACAACTCCGGAGAAAAACTTGAGATGATGAAAATGGCTGTTCGTATGCCGGATGCTTTAAAAACAGAACGTGCAGAAGTAGACGAAAAAGAGTTTGAGGCAATAAAAAATGGCCTTCTGGATGCGCTAAAAGCAATCGAAAGTTATCGGTTAGATGAAGGGAAAGCGTTAGAAAAAGATTTTAATATTCGTATTCAAAATATTGAAAAGTTACTCGAAAAAGTTATTGAAATTGATCCTCAACGTATAGAAGGGGTAAGAGAACGATTGCATAAAGCAGTTTCTGAATTAAAAGAGCAGGTTGATGAAAACCGTTTTGAACAGGAGCTAGTGTATTATCTTGAGAAGTTTGATATCACAGAGGAAAAAGTTAGGCTGAATAATCACTTAGAGTATTTTACCACAACTATTAACTCTAATGATTCTAATGGGAAAAAATTAGGTTTCATCACCCAGGAAATTGGTCGGGAGATCAATACTATCGGTAGTAAATCTAATTATGCTCCAATGCAGCAATTAGTGGTTCAGATGAAAGATGAATTAGAAAAGATTAAAGAACAATTACTCAATATTTTATAGAAGCCCCGTAAGGAAATCTTTAAAAATTAATATCAACTGATATAAATAATCCTCTACTGAGGATGGTAAAATTTATATAGATGAAACAAGGAAAACTTATAGTATTATCTGCACCATCAGGTAGTGGAAAAACTACTTTAGTTAAATATTTATTACACAAAGAAGAATTAAATTTAGATTTCTCAATATCAGCTGCTTCCAGAGAACCGCGAAGTGGTGAAATCCATGGAAAAGATTATTATTTTCTTTCTTTAAGAGAATTTAAGGATAAAATTAAAGCTGATGAATTCTTAGAGTGGGAAGAGGTTTATCGAGATAATTTTTATGGCACACTAAAAACAGAAGTACAACGAATCTGGGACAAAGGAAAGCATGTAATTTTTGATATTGATGTAGTTGGTGGACTGGATATTAAAAGAATCTATCCGGATAGAACACTTGCTATTTTTGTAAAACCGCCAAGTATCGAAGAATTAAAAATCCGATTAAAAAAACGCAAAACTGAGTCTGAAGACAAGATCAATATGAGAGTTGCTAAAGCCTCTACAGAGTTAGCAACTGCTCCACAATTTGACGCTGTTGTTACCAATGATGATTTGGAAAAAGCAAAAGCAGAAGTGCTTCAGTTAGTGAAGAAATTTATTGTAAATTAAATTTTATAACCCGTTGTGCATTTTGAAAGAAATGTTAAAAAAAGCGTCAATTCGAGTAATTTTCCAAAATAAAATGGAGGAAAATTGTATCGAGAATAGCATTTTTGATTCAAAATCCTATTCTCGACCTGTACGACTTTGGAGTATACACTTCTTCTTTTAGTCGAAGCACTCGAATTGACGAATTCTGAATAAAAAAAATCAAAATGCACAACAGATTTTTTAATAATTAAATAGATTCCCGTCTTCACGGGAATGAAAAATTACCACTTTTCATGAAGAAAATAGGCTTATATTTCGGAACATTTAATCCTTTTCATATAGGTCATCTGGCCATTGCGAATCATATGGCAGAATATTCAGATTTAGATGAAATCTGGATGGTAGTCACTCCCCATAATCCGTTTAAAAAGAAAAGCTCTTTATTAGATAATACCCATCGCCTGGAAATGGTATATCGTGCAACGGAATCATACCCTAAACTAAAACCAAGCGATATCGAGTTTAAACTACCGCAACCAAATTATACAATAAATACATTAGTACATCTACAAGAAAAACACCCTGATTATCAGTTTAGTTTAATCATGGGCGAAGACAATCTGAAAAGCTTTCATAAGTGGAAAAACTATGAGGCAATATTAGAAAATCATCATGTTTATGTATATCCAAGGATTTCTGAAGGGATAACGGAACATCAATTTAAGAATCATCCAAAAATTCATCCAGTAGCTGCCCCAATTATGGAAATCTCTTCCACTTTTATCCGAAAAGCTATTCCTGAAAATAAAAACATTAAACCCTTACTCCCAAAAGAGGTATGGGAATATATTGATGAAATGAATTTTTATAGGTCGAAGAAATAGATTTCTGATAAGATCTATAATGTCAGTCTGAGCTTGTCGAAGACTATTTTAAAACTTCGACAAGTTCAGTTTGACAAAGAAATATTTATTTTCCAGGAAAATCAGCCTTTCTTTTTTCTAAAAATGCTGTAGTTCCTTCTTTAAAATCGTCAGTTCCGAAACATTTTCCGAATTCTTTGATTTCAGTTTTAAAACCATTGACACCGTCTTCATAAGCAGCATTTACTGCATTGATAGCTGCTCCAATCGCTACAGAAGAATTTCTCATAATTTTACCTGCAATTTTTTCTGCCAGCGGTAATAACTCTTCTTGTGGAACCACATGATTTACCAATCCATAACTTAATGCTTGATTGGCATCAATCATTCCTGCAGTCATTATCATTTCCATAGCTCTGCCTTTACCTACTAACTGAGGTAAACGTTGGGTACCTCCATAACCAGGTATAACACCCAGAGAAACTTCTGGTAATCCCATTTTGGCATTATCACTTGCCACTCTAAAGTGTGCAGCCATCGCCAATTCTAATCCGCCTCCAAGTGCAAAACCGTTTACTGCAGCTATGACAGGCGTAGATAAATTAGCAACAAAATCAAAAAGCAGCTCCTGCCCTTTTGCTGCTAACTGACCTCCCTGATCTACAGAGAAATTAGCAAATTCACTGATATCAGCACCCGCTACAAAAGCTTTTTCTCCACTTCCGGTGATGATAATCACCTTAGTTTTAGCATCTTTATCTGATGTATCAAAAGCATTGTGAAGCTCTTGAATCGTTTCTTTATTTAGTGCATTTAGTTTTGAAGGTCGATTAATGGTAATGGTGGTAACACCTTGTTGATGAGTTGTGAGAATATTGGTATACATTGTCTATATTGTTTGATTATTTTTTAAATCCCTTTCGAAATATAAATAGAAATACATTCCCATACCGAAATCCTCTACGTCAGTAGAGACCAATCTCCAACCGTCTTGAGCATAAAGATCTAGTTTTTCTTGTATATCTTTTGAAGAAGATTTTAATATATGTTCTTTGTCGAATGTTATTTTCGAATAATAAATTAAGGATTCCAATTTATACTCTTTCATCTTTTCAAAATCTTACGTTTGCTTTTCTTTTGGAAATTTAACTTTAAAAACAGTTCCTTTTCCTTCTTGAGATGTAAAGGTAATACTTCCTTTGTAGGTTTCCACAATATTTTTCACCATACCTAAACCCAATCCCATTCCGCTGCTCTTAGTAGTGAATTTTGGTTCAAAAATCATTTTCTTATTTTCTTCCGTAATTCCTACACCGTTATCCGCTACTGTAACAACAACATTGTCATTTTCGGTGAAGACATTCACCATAATTTTAGGAGTTTGATCTTCGGGTATTGCCTGTATTGCGTTTTTAACGAGATTTGTCACTACTCGTATCAACTGAGTTCTATCAAATTTGGCTATGATCTCCTCTTTTTCTGAAGGAAAAATAATATAATCTTCATTAAAAATGTCAAGTGCTAACCGTACTATTTTTACAACATCTAATGTTTCTCTTTTCTGTGCCGGCATCTGTGCAAAATTAGAAAATGCAGAAGCTATTGAGCTCATCGTATCAATCTGTTGTATTAAAGTATCGCTGTACTCTTTTACTTTTTGTTCTACATTAGGATCGTTAGGATCAAACTTGCGTTCGAAACTCTGTACTGTTAACCGCATTGGTGTTAAAGGGTTTTTAATTTCGTGTGCGACCTGTTTTGCCATTTCCCGCCAGGCAGCCTCACGTTCACTTTTGGCTAACATCGCTGCACTTTCTTCCAGCTCATCTATCATACTGTTATAGGCACTTACTAATGAAAAAATCTCATCACTGGAATCACCTATTCTAATTCTTTTATTACGTTTGTCTAAACGAGTTTGGTCAATAGTATCAGAAATTGTCTTAAGAGATCTTGTAATATACTTTGATAAAAAATATGCTAATACTATCGCTATTAACAACATTAATAAATATACCTGTCCAAGTCGTTTTAAAGATTCCCATAATTCACGGGAGAAAAAATTGTCATCTTCCAGATATGGTAAATTAAGAATTGCTAATGGTTTTGATTTATCATCATTAATGTAAGTATAAGAAGATAAAAAATGTTCTCCGTTTCTTTCGGACACCCCTAGATATCTCTTTTCAAGTCCACTTCTAAGCGTATCTATAATATGTTGGCTCAATTGTTTATCTACAGTATCATTAACAAAGGTTTCTTCGGACTTAAGTAATAATTTACCGGATAAGCTGTATATGTTAACTGGCAGTGCATGTTCTTCAGATATTTGGTATATTCTTTTTTTCTCTCTTAAAATTAAAGCAATGTACTCTTCCTCTACAGGGTAAGTAGTGCTTTTTAATGCATAGCCAATTGCAATCTTAATTCTTTCTTCTTTCCTCTCTAATCGCTCACGATGGTAATCTTCGGCCTCTTCTTTATATTGATAAACCGTAATTGCTGCTACTAAAACCGAAGCTAACAGAACTAATACGGTCATAGAAATAAAAATCCTTGTCCTAAGCGAGAGTTTGGTAAGCTTCATAGTATTCTTTGAATCGTAAAGATAACAAATATCACACCAAAAATTTTTCTAAACGAAACCCGTTGTGATCCCCAATAACCAATAATTTATTTAGATAGAATTGACTAAATTTACTTAGTTTTGATTCTATGGCCTCAATTACATTACTTTCTGTTAAAAATCTAAATGTTTCTTTTATTTCTGAGAAAAAAGAAACTCAGGTTTTATATGATCTGTCTTTTGATATTAATCCTAATGAAATCCTAGGTGTTGTTGGGGAATCCGGAAGTGGGAAATCAGTAGCATCGCTTGCGATAATGGGTTTGCTACCGACTACTACTGCTAAAGTTTCCGGAGAAATTTTTTATAATTCCCAAGCGATTCTTGATTTAGATACTAAAACACTAAGATCCTTACGTGGAAATGAAATTGCGATGATTTTTCAGGAACCTATGAGTTCTCTAAACCCTTCTATGAAATGCGGCAAACAGGTCACAGAGATTTTACTACAACATACTAATTTATCAAAGTCTGAAGCTAAGAATGAGGTACTATCTCTATTTGAGAAGGTAAAACTTCCTGATAGTATCCGAGCCTATAACGCATATCCTCACCAATTGAGCGGTGGACAAAAACAACGTATTATGATTGCTATGGCAATTGCGTGTAAACCAAAACTTCTGATAGCTGATGAACCAACAACCGCATTAGACGTCACCGTTCAAAAAGAGATTATGAGCTTGCTTAAAGATCTTCAGGAAGAATATAAAATGAGTATTCTCTTTATTTCTCACGATTTATCATTAGTTTCTGAAATAGCGGATAAGGTTCTGGTGGTTTATCAAGGTAAAATGGTAGAATATGGGGTTACATCAGAAATCTTTAATAATCCCCAGAAAAAATACACCAAAGCATTAATTCATGCCAGACCATCACTTGACGTCAGGTATAAAACTTTACCTACCATAGAAGATTACCTTACCGATCAGACCGAGGAAAGAGAAGTTATTACTAAAACACAACGAACACAACACCACAGAGAATTATATAGCAAACCTCCTTTATTAGAAGTGAGAAATGTAGAAAAAACCTTTTTTTCTAAAGCGGGTTTGTTTGGTAAAAAAGAATTTAAAGCGGTTGATGGAGTTAGCTTCAAATTATATGAAGGTGAAACCTTGGGACTTGTTGGAGAATCTGGATGCGGTAAATCTACTTTAGGAAATACTATTTTGCAATTAGACTCGGCCAATAATGGGGAGATTTTATATAGAGGTCAGGATATAACAAAAATTTCTTCTTCAGAAATACGAAGCTTAAGAAAAGAGATTCAATTAATATTTCAGGATCCGTTCGCATCCCTCAATCCTCGTTTAACCATCGGAAAAGCTATTATAGAACCTATGAAGGCTCATAATCTTTATGCTAATGATACAGAGCGGAAAGAAAAAACTATAGATCTACTGGAACGTGTAGGATTAGATATTACTGTTTTTAACAGATACCCTCATGAATTCAGCGGTGGTCAACGTCAACGTATCGGAATTGCGAGAACTATTGCGCTACAGCCCAAATTAATTATCTGTGATGAATCTGTGAGTGCATTAGATATATCTGTACAAGCACAAGTGCTGAATTTACTAAATGAGCTAAAGGAAAAGTTTGGGTTTACCTATATTTTTATATCCCACGATCTGGCGGTAGTGAAATATATGTCTGATCAATTATTGGTTATGAATCGAGGTAAAATTGAGGAACATGGGGACGCAGATGTTATCTACCATGCCCCAAAAAAGGAATATACTAAAAAGTTGATTGAAGCTATTCCTAAAGGGATATAACACATAAAGTATTACATATAGTTAATTTCATCGCAGCATCTTTCGATGCTTTTTTTGATCATTGGTGTTTACCTGATCTTATTCATCAAGACTAAGTTTTAAATAGTAAAACTTAACAAGATGAAAAAACAAATTTTTACAAAACTGAAAAGGATATTTTTTGCATTTTTCATAATGCTATTCATATCATGTGAAACAGATATCCCGGAAACAGACACTACTGCTCCTACATTTTCTTTTAATATTTCTGGAGATGGTTTTAACTGGACTTTTGATCAAGACGATGATCTTTCTGGCTTACTTCTAAAATTGCGCACAAACACTGAGTATAGGTTTATATATTCAGGAAGTGATGCTGGTGGTGTAGAAAGAATCTCTTGGCAATATCCACATGACTTTATAGAATTTTCCACAGATATACCAGCCCCTTGGGAAAATGCTACAGTTACACCTGTTTCGAGTATAGTCTATTGGGAAGGTGATGCTGCGAACCCGACCACCGGAAATATTTTAAACGGTAGACTAGTCACTAATGGAGATGTCATAGGCTTTGCCTTTTATTTTTTCGTAAGAGACTTCGGAGGATCGGATGGGCTGTCTAACATTACAGAAAAAATATTGAATATCTATATCGATGAAAATGACACAGAGATAATAGGCTCATAACTATATCTAAAAGATTTTTTAAACCTATCCATATCGTTCGGATAGGTTTTTTTAATTCCAAATGTTTACCTCTTAGTAAAAGGGTACACTAAATAGAAATATTAAAACGTAAAAAAATGAAAACTACAATGAAATTTTTAAGCTATTTAATCATAGCATTTGTAATGGTATTAACTTCTAGCTCCTGTGATGGAGAAGATGGAATGGATGGTGCCGAAGGACCACAGGGAGAACAAGGAATTCCCGGACCAACGAGAGAATCGATTTACACAGAATCAGGTAGTCTGAATTCAGCCTCGATAACCGCAATCGATACTTTTAATCCAGTAGGTCCTCCGCTAAGTTTTACTAAAGTTTATGATGACTCAAACATTGAAGTTTTTCTAAACTCCAATGTTTATGGAGGGACTTTTGCTGGAGGAGCATCGGGAGTTAGATTTGAGATTAGAGTCGATGGTAATCCGGGAACTCTAAATAACGATGGTGTAATAATAGCAAGTAATTCCAGCGAGTTTATTTCTATTTTTGATTTGTTTGAAGATCTGGGGACAGGAGATCACACTGCACAAATATATGTAGAAACCAATAGTGGCACATCTGCAGGTGTTCTATTGGATCCAGGAGGATGGAATGGGAAAATAATTGTAAAAGAAACATTTTAGCACAAATAATTTCCAAAAAATTAAGTAGATCAAATAGTATTCCATCTAAATCATATCAAAAGCCTACCTCAGCGAATTGCATAGGTTTTTTTAATCCCAAATGTTTACCTCTTAGTAAAAGGGTACACTAAATAGAAATATTAAAACGTAAAAAAATGAAAACTACAATGAAATTTTTAAGCTATTTAATCATAGCATTTGTAATGGCATTAACTTCTAGCTCCTGTGATGGAGAAGATGGAATGGATGGTGCCGAAGGACCACAGGGTATCGCTGGCCAAGATGGTGCGGATGGTCAAGATGGCCAAGATGGAAATGCAGAAGTAATATATAGCGATTGGATTCCTGCTAACTTTGAAGGATCCTCGAGTTCGGTAAAATTTATGCTCATAGATTTTCCACCAGAGTTACCAAGTGCAGCAAGTATCAGAGATACCCACGTAATTTTGGTATATTATTCAGGTTTTGGAGATGGTAATACCTATCAACTTCCTGTTTTGAATTTCAGAGGCGCTCAATTTACATCCGGTTATGGTAGTGCTAGTGCTACTGCTCCAGACATAATTATAACGGCTCGAGCCTTAAGTGGTGATTTAACAGAGTTTCAGATTGATCCGGCACGAGGTGCTAAATTAAGATATGTTATTATTCCACCTAATATCAATGTAGGGCGTAGTTCCATAGATTATTCTGACTATGAAGTTGTAAAAAAAGCCTTTCATCTTAAAGATTAATCCTAACTACCCTTATTTGTACTTTGCAACCTTAATACTTATCGTATTGAGGTTTGCTTTTTTATAATTAAATACAAAATTAATTTTTACACCACCATCCTATTTTGTAGTTTTAGAACACAAATTATAAATCAACATACCGATGGGAATTTTTGACGAAATAAAGAAGAAACTTAGTAATGAATTTATAGATATTGTAGAATGGTTAGATAACACGCAAGATACCATTGTACATAGGTTTGAGAGATATCAAAATGAAATAAAAAATGGTGCTCAATTGATCGTAAGAGAAGGGCAAACTGCTGTTTTTGTGAATGAAGGTCAATTAGCGGATGTCTTTGCACCAGGAACTTACACATTAAACACACAGAACTTACCCGTTTTAACAACCTTAAAAGGATGGAAATATGGTTTTAACAGCCCGTTTAAAGCGGAAGTATATTATGTGAACACACGTCTTTTTACTAATGAAAAATGGGGAACAAAAAACCCTATTACGCTTAATGATGATCGCTTTGGATTAGTTGAAATCAGAGCCTTCGGAACCTATGCGTTTAAAATTAGTGATCCTGGAAAATTTATAGTCGATATAGTCGGAACAGATGCTAATTTTACCAATTTTGAGATCAATGAGCACCTTAAAAGTTTAATATCTACTCGTTTTACCGATACGGTTGGCGAAGCTAATTTTCCAATTGAGTTATACGCTGCCAATGCCACCGAATTATCCGAAACCTGTAAAGAGGTAATGCAACCTGAATTTAATTCAGTAGGTATTTCGTTAGAAAAGTTTTTTATTGAAAATGTTTCTATGCCGGAAGATTTAAAGAAAGAAATCTTTGAATATAGTAGAATTGACAAACTGGATCTTGATAAATTGACCAAGTTTAAAACTGCCAAAGCTATTGAAGCTGCTGCCGCCAATGAAGGAGGTACCGCCGGAGCAGGAATGGGAATGGGAATGGGATTTGTACTGGCTCAGCAGATGGGCGGTATGATGAATCCAATGGCCTCACAGCAACAAGTCCAACCCCAACAGACATCTCCGGTCGCTCCACCACCAATGCCCGTACAGGTTCAGTATTTTTATGCTGCCAATGGTCAACAAGCGGGACCAGTATCCTTTGATCAATTAAAAACACTTTTTGCCAATAGAACGGTAAACAAGGATTCCCTTGTATGGAAACAAGGAATGGCAAATTGGACTGCTATTAAAGATGTAGATGAATTAAAATCATTCTTAGGAGGTAGTACACCTCCTCCACTTCCGGGAGCATAAGAAAAAATAATTTTATTTTGAAGACACCCTCATCATAACCTTCTTCTACCCTAGGTGGAAGAAGGAAGTATTTATTAGTATCATAAATTAGTGAATTCCTATATGGAAGAAGAAAAAAAAGCAATTTCTGAACAAAAAAAATCTTGTGTCAATTGTGGTGCCGAACTAACTTACAAACCTGGCACTACAGAGATTACTTGTGATTATTGTGGACATGAAGAAACCATAGTTGCGAACGAAGATGGTTTTAGAGAATTAGAACTAAAACCTTATCTTGAAGAAATGGGATCTCTTTCTCATTCTGAAGAGATTATGATGCTGCATTGTAAAAATTGTGGTGCCAATCAACATATTGAGGAAAATTACAAATCATTACACTGTGTTTACTGTACGATGCCTTTGATCATAGAAGATGCGTACAAAGAAGATTGGATTTTGCCCGGTGCTGTATTACCGTTTCAATTTGATCAGAAAAAATCACATCAGATATTCTCAGATTGGGTAAAAGGATTATGGTTTGCTCCTAATAATTTGAAAAAAGCTGCTTTGGATCCTCAACATACCAAAGGTTTATACCTACCATACTGGACATTTGATGCTCAGTTGTATGCAACTTATACAGGACAAAGAGGCGATTATTATTATGTTAGCGTACCCTATACAACAACAGTAAACGGAAAGACGGTACAACGCACTAGACAAGAAAGAAGAACGCGATGGACTCCTGCCAGTGGAAGTGTAAGTGGTTTTGTAGATGACACCTTAATAAAAGCATCGAATCAGCGTAAAAATTTAATTCCGAATAAAATTGCCCGTTGGAATCTCCAGGCATTAGAACCATTTAACACTAGTTATCTGGCAGGATTTGTAACAGAAAAATATACAATACCTTTAAAGGATGGTCACTTATCTTCTACGCAAGAAGCCGAAAGAATAGCTAAATCCTGGGCTTGCCGCGATATTGGCGGAGATACTCAACAAGTACATTCAATCGATATGCGTTTATCCGAAGAAACCTTTAAACATATTTTACTCCCCGTTTATATCAGTGCATACCAATATAATGGAAAGAAATATAATTTCTTTGTCAATGGCCAGACAGGAAAGATATCCGGAAAAAGACCATATTCTTTCTGGAAAATTTTCTTCTTTGTACTTTTTATTATAGCAGTGATTGCATTAATTATCTGGTTAGCAAACACCTATGGGAACCAGTAAGTATAAAAATAAGTTCATCGATTGGGCTGAAGAATAATTTCCCTGCTTTCTGTAATTACATGACAAATATCTTTGTCTACTATTATAGGTATTGTAGAAGTATAGGTTTCATAACCATCTCCGCTTACCATAATAGTATAAGTTCCTGTTCTCTCATAAGCTCCAATAAATGAACCTCTATCTGGCAAACTTATAAGTGTTTCTGTGTAATTATTATCTTTTGCAATTACCGTAATTCCTGAAACCAAAAATGTATCAGTGTTTGCAGCATCTTTTACAGTAATCTCTAATCCTGGTCTGGCTTCTGTTGTACAAAAAACAGGATCTGATGTTTCTTGTTCATCTAAGTTACAAGCCGTACAAATTACTAGCAGTATTAAAATTAATCTCTTCATATTTCTTTTGCATATTTATAATAAAGATGCATTTCGTGTCTAGTGGTTGCGTCTTTTTAATTGCGAAGATATATATTCAAAATAAATCTTTCTTAGTTCTACTAACTGATAAAACTTTCTTTTATTATTTAGAGTTCTGATGAATCAAAAAAAGCATCCATTATAAAGCAGATGCTTTTTCTTAAACTTATAATCCAAATATTACAAATCAAACTTAATCCCCTGGGCTAAGGGTAATTCTGTTGTATAATTTATGGTATTTGTTTGTCTTCTCATATATACTTTCCAGGCATCAGAACCAGATTCTCTTCCTCCACCGGTTTCTTTTTCTCCTCCAAAAGCACCTCCGATTTCAGCTCCTGAAGTTCCTATATTAACATTTGCGATACCACAATCGGATCCTGCATGAGATAAGAATCTTTCTGCTTCCCGAAGATTGTTAGTCATTATAGCTGAAGATAGTCCTTGTGCCACACTGTTCTGAACTTCAATTGCATTTTCTACATCTCCACTATACTTCAATAGGTATAGAACAGGTGCAAAGGTTTCGTGTTGAACAATCTCGAATGAATTATCAGCTTCGGCAATTGCTGGCTTTACATAACATCCACTTTCGTATCTTTCTCCAGAAAGAACACCGCCTTCTACAACAATATTTCCTCCTTCTTCAACTACTTTTTCTAAAGCATTTTGATATCCTTTTACAGCATCCTTATCAATCAAAGGACCAACGTGATTATTTTCATCAAGCGGATTTCCTATTCGTAATTGTTTATACGCATCTACTACTGCATTCTTTACCTTATTATATATGGATTCATGGATAATCAATCTTCTTGTAGAAGTACAACGTTGACCAGCTGTTCCCACAGCACCAAATACAGCACCAATAACTGTCATCTTAATATCGGCATCTGGTGTTACTATGATTGCGTTATTTCCTCCCAGCTCTAATAATGATTTACCCAAACGTTGTCCTACAGTTGCACCAACAATTTTACCCATTCTGGTAGATCCAGTTGCAGAAATTAATGGCATACGTTTATCCATAGTCATCATCTCTCCTACTTTATAATCTCCATTAATAAGACAGGAAATTCCTTCCGGGAGGTCATTTTCTTTTAAGACTTTAGCGATAATATTTTGACAAGCGACACCACAAAGCGGAGTTTTTTCACTTGGTTTCCATACACATACATCTCCACAGATCCAAGCTAAAGCTGTATTCCATGCCCAAACTGCCACTGGAAAATTAAATGCAGAAATAATACCTACTATTCCCAATGGGTGATATTGTTCATACATTCTGTGTCCGGGACGTTCTGAATGCATCGTTAATCCGTGCAACTGTCTTGATAATCCAACCGCAAAATCACAGATATCAATCATTTCCTGTACTTCTCCTAATCCTTCTTGATATGATTTACCCATTTCATAAGATACCAGTTTACCAAGAGGTTCTTTTAAAACTCGTAGTTCTTCTCCAAACTGTCTTACGATTTCTCCTCTCAGCGGTGCTGGCATTAATTTCCAAGATTTAAAAGCTGATTGTGCTTTCTCTATCACTTTTTCATAATCATCTTTAGTTGTGGTAGTCACTTTCCCGATTAATTTACCATCAACCGGAGAAAAAGATGAAATTTCTTCTCCATTAGAAAACCAATCAGAACCTGTAGAAGTTCCTTTGTTAAGGTCAGAAACACCTAATTGTTTTAATGCTTCCTCTATTCCAAAATCTGTTGCTATAGCTGCCATTTTTTTTGAATTATTTTTTAAGATCGTAAAGATACTGTCTTTTACAGATATATTAAATTTTGATCTATTATAAAGTTTATTTTGTATAATTTTTCAAAAAAATCCTCTTAAAAAAATCAATCTTCTATCAAAAGAAGATTTTTTGGACTAAATTGATCTTCATTTATCGTCTCAAAAATCATGTATCTATCAAAATAATCTTGTCTTTATATTTTTGATTATATCTTTAATCATTTGTTAAATACACTGAATAGTTTAATGACTTTTATTTTCCTTTTTAATGTAATGTTTTTCAAGCTCTTCAAAAATGTCCTCTAACATATGAGCATATTTCTTGTTTTCGACAAGATCTTCTTTTAACAATCCACAAATACCAGTTTCAATATTAATTACAAAAAATTGCTTAAGTGTATCTGGAGGTAAACTCTGCTCAACTACAATATATGAGCCAAAAAGTGTTACGTTTTTTATTGATTCCCATCTTAGCTTCTCTGGTCCTCCTGTAAGAGCATAGTCGCTAATAAATAACCATTTATATGAATCATCTTTTTCTGCGATAACTCCGTGAGAAGTATGAGATATGGTATACAATTCATTTTTGTCTATAAAAGTTATGCTATCTCCAGATGTATTTCGATAATGATTATGAGCATAATACACTAAAAAACCTTTTGCATTTCCATCTACCTGTTCTGAGTTACTATAGAAGGGAGCCAGTTTCTTTAAGGTATCTCCTTTAACTTCAATATAATAATTATCAATATTCTTATACTTCGTGGTATTCCAAGGTACTTGAGGGTCATAAATAGTATTAAAAACCGAATTGTTTTTTAATTTACTATTAGAAAATGCTCCATTAATCATCCACGCTAATGAAGCATCCGGATTATTTCTTTTTTTGGGAAGTAGTTTCTTTTTCATTACTTCCAGAAAAAGTTTATTCTCCGTTTTGCTTAATTCTGAAGGTATATGTACTAGTTGTTTAATATCACAAAAGCATCCATAGTCCGAGAGTTCGTGCTTTTCTTTAGTTTTTCCATTTACAACCTGGACGTAACCTCTTCCTTTTTTCAGGGTGTCAATAATTCCATCTCTATTGAAATCATCTGTACTGATTTTTTCATTGTTTAGCTGACCATATGCCGAAAAAGAAAGTAAAATTAGAAATATTCTGTACATCATATATACCGGTTTACTTTAATCATTTATTACAAACCTTTTATCTACCGGCATCGTTGTTCCACAACTATTGCAAGTTCTTAATGCTTTATTTCTGTAAAAGTCTTCAAAATGTTTTAGAAAATCCTTCTCAATATCATCTAGTTTAAAATACACTTCGTGTAATTTGGTGTTACAGTTGTCACAAAACCACAATAATCCATCTTCTGCCTCTAGATCAACTCGCTTTCTTTCGATAACGAGCCCGATAGAACCTTCATATCGAACCGGAGAATGAGGTACTTTTGCAGGATGCAGGTACATATCACCTGGTCCTAACTTCATGGTCTTTTTTTCACCATCTTCCTGGATATGGACTTCGATCTCTCCTTCTAATTGATAGAATAACTCTTCCGTTTCATTGTAGTGATAATCCTTTCTGGCGTTAGGTCCGGCGACGATCATTACGATATAATCCCCTGCTTCTTTGTATAAATTTTTATTACCAACTGGTGGTTTTAATTTATCTTTATTTTCCTCAATCCACTTGTTAAGATTAAAAGGTTTCCGGATCGCCATATCATTATTATATTTTGAAACATAAAATTAAGGAAATGGTAGTGAATCTTCCTAAAAACTAAAGTAATCTTATATAAAAAAATAAAAGCGAACCGAAGTTCGCTCAATTTTTGATTTAACAACCTGTATCTTCATATTCCAAACTTCCGTCAGTTGGACATGGATCTGAACAGGATTGTGTGATTATGATTTGATACGGAAGATTTCCAGGTCTAAAAACACAAGCACAACAATCACCAAAAAAAGGGAATACACCACCGTGAATAGATTGTTGCTCATTCTTAGTTAATTTTTTACTATTGTCGATATTTAAAATCTTTTTAATCATGATCTCAAATTGAATTTGTTATGAACTTAAAGATATAAAATTAAAAATTAATTCCCCAAAAATAAACAAACTAAGATCTCACTTTCAAACATTTAAGCGTAATAAAGGATCCAATAAAAATAGAATATTTGTGTTTGATTACTATAAGAGACAAAACAAATCCAATTGTATGTTTTGCTAATGATTGATAGTCCTTTAGTCAACTGCTTCGGGGCAAGCCTCGGAGAATTAAACTCCGCAATTTGTATTAAATTCAGAAGATCCCAAGCACGTTAAGGACTAGTTCGATTACGCATTTTACTCTTGCAAAAATTTTATCTCACTAAAAAGAAATCGCCCAGACAAGATTTCCCTTGCAGAGCGATTTCCAACTAAATAACCAACCAAAAAATTCATATCGTCTAGCGCGACGTGTTTATTTTGTAAGCTTCATAAAATCAGCTTTTTTCAATCTTTTCTTATTGTTTTGAGATGATTTCCCATCTTTGGCATTCTTAAACTGAAGGTATCCTCTACCCACAAATTCATAAATTGTTCCGGAAGCAGGATGAAGTAACTCAATCCTACTATCATTTATAACGGTCAACTCGAAATATTCATTGCCCAAATAATCGTAATCAAGTGTTAAATTTTTCATATAGAAATTATTAGGAACATCTTCTATTGCATAATATCCAGAATAATCATAGTATATATCGTTGATATTAGATACGTTAACATCCTCTGAACTTCTAAAATTATCACCTGAGCCGTAATACAAAAACTGTAGATAATTCTCGTTATCAAATTCATTTAAAGCTCCAAACTCACTTGTATACACCTTTTCCCAGGTTGTATATTCGTGTAAGAAGTAATGAATGTTATCGTAAAATACTCGATCGTAATCAAAAGTATTTCTTTGATATCCAATCAAATAATAACTCGTATTCGTAAGACGATCATATAATCTTATCTCATTATTGGCCAATTGAGTAACTGCAAGACTGTATGTTCCATCCAAATCATGATTGATATCTACTTCCATATTAATCGTATCATAATACCCGACATCTAGCCCGAAACCGTTCCCATTACTCCCAATACCTACCAGGTTGTTGTTGGCATAAAACGTTCCATTCTTAAAAGAAACTGTAAATGCTTTCTGTAAAAAAGGAATTTCTCCATTACCCTGCGTACGCTCTATATCTACATACCATATTTCGTATGTATTTAATAATGCATCCAAAGTAATCGCAGGTTCTTCAATATATAAATCATCTTCTATCACAACTTCTGCTACACAAGAAGTTAAAAGTAATGAACCGAAGATAAAAGCCGAAAGTAATTTAAAAGTCTTCATATGCTATATGTTTTTAGTTGTATCTGCTCTCTTGTATTTTTCAATTATCAGATAGAATTCGCCATAGAACATTTAGTTTTAGATGCTCATTTTGTAATGGCTCATTTCACTTTTGAGAAACCAAAACACGTGCCAAAAATATAAGTATTTGAATATCAGTTGTTTAATTTGAAATGTATTTTGCTTATTTTTGAACTCACAATCATTTTATATGGATAAAAAATTAAAATTTGCTGTACTTGGTGGTGGTAGTTGGGCGACTGCTATTGTAAAGATGCTAACCGAAAACCTAAGTGAAGTAGGTTGGTATATGAGAAGTGTATATGCTTTGGAACACCTTAAAAGACAACAGCACAATCCAAATTATCTAAGCTCTGTAGAGTTTAAAATGGATCAACTCAAACTCACCAATGATATTAATGAAGCGGTATTGTATGCGGATTATTTAATTTTTGCAATTCCTTCTGCTTTTTTAAATGCTGAATTAGAAAAACTTACCACTTCTTTAGAAAATAAAGTTGTTTTTTCAGCTATTAAGGGCATAGTTCCTGAAACCGGATTAATTGTTGGTGAACATTTTCACGATATCTACTCTATTCCGTTTAACAATATTGGGGTTATTACCGGTCCTTGCCACGCCGAAGAAGTAGCGTTGGAGCGTCTTTCATATCTTACCATTGCTTCTAATGATGAAGCTAAAGCTAAGATAATGGCTGAAAAACTAAATAGTGAATATATTAAATGCAAAGTAAGTGATGATATCATAGGAACCGAATATGCAGCTGTTCTGAAAAATATTTATGCGGTGGCTGCCGGAATTGCACACGGATTAGGATATGGAGATAATTTTCAGAGTGTGTTGATGAGCAATGCTATTCGTGAGATGAAACGTTTTATTAAAAAAATTCATAAAATGAAACGTAATATTAATGACTCTGCATATCTTGGAGATTTACTGGTAACGGGATATTCAATTTTCTCCCGAAACCGAATGTTTGGTAATATGATTGGTAAAGGATACACCGTAAAAAGTGCCCAAATGGAAATGAGTATGATAGCCGAAGGATATTATGCCGCTAAGACTGCTTACCAATTAGATGCCAATAAAAAAACCCGTACGCCTATTATTGATGCCGTCCATGATATTTTATACGAAAATAAAAACCCTAAAAAGGTTTTCAAAAAACTAACGGATAAACTAGACTAATACCAGAGTCCTTGGTTTACCTGGTCGCTTATTCATTTTTAAAAACCATCAAGAAATGAACAATAAAGAACTTATAGAAACATTTTATAACGGTTTAAGTGAGCGAAATGCCGAAAAAATGATTTCCTGTTATCATAAGGATATCGTTTTTGAAGATCCGGGCTTTGGAAAATTAAAAGGAGACAGAGCTAAAAAAATGTGGCAAATGCTTTGTAAAAACGGCAAAGATCTAAAAGTAGAGTTCTCTGATGTGAAAGCTAATGATAACATCGGATCAGCACATTGGGAAGCCTGGTACACTTTTAGTCAGACCGGTAGAAAAGTTCATAATAAAATTGATGCCGAATTTGAATTTCTAGATGGTAAAATTATAAAACATACGGATTATTTCAATCTTCATCGGTGGGCTTCTCATGCTATAGGTTGGAAAGGAAAATTGTTAGGAGGTACTAATTTTTTTAAGAAAAAATTACACCAACAAACTAATAGACTTCTCGATAAGTTCCACTCGAATTAACTTAAGTGTATTTTAACTAAGAAATATAGAATAGAAGGCTTTAAATGCTTATTTTTCTTATATTTTTATAATCTAGACAGAATTTATCAATAGTGTTAATTTTTAGTGTCAATTAAAATTGTTGTTCGTTTTTCTGCCATATGATAAAATTTAGTTAGGATGACAGAATTAATTCGTAATTTTTATACTGCATTGAGTAATCACGATGCCGAAAAAATGGTTTCTTTTTACCATGATGATATTGTTTTTAATGATCCCATTTTTGGTAAATTGAAAGGGCAAACCGCTAAAAAAATGTGGTACTGGCTTTTAGAGAATGGTAAGGACATGCAAATCAAGTATTCCAATATTGAAGGTAATGATGCTCAGGGTTCTGCTACCTGGGAGGCTAGATATACTTTTGGTATAGAAAAAAGACCTGTTCTCAATAGGGTAAAAGCCTATTTTGAGCTGAAAGATGGCAAAATCATTAAGCATGTGGATGATTATAGTTTACACCGGTGGGCAACACAAACCATGGGATGGAAAGGAAAAATTATGGGAGGAACTGCCTATTTTAAGAAAAAACTACAGTTCAAGTCCCGAAGAATGCTGGAAAACTATCAAATATCCCGAAATACCATAGTTTAATGAAGATCTCGGATACCCCTTTAGTTTCTGTAGATTGGTTATCAAAGTATTTAGATCATCCGGATCTTATCATTTTAGATGCTAGTATAAAAAAGGTGACCACATCTGATAAATCCTTAAACGAAGACCTACAAATTCCTGGCGCTCGTTTTTTTGATATTAAAAAATCTTTTTCCCATCAACATTCAGTATTACCTAATATGCTTCCGACTCCAGAAGATTTTGAAAAGAGTTGTAGGAAGTTAGGGATTAATACAGATTCTAAAATCGTAGTATATGACACGCTAGGCCTTTATTCCAGTCCTAGAGCCTGGTGGATGTTTACAATTATGGGACATAAAGATGTTGCGGTACTAGATGGTGGTTTGCCGGAGTGGACGAAAAATGGATTGCCCACTGAAAATAAGACCATTACTCAAGAATTTTTACTTGGAAATTTCAAAATAAATGATCGTTCCAAATATATTGTTGATGCTAAAGAAGTTTTATTTGAAATGAACAGTCCAGAATCTGTGATCCTGGATGCACGCTCTTATGGTAGATTTAAAGGTACTGATCCTGAGCCTAGATCGGATTTAAAAGGCGGTCATATTCCTAATTCACTGAATCTGCCTTATACGGATGTTCTTACCGATGGGAAAATGCTTGCAACCAAAGACCTTATAAAGTTATTTACACATTTTGATATTGAAAATAAAAAACTGATCTTTAGCTGCGGTTCAGGAATTACAGCCTGCATCATTTTATTGGCAGCTACACTTGCAGGATATACTAACTTATGGATATATGACGGTTCCTGGAGTGAATGGGGCCAGCTAGAAGATGTTCCAATAGAATCTTAACTATATTTACTATCCTAAAACTTTTTTATGCGATATTTTCCTTTATTAATTGTATTGCTCTTTTATACTTCTCTAATTAATGCACAATCCCAAAAATTTAGCCTGCAGGATTTCTACACTTACGATTCGGAATTAGAATATGTCGTAGATTCCATCTACAATTCACTTTCCGAAAAACAAAAAGTAGCACAAATGATCATAACTTCTGCGGGAGAATTAGGAAAACCTATGGCTACAGTTAAAAAACTTACTGAAAATGATGCTATCGGTGGTGTTGTTTTTCTTAAAGGAAGCAAAAAGACTCACACTGAAAGTATCAATGCCTTAAACGAAATATCTTCCAAAAATAAGACGCTTCCGTTGCTTTTTAGTATGGATGCAGAGCCTAGTTTATTTGCCAGTCGTATCAAAGGAGCTAAAGATGTTGGCAAAACCATTGATATTAAGAACGAAGTTCAATCAGAAGCTGTAGTAAATACTATTAATACAGAACTTAGGGAAATCGGAGTTCATCATAATTATGCGCCGGTTTTGGATATTAGCGTCAGCAATGAAGCTATTAAATCAAGAAGCTACGGAAGTGATAAAGATTCTGTCATCAGCCTGGCTAATCAGTTTATAAGATGTACACAGGAAGGTGGGATTATCGCCACCGCAAAGCATTTTCCTGGTCATGGACTGGTGAAAGGGGACACACATAAACAAAGTGTATATATAGATGGGAAGTTACAGGAGGTAGATAATTACAAAAAAATTATAGAAGATGGTGTATTATCTATCATGATTGCTCATATTACGATCCAAAATAATGAAAAATATGGTACTGATGGTTTGCCTTCTAGCTGTTCCAGAAAAATTATTACCGGTTTACTTAAAGAGGAAATGGGATTTAAAGGCGTTATCATTTCGGATGCTTTAAATATTATGAAGGCCGTCACGATTCTTGATAATGCTCCCTTATTGGCTTCTAAGGCTGGTTGTGATTTAATCCTGATGCCTCAAAACGAAAATGCAACTATTACTGCCATTCTTGCTGAAATGAAAAAGAATCCTTTATATAAAAAACAAGTAGCACAATCTGTTAAAAAAATAGTACGGCTAAAAGTTTGTGCTGGTTTAATATAGGCTACTATCAAAATATCAATTTTATTTATCAATCAAAAATGATCAAATCAATTTTCACACTATTTTTATCTCTATTTTCTATTGTTGTCATTCGGGGTCAAGAAACTTATTTTACTCTTGATCCAACTTTAACTCCTAATGGAGATGTTATTATATTTAGTTATGACGGAGACTTATGGAAAGTACCATCTAATGGCGGGAATGCAACCAGGCTTACTGCAATGCAAGGGGAAGAAACACGCCCTTCCGTTTCACCCGATGGAAAATGGGTTGCTTTTAGTAGTACACAATATGGTAATAGAGATGTATACATCGTTCAAATAGACGGCGGAGAGATTAAACAGCTTACGTTTCACGATGCATCAGATACCGTAGAGAGCTGGTCCTGGGATTCAAAAAATATATTCTTCAATTCTTCCAGGGAAAATCGTGTTAGTTCTTATAAAGTTTCAATTTTTGGAGATACACCTCAGCGATTATTTAATCACTACTTTAACAGGATTCATAATGTCACCGAACATCCCAAGACTGCCGAAATCTATTTCAATGAAAGCTTTGAAAGTTTAGGTTTAGTGCACAGAAAGAGATATAAAGGAGATTATAATCCAGATATTAAATCTTACAATATCTCAACTAAACAATATAAGCAACACACCTCGTATCGTGGAATGGATTTGTGGCCAATTTTTGATAAAAACGGTTCTCTTTATTTTGTTTCTGATGAAATTAATGGAGAATTAAACTTATATACTTTACAAGAAAATCAAAAAGTTCATCTCACTCAATTTAAAAGTTCAATTAAGAGACCGCAAATAAGTGCTAATGGCGAAAAAATCGTATTTGTAAAAGATTATCAGTTATATGTATATGATACAGCATCCAAAAATTCAAAAAAAATAACGATACAACTCTTCAACAACAATACGCTAGAAAAAACACAAGATTTTACAGTTAGTGGTAAAATAACCAACTTTGATATTTCTACTGATAACAAGAAAATAGCCTTTGTTTCCAGAGGAGCTCTGTTTATATCTGACATTAAGGGTAAATTCATCAAACAAATCTCTGTGGGCGATCCTAAAGAAAGAGTTCTGGAAGTAAAATGGCTAGATGATAATACAACTTTACTTTTTAACCAAACCGTAAAAGGATATCTGAACTTATTTACTATTTCTGCTGACGGAAAGATGAAAAAGAGGCAGATTACAAATGATTCAAGAAACAATATCAATATTGAAATAAATCCTGAATATAGCAAGGCCGTTTATATAAGTGGAAGAGACGAGCTTAGATTATTAGACTTAAAAACGCTAAAATCCAAAACCATTGTTAATGACGAATTTTGGGCTTTGTATGCGCCACAACCCAAATTTTCACCAGATGGAAAGTATATTGTTTACAATGCTATTCGAAATTTTGAAAATGATATTTTCACCCATAATATTTCTTCAAAAAAGAGTATCAACCTGACGAAAACCGGTGTTCCTGAAAACAGTCCATTATGGTCGTCTGATGGAAAGTATATTTATTATAGCTCCAATCCTACCAAGCCTAGTTATCCCTATGGATTACGTGAGGCAAGCATTTATCGCATTGCATTGGATAAATATGAAAAACCTTTCCGGTCAGATAAGTTTAAAAAACTCTTTGCAGAAAAAACTGACAACGAAGGTAAGAAAGAGAACAAAAAAGAAAAAGAGGAAGAAAAGATAACTAAAGACCTCGATATTGAAATTAATGAAGCAGGTCTTATGGAAAGAGTGGAACATATAAGTCCAGAATATGGATATCAGGGCGGAACGGATATCATTACTAAAGATGAAACTTCATATATCCTTTATATTTCCAATCACGATAAAGGAGAGCCTCAACTATGGAAAACGACCATTACACCTTTTGAAGAAAATAAAACTGAAAAAGTTATAGATATTAAAGGGTATAACTATCAAATTGTCTCTAAGAAAGATAAAAATTATATTTTGATAGATGGAAATATCAATACGTTGGATATCAAAGGTAACAAAACTGATAAAATCAATATAGATCATACATTCCGCAAAACACTTGCTAATGAATTTGAACAAATGTTCTATGAAGCATGGGCTAATTTCGGTGAAAACTTCTATGATGGTGATTTTCATGGTGAAGATTGGAAACAATTGAAGGATGAATACTCTAAATTCTTACCTTTTATCAATAACCGTTCTGAGTTGAGGTTGCTACTAAATGATATGCTTGGAGAGTTGAATACCTCTCATGTTAGGTTCAATTCTAATGGTAAGGAAGAAAAGACGATTTATAAAACAAAAAGTTTAGCTACGGGTGTCATTTTTTCTAAAGATGATCCATTTAGAGTAGAAAGAATTCTTAGTGACGGCCCGGCAGATATAAGGAACAAAGATATTCTGAAGGGAGACAAACTTATAGCCGTGAACGGAAATAAGGTTGATCCGAAAAAAAATAGGGAATTCTATTTTACCCAACCTTCTATGGACACTGAAATTGAACTCACTTTTTTGCGAAATGGAAGAGAGTTTTCAACCAACATTCATCCTATTTCTTCGAGAAGAAATAGTAACCTTTTATATGATGAATGGGTTGACGCCAATCAGTCTTATGTTAATGAAAAAAGTGACAATAGAATTGCTTATGTACACATGAAAAACATGGGAGGAAACGAACTGGCCAACTTTAAAAAAGAAATGGTATCTGAGACTCACAAAAAAGAGGCTCTAATTTTAGATTTACGTTTTAATACCGGAGGTAATGTACACGATGAGGTCATACAATTTTTATCTCAAAAACCATATCTGCAATGGAAGTATCGGGATGGTAAATTTACGTCACAGCCCAATTTTATTCCTGGAGCCAAACCTATTGTTCTGTTGATAAACGAGCAAACCCTAAGTGATGCAGAAATGACTGCTGCAGGTTTTAAACAATTAGGGTTAGGAAAAATTATAGGTACAGAGACTTACAGATGGATTATATTTACATCTAGTAAAAGATTGGTGGATGGATCTTCGTATCGACTACCTTCATGGGGATGCTATACATTAGATGGTAAAAATTTAGAAAAAACTGGAGTTTCTCCTAATATATATGTAAAAGAAACCTTCAAAGATCGCTTAAATGGTAATCAACCTCAACTAGATAAGGCTATTTCCGAGATTTTACAACAGTTAAATGAAGATTAATGAACTGCCTGAATTGTGACACCAAATATGACGGAAATTTTTGTCCCGAATGTGGTCAAAAAAGTAGTGTAAAACAAATTACCCTTTCCTTTCTAATTAGTGATTTTTTCTCCAGATTTATGGATATTGATAAAGGGATGCTTTATAACCTAAATAATATAACTATTGCTCCGAAAGATACTATTTTAAATTATTTAGAAGGTAAACGAAAGAATGTATTCAATCCGGTAAGTTATGCCATCGTAGCCGTCACTATTTATCTTATCATTCAATCATTATTCAAAATAAAAACGATAGAAGTACCTAATATTATTGGAGATGGTAAACTTCACGAAACATCCAGTTTGAGCTATGAAGCTGGCAAGTTAGTAGGTACTTATCTAAAATTCTTTTGGTTACTTAATATTATTTTTCTTAGCTTATTTACCAGAATTTTTTTTAAGCGATTTAATTTTTTAGAGCATCTAACCATTAATTGTTTTTTAGTAGGTCACGCTACATTATTTGGGATTATCACTCTTTTTATTACCGAAATACAAATAGTTTTTAACCCGCTGGTCTTTGCATACCTGCTTTTCTTATTAATTGCAGTCTTTAAAACAAAAGGTGATCTGTTCGAAACCATTGTGGCCTGCTGCTTCTCCATGTTTTTTTCATACTTACTATTCTATATTATCCCATTTATTTTTGTGTGGGTCAATATATAACTAATAATTGAACCAATTCCACTAATGAAATGTAAGCCCATAGTCATCGTTATTTCTATACCTGAATATGATATAACACCTTTTGGATCAAATAATATCGAAGTGATCTCCTCAGAATTAGATAGGTATAATACTTATGGTCTAAAGAAATCTACTAAATGAGAAATAGTGTTTATTGATATCAACACGATTTTTAGGGAGCTTGCTGATTCTAAGAAAGCTTTAGCCACTGACGATCTGCATCAAAGTGCACATTAATAGATTTTAAGGGTAGAAAATATTGGTCATGGTCAGAGAAATTCTTCAATTAACTTAATTTTCCTTTACTAACTTCATCTCCATATTATTATCTTGGATCAGATAAAGAGTATCTGCAACTAATTTATAGGTACCGCTAATATATATAGGATCGGTATTACTATTTTTATTATAAAGTTCAATTAATCGTGTTTGCTCTTTCTTAATGTTTTCCTCGCCAACTATTTTTACTGTATCTAATTTTCTTTTGACAAAATTTCTCATAGAATTTGAATAATGGCTGGTATTTATTTGGAAAGAATCTCTACTTTTTCCGGTGTTCCTAAAGGTTCCATTATACAGATTTCCTGCTGTATCTCGCAAAACTATTCGATCTCTCAACTCAAAGTAAACTTTATCTATTTTATTGATTGGCTGTCCTTTAACCACCCAAACTCCATAGAAATCGTTTTTATGCATATATACATCTCTTAATTGATAAATAGAAAAAAACATTGCTGAAAACATTAAGGGTATTAGAATATACTTAACCCAATGTATTTTCCTTAACTTTAGCGGTAATTGTTCGCTATAAGAATGCATATTCACTTCCGCTTTTAAGAAATAAGCTTTAAAGGCTTTCCAATCACTAAACAAGAGAAAAAACCCCATTGAGGTAAGTAGGATAGCCATTGGAGTTGCAGCTTCAATTTCATAGAATATATCCAGCATAACAATATTAACCATAAATGATAATAGCAATACAACACCAATTCTAACAGTTTTTCTGAATAAAATTAACAATGCTGCAACAATCTGGGATACAGCTATGAAGATCCCATAAGTTGGTGAATATCCAAAAAAGTACCAAGTCAATTCAAAACCATTCATACTGTCAATAGTTCTTTCTCCTATACTAAGATCAGAAGAAAATTGAGTCCCTAGTATTTTAGCAGATGCATAGGAAAACATCATTAATGCAATAAAATATCTGCATAACAATCTCACAATATAAAATATGATTGATTTACTTACTCTTAACTTTCTTTTACTCATAATTTTTTAATATAGTTTTTAAACCGCCTCAAACAATTTACCTGGTAATGGTCTGATAACTCCTTTCAGTTCCATATTCAGGAGAATTGATGCTGTCTTAAATGTAGGGATTTCACAGTGCAATGCGATTACATCCAATAATTCTTTCCCATTTTTGTTCAGAAAACTATAAATCTTTTTTTCGTCACCTTCCAACTCTACAAAAAGTTGTTTCTGCACGGTAGGCTTCTCTTTTTCTTCTAATTCCCAATTCAGCATATAGAGGAGATCAGCCGCGCTGGTGAGCATATGTGCTCTTTGTGTTTTGATCAGCATATTACACCCTTCACTGACTGGATCACCCACTCTTCCAGGTACAGCAAAAACTTCGCGATTATAGGAATTCGCAATTTCGGCTGTGACTAAAGATCCTCCTTTATCAGCGCTTTCTATTACAATTGTTGCCTCACTTAGCCCTGCAATAATACGATTGCGTCCTAAAAAATTCTTTCTGTCAAAAGTATCGGTGCTCCAGAAGTCTGTAAAAAACCCACCATTTTCTTCAATCTGAGGCATATACTTCTTATGAGTTTTCGGATATATCTGATTCAACCCGTGAGCGAGACAACCTACTGTTTGTAAATTATGTTTTACAGCCGCTCTTTGAGCGGTAATGTCAACACCATATGCGAAACCGGAGATAATCACAGGGTTTAAAGGAACGATCGTTTCAATCAATTCTTCGCAGAATCTGACTCCGTAACTAGTCACCTTTCTGGTACCTACAATACTCAATAATTTTCTATCTTTCAGATCGATCTTTCCTTTACTGAATAGTACAACAGGACCATCTATGCAATGCCTTAATTTATCAGGATACGCTATCTCATCATATGCGAAATGGTTGATATTATTATCCGAAATAAATTGAACCTCATTTTCTGCTGCTTTCTGATGTTCCTTTTTATGAATTTCCTTAACCTTTATACTTCCGATACCATCTATTTTTATTAGGTTAGCAGGTTTTTCCTTTAAAACATCTTCTGCCGAACCGACTTCTCTTATCAATTTTTTTATAGAACTATCACCTAGATTAGGTGCTTTTTTTAAGGTAAGTAATGCAATTAATTTTTCTGTGGTCATCTAATCTGCTATATGTCAGCACAAGAAACGAAAAAAATCAAAACTGTTAATAAAATCAAAGGCTATAGTTACAATTAAAACCAAAAATTTTTAACTTTGATTTATAAATACAAAAATAGGATTTAAGAAGGGTTAATGAATAATACGGCAAAATACATAAGCGAATTATTATATCGATATGAATGTATAATCTTACCGGGTTTTGGTGCTTTTTTAACTAAGCGTCAACCTGCAATGATCCAGGAAGCTACGCATGCTTTTTTTCCTCCACAAAAATTAATTTCTTTTAATAGTCAACTACAAAATAACGATGGGTTATTAGCAAATTATATTGCTACTGCCGAAAACATATCCTACACAGACGCAGTTGCTAAAATTCAGCGGTATGTTTTGTCATTAAATAATAAAATGGCATCAGGAAAAAGAATAGAATTAGAAAATATTGGTGCTTTCTTTACCTCTGTCGAAAATACGCTTCAGTTTGAGCCTTTTCAGGACATTAATTACTTAACAGAAGCTTTTGGTTTAAATTCGTTTATATCCCCTTCGATTATTAGGGAAGAAAAAGTAGTGACGACCCACATAACTCGTGAGGTATATAAAGAGCAGGTCGAAGCTATTGAAGAAACTACACCAATTGTATTTACCCCCGAAAAAAGAGGTTATCGCCGATATATGAATTATGCAGCTATTGCGATTTTCGGACTTGGTCTTCTTGGATCATTAGGTTTGTATCAGGTAAATACAAGTACTAATTTAGAAAATGACCGTCTATCTATAAAAGCTGATAAGGAAATTGAAAATAGAATTCAGCAAGCTACTTTTGAGATCACGAGTCCGTTGCCGGCCATTAATCTAACTATTGTTAAGACTGAAGAACCTTCTTCTTCAGTAAATACTGAAACTGAAGTTAATGCTGCTATCTCCGGAAAATATCACGTAGTTGCTGGAGCATTTCGAATAAAAAAGAATGCTACAAAAAAAGTACTTAAGCTAAAGGCTAAAGGTTTTGAAGCACGCCTTATCGGAGTTAATAAATATGGGTTACATCAAGTAGTCTATGACAGCTACGAAAACAGACTAGAAGCATTAAAAGCTTTACAAAATATCAAAAAACAACAGGATCGTCGTGCCTGGTTACTGATTCACGAACTGTAAATCTTATTTCTTTTAAAATATTTTCTCAATTAGCGCTTAGTAATTATTAAATTTCGACACTAATTCCTGATTCGGACGTACATTTTTTTCCTTTTTTATAAAATTATTAAAAACCCTATAATTGATCAAAATCACCGTATATAAGTTTTCAGTGGTACAATAGCTATTAGTTAATCGTACCTGATTATCTTTGCTAAAAATTAAAATAATGGAAGCTCGTCACCCATCAGAATCCCTTGCAGTACTAACCGATTTAGTTCTAACCGCGGAAACAAATTCATTGAATAATTTATTCGGGGGAGAATTATTGGCACGTATGGATCGCGCGGCAGGAATTGCAGCAGGAAGACATTCTCGAAGGATTGTGGTTACAGCTTCAGTGAATCATGTTGCTTTTAATAAATCTATTCCATTAGGAAGTGTTGTCACTATAGAAGCAAAAGTATCACGGGCTTTCAGGACTTCGATGGAAGTGTTCATTGATGTTTGGGTAGAAGATCGCCAAAGTGGAGAAAAAACGAAAGCAAATGAAGCTATTTACACGTTTGTTGCCGTAAATGAAACAGGAATGCCTGTTGCAATACCTCCTGTAGAACCACAAACATCTTTAGAAAAAGAGCGCTATGATGCCGCATTACGTCGCAAACAATTAAGCCTGGTACTTGCAGGTAAAATGGAACCCGATGATGCCACAGAACTAAAAGCGTTGTTTATTTAATTCGATCTATATCTGTATATCCTTATACACGAGGTGATCACAATAAACAGTTCTTATTTTTAGCAAAGGTGTTTTCCGTATTTCATCGCGGGAAAATATCGCTACATCGAATTTTTAGCAGACGGAATGTTTGTGAACGTAATTTTTGATATTTTCATCATCCGAATTCTAAATGATCACGCTTATGGCCTTTGTGGCAAAACTATTTATGAATGACCAAGAACGAAATGTGCTGGATAGCACATTTTTATATCAACAATTGATCGATAGCAATGGTCGCCCTAAAACAAGCATACAAGATGGTAAAATCAGGATATTTATTGAATCTAGCAAGAATGATGAATTGTTCTATGATTGGATGTTTTCTACGCATACGATGTACCAGGGATATGTTCGTTTTTATAAACGAGATGGCTATAGCAAGCTGTTTGATTTTGAGTTTGCCAATTGCCATTGTATCTATTTAGAAGAAAAGTTTAGCGCAGAAGGTAATGATCCGCTAAAAATGGAGTTGGTTTTATCGCCGGGGATACAAAAAGTACGTGGTCAGATTTTCGAAAAAAACTGGAATCCCAGCAATCCTTTTGGGAATGCTGTTCCTGTTACGGAACGGGAGGAGAATTTGGAGCCTGAGATAGAGGATATGTATTATACAGATATGAATGGAGAGAAGATTCCAGATGATGAATTGCAATCAGGAACTGCCGTATATCTTGTTTTAAAAACCAAGAATGGTGTTGGTAAGGATGTTGATATAGATCTTGATGATAATCAGAATGATTTTAAATATAATGGCGAAGTTTTAATAAATGATGTTATAGAAGACTTAACGATCAAATCTGATACCCAAAAAATAAAATTGGAGATTATTTCTCAAAAAAAATAAATTATGCCTACGTTAAAATTTAAGGATTTTCCCAATATATTCAAATCAATCCGGGCTATTAAGATTGTAAGACCGCAAGTAACCAAAGCTTATTTTGCTGAGGCTACTATTGAAGAAGTTGAAGTAGAAAGTGAATCTGGCGCAGAAGATAATGAAAAATATGTGGTAGAATCTGGTGACACATTAGGTGGGATTGCTACTAAAAAAGGTACCACTGTTGCAGCCATTATAGAAAGTGATCCTATAATTACTACAGCCAATCAGAATAGTCTGAGTATAGGGCAGGAAATTATATTGCCAAGTACTGTTCCCGCTAAAGAAAAGAAACAGAAAATAACTTTTAAAAAAGCTGATACAGGTAATCTGGGAAAAGAAATCTATGTTATCGTTGAGACAAAGTTGTTACAAGGAAAAACTATGGCGATTAATGTACGTCAAGGGAAAGAAAAAGGTATTGAGGAGCAAGATGAAAATGTAATGCTCAAGGATGATCAAGGCAATTATAATACAATGGTAAAGACTACTATTGGAGGTATGTGTGAGACTGAGTATCTAAATAAAGACGATTTTACAGATCAAGCTATTTTTAAAATTAGTATTGATACTAGTAATGATGACAAAAAGGAAGCTTGGACCAAGGCCTTAGAAGATGCTACCGATAAAAAAACCTTGTTATATATACTTGCAGATGCACACACCTTAGAAGGACAAACAGAACTAAATATTCAATATCTGGGCGATACGGAAGAAGGAGAAATACGTGGTGAAAAAATTACCAATAGATGGTTAGATACCGATGGGCAATGGTTTGAGTTGAAGAATGAAAATTGCTGTACTAGTTATATAACTTCTGATCAATTAAAGGAAATTTTTACTACTGCAACAGATGATAGAGTTAATGAGTTAAGAGATGAGTTTAATAATGCATTTGATAAATTTTCTATAAATACTTGTTTAAGAAGAGCTCATTTTTTTGCTCAAATTAGAGAAGAAGTTGGAGCCAATATTTCCACTTTTTCAGAAAATTTGAATTATAGTGTACAATCCTTAAAAGATACTTTTAGTTATTTTAGGAATAATCCAGAAGAAGCTGAATTATATGGTAGATCAGATGAACACCCTGCTGATCAAGAAGCAATAGGAAATAGAGCTTATGCAAACAGATTAGGAAATGGAGATATTGCGAGTGGAGATGGATGGAATTATAGAGGGAAGGGATATATTCAGTTAACAGGACGAACAAACTATGAGGCTGTTAATGAAGAGATAGAAAGTAACTATCCAGATTCTAATATAAATATAATTGATAATCCAGATGATATTTTGACAGCCAGAGGAGCCTTATTATCAGCCATGGGTTATTGGACTGATAATAATTTGAATAATTTAGCTGACAATGGAAGTGAAGATTCCCACGTTAATGCTATTACTGCAGTAATAAATCTTTATACCGAAAGTTATTCTCAGAGAAGAGAACATTTTGGAACTACTTCAGAAACTTTTAAAATAACTGAATGTAATAATTAATAAGTAATGAAAATCAAATTTTTAATTTATACAGTAACAACTGTAATGATTTGTATTGGTTGTAAAGAAGAAAAAGCTTTTGAAGAGAAAGAGAACTTAACCTTTTCTAAGAAGTTTGAAAAGGAAAAAATAAATTTTCCGGAAACAACTGAAAATCAAAAAAGTCATAATCAAGATACAGTAATATCCTTTCTACTAGATAATGGTTTTAAAATAAACCTAAACGGGAAAAAAATATCCATTTTTAATCCTGAAGAAGAGCCAATTGCAACTAATAATAGCATTATAAAATTAAAAGATGAAAATCAAAATTGTTTATCCGAGGGATTTAAAAAAATTGTTGCTAAAAATAGTTTTTTTACAATTGAACAGCAAAACTGTTCAAACAAATATTATATAGATGAATATATAACTTTTAAGTATGATAAAATTCAAAAAAAATTCTTCTTACACAAACTAGGCTATATTTATACCGATAAGTCTAATTTAAATAAAAAGAAACCTAATATTATTTTCAATAATAAAGATTTCGGAACACTAAAATTTGAGGATTTGAATTTAAAAAAACTGTATATCGAGTTAATTAATAGAAAATAATTTATCCAGCTCCGAAGTCTTTCTAGCTCCGCAAAGTCTCCCGACTTCGCGGAAAGCGTTTAAGGTCATTAATAATTAGACACAGTGAAAAAAATATTCCTACTTATTATTTCATTTTTTTTAATTGTATCCTGTAAAAATAAGGATCAGACTCTGTCGATGATACTACTAATGTTTCTTTAGAAAGTCCCGCTTTTATAAGAAAGGCAGTTCGTAAAGCCCCCTGATTACCAGAAAGACCTCCGAAAAAACCACTTAATGCACCTCCAAGAGGAAGTTTTTCTTTGCCGAATTTTAGTTTCGTAAAATATGTAATCAAATCCATAATGGCAAAAATGATCAACAAAATTGAAATAAGGAATTTTACCGGAAATACTTCAAACTTTTTATCAAACAAACTATAGGTAAGTAGTGGCTTTACATCAGGAATATGAATAAGCACCCAGGCTCCGGCAAATGCGGCTATGACCGCAGGGATACCAAACCTCAATAAAACTGACTTATTTGCATTTTTACCAACTAAAAACAGCTTAAAAACATTATTAAAAAATGTACCACACCTGTCAAGGCAACAGCAATCTCTACCGGAAAAAATCATCAATACCGGTGTAAGAATCGTTCCCAGGCCAAATCCTGAAAAAAAAGTAAGTATCGAAACTAAAAATGCAACAACTGAAATAACAATTATTTCCATTGCTTTTTTACATCTTATAAATCCATGATTGAGGATTCATTTTTTTTGTATCCTTAAAAATCAAAAATTTCATAATTGCACGGCCGGTTGACGGGTTTACACGTACTTCTCCGATACTTTGTTTTGTTGAAACCTTTTGACCCTCTTTTACTGTAATGTTTTCCAAATTATAATATACAGTGATGTAATTACCGTGTCGTACGTGTACTAATCTACCCGCATTTTTTAATTTTTGGATAGCCATGACTTCTCCTTCAAAAATAGCTCTGGCTTTTTCTCCAGGCCTTGTTTCCAGTTCCACTCCACTACTGTTAATCTGTATATTAGGTAATGTGGGATGTGGTTGTTGACCATACTTTTTAGTAATTCTACCCGTACCTACAGGCCATGGAAACTTTCCTTTATTAGCAGTAAAATTATCTGCTAATTTCTTATCCTCCGGGGTCAAAGCAAAGGTTGTTGCTGATCCTTTCTTAGAAGCTTTTTTTCCTGCTTTTTTATTAGCTTTTGCTATGGCTTCTCGAATTAGTTTCTCTATTGCTTTATCAATAGCACTGGCTTTTTCTTGTTTCTTCTTTATTTCTTTTTTATAGGTTCCCTCCTTCTTTCGAATAGAAGCCATTAAAGCTTGTTGCTGTTTCTTCTCTTCTTTTAGTTGTTGTTGAGCTTCCCTGTTCTCCTCAATCAGTACTTCTTTATTTTTTTTCCGTTGTAATAAGTTTTTATTTAACTTCTGAAGTTCCTCGGTACGTTTTTGTATTTGATCAGCCTGCTCTTTTCGATGTTCGTTATATTGCTTCATATACTGAAGCCTTTTATATGCTTGTGTAAAATCTGATGAAGACAAAAGAAACATAATTTTGCTTTGTTGAGATTTGCTTTTATAGGATTTTATAATCATTCTGGCATAATCCTCTTTTAGCACCTTTAGTTCATCTCGATATGATCCCATTTTTTTGAGATTGGCATTAATCTCTCTCGTTAATAGATTTGCTTGTTGATTGGTAATTTTTATCAGGTTTTGTCTTGTGTTTATCCTGGAATTGAGCGTTTCTACTTCATCCAATACGGAGCGTTGTTTTAGCTTGGTATCGGCAAGTAAAGACTTCATTTGTTCGATTTGTTCTTTTAGTTGTCTACGTTGCTCTTCCAGCTGTTGTTGCTTTGTGCTTTGGGAAAATGACGAAATGCATATCAAAAGCATTCCGAATGAATATATGAATTTCTGTAGCCTCATTCTATCGTTACTTGCTCGTATCCTGATGGTATTTTAAACGGAAAACTCACCTTGGCATTGTAATCAACGCTACGATAATCAATCGAAATAGAGGTTCTCTTGATTCCTTCGGATGCTAAAATATTAATTTCCTTTGGAAAGTCCTGGTTTCCCACCTTTTGGTAGCTATTATAGTTAATGAGAAGATTTCTATTCTGCAAAGGTTGTTTTAGCTGTTGAGAAAATATTTTAAAGCTATTTGGATTCAAAATGAATAACCGTTCGAATAATTCCAACTCCTTCTTTGGACTTAGTCTATATTTTTGATTGTCTATGGATGATATGTATTTTTCGCCCCTAAGGTTAAATATTGCTTGCCCCAGTAATAACTCTTGTATTTTTTCAAAATCCAAGTCAGTTCCCAGCCATTCACTCAATAACTTAAAATCACCTTCGAAGAAAGTATTATTAATCTTTTCATAATAACTCACTTTATCCGGTGTTATATATGCTTTGGCCAAAGTAATTCCTAATAATTTAGCACTTACCCAAATTTTCTTGTCCTTTTCCAGTCTTAACGTTACGGTAGGACTAAATGATTGTTTCCCATCATCATATTTTACTTTTACTTTGGCATTAATTGTATTAAAGTTGAAAGCTTTGTTATAATGATTAGCTATTATTTTTTCTGTTCTTAACTTTTTAATTGAAGCGTCCGAAATTGCTTTAGTTCCTTTACAAGATTGAAGTATAATTAAAGAAAAACATAACAGATAAATTAGTCTACTCATTACCTTTTACGATTTTTTTTTAAGTTGAAAAGATCTTTCTTTGTATTCTGAAGCTTTTCCCAGATCACCCATTTTTAAGTATGCTTCACCGATTTGAGCATAGAAATCCGACTCCATTTTCAGGTCATCAATAATATAATCCATTCCTATGCTAAGGATATCTATCGCCTCTTCGTGTTTGTTTAGATTAATTAAGGAAACCCCATTAACTAGATACAGAATTGGCTGAGATGGATACAATTCTATAGCCAGTTCACTTCCTGCTTTTGCTTTTTCATATCTCTTTAGATCCAGTTGCAATAACAGCATCTTTCTTAGAATCCCAAAATCGCTTGCATTGTCTTTTAATCCTCTTTCATAATAATTAAGTGCCATTTCTTTTTTATCCTTTCCGTAAAAGTAATTTCCGATTTCGGTAAACACTTTACTACTACCTGAATCTTCAGAAAAAATCTTAGTAACTTCAACTAATTCCGATTCGTACATTGGATTTTTATCGACAAATATCAAAAAGTCATTGATAACCTTATATTTAGATTCTATATCAATCTTATTACTTGCCAAAACAATCTTCATGGAGTTAATCGCTTCGTCTGCGCTATTATTATCCAAATAAAATTTATACAGTGCTAAATGAGCCAGTTGTGATTTTGGTTGTTGTTCTAAAAGTAGTTGAGCAGTTCCGAAGGCTTTATCCGCCTGATTATCCTGGCTATATAAATAAATCAAATTTAAATAGTTTTGCTCCTTTTTCGGGTTTTCTGCTATCTTTTCTTCTAATCTAGTGATCTGAGAATTAGGGTTATTGATTTTTAATGCTATTTTTTTTCTTAGTTTATCTCTATAGGAATCTATGCCAAGTTCTTCTATTAACTCGTCAACTACTCTTAGCGCATCATCATACCTGTTTTCTAAAAAATAAAGATTCGCTAACTGTTCTTTATACATACTATCAAAAGCTGCCAATTTTTCTACTACCTCAATAGACTCTTTATACTTTCTTTGCTTAAAATACACCTCAAACAACAATTCCAGAACGTATCTATCTTTTGGCTTTTCTTCCAAAACTTTTTTAAAATTCTCTTCAGCCTGATCATACACTTTTAAATCCAGATAGTTCTTACCTAGTTCATGGTATAACGCGATAGGCTTTGGATTTGCTTCAATGCATCTTTCTAAAGCACTAATTGCTTTGTCATAATTTGTAATGGCTCTCTGTTTTAATGCTTCAAAAAAACTTTCTTTAAATTCATCAGAGACATCTCCAAGATCGTCCAGAATTTCTACTTTTTTAAGAGATTCCAGTTCTTGAGAAAAAGCAACATTCATCCCTCCTAAAAGAAAGATGAGATAAATTGTAATATGTCGCCAGTATTTAGTCATACATAGATTTCAAAATAATGTGGATCACAAATTATTCCAAAGTAGAATAGTCACCAATACTAATGGTGGTATAATTTCCGTCATAAAGAACGTGATTTCCTATCATAGCGTTGTCTAAGTTAGCATTTTTTATGACAGTTTGGTTCTGTATTAAGCTATTTTTAATATGGCTATCTTGTATTGTACATCCATCACCAATAGAAACATTCGGCCCGACAGATCCATTCTTTATTATCACGTCTTTTCCGATGTAGCAAGGCGGAATAATAGTTGCATTTTCTGATGAGACATCATCACTAATCAATTTTTCTTTATCATTTTCTAAAAAACCCAACATTTTGGTATTGGTTTCTATGGTCACGTTTTTATTACCGCAGTCCATCCATTCTTCCACCTGGCCGGTCACAAATACTTTACCGTTTGCCATCATTCTTTTGATACCATCATTAATCTGGTACTCGCCACTGTTTATAATGTTATTATCTAATACGTATTGTAATTCATTCTTTAGTACAGCGATATCTTTAAAGTAATAGATTCCTATTACTGCAAGATCAGACACGAATTCTTTTGGTTTTTCTACTAATTCTACAATTTTGTTACTTTCGTTTAGTTTTACTACACCATATGCTTCGGGTTTATCGACTTGTTTCACCCAAATAACAGAATCTGCCTCTTTATCTAAATTAAAATCTGCTCTTATCAATGTATCGGCATATGCTACCACAGCCGGACCGGATAAGGAATCTTTGGCACACATAATAGCGTGGCCCGTTCCCAGAGGTTCATCTTGTCTGTAAATTGATGCTTTTGCTCCAAGCTCCTCGGCCAAAGTAGTGAGGCTTTCTACAACATCATCTCCAAAAAATGCAGGGTCTCCTAAAACAAAAGCAATTTCGTCTATAGGCTCTCCTAAAACCTTTGCTATATCAGAAACCAACCGATGAACAATTGGTTTTCCTGCTACAGGGATTAATGGTTTAGGAACAGTAAGTGTATGAGGCCTTAACCGAGAACCTCTTCCTGCCATTGGTACAATGATTTTCATTTTTTATGTTGTTTTTTATTGGTTGATTGTTTTCTATTTATTATTAACAAACAGAAAGTTGACTTTATTTTATTTTTAGAATAGGAAGGGTTAACTAACCCCTCTCTGTCCGAATTACTTATATGGACATCACTCCCAAAGGAAAAGAAACTAACTTACTGCATCAAATAAAAATTTTTACTTAACTCCAGTGCTGCCAAAACCACCTGCTCCTCTTACAGTCTCAGAAAGTACGGATACTTCATTCAATTCTGCTCTTTCGTGTTTTGCAATGACCAGTTGTGCCACCCGTTCTCCGTTTTCTATTACAAAATCTTCATTGGATAAATTCACTAAAATAACACCTATTTCACCTCTGTAATCAGCATCTATCGTTCCTGGAGCGTTTAGTACTGTTATTCCTTTTTTTGCAGCTAATCCACTTCTGGGACGTACTTGTGCTTCATAGCCCACAGGTAACTCTATAAACAAACCTGTTTTGACTATGGTTCTCTCTAAAGGTTTTAGTGTTATTGGTTCGCTTATATTAGCCCTCAGGTCCATTCCTGCCGAAGCTATAGTTTCATAATGTGGTAGCTTGTGTGATGATTTGTTAATAATATTTATTTGCATATTTTTTACTTGAATCATTATCTCTCGACTCTTCCTGTCTGCTTATGACAAGCATGAGAAGACAGAAGATTATCTTTTTAATAGTTGTTTTAATTCCTTTTTTTCTGAAGCATACAAAATTACTAAAAACACTAGTAATAAGGGGATAGAAATCATATAATTACTGTCGAATATATAAAATGAAATAGCCGAAAAACCAATTGATAACCCAAGATACATTCCTATCTTTTTTAAATCGTAAGGAATTGGATAATATTTCCTTCCCAAATACCAGGATAGTAACATCATTGTTCCGTAAGCCGCCAATGTGGCCATCGCAGAACCTACATATGTATATTCTGGAATTAATAGAAAATTTAATACTAACGTAATAATGGCGCCGAAAACAGATATGTATGCTCCAAACTTCGTTCTATCAGTTACTTTATACCAAACAGATAAATTGTGATAAATACCTAAACAAAAATTAGCTAATAAGATAAAAGGAACGATTTTTACCGCTTCCCAATAGGATGTATCTCGTAAAAATGCAATTTTCAACAGATGAACAAACACAATTACGAACAAAAAGATAAAAGAGCCTAAAATCACAAAGTACTTAGTAATTCTGGCGTAGGTCTCTGGTGCATTCTTGTTTGCCGCATAATTAAAGAAAAAGGGCTCTATCCCTAACCTAAAGGCTGTTGCAAATAATGTCATAAACAGCGCTAATTTATAACAAGCCGAATATACGCCCACCATATGCTCAGCTACATTTTCTGGCAATAATTTATCCAGTAGTATTCTATCGAAAGTTTCGTTAATGGAATATGCTATACCGGCTACCAGAATTGGCGTGCCATATTTCATCATCTTTTTCCACAAAATGACATCAAACCGATATTTTATCTTAGTGTAGAAAGGTAATAACACCAGCAATGCGAACCCACTGGCAATCAGATTAGAAATAAAAATATAGCTTATTTCATAATCATCTTTACAAATCCAATTAAAAAATGAAAAATGAAATGAAAGTTGTTTTAAATAGAGCAATAAGAAAACATTAAGCCCAAAATTAATCGCAACATTCGTTATTTTAATAATCGCATATCTAATTGGACGTTCTTTTGCTCTTAACCACGAAAACGGAATAATTACCAATGCATCTAATAGTAGAATCCAAATTGCCAGATATATATACTCTAACTTAATATCAGTCCAGATTGCAATTTGTTCTTTTAAAAATAAGGCAATCACCAGGAATGTAAAAGATGATACAGCTATAGATATAGCCGAAGTACTAACTACTTTTTCCTTATTAGATTCTTTATTGAAAAATCTAAAAAAAGCAGTTTCCATACCATATGCTAACAGTACATTGAATAGCACAAAGTAAGAGAAGATAATTGAAACTTTCCCGTATTCTTCTGTAGGTAATTGATCTGTATATAGGGGTACCAAAAGAAATGACAACATGCGTGGTAACACTGTTGCCATTCCGTATATAAACGTTTGCTTAAAAAGTTTTTGAAAAATTCCCAACGGCTTCTTATTGTGGCCTTAAAAATACAATTTTTATTGCCTTGACTGCATCGGATATCCTTTCAATTCTTTCTCCGGTAACTTATCGAGTTTAAAATAACCCTTTTTGCCATTTTTAGAGTATGCAATAACAGATTCTCCGTTTTTAAGATCAAAAGGTATTTTTTCTTCTATTTCCTGAACTTGGTTATCATACTCTTCCTTTGGGTCACCACTCATTACAATTTCTTTTCTCACCGTCTTTGGGTTCGTATATCGACCGGTATAAACCGCTTCGCTCCTTTTACGTTTTAGCTTCACTCTTTTTCCTTTAAAGTAAATCTCTTCTAATTGCACGTCAGATTTTTCATCTATCGGAAGATATACCATGAATCCAGCACCACCTCCTTCAATACCTGAGACCCAATTCTGGAAATAAGGATCTTTAAGCTGAACAGGAGCTGTACTTTCTACTTTTTGACTACTAGCACAATTAGTGAAAACTATTGCTATGCTTACTAGATATATTTTGGTAAATATTATTTTATAATTTATTCTTTTCCCCATTTTTCTTTTAAACGTTCTTGATGTTTTTCTTTCATTCTTTTAATATCTCTGGTATTAAAAACAAAGTTCATACCAAGATTAAAAGCTACTCCTGAGAATAATTTTGTGTCTTCTCCATTTGTAATATTTAATCCATACATATATGGAACTCCAAATTCTAGTTCCAGACATTTAGCAAATCTATAAGTAATTCCAGCTCCAGCTGTAATTAATAATAAACCTCCGCTATTATCTTCGATAGCAAGTTCATCAGGACCAGCAGTATCATTTGCTTTGTATCTAATCGCCCCTAGTCCTACTCCAGATTCTAGAAAAAAACTAAATTTACCACTATTAATTGGATGTTTTCTAAAAGAAGGTATAAAACCATAGGCCTGTACTTCTACATCACTACCATTTTCTTGTTCTATATCCTGTGGCAAAAGCACAAAAGCCGACGTACTAACTGCGAAATGTTCTGAAACATAATAAGAGAGGCTTGGCTTAGCTACTATACCACTATAACCATTGCCAAAGTCCATCAGAGGGACTGCCGCAATTCCCATTTTGATATCTCCTGCTTCGTGTAAATTTTCTGATTCCTGCGCTTGTATTGGAACAACAAAAGATGCCATCATAAGCATCGCGAAAAGTCTAATTGTTTTCATTTTTCTTTTTCCTCTAAAGATAGAAAACGAATACCTGCTTTATCATAAAAAAATCAAAAAACCTCATCCAAAAAAATGAATGAGGTTGTTTTATAATTTTAAAATTCTATTAGCTATTCAACGCTTCAGCACCACCAACGATCTCCAAGATCTCATTAGTAATAGAAGCTTGTCTAGCCTTGTTATATTGTAATTTAAGTGCGTCTCTTAATTCTGTAGCGTTATCGGTAGCTTTGTGCATCGCTGTCATACGTGCTCCGTGTTCTGATGCAAAAGAATCGCGAATTGCTTTATACAATTGCGTTTTCAGCGATTTAGGAATTAATTGTTCAACAATTTCCTCTTTAGATGGCTCGAAAATGTAATCCAAATTAGCTTTTACCTCCCCTTCTACAGGTTGTATTGGTAAAAATTGCTCTGTAATGACTATCTGAGTGGCTGCATTCTTAAATTTGTTATAAACCACATCAATCCTATCATATGTACCATTAGTAAATAGCCCCATCAATTCTTCCGCTATATCAGCTACATTAGCAAAAGTAAGGTCATCAAAAACTTCGCTTTTATTAGCAACTACCGTATGTGTTTTAGAAACAACATCATTTACTTTTTTACCAATGGTAACAAAATCAACTTGTTTTCCGGCATACACATGTTCGTATAACTCTCTTGAAGCTTTAATGATATTAGAATTAAAAGCACCAGCCAGACCACGATTAGAAGCAATTGCTACTACTAAAACCTTTTTTACCTCACGTTGTTCTGAGTAAACGCTTGCACTATCTCCTTCGAGAGAAGCACTTAAACTTTGCAATAATTCGGTAAGTTTATCCGCGTAAGGACGCATCGCAGTAATTGCCATTTGTGCTTTATTCAACTTTGCTGCCGATACCATTTTCATAGCACTGGTGATTTGCATCGTTGAGGACACAGAGGTAATTCTACTACGTAATTCTTTTAAATTTGCCATTTCTTATAATTATGAATTCTGAATTCAGAATTATGAATTTTTAATTATACTTACCAGAAGCTTTATTAGTTCTTCACATTTTTTGTTTAAATCATTCGGAATCTCCATTGTGGTTTCCTCAATGACATCTAGCCAAAAAGATGTTTCGTCCGCTTCTTTTAAAGCTATTCCTAATTTATTTTTGAAATCCTTGGTGCTTACTCCTCTTTGTGATTCTCTTACATTAGCTCCAATACTAGTGCCACTCCTTATAAGCTGACTAGCAATTTCATATTCATTCTTCTTTTTTAATTCTTTACAAAAATTTACAATATCACAACTGAAATAAAAACTTTTATCAACAATCGCATTGTTTCTTTTTTTGTAACTCATACCTAATTCATAATTCTGAATTTAGAATTCTGAATTATTTATATTTCGCTGAAATCTCTTTACAAGCCGAAAGTAATACGTCAGTTACCTCATCTGTTAATTTTCCAGCTTTTAAAGTATCTAAGGTATCTCTATGCTTTGCATTCAGATATTCTAAATAGTCACTTTCAAATTCTTTTATTTTATTTACAGGAACATCTCTTAATAAGTTCTTAGATCCTGCATAGATAATCGCGATTTGATCTTCTACTGTGTATGGATCGTTCTGAGCTTGTTTTAAGATCTCCACGTTACGCTTACCTTTCTCAATAACGTTTAACGTTGCCGCATCTAGGTCAGAACCAAATTTAGCAAATGCTTCTAATTCACGGAACTGTGCCTGATCAAGTTTTAATGTACCTGCTACTTTTTTCATTGACTTAATCTGAGCAGAACCACCTACACGAGATACAGATATACCCACATTAATCGCTGGACGTACACCAGAGTTAAACAAATCAGAAGTTAAGAATATCTGACCATCAGTAATAGAGATTACGTTTGTTGGGATATACGCAGATACATCACCTGCCTGCGTTTCGATAATCGGTAAAGCAGTTAATGATCCTCCTCCTTTTACTTTATCTTTTAAGGAATCAGGAAGATCATTCATGTCTTTTGCGATTCCATCATCAGCAATTACTTTTGCAGCACGCTCTAATAATCTGGAGTGAAGATAGAATACATCTCCAGGATATGCCTCACGACCTGGTGGACGACGTAGTAATAATGATACCTCACGGTACGCTACTGCCTGCTTAGATAAATCATCATAGATAATCAAAGCAGGACGACCAGTATCACGGAAATATTCACCAATTGCCGCACCTGCAAATGGAGCATAAACCTGCATTGGAGCAGGATCCGAAGCATTAGCTGCAACAATAGTTGTATATGCTAATGCACCTTTTTCTTCTAATACTTTAGCAATTAATGCAACAGTTGAAGCTTTCTGACCGATAGCAACATAAATACAGTAAACTGGCTCACCAGCATCATAAAATTCTTTTTGATTAAGGATGGTATCGATACATACTGTTGTTTTACCAGTCTGACGGTCACCGATTACCAATTCACGCTGTCCTCTTCCGATTGGTACCATCGCATCGATAGACTTGATCCCTGTTTGTAATGGTTCGTTTACCGGCTGACGGAAAACTACACCAGGAGCTTTACGCTCTAACGGCATTTCGAAAGTTTCACCTTCAATCGCACCTTTACCATCGATAGGGTTTCCTAATGTATCCACTACACGACCTACGATTCCTTCTCCAACATTGATAGAAGCAATTCTTTGCGTACGTTTTACAGTTACACCTTCTTTTACCTCAGTCGAAGAACCTAAAAGTACTACCCCAACATTATCTTCTTCAAGATTCAGTACGATTCCTTCTAATCCAGATTCGAATTCTACTAATTCGCCGTATTGCGCGTTAGACAATCCGTATACTCTGGCGATACCATCACCTATTTGTAATACTGTACCTACTTCTTCTAGTGAAGCCGTAGCCTCAAACCCAGATAATTGTTGTTTTAATATTGCTGATACTTCAGCAGGATTCACTTCTGCCATTTTATAATAGTTTACAAAAGCGAGTACTTATTCATACTCACTCTCTTATTATTAAATTTATATTATTAAAGTAATTAACTAATTACTCAATTCTCTTTTTAAACTTGTTAATTTATTAGCGATGCTTGCATTATACTGTAAATCTCCTACTCTAAGAATAAATCCACCGATGATACTTTCGTCAATAATGTTCTCTATGGTCGCTTCATTTCCTGTTAGCTCTTTTATTTTTGCCTGTGCTAACAAACTTAATGTTTTATTCAAAGGAACTGCAGTTGTAACCTTTGCAACCTGAGTATTTTTTAGTTTGTCAAATAAAATAGTGTATTGCTTTGCAACATCTGCCAGTAAGTCCACTCTTTTATTAGTAATCAAAGTGTCAAACAGCTTTTGCGTAAGATCTCCACTATTTTTGAAAATTTCACGCAATGATGCCAGCTTTACTTCATTTTTGATCAAAGGACTGTTTAATACCATTTTAAGATCAGAACTACTCTCAATAGTAGCGATAATGTCTTGCATATCTTTCTGAACATCTTCAGTGGCATTTTTATCCTGAGCTAAACTCAAAACTGCCTTAGCATATCGTATTGCTGCTCTACTCATTTTATGATTAGTTTAAAGTAACATCTCCCAACATAGATTCTACCAACGCTAGTTGTTTGTCTTTGTCAGCTAATTCTCTTCTTACTACTTTTTCTGCAATCTCTACAGAAAGACCTGCTACCTGACTTTTAAGATCTGCTATAGCAGCTTTCTTTTCACTTTCGATAGTGGCTTGTGCCTGTGCAACTATTTTATCTGCTTCTGTCTGTGCTTCAGTTTTTGCTTCAGTTATGATATTCTCTTTAAGCTGTCTTGCTTCTTTAAGCATTCCATCTCTTTCTGCACGAGCCTCATTTAGGATACGCTCATTATCGGCTTGTAAATTTTGCATTTCTTTTCTTGCCGCCTCTGCAGACTCCAATGCATTTTTGATTCCTTCTTCACGATTATTAACCGAATCAAGAATAGGTTTCCAAGCAAACTTTCTTAGTAATAATACTAATCCTACAAACAAAAGTATCTGCCAGAAAAACAGACCGAATGAAAAATCATTTATTAACTTTTCCATAATTAATTATGTTGCATTTTTTAATGTTTAATTTTAAAATTTAGTAATAGCTGTAACCAACCGTTACAGCTATTACTTGTAAATTATGCTGCGAATAATGCAGCAAATCCAATACCTTCAATAAGTGCTGCTGCAATAAGCATAGCAGTTTGGATTTTTCCTGAAGCTTCTGGTTGACGTGCAATAGCTTCCATTGCCTGTCCACCGATTCTACCAATACCTAAACCAGCACCGATAACAATCAAACCAGCTCCTACATAATTTAAACCTTCCATAGTAAAGAATTAAAAAAATTAAACAATTATAATTATCATTAATGATGTGCCTCTTCATTTGCCATACCGAAGTATAACGCAGACAACATCGTAAATATATATGCTTGTAATGCAGCTACCAATAATTCTAGTATTGACAACGCAAATGCTAAACCAAATGACAAAGGGCTACCCAACCAATGTTTCGCCAGAAATATTAAACCTATAATACTCATTATTACGATATGACCAGCAGTCATGTTAGCGTATAAACGAATCATCAATGAGAAAGGTTTAATTATAACACCCAGCAATTCAATGGGTGCTAATACTATTTTCATAAATGTTGGTACACCCGGCATCCAAAAAATATGCCCCCAATAATTTTTATTAGCAGTAAAGTTGGTAATTAAAAACGTTAACAATGCTAATCCAAAGGTAACCGCAATGTTTCCTGTAACATTAACACCTACGGGAGTCATTCCCAATAAATTTAAGAACCAAACAAAGAAAAAGATTGTTAACAAAAAGCTCATATACTTTTTATATTTCTTCTCTCCGATATTAGGAATCGCGATCTCATCTCTTACAAATAATACTAGAGGCTCTAAGAAACGACCAACCCCAGTAGGAATCCCGTTATTCTTTTTGTAGGACTTAGCTAAACTTCTGAACATAAAAAACATAAGAGAAGCTATGAATAGCATACTAACAACGTTTTTCGTAATAGAAAAGTCTAATGGCTTTGCATTGGTAGGATGATGATCTTCATCATAGTTTATAGTCCCTTCAGCATCTGTCTTATAAATTTTACTATGATATAGCTTATAGTAGTTGCCGTCTACCTCTGCAACAGTTTCTCCGTGATGAAATTTTGAAGAAGAGAAAACCTTTAGTCCATTATCCCAAAGAATAATCGGCAACGGAAATCCGTAATGCTTTCCGGTTTCTTCATCTGAAAAAAAAGTAAAGTCATGTGAATCTTGAAGGTGATGATCTCTATAAGCTTCTATCTTAGATTTTAAATCTTCATTTCCTTCTTTTTCTACTTTCTCAGCATCTTTTGCCACCAGATTCAAAGAAGTGAGAATCAAGGCCAAAGTCATAAAAATTCTAACTACACTAATTTTTTGCATTCTAGGTCAGATTTCGGTTCCTAAATTTCGGTGCAAATGTACATAATTAAGTTAGATTCTTAAACTATTTTGGGCAAATAAGTGTAATATTATTTTGAAATAAATAAAACATTGATTATCAGTTATTTATAAGAATTTAGGATTCTAGAGATATAATACACCTCTAAGACTAAACTAATCACATAGGGTATAAAAAAGTCGAGAAAGACACTTCTGTCCATTTCAATATCACCTAGTTTGGTAACAGCAACAAATACGCCCAATTTTAGAAAACTGCCTGCTAAGAATATAAACCCAATCTGATCCTTAAATTTTTTACTTAGAATTAAAATCAGAGTAATCAACAAGAGCGTATAAATAGAATTAAAAAAATAAGAAAGATTAACTATAGTAATGTTAGCAGTTAACGAGAAAAAATCTACTACCCAGATATGAACCAGATATACTCCAACTAATATGAATAGAAAAAATATTGAAAAACGAAGCAAATTTTTGACCATAAATAACGAGCTGCAGAGCGACAGGCTTTAACGTAACGATCTATTTTTTAGGATTATTAATTCTATCCAGTTGTTTTAGTACCAAATATAATGACGAAGCTACACCAAAAAGAACCAGCCCTATCGTAAACCAATTCTTCTCTAGCTGATAATATGTGTCCAACTTTTTACCCGCAAAGGCGCAGAGAAAAATAATACCTCCCATTTCGAAGGCAATACCTGTTAGCGCTAAGTACTTTCTAAGCTGATTTCCCTTGTCCTTGCTGTTCTTGTTTTTGTCCATCTTGTTTACCTCCGAGAGATTTAACGCCGCCTTTCATAACACAAGAAGCATTAAACGTTGCTCCTGGTTCTACAGCTAGTTTACCAACAGAAACTTCTCCTTCGATATGCGCTGTCGGTTTTAGCGATAAGGTACCAGATATTAAAAGGTTTCCCGAAAATTTTCCTTCGAAATCAGCATCAGAACATTCTAATGTTCCCTGTATAAATCCTGATTTACCAACGACTACTTTTCCTGTGGTTTTAAAAGTTCCTTCTATAGTCCCTTCTACTCTAAAACCACCTTCGGAAATTACATCTCCTACGATTTTGGTGCCTTCTGAAATTTTGTTCTGGTTTCTCGAAAAATCAGTTAACGCCTGATCCTTTCCTTTTTTATTGTCTGAAAACATACTACTGGGGGGATTAAAATTATTATTCTGATTTAGGTTGTAAATATTGATCCAAATTTTTGTGAATTTGGATAATTCTGTAATTGGGAGATGCAACAATAAAGTGTTCCTTATCTACCTTTTGATAATATTTCTTTTTTCTATTCCATTTTGTTAGATCCACACCTCGGGTATCCTCTATTTTTCCAAGTGATAAAAGTTCTGCCAAACCTTCTGCACCTAGCTTATCTCTTTTGGTATGTACCACTACAAACTGTTGATCTTTTGTATACATATCTAAAGAAACCTTCATTTTATCATACCTCAGATCCTTTATAATTGCCTCTAATCTTTCTGTAAGTTCTTGTGCCTGGTTATCGCCAAATCTTGAAAACGCATACATAAGCTTATGATTCTTTTCTTTCTCTAAACCATCAATAAAATCACTATTCTGAATCTGCGGAATAGTGGTTTGGTAAATCAACTGCGCTTTTTTGCCTTCAGGGCTTTGTGGATAATTAAGGGAAACGTAATTTAAGGCTTCTTTATATGCTTCAAATCCTTTATATCTTCCTATAGCCTGGGCTTTTAACAATTCAAATTTTGGCACAAAATCTTCACCACCAAACTTAGTGATCAAATCATCACTTTCTTTAATCACCGAAGCATACTTCTGATTCTTAAAGTCCTTATACAATCTATTATACATAGATTCAGGGCTGTTTTTATCATTTTTTAAAGCTTCATCCGGATTTTGAAGAATTTTAGCATAGCGAGAATCCCCGTGGTTATTGATTATATCTTGCTTCAGATCGTTTGATTTTGTGATATTTCCTTGTGATTGGTATATTTTATACAAATTGTATTTTGAAGGAACAATCAGACGCTCTTCAGGATTGCTTCGTAAGAGGTTTTCAAACTTATCAACAGCCAACCCATATTCCTGAAATTTTTCTTTGTAAATGACACCTAATTGATAATATGCAAAATTACGGTCGGTTTTGAGACTGTCCAGAATCGCCTGATCCGTTGGCAGTTGCGCGATATAGGTCTGCGGGTCATAGGTGGGATCCGTATCTATCGAATATTCCTCCAATTCGCTTTGATCCTCGCTAGATACTGCACTAGGATTGGTAATACTCGAAATTCTCCAATTATCTTGTAATTCACGATTACCAAATGTTCTTTTAAATATTGTTTTACCATATGCTACTGTAGTAGGGTTGTAAAAATAAAATGTTCCTCCTTCATCAGGGTTAGGACCACCACTATTTCCTAATCCGGTTCTGGGCTGATTAAACCGTTGCTCATTAGGCAATTCGCCTTTTATTCTGGCAATTTCTGCCGCTGCCGCTGCCGCGATGGCTTCTGTTTTAATTTTGTTTGTATATTCTGAATAATAAGCTAGTCTTTCTTCTGGTGTCATTGCTACAACATTAAGAATACTATCATTCGTCTTTGCAATACCTTCGTATAAAATCACATCATCAAGATTCACTCTTTTCTTTTTAAGAACACGGTATTTTTTAGAATCCACTACCATCCGCTCTAACGTACTATCATAGTAAGCACCTGCTACAGCATACTCCTTGGTATCGAAATTAATATCCCCTAATGCTTTATAATTTATTGATTCCAGGTATTTGTCTTCGGATTTAGTACGTAGGGATTGATTATAAAACTCTATTGCCAAATTTATAGAATCCAATGTGTTAAAATATACTGCTTTCTGATTATAAATCTTATCAAGAAAAGGTCTATTCTCCCGGTTTTCTTCGAGTTCTGTAAGCAATTCCAAAAACTCTTGCTTATTTCCAGTTTCATAATTAAAATTTCTTGCCTTTGCCATATATGCATTGAGCATATACCGTCTGGGAGTTTTTCTATTCAACTCTATAACTTGATCAAAAGCATAATTTGCGCTGTCTTTAAAGCCTAATTCATTAAGCAATTGCCCCTTGATGTAAAGGTATCTACCCTTTTCTTCATAATTTTTAGAGTGGATGGCGGCTTTTCGAATGTATGTCACTGCAGAATCTTTCTGTTCCAGATTAATATATGCCTGGGCGATCATCGCTACTGCATCCGAATAATCCTGAGGTTTCATATATTCCTCTTCTACCATCTTCATCAAATCCTCTATAGCCTTTTCATTATTATCGAGACGAAGATTAGTTTTTGCTCTCCAAACCTTAGCGTGATTAATATTGTTACTTGTAGGATATTTATATAATATATAATTGAATGCCTCTAAAGCAGGGATAAAACGCTGTTCGTTATATCTGGCTTTCCCCAATAACAAAAAAGATTCATCAATTTTGGGGTTTCGCTCCCTATCATCGATAAGCATACTGTGTTTTTGAATGGCCTTTGCCGCTTTTTCTTCGGCTTTATCAAAATTTTGATTTAGCACCTCGTTAGGAAGCCTAACGTCTTCACTAACAATCAATCTTTCTACGGGAAGAAGCTCCCAGAAATTATCTTTGTAAGTCTGTACGATATCCTGTTTTCCTTTTTCGAAGGCTACCCGCCCATTGTACAAGGTATTATTTTTGGTAGTTACATCGTGCCAGGCACGGTTAGTCCACTTGTCTTTTTTACGTGAACAACTAAACCCAATAACAACTAGGAGAAGCACAATGATGATTTGTGATAATTTTCTGTTCAAATCTGAATAATTTATACGCTGATAACTTAAAAACTTGCGTTTTAGTGCATCAGAACTGCACAAAAATAATGTGTGAATTGTAAAAATACATTTCTTTCTGTAAAAAACGGGTTATTAACAAATTTTTCTCACTGAATTAGTTATTTTACAATACTTACGAAAGTTGTTAACAACAAATAAAGCTGATGATTTTTAGAACTAAACTGTATTGATCCTAAGATACAAGAAAGCCTCATCAGTTTTTTAATAATCGAATTCAGCCAATACGCAACTAGTTTATATAAAAAAAGCACTAGTTCTATAAAACTAATGCTTTTTACTCCCTAACTGTTTTTGAAAATATATTTTACTTATTAAAATGCTCTTCCAGCTCCTTTAGTGTTTCTTCAGAAGTTGCAAGATCCTTTACTACTTCGCCTTTATCCAATACCACGATACGTTGGCAAACTTCAGTAACATGAATCAAATCGTGGCTAGAAACCAACACGGTAACATTTGGATCCGCAGCAAGTTCTTTGATGATTTTTTTTAGTCTGATCTGAGTTGTAGGATCCAGATTCGCAAACGGTTCATCAAGGATGATTACCTCAGGATTACCGATTAATGCTGCTACTATTCCTGCTTTCTTTTGATTTCCTTTGGATAAATCTCTTAAGTATTTTTTTTGTCCTAAAATTTCTCCGTGAAAGAAATCTTCAAACTGTGCCAACAATGCATCCACATCTGCTTTATTCTGACCGCGAAGTTCTCCTATAAAATAAAAATACTCCTCGGCTGTCAAGTATCCTATTAGAAATGTCTCATCAATAAATGCAGATGTAATCGATTTCCATTCTTCACTTTCGCTGACTTTAATTCCGCTGTTTTCGATGTATCCGGTAGTTGGCCTTATCAAATCCAGTAAAGCACTGAACAGGGTGGTTTTTCCGGCTCCGTTATTACCTACCAATCCAAAACTGTCTCCTTTGGGTATTTCCAGATGTTCTATATTCAACACTGTGTTGCCTGCATATGTTTTTGTAATATTATGTACTCCTATCATCTTTTTATTTTTTTTGTTTGTATGCCCAGATTGTGGCGTATTTCTCTGTTCTGTAAATTCTTTCAATTTTATCAAAAACCATATTTCTAAATGCAAAACCTGCTATTCCTGCTAAGGCAACTAACAGATATCCTGCATAAGGACTATATGCATAATGCCCTATTGCATACAGAATCATTGGCAATGCTAATTTTGGTAACGTAAGCATCAATGTCTTTACGTTAAATGATTGTTTATCACCAAATGCCTTTTTATTACTCGTAAGATCTATTGGAGTTTTTACATAAGCTCCTGCCCACAACACTACATGCGCGTTCATTCCCATATTGTAAACAGCTCCTACAATCACAGCCAGATATGCTTCCCATCCAAAATATAAATATCCGGATGCTAAAATTGTAGAGATGAATGTTGCCATTACCATCAGCCACCATTTTGACGATAGATATTCTCTGTATTTGATATTTTGACTCATCATTAGTGGATAATAGGAACTATCCCAACTAGGTACAAATTGACCGAAACTCATCAAGAAACCACCTGAAACAAAAATCCCTGCAAATATTTTCCATACGGGACCATCATATGCTTCTACTGCTCCGGTAAAAAACAATAAGCCATAGAAAAGAAATAATGCACTTACAATCACAGTAGATCTGGCTCTTTTATTTCTTTTAATTAGTTTAATATCATTTTTAAGAAAAGTCGCTGTTTTACCAAAGCGATCCAACCATTCCAAATTTTCGGTTTTTACCGTTTTAGACTTTGTGGCCAATCCTGCATCCAGATATAGATCTTTTACAAACGTTCTGAATGCCATAACATAAAATAACACAGCGGCTATCACAGGAATAATAAATAAAAACTTAGTATCATATAACCCTTGAAAAAAAGGTGCTGTATACCGTGTGATATCGAAATATTCAAAATAATGCAACCCTCCTAATACAATCATAATACCAGCTACCGCATAGATAAGGTTGTCTTTATTGTTCAATAGAATGTTTAGAAAATTATTAGCATATACCAATGCAATCAATCCTATATGCCACAATAACACATTGAGTACTGGTGCATTTCCTTCTGCTACTAGTAATACAGAAAATGGAACAAAAAAGAACCCGTGGATAATGTTGAAAAATGATAATATCGTTTTTCCAAAGGCAAAAGAAACAATCTTGTTTTTACGGAATGGTAATATCAACAGGGGTTTTATATTGATTACCGGCATTTTTTGTAAAGCATATCTGAAAATCAAATCTGCGACCCACCAATAGATCAAAAATCGATTGATTACCTCAAGCGGGTCCAGGCATAATTCTTTTTTAATAAGGAAAAAGGCTCCTACTCCTCCAAAGGCCATCATTCCGATAAAATATAGAGCCCAGAACCCCATAAAGATTTTCATCCAAAGTCCGGAAGAAAGTGAGGCAGCTCGCCAAAAAGATTTCCATTGTAACGAAACAAAGTGTTTAAACATAGTAATATTGGTTTTTTGAAGAAGTTAGGAAAACTTCTTATACTATTTAGTAATCAAAAAATAGATTTTGTTACAAAAAAGACAAAACGAAAGATAAAAAACAGTCGTTTTTTTAAAAAAAGCAAGAAAATATTATACTAATTGAAAGCGGTTTTTATAGAAAAGAACCAAATAAATCATTGTTTTTAAACTGCAAACAAAGAAAACCGTCATAACCCCTAAATTGATATAATAGAACAAAGATTGTTCTTCTAAATATGGAATAAAATAATAATTGAATGCAAAAAAGAATGATACTAAAACTCCAAAATTTCCAATAAATGAAAACTTCTTTTTACCAAATACGATTAATGGAATAAACATTACAAGCATCATTAAAAAAGTAGGGAAAAACGTCCCCCAAATACTATCAATGTAAAAATATGAGTATATTTTATTGAATATTACGAAACAAACAATACTTCCTAAAATTACTTGCCAGGAGTATAAATTTTTTAAAAAAAGTTGAGATACTCCTTTAAATATTTTCCAATTAAAAGGCTTGCTGCCTTCTTTCACTATAGAAGCTTTGTTTTCGACCATATATTCCTTAAAAATATCATAGAAGGTGCGATTGTCACCTTTGGTCATTCGGTTCTCAATTTCTGATGCAACGTGATCGATCATTTCGATTCTGATATCTTCATACTGAATATCCGAATTTGATAAATAGGTGTCTATGAACTGTATGTCTTCTTTAGTTAACTTATTCATACTATTGTATACTCCATTTCGGGTTGATAATGGTTTGCATCGTTCGGATATATTCCTCTAATTCTGTCAATCGATTAGCAGTTTCTTTAGTCCCTTTTTCTGTTAATTTATAATATTTACGTAATCGATTATCGACTTTCAGCATTTCGACATCCAATAATCCTTCTGCTTCCAGTTTATGTAATGCAGGATATAGTGCCCCTTCAGTAATATTTAATTCTCCTTTGGTAATTTCCTTTACTTTCTGTGTAATCTCATACCCATACATCTTATCACTTTCTTCCAGAAGCTTTAAAATAATGGTGTTCAAACTACCTTTATATAATTTAGAATTACTCATTGTAAACATTATTATGCTTCAAATATATACATAATTTTCTTATGCATAAGTTTTTTAGGCATATAATTTTATGTCAAAAGCATTCTATGGTATAATGCATTTGCTATTTTTGCAAAAAAAATTCCTTACCGAATAAGGAGTTAATAAGATCTCAGCTGAAAACATATTAAAAGCAAAGTATTCAGTTTAAAGTTTATCATATAGCTATGTCAGGTTTTCATACACTTACTATAAAAAATATTACGAGAGAAACTCCCAAAGCTGTTTCTATAGAATTCGATATTCCATCAGCATTACAAAAGGGTTACAAGTTTACCGCTGGACAATACATCACTGTTAAAACAGAAGTTGAAGGCAAAGAAATACGAAGAGCCTACTCTATTTGTAGTTCAGTAAACAGTGGATCACTTCGTGTTGCTGTTAAAGAAATTGAAGGTGGTAAGTTTTCGGCAATTGCCAATAACAAATTAAAAGTTGGTGATACACTAGATGTTCATACACCAGAAGGAAATTTTTTATTAAAAACAAATCCATCTGTGTCTAATACATATGCTGCCTTTACTGCCGGAAGTGGTATCACTCCTATAATGAGTATGATCAAAACCGTGCTGGAAGAAGAACCAAATAGCCGTTTTGTATTGGTTTATGGTAATCAAACACCTACTGAAACTATATTTTTCAAAGAACTTCTTTCGTTACAATCACAATATCCCCAAAGATTATTTATAGAGTTTTTCTATAGCCGAAGTCAGGAAGAAGGAGCACGTTTTGGAAGAATAGAAAAATCTACTATCAACTATATCACCAAGAATAAATTTAAAGATGCCTCTTTTGAAGCGTTTTATCTATGTGGTCCTGAAGAAATGATCAATACGGTTACCGATGTTTTAGTCGAAAATGGAGTTTCAAAAGACAAAGTACATTTCGAACTTTTTACCAGTAGCGCTGAAGAAGCAGAAATTGATGCTGATCTGGAAGGAAAAACAAGCATTTCTATTCTTGTTGATGATGAAGAGTTTAACTTTGTAATGGATCAGAAAAAAACTATTCTAGATGCAGCTTTAGAGGAGGATATAGATGCTCCTTATTCCTGCCAGGGTGGTGTATGTAGCTCTTGTATTTGTAAAATTACCGAAGGTACTGCTGTAATGGAAAAAAACAGCATTCTTACTGATGGCGAACTTGCCGAAGGTTTGGTTCTGGCCTGCCAGGCGCATCCTACCTCAGCTTCAATAAAAGTAGATTTTGATGATGTATAGATTAGTGTAAAACACCCTCATCCTAACCTTCTCCCTCGAGGGAGAAGGGATAAATACTTACTAGAATTAAAGCTTGTTATAGTTTAGTTTTATTCCCTCTTTACACCAAAATAGAGGATCGAACCATTCTGTACATAGATTATTTTCATTGAAGACAGAGATCTTGAATAAATAGCTTTGTTATTTTATAAATTTTGAATAGCTTTTTTCGATATAAGATAAAAGGATATGATACCAATTATTAACCATAGCCCTACGATTGAAAAGTTACCTTCAAGTTTGTTTTCTTCAAAATCCATTTCAAATAATAAGATCATTACTGAATTTATAACAGCATGTGCACATACTGCCGGCCAAATACTTTTAGAATTGATAGTTAACCATCCTAAAAAGTAAGAAATAAAAATAGTCGTTAACGGAAAAAACAGAAAAGCTCCTAATAATGGATACTCGGGATAATTAAATCCATTAATGATCAGTGGAAAGTGCCATATCCCCCAAAGAAACCCTAAAAATGTGAGCGACTTAAATAAGCTATTTTTTTCTATTAATTTTTTTTGAAGAAACCCTCTCCATCCTATTTCTTCACCTATGGTTAAAAAACTTGTGATCAATGAAAACAAAATTCCGGTAATCAAAAAGTTAACAAAAAAGAAAGGAATGCTCTGTGGGTTGCTACCAAATATCAGCGGGATTTCTATACTATGAACTTGTCCATTATTTATCAGGAAAACATTATTTGATGCTAATCCTGTATGTTCAAATACTAAAATCCCCAGAAGCGTGATTAGTATTGGTAAAAATAGGCTAAGTAAGATGAACTTGGGTTTATCAAAACGCCAGTTAATATATGTAAGTCCTTGTTTAGTTTTTATTAAATGGATAATAGTGACTATTGCTGGAATAAACATCATAAAACCCATAAGAATTTGTACTAAAAAATTATCTTCATCAGCAATTGAAATGGCAATAATTTGAATAGCATAAGTGAATAAGAAAACTAAACCAATGTAGTGCCAAACGTTTCTTTCTAATTTTATCATCAGTATTATTTAAATAAGTTCATAAAAGCAGGATTAACATCTTCTTCACAAAAAGCGTTTATCAAAAAAGATATTTTCAAATATCATTAGAAGGGGACAGACAGCATAATGAAGTTAGTTCCAAATCGTCATTTGAAACCATTTATTGCAGAGAATTCAAATATTCGGAAGGGGTCATACCTGTTTCTTTTTTAAAAATTCTGTAAAAAGAAGTCTTAGAATTAAAGCCTGCCTCCTCACTTAGACCCAAAATTGAATATTTTTTACTGTCGTTGACGGTTAGTTTTTGCTTAAATGCTTCCACTCTGTAACCATTTATAAGGTCAGTAAAATTTGTGTGAAGTGTATCATTTATAATTCTTGACAGATTATTGGCTGACCAACCAAGGTGTGCAGCTAATTTAGATATTGTGAGTTCAGAATCCCTATAAAGTTCATCTTTAGTAATAGCATAAAGTAACTCTTCTTTTTTTTCGCTTAAATTATTTTCAGATGAATAAATTCTAATAACACGATTTGAATAGTCTCTAATAACCTTGAGATATTTCAACAAATACAAATACCCTAAAGAATAAATAAAGACTCCTAAAATAATCCCAAGTGGCTTATAGAAATAAGAGGAGTTCTCATCTACCTTTTTTATAAAAATTAATCCAATTGGAATAGCGAATAATAGAAAACCAACAAGGATGCCCCAAGATATAATGAGATATTTAAGCCAGGTTCTGACCCCTTTATACTCAAATGAAAGATTTTTGACACCCAGTGATTCGCGGTAGATTAAGTAGGTATAGAAAGCTAGTTGTACCATTCCCAAAAATCCTATAATCAGTGCCAGTTTTTGAATCAACGTAACATTTGTGTTAGCCCAATCAAGGTTTAATCTAATATATGTAAATAGCAAAACAAATAAGAGACCATCTAAAAGAAAAGAAGGTAAGAAATGAAGCAAATCCTTCTTCCTAAAAACTTTTAAAGGATTTTTAATATATATTACATGGAAATATGTTAAAGGTCCGTAAGCAAGACTAAATTCCATTGGAATTGGAAACTTTGAATTAAATGCATGAATAGATTCCTCTAATATTAAGTGTAAAAGAGAAAGCGAAAATAAAAATACAAGGATCCCAAAAAAAAGATTTGGCATACTATCTTTAAAACGAAACAATATAAAGAAAGACAGTACAAACCCCTGAAAAATAGCTAATAAAAAGTAAAAATTCGTAGTGTCTAAAGATGTATCAATCATCAACTTTTTATGATTTTATTTTATATAGTCAATATATATAAAAATTGAATGTTTTAGCTATAGTTAAGGATTTATAAGGAACATCTTGAAGAATACACAGAAATAAAATAATCTTGGTTGGAGGAGCAGGAATGTAAAGAATTAAAATATTCTTTAAATAGAACCTAAATTCAATTGCTCCTTAAAGCTTATGAATAGCTTCAATCACTGTTTCTGGCTTGATCGTATACATTACCTTTTCATATCCGGCAGGTACTTTATTACCGTAGATTGATGTAGGGATTTGTTCATACTTTGCCAGATTTGGTAAAATTGCCCGTTCTATCGGTTGTCCAAAAGGCATAAAACCCGCAAATGGATGTGTCACTCCCCACAGTGTTATCGTAGGAACTCCATACATCGCTGCCAGATGTGCATTACCACTATCCATTGATAACATAGCATCCAGGTTTCCTATAAGCTTTAGTTCATCCTCAAAAGATAATTTACCTGCAACATTAATCACATTTTTGTACTTACTATCAAAATTATTGAGAATATCAATCTCTTTTTTCCCTCCACCGAAAAGAAACATTTCATAAGAGTTTTCTTGATCAAGAAGCTCAATAACCTCAACCATTAACTCCAAAGGATATACTTTGCTTGTATATTGGGCAAAAGGAGCAATTCCTAGCCATTTTTTAGTTGAGTTCTCAGTTAACTCGAGAATCTCAGGAGTTAAAGGGACTTTTTCAGGAAATGAATGGTTATCTAAATCAATTGGATATCCCAATTCAGTAAAAACATCTGCATACCGTTGGTGAGTTGTTTTTAGTTGTTTAAACTCTTTGTTTAACGGTTGGGTCAATGCTTTCTTTTCTGCTCTTCCTTTATCTATTTGTACAAACTTAATTCTTCGAAATGAAAAAAACTGCTTAAGTATGTTGGATCGGAGTACATTATGCAGATCCGCAACTGCGGTTATACCTAGTCCTCTGAGTTCTTTAGAAAGTCTTGACAATCCAAAGACTCCTTTATGTTTTCCCTCTACATCTGCATAGTATACTTCCAGATTCTCTATTCCTGAAAATATAGGCTCAAAAAACTTTCTGGTAAGTACTGTAATTTTAACATTCGGATAGGTAGCTATAAAAGTCCGTAGAACAGGAACTGTCATAGCTACATCACCCATTGCAGACAGTCGAATTACTAAAACATGAGCATCAAAGCCCTCAGAAAGGGCTTTGTTATTTTTTATTATGTTATCTCTTTTATTCAAGAAAATATTACTATTTCTCTCCTCTTAAAACTGGATTCAATTCATCATCATTATACATTTTCATCTGTTTATAGACTTTCATGTATTTATCACCTCCCTCGATATCTTTTAATAGTGTATCTATAGCCGTAGAGAGATCTACTTGCTGTTCTAATAACACATTGTACTTTTTCTGACAAGCAGCCTTATGAGTATCAGATGCGCCTTCTCTAACAGTTTCTTCGTGCATATGGTATACTTTTAAGGCTAATATGGATAATCGATCTACTCCCCAGGCAGGACTTTCTGTATTAATGGTTGCGTCTGCTTTAGGAATAACATCCTTATACTTTTCTAAAAAGTAACTATCAATATATTCTACCATATCCGTACGATCCTGATTGGATGCATCAATCTGTCTTTTTAATTTTAAAGCTGCTACAGGATCAATTTCGGGATCACGAATGATATCTTCATAATGCCATTGTACTGTATCAATCCAACATTTACGATATAATAAATGCTCTATCTGTTGTGATTTACTATCATAGGGATTAGAAAATTCCTGGTCCACACGATCAATCACGTGGTACATGTCTATAACTTCTTTAAAAATCTTGTTTGCTTTATCTGTAAACATTGCTTTTATTTTTCTAAGATGTGTAAATATTCTGTTGTTGCGTTCGCTTTATGGTTTCTGTTTTCAGTTTTATCCGCCTTAAATCTTTGATATGCGGTGGTCACCAAATCATACCTTCCATAACGTTTCATTATTTGTCTTATTTCTTCTTCTTTCATTAAACCTTCGTTATTATAACTCAGAAAAATGTAGTTGAATTTTGCATTTTTGACTAATTCTTCAAAAACTGATGTCACTTCTCCTTTTTTACAATAATCAGATCTTTCGTACGGTCGTAAGCCTGTTTTTCCGGCAGGTACAAAGGTATCATATTTTGCAATAGTATTCAGCATATGATAATTGGCTCCATATTGCCTGGCGTTATAAGGTGGGTCCAGATATAATATATCTCCCTCAATTATATGAATCAATGTGTTACTATCCTGGTTATACACTTTATGTTGGTTTGTCGTAGTTTCAAAATTAGCCGGAACTATTTTTAATTCTTTCTGTGCCGTTTTTTTTAATTTTTTCAGGTATGCGCCATAAACCGAAGCTGTATTAGCAACTTTATCTGCACTTTCTAATAACGAAGCCAGTAAAAAATAATACATATTTTCATCAATTTCATCAGATACTTTCCATTTTTCTATCTGTAATCTTGCAGCGTCAATTTTAAGACCATTTTGATTACTAAAATACTGACGGTTGGAACCTCCTAAACAATAGTTCTTGTAGACAAACCCTTCTATTCCTTCTAACAGATTTAATTTTGTAATATATCCGGAAAATTCAACCGGCAGGTGATTGCCAATATAATTTCGATTTAAAACATAACTATAGTATTCCAGGTCATTAGCTATTACTTGTTTTACGGAAGTTTTAAAATTTCTGCCTACGATACCTGTTCCTGCAAAAAGATCACAAAACACTTTATCTTTCAAAGAATCACCTACAATAGTCTGTACAGAAGTTTTGATGAAATCAGATAATTTATATTTTGATCCTATATAATTCATTTTCTACACAACCGATATACTTCTATTTTACAGCCCATATCAATCCTGCCTTGGTAACTTTATAAGGCTGTAATTGTAATCTGAATAATTTTGAGTCGTCAAATGTAGCAACATATGTTGAAATAATATCCTTAAGCCACGAAATTTGTGCCTTTAATTTCCAATGTGCTCCATCCTTAGCATATACAATCACAAACATCCTGTTTTCAAGGTGTTTTCTTTGTTCTTGACTTTGATTTGCATACAACCAGTATAATAACTCTTCAGGGTGCTTCTGCGCATATGCCAAGGATTTTTCAAAACCTTTGGGAAAAACGCTTGTTTTGTGATCAAACTTTTCTCCGAATATAGAAAAATCCACTAGTCTATTTTTTTTATTTTTCTCTGGTATCACACCATCCAAATCTGAAAAGATCAGCTCTATTGCCAAAGCACTCCAATAGTTATACCATCTATTAATTGCATAGTAAAAGAACTCTTCTTTATTCAATCCGAATTTTGAAACAGTTTTGGAAATTTTAGGAATCAGATCATTCCATTCTACTGTGGTATAAATGAAGTTACTATAACCATCCCATAGATCATTCTGTTTTCTAAACCATATGTATTTATATGATAACCGATACTGAAGTTCTGACTCTATGGTAGCTAAATAAGGTGTGATCAAAATAAAAATATCATAAAAGGTAATGCTAAAAATACCCAGAGATTTATTTCTTGTATCAACTTACCATGACCCATTTCCAGATACGTAGTACCTATAATTGCTAGTGGTGAAGCTATAAAAATCATTTCTGCTGTATTTTTATCAGAAACAATCAACACTATACCCAAAGCAACCAATAATTGAGCAATAATAAGTCCTAGAACGGGTTTTGACTTAGTAGGCTTTCTGTTGTATTTTATTAAGTATACCGTTAAGAAAAATAAGGTACATATGGTTAAAACTCCAATCGAAAATATTCCTCCTTTGTTAACGTATGCTTCAAAAGAAAACGATATTGGTTTTATGTAATTCGTAGATATAAAAAATAAATCATAAAAAAGCAATGTGAAACAATTGGATAATACATAAACCATTAATAATCCGATTATAGGAATAATCCAGTTTCTATAATTTTTCGGTTCAAAATATAAAACTCCTAAGTATACTATAAGGATAAAGCTAATACTCCAGAAATAAGCCAAAGAAGCCAATCCGATGTATAAAGAAGCGTCTAAAATATTAGACTTGATGTACTTGCCATTTCTGAGATTCAATACGTTTCTTATTCCTAAAACAATAAATAGATTAGACAATAAAACGGTTGTGTTAGTAAATGAATTAGGTATAACAGCAGTCAGAAAAGCAAATAATAATATAGTATGTGTACTTTTTTGGGTAAGGTCATTTTGTTGAATAATTAGATTTAATAATAACATAGTCAAAATGTAGACTATCAACCCACCAAAAAACACAAGAATTGAACTATAATCGATGTTAAAACCATTTTTGTAGTGCGCTATTGTATAAAGCACGAACATATATATCGCAATGATTATAAAATTAATCGGTTTTGATTTACTAAAAAAGCTTGATAACACTACTATTTTTTATATTTTTGCGTCAAACAATATATCACTGTTTTTAATTATAATATAACTAATTTATAAAAAGTTTTTAGTTGCTTTTTATAAAGAAAATGAAAAAGGTATTATGAAAGATTTTTTTGAAGCCATTGAGTCGCTATTTGTCGATGTTCTTTTTGCTCCACTAGATAGTCTTAGAGCTCTGGAATTAGAAAACTGGACAGCCGCCAATATTGTTAATTGGTTATTTATGCTTATTGGTTTTGTGGCTTTTTTCTATTGGATGAAAGAGTTGAAGAAGTTTAATGACAATAACGAAGAGGACAGAGACCCAAAAGCTCATTCTTTTCTAGATTAAGTCATCAAAATATTTATTGAAAAAGCTCATTGTTATGTAACAATGAGCTTTTTTAGTTTGCTTTATTTAATTTTTACAAATCAAATCCAAGATCTTTTCGATAATACATTTTATCAAAATATAGCTTTTCTATGCTATTATAGGATTTCACTAATGCTTTTCTAAAATCATCATCAAATGAGGTTACGGCGATAACTCTACCTCCATTAGTAACAATTTTATCATGCTCCATCTTTGTTCCAGCGTGAAATACAATTGAGTCTGATATTAGCTCAATACCGGTGATTTCTTTACCTTTTTCATAAGCTTCAGGATATCCTCCGGAAACTGTCATAACGGTAGTTGCACTTCTGGGGTCTATTTCGATATTTATTTCATTTAATGTTTGGTCAGATACGTGTTTAAAAAGTGAAACTAAATCGGTTTTCACTCTTGGTAAAACTACCTCAGTTTCGGGATCTCCCATTCGTACATTATATTCTATCACCTTTGGATCATCTCCTACTTTAATCAGTCCGATAAAAATAAAGCCTTTATAATCTATATCTTCTCTTGCAAGACCCTGAACTGTAGGTTTAATAATCTGTTCCTCGATCTTATTCATAAAGTCATCATCTGCAAAAGGAACTGGTGAAATCGCTCCCATTCCTCCAGTATTGAGCCCTTTATCTCCTTCTCCTATTCGTTTGTAATCCTTAGCGGTTGGCAGCGTTACATAATTTTTACCATCAGTAAGTACAAAAACACTTAATTCTATTCCATCCAGAAACTCTTCAACAACCACTTTTTCACTGGCCGAACCAAACTTTTTATTCGTCAGCATATTTTCCAACTCAGTTTTGGCTTCTTCAATATCCTGGAGAATTAAAACTCCTTTTCCAGCAGCAAGACCATCCGCTTTTAGTACATATGGAGCATTAAGAGTTTCCAAAAATTGCTTTCCTTCGTTAACGGTACTTTCTGTAAAACTTTGATATGAGGCAGTAGGTATATTGTGTCTGAATAAGAATTCTTTTGCATACTCCTTACTTCCTTCTAATCTCGCTCCTTCTTGTGAAGGTCCTATAACAGCAACATTCTTAAGATCATTATCCCCTGCAAAAAAATCAGTTATACCCTGAACAAGAGGATCTTCTGGCCCTACGACAACCATTTCTATCTTTTCATTTATTACCAGTTCTTTTATTGCTGCAAAATCAGTAACTGATATAGCAACATTTGTAGCAATTTTTGCTGTTCCTGCATTTCCTGGTGCAACAAATAATTTTTTGCATAAACTACTTTGGACAATCTTATAAGCGAAAGTATGTTCTCTTCCTCCGGATCCTAATACTAAGATATTCATTTTTTTGACGGTTGTTTAACGGCTAATTTTTAAGCATTCAAAAATAGCTCTTTACCATATTTCTAGCTAATAATTTTGATATCTATTTTGTTTATTTCAAAATATTCATGAATATCTATACATTGCGTATAATTCTACTGCTTAAAATACTTCGTTTTTTGAGTAACAACGGAATAACAATAGAGAAAAATACAATCCCATTAAACCTTACCAGCATTGATTCGAACATAAGTGAAATAAATAGAATCAAAAAAACAGAAAACTCATTTCGACTTCTTCTCATACGTATGGCTAATAATATAAATATCATTACTAAAACGATGAATCCCAGAACACCTGTCTGAAGAAATATTTGGAGAAATTGATTGTGGGCATTGTACTCATTTTCATAGTTATAAGTATATCCCAATTCTTTGTATTTCTTAATTAAAACATCATTAGCATCCCCAATTCCATATCCTAATAAAGGTGCTTCTTTAATCAATCTTATACTTGCATCCCAGGATAATAAACGTGCTTTTTCGGAGGTAGAATTATCATATTCAATAGGGCTCCCTAAATCTCTAACTTTTGAATAAAACTCAAAAACACGTGGGTTATTTAAAAAAACAATAAGCCCTAAAAGAAACATAAGAATCATTAAGTGTCTTTTACTTGTATTCGAAATGCTAAAAATCAACAGCAAAGACATAATTATTAACATCATATAAGCGGCTATAGATGCTAACAGATACAAGTACAGAAATAAAATTATGACGATTAGTAATCTTAGTTTTGTATCTATATTTTTTTTTAGATAATAACTTAAAACTAATAATATATACAGTGACAGATAACTAGGGTTGATTAGCTTAGAAAACTCATCCCCTATAAAATAATTCCATCCATTGATGAGCGCATCCAAAAAACTGGTGAAATTTTCTATTGAAATTTCAAAAGAAAACTCTTCCTGTATGAACGAAAATGAATTATAGATTGCAAATGAAAAGTTAACGAAAAACGAAATTATTAATCCGAGAAGTAAAAAATCAAACAATTTTCTTACCGTCGACGCATCTTCCTTAACAAAAAGAAAAATCAGGGGAAATAAAAGTAATGATAGAGATCGCTGTATTAAATTAAATCCATCGGTAACATTATCCGTATACAGCAAACTAGCGGACATTATGATAAAATATAAAGGAAATAATAAAACTATTTTATTATCCAGATCGAATTTCTTACCTGATTTAAAAATATTAATCAAACCAAGAACAATAGAAACTATAAAAAATGGTGTGGGAAGATTAATTCCTAACGGCAATAAAAGAAAAGCTATATACAGGCTATTCCAGAAAAGGGAAAGTATTAAATTATCATCGTGTTTATAAAACATTTCAGAAAGCTCCGTTATATATTTACTTTTAATCACTTATTTTAATTTTATCTCCTAAGAATTCTATCTATACATATTAATGAATCTTATAATAAAGAAGGATAACTTACCTTTTATTCCATCTATTCATACAACTTCAGGTCTTTTCTAGTACGCTTTTTCTTGTCCTTTGATTACATTTAGGATAGTATCGATTATGATTTTGGAGTCTAATAATAGAGACCAATTTTCTATATAAAAAATATCATATTTGATACGATTCACAATATCCTCATCGTTTTCTACTTCTCCTCTATATCCTTTTACCTGAGCCATTCCTGTTATTCCTGGTTTTACCGAATGACGAAAAACAAAATTATACTTATCTATTCTTTTACCGTAATCCCTTGTATAAGAGATCATATGTGGTCTAGGGCCAACAACAGACATGTCTCCAAAAAGCACATTAAAGAATTGAGGCAGCTCATCTATACTAGTACGCCTTATAAACCGTCCTATTCTGGTAACTCTTTGATCTTCTTTCTTAACCTGAATCAGGTCAGAAAAGTTTTCATCTCTCAGGGATCTAAATTTGTAACAGACAAACTCCTTATAATTGATTCCATTTCGTCGGTGACTATAGATCAAAGGACCACGAGATTCTAATTTAATCAGAATATATAATAATGGAATCAGCCAAGAGAGAATAAGAATAATAACGAGCAAAGAAAACACAATGTCAAAACCTCTTTTAATTGCTCTATTTGTAGCGCTATTTAGTGAAACTTCCGGAATCGACAATACGGGTAGATACTCATAATAATCTGTTTTGAGTCTTTTTGAAAAAATTCGTTGAGAACTAGGTATAAATTTAAGAACACTATAATTTTTATCTGCGTATTTTACATATTCATTAATTATTTCATCAGAGATCTCATCTATAGAACAATAAATTTCATCTACATCCTCTTTTTCTAAAAACTCAAAACTATCCTTTATTTTTGTAGGAAGTTCATCAGAAAATACTTCTAATATGTTATATCCTAAATCCTTTCGCTTCTCAAAAAAGGTTTTAAGTCTTCGTGCACTTTTATTATTTCCAATAATAATTACTCTCCTGTTATTTCCACCCAGATATGAACGATATCTTCTTAGCGCGTAATATGTAATTATTTTTACAACACCAATGGAGGATATTGATAACACGATAAAATAAAAGGTGTCTTTTACAGAAAAGAAATTTATTTTAAGTACACCAAAATATGCGTATAACAGAATTAAAATTAATAACCCTTGCCGGATCAACAGGGAAATAATCGTAATTATTTTGGTAAAGCGATATACTTCATAAAAGTTAAGTAAATAGGCCGAAACTAACCAAATACTCGTTAGAAATACATAAAGTTGATAAGAAACGATATTCGCTAGAAAATAAAAAGAAGAGGTAATTAAAATAACCAGATCAATTACAATAAGTATTGGCCTGATTAAATAGGAATATCCACCTCTTTTATGATGCATTATCTTTTAGGAATAAGATGAAAAATCTTTATGTTCACTTCTATATAATTCTTCCTTAGACAAGCCCTTAAAATACTCTAAGGTATTTTTCATTCCTTCTGATCTACCAATTTTTGGCTGCCATCCTAAAATTTCTCTGGCTCTCGTGATATCCGGTTGTCTTTGTAATGGATCATTAACCGGAAGCGGTTTATAAATTACTTTCTGATCGGTTCCTGTTAGTTTTATAATTTCCTCTGCAAAATCCCTAATAGTAATCTCATTAGGGTTTCCAATATTAACAGGATATACATAGTCGCTAAATAACAATTGGTAAATACCTTCAATAAGATCATCTACGTAGCAAAAAGAACGCGTTTGAGAACCGTCTCCAAAAACCGTAAGATCTTCTCCTCTCAAAGCTTGCCCGATAAAAGCAGGCACTACCCTTCCATCATTTAGTCGCATTCTGGGCCCGTATGTGTTAAAAATACGCACGATCCGGGTTTCTATCTTATGATATGTATGATAAGCCATTGTTATAGATTCCTGAAATCTTTTAGCCTCATCATACACGCCACGAGGACCAATAGTATTTACGTTTCCATAATAATCTTCAGTTTGAGGGTGAACCAGGGGATCTCCATACACTTCACTTGTAGAAGCAATCAAAATTCTTGCATTCTTTTCTTTTGCTAATCCCAAAAGATTATGAGTTCCTAAGGATCCCACCTTTAATGTTTGAATTGGTATTTTGAGATAATCTATCGGACTAGCCGGAGATGCAAAATGCAATATATAATCTAATTCGCCAGGAACGTGCACAAATTTTGAAACATCGTGATTATAAAATTCGAAGTTTTTTAGTTTAAATAAATGTTCAATATTCTTAAGATCACCTGTAATCAGGTTATCCATACCTAAAACGTGGTACCCTTCATTAATGAACCGATCACAAAGATGTGAACCCAAGAAACCCGCTGCTCCTGTAATTAGAACTTTTTTCATTTTATTATTTTATGTCCTGTCTACCTATAGAAAAATAAGTGATTTCTTCATTTTCTATATCCTTAAGATCATATAAGTTTCTCCCGTCAAAAATAATAGGGTTTATAAGATCATTCTTTATCCTTTCGAAATCCGGTGTCCTAAATATGCTCCACTCTGTACAGATAATCAAAGCATCTGCATCCTCCAAAGCCTCATACATAGACTTAGAGAACGTAATTGTATCTCCGTACTTTTTAGCAACATTATCCATAGCTTCAGGATCAAACACCTGTACAGCTGCACCTTGATCCAACAAGCTCTCGATTATATCCAATGCGGGGGCTTCTCTGATATCATCCGTTTCAGGTTTAAAAGCAAGTCCCCATACGGCAAATGTCTTTCCTTGAAGATTATTATTAAAATACTCCACAATCTTAGGAATCAATGCTACTTTTTGCTTGTTATTCACCTTAATGACCGATTCCAAAATTTGAAAATCATAATCATCTTCCTTTCCTGATTTATGCAATGCCTTAACATCTTTAGGAAAACAAGAACCTCCATAACCAATCCCGGGAAATAAAAACCGCTTACCAATCCTGCTATCTGTACCCATCCCTATTCTTACTTTGTCTACATCTGCTCCTACCTTTTCGCAATAATTAGCAATCTCATTCATAAAAGTAATCTTAGTAGCCAAAAAAGAATTCGCAGCATACTTTGTCAATTCTGCAGATTTTTCATCCATAATAATAATCGGATTCCCTGATCTAACATATGGTTTGTATAACCTTTCCATAAGCTCTGTAGCCCTGTCAGAAGAAGATCCTACTACTATACGTTCTGGCTTTAGAAAATCATCTACTGCAAAGCCTTCCCTTAAAAATTCAGGATTAGACACTACATCAAAATCACATTGGGCGTGTTTGGATATCGCAGCACTCACCTTTTCTGCAGTACCCACAGGAACTGTACTCTTATCAACTATAACCTTATAATCAGAAATAATTTTGCCTATTTCATCGGAAACACCTAAAACGTAAGACAAGTCTGCTGAACCGTCTTCATCCTCGGGCGTTGGCAGTGCCAGAAAAATGATTTCTCCGTGATCTACACCTTCTTTTAGCGAAGTAGTAAACTGTAATCTGCCTGCTTTGATATTTCTATCAAATAATACGTCCAAATGTGGCTCGTAGATCGGAACTTCTCCTCTACGCATAAGTTCTACTTTTTGCGCATCTATGTCAACACAAACTACTTCGTTACCCGTCTCCGCCAAACATGTGCCTGTTACCAACCCTACATAGCCAGTACCTATTACTGATATCTTCATCTGTCTATTCTATTGTTTTTTATCCGTCAGGAAAAATGCTCAATAATTAATTCAATCTACATTAACCGGATTATTATTGATAATTTCATTAATGGATAAAATTAAAATTCAAAAATCGGGTTTTCTTATGATTTATTAACCATTTTGAGAAAAATAATATCTGCAAATGAAGGACACTAATTATTAATATGCTTTTTCTTCTCCTTTTGATACATTAAAAATGGTTTTAATAATGATTTTGAGGTCTAATATTAAAGACCAATTTTCTACGTAGAAAACATCGTATCTCACTCTGTTTTGCATATCAGAATCCTTTTCGATATTTCCTCTGTGGCCACTTACTTGTGCTAAACCCGTTATTCCGGGTTTTACATTATGTCGTAACATGAAACGGTTAATCTTATCTTTATAATCATCTGTATGACTCATTAAAAGTGGTCTTGGTCCCACTACAGACATCTCACCAAATAAAACATTAAAAAACTGAGGAAGTTCATCAATACTAGTTCTCCTTATAAACTTTCCAATTTTAGTTGTTCTCACATCATTTTTGGATGCCTGAATAAGATCAGATTCTTTATTTGGAGTCATCGAGCGAAATTTGTAGCACAAAAACTTATTAAAATCAGCACCATATCTATATTGTTTAAAAAAAACCGTCCCCTTGCTTTCTAACTTTATCAATACAGCTAAAAGTGGTGTTACCCATGAAAGTACGAAGCAAATAACAGCCAGAGCAAAAATAATATCAAAAACTCTTTTGATCCCCCCTTTAAGAGGATCATCCAATGGAATTTTACGTAATGAAATAATTGGTGAAAGATCGTAATAGTCCAACTGAAGATTTTTAGAGAACAATTCTTTGTCATCTGCAATGAATTTTAGAATCTTCATATTGGTTTCACAAAATTCAATAAATATCTTTATTTGATCATTACTGAGTTCTTTAACCGAACAATAAACTTCATTTATATTTCTTTCTATTATAAAATCGAAACTCTCTTCAATGGTACCTGTTTTATTGGGTACGTCCTTGTTACTAAAAAACCCTTCAAAGCGATAACCGTATTCCGGAGAATTATTAAAAAAGTTCTCAAGCTTTTTTGTTGATCGATTTGTGCCGATTATTACTACATACTTATTATTACTTCCGGTGATAATCCTATATTTTTTGAATATTTCGAACAGTAAAATTCTCCAAAAATTGATAATCAGAAGTAATGCTATAAAAAAATGAAAGATATTTTTTGTCGGAATGAACTCTTCCCTAATATAATAGTACGTAAAGATCAATAATGCCAATAAAATTGTCTGTTTGAAAAACAACGAAATAATCCTGACAATCTTAGTAAAACGATATACTGAATAAACTGATACTAGAACAGAAAGCAAAATCCAAAAAAGTACAATGAAGCCTATATCGACTAATTTGCTAGAAAGAAAAATATAAGATAACGAAGAGACTATCAATAAATCTATTAAATATAATAAAGGTCTTATGTATTTAGAGTGCTTTCCTGTTTGCATATTGATTAGGAATTATTTTTCCTTTTCCATTGAGAATATAATCTATGAACCGTTTCTTTAATTTCTTCTTCAAACCTTTCTCGACTAAAAGATTCTGCATGTTTTCGAATAGATTTTTTATCAAAAGAAGTTTCAACCTCTTCAAAAAATCGAATTGCTTCAAGCATGGATGCTATCGTTTGTTCTTTATAGAAAATTCCTGTTTTCTCATGAATATTTTTATCAGTAATATAACCGCCTTTTATAGTTTCCAGAATTCCCCCTTTTGCAAAAGCGATTACAGGAACTCCACAAGCCTGAGCTTCTAAAGGAGCAATACCAAAATCTTCTTCGGCAGCAAAAATAAATGCTTTTGCCTTTTTTAGTATTTCGCTTTTCCCTTCTGTATCCAGATATCCCTTTAATTCGATATTACTAGAGCTCAATTTTTTAATTTTTTTATAGTCCGGTCCATCTCCGATCACAACTAATTTAGTAGTAGTTGTTGCAAATGTTTTTACAATCAAGTCGACTTTTTTATAAGGTACCATAGAGGAACAAGTAACATAGTAGTCAGAGACCTCTTCTGAAATTTCAAAAGAATCGATATCTACAGGTGGATAAATTACCTGAGCTTCTTTTCCATATATTTTTTTTATTCTTTTTGCTACATATTTAGAATTAGCAATGTAAAAATCTGGTCTGTTAGCAGTAGACACATCCCAAATTCTTAGTTTATGAAGAAAATATTTAGCAACTCTTGCTTTAAGACCTTTTTGTAAACCACTTTCTTTTAAATACTGATGATATAAATCCCAGGCGTATCGCACCGGAGAATGCATATACGTAATATGCAACTGGTCTTGCCGGGTCAGCACCCCTTTTGCAACACAGGATGATGATGATATGATCAATTCATAATCCGTGAGGTCAAATTGTTCAATAGCCAAAGGAAAAAGAGGTAAATACGAACGATATTTTGTTTTGCCAAAAGGAAGTCTCTCAATAAAAGATGTTTTTACATTATTGCCTTTAAATATTCTTTGACACTCTTCTTTTCCCAAAGTATTCACCAAAGTAAAATGATCAAAATCATTCCAAACATTGGTAAAGCTTTCTACACATCGTTCTCCTCCTCTGTATTGCGTATACCAATCGTGTATTACAGCTTTTTTTATATTGTATATCATGTATTAATAAAGGACTTATGACTACCTAATATTCATAAGACTCAAAACTTTCTTATAAAACTAAAGGTCTTACTTGCTCAGGGTGTTACCATAGCGTAAAAATAACCCTTTTTAAAATTTATTGTCAAATTTAAATACCTTCTATGTGTAAGTACTTAATTTAAGCTTTGGGCTATAAATACAATTCATTTGATTATTGATTGTCTTTGTTTCTTGTGAAAAACAAAACTGAATTAAAGAAACTAAAAAAAATAATTCCGTCATGTCTATAAAGAATGTTCTCAAAAGTAAAACAAAGGAAAATCAAAAGTAAAAATCCCACATAAAGTTTTACCCTACTAAATGACCATTTTACAAGCACCATAAGTGAAATTATATAGAACAGGAACCCTATTAGTCCTGATGACAATATAACCTGAAGATACTGACTATGCGAGTTAAATTGAAACCTTTTAAAAAGATCTGTATGATTAAAATCCTCATCATAACATCCTTGCAATTGTTTATTCACACTCCCCGTCCCATATCCAAACAAAGGTTCCTCAACAAAAATTTTAAATGAACAATAATAGATGACACTCCTTATATTTTCGTTTGAGATTAAAGGGTTTGTATTCTCATATTTTCCTGCTGGAATAGCATTTTTATAATCACTTAATTCCTCAATTTTAGAGTAAATTTGAGGCTTAAAAACAATACATCCGGCGATTCCAAGTATTAAGAAGCTTATAACAATGATCTTTAAGGGAGTTCTCAACAAAAATAAAAATAAAAACATCGATGAAATTAAGGTTGCAAAAAACGGCATCCTTGCCCCAATTACGTACAACCAATAATAAAAGTATAGTAAGAAAAGGCCCCCTGCGATTCTCATCAAAGTTTTTCGTGAGCTTTTACACAATAACCATATTAAAATCAAGATACCCATACCAATCCACATCGATAAATATGTGCCGTGAATATTGATAAACTCCTCCATATAGCTTCTTAGTTCCCAGGGTGATATATCATTAGTATATATCTCATCTAAAAAATTAATATGTAGAAACGATAAAAGAAGTATCAGTGATATTATGAAAATTACAAATAGCTTATATAATCGTTCTGTGCTCAATATTGAGACTTTACCTATTAAAAAGACTAATACTATCAAAATCATTGGAGATAAACGAAAAATATACTTAAATCCTAATTGTAAATTCTCTGAATAAAGTAGACTAACAGAATTGATGATCGGAAGAGAGCCGAGGACTACCAAAACTTTTATCTTTTTGTAGCTCCAATGTTTCTTACCCTCTATAAAAAAATAAATTGTAGTCGAAACACTCATTAAAACTATTACTGTGCTTTGTATTCCTTTTGGAAGTATTGGAAAAGCAGCCAGTACCAGAAGTAAAAAGAATTGAATGTTGTTATAATGATTGATAAATTTCTGTCTCATTACGCGTGTAGTCGATCACTAAATTTTTAAAGAAGTTGTTTCGAGTGTTTCATTATTCACTTAAAAGTTTGTTCAAAATCTCTAGATATTTTTGAACCGATCGTTCCCAATTAAATTTCTTAGCATGTTCAATTCCCTTTTTAATCATTTCCGATTGTAGTTTCTTATCATTAATCAGTAAGGTGATTTTTTCCTTTAATTCTCTAGGGTTTAATGGGTCAAAATATAACGAAGCCTCCCCACCAATTTCCGGTAAACTTGCCCTGTCCGAACTTAAAACTGGAACTCCACAGCTCATTGCCTCTAAAATTGGTAACCCAAAGCCTTCATACAAAGAAGGAAAAATAAACATAGCTGCTTGTTTATATACAATTGGGACTTCGTGATCTTTTATAAATCCTGTAAAACGAATGTCTTTTTCCAGATTATGCTTTTCTATAAAATCAAAAATCTTATGATCATTAGTTATAAAACCTTCTTTTTTTCCCAGGATCACTAGTTTATATGTAGCTCTTATGGATTTATCAAGCTCTTTATATGCTTTCAATAACGTGATCAAATTTTTATGTGGCTTTACATTTCCAACATATAAAAAATAAGAATCGGGTAAAATCAATGCACAAACTTCTTCATTTTTTAATTTACCAAAAGTCTGCTTAACTCCACAATGAATCACGTTTATTTTCTGTTCATTTACTTCAAAATATTTTAAAACCTCTGATTTAGAAAACTCTGAAACTGTAATAATTTGATCACTCTTTTTGATGGCATTTTTGTATAAAACTTTTGCCCATAATCTCTTCAAAATATTAAAATTAGAAGGATTTGAAAGGTGGTTCACATCATGGATGGTAACTATTCTTTTTTTTGATGCAATGCCAAACAATGGAGCGTTAAAATGAGGGGTCCAAAAAATATCACATTCTGGAATGATCAACGAATAATAAAGCTGCTCAAGAAAACCATATATTTTGTATGGAAAAGTTATAGTCTTTACACTATTCTTCCATTCGAATTCATCAATCCCTTCTTGATTAGCCAAAACAATAACTTCATCAAATGAGTCAATCATACCTGGTAACACATTTTTAATGTACGTACCAATACCAGAGTTATGAATAAGTCTAACATCAACTACTAATCTCATCTAATCTATCTTCTTTAGTTAATATTAAACCAAATAGTATCCAAGGGTACAGAAAATATATCTGTACTCCAAAACAAAACAGCGTGAGAAATCCTATTAATAGTAGTTTTAGATGTTTACGATGTTTCAATGTTTTATATCGATGCCACATAATAAAAGAAAAGAATAATAGCCCCAAAAGCCCATTGTCGACTAATATATCTATTAGCCCTCCAAACCCATGTGCATCTTTAATTCTAATTTCCTCTGGAGGAACAGGAAAAATACCTCTATATTCTTTGTTATTACGTAATAGTGGATAATTACCTGTTCCAATTCCAAAAACCGGATGATCAATAACCATTTTTGGCGTTATAAAAACACCAGAGATTCTACCCATAATCAAGTTAGGGTCGGTAGACCTTATTTTGACTGTCTGTTCAATCTTATTGATTTCGCGAACATACATACCTCCAATGTTTATAAACAAAAAGTAAAAACAAATAACTCCTAGTATAACTAGAGGGTATACAAATGATTTTACTTTTCTTCTCAAAAAATCATAATTTTCGATACCGATCCATAAGATAGTACATAGAAATCCAGATTTTGACTGCGCCATAAACAAAATCACTATGATCAAAAAAAGTCGTTTTACATCTCTCTTTTTTGACTTTTTAAAAAAACTGGTCAGGATAAATATAAAGCTAAGCATTAATCCAAAAGGTCCTCCCTCTACAAAATACCCCCTTAGTCTAATATCATAATTATAAACTACTCTAGTATCTTCAATACTGAACACATCAACCAAAACCAAAATATAAATTATAGCAAAAACTGCAGTAATGATAATGTTGAGATCTATAAATTTTAGGAGAAGTCTATGAAACTCTTTTCTTCTCTTGAGTACTTCAAAATATAAAACAACAAAGTTACAGAGTACCAAACAAGTTACTAACTCCACATATCTTCCTATGGTTATTAAATATGGTTGTTTAAGAAATGATTTTCCTAAATATTCAAAATCCGAAAAATAGGTAACGCAGAGTGATATTAGTGTTGTGGCTGTAAAAAAGGCTAAAAGGTATATTACATACTTATGAGTCTTTTTTGAAAACACAAAAGGAGCTAAACATAACAATAGAAGTTCGGATACCTTTATTAATCCAATTTTTACATCTGTAAATTGAACACAGAAAGTTAAAAACAATAGAATTAAAACACTTAGTATCTTATTTTTGCTTTTCAAAATTGTTAAGTGGTAAATACCAATTTTATGATCTTTGGAATACGATTAAAGTTGCCTGATATTAATCTTTTCAAAATTGTAACGGTTAAAATAAATAATCTAACAGACCAAAGGTAGTTTTTATAATATCTTTTTGAAAATAAGATCCTACTTCGAAGGGAGGTTAGATCAATAAAATCCGTCTTTTTCTTTTTTTTAATTGATAATGTTGATTTCCCGTGCTTATGATAAATTCCTAGAACATCTAATATTTGTACTTTTCCTCCTTCTATTTTGGCCCTTTCTGCCCAATCTATCTCTTCATAAAAAAGAAAATATTCTTCATTCATTAGTCCAACCTTTTTCAAGTAACTATGAGAAATAATCATGGAGGCTCCGATAGGATAGTCAACAGAGAACGAACCTGTCACGATATCTGAGTTTACCGGCATTTTCTCTCCCAAATGGGATGTAATCCCAGTGAGTTTATTGTACCTGCCTCCAATAGCTTGAATTTTCTTAGGATCATAATACTCCAACAAGGGTGTCCCAAATAATACTTTATCATTACCTCTAGTTTCCTTTTTCAACTCCGTCTTAAGTCGATTTATCGTATCAGACTCTATTATAGTGTCATTATTGAGCAACCAAATAAAATCATCTGAGCGTCCGAACTTTTCTATGTAACGTAATGCGATATTATTTGCTGCTGCAAAACCCTTATTTTTTTTTGTTTCAACAATTACAAGGTCGTTTGAATACTCTTTTTTAAGTAAATCGCTTTCGTTTATAGAGACGTAATCAATAGGTTTAAAAACCGGTGGAAGCACAATACTGGGGAAGTCTGTATTCACATAATCGTTGCGATTTCCATTTGACCACTCGACTAATTCATATAAATCAACAGCTGAAGTACTATTATCGATTAAAAGCACCTTTATATTTTCGGCGTTTTGCTTAAAAATTGATTCCAGACATTCTATTGTGTCTAGATACCCATTGTGGTTAACAAGTATTATGTAGAGCTTGTTTATCAATCTTTTTGTAATTAAAAAAAGACAGCCGTATTATTTAGAAAAAATAAAAGTAGCTTGATCTCCTTTTTGTAATTTATTGAGTTTTCTTGAAACAAATGAATAATATAATCTTTTAGGTGAAAAACGTTTAAATAAAGGAAGGTTGGCTTGATCTTTTAACGGAATACCTTTAGCATAATTCTGACTAGCAGTAAATTGAATTGCCATAGAATCGAAAAAAACATCTTGCACCCTAAGGTTTTGGTTGACAGATAACCGATTCATTCCTCTTAGCGAAGGAATAAACAGGTGTCTTGGCGCATCTATCTGAAACCAATTATTTCTAAATTTTTCAAAAGCATGTGATGAACTAATCGGAACTCTTATAATCAATCGTCCATTTTCATTTAATAATTGCTGTACCTCTTGTAATTGTTGGTTCGGACTTTCCATATGTTCTAATACGTGGCTCATCATAATGACATCATACTTTTCATCATCTACCAACAAGTCGGTTAATGATGCTTTTTTGATAACAATATCCTTAGTAATAATATCATTAGCAATATACGGATCAACTCCGTACAACTTTGTAAAACCCTGCTTTCTTAATTTATGAAGTAAAATCCCACCTCCACAACCGACATCTAATATCTTGGTCGTTTCCTTATTAGGATTGCACTTTTCTATTGCTTTAAAATTAGCATCTAACCCAAAGAAAATACTAAACAATGAACCTAAAAAACTATTTTTTCCTAAACTATATTCTTCAACCTTAAACTTTACCCAATTCTTAAAACCGTTTTGTTTTTCTTCTACAAACGAATAATAATCATTTGGATAATAATCGCCTAAGTTTTCCGGAATGTTTTGAAGTGTTAAACTAGCGCAATCGTTACATACTAAATATTGAAAAACGTGCTTAGTTCCAAACATCATTTCTCTAACATCTATTATTTCGTTTTGTCTGCTGTTGCAAACTTCGCATTGGGTTTTTGACACAACAATTTAGTTTAACTAAAGAAAGTTAGCTTTTCCTATATTCTTTATAATATAATAACAGCAAGGATACTACATAGCAAAATTCTATAAAAATAATAGTGTAAAATGCACCTTTAGCCCCATAAAACTTTGATAAAAATAGGCAAGTAATGACCCCAACGATAGGAACAAATAAAAATGTTCTCATGATTGCCTTTCTTTTGTCCATAGCTACTAATAATAGATAAAGTGGGCAATTGAAAAGAACAATTACGATTCCAACGCATGCTGTTTGAAGCAAATGTATGGATAAATCAAAATAATCTTTTACAAAATATCGAACGATTCCCTCCTGAAAGCCAATAACAACCATTATTTGTATTAGTATAAAACCAATGACAAAAATGTATGTTTCTTTTATTGATTGTATTGCTTTTCTTAAGGACTTTTCTACTACAAATGATACTCTAGGCAACATTAGATTAATATAGATCGAGAAAGGAGCTCGCATTACATTATATAACTTTTCTACTGCGGCAAAAACACCTACTATTTCCACAGAAACAAAGAAACCAAGAATTATAGGGTATAAGCTGGTGGAAACATAAATACTAATATTAGAAACAAAATAATGTATACTTTCATTGATCTCCGATATAAAATCTGAAAAAGTAAACTTTATAGCGGGTAGTGGAATTCTTCTTTTAATTAATAAAATTGAATAAAATCCGGCTACTAAAATTCCAATTCCGAAAATAAAGTTGATGTAAATGTAATCCTCCGGAATTTTTACAAACAAAAAAATTCCAAGTAGGTATATTGTTTTGTTCAAAATTGATATACCACTTAGCGGTTTGATCATCTGAAGCCCCTGAATAGCCCAATTCAGATTGAAAATGGAGGATACTGGAATTATCATAGAAAGTGAAAACAGTAACCAATGCTCTTTTAGATATGGTATCGTAATCAAGGTTATTCCAAAAAGAATAAAGAGAAATAAACAAATTATTGCCTTCGTAAAAATTATTCGAGTAATGATTGCACCTTTTTCTTTGGTAGACTTGCTTTTTGATAAACTATTAACTCCTGTAATATTATATCCATAGTCAATAATTAATGACAAAAAAAATGTTGTAGAAAAAGCAATAACAGATAATCCATAATTACTTAATCCTACCGTCTGAATAATATAAGGAACTATCATTACAGGAACCAATAAAGAATAAGCACTACTAAACCCCAGAAAAACTGATCCATAAAGGAAGTATTTTAATTCATTAGATAGAGGTTTCATAGTTTAACACATATACTATATAGGCCTTCTCATTTTATGACATTATATCTAGCACTACACATTGTCTTTACTTTTTATTCATCTATTTCATCATAAACAACTTAGTTTATAGTTTCTACGATGTGAACAATTATTAATGATCTTGCTTACCCCTTATATGTTTTACTGATATTTTTAACCATTATTCTTCTTTTTGTGAATTAATTTCCCTCCTCCTTTTTTCACATCTTTTTTTAATTTGTCCATTTTTTTTCTAAAAATAATTTTTCTTTTAATATTAGAAAAACTGTAGTCGAAACGATAAAATAAATACCCTAAGATTATAATGGTGCTTACAAGTACTAAAACAAGATAAAAATTATACGAAGCACTGCCAAGGATTATAAAAAGGATTACAAAAACTAGATTAAACCCTCCAATAATAAAACTTGCTTGTTGATGAGAAATTTTAAAATAATCAATCAAAATATGATGTGTATGATTTCTATCTGGGGAAAAAGGACTTCTCTTATTTGCAACTCTAATGGTAAAAACCCTTGCCGTATCAAAAAGTGGAACAATCAGAATGCTAATCGCAATTATAGGTACATTTTCTAATAGAAAGGGTAAACTGTCATAAGATTCCGGTGATAGAGCCAAAAACTTCAGCGTTAATATGCTGATAATGAATCCAACAATAAGAGATCCTGTGTCTCCCATAAATATCTTTTTACTAGAAGATAAGTTAAAACTTAAAAAAGCTATTAAACTTCCATTTAAAGTTAAAGAAACTAGTACATAAAAGTATTCTTCCGTAATATAAAATATGGTCGTATAAATTATCAGAATAACTATACCTACAATTGCAGCCAAACCATCAATACCATCTATTAAATTATAGGCATTAATAATGGTAACCATCATAAATCCCGCAACAAAATAATAGATATATATAGGTATTTCATAAATCCCCAAAAAACCATTTAATGAATTTATTGTAAAGCTTTCATTACTTATAATAAAAACAACTGCAATAAGCTGCGCAACAAGCTTTGTATAAGGAGATAAAACAACTAAATCGTCTTTTAATCCAATCATAAAAAGAATCGTAAGTCCTGGTATGATATATATTGCTTCATCATAATTATCCCAATTATGCATAAAAAAAAGTGCAAAAATCAACGTATAAAAAAAAGATACACCTCCTAATGTCGGTGTTATTCTTTTATGTGAACTCCTTTTATTGGGTTCATCCATAAGCTTTTTATACTCTACTAATCCAATGATCTTTGGTATAGTAAAATATGTTAAAGCATAAGCTCCTATGAAAAATATTAAACAATATAGTAGTTGCAAAAAAAGAATATTTTTAACTGCTATCAATTATTATAGCAACGACAAAGGTAGTACTTAATTACTATCCATTTTCAATGTCGGAGTACAAAATCAATTAAATGATTGAACAATATTATCAAAAACTTTTTTTAACTCAATCGGTTTACTTGTTTTTTCAACCTTTTTGTAAGTATCAATATAATACCCGATAGAATCATGTTCTCCATTTTTAATGGCTACAAAAGCAACATCATTTTTAAAATTTATGATCTCTTTTTCTCCTTTTATTGTGAAATTATCTCCAATATCATATGGATATATAAGTTCTACAAAAAGACTTTTTTCTCTATTGTCTACAGTAAAAATCTTGGTGTTATTTATTTCTGAATCATATGTTTCTAATGCTTTTTGCGCTATTTCTGCATCTTCTATAGAATTAAATTCTACTAAGAAATCTCTAGACATCCTGGGAGTAATCTTTTTAATTCCCCTAATCTCTAATTTCTGTAAAAAATCATCATGATTATTAAGTCTCCAATAAAATGTATTGTGCTTATGTGGTTTTTGATGTAATCCTGTACAAATAATCAATCTAACATTTAGTTTTAATAATTTTCCAATTATACGATCATACTCCTTGAGAATATCAATTAAAGGATCTTGTTTTTTTGGACAGTACCATTCTGGGTTCTTAAGCGTGCCTTGATAAGCTGCAGAATTAAACATATAATGATGCTGAAAATGTGCTCCAGTATTAAGAAATAGATTAGAGAAATCAGGTTCATACCTTTTCCATTGCTGTATAAATGTATCTCCTAAAAGCTTATCTAAAACAACTGCCTTAATTCCAACCTTTGATCTTAATGAGATTAATAATTTAAAATACTCAATATACGATGATGGCTTTACAACTTTAAGCAGGGTTTTCAATATTGCAAAAATTGATTTTTTAGAAACACTTTCTTTAGCGTTATCATTTACTGCTTGAGAAACCGCTTTAGAAACTTCTTGTATAAAATTTTCTCCAGAAGCTTTTGTCTGTGTCCAAGGATCCGGAACAAAAAACTTTGGGTTTTTCAATCTGTTATCTGCATTAAATGGACTAACAGCACCAACTGTTAATCCTTTTTCCTCAGCAATCTCAAAAATTTGTTTTAAATCCTTTCTTTCTACTATATCTCCTAACCTGAAAACCTGATGTTCTTTATAGTCTTTACCCGTATGTACCGTTACCCATTGTATCCACGGTTCTAAAAGTTTATATTCTTTTTCCGATATTGTTTCAGAATAACCAAATTCATTAAATAAATGCTTGAAATTTGGTAATAACCCTTTTTCACTATAATATTTGATATAGTCAAAATTCAATTCATTCAGTCCAAGTAAGATTAGTTTTTCTTTCATGTTAAGTTTTTATCGATATTCTTGAAATCTATTTAAGACTTCAATAAATCATCATATATTTCTAAATGTTTTGATATCACAGATCTGAGAGAAAATTCTTTTTCAGCTTTCTTACGCGCATAAACCCCCATACTCTTTCTAATTTCATAAGAACCGATTATTTTTTCAATTCCTTTAGCGAGCTCTAAAGAAGACCTTATTGGAACCAAATATCCGTTTTTTTCATCATCTACACATTCCTTGCATCCTATAGCATTAGTAGTTACTATTGGTCTACCAATAGCACAAGCTTCTATTAATGATTTTGGCATTCCTTCTCTATATGATGGTAAAACAACAACATCTGCTTGTTTATATAGTTCTATCATGTCTTTTTGATATCCAATCCACTTAACATACGCTCCATCGGACCAATCTTTAAGATAGCTTTCAGGAACACCTGCACGGTTTTCTTCATCAATCATGCCGGCTAATAAAAAACATAAACCATTTTGATAATTAGCTTTTAAAATTTCGGTTGCTTCCTTTAATTCTTTAACACCTTTATCCCAAAGCATTCTTGCCGGGAAAAGAATATGTATTTTTTTTTTTTCTTCCAAAGGTGAAAACGCAAATTTCTGTAAATCAACTCCAGAACCTTTGATATAAATAATATTATTTAATTTATGAAAAATCCCCAGTTTAGATAATTCCTCGTAATCATCCTGATTCTGAAAAATTATTGAAACATTTGATCTATTAAACCCAAACTTCATAATTCTCCCCATGATCTCCTGTGTTTTACTTTTACGATTATTCGTAAAAACGTACCCCAAACCACTAAAAGAATTTACAACTCCATTAATTTTTAGAATTTTCGAGATCATCGATCCATAAACTATTGGTTTTAAAGCTACCTGATGTACTATATCTGGGTTCACCTTTTTATACAAAGAATATAATTTCTTGATTGCTCTTGCCTCGCGAAATATATTCATGCCTGATCTAGACATTGGTAATGGAGTATATTTAATTCCTTTTTTAGATATTTCTAAAGAACGCCCAGTATCTCCTGCTGCTGCATATACATCCCATCCATTTTTCAGAGCTTCCTCGGCTATGGATAAACGATGAGATATAAAAAACCAATCAACATTAACAACTATTAAAAGTTTTTTCATATATCAAATTCCTGCATACAAATATCGTTATTTTATCTATAATCAGAAGGACTAAGCTTGCTTAATATTAAACGATAATTAAATTTTAAAAATTAAGAACGGTTTTAATACTTATAATTGTCGCTTGTTTAAAATTAAGTAAATTTATTTTCTATATTTTTGTAATTAAATATCCGAATTAATTAAAAATGAAAAGACTTTTCATTGTTATTTTCATTGTTATTTCTTCCAGTGAAACTAAAAGTCAAAATGTAACTTTCAGTCCAAGTAACGAGATTACAATTTCAAAGATCATCAATAATCCAGATAGTATTTTAAAGCCTAATGATACTTTGAAATTTTATTTTGATAACGTTAAACATAAAGATTATGATTTTCTATTAAATGAAGTAATTAATCCTGAAATGAATAAAAAATGGGGTAAGAGATGGAGAAAAGATGATACTTGGACTATTGCGACAAAGTTAAGAATTTGGTTAAGAGAATTTTTAGATAAAGGGGGGTGGACTGAAGGAAATTATTGGGTCGGAGATTACAAAACGGAACTCTTCAGCATTCCTGAAATTTTATCACATAATAAAAATGAAAAGGATGGCTTATGTAGTTATTATGCAACTTTTTATATGCATTGCTGTCTAGCTGTAGGTATTAACAATAGAAGAGTTGGGTGGTGGCAACCAGGTGGTGATCAGCTCAATGAAGTATATGTTCCCGAAATTAAAAAATGGGTAGCTGTCTCTCCATTATACAATTCATGGTATTCAGATACCAATGGAATTCCATTAAGCCTGAATGAGCTGAATACTCACAGGCATTTAAGACTTTAAATCTTGTCACAACAGAAAGAGACTATCAAACCACTTGTCCTGATCCGGAAATAGGCAAAAAAAATTGGTTAGCTTACTATTCTTGGGACATTTATTATTGGAATAAAAATGGTTACTTAATTTTAGATTCTCCAAAAGCTTATCGATATGAAAATCCAGAAAATTGGCCATATAAACATTTTGAAACTCAGTTAATTATTGATTCTACTCAAGATGAAAGTCTAATTAATTTTGATGCTTCATTAATTAAAATTAATGCTGTAGTAGAAAATTCTAAGATTAACATAAATATTGAAGACTACTCTATGATAAATTTTAAAGAATTTATCTGGGTTTTAACAAATGATAACAATACTGTGTTGAAAAAGAAATCTTTTAGTACCTTAAAAGAAGAAATTCAACTTAAAAAACTAGTGAGTACAGCTCGTACATACTATATCTCAGTTTTTGCAATCAACTCGAGATTCGGCAAAAGTCAAATAGTAGAAATAAAAATTGAAATAAAATAAATAACACTTTAATCACACTATCATTTTTCCAACTCTCTTTCAATTCTAGTTACTGTGGCATCTACGGATCTTTTTTCTAAAAAAGTATCAAATACATCTCGGTTATTTGATTTATTCTGATCAATAGCTTCGATAATTGCTAATTCCAAACTGTTTATATTATTTATTTCGCTTAGATATATTCCTTCTATCTTATCAATTCCACCCGCACATTTAGTGCTTATCACATTGATATTTTGAGACATCATTTGTAATAAAACATTAGGAAAACCTTCTATTCTTGATGAAACAACACACGCCTTTGCATTTTTAAAGTAAGGATAAACATTTTCCACAAAGCCTCTAAGCACTACTTTACCCCCGAGGTTGTAATCAGTTATCAATTTTTCTAAACGACCCCGTTCTGAGCCCTCACCTAAAATTATAAGTTTTAAATCTTTTAGTTCTAAAGATTTTATAATAGAATGGTGTGCATGAATTAAAATATCAAATCCCTTTTCTTTAATTAAACGTCCTGCAGAAACAATATAATCCCCAAGATGTTCTTTTTCTGAAGCATCAAGTATCTTTGTTTCTTGTTCTTTTATAAGTTTATGATTAATAGGGTTTGGTATAACCTTTATTTTTTGAGCCAAATTAGGTTTTGCCTTTACAAGCTGTTCTTTCATAAATTGTGTTTGACAAATTAATAAATCGATAGCAGGATAACCCAAATAATACAATAATTTATAACCTGTCAACTTAATGCCGGAAAATCTTGTAAAGATAGATGTTGATTCTCTAGAAACAAGATTCCTTTTTTTCAAGAACCTAAACCTGGCAAGTAAGCCCATAATTCCGTTTGTTAATACATGTGAGGTAAAAACGAAATCGAATTTTGTTTTTCTAAAACCTAATATCTTTATAATAAGTTTACCTACTCCTCCTAATAATGAATTCGAATCGCAATAGTGGATATTTAAATTTTCATGAACCTGTAAATCATCCCATCCCGAGCTTTTCTGTTTCTTCATAAAAATTACAGAAACAAAAGCTTTTTTTTCTAAATAATATTCAATAAGCATTTTCAAGTACTGCTCTGCACCACCTAGTTCATCTGTAGGTATAATTACTAAAATCTTCATGTTAAAACAGAATTGAAGAGTTCCTCATATTGGCTTAAAATTTTATCGCTTCCAAATTTCTTATGAGCAAAATGATATATTTCTTCAGAGTTTAATTGCAAAACTTTATCTATCTCATTATTTAAAATAGAAACAAAATCAGACTCATCTTGAACTAAAAATCCATTTAATCCATTTTTAATGATCTCTTTTGTTCCTCCAGGTACATCAAAGGCAATTATGGGCACCCCTGCTACACAACTCTCTAAAACAGCATTTGGAAACCCTTCAACATAAGAGCCTTGCAAAAAGATGTGGTTTTTAGACAATTCTTCAAAAACCTTAGAACTGTAAGATATAAAAGTTACTTTGTCAAATATTCCCAAATCCTTAGTAAGATTTTCTAAATTTATTTTGAGGTTTCCACTGCCTATGATCGTATAGTGAAAGTCATAAGACGTTACCTTGGCTAAATTTTTTAAAATCCTCTCATGACCTTTTTCTTTACTTAATCTACCTACTGTTATAAAACGTACTGTTGTTGTTCCTATTTGTTCTTTTTTGAACTCATAGTCCAAAGTTATCGGATTATTGATTATAGATAGTCTTTCAAGAGAGATGTTATAATTTTTATTTAAATCTTCTTTCATGTCCGAAGATTGACAAATAATCTTAGAGAATCTTGGATACAATATTTTTAGCAAAAAATTAAAAAAAGATTTCTGCTTTCCGTAACTACTCATAACACTCATTACACTAGCTTCTCTTGCTATAAACTTTGTCTTTCTTAAAAAGATTGACATAAATCCCATAAAAATATTAACATGAATAATCGAGCTTATTACAATTTTCGGCTTGTACTTTAAGAGTTCTTTTATAATCGATAGAAATCCCTCTAATAGTCTTTTTTTGTTCAAAAAAACTACATCAACACCATTAATATCATATACGCAATCATTTTTAAAACCTATTATCAAAAGTCTCGTTTCAAACTCAGAAGAATTCAAATTCTTGGCTAAAAAAGATAATATTCTCTCAGCTCCTCCAGCACGTAAAGAGGGTAAAACAATAAGGATTTTTTTTTTCAACACAATTTATTTATTTGATATTAAATTCTTTATACCATCTTGCTAAGACATATAGCTTCCAAATATTTGTGGCATAATCCCTTTTACCTTCTAAGTGATCTTTAAATTGTTTTTTGAATTTCTGGACATCTAAATTGGGGACCCTATTTAAAAAGTCATCATTTAAGACAGCAACGAACTCATCTTTTAAATCTTTACGAATCCAATTTCCTAACGGAATTGAAAAACCACTTTTAGGTTGATCAAAAATATTTTCTGGTATATACTCTTTTAATATATCTCTAAGAATACGTTTTCTCGTACCTTTAAAATAACGAAAAGAAACTGGTAAGCTTCTAGCAAATTCTATAATTCTATAATCTAAGAAAGGGCTTCTTACCTCAACAGAATACGCCATACTCGCTCTATCTACTTTAACATTACTGTCATTCTCTAACCATAACTTAATATTTAGATCTGCTGCTTTCTGTAGATCATTATCTGACAATTTTTTAAAGGAAGAATAAAAATTAAGCCAAGATAAATCTCTAGATATTTGTAAGGTGTTAAACCCTATAAATATGTAATGAATAAAATCCTCAATAGTTCTACTCCTAAGGATATTTTTTATTGACTCTGAAGGCTTATTAAATAATCTGACCAAAAAGGTATATGAGGCTATTTTCCTTAAGAAAAAAGGCACCTTAAAAAAGGTATTTACCTTAGTTAGCCATTCGAAATGGTTATATCCTAAAAAACTTTCGTCTCCTCCATCTCCAGATATTGCGACGGTAACATATTCTTTGGTAACTGCATTCAAAAGTAATGAGGGTAACGCTGAACTGTCTGCAAAGGGTTCATCATACACCTCTACAAGTTTTGGGATACGCTCAATCACATCTTTTGGTTTACAAATAGTTTCGGTATGATTCGAATCCATAATTTCAGCAAATTTTCTTGCTACATTGCTCTCATCATACTTTGGGTCATCAAATCCAATGGAAAATGTATTAATCGGCTTGTCTGAAATCTTTGAAGCAATGCTCGAAACTAACGCAGAATCAATGCCACCTGATAAGAAAGAGCCGATAGGCACATCTGATTGCAACCTTATCTTAACCGCATCTTTTAATAACTTGTGTAATTCATCTTTTGCTTGCTCATAAGAAACTTTTCTTGTTTTTACTGTTTTAAGATTCCAATATTCCTGTAATACTAATTCATTTGTATTAAGATCTATCTCCATATAATTACCAGGGGGTAATTTATAAATATCTTCCAGTATAGAGTGCGGGGTTGGAACATACCTACAATCCAGGTAGATAGACATCGCTTCTTCATCAATTTGTTCTCTACCTTTGATTAATGGTCTCATTTGACTACAGATTTCAAACTTTCCATCTTTCCAATAATAGTAAAATGGTTTTACTCCAAGGCGATCACGAGCACAAAAAACCTTTTTTAATACTGAATCATAAATACAGAAGGCAAACATTCCGTTTATTTTATCTAAAACCTTTACACCCCATTCCTTAAAACCAATTAATAAAACCTCTGTATCACTGGTTGTATGAAAAGAATAACCGAGACCAATTAATTCTTCTTTTACATCTAAAAAGTTATAAATTTCTCCATTGAATACTATATGGAAATTTTCATATACAAATGGCTGATTAGATCTTTTGTCTAAATCCAAAATAGCTAACCTTAAATGACCTAAAATAACATCATCAATATTGGAAACCCCTGTATTATCTGGACCTCTATAATTGATTGATTCTAATTTGTTATACACATTATCCCGTGTAAAAGGAATATTTGTAATGTAAATTCCACACATTATTTCATTGATTTTTTAAAAATGGATTGCTGAAATGTAATAAAGATCTTTTGAAAAAAAATAATAAAAATAAAAATAAAAATAAAATTATCGTATATGATATATAATAACCTGAAGATGATCTGTGAAAAGACTGTGCAAGAGGAACTAACATCGCATAAAATACAGGAAATATAAATAAATACCGATACCTATTCCTATAATATTCTAATACCCATAATCCACACCCTATCACAAAAAAAACAAAAAAAGGACCTAACAATCCAAAATTCCATTGAGGTTCAATTATAGAGGAAAAACCTGTACCAGCAATTCTACCATGTTTTTTGTAACCTGAAAAATATCGGTCTCTAAATCTAAATGATATAGGCAATGGTTTTTCAAATGGTAAAATAGCCCTTGGTATTACAATTAAAAACCCCTCCAAATAACTGCTTCCGTATAATAATTTAACCTTATCATCGTCATTATAATATGTTGCATAATTCATATATGATATACCGAACTCATTATTCGCAGGATTATAATATTTTAGATAAGCCTTTTCTTCAAAGGTATATTGTTTAAAAGCATCCCAATCTCCAGTAGCAAACAACAACTTTAATTGACCTCGTATCCCAAATAAAATTGCAAGTATCGAATACCCAATAAAAATGGTTAATGTAACTTTTCTACTTATTGATTTGACTTCAATAAAGTAACTAAACCCCATTATAAAGGCTATTGCAATTGCTAGAAGCGGACTTCTAAAACCAATACTTAAATAAATAAAAATAATAGGTAGTCCTAAAATAAGAGATAATAATAATATTTTATTTCGTGGTGCTTTTTTAAAGTTTGTTTCATATTTCAAAAACATCCGTAGACCTAAAAAGAAAAAACCTACTTGAAGAAATAAAGCAGATGGAAATGTAATAAAAAGATCAGCTGTTTTTGACTGATACCCTGCTTTACCTAAGGCTAATAAACTTAATCCTCCCGCTCTAAAAATATTTAAAAATTCTCCTAAAGTTGCTATACCCATAAAAAGCAAGGCGTAAATAGAGAACATTTTCTGCTTATGATAAAATTCTTTTTTATCTATTTTTTTAATTCTTGTCAAAAACAAAAAAGGAATAGAAAACCCAAATAGACCTAATGTAGAGCTAAAAATAAAAGAAGAGGCAGCTTCTGGTGTAGATGAGGTAAATAGCAAACGAGTATCTACATCATAAAACACAGTCAAAACACCAGAATATGTATAAAGAATATAGAATAAAAGGAAAAAAAAAGTGATGCTATTAACTCTTATTATAGAGCTTTTACATAGTAAAATCGTTGAAAAAAGTGAAAAAAGTGAAAAAAAGATTGTTAATCCTAACTCATGGAAAAAGGCAGAAACCCCTGTAAGAATTAGAAACAAAAAGGATAGTATTAGATAAAGTAAGTTTTTACTATTTGTTTTCATCAAGTCTTAAGAGTTAATAATCTTGCTCTTTTTCTCCACTGTACTATAAAAATATACAATTCCATAACCACTCCTGATAGCGCGTAAAATGTAGTTGCCAATATAGCATCTCCAGAAAGGAAGGCTATATATATAAGAACTGCACTAAGTATAAACCATAATATTTCTGCAATCAAAAATTGTCTTTGCATCCCAAAGATAATCATATTCTCATGAGCTAATGAATTTATGAAGTTTATAAAAACATATATAAGAATCACCTTGGCAAATAAAACAGAGGACATCCAGTTTGGATCAAAAAGCAAATTAAAAATACTCTCTGCGAATAGTACAAATAAAACAACTGGAATAATAGATGCTAAAATCAACATCATTGTTGTTTTTTTATAAAGTTTAAAAAATTTCTCTCTATCACTATTGTATAATTCGCTTGCTTTGGGATAATATACTCTTCGTGTAGCTATCGCAATTAACAATGCTGGTAATCTAACTATTTTAAAAGCGATCATAAAATTTCCTAGAACTTCTAACGAAAATAAAAAGGGGAATGTAAGCGAGCATATATTTTGAGAAGCAGAATCTATAATATTACTCCATGTAAAGTATTTTGGAAAATTGACATGCTTTTTAGCAACACTCCTTAAATCTTTTCTATTAATCTTTTTCCAATTAAATAAAGTTGAAAAATCATTTTTTATATAAATGCCAGAATTAACAACAAGAGCTCCGATATATCCAAATACTAATCCCAACTTAGGAAAAAATTTGTAGAGTGATAATTGAAGAATGGTTTTAGAAACAGCATCCATAATCGTTACAAAAGAAGTTACTTTAAATCTGGCGTTTTTTTCAAAATATGATTGATAGATATTTATCTGAGCAAAAAGAAGTGTTGCTATGGGCACACATAAGATAGCCGTCAAATACTTTATTTCTGACACAGTATTACTGACCCATAACAAGAATGCAATAGTAGCGAGTGCTAGAAATAATATTAAATTAATACCTGAAGAAAGGTAAAACAATGAAAGTTTCTCGTTTTCATCTTCTGCAAGAATAATCGCCTTATCATAGCGCAATGTTGCCAGTGGTACTAAAAAACTTATAGATGAAGTAACTAAAGACAGGAGTCCAAAATCTTCAGGCAAATAGATTCTGGTTAGATAAATAGTAGCACAAAAAGTCACCACTTGTGCTAAAGCAGAGCCTCCAACTAGCATTCCTATATTTTTTATTAGAACACTATTAGAAAACCTAGAATATTTATCACGTATAAAATTCATCGTTTTCTTTTTTTAGTCTGAATTATTATTTCTTACTCTTCTCCAAGAATCTAGAAACAAAATACTATTAAATAGAACATAAAAAAGGATACCATGAATCCTAACAAAAAGATTTTCACTCAATAAATTAAGTAAAATCAGCATAAGAAAAGACGTGTATAAGAAATTTTTTGCTTTTATACTAAGGATAAACATATAGACAAAAGACAATATAAAAACTGTAAGTAATACAACTCCTCCAGTAAGCAACAAAGAAGCATAATAATTATGTGTATTTAACTCATTATCAACACAAAACTGACAATTATTCTCTATATAACATTGATTTAGTACTTGTTCCTCTTCTCCGATACCATAACCAAAAAGAGCTTTTTCTTTTATTTTCTGATAACTACATCTCCATATTTCTCCTCTAATATTTGTGTTTTCTTGACTTTCGTTCCTGATAATTGAAGTGATTAAGCTTTTTGCTTCTTGTATATCTTTCTTCAGCCTAACATCATCAAATAACCTTTCCTTGACAACTCCTATTTGGGTTGCAGTAATCATTAAGACAATAATAGCAGAAAAACTAATCAGCCTTTTTTTCCATGTTTTAAGATTAAATATTAAAAACGTTGGTAACAACAATACTAATGCTAACAAATTAGGGATAGAAGTGAAATATATAACTACTACTATAAAAAAAAGAGAAACAATTGTTAAGCTTACTTTTACTTTGATATTAGTTTTTTGATTGATAATTCTATCTATCGAAAGAAAAATGGACCAAACAAAACCTATACTTAGATAAGCTTTATGAATGAAGAAAAATGAAGCTTCGTTTTCATTAATATAATATCTTGATAAAAAAAAAGGCATTCCTATAAAAACCCTAAATTGTTCTAACAAACTCTCATCTAATAAACCTCTTATTCTATCTCCGTTTTGGTTTATATATCCAAGTTTATCAATTCCATCTATTGCTCTTGTATAGAGATAAAAAACCAAAAAAACATGTACTAATATGAAAATATATGATAGAATATTTTTCTTTTTCTGCGTAAGAGTTGGTAAAAAATAAAAGATTAATACTGGAAATATTAAAATGTTTAGTGCTCTAACTATTCTTTTTAGTCCGTCTTCTTTGTTTTCAGAATAAAAAATAGTCAAAGCCAATAATAAAAACCATCCAACATTAATCAACAAAAGTTTTAAAGTATACTTGCTTAAATTATCTTTAAAAGACTTGTAATAGCTATATAAAGAAGTTGTCGCAAATAATGCTATAAAAATAGACTGAACGGCATGCGGCAAAACTGGAAAAGCAACAAGAAAGCAAAGAAATACAAATGGTAGTTTTTTTACAATACCGAGATATACATCATTATTTTTCAGTACCATTACAAAACCATTTCGTTGTTATCTCCATCCCTTTTGCAAAACTAAACTTTGGATCATAATCCATTAATTTCTTTGCTTTTGAAATGTCTGCAAGGGAATGCTTTACATCTCCTTTACGTTCTGGCCCATAAACCACCTTAGAGTTAGTAATATCAACTCCTATTTCACTTAAGTTTTGTTTAATTGCGCTTACTAAATGGTTCAAATCTGTATTTTCTCCATAAGCCACATTATAAACTTGATTAACCGCGTTTCCTATATTAGTAAAAGTAGCTTTTATATTTGCCTGAACTACATTTTCTATAAAAGTAAAATCTCTTGAATGCTCTCCATCTCCATTTATCGTTAAGTCATTCTCATTTAATAATTGTCCTATAAATTTTGGTATTACAGCGGCATATGCCCCATCAGGATCCTGTTTAGGTCCAAAAACATTAAAGTATCTAAGTCCAATAGTTTCTAGACCATATGTTTTATAGAAAACATCAGCATATAATTCGTTTACATATTTAGTGACCGCATATGGAGATAATGGTTTTCCTATAACCTCTTCAACTTTAGGCAACTCTTTGCTATCTCCATAAGTACTTGATGAAGCAGCATAAATCATTCTTTTGAAAGAGTTTGATTCTTTGGCGGCAACAAGCATATTTAAAAATCCAGAAATATTTACATCATTTGATGTAATAGGATCCTTTATAGATCTTGGAACAGAACCTAAAGCTGCTTGATGTAAAATATAATCAACTCCCTCTACTGATTTTTTGCAAGTTGAAAAATCTCTTATATCTCCTTCAATTAAATTGCACCTAGGATCTTGTAAAAAAAATTCAATATTACTTTTATGACCCGTTGCAAAATTATCCAGAATAATTACTTTTTTTACATCATTTACAAGTAAATATTCTATAAGGTTACTACCGATGAACCCGGCTCCTCCTGTTACCAAAAAAGTGTATTCTGATAAATCGTTCGAGTGATACTTATCTTCAAACATAGCTACAGTCTTTTATTAGTTAAATTTTTATCTAGTGTGCCTTTCACATCATAGATAACGGCTTTATCAGTTTTTAGATTTTCAATATTAATATCTAAAAAATCCTTATGTGCAACTGTATGAATTATTGCGTCGAATTTTTCATCATTTAATGACTTTAAAATGTCCAAATCATACTCATATTTTACTTCATCAGCATTAGCCCAAGGGTCATAAACCTCAACATCCATATGAAAAGATTTTAGCTCATTATATACGTCAATAGCCTTAGTATTTCTAATATCAGGGCAATTTTCCTTAAATGTTATTCCTAGCATTAACACTTTTGACTCTTTAATAGTAATTCCGTTTTGTACCATTAATTTCAATACTTCGGTAGCAACATATTCTCCCATTCCATCATTAACTCTTCTTCCTGATAGGATAATTTCAGGATGATATCCTACTTCTTGAGCCTTCTGCGCTAAGTAGTATGGATCAACACCAATACAGTGTCCACCTACCAAACCAGGTTTAAATGGCAGAAAATTCCATTTGGTTCCAGCTGCTTCCAAAACCTCATGTGTATCGATATCAAGTTTGTTAAAAATTTTTGCTAACTCGTTTACAAAAGCAATATTAATATCTCGTTGAGCATTTTCTATTACTTTTGCTGCCTCTGCAACTTTAATTGACGGCGCTAAATGAGTACCTGCTGTTATAACCGAGTTATACAAAGCATCAACTATATTCCCTATTTCTTCTGTTGATCCAGAAGTAACTTTCTTAATCTTAGTAACCGTATGAAGCTTATCCCCTGGATTTATTCTTTCTGGAGAATAGCCGCAGAAAAAATCTTTATTAAATTCTAGCCCACTATTTTTTTCAAGAAATGGAACACATTCATCTTCAGTAACACCAGGATAAACAGTAGATTCATAGATTATGATGTTTCCTTTATCCAAGACTTTCCCGATCATTTCTGATGCTTTGATCAAAGGCGTAAGTACTGGCCTATTGTTTTTATCAACAGGTGTTGGAACAGTAATTATATAAACATCATATTCTCTTAAATCATCAGCATTGGCACTTAATAGTAATCCTTTTGAGTTTTTCGTATCGACTATTGCCTCTTGCAAGTCTTCATCTTTTATTTCAAGCGTGCTGTCATGTCCTGATTTTAATTCATTAATCCGTTCTAGATTGATATCAAATCCTAAAACTTGATACTTTTTAGAAAATTCAACAGCTAAAGGTAAACCAACATAACCCAAACCAATAATCGCAATTTTATTTTCAAATATGTTTTTAGAAATCATTTCTTAAATTTTTTAAACTTTTTTTCCAGTCAATCGAAGTTTTTGAAAAAATCACTTTGATCTTTGTTTTATCTAAAACACTATACTTCGGACGTTCTGCAAAAGTAGGGTAATTATCTGCTTTTTCAAGATTTATCTGCTCTAGTTTACCAGATAAACTTAAAATTTCTTTTGCAAAATCATACCAAGTAGCACTACCTAAATTACTAAAATGATATAGCCCATATTTTTTACTTTTTACACTTATAATATAAAGTAAAAATTTTGCTAAGTCATTAGCATTAGTAGGAGTGCCGACCTCTCCGGTAGTAATCGTCAGTTTTTTTTCAGTATCAGATTTTTCTAAAACTGTTTTATAAAAATTTTTGCCAAATTGAGAATATAACCAAGATGTTCTGATAATGAAATGTTCAACCAAAATATCCTGAATATATTGTTCTCCTGCCAATTTTGACTTTCCGTATTCATTGATAGGATTAGGGTTATCTTCCTCAGTATATGGGGTATTCTTAGACCCGTCAAAAACATAATCTGTTGAGATATGAATCAGTGTGGTGTTATAATTTTTACAGACTTCAGCTAAATTCTTAACTCCTTCTGCATTAACCAAAAAAGCCTTTTTTGGTTCTTTCTCTGCTTGCTCCACATTGGTATAGGCTGCACAATTAATGACAAAATCAAATTTTTCTTTAAAAAAAAGTCCATTTATCAATTCTTTGTTTGTAATATCCAAATTCTCTCTACTACTAAAAAAAAAACTTAGTTCTCTACACTCCCTTACTTGTTTTTGGGTACATTTTCCAAGTTGTCCATCGAAGCCAGTTACTAAAACTTTCATCCTTCCCATAATCTTTCTTTAATCCACAAAGAACTTATTTTTCATTATAATTCTTCAAGAACGTATTTATAGAAAGTATTATCAAAATAAAAAGCACAAGTCCAATTAATATTAAAGGAAGTAATACTTTTTTACTTCTAAAAAAATCATTGACCAACGCTCCCCTACGTGGAAAATCAGAAATAACATTAATTGTATTTTCTGTATTAACCCTTAAATTATTTAATTTCACCTTTTCATCCTTTAATAACTTCGCCTGAAGCAGTAAATCAATTTCTGAAGTGGAGTTAGAAGTTTTTTCAGCTAGATTTATACTCGTTGTTCCTGAAGGTTTATTCGCTTCAGCAATCTTAATTTTTTTATAAAAATTTTGCAATGAATCTATCTCCACTAATTGTTTTTCAACCAAAGAGTCCCGTAAAGAAATATTGATTTCGTTTACTTTTTTTTGAAGCAAGAAATACTCATTATTTTCAATAGATCTTACGATAGCTTTTTGACACTTCTTAGCAACTGTTGGACTTGTCGCTTCAATCTGAATCTTGTGAAACTTAGAATTGATATCATTAAAATTGTCCAAATAATCCCTATAATCTACAAGTTTTCGAGAAACCGTATCTAATTCCTGAATAAAGTTACTGAATTGTTTTATTTTTTGAGTATTGTCCGAAAAAGACTCTATTGTAATCTTCTTGATCGTTTGTGCCAAACTATCACCAATCACTAATGCCTGTGCCAATGCCCTATTTTCTTCTTTGTCTGCTAATTCATTATAAAATTGAATATTATTATACAATTGTTGCGCACTATTAAAATTAGGTTCTACTACCATGGAAGATCTGTAAACAGGTTCTGAAACCGAATCCCAATACCAACCTATCCCTAAACCAATAACTCCTGCAATTGCAAATTTTATAAAATGTTTCTGAATAAATTGAAGAAACAATATAATTAGATGAAATATCCCCTTAAAAATGCTCACTATAAATCTAAATAATTTCGCAAATGCTTCTCCTATCAGTTTAAATAATTGACCCAAGTCGATCTCTTCAGAAGTGTTTTCTTTATTACTCATAATCAGTTACTATTGATCTTTATGAAAGTGCCGCAAAGGTAAGGGGTTTTCTAAAAATAAAAAGAATTTACTCCATTAATTTAAATCTCTAAAGTTTGGTAAAACCTCATCTTTCTCTGATACTAAAATTTCTGATGCTTTTAGTTTCCAGTCTATTGCTAGGTCAGGGTCATTAAAGATTATTCCCGATTCGGACTCTTTATTATAGAAATTATCACATTTATAGCTAAAAATAGCTTCTTCACTTAATGTTATGAAACCATGAGCAAAACCCCGAGGAACAAAAAGCTGATTGTTATTATCATCATTCAATATGACTGAAATGTGTTTTCCATACGTTTTAGATTCTTTTCGTAGATCTACTACAACGTCAAGTACCTCTCCCTGAATTACTCTCACCAGTTTAGCTTGAGCATATTCTCCTGTTTGGAAATGTAATCCTCTTAGAACGCCTCTTCTAGAAATCGACTGATTATCCTGAACAAAATCGATATTCAAACCGGTCAATTTCTCAAATGCTTTTTGATTAAAGCTTTCAAAAAAGGAACCTCTTTCATCTTTAAACACATTTGGCTTAAGAATGAAACAGCCTTGAATATTTGTTTTTTCTATTTGCATAGATTGATATTAATCTTAAAATTCATCATTTTCTTTAGCAAAAGAATATGATTAAAATACCCAATTTTCATTTCTTTTGCTCGTCCAAAAGAAACGAAACAAAGAAAAAGACACATTTTACCAGGAATTTGTCAATTGTAAATTGAAAACCAACCTCAAAAACTCATCATCACTCCTAACATCGTTCCTGAATCTCGGAACTTTCGACAGTATATTCTGTATAAAAGGGTCTTCATAATAATCTTATTAAATACTCTCCGTAACCGCTTTTTATAAGTGGTTTTGCTAAATTTTCTAGTTGATTACTATCAATAAAACCTTTTTTATAGGCTATTTCTTCAATTGCTCCTATTTTTAATCCCTGCCGCTCCTCAATCACCTGAACGAATTGGGAAGCTTGCATTAGTGAATTAAAAGTACCTGTATCTAACCAGGCTGTTCCCTTATCCAGAATGCTAACTTTTAATTTACCTTTTTCTAAATAGGCATTATTTACATCGGTAATTTCCAGTTCTCCTCTACTACTAGGCTTAATGTTCTTGGCTATTTCTACAACTTCATTATCATAAAAATAAATGCCCGGTACCGCATAGTTTGATTTAGGTTGCTTTGGCTTTTCTTCAATTGAAATAGCTTTTCCTTCGTTATCAAAATCCACGACACCATATCTTTCCGGATCGTGAACGTGATATGCATATATGATTCCTCCATCGGGATCGTTATTATTTTCCAGTAGTAGATCCAATCCCGATCCATAAAAAATATTATCTCCCAAGATCAAGGCAACTTTATCTTTCCCGATAAATTGTTCTCCGATAATAAAAGCTTCTGCCAAACCATTTGGGTGTTCCTGAACTGCAAACTCAAAACGGCAACCATATTTTTTTCCGTCTCCCAACAATTTCTGAAATAGTGGTAAATCCTGAGGTGTTGAGATTATTAATATTTCACTAATCCCTGCCGACATTAATGTAGAGAGCGGATAATAGATCATAGGCTTATCATATACCGGCATAAGCTGTTTACTCACTGCCAATGTGAGTGGGTGTAGTCGAGTTCCTGATCCTCCTGCTAATATTATTCCTTTCATAGCCCCCTATCCCCCAAAGGGGGTATTAGTTTTATGGTTTTCTTATACTTTTCTAAATACCATTGAATAGTCTTTTCAATCCCGGATTCAAAATTTTCTTCTGCTTTCCAGCCTAATTCTTTTTCGATTTTAGAAGCGTCTATAGCATATCTAAAATCATGTCCAGGACGATCCTTTACAAATGAGATCAATTGTTTATAAGACCCTCCGCTTCTTCTTGGCACTTTCTTATCCAAAATTTCACAAATGGTTTTGGCTATATATATGTTTTCTCTTTCGTTCTTACCTCCAATATTATATGTTTCGCCAAGTTTTCCTTTTCTTAATACTAAGTCAATACCTTTACAATGATCCAAAACATATAACCAATCTCTTATATTTTTACCATCTCCATAAATTGGAATGTTTTCTTCGGCAACTGCTTTTCTTATGATTGTGGGGATTAATTTTTCATCGTGTTGTCTTGGTCCATAGTTGTTAGAACAATTAGTATTAACCACAGGTAAGCCATAGGTATGAAAATAGCTTCTCACCAGCATGTCAGAAGATGCTTTAGAAGCACTATAAGGACTGTTAGGAGCGTACGAGGTTTCTTCGGTAAAAAGGTCTGTTTCTCCAAGAGTGCCATACACCTCATCCGTGGATATGTGGAGGAATTTAGAATTCTCCTTTCCCGTTTTAAAGATATTAGGAGCATCCATCCAATTGTGGTAAGCTGCCTGAAGCAGATTAAAAGTACCTACAATATTTGTGTCGATAAAAGCGCCGGGGTTATTTATTGAGTTATCAACATGAGATTCTGCGGCAAAATGAACCACCTCATCTATCTTGTATTCTGAAAAAATTTTGTGAACCAGTATTTTATCGCATATGTCTCCTTTTATAAAAGTATAATTACAATTCTCATCTATCCTGATATTATCAAGATTTGCCGCATAGGTAAGCTTATCAAGATTGATCAGTTTTACATCTTTGGATTTTGATTTATAATTCAAATAATTTGATCCTATAAATCCAGCTCCGCCGGTTACTAAAATTGTTTTTTTTGACATCTAATCTTTGATAAAATTATTGATCCCACGAGAAATACTTAAAAATAAAAAGAGTAACGAGGTTGCTATGCAAAGGATTAATGGTAATAATAATAGTAATCTTTTATGAATACCTAATGGTTGTGAAATAATACTTCCATATTCAACAATCTCAAAAAGCTCCTTATCTAAAGTTAACGTTTTTTCTTGTTTGCTAATTGTGTTTAATAGATTGTCTTTTCTTATTAGTAAAGAGGAAATTGTAGGGATCTCTGATTCTTCAGCGTATATTATTATTTCTTTTGCTGGATCACCTTGACTTTTAATCAATTTATCCAAATATTCTTCTACATAAATCAGCGTTTCCTTACTTTTTTCTAAGTTATATTGTGCTTGCTTAAGTTCTAGTGACAATTGCTTATTATAATATTCATTGGAAAGAATATATGCCAACAACGCTTTGGAAACCTTACTATTATCAGAAGATTTTTTAATAAAATATAGTGTTAGCTTGTGATATTTATAAAAATCCCTGTATTTTTCATCTTCCAGTGTTTTCTCATCATAATCCTCTATGATATGATGAAAAAAATCTTCATCACCGTATTTGAGATGTAATTCATCGAGTACATCGGTAGCTTGAATTACCGGTTCTAATGTTATCTTTTTAATGTTAGATACGTGAGAGGAATCTATTCCTAACTTTTCTAAAAACACCTTGTCTTTTAGGTTCCTTTTCAAGCCATCTATAAAACCATACAGGAATTTATTGGTTTCATATTTAGGTTCCATAATTATTTCTTGTGAGTATATCTTGCTTATCTGAAGCTTTATGTCCAGAAAATATCCACCAATCGCCCCTAGAATAATTAAAGTAATAAATAAAATAGCATTCTTTTTATAAAAGAGTAAAACAGCGACCAAGATTTTTAATATCCCTTTAAAAAATCTCTTTATTGCCTTAAAAAGAGGCTTAACATCTATTATTTCGTCATCATTGTTTAGTTGATCTTGATTCATAGTATCTATGCTTCTTTAAAAATTTGCTCTAAGATCTTCTCCGTGATCAAATATGTTGGTTTTACTCCTGTTGTACCTAATCCGCCGGATGCTAATGTACTTCCAGTTTCTAAAGGATTATCAGAAGCATAGTATGCATAATTTACTTTTACGTCAGAACGAATACTACCTCGTAATTTTGACGCCGATTGTATAGCTTTTTGATAATGTGCCCCTTCCATCTCCAGTCCGATTACATTCCAGGTAGAATCGTGAAAAAACTTTAATATGTCTCTATTTTGCAAAGAAGTTCCCAATACGGTTATCATTGCTCCATCATAGATATCAATTCCGTTTTCTTCTAAATCTTCTTTCTTTAGTCCATTATCGAAGGGATAATTATCAGCGGTTCCTTCGAATACGTGAGCAGATGGTATCATAATGTCTCCTTTATCACCTTCCAGAATACCTGCCTTTCCCATTATAGAAACTGATGTAACATTAAGGTATTTTCGATCTTCTGGTTTTACATAAGGTTTCAATAGTTCATCCATTGTTTCGTAAGCCTGTTCCCCAAAAGCATAATCCATTACAATGATTACAGGTTTATCTTCTTTCTTAACATCTGATAAAAATGAAGCATATATTCCTTCTGTATATTTTGAAGTATCAAATATTTGAACGTTAATATTCGTTCCGCTTTGATCCTCTATATAAGTCATCCCTTTCTGTAAAGCTAGTTTTTCAACTTTAGCTCTTAGTCTATCATTAGTACTTTCGCTAAGTAACTCATAGACATCAAAAGTCGTTTTATTCTTTAACTCTGTTTTTAATGCAATTGGCGTATACAATGTATTCATCACACTATGCATATTAGCACTAATAATATGTATAGGTCGATCCAGTAATCCTAGCTCTTCTAGCTTGTTCTTAATTGTATTTGCCCACCGTTCTCCGTGAATATGATGTCCTAAACGCTCCCTTAGAACCGGACTAAAAGTTATAATCCTCTTATTTCCATTGATAAATTCATCAATTGCCAGTTTGCCCAACCAATAAATAATATGTAAAAACCGCTCGTTGTTTTCCGGACAGGAGAAACTTCCATAAATCGAAGTAACTTCCTGAAAAGTTCTTCCTAATATATTTGCTGTGTGGGTCAGTGCTACCTCTCTTTCTGCTTTTGTGAGTTCTTTTTTTGATGTTACAGCGCTCTCTAATTTGTCCCAGTCTCGTGTAACATTCCCTTCCTCATTAATCACTACACGGTTCATTATTTTATGAGATTCAATAAACAAAAAAGTAAGATGTGTAAGAATATCATATATTTCTGATCTACCGCGCGTGATCTCTATATTCATCTGCTCTTTATCAATCCTATAACAATTTCTTCTTCTTTTTGGGGGAATAATTGCTTTAAAATGTGAATTCTTATAGCCTTCTTCACTAGTTAGGTTAATATAACGACATTCTTCTATCCCAATCGGAAGTCGATCAATTACGTATAACAAACCGTCCAATTCCACTTTTTCTTCGGCTACAGAGCCATAAATCTCAGGGCGAAGCGTAAGCAATCCTTCTCTTAAGGTGTCTCCGGAAACTCCCATAGGTTTATAAAATCCCCGATTAAATAGATGTCGCATAGTGATATACATGCGTTCTATAGCGCTGGAGCTTTCCTGTGCTCTGGTCCTTCCTTGTGGTATAAGATGTGTCATAAAATTTTTCCGAACAAAGATATAATTTATTTGGCTATGCTGATTGATAAGGAATCAACAATGTTTCGATCATTGGAAAGCCTTGGTAGTTTGTTTTGACCTCCCAATTTACCAATAGATTTCATATAGTCATTAAATCCATTCTCAGGGACTGTTCTTACCTTCAAAGTTCTTAAAATATTACCTACGATTAAATCATCGTAATATGTGTTTTGTTTTCTAAGGGAATTATCAATTTGCAAGGCGAATCCTTCTATATCGTCAGGAATTTCCTGGAATTCCACAAACCACTCGTGGTATGGTAATTCCGAATCGTTAGGGTTTATTTGAGGTGCTACTGTGAATTCCTTAATCATTATCCCGGTAGCTTCTGCTGCATCTTTTATAGCTTGTTCGACTTCTTTGCCAATCACATGCTCTCCAAAAGCAGAGATAAAGTGTTTAATTCTACCTGACACTACTAATCGATATGGCGAAGTGCTGGTAAACATCACTGTATCACCGACGTTATATGCCCATAATCCTGCATTAGAGGAAATCAGCATTACATAATTCACTCCCATCTCTACATCGCCGATTGTTAACCGTTTTGGGCTATCTTCAAAAAAATCCTCTGCCTTCACAAATTCATAAAACATTCCGGAATCGAGTTGCAAAAGCATTCCTTTTTCATGTTGTTTATCCTGAAAAGCAAAAAAACCTTCAGATGCCGGATATAGCTCAATACTAGCTACTTTTCTTCCTATTAACTTTTCGAATGTCGCTTTATAAGGTTCAAAATTTACACCTCCATAAATAAACAATTCGAAGTTTTTAAATAGCTCTCCTATTGGATTTCCTGTCTTTTTCTTCAGTTTTTCAAAATACATTTGAACCCAAGGTGGAATTCCACTGATTACCGTCATGTCTTCGTTTATGGTTTCTTCAACAATGGCATCCACTTTTGTTTCCCAATCATCGATACAATTAGTTTCCCAACTTGGTAATCGGTTTTTCTGAAGATATTTTGGTACATAGTGTGCCACAATTCCCGAAAGCCTTCCTAAGTTTATTCCGTTCTTTTCTACAAGTTCCGGACTTCCCTGAAGAAATATCATTTTACCATCTACAAATGCTGCCTTTCCACTTTCTTCGATATAACATAGGATTGCATTTCTTGCAGCGCTAATATGCGTTGGCATAGAATCTGAAGTTAAAGGAATGTACTTTACACCGCTTGTAGTTCCGGAGGTTTTAGCGAAGTAAATTGGTTTTCCCGGCCATAAAATATTGCTTTCTCCTTTTACCACACGATCTACATAAGGCCGCAGTTCTTCATAATCACGGATTGGCACATTTTTCACAAAATCCTCGTATGTTTTAATAGTGCTAAAATGATGGTCTTGACCAAAAGCCGTATGCTGTGCGGTTACTATTAATTCGTTAAAAACACGCTTCTGAGTTTTAACCGGATTATTAGCCCATTTATTGATCTTTTTACGGATATGTTTTGCAAAAATCTTTGCCCCTAATGATTTAATAGACATTGTATGATATTATTCGAAATCAATAAATTTTGATGGATCTGTAGGATATCCATCCCTCCACAATTCAAAATGTAAATGAGGTCCTGTCGAAAGTTCTCCTGTAGATCCTGCTGTGGCGATTACCTCACCAGCTTTCACTAGCTCTCCTTGTTGTTTTGTGAGGGAGGCATTATGTTTATAGACTGTCAACAGACTATTTCCATGTTCTAATATGATTACGTGACCTGTTTCTGCGGTCCATTCTGCAAAAATTACAGTCCCGGCAGCTGCCGCCTTGATCGGTGTATCTTTGGGTACCGCTATATCAATTGCATAATGCCTTTCATTTACATTATAAGTATCTGTTATACTCCCTTTTACCGGAGGAAAAAGTGAAAAGTCCGTACTAGACTTTTCACTTTCGAACAAACTGTATTTATCTTCTCTAAAAACTTCTTCTCTAAGTTGTATATCCTGTTCTGAAGGGTTTAGATCTACCTCCTCGGGATCTAATTTTTGCGATTGTAAGGCAGAGTCGATATCAAATTCTACCGTTTTAACATCTCCGGTTAATACTTTTTTTATAGAATTATAGTATTTCTGATTAACGGTTAAAACTGTCTCTAAAGAATCTGCTGTAGAAACTAATCTGGTTGCTTTTTGATTCAGTGATGTAGAAGAATATCCGGGTATATATTCTCTTAATGGTGTAAAAGCAATTAAGAACGTTGTACAAGAAATCAATACGATCGAAGTAATCATTACTAATACAAAAACATTTAGTCTTGTTAGCTTAAATGATATGCGTTCTTCAAAAGTATCTTCGTTAAGAATTACTAGCCGATACTTGTTCAGCAGTTTTTTGGTAATTCTTTTGGGTTCTTTTTTCTTTTTAGCCATAGATTGATCTACTATCAGGGGCACTTATGTTTTATACGCAAATATACATATTCTCGTTAGGGATAAAAATGCTACATACTACATTAAAACGTTATTTAAAAGTGAATAGTCTTACCAACAGGTGTGAATATTCTCTTAAAAGGAGTATTTAGCACTACAAAAATGTCTTTTTTACCTAAATCTTGTTAACTTTGTATTCTAATTTAAATATCATGATATCATTAAGTACATTTTTAGCTATCCCTGGTCCGGCATCAATTGTATTGATCGTAGTAGTTGTGTTGCTATTATTTGGTGGTCGTAAAATTCCTGAATTGATGAGAGGTTTAGGAAGCGGGATCAAAGAGTTTAAGGACGCTACTAAGGAAGATGAAGATCCTAATAAAATAGAAGACAAAAAGTAATTTTAACTTTTATAACATAAAGAAAACCCATCCGCCTAATGCAGATGGGTTTTTTTGTTTTTAGTCAATCAATGACAATTGGATTCTTTTTCTGGGTAGATCCACGCTCATTACAGTCACCATTAGATGCTGGTTTAACTGCACTACGGCATTTACATCGCTGATATATTCGTTAGCCAATTTTGATATATGTATTAATCCACTTTCTTTAATTCCGATATCCACAAAACATCCAAAATTAGTAATGTTGTTTACAATTCCAGGCAACTTCATTCCTGCCTTCAGGTCATTAATCGTTTTTACATTAGGATCAAATTCGAAAATAGTGACTTTCTTTCTGGGATCCACACCAGGTTTCTCTAATTCTTTTACGATATCCGTCAATGTTGGTAATCCTACATCTTCAGAAATATAGTCCTGTAACTTTATCTTAGTGATTGCTGTTTTGTTTCCTATTAATTCCTGTAGCAGAACACCTGCATCTTTTGCCATCCTGGACACCAACTTATATCGTTCGGGATGTACAGCAGAATTATCCAATGGATTTTTAGGTTCCGTAATTCTTAAAAACGCTGCCGCCTGCTCATAAGCTTTTCCTCCTAGGCGAGGCACTTTTTTTAACTCTTCTCTCGATTGTAAGGCTCCATTTTCGGATCGATAATTCACTATATTTTCTGCAAGCTTTTCTCCAATTCCGGAAACATAACTCAACAGTGGGGCACTGGCAGTATTTACATTAATCCCTACACTATTTACACAACTCATAACCACTGTATCCAATTCGTTTTTTAATTTGGTTTGATCCACATCGTGTTGATATTGACCAACACCAATTGCTTTAGGATCAATTTTTACCAGTTCTGCCAGTGGATCTGCTAATCGTCTACCAATAGAGACTGCACCACGAACCGTTACATCATAACTGGGGAATTCTGCTCTTGCTATTTTAGAAGCTGAATATACAGATGCACCACTTTCGTTTACCATAAATACCTGTATAGAAGATTCGAATGGGATTTTCTTAATAAACGCTTCTGTTTCTCTTGCGGCTGTTCCGTTACCGATGGCGATAGCTTCAATTTTATAAGCATTTACCAAAGATCTGATCTTTTTTATAGCATTGGTAGTTTCACGCTGTGGCGGATGTGGGTATATATTTTCGTTATGTAACAGATCTCCTTGTTTATCGAGACAAACCACTTTACAACCGGATTTAAATCCCGGATCCAGTGCTAGAATTCGCTTTTGACCTAAAGGAGAAGCTAACAACAGCTGCTTTAGGTTTTGAGCAAACACCTTAATCGCATCATCGTCTGCTTTTTCTTTGGCCTGATTAAGTATTTCTGTAGAGATTGCCGGGGCTAATAGTCTTTTATATGCATCTGCAATTGCCAAAAACATTTGATCTGTACATGCTTCCACATTAGATTTGATCATGATATCATCAATGATATCTAACGCATCATTTTCGGGTACTGTGATTTTTACACGTACAATCTTCTCGTTTTCTGCTCTTAAAATTGCTAAAAGTCGATGAGACGGGCATTTATTCAATGGTTCTTCCCACTCAAAATATTGTTGATATTTTTGTGCTTCTTCTTCGTCCTTTTTGGTTTTTACAACGGCAGACGATATCGTTGCTCTTCGCTGATACAGCCTACGCAATCTGTTTCTTACTTTCTCATCCTCATTGATCCATTCTGCAATGATATCTCTAGCTCCCTGTAAGGCCAATTCTTCATTGATAATAATGTCATTAAGATATTGAGATGCTACAAAAAGAAGCTCTTCTTCCCGCTGCTGCAGTATAACTTTTGCCAGAGGTTCTAGTCCCTGTTCTTTTGCTACCGAAGCTTTTGTTTTACGCTTTTTCTTATAGGGCAGATATAAATCTTCTACTTCGGCTAGTGATTGAGCGAGTTCTATCCGTTTTTGTAATTCTGGTGTTAATGCTTCTTGCTCTTTTATGGATGCCAGTACACTTTCTTTTCTTTTTTGCAATGTTTCGAAAGCGGCTTTATGCTTGACAATCTCTCCGATTTCTACCTCATCGAGATTGCCAGTCATTTCTTTACGATACCTGGAAATAAATGGAACCGTAGCTCCATCATCCAGTAATTCGATAGTTTTAGCGATTTGTTTTTCGGAAACAGGAAGCTGTTTCGATATAAAAGAAACAATATTCATTGGTTACATTTTTTGAACCGCTAAATATATTATAAAAATCTAATTCAGCTCTAAAACTTCTACTTTGGATATCAAACTTCCGTCACTACCCATTCCTTCTATAAACAGTTTTATGTTTTGAGTACCTGTATCCGGTATTTTAAAAGTACCCGTACCAGCCTGATCAAATGATATATACGGTTCCCAATGAATCGTGCCGTAATATTCAAAAAACGGATCCGAAAAACTGGTGTATGTAGGGTTATAAAACATTTTTACAGGCTCGAAACCTTTATCAAAACTGTATTCTGTGAATATATTGCTATTTTGTTTATTTGTACCCGGCTTATTTAATGGTGTCTTCCTTCGGTATAGCCGTATCACATGATTTCTTGGATCCCTGCCGCCTAAACCTTGTTTATTTATGTAGATACGCTCAAAATCTTCAGTCGTATAATTTTTCAAGATATCAAAATCGAGTAATATCATATTTTCTAAAAAAACATCTACACCATTAGACATTATTGAGACATTACTTAGTGGTGTGATTTGTACAGGTTCACCCGGGTTATTAAATACTCTATATCCTCCTTTAGCCGCTATATAATCTAAAATTCCGTGATATTGTTTAGTGTCATGTACTGTAATTTTTCTAGAGTTTTTAATTATAAATCTTGATACATCGCTAAACTTCGGTTTGCCTTTTATCACCACCTCATCCAATAATTCTGTCTCGTCGTTAAAGAAATAGTCCGGAATTTCAATAGTATTCGTAATAGTGTTGCTTATGTCGGCTTTAGAAGGAACCGTGGTCTCAAAACTCTTTTTAAATCTATTAGATTGTAATTGCAAATACATCGCGGTTTTGATAAATTTACCATTTGCTTTTACTGCGGATACTCGTAAAGGTTCTTTCTTTTCCGGATAATAATTATTTATAATAAAACTGTTTGTACTGTCTAAACCTATAAACCTCGGTGGGCTATTTTTTGTAGGGTGTACGTATACTTGTTTAATGTTTTTATCTCTTAGGTTTTGCAGTTTACCTTTGATTGTCAATCCATTGCCAAAGCCATATGAAATGTCAGATTTATATTTAAATATAGTATCCCAATTATATTTACTCCATCCCTGTGTGATTAGCAATAAATCAAGATCATACACTTTTGCCCTGTTTGTATTAGTGAAATAGTATTTTGAATCCTCTATAAAGCCTTTTAAGTAGGGTTTTAGAAACATCGCGGATATCATATTATCCTGATGATCGTATGATTTGGTTTCTGCAGGCAATACAGATACACTTACATTATAAGTAACACTGTCTTTTTTAGGTAACTGAATGCTCATTAACAGCGAATCTTTTACAGTATTCAGGTGCGCTACCTTTGCATTTCTGATTGGGATGCCAACATTATTAAATAGAATACGTTCCAGAATTGGTATGTTGTTCTCAAAAAGTGTGATCATATTTACCCCTGGATATAAGGTATTTCTTTTTAAGGAAATAACTTTTTTTGTTTGTCCTTCCTTAAAAGTAACTGCTATCACTTTGGAAAGATCATTTTGATGAACTAAAATATTATATTCTTTATTTACAATGTCATTGAGTGTACTCGTATTAGTATTGAGTTCTATCAACACCCTATCGTCAAATAAGTTATTCATACTTACGGCAATTCCTTTAGGTTCTATTTTAGGAAAGGCTGCTGTAACCTCCTGTCCACTATCCAGAGTGATACTCGCTTTGTATTGCTTTCCTGGTACTGGTTTAAAACTAAATTTACCGATACCTAAACGATTAGAAGTAAAGGTAGTAATCTCGTTTCCTTCCTTATCTGTAACTTTTCCTTTATCAAATATGATCCCATATCCCTCATCATTCGTTACCTTAAAACCAATAGTATTATCAGTATCCAAAACCAGGTGCCCGCCTTCCGGTAACAGCTGGAAATCATATTTAGTAGCCTTTGTAGTATCCGCTTTTTCCGCCCGTTCGTTTACGATGATAATTTTTTGTACGTACGAATCATCCTCTACAAAATTGTTCATCCAGTTGGTAGAAACCCGTAAATAATAATCACCACTAGCCCAAGTAGAATCAATCGTTATTGTGCCCTGGGTGCTTCCTTGGTAGCCCAGATGTAATCCACTATATACTTCATCACCATTATGACTAAACAACTCTACATTGAAATTAGCCGTAGTTTCTGAAGGTAGATTGTGTTTTCTGTCATATGCATAGCCTTTAAACCAAATTTCTTCTCCTTTTAAATAGGTACTTTTATTAAGGTGTGCATATATAGTTTCCCTGGGAATCTCAAAATATCTGGCATTTGCTTCTTCCGGAGAAAGTTGTGTTTGATCTTGTGCGATTGATGTCAGTGAATACAAAAAAATAAGTGTAAAGAGTGTGTATGCTTTCAAAGTGATAATGTTTTAATAATATAAAATCCTTATCAAATAGTGTTCCGAAATGTTAAAATGTTACCTGTTTATTTTTGGAATCAGATTTAAATAATGAAAAATAACCTAGATAGATGATATTGTCTATATCTATGCAAATTAACAAAACACTAAAAACAAGCCCGATGGAATGAATAAGGGTGCTAAATATTCTTTGTTAAAGTATTTTTTTACACGTTAAAATGTTCAAGTATTATCAAATGTTAGTGTGGAATAGATTCCAGCCTTTAGTTTATCCTAAGCTTCTTGCAGAGGCGGATAGGTCGAGAATAGGTTCTTGCTTGAAAATTTACTGGTCTTCGATACATCCGCCTGAGGCGGACACTCGAATTGACGATTTTTTAATTATGCTTTGTAATATCCGAGTTCACGTTGCTTATGTGTTATTATAACAATATCTTACACTTCGGCAGAGCTATTTGCTGGCAAGATAGTTTACTAATAGGAAAGCCGTTGAATCAAAAAAGCGATTCTCGATAGCTCTGCTGAGCTTGTCGAAGTACACTACTCCTAAAGTCGCAGCACTCGAATTGACATTTTTTTTACTCAAACTCTATCGTTTTGATAATGGCTTCCAACTCAAAGATGTAGTTTCTTTTTCTCACGGATGGAGCCAGTACAAATCCTTCGATCACTAATTGTCTGTTATTCTCGATATCATTGATCACATAGTTTACAAAAGGGCCTGCCATATAGCGGTCTTTGATCTCCCAGGTTCCTTTGGTCTCAAATGCAAATTTATCATCTAAGGAGGTTTCGAATAAATAAGGTGCGTAGGCTTCTTCGGTAATAAACTTTCCGGAATTGGTTGGTATTTTTAATTGCCCTACAGAATCTCTTACCTCTATGATCCGGGCAACAGTGTTAGAGTCTTTTGGTATGCTTCCCAGCGGAAGTTCATATATCATCAGATTAGTATCTCCATTCTTAATGTCTTTACGCAACCAGAAAAACTTGTCTTCTTCTTTGGCGATTCGATAAGCAGAAGGTATTTTTAGGGTGATGCCCATTTTTTCTTTAAGTTGCGGAATATACTCTACTGATTTTTTGATCCTAAACTGCTTTTCTCTGGTTTCTACTTTTTTGTATTTAGTGACCATGCCTTCAGCTTTTTCCTGAATCAATCGGATAATTTCGTTTTCGTCATTACCGGTAATTACATATCCCAATTGTGGTGTTGCATATTTATTATTGGCTACGTATACTTTGGACTCTTCTCCTTTTTCTATTTTGAGAAATAACCTCTTTCTTCTAGTGATACCTGTAAAAGCATCAGGAGGTAATTGCCTCATAGAAAACAAAGGTTCTTCTTGTGGTAGACCGGGAACTTCTGCTCCAAAATATCTACGTATGGTATCACCTATGCTTCCTGTCCATAAATCATTGTCCATAACGACAACCAGTTCGTTTATCTTACCGACAGATTGAGCCAGTGAACCATTTATTTTTTCAGAAGTGTTTTTTTTATTTTCAGTGCAACTTAGTATACATAGTATAGCGATAAAAGCAAGTGTAAGTTTTTTCATCTGTTTATTTTACTGTTTTTCTATTTGTAAGACCTGCCGGCAGGCAGGCAAGTACAATTTGACAATAGTTATTCCGATATTGGTATTCGAATTGTATGACTCATTTCATATTACAAATATACTTTGGATAGATTAATATAAAAATTAATATGGTCCGTACAACGGATATATTGCTTTTTATAACATCATAAACCGTTCCAATTGTAAATTGTAAGTATCATTTTATGGGGTGGTGATGATCTAAATGCTTCAGGAAATTACTTGTAAAACAACTTAGGGCAAAATTATTTTTAAAGTGGATTCCGACCTCCGCTAGTATGACAACAAAGATGTATGAATAATTGTATGATTAACCTGAAGCCGTCAAACCTGCCCTCCGAAATGCAATACAGGCAGATTGATTGATTTTCAATGTTCTCTCGACTTTGCCCCTGTCCTAAGCCAATTCGAAGCGCTCTAGACGATTGGAGAAACGTTAGCGCCCGTCTGCCTCAGGCGGAGTATCGATCCTTCCACACGCTTAAGATAATCCGGCTTTTTAACTAAAAATACTTGTCGGCCGACCGGCGAGGCAGGTCTTCGATCGCTCAGCTGAGCTTGTCGAAGTACAATCCCAATATAAAATTGGTACACGCTGACTGACGTAAATTTTCTTACGTCGAACCTATATATGATTAGTCGAGAAACAAGTTTTTTTACTGAAAGGTTTGTTATGATTTAGATACTTTTAGCTTCATTCCGGGTTTGATTCCGGTTCCGCTGATATTATTCCAGCTTTTGAGGTTTTCGATGCTAACTCCTTTGAATTTTTGAGAAATACTCCATAATGTATCTCCAGCTTTTACCGTATAGACTTCAGAATTTCCTGAACTGGTTGTTACTACCGCTTTTGTAGTAGGTGCTTTCTTTTGCGGTCTGTCTACTACTGGGCGACGTGGATAAATGGTTAATCGTTGTCCGATCCTAAGGTTATTGCTGCGTAATCCATTCCATCTTTTGATCTGGCTTACACGAACCCCGTATCTTCTGGCAATTTTTCCAAGGTAATCGCCGCTGCGCACACGATAGCGAATTCTATCGTTAGCTTCAATAAACTTAGGAAGTGGTTTTTCGCGTTTATTGAACTCTTCTTGCGCCAGGGTATATATTTGATCTTCGTTTGCTACAAACTTACCTACCTGATCCAGCGGTAAGCGCAACACATAATTTTCATCTTTGATATGCGGAATGATATCAAGTTTATATGAAGGGTTTAAAAACTGCAGCTCTTCTATATTAATATCCATCACTTCTGAAACCTGATCCAGTGTGATCATTTGTTTTACTTTAATAGTATCTGTTTCGAAATATGCAAACTCTGGTCTTTTTGGTTTAAATCCGTGCTCTTCGGCATATTCAAAAATATACATGGTTGCTAAAAAAGCGGGTAAATATCCTGCTGTCTCTCTCGGCAGGTTATGTCGTATATTCCAATAGTTGGTATATCCACCGCTACGTCTGATGGCTTTGGTTACATTACCGGGTCCCGAATTGTAGGACGCCAGTGCCAAATCCCAATCTCCGAATACACGATACAGGCTTGCCAAATACTTGCAGGCTGCCTGAGTAGCCATAATCGGATCCATACGCTCATCTACATAAGAACTTACTTCTAACCCAAACATTTTTCCGGTACCAAACATAAATTGCCACAATCCCGTAGCTCCTACTCTGGATTTTGCTCTCGGTTTTAGTGCAGATTCTACAATCGCCAGATATTTTATTTCTAATGGAATATTCTGATTGTCTAATTCCTGCTCGAATAATGGAAAATAAAACTCACTTAACGCCATCAATCTTTCCAGGTGCTCATGACGATTTTTAAGGTAATTTTTAATCACGCTTTCTAACGAAGGGTTATATTCCACATTAAATGGTGTTCGCGCATTTAGTTCTGCTAATCTTGCCTTTAGGGTATCCGTAGGGAGGTCTACATACTCTACAGGTTCATATTCTAATTCTGTTACTGATTTATAAATGGTATCAAAAAGACTGGAATTATATAATTCTTGTTTCCAAATAGAATCCAGTTCTGCCATTTTTGGATGATCCTTTACTGAATACAGCACACTGTCTTTAACGCTCGTTTTTGTAAACGTTGTGGTTTGCAGCTCACCTACTGCACTGATGACTTTAGTTGTATCTATTACCTGAACGGTATCTTTTTGTAGCGTTAGCTCTTTATCCAATGTTACAATTCTGGAAGCTTTCGTTTCTGAATTTTCAGGTGAGGGAATGGTATCTTGTGCTTGTAATGTAACCACACAAAAAAGAAAACTAAGAAAGAACCAACAATTTTTAATCATTTCGGATATTGTTTACAATTATTCAAACTAACAGATATTTTGGAGTAATTAGTGCGACGTTTCAACAAGTTATCAACAACACTGCTGCGAAAATCGCATTTTTTTTCTAAAATCCAAAAAATCAACAAGTTAAAAACATAAAAAAATCAGTCAAACCGACTGATTTTTAATAACTTTCGTATTTATTAAGACTTTTCTTACAGAAATTTGCAGCTTTTGTTAACTTCCTATAGCAGCAATACCAGGCAGCGTTTTTCCTTCCAGGCTTTCTAACATAGCCCCTCCACCTGTAGAAACATAGCTTACTTTATCTCCAAATCCGAACTGTTTTACTGCAGCAACAGAATCGCCACCACCTACAAGAGAAAATGCTCCATTTTCTGTAGCTTCTGCGATAGAGTGCCCAAGTGTTATCGTTCCGTTGGCAAAATTTTCCATCTCAAAAACTCCAAGTGGCCCATTCCAAAGTATGGTTCTAGAATTCATTATTACTTCATGAAAATTCTTTAGCGTTTCAGGTCCTGCATCTAATCCCTGCCATCCATCAGGAATAGCATCTACGCTCATTGCCTTGGTATTGGCATTGTTATCAAAAGCATCTGCTCCGATAACATCTACCGGAAGATGTATCTGCACTCCTTTTTCTTTTGCTTTTTTTAGAATGTCTAAAGCTAGGTCCTGCTTATCATCTTCGCAAATAGAATCTCCTATTTGTCCTCCTTGTGCTTTGATAAAGGTATAGGTCATTCCACCGCCTACGATAAGATGATCCACTTTATCGAGAATATTTTCTATAATTGTAATTTTTGAAGAAACCTTAGATCCTCCTAACACTGCGGTAACTGGTTTTTCTCCGCTCTTCAACACTTTATTGATACTTTCTATTTCCTTTGCCAAAAGGCTTCCAAAGCATTTATTTTCAGGAAAAAACTGTGCTACTATTGTTGTAGACGCGTGTGCTCTGTGTGCCGTACCAAAAGCATCATTTACATAGATATCCCCTAGTTTTGATAATTGTTCTGCAAATCCGGTATCACCAGAGGTTTCCTCTTTATGAAACCTTAAATTTTCTAATAATACTACTTCACCGGGGTTTACTTGTGCCACTGCATCTTCTGCCTCCTGACCAACACAATCACTTACAAACTTTATCTGCACACCAATCACATCGGAAACCTTATCCACAATATGTTTTAATGAAAATTCATCCTGCACTCCTTTTGGGCGACCTAAATGAGACATTAAGACTGCACTTCCGCCGTCTTCCAAAACTTTTATAATTGTTGGTTTTGCAGCCTGAATTCTGGTATCATCTGTTACGTTAAAACTTTCATCTAATGGTACATTAAAATCTACTCTGATTAATGCTTTTTTATCTTCAAAATTGAAATCATGGATTGTCTTCATCGAATTGGATTGATTTTTCGCAAACGAAAATAATTCTATTTCCTCAAAAACACCGAATACTATCCGAAAAAGTCTGCGGTTTTTTCTGTAAACTTCCACTTTTAACGATTTTTAACCAAAAGATGCTTTTCAATGAAAAAATCACATCGTATTTATATATAGAAGTGATTTAAACTTTTTTCACTTAATTTTTATCTTTTTCCTACTTCTTAACGTTACTATGAAGTGCAAAAAACACTTCAACTGATCAAAAAAATACTATTTCCCGCCTGAATCAAAAAAGTTTAAACCACTTCATAAACTCCTCTATCGATATTGTACATTATTGAATTATATTTGCTTTATGCTTTTTTCTGAAATCTTAGGGCTCACGCATATCAAAAGCTACCTGACTACCAGTGTAGAACGTGGTCGTATACCGCACGCACAACTTTTTGTCGGACCTAACGGTAGTGGTACTTTGCCAATGGCTGTTGCATATGCTCAGTATATTTTATGTCAAAACAAGAATGGTGAAAACACTGGAGGTACTCCATCTTGTAATGTAAAATTTGATCATCTGGCACATCCCGATTTACATTTTGCTTATCCTGTTGCTACTAATGATAAAGTAAAAAAGCATCCTACAGCCAATCATTTTGCCGAAGAATGGAGAACTTTTGTAAAGGAAAACCCTTATGGAAGTATTTTTGATTGGTATCTTCTATTGGGAATAGAAAAAAAGCAAGGTCAGATCGGTGTGGATGAAGCATTAGACGTTGTTAAAAAATTATCTTTAAAAAGTTACGAAGGCGGTTATAAAGTAATGCTGATATGGATGGCGGATAAGATGAATATAGCTGCGTCTAACAAATTATTGAAGCTCATTGAAGAACCGCCGGAAAAGACAGTTTTTATTCTTATAACCGAAGATGAAGAACAATTGATACAAACCATACGCTCCCGATGTCAGGTTCTGCATTTTCCTCCTTTGGGCGAACAGGTGATCAAGGATGCAATAAAAAAATCTGAAGGCATTACTGACGCTGAAGCTCTAAAAATTGCACATCAGGCCAATGGCGATTATAGCAAAGCATTACACTTATTACATCACGATGGTGGTGATGAGCAGTTCGAAGATTGGTTTATACAATGGGTACGAACGGCTTTTAGAGCAAAAGGTAATAAATCTGCGGTGAATGATTTAATTAACTGGAGTGAATCTATTGCCGGTTCGGGAAGAGAAACACAAAAGAAATTTTTGAACTATTGTCTTGATTTTTTCAGACAAGCGTTATTGTTAAATTACGGCGCAGAAGATCTTGTGTTTTTAGAACCTAAAACGAATGGCTTTAAGCTTCAAAATTTTGCTCCATTTATTCATGGAGCTAATATTATGGACATCAATAATGAACTTCAGGATGCAATTTATCATATAGAACGCAATGGTAACGCGAAAATCATTTTGACAGACTTATCTATCAAATTAACACGACTGCTTCATAAAAAGGCTGTGTAGGCTTTAATTGTTACTTTTTTATCTTATTCTTGACTATGAGTTTTAGAACCTGCAATTTATTTTAACACTAAACCCGACTTTATGGATAACTTTATGACTCACTTGGTTCCTATCACAATTTTACTTTTTTTACTTATTACTTTTTTACAATCAGGAATTGATAAAATTACAGATTGGAAAGGGAACCTAAGCTGGTTAACGGATCATTTTTCAGCTACCTTTTTGGGGACTATTGTTCCATTACTTCTTGCTACCATTCTTATTATAGAAATTGTTACTGCCATCTTTTGTGTTATGGGTATTTATCATTTGATTGTTGATAACCAAAAAGGTTTTGCTATCGGGGCAATGTTTTCTGCCTGTATCACGCTTTTAATGCTTCTTTTTGGACAGCGTGTCGCGAAAGATTACCAAGGAGCGTTAACAATCACTTGTTATTTTATAGTTGCTGTATTTGGGTTATATATTATATCTATTTAACCTTATAATATTCACTTCTATAAAAAAAAGTAATACTTCCGGAAATTTTTCGCTTATAAAATTATAATCAATGAATAAAGAATTAACATGTGTCAATTTACATTTTTGTAATTAGTGATATTTTTCTTAATTTTAACATAAGCCCCAAATTAAAAATATTATGAAAAAAAATGTTATTCCAAGTTTATGGATGGTTGCTATCCTATTTTTTTTGAATTCTTGTTCAACCGATGACAGTAGTAATCAGGATTCTCTCTTGGCGATTAATGGTAATGAAGAATCAGCTTCTCGAAGTATTATTGATTTAGTTAATAATTATAGGATAGAAAATTCTCTCGATCCACTAGAAATTAATGAAACCGCTCAAAACTTAGCCACAGAACATGCAAGATATATGTCTGAAAATGAGGAACTTAGTATTGAAAAAAACGAGGAACGCGAATCTATTCTTCGAGAGACTGAGAATGCCTCTGCCGTTTTAGAATTTAATTCTAGATTCTATGATACTGTCTCCTTATTTGAGCAGTGGGTGGATTCACCTAGCACCAATAGAATTTTAATAGGCAATTATCAAAAAATAGGTGTTGGAGCCATCAAAGATGAAAGCGGAAAGCTATATTATACTACAATTATTTTTAGAGTTCGAGATTAATTTAACAACACTAAAATTTTACAAAAAACCATCGCAAATGCGATGGTTTTTTGTATAAGAACTATAGGTTTCTTTATTCTTTTATTGGTTATAGTAATAGTACATGTTTAAAAATAACTATCAACAATGGAAATTTTACGGAAACAAAATTAGCTGCATTACAATTACCATATTTTAACCTCTTATCGTATAACGAAAACGAGTAACCATTTTTATGAATAGTTTCTATTAAACTTTACTGAGAATTTACATTTTGTTTGCAGTCAATTAAATTTAAGAAAAATTACAACTTTTAAATGTTTTCGTATAAAAAAGCGCTCTTCGAGAAAAATTAACTTAATATCACCTACTGCTTAATACGTACATCCACACTTACTTTGTCTACAACCAAAGTCTATACCTAACGTAATCATATGGGAACCTGCCGCATTACTGGCATCAAATACCTCATTTACATTTACCTGATACCCATAAGCTACATAAAAGTTGGATTTCTTTATTCCAATCATTGGGGATACAGAAAGCGGTTTAAAATCCTGATCTACCAAGGATCTCAGGCTTATTCCTGCCCAGTAGTAATCGCCTCTATGAAGTTTTCTTACCTTTAAATTTAAATCTGCCGTACTTCTTCCATCACCTGCAAAGTTTTGATACAAAACTGACGGCTCTACCTCTATATCACTAAAACGGTCATAAAATGTATATCCGGAATACACATAATAATTCTGTATTGATGACGGTTCTGTAGGATTAAAGTCATCTATCTGCTTCTGTAATAAATTTACAGCATTAGCACTTAAGAAAAATCTTCCTAAGCGGTATAAAACACCAATATCAAAATTGGAATTGTTTACTGTTACATTCTCTAAAGACTGACTAGGTGGTTGATTAGGATCACCATCATTAAATTCGGAAGTATCAATACCGAACTGGGTAAACTTATAACTGATACCAAACGATAAATATTGGTTTGTATATTCATTTAATGTAAGGTGGTGTGCAAAAGATAATTGAACACCCTTTTGGGTTGTAAATCCATTTTGATCATTAAACAATATAGCTCCTACTCCCGAACGATCTGATATCCGTCCATCTACAGAAATAGATTGAGTGCCCGGAGCATCCGCTATATCCACCCATTGCTCGAATCCTGATGCCCGAACCTGCCAGCAGTCACCGATACCAGCATACGCACTAGAGATTAAGTATGGATTATCTGCAATATACTGGTTCTGAACCGGTGCAAAAAACTCCTGGCCGTAACTCTTATTGCTCACTGTAGCTATTAATAAAGTAATAACTACCATCATCATATGTCTTGTGTACGTTCTCATACTTGTTATCTGTATAAAGTAAAGTGACCTGTAAATTCTCTATTATCAATATCATTAAGGATAATGGTAAACCAATAATCCCCAGATGGTAATTCGCTACCTTGATAAATACCATCCCAACCTTGCTGCTCTCCAACAAACTCAGCCAATAATCTACCATACCTGTCAAAAACTTTTACCTCCATATTACTAAAGAAGAAAGGATCGCTACCTGGATTCGGGCTATCTTGTCTTGGATACCATACATCATTAGTTCCATCTCCATCCGGAGTGAAGTAATTAGGTATTACAATATTGATATATGTCAATTCCTGAACACCTATCGCTTCGCACGCTATGTTATCTAAAACTCTTATCGCGTACTCGGCGGTCTCATCTATAGAGAATATATTATCGTCTAGCTCTCTATAGTCTGCATCCGTTAAATCATTAACCGTTAATCCATCCGGAATTATTGCTACAAAATATGTATAATCTCCGCTTCCTCCAGATACGATAATTTCATATTCATTAGGATCTTGTGGATTATTGGTCATCTGAGCCACAGGAATAATTAGTGGCTCATATTCTTCAACCTCAATAGGGTCAGTGGTAAAATCACAACCGGAAATATGCTCCATCGTCCCTTCATATTCTCCTGGTACTATATTTTCAAATATTCCTGTAGTGTTCTGGTTTGGAATAGGATTCGGAGTTCCGTTAATACCAATTAGTGTATAAATAATATCAGTATCCACCGAATCATCTCCTAAAACAAATTGAACAGAATAAATTTCATCGGTGACAGAACCTGTCATAGGGTCAATAACCGGACATTCAAATACATTCGTAAGTACTGCGTTTAGAACAACACCCGGCTCAATCTGGAATATTCTAGGGGTTTCACAAGCAATACCATTAAAGTCTCTTATAAGTAATGTGTTATCTCCTGAAGGAAGGTCTTCCAGTAATAAGTTTGCAGGATCTGTTACCGGTAAGAAAGGACTACCATTAATACTATACGTATAGGTAGGTTGGCTCGCATCAGGGTTTGGCGTACCTCCTGTAATAGAGAAAGTCGCTGTACCATTCTCATCACCCGCACACCTTTCGGGAGTAGAGCTTATAGGAGTAATTATAATAGGATCAGGTTCTTCTATGATTAAATTATCTATCTGAACCGGACACCCTAAACCATCCGTCACAATTACAGTATAGCCTGTTAAATCCTCCGTTAAATCCTCGAAAACATGAATTCCAGCCGTATTATCTACTTCATCAGAAACGAATTCAAATATTCGATCACCCGCACTATTAAATAACGAGAATCTGTAAGGATTATTTATATTACCTCCTGTAGCTGTAACTGTTATTGTACCATCATTTTCTCCATTACAGGTAATGTTAGAAGGTACAGCTTGAGCTTCAAACGGCGTGTCTGGCTGTGTGATTACAAATCCCTGTGAAAACATACATCCAGAACCGGGAACACTTTCTATACGATATGTGTACTGACCAGCCGGAAGATCTGTGAAAAAAGGATCTCCTTGTGGTCCCAATGGAAAAGGTGGTATTGTCGTATCCTCGGGCACTACATCCAAATAATACACATTATTACCCAATCCTCCGGTAGTAGCTATTAAATTTACCGATCCTGTTGCATCTCCGAAACATACGATATTCGTATTTTCAAGATCTAACTGCGCTGTAATTTGATCTGGCGCATCGATGACAACAGATCCCGTTCGTTGCGAACTACAATTATTACTGTCGATTGCAAAAAACTCATAAATACCCTCAGGTAGTCCCGTAAAGGTGACTACACCCGCAGCGTTTGTTGTTTCTTGTCTTACAAAGATATCTCTATCAGCATCATCTACAGGATTACTAGGGGTGGATACCACATCTCGCAATGTAACATCTCTTGCTTCTACTGTATACGGTGCAGCTAAGTCTGATGTTACAGTTAAGGTAACGTCCGCCGTAGTAACAGCACAGGTAGTATCTGTGACATCATCTACAATAATGGTCACAGGATTTGGCTCTGCAACATTTATAATTCCTGAAGCATCTGAACAATTAGATCTGTCGTATACCGTAATAATATAGTCTCCAGGTGCTAATAATGTGAAGTTTGGATCATCCGTTCTGTCACTTTCTTCTCCTGTTGTTACAGGTGTTATGGTATACGTAAGCGGCACGTCAGTTCCTGTTGCAGTTACAACGATACTTCCGTCCGTATCTTCATTACATGTGACTCCAGTTGGTGTAACATCAGTAATGACTACATCATTAATCGGTGGACGTACTTCGATAGTGGCTGTATCTTCACAGAAAGAAGTACCTGTTGGACTTGTTGGATCCGGAAAAGTATCTCTGGCTACAACGGTATACGTTCTAGGTGTCGTAGGATCGGTAGGTCCTAATCCTGTAAATGTACCATCTGTTGAAGTTGCTCCGGTTTCAATAATTGTATATGTAACCGTACCTTGAGCACCATTAGTAGTAGCTGTAAAAGAACCGTTATCTAGTGGAATATCACACGTAGTTGTTATAAAAGGTGGCACAATCAATTCTAATTCTACCGGTCCCTGAATCACCACAGAGTCATCTGCAGCACACAACGGATTGTCTGTTTGGGTAATGCTGACAATATAATCTCCCTGAGTTGCACCAAATGGCAGGTCAAACGTCTGCGGATCAGTAGTCATGATTAATGAACCACTTGAGTTTGCTATTGGTAACCCTCCTCCGTCAACAACTTCTACGCCTGTATCCGGATCGATAACAACGTAGTCAAGACCTCCTCCGATGGTTATCGTAGTTCCATCGTCAAATGTATATCCGGAAACTGTAATTCGTATAGTACCATCCGCATCCTCAAAGCAACGTTCGGGGTTTAATTGTTCTGCGACTACTTCTAAGAAATCTACTCGATCTACCGTATGATCCACCTCTACATAACAACCTGTATTATCGTTGGTAATTCTAAATCGATATGTCCTGGTTTCATCGGCAGGGTTTGGTAAGGTAAATACAGCTTGTGTTTCTGCAACAGCCGTAGCTCCATTATTATCAAAGGGAACTGCTGACTGTGTGGTCACGCCTGCTCCTGTGATTTCTTCAAAAGTAAATGTATCACCAGTAGTTCCACCTTCGACACTTATTGTAACTTCTTCAGAAGCTGCACACGTAAGTCCTGGTGCAGTAACGGTTACCGTTGCGTTATTTAATCTATTAAAAGGTGGTACTGTTGCCGAAGTACTTATCTCACAATTATTACTGTCTCTAAAAGTGAAGTTATATGTTCCTTCAACAGAACCTATGGTCTGAAACTGTATTCCCGGTGCTGCATCTGCATCAACAACGATCTCATCTACAACCGGCGCTAATGGTGCGGGTCGTGTGTATGATACTCTATAGCTGCCACCTGTATTAAGTGTTCCTCCTGAAACATCTATAGTGATTATTGGGAATTGCTCACTATTATCTGTAGGATTACAACTAAACGATGTTACGGCAGGCACTGAAAGAACGATTGCCGGTGCAGAGCCCACAGTGTAGGTTTCCTCAACAAAACATAAGACATCATCAGTTGTTCCCGGACCGTTAGGTTCGGTTACTTCTACTCTAACCGTATAGGTGTCTGGAGCTAAATTGTTAAAAATATTACTATCCTGTAAAGGTCGTACATCACCAGTTCCTGGTGCTGCAACGATTGCATATTGATATGCAGCCGTTGGGTCTAAACCACCTACTAAACTTACCTCAATACGACCATCTCCCAGTCCGGTATTAGGCGCCGGAGCAGGTGTTGCGACATTACAGCTAGCGTCTGTTACACCAGTAGTTGTATCAATATCGGGTGTTGTTGGTGCTTCTATACTAACCGGAGTGTCGAAAGGACAAACTACCGGTGGTGGTCCTGGATCACCCATCCCAGAATCTTCGACTCTTACAACATAAGAGCCTGCAGGTACATTTTCAAACCTTCCGCTTCCTACGGGATTCTCTACAACTCCAGCAACCGGCAATAATGTTACTGCATCTAATAAAGAATAGGTATGATTAGCTACCCCAGATCCTGGAGAAACTACTGTAGTTTCTACAACACCTAACGGTGGTACTGTAGTACAGTCGGGTGGTGTCACGAATGCTGCTGTAATTTCAATTCTTGGGAATACTGTGATCGGTAAACTCGTATCTGTACACCCATTATTATCTCTAATAATCAATGTATAAGTTCCTGGCGTAGGGAATGTGTATGTATAGTTACCAGGTGGAGCTTCATCAAAAGTAACAGGATTAACTCCATCGTCATATCCGTAGAAAATATCACCATTAGAATTCAGTGCTAATGGGTCTGCAGATGTTTGTATAGTAAGTGTATAATCACTTAATGCACAAGGATTAGACACGAAACCTGGGTTGACATCGATTGATGGTCCCGGTGTAACATTAATATCGATCTCTAATGGACCTTCTATGCATCCATTATCGTCCCTTGTATAAATATCCCACGCTAAATCTAGCGGATCAGTAGGGTCAATTGTAAAAGGATCATTAATTGTGGTAGCATCAAAAGTAAACGGTCCAACAGGGTCTCCTCTTCTTACTCTAGAATAACGGTATCCTTCTTCAGATGTAATAGTTCCTTCGGTAGGAGTACCTCCATTAGTTGTTATAGAAAAGGCTACTTCTGTATCACAAATCGCTACCCTCGGATTATCAGCTGTAGAAATAATTGGATCCGGAACTTCGATTTCAAAATTTACCCTTACTGGACATCTTGTTCCATCATCTTCAACAACTTCAACATAATATAATCCAGCAGGTAAATCTGTAACATTAACTGTTATATCACTTCCAACTCCAGAAGATCCTGTTGTATCTGTTCCGGTCGCAGGTGTACCTGTTCCAAAATTAAAAACTCCCCAAGAAACAGAAGTTACACCAGCTCCAAGAGTAATTACGTCAATCGTGAAGTCGAAAGCGCCATCAGTAGGTAAAGTGGTTAAATCACCATCATTACAGCTTATCGGAAACTCCTCTAAATCAGATAGACTAATCATAGATGGTGGAGGTACCGGATCTACAAACTGTACGTAGGTACAATTAGTGTTCGTGTCCTCAATGACAACTTCATACGTAGTATTAAATGGTAAATTAGAAACGCTATGATTTCTTTCTTCAGGAGTTCCTGAGGATGTTGGCAAACCATTTAATGGTGGTCCATCCGGACCTGCTAATGAACCTGAAGGTCCAAAAACTTCTATAATAAAAGGTCCTACCCCATCTACGACCTGAACATTCAATGTTACCAAATCAGGACAGGTTGCCACAGTTGTAGAAATAATCGTAAGATCACTAGGGTCAGAGGCCACCGTAAATGGACCCAAACGTTCAGCACATCCATTAATATCCTCTACGAAAATATAATATTGCCCAGCCGGCACATCCTCAAATAACACAGTATTATTTGTAATAACCTGTGGGTTTGGAGTAGATGTGTTTGTGGACGGTATAAGGGGAATAGATGATACATCAGAATCATCTACTAGTGTATACGTATATTGTAAAGCTCCCCTATCCTCGATTGTAAGTGATATACTACCAGGTCTTGTAGTTGAAGGCGTTACCGTATCATCACACGTTATAGGGTTTTCTATTCTACTTAACTCTACGATAGGACCCGGAGAAATAACTTCTACGGTTTCTGGGAACCTACATCCTCTACTATCTCTTACGATAAAATTATAGATTCCGGCCGGCAGATTTGGTATCTGTACCTGATTAGACACTGTTTGTACAAATGTATCTGTTGTAGTGGCATCATTATCATCAAACAATACAAAATATTCAGTCTCAGGCCCTGTTACTGTGATAGTCACAGTTCCTAATCCTCCCTCACACAGCAGGTCTACATCAGGAGCATTAATTGTAGGAGTGGTACGGTCTGTTAATTCTCCGGTATCGGTAGCCACACAGCGAGTACCTGTACTACCTGCTCTATCTGTTACAGTAAATATGTAGTTTCCTGCATCAGGACTGTTAAAAGTTATAGGAGTAGCTGTTGTGGTTACTCCCAATGCTACGTTTCCTGTAGTGGAAGTGGTTGTGTTTTCAAAAGTGATATCATAGTTTGCAGTTCCGCCTGAAATGGTAAGCTCAAACTCTCCTTCAACATCTGCCCCTGTAGTAGGGTCGCAGGAAAGATCGTTTACTAATACCGCAGTGATCGTAAGTAAAGGAGCTATAGTCTCAGTTAGTAATACTTCACAACCTTCAGAGTCCACCAGTAGGATTTCATAATTTCCGGATTGCGAAAACACATTCGTTGTAAAATTAGAAACCGAACCTAAGGTTGTAGTGTTTTGTACTAACGTTCCGTCTCTTGAAACCGTATAGGTATAACCCGGAGTACCGGTACTACCATTGGCATTTGGATTTATATTAACCGTCAAGCTTACTGCCCCATCATCTAAACAAACATCTGAGGTGTTCGCTATAGCAGCCTCAAGAGGAGTAAGTGGTGTAATCGTAAGCGGTTGTTCTCCGCTACACGTTCCTGTTACGTCAAAAACTGTCACGGTGTAGTTAGGCACAGGATCTCCTGTAGGAATATTTGGTATATTATCAATAGCATCTGTAGCTGGTACCGGACCAAAAGTTCCATTTGTAGGATGTGATACCTGGTATGTGTATGTTGGTCCATTGCCTCCTGATACATTGCTAATAGAAACTTCATTGAGATCAGTAGCACAATCCTGGTTCGTCGGATTGATTGTAAACGTTATAGGATCCGGTTGAGTAATAGTAACCGTTTTTGTATCTGTACAACCTGTAGACCCCGCACCCAAACTAGTGTCAGTTATGCTTATCGTATACGTTCCTACAATGATTGGAGTTCCTGGTGATCCAGTGATAACAACCGGGTTAGTCGTATTATTATTAACCGTAATATTTGTTCCTCCCGGTCCGGTGATTGTATAGTTAAACACAGTACTATTGGTCACTGTAAATTCAAAAGCACCATCGTTACCGCCATTACAAGAGACCGGGTTCGTTTGTCTTTGATTTACAATTTCACTAACAGGAATATCTGCTGGTGTAAAGGTTGTGTTATTTTCACAATTACTATCAGTTCTTCTTGCTTCCACAAGATATGCAGTTCCGTTTTCAAAGGTGTATGATGTAGTTGCTACAAAACCAGTATTACCTGTTCCCGTCGCAGGATCTGGTGTAACTCTAAATAAATAGGTAGCAGTTGCAGGTTGTGCAGAAAGCGTAACTTCTGTTGTTTGTGCTGTACAATTTAAATTTCCAGTAGTAACTTCTACTAGATCTACCTCAGCAAGCGGTTGAATTTGAAATGATTCGCTCACACGACACGCTGGTGTTGGTGGAGTCACCACGTTTCTAACATATACTACGTGCGCGCCGGCACCTACAACATTATTAATAGTAAATGGAGTAGCGGGTGCTGGCGTATAGGTGCCATTTGGATCATCAAGGCTATATTCGTAATTTCCAGAACCCCCTGTAATGCTAGTAACTTCGATAGAAGCATTAGGATTTGCATTACAACTTAAAGGTGTGATTGTTCCTAAGGTTATTTGAATTTCGTCAGGTACATTAAAATTAACCGCGGGTAATTCTATATCACAAGAAATACCACCATTTTGTGCCGTTACAACCGGACTAGTAGAAGGATCAATATTTTCAAAGGTATATGTGCCTAAGCCATCAGCAGAGCCTGGTGTTGTAGCAGGTGTAGCTGCAGCTCCATCAATCAAAAACGTGAAAGGAGCTGTTCCATTAGTTATATTTACAGAAATTCCTCCAAGCTCGTTAAAACAAGGTGGATCTATCGCAGATGCCGTAGCTTCGATAATTACTGCATCATTAATTGTCGTTCCTCCCTGGGTTACACAACCCGCTCCTGGAGCTGCATCTCGTACATAAATAGTAAAAGTACCTAAGTTTGTATTGTTGAATCTAAATCTAAAAGTATCTCCTCCTGATGAATCAAATGGATCTATCCTAAATGCTGTTAATGAAAAATCCGGATTGGTGCTAAATTGGTAATTTCCTGATGCTGGAGTAGATGTAATCACTACCTCTACTATTGCAATATACTCATCATCGTCAAATGGCCCTGAATCTCCTGGTGGAACGGGATTTGGAGTTGGATTAAAATCTGGGTTACATTGTAAATTGGCTACCGGTGTAATCGTAACGGTAAAAGGATCTCCTTCTTCGATTCGTAAAGTCTCCGTAGCAAAACAATTGGTGGTTGAATCATCATCATCTGCATAAGCTTCTAAAGTATATTCTCCTGGTAAAAGATCTAAAAACTCTGCGGTTGGGTCTGCAGATCCCGTTATTTCTCTTGGTGTGAAACCAGTAGGTCCGGTAATTCGATATCGATATGTAGGTAACCCTCCTGTTACTGTTATTTCTATGTCTCCGGTGTTATTAACATCTCCAGTAGCACAAGAAGGTTGTCTAGTGACGTCAAAATCAATGTCTGGATTAATTGAATTAATAGTTATTGAATTTGATGGAAACGTACAAGCAGTTAAAGGCGAACCTATTTCCCTCGCGTTTACTGTATACGATCCCGGAACTGTAATGTTATCAAAAAGTGTTTCTTCCTGAAAACCTCCAACGGCAACAGGTGGTGATCCTGCCCGTATCAATTGATACTCATAGAGACTAGACGTTCCCGTTACTTCTAAAGCTCCTGGTGTACCGCAAATAATATCTCTTACTTTGGCAATTACCGGGTCAAAATTGCTTTGGAAAACATTAAAGTATATTTCTTCTGGACAATCCCCATCAACAGTAGTTAAAATTCTGTACTCTCCACTTGCATCACCAGAGGGAAAAAGTGCGGTATTATTTGGATCTAAGGTGAGTGTATTTCCAGTAAACACAACCTGCCATTCTGGGTCACAAGTAGTATCTTCCGTTGGACAGTTCGGGTCGCGAGGCACACTTGGGCACGCGCCGTTCACCAATCGTTCCCAAACCGTTGCAGCTCCTAAATTTGAGTTTAAAGGAACCGTAACGCCAGATCCACATAAGAAAATCTCTGCCAATTCTTCACTTGTAGATGGACAAATACGAACATTTCCGTTTGCATTTGGGTTTGAATCCAAATCTCCATTCTGGATAAGTTGTGCTATTGGATTGTCTGGTGCACTCTGTGGTAACACTTCGAATCTTCTTTGTGTATCTCTACAATCCACGCTAGTGGCAATAACAACATACGTTCCTTCTTCGGTAACCACAATATCTTGTGTATTTCTTGGAAAAGTTGGATCAGACGGATCATCTTCTCGTGTCCACGTATAGGTTTCAAACCCTCCTCCTCCAGGCAATGTAACGCTTCCTCTACAAAGGCGTGCATTTTCTGCCTGATTAAAACAAGTGTCATCATTAATCAAAAATGTCGATGCTCCTACTATATTAAAATTACACGCATCTCTCGCTACAATACTACTCTCGCCATCTGTGATGCCAGATTCAACTCCTGTATACTGGGAAATCGCTACGTTTTCAATTTCATTAGAACAAGCATCTCTGAGTGAAGCACAATCTGCTACAACACGAACCCTGAAGCGAAATCTTATGGCCGGATCACCCTCTTGTATCACTCTATCTTCAATTTGTAGTGTTATGGAAGCTGGTGTGTTTACCGTGCCATCAGGATTAAAAGTGGCAGCGTTAAAGGTGGGGTTGATGCCATCATCTACCAAATCAAAAGAAATAAAATCTACATTTACAGGTATTATATCCTGAATAGTTACGTTTGTTACATCTTCATTACCAACATTTTCGATACTAATATCATAAAACACTTCATCATTGAAGTTTACATCCCCGTCGGTAATATCCAAAAAACCTGAAGGTTCTGAAGCATCCGCTCTCAAAACCCGTTTGGTCATAACCACCTCCGGGGCAATAATTTCTACTTCGAAGGTGTTCACAAATACCTGATATTTATCACCGGTAGAAATCAACCTAAAGTTCACGGCAGTTTGATTGTTCGCGATGATTGGATTGGTAGTATCATCTCTTTGAAGGTCAAAAATATCAACATCAAACCCCAAACAGTTTTCTGAATCCGGTTCTCTTTGTAAATAATTAGCACCATCTACAGTAATAGTACTATCAAAAAAGTTGTCTGCTAAATTATTACCTTCCCCAGCATTATTGGCACTAAGGTTATTGTTAAAGTTGTTACTGCCAAATGGAATCTCAACCCGTAATCTATCTCCTCTTATTCCCTGATCACCTTCATAGGTTCCGATACCATATCTAGCATTTACTGGTAAAGGCGGGTCTACTGTAGTAAATCCTGAATATGTAAAATCTACATCTCCTGTGGATCCGGAAACTGCAGCCACCCCATTATTGGAATTGATATATTTAAAAGGTAAAGACTGATCTTCATAAATAACGACTAATACCCATCCACCTGCGATATCATTGCTTGAAGCGCTATTAGTATCTGATATTCTACCAATTGACGATCGTTGGTTGGCAATAAAATACTCTCCATCCGGATTTGCGACACCCTGCAAAATACTCGTTACATCAGCATAGCAATGATAAGGCATATCTACTACTGCGTTTTCTATATTTGGCCAACTTGGATTAGCTGTCACACCTGGCCTGGTGTCATTGGGGCCGAAATTTGGATTATTAACAGATCCCGGATAACCATCATATATAATACGCACATCTGCGGGAAGGATATCTGTGTAGGTCGTGGCTCCCGGAGGTCTAATCTTAATCGTATTAAATGGTGGGCGCGTATCTGGTCCTAACGTAGTACGGTCATAAATGGGATCATAATCATCTCTATCTCTTACATTACCTTCATCAGGGTGATCAAAATAGACCTGGGTATCATCATAATAGGTCGCAGACCAATACAGTCCTGCATAAACTATTTGACCACAAGTAGTTGCTCTCTCAAAGACAGCACTACTAGAACTAAATGTGTCATCAACTCCATCACCATTCTCGTCTACAAAACCATCAATATCTATATAAGCATACTCCCTAAAAGATCCATTTTCTATAGAAGGTTGATCAAACGGGTCATTTGGATCCCTTGTAGTACCGTTAAGTAATACATTTGGAGAAATGATATTATTTCCTATCATTTTTAATTCACCCCGTATATTAAAATTAGTTCCCGGTACCTCCTGAAAAGGAACCCCTGATGGATTCCTGATAGGTATCTGGCTATAAATATTAGTATATCCAAATAAAAATAATAATAGTATAAGTACTTGCTTACTGCTTTGGGGTATCCGTTTCATAAGCCTGCTAGTTAGTGTTATATTGTTACTCATATTATATATTTTGGGGTGGCTATTTAATTTTTAAGATATATAAGTCTCCATTATATGTGCTGTTGACATTAGAGAACAGGCTTTGTTTTGCCTCATCTATAGTATCATATCTATCTAAGTACACATATATGTAATTGTCTTTAGGGTTTCTGAAGAATTTAGGCTCCAATCCTTGTGATTTAAGTCTTTCCATCCCTCTCTCGAAATAATTTTCTCTCTTGAAAATGTTGGTGATCAAGTAGTAACCGTTTTCTATGTTATGCCCTCCAATATATGACAAACTCTCAGTCAAAACGGTATCGTCCTTAACCGTGTCTTTGATAAGTCTGGTTTCCTGCACCAGTCGTTTTAAAGATTCTACTCTACTCTTGGCAATATGCAATATCCACATATCTCCAAAATACTTATTGCCAATATTATTTAAGTAATTTTCTGCCGCCTCATTTTTATCAGCATAGTATTTTATTGAAACATATTGATATTGGTTTTCAGGATTTAGAATTATCTGAGAATCATCAAACCCAAGATCTTTTAACTTATTCGTAAAACTCTGTGCATACGTTCCTCCTCTAAATACATTACCGATCAAATAATATCCTTCCGGGTATCCGGGAATGAATTTCGTAGCATATTTAGCTTCTGGTCTTGTAGCATCCGCAAACTTTATAAACCTGTTTTTTGACGTAAGTCTTCTGGAGCTTGTTGGATCATTTTTAATCTCTTCTACTTCCCTGTCCATATTTACTAGAGACTCTAAAAGCTTATTAAATTCTCTCTTGTCCAGATTAGTTGTTGTAGTTAATAATGAATCTCTGGATGCAATTAATTTATCAGTAATCCTACTACTGTTTTCTAATTCTTTTTGTATCTCATCTAAATCCTCTCCACTATCTGCTTCTGCTTCCTGACGTTGTCTCTCCTCTTCAGCTAATCTTGCAGCTTCTGCTTCCTGACGTTGTCTTTCTTCCTCAGCTAATCTTGCAGCTTCCGCCTCCTGACGTTGTCTCTCCTCTTCAGCCAATCTTGCAGCCTCTGCTTCCTGACGTTGTCTCTCCTCTTCAGCCAATCTTGCAGCCTCTGCTTCCTGACGTTGTCTCTCCTCTTCAGCCAATCTTGCAGACTCTGCTTCCTGACGTAATCTCTCTTCTTCAGCTAATCTTGCAGCTTCTGCTTCCTGACGTAACCTTTCTTCCTCAGCTAATCTTGCAGCTTCTGCCTCCTGACGTTGTCTCTCCTCTTCGGCCAATCTTGCAGCCTCTGCTTCCTGACGTTGTCTCTCCTCTTCGGCCAATCTTGCAGCCTCTGCTTCCTGACGTAATCTCTCTTCTTCAGCTAATCTTGCAGCTTCTGCCTCTTGGCGTAACCTTTCTTCTTCAGCTAATCTTGCAGCTTCTGCTTCCTGACGTAACCTTTCTTCTTCAGCTAATCTTGCAGCTTCTGCCTCCTGGCGTAACCTTTCTTCTTCAGCTAATCTTGCAGCTTCTGCTTCCTGACGTAACCTTTCTTCCTCAGCTAATCTTGCAGCTTCTGCCTCCTGACGTAACCTTTCTTCTTCAGCCAATCTCGCAGCTTCTGCCTCCTGACGTAACCTTTCTTCCTCAGCTAATCTTGCAGCTTCTGCCTCCTGACGTAATCTTTCTTCCTCAGCTAATCTCGCAGCTTCTGCCTCTTCATCTTTTTGAACAGACACTTCTCTCTCCAATGTTTTCTGAGATTCTTCTCTTCTTTTTTGCTCTTCAATCTCTCGTTCTAACTTTATCTGAGAAGCAAGCCTTTCTTCCTCCGCTTTTTGTGCAGCTACTTCTAACTCTAAATTCTTTTGAGCAGCTAATCTTTCTTCTTCTTGTCTGGCAGCCTCTGCCTCGGCTTGTCTTTTCGCCTCTTCTGCAGCAGCTATTTGTTGTCTCTCCGTCTCAACTTCTTGCTCTGCTAACCTAATAGCTTCCTGTTCTTGCCTTTTGGCTTCTGCTTCTGCTTCTTGTTTTTCTGCTTCCGCTTCTCTTGCAGCTTCTTCAGCAGCTATCTTTGCTTCTTCTGATTGTCTTCCTGCAGCTTCTTCGGCTCTTTTTTGCTCTTCAACCTCTCTTTGCAATGTCTGCTCAGCGGCTAATCTTTCTTCTTCCGCTTTTTGTTCGGCCATTTCCAGCTCCAGTTTCTGTTGAGCCGCAAGTTCTTCTTTCTTTTTATTGAGCAGTTTTACCTCTTCTTCGCGCTGTAATGCAAGTTCTCTTGCATTTCTCGCCTCTTCCTCCTTAGCTTCCTGAATAGATCTCTCTAGTCTATTCATTGATCTTTGCGCCTGAGTTAATGAATCTCCCCTTGAGTTTTGTAATTCTCTTATTATTTTGTTTTGGTCTAAAATTTCTTTTTTCAGTCTTCTTATTTCCGAATCTCTTTGTAATGAGCTCTTAGACGAGAAATTTCTTCTTTTTCTTCTCTTTTCTTCTTGTCCAAAATTATAGGCTAAAGCAACTTCCCATGAAGATCCAAATTCTGCGGTATTGCCACTTCCGCCAATACCTGGCTCTACAGAAAGACCTATAGAAACGACTTTGGATATATACGCTCCAATTCCTATAGCACCGCCATAAAAGCTATTGTATCCTAATTGTGCCCATCCATATTTTGGTATTTCGAATAAAACATTTCCTCCATATCGCAAATCAAGTTCGCCCGGCTTTGAAGCGTATACCATTCCGCGCAGCTCATTGTCTGTTCGCCAGTCTAATTCTGTAGTATACATAAGGTGACCTAAATATTCAAAATTGTCTGTCAACAACTCACTCGCTGTAAGATTATAAGCAACAAGGTTACCAACTGCAACACCTACATCAAAGTTGCCATAGTTGAAATTTACTCCTGGTTTTAATAAAAAGACAGAGCTACTTTCGAAATTATTGGTAATTGGATCGTTGATTTGTCCCTGATCTAATTTACTTTTTAGAGAAGATTGCAAATATTGAAGATTTACTCCAAATGTGAAGTTCATATCCCGATTCAACTCTAAATTATAAGCGTAGTTCAGCGTACCTCCAAAGTAACGTAGCACACCTAAATTTTGCTGGTAAAGACCTATACCTATGCCTGTCTTTTCCTCAAACCTGGCATTGTAATTTAGCACATATGTCTGTGGATTGTCCTGAAACGAAATTCTTTCGTTTCGATTATAAACATTGACAGAGTTTTTGTTTTCTCTTACTAAAGAAAATGTAGGATTAAACAAAAATCTATTATACTTGATAGAATTATGAAGAGGAACCTCGGGAGGAAGTGCTTGCGATGTAATAGAAGTTGTTTCCTGACTGTAAATGAGATTTAAGCAGGTACTACATATTAGTATAAAATGTATTTTTTTAATCATAAATTATCTCATTACAGTAATTGTTCCTTTTCTGACTACTTCGCTATTTCGGGTAATTATGTAGTAATAAATAAGTTCTCTTGCTCCTGATGCAGAATTTGTCGGCCAATCCGAGTTATATCCGCCGCTTTTCTGAAAGTCCAATTTTCCATTAGAAGAATATATAGTTACTTCTACTTCGCTTTCACTAAAAGAGTCTGGCAATATCCAATTATCACTGGTGGCACTTAGACCTTGAGTAATGACATTTGGAATAATCTCAATTACACCTGGTGGTCCGGTAAAGGAAAGCGTAACTGTCTCTGAATCTATCGTACAATCTAATAACGTTATTCTAACGAAATAATCACCTTCTGCGCTTACCTCTAACGTATTTAAATTTTCACCGACGATTTGTTCTCCATTTAAGAACCACTGATACATGTAGTTGTTACTCTGAGGTGCCGTTAGCGTTACCGTTTCTCCTTCAGAAAGAACCGGAGGGTCTACTTCTATTTGTATAGAACTACTTAAAGATTCTACTACTAGTTCGTTTGAAATAGCCGGAGAAAAAGTGGCATCCTGAAACGTAGCTACGAGAAAATAGGTCTGCCCAAGGTCTTCTTCGCCGACAGATATGGTGATAAGAGTTTGTCCTGTGGAATCTCCATTTCTAAACCATTCAAAATCAAAAAAAGCATATTGATCCGTTGTTAATGGGATTTCATCGCCTGAACTGTTTACTCCAAATAGGTTTTCTAATGCCAAAGTAGAAGAGGAAGAATCATCGCAATCCAGGATACTGGCAATTTGTGCTGTGATACTCGAAGCTCTTTGGACATTTGTAATTATTTGCTCTACACATAAATCGTTAGTATCTTCAGAGCCAGTAATGATCTCAGCTCGATATTCTGCAGGCCCGGTAGCCACAAAAGTTAATGCCCCATCATTACTTAGAAGTGTTGCGGGATCTTGGGATATATCATTTATGAACCATTCTACTGTACTACCAGAAGGCGCGATGGCTTCTATTTCCAAAGTGACTGATGACTCCGAAGGAAGTAAAATTAAATTTTGAGGTGGTCTAGATATAATATCAGGTCCCAAATTATCGATTTGTACTGGATTTGATATTTCAAAACACGTACTTGTACCAGTAACTTCTACCGTGTAAGAGCCTTCAAAATTGCTTTCTGGAAGAATTAATGTAGGATTATTTTCTCCTACCAATTCTACTTCATCTTTAAACCATCTATAACCAAGACCAGAAGCAACGATACTACAAGTTAATATTTTTATATCACTGGGACAAAATTCCTGTAGTGAAGGCCCGTTTATAGTAACAGTGGTCTTATTAAAATCTATAACGGTTACAGTAGATTCGTTATCATTAAAGCGATCATTACACGACCCAAAATTTGATCGAACCGAGTAGGTTCCTGATTGATCTATGTCTTCTAAAGATGTACCTGTTTCATCAGCAATTAAAACACCGTTAAAAAACCATTGATACTCTCCTAACGTTTCAGGTGTTACAGTCAATGTCACGGATTGGCCTTCACACAAAGCCACTACATTCGTATTCGGATTAGGACCTAATAAGGTCACTCTTTCTGAATTATCAAAAAAATGAATTGCGACTACTCTTGCCGATCCTATATTAGAATTAGAATCTGGTTGAACATAACGCACTCTAATCCGGTAGTTGTCACTTCGTAAATCCTCCGGAATAGGAAATGAAGGAAAATTAATTTGCTCAGTAGCCGTTATTTCCAAAGAAGAAACAAAACTTGTTAGTCGTCTGACATCATCTGCATCCAAAGGAAAATTACCGTCTTCGTCAGATAACTCTAGAATAAACTCGGTATTTTCAGGAAAAAAAATGTTTGCCGTAGCAACCGCCTCACGATTAGGTTCTGAAGGTGTAACACATATCTGATCCGTTGTTGCGTTGTCTATCGCAAACAGAGGTCTCGAAATATCCTGTGCCGTTACAATATCCGCAAAAAATGAGAATACAACAACGATTAGTATGAGGTTAAGTCTTTTTTTCATAGTTATCACATTAAATTATGTGAAAATATGCATTATCAGACAAGCGATTTGGGGCGCTTGTTAATAACGTTGTTAATATAATTATTATAAAGTCATAAAATTATGAATTAAAAATTTATATCAAACTGATTTTTCGTTTTTTTTTGTAATAATATTCTTACTAAATTTTGAGAGGTATGATTACGCGGTTACGAGCAATTCAACCAGTGACACGAACAGATAACTAAAAAACTATAAATCAGACATTTACATCTACTTTATCGCTAGGAAAATTTATCTAATGAACTTTTATTAATCTATATTATTCGTTGGTAAATTGGAAATATTCGCAACGGAAAATTAAAAAAAACCTAATTTTTCAGAGTTTTTTTGCTTTAACTATCACCTAAAAAAGACAGTTTTTGCCGATTAAGTGTAACCCTTTTACTGAAATTATGAATCACTATTTTTTTTAAATAAAGGAATTTTTCCAATAAAATTAGTTTGGAAATATCATACCTCTTTTATTACTTATTTTTCATCTTTTATTTAAAAATATCATTGCCAAAATAAATTATTGATTAAGTTGATAGGGAAATTTCCCTATGCTAAGAAATAAAAAACCATCAATTCGCGTTGATGGTCATTAGAATATTTATTTTTTATCTTCTGTTGCCTCTCCTCCGTTCAATTCTGAAATAATTTTATCGGTTAAATCTAATTCCTCTTTGGCATAAAATATATTTTTAACCTCTGTTTCTCCATAGATATAGGTATACCCATTCTTTTTACCATAATCCTTAATAAAACCCTCAACTTTCGATATTATTGAGTCTATTTCAGCCTGGCTCCCTTGCTGTATTTCTTGCATTCTGGTTTGTTGTTCTCTCTGCAATCCCTGTTGTTTAACTAATAATTCTTGTTCTTTCTTTTCTCTATTAGTTTTAGACATAGATTTCATGATATTCTGATATCCCTGAACTTCTATTTGAAACTGTTTTGCTTTTTCCTCCAATTCAGCTCTCACTTCATTATTCTTCTTTGTCCATTTCTCTTTAGCAATTTTCATTTCACTAAAATCAGATACTACTTTAGTATTATTTACGTATCCCGTTTTTTCACTTTGTTGATTACAAGAAGCTATTCCGATTAAGGTTATTGCAATCCATAAAAAATTTCTCATTATTCTAAAATTTAGTTCTGCGCAAAAATATCAAAGTTCATTAGATGATATAGTCTTTAGCACACGAAAATAACGATATATAAGAAAAAACAATGATTATCATTTTTTCTATTATAAAAATCGATACGAAATAAGAAGAATAGAGCTGTTTTAAGCGATTTTTAGAAAAAACTAAAGGTTATTGATTGTACTTGACTTAAAAACGGAATTAAGTGTCTTTAAAAAAGAAAATTACTTATTTTTTAATATATATATGTGTGAGGAATACTCTTTCGACCTTATACCTTTAAGATTTGAAAGAAAACCGATCCAAAATGCTTTTATAAAATTCATTTTACCATTTTTATGTTTTTCTGATAATAAGGAAACATAAAATGAATCAAAAATTAAAGGAATGGTTTTTGTCAATTCTATACCTTCATTACCAAACAGAGCACGAATAGAATTTTTAGAAAAATGCCATAAATGTCTTGGAACATCATAAGCCGCCCAGAATGATTTATAATATGTGGAGTCGTAAGATTTAAAATTTGGAACAGCAATGACCAAATAGCCATTGGGTTTCAATAAGCGTTTCAATTCTTTTATCTGTAAAGATAAATTCGGAATATGCTCCAACACGTGCCACATAGTAATGACGTCAAAGCTACCTGATAATAAGTCTTTGGTTTCTGACTTAAGAGGTATTCCCTTTTTCAAGGCTAGCGCCTTAGCATCTTCGTTAGGTTCGACTCCGACCACATTCCAATTCTCTTGCTGTGCTACTACCAAAAAATCTCCGGTGCCGGCACCAATATCAAGAAGATTTCCTTTACTGTTATTAAGGTTATATAGTAGCCTAACTTTCTTGCGAAGTGAATATTTCTTTACTATATGATATAGTTTTTCGAAAGTACTTCTTTTAGAATCCGTGTGCGAAATATAATCCTCACTTTCATAATACTTTCCTAAATCTTTTTCATCGGGTTTAGGTACCGTAATCAACATATCTAGATCAGAATCCTTGTGTAATTCGAATTTCTCACCAGAAACTGTATAATCCCGGCACTCTATATAAAAATTCAGCTTTTGTTTATTCATTATTAAGTGGAAGAAAAATTAGTAAGCTTCTTTATAAACTATTATACCTTAGTTCAATTTTTAGAAAACAGCTATCATATAAAAGCCTACTGTAGTTCAATTTATTGTTCGAAATTAAGAATTATTAAAAGTTTCCTTGCTTTATTGACTTTAACAAAACTGTTCCACGTGGAACTATGATTTAGTCATATCATAAATATCTACCTCTAACAGTTCTTTTAATCCGTTTGCTTTATCAATTGCTTTTTTGTAATCATTCGTTTTATACAAAGTTGTTTTTCTGTTTTCTGTAAAAAAACGGACCACTATATTTTCATGTCTTTCTTTAGTTCCTATTGCGCTAACCGTAGCCCATTCATTATTGACACTAAAAGAACCAGAAAAAACCGAAATATAATCCGGAAATTCCAAATCCAACTTTGTTTTAAATAAAACCAATCCAAAGACCGAATATAACTTCTCATTAATAAAATCTTCATTTATTTTATAAGACACTGAAAAACCAAAAACAATTAAAGATGTAACAAAAAAAAGAATTCTGATAGTTAAGGATTCTGATTTCGTAAACAAAAAAGCGAACGAAAAAATTACAAGTATGGTAATAAGTATTCTACCTTTGAGTGCTTTTTCTTGTCTACAGATTAAATGCTTCATCATCTGCCCATATATACTAACAACACAGAAATGTCACTAGGAGAAACACCACTTATTCGAGAGGCTTGCGAAATTGTCGCAGGTTGTATTTTTGTCATTTTCTCACATGCTTCATAAGACAATGACTTCAGTTTTGTGTAATCAAAATTCTTAGGGATTTTGATATTCTCTAAACGATTAAGTTTGTCTGCATTATTTTTTTCTTTTTCGATATAACCCGAATATTTTACCTGTATTTCAGCTTGCTCTAAAACCTCTTTGTCAAGTGCGTGTTCCTCCACATAATCAGAGACTTTTTTAAAATCTTTCATGTCCTGCAGTGTCATCTGAGGCCTCGCGAACAATTTAAACATCTTTCCACTTTGGTTGATAGGTGAAGACTTTTTTTTCTCTAAAACTGGATTTGCTTCTTCTGGAGTTATACTAGTCTCTTTAAAAAATTGAACAAAATCAGCAGCCTTTCTTTCCTTTTCTTCCATCCTTTTAAGACGCTCATCTGATGCCAAACCAATCTTATGAGACATAGGAGTCAGTCTAAAATCTGCATTATCTTGTCTTAATAAGGTTCTATATTCTGCTCTTGATGTAAACATACGATAGGGCTCTTCTGTTCCCTTAGTAATTAAATCATCTATTAAAACACCTATATATGCTTCACTTCTTTTTAAGGTAAAAGCATCCTTTTCTTTCACTTTTAGAGCTGCGTTAACACCAGCAATTAATCCTTGAGATGCTGCTTCTTCATAACCTGTAGTACCGTTTATCTGGCCAGCAAAATACAATCCTGAAACCAATTTGGTCTCCAACGTATGTGTAAGTTGTGTAGGTGGAAAATAATCATACTCGATGGCATAGCCAGGTCTAAAAAACTTTACAGTCTCAAAACCGGCCACCGATCTCAATGCTTTAAATTGGACATCCTCCGGCAACGAAGTAGAAAATCCATTTACATATACTTCTACGGTATTCCAACCTTCTGGTTCTATAAACATCTGATGCCGATCCTTATCAGCAAACCTATTAATTTTATCCTCAATAGAAGGACAATATCTAGGTCCTATACTTTTAATTCTACCATTAAACATAGGAGAACGATCAAATCCTTCTCGAAGTACATCGTGAACCTCAGATGAAGTATATGTCATATAACAAGATCTTTGTTCTGTAAGAGGTTTAGACAAATCAGTGTAACTAAACTTTTCCGGATTATCATCACCCGGCTGTTCTACCATTTTCGAATAATCCAATGATCGCCCATCGACTCTGGGAGGTGTTCCCGTTTTCATCCTGCCCGCATCGAAGCCAAGATCAACCAGTTGTTCTGTAATTCCGGTAGCTGCTCTTTCGCCTGCCCTTCCTCCTCCAAATTGTTTCTCACCAATATGAATTAATCCATTAAGAAAAGTTCCATTAGTAAGCACAACCGTTTTTGCTTTTACTTCTATTCCAAGAGAAGTTCGTATCCCTTTTATGACATCATTTTCTACAATTAATCCACTTACCATCTCTTGATAAAAATCGAGATTTGGTGTTCGTTCTAATAACAATCTCCATTCCTCAGCGAAACGCATACGATCACTCTGAACCCTCGGACTCCACATGGCAGGACCTTTGGACTTATTAAGCATCTTAAACTGAATAGCAGTTCTGTCACTGACAATACCACTGTATCCTCCTAATGCATCAATCTCCCTTACTATTTGTCCTTTTGCGATTCCACCCATTGCCGGATTACAACTCATCTGTGCGATATTTTGCAGATTCATTGTAATTAACAATGTACTACAGCCTAAATTTGCGGCTGACGCCGCAGCTTCGCATCCTGCGTGTCCTCCACCAACGACTATTACATCATACTCTCTATCAAACATAATACACTCTCATTTGTTCCACGTGGAACATAAATATTTACCAAACTTGTTCCACGTGGAACAAGATAAGACGAAAACTACTTATGTTCCACGTGGAACATAAGTAGTTTTTCATCCTCTTTTTGTCTCATAATTGTTTTTTCGGCTTTCATCTTATCCTTATATCCGCACAAATGAAGGATACCATGAATCATAACTCTCCTCAATTCCTCCTCAGAAGTTACATTATATATGATAGAATTATCAACCACTCTTTCGTGCGAAATGAATATATCGCCGCCTAGTTGATTACCTATAGTATTATCAAAACTAATAATATCTGTGTAAGTATCATGCTTTAAAAAGTTCTGATTCATTTTAATTAGATATTCATCGTTACAAAAAATGAAATTAAGTTCTCCCTCATTTTTTTTCTCGGACAGAATCACTACTTTTATCCAATCAGAGATTCGACTTTCATCTATGTCTACTTCAACAGATTCATAAAAAAAATTAATCATTTCCGTTTTTAAAATATTCCTGTACTCGACGTTTATAATTTTGCCGCAAAGGTAATACTTGTCTGTTTAATATTTCAGTAGTATTGAAATATTGTTTTGCACGCTCAATTTGATCTTTATTACTGACATCAAAAAGCCTATTATTCATTTTACTTTCTCTTTTTTCCTCTTCACCCTGTTTCAAAGTGGCATCATCAAGTTTTAATAATTCGTGTTTTAAATTCTTCATCTTACTTAACGTGTTTTCATTAAAACCATTCTCTAACATCTCTACCTCAATCTCCTCCATTTTTCGCAGTAACTCGCTACCTAACTTATTACCTTTACCTTGTTCTTTTAGCTTATTCTGTAATGCATTTCTGAGTTCTTGTTGTTGCTTATAAATTTCAAACAATTTACCACTCATGTCCTCCTCTTGCATGTCCGAATCTCTTTTTTCTTGACCATTATCTTTACCATCCCTATTACCATTCTTCCCATTCTTGCCTTTACCATCCTTACCGCTTTTACCCGACTCTCCTGACTCACCACTTTCACCTTTTCCATCCTTACCACCCTCTTTTTTACCTTTACCTTTCTCCGTTTCCTCCTTCATTTTATCATTTAATTCTCCCTGCTTTTTGATTATATCAGGTAGTTGGAAACCTCTAGACTCATTTCCGCTTTTACCTTTCCCAGAAGCAGACATACTATTTTGCATCCTATCCAAAATCGAACTTAAAATATAAGCGAGATCATTAGATCCTGTCACCACATACTGTTGATTAGCTGTTCCCTGAATCGATTGATTCTCTGCAAGTCGTTCAAGTGATTTATCAATATTAAACTCTATATCTGTCAACTTGCCAGTAATTTCATCTGTTATAGCTGGTGTGCGCAAAGCCAAAGAATATAAGCTGTCGTCGATATGAATAAACGTTTCTCTAAGGACACTTTGCTGTTTCAGCTTAGTAGAATACGTTGGATTATCTATGCTGATCCCTTTAAAGCCTTTCATTAACTCTTCCTGACCCAATGAAAAATCAACAAGATTATCCAGGATCTGACGTAACATTTCTATATCCTCTTCCTGTTGCTCTCCCCCGCTCATTCCCATTTGCATTTGCATCTTATCACTCATTTGTTTCATTTTTTGGGCAGCACTTTTTTGATTTTTTTTAGCTTCAGATTTTTGGTCATTTTTCAATTTCTCACTAGCCTCTTGTTGCTCTTTCTTTATATCTTTTTCTTCATTTTGATCCTGATCCAAGTTCATCGGCTTCTTCAAATCTTGATTGTCTTTTCTGAGCTCCTCCATCTCTTTCTGAAACTCTTCAAAATTCATGTTTAATTTATCTTGTTCCACTTTAGTGTTCTCCTCCTTGTTTTTATTAGATAATTCTTCCTGCTCCTCTGATAAGTCATTTAATTTCTCCGCTAACTTTTCATGTTTTTCGATAACGTAATATCTTTTTGTCAACTCTAATAATTGCTCTAAATTCTTTTTTAAGTTCTTGTTTTCTTTGGCCAACTTTTCCAACTTTTCCGTCAGTTCCTCCTTACGCAATTTATCTGCTAACTTGTCGATCTCCTCTAACAATTTCTCATTCTTCTTAAGCTTTTCCTCATTACGCTCCACCATTTCTTTTAGTGCATCCTTAAATGGCTCTTCCTCATTTTTATTATTCAACTGGTCCAAATTATCCTTAAGCTTTTTAGAAAAACTTTGCATCATTTTTTCCTGTTCCTTTTGACGTTTTAGATAATCAGCAAGCTTCTTCTTATCATTATAGTCTAACTGTTTTTTCTCTTTCTGCATTTTACTTAACGTCTCCAAATCCGATTCCTGCTCCTTAAACTTTTTTAAAGATTTATTTAAACCAGATATAGCTTTATTCTGCTCATTTAGTCTTTTGTTTTCTTCTTCTTTATCAGTCAACTTTCTAAAACTAAAAACCTGACTCTTTGTACTCTTGTGCTTATGGATAGCATCGTTGTCAAACACTTCAAAATAAAATTCATAATTTACACCATCTGCCAATTCTAAATTCCCAGGAAACGCAAATACAAATTCGTCAAAAACAGATGCTCTTATTTTCAAATTTTCATTTATTCTATCTTCATTTTTGCCAATAGGATAATATACTAAACGCAATTTACTAAGACCATAATCATCACTTACTCTCCCATAAAAATACATTGTTATATTATCAACAGTATCCTTTTCCGATGTCAGATTAAGCTCAGGATATTGATCCTTTACAACATTAATATTGAAGGAAAGGTTATCATAATTACGTATATTAGTATTAGATGTTGTAATCTCATAATCCCAGTTTGAGTATAGGTTTTTCTCATAAGAAAAGCCAGACGTATTTTTTTGAAAAATTATACTAGAATCATTTAATACCATATTTACCTCATCAGTATTTCGCGTTTGTACATTCCATACCACTCTTGTTCCCTCAGGTATAGTAGCATTTCCTGAACTTTGTAATAATTCATCCTTCTTTTTAGTATAAGTAGGATAATCCAGTCTCATAGAAAAGTCTAACAACGTTGGAACGGGAACTAAGTTCAAAGTATATTCCTTAGATACAACCTCATTAGAAGACAAAAAGAAATCAATAGACTCTTTTGGTTGAACAAAAGTATGTTCAAAGGATCCGACTCCTGTATTTTTCAAAAAATAAGTCTCATTATTGTAGTGTACTGTTACATTTTCAGGAACCACTTCGCCAGTAGTTTTTACCTCCAAAACAAAATCCTTTCCCTCTAGTGCCTTCAAGCTATTGTTAACAACAAAGAACTGAAAAGGTGCTGGCGGCTCGTAAGCGGTTTCATAATTAATAACTCTTTTATAACTATCTGAAAACCAACTACTTTTAGTGAATACACTTACCGCCAAAAAAATACATATAGGAACAGCAGCATATTTTAAATATTTTGTGTTTTTTTTAAAATCTATGGCTAATCTAAATGGTATTGGCTTTAACTGTAAAGATTTTTGTTCAATCCCAGCTACTAATAATGCAGAAGATCTATCATCTTCACTTAATTGCAACAAGTTTAGCAACTTATCATTTACATCCGGAAAGTGGTTACCTATAATTTTAGAAGCATTTATATAATTTATACCATTAGCTAACTTAAACAACTTAGCTAACGGAACGGCTATAAACTTGATAAACAAAGACAATTCTACTACTACAAACAACCAAAACATTATTGTTCTCATAGCACTATTCAACCATAGAAAATACTCAACCAGTACCGTAATTAAAAAATATAACAATCCAATCGCGAAAAAAAGTATTATTCCTTTTATCAACTCATTTATGTAATATTTTTTAATAAATTGCTCTAACTTGTTTTTTATGAATTCGAAATTATCCATATTTAGCTTTTTCTTTTTCAGTAATCTATAAAACTACAACTTTATTTCTTATAGATTTGTTATATTTATTATAATTCAATCCCCTAGTACCTAACATATTATGAAAGATTTAAAATATATTTCCGCTTACACTATACCATTGGTTGCATTACTTAGCATATGGTTACAAGGGCCTTATACATTTTTAACTCCAATATATGTGTTCGGATTCATACCAATTATAGAAATTTTCACTTCTTCATCAGAAGAAAATATGGATCAAGAGATCCGATTAACAAAATCAAAGAAAAACCTTTTTGATTGGTTATTATACATAAACCTACCTATCATCTACGCTATATTGTTCTATGCTCTATATACTGTTTCTACATTTCAATTAGAGACTTATGAAATCGTTGGTATCATTTTCTCTACAGGTATTGTATTGGGCGCAAACGGTATTAACGTTGGGCACGAACTTGGTCATCGTTTTTCGAATGAAAGATTTATTGCCAAAGCTTTACTTCTACCATCTTTGTATATGCATTTCTACTTGGAGCATAATTTCGGACACCATCTAAAAGCTGCCACCAAAGAAGACCCAGCCACAGCCAAATATAACCAGCCACTTTACTTTTTCTGGTTCACTTCTGTTGTTGGACAATATATAAGCGCCTGGAAAATTCAGATGAAATTACTCCAACAAAATAACCAATCCTTTTTATCCTTTAAAAATGATATGTTTTGGTACTCTGTTATAACTTCTATTTATCTGTTTTTAATATTTTTAGTTTTCGGGTTTTATGGGTTGATTATAGGACTATCCTGTGGAGTTGTTGGTTTTCTATTATTAGAAACCATTAATTATATAGAGCATTATGGATTATCAAGGAAGAAAAATGATTCCGGTAGATATGAAAGAGTTCGGGAAATACATTCTTGGAATTCTAACCATTTGTTAGGCCGCATCTTACTTTTTGAGCTAACAAGACACAGTGATCATCATTATAGAGCTTCAAAAAAATATCAGCTTCTTGATCATCATGACAAAAGTCCTCAGCTCCCTTTTGGATATCCTACTTCTATGGTCCTATCCTTATTTCCTCCTCTTTGGTTTATGTTAATGAATAAAAGAGTTCCAGACGAGATGAAACCTAATTAACATTTTTAATTGTCTAGAATTTATTAAAATAATTGTTTTTCTATCACTTATTTAAGATTGTATCTTTGTCCTCGATTTTATAGACTTTTAAAAGGTATAAACAAAAGATCATGACAAAAAATACCAGAGTAAGATTTGCCCCTAGTCCAACAGGACCTTTACATATAGGTGGCGTAAGGACCGCTTTGTTCAACTATCTTTTTACTAAAAAGAATAACGGAACCTTTGTTCTTAGAATAGAAGATACCGATGAAAAAAGGTTTGTTCCCGGAGCAGAAGATTATATTATAGAGGCCTTAGATTGGTGTAATATCCCATTTGATGAAGGACCGGGAAAGGATGGTGGTTTTGGTCCCTATCGCCAAAGTGAACGAAAACATTTGTACAAACAATATGCTGATCAATTAATAGAAAACGGTTATGCTTATTTTGCTTTTGATACTGCAGATGAACTTGATGCACACAGAAAGAAGCACGAATCTGAAGGAAAAACTTTTATATACAATTGGCATAATAGAGAAAAATTAAATAATTCCTTAACTCTTCCTGAAAACGAAATACAGGAAAAAATTAACTCAGGTGATCCATATGTTATCCGTTTTAAATGTCCTACAAATGAAACGTTACATCTAAAAGATGAAATACGTGGAGACATTAAAATAGACACCAATGTTTTAGATGATAAGGTATTATTTAAAAGCGATGGCATGCCAACTTATCATTTAGCAAACATTGTAGATGATCATCTTATGGAAATCACTCATGTTATTCGTGGAGAAGAATGGTTGCCTTCTCTTGCTTTGCACATATTACTTTACAGATGTTTTAATTGGAAGGCTCCTAGTTTTTCTCATTTACCATTAATTTTAAAGCCCAACGGAAAAGGAAAATTAGGAAAAAGAGATGGTATAGAAGGTGGTTTTCCTGTCTTTCCTTTGCAATGGACCGATCCTAAAACTAAAGAAATTGCATCGGGATATCGTGAGGACGGTTATCTTCCCGGAGCAGTAATAAATATGCTCGCCTTCCTAGGATGGAATCCAGGGACAGAACAAGAACTGTTCTTACTACAGGAATTAACTCATGAATTTGATTTAACCAGAGTTCATAAAGCCGGTGCTAAATTTGATCCTAATAAATCTAAATGGTTTCAGCAACAGTATTTTCAACAACTTGATGCTTCTGTACACGTGGAACAATTGAAGCAACTACTTTCTAATAAGAATATTTCTACTTCATTTGATCTTACGGAAGTTGTTAATTTGGTTAAAGAAAGAGCAGTATTTTCTAAAGATCTTTGGGATCTTAGTTCTTTTCTATTCATTGCACCTTCTGAGTACGAAGAAAAAGCTATTAAGAAAGCCTGGAAAGAAGATACTCCTTCACTTATGCACGAATTAACTAGAATCCTTGGTGATATTTCAGATTTTACTTCCGACAATGTTTCAAACATCGTAAAAGATTGGATAAAAGCAAAAGAAATAGGATTTGGAAAAGTTATGATGCCACTGCGTATTGCACTAGTAGGTTCTCTTCAAGGTCCTGATCTTTTTGAAATTGCAGCAATTCTTGGTAAACAAGAAACCATTAAAAGAATAGAATCTGCTACTGAAACTCTATCATAGTTTAGTTTTTATCATAACAAAAACCCATTATCTATAATCGGATAATGGGTTTTGCTTTTTACCAATATGTAACATTTCAACAGAAAAACATACATATATAATAACCAATATTTAAAGATACAACTATGTCAAAACAATATAAAGTCCTTAAAAGATCCAATTTATGGTCCACTGAAAAGCTGAGAAAAGAAGTTGAAGACACATTGAACAAGGCATCACAAGAAGGATGGGAAATTGTTTCTGTAGCTTTTGGAACTTCCAGTAGTTCCGGAATGTCTACGGCTATGATAACTATTGCTAAATAAGATTGGAAAATGACATTTTATCTTTACATTTAATACAGACTATTAACCTTATAATTTACTCAAATGAATTACTATATTATACCATTAGCTATTATAGGACTCTTCCTATTCTTCAAATTTTTCTTTGTCGTTAAACAACAAACATCAGCTATTATCGAAAGATTTGGAAAATTTCAAAGTATTCGTACCTCCGGATTACAGATGAAAATTCCTCTTATTGATAATATAGCTGGTCGAATAAACCTAAAAATCCAACAGTTAGACGTTCTTGTAGAAACCAAAACCAAAGATGATGTATTTGTTCGTCTTAAAATATCTGTTCAATTTCAAGTAATCAAAGATAAAGTATACGACGCTTTTTACAAGTTGGAAAATCCACACGATCAGATTACCTCTTACGTATTTGATGTAGTACGTGCTGAAGTTCCTAAAATGAAACTAGATGATGTTTTTGAAAGAAAAGATGATATAGCCATAGCCGTAAAACAAGAATTAAATGAAGCTATGATTAATTATGGATATGATATTATCAAAACATTAGTTACTGATATTGATCCGGATCTTCAGGTAAAAGAAGCAATGAATAGAATCAATGCCGCAGAAAGAGAAAAAGTTGCTGCAGAATATGAAGCTGAGGCGGAACGTATCAAAATAGTAGCCAAAGCTCGAGCTGAAGCTGAAAGTAAAAGACTACAAGGTCAAGGTATTGCAGATCAAAGAAGAGAAATTGCAAGAGGTTTAGAAGAAAGTGTTGATGTCCTAAACAACGTAGGAATTAATTCTCAAGAAGCTTCTGCACTTATTGTAGTAACGCAACATTATGACACATTACAATCCATTGGTGAAGAGACTAATAGTAATTTAATACTGTTACCGAACTCTCCTCAAGCTGGAAGCGATATGCTTAATAACATGATTGCCTCATTTACCGCCTCTAATCAAATAGGAGAAGAAATGAAAAGGCAAAATGCTAAAAAAGGCCTGGGAGGAAAAAAATCGAATGAATAAGATTATCTAATTTCTAATACGAAAGCCTTTCAAAAAAATTGAAAGGCTTTTATTTTTCGATTTTTCAGAATATTTCAGTTCAAAAAAAGAAAAAACTAAAATAATAAGCCCTAAGGGCTTTAATAAAATTGAGACATTAAATCATATTATGCAACTTTTATTGTCTCTTACAGTCTTTTATAAAAACATTTTTTTAATAGATAAAAACAATAATCAAGTATATTTCATAGTTATTATTTATTATATTAAAAACGTACCTTTACAAAAAATTAAGATGAAAAATTACCTACTTATTTTTCTTCTTATCTCAGGAAGTATTTTTTCTCAAGATATTAAGAAATTAAAAAAACAAGCGCTAAGAGATGCAAAGGCAGTCTCTGAAGCCTCCCTCAACAAAGATGTTAATACTCTTCTGAAATATACACATCCCAGGATTTCTAAAAAATATGGTGAAAAACAACTAAAAAATGATATCGACCAGGTTTTTCAAACAATGACCGCCCAGAAAATAAAGATCATTAGTTCAGAAATAGAAGAAATTACGGATATTAAAAAGGAAAAAAAAGAATATCGTTGTTTAGTCAAAAACACCATCAAAATGGATTTTAATGGAAGACTAATAACCTTAAAAAGCTCATTATTTGGTTTCTATGATAGAAAAAAAGAAAAATGGTATTTTGTTGAAGCCAATAAATTATTAGATGATGATGAAACAAAGAAAATCTTTAAAAATTTCTCTACAGAAATAGAAATTCCTCAGGATGAGCAAATAGCTGATAACTAAAACTTTTTTATGTAGTTAATAGAGAAACTATTTTACTTTATTTTTTCTTTTTGTTTCGAATATCTTTATTATAAATTATATTGAAAATTTTGAAGCCAAAATACCCGCTTCTTTACTTAATAAATCATTCGCATCTTCTTTTCCTTTTAAAATAAAATCCCTGGTTGATTGATCGGGTTCTATTCCTTTTGTTTCCAAAACAACTCCCAGTGCAATGGTAGTAACAATACGGGTTCCTATTTTTTTTGCTGCAGTTTCATACAAAGGAATTAACTCATCGATTTCAATCTTTTTTGCTGCTTCTATAATTTTAATTTTAAGCACTTCTCGCTTATCTTCGGGTAAATTGGTATACTTCTTCCCCGCTTTCTTTATTTCATCTATTGCGGGTATCTCTCTTTGCTTATTTTCCTGTAATTGAGCATTACGCTGCTTATTAGCGGCTATAGGTTTAACTTTAGCCCAAGTATCTCGAAGACCAACCGTTTTATTGAATACTAATGTATTAGAAGTGCTATCAGGATCCACATTAAAATAACCTAATCTCTGAAATTGAAACTGTTCCAGTGGTTTTGATTCCTTAAGGCTGGGTTCTACGTATCCCCTGATAACTTTGAGCGAATCAGGATTAAGAAACTCCATAAAATCTTTATCTTTATGACTATCGGGAGCTTCATCATTAAATAAACGATCGTACAATCTTATTTCTGTAGGAATTGCATGTTGTATAGAAACCCAATGTAAGGTTCCTTTTACGTTACGTTTAGATTCCTCTGTTCCGCTTCCGGATCTACTTTTAGGATCATAGGTACAATGAATCTCGGTAATATTTCCATTACTATCTTTGACAACATTTTCGCCTCTGATGATATATGCATTTTTCAGTCGCACTTCTTTACCTAGTGTTAGTCTAAAGTATTTTTTTCCGGCTTCCTCTTTAAAATCTTCTCTCTCTATATACAATTCCTTGGAAAAAGGAATTTTTCTAGATCCGGCAGTTTCATCTTCTGGGTTATTTTCCGCTTCTAACCACTCTTCTTTTTCATTCGGGTAATTAGTAATCACTAATTTAACAGGATCTAATACTGCCATCACTCTTGGGGCAGTTTTATTAAGATCCTCTCGAACGCAAAATTCTAATAAAGAAACATCGATAACGTTCTCTCGTTTAGCAACTCCTACTGTTTCTACAAATTTTCTTATAGATGCTGGTGTATATCCTCTTCTTCTCAAACCAGAAATAGTAGGCATTCTAGGATCATCCCAGCCATTCACAATACCTTCATTTACCAATCTGAGTAATTTACGCTTACTCATTATGGTATAACTAAGATTTAAACGTGCAAATTCACGTTGTTTTGGTCTAATACTATCATTGCTATAAATCTGATCCAAAAACCAGTCATATAACTTTCTATGTGGTTTAAATTCTAAGGAACACAGTGAGTGAGAGATATTTTCTATATAATCACTTTCTCCATGTGTCCAATCATACATAGGATATATACACCATTCATCACCTGTTCTGTGATGTGATTTTTTTAATATTCTATACATTAAGGGATCCCGCATCAACATATTGGGATCAGCCATATCAATTTTAGCTCTTACCACGTGTTCTCCTTCATCAAACTCACCCAATTTCATCCGCTGAAATAAGTCAAGATTTTCTTCTACAGATCTATCCCTATACGGACTATTGATACCCGGTTCTGTAGTTGTGCCTTTCTGTGCTGCTATTTCTTCAGAAGATTGACTATCTACATAAGCTTTTCCATCTTTAATAAGTTGTATCGTCCAATCGTACAATTGCTGGAAATAATCCGAAGAATAACACTCTTTATCCCATTGATATCCTAACCACGAAATATCTTTTTTAATAGCATCTACATATTCCTGCTCTTCTTTTGCTGGATTTGTATCATCAAAACGAAGATTAACCGGAGCATTATAAGTAAGCCCTAATCCAAAACTAATCCCTATAGCCTTAGTGTGACCAATATGTAAATATCCATTAGGTTCTGGAGGAAAACGAAAACGTAAATTATTAGGATCCATTCCATTATCTAAATCTTCCTCCACAATATGCTCTAAAAAATTGAGTGATTTTTTTTCTTCTGTCATTGGTTAAAAATAAAATACAAAACTACCTAATATTTCTAATGAAACACAACAATTATATAATATCTATTTGATTACTATAATACCCGCCTAGAAAAGGGTTTTTTTCTTATAAATTCTTATCAAAGTTTCTAGTACCTTTGTAAAAAAATATTGTGGGATTAATTACATTAAAAAACATTAAGATATATGCATATCATGGATGTTTGGTAGAAGAAAAAAAAATTGGTTCTGATTATCGTATAGATTTAAAAATAAAAGCAGATCTTACTTCTTCTTCTGAGACCGATCGCCTTGCAGATACAGTAGATTATGTGCACCTTAATCATATTGTTAAAGAAGAAATGGCTATTCGATCTAAACTTTTGGAACACGCTGCAGAACGAATTTTAACACGTATATTAGATGAATTGCCATTAGTAGATAAAGCAACCGTAGATGTTTCTAAAATTAACCCACCAATAGGTGGAAATGTACAAATGGTTACAATAACAAGGAGTAAAAAAAGACAAATAAATCTGAAGTAATCATAAATTTTTTTACATTTGCCCTCGAAGACATAAAGGGTGTCGTGGCCGAGTGGCTAGGCAGTGGTCTGCAACACCATCTACAGCGGTTCGAATCCGCTCGACACCTCAGAAAAAAATCCTGTAAAAATTGGTTTACAGGATTTTTTATTTAAAACTAGCATCTGGTCTGATTTTTTCAATCTTATCCTTAATTTTCTTTTCCATTGTATCAGGGAGAACACCTTTCAGAATCAAAAAAACTCCAAAGACTACCATAATCATACTAATTGCTCTCTTAATAATATAGGTTCGTTTAGGAGTTAATTTTCTTTTAAGACGTTTAGCTAGAAGCATTTTAAGTACATCTACAAATAAATATGTACATAGAACCATTACGAAAAACAGAATTATTCTGTTAGTATCCATATCCATTTGCGGTCCGGCAACTACTATTATTCCTATCCAAAAAGCCAAAACACCAATATTAATGAAGTTCAGTAAAAAGCCTTTAAAGAAAAGCATAAAATAGTTATGCTTATTTATAATTTCTACAGAGGTATCTCTGATTTTATTATAATTCTTTCTTTCCTTGATGAAAGAAATTGCACCATAGGTTGCCAACAACATACCTCCAAAAATAAACAACGCAGGATCATCTTTTATTTTTTCTAAAATTTGATTTGTACTGAAGTATGCAATTAAAATAAACACTATATCAGCAAAAATAACTCCAAGATCTACAGCAAGTGCTGCCCTAAACCCTTTGATTGCGGCAGTTTCTAGTAAAACAAAAAATACCGGACCGATCAAAAAGGCTAATATAAATCCTAAAAGTATTGCTGCTTGAGCGTCTTGAAACATATAGTCTAAGTGTATTTCTTACAAATTTAGAAAATACTACTTAGTTTACCTCTATAATTTTACCACCAAAAACCTTTTTTCCATCTACTTCTTTTGGATTTCCATATATTCTTATGGTACCACCCGCTGCCGTGTTTGCTTTAACGTAGTCACTAGCGTAAACATTTGCTCTGCCTCCGGCACTTATTTTTACTTGTGTTCTTATAGTTTTTAAATCTTCGCAAAGATATTGTCCGCCAGCTTTAATGGTTACTTCCTGCTCTTTGGCATTTCCTTCTAAATGTAAACCTCCACCACTTACTGCTCTGGCTAACAATTTTTCTGTTTCAATTTCTGCATAAATATCACCTCCTTCTTGTGCTCTTAAATCTAATTCCGTGGCAGACAGTATTCCTTTTACATTAATTTCAGCTCCTTCATTAACATCTAATTTAGAAATATCTGTATAAAATACTGTTACATTCGTATCATTATCATCCCAAGTATTACTCAAAGACATTTTAATTTTAAGTATATTATCCTTTATAACCACATCTACTTCCTTCCTGCTTATGCCTGAAATTTCTACCTTATTTTCTGATCCTTTAACAAGTTTTACGTCTATTTTATCAAAGACCTTAAGTTCGTCAAAATCCCCTACATCTTTTGTTATAATATTTTGTGCATTTAGCATACCTACAATAAGGAATAACGAGAGAAATACTACTTTTTTCATTATTTATAAAATTAAAATTTGATATGTATATACTTATTTTAAAAGTTAACGATACAATATACTGTTTATTCTACTTCATCTTTGCTACCCAATAATGTAAAATCTAAATGCCTCTTAATAAGATCTGCATTCTTAACTTTTACATAAACTTCATCTCCCAGTTGATATACCTTCTTAGAGCGTTGACCAATTACAGCATATTCATCCTGATCAAAAATATAATGATCATCATTCATATCCTTAAGACGTATCATTCCCTCGCATTTATTACTAATAATTTCTACATAAATACCCCATTCGGTCACTCCAGAAATTACGCCTAAAAATTCTTCATCCTCGTGATCCTTCATGAATTTAATCTGCATATATTTTATAGAATCCCTTTCTGCACTTGCAGCTAAGTTTTCCATAGAACTACTGTGATTACATCGTTCCTCATACTCTTCTTCTGAAGCTGATTTTCCATTATCTAAATAATGTTGTAACAAACGATGTGCCATAACATCCGGATAACGTCTTATAGGTGAAGTGAAATGAGAATAAAAGTCAAACGCCAATCCATAATGACCGATATTATGAGTTGTATACTCTGCTTTACTCATACTTCGTATCGCTAAGGTATCTACCAGGTTTTGTTCTTTTTTACCTTGTACATCTCTTAGTAATCCATTAAGCGAATTGGTAGTTGTTTTTCGATCCCTTAGATCTAATTTATATCCAAAACGACCAATTATATTTTGTAAAGCAGCCAATTTTTCATCATTAGGTTCATCATGAACTCTATACACAAATGTTTTCTTTGGATTTTGTTTTCCAATGAATTCTGCGACTTTCTTATTGGCAAGTAGCATAAACTCCTCAATAAGTTTATTCGCATCCTTAGAAGTCTTAAAAAACACTCCCACCGGATTGTTTTCTTCGTTTAGATTAAATTTTACTTCTACTTTATCAAAAGAAATTGCTCCGTGCCTCATACGTTTAGCACGCATAATTTTGGCTAACTCATCCAATTTAAGCACTGCATCCGCTATTTTTTGATCTGCTTGATACTGTTTTCCTGTCAAAGAAATTTCTTTAGGAATTGTATTTTCTTGAGTTTCTATAATATGCTGTGCTTCTTCATATGCGAAACGTACATCAGAATAAGTAACAGTTCTACCAAACCATTGCTTTTTTATCTCAGCTTTATCATTGAGTTCAAAAACAGCTGAAAATGTGTATTTTTCTTCGTTTGGTCTTAAAGAACAAGCATTATTTGATAAAACTTCTGGCAGCATAGGGACTACACGATCCACTAAATAAACAGAAGTTGCTCTTTCATATGCTTCATCATCCAAAATTGTTCCTGGTTGTACATAATGCGATACATCTGCGATATGTATTCCTATTTCATAATTTCCATTTTCCAATATTTCAAACGATAGTGCATCATCAAAATCTTTTGCATCTTTTGGATCAATGGTAAAGGTTAGCGTTTGTCGCATATCCCTACGTTTTTTGATCTCTGTTGATTGAATTGAAGTATCCAGCTCATTAGCAAAAGCTTCAACTTCTGTAGGAAACTCATAAGGTAAACCATACTGTGCTAATATAGAGTGAATCTCCGTATTGTGATCTCCTGGTTTACCGAGTACTTTAATAACTTTACCAAATGGTGAATCTGCTTTCTCAGGCCAATCCTCAAGTTTTACCAACACTTTATCACCATCCTCTGCATCGCCAATTTTATTTTTAGGAACAAAAATATCAGTATACATCTTAGTATCCTGCATATTAACGAAAGCATATTTCTTTTGTATCTCGATAATTCCTACAAACTCGTCTTTCTTTCTCGATATAATTCTTGAAATTTCCCCTTCACTCTTACCTCTTCGTTTTCTCTTATACACATAAACCTCTACCTCGTCACCGTGTAAAGCCTTATTAAGATTATTAGTAGGTATAAAAATATCATCCTCCAAATCTTGAACAATTACATATCCTGTACCTTTGGAAGTGATTTCGAGTATGCCTGAGTACGTATTTATATTAGGTATTATCTTAAATTTTCCTCTTTCTGTTTCTTCGATTTGCTTTTTTGCTGCAAGCTGTGATAATTTTTTTATGATCTGATTTCTGCTACTTGGATCATCGACTCCGAACTTGGCTGCAATCTGTTTATAATTAAATGTTTTGGAAGGTTCCGATTTAAGTATTTTGAGTATTCCCTGAGTAATATTTTCTATTTTAGGAGACTTTTTTCCTCTTCTTCTTTTTCTTTTCATTAATGTCTTTTAAATAATATAATATAAAATTAAGGCTTATCTTTTAACATAAGTTGTTTTCTGCATAAACTTTTATTAAATATTAAATTTTATTATTGTTTATAGTTAAAAAATTATATTATCTGTAAATCAATATTTTACAAATAAATATTATCAACAAATCTTCTGTTTTTTCTTAAAATTTACTTAATTTTAAAATACCAAGTTTGTTATTTGTTCGTTTGGTAGTAATGCATATGATACCTAAAATCAAAAAAATCCATAAGATTATATTTCTGTTTGTACTTATATTTCTATTAGGTATATATTATTCTACACTTTATATAGGAAATACAATGGATCAGAAAACAGATACCAATGAGAAATCAGAAATAAATAGTGAAATGCACTCTGATAAGGAAGCTACACAAATTAAATAATTCTTTTTTTGTATAATTTGTATATTTAGATAATCTATTATCTGGATTATTTTTATGAAAGATTTCATTACAATTGCCACCTTTACATATCCAAACGATTATGCAATATTACGACTTCTTTTGGAAAGAGAAGGGATTTCTTATTTTTTTGAGAATGAAACCATGATCGGTGTCTTTCCTTTTTACTCTAATGCTCTTGGCGGAATTAATTTAAAAGTTCATATAAAAGATCAAATAAAGGTACAACAAATTATAGATGATCTAAATGCTAATTCACATCTTAGAATTATATAATTCCATCCCTTGTGCATTTAATTTTTTTTATCAAAATCCCTCAGTTCGATTGATTCTATTAAAGGAAAAAGTGTATACTTCTGAGGTGCACAGGTCGAAAATAGGATTTTGAAAACGAAAAGCTATTCTCGATACTTCGCCAAGGGCGGACAGCAATGCTAAATTTCTTCATTTCATTAAAAAAAATCTGATTGACGCTTCTCTTTTACATTTCATTCTAAATTCACAACAGATTAATCCCATTACTCATATCATTATAAGTTTTCAACAGTTATTATATATATATATTTTCTTTTTATAAATTTAAAAATAAAAATGATGATGATGATGTAGTGTTGATAGCGGTATAACTTTATAGACTTTTATTTGGTTATTAAGTTAGTTTGATTTTTCAGATATATATCAACAATATATGAATAGCTTAATTGCTTGAAAATCTTACAAAAGTTAAATTTAATTAACAACTGTTTATAGTTTATAAACACAAGTTTTTATTAATAGTTTTACGGTAAAACCATAGTTGATAAAGATGATTAAATGTTTGAAAACTTACCGAGAAAAAGTTGATGTAAAATTTTGATTTATGATAGTGTTCAGCGTATTCTAATTATATTTAACAACACCAAAAAAAGTTTATCAATTTTAGGAACTATTTATTCACATCCGATGTTAACAGGAGATAAGTAGTTATTAACATTATAGTGGCGTTCGCTTAAATTATTGATTTTTTGAACTTTACTTTTTTGGATTGAATTATCTTTGCTATTATCTATAATTAATTTTAAAATCTAACACTTGTGAAAATAGCTATTGGAAATGATCACGCAGGGACCGAATATAAATTTGGAATAATAACATACTTAAAATCAGAAGGTATAGAAGTTATAAACTATGGTACGGATAGTAATAGCAGCGTAGATTATCCGGATTTTGTTCATCCCGTGGCAAAAGATGTGGATACTAATGTTGTCGATTTTGGAATTTTGATTTGTGGTAGTGGAAATGGTGTTTCTATGACTGCAAATAAATATAAAAATGTGCGTGCGGGTTTATGCTGGACAAAAGAAATAACTGAATTAACGAGATTGCATAATAATGCAAATATCATAAGTATACCTGCAAGATTTACATCATTACCACAAGCAATAGAAATGGTGAAAACCTTTTTAGCAACTCAATTTGAAGGAGGCAGACATCAAAATAGAGTAAATAAAATCTCTATGTGTTAATTAAAAGAATAGATGGTAAAAAATCACGTCCATACTCATTCTCATCAAAAATTAAATGGACGTAATTTACTGGTTTCTATACTGTTAAATATTATAATTACCGCTGCACAGGTTGTTGGAGGTTTAGTTTCAGGAAGTCTTTCTTTACTATCTGATGCACTACACAATTTTAGTGATGTACTTTCTTTGGTTGTTAGTTATTTTGCTAATAGACTTGCAAAAAAAAGAAGCTTCTATTCAAAGAACTTTTGGATTTAAAAGAGCCGAAATAATGGCTGCTTTCATAAATGCGGCTACTCTTATAATGGTAGCTATATTTTTGATTATTGAAGCTATTGAAAGGTTACAATATCCACAAGAAATAACAACCCAAACGGTAATTATACTTTCTTCAATAGCTATTATTGGTAATGGATTAAGTGTTTTATTACTAAAAAAAGATAGCAAAGTAAATATGAATATGAGGTCTGCATATTTACATCTCATAACAGACATGATGGCATCTGTTGCAGTATTAATAGGTGGATTATTGATGAAATTTTATGAGGTGTATTGGGTAGACAGTGCGTTGACGCTTATAATTGCTATTTATTTGATAATAGTAGGATATGATTTATTAACATCATCTTTTAAAATATTAATGTTATATACCCCAGAAAATATTGCTGTAAAAGAGATCGTAAATGCGGTAAATAGTTTACGTGAAGTAAAAAGTATTCACCACATACATATCTGGCAACTTAATGAAGAAGAAACACATCTGGAAGCACATATAGATTTCAGTGAAGATATTCCTGTTTCGAAATTTGGAGAAATATTACACATTATTGAAGAAATATTGCTCAATAAGTTTGGTATTAATCATGTTACTTTGCAACCAGAGTTTAATATAAACGATAGTAAGGATATTATCGTTCAAGATTGATATATGAGTATCGAATTTAGAATTAAAGATTTCAATGAATTAACATTGATAGAGCTGTATAAAATTTTGCGCTTACGCGCAGAAGTTTTTGTAGTAGAACAAGATTGTGTTTATCAAGATGTAGATGATAAAGATCAAAAAGCATTGCACATTATTGGCTATAAGGATAATAAAATTATTGCATACACAAGGATTTTTAATGCTGGAGATTACTTTAAAAATGCCAGTATTGGTAGAGTAGTAGTGTCAGAAAGTGAAAGAAAATATGGCTATGGACATGATCTTATAAAAAAGAGTGTTGAAGGAATCGAAGAAAGATTTGGAGTTGATGATATCGAGATTTCTGCGCAATGTTATCTCAAAAAGTTTTACGAAAAACATGGCTTTAAGCAAATAGGAAATGAGTATTTAGAGGATGGTATTCCACACATAGCAATGATGAAATCATTAAACTAAAAACCGGGTTGTTATATCAGGTTTTTAGTTTATATATTTGGCTTAGTAATTACTTTATGATTTGTTCATATTTAGCTTTATTTCCCAAGATTTCTTTACTTTTTTCAATTTCGGGGTTATGTGTTATATAGTAGTTATACAAACCTTCTCGATAAGCGTAACGTTTTACAATTTCATCAGTTAACAGATTAACAATCTCAGTTTTATATGTGTCCAGTCCCTTTTCTTTAGAATCCTTTATAGACGCTAACAAGGCATTATAACTTTCAGCAATGTCTTTATCTAACTTATCTCTTTTAGCTACTTCTAAAGATTTTTTAAGAGATTTTTCGGTCGCGGTTTCATAATCAAAATTACTTTGTTTCACAAAATTTTTAAAATCAGAATAATCCTTGTCAGAAAATTTAAAATTGGTAATATCTACATTTGGATGTTCATAATAGTATTTGGTTCCGTAATCAAATATGGCATCAGACTGAAGTAGGGAAGTAGTAATATTGCTAAATTTTGATGTCTCCATTACTATATCCGGTTGAATTCCGCCACCATCATATACAGTTCTACCATTTTTTGTTTTAAAGGCTTTAAAATCTTCTTCATTTATACGTACCGCCTTGTTATTTTCATCACGATTCCAATAATCCAAAGCCTGAATACACCTTCCGCTAGGAGTATAATAACGGGAGATTGTTATTTTCAGCTGGGTTCCATAGGTTAATTTTTTAGGACGCTGTACTAATCCTTTTCCAAAACTTCTTGCACCGATAACCACCCCTCTATCTAAATCCTGAATACTTCCTGCTACAATTTCGCTAGCAGAAGCACTTCTACCATTTACTAATACCACCAAAGGTATATCTGTATCAATAGGAGATTTTTTTGTGAAATATTCTTTATTATATTTTTTCACGACTGATTTTGTAGTTGTAATAAGCTCTCCTTTTGGGACAAAGATATTGGTAACATTAATCGCCTCACTGAGTAAACCTCCAGGATTTCCTCTAAGGTCTAATATTATTTTATCTGCTCCTTTGGCTTTAAGATCCTTTAAGGCAGCTATAGTTTCTGAAGATGCCTTATTGTTAAACTTTGATAAAACGATATATCCAGTATTATCATCAAGTAATGAAAAGAACGGAACTGCCTTCACCTCTATTTCTTCTCTGGTTAAAATTGTAGTTTTGGTTTGATTCTGTCTCTTATAGGTTATTTCTACTTTCGTACCACTAGCTCCTTTGAGGAGTTCTCCTGCATCTTCTTCAAAATCTGAAACCACTACATCTCCAATCTGTATAATTTCATCTCCGGCTTTTAGACCAGCTTTATCTGCGGGGTAGTCTTCATAGGGTTCTACAACTATTATTTTATCTTTTACTGTTCTTACTGAAGCTCCGATACCAGTATATTCTCCGGCATTTCTAATTTTAGAAGCTTCCACATCTTGCTCATTCCAATATTTAGTGTAGGGGTCTAAATCGTCTAACATAGCCTTAATGGCTGTATCCATTAATTCGGCAGGATTCGTTTCATCTACATAGTTCATGTTTAACTCCTTAAACATAGTAGTAAAAATTTCGATTTGCTTGGCAATTTCAAAAAAATCTGATTTAAAACTTACCGTAGAGAATAGGATAAGAATTGCAATTGCAGGATAAAGAATCTTCTTTTTCATACGAATAATCTTTTTCATTTTTTTATCAAGTAATAAGATAGTAAGCACTAAGATGCTTCAATTTCTTTGGCAATAAACTTTTGAATTATTTCTTTCATTTTTGATGCTATCAATTCATAATCAGGTATTTTTTTACCTGTGTATAAGAACATAAAAGTGAATTGATGAGTAGTGTTATGGAGTACAAGATACTTATTTTTTCTATAACTTTCGCGTAATAAACGTTTTATACGGTTGCGATCCACAGCTTTTTTAAAATTACGCTTGCTAACTGAAACTGCAGTTAGAATAGTAATATCTTTTTGTAGTGTAGCTTTTCTGTAAATCAGACGTACCGGATGTCTGGAAATAGATTTTCCTTCAGAAAAAAGAAGCTCTATTTCTGTTTTGCTTTTTAGTTTTTCTTTGATACCTAATGTTTCCTTCATTATATGGTAAAAATACAGATAAGAATTGGTATGAATATACTGGAAAAAGAAAATCCGGTGTTAGTTTTTCTAACACCGGATTTTTAATAAAATTTAGAATACGTTATTGTTTATTAAACATTATTGCTTTCTTTTTTGAAGCAGAGCTTAATTGCAAAATATAGTTTCCTTGGGTTAAGTTACTCACGTTGACTTGTTTGTCACTATTCAATTCACCACTTTTAACTTTTTTTCCATCGATACTATATACCGCATAATCCAGATCACCTTCTACAAAAGAATCTTCAATCACAATATTGATAATATCATTAGTAGGAATTGGCCAAGCCACAAAGCTGGCATCAGAAGCATCGAATTCTTCTACAGAAAGCGTTGGCGCTACAGTTCCTTCATACATTCCATTGCCATGAGTTCCTACTAAAAGTTTATTGTCGGCTGGTCGGTATGCTAAAGCACTAACTACCGCAAAACCAATTTGATCGGGAGCTTCAATAGACCAATCCTGATTTACAGGATCTAAACTACTATACAATCCTCTGGCAGTTCCTACAAAATATCTGGTTTCGCCATCAACCTCTGTAATGGCAGCTGATCGTATAGAGAATGTATCTAAATTTCTTTCTGCAACGTTCCAGGTTGGAGAATTTGCAGTAGCATTTGTAGTTACAAAAATATTAGTAACGCCATAGTTAGAGTAGGTTACCATAACGATATCTCGATTAGTAGGGTGTACCGCTATACCACTTACAACACCACTTGCTCCAGAAGGGGTAATGTTATCGAAATCAGCAAAAATAAAACTAGACGCATTTTGAGGATTATTTAATCGTACTAAAGATCCTCTGTCTCCACCAATTAATAAATAGCTAGTTGCGGGATCATAAGTACCCCAAGAAGCAGCCATCTGTCTGATTCTTTCATTTGTTACTCCGCTGAGAGCACTGAGAATTCCAAGACGTGACCAAGTAGATGAGGTAACCTCGCTTGATTCAGTAGTTCTATAAAGACTTTCCTCTCCAGCATAATAAAGAGCATTATTATTACTAGGATCTAAATAAAAATAGGTAACAAACTGACTACTAGATCCCTCGGGAGTAATGTTTTGTCCATTAGGACAGTCCCTTCTTATATTCCCGTTTTGAGATCCAAAAAAGAAAGGCAGACAAGCATTATCATTTGATATACCTACAGCAACACCGTCTCCGCCTGCTACTAACGACATAGATGAAAGATTTGGTCTTCCAAAATCCGTACCACCAGCGGTTGTACCATTATCTTGAGCACCTCCGATTACAATATCTGATCCGACATTAGGACTAATTGCAACATTATAATATTGGTATGTTTGATAATTATTATTCAAATTTATCCAACTTACTGTAGCAGCATTTATATCCTCAGTTTTATGAACTCCTCCATCAGTTCCACTGAATAAAATGTCCAAATTATTTGGATCAAAAACTAATGCATGGATATCTGGGTGATGTGCATCTCCTCCACCTAAATTATATAAACCATAACTCTCATTACTGATATATCCTCCTATTCTGGTAAACATGGGTTGAGTAATAATGTTTTCTATTTTATATGCATTTGTTCCTCCAATCAACACAAAATCTTCATCATCAGGTTTTACACTTACAACCAGGTCATAACCACCTTGCACTGCAATAGGGTCATTTCCTTCTAAATCTCCTCCAACTTCGTCTGGCATTTTATTGGAAAAATCAATCCAGGATCCGGCGCCACTATCATCCCATCTCCATAAACCAGCTTCAATAACAGCATCTACAGTATGAAGAGCATATACAAGGTTTTCATTAGATGGAGCGATAGCAAGAACCATTCTTCCGTTTGAATTAAAACCAGGAGAAGTATTAGATCCTATCCGGGTGTATGTATCGGTACCGTTATCAGATCGCCATACACCGTTTGATGCAGTAGAGGCTCCAGAAAACGCGGCATATACGATACCAGTGCTTGTGATTACTAAATCGGAAAAGAAATTTCCACCTGAATCTAACTCAACAGTCCAGGTATTACCATCAAATCTCCTTATTGCTCCTCCTGCTCCTGCATATAAATCACCCGTTATAGGATGTATATCGATCTTATACATAAAATCAAAAGGAGAATCATTCTCTTCTTGAACAGAAGCCGTACTTGGTAATTGATTCCAGGATAACCCACCATCTATGGATCTCCATATTCCCTGACCAAAAAACCTAGCACCAGAAGCCGAGGCAGAATTACCCTGACTTTCTCCAGTTCCGTAATACCAAATATTTTCAAAACCTGCTCTTGGATCCTGAACTATCGTAGTAACGTTATGAATTTCATTATTTGCTGAAACTTTAGTCCAGCTAGCTCCTCCATTAGTAGTTCTAAATACTCCACTACTGACTCCACCAGCAATAATCGTGTTACTAGTATTGTCCGATCTATCTATGACAAGCGCTCTTGTTCTTCCTCCTAAGTTGGATGGTCCTCGAGAAATATAAGTAGTATTGCTTACATCTTTAGCGTTTTTCGATAGAGTTGCTACCATAATATCTTCAGACATACTAACTTCCTTGTCCTTTTCTTCCATTGGAATTGATCCAGTTGTAGGGTTTTTTTGAAGATTGAACTCATATAAAATGCGTTCTTCTGTAAAACGACGTCTTTCTTCCATCGTTTTTTTCTTCTTTTTCCCTTCCTTCTTAATCGGAATGAATTCTTTTGTAGCCTGATCTACGTTTTGTTCACCTTGGCTGAAATAAGTAGCCAATACAACCAAAGAGATCAACACTACAGAAAGTGGTAGTAGTAATTTTATCTTTTTCATACTTAATAGTTTAATATATTTACAATTTTTGTTTTCGAAAATAATGAATAAATACGTTGTTCTAAGATTTTTACATTCTAAGAAGAAGCGTACCTAGTTTTATATCTTCTAGATATAACAATTTATTCGCCTAAAACCCTAAATTTTTACAATAAATAATTTTTTGCGCCAAAAATAAACACTTTTTTAACAAATAAACAAAGATCTTACTATTTAACATTGAATATGTTAAGAAGGGATTACTAAAAAGACCCTTTGTAAATTTTTACAAAGGGTCTTTTTAGAATATTAAAATAACATCTTGTTATTGAGAAAAACCGTTATTATCACTATTAGTATCAGCCAATTGGCTGGTGATATCAATTTTAATAGATTTTATTTCAGTTTTTGGCTTAGATATCTCTAAAGTATATGTGGGATTTGTCCAGGGCCAATCCGATAAAACATTTCTATTCATCTTTGGAAAAGGATTTTCTTTTTCTTTTCTCATCATTCTTAGCGGAATGTAGAAAGATTCCTGAGTTCCATCGACATACGTCACATATAAATCTATAGGCATCGGCATTAATCCTATTCGTTCCAGTATTACTGAAGTTTTGTTTTTAATTTCAGTAACTTCCTTTATTCCATAATCTATCGTATTGGCCGTTTGGGTCCAGTCTGTGAGGTACCAATCCAGTTGCATCCCAGAAACTTTTTCTGCCACACGTTTAAAATCATTAGGGGTAGGATGTTTGAATTTCCACTCTTCATAGTATCGTCTAATGGTTTTAGACAAATTCTCTTGTCCAATTATATAACCAAGTTGCGCCATAAAAACAGCTCCTTTGGCATATGCAGAAGCACCATAAGCACCGTTTCTGCTATATCGGTCAGCGTGTGTGGATTGTGGTTGTTCTATTCCCGAATTGGCCAACTGAAAATACCCCTGATACATTCCTTCTAAAGGGTTAGGGCTATTTTGCTGCATTACTTCATTCATAGCTAATGTCGATATATAACTGGTAAAACCTTCGTCCATCCACTCGTGTTTAGCTTCATTTGTTGCTAGTATATGTTGAAACCAGGCGTGTGCCATTTCGTGAGCAGTTACCCCGACAAGACTCCCAAGGTTTCTTCCTCCGGTGATCAATGTACACATTGCATATTCCATACCGCCGTCTCCTCCCTGGATGATAGAATATTGGTCATAGGGATATTTTCCAATTTTATCACTGAAATATTGCATAAGCGCTACAGATTTAGGCTGCAATTTTTTCCAGTTTTCCAAATACTCTTCTTTGTTTTTATATAAAAAATGAAGTACAGGTCCATCAGGAACCTGCACTACATCATGAATATATTCAGGATCCGCTGCCCAGGTAAAATCATGTACATTAGGTGCTATAAAATGCCAGGATAGTTTTTTATCCTTTTGTTTAACTTTTGTTCCTGGTTTTTCATATCCATATCCTATTTCTTGTGGGTTTTGTAAATATCCTGAACCTCCTAAAATATAATTTTTATCTATATTTATTGTTACGTCAAAATTACCCCAAACACCGTGAAATTCTCTAGCAATATAAGGATCGGCGTGCCACCCTTCAAAATCATATTCTGCTATTTTAGGATACCATTGTGTCATAGATAAGGCTACATCTTCTTTACTATTGCGTCCTGAACGACGTATCTGATTAGGGACCTGACCGTCAAAATCCATAGAAAAGGTCACTTTTTCACCTGGTGAAATGGGTTTGTTTAATTCTACTTCTAAAACTGTACCTGCAACTTCATATTTTAAATTAGCTCCGTTTTGTTTTAAAGAAGAAACTTTTAAATATCCGATTTCTTCTGGAGAAAGTTTACTAATTCTATCCATTACTCTGGGATCCGGATCTGGAATATTTCTGGAACGAACATCCATCTCACTACCGGGTTGAAATGCATTAAAATATAAATGGTAAAATACCTGATATAAGGTATCCGGAGAGTTGTTGGTGTATATTAATTCTTGTTTTCCTGTGTATTTATAATTTTCAACATTCATGTCAACATTCATGGTATAGTCAACATGTTGTTGCCAGTAGTTCGTATTATTTTGTGCCGAAATACCTAAAACCGAAAGCAAGAATCCAATTGAGATTATTCTGAAAATCATATGTTATGTTTTTTATTTAGAAATTTTATCTGCCAAAATAAGGGCATTATATAGATTTACCATTTTACCTGATTTTGATAATTCTGTAAACTTATTTGATTTAGTGCTGTCACCACCAACTACTACTGACGTATTAGTGCTAAGACCACTATCCATCAATATTTGCTTTACCTGAGAAGCTTTCAATTTCGGGTAATAAGACCGGATAAGTGCTGCAACACCTGAAACTGCCGGTGCAGCCATAGAAGTTCCCTGTAGGTATTCATAAGAATTAGACGGAGTAGTTGCCCATATTTTTACACCTGGAGCAAAAGCATCTACATTACTTTTACCATAGTTAGAAAAGTCTGCAACCAAATTGGCACCATATTCATAATTTAAAGCACCTATGGTTATAAAATTTTCTGAAACCTCAGAAGAATTATCAGTTTGATCATTAGGATAAACCGCTTTTTGATCTAAATCGATTCCTTCGTTTCCTGCGGCATTTACGATTAAAACATCTTTCTCTCCGGCATATTTTATTGCATCTCGTACCCATTCTGGGTGAGTAGAATAATATTTACCGAAACTGGTATTGATAACCTTAGCACCATTATCTACTGCATAGCGAATAGCCAATGCGATGTCTTTATCGTATTCATCACCATTGGGCACGGCTCTGAGAGCCATTATTTTAACATTTTGGGCAATTCCATTAACTCCTTTTCCGTTATTGCGCTCAGCTGCAATGATTCCTGCTACGTGAGTTCCATGTTTAATACCTTCTTTTTCAGGATTTGGACCCATTACGTTATTGTTACCGTAATTGACATCGGTGATATCATTAACATTATCTCCAACCTTTGCTCTACCATCAAAATCAAGATTAAGATGATAATTTAGCTTTTCGGTAAAATGATCAATTCCTTCTTTAAGGTTATTAATTAAATAGGGAATCTTTTCGTCTTTCTCCAAGAATCCAAACATTTGAGAAAGAATTGCTACATATTGCTGCATCTCTGGTGTTTCAGCCTTTGCTGAAAGCAATTCTTGTTGAGTATAGTCTTCTTTTCCTAAAACCTCGGTTAGTTTTTTATGCGAGATTTGAACTTGTTGTAATATCTGTTCATATCTGTTTTTATTACCTAAAGCTTCCTGATATTCTTTTTCATATTCTGCTTTCGCTTCTATATAAGTTTGGTAAAGATCTTTATCGGCAGCATCTATGGAAGCTAAGTTTTTTCCTTCAAATCGAGGTTTTAACTTTTTAACAATTCTTGTATACTCCAGGTTTTCATTTTCAGAATCTCCAAGAAAATTCCATCCATGAATATCGTCTATATAACCATTATTATCATCATCTTTTCCGTTATTTCTGATTTCTTTGGTATTAGTCCAGATAACCCCATCAAGGTCTTCATGTTCAATATCCACACCACTATCAATAACGCCAACAATAATGGTTTGTCCTTTTTTGTTTTTGATTAACTCGTTATATGCGCGATCGACACTCATTCCTGGAATGGTATCCATAGTTAAATCAGCAGAATTCCAGTTTTTTAGCTGGGTATCTGTTAATACTATATTTTTTAAAGGAATTGTATCAATGTTTTCTATGGGAGTAGAAATTATTGTAGGTGCTCCACAACTGCTTAATAACATGGAAGAAGTAATTGAAGCGATAAGTAATTTATTAGTATTGGGAATCATAGCAGTATTAATTAAATATTTCATTACAAGTAAAAGTTTCTTTATATCGTACTCCTTTTTCAGTTTGTTGTACGGTAATAATTTCATTATGTGCATCGTGTTCCATAAACAGGTACCAATTATTTAAAGCCGCATTTTCCAAAAATAATTTTTTTTCAGGCAATGTTAGCAACGGCCGAGTATCATATCCCATTACATACGGCAGCGGAATATGACCTGCTGTTGGTAACAAATCAGCCATAAATACAATTGTTTTTTCTTTATATTTTATGTGAGGGATCATTTGTTTTTCGGTATGTCCATCTACAAATAGTACGCCAAAACCTAATTCTGTATTTTTTTGGAATGTTTCTCCTGTTCTGGAAATAAAACCGAGATGGCCGCTTTCCTCGATTGGCAATATATTTTCTTTTAAGAAAGATGCTTTTTCTCTAGCATTGGGCTCTGTAGCACATTTCCAGTGATTTTCATTACTCCAGACCTTAGCGTTTTTAAAAGCGAGTTCATATCCTGTTCTACTCGGATTCCATTGTACTGCACCTCCACAATGGTCAAAATGTAAATGTGTTAAAAAAACATCAGTTATATCTTCTCTCTGAAAGCCTTTTTCGTTTAGTGATTTGTCTAAATTATCATCTCCCCAGAGAGAATAATAACCAAAAAACTTATCTGATTGTTTGTTTCCCATACCAGTATCTATAAGAATCAAACGATCCCCGTCTTCAATCAAAAGACATCTGGCAGCAATATCAATAAGATTATTGGCATCGGCTGGATTCGTTTTATTCCACAAAACTTTAGGGACAACACCAAACATGGCTCCACCATCAAGTTTAAAGTTTCCTGCTTTTACAGCATGTAATTTCATTTGTTACTGATGTTGTTTTAAATATTCACGAAACTCTCCTAATTATTTACTCTTCAAAATAAATCAAAAGTTTTTTGTCCGTTCGTTTCATTATTCGTTAAAAATTCTTGCAAAATAGAAAAAATGATAATGATCAAGATTTAATTTGTAGACTTTTTAACAATATTTGATCGTAATTGATCTGAGATATGATTTTTTCGAGGCAAATTTCACAATCTAAAACCGCATTAATCTCCTTTACACTGGCAACATGTTCTTTTCGCATTAGTAAAAGTGTATGTCATTTGATTCAATATGATAGTAGGAATTATTTTCAAAAAACTTCTGGCAGTAGAGGCAATTCTTAACGCCGTTAATTCTCTATTTGGGTTAGATCTTCTATTTTGAAGAGTTTATCAACGGCTTTGATACATAATTTGGATTCCACAATAAAAACCATAATCAAAAAGCTGAAGACAAAACTACCTGGTTGTTATACTAAGGAGAAAAAGCAATACCAATAAGTACTGCCTTGAACTTATGATCTAAAAATTCATTCAATATTATTCGTTCTAAAAAATTCAGGAGCAGGATATAAGCTATTTTTTAAACTAGAAAATTGATTCAATCTTACCTAATTATAAAAAATTCCCGATCTTTCATTTTTTTTAACTACAAAAAATATGAAATGTTAGAATTAGCAGGTATTATAATATTGGGTATTTTAGCACAATGGGTCGCTTGGAAATTCAAAATTCCCGCAATCTTACCTTTGATACTGATTGGGCTTCTTGTTGGGCCCGTTGCTACGCTATTTACAGCGGATAATTCTAAATTAATTGAACCAATTTGGAATGGAGAGAATGGTTTGTTTCCAGGAGAAAGCTTGTTTTATTTTGTATCCTTGGCAATCGGAATTATTTTATTTGAAGGAGGTTTGACCTTAAGAAGAAGTGAGATACTAAATGTAGCACCGGTTATTGTAAAACTTATTACATTGGGTGCAGCGGTAACGTTTTTTGGAGCCGGATTTACAGCGCATTTCGTATTTAATCTAAGTTGGCCTATTTCTTTCTTATTCTCTTCTCTAATAATTGTTACAGGTCCTACTGTAATTACACCTATACTAAGAAACATACCTTTGAAAAAAGACTTGTCAACAGTTTTAAAATGGGAAGGAATTCTGATTGATCCAATAGGAGCGTTGGTAGCAGTATTGGTTTTCGAGTTTATTAGTGTCGGAGAAGGAGAAACCTATACAGTAAATGCACTAATAGATTTTGGAAAGGTGGTTTTATTTGGTTTTACTTTTGGTTTTACCTTTGCACATGCACTTGCTTTTGCTATCAAGAAAAATGTAATACCTCATTACTTGTTAAATGTGTTTACACTAGCCATTGTTCTTGCGGTTTTTGTTCTTTCAGATCTTTTTGCTCACGAATCCGGACTACTTTCTGTGGTAGTAATGGGGATGGTTTTAGGAAATATAAAATTACCAAATATTGATGAACTACTCTATTTTAAGGAATCATTAAGTGTTTTGCTAATTTCGATTCTGTTTATTCTTCTAGCGGCAAATATTAATATAGAAGATTTAGAGTTAGTTTTTAATTGGAATGAAGTAGCATTATTTGCTACTGTCGTTTTTATTATAAGACCACTAGGTGTTTTTTTAAGTTCTATAAATTCCGGTCTGAAACTCAATGAAAAATTATTTATTAGCTGGGTAGGACCAAGAGGTATAGTTGCTGCGGGTATTGCATCTTTATTTGGTCTGAAATTGGCAAGACAAGGAGAACCCGGAGCAGAATATATAACACCTTTGGTATTTATGATTGTACTCGGAACGGTTCTCCTGAACGCAACGACTGCAAGACTGTTTGCAAAATTAGTGGGTGTTTTTCTTACAAAATCCGAAGGAATCCTAATTGTAGGAGCATCAAAGGTTTCTAGACTGATTGCGGCCTATTTAAAAGAGAATAATCGTCACGTAACACTTATCGATAGTAATAAAAATAATATTAAGATTGCTAAAAGCTTAGGACTAGAAGGACTGGTAGGAAGTATTTATAATGATAAGTTAAAAGATAATATAGAATTAAATGATGTTGGGTTTTTAATGGCGTTAACCGGCAATAGTGATATTAATAAACATGCCATCACTAAATTTAAAGATCAGTTCGGAGAAAATGGATCGTTTAGGCTAGTGAGTACTGAAGAAATGGCTGATCCTAAAAACAATCCATATGAAGGTTTATTTTCTCATACGGACGGATTCAATAAATTACAAGATCTCTCAGAGAAATATCCTGTAATCAATGAGATTAAAGTCAATAATAAAGAACACTACTTGGCGCTAATTGAGATAACAAAGAAAGATAAAGAAATGGTGCCTTTATTTATTAAAGATCCTGAAAAAGGGATCAGAATAATATCAGCCTTTAGCGAAAAATTGGAAGACATTAAGGAAAATAGCGAACTAGCTTATTTAGGTAAACCAATTGATGTTGAAGGGTTTAATTAAACAGACGACAAAAAACCTTTTTTTTCGATAAAATACACAATATTAACAAAATTTTTTGTTAATTATAAATTATTCTTATATATTCGCCTTCGGAAAATTTAAATTTTTAAAACCCAAATTATGAAAAAACTTATGTTTGTTGCCGTTTTCGGTATGGCTTTAGGATTAACCTCCTGTGGAGAGGACGATGTTGTAGATTTCGTTTGTGATTCTGTTGAAGCAGAACTAAGAGCCGAGGTTGAGGCAGAAATCGCAGCCTATGATGCTGAAGTTAACGCTACTACTTGTGCCAATCTAAAGGCAGCAATTGATGCATTCAGATCTAGCGAATGTGGTGCGGATGATGCTTATGCACAACAAAGAGATGCTTTACCAGAAGATTGTGAAACAGCTGGAAACTAGTTAGTTTAAGAATATATCAAAAAGGAGACAAATTTTTGTCTCCTTTTTTTATAATTTATAATTTACGAGATTCTTTTATAAGATAGATATATACCGGAAAATGATCACTGTATCCTCCCGTATATGCGCCGTTAGCAAAACTTCTGTAAGGATATCCTCTATATCTTCCACGAGGATTAGCTAGGTAATTTTTGTTAAACACTCCAGCTTTATAATATTTATAAGAATTAAAATCTTTATCCAGCAAACCTTTAGAAATAATAATCTGATCAAAAAGGTTCCAGCTGTCCCTCCAGGCAAGAGAACCAATTCCTTTTTTAGACATATTATACATTGGATTATAGAGCCCTTTTAATTTCACGTCTTCTTTTTCTGATTTAGCACCTAATACTTTTTTAACACTATCATTATCAGGATCATCATTTAGGTCACCCATTGTGATTACCTTAGCATACGGATCAATATCCAATAGAGAATCAATAATTTTCTTATTCAGGGCCGCCGCTTTTTCTCTTTTGAATCGGCTACGTGCCTCACCACCACTTCTGGATGGCCAATGATTAACAATTACGTGTATCAAATCACCATCGAGATATCCACTAACTAGTAGTTGATCCCTGGTATAAACTCGTTTTTTTTCCTCACCATTGTTATAAATTAATAATTCATGAACACTAGTGTTTACGGGTCTGAACAAAGATTTTTGATACAGCAATGCGACGTCGATACCTCTTCTGTCCGGAGAATCAAAATGTACAATACCGTAGTCTTTAGGTAAAAGAACCGGTTCGTTAGCCAAATCTTCCAGTACTTTTCTATTCTCTATTTCGGCAACTCCTATAAGTGCAGGCGCATTCTTAGTCACATCAAAACCGATTTCTGAAATAACTTTGGCCATGTTCTTTAATTTGTCTTTATATATTTCTTCTGTCCAATGATCTTTACCATTTGGAGTTCGATCATCATCGTAGGTGATGGGATCGTCCTCTGTATCAAAAAGGTTTTCAACGTTATAAAAAGCGATTGTATTTACTTTATATGTTTTCTTTTCTTGAGAAAAAAGAATCATCAATGGACTTAGTACAAAAATTATAACAGATAAATAGTTGGATTTCATTATGTAATTAAGTATTAACTTTTTGTAAAATGTATTCAAACTCCACGCCAAAATTAGCTTTTCTATTTAAAAAATGTACTTTTGCGCGTCAGAAATGTTAAATATTTAACTAAAACAACAATTAATGAAATTTTCACAACTCAAAAAGAATCTATTCTTTTTAATGATTTTTTTAGGTTCTGTTGCTGTTTCTTACGCTCAGCAAACGGGATTAAAGGGTAAAATTGTTGATGCGTCTACAAATGAAAATCTTCCACAAGTAACAATCACGATCGAAGAAACGTTGGTTTCCACGACGACAAATGCTTTGGGAGAATTTGATTTTGGAGGCATACAATTACCATTAGGAGAGCAAATTGCGAGAATATCTAAAGAAGGATATATTACAAAACGTTTTCCGATCACAATTAATGAAGGAAGTGTTCTGGATCTGAAAACAATAGGTCTTAATTATGATATTAATCAGGAACAAATCCAGATTGGTACCATCAGTCTTACTGACAATGAACTTGATGATGGTGATGACGATGCATCTGCGAATGTATCGGGATTGCTACAAGCGTCAAGAGATGTGTTTTTAAGCGCAGCGGCTTTTGATTTTAGTGCTACATTTTTTCGCCCCAGAGGTTTTGGTAACGAAAATGCAAAAGTACTGATCAATGGTATCGAAATGAACAAATTAAATGATGGTAGACCTCAATGGAGTAATTGGGGAGGATTGAATGATGTGCAACGTAATCAGGAATTCTCTATGGGAATTTCTTCTAATGATTACACTTTTGGTGATCTAGCCGGATCTACTAACATTATAATGAGAGCTTCTCAATATCGCCAGGGAGGTAGAATATCATACGCTGCATCTAATAGAAGTTATACAGGTAGAGTGATGGCAAGCTATAGCTCAGGCTTAATGAGCAATGGTTGGGCATACACTATTTCATTGGCGCGTAGATTTGGAGAAGAAGGATATATTGACGGAACTTTATACGATGCCAATTCAATATTTGCGGCTGTAGAGAAAAAAATAAATGATAAACACAGTATTAATCTAACTAGTTTTTATACGCCAAACAGAAGAGGAAGATCTAATGCAATCACAGAAGAAGTTTTTAATCTAAAAGGAAGACAATACAATCCGAATTGGGGTTATTTTGATGGAGAAAAGAAAAACTCAAGAGTTCGTGAAATAGAGGAACCTGTATTTATGCTTAATCATTATTGGAATATTACAGATAAAACGACTTTAAACACTAATGTAGGGTACCAAACCGGTAAAATAGGTAATAGCCGAATAGATAATGGAGGAACTGAGTTAGTAAATTTTAATGGGCAAGAGACTTTCACGGGTGGTGGAGCGAGTAGAGATACCAATCCAATACATCCTAGTTTTTTACCAAGTTCTTTTCTAGGCGACCCTAATCCTACTCCTCTTGACTTTCAGAATGCATTTTTAGCACAACAAGAGTTTAGAAGAGATGGTCAGCTAAACTGGAATCAGTTAATACAAGCGAATCAATTAAATGCACAAAATGGAATTAATTCTACTTATATTTTATATGAGGATAGAATTGATGACACACAATGGACGTTTAACTCTATTATAAACAGTCAGATTTCAGACAATATCACCGTAAACGGAGCTTTAAATTACAGGACTTTAAAAAGTGAAAACTTTGCAGAAGTTACTGATTTATTAGGTGGAATTGGCTTTCTGGATGTTGATCTTTTTGGAGCACAACAAGATAATGATGTGCCAGAAGAACAAAGATTAACTGCCGAAGAGTTAGCGAATAGGGCACAAAGCGATTTACGAAATCGCAATAGAGTTGTGGGAGTAGGAGATCGTTATGATTATAATTATGAAATTGATGCTGATGTGATTAGTGGATTTGCACAGGCTCAGTTTAAATATAACAGAGTAGATTTCTTTGTAGGAGCTAATGTTTCACAAACTACTTACCAAAGAAACGGTTTATTCCAGAACGGATATTTTCCTGAAGAAGGGCGTTTAGGCTCTTTTGGTAAAAGTGATAAACTGGAATTTACCAATTACGGAGCAAAAGGAGGATTTACCTATAAAATCAATGGGCGAAACCTAATTGATATAAATGGTACTTATTTTACGAAAGCTCCGACGATTCGTAATTCTTTTGCAAATGCCAGACAAAACAATAGAACAATCGATCAGTTGATTAGAGCAGAAAGAGTTTTTGAAGAAGCAGAAGTAGCTGCGGGCCGATTAGAAAATATTAGTATTGGTTCTTCTGAACAAGAAAGCGAAAAAGTACAGTCTGTAGATGCTAGTTACATCTTAAGAACACCAAAATTAAAAGCTAGATTAACCGGGTACTATACCAAAATAGAAGACGCAACAGAATTGTCTTTCTTCTTTACTCAGGCAATTTCAGGATCAGATGTTGGATTTGTTCAGGAGATTCTTACCGGAGTAGACAGACAACATATAGGTGCAGAATTGGGTATCGAATATCAAATCACTCCAACCATCAAGTTAAAAGGTGCAGCAGCTTTAGGACAATTTACCTACGCGAACAATCCTGATTTATTTATTGCGAGTACTAGTAGTGACTTCTTAGGAGAGTCTGCAGGAGATTTAGATCGCGTGAAATATGTAGGTAAATCTTCTTTAAAAGATTATCGTATTGCAGGAGGTCCACAAAACGTAGCACAATTAGGTTTTGAATATAGAGACCCTAATTTCTGGTGGTTTGGTACCACAGCAAATTATTTTTCGAACGCATATATTGATGTAAGTCCTTTTGCAAGATCATCCAACTTTGGTGAGGATATAGATGGTTTACCATTTAATGACTATGACGAAAATATTGCCAGAGAATTATTAAGACAAGAACAGTTTGATGATTATATACTAGTAAATGTAGTAGGTGGTAAATCGTGGAGAATAAAAGATTATTATGTAGGATTCTTTGCAACTATCAATAACGTTTTTGACAAACAATACGTAACAGGTGGTTTTGAACAAGCTAGAAATGCTAACTATAGATTAGCACTTGAAGAATCACAGAGGGATACTCCTGTTTTTGGTCCAAGGTATTTTTACGGATTTGGTACTTCGTATTACCTTAACGTATACGTAAGATTTTAATAATGAACACAACAAAAAAAATATAAAATGAATTCAAATAATTTAAAGAAACTAATAAGCGTTTTGGTTTTGGCAGTTACATTTACTGCGTGTGTACAAGACGATGATTTTAAAACTCCTGGATTGGTTATCGAGGAGCCAAATATTAATCCAAATTTAATTGTAGAGTTAGATGGTATTCTAGGAGAAATAGCGCAAGCTGATGGAGATCCTGTTAATTTTGAAGATTCTGATAAATTTGTAGCAGGATATGTAGTATCCACTGATAAGGCGGGTAACTTTTTTGAAGAATTGGTGATTCAGGATCGACCAGAAAACCCAACAGCAGGGATCAGAGTATTGATAGATGTAAATCCTTTATTTACCACTTATGAGTTTGGAAGAAAAGTATATATAAAATTAGAAGGATTGTCTGCAGGTATCGAAAATGGTGTAGCAACTCTAGGTGTTCTTTCTGGTGATGAGGTAGAGCAAATCCCTTCATTTTCTCAGGAAGAGATAATCTTACGTTCGGCTGAGGTTGCTACGATCACCCCTTTAGAAATTACATTTGAAGATTTTTCTGATGAGTTAACTAATTTGTTTGTTAAGATTAACAACATACAGTTTAACAGAAGTGATGTATTAGGAAATGACACACTTACTTTTGCAGGTGAACCAAGTGATGAGTTTGATGGTGAGAGAAATTTAGAAAGTTGTGATAATGGTGCTACGGCAGTTTTAAGCACCAGTACATTTGCAGATTTTAAATCATTACCATTACCAGCACAGCAAGGAAGTTTTGAAGGTGTTTTAACTAAAAATTTCTTCGGAGATACCTTTAACCTGGTATTGAATGATGTAACTGGTTTAACTTTCGACAATGAGGAGCGTTGTGATCCTAATGTATTGGAGTGTGAAGGAACTAGCGGAGGTGCTAACGTGGTATTCGAGCAGGATTTTACTGGATTAAGTATTAGCGACCTTGAAAATGCCGGGTGGTTAAATGTAAATACTACAGGAGGAAGCTTACAATATGTTATAGGAAGCTTTAGCGGTAATCAGTATGCTCAGGTTTCTGGATTCAACTCTGATGAAAATCCTTTTGAGGTTTGGTTAGTAACACCAGAAATTGATTTTACGGCTTCTACAGCAGAAGAGCTGTCTTTTGATATTCAGGCAAATTTTGATAATGGTAACATCCTCACTGCATTCATCACTAATAACTTTACTGGTGATATCACTACTACAGAATGGATACAATTAAATGCTAATATCCCGAATGGAAATCCTAGTGGATTTGGAAGTTTCGAGTCTGTGGGGCCAGTAAATATTTCCTGTATTGATGGTAATATAAGAATTGCATTCCGTTATGCTGGTGCAGACCCTGGACCAACTACAAGATATCATATCGATAATATTGAGATTTCAGGAAACTAAGAATAGTTTCTTGTTCTTAAATAAATAGTAAAACTCCTTGAAGCATCTTTTTCAAGGAGTTTTTTGTTACAAGAGTATAGTTGATTGTTTAAATCCGGTTCAATTATGTTTTAGGTGGACATATACAGGAAAATGATCACTATACCCACCTTTGTATTTTCCTCCTGAATAGGTTCTAAATGGATTTCCTTTATATCTTCCTTTATAGATTTTTAGAAAGCTATCATCAAAAATATTTGCTTCAGAAAAACTATGAGTACCTTCTTCATATTTATGAAAGTTATTGCTAAAAATAACCTGGTCGAATAAATTCCATTGACTTTTATAATTTAATGAACCTCGATATCGAGTATGTAATTTTTCCATAGGATTATAAAAATCTTGTAATACCAAATGTTTTTTAACACTTTCACTTTTAGGATCATCGTTAAAATCCCCCATAATAATGATCTTTGCTTCAGGCTCTTTATTTGTAATTTGGGCAATGATCTCGCGATTTCTGTTGGCCGCTGCGATACGTTTGTATGAAGTTAGTTCTGCACCATCTCTTCGAGAGGGCCAATGATTTACCAGGATGTGAATTTCTTCATTATTTAATATTCCTGTTACCCACAATATATCACGTGTAAAATCTCTTTCACCAAATTCATTGTCAACCAATAAAGGAACGCTTTCTGAATTTGTTACGACAAAATGATCTTTTTGATACAAGAGCCCCACATCTATTCCACGCTCATCCGGGGATTCGTGATGAACGACCCCATAGTTTTTATGTATTAAATGTTTTGTCTGTATGAGATCTTCTAAAACAGCCTTGTTCTCTACTTCGGCTACACCAATAAGAACCGGAGATTTACCGGTTTTGGCAAAACCGATATTAGAAATAGTAGTTCCGAGTTTGAATATCTTCTTTTCGTATCTCTTTCTGTTCCAGCGTTTTTCTGAATCCGGCAAAAAGTCATCATCTAAGGTGTTAGGGTCATCTTTGGTATCAAAAAGATTTTCCAGGTTGTAAAAACCAATGGTATGCAGGTTTCTATGTTTCTTTTTAAAATAAAACTTTGACGACATTCAATAAAACTTTGTTGTAATCACCTAATGTACAAATTCAAATGCATACAATATTGTACCTTTGTGCATTAATTAAACCCGGATTATGCATTGGAACTTCGTTGTGAGTGTTGAAAGTGCCATAAAATATAATATTTTCCAAGTTTTAGCATAGCATCGCTATGGTTAAACTTTAAAATGTAGTGAAACGCTATATTTTGCAGGAGTTTCGGCATGTAATAGATTTTCCAATGCATAATCCGGGTTAAACAAAACTATATAGTAAGAAAAAACCTGATTGGGTTATTAAAATTGACATCTAAGTTCATTTCGCCCTGAGGAGAAAGTTAATTTTGACAAAATTATATAGATAGAAATTGAATAGTTTAATAATTCAAGTTTGAAGAAGGAATAGCGAATGTTAGAAAAAGAAACAACAGTTTACGAAAAAGCGATTTTAATAGGGATAATCACCAAAAACCAGGATGAGGAAAAGCTAACCGAATTTTTGGATGAGTTAGAATTTCTTACCTATACAGCAGGAGGAGAAGTGGTAAAACGGTTTACCCAGAAAATGGATGTGCCTAATTCTAAAACATTCATTGGATCAGGTAAAATGGAGGAGGTCTTAGCCTTTGTAGAACAGCACGATATTGGAACTGTAGTTTTTGATGATGAACTAACACCTGCACAACAGCGAAACATAGAACGAATCCTGAAAGCAAAAATTATAGATCGTACAAATCTGATCCTGGATATTTTTGCACAGAGAGCACAGACGAGTTATGCTCGAACTCAGGTAGAATTAGCACAATACCAATATTTACTACCTCGATTAACCGGATTGTGGACACACTTAGAACGTCAGCGTGGAGGTATAGGTATGCGTGGTCCTGGTGAAACTGAGATCGAGACAGACCGTCGTATTGTAAGGGATCGTATTTCTTTGCTAAAAAAGAAATTACTTACCATTGATAAACAGATGGCTACACAGCGTGGTAATCGCGGAAAATTAGTACGTGTAGCCCTAGTAGGGTATACAAATGTTGGTAAATCTACACTAATGAATGTTATTGCTAAAAGTGATGTGTTTGCCGAAAATAAGCTTTTTGCCACACTGGATACAACGGTACGAAAGGTGGTAATAGGAAACCTTCCTTTTTTACTTAGTGATACCGTTGGTTTTATAAGAAAGCTACCTACACAGTTAGTAGAAAGTTTTAAAAGCACACTAGATGAGGTGAGAGAGGCTGATTTATTACTTCATGTAGTAGATATATCACACCCTCAGTTTGAGGATCATATAGAGTCTGTAAATAAAATTCTGGATGAAATAGATAGTGCTGATAAACCGGCTATTATGGTTTTTAACAAAATTGACGCCTACCAGCATGAAACGATAGATGAAGATGACCTGACCACAGAAAGAACCAAGGCACATTATACCCTCGATGAATGGAAGCGAACCTGGATGAGTAAGATTGGTGATAATGCCTTGTTTATATCCGCCATCAATAAGGAGAATATGGAGGCGTTTAGAAAAAGAGTATATCAGGAAGTAAGAGATATACACATAACCCGTTTTCCTCATAACAACTTCTTGTATCCTGAATTTGTCGAGGAGTAGAATTTTCATTTTAAGCTGATAACGGAATAATAAAATCAATAAATTTTGTATCCTTTAAAAAAGGATAGAATAAAATTTGTTAAGAATAATAGAAGTATTTTTTAATACTTCTATTATTCACTTATCCAGAAAAATATGACAACTAAAAAACCATATTTTTTTATAGTGTTTATTTACTTAATAATATCTTGTACTAAAGAAAAACAGTATAAAGTAAATTCTATAGAAAGTTTTAATGTAAAACTAGTAAAACATAAATCAGTTGGACCCTTTCCCACAATATTGAGACCTTTTTCTAATGAATATTTATTATTACCAAATTTTAATGGGATTCCGGAAGCTGACAGTTTATCATTACAAGGATTTAAAATAAATAGTAGTAATAGTACTAAAGATCTTGAAAGATTATTAGATGAAAATAAAATAGACTCTTCAGAATTTAAAAAGCTAAATCTTAAATTATATGCTATTTCTGCTATTATAGATGAAAAACAGATTATTATTCTTGATAAAAATAATAATTATGACTTTAGCGATGATGAAAAAATGGTTTTTGATAAAAACTTAAACTTTATAATACAAAAAAATTACGCGGCAAGAGATTCTTTTCCATATATCACTTTAAAACATCAAGAGTATTTTAATGAGAAGGTTTTCGACCGAGAATTAGATATGCGTCTAATGCCATATAGAGATTATTTTATAGTAACAGAAAAATCAAATTATGAAAGAGATGTATATATAAAATTACAATTAGTTGCTGCGGTAGATGAATACCGAACAGGTAATTTTAAGATCGGAAATAATGAGTTTAAAATAGGTACTAAAACGCATAGAGGAAAATCAGATTTCATTTTCCAAGAAAAGGACAAACCTTTTTATTCTCGTCGAAATAAAGATAAAGAGTATGAAGAGTTTAAGGAAGGAGACACCGTTCAATTAGGCACTCATTTTATCAAAATAGATAGTGTAGGAGCGGATTTAGACAAATTGTATCTACAAAAACTCGATATTACCGAACTTCCAAATGGGTATAAAGATGGACAGCAACTTAGAGATTATACATTCACTGATATTGAGGGAAATATTCAGACTATGTCGACATTATTAAAAAACAAGGACTATCTTTTAATAGATTTTTGGGGGACCTGGTGTGTTCCTTGTCTTCAATTGACTCCTGACCTAAAAAGAATACATCAAGAATATCCACATATAGCCATATTGGGGGTTGATTTTGATTTCGAAAAAGAACCGGGTGTTAAGTATATCAAAGAAAAAGAGTTGGATTGGACACATGTGTTTATAGAGCGTGTTCGAAAGGATACTTTATTACATAAAAAATTGGTAGGTAAGTTAAGAGTAGATAATTATCCAACCTTTATTTTAATAGATAAAGATTTAAAAATTGTATACCGAGGAATTGGTAAAAAAGCATTAAATGCAATTGAAGAACTTATAGTGGTTAACAAAGCGCTAAAAGAACAATAAAATTAGAAGAAATAATTTTTTGATAGAAGTCAAAATCTTAAAACTTGTAATTAGGCTCTTAACTTATTACTTATGATATCCGGAAACCGCTAGTAAAATTTTTAATGCCCTAAAAGAGGGGCGTATAGAATTGACAAGAGGTCAGTTAGAAGAAATTAAAGGGGGAAATGATCCTATAGTTGATGACGTTGGTTGTGGAACCGAACCAGGAGTCACAGAGAAATCCTGTTAATTTTATTTTAAAGGGTTTTGGATACGTTTCGAAATCCTTTTTAACCAACTAATGTTATGTTTTTATTCAATTATTTAAATTTATAGTTTTTATGGATATGAAAGTTTTTTTGCAGTATTTCATTATAATAATTCTGATTATTTCTTGTAATGATAGAAAAAAGGAATTAACGAAAAGCCAAAACGAAATTTCATCAAATACACTTAAAATTCCTTTGTTAGAAAAGCAAGGTGCAAATAGTATTCATTCGGGAACGTTACAAAGTATACGATCTTTAGAGGTAGTTCCTTCCTTTCTAAAAGGTGTTCCCAAGGCAGATACACTAAAAACGCTTGTAGGATGGTTTGCGACATCTAAAAAACTAACAAAACTATATAATGATGGAATTATTGATAGTATAAAGTACCCTAAGGACTCCTTAAAATATAAGATTTATGCTATAAATGGTTATAAAGGAAACCAACAATTCTTAGTAATTGATGCCAATAACAATAGTACTTTTGCGGATGATACATTAATGTTTTACAAAAAAGATTTTAAAGATAGCGTAGCTGTTAATAAAGATATTGCGGCTAAAATACCTTGGATCGATGTGATTTTTGATGATTTTGATGGAGAGCGGGTTTTCAAAAGAAAATATAAAGTTAAGCTATTGCCCTGGAAATCTCCGTATCATAAAATTCTAAGCCCAGAACAACTAAAAAAAATAAGCAAAAGACAGCTTGACAATATATTTGATGCTAATTTATTTTATAAAATTCACTGGGAGGGATCTTATACTTTTAATGATAATCAAAAATATGTATACGTTTTCGAAGGGTTTAACGAACCTAGATTTTTTTTTAGAGATCAGCCCAAATTGGATCTATTACAAACAAGCACACCTTATCGTATAAAAGACACAGTATTACTAGGTGATAATTATTATAGAATAGATTCAATTTCTATACAATGGGATACATTATCACTTAGAAAATTAGCTATTGATTCACCAGTGTGGGGCTATAGAAAGGATGAAAAAACGGTTAACTTTGATTACACAAATATCAAAGGAGAAGGCAAAGTACTCTTAGATCTATTAAAGGATAAAGAATTTGTATTAATGGACTATTGGGGTACTTGGTGCGCACCTTGTAAAGAATTGACTCCTGATTTAAAGAATATAGATCAACAATACGGGGATTTTACCAGTATACTGAGTTTAGCATATGATAGAGAAAAAGAACCAGTATTAGACTATATCGAAGAGAATGGTTTGGATTGGGAGCATATTTTCTTAGAAGGTAATGCAAAAAATGGTAAAGAAAAACGGCATAAATTAATTAAGAATTATGCAATTGAAGCGTATCCAACATTTATATTAATTGATAAAGATCTCAATATTATTGCTCGAGGCACTGGTAGAAAAGGTTTGCAAGGTATTTATGAAGTATTAGAAAACGTAAGAGCTAATAAAAATAACTAAAACTCATAATTAAGTCCCAATCCGATGATTTCTCGTATCTGAAATCCGCTCGTGAAATTTTTAATGCCCTAAAAGAGGGGAATGTAGAATTGACAAGAGGTCAATTAAAGGAAATTAAAGGGGGAAATGATCCTTTTGTTTCTGATTTCGCATCAGTTGCCATAACATGTGGAGATGGAAAAATTTATACTTGTTCAGGTAAAGATTGTACTGGTCAGGACAATGTAGGTTGTTTTTGTGATAACGGAAATGTTAGTGTTTCTTGTGCGGATCATCCGGGATAGTATATTAATTATTTCTAAATGAGACCTTTATAACTAGTTTTGGTTGTAAAGGTCTTATGAATTATCTAAAAGATCATTTTTATGAATTTAAAGTTATGTTTTTTTGTTTGTTCCATTTCGATTATAATAATATCTTGTAAAAGAGAGAAAGAAATACAAGCTACAAAAGAAATAAAAGTTAATCTGATTAAGCAATCAGATCAGGGACCATTCCCTTCTATGACCTCTGCATTTAATATGGTAGACACTATTCCTTATAGCTTGAAAGGAATTCCGGAATTAGATACGATATCAGTACAAAGTACCAGAAGAACAAGTGAGAAAAGATTAAAGAAATTGTTAGAACAAGGAGTAATCAGTTCTTCGGTCTTTGATGAACTTAATACAAAATGGTATGCGATATCAGGTATTAAAGGTAACAAACAGATTATCATACTAGACGAAAATCAAAATTTTGATTTTAGCGATGATAAAAAATATATTATTGATAAAAAAATAAGAGAAACATTAAGAAACAATGAAGAGTTAAAAGATTCATTTCCTTCATTAATATTACCATATAAACGATATCTTAATGGTAGAATTGTAAATCTAGATCTTAGAACAAAAATTTTACCTCATAAAAATTTTTTTTATTTTGCTAAAGCTAATCCAAGTCCAAAAGAATTAACATATCTTGATTTATTACTTGTATCCAGTAGAAGAGAGCATTGGTTAGGAGATTTTCAATTAGATAGTTTTAATTATAAAACGGCCATTTCTGATCATTGGAATCGGTTTCAAATAATTTTCCAAGAAAAGGACAAACCTTTTTATTCTCGTAGAAATCAAGATAAAGAGTATGAAGAGTTTAAGAAAGGAGACACAGTTCAATTAGGCGCTCATTTTATCAAAATAGATAGTGTTGGAGCGGATTTAGACAAATTGTATCTACAAAAACTCGATATTACCGAACTTCCAAATGGGTATAAAGAAGGACAGCAACTTAGAGATTATACATTCACTGATATTGAGGGAAATAGTCAGACTATGTCGACATTATTAAAAAACAAGGACTATCTTTTAATAGATTTTTGGGGGACCTGGTGTGTTCCTTGTCTTCAATTGACTCCTGACCTAAAAAGAATACATCAAGAATATCCACATATAGCCATATTGGGGGTTGATTTTGATTTCGAAAAAGAACCGGGTGTTAAGTATATCAAAGAAAAAGAGTTGGATTGGACACATGTGTTTATAGAGCGTGTTCGAAAGGATACTTTATTACGTAAAAAACTGGTAGGTAAGTTAAGAGTAGATAATTATCCAACCTTTATGTTAATAGATAAAGATTTAAAAATTGTATACCGAGGAATTGGTAAAAAAGCATTAAATGCAATTGAAGAACTTATAGTAGTTAACAAAGCGCTAGAAGAACAATAAAATTAGAAGAAATAATTTTTTGATAGAAGTCAAAACCTTAAAACTCGTAGTTAAGTCCCAATCCGATGATTTCTCGTATCTGAAATCCGCTCGTGGCATTATCATCGTATATTGCCTGAAAAACGAAACTTCCGGAAATATATTTGTTGATTACAAGATTTAGGTTCAGGGTATAATCTATATCCACATTATATGGGTCTTCTATATAGTTGGAATAGAGACCAAGGATATTTTCCATAGTGATGTTTTTAATAATTTCAAACTTGGCATAGGCGGCCAGCGAACCACCAAATTCAAATCTTGAACTCTCACCGGCATCCAGACCAAAATAATCTCCTTCTATATAATCAGGTCCTGATGTGAATTTATCATTTACAAAAATCATTCTGGAAGTAACCGGTGCTAAATTGAGGTTAAAATCATCACTTTTTTTCCACAGTAATCCGGGTCCTATTTGTATAAATGCAGGAGAAAAGAAATGAGTTTCTTCTGTACGTATGGTTTCATCGGTATCCGGATCCTCGCTAAAACTATATCCTTTTGCAAATTGAGACCTAAAATTGATGAACAAAGAATAATTCCACAAACTCTCTCCAATTCGTTGTCCTAATCTAGAGTTTATCTCTATTCTGTCGTTAGTTTTACGGGCAAAGTTTTCTCCTTTTAAAAATGTAATACCATAGTCGGCTAAAATTTTATTATACCAGGTAAGGCTATTCTTTTTATAATTAAACTCATAATTCAGAGATGCATTGCTGGCAACATTAGAGGTTCCACCACCTTGCCAATCATTGTTAAAAGCAGATTGATTAAAGAAAAAAGCGATCTTCCCTATAGATCTCCAGCCGACATGTGGCTTTTTAACGGGTTTAGGGTTTAATTTTTTCAAAAGCTCTTTCAGAACAATTACATTGAGTTCTTTTGGTGTATATTGGAGTAAACTATCCAATGACCTTGTTAAGTTAACCTGAATAGAATCCAGTTGCTTTACTTTTTTCTGTTCCTGTCCGATAATTTCGGATAAAGAAATACACAAAAAAACAAACAATGTAATCTTTCGCATGGCAAAAATCATAGATATTGGCACAAATATACTTTATGCATATAGCTTATTCAAATACGACTGCATAGTATCTATGTTGCAGTTTTGTAGCGTGTGATAGTATTTACTAAATAAACTTTTATTTTTTTAGAATAGTATATATTTAGATGAAAATTATATTAAGAACAAAAGATAATGGATATAAAATTGGTGAAGGCAAAAAATGTAGATATAACTTTTTTATTGAAGTTAAGGAAATTGACGATGGAGGAACATCTGCAACAAGCAAAATTATATGTATCTGATGAAGAGCATCTGGCTAGAATAAAGTTTAAGTTTGATGATGCTTATATAGTAAAAAGATTGGATGATAGCGTAGGCTTACTAAAATATATCGAAACAAAGGTTGCTATAGAGATACTTCAGTTTCAAATACTTCCAGATCATCAAAGAAAAGGGATTGGTAAATATATCATCGATTATATGATACAATTAGCAACGACCCTCAACAAAAACTTACTATTAAAGGTGCTTAAAGAAAATCCGGCGAGATATCTTTATAAGCGAAATGGTTTTCAAACTTTTGGAGAGGATCAATATGAATTTCATATGAAATATGAAGGTAGGAACAACGGCGAATGATTGATAATGGGTAAAAACATAATCCTGCTTTAATATGTTAAAGCAGGATTATGTTTTTAATTACAATTACAGTATTTAGAAAGAATAACTCAATCCAAGATTCCAGAAATATTGTAGTTCGTTATCTGTATTTTCTAAGGTTGGAGTAATTGCTGGAGGAGGCACTGCTAAAGCTGCTTGTTGTAAAGCGTAATTGAATGCCTCCTGTTTATTACTTCTAAGGCCAAAATCAAACCCTACTCCAATGGCTTTCCATAGGGTATAAGAAAAAGAGTTCGTCCAGGTCCAGTTAGAATAATCAGTGTCCTCGTAACTTACAAATGCAGACAAGTTCGTTTTAAAATTAATAGCTCCTATTTTACGTGTATAGTCTGCTACGATTTTAGCTCCTAAAGAAGATTCGTACTCTGCTGCTCCTTCACTGAATACAAAGTTATAGTTAAGAGGATGTACTACTACAATCAAATTGTTAATAGGAGTCCAGGTGATACCCACACCAAGATCTAAATACCCAGGATCATTAAAATTATTTAATAAAGTAGTTCTATATTCCCCGAGAGTCGAAACAGCTAATGTTTTTGTTAGTTTATAACCATATAAAGAGGAAATATTAAATACGTCTGTTGACTCTCTGAAACTGTCATCATCATTAGGGTCGTCTCTATCATCTAATTTTACCCAGGCAAGATTGATATTAGCACTGTTTCTCCAGAAATATTGTTCTTGTAACAAATTAGCATACGCATTAACAGTAATACCAATCGTTCCCGCATCATTATTAGGAATCCCCTGTGCAAACCAATTGTTAAATCTGGAAAGACTTCCACCGATGGTACCAAAAGCTCCTATTTTCCATCCTGGTAAGGCATCTATTTGCGATTGAATTGCATTTGCCCTTCCTTGAATTGCAGCAATTGAATCCTTTTTTGCAGCTAATTTAGCTTTTAATTCTTCCTCTGTTTGGGCAAGACCAATTTGAATACCCGCAAACAGAAAGATAAAAGTGAATGCGATTTTTTTCATAATTAATAGTTTTAAGTAGTTTGTTTTTGTTTGGTGAGCGATGTTTACAACTACACTTTTACAAAAACAAGTTCAGGATTTATGTAAAATTTTGTGTTGACAAATATACTTGAAGTAACGTTTTAAGTTATAAAACGGTGTGTTTGTGAATAATGTTTTCGACAAAAAACCACTTTTGGGGATAAAATGTGCTATTTCTTTTTAAACAGTGGGACAGAAGAACAAGCTTCTCCATACATGATACTTTTAGCAACAGCTTGTAATTTTTGAATCAGTGCTATATAAGCATTCTCAGGAACCGGCTTGTTAGAGCATCCTTTAATGATTACAAGTTTATCCTGATATTCAGAGACGTCCAGATCATTAATAATATGCGTATAAAGTATGGTTTCCAGATCTTCTAAGGATCCAATCACTACTTTCTTAGCAAAAGGAATAAGGGCGCTGGTTACTAATAAATATGCCCAACCGGGAACAATAGCATCAGTAGAGCAGTTTAAAGCAACATATTTATTTTCATATTGACTCCAGTCGTGCTCAGAAACGTGTTTTCTGAAGTCTTTTTCACGAAGAATAAAACCTTCATAAAGCCAATCTTTGATATCAAATGATAAACGCTCACCTTCCGGATAATAGTCTTCCAGGTCAAAAGTGATTAATTTTTTATTATTAGCGACTCTATTGATAATTTCTTCTTCCATGAGCGAGATAAAATATCTATAAAATGAAATGGAGTCAAAATATACTCAATATACTCAATCCCTCGACTCCACAGGAAGAGATTGAACAATTATTTTATAACATACCTAATTCTAACTTAGCTTCTTCGCTCATTAAATCCTGTGTCCAGGTAGGTTCAAAAGTAAGTTCCAACTCTACATCGTTTACTGCATCCAGAGATTTTACTTTTTCTCTTACTTCTTCGGGTAAAGATTCTGCAACCGGACAATTAGGAGATGTAAGCGTCATAAGAATTTTAACATCGTAATCTTCATTTACAAAAACATCGTATATTAATCCCAGTTCATATATATCCACCGGGATTTCGGGATCATAAATCGTTTTAAGAACCCGCACAATTTTTTCCCCAAGTTCCGTAGTATCAATGTTTGTCTCGCTCATAATATATTTTTGGCCGCCTTTTCAATCCTTCAAAAAAAATTAAAGACGAATTAATTCAGTTGTGTTTGGTATGCAATGGCATACATTTTTAATTGTTTGATCATACTTACCAATCCATTTGCTCTGGTTGGTGATAAATGTTCTTTTAAACCAATTTCATCAATAAAAGCAGTATCGGCATCCATAATATCTTTTGGATGTTGACCAGAAAATACTCGTATGAGAATGGCAATAATTCCTTTAGTGATAATAGCATCGCTATCTGCAGTAAATTCTATTTTGTCGTTCTTCATTTCTGCATGTACCCAAACCTTGCTCTGACACCCTTTTATAATATTTTCTTCAATTTTATATTTCTCTTCGATTAAAGGAAGGGATTTACCAAGGTCGATCATATATTCATAACGCTGCATCCAATCATCAAACATGCTAAACTCATCAACAATCTCTTCCTGAATTTCTTGTATAGACATATACCTATATTTTTTTACAAAAGTACGACATGAATCTTTGCTATTCAATACTTTCTGTCAATGATAGTATAGTATCTACCAATGATTTTAATTCTTGAGGAGGATTACCGTGGTCAAAGCTATTAGAAGTATATATTTGGGTAGATGTAGTAATTTTAAGTTGTGCATGTGCAGCACCGTCAAAAGTGCGTTTATCACTAGGTGCTTTTAGGTCTGTAATTTTTTCAAACTCTATTTTCTTCATATCTGCAATTATTGTATTCCAATCCTTTAATGAGCAAGAAACAGAAGCAGACTCTTTTCTATTTCTATCTTTAAATTTAGTTATGGAATCCTTATCAATAGTTATGGCAAGAAAGTAACCTCTGGAAACAGCTTCGTACTCGATAACGTTGATGCTATTTTGATTACTGGTGTTGTTTTGGGCGATTGTTTTGGTTTCACCACAAGACGCCAGAAATAAAATAAAATTTGTAAACAATATAAGTATTCTCATACTTTGGAACAGATTGCATTAATAGTTTTTAAATGTAATAAAATTAACTCTTCAGACGATATTGAAGAATAAGAAAATCCAAAGATTTATAAGAAAGCTATAAAATTTGATATCAAGATAGTAAAGCAACCAACTAAGATTTATTACTTAGTAGCGTACTATAGAAGCATCATTTTTGCTTTTTTTACAGCTTCTACCAGAATGTCAATTTCTTCTTTGGTATTATAAAATGAAAAAGAAGCACGAATCGTTCCTGGGATTTGATAAAAATCCATTATAGGTTGTGCACAATGATGTCCTGTACGAACAGCAACACCTAATTTATCCACTATCGATCCTATATCATAAGGATGAATGCCTTCTAGATTAAAAGATATGACGGAAGTTTTGTTTTTGGAAGTTCCATAGATCCGTAAACCTTCAATTTCTAAAAGTTTTTTAGTTCCATACGCTAATAATTCGTTTTCGTATTCGGCGATCTCATCAAAACCAATCTCATTCATATAATCCAAGGCAATCCCAAAAGCGATTCCGCCGCAAATATTAGGTGTTCCTGCTTCAAATTTGTGAGGAAGACCAGCATAGGTAGTTTTTTCGAAAGTTACCTGGTCAATCATTTCTCCACCACCCTGATAAGGAGGTAATTTGTTGAGCCATTCCTCTTTTCCGTATAGCAAACCGACACCTGTAGGTCCACAAAGTTTATGTGCAGAAGCTACATAAAAATCAACATCTAATTCTTGTACATCAGGTTTAATGTGTGGACAAGATTGCGCGCCATCGATAAGGACTGCCGCGCCGACCTTATGTGCTTTTTGAATAATTTCTTCTATAGGGTTAATAGTTCCTAGAGCATTAGAAATATGATTGGTAAAAACCAATTTTGTCTTTTCAGAAAGTAATTGATCATAGACATCCATTAAAAGTTCTCCCTCTTCATTTATAGGGATAACTTTTAATACGGCTCCGGATCTTTCAGAAAGCATTTGCCAGGGAACAATATTAGAATGGTGCTCCAAAGCAGATACTATAATTTCATCACCTTTTTTCAGGATGTGGGTGAAGCTGGTTGCCACGATATTAATACTGTGCGTGGTTCCTGAAGTTAATATGATTTCGTGAGTGTGTTTTGCATTAAAATGTTTTTGCACTTTTTTTCGAGCAATCTCATAAGCATCTGTAGCTTCTTGTGATAATGTGTGCACGCCTCTGTGAATATTGGCATTATAATTACTGTAATAATCTACAATGGCATCAATAACAACTTGAGGAGTCTGAGAGGTGGCTGCATTATCAAAATACACCAAAGGCTTTCCGTTTACTTCTCTTTTCAGGATAGGAAAATCTTCTCGTATTTTTTGTACATCTAACATATCAATTTCTTTCTACAAAAATAGGAACTATTTCTAAGTGATATTGTTTATTTTTAAAAGGATTTAATACATTATACAATGAAGCGATTTAAAAAGATTTTAGGATTTATATTCATCGGAATAACAGTACTGATAACCGTTGCCGTGTTTTGGAACTACCCTAAACTTACTATACTTTCCGGGTATTCTGCTAAAAACATGGCTTCTTCAGTTTTTATAGGAAATCGCTCTGTAGAATTTACCGATAATCACGACAATAATTTTGCTCCGGTGCATTTGGCAGAAGATGAGGTGGATATCAATGAAAAATCAGCATCAGCATCAGTTTTTGGATTGAATGAAAGAAAAGCTGTGTATAGAGAAGGATTGGGTAGTGTATTGATCAATGATGATTTTGATGAAAAGGCACCATATTTAAAACCAAACAGACATAAGAAAAAGATAAATCTACCTTTTCCGTATGGAGAGCTTCCTCAAAAAGATACAGTTTTTGAAAATGTTGATTATAAAAAAATTAAAACTACAGTTTCTTCGATTTTTGATGGGGAAGGAGAAAGCATACAAAAAACACGGGCTGTTCTGGTCATTTATAAAAATCAGATCATTGCAGAAAAATATGCAAATGGTTTAGATCAGAATTCTATCCTGTTAGGGTGGTCTATGACTAAAAGCGTGTTAGCAACTAATTACGGAGTATTGCAAAGGCAAGGTAAGATTGATATCAATCAGAGAGCCCCTATAAAAGAATGGCAAACTGATCAGAGAAAAGAAATTACGATTAACAATTTGTTGCAAATGAATTGCGGATTAGCCTGGGATGAGGATTATGGGTCTATTTCTGATGCTACTACGATGTTATATATAGATGGGGATATGACAAAGGCTCAGATCGATAAGGAAGCAATTCATAAACCTAATGAATATTGGTATTATTCATCAGGTGTTTCTAATTTGTTATCGGGAATCCTCAGAAAGCAATTTGATAGTTATCAAGAGTATCTTGATTTTCCATATCGTGAATTCATTGATAAAATCGGGATGCATTCTATGTTGATCGAAACAGATATGGCTGGTAATTATGTGGGTTCTTCATATGCCTGGGCAACTGCAAGAGATTGGGCAAAATTTGGTTTATTATACCTGCATAAAGGCAATTGGAACGGAGAGCAAATTTTCAACCCGGATTGGGTAGATTATGTAACTACTCCAAGTCCTACATCAGAGGGTGATTATGGTGGTCATTTTTGGCTTAACGCAGGAGCTTTTTATCCAGATGCTCCCAGAGATATGTATTCAGCCAATGGATTTCAGGGACAACGGGTTTTTATTATCCCATCTAAGGATCTGATAATTGTTCGGTTTGGATTGATTGGTGATGCCGGCGTAGATTTTAATAGGTTCTTGAAGGAGATTGTCAGTTCGATACAATAATGGTAGACCTAAAAGGTTTTAAAAACCTGACAGGTCTAGATGTTTGACTTATCTTCCAAAATAATCATAATAACGTTCTGCATGTTGCTCATAACGTTTGATCAAATCAATGTTTTTCTTTTCAAGCTCTGTTATTTCGCTTCGGATATCTGTAGATACAGGAATGTACCAATCTACTTTCATATCAAAAAAGTAACGCATTTTACGGTTTTTAAAAGAATACCCGTGTCGTGCGTAAATCAAGTTTCGAAGTACTTCTAGCTCACCTCTATTAAGGTTTTCTATATCTTGATTAGTTAATTCTTGAGTAGATGAATTTAGTTGTTTTAGTTTTCCTGAATCAATAGCTTCCAATTCAAAACCAGCATCCATTAATTCAAATTGTTTGTTGGAAAGACTTTGTTGATAGTTAGAATTTAGGTTTTGAGTAGGATCATATTCAAAATCCGTTTTTTCTAAATCATATGTTCTTTTGGTTACTGAAATTTTGTTGTCATTGGCGGTCCATTTTCCTTCAATTCTTTGTGATTTAGGATAAAAAGTAAATTCAAAAACACCATCGCATTTGTCATCACCAGGCTCTGAAACTTTTACAAAAAGACTTTCCTCGTCAAACTTGCCTTTAAACTGCCTTGAGTTTCCAGCAACCACAGAGTGGCCATAAATGGAATCATTTTTAATATGATTTATTGAGATATTTATCTTGTTAGAATAAGAGCCATTGTTATTATAGACTTCCTCCATTTGTTCTGCAACAAATCGGCCGGCATAATATCCAAGTAAATTTTTATGATCAGAATCTTCATCAAATATTCTTTTTTTGAAAGCTATCATAGGATTGCCATCCTTATGCGTTGTTTTTGAAATATCCTTATCTACTTCTTTTTCCTCTTGATCAACAGTTTCACTCTCTTGTACAATCGCTTCATTTTTAGTGACCGGAGTTATTTCGACCTTTTCTTTCTGTACCTCTTTGTTACAAGAAACAATGACTAAAATAAGTGTTAGTAAGATTATATTTTTCATTTTTTAATGTATTTTAGAATTATGATTTCGGCAATAATAAGATTTAATACCCAACCCAACCAGGCTACAATTTGGTATACATCCATAGGTCTTGGCTGAAAAGCCAAAACAATCAGATATTTCCATAAGCGTAAAGTTATAGCAGATAAAGTCAAAGCAAAACTTCTGATCATAAAAATCTGATGTTTTTGATAGTCTTTCTGTTTTATTGCCCAAAAAGCCCTTAGCGTAAACCAAAACCAACCAATAGCTAATAAACAGAAGGCAAGTTGAGACCAGAACCCACCATTGGCATAATATCCGATAATCAGTCCGGATGGTGCAGCAAACAGTAATATCGATATCAGATATATCCATCCGAATATTCTGTGAATTTTTGGATGCTTTCTTCTTATCGTTTTAGAAAACTGTGTGAATCCTGCAAATAGTGAGAAAACTGAAAACGACACATGAATATAAAAGGCAATTTTGTAATGTATAAAATGAACATATTGCTGCTTGATTCGCAAAAAAGCTACATCAAAGTCAATAGGAAAATATTGTAGCGTAATCTGAAACATTTGTATACAGAAGAATGCATAGAATAATAAGAGTACTATTTGAAATACTTTCTTTTGCATAGAAATAAAAAACCTCAACAAATATATGTAGAGGTTGGATTCTTATAAGGCCTTACAGATTTTTAAAAACTTGGAAGGTTAAAAATACTTAGTTACAAATCAAATCCAATACTAACACCAAGTTTATTGGCAATTAATTTATTGATTCGTTGTTTTAGCTGAGGTATTTTTACGCTTTCTAATACATTATTGGCAAAAGCATACATCAATAAAGCTCGTGCTTCTTTTTCACCAATTCCTCGTGATCTCATATAGAATAAGGCTTGTTCGTCTAACTGGCCAATTGTACAACCGTGAGAACATTTTACGTCATCCGCAAAAATCTCTAATTGAGGTTTAGAATTAATCGTGGCTTTATCACTTAATAAAATATTGTTATTAGACTGAAAAGCGTTCGTTTTCTGAGCCTCTTTATTTACAATGATTTTGCCATTAAAAACACCTGTTGCCTTTTCATCAAAAATACCTTTGTAGTCTTGGTGACTTTCGCAATTAGGTTCTGTGTGATGAACTAGTGTATTGTGATCTACGTGTTGCTTGCCTTCTATAATAGTAACTCCATTAAGGATAGAGTCAATTCCTTCGCCTTTTTGATAGAAATTTAGGTTGTTTCTGGTTAAATTTCCTCCAAAGGCAAATGTATGAACTGATGCTACACTTTGGGCTTGTTGTTTAATATAGGTATTGTCAATCAACGAAGCGTACTCATTATCATTCTGAATTTTATAATAGTCTACAAATGCTCTTTTATCAGCAAAGATCTCTGTAACCGAGTTGGTTAACACTGGATTCTCAGTTAAACTCTGATGACGCTCGATAATCTGTACATGAGCGTTTTTTTCTACTACAATTAAGTTACGAGGTTGCAGTAACTGAGTGGATTCTTTTCCTGTGGAAAAATGAATGATCTGAATCGGTTTATCTGCTAATTTATTCTTAGGAATATGAATATAAGCTCCTTCTTTAGAAAAAGCAGTATTTAATGAAGTCAAACCGTCTTCTGGAGCAACTTTGTTAAAATATTTATCTATTACCGTTTTATACTTAGGGCTATCCAAAGCAGAAGACATCAGACAAACATCAATTTTATCATGTGTTGTTTCTGATAAATGAGATGAATATTGACCATCAATAAATACAATTTTATAAGTATCCAAATCATAAAGAAAGTACTTCTTGACATCTTTGAATTCCAGTGCATTCTCTTCTTTAGGAAAAATGCTGTAGTCGTGTTTTAATATTGCGTTTAGAGAGGTATATTTCCAAGCTTCTTCTCTTTTGGTAGGGAAACCTTTTTCCTCAAAAGTTTTTATAGCCTGACTTCTGATATCGTGAACAGGAGCATCTACATCTACCGTATTTTCAAAGGCTAAAAAGGAAGACACCAATTTTTCTTTCAATTCCATGTTCTTAGTTGTTTATTGCCAGCTGTTCGTTGATTGTATGCAGATTCAATTATTTTTTAGTAAATAATCAATCAATGCTCAACCTTCAACTTAAAATTATGCGTTTATTTCTTCTTTAATCCAGTCGTATCCTTTTTCTTCTAATTCCAAGGCAAGCTCTTTGGTTCCGGATTTTACTATTTTACCGTCGTATAATACGTGAACATAATCCGGCACGATATAATCCAGTAATCGTTGGTAATGCGTTATGACAATTATAGCATTTTCTTCACTTTTTAATTTGTTTACACCATTTGCTACAATACGTAACGCATCAATATCTAATCCAGAATCTGTTTCATCCAAAATAGCTAGTTTAGGTTCCATCATTGCCATCTGGAAAATTTCATTACGTTTTTTCTCACCTCCGGAAAACCCTTGATTTAAAGAACGAGATAAAAATTTACGATCGATATCCAATAATTCAGATTTTTCACGAATTTTCTTTAACATATCCTTGGCCGGCATTTCTTCTAATCCTTGTGCTTTACGGGTCTCGTTAATCGCAGTTTTCATAAAATTAGTAACCGAAACACCCGGAATTTCTATCGGATATTGAAATGATAGAAAAACACCTTTATGCGCTCGTTCTTCTGCTGCTAATTCTTCTATATCTTCACCTTCTAAAAGAATACTACCATCTGTTACTTCATATTCTTCTTTTCCTGCAACAATATTGGCCAATGTACTTTTGCCGGCACCATTCGGTCCCATTATAGCGTGAACTTCTCCTGCTTTTACGTGTAAATTAAGACCTTTTAAAATTTCTTTTTCCTCAACACTAGCGTGTAAATCCTTAATTTCTAACATCTTGTGTTTTTATATCTATTTAAATAAATTTTTAGTGATTGTGACCATCGTGTTCGGGTTCACTGGATTGTTGTTCCGAATCCGAAGATTTTATTTTTGTAGGTAATTCTGAAGTTGGCTCACTGACACCAACAATTTCTTTGATTTCTACAACTTCAGGCCAACCTTCTTCTGTGTTTGGTTTTATGACACCGTTAACTACTACGGGTACCATATCATATTCTTCTCTTTGTAACGGTTTTATTTTTTCAGCTAATTGTTGAGCCATGTCATCGATGATAACTCCGTAAATAAAATCTTTGCCTTTTAGCACACCGGCGTTATCAATTAATATATATTCTCCCCGAATTAGAGTGGGTTCAATATCAGATGACGGTTTTTTTTCATTTTTACAGGAAAAAATTAAAAGGCTTACGATGATAATAAGAAATGAATTTTTCATTTGTGAGAATTTGTTAGTTAAACACTTTATCCTACAGAACCTTCTAGAGAAATTTCTAAAAGTTTTTGGGCTTCTACCGCAAATTCCATCGGAAGTTTGTTCAACACCTCTTTACTAAATCCGTTTACAATCAAAGCAATTGCTTTTTCCGTATCAATTCCTCTCTGATTACAATAAAAGATTTGATCTTCTCCTATCTTGCTTGTAGTAGCCTCGTGTTCTATTTGAGCAGTTTTATTTTTTGCTTCAATATACGGAAACGTATGAGCACCACATTCATTGCCCATAAGTAAAGAATCACATTGAGAAAAATTACGCGCATTGGTTGCTCTGCTGTTAATTTGCACCAACCCTCGATAACTATTTTGAGATTTTCCTGCAGAAATTCCCTTGGAGATAATTGTACTCTTAGTATTCTTGCCTAAATGAACCATTTTAGTTCCTGTATCCGCTTGTTGGAAATTATTCGTTACAGCAATAGAATAAAACTCACCAACAGAATTATCTCCTTTAAGAATACAGGACGGATATTTCCAGGTTACGGCAGATCCGGTTTCAACCTGAGTCCAGGATATTTTGGCATTTGTTTCGCAGATACCTCGTTTGGTTACAAAGTTGTAAACACCACCTTTTCCTTCGGCATTACCGGGATACCAGTTTTGTACAGTAGAATATTTTATTTCTGCATTATCCAATGCTATTAATTCTACTACAGCAGCGTGCAATTGATTCTCATCTCTAGACGGAGCTGTACAACCTTCCAGATAACTCACATAACTTCCTTCATCAGCGATTACTAATGTGCGTTCGAACTGACCCGTACCTGCCTGATTGATTCTAAAATAAGTAGATAACTCCATCGGGCATCTTACACCTTTTGGGATATAACAGAAAGAACCATCGCTAAATACTGCTGAATTCAGCGCTGAGTAGAAATTATCTTTTTGAGGAACTACAGATCCAATATATTTTTTTACAAGTTCCGGATGCTCTTGTATTGCCTCAGAAATTGAACAGAATATAATACCTTTTTCTGCAAGAGTGTCTTTAAATGTAGTAGCTACAGAAACTGAATCCATTACGATATCCACAGCAACACCTGCTAATTTCTTTTGCTCATCCAAAGAAATACCCAATCTTTTAAACGTATCCAATAATTCTGGATCTACCTCATCAAGACTTTCGTATTTGGGTTTCTTGTTTGGAGCAGAATAGTAAGAAATGTTCTGAAAATCAGGCTTTTCGTACCTTACATTGGCCCATTCTGGTTCTTTCATTTGTTCCCAACTCCTAAATGATTCCAGCCTCCATTCTGTCATCCACTCCGGTTCATCTTTTTTATTCGAAATTGCGCGAACAATATCCTCGTTTAAACCGACAGGAAACGTATCGGATTCTATATCGGTATAAAATCCATATTCGTATTCCTTAGTTTCTAATTCTTTTTTTAAGTCGTCTTCGGTATATGCCATCTTTATAAGTTCTAAGCTATGCTTTAGAATCTTTTTTTAATTTTTAAAGGGAAAAACTTTCTCCGCAACCGCAGGTTCTATTAGCGTTGGGATTGTTAAAAACGAAACCGGTTCCATTTAATCCTCCGGAATATTCTAGGGTAGTGCCGATGAGGTATAAAAAGCTTTTTTTATCAACAATTATTTTTACACCATTGTCTTCAAAAACTTTATCTCCTTCTTCCTGTGTTTTATCAAATTTTAAGTCATATGACAAACCTGAACAACCTCCACTCTTAACACCTACACGAACATAGTCTAAAGAAGCGTCATAACCATCGTCACTCATCAACTCTATGACTTTCTTTTTAGCTGTATCTGATACCTTAATCATATATAATAAAATAGATTAATTCTAAATTGAATGCAAATATACTACATATGTAGGTTTTATTTACATAACCTAACATTTATCTAACATATATTAGGATAGAAAAAAGCTATGGAATAAAAAGTATGGTTTGTAGGTTGGGAGTAGGTGTTTTTATTTAAAACGGCTACTTATTTTATCTTAATCGCTAAAATATCCATTAACCCCTTATTCGCAGAATTTTCGAGATCAGGACTATTCGTTTCGCCAACAACAAGAATACCTCCTGTTAATGTTTCGATAACATCATAAGCAAAATCAAAGCCAGATCCTCCCAGGTTTTTTTGCCAGACGATATTTCCAGAATTATTTATTTTGATGACCCAAAAATCGTTGTCTCCAAGATTAGAATTTAGATCACCATTGTTACTTTTCGAAGTTCCTGTTATAACAAATCCTCCGTCTAAGGTATTATCTATAGAACGGGCAACTTCAAAGTCACTTCCTCCAAAGGATTTTTGCCAGATGAGATTTCCAAAATCGTCGATTTTAATTACCCAAAAGTCTGAGTTTCCGTTACTGGAGGTAACATCTCCATCTTCACTTATAGTCTGCCCTGCGACTATATAGGTGTTGTCATTTCCACGTACAGCTGCATATGCAATGTCTATACCACTTCCTCCGTATGTTTTCTCCCAGACTAAAGTACCTTTATCGTCAACCTTGATTACCCAAAAGTCATAGCTTCCATTAGTATTTGTAATATCAAAGTCATTACTTTCTGTAGCTCCAAAAAGTATAAAACCTCCATCATCTGATTGCAATACATCGTAAGCTCGATCATTGCTGGTTCCCCCAAAGAAATTTCTCCATTCTAACTCTCCGCTCGAGTTTAGTTTTTGTCCCCAAAATTCACCTTCTCCGTGTTTTGTCAAGCCTCCTTCTCCATTAGAACCTGTTACGTCTAAGAATCCTGCGCTAAAATAGCCACCATCTATGGTCTGTATAATTGCATAACTATGATCATGACCAGAGAAACCATAACTTTTTTCCCACTCTATTTCTCCAGACGCACTTAATTTTACAAACCAATTATCATGAAAGCCCTCATTATTACTGGCATCACCGTCATTACTTTTACTATATCCCGTTAGTAAAAAGCCTCCATCATTAGTTTGAATCACTTCTTGACCTTGGTCATCATCGCTACCTCCAATGGTTTTATTCCATAGGACATTGCCTTGATTATCTATTTTTAACAACCAATAATCATTAACAGTAGTTTGTTTATCAGAAATATCATTATCGCTACTTTTGGTAAAACCAAAAATTGCAAAACCTCCATCAGTGGTTTCTATTACAGATCTTGCAGATTCTTCATCAGATCCTCCATATGTCTTTATCCAATCTATTTCACCTTCAAAATTAGCAATATTTGAAGTCCCTTTATCATCATCGGAACATCCCGTTAGCAATATAAAAAAGGAAAAGTACAGAAATGGGAAATTATATTTTTTCATAAGAGTCTATTTTATTATTGTTCTCTAACCAATAAGAAACCAGAGTTAATATCACTAATCACAATATTTCCGCTTTCGAAAAAAGGATATACATTCCAGGCTCCTGAAAAACTTGCTCTGTTGGTGGATGGAAAAGTATCAAAAAAACCAACTTCTTCCATAGTGTTTGAAGCGATATCGGAAATATCGATTATTCTTAAACCTGCCTCATAATTGGCTAGATAAAACTTATTTCCTTTAACATAACCATTGTGATCAATGGCTGATGTGGGACCATTATAATCCATATGAAATTGCGGGGAATCAAGATCTTCGAAATCAAAGACTATTGTACGTGTATTAAAGCCAACATCTCTTTCATCTAATTCATCTCCTAATAGAAAAAATCGTTGATCTTCTGTAAACCAACCTTGATGTGTATATCCTATTTGTTGGTAACCAATAGTAGATATATTAATTGGGTTTGCTTTATCTGTAATATCAACGATTGCAATTTCATTTTCATTACTGCCGATAAGAATTTCTCTCCCGGTGTAATCACTATCAGGACCGCTATAAGTAACTACTTGAGCATCATGACTATAAGAATCATCAGCGTATCCGCCTTCATTGACAGGAGCAGCCGGATTCTGAATGTTAATAAAATGAGGTCCACCATCAAAAAGACGCTGAGTGCCGTCTACCGTTCTAGCACCAACAGCATAGGCATATCCAGAGTCTGTATTGATAACAATATTATGTGCGCTTCCAAAATCAGTGTAATGGAAATCGACAGAAAAAGTCTCTGGAGGATTACTAACATTTCTTAACCTGGTTAAATCAAAAACCTGCATGCCATGACCTGTAGCTTCACTAACAATAAACGCGTGATTTTGGTATACTTTGGCATCTCGCCAGGTACTATTTGATGTAGCAGTAGGTAATTTTCCTAAATATACCGGGTTTTCCGGGTTAGAAATATCTATAAAAGCGGTACCGTTATTAAGACACACAATGGCATATTCTTTACCATTACTGGGATCTGTCCATCCCCAGCTATCATTTCCTTGAGAGGCTTCCATTTCGGAAAGTGTTATAGAAGCGACTAAATCAACACCACAACTAGGGTAAATTCCTCCGGATGTTTGATTTGTACAGTTTGCGTTCTGATTACCATCATTATTGGTGGATTGGTCATCATCATTACTACAATTTAAAACCAATAAAAATGTCAGAAAATAAATTATTATACGAAGATATCTTTCCATGTTTTATTCACTTTTATAATTAATTATTAATCGGAGGCTTATATATAAAACAGTTTGCTACCTAAATACCCTACTACAGGCATGAAGACACTAATTTAGTGTTTATTATTGTTATTAAATTATTAAGGTCTAAAGAGATCGTATTTTATAATATTTTTCAAAACTTTATATAATGAAATCACCTTGTTCCCTACCTTTGCAATTATGATTGAAGATAAAAATACATCAAGGACATCATTGTCAGAATTAGGAGAATTTGGTCTGATAGATCACTTAACCAGAAACTTTGAAATCAAACATGAATCTACCCTTCGAGGGATTGGTGATGATGCTGCAGTTTTAGATTTTAAAAATAAAAAATGTGTGTTAACTACAGATCTGTTGATTGAAGGAGTACATTTTGATTTATCCTATGTTCCGCTAAAGCATTTAGGTTATAAAGCCGTAATGGTAAATCTTTCTGACGTATATGCTATGAATGCAACTGCAAGTCAGATCACCGTATCTATCGCAGTATCTAATAGGTTTCCTTTAGAAGCTTTAGAAGAATTATATGCAGGTATTCAAACAGCGGCTAAAATATATAATATAGATGTAGTTGGTGGAGATACCACTTCTTCTACAACAGGACTAATGATCAGTATTACTGCGGTCGGTCAAGCAGATGAAGATGACCTGGTATATCGTGATGGGGCCGGAGAAAATGATTTGCTGGTTGTTACTGGAGATTTAGGAGCAGCCTATCTTGGCCTACAGGTTTTAGAAAGGGAAAAGCAAGTTTATAAAGCGAATCCCAATTCGCAACCGGATTTAGATCAGTATTCATACTTGATTGAACGACAGTTGAAACCGGAAGCTAGAAAAGATATAGCAGAACTTCTTAAAGCTTTAGATGTTACACCAACCAGTATGATTGACATAAGTGACGGTTTATCTTCAGAGGTTATTCATTTATGTAAAAAATCTAAAGTTGGAGTAAATCTTTATGAAGAAAAAATACCTTTGGATCCGGCAGTTATTTCTACCTGCGAAGAATTTAAGCTGAATAGTACTACTGTAGCACTAAGCGGTGGAGAAGATTATGAATTGCTGTTTACAATTAAACAAGAAGATTTTCCGAAGATTAAAGCAAACCCTAACCTCACTGTAATTGGTCATATGACCGATGAGAAAAGCGGAATCGGATTGGTTACCAGAGCAAACGAAAAAATTGAATTAATCGCTCAGGGCTGGAATCCCATAAAAGAATAATTTAAGACGCGGTCTGCAAATTTATCTTAGATTTATTTCGTGCAGTTTTCTTAGCGTGAACAGATGCTAGAGCATCATTAATTTCTTTAAGTTTTGGTGTCATTACTTCTAATCGACCTCTGCTATTAGTGGTGGCCTGTTCACCACAATGTGAACAAGTATATTCTTTAATATGATGTGTAACCTGTTTGGAAGTAATATAATCATGGCCGAATAAAGCGCAATAAATTCTGGATATGGAGAATGACGAATTAGAGGTAGATTTCTTCATTTTTGCGGGGGTTAAAAGTTCATTATCAATACAATAATAACATTTTTTTAGTTATTAACAATATTTTGTAAGAAAAAATTTTGAAAAAACGTCAATTTTGACTTTGAAATGCTATTTTATAAGGTTTTTAACCTGTAAAATTGTATTTCGCCGAAAAAAATAGACGCATACTATGGTGCTTTTAAAGATAAGTGAAGTATTAGCAAAAGAGGGAAAAAAGGTCATATTTGTTTTAGAAAAAGTTTGAATGATCGTAAAAATTCATCCTGATTTTCTATGTAAAGCATATGACCTCCATTTAAAGAAATTAAATCTGTTTTACACTGCTTTGATTCTTCTATATTTTGCTGGTACGATAAGACGGGGTCTTTTTGTCCTGCAAAAATAATTTTAGGTTTTCTAAAAGCTAATAAAGTCATTCTATGATCCTTTCTGATTTTCATTCCCTCCAGAGCAGAAATTATTCCTTGTAGTGGAGTTTTTGAAGCTTGATCCTTTATAGCTTTAATTTGCTGACTAAATTGAACACGGTTTTCTTCTGCAAAGAGATTTGCAATTGCCATACTTGTATAGGCATCAGGATTTTTCTTAACGATATCTATTGCCCTGCTTCTATTAATTTTTCTTTCTTCACTATCAGGAAAAGAAGTAGAATTAAGTAAAACTAATCCAGAGATTCCTTCAGGAAACAAATCCAGATATGCTAACGAAACATATCCACCCATAGAGTGGCCAATACATATAGGGTTGTCAATTTTGATATAATGTAAAACTGCTTTAACCGCTTGAGCCATATCTTCCATTCTATGAATATACCCAAGACACTTCGTTTGTCCATGACCTAGCAAATCTATAGTGATACAGGTATAATTATTAGATAAATCAGAAACTATAGCATCCCACATTGTGGAATTTTCTAAAAAACCGTGCAAAAATACTAATGGAGTGCCACTTCCAGAGATGTTATAGTTAATTTCAATCCCTTTATACGCTAATGTCATTTTGAAATTTTATATTTCAACTTTATCAATTATCAATTTTTGTTTAATCGATATAAACCTAACCAAATGCGATTTAATAAAGAAACTTTTATCACAGGATTTGCTTTGTTCTCCATGTTTTTTGGGGCAGGAAATTTGATTTTGCCTCCTAATCTTGGTTTTAAAGCAGGAGAATTGTGGTTTTTGGTAACCATTGGCTTTGTTATTTCTGCAGTGGTACTTCCATTACTTGGTATTTTTGCACATGCTAGATTACAAGGGACTATGCTAGATTTTGCAAAAAAAGTATCTCCCTCCTTTAGCCTTGTTTATTGTTTTATAGTGTATGCTATTTCCATTGCATTACCATCGCCCAGAACAGCATCAGTGACCCATGAGATGGCTATTCAACCCCTTTTTGGAACCAGCTCTCTGTTAACGAGTACAATATATTTTGGGTTCGTGCTGTTTTTTGTACTTAACCGCTCCAAAATCTTAAATATTATAGGAAAGTTCCTTACACCGATAATTTTTATAGTTATTCTAAGCATTATTTGTATTGGAATTTTTTCTACACATCCTCCGATGAACAGTTCAGTTTTTCAAACTCCAGTGGTGGATGGATTACTAGAAGGATATCAAACATTTGATGCTATTGGAGCAGTGGTGGTTGGAGGCGTCATTATTATTTCACTCCAGTTAAAAGGAAGAAAAACCTTTGAAGAAAATAGAATTTTGATTCGCAATTCTGGAATTATTGCAGGTGTAGGGCTCTTTATAGTATACACCGGGTTAATATATTGTGGAGCTTTGTTTAATAGTGATTTTGAAAATGAATTGAGCAGAAGCGAATTATTATCTGGTTTAAGCTTAAAAACTTTAGGAAGTATTGGGAGCATTTTTTTAAGTGTTTTGGTTTCTTTAGCTTGCTTTACTACGGCAGTTGGGATTGTAACTGGAACTTCGGATTTTATAAAGGGAATATTTAGGGAATCTCAGGAAGCATATATAGTAACTGCAATAATAGGATGCGTTCTTGGAGTTATAATGGGTCAATTAGATGTGCACGATATAATCGTAGTTGCAGTCCCTGCTTTAATGTTTATTTATCCTTTAACTATACTGTTAATCTTATTAAATGTATTACCGGATAAATTTACTACCTCTTTAGTATTCAGAATAGTAGTTTTTGTAACCATCGTATTTAGTTTTCCGGATTTTTTGGCATCTATTGGATTTCGACAACAAGTACAACCTTATTTAGAACTGATACCGTTAGGACAATATAGTTTGGCCTGGTTATTACCTGCTTTATTTAGCTTGATTATGATGAATATCTTTATCCATTTCGGCAAATCATAGGTGTCCGTTTTGTTTTTAGAGAAAAGAGTTGGAGGTGTTTCAATTTATCAATTAATGGAATTACAGATATTAATGAAAAACTCTTTGATGCAGCTTTTCCTGATGTAGCTGAGAATGAGAGATATACAAAAGATAACGCGGCTATTGCTAAAGCCGCTTACGAAAGAACGTTATTAGCAAATAGATCTCCCTGTCAGGATTGGTTAAAGGGAAATAGTGATGCATTAAACAATGCAGAGAAAAAAGGTGCAATTGCTTTTTTCGGAAAAGGAAAGTGTTATGAATGTCATACAGGACCAGCACTGAATGATAAAGATTTTCATTCTTTTGGTATGGGGGATTTTGATAACGTAAATGGGGCTGTGCTTTTGTCTGACATAAATATGGAGAATGTTAAAAGAGGAAGGGGTAATTTTACTAATAATCCTGCTGATAATTTTAAAATTAAGACACCAACATTATACAACAAAATAGATAACGGTTTTTATGAACGTAGAGGAACTTTTACCTCGGTAAAAGATGTAATATCTTATAAAAATCAGGGAACTCCACAAAAAACAGAAGTTCCTGTACAGAATTTGGCCTCTCAATTCGGGCCTCTCAATCTTACAGAAGAAGAAATGGATAACTTGACTTATTTTATTGAAAATGGTTTAAGAGATGCTGAACTTAGCAGATATGTGCCGGCGTCTATCAATTCTGGAAATTGTTTTCCTAATAATGACAATATGTCCAGAGCGGATTTGGGGTGTGATTAATTTAAGGTTGCAATCCACCAGGTATTACCATAGGGATCTTTAAAGCCGGCAGCGCGGGCTCCATAATCTTCTTCCATAGGTTGCATCAAAGATATAGCGCCCGCATCTATAGCATTATAATAGGTTTGGTCTGTATCCTTTACATAAACGTACATTGAAGTATTTTGTGCGGGATATGTTTTAGAAGCCTCTGTGATCATTAAAGTTGCATCTCCTATCATCACTTCAGAATGTTCAATTTTATAAGCAGTATCTACCTTACGAATCATTTCCTGAGCATTGAATATTTTTCTTATAAAATCAATAAAACCATCTGCGTTATCAACTACCAGATAAGGCATGGCTTGTTGATGACCTGCTGTAATTTTCATTCGCTGCATTGCTATTCTTTAACGTTTTGCTATGCAACGATAAAATGATCATAAATATTCTACAAAGTCTTAAAAAATAGTCTTAAAAAACCAGATAGCGTTTAAAGCAATCTGGCTCATAGTTTATTAGAATTATAAATCCAGTCTATGACTGGTTCATCAATTCTTCAATTTCTTCAGCTTCAATTGGGATATTAGCCATAAGATTAAACGGGTCTCCTTTTTCCTGTATGACAACATCATCCTCTAATCTAATTCCGAATCCTTCATCAGGAATGTAGATTCCGGGTTCTACTGTAAAAACCATATTTGCTTGCATTGGTTCCGTAAGTATTCCATAATCGTGAGTATCCAATCCTATATGATGAGAAGTACCGTGCATAAAATATTTTTTATAAGCCGGCCAATCCGGATCTTCATTTTTTACATCAACTTTATCAAGAAGACCAAGTCCCAATAATTCTGAAGTCATGATTTTACCTACTTCTACATGATAATCTGCCCAGATCGTTCCAGGCACTAACATTTTAGTGGCTTCATTTTTTACGCGTAAAACAGCGTCATACACTTCTCGCTGACGCTTGGTATATCTTCCTGATACGGGAATGGTTCTCGATAAATCACTGCTATAATTAGCATACTCTGCAGCAATGTCCATTAGGATAAGCTCTCCTTCTTTACATTGCTGGTTGTTTTCTACGTAGTGAAGCACATTAGCATTAGTACCACTTGCAATAATTGGTGTGTACGCAAAACCTTTAGATCGGTTATTAATAAATTCGTGCAACAGCTCGGCTTCAATATTATATTCCCAAACTCCCGGTTTAACAAAACCAAGCAATCTCCTGAATCCTTTTTCGGTGATGTTACAGGCGGTTTGCATTAGTTCAATTTCGATCGGATCTTTTACAGAACGTAATCGTTGCAGAATAGGATTACTTTTTGCTACTGAGTGTGCAGGATACTTTTCTTTCCACCATTTGGTAAAACGATCCTCTCTGGTCTCTGTCTCTACATTAGCTCGATAGTGCTCATTGGTGTTAACGTACACAGTATCACATTGGGTCATAATTTCAAAGAAGATTTTCTCCAGATCTTGTAACCAATAAACAGTTTTTATTCCAGAAGTTTCAAAAGCTTTTTCCTTTGTTAATTTTTCACCTTCCCAAATAGCAATTAATTCACTAGTTTCTTTTAAGAACAGGATTTCACGATGTTTTTCATTGGGTGCATCCGGAAATAATACTAAAATACTTTCTTCCTGATCAACACCACTTAGATAAAAAATATCTCTATGTTGCTCAAAAGGCATTGTGCTATCAGCACTGATAGGATAGATATCGTTACTATTAAACACTGCAATACTATTAGGCTTCATTTTGGACATGAAGTCCTTTCTGTTTTTTATAAAGAGATTATTATCAATTTGGTGATATTTCATGTATTCTGAGTATTAGGTATAATTTACGGAATCCCAAAAATACTAAAGCCAAGAGGATGTATTGTTAAACAATAACTAAAAATTTTGACACTATAGTAGCATTCTATACTTTCAGCCAACTAAATTTCCATCGTAATGAAAACATACATCTCAGCTTTTCTAATTCTATTTATTAATATTTCTATTTTTTCACAACAGCCGCCAACATCTGCCGAAGAGATCCAAAAAGGATTATTACAAAAAGAACAACTAAAAAAATCATCTTTGGTTAAGAATGTTCCTTTTAAAAATATTGGACCATCAGTAATGAGCGGTCGTGTAGTAGATGTAGATGTAAATCCAGAAAACACTACTGAATTTTATGTAGCCTATGCCTCTGGTGGTTTATGGCATACTGTAAATAACGGAACAACATTCGAGCCTGTTTTGGATAATGCCGAAACTATTAACGTAGGTGATATTGCCGTTGATTGGGAAAATGGCACAATTTGGGTCGGTACCGGAGAAAATAATTCATCCAGATCTTCATATGCCGGTATAGGAATTTTAAAATCCGAGGACAAAGGAAAAACGTGGAAAAACGTGGGGTTGATTGATTCTCACCACATAGGTAGAATCATACTAAACCCCAACAATCCTGATGAGGTAATAGTTGGTGTAACTGGTCATCTGTATTCCAATAATGACGAAAGAGGTATCTATAAAACTACTGATGGTGGAAATACATGGAAAAAAACATTGTTTATCAATAATAAAACTGGAATTATTGATGTGGCTTATACACCAGGAAATTTTAATAATATATACGCAGCAGCGTGGGATAAGGATCGTAAGGCCTGGAATTTTGAAGGGAATGGTTCCAATTCAGGTATTTATAAAAGTACAGATGCTGGTAATACCTGGAATAAAATTTCAATAGAAGGAAGTGGTTTTCCAACAGGAAATGGAGTAGGAAGAATAGGGCTAGCCGTTTTTGATGAAAATACGATTTATGCTGTTCACGATAGTCAATTCAGAAGAAAAGAGGATAAAAAAGCAGAAAAAGGTTCGGGAATTACTAAAGAAGATTTTAAAACAATGTCTGTAGACGCTTTTCTAAATCTGGAAGACAAAAAACTGAATCGTTATTTGAAAACTAATGGGTTTCAGGAAAAATATCGTGCAGAAAACGTAAAGCAAATGGTTAGAACTGGTTCAGTAAAACCTGTTGATCTTGCTAAGTATTTAGAAAATGCAAATGCAGCTCTTTTTGATACTCCGGTAATTGGTGCTGAAGTATATCGAAGTGACGATGGAGGTAAAAACTGGAAAAAAACACATCAAGAATATTTGGATGACATCTTTTATAGCTATGGATATTATTTTGCACAAATCCAGGTAAACCCCATTAATAAAGATCATATTTATATTTCGGGAGTACCGATTTTGAAGTCTAAAGATGGAGGAAAAACTTACAAAAGTATCAGCGCAGAAAATGTTCACGCAGATCACCACGCACTTTGGATAAACCCTAAAAATCCAAACCATCTGGTAAATGGTAATGACGGAGGGGTAAATATCACCTATGATGATGGTGAGAATTGGATCAAAGCGAATCAACCCAGTGTAGGGCAGTTTTATGCAATCAATGTAGATCATGAGAAACCTTATAATGTGTATGGAGGATTACAGGATAATGGGGTTTGGGTCGGTTCTGTCAATACTAAAGAGGACGTTTCTTGGCATCAAAATGGCCATTATCCCTGGAAAAGTATTATGGGTGGTGATGGTATGCAAGTACAGATTGATAATCGGGATAGTAATATCGTCTATACCGGATTTCAGTTTGGAAATTATTTCAGACTTAATCGAGCTACCGATGAACAAACATATATTCAGCCAAAACATGAGCTAGGAGAATCGCCATACCGATTTAATTGGCAGACTCCTATTTTGCTATCTCCACACAATCAGGATATTTTATATTTAGGAGGTAATAAGTTGATGAGATCTATGAATCAAGGAGATGATTGGACAGCAATTTCTGATGATCTTACCGGTGGTGGTAAAAAAGGAAATGTAGCTTATGGTACAATAACTTCTATCTCTGAATCTGTATTTCAGTTTGGGTTGATATATACTGGTAGTGATGATGGTTTGGTATATGTTACCAAAAACGGAGGAGGAAGCTGGAATAAGATCTCTGATACGTTTCCAAAAGACTTATGGGTTTCCAGAGTTGTAGCTTCTGATCATAAAAAAGAGCGTGTTTATGTAAGTTTAAATGGCTATAGATGGGATGATTTCACTCCATATATTTATAAGAGCGATGATTATGGTAAAACCTGGAAAAACATCGGAGATAATTTACCATTATCGCCGGTCAACGTGATCAAAGAAGATCCAAAAAATGAAAACGTATTGTATGTGGGATCAGATAACGGTGCCTATGTTTCTTTAGATAGAGGAAACACCTGGCAAGTATTTTCTAAAGGAATACCGAATGTTGCTGTTCACGACATTGTAGTCCAGCCTGAAGCCAATGATCTGTTATTAGGGACTCATGGTAGAAGTATTTATAAAACAAATATAGAACCATTACAAAATCTACACGAAGAAATACTTGCATCAGCGTTGTATTTGTATCCTATGGCTACCATAAAATCTTCACCACGCTGGGGAAGCTCTTGGAGTAAATGGTTAGAGGCTTATAAACCTTCTATAACCATTAAATACTATACTAATAACGCTGTAAGTATCAATGTAAAAATTGCAACGGAGAGTGGAAAAACACTTCAGGAGTTTTCTTTTGATTCTGATAAGGGATTGAATTATGTCGATTACGATTTAACAATCACCGAGAAAGGAAAGAAAGCGCTAGAAAAGGAATTTCCTGATGAAGAAATTTCAGAAAAGAAAAATGGAAAATATTATTTACCTGTTGGAATTTATGAAGTAATTGTTTCTAATGATAAGCAAACAGAAAAAGTATCTTTGGAGGTAAAATAAAACATAAACTTAGATTTATTACGTTTAAGGTTTAACGCATAAATTATAGAGGAAGTTGTATAAAGACAATCAATCTTTTTATGTTACTTTATACAACTTTATTAACCAACGTAATGAAAGTTAACCCATACAATACGGTGATCTTTTTAGGATGCCTTACACTAGTGTTTATTGCACTGTGGAAGCTCATAGCGTATTGGGAAAAAGATAAAAAGTATAGGTTTTTTTATGGATTCTTCATTACAACCAATCTGGTAATTATACAGGTTTTATTAATGGATTTTGGGATTCATAAGTTGTATCCCTTAATATTAGCTTTTTTTATTCCCTTTCAATATGTATCACCTGTTTACTTTACAGCTTTTATCTGTTACTACTTAAAAAAAGAAGAAATATATCTAAGGAACAGAAATTATTTGTTCCTTCCGTTTATTGGTTTTTTTGTGTTATACACCCTACTTAAAATCAATGTTTTCTTGGATTACGTGTGGATTTCAAAAGAAGTTTTTACAATAATACATACAGAAATTGACGAAAATTCTGCTCTTGCGTTTAGTATAATTCTTAGCATATGGAACCTTATCATTATTCGTCAATATGAAAATAATTTAGGTAAATTACCTTTTACACGTGTTAAGAAAAAAACACAATGGATTAAAACTATCGTTGCAGTATTTATAACATTTAATGTAATTTGGTTATTGACCATTGCTCTGTTTTTTATAAGAGAAGATATAAGTGGTCATTTTCCATATTATCCCTATTGGATTTTATACCTGTTGTTTTATTACATCTTTCTATTCCTGGGATCCAGCCATCTTGAAGAAGTATCTCAGGAAAATAAGTTTGAGGAAGAGGCAGTTCAAAAGGCAATAGAGAGTTTTAGAATGTCGGGGTTGAATCATATGTTTTCTGATGAAGAGCTGGAATTGATTCACTATGAGAAACCATCGCAAATTACAGGAATACTAAGCTATTTTTCGACATCCTTATTTGATAAAAACAAACTCGAAGATGTTTTGTGGGATATTGTAGAGAATTGCATAGCATACTTACAATTAGAAGACTGTATCATTTATATATTAGATGAATCTAAAAAAGTTCTTATACAGAAAGCCGCTTTCGGTAATAAAAATCAGGGAGAACGTAAAATACTAAGTCCCATAGAAATTTCTCTGGGAGAAGGCATAGTAGGGCAGGTAGCACAAACCGGAGAATATGAATGTGTGTATAATGTAACATATGATGAAAGATATGTTATTGATGATATCAGTCGAAAATCAGAATTAGCCGTTCCAATTGTTATTAATGAGAAGGTTATCGGTGTTCTGGATTCTGAACATTCTCAAGAAGGGTTTTTTGATGAGCATCATATTTTATTATTTCAATTAATCGCCAAGCTTACAGCAAAAAAGCTGGCTCAGATAAATTTAAAAAACACTTCTAACACTTCTAATATTACTAATGACAATTTGTATTTTAAAGAGCTTCACTTTTTAATGAAAGAAGCTAAAATTTATAGAGATTCAAATTTAGGTTTAGATACTATCTCTAAAATGCTAAAAATCAGCAGTAATTATTTATCACAAACGGTAAATAAGTTAAGTGGGTCTAATTTTTCGGAATATGTGAATAGTTTTCGTGTAGAAGATGCCAAATCTAAACTTAAGGATCCAAAATTTACGAATTATACCATATTGGATATAGCTTTAGAATCAGGATTTAATTCTAAATCAACTTTTTATAGTGCCTTTAAGAAACACACAGGCATTTCACCCAAAGAATACAGGGATACCCCCTAAATATTGTCCTATTTCTTTGAAATTCAAAATTTTCGGATATCTTGCTTACTGCCGATAGTTAGGTTTGTTGTATTAATTTTTAAATCGTAAAAAAATGAAAGCAATGACAAATTTAACAAGGCTTGTGACTTTAGTAGTATTATCTGTAGCACTTTTTTCCTGTGAAGGAGAAGATGGTGCTATCGGACCACAAGGAGAACAGGGAGAACAAGGCTCACAAGGAGAACAAGGAGAACCGGGAACGGCGAATGTGATATATTCTGATTGGATAGATTCTGAATTTGAGAATGACATTACGGATGGCTTTGATGCATTTAATATTGATGCCCCCGAAATCACACAAGAAATTTTAGACACGGGTACTATTCTAGTTTATGCAAGAAGCACAACCAATACCATTTACCAAGTGCCAGTTACATTTTACGGGATTTTAAACGAAAGCTATTTCTTCAGAGTAATTAATGCAGGAACACTAAATATCGGGGTAGAAGGAATAGGAACTAATAACATAGGAGAACCTTTCCTCAATGATGTTTTTAGATATATAATTATTCCGGGAGAAGTTGCTGGAAATAATTCAAAATCAGTAGAAAATTTGGCAAATATGAGTTACAAAGAATTAGCAACTCTCTTTAATATTTCTGAATAAAATTTAGTGAGTCTTATTTGGGATTTAGGATTTGTAGTAGTGAACAAGCATACCTTGTTCACTACTCTGTTTTAAAGAATGATTTCTTAATATAGTAAAAGCGATGATTTATAAGGTTAAAAGCAGTCAGAATATAAGTTTTGAAGTAAATTAGTATCTAAAAAGCTTTCTATGACACTTACTATGAGCATCCCAGCATTACTTTTTCCTGCAATATCTTTAACTATGTTGGCGTATAATGCACGATATCTTGCTATAGCTGGATTAATACGCCAACTATATGAGGAGTATTTGAATACACCATCAAATAATACCGTATTACAAATCAGAAACCTCAGAAAACGACTTTGGCTGATAAGAAATATGCAGGCGATAGCCATAGTAAGTTTTCTTACAAGTGTCATCACTATGTTTTTATTATATGTGGAAGAAAACGGTTTGGCGAATATCATATTTGGAATAAGCTTACTAGCTTTAATGATTTCACTTCTTTTATCCTTTGTGGAGGTGCAAATTTCAACCAAAGCACTCTCTATTAGATTAGACAAAATTGAGGAAAACAATTAGAAATTCTTATCTTGTAGGGATCATTTTTTAACCAACTTAAAATGCTCAAAAATGAATTTTTTAACAATGTAATGCAGGATTTCAATACGGGTTATTGGCAGCTGCATAAGAATCCGTATGTTGAGAATTGGTCGGATAAGTTCTATGAAATCCTTGGATATTCAAAAAAGGATGTTCCACCTAATTTTGATTACTTTTTAGAACATCTTCTTCACAAAGAAGATGTAGATGTTTTTAGAGATAATTTTCTTAATTATCGAATTAATAATGTAAGTTTTAAGCAGCATATTAAAATACTTAACAAGAATAGAAAGTATCAGTTATTCAGATGTGCAACTAATGATGAACTACCGGTAAATATTAAGGCAGGAATACGTTTTTTGTTTTTCTTTGAAACCAAATTAGAACCTGATAAAACAATAAAAAAGGATAATTTCTATTATAAAGAAACAGCTCAGATGACTTCTACAGGAAGTTGGCACGTGGATTTTAGGAAAAAAGAAAGTTACTGGGATTTTGAAACTTATAGAATATTAGAATACCCAGAAGATTATAAACCTTCTCTTAAAGATTCTGCAAACTATTATACAGAGGATTGCAGACAATTAGCAGCAGATAGTTTTTTCAACTGCGCAATGATGGGAACACCGTTCAGTACCGAAATAAAAATGGTTACTGCTAATAACAGAGAGTTTTGGGCGCGAGCAATTGGAAAGCCTGTATATAACGAAAATAAAGAAATAATTGGTATTCGTGGTGTTTTCCAGGATATTGATGATATCAAAAGAAAAGAAGTCAGATTACAGAAATCTGTAGATATTATTGCTGCTCAGAATTCCAGGTTATTTAATTTTGCACATATAGTATCTCATAATCTTAGGTCTCATACCAGTAACCTATCTTTGTTAGCTCAACTTATTGAAGACATAGACGATCCTAAGGAAAAAGAAGAACTAATAAAAGAGGTTAAAACCATTTCTTCTAATCTAAATACTACGATAGAACACCTTAATGAAATAGTTACCATACAAACCAATAATAAGCAAGAAAGAGTACCGGTAAAATTTAAGGATGCGCTGAAACTGGTAATTAATGGAATTAGTCATATGATAAGTATCAGTAATTGCCAAATACGTTCTGATTTCAGTCAGGTCGAAAAGATTAATTATATACCAGCTTATCTGGAGAGTATCCTATTGAATTTAATTACTAATGCGATCAAATATAAACATCCGGAAAGAGATCCTGTTATCACTATAAAATCATATATGGAAAAGGGAAGTACATACTTAAAGGTTTCGGATAATGGAAGAGGAATTGATCTTTCACTTTTTAAAGATAAAGTATTTGGTATGTACAAGACGTTTCATTACAACAAAGACGCTGTTGGTATTGGCTTGTTTTTAACAAAAAATCAAGTAGAATCCTTGGATGGTACTATAAATGTAGAAAGTGAAGTGAATAAAGGCACGACATTTACGATTGAATTTTAATGACAATTCTTATAAAATGGGCGATAAAATAAGAGTGGCATGTATTATCGATGATGATAATGTCTACGTAAGTTTAGTTAAACGAATCATTGAGGCGAAGCAGCTTTGTCAGGACTTACTGATCTTTGAAAATGGAAAAGTAGCTTTGAGCTATTTTCAGAAAATTTCGGAGGATTTAGAAGAGGAAGATATACCGGAAATTATATTCTTAGATCTTGATATGCCAGTAATGGATGGATGGCAGTTTTTAGAAAGGTTTATTTCTATTAAGAATAAATTTGGAAAAATTATCACGGTTTATATTGTTAGTTCCTCCATTAATCCAATTGATATCAATAGGGCAAAAAAGATGAGAGGCATTAAAGATTATCTAATCAAACCTGTTACGATAGGAGATTTAGAGTCAATCTTTAGTCCTGCGTAAGAGTAAAATAGAAAAGTAGACTACTAATATGAGCAGTCTACTTTTCTTAATACTTATTTTTCGAATTATAATTACGTTTGGGATACCCTCAAGGTGTTTACCATTCCTTTTTCGGCTACAGGCATAGCCGCAAGATTAATAAGCATATCGCCCTTTTCTACAAAACCGCGTTCTAAGGCTAGACTATTAACGTCTTCTACTGTTTGATCGGTACTTACATATTTATCATAGTAAAAGGCCTTAACCCCCCAAAGAAGGCTAAGTTGAGAAAGGATACGTTTATTACCGGTAAAAACTAAGATATGTGCTCCAGGTCTCCAGGCGGATATCTGAAAAGCAGTATATCCACTATTAGTTAAGGTGCAAATAGCTTTGGCATTGATATCATTCGCCATATGTGCTGCATGGTAACAAATTGATTTTGTAATAAATCGATTGGTTCTGATATGAGGAGGATTTTGGGGTACCTGAATAAGATCAGAGTTCTCTACACTATTGATAATTTTGGTCATTGTTTCAATAACCTGTACAGGATATTTACCCACTGATGTCTCACCAGATAACATTACCGCATCTGCCCCATCCATTACCGAATTTGCTACATCATTAACTTCTGCGCGGGTAGGAGTTAAACTATCAATCATAGTTTCCATCATCTGTGTAGCAATAATCACAGGTATTCTGGCGGTTTTTGCTTTTAAAACTAGTTTCTTTTGAATTAACGGAACCTCTTGAGCAGGGATTTCAACACCAAGATCTCCTCTTGCGACCATTAAACCATCACAATACGCAACAATCTTATCTATATTTTCGACACCCTCCGGTTTTTCGATTTTTGCAACTATTGGGATTTTATGTTCACTATGTTCTTTAATTAAATCCTGTAATCCGATAAGATCCTGTGCGTGACGCACAAATGATAGTGCAATCCAATCTACTTGTAAACTACAAGCAAAAATTGCATCTTTTACATCTTTTTCTGTAAGTGCGGGTAAAGAAATATTAGTATTCGGAAGGTTTACCCCTTTTTTAGATCTCAAAGGGCCTCCCTGAATTACTTTGGCCTTAACGGTGTCTTTATTATTAGATGAAACTACTTCAAAAATTAACTTTCCGTCATCCAGTAAAACACGTTCTCCTGATTTTACATCTTTTGGAAAATTAGAATAATTCATATATACTTTTTCTTTCGTACCTTCAAAAGGTTTACCGGTAACAAAATTAATATGATCACCATCATTGACGATAATATCACCTTTCATGACACCGACCCTTAATTTTGGTCCTTGTAAATCTGCTAGTATAGCAGCATTGTAACGGTGTGTTTCACTTAAATCACGTATCATTTTTACACGCTCTTTAACATCATCATAATCTGCGTGAGAAAAGTTTATTCTAAAAACATTTACACCTGCATCAAGCATGTTTTTCAGTACTTCTTTTGTACTGGTAGCAGGTCCAAGTGTTGCCACTATCTTAGTTTTCTTAGTTTTTGGCATTATTCAAATATTAAATTATTTTTTGACTTTAGTTGCGTATAATCTACAACATAAGCTGTGACGATTTGGGGAATACTTAATAATTTTGTTGTTAATGATTTACTTGAAAATTGAGAAGTTTCTGCCTCAATCTTCAAAAAGTAATCCACATTTTTTAGTTCCGGAATTAGATGTTCAGTAATATAACGATCCTCTACATCCGCAAATAAACCTTTTATAGGTGCAATTTCAGTTTGAATTTTGGTCCTGAATTTGTTTCCCAAAAGACTATACGTATTATATTGAAAATGATCATGATACTGAAACAACGGAAAGGCAGTCGAGTATGTATCATATTCAAATTTTATATCTCCTCTTTTTCTGAAAAGCTGTAGGTTTACATACTTATTTAGTGTAAATGCTAATCGATATGGAGCTAACGAACAATGAATGGCGATTAGATCATAATCATCATCCATAATAGTATCTAAAACTAACCTTTGGATCGCCATTAGAAATTACATTTTTCCAGAATTATCGAGAAATATACAAATAAAATCTCCTTACGAGTTTAATAAAACATAAAGATATTGTACGAAAACGATTGAGTTAGTATCTTTTAGTTTTGCTTAGATATCAGTACGAAGGTAAAATAGTGATATATGTAATTTATTAATACTTTTTTAATAGAATCGAAAAAAAAGAATTCTAATTTATGGGAAATTAATTTTTGACTGAAAAGCAAAATAAGCTCTTTTGGATGCTTTTTCCTCCGCTTTTTTCTTTGAAGTAGCTCTTGCTTTTGCAACTACTTTCTCATCAATCCAAAGTTTTACTGCAAAATGCTTCGTTTCATCTTTTCCGGTATCCTCATAAATTTCGTAGTTAAAATTCTTTTTTACTTTTTGACACCATTCAATCAATAAACTTTTATAACTGATAATCTGCCCCTCCAGACTATCTATATCAACATACGGATTAATAACAGCCTCGTGTATAAAACGCTCACAATAAACAAAACCTCTGTCCAGATAAATTGCTCCTATCAATGCTTCAAATAAGTTTCCATGAATATTGATTCCAAATTGAGATTTGGGAATGTTTGTACGGACCAGGTCTATCAATTTCAGATCCTTTCCCAGTTCGTTCAAATGTTTTCTACTAACTACCTTAGCACGCATTTTAGTAAGATACCCTTCATTACCCTCGGGTACTTCCTTAAATAAATGCGCAGCAATAACGCTACTTAGCATAGCATCACCAAGAAATTCCAGCCTTTCGTAATTAACAGCGTTTCCTTTTTTATCCTTTAGATTTAGGGATCTATGCGTAAAAGCTTTTTCGTAAGGAGCTATACTTTTGGGTTTAAATCCCAGAATATTCTGAATTTTAGAAAAAAAATTCCCGTTCTTTTCAGAGCGGGAATTTAGTATGTTGCGAATAACACTCATTATTATTCGTCTAGTTTTTTAAATAAAACACAAGCATTATGACCTCCGAAGCCAAATGTATTGCTCATCGCATAGCTAATCTCACGCTTTTGAGCTTTGTTTAAGGTTAAATTTAACGTAGGATCTATGTTTTCATCCACAGTAGTGTGGTTGATCGTTGGAGGAATCAAACTGTTTTGCATTGCTAAAATAGAAGCGATAGCTTCAATAGCTCCTGCAGCACCCAGTAAGTGTCCTGTCATAGATTTTGTCGAATTTATATTAATGTTCGGTGCGTGATCACCAAAAACTTTAGTAATAGCTTTCAATTCTGCAACATCACCTAATGGGGTGGATGTTCCGTGAGTGTTTATAGCGTCTACTTGTTCTGGTTGTACACCTGCATCTTTTAAACAATTAAGCATTACACGTTCTACTCCGATTCCGTCCGGGTGAGGTGCTGTCATGTGATAAGCATCACTAGACATTCCACCACCCACGACTTCTGCATAGATTTTAGCGCCACGTGCTTTGGCATGTTCATATTCTTCAAGAATAAGGGCTCCACCACCTTCTCCTAATACAAAACCATCTCTGGTAGCATCAAAAGGTCTGGAGGCAGATTCCGGACTTTCATTTCTTGTAGATAGCGCATGCATAGCATTAAATCCTCCCATACCAGCAATAGTAACTGCTGCTTCACTTCCTCCGGTAACAATGATGTCGCAATGTCCTAAACGAATATAGTTTAAGGCATCGATCATGGAATTGGCAGAAGAAGCACAAGCCGAAACTGTGGTATAGTTAGGACCCATAAAACCATTTCTTATAGAAATATGTCCAGGAGCAATGTCGGCAATCATTTTCGGGATGAAGAAAGGATTAAAACGCGGAGTTCCATTCCCTTTGGCATAACCAATTACTTCTTCCTGAAAAGTTTCTAATCCACCGATACCAGCACCCCAGATAACACCAACTCTAAATTTATCTACCTTCTCAAGGTCGAATCCGGCATCTTTTATTGCTTCTTCTGAAGAAACAATAGCATACTGCGCAAATTTATCAAGTTTACGTGCTTCTTTCCTATCAAAAAAGTCTTCTGGGTTGTAATTTTTGACTTCGCAAGCAAATTTAGTCTTGAAATGTTCGGTGTCAAAATAAGTAATGGGAGCGCAACCGCTCTTGCCATTTGCTAATCCATCCCAATATTCTTCAATATTGTTACCGATGGGCGTCAATGCCCCTAGTCCTGTGACTACAACTCGCTTAAGATTCATATTGTGTTGTGAAGTTATTACTTTGCGTCTTCAATATAAGATATTGCTTGACCAACTGTTGCAATGTTTTCAGCTTGATCATCTGGAATCTGAATATCGAATTCTTTTTCGAATTCCATAATCAATTCTACAGTGTCTAACGAATCAGCGCCCAGGTCATTTGTGAAGCTAGCTTCAGTTACAACCTCATTTTCGTCTACTCCTAATTTGTCAACGATTATCGCTTTTACTCTTGATGCAATGTCTGACATAATGTTTAATTTTAATTTTTTAATTAGGTGGCAAAAATAAAAAACTTTATTTTAAAACCCCACAATCCTCTAAAAATGTATTTGTATTTTATCAAATATATGGAAGTATTGGCTTTTTGCTGCCTAAAAATGGATAATTATTATTTTTTTTGTGCTCTCTAAATTAACAACTCTATCTATGAAGCGTATCATAATTTTTGCTTCCGGTTCCGGTACCAACGCCGAAAATATAATCAAATACTTTCAAAAACAAAAAAATGCAGAGGTTACACACGTGTTCTCTAACAACCTGCGTGCCAAAGTTTTAAAACGAGCTCATGATCTGCAGGTAAAGGCGTTACACTTTGATAAAGAATCTTTTTATGATTCTAATGATGTTTTAAACATCCTTAAAGACGCACAACCGGATATCATTGTTTTGGCAGGTTTTCTGTGGATTTTTCCTAAAAAGATTATTGATGTTTTTCCTAACAAAGTAATTAATATTCACCCGGCGTTACTCCCGAAGTATGGAGGGAAAGGGATGTATGGAAGGCACGTTCACGAAGCTGTAGTACGAAACAAGGAAAAAGAAAGTGGTATTACTATTCATTATGTCAATGAGCATTATGATGAAGGAGCAATTATTTTTCAAGCCAGGACATCAGTAAATAGAGACGATTCTGCAGATGATGTGGCAAAAGCAATTCACGCTTTAGAATACAAACATTTTCCTGCCGTTATAGAAAAAGTGTTGGGAATGAGAGATGAGGCCCCCTCCGCCCCCAAAGGGGGAACTTAATTATGGTGTAATGGATATACTGGTTACCTATTTAGGATTAATTATGGCGTTCGAGCGGGCTATACACTGTATCTTTTTTATTTTTGGACCTGAGGTTCTTGAAAGCTCCAAAATAAAAAAGGATGTCGTTTCTATCCCTAACGCAAAAATGCATTTGGATCATTAAAAATTAAAAACCACCCACTATCCTCTATAAACTAACAACCAAAATATGGCAAAAAAAGAAAAATTCTACGTTGTTTGGGAAGGTCATAGACCAGGAATCTATACTAAATGGGATGATTGCAAAGCAGCTGTCAAAGGATATCCGAATGCAAAATATAAGTCATTCGAGTCTTTTGATATCGCAAAAAAAGCATATAACGGAGACTATGAAGATTACAAAGGAAAAAGCAAACCAAAATCTTCCTTAACTTCTAAACAATTAGAAAAAATAGGAGAACCCAATTTGTATTCTATTGCTGTAGATGCTGCCTCTAGTGGAAATCCTGGTAAAATGGAATACAGAGGTGTAGATACCCAGACAGAAAAACAGCTTTTCCATCAAGGCCCTTTTCCACAGGGAACCAATAATATAGGTGAGTTTTTAGCTTTAGTTCATGGATTGGCGTACTTAAAAAAGAAAGGTAGTGATAGAATTTTATATACAGATTCTAAAATTGCAATGGGCTGGGTACAAAGAAAAACGTGTAAGACAAAACTACAACGTAATGCAAAGAATAAGGAAATGTTTAATCTGGTAGATAGAGCAATCGATTGGCTTAAAAACAATACATATACTACCAAAATAGTAAAATGGGAAACCAAAGCGTGGGGTGAAATTCCTGCAGATTTTGGCAGAAAGTAAGCGTTTTATTAATAACTCAATAAGACCCTGAAGGTTTCTAAAACCTTTGGGGTCTAGACTACTCCAATTGAAAAGTATACGCTATATTTGCAAAAAAATATTACGCTATTTTATGAGTAAATTACTTATTGTAGGCACTGTAGCCTTTGATGCTATTGAAACACCTTTTGGTAAAACTGATAAGATTTTAGGAGGAGCAGCAACATATATAGGTCTATCGGCAGCTAATTTTAACATACATTCTGCAATTGTTTCTGTAGTGGGAGAAGACTTTCCGGAAGAATATCTAACAATGCTTCAAAACAAAAATATAGACACTTCTGCTATAGAGGTTGTGGAAGGTGGTAAAACATTCTTTTGGAGCGGAAGATATCACAATGATTTGAACTCCAGGGATACCTTAGAAACACAACTCAATGTATTAGCAGATTTCGAACCGGTGGTGCCAGATGACTACAAGGATGCAGAAATAGTGATGTTAGGAAACTTACATCCGATGGTTCAGTTAAGCGTTTTGGAACAGATGTCATCTAAGCCTAAGTTAGCTGTTTTAGACACCATGAACTTTTGGATGGATAATGCACTCGAGGATTTAAAGAAAGTTATTTCTAAAGTTGATGTAATTACCATTAATGATGAGGAAGCAAGACAATTAAGCGGGGAGTATTCTTTGGTAAAAGCTGCCAGAGCAATTGAGAAAATGGGTCCGAAATACGTAGTCATTAAAAAGGGCGAACACGGAGCCTTATTATTCCATAATGATCAAATTTTCTTTGCACCGGCACTACCATTAGAAGAAGTATTTGATCCTACCGGAGCTGGAGACACCTTTGCAGGAGGTTTTGCAGGGTATTTGACAAAGACTGATGATCTTTCATTCGAGAATATGAAAAAAGCGATTATTCACGCTTCTAATCTGGCCTCTTTTTGCGTCGAGAAATTTGGCACACAAAGAATGGAAAATTTAAATCGAGAAGAAGTACAAAAACGACTTCTTGAATTTAGGGAACTAACACAATTCGAAATAGAATTGTCTTCATAATAAATAATCAGCCCTGCTCATTTTGTGTAAGGGCTTTTTTAATTGACTATTGAAAACTAGACCTACTATAACACAACAATAGAATTTTTGGAATACAATGAGTGATGCCTTAAAACATGAATGCGGAATAGCATTTATCAGATTACTAAAACCATTAGAGTATTATAAAGAAAAATACGGAAGTGCATTTTATGGAGTGAACAAAATGTATCTGATGATGGAAAAGCAACATAATCGAGGACAGGATGGAGCAGGATTTGCCAGTATTAAGTTGGATACACCTCCGGGAGAAAGGTACATTAGCAGAGTTCGATCTAGTGAGTCACAGCCGATTCAGCATATTTTCTCACAGATTAATGATAGGATCAATAAAGAGTTAACCGAGCATCCTGAGTATGCAGATAATGTTGATCTGCAGAAAAAAAACATCCCCTATATAGGAGAAGTGCTATTAGGGCATGTTCGGTATGGGACATTCGGAAAAAATAGTGTAGAGAGTGTACATCCCTTTTTAAGACAAAACAACTGGATGCACCGTAACCTTATTGTAGCTGGTAATTTTAATATGACCAATAACAATGTGCTTTTTGATAATTTAGTACGATTGGGTCAGCACCCTAAGGATCATGTTGATACGGTTACCGTAATGGAAAAAATTGGTCATTTTTTGGATTCCGAAGTGGCCAAATTATATAAGAAGCTTAAAAAGGAAGGATATAGTAAAGTAGATGCCTCTCCTCAGATTGTAGAAAGACTGAATGTTGCTAAAATTCTTAAAAAATCATCAAGAGATTGGGATGGAGGCTATGCAATGGCAGGAATGTTAGGACATGGTGACGCTTTTGTTCTTAGAGATCCCGCAGGAATTAGACCAGCTTATTATTATCAGGATGATGAAGTCGTGGTTGTAGCATCAGAAAGACCGGTCATACAAACAGTTTTTAATGTTCCTTTTGATAAGGTTGTAGAATTAGACCCTGGAAAAGCTATCATTGTTAAAAAGAACGGAAAAACATCCATTACTAAAATCATTGACCCGTTAGAAAGAAAAGCCTGTTCTTTTGAACGTATTTATTTTTCCAGAGGTAGTGATGCAGAAATTTACGAGGAAAGAAAGAATCTGGGTAAGTTAATTATGCCGCAGGTATTAAAGGAAATAAATCACGATACCGTTAATACTGTTTTTTCTTTTATACCTAATACTGCCGAGACGTCATTTTACGGAATGGTTGAAGCGGCTCAGGATGAACTGAATAAACAAAAAAACGAAACCATACTTTCTGAGAAAGACTCACTGACTGATGAGCGATTGACAGAAATACTTTCTACCAGATTAAGAACTGAAAAATTAGCAATTAAAGACGCCAAGCTTCGTACATTTATTACAGAAGACAGTAGTAGAGATGATTTGGTAGCTCACGTATATGACGTTACTTACGGGGTTGTAAAACCCGAGGATAATCTGGTAATTATAGATGATAGTATCGTAAGGGGTACCACCTTAAAAAAGAGTATCATAAAGATGCTGGACAGACTAAAGCCAAAAAAGATTATCGTGGTTTCTTCGGCGCCCCAGATTCGTTATCCCGATTGCTACGGAATTGATATGGCAAGATTAGAAGGGCTTATTGCTTTTAAGGCTTCATTAGAATTACTAAAAGAAAACGGAAATTATGATTTAGTAGAGCAGGTATATGAAAAATGTAAGGCGCAAGAAAATCTAGCGGATGAAGAAGTTCAGAATTTTGTAAAAGAAATATATGCAGGGTTTTCAGATCAGGAAATTAGCGACAAAATAGCGGAGCTGTTAAGTGATGAAACGGTTGGTGCAAAAATAAAGATCATTTATCAGACAGTAGACAATCTGCATAAAGCTTGCCCTAAAAACTTAGGAGACTGGTATTTTACGGGCGACTATCCTACCGTAGGAGGAAATAGAGTGGTAAATAAAGCGTTTATTAACTTTTTTGAAGGAAAAGACGAGCGTGCCTACTAAAAAAACGAAAAATCACGTTGTTAAAATCAGTTAATTTGTGTATTTCAACAAATATTTCGACCTTTCATCTAAAACATTTTTACACAACGAAATAACACTATATATTAGCAGAGCCATAGCATAAGTAGGTTAAGTTCATGGTAGATTTGGGGCAAAAAAAGGTGGATTTTCCACCTTTTTTTATTTTAGGACAATTTCAGATTTATAAAAATAAAAAGAGCAACGCCGAAACGTTGCTCTTTCTCGTTTAGTATAAATTATTGGATTCTATTTCCCTTGTGCATATCGGGTAGATACCTCATCCCAGTTAATCACGTTAAAAAACGCAGAAATGTAATCGGGACGGCGGTTTTGATAATTTAAGTAGTAAGCGTGTTCCCAAACATCTAACCCCAGAATTGGAGTTCCTCCGCAACCAACACCAGGCATTAGCGGATTATCCTGATTAGGAGTAGCACACACTTCTACTTTACCACCTTCTTGAACACATAACCAAGCCCAACCGGAACCGAACTGAGTTGACGCTGCATTAGAGAAAGCTTCTTTAAATGCATCAAAAGAACCAAAAGCAGCATGGATAGCATCAGCAAGTTCACCGGAAGGGGCACCGCCTCCATTAGGTGACATGATTTCCCAGAACAAACTGTGATTATAAAAACCACCACCATTGTTTCTGACTGCACTGTTAGATTTATCAAGGTTAATAAGAATGTTTTCTATGGTTTTACCTTCCAGATCAGTTCCCGAAATAGCTGCATTTAATTTATTTGTATATCCAGCATGATGCTTATCATGATGAATTTCCATGGTACGAGCATCTATATTAGGTTCTAATGCATCAAAGGCATAGTTTAATTTTGGTAATTCAAATGACATAATCTGTTTTTTAGTTAATAAGAAAAAATGAAACCAAATTTAGGAATAAGAGTGATGAATAAAAATTAATAATTGTTATAAATTAATTAAATTCGAGCTTTTCCAAAAGCCCTTACTTGGTTCTGCTAAAGGCTGATTTATATTTAGTGGTCATTAAAAGCTTAAAAACTATGCTTTATTTGATACTTTAGTAAAAAAACAAATTTGAGTTCGCAACATCCATTTACTATCTATAATGCTGCCGCAGGAGCGGGTAAAACATATACCCTTGTAAAGGCATATTTAATTTCGCTTTTGACAGGAGAGTTTAAAGATGCCTACAAGAATATTTTAGCCATTACATTTACAAATAAAGCAGTTTCAGAGATGAAAACGAGGGTTTTAGAAAACTTGGTGGCTATCAGTAACGCAAAAACCTCTCCAAAACATAAGCTTCTATTAAATGACATCGTACAGGAAACCGGACTGGATGAACAGGTGATTAAACAAAAGGCAAATAGAATCCTCAAAAGTATTTTACATAATTATGCTGGTTTTGACATTGTTACAATTGATACTTTTACCCATAGAGTTATTAGAACATTTGCACGTGATTTAGGGATTCCGATGAATTTTGAAATCGAAATGGATACGGAATCTTTAATTGAAGAATCTGTAGATGCGGTAATAGCTAAAGTAGGAGAAGATACTGTCTTGACAGAAACAATCATTGATTTTGCTTTAAGTAAATTAGAAGATGATAAAAGTTGGGATATCACCATAGAGTTAAACAAAGTAGCCAGGCTTCTGTTTAGTGAAAATGATAGAAGACATCTTGATAACCTCTCTGATAAAACCACAGATGATTTCAAAAAATTTAAAAATGTTCTAAAAAGTAAGATTTCTGATAGTAAAAAGAACATTGTTTCTCAAGCAAAGCAAATCCTAAGCTTACTAAAAAATGAAGGAATAGAATTTAATGATTTTACCCGAGGGTCTGTACCTAATCATTTTCAAAAGATTGCAGAAGGAGAAACAAAATTAGATTTCAAAGCTGCCTGGAAGCAGAATATACAGGAAGCTTCTTTTTACGGGGCTAAACTTGATTCTCATAAGAAGGAACTTATAGATTATATGCGCCCTTTGATTGAAGAAGCGTTTTTAATAACAAAAAAAGGGTTGTCTAATCTCAGTTTATATGAAAACATACTAAAGAACCTAATACCTGTTTCGGTATTAAATGTTATTAACAAGGAGCTTCAAAAGATCAAAAAAGAAAGAAGTATCCTGTTGATTTCAGAATTTAATAAGATAATTAGTGAAGCGATACAAGATCAACCTGCTCCTTTTATATACGAGCGATTAGGAGAGCGCTACAGGGATTATTTTATAGATGAGTTTCAGGACACCTCAGAGCTACAATGGAAAAACATCATTCCCTTAATAGACAATGCAATTTCTTCTGAAACTCTAACGGGTAAAAGAGGACAACTAACAATAGTTGGAGATGCCAAACAGGCAATTTATAGATGGCGAGGAGGAAAGGCGGAGCAATTTATCAATCTTTCCTTAGACCAAACCCCATTTTCTATTGACGAAAAGCAAGTGCTAAATTTACCTAAAAATTATCGCAGCCATCAAGAGGTTATTAAATTTAATAATGACCTGTTTACTTTTTTGTCAAATGATTTTAGCAGTGATCTGCATAAGAAGTTATATTTATTAGGCAATAACCAGGAGGTTAACGATAAAAAAGATGGTTATGTAAAACTTTCTTTTATAGAAGCTAAAAATGTAGAAGAAGAAAATGAAATATATCCGGAGAAAGTATTCGAATCTATAATAGAACTTAAGGAAAAAGGATATCTCCTTAATGAAATATGTATTCTTACCAGAAGGCAAAAAGAAGCAACAGTTATTGCGGATTTTCTTACTGAGAAAGGTATATCTATTATTTCTTCGGAAACACTATTGCTTCAAAATGACCCAAGAGTACGTTTTATTATTAATTTACTTATCTGGTTTGTATATCCCGACGAGCTTTTAGCTAAAACAAACATTTTATACTTTTTATCAGAAAAATTTTCAATATCAGAAAAGCATTCGTTTTTAAAGAAACTCATATTTGATGATAAACAAACATTCTGTGATGAAATTCAATCATTAGGAATAGAATTTAGTTTTGGTAAATTAGAAATAAAACCTTTTTATGAAGGCGTAGAGTATATCATCAACTGTTTTAATCTTGCAGAAACCTCTCCTGCCTACATACAATTTTTCTTGGATGTGGTATTTGCTTATACACAGAAAAATGCGGAAGGCATCATTGGATTTTTATCTTATTGGGAGCATAAAAAAGATAAACTAAGTATAATTGCTCCCGAAGGAGAAGAAGCAATTCAGATAATGACAATACACAAGGCTAAGGGACTGGAGTTTCCGTGTGTAATTTATCCATATGCGAACATTGACATTTATAGAGAAATAGAGCCCAAAACCTGGTTGCCAGTATCGCCAAGTGATTTTAGTGGTTTTGATGAGGTTTTTATTAACTATCATAAAGAACTCTCGGATTATGGAGAGCAAGCCGAAAAAATTGTAGCAGAGCGACAATCACAATTAGAGCTGGATGCATTTAATCTTTTATATGTTGCTTTAACTAGAGCCGAAGAACAGTTATATATCATTTCTAAAGCAGAAATAAATAGTAGAGGTGAAAGTAATTCAAATAAATTTTCAGGAAAATTTATTAATTATTTGAAGCATATCGGTAGATGGAATAGTGAGCAGCGTGTATATGATTTTGGAAATAATATAAAACCTTCCAAGGAAGAAATATCAGAAAATATTAAAACAAATAACGTTACTCTTACCAAGTTTCAAAACTCTGAAAGAAAGTATCAGGTAAAAGTAGTTACTAGTTCCGGTAAACTTTGGGATACACTACAAGAAAAGGCGATAGAAAAAGGTAATTTGATACATGAATTAATGGCTTCCATACATACATCTAATGATTTAGTTGGGGTGTTAGAAAATGCTGTTGAAACAGGCATGATAAGTTATTCTGATAGAGAATTACTTTATGAAGAATTAAAAATGATTCTTGATCATCCAGAACTCTCCAAATACTACGAGGAGGACATTGTTATTTTAAATGAAAGGGAGATTTTATCAAACGGCGTGATATATAGACCGGATAGGATTATAATAGACAGTAATGGTTTAGCCACTGTAATTGATTACAAAACGGGAGAACACAGTGCTTACCACACCAAGCAACTAGAAGAATATGGCTTGCTAATTAGTAAAATGGGATATGAATTAAACCAACTCATACTCGTATATTTTAATGATCAAATCACCTTAAAATACGTCTAAATAATAATTATTTTCATAATTACTAGTGGAATTTTACCGATAAAAAATTTTTTTATCTTATAATTGTAGCGTATTTATAGAAATTATAATCATAAATTTCGTTTTAATACGTCATATTTTTCACCATTGGGGGGCGCTTAAAGGCTTAAAATTAAGCTTTAAAAACTTCGCAAAGGTCGATATACACTGGCCTATTAAGAAAAATTTATTAGTTTTGTCTTTGACAGTAATTTTTAACATATTACATTTGCTCTAATTAACACTTAAAAATTAAATTATTGAATATGAAACATCTTAGCAGATTTTTAGTGGCTTCGTTATTAGTACTTGGGTTTAGTACGACGAATGCACAGGATCAAAACAACCCTTGGGCTGTATCGATAGGCGTTAATGCTGTTGATATCTTTCCTACCGGAGGAGATTTACCTATACAAGGAGAGATCTTTGACGAGTTTTTTAACGCTAGCGATCACTGGAACATCCTTCCATCTGTATCTAAACTATCAGTTGGTAGATATATAGGAGATGGGTTTACATTTACTGTTGCGGGGACAGTGAACAAAATAGATAAATTAGGAGAAACTCCTGATGGAACTAATGTTGATGCTGATGACTTATCTTATTATGCAGCAGATGCTAGAATAAGCTATAGTTTTAAAAATGCATTAAAATCTAATTGGTTTGATCCTTATCTAGGAGTAGGTGGTGGATATACTTGGTTAGATGAAATTGGTGCTGGAACTCTAAATGGTTCTTTAGGTTTAAATTTCTGGTTAACCGAAAATTTAGCATTTAATTTACAAACTACATACAAGCACGTATTCGAAGATTACGAGGTTAGTAACTATCCTCCAACTCATTTTCAACATTCTGCTGGAATTACTTTCGCATTCGGAGGTAAAGATACTGATGGTGATGGGATATATGATAAAGACGATGAGTGTATTGACGTTCCTGGTTTAGCAGAATTTAACGGGTGTCCTGATACTGATGGTGACGGAATTACAGATGCTAAAGATGACTGTCCTGATACTGCTGGTACTGCAGAATTTAATGGATGTCCTGATACTGATGGTGACGGAATTGCTGATCCAAAAGATGAGTGTCCTACTGTTGCTGGTTTAGCTAACTTAAATGGATGTCCTGATGCTGATGGTGACGGAATCACTGACGCTAAAGATGGTTGTCCAGAAGAATTTGGTCCTGCTGCTAACAACGGATGTCCTTACCAAGATAAAGATGGTGATGGAGTATTAGACAAGGATGATAACTGTCCTGATGTTGCAGGTACTGTTGCTAACAACGGATGTCCTGAAGTAACTGAAGAGGTTCAGAAAAAGTTAAATGAGTATGCAGCTCAGGTATTATTCGACTCTGGTAAATCAACAATCAAAGCACAATCGAACGAAAGGCTTGCTGAAATTATCGCTATACTTAATGAGTATCCTACTGCTAAGTTTACAGTAGAAGGACATACAGATAGTCAAGGTTCTGATAAATTAAACCAAAGACTTTCTGACTCTAGAGCAAATGCAGTTAAAAACTACTTAACCGAAAACGGAATTGATCAGTTTAGATTATCTGCTGTAGGTTATGGAGAAGAAAGACCAATCGCTTCTAACAAAACTAGAGCCGGTAGAGCACAAAACAGACGTGTAGAGATCAACTTGGTTAAATAAAAATAAAATATAATTATGGATAATTTGTTAAAAATTAAAGGAGTTAAGAAACTTCAAAAAGAAGATTTGAGTAAAATTTATGCTGGCGAACAAGGCTGTGCAAATTTATGTAGAAGTAAAGCGCATTGGTTAGTCAATGTGGCAGGTTGGTCAGGTGAGGAGGCTCAAGCATACTTTAGTGAGTGTTTTGGATCTTGTGAAGGTGATACGAATGCAGTTGCAGTCATAGCATAGAAACAATCATTAATTTATTTATATTGGAAAAACGTCCCGATTAATCGGGACGTTTTTTATTTTTAATGGGTGGATAGTTTTTTAAGAGAAGTCATATCAGAGATACATAAAAAAGGTCACAATATAAGTGAGCTGGTTTTTATACTACCTAGTAAGAGAGCCGGGCTCTTTCTCAAAAGAGAATTACTTTATAAGTATAATGACCGTACTTTTTTTGCTCCTGTTATTCTAAGTATAGAAGAATTTATAACCCAATTGTCAGGGTTACGCCAGATTGATACTGTCCAAACGTTATTCGAGTTTTATGAAACATATCTTAACACACACGTTCACTTAGAAAAAGAAAGTCTGGAGACATTTAGTACCTGGGCACATACACTGATTCATGATTTTAACGAAATTGATCGATACTGTATTGATGACGAGCGTTTTTTTTCATATCTCTCAGGTATTCAGGATATAAATCATTGGTACCTTCAGAAAGAAAAAACTGAATTGATACAGAGATATATCAGTTTCTGGAATAATTTATCTGACTATTACGCAAATTTCAAAAATAAACTTTTAAAGAAAAAGATCGGTTATCAGGGATTGCTTTACAGAAGAGCTTCAGAAAACGTAGCAAGCTATATTAAGGAGTGTAATCAAAAGCATATTTTTGTTGGCTTCAATGCACTTAACAATGCCGAACAGATCATATTTCAATCGTTGTTAGAAGCAGATATCGCAGATGCATATTGGGATGCTGACAAGTTTTTTTTAGAAAACAAATATCACGAAGCCTCCTTGTTTCTGAGAACTTATAAAAGCCAGTGGGATTTTTATAACAAAGAGCCTTTTAAATGGGTAAAAGATAACTTTTCTTCCTCAAAAAAGATAAAATTAATAGGAGTTCCTAAAAACATTGGTCAGGCAAAGTTGGCAGGTGAAATAGTTGCATCAATCCCTTCTGCGAATATAGAAAACACCGCATTGGTGTTGGCAGATGAGTCGTTATTATTACCAGTTTTAAATTCGTTGCCGGAATCGGTCAATTCCTTGAATATTACAATGGGTATGTCACTAAGAGATGTACCGGTTGCAGCATTTTTCGAGTTGTTGTTTTCTCTGCATAAATCCATACACCCAAAGGGATTTTACTATAAAGAAGTTCTGGAAATTCTAAACAGTCAACCAACGCATTGGTTGCTTGGTTCATTTGCTAATAAATTAGTTGCTAAAATCTCCAGAGATAACCTTGTATTTATTACCCTAGAAAGATTACTAATTGAGGCTAATGATTCAGAAATTAAAATACTACTACTATTATTCTCTCCCTGGCGTAACGCATCTGTAGCAATAGATCAATGCAGAAAAATAGTACAATTATTAAAACAGAGTATTGATAAAGACGATAACCATTTAGAACTGGAATATGTATATCACTTTTATCTTGTTTTTAATAGGTTGTTAGTTCTTAGTAAGACCTATCAATATCTTACATCAATATCTTCCTTATATCATCTATATAAAGACATGATTGGCTCCGAAACTTTAGATTTTAGAGGAGAACCTTTTAAAGGATTGCAATTGATGGGAATGTTGGAGTCTCGTTGTCTGGATTTTGAAACTATAATAATTACTTCTGTTAATGAAGGGGTTCTGCCAGCCGGAAAAAATATGAATTCTTTTATACCATATGATCTTAAGAGAGCATATAATCTTCCGACATATAAGGAAAAAGATGCTATCTATACCTACCATTTTTATCGTTTAATCCAAAGAGCTAAAAATGTGTATATTATTTACAATACTGAAGATGAAGGAGTCGGCGGGGGAGAAAAAAGCAGATTCTTATATCAGCTAAAAATTGATAAATTACCTGAACATCAATTATCTGAGCATATAACTTCTACAGAAATACCAAAGCTAAGCCATACGCAGTTAGTCATAAAAAAAGACAGTGCAATAATCAAAAAAATAAAAGATATAGCAGCAGATGGATTGTCTCCTTCTGCATTAACAACCTATATTAGAAATCCCATTGATTTTTATTATAAGTACGTGCTGGGCATCAGAGAAAGTGATCAGGTAGAAGAAACGATTGCTGCCAATACTTTAGGAACAGTAATTCATAATACACTGGAGAATTTATATAAACCTCTGGAAAATAACATACTTTCTTTAGAGCATATTTCGAATATGATTGCCCGCATCGATACCGAAATTAAGTACCATTTTCGGAAAGAGTATTCAAAATTAGATATTACACAAGGAAAAAACCTGCTTATTTTCGAAGTGGCTAAAAGGTATATCTATAATTTTTTAAAGGCTGAAGAAAAAGTTCTGAAATCAGGATCACGGATAAAAATAATAGCTATAGAGAGTAATTTAAAGACAGAACTAAAGATACCTGAACTTGAATTTCCCGTGTTTATAAAAGGAAAAGTAGATAGAATAGACGAATTAGACGGGCAATTACGAATCATTGATTATAAAACAGGAAAAGTGAGTACCGGTGATTTGATAGTTATGGATTGGGATGTCGTTACAGAAGATTATAAATATAGTAAAGCTATACAAGTATTGGCATATGCCTATATGCAGAAGAATGAAGAATTACTTTCTAAATCTTTTCAGGCTGGAATTATCTCTTTTAAGAACTTGAAAGCAGGTTTTCTGAAATTTGGAACAAAAACATCTGTAAGAGCAAAAGCTGATTATGATATTACCAATGAAGTATTTGACGAATATTTATTGCAACTTAAAAAATTGATTACAGAAATTTCTACCTTAGAAATTCCTTTTACAGAAAAAGAAGTATAGATATGATTATAAAGAAAAAGAATATAATTATAGAAGGAAAACATCAAAAACCAATTCTTATCGATACTTTTTATGACAATCAAAAAGAACATCAATCCATTGTTATCTTTTGTCATGGGTATAAGGGGTTCAAAGATTGGGGGGCTTGGGATCTGGTGGCAAATGCATTCGCAGAGACCGGATTTTTCTTTGTTAAATTTAACTTTTCTTATAATGGAGGAACAATACGGCAACCTATAGATTTCCCGGATTTAGAAGCATTTGGCAATAATAATTATCTAATAGAATTAGATGACCTGGAGTCTGTTCTTGATTGGGTCACAGTCTTTGATTTTGAATATAAACAATATGTCAATTCTAATAATATTATTGCTATAGGGCATTCTAGGGCAGGTGGAATTACAACGATTAAAACATCCGAAGATTCGAGAATCTCAAAGCTTATTACCTGGGCAGGTGTTTCGGATTATGAAAAAAGATTTCCGACAGGAACAGCTTTCCAGACCTGGAAGGATGAAGGGATATTTTATATTGAGAATGGCAGAACAAAGCAACAAATGCCACATGAGTTTCAGTTTTACACATCATTTATTAAAAACAAAGAAAGGCTTACTATTTCCGAAGCCACCAAAAAAATTGAAGTTCCACATCTGATAATTCACGGAACGAAAGATCCTACCGTTAATTTACAAGAAGCTGAAGACTTACATAGCTGGAACCCCAAAAGTGAGCTGTTTTTGGTAAAAGGAGCGGATCATGTTTTTGGTGCAAAACACCCTTGGGGGCAACAGGAAATGCCTGAAGATTTAAAGAAAATAACTGATAAATCCATAGCGTTTGCAATACTTTAACACACTTTAGTTACTGAATTAGTATTGATTTTGATTTTTTTTTGTTTATTTGTGGCAATGAAGTCTAATAGACATATCGTCGCTTCCGTATTTCTGATACTATTCAGTTTTATACAATTAACAGATTTACATGCAGTAAGTCATGATGTTGATGATATTGATTGTAAGATATGTCAGCTTGCTTCAGAGGGCATTGATGATGATTTTTCTTCTTTAGACGTTTTAGTTATTCCGAAGGTAATAAGTATTCCTTTGGATGCTTCTAAAATCAACTATGAAAATCAATATTTTGATTCATCTACAAAATTCTTTTTCTTAAACAAAGCACCGCCTTTAATTTAATTACCAACCAATTAGGTGCTAATACCAATTTACTATTGTCTAGATTACAATAGAGATCCTTTTTTATTTTAGAATGAAACGAAACGCATTATATATTGTGTTTCTTCTAGTAGTTAACCACGTATTCACTCAGGATTGTGATAAAACGCTTTCTGGTCGTGTAATCGATTTCCACGATGGAGTACCTCTAGAAGGAGCAGCAATTACTTTTAATAGTACAACAATTAAAACTAATAGTAACGGAATGTATAAAATCTCAGGACTTTGTGCCACTTCTTATGCTTTTACCATATCTCATGAGGATTGTAATTCTCAGGTCGTTACTATTGACATAAATGAGGTTTCGAAAAAAGACTTTTATCTGGAGCATCATTTAAATGAGCTTCAGGAAATAACAATAACAGGAGAAAATGTCAATAAAACAATATCTGCACAAGAAGAAACTATTAACGAAAGTATAATTGAAAAATATAGTAGTGCATCTCTAGGTGACGCCTTAAAAGAAATAACAGGTGTTTCTTCTTTAAATACCGGTTCGACAATTGTAAAACCAATTATACAGGGATTAAGTGGTAGTCGAGTTTTGATATCAAATAATGGGGTTAGAATGCAGGATATGGAATGGGGGGATGAGCACGCTCCTAACATAGATATAAATTCAGCTGGAAAGGTAACAGTAATAAAAGGGGCGTCTGCGCTGAAATATGGCGGTGATGCTATAGGTGGAGTAATTCTTGTAGAGCCTAGTAAAGTTCCTGTTAAAGATACATTATTTGGAAAAACAATAGTTACCGGAGCATCAAACGGAAGAGGTGGAACGATATCTTCAGAATTGATGAAAGGTTATAAAAATGGATTATTTTTCAAAGCACAGGGAACACTCAAAAGATTTGGTGATTTAGAAGCTCCTGACTATATATTATCTAATACAGGGATTTCAGAAAAAGGGGTTTCATTAGCTTTAGGCGTAAACCATTTTTCTTCGGGATGGGATATCAATTATTCTTTTTTTGATTCTAAAATAGGAGTATTAGAAGCTTCTCATATTGGAAATTTAGATGATCTGAGAAATGCCATAAACAGTGGGCAGCCGGATATTATTAGGGATTTTACTTATGATATTGAGAACCCAAGACAAGAGGTAACTCACCACTTAGCAAAAGTTAAATATTTCAAACGTTTCGAAAAATTAGGAAAATTAACAACTCAATATGATTTTCAGCATAATCAGCGTTTCGAATTCGATTTAAGAAGAACAGAAGAACGAAGTAAAATACCCAGCATTGATTTGGAATTATCAACACACACAATTACATCAGATTTCTTTTTTGATGCTAATGGTACTTATAACCTGTCAACAGGTATTATGGCTCGATATCAAAATAATTTTGCCGACCCTAGTACCGGAGTAAGAAGATTAATACCAGATTATGATAAATACGATTTAGGAGCTTTTTTTACCGGTGAACTATTCTTGAACGAATCTTTAACATTAGATGCGGGTGTCCGATATGATTTTAATCATATTGATGCACAAAAATTTTATTTCATTTCTCGTTGGGAGTTAAGAGGCTACGATGAAGATTTTAGCGATATAGTTGTAGATAGGGATGTTGGCGGTTCTCAATTAAAAACGAATCCAACATTCGACTATCATAACATTTCGGCTACAGCAGGAGTTCAGTATATATTCCGGAATAATTATAAGTTTCGTTTTAATTATGCACTTGCGCAACGTGCTCCTAATCCCTCTGAGTTATTTAGTGACGGATTACATCATTCAGCGGCCCGTATAGAACTAGGGGACTTAAGAATCAAACAGGAGCTATCACATAAAATTTCAATGTCTTTACAAAGAGATAACAACTTGTGGAATTGGGAAATTGCGCCGTATGTTAATTTTATAAATGACTATATCCTTATAGAACCTATAACCACAGAATTAACGATAAGAGGTGCTTTTCCTGTTTGGGAATATAGACAGACCAACGCCAGATTATTAGGAGTTGATACCAAATTACAAACGAATTTGCATACTAATTGGCAAACGGATCATCGTTTTTCAATTGTAAAAGGTATAGAAACGAAGAATGATATACCACTCATTAATATGCCACCAGCAAATTTTGTTAATAAGATTACGTTCTCCCAACAAAGATGGAATTTTTTTTATGTGTCTTTAGAAAGTCAATATTTTTTTAGACAAAATGAGTTCCCGCCTAATATAGAAGTCTTTTCTCCAGATGCAGGAGAAGAGGTAGAATTAGCCATAAACACTCCTCCTGAAGCTTATCACTTACTGAATCTTGATAGTGGGGTAGAGTTTTCAGTAAATGAAACCTCTAAACTTAATATTGGATTTAGTATTCAAAATATCGCAAATACTAATTACAGAAACTACCTAAATCGACAGCGTTATTTCGCCGACGATCTGGGAAGAAACTTTTTACTTAGAATATCAATTAATTATTAAATTTTAGAATGATGAATACAAACAAATTTTTATCAATGATTGCAATTGCCGGACTAGTTTTAACATCTTGTTCAAGCGATGATGATTCCACCGTGGTAAATCCTGAAGAGGTAATTACTACAATGACTGTAAATTTAGTCAGTGACTCTGATACGGTAACTCTGTCCTTTTTTGACGAGGATGGCGCTGACGGTCCAACCGCACCAGTACCGACGGTAAGTGGTTCTCTATCGGCAAACACGACCTACAATGGCTCTATTACAATTTTGAACGAAACAGAGGATCCTATTGAAGACATTACCGAAGAAGTAAGAGATGAAGCTGACGAGCATCAGTTTTTCTTTATATCCGAAAACGTAGGCATTACGACTGCATATACCGATCGAGAATGTGATTATGATGATGAGGCCGGTTGTGATAATGGCAACACTAATCCTGTAGGTTTAACTTTTACATTATCCACTTCAGATACTACAGGAGACGGAACGTTAAGGTTTGTGTTACGCCATGAACCAAATAAAGAAGCAGAAGGCGTAGCAGAAGGAAATATAGCGAATGCAGGAGGAGACGCCGATATTGATTATACCTTTAATATTTCGGTACAATAAATAGATTTTATTACCAATTATGATAGTAGTTAAATAATTTATAATTATAAAGGCAAGTTGAGTTTGTTTAAATGACAAACATTTTTTTCAGGACAAGGCTTCTGAGAAGTAGTTACCTCAGGAGTCTTGTATTTTTTAAAATCAAAATTGAAACAGTCATAAAAATCATAGTATGATAATAAGTTGAGTTTGTGTATTTTATTATTAGTACAGATTTGTTTCAATTAAACCCTTGGAATTTTATTCCAAGGGTTATTTTATTTAGCATAAAATTTTAATCGATATATCAAGAATTTGGAATGAACTTTGATCATTTTTTATCAAAAAGCGATTAAGCAATTACTATTTCAGCCAAAAACAGTTAAGAATATGGTAACAAAATGAGAATAAAAGACACTAATATATAGTAAATGTTGATTTTTAGTGGTTTTATTCTAATAATTTTAATGAGATATTAGAGCATCGTTAAATGTGTGTTATCAATAAAAAATCGTTCAGAAATTTAAAGATTTGAGCTTATATTCGCGGCGTAAAAACCTAACCAAAAATAAAGCAAAATTGAAACAATCATAATTATGTATAAGTTGAGTTTGTGTTAAATATTATAATTTAGTTTCAATTCAGACCCTCAGGAAGTAGTTAGCCTGAGGGTTGTTTTTTTATAATAAGTTATGCTTTGATATAACGTTTTCCATTTATATGCATAATCCGGGTTTAATTAATAGAGCCTACAGGCCACATTTTAAGAATGAATTCTATAGTGGTTATAATTGTTATATATGATATCTGTCTCTTACTAATAAAGATAATATTATTCGTTAGAGGTTTCATCAAAAGAATAGCATTAGAATCAGGAGTGATGTCTTGGGATAGCGATAGATTTATTAGCGTTTTGTTAAGCAACCGGATCTGCTAAGCATAAGGTTTTCCGGTATTTACGATCGATCAAAAAGGGTTCGACTCTAAAAAAGTCAGATTCTCGATATTTTTGATTTCACGCTCTATGGATAGTGTTAAGAGTTACTAATTTTACGGAGGTTGGTAACCCCACCCATAAATGCTACGAATTATTGATCACTATAGCATGGGAATTTGATTTTTTTTTCGATCTTTAATTATATATTAATACCTCTTAAGACATAGCAATGATTAAACTTTTTAAAAAACTTAATTCTCAATATTTAAGATTTAAATTAAAACAGTCCCCTCAAAAAACATTGTTTTACGGTTTTCTAACTTATGTTTTAGCAGGTTTCATATTATTATCGCTACCTTGGCTTCAAAAGGTGGACACATCCTTATTGGATAATTTGTTCATCGCAACATCAGCTGTGTCTACTACAGGTTTGGTTACCATCAGTGTTTTTGATTCGTATAATTTTGCAGGACAGTTTGTAGTGATGTCTCTTTTTCAATTAGGGGGGATAGGTTATCTTACATTTACTACGTTTATGCTTCTAAGTACTACCCGTAGGATTACCCGATGGCACAAAAAAATTATTAGCTCTGAATTTACCCTACCAAAAACCATAAAAATCAAGGATTTTCTTAAGTCGGTCGTTCTGTTTACAATTATTATGGAAACTATAGGAACAATACTATTCTTTATTGCTTTCAAGCTTGATGGAATGGAAACTGGCAGTGCCATATGGACCTCGATATTTCATAGCATAAGTGCTTTTTGTACAGCTGGTTTTAGTTTATTCAATTCTGGGTTTACCAACTATGTCGATAATGGCTTTATAAATTTTATTATATCATTTCTGGCCATCGCAGGTTCTTTGGGTTTTATTGTGGTTACTGATTTCGTATATTGGGCAAAAAATAGGGATCATAAACTAAGTTTTACGACTAAAATTATACTCTTCGGATTCCTTATCTTATTAAGTTTTGGATTCTTGTTTTTCTATTTTACAGAACCATCAATTACATCGTTAGAGGGTGTATCCCGACTTTATGCCGCTTTTTTTCAGGCTATGACAGCTATGACTACCGTAGGGTTCAATACGGTAGATTTTGGTGCTTTTGCCTTGCCTATGCTTTTGGTTACCATATTTTTAATGTACATAGGTGCCTCTCCTTCCGGTACTGCAGGGGGTATGAAAATTACAACCCTTACCGCCGTAATCTCTATTATGAAAAGTAGGATAAGAGGAGATAAAAAAATTACATTCTTAGGTAGAACAATCCCTTTCGAAAGACTATATATCGCTACTTCATCATTCATTTTCTATACCTCATTAATTGGTCTTGGAACTTTTGTTCTTACCTTTACTGAAGATTTTGATTTCAGGCAAATATTATTTGAAGCATCTTCTGCACTGGGAACCGTTGGTCTTAGTATGGGTATAACCGGTGGTTTATCTTCTATTGGTAAAATTACTATTATCCTATTGATGTTTATAGGTAGATTAGGGGTGCTTACATTCGGTTTGGCTATCTGGTCTAAAGATATCGGTGAACAAGAACGTGAAATATTAGAAGGAGATATAGCAGTTTAAAAAAAAATTAATGATAAAACAATTTTTGTATATTCTAGGTTTAGTGATTCTAATATTTTCTTGTAGACAGGAAAATCCAAATAGACATTCTCGTAAAGTTGTAGAAGCTCAATCTATTAACGCAATGAATATTAAATTAGACACTTCTTATACTAAAACGAAGTTATATGTGCCTATATATTCAGATATATATCAGCGAACCCGGTTAGACAAAACTTTACTGACAGCAACTTTAAGCATCAGGAATACTAGCGAAAAAGATTCAATTTTTTTAAAGAGGGTGGATTATTTTGATACTCGTGGCAATCTTGTAAGAGAATATTTAAAAACAACGATCTTTCTTCATCCTCTAGAAACTATTGAATATGTAGTAGAAGAGAGAGATACCCTAGGTGGTAGTGGAGCCAACTTTATTGTTGAATATGAGGCAAAAAAAAATGCAAACCCTTTGGTTCAGTCTGTTATGATCGGAGGGCTGGCTAATAGATCATTTGCTTTTACAACAGAAGGAGTAATAGTAAGGGAGTAATTTTAATTGATTTACTAAATTAAGAGGTATTGATTCAAGTGATTTCAGGTATAAATCTTGCGTTACCAATATTTTGGGGGTTAGACATCTCTGGTATCATCTGAGTCATAATTTTATTAATTGACGTGGGGATATTTTTTTCTTTTGAAATAAGCTTCAAAGCTGATAAGCAATTATGATCACCATACTTCATCAAGTTGTAAAATCTCTTTTGACTAATAGAAGTATTTAATAACTCTACGTTATAAAAACTTGTTTTATATCGCTCAGGAGAAATTCTTTTTTCTTTTCCAACCGTTGATTTTAAAACATTGGTTAACTCAACTTGTAATTTTTGAAAGAGCTGAGCTCGCTCCCTGATCAGTTTAATTCTATCTCTATACACTCCAGAATTATTTAAAAGCATAAACAAGTTTCTGGATTCCTTAGCTTTTTGGATAGTTACCATAATTTTCCTTCTAACCTTATAATTCATCTCACCGGATTTTTTTTAAATGTGCTACAAAACCACTTGCTGTTTTTATAAGCTTAAGTTCTTAAAATGTTCTTTTATCTAAAAAAGTTATTTGGAGTGTCTATTGCCTAATTATTTAATACGATTAGTAATCTATATTTATTCGTGATTTTTACTTCAAAATTTACACTAATTGATAATCCTTATTGAAAAAGGACTGAGGGTTGTGATTCTAATTTTGGTCAAAAACAACCCTCATTTCCATAATCAAACTAATATTTTCTTAGGTCTTAATTCTTAAAATTTAGTTTATCTTTTTTGTCATTATTGGCTGATCCAAGGTCTTTGTTATGTGCGTTAATTCTTCTAGCGGTATTTCCAGATAATGGTTCCCTGTATACGTAGGACAAACAGTACAATCATCAAAATAAAATCTTATAGATGTATCAGTGAGAACAAAATTGTTTTTAACGCTTTCAAAAGTATCCTCGGTAAACTTCCAACAATCTTTAAAGGAATCATCTGCTGCAATCCAAGCGTCAAGTTCCTGATTTAATTTAAAAAGTAAGATACTTTCACTTTTTTCAATAAATAAATCCTTATAAGTGATAAAAGTTCCCTTGTTTAAGTCATAGTTCAGACCTGTGAACATAAATGAATTGTGATACTCATTATCATAATAATTGGTCTTGTATAATAGAATACTCAATAAACCATTATTTTTTTTATAAACTTTGTAATCTATGTTTCTCTTTATTCTGGTAGCATCTTCATAAAGGGGATCACACGATAAGGCATCATTGTTTAGAATTTTTTCTACAGTATCTTCATTAGTAACATATGTCTCTTCAATATATTGATTAAAGGATTTCCATAAAGGGTTTAGGTTTTCGTTCAAAGTCGGATAATTATAATGTAAGCTTAACCCATTTTCATTTTTTGTAAATGTTTCTGTTTTAATTTTAGCTTCACCATCCGCATTGAATGCATACAGCTTTGTATTGTCTAAGTTGGATGATTTCCTTAGGGTATATCCCCTTTGATTTTCATTATCGGAATAATTGATTTTTAATAATTTTTCATTTTTAGTGCAAGAAAATATTCCTACGACCACAAGTAACATACCTATTTTTTTCATTCTGTTAGTTTTTAAGAATAATTAGGGTACAAAAATATGATGAAAAACCTTATTACAATAGTCTTTAGCACATATTTAACAGTAATACTATTAAAATATAGCAATACTACTTTCAAAAATATATTAAGCACTGATTTTCAGTTTGTTAATTATTAGCGCGATATAGATATATAAATAGTTATGTTATAAAGATTATTGCGAAGTATGGCAATAGAGAAACATCTGTATATAATTATATGTCACCAATACTTTTTAAGGATCAAACGATTTATCAACAGCAATGAGCTATTAAGAATTTTGTAAAGTAATAAGGATATAGCTATGACCCGTGCTTATTTTTCAGATTCTGATATTGACACCAAAAAGACCTTTGCTGAAAGATTGATGGATTTTGATCGGGTATATTTATATAAAGTTTTTAACGATGATTTAGGATTATTTACATTGCCTCTTATTCTTGATCTTAATCAGAAACTCTCTCTTCAATATTAGCAAATACTTTTTGCGATAAATCATAATAAATAATATTACCGCTGTTTATTGCGATTTTCTGTATTTTACGTAGAATAGAGTTTAGCATCACATCTTAGTGATAATAAATTCTGATCTTCTATTAAGTTGGTGATCTGCTTCAGAACAAGGATTATCATTCCCACAATTATTAATCAATTGTGTCTCTCCATAACCTATTGCGCTTTCAATTCTGCTAAAATCAATTCCTTGAGAAACAATATATTCTCTTGTTGATTTAGCTCTACGATCAGATAAAGCGAGATTATAATCATCTGGTGATCTAGAATCAGTATGTGATTCAATTTTAATAACCATCTTAGGGTACTGGCTCATTAGCATAACAATTTTATTAAGCTCTATAGCAGCATCATTCCTTATAAAAGATTTATCTAAATCAAAATATATTATTCCTATCTTAATTTTAAGCAAACCATTTTCTTCTACAATTAATTTACTTACAGTATCAAGACCCAAAGACACTTCTGTTTTACCTGTTTGTCTAGCTGTTTTAAATTCTTTATCATTTACGTTATATCCTTGTTTTTGCGCAATGACTTTATATTTTTCATTACAATCAATTGGAGTAATGAAATTATAATCTCCATTTACATCAGTGATAGTTTCTTGGATTTGTTCTCCGGTGTTGGAAAACAAAGCTACTTTAACATTTGTAATTCGCTCGCCAGTTTTATTATTAGAAACGTATCCATAAACACTTTGAGAACATTTTTCTATCGGAATTCGTTCAAATGAATAAATATCATCATCTCCTTTTCCCTCTTTTCTATTGGAACATACAAACCCTGTATTTTTATCCTCTCTAATTATAAATCCAAAATCATCTAATTTACTATTAAGTGGAGATCCTAAATTTACAGGAGTTTCAAAATAATTGCTAACCATATAATTAGATTCAAAGACATCCAATCCTCCAAGGCCTAAATGTCCGTCTGAAGCAAAATACAACCTTTCTTCTGTTATGTATGGAAACATTTCTCTACCATAGGTATTAATCTGGTTTCCTAGATTTCTAGGTTTAGAATATTCATCATTATCTAATATATCAACTACGAAAATATCAGTAGCTCCTATAGAACCTGGCATGTCAGATACAAAATACAATTGTTTTCCATCTGGGCTAACAGCTGGATGTCCTACTGAGTAATCCTCTCCATTAAAAGGCAATTCTTTGATATCTGTCCATATTTGATTTCCCTTTCTACCTTCTTCTAAAACAGCGCTGTAAAGCTTCAGGTGATTAATCCCTTCCTCATCCCTTCCTAAATCTCCATTGAAATTATTACGGGTAAAATAAATCTTGTTATTATCGACAGAAAATGAAACTGTCGCTTCGTGATATTTTGTATTTATTGTTTCAGAAAAATTCTCTGATTTTATTACATCATTTTCTAAAGTGTTCATTTTACCTAAATACAAATTAAGAAATGGCTGCTCATTCCATTTATACTTCCTCTCATGAAAATACGAAGAATCTATCGCAGAGGCATACACTAAGCTATCCTTGTAATACATTGGTCCAAAATCCGAATACTCGGTATTTATCGAAAGGTTTCTAAGAACAAACTGTGGTTCTATATCTAAAACATCGTCAATAGTAACTTCTTCTTGTGCATATTTGGTGGCACGAGGATCATTGGTTTTCGTTTTTTTAGCAAATTTTTTCATCCACTTCTTCGCTAATTTATATTCACCTAAACCTTCTAATGAATGGGCATATCTGAAAATATATTCTGGATTGACTTCGTTGGGATACTCGGATATCAATTTATCATACCATTTAAAAGCATTTTCCATATCAGTATTAAAATAATAAGCATCTCCTGCTTTTTGTAATACCTCGATCGAATTATCTCCTTCATCAATAACTGTTTCATATTCCTTTGCAGCTTGTATGTACCACATTTTAGAAAATAAATCATCCGCCCGGTTATACTTTTTCTGAGCTGAAATTGTAATTGAAAAAATCAATAAAATATGTATAGTAATAATTCTTTTCATTATTGAGTACTTTTTAGAAGAATCTAGGTGACTTTAATCTCTTTTCTGCTGATATCAGTTCAAAACGTATCATAATCTCGTGACTACCTGTTGTAAATTGTTGTAACTCGGTAGTAGTATAATCATAGGCATATCCTATTAACAATCCCGGAGAAACTTGAAATCCTGCAAGTCCGCTGAATGAATCGTCCCAGCGATAGGCAACTCCCAATCTGAATTTATCGTAAAACATAAAATTAGCCGATAAATCTACTATTAAGGGAGCTCCCACAACATGTTTTAACAAAAATGCAGGCTTAAATTTGGTATTTGAATTAACATCAAATATTAATCCTCCTATTAAGAAAAAATGTAATCGTTCTGAAGCTAATGATTGTTGAATATCATCATAATGTTGATCTGTAAAGAAATTTGGAATCGATATTCCTAAATAACTTTTTTCACCATGCAGATATAATCCAGCTCCAACAGTTGGCAAAAATCTATTGTTGATATTTTGTTGAAATAATACATCTGGATTTTGAGATTGACCCTTTGTCCAATCAAGACTAAAGAGTCTTCCTCCTCCTTTAACTCCAAAAGATAATTTATGAGTTTGAGAAGCTTGGATGGTATAGGAAAAATTTAAGTCAACATAAAACTCATCAGAAGGACCTATTTGATCGTTTACAATCGACAACCCTAAACCGACCTTTTTTCCAATAGGTGAATCTACTGTTAGCGTTTGCGTTCTTGGCGCCCCATCAATTCCTACCCATTGGGAACGATGAATTCCTGTAACACTAAGATTTCCTCGAGATCCTGCATAAGCGGAATTCACACTCATCGTATTATACATATACTGTGTAAATTGTGGATCTTGCTGAGCATACATACCTAATGACACAAATGCTATTAGAATCCCTATATTTTTTCTGATATCAATATTCATTGTCTTTATCAAATTTTTCGAAAGTAGATTTTCTCTTTTACTATTCTTTTTCATCGGTAGATTTTTTATCTATTGATATATAACCATCCGGCTTTTGGTTCATTACCATCTCCTAAGTCAAGAATGTAGTAATAGGTTCCTACTGGAAGTTTATCCTCCGTATATAAAACGGCTCTACCATTTGAAGTTCCATCAAATGTATTATCATATCCATCTTTTTGATATACGATATTTCCCCATCTGTTATATATGGTCAATTTATTGTTTGGATATCTATCTATACAATCGATATAGAATTGTTCATTTACACCATCATTATTTGGCGAAAACTCGTTAAATACAGTCAAACAAATCGTTTCAATTGTTACTTGATCTTCATCGTTATTCGAGTTTCCGTCAATTTGGTCTAACGAAGTTAAAGACGCAATATTTAGATAATCATCAATATCCAATACTTCTACGGTTATTTCTAGTACTTCAGAAGTACTACTAGTTACTAATGGAACAGACCATATCCCGGATACCTCATTATAATCTCCGGATGTTGCCGTAAATGATTCAAACCTATATCCCGTTGGTAACTGATCTAATATTTCTACACTAGTAGCATCTAAAGAACCTACATTATTTACAGTAATAGTAAAAGTGATAGCATCTCCTATCGCAGGATTAGTATTACTAACCGTTTTAATTACTTGTATATCCGCTACAGGAGTTTCAATAAATGCATTATCCTCATCATCTTCACTTTGATCTCCATCATCATTATTAGGATCACTATTTGGGTCAAATTGATCACTAGCGGTAATCTGAGCAATATTAGTATACTCTTCATCTCCTAGTGTTGGCATATTAACCGTTGCTTCATAGGTTAAAGTTAATCCTGCTGTAGTTACTGTTAATCCCGTCCAATCAATGGTATTGCCAGTTAACAAACCTCCGTTACTAATATTGGAAATATTACTATATCCTATAGGCAATATATCTTGAGCTCCAACTCCTGTTGCCGTATCAGGTCCTCTATTATCGATTTGTATCGTAAAAGTAACAACCTCACCTACATTAGCATTTACATTGCTCACTGACTTGCTAAGACTCAAATCAGCTTGCTCAACAAATACTTGGATATTATCCTGATCATTCTCTGTAATATCGTCATTACCTGGCACACTATTAGGATCCAATTGATCACTAGCAGTAATCTCAGCCTCATTAATATACTCATCCGGAGTGCCCGATGGAGTATTTACCAATACATCTATAAATAGTGTTTGTGTACTTCCATTTGGAACCGTACCTACATTCCATACTCCTGTAACTTCGTCATATGTCCCGGATGTTGCACTGAATAGTATAAAATCAAATCCAGGTGGTAACTGATCAACTACTTCTACATTCGTAGCAACATCAGGACCATTGTTTGTTACCGTAATCTGGAAAGTGATCTCATCACCAACATTCGGTGTAATATCATTATCCACAACCGTTTTTTCTAAAGATAAATCCGCGATCGCATCTACTGGAGTAATTAATTGATTATCCTCATCATCTTCACTTTGATCCCCGTCATCATTGCCTGGTCCAGAATCTGGATCTGTTATATCTGATGCCGAAACTTCTGCTACGTTTAAATAATCTCCCGTGGCATTTACTAGTACATCGATTAATAATGTTTCAGAGGTTCCACTAGCTATATTTCCAACATTCCAAATTCCTGTATTTTCATCATAACTTCCAGTTGAAGAGCTAAATAAAACAAAATCAAATCCGGATGGTAATAAATCTAATATTTCTACACCAGATGCATCTTGTGGGCCATCATTAGACACTGTTATTTGAAACGTAATCTCTGTTCCAATCAATGGCATTGTATCTCCATCAACAACTGTCTTATTTAAAGATAAATCTGCTATTGACTCTACTGGAACTACAATTGCACTATCTTCATCATCTTCACTTTGGTCTCCATCATCGTTATCAGGACTTGAATCTATATCTAAAACATCAGATGCGGTAACTTCTGCTATATTTAAGTAATCTCCTGTAGCATTCACTAATACATCAATTAACAGTGTTTCTGAAGCTCCACTAGCAATATTTCCAACATTCCAAATTCCAGTGTTTTGATCATATCCCCCTACTGTAGAACTAAACAAGACAAAATCGTATCCAGATGGAAGCAAGTCTGTTACTTCTATGCCTGTTGCATCCTGTGGACCATCATTAGTAATGGTAATCTGAAAGGTAATTTCGGAACCAATTAATGGTGTTGTATCTCCATCGACCACTTCTTTTGTAAGGGAAAGATCTGAAATTAATTCTGTTGGAGTAACGATTGCATTATCCTCATCGTCTTCACTCTGATCTCCATCGTCATTATTTGGTTCAGAATCCATATCAAATACATCTGAAGCAGTAACTTCAGTAATATTTAGATAATCTCCCGTAGTATTAACTAATACATCTATCAACAACGTTTCGGAGGTTCCACTAGCAATATTACCTACTGTCCAAATTCCTGTGTTTTCATCATAATCACCTACGGTAGAACTGAATAATATGAAGTCATAACCGGATGGTAATAAATCTGTTACTTCAACACCAGTTGCACCTTGTGGTCCGTCGTTAAATATTCTAATTTGAAAAGTAATTTCGGAACCAACTAATGGTGTTATATCTCCATCTACTACGACTTTGGTCAAGGATAAATCAGCTTGTGCCGGTGGAATCGTAATACTATCCTCATCATCATCAGCAATACCATCGCCATTATCATCAACTGTACTATCACTATCTGGATCACTATCCGGATCAAACTGATCACTAGCGATAATCTGAACAGCATTAGTATATTCTCCTGTAGCTCCTGTTGGTGCATTCGCTGTAGCTTCATAACTTACTGTAATACTTCCGTTATTTGGAGGAACACTAAGACCTGTCCAGTTGATCGTTGTCCCTGTAGCTACTCCTCCATCATTGATCGTACCAATCGTAAATCCAGGTGGAACCAAATCACTAACCGAAACTCCCGTAGCTGTATCAGGACCTGCATTGGTAATCTCTAAGATAAAAGTAACTGTATCGCCTACATTTGGACTTTCATTATCAATGCCTTTAGTAATACTTAAGTCAGCTGACTGAATAACAACAAATGCTGTGTCCTCATCATCATCGGCAATACCATCGCCATTATCATCAACAGTACTATCACTTGTGGGATCACTATCCGGATCAAACTGATCGCTTGCCGTAATCTCTGCTTGGTTCAAATACTCATCAACAACTCCGGTTGGAGCATTCACTGTAGCGTCAAAAGTCAGAACTAACGGAACTGCAGTAGTTACTGACTGACCGGTCCAGCTTACTGTACTTCCGGAAAGAGTACCCGTACCACTGATATTAGTAATATTACTATATCCCAAAGGAACATTGTCTTCTATAACTACTCCTGTAGCATTACTTGAACCTCCATTAGCAATGGTTAGTGTAAAAGTAACAACATCGCCAACATTGGGAGTAGCATCACTAACAACCTTATTAATACTTAGATCTGAGGTCTGTGGGGTTACTTCAAAATTATCCTCATCATCCTCATCCTGATCTCCATCATCATTGTCTGGTATACTATCCGGATCAAACTGATCACTCGCTATTACTTCTGCAATATTATTATACTCTCCTGCAACACCGGTTGGTGCCAATACTTCGACATCATAGGTTAAGGTAAGTGTACCTGCAGCTGCTGTTAATGATAAACCACTCCAGCTAATTGTATTTCCTGTTAAACTACCTCCATTACTAATATTAGTAATATTGGTATATCCTGACGGAACTATATCTGATATCGCTACTCCGGTAGCATCGCTCGTACCATTATTCGTTAAGGTAATTTCAAAGGTAATTACATCTCCTACATTTGGAGGTAATACGGTTCCTGCATTCTGAACTCCTTTTGCTATCTCTAAATCTGCCTGAGCGGGAACTACAGTCTCTGTATCTTCATCATCATCGGCAATACCATCGCCATTATCATCTACAGTCTCATCACTATCTGGATCACTATCTGGATCAAATTGATCACTACCTGTAATCTGAGCTAAATTCGTATACTCTCCTGTTGCGCCTGTCGGTGCATTTACTGTTACTTGGTATGTAAGAGTAATTCCAGTTAGTGGAACACTGGCAAGATCCCAATCTATAGTCGTAGATCCTGCATTATAAACTCCAGCATTATCAATACTACCTGCAACAATACTATACCCTATTGGTAAAACATCCTCGATAGAAACATTCGTAGTTACATCTGGACCAGTATTACTGATATCTAAACTAAAAGTTAGCACATCGCCTACATTAACAGGAGCTCCATTACCATCTGTAAAACTCTTTACCAAAGCTAAATCTGCTGCAGTAGGAGTGATTACAAAGGTATCTTCATCATCATCATCACCTCCGGTTCCTGTATCGTTATCACCATCTGCATTATCCTCATCAAAAGTATTATCTGTAGTAGGATCACTATCCGGATCAAACTGATCACTTGCGGTAATCTGAGCTACATTTACATATTCATCAGCGACACCAGTCGGTGCATTAACAGTTGCTGTATAGATTACCGTAATTGAACTAGTACTAGGTACAAATAAATTCGTCCAAGTAGCAGTATTATTAGGAATATCTGCTGTACCGGTATTGTTAACGGCATCTAATGTTAATCCTATAGGTAAGACATCTTCTACTGAAACTCCCGTAGCATCACTACTGCCATCATTGGTAATCGTTAACTCAAATACTAAGGTATCTCCAACATCCGGAGTAGCACTTCCACTCTGTAATCCTTTGTTAATACTTAAATCTGCCTGTTGTGGTGGAATCGTAATACTATCCTCATCATCATCAACAATACCATCACCATTATCATCAACTGTATCATCCGATGTAGGATCACTATCGGGATCAAACTGATCACTCGCGGTAATCTGAGCAGCATTGGTATATTCTCCTGTAGTTCCTGTCGGTGCTTCAACAGTTGCTGTATAGGTTAAGGTAATACTTCCATTATTAGCAGGGATACTCAATCCACTCCAATCGGCAGTGTTATTTGGAAGATCTACAGTTCCTCCATTATTAACCGTAACTAATGTAAAGCCTATTGGCAACACATCTTCTACAGCAACGCCTGTAGCCGGATCAGGTCCTGCATTGATAATCTCTAAACTAAAAATCACCGTATCACCTACATTTGGACTACTATCATCGATACTTTTCGTAATACTTAAATCCGCTGACTGTGGTACCACAACCGCCGTATCCTCATCATCATCGACAATACCATCGCCATTATCATCAACAGTACTATCACTTGTGGGATCACTATCCGGATCAAACTGATCGCTTGCCGTAATCTCTGCTTGGTTCAGATACTCATCAACAGCTCCGGTTGGAGGATCTACAACAGCATCAAAACTTAAGGTAACTGTATCTGTACCTATAGGTACTGATAACCCTGTCCAGGTAAGTGTATTAACAGCAGGTACTATAACAGGTACAATATTACTTATCCCGCTATATCCCACAGGTACAACATCTGCTACCGAAACATTTGTAGCAGCATCTGAACCAGCATTACTTAATGTAATCGTGAAAGTAACCGTATCACCTACATTTGGAGTCGTATTACTAACAACCTTATTGATACTTAAATCTGATGTCTGTGGAGTATTGACAGTTACTGAATCTTCATCATCCTCATCTTGATCTCCATCATCATTGTCTGGTGTACTATCCGGATCAAACTGATCACTTGCTATAATCTCTGCTATATTAAGATACTCATCAGTAGCGCCTGTTGGTTCATTTACTAATGCCGTTATTTCAATTGAGACTGGAGTTGTAGTTGTCACATTACCAACATTCCAAATACCTGAACCCGGCGTATAGGTTCCTAAATTATCACTTTGATAACTAAATCCAATAGGGAGTATGTCTCGTACTTGGACATTTGTAGCATCATCAGGACCGATATTCGTGACCGTTATAGTAAAAATAACAGAGTCATTCACCCCAGGGCTTGTATTATTAATCGACTTAGACAAACTAAGGTCAGAAGTTATTATTGTTACATTCGCTACATCCTCATCATCATCATCTGGATCGGCATCACCGTTTTCGTCAACTGTATTATCCGTGCTTGGGTCACTATCTGGATCAAATTGGTCGCTGGCAGTAATTTGTGCAGAATTAGAATAAGGTCCTGTAGCATTGACTATCACTTCATAACTAAGATTTAGAGTTGTATTGTTTGGTATATCTAAACCTACCCAGGTAATTGTTAAATTTCCAGAATTAAAAACACCTCCGTTACTTACCGAACCTGGTACTAATGTATATCCCGTTGGTAAAGCATCTACTACTTGTACTCCAGAGGCATCGGAACTTCCACTTGCTCCATTATTAAATATAGAGACTGTGAAAGTTACCTGATCTCCTATATTTACCGAAACAGGAGTAGGTGTTTTAGTTAATTCCAAATCAGAAATACCTACTACATTTATTAGAACTCTGTCGGCAACAGAAGAACAAACTCCATTACTCACTGTCCATTCAAATTCATATATCCCCACTGAAGTATTAGTAACATCGGTGTTTGGATCCGTATCATCTATGAAGTTGACTGTTGTAGGACCAGATATTTGAGCCCACATTCCAGTTCCAACAGCAGGCGTATTTGCTGCCAAAGTTACCGGATCGAATTCGGGTATGGTTTGGTCTGGACCAGCATCTGCGGTTATTGGTTCAGAGATAACTTCAACTATCACAGTATCTGCATTAGTACATCCACCACCTGTAGCAGTCCAAGTGAATTCGTAAGTTCCAGGAGTTAAATCTATGACCAAACTCTGCGGATTATTTGGAGATGCTATAGTTGGCCCTATACCACTGGTCAAAGCCCATGTACCGATTCCATTTGTTAGCGGAACTGCATCTAAATTTGTTTGAGTCTCATTACATAGCTCCTGATCAGGACCTGCATCAGCTCGCGAGGGAGGTGCTCCTGTAAAAGTAATAGTTATTGTATCTGACTGTGGATCACATAAGTTAGGAGATGAAGGATCTGTAAACGGTGCAGTATTGGAGTTAGAAACTGTCCACGTTAATACATATGCATCATCTATACCGTCATTACCAACATCGTCAGGAACATTGGATAAAGTAGTTTGTGGGTTATTTGGACTATCAATCACAACAGCTCCTCCCGATGGATCTGTCGTCAAAGTCCATAAACCAATTCCACTTGTTGGAGGAGTTGCATCTAACTGTACATCTTCCTGACAAGCATTGGGTTGATCTGGCCCTGCCTCAATAGGAGTTGGAGCTTCAAAAACTTCTACTCTAACAATGTCAGCTCTATCCGTACAATTATCTACATCATAATTCCATTGTAAGATATATACCCCGGGTACCGTAAGACCATTTAGCGTTGCGTTAGGATCGTTGACTTCTCCAGGAGGGATAGATGCTGTTGCAGCCGGTTGATCTAAAATACTCCAGCTAGCCATCAATCCTGGATCTGTTGGAGGCGTGCTACCGGATAAGGTAATCGAACTAGTATTTGCTTCGCAAACAAAACGATCTGAACCCGCATCAGGAAGAGCACTTGGCCCTGAGCTTACTGTAATTACTACGTCATCTGAATTATTACAAGCAACACCATTTCCGGTATAGTCTGTAGTATACCTAAACGTATATGTGTTTCCAGGAGTAACGGTTGCATTTGCTGTATTATTATTTGATGGAGATTGTGAAATAGTTGCTCCATTTGCTGATACTTCAGTCCAATTACCAGTTGTTCCAGGAGTTGCTTCTAGGAAAACACTGGTAACTTCACATAAATTCTGATCTGGTCCGGCACTTGCTGAAGCATATACTTCAACATTAATACTATCCGAACTACTGGGACAATTTGGGTTGCTATTTCCTGTAATTGTCCAGGTGAATGTATATATACCTGTGGTTAACCCTGTAACGTTGGTTGTAGGATCGCTTGGATCTGCAAAAGCAGGAGTATTAGGAGCTCCAGATTCAACACTCCATACTCCAGATTCTGTATTAGTATCAAAAGTATTTCCTCCTAATGTTACATTGTCAGCGCTACAAATAATTTGATCAGATCCTGCGGTAGCAACTGTAGGAGGGATTCCTATATCTATTGTTACCTGATCAGACGCAGTAGAACAATCGCCATATTCGACTAACCATTCGAAAACATAAACACCTGTCAATAAATTACTGAATGTAGCATCAGGATCGTTTTCATTACTTACGCTATAACCTCCATTACCACTTACAAGCACCCAAGTTCCTATCCCTTCTGGACTTGGATCGCTGGCAGCCATTGTGAAAATGTCGGCACATAATGTTTGATCAGGTCCAGCATCAGAAACAGCCGTACCAGCAACTATAATTTCTACATCATCAGACGTAGGAACACAACCATTAGAAGGATTGTTGGACAATGTCCAGGTAAATGTATATGCTCCATCGCCTGGGATTGTAGCTGTAGCATTGGCAGTCGTAGCATCCGGAGCAAAGGTTACCCCTGCAGGAGTATTTACCGTCCATAAACCTTCTTCACCCGCTATTGGAGAATTACCATTTAAATTTATTGAAGTAACACCAGAAGACAAACATTGGTCAGCCCCGGCATCAGCAATACTTGGGGAGTTTTGATCATTTGTAGTAATAGTTACCGTATCTGTTGCTGCAGGGCCACAATCCGTAAAATCATTAATTTGCGACCAAGTTAACACATAGGATGTATTAGCAGCACTAAAACCAGTTGCAATGGCATTAGGATCATTGACATCAGAAAATACAATACTATCTGGTGAAGACCAGGTGCCTGTCTGACTATCTGCCGGGGGATCTGCATCAAGCTGCACGGGAGCATTCACACAAACCGTTTGATTATTACCTGCTTCTATTGGATTATTACTCAAAGGGGATACAAAGATGCTAACATCATCCGTCTGAACTACGCAATTTGGTCCAGCTGTGATTGTATATCTGAAAATGTACTCTCCGGGAATCAGACCTGTCGCAAGTGTTGTTTGTGCATATATATCAGTAATATTAGCATTATTGGGTCCTGATATTTGTGACCAAACGGATTGTCCTACTAAAACCGTACTTCCTGCTAAGTTTCCATTATCCTGACCACAAGTAAATGTTTGGTCAGAACCTGCATTGGCCGCTGTTGGGTTTAAGGAGATTGTTACATTTATAACATCAGTTGCTTGATCACAAGCAAAAGTGACATCTCCCGTTCTTCTTCTTAGAAACTCTACCGCATACGTACCGGGAGCATCAAAAACATTTATAGTTACAGACGTGCCTCCTATATTTTGATAACTGGTAGGAAACGTTAATGCTGAATCTGAAGGTCCGCTCAAGATTCGATATCTTGTTTGGTTACCATTAGTAAAGGTAAAAGGAATATTTACGGATGTCGTACCACAATCGGCAACAATATCATTACCTCCATTTGCTATTATATTGATAGGACCTACATTATATCTTACTGTAGCTGTTTCAGAAGAGGTACAGCCTGTAACAGTATTCGTAATAGTATATCTAAATTGATACGTGTTAGGAGAAGAAAGTCCAGTAATCTGGGTTGTGCTATTAGTTGAATTTTCGATAGTAGCGGCTGGCCCGCTAATTTGAGTCCATAAAACAGTTTCATTTGTAAAATCCGGAGTAGATCCTACAAAGGTAGTTTGGGAAACGTTCGCATCACAGAAACGTCGATTCCTATCTTGTATGCTTGCTTGGGTCACATCTTGAGTAGCTTCATCTACAGTAATTGTCATGGTATCACCACCTGTTACGCAAGGTCCGGAAACACTCCATCTAAATGTATAAGTCCCTTCACTGAGACCAGATACTGACGTGTTTTCATTATTGGGGCTTACTATATTCGGAGTATTAGGACCACTAACAAATGTCCAAGTACCCTGTTGACTATTTATATTATTACCACCAAATGAGCCATTCAAATTTGTAGATCTTGAAACTGTATAACAGCTATCTAGTGATTGATCCGGACCTGCACTCACCGGATTTTCTCCACCATAATTCGTTACAATTAATTCATCAAAAGATTCACAAAATTCTCCAGGCGCATAATTAGAACCTGTAATAGTCCATCGTAATGTGGTAGTTCCAGCATTTGTTTCTGATAGCGATATCGGTGTGGATGCTGAATTAGGGAAACTAATGGTTACTCCGGCATTATTTGCTCCGACGATTGACCATTGCCCCGTCTCTCCTGTGTTTTGTGGAGCATTACCATTAATAATTATAGAACCCGAATTATCAGGGCAAGATTCAATATCAGATCCGGCCTGAGCTATTGTAATCGGTTGAACGGTAATTGAAACTTCCTGAGAAGGCTGATCTCCATTGAAGCAGGTTGCTGAATATCTAAAAGTATACGTATTCCCTGCGGTAAAGCCCGTTATGACAGGATCGTCAATTGTAGAGTCACTAATAATTACAGAAGGTCCTCCAACTTGTGACCAAACAGGACCATCTGCATAGGTGTCAGGACTGTTACCATCCAATTGCATATTATCGTTGATACAAATAGTTTGATCGAGACCTGCATTAATAGTACAGCTTTGTGCATTAATATTTACTGCAGAAGCAATGCTTATTAAAAAAAATAAAATACCTCTAAAAATGTGTTTGTTATCTTTTGTGAGTGAATGGAATACAAAGAAACACAAGTAGTTTTTAATCATGCCGGAATAGTTAGTTAGTATTACGAATCTGAAATTTTAACATAAATATTGTTCAAATTTTATTTTATACGAGACCTTAGAAGTTAAAAAAACAGATAAAAATCGATTAAGCATATATTTGATAGATTAAATACAGCTGTTGAGAATAATTAAATTTATTATGTTAAAGAAAAGTAAAATAAATTAAAGAACTAGGGAGTATTCCCACATAAAAAATACGGAACAACCTTTTAAATTAACTGCGGATATTATTATCTATTATGAACTATTATATAAGAGATTTTTTCTGAAATTAAACATTCTATAATTTATTGAAGATAAAATCGAAGCTTTTCAGATGCATTGAACTATTTAAGATTTCATATGTATATGAAGAAAGAGCGGGATATTTCATAAAGATTTTAAAATTGTATTTAATTAAGGTAGAGACAAGAACATTTGTCTTTTTCTCTTCAATCAACAAGGATAATTCTATACTATTAAAATCTAAATATTTTCTGCAGGAATATTTAATGAAACCTCTAAACTTGAATCTTTTTTATTCTTAGCTTAATAAACATTTTATGGATGATGACTCGAATTTGATGTGTAAATCTGAGACTGAACGAGGAATTAAAGTACTTAACTTCAAAATATGTAAAATAAAAAGAGTTACAATTAAAATTTACTGTAACTCTTTGATTATCAAGTGGAGAAGATGGGACTCGAACCCACGACCTCTTGACTGCCAGTCAAGCACTCTAGCCAGCTGAGCTACATCCCCAATTTTCTTTTCTGGTGATGTAGCGAAGCGCCTGTCCGCCTTAGCGTAGCGTAGGAGGAAGCTACATCCCCATATTTTATTTACTAGTTAGCACCTTTGAGTACTAATAACGGAATTCTACTTTCGAAATCTTTTTTCAGGATTTTATTTTCTTCCCAAAGTTTCCCAAAGAACCCTCTCTTCCGTCTAAACACACATAATAGATCAGGATTGTTCTCATTGAGGTGTTCCAGAACTCCCTGAAATAAAGTTGCATTTTCTGATGATTTATAGGAGCTGATCAGCTCAGCTAAATCTTTGTGAAACTCTAAATCTTCAGGTAAGAAATCAGCGGTTTTTATCTGAAGAAGTTTGATTTCAGCTTCAAAAGTACTTAAAATTTCTTTCACAGGAACTAAAGAACCTTGCTTTTTAACGACACCGGATTTAATCGCCATCAGGATTTTAGATATCGGTCTGAAAGAATAATTTTCGGGAATAATTAAAACAGGTATTTCTGTTTTCTTTACCAAACTCCCCGAAGTTTCCCCTAGAAAGTAAGGATTATTTACATTGTCACTTTCAGAACCTAACACGATCAAATCAATAGAATGCTTTAAATTAAATTCAGGAATCGCTTCTAATAAATCACTTTCTAAAGGAAGTGCAATGACATCTACACCTTTTTTATCAACCTCAGTGAATTTTTCTTCAATACCGGAAGCCGAAATATCCTTTAGCGTTTCATTTACAGATGGGAGACTCCCTGATCTTGGCAACTCTCTAAAAACTTGTACTGCATATACCGTTCCTCCTAATTCTTTTGCAAAATCTATCGCATATTGAAGTCTTGCTATATCAACTGATTTTTCTGAAAGACCTAAGGGCACAAGAATATTTTTCATTAGTAAGCTTGATTTGTGTTTCAAGATGCAAAATTACAACTTTTGCACTGTAAACATGCCTTTTTAAAAGATCATAATTAAAACAGTGAAGGTTTCTTTTCTTAAAATTTATATAAAATCATGACTTGGTATTCCTTAAATCTCACTGTGGAAAAGAATAGTTCGTATTTTTGGTTTTTGCAAAACTCTATGATTCGTAAAGCTAAACTTTCTGATTTAGATGTAATTTATCAATTAACACAGGCTTGTGCCAGAGAAATGATAGCAAAAGGAATTTTTCAATGGAATGAACAGTATCCCACCCGGTCCCGTTTTCAGAAAGATATTGAATTACAGGAACTCTATGTGCTGAAAGAAGATATTATTACAGGGATTATAGTGATTACAGAATTGATGGACAATGAATATATTCCTATTCAATGGATGACTGAAAATCAAAGAAATCTATATATACATCGATTAGCGGTGCATCCTGATTATTGGGGCCAAGGATATGCAAAGCAACTTATGAGTTGGGCAGAAAACTACGCAAAAAAGAATGAATATCAATCAGTGCGCTTGGATACCTTTAGTCAGAATCAAAGAAATCAAAAATTTTATGAAACCAGAGGATATAAAAAGTTAGGAAATATCTTCTTCCCGAAACAAAGTGAACACCCTTTTTACTGTTATGAATTAATATTGTGAGCAGCGTTATAAGTTTTAAAAATATCAACCGATTGGCAGTTCCTGCGATTATAGCCGGAATTGCAGAACCGGTATTATCTGCAACCGATACAGCAATCGTAGGGAACATTCCTGTAAATGGTACAGAATCTCTTGCTGCGGTGGGTATTGTAGGGTCATTTTTATCGATGCTGATATGGGTCCTTGCACAAACCCGTGCAGCGATCTCAGCAATTATTTCACAGTATCTAGGTGCAGGAAGATTGGATGAGGTAAAAACATTACCGGCCCAGGCCATACTTTTTAATATAGGATTAAGTATTACAATCCTAATTGCTACAGTACCCTTTATTAAAGAAATCTTTATTCTTCTAAAAGCAGAAGGTCAGGTACTGGAGTATTGTATTTCGTACTATAGTATTAGAGTATGGGGATTTCCGCTATCGTTATTTGTATTTGCCATTTTTGGGATTTTTAGGGGGCTACAAAACACTTTCTGGCCTATGATCATTGCGCTTGTTGGAGTAATAGCTAATATCATATTAGATTTTATATTGGTCTATGGAATAGAGGGTGTTATAGAACCGATGTATCTGGAGGGTGCTGCTTGGGCAAGTCTTTTTTCGCAAATTTTAATGGCTGTTTTATCGCTTATTTTATTACTGAAAAAAACAGAAGTGTCTTTACGATTAGAAAAGCTTTGGCATCCGGAAATGAAACGGTTTTTGGTAATGAGCGGTAACCTTTTTATTCGTTCCCTGGCATTAAACACGACCTTGCTTTTGGCCGTAAGAGAAGCAACAGGCTTAGGAACAAATTATATAGCAGCTCATAGTATTGCTATACAATTGTGGCTGTTTTTTGCATTTTTTATTGATGGATATGGAGGTGCAGGAAATATACTTGGTGGTCGATTATTAGGAGCAAAGGATTATAAAAACCTTGTTGCAATGGCTAAAAAAGTGAATATATATGGTATTATAGTTGCCTGTATTCTCGGAGGCTTTTCATTGTTGATTCCGGAACGGTTAGGTTTAATTTTTACTAAGGATCCGCAAGTACTCAGCATCTTTGTCGGATTCTTTTATTTAGTGGTAATTATGTTGCCTATAAACGCCTTAGCCTTTGTTGGTGATGGGATATTTAAAGGACTTGGAGAAACAGGGTTTTTGCGTAATGTATTGTTGGGATCTACTTTTTTAGGGTTTATCCCTACATTATTTATTGCGAGATACTTCGATTGGAAGCTTCACGGAATCTGGATTGCAATCACAGTTTGGATGCTGATAAGAGGATTGGCTTTGGTGATTAAATTTAAAAATAAGTACTATGCTATGACTGTTGTCTAAAGCAATAATTTAAAAATAGCAATAGCGATAATCGCATATAAACATACCAATACCGTGAACAATTTAAATTTTTCTATATACTTTTTTTCCTCCATAATTCAAATGTATCGGATACTCCAATAAGTAAAAATGAGTAGAAATACTCGTTTTATATCCAATGATTTTCCTCTGTTTTCGAATCTAAATAATATCTATTTTTATCTAAAAAATTACAACATGGCTACTAAACGAACTAACGGAAGTTTATATACACATAAAGAAAATCATATTGCAACAATAGAGTTTGGGCATCCTGCCAGTAATTCTTTTCCATCAGAATTGTTGGATAGATTAACAAAAGGTATTAATACATTGTCCAAAGATGCTACGGTACATGTGATTATTTTAAAATCTGAAGGGGAAAAAGCATTTTGTGCAGGAGCATCTTTTGATGAATTAATATCGATTTCTAATCTGGAGGAAGGAAAAAAATTCTTTTCCGGATTTGCAAATGTGATCAATGCTATGCGGAAATGTAAAAAACCAATTATTGGTAGAATACAAGGGAAAACTGTAGGTGGAGGAGTTGGATTAGTCTCTGCTTGTGATTATTGTATGGCAACAGAAACTGCCTCGATTAAATTAAGTGAGCTAACGATCGGAATTGGTCCCTTTGTAATTGAACCAGCCGTATCCAGAAAAATTGGATTAGCGGCGTTCGAAGCACTGGCTTGGGATGCGTCACGATGGAAAAATGCCTACTGGGCAAAAGAACAAGGATTATTTACCCAAGTATTTGAAACTATCTCAGAACTGGATAAAGAAGTTCAGCTTTTTGCGGAGAAATTAGCTGATCATAACCCGAAAGCGGTACAAGCATTAAAAGAAGTAAATTGGAAAGGAACAGAGCATTGGGATGAATTATTACCAGAAAGAGCAACAGTTTCGGGAGAATTAGTACTTTCAGGGTTTACAAAGAAAGCGTTAGAAAAATTTAAAAAATAAAATATGGATATACTTAATTTTTTAGGAGGTAATGGATTATTCCTGATCTTTGGAATTATGTTAGCTGTGGTTTACTTTTATAATAAAAGAAAGAGAAGATAATCTTTCTTAACTTTGCAAAAAGTTATAAAGCAGGAAATGAGTAAGATCAGAATCACCAAACAGTTTTCTTTTGAAACCGGTCACGCGCTATATGGATATGATGGCAAATGTAAAAATGTGCACGGACATAGTTATAAGTTAAGTGTTACCGTTATCGGAAGCCCTATTACGGACACTTCTAATGTGAAATTAGGAATGGTGATTGATTTTGGTGATCTTAAGAAAATTGTAAAAGAAGACATCGAAGATGTCTTTGATCATGCGACTGTTTTCAACAAAAACACACCACATATAGAATTAGCCAAAGAACTGGAACAAAGAGGTCATAATGTGATTCTGGTAAATTATCAACCTACAAGTGAAAATATGGTGATTGATTTTGCTAAAAAAATTAAGGCCAGGCTTCCGGAGAATATACGATTACATTCTTTAAAGCTTCAGGAAACCGAAACTTCTTTTGCGGAGTGGTATGCATCTGATAATGAGTGAGAATATTTTTTACTATATAGTAGCTAACAATATACATGAAACCAATACATCTTCCAGAAGGGAAAAAGATATATTTTGCATCCGATAATCACTTAGGGGCTCCCACAGCAGAGAAGAGTTTTCCCAGAGAGCAAATGTTCGTAAAATGGTTAGATTCCGTTAAAGAGGATGCAGCGGCCATATTTTTATTAGGAGATCTTTTTGATTTTTGGTTTGAATATAAAACAGTGGTGCCTAAAGGGTTTACTAGAACTTTAGGAAAACTGGCTGAGATCACTGATTCGGGAATACCGGTATATTATTTTGTCGGTAATCACGACCTCTGGATGAATGGTTATTTTGAAGAAGAATTGAATATCCCTGTATTTCATAAACCGCAGGAGTTCACTTTTAATAATTCCACGTTTCTTATCGGTCACGGAGATGGATTAGGACCAGGCGATAAAGGGTATAAACGTATGAAAAAGGTATTTACCAATCCCGTTGCAAAATGGTTTTTTAGATGGTTGCATCCGGATTTAGGAGTAAGATTGGCACAATACCTTTCGGTAAAAAATAAACTAATTTCAGGAGATGAAGATGTAACTTTTCTGGGCGAAGATAATGAATGGTTAGTGCAATATTGCAAGCGAAAACTAGAAGCAAAACACATGGATTATTTTGTTTTTGGTCACAGACACCTTCCGATGGAGATTGACTTACACAATAATTCTAATTATATCAATCTCGGTGATTGGATCGTACATTATACGTATGCTGTTTTTGATGGTAAGGAGATGAGACTTAAACGGTTCGAAACTAATTAGTTTCTGATCCTTGAGCGAATTATTTCTTCAGCAACGTGTATTCCGATTTCTTCGGATTCTGTTAACGAACCTGTGTGCTCGATAAAAATAATTTTATTGTTAAAAACTGCTTCGACTAAAAAATGATTTCCATTAAAATAAGATTTCTTTACTTTGGCTTTTAATTTAGAATTTGGAGCTATCTGTAACTCATGCGGATATAATAAAACAGTTTTGTTATCGATTGAATCCGCTAAAAAATTAGAAACAAGTAGTTCATTTACTTCTCCGAAAAGGGAAGCTATGTAATAGTTTTTTGGGTTTTGATAGATATTATAGGTGTTACCATTAGCAACAATCTCTCCTTTATGGATTACTATTGTTTCTTCTGCAAAAGAAAGGATATCAGTTTTATCATGGGTCGCAGTGATACTGGTAATTTTATTTCTTCTTAAATAAGCAAACAGATTTCTGCGTAAAGAACTTCGTCTAAAATTATCAATATTACCAAAAGGTTCATCCAGCAGTAGTAATTCAGGTCTTTTTGCTAGGGCTTTTGCCAGTGCAACTCTTTGTTTTTGACCACCACTCAGGTTTTCAATTTTAGTAGTGGCAAATGGAGTCATTTCTACTATTTCTAAAAGCTCATTGACTCTGCCAACTTTTAGTTCCGGTTCGAAATTTGATAGATATTGGCCAATATTTTCCGCAACTGTTCGATATGATTGTAACTCAAACCCCTGAGAAAGATATTTCATATGTTTCTGTCCAGGAACCAAATTGTAGGATGGTCCTAATATTTTTTGATCTTCCCAGGCCAAGGTTCCCTGATCTACATCTAAAAGTCCATAAATTACTTTAAGCAAGGTACTTTTTCCACAACCACTGGCTCCGATCAATGCGATATGTTTTCCTTTACCAATTGTAAAATTGATGTTCTTCAAAACAGGAATGGTATCGTAAGCAAAGGAAACATTATGGACTGTAAGCATATTTCAAATATAAATAACTTCAACAAAAAAATCCGCTTCTTTTTAGAAAACGGATCTTTTTATTTACCAAAATTTTATTGAAGATTACTCTTCATCGATATAATCGATTATTTCAAAACCATCTTCTATGGCTTTATAGATCGCTTCATTTAATTCGTATGCGGTTAAACTATCAAAATCAATTTCGACAGCATCTTCAGGAAGTTCTGGGATTACAGCTCCTATAGGAGGATCGACTATTTCGAATTCATTATTATTTTCTTTGTAAAAAATACCCTCTGCATATACGTATTCATCTTGATTTACTGCTAATCTTATTGCAGCCGTAGGCAATATTCGTATTCTAAATCCTCTGGGCGGAAAAGTGCGTACATAGATGCCATTAAAGGGTACATAATACATTCCTCTTACCGGATAGTAAGAAATGTTTCTGTACATTATAGCATTGGTGCCTGCCGGTAGCCTCCTGAGAGTTCTTCTTCTAATCCTTCGTTTTTTTCGGCGAATTTTTCGTTTAACTTTATTTCTTTTATAAACTTTATTTGTTACAGGTCTTCTTACTTGAGCCTCTACTTGATATCCGCTAGAAAAAACAAATATTAGAATTAATAATCCAGTAAGGAATTTGATGTTTTTCATAGGTAAGGTTTTTTTAAGTTCTATCTAAATAAGAAGTAAAAACTATTCATAGGTTTAATCTATTATAAAAAAAATTACCCTTTAACTTCACCAGTAACCTGTTCTGGCAAAACTTCATAACCCATATTATATAGTGTAAAACTAAAAATATCGGCGTATTGTTCAATTGTCTTTTTAACGGGTGTACCTGCTCCGTGACCGGCATTGGTCTCGATTCTTATCAATGTAGGATTAGTTCCTTTTTGTTTTGCTTGTAATTCTGCTGCAAACTTAAAAGAATGAGCCGGTACCACGCGGTCATCGTGATCTCCAGTCGTTATTAAGGTAGCGGGATATGCTACTCCTTCTTTTACATTATGTACAGGAGAATATCCTTTTAGGTATTCAAACATTTGTTTATCATCTTGTGCAGTTCCATAATCGTATGCCCATCCTGCACCAGCCGTGAATGTATGATAGCGTAACATATCCAAAACTCCAACAGCAGGTAGTGCTACTTTCATGAGATCGGGACGCTGTGTCATAGTAGCCCCTACCAATAAACCTCCATTAGAGCCTCCTCTGATGGCGAGATATTCACTGGAGGTATATTTATTTTCTATCAGGTATTCCGCAGCAGCAATAAAATCGTCAAATACGTTTTGTTTTTGCATCTTGGTTCCTGCATCGTGCCATTTTTTACCATATTCTCCACCACCTCTCAGATTGGGAACAGCATAAATTCCGCCTTGTTCCATCCAAACAGCATTGGCAATGCTAAAGTTTGGAGTCAAGCTAATGTCAAACCCGCCATACCCATATAATATAGTAGGGTTTTTACCGGTGAGTTCTATTCCTTTTTTATGCGTTATGATCATCGGAACTTTAGTGCCATCTTTAGAATTATAGAAAACTTGTTTGCTTTCATAATCCTCAGGATTAAAGTCGATTTTAGGTTTACGATATAATTCTGAAGTACCCTCAGCAATATTATACTTATAGATACTACCGGGAGTTTTATAATTTGTAAATGAATAGTATAATTCTTTCTCTTCTTTTTTAGTTCCAAAACCTCCTACACTTCCTACTCCAGGCAATTCTACGTCACGCACTAATTTTCCATCATAATCATATTGTAGTACCTTGGATACCGCATCTACCATGTATTCTGCAAAGAAATAACCACCTCCTGTATTGGGGCTCAATACATTTTCGGTTTCCGAGATAAAATCTTTCCAGTTTTCTGGGGTTGGATTAGCCGCATCTGCGGTTACAATTTTTTGATTCGGTGCATTTAGATTTGTAACGATATAAAGTTTAGAACCAACATTTTCTATGATGTAAGTGTCACTATCTGTAGTATCTAAAATGGTAACCAGTTTACTATTTGGCTTGCTTAAATCTTTAATAAATAATTTATTTCCAGAAGTAGAAGTACTAGCGGTAATAACCAAATATCGGTCGTCTTCAGTAACACGTCCACTTATATATCTATGCTTTTCTTCAGGACTTCCTCCAAAAACTAAAATGTCGTCTTTTTGAGAAGTTCCTAATTTGTGATAGTATACTTTATGTTGATCGGTTTTTGCAGATAATTCGCTTCCTTCAGGCTTGTCATAGCTGGAATAATAAAAACCTTCGTTTCCTTTCCAGGACATTCCGGAGAATTTTATATCTACTAAGGTGTCTTCTATAATTTGTTTAGTTTCTACATTCTTAACGATAACTTTGCGCCAATCACTTCCTCCTTCAGAAATTGAATACGCCAACAGTTTTCCGTTTTTAGAAAAACTAATTCCACCCAAAGATGTTGTTCCGTCTTCACTAAAAGTATTAGGGTCTAAGAAAACCTCGGGTTCATCACTGTCGTTTTTAAATCTATAAATAACGGATTGATCCTGCAGCCCATTATTTTTACTAAAATATGTATAATCACCCTCTTTAAAAGGTGCCCCAACTTTTTCATAGTTCCATAAACTCGACAGTCTTTTTTTGAGTTCATCCCTAAAAGGTATACTATCCAGATATCCAAAAGTCACTTTGTTTTGTTCTACAACCCAGTTTTCAGTCTCTTCGCTACGATCATCTTCTAACCAGCGATAAGGGTCTTTGACTTCTGTTTCAAAATAAGTATCAACAGTATCTACTTTTTTAGTTTCAGGATAATTCAATGAAATTATAGTTTTAGCGGTTTCTATTTTCGTTTCTTTATTACATCCTATAGTTAGAGAAGTTAAAAATAGTATTAAAAGTGTTTTTCTCATGATCAATTAAATTTAGCAGCTAATTATTTTAGGGTGGTATTGCCGAACAATCTCACAAATCTATTAAAAGAAGTAAACGCAATATGCTAAAGAAAGTATAAAAAAGACTGCTCTAACAATGATCATATATGTAGGTACACATTTGTAGCGTTGCTTTGGGGTTTAGCAACTCTTTTGATCATTATGAAGAGCAGTCGGAATTTTCAGTATCCGAAGTAACGAAAAAATTTACTTTTATACCAGTAAAATCTTAATGTATAGTGTTTTAGAATAGGGATTTAAAGGAGTTCCAATTAGCGTAAATTAGGAGAGCATTTATCAAAAAAACAAACACTCCGGGACCAATGTTCAAAGGATCTAAAGTAGCATGGAATAAAATTATATTTACCGAAATAGGAGCCATTATTAGTAACGCAAAAGGAACAGCTTTATTAAGTATTAGTAGGAGACCTACCAGAACTTCAATAAGACCTACGGTTTTTAACACATAACTTCCCGCTAACGCATCAAAAAAAACTCCTGCTTCAGGATTGGCAAATTCAAAATCTGGTAAGAATTCGATAAACTTGTTACTTCCAAAAACGATTAATAAGAGTCCTAGCAAAACTCTTAAGGTTAATATTACTTTAGTATTCATTGTATGTTTTTTAAAATTTAAGTGATGTATTAGAAGAGTAAATGTTAAAAACCTTACAAATGTTGCTAAAAACTGAAGTTAAAAAAATATATTACATCTTCTGAAAATGAACTAATTAACCTAATATAAATATTCTAATAATGAAGCTCACACAACTTCTGACAGTTACCGTTTTCGTTTATGTAATCGCAACCTTACCAGCGATTGGACAAGATTATTTTTTTAAAGAGAATAAACCTTTTTCACCAGAAATCCCTACTCCTGAGGAATTTTTAGGTTATCCTATTGGTGAGCAACATACACGTCACGATCAAATAGTTGGATATTTTACCAAACTTGCAGAAATATCAGGGAGAGCCTTATTAGAAAGTTATGGTAAAACACATGAGAATAGAAAGTTGATTATGCTAACTGTTTCTTCACCGGCAAATTTAGATAACCTATCAACACTCAAAAAACAACATTTGGCATTTACCAAAACTTCAACGAACCCAGCAAATTATGATGAAGTGCCGATTTTTGTTCAATTAGGATACAATGTTCACGGTAACGAACCTTCTAGTTCTGAAGCAGCAATGTTGACTGCATATACGCTAGTAGCGTCAAATAGCTCTGAGATAAATACATATCTAGAGAATGCTGTTGTATTTATAGACCCCACAATAAACCCGGATGGACGTGACAGGCATACACAATGGGCTAATCAGTTTAAAGGAAATCCACTAGTGAGCGATCCATATGATGCTGAGCATAATGAAGGATGGCCTCGTGGCAGAACCAATCATTATTGGTTTGATCTCAATAGGGATTGGCTATTAGGTATCCATCCCGAGAGTCGTGGAAAATTGAGTTGGTATCACGAATGGTATCCGAATGTGGTGACAGATTTTCACGAAATGGGAACAAACAGCACTTACTTTTTTGAACCAATGAAACCTATTGGCTCAAAAGATCCTATTATGCCCAAAGAGAATTATGAAGATTTAAACAATCTGTTTGCACCGTATTTTTCAAATGTTTTAGACAAGATTGGATCTTTTTATTTTACCAAAGAAGCCTTTGATGGTACTTATCCGGGTTATGGATCATCCTATCCTGATTTACAGGGTGCCCTGGCATTATTATTCGAACAAGCCAGCTCCAGAGGTCATTTGCAGGATACGGATTATGGTACAATCTCATTTCCTTTTACCATTCGTAACCAGTATGTTTCCAGTATAGCTACTATAAAAGCTGCAGTAGAGAATAAAGCGAGATTAAGAAAATATCAACAAGATTTTTTTAAATCTGCACTTAACAACTCTGATAAAAAGAATATCGCGGGATATGAGTTTGGAGATGCCTATGATAATAATAGAAATAAAGCCTTTATCGATAAATTATTATTGCATAAAATTAAAGTATACAAAAATGGAAGTCGATATGTTGTACCGGTAAAACAACCGCAAAAGCGAATGGTACAGACAGTTTTTGAAACGTATAATAAGTATAGGGATAGTGTATTTTATGATGCCTCAGCCTGGAGTTTGGCTAATTTTTACAATATGAAATATAGAGGTTTGAAATCTATAAATTTAGGAGATGAGGTGACTTCTACAGATCGTATTGTAAATATTTCAAAAGTTTCTAAATCTGATTATGCTTATATCATGGATTGGGACGATTATAATGCGCCGGCAGCGTTGTATTATATGCAGTCTAAAGGATTACAGGTAGCTTCTGCTTTTAAACCATTCGGTATAACCACTTCTGCAGGAAATAAAAGGTTTAACTACGGAAGTATTTTGGTTGCGGTGAGTAAACAGAAAAAGAATATTGATGAAGTCTACACTATTGTTAAAGAAGCACAGCAGAAGTATGAGGTGCCTATTTTTATTACAAGTACAGGGTTCAGTACTTCAGGAATTGATTTAGGAAGCAGTAACTTCAGAAAATTAGATACACCAAAGGCACTATTATTAGTCGGAGAAGGAGTAAATTCATACGAAGCAGGAGAGGTCTGGCATTTACTGGATACCAGAGTTCATATGCCTATCACAAAACTAAGGATGCGCACTTTTAATGCAGTTCCTTTAAAAGAATACAATACTTTGGTCATGGTTTCCGGAGGATATGACCAATTAGATTCTCTACAACAAAAAAGAATTAAAGACTGGGTTTCTGTTGGGAATACACTAATTACTATTGCAAATGCTTCTAAGTGGATAATTGATAAAAAAATAGTAAAAGAGACGCTTACAAAAAAAGAAAAGGACTCTACAAAAAATAAAGTTGTAAAACGATTGCCTTATGTTGATGCCCGAGAAAATATTGGAAGAGAACGAGTAGGAGGTGCTATTTTAGAAGTTGATCTTGATATCACTCATCCTCTGGGTTTTGGATATAGAGATAACTCGTTACCTGTTTATAAAAATAATGAGGTGTTTATTGCTCCCAGTAAGAATCCATATGCAACTGTAGCCAAATACACAGAAAATGCCCATATCGATGGATTTATTTCTATCGATAATTATCAGAATTATATAAAACCATCAGCCTCATTACTCGTGAGTAAAATAGGAGGAGGTCGTGTTATTCTTTTCGCTGACAATCCTAATTTCAGAGGCTCCTGGTATGGAACCAATCGTCTTTTTTTAAACGCCTTGTTTTTAGGAAATCACATATATGTACCTGAAATGAGAGAATAATTTTAATGTACTAGACCTAGAATAAAGAAGAGGTCTGAAAAGTAATGTTACTAGATCGAACCGAGCTTATCGAAGTTTCTAACCAGTTGATTTTCAAAATTTTTTCGACAGGCTCAGGCTGAATATTCAGGTTTTTTTTTAGATAGTCTCTACTTGATAATAAAGATTGGTTTTCTAACCGATTAACTTGTTCTCTACAAGATATTCTCCTATCTGAACAGCATTGGTTGCGGCACCTTTACGGAGATTATCCGCAACAATCCACATATTGAGTGCGTTTGCTCTGGAGTGATCCCTTCTGATTCTACCTACGAAAACATCATTTTTTCCTTCTGCATAGATAGGCATAGGATATGTATTGGTATCTGGATTATCCTGTACTGTAACTCCAGAGGTATTATTGAGCAACTGGCGGATATCATTTTCCTGAAAATCATTCTCAAATTCAAGATTTACACTTTCACTGTGCCCACCTACAACAGGAATACGAATTGCGGTTGCTGTCACAGCTATGGTACGATCATTCAGAATTTTTTGAGTTTCGTTTACTAATTTCATTTCTTCCTTAGTATAGCCATTTTCCTGAAACACATCACAATGGGGAATAGCATTACGGTGAATTGGATAAGGATATGCCATTTCACCTTTTTCACCAGCATATTCGTTCTCTAGCTGTTGTACTGCTTTAACTCCAGTACCTGTAATCGATTGATAGGTTGAAATGATAGCACGCTTAATTTTATATTTCTCGTGCAAAGGACTAAGTGCCATCACTAATTGAATAGTTGAACAATTAGGGTTTGCTATAATTTTATCTTCTTTGGTTAACTGTGTTGCATTAATTTCTGGAACTACCAACTTTTTTGTCGGGTCCATTCTCCAAGCCGAAGAATTATCGATCACCGTGATTCCGGCTTCGGCAAATTTTGGAGCCCACTCCTGAGAAGTGCTTCCTCCGGCAGAAAACAATGCTAAATCTGGTTTCATTTCGATTGCTGTTGCTAAACCTACTACCGTAAAGTCCTGATTTTTATATGATATTTTTTTTCCCACAGATCTTTCAGAGGCTACAGGAATTAATTCTGTAATTGGAAAATTACGTTCTTCTAATACTTTTAACATCACTGTACCTACTAATCCAGTGGCACCTACAACAGCTACTTTCATTTACTCAATTTATTAATGACTTTTACGATACAAAAATCGCTCTTTGTTTTTAAATTCTAGCAAATGTGAGAATTATTTGTAATAGGATAAATATTTATATTAAAATAAATTCATTTTTAAACAAAATGTTATATAAATAACAAAAAGTAAAAAAGAACCGCTCTGTTTATAGAGCGGTTTAGTTAGAATATGTAGTATAGCGGTGACGCTATGTTATTATTTATTTTGTTTTTTTAGCTCATCCCTGATTTCTATAAGTAGCTCTTCTTGAGTAGGACCAGCTGGTGCTGCAGGTTTTTCTTCTTCTTTTTTCTGAGTTCTCTCATATGCTTTCAATACCATAAAAATACAAAAACCAATAATTATGAAATCGATTACTGTTTGTACAAAGCTACCATAATTAATAGAAACAGCTTCTTTAACTACCTCCCCGTTTTCCATTACAGCTTCTGATAGCTTTATTTTAAGTTCTGTAAAATCTACTCCTCCAAGTGCTAGTCCGATCGGAGGCATTAAAACATCATTAGTGAAGGAAGTTACAATTTTTCCAAAAGCACCACCTACGATTACCGCTGTAGCTAGATTTACAATATCACCTTTCAACAAGAAAGATTTAAAATCTTTAAAAAATCCCATTTTTTTTATTTTAGATAATTAGTATGTACTAATTTAACAAAAATTAAGAAACAAAACAGGAATTATAGAGCGCTTAAAATTTCTTTTTTCGACGAAAATCAATTACTATCGATAACAATACGTTTTATTCTTGGAGAGATTGCAGTAAGAAGTTCATAAGAAATTGTACCAGCTCCTTCTGCAATTGTGGCAGCAGATGTGGTATGGTCAAATATAATTACTTCATCTCCTTCTTTACACTCGATATTGGTAATATCAACCATTATCATATCCATACATACATTGCCAATGATGTAGGCTTTCTTGCCTTGTATAGAGACAAACCCTTTTTTGTTACTGTATTGTCTTCCGATACCATCCGCATGTCCAATCGGTATCGTAGCCGTTTTTGTAAAATGTTCTGCTTTAAAAGCTCTATTGTATCCTAGAGTTTCTCCTGGTTCCAGCGTATGAATTTGTGAAATAACAGATTTTAAAGATGCCACCGGTTTCAATTGGCTATCAAAGATGATATCGTTACCATATCCGTAAAGCCCTATTCCGGTGCGAACCATATCAAAATGTGCTTCGGGATAGTTTAGTACTCCTGAGGTGTTTGATTGGTGTAGCATTGGTCTGTAACCCAATTTTGCTATCATTTCTGAAGCAGTTTTCTTAAATGAGTTGATCTGGTTTACCGTAAACTCTTTTTCATTATGATCCTCACTTGCCGCAAGATGAGAGAATAGAGATCGTATTATGACTGTGTTAGTTTTGTTTAGATGATCTATGATGTACTCCACATCATTCTCCCAAAAGCCTATTCGGTTTAATCCGGTATTAAACTTGATATGAACAGGATATTCTTTTTGTTTTTTAGCCTCTGCAACTTTTATAAACTCTTTTAAAATTCTTGGACTGTATAAACTAGGTTCAAGTTCATGATCTATTAATGACGAAAAATTTATAGGTTGGGGATGTAACACAAGAATTGGAGTTCGTATTCCAGCTTTTCGCAACGCAATTCCTTCAGAAGCGTAAGCGACAGCAAAATAATCTGCGCCTATTTTTTCCAGATGTTTTGCCATCACAACAGCATCACTACCATACCCTGCAGCTTTTACTACTGCTAATAGTTTAACTTCTGGTCTGATCTTACTTCTAAGATAGGTATAGTTATGAGTAAGATGTGCCAGATTGATTTCCAGAACAGTTTCTTTTACACTACTCATTCGATTTTTCAGGGTTTTTTAATAACTCTTTGGGATCGGTGACCTCTATTTCTCTTACTTTTTCCTTTAACGTAGCCTTATAATAAGCGGCACGGCTTAGAGGTTCATATTCATCAGTTTCTCCAAGTAAAACCAGGTCATCTTTTTTAGATTTTCGATAACTATATTGTGCAAGATTACCTGTTCTTGTACAAACAGCGTGTACCTTGGTAACATATTCTGCAGTGGCCATAAGTGCTGGCATTGGGCCAAAGGGGTTTCCTTTAAAATCCATATCCAAACCTGCTACAATAACCCGAATTCCTTTATTTGCAAGATCATTACAAACACTAACGATTTCATCATCAAAAAACTGTGCTTCATCAATACCTATTACATCACAAGTGTCTGCCAGAATTCTGATATTAGCTGCAGCCGGAACCGGAGTGGACCGAATTTCATTGGCATCGTGAGAAACCACCATTTCATTATTATACCGAATATCTATGGCAGGTTTAAAAATCTCTACCTTCTGTTTAGCAAATTGTGCACGCTTCAATCTTCGGATCAACTCTTCGGTCTTACCCGAAAACATAGAACCACAGATTACTTCTATCCAGCCAAATTGCTCTTTATAATTTACCGTATTTTCGAGAAACATTTTGTATTTTTCAGCGTCAATTTAAAGAAACTCTTTTCATTAATACCAAATTAATTTTAGAATGATAAGTAAAAACATCTCGCATTTTGTTTTATTATTTGGTATTGCTCTAAAGATGAGGTAAATTTATTAAAAAACAAAAAGCATAGTCCAAACGAATAAGAAAGTTATGAAGAAGAAATTGGAAGCAGAACTCATAAGCATTGCGCATAGGATTTTACAAGGCATAGATAAATCTACCTTACCACAATTACAGGAAGAGGCGAGGCAACTGTACGAAAAATTAAGTATTCTGAATTTTACAGAATCCCATTTTGCCAATACCCAACCTACCATTGGTCAGATGCAAAATGTTTTGGAAGGCGATAAGATGCAAGAGATGCAATTACAAGATAAAGAGGTTCCTAAACCAAAACCGATTATAAGTCTTGATCAGGAAACTAAAATAGATGAGGTCTCAGAAACCATGTTCAATCTTGGGAAACAAACGAGCGATCAGGCTTCTGAAGAATTAAAAAAACAAAAACCTGAAATCGTTATTGAAAAGATCAATGAAAAGGTAACCGAAGATCTTTTTGTACCAGTTCCAAAATTTACAGAAGAAAATGTTTCATTATCCGAGCCTGTCTATACAAAAAACGATAAAGAAGAGATAGGATCTTCTCCTCAAAGCATGCCAATTTTAGATAAAGCAAATGATGCAGGCGAAAAACCTAAATCTTTGAATGACCAATTAAAAAAAGGGATTCATATTGGACTCAATGACCGATTAGCATTTATCAAGCATTTATTTGATGGAAGCTCTACGGATTACAACCGGGTGCTTTCTCAATTGAATACACTGAATAGCAAAAGCGGAGCACGACAGTTTATTAAAAATATGGTAAAACCTGATTATAATAATTGGGAAGGAAAAACTGAATATGAAGAACGCTTTATGGAAATAGTGACCAATAAATATGAATTTTAGGCAAGGATCAGTCTTTTTTGATAATTAAATCTTTCAAGACATAAAATTAAAAGTGTTTATATGAAAATAGTTTACTGGGTTGCCACGCTCGCAATGTGTGGGATCATGTTATTTTCTGCACAGATGTATTTTAGAAATACCGAAATGGTAAGAGGTTTTTTTGAAAACCTTGATTATCCAACATATTTGGTTATTCCTTTGGCAATTGCCAAAATTTTAGGGATAATAGTAATTCTCACTAACAAAATAAAATGGCTAAAAGAGTGGGCATATGCAGGCTTCTTTTTTGATATGGTATTGGCCTTTACAGCACATTACGTAAAAGATGATGGTCAGGGATTGTTTGCTATATTGGGACTACTATTTCTAGTTATATCATATGCCAGTAGCAAAAAAGTAAGACCTTAATATACGATCTATGTCTAAATTATATTTAGTCCCTACTCCTATTGGTAACCTGGAAGATATGACCTTTAGAGCTATCAAAGTTTTAAAGGAAGTTGATCTGATTTTAGCAGAAGATACACGTACCAGCGGTAAATTGCTGAAGCACTATGAAATCAAGACGCATATGCAAAGTCATCATATGCATAACGAGCATAGAACTACCGAAAGTATTATCAGAAGGCTGGAGAGTGGAGAGACTATTGCGCTAATAAGTGATGCAGGAACTCCGGCAATTAGTGATCCCGGATTTTTATTAACCAGAGCTTGCCTAGAAAATAATATTCAGGTAGAATGTTTGCCTGGTGCAACTGCATTTGTTCCGGCATTGGTTAATAGTGGATTGCCGAATGATAAATTTGTTTTTGAGGGATTTCTTCCGGTTAAGAAAGGAAGACAAACCCGGTTAAAACTACTGGCTGAAGAAACCAGAACCACGATATTTTATGAGTCACCTCATAAACTTATAAAAACATTAGTAAGTTTTGTGGAATATTTTGGAGCAGAACGTCCAATCTCTGTGTCACGAGAATTAAGCAAACTCCACGAGGAAACTATCAGAGGAACCACAAAAGAGGTATTATCTCATTACGAAAACAAACCTCCGAAAGGGGAAATTGTTATTGTAGTTGGTGGAAAGAAAAATTAATGCAATACCTACTAAAACAAATCAAAGATTGTAAAGTTTGCTCTGAACACTTACCCTTAGGAGCAAACCCAATTGTTAGTGGTAATTCTGAAACTAAAATCGCTTTAGTAAGTCAAGCTCCGGGTAGAATAGCTCATCTTTCTGATAAACCCTGGGATGATCCTGGAGGAAAAGAATTAAAAAAATGGCTAGATGTTTCTGATACAATTTTTTATGACCCCAGGAACTTTGCTATTACTCCGATGGGATTCTGCTATCCGGGAAAAGGAGTGTCCGGTGATTTGCCCCCCAGAAAAGAATGTGCCCCACTATGGCATCCATCTCTGTTTAGTGAATTAAAAAACCTGGAATTAATCATTCTAATCGGACAGTATTCACAAAAATATTATTTAAAAGAATTGGCAAAACCTACTCTTACAGAAACTGTAAAATCATATCAAGAATATCTCCCAAAATACTTCCCTTTACCTCACCCATCGCCCAGAAATAGATTTTGGAGAACTAAGAATCCTTGGTTTGAGGATCAAACAATCCCTGTCCTGAGACAAACAATAAAACAAATTCTAACTTGAGGATTGTAAGAACCGCCTTTCTATTTTTTTATAATTTTTCTTAAAAAAAACGTATCTCCGGCAGATAACTTTACAACGTAGGTTCCTGAATTCCAAAAATCTGTAGGAATATTAAAAATGTTTTCAACAGATTCCGAAAAGTAAATTCTTTTACCTTGTATATCATAGACTTCTATAAGATCAATATCTTTAGAGTTTATGCTAAAATGTAATTCGTTATCAGTTGGATTTGGGTATATAGTAAGATTATCTTTTTCACATCCTTTACAATTGTCTGAAGAGAGTGTTGGCGATTCGGAAACTAAGCTATTTAGGTACTCTTCCACATTTGTATATCCATCTCCATTTTGATCAGAAGATCCATCACTAGCGTCATTGGGGTTCAGCCCTTGATCTGTTTCCCATGCATCGGGCATTCCATCAGAATCACTATCCAAAGGAGCAGTACCTGTATTTAAATTTGGATATCCCCCGACATCTGCAGGGTTATCAATAATCCTACCTGTTCTATTTCTCACTCCATCAACTGTACCTAGATCTGCACTATCTCGTTGTGGTAAGGTAGCACCAGCGTTTTCTAGCACATCCTCATAAGCCTGATTGGCAGATGTAGTAGTAACAAAAGGGTAATTGTAAGGAGATGAAACCAAAGTAGCAGGTTCACGATAGTTGACTATGGCATCTTCAGGAAACGTATGGTCTGGTCTTACATGTTCTGCAATATTATCCTTCAGATACATCGAAATACCATCGGTTTTAACCTGAATACCATTTTCGCTCATATCACTATCCTCTCCAGGAGCTATATAGTTTTTTATGTAATTCATAAACACATCACCATGACGATTTTCTATTTTTACTGCAGAGCCGCCCCAATTGTAAATTACATTATTTCTAAGATCAATTTCTCCAGAAAGAATCATAGGAGATCTTGCACCATTATTAGCAAATAAGTTATGGTGAACAGAAATTTTATCACAATATTGAAGGAGAAAACCTTTACTATGACATCCCTCTCCATGCGTACTACAATCCAAGGCATCTGATATAATATTCCATTGGTATGTAATATTTTTTACTTTTTTATTGGCATCCCCTGTATAGATAGAAGCACTTTCGTCTACGCCCCAAGTAATTGAGCAATGATCAATAATAATGTCGTGGGCTTCTTCGGTCTGTATTGCTAATCCATCACTTTCTCCTCCAGGTCCTGGACGAATTCTTACATATCTTAATACAATGTCGTGGGTTTTAAGCGTAAGTGTTGTTTCGCCATTATCATTACTCCGTAAACATATTCCTCCACCAGGAGCAGATTGTCCCGCAATAGTTATGTAAGGCTCTGTTATTTTGATTGCTGATTGTAAAGTAATAGTTCCTCCGACTTTAAATACAACAATTCTTGGACCAGATGCTTCACAAGCCGCTCTAAAACTACCAGAGCCACTATCATTAGTATTTGTGACCTCTATTACTCTTCCTCCTCGACCACCTGGAGTTGCTACTCCAAAACCTTCTGCTCCGGGAAAAGCAGGAATTTGTGCAAAATTCAGAAAGGGGAAGAATACTAAAAAAACAACTGATCTCGATAATATGTTGGTTAGTCTCATAGCTTTTAGAGCGTTATATATTTAAGTAAAACGTAAAATTATTTTGGTTATTCTCTACAAGGGTTATTTTACATTGTTTTGGAAAGTATTCTGAAGATGTTCTGGAAAATCCTGAAGTAAAAGTTGATCAGAATATTCGTAATTTTATGAAAACAGGATAGACAGGATATTTTTCATCAAAAACAACGTTAACTAATAGGCTTTCATAGTTGATCATTGTCAATAAATAATAAATACACGATTTTACTTATTTATACTCGTTAAGCTTTTTGGCAATCTTACCTAGTGATATTTGTTATAAGTAAAGAAAAAAAAGGATCAGTAGTTGGAGTAGCGGTGATCAGCACCTCGTTTTCCTTGCATCATTAAAAAGAGCTGAGTTAATTTGTTTGTCTAATTCATAATTTGAATCACAAACAGGCATTTTGGATTTAGATTCAGGAGTGTAAACCGGCATCTGTTTATAATTAGTGAGGCTTTGAGTATCTATAAAATTATGTTTTTCTTTTGTAACTTTCCCCTGTCTTTAAATACCAATAGTTAGAAAACAAGCCAGAATAATTAAAAAATATTTATGGATCGAAGAAATCATTGAATATAATTTTTTGAGCTATAAAATTACAAGATTTGGGTTGTTTTAAAAATTGTAAACGAATTTAAAAATTAAAGGTATCTCTAAACGTTTTGATTATACGATAGTAATTGTAGCCATAGCTGTTATTGTATTATGGCAATTACCCTATTTTGGATGGTTTCAATATCCTTTTCGGTTATTAGGCACCTGGTTTCATGAAATGGGCCACGGGCTAACGGCATTACTGGTAGGCGGGAGCTTTGAGCACTTAGAAATTTATGAAGATGGAGGTGGTGTAGCCTATTACTATTTAGGAGGAAGCTATTTACCAGTTTTTATGGGCAATGCATTGGTTGCTATAGGCGGATTATTAGGCCCCGCAATTGTTGGAGCACTATTGATTGCTTCAGCAAAATCTCATAGAAGTTCGATGATCGCACTTAGGATATTGATAGGCCTTATGATACTTTCCTTATTATTATGGATCAGGTCTTTTTGGGGAATTGCCGTATTGAGTAGTTTTGCTGTGTTTTTGTTTGTGATTACACTATTTAAAAGTAGAAAGTTAGAAGTAGTTATCATTCTGTTTTTGGGTTTTCAGTCTGTATTAAGTACCTATCTTCAGTTAGATTATTTGTTTACCAAACAGTTCGAAAGAGATGGTGCTATTCAGATTTCAGACACACAGGTTATTGCAGAAAATACGATTGGCACTTATTGGATATGGGCCATACTTGTAATTTTGATGAGCGTTTACCTTCTATGGAAAAGCTTTCGATATTATTTAAAAAAATGACAACTGAAAACACTGAGGTGTCATTCTTTTTTTCTGATTTATTTTAAGTTTTAATGAAGAAAAATGTTCATTACAAAATTGTGGTGAATAGATTAAATTTAGTTATCGATATGCTTCCTAATTAAATACCATACAACCGCAGGGTTACTTGATGGACGATTAATACCTAAAGGAACAATATTATCACCTTGATCGCTTAGTAAATCTGCGAATTTCTCTGGAGCAATTTTACCAGTTTCCAAAATGAGTTTTCCATAATGAAAGGTTTTAAATAGTATTAATTTTTCTATTCTTTAGCTAGCTAATTACTGCAAGCCCCTTCAACATCTCTAGAAATAGTTTCTGTATCAATCAATCTATTAATCAGGTTGATTCCTTTAACGTTTACTTCGACATAATCGCTTCCAATATTAGTAATTACTCCAGTAAAACTGTTAAAAGCAAACTGAGTTGTAATTTCGTCACCGGTTAATGCTGTATCGTCTTCCTGATAATTACCTTTGACCCTAAAACGTTGTACGTAGGGGATTCTAACGTTTTCGTAGGTTTGATATACATCTGCAACAGTTATCGCCGTATTCGGGTGTACTTCCTGAGTACGCGGTGTAGAGATCTCTGTAGATCGGGTACTTGCGATTCCCTGAGATCGAGTGCTTGTTAGGGTTTTAGATTTATTAAAGGTATATCTACCCGTTACAGAACTACGCACTGAGCCACCGGCACCAAAGAATTTAGTAGAAATTTCGGCTTCCACGGTTACACTTATAGAATACTCATTGCTTGTACTTACTGACATGGATTCTTGCCATCCAAGTGTTTCTGTTGTTGCCAGCGATTCTGATCTGCCTACAGTTTGTGATAACAAACCACTACTGCAATTTTCTAATGTACTATTGTATGCTTCAGAAGTAGATGATCTGGGCATAATCGGACGCATAAACTTTGATTCTATGGGTTGTATATCCCAATCAATATCAAAAGAAAGAATTCTGAAATAGGTAGGATCAGTAGTTGGGCTTCCGGCATTAAGACGATCTCCTACCAGAGAGAGTGGATTTCCGGTAAAAGTTGGCGTTATAGTAAAAAATCCTGAGTTAACTTTATCAATTTTAAATTTATAATGAGGAGGAGTACCGGTATTATTGCCTCCATTTCTTATTAAATTTGCCTTACTCTGAATTCGAAGCTCTGAATTAGCAGGAACTACGTAAAGATAATGTATATCCTCTCCATTATGTACTGAGATGGTAAAAACTCCTTCTTCTCCAGGAACTTCAGCGAACCTATACGCCGTGAAAAATTCCGTATTTTCAGAAGTGTAGTCAAGATCATCTAACTTAGTTACAATAATCGGGGTGTTTAGCAAAACAGTATTAGGAAAAAGTGTCGAATTGGGCGCACCATAAATTTCGTTATTATTATCGGTAACTATTTGCGTAAAATAGTTGATATCTTCTCGAAGATTTACTTTTGCATATCGGTCGTCCAGATCTTTGGCTGAAGCTTCTTGCTCTAATGGACTAGCAGTAAAAGATAATTTTGAAATTTCTAATGTTGATAAGATATTTCCGTTTTCATCTAAAATCCTCGTTATCACATCAACTCCTTCTTCCAATTCCTCCTTGGCTTCTTCAGTTAAATTTTCATTTTTGAAAGATAAACTAGCAATATTATTAGACGAATCAAAAGGAACTTTTTGATCGTAATCACCAGTCGATGCCCTTACGTCAATATCTGCTATTGTAGGCATGTATCCTTTTCTAGCAATATCTCTGGCACTAACACTTATACCGATTCCTCCTTGATCTATTTCGAATTCATTTAAATCTATACCCTCAAGCTCTACTATACAACAGGTAGGTGTTGGAACCCCTCCATCATCATTACTACAAGCCGATACGATTAAGAATACAAGAAACAGTCTTGTAAGAAATTTGATTTGATTTTTCATGAGTTGTTTGTTTTAGTGATTACTTATGCTTTTAAAGTGCTTGGAAGATTTGGTGTGTCAAAGATCAAAATTATGAGTAGAGTAAAACAGGCCCTAAATACGTGATTTGAAAAAATGTGGTAAATACGTGTTTTATAGTGGTTGTCACTTGTTAATCATCTCATTTTTAGTTATCAAGTGCATTTTTGGTTATCTTTAGTGAACAACTAAAAAACCTTTAAACACTTATAAAATGGAACAAACTATTGAGCAAAATCAAAAGGGTAAATCACTATCAGATCATAAAAACAAAAGAGAACAGTGGTGCAAAGAAGATGTTTTGAAACTAGCACAACACTTTCATTGTTTTAATAAAGAGAAAGCGATGTATAATCGAGTAACTCATTTTGAAATGACCAGTCTGAAAAAATTCAACGAAATCAAAAAAGATATTCAAAAAATGAAAATTTATCTGACTTTAGAAAAAGATGATCGCGATAAAATCACCTGTGTTCCACAGCTAGAAGTCAATGATAATGAGAATTTGGTATTTGAATTAACTCCAGTTGCGGAAATCAGTAAGCAAAATTATTTTGGAGATTTTCTTGTGCCTAAAATTTTTAAAGATTTTGTATGGAATAATTGGAAAGACATAGAAATGCATCTTATTGATGATCTATTTCATTGTTTGGGTAAAAAATATGATACTGATCTAAAATCTTTGGTTCGCGTAGAGTATTTTGAATTTGATGATATTGCCAAAAACATCCAAAGTTTTGAAGGAGATATTACAGCGATTACACTCTACCCGGGAATCGATATGAATAAATTCGGAAAAAAAGACTGGATTTCATTTACTCCAGTTTTAGGCATTAAGCCAAGAATAGACAATGGTCAAAGCCGAAAAGGTCTTTTTGAATTTAATAATGATGAAACGTATGCAGAATATTCCAGACCTTGTCCTCCCACTTGTCCAAAAGAATGATATAATGAATAAAGATTTTTTCGATAGTTTAACATTAATTTCATCATTTATAGTCGTATTGCCTCTTTTTCTATCTATTATTCGGCACAAAAAACTAGAAGGTATACAGATAAAACTCAGCTATTTGCTCATAATTGTTTTTTTAGTCGAATTAATCTCCAACGTATTATGGTATAAAAAAGTAAATAACCTCCCCATATATCACTTTTACACGGTCATAGAATTAATTTTAATTCTAAATATTTATAAAACTGTTTTGAACCATACTTTTTCAAAAAAGTTCTTTGTTTTTATTGGGGTTGGATTTACTGTTTTTGCCATTTTAAATGTCTTATTTTTTCAAAACATATATACCTTCAATTCTAATACCACCACCCTTTTGGGCATAATTGTAATTTTTTTGGCATTAAGTTACTTTTATATGCTTTTAAAAGAAGTAAAATACAGTATGTTAGAAACCAATCCTATGTTTTGGATCAATTCTGGGTTTTTAATTTACTTTTCCAGTAATCTAATTTTATTTTTCATAAATAATAAATTGTTTACAGGATCGACTGAGGCTAGTTATTTAGTTTGGGGTCTACACGCAATTATAAATATTATACTAATCATTTTTTATACTATCGCTGTATGGGTGAAACCGAAGAAGCTATTACACTAAAGATTATTATCATTGGTATGGTGGTAATTTTTCTATTATCATTAGCGGTAATTGTATTCTTTATCGTATATCAAAGGAGATTGTTGGCACAGCAAAAAAAACATCAGAAAATTGAATCTGATTATCAAAAAGAGTTATTAAAAACTGCAATTCAAAGCCAGGAAGAAGAACGTAGCAGAATTGCTAAAGAATTGCACGATAATGTGGGTGCTATGCTTACAACTACTAAATTATATTTTGGTCAAATTACTCCAGGTTTACCTCCTGAAGAACTTACAACGATCACTCATAAAATGAGAGGTTTATTGGATAATACTATTCAGGATGTAAGAAGTATTTCGCAAAATTTAAGGCCTGTGGTTCTGGAAAAACTAGGTCTTGTAGAAGCCGTCGAAAGTTTGGCACAAACGCTTAATGATTCTCATAAAATTAAAATTAATTTTAAAAACAATACGACAAAAATCATTGCTAAATCAAAAGAACTAAACCTCTATCGAATCATTCAGGAATTAATAACCAACACTATAAAACATGCGGAAGCTTCAAAAATAAAAATGGAGTTAAAAAATGAACTTAATGACTTCCTCATTATTTATGAAGATGACGGAAAAGGCTTAGATCAAAAAAACCTTTCTCACAAAAAGGGACTTGGACTTAAAAATATAGAAAGCAGACTATCCGTGTTATCAGGTACCATAGAGTTTCTTCCTGCCAGCCCTGGAATGAAAGTTAGAATAAACTGTCCGGTATAAAATGTTAATATGACAATTAAAATTTGCTCAATATGGAAACGATAAAACTGGGGTTAGTGGATGACCATAATTTATTTCGAGAGGGAATAAAGTCCCTGCTCCAAAAAATGAAGAATATAGAGCTGGTATTAGAAGCTGTTAGCGGTAAAAATCTTTTGGACAAATTAAATAATGTAGTCCCTGATGTTGTTTTACTGGATTTGGAAATGGATGATATGAACGGAGTGGATACTATATTAAGGCTGCGGGAATTATATCCTGATCTTAAGATTATCATCCTCACTATGCATAAAGAAGAAAGAATGATATCTTATCTGATGGAAGTTGGCGCCAATGGATATCTGTTGAAAGATACTAACCAGCAGGAGCTAGAGGAAGCTATAAACTCAGTATACAAAAAAGGCTATTATTTTAACCCCTTTGTATCAGAGGCGATGTTAAAAGGGTTAAAACAGAAAACAAACACACCTCCGAGAATAGGTAAAGACTATTATCTTACCTCCAGAGAGATGGAGGTTTTAGAATTAATTACGCAAGAATTAACCACTGCAGAAATAGCAGAGAAACTATTTTTAAGCGTAAGAACTATAGAAGGTCATCGTAAAAATTTGCTGATCAAATTAGGTGTAAAAAATACTGCAGGATTGATTATAAAAGCAGTAAGAGAAAAGATTATTTCGGTTTGATATAATCTAATAATAAGACCTGTTAGGTTTTAAAACCTAACAGGTCTTATCTAATATTCTAATGATCAAAAAATCCAAGGATCAACAAACCCTAAACGTGCTTGCCTTTTTCCCAACCGTGTTTGCCAAGATATTGCTCTCCAGATTCGATAGCTCCTTCTTCTACAGTAGTTCCCATAGAATCATTCCAACGGTTTAAGTATCCAAATAAAGAAATTACACCTAGCATTTCTACGATTTCACCTTCATCCCAGTATTTATAAAGCTCTGTTTTGATAGCTTCATCTACATTATTAGGAACTAGAGATGCGGCCAGTGAAAAATCCAGTGCAGCACGCTCTGCATCACTAAATGCAGGATGTGTTTTATATTCCCAGATATTATCTAATTGTTCTTGTTCTGCTCCATAGCGTTCTGCAGCACGAATCGCGTGTGCCTGACAGTATCTGCAGCCTGTAGCATTACTGCTTACCCAGGCAATCATTCGTTTTAAGGAAGAGGTCACACGACCTTCATTAGCCATTACCGCTTTGTTTAGATTGATGAAAGCTTTAGAAATGGCTGGTCTTCTCTGCATAGTTAAAACAGAGTTAGGACAGAATCCCAATGTTTCATTAAAAAATTCGGCTAACTTTTTGGTTTCTGGATCGTGATCAGCAGATAAAGGCGTTACTAATGGCATATGTACGTGTAATTTTTTGAGTTAATTTAAATTTTAGCAACCCAAAATACAAAACTAATGTCAAAACTAAGGGAGTAAAGATGTTTTTTGTACTTTGGATTTTTAAATAATTTCGGAAGAATACTGCCAATGAGATGGACTCTAAAACCAAAACCTGAAACTTCAATAATCAACAACTTAGCAAAAGCTCTTAACGTGGATAGCGTTATTGCCTCTTTGTTGGTTCAAAGAGGAATTAAAACCTATGATGACGCCCGTAAATTCTTCCGACCTTCATTAGATGATCTTCACGATCCTTTTTTGATGAAAGATATGGATAAGGCTGTTACCAGAATTGAGAAAGCTATATCAGATCAGGAGAACATTATGGTGTATGGTGACTATGATGTAGATGGTACTACCTCTGTGGCATTAATGTCTTCATACCTGGAAACGATGTCTCCACAAGTAACCACGTATATTCCGGATCGGTATAAAGAAGGATATGGAGTTTCTTATCAGGGAATCGATTATGCAGCTGATAATGATATTTCGTTAATTATAGCTTTGGATTGTGGTATAAAAGCGATAGAAAAAGTAGCATATGCTAAATCAAAAGGTATAGATTTTATCATCTGCGATCATCATAGACCAGGAGATAAAATTCCAGAAGCAGCTGCTGTACTCGACCCTAAAAGAGAAGATTGCGAGTATCCTTATAAAGAATTATGCGGATGCGGAGTTGGATTTAAACTGGTACAAGCTATTGCGTCAAAAAAAAGCCAATCTGTTGATGATTTGCTATTGTATTTAGATTTGGTAGCCACGGCCATCGGAGCTGATATTGTTCCGATAACCGGAGAAAATAGAGTATTGGCATATTTTGGTCTACAAGTTATTAACCATAATCCAAGAACTGGTTTCAAAGCAATGCTCTCTCAGGTAAAAAAGGAAACTTTAACAATTACGGATGTGGTGTTTATTCTGGCACCTAGGATCAATGCTGCCGGCAGGATGAAGCACGGTTTACACGCAGTTAATCTACTTAAAGAAGAAGATAAAGAGCTTGCTTTACAATATGCTTCAGAAATAGAAACATATAACAGTGATCGTAAGGACGCAGATAAAAGTATTACTGAAGAGGCTCTGGTCCAAATAGTCCAGAATTCTGAAGAAGACAAGTTTACGACCGTTGTGTATGATGAAAACTGGCATAAAGGTGTTATCGGAATCGTAGCATCCCGATTGACGGAAACTTATTATCGCCCGACCTTAGTTTTTACCAAAAGCGGAGAGAAATTAGCAGCTTCTGCAAGATCCGTAAAAGGATTTGATGTGTATAACGCTTTAGACGCATGTTCAGAGCATATAGAACAGTTTGGTGGTCATAAATATGCCGCAGGTTTAACCCTGAAAGAAGAACAATATGAATTGTTTAAACAAAAGTTTGAAGAAGTGGTCTCCACAAGTATTGACAATTCATTATTGACACCAGAAATACTGATCGATACGATGATAGAATTTGACAGGATCACTCCTAAATTCTTTCGGATTTTGAAGCAATTCGCACCCTTTGGCCCAGGAAATATGACACCTGTTTTTATGACTGATGGCGTAAGTGATACTGGATATGCTAAGTGTGTGGGAGCTGATGAGAAACACTTAAAGTGTAAGGTACAGAAGAATGGATTAGCGATTGGCGGTATCGGATTTAATCTTGGATCTAAATATGATCTGATCAATGAATCAAAAAATTTTAAGATTGCATATACCATAGACGAAAACGAATGGAATGGAACATTATCCTTACAATTGAAATTAAAAGATATAATTTAACTTATTTTTATTTAGATTAATTATAAATAATTTGATATTTTTGAATCAAATATGATTCAGCATGAATGCAATTGATAGAATTTATAGTAATGAAGTAGGCATATCTTTCTTTTGGAAAAAACAACAATCTGCCAGTTTTCCAAAGATACAGTTGGTATTCAGAGATATTGGTTTTTTACTTACCCTTAATGAATTAAAGGATTTTTCGGATGCTTGTAGCATTACCGAGCAATCTCAATGTTGCAATCAATGCGTCAATGAAATCAATTGCAGATCTCTGTTGCTTAGGACGCCATCTGATAAAATAGACTTGGCCGTAAGTAAAAAGGAGTTAGAACAAGTACATGAGCTGATCAATGGTACTATTTTCAGAATAGAATTACAACATTGGGTAACGACATCGGGTCTTAATTAAATACTATCTAAGGAAATCTAAAATTTTATAGGAGATTTCCTCCGCTTTTGTTTCCTGGATAAAATGTTTTTCATCAATAAAATGAATATCAGCTTCGTCTACTTTAAGAGCATTGGTTACTCTGGTTTGCTGGGGTGTCCATTGTAACATAGTATCGTGAATTCCCCAAATCACTGAAACAGGTACATCTATGCTTTCAAAAACTAAGGAGTAGTCAGGAAAATAATTACAGGTTCTGGTAAAGAAATAGTACATTCCATCTGTTTTGCCTTCTAGCAAAGGAGTTTTATAACCTTCTACATCAATTTCATTTAGGTTGTTTTCTTTTAAACCTTCTTTAAACAAGGTTTTTAGTAAAGTATTTGTAGTTACCCCATTGCGATATGACCACATAGCAGCTTTAGCCGCAGGACCCGGACTAAATCTAATGGGAGGATAAAAACCTTCTTCATATAAAAGAGTATTCAATACTATCAATTCCTCGATTCTATTAGGAGCCTGATTAAAAAGTTCCCAGGTCCATAAACCACCTACATCGTGCATGACATGAGACCAATACTCGATACCCAAACCATCCATAAGATCAAGTAGTCTTTTTGCGTGCTCTTTTTCACTATAAATTTTATATCCCTCTGGGGAATCGCTGGAACCATATCCTAACATATCTGGAACTATAACGCGATAACCTCCCGCAACCAGCGGATCGATCATTTTACGATATAACCAACCAGAGGTAGGAACGCCATGAAGCAGTACAATTACAGGACCACTCCCTTTATCTATATATTTTATGATTCCATCTTTACTAGGAAAAGAGCTTTGCTCGGCTCTGAATTCTTCATAGGTTATCTGACCTTTTCGGATTTTAGTGTTTTGATATGGTTTACACCCAAAAAAGAGTACGGCCACCAGAAGTAGTAAAGAAAGTTTCTTCATTTAGAATGATAATTTGTGAGCCGGCAATTTACTTAAAATGATTTTTTCATGCTATTACATTTAACAAATTTCTGGTACATCTTTTTGTCAGTATCTTAACTCTAAATACCTATTCAAGATTTTTGAAGATAATTAGGAAATGTTATCTATAGTTATATCATTATCATTAAAACTAAAACTATCGCCCGTTTTCTTACCCAATAACAATTTTCCTATAGGAGTATTGGTCGCTATTGCGATATATGTTATATCTGCAAGTACTATTTTTCCCACTGAAATACTTAAAAAATAATTTGCTTGAGAGGTTTCTATGATACTTCCCAACCGAATGACCGTAGAATTAGTAGCTATGTCAATTTTGGATAAGATTTCCTGTAATTTTTTTACTTCGGCTAATTGTACACCTGCTTTCTCTCTTTCTAGTTGTAGCATTGCTCTTCCGGTTTCGTGTTTGTCACCAGCAGTACTTTTGGTCTCAGAAGTTAAAGACTCTTGGATATTGGCAATCCTATCCTGAATTCGGTTTAAACGATCCTGTACAAATTGCTTACAATGATCGAATAGTTCTTCTTTTAAGTTTTTCAAGAAAATTTATTTGAGATTTCAAGATATAACAACCCTGATGATTTTACAAATAGCCTTAGTAACTTACCTTTTGTTAGCGTATGCTATTTCTTCAAAGAAAAAGCACCATAATTATGCATTTGTTGTATAATCCATTTTTTTCTTTTTTGTATAAAAGCGGACGGAGGGTCTGCCAAATATTTTCTGGGACTAGGAAGAATGGCAGCAATTGCGGCAGCTTCATCCCGTTGTAAATCTTTGGAAGATTTATTAAACCAAAATATAGCGGCAGCTTCGGCACCATAAATCTGATCTCCCATTTCTATACTGTTTAAATATACTTCCAGAATACGTTCTTTACTCCAAAATGTTTCTATTAGAAAGGTAAAATAACTTTCAAGACCTTTCCGGATCCAACTCCTATGCGGCCACAAGAATACATTTTTTGCTGTTTGTTGCGAGATGGTACTTGCTCCTCGTAACCGTTTCCCGGTTTTATGATCATTAATAGCTTTTTCGATTGCTTTGGTATCAAAACCATTATGCTCCATAAATCGCTGATCTTCGCTACAGATCACTGCAAGTTGTAAATTTTCAGAAATATTTTTTAAAGGAATCCATTGATGTTTGGCAGTGGTGTTATTTTTAGATTGAAAACTCCTTATTCCCATCAACGGCGTTGCCGGGACATCAATCCATTTGTATAAGAGCACCCAGAATATACTTAGTAGTAAAAAGACCCGTAAGCCCTTATAAATATAAAGAAATATTTTTTTCATCCCTAAAATGCTATGTCTATAATAGATCAGCTAATTCCTTGCCGACAAGGCTACCGATGGCAACGCCCATTCCACCAAGTCTCACTCCACAGAAGACATTATTGGATATTTGTTTAACAATGGATTTTTTTCGAGTACCAACACCCATAATTCCACTCCAGCGACGTTCAATTTCAAAATCTACATCAGATAAGATTATTGTATTTAAAATTTCCTCTAACTTCTGTTGTACCAATTCAGTCTGTCCTAAATCTGTAGTTTCTTCTGCTTTAAAATCCAGATTTCTTCCACCCCCAAAAAGAATTCTTTCATTAATATTCCTGAAATAGTAATATCCTTTATCCAGATGAAAAGTGCCTTTGATCTGTAAATTCCTAATTGGTGTGGTAATCAATACTTGTGCTCTGGCCGGTTTTACATCTCTGAGGCCCAATTGAGAAGCAAAACCATTCGTAGCAATCACCACCTTATTAGATGAAAACGTAAAATGATCTGTTTTTATTTCTACCGAATTATTAATATCTGTAAAAGATTGTACTTTACAATTATTCAGTATGTGAATATTAGAAGCATATACCTTACTAAGAAGTGTATCCATCATCTTACCTGTATCAATTTGTCCTTCGAACCGGTTAAGTATATAATGAGACTGAATATTCTTAAAATTGAAAATGTTTTCTTTTTTTAAAAACACCTTTCTTTTAAAAATTGGTTGTAACAATGTATTGATCTCATTTATTTTGGAAAGACAGGTCTGATAAAGTTCCGAGTCGTTTTCGGTAAAAAGTTCGTAACCACCATAAGAATTGAAGTCTATTTTAGAATCCCCCAGATTTTTTCGTAAAAGTTGAAGTCCGTAGTTCCTTTTTTGTATCAGTCGTAACACCTCTTCTTCAGAGTGAGTTTTAAGATCATCAAGAATTTCTGACAAACTTCCAAAACAGGCAAAACCTGCGTTTTTTGTACTGGCTCCGTTAGGCAGAATCCCTCGTTCCAGTATGAGAATTTTAGCTTTGGGAAACTTTTCTCTCAAGCGAAGCGCGCTGTTAAGTCCAACGATTCCGCTACCAATAATAGTAAAATCAATATTCGATAACCAGGTTTTATATTCCCAATAGCTTAATGACATTTTATAAAATCATAAAAAAAGCCTCAATACTGAGGCTTATATGTTTATTAATTTTCTTTTGGTTCTTCCATCTCAAAATTCTCCATAAACTTGGTGGTATAATTTCCGGAAACATAATCCGGATGATCCATCAATTGTCTGTGAAATGGAACAGTAGTTTTTATCCCTTCTACTACGAATTCGTCCAGAGCCCTTTTCATTTTATTGATGGCTTCTTCACGAGTCTGTGCAGTGGTAATTAATTTAGCGATCATTGAATCGTAATTCGGCGGAATGGTATAACCGCTATATACGTGAGTGTCAACACGCACTCCGTGACCACCAGGAAGATGTAAATTCGTAATCTTTCCCGGAGAAGGACGGAAATCCTTATAGGGATCTTCTGCGTTGATTCTACATTCTATGGAGTGTAGCTGTGGATAATAGTTTTTACCAGAAATGGGCACTCCGGCAGCAACTAATATTTGCTCTCTAATTAAATCATAATCCACAACTTGTTCCGTAATAGGGTGTTCTACCTGAATACGGGTATTCATCTCCATAAAGTAGAAATTACGATGTTTATCCACTAGAAATTCTACAGTTCCGGCTCCTTCATATTTGATATATTCTGCAGCTTTAATCGCTGCATCACCCATTTTGTTTCTCAGCTCATCTGTCATGAAAGGAGAAGGGGTTTCTTCGGTAAGTTTTTGATGTCTTCGTTGTACAGAACAGTCTCTTTCGGATAAATGACAAGCCCGACCGCTACTATCACCAACAACTTGTATTTCGATATGACGAGGCTCTTCAATAAGTTTCTCCATGTACATATCATCGTTGCCAAAAGCGGCTTTGCTTTCTTGTCTGGCGGACTCCCAGGCATTTTTCAAGTCTTCTTCTTTCCAGACAGCACGCATACCTTTACCTCCGCCACCTGCGCTTGCTTTTAGCATAACGGGGTATCCAGTTTCTTTGGCTACTTTTAGACAAGTTTCAAAATCAGGAATTATACCTTCACTTCCTGGTACACAGGGTACGCCAGCCTCGATCATAGTAGATTTAGCAGTTGCTTTATCTCCCATTTTTTCGATCATTTCTGCACTAGCTCCGATAAATTTGATATCGTGTTCTTCACAGATTCTGGAGAATTTGGCATTCTCCGATAAGAATCCATATCCAGGATGAATAGCATCCGCATTAGTAATTTCTGCTGCCGCTATGATATTGGACATTTTTAGGTATGATTCGCTACTAGGTGCCGGTCCGATACATACAGCTTCATCTGCGAAACGTACATGTAGACTTTCGGCATCTGCAGTAGAATATACTGCTACAGTTTTGATACCCATTTCTTTGCAGGTTCTGATTACACGCATTGCAATCTCACCTCTATTTGCAATTAGAATTTTTTTAAACATAACATTCTAAATTTAAAAATCTCAAATTCCATGTTCCAAATTCCAGTATGTTGGATTTTGGGATTTGTCAATTGGAATTTTAAAATTGGGTTATGATGGGTCTATTAAGAATAAAGGCTGGTCAAATTCTACAGGAGAATTATCATCAGTTAAAATTTTAACGATTTTTCCTGAAACTTCACTTTCAATTTCGTTAAAAAGTTTCATTGCTTCGATAATACATAGTACATCTCCTTCTTTGATAGTATCACCGACTTCTACAAAAGTTGGCTTGTCCGGAGATGGTTTTCTATAAAGTGTTCCTATGATAGGTGATTTTATAGTGATGTAGTTCGAATTGTCTTCTGCTGCGGCAGAGGTATCTGCAACGGGAGCAGCAGGTGTTGATTCTGTTGTCTGAGCAGGAGCTACTGGTTGGGGAGTAACTGCAGTGTTTACAGGGATCTGTTGTACAATTGTTGTTTCTTTGTTTTCGTCTGAAGTTGTTTTGATAGTAATTTTTACATCTTCCATCTCTAACTTCACTTCGCTAGCCCCAGATTTGGCTACGAATTTGATCAAATTCTGAATTTCTTTTAAATCCATAATGTTGGGTATTGTGTGTTTTAGTTGTTTTAGGAATTATAGGCCCATTTTAAGAAAATGGAACCCCAAGTAAAGCCTCCACCAAATGAGGCAAATACTATATTATCTCCTTTTTTGAGTTGTTTTTCGTAATCGCTTAGTAATAATGGTAATGTAGCTGAGGTAGTATTACCATATCTCTGAATATTCATAAGAACTTTACTTTCGTCCAGATTCATTCTATTGGCTGTAGCATCAATAATACGCTTATTAGCCTGATGTGCAATCAACCAGTCAACATCTTCTCCACTCAAGTTGTTGCGTTCCATAATTTTAGTACTTGCATCTGCCATATTGGAAACGGCATATTTAAATACAGATTTTCCATCCTGCTGAACAAAGTGTTGCCTGTTGGCAACTGTTTCCTCTGATGGGGGTAGTATAGAACCACCTGCTTCAATTTTAAGGAACTCTCTTCCTACACCGTCCGTACGTAAATATTCATCCTGCAGCCCTAATCCTTCTTCATTAGGTTCAAAAAGGGCAGCGCCACCTCCATCACCAAAAATAATACAAGTGGTACGATCTGTATAGTCAATAATTGAAGACATTTTATCTGCTCCAATCAATAATACTTTCTTATATCTTCCTGCTTCGATATAACTTGCGGCGGTAGACATTCCGTATAAAAAACTGGAGCAAGCTGCTTGTAAGTCATATGAAAATGCATTGGTTGCTCCTATTTCTGAAGCAGCATATGCTGCGGTTGCGGCTACGGGAAGGTCAGGAGTTGCTGTTGCAAAGATCACCATGTCTATTTCTTTGGGATCGAGATTCTTTTTAGCAATTAAATCTTCTGCTGCTTTTATACCTAAAAAAGAGCTTCCTTTTCCTTCTTCTTTTAGTATTCTTCGTTCTTTAATACCTGTACGAGTGGTAATCCATTCATCGTTTGTATCGACCATGGTTGCTAATATATCATTAGATAAAACATAGTCCGGCACATAAGCGCCTACAGCTGTGATAGCGGCTGTGATTTTACTCATATCTTGATTTTAGTTTCATCTGAATCGCAAAAATTATCATAGCTTCAGATGGAATTTGCTAATAACCACAAGTTTCTTGCAGGAATCAACATCAATAAATTGCTTAGCTCTTTTCTACATTCCTTACATCAAATGTGTAAAAAGTGGTTGAAATTACTAAATTATATGCAAATATGGCGCAAAATAACGGGATTTTGACACATATTCAACTAAAAACAAAAAAACTCTCACATTTGTGAGAGTTCTCTTTAAAATTTTAACAGTATACTTACGCTACTTCTTCTTCGGTATTGTCAATAATTACCTGACCACGGTAATATAATTTACCTTCGAACCAGTGCGCTCTGTGATATAAATGTGCTTCTCCTGTTGTAGGATCTGTAGCTATTTGTGGTACAGTAGCTTTATAATGTGTTCTTCTCTTATCTCTTCTTGTTTTGGAGATTTTTCTCTTAGGATGTGCCATTGCTTAGCTATTATTTATCGTTTAATAAGTTTTTTAATTTATCCCAACGAGGATCAATTTCCTCGTTATCATTTTCTAGTGTTCTTTCTTTCGGACTTAACTCTTCTAGTTTTTTAAGTATATCGGATTCTAATGTTCCATCTTCCACACCGGGATGAACTCTTTTAGAAGGAACTCCTAAAACTATGAGCTCATAAATGTATTGTTGAACGTTGATCTCATATTCCCCGTAAGGAATTATAAGAATTTCCTCGTTCTCATCATTATATTCTTCTCCAAATTTAACTACTAAAAAAAATTCATTTTTAATAGGTAAATCAAAAGGTTCATTGGTAACATCACAATTGACATTTACCGTGCCATTAGCCTCGAACCGAAGTTCTAACATGGTAGTTTTTTTTGTAAACTCCAAGTCGACTTTTATTGCAGATGCATTAAAATCATCATACTCAAAATGTTCGAAGAACGTATTGCCAATTTGATACTCAAACTTGTGTAATCCTTGCTTCAGTCCAACAAAAGGGATATTAAACTCTTTTAATGGTTTCATTTCATCATCAGTTTCGAGTCTCTGCCAATTCGGCAAAGGCGGGTGCAAAGATAACAAAAAATCATTATGATTGCATTTTTGTAAATAAAATTATATCAGAAAGTTAGTATTTAGTGATTGAGGCTTTGGATATTACAATGGATAAGGTTGTTCTTTACTATTCCTTATTACCTTTGAATTGAGGTTTTCGAGGTTGTTTTTTCAGAGGATTTTTAGTCAGCTCGTGATACTCTTGTCTATTTCTAAAAATTTTTAATGCTGCAAATACAGCTTCTTTAAAAGAGCCATTATCAGCTTTGTTTTTTCCTGCAATCTCAAAAGCAGTTCCGTGATCCGGAGAGGTACGCACTTTGTTTAAACCCGCGGTATAATTCACTCCTTTTCCAAAAGATAAGGTCTTAAACGGAATTAATCCCTGATCGTGATAAGAAGCCACGATGGCATCAAAAGCTTTATAACCATCAGAACCAAAAAAACTATCAGCTGCATACGGGCCATACACTAATTTACCTGAGTCATTGATTTTTTTTATGGTAGGTTTCAATACTTCTTCGTCTTCTTTACCAATTACTCCATTATCGCCACTATGCGGATTAATCCCTAAAACAGCTATTTTTGGTTTACTGATTCCAAAATCTTGTTTTAATGCACGATAAATAGTGTCTACTTTTTGCTCGATAAGCTCAGGAGTAATGGTGTCTGCTATATCTTTTACCGCAACATGATCTGTGAGCAATCCTACTTTTAGGGTGTCGGTGATCATAAACATCAGGCTGTTTCCCTCCAGTTCCTGATCCAAATAGTCTGTATGTCCGGGAAAGTTGAAGTCTTCTGACTGAATGCTATGCTTATTGATAGGTGCGGTGACTAAAACATCTATTTCATCGTTTTTTAAAGCATTGGTTACTGCTTTTAAAGATTTAATAGCGTAGGTTCCTACTTTTTCATCTTCTTGCCCAAAATTAATATCTACGCTTTCTTTCCATACATTGAATACATTGATTTTACCATCCAGAATCTGAGAAGTTTTATCAATACCATGAAGGTTTACATTACTATTGTATTGTTTTTTGAGAAAAGAAAGAGTCTTTACGGATGCAAAAATCACCGGAGTACAGAAATCAAGCATACGCGGATCCTCGAAGGTTTTAAAAACTACTTCACTTCCGATACCATTCAGATCACCTATAGATATGCCTAATCTTATTTTTTCTTCTTTCTTCATTATAATCTACTTTATAAGTATTTTTGAAACCTGAAAAACAGACCACAAATTTTGAGGTCACAAATTTAACTAAATAATTCGCATTTATGTTTACAGGAATCATCGAAGAATTGGGAATAGTTACTAATTTAAAATCTGATCAGGAAAATCTGGATATAACGATACGTGCGAGTTTTACTTCTGAATTAAAAATTGATCAAAGCGTTGCCCATAATGGAGTGTGCCTAACCGTAGTTTCGATTGACGGAGACACATATACAGTTACTGCGATTAAGGAAACATTGGATAAAACAAACCTGAAGAACCTAACGGAAGGACAAATAGTTAATCTAGAGCGTGGAATGAAACTTGGTGCCCGATTGGATGGGCATATTGTACAGGGTCACGTGGATCAAACGGCTGTTTGCACCAATATAAAGGAAGCGGACGGGAGTTGGTATTTTACTTTTGAGTATGATCCTTCAATGTATAACATTACCATAGAAAAAGGTTCCGTGACGGTTAATGGAGTGAGTCTTACAGTTGTAAATTCTAAAAAGAATGCATTTAGCGTAGCCATTATTCCTTTTACTTATGAACATACCAATTTTAGTACTTTTAAAACAGGCACTGTGGTGAACTTAGAGTTTGACGTTATCGGTAAGTATGTAAAAAGAATTACAGAATTAGGATAGCGGAAACGTTGTTAACTAGCTAAAATAGTATCTATTTTTTCGACCTCGTTAAACCGAAATAGCGAAAAGGTTTCTTCATCTATTTTTAAAATTACTCCGCCTAAATCGGTAGCATCTGCACATGATTTAAAATCCAATACTTTGCCAAAATGTTGGCTTTTGGTATCAATTACTTTGTACTGCATAATCACAAGTTTTGATTTGTATCCCTTTATCATTACTGGTGTTCTTTCCCCAAAAAACATACCAGAATGTATGCGGTCTTATTAAAGTAAAAGTAAGCTGAGTGATGCTATTTTAAAAATTATTTTATCAAGTTTTATTAACAAAAAGTGTTTAAAGTTTTGATTTATAGTTGAGTATGTATTTTAAAGTTATGTTTTAACCAACCTTTTGGATCAAAAACCTAGATATTTTTATTTTGCCGTCAGAAGTTTTAAAAAGAAAATGTTGCTGTATAGATATGAACCGGAAACGAAGATTTAGTTTATTAATAATAAAGTTTATTGACAGCATTATCAATGATAGTTGATCTACTAATTTGGGAAAACTAAAGTATTCTGAAACAATGGATGATCAAAATAAAGTTTTAATTTCAACAATATTTTAAATACTGACTTTCTCAAATTTAACTCGGCTGCAGAATAATTGAGTATCATTGTCTAAAAAATTTACGAGGTTGTAAATTATTACAAATATAGACGTGTCAGTTATTGATTAGTCTTTTGAATTAATCATTATATTTGCATAATGAAAATAGGTTTCTGGAAAAATACAATTACCCTTTTTTTTCTATCTGCTTTTCTGTTTCTTAGAGTAGCTGATCTACATGCGTATGCACATATTTCAGATAATGATACCCTTCAAAATTGTGAGTTGTGTGATTTTATAACACATTCTAATCAATCTACTATCTTAGGCTTTGGTCCTGATCCAGTAGATAACTTAGTTTTCGATGTTATTTTCACTAACCCCGGAATCGAAATTGGTAACTACACATCACCGTTTATCAAAACGCTTCATTCCGATTTTTTTCATAACAAACCTCCTCCAGTTACGATTTTTTAGAGAGATTTTCTGTTACCAGTAAAAAAGATTAATAAAAGATTTAAATCTTGGTTAATAACTTACTTATCTAAGTACTACCAAAGATTATAAATTGTTATTATTTACACTCTCTTTTTCCAAACGCAAACTTATTAAAGTAAAAATGACTTTTGTTAGTAGTTTATGCTATTAACAAAACAGATTACTTTTTAATGTTTACTAAAATTTTTTGAAAAGTGTATGGTTATCCAATAAACACTTTTTCAAAGAATAGCGTCATTTCTTTAAGATACAATTCCTTTATAAATAAGCTCTAAGTGTCAACAAATCTCTCGTATACTATATGCTGTGCTTTATTACTATTAATTAGCCAGATGATGAATGGTCAAGAATTATCAGGTATTGTTCTTGATGATTCTGGTCACCCCATTGAAGCTGTCACAATCCAAGCATTTCCCACTTTGAAAGCGGTTATTAGTGATTCAAAAGGTCAGTTTACTTTTCCTACAACCGACAATGATAGTATTCTTTTTTTAGAGTTGAGTCATATTGCATATCTGAAAAAAAGAATCAAACTATCTAAGGAAAAAGATATAAGCTCTATTGAAGTAGTTTTAAAAGCTTTGGTTTCAGATCTAACTGAAGTAACTATCGTTCAAACACGAATTTTACAAGAGGTAATTGCTAATTCTCAATCAGTTATAACCATCGATAAAGAATTCATATCTAGCAATAATACAGGAACTTTTTCGGGAGCACTTGCTGCTTTACCAGGTCTCAATACTATGAATGTTGGTGTTGGTATCGCTAAGCCCATCATCAGGGGTATGGGTGCTAATAGAGTTCTGGTAAATAATAGGGGAATAAAACAAGAAGGGCAACAATGGGGAGCGGATCACGGTCTTGCAGTTGACCCTTTTGATGTAGGAAACGTAGAAATTATAAAAGGTCCTGCCTCTTTACTTTTTGGATCAGACGGATTAGGTGGTGTCATTAATATAAAGAATAATAATACTATTAAAGAGGACGGACATTTATTAGAATATCTTGTAATGTATCAATCTAATAATGGAGCACTCTCTAATACCTTAGAATGGAAAGGAAAAAAGAACAAATGGGTTTTTGGCAGCAGGATCACTCATCAAGATTATGGGGATTACACAGTTCCTGCCAGTGAGTTTTCGTATGCTGGTTTTGATTTACCCATATTCGATAATAGGTTAAAGAACACTGCTGGAACTGAATTACATTTCAGTGGTAATTTAGGCTATCACTCTAAAAACTTCACATCTACTCTAAAAATCTCGAGTTTTAATCAAAAAGCAGGAATATTCACAGGTGCGATAGGATTGCCTAGAGCCTACAATCTACAGCATAACAATAAATTTAGAGATATTGATGTGCCAAGACAGGAAAACCATCATCATATGATTACTAGCAACTCTACCATCTCTTTAGGGTTAAGTCAACTAGAAGTAGATGTAGGTTATCAACGTAACATCCGCGAAGAGTTATCGTTTCCGGCGGCACACGGTATTTCACCAGAATTGGCAGGGTCAAATCTGGCTTTGGGACTGTATCTTGATACCTATACCGCCAATTTTCGCTACGAATTAAATAAGAATTCTGAACACCAAGTTTTATTCGGAAGTCAATTTCAATATATGCAAAATCAAAAAGATGGTTTTGAATTTTTATTACCAGTTTTTAATAGTCTGCAATTAGGTTTTTTTCACTATCAACTATGGAATTTGGGAAATCGCTGGAAAATAAATGCTGGTTTACGATTTGATATTGGTACACATGATATTGATCAGCATTTACAACCTGTTTATGATAGAGGTACCTTAATGCCTACGGGGGAGTTAGTGGAGCGTACTCCTGAAATTGAGCGTGAATTTAATAATATGAGTGGAGCGTTGGGTGCTACTTATTCATTAAATCATAAAAATGTATTTAAAGTACACTTGGGAAACAGTTTTCGATTTCCCACTGCAATCGAATTATCGAGTAATGGAGTGCACCACGGAAATTTTAGGCACGAACGTGGAGAATCGAATCTGGGAATAGAGCGTGGTTATCAAGGAGATTTTACCTATGTTCATAAATCAAAGAACTTGTTTCTGGAATTTTCTTCATTTTTTGGTTACTTCACGGATTATATATATTTAGCTCCTACTGGTAATTTTTCTCCCCTAGCTTCTGGAGGTACTCTATGGCAGTACCGACAGGACAATGCTGTTTTCAATGGCTTTGAACTTATGGCACAGTATAATTTCAAAAAGGGGGTTCGTGTCGATTTTGCCGCTGATTTTGTTCAGAATTTAAATCTTGATAGTCGTTTACCATTACCATTAACTCCTGCTCCTTCTATAACATCAAATTTCGAATATCCTTTTTTAAGGAAAAGAAAGAAACTGAATGAAGGACATCTATTTATTTCAGGTAGATATAATTTCTCTCAAAACCGTACTGACCGAAATGAAAGATCTACTCCGGATAGCTTCATATTAAATGCTGGTCTTACTATAAGTTTTAATCTTTTTGATCAAGAAGCATTTTTTAGAATTAGCGCAAATAACCTTCTAAACACAGCGTATTTTAATCATATAAGTAGATACCGATTACTGAATCTGCCAGAGCAAGGTCGCAATATCACATTGTCCATCAAAATACCTGTGGATATCTAATAACCTTAAAAACAATGTGTATGAAATAAAGTATTCAAAAAATTCAAGTAATAGACAAACATTCTCAGTTTTAAAATTATCATAATTCAATAACTGAAATAATAAAACACAAAGTATGAATAACATAAATAAAACAAGATGAAAAAAAAAATATGGATTTCAATCTGTTGCTTAAGTATTTTTAGTTCTTGCTTAAACGAAGATACAGACGGCACCACGGACTTAGATGCTCCATTGATCAGAACTATTCAAGGATCAACCACTATCCAACCTCCTTACTTTTTTAGGACTGATAGCGAAAATCCAGTTATTCCAGTTGCATTCAGCATTGAAGATGTTTCTGGGGTGAAGGAGGTCAAAATTGAATCACACAGCGGTTTTGATGGACACACCCACGGAAAATCATTTCTAAATGAGGGACAAAATTTTAAACTTTTTAATCATAATGAGATTATAGATGCAGGAACTTTTGACGATCGCACACGATTCACTTATACATCAGACGTTTTTGCGGACCATCGTAATCCTGAAATAGCGGATGACGAACTTGTTATTGCCGGGCCCTATCATTTCTCCATTCAGGCAACGGATATTGAAGGTAATCAAACAGCGTATCGAGATAATACAACGTATCACACCACGGTTTATATTCATCGACCGTATGCTCCACAAGTTCAGCTTACTGACTCAGGGGTTTCTGAAAGCTCTATTTCAGGAAGAATCTATAAAAACAATGAGCACCCTGCATCTTCAGAAATTACCTTCCTTTGGATTTATATTATAAATATAGATGAGGACAATCCCAATCAAGAAGGCTCGATTATAGAAGAAAGAGTCTGGGGGACATCAAATTGGCCACACCAGTTCCGTCCTAACTCTGGGAAAGAACTTCCAAATACTCAAGAAATAAAAATGGAAACGCTTTTTGAAAACGATTTAGAGTTTTTTGACAGGCTTGCGGGAAATCGTTTAGTAGTATGGGCAGAGGATACAAACGGAAATATATCAGTACATCAATTTAATAATTAAACACATAAATCATGAAAAGATCAATTTTAAATTTAACAACTTTTTTAATTAGTGCTATGCTACTTGTAGGATGTAGCAATGACGATGATTCCGGAATAATAGAAGAACCTATAGCTTTGGAATTTAAAGATATGGAAAGCGATTGGGTACGTCTAACTCTTATGCGAGATAGTAAGTTGGATATAATGCAGGCAGACTCTGGAGAAATCACATATAGCTTAGACACGCAACTTGCTGAAGGAGCTCGTTATTATACAAGTAATTCTGGACGTTACCTTACGGTTATAGATAGAGATGGAGGTAAGGTACAGTTTTTTGATTCCGGAATTGTAAATCACGAAGATCACGGACATGAATATCAAGCTAAATGGGCAAATGCAGAACTGAATACCCTGCTTCCTACACATTATGCTGCTTCTGGCGGTCATATGGTAGTTTTTAATGATGGAGATGGTTCTATATCATACATTAACGAAGCACAATTAGAAATCCCATCCTACCAGCCAGAAACTTTTACATTTGCTACTACGGTTCCGCACCACGGGGCTGGATTCCGACTAAATAACGGAATGTTTGCTACTACATTTAAAAATAACACTGAACCTGGAGGCATACCACAAATGGTCAAGTATGTTGATACTAATGGTAATGTAATCGACGATAATGGAGGTGTTGAAGTAGTTGGTATTCATGGTGATGCGGTAAGCGGAGATTATGGCGTATTCGGCTCTACTGATGGAATAATTTTAGTAGATACCAATAATAATATTGATTTGATAGCTAATGTAGAAGGGTTAAATGCTGAATCAGGAAACTGGCTAGGTACTGTAAAAGGTCATGATAACTCTAACTTATTTTTTGGTAGATCTAGAAATCTAGGCGTATTTATGATCAATCCTGCTACGAAAAGTATGAATAGTATTTACTTAGGAGATGATGTAGTTAATGCTATGTTTAATTTTAACGGCACACATTTTCTAGTTCAGACTACGGACAATAAAATCCGTGTATATGATAGTCAGAACGGCAGCGAGGTGGTACAGCGTGCGGTTGAGATGGCTAATGTACCAGAATTATCATCAACAAAACAGAGCTCTGAAATTGAAGTATTACAGAAAATGGAAGAACCTAGTCCTGTACTAGTTTGCTCTGATAAGTTCCTATATATATTAGCCCCAAATCGAATACAGATTAAGGTTTTAGAAATAAAAAGTCTTTCTCACGTTCATACTATTGATCTAGATTCCCCAGTACTTAGTATAATGAAAAATGGCTTCTCCTTAGAGGGTGATCAAAATCCTGATTATCAACATTAAGTTAATTGCATAGAAGCGAACCCTTATTTTCAGAATTGTTTTTTTGATGTAAGGGCTTTCTATACAGTGTAACTAAGTAGAAGTTTCAATTACTGTTGATTGATAGCATAGTAATAATAGAGGATTTAAATCATAATTTAAGAAATCATTTTTCACAAAATGAAGTAACTTTGATTAGAAAAGAACCAATGACTTTTAGCACTTTAATGATAAACTTGAAAGTTAAAATTTAGAATGTATATCTTTAATAAGTTCAAATATACCTATGAAAACAGCCAATATTTTAATTGCAGTATTGATTTTGGTATCTTGTAATTCAAGAAAGTCACAAAATAAATCAGAAGAAACCATAGATCAGACCGATTTAATGAACCCTAAAATTCAGGGATTTCAATTTCTGGATTGCATGTATAAGAATTTCTATTTTCCTGAGTTTTTAGTTGATAAGTGTAAAAATGTTTTAATAAATCTTTGCAAGAATATAGAGAAAAAAAAACCTGAGAATCTTAATCAATTATATAAACTTACACATAAAGCAACCGAAAGAATAAATGACCTTCAGGATGAGTTTTTTCAGCATGATAGTGAAATTGAAACAGGTGCCAGAGAGTGTCTTGGCGCAAACTTTGAATTTATATCAAACGCTTATGGTTTTAATGCTGATGTAGAAGAATTAATAGCAAGTAGAGATTGGTAATCTAAAATGTTCTATAAACAGATGAAAAATTATAAAATAATACTTACCGGATTGTTTGTTTCCCTGCTTCTTTCTTGTAAGTCAGATGATGATAACGATTGTCCCGATATAATTGAGATAGTAACTGAAGAAGACCTAGAGTTAGCAGAAAGATGCGGATTAGAACCTGCTCCGCCACTTGGCAAATATTGGGTTTCTGAAAATTATAAGGAACCTGATAAAATTGATTGAGATATATCTTTAGCTTCTCCCAAAGATTTGTTTCGCGATACTGCTCAAAAAAGCCCTTGCTGTTACAAAGGCTTTTCCACTACGTGATCCCACTTGGGCTTCAGGACAGGCTTCTCGCCCCGAATTCATTAGAAAAATAAAAAAAGCTGTTTCTTTTTAGAAACAGCTTTGGTATTAAAAGTGGTCCCACTTGGGCTCGAACCAAGGACCCTTTGATTATGAGTCAAATGCTCTAACCAGCTGAGCTATGGGACCTAAAACGGAGGGCAAATTTAAGTAATTGCTATAAACACGCCAAAAAAATCTTTCTATATTTTGAGAAAACTTTAGGTGCGCTAAAACCTGGCTTATTGCTCACTCCCTTTTGAAGAGGGTTGTAAAGGGGCTTCTTGGCAAAGCTCTACTAAAACGCCTTTGGTAGTTTTAGGATGTATAAAGGCCACCAACTTGTTATCAGCTCCTTTTTTCGGAGTTTTATTGATCAATTGAAACCCTTCTTTTTCTAATCGTTCCAATTCTTTTTCGATATCATCCACATCAAAAGCAATATGGTGAATACCTTCGCCTTTTTTAGAGATAAACTTTCCAATTGGTCCTTCTTGATTGGTACTTGCTAGAAGCTCTATTTTATTTTCTCCAACTTTAAAAAAAGACGTAATAACCGCTTCGCTCTCTACAATTTCTTGCTTATAAGGTGGTATACCAAGTAGTTGTTCGTATAGTGTATTGGCCTCCTCTATATCTTTAACAGCGATACCTATATGCTCTATTTTATTTATATGGTTCATGACTTGGATTTTATATTAAAAAGTAAAAGTACGAAATAGTGGTTAGCAAGGGATTTTATGCGAAAAGAAAATCAACACATCACATAAATGTCTATTTTTGCAGTCATGGAAACAAACAGACAGAAAAAAATAGGTGGAGTATTACAGCGCGATATTGCAGATGTAATACAACATGCATTACGTGAAGCGGGAGTACAGGGGATTTTGGTTTCTGTTACTAAAGTAAGCGTAACCACGGATTTATCAATCGCCAAAGTTTATATGAGTGTTTTTCCGCATAGTGAAGGAGAAAAAGTGTTGACTGAAGTAAACGCTGTAAAATCACAAATTAAACATCAGGTTGCACAACGTACTAAAAACCAGCTTCGACGTATGCCAGAATTATCATATTTCATAGACGATTCTTTAGAGTATATAGATACTATAGACAAAGCGATAAAAGGAAATGAAAACCCTCTTCAAAATCCAGATTTATTGCCACGTCGTAAGAAGAAATAAAATTTATAGACGTTTGAAAAATAAAGATTTTATTATCTTTTTATTCTCTTATCTTTATTCCAAAATTAAATTTGTCCGGATTCGGTACGTGAAGATTTGAAATTCTCATACTACATCGCTAAGCGATATTTATTTTCTCCTGGTAGCAGCAATGCTATTAATATCATTACCGGAATAGCTGCGGCTGGGGTAGTCATAGGAGCCATGGCGTTGTTTCTGGTTTTATGTGGATTTGCAGGCCTAAAAGATTTTAGCCTTCAGTTTTCTTCTTATTTTGATCCTGATCTTAAAATTTTCCCGTCAAGCGGAAAGACAATCACTTTTACAAATGCCCAAAAAGAAAAGCTATCAAAATTAGAAGGTATTGCTAGTTTCTCAGAGATCATTGAGGAGCGTGTGTTTTTAGAGTTTAAAGACAAGCAAAAGACAGGTTTTATAAAAGGGGTAGACGCTAACTACAAAAATGTAATTGAGACCGATAGTATCATATTTGCAGGTGAATGGCTAACTGGTAACGATGCACAGGTAGTAGCCGGATTTGGTGTAAGTAGGGAGTTAGGTATGGGCGTAGAACAGATCTATACTAATTTCTTAAGTATTTATGTGCCAAAACCAGGGAAAGGAATTCCCAAAGATCCATCTAAGGCATTTAGGAAAAAGACAGCGGTCAATACAGGAATTTATACCGTAAACGAGGATCTGGATAAGAAGTATATATTTTCTACAATTGGATTAGCAAGGGACTTATTACAACTACCTAAGGACCAAATAACGAATATAGAACTTAAATTATCTACAGATACAGATGAAGATGTTGTGACAAAGCAATTATTAGAGCTTTTTAAAGAGCAAAATGTCATTGTAAAAAATAGGATACAACTTAACGACACTTTATATAAGATGTTAAATACTGAAAATTTAGCATCCTATCTTGTGATCACACTGATTGCAATTATTGCATTGTTTAATGTTGCCGGAGCGATCATTATGATGATTATCGACAAAAAGAATAACATTAAAACACTCTATAATCTTGGAGCTACTCTGCCCAGAATCAGGCGAATATTTTTGTTTCAGGGATCGTTAATGACAGTTTTAGGAGCGTTCTTTGGGCTGTTGTTAGGATTTATAGTAATTCTGTGTCAACAACAGTTTGGATTATTAATGATTACCCCGTCATTAGCTTATCCCACAAAGATTACTGTACTAAGTTTTATCATTGTATTTTTTACAATTACCGTTATCGGAATTATTGCGTCATTATTAGCTTCCAGTCGGATTAATCAGAAGTTGGTAAGTTTTTAATCCACATTGTGGAGTTCAATTCTCCAAGGCTTGCCTCGAAATGTAAATATTTTGTTTAATTTGGATGCCTCGTGGACTTGCCTGGAAGCAGTTGATTAAAGCACTATCTACACAAATTCGAATCCTGCAAACTTCTCCTGAATCTCATCAAAAGCAGCAAATACATCTTCAGAATGGTCACTGGTTACCATTTTTGTACGATATTCTTTAAAATGCGGAATTCCCTTAAAGTAGTTGGTGTAATGTCTTCGAGTTTCGAAAACACCGAGTTTTTCTCCTTTCCAGTCGATAGCCATTTGTAGGTGTCTTCGTGCAGCAATTACGCGTTCGTCTATAGTTGGAGGTGGTACATGTTCTCCGGTTTTAAAAAAGTGTTTTACTTCTTTAAAAAACCATGGATATCCAATACTGGCTCGACCTATCATAGCACCATCCAGTCCATAATAATCCCGCATCTCCATAGCGCGCTCAGGACTGTCTACATCGCCATTTCCAAAAACAGGAATGTGCATTCTGGGATTGTTTTTTACTTCTGCAATAGGTTTCCAATCTGCATTACCTTTATACATCTGTGCTCGCGTACGACCATGTATGGCAATAGCTTTTGCTCCAACATCTTGTAAGCGTTCTGCAACTTCTACAATTTTTATGGAATCATGATCCCAGCCTAACCTAGTTTTAACAGTTACCGGAAGCTTGGTGTGTTCTACCATGGCTTTCGTCAGGGAAACCATTAAATCTATATCTTTTAAAATACCTGCTCCGGCACCTTTACTTACAACTTTTTTAACAGGGCACCCAAAGTTGATATCGATAATATCAGGACCTGATGCCTCTACGATCTCCACGGATTTTAGCATAGAATCCAGGTTAGCTCCAAAAATCTGAATTCCTACCGGACGTTCTTTTTCGTAAATATCCAATTTCATAACACTTTTGGCTGCATCACGGATCAATCCCTCACTGGAAATGAATTCGGTATATACAACATCTGCTCCCTGTTCTTTGCATAATGCGCGAAAAGGCGGATCACTTACATCCTCCATCGGTGCTAATAACAACGGAAAATCTCCTACATCTATGTCTCCAATCTTTGCCACAACCTTTGTTTATTATGTTATATTAATTTAAAATATGATGCAAAAGTACAAATTATACACAATCTTCTTAGGATGAATAAATGTGTGATTCAAAAATGCTATCATGGATGACATAAACCTTCTAAAATCGATTATATTTGCAGACTAAAAGATTTTGATTCAGAAGGATCAGATTTTTCGGGCAGGGATAGAAGTGACATCCTTTTTTGTGGCTGAGGGCAAGAGCGGTAGAATACAAAAAAGATATAACGGATAGCCCGGTTCAGCCCGCCAAAAAAAATAGAGATGAAAAACATAAGAAACTTTTGCATAATAGCACATATTGACCACGGTAAGAGTACGCTGGCGGATCGGCTGTTAGATTTTACGGGATCGGTTACAGCTCGGGAAGCGCAGAATCAATTACTGGATAATATGGACCTGGAGCGTGAGCGTGGAATAACGATCAAGAGTCACGCTATCCAGATGGAGTATACGTATAAAGGTGAAGAATATATTCTGAATCTTATTGATACTCCCGGTCACGTAGATTTTTCTTATGAAGTTTCTCGGTCTATTGCTGCTTGTGAAGGTGCTTTGTTAATTGTAGATGCTGCACAAAGTATTCAGGCGCAGACCATTTCTAATTTATATTTAGCGTTAGAAAATGATTTGGAAATTATTCCGGTGTTAAATAAGGTAGATTTACCAAGTGCGAATCCTGAGGAGGTTACGGACGATATCGTGGATTTGTTAGGATGTGATCCTGAGGAAGTAATTCCTGCCAGTGCAAAAACAGGTATTGGAATTGAAGAAATCCTGACAGCTATCATTGAAAAAATCCCAGCTCCAAAAGGTAATCCTGACGAACCATTACAGGCTTTGATTTTTGATTCTGTATACAATTCTTTTAGAGGAGTAGAGACCTATTTTAAAGTGGTGAATGGTGAAATAAGAAAAGGACAGCAAATTAAATTTGTTGCTACCGGAAAAAATTATTCTGCTGATGAGGTTGGGACCTTAAAATTAAATCAAGTTCCTAAGCAAGTAATCAAAACCGGAGATGTAGGATATCTAATTACGGGTATTAAAGATGCACGAGAAGTAAAAGTGGGGGATACCATTACAGATGCAAAAACTCCAACTAAAAATGCCATAGAAGGTTTTGAAGATGTAAAACCAATGGTATTCGCAGGGATTTATCCTGTGGACACCGAAGATTATGAGGAGTTAAGGGCTTCTATGGAAAAATTACAACTGAATGATGCATCACTGGTTTTTGTACCAGAAAGTTCTGCGGCTTTAGGATTTGGTTTCCGATGTGGATTCTTAGGAATGTTACATATGGAAATTATCCAGGAACGACTGGAACGTGAGTTTAATATGACTGTTATTACCACAGTACCTAACGTATCTTATCATGCGTTTACGAATAAAGATCCGGATGATATTATTGTGGTAAATAATCCGTCTGATTTACCGGATCCATCGTCGATGAACCGTGTAGAAGAGCCTTATATAAAAGCCTCGATCATCACAAAAGCTGATTTTGTAGGTTCTGTAATGTCTTTATGTATTGAGAAAAGGGGAGAAATTACCAATCAAACATATCTGACTACAGAGCGTGTAGAGCTTACCTTTGATATGCCTTTAGCAGAAATTGTTTTCGATTTTTACGATCGACTTAAAACAGTGTCAAAAGGATACGCCTCTTTTGATTATACACCAATAGGAATGAGGTCTTCCAAACTTGTAAAGGTGGATATCTTACTTAATGGAAATACCGTAGATGCACTGTCGGCATTACTACATAAAGATAATGCGTATGCGATTGGTAAAAAAATCTGTGAAAAATTAAAAGAACTAATCCCTCGCCAACAGTTTGATATTCCGATCCAGGCTGCGATTGGTGCCAAATTTATTGCAAGAGAAACGGTAAAAGCTCTGCGTAAAGATGTTACGGCCAAGTGTTATGGTGGTGATATCTCTCGTAAACGTAAGTTATTAGAAAAGCAGAAAAAAGGTAAAAAACGTATGCGTCAGGTAGGGAATGTAGAAATCCCTCAGGAAGCGTTTATGGCAGTGCTGAAGCTGAATGATTAATTTATTTTAGAGAAAGCTCTTTTATATTATGGTAAGAATAAACTTATATAATTAATTGATCACCTAAGACAAAATGCTTTTTTTTTAGATAAAGTGCATTTATTGAATGTATTTTGTTATATTTGTTCTGAATTTGAACCCTGATTAAACAACTATAACGCAACTGGATATGCAGAATTTTTTCACTAAGCAACCGATTTACGTATACTTTTTTATCATTTCTATTGTACTCGCCTGTCTCTCGTAGTTCATAAAGAAGAGTTTAGCGTAGTTTTGATTTTTTAGCCTCTATCATTTTAGTAAGCATATATTCTACACCATTTTCATCATTACTTTTGGTACTGTAATTTGCAGCTGCTTTTATAGTAGGATGTGCATTTTGCATGGCAAAACTATATCTTGCCTGTGACATCATTTCCAAATCGTTGTTATAGTCACCAAATACCATCGTCTCTTCTGTTGAAATATTGAGACTCTTCTGAAGATTTTGAAGTGCGTGGCCTTTATTAGCATCATTGTGGGATAAGTCTAACCATACTTTGCCCGAAACTTTTACTTTTAATCTGTTTTCTAAATGTTTTAAGGCTGGATATAAATATTTTTCGGATCCATTTTCATTACAAATTGCAATTTTCAGGTATTGATCATCCATGACTTGTGATAAATCTTCTACAACCTCGTATCTCCCGTAGAATTCATTCAGCATATTTTCAAAAGCTTTACCGTAGTCTTCAATGTATGCCTTTTTACGTCCGCATAATATTACCTGAGAACCTTTAAGATCTTTTGCGATATCTAATAACTCCAAATAGGTTTGGCGATCAATTTCTGTAGTTTGTAATTCTTTATCCTTATGCATTGTTAATGCACCATTTTCTGCAATGACAATCATTTCATCTTTAATAGCATCTAATTTATGGACGATACTATAATACTGTCTTCCACTCGCAGCTACAAAGGTAACTCCTAACTCTTTGAGTTCTTCGAAAAGGTAAAAGAAGGATTGGCTTACTTCTCCTCTGGAGTTAAGCAGTGTTCCGTCCATATCGGATGCAACGAGTTTTATTCGGGATAAATCCATAGGATCAAAATTTAAAACAGCAAAGGTATTGGAGTTAAAAAGAATACCATCTATTATTGATTTAAAATTTATATTAAATTAGTTGAAAACTCTTTTTAACTTTTCTCTTTGAGGGAAAGGTAACTAAATAACAAAATAGATTCCAGCCTACACTGGAATGACAAAGTTTATGAAATTCTTCCAAAAAGAAATTAAGCTCCAGCCATACCCTAGAGGGTTTCACTTAATTACTGAAGAAGTATATGCTGAGTTTCCTGAAATCAGTGGGATAGAAGTTGGGCAATTACAGGTGTTTATTAAGCATACTTCGGCAAGTCTAACGATCAATGAGAATGCTGATCCAACTGTTCGCAAAGATTTTGAAAGTCATATGAACATTTTGGTTCCGGAAAATGCGCCATATTATATCCATACGTACGAAGGGACAGATGATATGCCTGCACATATAAAAGCTTCACTAATGGGTGCTTCTATCCAAATACCTATCACAAAAGGGAAGCTTAATCTGGGAACCTGGCAAGGAATTTACCTATGCGAGCATAGAAATTATGGAGGTTCCAGAAAACTAGTGTTAACAGCTTTTGGGTCTTAAAACCAGTTTGCCCAGGGGATTCTGGACAACATCAATATCCAGGCTATCGTATAGAAAATTGCTAACATTTTAAACTTGGGAGTAGAGGTAAGTTTCTTCTTGTGCTTAGAGTATCCAACAGTAATAAAAACTACGGTTAAAATCATCACCATAGGGTGCTCTACATTATATAATCGCAATAAAGGATCTTTCATGATTTCTCCCATTCCAATTCCTTCTGTAAACCATACAACCGTTGGGGAAACAAAAAATATAATTATTCCTATTAGTAATTGAAGATGTGTAACAATTAATCCAAAAAGTGATATTCTAAAATCTTTGGGAGCATATTCTCTTTTGGTAAAGAAACCGATTAAAGCGTTTATAGTAGCAAGTGTTACCACAAGAACGACTAAATATGCCCAATAAGAGTGAAGGATTTGTATTGCTTCGTACATAATGATGTGTTTAGTTAGTGGAACGCTATTTTTATTCCGAAAATTCGGAGATAAACATAGTAAGTTAAACTAATTCCGTTTCAGCGCGGAATCTTATTTTTAAATTTATTTTTCTCAAAGGTAAACATAATGTATAAAAAAACCTCGCTCAAATTGAGAGAGGTTTTGTGTTATTATAAATTCTAATGTAATTAGTTAAAGTTACACTTTAAACTAATTTATATATTTAAAAAAATAAGAAGTTCTGAAGCACGCATTAAATATTGTATCTCTATCTAAAGCAAATCAAAGTTATTAAAAGGAATAGACTTAATTTGAGAACATAACAATAAATATCGAATATACAATAATTTCTAAGACAATAATAGAGCACTATCCCAATTAGGTTTTACATCAGATATACTATTTATCAATGATAACCCTAGGCCTGAAAAACCTTCTAGAAAACCTGTGTTAAATGAGTTAGCAGAATGCCAATTATTATATGCTGGTAGTTTCCCAAAATTATAGTCGTCTAACTCCAAATATTCTAAGGTTAAATAATACCAATATTCTGATGCAAACCTAAAGTCTTTTATTCCTGTTTCTGAAAACATTTTATGAAAAACATAAGCAACCCCTGAGGTACCATTATATATCCATATATTTCTTAAACCATTTTCTATGAAATCTTTTCTATGAGATGTAAATATTGACATTTCTAATATTTCAGAGTATAATCTATCATCTTTTAACATGCTTGCGGACTTTAACAATAGATATAGAATACTTAAGTCCCCTTTATTCCAGGAAAATCTTGAATCATGAATTTGATTATTGTTAATAGATGAATATGATGGAAAGTACGAATTACATGCATTAGGATCATATTTCCAAGACATTATAATGTGAGTAATTTCTCTAATTAAATTTAGAGATTTATTTTTGTGTATATTCTTTTCAAATAATTTTAATAATATAGCTAATACACCCGTTAAACCTTCTGCTATACTTAAATTGATTTTTAAATCAGTATTCATATCAATTTGAGGCGATATTACTTTTGATATTTCCTCTACTGATTCATCAATATTCGTTTTGAAACTTTTTTCTAAAACTTTTTTGAGACTTTTAAATAAAGTATTCACTATTTTTAAAAGTACTTTTGACTGGGATTCTTGATTATTTTCAATTAGATAATTCAAAATACCGGATAAACCATATAAAAAATCAAGATTTTCTTCTGGTAATTTTTTATATAACTGTTCTGAAATCAAAATATCAATAGCAGAGAATTGTTTTCTATGTAGTGAAATAACATCAGAATTAGATATATGATTTAGCAGCCAACCTATACCAGTTAATCCTTCTATAAAATCTATTGTGATTTTATTTTTAAATTCTAATAAATCAAATAAAACATCTAAATCATTTAAGATAAACTCTCGTAATTCTTCTTTGCCAGTCAATTTATAATAGTATAAATTAAAAAGAATAATTCCTGGTATTCCTGATCTCAACGATATGTCATTAGTATTAGAATTATTTAAAAGTCTATCTATTTTTTTTAATTGGTCAAATACTCTTGATCTGTACACTTTCAAATTGATTTTATAAAAGAAAACGGATAATAAGTTAAACAAAAATCTCTGGAGAATTTCTCCAGAGATTTTTGTTTAACTTTTTTTTTCAAAATTTCCTATAAGTAATATTAATAACTCACAAATAGTTTAGACTTTATGTTGCCCCAGTAGTACACGCATATGCGACATCTGTTTGACCCTCACAGAAACCACTAGTGTCACCTCTGTCGTCACAAGCTGTACGATCGCAATTAGTATCTGTCCAAACTTCACCTCCGTGAATTTGATTCATATTTTTCTTATTTAGCTTAGCGACTATTTTATCCTCAAGCTTTAATTTCCGGTTAAATGATTTTTTTTCCATGTATTTAGGTTTTAATTTACTTTAAAGTTAACTAGATTAGCTAAATACCTTTCTTAAAAAAAGTTAAACTTAAGTAAACAGTAGGTTAATTAGTATTAATCTAAAAACCAATCCCTTAATTTTATAATGAGAAAATTAAAATTAAATATAATTGGACCAATTTATAAGGCAAAGATTACTAAAAATATTAGAAGAAATTTGTGAAAGTATTGAAGATCAATCTCATAAAAACTTAAAGATTGGTGTTTTGTCGGGAATCTCAGGAGTTTCTTTATTTTATTTTTACTATTCTAAGCTGTTAAACGCAGACCAATATTATACTAAAGGAATTAATATATTAGAAGAATCTATTGATCGTATTAATCTTGGATATAGTTTTCCAACCTATTGCTCAGGAATAGCGGGATTTGGGTGGGTCTTGGATCATGTGGTAGAGGAAAAGTTTGTAGAAACAGACACAGATGGATTGTTATCCGATTTAGATGGATACCTCTACCAAGTCATGACTAATGACTTAAAAAAAAAGTATTATGATTTCTTACATGGAGCAATTGGATACGGCTATTATTTCCTTAAAAGATACAAAAACACAAAATCCGATATACTAAAGAAACGTTACACTGATTATTTATTTTTTTTAGTTTCTAGCCTTAAACAATTATCTGAAAAAGATAAAAATGGTATTAAGTGGTCATCTGTTTTGAATAAAAAAACTGGTCAGCAAGGATACAATTTAAGTCTATCACATGGAATGTCAAGTATCATTAATTTTCTTTCTCGATTGTACCTATTTGAGGAATTTAAACTGGATGTATTGCCACTATTAAAGGGAGCTATTTCTTATGTGTTGAGTTTTGAAAATTTGGATAAAAATGCTTTTTCATTATTTCCTAATTGGATTACTAACCCTGCAGATCATAACTCTAGTAGGCTGGCTTGGTGTTATGGAGACCTAGGTATCGGGCTTACATTGAGAATTGCATCCAAAGCACTAAAAGATAAATATTTAGGTAAAAAATCTTTACAAATTTTAGTTCACTCGGCAAATAGAAAAACATTTGAAGAATCATTAGTAAAAGATGCTGGTTTGTGTCACGGATCCTATGGAAATGCTCAAATTTACAATAGATTGTATAGAGAAACTCAGAATAACATTTTTAGAGAAGCTGCAATACATTGGATTGAGAAAAGTATTAGTTTAAGTACTTTTAAAGATGGCTATGCTGGATATAAGACTTGGTCTGGCCCTGACAAAATGTGGACAAAGGAGACAAATCTTCTTACGGGAATTGCAGGTATTGGTTTGGCTATAATCTTTCATCTTTCAGATCTCGAAACTACTTGGGATGAATGTCTTATGATTGTATAAGTTATAATTATGAAAAAAAATAGAAATCCTTACAGATACTTTGATAAATACGTATTAAGATCGCCTTTACTTTCCATCAATTTTTACAAAAAGCTGACTGAAGAAAAAAATATTGATATTGACAAGTTAAAAGAAATTTATTCTTCTCCTCTCATTAAGGAATCAATTTTTTTAGCTTCGCCATCCTTGCAGTTTAAATTAGAGAAGTGGTTTAAAGGTGAATTAGTTGAAAAGAAAGAAGTTGAAAAATTGACCTTAACGCTACTAAAATATTTAAGTAGAATGTCGTCTAGATGCACTCCATTTGGAATATTTGCCGGATGTGGGGTAGGTGAATTTTCAAAGGTTACTAATATGAAAATCAAATCAGAATTTTCTCATGATCGGCATACACGACTAGATATGAGTTATCTAGTAGCACTTGCTCAAGACTTAGTAAATAAAGAATATATTAGAAACCAACTTTTATTCTTTCCAAACACGAGTATTTATAAGGTAGGTGATTCTATTAGATACATCGAATATAAATATGTAAATGGAAACAGAGAGCATAACATAAAATCGGTAAAACCAAATGATTATATTCAAATCATTTTAAACAAAGCTCAAAACGGTTTAAGACCAATAGACTTGGCTAACATACTCCTAGATAATGAAATTACGATTGATGAATCACTACATTTTATTAATTTGATGATTGATAAGCAGTTGCTAACAAGTGAATTAGAGCCATCTATATCTGGAGATGAATTTTTGAATCAAATTTTTACGGTATTGAATAAATTAGAAGGTGTTGATGAAATAATTTATACTTTAAAGAATGTTGAGCAAATGATGAATCATATAGACTCTAATCGAGGTGGAGAAATAGAGACATATATAGAAATTGTAAAATTACTTGAGTCGCTTGGAACGGGTTTTAATATGAAGTATCTGTTTCAAACAGATATGATTTTAGGAACTAATGAGAACAATTTAGATCTAGATATAGCTGAAAAAGCGAAAAAGGCATTAACGTTTCTAAATAAAATGTCTTTATCTCATTCAGATACACCAATGAACAGATTTAAACAAGCATTTAAAGAGCGTTACGAAAACAGGAAAGTGTCATTGTCTAATGTATTAGATGTTGAAATGGGCATAGGTTATATACAGAAGCAAGATTATGAAAATGACTGTGATTTAATAGATGGTCTTGTGCTACAAAAAAATAATTTTGATAATTATTCTTATAGAAATATTGAATGGAATAAAGTGTATACTGTTTTATTGAAAAAATTACTAGCCTCTAATAAGAACAAAGAATATATTATTGATCTTGTTGATGGTGATTTTTCGGAATTTGAAGAGTGTTGGGAAGATTTACCTGATAGTATGTATTCATTGATAGAAATAATCAATATTAATGGTAAGGAAACATTGTCGATGTCTTGGGCAGGAGGAACAAGTGGAGCTAAATTATTAAGTAGATTTTGCTATGCAGATAAAGAAATTTTTGATCATGTAAAATCTATAATTAACGTAGAAAATAACATTAATAAAAACAAAATTTTGGCTGAGGTATTACATCTTCCTCAAACAAGAACTGGAAATGTCCTAATGAGGCCAATTCTACGAGATTATGAGATACCTTATTTGACAAAATCTTTAAAAAAACCAGAGCATCAATTATTAATAGATGATTTGATGATTTCGATAAAAAAAAATCAAATCATAATGGAATCCAGTAAAAATAATAAAGAGGTAATACCTCGATTCACAAACGCACACAACTATAAAAATAACTCCTTACCTATATATCATTTTTTAGGGGATTTGCAATTACAGAATAATCGTTTAGGTGTAAGTTTTGATTGGGGTCCTCTTTCACAAGAATTTGATTTTCTGCCTAGGATAACTTACGAAAGTATTATTATTTCAAAGGCTACTTGGAATCTTACAAAGATAGACATTAGAAATTTTTTAGAAATTTTACACAATGAAGAAAAATTATTAAAGGAAATCAAAAAATGGAGAAAGGAAAGACAAATTCCCAAATTTGTAGTATTACAAGAAGGAGACAATGAACTTTTAATAAATATGAATAATTATACTTGTGTAAAACTGCTTTTATCTTTGACTAAAAATAAGAAAACTTTCAAATTAGTGGAGTTTCTATTTTTAGAAGATGAAAATGGTAAGAGTGAAAAAGATTATTTCGCAAATCAAGTGGTCATATCTTTCTTTAATGAACAAAAACTAAATAAAACTGTGGTATAATTATGGATGAGAATGTCAAAAGATCATTTATATTAGGTGAAAAATGGTTATACTACAAGATTTATTCTGGATCTACTACTGCGGATTTAATACTAGTGAACTTAATTAAGCCTTTAACTGAACTTTTACTTGAAAAAAAACTCATAGAAAAATGGTTTTTCATTAGATATTCAGATCCAAAAAAACATTTAAGAATTCGTTTTTGTCTTACTGATGTAGTTCATATACAAAAAATTATTAATTATATTACTCCTCTTTTAAAGGATTTACTTAGTAATGACTTGATTTATAAAATACAAATTGATACCTATCGACGTGAACTGGAACGTTATGGGAGTGACCTAATAGAGCTGACAGAGACACTTTTTTTTCAAGATAGTATAATGATTGTTTCTTTATTAGAAATGATTGAAGAAATAGAGAAAGGAGAAGAAATTCGATGGCTCTTAGGACTACGCGCTATTGATATTTTACTTGATAGTTTTAAATACACTGAGAATCAAAAACTAGCTCTCGCAAACAATCTAAAAACTAGTTATAGAAATGAATTTGGAGTATCTAAAAAGCTAAACGAACAGCTAAAAGATAGGTATAGAAAAAATAGGAATTCTGTTGATATGTTTATGTCACTTAATAAAAATGACCAACCTAAATATGATCCGTTGTTAAAGGTTTTATGGGAAAAACAAAAAGCAACAACAATTGTAGCAGAAGTAATTTTAGAAAAACAAAGTAAAAATATGTTAAATAATAATTTGGATAACCTTTTAGAAAGTTATATTCATATGCTAATGAATCGTTTGTTTAAGTCAAAAAATCGAGTTTATGAAATGGTGTGCTATAATTTTCTGTATCGTTACTATTTGTCGGTGATTGCTAGAAAAGATTGAGTATTTAGCTTATGTTTAGAGAATAATTGTTAAAGTCGATATCAGTTTTAGAGTGGATAAAACTCCAAAGAATATTAACAAACTTTTTCCGGTCAGTAGTTTTTTTTGCTTTAAGACTTTCTGTAAATTTCTTTGCAAATTCTTTATCTGGAAATTCCGAAATGGGAAATTTTTTTCTAAATGATTCATTAAAAAAATATAAATCCAATTTGAAGATAGGGTAACAAACCTCAGTCCTTAGCATTTTTGAATATAGACATAATAATTCATTTAGAAATAAATAATAGTTTAGAGCAAATTCATAACCATTGTGTGTTAACAAACCCTGTTTGACATTCCAAAGAATATAGAGTCTTTTTTTTAGTTCTATTTGGTTTGGTTCAGGAAAAGGTTTATCGATAATTATTTTAGCTTCGTCTTTAATGTGTTTAGCTTCGCCAGTTTTATCATAGAGTATTTTGCTTTTAAAGAAAACTCTTGCCTCAAACTTCGTAAAGACTCGTAATTGATCATAAAATGTTTTATACGTTTTTAAAGTAGATTGCCCTATTATAGAGAAATATTTTCCGGCTAATTTAATTACACGCTTTTCATAAATATCTGCATTTTTATCAAATAAAATTCTTATATCTATGTCCGAACGATTATTTTGCGTTCCGTTGGCATAACTACCCGTTAGTAGCAGGCCAATAACTTCTTCTCTTTTTTTATATTCTGTAACGAATTCGTTTATTATGTTCTGTATAATTGCTTCCATTGAATTATCGAAAATTTAGAGTCATTTAAAAAACATATTTGCTATGATCTTAAAATTACATAATTTACTAAGGTAAACATATTGTATAAAAAAACCTCGCCCAATTGAGCGAGGTTATTGGTATATATTTATTTAAGTTTTAGTTGAAGATGTATCTTAGACCGACTTGCATTTGCCATCTGGATGATTGATTGCCCAAATCGTCGATTTGTTCTACATCATCTAAAACATTTTGATTCAAGTTGAAAGTAGGAACATTGTTACTATCAATATTTACTACATCTAATAAATTTACTTCACTAGATATGAAGTTTTTTTAAGGAATGTAAAAGCAAAATTAGAATTATACCATTCTTAGTTGCCATATTTTACTTTTCAGCCTTATAACTCAATTTCCATAAGGATTGCTTTCTTCACCAGATTCATCATTAGGGTTGTAAAAACCTCCCCCTACTGGAACACCATCAACAGAATCTCCTGCTTTTATGCGAATTAATTGGTCTCTTTTTAATTCTGGAAATTTTAAATCTTTTAAATCTTTCATGACATTAAATTTTAATTAATTTTTTTAATTATCTAAAGCATTTTATGATATAGCCTTACCCAAAAATAGATAAATTGAAAAGATATATTATAATTTTTGATTTAACTTTAACAAACTAATGAATACTAATTTTTATGTCCTATATTAAAGAAATTGAAAAAGAAAATATTACTAGTTTCCTGCTAAAAAAATACCCAATTGTTTCAACTGCTATTTTAAGTGGGAGTGTGATAGATGAAACAGCTGACTTAGAGTCTGATATAGATATTATTTTGATTGTATTTGATAGAAACCAGCTATACAATGAAACTTTATTATTTGAAAAGTTTAAATTACAAACATTTATAATTCCATTACAACATTTATATGAAAGACTATACGCGGATTATTTTAGTGGTAGGGGACACTTTATCGGATTATTAGCAAAAGGGGTGCATTTTTTTGGAAATCAACAACTAACAGATTCTATATTAATTCATAGTAGAGAGTTAAAAAATAAAGGTCCAAAGCAAATGTCAGATGAGGATCACGTAAGGAAAAGAATTTATATTTCTAAATGTATAAATAAGTTAGGTAATGAAAAAGAAGAATGGGAAAATCTAATTTTGGATGCAGGAAAGTTAGTGGACGAATTAATTGGTTTTAAATTACATTCAGAAGGTGTATGGAGAGGTGATGGAAAACACAGGATGAAATTTCTTGAAAAACATAATCCTTCTTTTAAGCAACAAATGATTGGCGCTATTTCTTTTGCATATAGAAAAAGGGATTACAAAAAATTGATAGCAATTACAAAAAATGAACTTAATAAAAAAGGTGGTTTAATTGAGTTATATCCTTCAGATAATATCCAGCTAACAGCAAGCGGGGATCATTTCTGTATTCATATAAAGTTTTTGGATAATGTTGAGCAACAACAAAAGACTTTATTTGCACTTAACCAATCATTTTTAGAACTTAGAGATAATTCTAATAATGATTTTACATATTATTTTTATACAGCTTATTTAACAGGTAGGGGATTTTCATCAGATGATATTTTTTGTGTCATACACGCTAACAATGAATGGTTAAATAGCTTTTTAATTGACTGGTTGTTCACTTTAAAAAATGATCACAATTTAAACGACATCATTTTTCCTGCTTTTATTGGTTTTAAATTTAAGTTTGTCACAGAACAATTATATATAGAAGTTTTGCCCATTTTTAATAAATTAAGCTTTTCCGTAGTAAAAAATTTAGAAGAGTTTTCTAATGAAGGTTTTAAAATTTTCTCTGCACTAACTATTTTGAAAAACTTTAGTAATACTTATTTTAATAATAGAGAGATAAGTATAAGTTTGAAAGATTTCATGTTTTTTATGCTCAAAAGTTATTTTATCTATAGCTATGACAACAATGAGCAAATTAACTCTAAAGAGTTAATAAAAAGACGTAATGATACCCTTTTGCAATTTGAAGAAACTTACTATTTACAAAAAGATATACTTGAAGAGTTATGGATTGAAGGTAGCGATTCTGTAATTATCAGTGAAATTAGAAATTTGGTTTACGCTTTACCTAATTTAAGCTCCGAATTAGATAATTTCCCTGATTACAACTTGTATTTATTAGGTGAAATCCGAGATAGCTCATTTAAAGAATTAGTATTTCTTAAAGAGTTCTTAATGAGATGTATGGAGATATTGTTAATAGAAGCTTCTTCTATTTCCTATATATTTTACAGTGTTTTGAGACTTGAAAACGTGTCTTTTAAATTAATCCAACAAGAAATGCAATTAAACTAAAGGATTTTTGATAAAAAAATGTAGAGATATTTTTTAAGTTATAAAAAAATTAAAGGACCTTTTAGTAACAGATAAAAGGTCCTTATTATAATAATTCAATTTGCGTTATTAGTTAAAGCTATATCTTAACCCAAGTTGCATTTGCCATCTTGAAGAATTTAATCCGCTATCATCAGTAACTTCCAGACTTCTTTCTACACCAGGATCGTAAGAGAATGTTGGCGTAGCTCCATCTGTGTCAAAACCTTCAAAGTTGATAAGTCCTACGGCATCAAAACTACCGGCAAAAGATCTAACTCCCCAGTCTTTATTTAAAAGATTAGTGAAATTGAATATATCTGCGGTAAACTCGAGAGTATTCTTTTTACCGAATCCCATAATTGAAAATTCTTGTGCAAATTTTAAATCTATAACATGATTCCATTTTGCTCGATCTCCGTTACGTTCAGCGAATTGACCTCTTCGGCTTCTTAGATAGTCATTACCTTCAATGAAGCTATTTAAGGCATCCCACTGCTGTTCGGCAGTTAAATCATCAGAATCTACAAGATTAATTTCAGATGCATTAGCAGGGACATATATTAAAGCAGAAGCTTCACCAGTATCACCTAGTAAATCACCATCACGGTCATCATATACGTAGCTAAAAGGATCTCCATTCACCCCTTGATAGAAAATACCTATTCGTGTCTTAAAATTCTCACTCCATTTTAGTTCGATAGTAGAATTAGCGATGATTCTATGACCAGCCGCAAAATCAGAAGTTGATACAACAGGTCTATTAGAACCATTCACTGTTTCTAATCTTTGCCATTGTGAACTATTCTGAGAAGATGTCCCATCGAATAGAACATCCGAGTCTCCATATGAGTAAGAGGCTTGCGTTAAAATGTTAACGAAAGAACTATAATAATTTTTGCCTATAGTACCAGAAATATTATAAGAACTTCCTTCGCCGGTATTTGATGCTAAGAAAATTCCTTGGTAAGTTGGATCAACTAACGTAAAATCATAATTTGGTCTAGAGCCAGCACCAGTAGTTCTAAATTGAGGCCCTGCGATATTTAAATTTTCATAAGTAATGGCACTGATATTGTCATTATACAAGAAATCAGCTGAAAATGTAAATCCTGCAGGTAACTTCTGATCAATTGCGATGTTATATTTCATTACTTGCGGAAGTTTAAAATCAGGAGCAAACAAATCGATCTGACCTCCTACTGCACCCGAACCTGGAAGTGGATCGGAAAATTGTTCATTGATATTAGGGTTAAAATCAGGAGTATTACCGGTGCCTCTAATTTCAACAAAACCTGTAGTAACTCCGTTGTTATTGTATGTAGCTCCAGGCCAAACTAACGGTGCTCTAGACGTGAATATTCCTAAACCACCTCTAATTTGAGTGGATTTTTTACCATTAACATCCCAGTTAAAGCCTAATCTTGGAGAAATATGTGCTCTCGGATTGATTCCTTGGCCAACTCTTGCTCCTTGTAAATCTTTCCCTGCACTTTCTAATAATGCAACTGTTCTGGTATTGAAATCTTCATTTTCTAAACCGTCTTCCCAATATGGTATATCAACACGAAGTCCTGCGGTAAAAGTAAAGTTATCTGTTATTTTTACTTCATCTTGCGCGTACAGACCTAACTGAAAAAGATCGAATTTTGCAGCTCCTTCAGAATCATCACCGATTCCTCCAAGCAAAGAGTATCCTCTTCTATAACGATTCGCATTGTTACCAGATAGAAAATCATTTAAACTGTTAAATCGGTAATCTCCAAAGTTTTGGCGGAAAAATACATTATCAGCAGAAGACAATTCATTATTTGTTCCCAAAGTGATGGTGTGTCTTCCAGAATATATTTCTAAATTATCAGTAATAGTAAGAGTGGTTTGGTCTAATGCATTTGCAGTAGAAAAAGGCTCTGATCCAAAGAAAATACTTGTAAAGTTAGCATCGAAAATTTGCACAGAAGGAAAAGGGCTTCCGTTAGGTCCTCTATCGTCTTTTACGCTTGTATATCCTATTATTAGATTATTTGATATGTTATTACCAAATCTAGAGTTTAATTCTAAGGCGCTAGAATTAGTAATAGACTCAAACTTTAGTGCACGATTTAAGAAGTTGATACTACTTCCAGAAGATCCATTCGCATTAAGTTGATTTGCTTTTACATAACTGTGTTTAAAAGAAAGATTATGATTGTCATTAATGTTCCAATCAATTTTTGCGATTAATTTATCACTTACTAGAGAACTAGTATTGTTATCATATACTCCTGGATTGTATCCGAAATTATCAATCAAAAAGTTAGTCAAAGTAGTAAGGTCAGCTTCTGTAACATCTCCTCTATACGTACTAAACTCAAATGGTTGAGGGGTTTCATTATCTTGTCTTTCGTAGTTTATAAAATAAAATAGTTTATCTTTTATAATTGGACCACCAACTCTAATACCATATGTTTCTGCTGTAAAATCATCTAGTTTGGTTCTTTCTTCGTCACCATCAATTGCAGCTGTTGGAGTTTTTCCAGCTAAATCTTGATTTCTAAGAAGGTAATAAGCGGATCCTTGGATTTCGTTTGTACCAGACTTCGTGATGGCATTAATAGAACCTCCGGCAAAACCAGATTGCTTTACATCAAACGGCGCTACATTAATCTGAAAAGTTTCTATCGCGTCTAAAGATATCGGACTAACACCTGTTTGTCCACCATTTGTTCCACTAGCAGCTAAACCAAACACGTCATTGTTTACAGCACCGTCTATATAGATTGCATTAAATCTATTATTCTGTCCAGCAATAGAAATCACATCATCACCACTAACTTGTGCTTGTGGAGTAAGTCTAGCAAAATCCGCAATGTTCCTAGAAATGGACGGTAGTGTATTAACTTTTGTCTGGCTTACAGTAGTTTCTGCACCCGTTCTGTCAGAGTCAAAAAGACCGTCTCTAGTAGCCGTGATTACGACTTCTTCTAATTCACTAGTGGATTCTTGAAGTTGAGCACTAATTCTTTCAGATTGACCGAGTTGCAGGTACAATCCATCCTTTATGAAACCATTAAAGCCTACATAGGTAATAGTTACTCTATAAGGTCCTCCAACACGCATATTTTGTATTCGGTAAAAACCATCAAAATCGGTTGTAGTTGCATATTTAGTTCCTGTAGGACCGTGTACAGCTATAACAGTAGCACCGGGTAAAGGACCACCGTTATTATCGGTAACCTTACCATTAAGTGACGAGGTTGTTACCCCTTGAGCGAAAACTTCACCAGTAAACGTTAAAAGGATTACAACAAAGAAAAATAAAACTTTTTTCATTATAATAATTTGAGTTAATTGTTTGGCGCAAAAAAACAAATCTTTCCGCAATCTAAGTTTATCTTAATGTTAAAATTTTTGCATAAAATTTTAACAGTTTTAAGGTAACTTAATTTTATAATGAATTGATTTGAAGTTAATTATAGATATAAAAAAGTTATTAACCAAAAAAACCTTAACTCAAATACTTTTTTAGTAGTGTTTTTGTCGACGAATCATGGTCAGAAATCTGCGAATTGTCGATTTCATTTAGAATTTTTGTAGCCAATTGCTTACCCAATTCTACACCCCATTGATCATAACTGAATATGTTCCAAATCACCCCTTGAACAAAAATTCGTTGCTCGTACATGGATACTAATGCTCCTAAGCTTTTTGGAGTTAATTTGTCAATAAGTATCGTCGTGGTTGGTTTATTTCCAGAAAAGACCTTAAAAGGAACTAACTGTTTTATTTTATCTTCCGAAAGATTTTTAGATTTTAATTCCTCAAGAACATCAGTTTCAGTCTTTCCATTCATTAAGGCTTCGGTTTGTGCAAAGAAATTTGCCATTAGCTTATCCTGATGATCTTTATCTCCAAACAAAGAGTCTTTAAAACCTATAAATTCTGCCGGAATCAATTTTGTACCTTGATGAATTAGCTGAAAGAATGCATGCTGCGCATTAGTTCCTGGTTCACCCCAAATGATGGTTCCCGTTTGGTAATTAACCGGGTCTCCATTACGATCCACACTTTTACCATTGCTTTCCATAATCCCTTGTTGTAAGTATGCAGGTAGTCTATGCAGATACTGAGAGTAGGGTATGATCGCTTCGCTTTCAGCTCCAAAAAAGTTATTGTACCAAATACTTAATAATCCTAAAATTACCGGAATATTCTCTTCAAAATTATTGGTTCTGAAATGCTCATCCATTTCGTGGGCACCTTTTAATAGTGATTCAAAGTTGTCGAATCCTACGGATAAGCTGATAGATAATCCAACTGCACTCCAAAGTGAGAAACGACCTCCTACCCAATCCCAAAGCGGGAAAATATTATCTGAATCAATACCAAATTTGGTCACATTAGGAATGTTACTTGACACAGCTACGAAATGTTTGCTTACTGCTTCTTGACTAGCTTGGTTAATAAACCATTGTCTGGCTGTTGTGGCATTAGATATTGTTTCTTGTGTAGAGAATGTTTTTGATACTACTACAAACAATGTAGTTTCTGGATTAAGGTCTTTTAAGTTCTGATGTACGTGATCTCCATCTACGTTGGATATAAAGTGTACCTTTAAATGGTTCTTATAATATGCTAAAGACTCAGTAATCATCGCCGGTCCTAAATCAGAACCCCCAATACCGATATTTACAATATCTGTAAAAGGTTTACCTGTGTAGCCTTTTAGTTCGCCACTAATGACCTTATCACAAAATGCCTTGACTTTATTTTTAACAGCAGAGACTTCTGGCACTACATTTTTTCCATCTACATGAACTGCGTGGTTAGAAGAAGCTCTAAGAGCTGTATGGAGCACTGCTCGCTCTTCAGTTTCATTTATAATGCCTCCTTCAAAATAGCTTTTAATCGCTTTATCAAGTTGTACTTCTTTAGCAAGATCTATTAAAAGCTGTTTAGTAGTTTCGTCAATCCTGTTTTTAGAATAGTCAACATAAAAATCCTTCCATTCGATTGAGAATCTTTCTGCTCGATCTGGAGATTTTTCAAAAAGCGCTTTTAAATGAGTGTCCTTTATATTTTTATAATGGTTTTGAAGTGCTTCCCAGGCTTTTGTGGTGGTAGGGTTAATAGTTGGTAATGCCATGATGTGGTTATAAAATTTCTTGTTTTGGTTTAAAAGTTATACTATCTAATTTGTTTTTTAGAGGTTCTATATGCTCATAAAAAGCCGGTTTCAGACTATCACTTAATGGTTTAGAGGCGGGCAAATCTTCTCTGAAAGGATCTACTTCTTTTCCATTTTTCCAGAAACGATAACAAACGTGAGGTCCGCTGGTATTACCTGTCATTCCTATATAACCAATTATATCGCCTTGTCTTACATATTCTCCGACTTTTACAGCTTGTCGACTCATATGCAGGTATTGAGTTTCATATGTAGCATTATGTCTTATTTTAACATATTTACCATTACCTCCTTTGCGTTCAGACTTAGTCACTGTACCATCTGCGGTTGCTAAGATTTGAGTTCCTACTGGTGCAGCAAAATCTGTCCCTCGGTGTGGTCTTATTTTATTTCCGTAATACCGTATTCTTCTTTTAAGATTGTATCTTGAAGAAATTCTGCTAAACTGAACCGGCGCCCTAAGAAATGCTCTACGTAAATTGTTTGCATCCTGATCAAAATAATCAGATGTTCTGTTAATGGTGTCATCTTCAAATTTAAACGCATATATTGGTTTGCTCTTATGCTCGAAATAAGACGCTTTAATTTCACCAATTCCAGCTGGGATGGTATCGTTTATAAATTTCTCCGTATAAATAACTTTAAATTGATCCCCTGCCTGAAGTCTCGTAAAGTCTATAGTCCAGGCATAAATGTCTGCCATTTTATATGCAACTATAAAACTAAGATTCATATCGTCAAACGTCTGGGAAAGATTATTCTCTATAGTTCCGGAAGCTATTTTTTCTACTAATTTTACAGGTTTTGCGCTTTTTCTGGCTATAATACTATCCCTAAAGTCTACAACGGTATAATCTATAAGTCCATTCTGATATACAAATACCTGTGCTTTTTCGGTAGTGTCTTTGGATTTAAGAAGTGTATACGCTTTTCCTGCAGTGATTCTTGCTACATTAAAGGTATCTTTAATCTTATTTGAAATTTCGAAAACTTTAGCCCTGGAAATACCATGGCTATCTAAGATAGCTCCAAAACTATCTCCCGGTTTTACAGTGTCTCTGACTACTGTAAAATTGTTAAGGTTATATCCGAATTCCTTTACAACTGGTGGTTCTTTTTTTTCTTCAATTATAGTTGGTTTAACAACTTCTGATGCTTTCTTTTCCTTTTGGCATGAAATCAATACTACTAAAATAAGTAGCAAGTAACCTAAATTCTTCAACTGACTCTATTTTGTGGTATTAAACTGATGGGTAACCCATTGTTGTCCCCAATTTTCTTTTTCTTCTGTGCTCCAAAGATTAGGGAAAAAGATAATTCTTTGAAAACTAGGGGGCAAAAACTTTTTCCAGTTGGTTCCTCCTGTGGCCAACACCTGACCCTTATCTTTACTAAGATATCTATAGGCGGCACCCATATGCATTAATAACCAATTAATATTTACATTGGTGTCAAAAGTACGTAATGCTTTAATAAGCTGCACATTATTTTGCTCTTTTTCTGGAAGTTCCAGGTATCTATGATATACGGTGCTTTGCTTTACCTGATGTGCAATACGCATCATTCTTGGGGTATAGCGATACTCGAATTGCTTAAGTGTTAGTGTCTTTTCACCGGTTTTAATATCAGTAGCTCCAGATTTCCAATATAAATGTTCATATACTTCTTCTAGAGGATCCGTTTCAGAAAATTGATCTCTTTCCTTACTGTTTACCAAATTGGCCAAAGGTGTGGCGTAGATTTCTATCATTCTGAATTGTACGGATTGAAATCCACTTGCAGGTAAGAGTGACATTCTGTATTTTAAGAACTGATCTTTATCCATTCCCTTGATCATCACATCAAAAGAGTCTATTAATACTCTAAAATATCTATTGATCCGATCAAGTTTTTTTGTAAAAAACTCTGCTGTTTGTAATTTATCATCAATGATTTGCTTTAATTCATGAATGATTAATTTAAAATAAAGCTCTGTAATCTGATGATACATTATAAATATTTCCTCATCGGGAAAATGAGTTCGAGGAATCTGTAAACTAAGTAGTGTATCCAGATGAATGTAATCCCAATAAGTAAGGTATCGATCGTGTAGTAAACCATCTAGGTAGGATCCCAGGTCCTGACCGGAATTTTTAAATTTTTTCTCGAGCTGCATTATTTTTTCAGCAATCTCAGGTTTTATGGATTCGTCCATTAATCTATCACAATTTTAAAGGGATGCTTAAGTCCTTTAAAAGCATCCAAATCTGCCTGTATGGAACCAACAAGGATATCTGCTTTGATTTTTACCGGCATACGATTATCATCGTCGCTTACCCAGACTGTTAAACTTTCTTCTTCCTTAAATACTCTTTCTGCTTGTACATAAGGGCGGAATTTGAGACAACGAATTTTTCCTACTTTCGTATTAATAACTTCTCTCCCTAAAAATTTTAATTTGAATAAATAGTTTTCATTGTCAAAAAACATATTAACGTATTGTTCGTCTCCTTTCTTTAGCGAAGATACGTCAATATTATTTCTTAAGTAATAAAAAGAAGACATCATATCCTGAACATTGTCCTTGATTGTGAATGTTTCTTTTTTGTTATATTTTTTATTAAATACTAACGCTTTTTTGTTCTCATGATCAAAATTGATCTGAATGTCTTTGGTGTGTCCTCCTTCATTAATTTTGCGGATAAAACGATAAGGTTTCACTTCATTTTTGTCAATATAAGTTTCGTAGTAGTCTTCTACTTTAAAAAAAGCACTTAAAAGACCTGAAGATTTACCGGTTCCAACAATATGATGAACAGGCTTATTATTGAGTATCTCGTCTTTAACTTCTAGGGTAGCATAACTGGCAGTAAACCATCCGTAATGAATTCTGAATTTAAACCATTCTCCTGTATCAAAAGAGCTATGACTTTCTTGAGCAAGAGATGTAATAGACGTTAAAAGTAACAATAAAAGAATGAATCTTTTCATAATTATTTTGGGTATTGTTCAGTTTAGAGCAAACACGATTTACAGTAGTGTTTACAATATCCATTCCAAAAGTACTATATAATATAAACAGATAAAAATCGGCTGTATTACTAATTTTCACAAAAAAACAAAAAAAGAGAGCCACCACAGCTCTCTTTTACTTTTATTAACCAACTAAAAACTTAAATTATGAGAATAATTATTGTTTTTGGTATAAGCAGTAACCACTCCGCTTATAATACAAACATCTGCTTTTTTTGCATAATTATCAAACGAAAACGTTTTTTTATTATGATATTTAACAAAAATTTAGGCAGAAACGAATTATTTTTCAATAATCTCAATTTATTAACAGTGGTTGCTTAAATTATTCAAAAGGATTTAAGGAGGGTTAGGTGTTACAGAGTACCTCTTTGTTCCTGCTCTCTTTCTATTGCTTCAAACAGTGCTTTAAAATTCCCTTTTCCAAAGGATTGCGCTCCTTTTCTCTGTATTATTTCAAAAAACATAGTAGGGCGGTCCAAAACAGGTTTTGTAAATATCTGCAAAAGATACCCCTCATCATCGCGATCGATCAAAATTCCGAGTTCCTTTAATGGTGCTAGATCTTCATCAATTTCGCCAACTCTATCTAGTACGGTCTCATAATAACTTGCCGGTACGGTAAGAAATTCTACACCACGATTTCGGAGTGCCGAAACCGTTTCTATAATATTGTCTGTTGCCAATGCCATATGTTGTACGCCGGCACCATTATAAAAATCTATATATTCTTCAATTTGAGACTTTTTTCTTCCTTCTGCAGGTTCATTGATTGGAAATTTAATTCTGCCATTCCCGTTACTCATTACTTTACTCATTAAGGCAGTATATTCTGTAGAGATATCTTTGTCGTCAAAAGATACAAGCTGAGCAAACCCCATGACCTTAGCATAGAACTCACACCATTTATTCATTTCATTCCAACCTACATTTCCTACCATATGATCTATGTACTTTAGTCCAGTAGTTTCTGTTTTGTAGGGTTTGTCCCAGGCAGTATAACCGGGTAAGAACGCTCCATTGTAATTTTTTCTCTCTACAAATACGTGAACGGTCTCTCCATAGGTATGTATCCCCGAGAATATTACTTTACCGTCTTTATCTTCCTTTGTAGTTGGCATCATATATGATTCTGCGCCACGTTTAATAGTCTCTTCATAACTTTTCGCAGCATCATCTACCCAAAGCGCAACGACCTTTACACCATCACCGTGTGCATTAATATGTCTGTTGATATCTCCATCTGGCTGCAGAGGAGAAGTAAGAACCAATGTTATTTTATCCTGGCGTAACACATATGAGACACGATCTTTTAGACCGGTTTCTAAGCCCGCATATGCAATCGGTTGAAAACCCCAGGCTGTTTGATAGTAATATGCAGCCTGTTTGGCATTTCCAACATATAATTCTACATAATCTGTTCCTAAAAGTGGCAGGAAATCTTCTGCTTGTGGAACTATTTTTTCTAAATCTTGTGATTTTATATTTGTTGACATAATGTTATTAATTAAGTAATGAGTGACTATGAAAATTAGATAATAATGTTCTATGGTATTCTGAAAATTCTTTAGACTTTCTCAATATAGTTACCACATCGCTCTTAGATGAGAATTTATGTTCATTGTTGAATCTAACATTTCATTAATTTTTAATTGATTTTACAGAAGAGCTAATAATCTTGTTCAAAATTTTGATTATATAGTCTGATCCTTTCAGTAAATAGTTGTTTTATGGTTAACTTTCAATTATAAACTCAAAACTTTTTGCAAGAATTATATTGTCTCTATGTTTTTCATTGAATGTCATTTAATATTAAATTTTTAATATGAAGTGATAATATTATCTCATATTCACATTGTCGTCTATTCCAGCCAGGATTTGTGATACTCCTCGTCAGCTATTTTCATTGCCTCTTTTGTTACCATGAGAGGTTTAAAAGTATCCACCATAACGGCTAGTTCATCTGTTTTGGTTTTGCCAATACTCCTTTCTACTGCGCCCGGATGAGGACCGTGAGGAATTCCTGCCGGATGTAGAGAAATATGACCTGCTGCAATATCATTTCTACTCATAAAATCGCCATCAACATAATACAGAACTTCATCACTATCAATATTACTGTGATTATAAGGAGCCGGAATGCTTTCTGGATGATAATCATACAATCTGGGAACAAAAGAACAAACTACAAATGCATCTGTTTCAAAAGTCTGGTGTACTGGTGGTGGTTGATGTATACGCCCTGTTATCGGTTCGAAATCATGAATGGAAAACGCATACGGAAAATTAAATCCATCATACCCTACAACATCAAAAGGATGGGTAGCATAAATCATATCAAAAATTTCATCTTGCTTTTTTACCTTGATCAGAAAATCTCCTTTTTCATCATGACTCTCTAATTCATGCGGTGCTCTTAGGTCTCTTTCACAAAAAGGTGAATGTTCCAGTAGCTGTCCAAACCAGTTACGATATCTTTTCGGAGTATAAATCGGTCTTCTTGATTCTACAATAAACAAACGATTCTCATCAGTATCAAAATCCAGTTTGTAAATCGTACCTCTAGGAATTAAAATATAGTCTCCATATTTAAAATCCAGATTACCCAGATGACTTCTGAATTTTCCACTCCCTTTGTGTATAAAAATCAACTCGTCTGCATCGGTATTTTTGTAAAAATAATCTGATGTAGACTCCTGAGGAGCTGACAGAATTATATTCACATCACTGTTTGTGAGTACATTTTTTCTGCTTTGTAAATAATCTTTTTCAGGGTTTATCTTAAAACCATGTAGTCTATAGGATTTAATATTATTTTTAATCGCAATTTCTGGAGCTATACTATAGCTTCCTTTAATTTCTTTTACTTGCGTTGGGCGATGATGGTGGTATAAGTTCGTAGACATTCCGTCAAAACCGATGGTTCCGAATAACTGTTCATAATATAAAGAACCATCAGGTTTTTTGAAAATCGTGTGTCGCTTAGGAGGTATTTTACCTAAAGAATGATAAAAAGGCATGATTATTAAAAATTAAGGTGTTAACTACTAAGTTCTAAAAAGCAAGCAATAATAATCCGTACCTTATTCCGGATTACGTTTAATAAGGTAGTGTAGTAGCAATAATAAGTCCTTCCAATACAAACTCATAATACTACAAATATCGTAAATATTTTGATCTTTTTAGTTGTAAAACTTTCTAAAACCAAAACCCTATACTAAAAAACCACTCTCCTTCTTTTTGTTCCGGAGAATATGAATATTTTACTTGTATTGGACCGGCAAAAGTTTCTAATCCATATCCCAAAGCATATCCCGAATATTCGGGAGACTCTAGCCATCCTCCATTATCGAATAACCTATTGCCAATATTAGCATAGTTTGCGGCAAGGTTAATATGATTTTTAGGAAATATTTCATAATCCAAAGTGATTAATCCCTTGGCAAAACTATTTCCGACAATACTTAAAAAATCATAGCCATAAAAAGGAATGTTATTATTAATCATCTTTGCACCAAAACCGCCTACAAAAAAATTAAGACTTCTGATATTTTGTTCTTCCCATCTGTTACCGGCACTTAATCCAAGGTTGATAGAAGTTTTTTCAGAAAGCCTGAATGCATACCCGAAATCAATTTTGGCGATTACAAAATTACTATCTTCACTGTTCGGGTTGTCATCAAACAAATAATAATTAACATTTCCATCGAAGAAAAATCCCGATGACGGGAAGTACTTGTTATTATAACTATCAAATTTTAGGTAAGAAAATGCACTCCAGTAATTACTATTATCAAAAACAACTCTTGGTAGTTGATCTTCGTCCTCTCCTATAGTCTCCGAGATGAGCCTGAATCTTCTAAACTCTGCACCGAGACCTAAAGAAAAAGTTTGGTTTAGAAGAGTTTCGAGATAAAACTGTGTTTTAAAATCAAGGTAATCCAGGTTTATTTTGTTAACTTCAATATCAGGTAAATTAAAATCTTCTCTGACTAATTCATATTCTACATTTCTACTAAAACGATTAAGACTATTTTTTAAGCCAATGCTCCAGTAAAACCCTTTGTCAATATAATAATCAAAATTATACCTGATGTTGTCTCCCAAGGCTACATCGAAAGAAAGGACATCATTGTTAAAAAGTAAACTTTTTTTGGTAAAATTAACCAAAGCGGCAGTTTTATACAGGTCATCATAATGTAATGCAAAACGAAGTAACGTAGTGTTTTCTGATTCTTTTACATTAAGCACCAGTTGTTTTCCTTCCTCCTTGTCTATGAGTCGATGACTAACTCTATCAAAGTTGCCGGTTGCAGATAGGTTATTAATGCCTTCGTATAATCTCTTATAAGTGGTAGTCTTAGGATTATTAAGTTTCAGTTTCAATTTCCCTTTTATATAGGATCTTGTATATCTTTGGTTCCCCGAAATCACAAGACTCTTGATAAGAAGTGTATCTGAGTTTTTAGTGATTTTTATTTTTGATTTTGACCCTTTCTGAAGCCTTTTAATGGCTCTGAGTTTTTCGTAATTAGCGAAAGCAGCTTTTTCTCCATTAGCAATAATTTTATCTACTTCATCAAAAGAAATCAGCGAAAATTCAGAAATAGACGGTTTTATATAAACATCTGTTTCTGGCATTTTTGATTTCATATCCTTAATAGTTCTGAAATTACTTATCTGCAGCATAATATTGGTCGCAGAGTTTAATTCATTTCGTGGCATTAGGCTGTCCTGAACATCAATTCCTATCACTATTTCAGCGCCTTTTTCCTTTATTTCCATTATAGGATAATTGTTTGAAACACCACCATCCGTCATCAATATACCATTCAATTCCACAGGACTGAAGATTGATGGCAATGCACCGCTGGCTGACACGGCTTCTGGTAAATACCCCTTATCCAATAAAATTTGTTCACCTGTGGCGATATTAGTGGCCATACAAAAGAAAGGAATAGGAAGCTTACTAAAATCACTGATTTCATGTACGTGGGACGTTAACCTTGCAAATTCGTTAAAAAAATTCTGCCCTTTGGATAATCCTTGTGGCAGTCCTATTTTAAAATTGTCAAAAGGTAGGGTTAGGGCGTATTTTTCAGAGTCTTCGCGTTCATAAAAGGTTTTAGCTTTTCTAGGTAAGTCATCTTGGATCAGTATATCAAAATCAACAATTCTAAAGATAGAGTCTAACTCTTTTGCAGTATATCCTGAAGCATAAAGAGAACCTACAATAGCTCCCATACTGGTTCCTCCTATATAATCTATTCTTATGCCCGCTTCTTCAATAATTTTTAGAGCACCAATATGAGCTAATCCCTTCGCACCTCCACCACTAAGAACTAAGCCCACTTTAACATCCTGGTCTTTGGAATTGTGTTGTATTTCATTAATATCCTTATCCTGTGATAACAGAGAATCGGATGTAAAGAATATCGCAATTACTACTAATATTTTGAGAATTTTATATGAGGTCAATTGCATAAGAAGGTTATTCTTTTTTAGAAAGATAGTAATTATACACTTTGGTTGCGCGTGATTCTCCTACTACTTCAATTAGCTCTTTTTTTGTAGCTCTGCTTATCCTTTTAACAGATCTAAAATGTTTTAGTAATTCTATGACTGTTTTTTCACCAATTCCGGGAATAGTATCTAATTCTGTATCTAAAGCAGCTTTACTTCTTTTTTGTCTATGAAACGTAATACCAAAGCGGTGTGCTTCGTTTCTGAGGTGTTGTATGATTTTTAAGGTTTCTGATTTTTTATCAAGATATAGAGGTATAGAATCTCCAGGATAATAGATTTCTTCTAATCTTTTTGCAATTCCTATAATTGTAATTTTTCCACGAAGATTAAGGTCATCTAAAGCTTTTAGTCCAGAGGATAACTGGCCTTTTCCTCCATCCACAATCACCAATTGCGGTAGGGGCTGCTCTTCATCCAATAAACGCTTATATCTGCGATACACTACTTCTTCCATGGAGGCAAAATCATTAGGGCCTTCAACGGTTTTAATATTAAATTTTCTGTATTCTTTCTTGCTTGGTTTTCCGTTTTTGAATACTACACAAGCTGCAACGGGGTTCGTTCCTTGTATATTAGAGTTATCAAAACACTCTATATGTTTTGGTTCTTCCGGCAACCTAAGATCCTTTTTCATCTGAGCCATCAATCGTTTCACGTGCCTGTCCGGGTCAATTATTTTGATTTGTTTAAAACGTTCCTGTCGATAGTATTTTGCATTACGTATGGATAGATCTACAATCTTTTTTTTATCTCCCAGTTGGGGAATTGTGATTTTTAAGTCTTCACCGACATCAACCTTGATCGGCACATATATTTCTTTAGAACTAGATCCAAATCTTTGTCGTAATTCTATGATTGCTAATTCTAATAATTCTTTATCCGTTTCTTCTAATTTTTTCTTGATTTCTGTCGTGTGTGATCGTATGATAGCACCATAAGAAAGTTGCAAAAAATTAACATAACCGTAAGACTCATCGGATATGATAGAAAACACATCAACATTACTAATTTTGGGATTTACCACTGTTGATTTAGCTTGATACTTTTCCAGAACTTCAATTTTTTCTTTTATCCGTTGTGCATCTTCAAATTCCATTTTTTCTGCGTGATCAGCCATTTGCTTTCGAAATCTGTTTAAGGAATCCTTAAAATTACCCTTGACAATTTCTCGAATTGCCTCTATATTTTGATGATACTCTTTCTCTTCTTGTAATCCTTCACAGGGACCTTTACAATTACCCAAGTGGTACTCAAGACAAACTTTAAATTTTCCACTTTCTATTTTTTGCTGTGACAAATCATAATTACAAGTCCTTAATTGATACAAGCCCTTGATAAGGTCTAGAAGTGTATTGACTGTCTTGAAATTAGTATATGGGCCAAAATATTCCGAGCCATCTTTAATTAAATTACGAGTAGGAAAAACTCTGGGAAATCGTTCTTTTTTTATACAAATCCAAGGATATGTTTTGTCATCCTTTAGCATTACATTAAAACGAGGTTGATGCTTTTTAATTAAATTGTTTTCTAATAATAATGCATCCGTTTCAGTTTCTACAACTATATGTTTTATAGTATTGATTTTTTTAACCAACACTTTGGTTTTATAGTTGTCGTGACTTTTGGTAAAATACGAAGTAACTCTTTTTTTAAGGTTTTTGGCTTTACCTACATATAACAATTTATCGTCTTTATCGTAGTATTGATAAACTCCTGGGCCTGTAGGTAATGTTCTGACTTGTATATCTAATGAAGGTTTCTGCATAATCTATTTGTAAATTTAGTGCTTTACTTGAATTATTAAATATGCAAGGCACGAATATTATGTTAAAAACAAAAGACGATTTTTTTATTAAAAGCTGTTATAATATAGAATGCATCTGGTTTTTTATTACTTTAGTAGTCTTATTTTTAAAGATATTTTTTGAAAGATCAAAAAAAAATAATCGGACGGACGGATAAAGTAGATTTTCCTCTTTTAGATTTACAGGATATTGATGTGAAAGTAGACACAGGAGCATATACTTCTTCAATACATTGTAAAGAAATTAAGGAGGTAGGTCAGATTTTGGAGTGCCGTTTTCTTGATCCCACCCATCCTGAATATAATGGCAAAAAATTCACTTTTAAAAATTATGATATTACTGCAGTTAAAAGTAGTAATGGAAAAGTGGAGGTTAGGTATGCCATTAGAACAAAAATTACCTTATTTAGTAAAACTCACTCTATAACCCTTACATTATCTTCTCGTGATGATATGCGTTTTCCTGTATTGATTGGTCGTAAATTTCTAAGCGGAAAATTTTTGGTGGATCCACAGCTTGAAGATCAGTCTTATAACTTAAAAAACTAATGAACATTAAAATCTTATCTCGCAATGCGAGTCTGTACTCTACTGATGCTTTGGTACAAGCAGCGGTAAAGCGTAAACATAACGTGCAAATAATAGATCCGTTAAACTGTGATATTGTTATTGAAAAAAAGAAACCTGAAATTTATTATAGAGGAAAAAAGTTGGATCACGTAGATGCTGTAATTCCCAGAATTGGATCCTCGATTACGTTTTATGGCACTGCTGTAGTAAGGCATTTCGAGATGATGAATGTTTTTACTACCGTACAATCTCAGGCGTTGGTAGATTCCAGAGATAAATTAAGAAGCCTTCAGATTTTATCGAAAGCAGGATTGGGATTACCAAAGACGGTATTTACCAACTATTCTAAAGATGTTTCTGAAGTGATTTCCCATGTAGGAGGTGCGCCTCTTATTATTAAATTACTGGAAGGAACACAAGGTTTAGGTGTTGTTTTAGCGGAAACAAAAACTGCGGCAGAATCTGTGCTAGAGGCATTTAATGGATTGCAAGCAAGAGTAATTGTACAGGAATATGTAAAAGAGGCCAAAGGAGCAGATATAAGGGTGTTGATTGTAGATGGACAGGTTGTCGGAGCTATGAAAAGACAAGGAAAAGAAGGTGAGTTTCGATCCAATTTGCATAGAGGAGGAAGTGCAACAATCATAGAATTGTCTGAAGAAGAAGAAAATGCGGCTATAAAAGCTGCGAAAGCTCTAAAATTAGGAGTAGCAGGAGTAGATATGTTACAAAGTGAAAGAGGACCTCTTATTTTGGAAGTAAATTCTTCACCAGGTCTGGAAGGAATTCAGACCGCAACAGGAAAGGATATTGCCAAATCAATTATTCGCTTTATAGAACGAAGTGTATAAAAGAATATGACAAATACAGGTAAAAATCATATCTTAAATATTTTAGGAGAAGATATTCCGCTGGGAGCTAGCAAAACAATCAATTTTAATATAGCTAATCTTTATACTTCTACTAAGATAGAGATTCCTATAATTATCGAAAGATCCAAAAAAATAGGTCCTACCATATTAATTACTGCCGGAATTCACGGAGATGAAATTAACGGAGTAGAAGTTGTTCGTCAGATTATATCTAAAAAAATTAATAAACCTGCAAAAGGGACAATTATATGTATTCCTGTTTTAAATGTATTTGGATTTTTAGGCATGCAACGTTCCTTTCCGGATGGTAGAGATTTAAATCGAGTTTTTCCAGGTACAAAAAGCGGATCGTTAGCCAGTCGTTTTGCATATCAGTTTGTTAACGAGATTTTGCCGGCAGCAGATTTTTGCTTGGACTTTCATACAGGAGGAGCGAGCAGGTTTAATGCACCACATATTCGGGTAGATGCACAAAATGAAAAATTAGTAGAGTACGCAAAGATATTTAATGCACCTTTTACCATGTTCTCTAAAAACCTGGATGGATCTTATCGTGCCACCTGTGCTAAAAAAGAAATAGACATCCTATTGTTTGAGGGTGGAAAATCGCAAAATAGTAATAAAGAAATTGCCAGAGAAGGTGTACAGGGTACCATGAGAGTTTTAAGTCATCTAGATATGCTGCACCCTTCTTTTGTCGCACCGGAGATTCATACCGAAACTATATTTATAAAAAAAAGTACTTGGGTACGAGCAAAATATAGTGGGTTATTGCACGTGAAGATCCCATATGGGAAACATGTAGAAAAAGGAGAGCATTTAGCCACGATAACTGATCCCTACGGTAAAATGAGGCATGTAGTAAAAGCAAATAACGAAGGCTACATTATCAATGTAAATGAAGCACCAATCGTCTATAAAGGAGATGCAATTTTTAATATCACAAAGGTTTTAGGTGATGATAAGTCAGCATAAGAAGAATCTTAGAAAAAAGTATAAAGAGTTGCGTGCTAAACTTACAACAGAAAAGATCGATGATCTAAGTCTTGATATTGCCAATCATTTATTAAAGATGCCTATTTGGGAAAAAACTTTTTATCATGTTTTTTTATCAATCCAAAATCAAAAAGAAATTAATACAGAGTTTATACTTCATATCCTTCAGGGGAAGGATAAAAATATAGTAGTTCCTAAAAGTAATTTTGAGAATAACACCTTAATGCATTCGTTGTTAACTGATAGTACAAAATTAGAAGTAAACCGTTGGGGTATTCCAGAACCCACTGACGGGATTCCTATTCCCGAATCCAAAATTGACGTTGTTTTCGTGCCATTATTAGCTTTTGATGACAACGGAAACCGAGTGGGATACGGTAAAGGTTTTTATGACAAATTTTTATCCCAATGTAATCCCGAAACTATTAAAATCGGACTTTCTTTTTTCACTCCCGAAAAAAAAATTGAAGGAGTGATGTCTACCGATATTAAACTTGATTATTGTGTGACCCCGTTAAAAATTTATAGTTTTAACTAATGTTAAACAATTTTTGTTACAAGTTATTAAGGCTATTACCACTTTGTGCTTAAAATTATTCAAAATTTTGGGTAACATATTAAATATTTAAGACACATAATACTTAATAAATTAATGACAGCAATATAAAGGAACTCTGTAAAATGATAAAAATTAGAAAGAATTTAAAATATCTTAAAATTATAGTCCCCGAATAATTTGATACCGGATGCTCATTTGTCGAACCATAGAGATAAATCTGCTTTCCGATATCAAAACTAAAAAAGGATCGCTTGCGAAGATGAAATTCTACAAAAACATTAAAACAATCTGAAATGACAACTGAATAGAACATTACTAAGAATATTTAATTAACTATAAGTCCCATTAAATAGTATTAACTAAAAAGATTTTCAAACTATTTAGTCTCAATTTGTTATTATTATGAAAAATTAACATTCCTTATGAGAAAAAAACTTAACTTTTTATCTCTTCTTTTTTTGCCACTACTTTTAACTTGTTGTAGCTCGAAATCACAGCAAAAACTACATAGATGATGGATATTATAAATCTGTTTACAAAGCAGATAGCTTATTTATTGAAGGTAATTATGAAAAGTCATATGCGATACTGCAAAATGCATTTAAACAAAATTCTCCTATTAATCTTCCAATATATTACGAATATAGAACATATGTTAAAAGTGCCTTCCTGACCAATAATAAGACTAAATCTTTTGATGGATTACGTCATTTAATAAGCGAATATGGGATTACTTGGAATCAAATAACGAATGATAGTATACTTAAACTGATAAAAATCGAATCTAATCTATCTAAGGAGGATTTCAACTCATTATCAACTAAATTCATAAAAGCACTTGATATAAATTTGCGGGAAGAAATCTTAGAAATGAAGAGAAAAGATCAACTTTATCGAGGGAGAAATTATATAGGTGAAAATATTATAAAACAAGATTCAATAGATGATATTAATACAAGTAAACTTATTACAATTTTTGAAAAATATGGTTACCCTAACCATGCAATAATTGGTACATCATCTAATCCAGACAAAAATAACCCTAGTATTAGAGTCATGCTACTTCATACTGAAGACTCCATTAGAGTGTCCTATTTTTTACCCAAAATATTATTATCTGTAAAAGAGGGTAAATGTAATCCTTTTACCTATGGAGTTGTATATGATCAACATTTACTCTATGATAAAGAAGAACAGAAATATTGGACCTATAAAACTAAAAGATCCATTACTAACACAAAGAAAATAAACGAACTAAGAGAGTCAATTGGACTTCCTAGACATGGTTACGAGACTTGGCGATTTAATAAGCTTTATAAGAATAAAAAGTAATTTAAATATTTAATTATAGATGAATTCGATGGAGAGATAATTGTGGGGTGGTTATGCAGGAAGATTTTATTTTCAATGATACAATCGCTAACAATATCCCGTTGGTAATATTGATCAAATTATAAATTCACTCCCAATGGGATATAAGACTAAAATTGGCAACGAGGGTCACTGAATGAGTACTGGACAGAGACAAAGACTTTTAATTGCGAGAGCTGTTTATAAAAACTCAAACATACTTTTTTTTGATGAAGCAACGAGCGAATTAGATGCTAACAATGAAAAAGAGATTATGAAAAATCTAAATTCTTTTTTAAGGGCAAAACGGTAATTATTATTGCTCATCGATTAAGTACTGTAAAAAATGCAGATCTAATTGTAGTGCTTGATAAGAGTAAAACTGTTGAGGTTGGAACCCATACTTCCCTTACTCAAAGAAAAGGAGATTATTACAATCTCGTAAAAAATCAACTAGAACTAGGAAATTAGTAAAGAAAATTTTGAAAAAAACACTTTGACACATTTATTGTTAACTGATAATACAAAATTAGAAGTAAACCGTTGGGGTATTCCAGAACCCACTGACGGGATTCCTATTCCTGAATCCAAAATTGACGTTGTTTTCGTGCCATCATTAGCTTTTGATGACAACGGAAACCGAGTGGGATATGGTAAAGGTTTTTATGACAAATTTTTATCCCAATGTAATCCCGAAACTATTAAAATCGGACTTTCCTTTTTCGCTCCCGAAAAAGAAATTGAAGGAGTGATGTCTACCGATATTAAACTTGATTATTGTGTGACCCCGTTAAAAATTTATAGTTTTAACTAACGTTAAGCAATTTTTATAAATAAGACCAGTTATAGTGTCTCATTGATTTTAAAATATACCCCAAAATGCCCCATAATTCAAAGAGTGTCTGCATCATAGATGATGACAAAATGTATATTAATCTGATAAGCAAAATTATTAAGTTAAAAAAATTATCGGAAAATGTTATCATTTTTAATAACGGAAAAGAAGCATTAAACTATTTTATAAATTCTGTAGAAGATATAGAAGATCAAAACGTTCCTCAAGTCATATTTCTTGATCTTAATATGCCAATTATGGATGGTTGGCAATTTTTAAGGGAATTCGAAAAGATCAAGGACAAAATCAGTAAAAAGATTGACTTATATGTGGTAAGTTCCTCTATTGATAATAGAGACGTGGATAGAGCTAAATCTAGTAAGGTGGTTTTAGATTATCTGGTAAAACCTATAGCCATAGAGGATTTTGAAAAGATTTTAGAATAATCTTATACTTCTTCTTTCTTTGGGAAAGCTCTTTTGCTAAATACCAAGAGTAAGAAAACCCCAATACTTATGGCGGAATCTGCAATGTTAAAAACGGGATCAAAAAAAGAAAAATGATTTCCACCCCAAAATGGGATCCATTCTGGTAAAATATCATCATAAAAAGTAAACTGAATCATATCGACTACCTTTCCGTAAAAAATACTTTCATAACCACCACCTTCCGGAAGAAATTGAGCTATTTGTGTTGTAGTACTTTCATTAAATATAATTCCATATAATATCGAATCGATTATATTACCGAAAGCACCAGCAAAAATCAGAGCAATACAAAATGTAAGTATTCTGGAGCTATTCTTTCGAACAGAGTCATATAACCAATACCCTATCCCCGTAATAGCCACTAACCTAAACAAGGTGAGCACGAGTTTACCATAATTTCCCGGTAGCTCGAATCCCCAGGCCATTCCTTTATTTTCTACAAATACGATACGAAACCAACTAAATACCGGCACCTCTTCGTGTAATGTAAAATTGGTTTTAATGTATATTTTGGAAATCTGATCTATTAGTAGAACTACGATTATAACTAAAATAGACTTCTTTAGAGACATAAACTTCTGATATTTCATACAATGACGGACAAAAATAGTGTTTTATTTTGTTTTGAAGATACTAATGTTTCCACTAATGGATTTTAACGCTATCAGATGTTGACCATACATCTTTTCTTCATAAAGAATTCCTGATTTTGTAGATGCATTGATCATAGCGTTTGTAGTACGAACTGTTATATTTCCGCTTAGGGTATTCACTGTAGCATTTCCGGTAAAATGGTTTAGTAAACAATCTCCCGAATTAAGTTCTACAAATAAAGATCTTATCCTGCCAACCAGCGTCAAAGAGGCTAGCCTGGATTGGATAGTTACTTTAAGATGTTGAGGTACATGTATTCTTACCTTTACTACAATAACTTTATGCGCACTGAGTTTGTCATCATGGTTTTTAAAGAAAGGTTGAAAATCATCAAGAATTGTAAGCCTTTCACCTTTTCGTTTGGTATTTATCAATATGTCGTTTTGGTATTCTCCCTCAGAAATAGCATTAACTATGATCTTATTTTCTGAAGTATTCCCTATTTCAATCTGAAAAGTATTATCAAGAAGAATAAATACTTCTGAAAGTCCAGTAGCATCGATACTTTTATCAAAAGTTGATTGACCGGATACGTGGATGGATAGTATATAAGCGATAAAAAAGAAAAAAAGCTTCTTCATATTTATCGAAGGTAGCTTTTTTCCTGATTTTAATGTACATCGATGGTCTTAGAATTTTATTGATGAATTGTATTAATATGAGTGCGATCTATGATTTTAGTTATAAAAAAGCCTTCAAATTGAGTGCTTTTTCATAGTGAAACGGAGAAAAATTGTATCGAAATTAGGCTTTTGTTTGAAAATTTACTTGTCTTGGATACAATTTTCTGTCGAAAATTACTCTGACTGACGTAAAATTTCTTGTGTCGAACTCACATTATATTATTGTTTTCTTAAAAAAATATCTCCGCTAATTGTCTTAAGATGTAAGTTGCTTTTGACATCGCCAAATGTACCTGTAACTTTACTACCAACCATTCTGTTTTTTCCACGATCAAACTCCATTTCTTTTTCAGAGTATATTAATCCGGAAATCGTTTCTGCTAATAATTTGGATTGAGCAATATTAATATCAATGTCTCCACTAATTGTTTTCAGTGTGAGCTCTCCATCATATTTTTTAATATCAATATTACCACTGATAATATCAATTTCTAAGTCCCCCTGATAATTCTCTGAGGCTACGTTGCCAGATATGCTTTTTACTCTTAGTTTGGAATTTTTAGGTAAATATAGTGTATAGTTAGCATCGATATCCATATTATTACATGGTCCCCAATTTTTTTTACGGTTAGATCCTTTCTCTTTTTTCCATTTGTCAAATAAATCTCCGTAACTGGATTCTATGTCCAAAACAGAAGAAGAATTATCGATTTTTAGGTCGAAGTAATCATCATATTCTCCATCATTGACACTTACTTCCGCTTTGAGGTAGACTGTATTTTTATCCCAGGTTTTTACATTTATATCTTCAGCAAATTTAAACTCTATTTTTATTCGATCTGCTGATGCATTGATTTCTTTTTCGATTACTTTTTGTGCATTTAGCTGAAAGGCTATACAACATAAAGCGATTAGATGTACTAAAATTTTCATGATTTTGTTGTTTTTGATCCACCTTAGGTGGAAGGGTTGACGAATGACCTCTTTATTGTTTTCTTAGATAAATATTACCGGTTGCCGATTTTAGGTTAATCTCTACACCACCGTTATTTAGTTCAGTTTTTATTGTTTTTTTACCACTTACTACTTTTAGATTACTTTCTGGCACAGGGAATTTAATGTCAAAGTCAGTAAAAATCTCACCCATCGTTGCTTTCATCTCTAAGTTTGCAGGTGTATTGGCAGGAATGCTAATATCAATAGCTCCTGTCGCTGAGACCAAAGAAATTGGTGAACTCTGGTTTACTTTATTAAAAACAATGTTGATCTCACCTGTAGCCGTTTTGGCTACAATTGGCCCGGTAACATCTCTTAATGTTATATGGCCAACATTGGTGGTGGCTTCAATTTCTGACGAGAATCCTTCGGCAAAAATTTTTCCGAGGTTGCTTCTTTCGACTTTAATATTGATACTTTTTGGGAGAAAAACTTCTAACGTTTTGGTATAGGTACTTTTTAAGTTTCTAACGATCAATGTTCCTCCTTCTTTTTGTGCATACACTCCAAAACCTGTATTATCACTTCCGCCTGCATATACTGCTTTTAAACCTCGTGCTTTTTCGGGCATCTTCCTACCATTCCCTATAATCAACAATTCATTTTTATCGTGTGCTTTCAGTTTAACTCCGGATTCAGAGCTGATGACTACATTATCAACTCCTTGTAAGGATTGGGAGTAATCTTCTTGTGCGTGTACGTGTCCAATAGTTATAAAAAGTACTATTGCGATTGCTATATTTTTCATCTGTTCTTTTTTAATTTTTGATTGAAATTTTAAATTAAACTCGGAAGACCAATGGTTACTTGATCTTTTACATAATTTGGTGTTTCTTCATTCTGAAGTAACTTTTCCATAGAAGGAACTGCGCGTTTTTCTTCTATAGAAACTAATATTTGAATTAATTCAATTTGCATGCCTGGATCTTGTTCTATTTCCAGAGCATGTACTAATGCTTTACGTACCATTTCTAAGTCCGAAAACTTGGTTAATGCTTCTGCTGCAGCTAGTCGCACATTGATTTGGTCATCGTAAAACATTTTATTAATTAGAGCTTTTAGTATCTCATTTCCTGGTTTTTCAAATTCTTCTGCATAATTAACTGCTTGTAAACGCTTACTGGCTGATTTATTTTCAATAAGAGAAATGGTTACTTCTTGTTTAAGTTGCACTTTTTCTTTTTCCAAAACAGCTATTTCCTGAGAAATGGACTGATTGTTTTGTTGTTTTCCTAAGTAATATGCAGAAAGAATCAGGGCAATGGTAGCCGCTATCTGTAATATTGTTCTCCAGGAATTTTTCGTATTTTTTTGAAGGGAAACTATTTTAGAATCACTTAATGTCTCTTTTTCCTTTTGAAGCATTTCTTCAAAATTGACTTTCATACTCGCATCCGGTAATTCTTCAGGATCTTGATCAATTCCGTCAAAAATTAGTTGAAGTTCTTGTAATGACTTTTGGCAGCTAATACAAGTTGTAAGATGAGCCGAAACAATCTGCTGCTCCTTCTGATCTAAATTTCCATCGAGATAATCGATGATTAGTTCTTGTGTTTTTTTACAGCTCATAATGTTATACGATTTGTTGGTAGTGATCTTTAAGTTTATGTATAGCTCTATGTACTTTAGTTTTTACAGCTCCCGCTGTTGATCCGGTTATCTCGGCAAGCTCCTGATATTTGATGCCTTGGTATCGGTTCATAATAACTAATTCTCTATCACTTTGATTTAATTGAGCTAATGCCTTATTTAATTGTTCTTTAATTTCATCTTTTTCCAATTGGTATATTTCTTCCCGCTCAATTTTATATCCAATCTCATCTAATCGTTGTTCTTTATTTTTCTGACTTTGATAGTGATCGGAAAATATGTTTCGGGCGATTGTGTAAATCCAGGATGAAAACTTACCTTTTTTATACGATGTTCTATATTTTAGCGCTTTATAGAAAACCTCCTGAGTAATATCCTGACTTACATCCCGTTCTCTAGTCATTTTCAATAAAAAATTAAATATCTTGACATGATATCGGTCAAAAAGGACACTCATCATATCTAAATCCCCATTAGATACCAGAATCATTAATTCTTCATCAGTTAAATTTTTCAAGATGCCACTCTTTTTGGTTAGTTTCTATTAGTAATACCTAAGTTTTTCAAAAAGGTTACAACTTAATTAGAATTATTTTATCAATTTTTATTTAATCTACATCATGGAGTATAATTCTTCAACGCTTACCTCGAAATGTTACGATTATGTTTCCGTTGGATTCCTCGTGATCTGGACTCGAGGCAGGAGGTAGTTCACTTTTTGATAACTATTAAAAAATCCTGAAGAAAAGTGTGGTTAACTTGTCTGCAAAAATAAGTAGATTCAATAATTTATTTTGAATATTATCAAAATGATTTTTACTAATAAAAAAAGTGCTTCCCAATCCAGAAAGCACTTTACTTTTTAATTTTTTGCTGTTTGTTAACTCTGCATGTTCTTAGCTTCTATACTAAGCGTTGCGTGTGGAACTAATTTTAATCGTTCCGGATTAATAAGTTTTCCCGTAACACGGCAAATTCCGTACGTTTTGTTTTCTATTCGTAATAATGCATTTTTTAGATCACGTACGAATTTCTCTTGTCTAATTGCTAATTGCGTATTTGCTTCTTTAGACATTGTTTCACTACCTTCTTCGAATGCTTTAAATGTTGGCGAGGTATCATCTGTACCATTATTACCATCATTTTTGTAAGCACTCTGAAGTAATTCTAAGTCTTTCATAGCTTTCGCCATTTTATCTAGGATAATTTCCTTGAACATCGCTAAATCGGCATCACTATACCTTACTTTTACATCTGCTGCCATACTCTTATTGTTTTTTAATTATCAATTGGGTTGCAATGTCGTCAAACGCAATTTCTGTACCATTTATTACATCTGTTGCAAATTCAATTGTCTCGGTTAAGGTTTCATTCTTGATGTACGCTTCATTAGTTGCAACGGCTTCCTGAATAGATTTGTTTTCCTTTATTACAATTTCTATGCGATCAGTTACCTCTAATCCGCTATCCTTTCTGATATTTTGGATCCGGTTTACAAGCTCTCTTGCAATCCCTTCTTTTTTAAGCTCTGGAGTTATGGTTATATCCAGTGCTACTGTAAGTGGGCCTGAGTTTGCAACCAACCAACCCTCAATATCCTGAGAACTGATTTCTACATCATCGGTTCCTAAAGTAATAATTTTATTATTAATTTCTATGTCAAAACTTCCAGTTTGTTCGAGAACTTTGATTGTTTCTTGATCAAAAGATTGTATCTTGTTGGCTATCAGTTTCATGTCTTTTCCGAAACGAGGGCCTAAATTTTTAAAATTTGGCTTTATTTGCTTGACCAAGATACCGGAAGCATCGTCAATCAATTCAATTTCTTTAACATTTACCTCACTTTTTATCAGGCTTGCAATGTCATCTATTTCGGCTTTATCCGCCTCGTTTAGCACAGGAATCATAATTCTCTGCAGCGGTTGACGTACTTTGATCTTTTCTTTTTGACGCAAGGAAAGGACAAGAGAACATACAGCTTGTGCTTTCTGCATTTTATGCTCTAAATCTTTGTCTACAAAAGAACTATCATACTCAGGGAAATGTGCCAGATGCACACTTTCAAAAGTCTCTTTGGTTGAAATAGAAACCAAATCCTTATATAAGCGATCCATAAAAAATGGTGCTACTGGTGCTCCAAGTTTTGCTACGGTAAGCATACACGTATATAAAGTCTGATAGGCAGAGATTTTATCTTTCTGATAATCGCCTTTCCAATATCTTCTTCTACTTAATCTAACAAACCAATTACTTAAGTTTTCCTGAACAAAATCGGAAATCGCTCTGGTAGCTTTGGTAGGCTCATATTCATTATAGTATTCGTCTACGCTTTTGATCAATGTATGCAATTCACTTAAAATCCATCGATCAATCTCTGGGCGTTCTGCTAATGGAATATCAGTTTCAGCGTAGGTGAAATTATCAATATTGGCGTATAGTGTAAAGAATGAATAGGTGTTATATAAAGTGCCAAAAAACTTACGACGTACTTCTGCAATTCCTTCAGAATCAAACTTTAGATTGTCCCAGGGATTAGCATTACTGATCATATACCATCTGGTGGCATCGGGACCAAATTTTTTCAGTGTTTCAAAAGGATCCACTGCGTTTCCTAATCGTTTGGACATTTTCTGACCATTCTTATCTAGTACCAAACCATTTGATACCACATTTTTATAGGCAACATCATCAAAAATCATGGTTCCGATGGCGTGCAGGGTATAGAACCATCCACGTGTTTGATCAACACCTTCTGCTATAAAATCTGCTTTTCTTTCTCCTGATTCTACTTTTTCTTTATTTTCAAAAGGATAATGCCATTGTGCATATGGCATAGAGCCGGAATCAAACCATACATCGATCAAATCACTTTCGCGTTTCATTGATTTTCCCGATGGAGAAACCAAGATGATTTTGTCTACTACATTTTTATGAAGATCTATCTTGTCATAATTTTCTTCACTCATATCTCCGACAACAAAATCTGCAAAAATATCGGCTTCCAGAACACCTGCATCTACTGCTTTTTGCATTTCAGTTTTCAATTCTTCTACAGAACCAATAATCATTTCTTCTTTACCATCCTCTGTTCGCCAGATTGGTAAAGGGATTCCCCAGAAGCGTGATCTGGATAAGTTCCAATCGTTAGCATTTGCGAGCCAATTTCCGAAACGCCCTTCTCCAGTAGCTTTTGGTTTCCAGTTGATACCCAAATTCAATTCGTGCATGCGATCCTTAAAATCGGTCACTTTTATGAACCATGAATCCAATGGATAATATAAAATAGGTTTGTCTGTACGCCAGCAGTTAGGATAACTGTGTACATATTTTTCAACCTTAAAGGCTTTATTTTCTATTTTTAACTTGATAGCAAGTTCTACATCAACAGATTTTTCTGGAGCTTCACCATCACTGTAATATTCATTTTTTACATACTTACCGCCAAATTCACCAACGTGTTTTGTGAATTTACCTTGTAGATCAACCAGTGGAACAAGATTATCATTATCATCCTTTACCAACAAGGGTGGAACTTCTGGTGTAGCTTGCTTTGCTACCAAAGCATCATCTGCACCAAAAGTAGGAGCTGTATGAACGATACCGGTACCATCTTCTGTAGTTACAAAATCACCAGAAATCACCCTAAAAGCATTCTCCGGATTGTTATACGGCTGAGCATAGTCTAGTAGTTGTTCATAACGAATCTCAACAAGATCAACTCCTTTGCATTCTTTTAGTATAAAGTACGGAACCTTTTTATCACCTTCCTTAAATGAGCTTAGCGCTTCTTCATTTTCTGCTAGAACGAATTTTCCACCAAACTGTTTTCCAACTAAATTCTTTGCCAGAATCACATTAATCGGTTCAAAAGTATATTGATTGAAAGTTTTTACAACCACATAATCAATTTTTGGTCCAACGGTTAATGCCGTGTTAGAGGGTAACGTCCAGGGAGTAGTTGTCCAGGCTAAGAAATAGATATCACCTGCAATATCTGTTAAGAATGAAGGCAGTGTTTCTTTTTTAGCTTTAAACTGAGCTACAACCGTAGTATCCGTAACATCCTGATAGGTTCCAGGTTGATTCAATTCGTGAGAACTTAATCCGGTTCCTGCTTTTGGTGAATAGGGTTGTATGGTATATCCTTTGTATAATAATCCTTTCTTATAGATTTCCGAAAGTAACCACCATACCGTTTCCATATACTTGGACTTATAGGTGATATACGGATCTTCCATATCTACCCAATATCCAATTTTTTCGGTAAGATCATTCCAGATATCCGTATAACGCATCACTGCCTTTTTACAAGCTTCGTTATATTCTTCAACGGTAATTTTTTTACCAATATCTTCTTTAGTAATACCTAGTTCCTTCTCTACACCCAATTCTACTGGAAGTCCATGAGTATCCCAACCGGCTTTACGCTTTACCTGATATCCTTTTTGGGTTTTATAGCGGCAAAATATATCTTTGATCGCACGAGCCATTACATGGTGAATTCCCGGTAGTCCGTTTGCAGAGGGTGGCCCTTCAAAAAAGACAAAAGGAGTCGCATCTTCTCGTTCAGAAATACTCTTCTCGAAAATGTTATTCTGTTGCCAGAATTCTAGTATATCATCTGCCACTTTTGGCAAGTCAAGTCCTTTGTACTCAGGAAACTTCGTGCTCATTTGATCATTCTTTCTATTAAGTCTGCGAAAATAAGGATTTTAATTAAAAATGGCGAGCTAATCTGATGAATACGACACAAAATTTTGAATTGATTCCATGATGCTTAGTATATTACTAAAACTGTTACTTTTTATTTAAAAAATACGGTATCCAAATATGAATGATAAGGCATTATAATTAATAGACATTAAATCCTCACGAGTCATATCTCTATTGGTTCCATACCTTATTTCCAAACTATATCTTTTATAATTTAGGCCTGCTCCAAATATGATATTTCCGCTGTTCTCCAGCTCGAAATCGTTTAAGAAATCTTCTTCATAGTCTATGGTTGAGTTAAAAGGAATATCAAAAAGAAAACCTCCATTAAAAAATAGTTTTGTGTTTTTATTTAAAAAAAGATTGTATCTAATACTTAATGGCAATTCTAAGGAAGAATAATCGATATTTGCTGTAGTTTCGCGATTTTCATTGGTTAATCTTAAATAGGCGAATCTTTCCTCAGACTTAAGACTTTGATACGTTGGCTCCAGAACTATAGAAAATTTATTTTTATTGAATGGAAGGAAAAATTCCATCTCCACACCTATTCTGAAACTACCAACATTTTTAAAATCTACATCTCTGGATTCAATTAAAAAATCATTTTCTATATTGTCTTCAACCGACACGGATCCCAAGGTATATCCTGGTCTAATTTTGAGTGAAATACTTCCTTTGTTGGTGTTTTTAATATTAAAATTGGTAAAATTTGCATTTTTGCACTGATTATATGTAATAAAAAAATTGATAAGATCTTTTGAGGTATAATCTATTTTTTCAATATTTTTGATTGTAATGTCATCACACTTAAAAGTATTCCACAATTGTTGCTTATAATGGCTATTTTGTTGGATACCATTATCCGAAGGTCGGTATTTTTTATAATCCAATTGGATAGCTTCCGACTCATTTATTGAATAAAAGTATCTTGTAAACTTCGAGTTTTTATACTGGAATAAGGAAGCTTCGCCTTCTATTAAAACCTTAAGAAATAAAGTATTAGTAACAAGCTTTATTTTCCCTTCATAATCCAAAGCACCTAATTTATCACCTGAGCGATCTAATTGTACTTTAAAACGTCGATATTTAGAGGTATTAAAGATTTCGAACTCTTTTACATTATCTAATCTTCCTGTTTTAATATCGCCATCAGAGGTTATTTTATATCTAAATTGATCTGGATTGTTCTTCCATCCCTGATTTTCTATCAAACATTCTATTTTTTGATCAAGATTATTTATAAAATATCCTTTTTCGAAAGTTGTCTGAGAAAATCCTACAAAGGAAACGAATGTAAAAATGATAAAGAAGATTTTCGTAGTTCTAAGATTTATAATATTCATTGTAATTTAAGATTTAAAAAGTTGTATAATATTTTACTGCTCTTTAATAGTGTCGTCAAAGTTTGATTTGTTACCCTATTTATTTGTAAAAATTTAAAAAAGCAACGTTTTATAGGTAACAAATTGTTTATTTGTGACACTATTATACAGGTCAAATTGATTTTAAATGGAAACTTAAGACCGATCGAACTACAATTAATATTTAAAAAAAATTAAAATGAAAAAATTATTACTATCAGTACTTTTTATAATAATGGTTTGCGATCTAAATTCTCAAAGTTCTTTTGAAAAAGGATATATTATTGATAGCAATGGAACTAAAATAGAGTGTTTTATTAAAAATGAAGATTGGTCCAATAATCCCACAAATTTTGAATATAAACTTTCCTTAGATTCCAAAGTTAAAAAGGCTACTATTACAACAGCATCTGAGTTCGTAGTCCTTGATAAAATAAAATATGTTCGCTACAATGTAAGGGTTGATCGATCCGATCATAGAATAGGGAGTTTAAGTAGAAATAAGGACCTAAATTTAGAAGAAGAAGAGTTGTTTCTTAAAAATTTAATCGAAGGTGACGCAAGTCTTTATTCATATAAAGACGGAAATTTAATTCGTTATTTTTATTCAACGAATGAAGTAAATATAAGACAGCTTGACTATAAACTGTATCTTACTCAGGATAATAAGGTTAGAAAAAATGATCATTATAAACAGCAATTATGGACTGATGTTAAGTGTGCCGACATGACTATACGAAATATTGAAAACACAAATTATACTAAAAAAGATTTAACTAAATATTTTAAAAAATATAATGAATGTAAAGGCTTTTCATATACTAATTTTAGTGCCAATAGTTCTAAAGGTTATTTTAATATAAACATTAGACCAGGAATAAACTTTAATTCGGTTTCGGTAGATGATCCACGAGAAATAAATTTTGGACCGTCAGGAGATGTGAATTTTGATAATGAAATAAATTTTAGAATTGGCGCTGAAATGGAATTTGTGCTGCCTTACAATAGAAATAGATTTGCATTTTTTATTGAGCCTACTTATCAAAGTTTTAAGGAAGAAAAAACGTATAATTATACCCAAGCAAATAACGAAGTAAGAGAAGTTAAAGCTACAATAGATTATAAATCTATAGAGATCCCTTTTGGATTTAGAACTTATTTTAATGTAAACAAGTCATCAAAACTCTTTTTGAATGCTGCTGCTCTTTTTGATATTCCAATGAATTCTACATTAAATTATGACGATAACTCTAATTTTCTTCCAGACTATAATCTAAATGTTCTTACAGTAAGTTATGTTTTCGGTTTAGGGTACAATTATAAAAAATACTATTTGGAAGCAAGAATTGATTTAGGGCGGAATTTATTGAGAGAGGTTAATGAATGGACAGGAAAATATAAATCTTTTTCATTAATTTTCGGATATAATTTATTTGGCAAATAAAAATAGTTAATTAGATTCATCCTGTATTTAAATAATGAAAGATTTATTAAACATTTCCTTAATCCAATCTCACTTAGCCTGGGAAAACCCTATTCAAAATAGAGCCGCATTCGAGCAACAAATCAGATCAATTCATCAGGAAACTGATCTCATAATTTTACCGGAAATGTTTACAACAGGTTTTACAATGAACGTAGAAAAAGTGGCTGAGACCATGGATGGTGAAACGGTAAGCTGGTTACAAAAATTGGCTGAAGAAAAAGGCTGCGCTATAGCAGGAAGTATTATTATCAAGGATGATAAGCGCTATTTTAACCGTTTTCTTTTTGTCTGTCCAAACGGATCTATTGATCAATATGATAAACATCAATTATTTACTTTAGCTAAGGAAGAGGAAGTATTTACTGCCGGTGACGAAGAGGTAATCATCATTTATAAAGGTTGGAAAATCAAACCACAAATCTGTTATGATCTTAGGTTTCCTGTTTGGGCTAGAAATACATCGGGATATGATTTGTTAATCTATGTGGCCAGTTGGCCAAAGCCAAGAATGAACGCCTGGGATACCTTACTAAAAGCGAGAGCGATAGAAAATATGGCGTATTGTATAGGAGTGAACAGAGTAGGTCTGGACGGGAAAGGATTTGAATATAATGGGCACTCTGCGGTCTATGACGTATTAGGGAATTCTGTTTTAGAAGAAAACCCTGTAGAAAGAGAGACCGTATTATATGCAACTCTGGACAAAGCTCATATCGAGAATACACGTAAAAAATTACCTTTTTTAGAGGATGCAGATCGTTTTCAGATTATTCCAAAACAAAAGGTTGTTTAAGTTCCCAATTGGCTCTAACCTCTATCGATTCAGGAAAATAAACTACTTTTTCAGGTTGAATTCCTTTAAGGAAATTTCCCGTATCCCATTTTCCATTATTATTGGAGTCGAAAATAACCCTGAAATTATATTTACCAGGATTCAGATTATCAAATATGGCAGTTTCTTCTTTAGTAACTAATTTTTCACTAATAAAGTTTCCTTTTTCATCAGTTGCCTGAATCAGAACGGGATATTTTTTTACATTTTGTAGCGTCAAAAAGATCGTACCATAATCTGCTAGTTTTTTTGTTCTGAAATTTATGGTAATAGAATCATTCACATTACCAATAAAATCGGTAATAGCCTCTGGCAATAATTCTACTGTATAGCTATTACTTTCTGTTCTTTCGAATGCAAATATGGCTTCATTCTTCACTTTATCCAATTGCAAAGAAAAAGGTACTTCGATAGTATCTTTATCGGTCAATGAAATTAATTTTTCATCAATAGTCTCCATTGGTGTGTTTGAGAAAATCCTGAAGTCTTCATTAAAAGCTAAACTTCCTTTTACATTATTGCTAAGCTTTATAGAATCTTTGTACTGGTCCTTAAATCTTGCTACCAAAGTGTCCCTGAAATTTTTACCGTTAGCTACCTCGAAAATTAACGAATCCGCTTCAAAAAAAGGTCTGAACCAATAATGCAAGGTGTCTTTCTCTTTATCAGGGAAAACTCGGGTTTCAAAATTTTCCGGAGCTTTACTCAACAGATTAATATTCATAGAGTCTGCAATACCTTCGTATCCGAAAATGATTTCATTTTTAGAAACTTGCTTTGGTTTTAAAGCTTTAAAATCTAAAATTTCTTTAAATAAATTTATAGAAAACACTTTTGAAGTATCAGACGGTAGTGTCACAATTTCTTCGTAGAAACCAATCTTATCTTGTTTAGGTTCGTACGTATAATTAGTCGCAGCATCCTTAAGAGCTATCAGTTTATATTTTCCTGCTTTTAGATTGTCTAGGTTAAAATTAATACTGTCCAATGTACTTGTTACATATCTGGGAACTTGCTGAAAAACCAGAGAATCAGAATAATTCTCGTCAATTTCGTATAATGCCACAGTAATAAATGGATCCGCTTTTTTCTCTAATGCATCACCGACCGTACCCCGTATTCCGAGTGAATCAAGAGAATCACCGGTAGAAAAAACATACCTAAAAAACGGATTGGCATTTCCTTCATTATTATCCACTACACTTTGACCAAAATTGATGCTATATGTTGTATTTTCTAGCAAAGTGTCTAAAAATTTAATTTTTATGTATTTACTGGCGCCTCCTAAAGGCGTTATTTGCGGTTTTGGATCCATAGGAGGAGATATAATGATCTGCTTCTGAGGATCCTTTAGTTTTACATATTCATCAAAATAAATGCGAATTTCATCTCTGTTAAAATTTGTTGAAAAATTAGGAGGATTCGCTTTTATAAACTTTGGAGGAATTTCATCTTTTTCTCCCCCGGAAATCGTACCTTTTTTAGCACAACTTACCATTAAGAACAAAGAAAAAATAGTTACTAATAATGTGTGGGATCTTTTGCACATAGCTCCATTACAATTTTTTAAAAACACAAAGAAACGACTATTTATAACAAACAAAAAATCTATACTGTGATAGCCATAGTTGCAACACTGATTTTAATACCAGGAATTATTTTAAGCACATTGACACAAGCCTCTATAGTAGCACCAGTGGTTACAATGTCGTCGACAATCAAGATGTGTTTGTTTTCTAATAAGGACTCATTTTGAATTCCGAATGTTTCAGAAGTATTTTTCCAGCGTGTTAAACGACTATTTTTTGATTGTTTCTGGTTGTAGGAATTTTTTTTCAAAACAAAATCAACATATTCTGCATCTAATTTTTTTGCGATTTCCTTCCCAAATTTCTCGACTTGATTGAAGCCTCTCTCCCGTAATCGTCTGGGGTGAAGCGGAACAGGTATAATCGAATCAATATCCTGATAATCAATAGATTTAGAGAGCTCGTTTCCTAGCCATATACCAAGTTCTTGCCCTATTTCTTCTCTTCCTCTATATTTAAGATTGTGAATCAAATTCTGTACTAATCCATCCTTCTCAAACACCAATAAAGAGGTTGCATTTTCTATTTTGGATCGCCCATAAAATACTTTTTCGATCTTTTTAGCGTTTACCTTATGAAAATTACCTAATGGGAGTTTGTGTCTACAGGAAGTACACAAGATCCTTTCGTTTTTATATAGGGGGTTGTCACAGGCAGCGCAATATATAGGATAAAATAAATAAGCTAAGTCGCTTAACATATTAGGTGAATAAACATTAATTACTATATTTACTAAATTTACTATTTAACGTAACCATCAAAAAAATTAGAAATTTATTATGACAACTCAAAACAATAACTTGACCCTTAAGATACTAATTGGTGTTCTTGGAGCTCTATTATTAATTCTGGGGATCTTCACGTATAAGTTTTACAACGAAGAAAAGCGAGAAAAAGCAATTTTGCAACAAGAAAAGGATTTAATTGAAAGTGAATTAGGAGAATTGATTACGAAATATGACAATGCAATTGCCCTGAATGAGGTAATGGATGATCATTTATTAAAAGAGAAACAGCGTGTTGTCGTGTTATTAGATAGTCTAAAGGACTATGACGCTAATGTTGCATTGATCGCAAGATATAGAAGAGAGGTAAGTAAACTGAAAAAAGAGAGAGAAAGATTATTTAAGTTAGCCGATAGTTTAACAACTGCAAATGCTCAATTAGCGACTGACCTGGATAGTACTTCTACTGCTTTATCAGAAAGAATTATATTTTCTGATTCCTTAGCGAGCCAGAATAGTAAATTAGCAGAAATTGTAGAAAGAGGATCTGCTTTACAAGCTTCTGGGATTAAGGCAGAAGGTGTTAGAGTACGTAATAGTGGTAAAATTACAACCACATCTAGATCAAGCAGAGCAGAGAAAGTAAGAGTTTGTTTTACTCTTTCACCAAATAAGTTGACAGAAAAAGGTGATAAAGACCTTTATGTTCAGGTTATCAATCCTGAAAACAATCTAATTGGAGATAAACTTGCTGTAAACTTCGATGGAGGAGTGCTTACTTATAGTGGTAAAAATAGAGTCTTCTACGAAAATGATGCGTTAGATGTTTGTGTACTAGTAGATGCTGCAGAAGGAGAGCTTAGTGAAGGTAACTATATAGTTAATTTATTCTCTGGACCTACAATGATTTCTAATACTCAGTTTGAATTAAAATAAAAAAGCTTAAAAAGCTACATAAACCACTATATTATCCTTAATATGGTGGTTTTTTTATGTTTTTAACAGAAATTACTACATCCGGTCATTAATTAAATAAATTCGTTTTCAATTCTTGTAAATTGGATTATTTTTGCGGCATGGCAAATCAAGAAAATAAATTTAAGCAGGTTATTTCTCATGCTAAAGAGTATGGGTATATTTTTGGCTCTAGTGAAATCTATGATGGATTAAGTGCTGTATACGATTATGGACAGAATGGAGCAGAACTGAAAAAGAATATTAGAGAATATTGGTGGAAAAGTATGGTGTATATGCACCAGAATATTGTGGGATTAGATGCAGCAATATTTATGCATCCGACTACCTGGAAAGCATCAGGGCACGTGGATGCATTTAATGACCCGCTTATCGATAATAAAGATTCGAAAAAAAGATATAGAGCGGATGTTTTAGTTGAGGATTTTAGAGAAAAAATTAATCAGAAAATCGAAAAGGATATTACCAAAGCCAAAAAACGTTTTGGAGATGCCTTTAATGAAGATGAATTTAGAAATACAAATCCAAATGTTCTTCGTCGTCAAAAAGAAATTGACAAAATTACTATCGAACTTACTAGAGTTCAGGAAGAAAATGATCTGGCAGGATTTAAACAATTGATAGAAGATCTTGGAATAGGTTGCCCTGAGAGTGGATCTAAAAACTGGACAGATGTAAGACAGTTTAATCTTATGTTTGGGACCAAACTTGGTGCTTCTGCCGAGTCTGCCACAGACTTGTTTTTAAGACCAGAGACCGCACAGGGAATCTTTGTTAATTTCTTGAATGTCCAAAAAACAGGTAGAATGAAGATCCCTTTTGGGATTGCACAGACCGGTAAAGCGTTTAGAAATGAGATTGTAGCCAGGCAATTTATTTTTAGAATGCGTGAGTTCGAACAAATGGAGATGCAGTTTTTTGTACGTCCGGGAGAGGAAATGAAATGGTATGAATACTGGAAAGAAACACGTCTCAATTGGCACCTTTCTTTAGGATTAGGAAAAGAAAATTATCGTTTCCATGATCACGATAAACTAGCACATTATGCCAATGCTGCAGCGGATATAGAATTTAACTTCCCATTTGGGTTTAAAGAATTAGAGGGTATTCACTCGAGAACGGATTTTGATCTGAAAGCACACGAAGAGTTTTCTGGTAAAAAATTACAATTCTTTGATCCCGAATTAAAAGAGAACTATATTCCTTATGTGGTAGAAACATCCGTAGGATTAGATAGAATGTTCCTTGCTGTATTCTCTACTGCACTAAAAGACGAGCAACTGGAGGACGGATCCAGCAGAGTAGTGTTAAAATTACCAGCGGTGGTAGCTCCTGTAAAAGCGGCCATTCTTCCATTAGTTAAGAAAGACGGTTTACCTCAGGTTGCCGAGAAGATTGTAGAAGATCTAAAATGGAAATTTAATGTAGCATATGATGAAAAGGATGCTATCGGACGTCGTTATAGAAGACAAGATGCTGCAGGTACTCCTTTTTGCATAACAGTAGATCATGATACATTAAATGATCAGACCGTAACTATAAGAGACAGAGATACTATGGAACAAAAACGTGTTCTGATTTCAGAATTAAAATCTATTATTTCTGAGAAAGTCGATGCCGAAAACTGGTTAAGATAAATAGTCTTGATTATTGTAAAAAAATTATTTTTAAATTTACATTTCTTCAGATTTATTCTATTTCAACAAATATAAAAAGAGGTCTAAAAATTCATTTTTTAGACCTCTTACTAATTGAAATCTTTAAAAGTTATCGAACTACAAATCTTTTAATTTTAGACTTGTTTTCTTTGTCTTTGAGACGCACTAGATATATCCCTGAAGAAGTATAAGACATATCGAGATCATAAAAATAAACGATATTGTTTATTTTGTTCAGTCTGTAATTTAGTAATCGTTGACCTTTTAGGTTGAAAATATCCATGTCTAACTGATCAGATACCGTATCAGACTCAAATCTTATCTCGAATTGATTATTTTCTTTATAAATAATTCTTAAATCATTTTTGGGATCAAGGTTTTCGTTAATACCAAGTGTAACATCCTCAACTTCACAAAACTTGATAGTCCAATCTAACAATTGCCCACCATCCTCATTGGCTCCATCTGATATAGTAAGTGTCCAAATTCCTGCAGAAGGTAATCCGTTAAAATCAGTAAGATTTCCCTCTGGCTGAAAGATTCCTGTAAAAGGGCCTGTGCCCCCTGTAATAGGATTAGCTGATTGGTCATCAAACGTAGTATTTGTATAATTATCACTATTACCTCCGTTACCACTTGTTAATTCAACAACAGTAGTGTTATCAGGAGCTGTCAATGTAATGGTAAGATCGTTATTCCAAGTATGTTCTATGTTAAGTGATACATTTAGATCAGAGATGATAACATTCTCAGTGATCTCTATTTCAGAAGTTATTGTTGGAGTACCACTATCACTTATTGTTACTGGAGTTGTACTTATTTCAGTATTACAAATAAAATTTTCTACCGTTGTAGTAAAACTATCATTACTAGTGTTTCCGTCATTAGAAAGCAAAGTAGCAACCACAATTTCGTATGAATTTGGCATGGATAAATCCACCGTTTGAGCAAAGGAGTAGTCCAATGTACTACCTGTTACAATTGTTCCTGCTACCGTTTCTGTAACCACAGCCCCTCCATTAACACTATACGATACATTGAAATTAGATTGTTCTTGCGAACCAAAATTTTCAATAGTTATTGTTACCGTTTCTGACCCAAGGCCTTCATTAGAAACAGGTGATTTTAATGCGACAACTCCTATATCGTTTTGTAACAAATGGTTTGCGGTAATAGAGGTTTCATCATTTGTATCTAATTCGTCATTAGTTAGATTAGTGGTTGCAGTAATGATATAGATTTGTCCATCAGCAGACAAGTCAGCTCTTTGTGTAAAAGTATACGTTGCTATTTTAGTAGATTCTACGGTACCTGTAAATGTTTCCGTAACCACAGTCCCTCCATCTATTTGATAACTAACATCAAAATTAGAAGCCGGAGCACTTCCAAAATTAAAAATCTCTACAGTAATTTCTTCCGAATCCGTAAATGATCCTTCTTCAGGGATATCTATGGATACAACTCCGACATCGTTTGTCAGACTCGGAGCTATTTGAAAAACTCCCGCAACATTAGCTCTATTACCTGTAGTATTTACATATTCAGTTACAAACCAGAACTTTTCTCCATTAGATGGATCTAAATCTATTTTACTGTAATCACCATATCGTTCAGAGCCTGGTATATTTCCACCTCCAGCTGCAATTAATGTCTCATCTATAGTCATAGTTCCCAATGGATCGTCAGCATATCTTCCAGTATAAAAAGAGCTTACAAAGGTATCTGTAGTTCCTCCCATTCCGGTGTATCCCATACCTATATTTCCATTATCATCCATAATCAAACTTGCATTCCAGGCGTGTTTTCCATCTTTAGAAGTATATGTTCCTTCCTGATAAATAGTCCAGGGCTGACCATCGCCCGATTGACGTAATTCGAACCAACGAACTCCAGCGGTTTCATTATCACCTCCATCAGTATCCACTACAAAATTGAATACAGCTGAATTATGAGTAGAAAATTTATGGAATTGCGCCTGATTCATTATTGTATTTTGCAAAGCATCGATATCCTGACCTCCTGGCTGTGTAAGATTAGCAAAAGCCCCTCCATCAAAAGCCCCAATAAAAGGAGTGGTAATCAATTCAGTAGGTTGAGAAATGGTAGAGTTAGCAGGTGTGGTAAAGTCTACATTAACAGTCCATATCTTGATATGATCTTCTGTAATTCCCTGAAAAGCATCATCTTGCATAAAAACGATTGGTGTATTTCCAATTGCAGGTAAGTTGGCATTACTTACGTTAAAGGCTTGAGGAGAGTAAAAACCATCGGTAGCGATCCCTGGTAAAGGAAAACCAATTATTTGTGCACTAATTGCTCCTGCTAACATGGCATCTCTTTCTAAAGCAAATACTACGTTCGAAGTATCTGCAGAATCAGAGTTAACATTGGCTGTCATATAATATCCATCAGACCATACAGAAACCTTTTGGTAATCATTAATATTTTCAAATGAGTATACGGACCAAGAATCATTTATCGGATCAGGACCTTGTGATACGGCTACTTCTACAGTCCCGGTGGAAAAAAGAATAGACATTACCCATCTATCAGCTGCATTATCATAAGAAACTGTAAGGTCACAACAAACATCTTCAGCTGTAAATAAATTATTTGATGATAAATTACCCGTTAACGCATTTCCGCTTTTTTCAAAGATACGATAACCCGTATTAAATACAGCAATTACATGATTAGGCCCTACTGCTATTGATGGATCTGTAGGTTGGCTATTTTGTTCGGTGGTGTCAAAAACGATCTCAGGATTCGCACCCGGAATACGCTTATTTTGGGATTCTTGAATTTTTAACAAGGCATCATCTCCTATAGAACCTTTGCCAATAATAACTTTTCCTCTGGAGAATCGATTATCTTTAGAATATCTTCCATCTTTTATTTCTTCATCTGAATTTTTTGCGGGGATAAGTGCTGATTTTGATCCAATTGAAGAAACCACCCTCATAGAAGAGGATGATGCAATCATATTTGGTTTGGTTTTTCGCTTTTCTTGAGCAAATATTCCAGAACTGTAAAAAATACTGATTAAAATTAAAAGCAAATACTGCTGTTTCATAATAAAAAATTTAACAAGTGAAAAAGTCGACTACAATATGAACAACTTATTTGAAAAATACCCTAAATTTTTTTTAAATTTCAATTAACACATAAACAGTTTTTAACTGAAATTAAAATACAATAACAAATTAAAATTCGTGAATAAACGTTCGTATTTTTTGTTAGGAAGTCTGTGCAATTACAACAGATTATTTGATTTATAATTAATGTATTAGTTGTATTTTAATATAAAAATTGAGATATTACTCGATTCAAATCCAGACTAAGCTATGAAAAGGATCTTTTTCCTTTCTTTTTTATTTATATACTTCATTGGTTTTTCTCAGGAAAAGAAGACTTCCTATGCTACCTTAATTACTTCCTCTACCTATATGAATGAAGTAGAACCTTTAATTGGCAGGAAATTAATTCCAGAAGAACCCCGAATAGGAGAGGTAAATCCTAAGAGAATGGATGCTAATAAAATTGTACCAAATAAAGGGCTACCTAAAGGACAAGATGCATTATTGGCAATACAAAAAAACGCCGGGAATATAAAGGCTGGTAAAACACCCTCATTAGTGTTTGAAGCTAATTCCGGTTCTGTCTCACCAACAGACCCAACTGGCGCAATTGGCCCTAATCACTATGTTAGTGCAAAAAACTCTGCATTTGCTATTCATGACAGAAACGGAAATGTCTTAGTGCCTTCTACCTCCTTAGCAAATATTTTTCCTGGAGAATCCTTAGGTGACCCGATTGTGTTTTACGATAATTTTGCCGATCGATTCGTAATTACTCAATTTAGCGATACTCCCAATGGGTTTTTAGTAGCGGTATCCAGAGGATCCGACCCGGTTAATGATGGTTGGTATACATATCGTTTTAATACCGGAAGCTTTCCGGATTATACTAAATTTTCAATATGGTCTGATGGGTATTATATTACTGCTAATAAGGATCAGGGACAACAAATGACAAGTGAAGTAGTATATGTCATTGATAGAGAGCAAATGTTAGCAGGTTCTAATACTGCGCAGATGGTAGGATTTCCTCTTCCGGGAGCACGAATAGGAGGATTTTATAGTCCAGCTTCCTTTAACGCTATGGGAAGCACACTTCCACCAGCAGGGAATGCCAAGATTATCTATTATCAAGATGATGATTGGGAAGGCGTTATTGAGGATGCACTAAAATTATGGACAATAAATATTAACTGGATAAATCCAGAACAATCCACGATCGCAGAAGCAGAAGAATTAAATGTAAGTAACGGAAATATTACTCCCTTTGATTCTACATTTGATGGAGGCTCTTTTGCTAATCTTCCACAGCCTGGAACAGATGGACAGGATATTGATGTGTTACAAGGAGCAATAATGTTTGCTACCAATTACAGAAGATTCTGTGGTTATAATTCTGTAGTTCTCAATTTTGCCGTAGATATAGATAACCGCCAAGATTCTGACGATATATCAGCAATCAGATGGTACGAGCTTCGTCAAAACGGAGACGATCAACCGTGGTCCGTTTTTCAGGAAGGGACATATGCTTCGCCAGCTGGTAAAAGTGCCTGGTGTGGTAGTATGGCGATGGATATTTTTGGCAATATAGGAATGGCTTATACAACAATGGGAACTATAAATGATGGTGCTAGCGCTGATAGTTTTGCTTCGATACGATACACAGGTAGATTGGCAGATGATCCTTTAGGAACAATGACTTTTGCAGAACAAACAATCGCAGTGGGTTCAGATGTGGATAGAACCACTCGGAATCGTTATGGGGATTACGCACAGATTACAGTGGATCCGGTGGATGACCAAACATTCTGGCATATTGCAGAATATTTTGAAGATTCAGGCGATAATGCCAGAGATATCGTAGGAGTATTTAAAATTTCAGAAAATGTGGCAAATGACGTAGGAGTGATTAGTATTGACGCACCGGATGACGCGACATTTACTAATTCAGAGACAATTACTGTGTCGATTAAGAATTTTGGAACAACAAACCAAAGTAATATTCCGGTAAGTTATAGTATCAATGGAGGAACTACTGTGGATGAAATCTTTACAGAATCTATTGCGGCCGGACAAACAGCGTCCTTTACTTTTAACACTACGGCCGACTTAACTTCTTCCGGTAGTTCATTTATCATAGCAGAAACTAATCAGGTTGGTGATGTTACTCCAGAGAATGATTGTACGACCAAAGAAGTTACTAATTTATTACCAAATGATGTAGGAGTGATTAGTTTAACAGCTCCGCTATCAGGAGGAGGCCTTTCTTCTACCGAGTCAGTTACGATAACGATCAGGAATTATGGAGGATCTCCACAATCTGATATTCCGGTTTTTTATACTTTAGACGAAGGAGTCGCGATTAACGAAACCTTTGCAGGAACTATAGCTATCGGCGAATCTGTAGAGTATACGTTTAATACTACAGTAGATTTATCAGAATTTGCAAATTATACATTTCAGGTTGGGACTGCCTTGACCACTGATCAGGATACTGCTAATGATGTTATTACCAGAGAAGTTGAGCATAGATTATGTTCGCCAACATCAGATTGTGCAAGATTTGGAGATGGATTATCATCTTTTGAACTTTCTAATATATCTAACCGAGATATTACCTGTGGTGATGGTTATGAAGACTTTACCAACTTGGTAATCAACCTGGATCGGGCAATAGGTGTATATGCTCTAACTGTGCAGGCTGGTTTTGCAGAGGGTGATGTGGAACAGTTTTCTTTATGGATAGACTATGACGATGATGCCGTTTTTGAAGATGAAGAATTAATAATTAGTAATCAAGTAATCGCAGAAGAAAATGAAGATCAAACATTTTTGTTTTCACTGGATAGTGATGCTCCGTTAGGAACTCACCTGCTAAGAATAAGGGCAGGAGATACTAATACGAATAATGGTGATGATCTCAATGAACCCTGCGGGTCAATGCAATTTGGTACGACACATGATTATACAGTAGAAATAGGCGAGAGCACGAACCTAAACTCTGACCTTACCATAATTAGTCAAGCTAATGATCAGTTTTTGATTACTATGAGTGATATAAACGCTGACAATGTATTGAGGTTAAGTGTATTTACAATTACCGGAAAAACAATAGTTTCTAATCTGGTTGAGAAAGATGCAAATAGTAGGTTTACATATTTTCTTGATATGTCTTATGTAAGTTCCGGCATTTATTTTGTGAGACTGGGGAGTAGTAAGACTGGGAAATCAGCTAAATTTTTTGTTAATTAATCGGCTCGCTTATTTATTTCTTGTATAGAAACAGGTCTCGCCTCATTGCACCTGCTCTGCATTCTCAAATCACTATATTTAACCCATACCTGAGATGGTATTTCATCCTTAAAAAAATCCTGAATATTTATTGGGTCTAATTTGTCTGCATATTTCTCTACAGTAAGAATATAAGGACACCCTTCGGACCTGTTAGCAGAAAGTGTTCCTTTAGAGAATCCTTCTGCCTTTAAATCTAATTCTGTGTTTTCAGAAAACTCTTTTCCGTCCTTTCCGTCCTTTCCATCTTTCCCCTTGGTTGTGATACAACTCTGAAAAGAAATACACAAAATAAATAGGATAACTTTTAGCATATACTTCATCTTGACATTAAAAATTAAGAGATTTGTTTGATAAAGATAAGAATAAGTCTTAAGGTCATTACTAAAAATAAGCTCTAAGTTGTATACTACCAGTATGAATAGTTTTTGCTGTTTCACTTTTTCGACCCAGGTACGAAACATTGAGGTCCAGATATTTGGTTAACTTTTTTTGAGCTAATAAAGACCAGGTATAATTATCTCCAGGTTGTAAGCCATTGAGTAATTGATATCCTACCGGCGAAAAAGCATTTCCTATAAAGTCATTATTAAAATAATTGAACTCGCCAGTGATGGATACTTGTTGCTTATTAGCATACATAAAAGAGACACCTAATTTTTGTTGTGTCAAGGCTTCTTCTCCCAAAATATTTTCCTGGTCATTCAATAAATAAAATATACTAAATTGTGTTTGAGCTGAAAGTAAATAAGATAGTTTAGGTTCAATTTTATAACCTTCCAGCATATAATTTCTATTGGCAAAATTTTCCGAAACACTTTCTGTTTCTATGAGTTCATTTCTAAGGTCAAAAAGCCATGTTTTCGCCATTTTATGTACAAATGTTAATTGATGACTATTTATAATATTTTCTTGAAGCCCTGTAACCTGTAAATTAGTGTTTTTTGAAGACAAATAGCTATAGGAGGTAGTGTATCGTTGCTTTCCACGATTAAAAAATAAAGTGTTTCTAAAACTTAAATTAAGAGCCAATTCATTGTCATTCTCTTTAAACGGATTCAGATCAAAAGAGCTATCATCACGCAGATTTTTCCTGTCCACAATGTAAGAAGTTTGGTTATAAAAGTGAGACAACAGTTTCTTTGTTATATTTTTTGATCCGGACCATGATAAAGGATTTAGGGTAAGGATCTGACTCAATCGATTCTGATGAGTTTTTACGAAGAGTTGATTGGGTAAAAGTACCCTTAGATAAATAGCTTCGTCTGTAAACTGGGCAATTTCAAACTCTTCAAGTTCCTGAATTCCATTATTATTATAGTCGTTCCAGGTATATGTTCCTTGTCCGGGATCTACCTGCACATAAGTAAATTCTTGCTGAGGTAAGGTTCCGCTATTCGTTTCGAAAACAGTGTTCCAGTTAATTTTACCAGCAAAAAACTTTTGATTGTACAATAATCGGGAATTTAATGATTGCTCATCTTCGCGATTTTCATTTTTTAGTGTTCTATAATTCACAAACAATGATAATTGTGTATTGGTAGTATTGAGGAGATTTGATTTTAAAAAGTACGTATTCGAAGTACTTACTTTATCCAAAAGGTTATTTTTTACACTATCATTAACTCGATGTCTATATCCAATTTCTGCGTAAATTTTCGTGCTATCACCTACTCCGCTATAGATTTCATAGGATTTAAACCGCTGTGTGTTTAAGGTAAATGTCTGATCACTTAGATTAATTTCTTTATTCTCTTCCGTAGCGATTTTACCACCAATCCAGTTTTTTGGGAAACTATATGTCAGATTACTATACATTCTGAAGAACCTGGAATCTAAGTTGGCATTTTTGCTGTTCAGTAAACTAGAATATAAAGATATACCAACCTTATTCAGGCGTAGTTCTGTGCTTAATAGATGTCGGTTTCCATTATAATTTTCCGAAAAATTAAGATGCTGAAAAGAATATCGGGTAAATCCTTTTTTAGGATGAAGGAGTTCTAAACCTGAAGTGAAAAATTGCTGATCTCCAAGGGGATTATTTAAGTTCCAATCCCTGTTAAATTCTACATTATAAATTCGTTCGATACTCTTAAATTCCTTCTGTACATAATCCCCGTTAGCAAATGCATTCATTGTCCAACTACTATCTCTCGAAAAAACACGCTGTTTTAGCTGTAGTCTGCCCGCTACTCCGTCATTATCTTCATCATCCAGGTCAGAAAAAAGGTTTAGGTCATTTTTGCTTCCGGAAATTTCGAATCCGACAGATGTTTTTTCGTTCGGGATGTAAGAACCCTGAACTACTGCTGTCTGAAGCTTGGTAGGAGCTACCAGCTGAACTATGGGAGCAAAATTTCCTTGTGGGATCCCATTAATAGGAGCTACATATTCAAAAATTCGACTAATTGTAGTTACATCTCCTACGATATAATCACCTTGATTATCACCAACTAAGGAGAAACGAACATTAAACAATTCATCTTCAGGATTATTAGAAAATACAAAAACTTCCTGTCCATCAATAATATCTCTTCGATACAGGATTTTATTTTCACTAAACACATCAGGAACGGCAGATGGAGAAATCATCTGGCTCATATCATCACCAGCATTAGAGAGGATTTCTTTCTGTTCATCACTTAGGTTTTGTTGTAAGGGTTGATTTTTTGCATCATTTTCTGAGTAAACAAAAGCACCGATCTTCAGTTTTTCGCTGGTATGTTCGCTGCCACCATAGACTATGATTCTGGAGTAATTACGTTCTGTAGTTTGATATTCTATGGATATTCTCATATCAGACGTTATCGGATAGGTTGGGTTAAAACGCACTTCTCCGGCATTATAATCAATAATATAATCCTTGTTCTCACCTCTTTCCAGTAATAAACCGTTTACATACACCCGTTCACTGCCGGATACAATGAGAATAAATAATTCTCCATTGGGACCGGTTAGTTTATACGGTCCTTGATTACCTTCTTGTCCGGTAAACTGGCTCCTGGTAAAAACCCCTCTCACCAAAGCTCCCGATGCAAACAAACCTGTTTTGGATTCCGGATGATTTAACGTACCGTTAATAGAGATCCCCTGTACATTTTTGGTAAATCGATTAAAATAACTTGTAGCATTCTGTAATTGGACGTCACCCGCCCTGATATTCCAGTTTTTACTGTATAATTCGATAAAAACCTGATCAAATTCATCCAGATTCTGGGAGTATCCACTCTGCTGTACGGGTACATTGGCATCCTGTATAGATGCACGTAGAGATATATTATCACTTATTTTTCCTGAAATCTGTAGATCCAGTTCAGAATTTAAAACGGTATTCTGATTACTGCCTACCGTAACTCCTCTAGAGATACTTCCGGTTGTTATGAGTCCGTCAAAAGGTTTAAATTCTTTTTTATTATTCGTTTCGGATAAACTATATAATTTTTGCAGATCACCATTTTTTTCGACGATAATCGCAGGATCAAATTCAAAGTATTTTTTAGTTAAAAAATCCGGATAGCGATTATATTGTATAGTGATAGAATCGTTTTGCGATTGTATTTCAGGCGAAATAATAACCAAGGCATTTTTAAAACTTACTTTATAATATGTACTGTCTATTACAGCACCTTGTTTTGAAAGTATTTTGAAATCAAAAGAATTGATACTTACAGAATCAATGCGAATGGTATCCCTAACCCGCACTTTTTTACTTCTAAAGTTTCCAGAAGTATCCTGTCCAAGCATAGCACTTGTACTAAAGAATAATAAAAAACCTAAAACCGTAAAAATGCGCATCAATACAAAACTAAAGTTTTTAACATAAACCCTGATATGTTCACCATAGACATTTTGGGCGTCCGGGCGGGCTATACGTTTCAATTCCTCGTGTTGTATATCCTTCGACACTGAGTCCGCCTACGGCAGAAGTTTAGGATAACAACGCTCCGGGATTTACACTGCTATCCCTGACGCAGCAATGCGTTATAAACAACGATTTATGCAACAACTATTGATTGGAAAGGTTTTTATAGAAGCAATAACGCTAAAAATAGTATTAAGTTTTGTTAGTCCGTACTAATTTAAATAAAAATTTATGACCGATTATATTGATAAAAAGAGTTGGTGGCGAAAAAACCGGAGTTGGATCCTTGGATTTTTAATACTGATATTTGGATTTTTTATTACCATAGTATTCACTTTAGGCAAACCAATCGGTGATTTTACTCGAGCTATGGTCGATCCCCAATTATACAATAATGCTTTTGACCTGGTAAAAGATGATGAGCGGGTAATCGAGCTATTAGGCGAATTAAAACCTATAACTGTTTTTGAGGTTTTAGAAGGAGAAGTTCGATATGAAAAAGTCGGTAAAGCCATTATTACTGTTGGAGTTAAGGGGGCTATACAAAAAGGTAAAATGGATATTGTCGCCAATAAAAAAAATAACACTTGGCAATATCAAACTATCAGAATCCGAACCAAAAAACCAAAGAAGGTGATTGAGGTGTTGGATAGTAAATAGGAAAATTTATTTTGTCATTCCAGCGTAGGCTGGAATCCACATATTTGTTTTGATATGACTATCATGAAAAGCAATTTTAAATATCTTAGCCAAAAGCTTTTAAACATAACTAAATGAATCTTTTAAAAACCGTTGTCCTTTTTTTATTTGTTACTGGTTTCTCTTTTTCACAAACCAAAAATGCAAATGATACCATTTTAGCTTCTCAATACTTTAAGAAAGCAGATTCTTTGTTAGCAGACAGAAAATTAGACAGCTCGATTGTTTATTTCAAGAAAGCGTTGCCTATATACGAAAAAGCAAAAGCCTGGGAGCGCGTGGCTGGATGTTATAACAGGATCTCAGAAAGTCAATGGAGACAAAGAAATCTTGAAGAATCCTTAATGAATGCAAAAATTGCTTTAGAATTAAGTAATGGAAATTTTGATAAAAGCATATATGAAATGGCTTATTCTTATGATAATATTGGTGAATATTATTATTCTCTGTCAGATTATGATAATGCGCTTATTTTTTACGAAAAATCCCTTGCCCTTAAAAAGGAAAATAAAATACATCACGAAATTAGTATAGCCCATTCTTATATTAAAATTAGTTCTGTTTATAATAAAAAGTCATCTTATGCAGTAGCTATAGAATTTCTCAAAAAAAGTGAACAAATATTTAGCACAACTAAGGATCAAAATGCTATTGGTATTGTGTTGACATATAATAGTTTAGGAGATTGTTATAATTTACAGGGAGAATATAAAAAAGCAATTGATTACTTTAATAAAGCCATTGATATTCAAATTAAGATAGCAGGAGAAAAGTCGTTAAAAATGGCGCCTCTTTACGGTAATATGGCTATTACTCATAGTAAAAGAGGGGATTATGAAAAGTCTTTAAATTATCTTCATAAAGCTCTTAAAATTTTCATTGAGAAATATGGTAAAGATCATCCATATGTTGCTAGTACATATAATAATATTGGAGGAGTGTATTTTTCGAAAGGGCAAATGGATAAGGCTTTGGAATATTTAAAGAAATCCTTAGACATTAAGCTTCAAAAATTTAATCCTAATAATGTAGAATTTATAAACTTATATTACAATTTGGGTGTTTTGTCAGAACGTAAACACGATAATGCTAATGCGCTCATTTATTTTGATAAAGCGCTATCGATATGTAAAAAAGTATATGGAGAAGATCACATAAGTATTGCAAGGATATATCACAGTATTGGAGAAGTTTATCAGAATAAAAATGAATATTACAAGGCATTAGGATATCATAAAAAAGGACTTGAAATGTATTTATCTGTTTTGGGAGATGGATCTTATAGAATGGCTACTTCATATTTGCATGTTGGGTTAATAAATAAACAATTATTAGAGTTTGATAGCGCAATTGAGGATTATGAAAAAGCGTTGTTGCTCTTTAAGAATGCGTTTGGTGAGAAAAACCCAAAAATTTCAACGACTTATAGACTTATAGGGGATTGTTATAAAGGCAAAAAAATGTATGATAAAGCATTGATGTATTATGAGTATGCAATAGTAGCTAACGCAAAAGATAATATTGACATTACCGAAAAAGAAGAGGTGAATTTTAATGATTTTCGTGACTTAAATATTTTACAAAATATTTTCAAAAATAAGACTGAAACAATAGTTGATCTATACAAATTAACTAAGGATAAGGCAAAATTGCACGAGAGCATAGAGATATATGAAAAAATTGATACTCTAATTGATTTCATTAGAGAAAGGCATACGAAACATGAAGACAAACTAAGTTTTTCTGGAACGTCTAAAATGTCTTATTTAAGTGCAACAGAAGCATTGTTGTTATTAAACCATGAGAGTAAAGATGAGAAAGCTTTAGAAAAAGCATTTTATTATTCAGAAAAAAGCAAATCCAATACATTAAAAGATTTATTAAACGAATCCAGTGCCAAAAGTTTTTTAGAACTACCAACAGATGTTATTGAATTAGAAAGAGATCTAAGAATCGATAAGGCGTATTATCGATCTAAAGTCAATGAATCACTGTCTAATAAGAAAATAGATTCGACAAAATTACTTAAATACGAAAATAAACTCTTCGATATCTCCAGGAAGCAAGACTCCCTTACTGAAGTCTTAGAAAAAAGCTATCCAAAATATTATGAATTGAAATATAAAAATGATGTAATTTCGGTAGTGGAGATTCAGCAACGTTTGGATGACAAAACCACCTTATTAGAGTTTTTTACCGCTGATAGTGTTACTTATGCATTTACCATTTCAAAAAACAAGATAGCTGTAAAAGAACTAGCTGCTCCTAAACTCACAGAACGAATAGAAAAGTTACGAACCACTATTACAGATAAAAATACTAAAACTTATAAGACTTCGTCATATCAACTCTATCAACAATTGATAGCACCAATAGAAAAAGAAATTGTAGGAGAAAAATTAATTATAGTGCCTGATGGTCCACTATGGCATCTTAACTTCGATCTATTATTAAGTAAGGATGATGCTTCTAACAACCCTAAAGAGTTATCATATTTGCTAAGAGCGTATACCATTTCATATGCCAATTCTGCTACCTTATTATTTTCAGAAGATAAAAGCACCACAGCGGATTCTAAAAAGCAAGAAGAATGTTTAGCATTTTCGTTTTCCGATAGCACCAATGTCTTGAATACCAAAACCGTGAGTTTAGCAGCGCTTAGAGATACTGGTGATGATTTACCTGGAACCCGCAAAGAGATTAAAGCCATCGCAGACATTATTGATGGGCAATATTACTATGGATCAGAAGCAGTAGAAGCAAACTTTAAGAAAAAAGCCAGTCATTATAATATTTTACACCTTGCATTACACGGAGAAGTAGATAATGAACGCCCTGAGAATTCTAAACTCTTTTTTACCAAGAGTAATGATACAATAGAAGACAACCTTTTGTATAGTCACGAATTGTTTGCTCTGGATATTCCCGCAGAACTTACTGTATTAAGCGCCTGTAATACGGGAATGGGTAAAATAGCCAAAGGCGAAGGAATTATGAGCCTGGGAACGGCTTTTCAATATGCCGGAACTAAAAGCTTATTACTGAGCAGTTGGGAAGTATCAGACCAAACCACTCCAGAGTTAATGAAGTATTTCTATACCAACTTAAAAGAAGGAATGAGTAAGGCCAAAGCACTGCAACAAGCAAAATTACAATATTTAAATAATGCAAACATAAACCGGGTACATCCATTTTATTGGGGAGGGTTCTATTTAGTTGGAGATAGCTCACCGATTCAGTTTCATGACAAGAATTATATATATTGGATGCTTGGAATTGGTGTAGTAGTATTGATCTTAGTAAGTTTGTTGTGGTATAGAAAGAAGAAATTCCTTTCTCAAGAAGGAAGTTTTATAAAGTAAGAATATAAAATTATGTTATTCCCCTTTTTGAGACCAGTGCTGAGCATAGTGGAAGTAGGAGTTAGGAATGTGTTTTTTAGAATTAGTAAATGAATTTTTCATAACACACCCAAGGATTTCTAGCTTTCGCATAAGGCGCAAACTGAAATACTACCCCTCAAGAAGGCAATTTAAAATAAAAAAAGTAATTAAAGTTTCAAACAATAAATAAGTGAAAATAATATCATACAACGTAAACGGAATTCGTGCAGCACTCAAAAAAGGATTTATAGAATGGTTACAACAGGCAGATCCGGATGTGATTTGTTTACAAGAGACCAAAGCAACCAAAGAACAACTAGAACTCGATATTTTTGCTGAAGCCGGATATAAATATAACTATTGGTACAGTGCTCAGAAAAAAGGATATAGTGGTGTGGCTATATTGTCAAAAACCGAACCGGATCATATAGAATACGGAACAGGTATCGATTATATGGATTACGAAGGACGTAACCTTAGAGCTGATTTTAATGGAGTATCTATTATGAGTTTGTATTTGCCGAGTGGTACCAATTTGGATAGATTAGATCATAAGCTAAAGTATATGGCAGATTTTCAGGAATATATTAATGAGCTAAAGAAATTGCATCCTAATTTGGTAATTCTGGGAGATTATAATATTTGTCATCAGGCAATTGACATTCACGATCCGGTACGTAATAAAAATGTATCCGGATTTTTACCTGTAGAACGAGAATGGATCGGTAATTTTATGGATAGTGGATTTATTGATTCTTTCAGGCATTTTAATTCGGAACCACATAAGTATTCCTGGTGGAGTTATCGTGCCAATGCCAGGGCAAATAATAAAGGTTGGCGTTTGGATTACGGAATGGTAGCAAATCCATTACAAGATAAATTAGAAAGAGCCGTTATCTTATCAGAGGCAAAGCATAGTGATCATTGTCCGATAATGGTAGAATTGAATATGTAATAAATAGATTCCAGCCTACGCTGGAATGACAAAGAGAAAAAATATGATAAAAAGAATTGCATTCATACTATTCATAGGAGCATTTGCGACCTCCTGTGTTTCTTCTAAAGTACATAAAGAATTAGAAGGTAAATATGCCCGGTTAAAAAGAGATAACCGTAAGCTGGATGATAAATTCAGGGCGTTACAAAAGACCAGTGAAGCGAATAAATTGGCAATGGATCAGCTGAATGATGAATATGAAAAAACCAGAGCAGAAAGAGATGAGCTGCGATCTAAATATGATGCACTTTCTGCCAATTACGAAAATCTGAAGAATTCTTATGACGCTTTAGGAAAAAATAGTGCTGCTGCACTAAATGCGAACAATAAAAGAAATCGAGAGTTGCTTTCTCAGCTGGAAGAAAAAGAAAGAACATTGGCTGCGGAACGCAATAGACTGGAAAAACTGCAAAGAGATTTAGATAGTCGTTCTAGAAGAGTGGATGAACTAGAAGGTTTAATTGCAGCAAAAGATGCCAAGATGCAGGCTTTAAAAACGGCAATCTCAAATGCTTTACGAAATTTTGAAGGCAAAGGATTAACCGTAGAAGAACGAAACGGTAAGGTATATATCTCTATGGAGAATAAATTGTTATTTGACTCCGGTAGTTGGGCGGTTGGAACACAGGGAAGACAGGCTGTGAAACAACTAGCGTCTGTATTAGCAGAAAACCCTGATATCGCTGTATTGATCGAAGGTCATACAGATAATGTACCATATACAGGTAACGGACAACTAAAAGGAAATTGGGATTTATCTACGAAACGGGCAACGGCGATTGTGAATCTGTTGTTAGAGAATGATCAGATCGATGCTCAGAATTTGACTGCTGCAGGAAGAGGAGAATACTCACCAGTAGCATCTAATGAAACATCAACTGGTAAAGCAAAGAATAGAAGAATAGAAGTAATTCTAACACCTAAGTTAGACGAGATCTCTAAGTTATTGAACGATATATAAGGTTGAGAAAAACGTATAAAAAAAAGCTCCAATTTTGGAGCTTTTTTTTATACGTTTAAGTTCTAAATAAGTGATTTAGTTAAATAAATCTCCAAGGATTTTCTCTACATCAGCATCTTGATTTACTCTCAGTTCTTCTTTTAACTTTAAGAGTTTTGCTTGAAAAGTTTCAATAACTCTTTCTGCATTCATTTTGTCAAGAGCTACAACTTTTCCAGCAGAAGTTAATAGATTGTACCTATAATGTTTCAATTCTTTTGCTTTTTTAGGATCTAATTTTCTCTCAACGGAAATAGTTCCTTTTCCCGTTGCTATAGAGATTACACTTCCCTGAGCAGTAACCTTAGATGTCTGCTCATTAAGATCAGTGGCAAGACTGTATACCTGATCAAAGATTTCAGTCATTTTGGTCCAATCTTCCTGAGCCTGACTAGTTAATCCTGCGCCTACCATAAGTAAAAGTAGAAATAGTTTTTTCATAATATTTGGGTGTATTAAAATTTAGTATCAAAACTACGTATTTGATTTCACGTATTCCAAAACGGAATAATTATAAATTTAGTATTAAAGTTATCTTAAAAACGGCTTTAAAATAACCATTTTAATCTGAAGTTTCCAAAAAGTATGCCACGAATTTAGTAAACAAAAATAAATTCCTTAATTATGCATATAGTAAAATCTGTAAAAATCAGGGAGACAGATAACAAAAGAAGAGTATCAGACGTTTATAATACCCAAATCAATATAAAACTATGAAACAAATGAAGCAGTTACCCATTTTTATAATGCTACTATTATCTGTGGTAAGAGGAGTGAGTCAGGAAAGTGAAGAAGAGTATTATGAGGAAGAAGAAACACAAGAGGAAGGAGAAGTACAAGAAGATGAGGAAAGTCAAAGCAACTATTTTGATTACTATAAGTATTTTGAATTTACCAATGATGAGTATGCCAATCTATTGGATAAAGTTAGTGATATGAATGCGGATCAAGAAACTATGCTACATACACTTATCATTGAGGTGCAGCAGGATAAAGTCTTAAAACGACGTTTGTTTAATGAAATGGTTACAAAACCTAAGAAAAAGAGTCATTATAAAGGTAAGGATAGTCCTGGTTTTGTTTGTATTATAAAAGGACTTATGGAAAATAAATCGGTGTATGACGCGATCATTAAAGATGGTCGTACTGAGGAACAAGCCAGAAATGCAGCAGCCCTCTCCGAAAGGACCATCCGCAGAAAATGTGGTGTCGTCAAAAAAGTGAATAAGGAAGAAGAGCAATAAGGTCCTATCTTAGATTATACTCCTTTTAGAAGGTAGATAGATTATCACACTGAGCATTCGACTAAGGCGGACACGGTATCGAAATTGGTCAAAAATTAGTTGCATTTTCTTTGCTTCTAATGTTGGAAACATAAGAATTATTAAAAAACACTTATCTTTGCGTAGTACATTAGTACACGTTCTTTGTAACAACCATACTCCATAGTTTTTGAATTAAGTATTAATTTTTAAAACTATGATTATGAATTGGAAAATTCAAAAACTATTGAATGGCGAGACAATTGTCTCCAAAGAACCTGGTAATTCTATGTTGCCAATCTTACAATCAAAACAACCTGTAGTATTGGAACCCGTTAATTGGGAAGATTGCAAAGCAGGAGATATTGTTTTTTGTAAGGTAAGAGGAAACTGTTTTACGCATTTGGTCAAGGGCAAAAATGTAAAACGAGGATTGCTGATCGGTAATAACCGAGGTCGCATCAATGGATGGACCAAAAATGTATATGGCAAAGTTATAGAGATATTACATATGTCATAAGAGCAGCGCGACAAGCGCTTTTTTCTTTTAAACAAAGAAACTCATATTATCAAATATTACTTACAATAAGATAATATCTGCACTATCAATATATCACTGCATAAGGAAAAAGTCTACTTCCCTCAATAGAAATATTATTTCCCTCATTCCTGTTTCTGTATCAGAGAAAATCATTATACTTTTATATCAATCTAAAAGATAATAAGTGATGGATGAGTGAGTAATTAAATTTTAGGTTGGTTAGTTGTGAAACGGATGTGGTATTGGGGTAACTACATCCGTTTTTTATTGTGACAACAAGGTTTCCTTTTGTATTTCGCGGATCAATTTATGATATGAGTTTCGGTTGATTACGATTCGATTCTCCTGTATTTCTAGTAAAGGATTGTAACGTTGTAAAACTTTTTTTACGATTTCTTCGGTGAAATTGGTTTTAGAGGCTATTCTATGAATTGCAAATTGCTGATTTTCTGCAGTAAGATTTCTGTAATAGGTATTTAGCATAAATTCGTCTTAGTGATAAGTATAAAGTCAGATATATTTTAAAGATATAAAAATATATACAAAAAACACATTATATATAAAATAATATACAATTATGTATTATCTCACTGGCAAACGCAAGCGGCTTTCGAATTGGGATTGCTTTATACTCTGACTCTGTGATTTTTTTAAAACGGAGTCTCACTAAAAAAAAAAGCTTCTAAGATGAGAAGCTCTCTTTCAGGTTAAAAAAGTAAAGGATTTAAGGAAAACAAACCCTTTTGCTGAGGTTATGAATACGCCTCATTTTTGGTTGGTATACACTTTCTTTAATATAATTTGTTCATCATTAAAAACAATCCATTGATTTCATTTTATAGTTGCTTCATAATCTTCAGGATATACTATTACTATCGAAATAACCATTCCAGAATTTTAAAAAAACATAAAAAACTGATGAACAGTCGTTTAAAATAAATATTAAATGTTTTTAATCTTATTTGTGTGTAGATTTTGGTAATGATTGTAGATAATTTTCTCACTTTAAATGGTTTTTGAGATGCTTATGAAGCAGGAAATATTATCAATAGATTTATTAAGATAATTTTTGGAATATCTAAAAGGAGAGTTTTTACTTTTGAACTTTATATATCTAGTAAAATAATAGATTAAAGATTGAAGAATGAAGTATACTACACTGCCTAATACAGATATAAAAGTTAGTAAAATATGCCTGGGATCCATGACCTGGGGAGAACAAAATACAGAAGCAGAGGGTCATGAGCAGATAGAGTATGCCATTAATCAGGGGGTTAATTTTATAGATACAGCAGAGTTGTATTCAGTACCTGCGAAAAAAGAAACACAAGGGAGTACCGAGAGAATTATAGGAAGTTGGTTAAAGAAATCCGGAAAAAGAGACGATGTGGTAATTGCCTCTAAGATAGTCGGACCTGCTGACTTTTCCGATCATATAAGAAAAGGAGGGTTTAGTAAAAATGAGATTGCAGATGCTATTCATAAAAGTTTGCAAAGACTACAAACGGATTATATTGATTTATATCAACTGCATTGGCCGGAAAGGCAAACAAACTATTTCGGAAAGTTAGGATATACACACGATGAAAATGAAACCTGGGAAGATAATTTTGCCGAAGTCTTAGAGAATTTGGACACATTTATTAAAGAAGGTAAAATAAGACATATTGGAGTATCTAATGAAACACCTTATGGTGTTATGCGATATATCGAAGAATCCAGAAATGGTGCTCCTAAAATGATAACGGTACAAAATCCCTACAATTTACTAAATCGAAAAGATGAAGTAGGTCTCGTAGAGGTTTTACATCGAGAAAATGTAGGTCATTTACCTTATTCACCACTGGGATTTGGAATGCTTACAGGTAAATATCTCGAAGAAATCCCTAAAAACTCGAGAGTAGACCTTTTCCCTAATTATAATCGGTATATGAATGAGAATAGCTATAAGGCAACGAGATTATATAATGAAATTGCTAAAAAACACAATATAAGTTTAACCCAATTGGCTTTAGCATTTATCAATCAACAAGCTTTTGTTACTAGCAATATTGTCGGAGCCACCTCTATCGATCAACTTACGGAAAACATAAACAGTATTGATGTGAATTTATCTGATGAAATTATGAATGAAATCAATGATGTTAATGTAGAGATCCCAAATCCTGCGCCTTAATAAACATTAACCAAAAAGATGCTCTATCACATCTTCAATTTTGGCAACCAACTGAATATTGATTCGAGAATTTTTTTGTGAAATTTTATTGTATTTAGATACAAAAACGGTAGCGAAACCAAGTTTTTCTGCTTCCTGAATTCTTTGTTCCACTTTGTTTATTGGTCTAATTTCTCCGGCAAGTCCTACTTCTGCAGCAAAACAATAATCTTTGGCAATTGGGATATCCTCATTAGAAGATAGAATTGCTGCAACTACAGCGAGATCGATTGCAGGGTCATCGACTGAAATCCCTCCTGTAATGTTAAGAAATACATCCTTAGCTCCCAATCTGAAACCAGCACGTTTTTCTAGTACCGCAAGGATCATATTTAGTCGTTTTAGATTATACCCTGTTGCACTGCGCTGAGGTGTTCCATAGACTGCGGTACTCACCAATGCTTGTATTTCAATCATTAATGGACGCATACCCTCTACAGTAGCTGCGATTGCCGTACCGCTTAATTCTTCTTCTTTTTTGGAGATTAGAATTTCACTAGGATTGCTTACTTCTTTTAATCCACTTCCCAGCATTTCATAAATTCCTAATTCTGAGGTAGAACCAAATCGATTTTTTAAAGCTCTTAAAATTCTGTAAACATGATTACGATCCCCTTCAAACTGAAGTACCGTATCTACCATATGCTCCAGAATTTTGGGGCCTGCAATATTTCCATCTTTGGTTATATGACCAATAAGAATAACGGGTGTAGCAGTTTCTTTAGCAAATTTTATCAATTCTGTGGTACATTCCCGGATTTGTGAAATGCTTCCGGCGCTACTTTCTATATAATCACTATGCAAAGTCTGTATCGAATCGATAATCACAATATCAGGTTCCGTAGCTTCTATTTGTCTAAAAATGTTTTGAGTCTTGGTTTCTGTTAGAACTAGGCAATTATCAGTTTTAGAGTGTATACGTTCTGCACGCATTTTTATTTGTTTCTGACTTTCCTCGCCAGAAACGTATAATGTTTTATAAGGTAGTTTTAAGCTAATCTGTAGTAACAGTGTGCTTTTTCCAATACCGGGTTCGCCTCCTAATAGTGTAAGTGATCCAGGAACCAATCCTCCACCAAGAACCAGGTTCAGTTCCGTATCATCTGTATTGTATCTGGCTTCATGGCTAGTATCAATTTCTGAAATTTTTAAAGGCTTCGAGACTCTGTTTGTCTTTGATCCTGAACCGGTTTCTTTCCAGTCATTGGTTGATGCTTTCTGAACGACTTCTTCTGCAATAGTGTTCCATTCTTTACATGAAGTGCATTGACCTTGCCATTTGGCATATTGTGCTCCACAGTTTTGACAAAAAAAGACAGTTTTGGTTTTGGCCATAGCTTAAAAATTGATTGTAAAAGTACTATTATTTAGCTTCATTTTAGGTTGCTATAAAAGCAAAAAGATCCCAAAAACAGGGATCTTTAGAAATATATGATTTAAAAGGATCTTGATTTTAATAACCAAAATCCTCTTTGATTTTATTTACTTTCTCTAGCATATAATCTTTTGTAAGAAAAGCTACTTCGTTAAGCAGAAAACCATTCTCATATGCTCTCATCGCTTTTTTAGGTTCGCCCAGCTGTTCATACCCTAAACCTAGATAATAATAGCCAAGCATGGTTTCGGGATGTTCCTTAATAGCTAATTTTCCCAAAGGTTCTAATTCTTCCCACAATTCCTTTTTTTCAATAGCTGTAGAAATTGCAATAAAATCATTAATTCTGATTTGTCTTTTAATTCCATATAATTTTTCTGTAGTATCATAAATGTCCACTAGGTGATCATACAATGAGGTTTCCAAAGTAAGAATGTCTTCTTTATAAGTTTTTTTACTAATAGGGCGATACATTTCAAAAATAGTTTCTAGTGCTTTTGGAATTGCCCGTCCTACCAAGGTGTAATGAGAAGACTCATCAAAATTGTCAAAGTAATAATTTACTTCAGGATTTTCGATAGTAGATAGTTTTTCGTTTACCTTATTCAAATCTTTTTTGATATTTTCTGCATCATTAGTCGCTGTGGCTAGGTAATACCAAACATCTGATTGTGCTCCGTTAAGTACGTTAAAAATACGTTCTTCCATAGGTGGAGCAAATTCAGGACTTAGATTAATATATGCCTGAAAAATCGGATTATCCTTGAATAAAAAGTAATTAATAAAATTAGCAGTATAATCGTGACCCACGATCATCTTGAGCTGTGCAGTTCTGTATGTCTCATCGATATAGGGTACTAATTCTTGTCCAATAAATTCAAAAAATTCTGCCCCTTTCCCTTCTGGTAAGTAATTAGCCAAATCGTATCTACAGTCGTCTACTCTGGTTTTTCTTTGGACTACACCTACCACAATGGATTCTGGCATATCTTCCCAATAGGAAAAATAATCCACATTTCCTGCTACGGGTTCAAATAGATGATCTCCGTCTAATACAATGATTACCGGATAGGTTTTATCTTCATTTTTTTCATAATTACGAGGTAGTTGGATTTTTAAATCCCTGTTTTGATCTAATTTAATAGATCTGAATGTTTCGTATTTTACCTGACCAAAGGAGAGTGAGGTAATTAAGGATAATAGAATTAAAAATATATTTTTCTTCATAAGTAGTAGGATAAAGGTTAAGCTAGTGGCAATATATAAATTATTTTAAAAGTTTAAAATTTTAAGATCAACTGATAAAATAATCAATCTATTGTTATTAAGGGTTTTATTATGTTTTTTTTCCTCGATTTAATATTGGAAGGAATAGAAATGATAACGCTCCGACCATAATATTTATTGCAGTTTGTGAACCCCATAGGATCCAGCCAAATGCTTCTCCATCACTTTTTTCAAAACCGAAAAACACAAAAACTGCTCCAACCACAATTGGGAAGGGTAATATTCCAATGCCTCCATTGGTAGTGGACATCGAAAAAGAACCAACAACAAATGCTACCAGAATTATTCCTAAAGAGGCATCATTTAAGTTGGGCACAGCAAATTTTATTACATAAAACATTGCCACATATAAACCCCATATTAAAATTGTATGAAAAAGAAAAGCCCATTTTTGTTTCATGGTAAAAATACTTTTCATTCCCTCTAGCAGTCCTATTCCAAAATCTCTAATTTTGACAATCCATTTGTTCGAGGAGTATTTAAGAATACGAAGGCCTAATAAACCAGTCAGAATTAATGTCAAAATTACCCCCAATGTGACAAATGGATTAACATTTTTTTCTTCTAAAAAATTAAGGAGATATTCCGTTTGTAGAACACCCGCTACAGAGGTTATGATGATTAGCATGATCAAATCTGTGATCCTCTCAGATACAATGGTTCCAAAAGCCTTTTCGAAAGGAATTTTTTCATAGGTAGAAGCTGTAAACCCTCTTAATATTTCGCCGGAACGGGGAATTCCAAGGTTTGCCAGATAACCAACCATTACCGCCATAAAGCTATTGTATAGTTTAGGATTATAACCAAGAGGTTTTAATAAAAATTTCCATCGGTATGCTCTGGAGAGATGAGATATAATGCCCAAAGTAAGCGAGATTATTACCCAAAAAGGATCTGCATTTTTAATATTTCTTAATAATTCTTGTCTGTATTCTGGAGTTGCAGTACTCAGAAAATACCAAATTAAAAAAACTCCCAGTAGAAATGGGAGTATGATTTTTAAGAATTTGATAAGTTTAGGATTCAATCTCTTACTTTAGTAAATTATTTTCCTCATTCGGAAACAATAATGCTGGTTTAAACTTTTTAGCAGCCTCTATATCCATCATTGCATAAGTAATCAGAATCAATATATCTCCTTTGGCCACTTTTCTCGCAGCTGCTCCGTTTAGCGTTATTTCACCACTGTTTCGTGGCCCAGGAATAGCATAAGTTTCAAGACGTTCACCATTATTATTGTTAACGATCTGTACTTTTTCTCCTTCGATTATATTGGCAGCGTCCATTAAATCTTCGTCAATAGTAATACTTCCTATATAATTTAGATCTGCGCCAGTTACCTTAACGCGATGAATTTTTGATTTTACAACGTGTACAAACATGTTACAAATTTAGTTATTTTTAATTTAGGGCGATGTTATCTATCAATCTAACTTCTCCTGCAAAAACTGCAATAAAAGCTCGATATTTTATGTTCTTTTGTTTTTCCCTGATAGATTTAAGATCAGAAACTTTAGCAATCTCAAAATACTCTAATTCTAAGACTTTATTGTTTTTAAATTGTTCTGAAACCCAATCTGTTAAATCTAGTACACTTTTTGTGCCAAAATCATTTTTGACCTGTTTCAGTGTTTTATATATTAAAGGTGACTCCTGGAGCTGTTTTTCGCTGAGTCTTTTGTTTCGGGAACTTAATGCCAATCCACTGGTTTCTCTAAAAATAGGACAACCAATAATTTGTACTGACATATTTTCAATTTCAACTAATTTTTTTACAATCTGAAGCTGTTGAAAGTCCTTTTCACCAAAATAAGCTCTGGTGGGCGAGACAATGGTAAAGAAATGTTTTAAAACTGTTCCAACACCATCAAAATGGCCAGGGCGGAATTTGCCTTCCATTTCATTTTCGAGCCCATTGAAATTGTAATTAAGCGCATTCGTTTCTTGACCGTATATTTCTTCAGACTGAGGTATAAAAACGATAAGATCATCAGATACTGTTGATAAAAGTGCTAAGTCTGACTCTAAAGTCCTAGGATATTTAATCAAATCTTCTGAGTTATTAAACTGGGTCGGGTTTACAAATATGCTCACGACCACAACGTGATTCTGGTCAAGTGCTTTTTTAACTAAAGCCAGGTGTCCTGTATGTAAGGCTCCCATTGTAGGGACAAAACCGATGCTTTTATTTTGTTTATGTAAGTCTGCAACATCCTTTTCAATGTCCAGTCTTTTCTCGTATACCCGCATTTATCTAAAAGTTAAAGGCGTGCAAAAATAAGATATTACTAGCAGACTACATAAATTTTCGTAATTTTGCAAAAATTTATTCCGAAGGAGACGAGAAAAGTAGACTATATGAAAGATAAGAGGATATTGTACGTATCATCAGAAGTAATACCTTACCTTCCAGAGACAGAGATTTCATCCATGTCGTTTGAAGCACCGAGAATGGTAAATAGTAAGGGCGGGCAAATTAGAATTTTTATGCCCAGATATGGAAACATTAATGAACGTAGACATCAATTACACGAGGTGATTCGTCTATCAGGAATGAATCTTGTTATCAATGACCTTGATATGCCACTAATTATTAAGGTAGCCTCTATTCCGAAAGAAAGGATGCAGGTTTATTTTATTGATAATGAAGATTATTTTAAGAGAAAAGCTACTTTGACTGACGAGGAAGGAAATTTATTTCCGGATAATGACGAGCGAGCTATATTTTTTGCGAAAGGAGTTATCGAGACAGTCAAGAAATTAAATTGGTCTCCTGATGTGATTCACGTGCATGGATGGTTAGCATCAATGTTGCCACTGTATCTTAGAAACTATTATGCTAATGAGCCATTATTTTCTGATAGTAAAATTGTAACCTCGGTTTATAATCACGGATATAAAGGAACTTTAGATAAAAATATGTTGGAGAAAGTGAAATTTGATGGGATAGATGAGGAAAAAATAGCTGATTTAGCAAAACCAACATATAACAATGTAATGAAGGTTGCCATCGATAATTCTGATGCTGTTATTATTGGGTCGGAAGAAATACCAGCAGAGCTTTCTAAACATTTAAAAACTATTGACCAACCTGTACTAGAATATAAAAAACCAGATGAATTTGCAGACGCCTATGAAGCCTTCTATCAAACAGAGGTATTGGTATAGCAAAAGGAACTATTATGAATTTGAAAAATGTTATGATCAAAATAGCAGCTATAGTAGCTGTTATTTTTACAGTTGCATCTTGTGATGATGATTTTAATTCAGTTGGAAGCGAAGTAATTGGAGATGTGAATTTTGAGGATAATCAATATACCGCAATTCCAGTAGCGTACAGTAAAAGATTTGATAGAGTACAAACTAGTAATCTGCCAAATAATTTATTAGGAGTATATAATGATCCTGTTTACGGACAAACTACTTACAGTGTGTTATCCCAGGTAGCGTTATCCCGTCAAAGCCCGGTTTTTGGACAAAATGCAATATTGGATAGTGTAGTTATAGACTTACCTTATTTTAGTTCGATAATTGAGTCTGAGATAAATACCGAGGGTGAAACCGTAAACACTTATGAGTTAGATTCTGTTTATGGATTCGCGCCTACAAATTTATCAATTTATCAATCTAATTATTTTCTTAGAGATTTTAATCTGGGATCAGATACGCAAAGCAGACAAGTGTATTACTCCAATGATATAAATGATAACTTTGGAATGTCTATCGAAGGCACACTGCTAAAAGAAATACCATCATTCGTACCTTCTAATAGAGAAGTTGTACTCACTACTCCCGATGGTGCGGATGAAGATACAGAACGAGATAGAACAAGAATTTCTCCAAGATTAAGAATTGCTTTTAAAAAAGCAGACGATATAAGTGATAACGATCAGCCAATTATTGATCTTTTTACGCAACAATTTTTAGATAAAGAAGGGAGCTTGGAGTTAAGCAATGCAAATAACTTTAGAAATTATTTTAGAGGAATTTATTTCAAAAGTCAACCTGTTAATGGTAATGGTAACCTTGTTTTTTTTGATATTAATAATGCGGATATCACTCTTTTTTATACTTTCGATAAAGTAGATTCGTTAGATGAAGATGATGATGGGGATATGACCGATTTAGTAGAAGAAAATGGAAATTTAGAACTTAATTTTTCAAATAATATTGTAAATAGTGTTGAAAATAATTTTAATACTGTTATTACTGATGAATTGGCAAATCAAGATGAAATTAATGGAGAAGAAAACCTTTATATTAAGGGAGGAGAAGGATCTTATGCGATAATTGATTTGTTTAGTGGTACTGTTACTAATGAAAATGGCGAAGAAGAAAATGAATTGGACTTTCTTTTGCGACAAGAATGGCTTGTTAAAGACGCAAGTATGAAGCTTTACGTTAATCAGGATGTTGTGGTAAACGAGGTTTCAGAACCTGGAGGCAGTTCAGAGCCGGAACGAATTTATCTATTTAACTTAGAAACTGGACAAGTACTTATAGATTATGTTGCAGATGGTACTGCCAATAATACAGCTCCTCTTTTTTCAGTAATAGATCATTTAGGAAGAATAAGTCGTGATTCTGATGAGAATGGAGAATTTTATAGAATTAGATTGACACAACACATCATTAATGTTTTGAATGGTGATATAGATAATACTAAATTAGGGTTATCTGTATCTCAAAATGTGAATATTTTAGAAAATGCCGAAGGATTTACCCCTACAAATACAGAAGATGAAATAATCCCCTTTTCATCGATAATATCTCACGAAGGAACCGTTCTTTATGGAAATGGAGCTAATGTTCCTGAAGAAAAGCGTTTAAAGCTAGATATTTTTTATACAACATTAAAAAATAATTAACCAACAAATAATCAAACTATGTGTGGAATAGTAGGGTATATAGGCCATAGGGAGGCGTATCCAATTGTATTAAAGGGATTAAAAAGATTAGAGTATAGAGGGTACGATTCGGCAGGAATTGCACTTTATGATGGTCAAGACATTAAACTATCAAAAACTAAAGGTAAAGTGGCAGACCTTGAAGAACGATTAGTAAACGAAATTTCTACTAACGGAAGTGTCGGTATTGGACATACCAGATGGGCCACTCACGGAGTACCGAATGATGTAAATTCTCATCCTCATTATTCGAATTCTGGAAACCTCGTAATTATACACAATGGAATTATAGAGAATTACGAATCACTGAGAAAAGAGTTGATCAATAGAGGATACAATTTTACCTCTGAGACAGACACTGAAGTATTAGTGAACCTGATTGAAGATGTAAAGACAAACGAAAACGTAAAACTGGGAAAGGCAGTGCAGATAGCATTAAATCAAACCGTAGGTGCTTATGCCATAGCCGTTTTTGACAAACAAAAACCTGATGAAATCGTTGTAGCCAGATTAGGAAGTCCATTGGCTATTGGTGTTGGAGAAGATGAATTTTTTATAGCATCAGATGCATCACCTTTTATAGAATTTACTAATAATGCTATTTATCTGGAAGATGGTGAAATGGCAATTGTTCGTAGAAAAAAAGGCATAAAGGTTAGAAAAATTAAAGATGACAGTCTTGTGGATCCCTATCTGCAGGAATTACAGATTAATCTCGAACAAATCGAAAAAGGAGGTTATGATCATTTTATGCTAAAAGAGATTTATGAGCAACCAAATGCTATTAGTGATACCTATAGAGGTAGGATGAGAGTAGCTGAAGGAATCATAAAAATGGCTGGTATTGATGATAACTTGGCTAAGTTGCTTAATGCTAAACGTATTCTTATTATTGCCTGTGGTACTTCTTGGCACGCTGGTCTTGTAGCAGAATATATTTTTGAAGAACTGGTAAGAATTCCTGTTGAAGTAGAATACGCTTCAGAATTTAGATATAGAAATCCGGTAATTCATCAGGATGATGTTGTAATTGCAATTTCTCAGAGTGGAGAGACCGCAGATACGATGGCGGCTATTAAACTAGCTAAGGAACGAGGAGCGTTTGTGTTTGGTGTGTGCAATGTAGTTGGTTCATCTATTTCCAGAGAAACTCACGCCGGAGCTTATACTCACGCCGGACCAGAAATTGGAGTCGCTTCTACCAAAGCTTTTACGACTCAAATTACGGTGCTGTCACTGATCGCATTAAAGTTAGCAGAAAGAAAAGGTACAATTTCTAATAGCGATTTTCATTATTACCTTCAGGAACTAGAACGTATTCCTGAAAAAGTTAAACTTGCATTAGAATCTAATGATCACATACGGTTGATTGCCGACACCTATAAAGATGCCAAAAACTTCTTATATCTGGGACGAGGATATAACTTCCCTGTAGCTTTAGAAGGGGCATTGAAGCTTAAAGAAATTTCCTATATTCATGCAGAAGGATATCCCGCAGCAGAGATGAAACATGGCCCGATAGCTTTGATAGATGAACACATGCCTGTTGTAGTAATTGCTACGAAAAAAGGACATTATGAGAAAGTGGTAAGCAATATTCAAGAAATTAAATCCAGAAAAGGAAAGATAATCGGCATCGTAACAGAAGGAGATGAAACAGTTAAACGACTTGCGGATCATGTAATTGAGATACCCGAAACTATAGAGTTTCTTACCCCTCTTTTAACAACAATACCGCTTCAGCTATTATCCTACCATATAGCCGTTATGCTAAACAAGAATGTTGATCAACCAAGAAACTTAGCGAAATCCGTAACAGTAGAGTAGTAAAATAAGATACACTTTAAATAGTTATTTGATCTATTAAAGGATGGTAATGCCATCCTTTTTTTATGTTAAAAAATCAAAAACTAGCAGTTAAATGATTGTAGGTGACATTTTTTTATTAGTTTCGCCGCCGAAATGGACAATCCATTGTAAAATTTAAGTTACCCCAAGTTGACTTAGAACTTTAAAAACAACCTATTTATGAAAAAAATTACTTTTATAGTAACGCTTTTGATATGCGTTATTAGTAATGCCCAAACTACAATTAACGGTAGAGTGGTTGATGATTTCAATCAACCTGTTCCGGGAGCCAATATCTCTTTGAAAGGAGATGTTATCGGAACCGTTACTGATTTTGATGGTCTCTTTTCGTTGACAGTGACCAAAAAACCGCCTTTTACTATAACAGCCAGTAGTATTGGGTATGAGTCCGGTTCTGTAGAAGTAACTTCAGAATCAGGAGAAATAACAATAGTTCTTTCTGAAGGTAATGTTCTTGATTTGATAGTAATATCAGCCTCTAGGGCACCTGAACGTTTATTTGAATCACCGGTTAGTATTGAAAGATTTGGTGTTAAAGAAATCAAAAATACACCTTCCGTAGATTTTTATGGTGGCCTTGAGAATTTAAAAGGTGTTGATGTTAATACGAATAGTTTAACCTTTAAGTCTATAAATACCAGAGGTTTCGCGACATTTACTAATACTCGTTTTGTACAGTTGATAGATGGTATGGATAATACTTCTCCTTCGTTGAATTTCGCGTTAGGAAACCTTATTGGAATGAATGAGTTAGATGTGGAGAACGTAGAATTACTTCCGGGAGCATCTTCTGCTCTATACGGAGCGAATGCATTTAATGGAATTTTATTTATGACTAGTAAAAATCCATTTGAAAAGCAAGGTATTAGCGCTTACGCTAAAGGTGGTATTACCTCTCAAGAAGCGGCTGGAAATAATGAATATTACGATGTTGGAGTTAGAATGGCTCATAAATTTTCAGACTGGTTTGCCGGAAAAGTAAACTTTTCTTTAATGAATGGTACCGATTGGTTTGCTACAAGTACCGAGAATATCGAAAACCCAGGATTAAGCAGGGATCAAGATGCAGCCTACAATGGATTAAATATTTATGGAGATGAAATTAGAGATTTTGTTCCAGGAGCTGGTTTTGTAACTAGAACAGGGTACAATGAATCTGATCTTACAGATTATAATGCAGAGAGTATCAAATTTGACGGAGCTTTACATTTCAAACCATTCAATAATGATTTCGAAATTATTTATGTTGGAAAATTGGGTAAAGGACAAACCATATTTCAGGATTCAAACAGGTTCTCTCTAAATGATTTCTTTTTCCAGCAACATAAACTTGAGGTTAAAAATAATAACTTCTTTGTACGAGGGTATATATCAGCAGAAGACGCTGGAGACACATATGATCTTCGATTTACAGGGATTAATATTAACAGAAGGTGGAAAAGCGATGAACAATGGTTTCAAGAGTATGAGGATACATTTGCCAATACTGTAGGAACGGATCAAGAAAGACATCAGGCAGCTAGAAATTTTGCAGATACAGGAAGGTTAGAACCTGGTACTTCTGGTTTCGAATCCGCTTTTAATCAGGTGACTAACAATCCTGATTTCCTGGCTGGATCCAGATTTATATCTAAAACGGAGTTAAGACACGCAGACGCGAATTATAATTTTAGGCATATTACCAACAATTTTGCCGATATTCAGGTAGGAGGGTCTTTTAGAGAATATTCCTTAAATTCTGAAGGTACTTTTTATACAGACTTTGATGGCGCTATTAATTATTCTGAGTATGGTGTCTATTCGCAGATCCAGAAAAAAATATTGGATGACAGATTAAAATTAACAGGATCTGTTCGTTATGATAAATCCCAATTATTTGATGGTAATTTTTCACCAAGATTTTCAGTTGGGTATACCTTGGGTAAAAATAGAAATCGAAATCTTCGTGCTTCTATCCAAACTGGTTTTAGAAACCCTACCACTCAAAACTTATATTTAGGACTTGATATTGGTGAAGGAGCTATTGTTGGTTCAGCTCCGGATAACTTAGATCGTTATTCTAGAGTTATTAATGGAACTACTATTACCGGTCGTGCTGCATATGAAAATTCTTATACTGCAGAATCTGTAAGGGAATTTGTAAGATCAGGAGGTGCAGATCCATTAGTGAATGCAAATCCAGATATTGTTCAGCCAGAAAAAGTAACAGCTATTGAGATTGGCTATCGAGCGGATTTTGGTAAATTATTATTAGATCTTAGTGGATATTATAATATGTACCAGGATTTTATTTCTACAATTGATGTAGTGAGCCCACTAAACGGAACTGTAGGAACTCCAGAAGCACAAGCTTCAATTGCAACTGGTAGTTTTGCAGCTTTTCAGGCAACTACAAACTCTGAAGCCGATATTAGTTCTTACGGAGCGGTATTGGGAGTAAGTGCAAAAGTGTTTGGTGATTTTGATCTTAATGCGAGTTACACTTATTCAAAACAAGATTTTGATCAAAACGAAGATCCGGGTTTTAGAACTAATTTCAATACTCCTGAACATAAAGCAAAAGCAAGTTTTGGACATGATAATTTATTTAGAAACTTTGGTTTTAATACAGTCTTACGATGGAGTGGAGAATATACTTGGGAATCTGCTTTTGCAGTAGGAGAAGTTCCGTCATTTACTGTTTTTGATGCTCAACTTAACTACAGATTACCTTCTTTAAAAACTACTCTTAAAATTGGAGGAACCAATATCGGAGGTAGCGAGTACTTTACTGCTGTAGGAACAGCACCAATTGGATCATTATATTATATCGGATTGACAATAAATAATTTCTAATAAATACGAAATTTTTTAATAGTTTAAAGTACAATACAATTACATAATAGTATCATCCCCGTTTAGTTTTCTAGACGGGGATTTTTATTTTAATCAAATATTTCACTGAAAACAGTGAGTTTTACAAAATAGGTTTGGTCTAATTTTGGTTTTTAATAATATAGAGTGAATCATTGAAAAAATCAGCAAAAATATCACTTTTAGATTTTTACTATTTGATAATTATAGTATTTGGCTTTAAATCAATAATAGAAGCGGATGATTGCTCTAACGAATTAATGTGAAATGAAAAGCACCTTATGGATTATTATATTGATTTTCATTTTTAAACACGGTATTCTTAATGCCCAAAAAACTAAGTACCTTTTACAGGAGAAATTAAAAGAGAAAAATTGCTAACCAATATTAATATTATGCTGTTCGATCAGGCACCGTTCATTTTGAAAACAAAAATGTTTGAATAACAATGAGTCAACCTTAACTTATGGGACTGAATATCATTTTAACCCCTTTAACAGGTTCTTTTAAACTAAATCATCTCACAAGGAATAGTATTTAAATTTTACTTAAATCACTCACTAAAAAAAGAGCGCAACAAACTTCATAATTGCCGCTGGAGAATAAAAATGACAATTTTTGCTGAAATCCACTAATTTTGTGTTTTTCGTAAATTAAATAAAAAGATTGACTATGTATTAGAAGCCTCACCGAGTGTTTTTTTCATTTATTGTTCGAGCATTATCTCCTTACATTCTATAATACGATTGAGATCCTCGCTGAAACCTCTTTTATTCCACAAACTTTGATCTTTTTTAATAGCAAATGGATTTTGACCTGCTTTGATATATTCCTTAATTGATCGAATAATTGGATCATCTAGCCCAGAAACTTTTAAAATTGATTTCCTCCCGGGTATGCTATAGTACTGCTCATAATCATAACAGAAGACCAGTACCGTATCTCCCGTTGTAACACCAGTTTGATAGAAACAATCTGAAGAAAAGTATTGTTCACCATTATATTCTTGTTTTTCTAATTTTTTGGAATACAAAAGTTCAATAATTCTGATAGAACCTTCTTGTATCGAATGTAGTTTAAAACTCAGGGTATCTGGGTCTTTCAGGTGTGATACTGTTCCAAAAAACACTAATGAGTATTCGTTCCCACACATACCGATAAATGGGCCGGACTGTGGCCACCAATAAGTATGACTTACACGAAGGGTATCGGTACTGATCTGTTTTGAAATTGGCACGGTTCCCTCTTTTTTATGGTTTTGAGCACAACTCAGGTATAAAAGGAGTATTAATACACCGCACAATTTCATAAATAATGTTGATTTCATTGTGACTAATAATGCAATAATGTTTTTGGATGTTAAAGCTTTTAATAATTTTACCATTGATACTTTTGGTCTTATATTCGTTTAACTAATTGTTGAATTTATAAGTTTGAGTGTTTAAAAGGTCATTGTTATTAGTAAATAAATGAAAAACATATTAATGAATACAACAATTGTTACATTATGCAATTTTCAATACAGAATCAAGGCCTTAATTTCTGAATTTCCATTGGATTTAGTTCTTACAGTAAGATCCAGACACCCACCTTCCTTCGAAATCCCGGCAAAAAGTAAGGTGGTATTGTTTCTAAAATCTTTTGCCCAACCACATTTTGTTTTGTCTACTATCTCTAATGTATACCCTTCTTTTAATAAGTAATCCTTTAAAAGAGGGATCACTTTTTTGCTACCTTCTCTACTTTCATATACGATTCCCGATCCTCCTGAAAAACCCGGGCTATCCCCACTGATATGGTGGTATGTCACTCCCTTAGCAGGTTCAATAACCGGGAACTCGGTTACGACCTCGTCAATTGTAGCATACCATAAAAATGTTCCCTTTTTCACATTATAATGATCATTAAGGGCAAGCCCAAAAAGGTAAGTGAAATATAAAAAACCAAATATTGGAAATAGTATTATTGACCCAACAACTATAAGAGTTCGGCACATATTCCTCGCTTTAGCTTTTTTTTTCAATATTCGATTCGATACTATTATCAAACTGATTATGAGAATAATGTAGGCTAATATGGGTGCAATTAATATCAATTTATTTTTATCTAATGCGTTAAGTCTATTTTTATCTTCAGAATTTTATCAATACAATAATTGGGTAATTGTTCATTTAAACTTTTTTTGATTGTATAAAAATTAGAAATTTTCTTTTCAAACTAGTGATAAATACAGTACTCAATTTAATGGCTTTTATCCATTATACTTTTAGATACTTCCATTTTAGATGGACTAATATTATATTGTTTGTTATTTATATAGACAAAACTTTCAGCTTTAAAAAGATTATTTTTATCAATGTACAAATCAAAAGTATAGTCAATGGATTTAACACTTTCAGTTCCTTCTTTTCGAATCACTTTTACTAAGTCTTCTAATTTATAAGCAAAGTCCCAGCTTAGGTATCTATTTTTATTTTTTAGTGTAAGCAAATGAATTGTAGTAATTGGGGAGTGAACTCCTGGAAGAGGGCTTCCTTTTATACACTTTTTCTTGTCTAAAGTGAAGCGATCCCCGTTAGTAGAAATTATTGCTATGTGCTTGATTTTGTCTGTCAACCCTGTCACTTCAAAGGTAACAGGTATTTTATTTGTAACTATGGACTTAAAGATGCCATTATAGTCAAAATCTTCTTTGTCTAACAGGTTATCAGTGTTTGATACGATGCTTTTTTCATTTGCTTTTTCCTGTTCATAATCACTCAGTTGATCTTTTGTTACAATGTTGCAGGTGCCTTCAAAAACAGTGATGTCTTCATCCTTATTTCCGAACTGTAGTGCGACAAGTCCTTTATCTTTAAGAACTAAATTTATTTGTCTATAACTCTGATAACCTATGATAGGGTATAAGAAGTTATAATCCATAAACGATGATAAAGATGCTTTGGTAAGTGAAAAATAACCTTTGTAAAACTGCTGATCCTTTCTCGAAAAATATAAGATACTCAGAGATTTGGGCATTCCTTGATATGAATTATCTATCATATCCTTATGTTTTTTTTTATGAATATAAAGTCGCTCTACATCGTATAATTCAGGCTTTTTATTGATATAGGATCCCCAACCGTATCCATATTTGTCTTCTATACCTGATAAATATGCCGATATAAGAACGGCGTCGTGGTTATTTTGATTTATTAAATAAGCTTTCCAAGTATATTTTTCATAATGGGCTGTATACCTGTAAATTATAAATGTAGATATTGCTAAAACTAGTAATACCAAGGTCTTGTTTACAGGTAAATTCGATCCTTTTAGGACATTTATTCCGTGATTTATTAAGAATCCCAGTGTACTGGGAATTACAAAGAAAATCACCAGTCCTTTTATAAAACCAAACGGTTCTCTTGATTTTCCCGAATTAGGAACATCAGATAAATTTAGATTAAGTGCTAAGTGGCCTAAAAATGACAATATAATGGCTATACTAAGGCAAGCAAAAAGCATTATGAGAATAGAATACTTTCCTGTAAAACGTATTAGCAAAAATGCTAAGATCGTCATGGCAGTCGCAATACCAATAAATATTTTGTGAAACTCCGGATCTATCATAGTGTAAATTCTAGTTTGGTTACATTAGGTCGCTCATATGATATCACTTTGTTTCTGTATTATAGATGATTAAAAAATATCTAAACAATAAAGCCATATTATTTTACTTTTCGTTTTTTTTGAATAATGATTGCTAACTTTCTTTTGTTGACCGATTAAATTTATAATTGTTATATCATTTGTACAAAAATGATCACAATAGTCAAAAGTAAAGCACTTCTTAAAAATAAAAACCACTGTAAACCGTGAATATTTATTTTGGACAGGAACTATTCTATGTGCTTATATAGTGACTTTTCTGTATAAAATTCAGTGATTTAGCTAGATGTTTATATTGATGATGTTGTAACTTCTTTTAATAATGGATCAGATGATTTTTTTATTATTATTCTTGCCTGATGGTAATAGTATAATGCTCGAAGTTAGTTTAAATGATGATTCAACTAATTTAGTTTTCATACCTAACCTAAGTTTTCTATTTTAAATCATTACGTTTGACTTAAAAAATCATTCAAATAGGAAGAGCTTTAGAATCTACCCATATTTTGTCATTGCGTTTGTATATTTTAAGGATTAAGCTGATTATTTAATGAATAGATCTTCTATTTATAGTTGGTATATCCAATATCACTTTGAAAAGGTATTTTCTGATGGTAAATCGTGATGCATTCTTTGAAGATTTTGAGCTCCTTTTTGAACTTTGATTATCAAAGTTGATGAACTTACCTGCTCATTTTATATTTAGCAAACTCAGATAAATCACAAAATATTATTATATCGTTTAGTTTTCTAACGGGTTTTTCATTTGTAAAATGATGATTTCGGTCCAAGATTGTACTTTTGTAATATTACGGCTTAAATAATACAGGGATAAGTATTTCTAAGCTTAGATAAAAATTATTTACCTGTGGAATAATCAGAGAAATTACTATTACAAAGAAGGAATGCTTAATAAAAATACAAGGTTTTAACTTTTTTTTAAAGAATTAGTAAAAAAACGTATATTGTTGGCATAACATAAAAACTAATTTAGGATATGAGGACAATTACGTTAGTAATAATACTTTTTATGGGTGTTATCGCTACTGCACAAACAACTATTAGTGGAAAGGTTGTTGATGATAATAATCAACCGATTCCAGGGGCTAACATAGCTTTGCAAGGAGCTTCGGTAGGAACAGTTACCGATTTTGATGGTTTATTTACGTTAACCTTAGATGAAACACCTCCTTTTACTATCATAGTGAGTAGTATAGGCTTTGAATCTACAACTGTGAATATTACTGCTAGCGCAAGTGATTTAACCATTACATTAAAAGAAGGAACGGAACTGGACGAGGTGGTTATTTCTGCTTCCAGGACGCCTGAAAGAATTTTTGAATCACCGGTTACGGTAGAACGTTTTGGAATTAAAGAAGTGAAAAACACACCTTCTGCAGATTTTTATGGTGGTTTAGAAAATTTAAAAGGTGTTGATATTAATACAAACAGTTTAACATTCAAATCCATCAACACAAGAGGTTTTGCTAGCTTTGCTAACACAAGGTTTATGCAACTTGTCGATGGAATGGATAACTCTGCTCCTGCTCTAAATTTTCCTTTAGGTAATCTTTTGGGTATGGTCGAAACAGATGTACAAAGCGTGGAAATTCTTCCCGGAGCTTCATCGGCACTTTATGGAGCAAATGCTTTCAACGGTATTTTATTTATGCGTAGTAAAAGTCCTTTTGACCATCAAGGTTTAAGTGCCTATATTAAAGGAGGTGTAACTTCTCAAGAAGCTGCAGGCGACAATGATTATAGAGATTTTGGTATACGTGCAGCTCATAAATTCAGTGATAAATTTGCAGCAAAAGTTAATTTCGGCTATCTCAAAGGTACCGATTGGTTTGCAACAAATGGAGAAGATAGATTTAATAGAGGTCTCACCAGAGCAAACACAGATTATGATGGTATCAATGTTTATGGAGATGAAGTTTCAACTAATATAAGGGAAGCTTCTGGTTTAGGTATTATACCAGATGTAGAAGTAAGTAGAACAGGATATAATGAAGTGGATTTAACCAACTACAATGCAGAGAGCGTTAAAGCAGACTGGGGACTATATTTCCGTCCCTGGGCAACGGATTTCGAAATTCAGTATGTTGGTAAAGTTGGTTCCGGTAACACTATATATCAAGGGGCAAATAGATACAATATTAAAAACTTCTTTTTGCAACAGCATAAACTAGAAATTAAAAATGACAACTTTTTCATAAGAGGCTATTTTACTGAAGACAAAGCAGGGGACTCTTACGATATGGTTTTTACCGGGATTAATATCAACCGTGCGTGGAAAAGTGATCAGGATTGGTTTGGAGATTATATAGCCACATACGCAGGAATAGAGTTATCCGGTAATCCACAAGGTCTGACGACCCAACAAAAACATGATGCTGCAAGAGCGGCTGCTGATACCGGCCGTTTTATTCCTGGTACTCCAGAATTTCAACAAGCATTTAATAGAATAACAAATGATCCTAATCTTTCTACAGGTTCTCGTTTTCAGGATAACTCTAAAATTTACCACGGAGATGCAAATTACAACTTCAGCCATCTTTGGGATGCTGTAGAGATACAAGTTGGAGGTTCTTATAGAACGTACCGTCTTAATTCTTTTGGTACCATTTATACTGATTTCGATGGTCCTATCACCTATTCAGAATTTGGGGTGTATACTCAGGCTCAAAAAAAATTAGACTTAAGTGATGATGTCGAATTAAAATTAACCGGATCTGTAAGATATGACAAGTCTGAATTGTTTGATGGATTTTTCTCTCCGAGAATTTCAGCAGGTTTCACATTTAATGAGAACCATAACATTAGAGCGTCTTTCCAAACAGGGTTTAGAAACCCAACTACTCAGGATTTATATATCGGTTTAGATGTTGGTCGGGCCGTATTGATTGGTGGTTCTTTTGATAATCCAGAGAGGTATTCAAGAACTTATGATGTAAGTATTGACGGGCAAGGGTTAGGGCAACCATCGCAGATCACACAAACAGGTACTGCTGCGTATACCAATTCTTACTTAGCAAGTTCCGTTGAAGCGTTTGCTGAATCTGAAAACCCTGCAGATTTACAAATAGGGAACTCTTCTTTAGCAGAGCCTGAGCAAGTTACATCTGTAGAGCTGGGTTATCGTGGCAAAATAGAAAAGTTTATCATCGACGCATCTGTATACTACAATCAGTATCAGGATTTCTTAGCTAACGAAACGGTAGTGGCACCACTTTATGGTACCGCTGGAGACAACTCTCTTTCATTAGCAGCTTTAGCGAATGAAGATTTCCAGCCATACCAGACATATACCAATTCTGATGCGGATATCAATTCATACGGAGCAGCTATTCAGGTGTCTACTAAGATATTCAATGGTTTTAACCTGGATGCTAACTATACTTGGGCGATATTAGATTTTGACGTTAACGAGAACCCGGATTTTAGAACTCAATTTAACACTCCTGAGCATAAAGTAAAAGTTTCATTTGGTAAAACTGATTTATTTAAAAACTTTGGATTTAATACCTCCTGGAGATGGAGCGATAACTTCTTCTGGGAAGCTCCTTTTGGTGACGGTGAAGTTCCAGCGTATCACGTGGTTGACGCACAGATTAGCTATACCATTCCCAGCTTGAAGTCATCATTTAAGCTAGGTGCGACAAACTTATTACAAGACGAATACTTTACTGCATTTGGTACAGGATTTATTGGTTCCCAATATTACCTATCGTGGACGATCAATAACTTATAACATCTAAATTAGAAATTATCATGAAAAAATTTAAATATATAACATTATCTCTTCTAACTGTAGGCTTTATGTCTTGTGAGAATGATGCTTTAGATGACTTAAGAGCCAGAGGACAAGAAGAGCCCGTAGAACTTGAAGCTTTTGTACAAGGAAATGCAAATTTTTCTACTTACGTATCCTTAGGAAACTCACTAACTGCAGGTTTTGCAGATGGTGCACTTTATAAAGTTACTCAAGAAAATTCTACTCCAGCTATACTAGCGCAGCAATTTGCAGCTTTAGGAAATGGAGGTGCATTTACACAACCCCTAATGAATGACAATATTGGGGGTTTATTAGCCGGAGGAACTCAAGTTCCTGGTTTTAATCCGAGATTGGTATTCGATGGTTCAGGGCCAGCACCTTTGCAATCTTTGGTGCCTTCTGCTGTACCAACAACGGATATCGTTCTAAATAATCCATCAGGGCCATTTAACAACCTTGGAGTACCAGGCGCCAAAAGTTTTCACCTATTAGCTCCTGGCTACGGAGATTTAAACGGTGTTTTCGCAATGCCGCCAACTGCGAACCCCTATTTTGTGAGAATGACGGGTACAACACCGAACGCAAGCGTTATAGAATTGGCAATTGCACAACAACCATCGTTTATTTCTTTATGGATAGGAAATAATGATGTATTGGGATATGCGCTCTCTGGTGGTGATGGTAGTGACCCAATTACACCTTTGACCGGGGCTCCCGGAGTTGGTTTTGAAGCTACCTATCAAGCGCTTGTAGGATCGTTAGTAAGTAATATTTCAGGGGTTCAAGGTATATTAGGCAATATCCCTAACGTAACGGCTATACCTCATTTTACTACAGTTCCATTTGCACCGCTAGACCCAACTAACCCTAGTTTTGGACCACTTATCCCGACTTTAAACGGACAGTTTGCTTCGCTCAATCAGGTGTTTACAGCTCTTGGTGTTCCGGAAAGGTCAATAACTTTTAATACGGGAGCTGCCAGTGCCGTGGTAATAAAAGATGAGTCTTTAGTTGACTTGTCTGCGCAAATATCTGGAGCACTACAAGCTGGTGGACTAGATGCGGGAACAGCCGCAGTTTTCGGTTTTTTATATGGACAGGCAAGACAGGCTAATGAAAATGATTTATTAGTCTTACCAAGTTCTTCGATAATTGGACAAGTAAACAATAGTGCAGTGGCAACTCTTACTGGCTTAGGTCTTCCTATTGAAACTGCTGGTCAATTAGCTGTAAATGGTGTGACTTTCCCTTTAGAAGATAAGTGGGTTCTTTTACCCTCAGAACAGGAAGATATTGCTACAGCAACAGTTCAGTTTAATCAAGTTATTTCTTCGGTAGCAAGCGCAAATGGCTTTGCACTATTTGATGCTAATGCGTTATTAGATCAGGTTGCGTCAACTGGTGTTGAAACCAGTGGTTTAATCCTAACATCAAATTTAGTGACTGGTGGTGCTTTTTCATTAGATGGTGTACATCCGACTTCTCGAGGTTACGCTTTAATAGCCAATGAGATGCTAAAAGCAATTGATATTACTTATGGTTCAAACTTTGAAGCTTCAGGAAACCTGGTAGACGTTTCAGCCTATAACACCAATTACTCACCTGCTTTACTTCAGTGATTAAACTAACAATAAAATAATGAATGAACCCGCTTTATCATTTAAGCGGGTTTTTTATGATGATTCGTTAAAACTTTGTAGTTGATATTTACCTTCAATCATTTGAAAATAAACCGATAATAAAAAAGAGAGAACTATGTATCCTAAAATCAAATTTGAAGCTCCAGAAAAAGTAACTTCTATTCCAAACCAACCATCTCCAGAAAAAATGAAATATATTCCCAGACCAAACTTAAGTACCTCTGCGTATAAAGATATAATATGTCTATCCATTAAAGAAGTGTAAGCAAAAATAGAAACTGCCAGGAATATTGAGTAATTAATAATTTCAATAAATGTTAAATCCGCTATGCTAACTAATAGATAGTACATAAGTAAAACCGTTATCGTAAGTTGTGTCCAAGACCAAATTTTTAAAAACAGTGAACTTTCTGTCCTGTATTTTATATAAGAATAAGGATCTTCAATAATTTCAATTGGATATTTGTTTTTGACATCCACAGGTCTCCATCCTGTAGGCATAAACCAAATTCTAATCTTGTCCCACCAAGATTTTGTTCTCCAGGCATCTTTAACGATTCCCCAAACGTGCATAAAATTAATCAAAAAAGGATTCCAGGTTCTCACGGGCTTTTTTACTCCATACACAGGAGGATTGTCAGGTAATTCTTTCTGAAAAGACCCAAATAGCTTATCCCAAAATATAAAAATCTCCGAATAATTTTTATCAAGATATTTATTGTTTATTGCGTGGTGAACTCTGTGGTGCGAAGGAGTAACAATGATATACTCTAAAACTCCCATTGTATCAATCAACCTTGTATGATACCAAAATTGAGCAAAAAAATGAATAGGAGTAATTAAAGCAACAACTTCTGAAGGGATACCAATTAAGGCAATAGGGATGTAAAGGAAAAAATATATAGAGACTATGGCAGAAACATTTTGACGTAATGCACAAGCCAGATTAAATTCTTCACTACTATGATGTATAATATGTCTATTCCAAAAAACATTTACGGTATGATTAAAACGATGTGACCAATATCCGGCAAAGTCTAATCCTATAAAAGTTAAAAAATAAACTAAAAAAGAAGATTTAATCTCAATCAAAGCAATATGGTCAACCATCCATTCATAACTTATAATAATAATCGTTAAACCCATTAGGCTTTTTAATGTATTCGTTATTCCCGAACTAATACTAGAGATGGTATCCATTGCTTCATTAACAGGAATTCCCTTCCACCGACTAATAAGATATTCAATTAAAATAAGAATTATAAATCCCGGAATGGCATAGCTTAATGCAATAGCATAGGTTTCCATAGGGTGTTTTTTGAATAGATTAAAGAAATACTTGTAGGAAAAGTACAATTTAATGATTTCAAAATCAAATAAAAGCTACCTAAAAACGATGCTTTTTATTTAGGAAATCAGCTTTAGATTTTGTCATCAAAAAAACAAAATAAAAGACGCTATTTTTTTCATTTTAAAAGCCTATATTTGCAGCCTGAAAAAAGGTCGTATTCGGCATAGTTGAAAAAAGGATCTTTTAAATAGTTAAATACTAAACATTAAATAGTTATATAATGTCTCAAGTTACGGGTAAAGTATCACAAATTGTAGGTCCGGTTATAGACGTAGCATTCGCTTCCGGTACTGAATTACCAAAAATTTACGATTCGTTAGAAATTAATAAAGCAGACGGTACCAAGTTGGTGTTAGAGATTCAGTCTCACATTGGTGAAGATACTGTACGTACGATCGCGATGGATTCCAGTGATGGATTAAGCAGAGGAATGGAAGCTGTTGCAACAGGTTCAGCGATCCAGATGCCAATTGGTGGAGACGTATATGGACGTCTATTTAATGTAATTGGTGATGCAATTGATGGATTAGGGGATCTTCCTAAGTCAGGAGATCATGGTCTTCCTATTCACCGTCAGGCACCTAAATTTGAGGATTTATCAACTTCTACAGAAGTTTTATTTACAGGGATCAAAGTAATTGACCTTATTGAGCCTTACGCAAAAGGAGGTAAGATTGGATTATTTGGAGGTGCCGGTGTAGGTAAAACGGTATTGATTCAGGAATTGATTAATAATATTGCAAAAGGTCACGGTGGTCTTTCTGTATTTGCCGGAGTAGGTGAAAGAACTCGTGAAGGTAATGATTTACTTCGCGAAATGTTAGAATCCGGAATCATTAAGTATGGTGATGACTTTATGCATTCTATGGAAGAAGGAGGATGGGACCTTTCTAAGGTTGACAAAGAAGTAATGAAAGATTCTAAAGCAACTTTCGTATTCGGACAGATGAATGAACCACCAGGAGCACGTGCTCGTGTAGCACTTTCTGGTCTTACTATTGCTGAGTATTTCCGTGATGGAGCCGGAGATGGACAAGGTAAAGATGTACTTTTCTTCGTAGATAATATCTTCCGTTTTACACAAGCAGGTTCTGAGGTATCAGCACTTCTTGGTCGTATGCCATCTGCCGTAGGATACCAGCCAACATTGGCGACAGAGATGGGTGTGATGCAGGAACGTATTACTTCTACTAAGAAAGGATCTATTACTTCTGTACAGGCGGTTTATGTACCTGCGGATGATTTAACGGATCCGGCACCAGCTACTACATTTGCTCACTTAGATGCAACAACCGTATTGTCTCGTAAAATTGCCGAGCTTGGTATCTATCCAGCGGTAGACCCATTGGATTCTACATCCAGAATTCTTACGGCTGATATTTTAGGTGATGATCATTATAACTGTGCTCAAAGAGTAAAGGAATTATTACAACGATATAAGGAATTGCAGGATATTATTGCTATCCTTGGTATGGAAGAATTATCTGAAGATGATAAATTAGCGGTAGGACGTGCGCGTCGAGTACAGCGATTCTTATCTCAGCCGTTCCATGTAGCAGAACAGTTTACAGGTATTCCCGGAGTATTGGTAGATATTAAAGAAACTATCAAAGGGTTTAATATGATTATGGATGGTGAGTTAGATCACCTGCCAGAAGCAGCATTTAACCTTAAGGGTACCATAGAAGAAGCTATCGAAGCTGGTGAGAAAATGTTAGCTGAAGCGTAAATAGTAGTGAGAGGTTAGAAATGAGTAGTGAGATTAATTCGTTTCTCATTATTATATATTTACTAACTACTAACTACTTAATACTTATAAAAATATGTATTTAGAAATAGTAACCCCAGAAGCAGTATTATTTAGCGGAGAAGTGACATCAGTTGCGGTGCCAGGTGTGAATGGAGAGTTTCAGATGTTAGATAATCACGCACCAATAGTTTCATTACTTACTAAAGGAAATGTAAAAGTGTATGGTGAAATGAATCTGGAAGAAGAAGTTGCTGAAAAATTTATTAAAGAGAAAAACATTACATTGCTTCCTATAAACTCTGGAACTATCGAGATGAAAGATAATAAAGTAATTGTATTGGCAGATTAATTTGCTTGTCAAATAGTTCTGACTTTATGTATTAAAATCTTTATATTTAATCCTTGTTATTAGTATAACAAGGATTTTTTATGTTTTTAAGCAGGTCATTCCCTTTTTCTTCTTCATATCGTTTACACGCAGGAATAGCCAGCTTGAATGGGGGAATTTTAGTTTTTATACTTCTATTTCTTCAGCCGTTTAATATGTCTAGTTTTCAACACGACTTTAAAAATTTACTTCTTTTTGGATATGGTATTTGTGCTTTCTTAGGTTACATAATCGTTCAGTATTTTACGAACCTGTATTTTAAGAGAAATAAGATCTGGAACTGGGGTAACGAAATTATATTTCTGGTTGTATCTAACATAATTGGAATCTCTATAGGCTATTATTATCATATTAAGCTTGTAAATCCAATGGATTTTTCTATTTCTTCATTACTATTTTTTATGTTTTATATCTGTTTACCTACGTTACCGTTAATAGCTGGATTTACTGCCGTTATCAGATATTTAGCAATTAAAGAGAGTTCTGTAGTAAATACGACTTATCCTACTTCAGAAAAAAAAGAATATCTTGATATTTTATCTAATAACAAAAAAGAAAACTTTGTTATCGCAAAAAATAAGCTCATTTACGTTAGGGCATTGGACAATTATGTCCAATTTTATATTTTAAATGAAAAAGATACGCTTCAAAAAAAAATTATAAGAACTACCTTAAATAAAGTAGAAAAATCCACTGATTATTTACTAAAAACACATAGATCTTATCTTGTAAATGCTGATTTTATCAAAAAAATAAGTGGAAACTCTCAAAAAGCATCTATTACACTTACCTATGTAGAGGAAACCATCCCTTTATCAAAATCTTATTATAAAAAAGTAAAGAAATCCTTATCATTCTACCCCAAAAAGTAGTCATTTTACCCCTTATTTTATCATATCATCAACTTTTAAGGCGGCTCATCACTTAATATTGTTGAAGCTTTAAAAGCATCGTTCATTTGTAATTGTTAATCATTTAAAACTGAATAAGATGAAACGAATTTTTAAATTTTTAGGATTATTTGTGATAAGCAGTATTACACTTTTTTACGCTACAATCTATATTTTCTATCTAATTGAGTATGTAAAAGGAAATACATATGTAAGTTATTTAAAAGAGCACAAAATTGAAATAAGTGAAAATCAAAAATTTTCTTTTGATAGTACATTTTACAAGCATCAGTTATTTTTAGTTGGTGAAATTCATGGATTTGCTAAATCTCCAAAAGTGGATTATCAATTGTTTGAGCATTTACATAAAAGAGCTAATGTTCGTTTTTATATGGCTGAGGTAGATTATAGTCAGGCTTATTTTCTTAATAAATATCTTAATACGGGATCTGATTCACTTTTGCTTAAAGCTTTACAGAACTTTATTCCATACGTACCCAAAAGCAATATAGATTATTTAGGTAAATGGAAAAAACTTTATCAATACAATAATACATTAACTGAAGCTAATAAAATTCACGTTCTTGGTAGTGATATTATGGTTGATTATGAGTTGGCCAAGCAGCATCTTAACGAGATTATCAAAAATTCGTCAATAAATAAAAAAGTATATTTTAATCAAACCTCTAAAGAGGATTTGATTGAATATGCAATCACCTTATTGAACGATAAGGTATCTTTGGAATTAATAAAAACAGAACTGGGCAGCTCAGCTTTTGATTACTTGCATATTTTGAGGACCCTGATTCAAACAAAAGATAAAGGGCGAGAGCTTAAAATAGTTGAAAATTTTAAAGAAATTTATAAGCATTTGAATCTAAAAGATCAAAAAATCTATGGATATTATGGCTTTGCTCATGTGTTGCAGTCACCTCTAAAAAATGGTGCAGAGTCATTAGCATATTTAATTAAAACATCGGAGTTACCAATTGGTAAAAATATGGTTTCAATGATAATGGCTTACATCGATAGTCAAATAATTATGCCTAGTAAAATACTTCCAGATTTTTTACATACCGGAAAAACATGGACAGAATTACATTTTTCTTATGAATCTTTAATGACATATCATCAATATGGCATCAAAGATTTAAAAAGAGCATCGCAACCTAATTCAACTACTATTTTTCGTTTAGACGCCCAAGATAGTCCTTACCATAATTCTGATAGATTATTAAGTCAGACTATGATTTTACCATTTCTCCGAGATCAAAAAATAGAAATATTACCAGATTTGGCGACAACAAATTATGCACAATATTGCATTTTATTAAGAGATTCAAAGGCAGCTGTACCAGCACCATAAGTTAACTATTGATGGTACTCATTTTATTAACAAAGATAATTCCACTATTGGTAAAGTCTTAGACGTGGTAACTTTCTTCATTAAAATTTCTACTCGTATAAGGCTTCTAAAATTATGGTGAAATAAATCGTTTTGAAACTTCTAGAGGAGCAAAAGGTCAGAGTATTAAAGCTCACGGAAAACAACAGGTTAATGTCGATCAGATATCTGAATAATAGAAAAAGAATAAACTCATTAAACTAGATTAGAGAATTTTTTCATTCCCAATCCCACTGAAGAAGATGCCATTCGATTCCGTCAGCAGTATAGACCATAAGCGTTTTGAAACCAATAGCATAATGTGCATAGAGGGATCGTAAATTGCTGGCAGCCACTTCTGTGATCAAGAGATCATACTTGTTTTCTAATACAGTTTTCATTTTTTGATAAAGACCTCTGAAAATTCCTTGACCCCGATACTCTTTATCAATACAAACTTGTCCCATAACCAAATAAGTAATTTCTTTATTAAGATGTTCTTGTATTTTTTGAAACATAGGTCTAAGAATTTCTATGGAATCTCCAAAATTCTTTGTCATACATAATACATAACCTACTACCATACCATTGTCATTTGCAATAATATGAGGTTCCTGATTATCCATTTTTTTCAGGATATCAAAATCGTGATGTACTGTTACAAATCCTTCTTTTTCTTTTTCAATTTGTGAAATAGATGTAGATAAATTCTTCTTTTGAAGTGCTAAAATTTGATGTAATTCCTCATCCTTCGAAACAGTTGTATAGTGTATCATCGACTTTTTTTGATAAAAATAGCACATTATTCTTTTCCTGTTCTTCTACCATTAATAAACAGAAATAGTAGTATCATTTTATTGTATTTTTACGGGTATGAATAGTTTGCCAAAAAAGCTTCTAATAAAACTTGATAACAGACAAAAGAGTAAGGCTTTACGAAGCCTTCCAATTCAAAAAGATTTAATTGATTTCTCATCAAATGATTATTTAGGTTTTGCGTCATCCAAATTGATTTTTAATAAAGCTAAAGAGATTTTAAAGGAAAAATCAATGTATCTAAATGGTGCTACTGGATCTCGTTTATTGTCCGGAAATCATATGTTGTATAATGAAACCGAAGCCTACTTAACTAATTTTCATAATGTTGAAGCTGCTTTGATTTTTAACTCCGGCTATGATGTCAACGTAGGGTTTTTCTCATCCATTCCGCAGAGAGGAGATGTTATTTTTTATGATGAGCTTATCCATGCATCTATTCGAGATGGAATTATAATGAGTAATGCCAAATCATATAAATTTAAACATAACGATCTGGCGGACTTAGAAAAACGGTATAAACGAGTTTTATCAGATAATGACAGTCATACAGATCCTGTGGAAGTATATGTAATTACTGAGTCTGTGTTCTCTATGGATGGCGATACTCCGGATTTAAAGGCTTTTGCTAAATTTTGTAACGAAAAGAACTTCTACTTTATCGTAGATGAAGCACATGCTACCGGAGTTTTTGGTAGTAAAGGAGCTGGTCTTATTCAGGAATTAAAGTTAGAAGGCCAGATATTTGCTCGTATACACACTTTCGGGAAAGCATTGGGTTGTCATGGCGCAGTCGTTTTGGGGTCTTCAAAATTAAAAAACTATCTTGTTAATTTCGCTAGAAGTTTTATTTACACTACAGGCCTACCACCACATTCATTGGCAACTATACTAGCAGCTCATGAAGAATTAGAGGCGACATTAGAAATTAAAAAACTTCAAAATAACATTCAGTTTTTTAATGATAAACTTGCGTCTAAAGGTCTACAAGATTTGTTTATAAAAAGTCGTTCCGCTATCCATTGTTGTTTGATTATCGGTAACGAAAAAGTGAAAAATATCGCTTCAAGAATTCAAAAACATGGTTTTGATGTGAAACCAATAGTATCGCCAACAGTTGCCAAAGGCGAAGAGCGATTGCGCTTTTGTTTACATTCTTATAATACAAAAGAAGAAATAGCAGAAGTTTTGGAGTTGTTAGCTACCTTTGTTCAAAATTAAAATACAGATCATCATGTCGAATAGGGCTAAGACAAATTCGAAGAAAATTTTTATCACCGGGATTGGAACCGATGTTGGAAAAACTGTAGCCTCGGCAATAGTTGTCGAAGCTTTACAAGCAGATTATTTTAAGCCGGTACAGGCAGGAGACTTATCCTATTCTGATACTGATAAGGTAAAAGAATTGGTGTCTAATTCAACATCAAAGTTTTACCCTAATAGTTATGCCTTACAAACACCGATGAGTCCTCACGCCGCAGCAGAAATTGATGGAATCACTATTAATATCGAAACTATAAAGACCCCGAAAACCAAAAACCATATCGTTATTGAAGGAGCGGGTGGATTGTTAGTTCCACTAAATGATAAAGAAACTATTTTGGATCTAATAGATGCTAATCATAAAGTAATAGTAGTTTCCAGGCATTATTTAGGGAGTATTAATCACACATTGATGACAGTAAAGTTGCTACAGGAAAAAGGGTTTAATCCGGTACTTATTTTTAGTGGAGAGGAACACATAACAACCGAAGATATTATTGTAAAAATGACAGGAGTTGAGGTTATAGGTAGAATAGATAATGAACCTTTCTTTGATACTATGGTAGTAAAAGAATACGCTGATTTGTTTAGAGATAGATTAGAAGCATTATGAGTCTGAAAGAAAGAGATAAAAGGCATCTTTGGCACCCACTTACCCAGCACAAAATTCATCCTGATGCCTTGCCGATTGTAAGAGCAGAAGGTGCGTTATTATTTGATGATCAGGGTAAAGAATATATCGATGGAATCGCTTCCTGGTATACTGCAATGTATGGGCATTGCAATCCTTACATTATCGAAAAGGTAAATAAACAAATGCGTACGCTTGATCAGATTGTTTTTGCAGGATTTACGCACGAACCTGCTATTCATCTATCTGAAGAATTGATCAAAATTTTACCTGATAACCAGGAAAAAATTTTCTTTTCTGATAATGGTTCTACTGCAAATGAGGTTGGAATTAAAATGGCCTTACAGTATCATTTTAATAAAGGTGAAAAAAGAAATACAATTATTGCTTTTAATGATGGGTTCCACGGAGATACTTTTGGAGCAATGTCAGCTTCGGGATTATCCGTTTATAATGGTCCTTTCGAAGATTTTTTTATCGATGTGCAAAGAATCCCAACACCAAATGAAGAGAATTTTGAGAATGTAATAGAAGAATTGTTAGAGATCATTACTATATATGATGTAGCTGCTTTTATCTACGAACCATTGGTGCAAGGAGCTAATGCTATGCATATGTTTGAAGCTAGGTATTTAAATGAAATTCTACAGATCTGCGCAGCTAATAACATTATTACAATTGCAGATGAAGTAATGACAGGTTTTGGTAAGACCGGAAAAAACTTTGCCTCTGAGTATATAGAAACTAAACCGGATATTATTTCTTTGTCCAAGGCTTTAACAGCAGGCTTTGTGCCAATGGCCGTAACCAGTTGCACTCAGGAAATTTATAATGCATTTTTGGATGATTCTGTAGGGAAAGCTTTTTTTCATGCACATACGTATTCTGCAAATCCAATAGCGTGTTCTGTGGCGATTGCTGGAATAGAGCTTTTAAGTTCTGTAGAAATTCAACAGAAAATTGATAGAATAATAAAATCACATCAGTCTTTTGATACTAAAATAAAAAGCCATGCTAAGGTAAAAACTACACGGCAAAAAGGAGTTATTTATGCTTTGGACTTACACGTAGAAATGGATCGCTATGGTAAAAAAAGATTTGAAATTTTTGATCACTTTATGCAAAAAGGAGTTTGTCTGCGGCCTCTGGGAAAAACAATTTACATACTACCTCCTTACGTGATCACGCAAGACCAGTTGGATACTATTTATAGGGCTATTGTCGATTTACTTGATATTGTATAATGATATTTGTTTATCCAGCATTGCCTTAAATTCATTTTTGAGATCAATATGAAATGCAATTGCATGATATGTTTTTCTTAATCCATATAGACCATAAAGTACTTCTTTCTTGTCTTTCTTCAGGGTTATTACAATATTGTGATTTTCTAATTCACCTAGTGGAGAAAGTTTTCTAATTTCATCATTACCTATGATTGGAGAAGATGTAATTTCAACAGATTTAATATCCTTAAGGTTTATGATAGTTTCACTTAGAATACCATATCTAAGATGCAGTTTTTCGTTTTCAATAGAAACAGGTCTTTTGAAAAAGGATTTCAGAAATCCAAATACCTGAATTAATGAATATATACTAATGATGCTGATTACCCATGCGGCAGTAATGCTCCATTTTGCTGCTAAAACGTGTAATACATAGGTTTCTATAGCAATAATCATCATCAAACCTGCAAGAAGACCTATAGTTCCGCTATTTTTATGATATGTATATTCATGTGGTCGAAGTGCTCTTTTTTTCCAATAAATAAAACCATAATAAAAGACAGCAATCTCCATTGCCAGGAATATCGAAATTCTTTCTGGTAAAATTTTTGAACAAGTGGTTTTTAGGATTGTGAAAAAATCCACTGATGTAGATGTAGTTGATCTAAAAACCTTTATTGCTTTACGAATTTTAATGAATACTAACGCAAAGACACTTACTTCTATGATCGGTAGTATCCAATTTTTAACAAAAATTACTAAGAACTGATTCTCCTCAGGAATGATAAAAGAAGCAAGGACAACTCCTAAAACGAAAAAGGAGGCTACTGTAAATTTTGGAATTTTCTTTTTCCGGATTAATAAGAAATAAATAAACGGAACTGTAAACATTAAATCTGCGGCTATTCCAGTAAACAAAGAGGGATTCGATAGCGAAATATTTGATGTAGCTAATACTATCATCATCGAAATAATAAGAACCGGTATTCCAAATATTAGTAAAGCTTGCCTAAAAGTCGCACTTCCTACCATATTATCTGTCTTACATTAGCAATTGGGTAGATCAATTATTTTCTGAGGATTTACCCCATAACAAATCTACCTGTTCATTATTTTCGTCTAGTATGACATAAAGTTCTGAATATGTCCATTTTCCATTCTTTTTAGTGCCTACAACATAGACTTTAGCTTCACCTTCCGGACCTTTAATTGGAATGGAAATATCAACAGAACCTTCATCATTTTCATATTTTATATTACCATTCATTATGCCATTAGTTTCTATTGGTTCTCCAAGCATTTGAGCGATATATTCATCTCCTTGTGCTTTAATAATTGCATCCTGATAAGGGGTAGAACCTGATATGGCTTTAGAGACACCAAAAACAACAGAGCCAAGAAAGATGAAAAATATAATAATCAGAGTAAGGCAACCTCCTACCGGTACAACCCAAGGCCAATTTCTACCGAACCAACTTTTTCGTGGTGTATGTTCTTCCATAACAAGTAAAATATTAATGATCGTAGTTATTTTATATGTCTGTAGATCTTCTTTTTCGTTACAATTAAAACTTACATAAGTTTGAATAAAAAAACAGTATTCAGTTGAACAAATTTGAGTAAAGCTCTACATTTGCTCAAAATTTAAGTCTTGCAAAATCCTGTATCCATAACTGGTATTTCTTCTATTTCACCATTGGGAATAAATTCCGAAGAGATTTGGAGTTTATATAAAGAACCATCACACAGGATTACTTTTAAAGATTATATAGGAAATCAAGTTCCTGTTGCTAAATTAAATTCGAAATCAAGGCAAGAAATTGAAAAACTCAAAGAGGAGAATCCACATTACGCATCTTTAGATGATTCTGTGTTATTCGGAATTTTTGCAGCAAGAAATGCAATTAAAGAAGCTAATTGGGAGAAAGAGTTTAATTTTGGAATTAACATAGGCTCTTCGAGAGGTGCAACAGGTCTTTTTGAGAAGTATCATAAAGAGTTTTTACATACTAACCAATCTTCAACGCTAAGTTCACCCACGACCACTTTGGGTAATATATCTTCTTGGATAGCTCAGGATTTACGATCAAAAGGTCCTGATATCAGTCATTCGATTACTTGTTCTACCGCATTGCACGCTGTGTTAAACGGTATTGCATGGCTTCAATCCGGATTAAGTGATAAATTTTTAGTGGGTGGGAGCGAAGCTCCATTGACGCCATTTACTATTGCCCAGATGAAAGCATTAAAAATTTATGCTTCGGATAGAATGGTAGGGTATCCTTGTCAGGCAATGAATTGGAATAAAACCAGAAACTCTATGTTACTGGGAGAAGGAGCAGGCGTAGCTTGTTTAGAAAATGGTCTAAAAGAAGATGCTGTAGCTTTAATCACAGGTATCGGATATGCTACAGAGCCGCTAACTCATAACATATCAATTTCTACTGATGCAGCTTGTTTTCAGAGCTCTATGAGAATGGTTATGAAAACAATACATAAAGATGAAATAGATGCAATTGTATTGCACGCTCCGGGAACGGTAAAAGGAGATATCGCAGAGTATAATGCTATTAAATCGGTCTTTGGAGATAACATACCTGCATTGACAACTAACAAATGGAAAATTGGGCACACGTTTGGGGCAAGCGGAATTCTAAGTATGGAAATGGCAATTTTAATGATGCAGCACCAGGAGTTTATTCCGGTTCCATTTATAGAGCACAAAAAACATCCAAAGAAACTCAATAAAGTTATCGTAAACGCTGTAGGTTTTGGAGGGAATGCAGTTAGTATTTTGTTAGAGCTTCCACCAAAAAAGCAAAATGACCAGAAATAGATTGTTATTAAAACGATATAATTTGATAAAGCTAATTTGTGTTTTTTGATTTTAAACAATTACTTTTGAAAATTAACATACCTTATAATTTATGAGCGTTATTAGACACAACTGGACATCGCAGGAAATACTAGATATCTATAATAAACCCTTAATGGAGTTGCTTTATGAAGCGGCAACAGTTCATAGAGAATATCACGATCCGAATACAGTTCAGGTTTCTACGTTGTTATCAATTAAGACCGGTGGATGTCCTGAGGATTGCGGATACTGTCCACAAGCAGCCAGGTATCATACGGATATTGAAGGTAATGACCTGATGAGTGTGCAACAAGTAAAAGCACAGGCACTGCGTGCTAAAGCATCAGGAAGCTCTAGAGTATGTATGGGAGCAGCGTGGCGTAACGTGAAGGATGGTCCGGAGTTTGATAATGTATTAGAAATGGTAAGAACCATCAATAAATTGGAGATGGAAGTTTGTTGTACATTAGGGATGATTACAGAAAATCAAGCTCAGCGCCTTGCAGAAGCAGGATTATATGCTTATAACCACAATTTGGATACGTCAGAGGAATATTATAAGGAAGTTATCTCTACAAGAGGTTACGAGGATCGACTTCAGACAATTGATAATGTTCGTAAAACTAATGTTACCGTATGTAGTGGAGGTATTATCGGCATGGGTGAGAGAACAAAGGACCGTGCTGGTATGCTGGTCGCTTTAGCGAAATTGAATCCACAACCAGAATCTGTACCGATTAATGCACTGGTAGCGGTAGATGGAACTCCAATGGAAGATGAAAAACCCGTAGAAATATGGGACATGATCAGAATGGTAGCCACCACCAGAATTGTGATGCCACAGACTCAGGTAAGATTATCCGCAGGGAGAACCCAGATGAGTAGAGAAGGTCAGGCAATGTGCTTTTTTGCAGGAGCTAATTCAATTTTCGCAGGAGATAAATTATTAACAACTCCCAATCCAGATGTGAATGAAGATATGGAGATGTTTAAAAAGCTGGGGCTTAATCCTCAGAAACCTTTTGTAAAAAAAGCCCAACCTGATACTATAGAGGCCAAAGACTCTAAATTCGAATCAAAAGGAGAAAAACCAAAATGGTCCAGACCAGATCACGTTATCGAAAAAAATGAACTGGCTAAGCAAAAAGGTAAAGAAACTATCCTGAACAAGTAGTATAATAAATATATAAACTTTGGAAACAATAGTTTTAGAATTATTCATAGTTAGTGGGATTACATTTAGAACAAATACCAAGAGTAGAAGTTATAACTAAAGAAGAATTTCTTAAAGAATATTTTATTCCCCAAAAACCGGTAGTTATAGAACGATTGATCGAGGATTGGCCTGCTTTTCATAAATGGAATTTGGATTATATTAATGAGATTGCAGGTGATAAAGAAGTGCCTTTGTTTGATGATAGACCTATAAATTCGAAGTTTAAGTTTAATGAACCGCATACGAGTATGAAAATGAGCGAGTATGTCGATTTGCTAAAGAATAAAACTACCAACTATAGAATTTTTTTGTATAATCTATTGAAAGAAGTTCCTGCGCTTCAAAATGATTTTAAATATCCAAAAATCGGTTTAAAATTTCTTAAAAAAATGCCTTTCTTATTTTTTGGAGGAGGAGGCTCTAAGGTATTTATGCATTATGATATCGATTTGGCAAATATATTTCATTTCCATTTTCATGGAGAAAAACAATGTATTCTTTTTCCACCTTCAGAAACAAAATATCTTTATAAGGTTCCACACGCGCTAATTGCTCATCAGGATATCGATTTTTCTAATCCAAATTTACAAAAATGGCCCGCATTGAAAAAAGCAAAAGGGTTCGTAACTAATCTTACACATGGAGAAACATTATATATGCCAGAAGGTTACTGGCACCACATGACTTATCTAACTCCAGGATTTTCTATGAGTATACGGGCAGTGCCTAAGAAACTTGGTAATTTTATGCAAGCTTCTTATAATGTATTTATTATGCGCCACTTCGATAATTTTATGCGTAAGCAAAAAGGCCAGAAATGGATGGATTATAAAAACGAGTTGGCTATTAAACGGACTAATAAAAAGTACTCTGATTTTTAATTATTTGATGGAAGGATTAAATCTTAAAAAGCCGTCAAATTGATTTGTTTATCATAGTGAAACGGAGAAAAATTGTATGGAAGACAAATAATTTTTTTATGTTAAACTCACGTTACTTATAATCGGATAGTTCTTTAACCTTTTCGAAAACTAATTCGTTTTCCCACCCTCTATACAAAAGATAATCAATTAGTTTTTTTCTTTTCTTAAAAGTATCTTTTTCTATAATAGAGGTGAACTTTTTTTCTGCAATCAGATGAAAAGTTTCTAAGTATTCATTATCTGTAATTTCTTTTAAAGCGACCTTGATACAGTACTCAGAAATTTGCCGGAATTTCAGTTCTCTAATAATTCGTTTTTTTCCCCATTTTTTTATCCTGAATTTTCCTCTGGCAAAACTTTTGGCAAAGCGCTCTTCGTTAAGAAAATTTTGCTCCAAAAGGTGTACGATTATCTTTTCTTTTGCCTCTGGAATAAGCTTCATGGTGTTCAACTTATCCCTAATGTCTTTATGACACCTTTCCTGATAGGCACAGTAATGTTCCATCTTTTTGGTAGCCTCCTTTACGGTAATCGATTCCAGTGTTTTGTTATACATTGGGATAAAGATAAACTTTATCAGTATTTATTCTAAAAAGAAAATACGTTCTTCTTTTGTAGGTAGTCTACAATGATCAGATTTCCCCATAATTGAATACCGATATTTAGATACTATCCAATACACGAAATTTCTTACCGGGCTTGGTATTATATGTAGGTAATATAAATATTTCTACGATGAATCGATATGGTTCAGAATTCTTAAAACAGCTGTAGACTTATTGTAAATTTTACCGTTTTCAATAAATAGAATAGAACTCATATCTGTTGTAATACCTCTTTGTACAATTAATTTTTGCGCTTTCTGAGACTGAAACGATACAAAACGAATTGCTGGATTAGGGTTATTATCTAAAATGAACTGCACTGACTTGTTACAGAAACGGCAGATGCCATCATAAATAATGATTGGTTGACTTTTTGATATAAGTTCCAAGTCATTCATAAGTTACGCTTTTTCATAAGTACATAAGAAATAGACAATAGTATTGCGGTTATAATTGTCACGATAAAAACCTGATATAAGGAATTGTTTATAGCACCATAATAATCAGTAAAGGGAATTGAGTTTATATTAAAGTAGGTGATCAATAGGAAAGAGATCTCGAATAATTTTGAGGATTTACTCAACACACCCATGAATGTGGATAACGATATTATAAAAATTGCTCCTAAAATTATATTCATACAGGATGTATAATCTCCCTCGATAATCGTTCTGATCAATAAAGGAGAAGCTAATATGAAAGCAGACAGAATTCCTGCGATTATTCTTCCTGCAAAAATTCTATCCAATGGTTTGAACGAAGAATAGATGAAATAAAAAGTTCTATATTCGGTATCTTTCGTAATTAGGTCTGACCATCTTGTAACTTGTAAAAACCAGAGTATTGGCAATAGAAACTTATGAGCAGTATCAATCGAAGCGAAGATCAATCCCAATATTAAAGCGATGCTGATTAAATTGATCCATAAGGATCCTTTTCTGGCAAACATCATTAACTCTATTTTTATAATTGGAATTATACTAAATACAGTCTGTTTGTTCTCAATCCAAGGTGCGATCCTTAAGCGAGCACTTTTTAAATTTGGTTTAGTTTTTTGTGAATCATTAACTACTGGTTCCTTACTTCTAACATTAAAACGATGAAAAAATATCGACGAAAAAAAAACTAATCCCAGACCAAATATGACCCATAAAAAACGATACGTTAAAAACGAATAAGAAAAATGAATTGAGTGGAAATTTACTAATTTGATTTTATCATTTTTTGCTTTCTTAATGAATCCTATAGATAGTTCGGTATTATCAGTTAGAACCTCTTTTTGTAACTGGTTTTCCAAGATAGTGGTTGTATACTTAGAGCCGAATAGATCTAAATTGTCTAATCCTTTTTTCTCCGGGATAAAAAGCATAAAAAAGAAAATAACTACAAATACTATATATTGAACGATTCTTGCCCTTGTTAATAATATTTCAGAAATTACAGCAATAGAGGCAATAAAAAAAATAGATGGAATCGTAATGATAAAGTAAGGTAAAATATAATGTTTTAGGTTAAAATCAAATTCATTTCCATATATGAACTGTAAAATAATACTCATCATCAATATTACCGTAGCCATCGTGAGTAACACTAAAAAATTACTTAAAGTTTTAGAAAAAAGGTAGGTATAGTTTTTAACTTTTGTGGCAGAAATGATTTGTCCAAGCCGTAAATCTAAATCACGTTTGATACTCCCGCTAATCAGAAAATAACCGAATAGTGACAAAAAAACACTCGACATAATCGCCGTAACATATCCTATCCATATAGAATTATAATTTCCGGTATAGTTACCAAATCGGATAGTGGTGTAGCCAGCTTCTGGCGTAGGTACAAACGCATACGCAGCATATAAACTTAGTCCTAGAGTTATTAGGAAAGAATAACTTCTAATATGTTGCAAATAATTTGCCTTTATGATCTTTATGAACTGACTCATTGTATTATTTCTGATTTAGATAGATATATGCATCTTCTAGTGTCGGATTAACGTTATGAAAAGAATCAACTTTTTTTGTGTTAATGAATCGAACTCTATAACCATCTTCTACCCGAAACGAACTAATTGTTTTATAGTCATTTTTGAAATTTTTAATCTCCGATTGAGTTATTACGGTTTCATAAACTTTTCCACGGACTTGATTTATGATATCTACCTGGTTTCCTTTTGTAATCAATTGTCCTTTATTCATAATGACAACTTGATCAGCAATCGTTTCAATATCAGAAACAATATGTGATGATAAGATAATAATTCTATCATCTGATAGCTCTGAAATCAAATCTCTAAATCGTAGTCTTTCTTCTGGGTCTAATCCTACAGTCGGCTCGTCAAGGATCAAAATTTTGGGATCGTTTAATAAAGCCTGTGCAATACCAATACGTTGTCTCATGCCACCGGAATAAGTGCTTAAATGATTCTTGGCTACTTCAGAAAGATTAGTCTCCTCAATAAGATGTTCGATTTTATGACGTAAATCTTTTCCTCCGACTCCTTTCATGGCTGCAATATATTCTAAGAACTCATATGCATTGAGGTTAGGATAAACTCCAAATTCCTGAGGAAGGTATCCAAGAATATTACGAATATAATTGGGATTTTTTAGAATATCTTTTTGATTAAAAAGAATGGTACCACTAGAAGGCTTGCTTATGGTTGCTATAATTTTTAAAAGTGTAGATTTTCCTGCTCCGTTTGGTCCTAAAAGCCCCAGTATTCCTCTGGAAATTGTTAGAGAGTAATCTTTTAACCCAAATTTACTAGGGGAATATCTTTTCGAGATGTTTTTGATTTCTAAAGCCATATTGATTCATAATTCTGATTAGAGGAAAAAGGGAAGAGTGATTAACTCTTTCCCTTTTCTGCCATTCTCTTAAAGTTTTCTTTTTTTACGATTACTTCTTTCAAGGTTACATCATTATTTACTTTAATCTCTTCAGCAATAGTAGCAAGTTGCTTGTTAAAAACATCTTCTTGACTGTAAGAAATGGACGATGCAGTAATTGACTGGAAAAAACTATTGGATTCTAAAACCAAACCTGGTAATCCATAGTAAATATAAGGACCAGCGTTTACTGGAATATCAGTTGTAAACCAAACGTATATATCAGGATTACTTTCCAGAATAGCTTTTCTGGTTTTATACCCATTCACTTCTTTTGTCTCATCAGTGATTTTCCATTTTAGGTTTTCTGAAGCTCCTTTGAATCTAAATTCTTTTCCCATAAAGCTTTCTTTTCCAACTAGCACCTTCTTAGCATCATTATAAGTGTAATTTGCGTGTCCTACAGTTTTTATACCTCTCGCCTCTGTAATGGAATCTAGTACATAAATAGATTCTTTTGTTTTTAGGTTTTGGTATAGCGTGTGGTAGATTTTAGATGCTGAAATCTTGTTCAAAATCTTTGAATATTGTACCGGGTCTTTAATTTGTGCTTTAAGGGAGCCAATTAAGAAATCGGATACATTACTCGTAGTATAGGAAACTTTTAAAATTGTTTTTTCTTCTTCCTGAGCAGTGATGTTAAAAGAAAAGATAACACCTAAAATAATAACGGATAAAAATTTTGTGATTTTCATAATAATAGAGTTTTAAGGTTTATAAATTATATTTAACGCCGAAAATTAAATAATTCAGCGACTGATTATTGATGGTTAAATTGGTAATTCCATTGGATAAATTGAATTGAGAATTATATGCGTCATTGTTAAATATTGACAGTAATTCTCCTATATGTCTGGCTTCAGCAGATAGAGTAATTTTATTTATGGTGTAGGATATATTAAAGTTTATGTTCTTTCTTGAGTAGATAACATTGTTAATTTTATTGTGATCATAAAGAAAAGACAGGTTTCCATCCCAATTTTTGTTTTTTAATAAAATTGAAAAAGTATTGCTATTGTACGTTGCATCGTAGCTGGTATCCCGAGCATCATTTGTCACAAAAGAAAACCTGGAAGAAATTCTAAAATTTAATAAGTGATCACTAATAGTTTCCAGTTTGAAGTTTGGTGAAACATCCGTGTCTTCAATATCAATTACCTGATCTGCTATTATAGTTGGGTAAAAATCTTTTTTATAAGTCAATCCTATATCAATCTTAGTTGGGTAACTAAGCTGGAAAAGCGTTTTAGAATAATTCCCTTCTACACGAAAGTCTTTAGAGGAATCTGCCTGAAATATTTCAAATTCAGCGATACCGTTGTTTATCTGTACGAAATAGTTCTTTAAAAGATCTGTATGCGTATTATATCCTATTGATAATGAATAAGACGTACCATCAAAAATACTATTATAACTATATTGAGTAAAAAGCTTATTCGAAATACTGAATCTACCAGGAAAATTACTATTCCCTATCATTACCTTGTTAAATGGTTGTATAGTGTTAACTCCAGATTCTAAATCATTAAAACTTCTTTTTCGATCAAACTCGAAAGATATCCTATTAAGCTTATTTTCATAAGATGTTGAAAATTTAATAGGCACAAATGTCGAATTCTCTTGATTTAGAAAAGAAGTTTTGTTAGTTACATTGTTTAGAGCTATAGAGGCATTATATGACACTTTTTTAAACAAGTCATTTCCTGAAAAATCTAATGAAACGGTGTAATCATCCAATTTTCTCGTGATGATATCTGTCCCAACGTTACGATCTTTAAGTTTTTCCTCTGTAGCGGTATAATCAAAGATTAAATTAGGGATGAATTGTTCAGTAACTTTGTATTTAAAATATGATATACTCTTTATATTGTCTTTACTAAACTTATAATTTTGCGCGTCCGTAAATTCGTTGCTGTTTATATTATAATCATTAAGTAAATTGCTGGACTCTTTATAAAGACTGATTTTAGAATCGAATATTAAGTTTTTTCTAAGTTTGCTGGTTATGGAGATCTGGTTAAGTAATGAGGAGGTGTCATAGAAGTTATTCGAAACAATCTCATTTGTATTATCTGGTTGCCCATTGGTAAACAATTGATTGGTAATATTATTGGTATTTTTATTATCAATAAAATTGCCGTTTATAATATACGATAGAATTGTTTTATCAGTTAATTTGTAGGCGATTGATCCGGCTCCTAATAATGAATTCGCTTTGGATCTAGTAATACTTTCACTATTTAGTAATGGTGTTTCGTCAATAGTCATAATAGAATTGATAATACTGTTCAATCTATTCGGAGCGATGTAATAAAAAACTCCGGAAGTTTTCAACCTTTTCGATTGATTTCTCAGAGTTAGGTTGGTATTAGTAAAGAAATCTCTTTTAAGATTTTCATTTGATGAAAATAAAATGTTTAATGCTCTTGCCTGATATGGAGAAAAAGCTTGATTTTTACTGAATATTGTGCTTATTTCTTTTACCTGAGTAATGTTTTCACCAATATTATTAGTATTGTTGGTAAGAAAAGCATTGACATTTTTTGAAAATAAAAATCCATTAGCCTTGAATACATATTTGTTTTCAATACCAAACCTAGATTCTAAAGACCCGTTTAAAATATTTTGAGTACTGCTTTTGGTATTAATATTAAGAACGGTTTCTTCTATCTCATCAAAATCGAGAGAGAAGTTATCTTTATAGTTGTTGACAATGCTTATACCGTTTATTATCTTATTTTCAATACTTTCCAGGGCAATACTGTTTTGGTTTACAAATGATTCTTTGTCATTCACAAGTATCTTGTCTATATTCTTTCCTTTATATACAATAGTACCATCATCGCTAAGCCGGAAGTTTGGAATTTTTTGTAGAATATCTTTTAGAGAACTATCATCGTAAAGCTTATATTTTTTAAGATCTAATTTTACTGTATCATTTTCTTTATTAGCAGAAAGTATAACTACTTCGTTTAAAGTGTTTGTATCCTCTTTTAAGATAAAATCAATTTTAATATTGGAACCATCAACAGGAATTATCCTAATTGATTTTCTTTGTTTTGTGTAAGCAATATGTGTTACTTCTATAATATAGTCAACAGCTATTTTTCCTTCCAAAAGATAATGGCCATTTTGGTCGGTAATAGTATAAGAGATCATATTGTCTGACGAGTCATACAGAATTATGGTCGCTCCCTCAATAATACGGTTATCCTGATCAATTACATTACCTTCTATAACATCCGATTGAGATAAGGCTATGATAGGAATCATAAGGGAAATTATGATGATGATATGTTTCGTAATAATTTTCAAAATTTAGTATTCTACTTATTATGGCTCACTATGTTAAATTCTATACATTATATATAGTAATACTATGTATTGTTTTAAATTTTTTTACTTCTTCTTTGATAACTTCATTAAAAGTGTTGTTAATAGATAGAAAAACAGCAAGTTTGCTATCATAATCGGTATAAACCAATTTCCTAATACTTCGGTAACTTCTTTATTCGTGTCATAAATACCAAGCGCAACGAACTTATTATTTGAGAAATATAGCCCGGTTTTTTCCGGATTTATGATTTCCGAAATTATCAATACTATAAAAGAAAATAGACTCAAATACAAAATGACAAAGACGAAAAAAATACTACTTCTTTTAATATTCAATGACACTGCCTGAAATATGTGTTTAGGATTAAATGTTTTGGTTGCCTGATTTAATTTTTTTTCTGCAACTAAACTTCTAAGAACAATCTCAGGATCTCCTAATTCTTGCGTTATTTCTAATAGGCTGGCTATTTCATCATCTTCTTTCTTATGTTGTAAGGCTTCATAGATATGGCTATTAAATTCCATAAGCACGTCTTCCTGATCGTTAGAAGACAGAACTTTGGTGGTTCTTCGAATTCTTCTGATATAACTATCATAAATCTTTTGAGCGGACTTATTTTTAAATTTAATAGTTTTCATTTAGTTATTTTTTGAATGGAATCTCCTAAGCTTTTCCAGTATTTAATCATTTCATCTAATGTTTCTGTGCCCAGACTTGTCAATTGATAATACTTTCTTGGAATTCCAGATTCCTGTTCTACCCATTTTGATGATACCAGTTGTTCTTTTTTCAACCTATTCATTAATGGATATAATGTACCTTCTGCTATTTCTATGGTAGTATATTTTCTTACTTCTTCGATCAGTTCATATCCGTAGAATTCTTTTCCTCTCAGAATATTAAGTAATATAAAAGCTAAGGTTCCTTTTTTTACTTGTGACTGCCATTTATTTACGAATTCCGAATTCATACATCAAATATACAACATAATACATAGTTATGCAATGTATTTGTTTTTTTATTTGTTAAATTGAAAATGTACTGTCTTACTCAATATAAATTTTTTAATCATATCATATTCATTCTTAAAATAATGTCCGAATGCAATCAAGTTTAATACTATCATAATTAGACCAAAAGTGTACAGGTTCATTAATAAAATGATTCCTATATGCATTGTAATAATAATAACTAAACTTATTTTTTTTGTTCGCTGATAAAAAATTAGAAACGGGTAGAAAATTTCAAAAATCAAAGTCCCCCAGCATAGTAGCTTAAACAAAAGAGGGTATGATGTCATTTTATAAAACAAACTTTCTGAAAGAGCAGGAGCATATGTATTTAAAACAAACCATATAGCATTTCCATCAAACCAGTCTGTTCCTAATATCTTACCAAATCCGGCAAAGAAATATACCAAACAAAGATGAATTTGTAAAAACCGAATAGCATATGTAGAAATCAATGTCTTCCTATCTTCATCTTTTTGTCTCTCGGCAATAGTGAATAGGATGACCATAAACAATGCAAATGTCATAAAATAGTCAGCTCCATAAGAGAAAAAATAGCTAGAGTTAACGAACATTATATGAAGTCCCCACGCAACTATTGAAAATAGAAGCGGTTTATATTTGATTAACACAAAAACCAATGACAGAATATATGAAGTAATAAGTATTGATGTAGAAAGTTGAGCATCTATCTTTAGAAAATCAAAAATGCCTGATATCCATTGTAAATTAGGCGAATATGGATACAAATACATCGATACAATATCTGCTGAAATTAATCCATTCTTACTATAAATTTCATGAATATCCGGAAGTAAAGATACGATGTTTAACAAACAAAAAATGGTAATGGCTTTAGCATATATACCAACCTGATTTCTATCGGTTAATTTCCAAAAATTATAAGTTGTAGTATTCATATCTTAATTTTTTTGAACTGTTGAAAGTAATATTTCCTTTTCTTTTCTATAAAAATTCTCTGAATCCGTTTGGGCGATAGGATCAGTATGGCTCATCTTTAGATATACTTTTATGTTTTTTACATCTTTATTCTTTTCAAATAATCTTTTACAGATTGATTTGGTAATTGAATCCCTGATTTTGGTTTTCGATATTTTTTTAAAATAATAGATAGTCGCAGTCAATAATTTTACATCAGATTCTACTGAGTTTACTAATTTTAGTTCTTGCCCCTGATCTGATAAAAATCTTAGTTTAACTGCTCCCGAGGATACATTAGGTGAAAAGAATTCATAACCTCTATTGGTTCCCGTTATATTAGAGTAGAATCCAATTGTACTTCGGAAAGGTTCAATAGGTTCATTTAATTTGATTTCATTGATATACCAATTTCCCAAGCGATTAAGTTTTTTCATTTTTGAATTTTGAAACCCACTAAAAGAAAATAAATTGACTGTAATTACAATTATTACATGGAGTACCAGAAATAGTATCAGTTTTTTCTTCAGATCCATATTTTTATTATTTGAGTTATTAAAGTTTAATTCTTGAGGAAAACCTAAATTCAATTTTTAAAAACAATTTTTGAAAAGGTTGTAAGAGTAGTCTATATAAACTGTATTGTAGAATTACAATCTATGATCAAGATAAAATAGTAGGTTCATCTAATATTAAGAACATAATCAAATAAAAAGAAGAGAGTGTTGAATTCTCAGACACCCTCTTACTTTTATTGTGTCAACTAAGTGTTATTCTTAGTCTTCAGAACCACCACCAGCAACAACGTAGTCAGAAGAAACAATTGCCCACCATTCAGATCTCATCTCTACAGTAATATCTTCATTAGCTACAGTGATATCTTCTAATGCTACAGTTTCTGTATTTGCATTTGCAGATGTAATGCTAGATGCGAATAAGATTCCTGCTACAGCTAATCCTCCAGTAAGTTTTAATAAATTTTTCATTTTTGTGAATTTTAAAAGTTTAATCCCTACTCTTTTATTTAGGATTTTCGGGTAACTCCTTTTGTCTAATGTTGCGCAACATTGTTTGTTTGATCGAGACAAATATATGCCCAATAAAAAGTGTAAAACAAACACTATAACTCGCAATTCTATGAAACCCGAGTCGGAATTCTTAGAAATCAGACCTGAAGAATTAAATGCAAATAATTAAATATCAGTTACTTGAAATTATTTTTTTAAAATTCACGTTTACTAAAGAAAAGCATTATATTTATATGCGCTCAGAACTATATTCCCCTAGTTTAATTATGTTAAATGAGTAAATTGGCAAAATAGATTGTTTATTTCGATACGTTTTGTTCTATACTATTTTAAATTTTATCCCATTATGGATCAATATTTAATAGATAAATGTGTAATGATATTAGAGGGAAATAAGATTAGGAACAATTTCTTAGCATTTAATTAAAGAAAATCTATTAAACAATTTGACACAGGAATTAATCAGCCTGAATAAAAACCAATTCAATTAGCACATAACTCTTCATCGATCACTTCTTAAAACCTATGAAAATTACTATTTCCAACAGAATCTTCACTATAATCCTGTGTTTATGTGTGATTACCTCTTTTTCACAAAAGAACGAAGCATTTGTAATCCCGGATTCACTGCAAAGCAAAACTTATCAGGAATTATACGATGATTATTATCTTGTAGTAAAAGATACACTTAGCTCATTAACCTATTTAAAAACTTATTTACAGAAAGCAAAAAATGAAAATAGCACTAAAGAAAAAGCATTTGCCTATAGCTTTTTGGCATTTTATCAAAAGGAGGAGAAGCAAAAATTAGCATTATTAGATAAAGCAATTTCTATAAGTAAAGAACGTAATTTTTTTAATCACCCTACCATGGCATATTCCTTTAAGGCTGGTCATTATTATGAAAAAGGGAACTATCGTAAGGCTTTAGATTATTATTTACTTTCCTTAGAATCTGCAACAAAAGCCAATAATACAGAGTATGTTTATATAGCTAAACACAATATTGGCAGGTTAAAAAGCAGAATGGGTGATTATAAGGAAGCCTTGTCTATTCTTAAGGAATGCTACGATTACGAAAAATCAAAAACTCCAATAGATGAGCCTTGGTTTTTAACGTCAGTCATATTATTAAGTGAGACATTTACAAAAGCTAAACAATTAGACTCATCATCTCATTATATAAGCAAAGGAATAGCGTTGTCTAAAAAAGTAGATGACGAAATATATAATAGATTTATTCTTAATGAAGGTATAAACTTATATCATAGACAGAAGGTTGATCAGGCTAGTGATAGTATTCAGAAATCTTTTTCTGAGATATCTAAATTAGAGGATAAATCATTTTTGATTACAGCATATTTTTATTTAGGAAAAATTAAGCTGATTAAAGATAAGATAGAAAAAGCAAATATACATTTCCGAAAAGTAGATTCTTTATATAATATTATCAATTACCCTTCGCCAAATGTCAGGGAAACATATGAATATTTCGTAAAATATTACAAGGCGAAAGAAGACGTAAACAATCAGTTAATTTATATCGAGAAATTATTAAAATTTGATAGTATTGCAAAAATTAACGATAATTATCTAAAAGAGAAGATTGTAAAAGAATTTGACACACCGCAATTACTTAGTGAAAAAGAAAAAATAATTAGCTCTCTAGAGAATAAGAATAAAATTTCTTTCCTTACAGTTGAGGTTTTAGTCGTTATCACTTTGTTAACTATCTCGCTATTGTTTCTCAATTACAGAAAAAGAAAAAAATACCAACAAAGGTTTGAGGAATTACTAAAAATAAAGGAAACGGAGAAAGACGAAGTTGATGTTAAAGTAATCGAAAAAAGGAATAAGTCAATTAAGATTGCACAAGAAATTATTGATAAAGTTCTAAACTCTTTACAGAATTTCGAAAAGAAAAAAGGCTTCTTAAAATCAGACATTACTACTAATTCTCTAGCAAAAGAGTTTAATACCAATTCTAAATATCTATCGAAAATCGTAAATTTTTATAAACAAAAAAGTTTCAGTAATTATGTGAATGATCTAAGAATCGATTATGCAGTTGATAGATTAACAAACGATAGTAAATTTAGAAATTATACGATAAAAGCAATATCAAAGGATATTGGTTTTAATACAACCGAAGCATTTTCGAAATCTTTTCATAAAAAAACTGGATTATATCCATCTTATTTCATAAAAAAGCTAATGGAACATAATCAGAAATGATTTCTAAAAATTAATTTTTTATTGATTATCAGTTAGTTGCAAGTCTGTTTTCAGGAATCCAGATAGGCACCTCATATTTTTATACCTATTTTCACTCTTAGATGTGTAGTTTTGAAATGTTAAAACCTTAAACATTTTAAAAATGAAAAATGCACGCAATCAAAGAAAATTAGAACTTGAAAAATTTAAAGTTGCTAAATTAAATGACCTTCAACAAATAAAAGGTGGTCGAGCTCCTTTAGCCAAAAGCCATAGACCCACCTGTCCTGTTACCCAAGAATAAATTTAGTAAGTAAGAAATGTTCAAAAGAATTTTCCTTTTTGTATTAATGATTTCTTGCGCCGATGAGAAAGATCTACCTCTCGCACCATCAATAGCTGAAGTAGATAAGTATTATGGTATACCAATAGAAGATCCTTACAGAAATTTAGAAGATCTACAGGACTCTATTGTCTTAAATTGGTTAAAGAAACAAGAGGAGTATAGCACTGATATTTTAAGTGCTATTCCTAACCGAAATAATTTGTACGAGAAACAAAAACGATTTGACGAAAAGGAAAACTCTAATATTTCAAATACTTGGATAGCTAAAAATGGCTCCTATTTCTACCTAAAACAAAAGGAAATAAAAGAAATACCTAAACTCTATTATAAGGATAGTCTAGAGTCAAAAAACGAAGTTTTATTGTATGATCCAACAAATTATAAAAAAGATTATGGTTCTCAGTATACAATAAATTATTTTAATCCAGATTGGAATAATACCAAGATAGCAATTAGTCTGGCTAAGGAAGGCGAAGAGCTCTCTGAGATCGTAATTTTGGATATTGAATCAGGTGTTGTTTTTCCTGAAACAATTACTAATGCCGATCCAAGAAGCTTAGGAGGAATAAGCTGGCTTCCGGATAGCGATGGATTTATATATCAATTCATACCGTCATTAGATATCACGGAAAAGGATTTTTTGCTTAATACCAAATCTGTAGTTTACTATTTAGGAGATAATCCGATTCATAATAATGATATTTTCTCTAAACAAAGCTATCCTGAACTGGCTATTGGTGAAGAAGATTATCCGATTGTCAGATATAAATCGGATAAAGATTCATATTTATTTGGAATATTGGATGGGGATTCCAGCTACAAAGACACATACGTTGTACCTGTTTCAGAAATTACTAATAAAAAATTGAATTGGAATCTCTTATTCAAGAAAAAAGATAAGATAAAGGATTTTATTATTCAGGGAGATGACATTTTCTTTATTACCGCAAAAGGGGCTTCAAACTTTAAAATCTCTAAGACATCGTTAAAAAATCCAGATTTTCAGAATCCGGAAGTCTTAGTGTCTGAAAAGAAGAAAAGTGTTATTCTGGATTTTGAAATATTTAATAATAAAATTTATTTTACGACCTTAAAAAATGGAGTAGAATCTAAGCTCTTTGTTTTGGATAATACCTTCGAAGAAAGGGAAATCCTATTGCCGAAATCATCAGGAGGTAGTTATCTTAGTTCTAATGGTAAAAATCTTTATGTTTCAATTAGGGGATGGACTACACCATATTGTCTTTATAGATACGATGAAAAGGAGAAGTTTTTCATAAAAGCAGATCTTCAATCAGAAAATTATAATTCAAAGTTTAAAGATCTCGTTGTGAAAGAAATCGAAATTAAATCTCATGACGATACCGTTCTTCCTGTGTCAATAATTCATAAGAAAACTCTAAAAAAGAATAGCGAGAATAGCACCTTAATTTTAGGTTATGGTGCATATGGAGCTTCTTTTAGCCCGTTTTTTTCTATTCCCTTATTAACTTGGGTTACAGAAGGGGGGATATTGGTTATTCCTCATGTTCGAGGCGGAGGTGAAAAAGGAGATTCTTGGCATAAAGCAGGGTATAAAGTTTCTAAACCTAATACTTGGAGAGATGCAATTTCCTGTACTGAATATTTGATTAGGCAAAATTATACATCAAAAGATAAAACTGTAATTTATGGAGTGAGTGCCGGAGGAATTATGGTTGGTAGGGCTATTACAGAGAGGCCCGATCTTTTTGCTGTTGCTCTTGCCGATGTGCCTGCGATGAACATGATCAGATCAGAGATACAACCAAATGGTCCAAATAGTATTAAAGAATTTGGATCAATAAAGGATTCTGTAGAATTTCGTGCGTTGTTAGAAATGGATTCGTATCATAGTATCAAAGATAAATCTCCGTATCCTGCTACATTCATTACTACAGGAATTAAAGACTCTAGAGTTATAGCCTGGGATCCTGCTAAATTTGCGGCAAGACTACAGGCTGCCAATACCTCAGGGAAACCTATTTTACTTTCTGTAGATTTCAATTCTGGTCATGGCGTAAACTATTCTAAATATAAATATTATAAAGATATGGCGGATGTTTTGTCCTTTGCATTCTGGCAAACTGGGCATCCTGATTATCAACCTTAAAATTAGAATTGATAAGTTTCAAATAAAAAAACCCAGCCTATATCAATAAGCTGGGTTTATTTTTACTGAATCATTTCTCCATCTTTATCGTGGAAATGATATTCTAAATACGTGTAAGCATCTCTAGGAATAATTTTTACCCATCTTTTGTGATCAAAAAACCACTTGGATCGGGTGGATGGAAATCCTTTAGTTAAAAAAGCTGCAATAAAAGGATGCGCGCTTAGCGTTAACTTTTTATGATCTTTTTTAATTAATTTTTCTAAATCGACCTTTATTTTATCTAATAAAACTATGGGCGCCTCAATTTCGCCGTTTCCTCCGTTAGGATTTTCCTCACGGGTTTTTATATTCATTTCTGGTCTAACGCGTTGCCGCGTTATTTGAATCAAGCCAAACTTACTTGGCGGTAAAATTTTGTGCTTCGCCCTGTCGTCTTTCATCTCTTCACGTAAGTGATTGAAGAGTGTTCTGCGGTTATCAGCATTATTCATGTCTATAAAATCGACAACAATAATGCCTCCCATATCTCTAAGACGTAGTTGGCGGGCTACTTCGGATGCACTGATTAGGTTGACTTCTAATGCAGTGTCTTCTTGATTTTTGGCCTTGTTAGATCGGTTTCCACTATTTACATCAATGACATGCATTGCTTCTGTGTGTTCGATTACAAGATAAGCTCCCTTACTCATGGATACTGTTTTACCAAAACTTGTTTTGATTTGTCGTTCAATACCGTGTTTTTCAAAAATCGGTACATTAGACGTGTGTAACTTTACGATAGATTCTTTTTTTGGTGCAATTTCTTGCAGATAATCTTTAATTTGGTTACAGAGATCTTGTTCATCAACAACGATCGAAGTGAAAGAATCATTAAAAACATCTCTTAATATAGAGGATGCCCTATTCATTTCACCTAAAATTTTTGATGGATGGTGAGCTTTATATAATTTTTTACACATTGACTCCCAACGATCCACAAGATTTTGCAAATCTCTGTCTAGTTCTGCTACTTTTTTGCCTTCTGCTACTGTACGAACAATAATACCAAAACCTTTTGGTTTAATACTTTTTACAAGTCTCTTTAGACGTTCTTTTTCTTCAGATGATTCTATTTTTTGCGAAATAGATACTCTGCTAGAAAAAGGTACTAAAACAATATATCTACCGGCAATCGAAAGCTCGGAGCTAATTCGAGGGCCTTTTGTAGAAATAGGTTCTTTAACTATTTGTACCAATAGCGATTGATTTGACTTTAACACATCTGTAATAACTCCGTGTTTATCAATATCGTTCTCTAAGGGAAAATCCTTTAGAGAATAATCTTTTAATTTACCTGTGCTTACACGTTTTATGAATTTAAGTAAAGAAGATACTTGAGGGCCAAGATCGTGATAATGCAAAAATGCATCTTTATCATAACCGACATTTACAAATGCGGCATTAAGACCTGGGACAGCTTTACGAATTTTGGCAATAAAAATATCACCCACTGCAAAATTGCTGTCGTCTTCTTCCTTATGTAATTCAATTAGTTTTCCATCCTTTAATAAGGCAAAATCCGTAGAGGAACCAGATCTAATGATCAATTCTTTGTTCACTCTGATTAGATTTTTATTCCGAAAATAGATCGGAATGGATTAAACAAATTTTTCACAGGAATTTTAATAATTCCGTTGAAACAAAGTCTTATAAAGGTAGAAATATAAGGTACTTTATTTCGATTTCAAAGAACATTCTTAAATAGAAAAAGTAGTTAGAAAACTACTTTTTCTTGTGGCGATTAGCTCTTCTTCTCTTTTTACGCTTGTGCGTAGCTACCTTGTGTCTTTTACGTTTTTTACCACTTGGCATAGTGCGTCTATTTATTAATTATTAATTACTTAACTTCTACGTTAGTCTTTACACCTTCCACAAAAACTTTTGCCGGCTTAAAAGCTGGAATATTATGTGCAGGTATTTTGATTGTAGTATTCTTAGAAATGTTACGACCAGTTTTTTCAGCTCTTGTCTTGATGATAAAGCTACCAAAACCTCTTAGGTATACGTTATCTCCGCTCTCTAAAGAACTTTTTACTTCTTCCATAAAGGTTTCAACAGTTGCCTGAACATCTCCTTTTTCAATTCCTAATTTTTCTGAAATTTTTGCTACAATATCTGCTTTAGTCATTATAATACCTATTTAGGGGTTTTTAAATTTTCAAGGGGGCAAATATAGCAATTTAAAATCCAAAATATCAATACTTAAGATGAAATTATCATGTTTTAAAGGTTTAATTTTACAAAACTTATAATTTATTTATGATTTTTTCTAAAAAACTCATTACGTGGTACTTACAGAACAAAAGATCTATGCCCTGGAGAGAAACTACCGATCCATACCACATTTGGTTGAGTGAAATAATACTTCAGCAAACAAGAGTTGCACAAGGTTTACCCTATTATTTATCATTTATCGAGCGTTATCCTACTGTTTTTGATTTAGCAAACGCAAAAGAAGAAGAAGTGCTAAAATTATGGCAAGGATTGGGTTATTATTCCAGAGCCAGAAACCTCCATACTACTTCAAAATTCGTAGCCAATCATCTCAATGGAGTTTTTCCTTCTACCTATAAGGACCTGTTAAAATTAAAAGGAATAGGAGATTATACAGCTAGTGCTATTGCTTCTATATGTTATAATGAAGTAGTTCCTGTGGTGGATGGTAATGTGTATCGTGTTTTGTCGAGGTATTTTAACATTGTTACTCCTATTAATAGTACACAAGGGATCAAAGAGTTTAAAAAACTTGCCTGGGAGATGATCGATCACGATCAACCTGCTACCTATAACCAGGCGATTATGGAGTTTGGAGCGTTGCAGTGCAAACCGCAAAATCCGTATTGTATTCTTTGTCCTTTAAATGATAGTTGCGAATCTCTAAGAAACGGTACTACAGCTACATTGCCGGTAAAGCTGAAAAAAGTTAAAGTAAAAAAGAGATATTTTAATTACCTTGTTTTTTTGGTAAATGATCGTCAAACTATTATCAAACAAAGAATTGGTAAAGGAATCTGGCAGAATTTGTATGAATTCCCTCTAATAGAAAGTGAAAAAGAAGTAAACATAAGCCATGTAAAAAGTCATGATATCTTTAACAACCTACTAAATGATGTAAACTATGAGATCACTATATATGAAGAAGATTTTAAAATTCATAAGCTATCTCATCAGCATTTGTATACTAAATTTTATATCATAAAGATGGGGGAAGTTCCTAAAATTGATAGCGATTTAAATCTTGTAGGAATAGAAAAAATCAGAGAATATCCCGTTCCGATATTATTAGGTAATTTTATAGATAGCTTTTTTTAGGTATGATGCTTTTTTATTACTTTTACTATAAATAATAAAGAATATGTCTGGAACGTTGAATAAAGTAATGCTTATTGGCCATACGGGTGATGAAGTAAAGATGCATTATTTTGAAGGGGGAAATTGTATAGGTAGATTTCCACTGGCAACTAATGATTCTTATGTAAACAAAACCACGGGAGATAGGGTAACTTCTACAGAATGGCATAATATAGTGGTGCGTAACAAAGCGGCCGAAATTTGTGAAAAATATCTAAAAAAAGGAGATAAAGTATATATAGAAGGTCGTCTTAAAACCAGAAAGTGGCAGGATGAGCAAGGAAAAGATAGATATAGTACAGAGATACAGTGTACTGATTTTACTTTCTTGACTCCCAAAACTGAAGGTCAACAAATGGAAGGTGTTGCAGAAAAGCAATCAATCGTAAGTAAGCCATCAGTTGATAATCCTCAATCGGTTTCACCTTCATCCACAGAAACGGAGGAGGATGATCTTCCGTTTTAATATGTTTAACTAAACAGCTATAATTTGGACCCTGATCCCGAACCGTTATTTATAGTACTATTTGCTTTTGATGTTATGCAAGTGATTAGTCTGCTCGTTCTTTTTTTGCTATTGATTTGTTCTGCTTTAATATCGGGTAGCGAGGTTTCGTTATTTTCGTTAACGCCTTCAGATCTTAAGTCAGATGGCGAGGATGCTACTCTAAATCAAAAGATAATTTCAAAACTACTTAGTAAACCAAAAAAGTTGTTAGCGACTATACTTGTAGCTAATAACTTCATCAATATTGCAATAGTTTTGCTTTTTGATACTTTGGGAGAGATTTATTTTCAGGATCTTGATATTATTTTATGGGATAAAATTAATGTAAGATTTGTCGTTGAAGTTATTATTGTAGCATTTCTCATTTTATTATTCGGCGAGATTTTACCAAAAATTTACGCAAGCAGGAACAAAGTGAAATTTGCCAATTTTATGGCTAGACCGCTAAGGGTTTTGGATTGGTTTATTACACCTATAAGTTTGCCGATGAGAAGTATTACCATAGGTATTCATAACAGATTGGGAAAGCAAAAATCTAACATAAGCGTTGATCAATTGTCACAAGCATTGGAGCTTACTTCGGATACTGATACCACTTCAGAGGAGAAAAAAATTCTGAAAGGCATTGTTTCTTTTGGTAATACGGATACGAAACAGGTAATGAAACCAAGAATTGACATTTTTGCAATGAATAGAGAAATGAAATATGTTGAGATAATTCCAGAAATTATTGAAAACGGATATTCTCGCATTCCGGTGTATGAAGATAGTATAGATAAAGTTGTAGGGATTCTTTACGTAAAAGATTTATTGCCGTATATCAATCATAAAGATTTTAATTGGGTCAACCTGGTTCGGGAGCCTTATTTTGTTCCGGAGAATAAGAAGTTAGATGATTTGCTGAATGATTTTAAAGATAAAAAAAATCATTTGGCGATTGTTGTGGACGAGTATGGAGGAACCAGTGGCTTAATTTCATTAGAAGATATTATTGAGGAAATTGTAGGGGATATCAGTGATGAGTTTGACGATGAAGATTTAATATTCTCCAAACTAGATGAAAATAACTATGTTTTTGAAGGAAGGACTTCATTAAAAGACTTCTATAAAGTAATTAAGTTAGAAGATACTACTGTTTTCGAAAATAAAAAGGGAGACGCGGAGACTATAGCAGGATTATTATTGGAGATATCGGGCAATTTTCCTAAAAGAGGGGATGTAATAACTCTGGAGGGATATTCGTTTAAAGTGGAGTCATTGGATAATAAGCGTATCAAAAGGATTAAATTGACAATCAATGAAGAATAAGCTTAGTAATTTTTTATTATGGATTATGGTATGTACTCTATGTTCCTGTGATAGCGAAACCTTACCAAAACCTCGGGGGATGCTAAGGCTGTCATATCCATCCCCTAAATATGATCAGGCAATTATAGATTGCTACTATAGTTTTGAAAAAAACAGTTTAGCAAAATTTGATAAAGCCAAAAATGATAAGGAATGCTGGTACAATATAAATTACCCAAAGCTTAAAGCAACGGTGTACGTTTCTTATTATAATATAAATAATAACCTGGATTCTTTACTAAGGGATGCACAAAATCTTACTCAAGAGCATTATATTAAAGCTGACGGAATAAGTCAAAAAGATTTTGTCTTACCTGAAAAAAAAGTTTATGGAAGTATTTTCGAAGTAACCGGAGATGCTGCTTCGTCTTGCCAGTTTTATGTAACAGATAGTATCAATCATTTTGTGTCAGGTTCGGTTTATTTTAAGGTAAAACCAAATTATGACTCCATTCTTCCGGCGGCAAAATATTTGCGGAATGATATTATTCATTTTATGGAAACCGTTCAATGGCGTTAAGAACGCTAAACGTTCGTTAATTTTTGTGTTGACGAGGTAACTACTTTCATATTTTTGATCATTTTTGCAGCTTATTTCAAAGCTAATGCAAAACGGGAAACTAAAATGGATTTACTTATCAGTGTTGTCACTTGTTTGGGGTAGTTCATTTATTCTGATCAAAAAGTCATTAATTGGTTTAACGCCTTTGCAATTAGGTGCGCTAAGAACACTTTTTGCAGCTTTGTTTTTGTTTCTGATCGGATTCAGGAGTATGCGCACCATTAAGAAGAAAGAATGGAAATGGATTATAATCTCCGGTTTTTTAGGAACCTTTATCCCGGCTTTTTTGTTTGCTTTTGCAGAAACGGAAATTGACAGTGGTGTGGCATCTGTTCTTAATTCTACAACTCCTTTGGTTACTCTGATTTTAGGTGCGTTAGTCTTTTCTATTCGTTTTACAAGAAATCAATTAATTGGTGTTGTTGTAGGGTTGATAGGTTGTTTGGCACTAATTTTGGAAGGTGCCTCTGTGAACCCTAATCAGAATTATTGGTACGCCACTTTGGTGCTTTGTGCATCTTTTTGTTATGCTACTAATGTAAATATTATAAAACGTTACATGCAGGAAATTACACCTATGGCAATTGCCAATGGTAATTTCATTGTTTTAGTAATTCCTTCTTTGGCAGTGTTGTATTACTCGGATTTTTTTATCAAAGAAACCATGACCAGCCCCGAAATGCAAACTAGTCTGATATACATATCTATTCTTGCCGTAGTGGGAACAGGAATTGCCAAAGTGTTGTTTAATAAACTAGTGCAAATAAGCAGTCCTGTTTTTGCCACTTCTGTGACTTACACAATTCCTATAGTTGCGCTGATGTGGGGGTTGCTTGATGGAGAAGAGTTTTCTTTCTATCAGGTACTCGCAGCCGGAATAATTATTTTGGGAGTATATATTGCAAATCGCAAAAAAAAGGTCTACTCAAACGAATAGACCTTTTTGATAATTATGTGATAGATTCTATTCTATTTAAAATCTTCCTCATTGACTCCTTCGTTTATTTTAATTTCGGAAACATTAAAATCAAATTTTTGCGGCCCAACGGAAATTGACATTGTGTGTGGGAACTTTATTCCATTTACTTCTTTATAATCACCATAAGTTATTGTAGAGGGTATTTTTTGTCCTCCTTGCTCTTGTATAACAACATCCTTAATTTTTAAACCTGTTTCAGTGTCATAAAACGAAGTTCTTTTGTCGCTCATTTTAATTTTATAAGACTTACCGCCTTCATGAGGTTCAATTCCTTCAAGTTTAACATCTGTGCTTTTAAGTTCGGGAAAAGGATAGCTTTCTTTTTTAGCATCCGCAATCTGGGCTTCTGTATAGTCTAACCTTTGTCCTTGCCCCATTACATAACCTTTAGAACCGTCAAAAACATTTTTATTCATCGACTGACCATTCATTTTGAAATTTGACATGGTTTGGTTTTTAGAAGTGGCCTTCGTGTCCAATACCAGTTTCATACCTCCCATTGAAGCTTCCGAAGTTATAAAAACTGATTGTACGGCTTCTAATTTATCCTTACCTCCAAGTGCCTTAAAGTAGTTGTCCAGAACAGACTGAGCAGTTACTCCTTCAGGTGTAGCAGCATTGTAATCTGGTTTTTCAATTTTATTTCCATATTTATCGAAATATAAAATCGGAATTTTCTCACCTTCAAAACTAATTTTTTCAAGATTTTCTAACACATCACTTCCTTTACCGACCAATACGATTCTGGCTTTATCTAAATTGAAATATTTATTAGCTACTCTCTTGATATCAGCTTTGGTAACAGCGTTGATCTTAGCAATAAAAGTTTCATAGAAATCCTTCGGAAGATTTTGTGTCAAAATATCAATACTTCTGGCAGCCACAGTTCTTTCATTTTCTGAGGCCAAAATAAAATTTCCTAGGAATTTGGCTTTAGCATTTTTTAATACCTCATCATCAACATCCTCAGTTCTGATTCGTTTGATTTCTTTAAGAGTTTCTACAACCGCACTGTCGGTTACCATATTTCTCACTTTGGCCGTTGCTCTAAATGCAGTTTTAAAATTTTTATTTCTCGGTAATGTCGATCTTCCTCCATAAGTATATCCGTGTTCTTCTCTTAAGTTCATATTTATATAACTGCTAAAAGATCCTCCAAGGATATAATTGGCAACTAAAGCAGCATGGTGATCTTCATCTGCCATTTTTAGATCGGATATATTCATTACAGCCATTTCAGTTTGTACAGCATTAGGCATATCTACAAAATTGATTTGTCTGTATTGCGCATCTTTAACATCAGGAATTCCAAAGGAAGGGGCTTTTCCTGCGGTCCATGAAGTAAAATGTTTCTCTATCAATGCTTTTGCTTTATCATTGGTAATATCTCCGCTAATTACCATATACGCATTAGCAGGAACAAAGTTGTTTCTGTAGTACGTTTCTACATCAGCAAGTGTAATATTGTTTACTGTCTTTTCGGTTACATACTCTCCTGCAGGGTGGTTTTTTCCATAGGCAAGCGCACTTCGTACTCTTTGCGCTACTGCATCAGCACTTTTTTCGTTGCTTTTGATCCCTTCGATTAGCTTTTTCTTCTCCAAATCTAACTCTTCTTGTGTAAAGTTTGGATTTAAAGAAGCCTTAGCAAAAAGTTCAATAACACGATCCGAATATTTGGATAATGACTGTGCAAACCCGCCAGATACACCTACATTTATGCCGGCACCAAGAAAATCTACTTCCTCATTAAATGCGTCCTTGCTAATGTTTTTTGTTCCTTTACCCATCATCTGGGAAACGATTCCTTCAATTCCAGCTTTATCTCCTTCGGCATTTGGCGGATTGTCTAAAGAGAGGCTTACAGTTATTCTAGGTAATTTTTTATTTTCTACAACAAGAACTGTGAGCCCATTGCCCATCTTGAAGGTATAGGGTTCACCTAAATTAATAACAGGAGTGGGTCCGGATTTTGGCATTTTTGATCGATCAATTTGTGCTTGGGCACTAACTGCAATCAACAGGAATGCTATTATAAAAGTTATATTTTTTTTCATTATGATATTCTTTATTTTATTATTTGCTATACTCTGGTAAATAGTCAAGGTTAAGACGTTGATTTTTGTTCAAATATTTCTTGGCAACATTTTGGATATCTTCTCTGGTGATGGATCTGTAAATTTCAATTTCTTTATTGATTAGATCGGTGTCATCATACAACATATTATATCTAGCCAAAGAACTTGCGATTCCCTCAATGCTGGAATTAGAATTCACAAAATTATTTTCGAACTGATTCTGAAGTTTTTGAAATTCTCTTTCAGAAATAAGTTCATTTTGTAATTTCTCAATTTCTGCATCCATCTCAGCCTGAAGTTTATCCAAACCAATATTACCGAGAGGCAATGCCCCCATTATATAAGTCCCGTAATCTTCCTGGGCATCAGTAAATGCTATTACCTGTAATGCCATTTTTTTGTCTTCGACCATATTCTTATACATTCTGGAGCTGTTTCCTCCAGTAAGTATAGAAGAGATATAATTTAATACATAAGCATCTTTTTCGGTTTGCTTAGGAGTTCTATAAACCAAAACTTTTGCAGGTACCTGGATGTTAGCATCTTTCTCAGTAGCAGTTATCTCTGAAGTGATAGGTTCTTCTTTAATAACAGTTCTTGTAAATTTTTCTGCATTATTAGGAATAGATCCAAAGTAATCGGAAATCATTCTTTTTGTCGCTTCGATATCTATATCACCTGCAACTACCAGTGTAGCATTATTAGGGTTGTAAAACTTATTGTTAAATGCAATGAATTCTTCCAGCTTAGCCGAATCAAGGTCAGCCATGCTACCTATTACAGACTGGCCATAAGGATGTTTTTTGAAAATATACTTATTAATTCCGGTTCTATATATAATTTTACCATAAGGAGCATTATCGATACGTTGTCTTTTCTCTTCTTTTACAACTTCATTTTGAGTGTCAACTCCGATTTTATTGATTACAGGATGTAACATACGCTCAGATTCCATCCATAACGCCAATTCTAAATTATTAGAAGGTAATGTTTCATAATAATATGTTCTATCCTGAGTGGTGTTAGCATTATTTCTTCCGCCGTTTGCGGAAACGATATCAAACCATTTTCCTCGTTCAATATTTTTTGTCCCTTCAAATAAAAGGTGTTCAAAAAAGTGAGCAAAACCTGTTCTTCCTGGTTCCTCATCTTTCGCTCCTACGTGGTACATAACTCCTACGGTTACCACCGGAGCTTTATTTTCTTGATGTAGAATGACATGAAGTCCATTGTCTAAGTCATATTCTGTGAATTCTACTTCTTGCGCACTTCCGGACATAGCTATTAAGAGTCCACAAGCGATTGTGTAAAGTTTGTTTTTCATTAGTAATAATTTTGTTTAATCGATTTGTATGCAAAGATCGTGTTTCGTTACAAATTTAAAGGAAAAAGATTTACAATGATTTTAAATGGCTTAATGTCAATAAATTAACAATTTTTTAAGTCTTAAAATCGTTAATAATCCATAAATTTCTGTTAAATCCAAACAAAAGAAACTATGAAAAAGTCAACAATACCTGTTAAGTATGGTGTTCTGATCGCGATCGGACTTATTGCATATTTTTTAATATTATCACTAATAGGGGTACAAACAAATCCTGTCTTTAGTTTAGGTAATGGAATCATTGTAGCTTTAGGATTATATAAAGCGATGAAAGATTATAAGTTAGAGAAGGGAGACACATTCGAGTATCAGAAGGGATTTATGGCTGGTTTGTTTACAGGGTTTAATGCAACTCTTATTTTTACTATATTCTTTGCAATTTATGTAACGAATATAAATACTGATTTTCTTCCGGAAATGCTGGCTAACTGGAGTTCTCATTATCATGTTGGTGTTGGTATTGTTGTTTTTGTGGCAGCTATTATGGGATTTGCCACCACATTCGTGCTTACCTTGTCTTTTATGCAGTTATTTAAAGATAGTTGGAATATTAAAAAAAAATCTAGTTCACACCCTTTAAAGGTTTAAAATGTTTGTCAGTTAATTAATTAGCAGTATATTTGCAACCGCTTATTTTAAAAATAGGTGTAAGTTCTTATTATCAAAATAATTAATTAAACGTTACGCTATGTACGCAATTGTAGAGATAGCAGGGCAGCAATTTAAGGTTGCAAAAGACCAAAAAGTTTTTGTTCATCGTTTAGCAGGAGAAGAAGGAGACAAAGTTTCTTTTGACAAAGTTCTTCTTACTGCGGACGGAGACAATGTTACTTTAGGCGCCCCGGCTATAGATGGAGCTCAGGTAGGAGCAAAAATCACAAGACACCTAAGAGGTGATAAAGTTATTGTTTTCAAGAAAAAGAGACGTAAAGGATACCGAGTTAAAAACGGTCACCGTCAATCTCTTACTGAAATTGTAATAGAAAGTGTTGTTGCTTCTGGAGCAAAAAAAGCAGCACCAAAGAAGGAAACTAAAAAAGCAGCCCCTAAAGCCGAAAAGAAAGTAGAAGCGAAAACAGCAGCTCCTAAAAAAGTAGCAGCTCCTAAAAAAGCAGAAGCACCAAAGAAGGCAGCTCCTAAAAAGTCAACTAAGCCTGATGATCTTAAGAAGATAGAAGGAGTTGGACCTAAAGCTATGGAAGCTATGGTAAATGCAGGAATAGATACTTTTGCGAAAGTAGCGAAATCTAAACCTGAAAAGCTAAGCGAAATCTTGACGGAAGCTAGCTCTAGATTAGCACATTTGGTTACAGATACATGGCCACAACAAGCTCAATTAGCAGCAGACGGAAAGTGGGATGAGCTTAAAGATTTACAAGATAAATTAGACGGCGGGATTGCAAAATAATCTCGTTATTATTAACGATATAAAACCTTAAGAAAATGGCTCATAAAAAAGGAGTTGGTAGTTCTAAGAATGGTAGAGAATCAGAATCGAAACGTTTAGGTGTTAAGATTTTTGGTGGACAAGCTGCCATTGCTGGTAACATCATTGTAAGACAAAGAGGTACAGCACATAAGCCGGGCGAGAATGTTTACGCTGGTAAGGATCATACACTACACGCAAAAATAGACGGTGTGGTTAAATTCACTAAGAAAAAAGATAATAAATCTTATGTTTCTATAGTTCCATTTGAAGCGTAAGGATATTTTCCTTTGTAATACATATAAAATCCTTTTCAAGTTCGCTTGGAAAGGATTTTTTGTTTAAATTATGTCTGATAAAAAAGTTTTTCATGAAAATAATAATGAACAGAATTTTATGTTGTCTAGTTTTTTTAATCAGCACAACCATAGTACTATCTCAGGATATACCTAAATACGATTATTTAGAGGTTATCGTGATACAGAAAGCTAATAACAGTGGAAGAGTAAAAAGAATAAAAGTTCAGGAACAAAAATCATTAGAAGGAAAGCAAATAACAATTAAGCAGTTGGAGGATCTGGAGGGAACTTCTGATTTGCTAAACTATATGAATACTGCCAATTGGGAGTTTGTGGATCGCCAATCTATAGTATCTGAGGAAAATGATCCAATATGGATGAGTTATATTTTTAGAAAGAGAAAATAAGTAAAAACCCTTGCTATTTTTTAGCAAGGGTTTTATCTATATTCTAACAGCGAAGCAATCTAAGAGCCTAGAAGCGCCAGCGGTCTATTTTAATATCTGTAATGTTCGGGTTTAAACGGTCCGTTAACAGTTACGCCAATGTACTCAGCTTGATCGTTACGTAACTCTGTTAATTCAACTCCGATCTTAGCTAAGTGTAACTTCGCTACTTTTTCGTCTAAGTGTTTTGGAAGCATATATACTTCATTATCGTAATTCTCACTGTTTTTCCAAAGCTCAATTTGTGCTAACGTTTGGTTTGTAAATGAATTACTCATCACAAAGCTTGGATGACCCGTTGCACACCCTAAGTTTACCAAACGACCTTCGGCAAGAATGATAACATCATTTCCGTTTACGTTGTATTTATCTACCTGAGGTTTGATCGTATCTTTAGTATGTCCATGATTTTTGTTTAACCAAGCCATATCAATTTCATTATCAAAATGCCCAATGTTACAAACAATCGCTTTGTCTTTTAAAGCTTCAAAATGATGTCCTTGTACGATATCTTTATTTCCGGTGGTAGTAATAACGATATCACTATTTCCGATAACAGTTTCCAGTTTTTTAACTTCAAAACCATCCATAGCTGCTTGTAGAGCACAGATAGGATCAATTTCAGTAACCGTCACTATACTCCCAGCACCTTTGAAGGAAGCTGCAGTACCTTTACCAACATCACCATAACCACAAACGGTTACTCGTTTTCCTGCCAGCATAATATCTGTTGCACGACGAATAGCGTCTACAGCACTTTCTTTACATCCATATTTGTTGTCAAATTTAGATTTTGTAACAGAATCATTTACATTGATAGCTGGCATTGGTAAGGTTCCATTTTTCACACGCTCATATAAACGGTGAACACCAGTTGTAGTTTCTTCTGATAAACCCTTGATTCCTTCAGCTAGTTCCGGATAACGATCTAAAACCATATTCGTTAAATCTCCACCATCATCAAGTATCATATTTAGTGGTTTGCGATCCTCCCCAAAGAACAATGTTTGTTCGATACACCAATCAAATTCTTCTTCATTCATACCTTTCCAGGCGTATACGGGTATTCCTGCTTCAGCAATTGCTGCTGCAGCTTGATCTTGTGTAGAGAAGATATTACAAGAACTCCAAGTAACCTCTGCACCAAGAGCCTGTAAAGTTTCTATCAGAACTGCGGTTTGAATAGTCATATGAAGACAACCCGCTATACGAGCTCCTTTTAAGGGTTGTTCATCTTTATATTCCTCTCTCAAGGACATAAGACCTGGCATTTCAGCTTCAGCTAATTCAATTTCTTTTCTTCCCCAGGCAGCTAAAGAAATATCTTTCACCTTGTAAGGAACATAAGGTACTGTTTTGGTACTCATAGTATCTGTTTTATGTTTATGAAGTGCAATAATTCTAGTATTTCGCACTAAATTATTCTAAATTCGCTTTTTGAAAATCAAGGCACTGGTTCTCGATTTTCAGTTTGCAAAGGTACATAATAACTTTAAGATTTCGCATGCCTCTTTACAAAACTATAACAGTAGATGAAAGTACTAATATATTGATTTGGAAGATAGAAGAGTCTTTTGAGGTTCTTTCTGAGGGGATAACCTTAACTGATCATTGCCGTAATAGAGTGGACAACATGAAATCAGACATGCATAAAAGAGGTTTTATGAGTGTTAGGCATTTATTAGCAATTTTTGGATACACAGATCACGATTTATATTATGATGATTTTGGGAAGCCTCATCTTAAAGACGGAAAGCAAATCTCGATTACACATTCTTATGAATATGCAGGAATCATTGTTAGTGATAAACTTGTAGGTATTGATATTGAGAAACAGCGCGAAAAAATTCATCGAATTGCTCATAAATTTGTAGAATCAGAACAAGAATTTGTGAATCAATACACAGAAGAGGAAAAAACCCGTGTGTTAACAGTTATTTGGGGAGCTAAAGAGTCTTTGTATAAATTGTACGGTACAGCTGGGTTAAGTTTTGAACAAAACATTCATATTATACCATTTGATCTCAATATGCCATTCACTGCCGGAAGCATTCATCATCAAGAAAAAGTAAATCATTATGATATTACATTTTTAGAATTTAATGGGTTTACGTGTGTGTATGCTTTGCCGTATCCCTGACTTACTAGTATACTAATCTGAATTTATAGTAATGCAAATATCAATAGAATTAACACTTACACCTTTAGAAAATGATTTCGAAGAACATATTATTCGATTCATCAAAAAATTGCGAGCTTCAGAATTCACGGTTCTGGAAAATCCGTTAAGCACTCAGGTTTATGGAGACTATGATAAGCTAATGCCTTTTTTAACAGAAGAAATTAAGAAAGCTTTTCAGGATATGGAGCATGTGTTAGTTTACATGAAAATGGTAAAAAGTAATAGAAGCGACTATGAACCAGATTTTTGATTTTTTATTTGGGCAATATTCAGAATATTCTACACTCGATATTTCCTTAGAAATTATAGCTGTTTTGTTCGGAATAGCCAGCGTTTTATTTGCCTGGCTTAATAAAATTTGGGTATATCCTACTGGCTTAATAAGCACCTCTATTTATGTGTATTTACTTTTTAAATGGTCGCTTTTAGGTGATATGATGATTAATGCTTACTATTTCGTAATGAGTGTTTATGGTTGGTATATTTGGACAAGAAAAATTGATGAAACACATACTACTCCTATCTCCAGAACAAACTCTAAGGAAAAAATCATAGAAATAACAATTTTTATTGCGACATTAATTTTTGTTTACATCGTTTATAAAACATTTGATAAATGGAATGACTGGACAGCTTATGTAGATACATTCACAACAGCTATATTTTTTGTTGGTATGTGGTTGATGGCTAAAAGAAAAATTGAAAATTGGATATTTTGGATAGTTGGTGACATAATTTCGATTCCTTTATATTTTTATAAAGGGTTCACATTTACCAGTTTTCAATATCTGATCTTTACGATAATGGCAATTCAAGGATATTTAGCATGGAAGAGAAGCTTAGACAAATCCCCGGCAACTGTATAAAAGTGGTATTGATTGGACCTGAATCAACAGGCAAAACTACTTTGTCTAAACAACTTGCTAAACACTATAACGCTTCTTGGGTGCCAGAATATATGAGAGCGTATCTCCAGGAAAAATGGGATCGTACTAAAGAAGTTTGTACTTATGAGGATTTGCTTCCTATTGCAGTAGGACAAATGAATCTAGAAAATGAAATTACCAAAAAAGATAATAAAATAGTATTTTGCGATACTAATCTTCTGGAAATAAAAGTATATTCTGAAGCCTATTACAATGGATTAGTTCCGGAAATGATACATAAATTTTCGTTAGAAAACAGCTATGATTTATATCTTTTAACCTATATTGACACCCCTTGGATACCTGACGATCTAAGAGACAAACCTCATCAGAGAGAAGAAATGTTCTTACGTTTTAAAGAATTACTCGAAAAAAATAATTGTAATTATATAATTTTAAAAGGAAAACCCGAATCTCGTTTTAATAAAGCTAAAGAAATTATTGACCAACTAATAAGCACCTAAGTGAATATTACAGATAAAGATATTAAACTAATTACTTCTAAAGGTTTAACAGTAGAAAAGGTACTGGCTCAAATAGAAACATTTAAAAATGAAATTCCGTTTGTTGCACTAAGAAGTGCAGCAAGTCTTGATAATGGAATCCTGAAGTTTTCTGAACATTATCAAACAGAGCTCACCAAATTATATGAATCAAGATCTTCGGATTTAGATAGCGTTAAATTTGTTCCTGCATCCGGAGCTGCCACAAGAATGTTTAAAGATTTATTCAGGTTTTTGGATAATTACGAATATCAGAAAGAAAGCTTAAATTCCTATACGAATCATGAAAAAGCAAATGCAATACGTTTGTTTTTGATTGGATTAGAAAAATTCCCTTTTTATGATATAGTTATGCAAAAGGTGAAAAATTCTTATCCCAATTTTGAATCGTTATCAGAAGGAAGACAACTACATATTTTTGTAGAAACAATGTTGAAAGAAAAAGGATTGAATTTTGGAACATATCCAAAGGGGTTACTGCCCTTTCATAAATATGCAAATAGTATTTCCACTTCTTTTGAAGAACATTTATTTGAAGCTGCTGGGTATAACAAAAATATAAATGGTGATTCTAAACTTCATTTTACCATTTCAAAAGAGCATTTGGAGGCTTTTAAAGACGAATTCGAAAGGATAAAGAAAAAAGTAGAAGAAGAAACAAATACTAATTTTATCATTACATATTCATTTCAAAAATCAGAAACGGATACGATAGCGGTTAATAAGAATAATGAACCTTTTAGAACCGAAGATGGTTCGCTACTATTCAGACCTGGAGGACACGGAGCGTTGATCGAAAATTTAAATGATCTAGACGCAGATATAGTTTATATTAAAAATATAGACAATGTTGTAGTCCGTAAATATCAAGATGAGGTATCAGGATACAAAAAAGTACTGGCAGGTAAGCTAATTGAAATTCAGGATGAAGTTTTTCGAATACTAAATGCTATTGACAAAAAAGCACCAACCGAAGCCGAACTGAAGGATATTAAAAAGTTCCTGGTAAGACAACTAAACGTACGATTACCTTTAGATTTTGATAAGTTTTCAGAAAACTATAAGCTTCAATTTTTAAAAGAATCGTTAAACAGGCCGATTAGAGTGTGTGGTATGGTAATTAATGAAGGCGAACCAGGAGGAGGGCCTTTTTGGATTAAAAAAGAGAACGGACGATTAGTTCTTCAGATCATTGAAACTCCGCAGATAAATATAAAAGACAACAGACAACGAGATATTTTAAAAAGTGCTACTCATTTTAATCCCGTAGACTTAGTTTGTGGTGTTCGTAATTATAAAGGTAAGAAATTTAATTTACTTGATTTTGTGGATCCGGATGCAGGATTTATCACTACAAAATCTCTTGATGGTGAGGTTCTAAAAGCGTTGGAGTTACCAGGATTGTGGAATGGTGCTATGGCCAACTGGATTAGTGTTTTTGTAGAAGTACCGTTGACGACATTTAATCCAGTGAAAACGGTCAATGATTTATTAAAGTCTGCACATCAGGTAAAACTTTTTTCGTGAATGTTTCTGCAATAATAGGTGAACTAAAATTCAAAGCAATAAGAAGCTCTGGTGCCGGAGGCCAACACGTTAACAAAGTGTCGTCTAAGGTTGAGTTATATTTTAATGTAGTGAATTCTGAAGGAATTACAGATGTAGAAAAACTACGAATCACTAATAGGTTAGCTTCGCGAATAAATAAGTCAGGAGATCTGATTCTGCAGTGTGGTGATACGAGAAGTCAACATAGAAACAAAGAACTTGTGATCAGAAGATTTTTAGATGTTATTAAGTCAAGTCTACATGTACCGAACCCCAGAAAGGCAACTAAACCTTCTAAATCTTCGGTTAGAAAACGACTGGAAAACAAGAAAAGGCAGGGATTGAAAAAAAATAACCGAAAAAAACCTTTATTATAAGAATTACTCAATAAAATTGTGTAAAAATTCTACACTTTTATGTGGATTCTACAGTTTTCTACAGTTTTCTGATTTACATCAAAGTATTTAATAGCCTGTTAAACAGTTGTTTATAACTTTTTTCTTATTTGCGTCACTTTTGGAACAATTATTCCTCTCTATAATTTTGTAAAACCAGTTTTTTACAATTACAATCAAATGAAAAATTTACAAATGATTATCGCTATAGTAGTCAGTATTATATCAGCCCAAGGAGTGGCAGCACAAGATGAGTTGGCTGAGAATGATGGATGGGAGTTTGTTGATTATGAATATGAACTTCAGGAGTATACCGAGATAGAAATCGTAGAATTGCCTATGAGTATACAGGATGCGGCTGCAAAGGATTTTGAAAATTTACGTATATACAAAGCTTATATTTCTAAGGACAATACCTATAAAATTGTTCTAAAAGGTAAAGATAACTACACAAAAGTTGTATTTGCTAGCGCTAATGGCGAATGGATAAAGCCAGACGACAAATCTTAAATCTAGGGGTAGAAAAGGATATCGTTTTGCAACCAAAAGACGATATAAAGTTGTTTAGTGCTAAAAAGAGACCCAATCCCAAGGGTCTCTTTTTTATTTTTTATGTTTCTTTGAGGTTAGAGAATAATTAAATGTTTTTAATGTTTAATTTTATACATACATTTAAAATTAAATGATATCAATATGTCCAAATTACTGATAGTTGAAGATGATGTAGCTTTCTGTACGATGCTCAAAACTTTTTTGGAAAAAAAAGGGTATGAGGTATCCACTTCTTTTTCGGGTAATGAAGCTGTTTTACAAATTCAGGAGAACTCTTTTGATATTATACTTACAGATGTAAGGTTACCTGATAGAGATGGTATCACCTTGTTAGATGATATCAGGGCAAAAAACCCAAAGACACAAGTTGTTATCATGACAGGTTATGCGGAGATCAATATGGCTGTTAGTGCTATTAAACAAGGTGCTTTTGATTATGTTTCTAAGCCCTTTAATCCGGATAAGATACTTCAGATTATAGAAAAAGCACTAAATACAAACACCAGAACTCTTACTACAAACGAAAAGAAGCCAGCCAAAAAAGATAAAGCCCATATTCAAACAAACAATTCTTTTGTAAAGGGGGTAAGTGATGCCTCCAAAAAATTGAATGAGTATGTCGCATTAGTTGCCCCAACCCGAATGTCTGTATTGGTTATTGGCGATAGTGGTACCGGAAAAGAATATGTAGCTAGTAGTATACATAAAGCAAGTAAAAGAGCAGATAAACCATTTGTGCCTGTAGACTGTGGAGCGATTCCAAAAGAAATTGCATCAAGTGAGTTTTTCGGGCATATCAAGGGTTCTTTTACCGGAGCAGTAAATGACAAGGTCGGTCATTTTGAAGCAGCAAATGGTGGAACTTTGTTTTTAGATGAAATAGGAAATCTCAATTATGAATTACAAGTTCAACTCCTAAGAGCGCTACAAGAGCGAAAAATTAAACCTGTAGGAAGTAACAAGGAAATAGAAGTTGATATCCGAGTAATAGCAGCAACTAATGAAGATCTTAGTAATGCTGTGAAGGAAGGCGAATTTAGAGAGGATTTGTACCATAGGCTGAATGAATTTTCAATAAAAGTTCCTCCGCTAAAGGATAGAATTGAAGATTTAATGTTGTTTGCAAACTATTTCCTCGAAGAGTCCAATGTAGAATTAGATAAACATGTTGTTGGTTTTGTTGATGAGGTGTTAGATGCATTTAAGAAATATGACTGGCCAGGAAATTTAAGAGAATTAAAAAATATTGTCAAAAGATCTGTATTGCTTTCCCAGAATGATATGATTACTCTGGATGTTTTACCTAATGATGTTGCATATGCTTCTCATCATTCCAAACAAACCTATGGATTGTTCAAAAATCAAAATGAACAGGAATTAATACTGGATGCTTTAGAAAAAGCAAATGGGAATAAGGCCAAGGCAGCCAGAATGTTGGACATAGATCGAAAAACACTCTACAATAAGTTGAAACAATATGATATTAGTCTTTAATTCTTAACCTTTAGTTTATCTATCAAAGCTTCTATTTTACGTACTCCCTCTTCGGTAAGCAAAAGGATTTCTTTAGTATCAAGTTCATAATCATCCTGATGCTCTAAGGTATCCAGAATGGGTACAATTTGCTTAGCCTTTATTTGTTTAAACATTGGTAGCATTTTATGAGCTAATCTTTTAATTTCTTCTAAATCTTCCTTTTTAACGGTTGCTTTAAGTTTTTCGATATGATCTATTGTACTACTACAGAAAGTCTCTAGAATGGCGTAAAGAGATTCAGAATCTCCTTGTGCAAAAAGCATTAAGTCTTTTAATGAATAATCAGTGTTGTTTTCCTGCTCTGGTAAAGAATTTTCAAAATCAAGATCAGAGGTATCAATTTTTAGAACATCAGCAATTAAATCAATCAAAGCCTGCGGGGCATAAGGTTTACGAAGACTTCCTGAGAATCCGGCTTCTTTGTATTGAGAGACCGAAGTGTCCGTTCGGCCAGATAAAGCTATAATCGGAATATCTTTATAATCAGACATTTCTCGAAGAGCTTTCAGAAGTTCAAAACCATCCATTTTTGGCATTTGTATATCTGTTAAAATTAAATCATACCTATTTTTCTTTATAAGCTCTAAAGCATCTAAACCATTTTCACAGATATCATAAGATAGACTAATTAGTGTTACAACTTCACTGGTCAAATCTAATTGACTAAGGTCATCATCTACGATCAGTACTTTTTTATTAGTAAAATGCTGAATCTCAATAGACTCACTTTCCTCTTCGTGAATTTGAGATTTGGCGAGCTTAATCGGAATACAAAAAGTGAAGTTACTTCCTTGATCGGGATAACTTTCTAACCGAATCTTACCATCGAGAAGTTTGATAATTTTTTTTGTAATTGCTAGTCCTAAACCGAAACCACCGTATTTTTTTTCGGTATTATCATCGCCCTGAGAAAATTCTTCAAAAATATGTTCTTGTTGTTCTTTGGATATTCCGATGCCAGTATCTTTTACAGAAATGACAAGTTCTTTTTCAGCTAATCCATTTTGTGTAATTTTACTTTCAATAATTATAGACCCTTTATCTGTAAACTTATAAGCATTGTTCAATAAATTGGTAAGTACTTGTTTAATTCTGAAGGGATCTCCTAAGTACTGTTTACTAAGTTCGTTATCAGAATTTATTAGAATCTCTAAGTTTTTAGTATCATTTACAGGAATAACACTGATAATGGTATTTTCTATTAATTTTTTTGGAGAAAACGGTAGCTCTTCTATAACCATTCTCCCTGCTTCCAGTTTGGATAAATCAAGAAGGTCGTTTACCAAATGAAGAATATAATCAGATGATTTTTTAAGATGATCTAAATAGTGTTTTTGTTTATTATTTAACCCTGTTTTTTCTAATAAGTCAGAATATCCAATAACAGTATTCAGCGGAGACCTAAGATCATGTGTTACCGTATTGATTAGAGATTCTCTGGTCTTCAGGAGAGATTCTTTGTAAATCTTTTCTGCTTCTAATTCATTCCTATATTTCTGACTTTTTGATACGTCTTTTGTAATTAGGAAAAGAAATATAATCGCTATTAACAGGCTAATTGCCGTTATGATGATAATGAAATTAGCAGTTCTGTCAAGGATATGATTCGAACGCTCCAGTTTTGCCACGTATTCCTTTCTCTCATTAGCTTCTATAGTTGCCAATAAATCTCTTAGCTGCCTAGTAATAATTTGATCATTCTTTAGAAGCTGATTTTCCTTTAAAGAGATTTCTCTTTTATATTTTTTATCTTTTTTCTCTAAATCAGCAAGCACTTGTTTGACCTCTCGAGCTAAAGAATCGGCCGTTTTATTGGTTAAACGTCTAGCATTATCCTCTTTTGTAAGATTTAAAAGATTTACAATAGTATTTTTAAATTCTGGTGTAAGTTTACTGAAACGACGATCATAGTTGGGATCTCTAAAAGATTCATTTATTTTCTTTAATTCATCGATTGCCGTTGCATATACACCTTTTACCTTTCTTTGCTCATATATAGCGATTAACTCTTCGAAGTTTTTATTCTTACTGTCTATTAGGATTTTTATACTATCAATTTTACGTGCTTGCAACGTATCAGACATTTCTCCTACCTGATCGATAGTTTTAATAATAGAGTCTATTTTTGCTTTATAATTTTTAAACTTTCTCGTGTCAGAAGTTTGTATGATATTACGTGTTAAACTTTCGGCTTCGTATAATCCGGTAATAGCCTCACCAACCAGAAACAGTTTTTCGTTATTATAATTTTTAATTTTAGTAATTTCAGAATAATTACCAAACTGCCTGTAAATAACCCAAAAAGCAATAATTGCCAGTACGATAGCCAGCGTATATCCTGCAATTATTTTTAACGTAATAGAGCGTTTAGTGTTTTTCATACTATACTAACTTCAAAAAAACCGAAGCATTGTTTTTATGTCTAATAAAGTTACAATAAATCAATTAAACATAGTATTTTTGCAGCAAAATCTCAAAGGGGTGCTTTTTTCCGGTTGAGAGTTCAGAGGCGAGAGTTTTGAGTCATTTACCCTGACACATAACTCATACTCATAACTTATAACTAGAAAAGGCTGAGATCATACCCAATGAACCTGGGCAGGTAATGCTGCCAAGGGACTACCAAAGGCTAATAGATTCTTAACGATCGTTTAGTCTTATAGGGAAAGTGAATAGTATTGTATAGTCAATGCAATTTTAAATCAATTTAATTTTTAACCTTAGAATAATTACCCCTTTTATTCGTAATAATCTTACGAATGAAAAACGTATTATTTTATCTTACCATTTTATTCTTGAGCCTTCAGTTGTCCGCTCAGGAAAAGCAAAATGATTCCATTGTTAACGGAGTCGAAAAACTGGATGAAGTTTTAGTAAAATCTGTACGCGTAGATGCGGATTCGCCAATTACCCATTCTAACGTGTCTAAAGAAGAGCTGGCTACTCGTAATCTTGGACAAGACATTCCGATTTTGTTAAACTTTTTACCTGGTGTTGTCACTGCTTCGGATGCTGGAGCTGGTGTAGGATATACTTATATCAGAGTAAGAGGTAGTGATGCTTCCAGAGTGAATGTAACTTTAAATGGAATTCCTTTTAATGATGCCGAAAGCCAGGGAACGTTTTGGGTAAATTTACCAGATTTTGCATCCTCTGTAGAAAATCTGCAACTTCAGCGAGGGGTAGGAACCTCTACTAACGGTTCAGGGGTATTTGGTGCAAGCTTAAATTTATTGACTGATGCAGTTTCTAAAACTGCAAGTGCGGAAGTCGGAAATTCTTTAGGATCTTTTAATACGAGACGTCACAACGTAAAATTCAGCACAGGATTACTCAATGATCATGTTGAAGTTGCAGGTCGTGTATCTGCAATTGCTTCAGACGGATATGTAAATCGAGCAACCTCTGACCTGAAATCTTATTTTTTACAAGGGTCTTATGTAGATGATAATACTTTGATCAAAGTAATTACCTTCGGTGGTCATAATATTACATATCAATCTTGGTTCGGGATCGACGAAGAAACATTAGAATCAGATAGAACTTTTAATCCAGCTGGTCAGTATACAGACGAAGATGGAAACACTCGTTTTTATGATAATGAGGTCGATGATTATAAACAAGATCACTATCAATTACATTGGAATCAGAGATATAACAATAACTGGTCTACTAATTTAGGGTTGAACTATACTTATGGTAGAGGTTTTTTCGAACAGTATAAGGAAGATGAGGATTTTGCTGATTATAATTTTACTCCAATTGTTTTGGGTGGAGAAACTATCAATATAACAGATCTTATTAGACGAAGATGGTTGGATAATGATTTTTATGTGGTTAATGCAACTGCTAATTACAAGAATAATTCTGTAGATATTGATTTTGGAGCATTCTATAGCTTTTATGACGGTGACCATTTTGGTGAAGTAATCTGGGCACAAAATGCAGGGGGGTCAGAAATTCGAGATCGTTATTATTTCGGAAATGGACAAAAAGACGAATTTTCTCTATTCGGTAAAGCCACCTATAGGGTTACAGATCAATGGAGCGCGTTTTTGGATTTGCAAGGAAGATTCGTGGGATATGAAACATCGGGTCTTACATCTGACCGTTTGCCTTTACAAGTAGATGAAAACTACAGTTTCTTTAATCCTAAATTAGGAGCTACCTATCAAATTAATGCTTTCAATCAATTGTATACATCTTATGCAAGAGCTAACCGAGAACCCAGAAGGAATGATTTTGAAGTAGGAATCGACAAAGCCGAAACTTTAAATGACATTGAGCTGGGATGGCGCTATTCTAAAAAAACAACTACAGTTAATACCAATTTATATTATATGTGGTATCAAAACCAATTAGTTTTGACAGGTGCAATAGACGATGTGGGAGCTCCAGTTAGAGCTAGTATTGACCAAAGTTATAGAATAGGATTAGAAATTGAAGCAGATATAAATCCTGTGGATAAAATAATTATAAGACCTAATATTGCAGTTAGTATTAATAAAAATAAAGATTATATTGCTTCTATAGATGGAGTAGAAGTCGATCTAGGAGATACCAATATTTCATTCTCACCTAATTTGGTAGCAGGTAACGCTATTATTTACAATCCATTAAAATCTTTGCAGATCGGATTGTTTTCAAAATTTGTAGGAGAACAATATATGGGTAATCTAGATTTAAAAGAATCTAAATTAGATAGCTTTTTTGTGAATGACGTTAATGTAGTCTACGAAATAAAAAACATACCAATTTTTAAATCTATAATCTTAACTGGATTGGTAAATAATATATTTGACGTTGAGTATGTGCCGAATGGGTATTTTGAATCTTTTACATTTGACGACTCATCGAGTCCTACGGGAACGACAACCGATTATTTTACTGGTTTTTACCCTCAAGCCGGAATTAACTTCTTAGTTGGGGCAACATTTAGGTTCTAATACTATCATAAATGTATTAAAAGGCTCGCTTTCTTAGATAGAAGCGAGCTTTTTATTTAAGAAGTATTTCCAATAGAAACAAAATATTATTATTTTAACCTGAATGCGACGTAAGAAAATTTATATCAGTCAGAGTGTCCGTCTCAAGCGGATTGTATCGAAAACAAGCAATTTTTAAGGTAAAAGTCTAATTTCGATACCCTCCATAGTCGGACAGGCTAATTTTTCTCCGCTTCATTATGAAAAATCACTCAATCTGACGGCTTTTTATAACTAAATTCTTATATCGTGCTCACGTTTTGTAAATTAGATTTACATTATGCTAAGCAAAGAAGAAAAAATACAATATAATCGTCATATAATCCTTACCGAAATTGGAGTAGAAGGTCAAAATAAGCTTGCATCTGCCAGAGTTCTGGTTATAGGAGCTGGTGGTCTTGGGTGTCCGGTATTACAATATCTCACGGCGGCAGGAATAGGGACGATTGGGATTATAGATAATGATGTAGTGGATAAAACCAACCTCCAAAGACAAATACTCTATACAGTTGATGATATTGGAAAATCAAAAGCAAAAATAGCTTCAGAAAAACTATCAGGATTAAATCCATTTGTGCTATTTAAGGTGTACAATGAAAAATTAGATAGAAATAATGCCTTAGATATTTTCGCAGAATATGATATTATTGTCGATGGCAGTGATAATTTTCCGACACGATATTTAATTAATGACGCTTGTGTCCTGACAAATAAACCAGTAGTATTTGGATCCATTTTTAAGTTCCAGGGACAGGTTTCTGTATTTAATTATAAAAGTGGTCCTACATATCGTTGTCTATTTCCTAATCCACCAGAACCTGGAGCCGTTCCAAATTGTTCAGATATTGGAGTATTAGGAGTGTTACCGGGAATTATAGGAAGTCTTCAAGCCAATGAAGTTATTAAAATAATAGTCGGAATAGGAGAAATTTTGAAAGGGAAATTGCTTTATTTTGATGCACTTACCTTACAGCAACAAGTTCTCAGCTTCAAAACCAACTCTAATATAGTAGTACATCAGTTGGAAAATGATTATGATTTTTTCTGTGGGATAAAGTCAAAAACTCTGGAGGAAATTACACCTTCAGAATTAAAACAAAACCTCAAGAATTATCAAATTTTGGACGTTAGAACAATAGAGGAATATAATAACTTCAATATTGGAGGAATTCATATACCAATGGACTTGGTTTTAGATCAAGCTTTACAGTTAAATAACCAAAAACCAATCGTAGTTTGCTGTCAATCAGGTATACGAAGTAAAAAAGTAATTGAAATACTCAGTGAAAAAAGAAATGATCTTCGTCTAATTAATCTTAAGGATGGTTTGTCATCTTATTAATTCGAAATAAATAGAGTATTTCCTTCTCTTCTTATTTGATATCGCAAAAGAGGATATCCACCTTCTCCTTCCAGTTGAAGACCATTGATGATTTCATATGCATTATCATTTCCACAATTTGATTCTGCACGTATTCCCATAACTTTTAGAGCAGAACAGTTGCTTGGAGTAATATTAGGATCACTTAACTCAAATGCAGAATATAGAGTGTTATCAATATTATAAATAACGACTCCCTTAATACCAACACCATCCGTGGTAATTACTTCACTGTTGTTTGGAAACTTAAGGTTGTTAAACTGAGGAAGATCCAGGTTTACCGTATGATTAAAACCTATAGAAGGTAGATTAGGGTTGCTAGAACGACTATCATCATTGCTACAAGAGGGTATGAGTAACGAAAGACACAGTATTAAAATTATTTTTTTCATTTTCATTTTCTTTAAAAAAGAAGAATATTCTTTATGAACCGAAGTGTAATTTTTTTGAGGCACCAAATTAGGCAAAAATGTGATTCGATGTTATTTTTTATTATATTTGTTTATAGTTAAAGTCCCATATCCATGGGATTTTTTGTATTTATATAAACGATGAAGTTATGAGCAAAGTATCTTATTACACTGCGGAAGGGCTAAAAAAATTAAGAGATGAATTAAATAACCTTAAGGATATAGAGAGACCAAAGGCATCACAGGCTATCGCAGAAGCACGTGATAAAGGAGATCTAAGTGAAAATGCTGAATATGATGCAGCAAAAGAAGCACAAGGACTGCTAGAAATGAGGATCTCTAAACTTGAAGAGACTCTATCAGGAGCACGTCTTATAGACGAATCTCAGTTAGACACCTCTAAGGTTTTAATACACTCTACCGTTAAAATTAAAAATCAAATAAATGGGGCTGCGATGACCTATAAGCTGGTAGCTCAGAGCGAAGCTGATCTTAAAACCGGTAAAATCTCAGTGGATTCACCTATAGGTAAAGGACTTTTAGGAAAAAGTGTAGGTGAAGTTGCAGAAATTCAGGTTCCTAATGGGATTGTAAAATTTGATGTAGTAGAAATTACTCGGGATTAGAAATATTGCTAGCTAAAAACAAAAAAACCTTTCTCAATCTTAAGAAAGGTTTTTTTGTGACCATAACTTTATCAGAAATATCCTATATTTCGTGATAATAAAACAACAAAAATTTTAAAGAATGTCTACCCTGTTCACTAAAATTATTAATGGCGAAATACCCTCTCATAAAGTCGCCGAAGATGAAAAATTTTATGCTTTTTTAGATATAAATCCTAATGCGAAAGGACATACCTTATGTATTCCTAAAAAAGAAGAAGACAAAATATTTGATCTTGATGAAGAAACCTATATGGGACTTATGCGTTTCTCTCGTATGGTTGCTAAAGCATTAGAAAAATCCATAAAGTGTAAACGTGTAGGTGTTGCTGTAGTTGGTCTGGAGGTTCCGCATGTTCATGTACATCTCATACCTCTAAACGATATGAAAGAAATGACATTTCAGTATAAAGAGTCTATGACGGCCGCCGAGTTCGAAGAATTAGCAGCTACTATTCAATCGAATTTATAAGTAATGAACACTCCTTCAGAATTTAAATTATCCCTAAAACTCAGAATCGATTGGAGTGAAATGGATACCTATCAGCATGTGAATAATGTGAATTTCATGAAGTATATGCAAAGTGCACGTGTCCAGTTTTGGGAAGTATCTGGATTGTCAAAATTATATGCTGAAACCAAAAAAGGCCCTATGCTTGTATCCACAAAGTGTGATTTTAAAAACCCTTTGTTTTTTCCTGGAAATGTTTTGATTAAAACTAAAGTAGCGTTTATAAAGAATTCTAGTTTTGGACTATATCATGAGCTTTATAATGATGATGATACATTATGTGCTATCGGTCAGGATGTAGCCGTTTGTTTTGATTTTAATATAGATAAAACTTTTAAAATTTCTGATGAATTAAGAGAAGTGATGAATCTATACACTTAGATTGTACTATAGCTCTAAAATTTCTGGATGATACAGAAATATGTATAGTGCAGCAGATAGTAGTACAGCCAAAAGTATTAACACATAGAATAAACCTGTAAATCGAATACCGGAGGGCTTGGGTTGTATTGTTTTTTTATGGTAATTGTAAACCCTTTCTATGTCATCAGTCCACCGTCCGGGAAAAATTGTAGTCTTACATTTGTCACAATCCATATGTTCGATTATTTCTCCCTTGGTTGTTATAAAAAGCTTGGAAAACAGTCTTTTTTGTTTAAACGATAACAATAGACTTTCCGTAGAATAACATTCGGGGCAATTGTTATTAAGAACAGCTTCTTTTAAAACGATATACTCAGTCTTCACTTTTATTGGTTTTTAGAATATAACGTCTGTTAAAGAATTATGTTATATGAATTCACCGGATTTGCTTAATGTAATCTGAAATGTAGTGCCCTTACCCAGTTCTGATCTAAGTACTTTGATTTTTCCGGAATGATACTCTTCGATAATTCTTCTGGCTAGTGAAAGCCCTAATCCCCAACCTCTTGTTTTAGAAGTGTAACCAGGTTCGAATATCTTGGTAAATTTGCTTTTAGGGATTCCTTTTCCTGTGTCTGTGATCCTTATAAATACCCGTTTAGAATCGTGAGATAAATCAATATTAAGATCCCCTCTACCACGCATGGCATCTATCGCATTTTTAACCAGATTTTCAATCGTCCAACTGTATAACTGGGAGTTTAAATGAACAAGGATCGATTCTTCGGGTAAATCCAACGAAAAATTAATCAACTTGGAACTTCTGGATTGTAAATAGGTATATGCTTCTTTGGTTTCCTTTACAATATCAGCTACTTCTAATTTAGGAATAGACCCTATTTTAGAAAAACGTTCGGTAATAACTTTTAATCTGGATATATCTTTTTCTATTTCCACAATATATTCAGGATTTACGTTTTCTACTTTTAAAATTTCATTCCATCCTACCAGAGAAGAAAGAGGTGTTCCAATCTGATGTGCAGTTTCTTTTGCCATCCCTGCCCATAATTTATTCTGTTCACTGGCTTTCGAGGTTGTAAAGAAAAAGTAAATCACTCCTATCAATAAAAAGATGATCAGTGCAATAGCAATTGGATAGTACTTTAACTTATTTAAAATAGAAGAATTGCCATAATAAACATACTGTACAGTACCTCGCAAATCCAAAACAACTGGTTCGTTTTCAGACTTCATTTGTTCTAAATAATCTGATAACTCGTTTTCAGTAATATCATCAGGTAAATTCAGTGTGCTTCCTTGTATGTTTATCTCACCATTAGAATTTCTCATAAAATTACCTTCGGAATCAGTTATGATAATCGGAATGGTAGTGTTAGTGCTAGTAATAAGATTTGATAACTCCAGGTAATCATCTAAATTAATGTCAGTTGTTCCATCAATTCCTGAACTGCTTAATGCTTTAAAAGATTGCGCCCAGACCTGAGTTTTAATTGTTTCATCTTTTTTTAACCGCTGAAGAAATAAGGAAGTATTCCATAATACAAGACCTGTTATCACAAGAACAGCAAAAATTATAAAATAACTCGCCAGATTACGCTCATCAGAAAAATTCATAAAAAAGATGTGTTACCAAATTTTAAATATAAACGTTTTAAAACTATTTTATTGTTTCAAATCAAGTTAAGTAAAACCTGAGATAGTGATTTAAGACCATTAAACTTTAATTATCTTTGCGATATAGATTTTTTTATGATACGAATAGATCCTTTAGAAGTTTCCACAGGAAAACTACACGGCTTGATGCTGGGAGCCATAGGTCCGAGACCTATAGCTTTTGCAAGTACCATCGACAAAGATGGCAATCCCAATCTTTCTCCTTTTAGTTTTTTTAACGTATTTAGCGCCAATCCACCGATACTTATTTTTTCTCCTGCCAGAAGAGTTAGAGACAATACTACTAAACACACCTTAGAAAATGCATTGGCAACCAAAGAGGTTGTAATCAATGTTGTAAACTACGATATAGTGCAACAGATGTCTCTGTCCAGTACAGAATATCCCGAGGATGTTAATGAGTTTGAAAAAGCTGGTTTAACAATGGTAGCGTCAAAAAAGATAAAGGCTTTTAGAGTTGGTGAAGCTCCCGTGCAATTCGAATGTAAGGTAAATCAGATAGTACCAATGGGAAACGAAGGAGGTGCCGGTAACTTAATTATTTGTGAGGTATTACTTATGCACGTCAAAAAGGAAGTACTGGATGCAGATGGAAGAATCGATCAGCATAAGATTGATCAGGTTGCCCGTATGGGAGGTAATTGGTATACACGAGCGAATATGGGAATGTTTGAAGTCCCAAAACCTTTAAGCAATATTGGTATCGGAGTAGATGCTTTGCCTGAAACCATAAAAAAAAGTAACATCCTTACAGGTAATGATCTCGGTAAATTGGGCAACGTAGAAAGAATACCTACAAATATGGAGGCACATGATTTTGTTAATAACAATGGTGATATTAAGGATAAAATTCAGGATGCTAACCTAATAGAAATTCATAAATTTGCACAGCAGTATTTGGATAATGATGATATTAATACTGCTTGGAATATTTTAGCAGCAATACAATAATTAAAAAGATGGAAGTACAAGGTAAAGTAAAGATGGTCGGTGAGACTCAAACTTTTGGAAACAATGGTTTCAGAAAACGTGAGATAGTGGTTACTACAGAAGAACAATATCCACAACACATAATGGTAGAGTTTGTTCAGGATAAATGTGATTTATTAAACAACTTTCAGGTGGGTCAGGATGTGAAGATAAGTATTAATTTACGTGGTCGTGAATGGGTAAATCCGCAGGGAGAAACAAAATACTTTAACTCTATTCAGGGATGGAGAATTGAAAATTTACAAGCAGCGGCTCCTTCTGCAGGTACTCCGATGCCTCCGGCTGATGCTTTTGAGCCTGCAACCGATTTAAAAGAAGAAGATCATGATGATTTACCATTTTAAGTAAATCAATATATAAAAAGTACACTTCGACAAGCTCAGTATAAAGTAAAAAGTCCGATACTTTCGTGTCGGACTTTTCATATTGTGGTTTTAGGTTAACCTTTTAATAAAACTCAAAAAAGCAATGATGAACAAAATTTATCTTAAAAGGTTCTAACAAATATTACGATTTTTTTGGTCAATTCAAACAACTAATTGATATTTAACGTTATAGAAAAATTCATAGTACTATTTTGTATATACTTAACAAATCCATATACTTTCCACCTGTATCTGCAGCAGCAGAAGATGGATTACTGGCATTTGGAGGTGATCTTTCTGTTCCAAGATTACTAAATGCCTATTGTAATGGTATTTTTCCATGGTATGATAAGGATCAACCCATTTTGTGGTTTAGTCCCGATCCCAGAATGGTACTCTTTCCTGAGGATCTCAAAGTAAGTAAAAGTATGCGTACGTTGATTAGGAAAAATCATTTTGAAGTTACCTTTAATAAAAATTTCACTAACGTAATTAAAAATTGTGCAACCATAGATCGCCCCGAGCAACATGGTACATGGATCACATCAGATATGCAGAAGGCATATATAAAACTTCATGAGATGGGATATGCTGTTTCTACTGAAGTTTGGAAAGATTCAGAACTGGTTGGAGGTTTGTACGGAATATGGTTAGAAGATAAGAAAATATTTTGCGGCGAGAGTATGTTTACCAAAGTAAGTAATGCCTCAAAATTTGGTTTCATAAAGCTAATTGCACTCTTAAGAAAAAAAGGAATAAAACTTATAGATTGCCAGGTATATACAGAGCATTTAGCAAGTTTGGGAGCAAAAGAAATTTCCAGAGCTGCTTTTATGGAATTTTTAAAGTAGTTTTATATTTCATAAAATCTTGTATCAATGATTATTCATAACCTAGAAACCGAAAACTCTATTTTAAATCAATTTATTAGTGAAATTAGGGATGGTACTATCCAAAAGGATGCTATGCGTTTTCGAAAGAACATTGAGCGTATCGGTGAGGTTTTAGGTTATGAATTAAGCAAAGAATTAAATTACTTGTCAAAAATCGTCCAGACTCCTTTAGGAGCGAAAGAACTTAAAGTACCAGAAAAAGAGTTGGTTTTATGTTCTATTTTACGGGCCGGTTTACCACTGCATCAGGGATTACTTAATTATTTTGATGCTGCAGAAAATGCGTTTATTTCTGCATACAGGGATCACTCCGAAGATTCAGATCAGTTTGAGGTTGTTGTCAATTATTTGGCATCTCCCTTCCTGAAAAATAAAACGCTGATACTAGCTGATCCAATGCTCGCAACCGGAAAAACATTGGAAAACACACTGAAGGCACTAAAAAATCATGGAGAGCCAAAGCAGATTCATATTGTTTCAATTATAGGTTCCAAACAAGGAGTTGAGTATGTAAAAGATGTCTTTCCTGAAAACACACAGCTATGGATTGCTGCTGTTGACCCAGAATTAAGTAATAGAGGTTATATAATTCCCGGCTTGGGAGATTCCGGAGATTTGTCTTTTGGGATAAAAGTATAATGAAAAAGTATGAAAGTATTTAGAATTAGACTCGTAATATCAATAATTATTCACGCAGTGCTTTTCTATATCCTTATGAGTTTTAATTTTCGTGAATTCAAACTGGATATTTCTATTGATAAACTATACTGGCATTTTATAATTTCATTAAGTTATGGAGTTGCGATGGCTTATGTCTTTAGATTAAATATTAAGAAAAAAGATAAGCTTATTAGTGAAGCATAGACTTACTCATATCTGGTGGTATCGAAAACAATCAACTATATGATCATTTACCATGCCAATAGCTTGCATAAATGCATATACGACAGTGGATCCTACAAATTTAAAACCTCTTTCTTTTAGATCTTTACTAATACGGTCAGAAAGTTCTGTATTCGCAGGACAATCCTTATAGTGTTTCCAGGAGTTTACAATAGGTTTGTCGTTTACAAAACTCCAGATATAGGCATCAAAACTACCAAACTCTTCCTGAATTTTAATGAAATTCTGAGCATTTGTAATTGCAGAATTTACTTTCAGTCTATTTCTAATAATACCTGCATTCTGAAGCAATTCTTCTTTTTTTGCATCGTTATATTGGGCCACCATTTTATAATCAAAATTATCAAAAGCAAGTCTGAAATTTTCTCGTTTTCTAAGAATAGTAATCCAGCTTAGTCCTGCCTGAAAGGTTTCTAGTACAAGAAATTCGAATAATAGTCGATCATCATGTAGGGGTGTTCCCCATTCATTATCATGATACGACTCATATAAAGAATCACCAATACACCATCCACATCTATGTTTATTCATGTTATTAGTTTTTAATCGATAAAGATATTAGATTAGCTTTTAATTTAATGTGTAAGTGTAAGTTTAACACATTTATATCGTCCTATGCAATAATGCATAAAGACAATTATGGAAACGACTACAATGACAATACAAGAGTTAATAGAAGAAGGAATAGAAAATTCATTTTCTTATCAAGAATATAAAGATATCATCAATAAGTTATTAGCGGAAGGAAAATCTACTGGAAATGAACAATCTGAAGCCCTTACGAATTATAGTATGCTGAATGATCGAAGAATGAAACGACTGGATAAAACGCTAAAAATAAATGGTGATATCGCCGAAACTTTTTCTAATACCAAAACTGATATCATCTGGTTGGTATTAACAGAAGGTTGGTGTGGAGATGCTGCTCAATCCCTGCCTGTGATTAATAAGCTCTCGGAAATGAATGAAGGGATTGATTTAAGAATTATTTCCAGAGACGAGCATGATGAATTGATGAATAATTTTCTTACAAATGGAGGAAAATCTATTCCCAAATTAATAGCATATCATAAAGAATCCGGGAAAGTTGTTAATACGTGGGGGCCAAGACCCTCAATTGCTACAAAAATGGTTAATGATTATAAAGCAAAATATGGTAGTTTAGACCCACAGTTTAAGCAAGATTTACAAGTATGGTATAATAAGGACAAGGGGAATACTATAGCAGAAGATTTGGTCAAACTGTTGTAAATTTAACCTCCGTAGTTAAAGTAATATGTAATATAACCTTTTTGTTCCTTTAAATTTGAGGATGAAAACAGTGCATCTTGTGCATAATCCAGAGCATTGTCAAAAAGACACTCATTTCTGGTAGAGGATCGCTTTTTATCAACTTTAGCATCAACAACATATCCATTTTGGTTCACTTCGATTTTGACGACCACTTTTCCACTTCCGTTGCAGGTATAAATAGGATTCGGAATATCTTTTTTATCTCTTCCTTTTAATGTAAAAGTTACAGAGCTATTTCTGTTGTTTACCTCTTCAGTTATTGGTTTTTCATCTTTTTCTGCTTCCACAACTTCCTCGTTAATGATGTCTTCATCAATGGCTTCCTGGCCTTCTACCATTTCAGTGTTATCCGAAGTTTCTTCTGTTGCCTGTTCGGTCTCTGTCAGGGACTTTATTCTTTGCTCAAAATCTTCAGAATCCTCAAAATCTTCATTAAATGCATCATGAGTTCTTTTTGAAGCGATTAATTCTCTTTCCTGTTGCTCAGCAGGAGTTTCCAGCTCTTCTTCATTTGCCAACTCTTCCATCAGCTCTTCCGGAATCTCCATTAGAATTTCTGACTGCTTTCTTTTTTTGTTGACCATATTGATATTATAGAGCGTCAACACAAAAATACCCATCAGCATAGATGTGATAATTAAAGCTTTATGTTTTTCTATAAATTCCATAAGTATGATAACTCCTTTTCTTTAACAATATTTTATGTAGTTTCGATTTCTGCACGCAACTGGTTTGCAAATATTTCTGGATCCACAGCATCAGCTACAGAGAATTCTCCAATTTTCGTTCTTCTTAGAGCACTTAGGTGACCACCACTTTGTAACGCTTTGCCAAAATCGTGAGCTAAGGATCTAATATAAGTTCCTTTACCACAAACTACCCTAAAATCCACTTCGGGTAATGCTACCCGAGTTATTTCGAATGCTTCAATAGTGATTTTTCTTGCTGAGATTGTTACTTCTTCACCTTCACGGGCGTATTCATATAATCGCTTCCCATCTTTCTTTAAAGCTGAAAAAACAGGAGGTAATTGTTCAATTTCACCAACGAATTGTGGAGTAGTCTTCTTTAGTATTTCTTCCGAGATATGATCAATAGGGAAGGTTTTGTTAATTTCTGTCTCCAGATCATAAGATGGTGTAGTAGCCCCTAATGTTATAGTTCCGGTATATTCTTTGGTTTGGCCCATAAACTCTTGTATTCGTTTTGTGAACTTACCAGTGCAAACAATGAGCAGGCCGGAAGCAAGAGGATCTAACGTTCCTGCGTGTCCAACTTTTATCTTTTTAATCCCAAAATTTTTACGAATTAACCAGCGTAATTTATTAACAACCTGAAAGGATGTCCATTGAAGCGGTTTATCGATCAAAAGGATTTGACCGTCTTTATAATCTTGTTCGGTTAGCATTATTGGGGACTATTTAATAAAACCAAAAATGATGGCTGCAACGCCAACAATAATACAATATAAGGCAAAATATGATAATTTACTCCTTTTTACCATGGAAATCATCCAAGTACAGGCGAAAAGCCCTGAAATAAAAGCAGCTACAAACCCAATAAATAAGGGTGTGCTACTTTCTATAGTAAAAATAAGATCTCCACTTAAAAGATCTTTACCAATTTTACCAAAAATTAAAGGGATCACCATTAAAAATGAAAATCGTGCAGCTTTGGTCTTATCATTACCTAGCAATACTGAAGTGGATATAGTGGCTCCACTTCTGGAAATTCCAGGTAACATGGCAATTGCCTGAGCAATTCCTATTACAAATGCATTAGGTGTTGTAACTATTTTAGCAGTGTCTTTTGCTTTGTCTGCCAGCCAGAGTAGAATAGCAGTAATGATAAGCATACAACCGACAAGCATGATGTTTCCGCCAAAAAGCTGTTCTAGTTGCTCTTCAAAAAATAAGCCAACAAGAACTGCAGGAATTAAAGAAACAATGATTCTTAGAGAAAACATCGTTTCATCATTTTTTTTGAATTGTAGCAAACCTTTGAAAATTTGATATACATCTTTCCTAAATATCACTATAGTACTTAATGCAGTAGCGAAATGCAAAACTACAGTAAAAAGTAACGATTCTTCAGGAACACTTTCGTCACCCAGAATAGCTTTTCCTAGTTCTAAATGACCACTCGAAGAAACCGGTAAAAACTCTGTAAGTCCTTGAATTATTCCTAAAATAACCGCATCAATAATCTCCATGTAGAAAGATTTCTAAAATTCGATGCAAATATATAGAACTCGTCTCGGCTTTTTGTTTTAAACCGAAAAATTTGGCTTTTGTGCTATAATAAAGGAGTTTTTTCTCAGCATAGCCATAGCTACGGTGCTAAAAAAAAACAAAATTAGAGTGCAAAATGTGAATTTTGTAGGTAAAATAAAAAGTTGGTACGAGTTCTGTAACTACCAGAATATAAATTAGTTAATTACGGATTTTTCTTCTTATCAGGGTTCAATAAAATAGCATATACTTCTATCCCAAAACCGATTAAAACGATGGTAGGTGCTAATCGAATTCTTCTAAAATTATAAATGTCAGGATTAAAAACATTTGGGTCATCGCTTCCTCCTCCTGCCATTAGAATAAACCCTAATGCGATTACAGCAATACCTATAGCCATCGCTATATAATTCTTTTTCCCAAAAACGAAATCTGGTTTGTGAGGTATATTTTTATTAGATTGTTTGCTCATAAATGTCGTTTTTAATTTTACCTGATATTTTTATTTTGATGAATTAGTCAGATAGAATTCACCAATTATCTTTCAGACTTATTTATACTATTACTCTTGTTGAATTTCATTAAAAATCACTCGGTCTTCGATCATTAATTTTGAGATATGTCCCATAATCTTGTCGCGTGTAAATATAGTCCATCTATGGATGGGATACAAAGTTACCTTTTTATTTAGGACTTCTTTTTGCAATTTTTCTATAGAGAGTCCTTGTTCTAAACCACGATTTATATAATAATAATGGTCATCATTTTGTAATGTAATAATTATATCAAAACCACTTCCTTCTTCTATTTTCGTTACGATACCATTGATCTTGATGACATCATCCGGTTGTACGTGGCGGACGGGTTTAAATGTCTGTATCATCACCCACATAAAAATAACGAATAGTATAAATGAAACAGAAAAAAAAATTTTACCGGTTTTTTGCATTTTCAAAAACTTAGATTAATAATACAATTCATCAGTTCTCAGATTCAGAAAACGTTGTGTAGCAAAAAAGGTGCTAATCCAGGTAATCAAAATCCCAATTCCGAAAACACCGGCGAATAATCCAACCAACAGCAGTTTATCGCTAAGTAATGCCAATTCCGGGAAGGCTTTGTCAAGATAATATAAAACCACTCCAACTCCTATGAGCGCAACTATGGCACCGATCATTCCCAATCGAACACTTTTCCAGACAAAAGGTTTTCGAATAAACTTCTTCGTTGCACCTACCATTTGCATAGTTTTGATAATAAAACGTTTAGAATATACGGATAATCGGATAGAGCTATTAATAAGAAGTACTGCTATAAAAGTAAAAATTCCACTAATTAGGAGCACCCAAAAACTAATCTTTTTGATGTTATCATTTAATAAAGAAATTAATGGTTTATCATACGTTACTTCATCGACAAAATCTTTTTTGGTGATGGACGTAGTGATTTCATCAATCTTTACCTGATCTACATAATCAGCTTTTAAATATACATCAATGGAGTTTTGTAGTGGATTATAACCAAGAAAATCCATGAAATTTTCACCTATATCTTTACTGTGTTCTTCTGCAGCTTCATCTTTAGAGATATACAATGTAGATTTGGTATATTCTGCCAGAGCCAGGCTTTTTTCCATTTGTTTAATTTCGACTTCTTTGGCTGTATCTTTTAAATAAATGGTAAGAGCGATTTTTTCTTTAAAATGATCCGCAACCTTTTTTGTATTCAATACCAAAAGTCCAAGCAACCCCAATAAAAAAAGTACCAGAGATATACTAATCACTACAGAGAAGTAAGAAGAAATTAACCTTCGTTTCTGATATTTTTCAAAAGATGAACTCATAGAGATTTGTTTTGCAGGTAAAAATAATAAAGTTAATGAGACTTTTAATTCTAAAATGTCTCTCATTTTTAGAATTAATCACCGCATTTCATTCTGCTAAAGAACGTAATCTATTTATTATAATGTTTTAATTAACTTTGGTTTATAAAGGTAACGGCTAACGAGGGTTAAAATTTTCCGAAATTACATCTTTAATGATTGTTAGGCGTGGATTCCAGCTTACACTGGAATGACAGCTGCGTTGATAACACTGTTTACTTTGTCATTCCGGCACAGGCCGGAATCCAAAATGAAGATAAAAATTTTAGACTCTATCGCTGATAAACAAAAGATCTAATTAATCTAATAATCTAAAAAAAGTATGCACACAGTTATTATTGGTATTGGCGGTGTAGGAGGATATTTTGGAGGAAAGATTGCCTTTTCAGGCCAAAAAGTATCGATGATTGCCAGAGGAAAACATCTAGAAGCGATACTTCGGAATGGGTTGAAGGTTAAAAGTATTGAAGGTGATTTTGTTACACAACCTTTTTTAGTGACCAGTGATATTCAAAAAGTTGAAAAAGCGGATCTGGTTTTAATTTGCACGAAATCCTGGCAGGTAGAGGAAGCATCAAAATTTATTAAACCAATTCTAAAAGATGATACCATTGTAATTCCTTTGCAAAATGGAGCCGATAATGCAGAAAAAGTAATGTCTGTGATTGATAATAAACATGTACTGGGAGGATTGTGTAAAATCTATAGTAGAATTGAAGCTCCCGGAATCATTTCGCATTTCGGTCATCCACCAGAAATTATTTTTGGAGAATTGGATAAAAGTTACTCAGATCGTTTGCAAAATGTAAAAGAAGTTTTTGATAAAGCAGGGTTTAAGAATAAAATCTCTGAGGATATCCAAGTAGATATATGGAGTAAATTTATGTTCATAGCTACCGTGAGTGGACTAGGAGCCTTGACCAGAGCGAGCATTGGAGAAATGTATCGACATCCGGAATTGAATAAAGTACTAAGATCCACAGCATCTGAGATATATGAAATAGGAGTGGCCAAAGGAGTTAATTTGCCTTCAACTCTGGTAGATGGAATTATGAATTTTATCGGTAAGCAACCTTTTGATGCTACAGCTTCTACACAAAGGGACATTATGGAAGGTAGACCTTCAGAACTGGATAATTTTAATGGTTTTGTTGTAGAAGAAGGTAAAAAACTGAACATCGAAACACCAACAAACCTTTTTATTTACAGCTGTTTACAACCAATGGAAGCAAAAGCCAGAAGCCCCCTAACCCCCAAAGGGGGAATTAGATCTTAAAACCTAAACAATTGTCAAGTTGAGAACCTTACAATTGTTTAGGTTTTAGTAAATTTGCGGTCTCAAAAAACAGGTTGATGAGTTACGATTTTAGAAACATTGAACAGAAGTGGCAAGCCTACTGGAAAGAAAACAAAACATTTGTTGCTAAAAACCCTCACCTTTTGGAGGAGATGGAGGGGGCTCCAAAATACTATGTGCTAGACATGTTTCCTTATCCTTCTGGAGCAGGATTACACGTTGGGCATCCATTAGGATATATAGCCAGTGATATTTATGCCAGATATAAACGTCATAAAGGTTTTAATGTATTACATCCGCAAGGATATGACTCATTCGGTTTGCCGGCAGAGCAGTATGCGATCCAAACGGGTCAACATCCTGCACTCACTACCAAAGAAAATATCGCTAGATATCGTGAGCAATTAGATAAAATAGGATTTTCTTTTGATTGGAGTCGCGAAGTAAAAACCAGTGATCCTACATTTTATAAATGGACGCAATGGATCTTTACGGAACTTTTCAATTCCTGGTATGATATTGATTCCCATAAAGCAAGACCCATTAGCGAATTAGAACAGACGTTTTCTAATGAAGGGAATGTAAAAGTAAACGCTGTTTGCGATGAAGATATAACAGAATTTACTGCTGCTGACTGGAATGCTTTTTCATCAAAAGAAAAACAAGAGGTATTACTAAAATATAGATTAACCTATTTAGCAGAAACCGAAGTAAACTGGTGTCCACAATTAGGAACCGTATTAGCCAATGATGAAATCGTTAATGGAGTTTCTGAACGCGGTGGATATCCCGTGATTCGCAAAAAAATGACGCAGTGGAGTATGCGAATTTCCGCATATGCACAACGTTTAATAGATGGATTAAATACTATTGATTGGCCACAGCCATTGAAGGATTCTCAAACCAATTGGATTGGTCGTTCTGAAGGAGCACAGGTTGAATTCAAAATTCAGAATTCAGAATTCAGAATTGAGGTGTTTACTACACGTCCTGATACCATTTTTGGAGTAAGTTTTATGACATTAGCTCCAGAGCATGAATTGGTGGCTAAAATCACTACTCCAGAACAAAAAGAAGCAATAAATACATATATAGAAGCAACTGCAAAACGTAGTGAGCGCGATCGTATGGCGGATGTAAAAACCATTAGTGGTGTCTTTACAGGAGCCTATGCAGAACATCCATTTACCAAAGAGCCCGTACCCATCTGGATTGGAGATTACGTATTGGCCGGTTATGGAACAGGAGCTGTGATGGCGGTGCCTTGTGGAGATCAGCGAGATTATGATTTTGCGAAACATTTTGGAATTGATATCCCTAATATCTTTGAAGGTGTAGATATTTCTGAAGAGGCCTTTGCAGATAAAGATAATACGATCATTGCTAATTCAGACTTTCTGAATGGTTTGAACTATAAAAAAGCAGTACAAACTGCGATTTATGAGTTAGAGAAACTGGGTCAGGGAGAAGGTAAGATCAATTATAGATTACGTGATGCAGTATTTAGTCGTCAGCGCTATTGGGGAGAACCATTTCCGGTATATTATGTGGATGGAATGCCACAGATGATTGACTTAAAACATTTACCAATAGAATTACCGGAAGTAGAAAAATATTTACCTACTGAAACCGGAGAGCCGCCATTAGGTCGAGCAGATGTTTGGGCTTGGGACAGAGAAAAAAATAAGGTAGTAGCTAATGATTTGATAGATCATACAACTGTATTTCCTTTAGAATTAAATACCATGCCTGGTTGGGCAGGAAGTTCTTATTATTTTAATAGGTATATGGATCCTCATAATGAAGAAGAGATATTTTCACAAGAGGCGATCAATTACTGGAAAGAAGTTGATCTATATATAGGAGGAAGCGAACACGCAACCGGACATTTATTATATGCGAGATTCTGGCAAAAGTTTTTATATGACAGAGGAATCGTGCCGGTAGATGAATTTGCAAAGAAACTGATCAACCAAGGAATGATTTTGGGGACGAGTGCCATTGTTTATAGAGTTAGTGGTACAAATAAATATGTTTCTAAAGGATTGAAAGATCAATTCGAGGTTGAAGAGTTACGAGTGGATGTAAACATGATAAATGCCTCGGATGAATTACTTCCTGAAGATCTAAGAAATTGGCAACCTCAATTCAAAGATGCAGAATTTGAATTGGAAGATGGTAAATATATTGTAGGAAGAGAAGTAGAGAAAATGTCTAAGCGATGGTTTAATGTCGTAAACCCTGACGGTATTTGTGAACAATATGGAGCAGACAGTTTACGCTTATATGAAATGTTTCTAGGACCATTAGAGCAAGCAAAACCTTGGAATACAGCAGGAATCACTGGTGTACATGGTTTTCTAAAGAAGTTATGGAAACTATACCATAATGGAGATGTATTTGAGGTAACGGATGCTGAACCAACAAAAGACAATTTAAAAACATTACATAAAACTATCAAAAAGGTAGAAGAAGATATAGAGAACTTTTCCTTTAATACTTCGGTAAGCACCTTTATGATTGCAGTAAATGAATTAACTGCTCAGAGGTGTAATAGTGAGGCCATTTTAGAGCCCTTATTGATACTAGTTTCGCCATATGCTCCGCATATCGCAGAAGAGTTGTGGAATAAATTAGGGCATAATGAATCTATTGCAACAGCTGCTTTTCCTAAGTTTAATGAGAAACATTTAGTAGAAAGCACAAAACAATATCCTATTTCCTTCAATGGTAAAATGCGCTTTACAATGGAGCTTCCTTTGGATTTGAGTAAAGATGATATCGAAGCTGCAGTAATGGCACACGAAAAAACGCAACAACAACTTGCAGGACGAAAACCAAAGAAGGTGATTGTAGTGCCGGGTAAGATTGTCAATGTGGTTGGGTAGTCTAAGAATACAGAGGATTGTCTTTATCTCTTTATGCTATGTTCTTTTATCTCAAAAAATATGATCGACTCAACAGAAATTCTAGGATTAATAGCGGCCACATTAACAACAGCTGCTTTTTTACCACAGGTGTATAAAACCTGGAAAACAAAATCTGTTGAAAGTTTATCATTAACAATGTTACTCATTTTTGAGAGCGGAGTTGTATGTTGGCTCTTTTACGGTATTCTGATTGATAGTTTACCAGTGATTTTGGCAAATGCTATTACGGCAGTTTCCGGTTTTGTTCTACTTTATTTCAAAATTCGTTATAAAAATAAAATAAACCAATGACCCTAATTATTTTTTAACAAATTTCTGTGCATTTTCTCAAATTACGAATAAGATATTTTTTAAGTATGATTTATTGTTTTATTTCAAGAAAAAATCTATTTTCGACCAAAAAATAAGAATATGATAATTGGTGTTCCTAAGGAAATCAAAAATAACGAGAACCGAGTAGGTGTTACGCCAGCTGGTACTATGGCACTCGTTAGACATGGTCACACTGTTTTCATTCAGCAAGATGCTGGTCTTCAGAGTGGTTTTAGTGATGAAGAGTATATAGGTGCAGGAGCAAAAATCCTTCCTACTATCGAAGAGGTATATGATATCGCTGAGATGATAATTAAGGTGAAGGAGCCTATAGAACCTGAATATAAACTGATTAAGAAAGATCAGTTGTTATTTACTTATTTTCATTTCGCGTCAAGTGAACCATTGACTAAGGCAATGATCGAGAGTGGATCAGTTTGTATTTCTTACGAAACTGTAGAAGATCCTGATCGTAGCTTGCCCCTATTAACACCTATGAGTGAAGTAGCAGGGCGTATGTCAATCCAACAAGGAGCTAAATATTTAGAGAAACCATTAAAAGGAAGAGGAATTCTTCTTGGAGGTGTTCCTGGAGTTGCTCCAGCTAAGGTGTTAGTACTTGGTGGGGGTGTTGTTGGAACTCAGGCTGCAAAAATGGCAGCAGGAATGGGAGCCGATGTTACTATTCTTGATATTAGTATGAAGAGATTGCGTTATCTTGATGATGTAATGCCTGCTAATGTTAAAACTGAATTTTCTAACGAATACACAATTCGTGAACATATTAAAACCTCTGATTTAATTATTGGAGGAGTGCTCATACCGGGAGCAAAAGCACCTAAGCTTATAACTCGTGATATGCTAAAGGATATGCGTACGGGAACGGTATTAGTAGATGTCGCGGTAGACCAAGGTGGCTGCTTTGAAACGACAAAGCCTACAACGCATCAAGATCCGGTTTATATCATTGATGATGTAGTACACTATTCTGTAGCAAATATGCCAGGAGCTGTGCCTTATACTTCCACTTTGGCACTTACGAATGTTACTTTGTCATATGCAGTGCAATTGGCAAATAAAGGCTGGAAAGCTGCCTGTGCAGATAACGAACCACTTAAAAAAGGATTGAATGTGATCAATGGAGATGTGGTGTATCCAGCTATTTCAGAAGCGTTTAACCTTCCTTTGGAAGATGTAAATAACTATTTAAGTTAACTCGACTTATTGGCTAACTCAAGTTTATTTAACTGAAAACCTCGCTATAATGGCGAGGTTTTTGCTTTTAATATTGTAAATTTAAGAACAAAAAAGATTACAGTTATGATGGGATATTATGTCTTAGCGGGGATAATTTTTTTAGTTAGCTCTTATGTAAGTAGCAAGCTAAAAAGTAAATTTAAGCATTATTCTAATGTACGCTTGCGTAATGGAATGAGTGGAGCAGAAATAGCTACAAAAATGCTACAAGATAACGGGATACGTGATGTAAAAGTAATTTCTACACCAGGAATGCTTACAGATCACTACAATCCAAGAAACAAAACAGTAAACCTGAGTGAAGGTGTATATAATCAAAGAAATGCAGCGGCTGCAGCAGTAGCCGCACACGAGGTAGGGCATGCGGTTCAGCATGCAACAGCTTATAGCTGGTTAACTATGAGGTCTAAAATTGTTCCGGCCGTTGGGATCGCCAGCAAGCTTTCTAACATTGTGATTATGGCAGGTTTAGTTTTATCAGCGACTGGCTCATTAATCGGGAACTCAATTTTTCTTGTCGGAATTATTCTATTCGGAGTCACGACATTATTTGCTTTTATCACACTTCCGGTCGAATATGATGCTAGTAATAGAGCATTGGCCTGGTTAGAAAACAATAGAATGTTAACGGTAGAAGAGCACAATGGAGCAAAAGATGCATTAAAATGGGCAGCAAGAACTTATGTGGTAGCTGCTTTAGGTTCTCTTGCAACACTACTATATTTTATTTCTATGTTTATGGGTAGAAGAGATTAAGTTTTGCCTAAATAAAATAAGAAAGCTTCACAGCTTTTATAACTATGAAGCTTTCTTTCTTATATTTATATCTTAATCTGCCTATTAATCTGTTGATCCAAAGAAATAAAAGTCTCCGTTCTGGAAACACCTTCTATAGCCTGAATATCTTTATTTAAAACATTCATTAAGTGTTCATTATCTTTACAGAGAATTTTTATAAAGATTGACCAGTTTCCGGTTGTATAGTGGCATTCAATAACTTCAGGAATTTCTTTTAGTTGCCTTACTGCTTTAGGATTACTAACCGCTTTATCCAGATAAACCCCGACAAAAGCCATAGTTTTATATCCTAATACTTTTGGATCAATTACAAACTTAGAACCCGCGATCAAACCGGAAGCTTCTAATTTTCTCAATCTTTGATGGATGGCAGCGCCAGAAATTCCAATTTTTCGTGCAATTTCTAATATTGGTCTCCGTGCATCCTCCATAAGATTTCGCAGAATCTCCTTATCTATACCATCTATTTTTAAGCTACCATATTGTCCTTTCATCATAAGGATATGTTACAATTATAAACCAAAAATAGAGATTCTAACTTTAAACTAAAACCTTTAACCCGGATTATCCTATTGCTCCATCCGGATTGTATCCTAAATATTCACATTCTTTTTCTTTAAATTCAATACCATAATCCTCTAATTCCTTAAGAATCGGAGTATATATTTCTTTTTGAATAGGTATCTGGACACCGGTAGTCTTGATTTCATTATTCAGAATTCTTAAGGTAGCCATGGCAACTGGTAATCCTACGGTTTTTGCCATAGCCGTGTACTTTTGATCTTCACCGATACTTACCATGGTTGCATCGATTTGTTTACGTTCTCCATTAATTTCATACCCAAATTTATGATACATTACAATCATATCTTTATCACCGTTATCCAATGACCATTTATCCATTAATATTTTTTGTAATGCTTGGGCTGGAGTGGCATTAGGAATTCCAATTTTTTTATTTGTATTGAATATATCTAGTTCTAAGAGTTTATCCCAAATAATATCATCCTGATCAATTTTTAGATAATGTCGAAGTTTTAATTCAACAGAATCAGTGGGAGAATAGGCCAGAAACGAGTTGGTAAAATCACGATAACTCATATGTTCTGAGTTTGTAAGTGTATAATCATCTGCAGTCATGCCTAGCTGTACAAAAATATTCCAAGCTTTAGAAAATCCAACCCTTCTGATGGTTCCCCGATAAAGTGTTAAGATATCATCTAATCCATAGATACTTTGATATTTTAGGGAATTCCTATTAGCATACGCCTCGAAACGACCATATTCATCTACTTCTAAAAACTCTGTTCTTCGGAATAATTTATGGTATGGAATATATTTATAAGTTCCTTCCTGCAAAAATTCTGCAGCACTTCCCTGACCTGCAACTACTACATTTCTGGGATTCCAGGTAAATTTATAATTCCATAGGTTGGTATCACTTTCTGGAGCAACAAGTCCCCCTGTAAAAGATTCAAATAGAATTATTTTACCTCCTTGATTTCGGATTCGATCAATAACCTGCATAGCACTCATATGATCAATCCCGGGATCAACACCAATCTCATTCATAAAAATGAGTCCTTTTTCCTTCACATCTTCGTGTAGCTCTTGCATCTCGTCACTTATATAAGATGCGGTAACCATAGATTTTTCAAATTTCAGACAATCTTTAGCTACTTCAATATGGAACCTAGCTGGAAGCATAGATACTACAATGTCCGAATTTTTGATAGCATCTTCTCTTGAGGTGTTATCAAAAACATCTAATTTAACGGCAAAAGTATTGGTGTGGCCCCCAGCCAGTGTTTGAGCATTTTCAATAGAAATATCTCCGACCGTTATATGTAAATTTTCAGATGTTGATTTATTCTGTAAATATTTAATTAAAACTGCAGTAGATTTACCTGCACCAATGACCAGTATTTTTCGCATACCTAATGATTATTTTGATAACTTTGATACGAATGTAGTAAATACATCAAAAAGTAAGTTCTCAATGGTAGCAGATTCGTTATGTTTTGAGCAAAAATATGTTTAAAGTTTATTTTTTGATTCAAATAATAGTCAATTAGTATTAAAAAAAGAATGGATAAAACAATTTTGATTACGGGAGTAGTTGCGGCTTTATCAGCGGTATTATTAGGTGCGTTCGGAGCACACGGATTAGAAAAACTTGTAGATGCAGAGAGTATTAACTCTTTTCAAACCGGTGTTCAATATCAAATGTATCATGCCATAGTTTGCATAATCTTAGGAAACATGTCGGTTTTACAAAATGGTTTCAAAAAACGGATTTTTTATTTTTTTCTAGCGGGGATGATCCTTTTTTCAGGATCAATTTACCTTTTGGTAATTGATGAAGTATTAGGAATTTCTTTATCAAGTATTGGTTTTATTACTCCTTTGGGAGGTTTTATGTTAATTTTGGGATGGATTTTCTTTTTAATTTCACTTCTTAAGATTAAGTGATTTTTTACTCAATAGTGTGGTTTTTATTTATAATTTTGCCACACATAACAAACACAACATATTTTTATGGAACCACTGTATCCAATTACGAAAACGATTTCGTTAAAGCATTACGGTATTGAAGATGCTACAATACGCTACCAATTATCTCCTGACGAGCTTCAGGAAGAAACGGTGCAAAAAGGCCAGGGAAAAATCACAAAATCTGGAACACTTGCGGTGAACACTGGTGAATTTACTGGTCGTTCTCCAATGGATCGTTTTATTGTAAAAGATGAAATAACCACTGATAAAGTTTGGTGGGGCGATATCAACATTCCTTTCGAACCTGATGCGTTTGATGCATTATATAAAAAAGTTACTGCTTATCTTTCAGGTAAAGAAATATTTGTAAGAGATAGTTACGCCTGCGCAGATCCCGATTATAAATTGAATATACGAGTGATCAACGAATATCCTTGGTCCAATATGTTCGCTTTTAATATGTTCTTAAGGCCAACAGAAGAGGAGTTAAAGGATTTTGATCCAGAATGGACTGTAATAAACGCACCTGGTTTTATGGCAGATGCGACGGTAGATGGTACACGCCAACACAATTTTGCAATATTAAACTTCTCAAAGAAAATTGCACTTATTGGCGGTACCGGATATACAGGAGAAATCAAAAAAGGTATATTTTCTGCACTGAATTTTATATTACCAGTGTATAAAGATACACTTCCAATGCATTGCTCTGCTAATGTTGGAGAAAAAGGAGATACGGCCATATTTTTTGGATTATCCGGTACTGGAAAAACAACATTATCTACAGATCCTAACCGTAAGTTAATCGGTGATGATGAGCACGGTTGGACAAAAGAGAATACTATTTTCAATTTTGAAGGTGGTTGCTATGCAAAGGTTATCAATCTTTCCGCAGAAAACGAACCTGAAATTTATGGCGCTATCAAAAAAGGCGCTATTCTAGAGAATGTTATTATAGACGACAATGGGGAGGTAGATTATGCTGATACGTCAATTACGCAAAATACGCGGGTAAGTTACCCAATTGACCATATTGAAAATATTAAAGAACCTTCTATAGGTAAAAACCCTAAGAACATCTTCTTTTTAACAGCAGATGCATTTGGTGTCATACCTCCAATTTCTAAGTTAACTCCTAGTCAGGCGGCATACCATTTTATATCAGGTTATACTGCCAAAGTAGCTGGAACTGAAGCTGGTGTAGTAGAGCCTACTCCTTCATTTTCGGCTTGTTTTGGGGCGCCGTTTATGCCTCTACATCCTGCTAAGTATGCTGAGATGTTAATCCAAAAAATGAAAGATACCGGCGTAAATGTTTGGCTGGTAAATACCGGATGGACTGGTGGACCTTATGGTGTAGGGACCAGAATCAAATTAAAATATACGCGTGCTATGATACAAGCCGTACTTAACGGTGATCTTGGCTTGTATTCTTATGATAATTATCATATTCATTCAGTATTTGGAGTAGCACAACCAAGAGAATGTCCAGGAGTTCCTACAACTGTATTAAGTCCTAGAGCTACCTGGAATAATGACGAAGCTTATTATAAAACAGCATTTAAATTAACCAATGCTTTTAGAGAGAATTTTAAGAAATTTGAATCTTACGCCAACGAAGAAATTCGTAGAGGAGGACCACAGCGTTATGCTTTTTAGATGATAATAAAGCAATTAAAATAACAAAGCCTGAATTTTATAATTCAGGCTTTGTTATTTTAACTTAGAAAGGAGTCTAACTTATTTTTTATTAGCTTCCTTGATATATTTCTGAAGTGCCATTGTCATGGATGGAGTTTCTGGAGTTGGCGCTTGAATATTTACTACCAAATCATGTTCTTCTGCAGCTTTTACAGTAGAGTTTCCAAAAACAGCTATACGAGTATCGTTTTGTTTAAAGTCAGGAAAGTTTTCAAATAAAGACTTGATTCCGGAAGGACTAAAAAATACCAGAATGTCATAGAAAACATCTCGTAAATTAGAAAGATCACTTACGACCGTTTTATAAAAGATCGCCTGTTTCCATTCCACCTTTAATTCGTTTAAAGTATCCGGAATTTCGGGCTTTAGTTGATCTGATGAGGGTAACAGAAACTTTTCGGTTTTATATTTCTTAATCAATGGAGTAAGCTCTTGAAAAGTACGTTTACCAACATAAATCTTTCTTTTTCTGTAAACCACATACTTTTGGAGATAATACGCTACTGCCTCACTCTGACAAAAATATTTAAGTGTATCAGGAACCTTGAAACGCATTTCTTCAGCAATTCTAAAAAAATGATCTACAGAATTCCTGCTGGTAAGGATAATTGCGGTGTATTGCGATAAATCTACTTTTTGTTGCCTCACTTCCTTAGCATCTACGCCTTCTACGTGAATAAACGGTATAAAGTCAATTTTTACCTTTTCTTTCTCCTCAAGTTCGAAATAAGGTGAATTTTCTACTTTAGGCTCTGGTTGTGAGACCAAAATCGTTTTCACTTTCATATATAGTCTTTATTTGTAAATGGCTGCCCTAATTATGTAATAAATTTATACAATAAAAAGTAGGGTGCGATTTCAAGTGCGCAAAGATACAAAATAAAATAAAACATATGATTTAAAATGATGTTTTCGTTTTTCTTGTAGACAGAAAAAAGAACGATTAGATTTAAAATCAATAAAGAAATAATTATTACGATCAAAACAATCTTTGATGGTTTCGTAGTATAAACGAATAATAAATTAAAAGGTAATAAAATTACTCCTAAAAAATTACGATAGGACACTTTGTAGAATAAATACTCTTCAATTAAAACTTCTATTGAAAAAATTGTTGAAATTATCTTTTCCACTAAGATTTTAGATATTATAATAAATAAATACAGCGATGCAATTTTTAAATAAAGCATCAAATCGATTCCCTCCAACTGCCATTGTAACACGTCTACGCATAGATATAGAAACAAAGAGACAGAAAGAACCTGTATTAATATTAAAACTCCATTAAATAGTGTAGATAATTTATTCCCTTTTTGCTTAAGAACTATATACTTATTTGTATTAAACAGCATTACAAATTCAGAAAATCCTGCGGGATTCATTAGCCTTGCTGTTGCCAAAAGCATAAAGCACCCCATTATCACGATAGTAATCCAGTCGGTTGATATGATTTCTCTTGTAATAATTTCCATAGTTAGAAAAACGATAAAATTAAGTTATACATATTATATAATAAAATAAAGTAGTGTAAATAAAAATGCAACACTAATCTAATTAATTGGTTATTTTAAAAAACCATATTATTAACCGTGAAAAACTAAAATTAATCTTGTGATTATTTAGTTATATTTGCCTGAAAATAGCCTAAATGGTAGATGCCATAGTAATTATACCTACCTACAATGAGATTGAAAATGTGGAGCGTATTGTTAAAAATGTGCTTTCACTACAGCGTGATTTTGATATTGTGATCGTGGATGATAACTCACCTGATGGAACTGCAAAAAAGATTAAAGAATTGCAGACAGGGTATCCAGAACGTCTTTTTTTAATAGAAAGAAAAGGAAAATTGGGATTAGGAACGGCATATATAGCAGGATTTAAATGGGCACTGGATAAATCTTATGAGTACATTTTTGAAATGGACGCCGATTTTTCCCACAATCCTAATGACCTGATACGCTTATATAATGCGTGTGCAAAAGGTACCTCACAGATAGCTATAGGATCTAGATATGTTACCGGGGTGAATGTTGTAAATTGGCCAATGAGCAGAGTGTTATTATCTTGGATGGCATCAAAATATGTACGTTTTGTAACCGGAATGGATATTCACGATACCACGGCAGGGTTTATCTGTTATAAAAGAGAAGTTTTGGAAAAAATTAATCTAGATAAAATCAAGTTTGTTGGATATGCATTTCAGATTGAAATGAAATTTAAGGCGTATCTATTAAAGTTTAAAATAAAAGAGGTTCCGGTAGTATTTACGGATAGAACCCGTGGTACCTCAAAAATGAGTAAGGGAATAATTTCTGAAGCAGTTTTTGGGGTTTTGAAAATGAAGTTAAAGAGTTTGTTTAATCGTTACGAGATATAATCATGAAAAGTGTATTGATTAAGAATGCCAATATTGTTAATGAAGGTAAAATTTTTAATGGCGATGTATATATAGAAAACGGTTTTTTCAAAGAAATTGCTTCGCAGATTAGCGCTAAATCTCCAGACGTACAAGTTTTTGATGCGGAAGGAAAATACCTCTTACCAGGTGTTATTGATGATCAGGTGCATTTTAGAGAACCAGGATTAACACATAAGGCAACTATAGAAACCGAGTCCAGAGCTGCGATAGCCGGAGGGATCACTTCTTTTATAGAAATGCCCAACACAAATCCGCAGACCACCACTATAGAGAAACTAGAAGAAAAATTTGAAATAGCTGCTAAAACCAGTTATGCGAATTATTCTTTTATGTTTGGAGGAACTAACGATAATCTCGAAGAGATATTAAAAGTAAATTCGAAGAAAGTGGCTGGGCTTAAGTTATTTTTAGGTTCTTCTACAGGAAATATGCTGGTAGACAATCCTAAAGTATTAGAGAAAATATTCTCCTCTACCGATCTACTGATATCAGTGCACTGTGAAGATGAAGATACAATTAAAAAGAATACAGCAAAATATAAAGAACAGTACGGAGAGGATATCCCTATCGAATTACATCCGATTATCAGGAGTGAAGAAGCATGTTACATATCTTCTTCCAATGCGGTAGCATTGGCTAAAAAGACTGGTGCCAGATTACACGTTTTTCATCTTTCTACAGCAAAGGAGCTGGAATTATTTACCAACAAAATCCCTCTGAAGGATAAAAAGATCACGGCTGAGGTTTGCATACATCATCTTTGGTTTTCTGATGAGGATTATAAAGAAAAAGGAACATTGATAAAATGGAATCCGGCAGTAAAAACTTCAAAAGATCGGGATGCCCTTTTTGAGGCATTACTTCTTGATAAATTAGACGTAATTGCTACAGATCACGCCCCACATACAATGGAAGAAAAAGACAATGTGTATACAAAAGCACCATCAGGAGGTCCTTTGGTTCAGCATGCATTACCGGCAATGCTGGAATTTTATCATAGAGATAAGATTTCGCTGGAAAAGATTGTTGAAAAAATGTGTCATAATCCTGCTATTTTGTTTCAGGTTGAAAAAAGAGGTTTTATAAAAGAAGGATACTCTGCAGATGCCGTTTTGGTAGACCTCAATGCACCGTGGACGGTGAATCCAGAGAATATAGCATATAAATGCGGATGGTCTCCTTTTGAAGGCACGACGTTTACATCAAGGATCACCCATACTTTTGTGAATGGTAGCCTGGTTTACAAAAATTTTAAATTTTATGATGTTAAGAACGCTCAACGTTTAACTTTTGATCGATGAAAAAAAGAATAATATATCATTTTTTTCTTATAACTCTGGCTGTTAGTTCCTGTCAGGATCTAGATAAACCTGTGAAGCCAAAGAATTTGATATCAGAGGATAAAATGGTAGAAATACTTACAGATATTGCTTTTGTCAAAGCTGCAAAAGGTAGTTATAAAAAGGTTTTTGATAGTGAAAAAATTAATCCGGAAGCTTACATCCTAGAAAAGCACGGTATTGATAGTTTAGTATTTGCCGAAAATAATAGCTGGTATACTAATCAATTAGATGAGTATCACGAGATTTTTAAAAACGTAAAAATCAATCTGGAGGAGTCTAAAATAAAATATGAAAAACTAACAAAAGAAGAGGATTCTATAAAAAAGATAGAAGATTCTATTAAGAAAGCCAAAGGAATTAAGGCAGAAAAAAAACTAAAATTCCCTTCAGAGTTGGAAGAAACATTGCTTCAGGAAGAACTTATGGAGGAAGAAATAGACAATGCTATCAAAAAGAGAAGCAAATCTATTCCTCTTTCAGTAAAAAAGAAGCAGTAGTTTCTATGGCTTTTTTAATGGGAGTAAAACTATATTTAAATTCTTTTTTTATCTTTTCATTGTGATAAAAAGAATTTGAGAATGCACTTTTTATCGAGGGTTTAAATATGGTTCGTTTAGTCCTGAATAATAAGTGACTTATCCGTTGGATATAGTACGCAATTTTCATTAAAAATGGCGAAACTTTCTTTTTAGGCACGGGTTTATTCAGCGCATTAGCGATCATGAAAAATACACTTTTGAAACTTAAGTTTTCACCTACTGCTATGTATCGCTCATTTTTTACCTCGCTTTTCATAAGACGATACATGATTTCCACAACATCATCTACAGAAACGTATCCGGTAGTTCCGGTTGTATAATATTTCATTCCGGTATAGATTTTTTTAAATAGATATCCACTTCCGGATTTAAAAAAACCACGTCCAATAATAATCCCGGGATTCACGATCACCGCATCAAGACCTTCTTGTGTTCCTCGCCAGACCTCCATCTCTGCGCCATATTTAGTAATGGCATATACTGAATCTGAGACTTCCGGATTCCATTCTGCAGTCTCATCTATTGGGCTTTGTGAAGTGTTTTCACTTAAAGTAGCTATTGAACTCACATAACAAAGTTTTTGTACTTTATGGATCAATGAAAGATTAACAATGTTTGCCGTTCCTTCTATATTAGTCTTACGTAGTTTTTTATAGTGCGATGGGTTAAAAGATATCATCGCAGCACAGTGATAAACGTGAGTTACATCTTTAAAAGCAGCTGTGAGCGCCGGAATATCATTTAGATCTGCTTGTATCCATTCGATTGTATCAAAAGCACTTTGATCTTGTGGCAAACAGCATTGCAGAAATACACTTTTTGCATATTTCTTTCTTGCTTCTGTCCTAAACAAAGCGCGTAACTGATGTTTTTCTTGTACCAGTTTTATCAATAAATGTGTTCCCACTAAACCCGTAGCTCCGGTAACTAATATCATAATAGCTTTTCTATATTACTAATGTAAACAATTAGACAATACTTGTAAAAAACATACAGACTTCATATCAAATCGTCCCATAGGTTAATAAAATATTAATTAATAACAAAGAACGTAAAAATGTTACTTTTACAGAACGAAATAAAATTTGATGATTTAGGGTAACAGATTACCACTGGATGACATTAACCTATGAGTGCAAACGAAGAACGTATAATTTTAGAAGGTATTGCTGCTGGAGATACTTCGGTTATCAAAGCGTTCTATAAAAAAAATTATAATTACATCCGTAGGTATGTTCTTCAGAATTCGGGTGATGAAGCAGATGTAGAAGACGTTTTTCAGGATGCACTAGTAGTAATTTATCAAAAATTAAAATCTGATAGCTTAGACATCGATGTTTCTATAAGAACGTATTTCTATGCAATATGTAAGAATCTGTGGAGAAGTCGATTGCGTAAGAAAAGAAAATTGATTATAAATACCGAGGTCGTAGGATTAAGTGAGGACTCAGAAGAACCTTTTACAAAAAATATGGAAAACCATGATAGAGAACATTTATATCGCAAATATTTCATTACTTTAAGTGATGCCTGTAAACATATATTAAATCTTGTTTTTGCTGGCAACAGGATGAAAGAGATTGCTATACTAACAGGATATACAGAAGGATATGCACGAAAAAAGAAATTTGAGTGTAAAAAATCCTTATTAGAAAAAATTGAAAAAGACCCTATATATCACGAATTAAAAATAACTTCTGAAAAAGAATCATAGCTATGAAAAGAACTCAGGAATTATTTGAAAAAATTGAAGGATATCTTGCTAAGAAATTATCCCAAGAGGAACTATCAGCTTTTGAAAAAGAAATGGCTGCCGATCCCGAACTTAAGCGTGAAGTTGAAAAACATCGTGAGCTTCATAACGTAATGAGTGATAAAGGCACACTTGAATTTAAAGAAAAACTACAAAAAATCAGTGAGGAAATAAAGAAAGAACAATCCAAAAGTAACGTCTACTATTCTTATTGGAAGATTGCAGCCTCAATAATTATTATACTTGGTGTAGGAACATTATTATGGAGTAGCCTTATTAAAACGAACGATCTTTCTGATATATATGCTACTTATTATAACCCTTATCCTACAGAGGATATAACCAGAGGTGATTCTGCAAACAAGTTAAATAACATCCTAAAAAATTATTCTGAAGGTAAGTATGATTTAGTAATCACAGAACTTTCTGAAAGCTCTTCTGTTTCTGCATCAGAACAATTGCGATTGTATCTGGGTAATAGTTATCTTAATACAGGAAAAGAACAAAAGGCGTTATTAGAGTTTCAGTCAGTGCCAAAATCTAGTAAATATTACGAAGATGCGAGTTGGTATAATGCGCTTACATATCTAAAGATGGGAAAGAAAAAAAAATCTTTAGAGGCCTTGAACGTAATTGTTCAGTTTAATGGAATTTATAAAGAAAAAGCTTTGCAATTGATTGAAAAGTTGAAAGATTAAATTGCTTGAAGGACTTCTATGGATTTCTCAATTATTCATAGCGCTATATAATCCATATTTTTATCTTTGCCGCATCTAATTGAATTATACTAAAAATGGCCGTAAATTTTATAAAAGAACTACGCTGGAGAGGGATGTTGCACGATACAATGCCTGGTACAGAAGAATACTTGATGGAGCAAATGAGAGCTGCATACGTAGGGTTTGATCCTACCGCCGATTCTCTGCATATTGGTAATTTAGTACCCATTATGTTATTGGCCCATTATCAGCGTGCAGGTCATAAGCCTTTTGCCTTGGTGGGCGGCGCAACCGGAATGATCGGTGATCCTTCTGGTAAATCGGCTGAGCGAAATCTTTTGGACGAAAAAACTTTACGCCACAATCAGGAAGCTATAAAATCTCAATTAGCGCAGTTTTTGGATTTTGAAAGTAGTGCTGCCAATGCTGCTGTATTAGTTAATAATTATGATTGGATGAAAGATTTTTCATTTCTTGGTTTTATAAGAGATGTTGGTAAACATATTACCGTAAATTATATGATGGCTAAAGATTCTGTAAAGAATAGGATTTCTTCTGAGTCGTCATCTGATGGGATGTCATTTACGGAGTTTACATATCAATTAGTACAGGGATATGATTTCTTACACCTGTACAGAGAATATAATTGTACCTTACAGATGGGTGGTAGTGACCAGTGGGGTAATATTACTACAGGAACCGAACTGATCAGACGTATCGGAGGTGGAAAAGGATACGCATTAACTTGTCCTCTTATCACAAAGTCAGATGGATCAAAGTTTGGTAAATCTGAAGGAGGTAATGTATGGTTAGATGCCAAAAGAACATCTCCATATAAGTTTTATCAATACTGGCTAAATACGAGCGATGATGATGCAGAAAAATATATTAAAATTTTTACATTTTTGACTAAAGACGAAATAGAAAGTTTAATTGCAATGCACTCAGATACTCCACATCAGAGAATTCTACAAAAGAAACTGGCTGAGGAGATAACCATTATGGTGCATTCTCAGGAAGACCTGGATAATGCAATTAAAGCATCTAATATATTGTTTGGAAAATCTACTTCCGAAGATTTAAAAGGATTGGATGAAGCAACATTTCTCGATGTATTCGAGGGAGTGCCTCAATCAGAAATTTCGAAAGACCTTATAAATAATGGTTTAGATGTTATTGGAGCATTAGCAGAACACACAGGATTCTTGAAATCTAATGGTGAAGCAAGAAGAGCTCTAAAAGAAAATTCTATTTCAATTAATAAAGAAAAGGTAAAAGAAGGATATTCAATTACATCTGATGACCTAATTAACAATATGTTTGTTCTTTTGCAAAGAGGAAAAAGAAACTATTTTGTAATCAGAGTTGTATAGTATCATAGTACCTAGATGGTTTAAAATATTGTAAAAAACAAAGCCTGCAAGAATCTCTTCTTAGCAGGCTTTGTCAACTAACCAATCAATTATTGAAAAAAACTTAACGTTCTATAGCTTTATCGATAGCATCGATTATTTCTTTATCTTTATTTTTTGCCAATTCTTATCGGCCTTATCTCGTAATGTTATAGCTCCTTCTTTATTCCATTTTTTTAAAGTATTAACTCCCCAGGAATTATAGAATAAATACAGTTTATCGTCTTTTATCTCGAATGTTTCAGGATCGATGTCCACCTTTTCAGCATTCGCTCCTATTGCATAAGCACAGTAACCTCCATATTGTGGAACAAACTTTTGTGGATTGTTTTTAAATTTTTCTAGATTTGCTTGGCTGGCAAATTTATATTTCACGCTATCATATGTGGTACTAAACTCATTACTTCCCTTTACAGCACGATTATTAAAGTACTCGGTTACATCATATCCTTCTGCAACAAATCCCTTTTTGATATTATAATCAATCTGTTGTGCATTTATCCCGGAAAACATTACTAGAAACAGTAAGATAAAGAACTTTTTCATTTTGTTTGTAATTGTTTTTTGTTACATCCATTCAGTCGTAAAAAAATCTGAACATTACAATTTTAACAAAATTATATATTTTTAAAATCTAATTACTTCTATAAATACGTAGTTCAGAACTAAAAGTTGCAAAAAAATAGCGCATAGATATAATAGGAAAAAATAATTTGTGATTTAAAAAATGAAATAATTTTCGCACACACTTTTTTTAAATAAAATATAAGTAAGAAATGTTTACAAAATCATTAAGTTACATCCTCTGATATCACTGTAATCAAACCTGCCCAAAATCTCGAAATTACCATTATCGTGTATTTTGCCAAGATCCTGTGTAGCAATAAAAGAACAAGAATTTATATTAGCTAAATCAATAACATTGACTCCACCTGTTTTACCGGTCTTTAGCAAAGTTAATGCATCTTCCGGATCGCGTATTAGGATTTTCATCCAGGGAGGACATTTAAAATTACCATCACCATTAGAATATGCCTGTGACAGTAACTCAGTCATACCATATTCGCTATGAACTTTGGATATACCAAAACCATTTTTTAAAACTTTGTGTAATTCTTCACGTATCATCTCTTTTCTCCTTCCTTTCATTCCACCGGTTTCCATAACAATAGACTCCTTATTTAGCTTTATATCATGGTTTTCTATCAGGTCTAGTAACGCAAAAGAAACACCGATAAGCAATATTTTCTTACCCTCAATTGTAAGTTGGTTTAGGGTTTTAACAAGCTTCCTGGTTTCGTCAAGATAAAATCCGCTCTCAGGTTGCTGACTATCTTTGATTAAGCTGTCTACCATATACACAAGTGATGAACCTTCTCGTTCTAAGTATGATGGTAAAAGAGCTAAAACTGTATAATCTTTGATATTTCCATAAAAATTTTGAAAACCTTTTTTGAAACTGGTTTCGTACATATTCAGATTCGTTATGTAATGTTTGCTGGTAATACTACCTGTAGTTCCACTGCTGGTAAAAATCTGCTGAACATTTGATAAGGAGCTAAGGATTTTTTCTCGTTTAAAAAATTCAATAGGCAGGAATGGAATCTCTTGGGATTTATGTACTGAAGTTTTAGTAATCCCCAAGAGATTACAAAATCTTTGATAAATTTTACAGTTAATATATTGGTGTTGAAAAACTCTAATGGCAGCCTTTTCAAAATCTTGATCATTTTGAATTGTAAAAATAGTGTCAGCCAGCATAGGAGTTAATAAAGTATTTTTGGTTTAAAGCAAAGATAAAAAAAACACTCTTCATCAAGAGAGTGTTTATGGTTTATAGATCATCTATCTTATAAATATTTCGATAAATACAATAAGAACAAATAGGCTATGATTTTATTTTCTTATTAACTTTTTAACTGTTATATCTTTACCTACTTTTATTCTAAGAACATATACTCCAGTAGGTAAAGAAGAAATATCAAGTTGTTTTTCGGTAGTAATTACTTTAAATAAAACTGTTTTACCTAAAACATTAAATACTCTACACGTCATAGACTTCCCTGACTTGGAAGTTACATTAAGAATATCACCAGAAACAGGATTAGGATAAATCTGAACCAAAGGATCTTTTTTATCAATCGAGCCAAAAGTAGTTTGTGCCTGTACTCCTGTCGAAAAGGAGAAGACAAAAACACCGATAAATATGAGTAGTAAGTAGATTTTTTTCATAAAAACTTTATTTTGGGACTATAAATGTACAATATTTTATTAATAATTGAGTTAGGGGAGTCATTTTTAAATGTTAAATCTATAAAACAATGTAAATATATTATATTATTTACTGATTTCCCTTTTAACAAATATGGTTCTTTGTTTGTTTTGTTGTTTCATAAAAAAAACAGATATTTGTTTTATCATGAAGTTATAAGAATTATGTACGTCTTCCTGGAAGTATCGACCTCGGTATTATTTGACTAAAGAAACTCTCTTTAGTTATTTCCATGTATCTCTCTTTTTTCAACATAATTCTTTTTAAAGATGACACAGAATAAACTTACACTAGCGAAATTATTTTTTTATTTTAAAATTGCTGTTACCGGCAAAGAGCAGCAATTTACTTCCGGAAGCATACGCAAAGCAGTATTTATGTTGGCGATTCCAATGATTTTAGAAATGATGATGGAATCTATTTTTGCATTGGTAGATGCATATTGGGTTTCTAGCCTTGGTTCTAATGCAATAGCTACTGTAGGATTAACAGAGTCAGTAATTACCTTAATATATGCAGTAGCAATTGGTCTCAGCATGGGAGTTACTGCTATAGTGGCTCGCAGAGTTGGTGAGAAAGATATGAATGGAGCATCTCAGGCAGCAGTCCAATCTATATTCTTAGGTATTTCTGTAGCACTTATAATTAGTGTCATCGGTGTACTTTTTCCAAAAGAAATTTTAGGGCTGATGGGAGCCGAGCCTGATTTAATTGCCGATGGATATGGGTATACCCAAGTTTTGTTGGGTGGAAATATAACAATCATGTTATTATTTTTAATCAATGCGGTTTTTAGAGGGGCCGGAGACGCTTCTGTAGCAATGAAGGTATTGATAGTTTCAAATCTCTTAAATATTATTCTGGATCCGTTATTTATTTTTGGTTTTGGGCCTATTCCAGGTTTTGGAGTACAAGGAGCTGCCATTGCTACAACCATTGGTAGAGGTAGTGCAGTTATACTACAACTTATGATTCTCTTTTTTGGGTGGAGCAAAATCAAAGTGACTTTGAGGGATCTTGTACTACACTCTAAAGTAATGATTAATTTAATTAAAGTGTCACTTGGAGGCATTGGTCAATTTATTATAGGAACTTCTAGCTGGGTATTTTTAATGCGAATTATGGCAGAATTTGGGAGTGAAGTATTAGCGGGTTATACAATTGCTATCAGGGTGCTTATGTTTACGCTTATGCCATCCTGGGGTATGAGTAATGCAGCTGCAACGCTGGTTGGTCAAAATCTAGGAGCCGGAGAACCGGATCGTGCTGAAAAATCTGTATGGAAAACCGGAAAATACAATGCCTATTTCATGGTTTTTGTATCTGTTTTTTACTTGATTTTTGCAGAGTTTATCATTAAAATCTTTAGTACAGAACCTGAAGTTGTAGAATATGGAGCAATGAGTCTTAGAGTTATAGCAGCAGGTTATGTGTTCTATGCATATGGAATGGTGATTATTCAATCGTTTAATGGCGCAGGAGATACTAAAACACCTACAATTATTAACTTTTTTTGTTTTTGGGTTTTTCAACTACCATTTGCCTATCTGGCTGCTATTGTCTTTGATTGGGGGGCTATGGGCGTATTTTTGGCAATTACTTTTGCCGAAGTATTAATTGCTGTTATAGCTATTATATGGTTTAGGCGAGGAGATTGGAAGTCTGTGGAAGTTTGATGATATAAAAAAGCACCTTGATCACATCATCAAGGTGCTTTTCTGTTTATGAACCGTATTCTTATTTCGTAGTATTAGTTACGAGTCCACCCAGAATTCCATGAGTTATAATCTGCACCAGTTCCATTACCAATACCAGTGATTACATCAGCTTCTCCAAAAGTAGCTCCTGTATCATTTTTAAGATTAAGCGTAATGTCATCAAAAGTAATATCTGTAATAGAAGTTTCGTTATTTAAAACACCATTTCCAGTCTCAGTATCGTCAAGATCAAACCCTTCTGCAAAACCTTCCAAAAGGACATTAGTAAATATAGCTCTTGTTCCAGCACGTAATCGTATTGCTTCATTCTGATTAGAAGAACCAAGACCATTAATTGTTAGGTTCGTTACCGTAGGGGCTGACCAAAATACAGGATTTGAGTTGTTTCCTATATCGGTATTAAAACCATCACCTTCTATTCCTTTATCATGAGATTGTCTATGCTCGATATACACATTTGTTAATATTCCTGAAAATCCTTCAGTCCAGTCTACAGAATCATCCTGTGCACCTACAACAGATATAAATGAAGCGTTCACAGTTCCTCCAAAAAACTCTACGCCATCATCTGCTCCTTCAAAAGCCTGTATAAACTGGATAGTAGTTCCATTTCCTACTGCATAAAATGAAAACCCATTATTTTCTGAAGCTGCATCCGCCGCACCACCAGAATATTCGATACGAACGTATCTAAGAATTCCAGAGTTGTCATCTTCTATACTACCTCCATATGGTAATCCTCCAATTTCGGAAGTAGAAGTAGCATCACCTCCTACCACAGAGTTGATCGGTGCTCTACCTAATAGGATAAGTCCTCCCCAGTCTCCAGGATTAGGAGTTGAGGTAGCAGAGGTAAAGACAATAGGGTTAGAAGAAGTTCCTTCTGCATTAATAATTCCTCCTTGTAAAACAGCGATATAAACGTCAGATCCAGTAGCTGCTTTTACTACCACACCTGGTTCTACAGTTAGCGTAAAACCTTCAGGCACAATAAGAGCACTATTAAGAGAATATTCTGTATTTGATTCAAGGGTAAGATCCGCTGTTAGAGTACCTCCGATTACTTCACCGGTAGGATCAACAGGAGAACCGTCACCGTTAATATTTATAGTTATATCTGAGGTGTCATCACTAGCACATGCTGCAAAAAGCATAGCTAAGACAAAGATTTTTAATAGAAATATACTTGCTTTCATGGGTTTTTGTTTTAATTAATTTTGTTCGTGTTCGTTTTAATTGGGTTAAAATGTGTATTTAAATTGTAATCCGATATTTACTCCTCTCTTATAACTAGAGAGTGCAAACTCATCTATTGGATTGATTTCATTATTTGCGTTTCTGGTAAATGGAATGCCAAAAGTGGTAAGTACGTCTTCTGATATGGTCGCGTTTTCTCGTACCCTTTCTATAGTTGGATTCAAAAGGTTTTTAATACTAACGTTGATTTCAAAATTCTCACGAACTTTATTTTTCCAAACAAAATCCAGAGTCGGTACTCCCTTTTCAACAATATTTCCTAATTGCCCAGCTCCTAATGCATCTATTCGATCCGAAAAATAGGAGAATACAAGGTTTGCTACAGGCTTATAATCTCCAAAAGTTGGTGTATAGCTTACATCGGCATTGATCAAAAATGGAGATGCACCTTGTAGTTGGTCAGAATCTCTGTTAAAATTGGTATTGAAGGTTCCGGAAACAGTTTTTAAATCCTGTTTTGTAGCCGTATAGGTAAGGTTTAGACCTGCAGAAAGAAGGCTTTCTTCTTCTGTATTTAATAACAAAGCCTTGCGTGCTTCTAATTCAATACCCAAAACCTCTGCCTTGTCTCCTGTTCTAAAGAAACGTTGTGTTCCTGTAGCATCATTCGCAGATACCAAGTTCACCGGATCGTTAATTTGTTTTGCAAAAGCGGCAATAGAAAATACCTGACCTTTTTCAAAAAACCATTCGTATTTTAAATCTAAATTGATAATAGAAGAAAATGCCGGATCATTTAATAAGTCTGGATTACCTCCTATACGATCCGTTACATTTTCATAGACAAATGGAGCTACTTCTTTAAACTCCGGGTTAGAAACCGTTCTACTTACAGAAAAACGTAAGTTTTGATCTTCGTTTAATGCGTATTTTATGTTTAAACTAGGTAATAAAAAAGTTTCCGTTGCTTCATTACGACCAGGATTATTAAATGCAAGATTGATCACATTATACTCAATGCTTTGGTTAAAAGATTCTACACGCAGTCCTGGAACAAATGTCCACTTCTCTCCATATTTATAAATTGCATTAGCATATAAGGCATGTATATCGAGGTTTCCGGTATAGGTGTTCTCAGGAAGTCCAGGAAGATTTGTGCCTCCTAATCCATTTGAAGGATCCAGTGGGTTTATAACTACGGTATTATAGGTAACCCCCAAATTGTCAATATCAAAAATTGAATCGAAATTATTGACATCGCTAACCTCTGTTCTTGGTTCAATAATGCTTAATCCAAATCGTTGGTTATCAAAATCACGTTGTTTTATACGTCCATTATATCCAAAATTAAAGGATAAATTTTCTTTGTGTTCGTATGCTAGGTTTACACGTCCATTCCATTCTTGATCTTCAATATTTTGGAAATAACGTTGATTATCAAAATCTACATTACGGAAAAGAATTGGATTTGTACTTGGGTCGTTGTCTAATGCTAAATCAAACTGCTCTAATGCAATACGCTTTCTGTCTGGTTGACGAGCAAGAACACTGTTAAAACCTATCCCATAATCGACTTTTATTTTATCATTAATGTTACTAACTCCAGATAGCTGATTCACAAAAATCATATCTTGCTCGAATTGTACATTTTGTGTAAAAAATCCAAAATCATCAATATCTACAATGGTGTTTCTATTAAATCCATTCCCATCAATTCCAAATCGACCTACTTCATCTGTTGCATCATTAATAAATAAAGAAGTAAACTTTATTCTATGATCTCCGTTAATTCTATATACAATATTTGCCATAGCAGTAGTAGTACGGCTATATTCAAAAATCTCAGTGTCTCTAAATATTTGATTTTCTGCTGCTGTTACGTTTGCTGCTTCGCCTCTAAGGTATTCAAAGCTACTTCCGAAAGATGCCGTTCCAAATACACTTAATTTTGATTCTTCACCGATTTCCCAAGATTTTCCCGCTGTAATTGATCCTGAAAGTCCAACTGGTCCTTCGGATGAAATAGGGTCGATACCGTGAGATAAAATAACAGCAAAAGGATTATTTCTATATCTATTATAAAAGCCAAAGAATCCTGTCCCCTCACTTTTTAAGAACTTCTGTCCAATAGAGGCACTATTTATAGTATTTCCCAGATCTACATCAACGTACGCTTTCCCAACATGTTCTTTTGCTTTAATGTCTACATTACCTGCGGCAAAGTCTCCATAAAAATTAGCAGCATAGGTTTTACTTACACCAATGTTCTCTATAACATCAGAAGAGAAGAGACCAAGATCTATATTTTTCTTATCTACATTATTAGCTGGTAGGGATAAACCATTAAATGTAGTATTTAAGTATCGATCTCCAAGACCTCTAACGTAAACGTTACCACCACCTTCTTGTTTCGAGATTCCGGAAATTTTAGTAACAGCGGCGGCGGCATTACTTACTCCTTTGTTCGAAAGTTCTTGAGCTCCAATACTTTGTTTCTGAACCACAGCACCTTTCTGATCTAAAAGTAATGCTTGAACACTTTCTTTTTTAGTACTCGTAGTCTTGATAATAACTTCGTCCAAAGCTGCTGCACTAGCACCAATAGATTCATTAACTGTAGTGGTTTCATTAGCTTTTACAATAACCTCTCTTTCTAAAGTTTCGTATCCAATAAAGCTGAATTCTACTATATAAGTTCCGGGCTCTAGGTTTTCGATGTTATATAATCCATCAAAATCAGTAGTTGTTCCTTTGCTTGTTCCTTTAATTAAAACATTAGCAAAGGGTAGAGGTTGGTTATTTGCTTCTTTATCAAGCAAAGTACCGGCTATCGAGCCGGTTTCCTGCGCACTAACTATTCCAACAACGAATAGTGCACAGAGAATTACAATTTTTCTCATAACGTGTTCTAAATTCGGTGCAAAGAACGCGTTAGAGTGTTAAATGTAGGTTACTCAAAAATTAAATAAGAGTGATTATAATGTTACCTAATTGTTACTTGTTTTTGTAAAACAATAAAATTTTTGCAAAAGAAAGAGGAGATTACGGTTGATAAAGCTCCGTAAAAATAAGGGTTTAGGACGAAAATTTTAATGATTACCTATTGTTAAAAAATCGATTTAGGTCATAAACGGGATTGGAAGACAACTTCGATGGACAGGAAGATACTTAAATTTTATATGTAAAAGTAGCGTGTTACTTTTTATAAAGTTTGAAGTTTTTAAACAAAAAAGCATCCATAATCTTATGAATGCTCTGCTATGATTTTTTTTAAAATTTAATTATCGTTATAATTGACAACTACATCACTTTTGTTAGACCAAGTTGTTACGGAAGCTATGGTGTTATCAGAGTAGTTTACTTCAGATAATTTTTCGTTTTCCCAAAAAAACCATTTACCAGTTTTAACTCCATTCTGATATTGTCCCATAGAAATTTTCTTACCTGTATTATCATAGGATTTCCATTCGCCTTGTAATTTTCCCTCTTTATTATAGAATCCTTGTTGACGTATTTCTCCATTGTCGTGATAGAAAGTTCCCTTTATTACGTCTCCTTGTTTTTCGAAAGTAGGCTTTACATCTTGTGCCATTATTACTCCAGAAAAAAGAATCGCTAACATTAAAAGTAAATTTTTCATAATATATAGTTTATTGGGGTTCTTAATATTTACATTACAAATATAACATTAATTTTACTTTTAAGCAACATTTACGTAACATTAAATTAACATTGAAAACTTAAAAGTTTGATTTTCAGAAATTTGCTTTACATTTCAAATTTTATTTATTCTTTTGTGCTGTAATTTTGCAATAGGAAAATCATAAAAACCGCATTAAAGTATTAGACCCAATTATTGATAATTGGCCTTTACGCATATCAATGTAAATAGTATAATACATACATAGATTTATTTGGAAACTTTCAGAAAACGCTCAGGGTTAGGAGCTGTATAAAAATACAACTTTCTTTAAGTCAATAAATTTTAGAGGAATGAAAGCATAAATTATATAGTCGATTTTAAATATAACTGATCCTAAAACTTTCGTAGATTCAGGAATAATTTAAAGGTCAATTCTAATAAAATACTTCAGAAAAGATAACATTTCAATAACATACGACTAGATTTTTAATAACATTTTTGTTATGTATAAGATTGTAAGAAAAATATGGACGACATTTATATTTTAATGATTGTTGCTTTGGCAATTTTAGCTATAGCAGATCTAGTTGTTGGTGTGAGTAATGACGCTGTTAATTTTTTGAATTCAGCTATTGGTTCTAAAGCAATTTCTTTTAGAACCATTATGATTGTCGCTAGCATCGGGATAGCTGCAGGTGCCATTTTCTCTAGTGGTTTGATGGAGGTGGCTCGTAAAGGTATCTTTGTCCCGGGAGAGTTTTATTTTGATGAAATTATGATCATCTTTATGGCGGTGATGATTACCGACATATTACTTCTTGATTTTTTTAATACCTTGGGTATGCCAACTTCCACAACAGTATCTATAGTATTTGAATTGTTAGGAGCGGCGGTATGCGTTGCTCTAATTAAAATCGCTGCTGATTCATCTCTTTCCTTAGCGGATTTAGGAGATTATATTAATACTAAAAAAGCAGGTGAAATTATTACTGGAATATTACTTTCGGTAATTGTTGCATTTTCGATAGGTGCGATTGTTCAGTATATATCTCGGTTATTACTTTCTTTTAATTTTGAAAATAAAGCAAAATGGATGGGGGCATTGTTTGGAGGGGTGGCATTAACAGCTATACTTTATTTCATTTTTATCAAAGGAATTAAAGGAACAAATTACGCAGAGTTGATAGTAGATACTTTATCAAACGACACTAATTTAGGGTTTTTAGATTGGGCTAACTTACACTTTGATAGCTCTTATGAATCATTAAAGGAATTAATAGCAGCAAAAGGTGATAAATATAATTTTGATGCAGAGAAAGGTACTATTTCCAGAACGTTAAGAACTTTTTTAGAAACGAATGTTTTAGTAATTGTAACTTCTGGATTTGCACTTTTATCTCTAATGTCTTATGGGGTAATGAGTATTTTTAAAATTAATATTTATAAGTTGATTATTATAGTTGGAACTTTTGCGTTGGCTTTGGCTTTTGCAGGAAATGATTTAGTGAATTTTATTGGTGTTCCTATTGCTGCGTATAAATCATATTTGGATTGGAATGCATCTGGTGTAGCCGCCAATGAATTTTTGATGTCTTCGCTGAGTAGAAAAGCAGAAACACCTACATTGATATTGTTATTTGCGGGACTCATTATGGTTTTAACACTTTGGTTTTCTGCAAAGGCCAGAAATGTTGTTAAAACTTCTATCGACCTATCTCGTCAAGGAGATGGAGAAGAAAAGTTTCGTCCTAATTTTTTATCGAGAGGTGTAGTAAGAGGAACGATTTTCATAGCCGAGGTAGTGTCGTCAATTACTCCAGCATCTTTTAAGAAATTTTCGGAAAGACAGTTTGAGGAACCTTCAATTCTAGCCACTACCAGAAAAGAAGACCTTCCTGCATTTGATATGGTTAGAGCAGCAGTAAATCTAATGGTAGCTGGAGTATTGATTTCTATAGCAACCTCAATGAAACTTCCTTTATCAACGACTTATGTCACTTTTATGGTGGCTATGGGTACCTCTTTAGCTGATAGAGCTTGGGGAACGGAAAGCGCTGTATATAGAGTAGCAGGAGTGTTAAATGTAATTGGAGGGTGGTTTTTTACTGCCATCAGTGCGTTCTTAGCAGCAGCACTGATAGCATTTTTGATCAATTTTAATCAACCTATAATGACCGGTGTGTTGTTACTTGTAGCAATTATTTTGTTAGTTAGAAATACTATCAGATATCGTAATGAGACCAGAGCAGATAAGGCTGAGGACAGTCTCAAAAAATCAGAGAGTAGTTCCATACAAGGAGTAATCGAAGAAAGTGCGGATAACATTAAATCCTTTGTGAGCAGGGGTAATAAGATATACGGTAATACGATTGATAGTTTAGCCAAATATGATCTGGCCTCTCTAAAAAAGAGCAGAAAAGGAATTGCCAAGTTAGAAAGAGAGGTAGAGGAGTTAAGAGATAGTATATTCTATTTTATTAAAAACCTCGATGAATCAAGTGTTGGAGCAAGTAGTTTTTATATTTCTATTCTGGGACACTTAGAGGATATTACACAATCTTTAGAATATATTTCTAAAAACAGTCATAAACACGTCAATAATAATCATAAAAAATTACGATTTAATCAGATCAAAGATCTCAAAGAAATAGAAGATCAATTACAGGAGTTCTTTTCAAGTATTAAGAATATTTTTGACAGAAGAGAATTTATTAACCTTAATCTTATTATAGAAGAAAAACAGGAACTATTTACATTAGTAAACGATAAAATTAATAAACAAGTAGAGCGAACAAGAACAGAAGAAAGTAGCCCTAAGAATACAACACTTTATTTCGGTTTACTTACAGAGACTAAAGATCTCATAACAGCTACTATGAATTTGTTAACAACTTATAGAGATCATCAGGATTAATTTCAAAATATTCTGTTGAACTAACTGAATGTTATGATTTTGAAATCTTTATGTTAGCTTATTGTTACCAAGTTAGTATTAATATGTAGACTTCCAATTATGTATTATATTTACCTGAATGTTATCTAATTGTAAAAGAGAATGAATAAAAAGGATATCACAATCTTGCTTGTAGATGATGAACCTGATATTTTAGAGATTGTTGGGTACAATCTAAAAGCAGAAGGATATAATGTTTTAACCGCAGAGAATGGTGCAGAAGCAGTTAAAATTGCTAAGAAGAAGAAACCTCATTTAATTATCCTTGATGTAATGATGCCCGAGATGGATGGCATCGAAGCCTGTGAGCAAATTCGAAAAGTACCTGATTTACAAAACACCATTATTACTTTTTTAACAGCTCGTGGAGAAGATTACTCCCAGGTAGCTGGGTTTGATGCCGGTGCTGATGACTATATCACAAAGCCTATTCGACCAAAGGTATTAATGAGCAAGGTAAAAGCATTACTCCGTAGATTAAAAGAAGACAACTCTTCGGCTGATGTTGTAAAAATGGGAGACCTCATTATCAATAGGGATGAATACAAAATAATAAAGGATAAAAAAGAGATTGTACTACCAAGGAAAGAATTTGAATTATTATCTTTATTAGCATCCAAGCCGGGTAAGGTTTTTAAAAGAGAAGATATTTTAGATAAGGTTTGGGGAAATGAGGTAATTGTAGGTGGAAGAACTATCGATGTACATATTCGAAAATTGAGAGAAAAACTTGGTGATGATAGTTTTAAAACCATAAAAGGAGTCGGCTATAAGTTTGTTATATAATGGCAGAAAATTTTAAGAGATCGTATAGGTTCGCGTACCTGTCATCTTTATATATAACGTTAGTATTAACGCTCTTATTGAGCGTTTTTTTGTATGTCCAAAGTCAACTGAATTTTCTGTTTATAGCAAGCTTTATTATTCTTTGCTACATAATATCTTTTGTAATTATTCAATATCGGGTTGAGAAATTTATTTATCGTAGGGTGAGGAAAATTTATGATGATATCGAAATGCTCGATGTAGATACAATTGGCGAAAGCCCCGTAACAACAGATATGAAAACCCTCATTAAAGAGGTTGAAAAATTTGCGCAGAAGAGAAAAACCGAAATAGAAACCTTGAAAGTCAGAGAGGATTACCGAAAAGAATTTATGGGTAATGTTTCTCACGAGTTAAAGACGCCATTGTTTACCGTGCAGGGATATATATTAACCCTTTTAGATGGTGCTATGAAAGATCCTGAAATTTTAGAAAAATATCTGAGTCGTACGAGTAAAGGGGTAGAAAGGCTTATATATATAGTCAAAGACCTGGATATGATTACCAAACTGGAAGTGGGGGATTTAAATCTAAATTATACAGATTTTGATATTATAGAACTCGTACAAAGTGTTTTTGATTTATTCGAAATGAAAGCAGCCAAAAAGAATATTGCTTTAACTTTTGACATGAATTATCAAACCCCAATAATTGTTCACGCGGATAAAGAGAGAATTCAGCAAGTATTATCTAATTTGATAGTTAATTCGATTAAATATGGAAAGGAAGATGGTACAACAGAGGTTAGTATCGAGAATTTAATCCAGAATAAAATCATTGTCAGAGTAACTGATAATGGAGAGGGTATTGCCCAAGAACATATCCCTAGGTTGTTCGAACGTTTTTATAGGGTGGATAAAAGCGGATCTCGCAAAGAAGGAGGATCAGGTCTAGGGTTAGCTATCGTAAAACATATTATTGAAGCGCATCGTGAGCGTATATACGTAGAAAGTGATTACCGGATAGGGAGTGAGTTTTCATTTACATTGGAAAAAGTGAAAAAGTTCCCTGTAGTCGATGTCGGTACTAAAACCACTTAATCCTTTATAATTATTAAGGTTATATAACTTTTTTAATGTAAAATCACTCTGCTTACAACTTGGAGCTAATTTATTACTTGTAAGGCGTTCTGCTAGGTATTCTTCCTCGAATTGCCCTGGAGAGGGTATAAAAAATGCTTTTTTCTTTAACTTGGCTAGATCCATTACCGTAGTATATCCTGATCTTGAAATTATAATATTACTACTATTGATAGCATTTTGTAAAGCTATACCGCTTAGATGATTATGTATGGTTATATTATTTTTAATTAAGGTTGTTTGATTACCTTCAATGAGATCTCTTACCAGAGCAATTTTTTTCTCACTGCGTTCAAATTCCTGTAGCAACTTTTTTTCCAAAACGGTTCGTTGAGGTTCTGGTCCGGATAATAATACCAAAACATCATACTTTTTTGGCAAGTTTTGATAACTAAATCGGCTTATAGGTCCAAGGTAAGTCACCGGCATATTGTTACGTTTAGGATGACCAAGCTCACCACTTAAATTAGGATTATCGGCCATATCAGGAACCCAGCATACATCAAATTTTTTAATATGTTTATGATAAAATTTATTGATGACAGAAGTTGTTTTTCTGCTTAAAATTTTAAGCTGATGAGTCACAAATACAGAAGGAATACTTTTGTGTCTTACCCCCATTCGATTATCTGAAATGATTCCATAATAATCATCTGATTCTATAATAGATTCGGTTATTTTTTGTTCTATTGCAATTACCTGAGCTATTTTAGACCCATTCAGCAACATCGTTAACTTGAAGTTGTTTTTCGTTTTTAGATCTTCTATATTATATGTAGGAAGTACTTTAGTTTTCAGATCAGGAAATTCTTTTTTCAAAAAGGCTAACGCTGCACCGTCGGATGCAATCACAGGTTCAAAATTTTCATTTCTTAAAGCATTTATTATAGGGATACAACGCGTTGCATAATTCAACCCCAAATTGAGTGGAGCTACAAGTACTTTTTTACTCAAAATCAATTGTTTTTATATTAATAATTTAATCACACACTTTGTGTAATTTTAAAATTAATAGTATTTTTCTAAGTATATATTTCCTTAATTTTACCAAAAAATTATGTTTAACTAAACGAATCCAATTACCAATTGAAATCCATTTAGTTGTTATACCTTTTTGAAACTGTTGATCACAAATTATTTCTAATGAATTAATAATTCAGAATCAAGATGTAACATAATATCAATTTAAGAGTCAAATACATATAGAAGTCAATAAACAGGTGGGGAGCAAGAACAAATTAAAACGTTTTAATGAGAATAAAACTTTTCTGAATGTAGTAGAACCTACAAGAGATGAGGTATTGAACAATTCTCTGGGATTTAGAGGAAAATGGGGAGAAAAATTTTTCAAAAATCAAAATCCCATAGTCTTGGAGTTAGGATGTGGAAAGGGAGAGTATACATTGGGATTAGCACAAAAGTATCCTGATAAGAATTTTATAGGAATTGATATAAAAGGAGCTCGTTTCTGGCGAGGTGCCAAGACGGCTATCGAGCAAGATATGAAGAATGTTGGTTTTATTCGAACTCAGATAGAACTGGTAGAACATGTGTTTGCTACTAGCGAAATTGATGAGATATGGATTACATTTCCAGATCCGCAAATCAAATATAAACGAACAAAGCATAGAATGACCAATCATGAGTTCCTGCAGCGTTATAAACAAATTCTTAAACCTGACGGCATTGTACACCTTAAAACCGATAGTGAATTTATGCACGGATATACATTAGGATTATTGCACGGAGAAGGTCACAAAGTCTTATATGCCAACCACAATGTATATCATCAAGAAGGCTCACCTGAAGTGGTAACGTCTATTCAAACTTTTTATGAAAAACAATATTTGGAAAAAAATAAACCTATAACATATATACAGTTTAAAATCAAATAATTGCATCATCGATTTGGAAACTACTAAACTTTTTCTTGTAACTTTCTTTGCAGCCTTAGTCGGAGTGATTCCTCCGGGATTAATAAATATGACAGTGGCTAAAACCTGTTTAGAGAGAGGCAAGAAAAATGGGATTCTGGTTGCCATAGGTGCTTCTATAGTTGTTTTTATACAAGCTTTATTGGCAATTTTATTGGCAAAATATATCTTTTTTAATCCATATGTAAAAAATATGCTACTCAGAACAGGAGCAGTAATATTTTTTCTGATGGCAATTTATTTTTTTGTAAAAGCAAAACAAAGAAGGACCAAAATCAAAGTCTATAAACACGCAGGGTCTCGTAGTTTATTTAAAGGAGTTATGATGTCAGTAATTAATGTTTTACCAATACCTTACTTTTGTACGATTGCAGCTGCAATGAGTGTGAGCGGTAAAATAGAATATGACGCCCTAAGGATTATATCATTTGGTTTTGCTGCCGGAACAGGGACTTTTGCGACTTTATATTTTTATGTATTGTCGTTTCTTAAGATAGAAAAGAAAACAGCATCAATCACAAAGTACTCGAATTATTTTATGGGAATATTGATGTTGATTTTAGTCATGCTAACTCTAGCGAGAATTATTTATACCTGGGATGAAGGATAAGCATAAAGATACCAGATCTGAGTCGGACATCAACTTTTTTGAAAGAGTCTACCTAGTTGCAAAACTAATTCCATATGGTAGAGTTACTTCTTACGGTGCTATTGCAAAACATCTTGGGGCAGCAAGAAGTGCCCGAATGGTAGGCTGGGCTATGAATGCATCTGGTAAAGAAGAAGATGTTCCTGCACATCGTGTTGTAAACAGAAAGGGAATACTAACCGGGAAGCACCATTTTCAGGGAACAAATTTAATGCAACAACTTCTGGAAAATGAAGGAGTAGAGATAGTTGATAATCAAATACAAGATTTTGAAAAATTATTCTGGGATCCAATGATCGAGTTACCCAAAGGTGAGGAGGACATCCAGAATTGAATAAAAAAGATTGCGTATCTATCTGGTGTGGAACGATCCAGAAGCGAAATGTTTTCTAAACCTTGACAGTTAAATCATAGGATAAAAACCGTTCTTTCAAATGGAAACCTATTCCACCCAAATCAAACTTCTTTGTTATTAATTTCACAAAGATTTTTTAGTTCTTTAAAAATAAAATTCACCTCTCGATATTTTAATCCACATTGTGGAGTTTACTTTTCCGAGGTTTGTCTCGAAATGTTAAGATTGTGTTTCCGCCTAACATCTCGCGGGCTTACCCCGAGGTAGTTGACCTCAGACGAGAGGTGAATTTTATAGAATTATCAAGGGGAAATGCTACTGTTTAATTAATTTCATGGTTTTTATTTCTTTACCTATTCGAAGTTTTAAAAAGTAAATACCATTTGGAATACCACTAGTATTCCATTGTAAACTATGGTCTCCAGAAGAAAGCTTTTCGTTTTCTTTCAATACCTTAATTTTAACACCAAGCTGATTATAAATGACCGCGGTGATTGGTTTATTTTTGTTTAGATTAAAGTAGATATCAACCTTTGATGAAAAAGGATTAGGATATATCTTTAAACTTTCTTTTTCTAGCAATTCTATTGTAGTATGTCTCTGTTGCAGACCATCTAAATACGCTCTCACAGGATCAGAAAAACCAAAACTTCCAAATTGATCCCAATTTATCGACCAACTCATTACACCTCTTAATTGAGGGTATGTTTGGGACAAAGAATATTGTCCTCCAAAAGAATTGCCTTCTGTTATATAGTCCAAGGCATTAATTACACCTTGTGATCCTGTATATCCATTTCCTGCATTGACAGTTGCTGGTACTCCTATTAGAATTTGATCCGGCCTCAATGCAGGAAAAAATTTATTATTATCTCCTGTAATTGGGAATCCCTTTAATAACATATCAACTAAAGACACATAGAAATCAGCATTTCCCATAGCATAAAAACGATCGTCTAGTGCAGTAATAGATCCCGAATTATAATATTGCACTTGTAAAAAAGTCAATTTATCCCTTAAGGCATAGATAAGTGGTAGATACGCTCCTGCCCTGCGATCTGCTCCTTCAGAAATTCCTCCGTAAAAAGAATACCCCAACTGTACAAAGAATGTTTCCGGAGCCATTGTTAGAATAAAATCATCACCGAAATGATTTGTTACATTTTCAATAGCGTTTATAGTATTCACTATAACCGGCGTAGTAGGGTTTTTAAAATCCGTATCTCCTAGATTAAATGATAGTGATTGCCCTTCAAAATCAATATCCATTCCATCAAAATTATATTCTTCTATAATTGATATCATAGAAGTAATAAATTTATCCCGTGCTGAGGTTGTATTCAATTGTACCTGACCTTCCGCTCCTCCTATAGAAATAATAACCTTTTTTCCTTGACTTTGTAAAAATTGAATATCAGATTTAAAATTTTGTGCTGTATAACCAATACTATTAAATATTGGATCTAATTGAAACGCTATTTCGCCATCTGTTGGAGATACTTTAGAAACTGCAAAGGAAACATTAATTATGTCCCAGTTAGAAGATACGTCTCTTAAACGAATTAGGCCCGAACCATTCTGAAAATTATGCCAATATCCATTCAATATTCTCGAAGGCAAATCTGAGGTCGGAGGCGGAGTGTCAGAACCTACTGTGATGTTTACAGGAGTGGCTTCAGCACTGCTCCCTTCATTATCAGTTGCTTTTGCGGTAATTGATTGATTACCTACTGTACCTATCCAATTAGTAGAAAACGGAGCAGTAGTATCCTCGGCTATTTTTACAGAATTTATAAAAAATTCTACTTTATCAACAGTTCCATCTTCATCTTCTGCATTAGCGGTTATAGTAATCGTTTCTCCTTCCTGAAAAACGGATCCTGCAAATGGTTGTGTTATAGAAACTGTAGGTGCCTGATTCTCATCGCCACCGGTTGTGCAAGGCCCTATTTCTTTCCATGCAGAGGGCCATGCCCAATCTGCGGTTCCTCCAGGAGTATATGGTCCTCCTATAGAGCACCATCCACCAACCAGGCACTCGTACTTTTTGTCAAAATTTTGTACCACATCTCCTGTTTGATAGTTATTCCCGTCAACATATAAAGGCACATTACAACTTTCATCTCCGCCATCTCCACCAGAAGTTTTCACGATAACGGTTACTGGTGCTGAATCTGTAGTAGCTCCTTCATTATCAATAGCTTTAGCTTTTATTATATAAGTAACATTACTTGATACATCAATTAATGTATATTGATAAGGAATACTTGAGTCTTCTCCAAGCTTAGTTGTTCCAGTATAAAATTCGACTTTAGAGATAACTCCGTCACTATCTGAAGCAACTGCATTGATAGTTATGTTTGACCCTTCTACAAACTCCTGGTTGTTTATGGGTGATGTTAGTGTACAAGTTGGTGATTGATTAGGATTTGCGGATTGTTTACTAAAAATCATATGATTGATATTGAAATCATCGGTATCCATCACTATTCGAATCACCTGTTCACCTTGGTTTAACGAAACGGTGGTAGATACAGTTTCCCAGTTTTGCCATCCTCCTGTATTAGGAACCGTTATAATCCCGCTTATATTTTCATTATTAACCTCTAAATGAAATTGTCTGCCAGATGTAATCGCTGCCACTCTAAATGCAACGTCATATTTCCCCGCGTCGTCTACATTAACTGTATACTCTAACCATTCATTAGATTGTACCCAACCAACATTAAATCCTCCTTCAGAACAAGGTTCTATATCTACAGCATCATCGCGATAGCTTCCGCCTTCGTTAGAAATAGACACATCATTAAATGCAAGATTTGAACCTCCCAGATCATAGTTCTCTGCTTCCACCTTTCCGGGGATAATCCAGGATATTCCCCCATATGGGGACTGTTCATCTCCTCCGGTATCCGCTCCGGGAAAGTCATCTGCCGGAAACTTAATTTTATCCCTAATCCAACTCCCAGCTGGTTTAAGGTTGTTTGTGGCCCAAGATCCTCCAGAGCAGGTTTCTGACTGCCAAGAGGCTCCTGATCTAAAATCATCAGAATAGTTCCAGCTCGTCCAACTAATCTTCTTTTGACGCATCAAATCAATAAATCTTTGGGTCATATCAAAATCATTGACCCCATCTCCTGTAAATTCCTGACTACCAAATTCTGTTACAAAAACTGGTAATCGATCTGAGGCTTGGTCTAATGTGGTAAGATAGACATCTCTATGACTTTTTGCGTAGAAATGAAACGTGTACATAACGTTGTCAAACTGTAATGGATTATTGATGACATCTTGTAAGCTTCCTTCTCCGGAAACTCCAAAAGTCGCCCACCCCTGGGTACCAACTAAGACAACCGCATCATCATCTATCGCCCTAATTACAGGTATAATCTGATCAGCATAATTTTTAATGCGATTCCAGGTGACACCGGATCCATTAGGTTCGTTACAAACATCGTAAATAATATTATTCTTGTTCTTATGTTGATCGGCTATATCTGTAAAAAAGCGTTTTGCATTGTCCAGATTGCTATTAGGATCTCCGGGATTTAGTTGATGCCAATCAACTAGAGCATAAATTCCGCGCTCTGTAGCCTCTTCTATTAATCTTGATACCTGGTTTGTAAAACCTATCGGATCTGTTTCATAACCACCTTCTTGCACATACAAAGAAATTCTGAGAATATCTGCCTCCCAGTCATTCGCTAATACATCCAAAGAACTTTCTGTTAAGCAATTGCCCCATCCGTACCATTGAATTCCGTGGGTACTCATTCCACGAAGCTGTATGGGATTGTTATACTGGTTACATAATTGAGTTCCACAAACTTTTAGTTGTCCGTTTTGATCTACCGGGCTTTGTTGAGCAGAGATTTTTAATCCAAAAAGATGAATCCAAATCAAAGCCTGTATCAAAATTCTATATTTTGAAATTATAAATTGAGTTTCCATAAAGGTTTATTTAAGAGTATTTTGTGTCAATTCTTCATTGGTGAAGATGTATCTTAAAGAGGTAATCATAAATAGTAAAATTCACCTCTAGACATTTTAACTTAGACGAGAGGTAAATTTTACAGGATATTAGGGGAAATGCTACTGCTTAACCAGTTTCATGGTTTTTGCTTCTTTACCCATTTGAAGTTTTAAAAAATAGATTCCATTAGGAATACCATCCGTATCCCATTGAATGTCATGAATTCCTGAGGAAAGCTTTTCATTTTCTTTCAACACAGCAATTTTAACACCAATCTGATTATATACAACTGCAGTAATGGGCTTATTTTTATTCAGTTTGAAAGAAATATTAACTTTAGAAGTAAAAGGATTCGGGTACATTTTTATACTTTCTTTTTCTAATAGTTCTTGTTCCGGGCTTCTTTGATCCAGTGCATCCAAATAAGCTCTGTGAGGGTTAGAAAATCCAAAACCTGCTACGATATCCCAGTTAATAGACCAGGTCATCAACCCTCTAAAGTTAGGATAGCCTGAAGGATTGCGTAATGTGTATCTGCCACCAAAAGATTGTCCTTTTATAATATAATCTAATGCTTTATGTACTTCTGCGGGTGGCGTATATCCACTTCCTGCAGCGCTTTGATTAGCTGGTAATCCTATTGCTACCTGATCTTGTCTTAATGCGGGAAATTGATTTCCTCCAACCGGGAATCCCTGTAATAACATCTCAGCCATCGCTACATGAAAATCAGCATTAGATGATGAATAACAAAGACCATCCAATCCTAACATACATCCAGTATTGTAGTGCTGTACATGAATGTAATCCATCTCATTTCGCAATCCGTAAATAACAGGCAGATAAGCTCCGCTTGCTCCTCCGTATGCACTAAATCCTCCTTGTACATACAAGGTCTCAGGAGCCATACTCAGCACAAAATTATCCTCGCCTACATTATTACGTATTTGCTTAGTTGCATCAATTAGATTGATAATTTTTGGAGTTGTCGGACTTCTAAAATCTGTATCACCAGCTGCTAGAGAAAGTGAACTTCCTTCTAAATCAATATCTAGTCCATTAAATCCATACATATTAATAATAGAGGTCATTGAGCTTATAAATTCATTCTTTTCTGCTTGTGTGTTTAATTCTACGGTAGCATTTGCCCCACCGATAGAAATCAACACTTTCTGTCCTCTCGCTTGCACAGCTGCAACGTCATTTACAAATTCTGAATTGCTTCCATAAATTTCATAAGGACTAAAAGTCATATCTGATCTGCTGCCAAATTTAGGTTCTGCAAATGCAATACAAATAACATCCCACTTTTCGGATACCTCTCTTAATTTTGGAGTAGAAGAACCGTTATTAAAATTATGCCAGTATCCTACTAAAATTCTTTTAGGAAGATCTCCACCAGGAGGTGGATTAATGGAACCTACTGAAATACTTACCGCTGCCGAATCACCAGTTTCATTTTGATTATCGGTAGCTTTTGCGGTCAGTGTATAACTTCCTGAAGACACATTATTCCAGGTATAACTATAAGGATTGGAAGTGTCTTCTCCTATTTTCGTTCCGTTACTGAAGAACTCTACTTTTGTTACATTTCCGTCTGTATCTGATGCTGTAGCACTTATAGTAACTGTACTACCCGATGTAAATGTTTGTCCGCTTACCGGTTGTGTAATTGTTACGATCGGAGCTTGATTGCCTCCGGTATCTCCTCCATCACATTCTCCAACTAATGTCCAGGCATCTTGCCAATACGTACCAGTTCCCGGAGCATAAGCCCAGGCAGCTCCATCACACCATCCACTATTAGGCCAGGGACGGCATTCATATACATTTCCTTCATTTTGAACCAAACTTCCTTCAGAATATCCTCCACCTTCAACATACTGAGCTTCATCACACTCACCACCGCTATCTGTATTCACGACTATATTTACCGCCACAGATGTGGTTGATGCTCCTTCATTATCAGTTACTTTAGCTGTAAGGCTGTGATTACCTGAGATAGCTGTCCAATTTGAGGTATATGGAGCTGAAGTGTCTTCGCTAATTATATTTCCATCAACATAAAACTCAACTTTACTTACGCTACCATCAGCATCACTAGCATTGGCAGAAATCGAAATATTTTGCCCTTCGGTAAGTACAGCATCATTTGCAGGACTTGTAATCATTACTGTTGGCGATTGATTCCCATCTCCTTGTACCGTAATCGAAACTTCAGGAGAGGTTGTTGTTGCATTATCATCATCTGTTGCATGTGCTGTAATCGTATGATTTCCCTCTACTGCTATCCAGTCTGCAGTATACGGAGCTGATACATCTTCACTAATCATATTTCCGTCAACATAGAATGCCACTTTGGAAACAGTACCATCAGTATCTGAAGCTGAAGCAGTAATGGTAACCACGTTTCCTACTGTAAAAGTAGCACCAGGATTTGGTGCGGTAACTGTTACCTGCGGAGCTACATTATCCGGCTCACATGGATCGCCTACAACCTGATTGATTGCCGCCAATAACGAAGTGCTAGCATCTGTAGTGTCGTGTGATAGCTCCCACATCATAATACCACCTGCACGATCTAAAGCCATTTGTGTTTTGGCTTTAATAGTAGGGATTCCGTTATAGTTGTTTCCTTGAAAAGAATCGCTATTCGGATCTGCTCCCTGTGCTAATAACGAAGCATAGCTTTGTGCTTGAGGGCGACTGTAGAAAGGCACTCCAAGAACTGCTTTATCCTTTGGCAACCCTCTTCCTAACCAATAATCCAATCCACCTTGAGCCTGAGCCATTGAACCATGATCAGGACCATCATATGCCATGATATTTAAGAAATCTACATCATCAAAAACTCCATTTAAAACTCCATCGGCATTCCATCCGGAAACTACAACTGCAGCAGTAAGCAGTTTTCCTCTACTATGCATCGCCTGTCCAAGTTCTTGCATTAACAGTTCGAAGTTTTGAGGTTCATTTCCTTCTTGAGGATACTCCCAGTCCATATCTACACCGTCAAGCTCATATTGGTCTACAAAATTGACTAGGTTATTTATAAAATTAGTTCTTGTTGTGGGGTTTGCAGCCAATGTTGTGAATGCAGAATCATTACCATCCATCCATCCTCCAACTGCGATCAATATTTTCACTCCTTGTGCGTGACCTAAAGAAACAAGTTGTTGCATTTTTGAAATATTATCTAAAGGTCTCAAGCTACCATCGCTATTAGGTAATAAGAAAGAATAGTTGATATGTGTTAATTTATCATACTGAACAGCGCTGGTGGTTCCTTGCCAACTAGGCATATATCCTACTACTTTAAAATTACTGTCACCTGTACAACCACTATCAGTAGTAACGTTTATACTTATAGCTGTTGAAGTAGTAGATTGATTATCGTTATCTGTTGCCTTTGCGATAATACTGTGGCTTCCTAAAGTAGCTGTCCAATTAGTGGTGTATGGTGCAGAAGTATCTTCTGCAATCAAGTTCCCATCAACATAAAATGCAACTTTAGAAACAGTACCATCAGCATCTGAAGCATTTGCGTTAATAGTAACTGTGCTACTTTCTACAAAAGATTGTCCTGAAGTCGGAGAGGTAATAGCTACTTGTGGAGCACTTTGTCCTCCATCGCAAGGGCCTATTAATTTCCATACATTCTCGCGATTAGTTACGGGATCATTATTTTGTGTCCACCATTTAGCTTCATATTCATTTCCTTGATAAGAAACACGATCACCACCAACATACACTTGACCATTAACATAGGCAGGAGCAGTACAAGAGTCTCCTACTGTAACAGTTATAGAAATTGAAGAAGTTCCTTCTCCACTTTCATTATCATACGCTCTTACAGTAATGGTATAATTCCCTTCAGATACATTAGACCAATCGTAAATATAAGGTTCACTTACATCTTCACCAAGCATTGCATCACCATTATAAAACGCTACACGCTCTATAGTCCCATCAGTATCTAATGCATCTGCCGAAATAGTAACCGTTGCACCAGCTGTGAATGTTGTTCCTTCATCAGGCGAAGTAATGGTTACGGTTGGTAATTCATTTCCTCCAATACCTGTGACAGATATATTTATGGTTGCAGTAGCGCTAGCTCCTTTATCATCGTATGCTTTTGCGATAATTTCATGATTTCCTGCTGCACTGTTGTTCCATGTATACGTATACGGAGCAGTGGTATCTTCTCCTAATAAAGTTGTTCCTCTATAAAATTGAACTCTGGTAATGCTTCCATCAGGATCACTGGCATCAGCTGAAATTTGAACAGTACTGCCTGCTTCAAAAGTAGCGCCATCATCAGGAGATGTAATGCTTACTGTCGGAGGAGTATTTCCTACTCCACCACTTGCGAACACTTCATTCAAAGTATTTACTAAGGGCGACTTTACATTAGACCATCTTTTTAATTTTGTACCAAATGACTGTACTGATCCCGAAAGTTCAAGATCTCCAAAAACTGTCCAAATAATAGTTCCTGCCAGATTATTAGCATTAATAAAATTAGCTTTTTCGGTAATTGATTCTTCATCATCGTAACTTAAAAAGAAATTATCTTTTACCATATATGGTACTTTTGCTTGATCATCCCATTTTCTCGTCCATCCACTTCCTGGTCCTGTTTTTTGTTTGATAAAAAAGTAATTTGGTGTACCATCATAAACTTCCTGTGGCCAGTTTGTATAATCAGCGGAAGTGCTGACCGGACCATCAGGTTGTATTGTTACATTTCTTTTAACTGTAGGAGCGTTCAAATCTGCTGCTCCGTTTGTAACGACTCCTCTGCCATAAAAAGGGGCTCCAAAGTTGATTTTATTAGCGGGTACTCCCATACCTTTCATTTTGTCTAATAAAGTTTGCCAATTAAAATCTGGTGCCTCAGCTCCATCATAAGGATATACCGGTGCGTTATGTCCGGCAATATTAGACCATCCTCCATTAAAGTCATAGGTCATCATATTAAAATAATCCATTGTATTAGATAGTCTGGCCCAATTGAAACCTTCTAGTTTTTTATAATCAGCTGCCATCGCAGCAGTTATTAATTTATCTGGTCCTATAGCAGCTCTGATTTCTTCTACAAGGTTTTCGAAGTTAGCATAATCTGCATTTGTCCCTGTAAAGTTCATTCCTGGAAATGGTCCTGGATATTCCCAGTCCAGATCAATTCCGTCAAATCCCATATTGATTAGCTTTTTACAGTCTTCGATAAAACGGGCTCTCTTTACAGGATCTGCTGCCATCTCAGGAAAATGTTTACACATACTCCATCCTCCAAGAGAAGCCATCACCTTTACGCCATTATCATGTGCTAATTCTAATAAACCCTTCGCTTCGCTTCCTTCTTTAGGGAGTGGCAATGGCAATATACCGCTTAGACCCCATTCTGGATGTGACCACGTACTACCGCCTACCTCGACTACATAACCCATTGCTTCTGCTCTTTCTTTTATTGCTGGGCTTATATAATTTACATTTTCAATTTCTCCAAACAAAATATGAAAGTCCCAACTACTATAAGGATCTCCATATAACAAGTCAGCAGGTTCTTGAACAACACCGGGTTGGTATATATTCTTATTTCGAAGATCTCCACTATGTAAAGAACCGTCTACAGCAACCCCAAAAAAGGAATAATTTAAAATGGTATATTTTGAGTAATCGATATTTAATTGTGTTAATGCTCCGGCAGAAGGAACTCCGGCGCTAGCTGCTTTCCAGGCATCCCAATTTGTTATGTATCCAATTACTTGCTTTTGATGATCGGCAGTTGTCGCTGTTCCTCCTGTATTTACCTGTCCCCAGGTTATATTCAAGAAGAAGGTGAATAAAATCAATAGTGGTACTTTCCAAGATCCAAAATAAAAAGAAGATCTCTTCAGTAGAGGTTTTAATAGTTTCATAATGATTTGTGTTTAAGTTTTTGAAAAGTTCGTGTTAAACTGATCCTTAAATTAGAAAGAACTATAGAAGCCAAAAAACTAATTAGATAAATGACATCATTTTGTAGATATTATGAGGTAAAAATCCTATAACCGTCATTTAAGATACTTTTAAGAAAATGAAAGCCTTCTTTGGTATCTGAATACCTTAATATATTTCCAATATATGTAGTATTAAAGAAGTTTTTAATTAAAAAAAGCATTGAAAGAAACCTCAATGCTTTTTTACTATAATATTAAAGATATAACTCGAACTACGTTCAGACAATTAGATTCTTTCCAATTTTTTTCCATACTCTTATTAGCAAAAACCCTGAAATTACGGTTCCTGATCCTAAAATCAATGATTCCTTAAGGTTGCCATAAATTATATGTCCAGTAGTAAATAATACTCCATACACCAGGAAACACCCTAATAGCAATGCTAAAATACCTGATGGTACACTCCAGCCTTCATTAGTACGTACAATATCAACGTTGTCTTGTTTTGCATCGGTGATGATTTTTTTCCAACCCGGGCCTCCGGGCTGTATTTTTTTGTAAAAGTTTCTTAATACATGATTGCTTTCTGGTTTTGTCAAGAAGGTTATACTTATCCACACAACGGTGGTTATAAAGACAATACTTGGTAGTTTTGCCCAACCAGGCATAAAAGCGCTATCTCCAAACAAATAGTCACCTACCGGAGAGGCAAAGATTAGTGATACGATTCCCGAAATAATCATTGCCGAGATCTCACTCCAGGAATTAATTCTCCACCAAAACCATCTAAGAATAAAAATAAGACCTGTGCCGGCTCCAAACATTATTATAATATCAAAAAGCTGCTTTGCATTTTTGAGATATAACGCAAACAAAGCACTTAATACCATAAGGACAACTGTTGATATCCTACCGATCATTACCAATTCTTTCTCTGATGCATCCTTGTTTATCTGTTGTTTATAAAAATCATTAACAATGTAAGAAGATCCCCAATTAAGATGTGTAGAAATAGTGCTCATATATGCAGCTATAAGAGAGGCAAATACTAAACCTAATAGTCCGCTAGGCAGTTTTGCCAACATTGCTGAATATGCTAAATCATGACCTAATTTATCTTCAGACACATTAGGAAAAGCCTCTTGTATACTAGCTATATCAGGGAATACTACAAGAGAAGCCAAAGCAACCAATATCCACGGCCACGGACGTAAAGCATAATGCATAATATTAAAAAAGAATGTTGCTCCGATTGCGTGATTTTCGTTTTTAGCAGCTAACATACGCTGTGCAATGTAACCTCCTCCTCCTGGTTCTGCACCGGGAAACCAGGAACTCCACCATTGGACTGCCAAAGGAATAATTAATAAGGTAATAAGGGCTTCTTTATCATTAAAATCTGGTAATAGAGATAGCTTATCCGCTACATTAGGATGTGTTATTAAATTTTCTAATCCACCAACTTCGGGTATATTCACTAAGTAATATGCTGCTCCGATAGCACCACCTATGGCTATAAAGAATAACAAAAAATCTGTATAAACTACACCCTTAAAACCTCCTAAAGCACTAAAAACTACGGTAATCACACCTGCATAAACTATAGTCTCCCAAGGTTCCAGACCAAGCATAATACTGCCAATCTTTATTGCTGCAAGCGTTACTCCAGCCATCGCAAAAACGTTAAACACTAGACCCAGATATAATGCTCTAAATGATCTTAAGAAAATAGCAGGAGCACCTCCATAACGTAGTTCATAAAATTCAATATCTGTATTAACATTAGATCTTCTCCAAAGTTTGGCATAGATAAAAACAGTAAGAAGACCTGTGATTAGAAATGCCCACCACATCCAATTTGACGAAACCCCATCTTTTCTTACAATATCGGTTACAAAGTTTGGTGTATCTGTAGAAAATGTAGTTGCTACCATAGAGAACCCTAATAACCACCATGGCATGTTTCTACCGGATAAAAAGTACTCTGAAGTGCTTTTTCCTGCTTTTTTTGATACGATCAAACCTATTAAAAGTGTAGTAAGTAAAATAGCAATTATTATGGAGTAGTCGAGTGTGCTTAGTTTCATGTGAATGTATTTGTTGTATTATTAATTGGCCTTATCATATTGAAAAAGGCAGTTTTTGTCTAATTCTGAATAAGTTTTCTACACTTGCCCTAAGTAGACTATTCATTTAATAAGTTTCCTTTGTTTTTTAATATTTGTTTTTTAGCATGCATAGCGTAATTACGTCCGATTGGGATCCTTTTAGTGTCTATTTCTACCAGATTACCTTCTACGGATTTTACTTTATCAATGGCAATAGTGTATGATTTATGTATTCTAACAAAATTTTCTGAAGGTAATTCTTCACTGATACTTGCTAATGATTTATGAGAAATATAGGTTCCTTCTACGCTACGTAACTTTATATAATCCTTTAAACTTTCGATATAAAGAATATCGCGAAGAAATATTTTAATTAGTTTTTTATCAACCTTTAAAAAAATATGAGGAGCTTGTTCAAAATCAGCAAAAGGTTTTCCTTTATCAAGACTAATGAGCCTAGCCATTAATTTATTAATTGATTTTAAGAATCTACTAAATGGTATAGGCTTTACTAAATAATCAAGAACCTCTAATTCGTAGCTTTCGATAGCATATTCTTTGTATGCAGTTGTAATAATGATTTGCGGATATTCTTTTAGTGTTTTTAAAAATTCTAAGCCATTCATTCTTGGCATATTTATATCCAGAAAGACAACATCAATTCCGCCGTTTTCTAATACGGGCAATGCTTCTAAAGGATTTTTAAATACATCTATTACTTCAATATTCTTAAATTCTTTTAGATATGATTCAATAACACTTATTGCCAAAGGTTCGTCATCAATTATGATACTTTTTATGATCATGTGGTTGGTATTTTAAGGGTAATCTTATACGTATCGTTTATATTTGATATTTTCAATTCATAGTTTCTATTATATAAGAGTTGTAACCTTCTTTCTACATTATTAATTCCAATTCCATTTTTTGACTTGGCAGAAGCTTCTTTGTCGTAACTGTTCTCAGATGTAAAAATCAATGTTTTATTATCAACTTCAAATGAAACTGTTAAGCTCATTTCTCCTCGATCTTTAAAACCATGTTTGAAAGCATTTTCTACAAATGGCAAAAATAAAAGTGGGGTTACTTGTACATCATCTATACATCCTTTGATGATAATTTTTGTCTTAAGTTGATTTCCATATCTAATATTCTCTAACTCTATATAATTGTCTATATATTGAATTTCCTGTATTAAAGGAACTTTTCTTTTGCTGGCATCATATATGATATACTGCATAAATTCTGACAACTTCACAACTACCTCCGGAGCCTTAGATGATTTCTGTATAGTTAACGCATATAAATTATTCAAAGTATTGAAAAAGAAGTGTGGTTGAATTTGTGCTTTTAGATATTGCAGTTCTGTTTTATATTGTAATGCTGTAAGTTGTTGGTTTTTATTTCTTTCCATAATAAAATCAACACTTATTTTAATAGAAAAAGTGAGAGCAAGAACATATAATTCACCTAAAACAACGGCGATTATATGATTGAGACCAAAGGGTTGATTTTCTCCTTGAGCTTCTGGCCAGATATTTTCTGTGATCAACCAATAATTAAGACCTGATCGTACCACATAATGAATTCCTAGACTGAAAAGTAACGCGGTAACATAGGTAAGGTATTTCTTTTTTAATAAATAATTCGGGATTAGATAATAAATGTTAAAGTAAACTATAATCAAGTGCAATGGAAACTCTACCAAATTAGATTTAAAGGAGTACCAATAGTCATTAAAATAACTTCCCCACCTAACTACATTAAAAAGAAAGTATACGATCCAAAAATAGATGTGGTACTTCCTCTTAATTGTTTTTTTTACCACACTATTGTGGATTACATTTTCTTCAGTTTTTGACACAGATTTATGTTAATTTTATTAAAAAACTGTGAAAAAGTATCATTAAATAAGATAAAAAGCAAAAAAAAGTTTCTTACAAAAATCTTACAATAACGATTATCTACAGTTCCATGTCGTTCATTATCAAAATGGTGTTGTTTGGATAAAAAAAAAAAAAGAAAACCTTCAATCTATTAATTTTAGAACATCACAAATAATCAATAAAAGGAAAACATGAGGCAAAAAAAATTCACTTTAATTTCATTTTTATTTTTAGTAATTGGAGTTATAGCTCAAGACAAAAAAGTATCAGGTAAGGTAACAGATGCGGAAAATGGCACTCCTTTACCGGGAGTTAATGTGATTATAAAAGGAACTGCAACCGGAGCTCAAACTGATTTTGACGGTAGATATTCAATTGATGTTTCTACAAGAGATATTTTGGTGTTTTCATACATCGGATTTAAGACAAAAGAAATACCTGTAGGTTCGTCAAAAACCGTAAGCGTTAGTTTGGAACAAGATACAGAACAATTAGAAGATGTAGTCGTAACTGCTTTTGGTATACGACAAGAATCTAAAAAATTAGGATATTCAGTACAACAGCTTAAATCTGAAACCATTACACAGACAGCAGACCCCAATATAGGATCTGCAATACGCGGTAAGCTAGCGGGTGTAAATATTAATTCCAATTCTGGCGGAATTGGTTCCTCTGTGTCCATTAATGTAAGGGGAATCAGTTCTCTTGGAACTAACAATCAGCCCCTTATCGTATTAGATGGTGTTATTATCGATGATAATCAGGGGGGTCAGGGAGATTTTGCTTCGGGATTGGATTACGGTAATACACTTTCTAATTTAAATCCTAATGATATTGAAAACATATCTCTTTTAAAAGGAGGAAATGCAACAGCACTTTATGGATTTAGAGGTATTAATGGGGTTTTAGTCATTACCACGAAAAAAGGGCGTTCTGATAAACCAACTGTTGAAATCAATTCTGCGATAACTGCAAGTTCTTTACTGGTATCACCAAAATTCCAAAATGAGTATGGTCAAGGTCAATTTGATACATCAACCAATGAATTAGTATATGATATCACTACTGGTAGTAGTTTCGGACCCAGATTAGATGGATCACAACGAGAACGCTTTGATGGTGTAGGAACTGCGACTTACGCTGCGAATGATAATGATTTTAAAGATTTTTTTAGAACAGGGTTTTCTTTCTTAAATTCTGTGTCTATCTCACAAGGAACAGAAAAATTTGATTACAGGTTTAGTTTTTCCAGATTGGATGACGAATCAATAATACCTGGAAGTAACTTAATAAGACAAAATTTTAGTATTAAAGCAGGTGCTTCTATTACTAATTGGTTAAAAATTCTTGGGAAAGTAGACTATATTCATCAAGATGCTCAAAACCGTCCGGAATTAACCGGAGGACAGACAAATATAACCCGAGCACTTTCTCTTAGACCCAGAAATATTTCTAACTCATTATTAAGTGTTAACTTTTTAGAACCTGATGGTACACCTAATAATTGGGCAGGAGCGTTTATTACGAATCCCTACTATACTACAAATACCTTACTTAATGAGGATGAAACTGATCGATATATAGGTCTTTTAGAATTAAATATTGACATACTTCCTGGATTAAAAGCACTTATGAGGCTATCTCAGGATCATATTACAACCAGTCAACAAATATTTAACCCATTTGGAGCTTTTGATATCGCCGGTAATGGACGATTTTCTGATACTAACTCCACTGCCAGAACTAATAATTACGATCTTATTTTTAGATACAATACTGATTTAAGTAGTAATTTTAGCCTTGGGGCTACCTTAGGTTTTAGCCATTCTGATGTTTCCTTTCAATCCTTACAGGCTATCGGGGAAACTTTTTTATTACCCAACTTTTTCTCACTTAATAATTTCGAAAGTATCAGTGTGGTACCGGGTAATGCCAGAAATTCCTCTAATTCTGTATTCGGATCTATGACTTTAGGTTTCAACAATTACTTGTTTGCAGAATTTACCGCCAGGAATGACTGGAGTTCTACGCTGCCAATAAATGATGCTTCCTTCTTCTATCCATCCGTTGGATTAAGTTTTGTTGTTACCGATGCTTTTCCATCATTACAGGATAACCTGGTATTATCTAATCTAAAGCTTAGAGGAAGTTTTGCTCAGACAGGAAATGCCACTGGAGCCTTTTCCTTGATAAATACGTACAATGTATCATCCAATCTATTTAATGGACAACGTTTTTTCTTCTTCGGAAATGCTGAAGAAGGAGCTGGTGCCGGTCCTGAGCTAAATAATCCAAACTTAGTTCCTGAAATTTCTAATGCACTTGAATTTGGGTTGGATGCACGTTTTATAAATAATAGAGTTGGATTATCTGCCACTTATTATACGATAAGGACTGAAGATCAAATACTACGACTCACTCTTCCTCCTTCCAGCGGTGCAGCGAACCAAATTATCAATGCAGGTTTGGTAACGAACAAAGGTATCGAACTTTCTCTAGATGCTGATATCATAAAGACTGAAGATTTTAGTTGGTCCACTACAGTAAACTTTACAACCAATGAAAATGAAGTAGAAGAATTAGCACAAGGAGTAGATAGAAATATTCTTGTAAGACAATTTAATGATGTCGTACAAGTAGCGGCAGAAGTAGGGTCAAGTGCACAAGGTCTATTTGGAACTAGTTTTACTAGAGATAATAATGGAAATGTTATATATGACTCCGATGGTTTACCGATCGTAAATACCGAAATATCACAGATCGGAGATGTGGCTCCTGATGCTTTTCTAAACTGGGGAAATACTTTTAAATACAAACAATTCTCTTTAAGCTTCTTATTCGACGCGAGATTTGGTGGTGATGTATTCTCACTTTCAGAAATACAAAGACATACGCAGGGTACTGCAGTCGAGACATTACAAGGTAGAGAATTCTTTACGGGTGGGCAAGGAATAACAGTTCCTCAAAACGCAACTGTAGATGGAACACTAGATCCTGAAGTGCAGCAAAGAGGAGTAAACCCACAAACGTATTGGGGTAGACTTGGTCAAATAGGGGAAAACTGGGTTTATGACGGCAGCTTTATAAAATTTAGAGAATTAACATTTGGGTATAATTTTCCTGAAAAAACTATAGAAGGCTTGCACCTCTCTAATTTATCCATAAGCTATGTAGGTAGAAATCTGGCTATACTACATAGTAACACTGATAATTTTGATCCTGAAACAGGATTCAATACAAGTTTCGGAGGCGTAGAGTTTTTTGGAATCCCTTCTGCCAGCAGCCACGGACTTAGGGTTAATCTAACTTTTTAAAAATGAATTATGATATTAAAATATAAAAGAATCATGAAAACTCAAAAACACATTCTTAAACTATTTGTAGGTTTTCTCATACTAATACTTACATCTATCTCCTGTACAGAGGATTTTGAAGAAATAAATACAAATCCAATTGATCCGGAAACAGCCACAATAGAAGGAATTATGGCCGGGGTTCAATATTTTGAATTTGCAGAACCTCGGTTTCTTACCTGGAGAGGAAATTTAATCTATACCAGCCAATTTGCACATCAGTTTAGTTACAATGCAGAAGGCTCCTGGTTTGCCGGCGATGCTTATCAAAATAATCAAGGATGGACCAATGCCATATTTGATGCTTCCTATCAAAAAGTTTCTCTGAATATTAGAAATTTATTAGGCACTTATAATGATTTAGGTGATAGTAATGGTGCAGCAGTAACAAAAATTATGATGTCCTGGTTTTATCAAAAAATGACTGATATCTACGGAGATATTCCTTACAGCGAAGTTATTGGAGATGAATTGATTCTTGATAATCCACAACCTAGATATGATGATCAGAAAGAAATCTATACAGGGCTTTTAAATGAGTTAAAAGCGCAAATGGATGAGATCGGTTCATCTACAGAAATCATAGCAGGTGCAGAAGGAGATTTCATTTACAATGGAGATCCTCAAAAATGGAAGGCATTTGCCAACACTTTGCGATTGCGAATTGCTATACGATCTAGAGATGCATTTATACAAGCAGGAGAACAATCGTTTATCGATACTGTTATTAACGATTGCCTGAGCAATACTTTAATCGACAGCGCTAATGAAGCGCTATTAAAGAAGTCTGAATCTGCATTGATCTTATCATTCCTGGATGGAAGCTTTGAGGATGTCTACTGGGGATTTGGAGGACTAGGCTCTAAATGGGTGTTCTCTGATCGTATTATGAACCTCTTAAATGATAACAATGATCCCAGATTGTCTCAAATGGCTGATCCATCTCCAAATGGAGTGTATGAGGGTACTGCAATTTCTATGAGAGGAATTATAGCTAGAGATGATCTTGCTATTCCATCCCAAAAAATCATTGGGACATCGACTACAGACGTGGCAAATGTTGTCCCAACCCAAATACTGACAGCGGCCGAATCTTACTTCCTACAGGCAGAAGCGGCTCTTTTAGGTTATTCAGGAAATCCACAAGGACTTTATGAACAGGGAATCCGCGCAAGTATGAATTTCTGGGATGTAGATGCTGGGGATATCGAAACATTTATTGCTAATGAATCTATAGTTATTTTATCCGGTTCCGTCAGAGAACAATTAGAAGCTGTCTGGAACCAGCGTTGGTTGGCACTATTAATGAATGGATACGAAGCCTGGTCTCTGGTCAGAAGAACAGAGCTTATTCCAACCTATACTGATAATACAATATTCTTTGTCTCAGAGCCTAATAACGGAACGGTTCCTAAGAGACTACAGTATTCGACTACAGAGCTAGTAGCAAATGAAGCAAAAGTAAAAGAAGCTATAGAAAGACAAGGTCCTGATGTTATGACAACTAATATCTGGTGGGATATTGACTAAATGTATTGAAGAAATTCTGCTTATCCATCTACTAACGAGGTACAATTTGAAAAAAGAAAAATCAAGTTAAAGCTTAAAAAAGAAAAATGATTAAAGAAATTAAATTCAGACAAGTTGGCAAATTTGAGGATACAAAATTTGAAAAAATTCATAACGAAATATTTCAGGATTCGTCTTATGCATCAAAACTGGCAGCTTTAGAGATTTCAGATTTAATACAGCAAAAACAAAAAGAAGGTAAACCTTGTGTTTTAGGTTTAGCAACAGGGTCCTCCCCTATAAAAGTATATGAAGAACTGGTAACATTGTATCGCTTGGGCGAGCTTAGTTTTAACAATGTGATCACCTTTAATCTGGATGAATACTATCCAATGGATGTTGATAATCAACAGAGCTATTATCACTTTATGCACCAACATCTCTTTGATCACGTGGATATAAATCCTGAAAACATTAATATTCCATCAGGAGATATTAATGTGGACGAAATTGATCAATATTGTATTGATTATGAAATGAAAATAAAAAAACTCGGTGGACTGGACTTTCAATTATTAGGTATTGGAAGAACGGGGCACATCGGTTTTAATGAACCCGGATCGCATCGCAATTCCGGAACCAGAATTATTACTCTGGATCATATTACCAGAAGAGATGCTGCTTCAGATTTTAATGGTCTCGAAAATGTTCCGAAAAGAGCTATTACAATGGGAATTAGTACCATTATGAAAGCTAAGAGAATATTACTGCTTGCCTGGGGGCATAAAAAGGCCTCTATTGTAAAAAAAACTATCGAAGGAGAGGTCACTTCGCAAATTCCGGCTTCTTTTCTGCAAGAGCACAAAAATATCACTGTAGTTTTAGATAATGAAGCTGCTGCAGACCTAACCCGGATTAAAACGCCTTGGTTGGTAGATCAATGTATTTGGACACCTAAGCTTAAACTAAAAGCAGTTACCTGGTTAAGTCAGGAAGTACAAAAACCTTTATTGAAATTAACCGACAAGGACTACAATGATCATGGTATGTCTAGCCTCCTTACCTTAGAAGGCTCTGCATATGAGCTAAACATTAAAATGTTTAACCACTTACAAAATACCATTACCGGATGGCCAGGTGGAAAACCAAATGCAGACGACACTAAACGTCCGGAAAGAGCAAATCCTTCTCAAAAAAGAGTTCTTATATTTAGTCCGCATCCAGATGATGATGTAATCTCTATGGGAGGTACCTTTTCGAGGCTTATCGATCAAGGTCACGATGTACACGTGGCATATCAAACCTCAGGAAATATTGCGGTAACCGACCAAGAAGCTTTAAAATTTGGTGAAGTAGCAAATCACTTGTCCAAAGATGATACTGTCTTTAAAGCAATTATAGATTCTATTAAATCTAAAAACGCAGGAGATATAGATTCTGATGAAGTTAGATTAACCAAAGGTTTAATTCGCAGAATGGAATCCTATGGAGCTACTAGGTATTTGGGGCTTCCTGATCACAAAGTTCATTTTCTGAACCTTCCTTTCTATGAAACAGGAAGAGCAAAGAAAAACCCTATTGGCAATGCTGATATTGATATCTTAAAAAGTATCATAACTCATATAAAACCCCATCAGATTTATGCTGCCGGAGATCTTGCAGATCCTCACGGAACTCATAAACTTTGCCTCGATGCAATCCTGGAAACTATTTCTATCTTAAAACAAAAGCAGTTTATGAATGATTGTTGGCTCTGGCTATATCGAGGAGCCTGGCACGAATGGGATATTCATGATATTGAAATGGCTGTGCCCTTAAGTCCAGATGAAGTAAACAGAAAGACAAATGCAATTCTTTTTCACCAATCACAAAAAGACAAAGTCATGTTTCAAGGAGAGGACTCCAGGGAATTTTGGTTAAGAGCAGAAGAACGAAACAAAAGTACAGCAAAATTGTATGACAATCTTGGATTAGCAGAATATGAAGCCATTGAAGCTTTTAAGAGACATTATTTTTAAAACCACAGTAACCCTTTATCAGTTCACAAGTAAATAAAATGTCTTTGAAACAAAATTACCTTTTTGAAGTAAATCTTGGTAAGGAATAAATTAGTAAAGATTAGGATGTATGATATTAATTGCAGATAGTGGTTCTACAAAGTGTGACTGGATTCTGGTCGATCAATTTGGAAATAACCTAGGTTCTTGTACCTCAGAAGGAATCAACCCTTTGCAAACAACGCAAAGTAGAATTAATGATATAATACTACAAGTTTCTGAACTATCAAAAAAAAGAAATTTGATTGAAGAAATATATTTTTATGGGGCAGGTTGCGGAACAAAAGTATCAAACAAAAAAATCAAATCATCCTTCCAGAATATTTTCGAAAATGTAAAAGTATTTAAAGTTGAAGAAGATATTATTGCTGCTGTGCATGCCACAACAAAAACTCCCGGAGTGATCGCAATTTTAGGTACAGGATCTAATTGTTGCTATTTTGATGGACATAAAGTAATACAACATGCTCCGTCTTTAGGATATTTGCTTGCAGATGAAGCCAGTGGCAATTATTTCGGAAAAGAGTTATTAAAAAGTTTTTACCTTAAGAACATGCCCTCGGGTCTTGCTAAAGAATTTCAGACAATGTTCGGGGATGATTTAGAAAACCTTTTTCATAATTTATATGATCTTAAACAGCCCAATACGTATTTAGCATCTTATGCAATTTTTCTGTTCCGGTATAGAAGTCATCCTTTTATCGAAAATATATTATATAATGGAATCAAAACATTCATTGATAATTATCTGATGCTCTATAGTAAGGAATTAGAAAATTATCCTATTCATTTTGTAGGTTCCATTGCATATTATACACAAGACATAATTACGAGAATACTAGCTGATAAAGGGTTTACAGTGAAAAGTTTTGTAAAAAAACCTATCAACAACCTAATCAGACATATTATTTCGACCCAATATCCTTTACAAAAAATAATTTAACTAATGAAGAGATCCATTTTCTATATAATATCCATACTCATGTTTTCAATTTCTTGTCATGAAAAAGAGAAACGCGTAACAGTAGTTAATACAAACCCCAGAATTACACCTATGCCACTCTCGTTGCTGGAAAAAGAAGGAAGTTTTACGATGGATAAAAAAACCTCTTTTTATACAAACAATATTGAAGCCAGGAAAATTGCTCTTTTTTTTGTAGATATTATTAATGAAAAAACAGGATTACAACTACAAACGTCCGATGTTAAAAAAGAAAACTCTATTCACTTATTGATAGACAGCTCTTTAGAATTGGACGAAGAAGGTTATTTTTTAAAAACCTATGAAGACCATATTTCAATCACATCCAGAACTACTAAAGGACTATTTTATGGAGCGCAATCATTGATACAATTGTTTCCGCTTATTCCCAATCACAGTTTTATTGAGGATATCGAAGTTAAGATTCCTTCTGTAGATATTAAAGACGAACCAGCTTTTAAGTGGAGAGGCGTATTACTTGATGTTTCTAGGCATTTTTTTACTGTAGAATTTATTAAAAAGCAACTTGATTTTTTGGCAACACTAAAGATAAACAAATTTCATTGGCACTTAACGGATGATCAAGGCTGGCGAATAGAAATAAAACAATATCCCAAACTTACGGAAATTGGTGCAAAAAGGGGTAGTAAAAAAAGTACTGTTTATCATGGATTTTATACACAAGAAGATGTAAAAGAAGTTGTTGCATATGCCAAAGAACGGTTTATAGATGTAATTCCTGAGTTTGATATGCCGGGACATGCAAAAGCTATTCTCGCGGCGTATCCTGAACTCGCATGTGAAGAAAAACATTTTGAAATAAGGGAACTATGGGGTGTGGATTATAATATTTTATGCGCAGGAAAAGAAGAAGTGTACATTTTTGTAGAAAATGTCATTCGCGAAATGGCAGCCTTATTCCCTTCTATATATTTTCATGTTGGTGGAGACGAAGTACCTAAACGTAATTGGAAAGAATCAGAATTATGTCAAAAATTAATTAAAAAAGAAGGACTAAAGGACGAAAAAGAATTACAAAGTTATTTTATGGCGCGTGTAGAAGAGATGTTACATATCCATAACAAAAAGATGATTGGATGGGATGAAATTCTCGAAGGAGGAATTACCGAAACCACAAATATCATGTCTTGGCAGGGAGAAATAGGAGGGATTAAAGCTGCAAATGAAGGTCACGATGTAATTATGACGCCTTTGGATTACGTATATCTCAATTTTTACCAGGGTAGTAAACATGTAGAACCCATGGCGTTTGGAGGACATACCCCTTTGCAAAAAACATACGATTACAATCCTATTCCTGATGCTATAGAAGAAAATAAAAGACATCATATTCTTGGACTGCAAGGAAATCTATGGGCTGAACAAACAGACAATGACCATATTGCCGAATATCAACTGTATCCAAGATTAATAGCGATTGCAGAAACCGGATGGACTATGGAAAAAAATAAGAACTTTAATAGTTTCCTGAATCGCTTAAATAATTTGTATCCTGTTTTAGACACCTATGAAATAAGTTATCACATTCCTTTACCAGAAGGACCTTCGTCAGACCATATCGTATTTCTGGATAGTGTTATACTACCATTTAAAACCACGCACCCTGTAAAAATGATATACACTACTGATGGATCTGATCCTACTAACCATAGTAGTGAATATACGGAAGCACTCAAGTTTAAAAAAACCACCATTTTAAAAATAGCATCAGTATTACCCCACGGTAAAATTAGTAAGGTAAGGACACTTAACATTGTTAAACAGCCATACTTGCAGCCTGTAACCGAAGCCATGAATTTATCTCCGGGATTAAAAATAAAAACTATAAAAGGTCATTTTGTCAATATAGATCAGATTCAAAGAGAGATGCCGGCTGAGGTATCAATTATTAAAAATATCAAAGAAGCTAATAATACTTTCGACTGGGGACACGAGGTTAAAAAAGAAAATTTCAGAGCAGTGTTTTTAGAAGGGTATATCGATATCCCAGAGGATGGTGTGTATTATTTTTCCAGTACACAGGATCAAATTTGGATTGGTGATCAACTGGTTATAGATTACAAAAAGACAATAAAAAAACATCCTGAGGAAAGCTCTATTGCACTCAAGAAAGGAAAACATAAACTCAAAATAATATACCTGAACAATATTATAAAGGGATGGGCATCAGATTGGAACACAGTGGAGTTAAAATTTCGAAAAGAATTTGATGAAGAATATAAAGTGGTTAATGAAAATATGATATTTCATCAAAATACTAAAGGAGCACTATCACTAAAATAAAAAATGAATAACAAAAGTCATAATATCAATTTAAAACTAACGTAAACACAAACTCTTATGGATCTATTAAAAAGAATTGCTGGATATATCTTCTTACTTTCAATATTACTTCAGTCTTGTACTAACGAGAGTTTTCTCGACGAACAGAATCTTTTAGAAACAGCACCAGTAAGTAACAAAGCTGCGATAACAGAACCTATCATTTTAGGATATTTTCCTTCTTGGTCAGAAAGTTGGACTACCACAGGGCAGGGCTCTAAACTAAGAGATATTCCAGAACATGTTACTCACGTATTTCTTGCTTTTGCAAAACCTAACCTACGTTATCAAAAAGGGTCTTTTGATATTACCGGAACCGGAATTCAGACTCCCTACGGAGGAGAAACTTTGAAAGAATCTGTATCTATTCTTAAAACAAAAGGAATCAAGGTAATCCTTTCTATAGGTGGAGAAACATACTGGGGGACTAATGCAGCCTATGATATAAATTATAATCAAATTAAAGATTTGGTAGATGATATAGGATTCGAAGGAATTGATTGGGATTTTGAGCCAAATGGTGGTTTTCAGACTATTGGAGAGCCTATCAATGTGCAACGGTTCATTACTTTTTTTAATGAATCAAGAGCGTTGATGCCCAAAGGTCGATATGTGATCGCGTGTGCTCCTGCTGGGGCAGGTGCTTTAGGAGGGCTTAACAACAATGATCCTTCCTCTCCTTTTGCGCATAGCCAGAGAAACCTAGTTACAGGAGAATCAGATGCCAATTTATTCAATGCCACATCCCCAAATCAGGGAATCAGTTTATTTGGATTTGCATCTACCGGCCATATGATTCCGGTTATAAAAGCTGTTGGAGATAAAATTGATTTAATAGCTTATCAAGGTTATAATACAGGAGCTGCCAGTAACAGAGCAATTATGTATGACTCATATAAATATTACGCAGATCAGTATGGTTTTTCTATTGCAGCAGGAACTCATTATCCCGAAGAACCATGGGGACCATACTACACATATAACTATCAAAATATTGCTGGTCTATCAAATCATATTGCTTCAAAAAGTACAACAGATGGCATAATGATATGGCAAATGTTGCTTGAAAGAAGCCCATCTTCTGCTTATGGATATTTATATGTGGCAAGTCAGGTACTTAATGGTGTTTCGCAATCTCAAGCAATTGCCAATGCAGAAAATTATCCGGAATCTCCATATAATGGCGACGGCGATGGAGGTGACGGCGGTGGAAACGGTACTGGTTGTTCTTCTGATCAGTGGAATGCATCCTTGGCATATACCAGTGGTAATGAAGTAACCTTCGAAGGTTCACTATATAAAGCAAAGTGGTGGACACAAGGTGATATACCTACGAACAATACTGGAAATGGAAAGCCATGGAAATTTATTGAAAATTGCGATGGAGATGGGGGTGACGGTGGAGATAATAGTTGTACCGGAAACCAGTGGAACTCTACAATTGCTTATGTAGGCGGAAACGAAGTTTTCTATGAAAATGCACTATATAAAGCAAAGTGGTGGACACAGGGTGATATTCCTTCAACCAATGCAGGCAATGGAAAACCTTGGGAATTTGTTCGAAACTGTAATTAGCCATAAACAAAAAACTATTCTCAACTGAGTTTCTGAGATTAAGAGTGGTTTTGACCGCCTGAAAAGGCGGTTTTTTCTATTAAAAAAGTAGCTGCTTGGCAAAAACAGCTACTTTTCAAACAATCAATAATGAAAGCATCACAAACAGAAAACTATAATGGGCTAATTATAGCTTTCCAACTAACTTAAACTCTTGTATAATTTTACTTTTCTTCTTTCTAACTGATCTTTAAGGTCTTTTATCGTATTGTTTATAGATCTTTCAAAACTGTACTCATCCGAAGAAGCATAGATTCTGGGACCTGGAAGACTCAATCTAATCCCACAAATATTACCTTTCTTATTATTAGTATGCTCTTTATTAAAGAAAATATCAGCTCTGATAATAAATGCATACTTATTTGCTAGCCTTAACAGTTTGTCGACCGCTAAAGATTCTAAGTACCGATTTGCTTTTACATTCTTATATTCGAAAACAGTATTCATATCTAATTTATTTATATATTAATAATCTTACTAAGCATTTAAATATCAAATTGTTATTATGCTGTTAAATGTCCCCGTAGCCTCTTATCGATTTTCCGTTTTTTTAGAGTAATCAATTTCATAACATTCATCAGATTCGGGTCTTTGCTTTTTTTATAAATTTCGTTGATACCCAATACTAATGCTTTTGCTTCTCTGGATGCAGAAATCCTATCACTTGTACTCATATTACTCATACTCTGCTTCAGGAACCTTTTTGACTTTTTTAATAATTCCATATGATGCTAATTTTAAAATGAAACCATAACTTTAATAGAAAAACTATTTCTTAAAAAGATGATACCTTAATTACTATAATGATATGTTTATCAATTATTTATAATACAACTGTGTTTGTAATTACATCTCTAAATTACGTGATATTTTTCATATATTTTTATTTATATTTGTAATCATTATCATTAAAATAGTTTATGAATTACACTTTGCATCAACTACAGATTTTTCTAAAAATTGCAGAAAAAGAGAGTATTACCAAAGCATCAGAAGAGCTGCATTTAACCCAGCCTGCCGTATCTATACAGCTGAAGAATTTTCAGGATCAATTTCCAATTCCACTAACAGAGGTTATAGGAAGAAAGCTATATGTTACCGATTTCGGGAAAGAAATAGCCATTGCAGCACAGAAAATTATAGACGAGGTAAATCAGATTAGTTATAAGACCAAGGCGTATCAGGGACAATTATCTGGCGTTTTAAAAATTTCTGTAGTTTCTACGGGAAAATATATTATTCCATATTTCTTATCTGATTTTATGAAACAACACGAAGGTGTTGATCTGATTCTGGATGTAACAAATAAACAAAGAGTAATAAATAGTTTAGAAGAAAATACAGTTGATTTTTCACTTGTTTCCGTATTACCTAAAAATTTACAAATTGAGAAAACAAAACTTATGGAAAACCAATTGTACCTGGTGGGCAATACATCTGAAGAATTCACTAAGAAAATATACAATAAATCTATTTTTTCAGAACTACCGTTGATTTATAGAGAACCAGGATCAGGTACCAGGCATACGATGGAAAAATATATTGAAAAAAATGAACTACCTGTAAGAAAAAAAATGGAGCTTACCTCTAATGAGGCTGTTAAGCAAGCAGTTATTGCTGGTTTAGGATATTCTATTATGCCCTTAATTGGTATTCGAAACGATTTGGATGCTGGTCGATTACAAATAATTCCCATACAGGGTTTTCCCATAAAATCAATCTGGAATCTAATATGGTTAAAAAACAAAAAGTTTTCTTTGGTCGCAGAAGCTTTTCTGAAATATGTAGAAGAAAAAAAGGATGATATCATTAAAGATAAGTTTCATTTTTTTGATGAATAAAATAAAAAGATCAGAAGTAAGAATAATCATTGTTTATGACTCTCATCATTAATATAAATAAAAATATATAAGAAATAATGTTGACTTTTGTATACATAAGATAACATCATCTTTAAAACTACAAAAATGACGAAAGCATTTGTCTCTAGATTATCAGAATATTTTCAAATTTCTTTTGGTGTAATATTAGCAAGTATCGGACTAAAAGCTTTTCTATTACCAAATGGTTTTTTAGACGGGGGAGTTACCGGTATAGCGATCCTTCTCAATTCTACCTTACAGATTAACATCTCTATAATTTTAGTTTTACTAAGTCTTCCTTTTCTAATTCTTGCATATTTTTCTATTTCGAGAATTATGGTGACCAAATCTATCATAGCAATTATTGGCCTTGCTATTTCTATACAGCTAGAAACTTTTGAGGTGGTTACGAATGATAAACTTCTAATCTCGATATTTGGTGGTCTTTTTTTGGGACTAGGAATAGGAATTACCATTAAAAATGGTGCCGTCTTGGATGGCTCGGAAATATTGGGTATTTATATCAATAATTCTTTGGGGATTAGTATTGGTAAGGTTATTTTGTTATTTAATTTTATACTATTTTCTATTACTGCTATCATAGTCTCCAAAGAAACAGCGATGTATTCTATCCTTACATTCTTGGTCACTGCAAAAATTACGGATCTCACTATCGAAGGCTTCGAAGATTTTATAGGTGTAATGATAGTATCTAAAAAATCAACCGCTCTAAAAACTGCGATAACAGAAAAATTAGGTGCAGGAATGACTGTGTTTCAAGGTGTGAATGGACATGGTAAAAATGGTTCGACTAAAGATTTTGAAGTTATCCAAACCGTAATCAATAGATTTGAAATCAGAAAAATAAACCGAATTATTGATGAAATTGATCCTGATGCATTTATTGTAGAATATGATGTAAACAGAATCAAAGGAGGAATTCTAAGGAGATATCTTAATAAAAAAATAGACCCTAACAATACTGAATCATAGTTAGTTATAGATAACTCTCAGGATCTTACTACATTTATTTCTTAAAAGGACAAATACTCTGGATTTATGACCATAACAATTATAAATCCAGAATAAAATGATTAACCTATTATTGTATTATTGTAAAATATCGAAAAAGGACTATTTGTACTATTTTTTGATTAAAGTAATATGTATGTCACTTTCAATCTGCAAATCTAATCCTTCTCTTCTAGCTTCCATAATGGTTTCTCTTATAGACTCTTTTGCTTTGATCAATTCGTCCATTCTATTATATAGTTGTGGTGTATCATCATCACAATTTTGTTCTATGATACTTAGACGCTGCAGCTTGTGAAAATTGATTTTTTTGTCGATGAAAATATTAAGAATGTCTGATGCTTCTGATGGAGTAAATGTGCCATCCATTAATTTTACTTTTTGATCTGTAAGTACCATGCCTTTCATTTTTATTAGTTAATATCTCCTTTAAATTTCCGAATCTGGTTTTCAAAGGTTGCCTACAAAAATGAGAACATTTTCTCATATATTTTTATTTATATTAATAATATAATTCATAAATAAAATTGATGAATAAGGTGTTTTTTCAAGTATACTGAAGATCCTAACATAGCTCTAATTATTTTTCCTAATCAACAGCAAATGTACACTTCTAACAAAAACTCTTGTTCTTGTGATACCAAAGGTTAAAAAAAACAAATTGGTAATCATACAAAGAAAATGAGCATTCTCAGTATACTATCTGCTGTTGTGTTTTTTTTGTTTCCGAAATGTGCCTTCTGCTGGGCAGCTTAAAGATTATTATTTAGTTTTATAGGATTCGAACAATTGGAATACAATTCTAAATGGAGATATACTATCCTAACAGTATTTATTTTAGGCAGTATAATTTTAATTTGGAAACATTATAAAAACAAATCTTGGTTCAATATTTTACTATATACTTCCGGATTATCTATTTTACTGATAGCTTATTATTTAAACTATTACCAAACCTAGAGGACATATATCGTGGTTTTTTTAATAATTCTAAGTAATTTTCATTTACAAAAAACCAAAGATTTAGTCATTAATACTATTTATTAAAAGTATTCTTCAAAAAGAAACATAGTATTGTATATTTATACAAAAAGTACGTTATATGTCATCCCAATCTCGTCTGGATCGCGCCTATAAGAATGCAAAAGTCATTTCTTTTGATGACAATTCTAAGTTTATCTTATTCAGCGATTGCCATAGAGGTGATAACAGTTTTGCGGATGATTTTGCCAATAATAGAAATATTTACTTCCATGCTTTAAAACATTATTATAACGAAGGCTTTACCTATTGTGAATTAGGGGATGGAGATGAACTTTGGGAGAACCTACATTTCGAAACGATTCTCCGAGCTCATAAGAATGTTTACGGATTACTTCAGAAATTGTACGTAGAAAATAGATTACATATGATATGGGGAAACCATGATATGGTCTATAGAGATGCAAAACGTACAAAAGAACTATTATCATCTTATTTTGATCCAAAATTAGGAAAAGACGTTCCTTTGTTTCCAAATATAGAATACAACGAAGCAATTATTCTGAAACATAATGAAACGAGACAAGAAATTTTCTTACTACACGGGCATCAGGTTGATTTTATGAATTATGTAGGCTGGAGAATTAATAGGTTTTTAGTTCGATTTTTGTGGAGACCCTTACAGGTAATCGGAATATCTGATCCCACAAGTCCAGCAAAGAATTATACAGAAATGATTAAGGTAGAGAGACGAATGAAAAAGTGGATTGCTAATAATAAAAATCAATTTACTGTTATTGGTCACACTCATCGTCCTCGTTTTCCTGAGGCTGGTGAATTGGCTTTATTTAATGATGGAAGCTGTGTACACCCAAGATCCATCACCGGAATCGAAATAGAGAATGGAAATATTACTCTAATCAAATGGCAAATAGCCACTACAGATGATGGAACATTAAGAATTATAAGACTACCTCTGGAAGGACCGCAAAAACTAACCGATTTTATTACTGATTAATATTATATTCGTATGGAAAATATTAGTCAAGTACTAGAAAAAATTCCGATCCGACACGATTTTACTTCCTATTTTATCAGTCTGGGTATTTTTATTGGATTACTAGTAAGCTTTGTTCTCCTACTTCGTATTTCTAATAAAAGTAATGCCTTCAGAATCTATGGTTGGTCATTATTAATACAGTCTATTATTGCTACAGATGTTTTCTTATGCTATACAGGGCTAATAAAATATATCCCTCATTTAAATGATAGTACAGAACCATTAGTACTGCTTCTGGCCCCATCAATATACCTTTTTGTATATACGCTACTTACACGAAAATCAATCACTTTCAAAAAGCACTGGATTCATCTAGTGCCATCAGTACTTTATTTCATCTCACAAATACAATATTACCTTCAGCCAATATCTGTTAAGATTAATGCTTACTTAGGAGCTTATTATGATGATATAGAAAAAGTAAGAATTCCTGAGGACACCGATTATAGTTATTTATGGATTAAAGATGAGTTTAGATGGTTGATTTTAGCGAGTTTCGTTTTTTATATCATTTTATCAATACGTCTTATTCTAACAAATAGAACTAAAAAGAAAATCTCAAGAGCTGAAAATACAAGTATCAATAAATTCGATTTCTCTAAAAACATCTCTCTTGGGCTTCTTGCTTTTTTCTTGCTCATATTTATCGTGTATATAAATTTTGAAGATGATGGTGGAGATCATTTTATATTCATTTTTAATACGATCATAGTGAGTATTACCAGTGTCGTATTATTATCAGAATCTCGTTTTTTTGAAAATTCCTGGATTGCTGACAAGTACGAAACTTCAAGGTTTAAGAGTCAGGAAATTTCAATTGATAATATCAAGGAATTTGTAGAGAAGAACAAATTTTATCTACTGAGTTCTGCTTCCTTAAAAAGTTTGGCAGAAGATTTAAACTCAAGCTCTAATTATATCTCCCAGATAATTAATACATATACTGGTCTTAATTTTAATGATTTTATCAATCAATATAGAATTGAAGCATCTAAGAAACGTTTAATAAATCCTGAATATAGTCATCTTACTATCGAAGCGATTGGAAACTCTGTAGGATTTAAATCAAAATCAGCATTTTACAATGCTTTTAAAAAACACGTAACCATGTCCCCGAAAGCATTTGTTACACTTCAAAAATCTGAGTAATACATATGTAAAGACGTCCAAAATTATAATTCTACACGTAATTTGGTTCATTTCCTATTCAATTAGAAGAGAAATATTTCACTTTTGATGAAACAAATTTTTCAAAAGTTATGGATAAAAAGATTCGTCGTTACGATTTAGATTGGCTACGTGTTATTGTATTTGGATTACTCATTTTTTATCACGTAGGAATGTTTTTTGTTCCTTGGGAATGGCATATTAAAAACAATGTGATTTACGATTGGATTCGTTGGCCAATGCTCTTTTTAAACCAATGGCGTTTACCAATTCTGTTTGTCATCTCGGGTATGGGTACATTTTATGCACTGTCCTATCGAAATCTTTGGCAGTTTAATCTAGAGCGAATTAAAAGGCTATTGATTCCTCTATTATTTGGTATGGTATTTATTGTTCCTCCGCAGATTTATTTTGAGAGATTAGTCACTAATCAATTCGTTGGATCTTATGTTGAGTATTTAACAACTGAAGCCTTTATCGGAGTATACCCTGAAGGGAACATTAGCTGGCATCACCTATGGTTCTTACCTTATTTATTGGTGTTTTCTATTATTCTTTCTCCTATATTCATCAAAATTAAAAGAAATACACCAGGATTTATTAATTGGATGCAACGACAAATTCAAAAGCCTTATGGATTTTATTTATTTATAATACCGCTATATCTTTTCGAGGTCGCGATTGAACCCTTCTTTGATATTACACACGACTTAATTAATGATTGGTTTAATTTTATAAATTCTTTAGCCTTCTTTCTATTTGGTTTTATACTTATCGCTTCAGGTAAAGTATTCTGGAAAAGCCTGAATCGTATAAAGTCTAAAGCACTAATAATCGGAATTATTGCTTTTTCTATTCAGCTTTTCATATGGATACAAGGTAAAGATAGTCTTCTTATTCATTGCACTGAAGCATTGATTAAGGTTAGCAATTTATGGTCTTGGATTTTGGTTATTTTAGGATTTGGAGCTAAATTTTTAAATACAAAAAGTAATCTACTTGCTTATTGTAATAGAGCAGTCTATCCGTTTTATATTTTACATCAAACGATCACTATAACCATTGGATATTACATCATGAATCTTCATTGGGGGTTATTAACAAAATTTATCATATTAGTGATAGGTACGTTTGGAGGAAGTTGGATTATATATCACTGGATTATTTTAAAGATTCCAGTATTACATCCTTTATTTGGTTTAAAAAATCCAAATAGTTATTAATCTATCGTAGTATTAGATATTGATAACTCATTGTCATTTGGGATGCTATATTCAGTGCAGGATTCTTTTTGACGATTATATTTTTCAGAGGAGACCTCCACCCAATAATCATCTCCAAATAATTTAAAAAAATAACGCTTATCGATATAGACTTCAAATACATCCTGAACAGCATAATAACCATCTTTTTCAATCATATTTCCAATTGAATCTTTAGATTTTACTGAAATATATTTTTCTTTGAGATAATGAATATAAATAGAATCTTTACAAAAAAGAAAATGTTTAGGTTCTGCAGTACCTCCATCCCAATTTATATCTCCATTATTCACTGTAAGTTTATAACTATAACTATGACTTGTTCCATAATCAGAATTTGTTATAATACCTCTATGGGTCGTGCTCCTATTCGTTTTTTCTACCTCCAAATGTTTGTCATTTCCTAATAGCGTATTTGTTATATCGATGCGTTCTGTAGTTTTTGATCTACAACAAGTGAATAAAAAAATGAAACTGAGAAGACTTACATGAATTATTTTTTTTATCATTCTATTAGAATTGGAATTAAAAAAACATATGCTCAAGAAAAAGATTCTTCTTGAGCATATGAATTATAAAAATTTAATAAAATCATGTTATTCTATGTTCAACACCTCTTCAATTTGAGGAGCATACTTTTTGATTGTCATTTCCACTCCTGATTTTAGCGTCATTTGGTTCACGCTGCAACCAACACAAGCTCCTTCAAGTTGTACCTTGACTCTCTTGTCATCCTCTATACCTACTAATGAAATATTTCCTCCATCACTTTCTAAAAAAGGACGAATTTCATCTAGTGCTTTTTCTACATTAATTCTTAATTCTTCAGAAGTCATTTGCTATTTTTTTACAGCAGAACATCCTGCCATTGTTGTTATCTTGATCGCCTCAGTAGGTGGTAAATTTTCATTTCTATCGACTACTTCCTGAACAACGTTTCTTGTCAATTCCTCAAAAGCTTTTTCTATTGTAGTGGCCGTTTGCAATGCTGCCGGGCGGCCTACATCTCCCGCTTCACGAATACTTTGTACCAAAGGTATTTCTCCTAAAAAGGGTACATCGATATCTTCAGCAAGGTTTTTAGCTCCTTCTTTACCAAATATATAATATTTATTGTTAGGAAGCTCTTCCGGAGTAAAATATGCCATGTTTTCTATAATTCCTAGAACAGGAACATTGATACTGTCTTGCTGGAACATGGCAACTCCTTTTCTTGCATCTGCCAGTGCAACATTTTGAGGTGTACTTACTATCACGGCTCCTGTTATCGGCAACGACTGCATGATCGACAAATGAATATCTCCTGTACCTGGCGGTAAATCCAATAACAAGAAATCCAATTCACCCCAGGCAGCATCAAAAATCATCTGGTTTAATGCTTTTGCAGCCATGGGCCCTCTCCAAACGACCGCCTGATTAGGCTGCGTAAAAAATCCAATCGATAATATTTTAACCCCATAGTTTTCAACAGGTTTCATTTTAGATTTGTCACCTACTCTAACAGATAAAGGTCTTTCTCTTTCCACATCAAACATAATTGGAGCGGATGGGCCGTAGATATCAGCATCTAATAACCCTACGCTAAATCCCATTTTGGCTAAAGTAACAGCCAGATTAGAAGTAACTGTAGATTTACCGACTCCACCTTTACCAGATGCAACAGCAATAATATTTTTAATCCCAGCAATTGGTTTTCCTTTAATTACATTTTTTTCAGGTTGTTTAGTTACAGGAGCTTCTACTTTGATATTCACCTTTATTTTAGCCTTTTCATACACTTTGTCATGAATAACTTTCATCACATCAACTTCTGCTCTCTTTTTAATATGTAATGCAGGTGTAGTTAACTCTAAATCCACAATTACTTCATCTCCAAATGTGATTACATTTTTTACTGCACCGCTCTCCACCATATTTTTACCCTCACCAGCAATGGTAATGGTTTCTAACGCTTTTAATATCTCTGATTTTTCTAACTTCATGCGTGTTATTTTCTTTTTCGACCAATCATTCAATCTAGAATGATTCTAAATGCAAAGATAGTTCGAATAGTTAAGATTATAAAACCAATAAATTGAAATGATTTATAACCGTATCGGTATTATTAATACAGTGATATTTGTTTATTTTTTAAAAAATCAGAATTGGATTTTTGGAAAAAGATCCGCTTGTGTTATTAATTCCATCTAATTGTTAGAAAATTAAGAACATTAGCTAAGATTTGAAATCTGAAGGGCTAATCATACCTTACTATTCCTTTATTCATAACATTTTTTAGTTTTATGAATTTTTACGTTCCACTTTAATTGATAAACTTCATTAGGGGCTAGGGTTTTTAAACCAATTTTATTGTTGAAACTATTCGAAACTCCTGTTGTGGGTTCAATGGCGACCACATTAGGTTTTGGCGGGGTATAAACGTGGATAAAACTATTTGGTTCTGAGCTGATTATGTTCAATTTATACTCCGAGGTCATAAATAAAACATTAGGGTTTTCTAACATCCAGCTGTCATCCAGATTCTTTTTTCCAAATCTTAAGGTTTGGTTGCTACTAATATTATTAAAGCCCAAAGCTATATTACGATGTCCAAGCATAAGTTTTTTGGTGCTTTTAAAAACGAGTTGACTTTTACTAAGAGTATTACTCAAAAAATACGGATGCCAGCCAAGTGTAAATGGAAAGGTCTCATCTCCATTATTTATTACAGTAACCTCCAGGTCTAAACTATTTTGATTAAACACATAGGTGAGTTGAATTGTATAAAGAAATGGGAAACCCTTTTCTGTTTTGCTCGCTTTAAATTGTAGCTTTATCTCTGCATAGTGATCGTTTGCAACTTGTCTCTTAATTTCAAATGGTTTGTTATATACTAACCCGTGCAAGGCATTATTTTCTTCACGATTATTGGTCTCTAATTGAAAAACTTCATAGTTAAAGCAGTATTGTCCATCCTCAATTCGATTGGCAAAAGGAAATAATATTGCCGAAGCATAAGTCGTCTCATACCTTAAAGGATGTAAATCTGCTATAAGTCGTTGCTTGTTTAAAATAAGCTCTTGTAAACTACCGCCATCGTTGAGATAAATTTTCCCATAAATACCAATAGAAGCGTTTTTTACTTCTATCACATTATGGTGCTTATCGTAATTAATAGTGTACATCCCGGATACCTTTAGTTACAATGACTCTCGAATGATCAATTGGATTGGGTTTTCAATCTGCTGTTGATCTTTGTTCAGTGTCATCTGTGCTAAACTTTTTCCAATCATCTCACAAATATAATAGAAATCATTAAGCACTACCAGTACCTACTAGTAGTGTTTTTAGAAAATAATTTCATAAATTAGTTAATTGATAAGAGCCATTTTAATGAACTTGTTAATGAATCTTACAATATAGCAATAGGTGGCCATAGTTATACAGAAGCTGACACTGCTATTAAGACAATTGGAAGCAGAAATGATAGTTGACTACCTAAATAAGTTATATTTAATTACAAATAGAGTCCGATTCTTAAGGATTATGAGTATTTTAAAACAGAGATTCATATCGAAATTCTTTATAAATAATGGGTTGCTTTTAATCTATTTGTTAGTTTTTTTTAGTTGTAAAAATGAAACCAAAACATCAGAAATACCTTCGGTTATAAAAGTACCTGAAAATATGATCTGGGTAGAGAAGAAAACATTTTTACAAGGAGCAAAAGATTCGGATCGATTCGCTATGGATAGAGAAAAACCATCACACTATGTTACTGTTGATGGATTTTTTATGGATATAACAGAAGTTACAAACGTACAATTTAAAGCGTTCGTAGAGGCTACCGGTTATATTACCGTTGCAGAACGCCCTATAGATTGGGAAGAGATGAAAAAAGAATTACCAGAAGGCACTCCGAAACCTCATGATTCTGTTTTACGACCAGGAAGTTTATTATTCAATAAAAATGTGAATGCTTTAGTCAATATGCAAAATTATGGACAATGGTGGACCTGGAAAATCGGTGCTAACTGGAAACACCCAAAAGGTCCGGGATCTTCAATTGAAGGTCAGGAAGATTTCCCCGTGGTTCACGTCTCATATGAAGATGCCCTTGCTTATTGTAAATGGGCAAATAGAAGATTGCCTACAGAAGCAGAATGGGAATCTGCTGCACAAGGAATACAAACAGACGCTATTTTTACCTGGGGGAACAATTCTAAAGTTTTAAACGAAAAAGCGAATACCTGGCAAGGTCAATTTCCAATAAAAAACGAACCTCTGGATGGATTTGAATATATTGCACCGGTGAAATCCTTTGAACCAAATACCATCGGAATTTATGATATGTCTGGTAATGTCTGGGAAATAACTAGTGATTATTTCCATGTTGATTATTATAAGGCAGTATCAAAAAAAAAGATGATCTTAAATCCCAAAGGAGCAATATCGTCTTATAATCCAGATAATCCTTATGCAAAAGAACGTATAATAAAAGGAGGTTCTTTTCTGTGTAATGCTTCGTATTGTGCGAGCTACAGAATTTCAGCTAAAATGGGTCAAAGTCCTGATTCGGGATCTGATCATATAGGGTTTAGGACTGTTGCAACCCCAGAGATGTTATCCGAAATTAAATAAAATTTAGAAAATATATGATAATCTACATTTTTCTAATGTCGAAAAATCAAGCTTTATTTTTAAATATTACAGATTAATATTTCTCTTATAAGTCCTACCAATAGGAATTACATCATTGCCCAAAAAAATTCTATTTCCTTCAATAGCGGCTATCGCATTTATGTTAACAATAAATGAATGATGCACACGAACAAATTGTTCAGGTAATACAACTCGAAAATCCGAAATTTTGCGAAGCGTAAGCAATTTTTCTACTTTGGTTACGACACTGGAATAATTTCCTTTTGCTTCAATATATTTGATATCTTTTAATAAAATGAAGTGTTTCTTGTTATCAACCTTTACAATAATATGCTTCTCTAAGCCTTTAATAGATTTTGGGCTATTGACCTCAAAGTCAAGAACTATATTAATAGCCTTCAGAAAACGGGAGAATGAAAATGGTTTCAATAAGTAATCGACCACTTGTAATTCGTAGCCTTCCAATGCAAATTCTTTATATGCCGTTGTGACTATAATTTTAGGAGGGTTTTTAAGCGTTTTGAGCATTTCAAAGCCTGAGAGCTTTGGCATGTTGATGTCCAGAAATAACAAATCTAATTTCTTACGTTGCAACAAGTCGATTGCTTGAAAAGCATCGTAGCAATTACCAACTTTTTCTAAGGTGTTAATTTCTTGGGCAAACTTTTCGATAATTCCGTGAGCAATGGGCTCATCATCAACAATAGCATATCTAATCATTATAATAATAAAGTCATTTTTGCACGATACTTATTTTTATCTTCAATCAAATCCAAGCTGTGTCGGCTTGGATACAAATGCTGTAATCTTCTTTTCAGGTTTTTCAAACCCAATCCATTTTCTTTTGGAGCCTTTGCTTCGAAATTATTAGTGACTTCAAAAGTAATCTTGTTATTTTCTTGTATTAGCCTTATGTATACGAAAGCATCTTTGGCCAGGCTTTCTATACCGTGTTTGAAAGCATTTTCGACCAGCATTATATAAAGAAGTGGTGACACTAATATAGAATCATCTCGCACTTTTTTTTCGAATTGAATATCAACATCTTTTTGATAGCGAATCTTTTGGACATCAATATATTCTTCAATATAAGAAATTTCGTTTTTGAGCGGTGTCAGGTCTTTTTCCCCTTCATATATGGTATACCGCATTATTTCAGATAATTTTAGAATAACCTCTGGTGTTTTATCCGATTTGGCTATGGCTAATCCGTAGAGATTATTCAGCGTATTGAAAAAGAAGTGCGGGTCAATCTTACTTTTCAACAAGCTCAATTCCGCTTCCGTTTTTTCATTCTTCAGCAATCTATAATTCTTTATTAATTTAAAAAACCAGGAAACTGACAAATAGGCTAATACAGAAAAAAATAACACCTGAAAAATTAAAAAGTAGGTTTCATAAACTGCTTCCTGCGATTTTTCTGTTAACTGCTTATAGTATACCATACCTATGCTTGCAACTAAGAGCAAGAAGACTGATATAATTTTTGAGATGTATTTTCTTACCATCAAAAGCATTCTACAAAAGTATTTTTATAATCGGTGTATTTCAAATTATTTGATAAACAACCAATTTTACTATACGAATTACACAAAAACTGATATCGATGTAAATTGTCTTTTACTACTTGTCGAATAAGCGAAAACCGATGTCATCAATCAATCTTTCTTTAGCAAGCCATTTTAACATTTTAGTTTTCGGATTCTTAAAAATTTATCTAAATGAAAACATTAAAAATCATAACAATAATTTTGGTGCTCTATTATTCCACAAACTTGAGGGCACAGTCATCAGACCAATCAGATGTTTTGTCTATTCAAATGCTGATGGACACCAAGGCTCCAATCCTAATGACAAAAGCCGAGGTGCTGGGAGTTGCAGTTGCTGTTATGAAGAACGGCAAGGTTGTTTATGAAAAAGGATACGGCTATGCCGATGTGAATAATGAGATTAAAGTAAGTCCAGCTACAGGCTTCAATATTGGTTCAATCTCTAAACTCATTACCGCTTGGGGAATTATGAATTTGGTCAAAGAAGGAAAGCTCAACCTTGATGTTCCTGTAGAAACCTATTTAAAGCGCTGGAAATTACCAGAATCTGAATTTGACCACGACAAGGTTACCATTAGAGCATTGTTGAGCCACAGCGCAGGATTATCCGTACACGGTTATCCAGGCTTTCATCCAGACGACAAATTGCCAACACTAGAAGCTTCCCTTAATGGTGAAAATGGTCCTATTCGTGAAAATGAATCCGTCAAGGTTATCATAGAACCACAAACCCAATTTAAATATTCTGGTGGTGGTTATACCATTTTGCAACTGGTCATTGAAGAAGTTACTGGACAAAAATTTGAGGATTATATGAAAGCAGAGATTTTTGAACCACTCGGTATGAAAAATACCAGCTTTACCATTGACCAACAGATATTATCCTACTCGGCAAAACCCTATAACGAAGAAGGAAAGGAAATCTATCTGGAACGATTTACTGCCAAAGCTGCGGCTGGACTACATACAACTCTCGAAGATTTGACCGCTTTCGCGAAAGCACAATTCTCAGTAAATCCTGTCCTTTCTCAACAGACAATTCGTGAAATGGTACGAATTATCCCAAAAACCCAAACAAAAAGGAGTGCTTATGGATTAGGTTATGCCACTTATAATTTTGGTTCTATAAAAGTTACTGGTCATGCAGGAACCAATACCGGTTGGGAAGCTGGATTTATGATGGATTTCGACAATAAAGATGGCTTCATCATCCTTACAAACAGTTCTAACGGAAAAAAAGTAGCAATAGCCCTTTTACAAACTTGGGCTAAGTGGCGAATGTCTCAGTAAAAAATAAATGTTATGTTCAAAATTATAATTTTCAGTTGTTTTATGATATCTTTTTCGTCAATTGCTTTTCAGAACAAGGATACTGTAAGGAGCACTATCAATTATCAAAAAGATGTCATTGCACGATTAACTGGGAGGAAAGCTATAATCAAGGGATGTTTTTTAAACCAGAGAGCCTCACATGAAGAACGCTCACTGGCTGCTAACTATCTGACAAAAGAACTTAAAAACTCTGGTTGGACAGTAGAACTTCAGAAATATCGAACACCGCAGAGCAATTATTTTTTGGATTTGTTTTTTCGACCCAATAAGGGAATTAATGTTATTGGAAAACTCCTGGCTTCAACCCCAACTACTAAATATGTTATTTTAGGTGCACATTATGATTCAGAGCGTAATACACCCGGTGCAGTGGATAATGCCAGCGGTGTGGCTCTGTGTCTGGCAATTGCTAAAAAGTTACAGAAATTGAAACAAAAGAAATATAACGTTTTAATTATCTTTTTCGACCAGGAAGAAGATGATGAAGTAGGCAGTACCGTTTACGTGAAAAGAATTCAAAAAGAAAATGTTGAAGTTCATTCTGTTCACATTTTTGACCTGATAGGCTATGATTCTGATGGTGATTTTGCGCTTACGTTACAATCGCCAGCACTCTTTCTTGAAAAGTACTATTATGACGAAGCAACGTTGTTCAATATACCGCTCAAGACGATTGGTGGTGCTGGGTCAGATAACAAACCCTTTTTAAAAGCGGATTATGCCACTGTCCATCCTTTTGAGGAATTGGATGATAGAACGCCTTATTATCATAGTCCTCAAGACACATATGAAACTGTAAATTTTGCTTTTTTGGCAAAGACAACTGAATATGTTGGAAGTGTTCTAGGAAAAATACTTGAAGATAATTGTAAATGAATATGAACAAATCAAAAATTAATCAGAGCATTTTATTGCTAAGCTTTTTACCGATGTTGATTCATATGACGCAGCATCTCAGGGCAAAATCATATTTTCCTTTATTTTTCTTGTTAGTAGTGGTGATAGTTCTTTCATCTTTATGGTTTTTCAAAATTGTGAAGGGAAAGAAAGTCGTAACGATATGGTGCTTTTTTTTAGTAGGTTATGGATTACTTCGAATAGCACTTGTGGGATTGATATTTTTGGCAGAAAGTGGTGTTCCATCGGACATATTTTATCAAATTGATAATTGTTATTTTGTATCCACAACTTTAATCATCTCTGCTGGGATATGGTTGCTAATAAATAAAAAAGGATGGTAGCTTTGATATCATTATTTCCAGAAATGCAAACGTTGTCTACTATTTTGATTTTGAAATAAAGACTTTCAACTTGGCTTCATGGGATTGATTTAGTAATTTGTATTTTTGTAAAAAACTCTAACGGATATTTGAACCATTTTTCAACCTTAACAGAGTACTGCAAAAGCATTAACATCCCACCACCCAAAAAAATATTGAATCAAGAGAATGGTTGGATAAATAGCTATCCAAACGATTAAGGTTTGTTTTAACTTTTTCATTGTTTTGAATTCATATGGTCGTACAAAAGTTTTCCGCCACAACCAATGCCTTTTAGTAAATGCTCCTGAATCGGTAGTCCATCATTTATCCATTTTTCCATCAATTCTGGGCTTACTCGCATAATATAACTGTGAGAGGTGGTTTTTATTTCGGCAGGTGCAATGGTATCGATTAATGATATTTTACCGTGCCAAGAACCAAGTCTGTCAGTTTCATACACAACAGGTTCTTTTGAGTTATTTAAGTACCGCTTCATAGACCAAATACCGTAAAGTAAAATCCAAAATGGATTGTTGGTTTCAGATTTAGTTCTTATGATTTCATCTGTCTCAAATGAGAATCATTAGCCACTTGTTGTAACTGCTTTCGCGAAAGCGCACTAAAAAAAGGCACTTTGCTTAACTTCTCTATGTTTATTGCTGTGGGTGTCATTGTTTTATTTTTTGAAAAGCAAGGAAGTGTTCCCCTGCTTTTGGTTATACATTTCATTTTTGATTTTAGAACATTCCGCCATTTACACGAATTGATTGTGCGGTTACCCAACCTGCTTCTGGACTTGTTAAGAATTTGACCATTGGCAGTACATCAGATATCTCACCCAATCTGTTCTGTACGGACATATGTTTTAAATAGTCGATTGAATGCTCGTTTTCTACTGGATAGAAGAATGAGGTGTTCAATGGGCCAGGTGCGATTGAGTTTACGGTTATTCCTTTTGAACCGATTTCTTTGGCTATCATTTTCACGAATTGTTCGGAAGCTGCTTTCGCTCCTGCGTAGACTGAATATAGACCAGTTGTTACAGACGTCAAGGTTGTAGAAATGTTTACAATGCGCCCTCCGTCTTGTACTCGTTTTGCAGCTTCGCTCAATAAGAAAAAAGCGGTTTTGGTGTGGATATTAAACATTTGGTCGTATTCCTCTTCCAGTACCTCGGCTGCCGGCTTTTTGAGCATAGTCCCCGCAGTATTGACAAGAATATCTACTTTTCCAAAAGTGTTTTCTGCTTCATCAAAAAGATGTTTGATTTCAGAGACATTTCTAAGGTCTGCTTGAACCAATTTTGCTTTGCTTCCAGCTGCTTCAATTCTTTCAACCACTTGTAGGGCGTCTTGGTTGCTATTGTCGCTAAAATGATGCACAATGACGTTGGCTCCTACACTTCCTAAATATGTAGCGGTTTCAGCACCTAAATTTTTTGATGCTCCAGTTACGATTGCTACTTTTCCTTTTAACGTTTGATTTAAATTTTCCATTTTACTAAGATTTTAAAGTGAATTATTATTTGTTTTTTAATTACACTACAAATGTCCAGTAAAAGGAAAGGGTAACTTTGGTCTCTTTTTAAGGGCTTATGGTCAATTTCTAAGATTTACGATATTTTGCTGGCGTGAGCCCTGTTTTATTCTTAAAAAATCGAGAAAAGTTCGAAGTATCATCAAAGGTTAGAGTGAAAGCAATTTGGGAAACGGATTTGTCCGTGTTGTTCAATAAGGATTTTGCTTCGGATATAATCCTCTCATCAATCCATTGTTTGACCGTTTTGCCAGTTTGCGCCTTGATGACATTGCTTAGATAGTTAGGATGTACTGTTAGTTGATTGGCATATTCTTGAACATTCCAAATATGCTCTGCATTACCTTTGACTATATTCAATATGTTTTTGCTCAACGCTACTTGAAATGATTTGACAATTTCTGAAGGTCTGTTTTCTATTGATATTGTTGCCTTATGTGATAACAACAGTTCTTTGGTTTGAAAAAGAAAAGTTACAAGCTGATTGGCAATTATTCGTTTTTTGAATGTTGAGTTTCCATTATACTCTTGTATAAAGACCTCACATTGTCTGTTGATTCTGTTGTAAGTTTGGTCTGTTAGATACATTACGGGAACGGTTTCTTTTAGCAGAAACGGAAAATCTTGTTCCACGCTTCCGGGATAGTTAGCCTTTAAAAACTCCAGAGAAAAAGTCAACATATAACCTTTCCAATTTTCTTCAATAGTGAATGACTTTAAATGCCCAGGAAGTGTAAAGTAAAAAGATTGCGGTTTCAACTCAAACCAATGCTCGTCTATGGTGTAATGTCCTTTTCCAGATTCTATAAGTAAAAATGCTACATAATTTGTCCTGAAAAAAGGTGCGGAAATAGCTTTATCTCCGTGAAGCTTGTCCAAGCTATGAATCGTAAAATCAAAATCCTGTTCAATTTCCAGGTTGATGGAATTGAAGAATTCTGATATTGAATTGTATATTTTTTCTTGCTTCACGATGTTTCTTCAGAATTGCAGCTAACGTTGTAACATCTGCAACAAATATAATGCTATCCAGTAAATTTGAGGTATAAGAATAACACTTATAGAATGATATCAAGCGGACTTAATTCACAATTTTGGCTAGGGAATGAAGCCCTTCGACTGCGTTTAGGACAGGCTTTTAACGAAATGGAGGGGAATTTGCTAAGTAGGTTGTTGGTAGAGTTTTAGCCATTTATCAATAGACTACTTGTCCTAAAGAATATTTATTATTCAGTAAATATTCGGTTTAAATCAATAACATTGAAATGCGGTGTTGATTTAAAAAATTGTTCGAGAACATCTGTATGAGAGCTTCCGAATAAGACGAAAATTGTCTTATCTTCTTTGGCAAGATGATTCAATATTCGACTGAATATCTTTAGATTTCGATCATACCAAACACCTGTAAATTCTGCTCCCGTAAAATCATTTTCAGCCTGATAGGACATTGCATAATGCAAATAGTCGTATAGCCGGTATTTCTTGTGAAATTCATTGTTTAGTTTTAAATAATATTCAAGCAAAGTTTGGTTGGGCAAGTCAAGTTTTTGGCTTTTATCTTTAAAAGGATACTTTGAATACTTGAAAAATGGTGATTCTTCTTTCTCAGCGTATTTGCTTTCAAATTGTTTTACTTTATCGTATGGAAGAGATTGTTTGACATCAACACAAAACACCTTGTTTAGGTCTAATTTCTTGGCAAGTCTAAAGCCTATTTGAATTTCTTCTGGCCTAAGTACTATTGTATCTTTTAATTTTTCATTTTGATATAACTTATAAAGGCTATCATATTTACTTTGATATATTTCTTGACGTTCGATAAACACTTTATCAAAATTGAGTTTTGCAAGCTGGGTGGTTAACTTTTCAAGTTCATTTTGTCTTTTATCGCTAAATAAGTCTTGAAATTCAGTTTTGCTTGCGTCGGTAGTTGTCCCGTAATGAAAAGTACCGAGCAACACTACATTTATCGTATCTATCATTTTTTCTTGCGAGTAACTTTGCAAGCAAAAGAACAGGCAAAATATTGGCATCAATGTAAAGCTTCTCATTTTTGTTGATTCAAGGTGAAATTGTTACATCTGTAACAAATATAATATTATTTCATTGTCTCACAGAGACAAAGTTGTCATTATGGTAAAACGCAAAGCGGACTTAATTCGCGATTTTAGCTCGGGAATGTAGTGTTCCTTCCCAGAGCATCAAGAAGGATTATCGAAATGGAAAGCTAAAATTGGGGATTGTGTCCAAGACCTTCGTAGTGAAGCTCTTTGCCCGAAATGTAGCTTTTCGCGGAATGTAGGGAAATGGGCTAAGTGTGCCGAAAAATACAAGCCTTCAAAAAGGGCAAGGCTTTGTTTTGGATTAGTCTACGGTTTCGCATAATAATTCTTAAAAACAAATTATTATGGATTGTTCAAATTTAGTTTCTTTAATAGTTCCAGTTTGGCAGTCAATGGACACGGTTGTAAAAATTCCATTTATTGTTCTGCCTTCAATCAATATTTTGTAAATAGCGTTAGGCAAATTTTTTCTACAGCCTTTAAACAATAGATAAGATAAATACTGTACTTACCGATTTTCTAGTCTATAAAGTCCAATCAAAAAGATTAACTAATTTTGATATAGTGCTACCGTTTTATCAACGATAGCTAATCTAGTATTACCGCTATTATATCTGTCATAAGCAGCTTTTGTTTTAAAGACTACTGCCAAGTCAATATTTGGTACGATGACAATACCCTGACCCATAGACCCCATAGCGGCGTAGGCACCTTTCATACGAGGATCTTTTACATTTTCGTACAACCACCACATATAACTATCCCCATACTAACGTGAGAGCCTCTAAAGGTAGGAACGTTCTTATTTATTTCTTTATGGGTAGTCCTTTGCTGAATCATTTCATTAAACCAAGCTTTAGAAATTACTTGTTTGCCATTCCACTTTCCCTCGTTTAACATAAGTTGTCCCACTCTTGCCATATCCCGAGTGGAAAACCAAATAGGGTAGGCTAAATATTTTGATAAAGCAGGATCACCATCCTTTCGTTGTAGGCTTCTGTCCCAATCTTGCATTTCTAGAGGTTTAGCCAATTGTCGAGTTATCTCATCATAAATATTCCTTTTTGTTTTTTGCTCAAACACATAGCCGCCCACGTTAAGGTCCCAATTACTGTACAACCAGTATTCCCCTGGTACAACAGAGCCTCTTGCTGGCGAGTATTCATACATACCTCCGGGATAACTTGCTGGATGAAAGACACCAGATCTTGCAGAAATCAGATGTCGGACTTTAGCCGTTTTCTCAATGGGCAAGATACCCTCTACGTCATCAATACCTAATTCGCCAATAGTTTCATCCAGGTCAATTTTACCATTATCTACATATTTACCATAAAGTATCGCAAGTATGCTTTTCCTACAGGAAGCGATATAACTGTTCTCTTCAATATCACCATATTCAAATAAAACTTTCCCATTATGGATAAGCATCAATCCTGTTACCTTAGTGCTATCAATGATAAAGTTTTCGTAGTCTTTTAGCGCAGCCAGATCCTAGCTCTTTGTTTTAGATATATCTATTTTTTCCCATTGTTTACCAGGATTGATTTGGGCTAAAGCCAGATTGACAGTCAGTATACAAATTATAATCGTTGTTATTAAATTTCTCATCTTATTGTTTAAAATCTGATTTACTGAATATTGAAGAATTGTTTTAAGGATTGATTAAGTTCATCCCCTTTTTTACAGTTTACAAAAAACACATATCCCCATTTAGATTTTTTACTAAAGGCCGTTTGTGATTGAAAGTCAGTATGTGTTCCTCCGTGATTGTAAAGTGTGTCATTTTTTAAGGGTGTTATGGCAAACCCAAGACTCCAGTGTGTGTTACCATCTTCCTTATAGCGATTACTACTTCTCTCTACCACCGTACGTGGTTTAAGCATTTCTTTGTACGTTTCTGGTAAGAGCCCTTTTCCATTCATCATAGCAATCAAAAATTTTGCATAGTTCTCTGCATTGGTATGCAATCCACCAGAAGGGCTAAATTTATAAGAATTTTGGTAGGGAAGCCCTGAACCCCAATTTCGGTTGTTTACTTTACCATCAATATGTCCATATACTTTGTGTTCGTACAAATATTCATCCCAGGTGTAATACATATGTTCAATGCCCAATGGTTTCTGAACAAGTTCTTCGAATAAGTTGTCTAACTCGCTCATTTTATGTTCTGTATTGCTGGCAATAACACGTGCTAAATAGTCATAGCCTTCACCAGAGTAGGTAAAGCCCTGCCCAGGGTCTTGTAACATATAAAAATCACCACGTTTGATATCCAATGAATCTGGACGTTTATCGTGCCAGCGCCAGTTGGGGAAACCAGTGGAATGACTAAGTACCCTGTAAGCATCTACGTTCTTGTACCGCTGGTCTATCTCCATTGAAGGTTGTGGAAGATAAAAGTGTAATGGTCTAGACATCTCGATGGCACCTCGTTCTGATAGTTTCATTACGAGATATGCGAATACTGGTTTAGAAAGTGAGGCTGCCTCGAACATAGAATGCTCGTCAACTTTGTCTCCAGTCAATGTGTTTGAGAACCCAAGGTTTTTATTGTAAACAACTTGACCATTATTGATAATAGCTATTGAAATACCAGGTATTTGAAGAGAATCCATTTGCTTTTCTAAAAAAGCTGTGAAATCAGCCTTGGTAATACTTGAATTAGTTAGAGATTTGATTGTTTTTTGAGTTGTTTTATTTTTTTCATTACAACTTATGAAAAAGATGAATAATGAAAATAAAAATGTTATGTATTTGTTCATCGGTTTAAACTTTCGTCCTTTCTCTTAAAGATTCAAATATTGCAGAGTTGTTACAGTTTGAGGTAAAAATTTTGCGCAACTTATTAAATCAGAAATACATACAAGGTTATTCTATTATTTTGTCGTGATAACGGTAGCTCCTTCTATATCCTATAGCGGACTCATTCACAATTTTGGCTTAGGAATCTAGCCCTTTGACTTAACTCACGACAAGTGAACTTTCCCAGCCTAAGCGGGAAGGATTAACGGAATGAAGGAAGCAAAATAACAGGTGTGCCCAAAACTTTATAGCGAAGCTCTTTTCCTGAAGTTAAGCTTTTAGTAGAATGTAGGGGAATGTGCTAAGTGGGATAGCAATCTAATAATGTAAATGAATTGAAGTATTTTATTGTTGCAGTTGTTCTTAGTTTTTCAAATAATCAATCAGTTTAGATATATAATTAGGAGGTGAAATACTGATAAATGCTTTACTTAAGTATCATTTAGTCATCGCAAATAATAATTTGTCCACTATGAAGATGACGAATTTGCTCATTGTCTTCAGGATATAAGGAAATGTTATGAAAAGTAACGGGTATACTACGTGAATACGACATATCAGGACCATTTGTCAGATGAAAGTGTAAATGAGGTTCGGTGCTATTGCCACTATGACCTAATTCAGCTATCTTTTGTCCCCGTGTTAACGTGTCGCCCAACTTGACTTCTACGCTTCCTGTTTTTAAGTGTACATAATAAGAATATTCACCGCCTTTGTGCTCTATAATGATGTGATTTCCCAAAACTTTGTCAAATCCTTTTGATAGCAGACTTTGTTGATGTTTAATCAATCGCATAAAGTATGCTTCTTCAGTTTCATCGGGTTGTTTTAGGCTTTTGTCTGATTCTACTGCGCCATCACTTACCGACACGACTTTTCCTGCACCAATAGAATAAATAGATTCACCATAGGAATAATAATTAGAAAGCCTGCTCCCGTCACCCTCATATGTTTTTCCGCTCGCCCCTAGTTTTACAAAATCAAAAGCAAATTCCTGTATACTCGCCCACCTATGATGCCCAATAAATGAAGGCGCTGCAGCAGCCACCCAAATACCCCTTAAAGGGAAAAAGTATTCATTTTCTGACTTGTGATTAATGACAGCTAATGCGTTTTCAGCAGTTATAGGATTATCTGTTGTGTCAAGTGCTTTAACTTCGACTTTTATAGAATCAGGTAGGTTTTGAAAAAGTAATGTGCGATGAGATACAATGAGTGCTTCATTGTTAGATAAAGTAGTAGTGCTTGCAATATCAATTCCGTCTAAATATTTACTTGTTTGAAATTGAAAATCATAAAGCTTCAAAACGCCTTGGTTTTGAAACTGATGGTATTTTTTCGCGGAAGCGGAAAGGAATTCATTGGGAACAATCACCCTCTGCACTTCAATACCATCTTTAATTGCCATTATGGAAACGTCTCTTATGGTTAGACTGTCCATTTGATTATTGACAATGGCGAAGTTTTGTATCACCGCAGTATAAAGCTCGCCCGACGTTCCCGTGCCTTTCGTTTCATAGACATAAACATCATCTTTTGGTTGAAACCTAATCTCAATTGGTTCTTGGGAATATGCTGAAGTAAAAGCGAGTGCAAGAACACTAACAAAATAACGCAAGCTGAAAATTGAATTTTCAATTCCTATTTGAGGCCTAGTACGTAATACTCGAAGATTGAATAGTTTCATTTTTGAATAGAGTTTAGCTATCTCTTAATGACGATTAAATCTTCTTTTTGTTACAGAAATTTGTGACTTTAGGTGATTGGGTCTAATAAGGCCAGGTTAGCACAATGGCAAGCTGAAATCGGGTACAGTTTCCAAAACTTTGGTAGAGAAGCTCTTTTCCCGAAATGAAGTGATTGCTGGCCTTTTTCGGCAGGCAAGCGTGGAATGCAGGGGAATGTGTTGAATTATATAATCAAAGATTAAATATTATACCAATCAAAGGCTTGTTTATAGGTCGCAAAATTATATTATGACTATAAAAATAGTAATATGACTATATTTATAGTCATAAATTAAAAATAAATGATATATTTGTCCTATGAAAGAATTGACAAAAGCCGAAGAACAAGTAATGCAATATGTCTGGAAACTTGAAAAAGCGTTTCTAAAAGATATTGTTGAACAGTTTCCAGAACCCAAACCTGCCTATACAACTATATCAACAGTAGTAAGGGTCTTGGTAAGAAAAGAGTTCTTAAAATATGAGTCCTTTGGTAAGATAAGACAATACCACGCTACTATTTCAAAAGAGGCGTATTTCAAAAAACATATGAAAGAGGTCATAGGAAACTTTTTTAATGGTTCACCAGGTAAATTCGCTTTATTTTTTGCCAATAACGAAGATTTAAACCTTACAGAACTTGAACAAATGAAAGGTATGCTTGAAAACAAAATATCCGAACTAAAAGATAAGAATGACTAATATATTGCCATATATTATACAAGTAACGTTGGTATTCGCGACGCTTTATGCGCTGTATAGTTTGTTCCTGAGAAGGTTGACATTTCATACTATAAATAGAGCTGTATTACTCTTAATGTTGCCCGTTTCTATACTCATTCCGTTTTCATCGGAATTATTTCCCGCTGAGGCATTTAGAATTATTGAGGTTCCTTATTTTGAACCTATCTCATTTGAAATTGTAGGAAATCCAGAACCGAATCTCGAACAATCTTTGTCAAGTTCAACCGTAAGTTTTTCGACGTTTCTATTAACTATTTACTGGTCTATATGTGCTTTGTTTTTATTACGGATTGTAATGACAATGATGAACACATATCGCTTGAAGCAAAGTGCTACAGCACAAAAACTGGATGGACATCAAATTATACTTGCCGATGTTTCCGAAATCTTTTCTTATTTCAAATGGATTTTTATTCCCAAACATAAATTTGAACACCTTGACCAACAAATTTTGGAACACGAAAAGATTCATATTCAATTAAAGCATTCGTGGGATGTACTTCTCACCGAAGTATACATTGCGTTCTTTTGGTTTAATCCTTTGGTCTATTTCTATAGAAAGTCCTTAAAATCCGTCCACGAATATCAGGCGGATAAGGGTGTTCTGAAAAAAGGCGTCAAAACTTCTGAATATATGCAACTCTTGCTTGAAAGTCTTGCTGTACAAAGACCAAATATCTCATATCATTATTTCAATCAACCTACATTAAAAAAACGAGTTACTATGATGACAAAACCAAAATCGAAAAACATTACTAAACTCACATACCTTTTATTACTTCCGCTATGTGTATTGTTGATTTCCGCATTTAAAGGACCAACAATTCAAGAAAATACTTATCTCGATATAAAAGTTGTTTCGCAGGTTGTAAGCTCGCCACCTTCAGTATTTCCTGTACAGAATACAACAAAGAAAGATATTACGGCATTCTTTGGAAAAAAGGGGAAGCACCCTAAGTTAAATAAAAATATTCGGCACACAGGAATCGATATTAGAGCAAATTTGGGAACACCAGTAATTGCAACTGCAGATGGTGTCATTGCAAAGGCAAACAACGAGGGCGATTGGGGAAATTTAATCATCATTGCACATACCGATGGCTATGAAACTTGGTATGCGCATTTGCAAGGTTTTAATATCGAGGGAAATCAAGAGGTCAAAAAGGGTGAAATCATCGGATACGTTGGTAATACTGGTCGTTCTACAGGACCACATTTACATTATGAAGTCAAACATAACGGGAAGCAGGTGAATCCTCTAGACTATTTAGAATAGTGAATTTCACTTTCGCCAAAGCGAAACCCAAAATTCAATTTTTACACAATATTATTTTGTATCCGATATCCTCGGACGGAACTTTCTTTTTCTAATTTCTACCTATTTTTTAAATGAAATCAATTTTCCTTTTCTTCTTTTTTCTATCGGGCAGTTACAGTATGTTTTGTCAAAACATCACAGTTTCAGGAACGATTAAAAATCAAGAACAAGAAGCGGTGCCATACGCCAATGTTATTTTTACAGCTGTGGTAAATCCCGAGAAAATCTATGGAACCTTGGCGGATGAGAATGGCAATTTTTCTATTGACCAACCGAAGCAAATCTACCATCTAGAAATATCAATAGTAGGATTGCCACCTACTCGTTCACTATTGGATGTAAGCAATTCTGAAAATCAAAAAAACCTTGGGGACATCCTTATTAATAACAATGTATCCCTTGATGAAGTTGTGGTGACCTCTGATGCTTCCAATTATAAAATCGAATTGGATAAAAAAGTATATAATGTTTCAAAAGACCTTTCGGTCACTGGTGGAAGTTTAATCGATGTGATGCAAAATGTTCCTTCCGTTCAGGTAGAAGTGGATGGGCAAATGACCATTAGGGGCAATGGTAGTATCCGTATCTTAATCGATGGACGCATTAGCGGATTGACAGATACCGCATCTTTGCTAAGAACCATTCCAGCAGCATCTATTGAAAAAGTGGAAGTAATAACAAACCCGTCATCAAAGTACAGTGCCGAAGGTTCTGGTGGTATTATCAATATCGTTCTGAAAAAAGGCAAGAAAAAAAGAATGAGTGCCAGCTTCGAAGCCTTTTCGGGTGTACGTATTAACTCAGGGTTGAATATTAATATCAATCGTGCGGATGACAAGTATTCGTGGTATATTAATACTGGAACAGGATATTCAGAACCAAAAGCGACCGGTTCATTAGCCCTGAACAACTTTGAATCTTTTCCCTCGGAAAGCTTTCAGACTTCAGAAAAAATTCTAGAACAATTGTATGTTCTGAATAATATTGGTGGTATGTACAAATTCAATGACAAGCATTCTGTTTCGGCAGACATTACGTATCGCTTCGCCGATTTGAATACTATGCATTTGATTGGCTACGACGACTTTGAGAACAATAACTTATCTGTATCATCAGAACGTCTAGATTCAGAAGCATTCAAAAACAATTTCTTTCAAGTGACTGGCGAATACAAAATCGCATTAAACGACAAAGGCTCTGAACTTAAGCTGAGTGCACTCACGCAATCCTCTATTGAGGATGGAAATTCAGAAATTCTGGATGAGAATATATTTCCTGAACCATCAATTAATGCTAATGATTTTATAAAAAATGACGTCAACGATAAGCGCTTTACTGTCGCTGTGGATTATGTACATATCTTAAGAAACAAAGTACAACTGGAATTTGGTGGAAGAAGCAGGTTCACGGATATTGATAATGATTATAGTGTAGAACGACTCATTAATGATGCGTTAGTGACTATTCCCGAATTTTCCGATGACACCAATTACAGCGAAAACATAACCGCATTTTATGCGCAATTTGCCAAAGGGTTTGACAAATTGAAATTTCAGGTGGGTCTGCGAACGGAAACGACCACCATCGATATATTTTCTAATTTTAATACTGAAAAGGTATCACGTAGCTATACCGATATCTTCCCATCTGGATTCATTGACTATCAATTTAATGAGGATAATGGCATCCGGTTTTCCCTATCACGCCGAATCCAAAGACCAAGCAGAAATGCCTTGGTATCCTTTTCCTCTTTCAGCGACGCCAGAAACATATTTGTAGGGAATCCCGAAGTGAATCCCGCCTATGTTATTCTTGCTGAATTGGGATACCAATCTAAACTGAGTAACAAATTTTCAATGACCCCAGCCCTATTTTTAGGAAGGACTGAGCAGGCGATGGACTTTTTTATCCAAAAAGAAAATATTACCATCAATGGAAATCCAGAAGAAGTCTTCGTGACTAGAACCGTCAATATCGGTATCGATGAAACCATTGGTCTTGAATTAGGTTTTAGATACAAACCTTTGCAATGGTTCAGTATATACAATGAGGTTATTTTCAGTCACTACAATCAAGGCGGAAGTTATGAAAACACAGTTTTTGATGCCAATGGTTTTGCTTTAAGTGGTCGATTACACTTGGATTTTAAAATTTTGGATTCTTTTAAATTTCAATTTCAAAATAGGTTTAGGGGCTCAGATAATAGAGGTCAGCTATCCAGAAAAGCATTGTATCGATTGGATTTTGGAATGAGTAAAAGTTTGTTCAACAATAATGCTTCACTTGCGTTAAATTTTAAGGATATCTTTGATAGCTGGGAATGGAATATAAGGACGAAAGGTGAGAATTTCTCACAGGAAATCGTTTCTCAAGTTCGAGTACCGCAACTAAATATATCGTTTATCTATCGATGGAACCAAAAGCGTTATCAAGGTAAAAAAGGACAGCAATACGATAGACGATGATATTAAAACCAGATAAAATGAAACAGCTTACAATCACACTACTATTTTTAATTTCTGTACAATTATTCAGTCAGTCAAAGGTGAGTTTTACCTTTGACGATGGCGCATTGGGTAACCGCCCCAACTATACCTTTGCAGAATGGAATGGTTTGCTTTTGCAAAAACTTGATGATGCCAATGTCGAGGCGATGTTTTTTGTAAAAGGACAAGGCAAAACTACCGAAAAAGGAAAACAGCTGCTAAAAAGCTGGGATGATAGCGGCCATAAAATCGCCAATCATACCTGGACACATCCCAATTTTAATAATGAATTGGTAACATTAGAAGATTTCAAAGAAGAATTAATGAGGACTGATTCCATTATAAAACCCTATTCCAACTATACTAAATTATTTAGATTTCCCTACCTAAAAGAAGGAAATACAGAAGAGAAAATAAATGGCTTCCGTAAATTTTTGGAAAATCAAGAATATAGAAATGGATACGTGACTATTGATGCCTCAGATTGGTACATCGATAGTAGGTTACTAAAAAGGCTACGGAAAAACCCGGATGCAGATATTAGTGATTTTAGAGATTACTACCTACAGCATATTTGGGAACGTGCTCAATTTTATGAGAAATTATCTTTAGAATTAAATGGTAGAAACATTAGTCATACACTGCTTCTACATCATAATCTGGCAGCAGCCTTATTTATCGATGACCTCATACAGATGTTTAAAGAAAAAGGTTGGGAAATCGTTCCTGCATCGAAAGCTTATGAAGATACAATCTATGGTCAAGTTTCCACCTATGCAGGCGAGAGCCTAATATATGCACTTGCCAAGGATTCTGGAAAATATGAAAGCATCCTGCGTTATCCAGCAGAAGATAGTCGGTATGAGAAAGATACTATGGATAAGTTGGGGTTGTAGCTATTTTATAAAAGTATCAATTAATTCTTAAGCTTGTTTAGAAGTCTTACTCATACTTTTTCACTTTTATAAATAGGTCTCAAAATTTTTTGTTCGGGGTAAAACGTACCAAAAGGAATAAGAGAGGCCAACAATACTTTTGATATAGTAGTTCCTTTCCAGTTATATTCTGTGGCGGCACTTAGGGTCAAAAAAAGATATAGTAGAAACAAGGCACCGTGAATAGGGCCAATAGTCTTAACAACTTCCATAAGGGCATTAGCAATTCTTTTAAATCCGGTCACGATTTGAGCGTACCGACAGTTAAGCGAAATGAGTGGCTGGGTTTAATGTAGAATTGGTTATGCACTGCCTGTTTTTCGATGCCCCGAAAAACAACAAAGGCTTTATCCATTATAAACCCCTTAAAATGTGTAAGACAGCGGTTTGGTTTTTAAGGATTTTCGAGTGAGGGCTCAAGAAGACTTCGCCGAAAATCCTGTTAAGAAAATCGAAGCGATGGCTTTCCGTTGAGAAAAGCGGACTCTATTCACAATTTTGGCTCAGGAATGTAGTGTTCCTTCCCAGTCCCGATAGCTATCGGGACGGAAAGGGTTAACGGAATGGAAAGCTGAAATTGGGGATTGTGTCCAAGACCTTCGTAGTGAAGCTCTTTGCCCGAAATGTAGCTTTTCGCGGAATGTAGGGGAATGGGCTGAGTGGGTTATGAGAAAGAATTCAACTTATGATTTAGATGGTTGATTGGAATATTATTCACCCAGTTGAATCCATTGAATAGCTCTATCTATTATTTTACCACTTAAAAGATTATTTAAATCTAAATTTTCTTGTATAGAAATATCTGGGATAATACCATTATTGTGGACCGTCTTATCCCTACTCATATAGTAAGCTGTCATTGGTGCAAAAACCCATTTATCAGACAATACAAACCAGCCGTTTGTACTTGAAAGTCCGCTTGTTTTCTGTCCGATAATTTTAATATTGTCTTGTCCTTTGAGGCTTGACGCAACTACTTCACCTGCACTAGCCGTGTATTTACTAGTGAGCACAGCAATTCTGCTGCTATTTTTGAAATCAGCACATTGCAAATCAGTTTTGTAGTTTGAGTTTCCGTTTTCATAAAAATTACCGTCTTTGAATGACCATCTTGAATAAAAATTTGTTCCATCTTTAGTGTCGCCACCTAAATTTGCATTAGGAATTAATTCAGCAAGTCCTGCTAACATTGGGTTCATATTTCCGCCAATATTACAGCGTAAATCAATAATCCATCCTTGTGGTTTCTCACTCTTTAATTCGCAAATGACATTTCGTATCTCATTTATAGCATCGCCTATTTGTTTTCCCTGCATAACACCTGTCGCCAAGATTTCTATATACGCTATATTGTTATCTTGTATTATTTTACTATTGACAGAATATGGTAAGTTGATTTTAGTTGCACCGATTGACTTATAAATGCTATCATTTGGTGGTCCATTGCTTTCTAACCTATGATTAAAAGCAACTCTGTAATCGTACATAAGCATACCGTGATAATCGCCAAGTCTTTTGAACATTAATTCTGCTGGTTTTCCAAGTTTGTCAATAGTATCTTGCTTTTTCGAAATGGTAATCATCTCTTTTTCCAATTCTGTCCAATCAACTTTTGATGAATAATAGGAATTGGCTTTTGCAAGAGAAATCAGCGTATCCAAAAGAACATCAGCTTGTTCTACTTTTTCTGTATTGAGAGACTTGTTTTCTTGAGCATTGTTTTTACAACCTGTGAAGAAAATTATTAAAGTTAGAATGGTTATAATTATCTTCATAATGATTCTTTCGTATTACTTATAACGTGTTATATCTGTAACAAATATAATGATATCCCATTGGCTAACAGGGATTAGCATAACTGTTTTCATTATAGAATAAAGCAGAATTAATTCACAATTTTGGCTCGGGAATGTAGTGTTACTTCCTAGTCCCGAGGCTTCGGGGCGAGAAAGGTTAGTGCAATGTAAGGTCAAAATTGGGGATTGTGTCCAAAATATTTGTAGCGAAGCTCTTTTCCTGGAATGTAGAGCAACGGAATGTAAGGGAATGTGCTGAGTGGATTCTAAAGCAAATCAGCTATGAGCTATATATACCTTTCTTGCTAGTGGCTTTTTTATTAATGAATTCCCATTTTGTAATAATCAGACAAGACTTTTTCTATTTCATAAATTAATGAATAGCCATTGTCCCCATTTGTCATTATTATAATAGCATCTCCTTTGTTTACAAATGCAGTATAATTTGATTTGAACCCTGCGTTACTTCCACCGTGTTTAAATATCAAATTGTCCTTTGAGCCTATCATTATTGGACCAAGTCCCCAATAGTCATCTGGTGAATCGATTAACGCTGGTGGCATTTCTTCATTGACGAGAAGGCTATAGGGGTTTGAAAACATCTCCTCAATAATTTCCCTTGATAATATTCCATCTTCTTTTTCACTGTTATAAATTTTTTGTAACTCAATACAGTATTTCGCCAAATCTGATGGAATAGTCCAAAGCCCTGCTGCCGCTTTTGATGGGAATACTTGCCATTTTCCCTCAATCATTGAACCGTCAACTCCATAACCTGTTGATACGTTCGAAAGATACTTAGAAGGTAAAGGTTGCTTAAAAGTGGTCATCGTCATATCCCAAGGTTCGAAAAATTCTCGATGCATATACTCCTCTATAGATTTTCCAGTTACATCTTCAATTACTTTTTGTGCGATTATGTAACCTCCACCAGAATAAATAAAAGTTGTGTTTGGCTCATTGCCAGCGACAATTCGCTCAAAATTTCCTTTTCCGCTAATCTGCTCCTCTGTAGTTGGCAATTTCTTGTTATGTGCATACCCTTCGATTCCGCTAACATTTAGACCTGCCGTGTGCGATAAGATAGCCCTTAATGTTACTTTAGTATTTTTTGTAAACTCATTTTCAGGTATTTTATAACCTTTAAGGTATGAATTTACGTTCTCGTCCAAATCAATAAGACCCTGGTCAGCGAGCTTTAAGATTCCCAAAGCGGCAATTGGTTTGCTAATTGAACCTGCTTGAAACAATGTCAGCGTATCGACTTTTTTGTTGTTTTCTGTATCACAAATTCCATAAGCTTGGTTCCAAACTAACTTTCCATTTTTGACAACCGAGATGTTGATGCCAGGAATTTTGTAAAATTCCATTCGTTCATATAATTTATAGTCACCGAATTTATCGGATATCGGGTTTGATTTAATATAGTCCGCGTCACTTAAGTGGTATAACTCAGGGGATTTTTTTGAATTATTGCAGGAAGTAATTCCTATCAGGAAAAGTGATAATAGTAAAAAGGTTTGTTTCATAAAGTAATTGGTTGCTAAATCAGTTGGACGGTCTAAATTGTATTTTGTTACAGGTTTAATTGACAATTGTACTTTATGCCCAAGACCTGTAGTAGTGAAGCGCTTATACAGGATTATAGCCTTTCGCGAAATGAAGGGGAATGTGCTGAGTGGGCTTCTATTTTTTATTATGTCAAAACCCGTAATAGCTTTAAAGTATTCTAGCATATTGGTTGTCTGACGCTATTTTTCAGTGTCATATAAATAATCCGCAGCTGCTTCGCTCATTGCTTTATAATCGTGTCCAACATTTGGAATGATTTTTAATTTCCAATTGAATTCAGCGTTTAATTTCGAAGCAATTTTCATTGATTCATTATAAAAATAGGTTCCTCTTTCCAGTCGATGCAAACCTTGCTTGTCAACTTCGGGTGAATGTCTTAAATCGCCACGCGTCTCATTTGCATCATCCTTTTCTCCTAAGAATAAGACAAGGTTCTTACTAAAATCTACGTCCTTTTCCGATTTATTGCTGTCTTTAAGTCCAGTTGGAAAACTTTCGATATCCGTGGGCAAAGTATACCAGCCAGAATTTGATGATAAAATTCTATTTGCTTTATTCTCAGGTTTGAAAATTGCAAGTCGGTGTAATATCTGTCCGCCAGCTGAATGGCCAAACAAATCATAAGTATCTGTTTGCAGATTGAGTTTTTCTTTTGATAAGTTGAAAATTCGGTCAAAATCTTCATAAATCCATTCGTTAGGATTCTCACTTATTTTAAAGCTCGTCATAGCAGTTCTTTCTTTATTTATTTTTACATCTGAAATCATTCCCGCTAAATTATAACTCCAAAATTCGGGATAGTTTTTTTCTGAATATTCAGGGGAAAGTACTAAGACATTATATTGGTCAGCTTTCTCAATCCAAGCATCTCGGTAATCATTTCCATTTCTTCCAGCTCCAGGTATTACAATTACCATAGGTGAATCAGCTTTAAGATTCTGTGGTTTGTATGTATGAACGATGATTGTTTTTTCTTTCTGGAAACCTCCTTCAATTAAAAATTCTCCACTGCCGTTCTGAATGTTTATTTCATTAATAGTTAATACTTTTTCTGGAATTATCTCACTTTTTTTAATGAGGTCCATTTTGCAATGAGGGCAAATGCCAGGTTTGTTGAAAGTAAGTTCGTCGCAGGATAAATCGCAAGGTTTACACACATATTCTCCTGTTTTATTTTGACAGGAAAAAAATAGTAGTGCAATAAGAATGGCTGAAAAAATAGGTTTCATAAATAATTAATTTGATTGATGTTCGTTCAAGCTATGAACAACTCCATAAATATAGCATTATCCTCATAACTTACTGAAGGATAAAATATCCCATTCAAAATTCTCTATTTCGCAGTTTGGGAAAAGCGGACTTAATCCCTATTTTAGACCAGGAATGCAGTGTTACTTCCCAGCCCAAGCGGGAAGGGTTAACGGAATGGAAAGCTAAAATTGGGAATTGTGTCCAATACCTTTGTAGTGAAGCTCTATTCCTGGAATGTAGTGGAATGGCTGAACAGATTAGTTAGTTTTACCAATTAATTAGCCGTTGGCTTTCATCATATTTTCAAACCCTTTACCTGTTAAACATTTCCCAATTAAAATTATATTGGAACATTCGTTCTAAAATAGTCTACATTTGTATTGGAACAAACGTTCTAATATTAATTTAAACTATATATTTATGAATGATTTAAAAGGAAAAATTGCCGTCGTAACAGGCGGTAATAGCGGAATAGGTTACGCAACTGCCAAGCGGTTCAAAGAAAGTGGTGCTACCGTGGCCATTTCGGGCCGCTCAAAGGAACGTGTCGAAAAAGCGTCCCAAGAACTGGGAACAAAGGGGTACATCGCAGACGTATCTGACCTTGGGGCCATCGACAGATTGGTGTCCACGGTAGAAAATGAACTTGGAAAAGTCGATATCCTGTTCGTTAATGCGGGCATCTTCAAACCTGCGCCCGTGGGCCAGATAACCGAGGAACTATTTGACCATCAGATGGGCATTAATTTTAAAGGTGCGGTCTTTACCATAGAAAAGTTTTTGCCGATTCTTAACGATGGGGCTTCCATTATCAACCTGTCATCGGTCAATGCCTATACCGGTATGCCCAACACGGCGGTATATGCCGCTTCCAAGGCGGCGATGAATTCATATACCCGTACAGCATCTACGGAACTAGCGCCTCGTAAGATTCGGGTAAACTCGGTAAACCCCGGACCCGTCAACACCCCGATTTTTGGAAAGACGGGAATGGACGAAGAACAAATCAGCGGTTTCGCGGAAGCATTTCAGAACCGCATACCGCTCAAGCGGTTCGGTACACCAGAGGACATCGCCAAACTGGTCACATTCTTGGCCTCGGACGATGCGTCCTTCATTACCGGTGCGGAATATAATATAGACGGTGGGGTCATTATAAATCCGCTCTTATCGTGATTGTTATGGACGATACGGTCAAACTGGTATCCCGGATTTTATTGGCGCTTATCTTCCTTTCCGCACTGACAGGAAAACTGACAGGCTTTGAAGGCACCCTATCCTATATGAAGGCGAACGGGATGACGTTTTTTACCGAGTTATGGCTCATAGGTGCCATTCTTTTGCTTGGTTTTGGGTCGTTTTCGCTTTTGTCAGGGATTCTACTGAAATGGGGAATAGGTGCCCTGTTGCTCTTTCTGGTAACTGCTACCCTAATATTCCATTTCGATTTATCGGACAAATTACAAATCATCCAAGTATTCAAAAACTTGGCAATTGCCGGTGGATTGCTAATGGTCTCGGTTACGGCACCCGGAAAATATACATTCAACAATTATTTCAAAAACAAAAAAAAATGAAAACAATACATTTATTTAGAACCTTTTTTCTGATTTCAATATTGACCCTATCGTCCTGTTCCAGTTCGAAATCACAGCCCCCGGAAAACAGCGTTAGCATAACCGAAAACCCGGATTATCTAACGGCCATCAACATCGTAACGCCCAAAGCGGGCGAACAACAGAAGATTGTCGACCTGCTCGATAAGGGTATGAAAGATTATATGAGCAAGGTACCGGGATTCATCAATGCAACGGTACATAAGAGCCAGGACAATGCCTATGTGGCCGTCTATGCGCAATGGAAGGACCAGGACGCCCTTAACGCTGCCGTAGTCCATATCCAAGCAGGCAATGCGCCACCGATGATGCAGGTCTTTACCGAAGCAAGTCCCGACTTTCATCCCTATCAGGTCATTGCCAGTATTCCGGCCGCAGGAAGCAACGACGAAGTGAGCATTCGCGAAAACGTGAACTATCTCACCGCAATCAATATCGTTACACCCAAAAGTGGGGAACAGGATAAAATCGTCGGTCTCTTAAGGGAAGGAATGCTGAACTCGATGCGGAATGTAGCAGGTTTTCGCAATGCCACCATCCACAAAAGCCTTGACAACGAGTATGTTGCCGTCTATGCCCAATGGGACAGTCAGGATGCCTTGAACAAGGCCGTGGAATTTATTCAGGCAGGTAATGCCCCGGCGATGCTCGATGTCTTTACGAACGCACAGGCGGATTTCCATCCCTATGAAATCATCTCTGTCACGAAAGCACAATAAACTTAAATATAAAGAAGCACTTGGCTTTTCAAGTCCGGTGCTTCTTCTTATTATCGAAATTCTATAGGCATTGAAAACTTTTGGATGAGACGTAAAAAAAGAATAATAAAATTACTTCGATACTATCGATAAATAATGCATATTGTGAAGACCTATGTAATTTGTAATGTATGCCAAGACCAAAAACATTCGATGAGACGGAAGTCCTGGATAAGGCCATAGCGCTCTTCTGGAAACAAGGATACCACGCTACCTCGATGCAGGAACTTGTGGATACCCTTGGTATCAATAGGGCAAGCCTTTACGATACCTATGGCGATAAACGAAGCCTGTTCGACAAGGCCCTTGAACGTTACCGGATATCTAATCAAAAAGGAATGGAAGAATTTTTGGCCGGTCGGACCTCTGTAAAACAACGCTTAAAGGAACTGTTTGAAGTTGCTATAGGAAAAAGTGATGGGGCCAGTACGGAAAAAGGTTGCTTTGTTGTCAATACGACAACGGAACTTCTTCCGGGCGACCCTGAAATCCTAAAGGCACTTTCGGAAAACAAGATAGCAATAGAACGGATTTTCGAGAACTATTTATCAAATGGCGTTCAAAACGGTGAAATCAGTAAAACATTGGATACAAAAGCCTTCGCTTCTTTGCTCTTTACGCAGTATAACGGAATCAAGGTGCTATCAAAACTACGACGTGACAAGCGGCAACTTTCCGATTCCGTTTCGTTGATGCTCGGGATTTTGGATGGTTGATATGTCCTGATATATTTTTAATTCTGATTATAGCTAAGTGAACCCTTCATATATAGAGTGGTCTTTCCCCCTTTAATACATTCTAATTGACCTTTCCATTTACCTAAAGCGGACTTGATTCTCAATTTTAGCACGGGAATGTATCGTTCCTTGCCAGTCCCCGGGATTCGGGAAGGGAAGAGTTAACGAAATGGAAAGCTAAAATTGGGAATTGTGTCCAAGACTTTGTAGTGAAGCTCTTTTTCCGGAATGCAGCTTTTCGCGAAATGAAGGGAAATGCGCTGAACGGGTTATGAATTGGAACTTCTTTCTGATATAGGATTTGAAACGACTTATTTTACATTTATTATTTGAGAAGTAAGGGATTTCCAAGCATCAAACCTGCCGTTAAATACAAACTTTTATATGAGTTCAAAGCCTTGAATGCATTAGTGATATTTGTATTGCCATATACAGCGTTAGCGGTTCCCCCTTATTATTTATATGTTTTTTATCTTTTGATTTAGTCCGCTTAAGTGTGTAAGATTTGTAACTCTTTCGCAATTTTTACGTTCTGGGGTTAAACTGGATGAACTGCAAATATGCCATAAAAAAACTGGCCCATATTTTACAAGGAAATGGACTTTTTAGGAAATTTTACTTTTTCTTCTTTCTTTAATTATTAAGTCTGTATTGTTTTACCATAATTGAAATTAAAATCACAGTTTAAATAAAACAGAGTAAATGAGAAGAGAAATGTGCACAACGCCTTATGCCGAAGCCTTTTGATGGGTGTATTTCACAAGTTTACCTTTGTAGTAATAGTGATTAAATTTTTACTGGAAAATGCTCAAATCAACAAGGTTATCAATTTTCGACAGAACTCAATCTTGAAAAATATAGATTTCTGAAATCTGATGGACTAACATCATTGAATTTTTGAAACGCCTTGTTCAAGTGTTTTTCATCAACAAAATTAAGTTCTCGCGCTATTTCGGTTATATTCAAATCTGTAAATTTCAATTTAGTTTCCGCGAGCTTTATACGATATCTCTGGATATATTGATTTAGGCTCGTACCCGTAAACTTTTTGAAATATTCACTTATGTAGTTTGAAGATATGTTGAATCTTTCTGAAATCTGCTTCCTTCTCAAGCGTTCGGGTTCGTATATATGAAGTTGTATGTAATCTATGATTTCAGTAATCTTAGAATTATTTGAAACATAATTGATTGTGGTTTCATTTTGGTGAATATTTCGAGCGATCACATTAAGTAAAGTGAATATTAAACCTCTGATAATTTTGGAAGCGAATTTACCACCCAGCTTGAACTCGTAAATAATATCGTTCATCAAGCGATTCACAAAATCCCTTTCGACATCGCATTTGATTATTTGCTCTGGATTGTCCTGCATCTTGTAAAAGATATATTCCAGTTGTTTAAACCATTGACCATAGTCCGTGTTTGCCCTGCTCCCTTTAAAATATATTTTAGAAAAGCGTATGCTAGTAAACCTAGAGTCCGTAGTAACATCAAAACTATGTTTATCCTTCGGGGTGATGAAGAAAATATCCTGCGCTTTATATGCAATCCTATTCTGATTCAAATATTGAATTCCTGTACCATTCTCTATAAACAGAAGTTCAAAAAATGTATGCCCGTGTAAATCCTTATGCTGCGGATCTGCTGTACATTGATGAATCTGGAACGGCTCTTCTAAAATTGCTACTGACATACTTTTTCCAACAAATATACACCATTTACCTTGTTTTATACCCCTTTCATTACATTAATGAAGGTATTTTTGCCTTAACAATAACAAAAACATATAAAATGAAATTAAAGGATAAAGTTACTCTTATCACAGGTGCTAGTTCTGGAATAGGAAAAGCTACGGCTATTGAAGCTGCAAGACAAGGCGCAATCGTGGTGATTGCAAGTAGAAGAGAAAAAGAAAATAAAGAAACGATTGCGGAAATTGAAAAGGAAGGCGGGATTGGGCACTACCATATCGTAGATTTATCCATTGAAGATGAAATTGAGGGATTGATTGCCAGTATCGTAGCCCGCTTTGGAAGGTTAGACTGTGCTTACAACAATGCAGGCACCATAGGTGCCTGGAAACCTTTGATAGAACAAAATGGCGAAGATTTCCAGAGCACTTTTGATATCAATAGCAAGGCCGTTTTTCTCTGTATAAAATATCAGGCCTTAGCGATGATGAAATCAGGTGGTGGCTCAATTGTCAACTGTTCAAGCTGGTTATCCAGAGGTGCTTTGATAGGGTCTTCGGTGTATTCTTCTTCGAAAGCCTCGGTAGATGGTCTAATGAGAGCCGCCGCACTCGAACTATCGCAAAATTCTATTAGAGTAAATAACGTAGCTCCGGGTGGAATCGCAACCGAAATGACAGTTGAAGCGCTGGGCGAGGAAGGTACAAAAGAATTCGGCAGTACACATCCTATTGGAAGAATTGGTCAACCGAATGAAGTTTCAAAATTGGTTACTTGGTTGCTCTCTGATGAGGCATCATTCATTACTGGGGAATCTATACTCGTAGACGGTGGCTATACCATTCCTGGACAACGATAAAATTATGGATATTAAAAATTTAAAAGTGCTAATTACCGGTGGTAGTTCCGGTATAGGTTTGGCCACAGCAAGGCTATTAAAGGAAAATGGCGCAGAAGTATTTATCTGTGCTAGAACGACAGGAAAGCTTGAAAAGGTAAAAGAAGAACTTGATGTAGAAGGGATGACCGCAGACGTATCCAATCCATCAGAAGTGAAAAATCTGTTTCATACTGCAATCAAAAAATTAGATGGGTTAAATACGGTAATCAACAATGCAGGTGTCGGGTATTTGTCCGAGCTAACTGAAATAAATGTTGAAGAATTTGAAAAAATCTTTCAGATAAACGTGAAGGGTGCAATGCTAGTTGCTCAGCAAGCAGCAAGGTTTTTTAAAAAGCAACGAATAGGAAATATTATAAATGTTGGCTCAACGGCAGCTCGTAATGGTTTTGCTAGGGGCTCCGCTTATTCAGGAAGCAAATTTGCACTAGCAGGGATGACGGAATGCTGGCGGGCTGAACTTAGACCTTATAACACAAGGGTAATGTTAATCAATCCAAGTGAAGTGGTAACTGACTTTACAGTAAAAATTGGTCTTCCTCAAAAAAATCACGAAAATAAACTTAAACCAAAAGAAATAGCCTTTACCATCCTATCAATGCTAAAATTAGATAATATCGGTTTTATCCCTGAAGTAACAGTATGGGCAACAAATCCTTAAAATCTATTATTATGAAATACAGAGTACAAATTATTGCTTTATTAAGCATTTTCAATATTGGTTTGGTTAGTGGCCAATCTAGTTTGGCAAATCCAGAAAGTATAGTTCCTTACAATGGAAATTATTTGGTTAGTAACATTGGGCAGAAGCTGGATGCAGAGTTGGGTGGTCACTTATACGTTATCCTGAAAGAATCTGATTGCGGAATCATCGAAGAATCGCATTATAGCTATAATACTACTAATTTATTCCATTATGGATTTATTGATTCATTCTTAGGCGGTATGTACGATGGTGGCTACACTTACGAAAATCTTTTGAATCAGGGTAGTTTTGGTTTAGGTGCACCAGATAAATTAGACGGTGAAGTAACAATATTGGACGGAATCGCTTATCAAACCAGAGTATCAGGAAATACAAGTATTCCCGAAAATTCAGAAAAGACGCCCTATGCCTTTGTAACTAATTTTTCTAAAGATTCTGAATTCATATTAGAGGAAGTCAATTCAAAAGAATTATTAGAAAAAAAACTCGATGAGCGTTTACTTAACATCAATGGTATGTATGCCATCAAAATAGAAGGTGTGTTTAAAAAAATGAAAACTAGAGCGTTTCCGCCAGTCATGACAAAACCTTACCCTGAGTTAGGATCAATGTTTGATAAGCAAGTGTTTTTTAATTATAGAAATATCGAAGGTACGCTGGTAGGTTTTCGCTTACCTCAATTTATAAAGGGTGTAAATATTCCGGGGTATCATTTTCATTTTATATCTAAAGATAAGAGTAAGGGCGGTCATTTAATAGAGGTCGAAATTGGTGACGTCAAGATTGAGATTGATATGATAGATAGTTATTCTGTTAAAGTTCCCGATCAAGATGAATTTAAAAAATTTGATTTCAATAAGGATAGAAGCCCAGATGTAAGAAAAGCCGAAAGTGGAAAGAATAAATAGATTACGTAAGTCAAAAGATAAATCGAAAATTCAAGTATTCTTAAAGTATCAAAATTAATAGAACTGTTAATCCCATTCAATGCATTAGTAAATCTATTACACTCGCCAGCTACGGTAAAATCAATCGCTACGCTCTATTTCCTTCGTTCAATATAGCCAATGTTATGCCGCACTCACGAAACACTTGATTTTATTGTATCTGACAATCTCATCACGAAATTTTAATGTATACAATGGGTTAATTTAAATTTTAATCCTAGATTTTGAATAAAAAATAGCCAGTGTAGGCTTCTCTTTTTTTATGTATTTCTTTGTACTACTGGATTCAATCCAAAAATAACTGGGCTTAAAGACCGTTGCTAAACTTTTTTATGCAGATTATAATCAAATTCTTAATGCTGGTCGAGTTTGGACTCAAGAAGACCGCACCGAAAATCCTGTTAAGAAAACCAAAGTGATGGCTTTCCGATGAAAAGCGGACTTAATTCACGATTTTGGCTTGGGAATGTAGTGTTCCTTCCCAGCGTAGCGGGAAGGGTTAACGGAATGGAAAGCTAAAATTGGGAATTGTGTCCAAGATATTTGTAGTGAAGCGCTGCCTCCCGGAATGTAGCCTTTAGCGGAATGTAGGGGAATGAGCTATGCGTGTAGCGGGTTTTTTAGTCCGATGAACAGCGATTTCTGTGCTTTACTAAAATATGCTATAGTCTTTTAATCTTCAGTGATTATTTATCTACCAGTAGTTACAGTACTAAGTGCCTTAAACCTAATGACCAAATATGGTGGTCTACTTTGATTTGAGCCGCCATTGAGTAATGCCGACCGGTTCAATTGATTTACAACGCCATAAATGTATCCCTCTGGACCCGTTGAAAGACTGTCGGGCCATATCAATTTATCATCAGAAAAAAACACTTCATATCTTCCATTAGGATAGGTAACACCAATCCCTTTTTTATTAAGGTCGGTAACATAAACATTGCTTTCATCATCGATGGTTATACCATCACTTACAGCTTTTTCACCATAAACTTCCACCTGTTTTGCAAGTTCAATATCTTCTAAAGTATCATCAATCAAATAATTGGTCTGAATTCTATAAAGCATCGTACCATTCATTGCGCCAAAGTACACCCATCGGTTTTTTGGGTCTATCGTTATAGGGTTAAGTCCATTTAGGATATTTCGATTGTTTTTACTTATAGATAGGTTGTCTTCAATTTTGATTATGGCATCTTTACTTGGTAAAGTACTGTTATGACCTTCTAAAACCCTTCTTGACATCCCTGTTTTAATATCAACAACTATAATTGCCGGTCCTTTGTCGCCCTGCATATCGGCCAGATAAATGGCATTGTTTTTCAAGTCTATCGCCAAATCGTTTACAAAGGATTTTTCACCAACCACGGGATGTGAAAGTGCTATCACTTTATGTATTTCTAAAGAATTTATATCCCAGGCTATAATCTTTGGCGAGTATGTGCCATTATCAATGGTCCACAAGATATCGTTCTTGTCAATCTGTATGCCTAATGGGGAATTTGTTCCCAATCCGTTTTTATTCGGTTTCTTGTTCCATTTCAAATTAGGAAATGGCTTTAATGTACCCGTAGAGTCAAGTTCCACTATTTTAATTTTTGGATTGAACGCCTGGTGCATCGTTAAAAAAATTCTTCCCGACTTTGATACTGCAATATTACCTGGACCGCTTTCCAAACTTGCAACGGTTTCAAATATATCGTTCTCTTGGGCTTTTATGTTTACATTGATAAAAAGAAGGAATATATAAATAATAAATCTGGATTTCATAATAGATTTCAAAACGGATTATTGATAAATAATGTAGTTTCCTTAACCAACACTCTCTCGTCCTGTTCGAGTGAATTTCTTACCGCTTTGGCAACATCCTGGGGCAAGAGTTCGTTCTTTGAGTTGCTTTTTACAGTTCTATCGGAAGAAAAGAAGGCAGTAGTGGTCCCGCCAGGATTAATGGTAATTACCCTAATATTATGTTGCCTTAACTCCTCAAACCAAGATAGGCTCATTCCTCTAAGGGCGAATTTAGAACCTGAATATACAGTACCACCTTTAGAACCTTTAAGGGCAGATGTTGACGCAATGTTAACGATGTTTCCTTTGCCTTGCTTTTTAAAAAGTCTAACCGCATTCTTGGTCATTATGGCCGTTCCAAATACATTTACCTCATATATTCGACGCATTTCTTTCCGAGTCACATCATCAATTTCGGGAAAAGTGCCTATACCTGCATTATTGACCAAGACATCCAACCCGCCCCATTTTTCCTTTATAACCTTAAAGCAGTTTTCGATGTCTGAATCTTTTGAGATATTTGTGGGAATAGCCAAAAGGTCATTTGCTTGAGCAACTTGTTTCAATTTTTCTTGGTCTCTTCCTGTGATTGCGACCTTAGCACCTGTCTGTGACAGCAGTTCAGCAATTGCTTTTCCGATTCCTGAGCTTCCACCCGTAATCAAGACTCTTGAATCTTTTAATATCATTTTTTCCTGTTTAAAGTTGTTTTAAGTATTCTTCCGTGGAAAGTATTTCGTGTGCAAAACGTGGATAATTGATAGTTAGTGAAGCTTCCATCTCGTCCCACGTGTATGCGCCAATAGCATCTGAAATCATCGTGACGTGATAGGCCATTTCTACAGCATATCTCGCTGTGGCCTCAACGCAGGTGTTTGCCAGCATCCCTGTTATGGCCACTTTTTCGATGCCGTTTATTCTCAATAAAAAATCTAAATCGGTATTGGCAAAGCCACTAACGGTCATATGCTCTTTTGAAACGATGTCTAAGGGCTGGGGTTGCAAATCCTTATGATATTGACCTCCCCAAGTTCCTTTCTCAAATACCATAGATTGCATAATACCTTTATGGGACGGATTTAGGTACTTCCAGTCCCTGTAACTATTCTCAGTTGGTCGATGGTGGGGCGCATAAGCAACTTTTATGCCCTTGACCCTTGCAGTGGAAGAGAGTTTGACAAGATTTTCGACAACCTTGTTTTTCTTTAAAATCTCTTTGGTTTTTTCATACCGCTTTCCTCCTTCTGCGATGAAATCGTTAAGTGGGTCTACTATAACCAATGCCATTATGTTCACATTCTCTTTCGTTGTTTCGGTTTTATTTGCAGTAAGTTTCGTCGTTATCGTTCCCAAACCTATTGTACCTATGCTTGCCTTTTCCAAAAAATCTCGTCTTTTCATAAATTTCCGTTTAAAAATTGGATGATATCTCCAGCCATACGTACCGGGTACTGCTGATGGAATCCGTGCCCGGCATTTGGATAAATGGCCAAATTTGAAGCATACTTTTTGGCAAGGTTTGCCTGGTGACGTAAATCATAAGAACTATCGCTATCGCCATCCATTACCAACACTTTAGATGCTTGTAGCTTATGAGAAAGCGTGGGTTTTTGAGCGGTAAGAAATTGTTCAATAGCTACTCCTTGCGCGTTATATGCTTCGGTTTCCACGGGCTTTATACCTAATTTTTGGGTGATTGAATCAATGCGTTTCCAAGATGCCAAGGCCGCATTATGTCCTTGCTCTGAATCTGTGAACAGCAATAATTTATTTTCCCTGAAGCCCCAACTTTCTCCACCAGCGGCGGATAGTACGACTGAGTCCGGCGGTAATTCCGTATTTAAACTTCCTTCATAGGTGGTGGCCATTAAAATCATTTTTTCGAATAGTTGTGGTTCTATGTCCATCATTTTTTGGGCTACAAAGCCACCCATAGACCAACCTAACAAATGCACTTTCGTATATTTCAGGGATTTCAAAAAGTCAATGGCAGTAGTGGCCATTTCATCAATGGAAATAGCTACGGTTCCCGAGGATGCACCTATTCCGCTATTATCAAATATGATTACCTGATTGTGTGCAGTTAACCCTCTTAGAAAAAGTGGGTCCCAATCTACCATTGATCCACGGTAACGTTGTAACAGAAGAATGGGAATCTGGGATTTCTCACCAAGAATCCTGTACGAAATCGTGTATTCTCCAACCTGAACCTGATTGATGTATTCTGGACGGTCTAAATTGAGCTTTTTTCTTTGTTCTTCTTTTACAGGGCTAGTATCCATAGTTTTGTCTTTATCATCTGAATGGCCAATACAACCGATTAAAAGAAGTACCAAGAGATAGATTGGACTTATGGAATATGATTTGGGATGTATGGGATTCAGAGACATTCGTTTGATTATATTTTGGATTGGAAAACCTGACTAAATAGCATTGTTATCAGTACGTGCTCAATTGTGACCTTATTTGGTTCAGAATATTCTTGTTCTGTATCAAAAGGGCTGAAACCATTATCAATCAGAAATCGTTTCCAAAATCTTTGTAATTGCTCATTTTGGGGAACGGATGTATATCCATTTTCAATAGCTGCCCTTAGCAGTAACTTGAATTCTTTTGAAGTACACAGGTTTTTAATAACCGCTGGTTTTCCACCGATTTTGCTTTCTACGACCACTTTAATACAGTGTGAAATCACTTGGTGGTAATAATCATTTTTATTGCCAAAAGAGTTATAAAGGCTCGAACGATTTAGGGAAAGTCGTTGCACAAGGGCCTCAACGGAAGTGCCGTTGAAGCCATTTTCAATAAACAAATCGATTCCTTTACTGTAAATCAGGTTTTTGTCAAAATTGATTTCCCTTGGCATTGTTATAGTTTAAAATTCATTATTAAAAAAGTCATTGAATTTGACTTCATATTAATCACTTGTTTGCCCTTGCTTTTTTGATTTTGATTTCATCACCTGGTAGGCCTATAGGGAATAGGACGTTGGGGTGTTCCAAACCCAATCCCTCTATTACCAGCTCACCTGTATTTACATCCTTATTAACGCCTAACAAATGTTCTTTATCCGGCACGATAATCATCACGTGCGGCCCAATATAATACCAATCCCTGCCTTCTGGCACGTCTGTGATGAACGGACTTTGCTGGTCTGCCGCAGAGCCACCGCTAAGCATATATGAAAATCCGACCCTGTCGATTTTTGGTGTCTTGCCCATAGCATTGGCCATCATCCATTCGTTAAAGACCTCGTCGTGGCACATCGGGTCGTTTGAGGGTGTAGCGGCACGGTCACAATAACATATCCATTTGTCCGTACCCTTTTTCAGCGTTCTGAAGCCCTCATTCGAATCAGTTGGCCAATCGAGCACGGTAGCGTCTTCCCTTAAAAAGTAGGGAAGGGCGCTCAACGCATTTTCTATTTTCCATTTGTCCGGTTTCTGCCTTGGGTCGTCCTCCCAGCTTGATTGGTCTTGGGAAAATGCGTTGAATTGTACCAACAAGATTGCTGACAAAACATAAAGCGTGTACATAGATTTTATTTTTTTCATTGTATAATTTTTAAAGATGCTTATAAGGTGCTCATTCCACCATCCACGATAATCTCTGAACCCAGCATAAATGTTGAATCGCTACTAGCCAGGAATAGTGCCGCTTTTGCGATTTCTTCGGCGTTGCCGAACCTATTTAATGGAATTTGTTTCTGAATTTGGCCGGCCATCTCATTGAGCTGTTCTTCTTCAAGTCCTAATTTGCCGTAAATAGGGGTCTGAATTGGCCCTGGACTGATGGCATTTACACGTATGCCTTTGTCAATAAGCTCACCCGAAAGAGTTTTTGCAAGACTGATGACCGCAGCTTTCGATGCCGCATAAACACTTGAATTGGGCATTCCAATATGGGCGTTAATGGAAGCATTGAGAATTACCGAACTGCCTTTACCAAGAACAGGCAGTAAGTGCTTGATGGTAAAAAATAGACCCTTGACATTAATGTTGAACTGCTCATCAAAAAATTGCTCATCTATAAATTCTATGGGGGCAAATTTGGCAATACCGGCATTCAAGAACAATGAATCGAGTTTAATGCCATTGCTTTCAAGATAGTTGCCAAGTTTTATACTGTCTTCTATATCAGAGGCATCGGCGACTTGAAATTTTGCGTCCGGCCCCAATTCACTCACTGCATCTATTAGTTTTTGTTCGTTTCTACCGGTTATAATGACTTTAGCACCTTTGCCAATGGCAAGTTTTGCTGTTTCAAACCCGATTCCACTGTTTCCTCCGGTGATTAAAATGTTTTTTCCTTTTAGATTGCTCATAATTTAAAATTTTAGTTATTACTTAAGTTTTATTTGTAACGATTGTTACAAATATGATTAAAAAAAATGTTTACACTTTTTGTTGCCTTTTCAGGGCTTTTATGGCAAATTTCACCATATCATTCAATTGCTCATAATTATCTGATGTCATAGCTGTAGCCCGCAGTCCTATCATTGTACTGTAAAGAAAAGTTGAAAGGGATGATGGTCCAAAAGCTGTGGTGATTGTTCCATTCTTTTGCCCTTTTTGTACCAAGCTATTGAAAATTTTTAAGGTTTTGTCTTGGTCGTTCTTTATCCAAATGTTCAAAGCCCCATCCACATTGGACATTTCTGTCCGGGTATTCACAATGAAACAACCTTTTTTGTCCTTATCACTTTTTGCTACATCAAGGTTCCATAATAAAATGGACTCAATGGCTTCTAAAGGATTGGAAATGCTTGCTATTTTGTCTTGAAAGTGGCTCTTCATTTCTTTTTGGTATCTACTTAATACGGCCAAGAAGATTTCTCTTTTAGAACCAAAGGAATTATAAATACTTGAACGTCCCAATCCGGATATCTCAACGATATCTTGCATTGAGGTATCGTGATATCCTTTCTTCCAGAACAGTTGCATTATTCTATCCAAAACTACTTCCTTGTCAAACAATTCTACTTTGGGCATTCTTAAAAATTTATCCAAAAATACTTATTTGTAATGAACGTTACAAATAAAATAACAAGACTTTAACTAAAATTTCAAGAACTTCAATTAGAATAAGTACCATTGAATTCAAAATTACCATTTAGCTCAATTTGACTTGGTTGTTTTTCCAAGCGGTATAAAGTATACCTACCACCTTAGCGGTTCGGGCTAGCACAATAATGTAAGCAGATAACAACATGTCGATCCTAGGGCTATTTAATAATGTTTTTCCCCGGAATATAGCTTTTCGCGAAATGCAGGGAAATGAGCTGAACAGAATAGATGCAGTATTTCCGTAAATTTGTAAAAACACCTAACGGATATTTGAAACACTTTTCAACCTTAAAAGAATACTGCCACGGCATCAACATCCCACCACCTAAATGGGACGACTTCGACCTGCGTAGCTTTGAGGACAATATGAAAAGCGTGCATCACCAGATGCCGCCTTTCAAGCACGAATTTTATGCCATAGCCATCAAGGTAGATGGTGGCGGGTTTGCTTCCACTGGCAATTATTCCACTAAAAATTTAGAGGCCACGGTGTTTTTCAATTCGCCCTATCAAATCATCTCGTGGGACATTGCACCGGATTGGCAAGGCTATTATGTTATCTTTGGCGAGGACTTCTTTAAACGTTCCCATCCCGACAAAAGAATCACGGAAGCTTTCCCCTTTTTGCTGAATGACAATACGGTGCCGATGGAAGTGACGGCACAGGAAGCCGAACTCTTTGCCAAACTGTTTTCGGATATACAATTTGAATTTCAACTGGGAAAATCTTCGAGTAAAGTCATCATTGCGCATTATCTGCACATCCTCTTACATAAAATATCGAGGCTTTATTCAAGAAACATATCGAAAGTCTCGGTATCCCAAGACCAGCGTAAACAGGATTTGGACATCGTAAGCCGATTCAAGACCTTTATGGAACTGGCCTTTCAGCCAGGGCATTCCTACGAAGACCTTAACCCGCATCAAGTGCAATATTATGCGGATAAATTATACCTAAATCCCAACCACTTCAATGCCGTCGTAAAGCGCATTACGGACAAATCGGCTTCCGAGCACATCTACAACCATATTCTTTCGCTCGCAAAATCCAGATTGCGAAACTCTTCAGATTCCATAAAGGAAATCGCTTTTTCATTGTACTATTCCTACCCCAATCACTTTGCCAATTTCTTTAAAGGGCAGATTGGAAAAACGCCTTCACAGTTCAGAAAATTGACTAATTAGACATCCGTTTTAGGGTGCTATGTAAATTCTGTACGTCTTGCGATAAATTCCGTAGTTCGGTAGCTGTTCTTACTTTCTAGATTTGTGGTATAATTAAAAAGGAAGTATTCGAAGAAATATCAGCATTCCTTGAAAAAGTATCTAAGAAAATCAAGGTGCACTTCTCAATTTTGAATAAATAATTATAACAATTTAAAACCGAGATATGATGAAAAAAACAACAGTCCTATTCGCTTTATTAGTCGGACTAGTAAGTGTAAAAAGTCAAAGTCAAAATACAAATTCAAAAGAAATAATTATGGAAATAAAAAAAGTGACAAAGAAAAAAGTTGAGTTCAAGAGCGATGGTTTAACCCTAAAAGGAATTTTATTTGAGCCAAACGATGCAAGTAAAGAAAACACATACCCTGCTGTTGTAGTCGGCGGCTCACTTACATCTGTAAAAGAAATGATGGCTAGCACCTATGCCCATAAACTAGCAGAAAACGGAATTAGCGCCCTAGCTTTTGATTACAGTCATTATGGTGAAAGTGAAGGATTACCTAGACAATTTGAGAATCCAGAAACTAAGCTAAATGATTTACAGGCAGCAAGCGGCTATCTTGAAAGCTTGGAAACCATTAGTAATGTTGGTGCCTTAGGAATATGTACAACTGGCGGTAATATGGCGTATTTAGGTGCAGACCCTAAAAATGTAAAAGCGATAGCAACCGTAGCAGCGTGGATACCTACGGAAGAGGTACTTCCGCTACTTTATGGAAGTGCAGAACGTGTTGGCGAACTTAGAGCATTAGGAAAAGAAGCGACAGAAAACTACAAAAATAATGGTGAAGCGACACTAATATTAGCCTATCACAATGAAGACCAATCCGCTTCGCACGTTGGCCCGATGGAATACTATATGGATACCAACAGAGGCGGTGGCATCAAGGAATGGAAAAATGAATTTGCGGTAATGAGTTGGGAAAACTGGTTGAATTTTAACCCACTGGCGTATGCTAATGATGTTAAGGTTCCAGCGATGCTTATCCATTCAGATGGAAGTGCTTTACCTGATAATGTGAAAAAATTTTACGAAACTATCCCTGTCGAGAAAGAGCTGGTGTGGCTAGAAGGTTCCCACTTTGATTTCTATGACCAAGAAGAAAAAGTAAATGAAGCTGTCGCAGCCTTAGTTCCATTTTACAAAAATCAACTAAAATAATATGAAAAAGATACTATTGATACTGGTTGCATTAGTTGGACTAATGGCCTGTAAAAACAAAGCAAGAACGAATGACAATCAAAACGATTTAGCAATGGAAACAATACTCAATACAACGGAAACAAAAACAGCACAAGAACAAAAATTGATTCAAGAACTACTCACTTCATTTTTCAGTGAAGTGGACAACCGAAACTGGGACGAGGTAGCATCAAAGATGGCAGATTCGGTCTATACCGATTATACCGCTTTAGGCGGTGATGCTGGTTTTAAGTCACCCAATGAAATACTTACGGGATGGAAGGCAATGCTTCCAGGTTTTGAACGCACTGCCCACCAGATACACAACGAAGCCATTTGGGTAGCAGGCAATCGTGCCACGGCGACTTTGGAAGCTATCGCCACGCATTATCTGAACAATGACGAATGGACGGTGTTCGTAGGCTACGATACCGAATTTATCAAAGAAAACGATACGTGGAAATTGGCACGAATCGATTTGAGCCTATATGACCAATCTGGAAATGGTGACCTTCCTGCCCAAGCAATGGAAAACGTTAAAAATGGGAATGTGCCCGCTTTCGCGAAAGCGGATAACAATACCATAGCCGCTGTCGAAAATTTCTTTAATGCCTTGGAAGCAAGAAATCTTAAGAATGTACTCGCCACCCTTAATGAAGATATCGTTCAGGAAATGCCATTGTCGCCCAAGAATTTCCCGAAATCACTGAATGGTATCGACGCAATGCGCAACCAATATATTGGTGTGATGGACTATACCCAATCCTACGAACGTGAGTATTATGGCACAAGTAACCCAAATACCGTTTTGGTGAAATACAACGGAACGGTGACTACTGGTGAAGGCAAGCCGTACAACAATTCGTACGTGGGTCTGTTCACCATTGAAAATGGTAAGATTTCGAGATTCATCGAGTACTTTAACCCGAATATTTTGTTGAACAGCTGGCCGGGACTACAACCCGAAACCTATTCGGTACATAAGGCCGGTGCCAGAACCGATAGCGGTGTAACACAGGAAGAGATAACCTTTAGTAGTCAAGGGGTTCTGTTGAAAGGACATTTATTCCTGCCAGCCAACTTCGATGCCTCACAAAAATATCCTGCAGCCGTGGTTACGGGAAGCTGGACCAGTGTAAAAGAACAGATGCCCGACGAATACGCCAGTGTTATGGCCAAAGATGGCTTTATCACGCTTACTTTCGACTTTACCGGATTTGGCGAAAGCGAAGGACAGCCCAGACAAGTCGAGGATTATAACCTTAAGATTGAAGACATCAAGGCCGCGGTGACCTTCCTGACCAATCACGAGAATGTGGATACCAATGAAATCTCAGGCTTGGGCGTATGTGCCAGTTCGGGATATATGGCGCACGCTACCGCTCAGGACGCAAGAATCAAAAAACTGGTTTTGGTTGCCCCTTGGTTGCACAATCCAGAAATCGCCAGAAGTATCTACGATATGCGCCCGGGTGGAACCGACGGTCTGTTACAAGCTGCTAAGGAAGCCAAAAAGAGATATGCCGAAACAGGTGAGATGGAATATGTTCTTGCAGCCAGCGAGCTAGACCCACTAAGTGCGATGTACGTGCCTCACGGTGCTTTCGATTATTACTTAAGCCCAGCAAAAGCAGCAGGTAAAGTCTACGACAACCGTTTTGCGGTAAGCTCTTGGGAACCTTGGTTGACCTTCGACGGTATCGCTGCCGGAAAAGAAATCAAACAACCCGTATTCATCGTGCACAGCGAGAGTGGTGCCGTACCACAGGGCGCAAAGGACTTTTATGGTCATTTAAAGGGCGAGAAAGACATCGTTTGGCTGAACGATTACAACCAACAGCAACTTTATTTTGAAGAGGAAGCGGTAAATGCAGCAATGAACGAGGTAGTGAACTATTTAAAATAATCAAATAATAATGAGGGTATCTTTTTTTTAGATACCCTCTTTTAAAACTTATACGATGAAACGAAGAGAAATGATAAAAAACGGTGGATTGGCTTTGGCAGGCTTGGGAACAATGTCAGCGTTAGAAGCTATGAATCCATCAGCAAATAAAAATAGTGAATTGTTCAAACGCTTTGAAGACAGGGTCGTTGTAGTTACAGGTGCAACTTCTGGTATAGGTAAGGAAACCGCAAAGGCCTTTGCAAGAGAAGGTGCCAAAGTAGCTTTCTTGGGCAGGCGTGAAAACCTCGGAAAGCAGGTAGAGGCCGAAATCAGGGCTGAAGGTGGCGAAGCGACCTATTTCAAAACGGATATCCGAGAGAAATCACAGGTAAAACGCTTTTTTGAGCAGACCAAGGAAAAGTATGGCAACATCCACATCGCATTTAACAATGCGGGCATCGTTTTCGGTCTCGATGATTTAAAGGGAAACAAACCCATTGCCGATATTGATGTGGCCTCCTTTGACGATGTTTGGAAAACGAATACCCGAGGCACTTTTCTGAGTATGAAAAATGAAATTCCCCAGATGCTTCAAAATGAAGTTTGGGGGCGCTTTGGACTCAAAGGCGTTATCATCAACAATTCCAGCGTTTCCGCTCACGGTGGATTTGCGGGCATCGCACCCTACTCGGTGAGCAAGCACGGGGTTAGTGGGCTTACCAAAGGTGGGGCTTTGGATTATGGTAAAAACGGCATTCGGGTGGTTGCCATATCACCAGGTGGTGTAGATACGCCAATGCGCAGGGCGTCCATTGAAGCCCAAGGAGCAAATCCAGATGAGAACCCTGCACCCAATTCACAATACAGAACCAACACAGTAGAGGAAATGGCGGATATTGTCCTCTTTTTGGCCTCTGCAGATGCGCCATCGGCCATTCAGGGCATCGATTTGGACGTGACTATGGGAATGTTGACAGGGCCTTTTGCGCCGCCGAAGCCCCAATAAAATAATCACCAAATGATGGCTTCGTCATCATCATCATTCTTAACTTTGCAGCTATGAAAACGAAGAAAATAGCATTGGTCACGGGTGCCAATCGAGGAATAGGTTTTGCCGTGGCAAAAGAATTATTGAAAAAAGATATTACGGTCATCGCTACCAGCCGAAAGGAAAGTGATGGTAGAAAAGCTTTGGAAAAACTATCCACGTATGGGAATGCCCTGTACCATCAGCTCGACGTTACGGATACCCAAAGTATTAATGCTTGTTACGCTTTCGCGAAATCGAGTTTGCGAGATTCACGACCGAAGGGAGAGCGAAGCGGTAAAGCTGAATTTGGCAAACTCGATATCCTAATCAACAATGCGGGTATCAATTACGACACCCATCAAAACATTGAAAATGCCAACCTTGATGAAGTCCTAACCACTCTTAAAACGAATACCTTGGCACCCTTGCAAATGATTCAGACCTTTCTTCCATTGCTTCGGAATAGTCAGGCAGCCAGAATCGTCAATGTATCGAGTGGCTTGGGCGCATTGAGCAGTCAAGATGGAACGACACCAGGGTATAGCTTATCCAAATTGGGTTTAAACGGTGTAACCTTGGCCTTTGCCAATCAACTTATAAGTGATGGAATCTTGGTCAATTCTGTCTGCCCGGGTTGGGTACGTACGGATATGGGCGGTAGCAACGCCAGCAGAAGCCCCGAAAAAGGCGCGGAAACCATTGTGTGGGCTGCGCTTTTGGAAGATAGCTCGATGACAGGGAAGTTTTTTAGAGACAAAAGAGTGATTGAATGGTAAAAACCCTGTCAAGAAAATTGAAGAGATGGCTTTCCGATGAAAAGGTGGATTTAATTCAAAATTTTAGCTAGGTAATCTAGTATTCCTTCCCAGAGTATCAGAAAGGGTTAATGGGATGATAAGCCAAAATTGGGGATTGTGTCCAAAAATAGTGTAGGGAAGCTCATTTCCCAGAATGTAGTCTCTCGCGGAATGTGGGGGAATGGGCTAAGTGAATCGTTGTTGAAATTATTCTAATGTTTTAAAACGAATTTCTTGGTCGTTATTCTTGCTTCCTTCGGATTTTGGTGCCAATCCAATAAGATAAAATATGTATTTCTTATCTTTTTCCAAATCGACCTCTATAATGGCCGATTTGTTATCATTGGAATACCTCAGACCTATAATTTTTGGAAATGTAGCCATATCTTCCCCGGGTCTTATGAATTGTGACCCTCTAAACGGTCTATCAAAATTAATGGTTATTTGCTTTAAAGCAGCATCCACCGTTTGATTCCCATTTTCAAATTCACCTATCGACACAAAACGTGATTTCTTATCTTCATTTAATTCAATATAAAGATTCCGCTTATCCGCAAACGTTTTGTAAGCCCTGGCTAACTCGGGCATAAAACTCTTTAATGTAGGATATTTTTCTCGTTGGCTATCATATAGTTCTAACTTTTTGACCAAATCCTCAATCCAGATGAAACCACGGTTCAGCTGTTCCATAATTTCAAGCTGTATTTTTTCGTCCTCGAAATTATGGTCTTTCATATACTTTATAACCGCTGCCCGTACCAAGGCCTCGTTGAGTACTGTTTTCCAATTACTATAGCCTGCATTTTTCATTTTCTGTTTTACAGCTTCATAAAGTTTCTTGCCATTTTCCTTGAACGGTGCTGGGTTCTCGTCAAGAAGATAGTTAACGAAAGAGTGGTTGAACTCATGTACGACCGTAGGAAAATAATCGTCCATTGGAAAAACCGCCATTCCTGAATCATCTGTTTTCCAGGTGCCCATTATTGCGTTGACTTGTTTTTTTCCATTCTCAAAGTTCACAGGGCAGCCATAATTGCTACCACCTATTCCTAAGCCAATGATTAGCTTAAATTCTTCACTTGCAGGTGTTCCATAAAAATCAGCGTACCATTGTGTATCGAGCTTTTCGAAAATCGAAAGGAATTTATTCTCGGCTTCTGCGAACAATTGTTTGTTACTCTCAAGAAACTCTTCTGAATTAGTATCATCGTAGAATTTCTTTAGTAATTCAACAAATTCATAAGCATTTTCCTTTCCCCATCTACCACCTGGGACTTTTTCTGTAAATGGGATTACCGGATTAAAATCATCATCCAAGTGTACGGCCAAAAAGGGAACCGCGTCATAGCCCAATGCTCTTTCAACCCTTAATTTTTTAAGAAAGGAAATAAGCTCGTGCGACTTGTGCTTCCCATAGTGGGATTCAATTTTATCAACATAAACCTTGAAAATATCCGGTTGATACTCGTTGAAATCAGCCAATCGACAGGCAATACTGATGATTTCAATACGCTTGTCCACCTTCGGTTTCTCAATCATATTGGATTCTTGCCCACGGCATATGATGGTCAAATTACAAATCAGTATTACCAAAACTTTTTTCATAACGTATTGGTTTTAGGTTGCTTTATTTTATTGAATAAAAGCAGTGCAAGTGGCAATACCGCAACGAATGTTCCTACAATAATGCTTTCAGAATCGGGCTGTAATTGCAACATCATACAGATGAATGAAAATCCGATAGCCACTATCAAAAAAGTACCAATAGGCACTGTAGGTGCAACCTTTTTCTTCTCTGAATGTTGTAGTGTTTTCACTTCGCTTAGTATTGAAGTTTTGACGTTTTCCGGTATTTGTTCAATATCATTCAGAAGTAAGTTTTTATATATGTCGATTTCAGTTTCTTTTTTCATTGCGCTGTGCTTTTAGTTTTTCGCGAGAACGATGTAATATAACTTTGATGTTCGCTTTGCTAAGTGAGGTTATTCTTTGAATATCCTTGATACTCTTTTCCTTTAGGTAGAATAATGCGGTTACCAGATATTCGCGTTCGTTTAGTGCCTTCATTAGCTCGTTTACCTTTTCTTCTGCAACCCTGCTGTCTTCTTGTTCGTAACCTCTTTCAACAAATACAGGTTCATAGATTTCCTTATCAAATTTCTTTAGCGTTCGTAAGGATTCTCGATAGATGATTTTATACAACCAGGTAGAAAATTGGGCTTCGCTTCTAAAGCTTCTTATTCCCTTGAAGACCTGAATAAAGGCATTCTGCACCGCATCCTGTGCATCTTCCTTGTTCTTGGTATACTTGAGTGCTACGGTGTAGGCAAAATCTTTATGGTTTTCGATTAACCGACTGAGTGCGTTCTCGTCCCCATTTTTGGCTTTATGCAGAAGGTCTTTTGAGTCGGACTTCATCAATCATTCTTCACTATTTTGTAAAAAACTAATGAGCCGATACCAAAGCTTAAAAACAGCATCGACAAATAGCTTACCAAGATATTCAGTGTTGTGTACTGCTCTAGAAGATGCCCAAGAAATAGTCCCAGCGCCAACGCTATAGCTATGGTACCGCGTGCCAAACTGTTAAGGCGCATTTGTTCCAATGCATCTTGAAAGACAATATTTTCACCTCTTTTTATGAGTTCTAGTTTTTCCTTGTGCTGATTTTTTAGATAGTATGCCAGGACTACTGCGCAAGTAATAACCGCGACCATAAAGGGTATTTGCCAAAAGTTCATTTGAATATGTTTTACTATTTAGAGGAAGGAAAATAGTAAAAGGTTACAAAATTGGAAGTAAAATATTGAAGTGTTGAATTTTTTTATTTTTTTGGAATATGAAGCGGACTTCATCACAATTTTAGCTCAGGAATGTAGACATTCGACTACGTTCGGGAAAAGTTAACATTACCAGTCCAATCAAAAAGTTTTAACAGAATGGGAAGCTAAAATTGGGTATTGTGTTCAAGATTTATGTAATGAAACTCTTTTTCCGAAGTGTAGTGGTTGTCTTCTTTTTTGACGGCAGGTGCTAAATGCTGGGGAAAGTGCTGAGTGGGTTATGAAAACATTCCACGAAGCTAGTTCAGTAAAAAGCTAATTATCAAAACTACTAAAAGTGACCATGAATAGAACATTCAGGACAATAGTTCTTGGCTAAGGAAGAACAGATACATAAAAGGGTCATTTTATGAAACGGATTATATTATGTTAACACTATATTTATTTAAATAATCCATCGGAGTCATATCCGTAATCTTACGAAAAACATCCCTAAATGCCTTTGGGTCTGAATACCCTACTTGGTACATCACTTCGTTTATATTTTTCCGACCTTTTTCCAATTCCTTTTTGGCAGCTTCTACCTTTACCCTTTGTAGATATTCTAAAACTGTGTTGGAAGTTGCCTTTTTAAAACGTCGTTCAAAAGTTCTTCTGCTAAGTGCCATATCTTCGCATAAATCATTTACCGATATTTTATCTTGGTAGTTTTGTTCAATATATTCCTGTGCCTTGAGTACGGTTTCGTCCTTATGGGTTTTTTGACCTGAGAAAATCATAAAAGGGGATTGACTGCTACGGTCAATGTCTATCATAAATCCTTTTGCAGCCATAATAGCAGTTTCTCGTCCAGCATGTTTTTCAATCAGGTAAATAATAAGATTGGTAAAGGCGTAAGCACCACCGCTGGTATAAATTCCGTCCGCTTCGGTTACAATTTTTTCATCCGTCAAAATCACCTTTGGAAATAACTGTCTAAAAACATCAGCTTGCTGCCAATGGGTAGAACACGGTTTTCCATCCAGTAATCCGGTAGCTGCTAGAAAAAAGGATGAAATACATAGACTCACGATTTCGGCACCTTCCTTATAGTGACTGATTAACCAAGGCATAAAATCACCATTGTCCTTTAGACTTTTTTCATAATCCTCATGAATGGCAGGAATGATTATCAAGTCCGTTTTCAGTACTTCCTCTATAACAACTTCCGGTGTGATAGCGAATAATCCACCAGAAGTATCCAACTGCTTTTCTAGACCTACTAATTGTATATCAAAAAGTGGCTCTCGACCTGTTTCTAATAAGAACTCATTCACCCAGGATAGCATTTGATGGGTACCTGCTATATTAACTACACTTACGTGTCCTTTTGGAACAAGAATAGAGATATGCTTCATTTTGTTTAACTTTATATGTTACAAATATATTAAAATTGACTGTCGTAATCAACCTGTGAAGTTGACGGAAATACCCCTTTTTACTTTAATTTTATCTAATATATTTGTGTAAATCATTTGAAAACAATGTTTTATGAAAATCAACAATATGAAAACAATCTGGCTCAATCTTCCAGTTAAGAATATACAAAAATCGAGAGCATTCTTCAACAAAATTGGCTTTCGTGAAAACCCGATGCGCAAAGAAGCTCAGCATTTGGCTAGTTTTCTGATTGGTGAAAATGAGTTTGTAATGATGCTCTTTCCCGAAGAAACTTTTAGTGACTTTACTCAGAATGCAATTGCCGATACAACCAAAGGAAATGAAATGCTCATCAACATTGATGCACAGTCTAGAGAAGAAGTTGATATTTTCGCGAAATCAGTAGAATCGGCAAACGGAGCGATATTCGTTGCACCATCTGAAGTTGACGGTTGGATGTACGCATTTGGCTTTGCAGACCTTGATGGCCACCGATGGAGCATGTTGTATATGGATACAGATAAAATGCCAAAGAAATGAATATTTCACAAAAAGAAATCGCCATCGCATTTTCAAATGGGGAATTTGAAAGAACCTATCCTTTTCTAAAAGAAGACATTGTTTGGGAAATAGTCGGCGAAAACACCTTTAAGGGTAAAGAAAATATAATTTCTAATTGCAAGCAGACTGCTGAATATTTCAACTCGGTAGAAGCCATTTTCAAAACAGAAGATATAGTAACATCCACTGACCGTGTGATTGTCCGGGGTACCGCTGAGTTTAAAAAAGAAGGTAAACGCGTTAATTTTATAAAGGCCTGTGATGTATATGAGTTTGATGATGAAGATAAGATTATAAATATTTATTCCTATTGCATTCAAGAACAAAGTAAATGACAGCTCACCAATTCATACAAAAACTAGCCACCTTTAAAAACGAAAAGGAACTTGACAAAGTAGCAAGATTCTTTAAAGGGAATGATGGCGTGACAAAGGCTGTGGGTGTAAAATTTGGAGATGTCTTTAAAACGGCAAAAGAATTTACCGAAATGCCCTTAGAAGGAATCAACAAATTACTGGACAGCGAATATTATGAAATCCGGATGGGGGGAGTGAGTATTATGGACTATCAGGCTAAAAGCAAAAAGACCAGCGAAGAACGCAAAAAAGAACTCTTTGAGCTATATCTAAACCGCCACGACCGATTAAACAATTGGGATTTTGTTGACCGCGGTTCATATAACATCATTGGTGAATACCTGATGGATAAACCAAGGGATATTCTTTATCAGTTGGCAAAGAGTGAAAATATCTGGAAACGGCGTACCGCCATTGTAAGTACCTATGCCTTTATCAAAAAAGGCCAGGTAGATGATACTTTTAAAATTGCAGAAATACTGGTTTACGATAGCGAAGAACTTATTAATAAGGCTGTGGGTAGTTGGATTCGTGAAGCAGGAAAGAAAGATGAGAAACGGTTGAAAGGCTTTTTAGATACTTATGCTGCTACAATGCCCAGAGTCACCTTAAGATACGCAGTTGAAAAAATAGATAAGGCAAGTAGGCAACATTATATGAAACTTAAAAACCAAAAATAAATGAAAACCGTCACTGTACAAACCATTATCAATAGCGATTTAAAAAAGGTTTGGAACTATTGGACAACACCTAAACATATTACCAATTGGAATTTTGCAACTTCTGAATGGCATTGCCCAAGCGCAGAAAATGATTTAACCGTTGGAGGAAAATTTTCATCCCGTATGGAGGCCAAAGATGGAAGTATGGGTTTTGATTATTCAGGCACTTATACCAAGATAGAACCGCTATCGATTATTGAATATACCTTAGAGGATGGTAGAAAAGTCGGAATCAACTTTAAGCAAAAGGGAGATGCCATTGAAGTAATCGAGACGTTTGACGTGGAAGACACCAATACTTTAGAGCAGCAGCGACAAGGTTGGCAAGCCATTTTGGATAATTTTAAAGCCTACACTGAAAATAACTAAATTATGGAAAAACAAATCTCAAAAGCACGCCTTTGGATTTCTTACATCCTACAAGGGATTATCGTGATTATGTTCTTAATGGGAGCAGTAATGAACCTCATGCAAACTAATGAAGCCATTAGTGGAGCTACGGAAATTGGCTATCCAGAATCTTCTGTGATATATCTTGGACTAATACTACTGGTTAGCACAGTACTATATGTCATTCCCAAAACATCGGTATTCGGGGCAATACTACTCACCGGATGGTTGGGAGGTGCTGTCGCTACACATGTTATACATGGAGACCCAATGTTCAAAATATTGTTTCCCGTGCTTTTTGGAATTGTGATGTGGTTAGCGTTATGGCTTCGGCTGCAAAAAATACAACAATTGTTTACGTAAAAAATAGTGCTAACATAGTAAAACTCTATTGTTTATTGAAGAATGACAATTTGAAAAATTAATAATGACCCATAATTTGGCATTTAACAAAACTTAAAATATGAAAACAATTTTTGACAAAAACATTCGAGACGGACTTATAGAGAGAACAAATCAACTTGATTCGGAAAGTAAAGCTCTATGGGGCAAGATGAATGTTCATCAAATGACCAAACATTGCATAATATGGAATCAATGGGTATTAGGAGTTGACAATAAAATAGACTACAGACAAAATTTTCTAGGCAAACTCATCGGAAAAATGGTACTCAAGAGTACCACAAAAAACGATAAACCATTAGGTAAGAATGCACCAGCAGGTTCTGATTTTACAATCAAGGAAAAAAGCGGCGATATAGAAGAGCAAAAAAAGACGTTGATTGAATTAATTGAACAATATGAGAATTATGACAACCCCGATTTTATTCACGACTTTTTCGGAAAAATGACGAAGGATGAAATTGGAATTTTGGCTTACAAACATTCAGACCATCATTTAAGACAGTTTGGAGTATAAATTAGATACTTCGTTCGACTCATAAAGTAGGCAAACTGTTGGAGCTAATAGAGGTTAAATATCAAATAATGTGATTTGAGTCTAAAAAATACAAAATTAAATGTGGAAAACATAAAACACCAAATGTTGTACCTATGTTGTACCCAAACAAAAAAACCTCCCAAAATGAGAGGTTTTATGACTGAAAGTTTTTCAGTTGAAAAAGTGCGGGCGGGGAGACTCGAACTCCCACACCTCGCGGCACTAGATCCTAAGTCTTGTCTATCTTGCACCAATAAGCACCAAACTAATTCATTTTCAATTAGTTGTGTTTTTGTCAATTTTATTTAAAGTCATATAATATCAGTTGATTTCAGCATTTGTTGTACCTATGTTGTACCCAAAAATACCAATAAATTCGTATCTTTAGGGTGAGCCTACAGGAAAACAATATCCAAAAAAAGGAATGTTGTACCTATGTTGTACCTGATTTGACTTTCGTACTCAAAACAGGTCAATTATGTCTGCAAGTGCACAAATCGTTCTACGAAAAAAGAGGAATTCCAAAGGCTTATATCCTTTGGCAATTCGAATTACCAAAAACCGCCGTTCAACCTTCAAACATATCGGTCATAACATTGACTTTGAAGATTGGGACGATAAAAACCTCAAGGTCAAAAAATCGAATCCTGATGCGGATAGCCTGAACAACCTTCTGTCTTCAAGATTATCCGAAGTACGCAAAGGATTGATGAACCTTCAAAGCGAGAACACCGATTTCTCAGCTGGTCAAATCAAAAGGAATATATACAAGCCTATCTCGAGTTTGACCCTAAACGATTATGCTAAAGAACATTTGGACAATCTCGAAGCTGAAAAAAAGATAAATCGGCTAACTACAGATACTGCCTTGACCACTTATATTTGGGCATTTCATAAGTCTAAAAACTTACGGTTCCAAGATATTACCGAGCGCTGGCTTAAAAAATTTAAAACTCATCTTCTAGGCAAAAAAGAACTTTCTGAAACTTCGGCTCTTAATGTTATGGTTCTTATTCGCTTACTGTACAACAGGGCGATTACAGATAAAGTGGTAAGCAAAGATTTATACCCTTTTGGAAAAGGTGGATTTCAAATCAAGTTTCCAGAGACCCATAAGGTTGGCCTGAACAAAAAAGAGATACTGATATTTGAAAAGGTTGAAAATATTACGGATGTAGAACGACACGCCCTCAATGTTTGGCTCTACAGTTTTTATTTTGCTGGGATGCGTGTCTCGGATGTGCTATTTACACGCTGGTCAATGATTTATGATGGTAGGCTGCATTACCGTATGGGCAAGAATGGCAAATTGGTCTCTCTTAAAATCCCAATAAAAGCTTTGGCTATTCTAAAATCCTATGAAAAAGATAGACTTTCTGAAGACGATTTTGTATTTCCTGAAATGAAAAAAGCGGACTTAAGTAATGCTAAAGATGTTTACAACAAAACCAGGACTGCCAATTATAAATTCAATAGGCATCTAAAAACTTTAACTAAAAAGACCAAGATTACAAAGAAAGTGACAATGCACATTGCTCGTCATAGCTTCGGTAATATTGCTGGTGACAGTATCCATCCGTTGATGCTTCAAAAACTATATCGACATACCGATTTAAAGACCACAATTAATTATCAGGCAAATTTTATACACAAAGCTGCGGACGAGGCCTTGGATAGTGTTATCAACTTTTAGTGAAAATTTGAAAAGTCCCATTGTTCATTTGAAAAGTACCAAGTAAATGGTGTAAGTCAGTAGTAAGTTTGTTTCATAATTAATAAACATCACATTATGAAAACTACTAATATTATCACGTTACTTGCATTAGTCGGGTTTCTGTTCATAGGAACAAACACGGTATCGTCCCAAGAACTTAAAGAGGGTCAAGAGACCTTTAAAGTACAACGTTATAACCACCTTGTCATTCCAACAAAAAAACATTCAGAAACCGTAAAATGGTATATGGATGTTCTTGGATTCGAGAAGAGCCAAACATCTTCAAAAAAGATGAAAAATGATATAAAAGTGACAATGCTACAGTTGGGCTATTTTAAACTGGACGTTGTTAGCGGTAAAGATTTGCAAAGCTTGTACTCGCAATATGATAAAAATTTCGAGTCTTATAGATACCAACAAAATGACTTGAGCATTGAAGTTACTGATATTAAAAAACTGGAAAAAGCTTTAAATGACCAGGGAATTGAAATCGTTATGGGGCCATATGCAAACGGAATGACCAATTCTACCACAATGGATATTTTGACAAACAATGGTGATAAGATTCGATTCGTAGACTATATAGGAAGATAGATAATCCGTCTTTTCCAAAAAGAATTACATCAAAACAATAAAAAAACACTAATGACCCCTTTGCGGGTCATTTTTGCTTTTACGATTTATTGTCACTTCCTTTTAATATTAATCTTTCCTCAAAATGATTCTACATTTTGAAACCACAGAATCTATTCACCTAAACTACCATAAGACCTTTAAAAACCACCAGAAAATAAGTGTGTTGCACAGGTACCTTTACATAGAATTTAAAACTAAAAGTTATGAGAACAATACAGCATATAACAGCGAACTTTAAAATGATGTTGGTTTCCCTTCTTCTTTTCGTACCCTTTTTCTTGATGGGTCAGAATGTACAGGAAGCCTATTTATCCCAAAATGTAGTGACCGCAATGGTCATTAAGAACGGTAAAATACAAGCTGCCGAGCAGAATGTAAATGAGATGGTCATCTTTAAGGAAGCGCTCAAAGACCATACGTTTCCTTTTGAGGTGAACAAGGAAGTCTTGGTGAACCTCAAAAACGAGAAATCCGGTAGAGATATCGATGTGAAATTCTCAAAAGATTCCACCTATCAGGTCGTGAGCAGAATTGATTGGATGGTAAGACCTATTCTTTTGAATCCAAACAAAAACCAAGAACGCCCTTCCTTTGAAAGGACTATCCCTTCACGAAAAGAATTGGACTTTATGACCGTTAGCACGAATAACAAAAAGAAATTACCGAGTTCTTTAGAAACCTATGTACGCACGTATCAAGACAATTCGAAACAAGGTATAGCCATTAAGGATTTGGACTTGAAAATCACGCAAAAAGATATGTACCCTACCGTAACCCTAAATTTATAAGCAAAATATTTTTTGATTGGTTGTTTAGTAAGCAATGGTTCTCACGGTATCATAGGGATTGAGGATGATGTTCGATGGTAGTACTATGAAACCGTTCGTTTCGCTAAGTTGAAACAAATTCCCCCGAGCCATTGCCAGATTGAGGCCGCACGTAAGTGCGGTCTTATTTTTTGATATTGTCTAAAATTGGCTGGAACGAAGAAAACAAATGTAGATGGTTTTTCATCGGTAGTTGTCCAGTAATTTTCTCTTTTAGGGTATGACATTTATCCATACCTCGCCATCTTTATAATATTCTTTTTTCCAAATAGGCACCGTTTGTTTCAACATAGCTATCATATATGCTGAGGCTTCCATTGCCTGTTGCCTATGCTTAGAGGAGGCTCCTGTTAACACTACAGGTTCACTAATCGTCTTTGTGCCCTTTATGTGCCACATAATTGCCCTATTTAAAACAAAGTGCTTCTTTGCAAAGGCGGCTATTTTTCCCATTTCCAATAGCGCCATCTCATCGTAGGCATCAAAAAAAAGTTTTTCGACCTCCTTATCATCATTTTCATTCCTTACCGTAGCTATTAAAAGTGAAATCCCTCCTGATTTAGAATCTAAGAGCATCTTGTAGGCCTCATCCACATTAATCTCATCAGTAATCCTAATAGAGATTGTTTTGTTATTATCCCCCGCTGACCGGTGGGATGATTGCAACTTCGTCATTCTTATCGATTATTATGTTACCTGATACGTATTCTCTGTTTACTGCAATACCGAAAGAGCCAATACTTGCTAATTCTGGATACATTTCTGTTAGGTTTTTTTTCAGTTCCTTTACGGTCATTTTATTCTCGTTCTCAATAATGAGTTCTGGCTTTCCAATAATATCGCGAGCCATTCCAAATGTTTTTACCAGTATCATAGGCAATGATTTTGATGTGATTTATAGTTTCAATACCTGATAACGCTTTCGTTCAGTTTGTAAGTCGTTCAAAACAATCAGAATCAGGTTATGGTGCTTGTCAACGGGAAAAGCAATCTTTCGCTCGGTTTAATGAGATTTGAAAAATTGATGGTAGTTGAAGCTGGTGGTTCATACTCAATATAATGGTTGCGTGATTTTCTATTGAATTTTATTCTTCCTGAGAAGGTAATATCAGATGCGCCATCTATCGTAGCACCACTTGCCGAAAAGAGCTGACCTGTTTCCATAAGATTGTTATTTAGAAAATGTGAGATAAATATCTTGTATTGGCCAAGAAAAAAATTGATACATTTCAAATCTAGAATGACACTTTTTGTTTTTTCTTAAAAACCAAATTGTTCTTTAATTGTATCCCAAAACGTATGAGAATGGTAGTCGTACGTGGCAAGTTCTTGCTTATGCCGATTTGTTCTTTTGCTATCCAGCAACAGCTCTGCATCTAAACGAATAGCATCCATCGTATCTTCTACATATTGACATCTGTAATCCTTTAATTGGATATGAAAAAAGTGTACTCCTTTCTCCGTATTTTTGATTTTTCTGCGTATTCATCTTCGACATAGTGATGTTGGTCCAAAAAAAAAGTTGAATAATCTCGTTGTAAAAATTATCAACGGTACCATAGTCACGCTCTACTCCGGGACATAATTTTACCGGTCTGGCAACGATTCAGTATCGCAGGGACCAAGATTTGGACCGCAATCTGCTGGTGCTGCCTGCCTTTCTTTTCGGGTACCACTTTATAAAAACGAACACCATCGTATCGCTAGGATTCGAGACCGCGTGGGTCAACGGTGGCGGATGGCTTTACCATCCACTTGTACAGGGTGTACAGAATTTTTATGTTGGTAAATTTCATCCGCAGGTCAGGTTGTTGTTCGGCAGGGCGGCTTCTGAAGAATTGAGCGATGAAGATTCAAAGATAAAGTTCTACCAAGGCAATCTGTATTTGGGTACAACCTACGACCTATCGGAAAAGACACAACTGTTGGTAGGCACTGAACTATTGTCGACCACGGCCAGTGGCTGGTTCGGTGAAAACCGGTTTCAGATAGGGCCCAGGTTCAAATTTTCAAAAAATGTGCTTCTCGATGTACATTATCTGAATTTGTACAGAAGAAATTCAGGGCCAAAGTACCAACACACCCTTTATTTGGGGCTTATCGTATTGATAAAGGACTCGGAATGGATTAAGCATTTTAATTAAATTTATAATCGTGACCGGTAAGAAACTTTTGAAAAAAACACCCTGATGAGGTTATCACTAGTATTGAAAGGCAATACGGAAGTACCGATCACTTCTACAATGAACTCTATGTTATTTTTTTGGACAAGCACATTCTCGCCGAAAAAGGGTTGCACAACGACCGTGAAGAAACCTTCGATGAACACTTGGCGCACAAGAGGAAGGAATTGGAAGAATATGGTACAGAAAACGCTGGGGACATTATCAATGCCATCAGAATCGATACGGAACTGATGTTTGCCCATAAGACCGTAGAGGCATTGGAAAAGGAACTCGAAAAATACCATGCCCATTTCCATTCCTTTTGGGAAACCATTAAAATAAGGTTCGGATTATGACCAAGGTGGTAGGCAATAGGCCAAACGATGCTATTGTGTGACAATCCTTAAAACACCCTCATCACTCGGCGTAAACGCATTGCTGTCTTCCAGCACCTGTTCCATTGGCGGCATATGGTTAACTTAAGCTCATTTAGGCTTGAATTTTTTCCACGGTAAATCTTAAACTGTTATTATTTTACAACTATTTTCCAGTAAAGTGATTTTGAGAAAAAAATCCTTACTTGGTCACCCAAACAGTTCCAAAATAGCGTAAAGCGGCCAATTGGTCAGCCAATCTTCTTCCCGATAATCGGACATCGAACTACGGATAGCGGTTCTCGGTTTATATTTTGAAACATAGGACTTTAAACTTTTGGATTGCAGGTTTTCCTCGGCCTTTACCTCTATGGGCACGATGTTGTTTTTGTCTTGAACCACAAAATCCACTTCGGCCGTACCGCGTTCCGAAGCCCAATAGTGAATGGGATTGTCGGTCGCAGCTTTTAATTGCTGTAAAACGTACTGTTCGGTCAACGCGCCTTTGAATTCGGTAAAAATGGTATTTCCCTCAAGAATTACCGTACTGTCGATACTGCCCATCGTAGCGAGCAGACCTATATCGACGATAAACAACTTAAAGGCACTACGGTCTTCGTATGCTTTTAGGGGAATGGCCGGTTTTGATATTCGGGATACTCGGTGGACCAAACCACAATCCGTAAGCCACGCCAAGGCCGTTTCGTATTCCTTGGCCCGGGCCCCCGTTTTGATGACGCCATAAATGAACTTTTTGTTTTCCTTGGCCAGTTGCGCTGGTATGGAATTCCAGAGCATTCGAATACGAGGTACGGTATCGGCCGGGGCATATTTGGAAAAGTCCAGCTCATAAGCTGTCAAAATATTTTGGTGAATATCGCGGACTTCCTGAAAATCAGCAGCATTGGTAAACGCAAGGACTGCCTCTGGCATACCCCCAACATAATAATAGGTCTTAAGATGTCGAATAAACGTATCCTTAAAGGTTTTTATCAGCGGCCAATCCTTTTTCTGCAACAGTTCGGCGAGCTGTCCTTCGCCAATAGCTGTTAGGTATTCTTGAAAATCAAGCGGGTATAAATCAAGAAATTCAACTTTGCCCACAGGGAAAGAAACTTCTTGATGTATGGCCACGCCCAGTAATGAGCCAGCTGCAATGACGTGATATTGGGGTGCGTTTTCATAAAAGTACTTTAGGGACGTAATGGCGCCTCTGGCTTCTTGAATCTCATCCAAGACAATCAATGTCTGCGCGTCAATCGAAATACCGGTTTCCAGTTGCAGGGCGGCCACGATCCGTTCTATGTCAAAATCGACCGTAAATAGATTCTGAAGGCGTTTTGAACTTTCTAGGTTTATGTAGGCCATTTTGGAATAGGATGCCTTCCCAAACGCTTTCATAATCCAAGTCTTGCCTACCTGTCGGGCACCCCTGATGATGAGTGGTTTTCGATTGTTTTTGTCCTTCCAGTGCTTTAAATGTTCTGAGGCTCTTCGCTGCATAGTGTACAAAACTACACTTTTTCAAAGGACTTTTTGTAAATAATCACACTTTTTCAAAGGACTTTTCGTGAAATATTACACTTTTTCAAAGGACTTCTTAAGGATAGAAGCTGTTCTCGAAATACCATAAGAGAACTGTTTTTATAAAAATGACCAAGAACCTTGAAAAATGAACATAATTTTAATCGTGCCAATCATTAGATTTAATTATTATAAAATTAGAAAATGTCGACAAATAGTAGTTTAAAGGGTTCAAGTTATGCAAATACGGTCAAGTTCAATTCTAAGAAATGTTGAAACAATAAAAAATGAAAAATATGACATACTCACGAATATTATTGTTCTTCTGCGGGATTAGCTTCGCGGGAATCATAACCACTGTAGTACTTTTTAATAGTGAAAAGAAGCAGCAAGTATACACCTTGGCCCAAGGTACAATGCCCATACAGGACAACTTGGAAGAGAGCAAAGCACGAGGGCAAAAAGTATATACAACATACTGCGCCTCTTGCCATCAGGCCTCTGGGCAGGGATTAGGGCGCGTGTATCCGCCACTCGCAGGGGCAGATTACCTGATGAAAGACCGTGACCGTGCCATCGACCAGATTTTAAAGGGTGTTTCAGGCCGTATCACCGTAAACGGCCAGGTATACAACAGCAATATGGTGGGCATTCCCCTCGACAACCAACAGGCATCGGATGTAGTTAATTACATTCGGAATAGTTGGGGCAACGAAGGAGAGTACACCAGCCCCGAAGATGTTGAAGCAGTAAGAAACAAATAACGATTAATATGGCGGCATACACGATAAACGTTAACGGAAAAGAGCACACTGTAGATGTGCTTGAAGATACGCCCCTTTTATGGGTCATTCGCGATGAACTACAAATGAAGGGGACCAAGTTCGGTTGCGGTAAAGCACTATGTGGTGCCTGCACTGTACATCTTGATGGTACTGCGGTACGTTCTTGCAGTTTGCCCATCAGTGTAGTGGCGGATTCAGAGATTACCACCATCGAAGGCCTTGCTTCAGGCGACCGGTTGCACCCGGTACAAGAGGCCTGGGCAGAACACAATGTTCCCCAATGTGGGTATTGTCAACCTGGACAGATAATGTCGGCAACAGCATTGCTCAGCCAGAATTCCAGCCCATCAGATGATGATATTGACGCTGCAATGTCGGGCAACCTATGCCGATGTGGCACCTATACGCGGATTAAAGCGGCCATCAAAACAGCTGCAAAAAAATAATGTACCCCAAAAAAGACAATGAATTATGATTTCAACACTATTAGCAAATAAAAATAAAAAGGTCAATCGAAGGGATTTTCTCAAAGTGTCGTCGTTGGGCACCACGGGTCTTATGTTGAGTATGTACATCCCGGTTTTAGGCTGTGGGAATGATAATCCATCAGCTGCGTTCACACCAAATGTATATTTGGAAATTAATGAAAAAGGTGACGTGACCATTATTGCGCACCGTTCCGATATGGGGCAAGGGGTGCGTACGTCTTTGCCTATGATAGTTGCTGAGGAATTGGAGGCCGATTGGTCGCGAGTGTCCATACGCCAAGCTATTGGTAATGAAAAATATGGGGACCAAAATACAGACGGTTCATATTCCATCCGTATGTTTTACGAGCCTATGCGAAAAGCTGGGGCTACGGCAAGAATGTTGCTTGAAAAAGCTGCTTCCGAGCAATGGAATGCGCCTTTAAGCGAGTGCAAAGCACAAAACCACTTGGTCGTTCACGACCCCTCGGGCAAAAAGCTTTCGTTCGGCGAACTCGCATTGCCCGCTTCCAAACTTTCCATCCCTGATAATTACGTTACGGAGCCCAAGCTCAAAAATCCCAAAGACTTTAAATATATCGGCTCTGAAACCCAAATGCTCGACTTACAGGATATCGTAACAGGCAAGGCGATATATGGTATCGATGCTTCCACAGAAAATGCGAAAGTGGCCGTGATAATGCGATGCCCTGTTGTTGGGGGAAAAGCACGGTCCTTTAATTATACCGAGGCACGAAAAATCAATGGAGTTCTTGAGGTGTTCGAGATTGAAGGGGCCGGTATTCCGCCCCAGTTGAACAAGCCGTTGGGAGGAATTGTGGTGGTGGCCAACAACACTTGGGCGGCAATGAAAGGCCGGGATGCCTTGTCGGTAACCTGGGATTTTGGCCCAAATGCAGATTACGATTCTGTACAACATCAGGATGCACTCATAAAGGAACTCGGCAAAAAGGGAACCGCACGCAGGGAGCACGGTATGGTAAAACGGACCTTTGATGATAGTAACAATAAAATAATCGAAAACACCTACAGGGCACCGTATTATGCCCACGGCACCATCGAACCGCCCTGTGCCACGGTAAAAATAGCGAACGGAAAATGCCATATATGGGCACCCACCCAGCATCCGCAATTTGCTAGGGATGCTGTGGCAGATGCGCTTGGGATGGATAAAAAAGACGTCATTGTAAATGTCACGCTACTCGGTGGTGGTTTTGGCAGAAAATCGAAGCCAGACTACGTCGTGGAAGCAGCAATTATCGCAAAACAAACCGGATATCCCATTCGCCTATTGTGGACCCGTGAAGATGATGTACACCACGACTTCTACCACGCGATAAGTGCCCAGAATATTAAGGTTGCCATAAATAAGAACAATAAGGTGGTAGGCTGGTACCATAAAACAGCATTTCCGTCCATTGGCGCAACATCAGATGCCTCGGTCATTGAACCTACAGATGCAGAAATGGGTCTTGGTGCAGCGGGATTGCCCTACGACATTCCCGCACTCTGTTTGGAATCGCTTCCCGCTCAATCGAGCACGCGCATCGGTTGGGTACGTTCCGTATCCAATATTCATCACGTTTTTGCCATTGGCAGTATGGTCGATGCCATAGCGCTTGCACGAAATATGGACCCGGCAGAAAACCTGTTGGATTTACTGGGAACCGATAGAAGTTTGCAATTCGAGGATGTGAAGGCCGAAGCTGTCTGGAATTACGGTGAAAAACTAGAAGATTTCCCTTTTGAAACGGCAAGGTTGCGAAAGGTCATCGAAGAGGTAGTGAAAAAAACCGATTGGGGCAAAAGCCTGCCCAAGGGAAGGGCTCAGGGTATTTTTGCCCATCGCAGTTTCTTGACCTACGTGGCCTGTGTGGTCGAGGTAGAAGTAGATAGCTCGGGAAATATTACTATTCCAGAAGTGCACTATGCAGTGGACTGCGGTGTGGTGGTCAATAGAGACAGAGTGGTTTCCCAGTTTGAAGGCGGAGCAATTTTCGCAACAAGCTTAGCACTTAACAGTGAAATCACTTATAAAAACGGCCGTGTACAACAGAACAATTTTGATGGTTACCAGATGGCAAGAATGCCACAATCACCCCAAAATATTTATGTGCATATTATGGAAAGTGACGAAAAACCTACAGGAGTTGGAGAGCCACCCGTGCCACCCTTTATCCCAGCCCTGTGTAACGCAATTTTCAAAGCTACGGGACAGCGTGTGACACAACTTCCTGTTGATTTAAATAATTAAAAAACAATGGGTTGTCAATACTTCCCAAGCAGCCTCTTTTTTTAATCCAGCAATTCCTCAAGGTTATCAGAGGAAAGTTCTTCCAAATCTTTGATTTGACGCAAACGCACTGTCAATTTATCAAAGTTGGTGCGGTACTGCCCCGGCGATATGCCTACGTGTTTTCTAAACATCCGGCTAAAATAAGAGGGCTTGCCATAACCTAAAATCCACCGAACTGTATGCTCAAGTTTACGCCACGCCATTTATCAGGCACTATCAATACTAGCACCACAACAAAATCCTTTAGAGTGCAGATAAACAGGTCTAAGGTATTCCCATTCCCAAGTTTCTGGAATAGTAGTATATGCAATGGCTTTTTTTTAAAAAGTACATAGGATACCTTAAAAAAGTGACATAAGAGATAAAGAACCATATATACATTTGAAGTAAACTTAAAAAATCGATAAAAATGAGAACACTTGCATTATATGTACTTATTGTTTTACTTCTCTTGCATACTGACAAGGTTGAAGCCCAAACCTTTGACAACACTTTTGAACACAAAGTAGGTGTAGTCGATGACAACATCAAAATTCATTACGTCATTGGCGGCAAGGGCGACCCTGTTCTACTGATACACGGTTGGCCACAACTTTGGTACGAATGGAGACAGGTAATGCCCGCTTTGGCAGAAAATCATACGGTTATTGCCATAGATATGCCGGGTTTTGGGCTATCTTCCAAACCGCGCTCGGGCTATGACCATAAAACCATTGCGGGATACATCGCCCAGCTTATCAAACAGTTGGGGTATGACAGTATAAATCTTGTTGGTCACGATATGGGCGGCGGGGTGGCCTATTCATTGGCGGCCACCAATCAAGAACTTATAAAAAAGCTGGCCATCGTTGAAATGGTGGTACCAGGTTTCGGCCTGGAACAGGCGATGGATAACTCTACCGGTCACGGTATGTGGCATTTGTCATTCTTGGCAGAGCCAGACCTTCCCGTCACATTGATTACCGGTAAGGAAGATGTTTTCTTTCCCTGGTTCTACAAAAAATTTGCCCATAACCCAGCGGCTTTTGATAAAGAGGATATTGATTATTACATCGCTGCCTTTTCCGCTTCGGGGGCTTTAAACGCAACATTGCAGTACTACCAGAATTTCTTCGTGGATGCCGAGCAGAACAAAGTGTTGGCACTAAACAAACTGAAAATGCCGGTACTGGCCATTGGAGGGGAATATATTATGCGCGATGCACCTTTACAATCACTGCGACAAGTGGCGGTCAATGTTACGGGTGGCATCATACCCGATTGCGGTCATTGGGTAGCCGAAGAGCAGCCTGAGTTTCTGGCAAGCACCCTAAAGGAATTCTTTTCGACCAAAAATTACCAATACCCGGCAAACCCTAAAATCGATTGAAACTTGTAATGGACAATGTATGTCATAAAAAATTTAGGATTATGCTCTTTTTACTGCTCATTTGGATGGCAGGTGCAAAAACTCAGGCCCAGACCAGTGAGGTTGCAACGAGTATGAGGCACGATTACGTAACCTGGTTAAGGGCATTGATTCAATATGATTTCAAAAATGAGGATTTTTATATGTGGAATGCCCCCCAGCTATTTTTTATAGAGGATGGCACGCGTTTTAACCAGTTTTCCAACCTCACGACCATAGGTTATCGGTTCAATAAAAAACAATCATCCATAGCCTTAGGCCACGAGGCGGGATACATTAGGGATTTTGGTTTTATGAGCAGCAGTTCCGTACTGCTTACCCACAATATGACCTGGGGCAATACCACGGTATTTCATCTAGCTATGGCCGAATGGTTGGGAACATTCGAGGTCAGGGATACTGACAATGCCATTCCGTTTGATATCAGGACAAGTTATTTTGTGAATTTCATTGTTCCCCTTAATAAAAAATGGGATTTGGATTTGGCGAACCATTTTTTCTTCCAGCAATTCGGGGAAACCTTTTCGCACAACAGGTTACAGTTGGGGTTTCGGTATCATTTTTCCGATAAACTTCTGGTAGAGCTGGCCTATCACAATTGGTGGTTCGATAGCACCTCAAATGTTCCCGCCCTTATGAACCATAACCTATATGTCAATTGGATAATTCTTTTAAAAGCGTCCAACAAGAACAAATCGAAAGAAATACACTATTAAGAATCACATTAAAAAAATACACTATTATGAAAGCATCTTTATACTACGGAAAGGAAGACATTCGAATCGGAAATGTACCGGATCCTAAAATAATTGACCCTACCGATGCCATTGTACGCATCACCCACTCCTGTATCTGCGGCTCCGACCTCTGGTTTTATCGGGGATACTGGCCACATTGGAAAGAAGGATACCGCACCGGACACGAGTGGATGGGTATTGTCGTTGAGGTCGGCTCGTCAGTATCAACAATCAAAAAAGGAGACCGCGTACTGGCGCCCTTCGCGTTTTCAGATGGTAGTTGTGAGGCCTGTGAAGATGGCGTGCCCACATCTTGCCACCACGGAGGGTTTTGGGGCGGTGAAAATAATGGAGGGCAGGCCGAGGCGATTCGTGCACCGTTTGCAGATGCCACATTGGTCAAAGTACCTGGGAATGCGGATAACGACCAAAAACTACTGAAGGCCATACTTCCCCTTACCGATGTGATGGGCACAGGTTATCACGCAGCGTATACCGCAGGGGTAAGACCGGGCCGTACCGTGGCCGTGGTGGGCGATGGTGCCGTAGGCCTTTGTGGTGTACTTGCGGCTAAAAAGTTAGGAGCCGAACGTATCATACTGCTGGGTTCACACGACGACCGTATTCAAATAGCCAGAAAGTTCGGGGCAACAGATGTTGTCAAAAAAAGGGGTGACGAAGCAATAGCAGCGGTAATGGAATTGAGTGGTCACGGAGTTCAGCACGTCTTGGAATGTGTTGGTACTGACATTTCAATGCAAACGGCACTCAAAATAGTTAGACCAGGAGGCAGGATAGGATATGTGGGCGTACCCCACGGTGAAAGCCCTTTAGATATCGGACTTATGTTCAGCAATAACATAACCGTTTCGGGCGGGGTAGCTCCCGTTCGCAATTATATTCCTGAGCTTTTGGATGATGTATTAAATGAAAGAATTGACCCCAGCCCTGTACTTAACCTTGAAATCACCTTGGATGAAGTTTTGAAAGGCTATCAGGCTATGGACCAACGGGAAGCCATTAAGGTTATGGTCGTAAATAGATGATGATGTAGGCGGCTAGAACTCTGTAAAAAGTGAAAATATTCGGGGTATTGAAGAACGGGATATGACCAACTCCGACGAAATCGAAAATCCAGTGAAAGAAGTTCTCATCTCTTTTGGTAAAATCACCGTTCTGTATAATAATATCTCATTGAACTCGTCTCAAATTCATTTACACAAGATTTTAAGACTGAATCTTAAACTTAAAACGACTTTTTAGTCCAGCAATGCCTTAATGTTATCGGGAGATAGTCCTATCCAAACCCCCGCTTTCCAGCCCGACAGGCACGGCCCGCAAGCGTACTATCAATTTCTCAAAGTTGGTGCGGTACTGCCCTGGCGATATGCCTACGTGCTTTCTAAACATCCGGCTAAAATAAGAGGGATTGTCATAGTCCAGCAGATAGCAGATTTCAGAAACGGTAAGCCTAGAATGCAGCAACTTGCACTTGGCGGCCAGCATACAGCGTTCGGTGAGCATCACCTTGGCCGTCTTGCCAAAGGCGCTAATGAGGTGCTCGTTCAAGTAATTGGGGTGTATGGCCAAAGCATCGGCAAACTCACCGACCATTGGGCGTTTTATGCCCTTGTTCTGAAGTCCATCCACAAAATAGTTTTCCATCAATTGTATAAATTGCAGACTGATGATGCTGGGGAATTCAGGGGCAGTGGGGAAGGCCTTTGTCTGTAACAGCCCCTGATTGGCCTTGAGCAAAAAGAGCAGTTCGAGCGTCCAAAGCGATATCAGTTCATAGCCTATCCAGTTCTTGCTGTTTACCTTACTGTTGATACGTGCCAATACACTTACAAAATCATCAAATAATTTGGGGTCTTTAATAGTGACCAGTCCTTTGCTGAGTAGCATAGGAAATTCTGAATACATATTGCGCTGATAGTCAATGCCGGACAAAAACTGTTTTGAAAACGCCAAAAAATATCCCTCGGCGTTTTCCATCAGTTCCCATCGCTTTATCTGGCCGGGTATCGAAATATAGATGCTTCCCTTTTGTGCCACGATGGGCCGGTCTTGGTTCACCTTTACCATCGTACCGTTGGTCAGGGCAATGAAGAGGTAAAAATCCTGAACGTAGCTTGTCGGCACGGCTGAGGTGATGGTATCGAGAATCTGTAGTTTTCCTGCGTAAAAGCTGGCCTTGCCATCGGGAAAACGTAAGATGGTGGCCTTTTCGAGCCTGCCGTTGAGTCGATGCGCCCAATCGGAAAGCCCCATTTTTGGTATGCCTGTTGGATGTATATTCATAGCTACAGGAATACCAAGAGCTAGCCAAAGTTTAAATTTTGGTCAAAACTTTGACTATCAGAATTTTATAATGTAAATAAAAATGGGAAAATGATATTTTCTTAAAGTTTTTACTAAAATACATAAGAAATTCCTAAATTTATTAGGAAATTAATTGAAGAATATGCTTGCCACAGACAAAGAAATCATCCGCCAACTCAAAGAAGAAAAACAGTTTAAGGAAACCCTGCTGGGCATTAGCGAGGCGGTAGCACAAATACAGGACAGAAAAGAACTGTTGAAAACCATTCTTGATGGTGTAAAACCCATTTTTGGCTTTTACGATGTAGGATTGTTCGTTTTTGATGGTAAGGGAAATATTAGCGATTGGGCAACTGTGATGCCCGAAATTTCGGAATCGGAAGTCAACAGAAAGATACATCAATCCGGAATCGAAAAAGTTAGCTTCCGTGATTCTGCTTTGGAAGCTATTTATAAGCAAGTCAATGAAAGACCCATCATATTTCCATATTCAGAAGAATTTTTTAAACGCTTTCCAGATGACTATCAATGGGACACTTTAAAAGAACTTGGCTATCAAGAATCATTATTTTCAAAATTGACAACTGGCGGTAAAACTTTAGGAATGCTATCGTTTAACTCAACTGAGCCAGGCTTCTTTCAAGAATCCCAATTCCCCCTCTTCCAGGCCATTGCCGACCAGTTGGCCGTGGCGGTGAGCAACGTACTGGCCAATGAAGCGCTCATCGAAGAAAAACAGCTCACCGAAAAGCTGCTGGGCATCAGTGAGGCGTTGGTGAACGTAAGCCAACGTGACCAGCTATTTCAAATCATCACCGAAAAAATTGGAAAGCTACTTCCGATGGACGACCTGGCCATTATAATTCTTAATGAAGACAAAACGCAGTGGAAGGATATTTCGATAGAAAGAAACTTTGCCAAAACCAACGAAACAACCGAATTGTTGGCAAAAAAAGGCTTTAACCAATGGCAGCCTTTAGATAGTCTTGTAAAGAGACTATTGGTCTCTACCGAAATAATGACTATAGAAGATTACAGAGGGCATAACGATTTTCCATCAGATTTTTTGGATATGCTTGAAAACGAAGGTTTGATTGAGTTTATGCATACCCCTTTGAAAATGGCTGATGAACCATTCGGCGCACTCGTTTTTGATGTCAAAGTGCATGGCACGTATTCTGAAAAAGACTTCCCCCTCTTCCAGGCCATTGCCCACCAGCTGGCCGTAGCGGTGAGCAATGTGTTGGCCAACGAGCGACTGGTGGAGGAAAAACAACTCACTGAAAAGCTGCTCGGCATCAGTGAGGCACTTGTCAACGTAAGCCAGCGCAATCAGCTCTTCCACATCATCACCGAAAAAATAGGCCAACTGCTGCCGATGGACGACCTGGCTATTGTGATTCTGAATGAGGACAAGACCCAGTGGAAAGACATCAGTATTGAAAGGGAACTCATTCCTGAAAAAATTCACGGGAAATTGGTTACAGCTGGTTTTGACAGTTGGTTGGACAATAATAGTCTGGTCGAAAAACTCATTTCGACCACAGAAATAATGACCATAGATGATTATAGGGCATATAAAGACTTTCCAGTAGCATTTTTAAATATTCTTGAAGAGGATGGCCTCTTAGAGTATATGCATACCCCTTTACGAATTGGCAATGAGGCTTTTGGTTCACTGATTTTCGATTCCAAGGAAACCGGTACCTACACCGAAAAAGACTTCCCCCTCTTCCAGGCCATAGCCGACCAGCTGGCCGTAGCGGTGAGCAATGTACTGGCCAATGAAGCGCTCATAGAAGAAAAACAGTTTAAGGAAACTTTGCTCATTATAAGTGAAGCCGTAGCAAGCATTAAAGATAGAAAAGAGTTGTTTGAAGTTATCTTCGAACGAATTAAGCCAATCTTCAATTTTTATGATATTGGCCTTTTTGTCTTGAACGATTCTGAAAAAAAGCTTTATGACTGGTCTGTTCGATACGGTCTTACGCTTGATTCAGAAGGTACCGAAGCAATGACGGAAGATGCAGAGAGTTACGCTGAACTTGATGTGTCAGAGGGGTCCTTCCTAGAATGGGTATTAACAACAGGTGAAACAGGCTGTTATGTGATTAATCTGTCCGAGCGGGCACAAACCTTCCCCATATTTGAGCAAACAAAACTTATACTGGATTATGGTTATCAAGACTGCTTAATAAGTCTACTAAAAAACCAAGGAAAAACCATTGGCTTTTTGTGTCTTAATTCCCTTGAAAAAGACTTTTTCCTCAAAGAACAGTTCCCCCTCTTCCAGGCCATAGCCGACCAGTTGGCCGTGGCGGTAAGCAACGTACTGGCTAATGAAGCGCTCATCACCGAAAAGAAAAAGACCGAAGACCTTCTGGCCGTCACCGAGAGCATTGCCAACATCACCTCTGGCCCAGAGCTGATACGTGCCATCTTTAAAAAATTACACAGGGTGTTCCCCTTCGATGAAATAGGGCTCTTTCATTTAGACTTTGAAAATGAGCGGGAACGCGACCTTACGGTATATAACGATTACAATCTAGGAAGCCCTGATACAAAACATAACGCAAACGGACTGTTGGAATGGATGCCCATCAGGCAATGTACCACCTACCTATCGGAATCATTGATAATTGAAGGCACCGAGATTTATGAACAGCTGCACCACCCGCCATTCAAAGACCCGAAAAACCGCATATTTAAACAAATCATTGCCGGTCCGCTAAAGCAGGGCGACCAGATTATAGGTATGCTCTGCTTTTGGAGTAAAAAAGAAAATGCCTTTAACGGGCAGCAATCACTTTTTAAGTCCATCAGCGACCAAGTGGGCGTGGCATTGAGCAATATCATTGCCAATGAAAACATTGAACAACGCGAACGCGAAAAAGCCTTGCAGTTACAGCTTACCAGCGCTCTCGATACCCATACCGGTTGGCACCAGAACTTTAAACAGCTTATTGAACCTATGCAGAGGCATCTTGACGCCACATTGGTCATCGTAACATTACGGCCCGACAACGGTCAAACGCACGACATAGCCCTTCAAAGAATAGCTGCCAATGAGTACCGGTACTGGCAGATGAATGAATTTAATGATTTTATAAAGCTTACCAAAAGTGAATACCAAAGTGACAAAGACAAAACGATTACGGGTTCTTTGAGTGTAGGCGAAGATTTTGAAGAAATCATAAAGAAACATAACATGCTCAGAAAGACGGCAAAGACATTTAAACTAAAAAGTATGCTTTACCTTCCCCTGCAATTGACTGCCCCTGGTAGCTTTGACCTCACATTTTTCAGCCCACATGAAAACGGATACTCACCTCAGGACGAAGATTTACTGAATGCGATTAAGCCATCGCTAGAGTTGGCTTTGGAGCGCCTTATGGCATTTGAAGAGATAGAACACCTCAATAAGCAATTAAAACTTGAAAAGGAATATCTGGAAGAAGAGGTAGCTGAAACCTTCAACTTTGGTGACATCATTGGAGAAAGTGATGCCATGCAAAAGGTGTATCAGCAAATTGAAGAAGTAGCCGGAATGGATACCACTGTTTTCATACAGGGAGAAACTGGTACGGGCAAAGAACTCGTCGCTCGGGCCATTCATAAGAACTCGCCCAGAAAAGACAATATTCTGGTCAAGGTCAACTGTGCTGCGATACCTAAAGAGTTGGTAGAGAGTGAACTTTTCGGTCATGAGAAAGGGGCTTTTACAGGAGCACTTAAAGCGAGGGTCGGTAAGTTTGAACTCGCCCATAAGGGCACCATCTTTTTAGATGAAGTCGGTGAGCTGCCCCTAGATTTGCAAGCTAAATTACTAAGGGTACTGCAAGAAAAAGAAGTAGAACGCCTTGGGGGCAATAAACCCCTTAAGATAGACTTTAGGTTGATTGCAGCTACCAATAGAGACCTACAGCAAGCGGTAGCGGACGGCGATTTCAGAACCGACCTGTTTTACAGATTGTTCATCTACCCCATACAGCTACCACCTCTTAAACAACGCGGAACCGATGTTATTGCCATTGCCGAACATTTTGCCCGTACCTCGGCAAAGAGGTCAGGCCTGAACTACCATGGTTTTACCGATGCCGCTAAAGAGCGCATGTTAAGTTACCCATGGCCCGGCAATGTACGTGAATTGGAAAATGTGTTACAGCAAGAACTGGTAAAAAACAAAAAAACGGCCTTGGAATTACTGACCATTTCTGCGGCTTCGCCCTTTACGGTACTAAAAGACAGCGATTATGAAAAACATCTGGTGGATGTGTTGGAGCTTCCCGATGATTTTACCCTTAGCGACATTGACGAAAAAAAGTTGGAATTCGAACGACAACTGCTGCTTAAAGTATTGGAGCAAACCAAATGGAGGGTTAGTGGTCGACACGGTGCAGCAGCATTATTGGATGTAAAGGCCGTAACCTTGGAGTACCGTATGAGAAAACTGGGTATCAACAGAACTTAGAATATTTCCCTTCTTAAAAACGCTGCGGTAAGCCTTCGAAACTGCATACACACCTTTATACCAATACCATCTTTTTAGAAAAGCGCAGTAGATACCCTGCGAATATCCTGATTTCCTACCCCACATTTTTTACCACATACAGTATTTTTTAGAAAAGTACCATCCTTGGTTTGATTTCTACCAAGTATAAGATGTATCTCAATGGTAATTTTGTTCAAAAGTTAAAGTAATGGAACCACAAGCACAGTCAAATTGCGAATCAATCTCTTGGATAGACTGTCTTAATGAAGACAATCAAGGTAATGGATATCAAAACCTGAAAATAATTGTATAACAGTATAACAATGAAAGTCATCATAACTCAATTTTTAATCCTTCTTACAATGGCAGTAAACGCACAAGAACTCACATTTACACCACAGCAATTGGTGGTGATGGTGCCCGATGTAGATGTCACCGCAGACTGGTATGTTACCAAGCTTGACTTCACTTTGGGAAAAGCATTTGATGTACCTGAAAAAGGACTTAACGGCAGACTTGTTCGTAAAGATGATTTTGAAATTATGTTTATGAAATCAAAGCAGATGCAACCACTACCTGAATATCGAAAAACTTCTTTTGAAGATTTGGCCGTTGAAGGCGTGAAGCGTATAGCATTTAAGGTGAACGACCTAAAAGTTTTTGCCGAAGAACTTAAAAAGCGGGATGTCACTTTTGATGTGCCTGTGGTCTTGTTTGAAGACAAAAAAACAGGCGTCAAATTCCTCTGGTGCATCATTAAGGACAACAACGAGAACCTAATAGAATTTATGGAAATTTTAAACTAAGAAAAAATGAAATCGAAGATTCACGAATACCAAAACAAATATGTAGCAATGAGTAAAAGAATAAAAACAGCGACGTACAGCGTCATCGTAGTATTGGTTTTTGCAGTAGCATTATCAAGTTTTTCCCTCAAGGAAAATAACAACAAAGATGTCATAGCCTTGATTACAAAAAAAGTACAGGACTATAAATTATGGAGTGTGGATGCCAAACCCTACAAACTCTCTAAAATAGACCATATCTATAGTAAAGATGAAGAATTGTTGGCCTACGACCTGATGTCACCTGAAACTACGGTTATAAAAGGGTGGACAGATTATGAAAAAGTCTGGAGCAAGGCAATGCAACAATTTGATAGTTGGGAAGTAAAGACCATTGACGGATTGGAAGTCAAGGCCACGGATAATCTGGCCACAAGTACATTTACCTTTTCAGGCGAAGGCACATTAGTGTCCGGTGAACCCATCAAGGGAGAATGGCACGTAACGCTTATTTGGAAGGAGAAACCCGATGGTTGGAAAATTGTTCACGAGCATATTTCCGGACCAGTTAGAAGATAAATAAAACACTATGGCAACCCTAAAACCCGGAGAAAAATTTCCTCAAATTTCTTTGCCTACCGTAGAACAGGGACATTGGTTCTTGGACCAGGTAGCAATTGAGAACTTTTTGATAATCGTGACATATAGAGGAAAACATTGCCCGATTTGCAGACGCTATTTACAGGGTCTAAATCAAATGATAAATGAATTCACGGAACGTAATATTGAAGTATTGATAGTGAGTTCCAATGACGAAGAATTAGCAAGACAAACCTTTGATGAGTGGCAAATTGATAGCCTGAATGTGGCTTATGGCCTTTCTATTGAAACGGCAAGGTCTCTGGGTCTGTTCATTTCAAGTGGCATATCGGATAGTGAACCAGACTATTTTAGCGAACCAGGCATATTCATAATCGATAAAGACCACCGTTTATACGCCTCGTCCATACAGACGATGCCATTTGCCAGACCGTCTTTTAAGGAAATACTTACGGCAATCGACTACGCCATTAACACCAATTACCCAGCACGCGGCGAAGCCTAAAAACGAAACGAATGAAAGCATATCAAATTAATACAATTGACGGTAAGCGAGCTTTGAGTCAGGTCACTTTAGAAAAACCGGTACCAAAAGACAATGAGGTTTTGGTAAATATAAAGGCGGTCTCACTCAACTATAGGGATTTAGGTATCACTAGCGGAAGCATCTCATATCCTGGAGAAAAGTTACCGATGATTCCCCTTTGCGATGGCGCAGGAGAAATTGTAGAAATAGGCAAAGCGGTAAGCAATTTTAAAGTGGGCGACCGTGTAACTGCCAATTTTTTCCCGGAATGGACTTTTGGAGGATTCACCGCCAAAGAAAGTTACAGGTCTTTGGGAGGCAATATGGATGGAATGTTAGCCGAATATGTGGCCCTACCTGCAGAGGCCTGGGTAAAAATAAATAACAACCACAGTTTTATTGAAGCAGCGACCTTGCCCTGCGCTGGGGTGACGGCTTATCAGGCGCTATTTGAGCGTGGTAATTTGTTGCAGGGCCAGACCGTACTTTGCCTCGGCACAGGAGGTGTTTCCATATTTGCCTTGCAAATGGCCAAAAAAGCAGGTGCAACGGTCATCATCACATCGAGTAGCGATGAAAAACTTCAGAAGGCGAAAGCCTTGGGTGCCGACCACTTGATTAATTATAAAAACAACCCAGAATGGTATAAGGAAGTAAAAAAATATACCAACGACCTCGGTGTTGACCATATCATCGAAGTTGGTGGCCAAGGTACTTTGAGCCAATCCCTAAGGGCGGTAAAGCCTGGTGGCAAGATTCATCTTATCGGAGTGTTGGCAGAGCAACAGCATACACCGCAGCTCGTTCAAGCTACGATGAAGGCCATTGATATTCACGGAATATATGTTGGGAGCAGTTATATGTTCAACCAACTCAATATATTTCTTCAAGGAAACGACATCCATCCTATAATCCATAAGACGTTTGGCTTTGAAAATGTAAAGGAAGCGTACCAAATGATGCAAGACGGCAGACACTTCGGAAAAATTGCCATAGAACTATAAAACAGACATTATGAAATCCATCCTCGTACCCATCGATATATCTTACTTGAGCAAATGTTCATTGGAAATGGCATTGCAATTAAGTGAGCTTTCAGGGGCAGAACTGGAAATAATTGCTATAGTAAAAGATAAAGAGCTCGTTGAAGACCACAACACCCTGAAACAGATAGAGGCTGTGGTTGTCAATGAAAAAACATCGCGTGCCAAACATCGGGTCGACGAGCTTCGGCAATTTCACGAGGAATTGGATATAGATATCAAAGTTCTCTTCGGGGAACCGGTAGAGGTACTTTCGCAAGAAGCGGAGAGAACAAATGCCGACCTTATTGTGATGGGCGGAGACCGATTCTCTGATGCAAACACAAATGCCAAAGAACTGCTTCATAATAGTAACACCCCCATATTGATTTTAAAGTGCCGGTTGGACCAGCTCGAAAAATTTAAGGATATTGTGCTTTTGGCAGATGAAAAACCATTTTCGGAAGTCTTTGTAAAGGCCTTCATCGAATTCACAAGCCTCTTCCCAGAGATGACGGTGCATATCGCATACCAAGACCAAATGAATTTTGAATTGGTCGAAGCAAATGAAGAAGCCATTAAAAAGGGCTTTTCAGAACAACCAAACTTGAAAGATGTCACGTCTGTTTTTATAGACGGAAACCAGCCCATCCAAAGCATTTATAATTACAGTAAAAAATTTGGTTCGGTATTTATCGCAACCCATATCGGAGAGCTTGGTTTTTGGGGCCGGCTTTTTTCAAACGATAAAGAGGCAGCATTGATTATGAACTCTGAATATCCAATTTGGACCTTTAAAAACTAATACTAAAAAATATGATAACCCGTAAAAATCTTGACCCCAAACTCATTATCTTCTATAGTTGGAAGAGCCTACTGTACTTTTTATTTATAGCAATAACCGTATATGTTCTCGACCAGTTCAGTTCGCTAAAAATGTCTCTTGAGATACCTTTTTATACGATAGCAGCTTTCAGTACAGCTTTATCCATATTTCTCGGTTTCAACAATAACCAGGCCTATGACCGCTGGTGGGAAGCCAGAAAAATATGGGGTCTCGCCGTAAATTACAGTAGGGCTTGGGCACGACAGGTGACCACGTTGATTACGAGTGACGACCCCTCTGAGGCTAAAGAACTAAAAGCCTTTCAAGAACGCTTGGTATACAGGCACGCTGCATTTGTACACGCACTACGGGTATTTTTGAGAAAAAAGCACGATTATGCCCCAGACATTGCAGAATATAAAGAAGCAGAAAATGACTATGTAAGTACAAAGCCATTGCTGGGTGAGCACGAATTCAAAGTATTCTGCCAAATGGACAATCCGCCCAATTACTTGAACCAACTTCAGGGAGAAGATTTAAAAAGAGCTGCAAAAAAAGGATGGCTCACCGAATACCGTCACGTACAGATGGACCAAACCCTGGTAGAGTTCAACAACATTCAAGGGCGTGCGGAGCGTATCAAAAACACCCCGATGCCCAGACCCTATACCTACTTCTCTACGCTATTTGTTTTTATCCACGCAACCTTGTTACCTTTCGCATTTGTAAGTGAACTGGGTTGGGTAATGATTCCCGTATCCTTTATTATTTCATTTGTATTTCTCTGTCTGGACAGAATTGGGGAACGCACCGAAGACCCTTTTGAGAACAGAATAGACGATACACCTATGACCGCATTGAGCGAAACTATAGAACGAAATGTAAGGGAAATGTACGGAGAGCGTACCTTCCGGGAAAAAACAGAGTGGACAGAAGGCTATGTCTTTTAGTACATTAAAACCGTTTATCAAATATGAGTAAAGACATCGTAGTATTTAAAGACATTCCTGCTTTATTGCAAGGGCTAAAAACCCTTCAACCAAAGAACAAAAATTTTCATATCCACCGTTTTGAGGATACCCCAGAGACACAAGTAAATGAAACGGCAATTTTTAGAAGCAACACCTATGCATTAATTTTGATGCTCGAGGGCGAGGCAGATTATAAAATAGGCTTGCACGAATATCATATGTGCCCAGGGTCACTCTACTTTCTTGGGCCACGTCACTTAAGGCACTACAAACGCGACAATAATAATTGGAAGGGATTCGTATGCCTGTTTACAGATGAGTTCACAACAAGCACCAATTTACCTAACCATTTTAATGATTATGCGTTCTACAGTCTGCGAGGCAAGCAAAAATTCCAGTTAGAAAATGAAGACCTGAATACATTTAAGAACCAGATAAACCGTCTTTATGAAATGTATGAGGCCAATGAGATGGAAAATTGTTGGCATTATCTTCACATCATTTTAAATAATGCCGAAAAACTGCATCGACTTCGTTATGAACAACAAGAAGAAAAACCAGAGGATGAATTGGTTATAAATTTCAACAGAGTATTGGAACAACATTTTTATGATTTGGTCACCAATAAAGCTGAATCTCTTTACTCGGTTCAAGACTTTGCCGATAAACTATTTGTACATCCCAATTACCTAAGTGCAACCTTAAAGAAAAGCACGGGCCTCACCGCTGGGAAACTGATAAAAAATAGAACGGTGTTGGAGGCAAAGTCAATGTTGCAGTCCACGGATATGACCATATCCGAAATAGCCTATACATTAAAATTCAACGATACCAGTTACTTTACAAAATTCTTCAAGGGAGCAACAGGTCAGACCCCTACACAGTTCAAAGAAGTCAAATAACCCATACATCGCGGTTGTTATAAGAATACTACCCGTATCACTTTGTTTTCTACCAGACCAAAGCAGGTTGTCGCCCGTATCTTTGTGGTGTAATTAAAAAGGAAGTATAATTTTAAAACACAACGTTATGACAACGAGATATTTTAGACATTTTCATAGAAGAGTTGAAGACCCACAGATTTCGGGAAGCCTCAGAAATGAACATTAGAGAACGGAAGTATAATTTATAAAACATAAAGTAATGACAACGAGATATTATAGACACTTTCATAGAAAAGTCGAAAACCCACAAATTTCAAAAACACTCAATAATGATAATTAAGTTTGGTTGTTTTTCATCATTAGAAGCCCTCGCCATTTGGCAGGGCTTTTTTGTTTTCCCTATCTGAAGAGAAATATAAAAAAGTACCAGAACACATTGAATAACTACCAAGTCCTTTGAGCTATATGACGATACTTTTACAGTCATAAAATATATCAAAAATGAAAACAAGTATAGTATTGAACGAGGCCAACTTAGGTCCACATAAACTTAAAAACAGAATGGTAATGCCACCTATGACACGCAGCAGGGCGACAAAAGACCACGTGCCCACGGCATTAATGACGGAGTATTATGCAGAACGCGCAAGTGCCGGACTTATCATTACCGAAGGTATCGCGATATCGCCAAACGCCGCAGGATACCCAAGAATGCCGGGAATATATAATGAACCCCAAGCAAACGCTTGGAAAGAAATTACCAAGGCAGTACACCAAAATAAAGGTAAAATCTTTGCACAGTTGATGCACTCTGGCAGAATTTCCCATAAATTGAATATGCCAGAAGGCTCAGAAATAGTGGCACCTTCACCCATTGCACCTGCAACCACAGAGATGTACACCGACCAAAAGGGAAATCAACCCATAGGCGTTCCAAAAGAAATGACCCGACAAGACATTGAACAGGCTATTGAAGAACACGTGCAATCGGCCAAAAGAGCAATCGATTCTGGTTTTGATGGTGTAGAACTGCACGCGGCCAATGGCTATTTGCTTGAACAGTTCCTTAATCCACAGGCAAACCATAGGGATGATGAATACGGTGGTTCCATTGAAAATCGATGTAGGCTTACCCTGGAGATTGCAAAGAAAGTTTCAGAGGCCATAGGAACCGATAAGGTGGGAATCCGCCTATCACCGGGAGGTGCTTTGAATGATATGGGTCCGTTTGAAGGTCAACAGGAAACTTTTGAATATTTGGTTGAAGCCTTAAATAAGTTAAGCTTGGTCTATATCCACTTGGTAGACCACGTGTCAATGGGAGCACCAGAAGTACCTGAAAAATTAAAAGAAGGTATTGTGCATAACTTTAAGGGCAATATCATCTTCTGTGGTGGCTTTGACCACAAAAAAGCTGAGAACAAAGTACGTGAAGACGATAGGTTTTTTATTGCCTTTGGGCGACCCTTTATTGCCAATCCAGATTTGCCAAAACGATTTGAAATAAACGCACCATTGAACGAGCCAAAACCTGATTTCTTTTATGCAGGTGGTCGAGAAGGGTACACCGATTATCCAACTTTAGAAGAGGTGGGAACCGATAAGGCATAATCCCATAAACATATACATATTTAGGCATGAAGCCAGCATTAAAACGCTGGCTTTTTTATGCGATAAAAATTTAGTCGCTGTTTGTGAAAAATACCATATCACGTTGAAAATCTACCAAGAAAACACAAGTGTGCCATCGTAATTTTGGTATAACAAAAACAAATGCGAGCCATTGGCTCTATTATAGGGTTTCAATGAAAAATGGTTTAAAATATAATTTTTAAAAATAAACAAAATGGAATTGAAAGAACAAAAAGTATGGTTCGTTACAGGAGCCTCAACTGGATTCGGAAAAGAACTTACCAAAGTCGTCTTAGACAACGATGATAAGGTCATCGCAACCTTTAGGAAAGAACAACAAGTAGAAGCCTTCAATAAATATTACCCGGGAAATTCCCTGGGAGTTCTGATGGATGTCACCGATACCGAACAAATCAAAAAAGGGGTCGATTACGCTATTGAACAATTTGGCAAAATAGATGTCTTGGTAAACAATGCGGGATACGGCTCATTGGGCAGTCTCGAAGAGATTCCTGAAAACGAATTGCGCTATCAATTTGAAGTCAACGTGTTTGGAGCAGTCAATATTACCAAAGCGATATTGCCACATCTACGCAAGCAAAAATCGGGGAACATCATCAATGTAACCTCTATAGGCGGCTTGGTCGGTTTTCCTGGGGTAAGTGTTTACAACGGTTCCAAGTTTGCCCTTGAGGGTATTGGCGAGGCACTCGCACAAGAAGTAGCACACTTGGGCATCAAGGTAACCAATGTGGAACCCGGACCTTTCCGTACAGATTGGGCAGGTCGTTCTGCAAGCTTTGCTGACAGTACCATTGAAGATTATAAAGAATCGGTCGGCCAACGTCTTGAATCCATCAAAGAACTGGATGGTAACCAAGTGGGCGACCCCAATCGTGCAGCCAAGGCCATCTACAAAATTGCCTATTTGGATAATCCACCGGTACATATCCCTTTTGGTGCAAGTGCCTATGAGGGTGCACGCGCTAAAATCAATCAGCTAGCCGAAGAAATCAATGCCTTTGAAGATATAGGATTGCCTACGGATTATACGAATAAAGAACTGGAGCAATTACAGTAAATAAAATTCAAATAACAGTTCAATAAGTGCTAGAGACCGTTGGGTTTATGACAGCATTTGGCACAAAGAAACAATAATATTAAACATTAAATAATACTAAACATTTAAAATATAATTATGGAAGCAGTAGCAATGAATCATTTAGGTATTACCGTAACGGATATAGATGCCGCCGTAAAATGGTATAAAGACGTATTAGGATTTGAACACATCATCGGCCCACTAGATTTGATGCCAGATGACTCACACGCCGGTAAGTTAGCCTACGATATTTTGGGCCCTCGACTCAAGAAAGGTCAGTTTGCACATATGAAAGCGAGCAACGGTGTGGGGCTGGAGATATTTTCATTTGATGATGAGGATGCAGGACAAAAGGAAGACAATTTTGAATATTGGAAAAACGGCATCTTTCACTTTGCGGTAACACATTCAAACCCATCGGAACTCGCTGCCAAGATTGTGGAAAACGGTGGGAAGAAAAGAACCGAGGACTGGGAGATATTTCCCGGTTCTGGGCGAATGCTCACCTATACCCAAGACCCTTGGGGCAACATCATAGAAATTTATAATTATTCCTACGCAGACACTTGGGCCTTTATCCTCGAACAAAGCGAGAGCAACTAAAATTCAGTTTAACCATAAAAAGACATAGAAGATGGACACTAAAGATAAAGTAGCATTGCATATTCACGTGGTAGTCAAACCAGAATATATCGAAGATTTTAAGAAAGCCGCAAACGAAACGGCAGAACACGCTTTGAAAGAGGATGCTTGCATCCTGATAAACAGTTATCACAACCCTGATAACCCTGGCGAGTTCATTCTGTATGAAGAGTGGTCCGACAAGGAATATCTACTGAGCGATGCGCACCAAAAATCGGCACACATCACTAATTTCTTTACCGTAACGCAACCGATGATTAAAGAGCCTTTTCAATACGCCGTATATGACGTATTGAAAGAAAACAAGGGCGCTTTCGCGAAAGCGAACTAAACCAAAGCAGTATGGATTTACAACTAAAGGACAAATTAGCCCTAGTAACGGCCTCTTCAAAAGGTGTCGGGCGTACTATTGCCGAAAAACTGCTGGAAGAAGGCGCACGTGTGTGTTATCATCAATTCCCATAAGCAAGAAGATTTGGATAAGGTTGTGGAAGAATTGGGCAATCCTGATAATCTGGTGAGCATCACGGCAGACCTTTCACATAAAGAAGGCATTGATGATTTAATAGCAAAAGTCAAGAAAATTGGTGACCTCTATCTCTTGGTCAATAATGCAGGGAGGTACAGTCATATTGATTTTGAAGATAGTACTGACGAGGATTGGCTCAAACATTTTGAATTCAATATCGTCGGTGGGGTACGTATTACCCGGGCTTTCTTTCCGGAAATGTTCGAGCGCAATACAGGCAGGGTCATTTATATCTCAAGTGCAGATGCCGTTAGACCTTGGTTCAGGGCATTGCATTACAGTTCTACCAAAGCTACGCAGTTGAATATCGCAAGAGGACTGTCACAACTCACAAAAGGCACCAATGTTACCGTGAATAGCATACTTATGGGTCCCACGATGACGGATGGTGCCAAAGTGTTGTTCGAGAAAGGCGGTCTTACAACGGACGAAAAAATAAAAGAGCAGTTGTTTGACCCAGGTGGTGATTTCAGTTAATCCTTGGTTCAAAGAATGTTGTCACCGGAAGAAATTGCAGTTTTAGTACCCGTACTGGCGTCACCGCGCTTTAGTGCAATAAATGGAGCCGCCCTTCGTGCAGAAGGCGGCCTCGTACAGTCTGTTATATAGAATTTGGTTGATGGTTAGTAGTGCTATATGACAAGTTGAAATGGAGTTACGGTGACCTAAGAAAGGCTGTTTTTATCAGCCTTTCTTTATTTAATTGGTTTTTTACCAATCGAACTTTAAAAACCACCAGTATCGAGGCTAAGGCCTAGCTTAAATTTGCTATGTAATTAATAAACAAATAGTTAATAGCGATACAATGAAACAGAAAATCAAAAATACAATATTGACCTGGATAGGAGTTTACCCGCTTATTACAATACTGCTTTGGGTATTCAACAAAAGTTTAAGCGATATAGTGCTACCGTTGCGAACCTTGGTACTCACGCTATTTCTGGTACCGTTAATCACCTTATTGGTAATGCCCTTTTTACAAAAACTTTTTTCTAAATGGCTAAGCTGATTAAAAATCAATAATTAAAAAAAGATGAAAAACACCAATTCAAGAATCCACTTAAAGGCAATCCTATTAATAGCTGTTTTAATGCTATTTGTAGGTTGTAAAGAAGAAGAAAAAGAAGAGAACACCACACTAACGGTACAAACTTCACCGCCTATAGAACGGGAAATCGTGCAATGGGATGAATTTACGGGCCGTTTTCAGGCTACCGACCGTGTAGAGATAAGAGCACGAGTAAGTGGGTATATAGACCGGGTCAATTTTACAGATGGTCAGATGGTCAAAAAGGGAGATGTACTCTTTATCATCGACCAGCGACCTTTTAGAATTGCATTACAACAAGCGCAGGCCAACAGGTCGTAAGCCGAGGCAGAACTGCGGCAGGCCGAAGGTAATTTTGAACGTGTAAAAGAACTTCGGGTAACGGGAGCAGTTTCTATAGAAGAATATTCTACACGCGAACAGGCAATGCAAGCCGCAAGGGCTAGGTTGCAACTATCACAGGCCAGTATCGACGATGCACGGTTAAATTTGAATTTTACCGAGGTCAAAGCACCCATTAGTGGTCGCGTGGGAAGAGATTTGGTCAATCCTGGCAATCTTATCAATGGAGGCTCGGCCAATGCCACCTTACTGACAACCGTAGTCAGTATCTCGCCCATCCATTTTTACTTTCAAGGTAGTGAATCAGACTTATTGCGATACACAAGACTCAATCAAGGTGGCTCTCGGAAAAGCTCAAGGGATGAAAGCAATCCCGTAATGGTACGCCTTCAGGATGAGGAAATATTTGAGCATCCGGGCAAAATGGATTTTGTCAATAATGAAATTGACCAAAGTACGGGTACCATAGAAGGACGTGCAATTCTTGACAATGAAGACGGTGTGCTAGAACCCGGAATGTTCGGTAGAATGCGTCTTTTGGGAAGCGATAAACATAGTGCCATTCTCATACCTGACCGCCTCATACAGACCAATCAAACCGTGAAGTTTGTGTACACTATGGACAATGATTCTATAGTCAGGGCTACAAATGTGACCCTTGGTGAAATCTATGCGAAAAATTATAGGATAATTGAGGAAGGTCTCACTACGGATGACCGCCTTGTATTGTCAAACCTACAAAGATTGAGTGCCGATATGAAGGTTTCCCCCGAGTCCAAACCTTTCACTTTTGAGGGTGACGAGCCGGATATTGAAACCAACCCCAACCTTTTAAATACACAAAACTAACCAGATGAAATTCAGTAATACATTTATAGACAGACCCATATTTGCGAGTGTCCTTTCAGTATTTATACTGCTCATTGGAGGATTGGCATACTTCGGCCTACCTGTCTCACAATACCCAGAAGTGGTACCACCCACGGTAAATGTTAGGGCGGTATACCCCGGTGCAGATGCACAAACCATTGCGGCTACCGTGGCAACACCTATAGAACAGGAAGTGAATGGCGTGGAGGGAATGATTTATATGACATCCCAGTCCACGGGAGATGGCCGATTGAGCTTGGATGTAACTTTTGATTTGGGTACCGACCTTGACCAGGCACAGGTACTCGTACAGAATCGCGTTTCACAAGCATTGCCGAGACTACCGGAAGCTGTAAGGCAACTTGGGGTCTTCACACAAAAGCGTTCGCCAGACCTGCTGATGGTCGTACATATGATTTCGCCAGACGGCAGATACAATACCACCTATTTAGGAAATTACGCTTATTTGCAGCTGAGGGATGGCCTGTCCAGACTTAACGGTGTTGGGGACGTCAACTTTTTTGGCGCTAGTGCCTATTCAATGCGTATTTGGCTCGACCCGGATAAAATCGGGTCTTTGAATATATCTGCCTCTGAGGTCATTGACCGAATCAGGGGTCAGAATACACAGGTTGCGAGTGGTATCTTAAACCAATCGCCAACCTTGGACGAACAGAACGCCTTTGAGATAAACATTCAGACCCAAGGGCGTCTATCTTCTACGGAAGAATTTGAAAATATTATTATCAAAGCTGGTGATGAAGGTAGTTTGGTACGTCTCGGTGATATTGCCAGATTAGAGATTGGAGCCGAACGGTATACGACCCGCGCACGATTGGGTGAAGACAATGCAGTAGGGGTGGCCATTTCACAGCGACCTGGTACCAACGCCCTGGAAACTGCGGAACAAATTGAGACCTTTATGGAGGAATATTCCAAAGAATTTCCACCAGGGCTTGAGTATAAGATTGAGTACAACCCTACCGTTTTCGTAGAAGAATCGGTAAATGCGGTTATAGACACCCTATTTGAAGCATTACTGCTTGTGGTGCTGGTTATCCTCATATTTCTACAAAATTGGCGCGCCGCTATCATACCCATCATTGCGATACCGATTTCTTTGATAGGAACCTTTGGGGTAATGCAGGCCTTTGGTTTTACGCTTAATAATTTATCCCTCTTTGGATTGGTCTTGGCAATCGGTATCGTGGTAGATGATGCCATTGTCGTGGTAGAAAATGTTGAACGGCGTATTGAGGATGGGGATTCCCCACGGGAAGCAGCCAAAAATACAATGCAAGAGGTAGGTTCCGCCCTAGTATCAATGGGATTGGTACTGGTTGCCGTTTTCTTGCCCACGATGTTCCTTGAAGGGATTTCCGGTCAATTTTTCAAACAATTTGGATTGACCATTTCCGTATCTACCGCTATTTCGGTATTCGTATCCTTGACCCTGAGTCCAGCAATGGCAGCACTATTGTTAAAACCCAAAAGTGAGGGCGAAGAAAACACACAGAAAAATCTTCCGTGGTACAAAAGACCCATCAAGCTGTTTACGGGATGGTTCAATACGGGAATGGACAAACTCTCCCACAAGTATGGCAATGCCGTGGCTTCGCTTACGCGAAAAGGAGTAATCGTTCTTACAATTTATGCAGGTCTTATGGTACTGACAGGAGTAGAGTTTAACCGCGTTCCTACAGGATTCATTCCAAGCCAAGACCAAGGCTATTTGATTACCATTGTCCAATTGCCTTCGGGCGCGTCGCTATCCAGGACAGAAGATGTGATGCAGGAAACTGCCGAAAAAATAATTGGCTTACCAGGAGTAAAAAATACGGTTGTCTTTGCGGGCCTTAACGGTGCAACACGGACCATTTCATCAAATTCAGGTGCCATATTCACCATTTTAGATGATTTTGAAGACCGTCAAGATGCCGAGTCCAAAGTACAGGGTATCATTGCCAACATCAATTCCGTTACAGCTTCTGAAGACCGAGCCATAATCAATACCATTCAGCCACCACCCGTAAGAGGTATTGGTACCGGTAGTGGCTTTAAACTAATGGTTCAAGACCGCTCAAACGCAGGTGTGGAAGAATTGTCACGGATCACCAACGAGTTGATTGCAAAGGCAAATCAAGAGCCCGCCCTGGCAAACGTTTTCACCGTTTTTAATACGGATACCCCACAACTTTACCTGAATATCGATAGGGAGCGTGCTGAAAAAATTGGCGTACCCGTAACGGAAGTTTTTAGGGCATTGGAAGTTTTTATAGGGTCGGCATACGTCAATGACTTCAACTATTTGGGTAGAACCTATAGAGTTACGGCACAAGCGGATTCACCTTATCGACTCACACCAGATGATGTACTGCGACTCAAGGTTCGCAACGTACGTGGAGAGATGATTCAATTGGGAAGCATTGCCACTTTTGAAGATATTTTAGGGCCTGATAGGGTACAACGTTTTAATTTGTTCTATTCGGCCGCAATCAATGGGCAAACGGCGCAAGGTTTTAGTTCCGGTGAGGCATTGGATGCAATGGAACGTCTTGCCGATGAAAATCTACCGGATGGTTTCGGGTACGAATGGACGGAAATTGCCTATCAACAAAAACAAGATTCAGGTACTGCACCCCTCATATTCAGTCTGGCCGTGTTCTTCGTGTTTCTATTGCTTGCCGCACAGTTTGAGAGTCTCATCATACCGCTTAGTGTCATTCTTATTGTACCAATGGGCTTGTTCGCTGCCATTGTAGGGATGGATGTATTTGGCGTGGCGAGCGATATCCTTACCCAAATCGGGATGGTGGTACTTATTGGGTTGGCATCCAAAAATGCAATCCTCATCGTAGAGTTTGCGGCTCAATTGGAAAAATCTGGAATGAGCATCTACAAAGCTGCCGAAGGCGCCGCACGCTTAAGGCTTCGTCCTATTTTAATGACTTCGCTGGCCTTTATCCTTGGTGTTATTCCATTGGTAATCGCCTCAGGACCGGGTAGTGAGATGCGTAATGTGTTGGGTATTGCCGTGCTTGTAGGTATGATAGGCGTATCCATATTCGGATTGTTCTTTACACCCGTATTCTATGTACTGTGTAGGCGATTGGCATTATGGAATGCTTCAGACGAAAAGAAAAAACTTGCGCTCGAGGGAGCAGATACTAAAGACCAAAAAGATAATAACAATGAAAACCTATAATAACCATATTTTAATCAGAGGGCTGGCAATTGTGCTTATCGCCGTATTTGCTATTTCCTGTGGGGTACGTAAACGCAGTTACGATAAAGTGCAAAATAGCATACCCGATGCGCTGTCAGAGAATTATTTGGAAATGAATGATAGTACGGCCCTGTTCCAAGCCATTGCACCAGATGCAGAATGGTGGGCCAATTTTAATGACCCGGATTTGGATAGTCTCATCAACAAGGCGCGTCAAAACAATCTGAACATACAAACCGCTATTGCAAATTATGAATCAGCACAGGCATTGCTCAAGGGCACGAAATTCGATAGGTTTCCTACCGTTACGGCCAACGGAAATTTCACAAGGCAGCGATTGGGTGAAAATGTATTTGTTTCAGGAGGTAACCCAACCTTCAACCAATACAATGGTAGTCTTGATGCCTTTTGGGAAATAGGTGCTTTCGGCCGTGTCAGCAATCGCATCAAGGGTGCCGTGGCCAATCGGGAAATTGCAAGAGCCGATATGCGTGGTGTCTACGTGAGTATTTTCGCCGAGATAGCAAATAACTATATCTCATTGCGAGGTGCACAATATCAGCTCAACATTGCCAATGAAAATCTTAGGAGTCAAGAACAGACTCTGGATTTAGTTACGCGACAGTTTGAAGCAGGTACGGGCAATAATTTGAATGTATCTCGAGCTGCTGCCCAAATGGAAAGTACCAAGGCGACCATTCCCGCATTACAAGCACAAATAGAGTCCTTTAAGAACAGTATTAGCGTATTGGTAGGCGAAATTCCCGGTGACTTGGATAATGCGTATTTAAACGAGAAACCCTTGCCAGACCTTCCTAATACCATAAGTATGGGAAATGTGTATGAACTTATTCAGCGCAGGCCAGATGTTCAACTTGCAGAAAATCAAGTTAAAGCACAGATAGCCCAATACAATCTATCTGTGGCAGAGCTGTATCCCAATATTACATTTTCAGGTTCCATTGGTTTTTCAGCCATCAATTTTAGCAGTTTTGGTCAAAATGAAGCCTTTACTTGGAACTTGATGCCACGGATTAGTTGGGCAGCTTTTAATCTAGGCAGGGTCAAAAAACAAATAGATGCCGAAGATGCAGCTACCCTTGGGGCTATAGCCCAATATGAACAGGTCATATTACAGGCTTTGGAAGATATTAGGACATCGATGAGCAACTATGTCAATCTACTGAGACAAAGGGAGTCCCTTCGCAAGGCTGCCGAGTCTAGCAACGATGCCGTGACTTTTGCCCAACAGCGTTACGATGCCGGTTTGGATAGTTTCATTGATTACCTAAATGCAAACCGCACACTCTTGGAAGCCGAAAATGAACTGGCCATTATAGAAACCCAAACTGCTGCCGGTCTCGTTCAACTATACCGTGCATTAGGTGGAGGTTGGGACATCATTACTGACGAAGAAACTCAAAATATATTTAATACAACAAAAGAAAAAGACAGTACCTATAGAGGAAGAAATTGAACAAGGTTTCAATATCTTAAAAGCAATAACCCCACACTAAAGAAAAAAAAGCTGGGACGATTGTTTGAGCCGCAATGTTGACAAATAGGAAAAATACTGGAAAAAAATTTCGAGATAAAAAGAATTATATTGGTATATAACTGAATATGCTCTTTCGCAAGCACCGATTTTGATTGGTGCTTCTTGATTAAGCCATTTCAAAACTTATGAAATGGCTTTTGTTTTGGAAACTTACCAGAACCCCTTGAAATAGTACCAGAAAAAGGGTCAATCACCACCATAACTTTGTGGTAAACAAAAAGATAAAATTATGAACTCAAATTGTGAAAGTTGTAATGATACAACAAAAATGTACCTGATACTAGAAGGGCTTTTATTAGAAAATCCAATATCAAAAACGATGAATCGTGTAATAAACGGTTTTGAGAATCGGATAAACAAAATGAAGAAAGTTCTAAAAACCTTCTTCTCAGATGATTTCAATAAAATGATAATGGCAACCGTAGGATATATGGCATTTTCTGTATTTATAATGATTACGGCTTATGCACTAATTGTCTATTAAAATGAAAAATACTTTTAAAATAACGGTCTTGACTTGGTTAGGTATTTATCCCTTAATAACCATACTATTATATGTATTGGGCGATTCTCTAAATCAATTGGTAATGCCGCTGAGAACATTGATTCTAACATTAGTTTTGGTGCCTTTAATGACCCTGGTGATGATGCCATTTCTGCGAAAGCTCTTTGATAGATGGTTGAAAGCGAACGTCACAAAGAAAAGTACAATAGAAAACTAAATTTTTTTCAGACTATGAATGATAAAAAACTTGTAATAAAAATTCTATCTGATGCCTTCCAGGACAACAAATCAGTAAACCTTGTGGTCAAGGATAAAAGCAAGATTCCTGGTTTGATGTCTTATAGCTATGAATTAGCCAAAAGAAGAGGTAAGATTTTTATTTCTGATAATAGAAAAGCTGTAGCGCTTATTCTTTTGTCTGACAAGAATCGATTTTCATTCAGAATAATGCTTGAAAGTCTAAAATTGGCGCTCAATGTTATAGGACTGAAAAAGCTATTCACCGTTTTGAAACGGGAATCAGCTATTAAAAAGCTACATCCCGAATCACCCTACATCCACCTTTGGTATATCGGCGTCGAACCTGAGTCTTTCGGGAAGGGTTATGGTGCAGAGTTGCTGGATGAAATTATCGCTTTTGCAAAATCAATACAACGGGATATTTATCTAGAAACTTCGGTAGCGCGAAACATTAAATTCTATGAGTCACGAAATTTTGAAAACTATGCAAATGTAGAATCTGACATACCCTTTACGCTAATGCTTTTCAGAAAAAAATCAGATAAGGCGTTATGAAAGTTTTTGGTTCAGAAATGCATATCGTCACTTTATTAATCATTGCAATACAATTGGTTTTGCTCACCAATTTTGTGCTTACTTCATTGAAAAAACGGGACAGCAAATCTACCAATCGCTTCATCTGGTTTACCATTTCTTTAATTTCCTATAATTTTTTTTCAGGTCTATTTCCCGATGAAAAAATCCCTATTCACCCCACTATTCAATACATTGTTGCCTATGGCGTTGGTCTTTATACTGCTCTTTATTATGTTCACTATGTATATTCAGAGTTTGACATAGGCCATTTGAAATACTTTACACTTCGACATTTAATGGCAGTTCTTATATCCTCATTCATACTTTGTTTTGTATTTCCGTTACTTATTTGGAATGATTTAGAGATAGCTCGAAAACTGTTCATTTTTATTCCAGTAACTGTAGCGATAGCTTTCTTGTATAGAATAAGCACCCCGCTTATGAAACTGTATCGAGAAAAAGAAGGCATCATTAACCGTTTTTACAGAAATAGAATCGCAACTGGCTACTTGGCACTACTATCAATCGTTTTTATGCCCATAGTTGTGGCCTTTGGTGACTTTCAAGTTGTAGAACAATTGGTGGTCAATGCAGGGTACTTTGTTTTGGCTGTTGCATTGATTAGAATAAACATCTATCAAGACCTTAAGAAAGAACAATTTCTACATCGTTTGGGGTATTCTGATGAGATGGAAAAAAACAAAAGCATAGCCATTCTACAATATTTCTATGGTCTTGATTTATCGAAACGTGAAATAGAGGTTGCCAATCTTATCCTTGATGGAAAATCATACAAACAAATAGGCAAATACCTTTTTATTGCAGATAAGACAGTCTCAAAACACGCCTCTAACATCTTCAAAAAAACAGGTGTGAAAAATAGAAATAGCTTACAACTTGAGTTTGAAAAAAGCAAAAAATAACTAGATATTATAAACACGTAGTATAATACGTTAAAAAACGTAGGTTTATACGTCTTTCCTTAACATCCATCCTTCATAGTCTTAGTTATATTAAAATACTTTTTCTCTATGAACCAGACTATCGAAGTATCGAGAACCTACATTACCAAAATTTATGAATTATGGCGAACTCACAAAAGTTTTCTTGCAAAAACTTGAAAGAACAGAAAAAGAGACCTCTGATATTACACTAAGAGCTCATAAAGCTATTGTAGTTTGTCGTCAGCATCTAACTATGCTTCGAAAAAAAATCATTGATGAAGATTTTGAAAATGAAGATGAGGAAATACACTTTTTCAAGATAGTAAAACCTAAATCTTTTAGTCTATTAATCTACCATACTGAAATTCAAAGTTTTGAAATCACCTATCCCAAAAACGTTTTTGAAACCAAAGAAAGGTACATCAAAAAGTATTTCAAATTTTACAATGAATTTTTCCTCAGGCATATTGATTTTGGGCAATATATAGAAATGGGCTACACCCATTTTGATAGCATATATTTTACTAGAAAATTAATTCACAAATGTCCTTTCATAGCAAATAATAACTATCTCTTCGATTCTAATTTTAACACACCACGTGATTTTTTGTTGGCACAGTTCAAGGCCTATGAGCTTATGATTCAATTTTTAAAAAGGCGAAAAGTAAGGCTGGAAAAAGAATATGACTCGTTACACTTTAAAGCACATTTTGATTTAAAATACACCGCATCCAAAATAGATATCGTAGAACTCATATACGCTTTGCACGCATCAAAAGCCGTTTTAGGTGACATCAAAGAATTGGTTAGAGCATTTGAAATCATTTTCAATATTGACCTTGGCGATTTTTACAGAACCTTCGTGGATATACGAAACAGAAGCAATGACCCATCCAAGTTTTTGGACATCTTGAAAACGTCCTTGCTACAGCGCATTTCCGAACTGGACAATTAGCCCATTACTCGTCATAATCCATATCCCAAGGCAACCCAAGTTGGGTTTCTAATTATTGCCTACATAAACACATTGCAAACCATCCCAAAACGCACCGAAAGCCCTTAAAACAGGCATATTCCCCAAATGTTAAAGTTAAACCCAAGTTGGGTCATCTTGTGAACAAAAGCCACTAATCCCCTTCAATTTTGTGGAACGAAAGTTAAATCAGGTCAAGGGCTATCAAATGCGTTGACAGCGATGCGATAGCCCTTCTCTTTAAAATTGTTCCACTATGCCTACCAGTATTATTACCACAGAAGACTTAATGGAATTTAAGCTCGAGTTGCTCGACGACATCAAAAAACTTCTGGCACAACGCGCTTCGGGTAATATGAAAAAGTACATCAAGTCGTCCGAACTGATGGAACTGCTTCAGATAAGTCCTGGCACCTTACAGAACCTTCGTGTCAATGGCACCTTGCCCTACACCAAGGTAGGCGGTATCATATTCTATGATTGGAATGAGATTCAACAAGTGATGGATGCAAACCGGGTACACCACAAATACGATTGATAATGTATGAACTACATCAAACATCTCAATGCGGTCTTTCAGCAATTCTCTATGGATTCGCGCTTGAACCCAACCCACATCAGCCTGTATGTAGCCCTTTTTCAATACTGGAACATCAACCGCTTTCGCAAAAGCTTTTTCATCAATCGGCAAGAAGTGATGGCAATGGCCAAGATAGGTTCAAAAGCGACCTATCACCGTTGCCTGAAATGCCTTCACGACTGGAAATACATTCACTATATGCCGTCCCATAATCCATACAAAGGCAGCCAAATCAAGATGCTCAAATTTGGTACAAGTGATGTTACAACCAATGACACGAGTTATAGGACAACTACTGAAACAAGTGGTGAACAAGTTGCGGGACAAGCATTGGTACCTAATACAAACAGTAAAAAACAAATAGCAAAAATTAATAAACCTAAGCTACCCAAAAATGAAAATGAAGTGTTGGAATTTTTTAAAAAGAAAATATGGCCAACGGTTGAAGCACGAAAATTTTATAACCACTACACGTCCATTGGATGGAAGGTCGGTGGCAAAATAAAAATTGTCGATTGGCAGGCATCGGCAGAAAACTGGATGCTCAAGGCCGCCGAAATAGAAAAAAAGCAAACGAAAAAAGAGCTGTCTCAAAATCAGGACAACCTGAAAACCACTAAACAAAAGGACTATGGACAACCCCTCTAAAATCATCGAAGGTGGCGTCGAATTTTCATTGGGAACATTTGACGGTAAAAACGTATGCTACGATTTTGACAAAATCTTGATTTATCTCAATGCCAAGGGGAAGTTGCTCTTCGATAAGCATTTCAAGATTTATGATGAAGACTCGGAAACCATCCGAAAGTTGTGCCACTACTTCATCAGGGATAATGAAAATTGCCGGAAAGACAACATCGACCCGGAAAAGGGAATGCTGCTCTCGGGTCCCGTGGGCTGTGGCAAGACCAGCCTTATGAAACTGATGAAATTCCTTGTGCCATTACAGCGTCCGTACATTGTTACGCCCTGTAGAAATATTGTATTTGGCTTCAACCATTTGGGTTATAAAATCATTGAGGACTATGGCGATAGCAGCCCTATTTGTTTTGATGATTTGGGTATCGAACCCATTGGCCGACACTACGGCAAGGATTGTAATGTGATGGGCGAAGTGCTGCTCTCTCGATACGAACTGTTCTTGAAGACCAAAGCCAAAATCAAAACCCACGGCACTACCAACCTAAATGCCGAAGAACTGGAAGAACGCTATGGCGCGAGGGTACGCAGCAGAATGCGCGAACTGTTCAACCTTATAGCCTTTGATAAGAATACAAATGACAAAAGAAAATAAGCCCATAATGGGCATTTAAATATTTCATTATGAAAATAGCAACATACAATATCCAAAACCTGTTCCACCGAGACAAAAGCCTTAATGACAAACCCTACAGCAAATGCGTGACCGATTGGATAAACGAACTCGATGACTTGATGAGAGGAAACAACAGGGCCACTAATCATAAAGAACGCATACAAGAGCTTGTATTTCTACTGGGTTTTGACAAAACACTTCAAGCACCTTATGCTGTTTTAAGACGAAAAGCAGGATTTCTTTACCTAAAGGGAAATGAATATTCCAAAGAATTGTGTGCCAACGAAATGACCGACTGGAACGGATGGATTACCCTTCAAACTACACCCATTGATTCTGTTGCTGTAAAAAACAAGGCCCGAGTCATTACCGATGTGAATCCGGATATACTTTTATTACAGGAAATTGAGGATAGGGCTTCTATTGAAGAATTCAATGCACAACTCTTACCCGAGTTTGATGGCGAGCCCTTTCAAGAAATTGCCGTGGTTCAAGGAAGTGATAAGCGTGGTCAAGAAATGGGACTGTTATTGAAAAATGGTCACCGTATCAAATCCATTAGTACGCATCAATTTGACATCGATAACAGCCAAAATCCTAAAAAAGAATTTTTTCAATATGAAATAGAGACCAACACTAAGCAGACCATCATACTGTTGGCAGCGCAATTGCAAAAAGAGACTGACGATAAGAAACTAACGGATGCTTACCGCAAATTACAGGCACAACAAATTGCCAATGCATACCAAAAACTTGTAAAGGATGGGTATAAAAATATCATTGTTGCCGGCACTTTAAATGCCGTATCCTATTGTGATTCCCTCTCACCATTGCTTCGCAAAACCGACCTAACAGATGTAACCAAACACAAAACGTTCAATGTAGATTTTGATGAAGGCAGCGATGCCGATTACTTTAGATTGGGCGCCTACCGTTTGGGCGTAAATATCAAACAACGCGATTACCTATTGCTATCACCAGACCTATTTGCCCAAGCAAAACAATGTGGCCTCAACCGAAAAGGGATTCTGCCCAAAGAACGTCCTATCTGGAAGGTTTATCCCGATATGCATTCTAAGAAACAGGCAGCGAGTGAGCATCCTGCGGTGTGGGTGGGGTTATAAGAATTTGTTTACAATGAAATTACGAAATATCATAATAATTCAAAATTTACTATGAAAAAGATATAAAAAAATGCTATTTTGACGAGTTTATGTTAAAATGTGTTAAACGTAAACTTTTTAAGCTTTAGTGAAGGGAATTTTAGACTTTATTGCCAAACAAACAGATGGCTATTCATATAAATCATTTAAGTACTGCATAGATTCTGTTGTAGTGCCCCAGCTTCAGTATGATGATAAGCAGGACATCTCGGCTACCAAAAGAGGCGAAACACAAATTTTGAAAAAAGCTGTGAATTTAGAATCCCTAGTAAAGACTGAACAAGTCAGGGGTCGTCCAATGTTTAGGTTTTTCTTAGATGGCTCTAGAAGAACTTATAAAGTTGATGATTTAGCTTATGGGCCTCGTTTATATCCAGCAGTTGCTGGGCAAATTGGAATAGCTTGTTGCGAACGTGAGAGTAAAGATGATTTTAAGCCCGTTCAGTTTGAAAGGTCATTGGTTCTGTCAATACCTAATTCAGCAAACCCAGGTTCACATCAACATTTTTTCTCAAGCCTTTTGAAAAAGCTCAATCAAGAGGAGTATTTAAAAAAGAGAGGTTTGCAATTCAGCAAAATTCTCAACTATAAAGAAAAGGATGGTGATGAGTACGAAAAGAAAGCAATAGCGACAATCCAGAATGAAATGGTTGACCAAGAAAAAAGACTGGTTGGTAGTTTGGCGCAAAAAAAAATATTGGCGGCAACAAGCTACCTTATAAAAGATGGTTCTCTGGAATACGGTAAAATGCCCGAAATGGGTGAGTTTGGATTGTTAGGAAAAGTAAAATCAAACTATAAATATGTTGTAGGCGTTTCGAAAGCTTTTAATCCAGAATCAATGGCAAAGACTGAACCCAAAATATCTAAATCGATTGCAGGACTACCACTTCACCATCGAACTCCAGCAATAAAATATACGGTTGATAGAGTTGGTCAAGATGTGTGGTTTGCTGTATGGTATCTTAGAGTTAGAGACATAAAGTACTGCCATAGCCCATATGACGGAGTAGTTAAAGTTGAAAAAATATTAGTGTCAGAAAAAGAGACCGAAGAAGGATTGGAAACAGATGAAGTTAACTTAATTAGTGCAAACATTATCAATGAGAGTTTTCCAGTATGCTACGGCCGCGATACAAGATGGGCTAAACATTTGTACCCTATTTATTTAACAGAATCATTTGCTAAATCCAAATATATAAGTGATTTGCATTTTATAAACCTATTTTAAAGATGAGTAGAAACATTGGCAAGGTTGCCGCTACTGAAAAGGCACCAACGACAATTGATGAGTTTTATTTTTGGACAGATAAGAAGTGTATTTTGAGCCCTTTTGACGTCATAAAAGTAAATCATATAAATAATTCCATCACCTATGGTGTTGTAGAGGAGATATCGCACATTACGGACTCGTCAAGTTATCTATCCAATTATATTTCGAATGATTTTGGTGATGTAAATCTGGAAGCCAATATGCACAGAATAGGTATGAACTATGTAAAAGCAAAAGTTCTCGGTAATTCTGAAAACATATATACACCTGTTTTAAATGGAAGTACCGTTGGCTTAGCAACGGATAAAGAGATAAGTGAAGCTTTAGGCTTGGATAAAATTAAAAACCCACTCCCTTGTGGCTACTTGGAGATGTATGAGGGAGATGATAAGGTCAAGCTTCCTGTATTTTTTAACTCACACTTTTTAATCGGACCTGAGGGAGCCCACTTAAATATTTCAGGTATATCTGGTCTCGCAGCAAAAACTTCTTATTCAATGTTTCTTCTTAGAGCTATTCAGGAAATGACAGAGAAACAGGATGCTGAAGATATTTCTTTTGTGTTCTTTAATGTCAAAGGTCGCGACCTTCTAGCTGTTGATGAAGAAAATGAATCATTACCACAATCTGATAAAAAATTGTATAATGACCTTCAGTTATCAGGATTACCCTTCAACAACGTGAGTTACTACTACCCATATACCGAGGATAATAAGAGTAATGTTTATAGTCACGTAGACCCGAATGATTTTGAACTTCAGCTTTCATCTGAAAAAGCCTTCAAATACAAATATGTATATGAGAATGACAAAGACAATTTAGACTTGTTGTTTGCCAATATTGATGATTCCACAGGGACTATGGAATCTATCATAAATTTTATTATAAGCGGTCAAGGAAACTTCGGGAGTTTGAGAGACTGGCATACTTTTAAAGAAGAAATATCACAATATGCGAGCAAAGGAAATACCAAAACAGATAAAGAAATAACTCTAGCCTCTTGGCGCAAATTCAAAAGGGTCATTAGCAATGCATTGAACCAACCTATTTTTGGCGGTAGAGTTGTTCCAGATAAAAATGAAGTTAGAATAGCAGACGCAGTAAAAAATATTGGTAAGAATGAAGTCAAGGTTATTGATATTGCAAAGCTTGATATAGACACTCAAGCCTTTGTCTTTGGAGACGTAATTCGAGCACTTTACGATATGAAGTTGGGTCAAGACAATCGTGAGGATTCTCAAATCCCCTCTAAAATTATAATTTTTGTCGATGAGCTAAACAAGTACGCATCAAGTGACGTTCCGAAAAACTCACCTATTCTTAAACAAATATTAGATATAACAGAAAGAGGAAGGTCACTTGGTATCATCCTATTTTCAGTAGAGCAATTCAAAAGCGCAATACACGACAGAGTAAAAGGAAACTGTTCTACGCACGCTTTTGGCAGGACCAATGCTATAGAGATAAGTAAACCAGACTATCGGTTTATACCCTCGGTTTATAAGAATATGATGACTCGCCTCAGTCAAGGGGAATACATCATTGAACATCCAATTTTTAGGTCATTATTACATATAAAATTTCCAAAAGAAGTTTACAAACAATTTAAAAATGGGTAGAAAAACCAAGATAGGAAAAGATGTAATAGACTCACTAGCACTTAGTATGTATGAGGATGCTAGGTTCGTTTTCCGCGAGTATATCCAAAATTCAGCAGACCAAATTGATATTGCTTTAGAGAATGGGCTGTTTAAATCAAAAGATGATGGCCTTATTAATATAAGTATCTCTAAATCCAAAAAACAAATTCTGATAGCAGATAATGCCACAGGAATAGAAAGTGATAAGGTTGGAAGTGTTCTTAAAAACATAGCTCAGTCTTCTAAAAAACTTGGTGTTAATAAGGGATTTAGAGGTATCGGTAGACTTGGAGGTATTGGTTATTGCAAAGAACTGGTTTTCGAAACAAGTTACAAAGGAGAATCCGTAAAAACCATTCTGAAATGGGACGCAGACTTACTTAGTTCAATCATCAATGATAGAAGTAAAAATGAAGAGGCTGTAGAAGTGATTGATAGAGTAACAAAAACTACAACCGAAAAAGAAAAAGCTGCTGAGCATTATTTTAAGGTCTATCTGGTCGGTGTTAAGAGTAACGAGCTTTTAGATGTCTCTAATGTTAGGGAGTACTTATCTATGGTAGCACCGGTTCCCTACGAAAGTCATTTCGTACTTTCTGATAAAATCTACAAGAAGTGTAGAGAATGGGATATCAGCCTTGATGAATATCAAATAATAGTCAATGACGACCAAATTTTTAAATCTTACACCTCTACGGTATATGAGCCAGACAGAGATGGTAAAAAACGTGTAGACGAAATAAAGGATTTAAAATTCTTTGAAATTAAGTCATCAAACAAGAAAACAAAGTTGGCGTATGGTTGGTATGGCATTTCAAATTTCGAAAAGCAAATTCCCTCAATTAATATAGCTCGTGGTATTAGACTTAGAAAAGATAACATACAAATCGGAGATGCCCGAACATTAGTAAAACTTTTCAAAGAAACTAGAGGTAATTATTATTTCTATGGAGAAGTCTTTGCGGTAAATAAAAATCTTATTCCCAATGCAAGACGAGACTACTTCCGAGAAAATGAAATCCTTAAAGATTTTGAAAAAGAGCTTCGATACCTTCTTCATAATGAATTACACCAACTTTACTATTATGCATCACAGGTTCGTAGCGCTACAAAGAAGATTGAAAAATTAGCCAGTTTTAAAAAGGACCTTGAAGAAAAAGCAAACAAATCCGGGTTTACAAATGACAAGGAAAAAGAGAGACTAGAATTAGAGTTTGAAAAACATAAAACAAGTGCTGAAAAGGCGGAGCGCGAACTTGACAAACTATCAAATAAAATTACAACCTCTGAAGACCCTAAAAATAGAATATTTAAGAACATTACGGCTGAAAAAATTGAAGTTGCTAATTTGATTAAAATGAAGCCTATAAATGGCAAGACCAAGTACGCAACTGACGAGTTAAGTCGTTTAAGTTCGAAAGACAGAAAGTTGATATCAAAGGTATTTAGTGTAATAGATAAGGTTTTGACACCTGATTTGGCAGCTAACCTGAAAGAAAAAATTAAAGAAGAATTTAAATGAAGTTATCGAAGTTTGACATTGGCGCGGAGATAATATCGATTATCACAAAGGGAATGTATCCGGACCCTAAGGATGCCATAAGAGAATACATTCAAAATGGAATTGACGCTAAAGCCTCTAAAATGGAGGTTAAAGTTCGTCAAGAATCTATCGTAATACAAGATAATGGATTCGGTATGAATCGTGATATTCTTCGAAAAGCGGTAAGAGTAGGTGTTTCTGATAAAAATCCTTCAAAAGATGTTGGTTTTATGGGGATTGGGATTTATAGTGCTTTTCATCTATGTGAGAAAATGAGCATCTATTCGAGAGGTTCTGAGGATATTCCTAACCTTTTAGAGATGGATTTCGGCAATATGAAGTCAATCTTAGACGAGCAAAGAAATTTAAGATTAGAAGGCGTTATTGATAGTGGGCAACTTATGGACTTACAAAGCCTTCTAGAAAATTGCATCAAGTTAACGGAAGACGGAGAGTTATCTAATGAAGAATTACCTTCCAAAGGTACTAGAGTCGAGCTTTCTGGAATTGAACCAGAGTTTTACTTTTCGCTTTCAGACTTTGAAGACGTAAAATTTTATCTGCAAAATGTTATTCCTTTACATTTTGACAGGGAAAACTTCACATATGCTTCCTTAATAGAGGAGAAAATTGATAATATATGCAGCGAGAAGAATCAAAAATTTGAAATTGTTGATTTAACATTACAGGTCAATTCACAAATTGAAAATCTATTTCGTCCCTATACAGACAGGGATTTTCATAATCAATCAATTCCTTTAGAACCCCAATTTGAACTTTTACAGAATGGAGAGTTTTTCGGAATAGCTTGGGGTTGTCTAAATTCTGAAAGAAGAAAATTAGCAAATCGAGAACTAAGGGGGTTCATTATGAAAAAACAAGGTTTTTCGATAGGTCGAAGAGAAAACCTTGTCAAATTCTTCCCTAGAGGCAACACCTTTTTTGACCGATACTCTGGTGAGGTTATTATTGTTAATGATAAAATCTTGCCCAACGCGTCAAGAAACGATATTGAATTTACACCTTTAAGGAATTCGTTCTATAATACTTTAAAAGAAGTTGCTGATAAGTATGATGACGCTGGACACGAATATCAGGAAACTAGTAAAGCACGAGAACACCTTTTTTCAATTACAGATAAATTTAAAAGCCTTATCGGAACATATAACGAGTATGAAACCAACCCAGAAACTTTAATAAATCATATTACCAAAGTTAAAGAATTGAATGATACTTTGACAAAAGCTATCAAAAGAAAGGGCTTTGACAATGATTCAGAGCAAAAAGCGAATGACTTGTTAACCAATATAGTAGGCTTCGAAAAAACTATACAAGAAAGGGTTACATCATTAATTGAGAAAAATAAAAAACGTAAAAAAGAAAAGTCCGAATCTTCTAAAACCGAGATAGCCCAGAAGGTTGAAAAGATTAACATTCAAGGGGAGTCAACCGACTTAAACTTTGAATCGCTTTTAAACGTCTTCGAATACCTTGAATTTGAACCTTCAGAAGAACTAGTGAGAATTATCGAATTGATTGATGAAATTTTTGTTCAAGGAGTCGCATCAAACATAGCTGAATACAGAGAACTGTTGTTAAACCTTAAAGAACGCTATGAGCAAGATTAGTTATGCCAAATAATTTTAGTAAATATTTATATCGGGCTTCGAACTTTTTCCTGAGTTTATTAGCTAGAGTACGTGGAAAAGGTAAATCATCAATTTCTGAAAAAGCAATTAAAAGACCAGAAACTTTCACTACACCTCACAAAAACCTCATTAGAAACAGCTGGAATAAACCCCTACTTAAATTTTTATCCAAAAAGGAAGGACAAAATTTAGTTTATATGGGTCTTCCTTCACCAGAAGCAGAAGATTTGAATGATTGGATAGAATACATAGATTCGGTAATAGCATTTCAATGCAGAGACCATAAACACGCTTCTTCTCCAGAGCAAAGTAGAGGACAGGTAGAGAAATTAGAAAACTACTTGCGCGATTTAGAAAGGAAGAACAAGATAAATAACTATGTAGTGTATGACGGATATCTGGAAGAGGTCGTTCTAAGAGGTTACGACAATTCTCCAAATGTCATCGATTTTAGAGTGGGGCAATTTATTACTCTATATAACCTTGATTTTTGTAATAAGGTAAGTACTCCTATTACTTATGTGGATAAGAAAGGAAATACAGTCAAAGCTTTCAAATTTGAAGCCATAGGAAAATTATTAGATTTCCAAAAAAGTATAAGTTCTATATCGAAAAAATTCGTTCTCTTTTTAACTGTTCATTGTAGTTATGACGGAAAGGAGTTACAGGACTTTATTCAAAATCCAAAAAGTGAAGAAATAAAAAAAGCCATAGCAGAGTTGGGCGGACTTTCAACACTTCAAAAGAATGAACGAATTATTAGATTATTTGTATCGCATTTAGTGAAGGTGAAGTACGAAGCAAGTGGTTTTACACCGAAGATTCTTCCTGTAATTAGATACGAAGGAATTGGAAAAACACCACTTCTTCATTTTGCTATCTTTGGCATTCATAAGGAATTGAGTGGAGGTGACGTAAGAGTCTATCAAACTCTATCAGAAATCTTAAAGGAACGTTTCATTAATATAGAAGAAGATGCTTTCATTAATTCTAATGAAGCTGTACTAGACGAGGTTGAAGTTAAGGTTAATCCTGTTGAGTACTTTGTCGAGTCGAAAACGTTTAAAAAACTGTGGAATTGATGAAAAGAAATATATTATTACTTGAACCAAATTATAAAAATAAATACCCACCTATAGGGTTGATGAAAATTTCATCATACCACAAGATGTTGGGTGATTCGGTTACTTTTTACAAAGGTGAAATGAAAGATTTTATTATCAATGAAATCTATAACGAATGTTTAGATAAAATAACAAATATTGATTCTAATGTAAGTTGGTATAAAAAGGAAAAAGACATCAAGTTTTACATAAAGACAAAGCGCAAGAATATTTTATTTGACCTTACTTCTGAAAATGAAAATCAGCCTCTACTGAATGAATGGTTTGCTTATTATTCAGATTACTATAAAAAGAAAAAGTACTTGGACAATCGTAAATGGGATAGAATTTATGTGACTACACTTTTTACTTTTTATTGGAAAAAAACCATCGAAACAATTGAATATGCCAAGCTTTTGGCAAAAGATGAAAAGACTTTAATGGTTGGGGGCGTGATGGCCTCATTATTAACGGATGAGATAGAAGCCGAAACAGGTATTAAGCCCTTTAAAGGTATATTGGATAAACCCGGTGTAATTGATGACAATGACATTATTATTGACGAACTGCCCTTAGATTATTCTATTCTATATGAAGTAGATTACCGATACCCTACCGGAAGTGCCTACTTTACTTTTATGACCAAAGGTTGTACAAGGAAATGTGCATTCTGTTCTGTACCAATATTAGAGCCCACCTATAAAGAAAAAGTAGAAACTATTGATAAATTTCAGCAAATAAAAGAGCTTTATGGAGAGCAACAACATTTGCTTCTGATGGATAATAATGTTCTCGCATCTCCAAAGTTTGGTGAAATAATTGATGAAATTAAAGAAATGGGCTTTTATAAGGGAGCAACTTTCATTAAGCCAAACCAGTATGAAATTGCAATTACTAACCTACGCTCAGGTAAAAATGATAAAGGATATGTAAGGAGAGCATTTTTTCTTTTACACGACTTGTTGCAAAAGCGTTTAAAGAGAAATAAAAAGGTAGCAGAACAATTCTATGATATCCTAGACGAGTATTCACTCCTTGATTTACCAGAAGTAACAGAAGAAAATCTATTAAATTCCTATGAGTTTATTTCCCCAATATTTGAAAAGTATAGAGACAAGGCTCCAAAGCAACGTTATGTAGATTTTAATCAAGGTACCGATGCGCGTTATGTTACTGAAGATTTTATGAAGAAAATGAGTGAGATTCCTATACGTCCACTCAGGATTGCTTTTGATTACGTAGGTATGAAGAAGAAATATATCGAAGCTGTTAGATTAGCTGCAAAATATGGCATTAAGGAACTTTCAAATTATTTATTATACAATTTCAAAGATAAACCCGAAGACCTATACGAAAGAATGCGTATAAATATTGAATTATCAGAAGAGTTGGACTTGCATATATTTTCATTTCCGATGAAGTATATTCCTTTATTCGGTGAAGATGCTAAACACAGATTATATGTTGGTAAACATTGGAATAAAAAATTCATCCGTGCTATTCAATCAGTATTGAACGTATCTAAAGGTATTGTTGCTAGTGGGCGAAGTTTTTTTGAAAAAGCTTTTGGCGAAGATGTTGAAGAGTTTTACGAATTATTATATATGCCAGAAACTTACATTGTTTATCGTAGTGTTTTTGAGGAAGCAAGTCTTAGTCAGATATGGTTGCAAGAATTCAGGGCTATAAAAAAATCAGACCTTTGGGAAGAAGTAAAATTAATCTTGGAATTAAGCGACTTTAAAAATGCACATACACTTACGAATAATCCAGATATTTTGGCTTTCTTAGAGCATTATACCATTACTAGGGATAATGTCAAAGAACAAAATTCCGAAATTAAAAAAATTAGGAAACGATATAACAACTTGATAAAAAAAGATAGGTTTATCGAATTGACCTTAACTTATGATTTCGAGTAAATTGTTTCTAATCTTATTTTTTCGATTTATATTTTTTGAATGCGGTTAGACAAACTATTAGTACAGTTTTAATACATTTTATCACCTCAATCCCTAACTCTCTCATAACATCACATTTTAGTACTCAACCCACTCAAAATAGAAAGCGCAATCGCCAAGACATTTTCTTCTTCAGTAAGGTGCAGCGCCTCGTCCTGATTTGACAAAAAACCCAATTCTAATAAAACGGTTGGACAGAAGTCCACCGTTTCCCGAAGTACCTGAAAGTTGGCAAACTTGACACCACGACTTTTATACCCGATATGCTGTTTTATCCCAACTTGAAGCTGGTGTGCCAGAAGTATGGATTTACGTAAGTGCTCTCCTTTTAAAGGCACAAAGACCTCGATGCCTTTGGCGTTTATATTATTGGAATGGTTGCAATGCAACGAAACAAACATATCGACCTTTACCGTCTTAGCAAGTTCTGCCCGATGCTGCAATGATACCAGCGTATCGGTATATCGTGTGAGATAGATGTCATATTTGTTTTCAAAGAGACTTTCGGCAATACTTGTAATTTGCTTGGCGATTTTGAGCACCAAATCTTTTTCTTGACACTCATTAATACCTGTGGCACCAGCATCGTTTCCACCGTGGCCAGGGTCAATAACTACAACTGTTTTTCCATTGTTATCGATTTGAGCTAAAGTTGTTTCGGGCAACATCCAAAATATTAGAATTAACGAAGTGAGTAAGCGGACCATAATTATACGTTTACTGCACAATTTTTAAAGAATTGGTTCAATACTTAAGAATCCTCCAAAGTTTAACAAGATTTCGAGTTAAAGTTTAGAGAATTTCTATCCACACTCTCTTTTCCCAATAGATTTCGCAAGAATTATTCATCAACGCCCTCATCAGGCATCTAAAAACGAACAGTTATGAAAAAATCAATGTTTATGTTGATTGGGCTGTTGCTCATTTCGGCACCCGCCTTTGCACAAATCGGTGGTATAGAAGACTCGGTAAACGATGTTTCAGATACCATTCGCGCCATCTTCCCGATAATTCTTGGGGTCATCTTTTTGATTGGTTTCCTGTTCAACGCAGGACATTTCTTTGGGGAAAATGCCGACCTCAAAAAAGGGATTACCAGAGTGCTGGTCTTTGTGCTCATCGCAGGTGCCGTCGTGGGCATATTCACTTACCTCATTTCAATCGTGGTGTAATGAAGCGATTTGAGGTCTATAGAAACATCAGGAAGCGGGCGATGATTTTTGGTCTGCCCGTTTCCCTGTTTGCCTTGCAAATGGTCTCGGTAGTAGCCTCGCTCTTGGTTATCATCTTTTCGTTCAGCTTTGGGATTATTCTCGGCGCAATGGTCTTTAACGCCATACTCTTTATGGCGCTGACCCGAATGGCCAAAAACCCACAACTGCTTCAGACCGCCAATGCCTTCCCTAAAAGTATCAGCAATAAAAGAAACTCAGGATTTGATTATGAAGAAGATTAACCTTTCGGCATATCGACCTATAGTGGATATTCAAGACAATATCATTTTTGCCAATAATGGCAATGTGGTCTTGTGCTATGAGGGGAATCTACCGGAAATCTATTCGCTTTCAGAAAAGGATTTTGAGGATATTCATGGTGCCTGGTTTCAAGCCTTAAAATCGCTTCCAGTCGCTACGGTTGTCCATAAACAGGATGTCTACTTGAAGAAATCCTATTCAGCAGAACAACTGCCCAATTCCACATTTCTTGAAAAAGCCACCCACGACCATTTTAAAGGTCGTGAGTATATGGAACACAAGTGCTATTTGTTCTTTATACTGACCAAAAACAAGACACTCAACAACCCGAAATATGTCAATCCCTTCAGAAAGGTTTCCAAGGATATCGTACAGAAGTTGGATGACAACGTGAACAGCTTCATAGGTTCGGTCAGCGATTCGGTTTCCTTTATCAATAATAGCCGAAAGATGGAATTTGTTCCGTTTAAAGCGAAAGAAATCCAACATCTAACTAACGGCTATTTCAATGGTTTCAACGAAGGTTTTGACACCGACATTATTCTTGACAAGAACAACATCAATATTGGTGAAAACTATTTTGATGCCCTTGCGGTAAATAGCGAGCTGTGCTTTGGCGAAAGCGTACAGAGCAGTAAGACCAATGAACGCTTTACTTCAGACGACTTTGTATTCCATCAGGGGTTCATTGATGGCCTTGGTCTCACGTTGACCGAAAACCATATCGTCAACCAAATCCTGTATCTCGATGATAAACAGAAGTGGCGAAAACTGCTTGATAAGAAAATCGAGGAACTGAACAAGAGTTCCAATTTTGGTTCGCAAAACAAAGTGGTGCTTGGTAAAATTCAGCACATCCTGGACCAAATCAATGCCGATGACAACGCGCGAATTATAAGAGGCCATCTCAATATCATCTTTTGGGCTAAGGAAGCTCGAGAGCTAAGTAAAATAGGTTCTAAAATAAAGACTGAGTTCAAAGAACTGGATATCATTCCTTATTACCCAAGAGGTGAAGAGCGCAAGAATTACATCCTGAACAGCTACTGCTGTTTCTCTTCCAACTTTTCAAACAACGATTTATACGTTACAGATTTAAAGCACGCCTTGTGTTTGCTTATCAACAATACAAATTACAAATCTGATGAAACCGGAATCATCTTTAATGACCGTGAGCATAACATTCCGGTATTAAAGGATGTTTGGGACGAACGCAAAAAGCGCATCAAGGCCCGCAACTTTGCCATCTTTGCACCCACAGGCGAAGGCAAATCCTTTCTCGCCAACAACATACTGCGCCAATATTTTGAAAGTGGTGTCCGCTTGGTTATCATCGATTTGGGTGGTTCGTATACCAAATTCGCCAAGCTCTATCCTGAAAAGTACACCGTGCTTCGTTACGAAAGCGGAAAAAATCTGGGCATCAATCCATTTTACATCAGCGACCAAAACGACCTGACACCGGAACGGCTGGAAGACTTATCCGTATTCCTTTTTGAGCTTTTTGCTTCAGATTTAAAAGTGACCAAGGCACAATCGGTTTCCATTAAAAAGATACTGCGATACTACTACGACAGCACCTTGGAAAATCATTCGCTGGACGGGTTCTACAATTTTATAGAAGGGCATCAAAACAATCTTTTGAAGAGCCTAAAAATCCATCCCGACTACTTCAATGTGACGAGCTTTTTGCACGTAATGTCAGAGTATGTCGGCGATGGTCTATACAGCTTCCTTTTCGAAGTGAGCGAAGACCAGACCTATAAAATCGAGGATAAGCGTCTCATCGTTTTTGAGCTGGATGAAGTCAAGGATAATAAGGAAATCCTGTCCGTAATGTTGAAGCTGATAAAGTCAGCCATCCAGAGAACCATTTGGAAGAACCGTGCTGAAAAAGGTATCATCCTCTTTGATGAGTTCGCCAAGCAATTGAAGTTTGACAACGTACTGGAAAGTGTGGAATTCTACTACCAAGCCATTCGGAAACAGAACGGTGCCATAGGTATCATCCTGCAATCCATCAATCAGTTGCCGAACAATTCCACATCGGCAAGTATTCTTGAAAACACGCAGGTTATCTACAGTTTGAATAATGAAAAGGGTTATTCAGAACTGGTGAAGCGCTTGAACCTATCCAGCCACGACCTGAACCAATTGAAATCCATCAAGAACAATCTTACCGGTCCACACAAGTACACCGAAATGTTCATCAAAATTGGAAAGGAAAGCAACATTTTCCGCCTGGAAGTTCCGAAGGAAGTGTATGCAGCTTATTTAACCGACGGCAAAGAAAACGAGGCCATAATGGCCATTTATAATAAGACAAATAATATGGAAGAAGCCATAAAAGAATTCACATCTAAAACATAAAGCTATGAAGACAAAAATTTTAATTATCGCAACTGCATTCATCTTTTTACTGCCTGCACGCGCTGCGTGCCAGGGAATGCCGGTCTATGACAACACTAATTTTATCAGCTTGGTAAAACAGCTATTGGAATCGGGTAAGCAGACGGCAGAAATGATTAAGTCCGTAAAATTTTTAAAGGATGCCAAAGAAGCCATAGAAAAGGTTTCCAACGTGGTTAGGCAGCTTAAGGCTGTTGAAGAAATTGGCAGGAACAACCAACGGCTTATCGATGTAATGCAGAATGACCTTCAGGATATTCTGAATTCGCCCTACATCAAACCTTATGAAGTTAGTCGGGTAATGGAATCGTTTGACGCCATTGTACAGAACTCTCTAGACACGGTTGATTTTATAGACGAAATTCTGTCCAGCGATTACCTAAAAATGAGCGATGCCGAACGTGCCGAAGTCCTCAAAAAGAAAGAGGCGGAATCAAGGGAAATGGTATCAAACATCACCATTAGAACGAAACGTTACCGAGATATCATCTCATTCAGAAAGATGCAGGATAAAGTGAATAATCGCGAAACTGAATATTAATGTCAATAGGGCTGGAATATATCGACACGGTTTTTCAAACCATACAGGCAAGTGATTTTTCTCAATACACCATTGCCGGAATGAAGACACTTGCGGTACTGTTCTTTCTGGTCAATATCCTTAAAAAATACAATGAGGGTATTGCAGATAAGGATGGGTATTCTTGGGGGCTGAGTCCTGGGGAATTGGCCAAGAACTTCGCCATTGTGCTCTTGGTCATTTTCTCGACTCAGGTCTTGGGATTTTTCGATGGCATTTTGGTTGCTATCGAAGGGCAATACCGTGGAACGGCGCCAGCGCTTTTACCCTTACAATTACAAGACCTACCACTTGAAGAGGAAGTTGGTCTTCTTGACGCTGCGAGTATGGCAATGACGCTACTCTATGAAGCCTTGGTAACACCATTGTATGGGTTCAAAATATTAGCATTTATCCTAAGTACCATACTCTGGATGTTGGATTTGTTTATCTACCCGCTATTCTTGGCAGAGCGTTTTTTTCTTTTGGGCATAATGCAAGCCTTTTTTCCATTGGTCATTAGTTTGGCTGTTTTTGAGAAGTTCCGGTCGCTGGCCTATAATTTTTTCAAACTATACGCTGCGGTGTATATGTTGGTGCCTGCCTTCTTTTTGGTCAATGTATTTATCAATGCCATTTATGATGAAATCAATGCCAACTTCTGGGTCAATCTTTTTGGAAGCGATACTTGGGAAGGTTTTTTTGCACCCGTAGTACAACTGGGCTCAGTTGGCTTTATCGTGTTTCTAAAGTTCAAGCTCTACAGACGCGCCATCTCTTTTACACTCAGACTTTTTAGCAACTAAAACTCTTCCAATGAAAACACCCTATAAAAACATATACGCCGTCCTTAAGATGAACCGTTTTATTGTACTCGCGGTGGTAGTCTGCGCATTGGTGTCCTCTTCCTTTTCGGTTTGGATGGCCTATAACATCAATAAGAAAACATTGAATAGTGCTTTCGCGGTAAATACCGATGGTTCAATAATTCCATTGAAACTGGTGGCACAAAAAGAGAACTTTAAAGTAGAGGCACTCTCACATTTAGATTTGTTTCATACCTATTTCTATAACATCGATGCCAGCAACTATGAGCGTAATTTGAAAAAGGCACTTTGGCTGGGCAATAGTTCTGTGGATAATCTGTACCGTCAGAAAAAGGCCGATGGTGTTTATAACAGGCTGCTACAATATTCCCTTGTACAAAAGGTACTACGTATTGAATCCCAGATTGAAAAACAGAGTGAGACTTATGCCTTTAGAACCGTGACGGTTTTTGAAATCAATCGTGGTTCCATAATCGACACCTATGAGTTGGTCTCAACAGGAAATCTGATAGCCGTCGATAGGCATTTTCCGAACAATCCACACGGGCTTTTGATTACCAATTATTTCGAAAACACTTTAAAAAAAATAGATTATGAAGGTAGAAAAGAATAAAATCGTTTTTGCTTTGGTCTTGATGACCGTACTCATATTCCTCATCGGTTATTCAATGATGGTGATGGGTGACGACGAAGATGAGAATGAAAACCTTGAGCAAACGCTCGTGCCAGAGCTTGCTGAAGAGCAAAAAGAATATGATTCCAAACTCGATGCTATCAACGATTTAAAAGAAGTGCGTGAAACCAATGCACCCAGTATCTATGATGAAAAGCTATTGGATTCAACTGGACTGTACAATACCGATTTACCCGAACAACAAAAACAACGCATCGTGGACAGTATCTATGATGCCGGCAAGATTAAGTATTCTGAAGAGCGGTATCAAAATTTAGGTCAAAAGCGAGTGGTTCAAAAAACCGCACCAAAAGTGGATTCCGCAGAAGTCGTTAGAGCACAAAAAATCGAGGCAAAAGAACTGGGCTTGGAACATCAACTGTTCTTTGCCGCTTCGCCCAAGCCCAATGAACTTTCCATCATTGGCAATACGGATGAAACCATTTACGTGGTGGTAGATGGCGACCAAGTTGTGCAAGCAAATACCCGATTGCGTATGCGCCTGACCCAATCGGCTACTATCAATGGTAAGCCGATGCCTAAGAACACACCCATTTTCGGATTTATCAGTTTTCAGCCCAATCGTGCCTTGATTGCCATTGAAAATATAAAACATCATCCTACCAAACTCAAAGCCTTCGACTTGCTCGACGGTAGCGAGGGTATTTACGTAAAGAACGACTTTAGGGAAGAAGTTTCGAGAGAAGTACTCGATGATGTTATTGGGGATATCAATATCCCGAGTGTTCCACAAGTAAGCGGAATCACACAAGTATTCAGGCGTTCTAACCGAAGGGTAAAAGTAACCGTTCTGAACAATTACAGATTAATTCTAAAACCCAGACTATGAAAACGACCATTTTAATATTAGCAATACTGATTTCCACTTTCGTACCTGAACAATGCTCGGCACAGACTACAGCACAATCAATTACAATCCTCGATACCATTTATGCAAACGAAACTAAAAATGTTGCACTATTCTTTCCAGAACCCATTCGGCAGGGAATTACCGGTGCGGATAACTTTGTCTTTACGTATAACCGTGAGAAAGAACAGTATTTTGGGTTACTTCAAGCCAAGCCAGGGAAGGAAAGTAATTTACTGGTAATCAATAGAAATGGCTCAATTTTTTCGTATATTGTAAAGTACAGAAAACAGCTTTCTAAGCTTAATTATTTCATTCCTGCATCGCATAGTATCGGGAATGAAAAGCAGATTGTAACTGATTCCATTCTTGCTGAATCTTCTGAAGAGCGTGTAGATAACAGAACGTATTATTATCAAAAATTCTGCACATACCTTCTCAATAGAAAACAACGCATTGGTCGAATTAAGAAGCGAACTGAAGGTATTGTTTTGAATGTTGAAAATATCGTTTTTGATAAAGAAGAACTGTACTTCGTTATCCAGATTGAGAATAATTCTACCTTGGATTACGATATGAATTTCCTGAACCTTTCGGTTGAAACAAGGGCAAAGGGGAAGATGAAATCGATACAACGCCTGTATCAAGAGCCGCTATACAAACATAAGCTGCCTTCAAAAATCGCAGAAGGCGAAATGGTGCGGTTCGTTTATGTGTTGCCCAAATTTTCATTATCCAATGACCGTAGAGCCATTTTAGAACTGAATGAAAAAGATGGTGAACGTAATGCAGAGCTGAAACTATCGCATAGATATATCAATAACCCAAATTAAAATATTATGAAAAAATTGGTCACTTACTTATCGGTCCTCTTGCTGTTTGCCTGTGCCGGCGAGCAAAGTTCTAAACCCTCAGATGTCGCAAAGACTGTTCTCGAGAGTATTTATCAAGGCAATGAAGATGTTCTAAAAGCGCACACCACCGAAGAAGGCTATGCCAGTTTTAATACGGTGATGGCAATGTTTAGTAAGAAAAAAAATTCAGATTCTAATTTCAAAGTCCTCGAAGAATCAATGGACGGTGATGTCGCTTGGGTTAAATACACCACATCCTACGATAAGACACCAGGTATCTTTAAACTCATAAAACAAGATGGCGAATGGAAGGTGACGGCGAGACGGCCTAAAGAAAAGACGCCATTCTAAGTTTTGAGCGAAACAAAAAAGCTACCATATGGTAGCTTTTGTATTAGCAGCAGACCGAGGAATCGAGCCTCAAACCTATCCCCAAGCTTCATAGTGATTGGAACTCATCAAGAAATTTCTATTTGGACAAGTCTGCTGGATAAGGGGGTCTGCCCACCAAAAAGAAACATCACGGTTATTATCATTGAAATGATTACGAAGTTTAAAACTTCTGCGATTTTATTGAAAAGTGTTCTCATATTGTTTATGTTTTTAATTATAAAATTACACACGAGACTTACAATAATCTCTTGGATTAAGCTTGTTGCCCAATACACTACTACGCCAAAATTTTAAAGAACTTATATAGGTTTTATTATTATCTAACTCTATTCAATTAATAGCAAATATTGTACCAAATCTTGAATGGTATTTTTTCAATTTTTGAATTTTGAATTTTCAAAAATCACCATTTCAATTACTCTTAAAGAGGTGAGTTTGTACCCAACCTTTTCTTCAATATTTTGATGTATTTGTGGGTACTCTTTGTGTCTTGCCAGTTTACTCAACAGTTCGAGATATTCAGTATAAAATTTTACGTTACCTACTCTGTAATCATAGGGTTCGAGATTGAAGATGGCTTTGTAAATTCGGCTGTCCCATATTGCATAGTTTTGAGGCGAAATAAAATGCAACAGTTTTGAAGCGCCAACCAATGAATTATTTATTTTTCCCTTTAAATATTCCAATTCTTTAAGAGTCAAAGCCTGACCGATTTTTGCATCGTTCAATAATTTGAGTGTATGTTCTGATTGGCTCAAATCCAATTTGAGAATCGTAGGCATCCAGCCATAAGTAAAATGACCTGCTATAACCAAATGATGTTTTTCTATTATTGGAACGTTTTGGAAGTATCGAATAAATTCTGGATATGCCTGCACGTATGAACTCTGATTGTCAAACTGTAGATTCCTCAGTAAACCTTGAAATTCTTTGAAGCTTAAATCTATCATCTGTATTCGTCATAAATTTTATCAATTTCAATACTGCTTATCTCCAAATCAGCGTCAACAATTAAGGTAATGGATAAAGGCACGTTAAGATTTGTGCTGGCCAGCATAACGTGGCGGTTCCAGTCAGGGTCTATAATTGCAACCTTAGGTTCCATATCCATCCAATTGGTATATTTTTCTATAAATAGGTCGATTTCCGTATCAATTTCCGTAGCGACCTCAAGAATGAACTCGGTAGCATTCAGTTTCTGTACCGATGTAATCTCCAACTCAAAATCTTCATCATTGATACCACTTACCGTACTACTATCAAATTCGTACTCATCCCTTGATTGATAATGATATAATTCCTTGCCGATATAATTATCGAAAAGGAAATTGGTAATGGGTGTCTTGATGTCAAAATCCCAAATCTTACCATCTTTTATTCTATTCCTAAATGATTCAGCTTGCGAGAAGAATAGTTTTGTGGTCGTATCGTTAAATTCCTTTAAGCCACGTCTCAGTTCTACCGAAGATGCGTCGAATTCTTCTTCAGTCAATTCGTTTATCAAATCTGAGTGTATCTTATCGCCATCGCCGGAAAAGTCAGTATAGTTATTCGTAATAAAAATCACTTCAGGATATGAGATTGCCTGTTCATCTTCAGTCAATATCGACTTCACATTTTTCCAAATCAGGCTATCACGGTATCCCTTTTCGTTTGAATTGAAAGGTTTAATTTTCTTCATCGCTTTTTGCGAAAGTATCTTGTGACTGGTTTTGGGGTATGGTAAGAATGAAACTTTGTTCTCTTTCAGCTTTTTAATGAGCTGGCTCCGATATTGTGATGTGTTCTCCTCAATGAAATCATCGGTTACCTCATTGTCAAAAGACTCTTCAGTAAGTTTCTTTACTGTTTTCAATTCTTTATCGATTTTTTGTTGCGCTTGTTTTAAACGCTCTTCAAATTTATTGCAGACTTCGTCGATAACCACTTTGGGGACGTAAACATCCAACTTTCCTTGATTGGAACCTTCCAACAATATTCTGAAACTGGGTGAACCCAAGTGCCAATCAGCTATTATGATATTCGAATCGAGAACTACCTTCATATCAACTTTTATATCTATTCCTTAACTTGGTTTTATCCATTTGTACCCAATCCACTATCTCTTGATTTCTGTATTCGTTCATTCCTATATGACCAATGCGATTTTTTGCTTCTTCGGTAAGGCTGAAATATGAAAAATTTGGGTTGTTGGTATGTTCTAAATAATAGGATAACAAGACAAAACTATTCGGTTTTGTAGGATGTGGTATTTCCTCATTCACATATATATCCTTTTTCAAATGACGACTCTTTAATCCCAAGTTTAGGACATAATCATTCTCGGATAAATTGCCGTAATAAAGAATTTTATCCGATGCAATTGCTTGTAGCAAATTGATATTGTCAACATCCTCCTGAACATCAAGACATAGTGTATCTCTATCTCCATTTTGAAGAGCATACGCCAAAGGGTCGTAATACATTAGACAGAATTTGGGTGAAAGTGGGAAGAATATAATTAGCCCTTTACTTAGCAATCCACCATTATTGGGGTAGTCTTTATTCGAAAGAAGTATAGGATTAAATTGCACAAAAGGGTTGTCAGAAAGTATAAAATTACTGGCAGTTTGGTTTTGTAGAAGCAACAAGTTCAAATCTCCCGTGATAACCCAATTATCTATGTTATATGCCAAATTGAAAGCTGCTGGTTCTGGATGCTTGATTCTGTGTGTACTGAAATCAATCTGGCTCAATTCTTTATCATACTTAGCTATTTTTTTGAAGGATGAATTGATACGCTCTTCAGTATTGAACACACTTGCCTTTGTTCTAGAGGCGTACATCATCACAAAATGAAGCAAGAATGAATTGGCTTTTTCGGTTCTATCGGGTAATGACCCAGTTGCTATGATATCTTTAGTAACTTCAGAGGACTTACCTTCATATAAGGATAGGTAATCTTCAAATGTTGGGTCTACTCCATAAAAATAGGATTCTTGCGCCTGTGACCTAATCGGTGCATCCCTCACAGATTTTCCAGTATCCTTATTGAATAGATGAATGGTTTTCTTGTTCGATTCAGAAGAAAAATTCCGCAACAGGAATTGCGATACGAAGTGCTGTCGTTTCTTTTTCACCATACGCCCTTACATTGTCCATTGTATATTTTTGAGGCGTTCGCTTATCCGCAATAATGATTTTACGACCAGGGCTTCTTCGGGCAACTTTCCCGTAAGCAGTTCGGCAAACGTGGAATTGTAGGTTTTTCCTATGGTTTCCCAAACCTCTTTGGTCTTGCTGAATAGCATTGCTTCCGATGGGTGCACCAATAGCCAATCCTTATCATTGGGTATGGCTTTGTCATCATCCTTTCCGACCTGTACCAACATTGCTTCAAAATCTGTAGAATGCATAAACTCACTTATTCTATCGTGTCGAAGCATTTGGTGCAAGTCATAGGTATGGCGTACTTTGCCTGCAAGTTTCTTTAGAGGTTCTTCGGCATAAGAAAAACGCACCAGACTGATTATCTTTTCGCAAAAGGTGCGTTCGATACTCAAGACATTAACATCAAAAGGTTCCAAACCATAATTCTGTATTAAATCTACATTATTGGTAGTGCCAATAAATTCTGCAATCATCGTATGGATGGTCATACTTTCGTAAGGATGGGTATTCCCTAGATTGGATACTTCTACTGCGATGGTTTCACTCACTTGTCCGAAATCGCCCTGAGCGTTGGCCTTTGGATATTTGTAGTATAGCTTTCTAATTTTCCCAAGTTTCACGTCAAAAGGATGATTTGGAATATACGTTAAAGCGTCACCTACTGCGTTGGTCACTTTTTTTAGTTTGCCCTTTAAGGCAGCGCCACTATCACCTGTTTTTTGAAAGACGACCAGGTCGATATCTTCTGAAAACCGTTCGATGATTTTAAAGCACTTTGACAATGAAGTTCCGCCCTTAAAGACAGCCAAGTCTTTGGCTGTTTTATCTGAGAATATCTGTTTTAAGGCATAGGTGACCCAGTAGTCCTTTTCAATATAGATTTCCGGAATGTCAAAATGTTGTGCTGCGGCAACAATAGCGCCTTCAAAGGCATCTTTATATTCGTGAAGTTTCATTAAGCAATGTTCCAGTTTGAAATGGTGGGCAATATGTTTTCTGATAGGCCAAACTCGTAGCTGCTTAAATAATTGATAGTTCCTTTAAGCGACTGGCTCAGTTTTTTTAAGGAAAGTGCTTCAAGAATGGCTCCTAAAAAAGCCCTCACTTTTGGTGGGTACGCCTTAGCGAATTTGGTCAATTTGTTCTTTTCGCTATTGGAAAGACCTCGAACTTTTTGTTTTATAAATCGCACCCCTTGCGCTTTATCCAAATCGGGAATGTTCTTGAAATCTTTTATAACGTCCAATAACTGCAACAAGGGTACATTGTACTTCGTAACCCGAACGTAGCTCTTGGCAGGTTTAATGACCATATTTCCAATTTTGGTCTTTATCTGCTTATCCTTACTGGCTACACGTACTACTTTGGGAACTTGGGTCGTCAGTCCCATTTGATTGTACAAACGTATTCCGGTGACATAGGCTATTTGTTGGTTGTTCTCAAAAAGATACTTTTTCAGCAGTACACTTTCTCTTGGTTCCAATTCTCCAAAAACAGTATTCTTTGGCTTATAATACATTCCGTTCTTGTATCTCTTGATGGTTCCATCAGCAACCAATCTACTTAAAGCTTTAGCTGCAGCAGAAAACTCATCTTGAGGAATAGCCAAACTATCGTATGTAAATACTTCACCAGCATCCATACGAGCAACTCTATCTCTTATATCTTTAGTAATACTCATAGCTCTAAGGGTACAAATATATGTAATTCTATACTTTTTGTCAAGTTTTTTACATACTTTACTTGACAATTAACTCCAATAACTGTTCCATTAGCTACTTTAGTATTACTTATAGCATCAATGCCATTGTTTTTATCTTCTTTTCTTCCGATTGAGACTTTTCAATACAAAAAGTCAAGGGTCTGTAAATTCCAATTTTTCGTCCATCACCACCAAGGACACCGATGGTTTTCATCAATTATGTGAAGTAGTCGTATTTCAGATAACAGCTTAAGATAAGCTTGACACCAATAGCTGCAATAGATGTAAAATTCCACCTTCCATCTAAAAAGTGATAGTTTTCTCGCACAAATCTTTACTATAATAAAGGTCTAAAATTCAGTCAATACTTTTTTGAAAAGTGTCGAAGACGGTTGAATAAGTTACATAGTTTGTTCAGTCTCCTAAATACCTTTATGACTCATAAAAACTGCATTAGCAGAAAAAAATGTTAATCTTAAAAATAGTACTATGAGTAATTCAAAAATCATTTTAATCACCGGAGTATCAGGCGGTCTTGGTAGAAACTTAGCAGAAGTAGCTGCAAAATTAGGACATACGGTCGTCGGTACCCTTAGAAAGGAAAGTCAGTTTGAAGACTTTAAAAATTTAGTGCCAGGTCATACCTTCCCTGTTAAAATGGATGTCACTATGGAAGAAGAACGTAACAAGGCTTTAGAATGGATACTAGACCAATATGGCCATCTTGACGTTTTGATAAACAATGCAGGTTTCGGACTTATCGGTGCTGCGGAAGAATTTAGCGAAGAAGAAGCGCGCCAACAATTCGAGACCAACTTTTGGGGTGCTGCCTTATTGACCATGGCGGTTTTACCGCATATGAGGGAACAAGGTGGTGGAAACATTATTCAAATCTCTGCCATTGGTGGATTTACACCAGTACCTGGAATGTCTTTCTATGGCGCCAGTAAAATTGCAATTGAAGGACTTAGCGATTCCTTGGCGGCAGAGGTAGAACCATTCAACATAAAGATTATGACAGTGCTTCCTGGACCAATGCGTACCAACTGGGCAGGTGCTTCGTTAAAAACACCGGAAAAAGAATTGGAAGCCTATAGCGAGACAGTAGGTAAATTCAAAGGTTTCTTGAACTCTATCGACGGAAAGCAACCATGGAGTCCATACAAGACCGCAGAAGCGATAATGGAAGCTGCTTTTTCTGAAAACGCACCGTTCCGATTCTTTGTAGGGGACTATGCATTGGAACATGCCGATGAGCAAATGGCAAAAATCTCGAAAGATTTGGAAAATTTCAGGGAATTGGCCCAATCGACAAAAATTGAGGAAGCTACTGTCTAATCGATTTAGATTTCACAAAAAAATTTAAAAAATAATTAATGGACTTTAAAGGAAAAACGGCCTTAATTACCGGTTCTACTAAAGGAATCGGTAAGGCCATAGCCGTAAAACTCGCAAATATGGGTGCGGATATCGTACTCAATTATGCTGGTGATAAAGACGCAGCTGACAAAACAACGGAAGAGATAGAACAGCTTGGGGTAAAGGTCATTGCTGTAAAAGCAGATAACAGCAAAATAAATGATTCGAAGAAACTCTTTGAGGCAGCTATCGAATCTTTTGGTGGCGTTGATATCGTGATAGCAAATGCAGGAATAGAACTGATAGACATTCCCTTTGTTGATTATACCGAAGAGCAGTATGACAAGGTATTCAATATTAATACCAAAGGTACTTTTTTTGTAATGCAACAGGCTGCCAAGCACGTTAGGGACAATGGTAGAATCATACTTATCTCGTCAAGTACAACAGTATATCCACATGCTGGTTTTGCGGTATATGGCGGAAGCAAGACCGCACCGAAATTCTTTGCCGATGTGCTTGCCAAAGAGGTGGGCGAAAGAGGCATAACCGTGAATACCGTAATACCTGGTGCAACCGACGAAGCCGGAATATTTGCCGATATGCCCGATGACAGTCCCTATAAAAAAGAAATTAGGGCAGCGTCACCACTCAATAAAATGGGATTGCCAAAAGACATCGCCAATGTAACCGCTTTTGTAGCAAGTGATGAATGTTCATTTATCACCGGCCATCAATTTATGGTCAATGGTGGTGCGACAATCTGATACATTATGAGAAAAATTTTCAACTACATAGCAGCGCTTTTGGCATCTATTCAATTAGGCAGTTGCCAAGAACCAAATACAAAATTGGCGCTGCACTTAAAATCAAAATTCAATATGACACCTAATGGAAAAAACCTAAAAAAACTTGCAGAGGTTCCTTTTTTTGAAGATTTCTCTCAAGAGCAGTTGCAATGGGTAGACGAACATACCGATGAATTTGGCTTTAATGCTGATGAAGAAATACCTACCGATGGTCTAATGGAATCTGCCTATTGGGTTCTGCTCTATGGCTCTTGGGATATAAAAATGAATACCGATGGGCAAAACGTACATGCCGTCAACGATATTGGAAAATGGTTCAGAAAAAATTCCCTGACCAGTCCAGAAGAGTTGAAAGAACTTACAATTTCGTCACATTCGTATGTGCTTTTGGTACCTGAAGACAAAATGGAAGAAATGTTACGTATGGACTATCCTATTTTGGATAAACTTAGCCAAGGGGAAAAAGAGCACGCTAATTATTAAACCAACGGGATATGGTACTTGCAAAAGCGGCAATCGTATTTGAGAAGAATGGGAATTTTAGCATTGCGCCCATTGAAATCGAACCACCTACAGATAATGAAATTTTGGTTCGCAATGTTGGTTGTGGTATATGTGCCGGTGATTTAATCATCCCAGAGCAAATATATCCCATTCCCTTGCCCATGGTCGGTGGGCACGAAGGTTCGGGCATCGTCGAAAAAATAGGTAGGAATGTTTCTAACATCGCCGTAGGTGACCATATAGTAATGAGCTTTGGTTCTTGCGGAAAATGTGATTCTTGTAACCAAGGACAACCAACCTATTGCAGCAACTATTTTGATCTCAACTTTATGGGGAAGCGTACTGCAGGAAATAACGCCTACAGTTTTGATGGTAAAAACCTAAATGGACACTACTTTCAACAATCTTCCTTTGCCACATATTCGCTTGCACACGAGCGAAATGCGGTAAAGGTTTCCAAAGACGTTCCCCTAGAGATTCTTGGCCCTTTGGGCTGTGGCGTACAAACCGGTGCTGGTGGTGTACTCAATGTATTACGACCAGAATCTGGAAGTTCTATAGCGGTTTTCGGTGCAGGTTCGGTAGGTTTATCAGCCGTGATGGCTGCCAATTCCATCAACTGTTCAGAAATAATCGTAGTTGACATCGTACCAGAACGATTGAATTTGGCCAAGGAATTGGGCGCGACAAAAACCATCAATGGCAAGGAACTTGATGCCGTAGACGAGATAAAGAAGTACACTTCAGAAATGGGTGTCGACTATACCATCGAATCTACAGGTAACCCAAAAGTGCTTTCACAAGCTATTAAATCATTGGGTAAAAAGGGCGTTTGTGGGATCATTGGGGCGCCACCACTTGACGCAGAAGTTGGCATTGATGTAAATGATGTTCTCAATAATGGCAAAACCATTGTAGGAATCGTTGAAGGACATAGCGTACCCCAAGTTTTTGTTCCCGCTTTAATTGATATGTACCTCAATGGTAAATTTCCCTTTGACAAATTGATATCGTACTACGACTTCAAAGAAATAAACAAGGCCATTGAAGATATGAAATCGGGTAAAGCCATAAAGCCTATAATCAAAATAGCAAGTGTCTGACGATTTGAACATACCTGTTACGGTTTCAGTAAAACGCATAGTGATACAAGAGTATCAACACGTTTTTGAAAAACAACTTGAAGATGTGGTGAAGACCATTAAAAAATTCGATGGTTTTTTGAGTATCGATATCATCAGACCCATATCTGCCGATACTTTGGAATATGATGTCATTTTAAAATTTGACAGTTTTGAGAGCCTTTACAAATGGCGTGACTCACAAGAACGAAAAAACTGGAACACACTCGCCGAAGAGAGCACAGCGTTTGGGCCTGAAATCAATGTGGTAAAAGGTTTTGAGAATTGGTTTATTATTCCACACAAACAAGAACAAATACCCATGTGGAAAATGGACTTCATCACTTGGTTGGCCATTTATCCGCTTATTTGTGGACTTATATTATTGTTAAGGCCTGTTTTGGCCGTCACCCCAATGTTGGTCGATAATTTAATCTTGACGATTATCCTGATTCCATTGCTTAGTAGGATCGTGATGCCCAGAATGATACGCTTATTCGCTAAATGGTTGAAGAAGTAAATAGTTTTTAAGAACTACTTCTAATTAATGGCTATGGGGTTTATCCATGAGCTTGAAGAACCAACGATTGGTAATGGTGTGGCAATAAATAGAAATTCCGCCCATCCTTTTTCAACCAACCTTCCCGTTGCTACATTTTCCAAAATATGGATGCCATGTTTGGCCAATAGTAATTGATGTACTGGAAACAGAATCCCTTCTTTTTCAAATGGTATGACTTCCAAGGAGGGTGTATCACTACCCACGGCAACAACCCCTTTCGATGCCAAATATTCCACAACCTCTATGCCTGGCCCTGGTTCACCCGACAGAAATTCCTTTTTATCGTCTTTATTATTTAGCAACAGACTATGGCCTGTGTAGAACAAAACCACATCGCCATCGCCTATTTTTTGAATCTTTTGCAATTGCATGGCAGCCTCAACATCGTTTACCGTAATCAATTCACCGGGTTTTAGTCGGTCCGTTTTGCGAACGGCTGTTATATCCAATATAATTCCCTTGGTTACAATTGGTGGTGCGTTCTCAATACCCAATTTCTTCAGACCAGAAACGGTCTGTATGTCGTCTCCCTTGAATCCATTAAAAAAATGTCCATCCACACCCATATGCGCCAAGCCATCGATTTGGGTTCCGGTATTGATGGGTGCATAAACAATATCCTCATTGTTAGAATGATAGGTGCCTTCGTTCTGACTGACTACCAACTCAAATCTCCGCCATCCATAAGCTGGGGTATTTCTGTCCAGGTCAATGGCCAGACTAATAAGCTCACCTTTTTTGACAAGGCTAATAGCATTCAATAGCTTATCGGGCGTCAATTTGTTGGTAGCACCTCTTTCATCTGCAGTACCATATTCTGACTTCATTTCTGAAGGGGTAACAACCCAAGGCGAGTTCTGTTCTTTTTCTTGTGCTAACATCTGTAGCGGCAATAACAAAATGGCTAAAAAATATCTTTTTATTTTAATAGATTTATAAGTCTGCATAAAGTTCAATGGTGTATCCGTTAATATCGTGTAAAAGCACAATGCGTACACCGTAATCCGGGCGTTCTATTTCGTAGAAAACATCTACGTTATTGTCCTTTAAATGCTGCATCACCGTATCGTAGTCTTTTATCTTAAAGCCGATATGTTTGTAGCCCTGTACTTGATAATCTTCTTTAATGGATGCCGGAAGTTCTGGTTTATTGCCCAAGGGGTTGCCACCACCGACCAACTCAACGTGAAAAGCATTTGAGATTTCTAAAAAAGCAATTTCAATATCAGGGTCTATATTTTCAACTTTGGAACGCCTTAAAACGGTAGCTCCGAAGACATTTTGGTACCAGGCAATTGATTTTTCAAGGTTGGTAACTCGCAAGGCCACGTGATTGGGCTTAAATTGGTCTGAAATATCAGTATTTTCACCAACGATTCCTGCTGCTTTTTCGAAAATGTACCAGTTACCTTCGTTCCAGTCGATGTATTGAATCATTCGTTTGATTTTCCATCCTTGGGCGGTTCTTACACAGTAATTATCGTAATAGCCTATCATTCGCTGTATGCTACCACCAACTTTGTTGGGCAGAAAATGCTGTGCGTGAAGCATTGACCTTACAAAAGCTGAATCGCCGTCAATTTCAATACTTAAAGGATATCCGATATGTTGGGTAGCGTTAAGGTTTTGAAAAAAAGGTTTCACCAAACCTACCCACTCGTCGGCATCAAATGTGGTGAGTCCGCTTCCACCAATGGATGCGGAAAAATCCATTTCTATCTCATCGGTAAATAAAGAACGGTGCAATTTCCAATCTTTCCTATCAAAAGAATGTCCGTAGCTTACAATAAGTTCAGACAGTGCTTGCTTGTCCAGAAGTTCGTTCAGTTTATCGGTATCCGTTTTGTTGGTTTGGCCCATTAAATTTATATGGGCGAATGCAACCAATAGCATCAATAGTGTTGCTCTCATTTTTATGGTTTTTTTCAAGTGTTCGACTAAATCTTAAATATAGCCCTCGGTTCGATTATTTACTGTCAGAATCCCAAGCATTTACGGCACTTTATTAGCTTTCAAGTTCTTCAAGAATGCGATTGGCGCCAGAAGCTATGCCTTTTAAAAGATGTCGCCTTATTGGGAAACCTTCTCTAATCCATTTGTTCATCAATGGAACAGGCACTCGCATAATATAAGAGTGCGATGTGGCGGTAACTTTTACAGGTGCGATAGCATCTATCACTTTGATACCACTATGCCAGGTACCGATTTTATCTGTTTCATATATTAATGGTTCGGTATTATTCGGAAGAAAGCGTTCCATTTTCCAACTTCCGTACAAGAGAATCCAAAACGCATCGGTTACTACCGATTCTTCCCTTACCACTTCGTTGGCTTCAAAACCGAACTCATCTGCTTCTTCTGCTACTTGTTCTAATTGCTTTTTCGAAAGCGCATTAAAAAAAGGCACTTTACTTAATTTCTCGATGTTTATTGCTGTGGGTCTCATTATCTTAATTTTTTAAAAGCAGGGAAAATGCTTCCCTGCTTTTGGTTATACATTTCGTTCTTGTTTTTTTTAGAACATTCCGCCATTTACACGGATGTTTTGGGCGGTCACCCAACCCGCTTCGGGACTGGTCAGGAACTTTATCGCCGGAATCACATCAGAAATCTCTCCCAATCGGTTTTGAACCGACATATGCTTTAAGAAGTCGATGGACTGGTCGTTTTCTACTGGGTAGAAGAACGAAGTGTTCAATGGACCTGGCGCAATTGAATTGACCGTAATGCCTCTTGAACCGATTTCTTTGGCAATCATCTTTACAAATTGTTCTGTAGCGGCTTTGGCACCTGCATATACAGAATAGAACCCTGTGGTTACCGAAGTAAGCGTAGTGGAAATGTTTACGATACGTCCACCATCCTGTACTCGTTTTGCTGCTTCGCTAAGTAAAAAGAAGGCCGTTTTGGTGTGGATGTTGAACATTTGGTCATACTCGTCTTCTTGAACTTCAGCAGCGGGTTTCTTCAACATTGTTCCTGCCGTATTGACGAGAATGTCCACTTTTCCAAAGGTGTTTTCCGCTTCGTCAAAAAGATTTTTGATTTCCGAAACACTTCTCAGGTCTGCCTGTACCAATTTGGCATCGCCATCCGAAGATTTGATAGTATCGACTATGCTTTGTGCGTTTTCTTTACTATGGTCACTAAAGTGGTGTACAATGACGTTTGCACCTGCATTTCCTAAATACGTAGCGGTTTGTGCACCCAAGTTTTTAGATGCTCCGGTTACGATTGCTACTTTTCCTTTTAAATTTTGATTTAAATTTTCCATTTTACTATAATTTTTTAGTGAATTATTATTTGTTTTTTAATTACACTACAAATGTCCAGTAAAAGGGCAGGGCAGGTTAGGTCTGTTTTTAAGGCCTTATGGTCAATTTCTAAGATTGACGATATTTCGCAGGGGTAAGCCCTGTTTTTTTCTTGAAAAAGCGTGAGAAATTGGACGTGTCGTCAAAAGTGAGACCGTATGCAATTTGCGCAATGGTTTTATTCGTATTGTTTAAAAGTGATTTGGCCTCCGAGATAATTCGCTCATCAATCCAATCTTTCACGGTCTTACCTGTTTCCGATTTTACCACATTGCTTAGATAGTTGGGGTGCATTGATAGTTCATCGGCATACTCTTGTACATTCAGTATGTGGATCGCATTACCCTTTACGATATCCAAGAGGTTTTTATTGAGCGCCGTCTGAAACAATTTTACGATTTCCGCAGGCCGGTTCTCGGTCGAGATAATCGCTTTATGGGACAACAATAACTCTTTGGTGAGAAATAGGAAGGTGACCAACTGATTGGCGACTATTCGCTTTTTGAACGAAGAGTCACCATTATAATCTTTTTCCATAGACGTACTCATCTCAGAGATTCTGTCAAAAGTTTTGTCATCCAAATACATCACGGGAACGGTCTCGTTGAGCAAAAACGGAAAATCGTGCTGAACACTTCCTGGGTATTGCGACCTTAAAAATTCTAAAGAGAAGGTAATCATATAGCCTTTCCAGTTCTCTTCAATGGTAAAGGATTTAAGATGGCCCGGCAAAGTGAAGTAAAAAGAAAAAGGTTTTAACTCGAACCAGTTTTCATCTATGGTGTAATGCCCTTTTCCGGATTCGATGACCAAGAACGCTACATAATCTGTTCTGAAATACGGGGAAGTCATCGGGTCTTCTCCGTGAAGTTTGTCCAGGCTATGGATGGTGAAATCGAAATCCTGTTCAATTTCCAGATTGATGGAAGCGAAGAATTCGCTTATGCTTTCGTATATCTTATGGGATTTCAATTTGTTATTAGTGCACCTTTTTAATTTGACTCAATATAAAATTTTTCATCAAATAAATATTGACACTTTTTTAATTTTTAAATATCGACCTCGCCTCCCTATAAATGCGCTCAACATTTGCCTGTAGCTCTTTTGCTCCATACTGTTCTTTACGTTCTGGAAGTGCCCTAACGATATCAGGTCTTTTGAAGCGGACTTTTTTATCCCTACCATCTGCAAAAGTGACGAACTCACCTTGTGTTAATCTAAAGAAAATATCCGCCCTTCTTTTGGAAACTTCTTTTTCACCTTTGGTAATCCGCGTATCCGATTTAAAAAAATTGGCGGCTTTGCTCACACTTTTGGTAGGTTGCTTGACCAGTTCAAAAAAGCGCTCATAATATTTAGCGGTGTCTGGGTCATTGACCTTTCCGAAAAATTGATACGAAAGATTGCTCAATATGGCTTTACTTGCCTTATCACCATAGAGAATATCGTTTTGAATTTTATCTTGCATCACATAAATCGTGGCTATATCATAACTTCTTAAGGTTGCCGGAATTCGGTGCATATTCAACAATCGGATGGTGGGCGCTTCTTCCATCATTAAAAAGGAAGAGTTGGCATTGCGAACGCTCATTTGTTTGGTCACGGTATGGATGATGGTCGCAATAATCGGCGAATAGGCTGTTTCAAATTTTGGGTTGTTCACGACAGATATTACGGTTGGCTTCGCTCTTGTATTTATGTTCAAAGGGATTTCGTCAGCAGATAGTGCCATAAATATTCGCTGCGAGCTTATTTTTTTAAGTGCATTCGCCAGCGTGCTCTTAACACCGGCAGTTTGACGGTCAGAATCCTTACCGCTAATGAATGCATTGGCCATTGCATTTGCCGTATCGTTACTTTCCAAAAAAGCCACGAGGCTATCCGTGTCGAGCAATTGATATATGGCTATAAGGTGTGGCAGGGTGCAATAATTAGGATAGGCTGTTTTCAATTTCCAAATCAATCCTGCCATCAGGCCTTCCGCAGCATCAATGAAGAATTTTGAGCTTCCCATTGCACCAGATTCCTTTTGTTCCAATAGGTTTTCGATAAGTACTCGAGCCACCTCGTTCACGCTTTCCTCATTCTCTAAATAGCGAGGCGCAATGGGATTGACTTTGCCAAAAACCGTATCAAAAGCAATGGTAAAAAAATCAACTTCAGCTTTCACAAAAAGTGGAAATGCCATTTCTGTGATTTCAAAATTTTTGTAATCGTGAATGACACCGCAAAATCTGTATCTACTGAAATGTTCCAGAAAGTTATACACCACACTTTCGGTCTTTCCACTTCCCGCAGAACCGATGATGGACGCCCCACGTTTTATGTTATCGATTTTAAACTTGCCGGATTTGGTCCTGAAGTTTATTTGATATTTCACATCTCTTTTGACCGTTGCTTCGCCATCCAAAAAGACATATAAAACTATTGCCAAGGATAGGAAAGGCACTACGATGTAAACCAATATTTGTGGGATTGTCTCTATCATTGCTTCTTTTGAACTTTGTATTAAATACCTATTGAGCTTGATTTAATGGCCACCTCAGCACCTTTTCTTAATCTTTTGAAAACACGTAGTGCCAATTGCGCTTTACTGGTCGGGATATTCGGAATCAACGGTATGCCTGATTTACCCATCACTTTGAATGCCAATGCCTTTTCGTTAGCGGGTAGTTTCAGCAAAGCGGCATAATAGAGCTTGGGATTTTTTACAAAGTCCTTTCTCGCTTTATAGGTTTCGGCGAAGTTTCGTTCGTAACTAAAGGTCTTGTCAAAGGTCTTTTCGGCTTGTTCAAAAAAGCGGTCACGGTCAAAACCACGTCCTACCTTTTTGCCGTGCATTTCTACATCTGATGCCTTGTACTTACTTCCCGGGGAAAGGCTGAACGAATTGGATGCATCCTTTCGGCTCACGATAATATGGATGTGGCTTTGGTTGCCGGCTTTCTGCATTCCCTGCACAATGCGGATACCATTCTGTTGGTGCGGTGCCTCTTTTTCCAATTTGCCAATTTTTAGTTTTAAACGTTCGATATTTCCCGTTGCCTCACCGTGTTCTATTTTCCGTATTTCCTGTTTCAGTTTTAGAATCTTGGTGGCATAAGGTTGGTTTTCGCGCACCGGTCTGTCCGTTCCCTTGAAGGTTCGTTGATGCTCAATCTTGGCATAGTACTTTATGTCATCGACCGTAATTGCCCGACCGTTTATTTTACGGTTGAAAGACTTCACGTATTCCTTCATCAGCTCTCGGGTGTATCGCCTTAATTCTTCCCTACTGTTCTCTAATTTTCGCAATTCGTATTTGGACGGACTCACGGTAATGGAATAAAATTTGGGTTCTTTTTTTTTGAGTTTAGCGGTGTTGTTATCGATTTCTCGGACCACTTCTTCAGCCGATATTTCATCACCATATTGATTAAAGAAATGTTCCATTTCTTCTTGCTGACGACCCTCATTTTCCTTCTCTAAATATGACACAAAACTGGCTGAGCTCTGCCCATAATTTTTGTCCAATTTCTGTGCGGTTATGGTGATGTACATTTGTATATTTTTAAAATTCCTTGTTTGGATTTTGCCTTTCACGAAACTGGATTTCTTCCTTTTTGCCCACAGCGTTCTTTTCCAGAATCAACGGTTTCTTTTTAGGTTCTGCCTCTTTGAACAAGGATTCCATCATCGCTACTGTAGGTTTTGTTTGGCTCTTTTCAATGTCTCTCAAAATAGCTATCACACCATTGATTCGCTTTTTGATAAGTGCTTCCAGCGTCTGCATTTTCGGCCCTAAATTCTCGCCAGGCGAAATGCCATTATCTTCAAAAAACTCGAGCATCAAAAGCAAGGTCATCGATTGCGATTTTGAAATTTGACGTGAAAACTGCCTAAATTTCTTGACCACAGATGTTTTGATGCTTATGCTCTCGAACCGTTCTTTTTCGTATCCTTTATCCATTTTTCCGTGAAAAATTTGCCGATTTTACTGGGCTGCGACGGTTTTTCCGTGAAAAGTGTTCTCAATCCTCGTTAATTCATAATTTTAAATAAAATCAAATGCTTGATTTTCAACACTCTGAAAACGAAAAGGGATTCCCAACATCGCGCAGCGTGTTGTCCTCTTGCTATTCCTTTTCGTCCCGCTCGCGGGACAAAATTCCATACCATTACAAAAGGTAATGGCTCTTACATCTGATAAAAAGTGGATGGAATTATTTAAGAAAAAGAAAATGGAAACGTGAGATTATCCATATCAAAAAATCAAATTCCTTGCGGATAATTCAATTCGTATTTGGGTAGAAATAAAAAAGACCCTTGAAAAAATCAAAGGTCTACTTACATCGGTTTTCTGTTTTTAGATGTTGAATACGAAATTGTAACTGTAAAGATTTCGCATTGCTTCTTCGTCGAGCATCTTATCCAAATTGGTACTATGCTCTGTGGCATAGTCCATTAAATCCTTGCCGTATTTTTGTTTTACATCCGCTTTGGAATTTGCCAATAAACGTTCCTGAGTCTCTTCGCTCAAATCGGTAAAATTTAGATAAATCATAACTTCCAAATTTTAGTATTCGCTCGGCAACATCAGCGTATCTTTTACAAAAAATAATCGCAGTTCATCAAGTGGAAAATCGGTGGCGTTGTAACGGTGTGTTTCCAAAACATTATCGTTTCCATCGCTGTAAATAATTTCGGCTTCATAACCAATAAAGTCTTGTCTGTCCTCGGACAATCTCTTAAAATCTACGGTAATAAACTCGCTTCGGTTCATCAGACTTTTGGCAATGACCGAAGCATCCGTAATGAGCCAAAAACATTCGGCGACTTCCGTTAGATATTTCAATCCGTCTGTAAATAGTGTTCTTATCAGCGGCAGGGAATAGAACATTTCCGTTCCCGTAAAATATTGCAACCGCTCTTTAATTTCGTTAACTTGTGCTTCCATTGTTTTCTATATTAATAGTGAATAATGAAAAAGAGGGCGAAACTTTCCACAGGTGCGCCCTCTTTCTTTTGAATGTTACTCGGCAGATGTGTTGCCGTTTTTAGACCCTAATAAAAGAATCTCATTGGCTTCCACTTCGGTTACATAGCGAGTGTTGCCATCATCGGTAGTATAAGAGCGTGTTTTGAGTTTCCCCACTACACCGATTTCCTTGCCCTTTCCTGCGTATTTTTCGATGATTTCGGCGGTCTTGCCCCAAGCCACGACCGTGTGCCAGTCCGTGCTTTGCACTTTCTCGCCTTTGGCATTCTTGTAATACTCATTGGTCGCCAAGGATAGGCGCGCAACTTTCTTTCCGCTTTCAAGGTTAGTAATGGTTGGTTCTTGACCAACGTTTCCAATTAACTGTACGTGATTTTTAATAGTACTCATAATAAAAGATTTAAATAGTAATTAATAGGCTATCCGAACCCTTCGGACAGTTTGCGTTTCTATTTTTTTTGAATGATTTACTTATTTTATCCAGAGCGTTTTCCTTTTTTTGTTTTTTTAACTTCATTTCCGCTTCCGTGTTGATGATTGTGCAAGAATTCATAGTTTTCGTTTTTGATTTACTTCCCTTAGAGCCTTCGCTGTTACCTTTTTTTGTTGCTGAACGATTTGACAATCGGCTGGGGCGGTAAGGCGTATAAAAAGTGAAGCGCAGCGCAACGGTTTATGCCGCCGTCCGCCCCAGGCTATTGTAGTTTTGCTGGCAAAAAAAGGTAGGGACAGCGTGGTCTCGGAAGTGTGTCAGAATACGCTAGTGAATTGCCCAATTATAGGAAGTGGAAATGAAACTGAAAATTCACAGTTCAGTACCGGCGAACGTATCCGCTTTTGAATGACGGAATGAAGTGTCCCTTCCCAGCTCAGCGGGCAGGGTTAACGAAATGAAGGAAGTAAAAAGCGGATGGGTTCAAGACCTTTTAGTGAAGCTCTTTTCCCGTAATGTAGCTTTTTGCAAAATGCAGGGGAATGTGCTGAACGATATACGAGGTTGTGTATGATGTTTTGTCCTTACCTAAAGCAGTTATGTACTATAATTTGTCGTGCTTTTATAGTTTTTATTTTACTTTCTCAATTAAGTCATTCAGTTTGTTATGGTACTCTTTATTACCATAGTTTATTAAAATCAGATTAGCCCGGGTTCGGGTTATTCCTGTATACAATATTTCATCAAAAGTCATTTGGAAATTGAAGTTTTCCAAAATCAAAAAAACAGTTTCGCTTTCCCAACCTTTAAAGCTGTGAATAGTAGACACTTTTACGGTACCGCTATTCATATAAAAATGAATCTTTTTGTTATTACGAATCATCTTTAAATTACTGCTCTGTCTTTCTGTGTCAAATTCCTTTTTGAATTTTTTGATTTCCGTTTCATATTGATTCAGGTACTTAAAGAAATTCGAAATGTTAGTATTGAACCTTTGACAGTAGATTTCAAGTTTTTCCTCGAATCTATCGCTGTATTCTTCATAAAGGTCGTTTATCGTAAAAAGAACACTTAGTTGATTAAATGCTCTTGCTTCCGACCTATCATTATGTCGATTAATCAATGTTATTCCACTTTTCAACCATTGAGGTTTGTCATTTTTTAAATAGTTCAACCACATTCTATAAACCATTTCAAACGTCTCAAACATTGTATTCGTCCGTTCGTTTGAAGAATAGCGATAGTATGCATCAAACTTTTTTAGTAGTGATATAGAGTTTCCTAAAATGGTTATGTCGTTTGGCGGAATATTTTTATTTATTGCATTCTCGTGGATAATTGTATAAAGACTGCTAACACTATCAGCGTTGGGTAAAAAAATGTAGTTAAGACTACCTTGTTGATTTCTTTCAAAAGCAAGTTCTAAGGTTTGTGATTTCTGATTGAAGTTGTCTATCTCATATTTGTCCTTAAAAATATCTTTCTGGTAAAGAATTGCTAAGTCTTTTATTTTAAAATCAGAGCGAAAGCAATTTTTCAATTCGGTAACCCCTTTAACGTTAGTTGATACATCTTTCCCTTCGGTCTTATTGTTATAAATGTTTTGTTTTACATCACCGAATAAAACATACTCACCATTTTCAGTTAAAAAACACTCCTTAATTATCTCCATCCAAGCCCTTTTGTAATCTTGGATTTCATCAATTAGAATCACATCGTAAGTTTTTGTTTTATCCTTATTCTCAATGAAAATTTGCTTATTAGAATAGTATTCTCTCTCGAAATATCTATCTTTTTCTTCTTCGGAGAATTCATTGAATCCCTTAGGAACGTTGATAGGTATTTCAAGGTTATTTAATTCAGAGTTAATAAATAAATGGTAGTTGGAAATAACAAAATTTTCCCACCCGAATTCTTCACGCACTTTACTTATTTTATCTCGAATAAAGTTTTTGAGAGTAATGTTGTAAGTTAAGATTAGGACGTTTCCTTTTGAACGTTTATGTGCTTGAACAGCTCTTGCAGCAAGTATGGTTGTCTTGCCTGAACCGACGACTCCCTTGATTCTTTGCTGTTTCTTATTAGGTTCATAAATGATTTCGAGTTGTTTCTTACTATACCTAATTTCTTCACCTTCTTCTTTTAGATGAACTGGCGGTTTTAGAAATCTTTTTACGCTTTTGTAAATATCTTCTTTAAAAAGAGAGGAAGGTCTCTCGGAAATCAAATATCGATTTCTTAGTAATTTCTGAAAGTCAAGCTCATTGAGATTGTCTCTTCCAATGAAATCAATATTATATTTTAGAAATGTCAGATACTTACTATCGTGTTCGTATGGCTCTACAAGAAGTTCATTGATTTTTTGAAAAGTTGCATTATGAAAATATATCGCACACGACACAATATTAAAATGTCTTATATCTTTTATTTTTTTCTCGAGAAGATTCTCAATGTGAAGTTCAAAAAGATTGTCTTTGTACTTAAGGACTTGTGAAATAGGTGATTTATGGGTTTTCGCTTTATTACTCTTGATTACGAAGTTCTTTCTTTCATCAAGTTCATAGCTATTCAAGTCATAGTCCTTAACTTCAATTATTAGAATTCCTTGTCCTTCTTTCATCACCACTATGTCTGGACGGTCTCCATTCATATAAGGGTTGAAATACACTTCGAAGGAATCGTCAAGTTCAGAGTCCAAGAATTTCAACAAATGCAACTCCCCTTCTTCTGGCTTTACTTTCAGGGAAAGTATTCTGTCATATGAAGGAATCAGATTTGCCATTCATTAATGAATTATGGTTCTGTTTTGTATAAAATACAATTTGTTATATCTGTAATAAATATACCAATATCCCCTTTTTTTCATTGAGATAGAGAATACCTCTCCTTATTCGGTATGTAAAGCTGATTCTCTTCGTACGCTAAAATTGGGGATTATGTCCAAGACTTGTATAGTGAAGCGCTTATACCGGATTATAGCTTTTCGCGAAATGAAGGGGAATGTGCTGAGTGGGCTTCTGTTTTTTATTATGTCAAAACCCGTAAAGCCCTTAATAGCTTTATAGTATTCCAGCATATTGGTTGTCTGACGCTATTTTTCAGTGTCATATAAATAATCCGCAGCTGCTTCGCTCATTGCTTTATAATCGTGTCCAACATTTGGAATGATTTTTAATTTCCAATTGAATTCAGCGTTTAATTTTGAAGCAATTTTCATTGATTCATTATAAAAATAGGTTCCTCTTTCCAGTCGATGCAAACCTTGCTGGTCAACTTCGGGTGAATGTCTTAAATCACCACGCGTCTCATTTGCATCATCCTTTTCTCCTAAGAATAAGACAAGGTTCTTACTAAAATCTATGTCCTTTTCCGATTTATTGCTGTCTTTAAGTCCAGTTGGAAAACTTTCGATATCCGTGGGCAAAGTATACCAGCCAGAATTTGATGCTAAAATTCTATTTGCTTTATTATCAGGTTTGAAAATTGCAAGTCGGTGTAATATCTGTCCGCCAGCTGAATGGCCAAACAAATCATAAGTATCTGTTTGCAGATTGAGTTTTTCTTTTGATAAGTTGAAAATTCGGTCAAAATCTTCATAAATCCATTCGTTAGGATTCTCACTTATTTTAAAGCTCGTCATAGCAGTTCTTTCTTTATTTATTTTTACATCTGAAATCATTCCTGCTAAATTATAACTCCAAAATTCGGGATAGTTTTTTTCTGAATATTCAGGGGAAAGTACTAAGACATTATATTTGTCAGCTTTCTCAATCCAAGCATCTCGGTAATCATTCCCATTTCTTCCAGCTCCAGGTATTACAATTACCATAGGTGAATCAGCTTTAAGATTCTGTGGTTTGTATGTGTGAACGATTATTGTTTTTTCTTTCTGGAAACCTCCTTCAATTAAAAATTTTCCACTGCCGTTCTGAATGTTTATTTCATTAATAGTTAATTCTTTTTCTGGAATTATTTCACTTTTTTTAATGAGGTCCATTTTGCAATGAGGGCAAATGCCAGGTTTGTTGAAAGTAAGTTCGTCGCAGGATAAATCGCAAGGTTTACACACATATTCTCCTGTTTTATTTTGACAGGAAAAAAATAGTAGTGCAATAAGAATGGCTGAAAAAATTGGTTTCATAAATAATTGATTTGATTGATGTTCGTTCAAGCTATGAACAACTCCATAAATATAGCTTTATCCTCATAACTTGCTGAAGGATAAAATATCCCATTCAAAATTCTCTATTTCGCAGTTTGGGAAAAGCGGACTTAATTCACAATTTTGGCTATGGAATGTAGTGTTCCTTCCCAGAGTATCGGGAAAGGTTAACGGAATAGAAAGCTAAAATTGGGGATTGTGTCCAAGACCTTTGCAGTGAAGCTCTTTCTCTGGAATTAAGCGCAGTAGAATTTAGGGGAATGCTGAGTAAATTATGTTTTTAATGGCTTCGGCTTGTCATAGAAGCCATTGTTGTGCATGGTTACTTTTCTTTTAGTCCTAAATCGGACTTTTCATATCTGACAAATCCGTCTTCAGTCGGTAATTGTTTTTTTAAAAGCCAATATTTATTTGCTTCTTTCATTGTTCGACCTTTATTTTCTGCCAAAAAGTCCCTAGTATATTGTGCAAGCATATTATTGTCCGCTATTTTTCTTTTAAAATTAGGGTCTTTTTTTCTCTCTTCCAGTTCATACCATTTATTTACGGCATCATCTAAAGTTTTTCCGCAATTTGATTTTACCCAGTCCATAAAATCGCTATGACATAAAAACTTATTTCCAATCTGGCTTGTCATAAATATTCTAAAATTGGGTCCAAAAGAAACGTTGTCTGTAATTTTTGTTTCTAAGGTCAATTCTGACTTCGCCCAATTGAACTTAGACTTAGCTTTTGCCTTTTTTTGCTTTGGCTTGATTTTGCCATCATTGTCCAAGGCAAAGATTATTCTGTCCCTCAAATCAAATTTTCTTCCAGTGCAAGGTAAATTTGCACGTTTACATATTTCGACCATTTCTTCCTTTAGCCAATACCATTTGTTGAATTCCTTACCCGATTTTATATCTTCAAATTCAGGTCTGCTCATTGTTCTCTATATGTTTTCTGTAATTATGCACAACGGCTTCGGCTATGGCAAGTAGGGCGGTCGGGCGGCACAGGCCATTCCGTCTCGGCCCTTAGCCGAATCTTTTGCGTTCGTATTTATCTTTTCTTTTTTAAATGCCGGATCCAAAAGATTCGGCGGCGTCAACAAACACGCCTAAGCCAATGAGAATAAGACTTTACGCTCTATTTGCTATAGTCATTGTTGCCCACTGTAGCGAGCGCATGAGTAAGTGATTTTATTGAAAGTCAATGAATTCAATTCACTAATTATCTTTCGGCTCTGATTATTCAATTTTGCGGAAAAGGTTGAATTATTTCGTGTATAATCGCCCAACCTGTTGGACTTTTATCGTATCTGACTGATATTACTAAAGTCCTTCCGCTAAAAGTCCAAGGTTCTCCCCCTTGTTTTGGTGTACCTCTTAGACTAAAAAGAATTTGTTTAATAGATGTGTCTCCATATATTCTTTGATTCTCGACTTCGTTTTTTATGAATTCGAGCTGGAAGTTTTCCAAAGTATTTTTTAAATCTGATGCGACAGCTTTTCTACCAACTAACAGTTTATCAGGACCTATTGCTTTTATTACTTCGGGATGATGATACTTCATTACGGTTTCCACATCTCCAGAGAAGAAAGCTGCGCGTACTGAATCGGCAGTTTTAGTCAATGCTGCCAAATCTTCTGATTTCTTTTCAAATTGACCAAATCCAACTGAACTCTTGGTTAGGAAAATTAATATGATTAAAACATTTCTTATCTGAAAATTCTTCATTGTTTAAATTGTTGATTTGTTACTTGTTTTTTCCGAGCTATTGTGGGCAACTTTTTATATCTGTAACAAATATAATGTTATCCCTCTTTTTCATCCAGATAACTTCAACTATTATAAAATTGAAAGCGGACTTAATCCCCAATTTTGGCTCAAAAATGTAGTGTTCCTTCCCAGAGCATCGGGAAGGGTTAACGAAATGAAAAGTTAAAATTGGGGATTGTGTCCAAGGTATTTGAAGTGAAGCTCTTTTCCCAGTATGTAGTGATTTCCTGCCTTTTTCGGCAGGCAAGCGTGGAATGTAGGGGAATGTGCTGAGTGGTTTTGGAAGTAAATGTTTGCTATCTATTTAGTCATCCAGTTTAAGGTACTGGACAAACCTTTATTTTGTTTATGCCATAGCATAGACTTCATCAAACAACTTTTTATCCAACCGTTCTTGTAGGCCGAAGCTTTTTTTCAAGGTATTGTGCAATACTGAATTAAAGGCATTGTAGCCCAGCCAAAGATTTGGTTCTTCATTGAGCAGCAAGGCTTCGTAGTTCAAAATCTCAATGGCTTCACGAGATTTCTTTGAAGGGTCGCTATTCTTGTCGCTACATTCATATCTAAAGAGTTTCGTTTTATCAAGAATAGCTTTTACAAATTCCTGAGTGTCGATGATTTTAAACTCTTTCATCTTATCGAATTTCTTGGTGATGGTATAGAATTCATTGTCCAGAAATTTATCGAACAGATTGTTCAGCCTCGGCATAATAAGGTGTGTGTTATTCTTACTGTGCTTGATGGAAAACTCAATTTTAGCTTGGGAAACGTGTAGGCCATTGGAACAGACTTTTCTATAGAATCCAAAGTGGCCAGAGGTCTTTTCGCTACCATCGTACGAGTTTTTGAAACGAAGCATTGGCAGAATCAAGTCCTTATTATTCTTGACCGTAAACTGGCTTTTATCGTCAATGATGAAGTCGGTAATAAAGGACCTGTCATTCTTGTTTATAGTGCGCTTGTGGAAGTTCAGTTGTGCATCGCTCAGCATTTCCTCAGCTTTTTTGAAGAACAGTTGGTTCGGAATATGGCCATAGCTGTTTGAGACCACATTCACGATTTTGCCATTTGAGATAATGGCATTTTCAAGCCCACGTCGGGATTCCATCTGCGTCAGACTTTTTAAGGATTTCATTTCTGATGGAACGAAAATTTCATCCTGCTGTAAATTTTGTAAATACATAGCTTTTGAATTTTTGATTAAACAATATTTGAGCAGTACCCAAACGGAAGCTAAAATCTCAGCTCAAAAGGAAACGGAATAAACAAGCGAGGGAAGAAGAAGTGGCTTTATGCCGTAGTCTTTTGATGGGTGTATTTTACGGGTTTACCTTTGCGCTATTATTGATTGATTATTATTTTACTGCTAAACACCCATTTCCTATTAAAGGATTATCTAAAAAAAAAGAAGAGCCAGCACGAATGCTGACCCTTACTTCCAACAACAAAAGCTACTCACTAAGCTTTTTGACTTTCTTTTCAAGAACTGCAATTCGCTCTTTCAAGCGTGTTTCACGCTTGTTTCTAATTTCAGCATATTCTTCTTCAATATTTGCAATCTTAGATTTGTAATATCCCTGCATCGCATTATAGAATGAAATATTCGTCAGGTTATTTACGTGATTACTCTCGCCAAAATGTACTTGTTTGGTGAGCATATATCGAATTAACTTATGAAAGATTTCCTTTTTGAAATTCTTCTTGAAATTCTCCACAATTTCAATTCTGGTCATCTTGGCAGTATTGCCTAACAATTTTGAAAAGTATTTCTGCTGGCTCATATAATCCACATTGTTCTCAAAAAGTGATATCGAAAACGCCACCATTTCATCTGTGGTAAGTGTCTTCTTCGTTTCAACATAATTCGTTTCCCTAATCATTTGCACCACTTCTTCAAACTGCTTGTTGTTTTCGATGTGCTTCTTACGGATTTCCCTTTCATTAATTTTTACGATTTGTTCTTTAGGTGTACAATCCGCCATTTTTCTATTTTCCAATGGCGCTAAATACTCACTCGATTTATCCTTTGATTTCTCAATCACCTTGACAAACACTTCCTTGTTTTGGTAAGTCTCAGGATGAAATAAGATACCATCTACAAATCCATTTTCTTTGGCTGAATTGTATGCTTCCAATTCTTTGTTATAGTCATCTATCGCTTCCTTAAGTTCGCCATTCAGTTCATCCTCAGAATAATCGTAATGTTGGTACTCTTTCTTGATGGCTTCGATTGTTGGCTTAATTGGATTTTCTATGATTTCAACATCATCCAGCAGATAGACCTTCAAGTCATTATTTTCCAACTTTGAAATAATGAGCTGGTTGTTTTCGTCATCTGCCCAATACTGTCGTATTTCAGGAATCAGTAGAACATTCGCTTTCTTGGATTTTTCAATCAGATTTAAGAACGACTTGCTTTTCTTCTTCTCGAAACAAGCTGATTTCGTACAGACCATTTTACCCTCGCCGAATAGATTGCCTTGATTGGCCGCATTGAACGGACATTCTACACAAGACCCGGCTTTCGGCACCAACTTCTTATCTGTTACATCAAAAGATGCTTTCTCTAAGTCGTAGGTCTGGTCTTTAATCATCCTGTTAATTTGATGGGCGTTGAAATCCTCGCCCATCGTTTCCAACATCATTTGCTGTTCCTCTCGTGCAAAGAGCGCAACACCCACACCCAAAGAAATCGTCATTTCACCATTGCGAACAAAGTGTTTGAAGCCATCTATTAGACCTGCTAATTTTAGGCGTTGTCTGATAAAGTTATCCGTTCTACCCAGTCGCTTTGCAATTTCAGACGGTGCATATTTCTCGCTCAAGTAGGCAATCGCTTCGGCTTCTTCAGTAGGCTCAATATCATGTCTCTGCAAATTCTCGATAATTTGAACTTCCAAAATTTCATTGTTCTCATAATCTCTGACAATGCACGGGATAGTTGCTTTATTTGCCATTTTGCTTGCGCGAAATCTTCTTTCACCCATAACGATGATAAAATCCTTTCCGGACTGACGTACCGTAATCGGTTGCAGTACACCGTGTTGTTTGATACTTTCACTTAGTTGTTCTAGGTGCTTTTTGTCGAACGTTTTTCTAGGTTGCTCTGAATCTGGTTTGATGGTCCCGATTAACAGATTTTGAATTTCAAGTGCTGTTGACTTTTCGTTCAACTTAGATGCAGTAGCAATTTTTGCTCCGCTTCTTTTCTTTGTGGTACTCGCTTTTGTTGTCATAATACTCAAATTTTAGATTAAACAATATTTGAGCAGGAACCAAACGGAAGATAAAATCTTGGCTCAAAAGGAAACGGAATAAATAAGTAGGGGATGAAGCATTGGCTTTATGCCGTAGTCTTTTGATGGAAGTATTTTACGAGTTTAAATTGCGGGTATATTGTATGATAAAAAACCCCTAATAGAGTTATCCAATTTGTAAAATTTATGGAATGAAAGATAGGATAGTAGTGTTTAATATCGAATGAGATTAAATAGCCTTGAAATTAATCTTAGGTCAAAAAAATCAAAAATGTTGTACCTATGTTGTACCCGAACAAAAAAACCTCCCAAAATGAGAGGTTTTATGACTGAAAATTTTTCAGTTGAAAAAGTGCGGGCGGGGAGACTCGAACTCCCACACCGTAAGGCACCAGATCCTAAGTCTGGCGTGTCTACCAATTCCACCACGCCCGCTTTTTCAATATTTTAAGAACTTTTATTAGGTTAAATCCTAAGTCTAGCGTGTCTACCAATTCCACCACGCCCGCATTATCTAGTTTGTACCACTTAGGACTCAGTACAAAATGCACTCACTTTTATTAGTAAGCGGGTGCAAATATAAACAATAGTTTTAAAATAATAACAACGTTGCTAAAAAATATAAACTTTTACTACTTTTAGGCAAAAATTAACTCAATCCACATGCAAAATACTAAATCTTACGTTCAGGAACATAAAGATCGTTTTATTAATGAGCTCATAGAACTGCTTAAAATACCATCTATAAGTGCTGACTCTACATATGAAAAAGAAGTTGTTAAAACAGCATATGAAATAAAAAAAAGCCTGGAGAAAGCTGGTTGTGATACTGTAGAAATATGTGAGACTCCCGGATACCCAATAGTATTCGGAGAAAAGGTTATTGATTCTGATCTCCCTACTGTTTTAGTATATGGCCATTATGATGTACAACCACCGGATCCAATTGATCTTTGGGATAGCCCTCCGTTTGAACCGGTAATCAAAAAAACAGAGCTACATCCGGAAGGTGCAATTTTTGCCAGAGGTGCTTGTGATGATAAAGGACAGATGTATATGCATGTCAAGGCACTAGAATTTATGACCAAAACAGATCAACTTCCTTGCAACGTAAAATTTATGATTGAAGGAGAAGAAGAAGTCGGTAGTGAAAGTCTGGGTTGGTTCGTAGAAAAAAATCAGGAAAAATTAGCTAATGATGTGATCCTTATTAGTGATACCGGTATGATTGCTAAGGATGTCCCGTCTATTACTACGGGACTTCGAGGGTTAAGTTATGTAGAGGTTGAAGTTACTGGACCTAACCGTGATCTACATAGTGGGTTATATGGAGGAGCAGTTGCTAATCCAATTAATGTTTTGGCCAAAATGATTGCCTCATTGCACGATCAGAACAATTATATTACTATTCCAGGATTTTATGACAACGTAGAAGAACTTTCTAAAGATGAACGTTCAGAAATGGCTAAAGCTCCATTTTCTCTGAATGAATACAAAAAGTCATTAAATATCAATGCTGTATACGGAGAAGAAGGGTATACAACCAATGAGCGTAATTCTATTCGTCCTACGCTGGATGTCAATGGAATTTGGGGTGGATACACAGGAGAAGGAGCTAAAACGGTGATTGCTAGCAAAGCATATGCTAAAATTTCGATGCGTTTAGTGCCTAATCAGGATTGGAAAGAAATTACCGAGTTATTTAAGAACCATTTTGAAAGCATCGCTCCCGAAGCAGTGACGGTAAACATTACTCCACACCACGGTGGACAAGGATATGTAACACCAGTAGATAGTATCGGATACAAAGCGGCAAGTAATGCCTATCGGGACACATTCGGTAAAACTCCAATTCCACAACGAAGCGGTGGAAGCATCCCTATTGTTTCATTATTCGAAAAGGAACTAAAAAGTAAAACCATCTTGATGGGATTCGGATTAGATAGTGATGCCATCCATTCGCCCAATGAACATTTCGGTATTTGGAATTATTTAAAAGGAATAGAAACCATTCCTTTGTTTTATAAACATTTCACGGAGTTAAGTAAAGATCAATAGGGTGTTACCCCGATATTGATCCAAGCTATCCGTTAAATTTTATCTATCAAGCACCCTTACGAGAACATCAAGGTACTTGATAGATAAAGACACCACTTCAGATGCATGGCATTCACGATTTCTTAATCCATAGATATCTATGAGTAATCTTTAACGCAAATAATACACGACCTGACTTGTTTTTTTAAAACTGATCAGATTTTTTTGTATAAATATTTGCAATTGTAAATTTTTGTTCTACATTTGTAGAGTAAATTCTAATAGTGTAGAGTAATGCAATTATCCAAAGCCGAAGAACAATTAATGAAATACCTCTGGAAACTAGAGAAAGCCTTTATGAAAGATTTACTGGACGCTTTTCCGGAGCCTAAGCCTGCAACCACTACAGTGGCGACTCTACTTAAAAGAATGATTGACAAAGGATTCATTGATTATAAGTTGTACGGTAAATCTAGAGAGTATTATCCTTTAGTAAAAAAGACCGATTATTTTTCTAAACATGTAAACGGTTTGATAAAGAATTTTTTTAATGATTCTGCATCGCAGTTTGCATCTTTTTTTACTTCAGAAACGAACTTATCAACTTCAGAATTAGAAGAACTTAAAAAGATAGTAGATCAGGAAATTTTAAAAAAACAAAAATGATAACCTACGTTATTAAATCATCACTTTGTTTGATGCTCCTATGGGCATTCTATAAGTTGTTTTTAGAAAAAGAAAATATTCATTTTGTAAAGAGATTTTACCTTTTGATAAGCTTAGTTTTTGCTTTAACTATACCATTAATCACACTTACCTATCAGGTAGAAATTATTCCTGAGCAGGAGGTGGTCTCAGAAGTGATACCTGTTGATTCAGAACCTGAAATGGCACAAGTAGAAATGTCTACTAATTATATTCCAATGATTCTATGGAGCTTTTATGGAATTGGAGTGTTGATTTTTGGTTTCCGGTTTGTGCGAAGTATCACGGATATTTCTAACAAGATCAGAACCAATGAAAGACTAAAAGAACCATCACATATCAATGTGTTGTTAAGTAGTTCAATAATTCCACATACGTTTCTGAGTTACATTTTCGTCCCTAAAAAGGAATTTCATGATAAAAATATCCCTGAAGAAGTATTGCTTCACGAAAAAACACATGTACTACAAAAGCATACACTAGACATACTGTTTGTAGAAGTTTTGCAAGCAATCTTTTGGTTTAATCCTTCAATTATTTTTATAAAAAGATCTATAAAATTAAACCACGAGTTTCTTGCGGACCGCAGCGTATTGAAACAACAATTTTCGATACAAAATTATTTTGAGTTACTCCTTAATTACCCCAACAGCTCTAATCAAGCTGTATTATCGAGTCCTATTAATTATTCATTAACAAAAAAACGATTACAGATGATGACCAAAGAATTTTCTAAAAGAAGAACGGTGCTTAAACTAGCTACCTTAGTACCTGTATTATCTCTATGTATACTATTTTTCAACAATAAAATAGTAGCTAAAGAAGTGGAACGACCAATTGATGAAGTTACTTCCAATAGTGTTACTCCGCCCAAAAATATTGAAGGATCTTCAATTATTGTTTTGAAAGATGAGAAGTCAAAAACTTCTTATACAAAAGATGTTCAAAATAATTATCAGGATGGGGTCACGGATGAAATGATAAAAGAATATAATACATGGGCTAAAAATTTAAATTCTAAAATCAAGGGTAATAAGCAGATTACTATCCGAAAGAGTGAAATTGATCGCATGGGATATATTTATAAAAATATGACTGCTGAGCAGCGCAAAGGAGCAGAGCAGTTTCCTGATATACCGCCGCCTCCACCAGCTCCAAAAGTAATGAAAGGAGAAAAAAGTGATATTCCGCCGCCACCACCACCAGAAGCTCCAAAAGTGAAAAAAGGAGAAAAAAGTGATATTCCACCGCCTCCGCCACCTTCTAAGGCTCCTAAAGAGAAAAATGCTCCAAACGGTTTATCAAAAAAAGCAAAGAAAATTAATACCAATAATGGCTACGCGGAAATCCTTTTGTCAGAAAAAGAGAATTTGACCGAAGAAGAAAAGGCAGATCTAAAAGAACGAGTTCAAAATGAACTAGCAAGAGAACGAGCAGAGGTTGAAAGAGAACGAGCCAATCTTCAAAGAGAAAAAGCGATGCTCCTGGCTGAAGAAGCCAGAATGAAGCAGGAAATTGCTACAGGTAGTGCAATGCTTAGGGCTGAAGAACGTAGAGAAGTAGCTGAAAAGGCAAGAGTTATGGCTCTAAAAGCATCTCAGGAAGCGAGATTAAGAGCACAAAAGGAAATGAAGAAAGCTGAAATGCAAGCTCGCAAAGCCAAAATGGAAGCAAGAAAAAATGCTATGGAAGTTGAGATGAAAGCGCGAAAAGAAATGAGAACGGTGGAAATGCAAGCTCGTAAAGCTGAGATGGAGGCAAGAAAAAGTGCAATGCAAGCAGAATTGAGAGCCAGAAAAGCAGAGCATAAAGCAATGCGGATAGCTGAAAATAATAGACCTGATAAATTAATAGAAAGAATGGCAAAAAAAGATGCTGATTTTTATTACAACGGGAAACAAATTTCATCTAAAGAAGCACTTAAACTGGTAAATGAATCTAATAACAACCTTTCGATAGATGCGTCAACGAAAAATGGTAAATCAAAAGTAAAACTTAAAGATTGATCGCAAGCTTTTGTTATTATGAAGTGGATAAATTATCTAAAACCTCACCTCGGTGGGGTTTTTTGCACAACATTTGATTAGAAATCAGCGTTATAAGTCCATTGTCTATCAAAAAACACCCTTAGATTATGTTAAAACAATTTTTTATAATGTGCTCCGGAGCAGATAGCGATATATTGGCTGATAGTTCTAATGGAGAACAAAATAAATATGCCGGTATTGGCGCGACCGTATTTTTTACAGCCTTTATGGCTTTTTTGGCAGCTTGCTATGCTTTATACACCGTTTTCGATAATTATTATACAGCAATTTTCTTTGGAATTGTGTGGGGATTACTGATCTTTAATTTGGATCGATTTATAGTGTCGACCATAAAGAAAAAAGATAACTTCTTAGATGAACTTTTACAAGCTTCTCCTAGAATTATTTTAGCCATAATCATTGCCGTAGTTATTTCAAAACCATTAGAGTTAAAGATTTTTGAGAAAGAAATAGATCAGGTGTTATTGGAACGAAAGAATGATCTCACACTCGCTAATCAAGAACAAATTGCAACCCAATATACTCCAATTGTTGAAGGTGTTGATGCTGAAATAGCCTCTTTAAAACAAGAAATAAATACTAAAGAAACAGAAGTAAATGAGCTATATGAAACCTACATTTCAGAAGCAGAAGGTAGAAAAGGAACGGAGATAGTAGGTAAAGGTCCTGTATACAAAGAGAAAAGAGAAAAGCACGACGCTATGTTAGCTGAATTGGTTGAGCTGAAAAAAACAAATTCCGAAAAAATCGCAGGTCTAGAAGCGCAAAAAATACAACTGGCAACAGAGTATGATCAGCAGGTAGAATCGTCTCAACCAATCATTGATAATTTTGATGGATTGATGGCTAGAGTAAATGCGCTTAATGAATTACCTTGGTTACCTTCATTTTTTATCTTCTTGTTGTTTTTAGCTATTGAAACTTCTCCGATTTTTGCAAAATTACTTTCACCAAAAGGGGAGTATGATTTTAGGATTGAAGATGCAGAGGGTGAAGTAAAAACCTGGACAGCACAGAAAGCAGATCAGCGAAAAATTCTTTTAGAAACAGATCATACCGTTAATGATAGAGTTTATGTTGATATTGCAGAGGAGGACGAACTATATCAATATAAAAAGAAAATTGCAAGGGAATTAATGCAGAAACAACAAGATGCTTTTTATAAAAGGCAAACTGGGATTTTATAGCGGATAATAAAAATACCTCACAGGTTTCTAAAACCTGTGAGCTTTAAATAATAGTTCTTAAAACCGTCTATCCGGATGATATACACTTAAATCTAAAGATGGTTTTTTTTCTGAAATAATTTCTGAGACTATTTTACCAGTCGATGGTCCCATACTCCATCCTAACATTGCATGCCCGGTTGCAATCGTAAGATTTTTGCATTTCTTTGATTTACCGATGTAAGGCATTCCATCAGCAGAAACAGGACGCAGACCGCAGGCAGCATTATTTTTTTCTTTATCGGTGAGAGTAATATTTGGATAGTATTTGTGAGTTGCTTTGGCAATAGCTTCTACTCTAACTTTGTTGATAATATGATTAATTCCAGCAATTTCCATAGTTCCTGCAAAACGTGTAAAGCCTTGCATAGGAGTAATGGCCACTTTGGCCTCAGCTAAGATAGCGGGCATACTGATACCCAAATCTCTTTCAGAATTAATTCGATACCCTTTACCTGCTTCCAAAAGTAGTTTGATTCCTAGTTTTTTACTTAATAGTTTAGACCAGGAACCGGCTGCTAACACAAATTCGTCCGCTTTATAAGTTTGAGAAGCACTATTTACAGAAACTATTCTTTCGTTATTGATATTAATATCTTGTACTTTTTCGTTTTTGATAAATTTTACACCAGAGGAATGCAGAAAGGCTTTCATCTCTTCCATAAAAGTTTGTGGTGTAGTATGAGCATCACATTCGTATAACACTGCACCTTTGGCATTGATTTGTGTATTAGGCTCTAGTTTGCGTAATTCTTTTATAGAAAGTTCTCTAACCGGTAATCCTTCTTGTTTTGCAATAGTAGCAACTTGTACTTCTTTCTGCAACATTTTTTCGGTCTGACAAATCATCAATAAACCTTTTTGTTCCAGTTGAAATTTAAAGTCTTCCTGTAGTTTGATTTCGGAATACAATTCTCTTCCCAGGATTGTAATATCTTTAATCGCGCTAATGCTACGATTTACATTTTTTTCTGAACATGACTTATTAAAGGCCCAGGACCATTCCAAAAAATCGGGATCGAGTCGTGGTTTTATAAAAAGAGGACTACTAGGATTGAACATCCATTTTAATCCTTTTTTCATTACTCCAGGCGCTGCCAGTGGGATAATGTGGCTTGGAGTGATATATCCGGCATTGACATACGAAGCACCAAAATCCATAGAGGATTGATCTATTATTGTCACATTATGGCCTTCTTTCTGTAAATAATATGCAGCGCAAAGCCCGATTATTCCTCCACCTATGATTACGCAATCTTTCAATGTATCAGTGATAAAAATTGAATGAATTAAAAATAGCATTTTTTCTGGTTTTAGAAACGACTTTTAGAATTTCTTCAGCCTTATTTAAACAGGGTAAATCTTTTTATTAGATATAGTAATGCAAGAATTTCTATAGTTTACCGTCTATTATTTAGTTTTTAATATGGGTTTGATAAGCTATTACTTTGGTCTCTTGTGATGATTCTAGATTATTTTTCATAAGAATGATATCTAAATTCAATGCAAAGTTTAAGGATATAAAAGCAAATATTTCTTCTAACTAAAAAAAGATTAGACGATTCCCATTTTGTTTAATAAGAAGGATGCGTTCATATTCTGACAAACACCATCTTTGAATTTATAATCAAAATACAATTCATCATTTGCAATCTGTGCATCAAAGAACCTGTTTTTTACCTGATCCAATTCTGAAGCAATTTCACATAAACTTAAATCATGGGTAGCAATAATCCCCGTAGCTTTTGCTCTTACTAATTTCTCAACAAATTTACGTGATCCAGCAGCTTTATCCTTACTATTGGTTCCTTTTAGGATTTCATCCAGAATGATAAAATATTCATCATTTTGCAGCGCATCTACAATTTTTTTAAGCTGGGTTAATTCTGAGAAGAAGTAAGAAGCATCGTCGCTCAGCGAATCAGATGTTCTCATACTGGTAATCAATTTTATGGGGCGGTATTTACACGATTTAGCACAAACAGGTAGTCCAATATTAGACATAACAATCTGTAATGCTACTGTTCTTAAAAACGTACTTTTACCAGCCATATTGGCTCCTGTAATGATAAAAAATTGTTCTTTGCTAATTGTGATATTGTTATCTATTCTTTTTTCTTTCTTGAGCATGGGATGTCCTAAATCGGATGCGTCAATAATTATATCTTCTGTAGTTAATTCAGGATAAACGTAATCAGGATTATTGAAAGCAAAATTACCCAAAGAGTTATAAGAGTCAAAAAAGGCAATAACTTCAAACCATTGATCTACTTTATGATGATGAGCAGCAATCCATTTTTCGATCCGATAACACTGAATGATATCCCAAAGTATAAGTCCATTGGCAAAAATTCCGAACATCATATTGTTTCTTTGGTCAAAGGCGTTCAGAATACTGGCAAATTGTTTCAGGATAACTGAGGCTTTCTCTTCATCATTGATAACCTCTTGTTGTTTTTCCTTAAGTAAATCAGATTCGAAATTGCCCTGCTCAATCCGATCTACCAGTTTATAATATTGCTCAAAAGTATCTTTTACTTTATTGGCGTGATTGTATAAGATATTAATTTTTTTGAGTTGGGAACCTGTAATTCCCAAACCAATAAAAAACCATAGTAAGAATATTTGGAACGTAATAATTTCCAGAAATAGTAAAACAAGCATTATAACAGAAACTGATGAAAATAATGCTGGAAGTATTCGCATTATTTTAGGTACAAAAGGAACATAATTTTGTAACCATTTTCTAATGGTGGATACTGAAACTGAAACATTAACCAACGAAGCAATAGCGCTGAATTTCTGACGCCAACCTGGTAAGTCAGATAGGTTTTTTATTGCTTCTTGTTTACGCTTAATATCTTCAATACCATTACTTCTTACCATAGCAGCAAGCTTGTTTTTTCCGGCAGTAGTCGTTGTTCGGTTTGTGTATTGAAAGAAGGATCTGTCTCCAAATAAATCAATGTCATGACTATACGGATGTGAAGGGTCTATATATTCTTTACCTGTTGATAAATTGCTGTAATCACCATTAAATACATCTAATTCCAGTTGGTTAAGATCAATTAACTTCTGAAGTTTCTTTTTGGTGTAGGAGAGGTTACTATGACGATTTACCATTACGATAAAAACGGTAATACCTATAACGATGCTCCCGATAATGATTTGGGTATTAGGATAACCGAAATATATGCCAGCTATAACGCCAAGAAATACGAATAGTCGAATTGTACTGGAAACTGCAAGTTGTTTTTTTACCTTTTTTAAAGATACATTATGAAGATCAATTTGTGATCGGTAAAATTTATGTGGGTTGTTCATATTATTGAACTTTATTTTTTGATTGTTATCTAAATACATCCAGGATAGAACTGATTATTCCTCCACCTCCGGACTTACTATCTTCTTCTCTGGTTTGTAGCCAAATCCTTCCTTTTCCTTTAATTTCAAAGAGGTAACCTTCACCACTTGTTACCAGCTCTTTTAGTCCTTTAGAGATCGTCTTTATTTCTAAACATTCATCATAAGCTATAAGAGCGTCCTGATCTACCAAAATTGGATCATTAGAATTAATTTCAGTTTTTAAAATTTTGCCAAAACCAATCAAAAAAAGCTTTCCGGAACCAACTGTTCTAAGTTTGATGCCATCATTCAATGTATTTTTAATTCCCTGTTTAGCTAAAATTAAATCCAAGCCTTTGGTTCTTCCAAAATGAACGTCTGCTTCGATTAAAACAGCATCTTTTTCTTGTACGTCAATCTCAAAAAGATCTGCATTTTTTCCAGGAGAAAATAATATCGTAAGTTCACTTTTTGCTTTATAGATGTTATATGTCAGGCTTTTTCCTCCAACAATTTTGGCGATCCAGTTATTGACAGTTTTAGCTTCAATTTTGGTTTCTAATTCATAAGTTCCATCTGCAAAAATCATTCCTCCCTTTTCTACTATAAATTCTTCTCCCGGATTAAGTTGCACTTCTAAATATGAATTTGGATATCCGGATATTTTAGTAATCATTAAATGTTTTTATTTTAAATTCTCTAATTCTTGTTTTGCTTTCTTGGTCAAACCACTAACTATCAAGTTGTATGAGTTATCAATCAATTCGCATAACATATCAGTAGTTAAACTGCCAGAAAAGTTAACCGTATTCCAATGTTTTTTATTCATATGATATCCAGGTTGGATTTCCGAATGCATTTCCCGAAGTTCTATTGATCTATCAGGATTACATTTTAGGTTTACACTAAAAGGAAGTCTGTTCAATCCTGTTAACGCAAACATTTTACCCATTACTTTAAAAACTAAGGTAGTTTCATCAAATGGAAATTCTTCTGTAACCCCCTTTTTTGACAAACAATAATCTCTAAAAGTCTCTATATCCATATTCTTTAGTAGTGCTGATTCATCTTTCCCATTATCAGGTTGGGATCGGGTAGGGCATCAAATCCAAATTGTTTATATAACCCATGAGCATCTGCGGTGGCTAACATCCAACGTTGAATTCCTTGTAATTCAGGGTGCTCCAAAATTGTTTTAATTAATTCTTTGGCATATCCGTTTCCTCTATACTCGTCAATAATAAAAACATCCATTAAATAGCCAAATACAGTATAATCCGTAAGTACCCTGGCAAAACCGATTTGTTGTTCATTCAAATAAACGCCAAAATTGAAACAATGTTTGATAGTTCTCTTGACTTCTTCTTTTGTCCTTCCTTTTGACCAATAGGCATTCGTTAAAAATTGATGAATAAAGTCAATATCTAACAATGAGTTTTCTGTTGAGATCTTGATATCCATTAGTTGTCACTTAATAGTTTTTGATCCGAAACGTCCTTTAGTTCTAAAGCAGAGTAATCAAGTTTCCATCCGATGGATTCCGCAAGTGTTTCCATTAGGGAAATGGTATTTAGTGCTTCTTGTTTAGCTGAATCTATAAGACCGCTTTGTGGAATTTTATCTTTGATAAATTGTTTCGCTTCTTGACTGATATCTGTAATATCAGTTGATGTGAAAGGATTAAGCCAACCTTCTTTCATATCATAAAACTTAAAATCGGTTTCTATGGTAAGTAATTTTGGTTCGGGAAATTCTGAAATAATTATGCGTTTGTTTTTGGTGTCGCTTTCTAATTTTACTTTGGATAAATCAAATCCTACATGGGCTTTGGCATCAATAAGAATCAAAGCTTTTTTTCTACCTATCAATACTTTTAGAAACTTATCTTTTACACTCTCGTAATGATAGATTTCAGCAAAATCTCCTTCTACAGTTACTAATTTGCACACTCTTTTAATCTTTTCCATTAAGACGGTAGATTGTGTTTTGGTTATGGCACGTCTTCTTGCAGCATTAAATCTGTTAAAAATAACGTACGCTATAATTGCTCCGGTTAATAATCCTACAAATAATAATTCCATACTAATTATTTTTACCTATCTCACCAAGGTGTGTATATTTAAATCCTTTTTCATATTTCAATCCGTACCCTAAGATCCTGTCAAAGGCAGCGTGTGAAAATAGCATAATTCCGCTTAGTAATATAAACTCATTTGACAAATATAGTCCAACAAAATAAATACAAATCGCCACTCCTTTATGATGTAATATATTATAAGTAAGCGCGCCAATTCTAGTATTGATCAGATAGCCCACCATTCCGATATCAGGGAGTAAAAATAAAGCAAGGAACAACCACCATGGGAAAGATAATAAACTGAATAAATATATTCCTAATCCCAGCATTGCAAGTTCCTCTAGTTGCACAATAGTTTTCATCTCGTTCTTAGTATTTTATATAAAACTGGTTTACTTGGCGAAGCATCATTTTCGAAGGATGCGATCTGGAGGTTTAAGATATAATCTCCATCTTTAATTTCATTTTTCACAAAAACCATTTCAGTTATAGTCGCTTCCAGTCTTGTTGCTTTTGGGTAATTCCAAAATGCTTTATGAGCTAATAATTTACCGTTGTCTTTTTCTTTGTCTACCGATGGCAAATCAATCAATAAATGATCAACGCCAAGTTCGCGAATATATAGGGCGGCCTCTTCTGATAGATATGGCCAATTGGTATGCGAATATTGTTTGTTTAGTTTGTCTTCTTTGTTAGGAAGTGTGCGAATAATTAAAGCCTCCGGATTCGTCTGAACAGCTTCTTTTATTTGATCTATAGTAATGACAAAATCCTCTTCTCGTTTAACAGGATCGATCGTAATAAGTTCTGCTATAAAAAAGAATTGTCGTAAGGTTTGGTTGATACTGTAAAATTCTTTGGTAATGTGGCCAACACATTCTGTGTGTGTTCCGTGTCCGTGCGGATTAAAGTAAATATTATTAAAATTTGTCGAAGCACCTTTAGCAACTGTTCCTGTCCAATTTCCGTTCGTAACTGGTTCTATTCTTGGCGGGTCAATATACCAGGCATTGACGTTCTCTTCTTTTGCTTCAAGCGGAATAGATATATCAATAGGTTGTGAGAGATTGATCGGGTATGTATTCTTTTTATAGTGTATTTCAGTAATCATAAGGTTTAGTCTAGAAGAGTCTTAACTAACAAAAAAAGATAATCTCCATCTGTGTTTTCATAGTTTTTCATAACATCAATTATTTTTCCTGAAGCAATATCCTTTTGTAATGAGTTTAATCCAGTTTCTACTTCAGTAGTATTCGCCAGCGAAGAGAATGAAGATATGCCTTGTCTTACTTCGGTTTCAAAATACAGTTCTGGATTGTGCTTTCCTGAATATAGAAAAAGATCTTGTAAGTCTGGTTGAATAAAATACTTTTCATCTGCGGCTATAATCAATCCATTTTTATCTAGACTTGTTTTAATAACATCTACGGAAGGCATTTGATCCATGGAGTCTTTCAACATTTTTGGAAAGTAATGACACAACCAATAGCCTTGCATTTGTTCTGGAGTTGCAGTAAATATTGCTATGTTTCCTTGAGGTTTTAAAACTTTACGAAGAGAGGCAAAACCCTGATCAAGATTCTGCCAATGATGTAATGTTAAACTAGCAACAATACCATCTATACTATTTTCCGGAAGTTCCAGAGTTTCAGCCTTTCCAATTTTCCAGGTTACGGAACTTCCCGACTTTTTGGCTTTTTCTAGCATTTCTGAAGACGGGTCTACGCCTATAAAGTTATACCCTTTTTTATCAAATTTTTTGGTGTAATTACCTGTGCCACAACCAATATCTAAATAATTTCCATTAGCCGAAGGATTAAGAAGTGCAAATAACCGACTAAAAAGATAAGGATCTGCTTTGCGCGTGGTATTGTAATTGGCTCCTATGAGATCGTATTTTTCTACCATTACCTCGATTTAGACTAGATTACCCTAAATTTAATAAGAAAAGATCACTTGCAATGCCATCGCTCAAAAACTTTCCTTTTTTAGTAACTGTTAATACATCTCCATCAAGAAATAAAAGATGCTCATCAAGATATTTTTGTGCCTGTTTAAGTAAATATTCTTTATAAGTGAGTCCAAAACTCTTTTCTATTTTTTGTAAAGAAACTCCCCAAATCGTTCGTAATCCTGTCATTACATACTCATTATATTTGTCTGTGGTAGTTAGCTTCTCAATCTCTCTTGGAAGTTTGTCTTCCTCAAGTGCTTTGATGTACTTACTATTATTATTAATGTTCCAACTACGTTCTTTTCCGTTATAGGAATGTGCAGAAGGGCCAATTCCCAGATAATATTTGCCTTGCCAATAAGCGGTATTGTTTTTACTAAAATATCCTGGTTTACCGAAATTAGAAAACTCATAATATTCGAATCCTGCATGTTCCATTGTTTCTACAAGAATATCAAAATGTTGTTTGGCCAATTCGTCTTCTACAGGAGATATGATTCCTTTCTCAATAAAAGAAGATAGAGCAGTGTTTGGTTCTACGGTTAATGCATAGCTTGAAATATGTGGAACTCCCAGATCTAAAGCTATTTTTAGATTTTCTTGCCATCTCTCGGAGGACATGCCTGGAATTCCATAGATAAGATCGATTGATATATTATCAAAATATTGACTAACCATTGCCAAACAGTTGCGAGCTTCTTTTGCGTCGTGAGCTCGATTCATCAACTTCAAGTCTTCGTCAAAAAAGGACTGAACACCAATACTTAGACGGTTTACTTGTGTGGTAGCAAGTAATTTTATATAATCTTCGATCAGATCATCTGGGTTAGCTTCTATAGTGATTTCTACCTTATCAGAAACAAGGTAGTTTTCATAAATCGTGTCGATAATAAATTTTAAGGCAGGAACCGATAAAATACTCGGTGTTCCTCCACCAAAATATATGGTTTCAATTATTTCGTAGTCATCAATTTCGGGTCTGCGCAGTTTAATTTCATTACATAATGAAAAAACCATCTGATCTTTCTTCTTGGTTGAAGTAGAGAAGTGGAAGTCACAATAGTGACAGGCTTGTTTGCAAAACGGAATATGTATATAGATACCGCTAATACTATTAGATTTTAGAGTTTTGTTATACGTTGGTAATTATGAGATCAAATGTCGTAAATAGGAATTACTTTTTCACTCTTTTTTCATTCTGTTTTACAAAAGCAGCCCAACCCGTATAACTTTTACCTACTAGATCAGCTCTACCCATATTATAAAAATGACATACGGCTGCAGCTAATCCATCTGTAGAATCCAGGTTTTTAGGTAGTGTTTTGAGCTGTAGAAGACTCTGTAGCATCTTCGCTACCTGCTCTTTGCTTGCGTTACCGTTACCGGTAATAGCCATTTTTATTTTTTTCGGAGAGTATTCGGTAATTGGTACTTCTCTGCTTAATCCTGCAGCCATGGCAACTCCTTGTGCACGACCGAGTTTTAGCATTGATTGAACATTTTTCCCAAAAAAAGGTGCTTCAATGGCTATTTCATCAGGATGATAGGTATCTATAAGTTCAATAGTTCGTTCAAAAATTAGTTTTAATTTCAGGTAATGGTCATCATATTTACTGAGCTGTAACTCATTAAGTTGTAAAAAACACATCTTTTTCTTAACCACCTTAATCAATCCAAAACCCATAATAGTAGTTCCCGGATCAATACCCAATATTATTTTTTCCTTTTCTAACAAATCTTGAATTTTTACAAAACTAAGGAATTAAGAATTAGAAGTAGTTTTTAATTAATTCGAATTACAAGTGGTAGTTGATATCTAGTATTTACCGGGGTACTTCTGGTATGTGCCGGTTCTACATTAGGAAGATGATCGATACTTTCTTCTAAAATATCTTTAAAATCAGGAATTTGAGAGATAATAATGTCCGGAATCGAAAAATCTTCGAGTATAATATCTCCATCTTTAGTAATTAGTAAAGGAACCCAAACGGTATCATTTATAGTTTCTTTAACCGTAATTGTATGATCCGAAAGATAATTACTTATATGTTCATTTATGGTTTTATGAAAACAACGTTCTAATTCTTCTCCAGATGTATATTTACATTTATCAAATAGGGGAGGTTCATCTACCTGATTTTTATCAATTTCACCCCATTTTTCTTCTAGAACATCTTCTTGATTCTCTTTTTTAACTATTAAATTATCACAAGAGAGAAGTATGAAAACTAAAATAAATATATATGAAATTCTTCTAATCATGGATAATTTTATACACTGTAAAAATACAAGATATCTTTTCTGGCATACAAAACTAAAGTTTTTATTTAGAACGTTCTTGGAATAGCGCTTCTAAAGTAAATAGTAAAGAAATCGACAGGTTATTTTTTTTCTACGGTTTTCTTAGTAGCTTCAATTTCTTTTTCCAGCTGAGAAATTCTTCTTTCCACAATAAAGTGAAAATATTTTGCTTTGCCCGCTTTGTCACCAAACTTTTTCATAAATAAGTTGTAATAGTCTAATTTTGTTTGTGGATCCTTATAATATGCATCAGCGAATGTAGCTAATTGATATTGTGCTCTGGCATAATTAGGATTTTCTTTTAGTGCAAGTCTTGCCTGTTTCATAGCCTTTTCCCATTCTTCCTGATGTCTGTAGAGCAATGCGATATTCAGAATATCTTCTTCTATAGGAAGATCTTTCAGTTCTAAGGCTATTTTGTAATTTTCTAATGCTTCCTCGTATTTTTTGATGGATGTATACGCATCTGCTAATCGTGTATAGCGCAGCGGGATTTTTTGATTGTATTTCAAAGATTCCTGATACTGAATAATCGCTTTTTCGTAGTCATAATTTTTATGGTAACATAATGCAAGAGAAGCATGGATAAATTCATTACTGAAATTCAATGAAATTAATTTTTCGAAATACGGAATTGCTTTTTCATAATATTCTTTGAGAAGATAGTTTTGAGCAAGTATATTAATCAATTCAGGATTTTCAGGATAGGATAACAACCCTTTATTAGCTATTTCGAATACCTTGTTATATCTTCTTTTCTTAAGATAATACATAGCAACTTCAAAACAGCTCTTTTGATGGGTGCTGTCAATAGCAAAAGCTTTTTCAAAATATGTTATGGCTGTCGAATCTTTCAGTTTTTTCTTTACCGACCCTAGTCGGTACTGAAAATTAGGATTATTTTCGTATTTAGATACCAAATCGTTATATACACTATCCGCTTTTTTTAATTTGTTGGTAGTTACTAATAGCTTTGCATACTCTAGTTTTACAGAGGTTAAAGAGGAGTCATTACGAATTACTATATCATAAAATCGTAATGCATCCAGATACGTACCTTTTGCTTTATGGGCTTTTGCGATTTGTAGAAGGATATACTGGCTTTCTGGAGTTATTTTTTCGTACATCTTTATAGCTTCAGAATAGTTTTCCAGTACGAAAAGACTATCTGCGATATTAAGATCAGAAGTTTGCGCCTCTCCTCGAATAAGCCCGAGAGAGTTAATTATTAAGAAGGTTATCGTAAGTAGATTATTCTTTCTGATGATCATCTTTATTAATTTCTTTGAGTATAGTTTCCAGATCTTCGATATTCATATCATTTTTCTTCACAAAAAAAGATACCATATTCCTAAAAGATCCATTGAAGTAATTATTCATCAGTTTGTTTAAAGATTGATTACTATATTCTTCTTTTTTAACCAATGGGAAATATACATATCCTTTACCCTGTTTACGATGAAAGACAAATTCTTTGTTTTCCAGAATCCGAATAATTGTAGAGATTGTATTATATGCAGGTTTAGGCTCCGGCATTTTTTCTATAATAGCAGCTACGTTTCCTTCGCCTAGTTCCCATAAAAGTTGCATTACTTCTTCTTCTGCTTTGGTAAGTTGCTTCATTTGTTTTGCTGTGTTGTTTTTTACTTAATTACTGGATTTTTAGTATATATAAATCTCCTTTGTATTGACCGTCCATATCAGAAATCAGCATTTTTTTAGCTTCTTCTAGGGTATCATACCTTTCCAGGTATACGTATATATATTTATCATTAGGATTTCTGAAGTACTTAGGGTTTAGTCCCTCTTTTTTCAATTTTGCGAAACCTTTTTCAAAGTAATTTTTACGTTTAAAAATATTACTCACCAAATAATATCCATTTTTTATATCGTGACCCTCAATTGAAGAGAGTGTTTCTGTAAGTACATCTTCTTTTTTGGTGCTATCTTGAGATTTACCTCTTTTTTCTGATACTGTATCAGAAAAAGCTCCTACACTAAAAATGATAGGTAACGAATACAAAACATTAACTTTTTCGCCTTTAGATTCTCCCGGGATCATTTTCGGTAAAGCGCTTATTACTCTGTTTGCTTCTTCCTCTATTTCCAGGGCAGGTCCACGTGATTGAATATCTACAATGTTTCCGGATGTATCAATTTTAAATCTAACATAGATTCGATTTACCCCTGTTAAACCAATTGATTCGGCAATTTTTATATTAAAATTTCTATTTACAAATTTGCTGATTTCATCAGAAACACATTTTTTGATTAAATCCTGATCTGTAAGATCTTTACAGTTATGGGTTTTAGGAACCTTTTCCACTGCTGCAAAAGGAATGTTTTGCTCTCTGATAATTAGAATATGTCGTACATCGACTCCATCTGTTTTAATCTTTTCCACGGTGAGAATGTGCCATCCAAATGGTGTTCTAAAGGGTTCTGAAATTTCACCTTCTTTTAAGCTGAAAGCAACGTCCTTAAATTTTTGATGAAAAGGATCGTCTGGTTTTATAGAATAAAATCCTCCATTTCCTTTTGATCCGGGATCTTCTGAATACAATACAGCTCGGCTTGCAAAACTTTTTCCGTTTTTAACAATGTCATTTTTGATTTCCAGGAGTTGATTTACGATTTTTTGATCTACTTTCGAAAGAGAATCCCTATTAACGGTCTGGTGAGATTTTTCTACTGCTCTGGTTAATGGTTTCAGACCAGTACTTGAAGAGGTCTTTCCTTCATTGTTTCCTGCTGCTGTAGGGATTTCAATGAGTGATTTTTTTTCTTCAGCAATCGTAATATCCACGTCATCGTTAGAGAAAGAATTTCTCAATTCCTCAATTTCATTTGTAATATTATCACTGGAAATAGCAGCTAGCGATAGTGCCTTCTGCGAAAAAGCGGTAAATGTAATCATAACAGCAAGTAAGGGCAGAATGGACAAATATTTTAGTTTTGCCTTTGCTCTTGATTTTGTTTTTTGAAGCATGATGATTCTTTTTTTAAGTAATTTATGATTGAAAAAATTATTAGCAAATTTTACGTTTGTAGTCTGAAAATTGGCATTTAATAATTGTTCATAGTACTCACGTTTTCCTAATAATTTGATTGCAAAAGCATCAGAAATATACTCGTGTAATGCGATGATTCTGGAGTGATATATATAAATAAGGGGGTTAAACCAAAAGACAATTTTAATGACCTCAAACCAGATGAGATCTATAGTGTGTTTCTGTTTTAAGTGTACTATCTCGTGAGCCAGAATTTGTTCTTTTTCTGTATCTGATAGTTGATTGCCTACATATATGGTGTTCCAAAAAGTAAATGCATCCTTACTATCCATTAAAACTCTTACCCGATAATTGTTTATACTTCCCTTACTTGAGTTTTTCTTTAAAGAGCTTATAATTAGGAGTTTTCTAATAAATAATAATATAGTTATGGAAACACCTATCATATAGATCACTAACCACCAATTAACATCGATGATAGTTGCAGAAGCAGAATTTACGACATCAATAGTATTGTTATTTACAACAGGATTACCGATAAAAACCGTTGGTAAATCAATTAAGTAATCGTCGGGAATGGTCTCCTGAATACTTTTGATTTTTATAAAAGGTAAGGTTAGTGACAAAGCTGAACTTACTAAAAGATATACTCTATTCACAATAAAAAAAGTGTCCTTTTTATGAAACAGGTCATACGCTAGTAAAAATATTAGCTGAAATAATACGGTTTGAATAATGTATTGAAGCATATCTTTAAAATTTTTATAGGGTTTCTGAATGCACCAGGGCAGTAAAACATTTGTAACTAAATATTTAGTTGAATGACAAATATATACATTTTTTTGATTTAACTAAGTTTTTAGTTAAAAAAATATTTATGATTAAGAACTAAATAGTGTGAATATGTCATTCTGAATAGATCCGTAAACAATTCAGAAGTTTATAGAAGTAGATTGTCTAAGTTTTTATTACCTGAGATTATAACTTTAGAGGTTAGTGATAGTATTTTTAATTTCAAATTGAATTAATATGTTATAAAAATCTTCTGGATGGCTTGTATTCTCTGATATGTTAGTAGTGGGAATAATATCTGGGAATGACATCAATGTTCTAACAGCTTCTTTTTCCAACTCAGGTGAGAATCCTTTAACTTGTATATTTTCAATCTTTCCGTCCGTTGAGATATTGAACTTTAAGTAAATACGATTCGAACCTGATTGGGCATATGAAGAAACTGATAAAACATCGTAATTTTTTTTAGTATACTGCTCGATATCTCTACAAACACAGTGTTTTCGTATACGTTCTATGGTTTTATTTTTACATTTAGTAGTAGTTGGTTTATTTTGAGAATAGGAAAAAAATCCTATAAATAAAACCGAGGCAATCACTAATAAATGTCTCATTTGGGGTAGGTTTTGTAATATATTGGTTAATTATAAGGTTTGTACTTACATAACAAAAATAATTTGTCTTAATCCATTTTATGTTATGTGAAGTTTAAGTATTAAATACAAAATTTGATATAGTAGTAACAAAAAATTATAATCATAGTCTAATAGGTAATTATGGATACAGCATTAGTAATAATTGGGTTTATTTTATGTTTAGTGGGGATAGTTGGTAGTTTTCTTCCTGTGCTACCGGGTCCGTTTACATCTTGGATTGGTTTGTTGGTACTTCATTTTACCAACATGATACCCCAAAATTGGATATTTCTTGGAATCACTTTAGGTATTGCAATATTAGTTTGGGTACTGGATTACATTGTACCCGCTTGGGGCACAAAACGCTTTGGAGGAACAAAATACGGTATGATCGGAAGTTCTATTGGACTTATTATCGGTTTATTATTTTTAGGGCCTTTTGGTATTATCATTGGTCCCTTTGCGGGTGCATTTGTTGGGGAATTAATTAAAGATAGTAATAATTCTTCTAAAGCTCTTAAAGCTGCTTTTGGATCTTTTTTGGGATTTCTCGCAGGGACTTTTGTGAAATTTGTGGTTTCTATCGCCTTCATTATTTTATATATCAATAAAGTTTGGGAATATTGGGGAGAGCTATTTTAATCGAAGAAAATTGTAGAATAATCAGTATTAAATTCTATAAAATAAAAAAGAGCGTCTCCACGCTCTTTTTCTTCACACAAATCATCTTAATTTAGGGGCTTATTCTAAAATTAAAACTCACTTTTTTTTAAAAACTTTCATCTTGGGGATAATGAAAGCACTAACTCATTTTCACTTTGTAAAGATACTACAAAATTCATAACCGCCAAACTTTTTGTGTATTTTATCTTAAATAAACTTCACTTTAACATATTAATTAGTTTTTTTAATCTTTTTAGAAGGAAAAATACTACAAAATTGAATCGTAATATCATTGGTTCTTGAGTTTTTTAAGTAATGTTATATAATTTAGGGTGTCAATGGTTCTGATCCATTGTTCCTCTATATATACTTAATTTTTGATCTGGATACTCATAAAACTAAAAAAAGTCTCTCCGTCTAAGGAAAAGCATTTCATTGGTTTACTCTAAACCACCCACAAACTGGCGTAGGACAACATAACTTTTTTGGTACCAGATGATTTGGGATTGTGGTCTGAACGGGATTTGAACCTTACTTGGCGAGCTTTGAAAAGATAATTCTCTGCATTGCACTTCAGATAAAAAAAACATAGAATTTAGAATTATGAATATTTATTCATAATTTTGTTATATGTCTGATTCTAAAAAAGAACGTCTAAATCAAATTTTTGATGCTACCCTTCGGCTTACAGGAAAAGTAGGTATTTCGGGTTTAAAAATGTCTGCTATCGCTAAAGAAGCATCCATAGCCACGGGTACACTTTATATTTATTTCAAAAATAAGGAAGAGTTATTGAATGCACTCTATTTTAAGTTGCAAAAAGAAAGTGCCCCAGCTATCATCAATGAAATAAGTCATCTGGCGATCAACATTCAGCTGTATAAAATGTGGAAAATTGCCTTAGAACAGCTGGTTGATAATAATTTGAGAATTGTTTTTATGGAACAATTCATAATATCACCTTATATCTCAAATTCTAATAAAAAAATAGATATCGGATTTAAGAACTATTTAAAACAAATTCTTGAGCAGGGGAAATCGGAGAATTTGATTAAAGATGTCAATAATGATGTGTTAATTTCACTTATCATAGGTTTTGTGAGAAACTTTTCTGTGCATATCGTGAACGATCGTAATGGATATTTAAGCGAAAAATCCATTGATGAATCTTTTTCTCTATGCTGGAATGCAATAAAAAATTAAAAAAATTTATTGATCAATGAATAAATATTCATTAATGTTTATAAGAGAGGATATATAGTTTTTATACTATTACCATTACTCTTACTATCAACAAGTCCTTTAATATCAAATGCACAAACTATGAAAAATAAAGAAATTAATATCAACAGTGAGAACTTAGCTTATCTCGACAATGAAAAAGGAAATAGTACACTTCTTTTTATTCACGGAGCTCTTATTAATAAAGAGTATTGGACCAGCCAATTGTCCCATTTCTCGAAAAAGTATCGGGTTATAGCAGTTGATTTGCCAGGGCACGGAAAATCTACTCATAATAAAATGGATTGGACGGGTCCTAGATTAGGTAAGGACATTAGCAAATTCATTCAGAAATTGGAATTAAAAAATGTGATCATAATAGGACACTCTTTTGGTTCTGACGTGATGTTAGAGACGGTTACAGTGGGTGATACTCGTATTATTGGTTTGGTTGAAGTGGATCATATGAAGAATGTAGGAATGGAATTACCGAAAGAGGTTGTTAACCAATTGGGGCAAGAATTGAATGCTGACTTTGAGCAAACTTGTCAGCAATTTGCAAAACAAGCATTGTTGACAGAAGCAACCGATCCCAATATTGTTTTCAGATTACTGACGGATTACAAAAAAATGGATGCTAAAGTTGGTATTCCTTTATTACAATACGGTTTTAGCTACGCAAAACGAGAAGCGGAACTTTTAAAAGAATTAGAACTCAAATTATATTCCATTCATGTGCATTATTTGCCCACTAATGAAGAGAGTCTTAAAAAATATCTTGGCGATAATTATGAATTGCATACTATGGGAGGAACTTGTCACTATCCAATGTTGGAAAACCCCAAGAAACTAAATACTTTACTAGAAAAGCTTTTTACAGAAATAGCAAAGTAAAAGTATTGTTTTCAATATACTGAAAGTCAATATTGTAATATTTGATAGGTTATTCTTATTCCACCAATTTTGCTAAAGTATAAGTGTCGAGAAAGGCATCGACCTGAACGATTTTACCGCTATTGTCAAACTTCAATTTCCAAGCATATTCATTGATATACTCATCACCATCAACAGCCTTCGCTTTACCTTTCCATTGGAACCACAAAATGTCCTCGGACGCATTGATATCTATAAGTTCAGGCTCTAGGCTCGTGGAAAGGAAATCATTAATGGGCACAACGGCTTTATCCATAAATTCCTTTTTGCCTCTATAAACGCCAGAATAGGGTGTATTGCCCGTAACTCGCCAAACCATATCTTCATCCAGTAAGTCAAAGAAGCTGCCTTCACCCGAAATCCAATCCTCGACCACCTTTTGAACAATGTTGTAATTTCTTGATGTTTGTTTTGCTGCTACTGTACTTTCGTTCGTTTTATCAATGTTATTTTCACTTCTTTGCTTGCAAGAAAAGAAAGCCAATACCATTATTAGTATGATTCCTTTTGTTTTCATCAATCTTCTTTTTTATATAAAATTATTCCACCGTGGTATAGTATACCGTCCTTAAATCGCCATCTGCAGTGAAGCCGGTATCGTCTTTATATTCGATATGATTTCCCTTAATCCAGTATTTACCTTGGTAGGCACTTTCTGTATTCCCACGAGCTTCATCATAGCGTCCATTTGGTAATAAGTTATGGCGTACGTGATTATCTTCCGTTACCCACATTCCTATGTATTCCTTTGTTTCTTCTATAGTTTTCTTGGTTTCCATTGTTACATTATTTACTGCTTTTTCACCTTGGCTTTTACATCCAGTATAAGAAGCCATTATTATTAAAAGACCCAGAATCATAATAATGTTTAAGTTCATTTTAATTCATTTTGGATTTTCTTCAAATCAGAATATGATTATGAAGCATTTACACTTTCAAAATCCGTAGAAACACCAAGCGATTTATGGGCTTCCATCATTTCCTGAAGATTAGTTATTTTTTGATTTACAAACTCATAAGCGTCACTACCTAGATAGAGATGCGTCGGTGGATTATCCATTTTTGAAAGTTTTATAAATACATCGGCTGCCTTTGCTGGGTCGCCAGCTTGATTACCGTGAATATCTTGGGCGTGCATTCTAACAGTTTCTCTTGCAGATTCATAGACGTCTATTGTACGCTTGCTCGTTTGCATAGAATCGCTACTGAGGAATTCCGTTCTAAAATATCCTGGGGAAACACAGGTCACATTAATACCTAGTGGCTTCACTTCGGTCTCTAAAGCTTCGCTGAAGCCCTGTACCGCAAATTTTGTTGCGCAATAAATACCATATCCGGGGAAGTTCGCAACGAACCCACCTATGGATGCGATGTTCATTATATGTCCAGAACTCCTTTCTCGCATACTAGGCAGTATATTCCTGATTACGTGTAGGGAACCGTAAACATTTACATCGAAATTCTGATGTATTTCTTCCTGTTGCAGCTCTTCAATGGCACCGCCCAATCCATAGCCGGCATTATTGACTACGACGTCTATTTTCCCGAAATAACTTAATACTTTTTCAATGGTGTTTTTTACATCTTTTTCATTGGTTAAGTCCATTGCCAACGGTAAAAAATCATCGCTCTTTTCAGAAACTTTTTTGATTAGCTGCTTTTTATTTCTTGAAGTTGCCGCAACTTTATGTCCAGATTTCAGTAATTTATCTACCAAGTTTAAGCCTAATCCTTTTGATGCACCTGTAATGAACCATACTTTACTCATACTAATTTGTTTAAGACCTGTCTTCCGACAAGCAGGTTAATATTTTTTGTCTTAACAAAATTACAGTTGCCAAGCGACCTTTCTCGTATGCTAATCAAACCAACATTTATACAATTCAAACAGTGTTGAGAATTTTAGGCTTTCCCGAAAGCGAACTTGGAGAGTTTCAGAGCTAGCGGGAGAGCATTGAGGTAAAGTTTAATTAATACCCTATGACTTAAACCGCTTGACGAATAGATGTAGGCGTTGTTGCTGTTTGCTTCTTAAAAAATGTAGTAAAATGGGCAGGTTCATCAAAGCCTAATGAATAGGCAATCTCGGAAATTGACCAATCGGTAAGACGAAGCAAAATATGAGCTTCAGAAACAATGCGTTCGGCAATGAGTTGTGACGTAGTTTTACCTGTTGTTTTTTTAACTGCCCGATTTAAAGAATTCACATGAATTGAAAGCTTATCTGCAAAGTCCCTTGGTGTTTTTTCATTGATGCAATAATTTGTCGATTCCACTGGAAACTGACGCTCTAAGGTTTCTTTAAAGATAATTGTTATTCGTGTGTTCGCGTCCAATTTAGAGGCTCTTATTCTGGTAGGTTGTAATTTGAGTGCGTAGTGGATGATATCAGAAACTTTACTTTTTATAACTTCATACTTATAGTGGTATGTAGAGTCTATTTCTGATGTAATTTGCTCAAAAATCTGACTGATGTAGTTATCCTGTTCTCTTGTCAATTCAAAATTGGGATACCCGTCAATGCTGAAAACAGGTAGGTTTGAAGGACTTTCGTGGATGGAATTCAAAAGAAATTGCTCCTTAAAAATCAAAAAATTTCCTGTGCATTTCCCGATACCTTGCACAAAGGAATAAGGAACTTGTGGGTTAAAGAACATCAATGTACTTCCATTAGTTTCAATACTTCTATCGGCATAATGAAAGGTGTGCTTGCCACGTATCAACGTAATTTTATAGAAGTCTCTTCTTATGTAACTAATGGGTCTGGCACTTGGGCTCAAACTTTGTGCGATATCAAAAACATTAAAATGCCCGATTCCGGAAGGCTGAAACCTGTCCGTTGCCAATCCTTTGTATTTATAAAATTCGGTCAGATTTTCCACAACTATTTTTTACAAAATTAGGGATTGTCACTTTTATATTTCAAACAGATTTAAAAAGCATTGATAAAACAGATTTAAAATCGGTCACCGGTACTTAAAACTATTCATTCTAATAGTATTCGCCTACCCAATCTTCCTGTATCATTTCCATATTGGCACCACTACCTGATACACCACCAGCATACACGGCTTGTGCAACAGACCTCATAAATGTGGTATTGTCACCACAGGCAAACACACCTGGAACCGATGTTTTTTGAAACATATCGACTTCGATATACCCTTGTTCATTGAGTTGACACCCTAATGTCGAAGGTATAACCGAATGCTGCTCAAAAGGGACACGTGCATAAAGTACCTTTAGGGTTTCCGCAGTACCATCACTGAACTTTAGTTTTTCAATATGGCCTCTTTCTTGCCCAATAGAAGCGATAGGCTTTTCAATCACGACAATATTGTTTTTGCTGAGTTCATTCACCTGGTCTTTATTCAGTTCGGATTTTCCATTGGTGTAAATGGATAGCTCGTCCGTCCAGTTTGAAATTAGTTTTGCTGTTTCAAAAGCACCGTCCCCATTTGCTAGAATGCCAGTTGTTATCTTTCTTACTTCATAGCCATGACAATAGGGGCAATGCACAACTGTGATTCCCCAGCATTCTGCAAAGCCATCTATTTTGGGTAGAATATCTTTTATACCAGTCGCGAAAACAAGTTTTCGACCCTGAAAGGATTGACCAGATTGCGTTGTAATTTCAAAACCATCTTTCGTTTTCTTTCCTTGTACGGCAAAATCCTTTAAAAATTGTACTGTTGGATATTTCAAAACCTGTTCTTTTGCTTTTGCTGAAATAGATACTGGGGTCGCACCATCTTGTGTAATGAAGTTGGGGTTTGCTCATTGCAAGGACTTCCCGCATCGATGATAAGGACGTTTCTAAGTGACCTTCCTAAAGCCATTGCTGCAGAAAGACTTGCATAACTACCACCTATAATCAGCACATCGAATTTTGTTTCTTTTGCCATAATATCTAATTTTTTAAAAGCAGATAACGGCAAGGGTAGCATAACTACCACTGACGCCAATAAACTTTGTTTTATAAATTTTCTTCGGTTTCCCTTAGCGTTCTTAGATCAAGCTATGGTGTAAATCATTAATAGCTTCTTTAATAGAATCACCGTAGCCTTTTTAGAATACCACGGCCATTAAAATCAGTAAGAGCCACAGTATATTTAGAATTTAGGGCTTCTATTTTTAAGTGTTTTAGATCCATTGGATTTATGGAACAGCTTTTTATGTTTTCTTCCAAGTTTTCAATCGTTTCAATCATGATTTTCAAAAATATGTCTCAAAATTGAGACATCTAGGTTTAAATTTTTTTAAGGCGCGATTCCTTTTATGAATGAATTCCACGCAAAATTTTTGATACTCGATTTTGATGATTCGTTAGTACTGCCAGTATTTACTGTACTATTAATGATTCCAGCGTGTAAATTTTGAATCCACTGAACTGTCATTTGTTTATTAATTATATCGCATTTCTGCAACTCTTTGACGATGTTTGTAAAACTGTTATATATGAAATCATAGTCAGCACAATCCTTATTTTTTTTATTGTGATTATGACCATCTTGTTGATGAAGCTTGTGAAAAAATGAATACTTTGCGCCACAATCGATGCCAGCGTACAGCATATTTTCCAGTTGAATCAATGGCTCGTTAGAACTTTCAATGGCAGTTATCATTGCTTTCTTGCAACTTACTTCCATTTCTCGCTCGCAAGTTGCAACCAGTTCTTCTCTATCGTAAAATAGCGATGCAAGGTTCGTCTTGTGATATTTGCATTGTCTGCTACTTTTTGCAACGGTGCAGAAAAGTCCTTATTAAAAACTTCAATGGCAGATTGGATAATGCGGTTTTTGGTCTCTGAAAGCATAGAAGGCTAAGTTAATGTTTTTTTGAAATGTCACAAATATGCGACATAAAATATCAAAAATCTAAGACATTTCATATACCATAAATCAGGAAATGATCTTGATCCCAGGAAATAGAAGGAATTTAGAATTCGCCCTCTTTATAAAACTAAAAAAAGCCTCTCCGTTTTAAGGAAAAGCTTCTCATTGGTTTACTACTAAACCACCCACACAACTGGCGTGGGACAACACAACATTGTTCATTGCAAAAAAAAGCCTCAATGTTAGTTGAAGCTTTTGCAATTTTGCGGTCTGGACGGGACTCGAACCTTGCTCAACGAGCCCAGTCGCTACGGCACTTCTGCCAAATATCTTCATTAATGTTGACGATTTGTGAACTAATTCCCGTAGGTAATAGTTTCTTTTGATTCGTCTGTGGCAAAAATAGTAATTCTTTTTAATTAACTGCATTTAATACTGAATAAAATAAACTGATTGGTATCAATACCTTTTCTGTAATAAAAAAGTTCTGTCTTCGCGATCTCGCTCAGCATTCCCGGACATTCCATTCCTTGCATTTCAGGAAAAGAGCTTCGCTATCAAAGTTTCGGACGCAATCCCCAATTTCAGCTTTCCAATCCGTTAACCCTTGCCGATACACGGATAAGGCTAATTTGTCCTGAGCTAAAATTTTGAATCAAGCCCGCCTGACCGTTCTTCTGTTGAATAAAAATTACTGATTTATCTTCTGTTGATACGGAATATAATTTTCCCATTCCCAAGGAGTATAGATATCCTTTAGAGCGACTTCAAGTAATTCTTTGAAAATACTTTCCCCGTTATCGCTATTGACCATTAGCATAATTCCTTTTCCTGTTCCAGGGAACAGAATGGAATAGTGCTGAAATCCATTTCCGTGTCCTTCCTTGAAAACCCCTTTACCATAGGGTGTCTCAAAGTATCCCCAACCCAATCCATAACTTAGATTGATATTATCATATTTATCTGTTTCAATAGATCCTCCAGGATTGAATTGGGTCAGAGACTGTATTCGAATTTGAGGACTAAAAAGTTCATTATAAGACGTTTCACTAATAAGCTTTCCATGAAGGACAGCAGTTAAAAATAGAGTATAATCTGAAGCTGTGGTTTCCAAGGTGCTTCCACTTCGGGGTTCATTGTCTTTATCTTTTTCGTGCTTCTCGCCATTAGTTCTATGACCATAAGCGAAGTCATTTGCAAAACGAGGTTTCCACTCATACGAAGAGTTTGTCATCCCTAAAGGTTCAAAAACCCGCTCTTGTGCCAGTTGTTCTAATCCTTTGCCTGTCAATTTTTCCAATACGACTTGTAAGTAGATAAAGCCTTCACCGCTATACTTGTATTTTTTGCCTGGCTCACCATGGGTTCTAAGTTTATGGTCTTTTTCCATTCCTCTAGAATTGGCAAAACCTGTGGTATGAGCTAAACACAATCGTGCCGTAATCTTATGGTAGAGACTGTCTATTCTTAGGTCAGAAAAATCATCGTGCCATCGTGTTTGAGGTTCATATTCATAGATTTTTTTAGGCAAATAGGATTCAAGTGGTGTATCCAAATCAATAACACCATCCTCGACCAAGTCCATTACAAGAACACTAAATACTGCTTTGCTGTAAGATGCACCGTAGATATTAGTAGAATCGGTAAGCGGAAGTTTATTGGGGAAGTCTTTATAACCAAAGGTTTTTTTGTATATAGGTTCATTTTTATTAAATACTGTTACTGCTATTCCGTGAACATTTGCATATATCATCAATTGGTCTATTTTATCGGTTAGGGAGTCCTTAGAAATCGTGGTACCATCCAAGCGTTCTATAATCTCTGTTGTTGAAGTTTGACAACTCAAAAGCGCAAAAAGAATTGGAAGCAGTACTGTAGCTTTGACTCTACTTTGTTTTTTATACCTTAAAAAAGGTATCGCCAGGGGGTAGTAGCATTTGTGAGACTTGACAGCGTGAATAATATTAGCGATAACAATTAAAACAAACACCGGAATAACAGATATAAAAAGTATAAAACCCCACCCTTCGATGGTAATTAAAGCTACAAGCGAAAAGATGTAGAGTATTAAAACTGTAATATGAAAATTTATAATACGAACACCGTGTTTGTCATAAATTGTATTGTCCTCTCTCTTATGAATCCAAAGAAATAATGGAAATAATACATTGCAAAAAGGAATTATAAACCCTAATAAAGGTGTGCCGTGCATTAAAAGCAACCATTTTTTCTGTAGGCTTTCCTCTTTCGGGTTTTCCAGTATAAGCAGGTCGTCTACATTTATTCCTAAAGCAGCTGCAAGTAGTTTAATAGTTTGAAGATGCGGATTGACATCACCCTTTTCAATACGCTGAATGGTACGTATCGTTACTTCTGTTTTTTCTGATAGTTCTTCTTGGGAATAGCCTTTCAGTTTTCTTTGATAAATAAGGTTTTTACCTATTGATTGATTTTCCATCGATTTATGTTTTTTGTTGGTACAAAGCTACAGGTAACTCGATGTTTTTATAACGACATTTAAGTGTCACCTTTCTGTCATTTACACTAAATATAGGGAATTCGGAGAATAATCCTGAAAACAATGTTGCATTTGTCGCCGCTTACTATGTTTTTATGCTTCTCAAAATTCTTTAGACCTACATTATCCTCATCACTGTTATTTCCTTTTATAACGTCAAAATACCATTATTAAAACCCGCTTTACAGACGGACTGAAATATTTATACGAAGTTACCGAATGGTTTTGGCTAATCACTGACACTCCCGTAATTGCCAAAAGTCTGATGAACCGAAGCGAATTTATTACCATAGATTTCAAGAGATTATCAGAAGAAAAACAAGATTTTACGAGTTATGAAGCAGAAATAATTTAGACTGATGGCAACGATACTATTTTAGAAAAACATGGTTATAGAGCGACAGATTTTCCACTCGATGAACTACGATTGTTTCTTGTAAACGATACGCTAATGTTACCAACCGAATATTAAAAACCGATGCTACAGAATATCTGAATTTAAGAGATTTCAGTTTGTATATATTTACTTGGAGTTAGACCATACCAGCTATAAAAAGCTCTGACAAAAGCCGCAGTTTCTGAATAACCTAATATATGGCTTATGTCTTTAATTAAATAGGGTTCGTGCTTAAGTAATAATGAAGAAATCTGTTTTTTAACTTCATTAAGAATCTCTCTAAAAGTAACTCCTTCATCGGATAAAGCTCTCTGTAATGTTCTTGGAGTCGTACAAAATATATCAGCTACTTCTTTTAGACTAGGTAATTCTGGTGTAGCCATTTGTAATAATGTTGATTTAACTCTGCTCTCTAATTTTTTTTCATCTTTTATGCTATTTATTAGGTTGAGGTAATGTGGTATGAGATAATCAAAATGAAACTCTTGATAATTCTTTAGAGTGCTCTTTAATTCTATAATAGGGAATTCTAGTATATATCTATTGGAATATGGGGTTAGATTATCACTTGGTAGGTATATTTCAATTGTAAATGGCTGTATACTCATTAATTGTATTTCTCTAGCAATAATAGTTAGATAACATTCTAATAGCATTTCTTTTACAGAAGCGTTTCTATTCTCTAAGTTTAATTCAATTTGAGTGCTATCATTCGCTTGTTTGATATCCAAGGTCATTATGGGCAAAGTTTTGTCAATGAAATCTTTCAAATAATAAAGTGCCTCTCTCATTGTAATACATACTAAGGATATATGATGGACTACACCCAAGGAACTGAGTTTACAAAATGTACCAGCTCGTATGCCTAATTTTTTATTTTTCAAGCTTGATTTTATAGTGTTTAGAATATGGTGGAAATCTTCAATCGTAATAAAGTTATCAGGTTTATCAAATACTCTTGATAAACCTCTTTTTTCTAAAACTTGATTGACATTAACGCCTTGTGCTGAAGCATAAGATGTGAATGGTGTTAAATGTATAGCGAGTAGTTTCATTTTGTCGTAAAATATCAGTCTTCTTGGTAATGTCTGAAATATTTTTGTGAAAGCAAAATGGTTAGTATAAAAAATATTACTGAGCCTATTATTCATAATTAAAAAAAACAAAAGATGATTAAAGCTGATGAAACGTTTAATGGCACTTTCCCATTCAAAGCAAACTATGAACAAATCTTAGGATTTAAAATGCACTATGTTGATGAGGGAAGTGGAGAGACAGTATTGTGTCTACACGGTCAACCTACTTGGGGTTACCTCTATAGATTGATAATTCCTTTGCTTTCCAATAATTATCGGGTTATTGCCCCAGATAATATGGGATTTGGTAAAAGTGAGACACCACAAAATAAAAAGTATCGATTACAGGAACATATCGATAACCTTATTGAATTTGTAGAGCGATTAGATTTAAAAAACATAACTCTAGTAGTCCACGATTGGGGCGGCCCAATTGGTGCTGGACTTTTAAAACATAGACCAGATTTAGTGAGACGAATAGTTGTTATGAACTCATTGCTACCTTTTGGAACAGAGCGCGAAAATGAAATTCTTGCAGAAGGAATAGGGGCTTCACCTTGGTTTGAAATGATGGGAGGTTTGTTTAACAAAGGCATCTACGACCCTGTGGTTATAAATCTATTTAAATATTCGTCATTATCTCTTATCACCACTCATCTTGGCTTTAAAAAGACCTCGAATATTACAGAAGACTGGATGAGAGCTTATAGTGAACCTTTTAAAACAGAAGAAGAAACATTGGCAGCTGTGGCATTTCCAAAAAGTATTATTGATGGAAGTAATGATTTGTGGCAGCCTTTTAATGAAGATGAAATTAAGGTGGCAAGGAGTAAGCCAACGATAATGATTGAAGGTCTTAGAGACAAAGGATTACCACCAGAAATTTATATGGCTATATTTAAAGAAGCTTTTCCGGATAGTGAAATGTATGAACTGCCTAATGCAGGACACTTTCTTCAAGAAGATGAGCCTCAAGCAATAGCCAGTTTAATTACTCAGTTCATAAGAACGAACTAAAAAATTAATTCAATTTTCGGGTATTCAATCCAATCTCTCAGCTATATTTAGACTGAGGGATTCGGTTATTTATTGAAGGTATCGAGTAAAAATTCCCTCTGTCATCTGCTTTGCTTCGACTCCGCTCGGGGTAGTTTTTCTTAATTAGTTTTTTAGGAAGGACTGTTATTGTTTAATACGTTTTCGTTCGAATATGTGGAATGATAATTCAGAACGATGTTCGTGTGCTATTGATTTCAAATCCATAAAGAAAGTATCTTTATTTCGTTAAAATTCAGCATTCAATTTTTAAGTAAGGTATCTGTTTTTTGACTTTCTCGGATACCCTTACACATCGAATAAATCACGTATCTGAAAATTATTTTCCTTGAAAACGGCAATCGACTTTTGGTAATGTCCAAAGTAGATATGAAACAAAAATTTGGGGATAGTATTCGCAAATACGTAACCGAAAATTATGGATGTTTTGAAATTACGATTGCAGAGGAAGCGATGCGGAACCTGTGTTCCTTCACATAAAATTTGCCTTTCCTTCAGTTTATTATCTTTAGGGACAAAACCAAGTACATAGTTTTAGTGAAAAAAGCAACACCGCATAACTTTGAATACCACCAATATCTTCGACAGATATTGAAAAACACCGAACCCAAATCTTCGCTTTTTATCGCTACCGAAAAAGACTTTTCAAAAGAAGAAGCACTTACCTATCCCTACCGCAGTAGTTTCTATGCTTTCGGACTGATGCATGCCGACAAATGTGAACTAGAGGTAGGCGTGAATACCTACGAGATAAACGCAAAATCATTGACCATTGTGGGCCCCGATATTGTGCGAAACTGGATTTTGAACGATTGGCAAACTCCAAATACAACCGTGTTTTTTACCCCAGATTATTTCAAGAAACCCTTTTACAATAATTTTTTGTTGGACTATGATTTTTTCAAGATTGGTGCACAACACGTATTGCATCTTTCTGATAAGGAATACAACTATCTCAACGAATTACTTATACTACTCACCAAGTCACAGGTTAACTCATCGGTCGGTGCGGGAATTTTGTTTAGTATATTGGAATATATTGATGATATTTATCCAGAGCATAGCGAAAATCAAAAATTGAGGAAGTACGGGCGGCTTGCCAAGAAATTTACACAATTGCTTTACGAACATTATCGAAAAGAGAAGAACGTACAATTCTATGCCGATTCTTTGGCTATTACTGCGAAACATTTGTCGGATGTGGTAAAGGTCGTTACTGGAACTTCCGCAAAACAGGCGATAGACCAACTTGTCATTTTCGAGTCCAAAAGCCTGCTCAAACAGACCGAAATGGACATCAAGGAAATCGTCTATTGGCTGGGGTATGATGACCCGAGCCACTTTTCAAGAATTTTCAGAAAACATACAGGATTATCCCCTTCGGAATATCGAAATAGGAGCTAAATCCGAAAAAAGTGCCAGCATACCCGAAGTTGTCCCTAACCCTTACGTGGGTCTATTCCAGATATTTGTTTCATCAAAGTTTAACATTAAAAACTACATACGATGAAGACAAACAATTTAAAAACGAATCAGCTTTCAGCTACGGCTTACGAAACCTATTCGGCTTATTTGCAAGCTATGGACAACAAAGACGTGGAAACCTATGGAACATTTTTGGCAGAGGATGTGGAAATGAGCTTCAACAACGATTCCTTCGGAAAAGGAAAAGAACCCATTCTAAAGGGATTGGCCAAGTACTGGCAAAGCTTCGTTTCGATTGAACACGATTTGCTGAATATCTACGGAACGGAAGAAAACTATGTTTTGGAAGCATTGAACCACTACAAACGACACGATGGTAAAGATGCTACCGTTCGAGCGGTTGCATTTACAGACCTTGATAAAGACGGAAAAGTGATGTCCGTAAGATTATATATGGATATGAATCCGGTATTTGGTAAATAATCATCTTAGAATAATCGGGTTTAGGCACTCACAATCATATTTCACCCCTGAAAATTCAGGGGTATTTTTAATAGCTGATTATCAAATAATTAAACATAATTAATTCTTGATAATTAACGATTCGCGACAAACGACCTGAGAACGGACATTTTAGAGAAGATTTTGCGACAAATCGGTGAAATATAGACTCATTTATTGTAATTGGATTTACAAAGAAATTTACAAAGAAAAATAGATAATTACTCTTTTTCGAAAAACAAAATTCAAGTAATCAACTATAAATATCGCTATTACATCTCAAAAATTAGACATCATTTACTGGTAAAATCCAGAATGTATAATGTATGGCGATAAAGCCAGTAAAGCCTTTTTAAACAATTAATTTATCTTACCAGTTTTTTGGTAAGATTAATGACCCAGACACCGCATAGTATTACGAACGCTTTTTTGGAATTATCAAGGACTCAACTAAGAGTATTAGTCGTGTATATAATCTGGATTTTGATATACGGATTACTATTGCGGAAAAAGAAATCCCTAAGATTTGGGCAGATGTTTTCTTTAGATTAAAATAGGGTGCATTTATAGACTATGCTGATGGGAAGGATAAAAAGGTACAGTTTAAACTACAGAAGATTAAACGTGAACTTCGATTGGAATTGAAGCAGTTTTCTCAGGCTGATTTAGAAGCTAATTTAGTGCGGGTTTATGAGGAGGTTAGGTCGATATTTCATTCAATGGTAGATTTAATGTGATTTGAATCACGCTTTATCTGGGTTCAAAAAACTACTTTTGCATAAAAATGTTTTAGTTTGAACAACGAAAATCAAATTCTTCATACTACCTTAAATCAGTTTAATACGCTGACCGACGAAGAATTTGAGCAGTTTCTTGCCGTAACACAACTTCAGGAATTTAAAAAGAAAGAACACCTACTTCGCGAAGGCAACTACCATAACGGATTGTACTTTGTCATTGAAGGTGTCGTCGGGCTTTTTGAGTTGACCAATGGCAAGGAAGTGTATCTTGATTTCTTCCTTTCTACTAATTTTGCTACCGACCTTGAGAGCCTTACCTCCCAAACGGTAGCCAGAAAAAACTTGGTGGCCTTAGATGATTGCAGGACCTTTTTTCTACCTCGTAAGGAATTATTAAAACTATATGACGTTTCTCCAGCCTACGAACGTCTGGGTAGAAAAATGCTCGAACACATTATAACAGAACAACACAAACTTACCTCTGTTATCAAATCGCTCTCACCTAAAGAGCAATACGACTACATTGAAAATAACAGACCGGAACTGCTTCAAACGGTGTCCTTATCACATTTGGCATCCTATCTTGGTCTGGCACGTGAAACCTTGAGCCGAATCCGAGGCAAAGGATAAACTTTTTTCTTCTTTCCAGCATTATGTGATTTCAATCACACTTTCTCACCTGAGCAAAAAATAGCTTTGTGCTTGTAATATAAAATATCTTGAGATGAAAAAAAACACGTCAATGCTCATAATTATTCTATGCCTGAGCGCAATGAGTTGTAAATCACAAAACACAATAAAAAACCCTGCTATGGAAAAAGAAATTAAAGAGGTAGTGATCGCTTTCGCAAAAGCGGGAGAAGAAAGAAATGTAGCTGCCTATGACGATCTCTTTCACGAAGATTTTAGGGTTATTGCTAACAAGTACCCAACTCCAGATAAAACATCCATAATCCCGGCAGCAGGATACATCGCACTTATTACCAAAAAAGTAATAGGTGGTACTAAACTTGAGGTAAAATTTAAGGATATAGACATAGCAGAACACTCGGCTACGGTACGTGCTCATTTTAAGGATGAGAACGGTGGTGGACAACTAGTGACTATATTATTGATAAAAAATCAAGAGGATAAATGGCAGATGATTGCTGATATGGCAACTCAAATCAAAAAGTAATGGACTTGTTTTCAAAATGTATAGTACTCATAGCATTAATCGCTACATCTATGGCAAACGGACAAAAACTTGAAAAGGGAGATAAAGCCCCAACTTTTACAATGGAAACCATAAATAGCAATAAGAGTCCAAGTGAATAATCGGCAGAGAACCAATTTGAAATTCTTCTTTCAATAGCTTGAGCGATGGATGTCTTGCCGTTACTTTTCAATTTTAAAGGGTTAAATAATTATTTGCTGATTTATTTCTGATATTCCATGATACGATGTACTTCCGGTATGGATTCATTTTTATAGAGTTTGATACTTTTGATTTTCCCATTATCCGTCTTTTATATAATCATCAGGTTTTGACTACGGATTAAGGTCTCACAATGCCTGGGTGTAACGACTTGTACGACTCTATTTTCTTCAACAATCCAAAGTAGTTCCGTGTCAAATTCCATATAGGCCTTTCTAATAATTTCAATGGAAGCAAAGAATTTCTCTTTGCCCACAAATAAGAGCGCTTTCCGCTCCGCTTGATTGACCATCAATAATATATCATTAGAGATGCAAGATGCCACAAGCGGCATGTCATCAAGCTTTATGGCATTGATACAAGTGTCGACGATATTTAGTATTTTACTTTTTATGGTATATGATATTTTGGTTATTTTTCTTGTTTTTACATTAAAAGCTTGCTTTTATAATTGAACTATTTTTATTAAGTTTTTCTCTACAGTTACTATAATCTGAAAAATGATGAAGTATATAATTCTTAGAAAAAATAAGTCAAATAGCTTCGAAAAAAATATGTTTCCTGATTAATATCAATCGCATCGAGCAATGTGCCGTTAAAGAAAGGTGCATATTTTATATAAAAAGCCCAATGTCTGTTAGGGACATAGTGTAGCTCCATATTCCATTGGTTACCTACAAATTTTTTGCTTGTTTCTTGAGCTTCGAATAAGACTGACCTAAAAGGACCATAAACTGCATCATTAGATTGTGCTCGAAATAGAAACTGATAATCTGATATTAATTTAATTTCTTTAGTTATTTCAAATAAAACTGCTGGCTGAAATGTTATGTAATTACCACCGGCAGGTAATCCAGAACCAACTAAAATCTTTTGAAAAGGAGCTTGAAAAGTATTGAGATTAGTATCATTAGAATGACGGTCACCTGATGCATATAGGAAGTGATGACCAATTACAGGCTTAAAAGGTAAATCATTGAATTGATAAGAAACGATATTCCCAAATTGCCACGCATTAATAGAGAATTGATTTGCGTTTCCGAATTGATATGTGCTTTCGAAATCAAAATTCCATCCGTTAACTTTATGATTATACCGTAATCCCACGGAGTGCCTTGTTTCAGAAAAATTTCCTTCTAGATAACTATTATCAGATTGATGTCCAAAATAATAGTAATCAAACAGTCTATTAGGAGTAAACTTATAGCTGCTGAAGATTCCCCAAAATAATTCCGATTTATCTAATATTTTATTATCGAAGACACCATCCTTACGAAAAACAGGTCTACTTATAAATAATTGGCTCTTGGAACGGTGACTTTTATATATTGCGCTAAATCCGTCATGAGAAACGCGCAGATTAGGGCCAGCTTGAACTGCGGCCATTAATCCCGTACCAAAATCAAGTACCTGACGACCAGCTCTAAGGGTTAATTTTGAATTCGTTTTATTGAGCAGGTTAAAATCCACAAAATTTTGAAAAATATATGCAATATCTTTATCTACGGGTCGTGATCCACCTTCTCGAAAATATTGAACTCCATTTCCCAACTCCGTATATAGCCTTATTTTCTTATTAAATTTCAAATCCGAAAATAGTAGTACCCTCTGCAATACATAGGGGTTACCATTTACTTCACCCCAAGACTCATTCTTAAATCTTTCGACAGCTAAGCGAATATCACCTCCTATTGCTAACCTACTCTTACCAATCTGGAGAAACTTAAGATTATCTGACCAGTTTTTATTGATTAGAGTATCTGTCAGATAGGTATAATCTTGCCGATGATGAAAATAATTGAAAGGAAAAGGGTCTTTCAGTAGCGGATGGTCAAGAGATTGTCCATAACAGCTATTCACAAGACTTGACACTATGAAAATGAATACAAGTATTTTGGCAAGAAGTTTCAATACAGTTAATATTTATTTTTTTGAATTTATTTCTTTTGCAATGGCGTCGATATTCAATTCCAATAAAGTAGGTATAGCAGCCACAGGCAAGTAGTTAGGGTATTTGTCATTCATTTTGTTCACTATTTCAATTTTTTCATTTTCATCAATTTTACCATCAATCAGTTTTTGAGAAATATAATTTCTAAACTCTTCTAAATATTGTTGTTGAATATTAGCTATTGTTAGGAATAAACCTGGCTTTCCGTGGCCAGGATATACCGTTTGCGCATCTGAAAATGTTTTTTTTAAAAGCTCTAATTGTTTTATCCATTCGGCCGAGCGACCTTCTAAAAGAAATGGCGTCATAGCGTTGTTTACCACATCGCCAGTAAACAATACTTTTAAGTCAGACATATAAAAGACGCTCATATCTGGGGCTTCGCCCAATCCGGCTTCATAACATTTAATAGAAATTCCTACCAGATTCAATATATCACCGTTTTTGAATATCTTTTTTGGATAAACCAGTTTTTCATTGAAGTTATTCCCAAGAACTTCTTTTGATGCCTTGTTATACCCTAGTTCATCCGTTTTAATTATTTCTATAGTTCTCTTAGAAGCATAGATTTCTGCATCTGGAAAGGCTTTACTTATAGAGGATAGCCCACCATAATGGTCAGGGTGACCATGTGTAAGAAGTATAGCTTTTACTGGTTTTTCGGACTTGTTAATTTGCTCTATTACCTTCAGAGCGTTGGGTATACTTCTTTGTGCATCAATAATGATAATACCTTCTGTTGTTTCAATCCAATGCGTATTTACTGATGAGAATCCATTAACTGAAAATGTATGGATGACGATATTATCCTGTATAAATTCTGTACTTATTACTGAGCTTTGCGCTACTATACTATAAAAAGAACACATTGTTAAAATTAGATTTAGATAAAAATTCATGTTTTTTGTTTTATTGATATTAAAGAGTTTTGATATTTGTTTTTGAGTAATTAAGGAAGCAGCCCGCCATTTACTTCAACGATTTGCCCATTTATAAAAGAATTCATCATAATTGAGGTTGCCATGTTAGCAATATCATCAGCTGTGCCAATTCGCCCAACCGCTATTTTTGCTTTGTTTTCATTAAACAATTGGTCTCTCTCAGATTTTTCTATGTGATTCCAAAAGCCACTATCAATGAAACCAGGCCTTATTACATTAAATCGTATTGGAGCCATCTCTATGGTAAGTGCCTTAGCAAAGCCCTCGACAGCATTGTATGCAGCAGTAACAAGAACAGTCCCTTTTATTGGTTTTGTTGAGAAACCACCTGTTATAAAGGTTATGGACCCGTTCTTTGAGATTCTCTTAACTGCTTTCTTCGTAATCATAAATAAACTCCAGAATTTACCATACATATAGGTTTCCTGTATAGCCATAGGTGCTTTCAGAAAATCTCCAGTTCCGCCGGGTGAAGCTGTAATGAAAATATGATTGACTTCTTTTACAGAAGTGAATAGACTTGAGATTGAATCCATATTCAACACGTCAACATAGAAGCTTTCTGCTTGATTGGATAAACTTAGCAATGCTTTTTCATTTTTTTCTTCGTCATGACCTGCAATGATGACCTTTGCTTGCAATCGTTCTGCAAGCTTAGCGGTGGCAAAACCCATTCCGGTTGCACCGCCAATGATAAGCACATTTTCATTTTTTAAATTTTTCATAATATTCTATTTATTCAATGTTTATAACCGAAAAGGTTAATGTACCTTAGAAGTAGCATGGTCTATGAGTGTGATTTTAACGTTAATATTTCCCCTCGTTGCTTTAGAATATGGGCAGTTTTGATGGGCTTCATCAATCAAGGACCGGGCTGTTTCTTCGTCAATTTCGTGTAACGAAACTTCTAATTTGGCCGCTATCTCATAACCGCCCTTTTCATCGGTTCCAAAATCGACCAATCCGTTTACGCCGGTCTCGGTCAGTTTAATTTTTCGGGTTCTTGCGATAGCGTGAATAGTACTTTCGAAACAAGCGGCATATCCGGCAGCAAATAACTGCTCTGGGTTAGTGGCGGTTCCGTCGTTTCTCATGTTCAATTTTAAATCCAGTACGCCATCTTCCGATGTTACGTTTCCTTCCCGGCCTGCAACGGCGAACGCTTGTGCCGTGTATATTTTTTTTGTAATCATATCTATCTGGTTTAGTGTTAATTTAGATTTCGTTCATATTTTTATCTAGAAACAGGCCCTTCAGGCTATCTCTGTAGATGTAATGCCAGTTAATCTTCTTACGCTTCAATTTTATAATATGGCACGTGGGCACCCTGCAAGAATTGCCATTTTTGAACGTATAGTAGGTATGACCTTGATACACTTTGGTGGATGAGTTCTCGATAGTTTCCGAAAACTCAAATTCCATACACTCAATGGTATTCTCCAAATGCCACATATAGACCATAATGGCTTCTTTGCCCGATATGGCCGAATTACTACCTATCTGCATCTGGCACTCATCACTTAAACATTTTAAGGCAGATTCATAGTCGAAAGTCTCCAGCGAGCACAAGTAATCCTTAATGAGTTCGAACTGATTTTTATTCGGTTCTCCCTTAATCAGTTTGGACCATTTGAAAATGTTGAACGGGTTTTGTGATATGTAGCGCATTGTTAATCGTTTTATTCTTTTTTCTTTGAAACATCTGCTTCTTTTATATCGGAATATCTAGTCTCTATTTCATCTGCAGAAATAACTTCCCAACCACCACCTAGTGCTTTATATATAGCAATAAAGTTTGTTGCAGATAATGTTTCACTTATGGCCAATTGATTCTGTGCCAACAAAAGGGTTTGCTCGGCGTTTAGGTAGTCCAGGAAATCATCCAAACCTGCTTCGTAGCGTTGTTTGGCATATTTTGCAGCTTGTTTACTGGCTTCTGCTGCATCTTTTAGCATGCGTTGGCGCTCTAGTTCATGGGTGTAGTTGCTCATGACCGTTTTGATTTCTTCAAGAGCCAACAACACTGTTTTTTCATATTGATTCACTAAGGCGAGCGTTAGCCCATCTTGCTGGTCTATGTTTTTTTTGACCCTTCCAAGATTAAAGGCCGCCCAATTTATGGATGGTGCCAATCCCCACGTAAAGGTTTCGTTGTTTCCGAAGCTGCTAAAATCAATAGCGGAAAAACCAATGGTGCCTCCAAAGGTTATTTTAGGATATAACTCCGCCACACTGATGTTATAGCGGGCAATTTGTTGTGCCAGTTGGCTTTCTGCTCTAAAAATATCGGGTCTTCTTTTTATCAGCTCTTTTCCGTTTCCGACCAAAACTGATTCAGGCAGGGACGGTAGCGGTTTCCCTTGCATCAAAACTTCTTCAAGCTCTCCCGGTATTTTCCCTGTTAAAACACTCAGTCTGTTAATAATTGCCGTTATGTTTGCCTGTAAAGGCGGAATAGTTGCACGAGTGGTTTCCAATTGTGCCTTGGCACGGGACACGTCTAGACTGTTACTCGTACCTGCAGTGGCCAACCGTTCTGTGAGCTCGAAAGTTTCCTGCTGACTGGAAAGGTTTTCTCTGGCAATTTTCAATTGGTTTTGAACGCCGCGAAGTTCCATATAATTACGTGCTACCTCCGCGAAAACAGAAAGGTATATGTCCTGCATTTCTGCTAAAGTAGCTTGCTCGGCCCCTTTTGCACCTTTAACACGATTTTTCACCCTTCCGAACAGGTCTATCTCCCAAAAAGTGTCAAAACTTGCATCGTATTGGCTAAAGGTAGGGTTAATGCCCGAAGCAAAGATATTCTGCCCTAACCGCTGTCTGGTAAAAGCTCCATTGGCATCAACGGTAGGGAATCTATCGAACTTGGTGCTTTTAAGTCCCGCTCTGGAAGCTTGAAAATTGGCTATCGCAGCATTGATATCAAAATTTTCCTTACGGGCATTGTTTATAAGGGTATCCAGCGTTGCATCATTAAAACCTTCCCACCATTGGGCTATAGGTTCTGTGGCGGCAAAGTGTTGTGTGGTATCATTTTTTACAAGATAGTCTTCCGGTAATTTCTCTAGTGATTTAGAAGAAACCTCAAAACTTCGTTTAGTAATTCCGCAAGAATATATCGCCAATCCTGTGATGGACATTAGAATTAGCCTTTTTATAAGATGTGTTTTTATACTATGCATTGTTCTTGGAATTAACGGTTGATAAGGTTTTCTCTTTTTTACCAATTAGGCCAAGTTTCCTGCAGAGCACATAGAATACGGGTGTGAGAAATAGTCCAAAAAGGGTGACACCAATCATTCCTATGAATACAGCGGTACCTAATGCATTACGCATTTCACTTCCTGCGCCAGAGGCAATGACCAGAGGCACAACTCCTAAGATGAAAGCAAAAGAAGTCATCAAAATAGGTCGCAATCGAAGTTTTGCAGCTTCTTTTGCTGCTTTAGTGAGTTCCATGCCCTCTTTTTCCAGTTGTTTGGCAAATTCTACAATGAGGATGGCATTTTTACTGGCCAATCCTATGAGCACTACCATTCCGATTTGGGTAAGAATGTTATTGTCCATTCCCAATACATCCAACCCCAGAAGTGCCGAGAAAAGTCCCATTGGAACAATAAGAATAATCGAGAAAGGAATCAGCCAACTCTCAAACTGTCCCGCTAGCAATAAGAAAATAAAGAGTACCGCCAAACCAAAAGCGACACCGGCAGTACCTCCAGCCTTTTTTTGTTGATAAGCGATTTCTGTCCATTCATAACTGAAGCCATCAGGCAAATTCTCTTCTGCCAAGCGTTCCATAGCTGCTAATGCATCTCCTGAACTTACGCCAGGAGCTCCTTCGCCGTTTAATCCCGTCGCCGAATACAGATTATAGCGTTGTACCCTTGCCGGCCCTGCAATGTCTTTGAATCGTACAACACTACCTAAAGGCATCATCTCTCCCTGCACATTTCGTACTTTTATTCGTCCTATATCATCGGGTGTAAGGCGATAAGGTGCATCGGCCTGTGCGGTTACCCTATATGTCCGCCCCAAATAATTAAAATCGTTCACGTAGGCCGACCCCATATAAATCTCAAGTGCACGAAAGACTTCCGTTACCGGCACGCCTAATTTTTCTGCCTTGACCCTATCGATGTCCAAGAATAATTGTGGTGTAGCGGTGTTGAAAACTGAAAAAACATTGGTTAAGTCTGGGTCTTGGTTTGCGGCCAGTGCCATCTGTTGTGTAACTCTGGAAAGTTCTTCCAAGCCTCTGTTCTTTCTATCCTGAATCATCATCTTAAAACCACCGCCATTACCGATACCACGAACGGGCGGTGGTACAATGGTTATGATATTTGCTTCTCCACTTTGACTGGTTTTTTGTCGTACTTCGTTGAGCAGAGCTTCATAAACGATGCCCTTTTCGTTGCGTATATCGAAATCTTCCATGGTTGTAAAAATGGCTGCTGCATTAGAGGAAATCGTACTAGTAGCACCATCAAAGCCCGCAAATGCAATGGCATCTTTCATACCGTCTATACTTTTAATCGTTTTGACGGTTTCGTTAACGACCTCTTCTGTTCTTGATAAAGAAGCACCCGGTGGAAGCTGCACTACCGTAATAAAATAGCCTTGGTCTTGTGCAGGTATAAAGCCAGTAGGTACACGACCAAATTCTAACCCTGTTAACAATAACAATCCTATATAAACCAAGAAAACAAGGGCACCTTTACGCACCAGTCCGGAAACTTTGATACCGTAATTGTTGGATAATCTATCCATACCACGATTAAAACCTTCTGTAAACCTATGGGTCAGCTTACCTAAAAATGAGCGTGACTTATTTTTGGAAGAATTGTGTGGTTTTAATAATAATGTAGCCAGCGCAGGGCTCAACGTAAGAGAAACAAAAACCGAAATAACGGTAGCCACAGCTATCGTCAAACCAAATTGTTTATAGAATTGTCCTGATATGCCTCCCAGGAAAGTTGTAGGTAAAAAGACGGCAACCAGTACAAGGCCTATAGCTATTAAAGCACCACCCACTTCATCCATCGTTTTACGAGCAGCTTCTCTTGGCGTCATTCCTTCTGCCAATCGCCGTTCCATATTTTCAACCACTACGATGGCATCGTCTACTACAATTCCAATGGCCAATACGAGACCGAATAATGAAAGATTATTGAGTGAAAACCCAGCAGCCTGCATAACCCCAAATGTGCCGACTAAAGAAACGGGAATTGCTGCAATGGGTATAATAGCAGCTCTCCAAGATTGTAGAAATAAGAGAATAACAATAATGACCAAAATAATAGCTTCAAAAATAGTATCTACTACCGCAGAAATGGATTCCTCAACAAATTCTGTTGGGTTATAGGCGATAGTATATTCTAGTCCTTTAGGGAAATCTTTGGAAAGCCGCTCCATAGTTTCCACGATATTTTCGGCAGTTTCTACCGCATTGGACCCTGGTCTTTGTGAGATGGGCATAGCTACTGCTTTATCACCGTTTAAAATGCCTCGGGTTACATAACTTTCTGATCCTATTTCGACACGCCCTATATCTTTTAGCCTTACAATTCTACCGTCATCCCCAGATTTGATGACGATGTTTTCAAACTCTTCGCCCGTTTGTAAACGTCCTTGGGTCTGGATGCTCAATTCAAAAGAATTTTGCTCCCCAATTGGTGATTGGTTAAGGGTACCACTCGCAATTTGGGCATTTTGCCCCCGCAATCTTTCCAATACTTCCCCAGCGGTTATTTCCAAAGATGCTATTTTATCAGGGTCTAGCCATATACGCATAGAATAGGCACTTGCACCGAATATTTGTATATCGCCAACACCCTTTAACCTGGCCAATTCGTCGCGTAGCTGTAGCACCGCATAGTTACCGATATAGGTTTGGTCAAAGGTTTCATCTGGTGAATACAGGTTAATGACCAATAACAGGTCTGGTGACCGTTTTTGAGTGGTTATACCCAATTGCCTTGCTTGTGTGGGCAGTCTGGATTCTGCCTGTGAAACTCGATTTTGAACTAATACTTGTGCCTGGTCAAGGTTGGTTCCCAACTCAAAAGTCACGTCCAAGCTCATACTACCATCACTGGTTGATTGTGATGTCATGTAAATCATTCCTTCTACGCCGTTGACTTCTTGCTCTATGGGCGTAGCAACACTATTGGCAACAGTTTCTGCGCTCGCACCAGGATATGCAGCCCTAACATTTACAGTAGGTGGTGCAACTTCAGGAAACTGTGATATCGGTAGCTGAAAATAGGCGAGTCCTCCTACCAAGACAATGATGATGGAAAGTACGGCTGCCAGAATAGGGCGGTCTATAAATAAATGACTAAACTTCATATCCTATTTTTTTTCAGATTTGTTGAAAACCAACTTTTCCTCTACCGGTGAGACTTTCATTTCAGCCTGTACTTTTTGGGTATTGTCAAGAAGAATCATTTCTTTTCCTGTCAGTCCGCTTTTAATAATTCTATACCTCTTTGCATACAGTTCACCTAAATCTACGGGAACGGCCTTTACTATAGCATCTTTATTCACCACATAGACAAATTTGACGGTTTGATTAGTTGCGATAAGTTTATCGGGTACCAAAATAGCCTCATATTCGGCACTACCTAATAATCTTGCTCTACCGAACATACCCGGTTCCAGCACATTGTCCGAATTATCAAACACGGCCCGGCCCTGAATGGTTCCTGTGCTTCTGCTTATTTCATTGTCCACAAAATTCATTTTGCCTTTATGGATGAATTCATCTTCGTTGAGCAATCTGACCTTTACAGGATTTGGGGTGTCCCTAGACCCACCGCGTTTGCCTTCTCTGTTGAGTTGGGCATATTTTAGGAAATCGGCTTCGCTTCCTTCAAAATAAAAGTAAATAGGATCTATAGAAACTATTGTGGTGAGCAATGTACCTCCTGAACTACCACCATCAACAAGGTTTCCTGCATTGACTAAATCTCTACTTATTCTTCCTGTAATCGGTGCACTGACCTTGCTAAAGCTCAAGTTAAGTTTCGCTCTGTCTATGGCTGCCAGGGCAACTTCAGAACGTGCCTGCCCACCAATCATCGCCTGCTTTCTTCTGTCATACTCTTCAATGGATACCGCCCCAGATTCTTTTAGACTTTCTACGCGTTTAAAATTTTCCTGCGCTTGTTTGTACTCCGCAAGTGACTGATTATATGCGGCTCTCGCTTCTTTTAGGGCAATTGTAAAAGGTCGCTGGTCTATGGTGTATAAAACATCTCCCTTTTTAACCGTTTGTCCATCGGTAAAATGTACTTTTTCTACATATCCGCTAATCCTAGCACGGACTTCAACACGTTGTGGGGCTTCAAAACGCCCTGTATACTCGTCCCATTGGATTATTTTTTTTGTAATAGGCTTCGAAACTTTCACGGTGAGAAGAGCTGTTTCTTTTTCCTTTTTTTCGCTACATCCTGTAACCAATACTGCTACCAGGATTACAACGAGCATAGAATAATTTTTAAGTGGTACGATTTTCATATATTAGATTTTATTGTTGGTAAGGATTTTCGCTTGTTCGTGAAATAGAATATGGCACTAGCAATAAAAGCAAGAGCACAACCCAGGTATGTTAAGTAAGGGACCTCTAAAAAGGTAATGATTTGGCTTCCATTAAAAGAACCTAGGGCAGAACCGGCATATATTGCCGAGGCGTTCAGTGCTAAAACGATACTGGAACTTTTTGGTGCAAGATTTACCAAGTGTGCCTGTAAAGGTGGATGAAAGGCAAAGCCCATAATGCCCCAAATAACGAGTATTAGGATTACGGCTATTATAAATCCTCCTGAGATGTTCAGGGAAAGCATGGCAAGACCCAGACCTATCAATGCCGTAACAATTACTTTTCGAGGGCCAACTTTATCGGCCAATGAAGAACCTAAAAACGTACCTATAAAAGCAGATACCCCAAAAATTGCCAGGTATAAAGGAATGTCTGTTGAAGGAATACTCGCGTAGTGATTCAGCAAAAGGGCAATGAAGGTAAAGACCGTCATTTGAACAGTCATTTGTAAGACAGTAGTCAGTAGACTGAATGAGACCGCTTTTCTTTTTAAAAGTTCTTTGAAGGCTGAGCTATTGAAAGGTTCGCCATAAATGCCTTTAGGAACTGTAAAGAGAACTAAAAACAAAGAAATCAAGGCGCAAAGCAAGATAAAGCCCAGGGCGTATTGCCAACCCATGTGCTCTCCTAAATAAGAACCTACGGGTAGACCGATAGCCGTTCCCAAGCTAAATCCTGCAAATACAAAACCGATTGCTTTTGTCCTGTTTTTCTCGTCACTAATCTTAACAGCTACTAAGGATGACGTAGGTGTAAACACAGATGCACCAAAGGCTGCTATCATTTGTCCTACAACTACAAAAGTATAGGTGCTTGCAAGTACACTGGTGCCATAACCGACGACCAAGAAAATCGAAGAAACCACTAACATGGTTTTCTTATCTATCTTTTGTGCCAGAACAGCAATTACAGGTGATGCAATAGCATAGGTAAGTGCATAAAATGTTACCAATTGACCTGCTTCGGAAAAAGAGATTCCTAAATCTTCTGATAGGGGAAATAATATCCCAGGAAAAATAAGTGTTCCAGTACCTATGGCAAAATTGCCTAGCATCAGGATGAATAATATAAGTGTGTTTTTCTTTTTCATTGATAATGGTGGTCTTTTAAATTCCTGTTTCGTTTGTGGACATAAATTCTTTTTCCAATATATTTCCTTCCTCTATATTTGGTGTGATAATAAGGCGGACTTTATTTTCGTATTTAAAATAATTGAGGCTCCAACTTAAAAAAGTAGTTAATCGATTCCGTAAACTATTCAACGCATATAAATGCACGCCCACCCAAATAAACCACGCAGGAAAACCTGACAAATGAATATTCTTGGGTAGGTCGGCAACGGCTTTATTTCTACCAATCGTGGCTAAGCTGCCCTTGTCTTTATACTGAAAAGGGGGATATCTAAAGATTTTTTCTTCTAAAGTTTGTGTCACTGTATCTTGTGAAATTTTTCCAAGCATTTTTGCCAGATACGCTCCTTGTTGTATAGCAGTCTGTGCTACTCCTGGTAGCCCTTTTTCATAGCGTTCGTCCTGAAACCAGGCAACGTCACCAATAGCGAATATATTTTTATAACCACTTATCAAACAGTGTTTGTCAACTTTGTATAAGTTGTGGGCAGTACTTTCCTCCTTTAGGCCTTCTATCAAAATTCCGGACACTCCTGCGCCCCAGATTAACATTCCACAGGGTTCCCTATCATCATTATTTTTATAGCTAATGGTTTTTCCATCAAAATCGGATACCAACGTGTGGAAGTGAATTTCCACCCCCATTTTTTTCAGTGTTTTCAAAGCATTATCACTGGCTTTCTCTGTCATTGATTTTAATAGCCTTTCATTACCTTCAATAATTTTGATTTTCATCATTTTAAAATCAAGGTCTTTATAATCCTTTGGCAAAATGCATCGACGTAATTCTGCTATTGCACCGGCAACTTCGACACCAGTAGGGCCACCACCAACGATTACAAAACTCATGAGCCGTTTTTTTTCTTCTTTGGAAGTACTAAATGTGGCTTTCTCTAGATTTTGTAGTACCCTACTTCTTATAGCCACGGCTTGTGGCAATGTTTTAAGAGGAAAGGCATATTTTTTGATATTCTTGCTCCCAAAAAAATTGGGTTTGGAACCTGTGGCGATTACGAGGTAGTCATAAAATAAGTTCCCCAGTTGGGTCTTTACCTCTTGAGCATTAGCATCGATTTTTAAGACTTTTATCGAACGAAAGAATACGTCAGAACGTTTATGGAACATACCTCGGGTAGCATCTGCGATGGAAGGGGCTTCCAATGCGCACGTTGCCACTTGATAAAGCAGGGGAACGAACGTATGATAGTTGTGCTTATCAAAGAGTACAATCTGAAATTTATCTTTTGGAAGTTTTTTAATCAAGTTAATACCACCAAAACCACCACCGATAACTACGATACGCTTTATATTTGAAGTCACTTCTGGTATGTTAAGCCCATAATCTTTGTATAATTCCTGGTTTTCCATGTTTCTATATATGATGATTATACTGGAAATTTTTTAGGGATTGCCAATATGCGCTCCACTCGCATGTGGTCGGGTTGTTCTAAAATGAATTTGGCACATCTTGCGATATCTTCTGGTTGTAAGGCACCACCAGAATACACATAATCCCTTTTGTCAGCATCCCAATCATTGTATAATCCAGTATCTACCGTTCCAGCTTCAATGACAGCAATACCGATATTTTTATCCCCGTAACGTGCCAATTCCATCCTGATACTGTCCGTAAAGGCCTCTATGGCAAACTTGCTACCGCTATAGGCGGCAAAAGATGCGGAGGGTTTAACGCCCGCAAAACTTGACATGTTCAATACAAAACCCCTTCCCGTTTTGTAAAAGTGTTTTAGGGCTGCATAGGATAGACGCACCACAGCTTGAAAATTGATTTGAATCATTAAGTCCAGTTTGTCTACATCCGCATTTTCAATATCGGTTTCTATCATGATTCCGGCGTTGTTGAAAACCATGTCCAATTGTCCAAAGCTTTCTATCGCTTTATTAATCAACTGTTTTGCAGTTTCCTTTTTTGTAATATCCCCAGGATGTATGACCGCGTTCTCTAGTGAGTCTGCTAATTTTTGCAATTTCGTTTCGTCCAAATCTGTTAAAACGAGTTTAACACCCGCCTTGTTTAGTAGTTTGGCCGTGGCCGAACCTATTCCACCGGCTGCACCGGTGATAATCATTACTTTGTCTTTGAGTTTCATATTTTTTAAATCTGGTTAGAATAGTTAAATTTTTCATCGATACGATATTCTTAAAAGGCATTAGTTTGGCATTGCTAAACTGAGTTGATTGATGCCAAAGTGTTCTTCATATTTTGTACTTTAATTAAACAACGGGTTGATTAAAATCTTTTTATTGATTATTATATCGGGCTTGCCAATGGAAAAACACTGATACGTGGTATTGTCACCTGCTCGGGTTGTTCCAATATGAACAGGACTGTTCTGGCAATATCTTCAGGGTCTAGCGCTCCACCACTATGTACATAGTCCCGTTTTTTTTCATCCCAACTATCGAACAGTCCTGTGTTTACCGTGCCTGGCGCAATACAACTAACACCAATGGTGGCACCATTTGCATTTTTTTCACTAACATCTTGTCTTATGCCATCTGTAAAAGCTTCCACCGCAAACTTGGTTCCGCTATAAGCTCCCATAGTTGCAGCTGTTTTGGTACCGGCAATACTTGAAGTATTAAGAAGAAAACCACTGTTTTGAGTAACAAAATGCTTCATAGCCGTATATCCCATACGCACCAAAGCCTCGAAGTTTACACGAATCATAAGGCACATCTTTTCTATATTGGCTTCTTCTATAGAGGATACTTCCATTAGGCCTGCATTGTTAAACAGGATATCTAACTGCCCATACGTATCTAATGCCAGATTTATGAGCTTTTCAGGCAAGTGCGGGTCGGTTATGTCTCCTGCCATAATAACCGCATTGTCAAGTTCATCGGCGAGCTTCTTAAGTTTTTCTTCAGAGCGCCCTGTCAGTACTAGTTTTACTCCCTTTTTGCTAAGCATTTTTGCTGTAGCTGCACCAATTCCACCGGTAGCTCCGGTAATAATTGCCACTTTATTTTTTAATTTCATAATTGTTATTTAAATGATTTTTTGCAGACGCTTTTTACTTTCCTAGACCTACCCATATACTCTTTGTTTGCGTATAGGCCTCAAAGGCTTCCTTGCCTTGTTCTCTTCCGTAACCGGACATTTTGTAACCACCGAATGGCATATTAGGGTCGTATTCGTGCCAAGTATTTAGCCAGATTGTTCCTGCTTTTATAAGGTTAGCGGCTCTTATAGCTTTGGCCGTATCTCTGGTCTGAACTCCAGCGGCCAATCCAAAAGGTGTATCGTTTGCGATTTTAATAGCCTCATCGAAATCTTTGAATGGAATCACTGGAACTACTGGGCCAAAAATTTCTTCTCTCACGAATCGCATCTGATTATTTGCGTTAGCAAAAATGGTAGGCGTAACATAGTATCCTTTGCCATTGACTGGTGCAGGCTCACCACCATAAACTAAATCAGCTTTATCTTGATTTTTAGCAATGTCTATATACTTTAGGACTTTTTCAAACTCTGCTTTTCCGGCCATCGGGCCTAAATCAGAAGTCTCATCCATAGGGTCGCCAACCTTCAATTTGCTTGTTGCTTCTATTAATTTTTCCAGAAATTTATGGTAAACCGATTCTTGAACCAGAATTCTTGCACCTGCGACACACACCTCGCCTTTGTTCCAGAAAATTCCCATAGCGGCAATACGGGCAGCCTCATCCAAATGAGCATCTTCAAATATGATATTAGGCGATTTACCACCAAGTTCCATAGTTAAGTGTTTCATTGTATCTGCAGCATCTTTTGCAATACGGATTCCTGTCTCGGTGCTACCTGTTATTGCTATTTTGTTGACGTCAGGATGTTTTACAAAGGTTCCACCTACTGCACCCCCTGGTCCTGTCACCAAATTATATGCGCCATTAGGGACACCTGCTTCTTGCATAATCTTTGCGAGAGTAATGGCACTTAACGGTGTTAATGAAGCTGGCTTATGAATAAAACAGTTACCGGCTGCCAAGGCGGGTGCTATTTTACTTACCGATAGGATTAATGGGAAATTATAAGGGGAAATTCCTGTAACGATTCCCAAGGGTTCCTGTCTGGTATAACCCAATAAGTTTTCACCCAGCACTCCTTCTGGCTCTTTAACCGAGCCGTCAATTTTAGTAGTCCAGCCTGCATAGTAACGAAACATATTTGCGATGTGAGGGACATCAACGTTAGTAACATCTCTTTTGAGCTTACCGGCATCCATGCTTTCCCGCATAATGAGTTCATCGGCATGTTCGTCTATCTTATCTGCTATTCGCAGTAAAACTTTACTACGTTCCTTTCCGCCCATTTTTCCCCACGGACCATTGTCAAATGCCTCTCTTGCTGCAGCTATCGCAGCGTTGGCATCTTCCGCAGTGCCTTTTGCCACTTGGGTGATTACCTCCTCATTAGCAGGGTTGATAGTTTCGAACATTTCTCCTGAGCTGCTTTCTCTCCATTCACCGTTAATAAAGATTTTTCCTGTCTCAATTTTTACATTGGTTTTTTCAATTGTTTCTGACATTTTGCTTTTATTTTATTTTAATTATTATTTAATTCACTTAAAGCATTGCTTTAATTTTCTTCTTGATATAAAGTTTCCACATCCCAGTTTTCAGGATTTTTGTTGAACAAATCCCAATAGGCCTTTGCGATTTTATCAGGGTCGTAGAATGTTCCCTTCTCAACAAACCCCATAATGGTCAACGTTCCCACTTTTACTTTTTCTGAGCTGATTTCTTGGGATAACACATTTACTAACGTCAGCAATCCGCTTTTAGACAGGCTTAAAGAAGCGTACTCTTTTTGCGGATAATGGGCAAGTCCGCCACCAGTAAATAATAATTTGCCACCGCCATTATTAGTCATATTTGGCAAGACTATTTTTGCTACCCTAAGTGCGCCCATTACATTGATATCGAAATCGGTATGAAAGTCTTCAGTGGTATACTCTAGGGCGGTACCTTCTGAAGCTTTAAAAGCATTATACAGTACCATTTTTGGTGCTCCCTGTTTGAGAACTGCCAGATTGATTTGATGTTCCATCATCTTAAAATTCCCGCTATCAGCCTCAAAAACTGAATTTCTGATTCCTAGTTCATTCAGTTCTTTACTATATTGGACTAGCTTCTTTGCAGAACGTGAGATTAACGATACGACGTAACCTTCTTTACCGAATTTTTTAGCGACTGACATGCTAATGCCTGGGCCTGCTCCTACGATGATGACGTGTTTACTTTCCATGATAGATTTTATGATATGTTTCGATTATTTTACCTTATCCTTTTTCTTCAAATTCCTAAATTTCAGCACTATATAATCATTTTACGAAGGCTTCAAGCTCGGCTTTAGGAAGTTCAGTTCCGTATAATTTTTCATTTGGCTGCATATTTTTCGTAAAAGAGAGACTGCCAACATGCACACCATCAAATCCTATATCGTTTAGAAGATGTTCAAAAATCGAAATCGAGCCATCATCCCCTCCGGCATAGGGGATGGCAAGGCGTTCCTCATCCTTTTCCGGAAACGCCTTTTCGGCAAGGGTCACGTACGAAATTGAATTGAATGCTTTCAATACCAAAGCTCCATCAAAGTAGCTTTCTGTCCACTCGCTCTCGAGCAGGTTCTTCTGAGTCATTTCTTTTTCGGGCATATTTCCATCCCGTTGAGGATAGTAATTATTGGCATCTATGAGTATTTTCCCAGTGAGGTTTCCAATTTTTTTGCGAGTAGCAGGAACTTGGCCGAAGGGTATGGCCAAAAGTATAATTTCGCCGAATTTGGCAGCTTCTTCAACGGTTCCTGCAGATGAGTTACTTCCTGCCTCTTTGACCAGATGTTTCAACTTTTCCGGGTGTCGTGAACTGAACATGACTTGATGTCCGGCCTTTGCAAAATGCTTTCCCAGATTCCCTCCGATATTACCGGCTCCTATGATTCCTATTTTCATGTTTTATACTTTTAGTGTTACTTTAAAGCAGTGATAAATTGGGCTGTATGCCATCATTCAAATGCTTTTCTCAAATTGTCGGGATTCCAATATTCCCTGTAAAGGATAATTTTATCATCTTTTGTTTTTAAAAGACTGCAATAGCTCTGATTGTAAGGTCTTGAACCTTTACTGGAAATGGCACTGCCGTTGAATACTATCCAAAGTACTCCTGAATCTTGGCCGAGATAACTTTCCTCTATCTCAAAACTCCAGTTCGTGGCACCTTTACTGATTGTTCTTATAAAATCTATTATGGCATTTTTGCCCCTTATGAATCGCATCTTATCATTCGGGTCGTACGGAAATTCATAAACGGCATCTTTATGTAGAAATTCAAAATTTGTGTCTTTACCATGAGTGCTCCACGCATCAAGATGTGCCTGAAAAAGTGCAAGCATATCGCTATTGTTTTTATCTATTGAGGTTTTCATTCTGCTGAAATTTATTATTGTGGCACAAAGGGCGACAGGTCCCCTAAATACTCACGACAGTCAATTATTTTTCCGTCTTCAACGATGTAGGATAGAGCTACGATGTTTTTAAAAGGATTTCCCCCTACGGTACCGGATTCATGATACTCTATGAACACTTTTTTTCCCTCGGTTATGATATTGAACGGGTCTTCGGCCTTAAGCTTTACGCCATTGGCCGTTTGGCTTTCGTAAAATGCACGTATCTTTTCTCTCCCTTTGTTTTCTCCTAAAAATTTTCCGGGTACCGGGCCCCAATAGGAAGCATCTTCAGCGAAATAGTTTAAATAACCGTCCCACTCTCCATCTAATGCGCCTTTCTTAAAATGTTGAAAGGCTTCCTGTATTGTTTTCTTAGCATTTTTATCCATAATTTTATTTTTTGTTTACTGGTTTCTAATTGCATAATATTTCCTGACAACTTCCCAGGGGTATTCCAAAAATCTCACCGTTGGTAACAGGGTTTAAGTATTCTTCCCATTTGTCGATAACCCCTGTTTCATCCAAATCAAATCTATAAATCAGAACATTTTCGAAGCTAGATGCGCTTCCTTCGAGCACATTGCTGATAATGCATTGTGCGAATACGGTTCTTCCGTTATTTGCAGGGGTTATCCTCCTGTCGAGATAATTTATTTCCGAAAAGTTATCGAACAGAAAAGTAATTTGACCCCTTATGGCCTCCAACCCGACCAAATCTTCATCTTGAATGGAACCGTTTGGGTTCATTTTGAACGAAACAATAATATCGGTGGATAGTAAGTCGTAAACCTCAGTACTCTTAGCCTCTGTAAAATCAAATAGACTATTAATGATTCTTACACTTTCTTCTTCTGTAACCATCGAATCTGTCATGTTCATGTCATCGTCTTCCTGACAGGAAGATAGTAGTACTACTGCGGAAAGAAATAAACTTAATGTTCTTGTTTTCATAGGTGTTGTTTGAATGTCGTACTCTAGAAATCTTCTACTGGCCACCAGCCGGGACGTTCTTTTCCATTGGCCTTTAAGTGATGTTGTAGTTCCTTATAGGGTTGTAGTTGTAATAAGGTTACATTGAAAAGCTTATTGCTAATCATAGGAAGTGTGTTGAGCGCTTCCCAAGCCTCCTTTTCCGAAGAGGCCGTGATTTTGAGAATGGGCGTATTTTGTCCTTTCACAAAGAACAATTCCAAAAGTTTGTTCTCCTTATATAGCTCCCAAGCCTGGTCAGCTTCAGGTTTTACATAAGGGCCAAAGTCGGACATACTTACCCCATCGTTCATTTCCAAAATCGCTAAAAATTTCATAGTCTTTTTGTTTAAGGTATTGTTTGCAAATAAGTGATAGGAACTTACTCCTATGGCCAAGATGGCCGTGATGTAGATTAACTTTATTTTCATTTTATTTCTATTTTAAAGTTTAAACTGCCTCTTTACATATCAACCGCCCTACCGTGTACATCAAGACAGGCGTTCTTAAGAGCTTCCATGAAGGTCGGATGGGCATAGGACATATCTGCCTGTTCCTCTGCCGTGGCACGATACTCCATAGCCGTTACGGCTGTGGCTATGATATCTGCCGCCCTTGCGCCGATTACATGGATTCCCAAGATTTCGTCCGTTTCTTTATCGGCAAGAACTTTCAGAAAACCCTCGGTATCCATACTGACCCTAGCCCTAGAGCTTGCCTTGAACGGGAATTTCCCGACCCTGTAGTTCACACCCTCTTCTTTCAATAGTTCCTCCGTACTACCTACGCCTGCAACTTCTGGCCAGGTATATACTACCGATGGAATTTTATTGTAGTTGATGAACGGCTTTTGACCATCCAGTTTCTCCGCGAGATATACACCTTCTTCCATAGCCTTGTGCGCTAGCATTGGACCTTTTACTACATCGCCAATGGCATAAACCCCTTCTATATTGGTCTGTAAATTTTCATCGGTGATGACACGACCACCACCGTCGAGCTGCACTCCGATTTTTTCCAATCCCAAATCTTTTGTATACGGTTTTCGACCGGTAGCTACCAAACAATAGTCCGCCGTAAAATCGAAAGGTTGACTTTTCTTATTCTTACCGGTAACGTTCACGTTATCACCGACCATTTGCGCAGTCTCAACCTTATAGCCCAAATGCACTGTGATACCAGTTTTGCGAAGTACCCGTCGTAGATTTTTCCCCAGTTCCCTGTCCATAGTGGGTATCAGCCCATCAGAATATTCCAAAATGGTCACTTCAGTTCCTATTCTGGCAAAGACGGATCCCATCTCGGCACCTATGATACCTCCTCCGATAACAATCATTGATTTAGGCAATTCTTTTAATGATAGGGCTTCGGTAGAGGTAATGATTCTCTTTTTATCTATAGAAATTCCCGGGATTGTATTGGGTTTACTACCGGTTGCGATAACAGTATGTGAAGTACTTATTTCGGTAATCGAACCATCATCTGCAGTGAGTACCAAGGTGTGGCTATCTTTGAATGATGCCGTAGCCTTATGTATGGCTATCTTGTTTTTTTTCATCAAGTAAGCTACACCTCGGTTGTTCTGGTCAACCACGTCTTCTTTACGTTCCATCATTTTTTTAAAGTTCAATGAAACAAAATCCATCTCAATGCCATGTTCCTCAAAAAGGGTATTGGCATTATAAAAGTGTTCGCTAGAATCCAAAACAGTCTTAGACGGTATGCATCCTACATTCGTGCATGTACCACCAAGTACATCATACTTTTCTACAATGGCCGTTTTCATCCCTAGCTGGGCACAGCGTATCGCACAGACACAACCACCGGGACCTGAGCCTATAACTACTACATCGTATTTCATAGTTATAGGGATTTATATAAAGTAATGGCGGTAATCTGAAATGAATCGCCCGAATGGGTTCGGTGTTCTTCCCGTCAGCTTTTCAAAATCTTCTGTATGGGTTTCCTCAAAGTAGCCTTGAGCACCGGCTTTGTAAATTTCCAACAGCTCGGCCGGCGAACCTAGTTCTTTTGAGTGTTCAAGAAATTCACTTTCCCCATCGATATGGGTAAATTGTTTTCCGTTCAACAGTGAGAGTTCCGATGCCATATCCTCTGCGCTTAATGCCTTTGGACCTGTCAGGTATATAAAATCGTTATCCAAAGATTGTGCTATGCTAGGGTCTAAGATGAGTTTTGACGCCACGTATGCAATATCCCTGCAATCGAGAAAAGCCATCTTGGCTTTACCAGTAGGCAAGTATAAATTGGTATCGCCTTTTTCATAAAGTCCCGGTACCAGCAACAGGTGTTGCATAAAAAGTGTCGGTCGTAGCATCGTAGATGGAATACCGGTATTTCTAATCAATTCCTCACCCTGCCAATGCGCTTTGCCCAGAGGGTTATCCGTATCTGGTGAGGCAGCATCCACACTTACTTTCGCGATATAACTCACCCCATGTTCTTTTGCCATGTCGATGGTCTTTTTCTGAAACTCCATTATAGTATCCGATAGCGGTGCAATCAGAAATAATTTATCGACACCCTGAAAAGCCTTATTCAGTGTTTCCGGTTTTTCGACATCGTAAAGCATAGGTTTTACGGTAGCGGTATTATAGGCTTTCAATAATTCGGCCTGAGCCGAATCTGGATGTCGAGTAGCTATCCTTATCTCCTTGATTTCTGGTTGGTTGGCCAATAACGCGACTAGTTCTGAGCCTATGTTTCCTGTTGCACCTGTGATTAAAATAGTATTCTTCATTTTTCTTTATTTTGAGTTAGTTTTACATTCCTGCTGTTGACATCTTACTGGTGACTCCACCATCAATCGCCAATATCTGACCTGTAACATAGGAAGCCTCGTCCGAGGATATCCAAACGATACCTGCTGCTACTTCTTCTGCCTGTCCGGCTCTTCCCAAGGGCATGTTAGCTCTATAGAACTCTGACATATCCGCACCTTGCGAAAAGCGGTTCAGCATAGGGGTCTCAATAGCACCAGGACTTATACAATTTACCCTGATTCCAGCAGCACCTTGCTCTACCGCCAATGAACGCGTAAGGGCTATAATTCCTCCTTTTGTACTCGTGTAAGCGGTTAGCCCCGCTCCACCTAAATGTCCCCATAAAGAAGATATCAAACAGATAGAGCCTGTATTTTTACGTATTATTGGAAGCCCGTATTTAATTGTGAAATAAGTACCTTTCAAATTGGTGTCCATAATCATTTCTACCTCACTGTCTTCCAATTGATTTATCGGTAGAGTACTCGGCTGTTCCCTTCCCGCATTTGCTACCAGTACATCGATTTCTCCAAAATCTTCTTTGATTTTAATCATGGCTTTTTGTATGGACTTAAAGTCCATTATGTCAATGGCTACAAAGGAAGCTTTGCCACCAGAATCGGTGATTTCGGACACGACTTTTTTCCCTTTTTCCGCCCTTCGACCAGAAACGATGACATGTCCGCCCTTTTCTGCAAACTTTTTTGCCGTTGCTTGTCCAATGCCTCCCGTGGAACCGGTAATTAATACTACTTTGTTTTCAAATGATTTCATGATTGCTCTGAATTTAAGATCATTTTCAATTGGATTAAAGAGTGGCATAACCACCTTCGATCATCAATGTGCTCCCTACAGAGAAAAAAGCACCGTCCGATAACATGAATAGCGTGGCAGCCACACAATCCTCCGGCATCAAGGTCTGATGGGTGGCATGGTTATTAATCATTAACTTCTTTATTTCATCTTTTCCTTCGGAAAAAATCTCGTAGTTATTTGTTTTCACCACCCCTGGAGCGATCATATTGACACGTATATCAGTATCTCCGGCCAGCTCAACGGCAGCGTTACGTGTAAGCCCCAACAGTGCATGTTTGGAGGCCACATAAATACCTGCTGCAGGAAAAGCAACAAATGCAGCACCAGAACCTATATTTACGATTCTTCCATACCCCATTCGACTTGCTGTAGCACCATTCTTAGTATCGGCATCCTTATCATTGGCCCTATGCGCACTAGGAGTGTTTTTTCGCATGGCCTTTATCTCATGCTTCATACAGAACAATGTTCCCTTTACATTGGTATTAAAGATATAATCATAGTTCTCTTCCGTTTGATTCTCGATAGGGGCATTCATTCCAGAAATACCTGCATTGTTAACAGCGAAGTGTAATGCTCCGTGTTTGTCGACAATAGCATCAATAACAGATTTTACTTTTTCTTCAGTTCTAATGTCAAGCTCCATAAATTCAGCTTTAGCACCAGCTTTTTGACACTGTTCATCGTTCAGGATCATATCGACCGTTTCTGGGCCGCCCTGACTTCTGGAAGTGACGATCACCGTTGCGCCACAACGCGCCAACCCTATTGCGGTATGGCGACCTATGCCTTGACTTGCACCGGTAACCATAGCTACCTTTCCAGAAAAATCATATGGTGGTATTTGGTAATCGTCTACAGGACCATGGGCATAGCCTCCGTGAACTGTTTCAGGTAAATGTTTATACTGACTCATTAAATTGCTCATTTTTCATTTTTTTAAATGTTCCTAATTATTTTTATCTTTTCGACGAGATTATTTACTACCCGATAACTGTGCCGATTGAAAATACACAGTAAAAAAATTGAATGCCTGTTCAGGTTTCATACGCTCATGTTGTCTTTTAATTCTTTCAATCTTTTTTCTATGGTATCGATAGGCCACTCTTCTCCATAGAGCGATGTACTTTCCCGTGGTGGTTCAATAAACCGTGCCATTTCAGAATCTCCTACATCGTAAGGCACAAAACCATTATCCCTAATAAGTTCTGCTACGATAGTTTTGGCTTCTTCGGTATTTCTTGAATAGGGCATTACGACCTCTTCATGTTTAGAATCACTACCTACCCTCCATTGAAAGCCAGCAGTCAACGTATTGTAGGCCTTTATTAATCCTTTTGATTGGATTCGTCGGATATTATAAGAGGTCGCCGTATGATGATTGGGATGCAGTTCTTCAAAGGCACTTTCTATATATGCAACTTGCGTATCCGACAGTTTCTTTCCGTTTTTCATCTCTTTTCCAACAAGCGTTCTCAAATAGATAAGCCACTCTTTTTTCTGTTTTTGGTTACAGCTAAAAAAGCCAAATGAAATAACCACGAGCGCGCTGAGGATTAAGGGGCTACATTTTTTTACAGTTTTTCGTTTCATATTTTATCGATACTTGGTTTTATTTAATTTTTTCCTTAGCAAAACTCCCATAGGCTTTTAATCCTATTGGGTTGGGATTTGTCATTTTCTAATCCATTTTCCTAAGAATTTATTAATCAGGGGAATCATTATAAAAACCATTGCGCTAACAATGGTAAGTGATGTTATAACATTGATAGAGGCGAATTCATCTCAGGAAATAATAGCCTCAACGTATTGGTAACAATCAGGATAAGCGGATAAACAAAACCCCATATCAGGATAAACATTTTCCAATTTTTTGGGGGAATCGAGTCTGTATGATGATTCTTTTCTTTGTTCATCGCTAGCCCTTGAATTAACTGGTATTTGCTTTCTAAACACATAACACGAACATTACATAATAAATGGTTCGGGATCGTAGTTCATTACTATCTAAGGAAGCACCTCTGTAAATTTGAATAAATTCTTGAAGGTACGCTTGATACTTTTCTAAGGGTTTCAGATACTTTTAAAAAAGTGTCGACCCGAAATTGCCTGAAGAGTGATGAAAAAAGATTATAAAGAGGCGGTGGCTATAAATGTCAGGATAAGAAGATATATTTGATTTACTAGCTACTTTTACGACTAATACCTAGCTTTTTCAATCTATACTCAAGCGTAGTCGCTTTTACATCGAGTAAAGCAGCAGCACCATCTCTGCCACTTACTCTCCATTTTGTATGAGTAAGGATGGCATATAGATAGGCCTTTTCGAGCTCCTGGGTACGCAGGTCAATATCCTCAAGAGTAATTTCCTTAAGATTGTCTGCATTGACTATATCCTCGAAACTGTCGGCTTTAAGAGGAATATCATCGCTCACGGGCTGAAATCCAGGTCTTAGATTTTCAATCTCGCCGCGGTTTTGTATCAAGGTCTGCTCGATAAGGTTTTGCAACTCCCTTACATTACCAGGCCAGGCGTAGGATAGCAATACTTTTTTGCTGGCGTTTGAAAATCCTTTAAAAGTTGTTCCAATCTTGGTACAGACCTGTTTTGCTATTTGTTCTGCGATGAGAATAACATCGTTTTCGCGTAAGCGCAGTGGCGGCAGTTGCATTGGAAAAATATGCAGGCGGTAGAACAAGTCTGACCTAAAGTTACCTTTTTCGACCTCTAAGGATAGGTTACGGTTTGTAGTTGCAATGACTCTAAAATCTATTTTTTTAAGACGGTTACTGCCCAATTGCTCCACCTCTTTTTCTTGAAGCACTCGCAGTAGCTTGGCTTGTAAATCGAGCGAGAGCTCAGCTGTCTCATCAAGAAAGATAGTTCCACGATTGGCCACTTTTTTTGCGCAAAAGTATTGTGGTAAATTCAATACTGGTTTCAAAGGAATTAAGGAAAAGACGATGCAAGAATTGTTGGAATATGATTGCCCAGGAAACATAAGAGAATTGGAAAACCTAGTTGAGCAGGCGTGCATTCTAAATAAAGGTCAAGCCCTTTCTTGGGCTAGGGAGTTGGTTCCAATAAAACGAACAAAAAGAGTGCTCAAAGAAAAGCAAAATGAAGATACCTTTGATATCAAAGGTGTCAAAGAAGAACAGCTGAAACAAGAACGTGAAACATTGCTTAAGGCCTTAAAATATACCAATTGGCGCATACGTGGCAGCAAAAGAGCTGCGAAGCTACTGGATATGAAGCCTACCACTTTGGAGTATAGGATGGTAAAGTTGGGGTTGAAGTAGCCTGATTAAGATTAATTTTGGCATCGGCAATATCGTGGCTATTCGAGAATTCTGCATCGGTGTAGAAATGAGATGTATCTGAAATTAGTCCTATGTTATCATTACCCCGTAAAAAGTAGAACTCATCAAGATTGGTGTGGTTTTGTCTATAATACCTTATAAAGTCCAAGTTCTTGTTGTAATATTCCTGTTGTTTCTTTATCTCGTTGTCGATATGGCTTCTTTGCGACTTGTTCGAACCCTTGGGTATCTGAAGTAGGTGCTTATAAAGCTTTACATAGAATTTGAGATTACCATAGATATAGGGTTTCTGTCTTTTAAAAAATAGTATTTCATCTTCTTTGTTCTTGAAAGAACCATTACGTATGACTAAACGCAGTCTTTGAAGACATTTTCTAGAAATAGTAATGCCCTTTTCCACCGTCGAAAATGTATTGAGGTCTTCTTCATTTATCTCTTCGATGTCGATTCTATATTGCTCTAATATTTTTTCAATTTCTTTAAAAACAGTTGTTTAATTATTTTTAAACGATTTAGAAACCCGTTATATATTGGGATTGAATTTTTAAAATGATTCGGCTATGCTCAGGTAAAAACCATTGGTATTATTACCAAAACCCCAATCCAAGCGTAGATTTAAATTCTCTTCTTTATCAATCATAAATCTAGCCCCTAGACCATAATTCGGCTTAAGGTTCTTAAATTGGAAATCGCTTACATTGTGATAAACATCGCCAGTACCAACGAAACCCACTAAACCCCATCTTGAGTCCTTAAATCTTTTTCTATACTCTACTTGCGTGGCAAGAAGGTCGCGGTCCACAAATCGTCCTTCCTGATAACCTCGCATAATTTCGTTGCTGCCAAAAAAGGCAAACTCGGAAAAAGGTAGGTCGCCTCTCGAAAAATGCCCTACGAAATGAAAGGCGAACACATCATCGTTCTTTTTCGAGACGTCGAAATAGTGCCTTAAATCAAAACGAGTAAGATTGAATTTATGGGTGCCTCCGAGCACTTTAAAGTATTCTCCGTGGGTAAGCTCAAAGTACCAACCATCCTGTGCGTTCAGTATATTGCTTCTACTGTCGTAAAGAAGAGCAACTTCTGCACCGACCGATGTTGAGCCGTCAAATCCATCCGGTCGGTTACGTGCAATGTTGCCTTCAGGTTCTATCTCCGTATTGTAAATGTGATTATATCTGAACCCTGCGCCAATAAACAGGTATCTGTGAAACATCTGCTTAAGAAATATGGGCTCGATAAGAAACTGGTAGTAGTCGTATTGCTCTTCTGCGGTTTCAGGTGTATTGCTTCCTAATCCATAATAAAGTCGTGGATAATTTTGAAAAAGTAGATTTCCTTCGATGACCCATTTTTCTTGATTCGTGAATATCTCGAATCCGGAATAAAAGAAAAATTGATTATTGAGCGTGTACTGGACGGTTATCGGCATATTGGAAACTCTGGTTTCCTCACCACTTCCATTAAATTTAAAAAGGTATTTTGCCCCGGTCCCAAAGGCAAAATTCGTTTCTGGCGAATAGCTTAATACCGGTGCGGCGATAAACTTCTGCCTGTAAATCGCGGAATCGCGAACCACCGCTCTTTTATTAGGATAGAAGGTGAAGAATTCCTTTAGGTTTTCAAAAGTCTGGGCAACAGTTAGTGCAGGTGAAAAAAATAAGAGCAGTAAGATTGCCCACCCATAACCCGATTTTATTTGATTATATCTTTCCATTTATTCTTATGGTGTTTTATGATGATTCTTGATAGTTGTCATTTTCTTTTTTACAAATTAGCCTTTCGGCCTCTTTTATAATGTTCTTAATCTGTTTTTGATGTATTCTTTTGAATAGACTGGTTTTTGCTAGAATATTAAGTAAAGGTGTTAGACCTCGTATTTTGATATAATAGCTCACCTTTAGATAATTCTCATCATTTATTTTGTAAAAAATCCATCTGCCCATACCTCTTAATGGGCCTTTTACGTATCTGAATTCAATGGTGTTTTTAATTTCAGGTTTCACTTTTTTTAAATGAATGGTAAATGGTGTTATGGGAATTATTCTGATAACATCTTCAGACACATAGGTTGTTTTTATAGGCCACCAATCGGCATAAGATTCTATATCCTGAAAACGCTTTCTGTAGCTTTCAAGATTTCCCATTACATATCTTGTGACTTCGATTTCTGTCATAGCTTTTCATTTAAAAAAACCACCCCAAACTGGCACAATGAAGTTCAGGGTGGTTCAACCAACCAATCAACCAAACTATTTCGTTTATGAAACTCTTCCTTTTAATCGTTTCTCTATCTTCCGTTTTTTAGCGGTAATCCGCTTCATAATATCCATCAATTTTTTATCCCTGGTTTTTTTGTCAATCTCATTGATGCCCAAAACGAGTCGCTTAGCTTTTCTGGAAGCTTCGACACAGTCACTTGTGGACATATGCGTCATCTTTTCGTTTTCAAATTCCAACGCTTCGTTTATCAGTTCCATAATTCACGTTTTTAATTAGAATTTATATCCAATCCCAAATTGAATGCTTCCCAAGCTCTCGCCATCCAAATCGATAAGTCGGTATCCGGCAAAAATGGGCAGTTTGCCATTAATCATATATGTGGCGCGTGGCGAGGCATAGAAGCCGCCATCATTGCCGTCGTTAACGCCTATGGCATAGCCCACATCTGCACCGACAATAAAGTTTGAGAAAGGCGAAAACCTTAAACTTCCCGCTACTGGGATAAATTGGGCATCATCAAATTCGACCTCGCCCAATCCTGCTATGTTTACATCCTCACCAAAATAATTGGCAAACCCAGTACTACCGCCCAAATAGAATTTTTCTGAGATGCCATAGAGGTAAAATAAATCGACGCCAATATTGCTGGAATAGATGTCCTCAAAATCGCCTACGGTAAAACCACCGTTAAGACCAATACCGAAATGATACTTTTGACCATCTGTGTTCGAGAGTTGGGCGTTTGCTTCCGCGAAAGCGAAACCTACAATTGCCAATACGAGTACTTTGATTTTTGTGATTTTCATAATTTCTTGTTTTAAATTGTTTTCTGTTCTTATTTAAATGACGAATTGTAGCGTCATATTTTTATTGTTTTCCTTGAATTCAAACTTGCATTTCTTGAAGGACGGTTTGCCCATACTTGTCATATTGGATGCGCCTACCGGCTCATTGGGAATACCGATGAAATTATCGTCGAGTTTTCCGTTACCGTTTTCATCTTGGAAGAATGCGATGGCATAAGTGCCGTACGGAATATTCTCAAAAGTGTAAGATGCCTTTGTCCCATAATCGGAAACTTTACCGACTTTAAAAGCTTTGTCCTTTTCCTTGGGAAAGCCCTCATCTGTTTTGTAAATCAGGAAATAAATGTTGCCTTCAACTTTCTCGATTTCGGTTACGTTTACAGTAATGTTGCCGGTTTGTGCTGAAGCCTGCGCCGAGCAAGGTCGAGGCGCGAAAGCGAAACTAAAAAACGTCATTGCTGCGATAAAAAATGTCTTTTTCATAGTTGTAGCGGTATTAAATTAAAATTTTCTTCTATTATCGATGGTAAAAAACTCTGGACTTTCAAATCGCATCGCTATCCACATTAAAACTTGGATAATAATTCCCGGGACAACCGATTTGCCAGCTATCCATTCGGCACAGATGATTCCTCCAGCGTAAGCCACAATCAACAGGAAACCGATATTCCTTGTTTTAGGAACAAGGAAAACCAGGACACAGAGCAGTTCGATAATACCGACTAGCAAGGTCATATGGCCCATACCGGCAGCTTCCATATTATTGACCATAAATTCCATACCTATTATTTTGGGAACGGCTGTAATAATGAGTAGCAGTATCGGGATCGCCCAGATAAAGCGCCATTTACTTCTAGCAGTGTTCATCGCATCAAGTGATTTATTCATTGTTTTTATTTTTAAGGGTTACGTTTATTTAAAATTTCTTTTGTTATTTCTCCTTCTTTTATATCTACTTTCTTTGAAAACCTATCCAATGCAAGCTGCCTGTATTCATAGAAGACAGCTACAAAATTTAGAATAATGCCTAGACCGCCAAGGATGTAAAACGTTGAGAAAATTTTAGTGAACGGTGTAGTGGGATGCAAGTCGCCATAACCCACAGTACTCAGGGTCATTACCGAGAAATAGTAAGCATCTAGCCATCCCCAACCTTCCGCATAGCGAAAAACTATGGTGCCTACCGCGATAAAGGTTATGAGCATTACCGTTAACCGTCCAAAGTTTTCCATCTTAAAGAAAGCCGTGATATGTAAGAAAAATTTAATCACTTTCAAGGCTTATCAGGCAACCGTGCAACACAAAAATCAACGTGTCCACAAAGGTTTTTGATTTGGCGTTCTGTAAGGCATCAAGGGTACTGTTTACGTAAAAGTGCTCCAAGGTGCTTATTACATAGTTCATTACATCTACAGTATTTTTTCCTCTGCTCAGAAAATTTTGTTCGAAAGGGAACAAAGCCTTCATTAGATATCTTTCATAAATGGAAAGACGAAGACCAAAGTAGTGTTCCTGCATACGATTGGAATCCTTTGAATGTTTATACCATCTCGACATTCTTATATCCCGAATGGATTTGTCGATGGCATAGATGTACTTTATCAAGATATCGACTTCGTTACCCTGTTCCATACCGATTCTCTGAAAGCGACGTTCTACGATTTTTTGATACGTCAAGAGAACGGCGCACATCAATTCTTCCTTGGACCTGAAATGCTTATAAATCGTTTTTTTACTGCAGCCAAGGTCAGAAGCGAGTGCATCGACCGTATAGGATTGCCCTGCCGGTTTTATGAGCTCAGCCGTACTGGCTTTCAGCAATTTGTTACGAGGATTTTTCATTGTGTACATCTATATTTTGGTAATCGGTGATACTTAATTGCAAGCAGTTCCATTCGTTTCTATTGAAAAAACACGACGCAAAGCTGCACTGCCCAAGAGATAATTGCCACGAACAAACCGACGTGGTGCAGCTGTGCCAAGCGAATAACGCCCGTGTTCAAAACACGGTACTCAGCGTCAGAATCAATGTTGGCGACACCATCTATCCTCTTTTTTAGATGAAAGACGAGATATCCGAGCCCACTGAAGAAAACCATCAGAAGTACAAGCGATATTGTGTTCTTGAGTACGAAATATTGATACACGATTAAAATGGCCGAGCCTGCCATAGAGGTAATCATCGTTGGCGGCAATAGGGTAATCAATCGTTTCAACTGCCCGTGAATATTGCGCATCAGCTCTTCCTTGGGAAAGAGTTTCTTTGAAGATGACATATAGCGCCAGATGGGCTTTTCTATCATTGACAGTACATAAAATATCCCAGTGGCATAGGACAACAATAAGATTATCAGGTAAGGAACTAACGTTTTCATATTTTCTTTCTTTAAAGGTTTAATAAAGGTTTCCCGCTTTCCAGTGCTTCCAAAGAAGTCCGGGTAATTGCACTATAAAATCATAAAGCGATACCCAACCGCCTTTGAGAAGGGTCGTAAAAGATTGCCCTAAACCAGGTTTTGCTGGACGGAATTTTAAATCTTCGGTAGGCTTTTTTTGAAGCAGGTTTGAAAGAATATCCTCTAGATAGTCCGTATTGTTCCAGGGTTTTACGAACAGGATGGTTCCATCGGTATCGATAACGTATACACTGTTGGGCAGTTTTCCGTACACCTCGTGTGCTTCCCCATCAATATCGTCTACCAATAGGGTTCTTCTGTCATCATAAAAACGGGCGGCTTCCTTTGCAGCGGCCATTTTTCCGTCAAAATCTTTGTGGCAACTAATATTGTTGCCAGGGTGCGCCTCTCGTACGTAGAGTACCACAAAGTTGAACTCGGGGTATTTTTCAGCGATTTCTTGCATCGGCGTTACGTGACCCGCATACATAGGGCAGGTAATGCTGCCCATTTCGAGAACAAGGGGTTTATCCAAAAAATCGGATAAGTTCCTCCTTTTGCCCTGGGTGTCTTGAAGTTCAAAATCCCTATAGGTATCCCCTTCTTTTAGTCCTTTAAAATCCTTGAACTGATAGAACTTTGCCTTAAAGTTGGGATAATTGTAAGCACTCCTTGCTTTTTGTTTTGTTTCCATATCTTCTTGTTTTAAATGATGTTATTTCTTAATTTTTCTATATTTAAAATCGTTGTGCAAAACTTAAAGTGGCATAACGATGACTATCACCGCTGTTCAGTTCTCCAGTGGTCAAATGGTATTTGAACTCTATGCTCGTACCCTTTTTAAGTACACAGAAGCCGAAGTAGCCGTTAAAAAGGATGTTATTGATTTCATCTTGTTCAAAAAGGGAATTGTCGAAAATATTGCCTTGTACTGTGGCATCGTATATCGAGAATTTTGCGCCGAAGCCCGTATTGAGATAATATTCTATTTGCTTGCGTTTACCCAGTAGTTGATTGTCCTGCCCTACGGAATACTGTATGCGCTCAAATTGCCCGAAACGGAAGTGAATGGCAGGTTTGGCATAGATATCTATGTTTCCTAAAGCACCGTTCAGGGTGGCATAAATGTCTAAAAGCTTGGTGTGCTTAATATCGAAGCCATAGTTGGCCCTCAAATTAATTCCCAATTGGTCCGGAATCTGATTTTCCCAGCCCCGTAGTTCTACATCGCCGGTTATTTCCCTATGGAACCAATTTTGGATATCGTCCGCTTGGGATGAGGGCCCCAAAACACCAACATCAAGACCTATATGAAGAAATGATTTTTCAAAGGCCATTGCGGTAGTGAAGTTCGCATAGGACCAACCGGCATAGGGGCGTTCTTCGCTTGGGTCGGGACTACCATCGCTCAGATAGTCCGGTGTATAGGCTTCGATGTTCAGATTAATTTCGCTGTACGAGGCTCTTGATGTCTTAAATAATTTGGTTACAAAAGTTTGCTTTTGATTGCGCCATCTAAAGGCACCATTGATGCCATATGTGTAACCTCGGTCGGTGCCTGTATAGATTATGAAAAAATCGTTGTCGTGTCCTAGCTCTACCTCATAGGTGTAAGTGTCGTTTTCCTGTGCAAAAGCAACTGCGGAAACAAGTAAAATCGATGTATAGATTAGTATGTTTTTCATCATTCAATAGATTAGATTAATTTTTTCAGGACTATAGACCCTGCTCATTTTCACCTTGCCCCGTAGCTTTAGTTCAGACAAGAAATGGGGCTTGAATTTTAAAGGTGGTGTCAACGATTTCAGATAGAAATCTGTAAATAACATCGACTTGTTCAGTTTTTTACATTGGCCCAACAACCTGGCCGCGGTGTTCAATACATCGCCGTGGTAGGCCATATGCCTACTGCCTTTGCCTACCATCGTGGCGGTAACCTCGCCACTGCTTACACCGGCTTTGAACCTTGGTGTTTTGCCAAACAGCTTTATGTAGTTGTCTTGCTCTTTTAGTAGTTTGAGATTGACTTCCTCATACATATCAATCGCCTTACCTGTAGTGTCATCTTTGATTTTCCAGGTCAGCACCATTTCATCGCCTACGAATTGGTACACCTCAAAATTGAAAGATTTGAGAGCGTCGAGAATATCATCAAAGCATTTGTTCAAGAAACGGCTGTATTTTACGTGCCCTAATTCCTCTGCAATACGGGTACTATTATTTAAATCGAGAAACATAAAGCTTCGTTTTTCCACAAGCGGATTGGAATATTTGCCCGATAGATAATTTAGAAAAACGGTCTCGCCAAAATTGATGCGCAACTGGCGGATAAAACTGAGGGCAAGGCTCAAGAAGAAGCAGTGTACCAAGAACGAAGTGAAAATACCAGAGCGGATGAACAGCATCGCGCTGTCTATCGCTTTCGCGAAAGCGTAACCTTCAGCCATCATCAGATACAGCATTTGAATCTGAAAAACGGTCGAGAAAATAAGGACCGGAATGCTGACCACCCACAGTAATCGTCGTTGCCATTTTCTGATGTAGCGTGCCACCCAAGGGTTTAATTTGGATTCGTACCAAATCATTTTCAAACCAAATAGTAGGCCGCCTATTGTCGCTTTTAAATGAGCTTCGGACGGATTAAAAGGGCGTGTACCCACGTTGGCAAATACTTCGTAAAGCCCTGCGGTCTTAAAGTACACGAAGAGGTTGCATCCGCCTATAAAGAAGAGCAGAATCACCGTGTATTCCCACCATATCGATATTTTAGATTTCATTTTCAAAGTAATTTTATGTCATAAATTATGTTGAATTAAGGGTAGGCTTCCAGCCCTTAGTTTCCTAAAAGCTGGACTACCCCAAGCAACAACTACTAACCAAACCAATCAAAAACCTAAATTTTTATTCTTGCTATTTATTTTTTACAAAAGGCGACCCTTAGTTGCTATTAAACAGGGGGAAAGCTAAAGGCCGCCAGCCATCATTTTAGGGAATGAAGGCATCTGTTTCTGTTTCCCCTCTTTGTGCTTTATGCCGTTCTGCTTTAAAATGCCGTGTTAAATTGTGCTGGGTTCATACGTGATGGCAAAACCAGATATTCGGCCCATTGTGCCGGTCTCGATTGTTTTTGAGATACTTTCTCTAATCCAGCGGCACTCAATATTTGCTGTACATAGTCGCCGTAGATTTCGTGGAAAGGGAATAGGGTGGTCATCTCGCATATTCCGGCGGTTACGCCTATTACATTTGCATAATGTGTGCAGGTATAAGCGTTACTACTGGTGTCGCTTGGCAATAAAATCCATTGAAATGTGCCTCTAAAGAATCCTTTCTGAAATTTGAAAGCGATTATATTCTGATGAACACTTTGCAGTTTTTCGATAACGATATGGCTACATAATTCAGGTATCGCAGTCAATAGTCTATTATTGGATAATAGTTTGTGCTCATAGGGCCACCAAGAAGCGTAGGTGTCCAAATTAGCTAGTCGTTCCATTGCATCGCGCAATGACCCTTGATAGTGTTCCGTGATTTTGATTTCTGTTTCCATAATTATCGATTTTAGTGTTTCTCTTTGTTTTACATTAATTCTATTTTAAGGATGTTAACATTGTTCCTGTAAGCTGAAGTACCTGTGTTTCCAGACGTTTTACTTCATAGGTTGCTTGTACGATTCTGAATTTGGCGTTGGACAGGTCGAGCTGTGCATCGCGTAATTGGGTATTGGTAATCTGACCGTTCTGATAATCCAGTTGGCTACGCTCAAAATTCTGTTCAAAGGTTTTTAGGTTTGATTTCTCGATGTTTAAATCTTCTTGTGCCTGTTCATATTCCGTAAAGGCGTTCTCAAAATCACGAAGTACTTCAAGTTTGACTTTATCCTGTTGCAGTTGATTTTGTTCTATTGCAATTTTGGCATTGCTCACTCTACGGTTGATGCGGTTGCCGTCGAAAATGTTCAGGCGAACACCCACACCTACGTTCCAACCTGTGAGTTCCTGGGAAAGTAACTGTCCGGCATCATTGGTTTGGTCTAAATAATTATAGCCCCCGTTCAGGAATACCTTGGGGAAGCGTTCCGCCTTTTGTACTTTTAAATCGGTCTGGGCAATCTCAAGGCCTTCGTTGGAAAGTCGCAAGCGCGTATTGTTCCGTAACACTTCATCTTCGAGCATTTCCTTTGAAATCAATGGGTAAAAATCCACATCGCTTTGCACAGAAAATCCTGTCTTGGGGTCACGGCCCATAAAGGTGTTCAAGTCGTTTTTGGCCAGTTTGTATCGCAACTGATTTTGGCGCAGCGCAACGCTGTCATTTTTTACATCTACTTCAGTATTTAAAACGGCGGTACGGTTACCGGCACCAAAATTGAACTTGCTTTCCACACGTCTCAATCGTTCGTTACTGATGTCCAGTTGCTGTTGTGATATTTCCAAGTTTTCCTGTTGGGTAGCAACATTCAAATAAAGAAAGACGGTGTTGAGTACCGTATTTTCTATTTGGTACTGAGTCTGTAAACGGGTCTGGTCATTGACGTTCTGCAATAAATCCAGCCTGTGATAACCGCCCAAACCATCGAACAAAGTATATTCGGCCGTAATGGAAGCCGATAGCACTTCTGTCTCGGCACCATCGATACTTATAGGGATTACCGACTGGCTACCATCGTCGTTGAACATTGCAATATCAAGGTCGGTATCGTTCTTTTGAAAGTCATAACCGCCATTGGCATAAACGCTGGGTAACAGTCCGGCATTTCCCGCTGTTGCATTGTTGCCCGATACTACGGTGTCGAGCTTGGCAACCCTTATATCATAGTTTTTCTCAAGGGTAACTGTTACCGCTTCTGTTAGTGTCAATAGGTTTTCTTGTGCTGTAGCCTGTCCAGAACAGACCCAAGGGGCAGAAGCGGAAATCAAGAACAGCACTATGAGTATGTTATATTTAGTTTTCATAATTCTATAGTTTTAAACTCTTTTGGTTCGTTATCGAACTTTATGGAATGGATATGCGCCATCCCAATTGTTTCATTTTATACTTTATTCTTCTTTATTGGCCATTGCCAGTTTTACGGCAGGTTCTAATTCGGCACGCCTAACATCTTTTTTACCCTGTACTTTTTCTGCCCAGAATACCCTGAATTTGTTCAGGTTTATCAAGAAAATTGGCATAAGGAACAACACGTTGAACAGACCGAACAACAAGCCATAAGCAATTGCAATGGCAGGTCCTTTTAGGAATTGTGCGCTTAAACTGGTAGAGAAAATTAGAGGTCCCAGACCTGCAACCGTTGTGATGGTCGTTAAAACAATTGGTCTGAATCTACTGAAGGCCGCTTCTTTCACAGCATCCATAAAGTCTTTGCCTTCTGTTAAGAGGTCATTGAGCGTGGATATATAGACCAAGGTGTTGTTGACAAAGACACCAATAAGGGCAATGGTACCGATAAGGCTGAAAATGTTCAACGCCTCGCTGTGGATGAAATGGCCGATTATCACACCAATCAATGCAAAAGGAAAGAGTAAGAATATCATTCCCGCTTGCGCAAAAGAGTTACAGTTAAAAACTATTAACGTAAAGATGAGCAATAGGATTACCGGTCCGACAATGGCCATCGCGTCGATAAGCTTAAAAGCCTGGCGACTTTGACCTTCAACGGAATAGGTAACCGATGGATATTTTTCTAAAATCTTTGGTAAGACTTCGCTCTCAATAGTACCAATGACCTGCGGTGCGGATACGTCTTTGTTCGCTACGTTTGCTTCCACACGTATCTCACGCTGACCATCTAAATGGTCAATGGTCAGGTTGCCGACTTCTTCTTCGATGTAGGCGATTTCACTTAAGGTGTAACTGCTTCCGTTCTGTCCGCTGATACGCATATCCAATAATTGTTGCTTGCTCTCACGGCCTTCTTTTGGGTAACGCAACCAAATTTCGACTTCCTCATCGCCACGCTGAAGACTCTGTGCTTCGACACCAAAAAATGCGGAACGGATTTGTGCCATCACACCTGAAAGACTCAAGCCCAGTAATTCTGCATTGGGCTTCAATCGGATTTGATATTCCTTGATGCCCTTTAAATCGGTATCCGAAACATCACGTAGCCCTTCAACCTCGCGCATCGCTGTTTTGAGTTCCTCTTTTGCAGCGCGCACTTCGTCCAAATCATAACTTTTCAGGGCAAAGGAAACGGGCAGCCCAAATAGGGAAGCGGTAGCCCCCAATCCATATATTAATCTTGTAGCTTCGGGAATCTCTGGTGCGGCTTCCGCAATGGAATTCGATATTTCAAAAGAACTGATACCACGCTGTTCGCCATTTAAAAAAGTAATCTTGACCTCACCCTGATTATCGAGCGGTCCTGTAATGACTTCCACATATCTAACGATATCCTCACCATCTTCACGCCCTTCGGAATATTCTTTGTTCACTTCCCAGACGGCCTCTTCGATAGACATCAATTTTTGTTTGGTAACTTCTACCGGTGTTCCCGGTGGCAGTTCCATTTCGACAAAAACGGCATCATCGTCGATGTTGGGGAAAAAGGTAAATCCTAACGCACCTAATGGAATCAGGGCAACGGCACCGACCAATAGACCAATAAAAACAACAATGGTCAAGACCCGTATTCTTTTTCCTTTCATTACCGCAAAGTTGAAGGCGTGCATAAAGCGATTATCCCTTGCCCATTCCATTGCCTGTGTGGACCATTTTTCGACCTTGGTCAATTTAATGTCTTCCTTTATCCCTTTGGCGTGACCTACGTGGCCTGGCAATATGATAAAGGTTTCTATAATGGCGATTGCCAGTACGGCGATGACCACGAAGGCAACTTCCTGAAAAAATTCGCCTACCTGCTCAGGTAAAAACATAAACATTGCGAAAGCGGTAGCGGTTGTCATCAAAGAGATGATAACCGGCGAAATCATTTCCATTGTTCCATCAATCGCTGCTTTTATAGGCTTTTTGCCCAGTTCCTTGGCGTGACGGTAGATATTCTCGCCGACTACCACGGCATCGTCCACCAGAATGCCCAGCACCAGAATAAATCCGAATAGGGATACTACGTTGATGGTCATATCTTGAATATCTGTCAAAAGGAACATCCCTAACAAGGAAACGGGAATACCTACAGCCACCCACATTGCCAGATAGCGGTCTAGAAACAGTGCCAAAACAATTAATACCAAGAGCATACCGACAATAAAGTTGGATACCATCGTACTGATTCGACTTTTAAGGTTGACCGTACCATCTTCCAATATTTTTAATTGAACCCCTTTATGCGTTTCATTATATTCCTTGATATAATTTTTGATAAATTCAGCATTGGCAAGTATGTCCTCTGAATTGAGCGTGTAGGTGGTCATCGAAATGATACGGTTGTCCTTGAAATATCGCCCTGTGGCATCGTCTTTAAATTGGTCAACGATATCTGCAACGTCTTTCAAATAAACCGTTTGGCCGTTGTCTCTGGCAACGATGATGATGTTTTTAAGGTCATTGGCATAGTAGCCTTTATTGTCGGTCTTGATGTTTATGACCTGATTGGTATTCTCGATGGTGCCGCCAAAAGTTTCCAAGTTGGCTGCTTGCACAGCTGCACTTACCTGTTGAAAGCTCAGATTGTAGGCACGCAAATCGTTTTCGCGTAAGCGTATTTCTATTTCTTCATCGGGAACCCCTTGAATCACCACCTGTGATAATCCGGGCTGTGCCAAAAAATCATCTTCGATTTGTTTGGCGATGTCCTTAATTTCGGTGAGTGATGCCGTTTCCGACATAATTCCGAAACTTACCGTTAAATCTTGTGGGTCTCTTTTCGTCACCGCTGCGGGTTCAACACCGTCGGGGAAATTGGTAATCTTATCCACGGCATTTTTGACTTCCACGAGCATCTTATCGGCATCGGCGGCTTCGGTCAGTTCAACTTCAATGGTTGCCTTATTATCTTGTGATGTAGAAGATACACGGTCGATGCCCTCAATACCTTCAAGATTATCTTCCACTTTTATGGTTATTCCTTCTTCTACTTCGGAAGGGCTAGCGCCAGGGAATGCAACCGTAACATCCACAAAGCGCGTTTTTTGCTTTGGGAAATTGGTGTTCTGCGTCTGTAGCATTTTCATAATGCCCAGTCCCAAAAGCAGGAACATTGCCAAGTTGACCAATGTGGGTCTTTTTATAAAAAATGTGATTAAACTCTTCATCGTATTTATGCTTTTGGTACTGCCTTGATACCGGCAATAGGGTTCGTTACTTTTTCGGTAATCATCTGGTCACCTTTATCAAGCCCAGTGATGACACTTTTGTTTTCCCTGGTTTGAAGAACTTTAATTTCTTTCGCTACGACTGTGGAATCTTTAATTACATATACTCGATTTTCTCTTGAAATCAAGTCTTTATCCACTTCAAGGGCATTGTTAAAAGAACCTTTTACAAAGTTGGCCTCGACATACATTCCTTCCTTTAGGTCTTTACCGGGTACTTCCAAGAAAATGTTCACGGCCTGTGTACCGGCGTCTACCGAAGTGCCAATACGTTTGATTTTGGCGGTAACTTTTTGGTCGATGTTCCGCACGTAGAGCTCTACGTCTTGACCGATATCGAATTGCTTGACTTCGCTGGCGGTAACCGCAGCCTTTACTTCATAAACATCGGTTCTAATGAACTCGCCCAGTTTTGTGCCGGGACGTACCAAATCGCCCACGTCTATCATCGCCATTGTAACACTACCCGAAAAAGGGGCATAAATGCGATAGTCGCGTAAGGTTTCCTCTTGGCTTTTGATGCTGTAATAGAGATTGTAGATGTTCTTATTGTTCAGAAAGTTTTTTAGCTGCTGGTTGTCGGTTTCAGGAAGTTCGGGCAATGGCTTTTTTACGTCAATGGATTGTAAAAATGTATTCCATTTTGGGAACTGGTCCGGATAATCCAGTTGTACATCTGCCATAGCATTGACCAGTGCACTCATAAACTGGCTTTTTTGCGCATTGAGGTTGTAACGAAATTTGCTATCGTCTATACTCAGTAAGAGCTGACCTTTCTTGAAGCTTGTGCCTTCTTCAAAGTTTTTGCCCGTGTTTCTCGCCGTTCCCTGTACCTCGGCAATAATATCTACCTTTTGTAGCGGAACGATTCGACCGGTGAGGTTTAAGGTGCTTTGGACTTCTTCCGGTTGTACGGTCAGGACTTGGAATTCTTTGTAATCCCTTTTCTTTTTTTCTTGTTTAGGCTCTTCGCCACACTGCCAAAAGAGTAATGGCAGTAGTATTAGGATAAATGTGTTACGTGTTTTCATAGCTTTTATTTTAGTAACTGGTTAGACTTTATATATTTTAATAGTTCTTGCGCCGTTGTTTGTTCGAAAGTTTCCAGAACTTTTTGGTCACTTACGAAAGCGATTTTTGGCATTTCAGAAATATTGAATGCTTTAAAAACAACACCCTCTAAGTCCAAGACTACCTCTCTGTCTTTTAAACCAATAGGGACAAGTTTTGTAATAATGACAGGTTGCAGCACATCAATTAAATTGCTGGCTATATGGTCGTATAATTGGTAGGTTAAATGAGATTCATCGATGGTAGGTCTATCACCTGTAAAAAATAGGACAAAAGACTTATTTGGTTTTAGGTAATCGATAAGTCGCATTTCGATACCATTACAGGCAATAGGGGCATCAGTAATTGCATCGTTTGTTATGTCTTGATTTTCGTTCATAATTTTTATTTATGGTTCGTTATCGAACTATTAGAATTAGATAAATTTTTTTAAAGCATCTTTTCTGTTAGCTCGCTTAATACAGAAATTATCTTTTCTAAGTCCTTTTTATCTTGTCCTTCCAGCACTTTTTTTCCTTCTGCTGTCAATATTGCTCGCCCTTGTTCTGCAAGTGCTCTGCCTTTATCGGTAAGATAGACACATTTATTGCGACCATCGTTTGGGTCTGGTACACGTGCAATGAGTCCTGCTTTTCCCATATTCTTCATTAATGCAGCTATAGAGGACTTCGCCTTTAGGGTTTCATCTGCCAGAAATTGTTGGTCCGCACCTTCGTTAAAGCTTATGAGCATAAGCAATCGCCATTGTTCGGTGGTCATTCCAAAGGGTTTGAGCAGTCCATTGGTCTTGTTCTGCAAGGACCAGAAAAAACGGCTCGTGGTTCTTCCTAATTCTATTTCTATGGGTAATTTCATAGTTATTTTTATAAAATTTGATACAAACATAATAAAATAGTTCGACATCGAACTTTGTTTGTTTGTATTTTCAATTAAATTTAACAATTGTTCAGGGATTACCTGTGTCATCGGATGCATCATCTGTATCCTTTAGAATAAATCAGTTGCTAATTAAAACGAGTCCTTCCTTTTTAGATTAACTAGAATATTTGCATAAACACAACAATTGGTGTTGATCCATCTTGATCCAACACAACTTTGTTCATTGCAAAAAAAAAGCCTCAATGTTAGTTGAAGCTTTTGCAATTTCGCGGTCTGGACGGGACTCGAACCCGCGACCCCCTGCGTGACAGGCAGGTATTCTAACCAACTGAACTACCAGACCATTGCCTTATTGCGGATGCAAATATACACCTCATTTTAATACCCGCAAATGTTTTTTCAATTTTTTTTGAGTTAATTTTTTCAATTTATACAAATTTCTGCCTTTCAACCAAATAGGTAGTAAGAATTTTATCAAAATCTTTAGTAATATCTGCTTCTACATATTTTATTTTATATTGAGAACACTTTAGTTTTAATTCGTAAAAATACGAAGCAACAGCTTTTTGATAATTTTCTTTTATATTGTCAGCATACAAATTTACATGTTCACCTGTTTCTACATCAATAAATCGGGTAGGACGATTGTTAAAATCAAAATTTAATTCTTTAGTACTATCAAAAGTGTGAAACAAAACCACTTCATGCTTATTATATTTAAGATGTCTCAGTGCTTCAAATAGTTTTTCGGGGCTCGAAGTCGCTTGTAACATATCTGTAAACAGGAAGATCAGTGATCTACGATGGATTTTTTCTGCAATCTGATGTAAAAAGGTATAAGTGTCTGTATTTTTTGTGTCTGGTGTAGAGGTAACGATCTGACTTAATTTGCTCAAAAGCATTTGATGATGTCTTTCACTACCTTTTTCCTGGGTATAATAATCGTAGGTATCGCTATAAATGCTGAGACCGATGGCGTCTCTTTGTTTCTTTAAGATATTCATCAAACAAGCAGTGGCAAGAACAGAAAAACTAATCTTATTTAGCGAACCCAAATGATGTTCTTTTACCTCAGGATAATGCATAGAAGATGAATTGTCAATGATGATATGACATCTTAGATTGGTTTCTTCTTCGTATCTTTTAGTGAATAGCTTATCAGTTTTGGCATAAAGTTTCCAGTCGATATGCTTAGTACTTTCACCTTGATTATAAACTTTATGCTCTGCAAACTCTGCAGAAAACCCGTGAAAAGGACTTTTATGCATTCCAGAAATAAATCCTTCTACTACCTGCTTTGCTAAAAGCTCAAGGTTTGTAAAACCACCTGTTTTATTTATTTCATTTTGGATTTTCATTATCCTTTTGATTATATAATCGCTAATGCAGTATTAAAAGCAAACAATATACGTATTACTAATTTATTTTATATAAAAAAAGGGTTGACAATCTGCCAACCCTTATTATTGATAATACCATTTCTTAGATCAATGAATCTAAAGCTTCGGCGTATACATTTTTAGGAGAAACTCCTACTTGACGGCCAACTACTTCTCCGTTTTGGAAAACTAATACGGTCGGAATGTTTCTAACACCGTATTTTGCAGCAAATTCTTGATTTGCATCTACGTCAACTTTACCTACAACGGCTTTTCCATCATATTCTTCGCTGATTTGTTCGATGATCGGTCCCACCATTCTACAGGGACCACACCATGCTGCCCAAAAATCAACTAATACCGGTTTATCGCTTTTAAGTACTACTTCATCAAAAGTAGCATCTGTTATTTCTAGTGCCATAGTTATTTTATATTTAAAAAATTCTTATACATTTTAATTCTACAAAATTAGTCAATAATTCTTCCAAAACTTACAGCCATAATATTTGTTTTGACTATATGGTTATTGAATTTTCTAATACCAAATATAATATTAAAATAAACAGGTGAAGAATAAATGATGTAATCTTTAGTTTTATACAATATGAGACTACCTAACTTATTAAAGAAACACAATAAAGATGATATAACGTTGGTAAAAAATTAACATTATATTTACAGTTGTAAAAAATCTAATGAAAAAGATAGAACTTCAATATTGTAATCTTGTTTTTAAAGAATGTCACGCAATCTTAGAGATGAAGCCTAATTCTGCAATTACTATGGAAACCGCGGCGGAGATTACGGATCATCTTGAGACATATTATAAAGGAACGAATTTTATATTCATTACGCACAGAAAATTCCCTCACGATATAGATCTGAATGTTTATAGTGGGCGAATATTGAAAAATATGATAGGTTTTGCTATTGTTTCTAAAAACCCGGAAGAAATAAAAAGGGCTTTACAGGAACAGCCTTTGTGGAATGAAGCTTTTACTTTTTTTAAAGAACTTTATGAAGCTGAAAATTGGGCTAGAAGTTTTTTTGACTAAACTTTCTGTATCAATCTTTTACTTATAAATGCCTATTAAATGGGTTCTTACATCTACTGAGATCTCATCGCCTTCAGGTGTTTTTATTTTCATCGTCTTACTTTTAACCAAAGGCATATGACATTGGATACAATTGTTGCTCATCTTATTAATTTCTTTTTGGTCACTAGAACAATTAATAGGATTTTTTGAGGTGCCGTGACAATCTAGGCATTTTTGATTAAATGAATCAAAATTCCCTCTTTCATTTTTATGAGGATTATGACAAGTTGTACAGTCCAAAAAATTACTTTTTTTGAAGCATTCACTAGCTGACAATAATCCATATTGATTACCGTGTACATCCAATTCTTCAAGACTTGATTCATCATAATCAGGAAAAGAAAACTTCTTTAATGTATCACTGACCATAAAAGAAAAAGCACTTTCTGCGGTTTCTGTTCTTAGACCTGAGTGACATAATGCACAAGCGTCTAATCGTTGCTGCCTGGATAAAGAGCTATACTTTATGATGTGTTTGGCAACCTTCTCCAGAGGATTTTGTTTGTGATACTTTACATGTTCTTTTACCGGTCCGTGACAACGTTGACAATCAATTCCGTAGACTAAGTTTTCTCTGTGAAATTGGTTGCCGTTTTTATTCTCTGAGATGTTCTGGGCATAGGTAGTATGGCATTCCAGACAGCGTCCTAAAACTGGTCTGGCTGGAGCTAATTGATCTGGAGCGCCCGGACTATTAATCCAGCTATCTGTAGGAGTAAAGTACGAAGCCTGTAATTGGAACAAACTAGTATGGTTCCACATCAAGTAAGACTGACCTTTAGTTCCAGAACCTACTACTATATCCATTTTAGCTGAATAAAAAGGAGTTTTTTGATTTTTGAATACGGGTTCCTGGTAAAAGCCAGAATCTTTTTCTACAAAATCAAAGGTGACTTTGTCATTTAAATTAAAGCTGTTGTTGCCTTCTTCGAAACTACCTTTGATAGTATTTTCATTTGCAGGTTGAAACGAGTTAAAATGTGCTGTCTTATAATGATCCTCCACGATTTGTTGATGACACTCTATACAGGTACTAGTGTCAATAAATTCCATTCCATTAATGTGGGTTGCAATCGGAGTGATATGAATATAGTCATCATTGTGGTTTGTTTTTTTTGAATAAAAAGCAACATATAAAATTACAGCTAGAAAAATAATACCGATAGTTATAATGTACAATTTATTCTTTTGCATGCGCTGTTGTATGATTCTTTTAAAAGATAGAATAATTTTAAAATAGATATGTATTTAAGGTATTTAAGATTGGTATGGATTTATATCTTTTTTCAGGATGGAATTATAATTTCGGAATTAAAAGATGGTTTCTAGTTTAATTTGTAATAAACCGAATCACTCTCTAACGCGGTTAATAACTCCGGAGAAATATTTACCTTTTGTTTTCTGCTTGGCATATGTAATTTTAATTTTTCCGCCATTTCAAAGATTACAAAATTCAAGGTGTGATTTCCGGAATGTTCAGTTAATAATTCTTTTAGATTATCAATTCTTTTATCGGATAGATCATTAATATCTAATTGTATGGTAAGCTTTCTGGCATAAGTTTCCATCACATCATGTAGTAACTGAAAACTATTAAACTGTATTCTTGGATCGCCTTTTTTTCCGGTATCTCTGTTGATCCATCCTTCTTTTATAAAAGCTTTTGAATACACAAAAGTATTTTGTACCAGAAATGGTCTATGTTTTAGGTAATCTTCTCCAAAAATTCTAAATTCGTGCGCTGTATTGTAATCTTCAATAGTAAAAGTAGCCCAACCTTTTCCGTTTTTGGATGTACGGTGTTCTACGCCTGTGATCACTCCTCCAAATGCAATTTCGCGATTTAGGTTATTTTCTAAATCTGCAAAATTGAGTAATGTGCCATTACAGAAATATTTCATTTCATATTTAAAATCGTCTAACGGATGTCCCGAAAGGTAAATACCTACTACTTCTTTTTCTTTGGCAAGTTTTTCCATTGTACCCCATTCTTCGCAGGGAGGAACTACAGGTTCGGGTATTTGGACATCGCTGGCTTCTCCAAATAAACTTACTTGAGAAGAATTTTCATTTTCCTGATATTTGGCTCCATATTTCATAGCTTTTTCCAAGAATGTGATTCCGTCACCATCTCGATGAAAATATTGCCCTCTATGGGTTTCCATAAAAGAATCGAATCCTCCTGCTAGTGCTAAGCTTTCAAAAGCTTTTTTGTTGGCCGCACGTAAATCAATACGTTTTGCCATATCAAAAATAGACCTGTAAGGCCCATCTTCCTTTCTGTTTTCTACAATTGTGGCTACAGCTCCGGTACCTACACCTTTGACAGCTCCCATTCCAAATCGAACAGCACCGTCTTTATTTACAGAGAATTTTCTGTAAGATTCATTAACATCAGGGCCTAAAACATCCAATTTCATACGTTTACATTCTTCCATAAAGAAAGTAACTTGTTTGATGTCATTCATGTTATTTGATAGTACTGCTGCCATATACTCTGCCGGATAATGTGCTTTTAGATACGCAGTTTGATAGGCGATCCAGGCATAACAAGTAGAGTGAGACTTATTGAAGGCATAAGCAGCAAAAGCTTCCCAGTCCTTCCAGATTTTCTCTAATTTATCTTCTGCATGACCTTTAGCAGCGGCTTGTTGAATGAACTTAGGTTTCATTTTATCAAGTACGGCTTTTTGCTTTTTACCCATCGCTTTACGAAGGACGTCGGCTTCACCTTTGGTAAAATCGGCTAATTTCTGGGACAATAACATTACTTGTTCCTGATAGACAGTGATTCCGTAGGTTTCTTTTAGGTATTCTTCACAAGCTTCGAGGTCATAAATGATTTCTTCTGTACCGTGTTTGCGATTAATAAAACTTGGAATATATTCTAACGGACCTGGACGATATAATGCATTCATGGCAATGAGATCTGCAAAAACCGTAGGTTTTAGTTCTTTCATGTACTTTTGCATCCCGGGAGATTCATATTGGAACACTCCTACAGTTTCTCCACGCTGGAATAATGCATAGGTATCTTCATCATCCAAAGGGAAATTCTCAGGATCAAGCTCTATACCGTGTTTTGCTTTCACAATCTTTACTGTGTCTTTAATTAGAGTCAAAGTTTTTAACCCCAAAAAATCCATTTTTAGCAGACCAGCACTTTCTACTACAGAGTTATCAAACTGTGTACAATACATGTCTGAGTCTTTTGCCAAAGCAACAGGAACAAATTTAGTAATGTCGTCTGGTGTGATGATAACACCACATGCGTGTATCCCTGTATTCCTAACAGAGCCTTCCAATACTCTTGCTTGATTCAGTGTTTCTGCCTCCAGATCACTTCCCTCAGCTATATTAAGTAATTCATTTACCTTTTCTAGTTCGTCACTTCTAAATTTCTTTTTAAGGATAGCTTCATCAACACCAAATATCTTTCCTAGTTTGGACATATTAGGAATCAATTTAGCGATCCGATCCGCATCGCCTAATGGAAGATCCAGTACACGAGCTGTATCCCGAATCGAAGATTTTGCTGCCATGGTACCATAGGTAATAATTTGTGCTACCTGATTGGCGCCATATTTCTCTATTACATAATCCATAACTCGTCCACGTCCTTCATCATCAAAATCGATATCAATATCCGGCATACTTACACGGTCCGGATTCAGGAATCTCTCAAAAAGCAGATCATATTTAATGGGATCTAGGTTGGTAATCCATAAACAGTACGCTACAGCAGATCCAGCGGCAGATCCACGCCCGGGACCTACAGATACTCCCATATCTCTGGCTGCTCTAATAAAATCCTCTACAATCAGAAAATATCCCGGATATCCGGTATTCTCAATTACTTTTAGTTCAAAATCCAGGCGTTCATCAATTTCCGGAGTGATTTCTCCATACCTTATTTTGGCCCCTTTGTAAGTAATATGTCTTAGATACGCATTTTCTCCTCTTTTGCCTCCATCGATCTTGTCTTCTGCTGATTGAAATTCTTCTGGAATATCAAAAGCAGGTAATAATACGTCTCTGGCTAGTTCAAAAGATTCTATTTTATCGATTATTTCCTGAATATTGATAATTGCATCCGGAAGATCCTTGAATAAGCTCTTCATCTCTTCAGAAGATTTAAAATAGTACTCCTGATTTGGTAACCCATAGCGATATCCTCTTCCACGACCAATGGGGGTGGCTTGTTTTTCACCATCTTTTACACACAACAAGATATCGTGGGCATTGGCATCTTTTTTCTCACAATAGTAAGTGTTATTAGTCGCGACTGTTTTGATATTATGCGTTTTAGAGAACTTAATTAGGACCTCATTAACCCGATTTTCATCTTCTTGATTATGTCGCATAATCTCAATATATAAATCATCGCCAAATTCTTTATGCCACCAAAGCAGGGCTTCTTCTGCTTGTTTTTCTCCAATGTTCAGTACTTTGCTAGGCACCTCTCCGTATAGGTTTCCGGTAAGTACAATGATATCTTCTTTATATTGTTTAATGACTTCCTTATCGATTCTTGGTAGATAGTAAAAACCGTCTACAAAACCTATTGAAGACATTTTAGCAAGGTTATGGTACCCATTTTTGTTTTTTGCAAGTAAAACAATTTGATATCCATTATCTTTTCTGGACTTGTCTTTATGATTTTCGCAAACAAAAAATTCACAACCTACAATTGGTTTTATTTCTATTCCTGTAGCTTCTTTCCCATTTTCAATCGCTTCCTGATTTACAGCTTTTACACTTTTATTGTGATTTGTTACCGATTGTACAAAATGAAACGCGCCCATCATGTTTGCGTGATCAGTCATAGCTACGGCAGTCATTTTATGCTTAGCCGTTTCTTTTACCAGATCAGGAATGCTGGTCGTTGACTGCAAAACCGAAAATTGAGTATGATTATGCAAGTGTGCAAAATTGACTGAATCCAATGCGGCAATATTTTCTATAATCTCTTTTTGAGAAATGTCAGAACTTCCTTGTTGATTCAGTGCCTCTTGGATTTTTTTTGAGGCTTTTTTAAGATTGATGTGTTTTAGACCTATTAATTGAATAGGTTCTGGATTAGCCTGCCTAAAGTTTTCAAAATAATCAGGTTGTACATCAAGTTCTTCTTTAGTAAAAACTTGTTTCCGAATTAGTTCTAGAAAACAGCGAGTGGTAGCTTCTACATCGGCAGTTGCATTGTGTGCTTCTCCGAAAGCAGTGCCAAAGAGATGTTCGTGCAATTCTGTTAGCGTGGGGAGTTTAAATTTTCCTCCTCGTCCTCCAGGAATTTGACACAAGCTGGCAGTTGTTTCCGTGCAGGTGTCAAGAACTGGTAACTCTTGCAATTGATTATCGATACCGAGTCTGTAAAACTCAGATCCCATAATATTAACATCAAAACCTACATTTTGTCCAACAACAAATTTGGTCTTAGATAATGCAATATTGAATTTTTCTAAAACTTCTGCTAATGGAATACCTTCCTTTTCTGCTAAAGCAGTAGAAATACCGTGAATTTTTTCTGCATCATAGGGAATATTGAAACCTTCCGGTTTTACAAGATAATCCTGATGCTCTATACAATTACCCATTTTATCGTGCAATTGCCAGGCTATTTGAATACATCTGGGCCAGTTATCAGTATCACTTATAGGGGCATCCCAACGTTTTGGTAAACCTGTTGTTTCGGTATCAAAAATTAAATACATAAAAAATCAGTTTCGACAGAATTTTACTTTTGAGATAAAAGCACCTACAAAAATAAGTAAAAGGTTTTCCTGATCAGAGAAAAGTTATTTACAGTTGTTAACTAAAAAAACCGAAGGATTGCTTCGGTTTTTTCGTTGTATATAAAATGTACTATAAATAAGTTTGTGTTAAGTACATATACTATATTATGTTTACTATGCTTCTACGCTTTCGAATTTCTTTACATCTTCTAATGCGCTTATAGCTATACTTCTCTGCTTTAAAATAAGTCTTCTGGTGCTTTCCGGAAGAGATGATATTTCTAAAATTTCATTGTATTCTTCTACAAAGGATTCTTCTCCTCTTATGGTTTCTTTTAGAATAGCATCTTCATCATTGCTTGACAATGCAGTTCTAAAATTCATCCACACTCTGTGCGCATCCGCAGTAAAACTCGTTCCTTTTTCGGGAGTTTCACCATATAATTTTATCTCATTCTTTAATTCGTGTCCAAAATCATAACGCTCTTTTGCACGATCTTTAAAATAGTTTTTTAAATCAATGGAATCAACATTATCTGCAGCAGTTTCATAACCTTTTTCTGCATCATAATTTTTCTCCAATAAATTGTTTAATTGTTTTGTGATTTTTTCTGTGTACTTCATAATCTTTTTCATTTTAAAATTACAATAAGTTCTTTTTTGATGTTTATTGTTTATCATCTTTCTCAACATAATGGTAGATGGCCCTTTTGTCAAGCGGTTTAACAGGGTTTGTGATTGTTTAACATCAATTAACAGGATAGAGTGCGCTGCTTTGTTAAATATGTTAAATAAAAAAGCGTTCAAAAATTAATTTTTGAACGCTTAGTAATCTAAAGTTGAGTTGTGATTAATATCCGTAATCAAAAAGTCCTTCTGTTACTATTACCCCGCTAGTTGTAGTAAATTCAAAACCACCACTGATACATTTGGATTCGGTATCGTGGGATGTTATAGTAAGTGTTCCTGCAATCGCTGATGCTTTCTCGTTAAATAGACTATATGTAGCACTGTAGTTTCCTGAACCTGCTAATGAATAAGTTCCTGCTGTAACGTTTACCGGAAAAACGATAGTTATTTCTTCATCTTCATTACCCGCTTTTATTAGAATAGATGGGTTATTTACTCCAAACGGAATAGCATCGTGATCATCAGTGATCATTTCATTTCCATTAATCATCGCGGTTAGTGATGCATTCAGAAGACAAGGATTAATTTCGGGATTTTCTTCCTCTTCTTCTTCTTCGACAGTTATGATAATTTCTTCTTCCTCTTCTTCAATTTCAGGGACGAAATTTTCTATGGGTAATCTGTAGAACCATCCGTTTTGGAAGCTCATTGATTTTCCGTTGGTACTTTTAAGATTTTCAAAATAGAAATTACCAGAGACTAAGTTGTCATAAATTTCGGTTATAACGATTTGTCCATTACTTATTCCGTCTTCCGAAATAAATTTAATATCATTCTTTTCAAAACTTACTTTATTAATTTGCTGTAATCTATAAGTTCCAACATCAGTAGAAGAAGTAGTAAAACTTATGGATTCGGTTCCCGTATTTCCGACGATAACCAACGTTCCATCATCGTGGATAATTGCTTTTCGGATATCGGGTCTAAATAATTTTCCATCTATTGTGGCTTGTAATCCAGGTGAGTTTAGTTCTATATCTGTAGTACAAGAACTAAGAATTAAACAGATTAAGAATAAAAGTAGCGTAGTTTTTTTAATCATATGAAAGGGGCTTTAAAAATCTAATTACGGGAAAACCACAGTTAGATATTTGAGATACAAACATATAATGAAAATATCAAGAAAACAATTTTTTACCAATAAATTTTGCTTTTTTTATCGATTAATGATATAAAAAATCGATGAAATACACAATAATTCAATTTTAATATAAAAATAGTAAGTTTTTACTCCTGGAAAATGAGTTTGATTTTTTTTCAAGGAACTCTATTTATAACCTAATTTTACGATGATTATATGATTGATAATTAAAGACAAATCATTTTAGTATTAGTTTGTTAAAAATGTTTACCTTTGCGCACTTAATTATAATCGGGGTCGAGTACCCAAAAATTAATTCATATGTCTGTTAAAATAAGATTACAGAGACACGGTAAAAAAGGAAAACCTTTTTACTGGATCGTAGCAGCTGATGCTAGAGCAAAAAGAGATGGTAGATTTTTAGAAAAAATCGGTACGTACAATCCAAACACTAACCCGGCAACTATCGACCTAAATATTGATGGTGCTGTAAAATGGTTGCAGAATGGAGCGCAACCTACTGATACTGCCAGAGCTATTCTTTCTTATAAAGGAGCGATGCTAAAAAATCACCTTGATGGTGGTGTAAGAAAAGGTGCTTTAACTGAAGAACAAGCTGAAGAGAAATTCAACGCTTGGGTACAGGAAAAAGAAGGTAGTGTAGACGCTAAGAAAGATTCTTTAGCCAAAGCAGAAGCTGATGCTAAAGCAAAAGCACTTGCTGCAGAAAAAGAAGTGAATGCTAAGCGTGAAGCTGATGCTGCAGAAGCAGAAGCGACTGCTAAAGCAGAAGCTGCTGCTGCTAATGCAACAGAAGCAGAAGCAACTGAAGAAGCTAGCAACGAGGAAGAATAGTTGCATTACTGACGATGAAGAAAGAAGATTGCTTCTATCTAGGCAAAATCGTAAGCAAATTTAGTTTTAAGGGTGAGGTATTGATAAAACTCGATACTGATGAACCCGAAAGTTATGCGAAAATGGAATCAGTTTTTATTAGTTACAATAAAAACTTGGTTCCATTTTTCATAGAAAAAAGTTCACTTCATAAAAGTGATTTGCTTAGAGTAAAATTTGAAGATGTAGATACAGAAGAAGATGCCGATGATTTAATGAAGGCTGAAATATATCTACCATTAGCCCTACTGCCTATGCTCGAAGGAGATAAATTCTATTTTCATGAAGTAATAGGTTTCAAGATTATAGATCTCAATTTTGGGGAGGTGGGTATTATTAAACATATCAATGACAGTACAGCTCAGGCACTTTTTGAGATTGATCGTAATGGTATTGAAATTTTAATACCGATGAATGATGAATTTATAGACAAAGTGGATAGAGAGTCACGTACTGTTTTTGTCAAAACCCCCGAAGGTTTAATTGATCTTTATCTGTAATATCTTGTCATTCTGGCGAAGGCCGGAATTCGTTTTTCAGATCATTTCGCAGTTATGAATAAACCTTTTAGATTCAAACAATTTACGGTACAGCAGGATCGATGTGCCATGAAAATTGGTACGGATGGAGTTTTATTGGGTTCGTGGGTTCCATTAACTAATAAAATTAATTCTATTCTGGATATAGGATCAGGAACTGGAATTATCGCATTAATGATGGCTCAGCGTTCTGATGCAGAAACTATTGATGCGGTAGAGATTGATGATAATGCATATGAACAATCGGTAGAAAACTTTGAATCTTCTCAATGGGGAGATCGTTTGTTTTGTTATCATGCTTCTTTTCAGGAGTTTTTTGAGGAGATAGAAGATAAATATGACCTATTGATCAGCAACCCTCCTTTTTATACGGATGATTATAAGACCAAAGATACAAGTCGAGATGCTGCTAGATTTGAAGACGCTCTTCCTTTTGAACATTTATTCATAGGGGTTTCTCACCTCCTTTCTGAAAAAGGTAAATTTGCTACCATTTTACCTTATAAAGAGGAAAATAAGGCTATAGATATCGCAAAAAAATTAGGATTGTATCCTCAAATAGTTACCAGAGTCAAAGGAAACCCCAATTCGGAAATTAAAAGAAGCTTATTATTATTTGGTTATGATCAGGTAGCGTTGCTATCAGATGAATTGATTATAGAAAACACCAGACATCATTATACTACGGAATATATCGAGTTAACCAAAGACTTTTATTTGAAGATGTAAAAAAAAGGAGAATCATAACAATCCTCCTTTCTCCAAATTCAATCACTCTACGAAGTTTAATTTATATTTCTATAAATCAACGATCTTAAGATTTTTTTGCGTTTAGTCTTTGCCAATCCAGTTTCCTTCAGCATCGCAATGTACTTCTACGGTTTCACCGTCTTCTTTAGTAAGCTCTAATTTAAACTCAGAAGCGTCTTCTTTAGCAGCAGCTTTACTGATCGTAGCTCCTTTAAAATCTTTGGCTACTGCGTCAAGTACTGGTTGTGGTAAATTCTCAACTGCTAATTCGATATATTTTTCCTGTGTAGCAACTTCTATAGTTTCATCAGAAGAAGTTTGCTGCGCTTGGATACTTTGAGTTCCTAATAAAAGACCAAAGGCTAAAACTGGTAATACAAATAATTTTTTCATTTTGTTTTTAGATTTTAATTATTCTTCAATTTGTTATTTAGATGATTGGAATAACTATGCCAGAAAGATTTTGACACTAATTTTGTATTTAAAAGTCTGTAAAACAGTTTTTTAAATAAAATATTAATATTGTTAAAGTGATCTAAATTGTGTAGAAGTTGTTTTAGAATTGCGGAAATTATCCACAATAAGTAAGAAATGAATAATGATCTATTCAGGATTTTAAAAGATTTAGAAATAGATTTTAGATATCGAATATCTGCAATAATTTATATTATATTTTAAGAAGTTAAAAAAAATTGTTTCATCTTTTTTCATTAATTACATTTGTTAGCGGTTTAGGAACCGTAATTTTGAAAATAGTTTAAAAAATAAATATTGAACATAATGAAGCCCGATCTTTTTGAAGCACCAGATTATTATAATATAGATGAACTTTTGTCAGATGAACATAAATTAGTTCGTGATGCTGCTCGTAGTTGGGTGAAACGAGACGTATCACCTATTATAGAAGAATATGCTCAGCGTGCAGAGTTTCCGAATCAAATTATTAATGGATTAGCAGAGATAGGAGCATTTGGTCCTTACATACCAGAGAAATATGGAGGAGCTGGATTAGACCAGATCAGTTATGGATTGATTATGCAGGAAATAGAAAGGGGAGATTCTGGAGTACGTTCTACGGCCTCAGTGCAATCTTCTTTAGTGATGTATCCTATTTGGAAATACGGTAGTGAAGAGCAACGAAATAAATATCTTCCAAAACTTGCATCCGGAGAATTCATGGGGTGTTTTGGTCTTACCGAACCGGATCATGGTTCTAATCCCGGGGGTATGACTACTAATTTTAAAGACAAAGGAGATCACTATTTACTTAATGGTGCTAAGTTGTGGATATCTAATGCCCCGTTTGCAGATATCGCAGTAGTTTGGGCAAAAAATGAAGAAGGAAGAATCCACGGATTGGTTATAGAACGAGGGATGGAAGGTTTTTCTACTCCAGAAACTCATAATAAATGGTCACTTCGTGCATCAGCAACTGGAGAACTTATTTTTGATAATGTAAAAGTGCCTAAAGAAAATCTATTGCCGGGAAAAAGTGGTCTGGGAGCACCATTAAGTTGTTTAGATTCTGCTCGTTTTGGTATTGCCTGGGGTGCCATCGGTGCGGCAATGGATTGTTATGATACAGCACTACGTTATTCTAAAGAAAGAATACAATTTGATAAACCCATTGGTGGAACGCAATTACAGCAAAAGAAACTAGCAGAAATGATTACTGAGATAACCAAAGCTCAATTATTAGCCTGGCGCTTAGGGGTGCTGAGAGAAGAAGGAAAGGCTACTACTGCTCAAATCTCTATGGCAAAACGTAATAATGTAGATATGGCGATAAAAATTGCGAGAGAAGCCAGACAAATTCTCGGAGGAATGGGTATTACCGGCGAATATAGCATTATGAGACACATGATGAATCTGGAAAGTGTAATTACGTATGAAGGTACTCACGATATTCATCTATTGATTACAGGAATGGATATTACAGGAATTGCTGCTTTTAAATAATATTGAATTTTTAAATTAATAACGTCTTAGTTTTTCTAAGACGTTTTTTTATGGATATTTGCCGCTCAAAAAAATCAAATCAATGAAAAAGATATTTTTAATTTTAGTATGTGGTCTGTTCGTATATCCATCTTTTGCTCAGGATATGGCAAAGGTAGAACCAGTACAATTTCGGATAAATTTTTTAGCTCCGGGAGCAGAAGTTGAATTTGGAGTAACTAAAAGTTCCACCATATTACTAAATGCAGGGTTTTTGTGGGGTATTGGCACAAGTGAAGATTCTAACGGAACTAGCGAGACTAACTTTGCGATTCTTCCAATAATTGATGTGCAATATCGATACTATTACAACCTGAAGCGAAGAGAAGAAAAAGGTAAGAATATTTCCAAAAACAGTGGTAATTTTATAGCGCTAAAAGGAACTCATTACTTTACAAAAAGTTTTCTTGAGAATCTTGAAGGTAATGAAGAAGACCTTTTTACAGATGAAAGCGATCTTTCTGTAATTGGATTAGCGTATGGAATACAACGAACATATTTCGATTGGCTTCATATAGGTTTTGAAGGAGGTATAGGTTATGGACAAACTCGTACAGATAATGTAGTATTGCCAATATTATCATTTACGATAGGGTACGCTTTTTAATTAATTTACACGTGATTAACAATATTTAAATTAATGAAAATTTTTGGACACAGGGGAGCAGCAGGATTAGTTGCCGAAAACACATTAGAATCTATAGCTGAAGCTCTGAAATACGGTGTTAATGGAATCGAAATTGATGTGCATAAGTGTAAATCAGGAGAATTGGTAGTCATTCACGATGAAACTTTGCAAAGAACAACTAATGGAATAGGTAAAGTATCAGAGTATTCTTGGAAAGAATTGACAAAATTAAGAACACCTGAAGGCTATAGAATTCCTAAGTTAAGTCAAGTGTTAGATCTAATAGATGCAAGATGCATTTTAAATATAGAGTTAAAAGGAATTGGTACAGCTGTTCCCGTTGTAGAGCTTTTAGAAAAACAAATTAAAGAGTCAAAATGGAAGTATGATCATTTCATTTTATCCAGTTTTGATCATGCTCAGTTATTTCAGATTAAATATAGAACTTCTTCATTTAAATTAGGAGTTTTAACCGAAAAAAATATCCCTACCGTATTAAAAGTAGCCGAAACGTTAGAAGCATTTTCTGTACATCCACCGATATATTACTTAACAGAAAAAGAAGTTGCTTTGGCAAAGGATAAAGGTTATAAAGTGTATACGTGGACAGTTAATGACTCATCCAAATTAATATCATTAAAAAACTGGAAGGTGGATGCTATCATTACAGATTTTCCTAATTTTGCTTAATGCGATATGATCTTTTAATAATTGGTGGTGGTGCTGCAGGTTTTTTTACCGCTATTAATGTAGCAGAAAATGATCCTGATTTAAAAATAGCTATTCTTGAAAGAGGAAAAGAGGTATTGTCAAAAGTGAGGGTTTCCGGAGGAGGACGATGTAATGTGACTCATGCAGAGTTTATCCCTGATGCTTTAACTAAGAATTACCCACGAGGCGAGAAAGAACTAAAAGGACCATTTCATTCATTTATGACAGGAGATACAATGGAATGGTTCGAAAGTCGTGGAGTAGTTCTGAAAATAGAAGATGATGGAAGAATTTTTCCCGTTTCGGATTCATCACAAACAATTATAGATTGTTTTTTGTCTGAAACAAAACGGTTAGGAATCAAAGTGCTTACGAATCATTCAGTAAAAGATTTTTATAAAGAAAAAGAAAGCTGGAAAATAGTTACTAGTCAGGGCGATTTTGAAACAGTAAAACTGCTGATCGCTACAGGAAGTAATCCAAAAATCTGGTCAAAACTACGTGACTTGGGTCATCATACTGTTGACGCAGTTCCATCACTGTTTACCTTTAATATAAAAGATAGCCGAATTAAAGAGTTGCCCGGCGTTTCTACTAATTCTTGTGTTCGGGTAAAGAATTCTAAATTGTCTAGTGAAGGAGCATTGCTTATTACGCATTGGGGGATGAGTGGTCCATCGATTCTTAGGCTTTCGGCTTGGGGAGCAATAGAATTGAATTCCTATAACTATAATTTCGAAATTCTGGTGAATTGGTTACAGGATTACTCAAAAGAGCAAGCTTTGAACCTGCTTAAAGCTTTAAAAAATAAAAACCCAAAGCAGCAAGTGTCTAAATATGCACAGTTTGAACTACCAAAACGATTATGGCAGAGTTTGGTACGAGCTTCAGGAATCGAACAAACAACCCGATGGGCAGACATCAATAAATTACAATTAAGCAAACTCTCTGAAGAGCTAACTAATGGTGTTTATAAAGTGAATGGGAAAAGTACTTTCAAGGAAGAATTCGTCACAGCCGGAGGATTGGATCTTAAAGAAATAGACTTTAAGACCTTTGAGAGTAAAAGGCATAAGAATCTTTATTTTGCAGGAGAAGTATTAAATATAGATGCGATAACAGGTGGTTTTAATTTCCAGAATGCCTGGACGGGAGGGTTTATAGCTGCTAAGGCAATTACATCAAAAAAATGAATACATATATCGCGTTACTAAGAGGAATAAATGTGGGTGGCCATAAGAAGATAAAAATGGCGGATCTTAAAGAAATATTCGAAGAATCAGGATTTAAGGACGTGATGACCTATATCCAAAGCGGAAATATTGTGTTTAGAGATGCTACAGATCATATTGCTGATATAGAAATTAAAATTAAAACTGCTATCAAAAAACGCTTTGATTTTGATGTACCTGTATTTGTAATTACTCATGAAAATCTTAATTCGTTTCTGGAAGATAATCCATTTTCTAAAAGGTTAAAAAATGGTGAAATAGATAGTAAAAAAATGTATTTCACGTTGCTATGTGACCGACCAGATCCATTAGGAGTAAAAGAACTCTGTTCGATTTCTTTAGATCCAGAAGAATTTATAATTACTGAACGTGTTATTTATTTGTACCCGGCTATGGGTTATGGGCAAACAAAGCTAACCAATACATTTTTTGAGAAAAAGTTAAAATGCTCGACAACCACCAGAAACCTTAGGACTATGAATAAGTTATTGGAGTTAAGTTTTTTAAGAAAATAGTTGTGTATATACGTTTCGGAAATCTGAGTAAATTTTCGTACCTTAAAAATGTTTAATTATTACCCTATTAACTATGAAAAAAATTACACTAATACTTACCGTTATCTTTATCGTCAATAATATGTTTACTGTTCACGCCAGTAACGACGAGCCCATAAAAAAGCTATTAATGGACTATATAAACAAGATCAATGACTTGGAGAGAGGAGCCAAAAAAAATGATGTTCTGTACCTGTTTGATGAGAAATACAGTGGTAATACAGTTTACGTAAATTTATCCGGTGCTTTGGTGAGAAAGAATTATGACAAAAAGAACATTTCTTCCCAATTAGATGATATTATTAATGATGATAATTATAGTTTTAAACTTACTTTAGATAAAATTGTATTTCAGAATCAAAAGGAGAACGCCGGAATTATCTCAGCAGTAATAAATTTTGAATCATTTATTGATAAAAAATTAGCAGAAAAAGGGACTATGTTAATGGATATAGTCGGAATAAAGATCGATCAACGATGGAGGATTGTACAAAATAATATGATAAGAGTATCCGAGGCAAAGGATATAGGAGAATGTGTTTGCTATATGTACGGGAATGGAGATACTAAGTTTGTAACAGAAGTATATTTTCCGGCTGGATTGGAGTATGATCAGAAACTAGAATCTTTTCAGATTACCAGAAAGGATGATGAGCGTATCATAAAAACACATAGTAATGAATTTTCATGGAAAGGTGATGGTACTTTGTATTATAAGGAAAAATCTATTGGTAAAACGAAGGATTCAAGACAGGCGATTCAGGCAGCTGTTAAGGAATTATATAAAGACTCATGTGTTAAACTCGTGTTTAATTAACTGGTAGAAGGTTTTTACATTAAAACTATCCAATAAATACAATCTGCTGGTAATTAAATCAGCAGATTGTATTTATTTAATCCAGAATCAAATGGAGTGTTAATCTCTTAAAAATCCTTTCCAGGATATTTCAATCGCTTGATTGATATGTTTATCCAAAAGCTTTACTTTTTCATTTTCATGAATCTTTACTATAGATACCACATTACCAAAAAAAAGCTCCTCCATCACCATAGAATTATAAGATTTAAAAACTTTTTTACGGATGCCTGATTTAAAGTAATTTTCGATTTCGCTGTAATATTGTCGTGCTTTGTCCTTAAGAGATTGGGGAATCTCCGGAGATCTGGCTATTTGTTCAGAAAACACAAAAGCAAGTGGGTTATTTACAAAATAATGAAACAAGTTAAGCCACATTGTCGAAAATTGCCTTTTAATATCATCTTCCGGGATATTACGCATTACCACAGTTCCAAAATCTTGAGTAAGCATTAAATAGAGTTCGGTTATGATCTCTTCTTTATTTTTAAAATGATGATATACAGTTCCGTTAGCAACACCAGATTCTTTGATGATCTGCGAAAGAGAAGTTGCCTGTATTCCTTGTTTTGTAATTAATTCTAAAGTTGTCTGTAAAACAATTGACTTTTTGTTCATAAATAAATTATTCCTTCATTCTTGGTTTAGTTAAGTTGCCAAATACTAAAATTCAATGCAGTTGCAAAAGCAACCCAAATCAAGTAAGGGATAAGTAGGTAAGCGGCCGTGGAGTTTACAACTTTAAACCACCTGATTGTAAACAATAAAAGGATAAACAGGGCAAGTATATCCACAAGTGCAATCAATGGATTACGCATTCCAAAGAAAAAAATGGACCACGCAGCATTGAGTAAAAGTTGAAACCCAAAATGATATAACGCAGTTTTTACCCATTTATGATAAAAACCTTTACTCCAAACAATTCCTGCTGCAATTCCCATCATTATATAAAGGATTATCCAAACAACAGGAAAAAGCCAATTAGGTGGCGTAAAGGACGGTTTTTTTAAAGCTACATACCAGGTATCGATGGATGATTGGGTAGCAACACTGCTCAAAAAGCCTATTAAAAGACATAACAGCACAGCAATACCTATACGGAGTAACTTTTTTTTCATTAGGATTAGTTAGTTAAATACTAAAATAACAATTTATTTTTACTAGCTTACTCTTAAAACCACATAACCGCTTATCTTTGCCAAAATTATTTTACATTATGGCTGATCATAGTCAGTTTATTTCCAAAACACCTGCAATATTACCTGATAAAGGATCAATTTCCTGCACATCACCTAGTAATATAGCATTAGTGAAATATTGGGGGAAACAACCTATACAATTACCCGAAAATCCATCTATAAGTTTTACATTAGAAAATTGTAAAACCGAGACCACATTGCAATATGAAAAGTTAGAAAATATTGCAGAAGACTTTCAGTTTGAATTATATTTTGAAGGTACACTAAAACCAGAATTCAAACCTAAAATCAAAAGTTTCTTCGAGCGAATCGCTTTGTACGTGCCGTTTCTGAAGTACTATAAATTTATTATTAAAACTAGTAATACTTTTCCCCATAGTAGTGGAATTGCTTCTTCTGCAAGCGGGATGAGTGCATTAGCATTTTGCTTAATGCAGTTAGAATGGCAATTGAATCAGGGGATTACAACAAAGGAATTTCTGCAAAAAACGTCTTTCCTTTCCCGATTAGGATCCGGAAGTGCAAGTAGAAGTGTAGAAGGACCTATGACTGTATGGGGGATACATAAAGATATTGAAGGAAGTAATGATGCTTATGCTGTTAAATTTCCTTATGATATTCATCCAAATTTCACTAATTATCAAGATACCATTCTTCTTGTAGATAAAGGAGAAAAGCAAGTAAGCAGTTCTGTTGGGCACGATTTAATGCACGGCCATCCCTTTTCCTCAGAAAGGTTTAAACAAGCAAATAAGAATATCACAAAATTGAAAAATATTTTGATCTCTGGAGATCTAGATGCATTTATTGAGGTGGTTGAAAGTGAGGCACTAACTCTACACGCTATGATGATGACATCACTACCCTATTTTATACTAATGAAACCCAATACGTTATCAATAATCAATAAGATCTGGGAATACAGAAAAGTAACGGGATCAAAAGTCTGTTTTACACTCGATGCCGGAGCAAATGTGCACATGTTATATCCGCATTCTGAAAAAGATGCTGTTACAGGTTTCATTGAGAGTGAGTTAGTTGTATTTTGTGAGAAAGGACAGTATATTTGTGACAAAATAGGATTAGGTGCTAAATTGTTGTAACTTTATCCTAATTAGTTAGACAAATTAGATACAAGTATAATAAACTAATGAAGGGACCACTTTTTTACTCGAAAATACTTTTGTTTGGAGAATATGGGATTATTAAAGATTCTAAAGGATTATCAATTCCATATAATTTCTTTAAAGGTGCGTTAAAGGTATCCGACAATCCTGATGAACAAGCTATTAAATCTAATAAGAGTTTAGGTGATTTTACTAACTATCTGGAAAAAATTCAGGATAAGGGTGTTGTAAAATTTGAGATGTTACGGTTGAAGAATGATGTAGCTGCCGGGATGTATTTTGATAGTAGTATTCCTCAGGGATATGGTGTTGGTAGTAGCGGTGCATTAGTTGCCGCTATTTATGACAAATATGCAGAGGATAAAATTACAGTTTTAGAAAACCTTACACGAGATAAATTATTGAAATTAAAAGAGATTTTCGGGCTGATGGAATCATTTTTCCACGGCAGTAGTTCTGGTTTAGATCCTTTAAACAGTTATTTGAGCCTTCCTATCCTTATTAATTCGAAAGATAATATAGAGCCTGCCGGTATTCCTTCACAGAGCGTTGATAATAAGAAAGGAGCTGTGTTTTTATTGGATAGTGGGATCGTAGGAGAGACTGCGCCAATGGTCAGTATCTTTATGGAAAACATGAAACAAGAAGGGTTCCGAACGATGCTTAAAAATCAATTTGTAAAACATACTGACGCTTGTGTGGACGACTTCCTAAAAGGAGATATAAAATCCTTGTTTTCTAATATCAAACAACTGTCTAATGTTGTCTTGGATAATTTCAAACCAATGATTCCGCAGCAATTTCATAAACTTTGGAAAAATGGAATCGATACTAATGATTATTACCTTAAGTTGTGTGGATCCGGTGGCGGAGGATATATTTTAGGATTTACTCAGGATCTGGAAAAGGCTCAAACATCGCTTAAAGATTATAAATTAGAAGTGGTTTATAACTTTTAACGCGTAATTTATCAGGATGTTTTCCAGAAAAAATAAACTCATTCTTCTTAAATTATTGAGTCTATTTTCTATAGTGCGAGGTTACAATATCCTAGTAATTGTTCTGGCACAATACCTTACTTCTATATTTATATTAGCTCCACATATTCCTTTAAAAAAAGTACTATTTGATACAAATTTATTTGTCATAGTTTTAGCATCTGCTGGTGTAATTGCAGCCGGATATATTATCAATAACTTTTACGATCGGGAAAAAGATTTAATAAACAGACCTCAAAAAACCATGCTGGATCGCCTGGTAAGTCAGCGTACCAAATTAACAGGGTATTTTGTACTTAATTTTCTTTCCGTTATATTGGCCAGCTATGTGTCCTTTAGAGCCGTGTTGTTTTTTTCCTTATATGTTTTTGGGATATGGTTTTATTCTCATAAACTGAAAAGGATTCCTTTTGTAGGTAATTTTGTCGCTTCCACCTTATCAATTACACCATTTTTTGCAGTATTTATCTATTACAAAAATTTTGATGAGGTTATATTTGTTCACGCAACTTTTTTATTCTTAATTCTGGTGATGAGAGAAATGGTAAAAGATCTTGGAAACCTGAGAGGTGACGTGGCACAGAATTATAAGACCATTCCTATCCTTTATGGAGAAAGTGCTTCTAAAAAAATAATTAGTTTGCTTGTTATCTCTTCCTGTATTCCTATTTATCTGTTATTAACAACATACGAGGTCGGCCATATGTATCTTTATTTTTATGTGTGTCTGGGATTATTATTATTATTTCTCTTTGCCTTATGGAGGTCAGGAAGCAGAGTGCATTATATCTGGCTACATAATACCCTAAAATTAATTATAGTTTCTGGGGTATTTAGTATCATGCTAATTGATGTTGGTATGATACTGGATAGAATTATACGGTAAAAAAAAGTAGTTACATCGATTACAATGTAACTACTTTTGTGAAATTATTAATAAATTTAAGCTTCTGGATTAAGTACTTTAAGCTTTATTTTAAAAATTTTATTCCCAGTTCTAATATTATCAGTATCAACTTTTTTGTAATTTAATCTGGACTTTACAAAAGACGCTACTGCTTCTTTTTCAGAATCTACAGTTAAAATTACAATCTCACCTTTAGCGTTTAAGATAAATTCTATGTTAGCTTTAATTTCGTTGCTTTCTAATTCGAATTGTGGTTTATCCAATAAAAGCGCTATTTCATTTCTTAGTTTTTGTTCAGTTGTTTCTTCTGTGTTTTTGTCATTTGCAAAAATCTGAGTTGTTGCTAAAATCGCTACTACTAATACAATTAATTTTTTCATTTTTTTGTCTTTTAGATTTGAGTTTTAGGATATTGATTGTTTAAATTTTACAGTACAAATGTAGATGCGAAATGTGAATTTTTTTGAATTCGAATTTTATTAGAATGTGTTCCTAAGTTTACTATTGTGTAAAAAAGCGGGCGTTTTAACATAAATTGAACTTTGAATAATATATACTTTTCATAAGTTTACTTTAAGGGTATTTAGGAGGATCGATTTAACTGATGTCAAATTGCTAAATTTTCATAGTATTAAAGTGCGGATAATTAAATTTTACATCTATTCTAATGTTAAATTAACGTTATCGAAGGGCTTAACCATAATGTCAATGTTTAGATTTAAGTGGTTGAATTTCAAATTTTTGTATATTAATTATTCGTTAACTAAATCCTTAAAATTTGTAAATTTTTAATGATAAACACGCACATTCTTAATGAAGAATCAATTACTTACTGTTGCATTAGCACAGATATCACCTGTTTGGTTGGATAAAAATGCCACCATAGAAAAAATAAAAGAATCAATTATCGAAGCAGCCTCAAAAGAAGCTGAGTTGGTAGTTTTTGGAGAGACATTACTTCCCGGATACCCGTTTTGGGTCTCACTTACTGATGGTGCCCAATTTGATAATAAAGTTCAGAAAGAAATTCATGCGCATTATGCTCAGAATGCGGTGTTGATAGAACGAGGGGATTTGAATACTATTTGTAGTCTTGCTAAAGAACATCACATTGCTATCTATTTAGGTATCATTGAGCGACCATTGGATAGAGGAGGTCATAGCTTGTATGCATCTTTGGTGTATATAGATGAACAAGGAGAAATTAAATCAGTACACCGTAAGTTACAACCCACCTATGAGGAGCGATTAACTTGGGCACCTGGAGATGGTAATGGGCTTCGGGTACATGCTCTAAAAGCATTTACGCTTGGAGGTTTAAATTGCTGGGAGAACTGGATGCCATTGCCAAGGGCTGCATTATATGGACAAGGGGAAAACCTGCATGTAGCTGTATGGCCTGGTAGTGATTATAATACCAAAGATATTACTCGTTTTATAGCCAGAGAATCGAGGTCTTATGTGATTTCGGTTTCTAGTTTGATGCGTAAAGAGGATTTTCCACCAACAACACCCCATTTAGAGGAAATTCTGAAAAAAGCACCTGATGTTTTAGGAAATGGTGGTTCGTGTATTGCCGGACCTGATGGAGAATGGATCTTAGAACCTGTACTTCATAAAGAAGAATTGCTGATTGAAACGTTAGATTTTAATCTTGTATTAGAAGAGCGCCAGAATTTTGATCCGGTCGGGCATTATTCCAGACCCGATGTAACACAGTTGAGTGTAAATAGAGAGCGTCAAAGTACGGTTTGGTTTGGTAAGGAATAGTTGTTATTTCTAAAAACTAAACAACTATCTTTGCAAAAAAATGTAAGATATGAGTCGTGGAGATAATTCCAGCAGAGAAAAAGGAAGTGGAAGACAGGGAGGTAAACCAAAAAAGAAATCATACGCCAGAGGTAATGCTCCTATAAAAAATAAGAATACCCCACCAAAGAAGATTTCTGATTCTGATGAAATCCGATTAAATAAATTTGTTGCTAACTCCGGAGTTTGTTCCAGAAGAGATGCAGATTTGTATATCAAAACAGGTAGTGTTTGGGTAAACGGGAAGCCTGTCACAGAAATGGGCTATAAAGTAAAGCTCAGCGATGAAGTTAAGTTCGATGGTAGGCTTATTACACCTGAGAAGAAAGAATATGTACTACTTAATAAGCCAAAAGGTTTTGTGACTTCTACAAGCCCCGAAAAAACCAGGACAGTAATGGATTTAGTTGCCAATGCGTCCAAAGCAAAATTAAAACCAGTAGGGAGATTAGAACGAAATACGACAGGATTGTTATTGTTTACTAATGATGTAGATTTAGAAAAGAAACTAACACATCATAAAACAGGAGTTCGTAAAATTTTCCATGTAGAGTTAGATCGCAATCTGAAGTTTGAGGATTTTCAGAAAATCGAGAAAGGAATTAAATTAGAGGAAGGTTTTATACAAGTTGATGAAATCTCTTACATCGAGGGAGCATCTAAAAATGAAATAGGAATCCAGTTAATGTCCTCAAAAAACGGGATCGTAACAAAAATTTTCGAACATCTTAATTATAATGTTGTAAAACTAGACAGAGTCATATTTGCTGGATTAACTAAAAAAGATCTACCCAGAGGGCATTGGAGAATACTTACGGAGCAAGAAGTTATCAATCTGAGGATGATGTGATTCAAAAATTATTAAATTATAATGAAATAAGAGTGTGGTATTAATTAATCTCGTTATTCTATCACTAATACCTTGCCAACAACTCCTTTAACTCATCATAATATTGTTTAGAAAGATAAATACCGTTATGACCAGCACCTTTGATGAGTGTCAGTTCGATTTTATCGGGATACAAGTTTTTTAGTCGTTTAGAATGTTCTTCTGGTTTGATCAGAAAATCTTTAGAGCCATGAAAAACTCGAATTGGGCATTTTACCTCTCTTAAAAACTTATATGATGGAATTTCGTAATTAATTAATGCTTGCGGAACAGGAGCCATACTGGCGATAAATTCATTCCATGCATAATATGGGGCTTCCAGTATCAAAAGTTTAGGGTTATTCTTTGCTGCTGCAAAAGAAGCAAACCCTGTTCCTATTGAATACCCTAATATAATAACATCTTTTTCTTCGTAACGAGTAAGCACATAATCATATATTTTTTGGGCATCATTATACAATTCAGATTCTTCCTCATAAAAACTATCACTTTTACCATATCCTCTGTAATCTACAAATAAGACGTCAAATTTGTTTTCTGTATATAAATAGGCTCGTTCTCCCCATTCGTGGATCGCTCCGGCGTTGCCATGAAAATATAGGATCACACCTTTGCTAATAGAATCCGTTTTGAATAGTAAGGCATTTAAATTTACATCATCCTCTACTGCTATATTAATTTCTTCAAAAGGTTGATCAAAAGAATATGTATAATCTTTGGGTAAAGTTTTAGGATTGAAAAAAAAGCGTTCTTGCTTTACATATAAAAAGATATATCCACAGAGTATCAAAACGGCAATAAATGCAATGAATCTAAGTAACCTTCGTCCTATTTTTCTAAAATTAATGTTCAAAGTAAATCGATTTAAGTGATGTAATCTTTGTAAATTTTGATACTTCAAAAATAAAAATACCAAATACAATACTATATTCCAGAGCAACAAACCATAAATTTTCTTTAAAATCAGGATGTATATATGCTGTATAGCTCAATATAATGGCAAAAGACCACCAAATGGGGAACCTGTAGTTAGTAAAAACACAAAGTACTAACGGAACAGCCAAATACCAGGGATGGACAGTAGTTGATAAGAAATAATAACTACTAATACCAATAACCATTACAGTAATTAATTCAGTTGTTGTGTTGTTTTTTCTGAAAAAAGTAAGTAATAAAAGAATACCTATCACAATCATCGGTAAAATCTTTCCAACTGTACCGATAATGTTCCATCCAATAGTTTGGTAGCCAATCCAGCGAATGATGTAATATACACTCGCATTAAATTCAAAATTCTGAAACCAAAGTCCAATTGTTTTACTGAAATTAAAAATAAATTCAGAAGATAGAAAAGGAGCAAAAAGAAGTATCGTTATTAGAATGATTATGCTATAGAAGCCTATAAGTTTCAGTAATCGATTTTTAAGGCTAATGTGATCAAATCCTATAATAAACTTCTGAAAGAAAAGTGGTAAAAACAATAATGGAATTAACTTAACAGATACAGAAAGCGCAAGAGCAATTGCTGCCCAATGCCAATATCCTTTTTGTAATAAATACAAAGACCAAATAATAAAGAATATCATCACTGCTTCAAAATGAAGATTCCCGGTAAGTTCTATGATGACAAAAGGGTTTAGGATATACCAGAAGATTCTGTCTTTCGGAATGTGGAGCATTTGCAAAAGTTTTCTTCCATAAATAAAAGTACCAATATCCGCCAGAATAATTAGAAGCCTCATCACAACCGCAGAACCTATTATACTTTTTCCTGCAAAGATTCCTGCAATCAAGTAGCAAAACTGACTTACGGGAGGGTAATTAGTATAGTGACTACCATTAAGTACGCCCATACCTTCATATAACTCATTTGCTTGAGCGATTGGCGCATTGCCTTGGATAATCCAGGTTTCGGGTAACGATAAGTAAGGATTTAATCCTTCTAATAGGATTCTGCCATCCCAAATAAATCGATAAAAATCTTGAGATAGATTAGGAACGGCTAATAAGAATACAATTCTAAATCCTAAGGCCACTCCAGCTAAGAATTTAGTATTGTTAGGGTTGATTTTGATAATTTTATAAGACAGGAAAAATAACCCGATCCATAGACCAAACATTTTACTATAATCAGTTCGTTCTAACTGATAAGCGAAACTATAGTAAAATAAGGCACAAACAAAGGTGAGGATAATGGAAAACTTATTGTATTTCCATAGTTTTACCATTACATTTTAGAAGTAACCGATTTGAAAAATACAAATCCAAATCCGAGAAACAACATAATGTGAAACAAGAATAAACCAAAATCCTGAAGCTTAAAAGCACTATATAGGGCAAATGCAAAGTAGCACATCAGCAATGCTTCAATGATCGTGTTTCCAGAAATATTCTTGTTCACATACTTATTGCCCTTCCAGGAATCTTTCAGTGTATTTATGTTGAATTTTGGAGTTCTTACAAACTCACTTTTCTTTCCGAAATGACCTTCTAGAACTGCCATAGAGTTGTGTACAGAGAATCCCATTGCGATAGAAAAGAAAGTAAAAAACATTTTAATATATTCAATAAAATTCCAAAAGCCACCGCTATGAATTTTTTTGAAAGTATGCCAATAACAAAAGAAAAATATCACGGTACTTAAGGCAAAAAAAGCAATCACATTAAAATACCAGCTAAACAGAGGATTGCTATTTTTAATATACATTACAGGAACACTTAATACCGCAACTAATAATACCAATAAGAACATACTGCTATTTAGTAAATGAAAAAAACTATGAAATTTAGTTTTAAAAGAAACGGTTGGATCTTTGAGCATTTTCCAATATAACTTTTGGAAATTTTCTGCTGCACCTTTGTTCCATCTGAATTGTTGTGAACGAGCAGCGCTAATTATAACTGGTAACTCTGCTGGAGTTTCTACCTCTTCCAGGTACTTAAATTTCCATTTTTTAAGCTGTGCTCTATAACTTAAATCTAAGTCTTCAGTCAATGTATCACCTTGCCAATTTCCAGCATCTTCTATACATTTCTTTCTCCATACACCAGCGGTTCCATTAAAGTTAATAAAGTGGTTTTTATAATTACGACCAACTTGCTCCATGGTAAAATGAAAATCCAGTGCAAACGCTTGAATTTTGGTAAGCATAGAATAATCTCTATTGATATGTCCCCACCGTGTTTGTACAACCCCTATATTTTTGTTTTTAAAATATGGAATTGTTTGTAATAACCATTTTTTACCTGGAAGAAAATCTGCATCAAAAATAGCTATAAATTCACCTTTGGCAATCTTCAGCCCTTCTTTTAAAGCTCCGGCCTTAAAACCTGTCCGATCCTCTCTGCGGATATGCTGAATGTCCAATCCTGTCTTTTGAAGCTTTTGTATATGTGCTTCTGTAATATGCACGGATTCATCAGTAGAATCGTCTAACACCTGTATTTCCAATTTGTTTTTAGGATATTCTAATAGGGCAATATTATCCAGTAAACGTTCCATTACATAGAGTTCATTATAAACAGGTAACTGCACGGTAACATAAGGAGTTTCTTCTTCTTTAGAAAGGTCAAAAGTAGGAGATTTGTCATCCAATTTACGAGATTTAAGATAGTTGAAAAGTAAATTCAACTGCGCCAAACTATACAAGAAAATTATTAGTAGCGCTAATGTATAAATAACAATGATAGCAATATCCATTACTGAAAGCTATATTTAAAAATCCAACTTAAAATCTTAACGCCTGCAAATATAGCACCTTTTATGGTTCCTGAAACTTTTGAGACTCCTATTCTCTTTTTATATCTCACAGGAACCTCTACATACGAAAAACGTTTTTTAATAGCTTTGAGTTGCATTTCTACTGTCCATCCGTAGGTTTTATCTTGCATGTTTAATTCTAAAAGCTTATCATATTTAATTGCTCTAAAGGGGCCAAGATCAGTAAATTTTGCTCCAAAAAACAATCTCATCAAAGTTGTGGCCAGCCAATTCCCAAAAATTTGAGGAACCGTCATAGAGCCCGGTTCTCTTAATTTTTTATCCCGTGCACCAATGACCATGTCTATATCTTGATTAATAATGGGAGCAACAATTTTTGTCAATTCTTCGGGATAATCACTATAATCACCATCCAGAAACACTATGATTTCCGGAGTGCATTTTTGTGCAGCAATATAATCCAGGCCTTTTAGACAAGCGTATCCATATCCCATTTTTTCTTCTCTTAAAACAATAGCACCAGCATTCTTGGCAACTGATTCGGTTTTGTCTGTAGAGTGATTACTTACCACAATTATCTCAGAGATTTCGTTAGGAATTTCATGTATTACAAGACCAATCGAGTCTTCTTCATTAAAAGCAGGTATGATAACTTTTATTATGGGATTCATTTACAGCGGAGCATTGGGATTGTCTTTTTTAAAGCTAAAAACATCTGTCCATTCTCCAGTTTTTTCATCATTGATATATTTTTCTGCTTTAAAAAGCTTATTATTTTTATACAATAGACAATATCCGTTTTTTTTATTATTTCGATATTGATATTTTCGTATGATCTTATCTTTCTTATCATTGGGGGCAATATCGTAAATAATCCACCATTTTTCTGCTTTATTTTTTATAAAATGTCCTTCTTTAATCAGTTTGCCTTCTTCTGAATAAAAATACCAATATCCTTCTTTCTTATTATTTCTGAAATGCCCTTGTTCAGAAATATTTCCATTGTGATGATAGGAATACCAATAGTTTATCTTTTGATGATTCATTAACCAACCTTCCGCTTTAATTGTGCCGCTACTGTAATATTCTCGATGATATTCTTTTTGAGAGAATATTTCGTTACCTATAAATAAAGATGCAGTTAACAATATGAAAAGTTTGTGTGTCATAATCTAATGCTCTTATAACTTAGACGAGAACTTCTTATAATACCAACAATGATGAATAAAAAAGAATAATCCAATGATAATTTAGATAAAAAGAGACTCATCAATATTCTCACTTTTTAGTAAAAAGCTGCCTGAAAAGTGTTTTTAATCGATTTTTTTGTTTACTTTAACGATAATTAAAGAATTTTACATTTTTCGAAAAACATTTAAATGGGCTTAATAAATTGATATTACTATGGATATTAATAATACTTATGATACAATGCCCAAGTCATCACAATTCGACAAGGTATTGTTTACAATTCTTTTTATAGTACTTCCTGGGATAATATTAGACGGTCTTGTGGAGTATAATCAAGGAGGGTTTAGCGTTTACTTTGTAAGAGCGTTGATTACCTTTTCCATTGTTTCTATGGGATTGCTATTGCACAAAGTGGGATTTATTAGAAAATCACGATTATTAACATTATCCGTATATACAATTATTCTGGGTATGATGTCATCTATTTTTTTTGGTGTAGAAGATCCGGATTTCAAATTTGAATCTTTTTTTCTTAAGGTAGAAGTAATTGTTTCTCTTCTTTTTTTCGCAGTCGGAATGTTAGTTCATTTCAGACATATTATTTTTTTACTGACTATCAACTTTGTTTTCATGGCTTTATACTTGTTTTACTATCCTAATTATCCATTAGAGAAATTAGTATTCTATTTTGTTATTGTTGGAGGAGGAGGTTTAATGGCGTATTTCTGTCAACGATTACTTGTACAATTGTCCAGAAAAGTAAAAGAGGCAAATAGATTGATAAGTATTAAAAATGAAGAACTGAAAGAAATGAATCAGTCTAAAGATGATCTTTTTAGAATTATTGGACACGATCTTAGAACACCATTTTATCAGCTTAGATCTTTAATAGAAATGGTTGATGATGTTGATGATGAAAAGGAACGGGAACATATCAGAGGTATGATAAAGCAAGCTGCAGACAAAGGAAATGATCTGTTAGAGGATTTGTTAGAATGGGGAAATATCTATAAAAAGCAATCACAGGTTTTACTGGAGATGAAAGAAATATCTATTATAGTTGACAAGGTCTTTAAATTTTCGGACTTAAAAACAACAAGCAAAGAAATTAGTTTGATCAATAAATTGCCCAAGGATCTAAAGGTAACCATTAATCCAGCAATGATGGAAACAGTTATGAGAAATTTAATTTCTAACGCCATAAAATTTTCTCATCGAGGTTCTGATATTGTGGTAAAATCAGAAAAAATTGGAGGTCAAGTAAGAATAGCAATCGAGGATACAGGAATAGAGATACGAAACGATAGTCTATATGATCTTTTTGTCACAGAAAAAAATACTTCTACATCCGGAACTTAAAATGAAAGAGGTACCGGATTTGGTTTAAGTATCGCTAAAAAATTAGTAGAAAAACAAAACGGAGTTTTAGAAATCGAAAGCGAGTATAATAAAGGAACGACCATTAATTTGTATTTTCCTTATATGGTAAGTGCTTGATAGTAAAAAGTTAATCTATAAAAAACAGCCTTATTTAGAGGCTGTTTTTCTAGAAGTTTTCAATATGTTTTTAGATTTAATTATTATTTACATAATTCATAAGATCAACATCATTTCCTAATAAAACCTCATTAGAATTAATTCTTCCGTCTAAACTATCATTCTCTAGTTTTAGTACACCTCTAGGACATACAGCTGAGCAAATTCCACAACCCACACAACTGGATCTCACAATGTTTTCACCTTTTTGGGCGTATGATCGCACATCAATACCCATTTCACAATAAGTGGAACAATTACCACAAGAAATACACTGTCCTCCATTGGTTGTAATCCTGAATTTCGAAAATAATTTTTGTTGTGCTCCTAATATAGCTGCCATTGGACAACCAAATCTGCACCAAACACGATTACCGAGTATCGGATAAAACCCTGTTCCGACTACTCCCGAAAAAATTGCTCCTATACCAAAACCATAAAATGCTCTTAGCGCACTATCCGCAGCGTAACTTTTATCGTTTAAGCCAAAAGAGAAGTACTTTGCCTGAATTTGAATCTGACCAAAATCTGTAAAACCGATAAGGATTAGAAAAACTATGGTTAGGATAAAAAAACCGGTTGCTCCTTTAACAGCACTTTTATTTAATTGTTTTCTTTTAAAATAAAGAATTCCTGCAAACAATAGGGTTAAAAATATACCTACACTAACCAGAAAGGCGTTTTTGGTAAACCAATACTTTGTATCATCATATCCTAAATATGTAGAAATAGTAGCAGTAGTCATTATAACAGCAAATACTAAAACCGTGTGGATCATCCACCTTTCAATTTTCCAGGCTCTTAGACTTTTGTCTGATAACTGTCTAAAAGAGTCTCCTGCTGTTTCTGCCAAGCCTCCACAACCACAAACCCACGAACAATACCATCTTTTTCCGTATTTATAGGTAAGAAAAGGTGAAATAACAAATATCATAAGGACGGCAAGAATCAAAAAGAACAATCCTATGGTTTGTGCATTTATAAACTGATCGACTCTCCATTGCTCAAAAGCATAATAGTTAAGTGGCCACATGTTTTTTAAATCATTGTATGGCAACGTAAATGTATCAGAGTTTAAACGAGCCATTAATTCGGGGATTATAAAGGCAAAGGCAGTTTGAAAAAACATGACGCTATAGGTTCTTAATTGTTCGTAGCGATTATGTTTATATTTCATTAAGAATTTAATTCCGAAAGCTATAATGGCGACAGTATATAATGTACCGTAAACAAACCATTGGCTAGCAGGATTACCACTCAAGAATTGACTTAGGGGATCGAATAAACCTACTAATCCTGTATTGGATCCATCTATTCCTTGTCCCAATCCCAGATATTCAGCAAAGAAATACAAAATGACATAAAATCCTGTAAGTCCTACTCCCGCAATCCAGGCAAGGACTCCTCGAGAAGATATGGATTTAAACCAAACACCGTCATTTTTTATTCCTTCTAATTTTTTGTTATAGGCTCCTTTTGAAAAAACTATAATTCCGATAGTCAGCGCGGCTAACGAAATTGTAAGCCACACAACTTCTTTAGTGGAGTTTAAATTAAATGAAGCTAGTAGTAACATTAGTAATCCGGACATTCCGATAAGAACGCCAACCTTTTGTATTGTATTTAGGCTTTTAGGAGGTTGCCCTGTCAAAGCCATATTTCTTTCTATTGCCATTATTTATGCATTTACGGGTTGTTGCTTTTGAAAAGCATTTAAAATATCTTTTTCGAAATTTCTAAAAAATTCAGGATCAAAATTAGCTTCGATCAAATGTTTCATTACATAATCCACATCTCTTTTTTCTGTGAGCCAACGGTCGAATACTTCGTGGCGCATTCTTATACCAAAGGTGTTGATGCCTAAAAATTCATTGTTTTCTTTATGATATGAAACCGTTATGCATTTTGTGTCATCCTGATGTATCCAGTGAAATTGGGCTTCATATTCTTTTGGTTTTCCAAAGACCCATCCATAGGTTTGATATTCGATATCCAAAAACTTAGCGCTATTAAACCAATGTCCGGGTTTGTATTCGATTTTGTTTCCACAGATAGTTTGCGCCAACGTTTCTCCCATCATTCTCCCGGTATACCATACAGCTTCTACAGGCCTTCGGTTACCGATAGCTTCGTGTTGTTCTGCACAGTCGCCAATAGCATAAATATTAGGAATATTAGTCTCTAGAAAGCGATTTACCTTTATACCTCTGCCTATTTCTATTCCAGAATTTTTTAAGAAGTCTACGTTTGGTGATACACCTGCGGTAAGTCCTACTACATCACAATCGATCACTTCTCCTGTTTCCTGAATAATCACAGATTTTACTTTTCCATTTTCATCTGCAACAATTTCTTTAAGATTTGTACTTAAACGAAGGTCTATATGATGATTCTTGATGTGCCTGTTGATCATTGCACTTTCACCGGCAGGAAGAACACCATTCCAGAAACTATTTTCTCTTACCAAAAAAGTAACAGGAATATCTCTGGAACGTAACATTTCTGCTAATTCTATGCCAATCAGGCCTCCTCCTACAATTACAGCTCTTTTACATACCTTTTTATTAGGAGCATATTTTTCGAGTTTCTCCAGGTCTTGTTTATGATACATCCCCATAACTCCATCAAGATCCTGGCCAGGCCAGCCAAATTTATTAGGTTTAGAACCAACTGCTATAATAAGTTTATCATAAGACAACGTTTCTCCACCTTTAAAATTTAACTGACTGTTTTTATAATCTACTTCAGACACATATCCACTTTTTAAATCAATTCGATTTTTTTTCCAAAACCAGTTTTCGTAAGGTTGTGTATGTTCGAAATTCATATGACCCATGTACACATACATTAGCGCGGTACGAGAAAAGAAGTAATCTGTTTCTGCTGATACAATAGTAATTTTTTTATCTGACATTTTCCGGATATGCCTTGCGGCAGTGACACCAGAAATTCCGTTGCCGATAATAACGATATGTTCCATAAAGATATATGTTAGTTGATATCTGTTTTAAGTATTAAAAGTGAAGCTTCTGTTCGTAAGTCGTTCATAAATATAAGAACTTAACTAGAATTAATAATTTAGAATTAATCTAAAAAGCTGTGCCACTGTAAGTTTTTATCCAGAATTCGAACGTTTCAATCTTTCGAAAAAATGAATTACACCTCAGAAAGACAAATCCGAAATAATTTGTAAGTAGCACATACGCCGTTCGACTCAATGCGAGTTACCGAGGTAAATTTTATTCACTTAAACACATATTTAAAAAGCATTTCAACTATTTAAGTTGATAAAAATTCAAATCATGAGAAAATTAATATTTACACTGGCTTTGATATTAGGTGCCACAGGTTTTTCACAAAATACAACAGATTTCTTCACGAAGTCCGATGCCTTTTTCAAAAAAAATATAAAAGATGGAAGAGTAAATTATAAAACCATAAAAAATGATCCTGACGAATTAAGTGAATTATTAGATATGGCTTCTGATATAAATGTTTCTAAAGGTAATGCTAAAATATTTCAGGCTTTTTTTATCAATGCATATAATCTGGCAGTAATAAAAGGAATTATAGATAACTACCCAACCAAATCACCTCTGGATATTAAAGGTTTTTTTGATAAAACGAAATATACTTTAGGAGGTAAAACGACCACACTAAATGATCTGGAAAACAAAATTTTGCGAAAAAATTTTCCGTCTGAAGCTCGTTTCCATTTTGTGTTAGTGTGCGCAGGATTAGGATGCCCTCCGATAATTCCGGAGGCTTATAAACCAGAAACACTTGATAAACAATTACAGCGCCAGACTACGATTGCCTTAAACAATCCGGATTTCATTAAGGTCAAAGGTAAAAAGGTACTGCTTTCACAAATTTTCGAATGGTACAAAGGAGATTTTACCCAGAATGGTTCTGAAATAGACTTTGTGAATCAGTTTAGAAAAGAAAAAATCCCTGCTAATTCAAAAGTGTCATATTATCCATATAACTGGAGCTTAAACGCAATTAAATAAACACAATTCAAACTTGTTAAAAGTAGGGCGCTTTGAGTCTTACAAGTTTAAATCTTATAAAATACTTATATCATGAAATTAACTAAAAATGTTATATCTACACTTTTTTTATGCCTAACCGTTACTCTAGGATTTGCTCAGGATGATGACAGCCAAGGATCGGTAATCCAAACGTTAACTCCTTCTAAATTGATCGGTAAAGGTCAATATGATATTAAATGGTTTAACAATTTATATACGGAAACTGAAGACCTTTTTGGTCCCGGAGGAGAAAAAAGAGATATCCCAAGAAATACTTTTTTTACATCTACACTAGAAGCCTACACAGGTATTGGAAATAACAAGAGATGGAATATTGGAGCAATTTTAGAATTCAGATCCAATGTAGTCGGTGGACGTGATGCTTTAGAAGTTTTTCAGTTTGATGGTGAGCTTGGATCTGCAAGATCCGGATTAACTTCTATTGCTCCTTCGGTTAAATTTGTACCGCTTAAAAACGTAAGTAATTTTTCTGTACAGAGTTCATTTTTTATTCCATTAGTGGATAATGAAACCGAAGATGGTGTTTTTCTTGATCAAAATGGATTTATCTGGCAGAATAGATTTTTTTATGACCACACATTTCCAGGCAACAAATTCCAGATTTTTGGAGAGATTAACTCTGAGCTAAATTTCGGGAAAGAAGAAGATAGTTTTGCCAACAATAGTTTGCGTTTAACACCAGGTGTATTCTTTAGTTATTTCCCAAGTTCTAAATTTACGGTATTAGTATTGGCACAACATTCTGAATTAATCGATTTAGGTAATGATTTCGATCAAAATTTTACCGCTTTAGGAGGAGGAGCTAAATATCAGTTAACCAATGAACTTAATATAGAAGCACTATATACTAATTTTGTGAGAGGTAACAGGACAGGTTTAGGAGAAACTTTTAACATTGGGTTAAGAGCAGTTTTTTAATATAATATTGTATTTTCAGCAGTATAAAAACTTATATGAAACATCTTTTTATACTGCTATTTATACTAATTTGTAGTAGCTGTTCAGGACAGAGATCCAAAATAAACGGAATCAGTTTTGTGGGTTCTCCAAAAGAAATTAATGAATCTCATATAGATCCTCTAGTTAATGTTAATGCTAATTGGGCAGCGGTTATGCCTTTTGGTTTTGTAAAAAACCTAAAAGAGCCCACGGTTGTTTTTAATGTAGAAAAACAATGGTGGGGAGAACGCGTGGATGGGGCAAAACGAACCATCGATTTACTGAATCAAAAAGGAATTAAGGTAATGATGAAACCGCAGATATGGGTTTGGAGAGGAGAGTTTACGGGTAATATTGCTATGGATTCTGAACAGAACTGGCAAACTTTAGAGAAATCTTACAAAGATTTTATCATGTTGTATGCTCAATTAGCTCAGGAGATGAAGGTTCCTATTTTATGTATTGGTACAGAATTATACACTTTTGTGCAAAAAAGACCAAAATATTGGAATCAATTAATACAGAAAATAAGAGCTGTATATAAGGGAAAATTGACGTATGCAGAAAATTGGGATCAGTTTGTAAACGTTCCATTTTGGAATCAATTAGATTATATCGGTATTGATGCTTATTTTCCTGTTTCTAATAGCAAGACACCAACTGTAGATGCATTAAGAAAAGGCTGGCAATCACATAAAAACAAGATAAAAGCATTACAAAAAACTGTTGGGAAACCTATTCTTTTTACTGAGTTCGGATATAGAAGTATTCACTATACAGGGAAAGAACCTTGGGATTCTAACAGGATAGAAGGATATGTAGATCTGAACGCTCAGAATAATGCTTTGACCGCCTTGCATAAGGAATTTTGGACAGAACCGTGGTTTGTTGGTGGGTTTCTTTGGAAATGGTATCACAATCATGATCAAGTTGGAGGAGTAGATAATAACAGGTTTACCATACAGAATAAGCCTTCAGAAAAAATTATAAAAGAGTTGTATTCAGTTTATAAATAAAATAATGATAGTTCGCCTTATATGTATTCTTTTCATCTTTATAACATTGGTCTCCAATTCTCAGGAGAAACGAATCACGAGTATTCTTATTAGAGGTAATAACAAAACTAAAACTGAAGCTATAAAGAAACTTAACTCCGTTGGGGAAGGGATGGTTTTGGATTCTTTGGCTATAGAAAAGGATATCAGAAGATTGAAACGATTGCCATCTATAGCTCATGCGTATTATCAAGTGTATGAACAGCAAGAAGGTTACGAGCTAATATACGGTGTGGAGGAGAATTTCACCATTATTCCGGGGATTAATGTATATACTACAAATGATGATGAATTTGCCTTTAGAGTTACCTTATCAGAGTTTAATCTGGCAGGTCGAAATATAACTTTGGGAGGATATTATCAAAATGATATTTATAATGCTTTTGGGGGACAACTTAGAGCCCCTTTTTTATTCAATAAACATTTTGGCTTAGCACTCAACTATCAGAACCTTACTACACAAGAACCCGTATTTTTAGAGAATGGAACTGCTGATTATAAATATAATAATACTTCTTACGAAATTAGTGGATTGTATCAAATCAATTTGCAGCACCGAATTGAGCTGGGGGTCAATTATTTTAATGAAGATTATGAATACAAGACAGGAGCAACTAGTCCTGATGTGCCACAAGATTTTGATGTAAACAAGTTACTGTATAAATTTATATATGAATATAATGATCTAAATTTCTATTATCAGTATGTTTCTGGTTTCCGAAGTGTGTTAAATTCTCAATATGTGATTAGCACAGAGGATGTGCTACCAGATTTTTTTATTTGGTGGAATGATTTTTTTTATTATCACCGTGTAGGAAAACTGGGTAATTGGGCTAATAGATTAAGGATAGGATTAGCTACTAATGATGATACCCCTTTTGCACCTTTTGCAGTAGACAACAATCTGAATATCCGTGGTGTAGGAAATGTTATTGATCGTGGCACCGGAGTGATTGTTTGGAACACTGAGTATCGCCATACATTGTATGAGAAAGATTGGTTTGTACTGCAAAGTAACGTGTTTTTAGATGCTGGGAGTTGGCGAAATCCTGGAGGAGATATTGGAGATTTTGGAAATACCCAAAACTTTAGAGTATATCCGGGCCTAGGGTTACGTTTTATGCATAAACGTATTTTTAATGCAATCTTTAGAATAGATTATGGATATGGGATTACTGAAGATGCTACAAATGGTTTTGTATTCGGTATCGGACAGTATTTTTAATCGGAAATTAAAACAGGGTTATTTCAAAAATAAACCCTGTTTAATTAATAAAAAGATGAGTCACCAATATTCATATTTGGTTATTGATAAGCGTCTATTGATCAGAAATACAATTTATTTAATTCCATTGTTGTGTTTAATTCTCAGAGGCTTGCCCCAAAATGTTAAGATTGTATTTTTGTTGGATACCACGCGCGCTTGCTCCGAGGTAGTTGACCAAATAAATATGATCAAAAAATTAGATTTTGAAGTAGAACACATAGAAGAATCAGCTTTATTGTGTTGTTTTGATTGATTATCAATGTATTTTATTTATAACTTCAGAAACAATCTGTTTTGTATTCTCAAAAACTTTCTCGTCCATTGTAGTTCCCTGAAGTGATAAGAAGGATACTTCTGTAATTCCTATAAGACCTAAGACTGTTTGCAAATAAGGCTGAAGAAAATCTAATGCTTTCATTTCTTTAGAAGTATATACTGCTCCTGAAGCTGTAACGATATACGCTTTGGTGTTTTCTATTTTACCATAAAAACCACCATTTTCATTAATCCCAAACGTAGCATTAATTCTTACAATCTGATCAATCCAGGCTTTAAGAGATGATGGCGTTCCAAAATTATACATAGGTGTACTTATCAAAAGCACATCAGCACTCTTTAATTCGGAAATTAACTTATCTGATAATGATGTGGCTTCTATTAATTCTGAAGTTAAATTTTCTGATGAGGTGTAAAACCCTTCAATTGTTTTTTGAGAAATATGAGGAATTGGTCGTTTAATAATATCTCTAATGACTACTTGTCCAGTTGGATGAGCGATTAACCATTTTTGTTGAAATTGATCTGCTATTTTTCTGCTATCAGAATTCTCAGTTCTGGAACTAGCATCTATTCTAAGTAATTTCATGTATTCTATTTTTTAAGGTTTAAAAATTCATAAACTGAGGTAAAATCTAGATCTCCATACCCTTGTTGTTTTGCCTGCGCAAAAATTTCTTTAGTAGTATTCAGATTTGGGGTTGCAACACCATTTTCATAAGCAGAAATACTTGATAAATGAAGATCTTTATGTATCCATTTTAATGGGAAATTAGCTTCATAATTATTAGCTTCTAGTTTTGGTCTTATGGTCGACATTACAGGGGCGACAACAGGAGTGCCTAACAAGACGTCAAAAAGGGTTTCTTGTTCTATTCCCATAGCTTTACCCATTATCAAAGCTTCCGCAAAAGCCACCATAGAATGTCCTAATAATTGGTTGATGAGCATTTTCATAGCTGCGCCACTTCCGGTTTTGCCTAGGTGCAATGTTTTTTCGCCCATAATTTCAAATAAAGGATAGGCCTCTTCAAGATCTTTGTCTTCACCGCCTACCAGAAATAGCAATTCTCCGTTTTCTGCAGGGGCTTTGGTTCCTGCTACCGGTGCATCCAAATAATGAATTTTATTTTTTACGGCCAAGAGGTGCATTTCTTTCGTAAAAGATGGGTTCACTGTACCGGAATTAATCCAAAGACATCCCTTGTTCATATTTCTAAGAAATCCGTCTTTTCCCGAAGCTATTTCTCTTAGCACCTCGGGAGTAGAGAGCATAGTGATAATGATTTCTGAGTTTGCTGAGACTTCTCCAGGCGATTCTGCCCAAATAGCTCCGTTGGTTAGTAAATCTGCTGCTTTTTGTTTAGTTCGGTTGTATACTGTGAGTTGATAGCCATTCCTCAAGAGATTTGCAGCCATTCTACTACCCATAATCCCTAGTCCGATAAATCCTATTTTTTTCATATGTCTGTATTTGTTTCTGATACAAATGTCATAGAAAATAAAGGAGAGAAGTTTTCAGAAAAATAAAAAATCGTGTTTTTCGGTCAAAAGTTTAAATTAAGATATTTTTTCGATACTTAATCTGAAATTGTTTTGGAGAAATGTTGAATTTTTTCTGAAACACTTTGATAAAATGTGAAATGTTTTCGTAGCCTGTATGCAGTGCAATAGTTGTTACGGAATCATTGGAGTCTTTTAGTAAAAGAGCAGCTTTTTCCATGCGTCTTTCGATTAACCATTTTTTTGGAGAAATCCCAAATTTAGATTTAAAATCCCTTCGGAAAGTCGAAATACTTCTTCCTGTGAGATACGCATAATCTTCTATATCCAAAGGTTTATCAAAGTATTCAGACATAAAAGTTTTGATGTTCTTTTTAGCCCTTTTTTTCAGTTGAAAAAGTTTCGAAACAAACGCATCGCCTTGTTTCGAAATACTTATAAGATGTAATAATTCCAGTAGTTTAGGCTTGGTAAATTGGTGTTGGTTTTTACCCTTATAAAGAGTAATCAGCGTATCTGTAAATAATCGTAAATTCTGATCATACTCTAAAATCAAATTTTCCACAATATTCTCAGTGCTATAGGTTTCAAAATTACTTAAAAGTTCATTTGTAATTTCTTCATCAAAGAAGAAAACGATGGCTTCAAAAGAGTCATCTTTTGGGATGATGTCTGATATCATATACAACCCTCTTGGTAAAAGAATAATTTGATTTTTATTAACAATATTCAAATCACCTTCTGTCGTTTCAACTTGCAGAGCACCTTTTAAAACTAAGGTTAACGCATGTGAAGCCAAATAACGCTGATTCTGCAAATCTGCTCGTTGTACACTTTTTAGAATTACACAAGAAAGACCATCTACTAATACTTTTTCTATCCTGGAATGCTGGTAAAATGCTTGAGGTACTACTTTCATAACAAACGAAAATCTATAGAATATGCCATAATAAATAACGATATTCATTAAAAGTAGTGATTTTCGGTCAAAAATCAAGAAACAACTTTTTCTTTATAATATCTGTATAAATCCTTTGATGTGGCTCCCATCCATCTTCTCATATGGATATTTAAGAAATGGTATTGTAATCGCCAGACACCAACTTCTCTGTAACGTCTGGCAGAAGTAATCACATATTTAGGAATAATTACGAACTTGTTTATAGCAAAAAGTCGGTCTACCAGATCATTATCTTCGTAAACTAAGTATGCTTCATCATATCCATCAATTTGTTTAAACAAAGAAGCAGTAATGAACTGACTTTGATCTCCTCCACGGCATCTTTTGTTTTTGAACTGAGTCAACCATCCTAGAAAACGAAGCCACCAGTGATTAGAATCAAATTTCATGCGAAAGCATCCAGCTTCATTACCTTTTTGTATCTCTCTTAGAATGTCATTATCATATCCTTTTGGAGGAAAAGAATCGGCGTGTAAAAAGTAAAAGATTTCACCAGATGCCTCTGATGCTCCGGAGTTCATTTGTATGGCACGTCCTTTTTTTGATAAAATTATATGGATAGGAGTGGTTTGTGTTTTTGCAAAACTCTGAATTGCTTTTCTGGAGTCATCTACGCTACCACCATCAGCAATGATGATTTCTTTGATAGTATCTTTCGAATTTGTAGAATTGACTAAATGAGAAAGCAGCTTACCTATTGTAGCTGCTTCATTTAAAATAGGAATGATTATTGAAATTTTCAATGTATAGTTGTTTGCTTCTCTTTATAAATTTACATATTTACTTTCGAAAAAAATAGAAACTACCCGTTGTGCATTTTAAAAGAACTATTAAAAAAAGCGTCAACCTGTCTACAGGGTACTTCGACAAACGGGCACTTCTTCTTTTAGTTGAAACACTCGAATCGACGAATTTTGAATAAAAAAATCAAAATGCACAACGGGTTAGAAACTGTAACTTTATAATGAGCGATCATTTTTTGGTGGGATTATTATTTTTTTCGGTTTGATTATCAACACTTTTGTAAATTTCTTTCAGTGCAATTATTTTTTCTCATAACCGAACTTAGTAATAGAAGTGTATTTAATAAAGGAATGAATTTTGTGGTCACCAATTTTCCTAGAATTTTATGCTCTGATTGATTACAAATAAACCATTCCCTATCAATTTTAAAGAGGTTTTAATATGCTAATTTACTTTTTCATTCAAACTCCAATCATATTTTTTGTATCCTTTCTTTTTCTGTTTATCAATTTTCATGTCTGAATATCTATTGATAAAAGCTTTAGCATCTTCTCCATCCACTTTGAAATCTTTCTTAAACCAACTAAAAATTTTAGACACTTCTACTACTTCTTCAGTGATCGTATTTCTTTGAGGATCATTGATAAAATTTCTGGTTAATGTTTCAAGGGCATTATCTACATTTCTGGCTGTAAAAGCTCTGTTCCATACTACAGGACATGAATAGGATGCACAATTGATTGCGAAGTGAATTCTTGGTTCTTCTAGCTTTCTAAGAATCTTATGTTCTAATTCATTTAAGCTATGCAATACTCCATTAATTTTGAAAAATTGCCTGTCCCAAGGATCTTTAATTTCCTTAATACTTTTTAGCGGGTAGTTATCTATGATTAATTTTATCGTATATGCGTTATATGCATTTATCCAATAAGCCAGGGTTTCTTCTTTGCTCCAGTCTTTGGTTGGTGGATTGTCAGAAAGATATGAGAAATACTGATACAATTGAGCACTGTCTCTCATAAATCCTTTATAATCTACTTCTCCATTTTCTGAAACATTAATTAGTAAAATCTGATCCCATATAGCGTGATCAAGATATTGTTGTGCTTTGATCTGTAAAGAAATCAACAGGATGAATACAAATACAAATACTTTTGGGGTTTTCATTATATAGTCTTTTAAAATATTTCCAAATGCTTTTTTGTTCAAAAAAGTTCGATAGTTCAATTTTTAATTAGTCTTTTGTATTTTATAACGAAATCTTTGAATAAATATGCGTTAAATACCTAACGTTAGTCCAAAGTTTGTACCACTCCTTACAAATGACCATAAACCTTGTATTATTGGTTTTGCAGTTTATCTCTGATTCCGTAATATTGTAATCGAACTATTTTTATATGATCAGTACAAATTTAAAGCTTCCCTGTGGAGCTATATTGAAAAATAGACTGGTAAAGTCTGCAATGACAGAGCGAATTAGTAATAACAGATTTGAACCTACTAAAGGACACGAACTGTTGTATTCGGACTGGTCAGAAACAGGAGCAGGATTATTGATAACCGGTAATGTAGTGGTTGATCGAGAACACCTTGAATCTGCCGGAAATGTTTGCTTTGATGATGAAAATATGCTACCCAAGTTGAGATCATGGGCCGAAGCTGGTAAAAAATATAATAATCATATATGGGTTCAGATATCTCATTCGGGAAGACAGACGAATAGGTTTGGTACTAATAGACCATTAGCACCTTCTGAGGTACAATTGAAAAAGTTGGGACTTTTTGGAAAGCCAAAAGCGATGACAGAGAAGGATATTCAGGATGTAATCGAACGATTCGTAAAAGCTGCCAGGCTGGCAAAAGAGGCTGGATTTACCGGAGTTCAGATTCATTCTGCTCATGGATATTTATTAAGTCAGTTTTTATCACCTAACACCAATAAGAGAACAGATCGCTGGGGCGGTAGTATTGAGAATCGTAGTCGTTTATTGCTTACTATAATCAGAGAGGTGAGAAACGTCGTTGGAGCTGATTTTCCTATCTCAGTTAAGTTGAATTCTGCAGATTTTCAAAGAGGAGGTTTTACTGAAGAAGAATCTCTGGAAGTTGTAAAAATGTTAGACAATGAAAAGATCGATTTACTCGAAATATCTGGAGGGACTTATGAAAAACTTGCATTTTTTATCATGAATGATGAGAATTCAGAGCTAAAAGAAAGTACCAGACAAAGAGAAGCATATTTTATTGATTTTGCTAAGAAAATAAGAACCGTGAGTAAGTTGCCCTTAATGATTACCGGTGGTTTTAGATCTTATGATTTTTGCAACGAAGTGTTGACGAATGGAGAGGTAGATCTCATTGGGATGGCTCGCCCATTTATTACGAACAAAGAAGAGATATCTCTGTTTCTGAAAGGAGAATTACCAACTCTTAAAAACTTAGTATTCCGTACGGGATTAAAACAGTTTGAAGATGCTGCAGAAGGTGGTTTTTATGCCAGACAAATCATACAATTTTCTAAAGGAAAGGCTTTAAAAACTAATATGAGTCCTCTTTGGTGTTCTATGTTTTTGATATTGTACGAATTCAGAAAAGCGATGGCCAAGAAATTAGCGTGAAAGAAAAATCTCTAAAACAACTAGTTGTTTTAGAGATTTTTCTTTCATTCTAATCTTAACAACATCCGCCACCGTCATAATGATATGTAGATTCACTAATGAAGATATCATCTCTTCCAATATCAGCAAGTGCACCAGCTGTTTTATCACAAACAGCTAAAGGTTGGTTTTTTAGTAACACATGTCCTTTTTTATCATCAAAATAGTCCTCATTTCCATAGTAAATAGCCGCTTTACCGGTGAAAATACACGGTCCATCTTCAGGCATTTGGTCTTTAATTGCGGCAACTTCTATAGATTCTATATAAATAAGCTCATCTGTTTCATAATTTTTGGGATCCAAAATACGATAAGGCTTACGAGCTCTGATCTCAATTGTTCCAAAACCAACATCAGTTAAGGCTTTTACATATTCAGAAATGGGTAAACTACCACTAAGGCATAAAGCTCTTAGTCGTTCATCATTTCTAAGCATATCATTCATAGGTTGCTCGCAGGTAGGATCACTCATTACTAAACGGCCATGAGGTTTAAGCACACGGTACATTTCCTCAATTGCTTTCTTTAAATCTTCTGCTTTAAAAATATTAAATAAACAATTTTGAGCAGCCACATCAATACTATTATCTTCTACAGGAAGATGAAGCGCGTCACCAAATCTTAGATCTACGAATTCACTTTTAAACCAGTCATTCTGCTGCTCTGCTTCTTTAAAATTTTTACGGGATGCGTCTAACATTTCTTGTACAACGTCAATACCAATCACCCCATTTTTTTGACGAGAGAAATAGGAAAACTGCAGTAATTCCATTCCGCCACCAACACCCACATAAAGAATCTTCGGATTATTAGTTAAGTCACGGGCATTAACGGTGCTCCCACAACCATAATTCATTTCTTGCATGATCTTTGGGATCTTGAGTCCGGGTAATTCCCAAATAGGATTTGTAGTACAGCATAATCCTATATCCGGAGTTAAGGCAGCTTCTTTATATACATCGTGTGTAGTTTCTAAATAACTCATATCATTTATATTTTTTTTGAAGGATTGGATCTTTTATTTCGTTATCATTAATGTTTAAAGGGATTTTATCAATTCTTTGAATAATAAGATCATTTTTGGCTCAGCTTTTCCGGCCATTGCTATGATCTCATCAATATCCACAGGCTTAAGATTATCCGGATCGCATTCATCTGTTAATACCGATACCGCTGCTACCCTAAGGTTAAGATGATTTGCTACGATAATTTCAGGAACTGTACTCATTCCGACAGCATCCGCACCAATTATTTTCAGGTATCGATATTCTGCACGAGTCTCTAGCTGTGGACCGACTACCGAAGCATATACGCCTCTATGTAAATCGATATTATTCTCACTGGCAATTGATTCTAATTTTTTATTGATTTCTAAATCATAAGGAGCACTCATATCTGTAAAACGGGTTCCTAGTTGTTCTACTCCTTTAAAAGCCAAAGGAGAACTTCCCTGAAGATTAATATGATCTTCGATAAGCATTAATTCTCCTTTTTTAAAGTTTAAGTTAATCGCCCCGGAAGCGTTAGAGACCAATAATGTTTTGATTCCTAATTGATGCATAATTCGTACGGGATACGTTACATCTTGCAATGAATAACCCTCATACAAGTGAAAACGTCCTTGCATCACAACCACTTTTTTACCCTCTAGTATTCCAAAGATTAATTTTCCCTTATGGAATTCTACAGTTGCAGTGGGGAAATTAGGAATGTGATTATAACTTACTTCTTTGATAATTTCTATTTCATTCAGCAATTGACCTAATCCTGTTCCCAGAATAATGCCGATTTCTGGTTTATCAAATCCTTTGTCCTGAAGGTACTCTGTCGTTTCTTTAATGTATTTAATCATTTTGATAGCTTAATAAATGCTGAAAAACCGGGATGTCCTGAATATCTTCATAATAATCGATATCGTTCCGTTCTTCTAATAATTTAATATTGGTTTCTTGTAAATCGTTTAATGTTTTTTTTAATACTGTGTTGGTTCCCCAGGATTTATTAGTAAAAACCTGAGAATTTAGGATCTTCATGCCCAATAAATAATACCCTCCATCTTCTGCCGGACCAATTACATAATCGTGGGTTTCTAAAGCATTAAATGCATTTCGTAAATCTTGTTGACTCAAGTCATACATATCACTTCCGATAATAATAATATTGGTATACCCTTCTTCAAAGCCCTTTTTGAACGCATTATGCATTCTGACACCAAGATCCTCTCCTTCCTGTTGTCTTTTAGTATAAATAGTTGGGTTCCAGATATCATTTTCGACAATTGACGTAGAATAATATACTTGTTTAACCAGTTTAAGGTTATTAGTGATATATACTGTATGTTCTAACAAAATCTGATATACTTGGAGAGCAGCACGATCTCCAATAGTGGCAGCTAACCGAGTTTTGCATTTTCCCAACTCTGGATTTCGGGTAAAAATTAGTAATAACTCCTTCTTTTTCACTGTGTATATACTTTTTGTCCTTTATGTAACCATTTACCCCATTGAGTAGAAAATGCGTGTATTTTATCAGTTTCGTTTCCAGTGGAATCAATTACTTTATTATTGTTGTTTTTCCATTCAAAAATTCCGCCGTACAGATTAAAAACGTTTTGATACCCTGCTTTTTTTAGTTTTTCTGATATGTCTTCAGAGCGAATTCCTAAACTACAGTATACTACAATTTTGGATTCTTTGGGTATATTTAGATCGGTCATCTTTTTTATGTTAAAATGGTCATATCCCACGTGCACAGCTCCTTCCAGATGGCTTGTTCTGTATTCTTGTATTTCTCTCGCGTCAAATATCACAACGTTATTTTGGATTTTGCTTAATTCATTTACTGATACGTAAGGGATACTCTCACTATTGTATTGATCTAATAATTCATCAAGTGAATCCTGACAAATACCCAAAAGCGGTAATGAAATAAAAATTGATATCAATATTGCTTTTCTCATGTAAGAAATATACCTAATCGAAGTAGTCATACAATGAATTTGTTATTTGTTAAAACGAAAATTTGCTTACAGAAACGTATTATTTATCTGGTGTTTTAGTTATTTCATTAAAACGGATGCAGTGAGGAAGGCTTTCGCTATATTTCTTTTATAGATATACTAAGCCACAATGTTAGGAGAACCCTTATTGTAAAAAGATTGTAGGTAGTAATTGTCTTTTATTAACTTGGAATATATTGAGATCTCTCGAGGGGTTTGAGTAATATTCTGTATGATAGCTTGAAGCGTTTTAGAAAAAGAAAAACACAATCTAGAGATAATCTTCAAGTCTTCAACGGTATCAATATCGTGTAGAACTTCTAGTTGTGATACTTCAATTTTTGCAGTTTTAATTAAAAGCGATATGCTCTTGGCTAAGTTTTTAGATTGCCAGGGAAGTTTTAAGAACGTATCTGTATTGAATTGTGATTTGTGTAATCCCATCAAATAAAATCCTCCATCTGCAGATGGCCCTAGAACAAATTTGTTGTTCGCGAGTTGTACCGCACTTTCTAACAAATGATATTTTGTTAAATGAGGAGTGTCATTTCCGATGGTAATTATATTTTCATATCCAAGATTATATATAGACTGAATTGCATTTACAAAACGTTCTCCAAATGTAGTTCCTTTTTGATTTTTTTCTGTAAAAACAAAAAACGGGAGACCAGAACTTTCTACGGTTGCCAGGGTTTTTTTAGTAAGTTCTGTAAATAGTTTTTCACCTCCAACAATAGTGGATTTGTGCAGGATCTCTTCTTCAGAGGATTTTGCAAAAACTAATATGGCGGTTTGTATTTTCATATAATATTCATAGTTATGTCACGGTTCCCTGACAACTACTTCCGGCACCAGCCGTGCAACCATAGCAGTGCTGAGAGATAATTATATTTCTATTTTGTAATAACTCTTCGTTGTACTCACTGATATGTTTTACCTTACTAGCAACTTTAAGGTCTAGCATCTGGTTAAAATCGCAGTCGTATAACCAACCATCCCAACTTATTGAGATAGTATTGGTACACATAACGTTAGCAACTGCCGAAGGATTATATGCTTCTACCAAAGCATACATATAGTCTTCATAATTTTCTGAGGCAATTAAATAATCCAAAAACCTACTGATTGGTAAATTAGTAATTGCAAACAAATTATGAAAGTGAATTCCGAAATCTTCTAATAAAGCTTTCTTAAAATCTTTTTCCATCGATACCTGATCACCGGGTAGAAAGGCTCCTGAAGGATTGTACACCAAATCTAATCTCAGATCACTATCCGGCATTCCATATCCTCTTTCGTTAAGCTCATGAAGCGCTTTTATGGATTTGTCAAAAACACCATCTCCACGTTGCTTATCTGTTTTACCTCTAGTCCAATGTGGCATTGAGGAAACTACATGAACATTATATTGTTTAAAGAAATCGGGTAGATCGTAATGCTTTTTATTTGCTCTAATAATAGTAAGGTTACTACGCACTATAAAATCTTTGATTCCTGCTGTACTCGCCTCTTCAACAAACCATCTGAAATTAGGATTCATTTCTGGAGCACCGCCCGTAAGGTCTAATGTATGCGCTCCTGTTTTTTTAATAACTTCGAGGCACTGTTGCATAGTCTCTTTGGTCATTATTTCTTTTCGGTCCGGTCCTGCATCAACGTGACAATGTTCGCAAACCTGATTACACATATATCCTACGTTGATCTGCAGTATTTCCAGTTTATTGGGACGAAGCGGCATATGACCATTTTCAGCAATTTTATCTGCAAATTTCGGTAATTCCCCGTTCGCAAAAATCCCGTTGTTCAGGATTTCTAATTGTCTGTGGGAATTTGCCAGTTCGTTATTTCTTTTTTGTAGTGACTTAGTAGCCATGAATTATATTTAAAGGTGATTTTCCTTTTTTTTGATCCTTTATAGAACTATACTTATTACATTGATAGTTTTTCATATTTATTCATCATTTGTACACCATGTACTAAGGTGGCTCCACTTTCTATGGCTGCCCCTGCATGTACGGCTTCCATCATTTCTTCTTTAGTAATTCCTTTTTGCAGACCGTCCTTTGTATAAGCATCAATGCAATAAGGACACTTTACTACGTGAGAAACCGCCAGTGCAATTAAGGACTTTTCTCGAGCCGATAGTGCTCCTTCTTCAAAAACTTTTCCGTAATAATCAAAGAATTTAGTTCCGAGCTCTTCACTCCACTCAGTGATTTTTCCAAATTTTCTAAGATCTGCAGGATCATAATATGTTTTAGACATATTGAGTACGTTTTTAGTTAAATAAATTTATTATTGGTCGGATATTATAGATCCGACTTACAATAAACCTATACTTATTTATTTAGGACTAAAGTTAGCATTATAGAGGTAAAATAAAAGTTAATGTTAAATTATTACATATTTTTTATTGTAAAGTTCTCATTTACAGTTTACCATGATATCTTGATATCAAAGGTCTTAAATGATGTTTAGTGCCTTTCACATACCCGAAAATGAACCTTACTACTGTAGAAGTGACTGCACAATCAGCATTAAGTTCACAAAGTATTAATGTTAGCAGACGTAGATTAAGAAAAAAGCTTAATTTAGACTCCGAAGATAATTTGACAAATATTCTTATAATTCTTAAATAAGAAATTTCTAATAGTAAGGTCATGAGGAAAAAGGTTACCCTAAAGCAGCTTGCAAAAGAATTAAACTTGTCCATTTCTACGGTTTCAAAATCATTAAAAAATGATTCCGAGATAAGCGAGAAAACCATCAACAGGGTTCATGAACTGGCCAATTTTTATAATTATAAGCCTAATGCACTGGCAGTAAGTTTAAAAAGCAATAAAACAAATACTATCGGCGTCTTGCTCCCAGAAATTTTGAATCATTTTTATGCTAAAGTATTGTTTGGTATTGAACAGGAAGCATCAAAAAATGGTTATAAGATTGTAACCTGTATCACTAATGAATCTTACGATAAAGAGGTAGAATATGTAGAAATGCTAAATTACAGTAGTGTTGATGGGTTTATTCTGGCATTAAGTAAGGAAACACAAATGCTTAATAAATTGGATCATTTTAAAGGGTTGAAAAGGGATAATGTTCCCTTGATAATGTTTGATAGGGTAAGTAATGAAATAGATTGTGACAAAGTGATAGTAGATGATAAACATGCGTCAAAAACAGCAGTTCGGCATCTAATTAAAACTGGATGTAAGAAAATTGCTGTAATTTCTACAATTTTCGATCTTAGTGTAGGTAAATTAAGATTAGAAGGTGCTCGTGAAGAGGTTTCTGAAAGCAATGCGGTCTCATTGATCGAATTACCTATAAAAAATATAGAAACAGAAGAAAACGAAATTGAATCTTTTCTAAAAAATAATAAAATAGACGCAGTACTTGGTTTAGATGAAACAGCTGCAGCAATAGCTATTAATATGTCTAATAAATTGGGATATAAAATACCGGAAGAAATTTCGGTAATAGGATTTACAGATGGACTACTGTCCAAGCATTCATATCCAAAATTAACAACGGTATCCCAACATGCAGAGAATCTAGGCGCAAAAGCAGCAAAAATGTTACTTAAACGGTTGTCTAATACTACAGAAAATAGTTATAAATCAGAGACTGAGATTGTCAAGACTTCTTTGATACTTAGGGATTCTACGAATTAGTTTTATTCAATTACGAATGTTTTCTTTTCTGGACCAACTCCTGTAATCACAAGTTTTTTCCAGGCTTTTGGCAGTATCGGTTTTTTCTGAATGATTCCTTCATCTGTAAGATGTAATCCTCCGAATCCAAAAAGGACGGTTTGTAACATTCCTCCTGCGCCTGTTGCAAAATACGGATTATTACTTGTTGCCGCTTCGGCAAGTGCTCCAAAAGGAGGTCTTTTGTTTGGCTCATAACTCCTTTTGAAAAGCCTGAAGGCATTTTCAGCATCACCTAGTCTTGCATAAATAATAGCAAATACGCTTTGCGCCATAGCTGGTCCTTCTTCTGCAAGTTTTGGTTCGTAATAAGAGAGATCTTTAAGAATAATTTCCCGATCTTTAATAATATCAAGAGGGTAGGCCAATAGATTTACATCTGCTTGTTTTATCCGATCTCCATTGTAGGTGCTATGTTCTTTTGTGGTACCATCTTCAAATTTATGAATAACTATATTTTCAGCAATCTGTTTCCAGATATCTTTGGGAGTTAATCCGATTTCTTTTGCGGCAAGCGAGGCATATTTTAGACAGGTGATAGCGGATCCATTGGTAAAGGCGTTGTCATCTACATTTGGCGCAAATTCATTAGCCCCAACCACATTTTTAATGGAATAAGATCCATTAGTATTTTTAAAAGCACGGCTTACCCAGTAATCCGCAACTTCTTTTAATAATGGATATCCGCGCTCCTGCAACCATTTTTTATTTTTTGTTACTCGATAATAGTTCCAAAATGCTATACCCACATCTGCAGTAATGTGATGTTCAAAAGTACCTGTTAATGCCCAGGAAGGAGTTGACTCTTCTCCTGTGTCATCACTTTCCCAAGGAAACATAGCACCATTATATCCAAAATTAACAGCTTTTCTTTTTGCGACCTCTAGTCTATCCGACCGATAGTTAACTAATGACCGGGCAATACCCTGATTTAATACCAGTAATGGTGGATACATCCATAACTCGGTGTCCCAAAAAATATGCCCGTTATATCCCTGAGAACTTAATCCCATAGGCGCGATACTAAGATTAGAGTCACCTCTGGAGAAAGCATAAAGATGATACAATGCTAATCGAACATCTAATTGTGATTGTAAATCACCTTTTATGATGATGTCTCCAGCCCATAAATCTTTCCATAAACCTTTATGTTGAGATAATAAGTCGTTTCTTGGTGTAAGTAAATTAAAAATGACAAACCGCTCACTTTCACTTTGTGGGTCAAAAAAATCTTGCGTAGAACATTGTGCAGCTGTCCAAGCAAAACTATAAACTTCACCCTTATTCACTTTCTTTTCAAAAAAAAGTTGATTGTTATGTTCAGATACTTTTTTATGGATCAATTCCGGGCGCTGGTTTTCTCTTGTAGAATTAATATCGTGCCATATAAATGTTGCCGATGTGCCTACTGTATGTCTTCCTTGTCTGCTTTTGGCAACGGTCTGAAGGATTGGCATGGTCGTTTCGGCATCTCTTAATATTCTATAGGTACTTACTGGGGATTGGTATTCATCTGGGGTTAAGATTTTTCCAACAGCTTTGAGTTCCATATCTTCTAATGCTCTTATTTCTAAATCTATGTATCCCGAAAAAGGCACATTCCGAAGAGCATAGATGGTATAAGAAATCTCTGCCAGAGAGTTAAAAGTAAATGAAGTAGTAAAACTGGCCTCTTTCATATTCAGTGTTTGTTTCCAATTACTGATGTTGGCATTGCTTAATTTAGTGTTGTTTATATAAAGATCAAGATTGCCAAAATTCATCCCTAAAAGTATCTTACTTACACCAAGGGGTGATTCTTTATCATAAACGTTATTGAGGATAATTTTATCGACCTCTAAGATATTTGAAGAAGGTAGAATACCAATTCTTCCATTTGCTGCAACGATACCAGTGTAATTTTGATCGTTATTAGTAGTTAAAGTCCATCCATTATTTTGAGCAAAAACAAATGGAGTAAAAACAAACAAGACGAATGTTAAAATACAAAAAGTCTTAATAGTATTAGCTGACATAACCCAGTGATTTTAGTTAAGTAAAATGTAGTTGTTTAAACATACATATTATACAATGTACTAAACAATACTTAAAAATTGAAATGCGATGGTTCGATATTTAGATACAAGCGGTTGTATTCTTATTTTTTTAAAACCTTTAAGATTCTTTATGAACTTTCAATACCTGTAGATTTAAAAAAGAGATCTTTAGGTACTTTCTCGTTGGGTGAGTTTTGTTTCTAAACGTAGGATAGTCTTTTTATGATCCACATCATCAGACTCATTCAATTGATTTATTAATAGTTCTGCGGCTTTTTGCCCCATTTCAAAACTAGGTTGCGAAACGCATGTCAATGATGGAACAAATACCTCTCCAAGGCCCAGATCTCCAAAACCTATTACGGATACTTCTTCTGGTATTTTTTTGCCAATTTTTAATAAACTCTTCATAGTTAAAAGGCCATAATTATCCGTACAGGCAAATACTGCATCTGGATATATGGGAAGGTGTCTGAAAAAACTAAGAATTTCTTTGTCTTCAAATTCCCGATCAAGAGAGTTACAATGTAAAATCAATTCGTCATATATCGGAATATTGTACTGCCTTAGCGCAGCAATATATCCCTTGTAACGATCTTGAAACACTTTTTTTTGCTTGATCCCACCTATAAAAGCAATTTTTTTTCTTCCTTTTTTAATAAGAAATTCGACGGCTGTGAACGAAGCTTTTTCGTCATCGATCATTACGTGGTCAGCTCCAGAGACTTCTTCTCTGATATTATCAAATAACACCATTGGAATTCCTTTATCAATTAACTCATTAAGATGTGCTACATTTTCTGTTTCGTGGGTAGGTGAGAGAATAACTCCATCGACCAATCCTTTTTCAAATGAGATAAGATTTTCTTTTTCGAATTCATATGAATTTCTTGATGAACTAATTAGTATTTTATAATTGTATCTTCTAGCGTACTGATCTATTCCTCTACAAACCTCAATAAAAAAAGGTTCGTCATACCTAGGGATCAAAACACCAATAATATTGGTCTTACCAGAACTAAGGCTCTTGGCAATTTGATTAGGCATATATCCCATCAATTTGGCCATAGAAAGCACTTTTTCCCGAGTACTCAACTTTACCCTCGGGTTTTCATCTAATGCTCGGGATACGGTTGCTATAGATATATTCAGCTTTCTTGCGATATCCTCAAGTTTTACCCTTCTTTTTTTTAAACCCATCAAAATTATTATTAAAAAATTATCAATGAATTGTGTATTTTGCTAAAAATACAATAATACAAACGTTTGTATTTTTTTTAGTAGAAGATTTACTTTCCTAGGACACTATTTGTTGTGTAATTTGTGATAACAAAAACTATCAAACTTCTATGCTTTAACAAAATTTATAAAACGACACGTTTTACAAAACCTTCCCCAAAATAAAATATTTAAAACTTAGCATTTAAAATACCTACGCTAATTTATGATAAATAATGTTAAGACGTGTATTCTTTTATGAAATTGAAGTATGGTTTGATAAGAAATTTATTGATTATTATTTAATGATTATATAGAAAAATTTCGAGTATATAACTATATAAAATCTATACTTAATCGATTACTTTCTTTAATTTTTCTTTTTGAAAGAATAACACTCTTTGTTTTAATGTGCTTAAAATCATTTGATTACGAGTGTTAGAAAGTCGATTTGTTAAGATTGTATAGGTAATGTTGAGATTTAGGTTTTTAAAATCATATATAAGTATTGTTGTGGTTTTGGTAAGTAACAGGTGTGTAAACAATGATATTTATATGTTTTTAACTTTTTTTATCAGATTAATTTTTTTTCGAATTTTTTGATGATTTAAATAGAGTAAGATCTAAATACTTGTATGAATAAAAAAATATTGTCTAAGACTAAAAAAATATTGAGTGGAGCTTACTTGGTTTAAAAAAGGAACTATTTATCAGATATATCCTCGGAGTTTTAATGATAACGATAACGATGGTATTGGTGATCTAAGGGGAATAATTGAAAAGCTGGATTACATAAAAAGCTTGCATATCGATATTATTTGGTTAAGTCCGATTTTTAGTTCACCAAATGACGATAATGGATATGACATAAGTGATTACTGTTCCATTATGCCGGAATTTGGCACAATGAATGACTTTGACGAACTACTAAAAGAAACTCACCGAAGAGGGATGAGATTGATATTGGATCTTGTTGCGAATCACTGTTCTGATGAACATATGTGGTTTGAAGAAGCTAAAAAGTCCATTCATAGTCCATACAGGGATTATTTCCATTGGAGAAAACCTTCATCAGACGGCGGGCCTCCAAATAATTGGAAATCCTTTTTTGGTGGAAGCGCTTGGGAGTTAGATAAAGCTTCAGGAGAGTATTATCTACATCTTTTTACAAGGAAACAACCGGATCTCAATTGGGAGAACCCGAAGGTAAGAGAAGAGATTTATGATGCAATGAGATTTTGGTTGGATAAAGGAGTTGATGGGTTTAGAATGGATGTGATTCCATTAATATCCAAACCGGCTGGATATCCGGACGCTCAGGATATTGGTTTTAGAAAAATTATAGAGAATGTATATGCTAACGGGCCTAAAGTTCATGAGTATTTAAATGAAATGAATGAAAAAGTCATTAGTAGATATGATGCTTTCTCATTAGCCGAAGGAGTAGGGATTAATGAAACTAATGTAGGACTTTATGTAAACGAAGACAGGAAAGAACTAGATATGTTGTATCATTTCGATATTTTAGAATGTACAATTGTGAATGGGAAATTCGAAGAAGTATCTCAATTCGATCTGGTTCAGATGAAGAAAATTTTCAAAAAATGGAGAGATGCTATTCATGGTACAGGTTGGATAGCTAATGCAATGGGCAATCACGATTTTGCAAGGATGGTTTCCAGGTTTGGTGATGATAAAAAATATCATGAGGAATCGGCAAAAATGTTATTTACAATGCTATCAACTCAAAATGGAACTTTAAACATTTATCAGGGCGATGAAATAGGGATGACTAACATAACCCTACAATCAATTAATGAAGTAAGAGATGTTCAATCCTTAAACTTTTTTGAAGAAAATAAAATAACAAAAAAATATTCTGAGGCACTGGCTCTGGAAATGATTAATAATGAAGGAAGAGATAATGCCAGGACTCCGGTTCAATGGAGTAATGAAATCAACGGGGGTTTTTCGACAAATGAACCGTGGTTAAAAGTGAACCCTAATTATAAAAATATCAATGTAGAAAGACAGAATAATGATCCAAACTCAATTTTAAACTTTTATAGAAATTTATTGAAGATAAGAAAGGAATATGATGTTTTTGTTTATGGAAATTTTGAAGAGATAGAATTTAGCAACCCTAATTTATACATTTATAAAAAAACTTTGGATGAGCAGAGTATTGTTGTTATTCTTAATTTCAATAATCAGGAAGAGTTATTTACCACAGAAGATGATATTGAGGGGGCTAAAGTTTTAATAAATACATATAGCAATCTGAAAATGGAGGATAGTAGAAAGGTTTTTTTAAAACCTTATCAGGGTGTAATATTAGATTTGAAGTAAATATAGAACAAATATGAATCGAGTAGAAAGTGAAATTAGTTTTTGTTTGTTAGCGAAGGAGTTTTTCTGATAGGAACTCCTTTAAAAAGGTAACATAGGGGCATCTTAAAATTGTAACTTTTGTTTCAAATATTTATTTGTAGTTACCATTTCATTTGTTCTAGTAAAACCAAGATGCCCCTGTTACTTTTTTAACAAAAGTGTAATTTTTTAACGATAAAAGTAATAATAATTAACAACTAAATATTTAAATTTAATCAAACTCTAAATTATGAAAAGTATGATACTTAAAAAACTCATGTTTCTTTTAGTGTTTATCTCGGGGAATATGATGTTTGCACAAATCACTGTTACAGGAGTGACTTCAGATGCAAACGGTCCCATACCTGGGGTAAACGTTCTGGTAAGAGGAACAACAAATGGGGCAATTTCTGATTTCGATGGAAACTACACATTAAATAATGTAGCAGAAGATGCTACCTTAATTTTTAGTTATGTAGGATTTCAAACTAAAGCAATCGCAGTTAACGGAAGAACGGTGATTAATGTGACCATGACCGAAGATGCAGCAGAATTAGAGGCGGTAGTGGTAATTGGATATGGTACGCAGTCCGTAAAAGATGCTACTGGGGCTGTAGCAGTTGTTAGTTCGGAAGATTTTAATCAAGGAATTATTGCTTCTCCAGAAGAACTAATTCAAGGAAAAACGGCTGGTGTTCAAATTACTCAAACAAGTGGCGAACCGGGAGCTGGAGTTAATCTTAGAATTAGAGGAACAAGTTCTGTACGATCCAATAACAATCCTTTATTCGTAGTAGATGGAGTACCTTTGGCAGGAGATGAAACCGGAGCAAGTGGAGGTGACATAGGGGTAGGATCAAGTGCTTCAAGAAATCCATTAAATTTTATCAACCCTAATGATATAGAAAGTGTAAGTATTCTAAAAGATGCTTCTGCTACTGCAATATACGGATCAAGAGGAGCTAATGGAGTGATTATTATTACCACTAAAACTGGAAGAGGTTCAACAAAGCCAAAATTTGAGTTTTCATCTAATTTAAGCATCGCATCCCCTGCAGAAGAATTCGATTTATTAGATAGAGATCAATATTTAGCAGCTATTCAATCCTTTGGAGGAGATGTTTCTGCTCAGGACTTTGGAGCAAATACAGATTGGCAAGATGAAATAACAAGGACTGCAGCCTCACAAAATCTAAACTTATCTTATGCCCAAAGTTATACTAATGGTAACGTTAGAGCATCATTTGGATATGGAAAACAATTTGGTGTTGTAGAGAAAAGTTCCTTGGAGAGAATTACGGGACGTATTAATGCAACACATCGTTTTTTTGACGAAAGATTAAAAGTGAATTTTCAGGGAACACTTTCAAGAGTTAATGATGAAGCACCACCTATCGGAGGTGACGCCGGTTTCCAAGGTGATTTATTAGGGGCGGCCTACATAGCAAACCCAACTTGGCCGGCAGACCCTAATTTTGAAGTCGGAGGTTCTTTCGTAAATCCTCTAAATCTTTTAAGAAATAGTCAAAACGAAACAAATACAAATAGAATATTATTAAACGGATCCTTAGAGTATAAAATTATTGAAGGATTATCGGCTAAACTTAATTTAGGATATGATGATTCAGAGTCTACACGAGGGAGCGCAATATCCGGAAACGTTACTGGTCTGCAAAATGGAACACCAGGTAATGGTAGAGCAAATGTAAATGATATCGATGTAACCAATAGATTATTAGAATTTACTATAAATTACGAAAAAGAATTAGGTAATTCTAATTTTTCAATATTGGCAGGATATTCCTTTCAGGATTTTGAAAGAACAGGAAGGAATATTGGTGGGTTCGGTTTTAATACTACAAGTTTGGATGGTATGATAGAAGGTCTTGAAGCATCTGCCAATGCTATTGAGGGTAATATAGAAGGTGCTTATCAACAATATGTAGTTTCAGATAGGATTCGAGACGGAGACGGCACAATCGCTGGAGCATTTCTAAATCGAATTGTTCCCACTGTGGAAGGTAGAGTACCCTTTACAGCTCCGGGAGGCTTAAACGCCAGAACAATCACAGGAGACACTTTTGATTTTACAGATGAATTACAATCATATTTTGTAAGAGCTAATTATACCATAGCAGAAAAGTATATTTTTACTGCTACAGTAAGAGCTGATGGTTCTTCACGATTTGGTGAAAATAATAAGTACGGATACTTTCCATCAGGAGCATTTGCATGGAAAATTGATCAAGAAGACTTTGCACCTGATGCCTTTTCGACGCTTAAATTACGAGTTGGATATGGTGTAACTGGAAATCAAGATGGTTTAGGATTTGGAAATTTTGTGCGAAGAGAGCGCTTTGTAGCTCCAAATATAGAAAATGGTGGAGAAGTAGTAGTTCCAGGAACTAGCGATGTTTCATTTGAGAATAATGATTTAAAATGGGAAGAGACTTCGCAGATTAACTTTGGTATTGATTTTGGTTTTGCCAATGATCGCCTAAGCGGTAGTTTGGATTTGTATAGAAAAGATACACAAGACCTATTATTACAAATACAATCTCCTCAACCCGCTGCACAACCATTTACGTTTACCAATGTTGATGGTAATTTGATCAACCAAGGAATTGAGTTTGCAATCGATTATGATATCATTCAGCAACAAGATATGACTTGGAACTTTGGTTTTAATATCGCTTACAACCAGAATGAATTACAAAATTTTGACGGTCAATTCCAGGCAGGTACAATATTTGGTCAGGGTTTAACCGGTGCTTTTTCTCAGATTTTGACAGAAGGAGAACCATTGTTTTCATATTTCTTGAGAGAATTTCAAGGATTTGATGAAAATGGGTTGTCTATTACTGGAAACAATGACAATCAAGTATTGGTTGGTAAAAGTGCTTTGCCAGATATCAATCTCGGAATATCTTCAAGTTTTAAATACAAAAACTTTGATGCATCGGTGTTTTTTGCAGGGCAGTTTGGGCACTATATTTATAATAATACACAAAATGCATTTTTTACCGCTGGTAGTATTCAAGGAGGGCGAAACGTTACTACGGATGTTATTGGAAATGGAGAGGCAGGAACAAATGCTGCGGACGTTTCTACTCGATTCCTAGAAAAAGGAGACTTTTTGAGATTACAAAACGCAACTATTGGATATAATGTACCACTTTCTGGCGAAGGAGTTTTTGATACTATGAGATTATATGTAACAGGTCAGAATCTTTTTGTTATTACAGATTATAGTGGATTAGATCCAGAAGTAAGTACTGCTCCTGTAGCTACAAGCGGAAATCTTCTTAATAATCTCCCAACGGCGGGAATTGACTATACAGCTTTTCCAAGACCGAGAACGTATACATTTGGATTCAATGTCACATTTTAAAAAAATAGAATTATGAAAAGAGAGCATTATAAATCAAGTTTACTGATAGTTTTATCAATATTGCTTGTATTTTCTTGTACAGATTTAGAAATTGAAGAAAGTGATTCTTTGATAGCAGATTCTGAAACTGAATTTACAGGAATAGAAAATCCAGGACCATTTTTAGATAATATTTACAATGGTGACTTAAAAGGGATTACTGAAAATCAACAAGATCTATACGCCTTAAATGAGGTGACAACAGATGAGTTGTTAGTACCTACTAGAGGAACCGATTGGGGTGATAACGGAGTATGGCGACAATTACACGAACATACCTGGAGTGATCAACATCAATATGTCTTAAATAATTGGAATAATTTAAATCAATTAGTTTTTAGAGCGACGCAGTTGATAGATGACAGAACCACGACTACTACGCCTGAACAAACTGCTTTTGCTAAATTTGCGAGAGCATACGCTATGTTTTGGGTAATGGATATGTATGGAGTAGCTCCGTTTAGAACACCTGGTGATCCACCGAGTGTTTTACCTATGGTAATGACTCGAGCAGAAGCTTTTGATTTCATTTTGGATGATTTGAATACAGCTTTACCTGATTTGCCTGCGAGGGGACCCAGTGATTTAAATTTAAGACCAACCAAGGCAGCTGCAAATTTTTTGCTAGCAAAACTATATTTGAATAAACATATTTACTTAGGTACTGGAACTCCAGATGCTTCGGATATGACCACAGTTGTACAATTAATCGATTCGATTGAAGCCGATGGTTATGCCTTACAAGCCGGTTATTTTGATATTTTTACATCCGATGTGGATACAGAGACAATATTTTTCAGTATTGCTAGTGTTGGAAATAGAATGTGGAATGGTTTGCATTATAATCAAAACTCTCCAGATAATGAAGGTGGAGGTTGGAATGGTTGGTCTACCTTAGCTGAGTTTTATGATTTATTCGAGGGAGATCCTAATATTAATGTCCCTGGTAGTGGACAAGAAGAAAGAAGAGGTTTCGTTCCTACAGATGGATCAAATCTCGGTATTGGTTATGGATTCCTAATAGGGCAACAATATGATGAAAATGGAAACCCATTAAGAGATAGACCAGGTAATCCTTTAGCTTATGAGAAGCAGTTCCCAGCTTTAGCTGGAAATAACGAGAGAACAGGAATCAGAACTATCAAGTATCATCCTGAAAATGGTTCTTTTACAGGTCATCAAATCCTTTTTCGATATGCAGACGCACATTTAATGAAAGCAGAGGCTATATTTAGAGGAGGAACTTCTGGAGATGATCCTTTAACAATGGTTAATGAGTTAAGAAGTATTAGAAATACCTCTTCTAGTTTATCAGCTTTAACCGATCAAGATATACTTGATGAAAGAGGGAGAGAACTGTATAAAGAATTCTGGAGAAGAAACGATTTGATTCGATTTGGTAAATTTGCAGAACCTTGGGAGTTGAAGTTAAATAATGATGATTTTAGAGCATTGTTTCCGATTCCTTCAGCTGCACTAATCTCTAATCCCAACTTAACACAAAATCCTGGTTACTAACATATTAAATTGCTAAGATTTGTTAGAACAGAGCCCTTCATTGATGAAGGGCTCTGTTAATTAATATAATTTAACTCAATTGTCACGATTGACCACTTACCATAAAAATAAAAGTATCTATATGATAGTGATTCTACTCCTTTTATCTTGTAAAAGAGAGAAGAAGGAGAAGTATCATTTTAAATTGTTATCAGATCAAGAGACTGGTATTTTTTTTAAAAATGAATTAAAAGAAACTCCAGAACTTAATATACTCACGTACCTTTATTATTATAATGGCGCTGGTGTGGGTGTGGGTGATTTTAATAACGACGGTTGGGAAGATTTGTATTTTGTTTCTAACCAACATGAAAACAAACTATATATCAATCAGGAGAATTTTCAATTCAAAGAAGCTACATCAGATCTTCTCAAAGATGACGAAGGTTGGTCTACAGGGGTCACAATAGTAGATATAAACAATGATGGATTATTGGATATATATGTATGTAAAGTTGGAAATTATAAAGGGATAAAAGGAAAGAACAAACTATTTATAAATAAAGGAGCAGACAATAATGGCATTCCATCTTTTGAAGAAGAAGGATCATTTTATAATCTGGATATATCCAGTTTTTCTACACAGGCTAGCTTTTTTGACTATGATCTGGACGGAGACTTAGATATGTATTTATTAAATCACTCAGTACATCCAAATCGTACTTACGGAAGAGGCTCTAAACGAAAACAAATTGATTCACTCTCTGGTGACCGTTTATATCGAAATGATGATGGGAAATATATCGATATTTCGGCAGAAGCAGGAATTTTTCAGGGTGCTATAGGGTACGGTTTAGGAGTGGCTATAAGCGATGTTAATAATGATGCGTATCCAGATATTTATGTGGGGAATGATTTTTTTGAAAATGACTACTTATATATTAATCAAAAGGATGGTACTTATAAGGAAGTAATCGCATCCGGAAAAAATAAAATAAAACATACATCTCATTTTTCTATGGGTACAGATATTGCGGATATTAATAATGATGGATTTTCGGATATTTTATCACTGGATATGTTGCCGGAAGATTTAGCAACCTATAAATCATCAGGAACGGAATATGGATTCACTATTTATAATCAATATCTTAAAAATGGATATCAACCACAATACATGCAAAATGCATTACAGCTGAACAGGACTGAAGCAAATTTTAGCGAAATTGCATTTTATTCTGGTATCGCTGCAACAGAATGGAGTTGGGCGCCTTTGATAATAGATTTGGATAATGATGGGTATAAGGATGTCTTCATTTCTAATGGAATCAAGGGGGCAACTAATGATATGGATTTCATCAGCTTTATTGCTAATGATAATATCCAGAAACGCATTAATGAAGGGATGACCAAAGAAGATTTAGCTTTAATTAATGAATTACCGGATAAAAAAACAACTAACTACTTTTATCGGAATAGAGGGGATTTGACTTTTGAGAATGTTTCGGACAAGTGGTCAGAAAAATCACCATCTTACAGTAATGGTGCTGTTTATGCAGACTTAGATAACGATGGTGACTTAGATATTATAACTAATAATATTAATGAAAATGCATTTGTATACCAAAATCAGATAAATATATTACAGAGTAATAATTATCTAAAAATTAAGCTAAAAGGAACAGAACAAAACCTTAATGCTGTCGGAGCCAAAGCGACTATTTTTACTGAGAATAACTTACAAACTTCAGAGGTGTATCCCACAAGAGGATATTTATCTTCTGTTTCCTCGATACTACATTTTGGATTAGGTAATAGTTCCAAGATAGATTCTATTGAGGTTAGATGGCCAGATGGTAATGTTTCAACATTTAAAAATATTGAAACAAATACTACAATTACCTTAGAAAAAGATAATGAGTATTCAGCAAAAGTTATTAACGAAGAGCCTATGCATACTTTTGATAAAGGTTCTTTTAGTATAAAATACAAACATCAGGATTACGAAACTAAAGATTTTAGTACGGAGCCTTTGTCGCCTTACGCTATTTCTAATGAAGGACCACATATCACAGTAAAAGATATAAATATCGATGGGCTTGAAGATGTTTACGTACCGGGAGGAAGGTTCAAGGCGGGTAAGATGTTTTTACAAAATTCTTCAGGAAACTTTGTGGAGACTGAGCAGCCCGGTTTGGAGTATGATAAGAAATATGAAGATATAGATCAATGCTTTTTTGATGCAGATCAGGATGGTGATTTGGATTTGATTGTAATTTATGGAGGAAATGAAAATTATTCTGGTTATGAAACAAGTCCTACCCTCTTCTTTAACGAGAATGGTGAATTTAAAATAGCTAATGATGCTTTCCCTAATATCAAAATAAATACATCTGTAGTAATAACCACAGATATTGATAAAGATGGTGATGAGGATATTTTTATTGGAAGTAATAGTGTTGCAGGATCTTATGGAAAATCACCGAAGAACTATCTTTTTGAGAATAATGGTAAAGGAATTTTCAAAGAAATTACACTTGCTAATGCACCTGATTTATATACTGTAGGACAAATTTTTGATGCAAAATTTGTCGATATTAACACTGATGGATATCAAGATTTGGTGGTAGCAGGACATTATATGCCAATAACAATTTTCGTAAATAACGGAAAAGGAATTTTTATAAAAGAGGCGATACCTTCGTTAGAAAAAACAAATGGTTGGTGGAATTGCATTTCCATTAAGGATATGAATAACGATGGAGATCTGGATATTATTGCAGGTAATTGGGGAGGTAATAGCCGTTTAAAAGCTTCCGTAGAAGAACCAATACAATTATATCTTAATGATTTTGATGATAATGGTAAAGTAGATCCAATTGTTACTTATTTTTATCAGGGAAAGGAAACGCCGATAGCAACCAAAGATGAATTGACAAAACAAATTCCACAGCTCAATAAAAAATTCTTATCCTATAAGACATTTTCAGAAGCCAATTTTGAAGATTATTTTTCAAAAGAAAAGATTGATCAGGCGGAAAAAAAACAAGTTTTTACGCTCAAAACGATATATTTTGAAAATAAAGGCAATCTGGATTTCATTCCACACGATTTGCCCTGGGAAGCACAAATTTCTTCTGTTCATGATATATTGGTTCATGATATTAATAATGATGAGTATCCTGATTTAATTCTTGGAGGCAATACCTATGAGATCAGTACCCAACTAGGCAGGTTAGATGCCTCTTACGGCGAAATTTTGTTAAATGATAAAAAAGGAAATTTTAAAAGTACTGAAAAAAATAGACTGAAAGTTAATGGAGCAGTAAGGTCTATAGAAACTATTAAAATTAAAGATTCAATATATTTCTTGTTTGGAATTAATAATGACAGCATCCAAATAATTACAAAAACAAAAAAGAAACATGAATAAGTTCATATATAAAATTCTTGTAATGCTAATGCTTCTATCCTGTGCGAAGGAAAAAAAGCTGGATAAACCAACAGAGAAAGAACATACGTTATTTACCAAACTAACATCAGAAAAAACAAATATTGATTTTATCAACCAGGTAAATAACGAAAAAGACTTCAATATTTTTAAATATAGGAATTTCTATAACGGAGGAGGAGTAGCTATAGGTGATATAAATAATGATGGGTTACCGGATGTCTATTTAACCGCAAATAGAAAACAAAATAAACTGTATCTGAATAAAGGAGATTTTTCATTTGAAGATATTTCCGAATCGTCCAATACAACAGGTAAAAATTCCTGGTCAACCGGAGTGGTAATGGTAGATATAAATGCAGATGGGTTATTGGATATTTATGTCTGTAATGCCGGTAATGTAGAAGGAGATGATCAAAAGAATGAACTTTTTATAAATAACGGCCCATCAGCAGACTCAGGAACCATAACATTTACAGAAAAAGCGGCAGATTATAATTTGGCAGATAGTGGATTTACGACTCACGCAGCGTTTTTTGATTATGATAAAGATGGAGATCTGGATGTGTATATTCTTAATAATAGTTTTATCCCGGTAAGTAGTTTAGGATATGTAAACAAACGCAATCTTAGAGCAAATGACTGGGATATTCCGGAAATTTTAAAAGGGGGAGGTGATAAATTACTCAGAAATGATGATGGAATATTCACGGATGTAAGCGAAGCTGCAGGAATATTCGGAAGCCTTATTGGTTTTGGATTGGGGGTAACCATTGGAGATGTTAACAAAGACCTGCTGCCGGATATCTACGTGTCTAATGATTTTTATGAAAGAGATTACCTCTACATAAATCAAGGCGATGGAACGTTTAATGAAGAAATAAAAGATTGGGTAAAACACCTAAGCATTTCTTCAATGGGAGCAGATATGGCGGATATAAATAATGACGGCTATCCGGAGATATTTGTAACCGACATGTTGCCGGAACAAGATCAACGACTAAAAGAAACCAGTTCCTTCGAAAGTTACGATGTATATCAGCTGAAAAAAAGCCGGGATTTTTATAATCAGTATATGCAGAATTCGTTGCAGCTAAATAATGGCGACAATACATTTTCAGAAATCGCATTTTATAGTGGTGTGGCTAAAACTGATTGGAGCTGGGGAGCTCTGTTATTTGATATGGATAATGATGGGTACCGCGACATGTATGTAAGTAATGGTATCTATCACGATCTTACGGATCAGGATTTTATGAATTTTTTTGCCAATGATATTATCCAGAGAATGATATTAACCGGAAAAAAGGAAGAGGTAGATTCTATCATTAGAAAAATGCCCTCTACACCAATTTCAAATTATGCTTTTAAAAATAACGGTGATTTAACCTTTTCTGATGCCACAAATGATTGGGGGTTTGATGAACCAACTTTTTCTAATGGATCAGCCTATGGAGACCTGGATAATGATGGTGATCTGGATCTCATTGTAAATAATTTCAATATGCCTGTCTCGATTTATCAGAATAATAGTGAAAAGAACAAAAACCATTATTTGAAAGTCAAAGTCAACGGATACGATAAAAATACTTTTGGTATTGGAAGTATTGTCGAGGTATATACAGGTAATGAGACGTTGAGACAGGAATTGATCCCTACCAGAGGTTTTCAGTCTTCAATAGAGTACGTGATGACCATTGGTCTGGGTAGGAGAGATAAAGTAGACTCTTTGCGGATTATTTATCCAGATAGCAAGTCGCAGCTGATGACTAATGTTATTGTAAATACACAAATTGAATTGAACCATAAAAATGCTGACAATAATTATCAGTATATCACAGAAAAGAAAGACACCTATTTTAAAGAGATTACACATACATTATCAAGTCATAAAGAAGACCCTTATGTAGATTTTGATTACGAAGGTCTGATTTACAAAATGCAATCGAGAGAAGGTCCTGCATTGGCTATTGGAGATGTTAATGGAGATGGTAATGATGATGTTTTTATAGGAGGAGCCTATGGTCAGACTGGAAAATTATATGTACAGAATGATTCAGGAAAGTTAAATGCTACCTCTTTTCAGACCGAAGATATTTTTGAAGACACCACAGCTATTTTTGAAGATATAGACGGAGATAAGGATTTGGATTTAGTGATTGGTTCCGGTGGTAATTTTAAAGGAGCCAGAACAGGAGTCAGAAGTTATATGAATGATGGGCGAGGTAATTTTTCTAGAGGAAATGTTATAAAACCAACGAATACCAACATTTCGGTTGTTGCAGCTTATGATTATGACCAGGATGGCGATATCGATTTGTTTGTTGGAAGTCACAGTATAATCGGAACCTATGGAGTGTCACCTCAAAGTTATTTTCTGGAGAATGATGGTAACGGCAATTTTATAGATGTAACCAGTAAAAAAGCAGCCGAAGCGAAAAATATAGGTATGATCACAGATGCTACCTGGGAGGATATTGATGGAGATGGTAAAAAAGACCTGACTCTGGTAGGAGAATGGATGTCCCCAAAAATTTTCCTTAATGATGGAAGTAAATTAAACCAGATAAACACAAATTTAGATGAAGTTTCTGGATGGTTTAATACGGTCGAAGCAAAAGATTTGGATGATGACGGTGATATAGATTTGGTTCTGGGAAACAGAGGACTAAATTCTATGTATCAAAGTACATCAGAAACGCCTTCTAAGTTGTATATTAACGATTTTGATAATAACGGAACCGCAGAACAAATTGTAACTCAGACAATCGATGGAAGAGACATGCCGATACATCTAAAAAAAGAAATTACAGCTCAGATTAACGTTTTAAAGAAGCAAAACCTTAGATTTTCTGAATATGCAACCAAATCTATTGATGAGCTTTTCACTAAAGAAATCTTGGATAACACTACAATTAAAACCGTAAATAACTTTGCCAGTCTGGTAGCATATAATAATGGGGATAACACTTTTGAGATTAAAAAACTTCCTAAGGAAACACAATTATCTTGTATCTGTGATATTGAAACAGAAGATGTAAATAACGATGGTTATTTAGATCTGATTATTGCAGGGAATAATTATAACTTTAAGCCACAATTTTCCAGGTTGGATGCAAGTAGAGGAAACATATTATTAGGAGATGGTAAAGGGAATTTTAAAGATCAAAAGTCATCCGGTTTTTTGGTAGAGGATGAAGTAAGAGCGATGCGCTGGATGAAGAACAAATCCGGAGATAAATATTTACTGGTTGGGATTAATAATAAAGCCCCTAAAATCTTCAAAATTAATAATAAATTATAGAAGAATAGGATTCATCAAAATGATCAGGAATATCATCATATCAACTTTTGCATTGTTGCTTTTATCTACTTGTAAAAAAGAAGAAGCACTACAAGGTGAATTATTTGATAAAATATCTTCGGATGTTACAAAAGTAGATTTTGAAAACACTCTGAATCCTACAGAAGAATTAAATATTCTGGATTATCTATATTATTATAATGGTGCTGGAGTTGCGGTAGGAGATATCAATAAAGATGATCTGGTAGATGTATTTTTTACTTCTAATCAAGGCAAAAACAAACTCTATCTCAATAAAGGAAACTTTCAATTCGAAGATATTACAGGCAAAGCCGGAGTTGCAGGAAATTCTGACTGGAACACTGGTACAGTGATGGCAGATATCAATGGAGACGGGTATTTAGACATTTATGTTTGTGCTGTAGTAGGTCTGCAGGGTCTAAAAGGTAAAAACGAATTGTTTATTAATAATGGTGATAATACATTTACCGAAAAAGCAGCCGATTACGGATTGGATTTTAAAAATTATTCTACTTCAGCGGCTTTTTTTGATTATGATAATGATGGTGATTTGGATATGTACCTTCTAAACCACGCAATTCATACCCAAAATTCTTTTGGTAGTGCATCACTCAGAAACAAGAGAAGCTCAGAGAGCGGAGATAAGTTACTTCGAAATGATGGAGATACATTTACCGATGTTAGTGCCGAAGCAGGGATTTTTGGCGGTGGCAATGGATATGGATTAGGATTAGCAACTGCGGATTTTAATAACGATGGATATACCGATATTTATGTTAGTAATGATTTTCACGAAGATGATTATTATTATATCAATAATGGGGATGGTACTTTTAGAGAATCTCTAAAATTATACTTTGGTCATACCAGTCGTTTTTCAATGGGAAATGATGTCGCTGATATCAATCACGACGGATACCTGGATATTATGACACTGGATATGACTCCCAAAGACGAAAAAATCCTGAAGGCTTCTGCAGGTGATGAAACAGTAGATATGTTGCAAATGCGGATCAATCGTTTAGGATATCATTATCAATATGCACGAAATATGCTTCAGATCAATAAAGGAAACTATTTTTCAGAAACAGCATTATTAAGCGGTGTAGCGTCTACTGATTGGAGTTGGTCCGCCCTGTTTGCAGATTATGATCAAGATGGGAAACAAGATGTATTTATCTCTAATGGTATTCCTAAAAGACCTAACGATCTGGATTACATTAAATATATTTCTAACGAAAAAATACAGAAAAAGCTAAACAGTTCTAAGCTAGTGGATAATGAAGCTTTAAATATAATGCCATCAGGTGAGGTGCAGAATTGTATTTTCAAAGGAGATGGTCAGATTAACTTTATGGATAAATCGAAGATTTGGCTTCCTTTAGAAAATACAGCTTCTACAGGAAGTGCTTATGCTGATTTTGATAATGATGGAGATCTTGATATAGTAACCAATAATGTCAATGCACGTGCCTCTTTCTATCAAAACAAAACTAACGGTAAAAAGAACTTTTTAAAACTAAAATTTAAATTTAAAGATAAAAACAAATTAGGAATAGGGACCAAAGTAATATCCTACCATCAGGGAATAGCACAATACAAACAATTATTTACATCCAAAGGGTTTCAGTCGTCTTCAGAACCAGCTGTTCATTTTGGATACGATACTACAAAAACAATAGATTCCTTAAAAATAATATGGCCAGATAATACCATCCAGGTAGCAGAGAATATAGCATCCAATCAAACGTTGACAATTACATTATTGCACAAAAGAGAAGCTGTCAATTATGAAAAACTATTTCCTAAAAAGAAAAAATGGTTTAAAAAAACAGATGCTATTCCCGGATTGAATTATGTTCATAAGGAGAATAACTATACAGATTTTAATCGTCAAAAATTAATCCCATATAAAATTTCTGATCGGGGACCTGCTACTGCCATCGGTGATTTAAATGGAGATGGTAAAGATGATATTTTTTTTGGTAGTTCTAAGCTGGAAGCCTCTAAAATATATTTTCAAACCACCACCGGTTTCGAAGAACAACCGTCAGAGTTTCTCACCCTTGATAAAAAAAAGGAAGATGTCGCAGCTCTAATAGATGATCTTAATAAGAATGCTAAAAATGATCTGTTGGTAGCATCTTCTGGCGGCGAGTTTTTTGGTACATCAAAGGAATTGGTTGACCGGTTATATATCAACTCAGATGTTGGCTTTACAAAAAGTAATTTCCCGGAGTTATATGAACATGAATCTGTGTTGAAACCTAATGATATTGACAATGATGGTGATCTGGATCTTTTTATTGGAGGATATGCTGTCTCTAATGATTTTGGGAATATTCCAAATTCTTACCTCTTAATTAATGATGATGGGAATTTTAAAATAAAAGAAAATAAAAGTCTGCAGAACGTAGGAATGATTACAGATGCCGTTTGGAGTGATTTTAATAATGATCGAGTTAAAGATTTAATTATAATTGGAGAATGGATGTCACCACATTTTTTTGAAAACCAAAATGGAAATTTGACTAATGTTACTACCAAAGTTTTGACAGAAAAACTAAAGGGACTTTGGCAGTCAATTGTGGATTTTGATATTGACAATGATGGTGATACCGACTATATATTAGGTAACTTTGGATTGAACTCTAAACTTTCAGCTTCACCGGATTTTCCGTTAAGGATGTATTATGCTGATTTTGATAACAATAACAAAACAGAAACAATTTTGGCATTGCCAAAAGAAGGTAAATACTATACGGCCTTAGGATTAGATGAACTATCAGGTCAGTTAAATTATTTAAAGAAAAAGTTTACTACCTATACTAGTTTTGCAGGGGCAACTGTAGAAGAAATTTTTGGAAAAGATGGATTAGAAAAAGCAAACGTACTAGAGGTGCATCAATTAGCTTCTGGATATCTAAAAAACGAGAAAGGAAGATTTTCATTTATTCCATTTGAGAATTCGGTTCAAGTAGCACCAATTACTTCAATGCTTAAATATGATTTTGATAAAGATAATAAAGAAGAAGTATTGATGGCTGGCAATTATTTTGGTGTAATCCCGTATCACGGTAGATTTGACGGATTTGCAGGAGCTATATTAGAAGAAGGAGCTTCTATTATTGAAGCTAAGGAATTAAATATTAACCTGAGTCAGAAATCGGTTAGAGGATTAAATATTATTAATTTTGCAGATAAGGATTACATACTAATTACATTAAATAATGGAAAAGCAGAGGTTTACGAAATGCTTCAATAAATTAAGTAAAAAGCATTTATTGAAAAGAGGAAGGAATGTGTTTTTGTCAGCTTCTTTACTATTGCTTACAAATGCTTGTCAAAAAGAAGTAAAAAAAATTGAAATTACAGCTGATAATTACCACCAAGCCGTAGACAAAATTACGGAAGTAATGGTACATGACATATTTTCTCCTCCTGTAGCGAGTAGGATATATAACTATGCTAATATTGCAGCATATGAGGTAATAAGACAAGAGGGGGAAAATTATAAATCGCTCTCTAACCAATTACATAATCTAAGTACGGTTCCTGCTGTTGATACAACAAAGACTATAAACTACAGGCTTTCTGCGCTGGTTGCATATTTAGAAGTAGGAAAATCATTGCTTTTTTCTGAAGATCGTGTAGAGCTGTATCGGGATAGTTTATATAATTCATGGAAATCACAGAATGAAAAAACATTTAATAATTCTAGAATATATGGTCTAAAAGTGGCAGAACATATCAAAAATTGGTATGCTTCGGATAATTATGCACAAACCAGAACGATGCCTAAATTTTCAATAAACACAGAAGATCCTTCCAGATGGCAACCAACACCACCGGATTACATGGATGGTATTGAACCTCATTGGAAAGAAATAAGACCTTCGATTATTGATTCATCTTCTCAATTTAAACCAGCAAGATATCCCGATTTTTCATTAGAAAAAGATACGCCATTCTATAAGGAACTTATGGAAACGTATGAAGTAGGTCAAAAAATAAAAGAAGAAGGAGAAGATTCAGAAAAATTGGAAATTGCACAATTCTGGGATTGTAATCCATATGTTTCTACTCATAAAGGTCACCTGATGTTTGCAACCAAGAAAATTACACCAGGAGCACATTGGATAGGAATATGTAAAATAGCTTGTAAAAAAACTAATTCGGATTTTGCAAAGACTGTTTTTGCATACACAAAAACATCCATTGCTATTTCAGATGCGTTTATCAGTTGTTGGGATGAGAAATACAGAAGTAACCTGATTCGCCCAGAAACTTTGATCAACCAACATATCGATGAAAACTGGACTCCGGTTTTACAAACACCTCCATTTCCCGAATATACTAGTGGTCACTCTGTGGTTTCCGGAGCAGCTTCAACAGTTCTTACGGATATTTTTGGAGATAACTTTGCTTTTGATGATGATACAGAAGTGCCGTACGGGTTACCTGTTCGTTCTTTTATATCCTTTAATAAAGCAGCAGATGAAGCCGCTATAAGCAGGTTGTACGGCGGAATCCATTATCGTGCAGCTATTGACCTGGGATTAGATCAAGGACGATCCTTAGGAAGTTTTGTAGTAAATAAATTAGAAATGAATACATCAAATTCTGGAGTAGCAAGTTCTAATTAAGATGAAAAAGATTGTAATTATTACCCTGATATTACTATCAGGATTGTCTGTTTGGTATTTATTTATAAAAGAACATGATTATAAGGTTTCATTCAAAGTTAAAGGGACACCCGGTAGTGTATATCATCAAATAATAAGTTGGGAATCCTGGGGGCCAGACCCGAAAATAAAGAATATAACTACAATAGATACCGCACTCTTTGAAATGGTGTATCAAAAAGTAAAATTAAAAGATACTATACTTAATTTAGAATGGAGCTTAGAAAGTGTTAGCGATTCTATAACGAAAATCGAAGTTGGTGTAACTTCTAATGAACATTCGGTGATAAATCGTTTGGGAATACTCACCGGAGAAACAGCATATACCAGATCTCTAAAAAGGGAATTGAAGGAATTCGGAAAAAGAGTAAATGACTTTGCAAGGAATTTTAGAATAAAAATAGAAGGAATTTCCGAAATACCATCATTACAGTATCTCTATGTCTCTTCAAAATCCAGTCGTTTTGGAAAAGCAGGAATGATGTTGCGTGCCAATGCTGATCTTTATCCTTCAATATTAGAAAATGGAGTAGAAGAAAGTGGAGCACCTTTTGTCAAAGTAACCGCTTGGGATATAGTAAGTGATGATATAAAATTTAATTTTGGATTTCCAATTATACATAAAGATTCACTACCTACAAATGCGATAATAAAATATGATAAATCACCGGCTCAGAAAGCACTAAAAGCTACATTTTATGGTAATTATAGGAATAGTGATCAGGCTTGGTTTGCGCTCATAGAATATGCAAAGAGGAGAAATATTCTTGTTAAAAAGAAACCATTAGAAATATTTTATAACAATCCTATGCATGAGGGCAATGCTTCTCAATGGAAGGCTGAAATCTTTTTGCCAATCAAATGAAGATTGTTTATTAGCTTTAATTTTCTTTAAAATCGTCCCACCACACCTAGTTGACCGGCTCCTAGTTTAAGGTCCCATTTAATCTTAAACTTCTTGCTGTCGTATACATATCTTTCTTTTTTATTGAGATAGTTATCAATACCATCAACAATCACAACACTTAATGCCACTCCGAGAACTACATCAGTCAACCAATGAGCTCCGCTCCATAAACGGGAAATAGGGCTAATTAATCCTACTGCATAAAGCCCCCCTTTTATATAAGGATTATCAAACTGTTTAGATATTGCATAAGCAGTGGTAAAAGATAAAATAGAATGCCCTGATGGGAAAGAATGATATGCTGCCTCACTAGAATTAAAACGAAAACTTAAATTACCTTCTTCAGCAGTTGGTCTGGCCCGTCCAACCAGTGTTTTACTCACCGTCTGTAAAATACCTCCGGCTGTAGCAGAAGCAATTAGTAAAACTCCAGTTTTCCTTATTTTTTCATCCTTTGTGATTAAACCTAAAGCATATACACCTGTGGTCAACCCATAGTTAATAAGTGGTTTTCCGAAACGGAAACCGCTTTCTTTAATTATATGAGGAACTCCTTCACTTTGATTCGTAAAATAATCATTGGCAGGTTCATCAATCGCTATCAGAAGAATGCTTCCCGAAATGATGGTCCCAAAAGTAGCCCAGTCTCTTTCTTTCCATTTAAAAGGCTGAGTATATGCGTGTTTTAATCCTCCTAAAGCAGAAGCACCATCATACTTTAGCATTTGCCATCTGGTCATTTCAGGTTGTGGTTTCCCTTCTTTTTCCTGACGACTTTCTTGATATTGCTCTTCTAACGGAGTTTCTAATTCTTTTTCTTGTTGTTGATCGGTGTTTTCTTGAGAAGATCCAGTAGCCGAAAAGAGAAATAGTAGTAAGAAAATGTACAGTATGCTAAAATGTTTCATAGGTAGAATTTGGAATGCAAAAATAGCAACTTATTCGTGAACAAAAGTTAAAAATAAAGAATTGCCCGGTACTTGTGGTGCTCATATGATAGCAATATCAAAAAATACTTATTTGGATTTTTTAGTAAAACCCTTTTGAAGAATAATCTAATTTCTTTACTAAAGAAGGGTCTTTTATATTGCCCAGAGGATGCTATTAGATGGAAAAAATGTCACTGATTAAATGTCAAATTGACATTTCGACTACCATTCTTTTAGAATTTTTAAAGAATAAATCTTAATAGTTATCTAAAATTTTTCTGATCCAAACTCCCTGGACGAATTTGGCATTTGGTTTGTTTATTGTTTAATAAATTTTTGAATTAATGTCTAACTTAAAATTTTTGTAGTTATGAGCAATTTAGTGACAACAGAGAATGGAGGTACGGCAAAAACTAATTCTAATAGCCTTACCTTCCCGACCTGGTCTTCTTGGATTGACGAAATGTTCAATAGAGACCTGCCTTCAGTGTTTACTTCTAATTTTAATAATGGGCTTACACTTCCTAAGGTAAATATTAGGGAGACTAAGGATGCTTATTTCGTGGATATGGCTGTGCCTGGATTGAAAAAATCAGATTTTCATATTGATCTTGACAATCAAATGCTTTCAATTTCTACGGAAATGGAAGAAAATAGTGAACATCAAGAGGATAATTATACTCGTAGAGAATTTGGATATTCTTCATTTAAACGTTCTTTTACGTTACCAGAAACCATCAAAGAAGATAAGATTAAAGCAGAATATACCAACGGAGTGCTTAGCGTTCACTTACCAAAGAAAGAAGAAGCAATTCAAAAACCTCCTAGAAGTATTAAAATTTCATAGTTCATTTCAAAGAGGTCGGTAATACTGACCTCTTTTTATATCGGAGTTTAAGAAATTAAAATTCTAATTCACGATAATAAGTTTAGAAAGTATTGAAATCAATTTGTACAATGATGAATACATTTTAAAAATTTACAAAATGAAAAGGTATGCAATTTTGATGCTTGCAGCTTTTTTAAGTGTTAGCTGCAACAGTCAGGAGAAAAATCAAGAAAAATTGGATGAGGACAAGAAAATAGAAAATAACATCCCAAAAGGAAGTTGGGAAGTAAATAAAGAATTTGATGAAGCAGGAAATTTGATCCGCTACGATTCTATCTACTCCTGGTCTTCTGGTAATGATTTGAAAGATTTGGCTTTAAAGGATCGGGATAGTGTGTTAAAATCTTTAAAATTCAGGTTTTATAGTAATTTTTCAGGATTTAACTTAGAAAACCAGGAATTTGAAAATTTGTTTCGAGAGGATTCTCTATTCACAAATCAATTCTTCAAGGATGATTTTTTTTCTAACGATTTCGGCCTTGATTTTATGGATTTGGATCATATGAAGAAACGAATCGAGGAGATGCAAAGGCAATTTTTAAACAGGTATCGATCTAAGGTTAAGGTAGACTCGTTAACCAAGAAAAATGAAGAGAATGAAAATCAAATTTAGAGTTTGACTATCCTTTAACAAGAAACTCTCAATCTAAATTCAGCAAGGAGAAGAAAATTAAAAAGAACAAAAAACCCGAACTTAAGTTCGGGTTTTTAAGGTGGTGCCTCCAGGAATCGAACCAGGGACACAAGGATTTTCAGTCCTTTGCTCTACCAACTGAGCTAAGGCACCTTGCTGTAAGCGGATGCAAATATAGAACGCTTTTTTTAATCATCAAAAGAAAAAATTAAAAAAATCGTTTTGTACATTTACACACCCATAAAAGGCGAAGTGGATTGAACTTTAACATTAAGGTTTCGTTCAACTACAAATAAATAGTGCTAAATTCTTTTAGTATGCTTAGAAACAATAAATAAGAATAAATGAATTTGGTTATTGATGTTGGTAACACCTCTATAAAATTAGGAGTTTTTAAAGGCAATGTAATTGTTCATAAAGAAACCCTGAAATCAAAAAACTTATTAGATTTTATTCAGAAAATTAACACAGATTATCCGTTAATTGATTGTGCTCTGATTTCTTCGGTTTCTAACATCAAAGAGGAAGATGTGAATGTAGTAAAAGATTTGTTTAAAACAATAATACTAGACCATAAGACACAAATGCCTTTTAGAAATCTCTACACTACACCTACAACTCTTGGAGTTGATAGGTTAGCATTAGTAGCCGCTGCAGTTGATCAATTTCCTAAGAAGGATGTATTGATAATTGATGCAGGAACGTGTATTACATACGATTTTAAAAATTACCGGGATGAATATTTAGGAGGAGCAATTGCACCTGGACTTGCTCTGAGATATAATAGTTTACATAATTTCACTTCAAAATTACCTTTGCTAGGTATAGAATCACCAAAAAACCTTATTGGGGATAGTACGAATCAGGCCATTCACTCTGGTGTTGTATATGGTGTTTTATATGAAATTGAAGGAGTAATTGCTGAATATTGCAACACTTATCCCGATTTAACAGTTATTTTAACCGGAGGAGATGCACATTTTTTGTCTAAAAGATTAAAAAATAGCATATTTGCCACCTCTAATTTTTTATTGGAGGGACTAAATTACATTTTAGCTTTTAATAATAGTCAATGATAAAGAAGATTTTAGTAGTAATTCTGGTAATAGTTACCAGCGTATCTTATGCTCAGGAAGGAACCTCTTCTCCCTACTCTTTTTATGGAGTAGGATTACAGAAGTTTAAGGGAACAGTAGAAAACAGATCGATGGGGGGATTGGGTATACTTACGGATAGTATTCACTTAAATCTTCAAAACCCGGCTTCATATGGAGAATTGGGTTTAACAACCTATACGTTAGGAGCCAATTTTAATGGTTTAAATCTGGACAACGCAGCAGGTGATGATTCTTACAAAGACAATGCAACTTTAGATTACCTGGCAATAGGTATTCCGGCGGGCAAGTTTGGCTTTGGTTTTGGAGTTATGCCAGTCAGTGCTGTGGGGTATCAAACAAACTCATTTAATGATGATGGTTCTGAAAATCAGTTCTTTGGGACAGGAGGGCTTAATAAAGTATTCATTGCGGCGGGATTTAAAGTTAACGAGAATTTAAGTGTTGGTTTAGATATTAATTATAACTTTGGAAATATAGAAAATAAGGCTATTTTAAAGCGTCCTGATTTACAATTTGATACAAGGGAAATTGATAATTCGGATCTATCGGGAGTTAGTTTGTCTTTTGGTGCTACCTATAAGACAATGATAACCGAAAAGTTAGAATTGTCTACATCAATTATATCTACTCCATCTTTTAAATTAGCCTCCGAAAATACATTAGAACTAGCGACAGTGCAGATAGCTGCTAATGGAGCAGAAAGAGTTGTGGAGCGACAAGAAGTTAAAATAGCTGATAGAGACCTCGATCTTCCAGCCGAATTAAAAGTAGGAGGTGGTATCGGAGAACCAAAAAAATGGTTCATAGGAGCAGAATATACCTATCTTAATGCAAGTGATTTTGATAATAGAGCATTTTCTGCAGATAATGTTGAGTTTGATAATGCGTCAAAAGTTAAATTAGGAGGATATTTTATACCTAAATACAATTCTCTTACAAGCTATTTAAACCGAATAGTTTACCGCGGTGGATTGAGGTATGAAGAAACTGGTTTAATCATTAACGGGCAACCAATTAATGAGTTTGGCATATCTTTTGGAGTAGGGTTACCAGTCGGCAATTTGTTTTCTAATGTTAACGTAGGTTTTGAGTTCGGTACACGAGGCACAACAGACGCAGGATTAGTCAAAGAAGAATTTTTTAATTTATCATTAAGTTTGTCATTAAATGATAGATGGTTTAGAAAAGTGAAATTTAATTAACTACAATTATACAGCTATGAATACTAAATTTTTATATACAATAGCAGCAGGATTAGTGTTGGGCGCTACCAGTGTTAGTGCTCAGGCAACTGACTGTGCAACAACAGCTTCTATAGCCTATGAGCATGCTAAAGTGAAGAATTATGAGGCCGCTGAAGAGCCTTTATGGAAAGTAAGAAAAGAGTGCCCTACTCATAGTCTTGCAACCTTTCAATTTGGTAAAAAATTACTTGAAAGTAAATATAAAAAGGCAACTGATGCAGAAAAAGCTGCAATTGCAAATGATATGATTGCGTTATGGAAAGAACGTCTTCAGTATTTTCCTGCTAAAACTAAGGTAGGAGATATGCATTCTGATATAGGTCAGATTATGTATGATAATAAAATTGGTACTAAGCAGAGTCAGTTTGCAGAGTTCCATAAAGCATGGACGGAGGATAAAGAGAATTTTTCCAGTCCAAAAAAGGTATATACTTACTTTTATTTGCTTGTTGACCTGCAATCAGAAGGTAAAAAAGACCTACAGGATGTTTTCGATCTTTATGATGATGTAATTGAAAAGATAGAAGGTGAAGAAAGTCAAAAAGCGAAAATAATTGCCGAGTTAACCGAAAAAGAAGAATCCGGCACTGCGCTTTCCAGCAAAGAAAAAAAGAGATTGAATACGTATGGGAAAATCTTGAATAATTACAGTAAGGTAAAGGGAGGGGTTAACCAAAAGTTAGGAGAATTAGCTGATTGTAAAAACTTGATACCTCTTTATAACGGTCAGTTCGAAGAGAAAAAGACCAATTTAGAATGGATAAAAAGTGCTTCGAGAAGAATGTATGCTAAAGAATGTACAGACGATCCTTTATTCTTTAAATTAGTTGAGTCTCAGCATAAACTAGAGCCTTCTGCTAAAACAGCTTACTATCTGGGGATATTAGCTTTAAAAGATAAAAAGACCTCTGTAGCCTTAAAATACTTTAATCAATCTGCTGAGCTGGAAACAAAAGGTAGTGATAAGGCTAAGGTGTACTTCAGAATTGGAGAAGTAATGAAAAAACAAGGAAGTTATGGAAAAGCCAGATCTTATTATAGAAAAGCATTAGCTAACAAGCCTTCACTCGGAACAGCATATTTAAGAATAGCAGCAATGGTTGCCAGCAGCGCTAATGATTGTGGAACTGATGTATTTAGCAAAAGAGCAGTATATTGGTTAGCAGAAAGCTATGCAAGAAGAGCAGGTAAGGTAGATCCTAGTTTGAAAAAAAATGCAGCAGCAGCAGCAGCAAACTACAATGCAAAAGCTCCTTCCAAAACAGATATCTTTAATAATCCCGGAATTACTTCGGTAAAAATAGGGTGTTGGATCGGTGAAACGGTAAAAGTACCGAAACTATAATGTATAAAAAGAATCAAAATATAATTCTAAACCTTGTCACAGCTTTTGCTGTGACATTGTTTTTTTCATGTCAACCTAATACCTCTAAAACTAATAATTATATTATAACAGAAGATGCTCCAATGGCAGAAGGTTATGAGCTTAACTTAAAATATACCGACTCTGGTAGACTAACTGCAATTCTTAAGACCCCCAAAGTAAAAGATTATACCAATAAGAGTTTTGGTTATCAAGAATTTCCTGAAGGTATAATTCTGGATATTATTGATAAGGAAGGTAAAATTAGTGTGGTTAAGGCAGATTATGCTATTTATTATAAAGAAACAGGACTGATTGACATGAGAGGTAATGTAGATATAAAAACGGCAGATAGCACTCATCTGAAAGCGAGTCAGTTATATTGGGATCAGAGCATAAATTGGGTGTTTACAGATCAATCTTACGAGAGCATTCTTTCGGATGGTACTGTTAACGAAGCGGATGGTTTTGATGCTAATCAGGATTTTACTATATTGAATTCTCGTGTTAATGAAGGAATAATGTTCATTGAGGAATAATTTTATATGATGAAAATTTTTAGATTTTTTGAACTTGCCTATCTTGCTATTATGTGCTTTTTTTTATATCAGGCATTTGAAGAGTGGGGTAAAGAAGGTAGTAGGAGTATTTTATACTTGTGTTTTGCCGGAGTAGCAGTTTTTATGTATTTCTTCAAAAGGAATTTTCGGAAGAGATTTGATGCTAACAATAAAAATAATTAATGGAATTACAAATTGTAGTGATTGTATTTTCAGTAATTCTATCTGCCTTTTTTTCGGGCATGGAAATCGCATACATATCTTCTAACAAGATTCATATCGAAATAGAAAAAAAGCAAGATGGATTTCTTGCCAATATTCTATCTAGGCTTACAAAAAAACCTTCTAAGTTTATCGCTACTATGTTAGTAGGTAATAACATCGCCTTAGTAGTATATGGGTTTTATATGGGTGATTTATTAATGGCTATCATAGAAGGTTACTATCCGGATATGGCTGCCAGTATTAACTTACTACTTCAAACAATTATTTCTACTCTGGTGATATTGTTGACAGCCGAGTTTCTTCCCAAAGTTTTTTTTCAAATATATGCGAATACGCTTCTTAAAATTTTTTCCTTTCCGGCATATCTCTTTTATGTGATTTTCTGGCCGATTTCTTTTTTCGTTATTTGGATATCTGATTTTGTGCTCAAAAAATTTCTTAAAACCGATGGAGATGAAGTGCAGTTGGCATTTACGAAAACGGAACTAGGAGATTACATTAATGAGCAGATGGAAACAGTAGAAGAACACGATGAAATTGATAGTGAAATACAGATTTTTCAAAATGCGCTTGATTTTTCTGATGTTAAGTCACGAGAAGTTATGATTCCCCGTACTGAGATTGTTGCAGTTGAGCAATCCCAATCATTAGAAGAGGTTAGTCAGCTTTTTATCGATACAGGTCTGTCTAAAGTTCTGGTATATAAAAGTACGATTGATGATATTATTGGGTATGTACATTCTTTTGAGTTGTTTAAAAAACCTAAATCCATTAAATCCATTTTACTTCCTGTAGTCTTTGTTCCTGAGACAATGTACGCAAAAGATGTACTTAATCTGTTAACCAAGAAACATAAAAGTATTGCGGTTGTTATTGACGAATATGGGGGAACCAGTGGTATTATTACCGTAGAAGATATCGTTGAAGAACTTTTCGGAGAAATAGAAGATGAACACGATTCTATAGAACTTATTGAAGATAAATTGGGAGAAAACCATTATCGCTTTTCTGCGAGAATGGAAGTAGATTATATAAATGAAGTCTATAAGCTTGACCTTCCCGAAAGTGAATTTTACGAAACACTTGGGGGAATGATTGTCAATCACACAGAAGAAATTCCGCAACAGGGAGATATCGTAAAAATCGGTCTTGTCACCATCAATATTATGGAGACCTCCAATACCAAAATTGAAATTATAGAACTAGAAGTCTTATCTGAAGACTAAAATCTGCAACGTAAATTATTTTTTAATGCTTGATTCCTTTTCTGTGTGTATGAACAAGGCGTATTTTTGAAAAGTAGTATATCGATCCATTCACAATGGATGATCGGTGGGTCGGATGACTAATATCACGCAGTTTACTGAATAGATAATTAGCTAAGTTTTTCTTACAAATAATTAGTTATTAAATATCTGGTTGAGATGTAGACTAACTTTTTTTTAAGTTGTATGGTGTTTTAAGTCAGTAAAATAGATTCTCATTTTGCATTCGATAGTCTTACTGAAAATGCTTGTAAATATCTCAAAAAATAAAAAGCCAAAAAAGTTGTAAAGACTTTCAATCTTTAATTGGTAATATTCTAATAAAATGGTATTTTCGCCCACTATATTTGAATAAATAACACGTACAATGGCAGTTTTAAATAAAATCAGACAACGTTCCGTTTTCTTAATTGTGATTATTGCACTAGCACTTTTCTCATTTGTATTGGCGGATTTGATTAGAAATGGAGGAGCTATTTCTCAAAAAGCGGCAAATACAATTGCCACTATAAATGGGAAAGAAATTGACAGAACTGATTTTGCAAGAAAAGTTGAAGCAGCGTCTAGAAATTTTGGATCGAATGGATCCAGTTTACAGACGGTTAATTATGTTTGGAACCAAGAGGTAAGACAGATAGTTTTTAATGGACAGTTTGAAGAACTTGGTATTAGAGCAGGAGCTGATGAGGTAAATCAATTGTTAGAAGAAGGATTAGCTAATAACCCTACTTTTCAGAATGAAGCAGGAGTATTCGATAAAGCTAAAATGCAGGAATATGTAGCTAGTATTAAAGGTAATCCCGCTGCTTATCAACAATGGCAAGATTATAAAATTTCTTTAGGTAAAGGAGCTTTAGAAAAAACTTACCTAAATATGATCAAAGCCGGAGTAGGTGCTACACTTAAAGAGGGTGAGTTAGCATATAAGATGGAAAATGATGTAGTTGATATTAAATTTGTGCAACTTCCATTTTCAACAATTGAGGATTCTGAAATCAACATATCAGATGCCGAGATACAATCGTACATAGATAAACATCCAGAACTATATAAGGCCGATGCCTCAAGAAATTTACGTTATGTATTTTTTAAAGAAGAACCAAGTAAGGAAGATGAAGATGAATTAATAGCTACGGTATCAGAAATTTTACCCGCATTCAAAACCGCAGAAAATGTTGAAGAGTTTGTAAATGTTGATCAAAATTCAGCCTTAAAATATGGCGATCGTTTCTTATTTAAAAAAGAATTGCCTTCTTCTGTAGCAGATACTTTGTATAACCTTCCTTTAGGCGAAGTTTATGGCCCTTATAAGGATGGAAAATATATCAAGGTCTCTAAGATGATTGCGCATAGACAATTACACGATTCTTTAAAAGCAAGTCATATTTTGATTTCCTGGAAAGGATTAGGTACTGCTGGAGATACGGAACGTACAAAAGAAGAAGCCAAAGTTCTTGCAGATAGTTTGTTAGCTGTGGTTAAAACTGATAAATCAAAATTTTTATCACTTGCAAAAGATTTTTCTGCAGATGCATCCAACAAAGATAAAGGTGGGGATCTAGGATATTTTGCACCGGGTAGGATGGTACCTGCTTTTAATGACTACATTATAGATAACAATGTTGGGGATATTGGTGTGGTAGAAACTGCATTTGGATATCATATTATCTCTATTGAAGATAAAAAGAATGAGCAAAAGGCAGTAAAAGTAGCCACAATAGCTCAAGAAATTGAGGCAAGTGAGAAAACTATAAACGAAATTTTTACTGAAACCACAAAATTCCAGATTGCAACAAAAGATGCAGATTTTGCAGAAAAAGCTAAAGAAAATGAATTTACAGTACGTCCTGTTAACAAGCTAAGCGAGTTAGCCGACAATATTCCAGGATTAGGCTCTCAGAGATCTATGGTACAATGGGCATTTAACGAAGATACAAAGGTAGGTGACGTAAAGCGTTTTGATGTATCAGACGGGTATGCAGTGGTTCAGTTAACCGCAAAAGCATCTGAGGGTGTGCAGAAAGTGGCAGACGCTAGTCCTTCAGTTAAACCTATTTTGATCAAAGAGAAAAAAGCCGAGATGCTAAAAAAGAAGATTACAGGAAGCACGCTGGACGATATAGCTAAAAATCAATCTCAAACAGTAAAATCAGCTTCTGCTTTGAATATGAAAACACCTACGATAAGCGGTGCAGGTACTGAACCTAAAGTTGTAGGAGCCGCGTTTGCATTAGAAGTTGGAGAAGTTTCTGAACCCATAGTAGGTAATAATGGAGTTTATGTTGTAGAAGTCACTAAGAAAACTCCGGCTAGCGAATTAGATACGTATATGAGTTATGCAGCTCAGGAGTCAAAAACACAAGCCAATGCGGTTAACTCCAGAGTGTTTAATGCGCTTAAAGAAGCTGCTGAAATAGAGGATAAAAGAGCTAAATTCTATTAGAAGTTAACTTTTATAAGGACCATATAAAAAAATCCTGAAGTTTTCTTCAGGATTTTTTTGTTAGTGCCTAAATCAACTTTTGCTATGTTTTGTCAACCCATTTAATTCTGAAGCTTTTTAAGCTTTTTATTCATAAGTAAAAACCATAATGGTTGTAAAATTGCAAGAACCATCATTCCGGGGTATCCTGTGGGCATTTGAGGGCTTTGAGGAACAGATTTTAGCAAGGCATATTTTTTACTTCCATTATAATGATGATCAGAGTGTCGGGAAAGGTTAAATAACACTAGTCTCCCAATGAGATGATCTGAGTTCCAAGAATGATGATGTCGAACTCTTTCATAAGTGCCACTTTCTGTTTTTTTTCGCAAGAGACCATAATGTTCAATATAATTTACGGTTTCTAATAACAGGATACCAATAATTGCAGCTATAAGAAAGGATACCAGCACATGAATACCAAAATATAAATAAATAATACTTAGTAAAGTGATGTTAGCAATAGAATAGGCAATCATTCTATTATGTAAAGAAAAAGAAAGTTTTCCGTTATTTTTAAGTCTTTCGTGTTCTAATTTCCAAGCTTTAAAATAGCTTTTGAAATGAGAAACAAACCAAAAAACAAATAGAATTTGATTTTTCTTTGCAGTTGCAGCATCAAGCGGTGTAGCTACATCTTTATGGTGTCCTCCATTATGATAAGGTAAAAAATGAGTGTCTAAAGAGGTTAAAAGTAAAATTTCCCCGATAAGTTGTTCTCCTCTATTCAGTCGATGCCCTAGTTCATGTCCAACATTAATTCCTAATACACCGCACATTAATCCCATGGCAGTTACCTTACCAAAATATTCAACTGTGCCAAACGGTGTATCTTGTATGACAAATAAAAAATATATCAGCATTCCTAATTGAATTGGAAGCGCTAAATACATAACCCAATCATAAATCGGATTGTTTTTCTCCTTCTTTGCGGTTTCCTTATCAAAATTAGAAGGGTCCGGTTTTAGCATCAACTCAATAAGAGGAATCAAACCAAAGAAAATGATAATCGGAGAAAACGTCATAATTCCCTCGCTGTTGAAAGAAACATAAACTGTAATTGGTAAAAGATATACTAAAAGGTATTTTAATCTTTTCATTGTATTAATATTTAGATAATGTTTTTTTTTAAAATCCTACTCCAAAAGTTAGTAAAAAAACGAAAGGGTTAAGATCCACATCGATCTCTCGTTCGGTGGTGCCAAGAGGTATTCCAATAAATTGAGTTTGTGTGGTAGTGGTAGCAGTAGTGCTTACTTTTACATATCCTGCCAGTAATGATGCAAAGTATCGATCGTGAATTTGGTAATTAATTCCTAGAAAACCTCCAATATTTGTTGAGGGAGTAAGTTCAATTTCAGTTTCTCCAAAAAGAGTATTTTCTAATTGCTCACTTGGCTCAGCATTATAAAAGATAGTATGGTTTAAAGCTAACCCTGCATAAGGCCTAAATTTATATGATTGATTGAAGAAATAATAATTCAAAAGTAGTGTAGGAGGCAATACTTTTACACGACCAACATACGAAACAAATGAAGCTTCTGCGTCCCCTTCTATTTCTAAGGTAATAGGAAATCCAAAAAGTAATTCAACGCCTAAATTTTTTCCAAAGAACCGTGTATAAGACCCGATAATTCCAGTTGGATTGTTAACATCAACTTGATAATTCGGAGGAGTTAACGGGCCTTCAAGGTCAGATGAAGAGGTATTATTGATGAGTTTTCCTCCTCCTAACTTTACTAAGTTTTTATAAACCTTAATAGTTTGGGAACTGCTTTCTTGACCTAATAAGTTAATTACACTTAAACAACAGAAAAATAAGGCAATTTTTATAGAGTGATTCATGGTAAACAGTTTGAAAGCCGTAATTCTAAATTAGATATTTATTCTTAAAATCGAACTAAATTTAATAAAATAGTTCGATAATAAAAAATAAATTTTTAATACTTCTTGTTAATAGCGTCCTTTGAATCTTTTAAGCATCCTCCAAGATGCAATTAAGCAATGACAGTTCTTCATTACAATTATCTGAAAAGATGTTTGTATTCGTTACGAAATATAGTTGTATGATATTTTTTTGATAAATGCAGCTAAGCAAGCTACATTTTTCTAATATTGATCGAAAGAAGAATCGTATTCATCAATTATAAATAAAGCTGTGGTTTATATTTTAAAAAAAGTCTAAAACCAATATAAACTATATCTGGATGATATATAATTGCTATTTTAGAGTGTATAACTTAATATCATTGAGGCTCTATTATCGTTAGTGTCCGGGAAATTTAGATAAAATTGATAAAAACATTTCTAAGTGAATCACTGATGATAAGTCCTTATTCCATTAGAAGGAAAATAATTTTAATTTTGTGGCAAGCCTCGAAGCAATTAATTTTGTTTATAGATTAAGTAATCTAGCTTCTAACTTTTTTTTCCCATTTCCAGGCAGAGGATAGCGCATCATCCAAACTGCTTTTGGCTTTCCACCCCAGTTCGTTATTAGCTTTATCAGTATTGGCATAAGCAGCAGTGATATCTCCTTCTCTCCTATCTACAATTTTGTAATTAAGGTTTTGATCAGAAACTTTTTCAAAAGATTTAATAACTTCCAGAACAGAGCTTCCGGTTCCCGTCCCTACATTAAACACTTCATAGTTAGATGTATTATTGTTTTTAAGAAGACGCTGTAACGCAACTACGTGTGCTTTTGCCAGATCAACCACATGGATATAATCCCTAATACATGTTCCGTCTTCTGTGGGATAGTCATCTCCAAAAACAGAAAGTTGTTCTCTAAGCCCAATTGCAGTTTGAGTAATAAAAGGAACCAGGTTTTGTGGTACTCCTATTGGTAATTCACCTATTTCTGCAGAAGGATGCGCTCCAATAGGATTAAAGTAACGCAATGCAATAGCATTAAGATTTGGTTGTACCTTACAGGTATCTCTTATTATCTCTTCTCCGATCTGCTTTGTGTTTCCATACGGGGACTCCGCAGCTTTTACCGGAGCATTTTCGGTGATTGGTAACTCATCTGCTTGTCCATAAACCGTACAGGATGAGCTAAAAATAAAATTAGTATTATCTTTTTTCTGCAATTCCTGAAGTATATAAATCAGTACACCAATGTTGTTCTCATAATAAAGTAGTGGTTTTACGACACTCTCACCTACTGCTTTTGACGCTGCAAAATGTATGACTCCTTCAATATCCGAATGGCGATTAAAAAAATCCTGAACTTTTTCCTTTTCTCTTAGATCGAAGTTTTCAAAAATGGGTCGTTTTCCTGAAATGGCTTCAATACCTTTTATAACTTCTATAGAGGAGTTGGAACAATTATCGATAATAATAACTTCGTATCCTTCTTTTTGTAATTCTACCGCAGTGTGCGATCCGATAAACCCTAAACCACCAGTAACCAGTATTTTCATTTCTTTGTTTTCAATAGTTTTTAGTATAGTAAATTGTAAAGTTAACACAATACTAGCTATTACTAAAAGTAGATGAGAAATAAGTTTTAGAAAATTAAGTATGTGCTAATTACTAAAGCAGTAATAAGAATACCAACTAAGAATGCATATTTCCATGGAGTGGTATCTATCACTTCTGTGGTTATAGGGACATAAATGTCTGTTTTTGGTTTTACTAGTCCAATAATTAGCATAATGAACACATTAATAACAAATAAAATTCCCATAATGTGTAAAAAATGCGGATACGCTTCTGCTTTAATAATTGCTAATTGACCTGGATCGGTAATACCATTAAGGGTTGCTTCAGATAATGCATTATTTATAAAATATGGACCTAAGATCAGTAAACTGATCAAATACATAGCAACCCCACCGATTAAGACAACTTTAGCCCCAAGGGCAGGTATTTTTTTTGTGATGATGCCTATTATGACAACTGCTAAAATCGGAACACTTAAGCTTCCCAAGGCTTGTTGGATATATGAAAATAGACCTTCTGGAGCATTTGCTATAAACGGTGCAATGGTCATAGATATAATAGCCACAACAAGTCCAAATAATTTTCCGGCTTTAACTGTTTGAAGGTCACTTGCATTGGTTTTGAAAAATTTTTTATATAGGTCAAAACCAAACAAGGTGGCACTACTATTCAATAAGCTGTTAAATGAACTTAATACGGCACCAAAAAGTACAGCTGCAAAAAAACCAAGCAATGCAGGTGGAAGTACTTTACGAACTAGTTCTGGATAAGCCTGATCTGCAGAATCGAGATCTCCTTGAAATAGATTCCAGGCTATGATACCCGGAAGTACTACTATAATAGGAATAAGAAACTTAACAAATGCAGCAAGCATCATTCCTTTTTGACCTTCTTTTAAACTTTTTGCTCCAAAAACTCGCTGTAATATGGATTGATTGGTTCCCCAATAATACATTTGTGCTATCATCATTCCTGTAAAAACAGTTCCTATCGGAATAGATGAAGTAACTCCACCCGTAACTTGAAATTTATCTTGATTTTCTGTCCACAATGTATTGATGCCGTTCATCATACTTCCGTCACCAATTAGTTTCAATCCAAAATATGGAATGAGCAACCCCCCTATTAATAATCCTATAGCATTTATAAGATCCGACACCGCAACAGCCTTAAGGCCACCAAAAATGGCATATATAACTCCAATTAGCCCAATACTCCATACACAAAGCCAAATAGTAGCAGATTGAGACCAGCCTAATAAAGAAGGTAAATCAAACATAGTACTAAATGCCAATGATCCGGAATAGAGAATTGTAGGTAATAGAACGACACTAAATGCAACCAAGAATAAAACAGATAGAATTGCTTTAGTATTTTCATCAAATCGCTTTTCTATAAATTCGGGAATCGTAGTAATACCTACATTCATGTATTTAGGAAGTAGCCATATAGCAGTAAGTACCATTGCAATAGCAGCTAATGTTTCCCAAGCCATGACTAAGATACCTTCTGAAAATGCCTGGCCATTAAGCCCTACGATTTGCTCGGCGGATAGATTGGTAAGGAGTAATGAACCTGCTATAGTAATTGCGCCAAGACTTCTTCCTCCCAGATAATAACCGTCTGCTGACTTTTCATCAGTATCTCTGGTTTTCCACCAGGCATAAACTGCTACTAATAATGTAAAACCAATAAATGAAAGTATTCCCATAGTTATAAAGTGTTTGAAGAGTTTAAATATTTTATGTTAATATTTAAATTTTATGAAATCTCATATTCGTAGTATGTAGAAGCATCTTGTAATAATAAATCCAGACAATTGTTTTCATTTTCCAGACGTTTTTCATCCCAGCCCAAGTATTTAATCAGATCTTCCTGAACAATGGATCTATAATGCCATACACTCTGAATATCAAAATAAAGTCTACCGGTTCTTCTAACAAAAAAATCAGCAAGACCATTTATCATTTCGTGATGAACTCCATACCATACCTCAGCCCGAATCAGTTTTTCTTCAATAGAATCATTCAGGAAATAATTCGCTTTATTGATAATAATATCGGCTTGTTTACCATATGTAGTTGTTAAATACCATCCATAATATTCATTCTCTACTCCAATATCCTTAAGGCGTTGATCGATTTCTTCTAAATACTGATCAACTTCATCGGTATTTTTTAAAGGATCACTCGTTAAAGGAATACTTTGTGTAAATGATTTCGAAAATTGCTCTCGTTTTTTAGTATTCATAGTTTTTAGCACTGTGTCGATGACACGTTGCGCCATCTTCCTATATCCCGTAAGTTTTCCTCCGGCTATCGAAATTAATCCGGTTTTAGAAACAAAGATTTCGTCTTTTCTTGATAATTCTGAAGGATCTTTACCATCTTCGTGAATTAAAGGTCTAAGTCCGGCCCAATTGGATTCTATATCGTCCAGATTGAGATCTACGGTAGAAAACATATTATTCACTGCATCTAGTAAGTACAGAGCATCCGCCTTTGTAGCTACCACACGATTAAGATTAGCACTATAATTGGTATCAGTAGTTCCAACATATGTTGCTCGCCCTCTTGGAATAGCAAAAATCATTCTCCCGTCTGGAACATCAAAATAGACAGATTGAGTAAGCGGGAATCGTTCTCTGGAAAATACGATATGAACGCCTTTGGTAAGATGAAGATATTTATGGTTCATTGAAGCATCTTTCTCTCTTAGAAGATCTACCCAGGGTCCTGCTGCAGAGACATAATTTCTGGATTTGATTATAAATTGTTTGTTTAAATTATGTTCTAAACATTTTAGACTTTTAATTTTTCCTTCTTCATCATAGTTAAAAGAAGTCATTTCGCAATAATTAATAATGTCAGCACCATAAGAAGCTGCTTTTTTAAGAAGCTCTATCGTAAGTCTGGCATCATCAGTTCTGTATTCGGCATAATATCCTCCTCCTTTAAGTCCTTTAGTGTTTAGTAATGGTTCTTTATTAGCAGTTTCTTCAATACTTAACATTTTTCGCTTATCATCTCCTTCTACATTAGCCAGAAAATCATAGACCTTTAATCCGACGGCAGTCATAACTTTACCATAGGTTCCGCCTTCTATTAAGGGTAATAACATTTTTTCCGGAACTACCAGATGTGGAGCAAGTTTATGAACGGTAGCTCTTTCACTTCCGGATTCTTTTACTAAACTAATTTCCATTTGTTTTAGATACCGAAGTCCACCGTGAATAAGTTTCGTAGATTTATTACTGGTTCCCGAAGCAAAATCATTTTTTTCTATTAGACAAACTTTTAATCCTCTCGACGAGGCATCTAAGGCAATTCCCGCCCCGGTAACTCCACCACCAATTATAACTAGATCATATTTGGTTGTCCGTACTCTTTGTAATTGTCTTTTGCGATCTAGGATAGAAAACCGTATAGGCCCTTCTTCTTTAACCGAAAACATATTTTTATTGGCTGTTTTAGTACGTTCTACAGCTTCCTTCCACCCATTATATTTTCGAGTTCGTTCATGCTCGGTAATTTGAGGTTTAAACTTGGTATCTGCAACTCTAATTTTCGAAATATCCTTTTTAGTCCACACACCGGCTTTTATTCCTGCAAGAAATGCTGCGCCTAGTGCAGTTACTTCTAGCATTTTGGGGCGATCTACTTCTACGTTCAGAATATCTGCCTGAAATTGCATTAAGTAATTGTTTGCAGAGGCTCCTCCATCTACTTTTAATTCTTTCATTAGTTTTCCGCTATCTTCTACCATAGCATCTAATACATCACGCGTTTGGTAGGCCAGAGCGTCAACAGTAGCTTTTATAATATCGTTTTTTCCTGAATCTAATGTTAACCCATAAATAGCTCCTTTGGCATTCATATCCCAATGAGGAGCACCAAGACCAGCGAATGCCGGTACTACATATAGGTCATCGGATGAAGGTGTGCGCACACAAATTTCTTCGGTTTCTGTCGCATTATTGATTACTTGTAATTTATCTCTTAGCCATTGTACAGAGGCTCCCCCTACAAAAACACTGCCTTCCAGAGCATATTTGATATTATCTTCCGGAAGACTGCAACATAGTGTGGTCAATAAACCATTTTTAGATTGGTAAGCATTTTTTCCCGTGTTTAAAAGCAGAAAACAACCTGTTCCGTATGTATTCTTTGCTATTCCGGATTTATAACCTCCTTGTCCAAATAAGGAGGCTTGCTGATCACCTGCCACTCCGTATATCGGAATGTTATTTCCTTTATAAGAAATACTTCCAAAATCTGATGAAGAATATTGCACCTCAGGAAGTACACTTTTTGGAATATTTAAAGCGTTAAGTAACGTTTCATCCCATTCTAATTGAGTAATATTGTACAACATGGTTCGAGAGGCATTAGAATGGTCCGTAACATGTTTGCTGCCATTGGTAAATTTCCAGATAAGCCAAGTATCGATTGTGCCAAATAAAAGGTCTCCTTTTTCTGCTTTTTCTCTAGCCCCTTCTACATGATCCAAAATCCATTTTAATTTAGTTCCTGAAAAATAAGAATCAATGATTAATCCGGTATTTTTAGAAACATAATCCTCAAATCCTTTTTCTTTTAAATTTTCACAAATTTTTGCTGTTCTCTTATCTAGCCAAACAATTGCATTATAAATAGGATCACCAGTGTTTCTATCCCAGACTACTGTAGTTTCTCTTTGATTGGTAATTCCAATTGCGGCAATCTCTTCAATAGCAATTTTAGAGGTTGATAATACTTCTTCAAAAACTTTTTGCTGATGCCTGAAAATTTCTAGAGGATCGTGCTCTACCCATCCCGATTTAGGGTAATGCTGAGTTAATTCTTTTTGAGAAATACCACAAATAGCACCTTTGTTATTAAAGATGATAGCTCTAGTACTGGTCGTTCCCTGATCAAATGCAATTATATATTTTGTATCCATTGAAAGATATTTGACTTTGTTTTCTATTCGTAAATTCTTCTTGAATTCTCTTAAAAAAGAATCTATTTGTTAATGAAATAACTATTTCAATATAAATATCCTAAATATTAGATGGATAGAAAAAATATTTCTCAGTTTATAATAATACAATCGTTTGTATTATTTTTTATGTATTAGATATTCATTTTTGTTGTTTTATTTTAAAGAAAATAAGGGATTCAATATGTTTCCTATTCCATAACTATTACGAAATAGGATTTGCCAAATAAATTTAGTAAAAGACATGGAGGTGAAAATACCTGAAAATTTTAAAATATAGAGCAAAGAGAGGTCTTATATTTTAGGAATTCATAAAGGTATCTGATAGCAATAAAAAAATATATTCTATGCTGGATTGAGATTGGTTTAAATTGTAATTAATGATAAGATTCCTGTTTTCTCGATTTCCAAAAAGAAAAAAAGACAAAAGGCTCTGGTTTTTTTAAGCAATCTGGCTTACGAAATTAAAGATTATAGATTTTAGTAGAATAGAGCCTGTGATATTTAAATGTTGGATTAAAGATGGAATGAATAGATCGTTATAGAATTTTTGCAACTTCTTGATTTACAAACTCAAGGAATCTTTCATCTTTTTCTGTAAACGGATCGGGAGTTTCAGAATCGATATCAATTTGCCCAACATTCTCTCCATTTTTAAATAAGGGAATAACTATTTCTGATTTAACAGTGAAACTACAAGCAATATAGTTGTCCTGAGCCTGAACATCCGGAACAACAAAATTTTTATTGGATAACGCAACTTGTCCACAAATTCCTTTACCAAAAGGGATAATAGTATGATCTGTTTCTTCACCGACATACGTGCGTAACTTTAGCTCTTCTTTATCACCGTTTTTGAAATAAAAACCTACCCAATCATAATATTCTATAGATTCCTTAAGTAATCGACAAGTTTGGTATAACCTCTCGGTAACCGAATTACTTTCATTCTTAAGTATGTCAACAATCTTTGGTTTTAAGTCTTCAAACAGCATTCCTTACAATTTCCGGCAAAAGTATCTAAAATTTTTAAAAAAGATCGTTTTTTAATATGGTATTGTTTTGTTAAATATTTCTAAGGAATATGCGAAAAAATATCATTTCTTTAAATATTGCTTACTTTTGTAACTCAATGAAAAAGGTTTTTAGCAAAATAACATCCTTTATACTAGCTTGCTTCGTATTATTATCTACTTTGTCATTCACTGTAGAAAAACATTATTGTGGGAGATTTTTAGTGGATGTCGCTGTTTTTTCTAAAGCCAAAGATTGTGGAATGAATATGATGAGTCATTCTGATGAGCAACACACAGAAGCAAAAAAGAGTCCTTGTTGTAAGGATCAGATTATTGTTATAGAAGGACAAGATGAGCTGAAGACTTCTTTTGACCAAATAGATATTCCTGAACAAATAGTAATTACCTCATTTTTTTATTCGTATGTAGATCTTTTTTCTATAAAAGAAAACACTAAGACCGATTATGTAGAGTATGCCCCACCAGAATTGGTCTGCGACATACTCCTGCTTCACGAGACGTATTTAATTTGATTTAGTTAATTGTTTTTGACTAACATGCATACAACCATATGTTGTAGATGCTGTTCGATTAGTTCTTGTTTTCACACTATGAATACAAGTAACTTCATATCAATTATCAAATTATAAATCTATGCTAAACAAAAGCATTAAATTTTTAATAGAAAATAAACTGGTAGCCGTTTTGCTATTATTTATTTTTGTTGGTTTGGGCCTTGTTCACTCGCCTTTTCAATCAGATATTAGTTTTTTGCCAAGTAATCCCATTGCTGTAGATGCAATTCCTGATATAGGTGAAAATCAACAAATTGTTTTTACAAAATGGATGGGAAGATCTCCGCAGGATATCGAAGATCAGATTACCTATCCATTAACTACTTCCTTACTAGGGATTCCGGGTGTAAAAACTATCCGTAGTTCATCTATGTTCGGCTTTTCTAGCATCTATATCATTTTTGAAGAAGATATAGAGTTCTATTGGAGTCGTAGTCGTATTTTAGAAAAACTGAATTCGTTGCCCAATGGATTATTACCCAATGGGGTGAATCCAATGTTAGGCCCAGACGCCACGGGTTTAGGTCAGATATTTTGGTATACTTTAGAAGGGCGAGACGAAAATGGAAACGTAACCGGCGGATGGGACTTACAGGAACTGAGAAGTATACAAGATTATTATGTGAAATATGCTTTATCTTCTGCAAGCGGTGTGTCTGAGGTGGCATCTATAGGAGGTTACGTTCAGGAATATCAGGTTGATGTCGATCCCGAACTAATGAAGCAATATGATATAGGATTAGATCAGGTCGTAAAAGCTATAAAAGAAACAAATCGAGATGTAGGCGCTCAAACATTGGAAATTAATCAGGTTGAATATCTGGTCCGCGGTTTGGGTTATGTAAAATCAATTGCTGATATTGAAAATGCTGTTGTCGGTTCTGAAGATTACATGGCTATCCGAATAAAAGATATTGCAAAAGTTTCTCTGGGACCTAAATCCAGAAGAGGTATTCTGGATAAGGAAGGTGCAGAAGTGGTCGGTGGAGTAGTAGTCGCCAGATTTGGCGCAAACCCAATGGAAGTTATCTCTAATGTAAAAAACGTAATAAAGGAAATAAGTACCGGATTACCCTCCAAAATACTCAAGGACGGTCGGACTTCTCAATTAACTGTAGTCCCTTTTTACGATAGAACAGAGTTGATTCAGGAAACTTTGGGAACCTTAAAGGAGGCTTTGACTCTGGAGATCTTGGTCACCATTTTGGTTATTATCATTATGGTTTTCAACATAAGAGCTTCTGTTTTAATTTCAGGATTATTGCCAGTAGCAGTGTTGATGGTCTTTATTGCAATGAAAGCCTTTGGTGTAGACGCTAATATAGTTGCTTTATCGGGTATAGCCATTGCTATCGGTACGATGGTGGATGTCGGCGTTATACTCTCAGAAAATATTGTACACCATATTGATGAAAATAAAGGTAATTTATCGATGAACACTGTTGTCTATAATGCCACCTCTGAAGTTTCTGGAGCTATAGTAACCGCTGTCCTGACCACTATCATAAGCTTTATTCCTGTTTTTACGATGATAGGAGCTGAGGGGAAACTTTTTCGCCCATTAGCATTTACCAAAACCATGGCACTTGTTGCGTCCATTGTTGTAGCTTTATTTCTAATTCCGCCTTTTGCGGCATTTTTATTCAGAAAACGCACAACAAAAAAGGCTGTTAGCTTTTTGATAAGTATTGTATTAATGATATGCGGACTATTGGCTATTTACTATGGTACTTTTTTAGGAATTATTCTACTGGTATTTGGCATTACAAGAATTTTACAGGAAATCAAGAAGCTATCCGAAGAGAAATCTCATATAATCAATAATATTGTATCAGCTTTAGCCATTGTTTTTCTTCTTGCAGAATATTGGCGACCGCTGGGTGTAGATAATAACCTTTTCTGGAACCTCGTATTTGTTAGTTTGATTTGCTTTGGATTATTAGGAGTTTTTAGTGTGTTCAGAAAGTATTACACCCGAATTCTGAAATGGACTTTACACAATAAACTGTTGTTTTTGTCAATACCTATCATTATTATAATATTTGGAGTAATTATTCTGAAAAATACAGGTAAAGAATTCATGCCATCTCTTAACGAAGGATCATTTCTTTTAATGCCTACATCTTTGCCACATTCAGGAGTAGAAGAAAATAAACGGGTACTACAACAATTAGATATGGCGGTAGCAACAATCCCAGAGATTGAAACTGTAGTTGGTAAAGCAGGTAGAACAGAATCCGCATTGGATCCGGCTCCATTATCTATGTATGAAAATATTATTCTTTACAAACCGCAATACGTGTTGAATGATAAAGGTGATCGTCAGCGTTTTAAAGTAAATGATGATGGTTTTTTTGAATTAAAGAATGGAAAATATGCTTCTGCTGCAAGCGTTGACAAAAATTTATTAATTCCTGATGAAGATGGGGAGTATTATAGAAATTGGCGAACACATATCAAATCGCCTGATGATATATGGAAAGAAATTGTAAAAGTGACAAAACTTCCAGGAGTAACCTCTGCGCCAAAATTACAGCCCATAGAAACCAGGTTGATTATGCTTCAAACTGGAATGCGAGCACCGATGGGAATAAAAATTAAAGGACAAGATCTGACAACAATTGAAGCTTTTGGAATTGAACTAGAGGATGTTTTGAAACAAGTAGAAGGGGTTAAAGACGAAGCTGTTTTTGCGGATAGAATTGTAGGTAAACCTTATTTGTTAATTGATATAAATAGAGATCAAATCGCTCGTTATGGGATTTCTATCGAAAAAGTTCAACAAGTTTTAGAAGTAGCTCTGGGAGGTATGGAGCTAACACAAACCATAGAAGGGAGGGAACGCTATGGTATTAGAGTACGGTATCCACGAGAGTTACGATCTAACCCTAGTGATATTAAGGATATCTATATTCCGGTGTCAAAAAGAAACACTATTCCTTTGAGTGAGTTAGTTACTATCCGATATGAGCAGGGACCACAAGTGATAAAAAGCGAGGATACATTTCTTGTAGGTTATGTATTGTTTGATAAATTAGATAACTATGCTGAAGTTAATGTTGTAGAGAATGCTCAGCAATTGATAATAGAAAAGATTAAAAATGGGGAATTAACTGTTCCAAAAGGTATCAATTATCAATTTACAGGTTCTTATGAAAATCAGTTACGAGCAGAGAAAACACTTTCTCTTATAGTGCCTCTAGCTTTGGTTATTATCTTTTTGATATTGTATTTTCAGTTTAGATCGGTGACCACATCTCTTATGGTCTTCTCGGGAATTGCAGTAGCATTTGCAGGCGGATTTTTGATGATTTGGTTTTATGGACAGGATTGGTTTTTAAATATTAATTTTTTTGGAGAAAATCTAAGAGAGCTTTTCCAGATGCAAACTATTTATTTAAGTGTAGCGGTTTGGGTAGGATTTATTGCATTATTTGGAATCGCTACGGATGATGGAGTAGTAATGGCAACATATTTAACCCAAACTTTTAAGAAAAACAAACCAGGAACATTAGAAGAAATACAACACGCTGTGATAGAAGCAGGTGAAAAAAGAATACGTCCTTGTTTGATGACTACTGCAACAACAATTCTGGCATTACTACCCATATTAACTTCTACAGGAAGAGGAAGTGATATTATGATCCCAATGGCTATACCCAGTTTTGGGGGAATGCTAGTTGCCCTGATAACACTGTTTGTGGTGCCTGTGTTGTTTAGCTGGAGAGAAGAGTTTTTGTTGAAGAAAGTGAAAAATAAACAAGAATAAAAGAATAAAGAATTAAGAGAATAGACAAAATGTGCAATAGTATAAAAGTTAAATTGATTTCGTTCGATAAATTTTTGAATCTGAATTTTGGAATAAGAAAAAAGGAGTCTTTGATTCTCTTTTCTTTATTCTCTTTTCTTATTTCAAACGGACAATCATTACAGGGGTATATAAAAGAGGCGCAAGAAAACAATCCGGAGATCAAGGCTTTTCAGAAAGTTTTAGAGACAAGCGTAGAAAAAGAAAATGAAGCGGGAAGCTTACCAAATACTAAAATAGGAACAGGATATTTCATAAGCGAACCTGAAACCCGAACGGGTGCCCAAAAAGCTAAGTTTACAGCACAACAAAATATCCCATGGTTTGGTACAATAAAAGCAAGAAAAGAAACCGCTTCTCTAGAAAGTGATGTAGATAAAAATAAGGTAGAGATTATAAAGAGAAAGATTACCCTACAGGTTGAACAAAAATATTACAAATTATATGAACTTAAAGCGACACAAAATGTATTACAAGAACAGGATAAACTCTTAGATACATATATAGAGATTGCTCTTAAAGAAGTTGAAAATAACCGGGCTTCAACCGTGGATGTTTTAAAATTAAATATTGCTAAAAATAACCTTCAAAACCGAAAAGAAATCCTAAAAGGAGAAATCCTCACTACAGAAACTGCCCTAAATCAATTATTGCATAGAGATGGTTTCGACCCGTTGATTATTCCGGATAATTTGTTTATTCCGGAAGAAGAACCAACGATGATGTTGGATGAGATTATTTACCATCCAGAATTACTTACTTACGATTATTTAAATGACCTGCTGGAGAAAAAAGAAGAGGTCAATACCAAAGAAGCACTTCCTTCTATTGGTTTGGGATTAGACTATGTAATCGTTCAGGAACGCCCAGATGTAAGTTTCTCTGATAACGGTAAAGATATTGTGATGCCAATGCTCTCATTATCTATTCCACTTTTTTCTAAAAAATATAACTCGCGATCTAAACAATTAGAGCTTCAGAAAGAAGAAATGTTTCAGAAAAGGGAAGCTTCTCAGAATAATTTAGAAAATATAATGGAAGAGGCTATTAATAACAGAATTACAGCCCGAATTAACTATAATACACAACAAAAAAATTTAGAGCAGGCAAAGCAAGCGGAAAGAATATTATTATCTGCTTATCAAACCGCACAGTTAGATTTTGAACAGATTTTAGATGTCCAGCAAATGTTATTAGATTTTGAAAGTAAAAAGATAAAAGCAATTTCCATGTATTTTATGCAAACCGCTTTTCTTAATTATTTACGTTAACAAGTAAAAAATGTATAACCTTTATAAATAGTAAAATGAAAAAAATAATTTTAAACATCAGTATTCTATTAATGATTGCTTCAGTGATGTCTTGTGGAAAAGATAAAAAAGAAACAATAATAGTTCCTGTAAAAGAGGAGAAGGTTGTGCTTTCTAAAGTGAACCTTAATAAAACGGACACAAAAAGTGAAGTTATTTTTACTGATGAAAACATTGATAAAATATATAATCAATATTTAATGATAAAAAAAGGACTGGTAAATTCTAATCCCGAGTCAGTGCAGAAAGAGGCAAAAAAACTAGACGATTTATTGGAAGATTCAGATGAAACTAAGCAGCTCAAAGCTAATGCAGAGTTGATCTCGCTTACAAAAGATGTTGGAAAACAAAGAGATTTTTTTGTTACACTAACCGAAGAAACTGAAAAATTAATTAATAATGCTTCCATTACTTCGGGTGAGGTATATAAGCAGTTTTGTCCAATGGCTTTTGAAGGCAAAGGAGGATATTGGCTATCAGACTCTAAAGAGGTTCGCAATCCGTATTATGGTGATAAGATGTTGAAATGTGGTAGTGTGGATAAAACCATAAAGTAAAATAAGTTATCATAAATAAGACTTTTGATAAACTATAATTTGCTTAGATAGCGATTCGACGTGACCTCCAAAACTATAGTAAGAATATATGGAAAAGAAATATCACATAGAAGGAATGACTTGCGAAGGGTGCAGATCCGGTGTAGAAAATATACTAAAATCTATTCCAGAAGTCACAGGTGCCAAGGTTAATCTTGAAGATAAAGAGGCTGTAGTCAACTCAAAAAAATCATTGGATATAGATATTTTAAGAAAATTGTTACCGGAGAAATATACGATTACAGAAAAAAATAAAGCTCCAATGGATTTATTTCTCAGCAAGAATCAAACTATTCAAGAGAAAAGCGAGCTGCGAAAGCTATTTCCTTTATTCCTAATTTTTGGATATATAACAATTGCATCGATATTACTCAATTATAATCCCTGGAATACGGATAATTTCATGTTGGATTTCATGGGATTGTTTTATATAGTTTTTAGTTTTTTTAAAATTCTTGACCTTAAGGGTTTTCCTCAATCATTTAAAATGTATGATCCTTTAGCAAAATTAGTACGCGTATATGCCTGGGTGTATCCTTTTATGGAAGCAGGATTAGGGCTTATGTTTTTGATGCGATTCAAAATCGATATTGCTTTAGTTCTTACAGTTTTTGTCTTAGGAATTACCACAATTGGGGTGACCAAAGTACTGCTCGATAAAAAAAGTATTCAATGCGCGTGTTTAGGAACAGCCTTAAAATTACCAATGACCAAAGCTACTTTTATAGAGAACACTATTATGCTGGCAATGGCAATCTGGATGCTTGTAAAAATGTATATGTAAAGAAATTTACAGATTATGGTAAAAAGAAAAACTGCAGTATTTATAAGAAAAGCTCATCGGTATTTGGGCATATTTCTCGGAATTCAATTTCTGATGTGGACGATTAGCGGATTGTATTTTAGTTGGACTAATATCGAAGAAATACACGGAGATCAGTTCAAAAAGGAAGTACAACCAGTTGCCCACAAGGATTTGTTAGGATTGGATGCCGTTTCATCTAAATTTGAAGTGACAAGTTTAGAATTAAGAACCATTACTGATCAGCCTTACTATTGGATTAATGATAGTATATTGATGGACGCAAAATCCGGAATAGTAAAGGCCAAAATTTCTCAAGATGAGGCATTGAAAGTGGCTTCGGAATATATAAAAGAAAATATAGAAGTAGTTTCGGTTGATTTAATAACAGAAGTAGGGAAACATCACGAATACAGAGAAAGACCACTTCCAGCTTATGTAATTAGCTATAATCACCCAGAAGATATAAAGGCATATGTATCTACAGTTGATGGGTCATTTCAACGTGTAAGACATAGATCATGGAGATGGTTTGACTTTTTGTGGATGACGCATACCATGGATTATGAAGGAAGAGATAATTTTAATACGATTGTTCTACGAGTTTTTTCCCTGTTAGGTTTAATCACTGTATTAAGCGGTTTTACGCTCTGGTATGTTTCTTCTTCTACGATCAGAAAAATTCTAAAAAATAAGTAAGATGAAAAAGAATGTTGTTTATATAGCTTTGGCATTATTGATAGGATTATTTGCGGGGTATCTTATTTTCGGAAATGCAAACAATAAGGAATTTCCAGAATCTCATGATCATAATGAAATAAATACAGATCAAACCTGGACCTGTTCTATGCACCCTCAGATTATGCAATCAGAACCGGGAGATTGTCCAATATGTGGTATGGATCTAATTCCAGCAGAGATGGGTGTAGATGGTCTTAGTCCGGATCAGTTCATTATGACAGAAAACGCTATGGCACTGGCCAATATCCAAACGATAGTCGTGGGTGGGGGCGAAATAGATTCAGGAATATTAAAACTGTCAGGAAAGATCAAAGAAAATGAAGAGTCGAATGCTGTTCAGGTAGCTTATTTTGGCGGTAGGATAGAAAAATTGTTTGTTAATACTACTGGCCAAAATGTACATAAGGGTCAATTAATAGCTGCAATTTATTCTCCTGAACTAGTGGCTGCTCAGCAAGAGTTGCTCACCGCACTTTCCCTAAAAAAATCTCAGCCAGAGTTATATAATGCTGTTCGTAATAAATTGAAATTATGGAAGCTCTCTGAAAATCAAATTAATAGAATAGAAGCTTCAGGTAAAGTAAAAGAAAACTTTCCGGTATACGCAACAGTTTCCGGAATTGTAGCTACAAAAATGGTAGAAACCGGAGATTATGTGAAACAAGGACAACCATTGTATAAAATTGCAGATCTCAGTTCGGTTTGGGCATCTTTTGATGCGTATGAAAATCAAATATCTTTAGTAGAGAAGGGGCAACAGATTAAAATTACTACGAAGGCATATCCGGATAAGGATTTTGAAGCTAAAATTTCTTTCATAGATCCGGTTTTAGACACGAAAACAAGAACATTTAGCGTAAGAGCAACTTTAAAAAATAAAAATTCAATTTTTAAACCAGGAATGTTTGTAGAGGGTGTTGTTTCAGTAACAAATAAAAAAATCAATACAGATATAACAATTCCGAAAAGTGCAATTTTATGGACTGGGGAACGCTCAGTTGTATATATGAAAACACAAACTGACCGACCAATATTTGAAATGAGAGAAGTGACTCTTGGAAATTCCAATAACGATTCTTATCAGATTCTTGATGGTTTGGTAAATGGTGAGGAGATTGTAACGAACGGGGCTTTTACTGTGGATGCTGCTGCACAATTACAGGGAAAAAAATCAATGATGAAGCGTAACTTAGTAATTGGTCAACCTCAAACTACAAAAAATAGTGAGAAAATAGATGTATCAAATGAATTTCAGAAAGATTTTATTAAAAGCCTGCCGGCATATTTTCTATTAAAAGATGCTTTAGTGGCAAGCAATTCTAGAAGTGCATCTAAGTTTTCAGAGCAAATGCTGAACGAATTAAAAAATGTAAGTACAGCGGGTTTACAGCAACGAGCATCAGAATATATGAATTCAATTACGAAAGCTTTAGAGATGATTATTGCAAAAAAAGACTTGAAGGATCAGAGAGATCATTTTGTAGCATTAAATGGTGATTTAGAGACTTTGGTGAAGAGTATGGATGACTTTTCTCATCAAATTTATATCCAGGAATGTCCGATGGCAGGTGATAATAAAGGTGCTGTTTGGCTAAGTAAAGAAGAAGAAATTAGAAACCCGTATTTCGGAGAACAAATGCTTACCTGTGGCAGTGTGATCGATACTCTAAAGAAAAAATAATAGCTGTTCAGTGAAGTGTAATAAAACCCAATAGTGTTAAAAAAATACCGTTTTGTTTCAATTGTAAGCTAAAACAACGTATATTTAATTTAGGGAAATATTGGATTACGTTTTTTAATGAAAAACAATTTTTGATATAATACGCTGTATATCAATAAGATTTGCTGTGCGTATTTGTTAGTAATGTTGTAGAATTTGATTTTAATAAATGTAATCAAAAACAAACGGGATATGGTAAAAAAAATACTATTTATTACATTTTTTGCCTTACTTTTTTCTTGTAAGGAAACTTCAGTTACTACTATGACAAGTGCCAGTACATTGGCATTGTTAGAAAGATCCAAGGCTATTCAGTTACGTGCAGAAAAAATCGAAAGGCATATGAGAGAATGGCAGGACTCTTTAGATCGTTTTGAAAAGCAGAATGTCTTGCAAAATACTATTAATGATAATGATTTTGTAGATATAGAAAAGCTATCAAATTATTTTGTTTTGGATATGAAATATGCTACCAAAGATAATTTTTTGAAAAAAGCGGTGTACTCCTGTGCAAAATGTTATGTAAGAGGAGTGGTGGCAAAAGCATTGATTAAAGCTAATCAGGATTTTATGAAAAAAGGCTACAGAATTAAATTATTTGATTGTTACCGCCCACATAGTGTACAAAAAAAAATGTGGAAAATCTTTCCTAATCCTGGTTATGTGGCAAATCCCAAAGGAGGATCAGTTCATAATAAGGGAGCTGCGGTAGATATTACACTAACAGATTTACAAGGTAATCAACTGGATATGGGTACTGATTTTGATCATTTTGGCAAAGAAGCACATCATTCATATACAGAGTTATCTGATAAAGTTATTTCGAACCGTAAATTGTTAAGAGAAATTATGGAAAAACACGGTTTCTCTATTATAAAAACAGAATGGTGGCATTACAACTTTAAGAATAAGCAATTTAAGATTTCTGATTTTAAGTGGAAATGCGGTAATTTATAATGAATAAGAAAACAAATGTTTTTAAATAATAAAAGGTAACATTTAAGTATATCTTTCTAATCAGGGTAAAAAAACAGCACTCATCAATGATGAATGCTGTTAAGAGCACAATTATAAAATCGGAAAAAATTAGAATTGTTCTGCTTCTGTACTATTTTCCATTGCTACGGTAGATGATCAACTTACCTCCGGAGTATACTGTACCACATTTTAAGTAAATAATACCTATGCTCCTAGTGATTAAATTATAATATCTAGCTTTGGTAATGCATTTTCTTTATAAATTTCGTTGGTTTCAGATTAAAAGGGACAAGTATTGTCGTGTTGTAGATAAAGTTTGTTTCCTTTATGAAATTGTATTAGAATGATCTATAAGTATTTGTATGCTGGTATTGTTAAAAACTCTTCAAAATTTTCAGAAGTGACCAGTTTGTAAAAAATCTCAATTGCATGTTGATAATTATCACTCTCGAAAATAGGTTTTCCTGCCTGCTTTTTTATAGTTTTCAATTCATCTTCAAAAAGCATATGAAACATATTAGAATTCAGCCGTAAACCGTTCTCCAGTTTTACTTCATTCTTAAGCCATTGCCAGATCTGAGTTCTACTGATTTCGGCCGTAGCAGCATCTTCCATATGATCATAAAGTGCAACAGCACCATTTCCTCCTAGCCAGGTTGCGATATAGTGAATCCCTACATTGATGTTTTTTCGAATACCATTTTCCGTAATTGTACCCTGAGGAATTTCCAGAAGATCTTTTTCGGTCACTACTACATCCTCTCTTTTTACGCCTAACTGATTTGCTTCTTGCATGTGCATATCAAAAATACGCATTGCTAAAGGTACCAATCCTGGATGTGCTACCCAAGTCCCGTCATGCCCGTTTTTTACTTCACGTTCTTTATCGGTTTTTACTTTGGCAAAAGCAAGTGTATTACGCTCTTCGTCATCTCTGATCGGAATCTGAGCGGCCATACCACCTATGGCAAGAATATTTCTTTTATGACAGCGCTGTATAACGCGCTTACTATATGCATCCATAAAAGGACTGGTCATCGTTACTTGATCACGATCAGGAACTACAAAACCTTTATGGTTTCTTAACTTTTTAATATAACTAAAAATATAATCCCATCTTCCGCAATTAAGACCTACAATATGTTCTTTTAATGCATAGATAATTTCATCTAACTGAAAGCTGGCAGTTATTGTCTCAACCAATACCGTAACTTTAACGGTAGCGTGTTCAATCCCCAAATATTCCTCAGAGAAGTCAATAACATCATTCCACCAGATAGCTTCGGTAAAATGTTCTAGTTTTGGTATGTAATAATAAGGAGCGGTTCCGTTTTCTTTTAATTGTTCATTATTATGAAATATATACAATGCAAAATCAAATAAAGAGGCACTGATCTCATTACCTTCAATTAACAAGTGCTTTTCGTTGAGGTGCAAGCCTCTGGGGCGTACAATTAAGGTAGCTACCTCTTCATTGAGCTGATAGGTTTTATCTTTCTTAGAATTGTAAAACGAAATAGTTTTATTGACAGCATCTATTAGATTTTTTTGCCCTTGTAAGCAGTTTGCCCATAAAGGAGCGTTACTGTCTTCAAAATCTGCCATAAATGTTTTAGCACCAGAATTTAGGGCATTAATGACCATTTTTCTGTCGACAGGACCAGTGATCTCCACTCTGCGATCCTGTAGATCCCAAGGAATGGGTGCTGCGGACCATTCGGTATTGCGAATCTCCTTTGTGTTTTCCGGAAATGCCGGAAAGGTTTCCAGATCAAACAAATGTTGCTGCTGTTCTCTGTTTCTTAAAAGTGTTAATCGTCTTTGGTCAAAACGATTATGCAAAGCCTCTAGAAAAGCTAAAGCACCATCCGTAAGAATCTCTGGATGATAATTTTTCACCTCTTTCGTAAAGCTAATTTTCTGACTTAGGTTTGTTTGAGTTTCCATAACTATATCGTTTGAGTGAACAATATTAAAAAAAAGTTTTTTATTAAACAAGCGAACGTTCGCTAAATGTAAATTTTTTGTTTTTGAAAATATTCGCAGAAATCGCTACTTTTGACTTTATGGCAATAGCAGAAGAATATATTAGATTAATTTTCGGTTTGAAAATCAAGCAGATACGAACTGATAAGGATTTGTCTCTTTTTGGTTTATCCAAACTTAGCGGATTATCAAAGTCATATCTGAATGAGATAGAAAAAGGAAAAAAATATCCGAAAACGGATAAAATAATTAAGCTGGCAGAAACTTTAGAAGTTCCGTACGATAGTTTGGTGTCTTTGAAATTAGATAAAAATCTGGCTCCTATTGGTGAAATTTTACAATCAGGAATCTTGGATGAAATCCCACTTGAGTTGTTTGGAATACAACAAAGCGATTTAATTGATATTATCGCTAATGCCCCTTCAAAGGTAAATGCATTTATCAGTACGATTATAGAGATCGCGCAACACTACAATATGAGTAGAGAAGGGTTTTATCTAGCTTCTTTACGTTCTTATCAGGAAGCGCACAATAATTTCTTTAAGGATCTAGAAGATACCGCTATACGATTCGCCAACTCTTATCAGTTAGATTTGTCGGGCAACATAACTGCCAGAGAATTAGAGGAGATTTTGATTGAAGAGTATGGCTATACCATCAACACTGCAGGAATACCCAACCACGAAGAATTGGATAATTTGAGATCCGTGTTTGTTCCTGCTACAAAAACTCTTTTATTATCTGATAGGGTAGATGAGCCTCAGAAAACCTTTATCTATGCAAAGGAATTAGGGTATCAATATATGGAAATTAAAGAAAGGCCATATACTTTTTCCTGGATACGTTACGATAATTTTGAAGAAGTACTACATAACTTTTATGCTTCTTATTTTGCGGGCGCTTTAATTATACCTAGAACTCATTTAAAAGAACATCTTAAAGAGTTGTTTTCTCAGAAGCGGTTTTCCGAGAAGGCCTTTCATAAGATTATGAAATTGTATAATGCTTCCCCCGAGTCATTTTATCAGCGCCTCACTAATATTCTTCCAAAGGATTTCGGAATGCAGAATGTATTCTTTTTAAGATTTACTCATAAAAAAGGAATGGAACGATTTAATTTAGTCAAAGAACTACATATCACCCATCAACAACAACCGCATGCTAATGAAATCAACGAACATTATTGTAGAAGATGGATGGCTATTAAGACATTACAGCGAACTGCTAATGAAAATTTAGGGTACTCTTTTGACATACAAATTTCTGATTATACGGATACGGACCAGCAATATCTGGTATTTACATCGGCAACTAAAGATCCTTTCAGAAAGGATTATTACCGTAGTATCGGTATTGGATTTTTAATTTCATCTGCCTTAGAGAAAAAAATCAGTTTTGTGAATGATTCTAAAATATCAAAGGTAAAAGTGGGTGTTACTTGCGAATCTTGTTCTATACAAGATTGTGAAGTTAGACAAGCACCGCCAAAAAGATTGTTATCAAGAGAAAAATATAAAAGAACCTCTCAGTTAGTAGCTAATATCGTAAAAGAATATTCATGATATTTTTCATCAATTTTTGACGATCAATCATTTCTTTGATTTCATTTGGGGTACACTTAATTGGAAAACAGCACGATGGCTTTAAAATTTTAAAATATATTGAGACCTAATTCAAAACTTATATCATGAAAAGTATTCTTTGGTTAGTAGCTGTAATTTGTATTATAGGATGGCTTTTAGGTCTTTTGGGGATAATACCAGGTCTTGGCACAAATAGTTTAATTCATATATTATTAGTGATTGCTGTTATTGTAATTTTATATAATATAATTACTGGAAGGAAACCGTTATAATAAAAAAATAAAATCTATCTGTAACATTATAACGAACACAGACCTGGCTTAAAAAACAGAAAGGGTTTGTGTTCATTTTTTTTTCATTAAGGATTTTATAAAGTGTTTTCTGTAATCTGAAGGGGCAGTTCCATATTCTTCTTTAAAGATTTTTGACAAATAACTTTTGCTGGAAATACCTGCCAAATCCACAATTTCGGACATAGAATAATCTGTATTTAACACCAGATCCTTTATTAGGTTTAGCCTGGTTTTTTTTATAAACTGTTTTACTGAGATACCATAAAGGCTCTGAAATCCCTCCTGAAGTTTATTTGCATTCAATCCTACCTCAGAGGCTATGTCCGTGATTTTATCCAGTTCAGAAATTTTGCTTCTAATTAATTCTGATGCCATTTCTATTTGTTTTACTTCAGTTTTTCTTAAAATTTTTCTTCCTGAACTTTCTTCTAAATCATCTTCATATTGTAATATTTGCTCAATGAGCATTTGATAAGATTTACCTTCCAAAAAGAGTTTTTTCAAAAAATCTTTACCATCAAATGCTTGCATTTCCCTAAATATATCTGCCAATTTTAGACTATAAAAACCATCGTGATAAAATAACTTCTTTGCTTCAATATCGTTAAATAGGTTTTGTAATTTTTCATCCATTGTAATCAAATTACATTGAATCTTCTTTTGAAATTCTTTTCTTGTAATTTCTAAGCTATTGATTATTGTATGCATATTTGGCTTGAAACGAAGTATGTGCCCATTAAATAAGTCACTGGCAACAATGGCTTCCTGATATCTTGTTATTTCGTGCTCCTCAGAATATCCTTCAAAACGATGCATAAGAGAACCTTCCAGGCAGTACAAAAATTTAAGAGGATGGACTTCATTGATAGTAAAATGAAATTCGATATTTTCTTTAAAAAAACAATCATAAAGGATAATGCCCATACCTCCATCAAAGTTGATTCCCCTGATGCTTCCTTTTCCGATATGTTCCGGAATATCAAGAAAATATTCTTCGCAGGTCGTGTCGAAAGAAGTTTCGAATGCTTTTGAAATATCTGCAATTACATCTTTTATAGGTAGGGATTTAACTTCAATAGTGATCATATATGAAACAAATAAAAAGTAACAAGCATTTGTGGTTCTAAAATACTACTTTAATAATTGACGGTGACTTAAATCATTGAACAATTTTAGTCTTCATAAAAGTTTTTCTTTATTCCGTATTCAAGTAAAAAACAGATTCCAAATACCTAATATATATTTAACCCGTTGTGCATTTTGAAAGAAATATTAAAAAAAGCGTCAATTGGAGTAATTTTCCGAAATAAAATGGAGGAAAATTCGAATCGACGAATTTTGAATAAAAAATCAAAATGCACAACGGGTTCTTTAATATTTTTCAAAAATCATAAGATTATGTAAATATTAGGAAAATTTATATAAGATGAAAAACTAAAAATATTAAGAAATTTGAAAATCTTTAAGATTCACTATAAAGTTATGAAAACATTTTTATACATATTCTCTTTAGGTTTTTCAATTTTGTTATTGAGTTCATTCACTATTCTTAAAATCATTACTAATGAAGAAACTTCTTCCAGGATTGAAGTTGTTACTTTTGATGGTTTTGAAGGAGATACTTATTTCTTTACTGATGCTCGAAACAAGGCTGTTACAATAATGGATAAGTCTGACAATATCATAAGTAAGCCTCTTTTAAAAAACAGTAAAGATATTGGCTCTCCTTTTAAGATTATGACTAAAACACCTCTTTTAGAAAAAAAAATATTGGTGCTACAAAGTGATGTGTTAAAATTTGAGAAGATTTCAAACTAAATTACCCCAAAAATAAGTAACCCCGTTTTAAATTATTAAAACGGGGTTTAGTGTTTTTAGCAATTAGCAATAATCAAAAATTTGCTAAAATAATTTCGCTATCATAGTACGACTTACATCATACCAGGCATTCCTCCGCCCATTGGTGGCATTCCTCCACCTGCAGGAGCATCTTCTTTGATATCAATCAATGCACATTCTGTAGTTAAGATCATTCCGGATACAGAAGCAGCATTTTCTAAAGCGATACGAGTCACTTTTTTAGGATCAATAATACCTGCTTTTAACATATCTACATACTCTTCAGATTTTGCATCATATCCAAAATCACCTTTGCCTTCTAATACTTTAGAAATCACCACTGAACCTTCACCACCGGCATTTTCTACAATAGTTCTTAATGGAGATTCAATAGCACGGTTTACAATTTGTACACCTGTAGCTTCATCTGCGTTTTCGGTTTTTACTTTTTCCAAAGCAGATTTCGCTCTTACCAAGGCAACACCACCACCAGCTACAATACCTTCTTCTACTGCCGCACGAGTTGCGTGAAGTGCATCATCAACACGGTCTTTCTTTTCTTTCATTTCTACTTCAGAAGCAGCACCAACATATAGTACAGCAACACCACCAGCTAATTTGGCTAAGCGTTCCTGTAATTTTTCTCTGTCATAATCAGAAGTAGTAGTTTCGATCTGTGATTTGATCTGATTTACCCTGTTTTTGATAAGATCCTCAGCACCAGCACCATTTACCACAGTGGTATTGTCTTTATCAATAGCAACTTTCTCTGCAGTACCTAAGTGCTCAATAGTTGTGTTTTCTAAAGTAAATCCACGCTCTTCAGAAATTACAGTACCTCCTGTAAGGATTGCAATATCTTCTAACATTGCTTTTCGTCTATCTCCAAAACCAGGAGCCTTTACAGCAGCTATTTTTAGAGCTCCACGAAGTTTATTTACAACTAGAGTTGCTAATGCTTCTCCATCCACATCTTCTGCGATGATTAAAAGAGGTTTTCCTGTTTGAGCGACAGGCTCAAGAATAGGTAACAAATCTTTCATTGCAGAGATCTTCTTGTCAAACAAAAGAATGTACGGATTCTCCAAATCTGCAGTCATCTTTTCACTGTTCGTAACAAAATATGGAGAAAGGTATCCTCTATCAAACTGCATCCCTTCCACTACATCTACGTGAGTATCGGTTCCTTTAGCTTCCTCAACTGTAATCACACCTTCTTTTCCAACTTTTCCGAAAGCTTTGGCAATAAGATCACCAATAGTTTCGTCATTATTAGCAGAGATTGCTGCAACTTGTTTGATTTTATCAGAAGAGCTTCCTACTTCTTTTGTCTGATTTTCTAAATCTTCTGTAATAGCAAGAACAGCCTTGTCGATACCTCGTTTCAGATCCATCGGATTAGCACCTGCGGCTACATTTTTAAGACCTTCTTTTACGATAGCCTGAGCCAATACAGTCGCGGTAGTAGTACCATCCCCTGCAAGATCATTGGTTTTAGATGCTACTTCTTTTACCATTTGTGCTCCCATATTCTCAAGAGCATCTTCTAACTCAACTTCTTTAGCTACAGAAACACCATCTTTAGTTACTTGTGGTGCTCCAAATGATTTGCTGATAATTACATTACGACCTTTAGGACCCAATGTTACTTTTACTGCATTTGCTAATGCATCTACACCACGTTTGATTCCGTCACGTGCTTCTATGTCAAATTTTATGTCTTTAGCCATACTATTTTATTTTTTAAAACTTCAATATCTCTGTTATTTCGATATTATAGAAAGTTTCGATTTGTGTTTTTAATTCAATTTTTTAAACGATTGCAAGGATGTCATCCTCACGCATAATTAAATAGTCTTTTCCATCTAATTTTAACTCAGTACCAGAATACTTTCCGTAAAGTACGGTATCACCGACCTGTACAGTCATTTCGTGATCTTTTTTTCCACTACCTACAGCGGCTACTTTGCCTTTTTGTTGTTTTTCTTGCGCTGAATCAGGGATGTATAATCCTGATGCCGTTTGCGTTTCCGCTGGAAGTGGTTCAATAACCACACGATCCGAAAGAGGTTTAATATTTACTCCCATTATAATTAGTTTTATATTTTAAAATTAAAATGAATTATTTGTAACTGTATATTTCAGAAATTATGCCAGTAGCGAGATACTGACAAATTGAAACAAAAAATGTCGACTATATGACAAGTCGACATTTTTATTTTTAGTTTCTAAACTATAATGTTTATTCTTCAGGTGTGTCATCCGTTGTTGGAGCAGGTGTTATGGGTGTGTCAATTACTTCTACCTCGTTAGTATCTACCGTTGGGTCTTGACTTGATCTTGCATCCATTAAATCTATGTTTGATAAAAGTATTAGTGCTAACAGTAATGTAGCTAATGCCCAGGTGCTTTTATCTAAAAAGTCTGTAGTTTTTTTTACACCGCCTAATTGCTGTGTTCCACCGCCACCAAAAGAAGATGATAGACCTCCACCTTTAGGATTCTGAACCATAATTACTACAACTAGTAAAAATGATACAATCACAATTAGTATTAAAAAGATTGAAAACGTTGTCATTATATAGTATTATTTATTTTCTTGTAATTTTTTTATTGCTCGAATTTGGTCTGCAAAGAAACCACTTTTTTCGGGATTTTTCAAAATTAATATTTTATATGCCTGAATTGCATTTTTATATTTTTTTTGCGCTAAATATACTTTTGCCAAAGTCTCTGTCATTAGCTCATCAGGTGCGATTACATGCTCATTAGCTAGGTTGCGTGTGGGTGCATTTTTTTCAGCAGGTTTGATCTTTGGATTATTGGCTATAAATTCATCAATCAGCTCAAATTTGTTTTGTTGACCTGATAACTTTTGGTTATGATCTTCTTTAATTCTGTCATCTTCTGTGTTCTGAATATTTTCTTTCTCTTTAATATTTCTATCAATAGGTTGTATGGATGTAAGTTTTAGCCATTCTGCAAAGGAGTGAGATTCTTTTTTATTAAAATCAAAAGGCTTATTGATTTCCAGCTTTTTTTCTGAACTTTCTTCAGAGTTGGTTTTATCTGTATTTTTGTTTTCTTCGAATTGCTCAATGATTGTTTCGGCAATAGCAATATTTCTGGATATTTTATCGTTTTTTGAAGAAAACAATGCTGGATCAAGTACTTCTTCAGCTTCTTCTATTTTCATAGAAACCGCATCATCAAGAGAAATTCTCGAAAGCACTTTTACCTCTTGGGCATCTACTACGTCAATTTCGGTATTATGTTTTTTTTCTGTAACTGAGTTTTCTGGATCTTTGTCAAAAAGCTTCGATGTAATAAAGTCAAACAACACTCCCCTGTCTGTAGTGTATGCAGCTGTCGTTTTCAATTCTTGATTGTATCGAAAACTTTCATTTTTTTTCAAACCTTTTAATATCAAAGCTCTTACGGGTTGAAAATACGGAAACTCCCGAATGATTTTGTCAAGATTTTCAGTTTGCTCCTTGGTAATTAAGGACGGGTTTTGAAACAAGTATGTAAGTTCTTTAGTGTTCAAAAATTGATAGTTAAATTTTTTTTACCACTTTGCCAAAGTAGCATTTAATATGTCTTGAGTTATCCTTTCATAGATAACTTGTATCGCTTCGTCACGTACTGCAGTTTCTGCCTGAGATGCAGGATAATCAAAAAAGAAAGAAAAACGCTGTTCTAAATCTTCTTCAGGGGTTTTTGTGTCATAAAAACGTACATTCACCGCAATTGTTAATCTGTTTTGTGCAGCGGTATTGGACGACGTTGCATTGGTAGGAGCTACATAGTACTGAACAATTTCTCCTTCGTATACTAAATCACCATTAGAAGTTGTTAGGTCTAAATTAGTCTGGTTAAGAATTAAATCCTGAAGTTCATTGGTAAACCTTTGATCAATTCCAGGAATAATAATAGAAGCTTGATTCTGAAAGAATTCTACCTGAAATGAAGTTGCAGTTGTGTTCACACCACTAAACGAATACGCGCCACATCCCTGAAGTATTACCAATCCAACAAGTGCTAGAATTATATGTTTTAGTTTATCTATCAATTTTTTATTTTTTAATTCTTTTTTTCTCAAATCTCAAACCAAGTATTAGAGATCATATTGTTTTATCTTTCTATAAAGTGTTCGCTCACTAATCCCTAATTCTTCTGCAGCTGCTTTACGCTTTCCACGATGACGCTCCAGGGATTTTTTGATCAATTCTAGTTCTTTATCGTGTAATGAAAGGGTTTCTTCTTCTTCGATTTCCTCTGCAAAATGATATTTATCATCCTCTTTTTTAACAGCTTCAGTATCAGAAGATGCTATTTGTAAAAGTTCTGTTGTGGAGTTAACGGATTCTTCAAACGGTATTTCTTCTTCCTCTTTATCATCACGATAAATTTTTCTGATCAACCCTTCGTTTTCTTTTTGAACTTGCTGAGAGTTTCCGCTCTGCATTAACTCCATGGTTAGCTTTTTGAGATCGTTAAGATCGTTCTTCATATCAAAAAGCACTTTATACAATATTTCTCTTTCGTTACTAAAGTCGCTATCTTTCTTATCCGAGGATATAATGGCTGGTAAATTACTTCCAATGTTGGGCAAATATCCTCTAATTGTACTGGCTGATATAGTTCTGTTTTGTTCAAGGACTGATATTTGCTCTGCTATGTTGCGTAATTGTCTGATGTTACCACTCCAATGGTATTTTTTTAATAAATGAGCTGCATCTTCGTCAAGTCTGATTGTAGGCATTTTGTATTTTGTTGCAAAGTCAGAAGCAAACTTTCTGAATAGCAGGTGTATATCTTGTTCTCTTTCGCGCAAAGGAGGTAATAGAATTTCAACGGTACTTAAACGATAATAGAGATCCTCTCGGAATCTTTCTTTTTTAATGGCTTCAAACATATTTACGTTGGTCGCCGCTACAATACGTACATCTGTTTTTTGAACTTTTGAAGACCCTACTTTGATAAACTCTCCATTTTCTAATACTCTTAGAAGCCTAACCTGTGTAGTTAATGGTAATTCTCCTACTTCATCGAGAAAAATTGTTCCTCTATCTGCTACTTCAAAATAACCACTTCTTGTAGAAGTTGCACCTGTAAATGCTCCTTTTTCGTGACCAAATAATTCGCTATCTATAGTCCCTTCAGGGATAGCCCCGCAATTGACTGCGATATATTTTCCATGTTTGCGATGGGATAACGAATGAATGATTTTAGGAATACTTTCTTTACCCACACCACTTTCTCCGGTAACCAGAACCGAAATATCTGTAGGAGCTACCTGAATAGCCTTTTCTATAGCACGGTTTAGTTTAGGGTCATTTCCTATAATCCCGAATCGTTGTTTTGTAGCTTGGACTGATTCCATTTAATAAAACTATATTAGTTAGTTTCTAAGTTAATTTTTCAATAGTTATTAGAATAAGCTACTGCTTCTCCAAGCAATGTAGCACTTGTACATTCGTCAATACGAACCATCACAAAATCACCTATTTTATAATCTCCCTTTGGAAAAACGGCCACGATGTTCTGTGTATTTCTTCCACTCCAGTGTTTATCTGATTTTTTAGACTCTTTTTCGATCAATATTTCCACTGTTTTTCCAACAAAGGCTTCGTGTTTTAATGAACTATGTTTGCGCTGCAGTGCAATTATTTCATTAAGTCTTCTTTTCTTAGTGGCCTCAGGAACATCGTCCTCCAGTTTTCGTGCTGCCATCGTTCCCGGCCTTTCCGAATAGGCAAACATAAAACCGTATTCGTATTTTACGTATTCCATAAGAGATAAAGTATCCTGATGATCTTCTTCGGTTTCTGTGGGAAATCCAGTAATGATATCTTGAGAAATAGCACAGTCTGGAATCAATCTTTTGATATTGTCAATCAATTCAAAATATTCCTGGCGCGTATGTAATCGATTCATTTCTTTAAGGATACGATCACTACCACTTTGTATAGGCAAGTGAATGTACTTACAGATATTCTTATGTTTTGCCATGACCTCAATTACATCCAATGTCATATCCTGAGGATTAGATGTGGTAAAACGCAGTCTGATTTTGGGGTGTTTTTCGGCTACCATATCCAACAGTTTCGCAAAATTAACCGCAGTGGCTTTTTGAAAATCACTGGCTTTGTCAAAGTCTTTTTTTAATCCGCCTCCATACCATAAGTAACTATCTACATTTTGACCAAGCAGGGTAATTTCTTTAAAATTTTTAGAAGCCAAGTCATCTATTTCTTCCAAAATGCTTTGCGGATCACGGCTGCGCTCTCTCCCTCTGGTAAAAGGCACGACACAAAAAGTGCACATATTATCACAACCTCTGGTGATGGAGACAAAAGCAGATACCCCGTTGCTTTGTAATCGTACTGGAGAAATATCGCCGTATGTTTCTTCTTTAGAAAGTATCACATTAACTGCATTCCGTCCGGCGTCTACCTCTTCGATTAGATTAGGAAGATCCTTATATGCATCCGGACCAACCACAAGATCAACGATTTTTTCTTCTTCTAAGAACTTACTTTTTAAGCGTTCAGCCATACAACCCAGAACACCTACCTTCATTTTCGGGTTGATTCTTTTTACTGCATTGTACTTTTCCAGGCGCTTTCTAACAGTCAATTCAGCTTTTTCGCGAATAGAACACGTATTTACTAAAACAAGATCGGCATCTTCCAGGTTTTGAGTAGTATTAAATCCTTCTTTAGCTAAAATTGAAGCTACAATTTCACTATCGCTAAAATTCATTTGGCATCCATAGCTTTCGATAAAAAGCTTTCTGGTGTTTCCTTCTTTATTATTTAGAGACAATGCTTGCCCCTGTATTTTTTCATCAATAATCTTCTCCATGTATAATAATATCCTTGCCGATTTTAATTCAAATAGTGTGCAAAGATACTCTTTAAAACAATATATGACAAAGTGGCAGGGCTATATTTGTTTAAATATTTATATTTGAGATAATGAATTAACTAAATCAATCACTAATATGAGTGCCGATCAACTTTTTAAAAAGATAGAAAATAGCAAACCCATTGACTTTGGAGATATTTTTAATAAAAGTATTGAACTTTTTAAGAAAGTCTGGTTACAAGGTTTTATACATTTGTTAATCTCCTTAGTAATTTTGATACCGCTAATTTTTATAATGTACATTCCTGTTATCGCAATAATTGGTTTTGCTGGTTATGAAAGTAATTATGGGGAGTATGGATATTATCAGGATGAACTTTCTGTAGGTATGGTAATTTTATTTATAATATTGGTGATCATAATTTCCATGATTGCATCTGCATTTCAATTAGGAATTAATGCTCATTTTTATAAAGTCTGCAAACAAGTGGATCTACAACTTCCTGAAACAACAAATTACTTCATGTTTTTTAAAGGAAAATATTTTGGAAAAATATTAACGTTGTCAATAGCAAGTTTTGGGATTGCTTTATTAGCTACTTTATTATGTTATTTCCCAATTTTTTATGTAATGGTACCATTACAATTATTAGGTGTTATTTTTGCTTTCAATCCTGATGTTAGTGCTTCGGATTTGATCAAGGCTAGTTTTAAATTTGGGAATAAAATTTGGTTGATAGCTTTCGGTTTGATCTTTATTTCATCGGTATTGGCGCAATTAGTAGGAATGATATTGTGTTTTGTAGGAGTGTTTTTTACAGCCTCATTTGTGTATCTGCCAATATATTATTTGTATAAAGAAGGATTAGGTTTCGAAAATGAAGTTGACCCAGAAAGTTGGAACGCCATTGTGGAATGATAAATAAAATAAAACCTGCACCGTTTGCAGGTTTTTTTTGTATAATTTTTACGAAAAAATTTTGATCTCAAAAAATTGATATACTTTTGTTCCCAGAAAAATGCCCTGGTATCTGGGTTGCCACCTACTGAACATGTTTATTGGAGATTCCATCTGTCAACTAATAAACATAAATTATCAACAGATGAAAAAAAAGGATTATGGCTAAGAATTTAGTGATCGTGGAGTCACCAGCTAAGGCGAAAACAATAGAAAAATTTCTAGGAAAAGACTATACGGTTGCGTCTAGTTTTGGGCACATTGCAGATTTGCCTGCAAAAGAACTCGGTGTTAATGTAGATGAGGGTTTTAAACCTAAATATATCGTCTCTAAGGATAAGAAAGATGTAGTGAAAAAACTAAAAAATCTTTCTAAAAAAGCGGACTTGGTTTGGTTGGCAAGTGATGAGGATCGAGAAGGAGAGGCTATTGCCTGGCATCTGGCAGAAGAACTTAAATTAGATAAGACAAGAACACGTAGAATTGTTTTTCACGAAATCACAAAAAAAGCAATACTCAAGGCGATAGAAAACCCTAGAAGTATTGATTATAATTTGGTAAATGCACAACAAGCCAGACGTGTGCTGGATAGATTAGTGGGCTATGAATTATCTCCTGTCTTGTGGAGAAAAGTAAAAGGAGGATTATCTGCCGGTAGAGTACAATCAGTATCCGTTCGTTTGATTGTAGAAAGAGAACGCGAAATACTTAATTTTAAACCGGTTGCTTCTTATCGTATTGATGCAGAATTTGCAAATAATAAAGGAAAGTCTTTTAAAGCAAAGCTTTCTAAAAACTTTACAACCAAAACAGAGGCTGAGACATTCCTAAATAAAAATTTAGGAGCTGGTTTTAATGTTGCTGATCTTACAACCAAACCAGCTAAAAAATCACCCGCACCACCATTTACAACATCTACATTGCAACAGGAAGCATCCAGGAAATTATATTTCTCGGTAAGTAAGACTATGACGATGGCTCAGCGCTTATATGAGGCAGGATTGATTACTTATATGAGAACGGATAGTGTAAATCTCTCCGCAGAGGCACAAGACGGTGCAAAAGCAGAAATCGTTTCGGCATACGGAGACGAGTATAGTCATCCAAAACAATATAAAGGTAAGGCAAAAGGAGCACAAGAGGCTCACGAAGCTATAAGGCCAACCGATTTCTCAAGACATACAGTTCCGGTTGATTATGATCAGCAAAGATTATATGAGTTGATCTGGAAAAGAGCAATAGCTTCGCAGATGAGCGATGCCAAATTAGAAAGAACGAATGTAAAAATAGGGTCTAACTCACACAAAGAACAGTTTGTTGCCAATGGAGAAGTAATAAAGTTTGAAGGTTTTCTTAAGGTGTATCTTGAAGGAAGTGATGATGAAGATGAAGAACAAAGCGGAATATTACCAGCTATGAAAATTGGTGAGAATTTATTTAACAATTATATTACAGCTACAGAAAGATTTACAAGACCTCCAAGCCGATATTCAGAAGCTGCGTTGGTTAAAAAGCTCGAAGAGTTAGGGATCGGTCGTCCGTCCACCTATGCGCCGACAATTTCTACGATCCAAAATAGAAATTACGTTGAGAAAGGTGCTAAAGAAGGCGAAGAGCGAGATTATATTCAGATTACGCTTGCCGGAGATGCTATAAAAGAAAAAAAACTTACAGAAAAAGTTGGAAGCGATAAAGGAAAACTTATTCCTACGGATGTTGGTATGGTGGTGAATGATTTTTTAGTGAATCATTTTTCTACTATAATGGATTATAACTTTACAGCAAAAGTAGAACAAGATTTTGATGAAATTGCTGAAGGTCAGGAAGATTGGACTCAGGTGATGAAAGAGTTTTATGAAGAATTTCATCCGAAAGTTGAAGATGTGGCTCAAAACGCAGAGCGTGAAGTAGGAGAAAGAATTCTGGGCGAAGATCCGGAGTCAGGAAAGCCAGTGAGTGTGCGTTTAGGAAAATTCGGTCCGATGGTACAGATCGGTACTTCAGAAGATGAGGATAAGCCTAGGTTTGCGAGTTTGGCGCCAGGGCAAACATTGGGAAGTATTACTTTTGAAGAGGCAATGGATTTATTTCAGTTGCCAAAAGAATTAGGAGACTACAAAGGAGAGACTGTAACGGTGAATAACGGTCGTTTTGGCCCATATGTTAAGTTTGGTGCTAAGTTTGTTTCTTTAGATAAAGGAGAAGATCCTTTGAGCACGTCATTAGATAGGGCAATTGAGCTTATTGATGCAAAGGAAAAAGCAGATGCTCCGATATATACTTACGAAAATTTACCGGTGCAAAAAGGAACCGGTAGATTCGGTCCGTTCATTAAGTGGAATGGTATGTTTATCAATGTGAACAAAAAATATGACTTTGATAATCTTTCAGATGAAGATATAGTTCAATTGATAGAGGAGAAAAAACAAAAAGAAATCGATAAGATCATTCATAACTGGGAAGAAGAAGGAATAAGGGTTGAGAAAGCAAGGTGGGGCCGAAGTAATATTATAAAAGGTAAAACTAAAATTGAATTACCTAAAACAGTAGATGCTACGAAGCTTACCCTGGAAAAGGTAAAAGACATTATAGAAAAAAATGCTCCCAAGAAGAAGACTGTAGCAAAGAAAAAAACGACAAAAAAGACTACGAAAAAGAAATAATTATACGATAATATGTCTTTAGAATTTCTTTCACCGGTTAGTGAAATAGTAGCTGCGCACATTGCGCTACTTCCGGATCAATCATTAGGTAAGCAGATTAACATTCATACATCAGAAAATGGAATTCCTGATTTGGACGGAGTTGATATTGCTATTATTGGCGTTAGGGAAAATAGGAATGACACTGATTTTCTGGGAGAAGGATTGCATCTTAATACGATACGGAAATCTTTTTATGATTTATTTCCAGGTAACTGGGATACTTCGATTATAGATCTTGGAGATATATTACCTGGTGAAGAAGTTAGTGACACCTATTTTTTGATGAAGGATGTTCTCGCTACACTTCTTCAAAAAAAGGTAATACCTTTGATTTTAGGAGGAAGTCAGGATTTGGTTTATGGCCAGTATCGCGCTTTTGATATTCTAGAAAGAATGGTCAATCTGGTTAATGTTGATAGTAAATTTGATTTAGGAAATACCACACAGCCAATTACTAACAAATCTTTTATTGGTAAAATTATTGTAGAGCAACCCTACAATCTTTTTAACTACAGTAATATAGGGTATCAGACTTATTTTAATTCTCAAGAGGAAATAGATTTAATCGAAAAACTATATTTTGATGCCTATCGATTAGGAGAAGTAATCTCGGATGTTACAATAGTAGAACCAATTATGCGAGATGCAGATATTGTGGCTATCGATCTTGGTGCCATGAGTTCTACCTGTCTTAATTATCAATATGCATCACCAAATGGTTTTAACGGAAGAGAGATTTGTGCAATTGCAAGGTATGCAGGCATCAGCGATAAGGTAAAAAGTTTTGGGGTCTATGAGTTTAAAAACTTTAAACAGGAAGAGACAACTGCTCTATTAATAGCACAGATTTTTTGGTACTTTATTGAAGGAGTTAATTATAGGTCGAATGAATTAGATATCAAAAATCAAACTGGAACACTTCATTATAATGTACCGATAGACGATGAAATTCTTTCGTTTTACAAAAGTCCTAAAACAGAAAGATGGTGGATTGAAATACCTTTTATTTCATCTGGAAATAATAAATTAAAAAGACATACGTTATTACCTTGCACATACAACGATTATGAGCGTGCTTGTAATCAAGAAATGCCTGAAAGATGGTATAAGGCGAAACGAAAAAACGAAGTTTAACATTTTTATTAGGGAGTTTTAAGGTTTTTTTCGGAAAAAAATTGTTTTTCTGGAAATAAATAAATAGGTTTACGACCTTAAATCTCAAAGATCTTAACCTAAAACACGTTATGAAGAAATTTGTATCACTCTTTGCTATTGTAGCAATGCTATATAGTTGTGGCGGAGGAAACCGCGGAGAACTAGTAGGAGTAAAGGGTAAAAAATGGCATCCGGAAAAACCTTACGGAATGGCCCTCATCCCCGGAGGATCATTTATTATGGGTAAATCCGATGATGACAAAGCAGCATTAGCCAATGCACCAACTAAGACAGTGACCGTTCGATCTTTCTACATGGACGAGACTGAAGTTACAAACAGTGAGTATAGACAGTTTGTTCGATGGGTACGCGATTCTACAGTTAGAATGCAACTTGCGATAATGGCAGATGATCTTGGAAAAACTCCCGGAGACGAAGGTATTGGAGAATATGCATTCTTAGATGCAAACACCGAAGACATGTCTGTTTACGAGAAGTATGTATACGACAATTATAGCGGTACAGGAGAAACAGGATACGAAGGTCGAAAACTAAACAAGGATGTAGACATCGAATGGGATACAGAAGATTATCCAGACGAGTTTTACACAGAAGTAATGGACTCTCTATATATTCCTCTAGAAGAATCATATAATGGTAGACGAACATTTGATGTAAGTAAGTTCAAGTTTAGATTTACCTGGATGGATATTCAGGCGGCTGCACGTGCTAAGAAAGGAAGAAGAAAAGATTTCGTAAAAGAAACAGTTATTGAGGTATATCCTGATACCACTGTTTGGATTAAGGATTTTAATTATTCCTATAACGAGCCTATGCACAACGACTACTTCTGGCATAGTTCATATGATGATTATCCGGTAGTAGGGGTTTCCTGGGAACAGGCAAAAGCTTTTTGTACCTGGAGAACAATCGAGAAGAATTCTTATCAGAAAAAACGTAATAAGGAATTTGTAAATTACTTTAGATTACCAACTGAGGCAGAATGGGAATATGCGGCAAGAGGAGGATTGGAATCTGGAACATACCCTTGGGGTGGACCTTATGCGTTGAATGACAGAGGTTGTTTCTTAGCTAATTTTAAGCCTTTACGAGGTAATTACGCAGCAGACAATTTCTTATATACAGTAGAAGCAAAAACATTCGAGCCTAATGATTATAATTTATATAATATGGCAGGTAATGTTTCTGAGTGGGTGCAGTCCTCTTATGATGCTGCAGCCTACGAATATGTATCATCTATGAACCCAAATGTTAATGATGATCAGAATAAAAGAAAAGTTGTGCGTGGAGGATCCTGGAAAGATGTTGCTTATTTCCTACAGGTAAGTACCAGAGATTACGAGTACGCAGACTCAGCTAGAAGTTATATCGGATTCAGAACCGTACAGGATTATATGGGTACTGACGTTACTGGAGAAGATAATACTCAAAATCAGAATTAGAATAAGTCCCAAAATTTATCTATCAACCCTAATTACTAACCCTTTTTTAATTTAATACTTAAAAAAATTTAAAAAACTAAACACATTTATTATGGCAAATTCAAAATCAAGCAAGAAATTAATGAACATGGTATACGGTCTGGGAGCGGCTGTAGTAATCCTTGGAGCGTTATTTAAAATTATGCATTGGCCTTTTGGTAACGAAATGCTTATCATTGGTTTGATAACTGAGGCATTGGTATTTACCGTTTCTGCATTCGAACCTGTTGATGATGATTTAGATTGGTCTCTTGTGTATCCAGAATTAGCTGGAGGTAACAAAAGAGACAAGAAAGAAAATCAAACTCCAGAAGGAATGTTATCTAAGAAATTAGATGAGATGTTAAAAGAAGCAAGAGTAGATTCCAGTTTAATGAGTAGTCTTGGAGAGAGCATCCGTAACTTTGAGGGAGCGGCAAAAGGAATTGCACCAACAATCGATTCAATCCAGGGTCAGAAAAAATATAGTGAAGAAATGCAAAAAGCTGCTTCTTCATTAGAATCTTTAAATAGCCTTTATAAAGTTCAGTTAGAATCTTCAGCGTCTCAGGCAGAGGCAAATCAGGCTATTGCAGATAATGCTCAGAAACTTAAAGACCAAATGGAAAGTCTTGCTAGTAATTTATCTTCCCTAAATGGAGTATATGGTGGTATGTTAAGTGCTATGAACAGAAACTAGTATTTAACTTAATTAATAAAATAACTACCAAAATATAGAAATATGGCAGGCGGAAAATTATCACCAAGGCAGAAGATGATCAATCTTATGTACTTGGTATTTATAGCAATGATGGCATTAAATATGTCAAAAGAAGTATTATCAGCTTTCGGTTTGATGAATGAAAAACTGACAGAAGATAATAACACAACTACCGAGCGAAATCAAGCTTTCTTAGGAGGATTGGCAGAAAAAGTTTCTGAACAACCGGACAAGTATAGGCCTTTAAAGGAGAAAGCTGATATTATAAATGAAAAGTCGAACGAATTAACAGCTTATATTGATGATGTAAAAGCTGTTATTCTAAAAGATGTAAGTGATCCGAAAGATTACCAGGTAATGGATAAGAATGCTGTTTTGGATGAGTATTTCTTTGCTGGCGGTAATATTACCCCATCAGGGAAAGAGTTTATTCAGAAAGTTGATGAATATAGAAATTCTGTAAGTGAAATCGTAAAGGATCAATATCCTAAGATCGCAGCGGATATCCAAAATGAATTTTCGACAGAACAAGTAGAAAATCGTGATAAAGTAAAAGTTGATTGGTTAAAGTATAATTATGAGGGATTCCCTATGATTGCCTCTATAACTAAGCTTACTCAATTACAAAATGATGTAAAATCTACTCAAAGTAAAGTTCTATCTGCAATGTTATCAGGCCAGTTAGAATCAGAGGTTTCATTATCTAACTTTGAAGCAATTGTTGTTCCGGATAAAACCGCTTTCTTCAGTGGTGAGAAATTTAAAGGACGTATTATCTTAGGTAAGAAAGATAAAACTTTAAAAGCTCATAAAGTTGTTGTTAATGGAAAAGAACTTGAACCTGAGTCGATGCAGGAAGGACAAACAATTTTGGATTTCCCAGCAGGAAACGTTGGAGAAAGAGATATTAAAGGAGAATTTCAATTTAAAGAAGGTGATTCGATAATTACTATCCCTATCGAAAGCTCATATGCTGTTATTCCTAAACCAAATTCTGCAGTTATCTCTGCGGACAAAATGAATGTGGTGTATAGAGGGGTACAGAATCCTATGACCATTTCTATTCCTGGTGTTCCTAGTGTAAATGCTACAGCGCCTGGTTTGAAAAAGAGAGGAGGAGCTGGTAAGTATGTTATGAATGTAACCACCGTAAAGGCAAGAGAAGTTAGTATCAAAGTAAGTGGTAAATTACCTAACGGTGCTACTGTAAGTGATAGTAAGAAATTTAGAATTAAAGATATCCCTAGACCAGTAGGTACTGTGAGAGGTGAAGATGGAAGTGTAAAGATGTCTAAAAGTGGTTTAGATAAGGCGTCAATAGGAGCAATCTTACCAGACTTTGATTTTGATATTAAATTGAAAGTAACAGGTTTTAAGTTTAAAGTAGAAGGTCAGCCAACTGTTAATGTAAGAGGTGGCCGATTAGACTCCAGAGCGAAGTCAGCGCTTAGAAAAGCTAAACGCGGATCTTCTGTTCAGGTTATAGATATTAAAGCACAGTTAACAACCAATGCCGGATATAAACTAAAGAAAATATCTCCGGTTATCGTTGAGTTAACGAACTAAAATAAACTAATAATTATGAATTTGAGAAATTTGTTATTAACCGTTTTTGGCCTGCTTGTGACCCTGTTTTCGTATGGTCAGGCTAATATATTAAATGCTGATAGTCCAGAAGATATCGGAAAGAAAACAATTGAGCAGATTCAATTGGATAATGACCTTCCGTTAGAATACGGTTATGTCGATGAACGTGATGTGCTATGGGCTAAGACAACCTGGGAAACAATTGATCTTGATGAACGTATTAATTTCCCATTGTATTATCCAATCGATACGGTTAATATTGGAGCAGACAGACGTGCATTATATGACGTTCTGTTGTCAAATGTTAAAAATGGTAATATCAAAAAGATTTACGCAGATTCATATTTTACAGAAACTCGTACACTGGGTGATCTTGATGGAACATTGTCAAAGATTGATACGCTAGATTTAGGATATGAGCAGTTTAATGCAGGAGAACCAGTAGATCCTCAGTATATTGAAGTTACTACTATCGGTGCAGCTGATATTTCTGAATATCAGATCCGAGGATACTGGTATTTTGATAAGCGTCAGGGAGAGTTGCGATATAGATTATTGGGTATTGCACCTGTAGCGCCAGATGTTAACTTCCTTAATGATGATGAACCTGATATGGTTCCTTTATTCTGGGTATGGTATCCCGATGTTAGAGAAATCTTGCATAATGCAAAGGCTTTTAACAGAAAGAATACTTCTATGCCTTTTACATATGATCACGTTCTTAATGCTAGACGATTTAATTCTGTCATTTATAAAGAAGATAACATTCAGGGTGACCGGGAAGTTAATGACTATATAATTGATAATGCTTTAATGCAGTTACTGGAAAGTGAAAGAATTAAAGAAAGTATCAGAAATTTCGAAATGGATATGTGGAGTTATTAAGCTCTGATGTTTCTAAATAATATAAAAACGCTCGACTGATTAGTCGGGCGTTTTTATATTTTTGACATATGATAGATTATTTAGTTGTCGGTTTCGGATTAGCAGGACTGGCTTTTGTAGAGGAGTTGGAGAATCATAATAAATCATACGTGGTTTATGAAAATAATTCACAGAAGTCTTCCAGGGTCGCCGGAGGATTATACAACCCTGTAATCCTCAAACGATTTACTGCAGCCTGGCTGGCTTCAGAGCAATTAGACTATGCAATGTCTTTCTATAAAAATGTCGAGAATAAGCTTGAGCAATCATTTGTGTCTGAAGTTCCGATATTAAGAAGATTTAATTCTGTAGAAGAACAAAATCTATGGTTCGAAGCCTGCGACAAATCTGTTTTAAGTAAATTTATTTCTTCAGATTTAGTCCGAAACGAGAATAGTGCCTTAGATATACCATTTCACTACGGTAAAGTAAAACATACAGGAAGAATTGAAGTTAAAAATATGCTTTCGTTATATCTAAGGTATATTGAAAAAAGGTGGCTATTAATAAAAGAAAGCTTTAGACATAATGAATTAATAATTGAAACAGATTTTGTTGAATATAAAGGGGTAAAGGCCAGAAATATAGTTTTTTCTGAAGGTTTTGGGGTTATAAATAATCCTTTTTTCAATTATTTGCCTGTAAAAGGAAATAAAGGAGAATATATCATCATTACAGCGAAGAAGTTACAGTTACAGGAGGCGGTTAAGTCTTCAATCTTCATTATTCCATTGGGTAATGATTTGTATAAAGTAGGAGCTACATATAATAACAATGATAAAACTCCAGAAATCACTAAAGCGGCGAGAGAAGAGCTGCAAAATAAACTTGAACGTATTCTAACGGTTGATTATGAGGTAATTGATCAGGTAGCCGGTATAAGACCAACTACCGGAGATCGAAGACCTCTGGTTGGCGAGCACCCAGAGTATAAGAATCTTTATATTATTAATGGGTTGGGTAGCAGAGGTATATTAATCGGACCCTATGCTGCAAATAAACTATTTAATTTTATTGAAAATGAAATTGTTTTGGATAAAGAAATAGACATCAAACGTTTTAAACACTCACGATAAATTTTTCTTTTTTCCATAGTGCATAAAAAGATTAATCCAGATATTTCTCGATAGTCGAAGAATGACTGGGAAAAAGACGATAAGAGTCCCCACGATTACAAAAAATGTATTCAGTAAATTTAATTCCAGAAGAAGATTTCCCAGAAGAAAAGCAATCACCGCAAAAGCAATCCCCACACCATAGCTCACATACATTGCTCCGTAGAAAAATGAAGGCTCTATCTTGTATTTAGTGTTACAATGACTACAACGCTCGTACATTTCAAAAACTTTACTCAGTTTATATGGATTAGATTCTTTGTACATACTTTCATTTTGGCAGACAGGACACGTGCCAGTGACAATGCTATAGATTTTTGTTCCCTTTAAGAAGCTCATAGTACTTTTATTCTAACACAAAATTAGTCATCTTTGCAGAAAATATTCAATAGCTGATGTTAAACATACATAATCTTTCAATTTCATTTGGAGGAGAATATCTTTTCGAGGAAATAGCCTTTAGATTAAATGCCGGAGATCGAGTGGGATTAGTGGGTAAGAATGGAGCAGGAAAATCTACAATGCTTAAGATTCTGTCCAAAGAGCAGGAACCTGATTCTGGTCAAATTGCCTTGGATAAAGAAATAAAGATAGGCTTTCTGAAACAGGATATTGATTTTACTCTAGGACGGACGGTACTGGAGGAGTCGTACGAAGCGTTCACCGAAATCAAAAATATTGAAAGAAAAATTGATAAAATCAATACACAGCTCGCAGAACGTACCGATTACGAAAGCGAAAGCTACAATCAATTGATATCGGAATTAAGTGATCACACACATCAATATGAGATTCTGGGCGGTTATAATTATCAGGGAGAAACAGAACGAGTACTGCTAGGTTTGGGATTTGAAAGAGAGGATTTTGATAAACTTACTGACACATTTTCAGGAGGGTGGCGGATGAGAATTGAGTTGGCAAAGCTATTATTACAAAATAACGATGTTCTTTTGTTGGATGAGCCGACTAATCACCTGGATATCGAGTCTATTATATGGTTAGAAGGTTTTTTTAAAAATTATTCTGGAGTTGTAGTGATTGTTTCACATGACAAAATGTTTTTGGACAATGTTACAAACCGAACTATAGAAATATCATTAGGTCGTATTTATGATTACAATAAGCCATATTCTAAATATTTAGTGCTTCGCAAAGAAATAAGAGATCAACAATTAGCTGCCCAAAAAAATCAATCCAAACAAATCGAGCAAACCGAAAAGTTGATTGAAAAGTTTAGAGCGAAAGCTACAAAAGCCTCTATGGCACAATCGCTCATTAAGAAATTGGACAAAGTAGAGCGAATTGAGGTAGATGAAGATGATAATGCTGTAATGAATATTAGTTTTCCGGTGAGCGTGCAACCCGGTAAAGTAGTTATTGAAGCAGAGCAAGTAGGTAAGAGTTATGGTGATAAAGAAATTCTTAAGGATATTAATTTACTAGTTGAGCGTGGTTCTAAAACCGCCTTTGTAGGGCAAAACGGTCAGGGAAAATCTACATTGGCTAAGATTATCATTGATGAAATACCCTATGCAGGGGACCTGAAACTTGGTCATAATGTACAGATAGGATATTTTGCACAGAATCAATCAGAATATCTTGATGGTGAATTGACCATACACGATACAATGATCCACGCGGCAAACGAAAAAACCCGTAGCAAAGTTCGGGATATGTTAGGAGCATTTTTATTCAGAGGGGATGAGGTGGATAAAAAGGTGAAAGTTCTCTCCGGAGGTGAGCGTAATCGATTAGCGTTGTGTAAAATGCTCTTAGAGCCATTTAATGTGTTAGTGATGGATGAGCCTACAAATCACCTGGATATTAAGTCCAAAAATATCCTAAAAGAAGCACTTAAAAATTTTGAAGGGACACTGATTTTAGTTTCTCATGATAGAGATTTTTTGCAAGGGTTAACCAATACGGTTTATGAATTTAAGAACAAACAAATTAAGGAATACCTGGGAGACATAGATTATTATCTAGAACAAAGAAGAGTTGATGATCTTCGGGATATTGAAAAGAAAGATAAACAGATAAAATCTAATTCAGAAACTAAAGAGACTGCTAAACAATCCTATGAAAATCAGAAAAGACTGAAATCACTTCATAATAGATTGAGCAATATAGAATCTAAAATCAATAAAATAGAACGAGAAATTAAGGCAATAGACGTAGAATTAGCTATTAATTATGATGAAACTATTGCCGAACCTGATTTTTTTGATAAATATCAAGCTAAAAAAAGCAAATTGGCCTCTATGATGGAAGATTGGGAAGTTTTACAGGAAGAAATTGATTTACTATCTTAATCTTATATAACTGGATAAAATTGTAAAATCATTCACAAATAGAATCACGTATTACGAGTATGTCATAACAACCAACTCTTTTTTGAAGATACTTGAATTAGTGAATGTCTCGTTACTGTTAAGTTCTGATAAATCGGGTGTTTCATAACTATTTTTATCGTTTGTATCAGGTACAACTAAATATTTATAGATATTTTTGTGACTGTAAATTAAAAAATACAATGTATGAATGAGACAAAAGCCATCGACTTAAATGCTCACGCACTCTCTTGGGTTGGAAAAATTCATTATGATTTTGGGTTTTTAGTTCAGAAAGCGTTTAGTGAACAAGGACTAGATTTGTCCAAAGAGCAGTGGAGTGTTTTGAAGCGCTTGAAGGTAGAGGATGGTCAATCGCAAAACGATCTGGCATTTATTACTCACAGAGACAAAACTTCTATGACCAGATTAGTAAATACTATGGAAAGTAAAGATCTTGTGATTAGGAGAAATGATGAAAAAGATAGAAGAATAAACAGAATTTTCCTTACAGATCACGGAAAAGAGGTTATAGAAAAGGTTATCCCAATTATGTATAAACTAATTCCTGCGGTACAAGAAAGTCTAACAGAACAGGAAATCGAAAATCTGATCAATACCCTAAAAAAAATCAAATCGAAAATTGCTGAAATAGCAGATTAGATAGGCAATTTCATACTGTTTTTAAAAAAGACATCTATATATTTTAGATGTCTTTTTTTTTGGATTTAGAATAAAATTTATTTTATGAGTTCTTTAACTGCAACAGAAGATAGTTGTTGATAGCTTTGTGTGTAACTTTTTATATTAAAAGTGTAAACAAACTATTGTATATGAGGAATGTAGTACTTTTTATACTTGGATTATTACTTATCGCCGGAGCTTTATTCGGTGCAAAAATGCTTATAGACAGTAAAACCAAAATAAAACCCAGATCCGCAAAGGTTGTTAAAACCGTTTTTGTGGATACTACAAAGAATGGTACGGTACCAATTAAAATAATTGCTAACGGCAATTTAATTGCGAAAAGGAGATTAGAACTTTTTTCTGAAGTACAAGGTGTTTTTAGAGGAGGAACTAAACTCTTTAAACCCGGTCAACAATATAAAAAAGGGCAAACACTTATTAGAATAGATGCTTCAGAATATTACGCTTCTGTACAATCTGCTAAAAGTAATTTGTTTAATCTCATTACTTCCATTATGCCGGATTTACGACTAGATTACCCTGATATTTATGGCAAATGGCAAAAATATCTTACCAATTTTGATATCAATAAAACTACTCCGGAACTTCCGGAGACTTCCTCAGAAAAAGAAAAATACTTTATCACCGGAAGAAATATTTACACCACCTATTATAACGTTAAGAACCTTGAACAACGTTTATCCAAATATACTATTTCCGCACCATTTTCCGGAGTGTTAACAGAAGCTTTGGTGACAGAAGGTACCCTTATACGACAAGGTCAAAAATTAGGCGAATTTATTGATACCAGTGCCTATGAAATCGAAGTGGCAATCGGCAAAGAGTATTCAGATTTATTGAAATTAGGCGAATCTGTGCAACTATCCGATCTCGATAAATCCAAAACATATACAGGTGTAGTTGCCCGAATAAATGGAAGCGTGGATCAAGCTACCCAAACGATTACCACTTTTATTGAGGTAAAAGACTCATCCTTGAAGGAAGGAATGTATCTGGAGGCAAATCTCAATGCCAGAAAAGCCGAGAACGCTATAGAAATTGATCGTAATTTACTTCAGGAAGGAGATAAGATTTTTGTAGTTAGAGATAGTATTTTGGATATGATCGATGTACAACCTGTTTACTTTTCTGATAAGAAAGTTATCCTGAAAGGAGTACCGGATGGCGATATAATTCTAAATAAACCTGTACCCGGAGCATATGCCGGAATGTTGGTGAAAATATATCAGGAAAAAGGGGAAAGAGGATCCTCTGCTGATAGTAAAGTGATCGGTGTTAATTCAAAATAGAGATTATGCGTAAGATTATTTCTTATTTTATAAGATACCATGTCGCTGTTGATGTTATAGTTATTGCTTTTATAGTTTTTGGGATTTATGGTGCACTTTCACTTAAATCATCATTTTTTCCACTTACTGATTCCAAAAACATAAGCATAAGTGTTGTTTATCCCGGAGCATCCCCTTTAGAAGTAGAAGAAGGAATCATACTAAAAGTTGAGGATAATCTCAAAGGATTAGCGGGTGTAGAAAGGGTGACTTCCACCTCCAGAGAAAATAGCGGTAGTATCAATGTTGAAATCGAAAAAGGAAAAGATATCGATTTCATGCTTTTAGAGGTGAAGAATGCAGTAGATAGAGTACCCACCTACCCCACCGGAATGGAACCTATAGTTGTTTCCAAACAAGAAGCAATCAGACAGACAATTAACTTCGCGATAAGTGGTAAGGATATCCCTTTAATTACATTAAAACAAATAGCACGTCAGATCGAAAATGATCTAAGAGCTATAGAAGGTATTTCGCAGATTGCTATAAGTGGGTATCCAGAAGAAGAAATAGAGATAGCGGTCAACGAAAATAACTTATTAGCATACGAGCTTAGCTTTGATGAAGTGGCACAAGCTGTTAGCCAAGCTAATATTTTGACTACCGGAGGAACCATCAAGACAAGTGCCGAAGAATATCTGATAAGAGCAAATAATCGTTCTTATTATGCAAGCGAACTTTCCAATCTAATTATAAGGGCAGACGCTTCAGGACGTACTATAAGGCTAAAGGATGTTGCAGAAATCAGAGATCGTTTCTCAGAGTCACCTAATGCATCTTATTTTAACGGAGATCTATCGGTTAATATACAAATAACCAGCACCAATACCGAAGATCTTATTTCATCAGCAGAAAAAACAAAAGAATACATAGAAGATTTTAATCAGAAATATAATAACGTTCAACTTAACGTTGTTAGTGATCGTTCGATTACCCTGGTACAACGTACTAAACTCCTTACTGAAAATGCGATCATAGGAATGGCTTTAGTGTTAATTTTTCTGTCGCTGTTCCTTAACATCCGCTTGGCTTTTTGGGTCGCTTTCGGGTTGCCGATAGCTTTTTTGGGAATGTTCGTATTTGCCGGTTATTTTAATGTCACTATCAATGTATTGTCTCTCTTCGGGATGATCATTGTAATTGGAATACTAGTAGATGACGGTATTGTAATCGCCGAAAATATTTATCAGCATTACGAAAAAGGAAAAACTCCTATTCAGGCTGCTATTGACGGGACTATGGAGGTAATTCCGCCTATAGTCTCGGCAATATTGACCACGATTTTGGCATTTGGGATATTTTTGTTTTTAGACGGAAGGATCGGTGACTTTTTTGGAGAAGTGTCTGTAATCGTAATTCTTACACTTGCAGTATCACTGGTAGAAGCATTGATTATTCTTCCTGCGCATTTGGCACACTCCAAAGCCCTCAAATCTGAAGATGATAATCCTAAAAAAGGGATAGCAAAGATGTTTTCTAAACTTCGCCATGTCAATGCTTTTGGGGATAAGATTATGAAATGGTTACGGGATAATATTTATAGCCCTGCTCTTAGTTTTACGCTGAAGAATAAATTTTTTACTTTTTCAATTTTTATTGTAATTCTAATAATCACGATAGGAAGTATTGGAGGAGGTATCGTAAGAACTTCTTTTTTTCCTCGTATCGCCAGTGATGTCATCTCTGTAGATTTAGGCATGCCCAATGGTACTAACGAGAAAATAACTGATTCTATCATTTCTATGATAGAAGAAAAAGCCTGGATTGTCAATAACGAGTTAAAAGAAGAATTTTTGAAAGGTGAAGAATACGAAGGAAAACAACTGTTCGAGAATATAATCCGAAATATTACCTCTTCTTCTAATGCGTCTTTAAGTATTAACATGCTGCCTGGAGAGGAACGTCCTAATGAAGTGAATTCGGGTATGGTCGCAAATCGTTTACGAGAAAAAGTAGGTCCTGTATTCGGAACGGAGCGATTAATTTATGGATCGGGAGGCAATTTTGGTGGAAGTCCGGTTTCGGTTTCCCTTTTAGGAAGTAATATCCAAGAATTAAAAGCTGCCAAAGAAGAGTTTAAAACGGTATTGGAAAATGATTCCAGGCTAAAAGATGTAGCAGATAATGATCCGGCAGGAATCAAAGAAATCAAATTAGAGTTAAAGGAGAATGCATATGCACTGGGGCTCAATTTAAGAGACGTAATGGCACAGGTAAGAGGTGGTTTTTTTGGAGTTCAGGCACAGCGATTTCAGAGGGGCCAAGATGAGATAAGGGTTTGGGTTCGTTATGACAGAGAAAACCGTTCTTCGATTCTTGATTTGGATAATATGAGAATTTCTACTCCTAATGGTGAACGGATCCCTATAAGTGAAATTGTAAATTATTCAATAGAAAGAGGAGATGTAGCAGTAAACCATCTTGATGGAAGAAGGGAAGTTCAGATTTCTGCAGATCTTAAAGATCCGGAAACAACAAGTGCAACTGATGTTTTAGAAGAAATTCGTACGATAATTATGCCCGAGATCATTGCCAAATATCCCACGGTAACACCTTCTTACGAGGGTCAGAATCGAGAAGCAGGCAAGTTTCTTGGGTCCTTAGGTCCAGTAGGTTTAACATCTTTAGCGCTGATTTATATCACGATTGCGTTTACATTCAGGAGTTATAGTCAGCCGCTTCTACTTTTATTATTGATTCCTTTAAGTCTTCCTGCTGTAGCATTGGGGCATTGGATACATGGTTTCCCTATTAATATACTATCCTTATTAGGAATAATAGCTCTTATAGGCATTATGGTAAACGATGGTCTGGTATTGATCGGCAAGTTTAATAGTAATCTAAGAGCCGGAATGACATTTGATCACGCAATCTTCGAAGCTGGAAAGTCACGTTTTAGAGCAATTTTCCTTACATCATTGACTACGATTGCCGGACTGGCTCCACTGATTTTTGAAGAAAGTCGCCAGGCTAAGTTTTTGATTCCTATGGCAATCTCAATCGCATATGGAATAGGTTTTGCAACAGTACTTACATTATTAGTATTACCATTATTTTTATCCTTTAGTAATAAGTTAAAGGTCGGAACTAAATGGTTAGCCACAGGAAATAAAATTACAAAAGAAGAGGTAGAACGTGCCATAAAAGAACAAAAAGAGGAACAGGAAGAATATCATGAATTACAAGCATAGATATATAATAAGGCTGGTTTTATTGTTGTTTCTGGTCGGGAGTAGCACTTTCGCTCAAAAATTAACTAAGCAAGAGGCTATCAGGTTAACATTAGAAAATAATTATGGAATTCTCATTGCCACTAATAATATTGAGACAGCCAAAAATAACAAAGGAGTACTAAATTCGGGTTATTTGCCTACGCTTGCAGCGGATGCAGGAGCCAATTATCAGGAGACTTCTTCTACCACTTCATTTCCCGGTGCAATTAATCAGGATACCGGGCTGCCGAGAGAAGATATTGAGATATTAGGTGCTGAAACACAAAGATATAACGCTTCATTGAATCTTAATTATACCTTATTTGATGGTTTAGGACGATTTTATAATTATAAAAGGTTAAAAGAACAATACAATCTTACAGAATTACAGGCCAGAGAGACTATTGAAAACACATTGTTGCAATTATTCTCCGTGTATTATGAAGTAGCAAGGCTTACAGAAAACCAGCAAATCCTGGAAGAAACATTACGAATTTCTAAAGAACGTGTTACCAGATCTACCTATCAGTTTGAGTATGGACAAAATACGAAATTAAATGTATTAAATGCTGAAGTAGACGTAGCCAATGATAGTATTAATTTATTAAATACGAAGCAGCAACTTGCGAATACCAAGCGCGACCTGAACATTATTGTAGATAATGAGCTCGAAAAACAATTTACTGTGGATACTATTGTGAATTTCATTTCTAGATTAGAAATAGATAACTATCTCGAAAAATCAGTAGAAAATAATGTCACATTACTACAAAACGAAAGCAACATTAGGATTAGTGATTATGATGTAAAAGTGAGTAAGTCCGGGTATTTACCTACAATCGGTCTTAACGGTTCTTATGGCTGGAATGAGAATAGAAATCCACCATCTGCTTTTTTTCCGGGAAACGTAGCCGATATATATACTTTATCAGCCGGTGTAAGTTTAAGTTGGAATCTTTTTGATGGTGGCGGAACGATAACAAGAGTAAAGAATGCTAAAATTGCTTTAGATAATCAGGAATTAGCAAAAATCCAGGTTGAACAGCAGGTAAAAAGAGATATTGCCAATGCTTTAGGTACATACCAGAATCGTTTGAAGGTATATGAGATACAGCAACAAAATGTTTTGACAAATCAAAACAATTTCGAACGTTCCCGAGAGCGTTTTAATTTGGGTCAAATCACCTCTATAGAATTTAGACAGGCTCAGATTAATTTGATTCAAGCGCAAACCAATAAAACGTTGGCAAAATATGATGCTAAATTAGCTGAGTTGCAATTACTACAACTCACAGGTCAATTATTAAATATTGAATTTTAGTTTATATGTTCGAACATTTTTTTCAATGTCCTTATTGTTGGGAAGAGATTTCCATGTTATTGGATCCTTCAGTACTGTATCAAACATACGTCGAGGATTGCGAGGTATGTTGTAATCCGATTATGGTAAAACCAAGATTCGAAGATCAGGAACTGGTCGCTTTTGAAGCCCTTAGTATCGAACAGTAATAATAATAGTATGTTGTTTCAAGATTTATAAAGTTAATAAAGATTAAAAATGTAAATTTTTTATTCATCTACAGTAAACTTCCATTCGTAGACATTTAAAAAATTTTTATCGAAATAAAGTTGAAATACGAAAGGAAAAGAAGAATGTTATACCATAGAATTATTACTTAATTTGAACCTAATGAGAGCCTTAAAGTTTTTGTTGATTGAAGAGGATGAGACAGAACGATTAAAATTCGTTCGTGTATTGGATAAAACAATTATCAATATAAGTTGTTAGAAGCTCAAAATGGTGAAGAAGCTTTAGATATATTCCAGAATCGTGAAGAATTTCTAGATCTGATTCTTCTGGATTTAAATATGCCTAGAATGGGTGGACTTGAGTTTCTCAAAATTTTAAAGTCAAACGAGAAATTAAAACATATTCCGGTAGTAATTTAAAGTACTTTAAATAATCATAGAGATTTAAAGCAGAGTTATGAAGCTAGAATTGCAGGTTACCCAATGAAACCTCTTTGATAGGAAGACTACGTCGAAAAAATAAAAGCTTTTGTTGAATATTGGAGTACGCTCGAAGATTACAGATGTTTATCAAGATGTACCTTTTGCTGCTAACTGACCTTCCGAAGAAACTTTGTGAAAAGAGTTGACCAATGACTACAACTCTTCATTATTAGGAAGAAAAAATTACCGGGCTTTTAAAAATTTTCCCTTACTTATTTATTACACAGACAAAAACCTTTCTATCTGGGTACATTCAGATCATATTGTAGCAAGAAGCATCACAATTCATTCGTAGTTTATGTTTGCACAAAAGGGGGAGGTAGAGTCTCGGTAAATGGACATAATGAAACTATTAAAGAAGGGGAAACAATTTTGCTTCCTGCTATGGTAAATAAGGTGCATATTCAATCAGATTATTGCGAGCTACTGTAAGTATTTGTATAAACCGCAACTTAAAAATAAATCAACCCTTTGCTATAAGTAACAAAGGGTTGATTAAAAATAAAATACTATAGCAATACTTAATTTATACACAGGTACTTCTTAACTGATTTTTACATTCTAAATGTAGTTTCCCGAATAATTTGAAACCAGCAAGACTACCTTTTCTAACGTCTTCGTAATTTTTATCCAAATGAACACCCAGTTCTGTTTTAAAATTTCTCCAGTTTTGTGGTGATTGCTGAACAGAAGTTTTAAAAAAACAGTCTGTTTTCCAGGATACAAAATCAGAACTTTTCGATAGCTCTCGATAAATAAATTTATCTCCCATACTAGAACCTTTTAACACATAACATAATCCAAAGGAAAAAGCTGCGGTACAAGGATCTATAGTATTTGATGGTTCCTTAATATTTATTTCCAGTGCTTCAAGATCTTTATGTAGAGCGTTCTTTCTTTTGTCATCGGGCCAAACTATATTTTGTAATTCCTTATTACTTAATGTCACTTTAAGATGATGATCTACTTGGGTATGAAACAAATAGTGGGTAAGCAGAAAATTGGCATAGGTAATCTTATCAGGATGATACATTAACTTATGACTATCGGTGAGCTCCTCAACATGATGATGTGCCTCCTGGATATCAGATCTCAATTGAAAAAAGTAATCATGCTTCATATTCAAAATTGGTTTTTAATTGTAGTAATTGATCCTTGTCCAATGGTTTTGTCATAAATGTATGAATGAAAGGATTCTTAGATGCTCTAAGATGATCAGAAGGGTTTGTAGACGTTGATAACATCACGATAATATGAATTGAGTGTAAGTCTTGTGATAGTTTTCCATATTCTTCCAGAAACTCCCATCCATTCATAATAGGCATATTGATATCCAGAAATATTAATTCCGGAGCTGTAAAATTTATATCTAAATCCTCGTATTTACCCTCTCGCTGTAAGAAACACAGAGCATCTTTACCGTCTCGACATTCAAAAATTTCTCCAGTAAAACCAGATTTTTCTAATACTTTTCGATGATAAAAATTATCTAATTTATTATCATCAATTAATAAAATACTGCTAAACATACACAATCTTTTTTTTAGATTAATTTATTATTTACTTCCTTACTTTTTAAGCTAAACCAAAATGTACTTCCTTTTCCAATTTCGGAAGTGACCCACATTTTACCACCCATACTTTCTACAATTTTTCGACATATGGATAGACCGATTCCTGTACCGGGAATACTGTCTTGATGATGCAACCGTTGAAACAAAGAGAATATCTTTTCAAAACTCTTCTTCTCTATACCAATTCCGTTGTCTTTTACAGAGAAAACCCAGCCGGCGTCTGTTTGTTTTGCACCTATCTCCACAAATATTGGAATATCTTCCTTCCTGTATTTTAATGCATTAGAAATTAAATTCTGTATAAGCTGTTTTATACTAATTTCGTTTGCGTAAATTATTGGTAACTCTTGGTAAAAAATGGTAGCACCAAGTTCTTGTATTTTAAGACTTAAATCTTCTTCAACTTGTTTTACAATCTTATTAAGATCTACATTTGTCCTAAATTCCGAACTGCCTATTTTTGAGTAAATCAACATTTGATTCACCAGCTCTTTCATACGTTTTGCTGAGTTTCGAGTCTTGCTAAGGTAATCTACGAACACCTCATTCTTATCCTCCAGCTCATCACTAAGAAGCATCAAATAGTTGTCAATGGTACGTAGAGGTTCCTGCAGGTCGTGAGATGCGGTATAAGTGATTTGCTGAAGTTCTCTCTTGTAATGTTCAGACTTAAATGGATTCCAATCTCGGTTCTTTTTTAGAATAACATCTTTGATTCGCAAAAGCATCTCTGTAGAAACTTTATCCCAAGGAATGGATTTGTAATTCACCATTTTTTTCCATCTTTCAAAAGATTTTCTTGGTGATAATCTAATTGATCCATCTTTATTATAGTCAATTTCGTATGGCTGATTAGGATCTCCTGCCCAGTCATACATCGCTCGTTGGCTTTTATTAAACCACATAAGCATACAATTATCTAATTCTATAAGTCTTATAATAGCAGCTCCGCCAATATCTTCGGGTAAATCAATAAATTCCGGATCATTTTTTAGGATTTCTCTCAGGTCGGTGGTTAAACATATATCATCTTCAAAAACTTCGGAATGTTGCTCTAACCATTTATAAATCTTTAAAAGAGTATCCTTACCAGGAGTGTTCCCTTGTATATGAACACCAATAGAAGAGGTAACAACAGCAGCACCATCAGTTTCTAATAAATCAATTAAGTCAATTTTATTATTGATAAGTTGTAAGACTACTTCCCATGAAGATACCAGGTCGTTGTTAAAGTTCTCCTCCTTTTTCCTTAATCGTTCTCTTTTTGTCTGCTCTTCCTCAAATAAAATTTCAGAAATACGTCTACAAAGGTTATCTGCAATCAGTTCTCCTGTTTTTCTGGTTTCGTAATTTATAAAGAATGGTGAATAGTGGTGACAAGCAATTAGACCCCAAAGCTTATTATTAATAATCAGGGCAGAAGTATAAGTAGCTCCAACACCCATATTTTTAAGATATTCTATATGAATCGGAGATGTTCCACGTAATTGTGTACAGCTTAAATCTAAATGATGATGAGAATCTTCCTTATTTGGGTTAAAAGTCAACTTACTTAAATCTGCATGTACATCCGGTATAATCCTGCTTCTATTTTTTAAAAATAATGCTCTGGCCAGAGGTGGAATATCCGAAGCGGGATAATGCAAACCAAAAAAAGGTTCTAATGCTTCTTTTTTACTTTCTCCAACTATAGAGCCGTGAAAATCATCATCAAAGCGATATACCATTACTCGATCATAACCTGTTACTTTACGGTATTTCTTTGCAAATACATCTAAAAGTTCCGATAATTCTTTAATATATTGAAATGGTTCCGTTACCATTCTTATTTCGTGAAAAGATGAAAGTTTTCGTCCAAAAAGATTTTCATCGCTCTTTACAGGTTCAAACTCAATAAAACGTGTATTGTTAAAAATATGCCTTATTACATTCCAGGATTTGTTATGAATCATAATAGGTATTGGATCTATCGAATCCCAAGTAAATGGATCATCCATCTCAGCATATATTCCATACAATTCTTCTCCCATCCAATCCGCTGGAGATTTCGTCCATAAATCCTCCAATTTTATTTCATCAAAAACATCAATTATGTTTTCGCTCATAAAGACTGGAATATCTGGTTTTTTTGAATCCCAAGCAATGATTGCTCCGTGATTATGTATGACATAAGGTCGATTTATAGGTTCTTCCCCGCAGTTTTCAGAAGTCAACTTAAAATGCAGATAATTCTCTCTGTAAGCTTTCTGGGTTACAGGCATAGCGTGAGTATTAGAGGTTATAAGTTCATATTTTGATAAACAAGCTACTAACGGGGTAAGATATAGCTTGCTATTAAATTTAATCAAATTACATATGAGGTGATTTTACAAGTTGATCATCATATTTAATGTTGTTTAATTAAGATATTTGTTTATTAAATTACGAAAACTGTTTAACAATTACGGAAAATTCCCTTAAAATTAACAAATATTAACATTTGTATTGACGATTTTTCCTCAAATAAATATTAGATTGATCGAAGAGGTTGACCAATAGATCAGGGAGTTTAAAAAAGTATAAAAGAAATTATAAAACAAGATCAAAAGCTATCTAATTGAAATTAACAGCTTATATCTATTCCTGAATTTGGAAAGATTCTAGTTTGGAATTTGTTAGTAAAAACTGATGAATTTGAAACCTAACTGAGCTTAATAAACTTATTTGTTATGCCCTTATAGCTCCTTTTGAAAACATATCGGGAACGTCAACATTTGAAAAACCAAGCGTATCCTCTTTTGAAGATAAAGAGTTAAAATGATTATTACATATGGCCTCATAGAACGCTATTCGTTTATGAAATGACATAAGTGTTTACTACTAAAGAAAAGTAAGAAGAAGGTAGAAATAAAATGAGTGTATTAAATGCGGTTAAAAATAAAATCACATACATCATTTTTGGATGGATCAAAAATCAAACTTTTTACCAAAACCGATTGGATTTGTCATAGAAACCGAAGTAATGCCGTTTCACCTCAGTTCTTTATTTATTAGTAATGTTAACTTGTATATTATGCACCAACCAATCTCCAACTTCAATGGTTTTGTAAGCTTTTTGTTCGTCTGCTAAATCTTCTGTAACTATACCTTTATTGGTCTTAAAAATAGCTAAAACTATGCACTTTACTGCATTTAGCCTTAGCTTCTAAAAATACGTATCTTTATTTAATGTTGGGATAAAGTGTAAATGGTTATACAGTTTCTAGATTTATGGCGCATATAGTTTGGAGTACGAAATATAGATATTCAGTTTTGCAAGGCGATATTGAAAAGAAATGTAGAGAGATTTTGATACAGATTTTTGATACTGAAGATGTTAATATTTTGAAAAGAGTTGTAAGTAAAAACCATGTTCATATGCATATTGAGTACCGTCCTTCTCAAGAAGTAAGTAGTTTGGTTAAAAAGTTCCAAGGTAGGAGTTCAAGACGTTTACAGCAAGATTTTCTTGAATTACATGAGCGTTATTGAGGTCGTCACTTGTAGGCGATAGGTTTCGGATTTTGGAGCACGGGAAATATTACATATAAATATGGTGAATGAGTATTTAGAACATCATAGAGAATCAAACAATGACAATGAAAATTTTATAATAGAGTAATCACATATTGCTAACCTTAGGCAGGTTTAAAAATCTATGGCATTTTAGTCGATAGTGGTTTAGTTTATGTTTCAGTATATAATTTAAAATCAGACGGTAAGAATAGTCTGTGTAAAAAAAATGTTAGTTTTTTTTAAATATACTTTGTAAAGCTAAAAAAGGTTGTATATTTGCCGTCCGTAAGGGATAGTAAGTAGTTTGTCGAGTTCATAACTCGAAGTTTTGGAGACAAGTAAATTACTAATGATATATCGCGGGATAGAGCAGTAGGCAGCTCGTCGGGCTCATAACCCGAAGGTCACAGGTTCGAGTCCTGTTCCCGCTACTAAAAAAGCTAAAATATTGAAATTCAATATTTTAGCTTTTGTTTTTTAATCCTGTTTTATCCAAAAATGGGTGTGACTTTCGCCTTACCTACCCGAAGGACTCATATTCGATATATTTCTATGTTTTTTTATTATAAGTGATTGATAGTAAGGTGTTTGATTTCTGTTTAAAGAAAGAGTTTAGTTGATATACTTAATATAGGTGGAGGGTTTTGGTGGGGGGTATTTTTAATTTTAAGGCATATAATTGAACTATAGGTTTCTAAATTTTTTAAGTAACATATTTCATAAAATACTATTATAGAATTTTCTGTTGCTTAATGTTTTGAAAATTTGAAAAATAAATAACCTTCTTTCCTAAGGGACAGCTATAATTGTTCGTTCAATAGTTTAGGTTGTTAATTGTTACTGAGCATCTAAACTTAGATGAACATTTGGTTCCTCTTCAATTTATTTCTTTTAAATAGGTTTCAATCATCATTTTTACTAAATTCGTGTTTTGCAATTCGCGAATTGCGAATTAATGTATTTATTATGAAGAAACACAATGGTATGCGACCTCAAGATGTCATTATTCTCCTCAAGATTATCGCTAAAGATGATACCGAATGGATTATGAAAGATATTGCATATGAATTAGGGATAAGCAATAGTGAAGTAAGTGAATCACTCAACAGAAGTGTACTAGCAGGTTTGATTGCGAGTGACAAAAAACGTGTGATGAGATCTTCTTTGCTAGAGTTTTTAAAATTTGGTTTAAAATATGTATATCCACAACGACCTGGTGCATTAGTGAGAGGTGTTGCGACTGCACATAGTGCATTGCCTCTATCTAAAGTGATACAAAGTGATGAAGTTTACGTATGGCCTTATGCCGAAGGAACAGATCGTGGCTTTTCTATAGAACCTTTACATAACAATGTCCCAGAAGCAGTATTAAGAGATCCATTACTTCATAAGTTACTCGCTTTGGTAGATGCTATACGCTTAGGTAATGTGAGAGAGCAAAAAATGGCAATCGTTGAACTTGAAAAGCATTTTGATTGAAAAATACCATTATAAATAGAAAGATTATCGAGCGTGTTGCTCAAGCTTTGGGTAAGCTTAATGATGAAGTAATCTTCGTAGGCGGTACAACGATTAGCCTATATATAAATGATCCAGCAGCAGATGATGTGAGACCAACTAAGGACATAGACATCAGTATTAAAATTGTTTCAATCCCACATCTAGAAGAAATCAGAGAAAAACTGATTGCCAAAGGTTTTAAGCAAGCAGCAGACCTAGATGTAATATGCAGGTTTAGGCTAGATGATATTCTTGTAGATGTTATGGGAACAGAGCCTATAGGGTGGGCACCAGCAAACCCGTGGTTTGCATCTGGTTTTGAACATATGGAACAAGTTCAAATAGGAGAAAGCACTATTAACATTATGCCTTTACCCTATTTCTTAGCAAGTAAGTTTGTGGCGCACGCAGAACGTGGTGGAAATGATCCAAGAATGAGTCACGATTTTGAAGATATCATATACATTCTGGATAATAGAACCGACTGGCATGAGATTGTTACAAATGCAAATAATGATGTAAAAGGGTATTTACTAGAACAATTTCAAAATATTCTAGATTCAAACCGAATGCAGGAAGCTATTTTAGGAAATCTGTTTTATGAAACACAGGAAGTACGATACAAAAGGATTATGGAGAAGTTGGGAATGGTTTTAAAAAGTTAAGAGAGTTGAATAATGGCAAACAGTAAGCATGCACATTTGAGATATAATATTCTAGATTATTGCTTTCGCAATAAAACTTCGCCTAATCGAATTAGAAAAAGATCGCTTTACAGAGCTTATTTTAGATAGTGAAAAATGGCATAAAGTCACAATACTTAGAACATATATTCGAGAAGTTGAGAAAAATGCAAAGAAAAATAATGGTTTAGATGATAAAAAGAAAGAATGGTTAAAATGGGCTAAGAGTAAAGCCGATTCAACAGACCCTTTGATTAATAAAGAAAAATAAAACTACTCTTTTCCCCATCATTCTTCTGAATTGCGAGTTATCCTTACAATATCAGGATAATTATTAAATGGAAGGTTCTGCTCAGAACTTCTTAAATAAAGCTATTAGAAACAAGAATAAATGTGGAATCATAAACACAGATAAAAGAGATGCTAATACTAAGAAATACTTTCCCCTAAAATGATTAGGGAAATATCTCAGATTCCTCACAATTCAGGTGCGCGGTTTCGGAGCGTGGTTTTGACGGTATTTTTAACTGTTTTCCGTGCACCTATTTTGTTAACATATTGACAACTAGAGACTTGTGAATGTGGTTTTCTCCCTCATAACCCGAAGGTCACTGGTTCGAGTCCAGTTCCCGCTACTAACCTGAGTTCGATTATTAGAACAAGCAAATTTGATTTGTATTTTGAGTTTGGAATCTGATGTGCGGTTTTTTAGGG